>NZ_WRXO01000010.1 GCF_009758125.1 Chitinophaga oryziterrae
TGTTGAATATAAAGCACAGAGCTTAACTATATATCCGGCGCTTCATAGTATGGTATCCAATGTTACTTTACAGATCAAGGAAGATACGGGGTATAAAACGATCAGGCAATTTGACATTAACCGTGGCAACGATGCATTAAATGTAGGCTTCTCCCCTTACGCACCGGTAGCAGTCTCATTTCGTGAAGTAAAGGCAGCCTCCTTCCGCCTCTTGTTTGATCATTATTCTACTGGTAGCGGTGTGACGGAGCTGGTCCTCTCTCCCTTGCCAAAGGTTGAAAAGTACGCGGAGAAAACTCTGTCCAAAATGTTCCAGAGTCCATTGCCTTACTGGCAGGAGTACCAATGGCCTGTTCAGGAAAAAGTTACGGATGCCGGCACGCTGATTAATCCAAAAGAGGTGCTGGATATTTCCGCTTTCATGCAGGCAGATGGTACTTTAAAATGGAACGCACCGGAAGGCAACTGGGTTATCATGCGTACCGGTATGACACCAACCAGAGTAACCAACTCACCTGCCTCTCCGGAAGGAATAGGCTTAGAGATTGATAAGATGAGTAAGGAACATATCGCTTATCATTTTGATTCATTTATGGGTGAAATTATCCGGCGTGTTCCGAAAGAAGATCGTAAGTCCTGGAAGGTGGTGGTACAGGACAGTTATGAAACAGGTGGTCAGAACTGGACAGATGCGCTTATAGATAGCTTTAAATCCACCTATCATTATGATCCTTTACCTTATCTGCCTGTTTTTAAAGGCAATGTAGTGGGAAGTCAGGATCAATCAGATCGTTTTTTATGGGACATGAGGCGTTTTATAGCAGATAAAGTAGCCTATAATTATGTAGGAGGATTAAGGGAAGTCTGCCATCAGCATGGTTTAACAACATGGCTGGAAAATTATGGCCATTGGGGATTTCCGGGAGAGTTTCTGCAATATGGTGGTCAGTCGGATGAAGTAGGCGGAGAGTTCTGGAGTGAAGGGGATTTAGGGAATATAGAGAACAGGGCAGCTTCTTCTTCGGCGCATATTTATGGGAAGGTGAAAGTTTCTGCTGAATCAGAAACTGCCGGAGGACAAGCGTTTGGCAGGTATCCCGCAGATATGAAACAGCGTACGGACCGTTTCTTTACAGAAGGCATCAATAATACTTTATTGCATGTTTACATTCAGCAACCTGATGACAGGAAACCAGGTGTAAGCGCCTGGTTCGGCAATGAGTTTAACCGTAATAATACCTGGTTTTATGATATGGACTTGTTTACACTATATCTTAAACGATGCAACTTTATGCTGCAACAAGGCAAATATGTAGCTGATGTAGCTTATTTCATAGGAGAAGATGCACCGAAAATGACAGGAGTACAAGATCCCGCATTGCCAAAAGGGTTTTCATTTGATTATATAAATGCAGAGGTAATAGAGAATCGTTTGTCTGTAAAAAACGGAAGGTTCGTGTTGCCGGATGGTATGAATTACAAAGTACTTGTTTTGCCAAAACTGGAAACGATGCGGCCGGAACTGCTTGAAAAAATTACCGCACTTGTAAAAGAAGGAGGGATTGCACTTGGTCCTAAACCCATACGTACACCTGGTTTACGGGATTATCCGGAGGCCGACAATAAATTGAATACCCTTGCCGCAACGCTTTGGGGTAATATAGACACGGGTACAATTAAGACGCATGCCTATGGGAAAGGTATGGTCATGGATAGAATGAGTTTAGAAGAAGTTTTCTCAACATTAAAGATCCTTCCTGACTTTAACCTGCCCAAAGGCGAAGAGGCACTATTCATACACCGCAAAATTAATGATGGAGATATCTATTTTCTGTCCAATCAAAAAGCAGAGAAAATCAGTATCCATCCAACATTCAGGATACAGGATGAGCTACCTGAATTATGGGACGCCACTACTGGTGTTATGAGGCCTTTACCTCAGTTTACAAAAGATGGAGAAACAATACAGGTACCCATTGAGTTGGAAGCTTATGAAAGTGCTTTCATCCTTTTCAGAAAACCAAAAACGCCGTCAAAGAACAAAGCCTTATTAAATTACCCACTGCTCGTTTCTTCGGAAGAGATCACTACACCCTGGACAGTTAATTTTGATACATTAACAGGAGGGCCTGCGGCTCCGGTAACATTCAATAAACTCACAGACTGGTCTCAGAGCAATGATCCCCGGATAAAATACTATTCCGGCACTGCTGTTTATCATAACACTTTCTCTTTAGCTAAACTTACTAAAGGAGAACATATTCAGCTAAACACAGGAAAGGTAATAGCTATTGCGAAGGTGAAAATAAACGGCAAATACGTAGGAGGTCTCTGGACTCCTCCTTACAGTCTGGATATTACAGATGTTATAAAGGAAGGTAATAACGAGATAGAAATCAGTGTAGTGAATACCTGGGTGAACCGGTTAATAGGAGATAGTTTTCTTCCTGAAAGTCAGCGCAGGACATGGTCTATAATGAAAGATTATGATCAAAAAAGTAAGGTGGTCGCGGCAGGATTATCAGGCCCCGTTATGATTCAAAGAAACAGATAATTATTAAAAGAAGATGCCGTTTTCTTTACTTATGGGATTTAGGTACAGAGCGTATAAATATATAATGTTCCTTTTATGGTAATATAATACAATTTCTAAACCAGTTGATCCATCTCCCAAAGAGGGAAAGATTCTTTATTGCGTTAAATAAAAATACTTTAAGTAAACCTTAAAGCATTCTCAGTTGTAGTATCAACAGGTAAGTTATCGACCCCGAAAGCGATAAATGCATAATGCTGGTTTCTTAAACTTTTAAAAATTCCACAATGAAAAAGTTGTTCCTCTTTGTGATGTTTATTCCTTTGATGGGAATGGCACAAAAAAATGTTCTCAATGCAACAAGGGTTTTCCCAAAAATTGACAAGGCTTTAGAGTTCGAAAAAGCATTAATGGCGCATGCGAAGAAATACCACAAAGGCGATTGGACATGGCGGGTATATGAAATTCAGTCGGGCCCCGATTTCGGAGGCTACCATATTACAGAGGGGCCTACCAGTTGGGAAGCTCTTGACTCACGAGGGAACCTTGGCGTTGAGCATAATAATGATTGGAATAAAGAGGTAGCCATTTACCTTACTGACAGGGGTTCATCTTTTTATTTTGACTACAATGACTCGCTCAGTACTGTAAAACTTTCTGACTGGGCTGATAAAATTCTGATTAATCACATGTATGCCAAACCAGGTATGATTGGGAATGTAACGGAGCTTGCAAGCAAATTAAAGAAAGTGTGGGTAGAAGGAAGTGAAAGTGTTGCCGTTTACCAGGCAAACAGTTCTGGTGCACCGCAGATCATAACTGCAACCCGGCTTAAGAACGGTTTAAAAGAATTAGCTCCCGGGTATAAAAAACCTCTTCCTGAAAGGTATAATGCGATATATGGGGCCGGCTCCTGGGATCGTTTTCTAGAGGATTATGCAAAATGTGTTGAAAGCAGGTGGAGCGAAATCATTACTTATCGCGCGGATCTGAGTTCAAAATGACAGGTTTTACCTACCTATAAGGTAGTATAAGCCCCATATAAGCCCCCTCATAGCCCTATATAAGCCCACCTTATTTAAGGGGGGCTTATATAGGGCTTATATTCGATTTGATAAGAGATTTTAAGTTATTGGGGAAACAGACAAAATACCCTCAACATTTCTCGCTCCTTATGATTATACTATTTCAATTTGTTAATAAAAAAACAATAATTATACCTATATCAATAAATTACTTGTCGATCAATTAATTAAATACTTTATAATATATATTTAACCAATTTTTTATCCCAAAGAAATCATGTGTAAGAAATCTCCCAAAATAAAGTTGATTATTATTAACCTATAGTACATAATGTAGACCTTGTTATTCTCTTAAACGAATCCTATATTGGGAAATATCCCATTTTATCGTCGGTAAAGTGATCAGATCTTTTTGTTATTTTGCACACCCTATATTTAATCGGGACCCTTTGATAAGTATTATGCTCTTAAATCATTAATCGGAAATGCACAAAAACAATTTTGATTTTATCAGATTCATTTTATCTTTTACTGTTATCCTTGCACATATTATTGATTTATCGCAGCATTCTTCACTAACTTTCCTCAGGCCATTCTTTGATTCCAATATTGCTGTAACCGGCTTCTTTGTCATCAGTGGTTTCCTAATTACCAGAAGTTATATCAGTACCAACCATATAAAACAGTATTTCATTAAACGGGCTAACAGGCTGCTACCCGGTTATCTTTTCACTGTTTTCTGCGGTGCAATCTTTTTATCATTCGTAAGTACTTTATCTTTTCATGAATACTTTCTGAGTAGTGATTTTTATAAATATCTTTTTTATAATATTACCTTTTTGAATTTCCTCCATCCCTGTTTACCAGGTGTTTTCCTTAATAATCACGAATGCGCAGTCAATGGCGCTTTATGGACGATCAAAGTAGAAGTGGGATTCTATGTTATCATTCCTCCGCTCATCTATGTGATTAGTAAATTTTCCAAGAAACTCTTTCTTTTTGTATTTATATATCTAGCTGCGCTTGCTTATAAATATGTTGTTGGCCAGTATTATCAACAAACGGGCAACACCCTATTTGTTGTCCTTGCGCATCAATTACCTGCATTCATGTCCTACTTTGTGTCTGGCATGGCTATGCATTATTACCTGCCTAAATTTATCAATCATAAAAATTATCTTATCCTTATAGCACTCCCTGTTTTTATACTGGAATATTATTTTTCTCTGGAGATACTGAAACCGCTAGCATTAACGATCATCGTTTTCTATATAGCTTATGGATTCAGTTTTCTGAATGACTTCGGCAGGTATGGAGATTTCTCTTATGGAATTTATATCTATCATTTTCCCCTTATACAATTATGTATTACGCTGGGATTCTTTGCAAGATATAATCCTTTTGTGGTAGCAGTCTGCATTATAATAATTGTACTAATAATGGCAGTTCTATCATGGTACATCATTGAGAAGAGATTTATTCTACGCAAGTTGAAAAAAGTATGATCATTCTTTGCAGGATTATACAAAATATGTTGAAGGCCGGTGGAGCGAAATCCTTGTTTATCGCGCTGATCCAAATTCAAAATGAAAAATATATAAACTTAAAAACCGCAAACGCTTACAAGAACGCGTTTGCGGTTTTGGGGTTGTAGCCCGGACAAGAATCGAACTTGTATCTAAAGTTTAGGAAACTTCTATTCTATCCATTGAACTACCGGGCCCTTCCGGATCTGTTAAATCCTAAAGTGGAGTGCAAAAGTAAACGTTTTTCTCAAATTAGGAAATTAATTAACTATAGATCTTCTCTACCTGATCCATATACTTCTGCATGATCACCTTGCGTTTCACCTTTAGTGTAGGAGAAAGCTCTCCTCCGCTTACCGTCCATTCATGGGCCAGCAGCTCAAATTTCTTGATCTGTTCAATATGACTGAAATACTGGTTATATTTATCTAATATCTGTTGGAAAAACCCCTGCACGTCAGCATTCTTCAGTAATTCTTCATGTGTATCCGCCTTTATGCCATTCTTGACGGCCCAGCGTTCCAGTTGAGGGAAAGAAGGTACTATCAGCGCACCGGTAAACTTCCGGCCCTCACCCACTACCATGATCTGCTCTATAAACGGAGACTCCTTGAATTTGTTTTCAATAGGCTGCGGCGCCACAAACTTGCCTCCTGAGGTCTTGAACAGCTCTTTTTTACGGTCTGTGATCTTCAGGAACTTGTTATTCACCAGTACCCCGATGTCTCCTGTATGGAACCAGCCGTCTATAATAGATTCGGCTGTCAGGTCAGGACGTTTGTAATATCCCATGGAAACGTTAGGCCCTTTACACAATATCTCCCCATCCTCTGCCAGTTTAACTTCCACATTGCTGATAAGGGGCCCTACTGTACCAAACATACGATCCTTCACATCTGTGCGGTTCACACTGATCACCGGCGAGGTCTCCGTTAGACCATACCCTTCCAGAACCGGAATACCGGCAGCCGTGAAGATCTTGAGCAAACGTACCTGGCAGGCAGCAGAACCAAGAACAACAGCATCTATCTTTCCACCAAGCGCCTCCCTCCATTTATTAAAGATCAGCTTATTGGCTATGAATAACTGGAAGTTGTACCATCCGCCCATAGGCTTGTTAATCTCATATCTCTTACCCAATTCCACTGCCCAGAAGAATAAAGCACGTTTAATGCCTTTTAATTCCAGTCCCTTAGCCATTATCCTCTCATATACTTTCTCCAGCAAACGGGGAACGGTCGTAAATATAGTCGGCTTCACCTCCCGCAGGTTATCTCCAATGCTATCCATATTTTCCGCATAATATATCGGTACACCTGCAGCGAGGTATACATAAGAAACCATGCGTTCAAAAATATGATTCAGTGGCAGGAAACTCAATGCGCGTGCATCCTGACTCACCGGCAGATAAGGCGTACAGGCCGTTACATTGCTCATGATGTTACGATGACTCAGCATCACCCCCTTAGGCGTCCCCGTAGTGCCTGATGTGTATATAATAGTAACCAGCTGTTCGGGATCAATGTTCTTTTTAATCTCCTCTATCTTTGCAAAGTCTTCCTCTTTCCCCATAGCAGGGATCTCTGACCAATGCCTTACACCCTCTACCTTGTCGAAAGTAAAAATCTCCTTCAACAGTGGCATTTTATGACGGAAAAGATTGATCTTATCATACATATCCTTATCATTCACAAACAGGATACTTGCCCCACCATCATTCAATACAAATTCCAGTTCGTTTTCACTCAATGTAGGATAAATAGGCGTAAGCACAGCCCCCGCCTGCTGACAGGCAAGATCTGTAATGAGCCATTCCGGACGATTGGGAGAAACAATTGCTATTTTATCAGTGCCTTCAGCAGTAGCATCTCCTTTGCCGAATCCAAATTGCAGTAACCCTGCACTGAACCGCATGGTGAGATCTGCTACATCCTGTGTTGAATATTTTTTCCAAACGTTATTTTCCTTTCCTACCAGCATATCTGCTTTAGGATAATGCTTAAGCTGGTATGCGATTACGTCAAATAATCTTAATGGTTGCTCCATGATTGCTCTTTAATAAAGTAATGCCGGGATTAAATCCCCCTCCGGTATTTTTCTTCCTGTAATTTGTCATATTCCTTGAGTGTATCGCCAAACGGATCGCGATGCCAGGCATAAAAATACTGGATAGCAAGGAGAAGGCCCCAGCTCAATGCAGGCCATACAGGCCATGGCGTAACACCCGAGAAGTTGTGGGATGTAACTAACCAGATTGCCCAGAGAAACGCATTTATGACGAGGTATATCATTAAATGAGATTTGAACCTGGACCTGGACTTAGCGATATGCCAGAGGCGGTCATCACGTTGAGAGGTTGTTTCCATATGCGTCAGTTTTTACGTAGATATAACTAAATATAGAGATTTTTTCCTGAATATAAGAGCTTCATGTTTGAACGGAGATAATTGTGTACAGATCTGCAACTGCTGCGCCATTTCAGCAAAACCAGCTAATTTTGAATCAGACCCGAACAGACAATAGCATAATACGAAACACAGCATTCCAGGCATTCCACGGATTACACTGCAAACTTATTGAGAAAGATATTAACAGCACACAGATTGTGCTAAAGATTGTGTCTTAATGGTTATTTAATTGATGAAACCCAGGGCATTTTATTTAATAATGCACTCACCTGTCCCTGGTGATAATAAATTCTTTATCAGCAGGGACTGGTGAGCTGGTTCTTTTATTTACCTGATTTCCCTACATCAGGTAATAATCCCGTCAATAAACCTATTAATGGCAGGTAAGCACATACCTGGAATACATACTCTATACTTGTATTATCCGCCAGCTTACCCAGTACAGCAGATCCAACGCCACCCATACCAAAGGCCAGCCCGAAGAATAATCCGGCAATCATCCCCACTTTGCCCGGCACCAGTTCCTGTGCATATACCAGGATAGCAGAAAAAGCAGAAGAAAGGATTACCCCGATAAAAACACTTAGTACGGATGTCCATAAAAGGTTTGCATGTGGCAACAATAATGAGAACGGAGCCACCCCAAGAATAGAAATCCAGATTACATATTTACGCCCGATACGATCTCCTACAGGGCCGCCTATAAATGTTCCCGCAGCAATGGCAAACATGAATATGAACAGGTATATCTGCGCGCTTTGCACCGGAACATGGAATTTGGAAATGAGATAAAACGTATAATAGCTGGTCATACTGGCCATATAGAAGTACTTGGAGAATACCAGCATCAGCAGGATCCCCAGCGCAAAAATGACTTTACTTCCGGGCAGCTGTACATGCGCTACCGTTCCTTTTGATTTACTCCTGATACGATGTGTATTCTTTTTATACCATCCGCCAATATTCAGCATCACGACAATAGCCAGTATAGCGGCCAGTGAAAACCAGCTGATGCTGGATTGTCCTTTGGGAACGATAATCATCGCCGCAAATAAAGGCCCCAGGGAACTGCCCGCATTGCCTCCCAGCTGAAAAAGCGACTGCGCCATCCCATGTTTACCACCTGATGCCATATAAGCCAGGCGGGACGCTTCCGGATGAAATACGGAAGACCCCACCCCTACCAACCCAACTGAAAGCAGCACAAGGTGAAAATGATGCGCCTGCGACAGGCTTATCAGCCCGGCTAATGTAAAGCCCATGCCGATAGCCAGTGAATATGGCTTAGGATTTTTATCTGTATATAAACCAACCAGAGGTTGTAGTAACGAAGCCGTAAGCTGGTAAGTTAATGTAATGAGTCCTACCTGGGTGAATGTAAGGTGCAATGAATCTTTCACCAGAGGATAAATAGCTGGTATCAGGGACTGAATAGTATCGTTGATCAGGTGGGAAAAGCTAAGGGCCAGCAAAACGGAGAATACCGTTTTCTCTGCTACTTTCTGTGCTTCGCTTTTCTGGGTTTCGTTCAGGATCATCTTTTCCATAATTATTACTTTTTATACTCTTCGTGGCTATGTTGTGTAATACGTTGTGCCCACTGCCAGGCCTTTTGCCCATCCTGGGCGATAATGCTGTTCAGCAGGTTTTTGTGCAATTGCTGGGTAGATCTGAATGACTCTACTGAATTAAATATCTCCGCAAAATGCTTTTTAAGATGGCTGGCTACTGTTTTATACAGGTCCGATAAAATGCTGTTTCCGGACGCTTCTGCAATACTCACGTGAAAGTCGATATCCGCCTGTATACATGCTGCTACCAGCTCTGCGTTGATGGCTTCTTTCCGTTTTTTCAGGTGCAGCTCCATCTTTTCAATATCCGTATCACTTCGGTTCAGGGCTGCTTTCTGGGCAATCTTCATTTCCAGCAGCTGCCGCACTTCGTCCAGGTCTGCGAACTGTGCTCTTTTGAGACGTTGAGGTAGTGGCTCTTCTATACTCCCCCCTTCTTCCACGAAGGTGCCAAGTCCCTGCTGTACACGGACCACTCCCCCGTTTGCCAGGATGCGAACGGCTTCCCGGATGGTAGAACGGCCTACTCCAAATTCCTGCATCAGGGCCGGTTCGGTAGGTAATTTTTCGGCTGGTTTGTAGGTGCCGCGTGATATTTGCTCCTGCAGACGTTGTGCTACCTCGTCTGCCAGACTGTTTCTTTTAATTTGCATATTCATCATATCATCAGATGATTACAAAGGTAATTAATCAATCCACATCCTCACACCTTTTTTTATTTATCTTTGCGCCTCTTATATATATCATACAGATGAAAGCATTTAATTTATTTATTCTATATCGCTTACCACTTGGTATTGTTTTGTTATTGGGCGGTGTTACACTGGGTTTTACTGTGGGCTGGTGGGAAGCTACTATTCCCCTGTTTCTGGCAGTAGTTTGCCTGGTTACACATTTCATGTTCGGACCTATGCGTCTGGTACAGGAAGCTGTTGAGGCTGGAAATATCGATGTGGCAATGGGCTTAATGAACAAAGTTGCTTTCCCTAAATTGCTGTATAAGCCAATCCGTTCTGTATACTATTTTATGCAGAGCAACCTGGCCATGTATAATAAAGACCTGGACAAAGCAGAAGCTACCATCCGCCAGAGTATTGCTTCCGGTAGTCCGATGAAAGAATATGAAGGTATGCAGTACTTCCAGCTGGGAACGATCTCTTACCAGAAAAACGACCTCAAAACTGCTGATCAGAACCTGAGAAAAGCGTTGAAAATGGGACTTCCTGATAAGGAAAACACTGCGGCAGCTTTATTAACCCTGGCCTCTATCGCTATGAGCCGCCGGGATTTCAAAACAGCTAAGGATTACTTCCGCAGAGCAAAGGCACAGAAACCTACTACTGCCCAGATAGTAAGTCAGATCAAAGAAATGGATAAATACATCTCCAGAATGCCTGGCTGATGATGTTGTGGACAAGGAAGTGATGTATAATAAATAATTAACCTTTATTTTTGTAAAAATGCATCACGCCCATGTTTAATTTCAACGAGATACTGGCAGTTACCTTTACACTCTTCGCAGTGATAGATGTTGTAGGCTCAATACCTGTGCTGATATCCCTGAAAGAGAAACTGGGACATATTGATTCCGGCAAGGCTACAATCGCCTCCGGATTCCTGATGGTGCTATTCCTGCTGGTAGGAGAACCTTTCCTGAAACTGTTGAGCGTAGATGTACATTCCTTTGCAGTAGCCGGTTCTATTGTAATATTCGTGATAGGCCTGGAAATGATCTTAGGTGTGGAGTTTTTTAAAAGTGAAAAGGACTCAAAAACAGGGAGTCTTATCCCGATTGCCTTCCCGCTGATTGCGGGCTCCGGTACGCTCACCACCATCATGTCGCTTAAAGCCAACTTCAGCGCTACCAATATCTTCGCCGGTATCCTCATTAACCTGGTCATCATCTACGTGGTATTACGCTCCCTGAGCTGGATAGAACGTATCCTGGGTAAAGCCGGACTGATGGTAGTACGTAAGTTCTTTGGAGTGATCCTGCTGGCGATTGCAGTGAAGATATTCAAGAGCAATGTCAACTTATAACCTGCTTTTGCTATTAATCTGTAAAAACGTTAGTTTTGCCTTCCTCCACCGGATTAAACCGGCAAAGATGGCCTCGTAGTACAATGGATAGTATAAGAGTTTCCGAAGCTCCTGATACAAGTTCGATTCTTGTCGAGGCTACATAACAATTTCGCAGCCGATTTCGATTTAGTCGAGATCGGCTGTTATCTTTTACATTAACACTATCGTAAATACTATTTGCAGCCGCGAACTGTAAATAGTATTTGTATTATATTTATCATTCCAATATAATTTATAATATGTATAATAGAAAATATTTAGCAGATTTAATTCTTGAAAAATTAAGCTCCGGCAAAATCGATTATAAATCACAGTTTGAAGAGCCTAATCGCGTTAATTCATGTATTATTGAAGATCTCCTCCCTGAGAATATCGCGTTGGATATATATAATGCATTCCCTTCTCCCGAGGAAATGGCACAACACAAATCTATGAGGGAGAATAAGAAGATAGCTGCTCAGATGAATTTGTATAATCCATTACTGGAAGAGATCGTTTATGCCGTTCAAGATCCAAGAATTGTAAGTATTGTTGAAGAAATAACAGGAATTCGTGATATGGTTCCCGATGAGCATCTGTATGCAGGTGGTATCAGCCTTATGTCAAAAGGTAATTTCCTTAATCCCCATCTGGATAATTCACATGATCACGACAGAGAAAATTATCGTGTACTAAATCTATTATATTATGTTACTCCCGAATGGAAACTTGAAAATGGGGGAAACCTTGAATTATGGGATAAAGGCATGAAAAATCCACAACGCACAATACTTTCCAAATTTAACCGGCTGGTATTAATGATAACAAATAAATCGTCCATTCACTCTGTAAGTAAAGTGGTTGTTGATGGAAAACGTTGCTGTATTTCCAACTACTATTTTTCCCCGGTTCCTGCTGAAAAAGATGCTTACTTCCATCCAACATCATTTTATGGCAGGCCGGAAGAACCAATAAAAAAAGTATTACTAAAAGTGGATTCTATGCTCAGGCAAGGAATCAGAAAAATCTTAAGGAGTGGTATTGGAAAAACAAAGCACATATATAAAAAATAACTCTTCATCCCGAGAGATCCTATTTCAGATAGAAGAATAAAATCACTGAAGGGGGAGTATCGTATCAGATACTCCCTTTCTTTTTCCCATCCAATAACCATTTTAAATGGTTTCCCCCCAGGTAATCGATCAATGTAGCCCTTATCATACACCAAAATCACACAACCGCACCTTATTTCCTTTACTGAGCACTTTATTTTCTAATACATGACTTAATACTATTGCGATTCTAGATCATTCCGTTGAAGAAGATATCTATTTATCAGTATGTTTTGCAGGTCATTGAACAAAAATTGTAACCATCTGTTATATCATATGCTACCTTGTCTTATCCGAACTGGGTTTCCTGAATGCCTCTTTTACTCTCAACCTTCACTTCGAATATTTATAATCTGCCGCTTGGGAGGCTTGTCATAAAAATTATTTCCTCATGAGTAAAAAAAGTAATTATGATTATTGTTCATGATATTTTTATTTGTAAACCAGGTAATGCCTCGAAACTGGCAAAATTATTTAAAGAAGTAATGACCGGCAACAGTGAGCTGGTTAACATCATGACTGATATGACCGGCCAATTCAACAAAGTAGTAATGGTAAGCCAATATGAAAACCTTACCGCATATGAACAAAGCTGGGAAAAATACAAAGAAGACTCTGAAGCTATGAAGAAAATGAAGGAGGCTATGGCCGGATACCATGATATGTACCTCACCGGTTCAAGGGAAATTTACCAGGTTTGGTAACACAGATAAGAGAAATAATTCAACAAAGCACTTGTCGGGTCTACAAAAAGTCAGCAATACCGCTGGCTTTTGTTTTTATAGACATCTCAATAGATTTATTTTCCTCAAAATATAATAAGTTAAACGCCTAACTTTACTTAACTCTTACCATTAAATATTAATGCCACCTCTAAAGATAAAATATCTACTCTCTTTACTTTTTTGTGTGTCTATTTCATTAAAAGCACAAACAGTACATTGCTTAACAAACAATTCTTCCTTACAGATCAATTCTTATGATGTATTACCTGATAAGCATTATAGTTTTGATCAAATCCGTACAAGTACAACACTCCGCTTTACAGCAAATGATTCATTAAGTACATTGGCCGCTGATTACTACTGGATAAAAGTGATCATTGAAAACCCTTATCCCAATAATGAAAATTATAGGATCTCGCTATCTCTCAAACTGAACTATATCCTGTACTCTTTTGATAACAGCACAAAAACATGGAGAAGCCATAATGCAGGTCTGGCAGTACCGGATAACCAACAGGAAAGAGGTATAGCCCCATGCGTTTTACAGGGTGGAACAAAAGATACTTTGTATTTAAAAATAAATGTCCGCGATATTCAGGCTTATGGTTATACCATAAAACCAACCATTACAATGGAAAAAGAAATTTCATTTAATGGCCGTAAAGATATTTTATGGATTTTATGGTTGATCTGTATGGCTGTTCTTCTAAGTTTCTCATGTTACAACCTCTTTATCTATTTTCAGTTAAAGGATGATATATATATCTGTTACCTGGTTGTTCAGATAGGCGCTATTATTTTCATTACCTCCTTCAAACATTTTTTTAACGTCTTTTTGCCCTTCGGGTTTTATAACATAAGATTGAATGCAGATGGCTCTACTTATTACTATGACCTGAATGCCTTCCTTTTGCATATAAGTTCGACGATCATCTTTGCCGGCATGATCCAGTTAACCAGGTCATATTTGCGCACCAAAGTGCTGTTACCAGCCTGGGATAACCTGCTTAAATACCTGCTCTATGCTTATATAGTGGTTGAACTGATACCGGCCATAATAACCATTACAGGAATATATTATTTAGATAACTATACGCTGCTTTACGATAATATTTTCATTCTGATTATTGCTTTAGTAATCTTTTCAACCTGTATCGTTGCGTATAAACGCAAAATAAGGGCCGCCAGATATTTTTTACTGGCCAACACACTCCCTATAATTTTTGGTACCTGTACTGCCGTATACTTTATTATTAATTCAGCTCCTACCTATAGCCGAAATGGTTCCTTTTTACCTGAAATCGCTATTATCTCCCAGATATTTACTTTCGCAGTAGTATTGGTTGCACGTATAAGAGTAGTGAACGAAGAACTAAAAGCAAAAGAACTGGAAGTCGGAAAATTAGCAGCAGATATAGCCCTCACAGAATATAAGCATACACTGATTGAACAGGAAAATGAGTTCATCATTTCAGCTATACAGCAGGAGAAGGACAAAAACGAATTATTACAGCAAAAACTAGAACTCAATCAACGCGAACTGGTTGGTAACAGTTTGTATATTCATCAGAAAAACAAATTACTGGCCGATCTGAAAGACCAGATACAGGATATAGACAATCTTTATCCGAATGTAAAACACCCGGGCCTAAAAAGCATCAGGTCTTCTCTTAAAGATAGTCAGTACCTGGACCTTGAATGGGATAAATTCAAATTACATTTTGAACAGGTACACCCCGACTTTTTCAAAACACTACGTTCCAAACATCCTTCCCTTACCCAAAATGAATTAAGGCTCTACGCCTATTTTCATATTCATTTATCTACCAAAGAAATTGCCGCTTTACTGAATATTGCACCCGCCAGTGTAAGACAGGCCAAAGCAAGATTAAACAAGAAAATGGCAGGCGCCTTTCAATCCCCAGAACAGAACTGATGTTATTCTAATAATAATCCTTCATACAATCAATTTCATCCTAAAAAGGACTGCCATCCCAGCTGTCCTTTTCTCCTTAATCAGGTCCCTGTAACTTTTAATATGCTATTAGCGTAGCACCCATTGAAAGGCCTACACCAAAACCGCATAACAGCACTTTATTCCCTTTGCGGATAACATTATTCTCCATTGCATGATGCAATGCAATAGGTATGGTAGAAGAAACCGTATTGCCGCTGTCTTTGATATAAATGTAGAATTTCTCCACAGGGATCTTACTCATCCGCCTTGCCCTCTCCAGCATAAACTGGTTGGCCTGATGAAAGATATACAGATCCACATCTTCCGGAGAAATATCATTTTTACTGATACAATCATTCACCAATCCGGGAACATTGAAGACAGTGAAATCAAAGATTTCCTTCCCATCCATGAACAGGTAATCATCATTAGAATAGAATTCATCTCCCACATATACGTCTTCGCCACTGCCTTTCTCTATATGCCGCAGGCCACCGTTTTTCACCATTAGATGTTTTGCGCCGGAACCATCAGTACCATAAGAGAAATTCAGGATTTTGCCGGCACCGGTAACAGATTGCGATGATATTAATGTCACTGATGCAGCATCCCCGAAAATAGTCTTATTCTTTTTATCATCTGGATGGATAAACCTGGAATATGTTTCTGCTGTAATGAGTAATACATTTTTAGCCTGACCGCTGCTGATTAACCCTTTAGCTATTCCTAATCCATACACAAAGCCAGAGCATCCAAGATTAAAATCAAATGCCCCTATCCTTTTACTTAACCCCAGCCTGTCCTGCAAAATACAGGCGGTAGTCGGTAAGAAATAGTCGGGACTTTGTGTACATAAAATAAGAAAATCAATTTCCTTTTTCTCAATAATCCCTTTCTCAAAAAATTGTTCTGCAGCGATATATGCCAGGTCTCCGCTCGTTTGGTTTTCCGCAGCGTAATATCTCTTTTCAATGCCTGTTTTGGCGCTTATTTTATCCACAGACCACTCCGGGTGTTCTGCGTTTATTTTCTCATTATCGACTAATATCCCGGGAAGGAAGTAGGTAGTATCAATGATATACGCACTATGCATGTGCAATTTTTTTCTCAATAAGGTGGTATACATCAGCAACCCGGGAACACCCGTTCAGTTCATCTTCCTCAATATCTACATTATACCTGTATTTAATCTCTGCAAGTAATGATATGGCTGTAAGGGAATCCCATGAAGGGAATTTTTTAAATTCAGAATCCATTGTCATTCCAGTGGCTTCGCCATCAACATATTGCTCTTTAAATTCCTGTAGAAACTTTTGTGTATCAATCATATAATAGCCAGTTATTTTATATAAATTTTACCGAAAAAACTATGCCATTAACAGTTGTGGAATCGTATACAGGGGCAGTCATGGTAAGCTGACTGCCCCTGTATTATTAATACAGTTCCGGAGCAGCATTCAGCATCGGAAACTCGCGCTGATGCCAGTAAGGATATACCGGAAGTACTTCACTTACTGCATCCAGTTTCTTCACCTGTTCTACCGTCAGGTTCCAGCCCACACTTGCCAGATTTGCTTTCAGTTGTTCTTCGTTCCTTGCTCCAATAATAATATTAGATACAGTTGGGCGTTGCAACAACCAATTCAGGGATACCTGTGCTATTGTTTTACCAGTCTCTTCCGCCACCTCATCCAATACGTCAATAATATTGTAGAACACATCATCAGAGATAGACGATGCAGGCACGGGACTACCGCCCTGCGCGACCCTTGCGTCCTGGGGAATTGGCTGATTACGTCTGTATTTACCGGTTAAGCGACCTGCTGCCAGCGGGCTCCACACAATGGTGCCTACATGCTGGTCTATACCCAGTGGCATCAGCTCCCATTCAAAATCACGGTTAAGTAGGGAATAATACGCCTGATGCGCAATATATTTTGCCCAGCCATATCTCTCAGAAACAGACAAGGACTTCATCAGATGCCATCCGGAAAAATTGGAACAGGCAATATAACGCACCTTTCCACTTTGTACCAGGTTGTTCAACGCATTTAAAGTCTCCTCCACAGGTGTATTCGCATCAAAACCATGCAGGTGATACACATCAATATGTTCCGTATTTAACCTCTTCAGACTCTCCTCACATGACTTCACCAGGTTAAACCGGGAAGAACCATAATCATTAACTCCATCTCCCAATGGGAACGTAGCTTTCGTAGAAATCAGCGCTTTATCCCTTATTCCGGCCAGTGCTTTGCCCAGTATCTCTTCTGATGCGCCTGCTGAGTAAACATTCGCGGTGTCAAAAAAGTTTACACCGGCATCCATACAAAGGTTGATCAGCTTCTTTGCTTCATCTACCTGTGTAGCACCCCATGCCTTGAAAAATTCATTGCCACCTCCAAAAGTAGCAGTGCCAAAACTTAAAACAGGCACCCTTAACCCCGATCCTCCTAATTGTCTGTACTCCATTCTTATTGATTTACATAATTATTAATGTATTAAAAAAAGCCGGCCTTTACGGCCGGCTTTCCTAATATCTATTCTTCATCATCTTCTTCGTCTTCGAATTCATCTTCCTCCAGCCACTCCATGTAAGAGTAGTACCAGTCTTCCAGTTTTTCCAGCAGTTCAGCCTTCTTTTCAGGTGCATCCTTAAAGAAAGCATCCACGTTATCCACCTCATGAACAATGTCTATATACGCTTTCTCCTCGTCTTCTTCCACACGTTTAGCAAAGAAACGGGGTTCTTCCGTGTGAAAGATATATTCGTTATCAGGATCCGTAACAGGATCATCTGCGATCATAAACTTGGGTAACTTTGCCATAGTGATTAATTTGAATAAGTGATAGTACCGCTTGTTAACGGTAAAACAAAAATATTGATAAATCAACAATAGCACAAATACTGTTTTAATATCAATTACTATATCGGACAAAAATACAAGCCAGTCCCGTACACTGACAAGCAAAATCCGTTAACTTAGGAGAAATTTATTATAGATGAGACTATTTTCCCTCTTTGCAGGATTGTTAACAATGATTGTCAGCAGCTGTCAGCAACCTGATAAAAAAACTGCAACAGCCCCTACGGACAGCACCCAAACAGTAAATATCATACATCCCGGCCCTCAATGTTTTACACAGATCATGGGTAAAGACACGGCATATCTCGAGTTTGAGACAGATAACGAAGTAGTAACCGGACAACTGGAATATAAACCATTTGAGAAAGATAAAAATAAGGGGACCATTTCAGGAACCATTATGGATAATATAATAGAGGTAGATTATCATTATATGAGCGAAGGAATCATGAGCGTACGCAAAGCTATCTTTAAACTGAACGACGATAATATATTCGAAGCGAAAGCTACAAAGCAGGATAAAGATGGTCAGCCTCTCTTTGATCAGGATTATAGCAAATTACAATTCGATAGTATTCCATTCGTAAAAGGCAATTGCAGATAAAAAGAAAGTCCCGGGAATAAACCCGGGACATTTTCATCTCATCTTACTACTATGTCAATTATTTTTCCGGGAATGCCATCCGTCTTTTGAAGGATGTCCCCGTATTTACCGGTACTTATATCCAGCGTATAAATGCTGCCCTCCGTACCCGCAATCAGTTTGTTCCCATCTTCAATCACCTTTATCATCGTTACTGTTTTACCGCCAAAATCACTGGTCAGCGCTTTCACTTCCCTGTTCAATGGATTATACCGGTAGATCTTATCTCCGGATGTAAAGAAGAATACACCAATAGGGGATGTTTGCCAGCGTGTATCAGCAGTCAGCAGATTAGCCGCCGGAAATTCCTTTTTATAAATGGTCTGGAACCTGGTGTTCCCATTCGTAAAATCCAGTGCAAATTTCAACTCCAATACTTTTCCTGCGCTATCACAAAATGCATATACGTCATTCTCACTGAACTTTGCCATCTTTATAAGGTCCATTTTTAAATCCTTCGGATTAAAAACAGAATCCACCTGCACATAATCTGTTCCAAAATATGTACCACCTGTGAAACGTATAAAATTTCTTTTCACAGCATCAAATCCCAGGTAATAATTATCACTTTGCGAAACAGTAAATACAAAACTGGGGTGCAGATTATAGCTGCCTGCAACAGCTACACCATAAAACCCATAATAAGTAGCGAAAGGAGCCGTCTCAGCAGAACCTATATACATCTGATTATTAATAATAGCGGTGGTCGTACCATTCACAAGATTCTGAAAATAGTTGGGCTTGATAACCGTTGGTGCATCATAGAAGTTCTCATTAATATACTTCAGCCGCTGCATGTTATTTGCATTCACTTCTATAGCAGGATGTGTTCCACCGGCACATACTACCCAATAAGCAGTGATCACATTCATGTAATAAAGATTCTGCACCGGTACCACCTGTAATGCGCCGGTACCCAGTGACTCATGATTGATCCCTTCGTATATATCAGGTTGTACAGTACCGTCCGGTTTTATAAATGATAATTTACCAACCCCGCCATCTTCACTTAATACAACTGTACCGCTTGTAAATGCGGTCTTCCCTATAATCGAGAAATTATAGAAGTACTTCATTCCGGTTGCATTGTCCATAACGGTAAACAGTGCAGAATACCTGCTGGCTCCCAGTCCGTATACAATCCTCAGGGAAGGGCCTTCATAATCCGCAGATCTGGCCTCTTCAGGTATAAGGATCTTCCAGGTGCAGGTCATATCCGTTCTGCCATCAGGCAAGGTAACTACAGGAGATATAATAAGACTATCGCCGGCATAAGCAATATAACTGCTGTCAAAGTTGGATATTACCGGTGGCTTAACTTCCACATAATCATAGTTGCCTTTGTCTTTATAACAGGCTGTTAATACCAATAACAGACCTATACTGAGCAATACATGTTTCATTGGTGCAATGTTTTACTTAGACGATACGGTTGCCGTATTCGTCCTTAAAATAATATTTACCGTCACTGGCATTCTTCTCCAGCAGATACTTGTTATCCGGGTTACCACTGCTGTAGAAATAATAATTGCCATCAGCCTCCAGTGTAATCACAAATCCGGCTTCCGGATAATCGCCTACCCATTTAAAAGGGTCTTGCAGGAATGATTTGAAACGCCTGATATAATACAGGGTCTTCGGTGTTTCCATATAATCTGCCTGAGAAGCAGACAGCGTTGTAGTACCGGCCGCACGTATAAATAACTCATGTTTCACTCTTGAGTAAGCACCCAGCTCTCCTATCCATACATCCCACCAGGTGGGTTTTTCCAGCTTGTTGGATAACTTTACAAAACCCGTCCTCAGCTCCTTAAAGGAAATACCCAAATCCGCACTGGCCTGTAAGGATAGATAGATGATGACGCTCTTTGTTTTTAAAGCAGTGTCTTTATTCAACAGGATTATTGGCAAAAGGCAAATACCGGAATCAGCAGGAATAGTATATTCCTTTTCCAACGGCTGATAATGCAGAGAAGCAACAGCCGTGGTAGAGGTATCTATAATTCCCACACTGAATTTTCTGTCTTTTTTTTGCCTTATACCGGAAATACGCACAGGGATGAATACAGTATCCAGCTCTTTACCTATACTATAAGCAAAGGAATAAACAAGACTATCTGCCTTATCATCTTTTATATCCGGTGTAAAGTCGAAATATATATTATCTGAGCTGTTATATACCAATGATTCGTTCTTACTACAGGCAGAACATAATACGATTGATAAAAAAACGATTATCTTTTTCATCTGACTGGTTTATCTGGTACCAAATTGGATTTCATCATCAGGCAATGGCAGTACAAAAATGTTATCCGCAGGAGAATATAATATTCCCGACTGACCAACAATGGCCCTGTTCAGGCGCTTGTACATATAGAAGATTTGTCCTTCTCCGTAGAATTCCTTACGGCATTCTTTTACCAGCTCATTAAGGAATACATCCCTGGATGGCTCATTGGTGATAGTAGCACCAATCCCCCTGTTCAGTCTTACCGTGTTAAAATATCCCCAGGCCTTTTCAGGATCGCTATCGAAAGTGCATTCCGCAGCGATATAATATATTTCACTCAGTCTGATAGCAGGAGCCATCTGGTAATGCAAATTAGCATCTCCATCACGGGTATACTTTTCCAGCTGCAGATAAGTACCGGATGATTCTGATTGCTCGCTCAGCCATTGTTTATAACGGAAATCATCTCCGCCAACACTGGCCACTTCGTAAATAATCTGCCCTTCGCTGGTAGCAACATGCAGGCTTTGTGACCCACTGCGGAAAAGGTCTTTCAGGTTATCCGTTCTGTTGGGAATGTACCAGCCGAATATGAGCTCTTTGTATAAGATCCTGTCTTTTTTCTCAGGATCAGGATTCAGGAAATTATTCTGTTTGGTCCAGGGAAATTTGTTAGCATTGATTATTTCCAAAGCATTGTTCAATGCATTGGCTTTATCGCCTTTGTATAAATAAACTCTTGCCAGTGTTCCACATACCGCATAATAATTCATACGATGCCTGCGCTGTTGCAGAAATAATTCTCCGGCAGTTTCTGTACTTGAGTCTTTTAAAGGATACCCAACTATATATCCTCCGGATAAAATAGGGTCTGATGTACGCAGTAATTCTTTTGCATTGTTTAAGTCGGCAATAACAGAATCCAGCACGGCTGCTACACTACTAATGGGTGTTACTGCCTTACTGAATACCGTCACATAGGGAACTCCTTTTGCATTGGCATTACTGACATAAGATGGTGCAAACATCCTTAGTGCATCAAAGTGAAAATATCCACGTAATGCCAGTGCTTCCCCTTTGATCAGCGAATACCTGGTACCGGAAAACATTTTTTGTTTTCCTTCAATATGCTGCAGGATCAGATTACTGTTGGCAACACCATTATACAGCGCTTTCCATGCACGGTCCTTACGGGCAATTAAACTGTCATCCTTATAATTGAATAAAGCTGTTTGCCTGTAATGTTTCCCGTCTAAGCTGGGAATGGTATAATTCTGTGCCATTACATCCAGGATACCACAGGTGATCTCTTTACCATAACTATCTTCCTGGGCGCAACGGCTATACACACCATTCAGCGCCTCCTGGAATCCTTCTTCTGTACTGAACAGTACATCCTGTGAAACTTCTGACTGTGGCTTCACATCCAGCCACTTCGAACAGGATGTTAAACAACAGCCGATGATGATGAGTAGTGTAAATGTTCTCATAGTTAAAACCGTGTTGAAAGTGAAAAGGTGAAGCTCCTCGCAAATGGATAATCGATCCCTCTTTCTGCTTCAATAGTAGAAGTACGCCAGATGTCATTCATGTTTACAGAGAAACGCAGACTCTGCATCTTCAGACGCTTGTAAAAAGATGCAGGAGAATCATAGGCTAAATAGATGGATTTCAATTCCAGTACATTCTCCCTTTGTACAAAACGGGAAGACGTTTTCGTAGAACCCTGATCTGCGATATTCTTAAAGAATACATGATCACCTGGTTGTTTCCATCTGGAAGATAATACCCTTGAATCCACATTGTAACGGGGATCAGCATTTTCAACACGGTCTACCAATGTCTGATTATACATGTCTCCACCGCATTTACCATAGAACTTTATCTCTGTCATCCAGTTCTTATAATTAAGACTACCTCCAAAGAAACCTTCCAGTTTGGTATTCTGATCTCCTACAGGTACCATATCTTTCACATCATATTCATAAGTCTTCGTACCATCTTTCTTCACAAATATTTCCTTTCCGTTTTCAGGATCTATGCCTAATGATTTCACCGCATAAATAGTGTACAGTGATTGCCCTTCTTTATAACGTAATAATGGTACAGAACTGAAATCCTTATCGGTTGCCTGTTTAGTATCCACTTTATCGTTGTAGCTCTTCAGTGCATTCGAGATCTTCGTGATCTTATTATCATTCCTTACCGCGTTGGCCGTCAGGTTAACAGACACATTCCTGCTACGGTATACATTCGCACGGAAAGTAACTTCATATCCTTTATTCACCATCTCCCCAAGGTTTTCCTTATACTCTGTAAAACCTGTTGATGGCGGCACTATCACATCTGCCAGCAGGTCCTTTGTGAGTTTATAATAGTAACGCGGAGAAATGTAGATCCTGTCGCGGAACAGACCAAGCTCCAGACCTAAGTCAAAGTTCCTGGTCCGTTGCCACTTCAGTCCCTGGTTACCATAGCTTTTGAACACAGTTCCTACACCTGTAGAATACCAGTCGCTGCTATAATATTGATAGGTGGTATTGGATAAATAAGCCGGAAAGGAAACATCTCCTGTTAAGCCGGTCGTTGCTCTTAATTTTAACTGACTAATTACTTTATGCGACATGAAATGCTCGTTGTGGACATTCCATCCAAGTCCCAAAGCCCAGAATGGGGCCATACGGGAATCAGTACCAAACTTGGACGATGCATCTACACGTATTGTACCGTCCACCAGAAAACGGTTCTGGTAAGAATAATTCGTAGAGAGGAACCCACCTATTAGTCTTTCCTGTGAAACTGATCCATCCGGAGAACCATCAATCTCATATCTGCGGGCAAACTCTAATTCAGAAAATCTGTCATTGGTAAAACCCTGTGCTACCAGAGATCTGTTATCCCCTTTGCGGTCCTGTATATTTGTACCCAGGCTCAGATTTATATAATGAGAAGAACCGATCTGCTTGAAATAATTCATCGTCAGACTTCCATCTACCTGCCAGTTGTCCTGAGTACCATAAGTATATTTACCACGGTCTTTCAGATCATCACCGGTAACCGTGAAGTAATCATTACTAAAGGGAGATACAAACTTATCAGCAGTACCTTTTAATTTAGTCAGACTTGCCTGCCCTCTTACTTTAAGCCCATCAGTAATATTATATTCTATTGAGAATGCATCTACGAACTCCAGGTATTCAGTCTTATCAAAACTACCTGTTGTAGCTTCATACATAGGGTTTAACACGGTAAGAGAAGACGCGCCTTTGACTGCATCATAATAGCCCCATTTATCTACTTCCCGAAGCAACCTTCCCATTGAATCCGTTTTAGGATAGTATGGATTCATCTTCACGTAATTAGAGAATTCCCTGTAAGGAGATTCTTTTGAACTAACCTGAGAGATAGTAAACTGATTCATGAACCTGAACTTGTTATTCAGGTTATAAGACAGATTTGTAGATAAACTGTAACGCTTACGGAACGAGCCTTTCATCACACCATCATTTGTCTGATACCTTGCATCCACTCCGTATCTCATAGCTTTGGAACCACCTTCCAGGTAAATGGAATGTTTATGTCCAAGCTCTGTGGCTACCGGCTGAGACAACCAGTAAGTATTAATTCCGCTCAGTACGTTTTTCTTCTTACGGTAATATTCCTGTTCAAGTTCATCCGGGCTGTCAACCATATTGGCCGTATACACACCCGCCAGTCTTTCATATTCCAGCTTATCTTTTGCATTCAATACGCGGTAATCTGTAAGATCAGGAGCGGTGACAGTCAGTTCATAATTATAGGAAAGCGCCAGCATTCCTTCTTTAGGCGCTTTGGTAACAATTACCAGCACACCGTTGGCCGCACGGGAGCCATATACAGCTGTAGCCGCAGCATCTTTCAATAAGGTCATGGATGCTACCCTGTTAGGGTCAAGGTCAAAGATAGTTTGCAGACTTACCTCGTACCCATCCATAATAAATGTAGGCAGGTTAGTAACGCTGGCAAGGTTATTCCTGTTCAGCGTGGCAATATCTCCTGTTGGTAATGCTGTAGTACCTCTTACATTGATGTTAGGTAATTTATTAGGATTTGAGCCATTAATATTATTCTCAACGATCTTAAAGGAAGGATCAAATGATTGAAGACTGGCCAGGATATTCTGAGGATTAAATCTTTTGAGTTCCTCTCCGGAGATAGTAATCGCTGTTCCTGTAAAGTTATCTTTCTTTATTTCCTGGTAACCGGTGATCACTACATCCTTTACAGATTGTATATCCGTTAATAATTTAACGTTAATGTCTGTGCGGTTATTAATGTTTATCTCCTGCGCCTTAAAACCGATAAAGCTAAATACCAGAACGGCCTTTTCCGGTACATTCTTTAATGTGTACTTACCATCATTACTCGTATGCACACCATTATTCGTTCCTTTTACAAGTACGGTAACACCCGGTAATGGTATCCCGTTTTCGTCAGTCACGGTACCACTCACAATTCTTACCTGTTGTACAGGTATAACCTGTGCTGCAACTATCGGTGTAATTTTAGGACCAGCCGGATTAAGCCTGTAAATGATATACTGGTTCATGGCTGCCTGTTCTGCTTCCAGGCCTAAAGGCTTCAGCAAATTGTTCAGGTAATCTACAAACTGCACGCCATCTGCTTTGGCAGAAGGAGGCAGTACCTGGATATTGTTAACAATCTCTCCGATGTAATTGATACGTACTTTGTACCGGCCTTCAAGAGTCGTTAATAAATCTTTTAATGCCACACGTGCGGTACTGGATGGATGGGCATTTTGAACATAACTACTGGCGGAAAATGACATTTGTTCCGGCATAGGATTACTAAATACAGCATGTTGTATTAATAATAAAAGCGCCGTCTTTCCACCAATACACCTAAAGTAATTTCCAGGCATAAGCAATAGATTAAGGTTGGTTGATTTACAAATAGCAGTACTACTTTCTGCTGATAATATAGTTGTGCTGTTGGTCTTCTTTGATTACTACGTTAAACGACCTCGACAATGTTTTAAAAAAGATGGCAATATTGTCCATCGGTATAGTCCCTGTAAATGTTTGCTGAGCCAGTCTTTCGTCTTCTATTTTTATATTGATCCCAAGATTGTCCTGTAATGCGGCAATGATATCTATGATAGGTGTATTATTAAAAACAAGTGTGTTATTCAACCAGGAACAATAATCCTGCGGGTTAACTGTGCTGCGGCTGAATTGCTTTGTAGCAGCAGAATAAGTGACCATATCACCCGGCTTCATAGTAATATCGGGCAGTTGTGCCTGGTTAAGGCCCAGCCTCACGGTTCCGTTGTTCAGTACGACCTGCGTTTTTATCCTGCGGGTATTTACATTAAATGCAGTACCTAATACCTGTACATTTACATCTGTAGTATGTACCAGGAAAGGCTGGTTATTATTTTTGTGAACAACAGAGAAATAACCTTCTCCATCAAACCATATCTCACGGGTTTTATTATGCCTGTAACGAAGTGTTGAATGAGCATTTAACCTTACGACCGACCTGTCAGGCAATATGACGGTTGTCAATTCCCCATATTGCGTAGTGTATTTTATTTCCCTTCTGTTATAATTATAATATGCAACACTAGCCACCAGCAGTCCCAAGAACACGGCCGCATAACGCCACCATTGCGGCATAACAAATCGTTTACCGCCATGAATGGTCGTCAGGATCTTTACCCATATCTCCTGCTGATCTTCCAGTGCAGGCTCATATTCTTCCTCACCAATGAGCAATAGAATATCCTTTGCCTGTTCGATCATTGCCCTTTTATCAGGATGCTCTGCCAGCCAATTGTCCCAGAAAATATTAGTATCATGATCGGGATTGATTACCCATTTACGAAACAACTCATGATGCAGAAAATCTTTTATTGAATAATCATTAAACAACATCACCAGCAATGCTTTTATAGATAAAGCAGTGTAACAGGAAAATCTTAGCGTTTATCTGTAACTTTTTTTAAAACTTATTCGATCCGTATATATAGGCCATAATCGCCACCAGTTCATCGCTATGTTTTCTCAGATAATTTAATGCCTTTGACAGTAATACGTAGGTGGAGTCGATACTGAGAGACATAATATCAGCAGTTTCCTGGGTGGTGAGTCCTTCGTAATAGCGGAGATAAAGGATCTCTTTTTGCCGCTTTGGTAATTTTTTGATCACTTTCTCCAACTTCTTACTTCTTTCCTGGCTGGACTGTTCCTCAATGATAGTTTGCTCAACAGAAGGGGCCGATACAGCAGTCTCAAGGAGCCTGTGCAGTAATCCCGGGCGGGAATGACGAACAATACGCCTCTTCAGGCTGGCAAAAAGATAATATTTAATAGAATCCGTGCCCGACAATCTTTCCCGGCTAAACCATAGAGCAGCGAACAGATCATGGATACAATCTTTTACAACCCCACTCTCCGTAAAAATCTTCATCCCGTATTTATACAGTGAAGGGAAGTGGGTATTGTAAATGAAAGCCAATGCATCTTCATCGCCATTTATCAGCTTGCTCCATAGCTCTTTGTCGTTTAAACAGCTATATGAGTTCTCCTCCAAGTTGACTGTGTTTATTTATCTCCCCCAAAATATACATCCTGTTAATGGCATCCAAATATGAGCTGGCATTAAAATTGGATATAAGTACAATACCAGGTCATATTGACCTCCACAACTTTAAAATATAATTGTTTATGAACTCACAAAAACTCCGTACAGGTTTATTTGCCGTGGCCATCACAGTATCCGCTGTACTTGCCGGACAGGCAGGAACGGCTCAGGGTATTGATAGCACAGCTAAAAAAGTTGGTCATAAAACAGCGTCTTTAGCTGTAAAAGGTGCGTCAAAAATTACTGACAAAACTTACAAGGGCAAGGAAGGTCCAGGCGGCCAGACTGTTTATATAGACAAACACGACAAAAAATATTACGTTGATGAAAAGGGTAAAAAAATCTACCTGAAAGCATCACAAATACACGATAAACCGGAATAATTAAGCAACAATGCCCTTATGTTTGGTAGCATAAGGGCATTGTTCTTTTATATCTTAAAACTTAACCTTCACTTAACTCCAGCCAGCGCATCCCCTTTTCATCCAGCAACTTTATCACTTCTCCCACCCGGCGGGATAATGGCTCCAGTTGATCATAAGGGATAGTCCCTCCAGCAAGCTGACTATCAATGCTTTTCTTCTCATTTTCCAGATCGGCAATCTCTTTTTCCAGCAATTCAAGCTCCCTTTTCTCTTTAAAAGACATCTTACGGACAGGTGCTGCGGGTGTTTCCACCTTTTTCTCCTGTACGACTGGTTTAACTTCAACCGGCGGATTCTTACTTTCTTCTTTCTCCCTCTCACTTCTATCCTTCTCCCATTCCCTGTACTGGGAATAGTTACCCGGAAAATCTCTCACCTCACCCGCACCTTCAAATACGAACAGGTGATCCACTATTTTATCCATAAAGTAGCGGTCATGGCTCACAATGATCACACAACCAGGATAACTCTGCAGGAAATCTTCCAGGATGCTCAGGGTTGGCAGGTCGAGGTCATTGGTCGGTTCATCCAGTACCAGGAAGTTGGGATTACGGAAAAGGATGCTCAGCAGATGCAGCCTTCTTTTCTCCCCACCGCTCAGTTTGGAGATATAAGTATATTGTTTCTCAGGAGAAAACAGGAATAACTCCAGGAACTGAGCAGCACTTACCTTACTGCCATCTGCCAGCGGGAAGTTCTCTGCAATGTTCTTTACAAACTCTATTACCCGCATGTCCTCTTTCACAATCAGCCCACGCTGGTCATAGTTACCAAATACAATGGTCTCTCCCACATTGATCTTACCTGAATCTGGCTGTTCCAGCCCCAGTAACATATTTACAAAAGTAGATTTACCCACTCCGTTCTTACCAACAATACCAACACGTTCGCCTTTCTTAAAGGTATAATCAAAGCCTTTCAGGATAGTCAGGTCTCCGAAAGCTTTATATACCTTCTTCAGTTCCAGTATTTTACCTCCCAGGCGCGTCATTTTCATGTTCAGTTCCAGCTGCTGGGTCTCCAGCCTGGCGGAAGCTCTTTCCTTTACATCATAGAAAGCGTCCTGACGGGATTTTGACTTGGTAGTACGTGCTTTAGGCTGCTTACGCATCCATTCCAGCTCCTTACGATAGGTGTTTCTGGCCTTTTCTACGCTGGCCTTGTCCATCTCATCACGGGTAGCCTTCTTTTCCAGGAAGTTTTCGTAGTTGCCTTTATAGATGAACAGCTTCTGCTGATCTATTTCCATGATTTCGTTACAAACACTGTCCAGGAAGTAACGATCGTGCGTTACCAACAGCAATGTCACATTCTCCTGATCCAGGTAATTCTCCAGCCACTCGATCATTGATACGTCCAGGTGGTTGGTAGGTTCATCCATGATCAACAGGGTATGCCGGTGTTCGAATCCTATGTCTATCAATACTTTAGCCAATGCCACACGTTTCTGCTGACCACCCGAAAGGGTACTCACTTGCTGATCCAGGTGGTGAATATTCAGCTTACCAAGTATCTGCTTTACTTTGGTATCAAAATGCCAGGCATTCAGCTCATCCATTTTCTCAATGGCCTCCGTAAACTTATGAACATCAGGCTCTTCTTCTTCAGACAACAGCTCATATTCCCTGATGGCTTTTAATATAGGATGGTCCTGGGCAAAGATATTCTCCAGGATGGATTCTCCAGGTTTAAAGAAAGATTGTTGCTCCAGCATCACCACTGTAACGCCTTTATGAATCCATACGGTTCCTGAATCGGGAGACTCCTGACCGCAAAGAATACGTAACAGGGTGGATTTACCATGGCCATTCAGTGCCACCAGCGCTATTTTATCACCTTCCTCAATGTGAAAAGAAATATCCTTGAACAGCGGCCCTGCGCCGTAACTTTTTGTTAGTCCTTCTACCGTAACATAATGCATGGCGCGAAGTTAGTAAAATGTGTGCATGGGACAGCAAGGGTTATAAAAAACCCCGAAACAGGTGTTCCGGGGTAAAATAATTTTAAGGCAGACAGATCAGATAAATTCTGATAGTTCATTCTGCGTCGGGAAACGGGCAACTATGTTCTTGGTACCGGGATTATTGGTTATTTTCCCTTTTACATTGTTCACTCCAGTTTCGTTAGCAGGAAGCTTTTTTAGCAGTTGGAACATGGTAATGATAATAAATATTACCATGCAGTGCTGAGTGATAACCGGCATGAGGGTAAGTAGGATTCTAGTGCTACTCTAACAAAAATAATGTTTTCATCTTTTTTTAGCTACACCGGTTAGTGTTACTGTTAATATAACGGTCTCACACTAACGATTTTCACACTTCTATTAAATCATGCCTTTAAATAATCCCATTCGTTTAAATGTTAAACTTATCTACAACGAAAGAGGGAGGTGCTTATATCATCATTAAAAATCATAATACAGTTGCCTGAAGCTACTCCGCAGCCCTATCTGGAAGATGGCCTCATTATTTTTAGCCAGACTATTTTTCTCCTGACGGTTAGTTACAGAGCATTCAATACGCAGATTATATTTAGGGTTTAATAAGAATGCAATTGTACCCTGCAGATACAAAAAGTTTGTTTTGAGTCCCTGTCCTATATGGTTACCAAAATTTTCCGCTCTTGTATTGTACGATTCAAAGATGTTTTTACCATAATTGATACCGGCAGAATCCAGACCATATTTGGCTACTGTAATCTGTCCGCGCAGGAACCAGCGCTTATAACGGTAATCTGCAATATTCACCCATTCAACAAAATTAGCTCCCATAGGGTGAGCCAGTGACTGGCTATAGTGTCCATAATTGTTGAGTGTGGTCCGTTGTGAATAAGTATAAGGCCGGGCCGCATTTACTTCTGTCAGGAAATTCAGGTTCTTCACCTTAAAGAGGTTATTGGAACGGAAACCAGCCTGTCCGCCAAACTTGTTTGCCCACCAGCCATTACCAGAAAAAATCTCTTTAAATACAAACTCATCCAGGATAAACTGCCCATAGAATGTACTGTTCTTTGATGGAGCATATTTAAGATTGATACCCATCAGGGCATTATCCGGAGATCCTACAGAAAACTCAACCGGACGGAGGAACACTATAGGATTGATATAGCTGGCATCAAAACCACGTTTTCCACTGGAATCTGAGTCTTGCCAGATAACAGCTTCAAATAAGCCTAAAGACACTTTTTTACTGATATTCCAATCTAAGTAATTAAATACACCCCATTTTTTCCTGTAACCCGTGCCGTAGGATGCTTCGGGATACTCCCTGTCTATAAACTGCGCCCACATGGTGGTATACTGGATATGTCCAATATTAGCAATAATCTTCAGGAAAGGGTAATTGAAAGCAGCATCAGACAAAAGCATGGAACGGTAACCATCACCAATAAAATTCTTATCATACCCTAACTGGAAGTCAAAATATTTACCTGCTTTGTAATCAATCAGCGCAGAAGAAGAAGCAAAGTCAAATGCCTTACCATTAGAATAGGACTTCCATTCTCCCTGTCCGGGTACAATACCAGTCTGACGTCCGTAGGCATCAACATAACCGGGGAATTTCCCCTGATTTTCATAAAATTCTGCCCTGAAACTCAAGTTCTTCCCGATAGTACCACCGGCTATTACACCACGTGTATTCAGCCAGGTAGAGCCATTTTTATTATCATGTCCGATCAGCAGATCTGGCAGGATACTGGCGTAAAAAGTATAATCCTGTTCGTTTACCTGTAACAGGTGTTCACGAAACAACTTACGGTATAGCCAACTTTGTTTGCGGGTAGTATCTCCCTGAGGAAGATCAAATGTAGGTTGCACTGTATAATCACGCTGGGAGGAATGGTAATTGTTTGTATCTGCAACCGATTGGTAAAAGCCCAGTGAATATTGACGACCGGCACTTTGTGCATTCACAGACAAATTAACAACCAGGCAACAAAAAAGGAGTAGTGCCCCAGGGGTATTACATTTTTTAAACATAAAGAGAGATTAGCTTGCCAGGTGCAAATATAAGGCTTTAGGGAACAGATTTGTATATCCCCTCAATTTTGTAACCGGATCATATTAAATATAATACATAAAAAATTAAACCAAAAATTGTTTCTTTGTTAAACCTTTATCCATATCGAGAGTCAAAAGTTCAATATTTTAAACAAGAGCACGTCAGCCTATTTATTAAATGCGAATGCGAACTTTAGCACCAATAATTTTATTTGTGTATGATAACCCGTGTCATACAGAGCAAACCTTGGAAGCACTATCAAAAAATGATCTCGCAGATCAATCTACTCTGTACGTAGTTTGCGACGGTTATAAGAAGAATGAGAGCGAGGAAGTGATAAAGAACATACGTAGTGTGCGGGAAATATGTAAAAAGAAGCAATGGGCCAAAGAAGTGATCATTTCAGAAAAGGAAACAAACGAGGGGAAAGCGAGCTCTATAATAAACGGTGTTACCAGAATTTTAGAAAAATACGGTAACATAATTGTACTGGAAGATGATCTTATCACTTCTCCCGGATTCCTTACATATATGAATGATGCACTTGATTTGTATGCATCAGATGAAAAGGTAATGCATATAAGCAGCTACTGGTTCCCTATTAAAAAAAGTATCCAACTCTTACCTGAAATATTCTTCTGCAGATTTGCGACTTCACATGGCTGGGCAACATGGAAACGCGCCTGGGCCAAACTGGAAACAGATGCCTATCACCTGAAAAAGGAAATAGGGTACCTCAGCGATGGGATCAAAAAATTTAACATAGAAAATTCATACCCTTACCTGAACCAGCTCGAATACAATGTAATTGGCAAAATAAATACCTGGGCTATAAAGTGGTATGCTTCAATTTTCCTCAACAATGGGCTTTGTCTTCACCCTAATATTTCACTTGTAAATAAAGGTATGAATACAGCGGACTCACCGGCACTATCAGGCATTCGGGTAGATAAAATTTCTTTAGAAGAAAATATAACTGCAGTACGGCTCCTAAAGCAATTGCATAAAAGCATTCATAGAAATTTTATTGATGAGTAAAGTATCGCTATTATGAAATGAGAACACTATCAACTAATCATCCCGTAAAAGATATGAATATTCTCCACATCAATACTTATTTGCATGGAGGGGCAGCCATAGCAGCATTAAGAACACATCATGTACTGTTACAAAACGGCATTAAATCAAAGTTCCTGTGTTTATCAGGTAATTTAAAAGATCGTCAACAGACATTCCAGGTAGATAAGAAACACAGGAAGACGAGCCTTAAATTGATCGCTTCGAAAACAATATACAAATTAGCTCTTTTAACAGGGAAAACATCCAGGCATGAGATGTTTTCCCTTCCTTATTCATCATACGATCTCTCAATTGAAAAATTAATAAGCCAGGCTGATATTATTCATTTGCATTGGGTTTCAGGATTTGTTGATTTCCCTACTTTTTTTAAGAAAATAAAGAAGCCCATCATCTGGACATTACACGATATGAATGCTTTTTCAGGAGCATTTCATTATGAGGACGATCGTCTTTTTAATGAATCACCACTGCTCAGGAAAATGGACATGATGATCAAAAGGTTGAAAGAAAGTATCTTTAAACAGGTAAAAAACCTTTACATTACCACTCCTTCTCAATGGTTAATGTACAAATCAAAAAAAAGCATTGCTTTTTCCCATCTCCCTCACGCACATATACCTCCTTTGATAGATACGACTGTATTCAGAATGTCTGATAAACAGCAGGCACGGGAAAAATCAGGCTTGCCCGCAGAAGGAATCATTTTCACTTTTATGAGTGAAAAGCTCGATAATAAAAGAAAAGGTCTGGAGATCCTTTTAAAAAGTATAAAGCTGCTACTGGAAGACCTTAATGAAAAAGTTACCATTGTCAATATAGGAGAAGGTCGTTGCGATATCAACCACAGTATCAATATGGGAAGGATCAATGATCCGGGAAAGATAGCTGAGATACTCTCCGCATCTGATGCCTTGTTACTGCCATCCAGGGAAGATAATTTCCCTAATGTAATGGTGGAAGCAAATGCTTGTGGTTGCCCTGTAATAGCATTTCCCGTTGGAGGTATAAAAGAATTTATAACGGATTATTTTAACGGACTGTTATCACAAGAGGTAAGTGCTCAATCTTTAAAAGAAACACTGGAACTTTTTATAGCAAACAGACAGCGGTTTGATCCGGCAACAATCAGGGAGCATATTGTAAAAACATACTCCCCGCACAATCATGTTGCAAAATATATTGCTATATATAAGCACCTGCTTGCAGATGCTCAATAGGCAGTTACAAAGTAGTTTTCACCTGCTCGTACACTTGTCTTATACCTTCTTCCAGCTCAATGCGGGCCTTCCAGCCGAAGCTGTGTAATTTGGTCACATCCATCAATTTCCTGGGGGTTCCGTCCGGTTTGCTGGTATCAAAGATCAAATTCCCCTCATACCCGACAATCCCCTTAATAAGACGTGCGAGGTCCCCTATGCTGATGTCATGTCCCACTCCTATATTCACCAGTCCCTCTTCATTGTATTGCTGCATCAGGTAAAAGCAGGCATCTGCCATATCATCTGCATGTAGAAATTCTCTTAGTGGCGTTCCTGTTCCCCATATCACCACTTCCGGCGACTGTTTTACTTTTGCTTCATGAAATTTACGCAGCAATGCCGGCAACACATGAGAGTTATTCAGATCGTAGTTATCATTAGGTCCATACAGGTTTGTAGGCATTACCGAGATGAAGTTACAACCGTATTGCGCCCGGTAAGCATCACACATTTTGATGCCTGCTATCTTCGCAATGGCGTAAGGTTCATTAGTAGGTTCCAGTAATCCTGTCAGCAGATATTCTTCCTTTAATGGTTGAGGAGCCATTTTAGGGTATATACAGGATGAACCCAGGAACATCAGTTTCTTTACATCATTTTTATATGCATAATGTATAACGTTGTTCTGAATTGTAAGATTTTCATAGATGAACTCCGCTCTATATGTATTATTAGCCACGATCCCCCCCACTTTGGCGGCGGCCAGGAATACATAATCAGGTTGCTCCTCAGCAAAAAATGCACTGGTTGCTTCCTGACTACGCAGGTCCAGTTCACCTGAACTTCTGGTTACTATATTATTATATCCGTCCCTTTGTAACCGCCTTACTATCGCTGAGCCTACCATTCCACGATGGCCTGCTACATATATTTTATCCTGTTGTTGCATTCAGCTATTCAAATTGATTTAATACTTTATATCCGGCTTCCTTCAGTAATTTCTCACGCTGGAACAACTCAATATCAGCAGCTACCATCTCCTTTATCAGCGCAGGTAGATCATACTTAGGCTTCCAGCCTAATTTCGTATTTGCTTTAGTCGGATCTCCTATCAGCAGATCCACTTCTGTTGGACGGAAATAACGGCTATCTATTGCAAGCACTTCCTGTCCTGGCAGAACAGCTGTTATGTGTCCAGCCACACTTTTAACGAATCCCTTTTCTTCTACCCCACTTCCCTTAAATTCCACTTCGATGCCAGCCTCAGCAAAGGATGATCTTACAAATTCCCTTACAGGAGTGGTTATACCTGTGGCAATAACATAATCCTCTGCTTTTTCCTGTTGCAAAATCAGGTACATAGCCTCTACGTAGTCTTTGGCATGTCCCCAGTCACGTCTTGCGTCAAGGTTTCCCAGGTACAGCTTATCCTGCATTCCAAGCGCTATTTTAGCAACTCCCCTGGTGATCTTACGGGTTACAAATGTTTCCCCTCTGAGCGGACTTTCATGGTTAAACAGGATTCCATTACAGGCATACATATTATATGCTTCACGGTAGTTAATGGTTATCCAGTAAGCATACATCTTAGCTACTGCATATGGAGAACGTGGATAAAACGGTGTTCTTTCTGATTGTGGCACTTCCTGCACCAGACCATATAATTCTGAAGTAGATGCCTGGTAAATCTTTGTTTTTTCTGTTAATCCCAGCAGACGCACAGCTTCCAGAATACGCAATGTACCTATCCCATCCGCATTGGCAGTATACTCGGGGGTTTCAAAACTCACCTGCACATGGCTCATTGCCCCCAGATTATAAATTTCATCCGGCTGTACCTGCTGAATGATACGGATCAGGTTAGTAGAGTCCGTCAGGTCTCCATAATGAAGCGTGAAATTGATGCCCTTCTCATGAGGGTCCTGATAGAGATGATCTATGCGGTCAGTATTGAATAAGGAACTACGACGTTTAATGCCATGGACATAATATCCTTTTGACAGTAAAAATTCTAACAAATAAGCTCCGTCTTGTCCGGTAATTCCTGTGATGAGAGCCGTTTTCATTTACTTTTTAATAAATTTTAGACAACAATGAATGCTATAAAGATATTCATTTATATCCCATATCAACAAAACAATGATTATGTAAACCCATACCTGACGAGATGATACCAATCAGCCCTAATTCGCAAAAAAACTCTATTTTTATAATAAATAATCAATGCTGTGCTAAGACCCAAACTCAATATATCGCGCCTGCTTTTGCTCCGGATGGCCATGATTATAGTATGTTATGCCATTACAATTTCGTGCAACGGGCAACATAAGAAACTGGTTCTTGTTGATAACGGGAAAAGTGATTATAAAATAATCATTCCTGCCAATGCAAGCGAAATAGAAAAGAAGGCCGGAAATGAGTTACAAAAGTACCTTCAACAGATAGGTGGGGTTAAACTACCAGTTTCAGGAGACCAGGCCCCTCCCGGTGGGAATGAGATCCTCATAGGGAAAACCAATCGCACTAACGGGGTTAACTATAATCAACTGGCAGACGACGGGCTTTTAATCCAAACAGATAAGCATAATCTCATATTAACAGGAGGAAATAGAAAAGGAGTACTGTATAGTGTATACACATTTCTTGAAGATTACCTCGGATGTAGAAAATACACAAGCACTGTTTCCTATATTCCTAACCTGACCAAAATAGAGATCCCATCAAATATCCACGAGCAGGAAATTCCTTCCTTTCAATACAGATCGGTTCTTTCTACAGATGCACTGGATAACGATTATGCAGACTGGCACAAAATAAACTACTTCTTTGAGGGATGGGGATTCTCTGCACACAGTTTTAAAACATTACTACCTCCCGATAAATACTTTAAAGATCATCCGGAATACTTTGCCCTTTACAAGGGCAAACGTGTACCCGATGCCCCCTGCTTATCAAATCCCGATATATTACAGATTATGGTTGATAATCTCCGTCATGAGATGTCAACAAGAACTCCAAGAAAATACTGGTCTGTTAGTCAGAATGATAATGGCATTTATTGTGGCTGTGATCTGTGTACAAAAGTTTATAATGAAGAAAAGACACAACAGGGTACCATCATACGGTTTGTAAATAAAGTAGCTGACCAGTTTCCGGATAAAATCATAAGCACATTAGCTTATCAATACTCCGTTCGTCCACCTCACATTACACGCCCTAACAAGAATGTTTTGATCATACTGGCAACGATTGATGCTCCCCGGAATAAACCAATCGGGACAGATGCCCCGGTTGCAACCTACAGACAATATATTACTGACTGGGGCAACATCTGCAATAAAGACCAGCTATTCATCTGGGATTATATGGTTCAGTTCACCGGCGCCTGGGCCCCCTACCCAAATCTTTACTCTATGCAACCTAATATCCAGTTCTTCCAGGATAATAACGCTGGTTCAGTATTAGAGCAGGGCATTTGGGATATGGAAAGTGAATTTTCAGGTTTAAGGTCTTATATTGCCTGCAAGCTGTTATGGGATTCAAAATTGAATTTTGATGACCTGCTGGACGATTTTCTTACCGGCTATTATGGTAAAAATGCAGCCGGTCCCATCAGATCATACATTGATGCAATACAGGCCGAACTGGTCGCACATAACCGGCTCGAAATGAGAGCGCATACACAGCCGTCTACTGCCGCAGCGTCCTATCTCTCCTTGGATAATATAAGGAAGTACCTGGACATCATGGAGCCTGCCGTAAAAAAGAGCAAAGGAACTGCCTATTATGACAGAGTATTGAAAGTAATTTTACCTTTGCATTTTGCGCAACTGGATATTACGAAAAATACACTACTGGGGAATAATATAAAGACGGCAGCAAATGCAGCCAGTGTCAATACCAGTGATGCAGCGACGAAAGAGGACCTTGATAATTTTGTTGACGAGTGCAACAAACTGGGGATAAAATATTTAAGTGAAGATAAAAAAAGTGTAGCAGACTACTATACTAACTATAAAATACAACTGGGCAATTGATCTTCACCAATGCCATTTAAAAAATACTATGAAGGATCTGGCTCCTATTCTATTATTTGTATATAATAGACCGTGGCATACGAAACAAACTTTAGAAGCTTTATCACAAAATGAACTAGCTGATCAATCTACATTATATATCTTTTGCGATGGTCCCAAACCAGATGTTTCTCAGGTAAATTCAGAAAACATCGCTACCACAAGACAGGTAATCAGGGAAAAGCAATGGACAAAGAATGTAATAATATACGAAAACGAAACTAACCGGGGTCTTGCCGATTCGATAGTAAAAGGAGTAACGGAAGTCATTAATAAACACGGTAAAGTAATCGTGCTGGAAGATGATATTGTGACATCTAAAGGCTTCCTCAAATACATGAATGATGCCCTGGATTTCTATAACGGAGAAGAACAGGTCATGCATATAAGCGGATACTGGTTTCCTGTAAAAGACAATAATCCTCCCCTCCCTGATACATTTTTCTACAGGTCCACCTCCTGCTGGGGATGGGGTACCTGGAAGAGAGCCTGGGATAAAATGGAAACAGACGCTCCACTTCTGAGGAAAAAGCTGGCTGATATACCGGGAGGTATGAAGCAATTCAGCATGAATAACTCCTCCGACCACCTTCAGCAACTGGAAAGAAATATAAGCGGGGAAATTCATACCTGGGCCGTAAAATGGTATGCCAGTGTTTTTATTAACAAAGGCCTTTGCCTCCATCCCAATATTTCACTGGCCAATAATATTGGTTTTGATAATTCGGGAGTTAACTGTAACACAGAAGATTCTGGTCAGTATTACTGGAATGAATTAGCCAGTTATATACCTGTAAACAAAATAGAATTATCAGAATCAAAACTGGCAATAAAGTATATTACAAAATTCTACAGAAGAAATTATCCTTTCATATTGCATCAAATGAAAAAATTAGTACCAAGCGGGTTAAAGGAGGTTATAAAAAAAAACTTTTTAGGTAAACCATCCTTATATGGTAAGAATTCTCTTTCCTATCTAAAATACTATCCCCGCTATAAAGAAACCACTATCACTTTAATGGGTAAAGAAACAAAGATCGCAGACAGTGCCTCTTTCCTCTTTATGCATAAGGAGATCTTCAAGAAGGATATTTTTAAATTCAATACAACAGATAAAACACCTTACATCATCGACGCCGGTGCAAATATAGGTTTGGCAACCCTTTATTTTAAGAAGCTGTATCCGGAATCAAAAGTGGTCGCATTTGAACCTGACCCGAAAATTTACAGAATCCTTGAACATAATATAAAGTCCTGGGAATTAAGTAACGTTGTACTCGTCAATAAAGCGCTATCTGATAAAGAGTCCTTTGTGAGTTTCTTTTCCGAAGGTGCGGATGGCGGAAGAATCAATGGTGACGAAAATGGGACTTCGACTATTCAGGTACCCACAGTTAGTCTGAGAAATTATTTAGACAATCAACCCGTTGTAAACTTCCTGAAAATTGATATAGAAGGTGCGGAAATAGAAGTCTTAAATGATATCAGGAATAGTCTTCAACATACCAAAATGATTTTTGTGGAATATCATTCCTTTGCGAATAAACCACAAAGGCTGGAAGATGTGATTAATACTCTTACCGCTAATAACTTCAGGATCTATATTAATGCACCCGGACTATCCCCAGAAAATCCATTTCAATCAGTTCCCGTTATTTCAGGTATGGATATGCAACTGAATATCTATGGAATAAAAAATGATTATCAGAATAGTTAACATAAATTGGAATTATAACCAAATAAAACGGGGGAATGTTGCTTGATCTGACATGTTCAATAGTTGTATATAAAACAGATGTTTCGGATTTAAAAAATGCGATGGATAGTTTATTGGATACTACTCTCTCTGTAAAATTATACCTCATAGATAACTCACCGGAAAATACCTTAAGCAGTATAGCTAAAGACGACAGGGTAGAGTATATCTTTAATGGGGAGAATCTGGGCTTTGGGTCTGCGCACAATATAGCAATAGAGAAAAGCCTTCGTCTGGCTAAATACCATCTTATCCTTAATCCTGATATCGAATTTGAAAAGGGTGTGCTGGAGAAAGTTTTCGATTTTATGGAAAACAATTCTCAGATCGGACAGGTACTACCTAAAGTATTATATAAAGATGGTAGTATTCAGAAGCTCTGTAAATTGTTACCAACTCCTTACGACCTGATAGGACGCAGGTTCTTCAAGAAAAAGAAATGGGCATTAGAAAGAAACAGCCAATATGAACTGGATACATTCTCCTATAATTATCCCTTAAATGTCCCCAACCTATCCGGTTGTTTTATGTTCATCAGAAATAGTGTACTGAATAAAACCGGCGGGTTTGATAAACGCTATTTTATGTATTTGGAAGATACAGATCTCACCAGACGGATCCATGCAATATCAGAGACGGTATTCTTCCCGGATGTACATATATACCATGGTTATGCAAAAGGATCTTACTCCAATCCGCAATTGCTAAAATATCATATTTCCTCTGCGATAAAATATTTCACCAAATGGGGATGGTTTATAGATAAAGAGCGGGATCAGTTTAACAGGGATTTACTGAAAAGACTTAAAGATTAACACTCTCCTGTTTTGATGAGTTTTTTGTAAAGCTCAATATATTGGTCCACACTTTTATTTAGCGTGAACATTTCCTTTATCTTCAAAGTAGCCTGCTTTTCAAATTCCCTGGTATTTTCAGATTCGATAAAGAAACGGATTCCGTTAATTAAGTCATCTATACGATAGGGCGTTGCCAGGTATCCATTTATTTTATGGTCTATAATCTCCTTAATTCCCCCCACATTAAAAGCCACACCGGGCGTGCCACATGCCATTGCTTCCAGCAATACCGTAGGTAGATTTTCAATTAAAGAAGGAAGTACAAAAACGTCTGCTGCAGAATACAATTCTGCCAGTTGCTTCTCATCCGTAATGTTGTTCCAGTTATAAATTTTACATTGGATATCTATTTTCTTACTAACATCCTCCGATCCGAAAATCATAACTTCCACATCTGCTCCCTCTTCCAACAGTTTATTTATGGCTTCCCTCAACAAATGAAATCCTTTGTTCCTGTCTGTTGTAGCGGAAACAGCACCAAATAACAGCAACTTCTTATTTTCAGGCAAATTGTGCTTCTTTCTAACCGCAGCTTTCCCATTTGATCTGAATATATTTATATCAGTACCATTATAGATCTGCACGATGTTCTTGTTACGCAGCAGAAAACTTTGTGTTGCACACTGCTCCAGCCATTTGCTGGGAGTAACAATATTAAAAGACGCCTGCTTCCAGTATTTCTTCTTCTGCTGCCATACATATCTGTCAACATCAATGCCTCTATCACATTCAGAACGGTTAGCCTTCGTGTATCCCTCCACATGTCTTTTACTGGTAACATATGGATGATGTTCTGCACCACAAAATACCCAGGAATCATGCAATGTCCACACACAGGGCTTTTTTATCATGGCCACTTCCCGCAGGCTGACCATTTCATTACCAATCCAGTTCAGGTGTACAATGTCCGCATCTGACTGGTTGATAAATTTATCCAGACCTGAGGAGAAAATATTGAGCGAGTGAAGAATCTTATTCTCTGATTTCTGTAGTTTCAAAATAAGTCGGGCCAACTTATTCTTGAAATAATTAAAGAGTTTTTTTCTTCCGGTTAAATAAGGTATTACATTCCTATCGCTACTTTTCTTATCGATAACGATCATCTTCGAATCTATACCATTGTTCAGTAATCCCTGGTGTAAACGGTAAGCGGCCTTTGCTGCACCTCCGTGACCGTCACTAAAATTGACATGAAGGATTTTCATCTAAAAAAAACGTTTACAGTTTAATGATGCGTTTACCCCTGTTGGTTACAAAATTATTTTGAAACATCGCATCTTCGATTTTCTGAGGCACATCCATTTCATACATAAAAATTCTCGGCAAAGAAAGGAGTGAATTGCGATGTGTCATAAAAACATTGCCACTCAATGTTGTAACCCCTGTTTTATATCCTATTGCTGCAGCATGTTCAATTACTTCTTTGTTAATCTCAACATGCCCTCCAAATGGATACGCAATATGTTCTACAGGCTTTTGAAGATGCTGTTGTAATATTACATTTGCGTCATTCATCTCTGCTGTTACAGCCGGTCCCTCTAACCTTTTTAATACAGGGTGAGAGATTGTATGAGCGCCAATAGTTACCAGAGGATCATTATTCATTGTTTCAATGTTCTGCCAGTTCAAAAATAATTTAGCATACTTCTGAAGGTCTATACTATCCTTATAATTTACAAATAGCTGTTCAAATTTCTTCTGAGGATTACCTTCCGTTAACAATACCTCTCTGAATTTAAAAAAAGCATGTTCCTTTTCTGCTAAAGTAGATATACTTATTCTATTCCCGTCTTCCAATTCCAATAAATCGGAATTATTGAGTATATCCTCTAGAGCAAACCACCAGGGGATGGTATTGCCTTCTATAAAAGAGGTGGTAACATAAATTGTAAACGGAACATTGTAAGCTTTAAAAATAGGATACGCCTCTACGTAATTGTCCAGATAACCATCATCCAGCGTAAATGATATTAACTTTTTAAATTTTTTCTTCCTCGTTAATGTTTCATACAACTCATCTATTGAGATAAATGAAAACCCTTTACTTTTTAAGTAACTAATCGTTTCTTCCAGAAATTCCGGAGAAACAAACATATTTCTATTCCCCGATAATACCCTTGAAGCCGGCGAACCAACCCTATGGAGCATGAAAACAGACCCTATCCCTGCATTATATCCCTCTATACACCTCTTTATCAAAGAATTATTTAACAGTCTCTTAATGTAAACCTTCATAACATTAGATTTCTGAACACTCCGTCCTTTTATCAAGCCTTTATTTTCTTCCAAAATTATTCTTAAACTCAGACAGGAAATTTTTATTCTTTATCAATAAAAACCCTATTCCCCTATAAAGGAAAAAGTAGATAGAAATAATCAGATAAGGGTATATATAAATACGCGGATAGAGGTATTTTATTATCAGGCAAAGCAATACCAGGCCAATATAATATTTCACCCGGAATGCATCTATATTTCCAACTAACCTGGACAAAATCTTCAACCTAAATCGATCCTTCCTCGTAAACTCCAGTAATTTAGGCAAAGGGTAAAGCAGTGATGCCATGACCACGAAAGAAAAGAGATAACGTTCAGATACAAACGGAATGATGAATCCAAAAAACCTTATAAAACTTAATGGCAGTATTAACAATAGGTTCAGAATATTCCTGATCCGGTTATATATGAGGTACAATACCTGTAAAACAACCAGTAATATCAACAAATCAAGCGGCCTTTGAAAGGTTAACGACCCGGGAGCCAAAAAGAAATATACTGCCAGCAAAACTAAAATCACCAAAAACCGGATAATGAAAATACCTGTCAGCCTCTTCTCCAATACTTCAACATCACCGGCAGGCAACCTCAGCGTAGGATCCTCTTCTTTTTTTATAGTTATAATATCATTTTCAATATACCCATTCTCATAAACATAATTAATCAGCAGAAAACCAACTATAAGCATGAAATAATCAGAGACACTACTAACATCTGCAAACTGAAAAAAAAGATACCCCAATGGAATAAAATAAACAAACAACCAGGATATTTTTTGAAACAATCCAGGTAGCCGGGTTTTAAGGAAGTATCCATATGGTACGATCACATACAGAGGAGTAGTCATTCGTCAAATATTTTACAGTCTATATAGATTTCCCGGCTTACTCGTAAATAAACATTTTGAAGTTTTCCTTTAATCGCTGTTCCCAATAATGTACATCCTTGCGTAGTGAAATGATGTAGCTATGAGAAGACTGATTAATTAAAGAAAGATCACTCTTATTATCTGTTATAGTAAGTACCTCCTTATATTGCTTCATGATTGAAGTAAGTATTATTTCCTTTCTTCCCAGCAGGTCTTCTTTAATTTTGCCCGAACAAATACCATCTTTATAATAGAGCGTTGTAGAAAAGAATTGACGAATATTTAACTTTTCCGCAATCTCTTCTGCTATAAAATCCAGCGTTGCTGAAACAAGAATCAAATCATACCCCTGCTCTCTTAATGTTTCTACTATCGAAAGAATCTCACTTCGTTTCCTGCTTAATAAAAACTCCTGATAAAATGCTTTGGCTTCCTCTTTTAAAAAAACCTTATCCAGTCCATTTAATAATCTGATCAGAATAATACGGACCACATCCAATTTTAAAAATTGAATAGAACACTTGTTCAAGGCTTTTACGGGGAGCATACGCATTAATGAGAACAAACGATCCCTGTTTTTATTCTGGCGATGAAGATACCATTTGATAAAATCAAATGTAGTATTGGAATCAAATAATGTTCCACAAATATCTATGACCGCAAGTTTCATTTTATTTATTTTTTCTATAAAGCCTGATCAAAAAATCGCCACCAACAAAACCCACCACCCTTCTCATCTGTAATCGCAATAATTTAATCTGAAACTTTGTAATAGACTTGAATACCGGAAGACGGTTCCTCAGATGAATATGTAAAGTTTCTGCCGCCGATATATATCCAAGGTTCCCGGAAGTTCCGTCGACCCGCATGTTGCTTATAACGATATGACCGTAGAGGAAGTTACATTTCTTCAAAAGCATATTCAAATAAAAATCATAATCTGCATTCACCTTATAGGTGGTGTTATATAACATATAGTCATGCAGCGACCTTTTGTAGATAAATCCCTGGTGCATAACATAGGCATATAAATCCCCCTCCCGGGGGCCTTGCCTGTATAATTTAACACCTGCCTGATCTACAAAGTTAATATACCCGCAGTAACCATCAGCATCTCCGGTCATTTGCCTCATCACATCTTCCAGCACAGTATCCTCCGTCAGGTAATCATCTGCATTCAAAAAGAAAACGTATTGACCTTTAGCAAGAGCAATACCTTTATTCATAGCATCATAAATACCATTATCCCTTTCGCTGATCCAATAACTGATCCTGTCTTCATTTTCTCTAATGATATCTAATGTTCTGTCAGTACTTCCACCATCAACGAGGATATACTCATAGTGCTGATATGTTTGCGCAAATACGCTCTTCAGCGTTTGCTCAAGATAGTTCATGCCATTATACACAACAGTAATAATACTCAGTACCGGTGCTGACGATGCTATTCCTTTATTTCTAACCCTTATGCCACCTTCCTGATTAATCATACTATAGACCTAATTAGATAAAAAATCGAATACATTATAAGACATCAGTTTTACTGTATTATCAATATATATGAATGCAGATGCTTCCAGCCCTTTGAAATAACGGACCGGGGCTGTAAAAACAAGCAGCAGGACAAATGAAAATAAAACATAGGACCTCACTCTGCTAAATGTAAAGATGGCAAATGCAGAAAGATGATACAGATAAAAGAAGTAACGCAGAGATAACAATAAGTTATTCCTTATAAGCGCCACAAAAATAGAAAAACACATATAAATCGCTAAAAACCGTCTCGCACCAATAGCTGTTTCCTTTTTTTCAAAAAGTTTCCCCGCTCTTATCAGCACATAAATCGCGATAAGGAGATAGAGTAACATTTCAATCATCAACCGGACTGTTACCCCTCCATCATCTTTCTCCTGATACATCTGTGCCCTGTCAGTAATTGAGGCAAACAAAGGATTACTGGGATTAAGATGTAATCCATTAACGACCTCCAGTATATTCAGGGTACTTACAATATACCCTAATACCATACAAACCACAACAGCAATCGCTAAAAAATGCTTTCTCAAACGGGTAAGGAAAATAATAGGAATAAAAATAACTGTTGAAAAATGGGTAAGGAATGCCAGCACAAAAAACAATCTGTAAATACGCTTACCTCTGCAATACATGGCAATACCAAGCATTGCTAATGATAAGGCAGCACTCTGCCGCATCAGGTGAGCACTCAGTTGAAAATCCAACCCTATAAAAAATGAAAAAAACACAATGAAGATCAGTCTCAATCTATTGCTGGACTGGAATACCTTATCATATTCATACAATGCATAAAAAAAAGTATAATATGTAAAGATCGTCCAGAAAAGTGCAACAACAGGGAGGTTCCCGAATGAGAGCTTAGTTACAAAATATGATGTGTAATAGAAAAACGGGTCCAGCAGTATGGTTCTCCCTGCCTGAAGGATATTCTGATCGAGATATAATTTGAAGGTATCATTATACATTTCCAGGTCACTAGCCGGCACCTTCGTATAATTAACAAGCCCATGCGCAACAGCTATCAGGAAAAAATAAAACAGGTAAGTATTCTTCGAAGGATTAAAATAAGCAAGGAATAAACATATTGCAAATACAGATATAATAGGGGATAATATCCATATCGAACATACCAGGATATTGACATAGTAATAGGTTAAAACTATTTGTTTCCTGGATGCAAAATTCTGTTCAATATGCAATTCTTTGTTTAACATATTATGATACCAATACCTGCTAATATTTTTTTCTTGCTTTCTTAATTTTATTAAAGTAACCTGCCAGGTAAATAAACTCTGCCAGGTCATATTTCATTTTCTTAAACTCCAACTTATAAGTTGACGTTATGATAGCGCTTATCCTCATTTTAATAAAAGACAATATGCATTTAGGGAAACTATCCAATACATTCAATAACACCATCAGTGTTTTCATCCGTTCCCCGATCTTAATAGCGGCATCCGTAGTTTTCTCCTTCCGGTCTTCCCTGTTATGACAAATTGTGCAATCAGGTACTACACCAATTTTTAATTGATGAAACCGCACTCTCTGCAAATAATTAAAATCTTCGCCATAAAAGAAGAATAACGTTTCCAGCACCCCTACCTTTTTTATACACTCCTTTGTGATCAGCCAGGCAGCAGCATTCACGAATTTAACCTCATATAATTCCTTTAACTGATGCAAATAAGTATCCGAATAAAAACCCGGACACGCTTCAGGAGTCACGTAAATTGAGAATCCGTAATCCAATGCTTTATAGGTACCATCCAGGTGAACTGGACTCAGCACTCCATATTCAGGATGCCTCTGTGCCACCTCAACCAATCTTTGAATCGTATTTGTCTCTACCCAGGCATCCTGATTTAACAGGAACACATAATCAGCACCTTCTTCATCCGCCATGGATATTCCCAGGTTATTAGCTTTACTAAAGCCCAGATTGGTTGCAGATTGTACAAAATGCACCTCCGGATAATCATTTATGATCCTCGCCTGTGTACCATCTGTAGAGCCATTGTCAATAACAATGGTCCTTACGTTTGCACCGGCATTGCGCAAGCTGCCAAAACACCGGTCCACCCATACTAAACCATTATAAGTTACAACAATTACGAATATTTTCATTCAGATGGTGTTTGCTCAAAAATCCTGTTGAAACTTTCCATATACATCTTCTCGGCAGACAAAATCATTTGACGATAGGATTCAAACGCCTGAATATGCGTATGAAAATCTGACATGCATGCCCTAATCGTGTTAATTATATGAGGAATATTAGATACCTTATCTTCAATTTTATACTGATCAGTAATCGGCACATCTTCATAATAATTGGCAGACCCCCTCTTCCCCGTAATCACACAACATTGCAGGATAGCAGCTTCACGCGGAAATCTGTCCCTACCCGGATGGGTACCAAAATCAATATAGACCATTGATTCTTTTAGTAAAGCTACCACTTCCGCCGGTTTCATCCCTTCAAGGGGAATCCAGTTTATATCCTTTCCCTGCTCAATCAGCTTCGCCGTAAATTCAAATCCCTTTTTAGGATTATATAATACCTGTGGCTTCTTTGCACTCAGATCAATGCCCGTTGAGTTTTGCAGGAATGCTGCGCTTAGGTAATCATACAACGGCTCACTCTCTATCTTATGCTGTTTTAAAAACATCTTTGCATAATAAGATTGCACGATATGATATTGAAATTTATCACTCACCTTTAACTTAAAGATGAGTTCTTTGCACATGCCTTCTAATCCTATCTGCTTTAGCATCTTGAACATCCAGAAAGCAGGATATGTAAAGTAAGGTTTGAAAAAATTGTCAATACTTAGCCACCATACGCACTTTCTGATCTGCGTTAAGTGTCCCACTTTCGTAATGTAGATCTCTGGTACGATTAATATGTTCTCCGGATTATCTTCTATCTCTGTAGTATATTTATTATTGTATATAACAAAATTAGGATGAACAGGATTCTCTGCATCCCCGCTATACACCATATAAGCTTCGTATCCTGCCAGCGTCATTTTATTAACTAACTGATGCAACAGTTCTGGACCTCCTGTAAAAGTTGCAGCTGGACACATTGCATAAATTTTCGTATTCTTATGTACAACTATCATTATTTGTTCCCTTTATATTTGTTTACTGCCGTCAAAGCTGCACCTATCACCTGATGCATATCATAATACCTGTATTCAGCAAGCCGTCCGCCAAAAAGAATATTCGTTTCCTTTTCAGCAAGGTCGCTATACTTCTTAAATGCAACAGAATTACGCTCATCATTGATCGGATAATAAGGTTCTACACCCGGCTCCCATTCACTCGGAAATTCTTTTGTAATAACGGTTGTCGGTTGCGTACCAAATTCAAAATGTTTATGCTCTATGATCCGTGTGTAAGGAATCTCCTTTTCTGTATAGTTCACCAATGCACTTCCCTGATAATTGCTGATGGGCAAATGCTGATGTTCAAAAGTCAGGCTTCTGTATTCCAGTTTACCAAAACGATAATCATAAAATCTATCCAGCTGACCGGTAAACACAATTGTTTCAGCCAGCGCAGTCAGTTCCTCTCTGCTCTCAAAGAAATCTGTATCGAGTCTTACTTCTATTCCTTCCAGTAATCCGTCTATCAGTTTGTTGTATCCACCAATAGGAATACCCTGGTATTTATCATTAAAGTAATTGTTATCATAAGTAAATCTTACCGGTAATCTTTTGATGATAAATGCAGGTAACTCGGTCGCCTTCCGACCCCACTGTTTCTCTGTATATCCTTTTATCAGCTTCTCATAAATATCTGTTCCTACCAGTGATAATGCCTGTTCCTCCAGGTTCTTAGGTTCTTCAATATTCAAAGCAGCTATCTGTTCCTGAATTTTATCTTTTGCCTCCTGCGGAGTTCTTACTTTCCACAGCTGGCTAAAAGTATTCATGTTAAAAGGCAGATTATATAATTCATCTTTATACATAGCTACCGGACTAAGTGTAAACCTGTTGAATTCAACAAATGAGTTTACATATTCCCAGATCTTCTTATCATTAGTATGAAATATATGCGGACCATATTTATGTACATTAATACCTTCTACATTTTCACAATAAACATTCCCTCCTTTATGTGAACGTTTATCAATTACTAAGATCTTCTTTCCTGCTTTACAGGCCTCATGCGCAAAGACAGATCCAAATAATCCTGCACCAATAATAAGCAGATCATATTCTTTCATGTACCAAAGCTTTAATTCGTAAGTAATTCTCCACCCATAATTCGTTCTTCAATACAAATACTTGTATCAGCATATAATACAGCGCGGATATAACTACAGACATAGATATCGTTAATAACATATTATTCGATGCAACCAGTTTATGGATCAGCCAGAAAGGTAAACAACATATGATCACAATGAATGTCTGCTTCCAATCGAACTTTACACCTATCTCCCTGCAGCCATAGTATCCCGTCAGCACAGTTACCATTCCCTCTGTTATCAGGATCGCAATAGCAGCACCCTCATGTTTAAGGGAAGGAATCAGTAACAGATTTAATCCTACATTAAAAACAGTACCAATAATTACACAACGTAATAAAATACTTTCTTTACCACTGGCCGTCAGGATCTGAATACCAAAAATATTATTGAACCCCACCATAAAGACAATGGGAGCAATAATCTGCAGAGCCAAGGCTGCAGGTGCAAACTCTTTTCCTGATAATAAGAGAATAATTTCGTTTGATAAACACATCAACCCTACCGTAATAGGGATGCCTATAGTAATAACAAAATTGCTTGATTTATTAAACAGATTCCGTACACGCTCGTTATTCTTCTCTTCAAATGCTTTTGACATCTGCGGCATCATTACTATTGACAGTGCACTAATTACCGTAAGCAATATTTTAGCGATCTTGAGTGCCGCTGCATAATATCCCACGTACTTATCTTCTGCCATATACCCCAGGATCACTTTATCCAATACTACATATACACTGATCGCTATTTGTGTGGAAAATAACAGAAAAAGCGGCTTCAGGTGCTTCCTGTACTCAAGGTTTTTTAATCTGAGAGGTGCCAGCTTCCTCATTCTCCACATATTGAACATAACGTTGACCAACAGCACAATTACAGTAATACCATAATACCAGTTAATATCATCAGCGGTTCTTACCAATGTGAACAATAAAATAATAGAGACTATGTTCATTAAGAAACTCCTACTGGACACATACCTGAATTGCTCCATTCCCTGAAAAAACCATTCTGCAAAAAATGAGTTTAACAGCAGGACCATAGAACCTAAAATATATAGGGTATTGTAAAGGTCAAACTTATGAGTCAGGAATGCTACTGCATAAAATATAACGCAGAGGAATAAAGAAGATATAAAATTGAGTGTAAGTAATTCAGATGTTAATTTCCCAAGTTCGGCCGGTTTATTTTTCAGTTTAGCTACTTCTCTTACACCATAAAGCGGTACTCCTAAAGCAGCTACCAAACAAAAATACTGTGTGTAACTATCAATGAAATTAACTTTGCCAGTACCATCCGGCCCAAGTATCCTTGACGAGTAAGGAAAGCTTATTAATGGAAATAATATCCTGCTAACTGAAAGTAAAGAGTTATAAATAAAATTCTTTTTAATCGATGACACACTGTCCTTTTTATTAATTTTATCAATAATTTATGCTTTCTCCATCAATAAGTCCAGATACAATCTTCTTACTATCAGTACTATTACCGCAGTCAGTCCTCCCAAAAAACCACCCACTATCAATCCAACCAGCTTACTCAATTTCTTCTTCTTTAATGGCAGGATAGGTGTATCAATGATTTGCACAACTGGCGTTTCCTGTGCCATCGCCATTTTGCTTAGTTCCAGGTTTTTAATCACTTCACCGTACATTGTTTGCAAAACAAGTTTGTCCCGGGACTGCACCTCTGTTCCTGCACTGGCTATCTGTCTCGCAGGGTTCTGGTTTATATCTTGTGCCGCAGCCAAAGAGTACGTTTTACGATTCAGCAGCAGTTCAATTGAATCCGCAACAGCCTGCAATTTATCAACATTTACTTTCGAACGTTTGGTCTTGGTATTGATATAAAAATCAGTCGCTTCATTTACTAACAACTCAATAAAGGCCTTTGAAAATACTTCATCCGGCGTAGTACACTGAACAGAAATAAAGCTTAATTTCTTGTCAGGCTTTCCCACCTCCAGATCTCTTTTCACCAGAGCTGATTGAATTTCATTCAATACACTATCCTGTTGCAGACTAAAATCTGATCGCTTCTGTCCTACAGGATAATGCAACCCTTTCAGTGAAGGTTTTTCGCTCCAACTCTCATCCATTTTAGTTGCCTTTATATACCAGTCAACCAATGTGATCTTTTTTCCATCCCTGGTTATAGGAGACAACAACGTTTTCTCTACCATTAACCTGGATTTCAAAAACTCAATGATATTATCTCCGGTAAAAACGCCTATTCCATTTCCGCCACCTCCAAGATCAATACCGAACTGACTGGCCAAACCAGCATAAGTACCCAGCGGACTTGATTTACTTTCTTCAAGTACAAATGTTAGTGAGCCAATATATTGGGGTTTACTGTTAAAACCAAGCCAGAGTCCGATCCCTCCACACAATAATCCGGCAGGTACAATTATCAGCCACTTCCCAAGTAAGTAACGCCACCACTCACGTAGCTTTAATACCAGATCCCTAAGCGATAATTCTTCCTTAGGCTTGTTTGCTGTTGGAGCGTTTTGTTCCATCTATTTTTAATCTATATTTTATTTTACCGTATTCAGTATTGTTACGATCACCAGTGCAATAGAAGCCAAACCACTACCTAAAGCCACAGCCGTACCAGCAGACATTCCTTTACGTTCAGGTCTGGATGGCACATAGATTTCTGCGCCCGGTTTTACCTTTGGATAACTGTTAAAGAAGAGGGCTTTACGTGTACTTTTTACCTCTCCGTTGGCATAAACAATATAACTTCTTCTTCGTAGTGCCTGTGCTGTAAAACCACCAGCCCCACGTACATAATTCCGGAACGAGAAATTCTTATCGAATCGTACTTTTTTCGGAAAGTAAACTTCTCCGAACAACTGAACTGTCTGCAGCTTTTTAGGCACTTTTATAACATCCCCTTCTTCCAGCAGAAGATCGTATTTGGAACCCGGGTGTGCAAGGATTTCTTCCAGTTCTATCCCCAGCAACTGAACTTTTTGTTCTACCGCACTACGTACCTTGTCCACACTGGTACTATCTTTCAGTTTATTATAAAATACCTGCAGTTTACTCAGCAGCAGGGAACTGTCAGATTCATTTACAAAAGTTTTACGAAGTAATACAGCCCCTTCTGCAGAAGCTTCCGGCCTTAATCCCCCTGCCCTTTTGATCACATCAGAAATACGTTCTCTTTTGGTATTGATAGCGTACACACCTGGATATACCACTTCTCCATCCATCTCTATATTTGCCTGTTCTCTGTACGCAGGCGCTCTACGTATCATGATCTCATCAAACGGCTGTAAAACAAAGCTGGCAGCAGCAGGAAAGTCTGACAGGTCTGCATTAATATCAAATTGCTGGGTTATTGCCAATCGTGTATCACTAGAGTCATACATACCAGCAGTCCGGATACGGCGGGCTATTTCCACATGCTTCAGACTAGCTGCATCTTTCAGTCCTCCGGCAAGTAATACCAGATCCTCCAGATGCATGCTGTCCCCGTAATTAAAATAACCCGGCTGGATCACCTCACCATCAATCTTTACCAGATATTGCTCACGGATTTGCAACTTGGAAAATATGATCACACTGTCTTCCCTTTTTAAGTTAAGTTTCTGCTTGCCGTTAATAACATCCTGTACATTGAAACTGATAATGGAAGGAGTGAAATCCTCCTGTAAGCGACGGATAATTCCGCGCGACATAGCAGCAACTTCCTGTACACCATCCGCTCTTTTAATGAGATCTCCCACTGTCATGTCATCTTCCAATGCATAATCTCCCGGATGAAAGACTGCTCCGGATATAGTAACACGATTTGTATAACGGTTGAGGATGGAATCTACATAGAACTTATCACCGGACTTCAATTTGAAAGTAGCCACCTCGTCTGCCTGCACATTTACCACTTCACGTGCTTTATTCGTTACCCTGAAAACTTTGATGATGTCTCTAAAGGAATTGTCCGTATAGCCCCCTGCAAAATCAAGTATATTCTGCAGTGTTTCAGTTTCTATTGCTTCATAAATAGCAGGTCGTTTGATTTCACCTAATAGCTCTACCCTCATTTTGTAAGCCTCCACCTTCACAATATCCTGGTCCTGCAATACTATATTATTCGTGAGATCACCGTGGATCAGAAAATCGTATAAGTCAAAAGTAGCTATCGACTGCCCATTACGCACCACCTTGATAGTACGGAATGAACCATTCTCATTAGGACCGCCCGAAACATATAAAGCATTTGCGACGGTCGCTAAAGAAGGAAGGGTATATGTGCCCGGACGCACAATCTCTCCGATAAGTAATACCCGGATACTTCTGATGTTCCCCAATGATACCTGTACAGAAGTATTCCCCGTTTTGATCCCTCCATAAATAACGGAAAGCTGTTTGGTAATACGGGTACGTGCCTCTTCCATCGTAAGGCCGTTTACGTATACCGGACCTAAATTGGGTATCCGCACATATCCTTCAGGTGTCACTTTTAAAGTATGCTGTACTTCAGAATAACCATATACGTCTATTACCAGTTCATCCTGTGCAGCAATACGGTAATTTGGAGGAGTAGCCATCCGCAGGTTCGGCTCGAATGTAAGATTCTGATTACTAAACAGTTCAGTACCAAAAATCTTACGGCGCTTCATCTCTTTTTCAAAAGTCTCTTTATTCTGGATTCGCCTGTACCTTTCCTGATAATAGGCCGTGGTATCTCCATTACTATCATCATTATATTGCCTGCCGGTAGAATCTGAGTTTTGAGAAGAATATTTGCTATTTGATGTACCAGTTAATTCCTTATCCAGGTTCAACTGTTTCATGCGGTCTTTCAGCTTGGCTACTTCTGTTTCAGAAATTCCTTTCTCAGCAGCGTACTGATCAATCTGAGAGTAAGAAACATTATTCTTCTTCATTTGCGCTACCAACTGGCGAATCTGATCATCAGACAAGTCATCCACTTTCATCTGACTGATCTGTGCTTTAGACATAGAAGAGGAAATCTGTGCCTTAACACTATATCCAGCGACTAACAATAACAACTGCAGCAGTAATATTTTCTTCACCATGAATTATTGGATAATAGACTATTCGGATTAAAAAAACATCATTTACCGCCTCATTTTACCATTGGTTAACCCAATCCGGAGTAAATCAGGTGCAAATCTATTAAAAATAACATATAAATATTAACTTGATGGAAATCAGTACTATAATTCCCCATACCCACTGAACGTTGAATGGGAAAAGGTACTGCTCTTTTACCAATGTAAAAAAACAGTACCCTGCACTATATATAAAATTCCTTTCTTAATAATTTACCCTGCCATATAATAAACGTAGGTATTGCTTTTCAATAGCAGATCTGTAGAGAAAAAATGGTAACTGGACAACAGCGAAAGCCGACAACAGGAATGGATATGGCCACGAATAGTAAAGCGCAATAAACGCCACGAGCAACCGGCCATATTCCAGGTAAAACACCCAGCGCCTTTGCTCTAATATAGCCCCGATGTTAACTAAAGTAAGTAATATCACGAAGGCAATACATACCTGCACAAAAACAGGAACATAACTTTCAAGCAGCAGGAAAAAGAAGAGTACCATGGTAATCACCGCCACCTGCCAGATTACATAATGTTGAAGCCTGCCAGTATCCCTGCCTTTACGGTTCTTTGATAAAAACCTTTCTTCCAGCTTCGGACGGATAGTAAGATCTATATAATCCGGCTTACCAAATATCACCTTCAGCTTAGCCACAAAACCTTTGGTTTGCCTTACAGTGTATAGTATTTCAAGGATAAAATGAAAGTGCTGCCATAAAAAACTATGACTGTCCAGCGGTTTTGTCAGCCCATACTCCGGTTCCTCCTCTTCCACCGTAAAAGTGCCAAACAGCTTATCCCAAATGATAAGTACGTCGCCATAGTTCTGGTCCAGGTACTTCTCGTTCGATGCATGATGTACCCTGTGATGGGAAGGTGTTACAAAGATATATTCCAGGAAGCCCAGCTTCCCTATGGTACGGGTATGTATGAAGAACGGGTACAACCCGTGTACCAGCTGTACACTTACAATCATAGCCGCCGGAAAACCAATCACCGGCAATACCGACCAGAAAGCCATCCGGAAAAATGCCTGGAAAACCGTAATCCTCGCAGATACCGTATAGTTGAAGTCCTCACTCTGATGATGCACCACATGCGCTGCCCACAAAAGGTTCACCTCATGCGCCAGCCGGTGGTACCAGTACCAGATAAAATCTGTTAAGATCAGGAGAGCAAACCATAACAGTACACTTGACCTGATATCAAAAATGGCAAAATGCTGGTGGATATAGTCGTATATGAAGTAGAACAGACCTACAGTAAACGTATCCAGCAAACGCTCCGCAATACCAATGTTGATATTGCTGACAGAACTACTGAAACCGAAATAATTCTTTCCGGTCTTACGCGCAACCAGGTATTCAATGCCCATCAACCCCAGAAACAGTGGAATGGCCCATGCCATGTGATTTAAATGCACAATTATAAGTTTCGAATTACGGTTAATAGCTTATAGCCCTGCATAGGCACAAAGCAATAATCGAAACAATATTACACAATTAAATTAAATAGTCTACAATTTAAGTAGACTATTTAATTCCCCTGTAAAAAGGCTATTGATAATGAGATACTACGACCGCAGGCCTGCCCTGAAACCAATAGGAATTTCCACCTTTTCGAAGGAAGGTTCATGCTGGTTCATAATCTCTGCAATGGTCATCGGCTGATGGATCTGGGTAGTGAAACCCTGTTTTCCGGACAGTGACTGCGCCTTGGATACAGATAACTTGCCAAATTCATACTTGGCAATCAGCCTTCCCTTACGCATTAGTGCACTGTCTACCTGAGACAAATCACTGTTAAAGGTACATACCACCTGTACATTCATACAGTCTGCCAGCAACCCGTCCGATAAATTCAGCAGGTTGGACACAGAGGAGTTACCCGTAGTTTTCCTGTCCATAATGATATTCTCCGCATCTTCTATTACCAGTATGGTATTGGGATTATCTATTAACAGGTCTATGAAGTCCGGCTGCATGATATTACCCGCTACTGCAGGCGAAAGGAACAGCACACGCTTCTTCAGTCTTCCTATCAGGTAACGCAGATAAGTCGTTTTGCCCGAGCCGGGAATCCCGTGCAACAATACGATCCCTTTATCATCATTCGTATTCAGCCGCTTAAAGATCAACTGATCAATCGCCATGAAATCATCCTCATAATAAAGGCTCAGGTCCAGCTTCGTCTTTTTGAACTCCATGCTTTTCAGTACCAGCCCCTTATCTCCCATTGTTATGAGATTGATCTCGTACTGTTTACGCTTCTCCCTTTGCCGATACTTACGCACCAGTGTAGTCACATCTTTAATAAAGGCATCTGCTTTCCCATTGTGCAGGATCTCGCAGTAATCTTCTCCAAACTCGGCCATGCAGCCATTGTTCAAGACTATCAGCGCGATGTCGTGTTTGTATTCCTTGTCCTTACTACCGATTTCCTCACGCTGGTAAACACCTGTTATACTGTCTGCATAAGCTGTTTTAAAGGCAACGAGCGACTTCTCGCCATTAATAGTATATATGAAGCTGATACTAGGTACCGCATTAAAGTAATACAGGTAAAAAGCTTTGCTGTCCAGCAATCCGTTTCCAAAAATATGTTCCCCTGATATCACCTTTTGCTGTAAAATATTATCCATTTCAGTTTTAAATAAATGATCAATGTTGTTTGATGGGTAATCATATACCGGTACGCCACAGGCGCCCGGTAATGATTACGGGGTCAATTGCAAACTAAGACAAAAACAATATCATCTTAAAATAAATTCGGCAGGGTAAGATTACCCCGCCGGGTAAATACAAATTCTACTTACTACTCAATATTTTTATAAAAAAACCCGGTCTGCTGTTAAACGGACCGGGTTATATAACGCTAACGAATATATTATGTTAGTGCATATCCTGTCCTTTTAGCATTGAAAATTTCAATACTATCGCAGCCATTACGGTATATGTTTCCTGGTATTCCTGTCATTCAGTACTAAATGAAAAAAGCCCCGGAAACTGGTTCCGGGGCTCGTTATATATAAAGTTAATTATCTCATATAAAACTATAACATGCCCAGAACCTACGACCACAACCTTTTGCAAAGGATGCCGGCGCTGTGTTCATATGTTTTTTTGACATTAGCATGTTTTAAATTGATTTGTTAAGGCCACAAAGATAAAATGATTATTACAATTTTAACAAATATTTCGCATATTTATTTTAAAAAACAATATGCCGGTAACATACTGTTACCGGCATCACAATTACATTATACCACAGGGGCATTAACAACAAAGGATATTAAAATGGTCGACCCGCTTATATAAGTAACATGCTTTCTGCATCTGATTCGGCTTTCTCTGCCTCTGCTCCTGCGTACTCATTTGCCAATCTTTGCATCTGGCGGATATGCCTTTCAATATGCTTTGTAAGAAAATAGATATACTGATAGATATCCAGTTTACCCAAATGGTTTACAGACATATTGGTTTGCACCAGAAAGCCTTCCCCGTTTTTAAGTAAACTAAGATTATACATAGATTGAGCAAACTGTTGTTTCAGTAAAACCCTGATATCACGCATATCCTGTAACCCGCTGGGTTCAAGATGTTCAGGCCTGATCCATCCAAAGGAACGGCTTCCTATCACATCAATCTTACTGAATGTTTCCTGGTAATTACCGGGAATAATGATCGAGTTACTGGTATTCTTACGCTCCAGCGCACGACGTGTACTTTTGTTTACTATCAGCAACAGGAAATAGTTTGTCAGGCTGATATGTTCCAGCACTTCACGGATATTCCATTGTCCGGCATCCGGTTTAAAATGCAACAGATCAGGTTCTTTTTCAAACCAGGTGTCCAACTCCCTGAAGTTGGTTAGCAAAGCCTCTCTTACAACTTGAATTACGTTTCTCATGATCTCTCTGTTTGGGGTTATGTCCCTACCTGATCCACTTTCTGTACGGGCAGCGCATAACGTATTATAGAATTATTATTGCCATTCTTATCATCCGGGCCTTTCAAAATAAAAAACCCGGCTCCTTCTAACGGACCGGGTTTGTATCACATAAGTCAATTATGTTTTTACATACCATGCCCGTGCAATCGCATCATCACCGCCGATAGTTTACGGCAGTGTATACACTTTACAGTTATCAAATTCTTTTCTTGCTCAATCATCATTTCGGCTCTTACAAAGCAAAAGGTCCCGCAATTCCTGCGGGACCTTTGTTTTATCATTTGGTAACTTTTATCGTTAGCATTTGGTGCAACATACCCGCAATTCATCTCTGACCTGCTTTTGTTTACAGGACATCGCTGAAATTGTATATTTTGGATTGCGTTTCATTTTTTTATTGCTACACAAAGATATTTTTTATTTTTTTTATTTACACATATTTCCTAATAAATTTTTTCTATTTGCGTATAGTCCGCAATCAGAATAACCGCAATTGAATCTGTGGACGCTGAAATAACTCAGTATTGTATTCAAACCGCTCCAGATTAAGACCATGCTTCTTCGTATGGATCTTGAACTGCTGCTTTATCAGGTCCGCAATATTACCTTCCCCTCTCATTCTTCTCCCGGCAACACTGTCATTTACCTGCCCTCCATGCATACTCTCAATCAGATGCCACACCTTATCAGCCCTGTCCGGGAAATTCTTATACAGCCAGTCATTAAAAATGATCTTCACCGCATCATTCAACCGTACCACAGTATATCCTGCGAACTTAGCGCCGTTTGCAGCCGCCGTTTCCAGTAACCCCGGCATCTCATGATCATTCAGCCCCGGTATCATAGGCGCCGTCATAACCCCCACAGGTACACCCAGTTCACTCAGTTCCTTCACTATCTTAAATCGTTGCTGCGCAGTAGTCGTACGCGGCTCCATTTTCAAACGCAGGTCCTCCTGCTGTGTAGTGACAGACACGTACACACATACCAGGTTTTGCGCCGCCAGTTGCTGCAGGATATACTTATCCCGCAATACCAGCGAATTCTTTGTAATGATACCTATAGGCTGTTTGTATTCCAGCGCTATTTCCAGCAGTTGCCGGGTAATGAACATTTTCCGCTCCAGCGGCTGATAACAATCCGTATTACCGGACAATGATATAGGCTTGGGTACCCAGTTCTTATTATCAAGGAATTTACGCAACAACTCAGGAGCATTCTTCTTTACAACGATCTTACGCTCGAAATCCAGCCCTGCACTCATTCCCCAGAACTGGTGGGCATTCCTGGCATAACAATAAATACAGCCATGTTCGCAGCCCTGGTAAGGATTCATGGAATACCACATCCCTACATCCGGACTATCCACTTTATTGACCAGGGTCTTCGCATGCTCCTCTATCACCTGCGTAGGTACGTCCGCCTGCCACCACTCATCTATCCCTTCTACATGTTCCTGTGCATACTCCTCTTTCAGGTATCTGTTCTTAGGATTCAACTGGGCTCCACGTCCCTTGTAATAAGGGTTCTCCGGAACCCCTTCCTGAAAAGGCAAGGTCATAGCTAATATTTTTAGTAAAAATACTAAATATATTAGCTAATTACCAAATTAGATAATCTGCATCTTCTGCATCAGGAAAGTTGCATTCTTATTCCTGGCCACTCCTTCCCTGATCCGGTAATCGAAAAACAGCTGATCTTCCCGTATCGTGCTTTCAAAACAATAGTTACTGATCTTCTGCGGATACGTCTCTTCCAGATGCCCCAGCTCCAGGTCATGCGTTGCGATCATCCCCAGGCAATGATATTGTAAAAAATGTTCTATCAGCTTGCGGGAACCCGATAACTTATCCTCGGAATTAGTTCCTTTCAGTATCTCATCCAGCAGGATAAATACCCTCTCCCCCGTTTTCAGCACTTCCACTATCTGCTGCAACCGTAATAACTCTGCCTGGAAATAAGACGTATGCTTCGCGATTGAATCCTTAATACGCATTGATGTCATAATCCTCATAGGACTACAGGCAAACGATTCCGCACACACCGGCATACCACTCAGCGCCAACAGCAAATTACTGCCTACACTGCGCAGGAAAGTACTCTTACCACTCATATTGGACCCCGTAATGATCAGGAAATGCTGCGGATCACCAATACGGATGTCATTACGCACACAATCCTCTGCAGGGATCAATGGGTGCCCTACTCCCTTTGCTACCAGTTGCGCCGTATGCTCATTTACCTGCGGATAAATATATTCAGGATGATTAAACGCAAAAGTAGCCATGCTGTTCAGCGCTTCCATTCTGGCTATTACATCCATCCAGCCGGGCACTTCTTCCTGGTAACGGGCCTTCCAGCGCTCTATGGCAAAAACACAATGCAGATCATACAATACAAAAGAGTTCAGGAACACCCCCACTATCAGGTTCATACGCTGGTCCAGTGCATTACAGATACGGGCCAGCCGGTGTAACGCTACATTGGCAGACGCGGCCTTTTCCTTATGTTCATTGAGCAAAGACGCTCCGTCAATTTCTTCTTCATTAATGAGCTTCAGCAATAAAGCAAACTTGCTTAAAATCTTCTCCTTATTAGAGATCAGCTGATGCTGCGCATTCACCTTTTTCACATTACTGCCCAGTATCAGCCAGTTAATACAAAGGAAAATACTGATAGGATAATACTCATCCGAAATGAAATAATACACGACAGAACCTATCAGCAAAGCCGGACTTACCCAGCGTACAATATTCAGCCATTTCTTTCTCAGGAACTCCAGCGGTAACTGCAACCATTTATACAGCGATGCCACATCCCCCGGCTTCTCCTTTGCCAGCGCAGATTGTGCAGTCAGCAACTGCCGGAACTTAAACCTCGGTACCAGCTTGTGAATGGCTTCCTGTGTATGCACAATATCCTGCACTTCCTTTAACGGCTCCTGCAGACAGTCGGCCAGTTTACGACTCCCCATCAGCGTACCCGTACGGTTCATATGAGAATAAAGAGAGGAATGCCCGAATACGTCCAGGTCCCCGGTAAAGGGATGCTGCTCATTCGAATATACTTCTCCGTCCTGAAAACCAGACTGACCGGTAGTTGCCAGCCTCCACTCTTTTTCATTCAGGTCCAGTAATGTCTTTGATAAAGTAAGATGGTCCTGCATGCCCTGATACTTACTCAGGATATACATAAATGCTACCGCCAGTAATACAACCGGTAATAACCAGATCGTTTCAAAATTATCCCGGAAATAAAAATATCCGCAAACTAATGCGGCAAGAAAACAGCAGAGCCTTACCCATCCAAGGCCACTCAGACGTTGTTGTAACTGCGAAATTTCAGCTTTGTAATCGTTAACCTGCTGTTCGTAAATAGTGATAGGGGTCATGGGTTATTTTATTGAAAAAGGGAGATCAGTTACGTCACTGATCTCCCAGCTATATTTAAGCATATTGTCTCTTCAGCAGTTCAGGGTACTCCAGACTCACCTTCATAATCAACTCTCCGAATAAAGTATTTACCCACGCAAACCATGGACGGGTAAATTTAGCAGGATCATTCTTGTGGAACGATTCATGCACAAATCCGGTATCACCATCCGTATTACGTATCGTACGCAAACACTCTGCTATTTCTTCTTTATCACTGCTCGTCAGCGCTTTCATAATAATACTCATTGGCCAGATGTAATCCGGACCGGTATGCGGACTACCTACTCCATCTCCGTATTTACCTTTGTAAAACCAGCAATGGAAGCTGCTCCATACAAAATGACGGGAGGCCTGATACAAAGGATCATCTGCGGTCGTATATCCGAGGTATGGAATAGACAACAAACTGGGTACATTGGTATCATCCAGGAATAAACGGTTACCATAACCGTCCACTTCAAAACCAAACATATTACCCAACTGCGGATGCGGAACGATCGCATACGCTTTGATAGCCCTGTCTACTTCATCTGCCAGCTCCATACACTCCTTTGTAAATGCAGCATCCTTAAATACCACCTCACTCATCTCCGCCAGCTGACGCAGTGACACTACGGCAAACATATTGGAAGGGATCAGGAACGGGAAAACGGTGGCATCATCCGAAGGACGGAAAATGGATACGATCAGTCCTACCGGCTGCATAGGTGCTCCCCAGCCTTTATTAGGTGCAGTATCCGACTGGATAGGCGTATTACGCTGGAACTTGTAAGGCCCGCGGTTTTCTTTACGCTGCTGCTCCTTAAATGTTTTAACGATCAGCTTTGCGGCCTTCTTATAAGTATCATTCAGTACACTGGTATCACCACTCTCTTTCCAGTAATGATAAGCCAGGCGCACTGTATAACAAAGAGAATCTATCTCCCATTTACGCTCATGCAGTTCAGGCTTCATTTCTGTAAGGTCAGTATCCCACTCACTGCCTGTTGGCCCTTCATTAAAGGCATTGGCATAAGGGTCTATCAGTATACATTTTGTCTGCCTGTTTACCACACCGGCAATCAGCTGTTTCAGCTTTTCATCTTCTTTTATCAATGGTAGATAAGGCCATACCTGCGCACTCGAATCTCTCAGCCACATCGCATTGATATCACCTGTAATTACAAATGTATCCGGACGGCCATTCTCCATCTTGAAACTTACCGTAGTATCCAGCGTATTCGGAAAGCAGTTTTCAAACATCCAGCCCAGTTTTGGATCGGAGATCTCTTTCTTAATATTGCTGATCGCCTTCTCTACACCCGCGCTGGTAAACTTACGCTGTGCAGGCAACGGACGCTTTGATACATATACTCCCTGACTGAATACAGCCTTGGGAAAACCCAATGCAACAGCGCCTGCCAGCAGACCGCCATTCCTGATAAAATCTCTTCTAGCCACCATTTCTGTAAAATGTTTTCTATAAACGTGAACAATAAGGGTGTAAAATAAAAAAATGTACGAATATTCCACTGTCACTTTTAGTAAATTACAACTTCTGCAGCTCCACGTTGCCGCACAACACGTCAAACACCAAAAACAATATGACTGATACACCAGTTCACAAGATCCGTATAGTAACAGCAGCTGCTCTTTTCGATGGCCACGACGCCGCCATTAACATTATGCGTCGCATCATGCAGTCCAAAGGTGCCGAAGTAATCCACCTGGGCCATAACCGCTCCGCAGCAGAAATCGTAGAATGTGCCATCCAGGAAGATGCCCAGGGCATCGCCGTTACTTCCTACCAGGGAGGACATGTGGAGTTCTTTAAATACATGTACGACCTTTTACAGGAAAATAACTGCGGACATATCAGGATCTTCGGCGGTGGGGGCGGCACCATCCTACCCTCAGAAATCCAGGAATTACACCAGTACGGTATCACCCGCCTCTATTCTCCGGATGATGGCAGGACCATGGGATTGGACGGCATGATAGAAGATGTCATCAACCGCTGCGACTTCGCCACTGTCAAAACACTCAACAAACAACCCGAAGCGCTCACCCAGCACGATTATAAACATATTGCGCAAACTATTACCATCGCTGAAAACGATCAGCTCCCCGATATACAATCCGACAAAGGCATTGTACTAGGCATCACCGGTACCGGCGGGGCAGGTAAAAGCAGCGTTACGGACGAAATAGTAAGACGCTTCTTACACCACTTCAGCGATAAAACAATTGCTGTGATCTCTGTAGACCCCTCCAAGAAAAAAACCGGCGGGGCACTACTTGGCGACCGCATCCGCATGAATGCCATCCATCATCCCCGTGCTTATATGCGCTCCTTAGCTACCCGCGAAAGCGATAAAGCCATCAGCGCACATATCCGGGAAATCACAGATATCTGCCGCATCGCCGGTTTCGACCTCATCATCCTGGAAACTTCGGGTATCGGGCAAAGCGACACCGCCATCACCGACTACTGCGATATATCCCTCTATGTAATGACACCGGAATACGGGGCTGCTTCCCAGCTGGAAAAGATTAACATGCTGGACTATGCAGACATAATTGCCATCAATAAATTTGATAAAGCAGGCGCCCTCGATGCCCTCCACGATGTACGCAAACAATACAAACGTAACCACGGACTATGGAGCGCTAAAGATGAAGAACTGCCGGTATTAGGCACCATCGCTTCCCAATTCAATGATCATGGCATCAACCAGCTGTTTGAAAAACTGCTGGCCATCATAAAAGAAAAGAAGGGCATCTCTTTCGGTCATGTTAAACATGAAAACAGTCGGGATACTGTCACCAAATCGATGATCATCCCGCCTTCCCGTACCCGCTACCTGGCAGAAATCACAGCTGCCATTAATGAGTATGCACAATGGGTGGATGAACAGGCCGCTATCGCCACTAAACTCTACCAGCTAAACGGCGCAAAAGGCCTCGTACCAGATCATGAAAGCCTGGACAATGCCATCAACGCATTAAGCAAACAACTCGATCCTGAATGTGATAAACTGGTCAAAAACTGGCCGGCTATAAAAGAAAAATATACAGCGGCATACTACGAATTCCAGGTAAGGAATAAGATCATCAAACTTCCTCTTTACACAGAAAGCCTGTCCCAGTCACGCATACCTAAAATAAGCCTGCCTCAGTATAAAGACTGGGGTGACCTGCTCCGCTGGCAGCTTACGGAAAACCTCCCGGGAGAATTCCCTTACGCAGCGGGTGTATTCCCCCTTAAAAGAGAAGGCGAAGACCCTACCCGTATGTTTGCCGGAGAAGGCGGTCCTGAAAGGACCAACAAACGCTTTCACTATGTATCCATAGATCAGCCGGCCATCCGGCTCAGTACGGCTTTCGACAGCGTAACGCTCTACGGCGAAGACCCTGCTCCCCGCCCGGATATCTATGGCAAAGTGGGTAACTCCGGCGTAAGCATCGCCACAGTAGACGACGCCAAGAAACTGTACAGCGGCTTCGACCTCTGCGATCCGAAAACATCGGTATCCATGACCATCAACGGTCCTGCTCCTATTCTCCTCGCATTTTTCATGAACGCGGCCATAGACCAGCAATGTGAAAAATACATCGCTCAGCATGGATTGACAGATCAGGTAAATGCTATTATCAAAGAGAAGTTCAAAGAACTGCCAAAATATAATGGAGAACTGCCTAAAGGCAACAACGGACTGGGATTACAGTTGTTAGGGATTTCAGGAGATGAAGTACTGGACAAAGAGATTTATGAAAAGATAAAAGCGCAGGCCCTCAGCTCCGCCAGGGGTACCGTGCAGGCAGATATATTAAAAGAGGACCAGGCACAAAACACCTGCATCTTCTCTACTGAATTTGCCCTCAAACTTATGGGCGATGTACAGGAATACTTCATCACCCAGAAAGTCCGCAACTTCTACTCTGTAAGTATCTCCGGTTACCACATTGCGGAAGCAGGTGCCAATCCCATTACACAACTGGCCTTCACACTCGCCAACGGGTTTACCTACGTAGAGTACTACCTGAGCAGGGGAATGAATATCGACGACTTTGCACCCAACCTTTCTTTCTTCTTCAGCAACGGTATGGACCCGGAATATGCAGTGATTGGCCGCGTGGCCAGGCGCATCTGGGCCAAGGCGATCAAGTATAAATACAAGGGGAACGATCGCTCCCAGAAGCTGAAATATCATATTCAAACATCCGGCAGAAGCCTGCACGCGCAGGAAATCGACTTCAACGATATCCGCACTACTTTACAGGCGCTCTATGCCATTTATGATAACTGCAACTCCCTTCATACGAACGCATACGATGAAGCCATCACCACACCCACAGAAGAAAGTGTGCGCAGGGCCATGGCCATACAGCTCATCATCAACCGCGAACTGGGTACCGCAAAAAATGAAAACCCCATCCAGGGGGCTTTCTTTATCGAGGACCTTACAGACCTGGTAGAAGAGGCCGTACTGGCAGAATTCAACCGGCTTACAGAACGAGGAGGGGTACTGGGAGCGATGGAAAGAATGTACCAGCGTAATAAGATCCAGGAAGAAAGCCTCCATTACGAATCCCTGAAACATAACGGTGAATATCCTATTGTAGGAGTAAACACCTTCCTGAATAAAAACGGCTCTCCTACCATCATTCCTTCAGAAGTGATCCGTTCTACCACAGCCGAAAAAGAATTTCAGATCAATACCCTGGCGGCCTTCCACCAGCGCCATCACCATAAAAGCGCTGCCGCATTAAAGAAATTGCAGGGAGTTGCTGTTAAAAATGGCAACCTCTTTGATGCATTAATGGAAACAGTAAAGCATTGTTCCCTGGGCCAGATTACCCACGCATTATATGAAGTAGGTGGCCAGTACAGAAGAAACATGTAGATAAAAAATTCCCCTGCATAAATACTTTATGCAGGGGAAAAGGTACGAGACCAGCATTACACTTAGCCGGATTTCATTGACGTGGAATTATAAAATAACTTACGTGGAATTTAATTAACGTGGAATCGATAACGTGGAATCATATAAAAGCAAAGACTTAACATGGAATCTATAAAGACATATGGAATCTATAAAAGCAAATACGGAATTTATAACGGCAAAGTGGAATCTATAAAGACATATGGAACTTATAAAGGCAAATAGAATTTATAAAGACAAAAAAAATATTTTGGTTACTACACTATCTTGTTCTTCGTATTCTTAGTTTTCAAGGAATAACCGCTCTACAGTCTTTGGCATTTGCGTCCTTGTAACTCCGATTTAAATTTTGGCTTTCAGTTACTTTCGTTTCGTTACACAATCTTAATTAATATTTTGTTAATAAAAAACTTTTCAAACATCTTTTTTCTAAAATAAATACGATTAAAATTTGATATTGCCACTTTTATAATGATTATCAATACTTTAACATAAGCCACAATAAACCTCAAACAATTTGTATTTTACGCTCAGTTAGCACTTTTATATGTATACGAAAGAAATAGAAATTAATTTATCACAATTAGCAAAGGAACTGTTAGGGCAATTGCAGCAAAAAGAAAGCAAAATTGCCATAGAGAAAACAATGGACGACCTGAGTCGTGTAATTATTTATAACGACTGGCGCTATTACGTGCAGAGCGAGCCTGTGCTTAGTGATTACGAATATGACCAGCTATATGCCTGGCTTAAAAAACTGGAAGCTGAACATCCGGACCTGGTAAACCCCGATTCTCCCACCCAGCGCGTGGCGCATGGCCTTACCAAAGCATTCCCCACCGTACAGCACCTGGTGCCTATGCTCAGCCTGGAGAACTCTTATAATGCGGACGACCTGAACGACTGGGACCGTAAAGCCCGTGAAATCAGTGGTCTTGCAGATATTGAATACTGTATAGAACCCAAGTTCGACGGTGCCAGTATCTCTCTTATATATGAGAACGACCGCCTGGTAAGGGGCGCTACCCGTGGTGATGGCGTATCCGGAGACGATATCACCACCAATATCAAACAGATCCGCTCCATCCCCCTTACGGCCAAATTCTCTGCCCACGGTATTCATTCCATAGAAATCCGCGGCGAAGTATTAATTAATAAAAGCACTTTCAAGGCTTTCAATGAGCAACGCGCTACTGAAAACCTGCCACCCATGGCCAATCCGCGTAATGCGGCTTCCGGTTCCCTCCGCATGGTAGATCCCCGGGAAGTAGCCAAACGTGGTTTAGAAGCCTTCCTGTACCACATGAGCTATCATACTATGGAACAGGATGAAACCGAACCGAAAGAAATACAAACACATAGTAATACCCTCGATCTCCTCTCAAAGCTCGGGTTCCGTACCCCTTCCAAAGAAAAAAGAGTGGTAAAGGGTATCCAGGCTGTAATAGACTATGTACTGGAATTTGAACAGAAAAGAGATGCCCTCCCTTACGAAATAGACGGGATGGTGATAAAAGTGAATGATTATGCCCTGCAGGACCAGCTGGGCATGACGACCCACCATCCGCGCTGGGCCATGGCCTACAAATTCAAAGCAAGGCAGGCTACCAGTAAACTGCGTAATGTGGAGTTCCAGGTAGGCCGCACCGGTTCTGTTACGCCCGTAGCAAAAATTGATCCTGTGCCTATCGGCGGGGTTACGGTTGCTTCCATTTCACTTTTTAATGAAGATGTAATAAAGGAAAAGGATTTGAAAATAGGTGATACTGTACTGGTTGAACGCGCCGGTGATGTAATTCCTTACATTGTAAAATCCGTGGCAGACCTGCGGGATGGCACAGAAGAGGACATTAAATTCCCTACGGAATGCCCTGTTTGTCACCATCCTCTCTTTAAACCGGAAGGTGAAAGCGTATGGCGCTGTATTAATATTAACTGCGAAGCGCAGGTAGTGGAACGCATGATCCACTTCGTAAGTAAAGATGCAATGGACATCCGCAGCCTGGGTGAAAGTAACATCCGTAAGTTCTACGATCTTAAACTGATCAGACACATCCCGGATATCTACACCATGGACTTTTCAAAAATAGAGCAGCTGGGAGGTTTCGGGCAAAAATCCCTGACCAACCTGCAAACCGCCATTGAACAGTCTAAAACCCAGCCCCTGCACCGCCTCATCTTTGGCTTGGGCATACGCTACGTAGGGGAAACAACTGCCAAAACACTGGCCAATGCGGCTCACCACCTGCTCGATTTCCGGGAATGGACAGAAGAGCAGCTCCTGGAACTGGAAGATATTGGTCCCAAGGTAGCTGGCAGTATCCGTCAGTTCTTCAGCAATGAGGACAACATTAAAATGCTGCAACAACTGGAAGAATTAGGCGTGAACTTAAAAAGTACCAAATCAGATCATCATACCGGCGGCAACCTGGAAGGCCAGACTTTCCTCTTTACCGGTACCCTCAACAAACTGAAACGCAGTGATGCGGAAGAAATGGTAGAAAAGCAGGGCGGAAAAATATTGAGTGGGGTAAGCAGCAAACTCAATTACCTGGTGGTAGGAGATGATGCCGGCAGTAAACTGGAAAAAGCAAAGAAGATCAATACGGTCAGGATTTTAAGTGAAGACGACTTCATTAACCTGATCCAATAAATACTATGGACGATAAATACTATATGCAGCAGGCCCTTCGTGAGGCCCGGAATGCTTTCGACGATGGCGAGGTACCTGTTGGTGCGATAGTGGTGCTAAATGATAAAATAATAGGCCGTGGCAGCAATCAGGTAGAGAAGCTGAATGATTGTACAGCCCATGCAGAAATGCTGGCTTTAACGGCCGCTTTTAACTACCTGGGAAGTAAATACCTGATGGAAGCCACCCTCTATGTAACACTGGAACCCTGCCTTATGTGTGCAGGCGCTCTCTACTGGAGTAAAATCGGCCGTATTGTCTACGCTGCACGCGACGATAAACATAGCTACAGGAAGTCTACCGGGGAAACAAACCCCTTCCATCCCAAAACCAAACTGGAACAGGGCCCCGGCGAAGCGGAAAGCCTTCAGCTGGTAAAAACCTTCTTCGAACAAAGAAGACCATAACAGACCACCACCTGTAAGGAAATGACCCAAAGACCTGTAAAACACAATAGGCTCCTCCGGAGCCCCGTGTTTGTAGTAAACAGAATTAAACAAAAAAGACTCCGTAGGAGAAGCTTTTGATTTGATGCAAAAAGGGTTTGAGGATAGTCTCCTCAAACCCTTTTTAATAATCTTCCAGGCCTTTTAACCGGGGCTCCTTCATGTCTCCTTCATACCTGAAGCATGGATGAAGCATGGAGCCTCCATATTAACCGCGCACTTTTATAATTATTTCTTGTTGTCCATCAGTTTATTCATACCCATCATCTGGTGCATGGTATGATCCATTCCCTCTGAAGAACCATCCAGGAATATCACGTTCCCTTTGGAATTCTCTGCAAAGTGCTTGATTGCCTCTGTCCACATAGAGAACAGGATCACTGAGGTATCCAGGTTGGCCTGCTGCATTTCTTTAGCTGCCATAGACATACCCTTGGCCACCTCCTCACGGAACAGTGCCACACCCATACCACGCAGCTGCGCAGCCTGACGCTCTGCTTCTGCCGCAATCTTGATAGCATTACCGTCAGCTTCCGCTGCTTTCGTCTTGGTGATCAGCAATGCCTGACCCTCATTCTCGGCGGCAGCCTTCAGGTTGTTAGACGCCACTACCTGTGCCATCGACTTCATGATCACCTCATCAAATGTGATATCATTCATCTGAAGGTCCAGTAAGTGGAAACCCCAGTCTTCCAGGGTTTTGTCAATCTGCTCTTTTACGTGTTCAGTAATGTCTTTACGCAAACCCAGCACTTCTGCCTGACGTTTGGTAGCCACAAAACCACGGATAGAGCCCTCAATGGTACGTACCAGTGCCTGCATGAAACTGCGTTCGTCCATGAACTTAAAAGCCACGTTCTTAATGGTTTCTTCATCCTGGTTCCACACAGCATACAATAACATGGCCTTGAAATACACATTGGCCTGATCCACCGTAATAGCCTGGAACTCAAGCTCTACAGAACGGTTTTGGATAGAAATACGTTTGAAGATCTTTTCGATCAGCGGAATCTTGAAATTAAGACCGGGGAACAATACTCGGTTATATTTCCCGAAAACGGTAGTAACTCCAATGGTACCCTGCTGTATCGTCACAAAGCTGGATAATACCACCAGCGCTGCGAAAACAATTAGCACATAAAGTAATGCCGTACCCATAAGGAAGGATTTTATGAGTAAATATATAGTAAAGTGTGGTAATATGGAAATTACGTAAGGTGAGCGGGTTAATGGGATAGGAAGACAAACAATGGAAGAAAGCTGAGCTAAAAACACAACGAATGAAAAAAAATAGCTTAGTTATATCCTTTGTTTTCTTCTGAAATAAATATAAACATCGTCCAGCTCTATCTGTTTAAGCTGGTATTCCAAATGGGTCTTTAAATCTACTGTCTCATCTTTGATCCTTTTGTACTGGTCCTTTAATATCTCATACTGCGCAACAATCTCTTCTGCTGTAGCAGCATCACTCAGTTGCAGGATGCTATAGGCGCTTTCCTCATTTATCATAGCAAGTAGGGTTATTTCATCGAATCTTTTTCCTGAAAATGTCTTTCTAACGTTCGGTTAATGTTTCACTAAATTAGGGGAGATTAATTTTTGCTCAAATACCCAAGCTTGGGTATTTTTCTGAAAACCGGGGGAAAAAGTCTTTAAACAATGTTAAATTATTGATACCCGACCTTCCTCGCCAGCGCGATCAGCTCAGTAGTGTTTCTTACCTTTAACTTCAGACGTATATTTTTCCGGTGGGTTTCTACGGTATAGCGGCTCAGGTTAAGTACCCCTGCTATTTCCTTATTATTCAACCCCTGTACGGTCAGCTTCAGTATTTCCATTTCCCGCGGCGTCAGTTTGTTCTGCAGGTCATCATTATGCCGGCGCAGTACATCCCGCATGGCTTCCGCCAGCTGGTCATTGGTATCCATGGCCAGGGTAAGGTCCAGGAAAGCACAGATCACTTCTTTCACCTTCCCCTCTTCATCCCGGGTAAAAGGAATAGCCATCCCTACCAGCCAGCACCAGTCATCGGTATCCCGTTTGCGGATACGTAATACCCCGCCAAAAAGGTTCTTATTTTCTTTAAAGGATTGCTGGGCTATCACCGCAAGATCAAAATCATCCGGATGCATCACCCGCTGAAAAAAACCAAGGCCGAGTGCAGTTATCTCTGCCAGCTTATAACCTGTGGTATCTTCCATCCGCTTATTACACCAGTTCACGGTCTTAACGCTGTTCTCGTGGGTGTAAAGCATGGCCGGCACGTTATCCAGTATATTTTCAAGCCACTGGATGCGCGTCTTCAATAGTTCGTTTTCCTTCTGCAAGGAATTGAGGGAATAGTTCTGGCCCATGTCAGAGTCTGTCAACATACATTAAGTTTTATACAAACAATAGTTGAAATTGAATGGCAGGAGGTTTAAAACAAAGTAACCTTTACGTGTATACGAACCACAATGCGAGACTAAAGTTGTTATAACACTTAACGTAAATATAAAATAAAAAAGCATATATCCAACGCTTTTGGTACGTGAATTGGGCAGAAGTACCTATATGTGTTTTGATATTTACCTTATTAGGCAGTAAATTTGAACACTCTTTAAACACAATATTTTAAAACAATAAAACATTAGGTTATGGCATTTACACTTCCGAGCTTACCGTATGCACATGATGCACTGGAGCCTCATATCGATAAACTGACAATGGAGATTCATCACGGTAAGCACCACCAGGCTTATGTAGACAACCTGAACAAGGCTGTTGCCGGTACAGAGAACGAGAACAAATCTCTGGAAGAACTGGTAGCTGCGGCTGGTAAAATAAGCCCTGCTGTAAGGAATAACGGTGGCGGTCACTGGAATCACAGTTTCTTCTGGGCTATCCTCGCTCCTAACGCAGGTGGCGAACCTAAAGGCAAACTGGCAGACGCAATCAAGAGCATCTTCGGTTCTTTCGATGAATTCAAAGAAAAACTGAACACAGCAGGTACTACCCGCTTCGGTTCAGGCTGGGCATGGCTGATCGTAAAAGATGGCAAACTGGAAATTACTTCCACTCCTAACCAGGACAATCCACTGATGGATGTTGCTGAAGTAAAAGGTACTCCTATCTTAGGCGTAGACGTATGGGAACATGCTTACTACCTGAAATATCAGAACCGCCGTCCGGAATACCTGAAAGCATTCTGGAACGTTGTTAACTGGGATGCAGTTAGCAAGCATTACGAAGCAGCAGTATAATTACTGATGATAAAAAAAGAAAGGGTGTATCATGAATCATGATACACCCTTTCTTTTTTTATCTATACTATTAAAGCTGCTTGATCTTCACATTCCTGAACCAGGCCTCACTGCCATGGTCCTGTAAATCTATATGCCCTTTCTTCGTAGCTCCATAACCTTTAGCATCCTTCCATTTTCCTGCTTCTTTTGCTTTCTTCCACTCCGGAGAGCCTATCTCATACTCGGCAGTTTTCTGCCCGTTCAGCCAGTGTTCCACATGCCCTTTGTTCACAATGATCTTTGCATGATTCCACTCACCTATTGGCTTGGCGGCGGCTACCAGTGGTGCGCTCATCGCATAGTTAGCGCCTGTCTTCTGCCAGCCTTCCAGTTTCTCAGGGAAGTTCTCATCATCTATCAGCTGGTACTCAGGACCACTCAGATAAGCGGCATCAAACTCTTCGGATGCCAGGTATATAATACCACTGTTCCCTTTCGGGGACATCTTCCAGTCGAGTTCTAACTCGAAATTATCAAATGTATCATTGCTTGTAAGGTCTGCACGCTTATCACTCTTATCCTTCTCACTTCCCAGGCAATGTAAAATGCCCTCTTCTGCTACCCATCCACTGGAAGTTTTGCCTTTATAGATATGCCATCCATCCAGGTTCTTTCCATTGAATAACAATTTCCATCCTTCGGATTTCTCTGCATCCGTCAACGTATTGGCAGTGCTGTCAGCAACAATTTCTGTAGCCTGTACAGCATCTTCTTTTTTAACAGTAGCCGTTGTATCTTCTTTAGAAGCCGTACTATTACCACCATTACAGGATATAACAGCTATAGCCATTACCGATAGAGCAGGAAAAAATAATTTCTTCATCATGATTATCGTTTTTATTTATTGATCGTTTTCAGATTCTTTGGGTCCCATTGCATGATCCTGTTCTGGAAATAACTATCGTTACACAACAACGCCGGCGCTGCTGCACGATACCCGAACAAAGCATCTTCATGTACTTTACCACCTGTTCTCATAGCTGTAAAAAGATTATAGAAGTGATCAAAGTGTGCGCCCTTGTATCCCTCTTCTGCGGCATATTCCATCTTCTCCGGAGGCAGCATATCTTTTCTCTCATACACATACTGTTTACCACTGTCCACATCTTTTTTACTTTGCAGCAAAGGATCATCAGTGGCCGCATACGCCTTGTTACGGTACAGCGTTACCTTATCCCATTCTACCGTCATAGATCCCTCACTTCCCACCATACGCAGGTAGTTGGTACCACCGGTGCCATCTACAAAATTCACACGCAAAGAAAGATTGAAAGCGGGGTGTATTTCGGTCTCAGGATAATCAAACATACCCAGCATAATATCCGGTACTTCCCGCCCGTCTTTCCAGTAACGAAGTCCACCGGTTGCCATGATCTTCTCCGGACCAATAGACCCTGTTACAAAATGCAGACTTGAAAACAGGTGTACGAACAAATCGCCGGATACACCAGTACCATAGTCTTTATAATTACGCCAGCGGAAAAAACGCAACGGATCAAATTCACGCTTGGGCGCATGCGCCAGGTAAGCGTCCCAGTCAACCGTTTTGGTAGAAGCATCCGCGGGAATGGGATACTGCCATGCTCCAAACGGAGACATACGCGCCCAGAAACCTTCTGCATAATTCAGTTTACCAATAGCGCCGTCCTTCAGTAATTGCTTCGCCTTCTCATTGCCCAGGGAACTCATGCCCTGGCTTCCCACCTGGAATACGACCTTCCCGTTCCGCTGCTGGGCATCCACCACAGCAGGGCCTTCCGTAATATCATGCACCATAGGCTTCTCGCAATACACGGATTTGCCTTTGTTCATAGCGGCCACAGAAATGTCTTTATGCCAGAAATCAGGTGTGGCAATGATCACCGCATCCACATCTTTCCGTTCAAGGATTTCCCGGTAATCACGGGTGGTATAAATATCACTGCCCCATTTCTTCTTCGCATCTGCCAGTCGTCCATCATACAGATCGCAGGCTGCTATCAGCTTTACGCCCGGTACGGTGATGGCCGTATTGGTATCAGATGTTCCCATCCCTCCTGCCCCGATCAGTGCTATCTGGATCTGATCATTTGCACTATACTTTTCCTTTACACGGGTCAGTAAGCTTCGCTGTTTATCTGCAGCGGTCAGAATGTTGGGTAATAAAGAGGCTCCTACTACTCCCTTGGCCAGTTTGGTGATAAATCCCCTGCGGGAATTGCGGTTAGAATTTTCAGGCATGCTACTTAGTTTAGTTTACAATAACGTGATGGTAGGTCGAGAACTTTAATTTATAATTAAAATGCGGGAAATCATAATTATAGCCGTAAACATAATTGGCTAACGGAAATTTTTTAATGTATTCCAATACCTGAAATAGGTCCTGATCTTGTTCCTGTTCTATTCCTCTTTGCATAAATCAGGTTCCCAAATCCATAAAAAAAGGGTGTATCAAGATAAATGATACACCCCTGATATTTTTACACAGATAATAATCTACTGTAGTAATTTCTGATAACGATCAGGCTGATGTAATACAGCCACTGCTTCATTCACTTCATTATCTGTAGTTAAAGACTTTTCTATACGTCCTCTCTGCAGATAATAACGGTTCACAATCTCTTCTTCCAGCAGGTGTTTGATCTCTACTTTATTTTTCAACAGGTCCTGTTTCTTATCATGTTTCATTTTCTGTTGCAATGCATCAAATTCCTTTGCCACTGCATCATAATATTTCTCTTTACGGGCCGTATTCTGGAAACTTTCCAGGGCTTCTTCACTACGGGTTTTATAACTGTAGTTACGTCCGTCCAGGTAATGCATAAAATCAGAGAAATCATCTTCGCTCAGAGAGAACTTCCCGGCAGCAGCAATACTGGGATGCTGGTAATAATACTGTGTAGCATAATCGAATATGTACAACTTGCGGATAAGTGTCACAGCTACCTGGCTCAGCAAAGTAGGGTCCACCACATCATCCGGTTCTATACCGCCACCATCTTTTACTTTACGGCCTGCGGCAGTAGTAAAGGCACGGCGCATGGAATCAGGTACTATTTCAGCTTCTCCCTCTTCACTTCTGTGAGAGTAGTCAATCGCCTGTATGCAACGGCCACTTGGCGTATAATATTTGGCAGTAGTCACTTTCAGCTTCGCATTATAAGGAAGTGGGCGGGTAGTTTGTACCAGTCCCTTACCAAAAGAACGCTGCCCTACAATCACCCCACGGTCCAGGTCCTGTACGGCCCCTGCCACGATTTCTGATGCAGAGGCAGAGGAACGGTTGGTCAGTACTACCAGCGGAATCCTGGCGTCTACTGCAGCATCTTCTGTTCTATAGTCCCGGTCCCAGTTCTTTACTTTTCCTTTGGTACTTACAATCAGTTTATTCTTGTCTACAAAGATATTGGCCACCAGCACCGCTTCATCCAGCAATCCCCCCGGGTTTCCCCTAAGGTCCAGGATCATGCCTTTCATACCGGGGTGGTCTTTTTTCAGGTCTTCGAAAGACTTCTGAACAGCTTCCCCGCTGTTTTCAGTGAATTGGGTCATACGGATATAGCCGATGTCGTTCCCGGTCATACCGGCATAACTCACCGGCCGCACATTAATTTCTTCACGTAATATCTTCTTCGCTGTTTCTTCTCCTGTTACCGGGTTCTTTAACACCATCTCCAGGGGAGTACCCGGCACGCCTTTCAGCAGGTGACTGATCTCGTCCTGGTCCATTCCCTGTGCTTTTTTCCCGTCCAGGGATACAATGATATCTCCTGGTCGGGCCCCTGCCTTATGCATAGGACTTCCTTCATAAATATCCGTGATCACGGTACGGCCGCTGTCTGTATTTACAGAAACACCTACGCCTCCATATTTGCCGGTAGCCATGAACTTCAGTTCGTCCAGGTTTTCTTCCGGGATAAAGTCGGTATACGGGTCCGTTTCTTCCAGCATGGCATCTATTCCTTTATGCATGAGTTTCTCCGGCGGCAGATCGTCCACATAATAGGTATTCAGCTCCCTGTAAAAGGCGGCAAAAATGTCGAGGTTCTTGGCGATCTCAAAGTATTTGTCCTTGTCACTGTAAGCCTTGATACTGGTCCCGGCTACTACGATCAGCAGCACGACCAACACTACCCTTCCCTTTCTTTGAAAAAATGAACGCATAGGTAAAAGTTAAATTAATAAGCTACTGTAAGCTACAAGTTAATTGAGAATCAGAAAAGTTAAATTAAGGCACAGGATCATGCCCATGTCCACCCCAGGGATGGCAGGAAAGGAAGCGTTTGAGGGTCAGATAGCCTCCTTTGAATATTCCGTGCTTTTTAAGGGCTTCTATGCCATATTGAGAGCAGGTAGGGGTATACCGGCATTTGTTACCCAGCAAAGGTGAAATAAACCATTGGTAGATCCTGATAAGGAAGATGAACGGGTAACTGAAGATCTTCATAATGCCGGTTTATCTGGCAAGGCCAGTTTAAGCACTTCTTTCTCGAGCTTCTTTAAAATTACGGAAACTTTCTCCTGTAAGAGGGGGTAAGGAGCTATTTTCTTATCTGTATAGATAAAGAAAATGGCCAGCTGGCAGGAGTGTTCAGCCAGGTAGTCATAAAAAGGCTGTTTTTGCAGACGCCAGCACTCACGTGTAAGCCGCTTTACGCGGTTACGGTCTACTGCATGAGGGAACCGCTTCGTAGAAACAGTAAAGCCTGCCTGGGCGGGATATTTACTGCCAGGGTGATCTACCCGCATAAAAAGTACACGGTAGGGAAAAACAGAAAACGCTTTTCCTTCCCGAAAAAGCGTTTCAATGAGTTTTCTGCTTTTTAACCTTTCTTCTGTGTTAAAAGAATAAGTTTTTATGGCAAGTCTGATTTATCAACCCAATAGCGATACAATTCCTTCTATCAAGATCCAGCCTCAAAGCCTGCCAGCAACTATGTGCTATGCAGTGACGGGGCTGATCTTATTTCAGCTTCCGCTCGTCAGAAACAGTTAATTTCTTACGTCCTTTAGCTCTGCGGGAAGCTAATACTTTACGGCCGTTAGCAGTTTCCATTCTCTTTCTAAAACCATGAACGCTCTTTCTGCGTCTGTTGTGCGGTTGAAAAGTACGTTTCATTTTAATATTTTGTTTTTACCTGTACTATACTAAACACTTTCCCGTTTTGCGGAAGCCTGTTTTTAAAACGGAAGGCAAAGGTAGGGAAAAATCTGAAAAAGCAAAGGGGAATTTAAAAAAATTGCCCCGGCTTTAATACCGGGGCATATTTAATACAATTATTTACGGGATTACCGGATTACTTGATACCCAGCTTAATTTTCACAGCAGGAGCCAGATCATCGCTTGCCGGAGATACCAGCAATACACCTGCTGAGCTGTCCAGTACATAAGCATAACCTTTTTCCTTAGCTACATCTTCGATCGCTTTACGGGCTTTATCGTAGATCGGTTTCAGGATTTCCTGACGTTTAGCTTCGATCTTCTGCTGAGCAGACTCCTGGTAGTCCTGGATGTTCTTCTGTGCAGTCTGAATCTCTTTACCCTTAATTTCTTTCATATTGTCGGTCATGCTGGCCGCACTTGCGTCAAATTCTTTCAGTTTTTTCTGGTACTCATCAATCAACCCTTTACCATCTTTATCCAGTTCTTCTGCATACGCCTGCAGAGATTTCTGCGCTGTCTGCGCTTCAGGCATTGTTTCAATCAGTGCCTGTGCATTAATGTGTCCTACTTTGGACTGTGCCATTGCATTTACGCTGAACAATCCTGAAACTGTCACAAAAGCGATAATTACATACTTCTTCATGATGTTGTCTGTGTTTAAAAAATTTTGATACTAAAACTAAGGTTTAAAATGGTATAAAGGTCTATTTCTTAACGCCTAACGAACGTAATATATCATCGCTCTTATCCAGCTTAGGATCTGCAAAGATAACTGTTACTCCCCCCGACTTATCAAGTACAAAATCGTACATACGGGCTGCTGCCAGTTTCTGTACGGCATTGTATACTTTATCCTGTATTGGCTTGATCAGCTCCTCACGCTTCTTGAAAAGATCCCCTTCATACCCGAAACGCTTCTTCTGCAGATCCTTGGCTTCTTTCTCCTTAGCCACGATCTCGTCTTCACGCTTGTGTTTCAATTCATCTGTCAGCATTACCTGCTCTGCCTGGTAAGATTTATACATCTTATCTATTTCCAGGAACTTGGCATCTATTTCTTTCTGCCATTGTTCTGCTATTGCATCCAGCTTTCCCTGCGCTTCCTTATAATCCGGAACATTATCCAGGATATACTTGGTATCTATTACACAATAACGCTGCGCACTGGCTCCAAAGGCCGAACAAAGAACAACAGCTAATATGAGACATATCTTTTTCATAATTCCGGGTTTAAATTATACTGCAAATCGGATTTGCAATATATAATTTAAAATTAATTCTACCCTTATTCTGGTTCAAAGCCCAGCATAAAGGTGAATTTAGCCGCATCCTTCAGACCACTGCCTGTTTTCAAACGGTCAAATCCAATACCATAGTCAAATCCAAGCAAACCAAACATCGGCAGGTAAAAACGCATACCTAAACCCGCTGAACGGCGCAACCTGAACGGATTGTAATCCTGTACGTCCCTGTAACCATTCGCTGCTTCCAGGAAAGCCAGACCAAAGATCGTAGAACTTGGATTCAGACTGAACGGATAACGCAACTCCATGATATATTTGTTGAAGATCGTGAAACCTTCATATCCTCTTGGCTGACTGTTTTCCACGTTGCTCTTTGGATCAGATGTATAATATACAGGATAACCTCTCTGGGAGATGATATCACGGTCGTAGATCGCAAAGTTGCTCAAACCATCACCACCCAGCTCAAAGCGGCCGAACGGAGATAAGGTGGTACGATTGTCATAACGGCCAATGTAACCAAACTTAGCAGCTACCTTCAGTACAAACGTTTTGTTGTCTGTTCCGTGAGGACGGCTCAATGGTACATACCATTCTGCATTAAAGCGGTATTTCTGGTACTCGATGAAATTAAACTGGTTGGATACTGATTCCAGTTTGTAATCCTTGCTGGGATTAAATACGGAATAAGGAGGAGTGAACTGTCCGGATAACAGGAAGTTAGAACCATTCCTCGGGAAGATCTGCTGATCCACTGAAGAACGTGACAATGTCAGTTTTAAGTTCACGTTATTGGAAGTACCGTTAGAGAACCCGATGTTAAAGTAATCGTAGTTCTTCAGTTTGTACTGCTGATAGTTCACAGAGTAAATGAGGGTGAAATAGTCATCAGGCCATTTCAACTGCTTACCCAGTGATACGGAAGCACCCAATACTTTAAAGTAAGCATTGGAAGAACTGGCCGTACCATACAAAGCCGCATAAGCGTATGGGTTCTGGTAACTGTTATAGAAACTTACAGAAAACTGGTTTCTCTTTTTACCACCCAGCCAGGGCTCTGTGAAAGAGAAGTTATAAGAACGGTATGCCTTACCATTGGAAGATACACGTACCGATAATTTCTGTCCGTCTCCACTTGGTAACGGGTCCCATGTCTGTTTGTTAAATATATTACGGAGAGAGAAGTTGTTGAACGTTACACCCAGCGTACCGGTTAAACCGATATAACCACCCCAGCCCGCAGACAGTTCCAACTGGTCATTTGCTTTTTCTTCAACAGTATAATCAATGTCCACGGTACCGTCCTGGATATTAGGCACCGGCACCATACCGATCTTTTCAGGGTTAAAGAAACCCAGGTTAGCGATCTCACGGTTGGAACGGATCAGATCCGTACGACTGAATTTCTCACCTGGTAATGTACGCAGCTCACGACGGATTACGTGTTCGTTGGTTTTTTCATTACCTGCAATACGTACTTCTTTAATAGTAGCCTGAGGACCTTCAGAAATCCTCACCTCATAATCTATGGTATCTCCACGGATCCCGATTTCAACAGGGTCTGCACGGAAAAACAGGTAACCATAGTCCATGTATAAACCACCTACGTCACCACCTTCAGATGACAGCAAACGTTTCTGTAAAATTTCCTGATTGTAAACATCTCCTGGTTTGATACCCAGTACACGACCCAGTAAAGAATCCGTGTAACGGCTGTTACCTTTCCAGGTAATGTTACCGAAGTAGTATTTCTTACCCTCGCTCACCTGCAGGCTCACATTCACACCACCATTACGGGATTTGTAGGTAGTATCTCTTACCAGTACCGCATCACGGAAACCCTGGGTATTATAATAAGCGATTACCTTTTCTTTATCTTCTGTATACTTACCCTCATTGAACTTGGCAGAGGAGAACAGTTTAAAACGGAAGTAAGGGTCCAGCGCTTCCATTGTACGGGAAGGATACAGGAACCCGAAAGTAGACCAGTAATTTTCCGGCTGCTCCAGGGAATCCACCCATACAGGCTCAGAATCAGGGTGAATGGTAAACCGGGAATGCTCCTTGGTACCCTTCATCTTCTTCTTGATCTTAGAATCGGAAATGTTCTCGTTACCTACAATGTAGATATCGTTTACTTTCACTTTACCCCCCTTTATAACGGTAAACACCACATCCGTTGCGTTTACCTGCGCAGTATCGGTCCGTTCCGTCACAGTCACAGTGGCGTTGCGATATCCTTTATCTGCATAAAACTTAGAGATGATCCCGATCGCATTCTGTTTCATGGCTTCAGTTACTACTGAGCCCTTACGCAGACTGGCCTTTTTGGTCAGCTCTTCCGCGTCAGATTTTTTAACGCCTCTGAAAATGAAGTTATTAAGACGGGGACGTTCCACCAGCTCAATTTCGAGCCAGATCTTACCGTCTTCCACCTTCAATACGTAAATGGCGACGTTCGCAAACAGATGCTGCCCCCAGAGAGCCTGTATCGCTTTTGCAAACTGATCACCGCCGGGGTAAACTACCTTATCGCCTACATTCAGGCCAGATAAAGAGATAAGCAATGATTTATCGAGGTACTGTGTACCTGACACCGTAATGTCAGCTATTTCATACTGCTGCGGCTGTGCATTTCCCAATGGTAAATTCAGTCCCACTGGTTGGTCTGCTGCAGGGATAGTATCCCGTACCTGGGCGGATACACGAATGCCGGCACTGCAACATAATACTATAGCCAGGAGGCTCTTAGGAAATAATTTCTTCATTCTGCTGTATTTGATCGCTTGTTTTACCAAAGCGCCGTTCTCTGGTCTGGTAGTTTAATATTGCTTCGTAAAGGTGTTCTTTGCGGAAATCCGGCCAGCGGGTATCTGTGAAATACAGCTCCGCGTAAGCCAGTTGGTATAGTAAAAAGTTACTGATTCTGCATTCTCCGCTGGTTCTGATCATTAATTCAGGATCAGGTATCGTAGCAGTACACAGGTATTGCTCCCACATCTCAGGCGTTACCGCCTCCGGTGTCAGCTTCCCGTCCTTCACATCCTGTGCAATGTTTCTCGCAGCATTCACAATCTCCCACCTGGCGCTATAGCTCAGAGCCATTACCAGGTTTAAGCCGGTGTTCTGACTGGTTAAGGCCATTGCCTCTTCCATTTCAGTTTTACACTGGCCGGGTAACATGTTCATGTCTCCGATTACATGCAATCTGATGTTATTTTTTGATAACGTAGCTACTTCATTGCGGATAGTGTTCACCAGCAACTCCATAATCCCGTTAACCTCGTAAACAGGACGATCCCAGTTTTCTGTTGAAAAGGCATAAAGGGTGAGATACCCAATGCCCAGTTCTGCACAAGCTTCCGTAATATTCCGGACACTTTCCACCCCCTCATGATGACCGAAAAGCCGGTCCTGGCCTCGTTCTTTAGCCCAACGGCCATTACCATCCATTATGATGGCGATATGTCGTGGTAACCGTTGTAAGTCTAATTTATCCTTCAAACTCATGTGTATCTGCGGCGGATTATATATATCGAACCGATTTAAGTAAAAGTGTGCAAAGATACAAAAATAGATATATGGCTCTCCCTGCAAAGGGTGAAGGGGGGTTTTAACGTAGTTTTAACAGCGAAATCCTTTACCGTAGGCAGTTTCCTCTTCGAAGAAGTTTGAATTTGAGGTTAATAATAGGCCAATTGCCAATAATAAACTGCAAACAGGCATCTATTACCTGCGAAACTAGAATTTACATCTGTAAGTAGTAAATAAAACGCTGATTGTGAACTCTACGGTCACATATTGGTCCTTGTCCCGGCTGTTTCCCCGCTGACGTCCGGCAACTCCGATACGGTCCCCGGTAGCATATGAACGGTCCTGCAGTAAATAAGCGGTACTGTTAGCCGGGAATACGGCAGATCCGGCATAAGTAGTACTTACATCATCCAGGTAATCTGTGTTGGTGAACCGGTATAATACTTCCAGCCCGGCATTCACCTTCCTGGAGAGATTATATTTAAAACCGCCTCCCACCATGAAAGCAGAAGATACCAGACTGTAAGGCTTACGGTCGGGATACATGGCTGTACCCTGTCCTTCTGTGCCCAATGGCTGCAAATGATACTTTTTGCCACCCAGGTATGCGTAGGGATTGAAATAGAAGAGAGAGGCTCCTCCTGTAAAATATGGGGTAAACCGGTATCCCAGGCTGCCTGGTTCAAACCGGAAGAAATTAAAATCACCCTGTAGCCCCAGTTCCCATAAATTGGTATTGAAGCTCAGGTTACGCCGCTGCTGGAAATCATTCTTGTTATATACATCCGAATAACCCAGTTGCATAAAACGGCCATGCACCCTTACACCCACATAATCATTCATGTATTTGCGGTAAAAGATGCCAATTGATGGCTTGGGAGCATTGATAGCCCCCCGGGTATTTAAATCCCCGAAGTAATGTGCGGCGCCTACCGAAATACCTAATTCACCGGTATAGGATAGTTCGTTCTGAGCAAAAGCAGGCATCATGAACAGGGAACCCACTGCGATGAGGCTGATTTTGATTAAACGTTTGGAGTAAAAGAAAGGTATGCCCATAAATCCGTTCTGCTTAAACGCAATGATTCCTTTAAACGCAATAATACCCGCTTTTGGTATTACGAAAAGTAATCAAATGTAATAATTTTTTCTAATATGCTAATTCTCAAATGTGCAGAAGGTGTCCCCGGCAACGTAATTCTTTTGGCTAATTCGGCGTATACGCTATTTAAGCGTATTTCTCGCATCTATCCCCCACAATAACTTGTTCCGCAAGGTATGCAGAAAATTGCTATCGTCAAGGCGCACAAGGCTCAGACTAAAGCTTTCTTTTTTTATCGCCAGCTGTACGGTATTATCTATTGTCTCCATCCTGGAGTCCAGCGTGCATAAAAACTGGTCGCTACGACCCTCTACTTCAAACGAGATCACATGATTATCAGGGACTATGATGGGGCGTACATTCAGATTATGAGGGGCTACCGGCGTAATCACAAAACTACCGGCTTCAGGGAATACTACCGGTCCCCCGCAACTAAGGGAATAACCCGTAGATCCGGTAGGCGTGGCTACGATCAATCCATCGGCCCAGTAAGTATTCAGGAATTCTCCGTTCAGGTAAGTATGGATCTTCACCATCGCAGAGGTATCTTTCTTATGAATGGTAAAGTCGTTCAGCGCATAGGGCACATCCCCAAAGAGTCCTACATTGGAGTCCAGGTGCAGCAATGCACGTTTGTCCACAATGTAGGTACGCTGTTTTAATGCCTGTACGGCCGCATATATCGCGCCCTTGCCGATACTGGCAAGGAAGCCTAAACGACCAAAGTTGATGCCCAGCACCGGGATGTTCTTATCCCTTACATAACACACCGTATCCAGCAGGGTACCATCCCCTCCCAGGCTCACCAGGATATCCGCCTTACCGTAAAGGTCCTCCGACTGCGCAAAAGTAACCGGATCTTTCCCGAACTTGATGTGCGGTTCCAGTGCCCGGAAAAACGGGTCATATATAATAGTGTCAATCTCCTCCCGTTGCAGTTCATCCAGCAACAATTGGATAATTGGCAAATCCTCTTTAACAAAACCCCGGCTATATATGGCAATTTGCATAATCTGTCATTAACTCAGCTACATGTCTAATTTAGTGTGTAAAAATAGCCCTTTTTGCCCTAACTGGTTTATACTATACTCTATTCTCAGGCAGGAATCATAAAAGGAAACTATGTCTAACCCTACACCACCTGTATATAAAAAACGGTTGTTCAGCATACCGTAACCATACCGCTTACTGTACGCATACCCTGCGTCTCCGTAAATCTTCAGCATCAGCCGGAAAGGCACCGCACTAAACTTCTTCGGCACCACCGGCAGGTTCACTTTAAAATTCATCAGCTCCTGCCGTAAAGTAGATTTCGCAATGAAAAAACTGGTGCCATCTACCACAAAATATTCCAGCCCCCGCAAATAATCCTCCTGATAACCAATCGCTTTCTGGTCCGCATAAGGCGCATTACCGGTAAACTTTACCTGCGATCTTAATCCCAGCGCTCCATACGTTTTATTCGCCAGCTGCCAGTACCCGGCTATTCTTAACCGTAACCTTACATGGTCTATATCATCCAGGGCACCTATCCCCATCTTCTCGGCCTCCGCCTGCAACAGCACTCCCTTTAAGGGATAGGTCCAGCTGTCAGCCTTCCTGTAACTGATACGGTACATCAGGTTCAGGTACCTCGCAACGGTATGCCCCTCCCCTAAATAATCAGGATTATAGATAGCCACTGAATCACTGACCTTCTCATAGTTATACGTCAGAAATACCTGGTGACGCGTATTGATGGCCTTCCGGTAACTATAACTCAGTCCTACTGAATATAACTGGCGGATAAACTCATTCTGCTTAAAGAAGTGCTGCCTATTCTCAAAAGTACTATCGTTTATTTCCCGGTTACGGCTATAGGAGAAGATGAAACCCACCCCATGCCGGAATGATTTATCTACGTAAGGTAAATCGTAAGAGAGGGCTACCCGCTGAGTATACCCCATTTGCAACTCTGCTCTTACTTCATCATTACGCCCGGTAAGATTATCCTGGAAAAGGCGCACGCCAAGGTTCACCCGGTTCAGGCTGTGTCCCTGCTCTACCCACCACTGGTTAAAGTTACGGTCGGCCAGTTTGAAAATAGGTATCGGGAATGTGTACCATCGCTCCCACACATCAAACACAACATCTACATTGTTATCACGCCAGTTCTTTACGTTTACGGTAACATTCAGAAAGAGGGAGAGATTTAATAACTGTTTACGCTTTTGGTCCAGCGTACTGCCCAGATCCCGCAGCCACAAGGTATCTCCGGGAAAAAGGCCCAGTTCCCGCAGTATCACATTGGTCCTTGTTTTCTTATTGCCAAGGACGACCACATTCCTTACTACAACGTAATTGGTATCTCTGCCGGCCGGAGTTACCTGGCGGGAAACCCCCTTGCAAAAGAACAGGGCAGAAAATATAAAAGAAAGGAGAAGTGCCTTTTTGAAAGCCATAAGAGGCAGTAAAATAATGAAAAAAGCTTAATGCAAAACGCGTGCTGCGTACTACATTAAGCTCCTTTCCTGAATATTTTTATCATTACATGCTGATGTAATTCATCAGCAGATCATAATTCTTTTTAACAAGATCCTCTTCCTGTTCCTCAGTAACGGTGTATTTAACAGCGTAGTTGAAGCGTTCGAAAGTAGCCAGTAATCCCTGTAACTCCTGACGATTTGTTTTCAGTAATACTTCCAGTCTGCCGGAAACAGGATTGGTAATAGTATTTACACTCAGCAGTGTTATGTCATTTGATTCCGCAATACGGGCAATTTCACTCAGACTATAATCGCGCGGGTCCATATCCAGCGCCAGTATCCCCCCATGTTCCTTTACTCCGTTGTATTGGCCCAGTACACTCAGCAGGTTGTCCTTTGTAAGCACACCCAGGTATTCATTCTCACGGCTGATTACAGGAAGTGTGGATAATTTGAGATCATTGAAAAGTTTCAGTGCCTCATAAAAATGCGCATTCTCCATAATGGCCGGCTTAGAACCATTATATTCCATATTCTCAAGGTGAGTCTCAGCGTCTTCCAGGTCCATAATATCATCTTCCTCTACCAGCGCCAGGTACTTGTTCTCCAGCACCATGGGCAGTTGTGTAAGATGATATTCATTCATCAGGCGCAAAGCTCTTGCCCCCGAATCCAGTGGATGCAGAACAGGAACTACTGTTGATATGAGATCACGTGCAAGCATTATTTTTTGCGCTATTGTTATACAATAATATGAAAAGAATCGCGAACGGTCAATTGAGAATTATGAATGGACATGCCGCTGTACTTATATACGTAACGATGGGAATTAATGGTTTGTTACATATAAATACAGATAAATGTATATAAAAATACCAGGCTGATCATTGAAAGTCCCCCACCCCGGGTGATATGCTACTTCTTAAGTTTCTCCATGAAAGGATGCAGGATCTTGTTAAATTCTTCAGGTTGCTCCATCATAGGAGCATGTCCGCACTTATCAATAAAATGCAGTTCAGAATTAGGGATCAGTTTATGGAATTCTTCGCCCACCATAGGAGGCGTAACAGTATCATTCAGTCCCCATATCAATAGGGTAGGTATCTTCAGTTCTCTCAGCTCTTCACCAAGGTTATGCCTGATAGCAGATTTTGCCAGGGTGATGATCTTTATAACTTTTAAACGGTTCGTAGTAATCTCAAACACCTCATCCACCAGTTCTTTGGTAGCCATGGCCGGATCGTAAAAAGTAAGTTCTGTCTTTTTACGGATGTAATCATAGTCTCCCCTTTTAGGATACGTTTCACCCATACCATTCTCAAACAAACCGGAGCTACCTGTCAAAGTCAATGATTTTACCGGTGCTTCCGGATGCTTTAACAGATATACCAGCCCAACATGACCACCCAGTGAGTTACCCAGTATATGTATGTTCGTATATCCCTGAGACTCAATGAACTTATGTACATATTTTGCGAGGCCGGACACGGAAGTATCCAGGATGTTCAGGTCAAACAATGGCAACATAGGTACCACTACCTTGTTAAATTGACGGAAGTACTCTATTAATCCTCCAAAATTACTCAGTGCACCAAATAGTCCATGCAGTAATATTAACGGCTCCCCCTCTCCTTCCTCTACGTACTTAAACTTTCCCTGTGTTTTAATTTCGTAAACCATTGCCAAAGCTTGAAAGTCAATTTTGCGCTAAAATAATTCTTTTTATTAATTCAAATAATCTTTGAAGCGAGCTAGGTAGCCTGCATTTCCTTTGCTGCATTATCAAAAAAGGATTGCAAACCGGCAAACATATCCTTGAAAAGCGGAATGACCTTACCTAAGCCATTCATCACCGCAGGGCCCAGGTGCTCAATGTAGGGATAAACTACGGATTGCATTTTGGTTTCAGGACTTAACCAATATAGTTGATTGGCAATCCATAATAGGACACTATATGCAATGATAAATATAGCACTATATAATATAATTCCGCCTAATTTGTTTAACCAGCCCATCATTGCCAGCTCTACCAGCGTTTGCATAAGTGTGGCTCCCAGCCTTACCAGCAGCACAACCCCTACAAAAAGACTAATGAAACATAAAACAGGCAGCCAACGGGTGTGGACCTGCCAGTGCTGCTGCGCATACAGTACAGCTACAGTTGTAAGTTTAAGCGCAGCAGCCATGCCTATCGTCACCGCTACAAAAGAAAATACGGCTACTATCAGGCCACGGCTGTACCCCTTATAGATGGCAAAGACCAGGATAATGGCAAAAACAATGTCGATTCCCATAGATTGATTAAAAATAGTCCTGCTTTACCTGCTCTCTCTTTGCTTATTTAGCCAATAACTCCTTCACCAGTGCTGAAATAGCTTTCCCATCCGCTTTACCAGCCAGTTGTTTGGAAGCTACGCCCATCACCTTACCCATATCAGCCGGAGAACTTGCGCCCGTAGAAGCAATAATCGCTGTAATCTCTGCTCTCAGCTCATCTTCACTCATCTGCTTAGGCAGATATCTTTCTATTACTTCCAGCTCTTCTTCTTCCTTTTTAGCCAGGTCTTCCCTGTTCTGCTGACGGAAAATTTCCAGAGAATCTTTACGCTGTTTAGCCAGCTTTTGCAGCAACTTGCTTTCATCTGCTTCGGTCAGATCTGCTCCGGCACCTTCAGATGTTTTCACGATCAGTATCGCTGCTTTGATAGCACGCAATGCACGCAAATCAGCTTCTGCTTTTGCAAGCATAGCTGTTTTGATAGCCGCATTAATATTTAATTCTAATGACATAAATGGTTGTTTTTGACTGAATGTACAAACAGATTATTTCTGTTCTTCCTTCTGTTTCTCCTCAAACTTCTTATAGAAATCCTTCGCAAACACACGCAGGTCATCTGCCATGTCTTTGTACGGAGTAGCACGCTGGTAAGTATCTGCCATCGTCATCATCGTCTGGAAAAAGAAATCCGCCATTTCATCCACCATCATCTGTTTAGTCCACAGATCAATACGTAATGCGGTTTTATCTGCGCCATCCCAGAAAGAGATCAGCATTGCCTTTGCCTGCTGGTAACGATCCGCTTCCGAACTGTCCGTTGCACGCCATTCTATCTTCTCCGGTACCCGGTCGTTGTCCAGTCCTACCTGGATCTGTATGGTAGATAATTTTGCCATAAATCTTGTTCCGATATTTTTGAAAACGCAAAGTTAGTATTAATTGATCAATCTTAGTCTACTATAACTATAGGATATTCTATATATTATCCCGTAAATCCTGCTACACTCAGCACTGGTAAAGGCCTGGCAGCGATCCTGCCCAACTGCCGGGTACGCAGTTCTTCATCTTTATATAACAGACACATCTTATCGGCCAGGTCTTCCAGGCTCTCCGGATCAGTATACAATACAGCATCGCCTCCGGCCTCCCTGGCCGCCTGTCCTTCCAGTGCAATTACCGGCACCTGGCATTGCAATGCCGCATACACAGGCATGGCCATCCCTTCAAAACGGGACGTATATATCAAGGCATAAGCGCCCGCTACCGCTCTGGATAATGTGGCCTGGTCAGCATCCTTCAGTAATACCACGTCATCGCGGTACTTATAACTGGATAAAGACCCTGTTATCTCCGCACCGGCAGGAGTACCGGCACCTGCCAGTACCAGTTTCATATTGGAATGTAATCTTCTTTTTAATGCAGAAAAAGCTTTTAACAAAGGCAGTATATTATTCCGGGGATGTAAACTCCCTACGGCTATAAAATACTCCACCCCCCAGGCAAATTCCCTTTTCACATCCTCCCGGTCCTGCCATTCCAATGGCTGATAGCTTTCCGGAATTCCCGGAGATACCAGTTGTACCTTATCGGCAGCATCCGGTGCATATTGCAGTACATCGTCTTTAGTTGCCTGCGACAATACCAGCACCCTTTGTGCCTTTTGAATATACTTAGCCGTATTCTTCTGAAGGGAACGCTGTACAGAGGGGCGCATACCCGCTACTCCATGCATAAAGCCCATATCCGTGATAAATAATTCAGCAGGGATCTTACTGCGCAAAGGCAAAGCCCCATCCATTCCCAGGTAAAGTTCTATTCTCTGTGCTTTTAATGCACGGGGTAATGTCCATTCCTGCCATAGGGAAAGTCTCCAGGCACTGTCACCTTTTAAAGGCAGCACCACCATAGCGGCATTAGACGGTAATTTTAAAGAGGAAGAAGGCGTTTTATCAAAGAAGAAGACAAAAGTATGTTCCGGATGTAACCGGCATAGACCTGTTAAAAGGGTTGTAACGATATTGCCTGTATCCGCTGCTGTATCCAGGGACATAGGACTGGCATTTACTCCTATACGCATAATTAACCTGCTTATTCTGCTGCCGCAAAGCTAATGAGAATTCGGTATAGATTCGTTTATCCTCCGTTCATCCTCCGTTCGTGAACGGAGGATGAACGGAGGATAAACGAATCTATACCGAATATCGACAGGTAACTATTAATTACCAATACAATAAATATAATAAGTCATTGCTTATTCAGCGGCCTTATTGGTGATCCAGAATGTTTTGGTCACTGTATTATTAGACTTTCCTACAGAAGTGATCACTACCGTCACCTTAACCGTACGGATAGGCTCCAGACCGGTAAGATTCACGTCTATAGTACCATTTGTAGAAGGTGCTATAAGATTCTGGGGGATAAGGATACCACCCGGATCAGTGATAGCGGTTACGACAACACTCACGCCCTGTGTAGGCATGGCAGAATTGACTTTAACCTGGAAGGTGTAAGTAGAACCGGGAGCTGCAGTGTATTGACCCTCAGTGACATTCACTAAAGTTACTGAAAGCCCTTCTTCCTGCGGAGCAGGGTCACCGGAATTGGAATTCTTTTTTTTACAGGCCGTAAAGGTTATAACTAGCAGGGCCAGAACAGGTAAAAGATATGATTTCAGAGGCATAGTAATAAATTCAGGATAAAGTAAAATTAAGAGTTTTTTTAATAAGAAGCAACCTTTACTGCCTTACATCCATGGCATCCCTCAACCCGTTACCTAAAAGATTAAAAGCCAGTACCATGAGCATAATAGCAACCCCTGGGGCTAATGCCAGCAATGGATTATGGGTTATAATAAAGTTATAGTTCTCTTTGATCATCAGCCCCCAGGAAGGCTGCGGAGGCTGTACCCCCACTCCCAGAAAGCTCAGGCCGGCTTCTACTACAATGGCGGTGGCAAAATTACCTGCCGCTACTACCATCACAGGCCCCATAATATTGGGTAAGATATGTTTCACAATCGTTCTCATATGGCCAAACCCCAGTGCCCTGGTGGCTTCTATAAAGGGTAACTCCCGCAAGGCCATCACCTGTCCCCTGATGATACGGGCCACATTCACCCACATCGTAAGGCCAACCGCTATAAATACCTGCCAGAAACCCTTGCCCAGCGCAAGCGTAATAGCAAATACCAGCAATAAGGTAGGTACCGACCATATCACATTTACCAGCCACATCACCACATCATCCGTACGCCCCCGGAAATAACCGGCTATCGCGCCCAGAAAAACCCCTATACTTAACGAAATGATAACAGCGATACAGCCTACACTCAGGCTTACCCGGGTACCTACCAGCAACCGGCTGAGGATATCCCGGCCAAATTTATCAGTACCCAGCCAGCAGGTATGGTGAATGATCTTATACTTACTGCTATAACGTTCTTCTATGGCAGTCTCCTCATCTATATATCTTTCTATCACCATCGTGTCCCCCGCAATACGCCAGCTACGCAAAGGGATGTAAGTCACATTATCTTCCTGCCCGTTCAGCAGGCGCTGAAACAAACCCACTCCGGCAACAGGCCGCTCTTTAGGCACTGCCAGTAAATCAATACTAAATCCGGGACGTTGTCCCCCTATCTCAAGCATCATCCTGTTAGCATAAGGAGTACCATCCGGAGATATCAGGTAAGCTACTATACTCAACACAATGGCGATCCCGATCAGCAGCATCCCCCCCACAGCGCCCTTATTACGCCGCAGCCTTGTCCATGCCTGACGGCCAAATGAAGATCTGATCATGTGTTACTTTACTTTTCTGCCTTTCCACTGGTAAGAACCAAACTTACCCAGCCAGCCAGCTACTACAATGTAAGGAATATGAAATAGTTGTCCGGGAATAAACCAGAATAAAAGGTCCGTTTTACGGAAAAACCGGGCTACGGGGATCAGGAAATAATATTCTACCGTAATCTTATACAAGAGGAAAATACCCAGCCAGGGACGCCATTCAGGTAATATTACCGCTACTATCGTCATAAACAACAACGCCACATTCCAGAAGTATACCAGCGCCAGCACCCACGTCAGCCGCCTGTCTTCATACTTGTCCGCTTTAGACGACCAGCGTATACGCTGATGCATAAATCCGTTAAAAGTATCTACCGGCAGGGTACGCACAATCGCATCATCATTCTTCAGATACAATACTCCCTGCGGATACTGCTTGTAAATCTTAAACATCAGCAGCATATCATCTCCCGAAGCAATATCATCTATCCCCTTAAACCCTCCTACTTCATAAAATACCTTCCGCTCATAAGCCAGGTTGGCGCCGTTACACATTGTGCCGGATTTCAGCGCTGCCAATGCGCCGGTAATTCCCTGCATCGTCATAAAATCCAGCGACTGCAACTTCTTAAAGAAATTATTCTCTTTGTAAAAACTTACCGGGGCTGCAATAAATTTCGGTCTGTACATTTCATAATACTGCACCATCGTACTGATCCACAAAGGTCCCATCACACAATCGGCGTCGGTAGTCATGATCAGGTCTCCCCTGGCCTGTTCCACCGCCATTTCAATCGCCTTTTTCTTGTAGGAATTCAGACGTTGTTCTGCACTCAGGTAACGGCTTAATTGTAATAAGCGAACATTGGAAGCAGGGAAATCTGTGACTACAGCGGCTGTATTATCAGCAGAGAAATCATCAATCACGATCACTTCAAACAAGTGCATGGGATAATGCTGGTCTTTCAATGCCTGCAGCAAAACAGGCAGGTTATCTTCTTCATCCCTTGCAGGGATAATGACCGTTACTTTTGTAGTACCACTTGTGGGTATCAACGGCGTAAACGGAGCCAGCCCTGTCCATCCGGAACCATAACGCAGCATCAGTAATCCGTAAATAACACCGGGAACAAAAAGTATAGCTAAAATAAAGTACATAGTTTATCATTCGTAATTATCCAGGATCGCTTCCCCCAGTTCTTCAGACAACAGCTGATGCCCTTTTTCCAGCACCAGCATTTTGCAGGGGAAAGTATTGTCCATAAAACGTACACCCAGTACAGGTGGTATCACACGATCATATTTACCAAATATCAGCAGTGTTTGTATCTTATATCGCGACAATAATTTTTTGCATAGCTTTTTATCAGGCATCATCTTCCGCATACAGGTCCACACAGTATACACCTTTTCTCTTTTTTCCAGCTTATTCATACTGTTTAACGCGAACTTATACACGCTTTCATTCAGCAGTTTTAACCGGTGCCATAATTCTAATAATCCGAAAAATAACTGTGGATGATAAGTAACATGCTTAAATAACCGGTTCCCTATAGCTGTCTGCGTTACAAACATATGCCAGGGATTATTTTTCAGTCCGTCCGGGGCCAGCAGATACAAACGCCGGATCTGTGGCGCCATATCCTGCAACACACATAATGCGACCCTTCCCCCCATACTATACCCCATCAGCGAAAAAGACGATTGCTGCTGCCTTTCCAGCACCAGCCGTATCACTGCCTGTATATCCTCCCTGGTAAACGCCCTTCCTTCATTCCAGGTGGTTTGCCCATGCAGTGGCAGGTCCAGCGATACCAGCGTAAATACCGTACCCATTATGCGGGCAAGCCGGTTAAATCCTGCGGAGTGCTCCCCGAAACCATGCAGACAAATCAACAGTTCTTCTCCCTCACCTTCGCAGGTGCCGTGAAAAAGGCTGTTTCCATATGTCAGAAAAAACGAAGACATCCCTGCAAAAGTATCAACTTTTGCCGTTTGACCTAAACTAAGTAAATTACGTTAAGACTAAAAATTTCACGATGGACGCAACCATAGAGAATAAACCCACTTTGAAAGGCGCAGAATTTCTTGTCAAAGAAAGCGTTGTAAATGAAGTATTTACACCCGAAGATTTTAATGAAGAGCAGAGAATGATCCGGGAGATGGCGGAGCAGTTCATTGCAAAGGAAGTGACCCCTATACTTGAGCGTATAGATAAGCTGGAAGAAGGTCTGATGCCTTCCCTGCTGGAAAAAGCAGGCGAACAGGGACTACTGGGAGCTCCATTTCCGGAAGAATACGGCGGGCTCGGTAAAGATTTCATCACCGCAACGCTGATCAATGAAGCCCTGGGCGCAGGCCATTCCTTCTCCGTAGCCATGGCAGCACATACGGGCATCGGTTCGCTCCCCATATTGTATTTCGGTACAGAATCGCAAAAGCAAAAATATATTCCTGCCCTCGGCAGTGGTGAAATGAAAGGCGCCTACGCCCTCACGGAACCGAACTCCGGTTCAGATGCCCTGAGTGCTAAAACGACCGCTAAACTTTCTGCTGATGGTAAGACCTACTTACTGAACGGACAAAAATGCTGGATTACCAACTCCGGTTTTGCTGATGTGTTCACCGTGTTTGCTAAAATAGACGGCGATAAATTCACCGCCTTTATAGTAGAAAAAGGTACCCCGGGCTTTACCCTTGGTGCTGAAGAACACAAGATGGGTATCAAAGGCTCCTCTACCCGTCAGATTTATTTCCAGGATACACCGGTTCCCGTAGAAAATGTACTGGGAGAAATCGGTAAGGGCCACCTCATCGCATTTAACATCCTCAATATCGGTCGTCTGAAATTATGCGCAGCCGCATTAGGTGCTTCCAAAAATGTAAACACCATTACTATTCAGTACGCTACCACCCGTGAACAATTCAAACAACCGATAGCCAACTTCGGCGCTATCAAACATAAACTGGCAGAAATGGCTATCCGTACCTGGACTTGCGAATCTGCCCTCTATCGTACAGCCCAGCTGATCGATGAAAAAGAAAAAGAACTGGTAGCCGCCGGTAAACCATTCAATGAAGCCGTATTAGGTGCTGCAGAAGAATACGCCGTAGAGTGCGCCATCCTTAAAGTATATGGTTCCGAAGTACTGGATTATGTAGTGGATGAAGGTGTTCAGGTACATGGTGGTAACGGTTTCAGCGATGAATATGTTATCTCCAAAGCATACCGCGACAGCCGTATCAACCGCATCTTTGAAGGTACCAATGAAATCAACCGCCTGCTTACACTGGACATGACACTGAAACGTGCGATGAAAGGTAAACTGGACCTCATGACCCCTGCCATGAACGTGATGAAAGAACTCATGAGCATTCCGGACTTCGGCAGCGATGATGAAACTCCTTTCAGTGCTGAAAGAAAACTGGTAAGTAACTTCAAAAAAGCCATCCTGCTGGTTGCTGGTGCTGCTGTACAGAAACTCATGACCAAACTGGATACTGAACAGGAATTACTAATGCACATTGCAGACATGGCCATCGAAACATTCGTTGCTGAAAGCGCCCTGCTGCGCCTGCTGAAGAGAATAGAAATTGAAGGCGAAAGCGCGAATGCATTACAGGCAGATATCGTTCGTACTTACATCACAGATGCAGCAGACCGTATAAACAAATACGCAAAAGATGCCATCAATTCATTTGCAGAAGGTGATGAACAACGGATGATGTTACTCGGTATTAAACGCTTTACCAAAGCCGCTTCTTACAATACCAAAGAAGCACGCAGACGTATCGCTGATAAACTGATCGCTGAGAATAAATACATCTGGTAAAATATTATTTTCTATCATGCTAAAAATGCCATCCTGTACCAACAGATGGCATTTTTTCGTTTATTTGCTGTAGACAAGGATTATGAGGCGATTACTACTACTGTTACTAAGCATATCTGCCGGGACACAAGTGCATGCACAGGCATTCTTAAAAATGCATCAACCGGTAAGAACAGAAATCAATACCAGCAGCGCCAGGCAATACCTGGTAGGGCATACCTGTAAAGACTGTAAAGTGAAGTTGAACAATGAGAGCGTATACGTATACCCGACAGGCGTATTCGCCCTGCGTCGCGATCTGCAACCAGGCCAAACGACCATGACGCTTCACGTTACTGATCCCTCGGGGAAAGTAACTGTCAGAACCCTCAATTATTATTTTAATCCTCCTCCTCCCGTACAGGTAACCAGTGTCTTCCGCATTGATTATGCTACCATCACCCCAAAAGGCGATGTACAGCTATCTGACGGAGATACACTGCGTGTAAAAATAAAAGGCTTTCCGGGCTGCCAGGCTACCTGGATCAACAATACCCCGCTAAAAGAATTACCACCTTCCCGAAGCGGTGGCATAGCTGGTTTCTACGAAGGTTTTTATGTGATTAAACCTACGGACTCCCTGCGCTACGCCAGACTGACTATCTTCCTGAAAGATAAAAACGGCAATACTACTGCCTTACAAACGACCACTCATTATACCTGTCTGCTTAACCCGTTACTCTCAGGCCGTACCACCGATAATCTCACCTACCTCAATACCTCTCCTGAAGGAGATCGGCTGGGACCGGAGAAAATGGGTTACCTCGATGAAAACGTACTGCTGCATATCACCGGTAAACAGGACGATTACTACAAAGTAAAATTGAGCAGAGGAAATTATGCTTTCATACCGGAAGCATTCGTAGATACCGCTACACTGCCGGAGCCCATTCCGCTTAGCATTGTAAATGAAGCAAAAGTGTGGAGCGATGCAAAGTACGACTACGTTTCCGTGGGCCTCTCCGAAAAGCTGCCTTACCTAACTACGCAAACAGTAAACCCCGGTAAAATAATTGTAGATGTACATGGCGCTTACTCAGATCAGTCGGCCTTTATACCTGAAATGGGCAGTACAGCGGAAATCAGTCAGGTAGACTGGCAACAGGTACAACCAGACGTATTCCGTATGGTCATCTCTCTCAAACATGGCCAGCCCTGGGGTTATCAGCTTTATTACGACAGCAGCCGCCTGACCATCCGTATCAAACGCCCACCTGCTAAACTGGAACTGAAAGGGCTTACCATAGGCCTCGATGCAGGTCATGGTGGTACTAATGTGGGGGCGCTTGGTGCAGTAGGCATTTATGAAAAGCAGATGACCCTGGCTATCGTACTACTGGTGAAAGATGCCCTTGAAAAAGAAGGCGTACGTGTACTCACTACCCGCACTACTGATAAATTTGTAGCAAATGAAGACCGTCTGGACTACTACCGGCAAGCAAATCCGGATTTACTACTCAGTATTCATCTGAATTCGTCCGGAAATCCGATAGACGTAAAAGGTACTGCCACTTATTACAAATGGCCGTTCTGCCAGCCTCTCAACTATTGCCTTCATCAACGCATGATGGAAGCTGGTCTTGGAGATTTCGGCAATAACGCCGACTTCAACTTTATCCTCAACCAGCCCACAGAATTCCCTGATGCACTTATAGAAACGCTGTTCATCAGCAATCCGGAAGATGAAATGCACGTGTTGGACGAGGGTTTCCGCCATCAGATAGCCGATAAGATCGTGTTGGGATTAAAGGACTTCCTGAAGCAGGCCGGTAAATAATTCCTTATCGCGTAAATCAATTTCCCGATACGATATAATACCAGGATAAGATTGTGTCAATTTTGCAGACGCAAAAACACAACTTATGAGACCGAGGAGCCTAAGGCAAACACTTATCCTGATATTCAGCTTATTTATTTCTTCCTTCGCTACTGCCGTAGCTAATGACCTTGAAGATAACAACGGTGCTATCAAAGGTAAAGTAATCACTTCTGATGGACATGCAGCTGCAGATGTAGCCGTAATCCTGCAGGGTACCAAATATGCTACAACTACAGATGGTTCCGGTACATTCTCTTTCCATAACGTTCCTGCCGGCAATTATCAGGTAGTGGTATCACTTACTGGTTACAGTAATGTAACAAAAGATATTGTCGTTGAAAGTGGCAAAACAACGAATGAAAGTTTTCAACTGGCAGTTTCAAGCAAACAGTTAGGTGAAATCGTTATCACCGGCAACCAGAATAAACTGGTGAAAAAATCCAGTGACTACGTTTCCAAACTGCCTTTACGTAATCTCGAAAACCCACAGGTATACAGCACCATTACTAAAGATCTCATCACACAGCAAATGGTCTTTACCGTTGACGATGCCATGAGAAATGCACCAGGTATCACCAAAATGTGGGAAGCGACCGGCCGTAGCGGCGATGGTGGCGCTTATTATACTTCGCGTGGTTTTGTGACACAGAGCCTGCTGCGCAATGGTGTAACCGGTAACGTATCTTCTAAAATAGATGCCACAAACCTGGAAAGCATCGAAGTAATCAAAGGCCCCTCTGCAACCCTCTTCGGAAGTACTTTAACTTCTTATGGTGGTTTGATCAACAGGATAACTAAAAAACCTTACGATCATTTTGGTGGTGAAATATCATATGCTGGTGGTACTTATGCATACAACCGTTTTTCTGCGGATATCAATACTCCTCTCGATTCTGCAAAAACACTGTTATTCCGTCTGAACACTGCCTATACCGATGAAGGCAGCTTCACCGACAATGGCTTTAACAAAGCCCTGGCTATTGCACCAGGCATCACGTATAAAGCAAGCGACAGATTAACATTCCAGTTTGATGCTGAGTACTTTTATAACAACGGTACCGGAAATCCTTTCTTCTTCTTCCCTTACTCAGGCGTCGTTAGCGAGGTGCTGGGTACAGACAGAGCAGACAAACTGCACCTTGATTATAACCGTTTATTCGCCAGTAAAGACCTCACACAGGTATCAAAGAACATGAACTTCTTTGCTACCATGAACTACAAAATTTCTGATCAGTGGACCTCTCAGACAGTATTCTCTAATACGAATAGCTTTTCTAATGGTGCCGGCCCTTACTTCTATTTAATGGCTCATGATTCAATATCACGCAATGATCAGTCTACCAATAACAGTCGTGTCAGTACGACCGAACTCCAGCAGAATTTCATTGGCGACTTTAAAACCGGTCGTTTTAGAAACCGCTTTGTTGGTGGCCTGGACGTCTTCTACCTGAATTCAGATCAGATATTTGCCGCTACAGGTTTTGATGCCATCCCTTCTCATGGTAACATTCCAACCTATAACGATTTCAACCGTGCGAATTTAGATAAGACATACCAGTCTCTTACTTATAACTACCAATATCCTTATATCTACAAAAGATATACTTACAGCGCTTACGCCTCAGATGTGCTGAATATCACAGACAACTTAATGGTACAGGCAGCACTTCGTGTTGATTATTATAACAACAAAGGGGATTACAGCAAAACTGCCGGCACCTACTCAGGTGGTTATGACCAGACAGCCCTCTCTCCTAAGTTTGGGTTTGTTTACCAGATCCTGAAAGATAAATTATCCCTGTTTGGTAACTACCAGAACGGATTCCAGAATAAAGATGGCAAAAACTATAAGAATGAAACCTTAAAACCAGAACAGGCTAACCAGCTGGAAGGTGGTGTTAAAATGGATCTGTTTGGTGGCAGACTGACAGGTACTTTAAGTTACTATAACATCAAAGTAAAAGACCTCGTTCGTACTTATACAGGACCCGATCAGAACCCGGTTACTGCCTATAACGTAATCCAGGATGGCACACAGGCAAGCAAAGGCTTCGAAGCTGAAGTAATTGCCAATCCTTTCCTGGGCTTTAGTGTTGTTGCAGGTTTCGCTTACAATGACTCCAAACTGGAGAAAGCAGATACAGACGAAGGTCGCCGCCCGGCTACAGCAAACGCGCCAATGTCTGCTAATCTGTGGTTAAACTATCGCATATCGCAAGGCGCCGTAAAAGGTCTTTCATTCGGATTTGGAGGTAACTACGCCAGCGACAACAAGATCGTGAACAGTGATGCACAAGGCGTATTCATACTGCCGGCATTTACAGTCCTGAATGCAAGTGTATCTTTCGATACCCCTAAATTCAGAATTGGTGCTAAGCTTGATAACCTCACTAACCAGAAATACTGGATAGGATGGTCATCCATGAATCCTCAGAAACCAAGAAGCCTTGTTGGTAGCATTGCATTCAAATTCTAACCAACCAATAGAACTGGGGAAAGCCTCTTACGCTCGTCGTAAGAGGTTTTTCTTTTTATAGCCCCGGCCATCACTTCTGGTTATGAACAATAACCTCAGGTTATCAGCACCTCCACAACCACCTATTAATCAACTATTTAATATTCTTCATTCTATCTAACACTAATGTATAGTCTACCTGATCAGTAGATTGATTTATATTTGCGAATGGTTTCATAGCTTTAAGGGGCGAAAACATTATAAAAATGGCAGATGAGATAAAAGCATTTAATGATTACCGGGCTAAAATGAATGAAGTAATCCTGGGTAAGCAGAATAAGGTAATCAATCGCCTGTTTAACCTGGATACCAATACTTATGCAGAAGGTGCATTAAGTACCAAAGTGAAGGAAATGCTGGGACTGGTGTCCTCTATGGTATTACGTTGCGATGATTGTATCAAATATCACCTGGGGAAATGTCATGAACAGGGGATCACTACGGAAGAAATGTACGAGATCTTTGCTGTAGCAAACATTGTAGGCGGGACTATCGTTATTCCTCACACAAGAAGGGCAGCTGAATATTGGGAAGCGTTACAAAAACAGGCATAAGTATTCCTGATTGCGTAACCTTCAAACAGCAGACAATTCGTAACTTTGCAATCCGATAACAACTTATTTATTATAAAATATACAAATGTCAACAGCAACTATAGCTCCGCAGGCGTTAACAGCGAAGGATTTTGCAACAGACCAGGAAGTACGCTGGTGTCCGGGGTGTGGAGATTATTCTATATTAAAGCAGGTACAGACTATTATGCCCGGACTGGGCATTCCTAAGGAGAATATCGTAATTGTATCCGGAATCGGTTGTTCTTCGCGTTTCCCTTATTATATGAATACATATGGCATGCACTCGATTCATGGTCGTGCCACCGCTATAGCCTCCGGCTTAAAAGCTACGCGCCCTGAACTGAGCGTATGGGTAGTGACCGGTGATGGCGACGGACTGTCTATCGGTGGTAACCATACCATCCATCTGCTGCGCCGTAACTTTGACCTTAATATCATGCTGTTCAATAACCAGATCTATGGTTTAACAAAAGGACAGTACTCTCCTACTTCGGAAGAAAATAAAGTGACCAAGTCCACTCCGTTCGGTAGTATAGACCATCCGTTTAATCCGCTGGCCCTGGCCCTCGGTGCAGATGCGACCTTCATTGCCCGTAGTATGGACCGCGATCCTAAACACCTGCAGGAACTGCTGAAGCGCAGTCATGCACATAAAGGCGCTTCCTTCCTGGAAATATACCAGAACTGTAACATCTTTAATGATGGTGCTTTCGAAATATTCACAGAAAAAGGCAGCAAACCGGAAGAAGCCATCTTTGTTGAACAGGGTCAGCCATTGATCTTTGGCGCTAACAAAAACAAAGGTATCCGCCTGGATGGTTTAAGGCCAGTTGTCGTAGAGTTGGGAGGAGAATACAGTGCAGACGATCTCTGGGTCCATGATGAGAAGGACTTCTACAAAGCACAACTGCTTACCCGTCTGTTCGATGATCCGCGTATTGAAGGTCACTTACCACGTCCTTTCGGTGTATTCTACCAGGCATTCCGTCCTACCTATGAAGATCAGCTGAACTTCCAGGTACAGGAAGCAACCGCTCAGAAAGGCCCGGGTAACCTGGACAAACTGCTGGCTGGCCGCGAAACCTGGACGATCAAATAAGCATACCAAACCACCAATGATAAAAAGGCGGAGCAGGGTTAACCTGCTCCGCCTTTATTTATATAGCTTCATGTTTATAGATGTTACTGATGGGCATTCCCATTTCAAGTTCCCGTACAGGATAATCGATACCACCTGTTAGTCAGGTTATATAGTGTGGATTGCATACTATAATTTACTTAAGATCCCCTATAACTCCCATATAAGCCCACCTTAAATAAGGTGGGCTTATATGGGAGTTATAGGGGGCTTATATGGGGCTTATATGGGGCTTATACTACCTTATAGGTAGTTAATGCCCTATATGTCCTACATCAAACAGCACCTTGTATAACAATACTACACCGAATATAATCATACTCACTCCTGCTATTTTATTCAGCCATACCACATTATTCAATGTCAGTTTATGACGGATCTTATCCGCAACAAACACCTTCAGTACATCTGTGGAAAGCACCCAGCCCAGGCAAACCGTATACATGATCAACCGATGACTAACCGGAGTTGCACTGTTCGCCACACACACGCCCAGCCAGAAAATAATAACCCCCGGATTTAATGTATTCATCAGGAATCCCGCCAGCCATATCCTGAGATAATCATGCGTGCGGAACATCTCCGGCTTCTCATCACCTGTACTGATCTTCACCTTCTTAAACAACAGACCGTAAAGGCCCATGCCTATCAGCAATCCTCCCCCTCCAATCCCTATATACTGTTTATACTCTTCCAGGCGCGATATAAATGAAGTGGCCAGATTACCCGTCAGCACAAACATAATATCACTGCAGGATACTCCGAATGCGAAACTGATACCAGCCTTAAAACCGTTATTGATACTATACTTAATAATGGCGAAGATTACAGGGCCTACCGATATGGAGAGGAATAATCCTAACACTAGTCCCGCTACAATTGCTGCTGTCATGCGTTACAAAATTCCAGGTATTGACAACCATCCAAAAATAAAGGGTAACTTAATTGCTGAAGTTACCCCTCTTTTTATATTAAAATCGTTAAAGAATGTTTAAACTGACTTAACGCCTAAAAACTTTTCCCAGTCCTTCAGCTTCTCACCCTTCATTACCCTCGGGAATTTATTCATCGCGCCCTCTTTACCTTTACCACGCAGGTATTCGATAAATGCATCGTGCGGCAGTATTTCAACAAACACTTCCTTCAGCGCAGCAGTCCTTTCAACAGCATAATCATCATTCACCTCACACAACGCCTGATCTATGATCTCACGCACACGCTTACTGTCTACATTCACATCGTTTGTACCAATGTACCAGCGATGTGCAAACAGGTTCTCATAAGAGAAGCCTGCCACTGTAAACTCAGTAACGGTAATGCCTAATTTTTTCTGCACCATATCTATCGCCGTGTTCATGTTATCTATACTCATATGCTCCCCGCACAAGCTCAGGAACTGTTTGGTACGACCCACTATCACGATCTCATGTTCTTTCACGGAAGTAAACTTCACTACGTCCCCGATCAGGTAACGCCATGCACCCGCACAGGTAGACAACATCACTGCATACTCAACATCTTCTACCACCTCATGGATCATGTACGACTTCGGATTAGGCTTTACTTCTCCTTCTGCATCAAAATTCTCCTCGTTAAAAGGAATGAATTCAAAGAAGATACCAGCGTTCAGTACCAGTTTAATACCTCTTACACCTGGTCTCGCCTGGAACCCGAAAGACCCTTCAGATGCCATGTAAGTTTCGATAAAGTTGATAGGCTTACCCAGCAGCTTCTTAAAACTATCACGGTAAGGCTCAAAAGAAACCCCGCCATGAATGTATACGGCCAGATTCGGCCATATCTCATGAATATCTTTTACACCATGGTATTTAATGATCTCCGCCAGTACGATCTGCACCCAGGCAGGTACCCCACAAACGGTCCCCACGTCCCATTGCGGCGCCTTACGAACTATCAGCTTAATACGCTGTTCCCAATCCGGTTTCCTGGAAATGTTGCCACCGGGCTTATAAAAGCGACGGAACCAACGGGGAATGTTCTTGGCCTGTATGCCACTCATGTCCCCCTCGTAGTAGTCCCCCTTCTCATACAAAGCGGTGGTACCCCCCAGCATGAGGATCCCTTTTGTAAAGGATTTAGGCGGCACATCAAAGTTCGCCATAGAATATAACTGCTTGATACCCACTTTCTTTACCGTCTTCAACATGTCCCGGGTAACCGGTATATGTTTACTGGCAGATTCTGATGTACCAGAGCTTAATGCAAAGTATTTGATCTTTTCCGGCCAGCTGACATTGGCCTGACCTTCCAGGGCCTTGTACCACCACTCTCCATGCATCTTATTATAATTATGCACAGGAACTGTAGCTTTATATCGAGCTATAACGCTGGGGCTGTCAAGTATTTCCTGAAAGTTGTAGTGTTGACCAAACTGCGTATCTTTTGCTTTTGCAAGCAGACGATGCAATACCTGAAGCTGGTATTGACGAGGCGTACCTAACTTGAATGTGAATTTCTTCCTGATGCGTAGCGACCTCGATATAAGATTACCTAAAATGGCCATTAATTTACCTTCTCATTTATGATATGAATTGCAAAAATACGCCGAATTTTGGATTGCGGCGGCCAGAATATAAAGGTTTCCTTTGTCCCTCCGGAAACCTCCCTGCAAACATATTACTAAAAACGATATGGGCAGAAAAAAAATTCCCCCGTACCTTTGCCAAATGTTAAAGGCAACCCTACTCAAGGCGACATATGCCGGTGGTAAAATATTACAGCAATACTTTAATAGTGCTTTTGAGATCAGCAGCAAAAGTACAATCAATGACCTGGTAACAGAAGCAGACAATGGGGCTGAAACTGCTATCTTCAGTGTGATAAGGGAAACTTACCCGGACCACTTTATTTTAAGTGAGGAGTCCGGTGAGATAGCCACCACTTCCAATGTGAAATGGATCATAGATCCGCTGGATGGTACCGTCAACTTTGCACATGGCATTCCCATCTGCTGTGTATCCATAGGTGTGGAACAGGATGGAGAAATCATCATGGGAGCGGTATACAACCCTTTTATGAACGAATTCTTCTTTGCAGAAAAAGGGAAAGGGGCCACCCTCAACGACAAGCCCATCCATGTATCTAAAAAACAGGCACTGGCCAATGCCTGTCTGGTGACAGGCTTTCCCTACCAATGGGAAGATTCTGCCAACAACCCCATACAGGTGTTTGAACATTTTATAAAGCAGGGACTGCCTGTACGCCGCTTAGGCTCGGCCGCTATAGACCTCTGCTGGGTAGCCTGCGGACGTTTCGACGGCTTTTATGAGCACAAACTCAACGCCTGGGATGCTGCTGCCGGATTTATCATCGTGGAAGAAGCCGGTGGAAAAGTGACCGACTTTACAGGCACACGTTATTCACCCTACCAGAAAAAACTGATTGCAACAAACGGCAACATCCATGCTTCACTGGTGGATGCTGTGAACGGAAAATACTAATTAATATGAGCGAGGAAAGAACCGAGATCGAAACCCTGGGGGAATTCGGTCTGATAGAACTACTAACTAAAAATATAGAAATCCAGCAGGCCAGCACCGTTCTTGGTGTAGGCGACGATGCTGCTGTAATAGATCATTTCGGCCGCCAGACAGTGGTTAGCACTGATATGCTGGTAGAAGGTATCCACTTCGACCTGATGTATACGCCCCTCAAACACCTGGGCTATAAATCAGTAGTCGTGAACCTCTCCGACATCTACGCGATGAACGCTACGCCGACACAGATCACCGTAAGCATTGCTTTCAGCAACCGCTTTTCCGTAGAAGCCCTCAGCGAATTCTACGACGGAGTATATGCTGCCTGTGAGAAATACGGGGTAGACCTGATAGGTGGCGATACCACCTCTTCCAAAAAAGGCTTCGTCATCAGCGTAACCGCACTGGGAGAAGTAGCCCCGGACAAATTCGTGAAGCGCTCCACCGCTCAGAAGGGCGACTTGCTCTGCGTTTCCGGAGACCTTGGCGCTGCTTTCCTGGGGCTTACCCTCCTGGAAAGGGAAAAACAGATATACCTGGAAGCACCTCAGTTACAACCCGACCTGGAAAACCAGACCTACGTAATAGGCCGCCAGTTAAAACCGGAAGCCCGCAAGGATATCATCGAATACCTCCAAAAACAGGAAATCCATCCTACCGCCATGATGGATATCAGTGATGGGCTCAGCTCTGAAATACTGCACATCTGTAAACAGAGCAACCTGGGATGTGTATTATATGAAGAAAAAATCCCTATCGCGGGAGAAACAAAAGAAGCTGCGTTGAAATTCAGTCTGGACCCTACTGCCTGTGCATTAAGCGGCGGCGAAGACTATGAACTGCTCTTCACCATGAAACAGGAAGACTATGATAAAATAGTACTCTCCGAACAAATCAGTGTAATTGGCTACATGGCTGATATCAGCGAAGGTGCTCATATCATTACCAAAGGTGGTAACAAATATAAACTGGTAGCACAGGGCTGGAATGCCTTTGAACAATAAAAAATGGAGGCTGTCTCATGGTATGCGACAGCCTCCATTTTTTATATCGTTTGTTATCCTATTCTACAACTACTTTCACCGTCGGACTATTATGCGTCGGCGTCAACATCCCCGCAAATACACAGAATTTCAACTGGTAAGTTCCTGGTTGATCCGGCATCACAACCTCTATCTTGTTAATACGCCTTTCAATAGCCTTCCCCAGCGATAAGTCAGATTTCACGGCTGGTATCTCTCCTCCATTATGCATAAATCCATAACCCAATACCCCGCTATCTGCCGGAACAGGAGTGCCATAACCATTCTTTAACTGAAGGACAAACGTCATATGTGCCCCCGCCGTCGTCTTTACCTCTTTCATTGCAGGTATTAACTGGATAAGGGAATAAGAGTAATAATGATCCTGTATAAAATAAATCCAAAGTCCTTTAGCTGTTTGAATAGTTCCTGTTACCGGTAAATTAAAATGATCATAAGGAGCCGTAACGATCATCGCAGGCTTACCCCACAACTGTTTTTCCGTATCCCAGTAGTTGTACTGATTACGTCTTGAATAACGGCTGTTAACACTGTAAGAAACCCCATTATCACTATAAAACATATACTTGGAAGGCAACTGGTAACTGTTCAGGAACACCACAGGCTTACCTGCCGCTTTTTCCTGCAGGGCTAATGCCCAGCTTCTGTTATGATGAAGTTCAGGACGGACATCCACTCCGGGTGCAAAATCCCACACCATATATACCCTCGCGACCATCACTACCAGTAACGTAAAAAATGCAAAATATTTCAGAGGGGTAATAGATCTCCGCCTACGAAAAATAGACTGATGTGCCAGTACAAACACCGGTGTAAAAAGCATTACCGTCCAGTTAGCCTCTACCCGACCTTTATAACTACTCAGCAGGAAGAATACCAGCACCCCAATAGCGGAGAATTTCAGACTACGCTCAAACGCACTTTGTATCGGACATACAAAGGCATAATATAGGATCAGCCATCCCGCTATCGGGCCAAACAACAATAACTGCCCTAATATATATTCAGCTGTAAAGCCAATCTCATAAGCAGCTGCATTACGCTCTACCAGGTGATATTGTAAAGAAGGGAATCCGTGCGCGTACTGCCAGTAAATGTGTGGCAGGAATAAAATAGCGGTGATTATTACAGCGATATAAAATTTGAATACTCTTAAGAGATTAAGGTTGGAAATAACAGTGAATGCTACCAGTAAAATACCATGATACTTGCTGTAGAACATCAACGCCATGCTCAAAGCCAGCAGGAATGTATTCTTCCAGCTCTGTTGTTCGAGAAAAGAACGGTATATTAAAAAGTATAACGCCGCAAAAAAGATGAGAGGAACATCCGGTACAGCCAGCATACCACCTAACTGTATGGCTCCCATTGAACACAACAGGAGATAAAAAATCCGGTTGTCCCGGCGAGCGATCAGTTTATCAGTAATGATCAGTGTGAAGAAATTCAGGATCACCATGCAGATACGTACCCCAAACTCATTATGAAACAACCCGTAACCTATTTTTATCAGCAGCGCAACCATTGGCGGGTGATCAAAATAGCCCCAGTCGAGATGACGGGAATACACCCAATAATACGACTCATCGTCCAGCAGCTGCGTATAATATGCCTGGAGAAGCCCCAGGATTAACCAGGCCAGCAGAAAAAGACGTTTATATTGATGTTTTGTGAAATAGCGAACTACATCCATGAAATTACTGGTTGAAACTGCTAAGATAACCCAATAAACAATTATGATAACCGATTCGTGTAACTATGCAGTTATCAGCTGTTTAAGCTCCCATTGTTTATCCAGCACCATCATGCTGGCGCGGTAACCGGTAGCAATAAATCCCAGTTCCTTGCCCAAACCGGCAACAGTAGCAGGATAAGCAGATGCCATCCTCAACGCTTCTTCCGCATCTATCCCTACTTTATTAATACAGTTCCTCACCGCCTGCAGCATGGTCAGCCGGGAGCCAGCCAATACTCCCTGAGCATTTACATAACGGTCCGGCTCTTTCACATAAACATAATCACCAGGACCTTCTTCCACCGCATCAGTAATCAGGAACAGGCGGGCACCCATTATCTTTTTACTGATCCGTACTGCATTAAAATCAACATGAATCCCATCAACCACTATACTGGAATTTACCCGTGGATGGTCATAAATGGCCCCAACAAAACCAGGCGCCCTGCTTTGCAGCGGGGACATGGCATTGAACAGGTGCGTACAGGTTGTAATTCCGTTTTCGAACGACTGGTATAACTGCTCGTACGTGCCATTGCTATGCCCTGCAGAGATCAGGATTCCCGCATCCTGCAATCGCTTCACTAATACAGGATCACAACACTCCGGCGCCAGTGTCATCATTTTTATGATTCCCTGTCCATGTTGCAACAACAGGTCTATATCTTCTTTTACAGGTGATTTTATGAATTGTGTTAAGTGCGCTCCTCTCTTCTCGTTATTGATAAACGGCCCTTCCAGGTGTAACCCCAGTACGCCTTCACCACCCTGCTCCCAGTAATCCTTTACCGCCTGTATGGCCTGCAGCATCACTTCAAAAGACATGGTAGGGATCGTAGGCATAAAGTAAGCGGCCCCTCCACTCTTACAATAGGCATACATAGCCTGTAAGGTGGCTACCCCCGGATGCAATGGAAACAATCCGCCATTACCCCCATAAATCTGCAGGTCAATCAAAGCAGGCGCTAGTATATCTCCCTGCAAATCGATAACGGAGGCATGAGACGGCACTTCCGCAACAGGGACGATACCGGTTATCCGGCCGTTCTCTGTCAGTACAGCATGTGCATAGTATAATGTCTCTCCTGTAAAAATGGTAGCATTCTGATACGCACTAAGCATTTGGCAATATTTTTATGGGCAGCGTTACAATTCGTACAATTCCAGTGGTAATCCATCAGGGTCTGTAAAAAAGGTGAACCGTTTACCTGTGTATGGGTCTACACGTATCGGTTCGGTTACTACAGCATGGGTGTTCAATGCAGCTACTGACTGATCAATATTATCAACAGCAAAAGCGAGGTGACGCAATCCGCGTGCTTCCGGACCGCTGGCACGTGGTGGCGGGTCAGGAAAAGAAAACAGCTCAATGATATATTGTCCTTCCAGCGCCAGGTCCAGCTTATAGGATTTCCGTTCCAGCCTGTACACTTCACGAATGATCTCCAGGCCCAGTACCTCTGTATAGAATAATTTGCTTCGTTCGTAATCCGAACAGATTACGGCAACATGATGAATATGCTTTAACATTAAAATACCTGGAATTTATCTGCATCTTTCAGGAAAGGAATGTTCTTCCTTATCTCATCCAGCTTGGTACGTTCGAGTGTAGTAGTAAAAATATCTTCATCATGTCCCTTGCGGTAAATGATCTCTCCCATTGGGTCTATCAGGCTGCTGTCTCCGCTATGATAAATCTCATTACCATCATTGCCCACCCTGTTTACACCAATCATATAGCACTGGTTTTCAATGGCACGTGCCTGTAGCAGCGTCTTCCAGGCAGTAGCGCGTCTTTCCGGCCAGTTAGCCACATTGATGAGTATATCGTAAGCAGGAGCCCCTGTCTCCGGAGTAATCACATTACGCGACCATACCGGGAAACGAAGGTCGTAACAGATAGTCAGACATATTTTCCAACCCTTTACCTGTGCTATCAGACGGCGATCGCCCGCATGATAATGCTCATGTTCACCGGCATAGCCGAACAGGTGGCGTTTGTCATAAGTGCCTGCTACACCATTAGGCTGCATCCAGATCAGTCGATTCAGGTATTCCCCGTTCTCCTCAATGATCAGGCTTCCTGTAAGGATGATATTCTTCTGGGCGGCCTTTTTCCTCATCCACTGTACAGCACTGCCTTCCATTGTTTCAGCCAGCTTCTCCGGCTTCATGCTGAAACCGGTACTGAACATTTCCGGTAATACAACTACTTCTGTACGTTCAGTAATAGCATCAATCTTTTCGTCGAACATACGCAGGTTGGCTGCGATGTCTTCCCAATGTAAGTTGGCCTGGATGAGTGTAACCTTCAGATCTGACATAAATATCTATCGATTAATAAAAAAGAAAGCCCCTAAATTTACGACGACTTGGCTTAGAAACTTTTAAAATTATGCAGCGTCTTTTGCGATTTGTTCAACTATTGGCTGCGCCAGCTCCTGTTCATACCCTTTTTGCATCAGGTACTGTACCACTTTGTACTTCCTTTTGAACGGTTCTTCCCCCCTGAGCGACTCATATTTCTTAGTCGCCAGCGTGGTCAATGCCTGTTCATAATCATCGGCATCAATCTCTTCCATCCCCTTTTTAATGCAGTAAGCAGATACCTGTCGCTGTTTTAATTCCGCCAGTATCTTCTTACGCCCCCATTGCTTAGACCGGAACTTTCCGCCTGCAAAGGCCCTGGCAAAGCGCTCCTCATTCAGGAAGTTCTCAGATACCAGCGCTGCTATCGCCTCATCCACTTCCTCTCCTCTCAGTCCCAGCTCCAGGCATTTGTATTTCACTTCGCTATGGCTACGCTCCTGGTAGGCACAATAGTGCTGCAATTTTGCTATGTACGAACTACTCATATATAAAACAAAAAGGAAGAGGCCATGGCCTCTTCCTTTTTCTATTTGTGCCTTAATTATTTTTTTACGATCATTAAACGGGCATAATTCAGCATGATCTTCTTTTCACCGCCGCCTTTGGGGAATACCACATTGGCAATGCGGTTATTGGGAGCCCCTTCCATTTGCAGGATGGTACCAAACCCAAACTTCTGATGCTCCACTTCCATCCCCGCTTCCATCAATGCCGGATCATCCGGTGTAAAGTTCGGCGAAGGCACATGTGTACTGGCAGCTCCTGCTGTTCCTGCCGGTTTCGGCATAGGACGCGGAGACGCTGCCTGTGCAGGCGCTTTCTTCTGCATCTTGTCGAACATATTTCCACCACCACCAGCGCTGCTGTTGCCCCATAACCCACTACCAGGGGAGTTCCTTACAGATCCTCCACCAGCATAACTACGGTCTATATATTTCTCAGGCATTTCTTCCAGGAAACGGCTGGACTCATTATTCACCAGCTGTCCAAAGCGATAACGGCTGTTGGCATATGTTAGCCACAAACGTGCTTTAGCACGGGTAATGGCCACATAAAACAACCGGCGTTCCTCTTCCAGTTCCTCCCTGGAATTGATAGACATGCCACTTGGGAATAAACTTTCTTCCAGCCCCACCGTAAATACTACCGGAAATTCCAGTCCTTTCGCAGCGTGGATGGTCATCAGGCATACTACATCGCTATTCTCTTCACTACCCTTATCAGCATCGGTAAGCAGGGTAATCTGTTGCAGGTAGGTACCTAATGTTTTCTCCAGCAGTTCCCCATCTTCAGTAGGTGTTTCGGTAAACTCCTTTATTGAGTTCAGCAGCTCCTGTATATTCTCATACCGGGCCAACCCTTCTGTAGTTTTGTCATTGAATAATTCCTTTACCAGGTTGGTAGATTTACCTACCTGCAGCGCAATATCATAAGCATTGTGTTTGCCCAGCATGGCATGGAAGCTGCTGATCATTACCACAAAATTTTCTATCGCTTCCAGTGTACCTGCTTTAAAACCGAACTCACGGGCTCTTTCCAGTACCTGCCACATGGTAATGTTATGATCATTTGCTAACACCACCACTTTTTCTATCGTTGTTTTACCAATACCGCGAACAGGATAATTGATAATACGTTTCAGACTTTCTTCATCCTGTGTATTCATGGTGATACGCAGATATGCTACAAAGTCCTTGATTTCCTTACGCTGATAAAAAGAGGTACCACCAAAGATGCGGTAAGGAATAGCTTTTTTACGAAGGCTTTCCTCAAAAGAACGGCTCTGTGCATTTGTACGGTAAAGGATAGCAAAATCCTTGTTAGCATAATGATTGCGCAGGCGTTGCTCTGCAATAGTTTCTGCTACGAATTTACCTTCCTCGTTGTCCGTCATGGTACGCACGAGTTTGATCTTTTCACCTTCACTGTTATCGGTCCACAGGTTCTTTTCTATCTGTCCTTTGTTGTTGCCGATTACTTCATTGGCCACGTTAAGGATAGACTTTGTACTTCTGTAGTTCTGTTCCAGCTTCACCACTTTTGCATCATCATAATCCTTTTCAAACTGCAGGATATTTTCGATGGTAGCACCACGGAAGGAGTAGATACTTTGTGCATCATCTCCCACCACGCAGATATTTTCATGCGCAGCACCTAATAACTTAATGATCTCGTACTGTGCAGGGTTCGTATCCTGGTACTCGTCGATCATTATGTATTTAAACTTGTGCTGGTATTTGTGTAATACTTCAGGAAAGCCTTTCAGCAAAATGTACATTTTGTACAGCAGGTCATCAAAGTCCATAGCGCCATTCTTGAAACAACGTTTGGCGTACATGTCGTACAGTTTACCTACCATAGGTCTGTTTGCACGCATGTCTTCCTGTTGTACACCGTAGTCTACCTGGTATTCTTCAGGCCCCATCAGGCTGTTTTTGGCAGCAGAAATACGGTTGTATACTAAGTTAGGTTTGTAATGTTTATCATCGAGATTCTGTTCATTGATGATTGTTCTCAATACACTTTTGGCATCATCAGAATCATAGATGGTGAAGTCGTTTGGGTAACCGAGACGATGTGCTTCTGCTCTCAGCAGGCGGGCAAATACGGAGTGAAAGGTACCTATGTATAAGTTGCGGGCTTCCGATCCTCCAAGGATCTTTTCCACACGTTCCTTCATTTCACGGGCAGCCTTATTAGTAAACGTTAGTGATAGTATATTAAACGCATCCACACCATTACGTAACAAGTGTGCAATTCTCATTGTCAGCACTTTCGTTTTACCGGAACCTGCACCAGCAACAATCATCAGCGGACCTTTAATATGCTCTACCGCTTCGCGTTGCCGCTCATTCAATTCATCTAAATAATTTGCCTTCATTATTATAATTAAAATTCCTGACCTCCACCAGGAACTGGTGGAATAAAAAACTAAATTGGGAAGGCGTAAAAATACAAAAGATCGGTCAATATCTTGCAATCCGTGATTTCAGCATCTTACGGGCAAAATGGATGCGGCTCTTCACCGTACCCAGCGGCTCATTGAGCATAGCGGCTATTTCGAAGTATTTATAACCTTCAAAATAAAGCATGAAAGGCTGTTTAAATATTACAGGCAGGTTATATACTGCCATGTGAACATCTTTAATGCGCAGATTCGTTTCTGCCCCATTTCCAATAACAGGTTGTTGCTGATGCAACAGGAATTCTCCCGCGGAATTATCCAGCAAACGGAACTGCCGGTTACCACGCCTGTAGTTATTGATAAAGATATTACGCATGATGGTATACAGCCATGCGCGGATGTTGGTACCGGCCAGGTATTTGTCGCGGTTGGCCAGTGCACGGAAAAGTGTTTCCTGGTAGAGGTCCTTGGCTGATTCAGTGTCCTTTGTAAGCGTAACAGCGTAAGGTCTCAGGAAATCAGCATTTCCCAGTAATAGTGTATTGAATTCTGTGGATGACATAACGAACAAAGTTTAAGCATCTGAAAAAAAATCATGCTTCAGCTGATAAACCAGACTTTTAAGGGAAACAATTATTGATTGCCGAAAATGATGATGTGACTGACATATGCTAGGGTATTAAAACATTCAAAAGGGTGCACGAAAAAGAACAGCACTTATGAAACAACCGCTATCAGTATGGGATACAACACATATACGAATTCAATGCATCAACATCACGTTATATAATCATTCTCATTATTCAAATCCTCGAATTTCAAACATACAATTGTAGAAGGTATTTCCATTGTTGTAGATTTTATGGTTACTCAATGATTGGGGGTATGTACCAGTCTGTAATGACTCGCTCAGATTGTAATATGGTTCTTACTTTAAGAAAATATCCTATACTTAAACATGCCATTCACAGACAACATATATATCCGACTTAATGACTCTTAACACAATTTAACAAATTGGATTGTATTCACCAAAAAAAGCTAGTGACAACATCTAAACTAAAAAGCTGATTGTCAGATATATTCCGGCAATCAGCTCTTGCTATGTAAAGTTTCATTTTTATAAACAGGCAATCTTCCTCACCCTGTTCTCATGACGTCCTCCCTCAAAAGGCGTGTCGATAAATACATCTACCATCTGTTTTGTTACATTACCATCTACAAAACGTGCAGGTACACACAGCACATTTGCGTTGTTGTGTGAACGGGCCAGCCTGGCCAGCTCCTCACCCCAGCAGATTGCGGCACGTATACCCTGGTGTTTATTCGCAGTAATAGCTACCCCATTGCCACTTCCACATACCAGGATACCAAAAGCAGCTTGTTCCCTTTCCACCAGTGTGGCTACCGGATGGGCAAAATCCGGGTAATCTGCAGAGTCTTTAGAAAAAGCTCCTACATCTTTTACCTTCAGACCTTTGCTTTCCAGGTAGGAAATGATCTCTTCTTTATATTCAAACCCTGCATGATCAGAGCCGATAGCTACCGGCAGGGTAAGATTGAATAATGCCTGTGACATAACATTAAATTTAAAAACATGAAGTTAGGACCATTCTTCTACTTCCGGTTCATTTTCTTTATCCTCCATGCCCTTCAATGCTCTCTTGGATACATAGATACTGATCTCATACAGCGCATATAACGGTGTAAATACGATCATCTGGTCCACCACATCAGGCGGTGTAACAACAGCAGCCAGTACCAGTATAACAACGATTGCGTGGCGACGGTAAGTACGCAGGAAGGTAGGTGTAACAAAACCGATCTTGGTCAGGAAGAATATCAGGACCGGCAATTCAAACAGAATACCCATACCAAGTACTATCTGCGACAATAAATCGAAATAATCATCAATGAAGAACTGATTAACCACTTTAGTTGTAACAGTATAACCTGCCAGGAAGTTGATGGTAAAGGGCACCATCAGAAAATAACTGAAGCCTATCCCCAAAAAAAACTGGAAAGACACCCAGAATATAACGCCACGTGCTCCTCTCAACTCCCTGTCTTTCAATGCCGGTTTTATAAAACGCCAGAATTCCCAGAAAATATAAGGGAATGCTACAACCAGTCCAAAGATAAATGCCAGCTTGAACTGTAACATTACCTGCCCTATCATCTGGTGGTTCTGGAAATTAAAAACAACAGGCGTAATACACAATTTATCTCCCATGCCTACCAGTTGACTGATCTTGCATAATAACACATAAGAAGGGAAAGTTCTGTTGGTAGGCCCGAAGACTACATTATCCAGTATTTCCTGTGTGTAGATAAACCCTACAGTGCTAAATACAACAATAGCGACAAACGAGCGAACTATATGCCAGCGCAGGTCTTCCAGGTGGTCAAAGAAAGACATCTCCGCTTTCTCTCCGTTATTTGCAAAAAGTTTCTTGAACATATCTGATAGTCGGGCTGAGTTTAATAAGGATCACAAATATAGCGGATGCATACAATAAAATGCAGTGAACAATCGGATAAGTGTAAAGTTTAATGGAATTTAAAGAATAGACGGAGATTCCTTCGTGTAAAACAGATACGGGAAAAAGAGAGAAGAGATTGTGGGTTATTAAACGATTTAGCAGTTGAGGTATGTACAAAAAAAGAGCCAGCCCGAGAAGAATCAAGAGCCGGCCTTTCATCCATTGTTTGTTAACCCCAAAAAAGTTGAATTCGAGAATGTCTTTGTTTCCAGATTCACTAGCTATCCGATTGATGGCAAGCTTTCAAAATAGTTTGTGTTTCTGGTTACTTTAAATTTTCTATCACAAAAATAGAAAGAAATATGTTATTATCAATGTTGTAACAATTTTTTTTACATCCTTTTAACAAAAATCAAATCATTGTGTTACATTAACTATAGCAAATGTATAAAATTCGTGTTAATTCCCTACTACTTTTTTTAAATCGTTTTAGCAGTTGGATGCTTTTTCAACACTGCAAATATATTAAAAAAAACTTAACAATATCAACAATTGATTTCTTTTCTTTTACAGGATTTAGTAAGTTCTCCTAAATAATTGAGATCTAAGCAAATAAAATGCAGGCTTCTACGACTTAAAACGTCAAATTCTCTGTTTATTACTTATCCAAGCACTTTCATCTTCACCATTTCGATCCTTGTCTCCGTTACATTCAATACATCAAACTCGTAATCGTCGATAATTATACGCTCTTTTAACCTTGGAATCGTCTCATGATGATTTATTATATACCCGGAAAGTGTTTCACTCTCGTCCTCAGGAAAGTCAAAACCGTATTTCTCATTCAGATAATCCAGCTCCAGCCTGCCTGAGAAGATATATTCCTTCTCTGCGATCTGCTTCTCTACAAACTCTTCCACATCATGCTCGTCCTTGATCTCTCCGAATATTTCTTCCAATACGTCTTCTATTGTTACAATACCCGCTGTTCCCCCAAATTCATCCACTACCCAGGCAATACTCTTTCTTTCTTTATTAAACTTACTCAACAGATCTATCGCACTCATTGTTTCAGGCACCACCAGTATCGGATGTAAAATTACCTGCATATCTGCCGGGCTCTTAAACATGTCCAGCTGGTGAATATATCCCAGTATATTATCTATTGTATTTTCATATACGATGATCTTAGACAGCTTTGTTTCCATAAACTTACGCTGTGCCATCGCAATAGGGCTCTGAATTTCCAATGCTTCAATTTCTTTCCTGGGAATCAGACATCCTCTTATTTTCACATGCGCCAGTGATAACGCATTCTCAAAAAGTTCTGTATTCAGCTCCTGGTTCTCTGTTGCATGCTGTTGAGACTGCCGTATAAAATGTTCCACATCCACTCTTGGGAAAGAGGTCGCACTCTCTATGATCCGTACATTAAACAGGTATTTCAATATCCATTCAGACACCGATACCAGTAAACTACCTACCACAAACAACGGCTTCGAGATCGCAGAAATCGGTAATGCAAAGAAACTGAGTAGTGCTTCCGGACGGGAGCGGAATATAGCGCGGGGTATAAAAAATCCGAAAGAAAGGAGGATCAATGTTGCCAGCAATACTTCCATTAACAGCAAAAGAGGCTGATAACTGGTGTTTTCCTGGGGAGATAATACCTTGTTCCACATAGGCTGAAAAAAGCCCACAAACAGGATCCCATAGATCACTATTACGCTGGTAAGACCCAAAAGACTGGTCGCCAGGAAACGGGAAGGGTTATCATTGAAACTGGCCAGTATTTTACCTGTGGCACGGCCCTGTTTCTTTTTCAATTCGATGCTTAACTTATTCACATTGGCGAAAGCCGTCTCAAGGCCAGCGAAAAAACCAGCCAGTAATACCAGTATAGCAAGGATAACGAGTGTATAAGTATCCATAAATAAATGACAAAAGTAAGGAATTTCAAATCCACACAATAAGTTCCGACAACCTTATGCAAAGATTGAACCGAACCATTATGTGTTTTGCAGAAAGGCCTGCACCAATGCTTTCACTTCCGCGTATGCCCTTTCAAGTTCATCATTCACAACTATCTCGTCAAACTCGTGGGCAAAAGACAGTTCATATCGGGCTTTCCCCAAACGTTCTTCCAGGGAAGCCTGTGTTTCTGTTCCACGTTCACTGAGGCGTACGCGTAAAGCATCTAATGTAGGGGGGGCAATGAAAATCGTTAATGTAGAATCATGATATTTCTCTTTGATAGATAAAGCGCCCTTTACGTCAATATCGACCATTGGTACCTGGAGATTATTCCAGATCCGCTGTAACTCAGCTTTCAGGGTGCCGTAATACTTACCGGCATACACCATTTCGTATTCGGCAAAAGCATGCGCTTCTATCTTATTGTGAAAATCTTCCGGGGTAAGAAAGTAATAATCTTGTCCATCCACCTCTGTTTCCCTGGCTGCACGGGTAGTGGCTGAAATAGAAAAAGCCAGTTGAGGCATTGCTGCCAGCAACTTTTTTACGATAGTGGTCTTACCTGCTCCGGATGGAGCTGTAATAATGATGATCTTATTCATACTTAAAATAGTGGCAGGCTACTAACCGGGAAAGTCACTAAATATCCTTCCTTCAGCCCGTAGCCTGCGGCTATTAAACTAAACTATACTCTTTTTATATCCGCTCCCAGTTTTCTCAACCGTTCGTCGATGTACTGGTAACCACGGTCAATCTGTTCAATATTCTGAATAGTACTCTTGCCATCCGCACTCAATGCCGCTATCAGCAACGACACTCCCGCACGTATATCAGGCGAAGACATGGTGATACCACGTAAAGAATGCTGACGGTCCATTCCTATTACAACTGCACGGTGAGGATCGCATAATACGATCTGCGCACCCATATCAATCAGCTTGTCCACAAAGAACAAACGGCTTTCAAACATCTTCTGATGGATCATTACACTTCCCCTTGCCTGTGTGGCGACCACCAGTACTATACTCAGCAGGTCCGGTGTAAAACCAGGCCAGGGATGATCGGAAATAGTTAAGATAGAGCCATCCAGGAATGTCTGGATCTCATAAAAATCCTGGGAAGGAATATAAATATCATTTCCCCTGATCTCCAAGCGGATACCCAGCTGACGGAACTTCTCAGGAATAATCCCCAGATGCTCCACGCCTGCATTCTTAATGGTGATCTCACTCTGCGTCATTGCTGCCAGCCCGATGAAAGATCCTATTTCGATCATATCAGGCAGCATGGTATGACTGCATCCGCGTAAAGAACTAACGCCTTCAATAGTTAACAGGTTCGATCCAACCCCGTTAATTTTTGCACCCATACTGATCAGCATCTTACAAAGCTGTTGCAGGTATGGTTCGCAGGCGGCATTGTATATTGTTGTAATTCCTTCCGCCATCACTGCCGCCATTACAATATTGGCTGTACCAGTTACAGACGGTTCATCCAGCAGCATGTAAGCTCCTTTCAGCCCGCTTGTTTCCAGTCGGAAGTAATTATCATCTGTATCATATACGAACTGTACACCCAGTTTCTCGAAACCGATAATATGGGTATCCAGCCGGCGACGGCCTATCTTGTCCCCACCTGGCTTTGGAATGTATGCCTTTCCAAAACGCGCCAGCAATGGGCCGGCTATCATCACAGAGCCTCTTAAACGGCCTGATTTCTTCTTAAAGTCTGCGCTTTCTATATAAGGAAGGTCAATCTGATCGGCCTGAAACTCACAGGTATCACGGCTGGTCCTGTTTATCTTCACGCCCATATCGCCCAGCAATTCTATCAGCAGGTTTACATCCACAATATCCGGGATATTGCTGATGGTCACTTTTTCGGCGGTCAGTAAAACGGCGCTGATAATCTGTAAAGCTTCGTTTTTGGCTCCCTGGGGCACAATTTCCCCCTTAAGGCGGTTGCCTCCTCTTACTTCAAAAGCACTACTCACTTGTTCCTGTTTTTATTGTATTTGTTGTTATTGTTGTTACTGTGCTTATTGCTATTACTCTTGCCGCTGTTGCTTTTGAACTTGTTCTGCTGGAAGCTCTTGCGTTTGTTAGGACTGCTGGCATTGGCAGCAGCTCCGGCAAGGCGCTGGTATTCGCTGTTGGTATTGTAGTTAGGTCCAGCAACCTCTACGACTGGTTTGGAATATCCGGGGTGGTATTCCAGTTGTCCATTGGTAATAGTACTCAGTTCGGTCTTAATAGCATCATCATGCACACTTTCTTTGTGCCAGTTACTATAGGCCAGTTTCATGTAATTACCCACACACTGGGTAAATCCTTCTTTCTTTTCAGGATTTGTTTCACTGATCGCTTTGTCAATGACCATTTCCAGGTTCTTTCCAAAGTGACGGTTACGTGGGTATTTCTTAGGGTAAGGCAGCTTATCCGGCTTTGCCCTTAAGGTTTCACGTGTAGGAATAGGATACGGAGAGTCCACATCCAGTTTAAAGTCGGATATTAAAAAAAGATGATCCCATAATTTATGCCTGAAGTCCTCTACATTGCGCAGATGAGGGTTTAACGTACCCATCAGCTCTATCAGGGACATAGCATTACCCTGGCGAATATCCCTATCCTCAATATTCAGCACATATTCGATCATCTTCTGGATATTTCTTCCATACTCCTTCATTATCAGATGGTTACGGGTGGTATTGTATTCCATATCGCAATTTAAAAAATAATATTTAATGTAATTTTGAAAGGTAAGTCATGCTCTCGCATTTCACAAATGAAAAACAGCTAAAGAAGGACAATTATTGTACTTAGGGTAAGTCTTAATATGTGAAAGCAACCATTCTATGCAAACTTATGAAAAATAGTTTAATTATATGAATAGATAAACCCCCGCTAAAGCAGTTTTCACAAAACTTTACAGCCTTGTTTACAATACTTTACTCAAAAGCTATTTTGCCCCAGTTGTTCATCTCTTCTTCTGTCCATACTTCCGGGAAGAACACGATACGTTTATGCTTTGGAGGAAGATACTGCTGCCAGTTGGTCCCCCCTGTAGCGGCAATGTCTTCCGGTTTCCGGTTCAGGTACCTTACGGCCGACTTATAATGCATCAGTGGCCATCTCACATTAATATTCAGATCATACTCCTTCAGCAATGGTATCAGTTCTGCCTGCTCTTCCGCCTTCAGTTGCTTATAGCGGGCCTGCATATTGTAAGCCTTATAACGGGTAGCCAGTAACAGGAACTCATCCATATATTTAAGCTCAAACTGGCGGAGTGTTAACGTTTTCTTGCCTGTTGCCAGTTCAGTGGCTCCGCTGCGCCAATAGATGTTTTCAAGTATTGTGGCGGTTTCAGCGCTTCTCAATGTTTCCCGCTGTGGCTCATATACCAGGTTCACCAGCTCAGTGGAACAAATCTCTATCTTACGGAATTGTCCGCTCTGAAAGCCGCTTGCAGGCAGCAATGCCATACGGAACTGCAGGAACTGATCTTTATCCATCCCATCTACCATGATCTCAAAAGAGTTGATCAGGTTACGGAAATAGTTATTGATCCTTTTTATCTGCGTTCTGAAAATATCAACCGTTAATACAGGAGCAGTGCAGATTTGCTCTATTGCCTGTAAACTCAGTTTGAAATACAATTCTGTGATCTGATGATAAATAATGAAAATATTCTCATCAGGTATAGGCGTACGGGGATGCTGCAGGTTTAGTAATACATCCAGTTGGATATAATCCCAATAAGTAAGGAAATCCGCATATATAAGCCCGTCCAGGTATGAAGACATATCCTGGCCCATAGCGGCATACTTTTCTTCCAGCCGCTTTATTTTATCGGCAATTTCTGTTGTAACCATAAAGTAAATTAATGAATTGCCTGCTTATAGCATTCCCTGCATTGCAGGAATACTATAAGCAGACCGAAGATAGATAACCTTATTCCACAACGTTAATCGTTCTGTAGAAACTTTCTTCCAGGGATATCAGGGTCTCGGTTCTTTCAATACCTTTTATTTTTTGCAACTCATCATGCAGGATCCTCCTCAACTGGGTTATATCCTTACAAATAATCTCGGCAAACATACTATAGCTGCCCGTTGTATAGTTAAGCCGGACCATCTCCGGTATTTTACGCAGTTCTTTAGCCACAGTGTCGTACATAGAGCTTTTTTCAAGATAAATACCAATAAAGGCAATTACATCGTAGCCGATCATTTTTAAATCTACATGTAATTTTGTACCTTTAACGATACCCAGCTCTTGTAGCTTCTTCATTCTAACGTGGATAGTACCACCGGAAACGAAAAGTTTCTTCCCGAGGTCAGCGTAGGAGATTTCTGCATTATGCATCATTTCACTGATGATCTGCAAATCTAGTTTGTCAATATTCAAATTGTGGCTCATTTTTACAATTTGTTTTTGAATGTATTAAAACTACATGCAAATATTTGAAAAATTTCGAAATTTCAAAAATTTTTCTTGAAAAATTTGCAAGAAAATAGTTATGTCTTTAGATTTGCATCATAATAGTTATTCAAAACAGCGTTTTTGCACAAAGAATAACAAGCTCTTTAAAATTGTGGGGTGATGGAACTGGCAGACATGCCCTCTTGTCTCGAGGGTGGGGATCACAGGATAAACACAGCGTAATGGGTTGACCACTAATCTTATTTGTGCTGCGGCTAACTGCCTCGTGAAGGTTCGACCCCTTCCCCTACAGCTTAATAAACGGCCTGTAAGTGAGTAACTTACAGGCCGTTTTGTTTTAACCCCGGCAAAAAGAATAATCCGAAATAATTACTTTTGCGCCAATGGGACACAAAAAATTAATACGTTTCGCAGAAATCGAAACATTCCCGAATGTACTCATCTACCCGGAAAACATGCCGGGACAATGGTCTGCATTCTACAAAAACAACCACCCGCTTACCCTCGAACTGGCCTGTGGTAAAGGAGATTACACTGTAGCACTCGCCCGCAGATACCCCGGAAGGAATTTCCTCGGCGTAGACCTTAAAGGGAACCGTATCTGGCGCGGCGCCAAAACAGCCCTCGACGAATCCATCAATAACGCGGCTTTTCTCCGCACACAGATAGATAAACTCAACAATTATTTTGCTCCCGGAGAAATTGCAGAGATCTGGATCACCTTTCCGGACCCATTCCTGCGCAACTCCAAAGCAAAAAAAAGGCTCACACACCCGAAATTCCTTCAGTTATACCAGCCTTTACTGGCAACCGGAGGAACTATCAATCTTAAAACAGACTCTCCTGAACTCTACCAGTTCACCCAGGAAGTCATCGCTGCAGCCGGATGCACCCTCATAGAAGATATCCCGGATGTATATGCGCTCCCCGAAGTACCACCTCTCTTACAGATAAAGACCTATTATGAAGGCATGCATCTGGAAGATGGTCGTACCATCAGGTTCCTTAAATTTGCATTGCCAGCTGAACCGCTGGACTGGCGTACCATAAAACTGCCGTCAGATGAAGCAACCGTTGGTGGAGGGGATTGATTTCTATTATAACGAACAGGGATATGTGGTCCTGACAGAAGTATTTCACATCAAACGTGGACATTGTTGTGGAAATGGCTGTAAACATTGTCCATACGCATATGAAAACGTCACATCTCCCAAAAAAGAAGCACTCCTTGCCCGAAGAAGGCAAAACGAAGAATAGTCATAATTCATCTTTTTCCCACTCCTGCCCTTATGCAGGAAATGCCGGAGCGGAAGATATCAGCAAAGGATGATAAAATATTAAATTTTAAAGACGTACTTTGGCTACCGGCCATTGCACGAACTAAAACCACCAAATAATATGTCAGTACTCAAATTAAAGCTGGATCAGGATCAGTTGCTGGAAGATTTCTTTGAGTCTACATTTCTCATAGGTATCGTTTCCTCAGCGCGCGACTATCAGCTTTGCTGGCAGATAAACAACCATATGCATTATAATTTCCGGGTCAACAACTCACTGGAAATAAACTTGTCCAAACATCAGAGGGCCTTCTATTTCAGTGTATTTGACTACGAAGAGCCTACAAAATCAGTATCACACTACTTTTATAATAATCATTGTAAAGCGGAATTCCTGCTCCCCGAGCTAAAGAATATCGATTATCTCTGGCTCATTAAAGGTGACTACTATCAGCAACAGGACGTGAAAAAATTAATAGATCAATTGCGCCGTGTAGAGCTTGTACAATTAGTATCTTTATTAGACATCAGAGATATTAAAAATAAGATGAACCTCATCTTCTAAAACCCGGCACCATGCCGGATCTTCCTCACCGAATCACACCCATGAACAGTAACTATTGTTTCATGTATAAATTCTTTTGTTATGTGGCAGGAAAAAAACAACCAATTGTACCGTGCTTTCGAGTTTATTGATTTTAAAGATGCATTCGGATTTATGACGAAAGTCGCAATGGTAGCAGAAAAAATGGACCATCATCCTTACTGGGTCAACGTTTACAATAAGGTAGAAATATATTTGAATACACATGAAGCCGGCAGTGTGGTCACTGAAAAAGACCATAAACTGGCAAAAGCGATAGATAGTTTGTTATAAAATTTTATTCATAAACAGTGATTCGTATCCACATACTATTACTGTTGTTTTGTTACTCCATTGATGTTTTTGGGGGGATGCCGACAAAAGATACATTGAAGGCAGATTTCGGAAATCTGCCTTCCCGTATTGACTTGAGGCCCTATTTATCAAGCCTTGAGGACAATGGGGGACAGCTAACACTACAACAGGTATTATCATCATCATTTACACGCAACGATCAACTTTTCCACGAGCAGAAAAAGAACAGCGGAAAAGTACACAATTGCTGGCTGAAGCTGCATGTCCGGAATACAGGTACAAAAGATTCCGTGCTCACCCTCTTTGCAGGATGGCATGATTATATGTACTGGTACGCACAGGATTACTCCGGTAATTACCACCTGCTCATGACCACCGGTCTGATGCAGGATAATGCAAACGTGGAAAGATGGGAGCACTACGGGTTTAAAGTAATTGTTCCCCCAGGGCAATCCCGCAGCTTTCTCCTGCACATCACCAACAAATACTATAACGAAAATCCACTGATGCCCGTATTATACAACGCATTGCAATACGGGCAGTTCCGCAACAGACAACTGGAATATTACCGCAAAGAGACCGTACTTATCCAGGTACTACTCGGTATGTTACTGGTATGCCTCTGCATTGCCATTATCAACTACATACAGCTGCCAGACCGTTCCTACCTGTATTTTGCGGCTTATATGCTGGGGTTAATCCTGTTCTTTGCACTCCGGCTGGAAAGTAAACCATACCAGCTGTCTATATTCTACCACTGGCCCATGCTCAAATATTACTGGGACATCCCGGCATTATTGTTCTGCTTTTACCTCATGTACCTGTCCTTTGGTAACGCTTTCCTCAACCTACAGGAACGCTATCCCTTCATGGACAAGCTTTTTACTACGGTAGCAGCCTTCATCGGCGGCATTATTATTATTTGCTTTTATTGCATCGCACGTGAACAATATCAGGTGCCCGGCATGATTTACAGTTATGTATACCTCGCTACCCTGCTCCCTCTGCTGGCTGTATTTGCCGCACTTGCAAAGCGTTCCCGCCATCATCCGCTGGTACGCTTTTTCCTCTTCGGCTCCCTCTGTTTCTACATGGCCTGCTTTGGTTCCTTCCTCATGCTGATCCGCCCTCTGGGTCTCATCAGTGCACTGGGAGAAATCTCTGCACCTTCTCTGCTTATCATCCTGGGCGTATTGCTGCAATCCATGTTCTTCCTGGCAGGACTCAGCTACCGCAATAAACTGGTACACCACGAAAGGACCCGCACCCAGGAACTCCTGATCAAACAACTGAACCGGAACAAAGAGCTGCAACACACACTAAACGAGCAACTCGAAGAACTCGTGAAAGAACAGACCACGGAAATCCTGCGAAAAAAACAGGAGCTGGACGAACAACGTAAAATCCAGCTGGAAACAGAATACGACAAAAAACTGACAGAGATAGAGCTGAAAGCCATCCGCGCGCAGATCAATCCTCACTTTATCTTTAATTGTCTTAATTCTATCCAGCTGTTTGTTATGCAGCGCGATTATGAATATGCACAGAAATATTTATCCGATTTCTCTTACCTGATCCGTAAAACACTGGACTTCTCCCGCCGCAACTTCATTTCATTATCAGATGAAATTGCATACCTCAGTACCTATTTGGGGCTTGAAAAGATGCGTTTCGAGAATAAAATGGAATACGAGATCATTGTAGATCCGGCTATTGCTACCGCCGAACTGGAAATTCCGGCCATGCTGTTGCAGCCTTATGTGGAAAATGCAGTAAAATACGGCATGACCAACAGCGATCATCCTATTGGTAAACTGTTCATCCAGTTCAACCAGATAGAATCTGACATGCTGGAATGCCTGGTAGACGATAACGGGATAGGGATTACCCGCTCCAAAACAATGCGAACCCTGCCCAAACATCACCAGTCTTCAGGTATGGAAATCAGCTCTAACAGGGCTGAGCTGCTCAATAAAATGTATAATACCGGAATTCACATAGACATCATTGATAAATCAGAAAATAATATTGGGGAAAGTGGTACTATTGTGAGGATTCTTATCCCCCAACTTTAAAGGCCAACACTACCCACTTTATATAATATGATAAAGGCCGTTATTATAGATGATGAACGCAATAGCAGGGATATCATTGCCCTGATGCTGGAGAAGTATTGCCCGGAAGTAGAGATTGCGGCTACCGCATGCGACTGTGCAGATGGCATCGCTACCATTAAGCAGCATCAGCCGCAATTAGTGTTCCTCGATCTTGAAATGCCCGATGGCACCGGCTTTGACGTACTGATGGGCACACAGGAAGAAACGCCTTTCGAAGCCGTATTTGTGACCGCCTTCGAAAAGAAGTTCCTGCATACCATCCGTTTCAGTGAAGTGGAAATCATACTCAAACCCATAGACAGGGAAAGCCTGACAGCTGCCGTACATACAATTAAGAAGCGGATCATCACACAGGCAAGCAAAGACCGTTATAAAGTACTACTGAACAATTTCATCAGCGGACGCAGTATTTCGCTGAATATCCTGGTGCCGCTGGCTAATGGACAAGACAGTACTATTGCCGTAAATGAAATAACTCACCTGGAAGCCGGCGCAGAGAAATGCACCTTTCACTTACTTGACGGACAGCAGTTTCAAACAGAAAGGTCCTTCCGCTATTATGCGGACCTGTTCAGCACATTACGCTTTTACCAGGTGAATAACTATCAGATGGTACAGTTGTCGCAGATCAGTCAGATTAATCCAAATACAAACAAATTGTCATTAAAAAACGGGGAGAAGCTGGAAATAGCAGAGAGAAGGAAGAAAGATTTAATTGGCTATTGGAAACAATACAAATAAAAAACCGGCGAATATCGCCGGTTTTTTTATCTCTTTATCCATTCATTGAAATAAGGAATTCTTCATTATTCTTTGTGCCTCTCATGTGCTGTAACATGAAGTGCATGGATTCTTCCGTGTTCATATCTGCCAGGTGATTGCGGAGGATATGTAAACGTTTCAGGATATCTTTTTCAAGCAGCAGGTCATCACGACGGGTAGATGATGCCGATACATCGATAGCAGGGAATACACGTCTGTTGGCCAGTTTACGGTCAAGCTGCAATTCCATGTTACCAGTACCCTTGAATTCTTCAAAGATAACTTCATCCATTTTAGAACCGGTATCAATCAATGCTGTAGCCAGTATTGTCAGGGAACCACCGTTCTCGATTTTACGGGCAGCACCAAAGAACTGTTTTGGCTTCTGCATCGCGTTTGCTTCCACACCACCGCTCAATACTTTACCGGATGCAGGTGCAACGGTATTGTGTGCGCGGGCAAGACGCGTAATGGAATCCAGCAGGATCACTACATCATGTCCACATTCTACCAGGCGTTTTGCTTTCTGCAAAGCGATAGCAGATACTTTCACGTGTTTTTCCGCAGGTTCGTCAAAAGTAGAAGCAATTACTTCTGCCTTTACACTACGTTCCATATCGGTCACCTCTTCAGGACGTTCATCTATCAGTACTACCATCAGATAAACTTCCGGGTGGTTAGTAGCGATAGCATTCGCAACTTCTTTCAGCAGCATGGTTTTACCAACCTTTGGCTGTGCTACGATCAATCCGCGCTGGCCTTTACCTATAGGGGTAAACATGTCCATGATACGGGTAGAGTAGTTATTCGAAGTAGTTGTTAATCTTAATTTCTCGAAGGGGAATAACGGCGTCAGATAATCAAAAGGAACACGGTCGCGAACTTCTTCAGGCGATTTGTTATTGATCGTTTCTACTTTCAGCAGGGCAAAATATTTCTCGCCTTCTTTAGGAGGTCTTACGGAACCTTTAACAGTATCACCTGTTTTAAGTCCGAATAATTTGATCTGGGAAGGAGAAACGTAAATATCGTCTGGGGAACTTAAATAGTTATAATCAGATGAACGCAGGAAACCATAACCATCCGGCATCATTTCCAATACGCCTTCACTTATAATAATACCATCAAATTCTATATTGAAGGCAGGTTCTTTCTTCTGGAAACGCTGTTTCTGTACAGCTATGACAGGCTCTTCGAGTTCCGGCATCACAAAATCATCATCGTCTTCTTCTTCGTCGTCTTCGTCCTGTGAAGTTAAAGAAGTGATTACTTCTTCGTCATCCTCGTCAATTTCATCCTCTGTGAACTGGGGAATAATCTCATCATCATCATCATCAAATGTTAAAGATGGAATACTATCCAGGTCAATATCAAAGTCTTTTTTCTTTGCTTTAGGCTCTTGTGCCTTCTGCTCTTCCTGCTCCTGTTCTTTTGTTTTGAGTCCGGCAGCGGGTTTTCTGCCACGTTTAGGTTTTTCTTCGGATGACGTGGATTCTGCTACTGGTGCTTCTTCTGCTTCATTCTTTGCTGATTTCCGTTTACGTGTCTTTTTTTCTTCTCCATTGGCCGGGTTACCTTCTGAGGCCATTACTGCCTGCTTGTCGAGAATTTTGTAGATAAGATCCTGTTTGCTCAATTTTTTGGCGTTTGGCACATCCAGTTTCTCTGCAATGTCAAGCAGCTCAGGAACGAGCATGTCGTTCAATTGTAAGATGTCGTACATCATCGTGTGTTGTCAAATTTTAGAAGTGTTGTGAGGTGGGTACCACTACATACCAACATACACCAATTACAAATAATTGTTTTTTGAGTCCAATAAATTTAATCTGGTTATTAAATCTGATAGGGAATGTTGAGTTTAGGACTGCTGATGAAGATGGAAATTAAAACTTAATCAGGCAGATTGTAACGCAAGATTAAAACAAGTTTCGCTATTATCCAAAAAAAAAGCACGTCCCCGGCGAGTTCTGATCTAGTCCAATGTAGCCTTTCCCCCAATTCCTACAGTGCAAAATAGCCTCCCATAGCATCTTTCAGGTTCTCATTCCAAAACATACATCAACATTCCTGCCAATCAGTCATTTACGGCCGGCTATTATTTAACATTTCATTTTGAGCAATCTCCTCAACTCCCCTCGTTTTAATCCCTATGCAGTTTCCCACTTATCACTTAAATTTGCAATCCAAAATTGATACAGTTATGAGCCAAAGGGTGAAAGTCAAGCAAATACTGCTCGACGAAAACACAAACTATGATGTAGTAGTAAAAGGTTGGATACGTTCTTTCCGTAACAACCAGTTTATAGCCCTTAATGATGGCTCTACTAATAATAACCTGCAAATCGTACTGGAACCGGATTCCATTACACCTGATATTCTTAAACGTCTTACCACCGGCGCTGCTATCAGCGTGAAAGGTGCCGTAATCCCTTCCCTGGGTAAAGGACAACGTGTGGAAGTAAAAGCAGCAGAACTTGAAATATTAGGCGATTGTGACCCGGAAAAATATCCGCTGCAGCTGAAAAACCGCCCCAGTCTGGAATATCTGCGCGAAATCGCCCACCTGCGTTTCCGCACCAATACCTTCGGCGCTATCTTCCGCGTACGCCATGCACTGGCCTTCGCAGTACATAAGTTCTTTAATGAAAGAGGCTTCGTGTACCTGCACACGCCTATTATTACTGCGTCAGATGCAGAAGGCGCCGGCGAAATGTTCCATGTAACCACACTGGACATTAAGAATCCGCCACTGGGAGAAAACGGCGAAATAGATTATAAAGAAGATTTCTTCGGCAAAGCCACTAACCTTACCGTTTCCGGACAACTGGAAGGAGAACTGGGGGCAATGGCATTTGGTGATATCTATACGTTCGGACCAACCTTCCGCGCTGAAAACTCCAACACGGCCCGCCACCTCGCTGAATTCTGGATGATAGAGCCGGAAATGGCCTTCTATGATCTCGAAGACAATATGAACCTGGCTGAAGCCTTTATCAAATCCGTAATAGGGTATGTACTGGAAAACAACCGGGAAGATCTCGAATTCCTTGCCCAGCGCCTGGAAGAAGAAGATAAACAGAAACCTCAGCAGGAACGCAGCGAATTGGGCCTTATTCCTAAACTGGAGTTTGTGCTGAACAACGAATTCGAACGCCTTACTTACACAGAAGCTATCGACATTCTGAAAAACAGTAAACCAAACAAAACCAAGAAATTCAATTATATCATCGAAGAATGGGGTGCAGACCTTCAAAGCGAACACGAACGCTTCCTGGTAGAAAAACATTTCAGGAAACCGGTAATCCTCACGGACTATCCTAAAGCTATCAAGGCGTTCTATATGAAGCAGAACGAAGACGGGAAAACCGTACGTGCAATGGATATCCTCTTCCCTGGCATTGGTGAAATTGTAGGTGGTTCCCAAAGAGAAGAAAACTACGATAAACTGGTTACCCGCATGGAAGAAATGCACCTGCCCGTAAATGAGATGAGCTGGTACCTGGATACCCGCCGCTTTGGCGCCTGCCCTCATGCAGGCTTCGGTCTTGGCTTTGAAAGACTGGTACTCTTCGTAACAGGTATGGGTAACATCCGCGATGTGATTCCATTCCCACGGACACCTAAAAGTGCAGAATTTTAAATAAAAAAAGCCCCGGAAAAAATTTCCGGGGCTTTTTTTATATCTCTGCCAATCCCACTTATGGAATAGTCAAGCCCCTGCATCTATACTACTGAAAGCGCTTTCATTTCACTTATTCCTTGCATATCTTAAACTATCAGTCATGGCTGAAATGAACACTGGCTCTTCACAGAATAGCCACAAAGGCGGCATACGTTCCAAAAAATTAAGTACCCGTGTAGATATGACACCTATGGTAGACCTTGGATTCCTGTTGATCACCTTCTTCATGCTTACCACTACCTTAACCCAACCTAAAACAATGGATCTTATCATGCCCCGCAATGACGGAGACCCTTCTGCCATCGCAGATAGTAAATCTCTCACCATCCTGCTCGGCGCCAACGATAAAGTCAGCTACTATGCAGGCATGGGTAATGACCTACAGCATCCGCCCAAAATCTTGAACTCCCGTTTTGCCAATACAAATGGTATCCGTGATATCATTCTCGCTAAACGTACCGAAGTATTGAAGCGCTTTGGCAAAAACGATCTCATGGTCCTCATCAAAGCAGATAATGATGCTAACTATAGAAATGTAGTAGATATCATGGACGAAATGCTGATCGGTGATATTTCCAGGTACGCCATGGTAGATATTACACCAGAGGAAAAGGCCTTTCTCAAATCTTCATTTTAATCTACCTTAGTAAGGTAAAACATTTACTATGGCAATAACTCATTCCATTCCGGTTGTGGACCTCGCCGCCTTCACTTCAGGCGACGCCGCCAGCAAAAATGCCTTTGTGCAGGAGCTGGGAAAAGCATACGAAGAAGTAGGTTTCGTAGCAGTAAAAAATCACGGTATTCCTGATGAACTGATCGCTGATCTCTACAAGTACGTACAGTTGTTCTTTACATTACCATCTGATGTAAAACGCTCGTACGAATTGCCTCAACTGGCCGGACAGCGTGGTTATACATCCTTCGGTAAAGAACATGCCAAAGGATACGATGCACCTGATCTGAAAGAATTCTTCCAGTTCGGACAAACAGTAGAAGACAATGATCCTGTAAAAGCAGAATATCCGGATAACCTTACTGTAAAGGAAATACCGCAATTCACCCCTACTTTCTACAAAGCCTACCAGGCTTTTGAAAAGTCAGGTACTTTCCTGTTACAGGCCATAGCATTATATCTGGGATTGAATGAGCATTATTTCGACCCACAGGTACATAATGGTAATTCGATATTAAGGGCCATACATTATCCCCCCATCACACAGGAACCCGCTTCTGCCATCCGAGCAGAACAACATGAGGACATCAACCTTATTACCTTCCTGGTAGGTGCTTCCGCAGATGGCTTGCAGATACTCGATAAACAGAATAACTGGGTGCCGGTAACATCCCTGCCGGAACAGATCGTAGTAAATGTGGGAGATATGTTGCAGCGTTTAACGAATAACAGGTTGAAGTCTACGACCCATCGCGTAGTGAATCCACCCCGCGAAATGTGGAACACCAGCCGTTATTCCATTCCGTTCTTCCTGCATCCCAGATCAGCGATGCCGCTCAATTGCCTGGAAAGCTGTATCACAGATACACATCCCCGCGAATATGAGCCTATTACTGCCGGTGAATACCTGGATGAAAGATTAAGAGAAATAGGATTGAAAAAATAAAAGATAAAGGCTCCTGCATCAAACAGGAGCCTTTACTTATTATTGGTAGTGAATATCTTACCCATTCCCTCCGCATACACCACGATATCCCTTTTCTCGGGCAACAGATGCATAGCATCCTGTAAACTTGGCGCCTGGTATACATACCACTTTCCCGCATTCTTCTGAAGAAAGAAATATTTAAGTCCGGCCGTATCCACATATTCATCTACAAAACGCAGACTGTCCGGGTGCAGGTGACGGTTGCTCACAAATACCAGGCAGGTATCTGTCGCCGCCGATTCTATACAGGAAGACTGTAAACAGAGGTTAGACCAGTAAGCATCGCTATTGTAAAAAGATAGCTGTGCCTGCGCTGTAGAAGATAAAGCCAGGAGCAGTAGAATCATAAGTCTCTTCATATATCATAATTTTGGAGTAAATCATAGGTGGGCCTGAAAAAAAACAATCACAAGTATTATGCCCGTATATTTGCTTTTTTTAATAGTTTGCTATCTTTAATTTTTTGTTGAAATTCGGACACCGAATAATCTCTCATCAGTGTTTCTACGCCACATTCCTTTTCTAAAAGCAGTCTTTATGCACAGCATAACGGCATATGGAGGCCCTCAGGGGCACCTGGCCATGATGTTGAAAACATTCGTGCAGCAACGCAGGGATGTGACGGAACAGGAGCTGATGGAGTATAATGCCTTCTGCCAGTTACTGCCAGGGGCATCCTCTTCTCAAACACTCACTCTCATTGGCTATAAGCGCGGCGGCGTTCCACTCGCCATCGTTACCCTGTTGATCTGGATCTCACCTGCCTGTCTGCTGATGGGCTCATTGAGCTTCCTGTTGCAGTATTTCGACCAGAAAGCGCTGAATACCGATATCTTTAAATACGTACAACCTATGGCGGTAGGGTTCCTGGTATATGGCAGTATCCGGGCTTTCCGCATCAGTATACGCAGTAAGGCCACTACCGCTATCATGCTTGTTGCCCTGCTGGCAGCGTTTTTCCTGAAATCACCCTGGACTTTCCCCGCCCTCATAATCCTGGGGGGAATTGTATCAAATTTCAGTGACAAACGTATCCCGGACATTGCTGATAAACCTAAAAAAATCCAGTGGACCAACATATGGTTGTTCGCCCTGTTGTTCATCCTGGCAGGATTCTTCTCCGAGCTGGCCCGTACAAACGACTGGATCACCCGTCGTCCCTTCAACCTGTTTGAAAACTTCTACCGTTTCGGCAGCCTTGTATTCGGAGGCGGAGATATACTCATTGCAATGATGCTGGAGCAGTATGTTACCCGTGCCAAATCATCCTTTATGAGCGCAGAAGAACTGCTCACAGGTGCCGGTATCATGAGGGCTATGCCTGGCCCCACCTTCTCCATTACTGCCTATGCAGGAGGAATGGTGATGCGTAATCTTGGCCCGGGCTACCAGCTTCTGGGTTGTATGCTGGCGCCAATCGCCATCTTCTTACCCAGCCTGTTACTTGTACTGTTCTTCTTCCCAATATGGCATAATCTGAAGAAATACGTAATTATTTACCGTGCGTTGGAAGGTATCAATGCTGCCGTGGTAGGTATTATGTGGGCCGCCACCATCATGCTTTTTATGGCTATTCCCACCAACTGGTACAACATATTAATCATGTTGTCCACCCTCTCTGTGCTTTGGTTTACAAAGCTGCCCTCTCCCTTTATCGTGCTCGCCTGCCTGATATTAGGCTGGCTGATATAGCATCAACGCCCTGGTTTTGTAGTTTTCTGATTCTTTTTAAAAGCCATGGCAGCAATTAAGGATGCCAGCAAGCCTAATATAAGGGGTATAAACAATACATTTCCTACCAGGGATATCCAGAAATTACTGCTATCCGTTCTCTCAGGTTCAAAGAAGTGAAATACCAGAGAGAACATGGAAAAGATGATGACTGACCATAATGTTGTGCGGAATCCCATGCCAAACAGTGCAAGCATTGAGGTCTTTTCATGATGCTGACTGTTATAATGAATAACGGAGAACAATACCCCAAGGAACACAAGTAATGCTCCGAAGTAGCCTGTCCACAGATTGTCTGAAGTCTTTGTTACATTAAAAATAATAGAGAATACGATAGATATAACGGCAATGGTAATACCATATCTGGGTGCCAGATTAACGGTTCTATGAGCTGTTTCCATAACTGGTCCGGTTTAAGTTAATAATAGATAAATGGAATAAAACAATTAGGATGCCCGCTTTTTATTCCCGCCCAAACTGGCTTTCAGCTGACTGAACAGATCAGTACTCTTTGTATGCGCTACGGTCATCTTCTTCACACTGCGGCGTTTTCCACTCGCCTTTGCTTTAATAATTTTCATCAGCTCTGCTGTATATTCATCCTTAAACTGCGTGATATCAAAATCGGTGGTATACTGTTCTACCAGTTGCACCGCCATGTCCAGTTCTTTCTTCGCAATCTTGGAATTGGCAGGGAGTACAAGATCTTTAGGTGAACGTATTTCCTGTTCAAAACGTAGCTGATGCAACAGCAAATAATTTTCACGCGGACGTATTACTACAAGATGTTCACTGGTGCGTAACACAAAACGCCCCAATCCCGCTTTCCCCGTTTTCTCCAGTGTCTTCAACAACAACTCATATGCTTTTGCACCGGCCTTTTGCGGCTCTATATAATACGGTGTTTCAAAATAGATATCATCTATTCCCGCTTCATCTACAAAAGATTCGATGGTGATGATCTTGCTCTTCTCAGGACTGGCATCCTGAAAATCATTGTCATCCAGTATAATGTATTCATCATTGTATAAATACCCTTTCACAACCTGCTCCCAGGGGACTTCTTTCCCCGTATCCTCATTTATACGCTGAAATTTAATATGCGCATGATTTTTCTTATCAAGCATATCCAGGTCCAGTCTGCTATCCTGCACCGCACTGTACAACTTTACAGGGATATTCACTAACCCGAACCCGATTGTTCCTGACCATACTGCTCTCATAATAGTAGGATTTAATGTTTTAATTAAATTCAAAGTACATGCCATGGCATGGCTTTTGGACTTTACGTTATCATAAAAACCTTTGTTTATGGAAAAGCCTGGTGAAATGACAACCCTAAGCAGGGTGTTAGAAAAATTGCATGAGAAAGGCCTTGATCACGAATTAAAAATGAGTGACCATGGCAGGATGCAGAATAAAGAAAAACAAAAGATCTACAACCCTGATGAGTTGAAGATCATTAAAACCTATCGGTTTGAAGGAGAGTCTGATCCGGGTGATACGTCCGTATTATACCTCATTGAAGACAAAGAAGGAGAAATAGGCTACGTACTGGATGCCTACGGCATGTACAGTACGCATGAAGAGGCAGGTTTTGACGAATTTATCCAGAAAATACCGGTAGAGGACAGAGAAGATCAGTTGCTTTTTGCGTAATTAAATCATTACAGCGAGGGGATTGCATATAACATGCAATCCCCTCGTTTCTTTATCCAGGTTCTTTTACGCAAAGCCACTGTTATCCGCTCTCTTACTTGCGGTAGTTTCTCCCCAACATGTAGCTATTGCTCTGGCAAGCATATCCATAACCTACATACTGATTTGCAAAAAAAAGGCCTCCTGCATTTTTACATGCAGAGGCCCCGAGGTTTTTATTGACGAATGATATTATTCAGCAGAAGCCTCTTCATTTACAGAAGACTCAGCTATTTGTGTCAGCAGACTGTCTGCATCCTTTTCTTCAGTTAACGTTTGTGAGAAAATATCAGCAACATCAGTATGTCCCATTACATTCGCAAGCGTACGTAAACTACCATAGGCAGAAATTTCGTAGTGCTCGATCTTCTGTGCACAGATGATGATACCGGCATCTCTTACCGCAGTATCTTCCTCAGTATCATCTACCACTTCCTGTCCTTCTGCTATCAGTCCGGACATTGCTTCACATTTCTTTGCCTTAGGCTCCTGACCAAGCAGTTCAAATACCTGTTCCAGTCTTTCAACATGCCCTTTTGTTTGTTCCTGGTGGTCAGTAATCGCTTTCACCAGTTCTTCAGACGTTGCTGCTTTTTGCATTTTACCTAATGCTTTTACCAGCGCTTTCTCCGCCCAGTAAATATCTTTCAGTTCATCCATAAACAATTTATAGAATTTGGATGATGATTCCTGTCCTTTATTGCCTGACTTTGATCTGGAAGCAGGACGGGTAACAACGACAGTTTTCTTAGCAGTAGCAGCCGGGCTGCTTTGTTTTGTGGAAGCGGCTGATTTGCCGTTTTTTACCTGAATTTTAGTTGCCATTTTATTCGGAGTTTATGTAATTAGTAAATCATTTTTTCTTTAACAGGTCCGGAGATCTTTCCTGTACATCTTCCCTGTTCTGCGATCATCGCCTCTTTATCGCTGTCCTCTGCTTTAGGATCAGGAGGTGTACGGTGGATATCATGGTCCGGCACTTCGTTGGGCACCGGTGGTGGTGGGCCAAGTGGTGAAGGCGGAGGCGTAATTTCCGGCCCGGGACTAGGGGGTTGTTCTCTTACCGGAACCCCGATAGGTTCAGGATCAGGATCACCTGTTGATGAATGAGTATGGTGTTGCATGGCTAAATTCTTATTTGAGTGAGTAAACAAATCCGTTGACCATTGCTGTTTATTGTCTGTGTCTTTCAGCCTTTCCGTAATTAAAAAGGACAAAGTTCATTCCATCAAAGAAATAATCAGAATACTATCAGTGAAATGCATAAAATATATTCCGCTGCAAGTTGGCGACAATACAACCTCCCGGTAATTTATTATTCACGTATATGCCTATATGAATCTATACAGCGATCACAACTTTAATGCACTTTCACAGTGTAGAAATTGTTGCATACTTTATCAGCTATTCCCCACATTACCTAAGAATAATTCATGCTGATTATTAATAATATAGTAAATTCGAATGCGTACTCTCTATCTAATAGTTAAGGCACATGCACATTCCAGTACAGAAAAAGGTAAGGTTAGGCTTTTTTATAGCATGCACTGTAGTAATCGCCGCATCCATATGCTCTTATCTTGTAACAAAAAAACTACTCGACAATGCAAAATGGATGAATCATACCATTGAAGTATCCAAACGTCTTGAAGTAATCACCCGGCAGCTCAAAGATGCTGAATCAGCTATCCGCGGTTACAACATCACAAAAGATACCTCCTTCCTGGAGCCAAGTATGCAAAAACGCAGTATCAAAATAGAGGAACAATACCTGATCCTTCGACGGGTAACTGCCGATAATCCTCAGCAGCAACTACACCTGGATACACTCAAATCATTGCTGGATAAAAAATACCGGCAATTAATGGAAGGAGAACAACAGAAAACTTCTTTACAGAAAGATACCTCCGCCGTACAACAGGGAGAAAAATCCATGTCTAAAATAGAACGTAAAGTGCAGGACATGATGTTGATAGAAGAAGCACACCTGCATCAGAAATCAGAACTCTACGATTTCTTCTCCGCCATCTGGGTACCCGTAATATTCATTTCATCACTCGTAGCTATCCTTATTGGCATTTACTCTTATATTACTCTCACCCGGGAATTCCGTTTACAGCTACATATAGAAACAAGGCTCAAATCTTACCAGCGTAATTTGCAACAAAACATTCTCCTTTTAAACAAATCGAATGAGGAATTAGAGCAATTTGCCTACGTTGCCTCACACGATCTGCAGGAACCTCTACGCAAAATATCCACCTTCAGTGATCGCCTGCAATTGAAATACGGGGAACAACTGCCACCCGAAGCCAGCCAGATGCTGGACCGTATGGTAAGCGCAGTATCCAGGATGCGCGTGCTGATCAATGACCTGCTGCTCTTTTCCCGCGCAGGACGCATCACACCTGAAAGCATTACTCCCGTAGATATGGACACCCTGCTACAGGAAGTAATCAGCGACCTTGAAGTAAGTTTACAGGAACATAACGCATCCGTAACAGCAGGGCCACTCCCTGTTATTGAAGGCAGCGCCACATCCTTCCACCAACTTTTTCAGAACATACTGGCGAATGCTATCAAATTTGCACATCCCGACCGTCAGCTGGTCATCAATATCACCAGTCAGGTACTCAAAGGGAAAGAACTTGAAAATCTAATAAATGAAAACCGCGCGGAAGATACCTTCTGCCGTATATATATAGAAGATAACGGGATAGGGTTTGACCCCGTTTATGCTGAAAGGATCTTTCAACTCTTTCAACGCCTGCACGGTATGAGTGAATACTCCGGAACCGGTATAGGACTTGCGATATGCAAAAAAATCGTCGATAGCCATCATGGACAGATCATGGCTTACGGCGACCCTGGCAAAGGAGCGGCCTTTGTTGTCATCTTGCCACTCACCCAAACCCAGCAGAATGACTCAAATTAAAACTGCCTGAAAGATTAGCATCCTTATTGCTGATGATGATGCATATGACAGAGAATTAATTAAGGCAGCTTTTGATGAAAACAGTACAAAACAGTACACAGCACCACATTAGCTTCGTGGAGAACGGGGAAGAATTGTTTCATTATCTGAAATGTAGCGGGCATTATGCGGACGAAACGCTACACCCATTTCCACAAATTATCCTGCTGGACCTGAATATACCTGAGAAAAACGGGTGCGAAACGTTAAAGGATCCGAAAACTGACCATGTACTAAAAAGCATACCAGTAATCATCCTGACTACGTCAATGAAAGAAAAAGATGTCATTAAAACTTACGAGCCGGGCGTAAACAACTTTATTATCAAACCAGTCACATATTCGGGGCTGGTAGAATTTACCCGTGCATGGGGGAAATACTGGTTTGAAATTGCAGAACTGCCAAATGTATAAATGAGATGACCGATTTACCTGTTCACATCCTGATGATTGATGACGATGAGGATGACTTTTATCTGGTGAGCCAATTATTACAGGATATTTCTCCTGGACAATATCAACTCGACTGGGCTCCTACCTATTCCAAAGCATTAGAGGAAATAGATAGAAAAGAACATGATATTTACCTGGTAGATTACCGTCTCGGCCCTTACACAGGTATTGATATACTCCACCATTTCCAGCAATTACAATTCAACGCCCCCGTAATTATGCTTACGGGTAAAGGCGATTATACAATAGATAAAGAAGCGATGCAGGCAGGCGCCTCTGATTACCTCGTAAAAGGGGAAATCAGTGCAGATCTGCTGGAACGATCTATCCGTTATGCGCTGGATGAAGCGCATCACCTGCGTATTATCGAAGAAAAAGAAAAGAAATATTTCAGTGTCTTCGAAAAAGCACACGACCTTATTATACTGGCAGACTGTAATAAAAATATCATAGACGCCAACCCGTCTGCTATCAGATCTTTACAATACAGCAAAGACGAAATATTACAACTGAACCTCAGACAACTCTTTTTCCAGGAAGAACAAAGCAAACACTTCTTTGATCATATCTGCGGAGAAGATTCCAGTCTGCAAACAGAATATAACTTCCTTACCAAAGAAGGCAAAAAGCTGGACGTACTGGTAAGCGCCGTTACACTGGATGAAGAGGAACAGGTATTCCTCTGTGTGGTACAGGATATCACAGAGAGAAAACGCGAAGAGCTGGAGAAACAACAACAACAAAAGTTTGTAATCACCGGCCGTATCGCGCGCGTGATCGCACATGAAGTAAGAAATCCTCTTACCAATATATTACTCGCCGTAAGCCAGTTCAAAGGCGAACCGGTAAGTGTGGAAGAAAGCCAGGTATACGTTGATATCATTGAACGGAATTGTACCCGCATCAATCAGCTGATCACAGAACTGTTGCATTCTACCCGCATGATAGAATTGAATATCCGTCCTCATGGTATCAATGAATTAACAGATAAGGCATTGGTACTGGCACAGGACCGCCTGCAACTGAATGAAATAAAGGTGCAGAAGGATTATGTGAAACCAGATGTAATGATCCCTGCGGACGATGAAAAAATAGCGATCGCACTGCTGAATATCATCATCAATGGAATAGAAGCAATGACTCCGGGCAAAGGCTTACTGACCATCAGAACAGAACGTCAGAAAGATAAAGCCATTATTATGATCACGGATAATGGCCCGGGTATTCCTGAAGATACAAGAGCCCGGTTGTTTGATCCGTTCTTTACGAACAAACCTAAAGGAACAGGGCTGGGACTTACCAGTACTCAGAATATAATCATGAATCACAAAGGAACAATACACGTAGAAAGTGAAATAGATAACGGCAGTACATTTACAATCGTATTACCCGTAAACTTATAAAAACAGAAAGAGGTTGTATCCAAAATAAATAAAGGACCTGAGAATCGTCGCCCCATACTATGATAGTCGAAGGGAGAACCGCTCAAATATATTTACCTTTTTATGTTGATATTTTTTGCCGGCCTGACGTAGATCGTTTGATATACAGGAATGCAAAATACATACCGTGCAACAAAAAGGGGCGCTATAAAGCGCCCCCGTAAATAAAACATTAATATCGATCTCGTTCTAATAATTTATATTCAGTAAACGCAATTTATTGTACAATGTTTTGCGGTCTATGTTCAATAACTGCGCAGCTTTTGTCTTATTATACTTCACCTCTTTCAGCACATTAATGATCTTATTATACTCTGCCTGTAAAGCAACCGTTTTAAGATCATTCTCGTTGGTAATTGAAATCAATTCACCTGTCATATTCACCTGGTGATCTTCTTCATAAGAAGGTTGTGAGAATGACTCTTTCATTTCCAATGGTAGTGTCGACAATGTAATATCTTCATGTTCTGGTGTAAGCAAACAGGCACGACGTATCACGTTTTTCAGCTCACGTATATTACCTGGCCAGTTGTACTTGTTGAAACATTCCCACACATCATTATCAATCTTTCCGCAGTTCTTTTGCAGTTCTCTTTCCACCTGCCTCATAAACGCATTTACAAACAACGGAAGGTCAAGCACTCTCTCACGCAATGGTGGAATATAAATAGTGAATTCGTTAAAGCGATGAAATAAATCCTCACGGAATCTTCCCTTCTGTACAGACTCTGACAACTTTTCATTAGATGCCACGATAATTCGTACATCAATAGGAATCTCTTTCAGACTACCTACACGACGGATTACTTTTTCCTGTATAACTCTCAGTAACGCTATCTGTATGTCGTAAGAAAGATTGGATACTTCATCCAGGAACAAAGTACCACCATGTGCCTGTTCAAAAGCCCCGATTTTGGTGTTGATCGCTCCTGTAAAAGAGCCCTTCTCATGACCAAACAACTCACTTGCTGCCAGTTCTTTGGAAAGGCTACCGCAATCCAGTGCAACAAAAGGTTGCGACTGACGTTTACTATGATGATGGATTAAGTGAGCTACCGATTCTTTACCAGTACCCGTTTCTCCAAAGATAATTACACTGTAATCAGTAGGAGCAACCAGTTTGATCTGACGTAACAGTTCCTTTGCGCCAGCACTTTCCCCATATACATATTTATGGCTTTTATCAAGCACTTCACTCCCGATATCTTCTGTTTCCTGCGGACTATTGCTTCTTTCAGGTCCGTTGCTCACAGAACGCATGGGCATAGATGATTCTCTTTCTCTTTCCGCATCCATATGTGCAAAGGCTTTATGGACCAGGTTCAGGATCTCATCCGGATACAATGGCTTCGAAAGATAATCGTATGCACCATTCTTCACCATATCAACAGCAACTCTTACGTCCGTATAACCGGTAATGATAATAACAATTGTACGCGGGTTGATCAATCGTATGTCCTGAAGCAGTTGAGCCCCATCAGTATCTTTTAAACGGTAATCACACAACACCAGATCAAAAGTCTTTTCCTTCATCATTTTCAGCGCTGTAGCACCGCTCATGGTAGTATCTACCTTAAAGCCATGTTTACTTAAGAACTTACTCAGTAACGTACAAATATTGATCTCGTCGTCAATAATCAGGATATTTCTCATAATATTTATATGTGGTGTTAGACAACAGCTAATTTAAATTTAATAATAGTATTACTTATTACTCAACATAGTACCCATCAGTTCGTCAAGATTCTTCACGTTAAAAGGTTTAGCCAGGAAATAACTGGCGCCTGCTTTTAATGCTTTCTGCTTCTCCATCCCATTGTCGTACGCACTGATTGTTATTACTGGCAGCGCAGGGCACTGCATCTTTATATCCGGAATTGCTTCAAGACCTGAACCATCCGGCAGGTGAATATCCAGGAAAAGGATATCGGGCTGCTGATGTTCCTGTAGGTATTGCATGCCTTCCGTAAGAGCATGTACATACTTTACACTATATCCATGTTTCACCAGGCTCAATTGCAATAGTTTACAGATATCGGGTTCATCGTCGATAATCAGAATAAATGGCCCTTTCTTCCCCCTGTTTGTTAATACTGAGTCGGATGGAAGTTCCACATCCGGTTTTATATCTTGTGACATGCTTACACTTATTCCATTAAGAAATTGATTACCAAGTATTAAAGAAGTACATTTTCCTCACTTTCAATCTATCTGCACTCAATATGCCGATATACCCCGTAAGTACATGTAACCAATCATTACTTTCAAATATCAATCCATTATAAATGTATTGATTTCCAGAACCCGAACCCTTAGAACCGTGGAATAAATTCCACAGCCCTTATAAAATCTCCACACTCAGCAGTATTACATATGAGAAATTATGCTCTTGGACTATATGGTATACTAATTGAAACGCTATATATCGCAGGATTTTTTTTCATTCATAACTGTTGTTTAGTTATTTGTCCCGGAGTAGTAGCCGGGACTTTTTTTTACCATTAACAATTCATTCACACTTTTGTTGTTATTACCTCATACATTTGAATGACAATATATCAGCATTTCATATTACAGTCTATACTTAGGGAATATGCCACACACTTGCCACTAGCCAGCATAGTCGTGCGATTTTTAACTTCATGTCTAAACTAAACCATCATGCGTACGCTTGCTTGTACCTTTCTGATCAATGGCGTAAATACTAAAGTTGCACTAAGAAAAAGAGGTCGGGAAAAGAGATTCCAGATAGTTGTAAGGGGACAGGTACTGGAATACACCTACACAAATGAAAGTGAAATCCAGCAGGTAGATGGGCCAGAACTGCCAGAAAGCGCCCTCCTGCCTCACATAGAATGGATGATAAGACATTACTTTACAGATGCAAAAAAAGAACAATAAGCAGGCTTCTTTTGTGTAGCTTAGGGAACTCCCGTACTTTTGCCCCAATGCAAAACGAATCATACACTCTTACAAACATCCTTTCTGCTTTAAAAATCGATGCGCTGAACGAGATGCAACTGGCATCCATCGAAGCAAATAAGCAGGCAGACAACGTCGTACTACTCTCTGCCACAGGCTCGGGCAAAACATTAGGTTTTCTTTTACCCGTACTGGACCTGCTGGATATCAATAATCCTACAACCCAGGCACTGATAGTAGTTCCTTCCAGAGAACTTGCGCTCCAGATAGAGCAGGTATTTAAAAGTATGGGAACGGGCTTTAAAGTAACCTGCTGCTATGGCGGACACCTGAGAGAAACAGAGGAAAACAACCTGATAGAAGCTCCTGCAGTCATCATAGGTACACCAGGCCGCCTGTGTGATCACCTGCGCCGGGAGAATATTAAACCAGATGGTATCCATACCCTCGTACTGGATGAGTTCGATAAGTCCCTGGAACTCGGCTTCCAGGAAGAACTGGCGTTCATCCTTCACTCTCTTAAATCCCTGAAGAAAAGGATCCTTACTTCCGCTACCGATGCTGTCGAGATCCCCGAATTCGTAGGACTCACAGAACCGGTTGAACTCAACTTCATCACAGAAGATACATCCAAAGCCCTCGCTATTCAATACCTGGAAAGCGATGGTAAAGATAAACTCGATACCCTCTTCCGCCTCATATGTATGCTGGGCAACCGCTCTACCATCGTATTCTGTAACCACAGGGAAGCGGTAGAACGTACCAATAACCTGCTCAAAGAAAACGGACTGGTGAGCGTATTTTATCACGGCGCTATGGAACAGCAGGAAAGGGATGCTGCCCTCGGCAAATTCAGGAACGGCTCTTCGAATATCCTGGTAACAACAGACCTCGCTGCACGTGGATTGGATATCCCGCACATCCGCTATATTATCCATTACCACCTGCCTAATACAGAAGATACATTCACCCACCGTAATGGCAGAACTGCCAGAATGGATGCAAGTGGTACCGCCATTCTGATCATAGGGCCGGAAGAAAAACTCCCTGCTTATGTTTCAGAAGAAGCGACTCCCATTACCTTACCGGACGAGATAGAACTTCCCGAGAAGCCAAAATGGACGACCTTCTTTATCAGTGCCGGTAAAAAAGATAAAGTAAATAAAGTAGATATCGTAGGCTTCCTTACCAATAAAGGACAGTTGAAGAAAGAAGAAATAGGGCTGATAGAAGTAAAGGATTTCTTCTCCTTTGTGGCTATTCGCAAATCAAAAGCCAGCACAACATTGCAGCTTGTACAAAACGAGAAGATCAAGAATAAAAAAGTAAAGATTGATATCGCTAAATAAATTGTTAAAAATATCCAGCTGAATAAAAGAAGAAAGCTCTTTACAGAGCTTTCTTCTTTATAATAATATTACTTTATCAGCCAGGGTTTCGTATTCAGATTATCTGCCCCTTGTCTTTCAACAGCAGCAGTTCTGTTCACCCCATTCAGCGATTGTTCTTTCAACGGATAAATAAATCTTACAGGCACTCTTCCATCGTTCAAATTGGAAGGACCAGGCACTATTTCAGGCATACCCGTGCGGCGCCAGTCGAACCATGCTTCCAGCCCGTTGAAATAATATGCTATCCACTTTTGTAAAGCGATCTTCGCCAGTCTCTCACTTTTATCTCCACTGTAAACTACACCCGCCTGGGTAAGATACCCCGCCGGCATGCTTACATCAATTCCATATACGGAAGGAACGACCGCTTTCCAGTAATCAAAGTTAGCAACTACCCCATTTGTATAATAAGTCTCCGCAGTCTCATTTGTGATCAATCCCATTTCAGTAGCTTCTGCCAGGGAAAATTCCAATTCTGAATAGGTCATCAGCAATCCTCTTGCAGCCGCAGGATCAGGCGCTGCCTGTCCCTGATCATTACATACCAGGCAGGCAAAAGTGTAGCCTATCCTGGAAACACCCTGTACACCACCATTATAGGCCAGTGCATCTACGTCGCTCAGGCCATTGGGGATCCCTGCTATTACAGGAGTACCTGCTGCCACAGACTTCTGTGTAGGACGGCCGAATACTTTTAACCGTGGATCACCTAAAGCCGTTAAGCGGTCGCTGAGTGTTTTACTCACACGGAACTCATCAATGGACCCTACACGGCTACCATATAATGGCCATTGGTTAGGTGCGGCAGACTGATATTTCAGTTCTGCATTATCACTGTTGTTTTCAAAAACGGGGTTGTTGATGCGGTCACTGACAATGGCTTCCATCGCAGCACTTACGTCTTTCCTTTTAGACATACGCAGCAGGTAGCGGATGCGTAACGAATTGGCCAGCTTGCGCCAGTGAATAATAGAAGAAGCACCACCACCATAAAGAATATCCCCATCCAGGTTGATAGTACTGCCACCTGTAGCCAATACCTTATTAGCCTTTTCAAGATCTGCCAGTATACCTGTATAAATATCTTCCTGTTTGTCATATACCGGCTGGTACAACCCTTCCAGCTTAGCTTTGCCTGCCTCGGAATACGGAATATCCCCATATGCATCTGTTGCCTGCGCAAACATCCACGACTTTAATATCAGCGACACACCATAATAAGGATTGGTTTCATCAGTCCCCACAGCAGCAAAAATATTCTGGAGGTTGCGATAGTTATCATACACATCGTCCCATACGCTGTTTTGCTCTCCCCACAGGTAGCGGTCCTCATTCACAAACTGGATCTTTGCATGATGCTGCACAACGATATTACCAATACCCCAGGCAGTATTCACCTGCCTGTTCATCATATTACGGATCACGCCACTCAGCAACAGATCTGGTGTTACATTGGTAGGATTATTTTCGTCTGTATTCGTCTCACTGAAATCGCGGGTACAGGCAGACAAAAGTCCGGCAATCAAAACAAACGTTATTATATTAAATAGTCTCATTTTTTTCTTTTTTTAAAACGTAAGGACTCATCATAATTTGAAGCTCAGGTTCACTCCATAACTACGCGCTGTAGGCAAGCTCATATACTCTATACCAGGTAATGCTGTACCACCTGAGTAAGACATATTCTCCGGGTCCACATGCGGAACATGATCCCATAAAAGAAGGTTACGCCCTACCAGGGAAACACTTAATCCTTTAATCAGCCGCTTCCCAAAAACACCCGGAATAGTATAGCCGATCTGCAATTCTCGCAGCTTCACAAAAGATGCATCATACATTACGCCTTCAGCAATACTACGGCCACCTGTCCATGCACTGTGCCACTCACGTACAGCAACCTTGGTCGTATTGGTGCTGAAACTGCCGTCTCCGTTTTGTACAGCTCCTGTACCGATCACACCATTTCCCGGCTTGCTCATGTCATATCCGTCTGCACGTCCTTCCAGCGTTTCTTTTATAATCCCCCCTTCACGTCCTACTGTTTGTGTATGAGAATATAATTTGCCTCCCTGACGGATATCAAACAGGAAACTCAATCTTACTCCCTTATAACTAAAGTTGTTGCCGATCCCCATCAGCCAGTCTGGATTATAATTACCCAGCCTTATTCTTTCTGTAGTAGCTACAGGGCGGCCATTCGCAGCAAATACCATCTGTCCCGTATACTTACCGGATTTATCATAATAAGCAGCTGCCGGGTCAGTATTTTGCACCCTCGCAAAACCAATTCCGTATAAATCACCCATACGCTGACCAACCCTTGCTTCCACACTTACACTACGATCTGCCATCACATAATTATCCAGGCCATCACTCAGTTCAATTACTTTACTGCGGTTTGCAGAGAAGTTCACGTACGCACTCCAGGTGAAATGTTTTTTCTGAACAGGCGTTACGTTCAGCATTACTTCCACTCCACTGTTCCTGATAGATCCTGCATTGATCACACGGGTTTCATACCCACTGGTATTGGAAAGAGGAATATTGAGGATCTGATTTTTAGTATTACTCTGATAATAAGTAATATCAATACCTGCACGGTTATTTAAAAACCGCAGATCTGTTCCAAATTCATAAGCAGAACTTATTTCCGGTTTCAGGTTAAGATTGGAAAGACGGCTGGTTTCTCCGTATACCTGCGATGCACCATATGGATCACTCCTGTTGTAGGTTTGTGTAAATGCAAAGGGATCTGTATCATTACCCACCTGTGCAAAACTGGCTCTTACTTTTGCAAAGCTGATAGCAGCAGGCAGTTTTATCATATCACTGATGACAGCACTTAATGCTACGGAAGAATAGAAATAAGAATTCTTCTCCGTACCTAATGATTTCAGGGCTTCAGGTAATGTAAGTGCGCTGCTGCGGTCATTACGGCCTGTTACATCCAGGAACAGTTTGTTATCATAAGACACTCCGGCAGAACCGTAAAAGCTATTAATACGTTTCCCTACATTATTCTGATTAGCCACCAGTGCAATGCGTGAATTCGTTAACCGATAAATGTCCGGGATATTCAATTGTCCCGCAACGGCTTCATTAAAACGGGAAGTCTGACGCATCTGGTTACCACCCAACGTAGCATTCACAGAAAACCTGCTATTGATTTCTTTATCTGCCGCAAACAGGAAGTCTGTATTACGCTCTTCATTGATGATATTTACCTCACGGTATTCTCCATAAGGGAAACGCTGTGTACTGAATGCACGGTGATATTCCCTGCGTTCACTACTCCAGTCAGTAGCAGAGCGTAACTGTACATTTAACCAGCTGGTAAGATCATATCTTAAGATCACGTTCCCGATCAGACGATCATAATACTGTCCGTTCGTATTTTGAAAAACGGTCATGTAGGGATTATCGTGATAATTATAATTCCAGTTGTATTGTTGTTTGTTGTCTAAACCCTTTTGCCACAGGCGGCGCAGGTCACTCACTTTTACGGATGATGGCAGCCAGCAGTTAAACAGGTACATAATACTTTCCGTACCATAACTGATAGATGGACGATTATCACTTTCACTTCTGATATAAGAAGCATAAGATTTAACAGTAAACTTAGGCGTGAGATTATAACTACCGGAGAAGGTAGTGGTATTCCTTTTTAAACCCGTATTAGGCACCATTCCCTTCTGATCCAGGTTCGTGTAACTTACACGCAGGTCTCCTTTGTCATTACCACCAGTGATCGCCACATTATTAGTGAATGTGCGGCCTGTTTCCAGGAAGTTCTTCAGGTTATCATTATCAGCTTCCCATTTGGTTGGAGTGATTACACTCCCTGCCGGTGCATTCATATCACCGCCTGTATACGGGATAGCCGTTCCGTTTAATGTACGGGGGGAATTAAACTGAGGGAACAACTGTCCTTTATAGGCTGGTCCCCAGCCTTCATCTGTACCATCAGACAAACCGCTGCCGGCGCCATTTACAAAAGCAAAATCTCCGCCACTGCTGTTCCCCTGTCCGTACACTTTCTGATACTCAGGTAATTTAAGTGGTGTTTCCAGTGTAAGATTGCTGTTTACTTCAACCCCCAGCCCCTGTTGTTTCTTACCGGATTTCGTCTTGATCATCACTACTCCATTAGCGGCCCTTGAACCATATAATGCAGCTGCTGCAGCGCCTTTCAACACTGTCATACTTTCTATATCATCAGGGTTGATAAAGCTGGCGCCATTCCCGAAATCCACTTCCAGGTTATTACTGCCGGACCCACCGTTAATGGCATTACTGATAGGTACACCGTCAATCACATACAATGGCTGGTTCTTGTTCAGGTCTACTGAACGTTCCCCACGGATAGAGACCCTGGAAGAACCACCTACACCGGATGGACTGCTCACTACAGTTACACCGGCAACTTTGCCAGCTAACTGGTTCACTACATTCGTTTCACGGGCAGTAGTGAGTTCATCCCCCTTCATTTCCTGCAGGGCATAACCCAGCTTCTTTCTCTCTTTTTTAATACCCAGTGCAGTAACAACTACCTCACCCAGCCCTTTTGTATCTATAGCCAGTGAAATAACTGCAGCCTGTGAGGCGGGCAGCTGTAGTGTAGCAAAACCGATATTACTGATGATGAGCACATCACTGTTCTCTGCCGCTACCGTAAAGTTCCCGTTAGTATCAGTAACGGTCTTTTTAGAAGTGCCCTTTACCTGGATAGTAGCTCCCGGTAAGGGTTGTTTATCATCGCCGGACAATACTTTACCGCTAATGGACTGAGCCATCGCTGCAAATGAAAATAAAATCAGAAAAACACCTGTCGCCAGGCCTTTGAGGCATAAGTTGTGCATAGCAGAATATAGATTGATTGATAGGTTACATCGATTCTGCTGCGAAGATTACAAACTTATTTTATGCCCGTTTTAACAGAAGGTTAACAGTTGGTTAATTATATAAATCCCTTCTCCAATGCAAGGAAGGCTTCTCTCGGATTCAGTTGCTCCCACAGTATAGTATACACGGCCTGTGCCACCGGTATATAAGCGCCTACTTCCCGGTTCATTTCAAACAGGCATTTACTGGCATAATAGCCTTCCGCTATCATGCTCAACTCCAGTTGTGCGGCCATTACACTATATCCTTTGCCAATCATATTACCGAAGGTACGGTTACGGCTATGCAAAGAATAGCAGGTTACCAGCAGGTCTCCCAGATAAGCACTGGCATTGTAATTATGTTCTGAACCGGCTTCAATATGTTCCTGCCCGTAAGTTTCAAGGAAATGCTGCATTTCCCGGAAGCAGTTGGTAATATAAACACTCAGGAAATTATCTCCGTATTCCAGGCCATGTGCAATACCGGCCCCTAATGCATAAATATTCTTTAATACAGCGGCCAGTTGCACTCCTATTACATCCCTGTTAACGATTGTTTGCAAATAGCTGTTGCCAAACATGTTGGCGATCTCCTGTGCAGGTTCTTCCTGTAACCCCGAAAATGTAAGGTAAGAGAGCTTTTCATTGGCTACTTCTTCTGCATGGCAGGGCCCTGTTATAGTGAAATACCTTTCCAGCGGAAGGTCAAACATCTCAGACAGGTATTCATTAATCAGGAGGTTATTACCGGGAACCAGTCCTTTGATAGCATTCACAACTTTCTTCCCGTTCAATGCACCGGGAGGTAACAACAGCATCACTTCTTCCAGGAAAGCAGAAGGTACGGCCAGCACCAGCAAATCACTGGCGGCTACCACTTCTTCCAGGTTACTGCTTAACTGTAAAAGGTTAGTATCGAAATATACAGAGGTTAAATAATGCTTGTTATGATGGCGCTGCTGCATATACCGGATCGTGTCGTCATTCCTGATCCACCACATGATCTGTTCCCCGTTATCCGTTAGTATTTTAGCTAATGCTGTAGCCCAGCTGCCGCTGCCTATAATGCCTGCTTTCAAGTATCTCTTTTTCTTGCAAAGTAAGGAATTTTACCATGCCAATATTACCATATCGTTTGGCCCCGTCTACAGGAGCCAATGACAGGAACGTAAAATATAAACAGGTGAATATTTTGCAGCCGGCGGGTTATGGGACCAGCGTTACAATACACAATTGCAGAACAGTGCTACCACAAGCTTCCTCAGCACCGTAGGAAGTGGCGGAGCAAATACTTCAGAAATCCCGGCACCTTCGACATGAACTATATTCTGACAAGTACAAAGGTATTAACTGATAATGGACACCGGGCCGGAAGTAATAACGTTAAAAGCAGCGGGAGTTACGGAGACTTCTGCTGCTTTTAAACTATATTATTTTTCAGTGTCAGGTGTAGCAGCAACGGCAGCTTTCTTAGTAGATACTTTTGCTTTTTTTACAGCCTTTTTCTTTACCGTTACAACCTTCTTCTTTGTTTTGTCCAGTCCTTTGCTCAACAATTTCGCAGCCTTCTTAATCCTGTTTTTGAATTTGCCTTCCCCCAATTCTTTTTTCAGATCAACTAACAGAAGATTCAACTTTTCTTCTATTGTATTGCGGGCATCTTTACGGGAAGATTTAGCTGCCTTTGGAGCATTTGTAGTAGCCATAATATTAATGAGAGTGGTTTAATGTGATAACATAAAATTAATGGTAATTTAACATAGGGCAATGTTAAGTTTTGCAAAAACGGCCCTAACAATCTATAAAACAACCATTTAGAGGAATATTAAATATAAAAACCTGTTATATTATGTTGCCCCGTATTTGTATTTTGATAAAATAAGCTTGTTAAGCCTGCCGGCATATAAGAAAAGAGCTACCTGCTGATCAGCAGGTAGCTCTTTTATATTTAGCTTGCCATATGTCTCTTACTTCTTCGCCGAGCCTTCAAACAGCTCTTTCTTTGGTACAATGATCACTTTCTTCTTCTCATCCAGGTCCTTAGATACCGCGGAATAAGGCGCACTGATCACCTCATCTCCCAGCTTCAAACCGGAAAGCACTTCAATATTAATATCGTCCTGCACCCCCGTTTTCACTTCCACCATCTTCACAGTCTTATCCTGCTGTAATACGAAAACAACTTCCCTGGTCACTTTGTTTTCAGTTTCTGCAACTGAACCATCATTGGTCACTTTCTTAGCTTCCCCAACTTTCCTGCCAGAGCCGGTACTATCAATCACTTCCCTGGTAGTAACTGCGTTGATAGGTACAGCCAGTACATTATTTTTCCTGTGCGTTTGTATATCCACACTGGCACTCATACCCGGGCGGAAAGGGAAATTCTTTGGATTTTTAGGATCGAGAAGGTCCTGATAGCTTTCCTGCAAAATGCGGATATGCACAATATAGCTGGTTACCTGTTCTGCAGAAGAAGTGGACGTAGAAGTAGCAGTAGCAGATCCTTTACTGGAACTGGCAATCTGTGTTACAATCCCCTTAAACTTACGGTTATTGTAGGCATCCACTTCCACTACGGCCGTATCATTATACTTTACACGGGGAATATCATTTTCTCCAACGTCTACCTGTACTTCCATCACATTCAGGTCCGCAATGCGCATGATCTCTGTACCTGTCATCTGACCGGTACCTACTACCCTTTCACCCCTTTTAACAGGTAACAGGGAAACCACGCCGCTCATAGGAGAAGAGATCGTGGTACGAAGCAGGTTTGTATTCGCTTCTGTTAATCCCGCTTTGGCATTCTGTACAGCAAACTTATTACTGTTCACCAGTTCTGCAGCGGCATTATAATCTGCCAGGGCTGCACGGTAAGTACCTTCTGCGGTTTCAAATTCACTGCGGGATACCACCTTTTGTGCCAGTAGTTCCTTGTTTCGTTCGTAAGCAGCTTTATTTTGTTCCAGACGGGCTTTGTAAGAATTCAGCGCCGCCGCAGTATTGGCCAGTTGTGCCTGGGCCTGACTGAGAGACGCATTCGCCTTATCTCTTACAGAACCATACACATCCGCATAAATGCGCACCAGTACCTGTCCCTTTTTTACAGAATCGCCTTCCAGCACAGGCAGCTCTACTATTTCACCGGAAACGTCGGAGCTTACCTTTACTTCTGTTTCAGGATATATCTTCCCACTGGCAGACACTACCTCTATAATATTCTTTTCGGCAGCTCTGTCAACAGCTACCTTAATTCCCTCTTTTTTGTTGGCATTAAGAGCGAATCCTACAATAATTATTACCAGGAGAATCCCTAATATCCAGAAAAGCGTCTTTTTCATACAGGTTAATTTCTATGGGTAGGAGCAGCTACAAAGTGATCTTCTGATCCCTGTAAAACTCCAGCAGCTTCATTTTAAATATATAATCATATTGGGCCGATACTTTATCTACCTGCGCCTTAAATAAGTTACTTTGAGTTGTAATATAATCAATCGTATTCATCAATCCCAGATCAAACCTTTTAGTGGCAAAATCATATGCTCTCTGGGAAGCCAAAACTCCTTTTGAAGCGGCGGAAAATTTCTGAATGGCCGCTATCGCATTTGCATGAGCAGTATAAATATCCTGCCGCAGCTGCTGATTGTCCTTTTCACGCACCAGCTGCTGGGTAGTAATATTCAGTCTTGCCTTCTGCATATTGGTACGCGCCTGCCAGCCATTTAAAATAGGTATACTCAATGATAAACCTACCGACTGCCTTAAGTTGTTATTAATCTGGTCGTTGAAAGGGATCGTTTTCAGTACCGTATTGTCCTTGTAGCCGCTCTGCGTTACATCATAGGTTGTTCCATTCACTACTACCTGCCCAACAGTTACAGTATAAGGAGTCTGCCCTACCACAAGCGCATTATTCGCACTGTTCGCATAACTGGTATTCACATTGGCCGATGCTGATAATTTGGGATATAACTGCCCCTTCGCTGAAGCATAGGAACGCTGCATGGATTTAACCAGCAGCTCGTCGGCCTTTATCAGAGGGTTAGTACTCAGCGCCGCACTGTATACCATCTCCGGATCGACTTCGTCCAGGCGGGGCAAAGGAATATCTGCTATCTTCTCCGGTATCTCGGGTACGTAAGGAACGTCAAATCCAAGGTTCAGCAGGGCCTTCATCTGCAAAGTGGAAATAACCACCTGGTTCTGGGCATTCACCAGGGTTACACTATCACTGGCCAGCTTCGCTTCCAGGTCGGCCTGATTGCTCTCTGGTACAGAACCGGCAATCACCAGCTTTTTGGTATTCTCCAATTGTGATGTGGTCAGCTTTACCTGTAGCTCACTGATATGCACCTGTTCATTATTCAGGAGGATCTGCAGAAACGCATTGGCGATATTAAAAGCCACGTCATTCTGGGCCTTGACAAAAAGGCTACTCTGTGCGGCTGACTGGTACTTATTAGCTGCAATGATGTTCTGCTGGGAAAACCAGTTAAAAATGGTTACGCCTGCGGTCACACCGGCACCGGAAGTAAAGTAAGACTGGGTAATAATACTATTGGTGTAAGGGTCAATATTACGGCCGGAACCAACAGTTCCGTCAACACCTATATTTACAGAAGGGACCTGCGCCAGCTTACTCTGCTTCAAAGTGAGATCAGCTAAACGCCTTTGTACGTCCTGTTGCTTGATCGTTATATTATTAGCCAATGCATAATCCACAGAACGTTTCAGGCTCCAGGTATCCTGTGCCTTTACGGTAACTACGTTAGCAAACAATAAACAAAGTGCCAGGACACATCCGGGCTTTTTGGATAATTTCATGACATTCCAAAAATATAATAATTGTAATGATAACATAAACATTTTCTTTAAGAAAGGCGAAAAATAATGTCAGGGATATGCTACTGGTTTTTAAGTTTGAGGTTTGATCTCTACGGATGAGCCATTGCACCCGTATTGATCAAACCTCAAACTTAATTCATCAAACCCGTAAATTGAAATTATGCGATTTTCCCGTCCCGGATCTGTATAATCCTGTGACCGTACGTTGCGTTTAACTCGGAGTGAGTTACCTGTATAATCGTAATCTTATCCTTCTCATTCAGGTGCTTGAAAAGTTCCATGATTTCTTTCGCCTGATCAGAATGCAGATTACCGGTAGGTTCATCTGCCAGTATCACACGGGGTTCAGCCACAATAGCACGGGCAATACCTACCAACTGCTGCTGACCACCGGATAACTGACTCGGGAATAAATCTTTCTTGGCAACAATGTTAAACCTATCCAGTACATCCGCCACACGGCTTTTGCGTTCTGCCGAAGGCATATTTTTATACAACAGCGGCGTTTCTATATTCTCATATACCGTCAGTTCATCGATCAGGTGATAAGCCTGGAAAACAAAACCGATAGTCCCCCTGTGCAACTGTGTCCGTTTCTTCTCATTCATCCTAAACACCGACTCCCCCTCAAAAAGATATTCTCCCTGGGAAGGTTCTTCCAGTAATCCCAGCACATGCAGCAAAGTGGATTTACCTGAACCGGATGGCCCCATGATAGACACAAATTCCCCTTCAAATATAGTCAGGTCAATATCTTTTAATATTTCATTCTTCCCAAATCCTACCGGATAATGCTTTGAGATGTGTTTGAGTTGTATCATTTTATTATTCTGTTTTTAGAGATTTTACCGGGTTCATTAATGCGGCCCGTATAGATTGAAAACTGATGGTAAAAAAAGCAATGATCACTGCTGCCATACCGGATAATACAAATGTCCACCACTGAATATGAATCCTGTAGGCAAACTCCTGCAGCCAGGTGTTCATTAAATACCAGGCTACCGGTGTGGCTATCAGAATAGCCACTGCTACCAGCTTCAGAAAATCTACGGAAATCAATGTAACAATACTGGCTGCAGATGCCCCCAGTATTTTACGTACCCCTATTTCCTTATTCCTTTGTGCAATCACCAGTACCGCTATCGCAAACAATCCCATACAGGAAATAATGATAGCCAGTACCGCACTGCTGATAATGATACCCGCCAGCCTGGATTCAGCTTTGTACATACGATTCGTATTGTCATCCAGGAAAGAGCCCTGGAAAGTACCCCGCGGATTAATTTCCTTCCAGACTTTTTCTATTATCGCCATAGATCCCGGAAGATCTGCAGGCTGTACTTTGATGAAAATGTAAGATACCTGTAAAGAAGGTACCAGTTTCATCGTCAAAGGTTCAATATCCTGGTGTAATGATTTAAAATTAAAGTCTTTTACAACACCAACTATCTTCACCGGAGGCTTTTCATCCCACTGCAGCTCCTTCCCTATCGGGTCCTTTTCCCCAAGTTGTAATGCCATCTTTTCATTGATAATAACCACTTGGGAATCTACATAGCCTTTAGTAAAATCTCTCCCGGAAACCAATTGCAGGTCCAGTGTTTTTGCATAATCATAACTCACCTCCTGCATAGCCATTTTAACCCCATGTCCCTTGTAGTCAAAGCCAATATGCCAGTTAGCCTCTGACCCGTCCAGGCCCTTCCCGAGATTCATACCGGAAGCACTCACTGCCAGCACATGCGGGTTTCCATCCAAACGGCTACGCAGTGATCCCAGGGCCTGTGCGGCATTTACATTCCCATTTACCGGCAGACTGATTACCTGATGCTGATTGTATCCCAAAGGACGGGAACGCAGGTACTGTAATTGCTGCCACAAAACAACGGTACAACTGATCAGTAATACGGCTACAATAAACTGTACAATAATAAGTGTATTCCGCATAAAACTGCTTTTCCCCAAACGCAGTTTACCCTTCAGCACTTCCACTATATTAAACCCTGATATCAGCCAGGCGGGATATCCTCCTGCCATTAAGGTTACAAAAAGGAAGATCGATATTATGCCTGTTATTACACGCACATCTTTCAATATGTTCAGTGTAAAATGATATTTAAACATGGCATTAAACCCGGGTAATAATAACCCTGCCAGTGTAAGACTCATCAGCAGTGCAATACTGCAGATGATAAATGCCTCACTCCAGAACTGAAATATCAGTTGCCCCCGCAATGCACCCAGCGCCTTTCTCAGTCCTATCTCTCCGGCACGTGTAAAAGAACGGCCCATAGACAGGTTAATGAAATTAATGGCTGCAATAGATACGATCATAAAAGCCATAATCACCAGCATCCAGGGATAAAACCGGCTGATGGCACTACCTATTTTACTAACTTCATTAAAATGAATATCCCGCAATGGAATAGTATGGAGAGATAATACCTCACCGCCTTTATCAGGCGTTGCCCCATCCCTTACCATATCACTTATACGGCCCGTATAATATTTATGCATCACAGCTCTGCTCTGCTTTTCAAACGCCGCTGCCGATGCATTCTTTTGCAACTGAATAAGCGTACGGTAAGATTCATTGCTCCAGGAATCCGGCTCATCAAGCATCTGTATTACATTCCCGAAACTGGTCAGTATCTCAAAATCAAAACTGGAACTGCCGGGTACATCTGCCATTATACCACCCACTGTAAATGGCTTTAGCTGATTGTTCATTTTTATCTGCACAATCTTTCCTATCGCATTACCATTATTGAAAAGATTATGTGCTGCCTTTTCTGTGAGCAATACCTGGTCTGCTCTGTGTAAGGCATTCACATCTCCCTTTAGTACCGGGAAGTTGAACATGGATAAAAAAGAGGGGTCTACAAATCTCACCATCAGGTCCATGCTCCGCTCCCCGTATTGCACATTTTCTACTTCTCCCACATAACGTGCCACCTGCTGCACAGCAGCACACTCCTTTTGTAATACAGGGGCTAGTGGGACAGCCTCGCTTGACGACGGAAGCGACTTCCCCCCAGGCAAACGTTCTTCTGTATATATCTGGAATAAACGATCACTATCCTTATGAAAGTTATCATATGTCCATTCATGATAAGCGGCTATTCCCAGCAATAATGCAGCACAAAAAGCCACTGTCATCCCCGTGATATTCACGGCAGCAAACACCTTTTGCCTTCCCAGGTTGCGCCAGGCTATCTTTAAATAATTGCGGAACATATGTAAAATATTATGTTGATTACCCTAAAATCCGTAACTTAAAAGTGCGGGCCGGTCGATACCAGCCCACAGTATCATCTTTCACTTGTCATTTTAAAACGTAACATCTTATTCTGTTTTCAAAGAGCGGACTGGATTCATCAGCGCCGCTTTTACCGATTGAAAACTTATAGTCAGCAATGCTATAAATATCGAAACAACACCCGCCATCAACAACATCCACCACTCTATCGTAATGCGGTATGCAAAATTCTCCAGCCATCTGTTCAGAACGAACCAGGCCAGCGGAGTAGCCAGTAGAATAGCTACACCTATCAGTTTCATAAAGTCTTTGGATAACAGCGTTGTAATACCAAATACAGAGGCGCCCAATACCTTGCGGATACCTATCTCCTTCATACGCTGACGCGATATCAGGATAGATAATCCAAACAATCCCATACAGGCAATAAAAATGGATAACATGGAAAAGACGCCAAATAACTTAGCCACTCTTCCGGCTTCCACATACTGTTTGGCCAGATCGTCTGCTACAAAGGAAGTTTCAAATGGATAACCGGGAACAAGCTCTTTCCAAAGTTTCTCCATTTCCGCCATCTGCTTAGATACATCTCCCGGATTTAACCGTACATTAATCACGCTACTCCTTTCCACCGGAGCTACAAAACAAATAGCGGGAGATACAGGCACCACTAACGTCTGGAAATTAAAATCTTTCACCACGCCAATGATCTCTCCTTTGCGTACTATTCCGCCAGGTTCCCATTTAATAACGGTCCCTACCGGATTTTTCAGTCCCATAGCCTTTACAAAGGCCTGGTTAACAATAAATGTATTGTTGCTGTCCATAGAAAAAACAGGAGAGAAATCCCGTCCTTTCATCAGCTTGATATCCATTGTTTTCAACAGGTCAAAGTCTCCTGTAATAATGCTGGAGGTAACAGATTTGTCATCTGTATCCCCATCCTTTACCACCGGGTTCATGGAGTTACTGATGCCCATCGCCATATTCGACAACGTTACACTCTTTACATTATGAGAGCGCAGCAATTCTGTCTTTAATACAGAAGCCACTTTCCCCGTTTCTTTATAATTCAGATAAATATTTACAAGACGGTCCTTATCAAATCCAAGATCTTTATGTTGCCAGTAACGAAGCTGGGATTCTGTAACAATAGTCGCAATGATCAATACAACCGTTACAAAAAACTGCGCGATCACTAACCCCTTACGTATCCAGATCCTGCTGCCGGAAGATTTAAAGTTTCCTTTCAGCACGGCTATCGGCAAAAATCCGGACAAATAAAATGCAGGGTAACTACCCGCTATTACGCCCACCAGTAAGGTGACAATAAATAATCCTCCCAGCATAGGCAACTGTTGCCAGCCAAACAGGTACAGGTTTTTATCTGCAAATGCGTTGAAGAAAGGTAATATCAGTAATGCCAGCAATACAGCAATGATAAAAGACAATATACTTAATAAGATAGATTCTGACAGGAACTGAGCTATCAGCGTTTTACGTGCGCCACCCATCACTTTACGTAAGCCTACTTCCAGCGCTCTTTCATTTGCCCTTGCAGTAACCAGGTTCATAAAATTGAAACAGGCTATCAGCAGAATAAAAGCTGCAATGATCATGTAGAAATAAATGAGTTTAGATTGAGCGCTCCTATCATTTTCACCATGTGGACGCAGATGCGTATGTAATAAGGGCTGCAACTCATATGCAAATCCTAATCCCAAACTTTTTGCAATCTTGTCAATATGCCGGGCCTTTAGTTTTACCAACTCCCTGTTTGCTCTTCTTAGATCAGCATGTTCGTTCAACTGCACATAAGTAGCCGTATTTGTAAAGTAGAACCATGCCTGATCGAAGTTGTTCCCACCTGCTTCTGCTATATACGTAGCAAAAGAGATGATTACATCGTGTTTCACATCAGAGTTCTGCGGCATGTCTTTAGCCACACCTGTTATCTGGCAGTCAAACTTGGTGCTGACTCTCATCATCTTTCCTACGGGATCTTCTGATCCGAAATATTTCCTGGCAATCTTTTCTGTGATCACCATTGTATAAGGCGCTTTCAAGACTTTAGCAGGATCTCCTTCCTTTAAAGGGAAACTGAACATCTTGAAATAGTCTTCATCTGCATACACAACATCCTCTATGATCTGTTTATCCTTATAGGAAAGCAACGTACGTCCATCCGCCTGGATCCGTACTGCACTTTTAACATCTCCCAGCTCCGCCTTCATTGCGGGCCCGGCAGGCAACTGTGAACCGCCCCAGAAATCACCCTCATTATCTTTTATAACAGCACTGTTTAACCGGTAAATACTGTTCGCATTCACGTGAAAAGTATCATAACTGCGCTCATCTTTTACAAACAGGATGATAAGTATACAGCAGGCCATCCCGATTGATAACCCGGCAATATTAATTGCCGTAATTACTTTTTGCTGACGCAGGTGACGGATAGCTATTTTTAAATAATGTTTTAGCATATAGGATCTATTCAGATTTGAGTGATTTTACGGGATTTAACAAAGCCGCTTTTATAGCCTGAAAACTCACCGTGAACAACGCTATCAATACAGCAAGACTACCTGCCATTACAAATATCTTCCAGTCGATGCCAATTCTGTAAGCGTAATCTTCCAGCCATTTATGCATCATATACCAGGCAATGGGTACAGATAAAAGAATAGCGATCATCACTGTTTTCAAAAAGTCAGAGGATAATAATGTAACAATGTTAGTGACAGAAGCCCCCAGTACTTTGCGGATACCGATCTCCTTCACTCTTTGCGCTGTAGCAAAAGTGGCCAGTCCAAAAAGGCCCAGGCAACTGATGAAAATGGCGATGCCTGCAAAGTAATTAAACAGGCGACCGGTACGCTGGTCTGTACGGTATAATCTATCCAGTTCTGCGTCCAGAAAAGAATAGTGAAATGGATGATCCCCGTTATAGCGGGCGTATATTTTTGTTGCAGCATCTATGGCCTTCTGTGCATCCTTACCACTAGTTTTTACATACATTCTGTAACCGGTAGGTACATGGGTACCTCCACCATAATAGAACACCAGTGGCCCAATTCTTTCATGCAATGATGCAAAATGGAAATCCTTTACTACGCCAATGATGATACCTTCATTCTCCCACAACGAGAAACGTTTACCAACAGCATCGTTCATCCCCATCAGCTTCGCAGCCGTTTCGTTAATAATATAATGCCCCGAATCTGCTTTGGAGTCTGTAAAATTGACACCACCCACCAGCTTGAAATTCATAACATTAAAAAAGGCTTTGTCACTGCCAATCGCATGTATGACCATAGATTGATCTGCTGTCTTTCCATCCCACTTGGTATCACCGGTACTGTTACCGATATCCAATAAATTCTGAGTGGCCCCTCCAACACCATGCACACCGGGCATCGCGGCCATTTCCTGCTCCAAACTGGCAAAATGCGGTTCTGCATTTCCCAGATCGAACTGGAATACATTTTCCTTATCATACCCTAATGCCTTTGACCGGATATACTGTAACTGCCGGCCAACAACCAGCGTACTGATGATCAGTACTGTGGCAATTACAAATTGCAATACCACCAGCGCCTTACGGAAAGAGATATTACTTCTGCCCAGCGTGATGCGGCCTTTTAATGTTCTTAAAGGATCAAAGGATGATAACAATACTGCGGGATAAATCCCTGCGACCAATAGCGTCAGTAACATAGCCATTCCTATAGCTATGATCATCTGCATATTATTTGCACTTAAAGAAAGTTGTTTATCAGTGAGATCATTGTAGAATGGGATCACTACCAGCATAATCAGCACAGCCAATGCTAATGCCATTACAAATACCAGCACAGACTCCCACAGGAATTGCAGGAATAACTGACGGCGTGCGGCACCTACCATTTTCCGGACACCTATTTCGCCGGCCCGCTGCATAGCTCTGGCGGTAGAAAGATTTACATAATTTACACAGGCGATCAGCAATATTACAATAGCCACTATCAGGAAAATGCGCACTATTTTAATACCGCCTTCACTCTGATCGGGATTATACAAATGTACATTATACAAAGGCTGTACATTATACTGTACCTTCGGATCAAGCTTACTTTCAGGACGTAATAATGCAAGCTGCTCTGCAACTTTATCAGGCCGGGTACCGGGCGCCAGTTGCAGATAGGTGGCATAATAAAAATCACCCCAGTCTCCATCCAGAGATTTCCAGTTATCTCCTGCCCCGAAATTCTTTTTAAGAATATCAAATGGGAAAAGGAAATCACATTGAATACTTGAATTCCGCGGAAAATCTTCTATCACACCATTGACAGTGTAATTATCTTTCCCATTAGCCTGAATCATTTTACCAACAGCGTCTTCAGTACCAAAATATCTTTTAGCTGCGCTGCGGGTAATCACAATCGATTGATTATTTGAAAACAGGCTTCCCTTTAACAAAGGGAAACTGAACATCGAGAAAAAGGCAGGATCCACATAGGCGCCTTTAATATCATAAAAATCCTTGTTATCATAGGTATACTTGGATATCTGCCATGCATCACTCATCCTTACCGCACTCTCTACTCCAGCAATCCTTTTTACAGCAGCAGGTGCCAGCGCACCGGGCATCGCACCCCATGTCTGCACATCACTACCGGATTTAAACGTAACGCTTAAACTGTAAATACTTTTCCCGTTCTTATGAAACCTGTCAAAACTCAATTCATCCTGCACCCATATCAGTAATAAAATGCCCACAGCAAGCCCCAGTGCCAGCCCGCCGATATTAATCCCGCTATACAGCTTATGCCGGCGAATGTTGCGCCAGCCGATACGCAGATAATTACTGATCATGATGACTCATTTTAAATTGACGTTTCTAAATATGGAACTGCTCCTTGATATTCTCAGTGACTACTCTGCCATCAAACAGGTTGATTACACGATGTGCAAAACCGGCATCATAAGGACTATGTGTTACCATGATCATCGTAGTACCCGCCTCATTCAGCTCCTGTAATAACTTCATTACTTCTTCTCCATTGGTAGAGTCCAGATTACCTGTAGGCTCATCCGCCAATATCATTTTAGGTTTGGCTACTACGGCACGGGCAATCGCCACACGCTGCTGCTGACCACCGGATAACTGCTGCGGGAAGTGATTACGGCGATGCATGATATTCATACGTTCCAGCACTGCTTCTACTTTTTCCTTACGCTCACCGGCCGGAACTTTCAGATATAACAGCGGTAACTCCACATTTTCAAAGACCGTCAGTTCATCAATGAGGTTAAAACTCTGGAATACGAACCCAATAGATCCTTTCCTTAACTGTGCGCGCTGACGTTCACTCATACGTGCTACTTCATGCTCCCAGAAATGGTATTCTCCTCCACTTGGATTATCCAGTAATCCAAGGATGTTCAGTAAAGTAGACTTTCCGCAACCGGAAGGTCCCATGATAGCTACAAACTCCCCGTCTTTCACTTCCATGTTAATGCCATTCAGGGCTGAAGTTTCAATTTCCTCCGTGGTAAAGATCTTTTGCAGATTTACGGTACGTATCATTGATTTGAGTTTAATAAATTTAATGTATGATGCTGGCCCTCGCGCACCTTCGTCCGTAGACGAAGGATGGGCGACAGGACTAAAACAACTGTAACTTTAGAATACTAAAACTTCTTTATCCCCGAAGTTCTCATAAGAGGAAGTGATCACCTGCTCACCTTCCTGCAAACCTTCCAGCACTTCAAAGAACTGAGGGTTTTTCTGACCCAGGGAGATGGTACGTTTCACCGCACGTTTGCCACTCTTATCTACCACATACACCCAGTTTCCGCCTGTATCAGAGAAGAACCCGCCTACAGGAAGCAATACCGCTGATGAAGACTTGCCCAGTTCCAGGCGGATAGGGGAAGACTGCCCCCTGCGGATGCCATCCGGTGTTTCTCCTTCAAATTTCAGGTCTACATTAAAGCGGGCATTCTTTATCTCAGGATAAACCTTTATAATTACTAACCCATAGGTCTTATTGTTGAACTCGAACGAGGCTTTTAATCCTGCAAATACACGGGAGACATAATGCTCATCTATCTCTGCCCGCATTTTAAAACCGTTCAGGTCATCTATCTGACCAATATTCTGACCAGCCGTGATGCTTCCTCCTACTTCCGCGTCCACAGAAGACAGCTGTCCATCTATCGGCGCCCTTAACACCAGGTTGTTCAGGTTCTCTTTCATCATCTGCAGGTTACGCTGTGTACGGGCAATGGTAGATTCCAGGCGTTCTATCTGTATAGCTGCATTTTCCATCTGGAACTGCTGACTTTCCACTTCAATCTGTTTCTGCTTTACAAGCCGTTCGTAATCGATCTTGTACTTTACATAGTCCTGACGGGCAACGATCTTCTCATCCACCAGTTGCTTGTTACGGTCGTACAGGTCTTTTGCCTGGTCTATCTGGTAATCCAGGGTGGCAATCGTCTGCTGCATAGTGAACTTATTCTGTTTCAGCGACTGCCTGGTATTCTGCAGTTCATTGATCAAACGGTAAATTTCTGTTTCGTGGTTGACGAAGTCCATCATAAGGTTCTGGTTTTCCAGCCGCAGGATGCTATCTCCCTTTTTCACATTACTCCCCCCTTCCAGGTATTTCTGACTCACATATCCTCCTACTATCGCATCCAGACGGATGGTCTTCAGCGGAAGCACAACTGCTGTTACAGCTATATACTGATCAAAAGTGCCTTTTGTAACTGTAGATATCGTGATCTTGTCTTTTTCCACGTTCAGCCTGGAACGATGATCCGCAAATATGAGGTTATACCCAAGCAGCAATACCACCAGCACTCCTCCACCAATCAGTGAAATCCGTTTCTTAGACCAATACTTCTTTTCTATTTTCTTGTCCATAGGTTATATTAATAACTTTGCTTCTCTGGTTAGGCAACCTGCATGCCAAAGCGCAGAAACAGCCACCATAAAGGAATTACAAGGATTACCATGCATTTAAAACGTCCTGTACCGCACACCGCACGTCCATTTCCGGACACTTCTCCCTGCCGCAATATCCGTTCAGAGAAAACCGAAATCTTTTTATAATATTGCCTGTGGCCGCATTCACTACCTCCATAAACATCTGCTACCCCGTCAGGAACGTTGTTTGCAGCTACCGTTACAAATTATATATAAGAAGTTGTTATGACCACACAGTTGCCAGGAAAAATTTTGATCGTAGACGATGATATGGACGTACTTCGTGCTGCCCGTCTATTACTGAAAAGGCATTTCGGACAGGTAGACTTTGAACGCAATCCCCAGAAGATCCCTTACCTTGTATCCAACTTCGACTACGATGTGATCCTGCTGGATATGAACTTTACCCGCGACCTTAACACCGGTAAGGAAGGCTTCGAATGGCTGGACCGCATCCTGGACCTGCAACCAACAGCTGCTGTAGTCATGTTCACCGCCTATGGCGATGTGGAAATGGCCGTACGCGCTATCAAAGCCGGAGCAGCCGACTTTGTACTGAAACCCTGGGAAAATGAAAAGCTGCTGGCAACCATGCAGACTGCTTATAACAAAAAGAACAGGACCCAGGAGAAACAGGTAGCTCCTGCCACACAAACACAAGCATCTTCTTCTATCATAGGCAGCAGCCCTGCCATGTTACACGTTCTCGATACCGCACAGCGGGTAGCGGCCACAGATGCCAATATCCTCATTCTGGGAGAGAACGGTACCGGTAAGGATATGCTGGCCCGGCACATCCACCAGCTGTCGCACCGTACCGCACATCCTTTTGTAAGTGTAGACCTGGGAGCCATCAGCGAAACGCTTTTCGAAAGTGAATTGTTCGGCCATGTGAAAGGCGCCTTTACTGATGCCCGTGACGACCGTTCCGGCCGCTTTGAAGAAGCCAGTGGAGGTAGCATTTTCCTGGATGAAATCGGGAATATCTCCCTGCCCTTCCAGGCCAAACTGCTCACCGTGCTGCAAAACAGGGCCGTTACCAAAGTAGGCAGCAATAAAGCCATCCCCCTGGATGTACGCCTCATCTGTGCTACCAACCGTAACATAGAACAAATGGCGGCACAACATCTATTCCGTCAGGATTTACTCTATCGTATCAATACGATCGAAATACAGCTGCCTCCTCTGCGCGAACGTGTGGAAGATATCATTCCGCTGGCAGAACATTTCCTGCAATTATACCGCGAACGATATAAACGCGCCACTACCACTCTCCACGAATCACTGGTATCGCAGTTACAACAATATGAATGGCCGGGTAATATCCGTGAACTGCAGCACGCCATGGAAAGAGCGGTTATCCTTTCACAGGGAAAAGTACTGATGCCTAAAGACGTATTCGTTAAAACGCCCGCTCAGGATCAACAGCTCAACACAGGTTATAACCTGGAAGAGATGGAACGTAATATCATCACCCAGGCGATGAAAAAAGTAAACGGTAATATCACTGAAGCCGCCAAAGAACTTGGACTCAGCAGGGCCGCATTGTACAGAAGACTGGAAAAATACAATATATAGCTCCCGATGAACAATTTCAGTGTCACCATTTTTCTACGCATCATACTGCTTACAGCTACCACCATAGCGGGTGTATGGGTGTGGGATAAACTGGGGATACTGCCCGGCCTGGCCCTCATTGTGCTCATGGGTATCCAGATATATGGCATGTATTATTACATCAACAGGGTAAACCGTAAACTCACCCTGTTCCTGGAATCCATCCGTTACGAGGACTTCTCCATCCGCTTCAGTGCAGACAATAAACTGGGAAAAAGTTTCCAGGCGCTGAATCATCAGTTCAACGAAGTATTGGAGGCCTTCCGGCAAACACGTGCGGAGAAAGAGGCCAACCTCAAATACATTGATACCATCGTTCAGCATATCAGCATCGGTGTATTGTCTTTCGATTCCGAAGGCAGAATAGAACTGATCAATCCCGCGGCCTTCCGTCTACTGGGAATTTACCGCCTGCGAAATATTGCAGAACTTAAAAACGCACACCCGGGTTTATCTGAACTATTACTACAGATACATTCCGGTAACAAAATCCTGTACCGCACCCGGCAGGAGCAGCAGTTGTCCATTCATGCGGCTACAGTCAGATTACAGGGTCGCCTGGTGAAACTGCTTTCTATCCAGAACATCCACGCAGAACTACAGGAAAAAGAGCTGGAAGCATGGCAGAACCTTACCAAAATATTACGGCATGAGATCATGAACTCTGTTACACCTATCGTATCACTGATCAGCACGATGCAGGATATTGTGGAGCAGGATATCTTACCGGAAACACAACAACAGGAAGCTATCACAGACTTACAGGAAGCACTGCAAACCATCAAGAGCCGTAGTAAGGGTATCATGAATTTTGTGAATGCCTATCGGGATTATACTACACTGCCAAAGCCACAGTTTACTAATGTAAATATAAAAGAACTGGTCACCAGCGTAAGCAACCTGCTGCAACCGGAAATGAAACAGGCTGGTATTTATTTCCATCACCAGGTTGAATCTTCCAGTACAGAGATTCATGCAGATGTGGCCCAGTTGCAGATGGTGCTGATCAATCTTATTAAAAATGCGATGGATGCACTGGAACAGTCACAACAGCCTGCTATCCGTGTTAGCGTTACCCTCAATAATAACAGCCAGGTAAGTATAGAGATAACGGATAACGGGCCTGGTATTGATACGGATGCTATGGATAAAATCTTCATCCCCTTTTATACCACCAAAAAGAAAGGTAGCGGTATTGGGCTTAGTCTGTCACAACAGATCATACAACTGCATGGCGGACAACTCAAAGTCAGCAATACGAATAACAACGGTACTACCTTCCATATTTTACTCCCGGTTGTTTAGCCCTCTTCGGGAAAGAATGCGTAATTTACTACTACCATTAAACAACCGTTCACGGATGAAAAAACGTGTATTGATCATTCTGTTTTTCCTTTTCTTTCTTATATATCTGATTTCCATCGCCTGCAACAGGGAAGTAGTCTCTTATGTGGCGAAGCCAATGCTCACCATTCTACTCGCGATCTACTTTCTAAACAATACAAAACAGGTAGCCCGCATATTCAGAATACTGATGTCTGCGGCCTTGTTCTTTTCATGTACAGGTGATGTCTTTCTTTTATTTGAAGATAAAGGAGAAGCGTTTTTCTTAGCCGGTATTGGTTCTTTTCTATTCACGCACTTAGCCTATATAGGTTTCTTTCTGAAGATCAGATACAGTAATTACCCGCTACCCGGTTGTCAGTGGCCGTTCATTTTTTTAACGGCAGCCGCATTACTGTTATTCATCTTTACCATGTTACCCTACCTGGGAAATATGAGTATTCCCGTAGTCATTTACGCGATATTCATTTCCCTTACCCTGCTAACGAGTATGCATGCTTTCCGGCTGAAAGAACAGACGATGGGGTGGTTTGCGGTTACCGGGGCTATCCTCTTCATTGCCTCAGATACGCTCATCGCAATAGATCACTTTTATCATGCCGTACCGGCAGGCGACTTCCTGGTTGCATTAACCTATGGCCTGGCACAATGGGGACTTTGTACCGGAGGACTCAAATATTTACAGATCCGGCAGGAGTATGGCACGCGGAGTATGAGAACAAATTAAAGCGTACATTTGGTGCTTGCTAAAGTAACTATGCAACAGACAGACTTCTTAGTGATTGGTTCAGGCATTGCAGGCCTTACGTACGCCTTAAAAGTGGCAGCGGAATGTCCTGATAAAAAGATTACCATCATCACCAAAACACGTGAAGATGAAACCAACACGAAATACGCACAGGGTGGTGTAGCCGTGGTGAACGACCTGGAAAATGACAGCTTCGAAAAGCATATTGATGATACCCTCATTGCCGGCGATGGCCTCTGCAATAAACATATCGTTGAGATAGTTGTTAAAGAAGGACCGGAACGTGTAAACGAGATCATTGAATGGGGCGCAAAATTCGATAAAAATGATGCCGGCGATTTCTCCCTTGGCCGCGAAGGCGGACATTCGGAGTTCAGGGTCATCCACTATAAAGACGTTACCGGGAAGGAAATAGAACGCGCATTGCTCGATGCCATTCACAAAAACCCGAACATAGAACTGGTTACCCACTGCTTTGTGGTAGACCTTATCACCCAGCATCACCTGGGTTACCTCATCACAAAATCAACACCGGATATTGAATGTTACGGCGTATATGTCCTGAACCTTCTTACCAATAAGATCGAAAAGATCCTCAGCCGCATTACCGTGCTGGCTACCGGTGGTAATGGCCAGGTATACCGTAGCACGACCAATCCCACCATCGCTACAGGCGATGGCGTGGCGATGGTATACCGTGCCAAAGGCAGGATAGAGAATATGGAGTTTATCCAGTTTCATCCTACGGCCCTGTATCAGCCCGGTGTGAACAATGCATTCCTCATCACAGAAGCCGTACGCGGCGATGGTGGTATTCTTCGTAACATTCACGGAGAGGAATTCATGCATAAATATGACACACGCCTTTCTCTCGCACCTCGTGATATTGTTGCCCGTGCAATAGATAGTGAAATGAAGATCGCCGGTACGGAATATGTGTACCTCGACTGCCGGCATATGGATATGGAAAAGTTTGTACATCACTTTCCAAACATTTATGAAAAATGTCTTTCTGCCGGTATTGATGTAAGAAAGGATATGATCCCGGTATCACCTGCGGCACATTACAGCTGTGGTGGTATCAAAGTAAATGAATGGGGACGTACTTCCATCAACAACCTGTACGCATGCGGAGAATGCTCCAGTACCGGTTTGCATGGTGCAAACCGTCTGGCATCCAACTCCCTGCTGGAAGCAATGGTATTTGCACATCGTTGTTATTTAGACGCTGTACTGCGGATTGAATCCATTTCTTTAAAAAATGATGTACCCGACTGGAATACAGCCGGTACTACTGCTCCAAAAGAAATGATCCTGATCACGCAGAGTTTAAAAGAACTCAAGCAGATCATGAGTGATTATCTTGGTATTGTACGCACCAACGAACGTTTACAGCGTGCTATACGCAGACTCGATATCTTACACGAAGAAACAGAATCACTATACGAAAGAACAGAAGTTTCTCCCCAGCTTTGCGAACTGCGTAATCTCATTACCGTTGGTTACCTGATCGTGAAGAGCGCCTCGTTCCGTAAGGAAAGTCGTGGTTTACATTTTAATACTGATTATCCGCAGAAGAGCGCACTGGTACAGAATATTGTGTTATAGAAATCGTAGCTGACATGTATTATTTTTTGCTGGCATTCACATATGGAATTTCCATATTGCCTTTATGGCTGTTATACCTCATTAGTGACGGAATATATCTGATCATCTACTACGTTGTGGGCTATCGCAAAAAAGTAGTGTTCGCAAACCTGCGACAGGCTTTTCCTGATAAGACAAACAAAGAGATCACACTGCTGGCAAAAAAATACTACCTCAATCTTACGGATATGATGGTAGAAACGATCAAGCTGTTAACCATCAGTCCTGAGAACCTGGAACGCCGGTTTATCTGCGACCTTACTGTTTTACATGAACTTTACGCAAAAGGAAAAAGCTGCCAGTTGCACCTGGGGCATAATTTCAACTGGGAATGGGCGAATCAGTTTTGTATGCAGGGTGTACGGTTCCCGTTCCTGGTCGTGTATATGCCACTGACCAACAAAACAGCCGACAGGCTGTTTCGCCATTTCCGCGAGAAGTCCGGCAGTACCTTATTGCCTGCTAATGATATCAGAGAAGCCATGCAGCCCTGGTATAGTAAGCAATACCTCATTGCCCTGGTAGCAGATCAGAATCCAGGCAATCCCCGTCGTTGTTACTGGTTTCCTTTCTTAAATAAAATGACTGCTTTCTATAAAGGCCCGGAGATGACGGCCAAACGGAACAACATTCCTGTTGTATTTGCAGACATCCGCAAAGTAAAACGAGGCTATTATCACGCCACTCTTAAACTGGCTTTTGAAGAACCTCAGCAAGCCCCTGACGGTGCTATTACAGAAGCATTCGTACATTTCCTTGAGAAGAACATTCATGAACAACCCGAAGTATGGGTTTGGAGCCACAGACGCTGGAAGCATGAATATAAAACACCAACTCCGCCTTTAGCCGGAACCAAAGACGGAGTTGATTAGATTAATACATTCTCTACTTCACAGTAAGTTTATTATTCACTTTTGTGGCCTTGGCATTTTCTGCCGTTTTCAGGATCTTCTTAACATCGGCTTTCTTTGCATTCCCTTCCAGGGTAGCTTCGCCATTCACAACTGTTACAGTTACCTCTGTAAACCCATCCGCTTTATAAGCAGAATCCAGGGTATTCTTCAGTATATCATCAGGGCTCAGTGCCGCTGCAGGAGGTGGTGGTGGCTGAACTGCAGCCTGTACCATTACATTGTTGGTCACTGATTTCACACCGGCTACACTCTTCACAGATTCCTCTGCAGCAGTCTTAGCTGCATCATCAGAAACCTCTCCGCTTAAAATAACTACTCCCCCTTTTACTTCAGCAGTAATACCAGGAGTACCCGATAATTTTTCATTAACGCCCTGTTGAATAGTAGTGTCGCTGGGTTGGCAGGAAAATAGGCCCACCGCGATAAATAGCAAGCCCGCCATCAATAATGATCTTTTTTTCATAGTCAAAAGTTTAATTGAGATTTACAAATAACATGCTAGAATGAAGATTATTGCACATAATTAATTGTTAATCAATCAAAACAGTTGAAATATTCAACCATTATCTGCAAATCCGGGGTACAAGGTCATGCCCCCATCAATGAACATGGTTATACCATTTACATAATCACTCTCATCGCTGGCCAGCCACACCGCTGCCTTGCCAATATCATCTGCCTCCCCTATTCTGCCATAAGGAATCAGCTCTAATAATTTTTTCTCATCCTCAGGAGTATCCCATGCGTCTTTATTAATCCGCGTCCTGATTGCCCCCGGAGCCAGGCTGTTCACCCTTATCTTAAGTGGCGCCAGCTCCTGCGCCATAGACTGCATCAATAATTTCACGCCGCCCTTACTGGCTGCATAGTTCACATGCCCCGCCCAGGGAATCACTTCATGCACACTACTCATGCAGATAATCTTCCCTGCGGCCTTAGAACGTTCCGGTATCACACCCCTGCGTTTAAACTCACGCGCGGCTTCCCGCGCGCAAAGGAACTGCCCGGTAAGATTAGTACTGATCACGGCATTCCATTGTTCCAGTGTCATATCTAAAAAAGGGGCATCCTGTTGAATGCCTGCATTCGTCACCACAATATCTACAGTTCCAAACTGGGAAAGAATCTCCGCAAACATCTTCATCACATCCCCTTCCTCACTAATATTACACTGGTGAATCACCCCATTGGCACCGGCATTTTTAACCTTCTCCAACACCTCTTCCGCACCTGTAAGACTCTTATCACTGTGATAGTTGATAATCACTGTGGCACCGGCTTCCGCGAATGCAACTGCGATGCCCGCTCCTATGCCGCTACTGCTGCCGGTGACCAGTGCTATCTGTCCTTCCAGTTGTTTTCCCATAGAGATATTTACAGTTAATGTTCAAAAAGCATACCTGTGAAAATGAAAAAGGAGAAAAGCTATAACGCCCTTCTCCTTTTTATAAGCTGATGAGAAATATACTAATTCAATACATTCTTCTCCTTCACTGTTTCCAGTCCTTTTGTCTCCTTCATATTATTATATCCACCCTCTACATTACGCAGATTATGAATGCCTTCCCTCTTCAGCATTGAGCAGGCAATAATACTACGATATCCACCCTGGCAATGTACGTACAGGTTATGATGATCATCAAAATCTGCCATCGTACCAGGATCCACCATATCACTTAAAGTAAGATTGATCGCATCTTTAATATGCCCGTCGGCATACTCTGCGGGTTTACGCACATCCAGTACTATCAGGTTCGGATCATGCGGAAGATCCATCGCCAGTTCATCCGGTTCTACCGTAATGATCATATCGATCTTTTCCCCTGCAGCAACCCATCCTTCATAACCACCTTTCAGGTAACCAGCCACATGATCAAAACCAACACGCGCTAAACGAACGATGGTCTCTTCTTCCTTTCCGGCTTCTGTTACAAGAATAATTTCCTGATCGAATGGTAACAGGCTACCGGCCCATTCCGCAAAACGGCCTTCCAGGCCAATACTCAGAGAACTGGGTACAAAACCCTCAGCAAATGTTGTTGCAGGACGGGTATCCAGTACCAGCGTTCCTTCTTTGATCTTCTTTTTAAAATCAGCTACGGATAATGCTACATTACTCTTTTCCATTACGGCTTTGAGTGTATCATATCCTTCCTGGTTTATTTTAGCATTGATAGGGAAATAAGAAGGAGGCGTACTGAGACCATCCGTTACTTCAGAGATAAACTGTGCTTTATCAGTAGCCAGCAAAGCATAGTTAGTGCTTTTCTCTTCTGCCAGGGTACTGGAAGTATTGGGACCCAGGTTTTTACCACAGGCAGAACCAGGACCATGTGCCGGATAAACAGTTACATTGTCCGGCAAAGTTTTGATCCTGGTATTTAAGGAATCGAACAGCATACCGGCCAGTTCTTCTTTGGTATGGTTACCGCTGAAAAGGTCCGGACGGCCAACATCACCAACAAAGAGCGTATCTCCTGTAAATAAGCTGGCGGGAATTCCGTTTTCATCATATAATAAATAACAGGTAGATTCCATGGTATGCCCTGGTGTATGTAATACTTCCAGGGTCAGTTTACCTATAGTGAACTTCTCTCCGTCTTTGGCAGGATAGATCGGGAAACTGGTAACAGCTTCCGGCCCGAATACAATAGGAGCTTTTGTAACAGCAGCAAGATCAAGGTGACCTGATACAAAGTCTGCATGAAAATGTGTTTCGAAGATGTACTTAATGGTAGCGTTCCGTTCTTTGGCAAGGTCAAGATAAGCTTCGATATCTCTCAGTGGATCTATCACAATAGCTTCTCCTTCTGACTCTATAAAGTAGGCAGCTTCTGATAAGCAATTCGTATAAAGTTGCTTGACGAACATCGGTTTTTGATTTCGTGCAAAATTACGAATTAATCAGCGGACGAATGTATGGGAGAAGTCATAATATGATACGACTTTTAACGTCAAAATTACACACACGTACAAACACGAGTCCTGTTATTATATATAACGGGAAATATGCAGGTAATAAAATACTACTCAATTGAGTAGTATAATTTACATTAATTGTAACCTTGGCAAATCAAAAATTGGAGCCTAACCAAAAGCAAAAATCCCTCAGTTAGGCCCGAATAATTTCTTTGTACTCAGATGACCAGTCATCCAAAACCAGATTTAGCCTACCAGCTCTTCCACAAATTTGGCAACTTCAGCTATACGTTGTTTGTTGATCGTATAGTGAATGAACTTACCATCTCTTTCTGTGATTACAATGCCGGCACGACGCAGAATAGCCAGGTGCTGTGATGCAACCGACTGCTCCAGACGCAGCTTAACGTAGATTTCAGTAACTGTCATTTTTTTGTGATCTTCCAGCAACTTAATCATTTGCTGGCGCAGCTTATGGTTTATTGCACGCAATACCATCGCAGCCTTCTTAACAGCAATGTAATCCAATTTAATTTGGTCTTTTTCATTGGTACCTCTAGAAATAATAAGAGTATTAGAAGAGGTAGTTAATAATGTTTTTTCCATCGCATAATAGTTTTTAAAGTAATGATGAAATGAAAGGGATCAACGGACAGTAAACCCACAAATTGTTAGAAAACAATAACCGGGTATCGATTTATACAAAAATATAATATTAGTCGTAATAAAAAAAACTTCTATACCTTATTTTTTAATATATAGATGGCCATTACGTGCCAATTAAATGTAATTTGACAGTTCTATGACATAATTATGTAATTGGTTCGAAAAAATCCCTATTTTTTGGGAGTAGAATGGAAGGGTTTGAGGTAAAAAGGACTGAAATATGCCACATCAGCGAAGTCCTGACGGTCAAAAGCTGCATTAGAAAGTAATGACAAATGAGCTGCGCTCATCTCATAGGGTACAAATAAGGCGTTTTGATGACCATTTAGTAGTATTTGCCATTTTCCACTGCCATCACCAAAGAAATACGTTTTTTGATGATCCAGCTGCGCCGCAAAAGCATCAGGAGTAAGAATGAGCGCCTGCGGTGCGATTACAGTTGACAGATCTGCATTATATATGGCCGTATACACTTCCATACGGCGTGCATCCAGCATCGGGCAATAGAAAGCTGCATTATCCTTTAATTGCATATACAATCCCTGAGCCATCATCTGTAAAGTAGAAATAGCTATCAACGGCTTATTCCAGGCATAACACAACCCTTTGGCTGTGGCCACGCCTACACGTAAACCGGTATAAGAACCAGGGCCTGCGCTTACAGCGATTGCATCCAGCTGCGCAGGAGTGACCCCCTGCGTTCTCATGATCTCCTGAACAAACGGGACCATCGTGGCGGCATGGTCCTTTTGCTGGTCGTTGACCAGGGTCTGTAAAGGCTGCCCGTCTTTAGAAAGACAAACAGAACCAATTTTCGCAGCAGTATCTATGTTGAGTATTAAAGACAATCTATTTTACATTTGATGTTTGCGCCTCTCTGATTAACAGCGGGCTTACCTTATATCTTTCACTTCGGGTGGCAGCATATACAGATGATAAAACATCACATACATGCTTTATGCCTATCCTTTCACACCACTCAAACGGTCCCAGCGGGTAGTTGGTCCCCAGCCGCATGGCCGTATTAATGTCCGGTCTGGAAGCGATCCCCTCCTCAGCAGCCATGTATGCTTCATTAATGATCATACATACTACACGGGGCGTGACCATTCCCACATTATCTTTCACCACTTCATACTGCCAGCCCAGTTGCCCCATGATCTCCTGTAATACCGGCAATTGCTCCTCATCTATTACAGAGACCTCCGTCACCGGCATTTCAATAAACCCCGGCAGCCAGTTGCATCCTATCAGGTTAAACCCCTGACTGAACGCATAGTTACCCATTACAGCCCCAAGAGACGTCTTTACGATGCCTGCCAGCACCGGTACTGCCGGGAACCTGGCGTACAGTGTTGCATGCTCCTGGTGATCATCAAAGACCAGGTCTATCACCAGCTGATAATCTGCCAGTGAATCAATCCTGTCCGGCGTGCTTACCTGCTCCACCTGATGCCCGTTTAAACCGCCTTTCAGCAGCAGGGCTGTATAATGTTGCGCATCTCCTATTACCAGGACCTTCATGAGCAAAATTTTCGCAAACCTATTAATTAATAACTAATAATGCTGAATTAAAAATTCCCTGTAATTTTACAACTATGGAAAAACAGATCATCAATACTACAAATGCTCCTGCTCCTATTGGTCCTTATAATCAGGCCATTAAAGCAGGTAATATGTTGTTTGTTTCCGGACAGATCGCTCTTCACGCAGAAACAAACCAACTGATGCTGGAAGATATTATCACTGAAACACACCAGGTAATGCACAATCTGAAAAACATCCTGGTCGCTGCCGGTATGGACTTTAGTGATGTATTAAAGACCACCATCTTTATTACAGATATGAAGAACTTCTCGCAGATCAATGAAGTATATGGTAAGTACTTCAGCGGCTACTTCCCTGCCAGGGAAACCGTAGAAGTATCCGGTTTGCCCAAAGGCGTAAACGTAGAGATATCAGTGATCGCATGTAAATAAAATATTAAAGCCAGGACGATGATCGTCCTGGCCTTACATTTATTTCTTTTTGCCAAACAGACTGGCTGCCAGCTGTGCATCGTGCCCATACACATCATCCCTGAAATTCAATCTGCCCTGGTCATCCACAAATGCCGTAAAATATCCAATAAACACCGGCACCTTTTCTTTTAAAGACACAACATTCTCCTTCCCGCTATTCATTGCATCCACTATCTTTTTCTTTGTCCAGGAAGGATCTTTGCGTAACAACCATTCTGCCAGGTGCTGGGGTTCGGCTATCCTGATACAACCATGACTGAAAGTACGTTTGTTCTCTCCGAACAATCCTTTGGAAGGCGTATCATGCAGGTAGATATTGTACTCATTGGGGAAAAGGAATTTCACCTTACCCAATGCATTCGCTCCACCCGGCTTCTGCCGGATAATGTAAGGGAAACTGGTCCCGCTATACTTGTTCCAGTTGATAGAGCCTATACTTACAGGCTGCCCGGAATTAGTCACAACTTCCATATTCTGACGGGCCAGATATCCTGGATTACGCTTCACAGCAGGTATCACCTCATGAGCTATAATTGAAGGGGGAACATTCCAGTAAGGACTAAACACTATAAACTTCATCTGGTTGCTGAAGATAACAGTGTTAGTACCAGGCTTGCCCACTACTACATTACAGCTCCAGTCTACCTTGTAATCATCATATACGTAAAGCTTAAATGCAGGAATATTCACAAGCAGGTATTCTGCCGGCAATGAAGCAGGCACCCAGCGCAAACGCTCCATATTGACCATCACCTGCTCAATACGTTTACGTGGAGATATGTTCAGCGCGTTCAGTAAAGGTTGCTGGATTGTACCATCTATTTTTAAACCGGTACAATGCTGGAAACTGCGGATAGCGCTGTCCAGCAGGGGCGTAAATACAGGGGAAGCATCCGCAGCAGGAAGATCTCCCAATAAATGCAGACGCTCTTTTACAGCAACAATGATATCCGCAGAATCATTCTCTTTATATATTTTCTGTGTAGCTTTTAAAGAGTCCCAGGGCATTTTTGAAAGGGCATCCAGTTGGTGCAGTTTACCGCGTAACAATTTGTATTGGATGTTTACTGGTTCTTCAAACGTATTCGCAGGCCTGCTGACCATAGAATCCAGTAAACTCTGCATATTTATTTTCTTACGGGGAATAAACCATTCCAGGTCTTTTGCATTATCGGAAGTCATGCCGCCCCATACTTTACTGCCATAGGCGAAGAATTGAGCTGTTAACTGTAGCTCTGCCTGCGGGATGGATTTATCGCCGGGTTTCAGTTTATCACCTTCCAGCATCAGCGTATCATTCAGTTCACGTAATGGTTTGCTGATGATCCCTGTATCATTCAGGCCATATGCCGCGTCGGTCTTCATGAGGTTAATGAAGTTGCCAGCTTGCTCTGTCAGTTTCCCATCGCCGTCAATCCAGGCATAGTGGTAATCACGTTCACGGTAGAAATCGCGGATATATCCTGCATAGGCAGTATCCTTTTGCAGGAAGTTGTTGACGACATTGCTATCCAGTTTCTGATCAATGTATTCCTGTTGGGTATAATTGGAGGTATCCCTTCCCATATGTGACCCTTTCTTTCCTCCTGAACGGCAGGCAGCCAGCAAAACTACGAACAACAACAATTTACGTACGGACATATGCGTGATCTCATTTTTATGAACCTCGTAAAAATATACTAAAATATTGAAGGAGTTGAGAGAGGCTGTTGCGTCACAAATAACTGATGCTGGTATGCCGGTAAAAACAGAAACGCTTAACGTTCGATGACGTTAAGCGTTTCTGTTTAAAACAATATCTTATAATTTAATTTCTTCTTCGTTGGCGTCGAAAAAGCGATATTCAGTAAGGTGGTAATTAGAATCTGCCTTTACCTTAACCCATTTCTTATACTGGAAATACCATTTCCATTGGCGGGAGGTTAAGAATCCTTTGGCTAGGAAAGCATAAAATATAGGATGAACTCTGATGGTAAGTCCTTTATGCTGATGATTTATCAGGTATTGAAGGTTCTTTTCAACCTCATCTATAATTAATACGGAGGCGCCTATTTTTCCGGTACCATGGCAGGTTGGGCAATCTTCCGCCACGGAAATCGTTACTTCTGGTTTAACACGCTGGCGCGTTATCTGCATCAGCCCGAACTTTGAGATCGGCAGAATAGTATGTTTGGCTCTGTCTTGCGCCATGAATTTCTCCATAGCTTCGTACACTACCTTTTTGTTCTCAGGCAGCTTCATATCAATGAAGTCAATGATAATAATGCCCCCAAGATCACGCAACCGGAGTTGGCGTGCTATTTCTCCCGCAGCTTCCAGGTTGGAGGCAAGCGCATTTTGCTCCTGATTGTTACTGGAGCTTTTATAACCACTGTTTACGTCTATGACGTGCAGGGCTTCCGTGGCTTCTATGATCAGGTATACGCCGCTGTCGAGGTTCACTGTTTTACCAAATGAAGCCTTCACCTGCCGGGTAATCCCGTAGTGATCAAAGATAGGAGCGCCATTATGATAATGATGAACGATGTCCTGTTTCTCCGGGGCTATCTTACCGATATAAGCCCTGGTATCAGTGTACATGTTCTTATCGTTAATGACGATACGGTTAAAGCTCTCGTTCAGGAGATCTCTTAATATGCTGGTGGTTTTGGCCTGTTCGCTCAGCACCTTTTGCGGAGGTGTTCCGCCGCGCAGGTTCGCCTGAATGTTTTTCCAGGTTTCAACCAGGGTAGTAAGGTCCTCGTGCAGTTCTGCGGTTTTCTTTCCTTCTGCGGCCGTACGCACAATAACACCGAAGTTCGGTGTCTTGATCGCTTCCACTATCTTTTGCAGTCGTTTTCTTTCTTCGGAAGAGTGTATCTTTTTAGATACAGCTACAATGTCATTAAAGGGTGTTAACACAATAAACCTTCCGGGTAATGAAATTTCGCAACTAAGACGCGGGCCTTTTGAAGAGATCGGTTCCTTTAGTATTTGCACCAGAATGTTAGGCTTACCGCCCAGCACATCTGTAATCTTACCGGTTTTAACAATTTCCGGTTCATTCTTAAACTTTGTAAAATCAAAACCCTCTGGGGTTTTGTCGGTAATAGCCTGCTGGGTAAATTTAAGTATGGAGCGTATGTAAGGGCTTAGATCTGTATAATGCAAAAAAGCATCCTTTTCAAAGCCAACATCCACAAACGCTGCATTGAGGCCCGGAATGAGTTTTTTCACTCTCCCCAGGTATAAATCCCCTACCGAGAAATTGGGATTGCCACTTTCGTGATGCAATTCGACCAGTTTCTTATCTTCCAGCAACGCTATTTCCACACCAGTAGGTGCCGCATTTATAATAAGTTCCTTGTTCAAGCGTCCAAAATTTTAACCATTATAACTTCACCTTAGTGTTATGCACAGCTATTTAATAACAGCTTACTGCATACCAGATTACACCTAACAATATGTCAGTATACGTGATGATGGATTGCTTAAGGGTTCAGCGATCTGCAGGTAATATCCGGAATACTAAGCGGGATTTGTGGAAAAACCTGCATGACTTCAGCAATTTAAGAATAATCGCTAAAATCATGCAGGATATATCAAAATTTTTGTCCGATCACCGCGCCGCAAATAAAACCTGGTTAGTATAAATGGCGGGAAACAGGAGAAAACTATTTTTTACCTTTCTTATGCCGGTTCTTTCTCAATCGTTTTTTACGTTTATGAGTGGCAATCTTATGTCTTTTTCTTTTCTTACCGCAAGGCATACGCTAAAACGTTTTTAAATGTTTAAAAAATGAAATATTATCTAATACTTTTAATATAGTTGTCAATTTCCGCTTTCAGACCCGGATCTTTCAGCAGTTTTTTACATTGCTCAAATATCTCAATGGCCTTCCTGGTATCTCCTTTACTACGGTAGGCTTCAGCCAGTACAAACATTGCTTTCGCTTCGTCAGGATGTTTCTGCAAAAGCGTTTCCAGCCTTTCGATAGCTTTGTCATACTGACCGGATTGAATAGCCAGATTTGCCAATGTTAATTGAGCTTCAATATTATCAGGATTAGCTGCCACCACATCCCTGAGTTTTTGAACACCCACCATAGGCTCGCCGGTATTCATATACAGCAGCGCCTGTTTTATTTTCAGAGAATCATTTGCAGGGCTAAGTTGTATAGCCCGATCGAGCAAGGTAATAGCCTGTTGGCTCTCCCATTTCATAACTGCAGGATCCTGTGCGTGTTCCAGGTGTTCTAAAAATAAATTGGCTGCAAAGGTGAGACTTTTTTCGGAATTTTCCAACTTGGCTGCTTCGCCAAGATAATAGGCAGCTACGGGAAGTTGGTTTAGACTATCCCAGGTGACATACAATTCTTTGTAAGCGGCTATTTGCTGATTTTTTACATCACCCCGCACAACCTTGTTTTCCAACGTAGTGATAGAAAGTAATTTTCCTGCGGGAACTTTTTGCTTGGCTGCCGCCAGCAATTCGTTGAAGGCAATAGGTTTTTCCTCCTGACCACTATGCATGTGAGTGTCAGTTGGCATCGCTTTTTTGTCCGAATGTGGTATGGTGCGGCCAAAGGCTACCAATACTATAAGTAATGCCGCAGCGGCACCTACCAGGAGAACTTGTTTTTTCTGCACGCCTATAAGATTAGGCTGCGAAATTAAGAACTTTTAAGCTTCTTTACTTCCGCAACGAATTCTTTTGACGGTTTGAACGCCGGAATAAAGTGCTCAGGAATCTCAACTGCAACATTTTTCTTAATGTTACGGCCGATCTTCGCAGCCCTTTTCTTGGTAATAAAGCTACCGAAACCACGTATGTAGATGTGCTCGCCATTAGCCAACGCTTCCTTGACCTCCTTAAACATGGCCTCTAGTGTTACTAACACGTCTACTTTAGGTATGCCGGTTTTTTCAGCAATATTGTTAATTAAGTCAGCTTTTCTCATAATTGAAGCGAAGGATTACTTGTCCCAAAATTATCTATTTTTTTTTAATTGCTGAATTTTAAGCAAATAAATTTTATCTTTTTTTCTTATACCTTACTTTTTCTTAATATTTCCCAATGCAAGTCATTAACTATGAACCTCTAGGTAAAATGTTGGGCAATGGTGAGGAAAAAAGATTTTTATGCTTTTGACCACTACATGTTCATTTTTATAGGTATGACAGGCAAATTTTCACTAAACCACTCATTAACGAATATACAAAAAATAATATTCATTTCACCTTTTTTTTCTGCACTTAAGGGGGAAATATGTGTCCTAAATAGCTGAAACAGGTGATCAAATGCTACTTTAATATAACGCATATCTTGCTATATTCGTCTATTTTTCAATAACTTCAGATATAAAACTGCTCATTTAAGTAACATAGAAATATACCTTTAACTGCTTCAAAACATGACTATATCGGCTTCTGAACAGGTTTATCTTACGTTTATCCTCCGTCTTTTAACGTAGGATAAACGTAAGATAAACCTGTTTCACTCCTGTTTTATTCCTGTTTTGAACCAATTCACACAGGTAATTCTCCCTCTCTCCTTCAACACTTGTCCTGTTTATCCCCTCACAAACATATATTTGCATTAAAATTCCAAGCCGCTCCTTCACAGGATCGTCCCGTTTATAAAAAATGAAGCAATTCTTTACCCCCGCTCTTCTTGAATGGAACCAAAATGAGAATTCCCGCTCCATGCCCTGGAAAGGTGAAAAAGACCCCTACCGGATATGGCTGTCTGAAATTATCCTCCAGCAAACACGCGTTGAGCAGGGTTGGGCATATTATGAAAACTTCATACAGGCCTATCCTACCGTGAAGGACCTGGCCGCCGCTCCGGAAGAAGCGGTCTTCCGTCTCTGGCAGGGACTGGGTTATTACGCCCGCTGCAAAAACATGCTGGCCGCTGCCCGGCAGATTGTGGATCAGTTCCATGGTCACTTCCCCAATACGTACGATGCTATACAATCGCTGAAAGGCGTAGGACCATACACCGCTGCCGCTATAGCATCATTTGCCTTCAACCTGCCACATGCAGTATTAGACGGTAACGTTTTCCGCGTACTGTCCAGGTACTTCGATATAGATACCCCCATAGACAGCACCACCGGTAAAAAACAATTCACCGCACTGGCCCAGGAACTCCTGCCACATGCTCAGTCGGCAGCCTATAACCAGAGCATCATGGACTTTGGAGCGGTGATATGCAAGCCACAGCAACCGGCCTGCTCCATCTGCCCCCTGTCTAAAAAATGTAAAGCATTACAACTCAACCTCGTTGGCCTGCTACCGGTAAAAACAAAGAAGCTCGTTATCAAAAAGAGATACTTCTACTACCTGGTATTGCAGTACAAAGACAACATCTACATACGCAAACGCACCGAAAATGATATCTGGCAAAACCTGCACGAATTCATTTTAATAGAAACACCGCAACCTGCAGATATTCCCACATTACAGGCAATGCCCGTGTTTAAAAGCACGTTTGTTGATATGAGTTACAACATAAATGGGACTTCAGCTGCATTTAAGCAGCAGCTTACACACCAAACAATTTACAGTCAATTCATCTTCATGTCAGTTACAAAACAACCGGAGATGCCCGGCTACATTGCTGTTCCACGTACACAGCTGGACGGTTTCGCATTTCCAAAAACAATTACAGACTTTCTGAAAAAAAGGGAGCTGAGCCTGTTTTGACCCGGGATTCCAGGTGGGGTCAATTGCTCTTAACTTGCTGCGGCAAGGTATTTGAAGCTAAAAGTATGCCCTAAAATTTTCCCTGCCGATTGGAAAAAAATATTAACTTTAAGAAGGTAGTTTATTTAAGAAGAAGTATATTTTCAATAGTTTAAAATCAATAGATTAAAACCTGCAACAATGAGAGGTGTTAATAAAGTAATCCTGATTGGCAATTTGGGTAGAGATCCGGATGTACAATTTTTAGAAGGTAATATTGCAGTAGCTAAGTTCTCACTTGCTACCACAGAAACATTCAAAGACAGAGCCGGAAAACTGATATCCCAAACAGAATGGCACACAGTAGTATTGTGGAGAGGACTGGCAGAACTGGCGCAAAAGTACCTGCACAAAGGTAGCCTGGTATATATTGAAGGCCGTTTACGTACCCGCAGCTGGGAAGATAAGGAAGGAAATAAAAAATTTGCTACCGAAGTGGTCGGTGATAACCTTGTTATGTTGGACAAACGGATGGATCTCAATAACTCTGAAAGCGCTATCCATCACAGTAACACCGGTAGCTCCACAGGAGACAATTTTCCCAATATGGAGATTCCACCCCAAATGAACGACGCAGCGGACGACCTACCCTTTTAACTATCCAAATAAAATATTAATTCTTTTTAATTGATAATCCTGTAATGGGACATTACTTATATTTGCATATAGGGAAAGTTATTCAATTTAATACCTGAATTTCTTTCCCTTTTTTTGGAACCTGCTTTGTAGTGTAAAGACTCAGGTTTAATATTTATCACGTCAAAGTCGTACAATTTGGACATCTATCCGGCAAGCATTCTATTTGGTAAGCTTACCCTGTTACAAGCCGCAGCGCCGATTGCCACCCCCAATGTGGCAATTTACCTCCTTGTAATATTTATATTACTATTACTGGCATTTATCGTGTCCGGAGCAGAAGTCGCCTTCTTCTCCCTCAACTATAAAGACCTCAATGCCCTTAAAACAAGGCAAAATACCAGCGGAAAGCTGATTACCAAACTGTTGGAAAAACCGCGCTCCCTGCTGGCTTCCCTCCAGATAGCAGGTATCCTCCTGTCCCTGGCATTTATACTGGTCACCAACTATCTGATCACCCAGATGGAAGACCTCCAGACCCTGCCCGTAGTATCCTTTGTAGTACGTATCGCGATCATCACCTTCGTACTCCTCTTCTTCGCACAGGTACTTCCCCGCGTATGGGCTGCCCAGAATAACATTCGCTTCGCTACCTACTTCGCCTGGTTCGTCAGCATTATACATGCTACCCTCGAACCGGTAAGCGACTTCTACGTAAGCGTCAGCGAAAACATAGAAGCCAAATTCTTCCACAGAGGCAGCGGCGCTGTCAACTACCAGGAAATAGACGAAGCCATCGAAATGAGCGTAGACCCCACCGCTTCCCAGGAAGAAAAGAATATCCTCAAAGGAATCCTCAAATTCGGCAATATCACCGTAAAACAAATCATGCACACCCGCCTGGATGTGTCTGGTATTGAATATGACGATACTTTCCCCACCGTGGTAAAACATGTGGCAGATCTTCATTATTCCCGTTTACCGGTGTATAAAGGTAACCTCGACAACATCGTAGGCGTTATCCATACTAAAGATCTCCTTCCTCACCTCGATAAAGGCAATGCCTTCGACTGGCACACCGTTATGCGGCAGCCATTCTTTGTACATGGCCATAAACTGATTGAAGACCTGCTCTCCGAATTCCAGACAAGACGTATGCACTTTGCCGTAGTCGTGGACGAATTCGGCGGTACTTCCGGTATCGTTACCCTGGAAGATATCGTGGAAGAAGTAATAGGCGATATCAAAGACGAGTTCGATGAAGAAGAATTCAACTACAGCAAAGTGGACAACTCCACCTATGTATTTGAAGGTAAAACTATGCTCAACGACGTTTGCCGTATTATGAACATTCCTCCCGATACCTTCGAAGTGGTAAAAGGAGAAAGCGACTCTATCGGCGGTCTGATCCTGGAACTGGCGGGTAAATTCCCCGAAGAAAACAGCGTGATCAGCCTCGAAAAATACGATTTCACCGTACTGGAAGTAAGCAAAATGCGTATTCAGAAAGTACAGGTGAGCATCCGGCAGAATGCAGAAGAGGAATAAAATAATAACCAGCCTGTAATGAAATTCAAAGGGAACAAGAACAGCCTTATACTGCCTGCTTATAGCTGGTTGCTTACCATTCTATTATTTACAACTGCCTGCGAACAGACATTCACTCCTAAACCACGCGGATACTTTGAAATAAAGTTCCCGAAACGGGAATACCAGGTCTTTGATAAACCAGGATATCCCTACACTTTCGAATATCCCGTGTACGCAACTATCGTGAAGGATAGCCTCTTCTTTGGTGAAAAAACCGAAAACCCTTACTGGATAAATGTGGAATTCCCCTCTCTGAACGGGAAAATATACATGAGCTATAAGGAAATAGGGAAAGGAGAGAATAACTTCCAGCAGCTGATCAACGATGCATTCAAAATGACCTATAAACACACTTATAAGGCTGAATACATCAATGAAAATGTAATCGCTACCCCCAATAATGTACACGGACTTTTCTACGATGTAGGAGGTAATGCGGCTTCTGCCAAACAATTCTTCGCTACCGACTCTGTCCGTCATTTCCTCCGTGGTGCTCTTTATTTCGATGCTGCTCCCAATGCAGACTCCCTGGCACCGGTGAATCAGTTCCTGCAAAAAGACCTGTTACACCTTGTTGAGACCTTAAAATGGAGATAACAGGTAAGATTGTTGTAAATTTGCCGGTATTGGAATAGGTGTGAATATAGATGCTAACTAACAATGATCATAATAGACGATAAATACATCAGCGATGAATTGATCGAAGAACAATTCGTTTGCAACCTGGGCGCCTGCAAAGGGGCCTGTTGTGTAGCCGGTGATTGTGGGGCTCCACTGGAAAAAGAGGAAGTGAAAATCCTCAAAAAGATCTACCCGAAAATAACTTCCTACCTGCGACCGGATGGTATTGCAGAAATAGAAAAAACCGGTACCAATACCATCGATGATGAATATGGCTACGTAACACCCATCGTTAATAAAGGGATCTGTGCCTATGCTACAATAGACGATCATGGGATTGTGGGTTGCGGTATAGAAAAAGCATACAACGACGGAGTAGTGGATTTCAAAAAACCCATCTCCTGCCACCTATACCCCATCCGGGTAAAGAAATACGAAGCTTTTGAAGCGCTGAATTACGATCGCTGGGACGTTTGTAAACCTGCCTGTAAAAACGGGAAAGCTTTACGTGTACCAGTATACCGTTTCCTGCGCGATGCGATTACCCGTAAATACGGTAAAGATTTCTATGAAGTGCTGGACAAAATAGCACTGAAGAAATACAAAGCAGAGTAGGTTTACCACCCTGATGCTATCCCTGCAATTCCCTATCTTTACTAACAGTTGTTTAGCAAAGCCACTAAACCGGAAACCGGTATGGGTTTTGCAATTCGGAACCACGAATTCAATTACGTATGCATCAGAACGCATCCACTTTTTTGGCAGACAGCGAAAAGAAAGTGGCCGATATCGGCCACCGGAATACTATTAATCATAACATCGGTAAATATAATACCGCTGTTAAAGCCGGTAAACTACAGTTTGCCGACATGCAGACTGCGCGCGAACGAGCCAAAAATATCAAGTGGAGAGCCCTGGAACATCTCGATAAACACCTGGAAGACTTTGAATCCAATTTCACACGCCGCGGCGGAAAAGTAATATGGGCAGAGAACGCACAACAGGTCCTGGAAGAAATCCTGGCCATCTGTGAAGCCAAACAATGTAAAAGCATTGTGAAAAGTAAGTCCATGGCTACCGAAGAAGTACATCTCAACAGCTTCCTCGCCAAACATGGTATCGAATGCGTGGAAACTGACCTCGGAGAATACATACAACAACTCGACGGCGAACCTCCTTATCATATCGTTACACCGGCCATGCATAAAAGCAAGGAAGATGTGGCCCGCCTGTTTGCTGAAAAGCTGGGTACTCCTCCCAACCTTACGCCACAACAACTGACACAGGTTGCACGTGAAAAACTGCGTCAGAAATACCTGGATGCGGAAATCGGTATCACCGGTGCTAACTTCATCCTGGCTGATATTGGCGCTGTTGCGGTTACAGAAAATGAAGGGAATGCGCGCCTTAGTACTGCCTTTCCTAAAACACATATCGTCCTCGTAGGCATAGAAAAGATGCTGCCGTCTATTAATGATCTGGCACTCTTCTGGCCTCTCCTGGCTACTTATGGTACCGGGCAGCAGGTAACGGTGTACAATTCTATTTTCAGCGGACCAAGACAGGAAGGAGAAGTGGATGGTCCGGAAGAAATGTATGTGATCCTGATGGATAACGGACGTACTAACATCCTGAAAGATACAGAGATGCGTGAAAGCCTGTACTGCATTCGTTGCGGTGCCTGCCTGAATGCCTGCCCTGTTTATAAAAATATCGGCGGTCACACTTATGGTACTACGTATAGTGGCCCTATTGGCTCCGTGATTACGCCTCACTTGCAGGGAATGGAAGAGAATATGCATCTCAGTTATGCTTCTTCCCTCTGTGGTAACTGTACGGAAGTATGCCCCGTACGCATTAATATCCACGAATTACTGCTCAATAACCGCCATAAAGCAGTGGAAGATAACCTCACTTCAGGTGGTGAAAAAATGTCCTGGTTTGGTTGGAAACAGGCAAGCCTGAGCCGCCGTATGATGAACCTTGTAGGCGGGAACACTAAGAATTTCTTTATGAAGAAGTTTTTTGCTGATGCCTGGGGAGATAACAGGGAACTACCCGTTTTTGCTCCTAAATCATTCAACCAGATGTGGAAAGACCGAAAAAAATAGTATCTTTTTATTTTAACCCTATCTTTTAACATTAAACTGTTGGTTCCATGATGCTGATAGCAATCCTTCTGCCCTGGCTATCTTTTTTCCTTAGAGGAAAAATCCTGACCGGCATTGTATGCCTTTTGCTGCAAATTACTTTGATTGGATGGCTGCCCGCTGCGATATGGGCTGCATTATCCCTGAACGATAGCAGAGAAAACAGAAGAAACAGGAAACTGATTAAGGCGATTAAACAGAGCAGGGGATAGCATGATGATAGCATTTAAGGGGCAAAAGGAACATCCACCTGCGCTCTTGTACTCCTTCCATCTGAAGCAGGTATCCACGCCGGCCCTTCTTTCACCACACGGATCGCTTCTGCATCACAATCCGGCTGCAGTGTACGGAGTATTTTAAAATCTTCCAGTGTGCCATCTGCATTTACAGTGAAAGCAACCCTTACAGTTCCCTTCACACCACCCGCAGATGCAGGGTAACGGACATGCTTTGCCAGATATTCTTTATAACGATCTAATCCTTCTCCTGGCTGAGGTGGCTGGTAAACAGCTCTTTTTGCCTTTTTACGACTATATCCAACAACCACTACCTCCTCATTTAAAGATTGCCTGTTCTCTGGTAATGCTATTCTAAGATTGTTTTCCTCATTGCTTACTGTCACTTTTTTGCTGGCCCACCCCACTGCTGCTAAATTCAACTGGACCTTGGCAATACTGTCAACCGCGATTGCAAAATTTCCGTCTTTGTCTGTGAGTGCGCCCTTATTCGTACCGTCAACCGCAACAGATACACCCGCCAATCCGCTGTCATTGCTCATCGCTGTTACCTTCCCCTGCAACAACCGTACTTTGCCCGGAAACAGCGTTACATTATTCCGGTTTTGAGTAATATTAACTCCCGACAACCGGCCTGCAAGCGCCTTGGAAGGACTGGACGCAGAGACGAACGCTCTACTCTCATCCGCAGTAACCTCTTTCTCAGAAGCCATGTCTGCCGATACAGGTACTACAACAGGCTTTTCAGCTACTGCGACTGATCCCGGAGCTGGTACTGAGGCTGCCTGTATAGATACAGGTGCTGGTTTGGGTGCAGTCATTATAGTACCTGGTGCCGCTTTTGATGCTGCAATACCCATTGCCGTAACACTATCACTCTGATTATACGTTCCGCGAGCCGCAGGGGACGCATTAACAATACCCGGCGCTGATTGTGGTTTTTCCTGCACAGCCGGCTGGTGGCTTTCTTTTTTCAGTTTTAAGTCCGGTATTGCTGTCGGGTGCTGCTTGTCTGCTCTTGCAGCCAGGGATTGCCCGCTTTCATCTGTAATACCACCAGAAGCAACGGAGTCATGTGCAACTTTCACATTGGCAATCTCCTGTTTCACCGGCGCCTGCCATAACTTCATTACTCCAACACCCGCCACTATCAGTACAGCAGCCGCTGCTGCCCAGCGATAGTACACAAATATCTTCCGTTCCTTAGCACCAGCTACACGCTTGTCCAGCCTGCGATCCAGATCGTCCAGGTTAACAGTCTGGTCAGCAGCATACCCGGTAAATCCATCCAACGCTTCCGCCAGGAAAGGATCTTCCAGGGCCTGCCGTTCGAGGATGTGCATAGCTTTGTCATCCAGCTCGCCGGCAAGGTAACGGCGGATCTGTTCAGGATCCACCCCGTGTTTAATATCGTTATGCTTGTGAGGCATGTTGTTGTTCCATACAAATTTTCAGGTTCCGCTTCCCGTTCTGAATATAGCTCTTCACTTTATTCATCTCATATCCCGTCATGTCTGCCACTTCCCGGTAGCTCTTTTCCTTCAGGTAAAACAGATCTACACTGCGTTTCTGCTCTTCCGGTAATGTTTCCAGACATCTCTCCATATCCTGCAAATGAGCTTCTACACTCACTCCGCTCTCATGATGTTGAAAAGAATCGTTTTCCATAAGATCTATAGAGATCACCCTCCCTTCCCGGTTCTTCATAGACCGCAAACGCATCAGGCAGTAGTTACGTGTAAGAACATGCAACCAGCTCTTAAAGTTCTGGACCTCATGCTGTTTCAGCTTTGCTATCAGCTCCTCAAAGATTTGCATCACGGCATCCTTACTGGTTTCCTCATCAAAATAACGCAGGCACACTCCATATACCAGGTTCATGTAACGCTGGTAAAGGGCTGCAAGGACATCCAGCTTACCGGAGTGTTTATACTCCTGTATCAGTGCCGCATCATCCTCCTCCTTCATGATATTGTGATGTAAAAAAGCCATAATTGCAGCCTGCAAGTTATAAAAAAAGCACCGGCATGAACCGGTGCTTTTAAATATTGTGATCTGTAACAGTTAGTGTCTGAAATGACGCATGCCCGTCATCACCATCACCATACCATTCTGTTTGCAGAACTCAACAGAGTCATTATCACGAACAGAACCACCTGGCTGTATTACGGATACGATACCTTCTTCATGAGCAATGCGTACACAGTCATCAAACGGGAAGAACGCATCAGAAGCCATTGCAGCACCTTTCAGATCAAACCGGAACTGATTGGCCTTTTCAATAGCATGACGTAATGCATCTATACGGGATGTTTGTCCGCAACCTTTACCAATCAGCTGCCTGTCTTTCACCAGCGCAATAGCGTTGGACTTTAAATGTTTACATACGATATTGGCGAACTCCAGGTCGGCCTTCTCAGCAGCAGTAGCTGGTCTTGCACCGGTTTCATTCCACTCTTTGTAGCTGCCTTTGTCGCTTTCCTGCAAGAGCACACCATTCAGTACGTTCTTGTATACATTAGCCGTTACTACAGGTTTCAACTGCTGTAACAGGATCCTGTTCTTCTTCGCCTGCAATACCGTGAGCGCATCCGCATCAAAACCCGGAGCAATCAGGATTTCGAAGAAGATCTCGCTGATAGATTCTGCGGTGGCCTTGTCTACAACAGTATTGGTCACCAGTACACCACCAAATGCGCTTTCTTTATCACCGGCCAATGCCGCTTCCCATGCTTCTTTCAATGTACTTCTGCTGGCAATACCACATACGTTCGTATGCTTGATAACAGCAAAAGTAGTCTCGGCAAACTCCTGGATCAGCTGACAGGCAGCATCTACATCCACCAGGTTGTTATAAGACAGTTCCTTGCCATGCAGTTTGTTAAATATCTCAGACAGATCGCCGTAGAATACCCCGCGCTGATGCGGGTTTTCTCCATAACGCATTACCTGGCCTTCCGCAGCAGATACCTGGAAGTAAGCAGCAGGTTCGTTATGCAGGAAATATTGTGCAATTGCAACATCATAGTTGGCACATACTTCAAAAGCCTTTGCAGCAAAAGCCCTGCGGTCTTCTATACTTGTGTTACCGTTATTCTCTGTCAGTACTTTTTCCAGGTCGGCATACTGATCTTTCGATGCCACGATCACTACATCTTTGTAGTTCTTACCCGCAGCTCTGATCAGAGATACTCCGCCGATATCGATCTTCTCGATGATCGTCTGTTCTTCCGTAGTACTCTTCACCGTTTCTTCAAATGGATAGAGGTCCACAATTACCAGGTCCAGCTCCGGAATCTCATATTGTTTTAACTGTTCAAGGTCCTGTGCATTCTCACGACGGGCCAGTATCCCACCAAATACCTTAGGATGTAGCGTTTTTACACGGCCACCCAGGATGGAAGGGTAAGCAGTCAGTTCTTCCACAGCCACACATTTTACACCCAACTCCTCAATAAACTTTTGTGTACCACCCGTTGAATAAATGGTTACACCCTGTTCACCTAATTTTTTAACGATGTTCTCCAGATTATCTTTATAGAAAACGGAGATCAATGCTGATTTGATTTGCTTTTGCATGTATAGAAAAAATTAGAAATTTACGACATAAGCTCCCTGGTCCGGAACCGAAAAGAAGCGCAAAGTTAGCGCGTAACAATCACTTTTCCATTTTCGAATGTTCTTAGACGTGTTGGAAGCATCAAATATTAGCATCCCTATTCCATACAATGAATCCAATTGTTTGATATCCACATGAGGATTATGTGACAGTAAAAGATAATCTGTCTGTAATTTTTTTCCTTCATGTTGTATGGGTATCCGCACATCTGAACTGTCGATCAGCAGCAGACGCTTGTTACCTATCATAATATAGCCCGATGAATACCGGCAATAACGGGTGATTTTATAATATGCTCTTGCTGTTTGCAGATAAGATGCATCCGGCTTATCTCCCAGGAACTGCACACTACGTCCATATATCACATCAACAGCCGTATGCGCAGGAATGTTGTAGACAATTAGTCTGCGCTGCCGCTGTGCCTGTAAATTATCTGCCATATCCCATGCAGCCCACAACAAGCCACAGACCATTGCCAGCATTACTCCTTTAGGCCAACGGTGCAGCCACCAGCATAAAAGACCCGCAATTATTCCGTAACAGCAAAACGTGCCGTACAACGTTATATGAATCTCTGTTATCAGCGCCCCCGGTAAATGCCCGATCCACGCTACAGACGTATTCATGTAATATATCAGCCACTTCAAAACTGCCCCTGTAAAATGAAGGGGCATCACCAGTAACAGGATTTCCGCATAGAGAATGACAGTTGATAAAGGCACAGCCAACAAATTTGCGGGCAGGAAGTACAATGGAAACTGCTGGAAATAATACAGGCAAACAGGGAGGGTAAGCACCTGCGCAGATAATGTAAGCGCTGTCGCTTCCCATATTTTATCCAGCCAGCGGTTACGAACATACAACAGCTGGTAAATTGGTCTGAAACAGATAAGTATACTCAATACTGCCAGGTATGATAACTGGAAACCAGCATCTGTCAGCAAATAAGGGTCATAACATAACAACAGGAAAGCGGAGCCCATCAGCGTGTTGTAGATGTTTGAGTGACGGTCCAGTGCAAACCGGCCTACGGTAATAAAGGAAAACATTACGGTAGCTCTCAGCACAGATGCAGACGCGCCGGTAAGCCATGTAAAAGCCCAAAGAAAAAAGAGAATAATACTGGCCTTGAGTATCTTCGATGGCAAATATTGCAGCAACCATAACAGACTCCCGTAAATAAGCGCCAGATGCATTCCGGAAATCGCGATAATATGCACGATCCCCGTATTCGTATAGTCCTGCACCATGCCTTTATCCAGGTCATAGCGGTAGCCTATCAGTAAAGCTGCTGCCAGTCCGGCCTCCGGCTCTCCTATATGCTGTTTAAGGATACGCAGGCAGTAATTCCTTATTATTCCTGTCTGGCTGTTTAAAACCAATTTCCACTCTCCTTCCTGCAAATAGACCTGCTGATAGATCTGCTGTGCGGCACAATACCCTCTGTAATCAAACCCGCCAGGGTTACCACTGTTCTGTATATCCCGCAACTTATTACACAGCAACAGCTGATTACCACATTGCAAAGCCCCTGCACCTTTCTCCTTTTCCAGGTATACCAGCAGCTTCCCCTTCACTGGCAACAGGCTGTCCCCACGAACGATACCATCCACCCGTACAACCGTTTTATAAGACCGTGGCTTCTCCTGCAAAGGCTCCTGCACCGTTACAAGCAGCAGGTCGGAAAAGCCTGATAAACCGGCATAATAATGCCTGCTATGCCGGATATCTGCATAGCAGGTAACAAGACAGCCCACTGCTATAATCAGCAGGTGAATGACCACTCCTTTTATCCAGCCATAAGTAAACTGTATCCATAAAGGCAACCGGGATAAAGTCAGCAATATCATCCCGGACAGGCTACATCCCACCCATAATACGACCGGTAATAAAGGCGTATATGATTGTAATACAATGCCTGTAGAAAATGGAAGGATCAAGCGTACAAAAGGTGCGCGTTTTAAAAAGGCAACAAACATAAATGGTCAATTGAGGACTACAAATATAAAACAGATGAGCTCGCGGATTTCAGGAACTTGATAAGTTTTTAGGATGAAATGTATTTCTGCAATAAGATCGATTTTAAATATCTATAAATTTTACAATTGTTATATCAATGAAAAACAGTAAATTAGTAATAACGATTTTATTGATCTGTTATTGATTAGTTAACATCTTTTTAATATTTAATATTTATAGTAAACTGCACTACCGGTCACGCTATTTATGCAAATAAATAGACGTGTCTTTAATGGTTATTTTGAGGGAAAAGAAAGAGCCTGATCTTCATCAGGCTCTGATCTTTTAATACAAGACCGCAATATTATCGCTTTGATATAAAAGTAAAAGGCCTTCCGGATGGAAGGCCTTTTACTTTTATAATATGCTTGCACCTATTTGCTCAGGTACATGCTTTTCTCTTTATATAATGTTCTGAAATAAGGATCACGCAAGTCTTTAATAAAGCGGATCGCTTCACCGGTAGACTTCATCTCAGGCCCTAATTCCTTGTTCACTCCGGGGAACTTGTTGAAAGAGAACACCGGCTCCTTGATAGCAAACCCTTTCAGGTTCTTCTCTATCGTAAAATCCTTCAGCTTTTTGGCACCCAGCATCACTTTGGTTGCAATGTTCAGGTAAGGTACCTGGTAAGCCTTGGCTATGAACGGCGTTGTACGGGATGCACGTGGATTTGCTTCAATCACGAACACCTGACCATTCTTAATGGCAAACTGGATGTTGATCAGTCCGCAGATATTCAGTGCGCGTGCTATCTTCTCCGCATAAAACTCCATGGTAGTTACTTCCAGCGGAGTAAGGTTGAATGATGGCAGCAATGCATTACTATCCCCGCTATGAATACCAGCAGGCTCTATATGCTCCATTACACCCATCACGTGGAAATCATCCCCATCAAAAATACCATCTATCTCAGCCTCCTGACAACGATCCAGGAAGTGGTCAATCAGTATCTTATTACCTGGTAAATGTTTCAGCAGGCTCAGTACAGATGTTTCCAGTTCTTCTTCGTTGATCACGATCCTCATACGCTGGCCTCCCAGTACATAAGAAGGACGGACCAGCACTGGGTAACCTACCTCTTTTGCTACTTCTATCGCATCATCTGTATTGTAAGCAGTACCATAATTAGGATAAGGGATACCCAGGTCTTTCAGCAGGTCTGAGAAACGGCCCCGGTCTTCTGCAATGTCCATGTTATCGAAAGAAGTACCAATGATCTTTACCCCTTTCTCTTCCAGGCGTTTTGCCAGTTTCAAGGCTGTTTGCCCACCTAACTGTACAATCACCCCTACTGGTTTTTCCAGCTCTATGATTTCCCACAGATGTTCCCAGAACACCGGTTCAAAGTACAGCTTGTCTGCCATGTCAAAGTCTGTAGACACCGTTTCAGGGTTACAGTTTACCATGATAGCCTCGTAACCGGATTCCTGGATCGCCTGCAGGCCATGGGTACAGCAGTAGTCGAATTCAATACCCTGACCAATACGGTTTGGACCAGAACCCAATACGATCACCTTCTTCTTATCGGAAGGCTTGCTTTCATTCTCTGTATCAAAAGTGGAGTAGAAATAAGGGGTCTTAGCTTCAAACTCTGCGGCGCAGGTATCTACCATTTTAAAGGTACGGGTAATGCCCAGCGATTTACGCTTTGCATATACCTCATCTTCCTCACAGTCCAGCAGGTGCGTCAGCTGCATATCAGAGAAGCCCATCTTCTTGGCTTCAGACAGCAGATCGTTCGGAACGGTGTTAAGATCAAATTCCAGCAGTTGCTTTTCCAGTGTAACGATATCGTTGATCTGGTTCAGGAACCACTTATCTATGTAAGTCATCTGGTGCAGATGCTTAACAGAAACACCAGCCATCAGGGCATCCTTAATACGGAAAATCCTGTCCCAGGTAGGTGTCTTCATTCTTTCCAGTAATTGCTCACTGCTCATCAGCGACTTGCCATAGTAACCTAATCCCAGGGCATCATTCTCCAAACTCTGACAGGCTTTCTGCAGCGCTTCAGGGAAAGTACGGCCGATCGCCATTACTTCTCCTACAGATTTCATCTGCAGGCCCAGCGTCTGATCAGCGCCTTTAAATTTATCGAAGTTCCAGCGTGGCATCTTTACTATTACATAGTCCAGTGCTGGTTCAAAGAAAGCGGAAGTTGTTTTGGTGATCTGGTTTTCCAGTTCATCCAGTGTATAACCAATAGCCAGTTTAGCAGCTATTTTGGCAATCGGGTAACCGGTAGCTTTGGAAGCCAGTGCGGAAGAACGGCTTACACGTGGATTGATCTCGATAGCGATCAGTTCCTCATTAGCCGGGTTCTGTGAAAACTGTACGTTACAACCACCGGCAAAATTGCCCAGGTCGCGCATCATCATGATCGCCTTGTTACGCATATCCTGGAAGGACGTGTCGCTGAGGGTCATGGCTGGTGCTACTGTGATAGAGTCCCCTGTATGGATACCCATAGGGTCCAGGTTCTCTACAGTACAAATGATCACCACGTTATCATTACTGTCGCGCAGTAATTCAAGTTCATATTCTTTCCATCCCAGTACAGCTTTTTCAACCAGTACTTCATGGATAGGGGACGCCTGTAATCCGCGTTGCAATGCTTCATCCAGTTCATCTTTGCTGTGTACAAAACCGCCACCGGTACCTCCTAATGTAAAGGAAGGACGGATAACCAGGGGGAATCCTATTTCCTGGGCAAATTCCTTCCCTTCCAGGAAAGAGTTAGCCGTTCTTGCAGGAGCCACAGGAACACCCAGTTGTATCATCCACTGGCGGAACTGCTCACGGTCTTCTGCTTTATCTATTGCTTTAATGTCCACACCTATCAGGCGCACATTATATTTCTGCCATATTCCCAGCTCATCTACTTCTTTACAGAGGTTCAGCGCTGTCTGACCGCCCATGGTAGGCAATACGGCATCTATCTGATGTTCTTCCAGTATCTGTTCTATACTTTCCACCGTAAGGGGCAACAGGTATACCTTATCGGCCATCATGGGATCCGTCATGATAGTAGCCGGATTAGAATTTATCAGCACCACTTTGATTCCTTCCTCGCGCAGCGAACGTGCTGCCTGGGAACCGGAATAGTCAAATTCACAAGCCTGACCAATAATAATAGGACCAGAACCAATAATAAGAACAGATTTGATAGAGGAGTCTTTAGGCATTTGCGTTTTCTATTGTAAAAATTAAAAACCAGACGATTTTAATACCATTCACCAGACAAAAAAATCGTGCAAAAGTACGGGTTTCGCAGTGTATTATGACAATAAAATTTTCCGCTGAAAACTACCCTTGCACCTAAACCCTTCACAGACAATAAAAAGACGACACGAATAATAATTATACATATATTATTTCTCCCCGTTCCGGTCACCCGTTATCAGATATTTTTCACATACCCCTTTTTCATAATTTATTAACACGCAATGAAGATATGTCCCTTGCAAATCACTCTTGCGTTAAAGGAAAAAGGCCGCGGATCGTGTGATCCGCGGCCTTCTTTTTTAGTTCTTTATCTTCCCGCTCATCAATGCTATACACATTCCCATCACCGCTATTATAGAGAACGAAATTCGTAAACTCGTTGCCTGCGCTACAAACCCTATCAATGGTGGTCCCAGCAGAAATCCCAGGTAACCGATCGTAGATACAGCTGCCAACGCCACGCCGGGAGACATTGTCCTGCTACGCCCGGCTGTACTGTACACCAGCGGAACAACAGAAGATACCCCCGCCCCTACCAGCAGGAAGCCGAAAATGGCTGTAGCGAAATAAGGTAATGATACAGAAATCAGTAATCCTCCGGCTGTCAGCGCTCCACTCATCTGCAACATCCGCTTTACACCAAACCGTGTGGTCAGCCAGTCGGCAATAAAACGGAAAGAAGCCATCGTACTCATAAAAGCCGTATAACCAATGCCTGCAATACCTTCCGGTGAATGGATCACCTTTCTGAAATATACACCACTCCAGTCGAACATTGTTCCTTCACAGATCATAGAACAAAATGCGATGATCCCCAGTATAAGTATAGGCATCATCACCCGTATCCTTCTTTTAAAAAAAGAGAACGCAAACTGCCTGCCCGTCGTTGTCTTCAATATCAGTAACCTGCGTGTCATCCACGGGAACAGGTACTTTATCCCTTTCCCTCCTTTCTCCTCATCTACTTTGACATCATGACGAACAGCCCATTTTATACTAACTCCTACAATGATAATCGCCATTACCATAATTATCAGGAAATGCTGATAAGGGATTACTTTACCGGCAGACATCGCAGTTCCGATCGCAGCGCCGGTAAATCCGGCCAGGCTCCACAACCCATGAAAAGAGGCCATGATAGAACGGCCATACATCGCCTCTACCAGTACTGCCTGTGTATTCACAGCTATATTAGCCATGTTACCACAAAAACCAAACAGCATCAGACAGGGAAATAACTGCCAGGATTCACCTACCAGTCCGAGCGTAGGTAACACTCCCGCATACAATAACCCAGCAATCATCACTACCTGACGGCTTCCATATTTGCTCACCAGCCATCCTGCCACAGGCATAGACAACATAGAACCTATCGGCAATGCCAGCAGCATCCCTCCCAGTTCCCCGTCACTCATATGCAACTTCTGCTGAATAGCAGGAATACGGGATGCCCAGCTTGCAAAGCAGAGCCCTGTTAAGAAGAACAATGCACTTACCGCAATACGTGCAGATCTTTTCTGAGAATAGTCTAATGTAAGTTCCATATTAGATCACTTTTATGCCTAGCTGCAGATAAGGAGTTGCCAGTGCAAGCCCCGCAGCGTCTGTAATAATGGTATCCATCTCTGTAATATCACACACCTTATAAGGTTCGGCTGTTCCCATCTTATCGCTGGTCACCAGGGAGATGACCCGGTTTGCTGATTGCACCATTACATTCTTTACGGCCGCTTCTTCCATATCCGGACCAGTAACCCCTACTTCTGTATGCAAACTGCATACCCCCATAAAACAGATATCCGCCCTTACCTTTTCCAGCATACGAATAGTATCCAGCCCTGCCGTCACCTGCGAGCTTTTGAAAATACGCCCGCCGGTAAGGATCACTTCTATTCCCGGATGCTCCATCAGCTGCATAGCAATAGGAACACTGGGAGTAATCACCGTAAGTTCTAATGAGGGAGGAAAAAGTTTTACCAGGGCATATGTTGAAGTCCCCCCGTCTATAATAAGTGTTTGTCCGTTTTCCAGGAATGACAATGCCTTGCCTGCAATCGCTTTCTTATCGTCTTCATGAATACCAATGCGTTCATTAAAAGTATAAGGATGAGGAGAGTGCGGAATAGCACCACCTCTTACTTTAATTAACAGGCCATTTTGTGCCAGTACTTCCAGGTCGCGGCGCACAGTGTCTTCAGACACCTGCAGATCATTACTCAGCTCCGTATGTAATACCTTATGATCGGTCTTTAACTTCCTGAGTATATAATCGAAACGCTCCTCTTTCAGCATGTTCTTGCAATTTTATGCAATATTATGAAATAATTTGCAACAAATGCATAACTTTGCACAAAACAGCAGAATATGGCAAGGATTGCAATAGACATGGATGGCGTTATGGCAGATACTGCACAGCAGTTCATCAACTACTATGAGCAACGTTACGGCGTGAGAATAGACAAGGAGACATTAAATGGCCATCCGGAAACAGGCGGATTCCCCCATGAAAAAGGAATCATCCGTAGCTTCCTTTTCGAACCAGGCTTCTTCAGGACCAAACCGGTAATAAAAGACAGCCAGGAAGTAATAAAAGCATTACAGGAGAAATACGAAGTATTCATAGTATCCGCTGCAATAGAATTCCCTGGTTCTTTAACAGAGAAAATCGAATGGCTGCAGGAACACTATCCTTTCATCAGCTGGCAGAATATAGTTTTCTGCGGATCGAAGACGATCGTACAGGCAGATTACATGATTGATGATCATATCAAAAACCTGCAGCATTTTAAAGGAGAAGCACTGATGTATACAGCGCCGCATAATATTAATGTGACGGACTACAAACGTGTAAACAACTGGGAAGAAGTTGGTCAACTGTTATTATAGATCAATACCGGCAACGTTATTGATACTATTGAACTCATAAAATCCGGGGTCTGTGGCATAGCCTTTTAAAACAGGCTGGTACAAAAGGTCGTAGGCGCAGCGTTCAAATGCTACCGCATCAATGATCAGCTCCTGAGAGAGGTTAGTCCAGGTACAGTTTACACCTTCAGCCACGTCACTGTCTTCCAGCTCTCCTGCAGTAGTATCCCGGAATACCGGCCACCACATTTCCAGTGATAAAGCAACTTCCCGCACGATAAGATGTATTGCATCCGGAAGAATAGTGTATTCTTCCACCTTTATTAATGCGTTACGCTGATCCCGGTTCAATCTTTTCGCAAGGATTTCACGGTTACGCTTTTGTGTAAGTAGTTCCGACGCGCCGTTAATCTGCATTCCAATATACCATATGGGAGAATCAAATGCGTTTGGCAAAAAATCCATGTGAAGTAGCTTTATAATATTTAGCAGTAGATTATACACATTATGATACTACCAGTATCCTTATGGTAACACTAGTGAAATTATAATAATTTTATGATACAATGAAAAAGGAAAGTTTCATTTCATAAGCTACAGAGTAATAAAATACAACAGGGAAGATCGATATAGGTACAATGCTCTACCGGGTAATAACCCTACTATCAGATCAGGTGCTTTTTTTAGAACGGACCTGCTTACGTAACTGGATGATATCTTTCTTTGCCAGCTCCAGCGCTTCCTTTAAGGAAGAATAACTTTTCAGTAACTGGTTATGCTCTTCCAGCAATTTGTAATACTTCTCCCGCATAGCCAGCATCTCATCATTATCAGCCTGCCTTGCATCTTCCAGTACTCCTGGGTACAGGAATCCGGCAGTAGTCATTTCCAGTGCCCTGGATACACGCTCCAGTTCTTCAGCACCAAAAACCTCCTTTTCAAACAGGTTATACATCGTTCTGCGGCTCATGCCCAGTCGTTTTGCTAACCTCGTTTTGTTAAGGCCCCGTTCTCCTATCAGTTCCATCAGGCGGCTCCCATGGTGCAAAACTGTATGCTCTCCTGCCTTATCTCCGCTGTTTACAGGTACACTGTTCCATTCATAGAATTCTTCCGGTGTTACATTGATTAATTCACAGAATTTTTCGAGCGTGCGTCTTTTCATATCGCTCTTTCGTAAATGGTAGTGGGCTATCTGGTTTGTAAAACCGGCCAGATCGGCAAAATCTACTATCTTTATTTTCTTCTGCTTTAAAATTTGTTTCAGGCGCTGGCCCATGTGGATTAACCTGGACATGTATACTTTAGATTAGTTGATAGCTTCAGTGTGTTGTGCAACTCATACAATATAATAATAATTTCCATTTCATTTTATCAAATGAGAATTTCATATAGACAATGTGGTTATTATAATGCTGATCAGGTGATTTTTCAGATGAGATAAAATTGTCACATTGCACACTTTACATCAGCCTAAAAAGTTGACAAAAATCAGAACGGACCAGACACCCACCTTCCACAACCCTTACTGGTAGCAGGTTTCAAAATTTTCATATATTCTTAAAAATATATGTGCATTTTTTGGGACAGCAAAATAAATATAAATATATTTGATTATAAGTAACCATAATGATAAATACGACAGTACTATTCTCTAAAAATTCACGTTTCCCAAAAAGCATACAATAACAACTATTAATATGAAAAAATCCATGCCATCCACACCGCCGCCCGTAAACGTGTTACAGGACGTACATTCAAGAATGATCAACCTCCCTATTTATTTCAGGGAAAGAGTTTGTGAAGAATGTGCCTGGAGTGTACCAACGTTCTACCGCAAAATGCGTAGTGTTAACAAACCCGGAGGTCTTGATAAAGACAAGATCATACCTTCGCTCAGCAACGCTGAAAAAGAAAAAATTATTGCGGTAATGGATGAGGTCTACCAGGGCTTCTGGAATTACTGTGATAAATACCGTAAGAAACCAGGCAAATAACCAGTTGGTTTTACTTCTCTCTCTCTTCAGATTTCTCTCTTTAACCCCTAATTCCTTTCCCCTACGAAATACCCCCAGGTTATCCAATTAAAAGACATAGATAATAGTCTGTCACTATTAATGCTTACTATTCCCCAATTTTATTAAATTTAAGCCGCAGATTGATATCACGTTACTCACTTAAACGACCAACAAAAAACTGATTGCAGCTATGGCTTATCCGTACCAGATCAAAAGCTTAGAAGAGTACCAACAGAACTATCAGCAAAGTGTAATGGACCCCGAAGGGTTCTGGGCTAATATAGCTGATCATTTTTACTGGCGCCGGAAATGGGATAAAGTGCTGGAATGGAACTTTAAAGACCCCAATATCAAATGGTTCGTAGGCGGTAAACTTAATATTACCGAAAACTGCCTGGACAGACACCTTGCCACAAACGGAAACACCCCCGCCATCATCTGGGAACCCAATGATCCGGAAGAACGTCACCGCATTATCACCTACCGCGATCTATACAATAAAGTATGCCAGTTCGCTAACGTGCTTAAAAACAATGGCGTTAAAAAAGGCGACCGCGTATGTATCTATATGGGTATGATACCGGAACTCGCCATCTCCGTACTGGCCTGCGCCCGTATCGGTGCCATCCACTCCGTTGTATTCGGAGGCTTCAGCGCACAATCCATCGCCGACAGGATACAGGATGCCCAGTGCAACCTCGTTATCACCTGCGACGGCGCCTTCCGCGGTAATAAAGATATTCCTCTCAAATCAGTAATAGACGATGCCCTCATCGCCTGCCCTTCCGTAAAAAAAGTGATCGTATGTACCCGCACCCGTACTCCCGTGAGTATGATCAAAGGCCGCGATCTGTGGTGGGAAGATGAAATCAAACAGGTGGAAACAATGGGCAACCCTCCCTGCCCGGCAGAAGAAATGGATGCCGAAGACATGCTCTTCATCCTCTATACTTCCGGCTCCACAGGTAAACCTAAAGGTGTTGTACATACCTGCGGCGGATACATGGTATACGCCAACTATACCTTCGTAAATACCTTCCAGTACCAGCCCGGCGAAGTGTACTTCTGTACAGCAGACATAGGCTGGATAACCGGTCATAGTTATATCGTATACGGCCCCCTCAGCGCAGGTGCTACCACACTGATGTTTGAAGGTGTACCTACTTACCCGGATGCAGGCCGCCTGTGGTCTATCACCGATAAGTTCTGTGTTAATACCCTCTATACCGCACCTACGGCTATCCGTAGTTTAATGAGCTACGGCCTTGGCCCGGTAAATCATAAAGACCTCAGCTCCCTCAAAAAACTGGGCAGCGTGGGTGAACCAATTAATGAAGAAGCCTGGCATTGGTTTAAAGATAACATCGGTAAAGGACGCTGTCCTATCGTAGACACATGGTGGCAGACGGAAACCGGTGGTATCATGATCACTCCCATCGCCGGCGTTACCAAAGAAAAACCAGGTTTCGCTACCTTACCGCTCCCCGGCGTACAACCAATACTGGTAGATGAAACAGGAAAAGAAGTAACCGGCAATAATGTGAACGGAAACCTCTGTATCAAATTCCCATGGCCAGGTATGTTACGCACTACCTACGGCGATCATGAACGCTGCCGTACTACCTACTTTGCCACTTACGATAACCTCTACTTTACCGGCGACGGATGCCTTCGCGATGAAGATGGCTATTATCGCATCACCGGCCGCGTAGATGACGTTCTTAATGTAAGTGGTCACCGTATCGGTACCGCCGAAGTGGAAAACGCCATCAACATGCACGCTGGTGTTGTGGAAAGCGCCGTAGTAGGATTCCCGCACGATATAAAAGGACAAGGCATCTACGCTTATGTGATCACAGATCGCATGACACACGATCCCGAACTCACTAAAAAAGATATCCTGCAAACAGTATCACGTATCATTGGCCCTATTGCCAAACCAGATAAGATCCAGTTCGTAAGCGGACTGCCAAAAACACGCTCCGGCAAAATCATGCGCCGCATCCTGCGCAAAATAGCAGAAGGCGAAACAGATAACCTGGGCGATACCAGCACACTCCTCGATCCCGCCGTAGTAGACGAGATCAAACGTGGTAAAATATAACTGACTATAAGGGCTGACTACCATTAGTCAGCCCTCTTTATTTTTGCTCATGAAGCTGTTGAAACGTCTCCTCTATTTTCTCCTTATACTCTTCCTGCTGCTGAACATCATCGCAGCGTTCCATGCATGGAAATTCACTCACTTCTATCCCCCCGGTACCTTTAAAAACAAAAAGCCGGAACAGATGAATACCTGGGAAAAAGTGAAGACGGTAACATTAGGTGTACGCCTGTCTAAATCCGTAATAAGACTACAACCAAACGTGCCTTTTGAAACAGTACTCCTTCATACCAAAGATGACCTGAGACTGGAAGGATGGTATATCCCCACACCCAGGGCCATAGGTACCGTTATATTATTTCACGGCTACAATGCCTGTAAAGACGGTTATCTCCCGGAAGCATATTACTTCCGCCAGCTAGGCTACAACACATTCATGATAGACTTTCGCGGCAACGGCAACAGTGAAGGTAACACCTGCACAGTTGGTTACAAAGAAGCAGAAGATGTGAAACTGGCCTACGAATATGTAAAACAAAAAGATAAACATATCATTCTCTGGGGCATGAGCATGGGCGCTGCTGCTATCATCAGAGCTGTGCCTGCCTATCAGTTACACCCGGACAAAGTGATCCTGGAAAGCTCTTTCGCTACATTAACAGATGCTGTAAAAGGAAGAATGAGAGCCGTACACCTTCCCGGTACGCCCCTCGCCCAGATGCTTACCTTCTGGGGCGGCGTGGAACAGGGCTTCTGGAGCCTGGACTTTAAACCCGAAAGAGATGCCAGGCAGATAAACATGCCGGCCCTTGTATGCTGGGGCTCCCATGATACAAGAGTAAATAAGGAAGAAACAGACCTCATATACCAGCACCTGAACAGCCGTAAAAAACAACTGGTAATATTTACAGGATCTGGTCATCAGTCCTTCTGCCGTCATGAACCGGCTAAATGGAAAAGCGCCATAAAGGAGTTTCTGCAATAAAAATGAAAAAGCACGCTCCACAAAATGAAGCGTGCCTCACAAGACCAATACCCGCTTTATGATAGTTCATGGCACTATCGTAGTACCACTACAATGCTCCGCTGTCAACAGCAGCACGGGAAAAATAATATCGGAGATTAACAGACTTCAAAGATACTCGTGAAGACTGCTACGGGAATGCTGGTTAATGTAAACTAACGTCTTATCACGACTGGTGTACCCACCTTTATGATTTCATATAACTCGGCTACATCCTGGGTTTTCATACTGATACAACCCAGTGTCCAGTTAATACGGTTCTCTACATAATTATCACGGATACCTGAGTCATATTCCACCCCATGAATACCTATCCCACCACCAATACTCGCATTAGCAGGTAACATACCTTCAGACTGTAACTGGTGAAATTTTGTCCACGAAACTTCATTCGGATAGTCCAGTAACATGAAACGGCTCCAACTCTTGTCAAAACGTTTGCTCTGGATATGAAAAGTGCCCTCAGGAGTACGGTGGTCACCTTCCAGTTGTTTGTCCGACTGATCACGGCTTCCGAACACAACTTTGTATACCTTACGCAAGGTCACATCCTCATACAGGTATAACCTGTAATCACTCTTATCGATCAGAAGAAACACCTTATCCGGATCAATGTTATCACGAGTTACCTTCACTGTATACAGGTCCTCTTCTCTTTCAGCATTTAATCCTGGTACTGAAACGCCCAGCAGCAGGAACAGCAATAAGCAATAGCAACGCATTTTCACAGGGATTTTGCTCAATCTTAACGTTGGCATTCAAGCCTTTATTGTGAAAGATAACGAAAAAGGAGAAAGAGCAACATGCCCTTTCTCCTTTCCATTTAATATTTTACTGGTACTAGTAACCGAAAATTTCCTCCAGCGTTACTTTCTTCACATCACCATATTTCTTCAGGTTATCCAGACTGATTTTCTTTTCAGAAGCCAGGATACAATAAGTGTATGGCTTGCCTGCAATATTCTGATCATGAAATAATTTCACATTATCAAAAGTGATCTTATCAATATTCTCATATACAGTTTTGCGGTAGTCTGTCGTTAAACCCAGCTTCTTGGACGCCAGGTAAGTAAAGATGATCCCGTCCTGCGTAATACGCTCTGTTTCAATATCCTGTTTCTGGCTCATCCTGGATGTTTCAAACAGTTTGTCGGAACGTGGAATATCATTCAATAACTCATTCATACCTGTAATAGCATCATCCATTTTATCTGCCTGGCTACCTACGTAAGCAACCACAGAATAACGCTCATCTTTCTTGTCTGGAGATGCATAATAGGCATAAGTAGAATATGCCAGCGCTTTGGACTCACGGATAGTCTGGAATACAATAGATCCCATACCACCACCGAAATAATTATTGAACATGCTGATAAGTGCCGTATTCTCTGGTTTATATACAGATGAATTCCTTACCCAGTTTACTTCAGACTGTACCATATCATAATCTGCAAACAGTACATTGTTCTTTGTCTGATCAGCTTTCGCAAACTTGATGGCAGCCGGGGCTTCCTTGAAAGTTGCCGGTAAAGTATGCTCTTTCTTTATAGAAGCTACAGCAGCTGTCAGTGACTGAGGACCATAATAGATCACTGTATGTTTGTAATCAGGCAGGGAATGCAGTATATCTACGAGATCCTTTGCCGTAATTGCATTCAGATCTGCATCACTCAACTGGTTATTAAAAGGATTCTTCGCTCCGTACATCCCGTAATTCACAAGCCCTTTCAGGATAGCGCCTTTATTCAGCTTATTATCTGCACGCCCTTTTTGTATACGCCCTTTTAAGGTAGCCAGTATCTGTTCGTTAGGCTGACAGTTTCTCAGCAGGTGCTCAAACAGAGATGCTGCTTTATCAAAATTTTCCTGTAAACCGGAAATAGTAATGACCGTGTTTTCTGTACCCGAACTTACACTGAAATTACAGGCGATATTGTAAAACTCTTTACTGATCTGCTCAGTAGTGTACTTGTCTGTACCCAGGTATTGCAGATACTGTGATGCCAGCGGTAATAACTTGTTATTCCAGCTTCCCATATCAAAACGGTAGTAAAGACGGAATAAACCATTATCCTTATTCTGTACATACAATACATCAGCGACCCCTGTTTTTCCTTTCTGGATATCCTTATCGAAATCCAGCCACTGTGGTTTTACCGGTGTAGCAGGAATAGCGTTTAATTTCTGGAGGAAAGCCGATTGAGCCTCGCGGTTCACTTCCACCGGAGTGATAACAGGCTTTTCTACCTTTTCGATATTCTTATCTTCCCCTTTACGTTTATACAACAGTACATAGTTGTCTTTCAGGTACTTATCAGCGAAATCTACGATCTCCTTTTTAGTGATCTTACCCATATCATCCACAGCAGATACGTCTGTCAGCCAGTTTTGCCCCCTGTGTTTAATAAAGCCGTCCATCATCGCACTTGCACGGTTGTTATTATTGTCCAGCCCCTGCAGTTCAGCCAGTTTGGCGTTGTTTACAATCGCCTTTACCAGTGTTTCGTCGAACTCTCCTTTCTTCAGAATTTCCAGCTGTCCCAGCAGCAGGTCTTTGACCTGCTCCAGTGTCTGGCCCTGCTTAGCTTTGCCACTCAGGCTAAATACGGTGTAGTCTTTCCATTGCATTAAACCGGCGCTTGCGCCCTGCACTTTCTGCTGTCTGTTAATGTTCAGGTCAAGCAATCCGGCCTTCCCATTTTCCATTATCTGTGAAAGGACGTTCAGTATAGTAGACGACTTAACGTCCAGTGCTCCAGGCATACGGAATGCAATCGTTACATTTTCAGCATCCGGCCCAAACACTTCTCTTACAATAGGAGCAGTGATAGGTGCTTCTACAGGAGCTTTATACTCCGGTACGGGCTTAGGCTGCATATAAGCGAAACTGCTGTCGATACGTTTGATCAGGTAATCAAAGTCAAAATCGCCCGCCATTACGATGGCCATATTGTTAGGCACGTAGTAAGCATCGTAGAACTGACGGATGGCTTTGAGAGAAGGATTTTTCAGGTGTTCAATAGTACCGATAGTGCTCTGTTGTCCGTAATTATGAGTAGGGAACAGGGTCTTCAGCATCAGCTCATAAGACTTGCGACCATCATTATCCAGTCCTCTGTTCTTTTCTTCGTACACAGCTTCCAGCTCTGTATGGAACAGGCGGAAAACAGGGTCCCTGAAACGTTCTGACTGCACCGCCAGGAATTTATCTATCGCATTGGAAGGAATATCTTCTTCATAGATAGTCTCTTCTGTCCAGGTGTGTGCGTTCGTCCCCTGAGAACCCATGCTGGCCATTGCCTTGTCATACTCGTTGGCGATGGCATACCTTGCTGCCAGCCCGGATACACTGTCTATCTGGTGATAAACAACTTTTCTGGCAATGGGGTCGGTTGTATGGTTGTAGTTATCATACAATCCTTCGATGTTGTCCAGGTAAGGCTTTTCCTTTGCCCAGTCAAGAGAACCAAACTGTTCGGTACCCTTGAATAACAGATGTTCCAGGTAGTGGGCAAGACCTGTATGGTCCTGTGGATCATTATTACTACCTGCTCTTGTTCCGATCAGCGTTTGGATACGTGGATCTTTCTTGTTCACGCTGAGAATTACAGTAAGGCCGTTCTTTAACGTGTAAAAGCGTGCCTTCATGGGGTCGTTGGTGATATACCGGTACTTATAGCCCCCGGACTCTCCCTCCTTCCATTCATACTTTTGCTGCGCCGATGTGGTGTTCATCAGGGCACAGGTAAACAGCAATAAACTAATTGCTTTTTTAATGAGGTTCATGTGTTGGTTTTTGACAAATAAAAAAAACATCACCAAATATAATGGTAATGTCCGGATGTCATGCAACAGGAAAATGTTAAAAGGGGCAATAAAATGAGCAGCGGAGAACTTTCTCTAATCAGGGTAAACTCTTCTGGCACTGATGTTTATAGTATCCAGATAGACTGTATGGACATAGTGAGCGTAAAGGACAGGCGAAGAACGGACCGTGTCTAAACGCAGTATTCCCTGTTTGTAAACAGGTTGAACATCAGATTCATGAGCATAGGCTTTTACCCCCACAATCCTTGTGTCACATGAATGAGCCCAGATGATAAACCCCGTACAGGCCAAAAAAGCAATAACAGAACGCATAACTAATTTAGATTATGTACACCCCAAAAACGTTAAAAACCATTAAAACGTATACCGATAGAAAATGGATATTGTTCAAGACCGTAATCATGTAATGGCGTTAAGGCAAAATTACCATACAGTTTGAATGGTCCGTAGCCGATGTCCCCTGTCAGGCTAACCTTCCATTTATTGAGGTTAAAATCGTCTACCTTCTTCACTTTCCCCCTTTCTTTACTTATCTGTTTGGTGCGTGCTTTTACAAGATATCCCCCCATTACGCCCATACTCATCTTAAATGCTTTCGACGGACGGGCAGGATTGCTGTTAAAATTTAACATAAGCGGTACGCTCAGGTATTCAGCAAAAAGCTTGTTTTTGGAGAAATTAATGGAATCCCGTATGATTTCGGTTGGATAGCCGGGTACATAGGTAATGTTCCGCGCAAAACGGTAATTATTCATTTCTATACCCAGCGAATATATAAGGTTCAGTTTGTGTCTGTAAAGATTCAGGCGTTGCTGGAACAACCAGATATTTACATTCACAGACTTCCCTGTTATCAGTTTGAATTCAGAAGGAGTCAATGGCGTACTCCCGGTACGGGGAGCCAGTGTATTCAATCCCGAAGCAGAGTAGGTATAAGACCTGTTGATATCTGCCAGATAAGGATTCGTAGCTGAATAATAAGCATAGGAAACCGCTCCTGTATAATCACTACGGTCTATATAGTTGTTGAAACCTAAGTCAAATACAAACCATTTTGTTTGCAGGTTTTTCCTGAGTTTGGTACGGGCATAGGCTGTGTCGTTATAGATCTTAAAAACACGTTTCCCTTTTGCATCTTTGCCCTGTAAGATCACCAGTCCTTTTACCTGGATCTTAACCAGGGAGTCCTTTTCCTGGGCACGTACACCCACACTTGCCAAAAGCAGCAATAATAGCCAGCGTAAAGCTTTACACTTCATATAATATATTTTCAATCTCTTACCGGTCATTTAACTCCCGGTATAACTGTTACTTTTTCTTCTTTGAAAAGAATCTTGCCACATTGGCTACACCGTTCAATAGCTTGCTGTCTCCGTTCATTGTCACTGACACGACCAGTTCTCCCTGTACAGGGGCAGGGGCCGTTACTATTTCAGATACTTTATTACTATTGGTATTGATAGCTGTTGCATTGGCCAGCACCGGAGCTTTCTGCACAGGGTTGGCAACCGCAGCGGCTATCTGCTCCTGTTGTTCATTCATCTTATCCTGCAATTGCTTCACCACTTCTCCCGACGTAGTTACCGGCTGCGCCAGTTTACTAAGTCCCGGATTGCTGTTATCGGCAACTGTTGGCTTATTGCCCGCACCGTTTATATCTGCTGCTTGTTTACCATTTACAAATACGCCCGCTTTACTGTTTGCTGCCAGACCTTCCTTAACGTTTACAGACACTCCCGAATTACTATTTACCGTAGTGGCCGGCCTGCCGTTTACAGATACACCTGGCTTACCATGCTCCGCAGGTTTTGCATTATTACTTGCCAGTAGCTCTTTCGTTGTTGCTCTGCCAGGCTGTTGCCCGTTAGTTATTGACTGGTTATTAAATGTTTGTGTCTGACTACCAGTACCTGTTTGCGCCAGACTACCTGATTGTTCGCTATTATCAGCGTCCTGATTAGCCGTTAATTGCTGGTTTGTGTCTGCCTTCCTGTTATTCACCCCACGCTCCGTGGTAACCTTGTTCACTGCCACCTGCACACTTTCTTTACCCGGCAAAACCGGTAATACCCATATCGCTACTCCGGCAACAACTGCCGCGGCGGCACTCCACCACCAGACAGGAAGTATTGTACGCCGGTTATGCCTGTAAAGTGTTTGCTTATTTCCGAACTGAAGGTTTAGATCAGGCTGTAACCTTGCCTGCTGTAATAAATTAAGCTCTTTAGATAAATACACATCTCCACGGATCAACTCTTCAAACGCCAGCTTCTCCGCTCCGTGTAACTCATTATCCACGTAATCCAGCATCTGTACAGACTCGTGATATAACTCGGTCTTACCATCAAACTGTATCCCCGTATCAGGTGTCAGCTTCACAGATTCCAGCAAAGCCATCTCTTCCCTGATATGCGGATGCTGCTCCATGAACAGCTCCAGCGCCACCATCTCCTCTCTGCTTAGTTCCCCGTCAAGGGCACTTAGCAGATATTCCTCATAGTTCGATATGTTAATATTTATCTCCATTAAATAACGTTCTCCATTTTCACCAGGTATTGCTTTAAAGATATCCGTGCCCTATGTAAGTAAACCTTCACCTGGGAAGGGTTCAACTTCATAATCTCCCCAATCTCCTCATAACTGTATCCCTCGTAATCCTTTAATAAAACCAGGGACCGTTGTACTTCCGTTAACCTTTCCAACGCTTTCTCCAGCACCTTCTTTGCATTATGCACCCGCTGCTCCGATATCTTCACTTCTTCCTTAAACTCATCCACCAGTGTAATCCGCTTTATCTTCCGGACATGATCTATCATATTGTGGTAGCCTACTGTAAACAGATAGGACTTGGCCTTTTCAAAAGGCACATCTGTACAGTGCTTCCACAATATTTCAAACGCATTCTGTACTACATCTCTTGCATCTTCTGTGTGGTCTAAGTTTTTCACAATAAACCGGAAGAGATTGTCTGAATACAGATCCACGCATTTGTTATACTCCTTTTCGGTCATCCGGATTCTGCGTGATTTTAATGCTAATGTCCGACAATTACTTTTATAACGCTTTATATCTCTTCTCTTTATCTCCCCAACAGCTACCTGTACAATATTCCTGCTCAATGATTCCGGATGATACCGCGACCACAAACTCAGGGTCCAGACATTACTATGACGCAGACCTGCTGCCAAATGTTACACTCCCGTCAAACTTTTTACTTACTTGCTATAAAACCGCGTACACCTGCCCGAATCGTAATACATTTATTCATATAACTTTGAACCAGGTTACAAAAAGCTGTCATTTATGAACGAAAAATTCGTTACCCGTCTGCAAAAGGAACTGGAAGAGATCCAAACTGCAGGTCTTTTTAAGAAGGAAAGAATCATTACTTCCGCGCAGGGAGCTGAAATTCAGGTTGGAGGAAACACGGTTATTAACTTTTGCGCGAATAACTACCTTGGCCTCTCCAGTAATCCGGAAGTCATAAAGGCAGCCAAAGATGCTATTGATACCCATGGGTACGGAATGAGCAGCGTTCGCTTCATCTGCGGGACCCAGGATATTCACCGCGAACTGGAACAGAAACTGGCACAATTCCTTGGTACAGAAGATACTATCCTCTACGCAGCTGCCTTCGACGCCAATGGTGGTGTATTCGAACCCCTGTTCAATGAAGAAGATGCTATCATCTCCGATGCCCTCAATCATGCTTCTATTATAGACGGGGTACGCTTATGTAAAGCACAGCGCTTCCGCTATGAACATAATAATATGGCCGATCTGGAAGCAAAACTCCAGGAATCTGCATCTCTCCGCAGCCGTATCATCGTTACCGATGGTTCCTTCAGCATGGACGGCACCATCGCCCAACTGGACAAGATCTGCGATCTGGCCGATAAATACGATGCCATTGTAATGACAGATGAAAGCCACTCCTCCGGCTTTTTAGGTAAAACCGGCCGTGGTACCCACGAATACAGAAATGTAATGGGCCGTATAGACATCATCACCGGTACCCTGGGTAAAGCCCTTGGCGGTGCTTCCGGCGGTTTTACCAGCGGACGTAAGGAAATCATAGATATGTTACGCCAGCGTAGCCGCCCCTACCTGTTCTCCAACTCTGTAGCTCCCAGCATCGTAGGCGCTTCTATCGCCGTATTGGACATGCTGAGCGCTGCCACCACCCTTCGCGATAAACTGGAATACAACACCAAATACTTCCGCAGCAAAATGACCGAAGCCGGCTTCGACATCAAGCCCGGAGATCATCCGATCGTACCCGTAATGCTGTATGATGCCCTGCTGAGCCAGCAGTTTGCCGACAAACTGTTAAAAGAAGGCATCTACGTTATCGGGTTCTTCTATCCGGTAGTAGCAAAAGGACAGGCCCGCATCCGTGTTCAGCTTAGCGCTGCCCACGAACAGGCCCACCTTGATAAAGCTATTACCGCCTTTACCAAAGTAGGTAAAGAATTAGGCGTGATAAAATAAACCAACCTTAAAGAAGTCCGGCCGGGGTTCCCGGTCGGGCTTCATACTACCCTCCTTCATGTCTCCTTCATGTCTCCTTCATACCTGAAGCATGGTTTAAGCATGAAGCCCGTATGAAACATGCATACCCCATGCATGATCATACTTTATACCACCTAAAAAGCTACTTTTGCAGCATCAAAAAAAGATCTGCAATGAAACTCACCGGCTGGATGCTCTTCCTGGTTGCCATACTGGCAAATGCCTGCGCACCAAATAATGTTAAAGTACAACCGTCCTGGGAAAAGTATTTTACCCAATACAAAGTAGAAGGATGTTTTATGCTGTTTGATAACGGCAAGGGCACATTTGGCGTATACAACTTGGACAGAGCAAAAGAACGCCTCCTCCCCGCCTCCACTTTCAAGATCTTCAACTCTCTGGTAGGGCTCGAAACCGGCGTCATCAAAGATACTTCCATGGTAATTCCCTGGGATGGTATTGTCCGCTCACGCGAAGAGTTAAATCATTCTCTCAGCATGAATCAGGCATTCCGCCTGTCTTCACTCCCCTATTTTCAGGAAGTGGCCCGTCGCATTACAAAACCAGTGATGCAGAAATGGCTGGATACTGTTAAATACGGTAACATGAAGATCAGCAAGATAGATACCTTCTGGGTAGATAACACCCTGCAGATTTCCCCCGACGAGGAACTTGGCTTTGTCAAGAAACTCTATTTCGACCAGCTCCCTTTCCATAAACTGACCATGCAGACCGTACGTAGCGTAATGCTGATGGAGAAAACGCCTCAATATGAACTGAGCTACAAAACCGGCTGGGGCATAGTAGGAAAGAAACAGATCGGCTGGATAACCGGTTGGATAGAAAAAAATGGCCTGCCTACCTTTTTCGTCCTGAACATAGAATCAGAAAATCCGGATATCGACATGCGCTCCATTAGGATGAATATCCTCAAAAGCATTCTTACCGAAGCCGGATATATAGAATAATATTAGAATAGCTCATAGTTGACTTACGCAACTATGGGCTATTCTACTGATACTAAGTTAATTGTCCCGGTCAACTATTTCCCGGAAACCCCTTCTACGTTAAAAAACTCCTAAATCCCAACCTTTACATACTGTAAAACGTACTAAAAAATTTATATTTGATCTTTGTGTTTCCTAGAAGACACATTTTGAAACCTGAATAGGATGATGTTACGCTTTCAGCATAGTGAATATTTATGGGCACTGGCATTGTTGCTGGTATTACAACTCGCATTTATCAGTATTTCCTGGTGGAAACGCCGCTCTGTACGTAAACTGGGAGACCCGATACTGGTAGAAAAACTCTTTACCGGCTACTCCCGACGCCGCTTTGTCCTCCGCTTCCTGCTTGTTTTCCTTGCATTCTTCTTCGGTGCATTGGGATTGGCCAATATGCAGAAAGGCAGCCGCATGGAAAAAATTACACGCAAAGGAGTAGACGTGGTCATAGCCCTGGACGTAAGTAAAAGTATGCTGGCAGGAGACGTGAAACCAGATCGTCTCACCCGGGCTAAACAACTAATTTCCAAGCTGGTAGACAAACTCGATAACGACCGCGTAGGTCTCGTTGTATTTGCCGGTAACGCTTACCTGCAAATGCCGCTCACCATCGACTACTCCGCCGCAAAAATGTACCTCACCACTGTCAGCCCCGATATGATCCCTACTCAGGGTACTGCCATCGGTCAGGCTATCCAGGTCAGTGACGACGCATTCAATAAAAAGGAACGTAAACATAAATCACTCATTATCATCTCCGATGGGGAAGATCATGACGAAGCTGCTATATCCAGGGCAAAGGCCGCTTTTGATAACGGCGTAGTGATCAATACAATAGGGATTGGCTCCCCTGCCGGTTCCCCACTCCCTGATCCGGAAACCGGTACCTTTAAAAAAGATAAAGAAGGTAATACCGTTATCTCCAGGTTGAATGAAGAAGAACTGAAATCCATTGCCTCCGCAGGCAGAGGTATCTACGAACACCTGGATAACAACACAGAAGAAGTAGTGAATTCCCTGGTCCGCAAAATAGACAGTATGGAACAGAAAGAATTCGGCGAGAATATTTTCACAGACTATAACAGCTACTACCAGTATTTCCTGGCTATAAGCGTCCTTTTACTGGTAGCAGAGTTTTTTATTCCGGAAATCAAACGCAGCACCCGTGTAAACGTTGTTACAGCTACAGAAAAACCATGAGTACACTACAATTAACTTATAAGACTATACTGGCAGGCACCTTATTATGCCTGGGAAGCAGCGCTTTTGCTCAAACCGGCAATAAATATATCCGTAAAGGAAACGAACTGTATCAACAGAAACAGTACACCGATGCGGAAGCCAATTATAAAAAAGCATTGGAAGTAAACCAGCAGTCCGTAGAAGGACGATATAACCTGGGGAACTCCCTCTATGAACAAAAACGGTATGACGATGCCCGCACCCAGTACGCAAACAGCTTCAAACTGGCTCCTAATAAACAGGAAAAGGCAGACGCCAGCTACAATATAGGCAACACCTTCATGGAAGGAAAGAAATGGGAAGAGAGTATCAAAGCCTATAAAGAAGCCCTGAAAATGAACCCTGCCGACGAACAGGCCCGTTATAACCTCGCCTATGCGCAGGCTATGCTGAAAAAACAGCAGCAAGGCGGCGGGGGAGATAACAAGGATAATAAAGACAAGAACAAAGACCAGAAAGATAAGGACAAGAACAAAGACAATAAAGATAACAAGGACCAGAAAGACAAGGATAAACAGGATCAGAACAAGAATAAAGATCAGCAGAACAAGGATAAACAGGACCAGGATAAAAATAAGGATAAAGACAAAGACCAGCAGGACCAGAAACCAGAGCCACAACCTAGTAAATTAAATAAACAGGAAGCTGAACGTTTATTACAGGCATTGGGCCAGGAAGAAAACAAACTGCAGGATAAAATGAAAAAGGCAAAAGGCCAGGCAGTACAGGTAGAGAAAGATTGGTAATTCAATTCGTTACCTTTGCTCCATAATATTTTCGAACATTATTTATGCAGCTATACAGTAATTCATTGACGGAATATAAGCGGTTGGCCACTTTAGAAGTAAAAGTAGGAGATCTGCTGATAGGTAATTTCAATCCTGTTCGTATACAAACCATGACCACCACGGATACCATGAATACCCTGGGTACCGTGGAACAAGCTATCCGCTGTATTGAAGCGGGGGCAGAACTGGTCCGCATCACCGCTCCCAGCAAAAAGGAGGCAGAAAACCTGCTCCCCATCCGCAATGAACTACGTAAAAGAGGATACACCACTCCCCTGGTGGCAGATATCCACTTTACACCCAATGCAGCCGAAATTGCAGCCCGCATCGTGGAAAAAGTACGTATCAACCCGGGCAATTACGTAGACAAAAAGAAATTCGAAACACTTACTTATACAGATAGTGAATACCAGGAAGAGATAGAGCGTATTCACAAACAGTTCACGCCTCTGGTAAAAATATGCCAGGAGTATGGGACTGCCATGCGTATAGGTACCAACCATGGCTCTCTCAGCGACCGTATCATGAGCCGCTATGGAGATACCCCTATGGGAATGGTAGAAAGCGCTATGGAATTCCTGCGTATCGCAGAAGATCTCAACTACCGCAACATCATATTAAGTATGAAGTCCAGCAACCCGCAGGTAATGGTGCAGGCCTACCGCCTTCTCATTCACACCATGCAGGAAGAACTGGGTCACGCTTATCCGTTGCACCTGGGTGTAACAGAAGCTGGCGACGGTGAAGACGGCCGTATCAAATCCGCCGTGGGCATCGGGACCCTCATGGAAGACGGTATAGGCGATACCATCCGCGTATCCCTCACCGAAGATCCTGAATTCGAATTACCCGTATGCCGCGACCTCGTAAAGAGATATACTACCCGCGAAGGACATATGCCCATCCCTCCGGTAGATCTGGTCCCTTACTCTCCCTTTGCTTATAAACGCCGCGAAACACTGGCCGTAAATAACATTGGCGGTAAACAGGTGCCCGTAGTAGTGGCCGATCTCAGCGACCTGGAGAACATTACTCCGGATCACCTGAAAGCTGTTGGTTATACCTATAATGCAGATACCGATAAATGGAACATCGCTGACGCTGCGGCCGATTATCTCTTCACAAATGAACTCCTTCCCTTCGCATTACCCGGTACATTAAAGGTTATAGTGCCTTATATAATCTGGCAAACGTCGGAGGATAAAGAGAAATACATGCCTATTCTTTCTCTCATGGAATACCTGAAGGAAAAGGATAGATCCCCCATTCTAAATTTCATCGACTTTAATACCGCTGTTGAATTTCCGGAACAGATCCTGTCTCAGCTGAAAACAGATACTACTGCTGTCCTCTGTCTGAACTCTTTCAATGCGCATGCCATGCCGGAAATCCGTCGGGCCTTCATTACATTGCTGGACAACAACATTCAGACACCCTGTATCCTGGAATGTTTTGCATCAGATGAAACAGCAGATGAACAACTGATTCATGCAGCTACCGATACCGGCGCTTTACTGCTGGATGGTTTTGGTGATGGCCTCTGGCTGGTAAATACCGCCAATGGATCGGAATCCACAGATTATAACTTACTCAATAATATTGCCTTTGGTATCTTACAGGCTACCCGTACCCGTATCTCCAAAACAGAATACATTTCCTGCCCTTCCTGTGGCCGTACACTGTTCGACCTGCAGGAGACTACCGCCAAAATCCGCGCTGTTACCAATCATCTGAAAGGCGTTAAAATCGCCATCATGGGTTGCATTGTGAATGGCCCCGGCGAAATGGCTGATGCCGACTTCGGTTATGTAGGCAGTGGCGTAGGAAAAATCACGCTCTACAGAGGAAAAGAAGTAGTAAAACGTGGACTGAGCAGCGATGTAGCTGTAAATGAACTGATAGATCTGATTAAGGAAAACGGTATGTGGGTAGAAACTAACTAAAAAATTAAGGGCTGTTGTTTCCAACAGCCCTGTAGCAGCAGTGTGCTTTTTGAGGTTAACGGACGACTAAATGATTCAATAAAGGGGTTATATAGTATCAGACAATCGAATTGTTATTTTATATATTATACCTAGTAGAGAAATATCATTGTTTAATTGTGCGATACAAAGGTACATCGGGACACTAGTCCTTGTCAAGCGTATTTATACGTAAAATACCTGCGGGAACTACGTTTTAATAACCTGTAAACCAGCGAATTGCAACACGGCTATAAATAACGCGTTTCTACTACAGCTATAATCGAAAAAAGTCTTAAATTTTCAGTAAAATCAATTGATTATGAAAAAATTCCTCACAGGAATGTTCGCATTGTTAATAGGCGCTTCTCTGTCTATGGCGCAAACTCCTGCCGCTCCTGCAAAACCTGCAAAGAAAGAGAAAGCAAAAACAGAACAAACAGCGGCTACACCTGCTCCTGCTACCGCCTCCGCTTCTAAAATGAAGAAAGATGGTACACCAGACAAACGTTTCAAAGAAAACAAAGCTGCCGCATCAGAAGGTCCAAAGAAAAAAGATGGTACTCCTGACAAACGCTACAAAGCAAACAAGGCTCCTGAGAAAAAAGCATAACCCCTAAGGGGAAATTTTTAAAGAGGCTGACAAGAAGATCCGTCAGTGCTTCCAGACCAACACGTCAGAAGCCCTGCACTGGCTTCCTCGTCAGCCTCCACTTTTTTATTTCGTACCTTTAACGCATGTTGGATTTCAGGCTAAAAGTTTTTTATACCGTTGCCAGGCGACTCAGCTTCACCAAGGCTGCTGAAGAATTATTCATCTCCCAGCCCGCTGTTACCAAACATATCCATGAACTGGAACAACAGCTTGGAATGGCAATGTTTGAACGAATCGGTAACCGTATCAAAATAACCCGCGCCGGTCAGATACTCCTGAAACATGCCGATGATATCTTCACCAGCTACCGCAACCTGGAATACGAGATCAATCAGCTGAAACATGCCCAGGGCGGCCTCCTTCCCTTGGGCGCCAGTACAACCATAGCACAATACTTCATACCGCCCGTGCTCGCACAGTTTAACCTGCGTTACACAGATGTAACAGCGTCGTTAATGAGCGGTAATACAGAACAGATAGAACAGGCCCTCTTTGATAAAACAATACAGCTGGGTCTCATCGAAGGACGTTCCAAAAATCCGGTACTGAAATACGTGGAATTTGCCAAAGATGAGATAGCCCTCATCGGCAATGTAAACTATACTTATGGGGATAATATGCCCCTTACGGCTGCTACCTTAAAAACCATTCCTCTTCTCATGCGGGAACAAGGCTCAGGTACACTCGAAGTAATTACGGATGAACTCAAACGCCTTAAGCTCAAACTGACGGATTTACAGATCGCCATGTACATGGGCAGTACTGAAAGCATAAAATCATATCTCCACCATGCCCCCTGTGCGGCATTCCTCTCTTTACAGGCAGTAAAACGGGAATTGGAAGCCGGGGAATTCAAGATCCTTCCTGTAAAGAACTTCCGCCTGGTACGTAAGTTTCATTTCATTCATTTACAGGGCCAGCAGGATAAACTGGCACAGCTATTCATGCGCTTTGCCCGCCAGAACGCTGGCACCGTAACGCAAAACGCTTAATGCCCCATGCTGTTGCATGAAACATTAAGCGCTTTGAACAGATACTGATATATTAACTGCGCTGCAGCGTATAAATAATAGCACCAGTCTTATCCTCATAATTCACACTGGCCTTCCACTCCATGGTAGTATTGCTCAGAGAACTGATTTCAACTCTGTAACCATCAGTTACGTTCTTCGCTTTCAGACCGGTTCCCACTTTCTTGAACTGGAACATGTCTACACCATTCTGTTTATATAAAGACCATACAATTGGCTGTGTAGCAGTGCTACAACCATCGTCGGTAGAAGATAACGTATAAGAACCATTCGCATTGGATGGTAATACCCACTGGCTGCCTTTAAAACAACCAAAAGCTGCCTGGTCAAAAACGGTCACTTTAGAATGTGCCGGAATACCTTCAAAACGGATATCGGTTACAATCCAGTTCCCCTTTACTGAGCCTTTGCTGATGCTTTGTGTAGTGCTGGCTGCGGACTGCGTCTTGCAGGATATGGTAAATAATGCCGCTACCAGGCATAACGTAGCAAGTGTAAGATGTTTCATGTACAAAATAGTTTGATGTTTAAGTAACCGTTTACCGGCGCAAGATGTGAAAAGACAAGAAATGTACCAAAATAGACTTCTTGTTATTTAACAACTGGGTGGCTTTTAGGTTCTGAGGTAGGATATATTTGTAGCAGACGCTGCTCCAGTTGGGAATATTTCCGGTAAAAATAAAAAGTACTGGCCATTAATGCCATGACAATTACACATAAAGCTATAAAAGCACAACGCCACCAGATACTGATGGTCATAGTCCTGTTCTGTGCCTGTATAATGTATGTATGACCCTGATTTTGTTTTTGTTTGGTGCCGGTTTTAGTGGAGACCTCCTCCCACTGAATACGTTCTGCGATCCTGTTCCACACCTGTGCGGGAGGTGCAATGCCCCCCTCTTCCCCTAATTTTTGCAGTTTGTATTCCATAGTCGCAATTTCCCCGTTCAACTGAGGATAAATATTGCGCATACGCTCAAACATCACTACCTCTTCGCGGGTAGCGAGACCAAGCAAATAGCTTTCAATAATGCCACTTTCTATGTAATCTTCCAGGTCCAAAATAGTATTGTAAATATATTGATGGTTATAATTGAGTATTCAGGTCAACTCCTTCTCCGCAGTAATCAGCCTTTCAAATGTCAAATTAACTTAATTCATTTCCAAATAAAACTCAACATTATTATGCAAGGTTTTTTATCAGATTGATTATTAATAGATTATTGTTACAACAATTAATTACTACCAGCTGTTCCTCGTTTGTATAGAAGTCATTTTGTGGGAATACGATATTCTGTCTGCGAAGAAGATTGCGCTGATTTTTCCTGCGACTGCTGATATTTGAGGTAATAATAGATAGCCGCAAACAGGCACACTTTAGACACAATGAATACCATGATAAAGAAGAGCTTCCACCACTTATGTACCGTGATATAGTCCTGATTCCTGGACTGTATATTGATGAAAGTATAGTTCGACTTATCCTTTTCCTTAGTATCTTTTTCCTCGTCCCAGTTAATACGCTGAAAAATCCTGTCCTTCAGTTTTGAGGGGGGTTGTACTCCCTCTGTTAAAGCAACCATCTCCATTCTGCGCTCCACCATACGGATTTCCGTATTTAATTCCGGATATAACTTTCTCATATGCTGCAATTCCTCTATTTCGGATGCAGTAGCAAGCCCCAGCGCGTAGCTTTCAATAATGCCACTTTCTATGTAGTGATCAAGTTCCAACTAGTTATTTAAGAATTTTCTAAATGCGATCATTGCTTCTCTCAACTGACTGGCAACTTCTTCGGGCTGAAGTCCTAACATGCGGGCTACGGCTTCTTTGGATAGTCCTTTATAGTAACATAACCGGAATACTGTCTGTATTCCTTCGGGTAAGCCCATTGTAAAGCGAAGCAATAAGCTACCGCTATTCATCATTGTTCCGTTGTCTCCCAACTCCCCGACAGCAACCTTTAAAGCCATCTGCCGGGCAACTCTCCTCATCCAGCCAAACAGGGTAATATCACCTGATTCTCTGTATGCGACAGCATCGTTGAAGATATATACGAAAACCTGGGTAAGCGCGTTTTCTGCTTTTTCATTATCTGCAATAACCTCGAGAATTATATTGTAAAGTGCAGGACCGTAATGATCATATATTAATTCCCTGGCCACGGGGTCTCCGGCCATCAAACGCTCTGTAAGTATATAATCGTCGATATGAACAGCTGATTGCTGCAAATTGTTATAGGTTTAACGCTAACTAAGATAATATTAAATCATGAATGCCATGCCTATTTGAATAATTCATTCACCTGCTGTTTCCTGTACTCAAAAATATCATCCAGCTGCTTTTTTACGAATAATCTGCGTGCAAATTGTCCTAATATGCCAAAGGGGATCTCATAATGAACGATATCGGTCATTTTTACCCCATCTGCTACAACTTCAAAATGATGCTGGTGATGCCATAGTTTATAAGGCCCTCTCCGCTGCTCATCAATAAAATACACTCCTTCCTTTACATGCGTAATCTCCGTCATCCAGCGTAATGGAATCCCCAGCACCGGCCGCACCTTATAGGTAATGATCTGACCCGCATATACCGGCTTCCCTGTTTGGGGAGATGTAACATCAAAACGCATGTAGGACGGGGTGATACGCTGCAGGTTCTCTGCTCCTGAAAAGAAGCTCCATGCCTCGTCCAGACTGGTATTTATCACCTGCACATACTCTAAACGATAGATTTTTCCCATAACTTTATACGACTTGCATTTTCAAATATAGTCATGTCTACAGACCAATACGAATATCATCCTCCGGAAGTATACAATTTACCGAAACAACCTTTTGTCCGTAAAGTCCTGACAATCATGCGCTATATTGCCTGTGAGCTGGACACGCCTCACAGCGGGGACGATCTGCTTTTCTCTATTTTACACTTTGATTTCTATAACATTCCTGCAGAAGAAATAGCCAAAGTAAGCCGGCGGGTAACGGAAAGAGCTTATAAGGATAAGACCTCGCTCCGGCAATACCTGAAGGAATGGCATAACTCCCACGGCCTTACCATGTTCACCCCCGTGGCAGAACAAACAATGATGGAATTCAGCCCTTTGCTGGAAAGCTGGATACGGGCGGCTCAGCAGGTTTCCCTGCAACAGCTGTTTACCATCATTATTAACGAAGAACACATAAGCCGCTCACCTGAAATAAATGAACACTATTTACCGGGAAAAGAGCTTCTCAGCGCATTTATTGCTGAAGAAGTCCTGCGGGAGCCCGGTCTTACACTCATCAGCTTTATAAATAAAATAGATGAAATAGAGAGGGCGGATGATACATTACCGTCTCCCTCTCCTTCTCCGGAAATTCCGGCGATGGATCCGCTTTTCATAAACCAGCTGCTGTCAGGCTTTATGATGAACGTAACTGCGCTTAACAATTATCTGGACTGCCCCCTGGGCTTCTTCTATAAAAACGTCATCCGTGCACCTTATGGCCGCTCCGAAAGCATGGAGTTCGGCTCTGCCGTACACCACGCGGTAGAAAAGCTGTTCCAGAAGATGCAGGACAACAACAACACCTTTCCATCAACAGAAGAATTCATCGAAGATTTCTTACAATATATGAGCCGTAACCGGGAATCATTCACCAGAGAAGCTTTTGAACGCAGACTGCAATACGGTAAGGAAATCCTTACCAACTATTACAACACTTACATCAACCAATGGAATAAAGTGGTAAGCGTAGAACGCAACATCCGTAACGTGCTGGTAAGCGGTGTTCCCCTGAAAGGAAAAATCGACAAACTGGAATTTGACGGCAACAAAGTAAACCTGGTAGATTACAAAACCGGTAGCTATGAGAAGGCCACTATAAAGCACCACAAATTCGATCCCCCGGGTGAACACAACCCAAATGGAGGTGATTACTGGAGACAGGCTGTCTTCTACAAAATCCTGCTGGACAACTACAAGCAAAAGAACTGGCAGGTAATCAGCACAGAATTCGACTTTATAGAACCTGACGCCCGGAACATCTACCGGAAAGAGAAAGTCATTATTACTCCCGCAGATGTAACCACCGTTACCCAGCAAATTATTTCCACCTGGAACAAAATCCAGGAAAAAGACTTCTATACCGGCTGTGGCAAGGCAAACTGCCGCTGGTGCAACTTTGTAAAAGAGAACAATCTGTATATTAACCTGCACAATAAGTAAAACAGGACAAAGAAAGATGCTGCAATTGACATAGCCATCTCTTATAAGAAGCAAGGCTATGATCCGGATTTGGATTTTACTGTTTGGAATTTGATCTTTGGTCCCGGTTTTCGGAATAATAAAATGAAAATGAAGCAGAACTTTCGTGCCGGGATATCCTGGTTGTTAATAATAGGTGCCTGTATCCTCTTATTTCCCCGCTGTGCCAACATAGTACCTCCCAGCGGTGGCCCAAAGGACACAACACCACCAAAGCTGGTAAATGCCAGCCCATTGGATTCAACCCTGCATTTCAAAAGTAAAAAGGTAGTCCTTACTTTTAATGAATATGTAGAGTTAGACAACATCTTTGATAAACTGATCGTATCTCCTACGCTCAAACGTACCCCCACCATAACAGCAAAACTGCATACCGTGACAATGGTAATCAAGGACACACTGGCTCCCAACACTACTTACACCTTTAACTTCTCCGATGCCATCAAGGATATCAACGAGCGTAATCCCATTCAGGAATACTCATACGTAGTTTCCACAGGAGACTACCTCGATTCCTTACAGGTAAAAGGTTATATTATAAATGCCGAGACCGGCAAACCAGACAGTAACGTATCCGTAATGATATACCGCCACAATGAAGACTCCGTAGTCTCCAAAGAAAAGCCGGTATACTACGCACGTTCCAAAGGAAACGGTAGCTTCTGGTTCAAAAATATGGCTCCCGGCGATTACAAACTCTTCGCACTCAAAGAAGAAGATAAAGACCTTCAATACAATCAGCCAGGAGAACTCATCGCGTCCGTAGACAGTCTCATACATCTGCGGGAACAAAATATCAAAGACGTTACCATGTTGCTCTACCTGGAAAAAGACAGTACCATAAACGCGCCGGGAGAAATGGGCAATGAACCCCCGCCAGAAGTAGAGCATAAAGAGAAAGACAAGGATAAAGAGAAAAAGAAGAAACGGCATATCACGGTCGCACCTACCCTCTCTGATAATCATCAGGACCTGGGCCTGCCTCTGCTCCTCACATTCAGCGGACCGGTAAAAACAATGGATAGTACAACGTTCCTCTTAACACAGGATACTATTAATACGCCAGTAAGGTTCTCGGTCTCCTTCGACTCCACCCGTACCAAACTCTCTGTTCAGTACGCCTGGAAAGAAGGTACACCATACAGGCTCGTCCTTCCTAAAGAATCTATCACAGATACGACAGGACTGTCGCTGGCAAAAGCAGATACCATCAAATTCGTTTCAAAGAAAGAATCTGACTACGGCAGAGCTATGGTAACCCTGCACCTTAGCGACAGCGCCAAGGCACAGATAAATGATTCTGTGCACTTTGTGGTACAGCTGATCAAAGACAAAGAGGTCAAATATTCAGGCACCCTCGTCAATGGTACCTGGGTAAAAAAACTGATCCAACCGTCTGAATATGAGGTAAGGATCCTGCTGGACAGCAACAATAACGGGAAATGGGACCGCGGTGTATACTACGGCACACCTAAAAAACAACCTGAAAGAGTAGTCAATTTCCCTAAAAAAGAAAACATAAAAGCCAACTGGGGAGTACCCATCCGCCTCACGCTTTAACAGCGGATTTTTATAACTTTGCGATATGATCTTTTCTTCAGCCCTGATAGAAAATGCGGTAAATGAATTTGCCCGGTTGCCGGGCATCGGCAAGAAAACAGCATTAAGACTGGTATTACATCTCCTGAAACAGGACCCTACCCAGGTACAATTATTTGGAGAAGTGGTAACACGCATGCGGCAACAGATCAAATTCTGTAAGAACTGCCACAATGTGTCTGACGAAGAAATTTGCAGCATCTGCGCCAGTCCTTCCCGTAACAAGGCCATTGTATGTGTGGTAGAGACCATACGGGATGTAATGGCCATAGAAAGCACGCAGCAATTTAATGGCGTATATCATGTATTGGGTGGTATTATCTCTCCGATCGATGGTATCGGACCCGAACAACTGAATATCTATTCCCTGGTAGACAGGGTACAGCAGCAGGGTGTAGAGGAAGTAATTATGGCATTAAGCCCTACGATAGAAGGGGATACAACCATTTATTATCTCTCTAAAAGGCTGAAGGAATCTCCTGTAAAAATCACTACAATAGCCCGTGGTATTGCCTTTGGCGGTGAACTGGAATATGCGGATGAAATGACCCTGGCCAGGTCTATCTCCAACAGGCTTCCACTGGAAAGTTATGTACAAAAATAAGCTGAATGCTTAATACGGGGGCGTATTACTCATTCAGCTCAAAGAAGAATACGGATGTTAAATAACACCCGTGTGTGTTTAACCTGTAATTCCACGTTATGAAAAAGGTAAAAACGGTTGGTTTTTAATTTATGTCTCTTAATGGTGTTAGCTCATCCTGTTCCCCCTCTTTCTCCTGTAACTCTCTCCAACGCTGCATCTCAGTATGGTTCAAAAAACAGATCTTAAAGATTGCGGGCTCTTCACTTACAGTCTCCTCCGGTACCGGGAACAACCCAAATTGCGCCAAGTGTTTCTGTAAGCTGTGTACATGCTTAGAAATACTCATAGTAATTAATTTGAAAACAAGGTTAATCAACTAAGCGGGCAATGGTGGGTGCACCTTTTAATTATAACAGCACTGACAATACGTGTTTCTTTGCATGGCAATTTTCTATTACCCTACAAATATAGTAGACTTTTAGGTTCTAAACAAAATTTTAGTTTTCCTCTGATAATTGTAAAATTGGGGAATAACAGTTCTGTGCAGCGTATACAGCTAATTTATAGTCAATTATTAAGTACCTTTGCAGTGCTTCCGCGGGTGGATTTGTTTATTGTTCGACCTCCGGTAACATAAACAGTAACTAATAAACGCATTAAACATATGAAATCATTATCCCAGTGCGCAGCAGAGCGCATTTTGATTATTGATGGGGCCATGGGGACCATGATCCAGCGCTACAAGCTGGAAGAAGAAGATTACAGAGGGGAACGATTCAAAAACCATCACTCAGATGTGAAAGGTAATAATGACCTGCTCTGTCTTACACAACCCCAGATCATCGAAGACATACATAAAGAATACCTGGAGGCAGGGGCGGATATCATTGAAACCAATACCTTCAGCAGTACTACGATTGCCATGGCCGATTACGACATGCAGCATCTTGCATTCGAAATGAATGTCGCCGCCGCACGTATCGCCAAAAAAGCAGCCGCTGAATATACCCTTAAAAACCCCGACAAACCCAGGTTTGTAGCGGGGGCCATAGGGCCCATGAATAAAACATTGTCCCTTTCTCCGGATGTAAACAATCCAGGTTTCCGCTCTGTTTATTTCGATGAAGTGGTTGCCGCCTATTACGATCAGATAAAAGGACTGCATGAAGGTGGCGTAGATGTTTTGCTCATAGAAACCATCTTCGATACACTCAACAGCAAAGCCGCCATTTACGCCATTAAGAAATACTTCCGCGATATTAACCAGCCGGAATTGCCTGTTATGATATCAGGTACCATCACGGATGCATCAGGAAGAACCCTGAGCGGACAAACATTGGAAGCTTTTTACATTTCAGTGATGCACATAAAGCCTTTCTCCGTTGGTCTTAACTGCGCATTGGGCGGAGCCCAGATGCGGCCACATATCGAGGAACTGTCGCAAATAGCCGCATGTAATGTAAGCTGCTACCCCAATGCAGGCTTACCCAATGCCTTCGGTGAATACGATGAGACTCCTGACGAAACAGCACATATCATAGAAGATTTTGCCAAAGAAGGTTTTGTAAATATTGTAGGCGGTTGTTGTGGTACAACACCAGATCATATCCGCCACATCGCAGAACATGTAAAATCGCTGAAACCAAGACCGTTGCCGGTACTTGCTACAGAACTTGTGTAAAAAGTAACTACTCCTCATAACTACCTCAGCAACAAATGAGCGAAACATTAACTACTGAAGATACTTTAAGGGATCAGGACGATAAAAAGGTGATTCAACCTTTCCTGCGCCTGAGTGGACTGGAACCTCTCGTGGTAAGACCGGAAACAAACTTTCTCAACATCGGTGAACGTACCAACGTAACCGGTTCTAAAAAGTTTGCCCGTCTTATACGTGAAGGATTATATGAAGAAGCGCTCTCTGTTGCCCGTCAGCAGGTGGAGAACGGTGCGCAGATCCTGGACGTGAACATGGATGACGCTCTCCTCGATGGAGAAGTTGCCATGACCACCTTCCTCAACTTACTCGCTTCCGAACCGGATATCTCCAGGATCCCGGTAATGATAGACTCCAGTAAATTCAGCATTATAGAAGCCGGCCTCAAATGCCTTCAGGGTAAATGTATCGTGAACTCTATCAGTCTTAAAGAAGGTGAAGAGAAGTTCATAGAACATGCCATGATCTGTAAGAGCTTTGGTGCTGCCGTGGTGGTAATGGCCTTTGACGAACAGGGACAGGCAGATACTGAAGAGAAAAAAGTGAGCTTCTGCCACCGCGCCTACAAGATCCTTACAGAAAAAGTAGGTTACGATCCACAGGATATCATCTTCGATCCAAACATATTTGCCATCGCTACCGGTATAGAGGAACATAACAACTACGCAGTAGACTTTATCAATGCTACCCGCAGGATCAAGCAACTGATGCCCCTCACCAGTATCAGCGGTGGTGTAAGTAATATTTCCTTCTCTTTCCGTGGTAACGACGTTGTGCGCGAAGCCATGCACTCCGCATTCCTGTACCATGCCATCAAAGAAGGCATGAACATGGGTATCGTGAATGCAGGGATGCTGCAGATCTACGATGAAATAGAACCTACCCTGCGCGAACTCTGCGATGACGCAATCCTCAACCGCAGGGAAGACGCCACGGAACGCCTCATCAACTACGCTGAAACCGTAAAGGCCAAAGGCAAAGTGATAGAGAAGGATGAAACCTGGCGCCTCGGTACAGTGCAGGCAAGACTCAGTCATGCACTGGTAAACGGTATCACAGACTACATTGAAGCAGATACAGAAGAAGCCCGTCAGTTATATCCACGTCCCCTCGATGTGATCGAAGGGCCGCTGATGGATGGAATGAACATCGTGGGAGATCTCTTCGGTAGTGGTAAGATGTTCCTGCCACAGGTCGTAAAAAGCGCCCGCGTAATGAAAAAATCGGTAGCGGTACTCACTCCTTTCATCGAAGAAGAGAAGCTGAGATTAGTGGAACAGAATGGCGGTAAAGTGAAGGCTGCGGGTAAAATACTCCTGGCAACCGTAAAAGGAGACGTTCATGATATCGGTAAAAACATCGTAGGTGTAGTGTTAGGCTGCAACGGATACGACATTATAGATATGGGCGTAATGGTCCCCGCAGATAAAATCCTGCAAACCGCCCGTCTGGAAAACGTAGACATCATTGGCCTGAGTGGGCTGATCACTCCCAGCCTGGACGAAATGGTACACGTGGCCCGTGAAATGAAACGTCAGAACTTTAACGTTCCCTTGTTAATTGGCGGTGCTACCACTTCCCGTACCCATACCGCTGTGAAAATAGCGCCTGAATATGAACATGGCGTAGTACATGTGCTGGATGCTTCCCGTAGCGTAACCGTTACCGGCAGTCTGCTTAACAAAGCGCTTAAAAAGAACTTCCTGGGAGAAGTAACAACCGAATACGATAAACTCAACGAGAGTTTCAAGAATAAAAAGTCTACCAAACAATTCCTCTCCATCGCTGATGCCCGCAAGAATAAAGCGATCACCGACTGGACCGGCTTCGTTCCTGTAAAGCCTAAAGAGCTGGGTGTACAGGTATTCCATGCATATGACCTGGCAGAGATTGCTCAGTATATCGACTGGCAGCCTTTCTTCATTTCCTGGGAACTGCACGGTAAATTCCCGCAGATCCTGACAGACGAGATCGTAGGTGTAGAAGCTACACGCCTCTACAATGATGCAAAGGATATGCTCAAACGCATTATCGAAGAGAAATGGCTCACTGCAAACGCAGTAATAGGGCTGTTCCCTGCCAGCAGGACCGCAGACGACACCATCACGGTAGAATCTCCTAAAGGTGGAAAGGTAAACCTGGAATCTATCAGACAGCAGGTGAAGAAAGCGCCGGGACAACCCAACTACTCCCTCGCCGATTTCATTGCGCCCGCAGAATCAGGTATCCAGGACTATATGGGAGGCTTTGCCGTAACAACCGGTAATGACATAGAAATATGGCTGGAAAGATTCAAACAGGACCATGATGATTATAGCAGCATAATGCTGAAAGCCCTGGCAGACCGCCTGGTAGAAGCATTTGCTGAACTGATGCATGAACGTGTAAGAAAAGAATGGTGGGGATATGCAACAGAAGAACATCTCTCCAAGGAAGACCTCATCAAAGAGGAATATCTTGGTATCCGCCCTGCACCAGGTTATCCTGCATGCCCGGAACATACTGAGAAGTACAAGCTGTTCGACATGCTGGATGCCACTGAAAACACAGGCATTTCATTAACCGAATCTCTCGCCATGATGCCCGCTTCCAGTGTAAGCGGCTGGTACTTCGCCAATCCTGCTGCCAAATACTTCGGTATCGGTAAGATCGAAAAAGACCAGGTAATAGACTATGCCGAACGTAAAGGCTGGACTGTGGAAGAGGCGGAGAAGTGGTTACGCCCGGTGCTGGAATATGATATGTAATTCCCACATTATTTAATACTGATCATGAGAATTGTTTCCTATAACGTAAATGGCCTGCGTTCCGCAATGACCAAAGGTTTTACCGATTGGTTGCGTACAGACCCTGCTGATATCATCTGCCTGCAGGAGATAAAAGCCCATAAAGACAATGTAGATCATCAGCAGTTCGACGAACTTGGTTACGAACACTACTGGTATCCGGCGCAAAAGAAAGGCTATAGCGGCGTTGCCGTGCTGACTAAAATCAAACCTACCAACGTCCAGTATGGAAACGGGTACATGCAGAGCGATGCAGAAGGCCGTGTCATCCGTGTAGACTTCGGAGATGTTACCCTTATCAATACTTATATTCCTTCAGGTACCAGCGGAGACGAACGTCAGACCTACAAATACCAGTGGCTCGACGAGTTCTACGGCTACCTGGAAGAGTTGAGGAAAACAAAGCCTAATATAATTGTATGTGGCGATTACAACATCTGTCATAAACCCATTGATATCCACGATCCTGTTGGTAATAAAAATTCTACAGGTTTCCTTCCTGAAGAAAGAGCCTGGATGGATAAACTGTTTAATAATGGATTTGTAGATACTTTCCGGCAGTTTCATCCGGAACCGCATCAATACAGCTGGTGGAGCTTTCGTGCAAACGCAAGGGCTAATAATAAGGGATGGCGCATAGATTACATCAATGTTACAGCTCCTTTACAACCACGTCTGCTGCATGCACAGATATGGCAGGATGTTAAACATTCCGATCACTGCCCCGTTTTTCTGCAATTAAGTCAACCATGATTATCTATAACGTAACTACTAAAGTAACCAACAATATCAACGAAGAATGGCTCCGGTGGATGAAACAGGAGCATATCCCCATGATAATGGCGACTGGCCTTTTCCACGATTTCCGCATCTGCAGATTGCTGGAACAGGATGATCAGGATGGTCCAACCTACTCAATACAGTACTTTACTGATACACTGGAAAACTACCAGACTTACCTCTCAGAGCATGCTCCGGCGCTAAATCAAACGTCGTATCTGCTCTTCGGAAGCCAGTTTGTATCATTCAGAACTGTGATGCAGGTAGTATAACTACCTAAACTTATCCACAGGAAATCCACTGTTTATAAGGGGTTTAGACTTTGGTACAATACTTGGATACATACAGCGTTTATTATAATTACCATGGCAAACACTCTATAGTGGCCGATTTCAGAATGCGACAGGGTAATACCCTACGTTACCATGACAATGGTGAATCTTCTGGAACCGTTACCTGTAGGCGTTTTCAGCCGATAGTTTTTTGTTTAAAAATAATTCAAAAAATTTGGTAATCTGATAAAACGCGCTATATTTGCTCACATCAAACATTTTAATTAACTAGTTAAATCTTACTAGCTATGAACAAAGCCGAATTAATCGACAAGCTGGCAAAAGACGCCGCGATCACTAAAACCCAGGCTAATGAAGCCCTGGATTCTTTTACTAAAGCTGTTGCTGATACCTTGAAGAAAGGTGGAAAAGTAACTTTAGTAGGTTTTGGAACTTTCTCTGTTTCTAAACGTGCTGCACGTAACGGTAGAAACCCACAGACTGGTCAGATCATCAAGATCAAGGCTAAGAAAGTTGCTAAATTCAAAGCTGGTAAGGCTCTGTCCGACAAGCTTTAGTCTGTTAGCTTAACTTATTCAAGCAAGGAACACTTCTGTTTCTTGCTTTTTTTTTGCCCGTATACAGGCGGAGAGTAGTATGAATTAAGCGAATTAGCGTAATTTGCGTGAAATTAGCGGACTTACGTCCCTATAGTATTAAACGTCAACAAAACTATTAACAATGGGTAGAGGTGATATCAAAACCAAAAAAGGTAAGATTTTCAGTGGTTCTTTCGGCAAGTCAAGACCTGCCAAACCAGCTAAGGCTGCCGCTGAAAAGAAAGCTGCCGCTGCTGCAAAGCAAGCTTAAAACATTTTGAATGATCAATTACTGATGACCAGTAATTGATCATTCGTAATTATTATCAGGGAGCGAGACGCTCAATCTTCCAGCTATTCCCTTCCCGACTGTACAATAAACGATCATGCAGGCGATTACTACGTCCCTGCCAGAACTCCATCTTCACGGGCTTTACAACATAACCACCCCAATACGCAGGACGCTCCGGTTCTACCAACACATATTTCTCCGCCAGTATCTGCACCTGTTCTTCCAGGAAATTTCTGTGTGGAACTACTTTACTCTGAGGAGAAACGATCGCACTCAATCGGCTACCGGCCGGCCGGCTGTTATAATATTCATTACTCATCTCAGCAGATACCTTACTAACTACACCGTCTATACGCACCTGTCTTTCCAGCTCACGCCAGAAGAACAACAACGATACATTCGGGTTAGCTGCCATTTCCTGCCCCTTACGGCTTTCGTAATTGGTAAAAAACACAAAACCATCTGCATCAAAACTCTTCAGCAGCACAATACGCGCAGACGGATATCCATCCGGAGTACTGGTTGCCAGCGTCATGGCATTGGGTTCATCCACTTCACTGGTGGTAGCTTGTTTCCACCAGCGATCAAACTGTTCTAGTGGTTCCGGAGCAACATCATGCTCATCCAGGGAGGCCAGGCGGTAATCTTTACGCAGGTCTGCAACTTGTTTATTCAACATGGGCCTATAATTTTCTGTTCCGCAAAGATAGTAGATGCAATGCAATTCTGCCGGCATGTCCCCCCTTCCTGAATATGATATTCGACGCCCTGTAACATGATTATCATCATATTCAAATATTAATATTTAGTACTTTTATAACATGAGAACTATCCTTTTTGCTATTACCTGTTGCGTCTTTATGTCCTGTGGCAGGCAAACCAAACATCATAACTCAGTAACGTTACCAAACTTTACCACCACGCCTTATTACTATGTACACCTAAAAGGTAAACTCGGTGACCAGGCAGTAACAATGGACCTGCTAAAATCCGGGCCCTGGATGTACAAGGGGTTTTATACCTACGACGGAATAGGAGAACCTATAACAATATGGGGAAGTCTTAATAACAACGGATACATTGTGCTGAATGAAAACACGGACCGGGATGATGAAAGGTTCTTTACAGGGCAGCTTGATAGCACTGGCACTTTTAAGGGCATTTGGCGGGGCAATAAAACGTCCCATCCATTTACCTTAAAGCCCGATTTTGACGACGCTATAGGGCTGGATGTGTATTATGCAGCCGATTCCGTAAAGTTGCTGCCAAACAATCCGGCTACACCGACAGGTGAGGCCAGTAACTGCATCTTATGGCCAACGGCATCAACGGAAGAACCTTTGGCAGACTTTATAAGGAGAAGCTTTGCAGACGGTAAACAGGTCAATAACGTAAGGCAGTTTATAAAAAGAGATATCGATTCCTTCCTCCTTACCTATAAAACAGGTGCAGCAGACATGGATACAACGGACGGCATTCCGGCTACCGCTAACTGGTCTGCAGATGCCGATATGAAAGTAGTCTGGAATCACTACCCGATCCTGTCTGTTGAATATTTCAATTACGAATATACGGGAGGGGCACATGGTAATTACGGAGCCTGGTACCAGGTACTTGATCTGGAAAAAAAGAAGATCCTCAAACCAGAAGATATTTTCAAACCGGAATATAAAACAGCGCTGGTCCCGGAACTGGCAAAGTCGTTCCGTAAGGCTTTTAAGATGCAGGAAGATGATTCGATAGAGAGCATGTTGTTGCAGAAAGATATCAAACCTAATGACAACTTTTATCTCACAGACAAAGGCGTTGCATTCAGCTATACACCATACGAGATAGGCCCTTATGCACTCGGACAGGTCACATTGTTCATCCCTTTTAAGGACATCAAATCGTTATTGAAATAGGCATAAAAAAAGCGGAATACAAAGTATTCCGCTTTTTTTATATCAATGATTTAACGTAAAGTTCAGCCGGTTACTAACGTACCCACATTTTTACCCATGATCACCTGTAACAGGTTACCTACTCTGTTCATATCGAACACGATGATAGGCAGTTTATTCTCCTGACAAAGCGTAAACGCTGTCATGTCCATTACGTTTAAAGACTTCTGGTATACTTCGGAGAAAGAGATCGTTTCATAACGGGTAGCGGTAGGGTCCTTTTCAGGATCTGCCGTATAAATACCGTCTACACGGGTTCCTTTCAGAATCACATCTGCCTGTATTTCTATGGCACGCAGAGAAGCGGCGGTGTCTGTAGTGAAATACGGGTTACCGGTACCGGCTCCGAATATTACCACACGGCCTTTCTCCAGGTGACGGATGGCACGGCGACGGATATAAGGTTCAGCGATCTGCTCCATTTTGATAGCAGATTGCAGACGGGTATACAACCCAGCCTTTTCCAACCCGCTTTGCATAGCCATACCGTTGATTACCGTTGCAAGCATCCCCATGTAATCTCCCTGTGCTCTTTCAATACCGGTTTCTGCTTCATTCATTCCCCGGTAAATGTTCCCGCCACCAATTACGATGGCTACCTGAACACCCAGGTCTGTTGCAGCTTTGATATCGTATGCATACTGCGAGATCACTTTGTGATCGATACCATAATTACCATCTCCCATCAGGGATTCCCCACTCAGTTTGAGTAAAATACGTTTATACTTTGGCAACATGATTATTGAAAAATGATATTGAGATTGTAGTTAGAGAATAGATTACTGGGCCCGAAGATACAAAAAATGCCGAACGCTTCGTGCTTAATACAAGCCGCTCCGTATAGGCACAAAAAAAAGGAGAGAACTAAATGTCTCTCCTTTTCTTACAGGTAAGTGAATTACCCTAATGCGATCCTGGTAAAACCTGTTACCTTCAGATCTGCGCTAACAGATTTCAGGTAATCAGCTACAGACTTATTGTTATCCTTAACAAAAGCCTGCTGTAACAGGGTATTATCCTTATAGAACTTGTTAATCTTGCCTTGTGCAATCTTTTCCGCCATTTCAGCTGGTTTGCCTTCAGCCTTGATCTGGTCAATTGCGATATCTCTTTCACGGGCAATCAGTTCAGCTGGTACGCCGTCTGCATCAACTGCAATCGGGTTCATCGCTGCGATCTGCATAGCTACGTCTTTACCTACTTCTTCAGATACAGGCTGGGAGAAACCAACCAGTACACCCATGCGGTAAGTACCGTGGATATAAGAAGTAACGGAAGCAGCAGTGATTTTTTCAAACTTAGCCAGGGTGATCTTTTCACCGATCTTAGCTACCTGATCATTCACTTTATCTGCAACGGTTGCTCCATCCAGGGAAGCGGCACCCAGTTCTTCAACTGTGTTAACACCTGTGCTGATAGCGAGATCAACTATAGCCTGAGCAAATTTGATGAAGTCTTCGTTCTTAGCCACGAAGTCAGTTTCACAACCTAATGCTACTACAACACCAGATTTACCATCTGCCGCAGTTTTAGCAATGATCACACCTTCTTTAGTTTCACGGTCGGAACGCAGCGCTGCTACTTTCTGTCCTTTCTTACGCAGGTAATCCACTGCTTTTTCGAAATCACCATCACTTTCAACCAGTGCTTTTCTGCAATCCATCATACCTGCTCCGGTTTGCTGACGCAGTTTGTTCACATCAGCGGCTGTAATTGTTGCTGCCATAAATTATAATGAGTTTAAATGAATGAGGTTTTATTGTTTATCCATTCTAATGATCAATTGCGAATCACGGATCAAAGATGTCCACGACTCGCAATTGATTATTTCTAGATTAATCAGAATTATCTTCCGCCACCAGGTCTTGGACCACCACCGGAACCAGCTGGGCGACGTTGTCCGCCTGCACCACCGCCACCGGGTCTTGTACCGCCACCACCGGGACCACGGCCAGGACCACCAGGTCTGTTACCGCCGCCGCCACCGGGCCTGTTACCACCGCCGCCGCTGCCGCCACCGGGACCACGACCAGGTCCACCAGGACCACGACCAGCGCCGCCAGGACCACCACGACCAGGACCACCTGGTTTACGACCTCTCTCTCCACGATCATCACCACCTTCCAGCTCAAATTTCAGTGCCTGGTTGTCTGCTTCTTCCTCTTCTATAACGTCGTCAGTTTTTTCGCTAGCTCTTTCAGCCAAACCTTCTGCAATTGCTGCAGCAATATAGTTGGTGATGATTGCTATTGATTTAGTGGCGTCATCATTTGCAGGAACTGCAAAGTCAACTTTGGTAGGATCTGAGTTAGTATCTACCATACCGAAGGTAGAAACACCCAGACGACGGGCTTCTGCCAGTGCAATGTGCTCATGGCTGATATCCACCAGGAATAATGCGGCAGGAACACGAGCCAGCTGAGCGATACCGCCCAATACTTTCTCCATTTTTTCCTTATCGCGCGTTAATGTCAGACGTTCTTTCTTAGTAATGCTATCGAATGTTCCGTCAGTCAGCATCTTTTCAATGCTCTGCATTTTCTTAACACTCTTACGGATAGTAGCGAAGTTGGTTAACATACCACCTAACCACCTTTCGGTAACATAAGGCATGTTCACACGTTTTGCAGCTTCTGCTACGATTTCTTTAGCCTGTTTCTTCGTGGCCACGAACATGATCTTCTTACCACTCTTCGCGATAGATTTCAGGGCAGCTGCGGCTTCCTGTAAACCTTCAACTGTTTTGTTAAGATCAATGATGTGAATACCTTTCTTTTCTGCGAAAATATAAGGCAGCATCTTAGGATTCCACTTTTTCTTCAGGTGACCGAAGTGTACACCTGCCTCCAGTAATTGCTGCTGTAATGAGGTATTATTTTCCATGTTATTGTAATCTGTTATAAAGGATCAATGTTAATAATCTGCGATCAGCGCTTAGCCTTACGCATTCACCACAACTAGCGTTTAGAGAACTGGAAGCTTCTTCTTGCCTTACGTTTACCTGGTTTCTTACGCTCAACGCCTCTAGGATCACGTTTCAGCAAACCAGCCGCTTTCAATGCAGGACGGAACTCAATGTTCACCTCGCACAATGCACGCGCAATACCCAGTTTCACGGCTTCTGCCTGACCTTTGATACCACCACCGGCAGCATTAACCTTTATATCAAATTTATCCAGTACGTCTACTGTTTTCAACGGAAGTTCAACCTGGTTCTGCAGGTAAACTAACGAGAAGTATGTTTTATAGTCCTTGTCGTTGATGATAACGTTACCAGTACCCTTGCTGATATAGATACGGGCAACAGCTTCCTTACGACGACCAATGGTATTTTTTTGCTTTTCCATGTATCAGAGAAGAATTAGAAAGTTAAGGATTTAGGTTTCTGCGCTGTGTGCGGATGTTCAGCACCGGCATATACAAATAATTTTTTGTACATAGCACGTCCCAGGCGATTCTTAGGCAACATACCCTTTACAGCCCTTTCTATTACTACTTCTGGTCTGCGGTTGATCAGCTCCTTAGCAGTTTCTGCTTTCTGGCCACCTGGATAACCGGAATATGTAAGATATTCCTTGTCATGCCACTTATTACCCGTTAACTGCACTTTTTCAGCGTTGATAACGATAATAAAATCACCACAGTCAGTATGAGGTGTGTAGTAAGGTTTGTTCTTACCTCTTAAAATGGACGCAATCTTAGCGCTCATCCTGCCCAATGTCAGGTTGGTAGCGTCTACAATGTGCCAGTCACGCGTTACGGTTGCGTCGTTGGCCGATTTAGTCTTAAAGCTTAAAGTATTCATTATAGTATATAATAAAATTTATACGTCTTACAAACTATCCCAAACAATTTGGGAGGGCAAAGCTAACTTTCTTACTTTGAATAACAATGAATTTTGGAGACTTTTTTACAAGCACCCTCACAACAGATTGATTATCAATAAATATTTTGACGATTAGTTATTAACACACATCCCCACTATTTAAAGTATACTATTTTCATACTGATAAATAAGGCTTAACACATTTATTATATACTATATGCAAAAGCCGGAAGCATAACTGCCTCCGGCCCTGATCTGATAAATATCCTAATCGCGGTGCCGGGAACCACCCATATATATTAATATATATTGAAACAAGGTAACCACAGATGCCAGCGCTGCTACCACGTAAGTCATGGCTGCCCACCACAAAGCATCCTTGGCCTTGTCATGCTCCTCCCGCTTCATCAGGTTCGTACTGTCCAGCCAGGCCAGCGCCCTGCGGGAAGCATCAAACTCTACAGGCAGCGTAATCAGGGCAAATACCGTTGTTACTGCAAACAGGATAATCCCGCCCAACAACAGTGTCGGAAATACATTGATCAGCAGGATACCGCCCAGCAATACCCATTGCACCAGGTTAGAACTAAACTGAACCGCCGGCACCAATTTAGAACGCATTGATAACCAGGGATATGCCCGGGCATGCTGCACGGCATGACCGCACTCATGCGCGGCAACTGCTGCGGCAGCCACATTGGCCCCACTATATACATCAGGACTGAGATTCACTGTTTTATTGGCCGGATCATAGTGGTCGGATAGGAACCCATCCACGGAAACCACCTGCACATCGTAAATCCCGTTCTCCTTCAGCATCTTCTCGGCAACTTGCTTACCGGTAAGACCAGACGAGGTCGGAACCAGGCTGTATTCCCTGAATTTACCCTTCAACCGCAAACTAACCAGCATGCTGATACCTATAAATATCAGCGATACGATCATAATTCCAGGTGTCATAATTATCGAATAAAGGTTTATTAACTACAAATCTACAGGTAGTAACATCAAATAAACATCCAATCCCCCCTCCTTCCAATCATTTGTGATTTCCTTAAGAAACGCCCCTTTTTTCTCTGCCAACCTGAAAATTAACACTGCCAATATGTCCTTAAAAGAAAATTACAACCCTTGTTTCCGGCCTTTCTGACAGATATAAATTATGTCACTATTAGAGATTTTTCATATATAAATCTAGGCTTCATCATTCCTATTTATCAACCTTTTACGAACTTTAATTGAACGTATTATTAAATGCTTTTCTGCCCTGAAACATGCTATGGGAGCCGATCTGTCATACCCCTACCACCCATCAAAAGTTATTAACATCTATTAAATAAACTTTTTTATTCTGTAGCCATTTAGTAATTTAGACCTGAATTTAATGGGTTAGTAAGTAGAAAGAGTCAGCAGAAAATTCTGTTGGCTCTTTTCTTTTTTACTCATTTTCCTTCTCCCACATTTTTGCAACAGATCCACGCATTTTTTTCAATCACAATTACTTTTTTCACCAACTTCTTACAACGAATTGCTTATAGTGAAAAACTTAACTTCGCGTCATGAAAATAAAAACCGCTTTTTTTTGTCAGCATTGCGGATACGAATCAGCTAAGTGGACAGGCAAATGTCCAAGCTGCGGACAATGGAATACTTTTGTTGAAGAGAAAGTGCAAAAGGATATTCCATTACGTAATATCAGCTGGCAGGAAGAAAAAGAAAATACCCGTTCCAATAATATTGTTAACCTCTCTGACGTAAGCGGTATTGAAGAAGAAAGATTATTAACGCCTGATGGAGAACTGAATCGTGTATTAGGCGGAGGCATCGTCCCGGGCTCACTGGTACTGGTTGGCGGCGAACCAGGTATAGGTAAGAGCACGCTCTTTCTGCAGAACGCGCTGATGCTGAAAGATATAACAACACTCTATATCAGTGGTGAAGAAAGTGCGCAACAGATTAAAATGCGCGCAGATAGATTACAGATAAAAAATGATAATTTCTTTCTGCTTACAGAAACCTCTACGCAAACCATTTTCCAGGAAATAAAAAAACTCCGTCCGCAATTAGTGATCATCGATTCAATACAAACATTGCAATCACCACTCATTGAGTCTGCTCCCGGCAGCGTATCACAAATAAGAGAAACAGCAGCAGAGATGCAACGCTTTGCTAAAGAAAGTCATACCCCCGTTTTCCTCATCGGACATATCACTAAAGACGGCTCCATTGCGGGTCCTAAAATACTGGAACACATGGTAGATACTGTGCTGCAGTTCGAAGGCGATCAGCACTATGCCTACCGCATATTACGTACCATCAAGAACCGCTTTGGCTCCACCGCAGAGTTGGGCATCTATGAAATGACCGGGCAGGGACTGCGGCAGGTAACCAATCCTTCCGAGATCCTGATCTCCCAGCGTGAAGACATGCTCAGTGGCGTGGCGATTGCTTCCACGATGGAAGGCATGCGCCCTATGCTCGTAGAAGTGCAGGCCCTCGTTACACAATCCGTTTACGGTACTCCGCAACGTACCGTTACCGGCTTCGACCTGCGCCGGTTACAACTGCTGCTTGCCGTACTGGAAAAACGCGGCGGATTCCACTTCGGCATGAAAGATGTATTCCTCAACATTGCAGGTGGTATCAGGGTGGAAGACCCCTCTATAGATCTCTCCGTATTATGCGCCTTACTATCCTCTTACGAAGACATTGCTATTGGGAGTAACATCTGCTTTGCAGGTGAAGTAGGATTAAGTGGAGAGATCCGTGCAGTGAACCGTATAGAACAACGCATAGCAGAAGCAGAGAAACTGGGCTTCGAAAAAATATTCATCAGTCGATATAATAAGAAAGGCGTAGACTTCAGTAAGTTCAATATTGAAGTGATAGCGGTAGGCAGGGTAGATGAAGTGTACAAAGGATTATTTTAATTCGTACTTTCAGCAGGTTAATCAATCCATTGTTGAAATGAGAAGCCTGCTGTCTTCTTTACTGCACTTATTCTATCCGCATGCTTGTGAGGGTTGCGGTACAGATCTTACATCTTCCGAAGAAATACTTTGTCTTACCTGCCAGGAGAAATTACCCCGCACCGGCTATCAGCATTACCCCGCCAATCCGGTGGCTAAAATCTTCCGCGGAAGGGCAGATATCTCTCATGCAATGGCGGCCTATTACTATAGGAAAGCATCCCTTTTGCAATCGCTTATCTACCAGTTCAAATATCACAACCGCAGGGATGTTGCGCTGCAACTGGGAAGGCAAACCGGGTACATGCTTTTGCAAAGCAAATGGTTACACGAAATCAACTGTATCATACCCGTGCCACTTAGCAAAGCAAGGGAACGCCACCGTGGCTATAACCAGGCTGCATTACTGGCTGCCGGCATTGCTGCCGTCATAAAAAAACCGGTGATTTCCCATGTGCTTACCAGGGAAAGCTACCGCTCATCCCAAACAAACAAGAACAGGATACTGAGATGGGAAAATGTAGAAGAAGCATTCTCACTGCAGCAGGCTCACGTTATCAGGAATCAACATGTACTGTTGGTGGATGATGTAATCACCACCGGGGCTACAACAGAAGCCTGCTGCCAGGTCTTATTACAGGAAAAAGTAAATGTGAGTATATGTTGCCTTGCTTACGCTAATCACTCTTAACATCTTCTATTCATTTATTTACTTAATTTTAATAACAACACATTCACCTTTACAAACCACGATAAAATTTATCCATATGTTAAAAACATTGCTCATTTCAATGCTGATATTCATGAAAGCAGGTGCTATTTATGATTTTAAAGTAGATGCTGTTGATGGCGGCAAGATCAACTTCGCTGATTATAAAGGCAAAAAGATCCTGATCGTAAATACGGCTTCCATGTGCGGGAATACGCCACAGTATGCTGAACTGGAAAAACTCTACAAAAAATATGAAGGCAAACTGGTGATCATCGGTTTCCCGGCTAATAACTTTGGCTCACAGGAACCAGGCACTAACAAAGAGATCCAGGAGTTCTGCACAAAGAAATATGCAGTTACCTTCCCAATGGCAGCAAAGATTTCTGTAAAAGGATCAGATATCCATCCTATATATAAATGGTTGCTGGAAGAAAGTAAAGCAAAACATTTTCAACCAGAGGAAGTAACCTGGAACTTCCAGAAATATCTCCTGGATGAAAAAGGTAACCTGGTTGCTGTGTTTGCCCCCAAAACACAACCTTTCGCTCCTGAGGTAATAGCTGCGATAGAAAAGAAATACTAATTACTTAAAATACCAGATTTAAAAGCAATTACGGGAGTATCCTGTAATTGCTTTTTTCATTTCTCCTTTTCTCCGTTAATTTGCACCTATGCTTTTTTCCAACATCATAGGCCAGGAGGATATTAAGGAACAACTGATCAAATCAGTAGTGCAGAACCGCATGAGCCACGCAATTGTGTTGCTGGCTCCGGAAGGGACCGGCGGCCTTCCGTTGGGATTAGCCTTTGCACAATACCTTGTATGCGAAGATAAACAGGCGGATGATGCCTGTGGCAAATGCCAGGCCTGCGTAAAAGCGGCTAAATACATCCATCCGGACATTCACTTCTCTTATCCGGTAATTCCCCGTAAACCAGGAGATAAACCTGTAAGTACCGACTATGCTGCTGAATGGAGGGAGTTTATTGTAGCCCAGCCTTATGGGAATGCTTACGACTGGCTACAGTTTATCGGGGCAGAAAACAAACAGGGGAATATCACGGCTACAGAATGCCAGGACATCATTCACAAGCTCAGCCTCAAGAGCTTTGAAAGCCAGTATAAGATCTTACTAATGTGGATGCCCGAGTATCTGGGGAACGAAGGGAACAGATTATTAAAGCTGATAGAAGAGCCACCAGCTAATACCCTTTTCTTATTAATAGCAGAGAACCAGGAACAGATCCTGGCCACCATCCTCTCCCGTACACATCTGATAAAGGTAAACCCCTTACCAAAAGAAGTAATGGTAGAGGCGTTGATCTCACGCGCCCAGATACCACCTGCCAAAGCCCGGCAGGCGGCAACGATTGCTGCGGGTAACTACCGGGAGGCATTGTACCTGTTACAGAACTCAGACGATGATTACCATGAGCTTTTACGCAACTGGCTCAACTATATCTTCACGAATAACCGCCCTGCCCTGCAGGAATGGGTAGACACCGTCGCTAAAATGGGGCGTGAAAACCAGAAACAGTTTCTCCGTTATTTCATCAACCTGCTGGAACACACCCTTCGCCTTAAATATATTGATAAGAGCCAGCTGGCATTTTCTGAAGAGGAAACAGACTTTGCTACAAAACTGCAAAAACTGGCCAACCTGCAACAGATGGAGCTGATCATGCAGGAGTTAGACAGCGCCTGTTACTATGTTGAGCGCAATGCCAACGCTAAATTATTGTTCCATGCGCTCTCTATCAAGCTACAGTACATCTTTAAAAAGAGGCCCATTCCAATGATGTAAAAGCGCCTCAGCCGCATTTCCGCGGCAACACCGCACTTTAGCACAATTTCCGCTATCTTTGTCACTTACGTCCCTTTTGTATTACAAAGGGAAAGACGTACTTTAAAGCCGCCCGGGACAGATACCGGAAGCATATTCATTTAATACTTTAAACTAATTAATATGGCTTGTGCCGGATGTGGTACAGGTGCAGAGGGGAAGCCGTCAGGATGCAAAAGCAATGGAGGTTGCAGTACTGGAGGCTGCAACAGGCTTAATGTATTTGACTGGTTGGCCAATATTCCCTTAAGTGACAGCTTAGCACCATTTGATATTATTGAAGTAAGTTTTAACAACGGTAGCCGCAAGGATTTTTTCCGCAATGTCACCAAGCAGTTTCTCGACAAGGGAGAAATGGTTACAGTAGAAGGAGTTAGCGGTTTTGATGTTGGCCAGGTGACCCTCACCGGAGAACTGGTAAAACTACAGATGAAGAAACGTCGCATAGAAGATACCCCCGAGGTGAAAAAAGTGCTGCGTCGATCTACGAATGAAGACCTTAACCGCATGGGCGATAACAAAGCCCGCGAAAAAGAAGCCCTCATCAAAGCCAGAGCAATGGCCCGTAGTATCGGTCTTGAAATGAAACTTGCAGAAGTGGAGATTCAGGCAGACGGACGTAAAGCTACTTTCTTCTACACCGCCGATGACAGGGTGGATTTCCGTGAACTGATTAAATTATACGCCGGCGAATTCAGGGTAAAGGTGGAAATGCGCCAGATAGGTGCCCGCCAGGAAGCCGGTAAAGTAGGTGGTATCGGAAGCTGTGGAAGGGAACTTTGTTGTTCCACCTGGTTAACAGACTTCAAAAGCGTAAATACTACTGCTGCACGTTACCAGAATCTCTCTATCAACCAGGCCAAACTTTCCGGCCAGTGCGGACGTCTTAAATGCTGTCTGAACTATGAGCTGGATACTTACCTGGATGCGCTGAAAGAATTCCCGGAAGATGCAGATAACATTGAAACGACTAATGGTGTTGCTTCCCTCCAGAAGAGAGACATCTTTAAAAACCTGATGTGGTATTCCTACGGAGACAGTAATAAGCAATATCCGCTTACTATTACCCGTGTAAAAGAAATACGTCAGCTGAACAGGCAGGGTATTAAACCCGAAGACCTGAAACCGGTAGAGGTTATTGCCGGTAAACCAAAAGAAACTGACCTTGGCTTTGCTGATGTAGTTGGACAGATCAGCCTTCGCTCTCTGGAAAAAACCTCTCAGAAACGCAAGCATAAGGACAAGGAAAAACAAAAGCACAAACAAAAATCCCAGGATCAACCGCAGCAGCAACAGCCGCAACAACCTGGTAAAAAAGCTGATGGTAAGCCGGATGCCCGCCCGCCACAACAACAAAGGCAGCAGGAAAACAGACAGCAACAACCACAAAAGCCTAAACAGGAACAGCGTAATAATCCAAACCCAAGGCAACAGGGTCAGGGACAACAAGGCCCCGGTAACAACCCAAAAGGACCAAGGCCACAAGGACAGGGAGGAAATAACCGCCCGCCTAAACCAAGGCAAAAACAACAATAGTACATCTCATTCATAAAAAAGAGGCCATCCTGATCGGATGGCCTCTTTTTTCATGCAAACACCTGAAAAACAAAAAGGCCGTCCGAAAGAACAGCCTTTGTTTAACAATTGGTTTTTGCTTATGAAAAAAAATTTAATCGATTACGTTTCGTTCTCGAATAGTAATTTATAGTAAGACATGTTGGTAGCTTCATCAAATCCCCGTTCTATCATCTCCCTGTCACCATGGATATAGATATGGAAATTCCTATCCAGCTTCAGTACGCTCTTGAATACTTTTTGCTGCTTCTTCACCGCGGGTGAGGAAATATCAAACTCGTCAGGGATCTGCTGCTGAGACTCATGCTGAAAGTGATCCCGGTACTCCTTAAATGAAGCAATCGCTTCCGGATTCCCTAATACTTCCTGTGCAAAATCATCCAGCTGAAACTGCTCCTTTTCCTTAAAATACGCGGCTGATTTATTGAGCAGGTCTACCTGGTCCACTCTGCTGATCTCATATTCACTGGGCAATTTATCATGTATAAACTGCTTACACATGTTCACCGCAAGCTCTGTCTGATGATAACTGTCATCCCTGCGTTGAATCTGCAGAAACGAATCTTTCCAGTATACCGCCTCATTTTGCTTGCTGATGCTGTCTATAACACTGACTTTGTACCCATTCTCTTCTTCAGTGTTGTATACAAGACACCCTTTATCCAGCTTGTTTATATTGATCCCATCATCGTAGTTTACCTGGTAGCTCTCATTGGCAAGGAATACTTTCAGGTATGTGTCCCGGGTCTCTGATTTGAAGATCCCCAATGCTTCAACATCTTCCCCATCTACCTGGCATTTACTAAAGTACGCTATGTATAGTTCTCCCCCTTTTATCTTCGGATGAGTGGAATGCTTATAGAGATGTTTTGCTATATTGACTGACTGCTCATGAAAATTGTCCCGATTCTCAAATATACGACGGCAATACTGAAATATTTCATTTAATTGTAAATCAGCTTCATGGAAAAAACGGAAATATTCAGCACTGTTGGTAAATGGCTGAATGAAATAAGTTAAAAGCAACTGGCTGATCGTTTCATCCTGCAATTCAAGCGGGGCCTGCGAGCATATCAGGGCTTCTTCCTGCGAAGGGTTACCTACCTTATGTATAGATAGTAACTCAAGATCTTTAAATTCAGAAACATGTATCATGGCGGGGCGAAAATACAGATTCCCCATATCTTTTCTTAACTTGATACTTCAACGTCAATATTTTTATCATGAAACAACATATCTGTTTATTACTGGCTGTAACCGCAGGCTACACAGCTATGGCACAGGTAAAGACTTCAGAGCTGTACAAAACACAGGACCTTACCAAAGAGAAAATGTTTTCAGTGAATATCGAAGGCCCCAACTTTGACAAAGCCGGCAACCTCTATGTAGTGAACTTCCTGCGGGATGGTACAATAGGGAAGATCAGCCTCAAAGACGGCAGCGGTGAAATCTTTGTGAGCCTTCCTGATAGCAGCATAGGCAACAGCATCCAGTTTAACAGCAAAGGGAACATGTATCTCCCGGACTTTAAAGGGCACAACGTCCTTGAAGTAAATCCCAGGACCAAAAAAGTAAGTGTATACGTACATTCAGATAAATTTCACCAGCCTAATGACCTCTGCGTAAACAGCCGTGATCAGGTATATGCTTCTGACCCCGACTGGAAAAACAACGGCGGACAGTTATGGCGTATTGATAAAGGAGGAAAGATGGTTCTCCTCGAAGGCAATATGGGTACTACCAATGGTATCGAACTTAGTCCGGATGAAAAGACCTTCTACGTAAACGAAAGCATTCAGCGCAAAATCTGGAAATATGATGTTGATAAAGCCGGGAACATCAGCAACAAAAAACTCTTTGCAGAATATCCTGATTTTGGATTTGATGGGATGAAATGTGATAAAGCAGGTAACCTCTATGTTGCCCGCTGGGGTAAAGGCACTATCGTTGTCCTCTCCCCTGCCGGTAAAGAGATCAGAGAAATTCCCCTTACAGGTAAACAGTGCAGCAACTTAACCTTTGGTGGTAAAGACGGTAAGACCGTATTTGTAACTCTGCAGGATAGAAAATGTATGGAAATGTTCCGCGTAGCAATAGCCGGCAAACGATACTAAAAAAGAGAAGGTCGGTGCAAATGCACCGACCTTCTCTTTTTATACAAAACGCTTAGATTAGATATTCAATCCACCACAGGCACTGATCACCTGACCAGTTAAATAACCGCCCATGTTAGATGCCAGGAACAGACATACATTCGCGATATCCTCAGTAGTACCGAAACGACCCAAAGGAATCTTCTCTATATAAGCTTTCGCCCCTTCACCATCTTTCAGGTAATTCGTCATATCAGTTTCTACGAAACCAGGCGCCACCGCATTACAACGGATATTACGGCTACCTAATTCTTTTGCTATAGACTTGGTAAATCCGATAATACCTGCTTTAGAAGCAGCATAACTGCTTTGTCCTGCATTACCGGTGATACCTATAATTGAACTCATGTTAATGATAGATCCACTCTTTGCTTTCATCATAGGGCGTATAACATGTTTGGTCATATTAAATACGCTCTTCAGGTTGATGTCCATCACGTCGTCCCACTGGTCAGGGCTCATGCGCAACAAGAGATTATCTTTAGATATCCCTGCATTATTTACACAGATATCAACAGCGCCAAATTCCTTTACCACATCATTCACTAACGCTTCACAATCTTCATAGATCCCGGCATTGGATTTAACTGCTTTTGCCTTTACACCTTTAGCCTGCAGTTTCTGCTCCAGCGCTTTGGCTTTTTCATCTGAACTGAGATAGGTAAAGACCACATGTGCGCCATGTTCTGCAAATTTTTCTGCAATAGCTTCACCTATACCCCGGCTGGCTCCTGTTACAATAGCTACTTTGTTCTCCAGTAATTTCATATAAGCGTGATAGTTGTTTGTTTGCGAATCAGATTACACCGGTAACACCGGCAAATTTCAGAATATCTTCCACATACTGCCTTTCGTTATTCAAACGGGGAACTTTATGTTGTCCTCCCAGTTTGCCTTTACTTTTTAGCCATTCGGTAAAAGTTCCCTTAGGCAATACATGTATAACCGGACGGCGAAGCGCCATATCCTTATAACGCTTGGCTTCGTAGTCGGAGTTGATAGATTTAAGGGTACTGTCCAGGACATCTATAAAATGTTCCACATTGTCCGGCATCACATCAAAGTCCAGCAACCACTCATGCCCACCCGATTTATTCTCACTGAAATAAATCGGAGCAGCGGTGTAATCATTCACCACGGCGCCTGTCTGCTCACACGCTTTTGCAATAGCCATATCAGAGTTCTCTACGATCAGTTCTTCACCAAAAGCATTGATGAATGATTTGGTACGCCCACTCACTCTTACACGGTAAGGCGCCAGAGATACGAACTGTATGGTATCACCTACCAGATAACGCCACAGCCCTCCGTTGGTACTGATGATAAGTGCATAGTTCCTGCCCATCTCCACGTCCTGCAGTTGTAATGTCTGCGGATTCTCTTTACCATATTCCTCCATAGGCATGAACTCGTAGAAGATGCCATGATTCAGGAATAACAATAATCCTTCTTCTCCTATTACATCCTGAGCGGCAAAGAAGCCTTCAGAAGCGTTATAGGTTTCCTGGTAGAACATGTCCGGCTTGTTGATCAGTTGCCTGAATCTTTCGCGGTAAGGCGTGAAGCTCACACCACCATGCATGTACAGTTCCAGGTTAGGCCATACATCTGCCAGATTATCTTTTCCGGTGATTTCGAAGATACGTTTGATAAGCACCAGCGTCCAGGTAGGAACACCGGCGATAGAGGTTACATTTTCATGTATTACGGCATTCGCCATACGTTCGATCTTCTCTTCCCATTCGTCCATAAGGGCGATAGAAAGATCAGGCGTACGTATCATGTTACCATAAAAAGGCATGTTCTGTAACATCACAGCACTAAGATCTCCAAAATAAGAATCACTTTCCGGGGCCAGTTTATTTACCTGGTGGCTGCCGCCTATTACGAGCGACTTCCCGGTCAGTAAACGGGATTCAGGGAAGTTATTATAATACAGGGAAAGTACATCACGACCAGAACGGTAATGACAATCATCCAGGCTCTCTACAGATACCGGGATGAATTTGCTCTTATCAGCAGTAGTACCACTTGATTTTGCAAACCATTTGATGGGCGTATTCCACAAAATATTCTGCTGGCCTTCCATCGAACGCTGGATGTAAGGCTTAAGTGTATCATAATTATGTATCGGTACACGCTGCTTGAACTCCTCTATCTTATAGATCTGCGAAAAGCTATACTGCTTGCCAAACTCTGTGTACTGAGCTGCGCTGATAAGGTTTTGGAATACCTGCTGCTGCACCTGCAGGGGATACTGCATAAAATACTCTATGCGTCCCATGCGCAAACGCGCCAGTTGTGATATTGCAGGACTTAATATTCTCATAATAGGATTAGGAACGTAGTAGTTAGTATTGTGGCTTCGCTGCTTCGTCCAGGTAATTTTTACGGCGTAAAATGAAATTCTGGCCAAGATACACTTTTCTTACCTGTTCATCTTCGGCTAACTCTTCTGCAGTTCCGGCTTTAAGTATTTTACCCTCAAAAAGCAGGTATGCTCTGTCCGTGATGGATAATGTTTCCTGTACGTTGTGGTCCGTAATCAGGATACCAATGTTCTTATATTTAAGTCGGGCAACGATAGACTGTATATCCTCTACCGCAATTGGATCAATCCCCGCAAAAGGCTCGTCCAGGAGGATAAATTTAGGGTCTACGGCAAGGGCACGGGCAATTTCCGTACGGCGGCGCTCTCCCCCGCTCAATACATCTCCCGGACTTTTACGCACGTGCGTCAGGTGAAACTCTTCCAGCAGGCTTTCCAGCTTTTCCTTTTGCTCTGCCTTTTTAAGGTCGGTCATTTCAAGCACCGCAGAAATATTATCCTCTACACTCAGCTTACGGAATACCGACGCTTCCTGCGGTAAATAACCGATGCCCATCTTGGCTCTCTTGTACATTGGCAGTTTGGTTATATTCACCTCGTTGAGGAACACCTGTCCATCATCCGGCTTAATTAACCCCACCACCATATAAAAGGTAGTCGTCTTTCCTGCACCATTAGGTCCCAGCAATCCTACAATCTCTCCCTGTGTAACTTCTACAGATACATTGTTCACCACGGTTCTGCTACCGTAACGTTTAACCAGCTCTTCTGTATGTATTTTTAATGCCATATGTTTAAACTTAGCAAAAATAAGCAATTCATTTAGCTTTCAACGGATAAGTGTCCATAACTGCTGGTTTCAACCATTCTGCTATGGATTTTTTCTGTAAAAGAGCGATGTAGGATACAATTATACGGACTATTCACTAATAAATAGATGATAATACTAAGAGATATACTATTTTTGCTCCGCACAAACTTAAGCTCACTTTTATTTTACTATGAAAGTCACAGAACATATTGCACAGGCAAAAGATACACTTATATCTTTTGAAATCCTTCCTCCATTAAAAGGAAAGAGTATTGAATCTATATATGAACATCTGGACCCTTTAATGGAGTTTAAACCGGCTTTTATTAATGTAACATACCACAGAAGTGAGCATATGTTCAAGAAAAAAAGCGACGGTTCCTTTGATAAAGTAGAGATCCGTAAACGTCCGGGTACGGTTGCTATCTGCGCGGCGGTTATGAATCACTACAATGTAGATGCTGTTCCTCACCTTATCTGCGGCGGTTTTAGCCGGGAAGAAACAGAGAATGCACTCATCGATCTCAATTTCCTTGGTGTAGATAATGTACTGGTATTACGTGGCGATGCTCCAAAGAACGAAGCTTCCTTTGAACCAGAACCTCATGGACACCGGTATGCCGATGAACTGCTGCAACAGGTAGTACATATGAATAATGGAATTTACCTGGAAGAAGACCTGCAGGGTGGTGTTAAAACCAAATTCTGCATTGGTGTTGCCGGTTATCCTGAAAAACATTTTGAAGCCCCCAATATGCAGACAGATATGAAGTATCTGAAGCGTAAAGTGGAAAACGGTGCGGATTACATCGTTACACAGATGTTCTTCGATAACCAGAAGTTCTTCGACTTTGTGGCTAAATGCCGGGAAGCAGGTATTACGGTCCCTATCATTCCGGGATTAAAACCTATCACTTCCCGCAAACAGTTAAATATTCTGCCAAGGACATTCCATGTAGATATTCCTGCTGATTTCTCTAACGAGATCTTAAAGTGTAAGACAGATAAAGATGTAGAAGAACTGGGCGCTCAATGGCTGATCCAGCAGTCAAAAGAACTGAAAGCCTTCGGCGTTCCGGTACTGCACTATTACACCTTAGGTAAACCCAACGTAATATTGAAAGCCATACAGGCAATATCATAGGCAAAAGTTTTATTATAAAGGAAAAGGGATCATGGCATTGCTATGATCCCTTTTCCTTTATAATAATGCCATCACGTGGAAACGCAGTGGCATGTCCGAATAACTGTCACACTTTTTGTTTTGTCTATGCATCTATAAGACGGCAACAGCTATTCTTACCCCTATAAGGACATAAAAAAAGCGGCCATCCGGGTAAAATGGCCGCTTATATATTTTCTTTACCCTAATAATCCTCTCTGTTCAGCAATATGCCGATACTTATCCCCAGATAACTGTTCTTGACCTTATAAGCAGCAGAATTGTCAATATCTACCATGCCGTAGCTATAATTCGCACCAATCATTACCATACTGTTAAGTTCCACACCCAACGTTGTATTTAACCCCGCATCCCAGCGGTTCAGGTACATCCCCGGAGTAACTACATTGTCTTCTTCCTCAAATGCCAGGGAACGCATGCTATGGCTTACCACTTTCCCATTGGATATCATATCTGTATTATAATTTCCGCCCAATCCATAAGCTACATAAGGGCCTCCCCCAACACATAGCTTGAACCCGGGGAAACGGAATTTGTACAACAGATTTACCGGCATCTCAATATACCGCACCTTGATCCTATTGCCGGATTCCCCATCTGAATGGGATGCCGCTGGTTCCAGGAAAGTGCCCTTTGTAATATAACGGAATGCTGGTTGCAGGTATACCCCCCCCTGCACTGGTATGTTCAGCAGAAGGTCGGCCTGTAAATTTTTTAGCTGACTGCCACTTCCTATTCCCCCGCTCTTCTGTCCGGAGGCAGATTCAAACTTCATGGCAGATAAATTAAAGCCTCCGCGTATACCTATACTAACCTGTGCATAGATTCCAGGAGACATAAAGACAATACATAAGAATAGGAGTAGAAATTTTTTCATGCATTAGTGGTTAAAGAACAGTGAAATAACCCGAAATTTTAGTTTTAAGAATACTAGTTCTAATTCAAGCTACGACAGACTCTGCACCAAATTAACGTACAAAAACAACAAACGGTTTTATTAATTTTTTTTTTGGGGAAAATGGTAGGATATACCTATAATACAAAAGGATGGACAACATTTGTCATCCATCCTTTTGTAATAAGATTATGTTACTATTTAGAACTTATAACCTAAAGAAACACCAAATGAAGTGTTCTTGAAACTTCTGTCGTTATCAGTTTTGTCATAGGCGTTCACCAGACCCAGGTCTGCATTCAGTCCAAGGTATAAACCTGCATTAAATTCATAACCGGCAACAACACCTATACCAGCATCAAAACGTTTCAGTTTCAGATCTCCTGATTCATCATCAAATGCTTTGTACTCGGCAGTAACATTCCCAATAGTTGCTTTGTTCTTACCACCAATACCATAAGCAATATAAGGGCCGGCTCCCAGGTTAAGTTTACCAGCACCTACTTCCGGTTTAAACAGGAAATTAACAGGTATCTGGAGATAAGATAATGTTGTTTTAACATCGCTGTTATCTTTATTCTTCCCTCCTTTACCTGCATATAATAATCCGGTACCGATGTAGAATTCATCTGCCAGTTGCAGATCTGCGATCACACCTGCTCTTAATCCCACAAGTAGATCACTGGTTTGCTTACCACTACCTGCAATCGTATTTTTTGATGTAATGCTTGAAAAGTTGGGACCTGCAATAATACCTACTTTAGTTTGTGCGAATGTAATACCGGCTGTTAAAAGAGCCGCGGAAAATAATAATATCTTTTTCATATCAGTTTTTTTATAAAAAGCATAGCATCCTACAGGCGTTTGGATGCTATACAATTAAAATATTCTGCGTTGCCTGTTTACGCGTTACTCGTGCTTATATACAAAATGGATGAGCAGATACTAAAACAGAAACCCTGCTGAAAGACTGAATGTGCGATTCTTGTTCTTATCATTACTACCATTATCTGAACCAGAGTTGATCTTAGCAAAACCAAGTCCATACTGGGCGGAAAGAATTAATCCGTGAATTTCAGCACCTGCCATCAGGTTACCACCATAATCAAATCTCTTATACTTATCAAAACCCTGGTTAGCATCACCTGAATTAAACGGGGTATCATCATCCCATTTAATATTGGTTTCAGTAGTGGTGGTTACACCACCTAATGAAGAGATGACTTTATTCTTACCGGCTACACCAAACGCGATGTAGGGACCGATACCAGCAAATAACCTGGTGTCTTCGCCAATGGGAATTTTACCCACGAAGTTTAAAGGGATCTCTATGTATGAAGGAGTGGTTGTGTACTTCCTGTATACAGAAGCGGAATTATTTGGATCTCCTGATACGAGTTTTGAGCCTTTAGTAGTATAAAATACTCCGGGTTGGAATGACAGAATCCTGGGTACCAGAGGTAAATCAGCTATTACACCGATATTAAATCCTGATAACGATTTGTCCTTATCAACGGAGCCATCATTACTAACTGAAATTGATGAAAGGTTCCATCCACCTTTAACACCTACACGAGCCTGAGACATTGCACCAAATGAAATCGCAAGGGCAGCAAATGAAAGGATAATCTTCTTCTTAGTCATAACCTACAAATTTTTGATTACAACATGAACTTTCCAAAGACTATGCCAAAGGCTAGTGCCACAATTATATCTATCTGGTAATAAATAAGTTATAATGTATTTTTTTCTAAACTACGCATGCCTACTTTTGTGCAGTCCCACCTCGTGCTTCCATTTTATCGATGAATTCGTTGAGCTGTTCTACTCCAAGTCGTTTAGCCACGATCTTCTTTTTTTCATCTAACAGATATACTACGGGAGTGCTGTATACATCATATAATCTGCGGAAGTTACTTTGGGCATCCGGGTCCCAGGCATGAATCCAACCGTTGAGCTTATACTGTTTGATAAAGTTCTGCCACTCTTCTTTGGTACCTTCTGTTTTAAAACCAATCATTGCTACGCCCTTGCTTTTCCAACTGGCTTTATAAGCGGAGTCTAAACGGGGAACTTCAATTTTACAATGTCCACAGGTGGGGTCCCAAAAAACAAGAACAGTATATTTTGCTTTGGTCGTATAGAGTGATACAGGTTTTAATGACGAGTCTTTTACTTCCAGTGGTGGTGCTTGTTGTCCTATCAGATTAGGCGCAATAGAATATGCACGCGAGATAACTTTATTCAGTTGTTCATCATTCAGCCAGAATGCATCTCCGGCTACATAATACTTTTCCACAAGGTGTACAAACACCGCATCCATTCCCATGTACTGCGATGTCTCATAGTTGTATGTAAGCCACCACACCACATATTTAAACACCTCTTTGTTTTTACGTGTTTGTGCTATCAACTGATCACACTCTATGTTCACAGAATCGGGATGAGGAGGTACGAGTTGCGTAAAATATTTATGCAATTTATCCTCAAGTATAGGCGTATATACAAGTCTGTCATCACCAAGGTCTACGTTGTCCCAGTAATGTGCTTTATAATAACGGTAAGCGAAAGTAGAATCTTCCGGGTTGGGATTGGTCGGGATCTCTGGTTCTTTCAATGCTTTAAACATACTACTGAGCAAACTCTGTGGATGTTTGGCAACCACATCATTGCGGTAGTCCTGTAACTTCTTGCGCAGACTTGTTTCCAGGGTCCTCAGTTCTGCGCTGTCTGCAGCTGTACGGGCAGTAGCCTGTTTAGCCTGTAACTGGATACTGATAGGGCTTATTTCATTTGTCAGGAACTTATTATATCCCAGGAAAAGATCATTTTCGGGAGAGTTCTTAAAGATCGTTTTTTTGATAAGGTCTGAAGTATCAGCGATAATACTGAACTGCTGTTGTTTATTATCCAGTAATAATTCAAAGTAACGTTGTTTACCAGGCAACAGGATCATGTAAATACCGCCAGGTAATGCCTGGGGCCCTTTTATTACGGCAATACCCTCCTCATTCAGTAAAGCAGAATCCGACATGTATTTATTTTTTCCCATGTGATGGGCCAGGTAAACCTGTCCTCCTTTATACTGCTTTAATTGAATGGTAATCTGGTACCCCTGTGCCTGTAACTGAAACTGGGATAATAGGCAGGCTAAAATGATAATTAGTTTTTGCATAGGACATCGGTTAATGTAAATGTAGCAAGGAAATGGGAAAATGTAAAATCTCAGGGTGAAACAATCCCCCGGAAAACTAAGGTTTACGTATGGCTTACAGCTTGTTGCTTGTAGCTAAAATCCTACCTTTGCACCCGTGAGGAAAAAAAATGTTATTCTGGAAAAAGTACCGGTTAGCGCTTATGCCGCAGAAGGGAAAGCACTTGCCCGTATTGACGGAAAGGTGATATTTATAGAAGGGGGTGTGGTTCCCGGGGATGTAGTGGACGTAAGGCTCGGTAAAAACAAAAAAGACTGGGCAGAGGGAAAGGCCATACATATTCATAGTTATGCGGCAAACCGCGTAAAGCCCTTTTGTGAACATTTTGGAAACTGTGGAGGCTGTAAATGGCAGATGTTGCCATATGCCCAGCAGCTGGAATATAAACAGCAGCAGGTAGCAGATAACCTTCAGCGCATCGGAAAACTGGACTTACCCCCCATGCAACCTATCATGGGCTCCCGCTTTTCTACTCATTACCGCAATAAACTGGAGTTCACCTTCAGCAACAAAGCTTATCTGCTGGCAGATGAGATCGGAGAAGATGGTGTGATCCCCCGGCGTAATGCCCTGGGATTCCACGTACCTAAGTTATTCGATAAAGTACTGGATATAAATACCTGCTACCTGCAGGCAGAGCCGGTAAATGCCATCCGCAATACCATTAAGGCATATGCACTGGCAAATGACCTCTCCTTTTATGATATCCGCGCCCAGGAAGGGTGGCTGCGCAACCTGGTAGTCAGGATCTGCACCACCGGCGAGGTGATGGTAAACCTGGTGATCCGCCACGAGAACAAAAAAGACAGGGAAGCCCTGCTGGACCACCTCCTGGCAACAGTACCGGGTATCACGACCATATTATATACTATCAACCCCAAAGGGAACGATACCATCTTTGACCTGGACCCTAAAATATATTACGGAAAAGGATATGTGGAAGAAAAGCTGGAAGATTTTGTATTTAAAATAGGTCCCAAATCGTTTTTCCAGACTAATACCTACCAGGGAGAAGCATTATACCAGGTTACCCGGGATTTTGCAGGATTAACAGGAACAGAAATTGTTTATGATCTGTATTGCGGAACAGGCAGTATTGGTATTTTTGTATCTCCACAGGCAGGAAAGGTAATAGGGATAGAACTGATAAAAGAGGCGATAGACGATGCCGTTGAAAATGCCGCAATGAATAGCGTGAAGAACGCTACCTTTTTTGCAGGCGATGTGGTGGATATTTGCAACGATGCGTTCTTTGCACAGCATGGGCAACCAGATGTGGTGATTACAGACCCGCCAAGGGCAGGAATGCACGAAAAGCTCGTAAACAAATTACTGGAAATTGCAGCTCCCCGTATTGTATATGTAAGCTGTAACCCGGCAACACAAGCAAGAGACCTGGCTTTACTGGACCAGTTATACGTTGTAAAAAAGATACAACCAGTGGATATGTTCCCGCACACCCATCATATAGAAAATGTGGTGTTGCTGGAAAAAAGGATTAATCATTAATAGAATCAGTTAATAAATGAGTGAGTTCAGGCCCAGCAGATTTGAAATTCTTCCCACCGTGATCAAAAACCTTCTGATCATAAACGGTTTGGTATTCCTTGCACAATACACGCTGGGTGCAAGTCTGGACCATAAAATTGAAGACCTTTTTGCCCTGCATTACTGGGGTTCGGACCTATTCAAGCCTCATCAGCTGATCACTCACCTGTTCATGCATGGCTCTCCGGAACACCTGTTCATGAATATGTTCACCCTGTGGATGTTTGGCTCTACGCTGGAAAATCTCTGGGGACCTAAACGTTTCCTGATATTCTATGTGGTTTGCGGCCTGGGTGCGGCTCTCTGCCACCTCGGTGTATTAACATATGAGAATATCTCACTCAACAGGGACGTACAGGCATTCCTCTCGTCCCCTTCTGCTACTAACTTCGTATTACTCCAACATAAATACGACCTTACTTTCGGTCAGTACGAATTAAGTTATCCGACCACTCCGGAACAAATGGAAGCTGCGAAAGTATTCTTACAACAGTATGTAAGTGAATACCGCGATACCGCTACCCTGGGAGCTTCAGGTGCCGTATTCGGGATCCTCTTTGCTTTTGGATACCTCTTCCCGAATAATCTTTTATATCTCTACTTCCTGTTTCCGATCAAAGCCAAATATTTCATTGGCTTCCTGATAATACTTGAACTGATATCCGGTATCCAGAACTCTGCAGGCGATAACGTAGCCCACTTCGCCCACCTCGGCGGAGTGCTGTTCAGCTACCTTTTATTGAAGACATGGAACAGAAAGAACCGACAGCACTTTTATTAACATACAATTTTATGCCATGCATCAGGAGGAAAACAGAGGAATAACACAGCTGTCACTGGGAGACCGGAGGAACATGGTTACACAGCTGTTGCTGGTAAACATTACCGTGTTCATGCTCTTGTTCTTTACACAGATTATTTACAACATTGAAGGCAATACAACCGAAAGATTTAACAGAGAAGTACTGAGCAGGATAATTTTATCAGGAAGTTTCCAGCAGGTATTACACAGCCCCTGGAGCATTATCACTTCCCTCTTTGCACATAACAGTTTCTGGATGATATTCAGTAATATGATCTGGTTATGGGGCTTTGGCTCCTTGTTACAAGGGCTGGCTGGTCACAGACGCATTCTTCCCCTGTATATCTACAGCGGTCTTTGTGGTGCTGTGTTTTATCTTTTAGGTATGCAGCTGATCCCCACTTTCCGCGAGCTACAACCTTATGCAGCCATGACAGGGGCTTCTGCCAGCATCATGGCACTGGCGATAGGGGCTACTACCATCGCCCCAAACTACCGCATCTATCCCCTGTTATCCGGGGGTATTCCGCTGTGGGCAATTACCATCCTGTTTATCATTATAAATGTAGGCACACATGTGGTTACACAACATGATATGACTTACCTGCCGGCATTATTCGGCGGCGGTCTTACCGGTTTTATTTATATGCAGCAGTGGCGGAAAGGCAATGACTTTGGCTCCGGCTTTAACCGGATTCTTTATAAGATCACACACTTTTCTCATCCTAAAGGACCTAACAGCCTTAACATGGTAAAATAAATATAACAGAGAAACATCCGGAATACCCGGATGTTTCTCTATTTTAATTAAGCCTTAAACCCCTACCAGTGTCCCCATTCAAACGTCGTGCGCTATATTATGCACATGTGCTGATAGCCTTCACACTTATCCTCAGCTCCTGGCTACCACATATCAATCCACAGTCAATATGGCTCAGTGGCGTCATTGGTCTACTGTTTCCGTTATGCTGGTGTCTTAATTTCCTCTTCATTATTCTCTGGATAATTTATAAGGAGCGGTTTCTTTGGATAGGTGTGTTTGCGCTCGCATTATCATCCCCTTCACTATATGTTAGTGTTGGACTACACCCGGGATCCGGCATAGCAGCCGAAGGCAGGAAGCAGTTCACCGTAATGACTTTCAACTCCAGCAGCATGGGATTGAAAAATTACAAAGAAGATATTTCTATTAAAAACAACATCTATTATACTATAAAAGAAAGCCAACCGGATATCCTTTGTCTCCAGGAGTTTTACACCAATAACAGGAGCGGGTATACAGATCATATATCTGATATACGGGAACAACTACATTACCGGTATTTCTATTTCACCTGTGATAAAACACGCTGGTATACCTGGCAATATGGGATCATCCTGTTCTCTAAATATCCAATTGTAAACGCTTCTGCCATCCCCTGCGGCCATAGTGCTGTTGGCAGTGGCAGCAGTATACTCCAGGCAGATATACTCATGGATGGCGATACAGTGCGCATTCTCACCGCTCAATTACAGTCCTATATGTTTAAATCAGCAGATTACTCCTTCATCGAAATGAAAGACCCTGCCGTGGGAGAAGGCAAAAATCTGGCAGGCAAAATGCGCCGTACTATTTACAAAAGAGCAGAACAGGCCCGACAGCTTGCTTCCCTGGCAGATGCAAGTCCTTATCCGGCAATTGTTTGCGGTGATTGCAATGATACACCGGTATCGTATACTTATAATACCATCAGTAATAATATGCAGGATGCTTTCCTGCGTCATGGTTTTGGATTGGGCAGGACTTTGTCCTTTTTATCTCCAACGCTACGCATCGACTATATCTTTGCCCAACCTTCTTTTAACATCCTGGACTACCGTACTTTTAAGAAGAAAGGCTTTGAACATTTCCCTGTAATGGCCACCTTCTCTCTAAAAAGAAATTAATTTCTCTCTTTCTACTATCTTTAAGCAAAATGCAATAGCAGTTGAGATTTTTGAAGCTTTTTACAAAAGGTTTTTTTCTGACAGTGAACGTCATTGTATTGCTGCTGTTCCTGGTAGCATGCCTGGCTCCTTATGTCTCTCCCGAACAGTGGTGGCCTATCAGTTTTATTACACTCCTGTTCCCTTTATTACTGCTTGCGCTGATACTCTTTTTTATCTGCTGGCTCATATTCGATTTTAAATACTGCCTCTTATCTTTACTGGCGATCGTTATCGGGTGGAAATCCATTGCGGCGTTCATTGCATTCAACTTACCTTCTGCTAAAAAACAGTTTGCCAATCCTGAAGGAAGTATAAATATCATGAGCTACAACGTAGCCCAGTTCGGACTTTACAAGGAGAAAGACAGTAAATACAACCGTCAGGCCATGTTTGCTTTGATCAATAAACAAGACATGGACATCGTTTGTTTCCAGGATTTTTATACTTCGGAGAAAAAGAATGATTTCAATAACCGGGAAGACATTTCCCGGGAAATGAGACTGCCCTACCGTTACTTTTCAAGCGATTTTAACCGGGATGGGATGCAACACTGGGGATCAATCATTTATTCCCGTTCCCCTATCATCAAATCCGGCAAGCTGAAGATGTCTACGGGGCCACTAAGTGAAAGCCTTATTTATGCAGATATTGTTAAAAACGGAGATACCATCCGCGTCTTCAATATGCACCTGGCATCCTACCGGTTCAATGAAAGGGATTACCGTTTTATAGAAAAGATAAAAAAACAGGAAGATACCGGCCTGGTGGCTACCCGCAACATTATGGAGAAAATGAAGGACGCGTATGTGGGCCGTAGCCGGCAGGCAGATATTGTAGCTGCTTTTATCAAAACAAGCCCCTATCCAACAATTGTATGTGGCGACTTTAATGATACCCCGGCCTCGTACACCTACTTCACCATCAGAGGGACTATGCAGGATGCTTTCCTTACCAGGGGCAGCGGCATCGGCCGTACCTTTGCCGGATTAGCACCGACCCTGCGTATAGACTATATATTTACCGATAAATCATTCACTATCAACTCTTTCAGAAAAATAAACTCCGATCTGTCTGATCATTACCCTGTTATTGCTAACCTGACCCTCCTGGGACATTAACCGGTTCATTTGCTTTTTCAATGGTAATGTCACTGACGAAACAATAATTATCTTTGCAATCCAACAAAAGCCGAGGAAGGTTTTTGCTATTCGAAATTATCTGATATGTCTGAGCTTAAAATATACAATTCGCTACAACGGCAAAAGGAAGTATTCACATCTCTGTATCCCGGTCACGTTGGTATGTACGTATGCGGCCCTACCGTATCGGGGGAGTCACATCTGGGCCATGCCCGTCCTTATATCACATTTGATGTTGTTTTCAGATATCTGCAACACCTGGGCTATAAAGTACGCTATGTAAGGAATATCACAGATGCCGGTCACTTCGAGGAAGAAGGTCGTGCCGCTGAAGATAAAATAGCCAAAGGTGCCCTGCTGGAAAAGCTGGAACCAATGGAACTGGTACAAAAATATACAAACCTCTACCATTGGGCCATGCACCAGTTCAACTGTCTGGAACCAAGTATAGAACCTACTGCTACCGGTCATATCATCGAACAGATTGAAATGATTAAAAATATCATGGGTAAAGGTTATGCCTATGAGAAAAACGGCTCTGTATATTTTGATGTAAAGAAATATGCGGAAACGCATGACTATGGTATTCTCAGCGGCCGCATATTAGACGACATGCTGGAAACTACCCGTGAGCTGGAAGGTCAGGATGAGAAAAAAAATAAAGTAGATTTTGCCTTGTGGAAAAAGGCGCCACCGGAACACCTGATGCGATGGCCTAGCCCCTGGAGCGATGGTTTCCCCGGCTGGCATATAGAATGTTCTGCTATGAGCAGCAAATACCTGGGTAAACAGTTTGATATTCATGGTGGTGGTATGGACCTGCAATTCCCTCATCACGAGTGCGAAATAGCACAGAGTGAAGTGGCGCATGGTGAGATGATGGCGCGTTACTGGATGCATAATAATATGATCACCATTAACGGCCGTAAAATGGGGAAGGCGTATAACAATACCATCAAACTGACAGAGATGTTTGCTGGCACCAACCCCTTGCTGGATAAGCCTTATAGTCCTATGACCATTCGCTTCTTCGTATTGCAGACACACTACCGTGGTACCCTGGACTTCTCAAACGAAGCATTACAGGCTGCCGAAAAAGGTTTGCAACGTCTGTGGGCTGCATATGAGGTATTGCTGAAACTCAACTACGACGGAGCGAAAGGTGTTCTCAATGAAGAACTGGACAAGCAGGTACGTGAATGGTGCCACGAATGCCAGGAGTTCATGAATGATGACATCAATACCGCTAAAGTGTTGGCGAATCTTTTTGAACTGGCACCCGTGATTAATTCATTGAAGGGTGGTCAGATTAAAATGCATGAGATCAGTGAAGAGACTTTCACGCTTTTACAGAAAACATGGAATACTTATCTGATAGAGATCCTGGCGTTGAAACCAGAGACTTTATCAACCGATGATAATACGCTTGATGGTGTTATGCAGTTACTCATTGAGATGAGGAAAGAAGCTAAAAGCCGTAAAGATTATGCTACTTCCGACAAGATCCGTAATCAGCTTTTAGCTGTAGGTATACAGTTGAAAGATGAGAAGGATGGTGGCGTGAGTTATAGTATCCAATAATAAACAGTACTCATTTTTATATGAATAAAATCATCAGCATTTTTACAGGTATGGCACTGTTTGCATGTGCCTGTAATCAATCAACAAACAAGAACCAGAACAATAATGCGGACAGCGCCGGTCAGCAGGTTACTACAGCGGCGAAAGTACCCGTTTTCAATGTAGACAGTGCGTATGCATTTACGGCAAAACAGGTGAGCTTTGGCCCACGTATTCCCAATACACCTGCGCAGCCTAAATGTGCGGAATGGCTGATACAGGAATTAAAACCTTTGGCCGATACGGTGTATGTGCAGCGTACTACCGTGATGGGACCTAAGAACCAGCCACTTCCCTGTATAAATATCATTGCTACTTTTAATCCGGACGCGAAACAGCGTATACTTCTTTTATCGCATTGGGATACACGTCCGCATGCAGACCAGGATGCGTTTGATAAAACCAAACACCTGGATGGTGCGGATGATGGCGCGAGTGGTGTTGCGGTATTATTGGAAACAGCCCGCGAATTGCATGCGCAGAAACAAGGTGTTGGTGTGGACCTTTTGCTGACAGATGTGGAAGATTATGGGATCAGTGAAGAGGAAAACAGCTTTTGCCTTGGTACGCAGTACTGGGCGAAGAACCCACATGTGAAAGGCTATAAAGCTAATTACGGTATCCTGTTGGATATGGTTGGCGCCCGCGGCTCACAGTTCTTTATGGAAGCAGGCTCCCAGCAGTATGCATATGGTCCTATGAAGATGTTCTGGGATGTGGCGAATCGTCTTGGGTACTCTGATTATTTCAGGTATGAGAATAATGGTTCTGCTATTACGGATGACCACGTATACGTAAATACGATGGCGAATATTCCTACTTTTGATATTATTGCATTGCAGCCTAATGGTAATTTTGCACCCCACTGGCATACGCAGAATGATAACATGAGCGTTATCGACAAACGTACACTACAGGTAGTCGGGCAAACCATTCTGCAGGTGATTTATGCACAGCCCTTCGAGTATTAGTATGGCCGGTCCTATTCTCAATACACGATAAGTAACTTAAATAACGATGCTCCTGAGCAGGCAAATATTCCTATTTTTGCTTTCTCAGGAGCATCCTGTTTTTATACCCTGGTTATGACTCAACCTTCAGAAATTTACCTGCTTCACTTAGGTAAAGACAAAAAGTTTTTACCGATCATGGCTAGTCCTCTTCCTCCTTTAGCAATCCGAAAAAACATCACTATCCGGCTGATAGCTTCTATCATGAGCCAGCAGTTAAGTGTAAAAGTAGCGGAGGTTATTTACAAGCGTTTCCTTGCTTTATATGATGGGAAAGAACCCGCTCCGCAACAGATTCTCGATACTCCTCCGGAAACCTTGCGCAGTATAGGTTTATCTAATGCTAAAGTAAGTTACGTTCACAATGTTGCGCGCTTTACGGTAGAAGAAAAACTGACTGATAAGAAGCTGCAAAAGATGGATAATGATACCGTGATTGCTTATCTCACGCAGATCAAAGGTGTAGGCCGCTGGACAGTAGAAATGTTGCTGATGTTCTATCTTGGAAGGGAGGATGTATTTGCGATAGATGATCTGGGGATTCAGCAGGCGATGATCAAATTATATAAGCTGGATAAAACAGATAAAAAAGCATTCAGAGAAAAGCTGTTAAAGATCTCTGCCAAGTGGTCTCCTTACCGGACTTATGCCTGTAGATATTTATGGGCCTGGAAGGATATGAAACCAACAGCCTAAGCAGTAAAACATTTCCGGGTAATCCTCCGGTCATTCATTCTGGCAAAGGTTAAAATATATTCCTTTTGTATAAAGGACGCTTTTCTGCAATACACAACAAAATAAAAATCCCCACCTTAAAAAAGGCGGGGATATAGGTAATACTAACTAACCCAATTGCTTATATCTAAAACTAAAACAACTCTAATTAAGAAGCGGCTTCCAGCTGCTGTGCTGCAATCTTCGCTTTGATCTTCCCTTCAATCTCATTTGCTACTTCCGGATTGTCGATCAGCAACTGCTTCACGGCATCACGGCCCTGGCCCAGCTTGTTGGTATCATAACTGAACCAGCTGCCGCTTTTTTGTACGATGCCATATTCAACACCCATATCAATGATCTCACCTACTTTGGAGATACCATGTCCGTAGATGATATCAAACTCAGCCTGGCGGAAGGGAGGTGCAACTTTATTTTTTACAACTTTCACTTTCACACGGTTACCCACAGCTTCATCACCATCCTTGATCTGTGCCATACGACGGATATCCAGACGTACTGATGCATAGAATTTCAGCGCGTTACCACCGGTAGTTGTTTCCGGGTTACCGAACATAACGCCGATCTTCTCACGCAGCTGGTTGATGAATATGCAACAGCAATTCGTCTTTGAAATGGTAGCGGTCAGCTTACGCAGCGCCTGAGACATCAAACGGGCCTGTAAACCCATCTTGCTATCTCCCATCTCACCTTCCAGCTCACCTTTTGGTACCAGCGCAGCTACGGAGTCAATTACCACCACGTCTACCGCTCCTGATAAGATCAGACGGTCCGCAATCTCCAGACCCTGCTCTCCATGGTCCGGCTGTGAAATCAGCAATGAATCAACATCCACACCCAAACGCTGGGCATAAGTACTGTCAAAAGCATGCTCAGCATCTATTATAGCACAGATACCGCCTTTCTTCTGCGCTTCTGCTATTGTATGAATCGCAAGTGTCGTCTTACCGGAAGACTCAGGGCCGTAGATCTCTACGATCCTGCCTTTAGGAAGACCGCCAATTCCCAGCGCAATATCAAGACCCAGAGAGCCTGTAGATATTACTTCCATGGCAACCACGCCCTTCTCTCCCATCATCATCACAGACCCTTTACCGAAATCCTTATCGATCTTGTCCATGGTAAGGCGCAGTGCCTTCAATTTATCTGCATTGGCTGTAGACATATTAGTAAGTGTTTTTTTACAAATTTAATGGTGTGCTAAGTTATGATCTAATTTTTAACTTTCCCAAATTTTTTAGCATTTTCACCAAAAATGCTAAATCCTATAGTAAAGAGTCCAACCTTTCACCGAATCAGAAAAAAAAGTTTAAGGGTTAACTCACAACGGTAACATATGTCAATGTTCAAATAACACTACAAAGATGGGCCACCTTTACGCACTGAATGTGCGTAGTGAAAAAAGAAAGAAAAATAATCTTACCCTACTATACCATATGCTATCCATTGCGATAGAATACCGATAATAAAACCGGTGTAGATCTCTGCGGGAGTATGCGCGGAAAGGATCAAACGGGCCGTTGCTACAACACCGGCTACGAGGAAAGTGACCACCAGCGGAAAACTTACATTCATATGCATGCCGGTCATCAGCATCAGTAAAAGACCGATTACCCCGCCCCAGCCAGTTGTGTGCATACTGATCTTCGCATAGGTATTTCCCACCATAGACAATACCACTGCTAAAAATACCCCCAGGAAAAATGCATTGAAAAAAGGAGGTGTGACCCCTTCCCTTTTAAATGCATAAAATGCCCAGAAATAATAAATGGTACAGGCTACATATGGAATAATACGATCGCGCTGCGTATGCATCTGTATAGATTCTACAAACTTCAGGGAACGTGCCAGCAGTAAAGTTAATACCGGGAAAAATATGCTGATGGTGAGTACGCGGATATAAAGCGTATCATACTGAAAACGCTTGCTGCTATGGGCAAATGCCACAAAATATTCCGGCAGTGCCCTCACGGTCAGGAACGTAATAATTAACGGTATAAATAACGGATGCGTGATATAGGAAATAACCGTTGCTACCGCACGCAATGCGGGTGAAAATACCGGACGGTTATCTGTTGTAAGTGTTGCCTGTTCCATTCAATGCCCCCTGAATATTGATTTTTTAAAGCTCTTTTCTAAGCCTTGCTACTGGTATATTTAATTGTTCCCTGTATTTGGCCACCGTACGGCGGGCAATATTGTACCCCTTATCCTGGAGCATCTTCGTCAGGTTCTCATCACTCAGCGGTTTACGCTTGTTCTCCCCTTCTATCAGATCAGACAAAATCTTTTTTACCTCACGGGTAGATACTTCTTCCCCGCTATCTGTAGATAATGATTCACTGAAAAAGAACTTGAGCTTAAAAGTACCAAACTCCGTCTGCACATATTTACTGTTCGCTACACGGCTTACAGTAGAAATATCCAGCTGGGTAATGTCCGCAATGTCTTTCAGGATCATTGGTCTCATGGTCGTTTCATCCCCTGTAAGGAAAAACTCCCGCTGATAACCCATGATAGATTCCATCGTAGACAACAACGTATGTTGCCTTTGCTTGATGGCATCGATGAACCATTTGGCTGCATCTATCTTCTGTTTGATAAACAGTACCGCTTCTTTCTGACGCTTGTCTTTCTTATCTCCACGGTCATAATCCTTTAACATGTCCCTGTAACCTTCAGAAATCCTGAGGTCAGGTGCATTCTTTGAATTAAGGGACAATTCCAGTTTACCGTTATTATTGAGAATGAAAAAGTCAGGTATTACATAACTTTCTGCCTTGTTCAGGGTAGCATAATTACCACCTGGTTTTGGCGTAAGACGGATAATCTGCCCGATGGCCTCCTTCAGCGCTTCATCACTCATATTCAATCCCTTCTGGATCTTCTCATAGTGCTTCTTGGTAAACTCATCAAAGTAGTTCTCCAGGATCTGATAGGCGCCCATCACTCCGGGATCATCCTGTATTTTGCGCTTCAGTTGCAATAACAGACATTCCTTCAGGTCTGTAGCACAGATACCCGGCGGATCAAACTCCTGGATCTTTTTAATCAGGTCCCTGATCTCTTCCTCATCTGTAGATACATTCTGAGAGAAAGAAAGGTCATCCACGATCGCGCTGATCTCTCTTCTCAGGTAACCATCATCGTCAATGCTGCCAATGATCTGTTCTGCAATGCTGGTCTGCCTCTCATCCAGTGCCAGCATACCCAGTTGTGCCAACAGATGCTCATGGAAAGATGTTTCCACTCTTACCGGGATGGTTTTGTTCTCATCCGGGTCAGGGTAGTTATCATCCCGCAATCTGTAGTCAGCTATGTCATCATCTCCTTCACTTACGTATTCGGAGATATCAATATTATCGTATTCATTCTCGCTTCCATCAGGCTCAAAATCATCCTCCTCTTCAGGGGCCGTGTATTCTTCCTGCGTTTCCTTAAATTCATCCTCCTGTGCTTCCTCTCCATATTCCAGGGCAGGGTTCTCCTCCAGCTCTTCCTTGATACGTTCTTCAAGAACAGCCGTGGGTACCTGAAGCAGCTTCATTAACTGAATCTGCTGAGGCGACAATTTTTGTAATAGCTTCTGCTGTTGTGTCTGCTTTAACATAGTCTGATCCTATCCAATGGCAAAAATAATAACAATAGTTTTAAGTATTCAACTTCCGCAGGCGGGAAACCTTATTCCACAGGTTCGTCGGCAAAATCCAGGTCCATCTCCTCTGGTAATAACCGGAAAGATTTACGGTGATAAGGACTATCTCCATATTCCCGGATTGCATTACGGTGATATACAGTAGAATAACCTTTATTCTCATGCCAGCCAAAATGCGGGAATTGCGCATGCAGGGACTGCATATATTCATCCCGGTATGTTTTAGCCAGTACAGATGCTGCTGCAATAGAAGCATATATCCCGTCCCCTTTAATAATACAGGCATGTGGGATATCTCCATACGGAACAAAGCGGTTGCCATCTACCAGTATATAACCGGGCTTTTGCTTCAGCTTTTCCAAAGCTAAGTGCATCGCCCTGAAAGATGCCTGCAGGATATTGATCCTGTCGATCTCCTCATTATCTACACTGGCAACGGCATAACATACTGCTTCTCTTTCTATTACCACCCGCAGTGTATCGCGGTTTGCCGCTGTCATCAGCTTTGAATCATTCAGGAGCTTGTGCCGGAACTTAACCGGCAATATCACCGCGGCCGCAAATACCGGCCCTGCCAGACATCCCCTTCCGGCTTCGTCACAGCCGGCTTCAAACGCAATTTTCTTTTGATGGTACGAAAGTAACACAGCGTGATAATGATTGTTGCCTGGTAAAGTTAGTTATTTTAGATTAGCCCCCACAGACCGTTACAAATTCTTAATTTACTGGAACAGATCCTTAAATTCCTGCTTGAATTCCGTCCACTCCCGGTCTGATTTCTTAAGCAGGGTATCTGCTCCTCTGCGGGTTTCCTCCCAGGTAGATGCACTGCTGTTCTTTACATCTTCCAGTTCCCTGTTGATCTGATCCCGCAATTCCAATAATTGTTTACGGGCTTTTGTACTCTTTTCTGAACCGTCTTTTTTAAGCTCTTTCATTTTCAGATCTATCTCATCCTTACGCTCCTGCAGGTCATCACGCACTTTTTTACGCTGTTCGTCCAGGTAATCTCCCGCATCTTTGGCAGTTTCCTTAACATCTTGTCCAATTTTCTCCACACCTTCTTTTAACTCTTCTTTCTTCTCCTGCTGTTTTCCACTCTCCTGGCAGGCAGAAAAGGTAGCGGCAGCAAGCAAGTACAGCAATATTCTCATAAGCAGGCTTTTAAAATGATGTTTAGTGATAATAAACGTCCCTTACAAATGCCATTCCAATTTTATAAGATACCCGCCCGTGCTTCAATACAACCACTCAGCACAGTCAATATGGCACTTAATAAAAAAAAAGCTAGGTTTGAGGTCCTTTACAAAATAGAATATTAATTATGAAGAAAAATGTATTACTCCTCCTTTTACTGCTGACGGTTAAATTTGCCCGGGCAGATGAAGGTATGTGGCTGCCATACCTATTAGGACAGCAAGTATACAACGACATGGTTAAAAAAGGTTTGAAATTAACCAAGGATCAGTTGTACAGTATTAATAAGGCCTCTTTGAAAGATGCCATTGTAATATTCGGAGGAGGTTGTACAGGTGAGATAGTGAGCAGTCAGGGATTAATATTCACCAACCATCACTGTGGTTATGATGCCATTGCTACAGCCAGTTCCATGGAACATAATTACCTGAAAAACGGTTTTTATGCCCTGAACAAACAACAGGAAATTCCTTCAAAAACATTATCCGTACAGTTCCTCGTAAGAGTGGAAGACGTTACCGCAAAGGTAGAAGAAGCCCTGAAAGGACTTTCCGGTCAGGAAAGAGTTACACAACAACAGAAAATTACGGCTGATATTATTAGTCAGACCATCGCTAATACCAACTATGAAGCAAAGGTACTCCCTATGTTCAAGGGTAACCAGTTCCTGCTTTTTGTATACGAGCGCTATAAAGATATCCGCCTGGTAGGGGCCCCGCCGGAAAGTATCGGCAAATTTGGCGGTGATACCGATAACTGGGAATGGCCTCGTCATACCGGCGACTTCTCCATTTTCCGTGTATACGTGAGTAAAGACGGCAAACCTTCCGAATATGCGGCAGACAATGTGCCTTTAAAACCCAAATACTTCTTACCCGTTTCTATAAAAGGTATCAAAGAGAATGATTACGCGATGATCTTTGGTTACCCCGGTGGTACCAACAGATACGAAAGCGCTGAAGGGGTGAAGCTGAAAATAAATGTGGAAAACCCTTCTGTAGTGACTCTCCGCGCTGTTCGTCTGAAATATATGTTTGAGCAGATGAAGAAAGACCCTGCCATTAAACTGAAAATGGCTTCTTCTTATGCCGGTATTGCCAATTACTGGAAATTCTTTGACGGGGAAACACAACAACTCCTGAAATATAAAGTACAGGAAGAGAAACAACAACAGGAAGCTGCTTTCGAAAAATGGGCACAGGGCAAACCTGAATTTGAAAATATCTTTAAGGATTATGCGAAAGCATACCAGGACTGGACTCCTTACGCTAAACATCGTATTTATATCAATGAAGGCATCTTAGGTTCCCCGCTGGCTGCTTTTGCAGCTAGTTTACAGGCGGTGGAAAAAGCAATGGTTACTCCAGGTACAGCATCTGATGTGATCAAACAGAGTATACAGGCTGCTGATAAAGCCCGTACAGCTTTCCTGGCACAGGAAGATAAAACCAGCGATCAGAAAATCCTCGCTGCTACCTGCCGTCTTTTCTACACGGATATCCCACAGGCACAACACCCTATCGGGTTCTACGATGCTGTTAAAGCTAAATTCGGGGCTTTGGATGATGATAATACTTATCGTCTCTGGTCTTCTGCGCTCATGTCCGGATCTATGATCCTGAATGATGCACGCTGGAAGGCTTTTATTGCTAATCCTGATGCAGTGACCCTTCAAACAGATCCTGCTTTTGCATATTCCAGCGCATTTATCAAGAACTTTGTAAGCAAATACATGCCGATCTATAATCAGTTCGTTACACAGAATAATGACCTGGGCCGTGTTTATCTGAAAGGTTTGTTACAGATGGAGCCAAATAAAAAATGGTATCCGGATGCTAACTTCTCTATGCGCCTTACTTATGGACAGGTGAAACCTTATTCTCCCCGTGATGCGGTGTCTTATGATTATGTGTGCACGATGAAAGGTGTGATGGAAAAATATAAAGCAGGAGATTATGAGTTTGATTTACCGGATAACTACCTGGATCTATATAAGAAGAAAGATTTTGGTCAGTATAAGGACCTCAGGAAGAATGATATTGTTACTTGTTTTATCACAACGAATGATATCACAGGTGGTAACTCCGGTTCTCCGGTATTGAATGCTAATGGCGAACTGATAGGTCTTGCTTTTGACGGTAACTATGAAGCATTGAGCCACAAAATCCAATTTGATCCGGTATATAACAGGACGATTTGTGTGGATGTACGTTATGTACTCTGGTGTATTGATAAATTAGGTGGGGCTCCTAATATTGTGAATGAGCTGAAGCTGATAAAATAATTTATTCTATTTAGAAAGGCCCGGTAGCATAACTACCGGGCCTTTTTTATTGTAATCACTTTTATTGTGCCCGCTTCTTATTTCTGCGACTCTTTATCCATCGCGCCAAACATCAGTATTATCTTGCTGCTATCGTACAACTGTAATGTCTGATCTGCTACATCAAATGTATAAGCGTGGTCTGATAATAACCGGAGAAATATTGACTCCCTTTCATTTGCGTCCTGATCTACACAAGCCATGCGGGTACTGATGACCTGCCGGAAAGTGATCACATCTCCTGCCAGGTTATAGGCTCCGGCCAGTTTGTTACAGCCGCCGTTGCCACTGATGCGATGTGCGGTGGTATCAAACTCCAGCCATATGGGAGATTGTTCCTGCAACTGCCCATTCATCTGTAACAGTTTCCATCTCTTCAGTTGTATGTAATGCCATACACTTCCTGTTAAGTTCACTTCTTTCACAGCATCCTTCACAGAAGGTACTTTCGTTGTTTCTTTTGTTGTAGCAGGCGGGTTACAGGCGATTGCCAGCATTACAGCTAAAGTGAGGGTGAGTTTGTAAAACATGATTATAGGTTTAGTAAGGTATTAGTTCAAAAATCAAACCACCGGTTATAAGAAGCGGATCTGTCTGGCTAAACAATCTTATCAACACCTGTTTCTACGCAGCAAATCCACACAACAGCCCACTCTTCCGGCCTTATAACTGCCTGATCCTTCTGATCACCTCTCTGTAATAAGCCGGTTTGTCCTTTGCTTCAATATCAATCACCTTCACATCATTGGCTGCCAGCATATCCAGTTTGAATTTTGCGCCTTTTACAAATTCCGCCGGAATATAATAATAGAGGGCATTCCTTACCGGAATAGTATTCTTCTGAAATTTCTGACGTGCACGGTAAGTCAGTAACCACCACAAATCAGTTTCTACAAAATCCAGCGACAAGCCGAATATATGAATATCCTTTGTGAAGAACAGGTCCAGCCAGGAATCTTCCCTGATGGGTTCTTTCAGGTGCATACGTCTTACCAGGGATAACTTAGGCGTCTGCGGACTGGAATAGGTAGTGCCGGACACTACATAGTTCCTCATCTGTTGCAACTGCCCGCCATAATGTTCAAATCCCAGATTAATGCTTAAAGGGTTCTGACAATCCCCATGGATATGCCAGTAGTGAATGTTATCTACTATGTATTTTCTGAAAATACTGAACACCCTTTCCGTAATGATCCCATCATAGGCAGTTGGTATAACTCCTTCAAGCGTAAACTCATAATTGGTAGTGAGAATATGTGCCGGTCTTAGACTACGGATCTCTGCATGGATTTCATTAGACTGTATGGCTAGTGTTTTTTTTGCAATAAATGTTTTTAAATCAGCTTCATTGATATGTGCTTGCCGGATGGCGGTAAGGAAGATTTCTTCGTATAACAACGGGAAAGGCTTCCGGTCGTCCAGTTGCACACTTCCTTCGGGCAGGCAGAAGTTTACGATATCCTGCAACAGTTCTTTCCAGCTCTGGCCTTTGGAAATGTTGTTGATATCATTGCCTATCAGCAATATCGGATTCCTCATGTCTTAATAGTTTTGGTGTTAACAAGGTCTTTCAATATAACAAATGTAGGCATTGGATACGCATTCAATATACGCAGGAGATAAAACAAAAAAACCGTCCCGGCTTACGCCGGGACGGTTATATCTTAAGGAAGGATTGATTAGCCTACGCTATCAGCCTTCATTACTTTTTGTTGTCTTTTACGTTCTTCTTCGTCCAGGATGGTTTTACGCATACGGATGTTGTTTGGCGTAACCTCGATACACTCATCATGCTGGATGTACTCCATACATTCTTCCAGTGTCATCAGGGTCTTAGGAGCAATGCTGGTAGCACCATCAGTACCACTTGCACGCATGTTGGTCAGTTTCTTTCCTTCATTAGGATTCACTACCAGGTCACCAGGTTTATTGTTTTCACCGATGATCATGCCTTTATAAACTTCTTCTCCCGGATCTACGAAGAAGAAACCTCTGTCCTGCAGTTTATCAATAGAGTAACCGGTAGTAGTACCGTTTTCTTTAGCGATTAACACACCGTTGTTACGGCCGGGAATTGGTCCTTTCCATGGTTTGTAGTCATTGAAACGGTGCGCCATTACTGCTTCACCGGCAGTACCGGTCAGCATCTGTGTACGTAAACCGATCAGACCACGCGAAGGAATTTCGAATTCCAGATGCTGCATGTCACCTTTGGTTTCCATGATCAGCATTTCACCTTTACGACGGGTAACCAGGTCGATCACCTTACTTGCAAACTCCTGAGGTACATCTACCACCAGTGTTTCATAAGGCTCACATTTCTTACCATCTACTTCTTTCAGGATTACCTGAGGCTGACCTACAGTCAACTCATATCCTTCACGACGCATAGTTTCGATCAATACACCTAAGTGCAGGATACCACGACCATATACCATGAAGCTATCTGCACTGTCTGTATCCAGCACACGCAGCGCCAGGTTCTTTTCAGTTTCCTTCATCAGGCGGTCACGCAGGTGACGGGATGTAACGAACTTACCATCCTTTGCAAAGAAAGGTGAGTTGTTAATGCTGAACAGCATGTTCATCGTTGGCTCATCCACCGGAATGATCGGCAATGCTTCCGGTTCGTCGAAATCAGCAATGGTATCACCAATACCGAAATCTTCAATACCTACTACTGCACAAATATCTCCTGCTAAAACTTCTGTTACTTTCTTTTTACCCAGCGCTTCGAATACATACAGTTCACGTACACGGGTCTTCTTGATAGTACCATCTGCCTTCATAAGAGAAACAGGCTGGTTTTCCTTGATAGAACCACGTGCTATTCTTCCTACAGCGATACGGCCAAGGAATGTAGAGTAATCCAGTGATGTGATCTGCAATTGCAGGGTACCTTCAGCGATCTTAGGTTCCGGAACATATTTCAGGATACCATCGATCAGTGGGGTAATATCTTCGCTTTGTGTTAATGAATCGTTGAACCAGCCATTCTTACCTGAACCATAATAGGTTGGGAAATTAAGCTGTTCTTCTGTAGCATCCAGGTTGAAGAATAATTCAAATACTGAATCGTGTACTTCGTCAGGACGGCAGTTTGCCTTATCCACTTTGTTGATAACAACAATTGGTTTCAGGTTCAGTGCTAATGCTTTCTGCAGAACGAAACGGGTCTGAGGCATTGGGCCTTCAAAGGCATCCACCAGCAATATTACGCCGTCTGCCATTTTCAACACCCTTTCAACCTCACCGCCGAAGTCGGCGTGACCAGGGGTGTCTATCACATTGATCTTCACACCTTTGTATTGAACAGAAGCGTTTTTACTGAAGATGGTGATACCACGTTCTCTTTCCAGGTCATTACTGTCCATTATCAGCTCACCTGTTTCCTGGTTATCACGGAAAACGTTAGTGTGATGGAGGATCTTATCAACCAGGGTAGTCTTACCGTGGTCTACGTGCGCAATAATTGCTATGTTACGGATATTCATAAATCTTGTTAAAATGATTCTGGCTGACGACGAAACGTCAGGCCAAAAGAAGGCGCAAAGTTACAACAAAATGTGGAAAAAAGGGGGATAAGATCTTAAATAATTGTGATCAATGTGTTAACGCGGAAGTTTATCATTCAATCTGCTGATTAGTAATGGATTATATAATTTATCGGTAGCGTCTGCTTTGACCGGTACTATATTAATCTCCATAAATCATGACCTGAGTTACTGATATAGTCTTGAACAGGAACAAAACAGGTTTATCCTCCGTTTATCCTCCGTTAAAAAACGGAGGATAAACGGAGGATAAACCTGTTTTGTTCCTGCTTTGTTCCTGTTTTGAAGCCGGTAAGGTACTATCCTTATTGTTTTATCAAATGCATCACACTATCAAATAATTGCTGATTCGCGGGATTATCCAGCGCTCCTGCAATATCTATCTTTTCCCTGGACGTAAGGTGCAGGCTCAATGCTGCCGACCTATCTTCCTTCTGCGGTACATACTGGAAAATGATCCGGTTTAACTTCCCGGGGAAATACCCCTGCAGGTAGGTCAATTCATTATCCTGTACAAAATCCTGCATAGCACTCCAATGCTGCTGCATGGTGAATAAAGGGTCAAACATCATATCACTCAGCTGCATGGTCTGTTTTATCCCCCCGATATCATTTTTCCTTGTATCCCTGATCTGTATATACACGACACCACTGGTATTCTCATTAATCCAATCCCGGAATGTATGCAGGAAACGCATAGAGGTCTCCTGTCCAAAGTTATCACGGATTCCCGCATCCATTACGTCCACAATAGGATCGCTGGGCAGGAAAACATTGGGTAATACATAAGGGAAGGTAGCGCACATACGGATAGCGCTGGTCACCCGCATATTCATGGCCCCCTGACCGGCAAAATATTCCCCGAAATCCACGCCGTCCACATCCTGGAACCCTGGCTTGGCGGGACTATACTCCGGCGCACACAAGTAACTCACCGGCTGGGGAGAGATAATCAGCCTGCGCCCGTCTGCATTAATAGTAGCCGTCCATATCAGCATCGGAATGATTGCTTTCTGCTCCGGTTCCATGTAGTAGCCCAGTGTTTTGGCCAGCACATTATCCGTATTGGTATTCAACTGCATTTCAAATGCATATCCCCGGTCTTTTGCGTACCGGTTATCCCCTATCTTAAAACTCCTGAAAGGCGTGATAAAATCATTTACTGCAAGAGAGGTAAATACAGGGTTCAGCAAATCCCTTGCCGTTCGCTCTGTATAAATGCTATCATGTAAGTTGATCTGTTTCCCCTGTTGTTTTTCAAGGTAAAGCGCCCTGAAATAAGAAGCCCCTATCATTCCCCCGGAAGCGCCCGTCATCAGAAAAGTATGATTCATCAGGTCGCCATGCATCAGCGTATCCAGACGCTGCAATACGTTCATGCTCCAGGTGGCGGCACGTAACCCTCCACCGCTGCAGTTAACAACGATCAGCTTAGGCTTTTTCCCTGCCGGGAAACGGGCCTTCCAGTTTTCAAGGATCTTCAGCGTCTCCAGTTTGTCTTTAGCAGCGCGTTCTAAGGTGAAAAACTGTTGCAGAGACGTTACGCTATAGGAAGGCCTGCCACTCTTTTCCTGGTAATTAAGCCCGTAGCCTTTATTGCGATTATCTACAAGGTTATGCTTCACCATCCAGTTAAGTCCTAACAACATTACCAGCACCATTGGTATTGCCCAGCTTTGCAACAGGTAAGCGTAAGCGCCTGCCACTCCTATCAGGAACGCAAAAAAGATCATCACATTCGCCCCTGCCGGAATACGGAAAAAGGAATGGTCCATCATATAAGCCAGGAAAACGAGGAACAACAATGCGCAGCCTACTGTAATCATGGCGGCAAAGTGATGTTGTTTCAGGATACTATCGAGGTAATGCTTGTTGTAATGCTCCACATTCCTTGCCCGGCGCATTTTCCAGGGGGAATTAAAGTAATTATGCACCGTCAGGGCGTTCTCATCTTTCTCCTGTGTGGGCTTAAGGACGGTACGCACGAAATTGCGGGTATTCCCGAATTTCTTACCCAGCCGGCGACCGATGTTCTTATCTGCATTAAAGAAATAGAAAAAAGAGAAGACGATGACGAACAGGTATCCGCAGATAAACCCTTCCGCCAGTAATAATATTTCCGGCACTGTACTTAGCTGCTGATAACGCTGGTACTCCCAACCCCGGTATATCAGGTTCCCCATGAAAGCAAGCGGGAAAATAGAGTTATTGAGACAATATTTGAAGAACGGCTGAGTCGTAGTAGCCAGGAATTTGAAACGACCGGTATGCAGGATGAAGGTGGTGATATTCCAGCTCATGGCAAACAGCCCTGTAGACAACCCCAGAATAGTAGTGCTGTAGAAATTTACTTTACCCAGGTATTCCGGCGCCAGAAAGAGCGCATCACCTCCAAATACCTTAGCAAAGTTGCCGTTCACTGTACTAAAAAGTATCGCCCAGAAAATAAGCAATACCTGGTACTTGCGAAAATGCAGCAATAACAGTTGTATCGGGAAGGAATAATAGATCTTTACCAGCAGAAGTTTCACTTTCATCCGTAACGCAATTACAACTAAACTTACGAAAAATTGTAATATGCGACTGGCCGGAACTAATTATCTTACGCGGGCACGACTGAGAAATAAAGTCCATAAGAGCGACAGTAGCAGCATCATACCAGTAAACTGATGTAAAATTGCGAGCAACATCGGAATTTTCACCTGACTGCCCAGCAATGTCAGCACCCCTAACATTACCTGTAATAATACCAGCATCAAGGGTAAGTAACGGACCCTGTGTAAAAGACTATGTTCAGGTGTTTCAGCAGCTTTCCACCACCAGATGGTTACCAGGATGGCAATAATATAGGCCAGTCCGCGGTGAATGAATTGTATGGTGATCTGATTTTGGGTGATGTTCCACAGGAAACTGTTATGCGAGAACATATTGCCTGGTACCCACATTCCATTGATATCCGGCCAGGTATTGGCAGCCAGCGCAGCATGCAGTCCGGCCATAAAAGCGCCATATATCAGTTGTAATGTAAGCAGCCCCAATATCCATATGTTCAAACGGGCCAGACGCGGCCGGGATAATATTTCAGTTCCGGGTGTACTTAATTTAAGTGCAAACCAAAGTGTATAACAAGCGAGGATAAGGGCTGCAATAAAATGGATTGCCAGCTTAATATGATCTACATACAGGTTTTCAATGTTTAGTCCGCTCTTCACCATGTACCAGCCAATAACACCCTGTAATCCACCCAGCAGAAACAGTATGATCATAGGTTTCACCATGGTACGGTCAATCATCTTCCTCATCAGGAAGTAAACGAACGGTACAGAGAACACTACACTCAATGCCCTTGCCCACTCGCGGTGCAACCATTCCCAGAGGAAAATCCCCTTAAAATCAGAGAGCGTAAAATGATTGTTCAGAAACTTGAACTGTGCGATCTCTTTATAACCGTCAAAAGCCTTTTGCCAGGCTTCTTCACTCATTGGAGGCAGCGCCCCCATCAGCGGGTCCCATTCTGTAATAGACAATCCTGAACCGGTCAGCCTGGTAATTCCCCCAAGTAATACCTGGATAATGATCATTCCCACTCCTACATAGAGCCAGATTGCTATCAGTCGTTGCTTTTGTAATGTTGAAGTTCCCATAAACGCCAGCAAAGGTAGGGAATGTCAATTAATCCTTTCTTAACATGTCGGTAATATTCAGTTAACCTTAGGCATAGATCTTTGCGGCGAAATAAGGAACCATTGTATTAGCTAATACGGCCCTAAACATCAAAACATAATCACACAAAAAAACTTTGTATGAAACACATACTGGTATTGGTAGCTATCCTGCTGAGCCTCTCATCCGTTAACGCCCAGGAAAACACATATGCTTACAACGAAAAAGCCTCTTTCATTAAGGATGAAACGCCTGTTGCAGCAGCATCTTTCAAACTGGAAATTGCCAAATTAGATCAGGAAGACCTCGTTTTCCGCATAACAGTTGAAAATCCCGGATCAGAAAAGGTGATCCTCAGCATAAAAGATGCAAACAATGTAGTACTCCACCAGGAGTCCCTTCCGGCTACCCTTGTTTACAAGGCTAAGTTCAACCTGCAGGGACTGGAAGACGGTAACTATACTTTCGAGATCAGGAAAGGGAAAACTAAACTGGCAGAAAAATCAATAGACATAAGAACAGAAACAAGTATTAACCGAACAGTATCCGTACAGTAAGATATTAATACTAAAAAAATAGCGCCAGGTGAATGGCTTTTACAGCATATTTCACCTGGCGCTATTGACTATTTAAGCCTTATTTACCTTTCTCTATCGCTTCATACAACGTTTCCATCATATTCTCCCGCACATGCATACTGCCTAATTTCTTGTTATCCCCACCGGCAGGACATACCCTGTTGCTCAGGAAAATGAATACCAGATTCGATTGAGGATCTACCCAGATACAGGTGCCTGTAAACCCGGTATGACCATAAGTAAGCGGCGAAGCGCTCTTACAGGGATAAGGATCTCCGTGTTTGCCGTTATCCTTTTCCGGTTTATCGAAGCCCAGTCCGCGGCGGCTTACATTGCTGTTATACCCGGTGAATAACTGCAACGTTTCCGGTTTGATATATTGCTTTCCATTATAAGATCCTCCGTTCAGCAACATCTGCATCAGGATGGCCAGATCTTCCGCATTGGAGAATAATCCGGCATGCCCCGCAACACCTCCAAACATAGCGGCTCCCGGATCATGTACATCTCCGCGTATCCACTGCATACGGAAAATACGTTCATTTTCTGTTGGGGCCAGCTGTGCTAAAGAGAAACGCTCCCTTGGCTTAAAGCCGGTGGTGGACATACCCAGAGGCTCATAGAATGTTTCACGTACATAATGATTCAGTTTCTTACCGGTGATCTGTTCTACCACCTCTCCCAGGAAGATAAAGTCATTGTCACTATATACATATCCCTGCTGTGGTTTCAGCGGGCTTTCCAATATCCGTTTGAACAGCGTATCCGTATAACTGCTTTTCAGGTACAGGTGTTCTGCTACCCTTACAGAATACAGGGAATCTGCATAACTGTGATAAAGTGCAGTGTCTGGTACTACGCCACCGATCAGTGTTTCCTTATAAAAGGCGATGAAAGGTACCAGTCCGGCCTGGTGTAATAATACATCCCGTATACGCAGTCCGGCTTTATTACTACCCTTCACCCAGGGCAGATAATCTCCCAGCGTGGCATCCAGGTTCAGTTTGCCCTCATCATACAAATGCATTATGGACATTGTTGTAGCACAAACCTTTGTTACAGAGGCCAGGTCATATATAGATTGGGAAGTAACCGCTTCCCGCTTGCCATAATCGTATGCGCCAAAGTTTTTGTCATATACGATCTTACCATTTTTCATTGCCAGGATCTGGCAACCAGGAGCCGCCCCCTTCCTGATCATTTCATTCGCCAATACATCTATATGTTGTAATACCTGGCTGTTCATACCTACTGCTTCCGGTTTCACATGCTGTAATTCCAGTTGTACCGGCGGCGCTGGCGGCGGAGCCACAATGCCCGTCCCATAAGGGAAGTTAGGGCATACGGTTACCGGTAATGTCCCCATTGGCGGAAGCTGTCCGAATAACAGCCTGGCAGCTTCCCGTTGTGTATTATCATCATCTTCGTAGGCTGCCACAATCGTAGGCGCATCGCAGAAATACTGGATAGCGTAAGGGTTCCCGAATACTACCGTCGCGGTTGGCATCTCCTGCTGCAATTGCTGGATCAGCAATCTTTCAGCTGTGCTGATGTTAAAGTTGTTGGCCGGACGGCGGCTATAATTATGTAAACCAATAATCACCGCCTGGTAATCCCTTTTCAGCCGTTCCACTACCTGTCCTACCTGGTTCTCCGGTTGACGGGCAGTAAAAATGTAGGTAGCCGCATCCGGGCGTAATGCTTTGATCGTTTGTAAGAACGCGTTATTCACATCTGCACCTACAGCTATTACCGCTACTTTACCCGGTGTATGTTCATTAAAGGGTATCAGGTGATTATCGTTCTTTAATAAAGTCAGCGCTTTTTCAGAGATTCTTTTGGTTAAAGAGTCTGTAGCTGCATTCAGATCATTGGTAAGATTAGTGGTATCTATTACCTGTGGCTTGTTTAGCCCCATCTGATATTTAGCATGCAATACCTTTTTCACACGCAGGTTCACCTCATCCCAGGTAATCAGGTCTTTTCTGATAGCACGTTTGATAGCGTCCACACTCCCTTCTGCCGTAGAGGGTAACATCAGCATATCATTACCTGCCAGCAGTGACTTTGCAGATTCTTCTCCGCCTGTATAAAACTTGGCGATCCCTTTCATTTCCAGTGCATCGGTAATAACGATGCCTTTATAACCCAGCTCCTGCTTTAGCAGTTTGGTAATAGTATTATAAGAGATAGAGGTAGGTGTATTAGGGGTACTGTCTATAGCCGGAACATACAGGTGTGCGATCATGATGGATCCTACGCCGGCAGCGATGGCCTGTCTGAAAGGATACAGTTCCAGAGAATCCAGTTGCGCCCTTGTTTTACGAATAGTAGGCATATCCAGATGGGAGTCCACATCAGTATCTCCATGACCCGGGAAGTGTTTGGCACAGGCCCATACGCCCTGGTCCTGCATTCCTTTGATGGTCTGTACCCCCATTCTGGCCACCTGGTATTTATCCTGCCCGAAAGAGCGGTCATTAATAACCGGGTTATTGGGGTTGTTATTCACATCCATATCAGGGGCATAGTCCATATGGATGCCCATCCGGCGGCATTGTTGCCCCAGGATCTTACCGGCATCATAGGCCAGGGTGCTATCCTTTACTGCGCCTATCATCAGGTTGCGGGGCAGGCTGATAACACTATCCAGCCGCATACCCAGCCCCCATTCTCCATCAATGGCTATCATCAGCGGTGTCTGGGAAACAGACTGGTAGTAATTGGTGAGTAGTGCCTGTCTTACAGGTCCTCCCTGGAAAAAGATCAATCCCCCCACCTTATTTTCCCGAATATCATCAACTATTTTCTTAACATGATCCGGCCCCAGGTTAGAATGTGCCCTGATCATAATCAGTTGTGCAATACGTTCTTCGGAATTCAGTGAAGCAAAGACACTGTCTACCCAGTGGTCTTCCGGGTTTTCTCTTTTGACTACCCGGGTTTTGCTTTCTTGAAGTGGTTTATCAGGTCCTTTCTTGTCCGGATTACTTGGATTTATCCTGGTTGATACTCCCGGAACACTGCCCGCCAGGAATAACCCGGAGAGCCCTAAAATCAGTAATTGCTTCATAATCATTGGCTAAACTTACGAATTAATTGTTTTTTTACATATTTCATAATTTCCCGATTGACGTGGTCCGGCAGTGTAAACAACTACTTTTACAGTAAAGTTCATAACGTTCTTTCCATATCTGTATCTATAAAATTTTTTAAGCCCCCTTAAAAATAATCCATTATTTACAGCATATCATTGAATGATATCTATTAAATTTCTTAAATATTTTACATTATTCAAGCAATATCAATTTTAGTTACCTATACATTCAATTGTTTATTATATTTGTACTCTTGCTAAAGATTTTATAAACACATGGTCAATATCATTTTATTTGGCCCTCCCGGTAGCGGTAAGGGTACACAAAGTGCTAATCTTATTGAAAAATACGGACTTATCCACCTGGCCACGGGAGATTTACTACGTAGTGAAATAGCGGATAAAACACCTTTGGGCATGGAAGCCAAGAAAGTAATAGATCAGGGCTTACTGGTTCCGGATGAAGTAGTGATCGGCATGATCAGTTCCAAGCTGGATGCCAACCCGGAAGCAAGAGGGTTTATTTTTGATGGTTTCCCACGTACAACTGCCCAGGCAGAAGCGCTTGATAAGCTGTTATCATTGAAAAAAACATCTATATCCAATGTACTGGCACTGGAAGTACCGGAAGATCAGTTGATTGCCCGTTTACTGAACAGAGGCGCAACTTCCGGCCGCAGCGATGATGCCAATGAGGATGTGATCCGTGCACGTATTGTGGAATATCATAACAAAACGGCTCCTGTTGCTGATCATTATGCCAAATATGGCAAGTTTAAAAAGATCAGGGGAGAAGGTGAAGTATCCGAAATATTTGACCGTTTAAGCAAAGAAATCGATAGCCTGATAGAAGAAAAAGTATAACAGGCAACCGCATATATTTTAAACGCAAAGATTGTAAGTATGTATTTTACTTAGTAAAATGCCTGAACTTAACGATCTTTGCGTTTTTACGTTTTATACGAAGCGTTGAAAAGCACGCAAAAATTATAAACATTGGAAAGAGGTAATTTCGTTGATTATATAAGAATATCTGCCAAGTCAGGCAAAGGTGGGGCTGGAAGTGCGCACTTTATGCGCACCAAATACAACCCCGAGGCTGGTCCGGATGGTGGTGACGGTGGCCGTGGCGGACATATCATTTTAAAAGGTAACTCGCAGTTGTGGACACTGCTGCACCTTCGCTGGTATAAGAACGTAGTGGCAGAAGACGGCGCAAACGGACGTGATAATAACAGTACCGGCCACAACGGCGCAGATGTGATCATCGAAGTCCCCCTGGGTACCCAGGCCTTTGATGAGGAAACCGGCGAAATGGAAGTGGAGATCCTGCATGATGGCCAGGAAGTGATATGGGTTCCCGGCGGACAAGGCGGCCGTGGTAATGCCTACTTCAAATCTGCAACCAATCAGGCACCTGAATATTCTCAGCCTGGTATGCCGGGTAAAGAAGGCTGGAAAGCCCTGGAACTAAAAATGCTGGCCGATGTAGGACTGGTAGGCTTCCCCAATGCAGGTAAATCTACCCTCTTATCTACCATCACAGCAGCTAAACCTAAAATTGCAGATTACGCGTTCACGACCCTTACCCCTAACCTGGGTATGGTAGCTTACCGCAACGACCGCTCCTTCTGTATCGCGGATTTACCAGGAATTATAGAGGGTGCACACGAAGGTAAAGGTCTGGGACATCGTTTCCTTCGCCATATAGAACGTAACCCTGTGTTATTGTTCCTGATCCCGGCAGATAGTCAGGATCACCGCAAAGATTTTGATATCCTGTTAAACGAGCTGGAGCAATACAATTCCGAACTGCTGGATAAGAAATTCATACTCGCGATCAGTAAAAGTGATATGCTGGATGATGAACTGAAAACAGCTATCGCGGAAGAACTGCCAACGGATATACCGCATGTGTTCATTTCTTCTGTAACCCAACAAGGGTTATCCGAACTGAAAGACCTGTTATGGCAGGCATTGAATACTAAGTAATCTCATATTCATATAATAGAAAAGGCGAAGGATATCCTTCGCCTTTTCTATTATCAGGCTATATCTCTAATGGGAATATTTTATTATTTTGTGAAAATTTTATCCTGTGAAATACATTATCGGCGCATTTTTATTTATCACATTGTTTAGCAGATGTAAATCATCTACCCACGAACATACCACATACAATATGACCGTTTTCCCCGACGCAGAAAAAGCAAGCGCGAAAGGTCTTTATAAAGGTGATTTCGCGGGGGACCCTATTTACCTGACCATTAATTTCGCCAGTGGCAAACACGTAGCCGGTTATAATGTCCACAAAGGATTACGTCGCAACCTGAGTGGTACCATGCAGCAAACCGCTAATGGCTGGGAACTGGTGATCAATGAACCAGGAGATCATCCCTTTGATGGTATATTTAAACTGGTATTTGACAGCGCCTTCACTTCCGCAAAAGGAGAATGGAAACCGTTAAATGTCCCTTCCAGCCTCAAAGAAAAAAATTTTACTCTCGCCCGCATAGAGATGCCTGACAATGGGGCTGACGGCTTATATCATGATGTACTGAATGGAGATCATTCTGATATCACTTTCCAGGAAGATGGCAACTGCATATTCAACTACTATGACAAAATCAACGATTCTACATTTGCAGAGCAGATGAATACCGTAAGAGGAACCTGGGAGAAGAAAGATACCACATTGTTGGTAACCTGGCATAAAACAGCACAATGGGATAAGGATAAAAGTGTTTTTGCGATCATGTTAGATGGCTCGTCTATCACGATTGTTACAGGAGAAGGATACGAGTTCACCACTCCTTTTTAATAAAACACCTGTCAGCAAATACAACAATGCGGATCTTCGATCTCACAAGCGCTAATATTAACCGGTGATTAAACGGATCTTACTTTATATACTGGCAGGTTTAATACTGTACGCCTCCTGGCTGATGCTGTTATTAAGCCTGCCTTATACTTCCTTCAAACCACATGTGGATTTCCTCATGACCAAACAGCTGGTCTACCATCTCCGGCTGTGGAGAGTGAGCTTTTACACACATGTATTTGTCAGTATTCTTGTACTCCTCACAGGTCTTTTGCAGTTTAACTGGTATCTCTTAAAAAAATATCCCGGCGTGCATCGCACATCCGGGAAAATATATGTTCTGATCGTCTTATTATTCAGCGGCCCCAGTGGCCTGATAATGGGCTTTTATGCCAATGGCGGATTACCGGCCCGTATCAGTTTTGTAATACTGGCAACCCTCTGGATGGTGTTTACCTATATGGGATGGCGTTATACCCTCCAACGTAACTGGCAAAAACATGCGGCCATGCTTATACGCAGTTATGCCCTTACACTATCCGCTCTCACCCTCCGGTTCTACGCATTCCTGATCGGCACCTTCCATATCCCCCTGCATCCTGTTAACAGGTATATTCTTATCTCCTGGCTGAGCTGGACATTAAACCTGCTGATTGCTGAAGCCATCATAAAATGGGGCTTCGAAAAAATCAACCGTTCATTCCCAGCAAAATCTGCTGCTTAACAAAATGCCCGTCAGCGGTAATAGAATAAGTCTCCTTATCAATCTCTTTTGATTCGAGTAACTTATTATCCTCATATCCTGCCGTATCCGGGCTCTTCTCGTATACCTGTTTGAACAATCCTATCTGGATAGTTCCGTTCTGCTGTATGGTCGCTACTTTAAAAGGTTCGTCCAGTTGTTTCTGCCCGCCAATCAACAGTTTATCAATCAGTTTACCCAGCTTATCAAAACTTACAATATAATATTGTGCTGGTGCCGATCCTTCCATTATTACATCTTTCACTGCATAGATCAGTGTTTTTACACTGTCGCTGTTTTTAACAAGTCCTACGTGATAATATTCACTTCCAACTTCACGGGAAAATTGTGCGTTCCTCATTTCAGGAACAAAGCGTTCGTAATCATATGAAATATAATCATCCCCCAATTTATCTGCATATTGCATATCCAGGGAAACAGGGAAACTCAATGGTTTAAACTCATGCCAGAAAAGGTTCCACTGTAACTTTTCGGGGTCAGTTGCACCGCTCAGGGCAGTTGTAACCACACTGCGAAATTCAAACTCATTATCTTTTCTCAATGCTTCGAGGTCCTTATCCGCAAAGATATTTTTCACATTACTATACCCGAATTCTATCGCAGATACCAGGTAATATTTAGCCCATTCATTATCACCCAAACGGGAATACGCGCAAGCCATATTGTACAGCACCTTATGTAATGGTTTATAATCCAGCAGTTCCGCTATACCATATGCCTTAATAGCCTCTCTCAGTTCCTGCTTATCAAACAAGGCGTTACCCAGTTCGTAATAAGCTTTGGCTTGTGGCTTCAGCAAAATGGATTGCTTAAATGATTCAATCCCACCATCAGGGTTTTTCTTGTTCCTGTATTTGTCTATCCCTTCAAGGAATAACTTATCTGAAGCACCGTTTTTTTCAGCAGCGCTATGTGCTATCAACAATACAGTATCCTTATCATACAGATTACCAGCGCTTAAATGAATGGCATCAACAGTAGCTGTTTTCTTTGAAGAGGGGGTACACGCAAACAAACAGGTACCGGCAATAAAGAGAAATAGATATCGCATAAGTTAAAGATAACACCAATTATCATAATGTGATAATCCCTGAGGTAGCCACATAAAAAAAGCATTCATAACCTGGTTATAAATGCTTCATACTGAGCCAACCAAGGGGCTCGAACCCTCGACCTACAATTTACGAAACTGTTGCTCTGCCAGCTGAGCTAGGTTGGCGTTATGTCTATGATAAAAATAACGTATTATACCGCAGTCCTAGAACAGTCCACCTAATCCGCCCATCATACCACCGGCAACTCCTTTCATTTCATTTTCCCAGGCATTCTCAGCATTTTTCAGGGCACGGTTCAGTGCTGTGATCACCAAATCTTCCAGTTCTTCTTTGTTGTCTTTTTCCAGCAAACGTTCTGCAATGTCTATGCTTTTTACTTCGCGGTTACCGCTAACGGTTACCTTCACGGCGCCATCTCCGGCCTCTCCGTCTACAGTAATCCCGGCAAGACGGAGCTTACTGTCTTTCATTTTTTCCTGCGCTTCCTGCAGCTTACCAAAAAGATCTCCAAACATGGTATGTCGATTTAAAGGCGCGAAGATATTCCACTTTTCTTATCTTAACACTTTAATTGTATAGGAATGTTAGAAACCAAAGTATGTATCGTTGGGGCAGGACCCGCAGGAACAGCTGCTGCGCTTCAACTGGCCCAACTGAATATCGATTGTATCATTGTGGATAAAGCAGTATTCCCGCGCGATAAAGTTTGTGGAGATGGATTGAGTGGAAAAGTAATCACTGCCCTTAACCGTATAGACCCAGCCATTGCAACCCGTCTTAAGGAGGCCAATTTCAAGTTGAACAGCTGGGGGGTTACATTTGTATCTCCTGCCCGTCATAGCCTGGATGTTGGTTATCGCCCGGACTATAACAGCAAAGATGGCAGTCATAAGGAAACTCCAATCGGGTATGTATGTAAACGCATGGACTTCGATAATTTCCTGGTAGATGAAGTGAAACGCCGGAAAGAAATACAACTGCACGAAAATGTTAACATTGAAAGCTACGAACTGACCAGCGACGGATATATCGTTACCGGTAACAAAGGCAGCTTCCAGGTGAAAGCCCAATTGCTTATTATCGCTAATGGCGCTCATTCTTCCTTTACTAAGAATGTTGCTAACATAACCATAGAACATAAACATTATGTAGCCGGCATCCGTGCCTATTACAAAAATATAAGTGGTAATAATCCTGATAACTTCATTGAACTGCACTTCCTGAAAAGTCTCTTACCTGGTTATTTCTGGATATTCCCCTTGCCAAACGGGGAAGCCAATGTAGGTGTGGGTGTACTAAGCGAAGCGGTACGCAAAAAGAAAATGAACCTGAAGAAATCTATGCTGGATATCATAGAGAATGATCCCGTTTTTAAGGAACGTTTCAAAAATGCGGAATTGACCAGCAGCATAGAGGGATATGGACTTCCTCTTGGCAGTAAGAAAAGAGTGATCTCCGGCGAGCGTTATATGCTGGTTGGTGATGCCGCTTTCCTTATAGACCCTTTCACAGGCGAAGGTATTGGCAATGGGTTGTACAGTGGCCGGCTGGCTGCCTTAGAAGCCGCAGAAGCTATCAGGGCAAATGATTTTTCAGCGGCGAAACTGGCTCACTATGATGCTGAAGTATACCGCATTATGGGACCGGAACTCAGGTTGAGCCACCGTTTGCAAAAGCTGGTCAACTTCCCATGGTTGTTTAATACGCTGATGAAAGTAAGCAGTCGTAATAAACAACTGCAGGAGTTATTATCCTGTATGTTCTATGAGGTAGACCTGCGGAAGAAGCTGGCCAAACCGTCTTTTTATCTGAAACTGCTTTTTAACAGATAACCAGTGAAACGAACATTAACACTATCCGTTTTAACCTGTTTACTTATGCCCGCAGCATTTGCGCAACAGCCACTCTACACACACAATAGTGCCGGTAACCTGGAACTTACGGTACAGGGTGCCGCTCACCTGGCCCAGTTACCGCTAAGGTGTATGCAACAGGAATTCCCTTATAAAACAGGGATCGTATTTACAGATACATCCCTGGTAACAAATCCCAGAACATACCACCCGGCGTTCTATGGCTGCTACGACTGGCATAGCAGTGTTCACGGGCACTGGATGCTGGTACGCCTGCTGAAATCATTCCCGGACCTACCACAAACAGCAGAAATCAGGACCAAACTGTCACAGAACCTGACAGCAGAACATATCCAACAGGAGCAACTCCTGTTCAACAACAAAGAAAACAGAGGGTTCGAACGCATCTATGGCTGGAGCTGGCTGCTGCAACTGCAACGCGAGCTGCTTACCTGGAATGATCCTTACGGACAACAACTGGCCGCCAATGTACAACCACTGGCCACACAGTTCTCCAAAGCATACATAGACTTCCTGGGTAAACTGATGTACCCTATCCGGGTAGGAGAACATACCAACCTTGCCTTTGGCCTCTGCCTGGCATGGGACTATGCAGAAACCGCAAAAGATGCCGCCTTACAATCGGCTATCCGGCAGGCAGCCATCCGCTTTTATGCAGCAGACAAAAACTGCCCGGTATCCTGGGAACCCGGTGGATATGATTTCCTCTCTCCCTGCCTGGAAGAAGCAGACCTGATGTGGCGTATTCTGCCTCCCGCTGAATACCAGACATGGGTACAGGCATTCATTCCGGAACTGTTCAAAAAAGACACGCACATTTTTAAAGTAGCAGAGGTAAAAGATTATACAGATGGCAAACTCGTACACCTGAACGGGCTTAATCTGAGCCGTGCCTGGTGCCTCTATAATATTGCCCGGCACAGTAAAGTAAACGCAAACAATATCCTGAAGATGGCGAACGAACATCTGGAAGCAGCCATTCCTCATGTTGCCAGCGGAGACTATGCCGGTGAACACTGGCTGGCTTCTTTTGCTGTATATGCCCTTACTACAGAAAATAAATGAAAAAGGCCGGTGTAACACCGGCCTTTTTCATTTAAATAGTTTCGGAATCAAAGATCACTACCTTTTCCCACAGGTGCTTGCAGTTCTCTATAAATGCCAGGTGTAAAGGGTGTTTCTGATATACATCGTGGCCTTCCAGATCGTTAAATATAGCCAGCTCACAGTAACTGTAACTCCTGTCAATAACAGGACGGTCTGTAGAGGCAGGTTTACCCACATTATATAATACCAGTGTCTCAATGGCGCCCAGAGAATTAGCGCTGTCTTCAAATTTTTTGATATCAGCAGCTGAAAGGCCGGCTTTCAGATAAAAATTAACAACGTGTACAAACATCTTTCAATATTTAATAAGGATACAAAATTAACTGATCTCTCCTACATACTTCCGCACATTCAGCAGGTTCACGATGTATACCAGTAACACTACCAGTATAGCGGCGCCAAATGTAAAAACAGACAACATAGGCGCAACAAACATATTATGGGTAGCCAGTATACCGGATGCCCACCATTGTAAACCAGCCAGTACCAGCAAGGCTGCAATGCCCGTCACAATATACAGCGGAATGAACTGACGCATCAGGTAACGGCGCAACTGACGGGGAGCTGTTCCCAGTGTTACCAGCAACTGGATCTCACGTTTGCAACTCGCTATTACCAGTTGAATGAACATACTGAAAACCAGCAATGCAAACAGTAATAATATAACGCCGAAGAATCCTATCACAGATACGATCGTTTGCACGATCATCTTTGTTTTGCTGTATTTTATTTTATCCTGGTTGGTCGTATACCCTTTATCATCCAGGTATTGCACCAGTATGGGATTGGAAGGGTCTTTTGTTTTGATGATCACCCGTGAAGGAGCTGCTATCTCTCCGTTACCGAATTTCTGATTGGCCCATTCCATGAAATTACCAGGCACCAGGAAAGAGGAAATACGATCAGAGAAGCCAACAATACGCCCTGTAAATTCCTGCGTGATCAGTCCTTTGGATATCGTGATCTTCATTGGCAATGCTTTCACTGTTTCCTGGGAAATCTGTGGCAGGTCCTGACTCAATGCAAATCCAAAGTTATACAGGTTCAGAAAATCATTCGGCAGGATGATAGGGATGGTATTATCACCGGTATTCCATTTCCAGTCTTCATTCTTTACATCGATAAAAGCATCTGGTACGGATTCAAAAAACATATCTGTATAGAAATGTAGTTCACCGGGAGCGGCAGCTGTTACCTTAAACTGGTTAGAGGTAATATAACCGAATGCATCTGTGAATGATTGTTTTTTAATATCGGCAATCTCCTCTGGGGAGAACTCACTTTTAGTTGGTTGCCCCATCATTGCATTGGTGATCTTTTTATTGATCACTAAAAAGTCGGCGCTTTCATTCTGGTTCTGCTGGCTATGCAGCAGCTGGTCAAAATCCGTATGTGCCTGTATCGCCAGCAGCAATAGCAGCATCGCGATAGCAAGCCCCAGTGTGGCCATCAGTAAGCGGGTTTTGCCAATGCCGGTTTGTATGATCTTCCTGAGTAAGCCAAAAAACGATTGCATCATAAGTTATAGTGTGTGTCATACGCGAACCTGGTATCATTATCCAGGTCTGTTAAAATAAAACCGGCGCCACGGGCACGGCACTCTTCTCCTATCAGGTCAGCTGCACGTTGTGCATTCTCATTATCGAGGTGACTGAATGGTTCGTCCATGATCAGCCATTTAAAGGGCTGTACCAGTGCGCGTATGATAGCGATACGCTGCCGCTCTCCGTAGGAAAGGGTTTTGCCGCTTTGAGACAGCACATGGGTAACGTTGAGGCGGGCGGCCATCTCTTTTACCTTTTCGGTTGTACAGTATGGCTGGGATATCATCACCCGTTTCAGTTCAATATTCTCTTCTGCGGTCAATTGTTCAAAGATGCGCAGGTCCTGGAATATTACGCTCACCTGCTGCTGGCGCATGGTGGCAATCACTTCTTTATTGTAAGACTGCCACAACCTGCCATCCACCAGCACCTGGCCGGTATAATCATACCTGATATGATACAGGTAATGTATCAGCGTAGTTTTACCTGTACCGGAAGGCGCTTTTATCTTAACAAAATGTCCCGGTGTAAAGGTTACTTCCCTGTTCCAGATGTCTGACGACCGCTGCAATACTTTATCCCGCAGTGGAACAGGCACCAGGTTCTCTAACTGTATCTGCATAACTGTAATGTATAAAAAACCCGGCTTCTTACGAAGCCGGGCCATATTAAAGTTTGATAAAGATTAGTGGACTATTGCAGCAGTGGTATCTGCTGTTATGGCTTCCGCTGCTTCTTTCTTCTTTTTATCCTGCATGTATTTGGCAACATTTGTTCCCAGGTTCACCAGTTGCACCAGGCTGTTCTCGTTTTCATTTTTGAAGTTCAGTACCATGTGAGAGCGTTGTACCTTACCATCAAATTTTTCAGAAAGAATAGTGGCATCTTTCAGCAGGTTCTTAAACTGAACAGCCAGTTCTTTACCGTCTGCGGGAACTTCTTCATCAGGAATATTGTTGACGATCTTTTCCACGTTTACATAACCTCCTAACGGATTACCTTTTATTTTACTTACGAAACTGTTATCCAGTCCGCCGGCTTTTGATTTACCATCCAGGTACTGTGTCAATACATCGTTATCAGATGCAACGGTCACCAGCTTGTCTGTAATAGATACAGATGGCACACCTGGCATCTGCTGAGTCATTACATAATGATCACCCTGTTTGGTGAACATACCGCCTAACATAGGAGACGCCATTACTTTATTGAAAGCAGTTTTATCGCCTACTTTCATTGCAAAGATCCATTTGGCAGAAGGGTTGGTGATGCTGTCTTCCGGGAAATAAGGGTTAGGTTTTTTGCTTACGGCAAAGTCGGATGCCACAAATACCATCTGTCCTTTAAAAGCTGCCAGGATATCGTCCATGGTGAGTCCTGAGCTGTGCAGGGTCATGTTTACGATACCGTCCATACCGGTGCTTTTTATGATATCACCCAGCATGCGGAAATCGAAACCATATACCAGGAAACCGGTAATGTTGCTGGAAGGGTATTTTTCCAGCATATCCAGGTCTGCTTCCTGCGTACCATATTTCTTGTATATAGCAGCCAGTTCTTTACCCACATAAGAGGAACCTTCCATTACGATCTTTCCTTTATCAAAGTTCACAGCACCGGTATAATAACTACCGGAGATGATTTCTTTAAGATTGGCAGGGATCATGGTAGCCTGTGTGCTATAGATTGGCTCCGGATTCATGTATACGCTTACATCAGCATCGCCTTTCAGCAGGTCTTTGAAAGCTTCAATAGTACCGGCAGTTTCCTCTTTTTTCAGGTGAAACAGGTGATCAGTTTCTGCTACCCATGTATCTTCTTCAGCGCTGGCAACAGAGGTTACCACGCGGGCCGGGGCCGCAACAGCAGAATCTACTGCTTCTGCGTCCGTACCAGGATAAGCAGGAGCTGCACCACCCGGCATACCGCTTTTCAGTTTGTCGGCGTCTATACCTTTAACATAGATCACTGTCTCTTTATTCCAGCCGATCACAGCGTGCTGGTCTTCTTCCCAAACGTATTGGAAATCCTTTTTCGTTTTCAGGGAGTAATTAGCAATATTCTTTTTCAGATATGCTTCAAACTTTGTGGCATCTTTCAAACCACCGGTCATACTAACATACGACTGCTGGCTGCTGTTAAATACAACAGACAGGAAGAAGTTACTCTGCAGGTCTACTCCGGAGTTCTCTGCATCTTTCCATGCCTTCGCTGCCGCATTGGCGGTATCTTTTTCCTGTACAGCTGTAAACAGCTTGTCCATGGTAATACCGTTTGTGATCAGCTTTTTGCTGATTTCCTTGCTGTTGATGTTCAGTACTACACCAGCTGTTTTGGGGATATACTTACTTTGTTCCGGCAGCTTGGAACAAGCAGAGAATACGACCGCTGCCGTAACAGCGGTTAACAAAACCTTGGAAATGTTTTTTGTCATAATCAGGGGATCAGATTTAATAATAATATTATTGTACGCTAAAATACTCAGTTTTTCGTTAGTACAATATAGATGCTATCTATTAAATTACTCTTTTTATGCATGTATTACATATAGCATCCAGTATTGGTTAATATACTATCAGATCTTAGGCAAGAGTCTAATTTCTAGCTATTTATTAAAAAAATTAAAGCTGCAATAGTTTTATACCTTTGTACAAATGCCATCCTGATCATGATCTTAAATCCTATTATCGAAGCGCTATTATGTACTTAATCATGTTGCAATATATCCGTCCCGTAGCTGCCGTAGAACACTATATGGACCAGCACAGAGCTTTTCTTGATAAGTTCTATAAAAGTGGACAGTTTATTCTGGCCGGACGAAGAAAGCCTAAGTCCGGAGGTGTAATTCTTTGCAAAGCCTCAAGCCGGAAAGAGGTGGAACAAATTATGAGTGAGGACCCTCTGGATAAATACCAGCTGGCACTTTATGAGATTATTGAATTTGAGCCAACGTCTTACATAAACGAACTGCAAGCTTACCTTTCATAAATAAAATGAGGAAAGACGAATTACCGGGATGTTTACTCCCTGCAATTCGTCTTTCCTTCCTTTTATTATTCCCCCTTAGTGTTTTTCTGTATAGTGCTTCTCTGCGCTCTGTGCTTTATCAAAATCCAGTATGACTGAATTGATACAGTAACGCAACCCTGTTGGTGGAGGGCCATCATCAAATACATGCCCCAGGTGTGCCTTGCAACGCCCGCACATCACTTCCGTACGCTGCATTCCGTGTTCATTGTCCGGTGCATAAATAACACTCCCCTTTGTAATAGGTTCAAAAAAGCTTGGCCATCCGCAACTACTCTCAAACTTGGCATCAGAAACAAATAAAGGGTTACCACATGCGGCACAGTAATAAGTACCTGCTTCCGTATTGTTCCAGTATTTCCCTGTAAAAGCCCATTCAGTGCCTTTTTCACGGGCAATGTTATACACCTCCGGGGATAGCTGTTCTTTCCATTTATCGTTGGATAGGCTTACCTTGTTGGTGTCTGTACGGGAGTACACTTCACTCTTTTTTCCTTCCATAGTCTTATTTTTTGCCCCGTTCTGTGAACAGCAGTAATTGCAAACTGACACAGCGACACTCAAAATTATCAGATTCCCCCTGTTCATTGCTAAAATTTTAACCGATTAACGTCTCGTTAACAAGCTTCTGATGATTAACCTTTATATTGGCTCCTTTCTTAAAACTACGATTTGTATAGTATCCCCGTTTCATATGAGAGAGCATCGTGCTGCATTTAACATTTTAGCAACCATTAAACTTTCCTAACTTTACGCTAAAAGGACACCATAAGTGGCGGATATAATCAATCTATTACCAGACAACATAGCCAATCAGATAGCAGCAGGGGAAGTGATCCAACGGCCGGCATCGGCAGTAAAAGAACTGCTTGAAAACGCTGTGGATGCAGGAGCTACTGAAATACAACTGATTATCAGGGATGCAGGCAAGGAATTGGTGCAGGTGATCGATAATGGAAAGGGAATGAGCGAGACTGATGCCCGTATGTCTTTTGAAAGACATGCTACTTCCAAAATACAAACCATTGAAGACCTCTTCCGTATACGTACCATGGGATTCCGGGGAGAAGCCCTGGCATCTATCGCCGCCGTATCGCAGGTAGAGCTGAAAACCCGGCTTCGTGGTACAGACCTCGGCACCTATATAGAAATAGACAACAGCGCGGTAAGGAAACAGGAGCCCTGCCAGACAGCAGAAGGTACCAGCATTGCCATGAAGAACCTGTTCTTCAACGTTCCGGCACGTCGTAACTTCCTGAAAAGCAATGCCGCAGAAATGCGGCACATCGTAGATGAGTTCATCAGGGTGGCCATGGCCTTCCCACAGGTACAGTTTACCCTTAATAATAATAACACCCAGCTGTTTTACCTGGAGAAAGGTTCGCTGAAACAACGCATCATCTCCATCCTGGGCCAGCATTACAATGCCCGCCTGGTGTCTGTAAAAGAAACTACAGACTATATGGATGTAAATGGCTTTGTAGGCAAACCGGAAACAGCCAAGAAAACACGGGGCGATCAGTTCTTCTTTGTCAACAACCGTTTTATCAAAAGCCCCTATCTGCATCATGCTATCATGAACGCTTTTGCGGAAATGATACCGGCAGACAGCTACCCTTTATATGTCCTGTTCATAGACCTGGACCCTGAACATATAGATATCAATGTTCACCCTACCAAACAGGAAATAAAGTTTGATGATGATAAAGTGATGTATGCATTTGTACAGTCTGCCGTAAAGCACGCACTGGCACAATTCAGTATTACGCCTACCCTGGATTTCGAACTTGATCCGGGTATTCAGCAACTGGATGCCATCAACAAACCATTTACGGAACAGCAGCAGACTCAATCCGCCAGTGGCTCCTTATATAAGACCTTTACACAGGCTAACCAGGCCCATGTAATTGATAACAGCAGCAATCTTAAGCATTGGAAGGATTTGTATGATATAGGAAAGTCTGATAGTTTTTCTACCAGCAGACCGGCTGCGGATACGGGCAGATCTTCTGTGAGCTCCCCTCTTTATAATGAAGAGCCTGTTCCTGATGCTACGCCACGCACCAGTAGCTTTTCGGCTTCTTCTTCTCTTATAGATGAACGCTGGCAGGATACTACCATAGATCAGAAAGTACCGGTACAGGTACACCAGCGATATATCCTCTCTCAGATAAAATCGGGATTTATCCTGATCGATCAGCAGGCGGCCCATGAACGCATTCTTTATGAAAGATACCAGCGTGCATTACTGGACAGTCCTGTGCCGGTTCAGCAGAACCTGTTCCCGCAGACCCTGCCTCTCCTGCCGGCAGATGCTGCGCTGATCTCTGAAATGTTACCTGACTTACTGGTATTGGGCTACGACCTGGAACCTTTCGGGAACAATACCTTTGTGGTACGTGGTACCCCCGCTGATATACAAAGCGGTAACGAACAGGCCAGCATAGAAGGCTTACTGGAGCAGTTCAAGAACTTCAGTAATGACCTGAAAGTAAACCGCCGCGAGCAACTGGTACGTTCCATGGCCCGCAACAATGCTATCCCTGCCGGTAAATCATTGACAACAAGAGAGATGCAAAACGTAATTGACGAGTTGTTCGCCTGTGCAATGCCTACTTCCTCCCCCGGCGGAAAGTATACTTATATCTCATTTAAACTGTCTGATCTTGCAAAGATGTTCGGGTGATTATATCTCTCTGAATATCTCTTTCAAAGCGCCATACAGTTTTTTATAAACTGCATATGCTGCCTGGTATGTTTGCGCATGTGCCGCATCAGGGGTAAATACCTTATCAGGCAGCACTGCTGCAATATCCGGCACGATATTCAATGCCTGGAACCCCAGCAGAACGGCCCCCATCGCCGAAGCATCCCCTTCTCTTTGCAAATACATGGGACGCTGGAAGATATCCGCCAGTAACTGTACCCATTCGGCAGAAGCGGTAAACCCGCCACTCACGGAGATCTTATTGATCGTTCCCGCTGTTTCTTCCAGTGCATTTGTAATACTTAACAGACCAAAGGCCATTCCTTCCAGCATGGCCCGCATAAAATGCCAGGCATTATGCTGTGGCTGTACGCCGATATAGGCCCCCTTGGTATGTCCATCCCATACCGGCGCTCTTTCTCCATGCAGATATGGTAAACACAACAGGCCTTCAGACCCGGGAGCAATGGCTAATGCCTGTTGCAAGGCCCCATCCACGGACATCTTCTTATCGGTTACCGCCTGCACAAAAGCATCCAGAAACCACCGGACCAGCACGCCCCCGTTATTAGATGCCCCACCTGTAATAAAATACCCTGGTGTAAGTACATAAGTAAACAAACGCCCATATGCATCCGTCACCGGTCTGTCTATCGCCATCCGCACCGCGCCACTCGTGCCTATCGTTAAGGTAGCATGTCCGGCATCCAGCGCATTACTGCCCAATTGTGCCAGGCAGCCATCACTACCTCCGGCTATAAATTTTGTTGTCACCGGTATACCCATCTCTTCTGCTACCACTGGTATTAAACCGGTTATAATGCTTTCACTGGGAACAGCTTCCGCTAACTGCTCTGTTGTAATTCCTGCCAGTGATAAAGAAAGGGTATTCCATTGCAGGTCGTGAATATTAAACAATCCGGTTGCTGAAGCAATAGAATGGTCTGTGATATAACGTTCAAAGAAATGATGGAAAATGTATTCCTTGATCCCGATAAATTTAGCGGCTGATTTGAACGTCTCAGACGCCTGCTCCCGCCACCAGATGATCTTACACAGGGGAGACATGGGATGTACCGGTACGCCGGTCTGCCGGTATAACATCTCCCGTTCGCTTATCCTGTCTGCTATCTCCTGGCTACGGTTATCGGCCCAGATAATAAGTGGTGTTAACGCCTGATGGTCCTTATCTACTGCCATCACGCTATGCATCGCACAGCTGAATGAAATAGCCAGCGGGTCCTGTTTTAATAAAAGCGCTACGCTGCGTATACCGCTCTTTACCGCTTTCAGGATTTCTTCGGGGTCCTGTTCACTATAACCGGGTTGAGGCTGTTGGGTGGGATAATCCTGCTGGTGATGCGCCATCACCTTTCCATTTGTTTGCACAGCTATTACTTTGGTACTGCTAGTTCCGATATCCACACCAATGAGATACGATGCCTCCATAGTTAACTTATAAATAATGGTTAAAAGTCTCCGTTCCTACTATTTCTCTTTTATCCCTTAAAAATAATTTATAGATTTAAAAGACACTTAAAGTTCAATTAAATTATCCACGATATGGCATTCCAAATTAAGCAAAAGGGGCCGGTGTATGATGTTTGCATCGTCGGTTCCGGGGCTGGCGGCGGTATGGCAGCAAAGATCTTATCAGAAGCAGGATTAAAGATTGCGTTACTGGAAGCAGGTCCCAAGTACGACCCTGCTAATCCGGAACAGATGACACAGCTGAAATGGCCTTATGAATCACCCAGAAGAGGCGCCAGTACCACCCGTCCATTCGGGGATTTTGATGCGGCTTACGGCGGATGGGAAATTGAAGGGGAACCTTACACTACAAAGCAAGGGACAAAATTCGACTGGTTCCGCTCCCGCATGGTTGGCGGACGTACCAATCACTGGGGACGAATCTCACTGCGCTTTAGTCCACGCGATTTTAAACACAAAAGTTATGACGGGCTGGGAGATGACTGGCCAATAGAATACGAAGAAGTAGCGCCATTCTACGACCGTGTAGATAAGATGATCGGTGTATTCGGTACAAAAGAAGGTATGCCCAATGAGCCGGATGGTTTTTTCCTGCCTCCTCCCAAACCAAGATTGCATGAACTGATAATAAAAAAGGCCGGTTCCAATCTGGGCATTCCTGTTATACCAGCAAGGATGTCTATGCTGACCCGCTCTGTTAATAAAGACCGCAGCCCCTGTTTCTATTGTGCACAATGCGGACGTGGCTGCGCTGTATATGCCGACTTCTCCTCTTCTTCCGTACTGGTAAACCCTGCTGTGAAGAGCGGGCATGTAGATCTCTATGATAATGCGATGGCCAGGGAAGTCCTTACCAACAGTGAAGGCAAAGCTACCGGCGTTGCCTATGTAGACAAAATTGATCTGGAAGAATACAGGGTAATGGCACGTGTGATAGTGCTCGCAGCCAGTGCTGGGGAAACCGCCCGTTTGCTGCTGAACTCCAGGTCATCCCGTTATCCGAACGGACTGGCCAACGCCAGTGGCATAGTAGGTAAATACCTGCATGACTCTACCGGCTCTTCCCGCGCAGCATTCCTGCCCCAGCTCATGGACCGTAAACGTTATAACGAAGATGGCGTTGGGGGCATGCACATGTATATCCCATGGTGGGGCGATAATAAAAAGCTGGACTTCGCACGTGGTTACCATATGGAATTCGGAGGCGGCCTGCGTATGCCTTCCTATGGATTCGTAAATGCGATAGAAAGCATGAACGGTAAATACCCCGGCCGGGACGGACAAATGAAACCCGCCGGTGGATATGGCACCGGCCTTAAAGACGATTACCGCCGCTTTTACGGGGCTACCATCGGCTTTGCAGGAAGAGGTGAGTCCATTGCCCGCGAAGACAACTACTGTGAAATAGACCCCAACGTAGTTGATAAATGGGGCATTCCCGTATTACGCTTTAACTATACCTGGAGCGATCATGAGATCAAACAGGCAAAACATATGCAGGATACTTTCGAACAGCTGATCCATGAAATGGGCGGTGTGCCATTAGGTAACAAGCCCGGGCCGGAAACCATGTACGGACTGGAAAACCCCGGCCGTATCATTCATGAAGTAGGAACAACCCGTATGGGAAATGATCCTAAAAAATCTGTTCTGAATAAATACAGTCAGGCCCATGATGTAAAAAACCTGTTCGTGGTAGATGGCGGATCCTTTGTATCCCAGGCAGATAAAAACCCTACCTGGACCATCCTCGCCCTGTCTATGCGTGCATCTGAGTACATTATGAGTGAGTTAAAAAAACAAAATATTTAACAATGGATAGAAGAGAAACCCTCAAAGCGCTGGCAGTCGGGTCTTTATCTGTGAGTGCCTTTCTGACCGCCTGTAGTGATGATAAGAAAACTAAACCACCGGTAGGTGCCGGCGTTAAAACGCCGGTATACGGCAGAACTGAAGACGAAAAAAAGCGGGATGTAAAACTGGAGGAAGAGCAATTCTTTACGCCGGAAGAAATGAAAACGATCACCGTACTGGCAGATATTATTATTCCTGCTGATGAACACTCCGGCAGTGCTTCAGACGCTAAAGTGCCCGAGTTCATAGCGTTCATTGTAAAAGATATACCTAAGTATAAAACGCCCATGCGTGGCGGATTGCGCTGGCTCGATCTTCACAGCTCCCGGCTCTATGACAACCGCTTTACTGATTGCAGCAGTAAGCAGCAACTGGCCCTGCTGGACCAGATTGCCTACCCGGAAAAAGCAGCGCCGGAAATGAGTCAGGGCGTGGCTTTCTTTAGCCTGATGAGAGACCTTACCGCCAATGGTTTCTTCACCAGTAAAATAGGGATCAAAGACATAGACTACCGGGGCAATACCCCTAATGAATGGGACGGTGTTCCTGCAGATGTTTTACAACAGTATGGCTTATCATATGATGAAAAAACACTCGCAGAATGCCTGAAGACAGAAGATCGCAACAAGCTGATGACATGGGATTAATCCATCCCCCCGTACGTACATCATTTAATAATATAGTTTTCTCTCATTTTCTTTTATATTGAAACGATAAATTTATTGTTACTATGGTCCAGGAAAAAAATAACCAGGGAAGTCATGTCTCCCGCAGATCATTCTTAAGAAACGGGGCCTTAACCGCCGCCGGCTTTATGATCGTTCCACGTCATGTATTAGGAGGTAAAGGCTTTATTGCGCCAAGTGATCGCTTACGTGTTGCAGGTATCGGTGTAGGTGGTAAAGGAGAAAGCGACCTTTTAGAGATTTCAAAAGGTCCTTCAGACATCGCTTTCCTTTGCGATGTGGATACCCGCCGCGCTGCCACTTCTGTAAAGCGTTTCCCCAAGGCAAAATTTTATAAGGACTTCAGGGAGATGCTGGATAAAGAGCATAAGAACTTTGATGCTGTAACTGTATCCACTCCCGATCATCAGCATGCTGTTGCTGCAATGGCTGCCATGCAGCTGGGCAAACACGTGTATGTCCAAAAACCGCTGACACATGATATTTACGAAGCCCGTATGTTATCAGCAGCCGCAAAACGTTATAAAGTAGTTACCCAGATGGGGAATCAGGGTGCTTCCGGAGATGGCGTAAGGCAGATGATGGAATGGTACAACGCTGGTACTATCGGCGATGTACATACTGTATACTGCTGGACAGACCGTCCCGTATGGCCACAGGGTATTCCCTGGTCTTCCATGAAAGCGGAAGTTCCCAGGGAACTCGACTGGAACCTCTGGCTGGGTACTGCTCCTTACAAAGACTATATCGAAAAACTGGTCCCATTCAACTGGCGTGGCTGGTGGGATTACGGTACCGGTGCTTTAGGTGATATGGGATGCCATATCATTGAACCTCCTTTCCGCATCCTGGGACTTGGTTATCCTACTTCCGTAGAAGCCAGTGTAGGCAGCGTATATGTAGATGAATTCAAACGTGGCTATTTCCCTGAAAGTTGCCCTCCTTCTTCTCACGTAATCCTGAAGTTCAAGGGTAAGAACGGAAAAGAGATCACTTTACATTGGATGGATGGTGGTATTCAGCCGGAACGTCCGGAAGAACTGGGACCAAATGAAATAATGGGTGATGGTGGTAACGGCGCTATCCTGATAGGTACAAAAGGTAAAATGATGTGTGGTACTTATGGTATGAATCCTACCCTCCTACCTACAAGCCGCACTAATGAAGTAACTGTAGCTAAAACGATTGAACGCGTACCTGAAGGACACTATGTTCAATGGGTAAATGCTGCTATTGCCGGCTATAACAGTCCAAAGGATAAACTGATCAGTTCTCCTTTCTCTATTGCAGGACCGCTTACTGAAAGTCTGCTCATGGCAAACCTGGCTATCAGGAGTTATGATATCAAAAAGGAAAAGGACGGACATACTACTTATCCCGGACGCTACATCAAGCTGCTATGGGATGGAGATAATATGACAGTGACCAACTTTGATGATGCTAACCAGTTTGTAAAACGCACCTACCGCGAAGGCTGGAGCCTTGGAGTGTAAGTTTTTAAACCATCTTATATGGAAGGGGGCTCAGATACTGAGCCCCCTTTTTCTTTGTTAATCAATCATTTATCCCCTATATTTACAATAGAGAATCGCTCTAACCCCTCCATATCCTGAGAAATATGAAATTGTTAAGATTGTCGCAGTTACTGCTGTTCCCCATATTAGTCATAACAATATGGGCTTGTAGTAAAAACAACTCCAGTGAATTATCTGCGTCCTCAACCAGGGAAACAGATAAGATATTAACCAGTATACAGGGCCGTGTATTAAATGAACAGTTACAACCTGTGCAGGGCGCCATAGTTGGATGCGGTGGAAAAACAGCGGTTACCGATGCAAATGGCAACTTTTTAATGGAACAGGTAAAAGTTCTTCCTGATGCGGCGCAGGTAAGCATTACTAAAGATCAGTATCTCAATGGTATCCGTACACTGGCCGTAAATACCAACAGCCTGCATTATGTACAAGTCATTTTACAACCCCGCGAAGCTGCCGCCACCTTCAGCGCTGCCAGTGGAGGCAATATCGATCTGCCCGGCGGTAAACTGACCATACAGCCCAATAGTGTGCTGATGAAAGACAACTCTTCCTACAAGGGAATCGTTGATATCAACTTTAAATTCACCAATCCCGAAAGTGAACATTTTGAGGATATGATGCCCGGAGATCTTCGTGGTATTGATGATAAGAAAAAACAAAGGGGATTACAATCATTTGGCATAGTAACCCTGAATTTCACTGGTCAGAACGGAGAAGTATTACACCTGGATAGCAAGCTGCCAGTAGGTTTGCTGATGAATATTCCCGGTTCCCTGCAAGGCAGTGCGCCGGCGCAAATAGCTTTATGGTCTTTTAATACAGCTTCAGGCTATTGGGAACAGCAGGGATTTGCATCAAAACAGGGAAATGCTTATATCGCAATGGTAAAATCCACAGGATTCTGGCATTTTGCGGTTCCTTATGATGTGGTGGCTCTTAAAGCAACTATCCTGGACCAGCATAACCATCCTATCCCCAATATGCAGATGAGTATTGTAAGTAAGATAGATTTCATTCCGGTATACAGTTATACAGATGCGGGCGGCAGGTTCACCGGTAAGGTGGCCTCCAATTCCCAGCTCATTCTCTCTCTTATTAATCCCTGCGGACAAATCTTTTATCATCAGGAAATAGGACCTTACTCTACTGATGCAACAATAGAACCTTTTACGGTTCCGTTACCCGGTAGCAGTACGCTGATGATAGATGGTATCGCCAATAATTGTTCAGATCAACCGGTAATGGGCAAAATAAATATCCTGGTAGATGGATTAAGTTATGCCACTGATATCAACAAAGGGTATTTTAAAATGACATTCATGCGATGCAATGCATCCGCCGCAAATGTTACTTTCTCTGCAATGGATACCGCCACCCATATCAACACCATCACCACGCTCAAAGCAAATAACGGAACCATTACACCATCCCTGGTAGTATGCAAACCATAGCGATATTGGGTTGATCGATCTGTTGAAGCACTTTCGATTATATATGCAGATCCTGAATTAGTAGTGTTCCGATATCTGTGTAAGGAAACTTTCTACTGCCCTTCTTACGTTACTTGCGCTGTTGTTATGATTATTTACCAACACACTAAAGACTAATGTTTTCTTCTTCCTGGTAATAAGGTACCCACTCAACGCTACACAACCGGATAAGGTCCCTGTTTTAGCGTGTACGGAAAGCCCTTTATAATAATTTTTCAGGGTTCCTTTTCCTCCTGTGGGGAATATGCTATACAGCCTTTCGTGATCATATGTCTTGTACATATCTGTCAGCACACTTACAAAATCCCTGGGAGTAAAAAGATTATAGCGGGAAAGCCCGGAGCCATCCACCCAGTGAGGGGTATCCGGTAAATTAGATAAGTAGGTACGCAGCATGTAATCAATCATACGGTTTGTACTGATCGTATCCCACAAACGGGCTGCACACATCATCAATGTCTGCTCCGCAAAAAAGTTATCACTGCGGTGCATCATGGGAGTAAAAAGAGAGTCTGCCGGAATACCATTTAACATAGTAAACCTGCCTGTTTTATCCGAAACAGCTACAGGCCGGTGTAATGTATCTTCCAGTCTTTTTGCAAGATCCTGTGTAGTTCCTACAATAAAAGGAACTTCTGCCTCCTGCAGGCTTTTATCATGACTGTTAAATGTCAAAGAAAACTGATTACTGCGTTCATCCCTTTCTGCCAGTAATTCTTTTAGTGTATCATCATTTTTGTAAGAGAAGCCGAATAGCTTTGGTATCATCAGACTGCTATCTTCATGATGCCTGATATGTACCACATTCCCATACATTGGCCAGTCGTTTAATTCAGACTGATAATAATCTGCATAATCATTCCATGCCCATCCCGGTCCGAAACGTTTATTCTCGTTTACAGTGGGAACTACCGCGATACGTTTAGAAGTTTGCAATAATTCCAATACCCGTTGCAGGGAATAATCCGGATGCAGGAAAGAAGGATCTCCTGTGCCTTTTACATATAAAACAGAATCTGTATTAAGATAACGGACTGCCGGAAGAGAATCTCCGAGATAACGTAAGCCCGTGTACAGTGTGAATATCTTCGTGTTGGATGCCGGTGTAAAATAGCGGTCGTCCTGATAGCTGTACCAGTATTTTCCTGTAGCCGGTTCATATATACAGATACCGGTATGTGCCTGTCGTAAAGCAGTTGTTTTAAGTAACCCATTCGCTGCCCATTTCTTTATCTCATTATACTGAGCATACACAATGTTTTGCAAACAAAACAACAGGCAACACAACATGACTCTTTTCATAAACTCTTCTTTCTTTTAAAAAAAACGGGCTGATGACGTATCAGCCCGTTTACTAATCTCTTAGCTAAAGTACCGGGTTACACCTGGTTTTGCAAATGGATAAAAACCATCCGCATCCGGTATTACCGGAGGCTTCGCGTCGAACGCATATGTTGCCGGTTGCAGGTTAAGACCAGAGTTAAGTGCTTTATCAAAAGGAATCACTTCTCCGGAATAAGTAGCCAAACGACCGATGATAGCAGTGAGGGTCGTTTTGGCCCCCCTTTCAGCATCCCAGAATTTATATTCTCCTTTTGCAATCGCAGCAAACAGTTCATCATGTTCATTCTGGTAAGGCTGGTTCTCTGTTTTCTTATCAAACTGGAACAGCACTTTTCCTTTATGGTCCTGTATCAGACCCCTGTCGCAGATAATACGTCCTTTTGTTCCTGTCAGTTCTTCATCCACACGGCTGGCGCTATCTTTCCAGTGACGGCATTCGCTGTTCATGATAACACCATTTCCGTAACGATACTCCACTGCATGGTGATCGTAGATCTCTCCGGTGTCTTTACCTGTACGCACGGTACGGCCTCCCATACCATATGCAGTTACCGGGTAATCTTTCATGAACCAGTTACCCACATCGATATTGTGAATATGCTGCTCTACGATATGATCTCCGCACAACCAGTTAAAGTAATACCAGTTACGCATCTGGTACTCCATTTCCGTATACTGCGGCTGTCTCGGTCTTATCCACAATGCGCCCTGGTTCCACCATACATTTATAGACAACAGATCACCGATAATACCATCATTAAAACGCTTGAATAGTTCACGGTAGGAAGTCTGGTAGCGGCGTTGTAAACCAACCACTACATTCAGTTTTTTAGACTTCGCTATCTCTGCGGCGTCCAGTACTCTTTTAATACCGGCAGGGTCTGTAGCCACTGGTTTCTCCATGAAAATATGTTTCCCCTGTTTCACAGCCTCTTCGAAGTGAATAGGGCGGAAACCCGGAGGAGTAGCAAGAATGACTACATCCGCCAGCGCTATCGCTTTCTGATAAGCATCAAAGCCGGTGAACTTGTGTTCTTCTTTAACATTTAAACGGCTGGCATTCTCACCCAGCTCCTCTTTAATATTATTGTAACTGTCATTCAGCCTGTCTGCAAAGGCATCTGCCATAGCCACCAGCTGTACATTCTGTTTAGTTCTTAATGCCTGAACAGCCGCGCCGGTACCTCGGCCACCGCAACCTATCAACGCTATTTTAATTACATCACCTGCACCTGAAAAGAAGTTGGCCTTAGATAAAACAGGCATTGCTAACAGACCGCCTGCCAACATAGACGATTGTTTTACAAAATCACGCCTGCCTGCGTGGAATTCTTGTTGTTCTTCTTGCATGATAGATAGTTTTTAATAATTGTTAATTATAGGGGAATGATATACCTGTAACATTTTTATTCTATCGGGAACCCAGATATTTATCTACTACGTCTGCAAAAAACTGTTCTGCTTCTTCTTTAGTGGGTTGCTTTACGGGTCTTACGATCCTGAATCCTATAAATGGTGCATCTGCATTCCACCATTTGCTCTTGGGGATCTGGGGATCTCTCCGGTTCCAGTCTGTATTTGATTTCAGGCGACTGGCACTCCGCAGGTGCGTAGCATCATCCTGATAGTTACCGCCTTTTACGGTACGTGGTGTTCTGGCGGTTGGTTTATTCCATGGATCTGTATCTGCTGCCTGTGCCAGGAATGCAGGGTCGTATTGATCGAGCGTCCATTCTGCTACATTTCCCAGCATATCGTACAGGCCCCAGGCGTTAGGGCGAAGCCCTCCTACTTTATGGTATTTATTCTCACTGTTGGCGGCGAACCAGGCATAGTCTTTCAACTGTGCTGCATCATTACCAAAAGGATAAGCGGTAGTTGCTCCTGCCCTGCAGGCGTATTCCCATTCAGCTTCTGTCGGCAGGCGGTAAAAGACGCCGGTTTTTGCATATAACCAGCGGCAGTACATCAATGCACCGTACTGGCTCATACTGTTGGCGGGGAATCCGCCCAGTTTACCCATGCCCAGGGTAAGATCTATGTACGGAGGGCTTGGGCGCGTCATTCCATCAGGAACAGGTGTTTTGTCCTTTTCAGCATCTGCATAAATATCATATTCATCAAATGTCACTTCATGGGCCCCCATCCAGAAAGCAGCAATCTTTACTTTCTTCTGTGGTCCTTCATCTTCCCCTCTGCCCTTTTCTCCTGCCGGGCTACCGAAGGAAAATTCTCCGGCGGGTATGGGCATCATTTTAAAGGTTAAATCCGTGCCTGGCAACTTCTCATCATAGGCCGTAAATGGAGCGTTCTGCGCGAAAGCTGCACCTGTAAGCATGCTTCCCAGCGACAGCGCCAAAAGTCTGTTTTTCATAACATTCATTAATACAGGTCAATTTATTAAATCCATCTCAGGGATGCAACGTTTTTTACATGAATGTTTAAACATTGGCAAAAAAATGCACTGTATTGCATTTACGCTTAAAACCTGCTATTTTTAGAATTCAACTTGTTAACGTTATGGAAAGAAGACAATTCCTTCAACAGGGTTCCCTCGCAGGTCTTTCTACACTGGCCTTTAGTAGTGTTACCGCAGCAGCCTCCCGCACGTCTGCAGACGGGAAGGTATTCAATATGAACTATGCCCCGCACGATGGTATGTTTAAGAACAGTGCCGGCGAAAATGTACTGGATCAGATCAAATTTATGTATGATCAGGGTTTCCGTGCCTTTGAAGATAATGGGATGATGAACCGGGATGTAGCTGAACAGGAAAAGATTGGTAACCTGCTGGCCAAGCTGGGTATGCACATGGGCGTGTTCGTAATTGATGGCGGCGATAACTGGAAAACATCCCTTACAACAGGTAAACAGGAGTTCAAGGATAACTTTGTAAAAGTTTGTCGTAAATCTCTTGAAACGGCAAAAAGGGTGAATGCGAAATGGGCCACTTTCGTTCCTGGTTACTTTGAACGTAATCTTCCTATTGGTATTCAAACAGCAAATGTTATCGAGGCCCTGCGACTAGCAGCACCTATCCTGGAACCATCCGGACTGGTGATGGTACTGGAACCACTCAGTGACAACCCCGATCTCTTTCTACGTACTGCGGAGCAGACTTATATGGTGTGCAAAGCTGTCAATAGCCCCAGTGTTAAAATACTGTATGACATTTACCACATGCAGCGTAATACCGGTAACCTGATCCCTAACATAGATCTTTGCTGGAGCGAAATCGCCTATGTCCAGATCGGGGATAATCCGGGAAGAAAAGAGCCTACTTCCGGCGAGATCAATTATAAGAACATATTCAAACACCTGCATACAAAAGGGTTTACAGGTGTACTGGGTATGGAGCATGGGAATGCGAAGCCGGGAAAAGAAGGAGAACTGGCACTGATAAAAGCATATAGGGAAAGCGATGACTTCCTGTAGGATTTGAGTTCAATGTTGTTTAGTTATGACCACATTGGATTTAACTTTACAGAAAACGAACTTTTTTTAAGTTTATAAGGTTATATAAAAGAAGAGCTTTTGCAGATAAAAACAGCAAAAGCTTTTCTTATTTCAAATCGTTACCTTCCCCTTAAATTTGTTGCCATGAAACTTCTACTCCGCTTGCTGGTAACGGCTCTGGCCGCAATGGTTACCGCATATTTATTACCAGGTGTAAGACTAAAGGATTTTGTTACAGCCCTTATACTGGCCGTAGTACTATCATTGCTTAACCTGCTGGTAAAACCGATACTGATCATATTTACACTACCCGTTACTATTATTACCCTGGGTCTTTTCCTGCTGGTAATCAATGCTATTATCATTCTGCTGGCATCAAAACTGGTAGACGGGTTTAAAGTTGATGGCTTCTGGTGGGCGCTTCTGTTCAGCCTTGTATTAACCATCGTCAGTGGTATCATGAACAGCATTGCAGGTAGTAGTGATAATGACTAAGCCCCATGTACTTTGACCGCACACATATCAGTGACGAACAATTACTGAGTTTTTATAACGCACTGCTATATCCGCGGCTGGTAGAAGAGAAAATGCTCTTACTGCTACGCCAGGGCAGGATAAGTAAATGGTTTTCCGGCATTGGCCAGGAAGCCATTGCTGTTGGGGCTACGTTAGCCCTGGATGAGGATGAATGGATATTACCCCTGCATCGTAACCTGGGGGTATTCACGACCCGCAAGATGTCCCTGCAGCAGCTTTTCCATCAATGGCAGGGAAGCCCTCAGGGCTTCAGCAAAGGACGGGAACGTTCTTTTCATTTTGGGAGTCAGACCCATCATATCTGTGGTATGATCTCCCACCTGGGACCACAGCTTTCCGTGGCTGATGGTCTTGCACTTGCTCATAAACTGAAAGGAGAAAACAAAGTATCTCTTGCTTTTACCGGCGAAGGCGGCACCAGCGAAGGGGAATTCCACGAAGCGCTGAATGTGGCGGCTGTATGGGACCTCCCGGTGATCTTCCTGGTAGAGAATAACGGCTACGGCCTAAGCACACCTGTAGAAGAACAATACCGCTGTGAACAGCTTGTTCAGCGGGCAGTAGGATACGGAATGCGGGGCATGCGCATCGATGGCAATAACCTGCTGGAAGTATATCACGCTGTGAGGGAAGCCAAACGACACGCACTACAGGAGCAGCAACCCGTCCTGATAGAAGCCGTTACCTTTCGCATGCGCGGGCATGAGGAAGCCAGCGGTACTAAGTATGTTCCCCCTGCCCTCTTTGAAGAATGGGCCTTGCAAGACCCGATACAACACTTCGAAGACTTCCTGAAATACCTGGAGCTGCTGACTCCGGAGCTGATCACCAACACCCACGAAACACTGAAGCATCAGATAGACGCAGACATTACAGTGGCGCTGAAAGAAACGGAGATGCATGCAGATACAACTACGGAGTTAGGGGATGTGTATGCCGTACGGACGAATCAGATTGATGTAGTGTCAGATAGCACGCATCCTTCAAATGAAGACGCCGGGTCAGAGAATAAAGAACAAACTGAGATCGCCTCTGATAGCACGCTTCCGGTAAAAACAACGGACAAACGCTTTATCAACGCCATCTCAGACGCCCTGCATCTGGCGATGGAAAAATACCCCAACCTCGTTCTGATGGGGCAGGATATTGCCGAATACGGCGGGGCCTTTAAAATAACAGAGGGTTTCCTGGAGCAATTCGGTAAAAGCCGGGTGCGTAATACCCCTCTTTGCGAAAGCGCTATTATAGGAGCCGCGCTGGGCCTTTCCATAAAAGGATTCAAAAGCATGGTCGAAATGCAGTTCGCAGACTTCGTCACCTGTGGCTTCAACCAGATCGTGAATAACCTTGCCAAAATCCATTATCGCTGGGGACAGGCCGCTGACGTTGTTATCCGCCTCCCCGCAGGAGCAGGTGTAGGTGCCGGCCCATTCCACTCTCAAAGCAATGAGGCCTGGTTTACGCATACCCCGGGACTGAAAGTCGTATATCCTTCTACACCCGAAGACGCCAAAGGGCTGTTGCTCGCAGCCTTTGCAGACCCCAACCCTGTACTCTATTTTGAACATAAAGCACTATACCGCAGTATATCCGGCCCGGTAAAAGACGACTGGTACACCATAGAGATCGGTAAGGCAAGACTGGTACAGGAAGGAGAAGATCTCAGCGTTATTACCTACGGTAGTGGTGTACACTGGGCACAGGAATATGCCCATCAACACCCCGAAATCTCCCTGCACATACTGGACCTGCGTACCCTGTTACCACTGGACTATCCGGCCATAAAAGCCGCCGTTGCACAAACCGGCAAAGTGCTGATCCTGCATGAGGATACACTTACCGGCGGTTTAGGCGGAGAAATTGCCGCCTGGATAGCAGAACATTGCTTCCACATGCTGGATGCACCTGTTATGCGCTGCGCAAGCCTGGATACACCGGTACCTTTTGCGGCTGCACTGGAGAAAAATTTTCTCGCCAAAACGCGTCTGCATCAATATATACAACAACTCAGTGCATACTAATAACATTCATGTGTTGGGATTTTTAAAAGTAATGCGCTAACTTGCACGATAGATCACTAAACGTATTTTTATGTTGCTTTCAGTAGTTAATAATGTAGAGGTTTCTGATTTTTACAGAAATGGAGACAAGTTCTTTCATTATCTTACTTTTTTCATGGTTGGCCTGTTTGCGCTGATGTTCCTGTACGCAGCTGTGAAATACGCAAAACGCTAATTATTAATTTATTACAATATTACAAGGCAGTCTTACAATGTAAGACTGCTTTTTTATTGCCTGAAAGATCCTTCCTGATTCAGCATGACGGTGTTTCATCCCACTCATAAATTCCCACCTTCAATGTACTGACCATCTGACCTTTATAATTAACTTTGTGGCATGGATCAGTCGTCGGGAAGAATCTATTCCTTCCACTTCATTATGCTATGTCTTAGCAACGCCCTGTTTTCCGCCAGCTTTAATATGTTGCTTCCGGAATTACCAGGTTACCTCAGCAGTATGGGCGGGGCACAGTACAAAGGGTATATTCTCGCCCTCTTCACTCTCATGGCCGGACTCTCCCGCCCTTTCAGCGGAAAATTGACAGATACTGTAGGCCGTGTACCCGTAATGATTTTTGGTTCTGTTGTTTGTGTAGTATGCAGCCTGTTATACCCGCTGGTAAGCAGTGTTGCCGCTTTCCTGCTGTTACGTTTCTTCCATGGCTTCAGTACGGGGTTCAAACCTACTGGTACAGCCGCTTACGTATCAGACATCGTCCCTGCGAACCGCCGGGCGGAAGCAATGGGGATGGTAGGATTGTTCAGTACGATCGGTATGGCTGTCGGCCCCGCTATCGGGGGTACGATCTCTCCTATCTGGGGTATTACGGTTATGTTCCAGGTATCAGCAGTATTTGCACTATTATCTGTTGTGATACTGGCAGGAGGAATGAGGGAAACATTGCCCAACAAGCAGCCCTTCAGTTTCTCCGCACTGAAAATCTCAAAAAATGAACTATTTGAACCATTGGTACTGGCGCCAGTAATTATTACCTTCTTAACTTATCTCAGCTACGGTGTACTCTTTACTATTATCCCCGATTTCAGCAGTTATCTGGGCATACATAATAAAGGTCTCTTCTATACTTATTTTACCGCCAGCTCTATTGGTATACGCTTACTGGCAGGTAAGGTCTCTGATAAATACGGACGATTGCCCATTCTGAAATTATCTTCTACCATTATGGCATTCGCTGTTTTCATACTGGCCATTAGCACTACGCCGGCCATGATGTTAACAGCGGCTGTGATCTATGGCATATCAGTCGGGTTAAACTCTCCGGCTGTTACTGCATGGACTGTAGATCTCGGCAATCCGCTGTACAAAGGCAGGGCACTCGCCAGTATGTATATTGCGATGGAAGCCGGGATAGGCCTGGGCGCCTATTTATCCGTTTTTGTCTATAGAAACGATCCTCACTTATTTCCCACAACTTTCTATTGGACAGCAGGAGTAACCTTACTGGCATCCGTTTATCTCCTGTTCATTTATCCCAATCGCCAGCCACAAGTTGTAAAGTAAAAGTTTACCTTAAATGGATTGAAACGAATACTTTCAAAAAAATCCCGGTTACCTCTTGCGGGATAACCGGGAAATATTTTCAACTCCGTTTTAAGTAACCTTCCGATCAGCTTATTTCAGGAGGATTATAATTGCTCATACAAAGCACGTAAACGTTCGCGGGTCATTTTCTCTTTCCAATCTTTACCCAATGCATTCTCCCACAGCGGGGCCATACCCAGGGACACATCAATCATGATGTTAAACTGCTCATCGGTAAGTCCTTTTGTGATATGCTGAGGAATATCGATCTTATGCTTCTCCACCATCAGCTTAAATTCTCTTACCCCTTCAGGATAAAACTCTTCCAGCTTATCAAATACGATACAGTTACCAATACCATGTTTAGTACCTAATAAATAAGCAAGACCATAACTCACCGCATGTGCCACCCCTACCTGGGAATAAGCGATGCTCATACCACCGGCATAAGACGCCATCATCAGTTTCTCATCTGCATCATCATCCCATTTATCTTTCTCCAGGAAAATCTCCTGACACAAGCGCAGGGATTCTTCTCCATAAGAACGGCTGAAAGCATTCAGGTAAGTACCTGTGAGGGATTCTATACAGTGAATATAACAGTCCATGGCCGTGTAGAACAACTGATTAGTTGGTACCCCTTTGATCAGTTCAGGATCCAATACGATCTGGTCAAAAGGTGTAAAGTCAGAGTTCATTCCCAGCTTACGGGTAGGACCAGTCAACACGCAGGTACGGCTTACTTCAGCGCCCGTACCGGAAATGGTAGGAATACCTGCCTTGTATACACCCGGGAACTTTACAAGGTCCCAACCCTGATAGTCTGCTGAAGAACCGGGGTTAGTCATCATCAGCGCAACCGCTTTCGCCATATCCATTACAGAACCGCCGCCGATACCAATGATACCGCTCACTTCACCAAATTCAGCCTTCAGCTCATCACGTACTTTATCCACATATTTCGTCTTCGGCTCGTCAGTAACATCAATGAACACGATCTTATCTTTTCCTCTTACCGGTATACGGGCAGAAAAAGCAGGTTTATCCTGGAAAAAATGATCTACAAAAAATATCATGGGCGCATCACCTTTGCGTTGCGGTTCCAATATCTCGTCTAACTGGTCAAATGCTCCGCGGCCAAATACCACATAGTCGACCATTTTAAAGTTCCTGAATTTCATCTTAGCCAATTAAGTTTATAGTAATTTTTCAGCTTTCAGCAGATCTTCCGGTGTATCTATTTCTACCCCCATATATTCTGTTACCACCATCTTCAACGGAATACCATTTTCCAGATAACGTAAACATTCTATCTTTTCCGCAGCTTCCAGCGGACTTACCGGCATTTGGGTAAAGTCCAGTAAGGTTTGTCTGCGGAAAGCATAAATACCAATATGTTCGTAGTAAACTGTTTGCACCGCTTTATCACGGGGATAAGGTATTACTGAACGGGAAAAGAAAAGTGCATTAGACTGTTTGTCCACGGCCACCTTCACGTAGTTTGGGTCTTCAATGGCTTTCCAGTCTTTCAGCTCCTGCATGAGGGAGGCAACCTGTACTTTTTTACCAGCTTCACCTTCAAATACCTGCAGCAGTTTTTCCAGGGGCTCCTTTTGCGTAAAAGGTTCATCTCCCTGTACATTCACTACGATGTCGATATCTGTTCTGTCGGCGATGGCCTCTGCGATACGGTCTGTTCCACACTCGTGTTCTTTTTTGCTCATAACGGCGTTACCACCATTATTAACAATCTCGTTGTAAATGATCTCACTGTCACATACCACCATCACCTCATCAAATACACCGGTGTTCACGGTGCTTTCATATGTACGCAGTATCACTGATTTATTCCCCAGTTTCGCCATTAGTTTACCCGGAAACCGGGTAGCACCATAACGGGCAGGAATCAAGGCTATTTTCTTCATGAATTGATTATAAAGCGCTCTTTACTGCATTCACCAGTTTCTCTGCACGTTGTTTCACTTCTTCTTCATTCCACCCCAGGTTAATAGGGGTACAGATACAACGGCTCATCAGTGCATCTGAAACAGGGAATTGTTTCACTTTATACAATTCCATTGCTTGTTGTAATCCGGGAGCAAAACGGCTCATTACGGAGCTTTGTTTAAAGTGCTCCCAGTTGCGGATATAATGCCAGTTGTTATCAAACCAGTAAAAAGCGGCCAGGCCGGCAGCTTTCATGGCAGCAGCAGCAGCTCTTGCCTGACTTTCTTCCGGCAGGAAGAAGCCAAGGAAAGTGGCGCTATCACCGGAAGCGTCCGGCAAACGGCGGAAGCTCACTTCTGGTATGGCAGACAATGCATCTTTGAAGATCTTCTTTGTTTTGCGCTGTATTTCCAGGAAGGTATCCAGCTTGCGAACCTGTGCGAGACCAACTGCAGCATGTAGTTCGGAGATACGGTAGTTGTAACCAACATACGGGTGAAGGTCGGCACCACGGTCTACACCAAGGTGATCATGTCCATGATCCGCATAAGCATCACATTTAATGTACGTTTCCTCGTCGTTGGTAACGATACCACCCCCTTCAGCGCAGGTGATCGTTTTTACAAAGTCGAAAGAGAAAGCACCGGCATGGCCGATAGTTCCCAACGCTTTGCCTTTATAGGAAGCGCCGAATGACTGACAAGCGTCTTCTAATAATATCAGTTTGTATTTTTCGCAGATCGCTTTCAATGCATCCATGTCTGCCATAGCACCGCACATATGAACGGGCATAACAGCTTTGGTACGCGGAGTAATGGCAGCTTCTACCGCTTTAGGGTCCAGGGTCAGTGTATCATCTACATCCACCAGTACCGGAGTGGCACCAACAGAGAAGATACATTCAAAACTGGCCACAAAGGTAAATGTAGGCATGATCACCTCATCTCCGGCACCAATTCCCAATGCAGCCATAACGGTTGTAAGGGCAGCAGTACCGCTGGACACAAGGTGCGTATGGGCAACATTCAGCTTTTGGGAAATGGCTTGTTCCAGTTCCTTTGCTTTCCAGATGCCTTTACGAGGGCCGTCGAACCCATAGCGCATAAAAATGCCGGTATCCAGCACATCATTTATCTCTTTGCGTTCTTCCGGTCCAAAAAATTCATATCCGGGCATAAGTTGTAGATTTTTGCAAAGGTAGTATAATCATGTTGCCTTACATCGCAAAAACTGTTTATCTTTTACTAAAAAATTAACATGCGTTTTGTATTGTACCTTATCCTGTTGATAGCACCGGTTACCGTCCTACGGGCACAACAGCCGGAAACGGCAATTAAGGCATTGCTACAGCAACAGACCCGGGGCTGGAACCAGGGCAACCTCGAAGCTTTCATGCAAACCTACTGGCAATCAGATTCTCTCGTATTTATTGGCAAACATGGGCCTACTTATGGCTGGCAGAAAACACTGGACCGGTATAAGCAATCCTATCCGGATACATCGGCTATGGGTAAATTGAATTTTAATTTATTGGAGATCAGACCATTATCATCAGAAGTATATTTTGTAGTGGGGAAATGGCATCTGCAACGTACTGCGGGAGATCTGGAAGGTCATTTTACCCTGATCATCAAAAGGATCAAAGACGCCTGGAAAATTATAGCCGATCATAGCAGCTAAAAAAGAAAACCATCCCATGAATGGGACGGCCTGCTATACACCACAACATTAAAGAAGAACATTACAAATAACATTGGGGGTTACTCATTATATATGGTAATGTCTTTAATCTTTTGAATTTTTATCCTGATCGCGTACCACTTTATTTTCATCTTCCGGTTTTTCGGAAAGATCTCCATGGAGCGGGTTACGATTATTATCGGCTTTACTTGTCTTTAGTATCTCTACCGGTTTCTGCACATCCGGCTTATATTCTTCCGGTTTCTTCTTATGCTTACCGGATGATTTATCGTGTAGCATATCTTTCCGTTTCAATATACTTTGCAAAGTTTATTCCATGCCTGAAATGCTTGTCAATAGTACATTACATAAGATTAATGAGTAACAGGTTCCACAGATTGCCCAACAAAATGTTGTTTTTCCTGCGCAGCATGCTCCACAAGAGACCCCGGCAGAGGCAGATGCAATAGATTGCATTTTTTTATTTATATTCTTATTTATGGCGTTTTATGCCTTTTTCAAGTTCTGTTGCTAAACCCATTTCTGTACAATCCCTTTACCACACAGGGTTTCAACAACTTTCGTATAGGCATTGACCAGGGTTTCCCCTGCTGCCTGATGGCATAGATGTTGAGCTATATAACATCCAGCCGTGATGTTAACGCTGCGTAATAACCGGGGATAACCGATTGAATAACATATAAATAGTCTATGAACATCAGTGGATATCAGTGGTCCGTACTAAAGCCACTGTTGAAGCAGCGCTTCACACAACTTTCAGATGAAGATCTGATTTTTGAACGTGGTAAAGAATTAGAACTGTTTATGCGACTAGAGAGAAAAATAGGCAAACCGCAGGAAGATGTTGCCCGTATTATTAAAGGGATGCAACAATGTTATCTTCAGCAATCACTGCTGTAATAAAGTTTTTATGGAAAATGGCCAATTACGACCTGTACAAGTCGTGGTTGGCTATTTTATTTGTAATTATCCTGTACCGGGGCTTTCTTTCTCCATAACCGGTATACCAGGTACAGATATCCGGCAAGACTTATCACAAACCAGCTGTAGAAAAAGATCATCCTCCCCGGAGTAGATTCCTCCGGAACAGCAAAGCCCAGATATAACCCAAAGAATACATTGATCATCATCCAGAAAAAACCAATGAATAACGTACGCATGATCCTGACAAAATATGCCACGATCCCCATATCGAATGGTTCCTTTTGGTCATGTTGTTCAGGTGATTCCATGTTCCTAAGGTATGCATAAGTTTCTGAGGGCAAGACTATCCCCGCTGAAAACATTAAAATCTACAGTAGACGTAATCCCATTTACACGCCCCATATCATTATGTTGCCAGAAAGTCCATTTACGACTGGCAGATGGCCGCTCTTCCTGATAGTAATGGGCTATCCAAAGTGGATAACTGTCAAATTCGTCTCCCAGGTAAGTCTCATAGAAATGGACATTCGTATAAATGATAGGTTTTACACCATATGCCTTCTCCATCTCCTCCAGCCAGATCCTGGCCGTACTCCTTATTACTGCGGCCGGTTGGTTATTATTAACCTCTATATCCAGTACAGGAGGAAGATCTCCTGATTCCAGCTGTACTACATTCTGAAAATTGATGGCCTGCTTTAAAGGGTCGCGGGTAGAATAAAAGAAATGATAGGCCCCCCTGATAATCCCTGCCTTTTTGGCTTTCTGCCAGTTCTGACGAAAAGCCGCATCCTGCCGGGTAATTCCTTCTGTTGCTTTTATAAATGCAAATGAAATATGAATATTATCTACCTGCATCTGCTCTACGGCAGACCAGTTAATATTCTTCTGAAACTTGGATACATCAATACCATGCATGGAGTAATTTACAGGCATATCTATTCCAAACTCCTCATACCGCACAAAGTTAATTGAATCCCTCTGTTGCCACCAGTACCAGGCGCCAACAGTTAAACACATGAGAACCACCAGGATAAACGGCAGACGCCATGCTTTCCGGACCCTAACTTTTGCTACTTTCTTTTTATTCCGCATTTCGCTTTTCTATATAGGCCTGAACACTTCCCCTGCCTCCGCAATTTTACAGCAAGTATAATATTAATTACACATAACCGCTATAGTTATCTTATTTTTACAACAACAAGTATTGTGAATATGCCGGATTTTAATTTGAACGATACACTGAACCTTTTCTCCAAGTTTACCCTGCGCCGTGCCTGGAACGCCGGCAAAGTACTCAGTGGCTACTTCGTAAGCAAATGGTTCAATAAACCCACTCAATGGGGTTATCCTATTTCCGTATCATTTGAACCGACCACATCCTGCAACCTGCGTTGCCCGGAATGCCCAAGCGGACTACGGGCTTTTACCCGGCCTACCGGCATGCTGCAACAGGACCTCTTTAAGAAAACGATAGACGAAATATCCAAAGACCTTTTATATCTCATTTTCTACTTCCAGGGAGAACCATACCTGAACCCAAGTTTCCTGGATATGGTAAAATACGCCCATAACAAAGGCATCTATACCGCAACTTCTACCAACGCACATTATCTGACAGATGAGAATGCACGAAAAACAGTGGAAAGCGGATTAGACAGATTGATTATTTCGATTGATGGTACTACTCAGGATGTGTATACACAATATCGTATAGGCGGTAACCTCGAGAAAGTAATACAGGGTGCCAGGAATATCGTGAAGTGGAAAAAAGAGCTGAATTCAAAAACGCCGTTCGTATTCTTCCAGTTCCTGGTAGTGAAACCGAACGAACACCAGATAGAAGATATTAAAGTACTGGCGAAAGAAATTGGTGTAGACCAGGTACGTTTCAAAACGGCGCAGGTATACGATTATGAAGAAGGCAACCGCCTTATTCCTACCATCGATAAATATAGCCGTTATCAAAAAAAGGAAGACGGTACCTATAAGATCAAAAATAAAATGGGAAACCATTGCTGGAGACTATCACATGCCCCTGTAATTACGTTCGACGGGTTGGTAGTTCCCTGCTGCTTTGATAAAGATGCACAGCATAAACTGGGAGATCTCAAGAAACAATCCTTTAAGGAACTATGGCACAACGACCAATACGTAAAATTCCGCACCCAGTTAAAAGAGGGACGGAAGAATATAGATATTTGTGCTAACTGTAGTGAAGGAACAAAAGTCTGGGGCTAATCTTCTTCTGTTTCCGCGGCTGCTTTTGCCTTCTTCTTTTTACTACGGCCTTTACGGTATTTATCAAACAGGTTGATACCCATTCTTACACCCGCAAATTCAAGTACCGTCATAATAGAACTGGTAGCAAACGATTTGAATTTACCGCTTTCCCATGCAATTTTGGCAATGCGCCCTGCCATACCAATCCAGCCGCTATGTTTAGCGCTACCAGGTATTACAGTGTTCAGTGCCATTTTTTTGTAATTGCCCTTGAAGAACTCAACGCGATCCCCTAATTCCACTTCAAGATTACGTGTGCGTTTTTTAAGACGGGCTATTTCCTTCTGCAGTAATTCTGTAGAGGTGACTTTCACCTTAGGCATGTGTAAAGGTTTATCATTTTCTTGTAATGTATTAAAGTTGTTCGTATGCCTCTTCTTCTTCCTCTTTTTTGCTTAATACCTCTTCATCCTCACCAGCGTTCATTTCACTCAGCAATTCTGTAACAAGCATGTTAGATAAAGGCCTTTGTATAAGGGATTTACGGAACAATAGAATGATGGCCAGCAGAAACACAAATAATCCTGCAGAGCAGGAAAACCCTATTGTATAACTGTGAGTCATTTCACCGATCCAGAAACCTACGACCATACCAAGGAAAACAACGACAAAAAAGAACAACAGGAAAGCTAAGATCAAAGAGAAAAATAGTCCTAACGCATTGGATAGCTTTCCTGCTGCCTGGAGCTTAATCAGGTCCAGGCGGGTTTCCAAATATTCTTTGGCAACCTTGCCTGTCTGATTGAAATAATTGCTGAAATTATCTTCCATGCAAATGTTTTTAGTGCAATAAGGGATTAAGCCAGCTCATTTTCAAGAGCGTCCTCATATTGCTCTTTCTTCTTGTTGAACTTGTCTTTTAATTTGTCTGCCTGAAATTTCAGTTTGTCAACCCATTCGTCCTTTTTATCAGAGTTCAGGAAATAACCTACTGCTACACCCACTGCAGCTCCAACAATAAATGATACAACTGCTTTTGAACTGTTGCTTGCCATAATATTAGTTTTTAAAGATTAACATTTATTACCGTGATTCGGTATGATACAGATACAAACACTATTCCAATAATCGCCAGATGATAAAATGAACCTGTTAAATTGCAGTGAACGGTATCTTTTTTGCAAGATTATAAATATCAACTGACATATTAACATTAACCTAATGAGTGTAATCGACAATCAGCGCCTCAAACAAATCAGCTTTTTATTACTGATTATACTACTGGCTGCACTTCTCTTTTCAGAACTGTACACCTTTTTTCCCGGATTTCTTGGGGCCATAACGCTTTATATCATTGCCCGCAAGTACATGTTCCGGCTGGTAGAAGAACGTAACTGGAATAAAAGCCTTGCAGCAGCAACACTTATGCTCCTGTCGTTCATCATTATCTTACTTCCTTTTGGTTTGATGATCAATATGCTGACTGATAAAATAGTCTATGCGATATCACATTCCTCGGAAATGATGAACAGCATCCGCGCTGCAAATTACCGCATCTACACCTCTACTAAAATAGATCTTCTTTCACAGGTACGCCTGCAAAAGCTGCAGGAATATCTTACTACCGTTTTACCTGCATTACTGGGCGCTACATTTAACACCTTAACTACCATTGCTATACTATATTTTATCCTCTATTTCATGCTGGTGAACGGCCGGGAACTGGAAGCACGCCTCTACGAATATATTCCTCTGAAAGATGAAAATGTACTCCGACTGGGTAATGAATTTCGCAAACTGGTGATCGCCAATGCAGTTGGTATCCCACTTATTGCTGTTATTCAAGGCATTGTATCGTTGATAGGGTATTTTATTTTCAGTGTACCTCAACCTTTTTTCTGGTTCGCTGTTACCTGTTTCACCGCCATGTTGCCAGTAGTGGGAGCCGCAGCGGTATATGTTCCTATGGGTGTTTATCTGATCGCTGCCGGAAATACCTGGCAGGGAATCGGTATTCTGATCTATGGTTTTGCAATAGTCGGTACTTCGGATAATATCTCCCGTTTTATGCTGGCACAGAAGATCGGCGATGTTCATCCCCTCATTACTGTATTTGGTGTGCTGATAGGAGTAAACCTCTTTGGTTTCATTGGTCTTATATTCGGGCCATTGCTAATTTCCATGTTCATCCTGTTACTGGAAATATATGCCAATGAGTACCTTACCAAGAAAAGGGAAGTACTGGTTAAACGATAGGTTATTTATAGTAATTGTTCTCTGCAATATACGCGGCCACATTATCAGGTACCAGGTAACGGATAGATTTTCCCTCCTTTACCCATTGCCTGATGCTGGTAGCAGAAATGTCCAGCAGTGGTGCTTTCAGGATCTCTACCTTTGCTCCGTAAGTATCCTTCACTTCATGTCCGGGACGTTCGTATATGTAGATGGGATAATGCTTTATTAATTGCTCATAATTCTTCCAGCGGGTAATGTTCTGGAAACTATCGCTTCCCATGATCACCGTGAATTCCTGTGTAGGAAATTTCTCTGACAGATACGTGAGTGTATCAATGGTATAAGATGGCCGTGGTAATGTAAATTCAATATTACTGGCCCTTAGCCTGGGCTCTCCCATTACACCCAGTTCTACCAGGTGAAGACGGTTATGTTCATTCAGTAATGATCCGGATGGTTTTAATGGGTTATGTGGTGATACCACCAGCCATACTTTGTCCAGGTCTGTATTGTATGCCACGTAATTGGCAATAATGAGATGTCCGGTATGTATAGGATTAAAGGACCCAAAGTACAAGCCTATCTTCATGCCCCTGCTTTTTTTGAGCGTGAAAGTAAACAATAATGCGTTACGAGAGAGGCTTAAATTGCTCGAACATCATCCCGCAATGTTTACAGAAATGAATAGCACGGCAGAGTGTGGAACCGAACGGGGAGCGCAGGTACGTATTCTCACTACCACAATGCGGGCAGTTTGTATGTATCATCATATCTATCTCCACATCTCCGTCATGTTTCTGCGGGGGAGCTATTCCAAAGTTTCGCAGCTTTTCTTTGGCTACGGCAGTTAACCGGTTACTGTTCCACTGTACTTCTTTATCTACAGATACCTTTACAGGTACCTGCAGATCCTTTTCCAGTGTAGTCCTGATATTTGTCTTTATCACTTCCACTGCCGGACAGGCAGCAAAAGTGGGGATCATTTTTATCAGCAGGTATTCATCTTCTATGATCACATCCGTAATCATTCCCAGTTCCAGTACATTTAATACTGGTATCTCCGGGTCCATTACCTGTTCCAGGGATGTATAAACTGCTTGTATTGTAATCGTGCTGTCCATGTATTCTTCTTTCTACCAGGTAGCTTCAGGATTAAGCCTGAATACTTCTCCCATTTCATTCAGTAATGGTTGCAGGTATGCAGTATGTTTGCCGTAGCGGCCGCCATACACAGGTTCCTTTCTTTCGGGTACATTCAGTGATGCCTTTACCAGCACCGGGTAAATATTTTCTATCCATTGCCCGTACAGGGCTTCTTCCCCAGGATATACTTTTTCATCCGCCAGCAGCTTATCATCCGGTCCTGCCTCGAAAATACCACAGGCCAGCTGGAAGCAATTATCCAATGCCGTCTGCATTTTCAGGTAACTCTCTTCTCCTGCCCTGCAAAGCTGTATGATCCATGCATCCGCATGCAGTGTGTGGTACTTCAGCTCTCCTCTTACTTTCCTGGCCAGCTGTTGCAATGGTAAGAAACTGCTTTGCAACATACTGTTGTAGCGTACTGTTTCTGCATGATCAAACAGAAAATGACGCATCAGGCTGAAGTCGTAAGAACCTATAGGCATTTCTGTAAGATGACAACATTTGAATTCCTTTTCACTGCGCATAAATGCAAACTGATCAGGGTCTTCCCCTCCCAGCTCTTCATGTAAAATGCGGTACAGCGCCCAGGAATGACCTATTTTATCCTGTGCCATAGAGGAAAAGGCAATGTCTTCTTCCATAATAGGTCCTAATCCTGTCCATTCCGAATTGCGATGACCTATAATAAGTTCATCATCGCCCATTTTAGTAATAAGCTCTTTTATTAACTGATTTAATAACATCTGGGAGTTATTTGTCGTTGGCTGGTTTAGCCTGTGCTTTAAATTTATTGATCTTCTCCATTACTTTGAAGCCACTGGCATCTCTGTAGGTTTTCTCGAGGTTGTTGGCAAACATATCTTCATCTTCCACATCAAAGGCAAGGATATCTGCGCTGCGTACGACCCATAGGTTCACACACTTTTTACGGCGACCGAACTGCTCTTTGGCAAAGACGAGTGCCAGTCCGGCATCCGGTGCATGCACGCAGCCAACATGCTCATGGTGGGCTCCTCTCTTTTCCTGATGAAATACTTCGAATACGTTCCAGTTTTCCCCCTCTTCTACTTTGCAGGGATCGTCTGTTTTATTCAGCTTAAGGCGGTTTATACGTGGATCTAATGAGTCATTCATAATCGTGTGAAATTTATATCTCTTTCCGGGGGTATTCTATGCCACGGGCATTGCCTTCTTCTCAAAAGTCCCTTCTTTCATAAGGGCTTTTCTGATCCAGCGGCCATGTTCTTCTGCCCATTTCCTTACATCAAGTCTTTCTTTATTACATGGCCCATTTCCTTTTATCACTTCAAAGAAAAGGTCCCAGTCGGGGTCTGAATATTCCCAGCGGCCGGTTTCCTCATTCTTATTCAGCAGGGGATCCGGTAAGGTAAGTCCGAGTTCACGGATCTTGGGTACATATGCCTCCAGGAACTGGTTGCGCATATCATCGTTACTCGCCATCTTCACTTTCCATTGCATCAGCTTTTCACTATGCCCGGAAACTTTATCCGGCGGGCCAAAGAAATGCATGATGGGCTGCCACCAGCGGTTAAGCGCATCCTGCAGCATTGCTTTCTGACCAGGAGTTCCTGTTGCCAGTTCGATAAAAGCATCATGCCCCTGTTTCAGGTGAAAGCTTTCTTCGTAACAGATGCGTTCCAGCGCCCGGCAATAAGGACCATAAGACCCTTTTGCATTGGCTACCTGGTTTACAATAGCAGCAGCATCTATCAGGAAACCTATTACAGTTACATCTGCCCAGGTTTCTGCAGGATAATTGAATACATTGGAATATTTGGATTTACCACTCAACAGATCGTTGATCATGGCTTCCCGGGATTTACCCAGCGTTTCTGCCGCATTATACAACAGTTGTCCATGGCCGATCTCATCCTGGACCTTGGCAATGAGCGCCAGCTTACGCTTGAAACCTGGTGCCCTGGTTATCCAGGTGCCTTCAGGCAATGCTCCTATAACTTCGGAATGTGCATGCTGTTCGATCAGCCGGATCAGCTGTCTGCGATATTCTGCCGGCATCCAGTCGCCGGGTTCTATTTTTTCCCCATTGGCTATCCGCATTTCAAATGCCGCCAGTTTTTCAGGATCGTCATGCAACTGCTCTTCCCGCTGTTGCACCCTGTTGGGCTCTTCGAAGATATATCCGCCACCGTACATAGTGCGATTGTTTTGGTAACCCGTAAGTTACGAAAAATGTATCTTTAAATACATTTAGACGATATGTTTTTGCCACTTCGCACCATATTGTATTGTTGCCTGCTACCGGTGTTAACGGCAACCCAGCCGTCTCATATAAAACCCGTAACACAGGTAATAAAAGTGACGTTTCTGCCTGACAGGCGGCCGGAAAACCCAAACTCGGACAGTCTGTTCTATCATACTTCCAGAAAACTACGCTGGTCGGATTTCAAAGCCATTCCTCCCATGCGCAGTAAAAGCGCGGCCGTTAGTTATACCAGTTTTGCCTATGAAGGAAACAGCCTGCATAAAAAAGATACTTTATTACTGAATCTTACCCTGCAGGTCTTCTTCATAAAAAGCGCTTCCTGGTCGAAGCCCATTGTTATGGATGCCGTCGGGCTGGCTCATGAACAGTTACATTTTGATATCACCTGGCTGGTAGCATTGCGTTTTCAACAGCGCATAAAGACGATGCCTCTTACAATAGAAGACTATGACAGCATTATTCAGTATCAGTACCTGGAGTCTTTCCGGGAGATGAACCGTTTACAGGAAGCTTATGATGACGAAACCAATCATGGGCAAAACCCGGCAGCGCAGGCGAAATGGCAGCATATAATAGCTGAAGCCATTACCATATTAACAATGGATGGCGCAATTACCGGTTCAATTCCTTTTGCCAGTATTTAAATCCCATTATCCGCAGCCAGTATTACTTTTAAAACACGCTGGGTTGCCTGGTAATAAAAAGAAGGCTGGATATGTTCAAACTCATCAGATAACTGATGATAATCCGGATGATCTTCCACGCCAAAATATAAAGCAGGGATCTTCATCTTATAAAATTCATAATGGTCGCTCTGGTTAATCCAGTTCTGTGCGCCATCTTCTTTATGGTCGTGTCCGGAGAGTAGTTTCACGTTCCCGTCCGGGGACAGGTCTACATATTTTTTCAACTGGGGGAACTGGTTAAGTCCGCATACATACAGTTCATTTTTATCATTACGACTCACCATGTCCATATTAATATTCAGGACCATTTGGGTTACCGGTACAGGGGGCTGTTTCAAAAATGCCTTCGCACCCTGTAAGCCTTCTTCTTCCCCGTCAAAAGTGACAATGAGCAGTGTATGTTCAGGAGTATGTTTTTTAAAATAAGCGGCTATTGCCAGTAAGGCCCCTACGCCCGAGGCATTATCATCAGCACCATTATATATACTATCTTTACCGGCCTGTTCTTTTTTGATTCCCAGGTGATCATAGTGGGCAGATACTACGATAATGGAATCTGTCTTCCCCTTGATATAACCAAAGAGATTAGTGCCCATGGTTTGCTTCTCGCCCTCAGAGAAAAAGAAAGGATACTCAAAAGTATTGTGGTAAGGTTGGATACCGATTTGCTTAAAACGGTCTTTCAGGTAGAACTGTGCCATACGGCTTCCCTTGCTGCCTGTGCGGCGGCCTTCAAACTTATCAGAAGAAAGTGTACGGATATCCTTTATTAATTGCAGGGAATCTATAGAAGATTGGGCTTGTGCTGTAAACCCCATAAAGAGAAATAAACAAACGGGTAGTATTTTCATGCCTTATGATTGACTATTGCAATATAAGGTATTTCCCTGCGTCTGCATTTCGCAACGCCTATTTAAATAACTGGAAAGCAAGCAGACTAAAACCATAAGCAAGGGTTGTCATATAGAGAAACTGTATGACAGGATATTTCCAGGATTTCGTTTCCCGCTTCACTATCGCCAGCGTACTCATACACTGCATAGCAAAAGCATAGAACAGCATCAGGGATAATCCACTGGCCAATGTATATACCGGGCGGCCATCTCTCCAGGTAGCGCCGCTCATTTTCTGCCGGAGAGTAGCATCATTATCTTCCGGGTTTTCCCCTACGCTGTACAATGTAGCCATTGTGCCTACAAACACTTCACGTGCAGCAAAGGACGTAATCAGTGCGATACCTATTTTCCAGTCGAACCCAAGCGGGCGGATAGCCGGTTCAATAGCATGACCTAATATACCGGCATAGGAATTAGCCAGTTTCTCTGATTCCTTTTCTCTTTGCAGCTCATCTTTTTGTGCAGGATTGGCGGTTGTAAGCTGTTCATATCTTTTATCAACCGCATGCATTTTCTCTGTAGGTCCATAACTGGCTAGAAACCAGAGAATCACGGAAATGACCATGATCACTTTACCGGCGTCTGTGATAAAGATCTTAGCTTTTTGTACCATGGTAGTGCCCACATTCTTCCAGCGGGGAGCCCGGTACACAGGCAGCTCCATAATAAAATAGCTCTTTTCCTTAATAGCAATGAAGAACTTCATGATGGCAGCAATGACCAATGCCATTACAAATCCTAAAAGATACAGGCCCATCATTACCAGGCCCTGCAAATTGAGGATGCCAAGGAATGGTTTATTGGGAATCACCAGTGCGATCATTATAGTATAAATGGGCAGGCGGGCAGAGCAACTCATTAAAGGAGTGATCATAATGGTGATCAGACGTTCCTTTCGGTTCTCAATATTACGCGTAGCCATAATAGCCGGGACTGCGCAGGCCACCCCACTGATCAGGGGCATTACGGATTTACCGTTAAGGCCCACCTGGCGCATCAGTCTGTCCGTGAGGAAACTTATACGGGCCATGTAACCGGTATCTTCCAGGATGGTGATAAACCCGAAAAGGATCATGATCTGCGGAACAAATACTGCAATTCCGCCCAATCCCGCAATAATCCCTTTCACCAGGATATCTGTTAACTGGCTTTCGGGCAGGATATCTGTCAGCTTGCCGCTCAATGCGCCAAAGGCGGCTTCTATCCAATCCATAGGAAAGGATGCCAGCCAGAAAATGCTCTGGAACATGATGAACATTACACCCATCAGGATAGCATATCCCCAGAAACGGTGCAACAGGAGATTGTCCAGCTTTTCTGTCTGTAACTGTTTTTGTAACGGATCGGCTTCCACCACCGCTGTCTTCATAATATGTTTAATGCGGGCATATCGCTGCATGATCTCTTCTGCCTGCACTTTGGTCTTATTGAAGTGATATTCCTGGATAGCGTTGGTAATGGCCAGTTTTTGTCCGCCGTTCAGGAATTGCAGTTCCTGGTAATTAACAGCCATGTGCAGGGCCGCATAATCACTACGGGTAGTTACGAATTGTTTGACCACCTGTATTACTTCCGGCGCCAGCGTACGGCTGTCTATAAAATCACGGGGAGGGGCCGCATGTTTTTCTCTGGCGAGCAGCTCTATCGTTTTCTTCAGTTCTGCGAGTCCTTTGTTCTTACGGGGATTGATAATCACTACTGGAACGCCCAGTTCCCTTTCCAGGCCGGCCTCATCGATTTCCACACCCTTTTTACGGGCAATGTCCATCATGGTAAGCCCGATAATTACTGGTATTTTAAGGTCTATGATCTGGGAGCAAAAGAGAAGGTTCCGTTTCAGGTTGGCCGCATCGGCAATGATCAGGATCATATCCGGCTGTTCTCCGTTAGGGTTTACCAGCACGTCGTAGGTTACAAATTCGTCGGCACTTTTAGGATACAGGCTGTAGGTTCCCGGCAGGTCAATGATATTGGCGTGCAGATTGGCAGAGATATTGGCACTACCTGTTTTTTTATCAACTGTTACTCCCGGAAAATTACCCACTTTCTGGTTGAGGCCAGTCAATGCATTAAACAGCGAACTTTTCCCACTATTCGGATTTCCTACCAGCGCAATATTAATCGATGCGTTTTTTGTTGCCTGCAGCATTCCTTATCCTTATCCTGATAAAACGATTAAAAAAGCAAAACTATGAATTAATACGGGAGGGTAGTGATCGTATCCGGAAAAAGTTCTGCGGAGACTATTTTAAATGAAAAACCACGGTAAAAACCGTGGTAATTTTCATTTCTTTAACTATTGAACTTATTGTGATAAACATGTTTGATCAGCAACTGACTACATCCATTCATCACTTAATCAGGTCGTACAGACTATTGAAAACGACATCAATATCCATTTCTGTGTCTTTTGCTGGTTTCGGATGGTCTTTACTATCCTCTATAGGTGTGGTATTCTGTTGTTCATGACTTTTATAATGATAACTATTATTGTCCAGAGAATCTTTTGACTCTTTCAACCCCTCCTTATTGACGTTCTTTTCTATGTGGATGCTATTAACCCCGTCTGTGGTCATCGTCCATTCTATATGTCCATGGTTATCATCATCATACTCATCATCCATGCTATTCCCGTTTCTGTCCCTGATGAAATGATAGTGATCGTATACATCATTATCAACATCGATCTTTTTGCCTACCGGAACCCTGATGATTACAACAAGACGCTGACCACGGTATTTGGAATTCCGGGGAATTGAAAACCCTGACGGCATATACAGAATTGAATCCTGCTGTGTAATCTGGAAACTGATTTGCTGTGCCAGCATTCTCGCCTGAGAGATATTCCTACCGCGGGAAGTACGCTGTACTTCAACCTGGAAGCTATCATTAGGGCTCTTTTCCATTTTAATCCGCACGTCTCCAATAATCACTGTATCCTCTGTCATTCGAAGGTTTCCGTCGAAAAAGCCCATATCATCCACATCAACGATGTCCTCTCCTCTCTTAAGGACGAGCTTTCCGTTAGAAGGTTGCATGATTGAAATTTTTTCTTTTACAGGATAACCATAACCGGCCCTGAAGTCCTTCCCGACAGACACAACAAGCAGTATCGTACCGAATACGCCTATCAGCCATAAAAAGCTAAGGGTGTATCCTACGTAACGGTTCGTTTCCCTTATCCCGGTCAACTTGCGTATGAAGAATACGATCAACCCTACGATCGGAACTCCGATCACTAAAAACAGGGTTGGCCAGAAGATCAGGTTTTGTAAGGTGCCTGACAGTAACAGGTCTTTCAGCGGGAAAAGGACCGGAGAAGCCACTGCGATCATGATTCCTGTGACAAACAATACCAGCAGGATAATGGCAGCAAAGAAATAAAAGAAGCCTTTAGTCAGGAATACGATTGCTTTTGCCAATCCTCCTACGAGGTTACGGAAAAAGCGTTCTATATCATTACCAACTTGTCTTCCCCGGCCCTGAGAAAAATTTCGCACGTCCTCCCCTACATTCTTCAGGTGACTTTTCATGGCGTTGATTTCGTCCTGAACAGTAGCCTTTATATTGTTAACGTCTATGCGTTCTCCTCTCATTTCCAGTTTTTCCGTAGCGGTATTCGCTTCGGGAGTAGCCATCCATAATATGAAGTAGATGAGGATACCGGTACCAAAACCACCTACAGCCAGTAAAGCAAAGATAATTCTGAAGATAACCGGGTCTACGTTCAGGTAAGCACCCAGCCCACCACATACACCACCCAGTACTTTACTATCCGGATCGCGGTAAAGACGTTTACGCGGGCGGGGCTTATCAAATAAAGACTCCTGTGCGAAATCCTTTGTTTGCGTGCCGGTATCTGATACGCCGTCAAACTGCTCCGGGGTACCCATGGCAGATTTCATCGCCTGTACATCCTCATCGGTAATACAATGAGCGCCTTTCTTCAATGTGTCCTGGAATAATTCTGCTATACGGCTTTCAATGTCTCCTACAATCTCATCAGCTCCTTCTTCACGGGCAAAGTACCGCTTCAGACTGTCCAGATACTGCCGCAATATCTCATATGCGCTATCCTCAATGGGAATAAGGCGGCTGGCCAGGTTTATGTTAATAATCTTTTTCATTTGCTGATCAATGTTTAATTAAGGTTTTGGTATTTGGATGGATTTATTCTTTGTTACTCGTGAGCTGATGGACCGCATTGGCCAGCTCGTTCCAGGTTGTTTCCAGTTCTTTGTAGAAGTTTTCCCCTTTCTCTGTCATGGAAAAATATTTACGTGGGGGCCCCGAGCTGCTTTCTACCCATCTGTACGTCAGTAACTCTGCGTTTTTCAATCTTGTTAGCAGCGGGTAAAGGGTTCCCTCGAGGGTGTCCAGCTTTGCTTCTTTCATTTTTTCAATAATGTCTGAAGGATAAGCCTCGCCTTGCTTGATCACAGAAAGAATGCAGAATTCCAGCACCCCCTTTCTCATCTGTGATTGTGTGTTATCTATGTTCATGGCAAGTGAGCTTTATTAAAAACATATAAAACATTGGTGTTTGATAATTACAATACAAAGATAGAGAAAACATACTACTATGCAATACACAATACCATAGAAAGCAAAATAACTTGCTTAGAACATTACCAGAAATTCAGAGGTGTTGAGGCCACCATTGGTCATCCTGAGTCATTTTTACTAACATAAGTAGCATTGGGCGATTGTGATGAGCGGTCATATATCATGATGGAATGAACCGGTTTAGTTGTTCCAACCTGTTTTAACATTTTTTTAATCCGTATATTTACCAAAGTGAATCAGGCTTGCATACTTTTGTAACAACATGATGAAAAAGGTTTTAGGCATATTTCTTCTGGTACTGATGAGTACACAACTCCTTCCAATAAAGGAGATGGGAAGATTATTGTTTAACAACCAGATTGTTGAAGAACATCCGGTAGATGGTTGCAATGACGTCGTTAAACTTGCTAAAGAACTAAAGTTCTTAAAGATATACGATGCCTCTCTCCAATATGCACCATCATTGTTCCTGACCAATACTCATTACAATTTCTTTGCAGAAATTCCCCTGGGCCCTGCAAGAGAGATCCACTGCCCTCCTCCCAATTGTTAATCTGTTTGTAGTCTTTTAAACAACATTCATTTATTCTGCATGCATGCGCATGTGATTGTCATTATCTGTTTATAGGCTATAAACTACTACCTGTGGGTGCATACCTTTCGTATGTCGCCTGTTTCTCTATTTCTTTTTATTAATTAATTAGTGTCCGCAGGACTTTGCTTTACCACGTTAGCGAACAGGTATAGCTATGCCCTGTCGGAACAGTCAATTCCTTTGTACTATGAGTAAGCCATCTGTTTTTGCCAATATAAAAAGTGATTTTTCTTCAGGTCTTGTTGTATTCCTGATAGCCGTTCCATTATGCCTGGGTATCGCCCTGGCTTCCGGAGCTCCATTATTTTCCGGTATGATTGCCGGGATAGTAGGTGGTATTGTAGTAGGTGCGCTAAGCGGATCACAACTGAGTGTAAGCGGTCCTGCTGCCGGTCTTACTGCCGTAGTATTAACGGCCATCACCAAGCTGGGCGCATTTGATGTGTTCCTGCTGGCGCTGGTAATAGGAGGAGCTATGCAGCTGCTGTTGGGAATAATAAAAGCCGGTACAGTAGCCAACTACTTTCCCTCCAATGTGATCAAGGGTATGCTTTCGGCTATCGGTATCATCATCATATTAAAACAATTGCCCCATGCTTTCGGATATGATGCAGGTGGTATGACTGACGATGATAACAACCAGATTGCCTTATTATCAATATTGAGTCATGTTCATCCCGGTGCAATATTAATTACGGCCATCTCCATACTGATCATTCTTTACTGGAGCAAAATACCTAAAGCGGGGATTATCCCTTCAGCACTGGTAGCTGTGATTGTAGGGGCCGGACTGAATGCGCTGTTCATTTCCATCGGTAGTCCGCTGGCAATTGCCCCGTCTCATCTTGTAAGTCTTCCGATACCGGATAGCTTCAATGCTTTTATCGGGCAGTTCACCACTCCAAACTTCAGCGCTATTGGTAATAAGGAAGTATGGATCACTGCCGCAACAATAGCAATTGTTGCGTCTGTAGAAACACTGCTGAACGTAGAGGCAACGGATAAACTGGATCCGCTGAAAAGGTATACTTCACCTAACAGGGAACTAAAAGCACAGGGTATCGGTAATATCGTGAGCGGATTAATTGGTGGCCTACCCATCACCTCTGTGATTGTACGCTCTTCCGCCAATATCAATGCAGGCGGTAAATCCAAACTGTCTACAATTGCACATGGTTCATTACTGCTGATATGTACGGCACTGATCCCGGTATTGTTAAACAAAATACCGCTGGCCACCCTGGCAGCGGTGTTACTGGTGACCGGCTACAAACTGTGTAAGATTTCCATATTCACAGAAATGTTTAAAAATGGTAAGTACCAGTGGGTTCCCTTCCTGGTAACCGTGATTGCAATCGTATTTACAGATCTGCTGATCGGTATCGCACTGGGTATGACTGTTAGCGTTTTCGCCATATTAAGAGGTAATATCAAGAGTTCTTACTTTTTCCGCAAAGAAAAATACAAGAACGGGGACAGTATCCGCCTGGAACTGGCAGAGGAAGTTTCCTTCCTGAACAAAGCCAGCATTCTCCTTACCCTCGATCATATGCCCGAAAATACAACCGTGATCATTGATGCCGGTAAAACAACCTATATAGACTTCGACGTGCTGGAAAGCATTCGTGAGTTTAAGGATGTAAAAGCGCCACAGAAAAACATCCTTGTTGTACTGAAAGGATTCAAGGAAGCGTACAAGATCGCTAATACAGATGATGCAGGGCATGAGGCCGCATTAAGAAGCGGACATGTCCACACAATTTCGACTGGTAATCACAAACAATTGTTGAAAGAGTTGCAATTAAATTAATTGTTCATTCATCTCCTTAAAATGAAAAAAATGAAAACATTAAATAAGATATCACAGAAATCTATCTCTCCTGAAGATGCGCTGAATTTACTCAAAAAAGGTAATGCCCGTTTTGTGGATAACCTGCAACTGCATCGTAACCTGCTGGAACAGGTGAACGATACCCGCGACGGTCAATGGCCAATGGCCGCCATAGTGAGTTGCATGGATTCCCGTACTTCTGCAGAACTGATATTCGACCAGGGACTGGGAGATGTTTTCAGCATCCGTTTGGCAGGTGCTGTCATTTCTGATAATGTATTGGGAAGCCTGGAATATGCATGTAATGTTGCCGGCTCTAAATTCATAGTGGTACTTGGGCATAGCAAATGTGGCGCTATCAAGGGTGCATGTGATAAGGTAGAAATGGGTAATCTTACAGGTTTGCTGAATAAGATCACACCTTCTGTGTATGCAGAAAAAACGATTAAACACAACAGAACATCCAGCAATCCTGAATTTGTAGAGGCAGTAACACATATCCACACGGAACGTTCTGTACAGGCTATCATGGAACAGAGTCACATCCTGCGCAATATGATCCTGAATGGTGAAATAGGCATTGTGGGCGCTTTATATGATGTGGAAACAGGAGTAGTGACATTCCTGGAGAATACCCTTGTTATAGGCAGGGAAAACTTCAGGGAACAGCACGAAGCTATTGCTGTTTAGGGCTGAACAAACGAACAAGCTACGCTTGTAGTCATATACAAAGGATAAGCCGCTCTTTTTCTGGAGCGGCTTTTTCGTTTTATATCTTTCTCAGTCTTTCTACAGCCTTTTCCAATGTTTCTGTTCTCTTCGCAAAACAGAAGCGTACCACATGATCGTCTTTCCCTTCCTGGTAAAATGCGGATACCGGGATACTGGCGACTCCAAACTCTTTTGTAATTCTTATGGTAAAATCTTTATCCCCTTCATCAGAAATACGGTCATACCGCATTAGCTGAAAATAACTACCACATGATTGTAAAGGCGTAAACCGGCTGTCTGCCATCAATTGCAGGAAATGGTCCCGTTTCTGTTGAAAAAATGCCGGCAGGGAAAGGTAATGTTCAGGGGTTTTCAGGAATCCGGTTATACCATACTGCATGGGAGTATTCACAGAGAAACACAGATACTGATGCACCTTACGGTATTCCTGCATCAGGTGAGCCGGCGCCACACAGTAGCCCATCTTCCAGCCTGTGATATGAAATACTTTTCCAAAAGAGAAGGTTACAAAGCTATTGCGGAACAACGCCGGGTAACGCAGTATACTAAGATGTTTTGCACCATCGTATACCAGGTGTTCATATACTTCATCTGATAATATTAAGATGTTAAACTCTGTGACCAGTTTTTCCAGTTCCTGTATATCTGCTTCCGTTAAAATACTGCCGGTAGGATTATGAGGCGTATTCAGCATAATCATTTTTGTACGGGGAGTGATCCGGCTTCGCACAAGTTGCCAGTCGATATGATAATCAGGATAAGAAAGCGGGATCAGTACCGGTACACCACCGTTCACCAGTACATTTGGAATATAGCTATCATAGGCCGGTTCAAAAATGATCACTTCATCACCAGCACTAATACACGTGGCTATCGCTGTAAAAATAGCGTAGGTACCTCCGGGTGTAATTGTAATTTCTGTATCGGGGTTTACGTTTTGTCCGTAAAGATTGCTGATCTTTTCTGCTATTGCTTCCCGTAATGGCATAATGCCTGGCATGGGGGCATATTGATTATGGCCTTGTTCCATGGCTTCATTTACCAGTTGCTTTAATATTTCGCTGCAATCAAAATCGGGGAAACCCTGTGAGAGATTAATGGCTTTATGTTGTGCCGCCAGGGCAGACATGACAGTGAAGATGGTAGTTCCTACATTCGGTAGTTTGGACATAATCAGTTGCGAATTATTAAATCTGTTCCTGAAATTAATAATTCGCAACTAATCCGCCTTATTTAAAGGTATTTTTCTCCTTTATTTCGTTTTACTTCTGCTACGTACTCTTTGATCTGTTGCTCGTTTTCCTTTTTACAGATCAGCAGCACATCTGTAGTATCCACTACGATGAATTCGTCCAGTCCCTGCACGACCAGTAGTTTATCCTGCGGTGCTTTTATCATACAGTTGGTAGCATCTACCAGCATTACATTCTTTCCCTGCACAGCATTACCTGAATCATCTCTTTCCAGGTTCTCGTAGGCAGAAGCCCAGGTACCCAGGTCACTCCATCCGAAGTTGGAAGGGATCACATATACATTATCCGCTTTTTCCATAATTCCATAGTCAATGGAGATATTAGAGCATTGCGGATAAATTGTTTCTATTGCTTTCTTTTCTTCCGGCGTATTTAATACCGGCACACTTTGTTCAAACAGCTCGTCTATTTCCGGCAAATATGTTTTGAATGCAGCGATGATGGTTTTTACATTCCACACGAAAATGCCGGCATTCCAGAGGAAGTCGCCACTTTGCAGGAATGTTCTGGCCAGCTCCAGGTCGGGCTTTTCGGTAAAGGTCTTTACCGGGTAAACATTATCCGCTACCTGTTGTGTTTCGTGCTGTATATATCCATACCCGGTATCAGGGCGTGTTGGCTTTATGCCAAGTGTAACCAGCGCACTATGCTTTTGCACGAACATCAGCGCGTTCAGGCAGGTGGTCGTAAAAGACATTGGGTCCATAATAAGATGATCCGCCGGCGCACAGATAATGTTTGCCCTGGGGTCCTGTTTATGGATCTTATGAGAAATATATGCAATGCAGGGTGCAGTATTTTTACGGGAAGGTTCACTTACAATATTCTCTACCGGCAGACCAGGAAGTTGTTCCTGTACTTTCGAAATATAGTGCTGGTGAGTAACTATGAAAATGTTTTCCTGTGGAATGAATTGTAAAAACCGCTCAAAGGTCCATTGCAATAATGTTTTTCCCGTATTGAGAATGTCCAGAAACTGTTTGGGGTAATCTGTACGGCTATAGGGCCAGAACCGGCTCCCTATTCCCCCGGCCATTATGGCCACATAAAAATGCCTGTTCACATTTGTCATCTCAAATAATTCCTTCCCTGATTAAATCATGTAAATGAATGATACCAATATATCGTTTATCTTCCAAAACCAATAGTTGTGTAATATCATGCTGGCGCATCATTTCGAGCGCATTGATAGCCAGTTCATCCTTCTGAATAGTTTTCGGATGCGTAGACATGATATTTTTTGCGGTAACGCTGCTTGCCGGGATTTCCTTTTCCAACATACGGCGTAAATCACCATCTGTGATAATACCAGCTAACACTCCATCTTTATCCAGCACCGCAGTTACTCCCAGCATGCCGGAGGAGATATTCACAATTACCTCTTTCAAGGTACTTTCCAGTTGCACATGTGGAGCCTGATGCTGCCGGCTAAGGTCTCCCACCTTCAAATATAGTTTTTTACCCAGTGTTCCACCAGGATGAAACTTTGCAAAGTCTCCTGCCGTAAAGCCATGCCACTCTATTAAGCATACAGCCAGGGCATCGCCCATTGCCAGTTGAGCCGTAGTGCTGGTGGTAGGCGCCAGGTTATTAGGACAAGCCTCCTGGGTCACAGTAGTATCCAGGATCAGATCTGCTTCACGCGCCAGGAAAGATGAAGCGTTCCCTACCATGGCAATCAGCTTGTTACCGAAGTTCTTTACCAATGGCACTAATACCTTGATTTCCGGGGAGTTTCCGCTTTTTGAGATACAGAGGATAATATCTTCTTCCTGAATCATTCCCAGATCTCCGTGAATGGCGTCTGCAGCGTGCATGAAGGATGCAGGTGTTCCCGTGGAATTAAGCGTAGCAACTATCTTCTGTCCAATGATCGCACTCTTCCCAATACCGGTGATTACCAGACGGCCAGGGCAATGAGCTATCAGCTCCACTACCTGCTCGAAATCAGCGTTTATGTACTGCTGTAAATCATCTATTGCCTCAGCTTCGAGCCGGAGTGTCCGCTTTGCTACCTCCGCTATATTTATGACCGTTCTGTTTTTCATTAGCATCACAAAGTTAACTAGGATTCAGGAGATTAAATCGAATGTATTGCCTAAATTTATAATAGATATGTTTCTTTCTTATATCCTAAAAAGCTGTTAAGACATCTATTCGGGATAAATTTAATTGCGGGGCAGTGCATTTTTAGCTAACTTCGTGTCCCCTAAAAAACACATAAACAATATCCATAATTTGTTACTTTTCTTTAGAGTTTATTGTTTAAATATTGAATGCAATGGCTGTTGTAAAGGTAAGTTTGATAGATGCATTAAAGGAACACTTTGGGTTTGATTCCTTCAAAGGAAATCAGGAAATCATCATCAAGAATATTCTTGCCGGTAAAGATACTTTTGTTATTATGCCAACTGGCGGGGGTAAATCCCTATGTTATCAATTACCGGCATTGATGAGTCCTGGCTGTGCGCTTATTGTTTCTCCGCTGATTGCTTTAATGAAAAACCAGGTAGATCTGGTTCGTTCATACAGCAGCAAGGACAATGTGGCACATTTTTTAAATTCAACCCTGTCCAAAGCACAGATAAAGAAAGTACGGACCGACCTGACCTCTGGTAAGACCAAGATGCTGTATGTAGCACCTGAGACGCTTACCAAACAGGAAAACCTGGACTTTTTCAAGGAACTGGATATTTCATTTATCGCCGTGGATGAGGCGCACTGTATTTCAGAATGGGGACATGATTTCCGTCCTGAATACCGTCGTTTAAAGGAAATGATAGAACAGATCAACGGAGATCTTCCTATTATCGCCCTTACCGCCACAGCTACCCCCAAGGTACAAAGCGATATCGTGAAGAACCTGGAACTCCGGGACCCCCAGATCTATCTGTCGTCTTTTAACAGACCCAATCTTTATTACGAGATCCGTCCCAAACGCAAAAAAGATCAGACCATCCGTGAGATCGTCAAGTTCATCCACTCGCATAAAGGTAAAAGTGGTATTATATATACCCTGAACCGGAAAACGACAGAAGAGCTGGCAGATATGCTGATGGCCAACAATATTAAAGCGGTGGCCTACCATGCCGGACTGGACTCCAATACCAGGGCTATGCGCCAGGACCAGTTCCTGCACGAAGATGTAGACGTGATCGTGGCCACTATTGCCTTTGGTATGGGTATAGACAAGCCGGATGTGCGCTTCGTTATACACTACAACATTCCCAAGAGCCTTGAAAACTACTACCAGGAAACTGGTCGTGCCGGTCGTGATGGCCTTGAAGGCATTTGCGTTTGCTTTTATTCATATAAGGATGTGCAGAAACTGGAACACCTCATGCGGGATAAACCCCTTAGTGAGCGTGAAATGGGGGCACAACTGATCAATGAAACGGTTGCCTACGCAGAAAGTTCTGCCTGCCGCAGAAAAGTGATCCTCCACTATTTTGGTGAAAAGTATGAAGAAGGGAATTGTAATGGAGCCTGCGATAACTGCCGTAATCCAAAAGAGAAGATAGAAGTAAAGAACCGGGTAGTAATTGTACTGAAAGCGATCCGCTCCCTGGAAGAACGCTTTGGCAGCGACTATGTGGTGAGTGTAATCACCGGTAAGGCTAATCCCCAGATCGCTACTTTCCAGCATAATCTGCTGGAGGTATTTGGTGAAGGGAAAGAGTTTGATGCTCACTTCTGGAATTCCCTTATCCGGCAGATGATGCTGGAAGACCTGATAGAAAAGGATATTGAAGAATATGGCCTGCTGAAGATTACAGAGAAAGGCCATGCGTTCCTGAAAGAACCTTACAACATCATGGTATCGCTGAATCATCAGTTTGATGAAGAAGCCGGAGAAGAGGAAGAAATAGCTGCTGAAGCCCAGGCTTCTGCGGATGTTGTGCTGGTTGAGATGCTGAAGGAACTGCGTAAAAAAGTAGCCAAAGAAAAGAATCTGCCTCCGTTTGTCATCTTCCTGGAAACTTCCCTGGAAGACATGGCCACTCAATATCCTACTACTGTACAGGAACTGGAAAAGATCCAGGGTGTAAGTAAAGGAAAAGCAATTCGTTACGGTAAGCAATTCGTAGATGTTATCTCTAAATACGTAGAGGAAAATGATATTGTAAAGCCGGACGACTTCGTGATGAAGAGTGTGGTGAACAAGAGCGGTCTTAAAGTATTTATCATTCAGAACATCGACAGAAAGATGCCATTGGAAACCATTGCCAAGAACAAGGAACTAACAACTTCCCAGCTTCTGGACGAAATGGAAACTATTGTAGCCAGTGGTACCAAACTGAACCTGGATTATTGTCTTGATGAAGAACTGGACGATTATGCGCAGGAAGAGATAATGGAATACTTTAAAGGATGTGAAACATCCAGTCTTGCACTTGCACGTGAAGAATTATCCGATGGTGATTATACGCTTGAACAATTGAAGCTGATGCGTATTAAGTTCCTGGTTGTATATGGCAACTAATTTTTTTTAGATGAACGGGATTCAACAAATAAAAGAAACGATAGCTCCCGTAAGGGAAACCATAGTAACACACCCTCTTTACAGTCACATGCAATGCATGGACGATATCAGGGTATTCATGCAGTATCATGTTTTTGCCGTTTGGGACTTCATGTCCCTGCTTAAATCTTTACAGCTACACCTTACCTGTACCAGCGTTCCCTGGATTCCCGTAGGGAGTGCGGCTACACGTTTCCTGATCAATGAAATAGTTACAGGAGAGGAAAGCGATGTGGCGCCGGACGGCACAAGGGTAAGTCATTTTGAACTTTACCTGCAGGCGATGGAACAGGCAGGGGCAGATGCACAGGGGATCCGCAATTGCATTCTTCAGATTCAACAGGGACATTCCCTGGCTTCGGTAATAGCATCTTTACCTTCTGCTGCCAAGTCATTTGTACAATATACATTTGATCTGATCGCTAATGCTCCCGTACATGTTCAGGCTGCCGTATTTACTTTCGGCCGGGAAGACCTGATTCCGGATATGTTCCTCGCACTGGTAAATGACCTTGATAAACAATTCCCCGGACAGATCAGTCTTTTCAAATATTACCTGGAAAGACATATAGAAGTGGATGGAGATCATCATAGTCATTTAGGTATGGAAATGGTACAGGAACTGTGTGGGAACGATGCACAGAAATGGGCAGAAGCGGCAGAGGCGGCAAAGATTGCGCTGGAAAAAAGACAGGCTTTATGGAACGGTATTCTGGATGAAATTAATGTTCCTGTATAAATTTGATCGAAGAATATTTGGAAGTTAATATTGAATTTTATTATCTTTGCAATCCCTTCACAGGAAGGGGCTTAAAAAATAAGATGGTGCGGTAGCTCAGTCGGTAGAGCAAAGGACTGAAAATCCTTGTGTCGGCGGTTCGATCCCGCCTCACACCACCTGATAGTAAAGGCTTTGAGAGGAAACTCTCGAAGCCTTTTTCTTTTGGGTACAACATAGGTACAACAATTCCTGTTTTCGTTTTCTTGACTGTCGTGTTAAGGAAATCATTAATTTAGCTAGGAAATTGCTTTACCAAAGTAATGGAATTCTATACCCTTTCACAATAAGTCTGCTTTTATTAGAATAGCCCCCCTTTTCAGCAGAAAAGATTATCCTGTTCCGATAAAACTCATCAAGTGAAGCAAAATTTTCGTTCTTCATAAGGCAAAAAAAATGGATAATTCGCTTAAAGCTAGTATTGAAGCACTGATTAGAGCCAAAAGAGGCTTTGAATTTGAAGCGCTAATCAGTGAAATTCATTTGATTCAGTATGGCTCTGATGGATTTCAACCTACCAGAGAAAGAAAAGATGATGGAGCTGAAGGTATTATACTTAGCTCCAAAACCGTCATCGCCGCTTATGGGCCTGACGCCTATGATGAGAAGAGGTTTCTTAAAAAAGTAAATGATGATTTTGATGATTTTCTAAATAAATGGGCTGCTGAAAATCCAAACTGGAAAATGCACTATAACGGTTCTCTTGCTCCGGAGCAAATTCGTATTTCTGAAACATTAAAATCAAAAGCGGCTTCCAAGCAAATAACTGTGAATATTATTTTGGTCAAAGGAGTTGATCAAATTATGCAGTTAGTAGAAGAAGAATTTTCAAATAAACAGCAAAGACAATTAGCAACATATTTAGGCGTCGCCAAAGAGCTTATAATATTTGATCATATCCGCTCAATAATTGATGACTTAATTCGAGGCATAGAAATTGACCCTGAAAATATCCGCTATGATCTAAAAATTGATATAGAAGAAAAAATCAATCTCAATTACACCCCCGAAGATGCCATTTTGGCATCGGAGGAATATCAAGATTTTGTAGTGAATGGAACTTTAAAAAAAATATGGGGTATTTTATCGACATATGAGAATGAAGAAATAAACTCTCTTAAAATGCGCATCAAAAGAGAGTTTAACAATTTGACAGGAACATTTAAGGATAAGCTGAATAGATTGACGGAAAGTTATTTGAATAAATATTCCAGTGGCCAAGATGACGATTTTGAGTATTTTACAAGAGCTTTACTCGTGTATTCTTTTGAGCAATGTATGATTGGAGACAAAATCAAATCAGAAGAAAAACAAGCGCCATGATTCGTCCACATCCTGAAAGTGACTTACAATTGAATGTAATGGTCTTAGGATCAAATGTTATCACATTGCTTAAATCTAAAAGCAAAAATGGGGATTATATTCTTTTAGAAAATATAATAAACGACTTTTTAAAAGCAGATAAGAAAAGAACTCCTGATTTGTTTATATATACATTATTGTTTCTTTACTCTATCGGCCTCATAGATTATAAAGGTTATAAAATAAAACTTACGCCGAATTTAGAGAAACATCCAAATTTATTTGATTGACATGCTAACAAGGCTTCACTCTGAAACAAATCTATTGGTTCAAAATATAACCTTTGAGCCTGGCATAAATATAATTTACGGCAAATATTCTGGTTCAAAAGAGGCAAGAGGCATAAACGGCATTGGAAAGTCCTCATTAGTTAGGCTAATAAACTTTATGCTTCTAAGTGATTCTGCCGAAAGGGAGTTTAATAAACCCAAATACAACTTCCTTAGAGATGAGAACCACTCCCTTACTTTAGAATTCAAAATTGACAATAATCCATATTTTGTTCGTCGTCATTTTAATGATGTTGAAGTAATTTATTTTGGTTCTGATATTCTTCAGTTGGCTGAATATTCTAAATCGGAGCTGCTTCTTGTTTTTTCCAGCCTATTATTCCCTGTTGAGAACAACGAAGTTTATATTGAAGGGAATAGGTTTAGAACTCTGATGCAGTTCTTTATTAAGGATGATATCCAAAATAAGGGAAGGAAAGATGCAACCAATTTTTTCAGCTTCACACCAAGCGCCGCCGATAAGGCTGCATATAACTTTTACCTTTTAGGGCTTCCTACGAAAAACATCCTTTCATTCAATGAAATTTCAAAGGAATACAAGAAGTATTCAGAGGCATTGAATACATATGAAGAAAAACTAAGAAATGAAGGTGGACACACCGTTGAAGAATACAGATCAGAAAAGCTGCGTATTAAAGCAAATATTGACACTTTGAGAAGCCGTCTGAAGGGATATGATTTTAAGGAGTCACATAAAGAAGTTGAAAAACAATTATCAGACGTGATTTCTAAGATAAACGATAAGTCACAGGAATTTCATTCGCTTAGCCAAAAGTTGAAAAATATCAAAGAATCATATCAACTGAGTTATGATATAGACACTAAACACATTCGTAAAATTTATAATGAGGTTTTAGAAACCTTTGGTGACGCCGTTAAAAAGACATTGGATGAAGTAAATCAGTTTAAAGCAGACATTCTTGGAAACAGGAACAAATTTCTTGTAAACAAGGAGAAAGAACTTCAAGCTTCTATTGATGCTGTTTTTAAACAACTGTCGATACTTGAGGCAGAAAGAACCAAATTGCTTAAAACTCTTCATGAGCGGGGGGTACTAGACAAATTGGAGTCAACTTATGAGGAGCTAATGAAAGAGCAAGCCTCATTTGAAAAACAAAATCAAATTTTAATCCAGGTCGATGAATTTAACAGAATTTTGTCTGATCAAGAAATCGTATTGAGTCAAGTTAAGAAAGATATTTCCGATGACGTTTCGAAGGCAGAGAACAGTCTAAATGAACTTAGACAATTATTTATAGAAATATTGAACTCGGCTATTTTTATGGGCGATGAAGATGCTTCTGGTTATTTCGATGTTGCCATTGACCATAAGAGCAAAAAAACATCCCTTCCATTCAAAATCGATGTTAATATTCCAAAATCAAGTTCGGTAGGGCAAGAGGTTTTGAAAATTATTGCTTATGATTTAATGATCTTCATTAATTCTATCACAAATAAGCGCGCACTCCCTGACTTTCTTATACATGATGGCGTTTTTCACGGTATGTCACATAAAACAATGGTGAATATTCTAAATTATATTTACCGAACTCATCTTACTCTTTATGAAAAGAAAAATTTTCAGTATATCGTTACGTTTAGTGAAGATGAAATTGAAGTGCCGATAGATAAAAAAGATTTGTATGGTGAATTTGCTTTCCCTTTTAGTGATAAAAAAATAATTGAACTTGAGGATATTGAAAGCAAAATGCTTTTCAAAAGAGATATAAGATAAAAATCCCAGTTTATAATATTTGTCTATGGAAGTGATCTGCCTTGAAGATGCAGCCTTTTATACCTTGATTGAAACCGTGGTGGAGCGGATAAAAGAGAAACTAAGTACCACCGAAGATAAATGGATCGGCGGCGAGGAAGCGATGCGCAAACTGCGGATCACCAGCAAGACAACGTTGCAGAAGCTCCGCGACGAAGGAAAAATCCGTTTCAGCCAACCAGAGAAGAAGATTATCCTGTATGATGTGGATTCAATTAATGAGTACCTAGAAGAACACGCAAAAGAGAGATTTTAATAGAAAAGTGCGTTAGAACCGTGTGCTGTAATCCAATAAAGTACTTCTTTTCGATCCTTCTTAAATGAGATAAAATGCTATCAAACATTCTTCAAATACAGGATTTAAGAACTTTATTCCCAGATGTACGGGAAAGATCTTTTTTACAGAAAAAGGATCTTTATATAATCCAGCAAAATTATAACGACAAATTGCACGCCCTAGGATTACATCAATGGGATCGAATTTGCGAATGGGGCCCTGCAAAAGTAGAGAAATTTGCAATTGCTGAATATGCGAGGACAGGAAAGCCAGGAATTATAGCGGCCATCGATGATTTGATTAGTGCCCCATTGGTCATTGATATTATCTATCACCACTTTACTGTTGAAAGGAACGGCAGAGATATGACTGTTGCAGAAATAATGATAGCCCACTTATATCCCAATGAGCTTCATCTTTCTGATGTGGAGTTCAGTAATCCTGATAAACCATTACCTCCAAATAAACAACGAAGATACCAAGAATTTGAAGGGTTGGGGTTACTCAAACCGACAATTCAAGGGCTTTTGCAAACAGCCCGTGATTTAAATTGTCGTGCTTTAACGCTTACGGCCGCCGATCTTGGACTAATGAAATTATTCACAACACTTGGCTTCAGTATTTCGGATACATTTATTGGTCGTCGCTGTAAAGCGAATAGCAATATTACGGAAGGGTTTCCAATGGAAATTCGCTTGTAATATTCTCTTATACGTTACAGGTTTTTATTTTTCAATTCTTCTATAAAAACATCATCTAAGTATGTTGCATAAGTTTGCATCATTTCAGTCCGTTGCTTAAGGAATTGCGCTCGATCATACGCCCGATCCGTACTGCTTTTAGGTACATGCGCTAATTGCCTATCCGCGATCTCATGGGAATACCCCAACTTTTCTTTCAGAATACCTAATGCAAGCGATCTAAAGCCGTGTCCTGTCATTTTTCCAGTGTAACCCATCCGCCCAAGGGCCACGAGTATCGTTCCATTGCTCATGTGTTTTTTGTGACGGTAAAAACCGGGAAACACATATTCGCTTTTCCCGTTCATCTGCTTTAATTCTTCAAGAATGCGAGTAGCTTGCTTTGAAAGCGGCACAAGGTGGGGAGAACGCATTTTCATGCGTTCGGCAGGAATGATCCACAATGCTTTATCAAAATCAATCTCCGTCCATTTAACCTGAATAAGCTCTTTCGTGCGGACAAAGGTCAAAAACATAAGACGAATGGCTAGATATGTTTGCCTCGTTAACCGTCCCTGGTAGTTATGGAGATCAATCAAAAACTTTGGAAACTTGTCTACGGATAATGATGCAAAGTGGCCACGCTTGTACTTTTTCAGTGCTACTTCAACCCCATGGCTTGGGTCAGATTCCATTCGTGCGGTTACGATGGCATATTTGAATATATGGCTAAGCAGTCGCAATATCTGTCTATAACGGTGATGATGGGCCAGTTAAAACGGAGGATACTGGGCCAGGTATTTCGGGAGTCATTGGGCCACTTTCCATATGCAATAATAAGAGTTTAAGTTAATCAGTTCAACTGTTTTTTCTT
>NZ_WRXO01000011.1 GCF_009758125.1 Chitinophaga oryziterrae
GTTTTACGGTTGTGCAATTTGGCCCAATGACCTCCGAAATAGATCGTTTAATTTTGGCCCAATGATTCCCGAAACGGGTGGCCCAGTATCACCGAAATCGATGGCCCAATGGCCTCCGTTCTAGACAATCTAAAGTCATGGTTTATAAAGATAGACTAACAATCGTTTTTTTAGTAGAGAAATTGGAAACAAAATTTTTTATATGGAAAAGAAGCGAATCAGGCTGGCTAAAGTGCATGGTCGTAGCCAGGAAGTACAGAATATTTATGGTGATGACCGCTCCGGTTATCGTGCAGTACCGTGGTTGCGAATGGGAGGTTTATGGATGGAAAAGCTTGGTTTTAAGGTAGGAGATCCTATAGAGGTTAGGGTAGGGCACGGTAAACTGGTCATTAAAAAGATAACAGGGCGTGGGGATCATAAACACTAAGTAGCAACTATAGCAAACGCTGTCATTACGAACTAAAATAAGATTAGCTCTTTACAGGAAAAATATCCAGTTAATCTGTTGATTGTTAACAAAATAAGTCCAAACAATAATGAAACACTATCTGCTTAAAACAAACAAAGAAGAGTTAAATATCATAGGGGTAAACCCGGAAGATGAAATAGCATTCCATGCGGCATATGGAAAAGAGATCATCTTCAGTGGAGACAATATCCAGGAATTGCTGATCAGGTGGCGTCAGTTATTAAAGGAGCCGCCTGGCGGGTAATAATTCCTCTACCGGATCATTCATTAGTCAAAAACATTAGGGAGTGTGCGGAGAGTGTTCGGGAAGTCTCTATATGTAGAACATACTTTGAACATACGTCGGAGATAGCTTGAACATACTTTGGTCGGTTCGGAAATGGCCAAAGTATGTTCAAACTATCTCCAACGTATGTTCTACATATAGAGTCTCCCCGATGTCTCACACTGTAGACATACTGTTTGTTCTCCCTCTTTGCAGTTAGAATAGCGTCCACCTCAGATAGTAACTGTTATCATTCATTGCTATGGCGAAGAGCGAAATTATTTTCATGATTTGGGTGATCTTGCGTTTATAATAATAGATCCATTAATTTACCTGCTATTATGAAATATATTCTTTTCATACCTTGTTTGATTTTGTTGCCCCATGTAGCTATTTCGCAGCAAAGTGACCTTAACTTCGTGAATTTCAGCAGTGAAGATGGCCTGTCGTCCAATACTGTTACGGCTATAGTGAAGGATAGATATGGGTATATGTGGTTTGGGACAGACGATGGTCTTAACAAATTCGACGGAGTTAATTTCTCGGTTTACAGGCACAAAGAAAGCGATACGACCAGCATTGGCGCCAATTCAGTACTTGCAATGCACGAAGACCGGTTGGGCAACCTTTGGATCGGAACAAATACGACGTTATCTCTTTATAACCGTAAAAAGGACTGCTTTATTAATTATCAGTTCACTTTAAATAATACAGCACGTACCCTGTTCAGTGATCATTTAGGCAATCTATGGGTGGGAAGTTATATTGGCCTGTTTATGCTCGATCCCCGGACCGGGAAAACGACCCGGTATATCGCTAACGCCGGCAGGCCCGGGCAGCTTGTGTCAAATATCATTACCTGCATATTTGAAGACAGCAGGCACCGGTTATGGGTAGGCGGAAACGCAGGATTGTACCTTTATCAAAGAAGTACGAATGATTTTAAACATTTTTCGCATAATCCGGCAGACTCGCTGTCGATTCCGGATAATTCGATAAAGGCAATAACAGAAGATCTTAACGGTAATTTGTGGATTGGCAGCGACGATGGTGGTTTAAGTATGTTACGGCCCGATGGAAAAGGGTTCCGTAGTTACAGGCATAGCAAAACAGATAAGCAAACACTGAGCAGCAACTGGGTTTGGGCAATCGCAGCAGAGAATCCAAACAGCTTATGGGTAGGCACAGAAGAAGGACTGAACATCTTCGATCTGCAGAAAAAGACATCGCGCAGGGTGGAGCATGATGCCAGGAACAGGTATAGTTTACACGGCAAGTCCATCCGAAGTATCTATATAGATGAGAAGGGTATTTACTGGGTCGGGACGTATCAGGGCGGCGTTAGCAAATATGATAAGAACCTCACTTTTTTTAACCTTCGGAAGAGCGATCCCTTTGACCCAAAGGGATTAACAGCTCCGATCGTAACTTCTTTTTCTGAAGATAAGAATGGAGATATCTATGTAGGAACGGATGGTGGTGGTATCAATTTGTATCACAGAGGTACCGGTTTGTTCGATCATCCATTGTTCTATGGACAAGGTAAACCTCCGGCAGTTCTCGCACTGGAACGGGCAGATGGTGAGCTTTGGATCGGGACGTTTATGCAGGGCATATACGTGCTTAATATCCAAACAGGCAGGGTAAGACATTACATGAAAGGTGACGGTCCGCAAGATCTTTCCGGTAATGATATTTTTTGTCTTAAAAAGGACCACAAAGGAAATATCTGGATTGGCACTAACGGAAACGGTGTGAACATCTATGATCCCGTATCAGGAGAATTTCGCCGCTTTGATCAGGACCGCAAGTATCCCGATGATATTAAAGTGTTGACCCGCGGTTTTATCCGGACAACCGAAGAGGATAAAGCCGGCAATATCTGGATCGGTACGATGGGGGCTGGTATAGTGATGCTTGATCCTTCCCTTGAAAAAATCAGGGTGTTTAACCATATGAACAGCAGCCTGCCGGCCAACGAAGTACAGACCATTTATGCGGGTGATAACGGCCGGATCTGGGCTGGCACACACGGAGGAGGATTATGCCTGTTCGACACCCATACTCAGAAATTTATCCGTTACTCTGAACAGGAGGGAGCACCCAATGCTGTCATTTATAAAATACTGGAAGACGATGCTGCCAAAATGTGGGTTAGCACTAATAAGGGTATCAGCAGTTTTGACCCGCTAACCGGAAGATTCAAAAACTATTTTCATTATAACGGCATACAGCGAAGTACATTCTGCCTGGGGGCAGGACTCAAAACAAGCAAAGGAGAACTGTTTTTTGGTGGGTTGGATGGATTTAACTATTTCAATCCCAAACTATTAAATTATAATAGGAACATACCTAAGATAGTGCTTACCGACCTGAGGATCGCCAATAGTTCAGTGATACCTGGCGACAAAGCTGCGATCAGAGAGCATATTTCAGTGGCTGATGAGATAAGGCTGGACTACAGGCAGAATTTTTCAATAGACTTTACAACGTTGAACTATACGGCACCGCAGGAAAGCAGGTACTCATATATGTTGCAGGGCTTTGATAAAACCTGGAATGACATAGGCACGTCCCGGACGGCAACATTTTCTAATTTGCAACCCGGGAAATATGTCTTCCGGGTAAAAGCAAGTAGTGATGACGGTTCATGGAATACCGGGGAAGCGACTATGGATATTTATGTAAGGCCTCCTTTCTGGCTTACTGTATATGCATATGTTTTCTATGTGCTTACAGCGGGACTTATCTTATGGGGGTTGCGCTACCGCGGTATTCGAAAACTGAAAAATAAGTTTGCACTTGAACAGGAACGTCTTCAGATCAGGCAGGACATGGAACTGGAGAGGAGAGAGGCTGAACGGTTGCGTGAATTTGAGCAGGTCAAGATCAAATATCTCACCAATTTAAGCCACGAATTCCGGACACCGGTGTCTCTGATCATAGCTCCTGTTGAAAAGCTGATCCAGCAGGAACAATGCGAGGAAAAACTGGGGCAGCTTAACCTCATGAAACGCAATGCCAGGCGGCTTTTAAACCTGGTAAATCAACTGCTGGACTTCCGCAGGCTCGAAGAACAGGAACAAAAAATTAATCTTACGGAAGGCGAGATCGTATCCTTTATTGGAGAAGTACTGGAATCATTTAAAGATATTTCTGAACGCAGGCAGATCAATTTCTCGTTTACAAGTACCCTAAGCCGTTTTTACACGGTCTTTGATAAAGATAAAATTGAGCGGATACTGTTTAATCTTTTGTCCAATGCCTTTAAATTCACAGCGAAAGGTGGCCGGATATCGCTCAGCATTGACCACGATCCGGTTTCGGGTCTCAAAATCGTGGTTGCCGATACCGGTATCGGCATGACTCCGGAAGTGCAGGAGAAGATCTTTACCCGGTTTTTCCAGGGCGACAATAATCCCGCCATACTGAACCAGGGTAGCGGTATTGGTCTCTCCATTACCCTGGAGTTCGTGAAAATGCACGGCGGTGTAGTAAATGTTGAAAGCATACCCGGAAAAGGAAGCATTTTCACTGTTCAACTACCTTTGGAGCCGGTACAGGAACAACCTGATAATATAGATCAACCGGCGATGAGCACAGGTGAACACGTTGAGACCAGCGGCCAGCCCGGAGCTGGTCCCGGATTGGAACAACAGGCTACTGAAAGACTGACCGTGCTGCTGATCGAGGACAATGACGATTTTAGATACTATCTGAAAGATAATTTAAAACCATTTTACAAAATCGCAGAGGCGGCAGACGGGAAAGAAGGATGGCAAAAGGTACTTTCTGTTCATCCTCACGTGATTGTGAGCGATATTAATATGCCATATATGGACGGCATACAGCTAAGCCAGAAAATTAAAGCAGACAAAAGGACAAACCATATCCCGGTTATTCTGTTAACAGCGCTGACTGGCGACGCTTCCCAGCTAAAAGGTCTCGAAACAGGCGCCAGCGACTACCTCACCAAACCCTTTAATTTTGATATATTAAATGTCAGGATCAGGAACCTGTTATTGCTGAATCAAAGTTTGAAGGACACCTACACCCGTCAATTAAAGGTAGTGATGCCTGCTGCTGAAGTGGAATCGGAAGACGAAAAATTCCTGCTGAAGATTACACAATATATTGAGGCCAACATTAACAGCAGTAATCTGACAGTGGAAGAATTAAGTAAACACCTTTTTATGAGCCGTGCGTCATTGTACAATAAGATGGTACAATTGACCGGTGAAACCCCTGTAGAATTTATCCGGTCCATTAAACTGAATAAGGCTGCCGACTTTTTGGAAAACAGCGATATGAAAATTGCACAGATCGGCTATGCTGTCGGATTTTCCACTCCCAATTATTTTGCCCGGGCTTTCAAAGCTAAATTCAACATTTTGCCTTCGGAATACCAACTTTTAAAAAAACGGACTGTCAATTAAACAGAGCTAAGTTGACTATTCACACCTGCACGCATTTACAAGGACTTCCCTACCTGTAAAAAATCTACCCGTTTAAACATTTGTGCTATTCATTTTTACAAATGAGCCATGGCTCTTGCAGGAGTCAGGCTACATTCGCCTGACTGATTTAATAATATAAATTCCACTAATTGTCATATTGACATTAAAGCGACAGGAAAGTATTTGGTTTGACCCTTAGTTGACCACGTTGATGCCATGTGTGCAAAGAATGCATTTTAGGTGCTTGCATTTTACAAATTGAAATAAAACCACGATTATGAACTTTTCGGTTACGCACAGCTTCCAAAAAGCGTCAACCTCCTTTACATTCCTATTGGGGAAAACGATGCTGCCTTTTTTATTTATTGTTTTACTGACACCCTATGCAAAAGCACAGAATATAAATGTTGCCGGGCGCATTATCAGCGACAACGGAACAGGTATTCCAGGCGCAAGCGTCCGGGTAAAGGGCGCCGGAACGGGTGTTCTGAGTGATAATGAAGGCTTTTTCAAACTCGCAGCGCCGGCTACGGGAACACTGGTGATTTCTTCGGTAGGATTTGTGCCGCGGGAAATAGCCATCAACCACCAAACGACTGTTAACGTGACACTAAAATCTACAGTCAGTGATCTGGAACAGGTGGTGGTTATAGGATATGGTACAGCAAAGAAAAAGGATGTGACAGGGGCGACGGTCTCTGTTAAGGGAGAAACATTAAGGGAAATAGGTGCGCCCAATGTTTACAACCAGCTACAGGGAAGAGCTGCGGGCATTGATATTGTAAGCAATAGTTCAAGTATAGGTACTGGCGGGGAGATCAGGATCAGGGGCAACCGTTCCCTTGCATCGGGTTCCAGCAGTAATAATGCCCAGAACGGCCCTTTACTGGTGGTAGATGGCATACCTCTTTCAGGTGGCAGTATTAATGATATCAATCCCAGTGATATTGCAAATATTGATATACTGAAAGATGCATCCGCGACGGCCATATACGGGTCGCGGGGATCAGGAGGGGTTATTATCATTACTACAAAAAGAGGCAGGGCCGGTAAGCCTGTTACCAGTTATGACGGCTATGTAGGGATTTCGCAGGCGATGGGTACCTACGACCTTTTTAACGGCCAGGAATATGCGGCTTTCAAAGAAGCCGCAAAACAAGGTCAGCCGAATCCAAACAATCCCCACCCAAATGCACTTACCCCAATTGAAAAGGAAAACCTGGCCAATGGTGTTAATACGGACTGGCAGAAACTTTTACTGACCACAGCTATCCGGACAGATCATAATATCAGTGTTGCCGGTGGTAATGAGACAACCTTGTACAGTTTCGGGTTCGGTGTCTTTCGTGAAACAGGTATTATACCGGACCAGCGCTTTGACCGCGGATCAATTCGTATCGCGATTGATCACAAGATGAGCAAACGCATAAAGGTAGGATTGACAACCACCAATATAATGAGTTGGGCCAACCGTATTAATACGAACGCCTTTGGCTCGGCAACCAGGCTAAGCCCACTGTATCTTCCTTATAACGCTGACGGTAGTATTAACCTCCAGCCCGCCATACAGCAGTCCAATGATGCCAACCAGATAAGCCCACTTACTTCCATCGGCAATAATGATAAGATCAAAGCCCGAACACGCAGGTTCAGAACATTGACAAATGTGTATGGAGAGCTTGAAATCATAGAGGGACTGAAGTTCAGGACCAGCCTGGGGCTCGACTGGATACAGACCATGAACAATAACTATACTGGCCCGGGTACCGTGTTTAATACGAACCTTACCACTGCCGGGGCCACACTAAGCCAGTCGAACGATGAAACATGGAGCTATACTGTCGACAACTCGCTTACCTATGAAAAGACCTTCGCAGAGAAACATAAGATACAGGCAACAGCGTTGCACGAAGTGGTAAAAAACTTTAATCAGAGCCAACAGTTCAACGGACAGGGCGTACCGGCGGACTATATACAGGACTATAATTATCAATTGGTGAACTCGTTGACGGCAAATTCGTCCGGCTACAGCGATCGGGGGCTGCTATCTTATATGGGGCGCGTGTTCTATTCTTATGACGACCGGTATATGTTAACAGCCACAGTAAGGACCGATGGCGCTTCCGTACTGGCTCCCGGCAATCAATGGTTTACATATCCTGCACTATCTGTGGGGTGGAATCTGAGTAACGAACGTTTTATGCACAACGTGCACTGGGTAGACAATCTTAAATTAAGGGCCGGATGGGGCGTGAGCTCAAATCAAACGATTGCACCTTATACAACTATAGGAAGCCTGTCTTCCAATTTCTACAACTATGGTTCCGGCACTTCTTCCAATGTGAACCTCGTGTCAGGTTACCTGATCAACACATTGCCCAATCCTCATCTCACATGGGAATCTACCAGGGGATACAATATAGGTTTGGACTTTGGATTCTTTAATAATCGTTTGAGCGGAGCCATCGAATATTATAATGTCAATACGAGAGACATTCTGCTGAGCAAGGAATTGCCACGAAGCGTAGGAGCTAACTCAGTACTTGTCAACCAGGGGAAAACAGCCGGTCATGGCCTGGAATTAACGCTCAGCAGCCTGAATGTAAAAAGTCGCGCCGGGTTTACATGGAATACGGATCTGAATTTCTCCATGGCAAGGGAGAAGATCGTAGCCCTGCAACCCGGATTGACACAGGACATCGGCAATGGCTGGTATGTGGGACAACCGCTGACCGTAATTTATGACGTAAAAAAAACCGGGATATGGCAACTTGGCGAAAAAGACAATGCCGGAAAGTATGGAGCAGCTCCAGGGGATATCAAGATACAGGATGTTGACGGTAATGGAACAATTGGTGCTGAAGACCGCCAGGTGATCGGCAATTTTCAGCCAGACTTTGTATTTGGGTTCACTAATCGTTTCGCCTATAAAAACTTCGATCTGAATATTGTAACGTTTGGGCGTATCGGACAAACGGTGGTTGTTACCTATCTCACTGCTGATGGTGGTGCAGCCGGTTATCCTTTTTTTATGAACAGCCGTGTCAACCAACATAAAGTGAATTACTGGACACCGGATAATCCCACCAATGATTTCCCCCAGCCTGATGCAAGCAGGGATGCTTTACAGTATACGTCCACTTTGTCTTACCGCGACGGCTCTTTTATAAAGATAAGGTCTGTCAACCTGGGATACAATCTTCCTTCAAAGATTACAAATAAAATGGGCCTTAGTTCGCTTCGGTTATACCTGGCCGCTCAGAACCCGTTTATCCTCTGGGCCCCCCTTGTGCGTGACGGACTTGGTATTGATCCGGAAGGTAATGGCAACGGCAACGCAGTAGGTTCTACAGCGGGAGGAACACCTGTAACGGGCAGGGCTATTACGGTAGGCATGGGCGTACCTCCCACACGCCAGTATATGTTTGGTGTAAACGTTAAATTCTAATCCTGAAACTTAGTTTAAAATGAAACTGAATATAAAAATATCATGGCTGCTGATGGTGGCATTGCTGATAGCCGGGGAAGGTTGTAAGAAGGTGTTGGTAGAACAGCCCCGCGCAACAATTGATCCTGATTATTTCAGGACACCCGAGGGTTTAGAGGGTGGAATAACAGGAATATACTCCTCTTTCCGCAGTCATTGGGGTACACAAATCTTTACGCAGTTATTTAACGGCGGGACAGACGAGATGATCAGGGGCGGCGCTGCGGACGTTCAGCACAACTTTACCTATTCATCCCTGATGAAGAGCAACACAAATGACTACAGCGGCCTATGGAATTCTATGTACATAGACATTAATACAATTAACGGGGTCCTTCAGTTCGGCCCTGATGCCCAGATGGATGAAGACAAAAAATCGCAACTGCTGGCTCAGGCTAAGTTCCTTCGCGCATTTTGTTATTTCCAGCTGGTGACAACCTTTGGCGATGTTCCCCTGCACCTTACTTACAATACAGAAGCGGTGGCTGCCGATAGCAGGACGCCGATCGCCGGAGTATATGATGCGATCATTAAAGATTTGCAGGATGCCGCTGCGGAGCTGCCCAACCAGCCGGCGTCCGGATTGGGTAAACCGGCCTATAAAGCGACGGCCCTCTACCTGCTGGCAAAGACCTATTTATGGCGCGGATGGTCTGCCGCGGCCAAAGGAAGTGACTTCACCGACGCATTTAATACAGCTAAAAGTATCATCGACAATAAAAGTACGTACGGCCTTGACCTCTGGCCCGTTTTTGCACAGGGGTTCCTGGAAGGTAATGAATATGGAAGGGAGACCATCATGGTCATTGACCATAACAAAGACCTGAAATTTGGTGAGAATTCCCAGACCGGCACAGGCGCTGGTAATCTGAAAGAAAATAAATCCAACTTCTTTTTCCGTCCGAATTATCCTACCGTAAATGCCAACTATCCTGATGCAGGTGGAGCTTACATTTGTGTGAGAGATGTGCAGAATGGCCGTCCCTGGCAAAGGATAAGGCCTAATATGCGCTACGTACTGAATGTGGCTTTTGCGAACAGGACTACTGACTCGCGGTATGACGGCACCTTTCAGACGATCTGGTTATCCAACAGTGTACCCGGTTCAGTGAAAGGTACTTCGGGTGCGGCTACTCCACGGGGCACGCTTGTCAATGGCATTGATACCGCCATCTGGATGGCAGACAGGGTGGTGACACCGGCTGAAAGAGCCGCTTTCAGGGGAATTATTTTTGAGCCTGATTATCTGCCTGGTGCAACCGTACCTTATACCAGCCTGCTTTATCCTTCTCTGCGGAAATGGGATGATTCCACAAGAGCTGATATGAACGATTATTCTGACAGACCTTATATCCTGTTCCGTTTTTCAGAAGTTTACCTGATCGCAGCTGAAGCGGCGCTGAAAGGAGGCGGAACACTACAGCAGGCGGCCGATATGCTGAATGTGCTGAGAATAAGGGCTGCGCTGAAACCAGGGCAAACTCCCGATCAGTATGCTGCTGCGGTGGCTGCACAAACTATTAGCCCTACGGAGGTAACACTTGATTTTATTCTGGACGAACGCACAAGGGAACTGTATGGTGAGTGTAACAGGTGGTACGATCTTTCACGGACAAAAACACTTGTTGCGAGAGTTAAACAATACAATGATGAGGCAGCAGCCAATATCCTGCCGCAACATATGTTGAGGCCTATACCTCAGCAGCAGATAGACCTGGTGACTGAAGGGCCCGCATTTCCTCAAAACCCGTGGTATGGGAACTGATCAGAAAAATAGTTTGAATGCTGGTTTATATTGAATGTCCACGTTTAGAATTACAACCCTCAAAATGAAAACCATGAGAAAAAAACCTCCGATTTAGCAGCCCGCATTACTGATGCGGAGTCATCTGCCGTTTTGTAAAAACTATTGAATTACTTAACAGAATTAACTATGAAAACAACCCTTTTTCTCAGAACCCTGGGAATGTCATTTCTTTCCCTCAGTTTAATTATTTCCTCTTGCGTGAAGCAGCAAAATTCAAAAGAAATTGTACCTGATAAAAAAGGGAATGCTGCAGAAGGTGCGGCCGATGTTGCTATAATGGCAACTGCTACAATTGATGCCAACACTGTACAACAAACAATCCAGGGTTTTGGAGGTATGAGCGTTCCAATCTGGATCGGAGACTTAACAGCAGACCAGAGAACAAAAGCCTTTTCTGCCGGCAGTGGCATCGGGATGAGCATTTTGCGTGTGATGGTCCCTACCACCAGCAGCCAGTTTGCCGCAGAAAAACCTACTATCGATGCGGCCAAAAGTTATGGCGCGAAAGTAATTGCCACCGCCTGGAACGCTCCTTCTTCCATGATGGACGGACTTTATCTGAGAGCCAGTGCATGGGGTGATTATGCCGCTCACTTAAGTGCCTATACTCAGGCCGTAGGTGGCGTTTATGCATTATCCCCATGGAATGAACCTAACTATATGGCCTCAGGCTGGATGCACGCATCAGCTACAGAGATAGCTGATTTCGTTGCTGCCCAGGGCAACAATTGCGGTGCTCCCATTATGTGTCCGGAGCCATTTAATATGGACCAGACTTTCATTAATACGTACCTGAGCAATGCTACGGCAAAATCAAAAACGCTTTTTGTAAGCGGACATATTTATGGAAAAACGCCCTATAATTTAGGCAACATCGGGAAGTCGGTATGGATGACCGAGCATTATACCAATTCTTCCATCAGTGGTAACGACTGGCCCAACGCCATGAATGCGGCAAAAGAGATTCATGACTGTATGACGGCAGGATGGGCTGCTTATGTGTGGTGGTACATCCGCCGTTCGTACGGGCCGATAGATGAGAACAGCAATATCACCAAGGTAGGCTATGTTATGGCGCACTTTGCAAGGTACGTTCGTCCGGGATACACTAAAATTGCCTGCCCGGGGAATCCGACCACAGGTGTATATACTTCAGCTTACAAGAGCGGTTCAAAAATTGTGATCGTTGCCATTAATACGAATGCTGCGGTCACCTATCAGCCATTTACTATCAGCGGGATAACGGTTAACAGTTTCAATCGTTATGTAACTACCAGTTCGTCCAACATGGATTCAAGCTCCCTGGGCATTTCAAATAATGCTTTTGGGATCAACCTGCCTGCATCCAGCATAACCACCCTGGTTTCTAACTGATGGTTATTTCCTGATCAATGAAACAGTTAAAATTATAGCTTACTATAAACAACGCTAAATAGAAGCAGGGATACTTTGGATATTTAGCGTTGTTTATCTTCTTAATATTGCTACATAAAAATACCACGTATGAAACAATTGCTTTTTGCTTTATCTTTTCTTTTGCTACTGGCTGTCCCCGCTTTTTCGCAAAACATTGTTAAACAGGCGCCAGCCGGTTTCGACAGCCTGCGTGCGGATATCCTCCATGGTAAGATCGACACTATCAGCTATACCTCTAAAACGGTTGGAACACAGCGAAGAGCATTAATATACACACCTCCAGGATTTTCCAAAAAGAAGAAATATGCGGTTTTATATCTCCTTCACGGCATTGGTGGTGATGAAAAGGAATGGCTGAACGGCGGTAAGCCGCAACTGATCCTGGACAATTTGTATGCAGAACACAAAATAGAGCCCATGATTGTCGTGTTACCAAATGGCAGAGCCATGGAGGACGACCGCGCCATCGGTAATATTATGGCGCCCGACAAGGTACAGGCTTTCGCAACATTTGAAAAAGATCTGTTAAATGATCTGATACCATTCATTGAAAAGCAATACCCGGTTTTAAGTGACAGGGAACACAGGGCTATAGCGGGCCTGTCGATGGGAGGCGGACAGTCCCTTAATTTTGGGCTGGGTAACCTGGATAAATTTGCCTGGGTGGGAGGGTTTTCTTCGGCTCCCAATACCAAAATGCCCGAAGAATTGGTTCCCGATCCGGAAGCCGCTAAAAAGGAGCTCAGATTGCTTTGGATTTCCTGCGGAGCAAGTGACCGGCTTATAACATATAGCAAACGCACACATGATTACCTGAAAGAAAAGGGCGTTCCGCATATATATTACATAGAACCAGGGGTGCATGATTTTAAGGTCTGGAAGAATGGTTTATATATGTTTTCCCAGTTGCTCTTTAAACCTGTTGATACTTCAGATTTCTCCAAATATGTTTATACGGGTGAAGGAATGCCGCCAATATCCCCGGAATGATACTGATAAGGCATTGAGAATTTACCATTGTTTGTTATACCATTACTTTTAACTGCTCTTGCAAATCATTCGCTTTTACTAATAGAGATTTGTCTTTAACATAATGTCCTATGTCAAGTATCTTACTCAGCAGATTCTCTTTATACACGTTCTTGTAATTATAATATTCCAGTTTGAAATCCCAGGTATCGGACAGGTGTTCAAATACCTGTTTATTGTTATCGGAAAGTGCGGTATGGTCTACCACCAGGTATTGTGCCGGATTGAGCTGCTGCAGGTGATGAAGGATTGCCTCATTATAGGCAATCCATACCCGCAAAAAATGTTCGCTGTGTTTATTGAGTAATAGTCTTTTCCGGAATGGCTTTTTAAAATATTCCCAGAAGAATTTAGGGAATCCTTTTTTCTGAGAATATTTATACGAGGTCCTGCTGTATATCCTGCTGATAAGAGAACTGACCACGCTGCGGTAATCCCGCAAAATAACGAGATAACGGGCCTCGGGAAGTAGTTGACGATAATGGTCAAGGAACAGGCAGGTACGCGGTTCTTTCCATGCCCATTGCTGTTGAGTGGCATTCTTCTGGTTTACCAGTTTCCTCATCTCATGCAGTTGCCCGTCTGAGAGGGTTACGAGTGGTTCATCTATCATTCCATCTTCCGGTAAATGATAATCTTTTAGGACGTTTTTATGGTACTGATAGAAATCAAGATCTTCAAAATGCCCGTCTTCATTGCCTATACCTGCGCCCATGAAGTGATCTCCCACATGCATACCGCATTTGTACAGCCACTGTGTAAGCAATGAGGTACCTGACCGGTGCATACCGGTAATCACTAAAACTTTGCTGTCTGTCATTAGTTTCTTATTTGAGCGTGTACGGGTAACAGTTGTGAAGAAATAGTATTCCTGATAAAAGCGAACAGTTCACTGGTGCAGGCATTGATCGACTTTTCATTTGTGCGCAGATGTAAATCAGGATTTGCCGGCGCTTCAAAAGGATCATTGATACCTGTTAGATTAGATACTTTATCAGGATGCCCGTCCGGCAGTAAAGCCCGCTTGTAGAGGCCTTTTGTATCTCGGGTAATAAGTTCATTCACCGGACAATCTATATATACTGTCTTTACATGTTCGTAAGTAGCAGCCAGCTCATGACGGATTTCATCATAAGGGTTAATAGCACTGATAATACATACGATACCATGATCGGAGAGCCTGCTGGCAACGAAGCCTAAGCGCCTGATATTCTCACAGCGGTCTTCTTTGGAGAAGCCAAGATCTTTGCAGAGGAATTCTCTATATGTATCACCATCGATGATTTCAATGGGAGTGTGATAAGCAATTGCTTTTCGCTTAACGTTCGTCGCAATTGTTGTCTTTCCTGCTCCGGAGAGTCCGCATAGTTGTATTATCATCGCATATCAATTTACTGGTTGAATATGCTGCAGGTTAAAATTACAGGTTGAACGGAAGGATAGTTTTTGTAGTTCGCATAGACAAATTACAATTACAAGGGAAAACTTTGTCCAATTATAGATGAAATCAGGAATTTTATCGACCTACCGCCAAAATGTTTATTGAATTAGTGAATCAGACATTTGAAAAACGTAAAGTTCTGCCTGCTGCTGAAAAAATTAATATATTTATGTCTACAGTATTAATAGACTAAATATCCCGGCTTATCACCTGGAAAGAGTTTTTATAGATGAAGCAGACTACTGGCGCTGATTATACCGGAGATAAAAATGCATAACGATGAAATTATTACCGGGTGTATTCTTTACCCTGCTGTCGACTGAGAATTTATAAATTGTAATATGCTATCGTTATGAACAAACTGCTTTTGATTGTATTATTGTTTATTGGAAACCAGCAAAGTAAACCCACTTTATTCCTGATTGGAGATTCTACCGTTAAAAATGGAAAAGATAAAGGAGATAATGGCCAATGGGGCTGGGGCCATTTTATCGGAGATTACTTCGATACTACCCGTATAAGTATCAGTAACCGGGCACTGGGTGGGACCAGCAGCCGCTCTTACCAGACTAAAGGCTTATGGGACAGTGTGCTGGCTAAATTAAAACCGGGAGATTATGTGATCATGCAATTCGGGCATAATGACGGGGGGCCACTGGATGATACTGCCCGTGCCCGTGGTACTATTAAAGGAACAGGAGAAGAAAGTAAGGAAATCTTTAATCCTATTACCAAACAGCAGGAAGTGGTACATACCTATGGCTGGTACCTCAGCAAAGTGATTAAAGAAGCAAAGGCTAAGGGCGCTATTCCGGTGGTTTGTTCCCCTATTCCCCGTAATGTATGGAAAGAGGGCAAAGTAGCCCGTTCTACAGAAGATTACGGACTTTGGGCTAAACAGGTGGCCGGGAAGGAAGGGGCGCTGTTTATAGAGCTAAATGGGCTTATTTCAGACGTTTATGATAAAGAAGGAGAGACGAAGGTAGCCAGCACCTATTTTGGAACATTAGATCATACACATACTGTTGAAGCAGGGGCTAAATTAAATGCCGCGGAAGTAGTGGAAGGGATTAAATCATTAAAAGGATTCACTTTAAATAAGTACCTGAAAGGCAGATGAAGAGCGCCGCTTTATTGCTTATCAAAGCCTTTCCGTTTCCCGGAATCTTCTTTTCAAGGGAATAGTCAGTATTTTCGGCTGAAGCCGGTTATATAAGGAAGTAAATAATATAGTGATGCGTACAGCGAAGGCGAGGGGTAACGAATATAGAAAAACAGTTAACGTCCGGGTCTCTAACTGTATAGCTGCACTTTTTCAATCATCTCTACGATATTGGATACCTGTAATTTCTCACAGATCCTTTTCTTATAAGTACTTACGGTAGAGATCTGTAAACTAAGCTTTTGTGCAATTTCAGCTACGCTTGCACCTTTTATAAGTAGCTGCATGATATTACTTTCCCGGTTAGACAGGCGATCTAAAGGATTGGAAGTATTTGATTTCTTATTGCTGACGTTATTGAGCAGTGTCTGTTTTAACAGGGGGCTCAGGTATTTTTCATCTCTCAACAGACTTTTTACGGCATTCTTTATCTCCTCTATTCCCGTTTTCTTGGAAAGAAAGCCATCTGCACCTGCTTCCAGGTATCTCCACCCGAAGATCTGTTCATCATAACTGGAAAAGATGAGAATCTTGATTTCGGGGTGTCTAAGTCTTATTACGTCCAGCATCTGGTGGTTATTTCCCCCGGGCATATCTATGTCCAGAATGACCAGGTCGAATTGCTTTGAGGAAAGCATTTTCAGGGAGTCATCAAAACTACTGGCGTTACTAACTTGGACGTCTTCAATTGCTTTTTGCAGGATAAGGGTAGTTCCATACCGGACTACTTCCTGATCATCTACAACTAATATGTTAGGCATAGTATAGTTATTGTGTAAAAATACGTGACAACATGATATAATCAAACAGATATAAGTAATAAAATGGAAAAGGGCCGCACGAACATGTTATGACAACTTACTATTTGTAGTAATATTACTACAATATATCGAAATAAATTCTAATAAAATAGAAATTTATATTATGTATTTTTGTGCCATATGAAGTACAGTGTCGTGAGCGTCCGCATAAAAATCAGGCCTTGATAAAAATATGGTACAAGACTTATGTCTGCGTTAAACGTAATATAAGCATCTGCTAATCAATTAAATGTAAAAATGAGATTATTTCTACCTAAATGTTTAGGCATTACCATACTGTTTTGCCTATACAGCATTTTTTTATCAGCTCAAACAGGCCCTGCCGGTGTAAATAGCGGAGCCGTTTTGTGGCTGGACGCTTCCGATGTAAACGCAGGTGGAACAGCACCAACTATTGGGAATACTGTTTCTACCTGGCTGGACAAATCGGGCAGCGCGCATAATGCTACATCAACGGGTACCAATACTGCAATATATACAAGTGGGGGCGCCAATAGTTTACCGGTTATACATTTTAACAGAACTTCTTCTGGTTCGGGTACAGGTTTTACCGTGAATGGACTGGATATCAGGGCGGTTACTTCTCCGGAAGTAACAATCTTTGCTGTATACCGCCAGGGAACCAATGACGGTAATAACCAGGCTGTTTGGGGTAATGATAATGGAAGTCAGCAACGTTTCTTTAATTCCAAATGGAGTACAGGGACCACAGACGGTAGCTTATCGACGGGGGGGACCGCATCGGTCATAACCGGGGCTTCCACCGTTGGGGAAACGAGGCTGGTTACCGGGGTGTATAGTGGCCTGGTCACGGCCGGGGTCAATACAGGTGCCAGTAATGCTTCCGCTGTATATATCAATGGAAAGAAATTGTCTGCATTTACCGATATGACTGCTGCCTCCAGCGGTCAATCTGTTTTTAAGATAGGCCTGGACGGGGATGATAACTATTTCAACGGGGATATAAGTGAAATTGTGGTCTATAACCGCAAACTCACTGATTGTGAGCTGGAAACAGTGAACAGGTACCTGGCCGATAAATATGGGATCGATTTTAGTAATATCGGCTCTTATTATTCATTAGGCGCTCCTATCAATAACAATATCAATGGTATAGGTAAACCAGCATCCGCATGTTCCGGTAACCCTACCATTACAAGTGCCAGCAGTGGTATCGCTATTGTAAGCAACCCGTCTTCAGTTTCTGCAGGTGCGGTACTTACATTTGCCAATGACGGTGCAGGCTATGGTGTTTCTTTGGAAACACCCCCTGCTTATAATTCCCGCCTCACACAAATATGGAGGGCGGACCTTACAGGTATTGTAGGTACAGTAGATATCTGTTTTAACCTGGAAGGGTTAGGGATCGATGAATCGAATTCTGCCAATTTTGCTTTACTAATAGATAAAGATGGCAACTTTAGCGATGCCAGTATTGTAAGTTCAGGCGTGAGTGTATTTGGAGACAGGGTATGTATCTCTGGTGTAAGTCTTACAAAAGGGGATTACTTTACGCTGGCTACCTCAGCGCCAGGTGCTACCGCTGCTTCAGTTACTTCTTCCAATGAGGGTAAAGTGCAGCTTTCTGCTTTTACAACAGCTACTGTAATAGATAACCAGATCCTGGTAAAAGGAAGTGCGACCATTACTAACGGACGTGTATATATTGATACCGGCTTTGTTGCCAATGATGTAATAGGATGGGGTACTTTACCTACTGGTGTAACAGGGGCATACAGTACGGCTACCGGTATCGCAACTTTCACGGGAACAGCTACCCCTGCCCAATGGCAGGCTTTCTACAGAACAGTGACCTTCAGAACAACCAGTGGTAATCTTTCAGACAGGGTGATCCGCTTTGTACTGGGCAGTGTCGTTACGTTAACTGTAGGTTCCAAACCACATTATTATGAAGCAGTTACAACTGCTGTAAACTGGGCCAACGCAAAAACAGCCGCTGCCGCCAAAACACTCTATGGTATGCAGGGGTACCTGGCAACAGTTACTTCCCAGGCAGAAAATGATTACATAAGAGCAAAACTGGCCTCTACCGGCTGGATAGGTGCAACAGATAATTACCTGGAAGTGAATGCTGCCAAAGGCAGTACTTTATATGCTAACCAGGCAGCGGCAGATGGTCATTACTTTTGGGTAACCGGTCCTGAAAAAGGAACGGCCATTTCCAACGGTCTTAACAACCCGGTTGCAGTAGCGGGCGCTTACATGAACTGGAACAGCGGTGAACCAAATAATTATCAGGGAACCAATGAACAGTATGTTCAGCTGAACACCCTGTTATGGAACGACCTTCCCCTCAGTTCTACGCTGGGGTACGTAATTGAATATGGCGGATATCCAAGTGATTCCGTAATGAATATTGATTACAGCAGAGTGGTGAGAAATGCTCCGGCAGGACCAGTGTTTACTACTATTACTAATGACAATGGTTCAAGTACCACTGATAAGATTACCAGTGATTCTACCCTGATTATAAAAGGTACCGGTCCTGGAAATGCACTCATTACAGTATATATTGAGGATATTGGTGTGATAGGCACCACAACCGCTAACGGCGGCGGCGCATGGACCTTTGATTATACCGGCACTATCCTGAAAGATGGGACTTATAACTTTACTGCAACCAGTACGGTTTCTTCTGTAGTAAGCGCTATGAGTGCGGTATTCCAGGTAACTGTAGACCGTACTGCTCCTGCTAAACCTGGTACACCAGCATTGGCATCCGGTTCTGCTGCTGCTACTAATACAACAACACCTGCATTAACAGGTTCTGCTGAACCAGGATCTGTGGTAACTATATATGTAGATGGTGTATCGAAAGGTACTGTAACAACAGATGCCACCGGTAAATGGACTTTTACTTCTCCCGCTTTAACGGTAGCCACACATTCTATTACAGTTACCGCAACCGATGTTGCAGGGAACATAAGTGTTTCCAGCGATGCCTTTGTATTAAAGGTAGATCTGACGGCACCGGCTACTCCTCCGGCTCCAACATTGGTAGGCGGTGTTGCTGGTGTAATCGGTAGTGCAACTCCAACTATTAAAGGTACTGCGGAAGCAAACAGCATGGTACTCATCATTAAGGATGGTACGTTGATAGATTCTGTTGCTGCCGATGCTACCGGGAATTACACGTATACATTTGTTACCCCTTTGCCAGAAGCTACTTACAGCATTACCGTAAAAGCAAGGGATGCTGCCAGTAACTTAAGCGCTGCAAGTGCTGCATTAAGTATAAAAGTTGACATCACTCCGCCTGCTACTCCTGCTGTACCCATACTGGTAGGTGGTAATAATGGCGTGACGAATAACAACAAGCCAACTATCAAGGGGACTGCAGATCCAAATACTACAGTCATCATATTTAATAATGGTGTGGCAGTTGATTCTGTTCTTGCAGATGCAAGTGGTAATTATACTTATACACCTCCGGCAGCTGCACCGGATGGTACTTACACCGTTACAGTAAAGGCGAAGGATGCAGTTGGCAATGTGAGCGGCGCAAGTCCTGCATTGACGATCACCATTGATACCGGTATACCTATTACACCAACAGTACCTGTGCTGGTGGGTGGTAACAATGGTTATATTGGTACCAGCACACCTACTATTACTGGTGCGGCAGAAGCTAATTCCAAAGTATACATTTATAAAAATGGTACAGTTCTCGATTCTGTAATCGCAGATGCCAGTGGCAATTATACTTATACATTCTTAGTACCATTGCCTGATGCTACATACAGTATTGCGGTGAAGGATAAAGATGCAGCAGGAAATGTGAGTGCATTTAGTCCGGTATTAAGTATTAAAGTTGATACAACTAAACCAGCTACACCATCTGTACCGGTTAAAGTAAGTGGTAATGATAAACCAGTTATCTCAGGAGTAGCAGAAGCAAACAGCACCGTAACTATTTATAGTGATGGTGTGTCTATAGGCACTACAACCGCAAATGCTTCCGGTAATTATACTTATACATTTACTACTTCACTGACAGATGGTACACATGCGATTACCGTAACTGCCACCGATGCAGCGGGTAACGTGAGTACTGCCAGCCCTGCATTGAATGTACTGGTAGATACAACTAAGCCAACTACACCAGCAGCACCGGTTAAAGTAAGTGGTAATGATAAACCAGTTATCTCAGGTGTGGCCGAAGCAAACAGCACCGTAACTATTTATAGTGATGGTGTGTCAATAGGCGCTACAACCGCAGATGCTTCCGGTAACTATACTTATACCTTCACTACTTCACTGACAGATGGTACACATGCGATTACCGTAACTGCCACCGATGCAGCGGGTAACGTAAGTACTGCCAGCCCTGCATTGAACGTAACAGTTGATACAACTAAACCCACTACGCCGACAGCTCCTATTAAAGTAAGTGGTAATGATAAACCAGTTATCTCAGGCGTGGCCGAAGCAAACAGCACCGTAACTATTTATAGTGATGGTGTATCAGTAGGCACAACTACTGCAGATGCTTCCGGTAATTATACTTATACCTTCACCACTTCACTGACAGATGGTACACATGCGATTACCGTAACTGCTACCGATGCAACAGGTAACGTAAGTGATGCTAGTGCAGCATTAACTGTAACAGTAGATACAACTAAACCAGTTACACCGGCCGCACCTGTGAAAGTAAGTGGTAATGATAAACCAGTTATCACAGGGGTAGCCGAAGCAAACAGCACCGTAACTATTTATAGTGATGGTGTATCTGTAGGCACAGCTACGGCAGATGCTTCCGGTAATTATACTTATACATTTACTACTTCACTGACAGATGGTACACATGCGATTACCGTAACGGCTACCGATGCAACAGGTAACGTGAGTGATGCTAGTGCAGCATTAACTGTAATAGTCGATACAACTAAACCAGTTACACCGGCCGCACCTGTTAAAGTAAGTGGTAATGATAAACCAGTTATCACAGGGGTAGCAGAAGCTAACAGCACGGTAACTATCTATAGTGATGGTGTATCAGTAGGCACAACTACTGCAGATGCTTCCGGTAACTATACTTATACCTTCACTACTTCACTGACAGATGGTACACATGCTATTACTGTAACTGCTACCGATGCAGCAGGTAACGTAAGTACTGCCAGCCCTGCATTGAATGTGACAGTTGATACAACTAAGCCAACTACACCAGCCGCACCGGTTAAAGTAAGTGGTAATGATAAACCCGTTATCACAGGGGTAGCCGAAGCAAACAGCACGGTAACTATTTACAGTGATGGTGTATCAGTAGGAACTACTACCGCAGATGCTTCCGGTAATTATACTTATACCTTCACCACTTCACTGACAGATGGTACACATGCGATTACCGTAACTGCTACCGATGCAACAGGTAACGTAAGTGATGCTAGTGCAGCATTAACTGTAACAGTTGATACAACTAAACCAGCTACACCATCTGCACCGGTTAAAGTAAGTGGTAATGATAAACCAGTTATCTCAGGGGTAGCCGAAGCAAACAGCACGGTAACTATTTATAGTGATGGTGTATCTGTAGGCACAGCTACGGCAGATGCTTCCGGTAATTATACTTATACATTTACTACTTCACTGACAGATGGTACACATGCCATTACTGTAACTGCTACCGATGCAACAGGTAACGTGAGTGATGTTAGTGCAGCATTAACTGTAATAGTTGATACAACTAAACCAGTTACACCGGCCGCACCGGTTAAAGTAAGTGGTAATGATAAACCAGTTATCACAGGCGTAGCAGAAGCAAACAGCACCGTAACGATCTATAGTGATGGAGTGTCAGTAGGAACTACTACTGCAGATGCTTCCGGTAATTATACTTATACTTTCACCACTTCACTGACAGATGGTACACATGCGATTACCGTAACTGCTACCGATGCAACAGGTAACGTAAGTACTGCCAGCCCTGCATTGAATGTAACAGTTGATACAACTAAACCAACTACACCAGCCGCACCTGTGAAAGTAAGTGGTAATGATAAACCAGTTATCTCAGGCGTGGCCGAAGCAAACAGCACGGTAACTATTTATAGTGATGGTGTATCTGTAGGCACAGCTACGGCAGATGCTTCCGGTAATTATACTTATACATTTACTACTTCACTGACAGATGGTACACATGCCATTACTGTAACTGCTACCGATGCAACAGGTAACGTGAGTGATGTTAGTGCAGCATTAACTGTAATAGTTGATACAACTAAACCAGTTACACCGGCCGCACCGGTTAAAGTAAGTGGTAATGATAAACCAGTTATCACAGGCGTAGCAGAAGCAAACAGCACCGTAACGATCTATAGTGATGGAGTGTCAGTAGGAACTACTACTGCAGATGCTTCCGGTAATTATACTTATACTTTCACTACTTCACTGACAGATGGTACACATGCGATTACCGTAACAGCCACCGATGCAACAGGTAACGTAAGTACTGCCAGCCCTGCATTGAATGTACTGGTAGACACAACTAAACCATCTACACCAGCGACCCCTGTACTGGTAGGTGGTAACAATGGTGTGATCAATACAAATAAACCGACGATTAAGGGTGTAGCAGAAGCGAATGCGACTGTCATCATCTTTAAAGGTGGAACCGCTATTGATTCCGTAACTGCAGATGCCAGTGGTAATTACACCTACACATTTGTAACGGCTTTACCTGATGGTACTTACAGCATTACTGTAAAAGCTAAAGATGCAACTGGTAATGTAAGTGCAGCAAGTCCTGCGTTGAGCATCACAGTAGATACGACCAAACCATCTGCACCAGCTGCACCAACATTGGTAGGCGGTAACAATGGTTTGATCAATGATGCTACACCGGATATTAAAGGAGTAGCAGAAGCAAACAGCACAGTAACGATTTATAGCGATGGGGTAGCGGTTGGTACTACAACAGCAGATGCCAGCGGTAATTATACTTATACATTCCCGGCTAACTTAACAGATGGTGCGCACGCGATCACTGTTACAGCTACAGATGCAGCGGGTAATGTAAGTGCTGCGAGTGCTGCATTGAATATTACCATAGATACTGTTAAACCGGTTACACCGGCCGCACCGGTACTGGTAAGTGGTATTAACGGTATAACGACCGATGCTACTCCGGATATTACAGGAGCAGCAAGTGTTAACAACACGATCAATATCTATAGCGATGGTATATGGGTAGGTCTTACTACTACAGATGCCAGCGGTAATTATGCCTATACATTTATCACTACACTGGCAGACGGTGCACATGCCATTACTGTTACTGCTACAGATGCAGCAGGGAATGTAAGCGCATTCAGTCCTGCATTAAATATTAAGGTAGATACACAGAAACCATCCACACCAGCAGCTCCGCTACTGGTAGGTGGAACAAATGGTATTGTTATTACCAGTAAGCCAACGATCAAAGGAACAGCAGAAGCAAATGCTACTGTCATCATCTATAAAGGTGGTACCGTACTGGATTCTGTGACGGCCGATGCAAGCGGTAATTATACTTACACATTCGTAACAGCCCTGGCGGATGGTACTTACAGTGTTACCGTGAAGGCGAAGGATGCCGCAGGTAATACCAGCGGAATGAGCCCTGCCCTGAGCTTTACAGTAGATACTACCACACCGGTTACACCGGCCGCTCCTGTACTGGTGGGTGGTAATAATGGTGTAACCAACGACGCTACACCGGATATTACCGGTAAGGCAGAAGCTAACAGCACCGTAAGCATTTACCTGGATGGGGTGAAAGTGGGTACTGCTACCGCAGATGCCAGCGGTAATTATACGTATACATTTACAGCAGCCCTGGCGGATGGCGCTCATGCTATCACGGTAACGGCAACTGATGCCGGTGGTAACGTAAGTGGTTTCAGTCCTGCATTGAACATCACCGTTGATGCCTCTGCTCCGGCTACACCGCCAGCTCCTGTATTGGTAAGTGGCAGCAATAACAAAACAACGGACCCTACTCCTGATATCAGGGGAACCGCAGCTGCCAACAGCACCATCACCATTTACAGTGATAACGTAAAAGCAGGTACTGCTACTACAGATGCCAGCGGTAATTACACCTTTACATTTGTAAATGATCTGCTGGATGGTACCCGCAGTATTACAGTAACAGCCACCGATGGTGCAGGTAATGTAAGTCCTGCCAGTCCTGCATTGAGCATTGTGATAGATGCACATGCCCCGGGCAAACCAACAGCGCCGGTATTAATGAGCGGATCGAATAATATTACCAATGATGCCACTCCGGATATCGCGGGTAAAGCAGAAGCAAACAGTACCGTGACTATCTATAATGACGGTGTTGTAGTGGGTACTGCTATCGTGGATGCCAGTGGAAATTATACCTATACTTTTACTACTGCACTGGAAGACGGTTCTCATGTGGTAACGGTAACGGCTACGGATGACGCAGGTAATGTAAGTCCTGCCAGTCCTGCACTGAACTTCTCCTTAGATACACATGCACCGGGTACGCCAACAGCACCGGTATTAGCAGGTACCAGCGATTATCTTACCAATAACGCTAAACCAACGGTTACCGGTAAAGCTGAACCAAACAGTATCGTTACAATTTATGCTGATGGTGTGGCTGCTGGTACTGCCCAGGTGGATGCCAACGGTAATTATACTTTCACTTTCCCGGCGGCATTGACTGATGGGGCACATGCGATCACTGCAAGGGCTACGGACCAGGCAGGTAACAGTAGTGAATCAGCCAGTCCTGCATTGAATATTGTAATAGATACCAAACCACCGGCAACTCCGTACACACCTGTACTGGTAGATGCTGTGGTGAATGGTGTAGTCCCTAATGGTAAGCCAACTGTAACAGGTACGGTAGATCCGAATACGACGGTGACTATCTACGACAATGGGGTAGCAGTGGGTACTACCAAAGCAGACAGCACCGGTAAATGGACTTATACATTTGAGACACCGCTCTCCAATGCGGCGCATGCGGTTACTGTAACGGCAACAGATGCTGCGGGTAATGTCAGCGCCACCAGCCCTGCATTAAACTTCACCATTGATGCACATACTCCGGATATTCCGCTGCCTCCAAGACTGCCAGGTGTTAATGGTAAAACAAACACAACGACACCAAATATTACCGGTCAGGGTGAACCTGGTACACTGATCACCATCTACACAGATGGTACGAAGAGTGGTACTGCGATGGTAGATGCAAATGGAAACTGGACTTACAAGTACAATCCGCCATTATCAGAATCTGCGCATAACATCTATGTAACGGCATCAAAAGCTGATGGTACTTATGAAAGCGGACATAGTGAAACGGTTATATTAACTGTTACGCTGAAAGGGCCTACTGTTGTCCTTACCTCCAATGCCAGTGCAGGGGCTATTGTGAACAGCACCTTAACGGTAACTGTCACCTTCTCCGATGCAGTGAGTGGATTCAGTTGGGATGATGTGGTGGTGACGAACGGTAAAGTAACCGGCTTCACACAGGTATCTTCGGGTATTTACCAGATACTGGTTACCTCTGCGGAGAATGGCATCGTAACAATAGAAGTCCCTACCGCTGCGGCAGTTGATATTATCGGTAACGGCAACGTTGCGTCAGATATCTTATCTATCAATATGAAGCCAACGGAGGGTATTGCACAGGTATATCCAATGCCTGCTACAGAAGTGATGAATGTACGTTTCTCTGGGATCTACAATGCGAAAGGATTGGTGAGCCTGACGAATATGGCGGGACAGGTTTTAATGAACCAGCCGGTCACTATCAAGAATGGTGTAGTAGGACTGAATGTACAAAGATTACCGGGTGGTACTTATGTATTACTGGTGACTGTGAAGGATGCAACTTATAATATGACAGTTGTTATAGCGAGATAAAGAGAGTTGTCCCGGCAATGAATATTGCCGGGACTTTTAAAGAAAACAAATTTATCAGATGAGACAATTTTCTTTCCTGGCCATTTTATTTGTGATGTGGGTGCCGGCAATGATCCAGGCACAGGATTTTAGCAAAATCCTGAATGTTGCTTCATCAGCAGCACCTTTTCTGCGGATTTCTCCGGATGCACGGGCAGGAGGGATGGGGGAAGCAGGCATTGCTACCTCTCCCGATGCGAATGCCTCTTTTTATAATCTTTCCAAAGTTGTATTTAATACGGCTCCCAATGCAGTAGCGGCAAGTTACACACCCTGGTTAAGAAGTATCAGCAGTAATATTTACCTGGCTACTATATCCGGTTATCACAAACTGGACGATATGCAGGCTGTCAGCGCTTCATTACGGTATTTTAGTCTGGGTAACCTGCAGTTTTCCGATGCTTCGGGCAATATGCTTGGGAGTTCTCATCCCAGGGAGTTTTCATTCGAAGGAGGATATTCACGTAAACTGAGTGATAAATTCAGCATAGCCCTGGCAGCCCGTTTTATTAATTCCAAGTTAGCCAGCGGAGCTGCAAATAACTCATTAACGACCTATAAAGCAGGTAATGCTTTCGGTGTGGATATCTCTGCATTTTATACCGATCTGGATGAAACCGGGAAAGGATATGCATTCGGCGCTACGCTTACCAACCTGGGATCCAGGGTAAATTACAGCAGTAACACTACGTCCAAAGAATTCCTTCCTGCTAATTTAGGGTTGGGAGCATCTTATATGATGCCGCTGGATGATCAGAAAAGCAAGTTCCAGTTTGCGCTGGACATCAACAAGCTGCTGACACCAGTGCCTCCCACAGATTCTGCTGGTATTGCTGAATATTATAAAGGCAGTGTAGTGTCCAGCTATTTCAAGTCTTTCGGCGGAGACAATGGTGGCCTGAAGGCTTTCCAGTTTTCATTGGGAACAGAATACAGTTATAATAATGAATTTTTTATAAGAGCAGGTTATTTCTATGAAGATAAATATCATGGCGGCCGTAACTACCTCACTACAGGAGTCGGTTACAAATATCAAACTGCCATGTTTAATATCGCTTATGTAGTGCCTTCGGGCAGCGGTATTACAAAAAGTCCACTATCCAATACACTCCGATTTGGAGTAACTGTTACCATTCCATAAAAAACAGGGAAGGAACAGTGCCATTCCGTAAGAACCAAGAAACAGTCTATCCTATATCCCTATGCCTACGAAAAGGGCTGCTCCGAGGAGCAGCCCTTACCATTTGTCCAAAATTTGGCCGAATTCTTGTTTTTTTTGTACTTTCCATTAATTATATGCCACGTTCAAAATTAAAAAACATGAACTCCAGGAGACTTTTTATGCAACAGGCAGGCCTGATCGCTGCCGGATTAATGATTAACCCATCTGATATCTTTAGCAGAGGTAATGCTAATACAATCAGAAAAATAGGCATTCAGTTATATACCCTTCGCGACCAGCTTGCAAAAGATGTGAAAGGTACCATTGAAAAGGTGGCGAAGACAGGGTTTGCGCATGTAGAAACCTACTATGGTTATAAAGGGCCTAAACAGGCGGACCAGTTCTGGGGATTAGATCCTAAAGGGCTTTCTTCCCTGTTAAAGGCAAATAAACTGGTTACGTATAGTGGCCACTACCAGCTGGATGAGTTCTTAACCCGTGGTAACGGAAAGGATGAAGCGCTGAAAGTGCAGCTTGACATAGCAGCAGAACTGGGACAGGAATACCTGGTAGTACCGGTACCTCCCCATGCATTATGGGATAAACTGACTTCAGATGATTTTAAATTCATGGCTGCCCAGCTGAATAAAGCGGGTGAGGTGGCGAAGAAATCCGGTTTGAAGGTGGGATATCATAATCACTTCTGGGAATTCAGACAACTGGCAGATGTAAAGACCTCCGGTTATGAGATCATGTTAAAAGAAACAGAAGCTTCCCTGGTAAGTTTTGAACTGGACCTTTTCTGGGCAATTAAAGCAGGTAGTGATCCTGTTGCATTGTTTAAGAAACATCCGGGCCGTTTCGCAATGTGGCATGTAAAGGATATCGATAAATCTGCTACTGAGAAGATCGCAGGTGGGGACGCAGACCATAAAACTTCCATGGAGATATTACCATTGGTGAAGTTTGCAGAAGTAGGCAGTGGCGCCGTTGATTTCAAAACCATTTTTGCGAATGCCAGTATAGCAGGCGTGAAATATGCTTTTGTAGAACAGGACCAGATTTCAATAGATCCTTTTGTAAGTATTAAGAAAAGTTATGATTACGTGACAAGTAATCTGCTGAAGAAATAAAGAATAAAATATCCGGCTCCTACAGGGCCGGATATTTTGCTTAATTGAAGTTTGTCAGGATAGCATAATTTTATTCTAATCGTTGTTTATCTTTCAATAACTGTTCTTTCAGTTTCTCATAGTTCACATCCTGTACGGCCGTTTTCCCTTCTATTGCCAGTACAGCCGCTGTGGCGGCACTCTGCCCTAAAATCATAAATACCGGTTCCATACGGATAGACCCATAGGCAATATGCGAACTGGATACACATACCGGTACCAGCAGGTTCTGACACTCTTCTTTCCTGGGAATAATTGCTCCGTAAGAGATCTTATAAGGTTGTTTGATATCAACCCCTATATCACCTTCATTCTGTACAAATCCATCTTCTTTTACATAACGTTGGGCATTATGCGCATCCAGTGTATAAGATCCCATCCCAACAGGTTCGGATACCGGCTTTTTACCCGTTACCTCATTCTCTGTGATTACATCAACCCCTGTCATTCTCCTTGCTTCCCTTACATATAACTGGTGAGGCCAGTTACCATTATCTGTAAACTCATCTTTGGCTAATCCCCATTTACTCATCGTGGTACGGACCTCCGCAGGAACACGGGAATCATTCGCCAGGAAGTACATCAATCCTTTCTGATACAACTCATGTTCTTTGAAAATCTCTTTTCTTCTTTCGTAAGATGCTTCGGGATAATCATAATTCATCCCTATATCATCCGTACTAAAAGGCCCGTGATTATTTACATCTGTTTTATGATTGGGGATAGGGTCAAACTTGTTAAATGTTTCCCGCCATCCGCTGTTGAACACTCTTACCAGCAATTCATATTGTGTGGAATCATAACCAGGAGGTTTTGTAAAAGGTATCCTGTTGTCAGGATTATCAGATAAGCACATACGAAAACAGTAAGCCTGTATTTTATTATCACCTTCCCCTTTCTTACCAGGGTTTTTATCTGATACACGTGGGAGTAAACCACTGCTGGCATCTCCGGGGATTTTATACGGACTGATATCCGTCTTGAAGTAATGACCATGATGCAGGATGCCCGTTTGTATGCCATTCCATTGTTCTCCATACACGCTGTTGGCTTCCCTGCCTACATGATAACGTACACCTGCGGCAGCCATCAGATCTCCTTCATAGGTGGCATCTATGAATACTTTTCCTGAGAAGGTCTTATTGCTAAGGGTAGATATAGCTATAATCTTTCCGGACTTCTTTTGCACCGTTTTACGGTTCAGCCATTCATTCCTGTATACTTTGATATGATGTTCTTTGATGAAATCTTCGAATACCTGTTCCGCTACATGAGGTTCAAAGATCCACATCGTACGTTCCGTGCCATCCATGGCAGGGGTGCCTTGCCCTTTATTCCCATACTCGGATTGTTTCTGCCATTGCCATGCACCGGGTTGCTGATAATGCAGATATACCCTGTGGTAAAATTCGCGTGCCTGTCCGCCGATAACGGATTTATTTCCGGTGTCCGTAAAACCAAGCCCATTGGAAGACAGACCGCCAAGATGGGTGTCGGGAGAGACGATAATGACTGATTTGCCCATTTTACTTACCTGCACCGCAGCAGTAACAGCCGCAGCAGTACCACCGTAGATGATGACGTCCGCTTTTTGAGCATAGGTAGTAATAGAAAGCGATAGTGTTATGACAATGAATAGTTTCTTCATAATAATCTTTTTAAATAAGCCGGGTAACTTTTGCCTTCTGTACCACCATCACCGAAGGTGATACTATCTCCAAAACAAACGATACGACCGGTGGGTAACTGTTGTTGTACAATATACTCAAATATAGCCACAGCCATTGTACGATATCCTTCAGGTGTAGGATGGATACCATCCGTCTTTTTACTGTTGGCCTCATTCTGTATTAAACTATCTGCATCCAGACCTATATTACCGATCCGCTGAAAGATATGGTCCATGTCCAGGAAGGATTGTTTATTATCTGCCGCTACTTTTTTTATCACCTCATTCACCTGTTGTTTCCTGCCGCTATGCCCTTCAGGCGCATAGAAACTTTGGGGATGACGGGTGTATAAATAAGGCTCATAAGCCGGGAGTATGCTCATCAGTAATATCTTCCCTTTTATCCTCGAAACGATCTCCCTTAAGTTCTTTTCATAAGCCGGCAAAGCAATATATTTCCTGCTGTTCATATCGTTTGTGCCTATCATGAGAATGGTAAGGTCCGGATGATGGGCCAGGCAATCTTTATCTATTCTTTGCAACAGATCTTCTGTATTATTTCCACCTATACCAGCATTGATAACAATACTTTCTGAAGAAGGGGGGAAATTCCTTTTAAAAGGAAAATATTTTTCCTGTACAACGAGTGAAGTTGTCAGTAAGCCCGTCTGTAAAAAACTCCGCCTGTGCATATCAGTAAAGAGGGTTTTGTGTGAGGTTCTTATTTACATCCCGTTCAGTCTGAGGAATAGGATATAAATAATTTCTCTCAGCCACCGTAATAGATGGGTTCTGTGCCTGCATTGCACTGATCAGCCTCCTGGTTCTTACAAGATCATACCAGCGATGCCCTTCAAATGCCAGTTCCAGCCTTCTTTCCAGCAGCACACTGTCCCGGAACTGGTCCTGACTTAATGTAACAGGGAAATCTTCCAGTCCGGCCCTCTTCCTGATACTGTTCACCGCATCATAGGCATCCACATTACCCGCAGCCTGCTCATTCAATGCTTCCGCATACATCAGCAACACGTCCGCATAACGGATAATGGGAAAGTTATTACTGCCTTCTCCATTTGCTGTAGCAGAAGGATCAAGATATTTGTGCACGTACCCCGGAAAAGTAATACTGGCGGGTGCAGGAGGTGTACCGGTAGGAGAGTACAGCTTTATCGTCACCTCTCTTCTTTTATCCTGTGCACGATAAGTATTATAAAGATTGGCGGAAGCGGGATCATCTCCAAAACCGGCAATCCCATTTACACGGTCAAAATTGGGCCGCATATATCCCTGCATATAGCTGCCTTCTCCTAATCCTCCACCAACAGCCTGTACTTCAAATACCGCTTCTTTCCCGTTCTTATTGGACAATGCAAAAGCATCTGCAAAGTTATCCCACAACCCATATACACCCAGATCCATTACTTCTTTTGATTTAGCTGCAGCAGCAGGCCAGTCTGCACGGGTCAGATATACTTTTGCCAGGAATGCCTTGGCTGCACCACGTGTAGCCCTGCCTGCATTTGCGCCGGTATAGGTAAGCGGTAACACCATCTCTGCTGCAGAAAAATCCGCTATTACCTGTGTATATACTTCATCTGCTGTAGCTCTTGCCACTGCAAGGTCATTCAGTGAAGTAGTCTCCTGCAATATCAATGGTACACCTCCAAATAATCTTACTAAAGTAAAATAGTAAAAGCCACGCATGAATTTTGCTTCTGCCAGCAACCGGCTTTTTAATGCAGTATCCATTGGTACAGCGGGGACGCGGGCCAGTACGGTATTCGCCCTGTTAATGCCCTGATAGGCAGCGGACCATACCGATTGAAATGTACTGGTAGCGGGAGTGAATGTATATTTATCCAGGTCATTCTTCGCCTGATTGGCAGTAGAACGGCCGCCGCCCCATTCAGCATCGTCAGTTGCCTGGTCCTGCAATACCCACATGACCTGGTCATACATATTCTGGCCTTTCATCGCATCATATACCGCATTTACAGCAGCATTGGCATCATCTGCATTTTTATAGAAATTATCCGGTGTAAAACTGGATTCAGAAGTCTTATCAAGCAGATTACAGGAACATAATGTGATCAATATAAGAGATAGATACTTTTTCATAATTAGAAATTTACATTGAGTCCAAAGAGTAAAGTTTTAGCAGCAGGATAACTGGCATAATCAAAGCCCTGACTGCGGCTATCCTGACCAAACCGGTTTACTTCCGGATCATAACCACTGTATTTGGTCCAGGTAACAAAATTCTGTGCCGTAACGTATACACGAACAGACTGTACACTCTTGAAATGTAAGGTATAGGCCAGTTGTATATTCTTCAGACGCAGGTAAGAACCATCTTCTATCTGCCTGGTGGAAATACGGTTAGCCGGACGGGTAGTGGCGGCACGCGGAATATCTGTATTGGTATGGGTAGGTGTCCATCTGTTCAGCATGTCCCGGTCCTGGTTGGTGGTACCATTCAGATACTCCAGTTCAAAACGGTTGGCATTTAATATTTTATTACCGGATACTCCCTGTACGAAGATGGTCAGGTCAACACCTTTATAAGAGAAGGTATTACTGATACCACCCAGGAAATTGGGCTGTGCTCTTCCTATAATAGTACGGTCGTTATCATTGATCTTTTTATCATTGTTAAGATCTTTGTACTTACGGTCACCTACCTTTTTCGCACTGGCATCCGGGAGAGCTGTCAACTCTGCTGCCGACTGATATACCCCATCGGTTATATATCCGTAAAAGGAGCCCAGTGGCTCGCCTACGCGTATAATACCGGAATTTACATTTTGTGCAATATTGGCTACCTCTCCTGCGAAGATCTGTGGCGCGCCTCCTATATCCAGTACTTTATTCCGGTTGGACAAGAAATTGAAATCGGTACTCCATTGAAAAGCACCTTCAATATTCTTAGTAGAGATACTCAGTTCTATCCCTCTGTTCTCTACCTTTCCCAGGTTTTTGATAGCGCTGGAAAAACCGGACGAAGAAGGGATGGTTACATTTAACAACAGATCTCTTGTTCTCTTTAAATAAACATCCGTGGTGATGTTGATCCTGCTGTTAAAAAGAGACAAATCGAGACCAAGATCGGATTGTGTAGTTGTTTCCCATGATAAATCGGGATTCGCTATCTGGCCCGGACCAATACCGGTAGTAACGGTATTGCCCAGTACATAATTTTGTGTAGCCAAAAGGGAATAAGCAGGATAATTACCAATGCCATCCTGGTTACCGGTAGAACCATAGGTAATCCTCACTTTAAGATCATTGATCACCTTAACCGGTTTCATAAATGGTTCTTCGGTTACCCGCCAGGCCAAAGCCGCAGAAGGGAAATATCCAAAGCGTTTATTAGCGCCAAAACGGGAAGAACCATCAGCCCTGAAAGAGGTAGTCAGTAAATATTTATCCCGGTAACCATAATTGATCCTGCCGAGATAAGATTCCAGTCCCCAGGTACCAATGCCCGAACCGGGAGTAACAGCTACAGCACCCGCACCTAAGTTACCGGTGCCTAAGTTATCATTCACAAAGCTTCTCGCAGCAGCCGTACTATTCTCTGTACGATTGGCTTGCTGTGTATATCCTGCCAGGAAACTCAGGGTGTGAATTTTATTAAATGTTTTAGTATAGGTAAGGAGATTTTCGTTCAGCCAGGTAATAGATTGTGCATTATAGATAGAACCGGCGCCTCCCTGAGCCAGTCCGCTGGACACACTCCTTGGCAGATAGCTGTCCTGCTTCTGGAGGATACCGTCCACCCCGAATAATACTTTAAAACTTAAACCATCTATGATCTGGTATTCCGCGAATATATTCCCGAAAATGCGGTAAGCGGTATTGGTGTTCTTACTTTCTTTTGCCAGTGCAGCCGGGTTATCCGCGGTGAAATTCAAGGCCGGATCAGTAATGAGATAAGTACCGTCTTTGTTGTATACAGGGAGTAATGGCGGGAATTGTAAGGCAGCCATTGTAACCAGCCCCGCACTACCCAGATCACCATTTGTGCGCGACTGGTTACTAAGTGTACGGTTTACTGAGAGGCTATTACCTATCTTGATCTTACTGGTTAGTTTTCTGTCGAGGTTTATTCTGAAAGAATAGCGGTTGAAATCAGAATTCTCTACGATTCCTTTCTGTGTGAAATATCCTCCGGAGATCGCGTATTGTGTTTTCTCGTCACCACCACTGATAGATAACTGGTAGTTGGCCGTAGGGGCCTGTCGGAAGATCTCATCCTGCCAGTCGGTCCCTTTTCCGAAAGCAGCTATCTGTGCATCTGTGTATACGGGTGCCAGTCCATCGTTGGTATTGGCCTCATTCACAAAACGCGCATATTCACCGGCATTTAATACCGGATATTTCCGGCGTACCTGTTGTATACCGTAATAAGTATCGAAGTTGATCACGGATTTCCCGGCTTTGCCCCGTTTGGTAGTGATAATTACAACTCCGTTGGAGCCTCGTGAACCATAAATAGCGGTGGAAGAAGCATCTTTTAAGATGCTCATGGATTCGATATCCGAAGGATTGAGCGTGCTTAATACATTGAAGCTGGAACCACTTGCTGCACCATCATTCTTAAACGGGATACCATCTATTACGTACAGCGGCTCATTGTCTCCCTGAATGGAATTGCCACCCCTGATACGGATAGTAGTAGTACCTCCCGGAGCGCCTGAGTTTTGCGTAACCTGTACCCCGGCAGCACGGCCCTGCAGGGCCTGGTCCAGGGACGTAACGGCTACTTTCTTTATTTCATTGACGGAGACGGTGGTCACAGAGCCGGTAAGGTCTGTTTTCTTTACCTGCCCGTAACCTACTACGATTACTTCACCCAGGGCTTCTGTACCGCTTTCCAGGGTGATGGTAATGGAAGACTGGCCCTTTGCAAGCGGGACGTTTTTCGTTTTGAGCCCTAATGCCGAGACTATCAGTACCGCATCATCAGGCACGTTTGTGAGGGTGAAAATGCCTGCCTCGTTAGTAGCAGTACCCCGTTGTGTGCCTTTGATCTGTATGGTAGCACCGGGAATAGGTTCCCCTTTTTCATTCACGACCTTACCCTGCAATTTATCTGTTTGCGGGGGAGATGGTGCTGTAACAGCTTTCCGGCTGATAACGATCGTATTCCCATGGATGGCATATGCCAGTGGCTGGTCTTTCAGCACATCGCGCAGCGCTGTTTCCAGTGGTGTTTTATCCAGGGATACGGATACGGGGTGGGCCGCCAGCAGATCCTCGTTACGATGAAAAAATACATAGCCCGTTTGTTTTTTAATGGCGGTGAAAACCTTTTCCAGGGGAACGTTGGTCCCGGTAAAGGTTACTGGTTGGGCGCTTGCTTTCAGCAAGACGAATGTCAGTAGCAGTGCTGTCAGTTTCATAACATGGAAAAATTAAACCCGTGGAAATTATCAGGGCAGGATGATTATCTGCCTGCCTTCTATTTTAAAATGTACTCTTGTTTGTTCCAGAATCTGTAATGCCTGTTCAAGTGATAATGTTCTGCCTATTTCCCCCGAAAAAGTACCCTGCGGAATAGCGCCCTGATAGCTGATGGTAACATCGTACCAGCGGGATAACTGGCGCATAATGGTTGGCAGGTCTGCATCCCGGAAGGAGAAGTACCCGTTCTTCCAGGCAATTACATCCTCCGTATTCACTTCCCGGATATGGACGTCCGAACCGGATACAGCTGCCTGCTGACCAGGTCTCAATATTTTATCGGCTACTTTTACAGCGCCTTCCAGCAGGGTGGTATTGGTTGTTTTTTCATCGCGGTAGGCCATTACGTCAAAGCTGGTACCTAACACCTGTATATCTGAACCATTCACATGAACTTTAAATGGCTGATGTGCATTTTTTGCTATTTCGAAATAAGCCTGGCCTTCCAGTTCCACTATTCTTTCTTTTCCAATGAACGCAGTAGGGTATTTAAGCCTCGATGCGGCGTTTAGCCATACTTTTGAACCATCAGGCAGCATTACCTGGTATTGCCCGCCACGGGGCGTGGAAAGCGTGTTAAAACTTACCGTTTCCTGTTTGCCCTGAGTTGCATATTGCAGTATACCCGGTTTACGGCGGATAGTGGTAGCGCCCTGCTGTAATATGCCGACACTATCCAGTGCAATGGTAGAACCATCTGCCAGGGTAAGCGTGGCCTTATTACTTCCAGCCTGTATATCCGTTTTGTGCATACTTCTGGTTGCCAGGCTGGCAGGTTGCCTGGATAGCGGCTTGGGATACAGCCAGACAATCATGCCTATTGTTATTGCAGCAGCGGCATAAGGCCACCAGCGTATTTTACGCGGAGGTCTGGTAGCAGCCAGCATAGCTTCCAGTTTGGCTTCCGCATCGGGCATCCCCGGAGCATCCTTACTGTCCAGCCACAGTTGCTGATGCAATTGCTCATCATCCATAGCAGCCAGTAATTCTTCCAGCTCCTCACGGGTGCATGTATTGGAGAGATAACGCTGCCAGAGTATTGTTAACCTGTTATCCATATTAGCAAGACGCTGGAAAAACAGGGAACAACTAATCTATTTATAAAAAAATATGAAAACCAGCACCAGGTTGAGGTGTTCTGTAAGATATTGCTGGATAAAACGTTGAGATTCAGTGATATGATTATTTACAGTGTTTTTGGACAGGCCTAATTCCGATGCGATCTCTTTATGAGATAATCCTTTTTCCCTGCTAAGGAGGTATACTTTCTGCCTTTGAGGACTTAACAAACCAATCGCTTCCCTTAATTTCTCATCATATTCTTTGGAAATAACCCGGTTATCTGCTGCAGTAGCATCTGCTGTTTCTATCTGTTCCATCAGCAGGTCTACCAGTTTGGGATCACGACTGGCTGCCCGGAGGAAATCTATGGCCCTGTGATAGGCAATGCGGAACATGAACCCTTCCAGGTTATCGACACGTGGCAACAGTTCCCTGCCAACCCAGCACTTGGTCAGTACGTCCATCACTACTTCCTCTGCTACCTGTGGAGATTTGATAATAGTACGGATATAATGAAATAGCCTTCCCTGCCATTCGTAGAAGAAACTACGATATGCATTTTCATCCCCTTCTGCTACTAATTGTAAAAGTGACTTTTCTGGCATCCCGCATAAAAATAATAAAATATGCGGGTCTTTTATGGCCCTAATACAAATCGTAGCGTGAGTCCGCCGGTAGTGGTTACTGTAGGACTTGAAGTAGATAACACCGGGATCGTCTGTTTACGTGTATAATAGAATTTGAGATTCACCTTTTTATTAACTACATAATCTATGGAAGGAGCGAGGCTCACTACTTTTTGTCCGGAAGTAGCGACCGACACCCCGCCATCCAGTTGATTATTCACTGATTTCTCATCCCTGTAACTAACATCCATCCTGAAATTAAGATCATTGTCCAGCTTATGTGAACCGCTTTTCCCTACAGCAAAGGGCAGTATTAACCCTTTTACACGATAACCACCGCCTATGGTAATCTCACTGGTACGCGCTTCTGTTAGCTGGTAGTCTGTTAAACTAAGACTGAGCGCACGGGACTTCTTATATTCCATGCGCATGTTTAAATTATTTTTCAATGTAACATCTATGCCTAACAATGGATTCAGTTGTTCAGACATCGTTACGTTAGGCACTGAATAATAAGGAACATAATTACCTGAAACAGAATCCCTGAAACTGGGGAAGCCCAGCGATCTTTCATCCATATAACTGGAAGAGGTGTTAAAGGAATTCATGCTCAGACTGCTGATATATGTATGTGTAAGGATTAAACTCTGTACATAATCACTGAATGGCTGCAGCTTGCTTAAGCCATCATAAGTAATACGCCAGTTAGGTAACGGGATCATACTTCTGAAAGGATTGCTGCGGATCTTATCCAGTCCGGACGTAGCTATCAGCCCGATCTTTTTTGGGTCTTTTCCTGTATACGCCGCCAGGAAAGAGGAGATCAGTACATTCTGTTCATACTTTCCATACCCGTATTTATACGCCGCATCACCGGTATCAGCCACCGGCAGGGAAGGGTCCTGCGCATAAGGATTGGCGGCCCAGTAACGACTGGAAAGTATTGCACGGTAATTCCTGAAATTAGTGAAGCTCTGTGAAAGTCCGTTCTTCAGGAACAGGGTTTTAAGCATGATATTCGTTACTTCAAACCCACCTGTTTCATAAGGGTCCAGATGTTCGTATTCACCTTGTCCATACCGGTCTTTGAACAGTTCCGAATGGTTCTTGGAAAATGATTTGGTCAATGTAAGGTCTATACGTAAACTGGTAACGGGTTCCAGTTGCGCCTGCACATTCAGCGCCTGGGTGAACTGTTGCTGGAACTGCGAATTAAAGAGCGTGTCTTTACTGATCAATCCTTTTCTGGCTTTGTCATCCAGCCATTTTGAATCAGGCTGGTAACCGAAGATAAATGCGAGCCCGGGTTGTTTGCTTCGCCAGTTCATCCCCATTAGTTGTGTACTGTCCATATAACCTGGCAAGCGGGTATAGTTGTTCTCGGAATAATTGATATTAATTCTTTTGATAGCCAGTAATGGTTTCAGTAATCCTTTTAACAGGGGAGATACTTCTGTATCAGGTGTTTTAACGGGTGCTTTTCCCGGTGGTGTTTTCGTTTTAATGCCCAGTACACCTTTCAGGAATGTAGACTTGCTATATAATTCAGTGAATTTAAATTCTGCAATGATAGCGGTTGTTTGTGTATTCTCGATCGTATTTCCCTGTATCCTGTTGGCCAGAGAGGCGGCTGTCCAGCGGTATTGAGCCGAATAATTCAGCGCTACGTTCGTCCAGCTTAAGAGAGGAAATTTCGCCAGCGGTAAAGTATAGTTAGCGTTGAAGGTCTGGAAGTAATTGGTATTACGGCCCAGGTTCTTCAGGTTATGCCATATACTGTCTTTCTTTGCTTTGGTATTGATACGTCCATCCGGTTCATCTATCCTGGCATTGTTGACTGCTGTCAGATCAAAATTGAGGTTACGGGTAAGGTCCCATTTAAGACCGTAATATCTATCGAAATTAAAGTATTTACTAAAGGTCTCTTTCAGTTTATAATCACTACCTACATTACGTAACCTGGAAGCGCTGAACTGCCTGGTAATGTCTGCCCGGAAGTTTATGTTGGAAGGTAAGAGGTTGTAGTTAAAACTTTTCAGCAATCCCAGCCAGGGAGATTTACTCCTGATTAAATTCTTAAAAGGCTCTTTGAATTTATCCTGTGTGCTGAAGTTATAACCCAACACCCCCCGGTTTTTGATTAACTCATAACTTTCAGTAGAAGGGCTATGTTGCTGCGTACCTGTATAAGCGTACGTTAAGTCAAAGTTCTCAATGCTCCAGGGTTTGATCTTCTTTTTGCCATCACTGATCTTACGCAGGTTGGTGACGTTAAGACTGGTGATAGTGGTCACATCCTGTGCCTGTTGTTTAATAGAATCCCGTTCGTGTTTATTGGCCGCAAGATTTAATTTTTCCTTTAGTTTGATATCGATATCGAAGGGGTCATATTCCGGCATGCTGGACGACTGTGATTTACCGGCATATACCGGGATAGACAGGCGTGCTTTCTTAGGTAATAGTTTGCCCATATCAAGATTTAATGAAGCATCGTATTGCAGGAGATTATCCTGGAAACGTTCATTGAGGCTCTGGTTCACCGCACCATAACCTGCCGTATGCATACTGCTGCTGATGGCCAGTGTACCCAGATCGGCCAGTTGTGCAGTCATTCTGCCGGTAGCAGCGTAACCACCTTTCTCATCCAGTCCGGTTAAACGCAGTTCATCAAACCATACTTCTGCGCATTTGGACAAACCATCATTTGCCGGGTTGTATACCGCCATCATCATTCCTTCCACATCTCCCAGGTTAGGATTGCCTATCACAGCAATGGTATTGCCATTGGGCAGTTTCTTCTCATATAATGTAGTGGTAGAGGCTCCGGCATTATTACGTGTCTGTTTTAGGCTGCTGAGATCTGTCAGGGTAAGATCAAGATCATTAGCCGCAGGCCATACTGCGGTTTGCGCCGTCGCGCCAAAATTCGTTGTGGTTAATGGGATACGGTATTCATAAAAATTCTCTGTATAGTCACTGCCTATACGGATCACTGCTTCCAGGTCTTTATCCTTTAGTGTATTGACATCATTCACAGCTTCCGCATGAATGAATAACTGTAACTTTTTATACCGGCGGAAATCCATGCCCAGCGTTTTGTATACGCCCCTTGACTTACCATCCTGCAGGTTACAGATTTGCAGGGACAGTGATTGTTCATTGAGTAATAAAGTAGTGTTGCTGGTACTCAGACTGCTTTGCCGTTGTAACCCGGGAGGCAGTACATACGCTATTGGTATACGGGACGCATTCTCTTCAATATTAACGGCCGTATTGTTAAAAGTAGTAGCAGCAGATGCCGTTACCATATCCCCCGCGCCGGCCTGTAATTCGTAACCATACTGCCGCCATTGATTGCGCACCAGTTGCAGCTTACCAAAGCGCATTACTACGGAATCCTCAAAGTTGGTGAGATACATGCGCATAAAACGGATCGACTTGAAATCTGCGATACCACCAACGGCCGCATTATATTGTTCTACGGGTATCTTGAACTGATACCATGTTTCAGTACTGGTAGAACCGTTTGCCAGTGATACCGTAGCATTTATTTTATCTACAATATAATTGGAGCCGATATCCATATTGGGTTTCATATGTACCCTGTACTGGAAATAAGACTCTGTTTCATTCATGGTATTATCAAAGTTCAGGTCTTCCGATTCCGGTATATTGGTAGCGGCAGAAGAATATGATGCATTACTGCTGGTAGCCGGGGAGTTCCCTTCCGGCATGCTGAACCGCTTGTAACGTTCCAGTATGGATAATTTCCTGGCATCATAATCATCTCCGCGGTAATAGTGGTAGTTATCATTGGAAGGATCTGCCAGCGCTGCCTGATATACCGCAGAGCCGGTACCAAAATTATTACGTAACTGTTGCAGGTAACTGCTGCGGTAATAGGCTTCATCGGCAGTGGTGAGTCCATCGTACCCCACGTCCTGGTACTGCCGGATGTTGGCATCGTTATCGAATGCTTTCGTTAACTGTTGTTCATAGGTAGGCATTCTTCCCCAGGTGGTAGAATCGTATGTAGTACTTCCCGGGGCTTTCATCCCGTTTTCAAAGGCTTTGTGTGAGTCTTTGAGGATATCTTCAGAGATACTTCCCAGGTTAAAATAGAGATCTCCCCCTGTACTGGAAGGGTTTTTAATGAAAGGGTCCTGTACCCAGAATTCTATGTACTGTATGTTTGATGATTCAAAATCGGTGTTGTCCAGCGCGCGCATAATACCTGCCCAGCGTTTTTTAGGCGATTTAAGCGTACCATCTGCATTTACCTGTGCCTTGCCGGCCTCAAAGTTATAAGGCCCGCGCTGGTCAGGAAAATAGGCAAGATCGAGGGTCGTGAGCTGGGCCTGTGTATACTCGGTAGATACATTGGGGAATATTTCCTTTTCGTATACGATACGCACCCTAGGGTCCGACTGATCATCTTTTGTAACGCCGGCCGGGAGGCCGGTGTTGGTGGTTACCTGCAAAGTAGGTTCTATGATGTACCAGGATAGCAATGCCCTGTTTTTGCCATAATCCAGGGAGTCTATCAATGCTCCTTCCGGGAACATTTCCATACCGGAGGTATCAGTAGCGCCAACCGGTGTGGATGCCAGGGCCCAGCTGGAGGAAGGTGTTTTGAGGTCGTAGTTGCTTTCTGTTCCTTCAAAGTCATCTATGTATACCTGCCCTTCACTGCTGCCGAAAGAGTTGATCAGTTTACTATGCCCCGGGAATAATCGGGCTACTTCTCCTGTCAGGCTTATCTGGGAAGGTGTAGTACTTTCATAATTGGGTAGTTTGTTCAGTAAACGTGTCAGCGCTTTGGAGGCGGAATTATAATTGCCATCCAGTCCTACAACGGTATTATTGATAGGGTCTTCCCCGTAGTTTACTTTCGTGGTGTAGGGGCGTTCACTCATATGTACAATGGTAGAGCCCAGGGATAACTTATCATTCACTACATAATCCAGTCTTGTCCCCATGTAATTCCTCACCTGCTCGCCATACGCGCCGCTGTTCTCAAAGGCGATATTGATAGCTGACCCTGAACTGAGGATCCCGTCATTGATGATCTTTACCCTGCCCAGGTTATAATCCACTGTATAATCAACATTTTCTGTCAATGTTTTACCACCCGCAGTAACAGTAACAGATCCCGCAGGGATATTAAATGCGTTCAGCGATACTTCAGACGAGCTGCCTGCTTTGTAACTACCTTTGATGACATAGCGGTTTAGTGCAGAATATTGTTCCGCAGCTGTTTTGGTAGAGTCGTACAGTTGTGGGTACAGGTATTGTTTCTCCAGCGCAGCATTGCCCCCGAATGCTTTGGCAAGGTCTTTCCCGAAGGGTTCCAGTACCGGGAATATGATACGGCCATTGGATACGTCTACTGTATACCCGCTTACGAAATCGAACACACCATCCGGTTGCGGATCATTATTATTATTGAGATTATCCAGGTTGAGAATGGAAATGATAGGAGCGCCATTGTATTCATTCACGGCATCCGGGAGATAACGTCGCTGACTGGCAGCACGGGTATCTGTACCGGGATCATTATAATACACGTCCATGGTGAAATCCGTACTGCTCAACTGGTAAGCGCCGGTAGAGTAGATGTTCTTCATCATCAGGTTCCAGATGGGCAGCTTTGTACGTACAGCAGTTGCTTTCAGCATTTTCAGGAACAGCACCCGGCTGTTTGCCGCATTGCTTTCATCAGGTGGGACATCCTGTGCAAAATCCCCCACTTTATAAGTGCGGCCGTTGTAACTGTATTCATACGCTACTGCCAATACCTGGTCTGATGCCAGCTGGCTGTTCAGTGTAATAAATCCCAGTTTCCTGTTCACGGTATACTCTGTACTGTCCAGCTTACGGGCATATGTTTTTTCATAGTCTTGTACGGGTGTTAGTCCGGCTGCCTGCAACTGGCTCACTACCGTACTGGGATTCCTGCTGGCATCATCTCCGGCCAGATTACCATATAAATCGTTAATACCGTTATAGGGCAGCTTGCCACCGGAAATGACGTGAACAGCAGTTGTATTATAAGGATTGTATTCCGCAAGGTCCATCAATCCTATTACGTTTCTTGTATTGGTAGTGGTTCCTGTTTTATTAGTGACCCATACTTCTATTCTTGTGATATTGGACAGAGAGCGCACAGATGGCAGATTGCCCATCGCATAATTAAAGGTATCGCGGAAGAACTGTGCCATCAGGAAGTTCTTATTTTCATCATAGGCATTCCCTTTGATGGTATAGGACTGCGACTGGCTGCCACCTTTCAGTGTAAGCGTTTGTTTCTGCGATTTCTGGCTGGATAGTACACTCGTTACTGTTAGTCGCCCGAACTGCAATTGCGTCTTTATCCCAAACAATGATTGCATACCACTGATCAGTGAACTGTTCAATGGAAAGCTCACATTACCTGCTTCTATCTTTTTAATGATCTCATCATCATAACCGGTATACTCCAGTTTAACCTGGTTCTCAAAATCAAAAGTAGACTGTGTATTATAACTGGTGATAAGTTTCAGTTTGTCTCCGATCTTACCTGTTACATTCAGGTTGATGTTCATGTTCATATCAAAACCACCGCTCTTACGCGCACGTTCTGTCAGCACGGGATTATTAATGTATTGTCCATCATATCCCATGGATATTTCCAGAGACCCCTGAGGTTTTATATCTACTTTATTACCGCCAAAGATGCGGTCGAAAATACTATTGCTTTTAAAGAGTTTGGGCGCTTCGCTGGTCCTGTTAAGATTGCCCAGGGTAGAAGCCCTTTTCATGAAATAGTCGTTCTCACTTTTCCGGGATTGCATGTTGTAGAAGTCCTGGAAACTCATGAGGGTAGGCTTTCTGTAGTATTGATCACCTATCTTTTCAGAGATAATATAATCTCTTGTAACCGGATCATAATCTACATCCTGCTGAATACTTTTCGGATCCTTTAAATCCATAGTATTCTCCGCAGGGTCTATCAGTTTTACCCCATGGCGGTCCTGTAAAGGATATTTTAGTGTATCCTTCACAGGTATAACAACCGTATCTGCTGCAACAGTAACAATTCCGTGAAGGTCCCGCGCTGCTGTGTCTATCATGAAAAACAAAACTATCCCTACAATAGCAAAGGTAGGATAGTGCATTCTTATACGTCTTCTAAGGGATTTCTTCACGCGATCTTACTGAGTCGTATCATTAAACTCTGTACCTTAACGTGATATTTTAAGATGGTATTGCGGCTTAACCACAGACAGGAGAAATGTATAGATGAAATGGTAAAGTAAATCGGCTGAAAGAAATAATAAACCTAATATTTTATGCAGGGAACCATTTATCAGTCGTTTTATACCAGATATTAATTTATCATTTTCAAACCGTATCCAATACACGTACTTTGCAGCCTGATATAATTTAAACCCCCAAGTAGTATGAAAATCGCAACTTTTTCGGCAGCAATGTTATTCTGTTTACATGTATGCGCACAACGACCACAACCCATTCAGGAAGAGAGATCTTCCGAATTATTGTACAGAAATGTTAAAAAGCCCACGATCGATATCCCCAAAGGACCAGACGGGGATGCAGCCACGAGCAAACCGGTCTTAAGCAGTTTAAAGGTATTATCTGCCCGGCCGGCTATCAGAACAATGCCCCGGCAGCAACTGATATTTACAGAAGCAGATGCACCGGGAGTACTAGCCCTGGCAAAAGTGTACAGCGCGAATGTCTGTGCTGCACCTGTAGTAGAAGACGCGCTGGAACCGGTATACAGCTCTGTAAAGGCACATATGCCTTTATATCTTCCCTACCGTAACAGTGTTGTTGGTATCTGGCAGGGATTTTATTACAGCTGGGATAACGACAATGATGGTAAGAATGATGCTCACCGTGCCATCGACTATGGGAAAGGTAGTATTGCAGCAAATGAAGATCCTTCTTTTGGTGTGTATGCGATAGCTCCCGGAAAGGTGATCTCTGTGCAGTGGTCAGATGGTGGTGGCAACAACGTCACCATTGAGCATACTGCTCCGGATGGATATAAATACCGCAGTACATACCTTCACCTGCGTAATGGTTATGATCATGACCGTGCGTTGGCCAGGAAATCCCCTTCAGCCAAATACATGAAGTTTGCCAATAATGGTACAACCAGTAATTTATGCTGGGGGACCAATAGTCAGGTGATCGCTGTAAAGGTGGGCGATATCGTGAAAGAAGGTGATTTTATCGCGAACTCCGGTAATACCGGTTCGGGTGGAATTGGGGTGATCCTGAATGATGATGGTACAATGAAGAATCCGGATACACGTTCCTTTAATGTACACCTGCATTATGAAACAAGAGTACTGGATACCCGCAGCGGTCATAGCGGAGAATGGGTACTCGTAGATCCGTACGGTACCTATAACAGCAGTAGTGTAGATTGTTACGACCTGGAATCAAATACGCCGTACGCACGTTTGTTTGCTCCTTTTTACCCCAGCTTCCATAACGTTCCGCTGGATATCGTTAATAAGTTCTGGTCTTATTATACCGGCATGGGTATGGCATTACAAACAATAAGTGTGGACAGGAAAGGCAGTGACCTGTATGCAGCCGGTTCATTCCAGTGGGGATTACCTGGTGCATGGTATGCACATTTTTATATGACCGGCGATACCTACCAGACTAAGTTCAATACTTATAATGGACAGGGCTTCCGTCCACGTCAGTTATCAGTCACTAAAGATGGTAACGGTAATCCACGGTTCTCTGTAATATGGGAAAAGAACCCGGCAGGAGAATCGGCTCATTCCGTGCACAATGCAGATGATGCTGCTTTTGATGCTGTCTGGAAAGATTATGTAGTGGCTAAGAAATGGCATGTACAGGAACATGTGGATTACACCGTGAATGGCAAGAGATATCATGCGGCGGTGTTTGTAAATAAACCTGCTGATAATGGCTTCTATCTTTTTTATGGCATGAATGCAGCTGATTTCAACAACAAGTTCAAGGAACTGTACGGCAAATGGGAGCTGAAAAGCATATGTGTGAATGATGGCAAGGTAGGTGGCGTATGGCGCCCTAAACAGAATAATTATGCCGCTTATTTCGGTATGACTTCTACTGACTACCAGGCTAAGTTTACCCAGTTTTCAGGTCAGGGATTACGTCTGTTAAAAGTGCAGAACTATGATGATAACCAACACTTCAGTGCAGTGTGGGGTAAATAAAATTACTGGTTAATTTTTAAGAGGTGTCTCATGTATGTGAGGCACCTTTTTTATTTGCGGTAACGTATAAACGATGTATTTAGTATGTTATAACTTGTAATATGATTAAAATATGTAACTTGTGGGTGGTTAATTTGTCCCTATATGAAATATTTTTACCCATCAGGTGTAAAATTCCTTTTTATTACCTTTTTATTTTCTCTTTTTATTGTTAATCAGTCGGTTGGGAACAAAAGCCCGGTATCTGTTTCGTTTGATTCACTGGGAGTGGGGCCAACGCCGCAAATCGATAGTAGTTTAATCGGTACTACCTACATGTTTTCTGTGGGTACTTCTATAGATATTTTCGGCAGGCATCTCTCGGGTACAACTGCGGTGATGTTTGGTTGCGAGCCGGCTGCATCTTTCACGGTGATTAATGATACACTTATTAATGCTACAATGGGAGAAGGCTGTACGGGGCGCTTAACAGTAATTACGCCAGATGGAACGGCTTACGGACGAAACCTTATATATTTTTTCCCGCCTCCCGTTGTCTATAGTTTTTCTCCTGATAGTGGTAAGCGTGACAGCATAATTACTATCAAGGGAATACAATTTACCAAAGCCACAGGAGTGACATTTGGAGATAGTGCTGCGGCTAGTTTTACAATAGTGAATGATTCTGTGATTACTGCAAAATTAGGTGCTGGTTCAAGCGGGTCTGTACGGGTTACAGAAGTAAATGGCCGGGGTGATGGGATGGCAGGCTTTCAATATATATATCCTACGCCACCACCACCTCCTGGTCCTGAACTAACTGATTTTTATCCAAAAGCAGCTTCCGGGGGGCAGGCCATTATGATCAAGGGGCACAATCTCTCCGGATTAAAGAATGTAGTGATCGGAAATCTGAATGCCACTGATTTAAGAATAATATCTGATTCTCTCATTTCTGCTAGGGTATTACCTGGTAGTACAGGTTCGCTGATAATTGTTCAGACATTAAATGGTGCCGACACTTTAAATGGATTCACATATCTGGATAAACCTGTTAGTCCTGTTATCACTGATTTCTTTCCAAAGTCTGCCGGACAGGGAGATACTGTGCAAATACGCGGACAAAATTTCTATAGTATTTCAATAGTCAGCTTTGGTAATATACCGGCGGCACAATATGTCGTTACATCAGATACCACCCTTTTTGCAATATTATATAATGGTAATACCGGTAATGTAACCCTTAAGGGATTGCTTGGTGAAGTTTCGTACTTACCTGGTTTTAATTTTGAGACAACATCTACATTACCGGCACCGGAAATTTATGATTTCTACCCTAAGGAAGGCGCACCAGAAGTACGGGTAACGATTATCGGACGCCACTTTACGGGTGTAAACAGCGTTAGTTTCGGAAGTTGGTCGGCAAATTATTTTACAATAGAATCAGATTCAGTTATTACTGCAGTAATAGACCATGGTGGTACCGGATCTGTATCTGTTTACGCTCAGGTGGGTTTCGCTTCTAAGGAAGGATTTACCTATACACCAGAGCCTACAATCAGTGATTTCCTTCCAAGGTCTGCCGGAAAAGGTGATACTGTATATATCACCGGACATAATTTCTCCCATACTTCCGGCGTCAGTTTTGGTGGCATACTGGCATCTTTTACCATTACATCGGATACCAGCATAGTTGCCGTAGTAGGAGATGCTTATTCAGGTGAGGTATTTGTTATGCTAAAGCATGGCTATCCTGCGATTGCCTATGGATTTACTTTCCTGGAAAGGCCTGTTCAGGTACCGGAAATTTACGATTTCTCTCCTAAGACAGGAACAGTTGGTACAGTAATAACGATTACCGGAAATCATTTCACTGGTACTTCCAGTGTTATTTTTGGTAATGCATATGTGGATTTTACAGTGGTGTCTGATTCTGTTATTTTCGCAACAATAGGCGGTGGCACTCCTGGTGTTACGACTTTCGTGTACATCAATGGGACAGCTGGCAATGCTTCTGCTTATGGATTTACTTTTGAAAAACCAGCAAACTATCCCTATATCAATGATTTCTATCCGTCATCAGGTGGGCGCGGAACTGTAATGACCATCAACGGAGGGAACTTCACAAATGTTGATACCGTAACCATAGGAGGTACACTGGCAGGTGCTTTTACAGTTGTTTCTGATTCTGTTATTACTGCAACGGTAGGAGACGGTAGTTCCGGTCTGGTGGGTATCCGTTCACCTTATGGAGCATATACTACTGGCAATACATTTACTTATGGAGAAATAAGCGATCCAGGGTTACCTCAAATCACTGATTTTTATCCGAAGTCAGGTGTAGGAGGAACAGTAGTAACGATCTATGGACATAATCTGGCACCCCTTGAAAATGTAACCTTTGGCGGTACAAGAGCTTCTTTCTATACTGCTTATTCTGATTCTGTGGCTATTGGAGTAGTAGGAGACGGAAGTACGGGGTTACTGGGTGTTACTAATGCTTACGGAACTACATATGGATCGGAGTTTGTGTATGAAATGCCTAAGCCTGAAATTTATTCATTCAGTCCGGGTACTGGTGGAGAAGGCACTACAGTGTATATCTCGGGTACTACTTTTACAAATATCAGCAGTGTTAGTTTTGGTGGCACACCTGCTGCTTCGTTTATAATTACTGCTGATTCTCTTATAACTGCAACAGTAGGGAAAGGCAGCACGGGTGTTATATCTGTAGACAGTGCATTCTCTTCTCTGATCTTCAATTACATTAATACAGATTCTGCCGTTGTTGCTAAAACAATCACATCTTATCCTAACCCTTCTTCCGGTACTTCATGGGTAAAACATCCTGTATCAGCGAACAGTAAGATAAGGATGATAGATATGATGGGGAATCTGGTGAAACTGGTGACAGTAGATCCTACATCTGCACAAACACAACTGGATATCAGCGATCTGAAATCGGGTTATTATAAAGTAACATGGAGCAATGGGAGTGATACCAGAACAGGTACGATAGTAATACAATAATTATTAAACAATACACAGTCTGTCTCAAAAGTAACTAATACATCTTCGATATGTTTGCGGCAAAACATAAAAGGCTCCGTTAGGAGCCCCATGTTTGTAGCAAACAAATAGACAACAAAACACAGACTCCGTTAGGAGGCCCCTGATATTAGCAGTTCCAGGGGACTCCCAACTGAGTCTATTATGTAGAGGATAGATTGTTGCTACAAACACGGGGCTCCTAACGGAGCCTTTTTTAGTGTTTACAAATACTTTTGACAGCTTGTTTTTTATTCCTTACTTCGCCAGTTCATTACAAATCCGGCTGCTAATAAGGCTATCATTATAAAATAGCTGAATAAGGATATCTTAATACCACTATAATATACGGCAGGTTCAAATTTAAAAGTGATCGTATGTTTACCCGCTGGTACCATCATTCCTCTCAACGCATAATTAACACGGCAATAAGGAGCCGGCTGATCATCAATAAAAGCTTTCCATCCCTTTTCATAATGTACTTCAGAGAACACCGCAAACTGAGGCGCTGCTGCTGAAGAGGTATAAGAAATGTCGTTCAGGTTATTGGCAATCAGTTTTATAGTAGCAGATGAATCAAACTGAGGGCTACCTTTTACATCCGGCTGATAACGCTGGTCTATTACCACTGTATCTTTCGTATGCAGGGTATTCAGCTCATTCATTTCTGCATCCGCATTGGGTACCCACTTAATCGCTTTTACAAACCAGGCATTCCCTAATGCTTCGGGGTTTAATTGCGCAACCGGTGCGCCACCTTCACCGGGAACAATAATATACTTCGCATTCAGCATGTTTAATACCTGCAGGTTATTACGACTTATCTGCCTTTCAATCAGATCTTCATAGAGCTGTAATTTAGCGGCATGATAACCACCTATGCTCTTATGGAAGTAAGAGGTCATGGCGTCCTGGAAAGGGTTGGCAGTAAGGTTAAATACCCGGTAATAAGGGTCTTTATCCTGTAATATCTGTTGATCCGCAGGAGATGGATGAAATGGATTACTGTAACTCAGTTCATCCATAAAACTATCCGTATTCAGATAACGTCTGTCTACCTGCAGCAAATCAACTAATATCAAAAGAACAATACCTGTTGTGAACCACTGTGCTTTAAGTTTTCCTTTGATAAAGAACCATACCATTCCGAATGCCAGTGCTACGAATAACAGCGAACGCAATACATCATTGCGGTAAAGACTGGCCCTGTCTTCTCTGAGCGCCTGCATCAGCTGATCAGCTATGCCAGGGTTGTTTTGTGTCATCTGCAAAAGCTGCGCATGGAACTGGTCATCACTGCCCGGGTTCTGCATATTACCCGTTGCATTGGTGTATGACATACTGGATGAAGCAATCAGCAACATCACTAATATCCCACCGGTAATCAACCCTGTCCATTTCAGTTTCTTCAGCAATTCCTCTTTAGGAATCTGCCCTTTAACCAGTTCATTGAGTGTCATCACTACCAGTATCGCAAAGGATAACTGTGGGATGATCAGTGCCTGTGAGGGGGCTCTGAACTTATTATATAAAGGGAAATGATCGAACATGAAATAGTTAAAGGCCTGCAGATTGCTGCCCCATGCCAGGAAGATGCCTAGTACAGTGATAGCTATCAGCCACCATTTATGCCATGACTTAATAATGAATAAGCCCAGTATCACAAGTAAGCATACAACAGCGCCGAGATAAACAGGACCTGAAGTACCCAGCAACGACTGATCTCCCCAGTACAGGTCCCATCTGCTGATCATTTTTTCTGCCTGCTCTGCTGGTACACCCAATGTTTCCAGTTGTTTATAGGTAGCAGAATTCGTACTTAATGAGCCTGTGGAACTGCCACCATAGATATCAGGTGCAATCAGGGTAAACGTTTCAAATTTACCATAGCTCCATTGGAATACATAGTCTTTATCAAGACCATGGTCCATATTTTTTTGAGAGGATAATGCCGTTAATTCTGATTTACCACCGCGGGTACTCGCTTTGGAATACTCAAACGTACTCCATAAACTTACCGCATTGGAACCCAGTGATAACCCTACGGAAAGCACTACCAGTAAAGTACCTGTGATAAGGTGCCTGTATTCCTTTTGCTGTATACAATACACGGCAAAAGTAATACCTATTACCGCCAGTATTAAAAAGAAGTAATACGTGATTTGCAGGTGATTCGCTGCAACCAGGTAAGTAAGGAAGAGCGACATGACACCGCTTCCCAGCAGGTATTTTTTACGGGTAATGAGTATCAGTCCGGCTATAACCGCAGGCAGATATGCCATTGCCAGCATCTTGGTATCATGACCGGTGGCAATAATAATCGGAGAGTAGCTGGCATACGTATAGGCGACGGCGCCTGCAAATCCCACCCAGGGATTGGCGCCCAGTACCACGCAAAGAATATAAAAACAGAATGCAGCCAGGAACAGCACATTTATCGGCTTGGGTAATCCCAGAGATAAGATAGCGGGAATATAACTACCATAGTTATACGGAGATTCCATAGAGATCTGATAGGTAGGCATCCCGCCAAACATGCTGGTAGTCCATAGTGGAGTAATACCATGTATCTGTTTGTAGTCTATGGATTCTTTTGCCATTGCCTGCCATTGCACATTATCACTCTGACTTAATATCTTTCCGTCCAGCACCGGCTTACAGTAGAGAGTAGCCAGTATGAGTAATGCCAGCACAGCGATTGCATGTGGCAATAATGATTTGAGCCAGTTGTTTTTCATAGGGTGTGATGTATTAATCTTCCTGCGACTTTTTAATCATTGAAACGTGTATTTTGGCAATACGGTGCTGGTCCATCTGCATCACTTCCAGTTTCAGGCCGCGCCATTTCAGGCTATCACCGCTTTCCGGGATCTTACCCAGTTTATCCAGGATGAATCCGCCCAGTGTGACATAAGAGGTATAATTCGTCTTTTGCGGATCTGCATCTATACCCATTAGTTCCAGGAATTCCACGAATGGCAATTGCCCGTCTACCAGCATACTGCCATCATCATTTTTGATCACCTCATATTCAAACTCATTCGTTTCTGAAATGTCTCCCACCAGCGCATCCACGATGTCGTTGATGGTCACAAGACCTTTGATGGACCCGAATTCATCTACTACCATCGCCTGGTAGATCCTTTCTTTTTTAAAGAGTTCCAGTAACTGGTAAGCGCGGTTGTGTACAGTTACTACCAGCAGTTTCCTGCTGATGGCCGTCAGGTCATTCACAACACCGTTGAAATTCTCACTCAGCAGGTCTTTTGAATAAACAAAGCCGGTGGTATTATCAAGATCTCCTTTTGCAAGGGGATATACCGTATGTTTTTGTGTAAGGATCTTTTCTTTATTGATCTCCGGACTATCCGTTACGTCCAGCCATATTACTTCATTACGGGGAGTCATCAACGCAGATACCTGTCTGTCGCCCAGATTAAAAACATTCTGGATCAGCGCTTTTTCCGTTTCCTCGATCACTCCGCCTTGATGGCTTTCGGCAATGATTACACGTAATTCTTCTTCTGTATGAATATCTTCATGTTCATTCATCGGTTTAATACCTATAATACTCAGGATCACATTAGCAAGACTGTTCAGTACCCAGATAAAAGGACGGAAAACAACATAAAATAATTTGAGAGGAAGTGCAATTGTAAAAGTAGTAGGCACCGGTTTACGGATGGCGAGAGATTTAGGCGCGAGTTCTCCGAATACGATATGCAGGATGGTAATGGTCATGAAGGCAACGGGCAGCGCTACTTTATGCGCAGTTTCGGCAGACAGCGCAATATTCAGATTATCAAAAAGCTGCAAAATAAGCGTTGTCATAACTCTTTCGCCAACCCATCCGAGACCCAGGGAGGCCAGCGTAATACCCAGCTGTGTAGCAGCAAGGTAACCATCGAGGTTATTGAGAATACTTTTGGCAACCAGTGAAACGGTTTTACTACGCCCGGAATTTACTTCTATCTGCGACGATCGGACTTTAACGATCGCAAATTCTGCTGCCACGAAAAAACCGTTCAGCAGTATTAGGAAGATGGTAAATATTATATCGAAGGTCATCAGGTGTCTTAATTTGGTGCAACTATATTTTTTGATATTCAATCAGGCGTATTCCTGGGGCGGTGTACATTTCCCCAGTCAGATATAACCTGTAACATTGGTTTGAGCGATTCTCCGGAACTGGTAAGTTCATATTCCACACGTGGAGGTACTTCGGCATATACGAGGCGATTGATCAGTCCATCTTTTTCCAGCTCTCTCAGCTGTAATACAAGTATGCGTTCAGAAACAGAAGGAATGCTTTTTTTCAGTTCACTATAACGCTGTTTGCCTTGCAGCAGCCGCCATAAAATGGTTGGTTTCCATCTTCCGCCTATCAGGTCGAGTGTATAAGCCATGCCACAATCCCCCTGTATCTTTTCTCTGTTCAATGTATTAGTTGAGCTTTCTTTTCTCATTACTTACATTTTTGTCAGTACTGGATAAAATTATCAGTACTGGTAAAATTAACACTACCGGTTTACTTTTACAAACAATTAACAAAAAATATTATTATGAAACATCTTGAAAACAAAGTAGCATTAGTAACAGGAGGCAGCAGGGGCATGGGTGCCGCTATCGTAAAACGACTGGTAGCGGAAGGGGCTACAGTGGCGTTTACCTATGTGAAATCTGCGGCTAAAGCGCAGGAACTGGTCGCAACCCTGGGCGCTAATGTGATAGCCATTCAGGCGGATAATGCTTCGCATACTGCCGTTACCGCTGCGGTAGAACAGGTGGCAAAAACCTTTGGACGTATAGACATACTGGTGAATAATGCCGGGGTTTATCTTCAAAAGCCTTTATCGGAACATACTGCCGCGGATTACGACCAGATGATGGACGTTAACGTGAAAGCGGTTTTCATGGCATCTCTGGCGGCGATCCCTCATATGCCTTCCGGCAGCAGGATTATCAGCATAGGCAGTAATATGGCGGATAGGGTAGTGGGGCCCGGAGCTACACTATATGCGATGAGTAAATCGGCGCTGATTGGCCTTACCAAAGGACTGGCAAGGGAACTGGGCCCTAAAAGCATCACGGTTAACCTCGTGCAGCCGGGCCCTGTAGACACGGACATGAACCCTGCCAGCGGAGGTCACGCCGCCTTCGCAAAAGGGCATATGGCATTAGGGCATTACGGAAATGTAGCAGACATTGCCGGTCTGGTAGCCTATCTGGCAGGTCAGGAGAGTGGTTTTATCACCGGTACCGCCATTACAATCGATGGAGGATTTAATATTTAAACATTAACTGCTTATTAACTGAAAAGGGAGTTATTAAGCTGTTTCTTTACAGCCTGATAACTCCCTTTTATGAAAAAACTGATTATTACCGCTTTGTTAATTGTTGCTGGTTTTGGCGGATATGCATTACTGCATAAAACACCTGTTCATGTAGCATACGGGACCTGCAACCCTAAAGGTAAATGTACTGCCTGTAAGAATTGCAGCGGTTGTGAAAATTGCTCAAAGAACGGAGGGACCTGCAGCGTCTGCCGGTAGTGACGGGAACCTTACACTAGGTATTCTTATAAGTGCTTGATTCGGACGAAGAGGATGTACTATTAGCCTTTGTTTTAATGGATCTATCAGTACATCCATTTCCTCCAGAGGAAGAGCTCCCAGCAACGGCTCACAATCGCCAGGCAATACAATAGCCCTGCATACACTACTTCTGTTTTTGAATCGCAATTCAATAGGCCCAACGATACTGCATTCTTGCTGTTCTCCATCTGCCAGTTCTACTATGCGTTTTCCCAGAACACGACATTGTAAATGCGCCTGCATAGGTTCGTTAATAGTCAGCATAACAGCTCCTGTGTCAACGAGTATATTCTCAACCCGCAATGTCCTTACCTCATCGTTACTTATATGATTTTGATATGCCCTATCAAGATCAAACGCGTTAAATAATTCTACATCTGCATAGATTAATCCCATAATGATAATTGTGTTTTAAAAATGAAAAAAAAATTATGCAGGTTATAAAAAACACAGAACCCGGTAGCTGAATTGCTCAGTACCACCGGGAGTTATGAAGAAATGAAGGTAGAGAAAAAAAAACAAACCAAACTTCACCTCCGCAAAAAAAATGCAACTTTCCCCGAAAAAATTAATAGTTAAGCAATCCATAAAAGGACCACGATTATGCTTAAACAACTTGCTATTGTTTTTTTTCATACTGTTATGCATACACGCCAGGGCGCAAAAACAGATTTCCATAGAGGCAGCCGCCTGCAATTACTACTCTCTGTAAACGGAAAAAGTAAACTCCTCCAGAGTTACCTGGGCGTATTGGATAATATGCTTACCGCCAACCCGGGTATCGCCTATATTAAATGGGATTGCAACCGGATGATCACAAACGGGTATTCTCCTTACCTGAAAGATAACCAGTCTGCTTTATACATTGAATATACCCGTAGCTTATACCAGGTGCTTAAAAGATTACGTGCAAAATATCCGCACCTTCCCATCATGCTTTGCTCCGGTGGTGGCGGTCGTGTAGACTACGGCGCATTACCTTATTTCACAGAGTTCTGGCCAAGCGATAGTGTTATCTGCAGAATAGTCACCGGTAAACACCGGATAAATCTACCCGGTGTTTATCGTAATAGACAATTACACTGCTGTGCAATGACAGTACACATAAAAAAGTATATAAGCGTAGTAAGATAAATTGTTAGTATACCTCATCACTGCGATGGTGAACGTTATAACATAATCCCTTTTTTTTCTTCATCAAAGTGTTTCAAAAAAAAGCATAATGAAATTTGGAATATTGAATTGTTTATTTAAATTTGTTTAGTGTGCTACTAACATATAATAATTTGGAAGGCAATTTAAATTTATACCTGTAAGTTCAACAACATCTAATCGTCAAGTTAGTTACGTATAACACACGCAAATCTCAAATAATTATTAAATCAAAACCCGATTTAATACTCAAATAAACATAAATAACCCATTACTCCATTTTTATGTCTTCAATCCAATACCATAAAGAATTTGTTGCGCAACAATGGGCCGTTCTCGAAAAGCCCCCAATAGAGTAGAGATCACTTATTTTAATGAAAACTTTATGAAAAAAACAGTTTTGAACCCCCTGGCTTTAGACAAAGAAACAATTGCTAAGCTGGACGAAAAACAATTGCAGGAAATCGTAGGTGGCGTTAACGTTGAACTGGCTGCTACCTCTACTGGTTGCGGATCAGGCAGCAGCACCTGCGCTGTTGAGGAAGCATAGTATTTACAGATACTATCGAAACTATTCAATTGTATTCAATAAGAGATCAGGGGTGGTACGTAAGTGCCAGCCCTGACTCTTTCCCTTAAAGTAACCCAAGTCTCTTCAACTTATAAAGTATTCATTTCATGAAAAAGATCAAGTTTAACCCATTGGCACTGGATAAGGAAACCATTGCCCGACTCGATGCAAAACAATTAAACGAAATCAGTGGCGGAGTAGTATCTGACTATGCAGCTACTTCAAATGGTTGTCCTCTTGGAGGCAGTGAATGTGGTGTTGGTGGTACTTCTACCGGATGCGGTAGTGGACATAGCACGTGCATCGTGCTTACAGAAGATTAATAAAATCGTATATGCTGAAGCGATATAAAAGATATTGTTGCGCAACAACGGGCGGTCCTCGAAAAGCCCTTGACAGAGTAGAGATAAACTTTAATCAACATTTTGTATGAAAAAAATAGTTTTAAATCCATTGGCACTTGACAAAGAAACTGTTGCTAAATTAGATGAAAGACAATTACAGGAAATTGTTGGGGGAGTAACTAATGATTATTTACTGGCAACATCTACAGGCTGTGGCAGCGGTGGCAGTGGATGCGGCACCGGCGGTAATTCTACCGGCTGTGGAAGTGGTGGCAGTACCTGCGTTATCGAGGAAGCAGCAGAATAACTGTAATTCTATTTAATTTATTTATGTGAAAGTTCCGGGAAGAATGATCACATTTTCCCGGAGCTTTTTTTACAGTACACTATGAAGAGACTACTCAAGCAAGGCATTTTTCTGATAACTTATACGATTTTATTTACATCCCTGAAAGCACAGCAACACGGTATTTCAGGTACAATTGTTGACAAAACGGGTAAACCTGTATATGAAGCAAAGGTTTTATTACTATCTTTTCCAACCGCAACTGTATTAAAAGAAACTTCTTCTTCGTCCAAAGGAATATTTACTATAGGTATGATCGATACCGGTAAATATACAATAAGGATCATGCACCCTTCTTATGCTGATAATATATCCGATATAACAATTGCTGATACTGATATTATTATTGATAAAATAGTTTTATCCCCGGGCATCATTAACCTCAATGGTGTGGTCGTACAAAGCAAAAAGCCCCTGATAGAACAGAAAATAGACAGAACCGTATATAATGTGGAAAACCAGGTATCCCTGGCTGGTGCTACTGCATTGGATGCTATTGGTAAACTGCCTGGTGTGAGAGTGATAGGTGGTAATGGAATCGCCCTCTTAGGTAAAGGACAGGTAAACGTATTACTGGATGATCGCTTAATCCGTCTCTCCGGAGATGATCTTATTAATATGCTCAGATCGATGCCAGCTGCTGAAATTGTACGCATAGAGGTAATCCCTAATCCTCCCGCTAAGTATGATGCTGCCGGTAATTTTGGATTGATCAATATCGTTACCAGGAAGAGGAGAAACAGGGGTTTAAGCGGCAATATATATGGTGCTTACTCACAGGCTGTATATGGATCAATGAATGGAGGCGGAACGTTAAATTTCAACTCCCGCAAATGGAATATCGATGCCGCTATTAATGGCATAGATAATATCTATTATGAACTTACTAACCCTACTACAGATTACCCTTCCCAGATATGGCGCCAGAACAGAACATCGAAAAATATAACGAAAGCAATCTCTCCAAGGATAGGAATAGACTACCAGATCAGCAAACGTCAGCTGTTGGGAGTCAGTTATGCTTATAATAATAAACGGCTGGAGCAGCACGAATATTCTCAGACGAGAATATTTTCCGCCGGGAATAAAATAGATTCCCTGATAAGAGTGCCTAATGATATTGAAAGAAAAACACAAAGTCATGACCTAAACCTGCATTATGAAAACAGGTTTGATAGCATTGGCAGGAAGCTGTCTGTAGATGCAGGATATTTCACACTTGATAATAAACTCAACCAGTTATCTAACAGTAGCAGCTATCTGACAGATAACACTTTGTTAAGCGAATCCATTTTAAAAAGTGCTGCTCCTCAAAATCTGAAAGCTTACACCCTGCAAACCGATCTTACTTTACCCGGTAAGTTTATGAACTTTGCAGCAGGTGCTAAAGTGGCAATTATTAAAACTGAAAGTTCTTCTACCTATTACAGGCAGCATGAAGACATATTTTATTATGACTCTTCCCTGAGTAATGTTTTTAATTATAAAGAGAATGTAGAAGCTGCATATGTTAATGCAGATAAGGAGTTAGGCAAGTGGGGGATGCAATTGGGTTTAAGAGCAGAGTACACGCAAACGACCGGTTACTCGGCTACCTATAATCAAACCACTAAAAGGGATTATCTGAAACTTTTTCCTACTGTATTTATCATCTATAAAAAGGATGCAGATAATAATTTTGTCTTTTCTTTTGGCAAAAGGATTAACCGCCCTAACTATTGGTATCTGAATCCTTTCAGGCAGTTCGTAAGTCCTTATTTCTATTATGAAGGCAATCCTTTCCTGCAACCATCTTATGCCAATAACTTTGAACTTACTTATAGTCATAAAAGCATCTTTATCACAAAGGCTTTTGTTTCTATTCAGAATAATATATTTGATCAGATCATGTTTGCTGACTCCGTTACCAGGATTAACCGCTTAACCCGTATGAACTACTACTCACAGCGGAACTTCGGTCTTAGCGAGTCTGTAAACATTAGCAGTATTCCCTGGATGGAGAGTTACAACACTGTCTCTGTTTATTACATCCGTACAAAATCTATGGTAGATTATACCAAAGATAAAGAAGGGTGGGGAGGTGATGTTTCTTCCAGCAATGTTTTCTACCTGAACAAGCCTAAAACATTTTCAGCAGGACTGGATTTCGCCTATACCTTCCCTCAACTGTCAGGAATCAATAAATTCAGTGCTTATTACAGTGTGGACATGGGATTCAGATGGCTGACGATGAAAAAGAAATTGACCATTGGACTCACTGCGACAGATATTTTCAGGACCAGTAAAACGAAATTTTATGGTATAACGAATAATATCAAAACCAGTTATGATAATTATTTTGATAACAGGGCAGTAAGAGTATCGCTGAATTACAAATTTGGTAAGAATACGAAAAATAAACAACCCGCGAAGCAAAGTAACAGTGACGAAAAGAAAAGAGCAAACTTTTAATACCCCCAACAGTTATAAACGAGTTGTATTATGAAAGAGTATTTTCTATATGACTATTGTCTTTTAAGGACCCCCGTATTGCCAGTAGAATCATTGCTGCAACTGAACAGCATACTGAATGAAACAGAACAAAAGGGCGCAGCGTTAAAGGAAATGTTTTCCAATACGCTATTTCAGCAGGCTATCTACATAGCATCAAAAGATCTGTACGCCGCACTAAAGGACTGGCTGGAGAATGATAACGCAAAAAAAACCGATAAACTGCTCCGTTCCCTGCATAAGTACTATTCCAGGATGTGTACACGTAGTACACCTTATGGCTTATTCGCAGGTGTGACGTCCGCTACTGTAAACAACGATAAAACGGATATCCGTTTTGCAGATAATAAAGTAAGGAAACATTCCCGCTTTGATATGAGTTTTGTGATAGAGCTGGCAAAGAACCTCTCAGAGATACCAGCCCTGCAGTCACAAATCAAATTTTTTGTTAACAACTCGTTGTATAAGTTAGGTGGGAAATACCTCTATGTAGAATACAAACTGGTGAATGGCAGCAGGAACTACACGTTAAGTGCTTTATCCGTTTCTCCCTATATAGATAGCGTACTGGAACGCGCGCAGTCTGGCGCTACGATCAATGAGCTGGCGGCTGCTGTGTTGCTGGATGGAGTAGCTCCTGAAGCTATCCTGGCATTTGTAAGAGGATTGATCAGTGCCCAGGTACTGGTGAGCGAATTTCAGCCGGCAGTTACCGGAGATGATTTTGCTGCCGGATTATTGGAGCGACTGAAAGGGACTACCGGTATTACACATACGATAGAAAGTCTGGAGACTGCGTATAATATGATACAGGATAAAAACGCGAGTCTGGACGTATTGGAACAGGCAACAGCGATTGCAGGTAAACTCGTTTCCGGGAAAGGGCTGGAGATTATCCAGACAGACCTCTTCTTCAATATGAAGTCGAGGAATGTGAATCGTAAAGTGATAGAAGATATCGTCAATACATCCTATAAACTGATGTCAGCTACACAGCCCTTTACACCAACAGACCTGGAGGACTTCAGAACAAGGTTTGCTGCAAGGTATGAGGAACGGGAAGTGCCACTGATGCAGGCACTGGACCCGGGTGCCGGTATTGGATACGGATTGGCAAAGAATGGTAATGTTGAAAATATGCCGTTGCTGGATGGTATTGCCATCCGTACACCTGTGCCGGAAGGGAAAGCCGTGAAAGAGGATGGATGGGGAAAGCTGGCCATTGAGAAAATGAAAGAAGCGATAGAGACCAGGGCACAGGTGGTATACATACATGAGCATGAAATGCAGGCATTGCTGGAAGAAAAGAAAACTTCCGCATTCCAGTCCACCAGTACATATATCTTTGGCAGTATCCTCGCTTCTTCTGAACAGGCGCTGGACGAATTGAACTATAAATTCTTTCCGACTCAGTTGCATGCGCCATTTGCTGCAAAACTGATGACGAGATTTGCTTATGGAGATGATGATCTCCGGGAGTATCTGGCACAAACGACCCTGGATGAGAAAAATGCAAATCCGGATAAGATCCTGGCAGAAATAGTACATGTACCGGAAGGGCATCATGCCAATCTTGTATTGAGACCCATGCTAAGGGATTACGAAATTCCTTACCTGTGCTCATCCAGCGCAGACGGGGATAAACAGATCAATATCAATGATCTGATGGTATCAATGAGAGAAGGACGGCTGATATTGCGCTCAGCGAGGCTGAATAAGGAGATCATCCCTTACCTGACCAATGCGCATAACACCCGGCAGGGACAACCGGTATACCGCTTTTTATCTGACTTACAACTGCAACACACAAAAGGAGGATTCTTCTGGCGCTGGGGACCTTATGGAGAAGAAGCTTATACTCCCCGTGTGGAATACAACAACTGTATCCTGAAACGCGCAAGGTGGGTGCTTAAAAAAGCACCAGCCGATACCGATACAGAAAAATACGTACAGGAACAGAGAGTGCAACTGAGAATACCCCGTTTCGTGGTGTTGGCCCAGGGGGATAATGAACTGTACATAGATTTCGAGACAGAGTTTTGCAGATCTCACTTATTGCATGAACTCAGGAAATCAGACATCATGCTCTACGAATTCCTGCACATGCCGGAAAACTGTTTTATCAAAGATGAAGCAGGAAGTTATCAGAATGAAATCATTATTCCAATGGGGACCCGGCAACCCATCTTTGGCAGACGCTCTTTTACGATGCCATCTATTTCAAAAGACCTGCCACGTCATTTTATTCCCGGCAGCGAGTGGTTATACATAAAGATTTACGGTGGAAATAAAACACTGGAAGCCATTCTGGTTGAAATCATAAAACCCTTTGCGGCCAGGATGATAGAAGAAAAGGCCATCGACCAGTGGTTCTTCATACGCTTTAATGATCCCGAAGCGCATCTGCGTGTAAGGTTCCACCGTTCGGAAAATGAAACGTTGTGGCTGCGGCTGCTGGAACTGTTATCCCCCCAAATAAATCCTTTCATAGAAAGCGGGCAGGCAGCAAAAATCCTCGTTGATACTTATGTACGGGAAATAGAACGGTATGGGGAAGAAACAATGCTCAACAGCGAAGCGCTGTTTTTTGCTGATAGCGTAGCGATATCCGACTTCCTCGATCTTATTTCCGGCGATGAAGGAGAACAACTGAGATGGCAGATAGGATTGTACAATATAGATCTGCTACTGGAAGACTTTGGATATAATTTGTCCGAAAAACAACGTTTATTAAAAGACATCAGTACTTCCTTTTTCAAAGAGTTCAGTAATAATGATAAGACAGATGCTACCCGGCTGGAACGTTCGTTAAATGATAAATACAGACGCCATTATGCAAAGATTAATGAAATCCTGACTAAAGGAGATGAGCTGACAGATATCGCTGAAGCACTCGATTGTTTCAAAAGACGCAGTGTATTTAACCAGGCTGAAACAGCCAGGATGAAGCATAAATTAACAAACCCCGGAACTGTATTTAATAATCTTCTGCCCAGTTACATACATATGACCATGAACCGCCTGTTCATTTCCCGTCAGAGAAATCATGAACTGGTGATTTACCATTATCTGAATAAATATTATGAATCCCAGATAGCACGGCAAAAACACGCCGCCACGCAAACAGAAAATAAAATAACGCTATGAGTGACGTAACAATAGCATCCACCATTGAAACCCAGATCAGTAACATCACTGCAGCCCTGGAAGATAAGGAAGAGTTTATCCACAGCGCTTCCTATGAGATCGGTTTACTGGGATTGTCCCTGTATTACTGTTATTATGCAAAATATACGGGAGATGAAAGGTATTATGGTAAAGCGGAAGAGTACCTGGTAAAAGGACTGTCCGCTTTGGACCTCCCCAATTTCAAACGTCTGTATGCTTCTGATTCGCTGGATAGCCACCTGGCACATATTGGTCGGTTCCTGGAATTCAGCAAGCTGCAGAACTTCCTGGATATGGATACACAGGAATACCTGCAGGACCTCGATAAAACACTTTCCGGACTGATGCAAAGCAAGATTTCCATAGGGGATTTTGATATCAACAGCGGGGCTATGGCTGCCGGCTTCTACTATCTCAGCCGTCTTAAAAATGAACCCAGCGTAAGTGAGCAGCTATCCATACTCGTGCATGGCATTAAAGAACAGGCAATAAAGGATGAAGATGGCGATTATTACTGGTCGTCTCCTTCCTTATTCCAACGGGTGTACCTGGGTATCTCTCATGGTTCCTGCCTGGTGATCTCATTTTTAGCAAATGCCTGTGAACAAAATATAGAGCAGGAAGCCTGCAAAGAGATTTTGCGGAAAGCCGTGAACTTTGTATTAAAGCAACGCTGGTATAATAATTCCAAAGGATTGTTCCCCAATTTCATTGGAGATCCCATAGAGCCAAAACAGTTCTCCCTTTGTTATGGGGACCTTGGCGTTGGTTACGCCCTATTCCGTGCCGCCGGTGTGCTTGACGATGAAGCACTGTCTGCCGCTGTAACTGAAATACTTGATGATTGCCTGCTGAGAAGCGGCAAGGACAAACTCACCCTGGATGCCAGCATTATCTATGGTGCAGCAGGACTTGCAGCTACTTACGAAAAACTGTACCGCTTATCAGGAGATAGCCGTTTTGATGAAGCAGCTGATTACTGGTATGAACAGATACCGGCCTATGCTGTTCATGAAAATGAGTTTGCGGGGTACAAAACCCGTTTGCTGGATGTCGGCCCCGTATGGAACGTTTCTTTCGGATGGGGAATTATCGGTATCGGCATTTCCCTCATGATATATAAAGATCGAAGTTTACCCCCTATAGATGCATTAATACTATGTGCCTGAGTTCTCACCTTTTTAAATCTGATTATGAAAAATGTTATCGAATCCCCCCATACTCTTTTAGAGAAATTATCACATGAGTTCAGTAAGTTCCCTGCCTCTACAACTGAGTCCACTATGTTGTATGATCATAATAAACTTATGGTCATTCTACAGGAAAAAGAAGTTATTTCCCGTTTTAACTGCACGGCTGAAGACCTGGAAAATGTATACAAGCTTACAAGGAAATATGGTATCATCGCCGGTAATGTGGCACGCGATAAATCGGAAAGTGCATTACAGGAATATATAGAAGTAGAACACATAATAGAACAGGAACTTTCACGGAATTTATATATCTACGCCAAACAGTGGGGACTTTCTGTAAAAGCATTGTACTATTATAAGATCAATAACTTCGATAAGGCATTCGATTTCAGCATAGAATGTATCGCCCTCAATGATTACCTGATCAGGGAAGGGGTACATACCCTGCTTTTCCGGAGTGCTGAACAGAACAGGAACCTTTCCAGGGTATTGTTCCGTAGCGGCGACTGGATGAATGGCTCCCTGCTGGCTAAAGATTTACTCAACTACCTGCTGAATGGAGAAGCCGGTACTTTGTACGGAAGTGTTTTTAAAGACGAAGCATATTGGGATACGGTACCCTACGTAAGAGAAGGGTATGCCTATGAATGTTTCAGAGGGATGGTATCTCATATGGTTAAATTTGAATCACAGTTCTCCGGGAAAGTTAATCTGTTCCCTCACATGTTTGGTGATCTCACTTTTAAAGTAGACAATCCGGACAGGCTGATCATATATAACTGGATCTATCTTAAAACAGTCTACCAGGCAGATGCCTATGATGAGTTCCTGGAAGCATTCATCGCATTTATGAAAGAGCCTATGAGCCAGTTGTACGATGTTTTAAAGATTTCCCTGTTTAAGGATTTAAATGAGTTGATAGAGAACAGTAATTACAGGGATAAACAGGAATTGCTGGATAAGATAAAATATCACCTGGATGAGAAGCTGAATATTTATGATAACCTGAGAAAAAATATCAGCAACAATAGTTTCCCTTCAGGAGATATTAAGATTCCTTTCCCTGGTTCTTTTTAAATTTATCTTTCAAGTGGCCCATAAATACCGTTGAAGATCCTTTGCAGGATGCTTTTATCAGATGTAATGATATCTGCTGTACCGGTTGAGCCGGGACGCTGTTCCAGTATTTTATTCTTTGTACTTACGAATCCGTTCTTCAGTTTCAGCTGAACAATGTAATTGCTGTCCAATGCAAAACTGCTGATGTTTTCTACATTGGCCTGTAACATACCATATTCCATAAATGGGTACTGTCGTAATTTGATAATGACAGACTGTCCTACTTTTACCCTGTCTGCATTTTGTAAGGGTAGTTTTAATGTGATCTCATCGGTCTGTATTTCCGGCAATATTACAAAGACCGGTTCTCCGGCAGTAACAACCGGAGATGATTTCACATACAGAAGCTTACCACTTACCGGTGCTTTCAGCACATATTGTTTCTCCCAGACTGCTATCCCGGATTTTAACTTTTGGGCAGCTTCAATAACATTTCTGGAATCGTGTATCGCTCTTAATAACCCCTTATAATCCCCCTGTAACATACCTGCCTGCAGATTATCCGGGCAATTTATCTGAGGTAGATAAGTAGATGTATCAATACGTGTAACGAGTTGTTGTAAATACTGTATATCGGCTGTTTTAGCCGGATTATCAATTATTCCAACTATCTCCTGCTCCTTTACAAGTTGATTATTCTTTATTGCTGTAACCCTGCCATTGCTCTGTGCAATGATATTCACGGAAGGAGATAGTGTTAATGGCAGGCGTACCACATCCGGATAGCGGATCAGCCAGGCGCCCAGTAATAATAATAATACCAGGCAGGCAATCACGGTAGTGCCTCTACGGGCCACCCAGGAAGGGATACGTCCGATGATGTCTTGTATTTCTCCGCTATGATGATCAATGAACTGTGGCATAAATATTAATTTCCTAGTTCCAACTGGTTTTTCACCAGCTCGTAATATTTCCCTTTTAAGGCAGTAAGGCTCTTATGATCACCTAACTCTACTATCTTCCCATTTTCCATTACTACTATCTGGTCCGCATGTTTTACGGTACTCAGGCGATGTGCAATGACAACTACAGTACGATCGTTGAAGAACTGTTCCAGGTTTTGTATAATTACTTTTTCATTATTAGCATCCAGGGTACTGGTGGCCTCATCTAAAAAGATAAATTTTGGTTCTTTGTAGATGGCACGTGCGATCAATATACGCTGCCGTTGCCCGGAGCTGATTCCGTTGCCGGTATTACCGATCTTCGTCGAAAATCCTAATGGCATTTCATTAATGAAGGATTCTATATTTGCCATCTTTACAGCAGAGAGCAGTTTTTGCCGGTCTGTTTCTTCCTGTACGGAAATATTCTGCGCAATGGTATTGGAGAAGATATACCCATCTGCCATTACCACACCGCAATGTTGTCTCCACCATCTGGCGGAAACAATACCAAGAGGCGTAGATCCTAAATAGATCTTCCCGTTTACCGGCTCGTAAAATTTGAGCAGCAACTTCATCAGCGTTGTTTTACCACTGCCACTTGCACCTACAATAGCTGTTACTTTCCCAAAGGGGATCGTGAGATTGATATTATTCAAAACCATAGGAGAGGTGGGGCCTGCATACTGAAAAGAAACATTTTCCAGTACCAGTCCTTTATCTTCCGCTAATTCCAGTTCTTCATCAGGAGTTAACTCATTCTCTTTTTCTTCATCATCCCTTAAATGTATTTCACTCAGCCGTTCCAGGCTTATTTTAGCATCCTGCGCACTCTGGAAAAACGTAAGCAGTTGTTCAATAGGGGAATTCATTTGCCCGATGATATACGATACACTCAGCATCATACCTAAGGTGATCTGTCCATTCAATACTTCTCTGGCAGCAATGTAAGAGGCCAGTATGTTCTTCAGTTGTGTAAAGAAGGTAGAACCTATGCTTTGATATTGTGCCAGGCTCAGGCTCTTCACACTTATCTTGAACAGTTTAGCCTGGATTCTTTCCCATCCCCAGCGGTAGGTCGTTTCACTGCCGCTCATCTTAATGTCCTGCATGCCGGTGATGATCTCAAAAAGGCTGTTCTGGTTGTCACTCATCTGCTGAAAACGGGCATAATTAAGTTCTCTTCTTTTCTTCAGAAAAAACAATATCCATCCTATCGAAAGTCCGGAACCCATAATGAATACAGCCAGTATTGGTCCACTGTAGATACCAAGTACAACAGAAAAAACCACCAGGTTTACCAAAGAGAATAATGTATTCAGGGAAGTACTGGTAAGGAATTGTTCTATACGTGTATGGTCAGAGATACGCTGTGTAATATCTCCCAGCATTTTTGTATCGAAAAAGCGGATGGGTAATTTCATCAGCTTGATGAGGAAGTCCGAGATAATGGAGATGTTGATCCGTGTACTCATGTGCAGTAACAGCCAGCCCCTGATCATTTCTATGGCTGTAGTGCCAAAGAATAATGCCAGTTGTGATACCAGCATCAGGGTAATGAATCCCATGTTCTGCCGGTTGATCCCATAGTCTACCAGGCTTTGGGTTAAGAAGGGCGCTATGAGAGAAAGGATACTTCCTACAAACATTCCGAGGAATAACTGCGAGATGTATTTTTTGTAAGGTTTTAAGTAGCGGAAGAGGAAGGAGAATCCTTTTTTATCTTTTTTCTCATCTTCCGTATCATAGAAGATAGGAGCCGGCTCCATAAAAAGGGCGATACCACATTTATCCTCGGTACTGATCCATAACTTAAGGAATGTTTCCTTACTCACTTTTACCATGCCGTGGGCAGGGTCCGCAATTAAGATCTTACCATTCTTTTTATTCCTGTCGTAATTCTGCGGGACCAGTACTACAAAGTGATTCTGTTTCCAGTGCAGGATACAGGGGAGTGTGGCTTCTTCATCCAATTGTTCGAAGGTAAGCCTGACACCGAGTGTACGGAACCCTATTTTACCGGCAGCTTCACTGATTCCTTTCAGGTTTACCCCTTCTCTGGTGATATATGAGCTTTCACGTAAGGTTTGTAACGAATAGTGCTTCCCATAATATTTAGCGATCATCCTTAAACAGGTGGGGCCGCAATCCATTTGGTCCAACTGTCTGTAAATAGGGAATGGTTTACTCACAACGATTAACAATTTAAATGGTTATCTACAATGGTATCCCGAAGGAAATATAAGATAGTAATTAATCAGCAATTTCAAAGTGTTTTTTTGGGAGTGACTCAGTTTGATTTTTGGGTGCAGGGCGCCCCCCGCAAAACACCAAAAATTACTCTTTGATCAAAATAAATCACATTCTTTTCAGCAGTTTATTATCAATAGAGGTAGATGAGTAACAGGGTAATAATAGCCGGTGCTGCCTGTACGAAAAAGATCCTTTTACCAGCGGTAAAGGCACCATAAATGCCTGCTACAGCTATACAGGCCAGGAAAAATGTGGCTATGTTGAAGGCCCAGTCCTGGTCATGGATAAAAAAAGACCATATCAACCCGGCGGAGAGGAAGCCATTATACAATCCCTGGTTAGCGGCAAGGGTTTTAGTAGGGGGGAACAGGTGTGCTGGCAGCTGTTTGAATACCCTGGGAGCCCTGGTAGTCCAGGCAAACATTTCCAGCCAGAGGATATATAAGTGTTCCAAAGCGCAGAATCCTATCAGAAATTTAATTAAGAGCAACATATGTAGTAAATTTAGTATCGGGTTCGGTATTCGATAGAGGGCGAAGATATTAAATAATTCCACGTACATGTTTACCTATGTTATTAAAAGCATCGTGCTGATGCTGCTTTGTTGCTGTACACTACATTTACCGGCGCAGAACCTGGTACCTAATCCCTCTTTTGAGGACGTGAACATCTGTACGGAGTATGTTGCTCCCTGTGCACCAAGTGCCTGGGTGGCGGTGGCGCCGGAGGTGATAAAGATGAAATACCTGTGTAATGGTACTGCCCTGCAGGGGCAGCATCACGTTTCCCTGTTACTGGAGGGCCGTGATAACCCCGATAGCAGGGTGTATATCCAGACCCGTTTATTATGCCCTATGGAAAAGGGCACGACTTACCGTGTACGTATGTATATTAATACGGACAACTACCCATTGCGGGCCGCTATCCGTTTCGATACCGCATTTATCTTCACAGAGAATGCAGGTTGTTTATCAGTGCCTGCCAGTCTGGAATTAAACGAAGTGGATCAGCAGAAGAAGTTATGGCGTTTGAATCATCCCTGGTACATACTGGAAAAAACCTATGTAGCTACACAAAGGACAACGCATATCATTATCGGTAATTTTAAAGCACCGCAGAAAAAAGAAGGATATGCATTATACAGCAATGCGCAGTTGTTCATAGACAGTATCAGTATCACACCTTTAGAAGAAACCGCAACACTCTGCAAAGAGGCCGACAGCATCCATCGCTTTCTTTATGCAGAACATCACCGGCATACCATCCCGGAAACATATGTTACGCCCTCCGGTAAACAAATTCTGCATCAGCTAAAGGGCGACTGTGATACTGTCATTTTAAAAGACGACCTTTTTTCTCCGGACCGTACTACGATCAATAAAATCTACAGTAAGCAGATAGAAGATGTATTGAAGAACAACCGCAAAGGTCATATTCAATTGATAGGGCATTCCTGGCAGGCTGCATCGGAAGAATATAACAAGATCATTTCTTATGATAAAGCAAAGGCGTTGGCCAGTTACCTGGTATATAATGAAGGCTACAGCTTTGAAGATTTTGATATCAAAGGAATGGGTAAAATGCAACCTCGTTATGACACTACCAATGGCGATAATAACCGTATAGAAATGATTCTTTGTCATCCGAAAGACACCATCATCAAACCTAAAATTATTCCCAGACCAGATACACTCATTATCCCTGATATTCTCTTCCGTTTTAACAGCAGTGAACTAAATACAGCATTATATGGTGCACTGGATAGTCTTATCAGAAAAATTCCCCGTGACGGTAGTGTACAGTTACAGGTAACAGGATATACTGACAGTGAAGGGGATGACAATTATAACTACACGCTTTCTTTAAAACGTGCAAAAGCTGTAGCTGCCTACATGGAGCAATCAGGATTAGGTAACGATATCCGGCAAATCACAGGTGCCGGGGAAACCTTACCGGTAGCGGATAACCGTACGCCAGCGGGTCGAAAAAAGAACCGGCGTGTCGAAATAATAATCTTCCATAGTGCGGATTAAGTATGAGTTATTAGATTAAAATTAAACAGATATAACATTTACTTGCGTAACAATTAATCATTTGTTATTTTTATCTGTATTCGATGCATAATAACCTGTGCATTTATTCTATAATTATCAAGGGACCATTTTTGCTAAACGACCAAAATCCTCCTGCTCATGTGGCAATAGGTACATCTCATTTTTTATAAATTAAACTAAGCAGCTTATGAAAATTTCTACATGGCTGGTGGTCATGTTATTGTTAGTTACCTGCTCATCCGTATATGCTCAGAAGAATAGAGTGATACGCGGAACGGTGTCAGGTGCGGATAACAAACAACCACTGGAAAGAGTTGTCATTATTGAGAAAGGAACCCAGAATCATGCATTTACCGATGCTTCGGGTAATTACGAAATTACCCTGAGCGGAGATAACGCTACTCTCGTATTTTCTTTTGTAAGTTACACCACACAACAACTGCCCGTAGGAGATCAGACTACATTGAATGTAGTAATGCCTCTGAGAGATCTGAATGAAGTGGTGGTCACCGCATTTGGTGTTAAAAAAGAGAAACGCTCACTGGGATATACGGTACAACAGGTAGATAGTAAAGACCTCAACATTAATCATCAGTCGAATGTAGTGAATGCATTACAGGGAAAGGTGGCGGGTGTGCAGATATCCAGTGCCGGTGGAGGTCCGGGTCAGGGATCAAGGATTATTATAAGAGGGATCAATTCACTGGCCGACAGAAATAATCAGCCGCTGTTTATTGTAGATGGGGTAGAGATCGATAACAGCACTTACACTACCGGTGGCTCCGAAACAAGAGGGATGAGCAATCGCGCTGCTGATATCAATCCGGATGATATTGAAAGTGTGTCTGTACTGAGAGGAGGCGCCGCTACCGCATTATATGGTATCAGAGCCGCCAATGGGGCAATCATCGTTACTACGAAGACCGCGAAGGCGGGCAAGCTACAGGTTAGTTACAGCGGGATGTATGGCTTCGACAAAGTAAATAAAATACCCGATGTACAAGACCGATTCTCCCAGGGATACCTGGGCGTATATGATCCTGCCAGCTTCTGGCCATCCTGGGGGCCCACCGTGGCAGAAGCAAAGGCGCTGGATGCTACTCACCCGGCAGAGCTGTACAACAACTATAAACGGGCATTTAAGACAGGTACGCAAACCCGGCACACCGTCAATGTAAGCGGTGGAACAGAAAAGGCGCAGGTAATAGGTTCTTTTTCGTATGCAGATCAGCAGGGAGTGATCCCTTTCAGTACATATACCAGTTATAACGCCCGTGTGAATGCCCAGTTTAAGATCAGCGAAAAGATCAGCGCGGGGGCTTCTTTAAATTACATCAACTCAGGAGGTAACAGGATTAATGCAGACCGATATGGAGAGCAGATTATATACTGGTCGCCCAGATGGGATATGAAGGACTACCTGAAAGCTGACAATACACAACAAACTTACAGCAGTGGCACCAATAACCCTATGTACACACTGTATTCAAATAAATTCAGGGATAACGTGAACCGTACTATCGCCAGCGCCTTTATCAGATATGCACCCGCCAAATGGCTGAATTTCTCTTATCGCTTCGGTAATGACTTTTATACAGATGGCAGAACGCATCATGCGCCCGGGCCATTGGGATTAGTAGGAGAGGCCGTGAACCTGGATGATAACGGGTATGGTTTCGTAGATGAATACAATCTCCGCAGTCGTATTATCACCTCTACATTTATGGCCAACATCACCCATACTATCAAAGATAGATTCAGCATAGACCTGAAACTGGGCCACGACCTGCGTGATCAGAAACTACGTCGCAACAGCGTAGAAGGAGATACGCTGGTAGTACCTGATCTTTTCCTGCTGGGTAATGCAAAACGCATAAGAGGAGAGTCTTACATTTACGACTACAGGAACTACGGATATTTCGCAGACCTTACCTTAGGATTGAACAACTACCTCTTCCTGGAACTCACCGGCAGGAACGATCTCACGTCCACCTTATCCACAGATAACCGCAGTTATTTTTACCCTTCCGTAAGTGTAAGCTACATCTTCAGCGACCAGTTTAAATTACCTTCCTGGTGGACATATGGTAAGTTCAAATTCTCCTATGCGAAGATAGGTAAGGACGGAGATCCTTATGCTATTACGAACGGTTACTCAGCAGGTAATTCCATCGGCTCCTCTATTCCATTCTATCAAAGCAGGACCCTGGGTAACCCGGTATTAAGACCAGAATTTACCCAGACAACAGAAATAGGTACAGAATTAAGATTCCTGGATAACAGGGTAGGACTGGAACTCGCTGCCTACAAACAAAAGAGTAAAGACCTGATCATTCCTGTTGCTGTATCCAATACCACCGGTTTTGACAGAGCATATGTAAACGCAGGGGAAATGGAAAACAAAGGACTGGAAGTTACCTTATCAGCTACGCCTGTACGTTCAAAAGATTTCAGCTGGGATTTCAGGATGAACTTTTCAACTAACAAAAACAAAGTCATCCGCCTGAACCAGGACCTGGGAGAAATAGCGATCTCCACACAATCAGGGTATCTCAGCTCCAGTGTTACCAGTAAGCTGGTTCCGGGCAGGGCTTATGGTTCTTTGTTTGGCCGTAACTACCTGCGTTATTACGCCAACAGTGCAGATGATGATAAGGTAACGCTGAGAAGGGATCTGCCGGTAGTGATAGGCGCTAATGGTTTCCCTGTACTGGAAAGCGCTTCCGTACAAAGATACCTGGGCAGTACACTGCCCAAATGGATAGGCAGTACTTTACAGACTTTCCGTTATAAACAGCTGTCCTTATCCGTGCTGATAGATGTGCGCCAGGGACAGTATAAATACAACCAGCTATCGAATTTTCTGGCTGCTTTCGGAAAATCAAAGATTACAGAAAACAGGGACCAGACAATCGTATTCAAAGGAGTACTGGCAGATGGTACACCTAATACCAAAGCCGTTTACCTGGGGCAGGGCAAAGGGCCCGATGGCGTAGATTACGGGGTAGGCTTTTACAGGAATTATTACCGCGGGGCCAGTGAGAACTTTGTAGAGAATGCGTCCTGGGTAAGACTCCGTTCTTTGTCATTGTCTTATGCATTGCCCGTTGCCTGGCTGAATCCCACGAAGGTCATCAGTGGCGCTTCTGTATCCTTCACCGGTAATAACCTGTGGCTGCATACCAAATATACCGGCTTTGATCCCGAGACCAGCTCCACATCTGCCGGCAGTAACGCTTCAGACAGTTTTTCCGGGTTTACCTATCCGGCTACCAAAAGCTATTTATTTAGTGTAAACCTTCAATTCTAAGCTCATGAGAAATATATATCTGATCATATTATTGTTTTTAATTCCAGCCTGTAAAAAAGGATACCTGGATGTAAACCAAAGCAATCCCAATCTCACGGATAAACCGCCTATTAATGGTTTACTGGCCGCTACCACTTACGAAACGGGTAAGAATGTTTTTTACACAGGATATATTGCATCTTATTACGTACAACAGCTGGCTTCACCTAATGTAGCCAGTGGTTCTGATATTTATGATGATGTGGACAGGAGCGGTACCTGGAGAACACTTTACCTGGCAGTGGAAGATATCCGTCAGATGGAAGCGCTGGCAATAGAGAAAAAGGCATATGAGCATATAGGAGTGGCTAAAGTGCTGGAAGCATTTAATGTCAGTATGCTGATAGATATCTTTGGAGATGTGCCTTATTCCCAGGCATGGAATAAAACCATTTTTAAGCCTGAGTATGACAGTGCAAGGAATGTGTATGATACGTGTCTTACTTTACTGGATGCGGGTATCGCAGCTTTTAACCAGGCAGATCCGCAGGTAAAACTGGATGCCGGTAATGACCTGATCCATGCCGGTAACAAAGCAGCATGGATTGCTACGGCTTATGCATTGAAAGCCAGGTTGCTGAACAGGGTAAGCAAGCAACCGGATTATAACCCCGGTGCCGTACTGGAAGCATTAAGTCATGCCTATACGTCTAATGCAAATGATGCCCAGGTGACCCGCTTTGAAAATTTAAGTCCCTGGGATAGCGTAGCGGCCAGGAATGCCAGCGCTAACCTGGACGGCTGGCTGAGTGCTACTTTTGTAAATGCACTGAATGGCACCACTTACGGGGTCTTTGACCCTCGTTTACCACATATTACCGATACCACGAAATACGGTGATTACCGGGGTACAGTGAATGGGGCCGGCAGGGTAGGATCAGGTACGGATACAGGGCAATGTTATTTATCGCTTAAAGGGTACTATTCTGCCCCCGGAGCCCCTTTGTTATTGGTTACCTATGCAGAGCTGAAATTCATCGAATCTGAGGCTTATTTCAGTACAGATAAGGCAGCTTCCTATCAGGCATACCTGGATGGTATCGCCGCCAACATGAATAAGATGGGGATACCTGCTGCCGACAGGGATGCGTATCTGACCAATCCGGTAGTAGCAGCAGGTGTTGCAAATTTTACAAAGGCATTGTTATTCAAGGAGAAATACGTGGCTACGTTCCTGCAGCCAGAGACGTGGACAGATGCAAGACGCTTTGATTATCAATACAAAGACTTCGCATTGCCACAGCATGCATTGTTGAATACATTTATCAGAAGATCAGGGTATCCTACTTCTGAGACCAGTCGTAATGGAGAGAATGTACCCGTAATAGGTTCGCTGGCCGATAAATTATGGTGGGATAAATAACAAATATAAAGCCGGCTCGTAAGAGTCGGCTTCATATCTCCTTCATATCTGAAGCATATTAACCGCGTACTTAGGCTGATAACCGTCCGTTATTGGCTGCTGTTTCTGTAATGGGTATACTCGCATAAAACGTCGTACCCTGGCCCGGAGTACTCTCATACCAAAGCTCTCCATCCTGCAAGGCCAGCAGTTCCCTGCACAACACCAGCCCCAGGCCTATGCCTTTCTCATTATTAGTACCATAAGTAGATTGCGTTCTCAAAGAGAAAATCTCCTCTTTCTGTCCCGGGTCGATCCCAATCCCATTATCTGTCACCATCACCTGGCAATGGGTATCTGTAAGCTCAAGGCTGATACTTACCTGTCCGCCGGTAGGCGTAAACTTAATTGCATTATTCACCAGGTTACGGATGATCAGTTCCAGCATATTATTGTCTGCTGTCACATACACAGAGGGATCTACCCTTGAAATAAGGCTGACAGACTTCTTATCCGCCAGTATCTTTTGAATAGACAATACCCTTTCTACCACATCATACACATGTACATCAGATAAGCGTACTCCTCTGCCATCCATCTGCATTTTGGACCAGGTAAGGAGATTGGTAAGCATATTGGAAGTATTCTTGGTAAGGGTGAGCAGTTCATCCCCCAGCATTTTCTTTTCGTCTTCTTTCAGATCATATTCCGCAATCAGGTGCAGGGTGGTAATAATAGAGTTGAGAGGGCTTTGCAGATCATGGGCAATAATCGAGAACAGCTTATCCTTTTTCTGGTTCAGTTGTTCCAGGTTGACGTTCTGTTTATCAATTTTATCCGCCCTTTCTTCTGCATTGCGCTTTTCCCTGTCATAATTATTGCGTAGATAGTTAGTAATGAGATAGGTACATACTAAGGTGATCACGTAACTGGACAAGATGTCTATATACCTGTTCTCCGCGCTCATGTAATTGTCCTTTATCCATGATGGATGCAGGTACTCCCTGGTGAGCAGTATCATAGGCAGCAGTACGTGTAAACAGGCCCATATCCAGTGCCGGTTCCTCGGACTAAATGCGATCAACAGGTTAAAAGTAAGGAAGAACAATAAGAGGGCAGGGCCATGACTGCCGGAGTTGAGGTAATAAGTAGCTATCAGTGTAACATAACTCACTATCACATAAACGAGCATGCTGATGCCATAAATATGTCTGTGCCGGGAAAGATAAAAGAAAAACAGCTGTAACACCATTAATGCAGCCACAATGATAGAAACCATTGTAAGCCCCAGTATTATATTGAAGGGTAGTAATATAGCAAGCAATGCCATGGTGATGACACTGATGGAATTAAATGCCCTGTGCTCCAGTGAAAATGTCGCTGGATCGCCAACAAGACTTTCCCAGTAATTGGTAAGTATACGCAGAACCCTATGCAAATTTGGTCTTTATTAGTTGCTGATCTTAAGTTAGGCAAAGTTCCCCGTTTATTAGAGAAAAATTTATAACACAAATATGTGATACATACAAGATTATGTAACTATGCCTATATTTCTTTATATATATTGTCCCGCGCCAAAGATAGGTTCATTTTTCTTTCTTATTCTACAAATTGTGGAATGATATTAGCAGTTTTATCTAAAATACTTTTATGAAAAATATAAGTGTTGGGCTCTCACTATTAATAGTGTTGTTTTCTAATGCATTACACGCACAAAAAAAGGACGATTTAAAAAAAGAGATTATAGAAAAAGCGATTACTGCCCGTAATTATGTTTTTAAAGCAGAAACCGTAATGCCCAGCGGCGCTGTTCCCAACCGGCAGTTGAATTACGGCTATGATCTGCGTGTCTCACCGGATACCATAGTTAGCTATCTGCCTTATTTCGGGCGGGCTTATGTTGCACCTATGGATCCCACAAAAGGTGGCATTCAGTTCACATCTACCAAATTTGAGTATAAAGAAACAAAACGTAAAAAGGGGGGATGGGATATACTGATTAAACCACAGGATACCCAGGATGCCTCCCAGATGGTATTAACTGTCTCAGAGACGGGATTCGCTTCACTGCAGGTGATTGGCAACAATCGCCAGCCTATTTCTTTCAGTGGTTATGTGGACGAGAAGAAATCCAAAAGATAAGTTAAAATTGTTTGGGTGATGGCATAAAGGAACAATTGTTGTCTTTATACCGTTGAACCAAACAATTAAACCATGTCTAAGAATAACATAGAAAGTGTGAAGCAATCAATACAGGAACTGGCCATGGGCAATTACAGAAGTTATCCGGTGGATTACGGTGTTGCTACGGTTGAAACAGAAACAAATGTAGAATCCCTTGCGAAAGGTTACTGGGATAGTCGTGAAAGTAAGGAAATAGAGCGTGATGAACGCCTGGGAATCAATTTTGAAGATTATAATCAATGGACACGCGAGGCATTCTCTGCGTTCATGCGGAATAATGAAAATTCATTGAACTAAGATATATTCTTCAACTCTTCTTTAATCCGGCTCAGTCTATTGGCAGAGCCGGATTTTTTTTATTATCTTTAAAACACAACTTAATCCGTTATGAAACTTTATCTGCTACTCATTGCATTTTGCACCATGTCAACAATTTCCTTTGCCCAATCAAAAGATGAAAAAGCTGTTATTGCTTCCGTAGAATCATTGCGTAAGGCAATGGTAGATGCTGATAAAGCTACCCTGGAAAAACTGGCCGATACGAAACTTAGTTACGGACATTCCGGCGGTAAAATAGAAAACAAAGAAACCTTTGTTGATAATATCGTCAGCGGAAGATCTGATTTTGTAACAATAGAACTGGCAGATCAGACAGTAGCCGTTACAGGGAACACTGCTATTGTAAGGCATAACTTAAATGCTGCTACTAATGATAATGGGAAACCTGCGGAAGTGCATTTGCATGTGCTGACCGTATGGGTAAAAGAAGGGAATATGTGGAAATTACTGGCCAGACAGGCAGTACATGTTACGCCTCCTGCACCTGCTAAATAGCGCCTGAGCACGTATTCATATTTACCCATAGTGATGATTCCACTACCTGCATTTCTACGTTACAGATCTAAATAGTTCCTTACCGGCGTGATAATGTGTTGTGGCATAGTTTTTCCGGTGTATTGGATAACGGTGAGTTTTAAATACTTAATCTGTTAACCAAACAAAAACGATTTTTATGCAAGCAACAATTGAAACAATCGAAATTCTGAATGATCTGATACAGATCAATAATGATCGTATTGAAGGTTATGAAAAGGCACTTCATGAAACCAAAGCTGAAGATGCAGATCTGAAAGCGCTCTTTTCATCTATGATCAATGAAAGTCACGAAATTCGGATGACGCTGGGGACAGAAGTAAATGCATTAGGTGGTGAAATGGATAGTTCTACAACTACCAGTGGTAAAATTTATCGTGCCTGGATGGATGTGAAAGCAATATTTACGGGTCATGACCGTCACACTCTTTTAGCCAATTGCGAAGCAGGTGAAGATGCTACCCAGAAAGCTTACAGGGAAGCATTAGCTGATGAAGATTTGCCGGCATACCTGCATGAAATGGTATCTGAACAACAACAATCTTTGAAGCGTTCACATGATAAAGTGAAGGCTTTGCGTGATGCAACAAAATAACCCTGGATTGAAATATTCAATCTTTGCTTGCGGTCGGATAACTATTAAGTTACCCGACCGCATTATTTTTATTCTTCCCCGAAAAACTCCAGATCGTGCTGCATCATAGGTTGTATCCGCTTAAAAGTATGGAGCAATCTTTCCACTCCCGCCTGCACAGCATCATCCCATTTCTTTGTATCATCGATCAATGCTATAACTTCTTTCGCACCCTGTATTTCCAGACTTAATACACTTGGCTTTAATTTATGAATGATCTTCTGCAGATCAGTAATCTCTTTTGTAGTAGTTAATCTTTCAAGATCACTGATATATTCAGCCAGTGAATTCAGAAATAATGTGATCATTTTTTTAATGAACACGGGGCTTGTACTCGATATTTTGAAGAGGTACTGATATGAATATAAGTTATGCTGTTGCTTCATCAGTTATCATATGTTAAGCGCCTTCAATCTCACCGGTCTGTAACATTTTGTAAATAGTAGATTTGCCTATATCCAGTTTCTCTGCTACTAACAACACGTTATCATCATAACGTTTCAGGTAATTACGGATTATCAGCCGGGTATATTCGCGCAAGGTTAATTCAGAATTGAGTACCGCGTTTACGTCATTGGTATTTCCGGAGAGGAAAGTAATATCATCAGGTTCGATCAGGTTATTTTCAGACATCACAGCTGCCAGCTCTACCACAGATTTCAACTCGCGTATATTACCCGGATATGAATAGCTCAGCAGCTTTTCCCTGGAAGCAGGAGAGATCTTAATTTCCGCTACCCCGTTCTCTTTGGAATAGCCTGCCAGGAAATGCTGTGTAAGCAGGAGAATATCTTCTTTACGTTCCCGTAATGGAGGAAGTGTGATCGGTAAACCAACGATACGATAGTAAAGGTCTTCCCGGAAGTTGCCCTTTTTCACCTCTTCCGCCATGTTTTTATGCGTAGCTACTACTAAACGGAAATCGAGTTTTATTTTACTGGTGCCGCCCAGTCTGGTTAATTCCTTTTCCTGGAGTACACGCAACAATTTACTCTGAATATTAAGGTCCATTTCTCCGATCTCATCCAGAAACAGTGTCCCGCCGTTCGCTTCCTCAAACCTTCCTGATTTACGGTTCTGTGCACCGGTAAAGGCGCCTTTCTCGTAACCGAACAATTCACTTTCCACCAGTTCCTTTGGTATAGCGGCCATATTCACGGCAACGAAAGGCTGACTGCTACGATTGGAATTATAATGAACCGCCTTGGCTACCAGTTCCTTTCCTGTGCCTGTTTCTCCGGAAACAGATACATTGATAAGGGAACCAGCTGCTTTGTCTATCAGCCTGAAAACAGCCTGTAATGCAGGACTATTCCCAATAATAGACCTGGAATAGTCGTATTTGGTTTTAAGTTCAGCTTTTAATTCGGAGATCTCATTTTTGAGGGATTGCTTCTCGCGGAGCCTGATAATGGCATTCCAGAGTAGCTGCTGTGTGTTTTCAGCTTTTACAAGGTAATCTTCCACGCCCATTTTGAGAAGGTCTACGGCAGTGGTGATTTTTTCCTGGGCACTGATAATAATAACCGGGATATTGGGCAGCGCCTGCCTGATTTTCTTAAACAGCTCTTCGCCGTTCATGTCTGGCAGTCCGAAATCTATAGTGACTAAGTCTGGTTTGCGATGGAGTTGTGCGAGGCATTCCTTACCCGATTCTATAAGTGTTACTTCGTAATCAGGATTCTGGCTGAGGTAGTGATGAAGTAATCCTCCGTACCATTTATCGTCTTCAACAATGAATATCTTAAAATCGAGCATTCATGGAATTTTCCGTTAAATTAGGAAATTTTCCAATCATACCCTGACCCCCTATCCAATATCTTCATTTACTGCGTCACAGGGGGTGGGTTGATAGCTCCTCGGTTGACTTAATAATTTCATTTGTTCACTGTTCCATACATCACCGAACCCCCTTCCAAAGTGTCTCCCTCAATTTCACCGGGGGCCGGGATGATGCTCTCTTAATCCACAATAAGTTGAATAGACAATCTTTTTAATTTTTCATCACCGGACCCCTGTTCAAACGTTTCTTTCAATTTCACCAGGGGCCGGGATGATGCACTCACGAGTTGGACAATCACATTAATATCTTAGTTCATTGCACTGTTAATATATTCCTGCAGGGCAGCGGGGTATAATAATACCTCAGAATGAAATTCCGGTCTCTTAGTGGCGGTGAATAAGGTGCCTTCCAGAAAAATATCTTCTACCTGCTGTCTGAAAAGTTGTGGTTTGAATTGAGAAGCAACAAGCTGGGCAGCACAACTCATATCTGCATATAAAGGTTTGTTGCTTAATAACTGTTCTACATGTTTGCGTACCTGTTCTATGTAATGCCCGCTGATGCGGTAACCATTCCATCCGTGTGCTACCAGTTCATTGGCGCCGCCAGCCAGCGGTACTATTACCGGCCTGCCGTAGCTCATGGCCTGTAAGATGCTGATGTCGAAAGTTTCCTGTTCTAAATGACTCTGTGAAAGATTTAATACTACTACGGCACGCTGGTAAAAAGGATGCATATCAATCTGTGCATCAAACACTGTTACGTTGTCCGGAATATAGAACGGACTCATGTACCGTTTTATCTCCGTGTTGGTCGCATTCAGCACCAGTTCAAACTTCATCCTGGGCATTGTTGCTGCCAGCTCCAGCAATTCGGGAACACCGTTCTCTTTGTCCAGGTCTGCGACCATTAAAGCTGTCTTACGTACTCCTCTGTTGGCATTGATTATGGCGTCATGTAAAAACGATTCCGGAAGACAACTATGTACTACATGTTTTTCCGACATCGGGAATGCAAACTGCGACTGTACAAAGCGCGATGCAAATACTACGTGTGTGGCATACCGCTGTGCGGTTTTGGTCATGAATCCACGTAACATCGCTGGTTGTACAGCTGTTTCGTGAATGTGATAAATAATCGGCGCCTGCTTCAGCCTGCCGGCAAGTGCTGCTCCAAAAGGCTGCAGTGTATTGATATACACCTTGTCTTCCGGTTCATACAGCTTCACGATCTTAACAAAAATCAGCAGCTGTGCCAGCAGGAAACTGAAGAGTGTGCGCCATTTGTCCCCCCGTTCTGTGTAATTTATATAATGATATTCTACTCCGGGTATATCTGTAAGAAACCCCTGTGTATTATCTTTCGTATTGTTAGTGATAAGGTGGATCTTAATACTTTTATCAGATAATGCTTCCAGTGACTGGCGGAATACCATGGTACTGCCGCTCCTGTCGTTATGTAAATGAATGGCAATGATCTTCATAAAATGCGTATTTAAAGTAAAACAGGTACAGGGATAAATAGAACTAACTGATCGTTGTAGGTATTAGTAAAGCCGTTATTACTTTCGGAATGTCTCGTAAAAGAAACTGATAATCATGGAAACCGCTACCGCCAGGCTAAAGAAAAAGAAGAAGCGGTTATTACGTTTTTTCTTCTTTAGATAATCTTGTACCACAAATAATTTGTTTAATGTGAGCGTTATGTGTTCTAAAACATTATCATCTTTTATGATATAGTCAAAGGCTCCGTTTTTGAGGGATGCGGCTGCAATATCATGCTGTTGCCTTGCGCTGGCGAAAATGACAAATATGTTGCTGTTGAAATTCTTTATCTCTGTTAATAGTTCCAATCCCGTCATATCTCCCAGGTCGTGGTCCAGCAGTACAATGTCCGGTTCGTCTGAAAGCTTTTGTAGAAAATCCTGTCCTGATGAAAAGCTGGTGATGTTATTATATCCCTGCGCTCTCAGGTGCTTGTCGTATGTTGCCAGGCAAAATGGATCATCATCCACCACGTATACTTTGCTTTCAAACTTGTTAGCCATATGCTGCGGTTTGATAGTATAGAATCCATTTAAGTGCCACATTGTGGGAACGCGTTAAACCCTTGCTGGTAAAGGGTTTCTGTTTTGGCATAGTTGGAAAAGGGTCTATATTCAGGAAATAATTCCAGAAAATGGAAAGGATTAGGGTGGTAATACGATTTAGTAGAGGAAAATAAGACAGGAAGAGACCGGTTACGGGATGTATATAAAAAACGATGCCGGAAGAGATCGGTTATCCTCCGGCTTACTATGATATAATACGATGTAAGTTATAATTATTGCTGGGGCTTCCCGCTTCTTCTGGGGCTGCTATTCCGGTTTCCACCACCGCCATTCCGGTTACCGCCGCCATGTCCTTGTCCACCGGAAGGACGTTTCTTGCCATATCCTCCACGGTTTCCACCACCGCCACCACCACCACCACGCTGGGACTTAGGCGTATATTCCGGTACAGGGCCTAATTGTGCCGGTACTACTGCTTTGGTAACCGGTTGTCCCAGTACCTCTTCAATGCGGGCAAATTTGCGCTGTTCCTTCTCGCTGATGATAGTATAAGCAGTACCATCTGTAGCCGCTCTCGCTGTACGCCCGATACGGTGAATATAATCTTCCGCATCATTCGGTACATCGTAGTTGATCACCAGGTCTATATCTTCTATATCTATACCACGGCTCAGGATATCCGTCGCCACCAGCATTTTCAGTTTCTTGTTCTTAAAGTCCATCAGCACCTGTTCGCGCTTTTCCTGCTCAAGATCAGAATGGATCTCTTCTACAGAAAACTTTGCACGCTGCAGTTCATGGGCCAGTTGCTTCACATTCTGCTTACGGGAGCAGAAAACGATAATACTGCCAAATTCCTTTTGCTGCAGGATATGTTTGATCAGGGGGATCTTCTGTTCTTCGAACACAACAAAGGCTTCCTGTACAATCTTCTCGGGCGGCTTGGAAATAGCGATATTGATCTCTTCCGGGTTATGCAGGATCTTCATTGCCAATGCGCGGATCTTATTCGGCATGGTAGCAGAGAACAGCAGGTTTTGCCTTTGCTTGGGCAAAAAGGAAGTGATCTTTATGATATCATCGTTGAAACCCATATCCAGCATACGGTCTGCCTCATCCAGTACCAGGTACTTTACGGAATCCAGCTTTACGTATCCCATGTTGAGATGGGCTATCATACGGCCAGGCGTACAAATAACCATGTCTACACCAGAAGAGAGGGCTTTCTTTTCTGCGGAGAAAAGAGCGCCGTTGCTACCACCGTAAACGGCAATAGAACTCACGTTCGTGAAATAAGACATTCCTTCAAGCGTTTGCGCTATCTGTACTGCCAGTTCACGGGTAGGCACAATAATCAGTGAGTTGATCTTATGCGCTTCATGAGGCTCAGTAATTAACCGGTGTATAATTGGCAACAGGAAGGCCGCTGTTTTACCAGTGCCTGTCTGGGCGCAGGCTAAGATATCTCTACCTGCTATAATAGGGGGTATTACTTCTTGCTGAACAGGTGTAGCTGTTGTATAGCCCATGGCGTCTATGCCATCCAGTACCCGGTCATCCAGGTCAAATTCATCAAAATACAAAATAAGTATATGTTTTAAATAATTGAATATAGTCTAAAGATACGTAATTGAAATGACTGGACACGGTATGTTCTTTGCGGATAAGAGCATGATTACCATAAATATGACTCATTATGCTGGAAGACTTACAAAAAAGTTTACATTTTCCTCCCTTTCTATGGAACATAATGCTGGGATGTGCTGCGGTACTTACCGGATTCATTATCAAACTGCTCCTGACCGTATTCCTGAAGTACACCGCCAGGAACATCACCGATTATTCCCTCGTAAGATCTGTCCTCAACCGGCTGGGAAAACCTATAAACTATTTTCTGCCCATACTGGTGTTCAATATGGTTATGCCTTTTATGGAGCTGGCTCCCAACCCATCAGCAGTCCTCAGCAAGATCGTCGAGATCTGCCTGATCATCTCTTTTGGTTTTATGTTAACAGGATTGGTAAAGGTCTTTGAAGATTATGTATACCACACCTACGACCTTAAAAAAGAAGATAATTTAAGAGAACGTAAGCTGCGCACGCAATTGCAGTTTGTCCGTAAACTTGCCATCAGCATGATCATGGTATTAACTTTTTGTGCTGTACTGCTCAGTTTCGACAACCTGCGTAAAATAGGGGCAGGGCTGCTCACAGGTGTGGGAGTCGGTGGGATCATAGTCGGTTTCGCGGCACAACGCTCCCTGTCTAATTTCCTCGCAGGCATGCAAATCGCTTTCACTCAGCCAATAAGAATAGATGATGTGCTGGTGGTGGAAGGAGAATGGGGCAGGGTGGAAGAGATTACCCTCACTTATGTGGTACTGGCCATTTGGGACGAACGTAAGCTGATACTGCCCATCAATTATTTCATCGAAAAGCCTTTCCAGAACTGGACACGCACCGGCTCCAATATACTGGGCACCGCATTCCTTTACCTGGATTATAACGCTCCTGTAGATGCTATACGCACTGAGTTCGAACGCTTACTGGAAGATCATCCCTTATGGGATAAAAGAGTGAAAGTGGTGCATGTAACGAACATTACCGACAGTGTGATGGAAATCAGGCTTCTCATCAGCGCCAGAAGCTCCGGTAAGGCATTTGACCTGCGTTGTTTCCTGCGGGAAAAAATGATGCTGTTTATACAGGAAAAACACCCGTACTGTCTGCCTAAAACAAGAGCGGAGTTTGATAAGAAGCCTTCAGACCAGCTACTTTAATATTTGTCGTCGTTCACTTCTATCCAGTATCCTTCAGGATCCGTAAAATAGATCTGTTGTACGCCATCTACCCGTTTGGTTGGCGTACCGGCTTTACCGGCCCAGTTCTCAAAAGGAATGTGATGCGCATTCAGCCGGGCGATAAACTCATCCATAGATGTAACGCTGAAGCAGAGGTGTGAATTCTTATCGTGTGTGGTAATTTCCTTTGCGCCCTGTATCAGGTGCAGCTGGCTGTGGGTACCTATCTTAAACCAGGTATGACGGCCATCGTGAAAGGGTTCGGGGATGGTATCGATCTGAACAATATCCCTGTAAAAAGCGGTACTTTTTTCCAGGTTAAACACATAAACGGCAATGTGATTGAGGATCGGGCCTTTCTTTTGGGCTGATGATGGCATGGCAAAGCCTATCAAAGCCAGACATAGTGGAATCAGTGTTTTCATGATTCCAATATACTACATCTTTACTAACAATTTTGCTACTGATAAACCAGTATCCATTTTAATATTCACTACATAAATGCCAGGTATCCATGCAGACGTATTAAGGGTATACAGTAAGGCGTAATTCCCTTCAGGAAGCACGGTGTCTGTAAAGATCAGTTGTCCTATCCTGTTCAGTACACGGATATCCACTTTAGTCGTACCAGTATCCAGCGAAAATTTGATGGACGCCTGATCTTCTGCCGGGTTGGGATAAAGTACCAGGTCATCTGCGCCCGGTGGTTTAACAACAGGCCCGGCGGGTGGTTGCTGGAAGCCCTGGGTAAGTGCGAGGTCTGTATAAACCAGGGGAACAACCACCGCTTCACCGATAGTAAAATCCAGTTGTATTCCCGGCAAAACCTGACTAAACCCGGTACTGGACTTTACATCTCTGTCAAACGAAGGCTTTGATTGTGCCATCACCTTTGCTGCTGCCAATAGCAGCAGACATACCGTGATGAATTTTTTAGATCGGAAGAATAATTCCATTGTTATTGTTGTTCAGTAAAGATCTCCATTTCCACACGCCTGTTCTTTTCTCTTTCTGCTTTTGTCTGATTCGTTGTCAGTGGTTTTGTTTGTCCGTAACCGATAGTCGTAATACGTTTCGCATCTACGCCTTTCGTTTCGAGATATTGTTTTACGGCCTCACTTCTTTTCTCCGATAATGTCTGGTTAAAGGCTGGTGTTCCTTCGTTATCTGTATGACCGCTCAGTTTGAGTGTCCATTCAGGGTGCGACTTTAACAGTGTTGCCATTGTATCCAGTGAAGAGAAGGAAGAACCGGCGATTACTGCTTTACCTGTAGAGAATTGCAGGTTAGAGAATGCTTTGCTCACTACTGCGGCTTCTTCTGTTTTCAATACAGCCTTTACAGGAGCAGTGGCAGCAGTATCAGGCATGATCGTTTTCATAGGATCCGGCGCCACTGCAAAACGGGCGTCTGAATAACTGATCGTTGAACCGTTTGCATCTGTTTCATCGGCACGGGAAGCTACGATCTGCCAGGTGAAAGGCACATCGGATTTACCACCCTGTAATTCCTTTACATCAAATCCTTTGGCTGATTTATTGGTGACAAATACACCATTACATTCACCTTCCAGTTGTATAAATACTTTCAGGGGATGTTTTTCATCCACACGGATACTTCTTGTCAATAATTTTTCAAGGTCAATATGTGTAGTACCACCTTTCAATTGTCCTGCTCCGAAATCCTGGAATAAAACTTCCGGTGCTTCTGTACAGAACAACAGGCGGCGCTTACCTTCATCATCTTTTACGATGGTAGATTTAACACCTGATGATGCGATACCTACATAAATATTGGAACCGGAACCGCTGTCGAATAAACGTCCTGCCAGGTAACTGTACACCAGTGTAGTAGCAGCAAATGAGTTAGAGCTTTTATATTCGAAATAACCACCCCAGCGGCTGAGTTCAGGATTGGCGAGAGTAGAGGCTACCGCGAATCCGGCCACACCTACATTTAAACTGCTTCCTGATACACCCGCACCACCAGCTGGTACAATTGGTTTTGTAGAAGTACCGCCACCCAGCACACCTACACCCACTGTAGACATACCTACGCTATAAGTCCCGAACGGATTACCAATACCCGCTAATCCTGCACCCATAGGATATGATGCCAGACCGGATGATAACGGGATAGATGTTTTATAGTCTATGTTGTTACCTATACCCAGTACACCTATACCATCCGCATTCCCTCCAAGTCCCAGTACACCGCTTCCATAGTTGGACGTATTGTTGAACACTCCCGGAGAACCGGTAGCGCCTATAATTCCATAACCACCGTTCAGAGAAGAGGTTTCTCCTTTGATGGGCACACTGGCCCTGTTAGAGGCGTATCCATATACGCCTATACCTGCAGACGAAACCCCTTTCAAACCATATCCTGTACTGGCATTACGGCCCTGGATAGCGGCCGAGTTACCTGCAGCATATGCATTAATACCGTTCTTTAATGTTGCGTCCGCGTTAATACCCTGATCTGTATTCCCGGAGAAGACGGTGAACATCGCCAGACCATTTACCGCAGACGTATCCGTAGTGCCATTCACAATAACACCCGGTCCGCTTGTGAAGCGAATCCTCTCATTGGACGTACCGTTACCATTTGTTTTAATAATGAAAGACTGTGCATCCAGCGTACCTATAAAGTCCGCATTCCCACCATCAGTACCTTTATTCCCACCTACTAACCATGACCTGCCATCAGTAACCACACTGTCTCCCAGCGAGGTAGTCAGCACGGTTTCTCCGGTAGGCTGATAATAGATCTTTTTGATTACAAACCCACTACCGCCTTCGGCCAGTAACTGCCAGGCGGTACCATCATATATATAAGAAGCCCTGTCTGTAGTATTATAATAACCCTGATTTAAAGAAGGAGTAGCGGGAGCGGTGGCAAAAGCGCCTAACCAACTGAGAGAGACACCCGGAACACCATCCTGACTTAAAATCTGCCAGGCAGTGCCATCATATATGTACGCTTTTTTATCGGTAGTACTGTAATAAGCCTGGTTAAGTGTTGGTCCTACAGGTTCAGTGGCAAAAGCGCCTAACCAATAAACAGATACACCGGGATTACCATCTTCTGTGATGATCGTCCAGGTACCTGTGCTGTCATATATATATGATTTCCTGTCTGTACTGTTGTAATATGCCTGGTTTTGAAGCGGCGCAGCAGGAGGAGCTGTATAGGTACCGAGCCAGGTGATGGAAACGGCATTACTGCCACCGGAACCACCGGAACCGCCATTAGCCGCATACAGCGCATAAGGAACGCTCATGAAAGGCATTACACCTATAGTTGTGAAGGTGCCCGTCCCATTTACATCTATATCTACCTGGAGATACTGATTACCTTTGCTCCATGGGATACTTGAGAAAGAACCAAACTGGGGAGTTCCCTGACCAATTACCAGCGTAAACAGGCCTTGAGCTGTTGTTGTTTTACTGTGAAGTTCAATATAAACGGGAGACCCTGTTTCAGAACCGTCCAGAATACTGAGCTTAACCTGAAGGGGTTGTAAGGCCATTGCCAGACCTTTTCCATCTCTGGCTATTGCCTGATAGTTAATACCCTGCAGTCCGGTTTGCTGAGCTTTAGCACTACCGCTCCAACACATTAGCAGGGGAACAATTAAAATGAGTAGAATAACTTTCATCTCATAGGATATTTTGTGATTGTATAATATAAAATTATATTATATCTTATATTATAAATATAGTAAAGATAAGAATTTAATTCTATTCTAAACTTGTTTAATGTCTTATTTGCAGACCTCACACATACGTAGTATGATAAAATGTCTTAGTTATGCAGGGTAGTGAACCTCATTTTGTTACGATATATAATAATTTAAAATGTCAGTTCAAACCGACCTATGAACTGGTTATCAGAGTGTATCAGCGCCTCTCATTGTGATTGATAACGAACTTTTTTTGAACTTTAAATGTTGCTTTCTTACTTTCTTTTACGTTATCATGGAAACTTGTTGATATTTACAAAACTATGACAATTGCATCCCTGTTTTCATTAGTATGCTTCGATTACTTTCCTTTCTGCCTTCCATGCCGTATATTGCCAGCCTAAAGGTTTCAGAGATATGCAATTGGGTCTTAAGCAATACCGTTTGCTGGCATTAGCACTGCTTTGCACGGGTTATCATGTACACGCACAGCAGAAGAAAATAGCTGCACTAGATTCGCAGAAGAAAATAACTGCGGAACACAAACCAGTAGAATATGTAGATCCTTATATAGGATCAGGTGGACACGGACACGTCTTTGTAGGAGCCAGTGTCCCTTTTGGCGCCGTACAGGCAGGGCCTGTCAACATTGTGAAGGGATGGGACTGGTGTTCCGGTTACCACTACTCGGACAGCGTAGTGATCGGCTTCCCTCAAACTCACCTGAGTGGTACCGGTATCGGCGACCTGGGGGATGTATTGATCATGCCTTACACAGGTAAGATCAGGACTAACCACGGTACCCAGGAAGATCCTACCTCCGGTTATGGTTCACACTATTCCCATGCACATGAGAAGGCTGCTCCAGGTTATTACTCCGTCATGCTGGATGATTATAAGATTAAAGTGGAACTCACTGCTTCTGAGCGTGTTGGATTCCATAAATACACTTTCCCACAAGGTCAGGAAGGGCATATCATCATCGACCTGAAAGAAGGTATCGGCTGGGATGCTCCGGTGGAAACCTATATCACTAAAAAAGATGCGTTTACACTGGTAGGCTATCGCTATTCCAAAGGATGGGCAGTTGACCAGCGCCTGTGGTTCGCTATCAAAAGCAATGTTCCCCTGAAGGAATTTGCAGTATTTGAAGGCGACGCCCGGCAACAGGGTAAAGAATTAAAAGGCGTAAAAGTAAAAGGAGTGATCTCCTTTGATAAAGCCCCTGCACAGGTATTACTGAAGGTAGGTATCTCTCCGGTAAGCAGTGAAAATGCACTGGCTAACATCAATGCGGAAATACCGGGATGGGATTTTGCCGCTACTGCTGCTACTGCTGCTAATAAATGGAATACAGAGTTATCTAAAATAAAAGTGGAAACAAAAGACGAGAACACGAAGAAGATCTTCTACTCCGCTTTTTACCACACAATGATAGCGCCTGTACTATTTAATGATCATAACGGCGCTTACCGCGGCACAGACAAAAAAGTATATCCAAACCCCAGCTTCGATAACTACTCCGTATTCTCTTTATGGGATATCTATCGTTCCGATGCTCCTTTATATACACTTACACAGCCCGAAAGAGTAAACAGTTTTGTAAACTCTATGGTGACCATCTTCAAACAACAGGGCAAACTGCCTATATGGCCGTTAATGGGCAGCGAAACCAACTGTATGGTGGGCTACAGCGCAGCTCCTGTAATTGCGGATGCTTACCTGAAAGGCTTTAAAGGATTCAACGCCAATGCTGCTTTTGAGGCCATGAAGACTTCTGCCATGCGCGATGATCTGGGCATGAAAGACATTAAAGCGAAAGGATACATTCCTGCTGATAAAGAATACGAATCCGTTTCCAAAGCAATGGAATATGCGGTGGACGACTGGTGCATTGCTGCTATGGCAAAGAAACTGGGCCGTAACGAAGACTTTAAGTATTTCTCAAAACGCGCCGGTTACTACAAGAACTATTTCGACAGCAACATCAAATTTGTTCGTCCGAAATTAGATGATGGTAGCTGGAAAATACCTTATGATCCTTTCAACTCTATTCACGAGAAAGGTGACTTTACAGAAGGTAATGGATGGCAATACACCTGGCTGGTGCCACAGGACGTAGAAGGACTGATCAACCTGATGGGCGGGGATGATGCTTTCACCAAAAAGCTGGACAGCCTCTTTGTGGCTACAGGTAGCATGGGTGCACAGGCATCTAATGATATCTCTGGTCTGATAGGTATGTATGCACATGGTAATGAACCAAGTCATCACGTTACTTATATGTACGCTTACTCCGGTAACCAGTGGAAAACGGCTGAAAAAGTAAGACAGGTCATGAAGGAGTTCTATACTGCTACACCGGAAGGACTGGCTGGTAATGAAGACTGTGGCGCTATGTCTTCCTGGTTTGTATTCTCTTCTCTGGGCTTTTATCCGGTGAATCCTGCCAAAGGCATTTATGTATTTGGTAGTCCGCTGTTTGATAAAGCCAGTATGAAAGTACAGGGTGGTAAAACATTCACCGTGGAAACAGTCAGCAACAGCGCCAGTAACATCTATATCCAGAGTGTTACGCTCAATGGCAAACCTTATAACTACAGTTATATCAAACATGAAGATATACTGAAAGGCGGCGTACTGAGATTGACGATGGGTAGCACACCCAATCATAACTTTGGTAAACTGACAGAGAACAGACCGGATTCAAAATACTGATATTAAAGAGGGGCTTCGGCCCCTTTTTTTTTATTTCCAAAATCCTGAACTATGGCAAGGATCAGCAGTGGTATTCTATTATACAGGAAAAAGCAATCAGCATTGGAAGTACTTTTAGTACATCCCGGCGGACCATTCTTTGCCCGTAAGGATGAAGGCAGCTGGACGATCCCCAAAGGGGAATTAATGGAAAATGAAGACCCTTTGCAGGCTGCTGTCAGGGAGTTTGAAGAAGAAACAGGGTATAAGCCTGCGGGAGATTTTATCCCCCTCAATGCCGTTAAACAGAAAGGAGGGAAGATCGTACAGTGCTGGGCTGTGGAAGGGGACCTGGATGCCTCAGCGATTGTTAGTAACACTTTTGAAATGGAATGGCCTATACGTTCCGGTAAAATGAAATCATTTCCTGAGGTAGACAGGGCTTCCTGGTTTGAACTGCCTGTAGCCCGGCAAAAGATCAATGAGCGCCAGGTTGATTTTATAGAGCAGTTAACCGCCTTAATTCATAGTTAAAGCATTGATCATAAGTATCCGGATAAATAAAGATGGAAAACTCTTTTATTTATTTATTTATGCTTTACCTTTGTCTTCAAATATTATATTTCATGTTCTCAAAAACCTGCGAATATGCCATCAGGGCAGTCATCTTCATTGCTCAGAAATCAAGGGACGGGGCCAGGGTGGGAATAAAGGAAATAGCGAAAGGAATAGATTCGCCGGAACACTTTATTGCCAAGATCCTGCAGGACCTGGGTCGTGAAGGACTGGTATTATCTCAAAAAGGCCCATCAGGTGGGTTTTATCTTGATAAAAGATCACTTAATTTTTCACTGGCAGATGTGGTAAAAGTGGTAGATGGAGATAAGATCTTTACAGGCTGCGGACTTGGATTGAAACAATGTTCCGAATCCATGCCCTGCCCATTACATCACGAATTTCTGAAAATAAGGAACAGCATTTCTGTAATGCTTGAATCTACTAAACTGGGAGAGTTTAACGAGCAACTGGAAGCGTCGCTTGTGTTTCTCAAACGATAGCATATAAGTTTAGAGTGATAATAGTACGGTATAAAAAAGCCGGTCCCAATTGAAGGAACCGGCTTTTTTTCATTGATCACATTATCTCTTCTCTTTCAGCGACCACCCGGTTTTCAATCCTATTATAAACACCACAAGCAGAAACTCTCCGGTTGCCAGTATGATATCTCCCGGAACACGCAGCCAGCGTAGTGTCTGCATAGTGTCTGTATGCATGAATTCTGCAGACCTTGCATACCAGTAGCCATGTTGTATAGAGGCAATCGCCTGTAAAATTCCCATCGGTAACATACTGATAGTGACCATTACCAGCAGCCCTATATTAATTAGCCAGAAAGCAGTACCTATCAGTTTGTCGTTCCAGTGTCTTTCCGGATATAATCCGTGTAATACAAACAACATCAGTCCTATGCCCAGGATACCATATACCCCGAATAAAGCCGTATGGCCGTGTACCGCCGTTGTATTTAATCCCTGTATATAATACAGCGCAATAGGCGGATTGATAGCAAATCCAAAGATACCTGCGCCTAAGAAATTCCAGAAACACATGGCAATGAAACAATAGATAGGCCATTTATATGCTTTGATCCACAGCGTAGATCTGCTGAGAGTATAGTTATGGTAAGCTTCGTACCCTATCAGTACCAGCGGTACAATTTCAAGTGCGCTGAAGGTGGCGCCCAGGGCCAGTACGGCAATAGGCGTAGCGCTGAAATAGATATGATGGAAGGTACCTAAAATACCCCCTGCCAGGAATATGATAGTAGAGAACAATACCGCTACTGTTGCATGACGGATATGCAGCAATCCCAGGCGGCAGAACAGGAAAGCAGCTACTACGGTCGCAAATACTTCAAAGAACCCTTCTACCCACAGATGCACTACCCACCAGCGCCAGTATTCTGCAATTACCAGGTGTGTCTGTCTGCCATACATCAACCCCGCAGCATAGAATACGGCAATGGCAATAGATGCTATCACAAACAAGGTGAGCAGGTGACGGCTTTCATCGCGTTTACGCAATGCCGGTAGTAAGGCGCGTAACATCAGTATCAGCCATATCACTAATCCGGCAAGTAACAATATCTGCCATACCCTGCCTAATTCTATATATTCATAACCCTGATGCCCCCACAGGAAATTATCTACTAATCCTAATTTCTGCATCACCCCTAACCATTGCCCTATCAACGAACCAACTACCACTATCACCAGTGCAATGAATAATATATTCACACCTGCTTTCTGAAACTTAGGTTCGTAACCGGAAACTGCGGGCGCAATATATAATCCCGTAGCCAGCCATGACGTGGCAATCCAGAAGATGGCCAGTTGTACATGCCAGCTGCGTGAAACGGATGCTGGCAGGAATTTATCCAGCGGGAATCCGTAAAAGGCATTGCCTTCCACACCATAGTGTGCGGTAATGACGCCTGCCAGCATCTGTACGATAATAAGCGCGCTCACGATCCAGAAGTATTTCAGTGTAGCCTTCATGGATGGAGTCGCTTTTTCGTTGCGCAAAGGATCTTCCAATGGTAATACTACCGGTACTTCATCTTTGTTATGTGCATGGTGCAGGATAAGTAAGCCTACGCAAGCAAGCAACAATAATATGCTGAAGCCAGACCATAAGTGCAGGGCAGCAGGAGGGATGTTACCTACTATTGCATCTCCCGGCCAGTTGTTGGTGTAAGTGGCTTTACTGCCCGGACGTTCTGTGATACATACCCAGGTGGTCCATGCCAGGAATGCATTCATTTTACGCATACGCTCTGTATCTTTTACAGTGTTAAAAGGAATAGCGTACTGATTACGTAATGTATTGAATGCGGTATCTGTCATAAACAGACCTTCGTAATAAACAGAAAGCTGTTGGAATGCTTTGACACGTGGTGCGGAAAAGACAATCTGGTTTCGCAATGTGTCAAAGGTGTTTGTCCGGATGGAGGTTTTCAGACGTTCTCCATACATAGCCTGTTGGTCTGCGGGAAGCTGGCTGTATGTTTTTCCGTCCATAGCCGCCAGTTCAGAGAGCATGATGTTCGCTTCCCTATGCAGGTAATCGGCTGTCCAGTCGGGCGCAATGTAGCTGCCATGGCCCCAGATACTGCCAACTGTTTGTCCGCCGATAGACTGCCATACATTTTGTCCGTCTTTAATATCCTGCCCGGTAAAAAGTACTTCTCCTTTATCGGAGACTACCTTTTCCGGTATAGGAGGAAGGTTATGGTAAATATCATTTCCATAAAATAGCAATACAGCAAAGGATGCTATCATTACAATAGCAAGGCTGATCCAAAGTTTTCTCGGTGTCATGTAGTTCAGTTAAAAATATTCAATGATTGTATGCAGGATTTCGAAAGAGAGATGCCGGCTTTTGCCAGCAGAAGGAATTTGTTTATTTCACAGCATACCTGCCCGGTGTGAACGGAACGTTCCATCGGATGGCGATGCATAGCGCTTTTCTCATGATCTGAACGCGGTTATTTTGTGTAAGAATGTAGCAGCAATGGTTTCTGCTCTCTTCTTTGTTTGTTCCGTTACAGGGCCTTCAAAACGTTCATTCAACGTATCATTAAAGTGGCGTAACCAGGCATTGAAATGGAGCGAGTCAATAGGCAGGGGAAGATGTTTGGGTAAAGGTTGCCCTGTATATTCACGTACACCGAAAATGGCCATGTTCCAGAAGCTGTACATGTTGCCGAGGTGGTGGGCCCAGTCGTCTCCCAGTTGCGAAAGGAAGATAGGTCCCAGCAGATTATCTTCACGGACTTTACCGTAAAATGTATCTACCATCCATTTGATATCTTCTATCCCTTCTATGTCTTTCATTGTAATAATATTATATTAAGACCTTTTTATCTTCTATTATTTCAAAAGAAAACCCTGTTACCAGGGCCTTACGACACAAAGATAATAAATAAAAGATAAAAACATCCTTTATTTATCAGTTCTCAGATTTATGCCTGATCTTTTCTTCTTCCAGGTCCAGCAGTTCTTCATATCTTCTTATCACATCTTCATCTGTTCCTTCTTTTTTATTCAGTTCACTCAAAAATGTACGCTGATGTTCAAGCAGCGTTAAATAGATCTCTGAAAAATCATCCTGATCAGATTTTACCTCAGGGTCCAGTATAGACATCTCCCTTTCAAAACGGGTTTGCAGCATTTGCAGGGAAGGGTTGGTCAGTAATTTATCATGATATTGTTCCCGCAGATATGCCAGGCTATGCTTGGCCAGTTTCTTTTTTACAAGTAAATACTGTTCATCGGCAGGTGTATATTGGTCCAGGTCTTCCATATTAATCCATTTGATCACCCAGGGCAAAGTAAGCCCCTGCACCAGCAGGGTAAGGAGGATGACCATGAAAGTGATGAAGAGGATGAGATTACGCTGCGGGAATGCCGTTCCATTGCTTATAAAGTCAGGTATAGACAAGGCTGCGGCCAGGGATACCACTCCCCGCATGCCAGCCCATCCGAGTATAAGCGGACCTTTCCATCCCGGTCTGCTGTCGGCCGTAGTAATGTAACGGCTGATAAATACCGTGAATACAGAGGCGCCGAGTGTGCAGAGTATCCTGGTAACGATCAGCACAAATGTGATAAACAAACCATAACCAATCGCTTTCTGTAAGCTCACAGGCCCTAACTGATCAACAATCATAGGCAACTGCAACCCTATCAGCATAAATACCAGTCCGTTCAGCACAAAGCCTATCATAGACCATACATTCGATCCCCGCAGACGGCTACGGAAATTGAAGATGGTCTGACTGCGGCTGGAAAGGAACAATGCCCCGCTTACAACAGACAGTACACCGGAGAAATGGAAGTTTTCTGCCGCAATATACATCACGTAAGGAGCGGTAAGGGTTAATACGATATCCATATTAGGACTGGTAGGTAACCAGCGCAGTACTGCATAATAAATCAGCCCTACAATGAGGCCGGTCCCAATACCCATCACAATCACCTCTACAAAACTAATAGCTGCTTCGTGGAAAATGAACTGACCGGTACTTACCGCTATCAGCGCGAAACGAAAGACGATTAAACTGGATGCATCATTTAACAGGCTTTCTCCTTCAATGATAGCAGAGAGCCTTCTGGGTACTTTCACATATTTCAGGATAGAAGTAGCGGATACTGCATCAGGAGGAGAAACGATAGCCCCCAGTAAAAAGCCCAGGGCCAGTGTAAAACCGGGAATGATCCTGCTGGATATAAAAGCAATTACAAAAGAAGTGAGGATCACAATCAGAAAGGCGAAACTGGAGATGACCCGCCGCCACTTCCAGAACTCTTTCCACGAGGTGTACCATGCCGCTTCATAAAGAAGGGGTGGCAGGAACATCACAAGGATCATTTCCGGGTTGATATTAATGGCAGGTATTGCATGGGTAATGCTTAGTACCAATCCACCAACTACAAGTACAATAGGGTATGCAATTTTAAGTTTATCAGCTACCATTACCAGGAACAAAATGATAATGATGAGTATGATGTATTGAATAAAGATAGCGAGCATGCAAGATTTTGATTAATAAGGCCAGAAGTAGTAAGATAAAGAAATTACAGCAATCCTGCCCCCCGGGTTTTTTATAAAGGTCTTTAGGACACTTTTTATTTTTGATCAGATTCTAAATTTATTTTCGGGTGCAAAAATACAATTCCTCTATCGGCTTTATGTTGCAAAATTCAACCATAGAATTATGAAATTCAAACAATTGCTAAAACGAGTAAGCCTCGCGCCCTGTTTGGGTATGATAAAATAGTATTATATTGCGTGTAATTAATATTAGTTATTGCAAAATAATAATATAAATAACAAATTGTTAGCAGAATCATTAACTGGTAATTAACAGTTTGAATGAACGGATGTATGTAGCTTCATGCAATAGATTGCAGAGATTCCAACGTTATCCTGTTATATGGAAAACGGAAACCTCCAAAATTCAGCAATAAAATGAATCACGAGCGTATTTACCAGTTGTTATTACAAAAGCGCAACGGAACTATCAGTGGACCAGACGATGAATATGTTACCGGGCTTATTAATGTTCATGAAGATATAGAACTGATGTGGAAAGCGATTAAACACAGTCCATCTATCCAGGGTGAAGAAAGGTTCTGGCATGAGATGAATACGGACGCTGCCTGGCAACTGGTAGAGGAGAAGCTGCAGCCACGCCCCAGAAGGATGTGGTGGTCCGGCGGGTGGTTAATAGCGGCCCTTGTGACTGGTGTTGTTGGCACAGGACTTATCTTTGTATGGCAGGCAATTCATACGGAGAACCCACGGCCAAAAGAACTGGCAGTAGCGGAAACAACAGAGAAACCAGGATTACAATTGAAACTGGCAAACGGGCAAACGGTCATGCTGCCTTATAATCAGACTAATCAGCAACTTTCTGCCGGAAATGTAAAATTGAGCGCAGGATCTAAGAAATTACAATACACAGGAACAGGAGAAGGATTTAATACGTTGGTAGTCCCGCCAAAGATGGATTATAAACTAGTGTTGTCCGACGGAACTGAAGTATGGCTGAACGCTACTTCCAGGCTCCGTTTCCCCTTTACTTTCAGTGGAGACAAGAGAGAAGTATACCTGGAAGGAGAAGCCTTCTTTACAGTAGCTAAAAATGCTACTCAGACATTCATCGTACACACAGAGAAATCGGATATACAGGTACTCGGTACAACCTTTAACGTTAGTGCCTATAAAGATGCTGTGATGAGCACTTCGCTGGTAAGCGGAGCGGTGGTTTCAAAGACCGGCAAAACAGAAGTTATTTTAAAACCGGGAGAGGAAGCTGTACTGGCAGGCGAAAAGTTTGATGTGCGTAAGTTTGATGAGGACGAAGTACTGGCCTGGATGCGTGGGATCTATATCTTCCATAATACTTCCCTGCAGGATATAGGTGGAGTGATAGGTCGCTGGTATGGTGTGAAAGTAGTGTTTGATAATCCGGAAATCGCAGGTAAGAAATTCACCGGTGGATTAGAGAAACTGCAGAATCTTGATTACTTCCTGGAAACATTACAGATAGTGGGAAATGTGCAGCATTCTTATGATAAACAAGGCGTATTGCATTTTAAATAGTTCTGAAGGCTCCATAAGGAGCCTTTTTCATTAGAACGCTTCTCCCAGGTTGAGCTTTATCGCACTATACCCCTTACTCATGCCATAATCAATACAGATATTGGTATTCGACCCTTTATTAAATTTAATCCTAAGACCCGTTCCAATAGCAGGATTCCATGTTGTGAACATAGATCCTGAGCCACTTACCGTATTTATATTTGCAAACAAAACAAAACCGAATAGTCCGTTATCCGTAATGTCTTTCCTGTATTCACTTTCCAGGTAAAGTAATCTTGTGCCACGGTAACGGTTCTGATCTATCCCCCTTCCCGATCTGTTACCCGGGTCCCAGCCTATACTTGGTAAATTAAGATAAGGTGCATTGCTGCGTAATGAGGTCCAGTAGTAACCCCAGAATGCCAAACTATTCTGCCTGCTTGTCCTTATGGCATCTAAAGAGACATATTTCCTGGCATCGAGGTATAATGACTGCCAGTTACTGTTGCTTCCAAGGAACCTGGGGTTAAAACGGTACACAACGTTAGCATAAGCGCCAGGTAATGGATTGATGGAATTATTACGGGTATCGTATAATAGGTTGATGGTTAAGCCGGATGAAAAAGATCTTCCGTCTGTTCCATAAGGATAATTTGTGAAGGCTTTCAGATTCACGGCAGTATCGATACTTTTTACATTGGAGTAGTAATCCATGTTATAACCACCACCGGCATACAGGTAGGACCTGATACGTTTAAGGGCGCTCTGGTATAGACGCATATACCTGTAATCTACTAAGGTCCGGTCGTTGTAATCATGACTGGTACCCAGTCCCCAGGTATATTGCGGATATACCAGCAGCCTTGTGTCTCCCTGTATGATCCATGAATTGTCAGGCATCCATATGCTTGTTCGCAATGGCAGGCCAAATCGTCCTTTAAAATTGAGGTAAGGCGTAAATGTAACGCTGGAAATATTAGTAGTGTTGTGTGGACCTAAGTAGATACCTGCAGTAGTACTGGTGACTAATGCATATCCGCTTCCACCTGGTACACTACCGCTGATAGGCAGGATAGAGAAATACACTCTTTTATCTTCCAGTCTTCTTTTTTTTGCTGGTTTGATTTTAAAGAGGCTTTTAGCAACGTCTACCAGGTCTTTTTGCCCTGATGTATCCGGTATTATATCCTTTTTGGGGATTAAGTTAGACGCATCCTGCGCAAACAATATGCATGGGAACAATAATAAAAGTGTGAATATGATTTTTAGCATGCAATCTGGCAGGTGATTATCTGAAGTTATCCGCATTATCTCTTAACTCAAATCAAATACTATACCATTAGGTTTTTGGGCCGGGAAGACACCGGGGCTTTTATTTTTGAGAAATAATTCCCGAAAACGATTATTTTTATAACAACAGGAGGGTTCACATCAACCAAAAAGGAAATATGGAAGCAGTAAAGCCATCAATGACTGCTTTATATAAAGCACCACCACAGGAAGAGCTATGGAATAACTTCCGGAATGGAAACCGGGACGCATTTGCCATGATCTATCAGGAGCATGTAGATGACCTGTACCATTATGGTGTGCATTTCTGTGGAGATGGAGAACAGGTAAGAGACTGCTTACAGGAACTTTTCCACGATCTGTGGCAGACCCGGGAACACCTGGCAGACCAGCTCCAGAATATCCGTTATTACCTGCTTAGCAGCCTTAGAAGGCGCTTACTCCGTGCCCTGGAGAAAGACCGCCGCCACCGCGCTCAGACTTCCGAAATACCCTTCGACTTTGAACTGATCCCCCCCAGGGAACATTTCATCATACAGGACGAAAAACAACAGGAACAACAACAGCAACTCTATGCCGCCCTGGCCGCATTACCCCGCCGCCAGAGAGAAGCTATCTATCTGAGGTTCTTCCATGAACTCTCTTACCAGGAAGTAGCCGACCTGATGTCCATGAAAGTAGACTCCGTATATAATATTATCTCCAAAGCCATTGGTGTTCTTAAAAAGATGCTCCCTGTCACCGTATTATTACTGCTTTTCAGTCCCGGAAAATAATTTTTCAAAAAAACGATGAGATTTCCTTATTTCCGGTCTCTTTATATAAAAGAGACAGTTTGCAGCAGTACCATATATATACAGCACGCGATTTTGCACTGGATGAAGACTTCCAGCAATGGGTACTTAAACCGGATGTAAAGAACAACTACCAATGGGAAACCTGGCTCAAACAACATCCTGAGAAACAAAAAGTGGTGGATGATGCCATCATACTGGTGAAATCCGTCAGATTCAGAGATTACCAGCTATCTGGTGAGCAAAAAGACCAGCTCTGGGATGCCATCTGGGATGATATCGCTACAGATGAACTGCCTGTACAGACTATGCCTCAGAAAAGCCGTTTACACAGGCTGTTTTCGTGGAAATACGCTGCGGCAGCATTACTGGCCATATTACTGGGAACGCTCTGGATAACGCACGAAAACAAGCAATTCCAGGCGCTTACACTAAGCACCTCGGCAGCTCCCGGAGAAACGAAAAGACTGCTGCTGCCAGATAGTTCAGAGGTCGTTCTGAATGCAGGGTCGAGACTGGTATACGCACAAAAAAATGCACTGCTAAGAGAAGTATGGCTGGACGGTGAAGCCTGGTTCCATGTCCATCATACGAAAGGAAATACAAAATTCATTGTACATACGTACGACCGGCTATCTGTGGAAGTATTGGGCACACAATTCAATGTCAGCAACTTTGGAAATAAAATAGCTGTGACACTGCAGCAGGGAAGTATCAGACTACATATTACAGAACAGCAAAGCCAGCATGAAACACAACTATACCTGCAACCCGGTGAAATGCTCCGCTATAATAAACAGGATGGAGAATATACTAAAAGCAGAACAGACGTAACGAAAATAGTAGCATGGACACACGGGCAACTGATGATGGACGAATATACTGTAGCCGATGCCATTCAATTTATGCAACAGGTGTTTGATAAACAGGTGTCTGTAAAAGATACCAAGATGCTGCGCTACCGGGTTTCCGGTTCAATGCCCATCGTATATAATGCAGATACCATGCTGATCCAGTTTGAAAAGGCCTTTGGCGTGCATTTTTATAAACATTAATCTGAACCACGTAGGGAAACGGATACCCTAAATTTTTATTAACCAAAATCTGAATTGCACATGAATAAACATTTACGTGTGCTGCTGTTGCATGCTATTGCATTAAGTGGCCTGTCGCCTTGTGCTATTGCTATACCTGCATCTGTACTACATCCACAGGAACAGCAGGAAGAAGTATTATTAAAACAGTTATTCCGGCAAACGGAAGTGAAATTCGGTGTTTCTATTGCATATAAAAGTGAACTGGTGAAAGACCAGAAGGCAAAAGTAGATCTTGCTGCCTGTAAATCACCGGAAGAAGTGCTGGATAAAGTATTAGCCCCCTTCAACCTTTCTTATCAGAAAGTGCGGGAACATTTTTATCTCATCATCGCAAAAGAAGTCACACATACTTCCGCTTCAGACGCTGTACAACGGCCTGTACACGGGAAGGTGACAGACGCTAAAGGCGCTGCCCTGCCAGGTGTTACGGTTCGTGTAAAAGGTACTGCTACAGGCGCTGTTACAGCGCCGGACGGTACCTATACACTCAACATCCCGGGTACTGGTAATGATGTGCTGGAAATCTCCTTTGTAGGATATGAAACCAAGTCGGTAACAGTCGGTAGTCAGTCTGAAATAAATATCACACTGACAGAGAATACCAGTACTCTGAATGAAGTGATCGTTACCGGTTACACCACTCAGCGCAAAAAAGACCTCACTGGTGCAGTAACTGTCATCGACATAGGGGAAATGGTGAAACAGCCATCCGGACAAGTAACCAGCCAGTTACAGGGACAGGCATCAGGCGTTACCGTTATAGGCTCCGGTCAGCCCGGACAGGAACCAGTAGTACGTATCCGCGGTGTAAATACCTTTGATAATAATACACCCCTGTACGTAGTGGACGGCGTACCTACCCAGAGTATCAACGACCTGAACCCGAATGATGTGGCGTCCATGCAGGTATTGAAAGATGCCGGCGCGGCGTCTATATATGGTTCCCGCGCTTCCAACGGGGTGATCATCATCACCACCAAAAGAGGGACCGGCAAAGTAAAAGTAAAATACGATGCATTTTATGGCCGTCAGTATCCTAAAGGCGGCAATGCCTTTCATACATTGAACTCCCAGGAAATGGCGAACCTGCGCTGGCTGTCTTATAAAAACACCGGTACTCCATTGAGCGATACCCTGTATGGCAATGGCGCTACACCAAGATTACCGGATTACCTGCAACCTGTAGGGTTGATGGAAGGTGATCCCCGCGTGAATCCCGATCTCTATTATGTAAATCCGAATTATACAGACCAGAACGATTATAACAGTTTTTATTATATCACCAGGGCTAATAAGACAGGGACCGACTGGTTCCATGAAATCTTTAAGCCTGCGAACATGACCAGTCATAACCTGTCTGTAAGTGGCGGTAGTGACAGGGGCAATTATCTCTTCTCTCTGAACTATTACAACCAGCAGGGAACTTTAACGAATACCTATCTGAAAAGATATATTATCCGCTCTAACAGTCAGTTCAATCTCTCTAAGAACATTAGAGTAGGCGAGAACCTGTCTTTCTCTGTTACAGATAACCCAGTGGTAGACTTACTCACCGCCAGCGGGGCGGTGGGTATGGCTATCAGAGAACAACCCATTATCCCCGTATATGATATCAAAGGCAACTTTGGTGGTTCAAACGGGATAGGACTGGGAGATGCAATGAACCCGGTGGCTATGCAGTACCGTACCCGTAATGACAGGGGACAGGTAAACCGCGTATTCGGTAATATCTATGCGGATGTAGACCTGCTGGAACACTTTACCCTGCATTCCAGTTTTGGTGGTGAAGTAAACTCAGGCTGGCGGCATAATTTCACCTATCCTCAATACGAGAATAAAGAAAATGCCGGCGTAAACTCTTATACAGAGACGACCGATTTTGCGCACAACTGGACATGGACCAATACCCTGAATTATCATAATACCTTTAGTAAAGTACATAACCTGAATGTGCTGGTAGGAACAGAAGCGTATGATGAACGTACCCGTGAACAGATAGGTACTACCCAGGATTTTTTCTCCTTCGATCCTGATTACGTAGATAACGGCACAGGTGCAGGCGGACAAACGATCAGGTCTACACGTTATTCTGCCGGTCTGTTATCCCTGATAGCAAGAGTAGATTACAGCTTTAATGATAAATACCTGATCAGTGGTACACTACGCCGCGATGGTTCATCCAAGTTCGGCGCTAATAACCGTTATGGATTATTCCCCGCAGCAAGCGCAGGATGGCGTATTTCACAGGAAGCATTCCTGAAAGATGTACGCTGGCTGACAGACTTGAAAATCCGTGGAGGCTGGGGCATCATGGGGAACCAGTTGAGCCTTACTCCGGGTAACGCCTTCACATTATATGGCGGTAATAAGAATACTTCCTATTATGATTTACAGGGCACCAATAACAGCGTTTTACTGGGCTTCCAGCAGGTACAGATCGGTAATCCTGATGCTAAATGGGAGAGCGATATCAATACCAACATTGGTGTGGACGCAACCCTGTTTGGTGGTAAACTGGAAGTATCTGCGGATTATTTCCAGAAGAACATCAAAGACCTGTTATATAACAGTGAATTACCCGGCACCTATGGTACAGCGCCCGCGCCTTATTCCAATGTGGCTAACATGAAGAACCAGGGTGTTGACCTTACCATTACCTCGCATACAGACATCACCAAAGACCTGAAATTTGATGCAACGGTAACACTCACCACCTTCAAAAACAGGATCGTTAAAATAGCAAAAGGAGTGGATTATTTCGATAGCCAGGCACGTAACTTCAGTGAAAGTATTATCCGTAATGCTGTCGGACAGCCTATTTCCAGCTTTTACGGTTATAAGATCACCGGTTTCTGGAATAGCCAGGATGAAGTGGACAAAGCAGACCAGGAAGCTCAGACGAAAACCAATGATCCCGGTGCTACCTTCCAGGAAGCTGCCGCTCCGGGGCGTTTCAGATACGCAGACCTGAACCATGATGGTGTTATCAATTCAGACGACCGTACCTTCCTGGGTAATCCAAATCCCAAGGTATCTTATGGTATCAACCTGGGACTTACCTACAAACAATTCGACTTCAGCATGTTCCTTTTTGGGGTACATGGTAACCAGATCTGGAACCAGGTAAGATGGTGGACAGACTTCGCCTCTTCTTTCGACGGAGCTAAAAGCAAAACAGCGCTCTATGATTCCTGGCTGCCGGACCGTACCAACGCTAAAGCGCCCATACAGGAAGGAGAAGGTTCTTTCAGTACCAACAGCGTACCCAACTCTTATTATGTAGAAAGCGGTGCTTACCTGCGTTGTAAGAATGTGCAGTTGGGATATACTTTCCCTCAGCAGTTTGGCAACAGGATACATATAGAAAGACTGAGAATTTATGTACAGGCGGCCAACCTTTTCACTATTACCAAATACAGCGGGATAGATCCTGAAATAGGGGGAAGTGATGTAAGGAGTTTTGGGATTGATGAAGGTACTTATCCCAGTCAGCGCCAGTTCCTGGCAGGTTTAAATCTTACGTTCTGATGTTAAATCTTACAACCATGAAACTCAATAAAAATATAAGTATAGCAATCCTGGCAGGAATAGGACTTTGCAGCCCTGCCTGTAAAAACTTCCTGGACCGTGTGCCGCCATCTTCCTTAAAAGAAAACCTTGTTGCCAATAAGAAGGGGATCAATGCCCTGCTGATAGGTGTGTATGGTGCACTGGACGGACAGGATTTTACAGATGGGGACATGACCAACCTCTCCGGTGGAGCAGGTTTTGCGGTATCTCCGGATAACTGGATCTATGGCAGTGTATGTGGAGGAGATGCCCATAAGGGTAGTGATCATTTTGATGCGCCGCCTATACTGGACCTTGCCCGTTATACCGCAGGCGCTACCAATAGTTTTCTCAATGATAAATGGAGAGTAGACTACGAAGGCGTGACCCGTTGTAATACGGTCCTCCGCCTGTTGCCCCAGGTAACAGATATGACTGATGAAGAGAAAACGGAGGTAGAGGCAGAAACGCATTTCCTGCGTGCTCATTACTACAGCGATCTGAAAAAGATGTTTAACATGGTGCCATGGATCGATGAAACGACCACGGACATGAAAACACCCAATAACAAGGATATATGGCCCAATATAGAAGCTGATTTTCAGTTTGCCTGGGAAAAATTACCGCTTACACAGTCGGAAGTTGGCCGTCCTAATAAATGGGCAGCCGCCTGTTACCTGGCAAAAACATACATGTACGAGCATAAATACCCTGAGGCCGAGGCGCTGTTCGACCAGATCCTGGTCTCCGGTGTAACTTCAAAAGGAGAGCATTACCAGTTAAGGAACCGTTTTGAAGATAACTTTGATGCTGCCACAGAGAATACATCGGAATGCGTTTTTGCCATACAATTCGATGCCAATGATAATTCCGGGACCTCTGCCAACGCCAACCAGGGCGAAATGCTGAACTATCCCTACAACGGGCCTTTTAGCTGTTGCGGCTTTTTCCAGCCCACACAGGACCTTGTAAACTCTTATATTACAGATGCCCAGGGGTTACCTTACCTGGACGATTACAATAACCACAGCATTACTACTGAGACACTGGACCCTCGCCTGGACTGGACGGTAGGACGGCAGGGCATTCCTTACCTCGACTGGGGCGTGCATCCCGGCGATGCCTGGATCAGGGAAGCCTCCACAGCTGGCCATTATTCTCCCAAGAAGAATGTATACTGGCAGGCTACCCAGGACAAATATTATGATCCCAGAGGATGGGCGCCAGGTAACGCCATCAACTACAACCTGATCCGCTATGCCGATATCCTGTTACTGGCCGCAGAATGTGCCGCCCAACTGGACAACCCCGATAAGGCGCAGGCATTAGTAGATAGCGTGCGTGGCAGAGCCGCCAGACCGGAAAGCGAAGTATACCTGTATAAGGATGATTCGGCCCCTATGGGTGGATTCCAGGATGTACCGGCAGCAAATTATAACATAGCCCGCTATCCCGCAGGTACCTTCAGCACCAAAGGCAAAGACTTTGCGCTGAAAGCCATCTATTTCGAACGTAAACTGGAGCTGGCCATGGAAGGACACCGCTTCTTTGACCTGGTGCGCTGGGGAATAGCGAGTGAAACGCTGAATGCCTATTTTGCTTTTGAAGGGAATCTCACGCTGGATGTACAGGGTGCGGACTTTACGAAGGGCACCAATGAATATTTTGCGATCCCACAACGGCAGATCGACCTTACCACCAATGGCGGGACCAATACATTACAACAAAATAACGGATACCATTAATAGAACGGGGGACAAAAACTGTTTAACCCGATTCTGTATCTGTAGCAAATTCAAAGCTCCTGAAGGAGCTTTGAATTTGTATTAACCGGGCTTTGGATTATCTCACTTTACATATTATGATAAAATCCGGTATTGCTGGGTAAGGTTTTTAATAGCATATTTAATCAGGGAATTATGACCGGTGAGGTTCAGCTTTTTGGAAATATTATGCCGGTGATTCTCTACCGTTTTGATACTGATGTTTAATGTCTGGGCAATCTCTTTTGTACTCAGACCTTCTGCAATCATCTGCATGATCCTGAATTCTGTCTTACTAAGTTTATTATGGATTTCAGGAGCAATGACCGGCATTGACACGATCGTTGTATGTTTTCTATCCCTGTTCTGAATGTTAAAAATAGTGAACCGGATGAGCCTTGATTTAATGCTCATAATCAATTCTTTGCTTTTAAATGGCTTGGTCAGGAAGTCGTCCGCGCCCAGGTTCATGCCCATGCGCATATCTTCTTTACCCTCTTTCCCACTGATGAAAATGAAAGGAATGTGCTGAAGCGTAGGGTCATTACGCAACTCCATGAGGAAGTGAAAACCACTGCCACCACGCAGTCTTACGCCAGATACTATCAGGTCGGGTCTGTATTGCCGGCTCATGAAAATCCCTTCTTCTGCAGAAGTGCAGGTGATGATGTCGTAGTTGTGTAAGGTCAGTAACTGCTGAATCTTTTTTATCAAAGTGATATCTTCTTCGAGCAATAATATTTTGTAGATAGGATCTTTCATTTGTTAATAGATTTGAGGTAGTTTATACGTACCTGTTATACATTGCCCGATCGCATAGGAAGAACGGATTTTCTTATTATTACTTTTATAGAACGCATAACAACTGGATGTGGTATAATTTTTCATCCGCATAGAAATTACTGTGAATACGAACATTTGATTGTCAATAGAAAGATGTGGGATAATTTCCTGAATAGCTTTTCTCTGTGCAGATAGCGGTTATAGCAAAATGAAGCATGAGTATAAGAATTTTCAAAGTATGTTTTTTAATGATAGGTAATTACTTCCATCCCTTATTATAGTAACTAACTTTTTAAGGATAATTTATTGTGAAGTCTTTCAAGAGAAGATATGGGGTATGTCTAAAGGTGCTCTGTGTACACGTAAATATGCGTTAAATAACGGCGGTTTCAGAATGTTTGGCTTTCGGCTACGCTTAAAATAAGTGTTAGCACCTAGGAATATGTGTGTCCTTACTCATTTTCCAAAAGGGTAGATGAAATTTACAAAATCTAACGCATCTATTTTACATCTTTACAGTAGAAAATGTATAAAGCATTTATCACCAGGCATATTCATCATAAAGAATTATACCAATAAGCATTTGTTCTTATATATGGGATAATCAGAAAGTTGTCTGGGAACAATATTTGGAGAGCCATATCCATAATAAAGCCAAACTCTCGTTAAGCCTGGTATGCATAAGTGAATGTGTACCAGGCAACTGCGAAAGATTTGGGACTAGCTTCCTTAAAGTGATTTATACACAGGTTTTCATAGGATAGATAACTAAATTGCCGCCTAATCCTGGGCGGCATCTTTATTTTATTAGTTAAATGTATTAGTTTTAGTTCTTCATGCAGGTCTTTATAACCGCAATGTATACACTTAATCCTATAATTCCATGCAACAGAAAACTCATTCCAACCGGAGGAATTTCATCCGGAACGTATCCCTTGGAAGCCTGGCCGCAATAAGCCTTCCATCCCTGGTCTCCGGCAATGCCAAAGAAAGTCAGACCAAAAAAATAACATTGAAAAAGGATGCGGTAGTCCTCTTTCAGGGAGATTCCATTACAGATGCAGGTCGTAAAAGGGATAAAAGCGAGGCCAATAATCCGGGTGCCCTGGGGGATGGATATGCTTTCCTGGCAGCTGCACAGCTGCTGAAAGAGTTCCCCGGTAAGAACCTGAAAATCTTTAATAAAGGCATAAGCGGTAACAAAGTATACCAGCTGGCAGAACGCTGGGAAGAAGACTGCCTGCAATTGCAGCCTGATGTGCTGAGTATCCTGATAGGGGTGAATGACTTCTGGCATACACTGACCAGTGGTTACAAAGGCACTATAAAAACTTATACTGATGATTTAACCGCATTGCTGGACCGTACCAAACAGAAACTACCTGCCATACAGCTGGTGATAGGGGAACCCTTTGCCGTGATTGGTATAAGAGCCGTAGATGAAAAGTGGTATCCTGCTTTTAACGACTACCGCGCTGCGGCGAAAGAAATAGCAGATAAATACGGGGCGGCATATATACCTTACCAGTCAATTTTTGACAAGGCGCAGAAAGTGGCGCCGGGTTCTTACTGGACAGGAGATGGCGTACATCCAAGTCTGGCAGGGGCGGAGTTAATGGCTGCTTCCTGGTTAGAGACCGTAAAGAAATAAACGATACTGGAAAGGCTCCTTAACGGTGCCTTTCCAGTATTATATAATGTCTAAAACAGGAATTGAACAGGAACAAAACAGGTTCATCCTACGTTTATCCTACGTCTTTTAACGTAGGATAAACGTAGGATGAACCTCTTCAAGAGCCGTTTTATTCTTGTTTTATTCCTCTTTTACAAGGATTCAGTCTTTACCTTCGGAGGCATCAGTTTATAGACTACCGGTGTCACTATTCTGGACAACAATGTAGAACTGATCAACCCGCCGATCAGGACAATAGCAAGCGGTGCTATTAATGGATTGGTAGAGATGGCAATAGGGAATAATCCACCAATCGCCGTGAGGGAGGTCAGTACAATCGGTAAGAAACGTACTTCGCCGGCTTCCCGGATAGCCGTTTCCAGCGGTTTACCCTGTTCCCTCAACTGGTTGGTAAAGTCTACCAGCAGGATCGTATTCTTTACTTCAATACCTGCCAGGGCAATCATCCCCACAATAGCAATGAAAGACAGTGAATTCCCCGTGGCCCATAATGCAATGGCTGCGCCTACAATACCCAGGGGAATGACAGATAATACGATCAGTGTACTTTTAAAAGTACCAAACTCCAGTACCAGTACAGCGATAAACAGGAAGATGGTAACGATGATAATGCTCATAAATCCACCAAAAGAATCCTGTCTTGATTCCACTTCTCCACCCATCTCATAGCTATATCCCGCAGGCAATTTCATCCCATCCATCTTCCGGACCACATCATTGATCACACGGTCTACCAGGAAACCTTTCTGTACAAAAGCCGTAACAGATACCACACGTCTTTTTTCCTGGTGATGAATACTGAGCGGAGAGGTTTCCAGCCGCAGGTCTGCCACCTGATTAAGAGGGTAGGCTTTACCGCTACGACTGTTCACATACAGGTTATTGAACACGTCCAATGTGGGATGTCCTTCCTTATTGCGGGTAAGCAGGATATCGTAGTCGTTGTCATTGTTATCAGAATAATGACCAAGGTTCAGCCCGGTTACCGCCAGTCTTACCGTACGGTCTATCGACACACTGGAAACATCGAGCAGCTGTGCCTTTTCATTATTAATCGCCACACGCACATCGCTTTTCAGGAGATACACCGGGTTGTTGACATAGATAGCGCCCTGTGTATGCTGTAAAAGCACTTCCGCACGGGCTGCCAGGTTACGCAGGGTATCCAGGTTGTCACCGAACAGGCGGATCTCTACAGGGGCAGGAACGGCAGGTCCCTGTTCGAAGTTGGTTACTTCTACTTTAGCGCCGGGATAAGGTGTCCATAACTTACGCAGTTTTTCAATGAGCGCCAGCTTTACGTCCGGAGAGGTATGTTCATTGAGTTGCACAAAGATCTGTGCATAGTCGGTCCTTTCATGCTCCGGTACAATGTTGTAATAGATCCGCGGATTGCCCTTGCCGATATTGGAAGAATAGTATTTAATACCATGTTCATTCTTCAATACCTTCTCAATGTCTTTTGTAATACTGTTGGTATACGCCAGGCTGGATTGAGGGGGGGCGGTGATATTGATCAGGAACTGGGGTTTCTCAGAAGCCGGGAAGAGACTGAAGCCAACCACCTTGAAAAGGATCAGAGAGGTACCAAAGATCACCAGGGTAGCCAGGATGGTCAATACGGGCCTGTTCAGTGCTTTGTCCAGCAGTTTGGAATAACTGCCGTGAATGAGGCGTTTAAGGGCACGCATGAAGATATTACCATCGGGATGTCCGGTATGTTCGGATAATAATTTACTGGAAAGGAAAGGGATGATCGTTAAGGAAACCAGCATAGAGGCAAATACGCTCATGATCACCGCCAGCGGTAATCCACGGATAAAATCCCCGGCGCCTTCCGGCAGGAATACCAGTGGCATAAAGGCAATCATCAGTGCTGCCGTACAACCTATTACCGCTTTACCTATCTGCCCCGTAGCTTTTAAGGTAGCCTCCATACGGGTATGTCCTTCCAGTATCCATCTTTCTATATTCTCTACTACTACAATGCTGTCATCCACCAGTAATCCCAATGCTACTACTAATCCTACGATACTTAACTGGTTGAGGTTATATCCGAATAATTGTAGCAGGATAACGCCGATAGCTAAAGATAATGGGATAGAGATCATTACGATCAATGCAGGGCGGAATCCTAAAGGAAGCAGTGTAACGGCTACCAGCAGGATGGCGATGAGGAAGTCTTCGCCTAATCCGCCCAGGCGGTGGTTCACATTTTCTGCCTGGTCAAAACTCTGTACCAGGTCTATATTTGAAGGCAAGGTCTTTTTAAACTGAGCGATAACAGGTTGATATTGCTTTTGGGTTTGGCTGATGTTCTCTCCCTCTTTCTGCGCCGCAACAACAAATACACTACGGTGTCCGTTAAGACGGGTTTCATATGTTGCATCGTCATAACCATAGTACACATTGGCAATATCTTTCAGGAAAACATTCTTTCCTGCGCTGTTGTATACAACGGTATTCTTTATCTGGTCCAGTTGCTGATAACTGCCACTGCTTTTGATGTTGAAGGTACGGTTGCCGGCATCCAAACTACCACCCGGTGTATTCACCATTTCGTTCTGCAGACTGGTTGTCACATTATCCGTAGTGATGCCCATCTGTGCTATTTTATCTGTTGCCAGTTCTATGCGCACCTGTCTGTTGGGTAATCCGTGGATCTCTACATTTTTTAACGACCGGATACGTTCCAGTTCATCCTGTAGTTTCTCTGCATAGTACTGTAGCTTGTCGCGAGGTGCATTTTCAGATACCAGTGCTATCTGTAGAATATTTACATCACTGGGCTGAAAACGCATCACTGTTACATTGATGTTCTCCGGTAATTCACTGCGTTTGCCGTTCATGACGCGCAGTACTTCCTGGTATTTGTCATCAACATTACTGCCGTATTTGTATTCTATTCTTATCACGGCAAGACCGTCCCCAATGTTCGTGCGTACACGTTTGATATTCTCCTGTGCAGAGAATTCTTTTTCCAGCGGATCAACGATAAGGTTCTCCATGTCTTTAGGACTGGTACCGGGGTATACGATGGCTACAGAATAGGTAGGAGCATGCATTTCCGGATCTTCCGAACGGGGCATATTAAGGATGGTGGTGATGCCCAACACAACGATCATAATAAAGATCACCAGCGTGAACTGGTAGTTCTTTACTGCGTATGAAGATATTTTCATGTTCCAGGATATTAATTATTCGTAATAGTGATGGGACTTCCCTCTGTTAAATAAGCGCTGCCGGAGATGATCAGTGAACCTGCATTCTGCAATCCTTTGCTGATGATCACGTGATCTTTTTCCATACCAGCGATAGTAACCGTTACCTTATGCGCTGTTTTATTATCACTGGTAACGAATACATATCCTGTGTTGCCGTCTCCTTCCAGCAGGGCATCATAGGGAATATCCCATGGGCCGTCACCTTCTGTAGCAGCAGGAACGACAGGAGTGATCTTTGCCTTGCCGAACATGCCAAAGGCAATAGCAGCAGGCTTTTCGCCCATCAGTTTAATATCTGCTGTGAAGGAGTTGTTAGCGGCATTGATACCTTCTGATTTGCGGGAGATAACGCCATTGAATGTTTTACCGGGAATAGATTCTACTTCTACCTGTGCCTTATCCTGTATCCTGATGGCCGCCCATTCTTTATTACTCACGGGTACACGCAGTAACCAGTCGCCGGATTGTGCACCATTGGTTTCAAACACGGCAGTGCCGGGTTGTACCATTTGTCCTTCGCTGGCCAGTTTGCGTAACACGAAACCATTTGCCTGTGCCCTGATCTGAGAATGACTGCGGTTGAACTGTGCGCTTTTCAATTGTTCCTGTGCAATATCTACCGCTGTTTGTGTGTTCTGTAACTGTTCCAGTGTAGCAACACTGTCTTTGTAAAGGTTCTGTATACGCTGATGGTCGCGTACTGATTTATCGTAGGAAAGCTGTGCCTGTTGTACCTGTGCATCAATTTCTGTAGGATTGAGGGTCGCCAGCAGCTGTCCCTGTTTAATGGCATCACCTTCTTTTACAAGCAGGCTTTGTATGATACCCCCGGTTTTAAAAGAAAGCATCACTTCATCATCAGTAGTAAATTGTCCGGATACATTGATCAGGTTGATAGCAGCTATCTGGCCATTCAGCGGCAATAGTTTTACCGGTATTTTATCTGTTTCTTTTTTCTGTTCTGCTGATGTTTTTTCTCCGCATGAAACTGCAAAAGAGGAGAGGAGCGCCAGTAAGGCAATAACATGTAGTGTTTTCATGTTTCAGTATTTTAAAGAGTTATAGTTTATAGGTAGCCTGTGTTCTTTCAATTTCTGCCAGGGCAGTCTGCACCTGTGCAAAAGCAACGGAGAGCTGTAATCTGGCGCTGGTCAGCTGGTTCTGTGCATCGAGTAATTCGATGTAGAGGAGTTGTCCTGCTTTATATACTTTCAGTTGGTCGTTGTAATATTTTTCGGAGAACTGTAACTGCGTTTGTGCGTTGGAGAAACTGGCAACAGCCGTATGATAATTGTTCTGTGCAGTATTGACTTCCAGTTGTAATGCGTTGTTGGTTTCATTGTAGGACGCCTGTATCACCTGTATATCTGATGCCGCCTGTTGTGCCTTGTATTTGCGTTGTCCGCCGGCGAAGAGGTCCCATTGCAGGTTTACACCCCACATGTAATAGCGCGATTTATTATCAACATTCCAGTTGTATGCCTGGGAGCCCAGGTCTAAGAATGTGCTGAGTTTAGGGATGAGATAGGAAGAGGATAATTTGTATTGCAGATCAGCGATCTTTTTCTGCTGGTCCAGCTGAATCAGTTCTTCCCGGGAGCCGCTGGCTTCCGGGATACTGGTCAATGCCGGTGTAAAAACAGTACTATCCAGGGTAATGGGAGTAGTAAAAGGCTGGTTGAGCAGGAAATTAAAATAGGCCTGTGCATTCTGCTGTTTGTTCTGAGCCTCAGTAATAGAGGTTTCTATCTTTTGCTGTTCTGCCTGTGCACGTGTCAGAGAGGTATTGTTACGGACACCGTTATCAAGGAAACTCTTATTCACCCTGATATTTTCCTGTACCTGAGCCAGTGCGGTATTGTAAATCTCCACCGCTTTAACTGCCTGGTAATACTGATAATATGCAGTTTTAATATCCTTTACAAGAGCGCGTTTGTAAACATTGACGGTAGCCTGTTGCAGGGTAATACTTTCTTTACGGATCTTCTGTGCATACCATATTTCCGTGTTGATCAGCGGCAGGGACGTGCGTACATGCAGATCGTAATAGTTATCAGGGTTCAGTAGCACCGACTGGTTGGGCAACTGAGGGAACTTCTGACTGTTAGTAAGCGTGTTCAACGTATTGTACACCGGGTTCAGCATGTCCCCGACAGGGATATCGATCGTACGGCCACCGCCGGCTTTGGTATAGGACCCTGTCACACCCACCTGCGGATAAAAGAGCGCCTTTGCTTCCTTCAGCGCTAAAAGTGACTTATCCAGCTGAAAGTTGCGCTGTTGTAAGCCCTGATTGTGTTCAAAAGCTTCTTTTATGTACCTGTCGAGTACATTTTCCTGCCCAAAAGCCCCTATGGCAGAGCTAATTAGCAGTAGCATTATGAACGATAATTTGTTGATGATGTTTGTTGACATAATGAACACTGTTTATTAATAGCGTTAAAAAAAAGACACATTGAGTGTCAGTTGTTTAAATGTATAGTTGATGAAGTCAATTAAGTATGATGATACTGTTGATAGCGTCAACTAATTGGGGTTACTATCAACAGTATCAATCGTTTATCGCGTTATGTTATCGATATATTGATCTACAGCTATCTGCAGCATATCCTGTACTTTATCCTCTGGGACTTCCAGTACTTTGCAGCGTCCCCGTACATTTAAAGAAACCAGGCCATGTACCATTGACCAGCAGGATAAAGCGCCTATCATTACATTCTCATATTTCAGCTTATCTATTGCGGCCTGGATTATATTCATCAGGAACTGGAAAGCACTGGAGCCGCTTTTCCATTCTTCATTTTTCTCTGCATTCATAGGAGAACGGATGATGAACATGAGATCATACAGATCCGGATTACCCATCCCAAATTCAACATATAATTTAGCCATTTGCCTTAATTGCTGTATTGGTTCGATAGCAGTGATACCTTCTCTGAATACATTGGCCAATTTCTCAAAAGCTTCTGTCTGTAATCCCCATAATAATTCATCTTTATCTTTATAATATAGATAAATGGTAGCAGGGCTATATTCTATTTTATCAGCTATATTACGGATGGAAGTTTTTTCATAACCATCTTTCACAAACATATCCATGGCAGCGTCCATAATCAGACGGCGCATCTCAAGTTTTTCGCGTTCTTTTCTATCAGTGATGCCCATTGTTATTTTATTTACAATGCAAACTTACTGAACGGTGTTCATAATTTAAAATATATTTTCTATTTTTACGTCAACATAAAAAAAACACCCTATGGAGTTATATACAATATTAGGAGCAGGAGGAGTGATAGCGAACGAGTTAACTAAAGAATTACAGGCAAACGGAAAGAAAGTAAGATTAGTGAGCCGTCAGCCCAAGGCCATTGGCGAAGCTGAAACCATGGCCGCGGATATTACTGACCCGTTACAAACCCGCAGGGCGGTAAGCGGTTCTTCTATGGTATTCCTGTGTGCAGGACTGGCATACAATCATAAAATATGGGAAGTGGCCTGGCCTAAGATCATACAGAATGTCATTCATGCCTGCAGTGAGGCGGGCGTTCCCCTCATTTTCTTTGATAATGTGTATATGTATGGGCTGGTAGACGGCCCTATGACAGAAGAAACTCCTTATAACCCTTGTAGTAAGAAAGGGGAGATCCGGGCAATGATTGCTAATAAAATCATGGACAGGGTAAAAGAAGGCCGCCTGACGGCCACCATTGCGCGTGCAGCCGATTTTTACGGCCCCGGAGCTGATACTACCGGTATTATGAACCTGCTGGTGATTGGTAACCTCTCAAAAGGCAAAATGGCTAACTGGCTGGGTAGTGATCAGTATACGCATAGTTATACCTTCACGCCGGATGCGGGGAAGGCATTGTATTTACTGTCTCAGGACAACAGTACTTTTAACCAGATATGGCATTTGCCAACAACCAATCCGGCGCCTAACGGGAAGGAGTATATAGAAATGGTGGCAGGGATATTAAATGTAAAACCCCGTTATATGCGACTGACAGGATGGATGGTCCGCCTTGCGGGTCTTTTCGATACCACTATCGGTGAACTGCACGAAATGCTTTACCAGAGTAATCATCCTTATATTTTTGACAGTACAAAATTTGAAAAGCATTTCAATTTTAAACCAACATCTTATGAAGATGGATTGAGGCAAACCATCGGGAAATAATAAAAAATATTTGGAAGTATAAATATTCCTGTTTTATATTTGCACCAGTTCTTTAAGATTCTTATCAAGAAAGACGGAGGGAAATGGCCCTGCGAAGTCTTAGCAACCATCCTGCTTTAACAAACAGGAAAGGTGCTACATCCACCCGGTATAAAATCCGGGAAAGATAAGTCAGTTAGTTTGATCTATATTATTTCCGATATACGAAAACTCACCTGGCTCCCAGGTGAGTTTTTTTGTTTTATAGACAAATCATCTCTCTCTCTCTCTTAGTCTCTCTGATAAGCTGTTTAACAACAATCCTTCATCAAACTAAAAAACAAAAAAGAGATGAGTACAATTACGCAATTAATCCATTCCATTCCGGTAGACGAACAGACAGGCGCTATAGCAGTTCCTATTTATCAGACCTCTACTTTCGTGCAGGAAGCCCCCGGTGTTAACAAAGGTTACGACTACGCACGCACTAATAATCCCACACGTGAAATACTGGAAAAGATAGTGGCACAACTGGAAGAAGGAGCGACTGGTATTGCTTTTTCAAGTGGGCTGGCAGCTATTGATGCGGTATTAAAACTCCTGAAATCAGGGGATGAAATAGTGGCTGTGGATGATATCTACGGAGGGGCATTTCGCTTGTTCACGAAGGTGTATGAAAAGTTTGGTATCAAAGTAACATATGTAGATACTTCGGATACACAGGCAGTGTTTAATGCTATCACACCGGCTACCCGTTTGATATGGCTGGAAACACCTACCAATCCTACTTTGAAGATCTCAGATATTGCTGCGATAGCTAAAATAGCGAAGGCAGGTAAATGCCTGTTTTGTGTAGACAATACTTTTGCTTCTCCGGTGTTACAACAACCACTGAAACTGGGCGCAGATATCGTTGTTCACAGCGCTACCAAATACCTGGGCGGTCATAGTGATCTGATTGCCGGTGTAGTAGTGACCAAAACAGCAGAACTGGGGGCCGAGGTCCGCTTTTACCAGAATGCCTGCGGGGCTATCCTGTCGCCGTTCGACAGCTTCCTGCTGATACGTGGTATTGAAACATTACACCTGCGCGTGAGGCAGCATTGTGCCAATGCACAGCAGGTTGCAGAATATCTTGAAAACCATCCGCTTGTAGATAAAGTATATTATCCCGGTCTTTCATCCCACCCCAATCATTTACTGGCCGGGCAACAGGCTAAAGGTTTTGGCGGCATTGTTTCCTTTACCCTTAAGGACGATACAGAAGAAGCAGCTAAATCCTTCGTAACCAATACACGCTATTTTAAGCTGGCTGAAAGTCTGGGTGGTATTAAAAGCCTGCTTTGCCATCCTGCCAGCATGACCCACAAATCCATTCCTGATGAGAAACGCAGGGCCGCAGGGGTGGCAGACAGCCTGATACGCCTGTCTGTAGGGCTGGAAGAACCGGCCGATCTCCTGGAAGACCTGCAACAAACATTTAACAAAATAGATCAATTACAGCCCGCAGTTTCTGGTTTATAGTTCGTAGTTTGCAGTTTCAGGGAACTGCATGCCATAACTATAAATTGTTAACTATGTATAGACGGTTATTACTTAGTATAATCATTTCCGTTACCTGTTATCAAACTTTTGCTCAAACACTTATAAGAGACGTCACACTCATAGATGGCAGCGGGGATGCTGTACAGCTGCATGCTAACCTGCTGATCGCAGGAGACAGCATTGTATCTATCGGTACTACCCAGATCCCGCCACATACAAAAGTGATCAGCATGACCGGTAAAACGGTGATGCCACTGCTGATAAGCGGGCATGAACACCTGGGATTACTGAAAGGCAATACGGCTTCTGCCGGCAACTATACACGGGAGAATGTAGTCCGTCAGTTGCAGCGTTACCTTAACTACGGGGTAGGTACAGTGTTGAGTCTGGGTACGGATCAGCCATTGGTATTTCCCCTGCGCGATTCTTCCCGTCTGGGGCTGATACCGGGAGCCACTTTGCTCACAGCCGGTTATGGTTTTGGCGCGAAGAACGGGCTGCCACCGGCAGCTTTTGGTACGCAGGTGCAACGCCCGGCCACTCCCGCAGAAGCAATAGCGGATGTACGCAAACTGGCTTTATTAAAACCGGACTTCCTGAAGTTATGGGTGGACGATGGCGGAGGTACCATGCCTGAAATAGAACCCGCTGTTTATGAAGCGCTGATAAAAGAAGCACATCGGCAGGGATTGAAAGTTGCGGCACATGTCTATTACCTCGAAGATGCCCGAAGGCTGGTGAATGCAGGCGTAGACCTGCTGGCGCACAGCATCCGTGATAAAGAAGTGGATGCGTCGCTGATCACAGCAATGAAAGAAAAGGGCACATTTTATATTCCCACATTATCATTGGATGAATATGGTTTTATCTATGCAGGGCAACCTGAATGGATGAATGATCCTTTCTTTATCCGTTCATTGGAACCGGGTGTACTGGAGATGCTTACCAGTGATGCCTACCGCCAGCAACAGCAGCAGGATAAAACCCGGGAAAAGAAAATGCGTGCCTTCATGACAGCCGTAGTGAACCTGCGTAAACTGGATAGTGCCGGTGTGAAAATTGCCATGGGTACAGATGCCGGTGCCCAGCCAGTAAGAGCGCAGGGATTCTCTGAGCACCTGGAGCTGCAACTGATGGTAGAAGCAGGTTTGAGTCCTTTGAAAGTGATTAGTTGCGCAACGCAGAATGGTGCTGAATTACTGGGAATTAATAAACAGGTGGGTACTTTAACAGCAGGTAAAAAAGCAGATTTTATGATCCTGGAAGGAGATCCTTCCCAGGATATTAATAATACAAGGACGATCGTAGAAATTTGGAAAAACGGGAAAAAAGTTGAGCAAAATGATTAGAAACCTATTGACGCTATGCCTGCTGCTATGCACTGCTTCTTTGCAGGCGCAATCTTTTACGCCTGATGAACAGGTACAGATCAGGAAATCCTTTTACCTGCTGTATGTGCTGGAAAGAAAAAGTGATGTACATAATATCGTAGTAAAAAATACAGTTTTCAATAATGTGGCCCGTGAACGGCAGGCCAGGATCAGTAAGGCTTACAGCACATGTTCTAATGTATCCTGTTTAACAGAAGCTTTATTATGGACGCCTGAAGAAATAAAAGGAACAAGTGCGGAATTTCAACGCTTATCTGTATCCGACAGAGATTTCAAAGCTTTGATAGAACGCTTGAAAGCAGAGGACCGTTATCCTGTATATAGCGGTGACGCTGATACGGCTTTTATCAGAAAAGCATGGCAGGATGTTACGGAGGGTATCAATCTTATTTGCAGCGTCTATTTAAAGGGTGTACCACCCCGTTATCCAAGGATAGATTCCATCTCTTTCCGTCCTTCAGATCCTGCTTTTTTTCAGTTGGTAAAAACCAATTTAAAGACGGTAGTAACAGCAGGCAAGGGGAATGCTTTTTACAAACAGCCTTTGGCCGCAGCATTAAAAGCACTGACGATTAACGGACGTGATGAGGCTACCCGTTATGAACCTTTATATAAAGATAAAAATGCAGCTCCTTTCGCCAAATCGAGAAGAGTGAACTGGAATGCTTTTCGTTACAGTACGATACTGGTACCGGGTGCTGGTCCGGGTGTGGATGGGCGTTCTATAGACAGTGTGGGTATGTATCGTTGCAGGCTGGCAGTGGATGCTTACAAAAAGGGGGTAGCTCCTTTTATTATTGTTTCCGGCGGGCATGTACATCCTTATAAAACACCCTTCTGTGAGGCGATAGAAATGAAGAAGTACATCACCGGCAAACTGGGATTACCCGATAGTGCGGTGATTATAGAACCACATGCCAGACATACCACTACCAATATCAGGAATGCAGAAAGACTGATGTATTTGTTCAATATGCCGGCAACGAAACCGGGGCTCATAATATCGGATGCTTTTCAGTCGCTTGCTATAGAAAAGATGGCTATCCGTTTTATGAATGAGCTGGGATACATTCCTTACCAGAGCCTGGAAAGGGTGAGCGCTACTGAGAATGCTTTTGTCCCGTCGCCTAAAGCGTGGCAGCAGAATCCTGAAGAGCCGCTGGATCCTTAAGTCTGGCACCTGTAAATTTTGTCACCAGCATCGCCGCCACGGTATCACCGGTAGCGTTTAATATAGTAGCCAGCGGGTCTACCAGGGTGCCTATGATCATCACTGCCGGTAAGGCAGCTACCGGAAAACCATATACAGATATCACCAGTAATTCTCCAATATAACCGCCATTGGGAATACCTCCTTCCACTATACTCACTAATACTGTAATGCCCATGGCCAGCAGGATAGTATCTATGCCGCTGAAATCACGTCCGAACATGGCGAATACGACCCCTATTTTAACAACAGAAGAAATGCTGGAACCGTCTTTATGTAAAGTGGCCCCCAGCGGCACTACTACGCTGTTGATATGATCGGGGACACCCATTTTGGCCGCAGCATCCAGGTTAGCAGGAATAGTAGCAATGCTGCTACAGGAACCCAGCGCTGTAAAAGTGGGTATCACGTTATATTTCCAATAGGTCTTAATGCCTTTTACACCGCCCGCCACAAAGGCATATACGCTGAACATCACTATAAAATAGAAGATCCCAAAACCATAATAAACAGCCATGGAACTGGCGTAGGTGCCAAAGAGCTGTGGCCCCAGTGTGCCAACCTGGTAAGCAAAATAGGCGCCTAACCCGATGGGGGCCAGGTACATAATAAGTATCAGCAGGTGTTTCATCACTTCGTTCCCCGACATCAGGAAACGGCGGAATGGCTCGCCTGTGTTACCGGCTTTTAAAGTCGCAAAACCTATCAGGGTAGAGAATATGATAAAGGGCAGCATGTTCTTCCTGGATAATAACTCGAAGAATTCCCCTGTAGTAAGCAGTTTGGTTACCTGGTCCCCGAAATTCCCTGTGTTTGTATCCGCAATAAAGTTAGCCGCATCTGTGGTCACAGCCTGTAAGGGAAAGATGCGGATAGTGACAATCGTTAAAAAGGAGGAGATGAGTACTGTACCCAGGAAAACAGCTCCCATTACCGAGAGTATCTTTCCCAGTTTCTGCCCGGGATCTACATTGGCGATAGCCGAGGCAATACTAAAGAATACCAGGGGGATAATTGCCGTAAAAAGGATGTTCAGGAAGATATCTCCTATGGGCTTGATCACCTCAATGCTTTTCCCGAATATCAGTCCCAGTATGCTTCCGGTTGTAATACCACCTAATAAAAGCAGTATGCCGCTGTAGTTTTTAAATAGTGTTCGCATTATACTGTAATATACATGAAAAAGTACACGTGATACCTATATCTGTCCATTTACTTGTTGCACCATGTAATAGTATATTTGTATCATGAACAGGAAAGATTTTCTGGCTGCATTGGCCATTTTACCTGTAGGAGGAAAAGTTATGCAACTACAAGAACTGGGGAATATTACCCGTGATTTTAAAAGTACGGCTACCATGCCGGCTATGTTCATAGGGCATGGTAACCCTATGAATGCATTAGCGGACAACGCATTTACCCGCCGGTTGACAGCCATGGGGAAATCCGTGAAAGAGCAGCCACGCGCTATATTGGCCGTGTCGGCACACTGGCTTACTAAGGGGACGCATGTACTGGTGTCATCCAAACCGGTGACCATACATGACTTTGGCGGTTTTCCGCAGGCATTGCATGATGTACAATACCCTGCACCGGGTGCACCGGATATTGCCAGGGAAACGGCCAGACTGATAACCAGTACCCATGTGGCTGAAGATGATCAGTGGGGATTGGACCATGGTACATGGTCTGTGTTACGCCATATGTATCCGGAAGCAAACATACCGGTATACCAGCTGAGTATTGATTACAGCAAACCGCCTGAATATCACTATAACCTGGCCCGGGAGTTAAAAGCATTGCGTAAGAAAGGGGTATTGATTTTAGGGAGCGGCAATATCGTGCATAACCTGCGCAATATTAGTTTCTCGGATACGGCAAAACCGTTCGACTGGGCCGTAGAATTTGATGAAACGGTAAAAACAAAAATAGAGCAGCGCAAGTTCGAAGACCTGATGCATTACCAGCAATTGGGAAAGGCAGCGATGATGGCTGTACCAACGAACGATCATTACCTGCCGCTTTTTTATAGTCTGGGATTAGCAGAAAAAGATGAGCAGATCAATTTCACATACGAGGAAATACAGAATGGCAGCATCAGTATGCGCTGTTTCCAGATAGGAGAGTAGTACCTCATTGTAATGGTCAGACGGAATTCCTCCGTCTGACCATTTTTTTTACCTGTAATTTAATTGTAGAATTGACATTTATCATTATATTGCGAGCAACAGGAAAGGCTATATTTGTCGTAACGTTATGAGAAACAGCGCAATCGTATTGCGGATCGATTATTCCACTTACATGAATAAAATCATCTTAACATTTTTATAACTTTTTGTATGGCTGCATGCAATCCTGGTAATTTTTGCCGCATGTGGCTAATTCAATAACGTGAACTATAAATCAGCGGAGGTCGAATTCATTCGACCTTCTTCATTTGTACTTGTCCGGCAACGACGATTTTTTCTGGTATTTGAACAACAGGTGTCGTATCTACCAGCGCTATCTTACCCAACATTGGTGGTGATTGCTGAGGTGTTGATTTCGGATTGCAGGATGCCATTCCGAATACGATCACAATCACTGCTGCTATCTTTTTAAACAGGGGCAGGTTGGAATAAAACACCTGTAAAATTGTATCTTCTACGGGCACGTCCAGTTGACTGGCATTAAAACGCCCGCATACTTTCTGTGTTGCATTTGCATATAAATAAGCCGCAATAGCCGGGGTATCCCAGTCTGTAAAGTCTACCACCGTTTTACAGCATGTAAGGCAATGGCGTCCCTGGTCTGCCGGTAACATGTTATTCCAGTTTTCATGACAGGGGGTAGGAATGTGAATGTATGTTTCCATATGATAGGTTTTGTAGCAGGATGCAGAAATTCCCGAAATTCCATATTAGCTTTGCAGTATATGAAAAAGGCTTTTATTTTCGATATGAACGGCACCATGATAGATGATATGGAATATCATGTACATGGCTGGTACAACATCCTGAACGACGATCTGAAGGCCGGACTGAGCCGGGAAGCGGTGAAAAAGGAGATGTATGGCAAGAACCAGGAAGTATTGGTAAGGATCTTTGGAAAGGACAGGTTTACAGATAAAGAAATGGATACCCTGGCACTGGAAAAGGAAAGGCGTTACCAGGAGGCTTACCGTCCGCACCTGGAGCTGATAGCCGGACTGAAAGAGTTCCTGGATATGGCCGCAGAGCAGGGGATCGCGATGGGCATAGGCACTGCCGCTATACCTTTCAATGTGGATTTTGCACTGGATAACCTGCATGTGCGGGATTATTTCCAGACTATCATTACTGCTGATGATGTGGTGACCAGCAAGCCGGACCCTGAAGTATTCCTCAAAGCTGCTGCCGAACTGGGAGCTGTTCCTGCGGATTGTATCGTGTTCGAAGATGCGCCCAAAGGCGTGGAAGCGGCTGCCAATGCAGGCATGAAAGTGGTCGTCCTCACTACCATGCATACCCGTGAGGAGTTTGCGGGGTATGATAATATCATCGCTTTTATTGCTGATTACACGGCCATCACCCCTGGGCAGTTATTCCGATAGCAGATTTTAGCCACTGCCCACCGGATATTACCATTTTTGTACATAATTGTTGTAGCGACATTTATTTTTCTATATTGTGTGGAAATAAACAGTCCGGGTAAATACTGGCAATATCACCGGGGAGTTTTATATTAGCAGAATTAAACACCAGGAAAGTATGACACGTTATTCCCGGCAAACCCGGATGCTGGTAGCTGTAGACTGTATTATTTTCGGTTTCGACGGACAGGATCTTAAGTTATTATTGATAAAGCGTGGCTTTGATCCTGAAAAAGGTAAATGGAGCCTGATGGGCGGTTTTGTTCAGCCGGAAGAAGCACTGGATGCAGCTGCTGTCCGTACACTGAATAAGCTGACAGGGCTGGACGGGGTATATATGGAGCAGTTAGCTGCCTTTGGCACCCCTCAGCGCGACCCGATGGAAAGGACCTTATCCGTAGCTTACTTTGCACTGATAGATATCAATTTGTACAAACAGCAACTGACAGACGAATACAAAGCGGAATGGTTCTCCCTGAGAGATATCCCTAAGCTGATATTTGATCATGCTGATATGGTACATGAAGCGCAGGCGCGGTTACGTTATAAGGCAGCTATTCACCCGCTGCTGTTCGAGCTGTTACCACCCAAGTTTACGATTCCCCAGTTACAGATCCTGTTCGAAGCAGTATATGATGCAGGATTTGATAAACGGAATTTCAGCAGAAAGGTATTATCTACCGGTTTACTGGTGAAACAGAAAGAGAAAGAAAGAGCGTCTTCTAAAAGAGGAGCATTTTATTATAAACTGGATAAAAGAAAGTACAGCGCGAAGTTTCATGCTTTCCTGAACTTTGTTTCTGATCCGGGGAATTTGAGATAGTCTGTAAGCCGGATAAGAATTTTGATCCGGGAATTTAAAATATTCTGATTTTATAGAGCCGGATAAAAGAAAGTTTCATACTTTGTTGCTGATTCGGGAATTTAAAATATTCTGATATTACAAAAAGTGTTAGATCAGAAACGTCCTTTACCGGACGTTTTTTTTACCCGGCTTTTATAATTGTCGATTTGACATGTAATTATTAACCACTAAATACCTTTGAGATGATCCCTGCCGCCTGGCAGGAAGTCTGCAAAGAGGTCGTACGTTATGGAGAATTCATTTGTATTAGGTGTCGACTTTGGCACCGATTCAGTACGCTCGCTGGTAGTGAATGTGACTACAGGAGAAGAAGTTGGTAGCGCAGTACATTACTACCCGCGCTGGCAGAAAGGAAAGTATTGCGATCCATCTTCACAGCAATACAGGCAACATCCCCTGGATTATCTGGAAGGCCTGGAACACAGTATCCGCGAGGCTTTGAAACAATGCCCCGCAGGAACGACCGACAGGGTAAAAGGGATTTCGGTAGATACGACCGGCTCTACACCCGGCCCCGTAAATGAAGAAGGGATGCCATTGGCATTATTGCCCGAATTTGAGCATAATCCCAATGCCATGTTCGTATTGTGGAAAGACCATACCGCAAACGAAGAAGCTGCACTCATCAATGAAATAGCCCATAGTAAAGGCACAGACTACACCCAGTATTGCGGAGGTATTTACAGCAGTGAATGGTTCTGGGCCAAGATACTGCATGTGATCAAAGAAGATGCATCCGTAAGGGCTAAAGCTGCTGCCTGGGTAGAACATTGCGACTGGATACCGGCTGTCCTCACCGGCAACAACAGCTTGAATACATTATTGCGCAGCCGCTGCGCTGCAGGACATAAAGCCATGTGGCATGCTTCCTGGGGCGGACTTCCTCCCGCAGAATTTTTACAACAGTTGCATCCTTTTCTGTCCCGGTACGTTAATATGTACACAGACACCGTAGATGCTACCGTTCCTGCTGGTGTTATCACCGCAGAATGGGCCGGGAAACTGGGCCTCCCAACTGATGTAGTGATAGGCACAGGCGCTTTCGACGCACATATGGGAGCCGTTGGCGGTGGTATCAAACCTTACTCCTTGTGCAAGGTGATAGGTACCAGTACCTGCGATATCCTGATTGCGCCAATGGAAGAAGCCGGACACCTGCTGGTGAAAGGTATCTGCGGACAGGTAGATGGTTCCGTGGTACCCGATACGCTGGGTATGGAAGCCGGACAATCCGCTTATGGCGATGTATTCGCCTGGTTACGCCGCCTCATCATGGGCCCTGTTTACGCATTATTAAATGAAGCAGATGCACAGAAAATGGAGAGCAGACTGCTGACCCATTTATCTGAACAGGCACAGCAACTGCCTTTAAAGAAAGATGATCCACTGGCCCTGGACTGGTTTAACGGTCGCCGTACACCCGATGCAAACCATACCCTGAAAAGCACTGTCACAGGCTTACACCTGGGCGTAGATGCTGCCCAGTTGTTCAAAGCGCTGGTTGAAGCCACCGCTTTCGGTGCGCAAAGCATCGCGGAACGTTTTGTACAGGAAGGAGTACCTATCCATGAAGTGATCGCACTGGGCGGCGTAGCCAAGAAATCAGGTTATGCGATGCAGGTGCTGGCAGATGTAATGAACCGTCCTATTAAGATAGTGAACAGCGAAAACGCCTGCGCACTCGGTGCTGCCATGTTTGCTGCGGTTGCCGCCGGATTATACCCAACCATTGGTGCCGCGCAGGAAGCCATGTCTTCCGGCTTTGAAACCGTATGGGAACCAAGAGCGCAACACGTTCCTTACTACGCAGAACGCTACCGTAAATTCCAGGAACTGGGCGCCTTCACAGAAAAATTTAACGCATGAGCTATCAATCCATAAAAGAAGCAGCGTACGAAGCCAATATGCAGTTGCCTGCACTGGGGCTGGTATTGTTCACTTTTGGCAATGTCAGCGTGGTAGACCGCCAGGCAGGCGTATTTGCCATCAAACCAAGCGGCGTGCCCTACACGCAACTATCACCGGATAAAATGGTGATCGTTGATTTCGACGGACAGACAGTGGAAGGTGCTTTACGCCCTTCTTCAGATACCAAAACACATGCAGTGTTATACAAGCACTGGGAACATATCGGGGGTATCGTGCATACGCACTCTACCTATGCTACGGCCTGGGCACAGGCCCAGCGCGACATTCCCATCTATGGCACTACACATGCAGACCATCTCACCGTAGATGTGCCCTGTGCAGCTCCCATGAACGATGAAATGATCAAAGGGAATTATGAGCATGAAACAGGATTTCAGATCATGAACTGCCTGAAAGAAAGATCATTGTCATACGAGGACGTTGAAATGATCCTCGTTGGCAACCATGCACCTTTTACCTGGGGTAAAACAGCCGATAAAGCAGTGTATAATGCAGCCGTAGTGGAAGAAGTGGCAAGGATGGCCTACCTCACGGAAAGCATCCGGGCGGATTGTCCCCGGTTGAAAGACTCTCTGATACGCAAACATTTTGAACGCAAACATGGCCCTGATTCCTATTACGGCCAGTAATCTGAAAAATTCAATAGCATGATACAGTTGAAGCAATTCGAAGCCTGGTTCGTTACAGGTAGCCAGCATCTTTACGGAGAAGAAACTTTACAGCAGGTGGATGCACATTCAGCGGCTATAGCCAAATGGCTGGATGCATCTCCGGATATTCCCGTGCGCATCGTATTCAAGCCTGTTGTGAAAACACCGGACGAGATCTACCGCATTTGTCAGGAGGCTAATAACGCTCCTGATTGTATTGGGATCATTGCATGGATGCATACTTTTTCTCCTGCCAAAATGTGGATCGGCGGACTGAAAGTATTACAGCGCCCGCTGCTTCACCTGCACACACAGTTTAACCGGGATATTCCATGGGGCGAGATTGATATGGACTTCATGAACCTGAACCAGTCGGCCCATGGCGACCGTGAATTCGGTTTTATGATGTCGCGGATGCGCATGAACAGGAAAGTGGTGGCAGGTCACTGGCAGGACCCCGATGTAGTGAGTGAACTGAACACCTGGCTGCGTGCGGCCTGTGGCTGGCACGACTGGCAAGGTGGTAAATTCGCCCGCCTGGGAGATAATATGCGTCAGGTAGCCGTTACTGAAGGTGATAAGGTAGAAGCAGAATTGCAGTTCGGCTATTCTGTAAATGGTTACGGCATAGGCGACCTCGTAAAATACATCAAAGAAGTAAGTGATGCCTCCGTAGGCACACTGGTACAGGAATATGAACAAAGTTATTCCGTAGGGGCATCGCTTCGTAAAGGGGCTGCACAACATGCTTCATTAAGAGAAGCTGCCCGTATAGAACTGGGGCTGCGTGCATTCCTGGAAGCAGGTAGTTTCAAAGGGTTTACGGATACCTTTGAAGACCTGCACGGCCTGGAACAACTGCCGGGTATTGCGGTGCAACGCCTGATGGCAGACGGGTACGGCTTCGGTGGAGAAGGCGACTGGAAAACAGCGGCGCTGGTGCGGGCCATGAAAGTGATGGGCAGCGGTTTACCAGGTGGTAACTCCTTCATGGAAGACTACACCTATCACTTCGATCCTTCCAACCGTTTAGTATTGGGGGCGCATATGCTGGAGATCTGTTCTTCCATCGCTGCCGGTAAACCTACCTGCGAGATCCATCCGCTGGGTATAGGGGGAAAAGCAGACCCTGTGCGCCTGGTGTTCAACGTGGCCGCAGGACCGGCTATAAATGCCTCTGTAATTGATATGGGTAACCGCTTCCGTTTACTGGTAAATGAAGTAGAAGCTGTAGAGCCTGAACATGAATTGCCTAAGTTACCCGTAGCACGTGTGTTATGGAAACCTATGCCTGACATGCGTACCGGTTGTGCAGCCTGGATACAGGCAGGTGGTGCACATCATACCTGTTACAGTCAGAATTTATCTACTGCGCATATGCAGGACTTCGCTGACATGGCAGGCATTGAATACGTGCGGATCGCTAAGGACACTGAGTTATATCAGTTCCGCAATGAGCTGCGCTGGAATGAAGCTTTTTACCTGTTAAAAGGATTGAAATAATAAAAAAGGCCGGAATGATTCCGGCCTTTTTACTTATAATGTGTGCCAGTTCCGCACCAGTTCATCTACCAGGGATTGCCCGGCAGACCATTCTCCCAGATTGGAATCTGCATTAATATGACCCTTGTTCCCTGCATTTACAAAACGGCTGCCCCATGCGTTGGCAAAGTCGATCGCCCTTTGCGGGCTGGCAAATTCGTCGTTGGTACTGGAAACAACAATGCTTTTAAAAGGCAGCGGAGCCAGCGGAATAGGCGCAAAACCCGAGGCTGCTTTTGGAAAAGTCTGTTTCTCTGTGTCGGCAGGAGCCACCAGTAAGGCCCCTCTAATCTTTAGTTTCGTTTGTTGTGCCCATTGGGCCAGCGCGATACAACCTAAGCTATGGGCAACGATTACTACATCGGGCCCGGCTTCAGCCACTGCTGTTTCAATTGTGTGTACCCAGTCACTCATCACCGGTTCATTCCAGTTTTGTTGCTCGATACGTTTGTAACCTGGCATCTTTTCCCATACACTTTGCCAGTGTTGCGGCCCGGAACCATATAGGCCGGGAGCGGTCAGAACATTAATTTCCATAAGAAGAAAAACTTTAAGGCATACTTTTATCGGAGATAGTTGGCTTATCTAAATTTACGCAAAAAAGAAAAGAAATAAAAATGACACAAACGTTATATGCCCTTCAAACGTAGATTCCTTCGGATCCCGTCGTATTTGGACCGCTTAAGGGGGGAGTGGCGGAAGATCTTTTTGAACTCCTCTTCTGTCAGCGCTTCCCAGTCTTTCGTACTGAAATTAAGTATAGCAGGTATGGGGGTAAATTCAATTGTTTTATTAGGCCTGGAAAACTTGTTCCAGGGACATACATCCTGACAAATATCACATCCGAACATCCAGTTCTCAAAACGGTCCTGCATGTTTTCAGGAATCAGCAATTCTTTCAGTTCTATCGTGAAATAGGAAATACAACGGCTGCCATCTACTACGCCAGGTTCTACCAGGGCATCCGTAGGACAGGCATCCAGGCAGCGGGTACAGGTACCGCAATGATCCCCGACCGGACTATCATATTCCAGGGCCAGATCTGTAATAAGCGTGGCAATAAAAAAGAATGAACCGGACTGCTTATGGATAAGATTTCCGTTTTTACCCAGCCATCCCAGGCCACTTCGCTGTGCCCAGCTTCTTTCCAGCACAGGCGCAGAGTCAACAAAACCACGCCCGTTCACTTCCCCGAATGTTTCCTGCATTCTCAGCAACAGGACCTTTAACTTGGCTTTTATTACCTCATGGTAATCATTCCCATAAGCATACTTGGAGATTTTCGGAGCCTCAGGATTTTGTTGCTCTTCAGGGTAATAATTTAATAACAGTGTAATCACCGATTGCGCATTGTCCACGAGTTTGCGGGGATCAATACGCTTATCAAAGTTATTCTCCATATAGTGCATCGTGCCATGCATTCCCTTATTCAGCCAGGTTTCCAGCCTGCGGGCATCATCATCCAGCTGTACGGCACGGGCAATGCCACACTGGTCAAATCCCAGATCAGCCGCCTGTTTCTTAATGAATGCCGTATAATTTGCCGTTATGTTCATGCGGGTGTAAAGTTACTAAAATGAAATACCCGGATTCTAACTTTTTACATATCTTCATATACACAACATATACCTTATACTATTTACCTATATGCACCACATCAAATCTGTAGCGTTCCCCATGCACCTTCTATTTGGGTGCCTTATAACTTTTACGGCTTTTTCTCAGGACAAGGATAAAGTGAAATTTGGAAGAATAGACCCTAAAGATTTTGAAAAGACAAAGTTTGAATTAGACACCAGTGCACATGCTGTGGTCATTGCAGACGTCGGGACCTCAGAATTTGAAATGGAGAGAGACCATTTTGAGATCCGTTTCAAACGCACCTGCCGGGTGAAGATCGTTGATAAAAACGGTTATGATGCTGCTACTGTGGAAATTCCACTGTTTAAAAGCGGACAGTCGGAAGAAAGGCTGCTTAACCTCAAAGCATCTTCCTACAACCTGGAAAACGGGAAAGTAGTGGAAACCAGAATGGAAAGCAAAAGCGTATTTACAGATCAGTTAAAAAAGGATTATCTCGAGAAGAAATTTACACTACCAGCGGTAAAAGAAGGAACCATCATAGAGTATAGCTACCTGGTTAGTTCCCCCTTCTATTTTAACCTGCAACCATGGGCTTTTCAGGGAGAATATCCGTGTTTATGGAGTGAATATTCCGTAACTATACCGGAGTACTTTGATTTTATTTTCCTGCGTCAGGGCTATCAGCAGTTTACAATGAACGGAGAGAAGTCTTACGACAGAAAAACATATAATATCAGTTATACAAATAATGGTGGCGCTGGTCCTACAGAACATGGCAGTGCATCAGCCAGTGTCACTACTTCTCATTGGATCACTAAAGATGTCCCTGCCCTGAAAGAGCAGGAATTCACGACTACACTGCGTAATCACATCTCAAAGATCGAGTTCCAGCTTGCTACGATCAGATATCCTGATTCGCCTCTTAAACCCGTATTGAGCACCTGGCCAAAGTTATTCGAAGAGCTGGACAAAGACGAAGACTTCGGCCTGACGCTGGATAAAAACAATGGTTATCTGGGGGATGTGGTAGACGGGTTAACAGCCGGTCTTACTTCTGATACCGCAAAGGCCAGGCGTATTTACAATTATGTAAGACAGAATTTCGCCTGTACAAGCCATTCCGGTCTTTACCTTACGAAGTCGCTGAAGACCGTTTTTTCATCGCATAACGGTAATGAAACAGATATAAATCTGCTGTTGGTCGCTATGTTGCGCAGGGCTAAACTGGATGCAGCGCCGGTTATATTAAGTACCCGTCAGCACGGTGTTACCCTTGAAATGTACCCGCTCGTCAACAGGTTTAATTATACGATTGCAAGCGTGAATACTACTACCGGGACCTATTTTATGGATGCTTCGTATTTTTACCTCGGTTTCGGCCGCCTGGATGGCAGTTGTTATAACGGACATGCGCGTATAATGACCCCTGAAATTCCCGCTATCAGCTTTGAGCCTGATTCACTGGTAGAAAAAAAATCTACCTATGTAATGCTGATGGGAGAAAATGGTGCAATTAAGGGTAGCTTTCAGCAAATGCCCACATATTTTGAATCATGCAAGATGCGTGCTCAGATAAAAGATAAGGGTAAAGAGGAATATTTCAAGTCCATCTCCAGGGATTTCACTTCAGAAACAGTTATCAGTAATACGGCTATAGAAGATCTGGATGATTATGAAGTGCCGGTGAAAGTAAAGTATGATTTTGAGATGAAGCCGGAGGCTGACGGAATGTTGTATATCAACCCTATGTTTTCAGAAGCCCGGCGAGAGAATCCTTTCAAGTCGCAGGAACGTTTGTACCCGGTAGAAATGCCTTTTACGGTAGATGATGTGTATACCATGAGTCTGACTATACCGGAAGGATATGAAGTGGAAGAACTGCCTAAACCGGCCATTGTAAAATTAAATGAAACGGATGGCGTATTCCAATACCTGATCCAGAAAAATGAAAACCAGATTCAGTTACGCTCCAGGGTAAAACTGGAAAGGGCAACTTTTGCTCCTGCCGAGTACAATTTGCTACGCGATTTCTTTGATATGGTCGTGAAAAAACAGGCTGAACAAATAGTACTGAAAAAAACTAAATAATGTCCCTCTTTAATAACAAGCTGTCAGGTATCCTTATCTGCATCCTTTATTTGCAACCTGCTTTTGCCGGTGATCCTGATTATTCAGTCGCTGCTATTCCTGCTGCTTTAAAAGAAAAAGCACATGCCATAAAACGTATGGAGGAACTGGTCGTAAATGTCTCGTCTCTTTCAGAGAAAAAAATAGTACACCGTTATGCTATAACAGTCCTGGATGCAAGTGGAGACAAATATGCAAAGGTTATTGATTACTATGATAAACTGAGAAGCATCCGTTCTATCAGTGGTACATTATACGATGCTGCCGGGAAACAGTTAAAGCGATTGAAACAAAGTGATGTTGAAGACCTCAGTGGTGTAGGTAGCTCCCTGATGTCGGACGACCGTATTAAAAGGCATTCCTTTTATTATACTGTGTATCCTTATACCGTAGAATATGAGATAGAGGTAAAGGAGAATAATACCTTTACATTTCCCGAATGGATTCCGCAAGAGGATGAACCATTCAGCGTAGAAAAAAGTAAACTGGTTGTGAATGTGCCGCTGGACTTTACGCTGCGTTACCAAAGTTTTCATTATAAAGGAGAACCTGTCATTACAACAGATAAGGATACACGTACCTATAGCTGGGAGGTCAAAGATCTCACGGTATTACCTGATGAAAGATTTGTTACTGACTGGCACAGACGCACCGCTGCTGTATTACTGGCACCTGCAGATTTTGAGATACAGCGTTACAAAGGAAGTATGAATACCTGGGAAGAAATGAGCCGCTTTATGTATACGCTTAATCAGGGACGGGACCAGTTACCCGAGGCCGTAAAACAAACGGTACACCAGTTAACCGATGGCCTTAGCCGGGAGGAAAAGATCACAAAGCTCTATCATTATTTACAGCAGCATACACGTTATGTGAGTGTACAGCTGGGAATAGGAGGATGGCAGACCTTTGATGCCAATTATGTTGCTGCTAACGGATATGGTGATTGCAAAGCATTGTCTAATTATATGTGTTCCCTGCTGAAAGAAGCGGGCTTACCTGCATTTTGTGTACTCGTGTACGGAGGAGATAATGAGATTACATTTGAAGAAGGCTTCCCTTCAAATCAGTTCAATCATGTAATTGCATGTGTACCAGGTACAAAGGATACTACCTGGCTTGAATGTACCAGTACTACTTTGCCCGCAGGTTACCTGAGTAGTTTTACTGCTAACAGGCCGGTACTGATAGCCAGTGAAAAGGGAAGTAAACTGGTGCATACGCCTGCTTACAGCATGGAGCAAAACCTGCAGTTAAGACGTATTACTGCCAATATAAATGATAATGGAGATATGCTGCTGAATGCCGTTACCCACTATACAGGCATGCAGCAGGATGATCTCCAGGGAAGGTTGCATCAGTTATCCAGGGAAAAACAACTGGAGATACTGAAGAAGGATTTATCCCTGCCCAGCTATGATGTAAATAAATATGAATGCAAAGAACTGGCAGAACAATTGCCGGCTATAGACGAGCAACTGGAAATCTCTGCCCACAATTATGCAAGTATTTCAGGTAAGCGTATGTTCATAGTGCCTAACCTGCTGAATAAAACAACTATCCGTCCGGACGCAGATGTTCCCCGGTTATCCGACATCCTGTTGCGTTCCTCTTACCGGGATGCAGACACCGTTCTGATCACCGTACCAGAGGGATACATGCCGGAATCTGTTCCTCAGTCAGTAAGTTTGAAAAGCACTTTCGGTAATTATTCCTGTCAGGCTACTGTAACAGGTAACGTCATCACCTATATCCGTAACGTATCGATTAAAGAGGGACTGTATCCTGCAACTTCTTTTCCCGAACTGGCTTCATTTTATGGTGCTATGTATAAAGCTGACAGGGCAAAGCTGGTGTTGGTCAGGAACTAACCTGAAATAATTGCAGGTACACCGCGCTAAATCTGTTAAAAAAGCAGTCGGTTATTTTATTTTCTGCCAAATTTGCTTCATGGATAACCTTGGAGCATGTTTTGTTGTTATTAAGCGTGTTCATTAACGTGAAACAAAATAAACACTTATGAATCTTAATAATTTCACCATTAAATCGCAGGAGATCCTGCAACAGGCACAACAGCTGGCATTTAACAGTCAGCATCAGGCTATAGAAACAGGGCACCTGCTCAGGAGTCTACTGAATGATCAGGACAGCTCTATTGATTACCTGCTTAAAAAGAACAACGTAAACGTAAATTTTCTGTCATCCAGGCTGGATGATCAAATAGGCAAATATGCCCGTGTAAGTGGAGAAGGAGGACAGGTACTGAGTCGCGATGCCAACACAGCGATGCTGAGAGCTGGCGCCAGTATAAAAGAATTTAAAGACGAATTTGTAAGCGTAGAACATTTACTGTTAGGCTTACTAGAAGGCAGTGATGATACCGCCAAACTGCTGAAGGACGTAGGGCTTACCGAAAAGGGACTGAAAGCTGCCATTAAGGAATTACGTAAAGGCAGTACCGTTAACTCCCAGACTGCGGAAAACCAGTACAACTCCTTACAGAAATACGCCAAGAACCTCAATGAACTGGCCCGCGAGGGTAAACTTGATCCGGTAATTGGTCGTGATGAAGAGATCCGCCGGACTTTACACATTCTTTCCCGCCGTTCCAAGAACAATCCTATACTCGTGGGAGAACCAGGGGTGGGTAAGACTGCTATCGTAGAAGGACTGGCACACCGTATTATTAACGGTGACGTTCCGGAGAACCTGCGGACCAAGATCATCTATGCCCTGGATATGGGGTCATTGATGGCAGGCGCCAAATACCGCGGTGAGTTCGAAGAAAGACTGAAAGCCGTGATTAAAGAAGTCACTGAAAGTGATGGACAGATCATTATGTTCATTGATGAAATCCATACACTGATAGGTGCAGGAGCAATGGAAGGCGCTATGGATGCCGCAAACATCCTGAAGCCGGCGCTGGCACGCGGAGAGTTAAGAGCTATCGGTGCTACCACCCTGAACGAATACCAGAAATACTTTGAAAAAGACAAGGCCCTGGAACGCCGTTTCCAGAAGGTGATGGTAGATGAACCCAGTGTGGAAGATGCGATTTCTATCCTTCGCGGATTGAAAGAGCGTTATGAAAGTCACCACCATGTACTGATAAAAGATGATGCGATCATTGCCGCGGTAGAATTATCTCACCGCTATATTACAGACCGTTTCCTGCCCGATAAGGCCATAGACCTGATTGATGAAAGTGCGGCTAAACTCCGCCTGGAAATGAACTCTATGCCGGAAGAACTGGATGAACTGGAACGCAGGATCCGTCAATTGGAAATTGAAAGGGAAGCCATCAAACGTGAGAATGATGAAGTGAAACTGCGTGAGCTGAATGAAGAAATAGCCAGGCTGGGAGAACAACGCAACACCTTTAAAGCAAAATGGCAGGCAGAAAAAGAGATTGTAGACAAATTACAGAATGCAAAGGCTGCTATAGAAAACCTGAAACAGGAAGCTGAACAGGCAGAACGTAACGGAGACTATGGCAGGGTAGCGGAAATACGCTATGGTAAAGTGAAAGAACAGGAAGAACTGGTGGTGAAATACACCGCCGAACTGGCTGAGATCTCAACAGACCATAAACGCCTCTTAAAAGAAGAGGTAGATGCAGAAGATATAGCAGAAAATGTGGCCAAGGCTACCGGTATACCGGTGCACCGTATGATGCAGAGTGAAAGGGATAAACTGTTAAGACTGGAAGATGAGCTGCACAAGCGTGTAGTAGGGCAGGAAGAGGCTATTATAGCCGTTTCTGATGCTATCCGGCGCAGCCGTGCAGGCTTGCAGGACCCTAAAAAGCCCATCGGTTCATTTATCTTCCTGGGTACGACCGGTGTAGGTAAAACGGAGCTGGCAAAAGCCCTGGCAGAATACCTGTTCGACGATGACGGTATGATGACCCGTATAGATATGAGTGAGTACCAGGAAAAGCATGCGGTAAGCCGCCTGGTGGGTGCTCCTCCGGGATATGTGGGTTATGATGAAGGCGGGCAGCTCACAGAAGCCGTAAGGCGTAAACCTTACTCCGTAGTACTGCTGGATGAGATCGAAAAAGCGCATCCGGACGTCTTCAACATCCTGTTACAGGTACTGGATGATGGTCGCCTGACTGATAACAAAGGCCGTGTGGTGAACTTCAAGAACACCATTATCATTATGACCAGCAACCTGGGTAGCCAGATTATCCAGGATAATTTTGAGAAGATAGACGAAGAGAACCGCGAAAAGATAGTTGATGCCACCAAGGCCGAGATAATGGAATTACTGAGAAAGACCATCAGACCGGAGTTCCTGAACCGTGTGGATGAAGTGATTATGTTCCAGCCATTATTACGCGACGAGATTAAGGGAATAATTAACATTCAATTACAACAATTGAAAAACCTGCTCGCACAAAATGGCATAATATTGGATTTCTCAGATTATGCATTAGAGTACCTGGCGATACAGGGGTATGATCCTTCCTTTGGAGCAAGACCGCTGAAACGTCTCATACAGAAAGAAATAGTAAACCTGTTAAGTAAAAAGATACTGGCGGGCGATATTGATAAGTCTAAACCGGTATTGATAGATGTATTTGACGGAGTAGTGGTGATCAGGAATAATCATGCCGCTTAATGCAATTGAAATAGTTTTAAATACGACGATATACAGTTACAGAATACCCGGACAATTCTTTGTCCGGGTTTTTTTATGTATGCTGTTGTCGCATCTTAATTCCTTACATTTGAAACAAAAAAAGATATGGTGGGCGAAAGAGAAAATCACTTTATGCGAATAGCCGTGGAACTGTCCCGTAAAGGGATGGAAAGCGGTGACGGAGGTCCTTTCGGAGCTATTGTGGTACGGGGTGATGAGATTGTAGGCAGGGGCTGGAACCAGGTATTAAGTAATAATGATCCTACTGCCCATGCAGAGGTGATGGCTATACGGGAAGCCTGTACCCATCTGGGTACTTTTCAGCTGGCGGATTGCGAGATATATACGTCCTGTGAACCTTGTCCGATGTGCCTGGGTGCTATCTACTGGGCAAGGCCGCAACGGGTCTATTTTGCCAATACAAAGGACGATGCAGCGGCCATTGACTTTGATGACTCTTTTATTTATGAGGAGTTACAGGTTCCACATGCGGATAAGAAGATCCCGTTAATAGCATTGCCGGTGAAAGAAGCGATAGACGTGTTTAAAGACTGGCAGAAGAAAGGGGATAAGACTTTGTATTAAAAGATTCTTATTAAATCTTATTCTCTACAAACACGTAGCTCCTACGGAGCTAAAAACAAATGCCCCTGTGATATTTCGTTTGTACAAACATAATTGGCCCCGCAATCCCGTATTTGTAGCAAAGACATGCATAAAAAACAAAAAGGCAGACCGCATGGTCTGCCTTTTCTATTACCGTTGAAGCATTGCTGATTAAGCAGCTTTCTTTGGAGTGTGGTGAGCTTTCTTAGCTGGCTTAGCAGTGTCAGAAGCTGGTTTTTCCATTTTAGCTTTCTTTGCTGGCTTAGCAGGAGCTGCTGGAGTCTGAGCAAAAGTGAAAGCGCTAACACTCAATAATAAAGTTGCTGCAATAAGACTTTTCTTGATGTTCATGATTGTAAATTTTAAGAGTTATTATTTTGTTTATAATTTCTGATGTAAATGTACGTCTGCTGATTACTGTTTTTGAACCGGTTTCGGTGAACAGGGAATAACTGTCGTTGAAAAAGGAAAAAGCAAAGTCAGGGCTTGATTAATGAGAAATTATGAATAGATAATTAAAGCTATATTATAACAGGATGTTGAGTGTTTCCTGCATAGCCTGCATACACAACTGCTTGAGTGTGTTGAATTTATCAGCAATATCTGCCACATTATAGCTGGCTGCGTCCAATGTTTCCATAGGCTCCAGTAAAGGGTATAATCTTGATTCCAGACCAATAAAAGAGATCGTTGTTTTCAGGTTATGAGCAGCACTACGGATATCAGCAATATTCTCTTCCGAAATAGCTTTTTTCAATAGCGCAAGATCTTCCGGAAGCTGTGTAATAAACTGTTGCAACATCCCGTTCTCAAAATCTTTATCACCTTTAGACAACTGTTGTAAATATTGTAACTGTAAAATATTACTATCCCCGTCAGCATGATGCCCGTTATGGTAAATATATAACTCGGGTGAACTGTTTTTACCGGTAAATACCTGTATCATCCTGTATAATTCATCTTCCCGTATGGGTTTAGCCAGATATTCATTCATGCCTGCCTGCAGGCATTTCTCCCTTTCACCGGCCATGGCATGTGCCGTCATGGCGATGATAGGAATATTGGAGTGGAGTTCACTACGGATCTTCCTGGCAGCAGTATAACCATCCATTTCCGGCATCTGTATATCCATCAGCACAAGGTCGAAATGATTTTTAGAGAGCGCATTAATGGCATCCTGCCCGTTCGTTACCAGTTGATAATGCAGTTGCCTGTTACCCAGTAAATGACGTAGCAGGTCCTGGTTCATCTTGTTATCTTCTGCTACCAGCAGGCGTATATCCGGTTGTTGCGGCAGGATAAAATTCTCCTGCGAATAGCCGTCACCGTTTTCAGGTAACATTTCCCCTAATGTATAAGGTAATTCTACTTTAAAACAACTGCCTTTACCAGGTTCGCTTTCAACGATCAAAGCCCCGTGCTGTAGTTCTACCAGCTGTTTTACGATGGTAAGTCCAAGCCCGGTACCACCATATTTACGGGTAGTATCAGCTTCCGCCTGGTTAAAGCGATCGAAGATAGCAGAGAGTTTATTGGCCGCAATACCTATACCGGTATCGGTGACTGTAAACAACAGCCGCACTGTCTGATCTATTGCTCCCAGTTTGCTTACCGCTATACTCACTTTCCCCTGGTGGGTGAATTTGATAGCATTATTGGTAAGGTTCACCAGCACCTGCGTCAGACGCATGACATCTCCGAAAAGAATATCCGGTACTGTATCTTCAATCTCCACGCTCAAAGACAGCTGTTTCTCTGTCGCCTTGGGCTGGAACATCGTTTGGAGGGAATGTAACATACCCCGCAGGCTGAATGATACAGGTTCCAGCCGCATCATGCCTGATTCTATTTTAGAAATATCAAGTATATCATTGATGATGTCCAGCAGGTTCTCGCTGGCACTATGAATAGCAGTTACGTACTCCCTCGATTTCTCGTTCATGGGTTGTTGTTGCAGCAGGTTGGTAAAGCCCAGCACTGCATTCATGGGCGTACGTATCTCATGACTCATATTAGCCAGGAACTGGTCTTTGATGGCAGTCAGTTTTTTCTCCTGTTGCTGCGACTGGTCCAGTGCATCTATCAGTTGTTCCTGTTTATGGATCCTGCCGATAATATACAGGAAGGCCAGTATGCTTGAAATGCAGGCAAACACCATCATGATGGTGCCCCAGTTCTGCGCTTTCTGACCGCTGGTGTCTATAAGATGGGTAGTACGGTTTACTTCGGTTTGCCGGGTAGTGTCGAGCTGGTGAAGGATGCCGTTAATGGCTTCCCCCAATCGTTTACCTTTTTGCGCATTGATCAGTCTTTCTGCAGACCATTTTCCATGGCTGTAAAAAGAGTCAAGCACGGCAATATTGAACCGGTTTTTCTCTTCTACCAGGTAGTTCAGCTGAGTGAGCAGCTTCTCCGTACTATCGTTGAGAATAAGTTTATTGATCTCTTTAAGATCGGCCTTGATAACGGCAACTTCGGCTTCAATGCCGGTGATGTTAAGAGTATCCTGGGAGATGACAGTACCTCTTACTTTACTGTCTGTTTTAGCGATGCTGGTTTGCAGCTTCTGAAGTTCGTTCTTTACGTTCAGCTCATTCAGTAACTGTTCATTACCGGTGATCAGTTTACGTATATTCTGGGAGGAGTTAAACTGCAGCACAATAAATAATACCATGCCTGTTATGAACAGGCCTAACAAGTAATATTTAATCTGTTTAGGCTGCATAGAGATTCGATAATGGTTCGCTGGAAAGCAGGTTAAGATAATAACGAATGATCAATAGCGGATTACGATGGGTTATATCCCCAGGGTAATTCGCGATTGATCATTCGCAGAGGTAATTAAACCTTATTTAGCTTTCGGAGCTGTAGTTGCTGCTTTCTTGTGACCTTTGTGGTGATGTTTGTGATGCGCCTTAGGTTTTGCAGTTTGTTCAGTTTTAGTAGCCTGTTTAGCTTTAGCAACTGGTTTAGCAGCAGAAGCGAAAGTAGCGGTACCAACTAACAGCATGGCAGCAGCCATCATTATTCCTAACTTTTTCATTGTAGTTTTTTTTTGTTTTGTGATTGATTAGTATGATGACCTAAAGGTACATCTACATAACACCTGAAACAGTCACAAGTTGTTTAAAAGGCATTAGCGATCGTTAGAAAAGGAAAAACTGTCGTTTTGGGACGATCATAACAGGTTTAACCTGCTGTTAAGCACTGATCTGTAAGCATCTGCAACCGGAACTGCGTTTTTCAGGATCACTATAGTACCATCCTCAATGGCCTCTATTTTGTCCAGTGCCACTATGTAGGAACGGTGAACACGCATAAAACGGCCGGGAGGCAGTTTCTCTTCCACCGCTTTAAGAGTGGTATGAATAGCATAATATTTTTGCGGAGTATGGAGCTTTACATAGTCGCCCATAGCTTCCAGGAACAGGATCTCGTCTATTTTAACACGTTTCAGCACCCCGTTATCCCGTATAAAGACAAATTCATTGTCGGATACCTGCAGGTCCTGCGACTGCCCCTCACAGATTTCCCTGGCCCTTTGAATAGCCTGGATGAAGCGGGCCGGACTTACCGGCTTTATCAGGTAATCTGCCACGTTCAGCTCGAAGGCTTCTACTGCATAGTCTTTTTTTACAGTAGTGAAGATAATGACAGGTGCTTTTTTACCCAGGTTGCGGGTCAGCTCTATGCCACTCATGCCCGGCATTTCAATGTCCAGCAGGAGGAGGTCTATCTTTTCTTTCTGTAACAGGTTGTAGGCTTCTATAGCACTGGCACATTCGCCCAGTACATGCAGCTGTTCTACGTGGCTGGCCAGTTGCTTCATTGCAGTGCGGGCCATTTTATTGTCATCAACAATCAGGCAGTTCATACGTGCAAATATAACGAAACATCGTCCCTAAGATTGCGGTACCGGCAGATTATAATTTGCTTAAAAAGATTGTTCCCACTATAAAATGTAACACATAATAAATATCTTGCAACTTCTAAAAAAGGTCTCAATTGAAACAGCTTAAGCGGCTAGTACTGTTAATTTCTTGTTTATTCCTGCTGCAGATAGTGCAGGGGGAGAAACATGGTACTGTTTCTTCAGCACAGGAGCGTCTTGTTAAAAGTACTTATCCCGGTATAAAAGACCTTTCTTTCGGCGAGAAACAGCAACGGTTCTTTTACCGCACAAAAGCCCTGAATGACTTCCACGAACAATGCTTCTTTGTTTCAAGTATCAGGATCAGGTCCCATTACGTATTTATCCGTTCTCATTATAAAGGCTACACCCAGTCCTATATCAGCGTAGCCGTATCTCTCAATCACTGGAGAGGGCCACCCACAGCCTGATCTCATATCTCTTTATCAATTTTATTTTCTTAAACATATTCCGTCAGTATGCGATGTAACATTACTGCAGGAACGTGGGTGATATTGCTATGCCTTGTCATAGGTTTTGTCCCCTGTTCTTTTGCACAATTACCGTTGCAGCAGGCTATCACGCTTACGCTGCAACACTATCCATCTTTAAAAGTTAAAAAGTCATTGTCTGAAGCGGCAGGGGCGCATACCACAGATGTAAAGCACCAGTGGTGGCCTTCTATGAAAGTTTTAGATGAAGTGAATGCCGGTACGGATAACGGTATATACGGGTCTTATTTTCCCATGAGTACCATTCCTTCCACCTCTGGTGGTATAAGAGAGGACAACCGTTCAGCGGTAATGAGTGGCAATATCGCCCTGGCACAGATGCAATGGGAAGTATACAATTTCGGGGCTTACCGGAGTAAACGCGAAGAAGCGCTGCAACAACAAAAGGTATATAGCGCGGATGCAGATATTACCGCTAATGACCTCACGGTTTCCGTTATCCAGGATTATATAAGAATGCTGCAATACTATGCGCTGATGCGTATACAGGCCGATAATATTGCCCGTACAAAATCAGTACAGCAGGCGGTTACCGTAATCGTATTACATGGTCTTAAACCCGGCGTAGACAGTTCCATCGCCGCCGCTGAATTATCTAAAGCAAGATTGAATTACCTGGATATGCAGAACGGGTACAACCAGGTACGTATGCACCTGGGTGTTCTGACCGGGTTGGACAGTACCGCGATACAACCGGACACCCTTTATAACAGAGGCTTGCTGCAACTATTAGAAAGCGCTTCTGATACGGCGGCCGTACAGCCGGAACATCCGGCCCTGCAATACTATAATGCACTATTCAATCAGCAGAAGAAACATGAGGACGTGATCCGTAAGGATGCCCTGCCGAAAGTCTCATTAATGGCCGCCGGATGGATGCGGGGTTCCAGTACGCAATACAATGATATCAATAAGCCTTTCTTAAGCGGTATCGGCTACAGCCGTTACAACTACCTCGCAGGTGTAAGCGTTGCTTACAACTTCACCGATATCGGTCATACCCGCGATAAAATGAGGGAGCAACGCATCCGTACACAGGCGGCGGAAAATCAGCTGGAAGCGTCGCATACCCTGCTGGACAACCAACTGATGCAGGCACAGATAGATATCCGTACTTCTATGGATAAGCTGCTGGAAATGCCTGCGCAACTGAACGCTGCCAGGGCTGCTGCGATGCAGAAAATGGCGCTGTACAAGGGTGGGCTTACCAACATCATAGAAGTGACCAACGCCCTCTATGTACTGAACCGTGCAGAGACAGACCTGGTACAGACACACAACGCAGCCTGGCAGGCGCTTTTCATGCAGGCATTTGCCAGCAATCATATTCAGCAGTTAGTACAAAACTTAGAATCCGCTAAAAAGTAAATTATGTCATTAGTATCTACTGCTCTGAAAAAGCCCTTGTCCGTGGTCGTACTGACCCTGGGCCTGTTCCTTTTTTCAATACTGGCAGTTATCAGTATACCCATAGATATTTTCCCAAAACTTAACCTGCCGACCATCTACGTGATAGAACCTTACGGGGGGATGTCTCCCCAGCAAATGGAAGGCTTTTTTGCTACCCGCTTACAGGATCAGTTCCTGTATGTAAATGGTATCAAAAATATCAGCAGTAAAAATATCCAGGGCCTCACCATGATCAAGCTTACTTTCTATGAAAGTACCAATATGGCTGAAGCTTCTGCTCAGGTAGCCCTACAGGTAAGCCGTGCAATGAACTTCTTTCCTCCAGGGGCCGCACCGCCGCAGGTAGTACGTTTTGATGCCTCTTCACTGCCCGTCGGACAACTGGTATTCAGTTCTCCTTCACGATCGCTGAAAGACATTTATGACCTGGCTAATACGCGTATCCGGCCTATGTTCGCATCTGTGCCCGGCCTTTCAGCGCCTCCTGCATTTGGCGCCAATGCCCGTTCTGTGGTGGTGAACATCACTCCGGACCGTCTCCGTAGTTATAATCTGAGTGCAGACCAGGTAGTGGAAGCTATCGCAAAGAATAATGCGATGACACCCTCCGGCAATATCCGCATCAACAATAAAATGTATCTCACTACCATCAATTCACTGGAAAAGGAAGTGAAGGATTTCGGGGATATTCCGATCACGACGGATGGCAATTCTACCGTATTCGTAAAGGATGTGGCGAATGTGGCTGATGCTGCTGATGTGACAGTGGATTATGCGCTGGTTAACGGGAAACGCTCTGTGTATATGCCTGTTGTGAAAACAGCAGATGCATCTACCTGGGAAGTAGTGAAACAATTGAAGGCGAAACTGCCGGAAATGCAAAGCCTGCTGCCCGAAGACACAAAGATCACTTACGAGTTTGACCAGTCCGTAGCGGTGATGAATGCCGTGAAAGGACTGATGACAGAAGGTATACTGGGCGCTATTTTAACGGGTCTCATGGTGTTGCTTTTTCTGGGCGATTTAAGGAGTTGCCTGGTGGTCGTAATTACTATACCGATCGCTATATTATGCGCTGTACTTGGGTTACAACTCGCCGGACAAACCATCAACCTTATGACCCTGAGCGGTCTTGCTTTAGCCATAGGGGTATTAGTTGATCAGGCTACAGTAACGATAGAAAATATCCATCAGCACCTGGAAATGGGTAAATCCAAACGACAGGCAATCTATGATGCCTGCGAAGAGATCTCTTTCCCGCTGTTACTTATCCTGCTTTGTATCCTGGCGGTGTTTGCCCCTTCGATCATTATGACGGGCGTGCCGAAAGCAATGTTCTTACCCTTGTCTCTTTCGATAGGGTTTGCGATGATCGCTTCCTTCTTTGCTGCACAAACACTGGTGCCGGTAATTGCCAACTGGTGGCTGAAAGAAGAGAAATTCCAGTACCACCACGGACAGCCGCATGCACATGCAGGCCTTGCCCTTGACCAGGAAGAAATCGACGAGGTAAATACTCATTTGAAAGATCAGCAGCAACACCCTGAAAAAAACAGTGGTTTCGAACGCTTCAAATCATGGTTCATCCGCACACTGGAAATGTTAGGCAAACGTTCTGCTTTAGTCATTACAATGTACGTGATCGTTGCATTCGGCGCAGCAGCTACCTGTTACATAGTGATAGGTAAAGACCTGATGCCGCACATCAATACCGGACAATTCCAGCTACGCCTGCGTGAACCGGATGGTACAAGACTGGAACGTACAGAAGAAAAAGTACACCAGGTATTACAACTGATAGACAGTACCACCGATGGAAATGTTGCTATCAGTTCTGCTTACGTGGGATTGATCCCCAGCAGCTTTGGTTCCAGTAATCTGTACGTGTTCAATGCAGGTACACATGAAGCGGTATTACAGGTAAATCTCGACGAACATTACAAGGTGAACATCGATGAATTAAAAGATAAACTGAGGAATACGATCGCTGCGCATTACCCTGAATTACGTGTCTCTTTTGAGCCAATAGATATGACTGAAAAGATCATGAGCCAGGGTGCTGCCACTCCCATAGAAGTACGTGTAGCCGGTAAAGACATGCAGCAAATCGAAAAGTATGCTACGCAATTGGTAGACAGATTAAAACAGATCGATTTCCTGAGAGATGTACAGATCGCGCAGCCTTTACATTACCCGGTTATCAATATCAATGTAGACCGCTTTAAAATAGCACAGATGGGGTTGAATATTTACCAGGTGGCCCGTTCTGTTACTGCTTCTACATCCTCCAGCCGTTTCTCCGAAAAGAACCAGTGGCTGGATGAGAAAGGCGCCTACACTTACCAGGTGCAGGTACAGATCCCGGAATATAGCATGCAAACCGTAAATGATCTGAAAGAAATCCCCCTGGTGAAAGGGCAGCCAAGGCCTGTGCTGGGAGATGTAGCCACATTCTCCGACAGCGAGATGCCGGGAGAATACGACCGTGCCGGTCCCCGCCGTTTCCTGACGGTAAGTGCGAACATTAATGGTAAAGATCTGGGTACTGCTACTACAGCGGTACAAAAGGAAATTGATGAACTGGGCCCACCTCCCAGAGGTTTAAAAACAGAAGTAAAAGGCAGCTCCAGTCTGTTGCTGGAAACGCTGGGCGGATTGCAAAACGGGCTGATGCTGGCAATAGTTGTGATCTTCCTTTTATTAGCGGCTAATTATGAATCTTTCAAACTGAGTTTTGTAGTACTCGTTACCATTCCGGCCGTAATAGCAGGGTCACTGATCATGTTATTGCTCACGGGGTCTACACTTAACCTGCAATCCTATATGGGAATGATCATGTCCACGGGCGTGTCGGTGGCCAATGCGATCCTTATTGTGACGAATGCTGAGAAACTGCGGCTGGAATACCGCGATGCTTACAAAGCAGGTATTGTTAGTGCGGGTATCCGTTTACGGCCTATTCTCATGACCAGCCTTGCCATGATCGCGGGTATGGTACCAATGGCTTCCGGTATGGGTGAATCGGGGGACCAGACAGCTCCCCTGGGCCGTGCTGTAATAGGAGGACTGATCGCATCAACGCTGGCGGCTTTGTTTATACTACCATTGGTGTATGCCGCAATCCAGCGCAAAACGACCTACAACTCTCCATCATTAATGCCAGAAAACAACATTGCAGACAATAAAATATCCATTACTCATGTATAAAATGATCCTGATAATAGGTAGCACAGTGGTAATACTGGCCGCCTGTAATTCCGCTTCTTCGAAAAAGATAAAAGAGAGAAAAAGTGCTGCCGGAAAATACACACTTACAGAAGTAGTGAAAGAACCGCTTTCTTCCAGTTTACAATTACCTGCCGTACTGGAAGCTTATCAGAAAGTAAGCATCTACCCGCGGGTAAATGGTTTCGTGAGATCGGTAATGGTAGATAGAGGAAGTATTGTAAAGAAAGGACAATTACTACTGGAACTCGATGCACCTGAAATAATTCAGCAATATTATGCAGCTCAGTCTAAATATTTACAGGCTAAAGCTATCTATGCGGGTTCCAAAGATAATTACGAACGTACCGTTGCCGTGAGTGAAACACCGGGTACTATTTCTCCGCATGATGTAGAAGTCGCCAGTGCGCGCATGCTGGCAGACAGCGCCATTATGAACAGTGAACTAGCCAATTTCCGTGCGCTGGAAGCTACCCGTAGTTACTTAACGGTGACTGCCCCATTTGATGGTGTGATCACTGAACGTAATATACACCCGGGTGCATTGGTGGGCCCTTCTACCAGTGTAAGCGGAGGGCCTATGCTGATGCTGGAACAGGAAGACAGACTGCGTCTCGTTATGCAGGTCCCGGAAATGTACAGCGCACAGTTATCTGATAGCAGGCAGGTAGATTTTCATGTAAATGCACTACCGGGAGAAAATTTTAAAGGAGGTATCAGTCGCCAGGCAGGATCTCTGAGCGACCGCTTCCGTTCCGAAGCTGTGGAAGTTGATGTACAAAATCCACAACACCGGCTTAAACCGGGCATGTATGCGGAAGTGATCATTCCGGTAACCGGTTCTGTACAGGCGTTGGTGGTTCCAGGCAGTGCTATCGTCACTTCTACCGAAAAGAAATACGTGATAGCCGTAAGGAATGGCCATACACATTGGGTAGATGTACAGGAAGGGAACAGACATACGGATTCCACAGAAGTGTTCGGTAATTTAGTACCTGGTGACAAGGTGATCTTACAGGGGACAGATGAGATCAAGGATGGGGTCAGTATAGAATAGGCAGTATTTTTGCACCTGTTGTTTAAAACATGATCATGAAGAAAACAACAGGTGCAAAACGTACTATCAAAGCTGTAAAGCGTGAAAATGCGGCTAATGTTCCTGCCGCCAAAGCTGCTCCCAAAAAGGAGTTTAATGACGACAATAACAATACCCTGGAAGGGTATGATGAAAATGAATATGATAGTAAGGATAAAGCTGATGCAAAAAGGAAAAAGGGATAACCCTTATTTCTTAGGAAGTAATACCAGCCCCAGACCGAATGTTTTCCACTCAGCATTATAATTAGGCATCACCATTACATTCATAGATGATTTAGGGGCAAATACCTTTTGCAGTTTAGGATAAAGGAAATAAGCTGCTTTGGTGCTAAGGATACCAATACCGGCACCTGTTACCACATCACTCAGCCAGTGACGGTTATTATACATGCGCAATGCACCGGTAGTAGCGGCTGCCGCATAACCGGCAACACCATACCACGGACTTACATCTTTATATTCCATCCGCATAAATTCCGCTCCCATAAAGGCAGTGGCAGTATGGCCGGAAGGGAAGGAATTATAGGAACTGCCATCAGGCCTTAAAACGTGTGTACTGTTCTTCAGAATTCCTACTGTGCCGGACATCAGCAGGGTAGAAATACCCAGGATCATGGTACGGTCGCGGAAATTATGTTCTCCATGAATACCAGCCAGGTTCAATGCATATACACCCAGAGCCGGAGCATACTCCAGGTAATTGTCTATATGAGTAGAGAAATTCGGATGATCTTCCCTTAGCTCTGCTTTGGTACTATGGTTCAGTGACTGAAGGGTAGGGTTCTTCAGCGCCCAGAATCCATAACTGATAAACAGAATGGGTACGGTCATACCCGCCACTGTAGGGCGATAATCTTTCACTGCCGCAGGTCTTGTACGAAAAAGGTTCGTGTCAATAACCGGCCCTGCATGAATATAACTGGTATCAATTGTAGGTGGTAATGTGGTATCTGCAGGTAGGGATGAGGCAATGGCGGAATTCAGTATAAACAGTTGTAAGCAAAGTGTATATGATAGTATTTTCATTTAGTACAGCTTGATTAAAGGCAAAATTGCAATAACATTCTAAAGACTTTCTGAAGATACACATAAGAAAATGTTAATCTTTAGCACTAACATGCTATATTTGTCCCTATACCAGGAAATGGTGTCTTCCTGCACAAGAACCGTCCGGGCGCTCAAAAGCCGGTCTGATGGCGCCTACAAATAGTAACGGATGCTGCTGTAAAGGAGCATCATATTTTTTATTTGTAGGTTATGAGATCAATCAGACAGTCATTAGAACAATTCACGATCGCTTATCAGCTTATCCGCTGGACCATCATCATCATCCCCGTATCAATTATTGTAGGTTCACTGGTAGCCCTTTTCCTCTGGCTACTGGAATTCGTGACCCAATACCGCTATCATCATCTGTGGTTATTATATATCCTGCCCATAGCCGGTATAGGTATCTATCTCATTTACAAGCTATTCGGTAAAAACTCCGAAGCGGGTAATAACCTCATCATGGATGAAATCCATCAACCGGGAGGAGGAGTACCTGCCCGTATGGCGCCTTTAGTATTGCTTACCACTGTCGTTACCCATCTTTTCGGGGGCTCTGCCGGCCGGGAAGGTACTGCTGTACAGATAGGCGGCAGTATGGCCCAGCTCCTGGCCCGCTGGATGCGCTTAAAGCCCGCCGATGTACGCATCCTGCTCATGACCGGGATAGCCGCGGGTTTCGGGGCTGTATTCGGTACCCCGCTTACAGGGGCGGTATTTGCCCTGGAAGTGCTGGCTATTGGCGTTATCCGCTACGATGCCCTTATTCCCTGCCTGATCGCTGCCGTCTTCGCCGATTATGTATGCAGCGCCTGGGGCATCCATCATACCCATTACCAGATCTTATTTCGCGATCCCCAACATTTTGACCCCTTGTTACTGGCAAAGGTGATCATCTGTGGTGTGGCTTTCGGACTGGCCAGTTTCGCCTTCTCCACCTGCATACATAATATTAAAAAATATGCTAAACAGTATATCCGGCCCGCCTGGCTCATTCCTGTTGCAGGAGGTGTTATTATCATTGTACTCTGCCGGATACTGGGAACATATGATTACACAGGATTAGGTGTCACTTCTGCCGATCCTGCCGGTATCAGTATTATCAATACTTTTAAAGGCGGATATATCCCCGCCTGGGCATGGTTTTGGAAATTACTTTTCACGGCTGTCACACTGGGGATGGGATTTAAAGGAGGAGAGGTAACGCCCCTGTTCTTCATCGGTGCCACTTTGGGATATACATTGGCGGTAGTACTGGGCGCTCCCACAGACCTGTTCGCCGGCCTTGGTTTTATTGCAGTATTTGCAGGGGCCACTAATACGCCTATAGCCTGTACATTAATGGGAGTAGAACTTTTTGGCACGGAGCATGCACTGTATTTTGCCGTTGCCTGTTTTACGGCTTACTATTTCAGCGGACATGCAGGTATTTACAGTGCACAGCGCATAGAAGTTTCAAAGAAATAATTTCATCTTCATATTAATTTGTTAAAACTCATGAAAGCTATTGCAGTTTCTAAATTTAAAGATGCTCCTGAAGTAATGGAGCTGCCTACCCCCACACTGAGACCAGGTACACTGTTAATACGTGTAGCCGCAGCAGGTATCAATCCGTACGACTGGAAATTGATTGACGGTATCATGGATGGACATATGAAGCACCAGTTCCCGCTTATTATGGGCAATGATGCCGCCGGTACTGTGGAAGCAGTGGGAGAGGGAGTAACCCGTTTCAAAGCAGGTGATAATGTCTATGGTCAGTTTATCCATTCTCCTATTGGTGAAGGTGCCTATGCAGAATATGCCATCGTACCGGAAAAGGCATTGATCTCAGGTACCCCTGAAAAAGCATCCATGCTGGAAGCTGCTGCAATACCTACTGCTGGTATGACGGCGCAGCAACTGATAGAAAAATCAGGATTGAAACATGAACAGATCCTTTTACTGATAGGTGCTACCGGTGGAGTAGGTTCTTTTGTAACGCAACTGGCAACCATGCAGGGCATTTATGTCATTGCTACTGTAGGCGATGAAAAAGATGTTGAACGGGTGACTAAACTGGGTGCAAAAGAAACTATCAATTACAAAAAATTATCAGTAGAACAACAGATAAAAACAAAATATCCTGATGGAGTAGATGGATTGATAGATGTGGCCAGTAACCCTGATGCATTTAAAACCATGAGCGGCTTAGTGAAAAAAGGCGGTGTTGCATTAACCACTACTTTTGTGGCTGATGATAATGACCTGAAAGAAAAAGGTCTTACCGGCGGTAACTTTGAAATGAAAGGTACTGTTGCTTCCCTGGACGCTTTAACAGATGCTGTGGATAGTGGCCTGCTACATGTGCCGGTAGAACAGGTAATTAGCCTGGATGAAGTACCGGCGGCAATTGCGTTGAGCCGTCAGGCAAAAGGCAAAGGGAAAACAGTGATAAAAATCAATTAAAAATAAAGCGGGTGTATCATACACCCGCTTTATTTTATGATTCAATCTTCCGTATAATCACTTGCTATATTCAATTTCTCCAATGCTCCTGCATCTAAATTCAACTGCGTTGCTTTCATCAACTCATCCAGCTGTTCTGTTTTAGTCGCGCTTACAATAGGCGCTGTAATCCCTGCCCGCTGCACTAACCATGCAATGGCCACACTGGCCGGTGTTGTATGATAACTCTTCGCTACCTCATCCAGGGTATCTAAAATATTCTGCCCGCGTTCATCTAAATAGCTCAGCGCATGTTGTCCGCGCGGACTCTTGGCCGCATCTTCTTTATTCCGGTATTTCCCACTCAGAAAACCACTGGCCAGCGAATAATAACTGATCACCCCCAATCCGTATTGTTGTGTAATAGGCTCATACTCTTTCTCAAATTTCTGACGCTTGTAGAGATTATATTCAGGCTGTAATGTCTCATACCTTGGATATCCATGCTGCTCGCTGGCATCCAGTGATAACAATAGCCTTTCAGGGCTCATATTGGAAGTGCCGATAACGCGGACCTTCCCCGCTTTGATCAGCTTCGAATATGCCTCCAGCGTAACTTCAACAGGAGTAGAAAGATCATCATAATGTGTCTGATAAAGATCTATATAATCGGTCTGTAAACGACGCAAAGAATCCTCGATCGCTTTCTCAATATATTGCGGAGATAATCCTTTTTTATCAGGCGCCATTTCAGCACCCACTTTAGATGCAATCACCACCTTATCCCGTTGCCCGCTTTTCTTCAGCCATTTACCAATGATCGTTTCAGATTCTCCACCCTTATTACCCGGTACCCATCTGGAATACACGTCTGCCGTATCTATCAGATTAAAACCTGCTGCCACAAATGCATCTAATAATTTAAATGATGTTGCTTCATCTGCTGTCCATCCAAAAACATTCCCGCCAAATGCCAATGGAGCTACCTTTAATTGAGATTTACCTAACTGTCTTTGTTCCATTATAAATGATTTAATTGCTTTATTGCCGCAAAAGGGATACCAGATATGACGTAAAAAAAATACCGTAACTTTGTGGCTCCTATCACATCCCTATTATCTGTACCAGCATAACCCGGGGGCAGTATTCTTTCCCGTACTAATTTAAGGAGCGTTTTTTGTAAGTGCATTCTATTATATAGAACAGGCATCGCTGATAGCTTTGATTTTTTGATTTAAAGACAACTGTATTATGAGTAAAACCATTATTGTATCTAACAGGCTGCCAGTAAAGATTACAGAAAAAGAGGGTGAGTACCTGTTAAATCCGAGTGAGGGTGGTTTGGCCACGGGGCTGGGCTCCATTTACAGGCAGGGGTACAATATCTGGATAGGATGGCCCGGAATAGAAGTTCACGAAGATGCTCAACCCGGTATCAGAGAACAGTTAGGAGAGATGAACCTGATGCCGGTTTATCTGACACAGGAAGAAATCAATAACTATTATGAGGGATTTTCTAATGAGGTATTGTGGCCTGTTTTCCACTATATGGCCGTTTATGCCCGATATGACCAGGTTTACTGGGATTTTTATTACCAGGTAAACAGCAAGTTCAGAGACGCAATACTGGAGGTGGCAGAACCAGGAGATGTGATCTGGATTCACGACTACCAGTTATTACTGTTACCGGGTATGGTCCGTACTTCTTTACCCGATGTAGCGATCGGTTATTTCCAGCATATCCCGTTCCCTTCTTTTGAATTATTCCGCTTAATACCCTGGCGTGCAGAAATACTGGAAGGTATGTTAGGCGCCGATTTATTGGGCTTTCATACCTTTGATGACAGTCACCATTTCCTGAATGCAGTTACCCGTTTGTTACCGGTGAATGCTTCGTCTAACGTGGTACTCGTAAACGACAGGGCAGTAGTAGCTGAAACATTCCCGATGGGGATAGACAATAATAAATTTGAATTACTGTCCAGCGATCCTGAAGTATTAAAACAATTGGAAAGCTTACGCGAAAATTTCCAGCATACACATATGGTGCTGTCGATAGACCGGCTGGATTACAGCAAAGGTATCATTCAACGCCTGGACGCATTCGAATTGTTCCTGCAATTATACCCGGAATATATTGAGAAAGTAGTATTGTATATGATCGTTGTTCCTTCCAGGGACACTGTTCCAAAATATAAAGAACTAAAGGAAACAATAGACAGGATCGTTGGTGGTATCAATGCGCGTTTCCGTACCATGAACTGGCACCCGATAAATTATTTCTACCGTTCATTCCCGGTAGAAACATTATCTGCATTATACAACTTTGCCGATGTAGGACTGGTAACACCTATGCGCGATGGTATGAACCTCGTCAGTAAGGAATATATTGCCAGTCGTATCAATAATACAGGTGTGTTGATCCTCAGTGAAATGGCAGGCGCTTCCAAAGAACTCATAGATGCATTAATAGTGAACCCCAACAACATCGGGGCCATCGCACGCGCATTGTACGAAGCGCTGAACATGCCGGAAGAAGAACAGGCCCGTCGTATGAAGCCCATGCGGCAGGTAGTCTCCAAATTCAACATCGCTCACTGGGTAAAACTGTTCATGGCCCGCCTGCAGGAAGTAAAACTCATGCAGCAGTCCATGCTGGCCCGCCGTATGAGCCTCGACATGCAGAAACATGTATCGAGAGATTATAAAGCAGGTGGCAAACGTGCTATTTTCCTGGATTACGATGGCACATTGGTGGGCTTCAATGCAGATATGGATGCGGCCTCGCCGGATAAGGATCTATACCAGTTATTAAAAGATCTGTCCGATGATCCGGCCAATCAGGTGGTCATGATCAGCGGACGTAACCATGAAACACTGGAGCAATGGATGGGACATCTGAATCTGGACCTGATTGCTGAACATGGTGCCTGGCAAAAGAAACAGGGTGAAGAATGGCAGAAGTTACCCGGACTCACAGACCAATGGAAACAGGATATACTACCTATACTCGAAACATTTACAGACCGTACTCCTGGTTCTTTCATAGAAGAAAAGAGTTTCTCTCTGGTATGGCATTATCGTAAAGTAGAATCCGGATTAGGTGAATTACGTGCCAATGAATTAATGAATACATTACGCTACTTCACCAGTGATATCGGATTACAATTACTACCCGGAGATAAAGTAATAGAGATAAAGAACGTAGAGATCAACAAAGGGAAAGCAACCCTGTCCTGGATCCAGGACAGGGAGTTTGGATTTAAACTGGCTATCGGTGATGATTATACGGATGAAGATATCTTTAAAGCATTACCGCAGGATGCCGTTACTATTAAAGTAGGCAGCCAGGTATCTGCTGCTAAATATTATTTAAGGAATTACCTGGAAGTGAGATCATTTTTGAGATCGCTGATCGCTTAACAGAAGAAGCCCCCGGAATCCCGGGGGCTTCTTCTTACTTCCTGTTCAACGTAAATATCGGGAGGTCCAGTTTCATGGCGATCCTGTAAGCTGCATTCATCAATCCCACATGACTGTACGCCTGCGGGAAATTCCCCCACTGACTGCCATTCTCCTCATCCACATCTTCACTGAATAATAACAGGTGATTGGAATATTTCATCAGGTTCTCAAACTCTTTCACCGCATCATCCAAACGCCCGACACAAGCCAGCGCTTCCACATACCAGAACGCACATACGAGGAACGTTGTTTTTGGCTTTCCGAAATCATCAGAATGAAGATATCTGTAAAACAATCCATTCGGCGTTTTCAGCTCCTGCTCCAGCGCAATCAGATGATCTTTTGCTCTTTCTGAAGTTGGGTCCAGGTAATTCATCATGATCAGCTGTAAAGTACTGGCATCCAGATGCTGACTGCCAGTTGCGTTGGTATACACTTTACGTACAGGATCATAACAGCTTTCTATATGCGCTGCCGCACGGTTTTTCAACGAAACAGCCCTTTCTTCCAGTTCTTTATTGCCGATAGTATGGGCCATTTTCTCCGCGGCAGAACAACCGGCCCACTGGAACAGGTTACTGTAACAATGAATATTGGCAAAATTGCGGAACTCCCATATGCCCGCATCTTTTTCATCTATAGTATTCTCGATCTTATTCAACAGATATTCTATCCACCAGGTAGAATCCTTCCTTTCGGAGAATATAAAACGGTGATCTGTATACAATGGCAGCATGGAAATTAACACCTGCCCGTAAATGTCGTTTTGTATATGCTCATAAGCCTGATTTCCGACCCTTACAGGCTGGTTGCCCATATATCCATCCAGATGAGGTAAAATCTGCTCTGTGAGGTTCTTTTGGCCTGTTATACCATAAAGGGGCTGATACCTGTTATCTCCTGAAAAAGAAATATCCGCTACATAGCTAAAATACTTCTCCATTTCTTCAAAATGACCAATATGGTTCAACGCCATAATTACATAGTAAGTATCCCGCAACCAGCAATAACGGTAATCCCAGTTACGGCCGCTGCCCGGAGATTCCGGCAGACTGGTAGTACTGGCTGCAATAATGGCCCCGGTATCTTCGTACTGGTGGATCTTCAGCGCCAGGGCTGAACGGATCACGGCCGGCTGGTAAAAGTTGGCAATATTGGAGTGTTTGATCCAGGTACGCCAGTATTGGGTAGTTTCCCGCAGAAAAGTCTCTGCGGTACTGTTTAACGGGGCTTCCAGGGGATTCCCATAACTTAACAACAGGTACTTATCCTCATTGAGTACAAAGTATTCTCCTTCAAAAAGATAACTCATGGGGATGTTGGTAGTAAGCCGGATATTTTCCTCACAGCCCAGGAATTCTATATGATTGCTGCCCCGTTGTGCCCTCAGCTTACGGCCTCCATAGTCACATACCGGTTCACACTTCACTCTTACACGGGGAGTGCCTTCCAGCATCTCTATCTTACGGATCAGCATCAAAGGCTTAAAATAGCGCTCATACTGATAAAAGCGTGGTGCATAATCTATGATCCTGTATTTACCAGTCGTACTGGTGATCTCCGTACACAATACATTCGTATTTTCCAGGTAATACTGTTTCGATGTATACGTATCCGCCGGCAGTATGGAAAATTCCCCGCCCTTGTTCTTATCCAGCATACCGCCGAAAACAAAGCTGCTATCCATGCGGGGCCAGCAAAGCCAGTCGATATTCGTATTCATATTAACGTGCGCCAGGTAGGCACAATTCCCAATGAGACCCGTCTGATAGGTATGTCTTTCCATAACTGAGTAGTTCCGTTTAATACATTTGTCCGCTGCAATCGTTCAATCTTTACGCAAAAGCCATTCCAACTAACTTTGTTTTCAATTGTTTTAACATCTTATAAATCAAATGCTTCTTTTTTCGTAAATTTCAATATGCGGAAATGGATTCGTATAGCCTTCATTGTTTTTGGTAGCTTCCTGGGAGTGCTGATAATCCTTTGGCTGGGATTGGCGTGGTACATACGACAACATAAAGCAGAACTTTTACATCAGATCAGTGATATTCTCAACGACCGCCTGCATGGTGGCCAGCTGATGATCAGAGACATAGAACCCTCGCTGGTGCGCAGTTTTCCTGATATCTCCGTTTCTCTGCAAAACCTCTCCGTGAAAGACAGCCTGTGGGCACAACATCATCATAACCTGCTGGAAGTCTCCCGCGTTTTCATAAAAGTAAACACCCTTGCACTGTTACATAAGAAACTGGACATAAAACAGGTAACCCTGGAAAGGGGTACTATCTATTTGTATACAGACAGTACCGGTTACTCCAATACCAGTGTGTTAAAACGTAAAGCGCAGGGAGACAGCGCTACGGCAGGTGGCCGTAGTATGGGGCCGGATATTACCAGGCTGCAGCTCATAGACATGCGCTTTGTGATGGATAACCAGGAAAAGAAAAAACTGTTTGATTTTGATATTGATAAACTGAAGGGTACACTAAAGAATAATGATACCGGCTGGGTATTCTCCATGAGTACGTCCGTACTGGTAAAAAGCTTCTCATTCAATACAGTCCGCGGTAGTTTTATTAAGAACAAACGCGTGGAAACATCACTGGATGTTCAGTTCAACAGGAAAAAGAAAATACTTTTTATTCCTCAGCAGGGATTTGAAATAGATGGACAACCTATCTCAGCAGGAGCAAATTTCTCTTTTGGAGATAGCGTACGCCAGTTCAACATACATATTGTAGCAGAGAAAGTATTGCTCAGTCAGGCATCCTCCTGGCTCACACCTAAAATATCGGAAAGACTGGACAGCATTGACCTGCAAAAACCACTGGATGCAGAGTTTGCTCTTACCGGACATATGGTGCCACACGATTTACCGCTGGTGAATGTGACATGGAAAACAACGGACAACGTCGCTGTCACCAAAGGCCTGGAACTGAGTGAATGCAGCTTTGGCGGAGGATTTACCAATGAATGGGTTAAAGGACAACCCCGCACTGATGATAATTCAACCATCAGTTTATACAGCCTGAAAGCCCGTTGTTATGGTATTCCCGTAATGGCTGATACCGTACATATCACCAACCTGCGGCATCCGGTGCTCACCGGTTATTTCAGGTCTGAATTCCCGCTTACCGATCTGAATAATGCGACTAATGGCGATGCGGTGTTCAGCTTCACTTCCGGCACTGCTAAAGCCGCCCTGTATTATAAAGGCGGGATTGCCACCGGCGATACCATCACTCCTTATCTGAAGGGAACTGTACAGATAAAGCAAGGCGTACTGGAATACACTCCACGTAATCTGCAATTCAAAAACTGTAATGCTACGCTGGATTTCACCGGGCAGGACCTCTACCTGAAAGATATCAGCATTCAGACACAGAACAGCAGCCTGCTGATGGACGGAAGTGTACGTAATATCGCCAACCTGTATTTCACCGCGCCGGAAAAACTGCAACTCGACTGGAACGTTCGCAGTCCTGCTATCAGTCTGGATGAATTCCGCTCATTCCTGGGTAAACGTAAATCCGGTGTGGCTGTCTCCAAAGCGGCCAACAGAAGGAAAGTCAACCGGGTAGCCAGCCAGTTGAACGTAATGCTCAATTCCTGTAATGTGAATTTGAAAGTCCTGGTAGATAAACTCACCTATAGTCATTTCATCGCCCAGAAAGTAACCGCTGATATAGCGCTTTCACAGACAGAGGTCCTGTTGAGGAAAATTGCTTTATCACATGCAGGCGGCAGTATCCAGTTAACAGGTAATGTAAAACAGGATGGCACCAATAACCGTTTTAAAATCAATACTGATATCAGTAATGTACACATAGACCAGTTGTTTTATGCATTTGATAATTTTGGGATGAAGTCCCTGAGTGCTAAAAACCTGCAGGGTATCATCTCCGCCAAAGCGGATCTCAGCGGCAATGTAAGAGACAACGGTCAGATGGCGCCACAATCGATGTATGGCACACTCAGCTTCGATCTCCGTCAGGGCGCATTGATTCATTTTACGCCCATTGAAGACATAGGCGACGTCGTGTTCCGCAAACGCAACCTGGGAAATATTACGTTCGATAATCTTAAAAATACATTGACACTACAGGGAAACAAGATCCTGATTCCCCCCATGCAGATCAATTCAAGTGCGCTGTACATGAATGTAAGCGGAGTGTATGGAATGCCCGCCGGTACTGATTTATATATAGATGTTCCGCTACGTAACCCCAGTAAGGATGAAGGCATCACAGATGTGAAAGAAAGGAAAAAACGTAGCCGTAGGGGTATTATATTGCACCTGCATGCTACTGATGATAGTAATGGGAAGGTGAAGATCAAGCTGGGAGGGAAAGGCAATCCGGCAGAAGAAAAAGATAAAGAACTAAAGTAACATTTTCGGAGAAACGGCGTTTAATGATTGTTTATCAATCATTTGACAGAAATGATCTAATTTTGCAGCCTTTCAACGAATTACATCCATGAGGAAAATACTGGCTTTATCTCTGCTGACTTTCATTTCCTGTAAAAAAGATAACAATACTGTACAACAGTACAACTATACAGGCAAATGGAATATCTCTCAATCCATCAGCAAGGAATATACACTGGAGAACGGAGATACTATTTATACAAAGAACGAAGTAACGGATTATGGGGCAGGTGCTGCCTGGATTAACTTCCAGTCTAAGTATGCACTGATGTATATCAACTACAGCCTGGACTCCATGAAGTACGAACCCATCACCCAATCTTATTTCAACCTGGATTCCACACTTTGTGAAATCACGGCTTTTTCAGATTCGGCTTTCCTTTTTAACACATTGATCTTCGATAATACCGCCATACCTGATAAGATTCAGGTGAAACAGGATTTTTTCACATTATCGAAATAACAAGGCATGGTTTTTTATTGTTATAAGGACGACCATGTAGAATTATATGTCCGGCACATATCTGAAAGGAATAGTATACACATTAAAGGCAGCCTTTCGACTGCTGCAGATCAATGATCCCCTGCGTTTGGCAGGAGCCACTGCTTTTTTTGCGAGTTTCGCGTTACCCCCCATATTACTGATCCTCATCCAGGTAATGGGATTGCTCTTCGACCGTAAAAGCATCGGTAAACAACTATTCCTGCGACTGGGAGATATTGTAGGGAAGGAGAGTGCCCAACAGGTAATCATTACCCTAAGAGGTTTCAGAGGATTAGCCCAGACATGGCCCGTAGCCATTGTCCTGTTTATATTCCTCTTATTCGTTTCCACTACCTTACTTAAAGTCATAAAAAGCTCCCTCAACCAGCTCTGGATGATCCGCATTACCGAAAAGGAAAACTTTCTGCAATCCATCCTGGGCAGGCTCCGTTCACTGATAGTGATAGGGGCCGCCGGTATCCTGTTCCTGGCAGGACTAATGGCAGAGAGCGCACACGCGTTCTTAGGCAACTATATACAGGACCTCTATCCGGGTGTAGCCTTTGTATTCAACGGTGTGTTTACCCAATTGGTATCACTCATCATTGTTACAGCCTGGTTCGCGGTACTGTTCCGTTATTTACCAGATGCACGGCCCGACTGGAAAGTGGCGTTTGCAGGCGCACTTTTAACCGGTGTATTATTTAATATAGGGAAATTACTCCTGAGAAGGTTGTTATCTGGGGGCAACCTTGGATTGCTTTACGGAGCTTCTGCTTCGGCCGTACTGTTAATGCTCTTCATCTTTTACAGCGCTATCATATTTTACTATGGGGCTGCTTTTACAAAAACGTGGAGCGAATACAAGAAGCGGCCAATGCAACCGTTACGGAAAGCTACCTTTTACGAACTGGCTGATGTGGAATAATCTGATTACTCCCCCCGCATAATACTCTCAATTTCATTCTTGATCTGGCTGCTGAATCCTTCCAGTTCAATCTTAGGATGCTGGTCCAGGTTGATCCTGATCTTCCCGTTTTCATTTAATAAAGAGTCGGATAAAGGCTCCAGTAATGCATGCATCTGTCTTACACCCATCTGTGCAAGTTGATTCATAAAAGAGTCTTCCAACTGAAAAAATTCTCGGTTCTTGTAGGAATAAGTTACTTGAATCATGTTAAACGATTTTCAAAGGATATTAGTAATTAATTGAATTGATCAAATATGGCTATGTATATGTCCCGGCTCTTCACACAGATTAAAGTACAATTACTGTGCTAATTTGTTTTGCCGGTATAAATATATAAATTATATTAATAACTTGTTGTTATTCACTCGTATAAAACTTTTCCACAATGGGTTTTCCACAGGTCAGGCTTACCCATGGCTTATTAAAATGATTTATATTGCCGCTTCAAATTCGTCAAATGGGATCACTTCGTTATTTGAGGGGATTTATTTCCCTTATTCTTTGTTTGCTGGCAGGTTACGCACAGGCTCAACCGGGCGAGTCCACCAAGTGGAGCCGTGATGGACAAGCCATGTATATGCAAAATGGGGCTGCCATTGTAGCCTACCAGCTAAAAGACAGCAAAAAGACTGATAAAATCACTGCTGCCCAGTTAACCCCCGCCGGTGGAAGTCCGCTGGATGTCAGAGATTTCGCTTTTTCTGCTGATGAAAAGAAACTATTGATATATACCAATGCTAAGAAGGTTTGGCGCTATGATACCCGTGGCGATTACTGGATACTGGACCTGGCTACCAATAGCCTGAAGCAGCTGGGAAAAGGCTTACCAGCCTCTTCTATGATGTTCGCTAAGTTATCTCCGGATGGCTTACAGGTGGCGTATGTAAGCGGGCATAATATCTATGTGGAAGATCTCGCTACTAATAAAAGAAAGGCTTTAACACAGGATGGCACCAGCCATCTGATCAATGGTACTTTCGACTGGGCCTATGAAGAAGAGTTCAGTTGCCGTGATGGTTTCCGCTGGAGCCCGGATAGTAAATCCATTGCTTACTGGCAGATAAATGCCAATAAGATCAGGGATTTTCTGATGATAGATAACACAGATTCCATCTACTCTTTTACCGTACCGGTAGAATACCCCAAAGCAGGTGAAAGTCCTTCTGCCTGCCGTGTTGGGGTAGTGGACCTTGCTACCGCTAAAACCACCTGGTTACAGGTGCCGGGCGATGCACAACAGCACTACATTCCCCGTATGGAATGGCAACCCGGTAAAAACGACCTGATCATTCAGCAGTTAAACCGTAAACAGAACGAAAGCATCTTATATATATGTAATGCAGTTACCGGAAAGGCAAAGAAGCTGTATACCGAAAGTGACCCTGCCTGGCTGGATGTAAAATCCCGCTGGAATGAACATGATATCGCCGGCTGGGACTGGAATAAAGAAGCAAACTCTTTTGTATGGGTAAGTGAAAAGGATGGATGGCGTCACCTCTACCGTATCGATATGAATGGTAAAGAAACGCTGCTCACACCTGGTAAATATGATGTGATCAACCTGCTTAGTATAGACGAAACACATAACCAGGCATATATCCTGGCCTCTCCGGATAATGCGACCCAGCAGTTCCTGTACAAAGTGACCCTGGATGGTAAAAGTGCACCGGAGCGAGTTTCTCCCATAACAGAAGAAGGTACGCATGAATACGAGATCTCTCCGGATGCCCAGTATGCATTGCATAAATTCTCCAATCATTTCTTCCCGCCACAAAGCGAAATAGTATACCTGCCAACGCATAAAAGCGGGGAAGGCAATCCTGTTTTCAGGAACCTGCTATCCGCCCGTTATGCACAGCAGCAGGAATTCTTCCAGGTAACAACGGCTGATGGTGTTACCATGGATGGCTGGATGGCCAGGCCCAACAACTTCGATTCTACTAAAAAATACCCGATTGTATTTTATGTATACGGTGAACCTGCCGGTGCTACTGCAACAGATCAATATGGGGCAGGCCGTAACTTCCTTTACGATGGTAACATGGCAGAGGACGGATACATCTATGTGACGATGGATAACCGCGGCACACCTGTTCCTAAGGGCCGTGAGTGGCGTAAATGCATCTACCGCAAAGTTGGTATCATCAATGCACGTGATCAGGCACAGGGCGCTCAGGCGCTGTTTAACCGCCATAAATACATAGATACTTCCCGCGTAGCCGTATGGGGCTGGAGCGGCGGAGGTTCCATGACGCTGAACCTGATGTTCCAGTATCCTGCCATCTATAAGACAGGTATTGCTATTGCGGCAGTAGGCAATCAGCTTACTTACGATAACATCTACCAGGAACGTTATATGGGATTACCACAGGAAAACAGGGCGGATTTTGTAGCGGGGTCTCCCATCACTTACGCAAAGAACTTACAGGGGAATCTTCTGTATATTCATGGTACCGGTGATGATAATGTACATTACCAGAATGCGGAAATGCTGGTGAATGAGCTGGTACGCTATAACAAGCAATTCCAGTTTATGTCTTACCCTAACCGTACGCACAGTATCCGTGAAGGAGAAGGTACTTTCAGACATCTCTCTACTTTATACACTACTTATTTAAAACAACATTGCCCTCCGGGAGCCAGATAAAACAGCTATGTCAAAAGCAAGGATTTTCGGATTAGTATCCGTAGTGATAGTTATCATCAGCGCTTTTCTTCCCTGGTTAACAGTAGAAAGCAAGCATGTTATGTTTACGGGGCTCAGTACTGCCGGTTCGCGTTTCGGAGAGCCCGGTAAACTGAATATTATAATGGCAATATTAACAGGTATCTTATTCCTGGTACCAGGTAAAGTAGCGCCAAGGTTCAACCTCTTCACTGCCGCCTTCATGGCGGTATGGGCTTTCCGTAACTTCTTATTATTCAGCCGTTGTGAGATGGGAGAGTGCCCGGACAGAGGGATAGGTCTGTATTTATCTTTAATAGCAGCCATCGCAGCTTTCATCTGCGTATTATTCTGCAGCGGAGAAAAGAAGGATTAAAATTTTTGGTTTTTGCAGGGTTTCGCCTTGCAAAAACCTTCAGATATTGTTCAGTAAATAATCTACTTCGAAAGGCTAGGAAGCCTATTATGTTTTAGTAAGTAGCCTTTGTAATTATCTGAATATTAACTGTAAAATAAATGCGCCTGACCAAACAGCTCCCGTATAAGCTACATTTCTTAGTATCAAAGGTATTGCCGCCTGATTTGTCATTTTAGACTTTACAAAACTAAACAACACCATCACGCCAAAAGCCAGTAATACGCTCTTATTACCAGCCTCAGGAAAATTCTCATTTGATAAATAAGGCCAGAAAGGCAGCAACCCACCTAATAAAAAGAACACCCCTGTAATCAGCGCATTGAGCAACGCCCGGCCTAAATGATAATAGCTTACCTGCACATTTTCCTCCTGCAAAGTATGCTCCCATTCGCTCGCATCCTTAGCCATTTCTTCTGCAATATCGGCAATCATATTCTCACTGATATCCAGGTTTTCCAGCTTCTGTCTTTCTTTCGGGGACAAGGTACTTTCATCATGCTGGGAATCCCCTTTATTAGCCTGGTAAGCGGTGAACATCACCACTATACTGCCTATCAGCCATATACAGGTATTCACTGTATAAAACCGCTGTACAGTAATATTAAGGGTATGAGAAAGGAACGTAGTAAAAAACAGCAGCAATAAACCTTCCGGAAATCCAATCAGGAAATCGGTGATCCATCCACTACTACGGATAGCTTTGTACTCCTTGGACATCTATAATATTTCAAGACTTTTGGCAATGATCTCCACACATTCTTTCACCTGGGTGGCAGTGATGATCAGTGGAGGTGCAAATCTTATTTTATCACCATGGGTAGGTTTGGCCAGCAGACCATTATCTTTTAATTCAAGGCAAAGGTCCCAGGCAGCTTCCGGATTATTATGCTGAATAACGATCGCATTCAATAAACCCCGGCCCCTGATGGTTTTAATAGAAGGAGAGGATAACTTAGCCAGTTCTCCCCGCAGTAAAATCCCCATGGCTTCGGCGTTTTCGCTCATCTTTTCTTCCTTCAGCACGGTCAGCGCCGCAATCGCCACCTTACAGGCCAGTGGATTACCTCCATAGGTACTGCCATGTTCTCCCGGCTTAATGGTGAGCATAATCTCATCGTTCGCCAATACGGCGGCCACCGGTAAAACACCACCGGAAAGAGCTTTACCCAGTATCAGTATATCAGGATGTACTTTTTCATGATCACAGCACAGCATCTTACCTGTGCGGGCCAGTCCTGTCTGAATTTCATCAGCGATGAACAGCACCTGTGCATCTTCACAATACTGACGGGCCTTTTTCAGATAACCATCATCAGGTACTACCACACCGGCTTCCCCCTGTATAGGTTCTACCAGGAATCCCGCTACATTTTTGTCCTGTAACACTTTTTCCAGCGCCGGCAGGTCGTTATAAGGAATCACTTCATATCCCGGCATAAACGGACCAAAGTCCGTACGGGAAGAAGGATCAGTACTAAAGGATATTACGTTCAGCGTGCGGCCGTGGAAGTTATTGGCGCATACGACGATCTTAGCTTTATTCTCAGGAATCCCCTTTACCACATAGCCCCAGCGACGACATAGCTTCAGCGCCGTTTCCACCGCTTCCACACCGGTATTCATGGGTAATACCTTATCATAACCGAAATAGGTAGTAATGAAGGCGGCATATTCTCCCAGCAGGTCATTGTGAAAAGCCCGGGAAGTCAGCGTCAGCTTCTGCGCCTGTTCTACCAGCGCTTTAATAATAGCAGGATGGCAATGCCCCTGGTTTACGGCAGAATAACCGGAAAGGAAATCGTAATAACGTTTCCCATCCACATCATAGAGGAATACACCTTCTCCACGGTCCAGTACTACTGGCAGCGGATGATAATTATGCGCACCATACCGCTCTTCGAGGTCAAGGTAGTGCTGCGTTTTCTCACTGATCTTAAATGTGTGTAACATACCCCCCAAAGTTAGTCAATTGTTATTTACCCTGTAATTTATTCACCAGCTGAATATATTCCTGCATAGCTGCCTCTTTGGATTTTCCTTTCAGTTCTTCCCAGGCATTGTATTTTGCTTTGGCTACAAAGTCGAAAGGATTGGAAGGCGCTTCTCCGTTTACGTCACCTTCATTGCCTTGTTTGTAGAGGGAATACAGTTGGAGCAGTGTTTCGTTATCGGGTTTTGAGGGGAGGGTTTTACTGGCCGCTGCTGCGGCTTCAAATTCTTGCCGGAGATCCATGATATTTTTTATACTAATGTAGGGGAAATACTCCTAAATACCCTAAGTTCACGTGTACTGGAATCGCAAAAATTTGAATACCTTTGCGCCCTGACGTAAGGCGCTTAAACGCCTGGTTTTAAAAGCATATATGAAGAATATCCGGAATTTTTGCATCATTGCGCACATTGACCATGGTAAAAGTACATTGGCTGACAGGCTGTTAGAGCATACAAAGACTATATCCGACAGAGATATGCAGGCTCAGGTACTGGACGATATGGACCTGGAACGTGAGAAAGGTATTACGATTAAGAGTCATGCCATCCAGATGAACTATATCGTGAAAGGTCAGCAATATGTATTTAACCTGATCGATACTCCCGGCCACGTAGACTTTTCATACGAAGTATCCCGCGCCCTGGCTGCCTGTGAAGGAGCCCTGCTGCTGGTAGATGCTGCCCAGGGTATACAGGCCCAGACAATCTCTAACCTGTACCTCGCGCTGGAAAATGACCTGGAAATCATCCCGGTTATCAATAAAATAGATATGGACGGTGCTATGATCCCTGAAGTGCAGGACCAGATCATAGAACTCATAGGCTGTAAAGTGGAAGATATCCTGCTGGCATCCGGTAAAACGGGTATCGGTATCGAAGCCATCCTGGAAGCCATCATCGAACGTATCCCTGCTCCAAAAGGAGATTACGAAGCACCATTACAGGCACTGATCTTCGATAGCGTATTCAACTCCTTCCGTGGGATCATCGCTTATTACCGCATTTTTAACGGGGTTATCAAAAAAGGGGATAAGATCCGTTTTATCAATACAGGACAGGATTACTTTGCTGATGAGGTGGGAACCCTGAAAATGGGTCTCATGCCACAAAAGGAAGTGAAAGCCGGTGATGTGGGTTATATTATTACCGGTATCAAAAATGCGAAGGAAGTGAAAGTGGGTGATACCATCACCCTCGCCAACAACGCCAGTATTGATGCCATTAATGGTTTTGAAGAGGTAAAACCAATGGTATTCGCCGGTATCTACCCGGTTAATACAGAGGATTTCGAGGAACTGCGCGACTGTATGGAGAAACTCCAGCTGAACGATGCTTCCCTTACATTTGAACTGGAAACATCCCAGGCACTCGGTTTCGGGTTCCGTTGCGGATTCCTGGGCATGCTGCACATGGAAATCGTACAGGAACGCCTGGAAAGAGAGTTTAACCAGACCGTAATCACTACCGTTCCAAACGTTAGCTTCATTGCGCATACTACCCGGAAGGAGACTTTCACAGTGAACAACCCTTCTGAAATGCCGGAACCTACCAACCTGGAACGTATCGAAGAACCCTTCATCAGGGCTCAGATCATTACCAAACCTGATTATATCGGTAATATCATGACCCTCTGTTTAGGTAAAAGAGGAAATCTCCTCAATCAGAGCTATCTCACACCTTCCCGTGTAGAGCTGATCTTTGAAATACCATTAACTGAGATAGTATTTGATTTCTATGATAAACTGAAAAGCCAGACCCGTGGTTATGCATCGTTCGACTATGCGCCTATCGGTTACCGCGACAGTGACATCGTAAAAATGGATATACTCCTGAATCAGGAGAAAGTGGATGCTTTGAGTGCGTTGATTCACCGCGGTCGTGCGGCTGAATTTGGCCGTAAGCTCTGCGAAAAACTGAAAGAACTATTACCCCGCCAGCAGTTCCTGATTGCCATACAGGCAGCGGTAGGTGCTAAGATCCTTGCCCGTGAAAACATCAGCGCAATGCGTAAAGATGTGACGGCCAAGTGTTATGGTGGTGATATCTCCCGTAAACGTAAATTGCTGGAAAAACAGAAAGAAGGTAAAAAACGTATGCGTCAGATAGGTAATGTGGAAGTACCACAGGAAGCGTTCCTGGCAGTACTGAAACTGGATGATTAATGTCTTACATCAAATTTGGATAAAGTAAAAGGGAGCGCTTGTAATAAGCGCTCCCTTTTTAGTATTAGAGAGATAGGGTTGAATATTAGGGGAAGTTGAATTGAAAACACATCCTGAACCCATATTCCAAAGCTAAATCAGAGAACTAAACGGTCAGATCCAGTGTATTTATCAACAACATCCGGGAATCTACTGTCACAACTTAATACAAAAAAGCCGGCTTAAAGTATTACTTTAAGCTGGCCCCTTATTAATTATCTATCAATGACTTATGCTAAGCCAGTTGTTTATTTGACTGAAGAGTAGTTTGTTTGATCAAAGCCCATGCTCCAAACAAAACGCCTGTGAAAAATACATTGCCTAAAACCGTGTTCAGGGCAAAACTTCCAAACAGGTCATTTCTGTAGAAAGGAATAGCTGCTGCATAACAGGCGACTAATCCCTGCACTGTATGAGGGTACAGTGTAGACAATATCCATACTCCCAGGTTGGAAATGAGGAAGAACAATACTCCAGTACCAATAGCTGCCAGGAATACATTCACCGTATTCGCCTTTTTGATATGGGTACCAATAAAAGTGATCAGCAGGAACGCGCCATATACAAAGAACATCTGGCCACCATAAAATCCTTGAATATTGGTGAACAGCTGAAAGAATACGTCTGTAATAAACAGCGTCAGTAAAGGCAGTAAATAAGCAAGACGTTTGTTTTTGATAACGATCCCGCCAAATAATGCACTGGCCCCTATAGCGTTAAAGTTCCACAATTCCAGTTTGTTAGTAGCAAGCCGGCAGATAATTGCCAGGAATATTAACGAGGCGATAACCAGGTTTTCCTGTATGGAATCTTTCTTCATGGTGTTGATTATTTGAACAAATATACTTATTTCACAGGTACACTCGCCTTATAAATAATGGTACCTGCCTGACTCTGAATCTTATACCCGGCATTATAATAAGTAACAACTGATTGTCCTTTCTTCAGGTCAATCGCTTCACCATCATCTCCGGTAATCACCGCATCGCCTTCCAGTACCAGCATAATCTCAGTGGCTTCACTGGTATGCTCATATTGCTGTCCTGGATTAAGCGTAATCTTACTTACCACAAAATCAGGAGCAGGAGAGTTGTAGATGATTTCCAGTCCGCCTTTCACCGTATCGCCCTGAAGGATCGCAGGATGTACCGCTTCGAAACGCGTGTGTTTCAGCAACTCAGGAACATCAATATGCTTAGGTGTTAAACCTCCACGTAATACGTTATCAGAATTAGCCATCAACTCCACATTCTGACCTTCCAGATAAGCATGAGGAATACCTGCATCCTGGAAAACAGCATCCCCCGGATGTACTTCCATAATATTGAAGAAGTAGATAGAGAAGATACCTCTGTCCAGATTGTCCAGTCCCTTTGGATCATTGGCAATTGCCCTGCCTGTCCAGAATGCCGGATCTGATTTCGCTAACTTACCCGCCTGATAGGCTGGCAGTACCCTTTCTGCTAATGGACGTAACAGCTTGTTTACTTCATCCTGTGGCATTTCCATCACCACTTTGTACAAGCCGTAATAACCCTCTTTTTCAAACACAGGTAACAGGAAAGAAAACTCGGATATAGTCTGTAAAACCTGCTTCAGTTTATCTTCCGGTAAAAAACCATGCAACAGCCAGAACTCGCTGAGCGCCACCATGATCTCCGGTTTATGATTATCATCTTTATAATTACGGTTAGCCGCATTGAGCGCGATACCTGCTGCATTTTCACGGGCAAAGCCCTTCTCAGCTTCCACCTTGGTAGGATGCACCTGTATGGATAACATATCCTTTACATCCAGGATCTTCAGCAGGTAAGGCAGTTCGCCGAAACGTTCCCATACTTTAGCGCCCAGTACTTTCTCCGGATTTGCTCTCACCTGTTTATCAAGCGTGGTCGTATCACCGTTAGCACGTACAACGGAGGGAGCGCTCTGGTGTGCGCCCATCCAGTATTCAGCGCTTGGCTCTTTAGTCTCAGGAATTCCCAGCAGGGCGGGAATGTAATGAAAGCCACCCCAGGCATAATGTTGAACCTTACCTTCCAGTCTGAATAATTTCTTCTCACTCATATAATATTGTTTGTAATTTCGATGATTGTTAACCACAGCGGCTCAAAATTAGTCAAATTTAAATGGCATCCCACCTCGATTTAGGCAAAAAAGGAGAGCTCCTGGCACAGGATTATCTTCTTCAGCAGCATTACCATTTATTAGACATCAACTGGCGGCATGGCCGCCGGGAGATCGATATTATAGCCAGTCAGCCTGGCTGCCTGGTATTCATAGAAGTCAAGACCCTGTCAAATAACCTGTACGGCTGGCCTGAACAAAAAGTGAATGCGGGTAAAAGGCGTTATTTACAGGCGGCAGCTGAAGCTTATATTGAGCGTATGCCTCAGCCACCACCCGCCATCCGTTTTGATGTAATAGCCATCACATTCCAGCCGGATGGGACCCATGAGTTGTTACATATGGAAGATGCTTTTTAGTTGATTTTACCAGATGCCTGTATAATTATGTGGCGTAATCGCCTTTAATTCTTTCTTCAACGTTGCACTGATCTTCAATCCCTCTATAAATTTATGCATCGTCTTCTGTGTGATCTGCTCTCCGCCACGTGTCAGCGCTTTCAACGCTTCGTAAGGCTGCGGGTAATTCTCCCTGCGCAACACCGTTTGGATAGCTTCTGCTACTACCGCCCAGTTATTTTCCAGGTCATCATGCAGCTTCGCTTCATTCAGGATCAGCTTATCCATCCCTTTCTGTACAGACTTCATCGCCAGCACTGTATGCCCGAATGGCACCCCCACATTCCTCAGTACGGTGGAATCGGTAAGATCGCGCTGTAAACGGGAAACAGGTAACTTAGCGCTCAGGTGCTCAAACAGGGCATTCGCCAGTCCAAGATTACCTTCTGCATTTTCAAAATCAATAGGGTTCACTTTATGCGGCATCGCAGAAGAACCTACTTCATTGGCCTTAATCTTCTGCTTGAAATAATCCATAGAGATATATTGCCAGATATCGCGGCAAAAATCCAACAGGATGGTATTGATACGTTTCAACGTATCAAACTGCGCTGCCAGGTTATCATAATGTTCTATCTGTGTGGTGAATTTCATACGCTGTAATCCCAGTGTGTTATTCACGAACTTATCACCGAAACGTTCCCAGTTCGTCTTAGGGAAAGCTACATAGTGCGCATTGAAGTTACCGGTAGCTCCGCCAAACTTCGCTGCAAATGGGATCGCCCCAAACAATTGTATCTGTCCTTCCAGTCTTTCCACGAACACCAGTATTTCCTTGCCAAGTATGGTAGGAGACGCAGGCTGGCCATGCGTACGCGCCAGCATAGGCACCTTCATCCACGATTTTCCCATCTTCTTCAATGCCAGTACCAGGTTGGAAATAGCCGGCATATACACATGCTCCACTGCTTCTTTCCAGAATAAAGGCGTAGCTGTATTATTGATATCCTGGGAAGTAAGCCCGAAATGCACCCATTCCAGTTTGTCTTCCAGTCCCAGTTTTGTAAGTTCATCTTTTACAAAGTATTCAACTGCCTTCACATCATGATTAGTGACCTTTTCCCTGTCCTTGATCTGCTGGGCATTCTCAATGGTAAACTCCTGGTAGATCCTGCGCAACGCCGCTGCCTGTGGTTTGGGAAGTGTGAACAGCTTCTGTTCAGACAATGCAATGAAGTATTCAACTTCTACCAGCACACGGTAACGGATGAGTGCAAATTCTGAAAAATAAGGGGCCAGTTCTTCCAGTTGTTTACGGTAACGCCCGTCCAGTGGGGAAATAGCAGTTAAAGATTGTAATTGCATAATGTTATTTTATCTATTAATTTCCAACCTGCGGGATGATCTCTTTCAGGGAGACTAACCACCGGTAGCTAAAATTTGCCTAATTTAGCCCGCAAAATTACTGAAATTGGAACGGAAAGTAAAAGTAGCGGCAGTAAGTTATTTGAATACCAAGCCATTATTATACGGATTCAGGGATCACCAGGTGATGAAAATGATCGATTTAAGCATGGATTACCCGGCAAAGATAGCGCAGCAACTGATTGACGGAGAGGTAGATGTAGCGCTTGTACCGGTGGCAATTATTCCAAAATTAAAAGAGTATCATATTATTTCTGATTATTGCATAGGAGCAGAGGGACCAGTAGCATCTGTTTGCCTTTTCAGCGAAGTACCCCTGCATGATATCAAACGTATCTACCTCGATTATCAAAGCCGCTCTTCAGTGGCATTACTAAAGGTGCTGGTCCGCGACCACTGGAAGTTACAGGTGGAACTGGTAGAAACAACCGGCGGTTATGAAGACAGGATCAAAGGCACCGACGCCGGATTGGTTATCGGCGACCGCGCACTGGCCCAACGCCACATCTCCCCATACATCTATGACCTTGCAGAACACTGGATGCGCTTTACCAGCCTTCCCTTTGTCTTCGCTGCCTGGATCAGCAACAAGGCCCTGCCTGTTGAATTCATTCAGCAGTTCAGTAATGCGAACGCTATAGGTATCAACAATATACCCGCTGTGGTAGCAGAAAACCCTTACGATGTGTACGACCTTAGTACTTACTATACTCAAAACATCAGTTTCCCGCTTACCCCCGCCAAAAGACAGGGTATGCAGAAGTTCCTGAGTTTTTTACGATAGAAGAAAAAGAACTGAAAAAGCTGAATGTATACTCTGATATACATTCAGCTTTTTTATTTATATTAGACGTCCTTTCTGTTCACTCAAATACCTGACAAATGAAAATTGGCATCCTCGGCAGTGGTCCGGTAGGACTTACGTTAGGTGAAGGTCTTGTAATGGCAGGTCATGAAGTTGTGCTGGGAACCCGCAATCCCTCTAAAGATTCATTACAGCAGTGGGTAAAGAAATTGGGGCCAAAGGTAACGATCACCACTTTCCGTGAAGCTGCTGCCCAGGGAGAACTACTTGTCATCTGCACCAGTTGGGCAGGTACCCAAAAAGCAATTGAAGCTGCCGGTTTATGGAATTTCAAGAATAAAGTCATTGTAGATGTTACCAATCCCCTCGATGGTAAAGGCCCTGATCAACAGGGGCGATTGTCATTTTCGATAGGGCATACTAATTCTGCCGGCGAACAGCTACAGGCCTGGTTACCTCCTGATGCCTATGTCGTAAAGGCGCTCAGTTGCATTGGTCATGAATCCATGTTCCGTCCAAAGGAAGAACAGAACGCACCTACGATGTTCATCTGTGGAAACAAACGCGCTGCTAAAACAACCGTTACCACACTACTGGCCGAGATGGGCTGGCATGATGTAGTAGACATGGGCAGCATTGAAATGAGCCGGAACATTGAACCGCTTAGTATCCTCTGGTATGCCTACGGCTTCAGAACAGGCACCTGGACGCACGCCTTTAAGCTCGTCTTAAAGTGACGACTATCTCTCTTTTATATTGATATAAAAATTAGGATCTACCTTAAACTGCTTTTTATCAGTCATTGTGAAAGTCGTTGTCTGCCATTTCTTTCCGGGATAAATGAACCGGTAACCATCATCACTCAGCGTCACCTTCACCGGCATATTAAAGTCAATGACATCCGTCACCCAGCGGAACTGTAACTGCGTTCCGTTAAAGTGATATTCCAGTGTAGGGATAGTCGTATGCAACAGGTATTGCTCAAATACCTTGTCGAAGTTCATACCCGTCATCTGGTTAAAGTAATCCGTTATCTGCCTGGCAGTCACCGTCTGATGGTAGAATGTCTGGTTCATTCCCCGTAAAATATCCCGGAAAACATTGTCATTGTTGACGATCTGCCGGATGGTATGTATCATGTTAGACCCCTTATAATACATATCCCCGCTGCCTTCCCTGTTCACATCATAAGGTCCTACGATCGGGATATCATTCTTGATATTCTTACGGATCCCCGTTACGTATTCAAAAGCTGCTTTAGGGCCATACTCACATTCCGTAAACAGTGTTTCCGAATAGTTGGTAAAGCTCTCATGGATCCACATATCGGCGATGTCTTTACTGGTAATGTTGTTCCCGAACCACTCATGACCGCTTTCATGTATGATGATGAAATCCCATTTTAATCCCCAGCCACTGGCCGAAAGGTCTCTTCCGGAATACCCCATCTGGAACTTATTGCCGTATGCAACTGCGCTCTGATGCTCCATACCCAGGTAAGGCGCTTCCACGAGTTTATAACTATCCTGGTAAAAAGGGTACTTCCCGAACCAGTACTCAAAACAGCGAAGCATCGGTTTTACCACAGCAAAGTGTTTGATGGCCGTATCCTTGTTATAATCTATTACCCAATAAGAAAGATCGAGATTACCGCCTTCTCCCTGGTAAGAATCTTTGATCTCTACATAACTGCCTACATTCAGCGCCACGTCATAATTATTGATCGGGTTACTCACGTACCAGACGAAAGTGGTAGTATAGTCTTTATTATCAAATTGCTTCTTTAACCGGCCATTAGACACTGCCGTCATTAAAGGCGGTACCGTGATGGAGATGGTCATATCATCCGGTTCATCACTCTGATGGTCTTTATTAGGCCACCAGGCACTGGCGCCTAAACCCTGACAGGCAGTCGAGATCCATGGCCTGTTCTGTTCGTCCTTTCTCCACATAAAACCACCGTCCCAGGGAGGGTTCACCGCAATTTTAGGTTTGCCCCGGTAGTAAATACCAATCTTTTTAGAAGTAGCTTTCAGTTGTTTGGCCAGGGTACGTACAAAGATGGCGCTGCCTTCCCGTTCGTAAGCCAGCTTTTGACCGTCCTGGGTGATACTGTCAACTTCCATGGGCGGCTGCAGATCAATCTGCATGATGCTGTCGGTTTTTAATATCTTGTAGGTAATTATGTTGTAACCGGTAATGGTACTGTCCCCGGTAAATACATTTACATGCAGGTCGTAATTCTGTACGTCCCACCAGGCACGTGCCGGTGTGATACTGCCTCTTAACGTATCCGCATGGGTGAATGTTTCCTGCTGGGCATTAGCTGTCAGCGCTATCATCAAAACCATAAAAAGCATAGGAATGCCACGCATAAAAAATGGTATTTTATAACGGAAAGATAATTAATTTTCATTTGAATGCTAAACGGTTAATAATAAATGCACAACATAATGCTAAATATTAGATTTAAGCCGTACTTCACATTTTACATGAAGCTAAACAGAATATGCAGGTAAGAACACTCATTATCATATTAATTAGCACTTTAGTTGCCTGCAAACACACGCAACATACTGATAAACAAGTGTTCAGGTACAATGTAACGGAAGGGATCGCTACTATGGACCCTGCTTTTGCTAAAAGTCAATCCGTTATATGGGCAGTAAAGCAAGTATATAACACCCTCGTAGAGCCTGATAATCAGTTAAATATCCGTCCATGCCTGGCGAAGGGCTGGGAAGTGGCGGCAGACCATAAAACCTTTGTATTTCATTTAAGAACAGATGTCTATTTTCATGATAATGAATCGTTTATAGGAGGGAAGGGGCGTAAAATGAACGCTCATGACGTGGTATACAGCTTAAAACGCATCATGGACCCGGCTACTGCCTCACCCGGCGCCTGGATTTTCAATGGAAAAGTAGATATCGGTAAAGGATTTACCGCTATCAATGATTCAACTTTCCAGCTCACCCTGCTACAACCTTTTCATCCCATCCTGGGAATTCTCAGTATGCAATATTGCTCCATCATACCGCATGAAGTAGTTGAAAAGTATGGTAAAGACTTCCGTAAACATCCCTGCGGTACCGGACCTTTCCAATTCCACCAATGGGAAGAAGGACAAAGCCTCATCCTGCATAAATACCCCCGCTACTTCGAAAAGGACAGTGCTGGTAATCGCCTGCCTTATCTGGATGCGGTGAAGGTGGGTTTCCTGGATAATAAGGCTACAGAGTTCCTCTTGTTCCGCCAGGGACAGCTGGACTTCATGAATGATATAGACGCTTCCTTCAAGGATGAAGTCTTCACAAAAAGAGGATTATTGAAAAAGGAATGGGTAGGTAAAATGGTACTGGAGAAAGGGCCTTACTTAAATGTGGAGTACTTCGGCTTCCTGCTGGATAGTACGAAGGAGGTGGTAAAAGGGTCACCCACACGCCTGAAAAAGATACGACTGGCCATTAACTACGGCATAGACCGTGTAAAAATGATCACCTATCTCCGTAACGGGATCGGCATACCTGCCAATGCCGGCTTTGTCCCGGCAGGCTTACCTTCCTTCGACACCGTGAAAGTAAAAGGCTATACCTATAATCCCGCACTTTCGGCGCGTCTCTTAAAGGAAGCTGGTTATCCGGAAGGCAAAGGTTTGCCCGTAATAAAACTGTTATCCATCCCCATCTACGAAGACTTTGCCAATTACGTGGCCAACCAGTTACAGCAGCTAGGCATTAGAATACAGGTAGAAGTAATGCAAAAGGCATTGTTAATGGAGCAGACCGCTAAATCAGAAGCCCTTTGCTTCCGGGGCAGCTGGATGGGAGATTATGCAGATGCGGAGAACTACCTGGCCGTATTCTATAGTAAAAACCCGGCTCCACCCAACTATACCCGCTATGCAAATCCGGCTTTTGACCAGCTATATGAACAGTCGCTTCAGGAGAATAATGACTCCATCCGCTACAGCCTCTACCAGCAGATGGACCGCATCATAGTGGCCGATGCTCCCGTTGTACCGCTGTTTTACGACGAGGTCATCCACCTCATCCAGCCCAATGTACATGGATTGGGTAATAACGGACTCAACTCATTAGAGTTAAGAAAGGTTTACATCTCCCGCTAAATTTAACATTTTACCAACATGGCTACTGCGGCTATTTGGGGTATTATATAAACCATATCTATCCCTGATACGCAATTATCAATATGATTTACAATCATTTTTGGGCTACCTTTGCGCCTAATTATTTACATTTTATAAATTTGAAATGACTGCGATTTTAATATTCTTTTTTGTACACTGGTTCATGTCCTTGTTTTTTCACACCTTTTTCCTGCACAGGTATGGATCACACCAGATGTATACAGCAACTAAAGGTTGGGAGAGAGTGTTTTATTTTAGTACATGGTTTTTCCAGGGTACCTCTTATTTAGTGCCACGCGCTTATGCTGTAATGCACCGTATGCACCACGAGTACAGTGATACTGAAAAAGACCCGCATTCTCCGCACTTCTTCAAAGATGTGTGGCATATGATGGTGCAGACACGCGCTATGTACAACGACTTTGTTACACGTAAAAACACACCCGATCCTAAATTCACTGAAGACCCATTACCAGAATGGGACGCAATGGACAAATTTGGTGATCACTTCGCTACCCGTATCGTATGGGCAGCAATATATATCGGTTTCTATATCGTATTTGCTCCAAGCTGGATCTGGTTCCTGCTGTTGCCAATCCACTTCCTGATGGGCCCAATCCAGGGTGCAGTAGTAAACTGGTGCGGTCACAAATACGGTTATAGCAGCTTTGATAACCATGATCAGTCTAAAAACACCAGTCCCTGGGGTATCCTGTTAATGGGTGAACTGTTCCAGAACAACCACCACAAATTCAAAGACAGTCCTAACTTCGCAAAGAAATGGTTTGAGTTCGATCCAAGCTATCAGGTAATGAAGGTGTTCAACTTCATAGGTATCATTAAACTGAAAACTGCAAAAGTGAAAGTAGTGAAGATGAAGGCAGCTGCCTGATGCTTCTAAAGATAAAAAAGAAAGGCTCCGTTCATAAGAACGGAGCCTTTCTTTTTTATTATATATTTTAATCTATTGATAATCAGTAGTAAAAAAGCATTGAAATATTAGTGTATACTGATAATATGCTGAGAATCTGTGCATTAGCATATATAACCCGTATATAAGCCCTATATAACCCGTATATAACAGGTATATAAGCCGTACTTATATAGATAGGGCTTATATACCTGTTATATACCAATCTGTTTACGGTTATATAGCGTTTTATGTTGTTTTTGACGTTTATTACAGGCATGGGGCCTATTGGTTTCACCCGTATTAACCGTATACTTTTAAAATCTCCTGAAGTACCCATAAGTTGCCATCTGCAACATCGGCTTATCTCCAACAGTATCTCCGTAAGCGTAAATATCATCGTAACCGGAGAGATCAAACTGCTGCCGGATGCGGTTCACCTTTTCTTCTCCGTTACAATTCACACCATGTATCCTGCCGGTAATCTTTGCATTCCTGATCTCCAACCGGGTGCCGATACACCCGATCCCCAAACTCTCACACCAGGGCGCTACCCACTCCTGACCGGAAGCTGTCACCACACTCACCTGGTGACCTTTGGCCAGATGTTGCCTGATCGCATTCAACGCGCTGTCCCGTACGAGAGAAGGCAAACGATCGCGGCAAAACTCCGCACAGCGCTCACGAAAAACATCTTCCGGCATATTCCGGAAAAAGTATTGCAGCACTAACTGCTTGATAGCCTGGTTGGAAACCAGCTTCATCTTAAATAATATCAGCGCAGGGGAAAGGACCAGCAGCCCCATATAAAGAGACGCTTCACCTTTATGATAGCGGATGATCTCGAACAATGTATCCTTCCGCGTAATAGTACCATCAAAATCAAAAAAAGCAATAGATGGTTTCATATCAGAGCTTTAATTTTTTGAAAATACTTTCGGGTATAGATTTGATAATGAGCATGATATAACGCCAGAACCATTTGGTATACACCGTATTCTTTTTTGCCTTCGCCGCTTTGTACACAGCTGTAGCTACCTGCTGTGGCTGTGCTGTTAATAACGGAGGTAAGGTGAGATTTTCCGTCATACGGGTATATACGAAACCTGGTTGTACACTCAGCACATGCACGCCTTTGTGAAACAGGCGGTTACGCAAGCCACTGAGATAAGCGGTAAAACCTGCTTTGGCGCTTCCATATATGTAATTACTCTGTCGTCCACGCTCACCGGCTACAGAACTGATGCCGATAATAGTACCGGTACCACGGGCTGCATAATCATCAGCCACGATATTGAGTATGGAAACTGCGCCTGTATAATTAGTATTGATAATGCGGGCAGCCTCGGTCCAGTCGGATTGTGCCTTTTCCTGGTCGCCGAGGTATCCGAACACACAGACGGTGATATCCGGCTTCACCGGCAGACCCGCATAAAAAGCAGCATGACTGTTAAAGTCAGTCGCGTCAAAGCTAAAAACACTTGCCTTCACATGACAACGGATCTGAAGGTCCTGTTGCAGGGCATTCAGCGAACCTGCATTGCGGGCAGCTAATTGTATATCGTATTTTTCACCGGCAAACTGACGGGCGATAGCTATGGCCATATCGGAGCCAGCTCCTAAAATAAGAACAGTAGGCATATAAAAAGTTTAAAATCAGGCTATTTTTCGGTTAATAACAGCCTGTCAGATTGTACGGAGCGGAATACCTGATCCCCATTATACGTTTTAACAATAGCAGCGAATTTCTGTGCGTTGGGGTAACTGTTCCAGAACACTTCCTGTTTCATTCGCGCATCTTTTGAGAGATATAACCGGCCACCATATTGCAGTACAATGGCATCCAGTTCATCCAGGAACTCAAACAGACCTTTCCGCACCGGGAAATCCAGGGCAAGGGTATAACCCTCCATCGGGAATGAGATCAGGCTTTCCTGTTTACCGAATACCTTTAGTACAGCCAGAAAAGATCCCAGGCCTTTGTCACTGATCCTTTGCAGGATCTTAACCAGACCGTCTTTCTTTTCCAGTGGTAATACAAACTGGTATTGTACAAAGCCTGCTTTACCATAACCACGGTTCCAGTGCAGGATCGCGTCCAGCGGATAGAAGAATGGTTCGTACGACACTACATTGTTGATCTCACGTTTGGTGTTCTTGTTATAATATAACCAGTTGAATGCCTTAACGGTAAACGTATTAAGTATAAAGGAGGGGAGATTAAATGGAACGGTGAGCTTGCCCTTACCCGGAACTTTTAAAATGTCTTTCCGCTGGCTGTCGCTCAATTGATCTGCAGTAGCATGTTCGCCTACTATCAGGATACCCCGGCCAAAAGAATCGCCTTTCTTCAGGCAATCAATCCAGGCCATGGAGTAAGTGTACTTGTTATATTCTTCAAATAAACGGATCAGGTCTTCCAGATTACGGGCCTTGATCTGCTTTTGTTTGATATAGGCAGTTTCGATCTTCTTTAAATAAAACCTCACCCTGGTAATGATACCGGTCAATCCCATACCGCCACAGGTAGCCCAGAACAGGTCTGGTTCCACCAGCGCAGAACAGGTAATGGTATCCTTGTTACCGGTAATTACGTCCATGCTGATGATATGATTGGAAAAAGAGCCATCCACATGATGGTTTTTACCATGTACATCAGAGGCGACCGCGCCACCTACCGTAATGAATTTTGTACCGGGGGTAACAGGGAGGAACCAGCCTTCAGGAACGATAATCTCCAGGATCTGGTCTAAAGTAATACCGGACTGGCACTCAAAAATACCATTAACGGTATCAAAAGCCAGCACCTTATCGTACTTGAGGGTAGATACGCTGAAAGTTGCCAGTGAAGCATCTCCATAGCAGCGGCCATTGCCACGCGCTATTATTGAATTGTGGGAGGATATAAAATCCTGTATCTGTTCATCCTGCGAAAATGTTGATTCATCGCAGGAGAGAGCTGGGTAGTTGCCCCAGTTTGCCAACCGTTTTTCCATTACTCAAAAAAACTTTTGTTAGTGGGTAAATAAATAAGTACATAAAAGCTAAGCACCCACAGGAGTATGGTTAATTGAATAAAACGATCTTTATATAGGATTTTGGTAGGAGAACCTGTATTGTTCTCTACGTATGTTATTTGCAAATATCGTAATAATCCGCCAATTACAAAAAGGCAGGTATAGTAAAGGCGATAGGTATGGAAACGCTCCATGGTCTCAGGGGCCATGGTATACATGAGGTAGGCTACAATGATCACAGCAGATACCAGGGCCAGCATCACATTCATGAAATCCATATTATACCCCTTGGACGCTTTCCGCATATCTTTTCCCAACTGGGTCTTGATCAGCACATCATCCCGGCGTTTGGCAATCGCCATAAACAACGCCAGCAGAAAGACCATGATCATCAGCCATTCAGACACGGCAACATTCGCAGCCACACCACCTGCTTTGATCCTCAGCACAAAACCAGTTGATAAAATAAGTATATCCAGGATGGAAATATTCTTCAGTCCAAAAGTATATAACACATTGATGATGAAATAAATACCTACAACGAATGCGAATTTTGGTTTCACATACCAGGCCAGCGCTCCACCTATCACCAGGCATAACACAAAGACCACCAAAGCCGCAGGTTTTGATACCGCCCCTGATGCCAGCGGACGTTTACATTTAACAGGATGGTTTCGGTCGGCCTCTATATCCTTGTAATCATTTATAATGTAGATGCTGCTTGCAACCAGACTAAATGCGAAAAACCCGATCAGTATCCCGACTATTTTTGACAGATCGAAGATTTCTCCGGCAAAGAACAGCGGTATATACAGGAAAAGGTTCTTTACCCAATGGGAAGGTCTAAGTAATTTAAAATATTGCACGGGGATTAATCTTTATATCTTGGCGCCAAGATACGATGGATTATGGAACAAATGGCAACTAAAAACATCAAACTTCCGTTAATTCTACTATTTTTGAGCCCATTCTGATAAATTATTCATCAATATTCCCCCCTTTGGTTATGTCGTCAGTTTATACTCCATTCAGTAAAAAAAGCGCTTTCATCACTGAACTGATCATCATTATAGGATTGGCGCTTGTTCCCCTTTTTGTTACATTCCCTTATCGCGTAAACATTTTTCTATCCTGGGAAGGTGCTTACCGGCTTTCTCAGGGACAGGTTCCCTACAAGGATTTCGGATTACCATTAGGATATGGCTTTTGGTTAATGCCGGCCTTATTCTTCAAACTCTTTGGCGCACAGCTCATTTCACTGGTAAAAGCCCAGGTGCTGATGAACATTCTGGCCGGATTAGCTTTCCGGTCTATTCTTAAAAGCCTGGATGTTAAGCCCGTATTGCGTATCGTTTCAGTATTACTCTTCGTATTATCTTACTCCTTCTTCAACTTCTGGCCCTGGTACAACCAAACGGTGATCGTGTATGAACTTATCGGACTGGCATTCCTGTTCCGTTTCCTTACAGGTCCCAAAGGCCGTATACAGTTCCTCTTTTTATTCCTCTCCGCATTTTTCACCTTCCTGTCTTTCTTTACGAAACAGGACGGGGGTGGACTCGCACTCCTGCTGTCTCTTGCTTTACTGGCCTGTAACAGCCTCCAGGAAAAGAGATGGTGGGACATCCCTATGTTCCTGGCTTTCTACGGATTAGTGGCGGCTACCATTATTCTGCCTTTAGTCCCTTATGGTTTCGGCTACTGGTTCAACCACGGACAGCCGCCACATAATTCCCGTTTGTCTTTATACGATATTATATCCGAAATACTGGCCCAGTCCCAGTGGATCAAATTATATGTATTGCTGGTGGTATTATGCCTCATTCCGGCGTTCCGTGAATGGAAATCTTTCTGGAGTAATAAGAAAGAAGTGTTATTTGCACTGCTTACCCTGGGCATCCTGGCAGAAGCGTCCATTTTCCAGGTAACGAGTTATACGCCTCCTGATAATAACATCTTCTTTCATGCCTTTGCCTTTGCATTCATCGCTTCCCGTTTACAGGAACAATTGAAAATCAACCTTTCTTCCTGGAAACCCTTTGCTATAATGACGCTGTTGGTGATGTTCTGGTGGTCAGGCACTTTCTGGAAATACCTGGATAAAGTAGTGTCCCGCGTATTACCTCCAAAAGTCCAGGTAAAGGAAAATGCGGATGCTGATACCACATATGCAAAGTATAATCCCCAGGTAAGCAAAACAGGTGAAAACGTGGTTTCCCGGAATAACTATATGAATGAAGGAGATCCGAATGACGTGCCTGTTTCCGAATGGATCTTCTCAAACCTGGAGCCTTTTAAGAAAATCTATATGCCGGCATCTACGGTACATGGTATGGAAAGGATAATGGCCTTACCTATTGTAAAGGAAAAGAAGGATAGTCTTAAGATGCTGAATATGACCGAATTAACACCATTGGCTAAAGCCATGCCTTACCAGCTGGAAACAGGCTCAGATATCCCTTTATGGTATCATCTGGGTGTGGGAATGTTCAACCAGCAGTTACATACTTATGCGCAAAAGATCAGGGCACATCATTACGATATCGTATTATACGAATATGCTCCCGCCAATAATAACTTTTACCCTTTTGCGATTCAGCAGGAGCTGAGGGATAATTATCACAGGATAGATACCTTCCTGGCTCCCCGTCGTCCAACCAATGCTACTATTGAAGTCTATGTGCGATAAGCACCTGAACAGGTTCAAAACAGGTCTGTCTTACGTTTATCTTACGTTGAAAAACGTAGGATAAGCGTAAGACAGACCTGTTTTAATGCTTATCAGAAGCTCTTCATATCCTGATCATCTGCTTCCTGTGAATAACTTATTTACTAAATTAATTAGTAATACTAAAATAATTAGTATTTTCGCAGTGCAACGTTAATACGCTTTATTGAAAAACCAACCCCTTATTTAACAGCAACCTGATAATAAACTTCAATATCCATTAATTCGCACAAAAGATTGTCTATTAATTTATTAGATTAATTTAATACCTGTAACAATGACTACGTGGCTGTACGATGGCACCTTTGACGGTTTCCTATCTTGTGTATTTGATATGTACTGGCAGCGGAGAATGGATATCCGTATCCGCAAGGAACAGGAACATATCCGTGGCGCTTATGAAGATGTGATTTTTATGCCTACCATTATCGCAAATGCAGAGCGTGTATGGGCCGGTTTAAATAAAAAAGTATCCCCGGATAACCTGCAGCAGTTCTTCTGCTGTTACCTCTCAGAGCTGCCTGCTGAAGAAGATAACATGGTAGGGTATATCCGTTATGTACTTGGTAATAAAGATGTTGTACTATCAGATGAAAGTAACTTACATAGCACGCATATGGCCCAGCTATCTAAAAAGGTATACCGGGAAAAACACCGTATGGAAAGCCTTGTGAGCTTTCAGCTGACCAAAGACAACATCTATTATGACATTATCTCTCCGGATTATAATGTATTACCCCTGATCGCAAGGCATTTTAAAGAACATTACACCGACCAGTACTGGCTGATTTATGATAAGCGCCGCCGCTTTGGCATCTATTATAACTTACAAAATGTAGAAACGGTGAGATTACAGTTCAATGAGAACTTCGATGCCCGTTATCATCATTCAGGTAACATATGGGGTCCGGAAGAAGTGTTTTATCAGCAGATATGGAAAGCATGTGACCGGGACCTGCCCGTTGGTAACAGTAACAACCAGCGCTTGCAGATGCAGCATATGCCCAGAAGATACTGGAAATACCTGGCAGAAGGATCAATCAAATAAACTCAGTTGCGGGTCTGGGGGTTTGGATTTTCCCATCACCGTCCTGCCGCCATGCCGCCAGGAATCATTCCTTTCCCTGGCTATCACCTGGTCAAAATTCTCATTCGGAATAAAGTCCTTTTCCAGTTGCTGTGACAAAACAGATAATTTCCGGATAGCGTCCTGTTTATCAGTCTGGCCAATCTTCGCCTTGTTCACCGCATCCCGCAATGTATTAATCGTTTCATCATAGACATTCACGGGGACCGGGAAAGGATGCCCGTCCTTCCCGCCATGTGCAAAGGAAAACCTTGCAGGATCTGTAAACCGGGAAGGCGTACCATGAATCACCTCACTCACCAGCGTCAACGACTGTAAAGTGCGGGGGCCCAGCCCCTCTAACAACAACAAAGACTCAAAATCAAGCAGTTCTCTCTCATGCGCCAGCGCCAGCACACTCCCCAGTCTCTTCAGGTCCACATCTTTCGCCCGTACATCATGATGTGAGGGCATCACGATACTCCGTATTTCAGGCAGCAGTTTCCGGGGATCCTCCTTCACCAGTTGCAGTAATCCCGCTTTGGTAGACATTGCATCCTTATCCGTCAGGTTAAGGATCAGCCCCTGGTTCTGTCCATATATAAACGTATGTGGCGCCTCCGTAAAGTGCTGAAAAGCAGCAGAATGCCAGTGATACCGCCTGGCCATACCGCTGGCATCATTCATTCCCTGTTGTACCACGGACCAGTCGCCTTCATCAGAAACAATAAAGGAGTGGAGATACAACTGAAAACCATCCTGTACCGCCGTATTATCTACTTTAGCCGCCAGTTTGCTGCTACGCACCAGCATCTGCGCATTCAACCCCGTTTTTTCAGCCACCACCAGCAGTTCTTCCGGCGTTTGTTTGGAATGTTTCCCTTTGCCACCACAAATGTAAATCCCGAACTCCTTCGCATGCGGGTTCACGGCTTTCTTCAATGCACCCATTACACTCGTTGTAATCCCGGAAGAGTGCCAGTCCATTCCCATCACACAACCCAGCGCCTGGAACCAGCAGGGATCACTCAGGCGGCGCAATACCTCCGCCTTACCATAATCCGCGAGAATGGTTTCCACAATGGCGCCACCCAACAGGCTCATTCGTTTTGCCAGCCAGAGGGGAACATGACCATAATGAAGGGGGAGATCTGCGTAAGCACGTGACATAGGTTACAAAAATACGCATTGGCACAATTCTTTCCATCATTGGGGGGAATCATTGAATTTATTGTTTAACCTGATAATAAGAACTCATGAAAATGCAAACCAAGGATCTCGGCAGCAAATCAATAACAATACGTCTCGCTTTATATAAAGTAGGTATCACGGCCTGTCTGGCAATCATTATCAGCATATTCCTTTTCGCCTGTGGCAGCGCGAATAACAGCGCAGGTAATTCCGATACGACTGCTTCCATGCAAAGTGATACATCATCCATTGCGCCGGTAGATACTGCGACTATGCATTCGGACACAACAGGCATGAAACCGGATTCCACGCCTATTCATTAATTGTGCGCTAACTTCTACTAATTGTGGAATTTAATGTCATCAATTTGTTGATGTCCACAAGGCTTTGTTAACTGTAAAAAATATTTTCTATGAAAGGGACAAATATTTTATTGGCGCTGATTATAGCAGGTACAACCAGTTTAGCCGCCTGCGGTAGTGGTAACAAGAGCAGCACCGATTCAACATCCGTCAGCACAATGGATTCTTCCGCAGCAATACCTGATACTTCCTTAAGTGATACCGTACCTGGTGCAGAGATGCCCGCAGGTGCCGTAAACCCGGGCGAGGATTCCGCCCGCTATGGTACAGGTGCTGACGATACTTCTAAAAGACGCAGACATTAAGATAATTTGTGTGCGGTGCACACTATATGTAGAGAAAGGAAAAAGAAAGGAAGCCTATATGGCTTCCTTTCTTTTTTTGTAAAGGTTAAAATATTTACCTTTCCAGCCCGTCATAACCTGTAGTACTCTTTTGAGAAGTTATCCCTAATAACAGCTAATGGAACAAAATACTAAGGTTAAAATCAGTTCATTTAAGAAAACGTTTCGCTTATACAAATACGTAAAGCCTTACTGGCCAGCGTTTAGCCTGGGCTTACTATTCCTTTTCCTGTCAAGCATCGCTAACCTGGCCTTCCCAAAGCTGTTGGGGCAACTGGTTGATGCCGGTACCGGTAAGAAAATGGCAGAAGCCATCAATCATACCGGTCTGCTGCTGGTAGGGATACTGGTAGCGCAGGGTATTTTCGGTTACCTGCGGATCATTCTCTTCGTAAATGTGACCGAGAAATCACTTGCCTCATTACGACAACACATTTACAACCACCTGATACAGTTACCGATGCGTTTCTTTTCCGGCAGGAGAGTGGGAGAACTGGGTAGCCGTATTTCTTCAGATATCTCCCTGTTACAGGAAACATTTACGACCACCGTCGCGGAATTCATCCGTCAGTTGATCATCATTGTAGGAGGGATCATCCTGTTGCTGAATACTTCCCTGTATCTGACCCTGCTGATGCTGTCTTCTCTTCCCGTCATCATGGTCATCGCCTTTTTTTTTGGACGTATTTTTCGCCGTTATTCGAAAAAGGCTCAGACGCAAGTCGCTGAAGCTAATACGATTGTGGAGGAAACCTTACAGGGGATCCTCAACGTAAAAGCCTTTGCCAATGAGTTCTTCGAGATGAAACGCTATAAGAAGAAAACGACCGAAGTAGCCCATACAGGTATCAAGGCCGGTACCTTCAGAGGGGTGTTCGCAGCCAGTATGATCCTCGGTATTTTCGGCGCTATGATAGCCGTTATCTGGCAGGGTGCATTGATGATCGCTGCAGGTAAACTGGCTGCCGGAATGCTCTTTTCCTTCATTCTCTATTCAAGTTTCATAGGAGCCTCTGTCGCGGGTCTGGCAGAAGTATACGCCAGCATTCAAAAAAGCATCGGCGCTACGGAAAACTTACTGGAGATCCTCGATGAACCGGCAGAACCTATTACAGACAGCGCTAAAATCGCTCCTGAACATCAGCTCACCGGCCAGATCTCTTTCAATCGCCTCACGTTCCGTTACCCTTCAAGAGATGATTTACAGGTATTGGAAGATATCTCTTTTGATATTGCTGCAGATCAGCAGATTGCATTAGTGGGACCAAGTGGCGCTGGTAAGAGTACCATCGTTTCCTTACTGTTACGCCTGTATGATCCTGTTGCAGGAAATATATTATTCAATGGGAAAGATATCAGCTCATTCCCCTTATCTGCTATCCGCAGTCAGATGGCCATCGTACCACAGGACGTATTCCTTTTTGGCGGTACTATCCGTGAAAACATTGCTTATGGACGCCCGGATGCTCCTGTCGAAGAATTAATAGCGGCTGCTGAAAAGGCCAATGCCTGGGAATTCATACAACGCTTCCCGGACGGACTGGATACCATTGTCGGTGAACGGGGTGTACAACTTTCCGGTGGCCAGCGTCAGCGAATCGCTATTGCCAGGGCCGTACTGAAAAATCCACGTATCCTGATACTGGATGAAGCTACTTCTGCTTTGGATGCTGAATCGGAAAGACTGGTGCAGGACGCACTGGAAAAACTGATGGAAGGACGAACCTCTATTGTCATTGCTCATCGCCTGAGCACTGTCCGTCAGGCAGATAAAATTATCGTACTGGATAAAGGGCACATTGTAGAGCAAGGTTCCCACCAGGAACTGGTGCGTATGGAAGGGGGACTCTATAAAAATTTAAGCGAAATGCAATTCACTCATTAAGTACTCATGATACCGGTACCTATAGCGCATGGGCTCTACATATACGGTTTCATCTCATCCTCAATATTTTGTCTCAGGTGCATTAACTTTCTTGCATAGGCTTCCATTTCCCTGGCAGCAGGTGTTTGCGGGGTCCACTTTGGTACAGGGACCGTTTTACCCTGATCGTCCACTGCGGCAAATACCATTACACAGTGCGTAGTCTTAATCCTCGTCTGATGACGCGGATTACCTGCCTGTACATTGATAGCAATATGCATACTGCTATTCCCTGTAAGGATGATAGTAGCTGTAATCTCTACGATATCCCCGATAGCGATCGGTTTAAAGAAACGGATACCCCCGACATAAACGGTCACGCAATATTGCCCGCTCCAGTTGGCGGCACAGGCATAACCCGCCTGGTCGATCCATTTCATTACAGCTCCTCCATGCACTTTGCCTCCAAAGTTTACATCAGATGGTTCTGCCAGAAAACGCAGCGTAACGGTGTTGGTGGTTGTATCTATCATCAGTCCTAAAATAATAAATGCAAGTTAATAACTTGCATTTATTATATAGTGTTTTTTTATTTCCCGTAATATCCCTAGATATCATTGTTATTCTCTGGCTGATCCTCTTTCTTCTTATTCTTCTTCGCTGCATCCATCTTCCCGAACCTCCATGACATATTCAATCTCAGCTCACGACTCGCTCTTTTCCTGTAATACTCCTGATCAGACAAATCCGTAGTGGTATAAGAAAGGGTCCTGTCTGTATTAAATATATCATTCAATCCCAGGGATACAGCCAACGTACGTTTCTTTAAAAATTCCTTCCTCACCGCCATATCCACCGTATACTTGGAAGCTCTTTCTCCCTGTGGCAATATCTGCTTCGATTCATAATTCCCTGTCACCTGCAAACTTAAATTATACGGCAGTTTAGTATTACTGTTGATCTTACCAAACCAGGCAAATCCCTGGTTAGATAAATTAGTCTGTAAATTTCCCGCATTGATCTTAGTTTGAAACAGGTTGAGGTTAGTCGTTACATCCCAGTAACTTGTGATCTGATCACGCACGGTAAACTCGGCCCCATAAGCATTCCGTGTATCCGCATTTACAGGGTAAGTCAGCACCACTTTCTGAGACTGCCCATTAATCGTCAGTACTGTATCCGTAGAGAAATCAGTAATCGCATTATTCGTATTCCTGTAATAAAGAGATACTAAAACATTATGCTTCTTATTAAAATCCTTCAGATAACTCATCTCAAAAGAGTTTGTATACTCCGGACGAAGTGCCGGATTACCACGGCTCGCGCTCTGCGCACTATATTGCAGATCTGGCAGCAGATCTCTGAACCACGGACGTCTTACACGACGGCTATAATTCAACTGCACCTCATGATCTCCTTTAAACTTCTGAGAAAGGAATAAGCTGGGAAACAAGCTGATAGGGTATTTTATTTCGTAATTGTTTTTACCGATACTTTTCATCTCTCCGTTATAGTTAGACTGTTCCGCACGTAAACCCGCCATGTACCCAAAGCTACCCGCACTACCGGTATAACTTACATAAGCTGCATTGATCGTTTCACGATAATGATAATCATTGGAAAGAGAGGAGTCTAAAACATAATTACCGGAAGAGAAATCTTTCCCCATCGTATTCAGCTTATTATTGAAAATACGGCTGGTAGTACGTAAGCCCGCTTCCAGTTTAGACGTCTCTGAAAGAGGGTTCACATAATCAATCTGGCCGGTCAGGTAAGTCGTATTTCCCTTACCAGCACCATAACGGTTCTCCGGTTGATTAGGTGTATCAATGGCCACATGGTCCATCGTATAATACTGAAGATCATAGTTAGAACCATCTTTACTGGTAGCATAGTTATAAGTGAAATCAGCGGTCAGCTCATGCCCCTGTTTGGCAAAAGTATGTTTGTAACCCATCTGGGTAGTATAGTTGCGCCAGCTATGTGTACCATTATCTATACCCGTACCAAAACGTACCTGCTGCTGTTGCTCGTTTAAATTATATAAGGTGAGATCACTGTAATCATTAAAATCTCCGCCCATGATCCCCTGGGAAATACTGATGGTATTCCGGTTGTCAGCAAACCAGTCAAACCCCACACGTCCAAACTGGAACTTCCTCGTATTATCTCCATTATTATACTGGTCCAGGTAGGTGGTCGTATCCGTACCAATATTCTTACGGAACAAATGTGAATTGGTAGCGCCCTTGCGGTTCCTCATATTCCAGCTCAGGGAAACGGCATATTTCTCGCGACGAACGTTCAGGTCCAGACCGCCATTTACTCCACCCAGGGTAGAAACACCTGCAGTTACCTGTCCGTTAATCCCCGCTTTCCTGTTCTTTTTCAGTACGATATTAAGGATACCGCTCACACCTTCCGCATCATATTTCGCAGAAGGATTGGTCACCACCTCTATATTGGCAATAGCATCTGCAGGGATCTGATCCAGTGTAAGCGTGGTAGGACGGCCATCTACAAATATAGTAGGTGTACCATTCCGTACACTCACATTCCCGTCTATGTCCACACTCACAGATGGCACCTGTTTCAGTACATCAGTAGCAGTACCGCCAATACTCGACAGGCTCTTCTCTACATTAAAGACACGTTTGTCAATAGCCATGGTATAAGCAGGTTTCTCTCCCACAATTTCCACTCCGGCCAGCGACCTTACATTTGCCTTCAGTTTGATATTACCAACATCAATACTGTTCGCTTTAGCATTGAGGCTAACTGTTTTATAAACGGTTTCATATCCTATGAAGTTTACTTTCACCAGGTACTTTCCAAAGGCGATCTCAGGGAAGTTAAAATCCCCGTTTGTTTTAGATAACATCCCTGTAAGTGTAGTTGAGTCAGCGGAACGTAATATAGATACGGACGCATATTCTACCGGAGTATTGGTTTGTGCATCCACCAGTTTTCCGTATAGGACGCCGGTCTCCGCCGGTTTAGACCCTGATTGCTGGGCATAGGAGTGAAAAAAGAATGATAATGTCATTCCCAAACATAAAGTGACAACTTTCTGCATGATTCAAAATACTTTTCTAAAGTGAGCCTGTAACGGTATTAAAAGTAATAGTAATTGGAAAAAGAAAACACGACTTTTGGATGAATGGCGGCACGGGTTCTGTATCTTTGCAAGCTCTGTTATTTTCCGAATCAATGCTTTATGCCAAACGACTACCGACCGGACTGGGACATTTATACCTGTCACATAGAGGACAACCCGGCTATTATTGGGCTGGATCTTGACTTACGGCGTTTCGCTCCTCTGAATAATAAGCCATTTGCGGTACACATTTCTGTATACCTGAATGATCCGCGGCCTGACGGTTTTCCCAAAGGAACAGAGTTTGAAATATTAGGGGAGATAGAGGACCACCTGGTACAACAGCTGGAATTAACCTTACACGCCCACTTTGCCGGCCGGACCATCTCCGCCGGTGTACGCGATTTCTACTTTTATACCGCCGATCCCTTACTCCACGATAAATTTATCACGGATGCCATGACCCGCTTTCCGGGGTATAAATATGATTATGGCGTAAAAGAAGATAAAAACTGGGAACTGTACTTCGACTTCCTCTTTCCGGATATCCAGGAATTCCAGCGCATACAGAACCGTAAAGTGTTGCGTACGCTGAAACAACACGGGGATATCCCTGAAAAAGAACGGCATATCGATCACTGGATCTTCTTCAGCACAGAAGCCGACAGGGAGCAGTATTGGAAAACGATCCGGTCCCAGAGATTTACAGTAGAAGGCTGGCCGCTGGAAAAGGATAGTGAACTGCCCTTCGGATTGCAGATTTCGAGGAATGATAAAACAGACGAAGATAGTATCGATATAACAGTCATGTACTTGTGGGAGCTGGCCCGTGAAATGAACGCACGTTATGATGGATGGGAAACCGTAATTGTAGCACAATAATTAAACTGTTTTATGAGTTGTTTAACATTATAGAGGGGAAATTGCCAGTGATGATTCATTAATTTTTTTTAGATTACATACGAACTGTTACAACTGTTATGTATGCTTTACGTATGTAAGCATACAGCCATCTTATTAGCTACCGGAAAGAGTGGGAACGTGTTTTAAAATATTACCTGGTTTTGTAGTTTACTGTTGCCTGATAATGCTGTCCCATACTGCAATGGGGGAAGGTTTGTCTATATACAGCTGTTTCCGGCAGGATATACAATACCCTGATAGTGTGCCCTCTAAACAAGTTTCAAAAAGCTGGTTAAAACGTATGGGAGAATATCGCAACTCCATGCGGAACAAGCAATACCGCGATTCTGTTATCCGTAAAGTAACCCGTCAGAACGTTCCCGAACCGGAACTCAGCGACAGCGTCATCAATAAAAGTGAAAAATACTTTACACCTTTCTCCGGAAGGGTGATCCGTGATATATATTACCGCAAAGTAAATGTGTTCGGTCCGGATAACATCCGCGATACCACCTTTACCACCACCATGAAACTGGTGCATTTCGCCAATCGCCTGCATTACAACTCGGAAGAGTGGGTAATCCGGCAATCCCTGTTCTTCCGGCAGAACGACACCATCAATCCTTTTGAAATGTCGGATAACGAGCGTTACCTGCGTAACCGGCCTTTCCTGTCAGATGCCCGTTTGTATATCATCAATGCTGCCGTTTCTCCGGATTCGGTAGACCTGCTGGTGGTGACCAAGGATATATTCGAATACGGTTTTGACCTTTCAGAGGCAACACCTACAGCCTTAAGGACATCCGTTACCAATAATAACCTGTTCGGTGCGGGGCAGGGGCTAAGGATAGGGGCCGCCTGGCATGATTCCTACAACCCTCCCTGGGGAACAGAGATCAGGTATACAAAATACAATGCACTTGGGACCTTTATAGATTTCAGCGCAGGGTATACGGCCCTTAATAATTATAACCCTCTGGACTCCGGTGTATATGAGGGGGCCTATTACATCAGCCTGAACCGTCCTTTATACAGGACTGAAGCCAACTGGGTTGGGGGAATAGATTTATCCCAGCATTATTCCATCAATAACTTCGGCAGAACGGATACCTTTTACCGCGATTACCGCTACCAGGTCATCGATGTATGGGGTGGTTATAACTTCCTGAAACAGGATGACAGGAATGGTTCCCGCAGGCCAAACCTCGCATTCCTTGTCCGGCATAATAACCTGTTCTTTACCGAACCACCGAAACAGGAAATGTTTAAGTTAAACCCGGTGTACAACGACCGTCGTTTTTACCTGGCGGAAGCCATCGTTTTCAAACAGGACTTCTTCAAAACACATCATTTCTTTGGTTTTGGCAGAACAGAGGATATTCCGTTGGGGTATTCCGCGTCCATTTCAGCGGGATGGCAGGCCTGGAACCACCGGCGAAGGGCTTATACTGGTATTGAAGCGCAAAAATTCTGGACTACCCGCTTACAGGGGATCATCAATGGGAGTGTTGGCGTAGGTACTTTCTGGCTGGATAATGTGGCAGAAGACCCTGTGATCCATGCAAAAGTGGAATATTACAGCCGCCTGTTCAGGATCAGGAAAAATATGTTCCGCCAGTTTACCTCTATAGATTATCTGGGCAACGTCAATCCATACCTCTATCGTCCACTGGATGCGAATAATGAAAATGGTGTATGGGGATACCGCGGGACCCTGATGAACGGTTACCAACGCCTGAACGTGAGATCAGAAACAGTGTACTACAGTCCGCTGAAAATACTGGGCTTTAAATTCAACTTCTTTACTTCGGTGCAGGCTTCTCAGCTCACCTCCAAGAGTAATAATATCTTAAAGAACCCGATCTATACCGGTATCGGGTTTGGTTTCAGGGTAAAGAATGAGAACCTGGCCATTAATACCATCAAGGTTTCCGGTAACTATTACCCGAACCCACCCGTTCCGATGAAACCGTTCTTCCTGGAAATCACTACCATAGTCGATTTCCGTTTTGATATCTACGCCTTAAGAGCTCCCGCGTTCCTCAATTTCAGGTAGATTTCTTAATCTTCAGGATCACAAGTTTGGACGTGGGCGTATTACTTTTATCTGCTACACTATTCAAAGGCACCAGTGCATTTGTTTCCGGGAAATAGGTAGCCGTACATTTTTCAGGGATATTATATTCCACCACGATGAATTTATGGACTACCCGTTCGGTTCCGCCAAACTCATTGTACAAATCCACGATATCACCCGGTTGTAAACCAGCAGCAAGAATATCTTTTATATTCATGAGGATAACCCTTCTTTCCTGGTAAATCCCCCGGTAACGGTCATCCAGCCCATAGATAGTGGTATTAAACTGATCATGGCTTCTGATCGTCATCATCATACACTCATCTGGGGCCAGTTGTTGTGTTGTTACATCCGCCACATTAAAATGTGCCTTCCTGGTTTGGGTCTCAAAGCGTCCTTCCCTGGCGCCATTCGGCAGGTAAAAACCACCTGGACGCCTTACTCTTTCGTTATAATTGTTAAATCCCGGAATCACCTTTTCTATATCTTCCCGGATATGATCATAATGCTGACTATACCTTTCCCAGTTCACGCGGGATTTACTTCCCAGAGTTGCCTGCGCCAGCCTGCATACAATGGTTGGCTCACTTAACAAGTGTCCGGACACCGGTTTCAGATTACCCCTGGACATCTGTATCACACCCATGGAATTCTCGCAGGTAACAAACTGTTTTTCTCCATTAATTATATCCTCATCACTACGCCCGAAACAGGGCAGGATAATCGCCTCTTTACCATGCACTAAATGACTGCGGTTCAGTTTAGTAGACACATGTATCGTCAGATCACAGTTACGCAGGGCCTGTGCGGTCACTTCCGTATCCGGAGTGGCAGAAAGGAAATTTCCGCCCATCGCAAAGAACACTTTACCCTTTCCATCCCGCATAGCTTTGATTGCAGATACTGTATCAAACCCATGCTCCCTTGGCGGATCAAATCCATATACTTTCTGAATAGCATTCAATAATTGTTCGGAAGGCTTCTCGAAGATCCCCACGGTACGGTCGCCCTGTACATTACTATGCCCGCGTACCGGGCAGGTACCTGCTCCGGGTTTACCGATACTGCCTTTCAGCAGCAGCAGGTTCACCACTTCTTTAATAGTGTCCACTGCATTTTTATGCTGGGTAAGGCCCATCGCCCAGCAGGCAATGATCTTCTTTTTATGTATGATGGCCTTTGCCGCCAGTTCTATTTGTTCCAGCGGAACACCACAATCAATGGCTAATTGTGAAAGGTCCTGTTGTCTTAAATGCGTAATATATTCAGCATACCCCAATGTATCAGCAGCGATAAATTCCGCATCGAAGACAGTCCCGGGATGTTTATCTTCTTCCTGTAACAACAGTAACGTCAACGCCTTTATCAGTGCAAGATCACCATTGATCTTTACCTGCAGGAAAATATCGGTAAGATGAGTTTTAATATTGAGGAATCCTTTTACTGTTTGCGGGTTCAGGAAATTGAGCAATCCCGTTTCATGTAATGGATTAACCGCAATGATAGTAGCGCCTTTAGCTTTTGCTTTCTGTAAGGCGGTCAGCATACGGGGGTGATTGGTACCGGGGTTTTGTCCCAGGATAATGATCACCTCTGCCATATAAAAATCGTCTAGCGTCACGGAACCTTTCCCGATCCCCAGGGATTCTCCCAGGGCCACACCACTGGATTCATGGCACATATTGGAGCAATCGGGCATGTTATTCGTACCATATTCCCGTACAAACAACTGGTACAGATAAGCAGCCTCGTTGCTGGTCCTTCCCGAAGTATAGAAAATAGCTTCATTAGGAGAAGACAATGCATTCAGATGACGCGCGATCTTTTTAAAAGCTTTATCCCAACTGATAGGCTGATAATGAGTAGCGCCTTCCGGCAGATAAACCGGTTCTGCCACTCTTCCTTTTTTCCCTATTTCATAATCTGTTAATCCGGCCAGATCAGCCACACTATTTTCCGCAAAGAAAGAAGCCGTCAGCTTTTTACTGGTAGCCTCTTCGGCCACCGCCTTGGCGCCGTTCTCACAGTATTCCGCAATAGAAGAGCGTTCATCGTCAGGATCAGGCCATGCACAACCCGGGCAATCAAATCCGTCTTTTTGATTTAGTTTAAGGAGTGCCTTTAATCCACGCGCAGCGTTCATTTCTTCCAGGATATGTCTGGCACTGAATATCACTGCCGGTATCCCGGCAGCCGTAGTTTTAGGTTTTCCGATCTTTACATCTCCTGTAAATTTTTCCGGGTTCTCCGCGTTGGGAACAATTGATGCAGTTGCCATGATTAAACGGTTATTCTTTCTTCTCCTGTATAAATATTAAATCGTTGCAGGCGTAAAAATCCTATCAGTGTAATATCCCATTCATGGGCCATTTTCACCGCCATACTGGATGGTGCGCCCACCGCTGCAATTATTTTTATCCCGGCCATAGCAGCCTTTTGTATCAGCTCAAATCCTGCACGGCCACTCAGTAATAATATATAGTTATGCAATGGGAAAAGTTTTTCCTGCATGGCAGTTCCCACTAATTTATCCACCGCATTATGCCTGCCAATATCTTCGCGCATAATCAATAAATTCCCCTCATTATCAAACAGGGCAGACGCATGTAATCCGCCGGTATCTTCAAACACGGCCTGTTGCTTGCGCAGGAGCCCGGGTAACTTCACCAGCAAGGATGCCCGGCACTGTATAGTTGTTGCCGCTACCTGTACTGGTGCATAAATAGCTGTGATCTCCGTTTTCCCGCACACCCCGCAACCTGAATTCGCAAAGAAATTCCGTTGGGCAGGCTGTAGAACAGGCATTACGTTTTTCTGTAGCGTAACTGTTGCAATATTATCCGCATAATTGATCTCCGCAATATCATCCACAGACGAAATAACTCCTTCTGTAAAAAGGAACCCGGCAGCCAGTTCCTGATCCTGTCCGGGAGTACGCATGGTCACAGTAATGCTTTGTTGCTGCCCCCCATGTACCAGTCTGATTTCCAGCGGTTCTTCCGCGGCAAGGGCATCTTCTGTATCAGTAACAAGTGTATCCTGTACTCTTGTTATACGTGTGTAGGAAATGGCCGGATTTAGCATAGTTAAAGTTACGTAAAGAATGGCATCAAATTTTCAGTACATTAGGCACAAATAAAAAACCTCATATATGCGCTGGAATGACCGTAGATTAAGCGATAATGTAGAAGACCGCCGTGGTGGCGGTGGTATGCGAACTTTAGGTGTGGGGGGAGGTATAGGCGGTATTATCATCGTCGTACTGGCCCTGTTGTTTAACCGGAATCCCCAGCAGGTACTGCAACAGGTACAGCAGGGGAGTGGCGGCACTACCCAATCTGAGAAAGTAACAGCCAGTAGTGATGAAAATGCGCGTTTTGCTTCCACAGTACTCGCCGATACAGAAGATGTCTGGACAAAGCTCTTTAACGACATGCATAAGCATTATCAGGACCCCGGGATGGTGATCTACAGCGATGTGGACCAATCCGGTTGTGGCTCTGCCCAGGCAGCAATGGGACCATTCTATTGCCCTGCAGACGAAAAAATATACCTTGATCTTTCCTTCTTTAACGAAATGGAACAACGGTTCCAGGTGGTAGGCGATTTTGCGATGGCATATGTAATCGCTCACGAAGTGGGGCATCATGTGCAGAACCTCCTGGGCATTACCAAAAAGATGGATGCCATGCGTTCGCGTCTGAGCGAAGAAGAATATAACAAGCTGTCCGTGAAACTGGAATTACAGGCCGATTTTCTGGCAGGAGTGTGGGCACATCACGCACAAAAAATGCAGAACATCCTGGAAGAGGGAGATATCGAAGAAGCACTAAACGCTGCCAGTGCAGTAGGGGACGATAAACTGCAGAAAGCTGCCCAGGGATATGTTGTACCGGATGCCTTTACACATGGAACTTCTGCACAACGTATGCACTGGTTCAAGAAAGGATTTGAAAGTGGAGATATTAAAGACGGAGATACATTCAACTCATCAGAATTATGAATAAAAAAAAGCTGACTCATTCGGGTCAGCTTTTTTCATTTACCACAGATTCCTGCGTTATATTTTTAAGTTGATCAGTCGTAATTGTAAACATATATCCTCTTCTCGTATTATTTTCTTCTTCGGATAATGGTAAGGTAAAATGGAAACTCGTTCCTTTGCCTACCTGGCTATCGAACCAGATCTCACCTTCATTCCGCTCTATGAAATCTTTGGATAAAGGCAGTCCTAATCCGCAACCCTTCTCATTCTGTGTCCCTCCTGTAGAATAATAAATGTTAGATAATACTTTAGGTTGGTCCGCTTCTGCAATGCCTATGCCATTATCTTCTACGATCAGTTCTATCTTTTCAGATAACATCAGGTAACGGATATTGATATTACCAAGAGCTGGTGTAAACTTGATAGCATTACTGATCAGATTACGCAATACAAGCCTTATCATATCAGGATCTCCATACACCATAATAGCATGAGACAGCTGATGCGTAAGTGAAATGTTCTTTTGTTTTGCCAGTGATAACAACAGTTCAAATTCCCTGTTTAAAACAGCGGTAATATCAAAATCATCTGCATTCACCCTCATGCCTTTCATCTGACTGCTGGCCCATTGTAACAGGTTATCCATCATGGACGAAGTATTCTTCATGTCCCTCCATAATTCATCTACGAAGAACCTGAATTGCTGAGAAGACATTTTATCATCTCTCAGTAAAAACAACATGCCTTCCAATATCGCCAGCGGGGAACGGAGATCATGTGAAATAACAGAAAATATTTTATCCTTCACCTGACTCGCACTTTCCAGTGCTACATTCTGTTCCAGGATAATCAGGTTCTGCTGCTGTACTCTTTTATTACGGTTATTTAACTGAAGATATAAGTCCTGCTGACGTCTGTACATACGAAAAAGAATACTTGTAATCACAGACAGTACAAAGAATAACATGATACTGAAGATCACAAACTTCTGCTGTATTTTGATGGTAGAAAGATGTAAAAGCTGTTCTTTCTTTAACATCTCATTTTCACGTTGTTTCTTCTCAGATTCATACTTCTCTTTTGTACTGGCGATGAACTTCGTCTTCTCCACATTAAAATACTGCTCACTCAGCCTGGAGAACTCTTTGTAGCTGGACATGGCCGCAATATAATTACCTCGCGCAGAGTCTAAGGACGCCTGGTATTTATAATAGATCATGGTGTTCTTGGCATTCTGTAAATGCTCATTCAGTTTGGCAGCATCGCTGAGATTCCGGGCAGCATCCGTATATTTTCTTAAGGCGGTATTTACCCTGCCCAGATTCAGGTACGCTTTGGTAAGCCCTGGCAGATTATCAGATTCCCGGTAATATTTCTCAGAAATTTCATAATACCGGAGTGCTTCCCGGTATTGTCCCTTGTCATATAAAATATGACCAATATTCTCATAAGTAAAGGCCAGTCCTTTATGATCATTGAGCGATAGCTTTATTTTTTCAGATTCATACAGGAAAAACAAGGCAGAATCCGGTTTATGCAGCAGCAGGTAACAAGAGCCGATACTGTTCAATGAGCGGGCCACTTCCGCCTGATCGCGTAGAGATTGTTTAAGGTATAATGCTTTTTTCTGATAAGGTAGTGCGAGTTCGGGCTTGCTCTGTTCTATGAATATATTGCCAATGTCTGCGTTCAGCACACTAGTTGCGTGAATATCATTTAGTTGTTCTGCCAGTTTCAGTGCATCGGTGGTAAAATCCATCTGTTTGTCCAGGTTACCGCGACTGTTTTCTGCTAGTGCCATATTGCGTTTACCCCACATAGCACCGGATGTATATCCGAGGCTATCGCTGATATGAATGGCTTCTCTCCCATACTTTTCTGTGAGCACAGGGTCCTTTGTAAAATACAGTCTCCCCACCTTGTTCAGCAGTATTACAAGGTCTGTATCTCTTTGCGGATGCCTGTCTATGGCATGCAGCAAACTATCCGTGCTACCTGACTGCGCAAGGAGCATGGATGGTAATCCACACAGGATGACCATGTAAAAAAAGGGGTGTACTCTAAATCGGACTATCTGCATAGAAAGTCAAGTTGTTGACGAAGCGTTCATTTAGGGCTACCTGAATGCAGCGATAAAAATATGAAAAAAACAGATGCAATTTTTTGAAATTTGAACATATCTATTCAAACATTGTACCACAGTAAGTTACATAGAGAAAACATTCTTGTGTGTTAAGCCTTAAAATAAGCTGGTCTTCCAAAATTTTGTACTATTACATTATGAAACCTACAGTTACCATAGAATATTGCCCCAAATGCGGTTGGCTGATGCGCGCAGCATGGATGGCACAGGAGCTACTGACAACTTTTGCAGATGATATCCGGAGTGTATCTTTACAACCAAGTGAAATTGGAGGGAGTTATATTATTTATGTAGACGGAGAAATCCTGTTTAACCGCAAAGATGCCGGTCATTTTCCGGAGATAAAGGAATTGAAACAGCTGGTAAGGGACAAAGTAAATCCTGGGAAAAGCCTGGGACATTCTGACAGAAAATAATTTTAAAGGCATAAAAGTTGTTTCTTTGCATCCCGATGAGAATGCAAAGAATTATATCTGTTACGGTTATATTAGTAATCATTAGCTCTGGGCTGAAAGCCCAGGATACGACTATCGCCTTTCCTAAAGGACCGGTGCAAACACTAAAAACAGCGGGCTATTCATCCCCGGAAAAGACAGTTGTCTTTCAGAACGCCGACACAGATATATTTCCTGCAATGTTTATTTGTACTGTTAAAGGGATTCCGGTAACAATAGATACGCCCATACATAAGCGCAGTTTTTTCCCGTTACCGGTATTAGGCTATTCTCAGGAGAAAGGACTGGAAGTGGGTGCAGCTATGCTCTATTCTTTCTACACAGGCAAAAATTCTGAATTACGCAACTCTACGATCAATCTTATACCCAGTATCACCACAAAAAACCAGTATAAGATCGATCTTAAAACTGATATCTGGACAGACGGTAACAACTGGCACTTCAAAAGCAACCTGCGTTACCACGATTTCCCGATCTATTTTTACGGAATCGGAGATACTACACATAAATCGAATGGAACATTAGTCGATAATATCCGCTACAAAGTACAACTGGAGGCGGAGCACCGTATTGACGGTCACTTCTACGCCGGACTGCTGCTTCAGTACCAAAAAGACGACTACAGGGCCAGAGAGATCAAGGGTATTTACCCCGGATTACCACTCACCGATAAGGACGGCGGCTATGTAACCTTCATAGGAGCCACCGGTATCTTCGATAACAGGGATAATCAGAATTACACTACCCGTGGCACCTGGATGCGTTTAAATATCGCGTATGCTCCTTCATTCCTCAGCAAACAGCAACTCTGGAAGCTGGATGCACAGGCGCGGCATTTCATCCCCTTATCCCGCAACAGCACCCTGGGCTTAAACGGAGTTTTTAACTCCCTGCAGGGCAAAACATTACCTTTCTACCTTTTACCCGAAATGGGCAACGATCTGATGATGCGTGGCTATTACACAGGTCGTTACCGCGATCAGAATTACCTGGCTTTACAGGCAGAATACCGCTATTTCCTTGATCCTCATATCCCCATCAATATCTGGTTCGTTCACATGCAACCCAAATTTGCACTGGCTGCATTTGGTGGCACCGGAGCTGTATTCAACAACCACGATATCGGCTTATCCCACTTTAAACCGGATTATGGTTTGGGTATCCGCTGGTTCTACGATGAAAGTGCCCGGCTGACTATTCGTATAGACTATGGCTGGGGTGAAAAACGAGCCGGAGAACAAAGACAATCAGGGCTTTATCTATCGCTTGCTGAGGCATTTTAATCTTTTTGACCGTATCGTCAGTATTTGTTAACTTCAATCACAGCTTAGTTTTAACCCGATAAATTCCAAGTATGAAACGCATAACCCTCTTATGTACGTTGTTTTTCGCAGTGGCTATACACACTGCTACAGCCCAGAAAAAAAACTCTAAATTTTATCTCAAAGTAGCGGGCGGATATTACTTCAGTGTATTTCCTGGTCAGTTTCCCAAAGTAGGCCCTTACGAACCGCATGACGAACAAAAACAATACAGTTCGACAGACGGTACCACTACTGTAATTTCCGAGAAAGTACTCACAGGTTCTTATGGGGCCGGCGGCAGGGGAGGACTCTCCTTTGGATGGAATCTCAACAAGTACATGGCCGTAGAAGCTACTTTCAACTACTATCACAGTAAGAAAAACCTGATGACAAGGGAAGTGACTACATTGGCTGGCAGCAGCACAGTACTGGGAAAAATCGAATCTCATGGTTACGTAAATGCTGTAGACTTTGCACCAGGTTTCATTATTTCTCCCGGCTTTGAAAAAGTAAACCCGTATGTACGCATTGGTTTAGTTGTTCCATTATGGGGCCGGCTGAACATCGAAACAGACGCCAGCCAGAGTGGTTCTACTGTTTTAGGCGGACAAACACTGCTTACTCAAACAACCATCCATCGTGAAGAACAGGTGAAACCAAACATTACAATTGGATTTCAGGGTGCCGTGGGCGTAGCTTTCCCGGTCTCTCATAAGCTTGACATTTTTGTTGAAGCAGAGTACCGTAACATTCCTGTAAAGAGTAAGGAAAAAGAAGTAAAGGCTTACGATGAAAACACCAAAGTGATCAATCCTTCTACAGGCGCTGTAGTTGCTACGCAACACCGTGGCCTGGGAGATCTTTCCACTGCTGAAAGCCACACGAAATACGTAACCACTTTGGATCAGAGTTCCAATACACCTGTTAGTCAAACCGGTGCGAAAGTTACCTACAAACACGACGATCAGCCATCCAACGATCTTAAATCTTATATCAATATTGGTGGTTTAGGAGCAAACGCAGGTTTACGCTGGCACTTTTAATATCGCTGCGCGTAAGAAAAGACTGTCTCAAAAATAGCTAATACATTTTTGATATGTTTGCAGCAAAACATAATAAGCTCCGTCAGGAGCCCCGTTTTTGTAGCAACAATTTATCTTCTACATAATAGACTCCGTCAGAAGTCCCCTGATATTAGCAGCTATAGGGGGACTCCTGACGGAGTCCGTGTTTTGTTGTTCTATCTGTTTGCTACAAACACGAGGCTGACGGAGCCTGTTATGTGTATATCAATTTTATACTAATGAACGGATCACCTGTACCAGGGCAGTTTCCAGTTCTTTATCAATGATATTCCCTGCTGCATCCATCTTCGTACGAACAACAGGAATCGGCAGTTTATTTTCTTCTTTAATAATGGCAGACATGACAGTCAGTGTTTGCACAAGCGAGGCATTCGCTTTATCACCGCCAGTCGCAAGGGGAGAGGCGCTGATAACGGCCGTTGGCTTATCATAAAACTCCCCTGAAGAAACAATCCAATCCAGTGCATTCTTCAAAACGCCCGGCACCCCAAAAGCATATTCCGGCGTGCAAAAAATAACGGCATCCGCTTTCTTCAATTGCTCCCTGAGATCCTGCACTGCCACTACAGGTACAGCGCCTTCACCATCCAGCTCGGGACTAAAATACGGCAGTTTGTCCAAGCCTTCATACAGCGTAATTTTCACACCATCCGGCGCCAGCGCTGCACAGGCTTTTAAAATATTGGTATTAGAAGACGTATTCCTGAGGCTTCCTGAAATTGCCAGTATATGTTTGATCATGCCGCCAGATTATTTACTTTTTTTTTATTGGCAGCAACCGGTTGATCCAACTCGTACGGCCGGTTAAAAGCTTCCTGGGAAACTTTGAAATGACCGGCCAATACACGGATCACATCTTTGGATAATCCTTTTTTGTAGTGAAGGATATCAGAAAGATAACCCTTGCTGACGTCGAGAATACCCGCCACCGCCGTAGCATTTAAACCATGTTCGTGCATTAAGGATTGCAGGAGTTCTATAGGATCAAGCTCCATAAAAGTATTATGTTCCTCATCCCATTTTTCTATGAGTAAAGTGAGCAGATCAATTTCATCTTTTATGCCACTGCTTTTAGGCGTAGTATCCACAAGCTCTTCGAGAACTTTGCAGTATAATTTATACTGACTTTTACTTTTGATAACCTTATATTTTAAGCCTTCCATAACCAATAAATTATTTTTTGCCATTAATAAATACTTATAGAATATTGTCGTTTACTCTTACATAATTCATCGTACGCTGCATGCGTACCAATCCAGCACACAAATAAATGGACCTCTGTTTCTCCAAACGCATATTTACATATCATCCTGTAATGATTACCGCCCACATCAAAAATTACTCTGTTTGAGCCATTCCCTAATAAATCGGCGCTTCTGAATGTATGCCTGATGTCTGTCGTATTTTCCCAGTTTGCGAATTTAATTTTCTCCAGCCATTCTGTGAAAGAACTACGGCTGCCCGGGTGTAAATTTACAAACAATTCTATGCTCTGTTTTTTTACCAAATGAATTCTCATACAAAGATAGGTTAACTTTTTGAGTTCTCAAATAGAGAACAATTTTTTTTTCTTAAACACCGCCAAATTATTTTTTTATACCTAATAATGTGCTGTTCATTTTATTCATTTTGATTGCAGGACAGAATGCCTTTCGGTTTTAACGCCAACTGGTTGAAACGTGGTGAGAATTACACTAAAGATTTTATAGGAGCCCGGGTTTATACTGTATAGAAAATTGACTAACTGCTGTGTCATTTCAATCACATATTCGTACCTTAAAGATCAAAGGTATAAACCCACGCAGCTTCAAATACTCCTAATCTAAACCTTCCACCAGCCTGTCTTTCCCCTTTCCTTTTCTTCTTATAATTTATATTATGTTAAATAGAATATTCGGGGAATATCCTTGCATTAACTACCCAATTAACTACCCAATTAACTACCCAATAACCAAGTACTCCTTTAGCACAACCTTACCACTTCGATGACCTTATGTTAGATAGAGTATTCGGGGAATATCTTTACGTTAACTACCCAATAACCAAGTACTCCTTTAGCACAACCTTACCACTTCGATGACCTTATGTTAGATAGGATATTCGGGGAATAACTAACCAATAACTAAGATCCTTTTTAATATGACCACACTCCCTCGTTGTATTTTTTTTAACATTCACTACCGGGTTACCTTTCCCATATTCCCAGTATAAAATATAAACAACACACAATGCGCCCTTCACCATGTTTGCTGGTAATAATACCGGCCCTGACTCTCTTTGCCTGTTCACCATCATCCACCTTTCATGAACAAACGGCAACAGCTGATTCCACTACATTTTCAAATGAAATCACCACGCTGAATTCCCCCTCCAGGAAACGCGTACGAACTGCGGACGTACGTTGCCGTGTGAACAACGTGTTCCGCGCTGCATCGACCCTGGAACACATCGTAACCAGCATAGACGGCGTTATAGTAGAGAGTACTATGCAAAACGATTTTGGCGTAAGCAAAGAAATCCCTTACTCCGCAGATTCCTTAAAACGTATTCAGCTCTACTCACCCACCGCCAACCTTACCTTACGCGTACCTGCGGCCAAACTGGATTCCGTCGTGGAATCCCTCACTGCTATGGCTTCATTCATAGACTACCGTACGCTAAAAAGCCAGGATAAAACCCTGGACTATCTCTCAAATGCATTAAAGAACAACGAGCAGGGAAATGTGGAAGAAACCACACCACCGGTTGTTACCAAGAAAAAACCACTGGACATTATCGCTTATGAAGACAGGAAAAAAGAGAATATAATCGACCGTAAGATCGTTAACATGGCTATCCTGGATGACGTGAATTACGCTACATTCTCCGTACAATTATTCCAGTCGCAATTAGCAGACGTACAGGTAATCGTAAACCCTGACCGTGCCATCCGTGCCGGATTTGGTACAGAATTACTCACCGCCCTGCGTAACGGTGTAGATATCTTTAAAAACGTTTTACTATTCATCCTTCAGCTGTGGCCATTCCTGCTGCTGCTGGCCGGCGGATGGTTTGGCTATAGGAAACTGTCTGTATGATTCAGGCAGGTTGTCAAAAATATTAGTATATGCTAACAGACTCCGTCCGGAGTCCCCTGACATTAGTAATTTCAGGAGACTCCTGACGGAGTCTGTTATGTAGAAGATAGATTGTTGCTACAAACACGGGGGCCTGATGAAGCCTGTTATGTTTTACCGCAAACATATCGAAGATGTATCAGATGCTTTTAAATTATTCCCGGATAGTATTTTTATCACTTAACGCCATCCTTGCAATTTCATCTTTCCTTCTAAACACAACTCCGGGATGTTGTTTGATATAACGGAACAATTCATTGGTCGCCTTTACCATCTGAGGTGAACCTCCAATACGATCATGGAAACTCACAGACATCATTCTGCGCTTATGCGCAGACTCCTCATACAACTGATCAAACTCCATCTTCACCTGGTTCAGGAACTGATCTGTAGAAAACCATTGCCCGGCCACCAGTTGAATATCATTACATCGTAACGTATATGGTACTACGGCAAAATCTTTTTCATTCACCTGTATGATAAACGGCTCATCCCTGCTAAGGTCATCAATATGATAAATAAACCCCAGCTCCTGTAAAATCTTTAGTGTATTCTCACCACGTCTCAACCAGTTGGCGTTAAAACCGACCGGCGTAACCCCGGTTATATCTTTCACGGCATCTACCCCATCTTTAATAAACTTTCTCTCCTCCTCATAACTCATCGTATACTGGGTGGCCCAGTCTCTCCCATGCGCCGCTGCCTCATGCCCCCGTTGAACAATCTCTTTCGCCAGCGCAGGATTTTTAAGGACCGCAGAACCCACCATATGGGAAGTCACTTTAATTCCCAGTTTATCCCAGTTATCAAGCATACGTGGAATACCTTCCTTATACCCGTATTGATACCAGGTTTCTGCCGGAAAATCTTTAAACCCTTTCACCATATTCTGAGGGAAAGGGCTCTCTGCATTCTGTGGCTGTCCTCCGGCTTCAAACTGCATAGAAACGCTGACCACCAGCCTGGATCCATCTGCCCATGAAGTAGACGCAGCAGATGGACGCTCTTTAACCGTTCCTGCAATCACGGGGCTTACGATCCCTGCCATTCCCAGTAATCCCGCCGTTTTAAGAAACTCTTTTCTTGTTGTCATTTACCAATCAGTTTATCAAGTGAATACCCATTATAAGTACCCACATAGTTAAGTAATACCGCAAAAAATGCGGCGTGAATCAGTTGGGAAGGGATCGCATCCCAATTCTCGATCATAGCCGTTCCAAAGATCAGAAGGATCATCACCACGCCTCCTCCAATAAGAGAAACGCGGGTAAACAAACCCAGAATAAGCAGCAGGCCTATCAGGAACTCCGCCACGGGCAATGCATAACTAAAGGGCTCCACCAGCGCCGTTGGGATCATAGACTTCTCAAAGCTTCCGGTCATCCAGGCGCTGAACTTAGCCAGCTTAGGTAAACGTACCAGGCCATGACCAAACATGCTGGCGCCAATAGCCAGGCGCAGTATCAGAAATGTTGTAATGTTGTTTATCATAATGCATCAAATTTCAGACTTTTTAGCCTGCCGGTTCTTGTACAATCTTTGGATTATTCAGTACATTTACGGGATGTTACTGGAGAACTTATACCAGCCTTTTGAGGTAGAATACAGAGAGCTAACAGAGTGCCCTATAGAGCCACATAAGCACAACTTCTTCGAGATGGTGTACATTATTGAAGGAGACGGAATACAATGTGTAAATGATAACAAGCTGCCTTATGCTGCAGAAAAACTTTTCCTGCTAATGCCGCAGGACTGCCACTCCTTTGAAGTAAAAACAGTCACGAAATTTTTCTTTATCCGGTTTAATAATATCTATCTGAAAAACCAAAGCAAAGAATGGATAAAGAAAATGGAGTTTATTTTTCAGCATAATAACCACCTGCCCGGTTGTATATTAAAAAATAAGAACGATAAACCCCTTGTAAAATCTTTGGTAGAAGCAATTATCAGAGAGCAGGTAAACCAGCAGGTATATAACAAAGAACTGGTACAACAGATCGTAAATACCATTATTACAGTAGTGGCCAGGAACATCCTTACACAAACAGGATTACCTGTCAAAAATGACATGAGTATCCTGCACTATATCCATGAGAATATTTATGCCCCCGATATGATAAGAGCAGAGCAAATCGCTGCTCATTTCAACATCGCGCCCAATTATCTGAGTGAATATTTTAAAAGAAATAATGGAGAAGGATTACAGCAATACATCACCAATTACAAACTGAAGCTGGTAGAAGCCCGTTTGCAATACAGTGAATTACGTATAGGTGAAATTGCTTCAGAACTGGGATTTACAGACGAAAGCCATTTAAACCGGATCTTTAAAAAATATAAAGGTACCAGTCCTTCTGCCTATAGAAAAAGCCTTACTTAAAAGGATGCATATCAATCACCGTGTCATTCCTGTAGTAAGTCCCCAGTTGCGGAGTTCCGTTTTCATTATAGGTAATCGTCGGCCCATGTTTTTTCCCGCCTTTATAAAACTGTACAGCAGCAACTTTTTTCGTATAACTATATACCTTAACATATGAATATGCGGTATCATCTGTGTTCACATATGTTTCCGTTTTAAAGAAAACACCGCCTCCCCCCTGCTGTGTCTGGGTGAGTTTATAGTTAACAGTGTCCTCTAATGAATAAGGATCTTTATTATGATGTGCAGAACTGTTACATGCATACAGACTGGCAAGGAATAACGAAAAGGCGACTAATTGGAATTGCATACCGTGTTTTTATCACGACCAATCTATTAACTATTTTTCAAATAGAGAAAATTTAATCATTAACCGGGTATTAACAAAATCCTTCGCCGATTGAACTATTTTGCATCAGCGTGTGTTATTACTAAGATGCAAGATAACTATACAACTGTTTATGATTCCTTCTACGTTATTATCACCCTCAACCTGGTATCAGAAATTGCAAATGGACAACCCTGTACATTATGATCCTGATTTCAGATTTTATTTTGGAGCGAAGGGAGCCTGGCAGATATTTCGTTATAGAGATGCACAACGTGTACTGAGTGACTATGAAGTATTTTCCAACGAGTACATGCCAAAATCAGCAGACAACCTGCTGGGAAGTAATTTAAATCAAACGGATCCGCCACGCCATAAACAATTACGCGCTTTGGTGACAAAAGCCTTCGCCCCTTCCATGGTGGCCAGGCTCGAAGCCTGGATCTACAGGCTTTGTTATGAACTGATAGATCCCTGGCTAGATGCCGGAGAAATGAATTTTGTAAAGGACTTTTCCATACCGCTTCCTGGCAAAGTCACCGCTCATTTACTGGGTGTGCCTAACCAGGACCACGACCAGGTAAACGCATGGATCAATGCTATCGCCAGCGATCCGGCAGAAATAGAAATGGATGCATTTTTTCAGGCACAACAGGAAATGGGGCGACTTTTTATGACATTGCTGGAAGAAAGAAGGCAGACGCCTCAGGACGACCTCATTACACACCTGTTACAAGCTGAAATTGACGGGGAAAGACTCAGTACTGAAGATACCCTTGCATTTTGCATCGCACTGCTGATTGCCGGAAATGAAACAACAAATGGTTTCCTTGCCAACGCCATGTATACCTTCGCAGGTATGCCTGACGTTCAATCGCATTTAAACAGTAATATAAACGATATCCCGGATGCATTGAATGAAGTACTGCGCTTTCAGCCACCCGTAAAGACCATGTGCCGTATCGTACGTAAAGATGTAGAACTGGGAGGACAACACATTAAGAAAGGTGATATGGTAAATGTATGGCTGTCCGCAGCCAACAGAGACCCGGAAATATTCAGAGATCCGGAAATGTTCAACATGAAACGGGATAGTGGCAGGGCCCTTAGCTTCGGACACGGTGCGCACTATTGTATTGGAGCAATGCTGGCCAGAACAGAAGCAAGGATCGCTTTTGAGGTCATCTTCGGACACATGGAAAATATCAGGTTTAGCGCTGGTATGCCTCCTGTTCCGAATGTTAGCACAATTGTGGCAGGATTTCAGGATATGTACATTACATTTGATAAGAAACGAGCTTAATTAATACAGAACTATACAATATTTTAAATTGCAAGTATAATCAAGACCCCATCATCTGATCCAGGAAGCGTTGCTTGCATAGCATTATCTGAAATAAGGGAACACAAAAGGAACTATACTTGGCAAACTGGGAACTTGCTCTGATTATATGTTCCATATATGTAAATTATCCGGGCATGAACCTACTACAACTTATCATTACTTCTGGCTGCAGTAATGTGTTGGATGAGAACAAACAGCGTACGATACGCACAGTGAACCTAGTCTGCCTCACTACTGCGCTTATGTCAATTGCATTTGGCCTGGGTTGCTATTTTCTGATGGGAGGAGTATTGATTTATTTACCGGCAATTGTAGAGGCCATTCTGTTGTTGTCGATGATCTATGTTAATAAAGAAGGTTGGTTTTCCGCTGCCAGTATCGGCACTATCTTAATCAATAATCTCACCATTCAGTATTATAGCGCCGTCCTGGGAAGAGTAACAGAAGTGCATCTGCTGTTCATATTCCTTGTCGGATTATCTATGCTGATCTTTGATAATAAACGCCTTAGGATTATCAGCATCGGTATTACTGTTGCCTGTTTCCTGGCTGGCGAAATAAACATTTACAACGGTTATGTGCCCCGCCTGCTCGTATCTGCGGACGATCATTCAACTGCACAGTTTGTAATAAGATGGGTCACCATTCCAAGCATTCTTGGCCTGGACCTGATGGTTATTTATTACTATGTAAAAAACATTGACAGGCTAAGGAAAAACGAGCTGGAACACGTAGAGAATAAATTACGCCTGGCAAAAGAATATAACACAGAACTATTAAACCTCACAGCACAACTGGAAAAAGCAACAGATGCCAAAAGCATTTTCGTTCGTGAAACCAGTCATGAAATCCGCACTCCCTTGAACGCAATCTTTGGTATCAGTCAGTTACTGCAACTAAAGGTGGAACAAAATAAGTCCCTCGCCTCTATCCGTTTTCTCGCAGATCATTTATACGCTGCCAGCTATAACACAAAAGAAATTATCAATAATATCCTGGAATTTTCAAAAATAGAAGCAGGAAAACAGGATAAACCACAACCATCTGTTTTTAATATAAGGGACTGGATAGAAGAAACCGTCAACATGCACCAGTATGTTGCTATCGTAAAAAATGTAAGAATAAAATTCTCTGTTGATGATGAGATGCCTGAACAACTGAATGCCGATAAAGTACTACTCTCCAAAACACTCAATAATTTACTCTCTAATGCAATAAAATTTACTACACAGGACAGCCATGTTACTTTAAGGATTTTCTCCAGCAATAAAAAATGGTATATACAGGTCACAGACCAGGGAGCAGGTATCCCCGAAGATAAACTCCGTACCATTTTCGATGCATTCGTAACAGAAAGAAATATCTTCCTGGAAGGTACCGGCCTGGGACTACATATCACTCAGAAACTGGTAGAATCTTTACAGGGCCAAATTGAAGTATCCAGCATCATCGGAAAAGGCAGCACATTCACCGTCATCCTTCCATTAATTAAAGCAGGCAAATCAACAGAAAGCGATCCTGATATCAGGGCGGAACAATTTGTCAATCTCTGTGATACAACCATATTAATTATAGAAGATGATAAGATGAGCCAGTTGGTATTGTCCAGGTTCCTCTGCGGACTGGGAAGCAAGGTAATGCTGGCAGAAGACGGATTGGAAGGATTATTACTGGCTAAAGCCTCCAGACCGGATGTCATTATACTGGATTCCCACATTCCGGGCATGAGTGGAAAAGAAACCCTTGCCTGCATTCGTGAAGATGCCCTGTTGAAGGATATCCCTGTAATCGTTGCCAGCGGAGATCCGTTTAAAGAGGCTAGTGATGAACTGTTAAAAGCCGGTGCTAATGAATATATGATCAAACCAATAGAATTCAAAGCATTGCATTCCACACTCACCAAATATATAAAACAACGAATTACTCACCCCTGAGGACCAGGGGTGAGCGACCATTTCTTACACAATTTCTTCAAGTAATGTAAAATGGTATCTTGCCGTATCTTTGGTACTCCAGTCAATATTCCCCCGCATCATCACCGATAACGAATGAACGTACCGTTGCAATTCCGGGCCAAAAGAAGGTAGGCGTTTTGCCAGTTCCCGGAACTGCCTTACCTGTTTATCATGGATATTTACCGCTTCCTGTATCGCTTCTGCAAAGCTGCAGTCCCTCTTGTTTTTAATCAGCATCACAATATTCATTTCATCTCCCTGTTCTAACTCTTTATTGAAAGAGAAGAGATCGTTTGCCCAGCAGATAGTATTGCTGCACAGTTGTATGAGTTGCTGCACCGTAGCGTCCAGGAATACGTAATCAGGTAACCTGAAACCCTCAATAGCTTCCAGTAAGTAAGCAAAGAAACTCGCCCCGCTGAAAATGGGCCGCCATTTCATGTACTCTTCCAGTGAAGGCAGATGTAAATGATTAACATGTTCGATCCTCCATAGGTTAGCAGCAAATGCTTCCTGCAAACTTTCAATAAACCGTACCTGCCATCCCAGTGTGCCCAGCTTCCGGATTCTCTTCCAGAAATCGCTTACAGCGCTCAGTACAGGGCCTCCTTTCTCTAAAGAAATCTGTTTGTTGTGTTTCATGATGCCGATCAGGGCAGTCACGAGTTGTTCAAACTGGTCGCGTTGTTTAATCATCGAGGAGGCTTCATCATGCTCATCAAACTGATCATCCAGTATAAATAATAAGGTGTTGAGATCTGCTGCAATACTCAATGCATTCAGATCTGCATTAGGGAACATTCTCGCTACCATCCAGGTGAATTTCTGTTGGTGATAATGGTCCCAGGCAGCTTCGGAGGGTACTAACTGATGTTTATTCACCCAAAGCGAAGTGTGTTTGTCTGCTTTTTCTACAAATGGATTAATAGTGGACGGAAACGGGCTATACAAGCCAGGCAATTGCTGAGTGTACATGCATTATGATTTTGAGGTAATGAAATAGAGGGAAGTGGTAAATCTCAGAATAGGATTTCACCGGGATATCATTACTCATTGCATTTCATCAGACTTGCTGAATATACATCTTTAAACAGGAAAAATCAAAACTCTACCCATGCGATACATGCCTTTTTCTCCTCCCCTTTCCGTGTAATCATAATGGTTGTATAAATGGATTTATCATTCTGATAATCAGAGGCTCCCAGCATGCAATAATAACCCTTGAAGGTTTCAGGATTACCAAACAGGAAAAGCCTTTCCTGTGTTGTATCCGTACAACGGTAACATACAATATTTGCTTCTGTCAGATACCTCATTGGTTTCTTATCTGTGTAAGAACCACCGGGATCAAGATATTGCAGATAATCATTGAAAAGAATATAAGTACCATGAGCGGTTGGTAAATATTCATACGATAAATATGGCGTAGTATTCAATGCCTGGATGCGGTTGCGGAATATCCACTGTCCTTTCAGTTTGCGTTGCAGATACATAGGTTCGTACACACCATTAGCTATCTGCATTTTTACCAGCGAATAACCGGATTGATCCACTCCTGCGGTATCTATATGACGCACGCCGATATCATTCATGTTCGTATGCATCCTGTTCCATGCATTCGGGTTATTCCCCTGAGAAAATTCAGTCATACTTTCCAGCAATAAAGTGGCGCTGCCATCCCTGGCCGGCAGTAACAACTGCGGCTGACCAGGCGTCAGCATTGGCTGTGTATGTAACACTTGTAAAGTCCCTGCATCCAGGGAATTCATAAAGGTTGATCTACCATTCTTATTACTGCTGATCAGCAATAGCTGCAGGCGTTTTATAGCTGGTACGTATTGTAAAGATGCATGTACATCGGAGAAGTTAGCCGTATAAGGTAACAGCTGATGCGTAAAGGTGCTGTCACCGGTTTTCAGAGAAGAGACCACTACACAACTGGCAGTATCCCTGTTGTTTTTACGTAAGGCTGCCGTGGTGATGAACACCCGTTCTCCGCCCTGTACCGTCATGTCCAGAAAGGAGTAGTAAGGAAACTCCGGCAGGTAATAAGCCGCCTGCTGAACAAGTTGATGATCAGGTGAGAAAAGAGAGATCTGTATTCTCTCATGGCCATTTTCATTCCGCTGTAATTCTCCCCCTCCAAACATGGCTACCGCATAATACCCGCTATGAGGGTCTTTGGCGGTATAGAAATCGTGAGAAGCAAAGTTATTCTGTATAAAGACGTCCCTGTGTAATACAGTAGAGAGTTCTCCGAGTTTATCTTCCCTGAGCAACTTACCGTTCGTCCCATCCAGCACCAGTCTGAACATACATGGTTTGTATTTCACCAGTTGCTGCAGGAAGATCACCACCTGCCCGTTAATTGCATAAATCCCGTCTACTTCGGTATCGTTGATATTACCGGCATCCCATAAGGTACCAGTCACCGTTTCAGTAGCGGATACTTCGCGCTTTTGATTATACATCGTTACCTGTATCCCCAGTTTCTTGTCGAAATGCAGATAGCAGGTGTTTCCGTTATCCAGTAAAACTATCTTTTCGAAGCCTTCTCCTGGCTCGGGAAACGGCTGACTAAGCTGTACTTTAGGTACCTGGGCAAATAAGTGGGTGGAAATCAGCAAAACAAACAGACAGAAGTATTTCATAGGGATTCTTGTCATTCAGGCCGCAAATGTATAAATATTTTTCAAAATGTGTGCAATTGGGCCTCATTTACACCCCTCTCGTCCCTTTTTCCTTTTTGGTTTTAAGCCTTTTCTTATATTTATGGCCATTTCCAAACAAACGTGCAATGAATATTAACAAAATTGTCTTTTTATCCTGCTTATTCTGGGTCTGCTGCATCGGAGCGGGTGTAGCGCAAACTACCTCAAAATATGACCAGCATGAAGCATTTGCCCCCCTTTTTTATCCCACCAACGGTAACGAATATCGCAGTGCCGGCGGAGCGCCAGGAAATAAATACTGGCAGAACCACGCCGATTACGTACTGAACGTTACCCTGGATACCGCTAAACATCGTGTAAGCGGTTCCGCTTTGATAAAATATAAAAACAACAGCCCCGACGAGCTTCCTTTTCTCTGGCTGCAACTGGATCAGAACATATACAAATCTGATTCCCGCGGTACCGCTACTTCCTTTGTGAATGGTGGCCGTTTTGCTACCAGCAAATTCACTGATGGCAGTGAAATCAGGTCCGTAAGTGTTATCAGCAACGGAAAACCATTAACAGTTAAATACATCATCAACGATACCCGTATGCAGATTCAGTTGCCACAGGCTTTAAAAGCTAATGGCGGTGCATTGGATATCAAAATAGAATACGCTTTCAGTATTCCGCAGGAAGGTACCGACCGTATGGGCCGCCTGCTGACCCGCAATGGCTGGGTATATGAAGTGGCGCAATGGTATCCCCGTATGGAAGTATACGACGATATCCTGGGCTGGAACTCTATCCCTTACCAGGGCGCTGCAGAGTTCTACCTTGAATATGGCGACTTTGACTACACCATTACCGCTCCTGCCGGTCTGATCGTAGTAGGTTCCGGCCTGCTGCAGAATGAAGCACAGGTACTGACGCCTAAACAATTACAAAGCCTGGCGAAAGCGCGTACAAGCGAAACTACCGTGAACATCCGCGATAGCAGCGAAGCTGCACTGGGTACCAAACAAAAGGGGAACCTTACCTGGCACTTTGCCTGTAAGAATGCCCGCGACGTTTCCTGGGCTGCTTCCAAAGCATTCATCTGGGACGCTGCACGCATCAACCTGCCAAGTGGTAAAAAAGCCCTGGCACAGTCTGTATATCCTGTAGAAAGCATGATGTCTTCCAATGGCTGGCAGCGTTCTACCGAATTCGTAAAAGGTTGTATCGAAATCTACTCTAACCAATGGTTTGAATATACCTATCCGGTTGCTACCAACGTAGGTGGTATCGTAGGCGGTATGGAATATCCCGGCATCGTATTCTGTTCTTACAGAAGCACAGGTGGCGGTTTATGGAACGTGACCGACCACGAATTTGGTCATAACTGGTTCCCGATGATAGTGGGTTCCAACGAAAGGAAATATGCCTGGATGGATGAAGGTTTCAATACTTTCATCAACCATGGCTCTGGTAAAGTCTTCAATAAAGGAGAGTTTAACCAGAAGATGATCAACCAGAACATGGGCCGCGCTGTTTATGGTACAGACCCGATCATGTCTACTCCGGATGTCATCCAGAGCAGCTACCTTGGTATCGCAGCCTACTACAAACCTGCTATGGGGCTGGAGATCCTGCGCGATCAAATCCTTGGTAAAGAACGTTTTGAACTGGCTTTCCGCACTTATATCAAACGCTGGGCATTCAAACACCCTACTCCGTGGGACTTCTTCCGTACTATGGAAAACGTAGGTGGTGAAGACCTCAGCTGGTTCTGGCGTGGCTGGTTCCTCAACAACTGGAAACTGGACCAGGCGGTGAAAGGGGTGAAATACGTAGACAATGACGCATCTAAAGGTGCTCTGATCACTATTGAAAACCTGGAACAACTGGCATTACCTGTTGTAGTGGCTATCACAGACAGCAAAGGGAATACAGATACAGTGAAACTGCCGGCAGAAATCTGGCAGCGTGGCGGTACCTGGACTTTCAGACATAACTCTACATCCAGGCTCACTAAAGTAGTAATAGACCCTGAGAAAGCTTTCCCCGATGCAGATCCTTCCAACAACACCTGGGCAGGAGAATCCAAGAAAGCACCAGCGGGCCTGACTGCTAAAGATGTCATCAACAATTACCTCAATGCTATTGGCGGTGCGGATAAGTTGAAAGCGATAAAAGATATGTCCATGTCTGCTACCGGTAGTGTACAGGGTACAGATATCCAGATGACAAGGAAATTCAAAGCACCGGATAAATACCTGCTGGACGTTTTCATCCCTGCGATGGATACACATGCCAGCAAAATACTCATCAGCGGCGATAGCGTGAAAATGATTCAGATGGGCAACGCTGTACCGGTAGACGCTGCGACAAGGCAGAAAATGAAAGCTAACCAGCAGATAGTACCTGAACTCAGCTACCTGACTGATGGTTCTACTTTTACATTATCTCCTGATATTGCTACAGATGATACGGGTAATGATAGTTACGTGGTAACTGTTACAGCTCCCGACGGACAAACCATTGTATTGTATTATGATGTAAAAACCGGTTACCGTGTAAAAACTGAAACCCATGTAGGCGACCAGGTTGCTTCTGTTGTGGAATCAAGCGATTACAGAGATGTAGCGGGTATCAAATTCCCTTATTCTCTTAAGAACTTCATCAGCGGTCAGGAACTGAACTTCAAAGTGACAGACCTCAAAGTGAATAGCGGTCTTAGTGATGAAGAGTTTAAATAATTAAAGTAAGTACATTATATAGTTAGAGGGACTGGCAAATGATGCCAGTCCCTTTTTTCATGGCATAATCCGCTGTAGCGGCCGGTAGTAGTGAGAATTAAAGTTGTCAAGAAATCGTTAGTAATAATTTATTAATGCAGGATATAATTGATTATCAATACATTTAAAAAATATATAAATTTTCTGCTTGGTTATGTTTAAAATTATTTTATATATTTAATGGTATTGTTGTGCGGGAATAGCAGAAACCCTCCCGGACATTAGATTGGAGATCCCTTCGTAGCATCAGATTGGTTTGGAGTGTTAACTTGATAAATAAGAATAAATTTTAATCATATAATCCTGCTATCATGAAAGTATTACCCATCAGCTTTCCCAGCGTTTTTGAAACGGCGTATGGCAACACTGAGAATTCAGCCAAAGACCTGCTGAATGGTTTGAAAATAAAGAAAGATGAGAACTGGTATATTGTTGGAAACCTGGCCAGAAGAGGTGGTATAAATCCCGGAAGAATCACGAATGCTACCCCACAGGAAGACGATTATGAAATCCTCTTCAAAGCGGCCCTGGTAAATGTATTAGACAAAGTACAGCAACCACTGTCGATCACTATGGGATTCCCTTTTTCCACTTATAATATTTACAAAAGCGCGGCAGAACAATTCCTCACCAAGCGTCACTTCCTCATAGAATACGATACTCATACTTTTAATAATAAAGGCACCGTTAAAAAAGGGATGCTGGATATAGAACGTTTTGAAGTAATCCCTGAAATAGTAGGTGGTATTATTGGCTTAAAGAAAACAGTCAATGATCCTAAACTGGAGAATTTCATCGCTGTGAGCTTTGGTTTTGGTACCATCGAAGGTGGTATGGCTACGGCAGACGGGTTAATTAACCGTACCTGCTTCAGCTCTCATGGTATCAAGTATGCGATTAATAACCTGGCGCGTGAACTGAACAAACAGTATTACCTGGATATGAAGAATGAACATCAGCTGGATGAAGCCTTCATGAAAGGATCTATATTCACGAACCGTAAGCGGATAGACCTCAAGGATATACGTAAGGCTTTATTAACGCATTACTATAAAGAAGTAGTGTCTCCATTGATGCGCAATTATTTCAGTGATCAGGATTATGAAAATTGCAGCAAAATCTACCTGATGGGTGGTGGCGCTCATTATAAGGAACTTACAGATTGTTTCATCGAAGAATTCAGGGACTTTATCCCCGTAGAAGTGGCGCCGGAACCGGAAAACCTGGTGAGTGCAGGTTACCTGTATAACTCGCTCAGGATTTCTGATGATAAGCACCTGCGCAGTGTAGGGCTTGATCTAGGCAATGCCTCCTCTATTATCTCTGTTTTTGAAGAAGGAACCCCATCTGTTGGCCCAAATCTATGACGTGTCTGCTATAATTGAAATATTTAGAAAGGCCTTCCGCAAAGGCATGTTCCTGATACCAGAACAGGTATCAGTACAGGGTACTATTGAATCTCCCCTTCCCGGGCGTGTAGACGGAAATGTGCGCGGTGATGTAAATACCACTGGTATGCTTATTATCGGTAAAACCGGGAACATCCGTGGTAATATCCACGCTACAGATTTGATTGCCTATGGAAGAGTGTTCGGGGATATTTTTGTAAGTAATAAAGCTGTGATCAGTAACAAAGCTTATATAAAAGGAGATATCACGGCATTAATCCTTGAGGTAGAAGAGGAAGCGGTTATTGAAGGCGCCATCCGCAAAAACGTGGCTGATCCTGAAACGATTATTCCCCTTGATCCTGAAAGCGAAGCAGATAATAATCCTGCTCCCGCTACTGATGAAGACGAGAAAACCACTACCTGGTTTTAATAATAGAAAAAGGCTCCATTGGAGCCTTTTTCTATACAATTACAATTAGCTTATAGTAAAAGTGCGCGGTTAATATGCCTCATCCATGCTTCAGGTATGAAGAAGCCCTGTCAGATCAATGTCTTGGTTTAGCTCTTTCGTACTGTATCGGCCACTTTAGACTCTCATCTTTCAATGCATGTGCAGCATGTATAGGGAAATAAGGGTCCCTCAGCATTTCTCTTGCCATAATTACCAGGTCAGCTTTGCCTTCACTGATAATAGACTCGGCCTCTGCGGCAGTAGTGATCAAACCTACAGCACCGGTTTTAATACCTGTTTCCTTACGTATATGTTCCGCAAAGGGCGTCTGGTACAAAGGACCTACTGTTATTTTCTGATGAATAGCCAGTCCGCCGGAAGAGCAGTCAATCAGATCTACGCCCTTATCTTTCAGGATAGCAGCCAGTTTGGTAGATTCTTCCAGGTTCCATCCGCCATCAGCCCAGTCGGTAGCTGAAATGCGTACGAACAAAGGATGATCTGCCGGCCAGACTTCACGCACAGCTGCTACTACAGATAGCAATACTTTGATCCTGTTCTCAAAACTACCGCCATATTCATCTGTACGATGATTACTTAAGGGAGATAAAAACTCATGAATGAGATAGCCATGCGCTGCATGGATCTCTATGACCTGGAAACCTGCTTCTAAAGAACGTTTCGCCGCTGCTTTAAAATCGGCCACTACCTGGTGAATACCTTCAGTGGTTAATGCGACAGGCATACCATAGTGTTCTGAGAAAGGAATAGCGCTGGGGGCATAGATTTCTTTCCAGCCGCCTTCTTCAGGTGGAATTACTTTACTTCCTTTCCAGGGTACGGTCGTACTCGATTTACGTCCGGCATGTGCCAGTTGTATACCTGCTGCGCAGCCCTGTTCTTTTATAAATTGTGTGATGTTGCGGAGATTGGTGATATGCGCATCATCCCATATCCCAAGGTCTGAAGGAGATATGCGTCCTTCCGGAGATACTGCCGCCGCTTCTGTGATGATCAATCCGGCCCCACCTACCGCTCTGCTGCCCAGGTGTACCATATGCCAGTTATTGGCAAATCCGTTCTCAGCGCTGTATTCGCACATCGGCGATACAACAATCCTGTTTTTAAGTGTAACTGCTCCTATCTGTAAGGGAGTAAACAATGCCGCCATAAATCCATTTTTTGTATCTCGAATTTAGGCAAAAAAAAGATCCCGGCATTTGCCGGGACCTTTCTAATTAAGTGTATGAAAAAGCGAGCTTAGTCGATACGTCTAACGTTAACGGCATTCATACCTTTCCTACCTTCCTGCAGTTCAAACTCAACTTTGTCATCTGCCTGGATCTCGTGTACAAGACCGTTTACGTGTACAAAAGTTTCTTTATTGGATTCATCATGCTTGATAAAACCAAATCCTTTTGTCTCGTTAAAGAACTTTACAGTTCCTTGAAATTTTGTGTTCATTTGTGTAAAATTATAAATTTGTAAAGGTCAAAGGTAAGGGTTATATATTCCTGCGCCAAATAAAAATAATCTTTAATGGTTATTGTCATTTAATTTAACATTAACACATTTATAACATTTGTATATATAAGCAGTAATACGTACATTGTGCTATATAACAAAGTGGAATGCAATTTTTTTTGATTCGTATAATAACTAGTGTCCTTTCAAATAAGCTTCTAATGCCACTTTTTATGCTACCTAACAACTGTTTCGCGTTCTAAATTCAATTCAATCTATCATGGCGAAAGTAATTTTCAACAACAAGAAAGCCTTATTCTTTCAATCTCTTAAGGCCGATGTGGAGTCCTATTTTGTTAAAAATAACATAAAAAAGACAGGTAACTGGAAACTCTATTCGAAAACATTAATATTGTTTCCTGCTGCTGCGCTGACATACGTTGCTTTATTAGTATTCCCGATGACCCCGCTGCTGGGTATCGGATTGAGTGCTTTCCTGGGTTTTACGCTTGCGTCCATCGGATTTAACGTCATGCATGATGCCTGCCATGGTAGTTACTCCACTAATAACAAAGTAAACAACCTGCTGGGATTATCACTGAATGCGTTAGGTGGTAATGCCTTCATCTGGAAACAGAAACATAACGTTATTCACCATACCTACACCAATGTAGATGGTATGGACGAAGATATTGCAAAAAGCCCTTTAATGCGCCAGTGCAGTACGCAGACATGGACGCCAATGCACCGTATTCAGCATATTTATGTAGTACTGGTATATGCCATCTCTTCTTTTGCATGGGTATTCATCATGGACTTCACTAAATACCTGACCCGTAAGATTTACAGAACACCTTTACAGACAATGAGCAAAGGTGATCATCTTGTATTCTGGGCAAGTAAAGTGTTGTATGCACTGTTTTATATCGCTATTCCGGTAATGGCAGTAGGCTGGCAGGCATGGGCAATTGGTTTTGCCGCTATGCACGTAGTATTAGGCTTTACCCTGGCGATCGTGTTCCAGCTGGCTCACGTAGTTGAAGAAACTACTTTCGAAGTAGTTGGTGAAGAAACAGTCATCATCGAAAACGAATGGGCTATTCACCAGATCAACACAACTGCAAACTTTGCACCTGATAATAAGATGATTTCATGGTTCGTTGGTGGTCTGAACTACCAGGTGGAACATCACCTGTTCCCACGTATCAGTCACGTACACTACCCTGCTCTCAGCAAGATCGTTGCTGCGAAATGTAAGGAGTTTGGTGTACAGTACAACAGCATGCCTACTATGCAGGCAGCTGTAAGATCTCACTTCCGCTTCATGCGTCAGTTAGGTAGAAAACCGGAATCTAAACCAGCTTCCCTGGCGGTATCTGCTTAAGCCATCAAACTTATTTAAAAAGGGCGGTCTCAGTGAATGAGACCGCCCTTTTTAGTTACTTACAGCTTATTAATATCATCAAACAACGCCTTAAAACACCTGGTAGAAGTCTCCAGCGTATCCTTTACCGGTTTCTTCCTGCCATAGTACTCATCCAGGAATGCTTCCGGACCAGACCACACCGTTTGCATCATCCCCAGATACCTGTCTTTCATCTCCGGAGTAGCCGTTTCCCTGAATGAAATCATATCCTTCAGCTGCTGCTGTGCAAACAATGGCTTGCGCCACGGACAGGTAATCACCTGTAATCCCTTCATAGCAAAATACACAGGCGTCTTATCAGGACGATCATAGTGCCAGTCGCACACCACCACATCTTTAGGTATCAGGTCAATAGCCCGGTAAGTGTTATTAAAGCTGGCTTCCCACCTACCCAGGCCGGTAGATTTACCATCCAGCAATCTATCTCCCCAGATCCACAAATTACGCCCTTTATCAGCCAGATGATTACGCAGGAGGGTCAGCTCTCCGGCAAACAATTCCGCCTTGTCACGGCCGCCGCAACGCGGGCATTTATCCTCTCCTATATAAAACACTTCATCCATCCCTGCATGAAACGCTTTTGACTCAAACACATCACAGATCTCGTCTATGAGATCAAATACCACTTTATGTACTTCAGGATGTAAAGGGCAATAACTTTTGCAATACAATCCATCTGCGTTAGGCCATACATATTTTCCCGTATCCTGCATCTTTACCCAGGGAGTTTCATCAAACTGAGGATATACAGATAACAATTTATTTGTCTGAAATGCCCAGGACTGATGCCCTAACAAATTCACCTGCGGAATCAGGTTGATATGAAACTGCTTACAAACCTGCACCAGCTTCTTAACATCCTGTTTGGATAATGCACCTTGCTCACTGAGTTCGGGATGACTGGCATACTGATAATTATAATCTATTCTCAGTATCAGCGTATTCACCTGCCGGGGAGCGAGTTCTTCTTTGATGAATTTGATAAATTCATCCAGACTGGCAGCATGCGGAGCGCCGATACAGAACCCTCTTACAGGCAATATGCTGTCTGGTGGCGGCGAGGCAAAAACGGTGCTGAAAAACAATAAGAAAATTGAGACGAGACATGCATTTTTCATGGGTATTTCTTTAAACGTGAAAAGACTACATGAATGTAATAAATGAAGATCGTTTGTGCCAGCAGAATTTGTTAAATGGAAAAGGGCCGTCTTATACAGACAGCCCTTTTCAAAAAGAGAATATTAATTACTGTTGGGAAGAGAAAACATAATCTCCTGATCCTACCGTATACACGGCAAAACCACCTTCAGTCTTCAGTAGCTTTACACCATCATCTCCACTGATAGCACGATTACCTTCTTTCACCTGCTTATCAGAAGTAGCAGGAATATACACTTCTGCCTGCGTATTCACAGGAATACTGATCTTCCACGTAAACGTTTTTCCCTCTACTTTCCAATCACTGTTGATCCATCCATAAGGAGAATGATACGCTGCATCCACCTTCGTTAAATCACCCACTACCAAAGGCTTCATGATAATCTTCTTATACGCCGGCGCATCCGGTTTAATCCCGCCCAGATACTCATAATACCATACCACAAGGTCCCCCAGCAGCATCACGTGATTACCGGAATTCATTGACGGATCTGCCGTATTCCCGTTCCATAATTCCCAGATAGTAGTAGCGCCATGTTGCGCCATATAACCCCAGCTTGGATAGGTGGTATTGGTCGCCAGCTGGTAAGCAATATCCCCTCTTCCATTATCAGACAAGGTTCGCATCAGCCATTCAGCGCCTACAAGGCCAGTGCTGATATGCCCGTTATAAACGCCAAGTGTCTTACGTACAATATGCTGGAACACGGAATCCTTTACTTCGGCAGGCGCCAGTTTATACGCTAAAGAAAAGATATTCGCCGTAGGCGTATTATTCGCATAATATCCGTCATGCAGGAACTTGTTATTGAACGCCGTTCTGATACGCTCTTCCTGTGCTTTATAATCAGCCGTATTATCTCCTACGATAGTCGCAAAACGGTCCATCAGCGTCAGCATATGGTAATAAAATGCAGTACCCAGAAAATCTCCGGCAGTTCTTCTCGTAGAGTCCTTTGAGTGGATCAGCTCAGGAGATTCAGGAGGTACGCACCAGTCGCCATAAGTATCCTTGGTCAGGATATCATCCTTCATATACTTCCCTTTCATATAGTTCATCCATTTCTGCATAGAAGCATAATGCTGACGGATAGGCTGATCATCCCCATACTGCTCATACAGTAAATTGGCAATGGTGAGATAGGCCGCTGGCCAGGTCATATTATCGGAGTATATTTTCCAGTAAGTAGGTGCTACGTCGGGTATACTTCCTTCCGGTGATTGTGCATCCTCAATATCCTGCAACCACTTGGCATACATGCTATGGTTGTTGAAGATGAAGCTCTCCCCTCTTGCTCCTGCTGCACGGTCTCCCAGCCATCCCATACGTTCATCACGCTGAGGACAGTCAGTGGGCATACCCCGGTAATTACTACGGATGCCCCAGTATGCATTCCTGTAAATCTGGTTCAGCACAGCATTAGAGCTTTCGAATTGACCGCTGGTTTCCATATCATCATACACTACACGGCCCTCAATATCAGCCAGAGATGGCTTACCAGGGTAACCTGTTACTTCTACATAACGGAAACCATGATAGGTAAAACGTGGCTCCCAGTTCTCTTCTCCTTCACCTTTCAGTATATAGTTATCCGTTACTCTGGCGCTACGCAGATTAGCGATATACAAGGTACTGTCATCCTTCAGGCGTTCCGCAAAACGCATCGATACTTTATTGCCCTTAGTACCCTTTACTTTCAGATGTACCCATCCTACAAAGTTCTGCCCCATATCATAAATAAACACACCAGGCTTGATCTCCGTAATATGCATCGCCTTTACGGTATCCATCACTTTAATACCATTGTCAGGCTGTGTCACCAGTTGCGAGGTTTGCGTCACCAGTTGTGCGGGTATCCATTTACCGGCGTCATAACCGGGTTTATTCCATCCTGTCAGCTCTTTACGGGCATCATAATCCTCTCCGTCATATTCGCTGTTGGCAACAATAGGCCCGTCTCCGGTCAACTTCCAGCTGCCATCTGAAACCACTTTATCTTCAGTACCATCCTCATAAGTAATATTGATCTGACTGATTAACTTCGGATATCCATAATGCGTATACTGTGATAATCCGGGAGCATTACCGCGCATATAAAAATAACGGCCATTACCCAGTATCACACCTACTGTATTTGCACCTTCTTTCAGTTGGGACGTAACGTCAAACGTATTATAAAACACCCGTTTGTTATATTCCGAAGGACCAGGAGCCAGTACATCATTGCCTACTTTCTCACCGTTAATGTACAACTCATACAATCCTAATCCACTGATATAAGCAGTCGCTTTTTTGATCTTCTTAACCACACTGAAATCCTTGCGTAAATAGCGTGCAGAAAGACTGGTGAACGTATCTGTTGCTTTTGCTTTCTCCCATGCAAAAGCAGAATCAAATCCTATCCATTTAGCCTGCCAGTCGCTTTTCTGTAACAATCCTGCGCTCCATTTGGCAGGAGCACTCCACTTGGTTTCCTTACCATCGCTGGTCCATACTTTTACTTTCCAGTAACAGGTTGCGCCACTTGCCAATGGCGTACCGCCATACTTCACATCAATGGATTTATCAGAACTTACTTTTCCAGTGCTCCATAAATCGCCTTCATCTTTCCCCAGTTTTTCTTCTGAAGAAGAAGCGATGATCTGGTAGGCTTGTTGTATAACGCCTCTGCTGTTACTTTCAATTTCCCAGCTAAGTCTGGTTGCAGGTACATCAATACCCATCGGATCCGTGCGGTATTCGCATTTCAAATTACTGAGAGAATTCCTTCCGGTTTGCGTACAGGCACTGAGTAATGCCACCGACAAGGAAAAGAGAATAATTCGTTTAATCATGATATTGGATTTTATTGCGGGTTCTGAGTCAGATTATCAAGGTTTACATCGGTTTGTGGAATGGGCAGCAGCAACTTATTAGGCGTTATCTGGTATCCGTTGGCAGGGATCAGTGTACTTAAAGCCTTTTGCTTTACTCCATGTGCATTCATTACCTCTACCGCTTTACCTGACCTTACAAGATCGTACCAGCGATGGCTTTCAAACGCCAGCTCCACTTTCCTTTCCTGGAATATGGCGTCGCGGAAAGCATCCTGACTGGTAACTCCTGTTTTAGGTCCCAGTCCGGCTCTTGCCCTTACGTCATTCAGCAAGGTGAAGGCTTCGCCACCAGCTGCAAAAGCCTGCTCATTGAGGCATTCTGCAATCATCAGCATTACATCTGCATAACGCATTACCGGGAAGTTATCATTGGTACGTCCTACATCTGTAAAGCCGTGGTTATACTTTTTGACGTAGGGTATGGCCACGAAATTGCTATCAGCATCTTTATACCCTGTACCCATAGAAATATCTTTACGCTTGTCCCCTGCTTCATAGGAATCAATCATATCCTGCGTAGGAATATTCCAGCCGGAGCCACTTCCGTGAATAGATGTTTTACTATCACCTGTAACATAACTGCCCGATGTATAGGGCGCGAAGATGTACATGAAAGTACTATAGAGACCTGTCTGAGAACCAAGATACTGAATCTCGAAGATAGATTCTGCACCATTTTTCTTATTTGGATCAAAAATATCTGCATAATTTGGTAACAGGGAATAACCCAGTCCCTGTACCTTACGCAACGCTGTAAGTGCATCCGTAAAATTCTTTTGTGTCATATACACTTTAGCCAGTAAAGTGCTGGCAGCCCCTTTGGTAGCCCTGCCTACATTCGTCCCGGAATAAGAAGCAGGCAGTTTGTCCGCCGCATCTTTGAGGTCGGCAATAATAGCAGCATACACCTCATCCACTGTTGCCCGACCTTTAGATAATGCAGCATCAGGAGACTGGGTGGATGTGAGCCTTAATGGTACACCACCAAACTGTCTTACCAGATTAAAGTAATGAAAAGCGCGTAAGAATTCCGCTTCTCCCTTGTACTGATCACGCGCAGCATCTGTCCATCCGGTTACATTGGGAATATTATCCAGCACATCATTACTGCGGGAGATGCCGATATAACTGTTCTTCCAGAAATTACTGATACATTCAGCAGTAGCAGGCACCAGGAACTCATCTACGAATTCCCACTGCTCTCGCCCCCTGTCTGCAGTATTATACTGGAACCAGGTATTATCAGACCGCATCTCTCCGAAGATCCAGTAGCTTTCATTAGCCAGTGGTTGCAGTATGCTGTAAGCGCCATTCACCGCCTGTTGTATCTCTGTTTCTGTTTTATAAAAAGTACTTCCGTTAATGCTGGTTTCCGGGTTCAGGTCCAGGAAACTTTTTTTACAACCGCCGGCAAGCAAACCTGCCAGTACGGGAATAAGAATATATTTGATTTTCATGAGTCTTAAATTTTAGAATGACAGATTAATGCCCAGTGTATATGTACGTGCCAGCGGATAGTTGGTAAAGTCCTCTCCCGGTGTCAATCCTACATTGGACGCATTTCCTGAAGGAGATTTACGACTTACTTCAGGATTGGCGCCACTGTACTTTGTGAACGTAGCCAGGTTCTGTACACTCGCATACAAGCGGGCAGTACTGATAAATTTAGTATGCTCCAGCAGGCGTTTGGCGAAGTTATACCCCAGTGCAATATTCTGTATCCGCATGAAAGAGCCACTCTCTATCCAGGAGGAATTCACATCGCGGTATATCACCCTGGCACCATTTGTAGTAGGCGTTTGTCCGTCTCCCGGATGCTCAGGAGAGCGCCAGCGGTTTAAGACACTACGGTCTACGTTAAAGATGCCGTCTATGTTCTGTAAGTATTGTTTGGATGTTTTCATGATCTGTCCGCCCTGTGAACCAACCAGCACTACTCCCAGATCAAAACTCTTATAATTAAAATGGTTGGTTAATCCCCAGATGAATTTAGGAGTAGGATCACCGATGATCTCGAAATCGTTCACTGGTTCTATTACACCATTTCCATCAACATCCTTATACTTGATAGAACCCACTACTGATGTTACATTCCTGGGCGATTTGTCAAAGTCGGCCTGATCTTTATATACACCCAGTACTTTATAGCCATAGAACAGCCCTATAGGCTTGCCTACTTCCGTGATATGTGTATAAGAACCTTCTCCGCTTCTGCCACTGTAAATAGGGTCATTTTTGTCATTCAGGGCCAGTACTTTATTCCGGTTAAAGGCGATGTTGGCGTTGGTTGTCCATTTTAAATCTCCGGATAAATTATCTGTATTGATACCAAACTCAAACCCATGATTTTCTATTTTACCGGAGTTGATAATTACATTGCTATAACCAGAGGATAAGGGAATTTCTGAGTTATACAACATCCCTCTGGTGATACGCCTGTAATAATCTGCCGTTACATTTAGCCTTCCACCAAAGAAGCCGGCATCGATACCTGCATCCAGTTGAGAAGATTCTTCCCAGGTAAGATCAGGATTCCTCAGGTTAGAGCTGCTACGGCCGCTGGCTACACCACCACCAAATACATAGTTGGTGGAATTGATGTTAGACACGTACGTATAGTTACCGATATTATAATTACCGGAAAGACCATAACTCACTCTCAGTTTCAGATCACTCAGCCAGGAAACGTGCTTCAGGAATTCTTCTTCAGATGCCCGCCATGCAAACGCACCGGAAGGGAATGTACCAAAGCGGTTGTTGGTACCAAAACGGGAAGATCCATCAGAACGTACTGTACCCGTCAGCAGGTATTTACCTTTATAAGAATAGTTGATCCTACCCAGGTAAGAAAGTATCGCCCACTCCTGTACATCCTGGTTATAAGTTGGAATAGTAGCCGCTGCATTGATTGGCTGAATCAGGTCATCCGGGTAATTAGTAGCGTCGATCTGTAAAAAATCCATTCTTTCTTTCTGTGCGGTATATCCTAATACTACATTAAGCGCATGATCTTTTCCCAGCTTTTTATCATAGGTCAGTAACATCTCGGATAACCAGTTTAGCCTATTTGTTTTGGTTTGGGAAGAGTTAGGAACGCTGGGAGGAGGATTGTTCACACCACCTAAGATTGAGGGGTTAAAAACAAAAGAAGATCCGTTGCCATAATTCACATTAAAACTACCCCGGAACTTTAATCCGTCTATGATTTCATACTCTCCGTATACACCACCTAAACCGGAGAAGCCGGTCACTTTGGTAGCACCATACTGTAGTGAATTCAAGGGATTAGCGGCGCTGAACATTCCGTTAGAAGCAATGTAAGGGGTACGTTTTCCGGTACTGTCTGTAACGGGTATCAGCGGACTTAACCACAGACTACGGGTCAGTACGTCCGTAAATCCGTTCTCGAAATCATTTACATGCTGCTGACTGTAAGTAGGCGCCAGGTCTATACCTATCTTTACTTTGCGGCCTATTTTACTTTCAATATTTGCTCTTACCGTATACCTTTTGTAATCAGTATAACGTAATACCCCATCCTGGTCAAAATAACCAAAGGAGAAGTTATACTTTGTATTATCAGACCCTCCGCTTACACCAAGAGAAGTATTATGCTGAGGGGCAGTATGCAACACGGTATTATACCAGTTGGTGCCTTCTCCATATTGTTCAGGATGTCTGTAATCTGCGGGAATATCAGCATCGGTAGCCGTTAATCCGCGTGATGCAAAATCATCTGCGATAATGTCTTTCCTGAACTGAGCAAACTCACGTGCATTCAGCATCTTTGGTTTGCCCTTATCCGGTACCTGCTGAAAACCTGTATAGGTATTCAACGTTATCCTGGGTGCGCCTTTCTGGCCATGTTTGGTTGTAATCACTACTACCCCATTCGCTCCCCTTGAACCATAAATAGCTGTAGAGGAGGCATCTTTCAGCACGGTCATCGTTTCAATATCATCCGGGTTAATGACGTTCAGCGGACTTGCCTGCTGATCAAAACTACCGGACAGCGGAAAACCATCTACTACATACAACGGATCACTGCCTGCTCCTATAGAACCCGATCCGCGGATCTTAATAGAAGCGCCACCACCAGGTGTTCCGGAAACGGCGCCTACCTGTACACCAGGTACCTGCCCTGCCAGTTTCTGGTCCAGGCCCGCTGTGGGTAAATCCTGCAGTTGCCTGGCGTTGATGCTGGTGATGGCGCCTGTCATGTCTTTTTTCTGCTGGGAACCATATCCTATCACCACTACTTCATTCAATCCTGAAGTGGAAGATTGCAACCGTATATTAATAGCGGAAGCAGTTCCCACTGTTACTCTTTTTTCATCATAACCCAGGAACCGAAAGCTTAGCACATCACCGGGAGCAGCCTGTAAAGTATATTGCCCGCCGGCATTGGTTTGTGTGCCTACAGACTTACCTACTACCTGTACTACTACGCCAGCCAGCGGGCCTTCAGCAGAATCGCTGACAGCGCCTGTAATTGTCATTTTTTGTTGTGCAATTGCCTGGAAACAGCATAATAACAGCAAGAGGCTGCATTGAATGGAAAATCGCCGCCATAGCGGACTACAGATTAAATGTTTGTACATAACGGGAATAGATTATAAACATTAAAAAATTGGCATGAGTATCTCTGCCCGGTACAAGACCCGGAACAAAATCCACTGCAAATAATAATTACTAAAAGAATTGGCTATGAATGCCGTTTATGATAATGACATACGTGGAACTATTATGGAATGACTCAAATAAACGTGCGAACAAAAATTAAATTAGTACAAATACTCAGGGCAACTATCCTACACTATCTTATTGGGTATAAAAAAAGTGCCGGTACAAAGACCGGCACCTCAAACATGGTAGAAAAATATTAATGCAAAACAGTCATAGCAGGATAATAATTGCCATTATAAATAAATGAACCCGCCTGTACACCTGTAGATGCATTATAAGAATACATGGTATTGATAGCGCCTCCATAGATATTATCCGTAGTACTCAGCATCAGTGTATTCTTCTGCGGATTATAGGCAATCCCCTTACCAAAAAAGAAATGATTGGCGGGTATTGTAATATATGGCGCTGTAATAGATGCACTATTACCTGCTACATATTTATATACCGTATTATAGTCAGAAGTTACATATACCGCATTTTCTGTGGTAGAAGCTACGATAGAACCACTGTTATAAGTATATGGGTTGTAATAAATATCAAAGGTGGTATTGATCGTATCTACTTTCAGTGTTCCCGGATTAATCTTCAACAGGGCGTTAGCAGTAGCAGCCCACACATCTCCGTCTTTTCCAATGGCAAAACCTGTTTTTGCTGCGCCTATAGTTTTGGCAATGCTATAATCACTGCTGTTTAAAGCAATGATACCTTGCGTTTCGGAGAGAACAAAAATATAATTACCTGCTTTGATCATATCCCCTACGCCTTCATTTATTCCGGTTATTTTACTGCCCACTGTCAGCGCAGAAATGTTAACAGGATAAATACCTGCGGTGGTGCTCAGCAAACCTCTTGATGCGTCCACGCCTACAAAAGCATGTGCCATATCTCCATTGGGTAGACTGTTAATACGACCGGCTTCTTTGAGTGTATAGGCATCTGTAACGACTATTGGTCCGCCCAGGTTTACAACAAGAAATAATTTATCATTGAAGATGGTCGCGAATTCCAGCACCTGTGTAGTTGTACCTAATGTTTTACCGGGATTTTCAGTAGTGTATGCATTCAGGTAAAGAGAATCATTGGTGTAACTGTAAAAGTGTACATTCCCTGAAGTATTGTTATAGCTCCCTTCATTTACCAGGAAAAAACCATTATCATATTTGCCTTTAGATACCGTTTCGGTTTCATCCTTACCACAGGATACTGCGATCATCACAAAAAATACCAATAACAACCGGGGCAATTTTCTATACATATATATGAAATTTTAATGAAGATGGGGCACAAACCTACAGTATGACTATTAAATATCCAAAAAGAAAAATACTATAGTATCTTGCCGAAAATTCAAAACAGTTCAGTTGAAGCAATTATTTCTGTTTGTACCGCTACTCTTTATCATTCACGGTAGCTATGCCCAAAGCATACTGAATAAAACGGTTTCTGTAAATGTAACCCAACAGCCACTGGCGACCGTACTGGATAACATTAGCAGTGAGGGTAATTTCCATTTTTCTTATATAAAGGATTTTATCAGGGATGATAGCCTGGTGTCTGTCAATGTTTCTCATAAAACGGTGAAACAGGTACTGGACATAATATTCCAGGGCTCCTGCCAGTACAAGGAAATCGGTAACCAGCTGATCCTTCAGCGCATAGGTAAAGACAAATGGTACTCTGTAAGCGGGTATATCACCGATGCAATCACCGGAAAACCAGTCAGCAACGCTACTATCTACGAGCGCATGCAGCTGATATCCACCATGACCAACGAGCAGGGGTTCTTCCGTATCAGGCTGCGGGAAAAAGATCAGATAACGGCTATCACGGTCAGTAAAGACCTTTATAAGGATACTGCCATGATCATCATCAGCAAGCATGATCAGGAGATGAAGGCCAGTATCAAACCGTCTAATCCCATCATGTTATCCATAGTAGATGTAAACCAGTATTCTCATGTGGAACAAACCTGGCTGGGGCATTTCTTCCTTTCTTCCCGTCAGCGGGTACAGAGTTTGAACCTCCGTGAGTTTTTCACAAAACAGCCTTATCAGTACTCTATCGTACCCAGTTTAGGTACACATGGAAAGTTAGGCTCACAGGTGGTCAATAAATTTTCCCTGAATATGATCGGGGGCTATACCGCAGGACTGAACGGCGTGGAAATGGCGGGGATCTTCAATATTGATCAGAAGGACGTGAAGTATGTACAGGCTGCCGGGGTTTTCAATATCGTGGGAGGTAAGCTCGAAGGCGTACAATTCGCCGGCTTGCATAATCATGTGCTGGATTCAATGAAAGGGCTGCAGGCATCAGGCATCAGCAATGTGGTCCGGGGAGGCTTTGAAGGCGTACAACTAAGTGGTATTGTAAACCATGTAAAAGGAAATATTGAAGGAATGCAAGCCTCCGGTATAGCGAATATCAGCGAGGACAGCATCCGGGGAGCAGAGCTGGCAGGCATTCTTAACGATACTAAATACATCAGCGGATTTCAGGCCTCCGGCGTAGGGAATCTGGTGAGGGGAAATATGGAGGGTGTACAGCTGGCCGGCATATTCAATTATACGAAAGGGTTCAATGGGTTCCACGCCGCTGGTATAGGGAATATAGCCAGAGGGCCGGTAGAAGGTATACAGGCTGCCGGTATTTTCAACTATGCTAAAAAGCTGAAAGGTGTACAGGTAGGACTGGTTAACATTGCTGATTCTTCTGATGGATATAGTATAGGATTATTCAATCTGGTGATGAAGGACGGTTATCACCGGCTGGATATATACAGTGATGAAATGCTGGATATCAACCTTGCCTGGAAATCGGGTAACCGTAAGCTATATACTATTTTCCTGGCAGGCGCCAGCCTGAATAACGAAGAAAAAGCCTATTCCTTTGGGTTTGGATTGGGACACAGTTTCCGGCTTAATCAGAAAATGAGTATTGAGGCAGAATTTATTTCTCAGTCAGTATACCTGGGCAGCTGGAAATACCAGGAATCGCTGAACCGCTTTCAGCCTGTGTTAAATATAAAGCTGGCTAAAAACATCACCCTGTTTGCCGGCCCATCCTTTACGATCAGTTCCCATGAAGCGGGCGCCATGCCTGTGGCGGGATATAAAGCTGCCTTACCGGGCCGGTACAACGCTTTTAAGATGGGAGATAATGCATCAGGGTGGTTTGGCTGGCATGCAGGCATCGGGTTTTTCTAGATTATTTGATACCTTTGCACCCCTCTTTGGAGGATTGCTAAAATTGAATACTATGTCTAAAGTAAAAGTAGGTTTTGTGCAAATGAGCTGTACCGGTGATAAAGCGGAGAATCTCTCCAAAGCCGGTCAGCAGATACGGGAAGCCGCCGCCAAAGGTGCGCAGATCGTTTGCCTGCAGGAATTATTTACGTCCCTGTATTTCTGTGACGAGGAAAATTATGATAATTTCTCCCTGGCAGAACCCATCCCCGGCCCCTCTACAGACTCCTTACAGAAAGTAGCGGCAGAACTGGGGGTAGTGATCATCGCTTCCCTTTTTGAAAAAAGAGCACAGGGATTATACCACAATACTACAGCAGTACTGGATGCAGATGGCGCTTACCTTGGTAAGTACCGCAAAATGCATATCCCGGACGATCCGGCTTATTACGAGAAATTCTACTTCACCCCGGGAGATCTGGGCTATAAAGTCTTCAAAACCAAATTCGCTACCATCGGTGTACTGATCTGCTGGGACCAGTGGTATCCTGAAGCATCCAGGATCACCGCCCTCATGGGTGCGGAAATCCTCTTTTATCCTACTGCTATCGGCTGGGCTACTTCACAGGACGAAGCGACCAACGTAGAGCAGTATAACGCCTGGCAGACGATACAACGCAGTCATGCTGTTGCCAACGGTCTGCACGTAGTAAGCGTCAACCGTGTAGGATTCGAACAGGAAGGCCGTATGAAATTCTGGGGTGGCTCTTTCATCGCCAATCCATTCGGTACCATCATGTACCAGGCTTCTCATGAGAAGGAAGAAGTGTATGTACAGGAGCTGGATATTGCCTTAACAGACAGATACCGTACACACTGGCCGTTCATGCGCGACAGAAGAATAGACTCCTACGCTCCTATCACTAAAAGATATATCGACGAATCATAATGAACGGACAACCTACGCTTAAACAGCTTGGATATTATTTCCCGGCCGAATTCCATCCGCATGTGGCTACCTGGTTGAGCTGGCCACATAAAGAGGCCAGCTGGCCCGGCAAAATAGACAGCATTTATCCGCAATACTGCCAGTTCATCAAATACCTGACAGAAAGTGAGATCGTACGTATCAATGTGAATGACGAGGCGATGAAAGCATTTGCCATCGCCCATTTACGTAATGCAGGTGTAAACCCCGATAAAGTAGAATTCTTTCTTCATCCTACCAACGATGCCTGGTGCCGCGACCATGGCCCTGCTTTTCTGATCAATCCGTCAGAAAAGAAAAAGGTCATCGTAGACTGGAACTATAATGCCTGGGGTGGCAAGTATCCGCCTTTCGACAAAGACGATATCATCCCTACATTAATCGCGGACCATTTTAAATTACCGGTATATCACCCGGGTATTATCATGGAAGGCGGATCTGTAGAATTCAATGGCAAAGGCACTCTGTTAACATCTGCCTGCTGCCTGTTAAATGAGAACCGCAACCCTCATCTGAATAAGGAACAGCTGGAAACTTATTTGCAGGACTTCTATGGAGTAGATCAGGTCCTTTGGGTAGATGAAGGTATTGCAGGAGATGATACAGATGGTCATATTGATGATACGGTCCGTTTCGTGAATGAGGATACCGTAGTAACAGTCGTAGAAACTGATAAGAACGATGAGAACTACGAACTGCTGCAGCAGAACCTGAAACAATTACGGCAGATGCGCCTGTTAAACGGCAGGCAGTTGAACGTAATTGAATTACCCATGCCGGATGCCGTGATCTTTGAAGATCAACGTTTGCCTGCTTCTTATGCCAATTTCTACATCAGCAATAAGCATGTAATTGTACCTACTTATCGTTGTGCTAATGATGATAAGGCTTTACAGGTCCTTGCAGGATGTTTTAAAGACAGGGAAGTTGTAGGCATAGATTCTACAGAAATCATCTGGGGCCTGGGCAGTTTCCATTGCCTTAGTCAGCAGGAACCTGCTGTCTGAATAGCAAATATCACTGAATTCAGTTATACATAATTCATTATCCCGGTAGTCCCTGATTACCGGGATTTTTTAATTACCTGATGTTTTTTTATTATATTTTGACCTGATCTGTTATAGTATTGTTAAAAAAAGCTTAACGGCAGAGCTTAAAAACAGGGCTTATATATTTTGTTAGGATATTAGGTGTTATCTTAGAGATAGCAAAACAGCCAGGTAGAGAGGCTGATATTTATTGATATACCTAACTTGTGCCATTGATGAAGAGACCAGTGTTTAAGAAAATTACTAAGCTAACTCTAGCCGCAGGGCTTTTTTCCGTTGTCATGTTCAGTTCATTTGATTCCTCTGTTGGAAACAAAACAACATTAATACCTACTGCAAAAGCTGCAGGTAGCGCTATGATGATGTATGCAAACCTCCACCTGGATTCGCTGGGATTGTCTAAAGAAGCATTCCGCTATGCCATTAAAGGCATGGAAAGATTGCAGGCAGCCGGTAAACTGACCACCACAGATCTGATCTCTATTGTAGATTTCAGCCTGCCGTCCAGCAGGAAACGACTTTTTGTGATAGACCTTAAAAATGGTAAAGTGTTATTTAATACACTGGTATCGCATGGTCGTAATTCCGGTACCGCAGTCGCTACAGAATTTTCCAATGCTCCTGAGAGTTTTAAGAGCAGCCTGGGATTTTATGTAACAGGAGAAACCTACAGAGGTGAACATGGGTATTCCCTTCGTTTACAGGGAGAGGAAGAAGGTATTAATGATAATGCGTTAAGTCGCGGTATCGTTATGCACAGCGCTGCTTATGTAAATGATAAGTTAGTCAGCCTGCAGGGATATATCGGCCGCAGCCTTGGTTGCCCGGCTATTCCGGAAAAGGTACATAAGATGATCATTGAGCGGATCAGGAATGGTACCTGTCTTTTCCTGTACAGTCCTGATAAATATTATCAGGCTCATTCAAAAATGTTAGAAGCTGATAGTACGGTTGCTTAACATCAACGTCAGCTGATCAAAGAGCATTTTTTTGTGATGGAGCTTTGCTCCATCACAAAAAAACTATTTAGGGTCAGAGAACATCTTCGGGGCCATTGTTATGTCATGATCATAGATATCATGTAAGAAATGTAAGTGCCCTCCCTCATCTATAAAAGCGGTGTAATACATGATCAGCACAGGCACCGGTTCTTTCACTCTCACATACTTTTCCTTACCACTATTCATTGCACTGTCAATCTTTTCGGGCGTCCATCTGGCGTTATCCGAAAGAACATAATCAGCCATTTTTACCGGATCGCTGATACGGATACAACCATGACTGTAAGCCCTTTGGTCGCGGTTAAATAAATCCTTTTGATTGGTATCATGGAAATAGATATTAAAACTATTGGGGAATAAAAACTTCACACGGCCTAATGGATTATCCTTTCCGGGTAATTGTCTGATAACAGGTAAACCATTTCTTTGTCCTGTTATTTCCATATGTTTCTGCGCCAGGTAATTCTTATTGCGGCTCATCGATTTCAACACTTCTTCTTTCACAATACTATTAGGCAGATTCCAGTATGGGCTGAATACAACCTGGTTGAGATTACCGGAGAACATGGTCGTACTTTTACCTTCTTTTCCTACCACTACAGCCATATCGAACTCCTTTTTATTGCCGTTATATACATGCAGCATGAACTCTGGTATATTGACCATAATCAGTCTTCCTTCCGGTTCTGCCGGCATCCAGCGCATCCTTTCCATATTGATCAGTAATGTCTGCACTAAACGTATAGCCGGTACATTCATTTCTCTTAATAAGGAGTCGTTCAGAACACCTCTTGGAGTATGTCCATGCGTAGCTTCGAATGTTTTCAGCGCCTCCACCAATGTATCTGTAAATACACCTGTAGTATCTTTACCGGCTAATTCCCCTGTTATCTGTAAACGTCTTTTAACAGCAGCTATCACCGGAGAATTATCTCCTGTTTTGTATTTTTTCTTTTCAATTGGAATACTGTCCCACCCACCCTTTTTAGCAAAGTCTGTATATGTTTTTAACTGTGTTAAGAGGGGACCGTATATACCGCGTGTTGACTTATGTTCCTTGTTTTTGCCGGATAACACTGCATCTGCCAGTTTTAATACTTCCTGTTTCTGTGAAGGGACGAATTGCTCCATATCTGCAACCCAGGTGTCACTATCTTTGTGAGCATCTTTGAAATAAGCAATGAAACGTTGTGTTAATTGCAGTTCTGTTTTAATGATATTGAAGTCTTTTGCAGAAATGCTGGAATCAATATCGCCGGTCATAAAAGCATTCAGGCGGTATTCCAGCGACTTATTACTTTCACTGGTATCTACACTATAATCATATAAGCTACGGAAGCCATAAGCCTGTTCGTTCAACCCGTTTGTATCAAACCAGGCGAATTCAAAATTACGTGCATTATAAAAGCTACGCAGCCTGTTGGCAATCGTATCATTTAATTTCTGCTGAGTGATGAATTTCTCTACCGCAATAGTATCCAGGAAGAGATCATTATAAGCGTTGCCTGTAGTGATGCTGGTATTTCTTGGGGTAACGGCAACTTCTGTGCTTTGCTCGTTTTCATTATTATTATCTGCTCCTTTTTTATGCTGTTTACAGCCAATGGCTACTGTAACCACAGCGAACAATAAGATCATTAAATGCTTCATAATAAAAGACTTAACAAAAGACATGCCTATGCCGGTACGGGCTTATCTATTATGAAATGTGAACATTCCCGGCCATTCTTATTCCGCAGAATGGGTATTATTTTGCCAGATAATGATAAAATGTTATACAATACTGTTTAGTTGAACCCCGTATTTTTTGTAACAAACATAATAGGCTCCGTTAGCACCGTGTTTGTAGCCAACGCATTAAACAACAAAACACAGACCCCTTAGATTCTATTAAAAAGAAGATTAATTTTTACTACAAACACGGAGCTCTAACGGAGCTTAACTAAACGACATTGATATTAAAGTACCCATATAAATACTGTTGGTACACTTAATTCCATTTTCACTGATAAAGGATAGATAAGTTTCAATTGTTTTGCCTTTCCAGGTTGCATCTGACAGTATCAATACATCCGTACCTGTGCTTCTTCTTTCGCCACATAACTTATACACTGCTTCATTCAGTACAGGTGAATAGCCGAGCAGCATTACACGATCACTGCCGTGTGTATAACTCAGGTCAGGGGTCCAGGTAAATATTAATTTGTTACCCTGTATGGTTACTGCAGCGTCAATACCCTCCGTGCTTATTGGGCCTTCGGTTAGTCGCGCCTGTGTATAATCTATCGTATAATTGGGGTACTCACCTCTAAAAACATGTTTCAATTGGTAACCTACTGCTGCTGCGTATGGAGTAAGATCTTTACCAGTAGTAGCATAAGTAAAGCCTGCTTTTACAAAATCTGTAAAAGCACCCAGAAACTGGTGTGTCTGTACCATTTTTTGCCTCCATGCCAACTGCTTTTCTGTAGGTGGTTTTGTGGTCTTTTTACGGCGGCTGCGGATAATCTGTCTCCCATTGAGCATATAACCTTCCAGGTTGCCTACTATGCCCACAAAGCCTCCTAAAATGCCATTATTTAAACGTGCCATTAAATGTTGTTTTTAAATTTTGAAAATAAGTGTGCTACGCGGGTTAAATCAGGGTTAACTGTAGCTGATTGCGACAAATTGGATGTGTTTTTCAACAAATGGTAAGCGTCCTTTCCTTCCTTCAATTCGTATGGCGAAATTAAGACCAATCTGTGTAACTTATCTACACAGATCCAACATTTAACAGAATTTTTAGTGTGTAGTATAGAGACATCGGGGAGTCTTATGGAATCGGCCATACGTTGTACATAGGTTGAACATACTTTGGTCATCTCCGCTCCGAAGCATCAAAGTATGTTCAACCTATATCCAGGCTATGTTCAAAGTATGTTCCACTCTCAGACAGTTTTTCCTTCTTTACCGAATTCTTTGCGGATGCCTGTCATTACATCTTTCAGCAGAATCGTTTCACTGTTTCTTTTTAAGGCAGCAAGACAGCTATACCTGGTCACATTGATAATAGATCCGCCGGACATTTCATATTTCTTTGCAATATCTTCCAGTGACAGCTTCTCTTCGTAATCCACATTCGCGGGAAAGGCCTGTTGCCAGAGGCGTAACCGTTGTTCCGGACCTGGTACCGGAAAATAGATCATCGATTGGAAACGCCGTCCAAACGCTTCATCAATATTTGCCTTCAGATTGGTAGCCAGGATCACTAATCCGGGGAAGTCCTCTATTCTTTGTAACAGGTAGGCGACTTCCTGGTTGGCATAGCGGTCATTCGAAGAGCTGGTGTTGGTTCGTTTACCGAAGAGCGCATCTGCCTCATCAAAGAACAGTATCCAGTTTTTATTGGCTGCCTGGTCAAAAACACCGGCCAGGTTCTTTTCAGTTTCACCGATGTATTTGGAAACGACCATGGAGAGGTCTATCCTGTATACATCCATCTGGAAGGTTTTGCCCAGCAAACAGGCCGTAAGTGATTTACCTGTTCCCGGAGGGCCATAGAACAATCCCCGGTAGCCGGCCTTGATTTTACGCTCCATCCCCCACTCTTTCATGAGTGTATTACCATGTTCCACCCAGGTGCGGATCTCTTCTACTTCTGACATGGTATGTGTATCCAGTACAAGGTCTTCCCAACCCAGTCCTGTTTCTATACGTTTGGCAGGGAAGTTCGGATTATGGTCCGGTTTATGGGCGGTCCCCAGTGTAAAGTAACTGAGGTATTCCGGGGTCATCTGCAAGGCCCCGCTTAACAAGGGTTCATCAGCATGGGCGGTCACCAGTTTCAGGATCTGGTGTTTGGCAAAAAAATGGTCCGGACCAAACATCTGCATCAGCTGAAAACGTAATGTCAGGTTATTACAGGCGGTTAAAAAGGCTGCCGTTTCTCCCGTAGGCAGGAAACCACCATGTTGTTGCCCCTTAATACCCCCAAATTCGGTAAATCCCCGGTCGTAAGTACTGTTCTTGATATAAAAGAGATCGAGCAATTGCGGACGTATATGAGGCAATATGGCTAATTGTAATACCAGCCGCTCAGCAGTATTCATATTATAATGCCTGATGATCTGCGCATATACGGAAGGATCGCCGGTTAAGTCAGGTGCAACGGGATCAGGAGCGGCGATTCCCTGCTGCTCAAAGTAACTTTTCATCCGCAGGTCCAGTATCTGCCGGAACCATTCCGTTTCGCGGCCCAGCGCCGCAGCATTCGCCTCTGCTAACTGAATATCCATTCTGTATAAAGTATTTTATCTGCCCAGGAAGGCTTGATCATGCCCATACTCCATGGGAGTGTCTGTAGTATAATATCATAACTGCGCGACTTCACCTTCAGATACCAGTCGCCATCCGTTTGCCATAAAACACCATCCCTTTGCAGAAATGATGCACGGAAACCTTCCACACTTGTATTCTTCATTTTTTCCCATTGTTGGGTAGCAGCACCTATCAGTTGTAATGATAACTGCTTTTCATCTTCTGTAAACTGTATGGGTTCCAAAGGCATTTCCATCGGGAAATTACAAAGGACCTTATTTAAGACGAGCGCATGTTCCGGTTGTTCCGAATGGCCATATACCAGTAATTGTAATAAATGGATAGCACGCTGCTGTGCTGTGGTATCATTAAACTTTCCGTTAGTAATTAATTGCAGCCGGGTAAAATAGGTATGAAAGAAAGGATGTAATAATACCAGCCCGGCATTATTCACGTATATACCTTCCTGTTCGGAAGTGGCAATTGGCCGGGGTGTTTTGCGGGGGTAGTTCTTTTTTATGAATTCCTCCTGTCTCAGACGCAATACATCAGCAGGTAATATCAACTGATGATCTGCTTTGCGTGAAGGCTGTTGTGAAGATAAGCGGGGATTCCCGGCTGGCCTGAGTGCAGGTATTGCCACTGCGCTACCGGTTTTTATCAATATCACAGCCTGCTCCACCATAACCGGTATTACTGCCTGTATATGCATAAACGGCCGGGTATCCATTGTGCCGCTATTAGCCATAACGCTTAATAATCTCCTTGTGGCAGATTCATTAAAACTATTTAGGAACACCAGCCATTCGCGTACATAAGACACAGTATCCGTTACCTGTACTTTGCCCGCTAACCATTGCAGGTTAAACTGCCGGAATAATAACCGCACCCGCTCCCGCTCCAGGTTATCTGCCAGCATCCCTTCCATCAGTTGCTGCCATTGCTGTAACGCAGCAATGGTATGATTATCCCATAAAGAAGGTACATCTTCCATCAGCACCCAGAAATCATCTTCCGGTAAATTTAAAGCTACCTGTTGTACTACCACTGTTGCGGATAATATCTTCCGGTAGAAAGCCAGTCTTTCAGACGGTGGTCTGTCGTGATACTGCTGCCATATCTCCAGGAAGTTTTCACGGTGTTGTATAAACGTATCTCCCAGGTTCTGTTGAAAAAATGTAATCGTATCCTTTTCTGCATACGCCTGTAACTGCTTCCGGATATTTTCTTCCAGCGGAGAGACGGGTTTCTCAAACAGTTGATGTACATACAACCTGGCAGTTATTGTATAACCGCTATGTTCCCATAAATCCGCGAGTAACATAGGACGTTTCCTGAAAAGTAATATCACCGCCTGCCGCAGCAATATAGCCTGTCTTGCTTCGGGTAATCCGGCAAACCAGTAAGGTAACTGCTGCCCGGTAATAAATATCGTAAACAGGTTAATGGCCTGTTGCCATACTTCCTGCCTTTCTGCTTGTATGGTAATACTGTCGTAACCTATCCAGGACAATGGCAAAGGGATATCAGGAGATACACGGGTAATTCCCGGCACGAATACGTTTACGGGTTCTCCCGGTACTTCCTGGTAGCTTATTCTGCCGGGTAGAGCTTGTTCGTTACTTATTAATTCCTGATATACTTCCTGTAATAATTGCGTGCCATTCTCCTCATATAAAATCTTAATAAAGGAAGTAAAAGACCCTACGGGAATATCCTTTTTATAAAAGTCCATTGCCTGCCGGAAAGTATTTAGCAACAACTGGTAATCTATATTGAAATGCAATGCCAGCCTTTCCAGGTTCCTGCGTATGAACTGTTTCCTGTTAAACTGACCGCTGTTCTCTGTAACAAGGTAGGTAAGGACAAACATCCACACGGCCTTCTCAAATTCACTCTGTTCCGTTTTTATAACAGATTGCCTGCCTTGCAGTGCGATTACTTCTTTTGTATATCCAAAAATGAAAGCAGCCTGCTCCTCTTCCAATGCGGTAATGATCTGCTCTACCACATAAGCGGAAAAATGATACACGATCCTTTTTATCACATAATCCGGCTTTGCGATGTCCAGTATGAAACGGGCAAAGCGGAAGTCTTTAATGAGCCTTAAAATAACATCTTCGAGGATTACATCAGCTGCCCACCAGGGTAAAGTACCTGTTTGCAGATAATGGGCTATCAATGCAAACTCCCTGTCGGTTTCTGTCTGGAAATAAAGGCTGCCGGATTGTTCCTCTTCTTTTCTCACCAGCTTATCCTTCAATGCTTCTTCCAGGGCTTCCATGATACATCGGCTGAGGTCCCGTTCAATGTTATCATAAGCAATAACACCCAGGTCCAGTTCCAGTGTGTCCAGCCACAGGCTTTCAGAAGAGGATAACAGGCGGTCCAGGAGAGTTTCCGTGTCACCGGCTATACCGGCATTAAAGACCCGGCTGATCGTATCCTGCAAGGCAGTCGCCAGTTCTCTCTCCGTAAAATGGAGATCAAAAGTATATTTACGGATCAGGTTCACGCAATAAGATCAATAAGCCTGTCGGTAGCAATTACGGGAGAACCGCTGCTGAAGTAATCTTTCAATCCTTCCAGCCAGGGATAATAACTATCTTCAAAAGTATGCATGGCGGCCACACCCAGCCATTTGAAACGGATGTTATAATGCGCAGGCGTATTCTCCTTTATCAGTTCCTCTGCAAAATTCCTGAATTCCGTATACTGGAACCTGGCAGGCCAGGAAGGAAATACGATCGTCAGGCCAAATTTGAAGAAGGATTCAGGCAACAGTTTCCCGTTCGCCATTTTAATAGTATACTCTATACGCGGATAATACAGTGTTGTCTTTTTCTGTAACTGCCCGATGTTCAATGCCAGGTTAAACATCGCCTGCTCTGCGGCCTCGCGGTGTGCCGGCTGGGAGAAATCAACGGTAGTCACCGGTGTGGCTACGCCATCGTTATAGGCGTATATCCGGCACCAGGTGGATAGCTGGTTAAACATCTCTTCATAAGATAATTCCTGCCAGTTATTCTCCATTAAGGAAGCCATGATCTTCTCCCGTTCTTCAAACGTCATGTAATAACGTTGTTCCAGCAGTAACTGATCTCCCGCGCCTTTGATATTAAAACCAAAAGCAGACGTTTTAAACAAAGGTTTTAATAAAGTATGTTCTACAACATAAAAACCTTCAGAAGAAATACTCAGTTGCTGCAGGTGCCTGATCATATCATGCTGTGCATTCACTGCCGCAGATTTCTGCTGATGCTTTGCTACTGCCTGCCATGTATGTTGCGCAGGCTCTTTATATAATACCAGGTAATGGTCTTCTCCGGTATCTGCTACCACCCTGTAGTTGGCAGCATCTACCCCGTACTTTAAAATAGAGATGGGCTGATGCCCAAAGAAATACTGCTGATCATCGGGCACATTATCTGTCATCCGGAATTTCTCTCCACCTATATGCAACTCCTTTGTTACAGGTGTATGTGCATAAGGGTTTACTTTCATCGCCACATGCTCCTGTTTAAACACATTCGTTAATGGCTGACCGTTATTATTATTGATATGCAGCAGTTTTCCCAGCCATTGCTGATACCCGGATACGATACCGCTCTGGGCAAAATCATCTAAATAATTAAACGATTGCACCCTGCCGGAAGCCACTGTTGGCAAATGTTGCAGGATATCCGCTTTCCATCTGATGACATTCGTTCCGCCATATAACTTATCGTATAAGGTTACCGGATATTTTATCAGTGTAATATTGAACCTGGCCAATAAATGGTCCAGTATTTTATTCTTCCTCTCTTCAAAGGTCACCTGACTTTCAACCGCATTCGTCAACGCTTCCATATACGTGTCGCGCAATAACGGCGCTACTCTTGGTACATCGAACAATCCCTGTGCGAAGTAGGTGGCCGTGCCGTCAGCGGCAAAGAAAGATTCCATATTCCCCAACTGGGCCAGGTAATTGGCCAGTAACTGTTCAAAGAATAACAGGTATGCTTTCAACTGTTTCACCTGTGCTTTGCGTACTGCCGGCTCACTTTCGGCAATACCTTCTTCTCCTGTTCCGTAAATACCCGGAAAATAATTCTGTAATGAATAGTACTGGGATATATTGCGATAGGGCGCTTTCAGACTGTTATCTGCCAGTCCGCGCTGCTGCCCTGTATAATGTCTTTTCTTTACTTCCCTGATGCGTTCATAGGTATTCCAGAATACACCATCCTTGGCATAGTGTTCAAACTGGTCGCTGTAAATACCGATATCATTTTTGTTATCCTCAATATTGATATAAGGATAATACCCGGGCAGCACCTGCAATGGCTTGCCGGAGTAATCACTCCCGTCTGAACTAATGTAGAGGAACTTCACCTGTAACACACCGGAGATCATTGAAATAGCTTTTACAAGATCTGCGGGGTCTATCTGGCTGGCTCTCTTCTGTAAATCACTGTCCGGTATAAAACCGCGGGCAGGTAAAGGGCCGGTATAAATATCTTCTGTAGAATAACCGAGTACTAATAATTCGGCTTCTGATAAAAATCTTACGGGGGGATGGATAACATGTTCAATAGCGTTACAGATATAGGCAACGGTCTCTTTTACATTCTGATGGCCATCTACCAGTATCTCCGTTTTTACGGAAATATGCTGTGGCGTTAATACGATGATCTCTTCAAAATTCTCTCCCAGGTTCCTGTTGCGTAACAGGCAGTTACGTACGTCTGCGATCAGTTTGTCCGGACCTTCGGAAAGCGTATCACAGGGCTGTACCATTACACGGTAAATACCTTTACTGGCACCGGCCGTATACACAGGGGATACTGCTTCAATCCAGATATTCTCCACCTCTGATACCTGGTCTAATACCAGCTTACAATAATCTTTGACGGTTACGGGCCTTGTACTGAGTATCTCCGCTTTATTAAAGAAAGAATGTGCTACCGGATTGATCTGACCTCTTTCATCCGCCAGTATTTCTTCTATAGGAAAATCAGTTTTATAAGCCAGATCCGTAATGGCATAACAGAGCTGTTCCAGCATTGTTACACCAGGGTCATGCAGGTTATAATCCGTCCATACGTGACCGGATAATTCCTGTATAATAGCCAATCCTCTGGCCCGAAGCCTTTCGGCATCCAGCGTAATATTCCTTTCTTTATCCCTTGAAATCTGTATCGGCTCCTTTGCCATAATTAATAACGATAAGACAGTGGCATAAATGCGTCATCATCCCACAACTTTGTAATCTTATAATAGATCTCTACACCCGTTCCATAATTACTGCCTGTGCGAATCTGTAAATCATAATTACGGGTACTGCCTACCCAGCGTAAACGGATCCTGTTCCAGCAGAAACCGTAGTAAGCAGAAGTATGGCGTATCTTACCCCTGGATTTGCCAAACGCGGTCAATGCTATTGCATGTGTGATCGCAAACTTCCCCGAGCCTTTAAGCCCTGTCCTTGCCATCACTTCAAAGGCACTGCAATTATTCAGTCCTTTTACAATAGAATGCCAGTGTCCGTTTGCTTCTACTGTACCGGAGAGGTACGTACCCACTCTTCCCTCCATTCCTACAAAACCATTTACATCCAGTGCATGATCAGGATCGCATGTCTTCCCGATTCCCATACTACCGTCCGTGTGGAAGAAAAAACTCTTATCGTCATTTTCATCCGGAGAGGCAGACGACTGGAATCGCAAGGCTGCCTTTTCCCTTTCATCTTTTTCTATCAGGAAAAAAGGTTTCAGGTCGTCATTGGTTTTGTAAAAAGATACCAGTCTTTTTGAATTACCCAATGCAGCTACCAACATACCATTCTCCTCATCTTTCGAAAAACCGTCTTCCTGTTTATTGATAGTAGAATCTATGAGATGTGCAAAATGTTGTTCTGTGGGTAATCTGCCATTCTTAAAATGTTCTTTCAACTCTTCACGACCAAATATTTTCTGGTTATTTTTAGTTCCCATAACTATTTATTTTGAATGTATTGTTAAGGTGATCATTTCTCCGGTCGCATCCGCTTTAGCATCTGCCTGTTTATGTGAAGCAGATCTGTCATGAACGATAATCATCTCCTCTCCTGTTATGACGCTGTCTATACCCATTGGCTGCGGATCGCGGTACTTCTTTTCATCTATCACTGTAATCAGGTGATGGGTAGCAGGGATCAGCACCGATTCGGGCATAGAGCCTTCTATAAACTCAATATCTTCTACTGCCGTATCCTTTATACAGTTGATATAATTTCCTGTAAGCGGATCTTTCTCCCGGAAAAAATGGACAATAGAAAATGCGGTGACATAGGTAACATAGGGTAGCTTCTTGATAAAATTCATCATCTCTGATTTATATAATACACTCCCTATTTTCACTTGTGAGGTAGCATCAAATAACCAGGGGTTCAGGTATTTCCTGATATCTTCCTGCAGGAGGCTGAGGTAATAATTGTTATCTGTGCTACTGCGGCTGTTACCAAAATGTACATCACAAATCACCTTCACTCTTTCATACACAGGATTATGTACCGCAATCTTCATGAAGTCGGGCAGCAGCTCTTCCAGGTATTCCTTAATGCGGTATAATGCGGCAAGGTCTGCGCGGGGTTCCTCTATTAAACTATTCTGTATCTTAGGTACCACTACCAGTTGAAGGTCGGTTTCGGCCAGCATGTCCGAGTTTACCCCGGGATCATTGCCCATGCATTTGGCAATGTAGATTTCGGGGAATTGTTCCAGCACCAGTTGTATGATATCTATGCCTAATACCGGTCGTTTTTTATGGCGTAAGCGTTCACTTACACGTACATAATATTCTTCCATTGTTTCGGCAGATCTTCCCCCGAAAGAAGGGAACAACTGCCAGATTTTCTGTACTCCCCGTATCTCTGTCTGTGCAGATTTTATTGTTAAGGGAGCTATGTTTGTAACGGTAGTTATATTTTCTATCTGCCTGCCGGCAATACCTGCATTCATAAAGATACCCTTTACCATCGGGCGGGTATCCAGGGAATATACCGACGATAAATTGATCCACTGTAAAGTGGGGTCCAGGCGTGTGTTGCCATAACTGTTTATCACAGGCATCTTTAAATTAATAATGCCACTGCTGATGAAATGATGGGTAGAATCAGCGATCACCTGTGTTTTATCAAAGGGGACCCATTTGTCATTATGCAGGTAATTCCATTGCAGCTCCAGTACGTTGCCGGTAGTATGGGTATAGTGTTTATCTTCCAGTTGGAATAATAAAGAGATCTGATCATTCGGTTGCAGGTTATCAAACCCTATATAAAGGTTAGAACGGCCTTCGAACTGTGGCAGTAAGGAGAACGTGCCATATCCGGCAGCAGGATATGCCTGTCTGAATCCAAAGGGATAAAGATGGAATAACTGGATACCATTTCCATCATTGTTCTCTTTATCTGCCTTTAATATCTCTGCCTGTTCCAGTGTATAATCCAGGGTAATGGATTTTACCATGGGTGTATAAGGTATATTAGGCAGCGGACGTTTTTTTACCCATCTGCCTGCATTATGTGTCACTACTTCAGGGAATAACTGTGTATACAGGCGTTGCCCGAATGCTTCATTCGGGGCTGCCAGTTCCAGTCTTACCATGCCTTCTGTCTGCGCATTATAATCTTCCTTTGCCAGTAATGGAAAGTTGTTGAATAATAACTGCTGAAAGTCTGCCTGTTTTATGCTGGTACTGCTATTTAAAAAGATCCTTCCGTCAGCGTCCCGATAGGTTTCAAAGAGCGACAGCACTTTATCCGGTCTGATATAACCATTCGTGATACTTATTTTGAAAGAGCTGTTGGTAATGCCTGCACCATAAGCGGCGTAATATGCATCAAATCCGTTTTCTGTATTGGGCAGGTCCAGCCATTCTATATCTATATTAAAATCTTTCGTATAGCGGTTGAAGATATTGCTGTTCCTTATATCCAGATAAGTACCTACTACAGGCTGCGGCCCGAATATCTGGAAAGGGTTTTCTGCACTTAACGGGCCTACGTTGTTATATAATCTTACTGACCTGAATTCTTTTACATTGGCATTAATGGCAATCCTTTCTACGATCAGCGATTGCATAAAAGAAAAAGCATTGTGAAAACTGAAATTGTTTAATAACAGTCTTATCAGCGGTTGTTTGGTTTCATAGTTATCACCATGTAACAGTGGGCTATATATGTTAAAAGCTGGTGCTGCAGATTCAAGTGTAATGTTGATATTAATGCATCTGTTAGTGGCTTCCAGCCCGATCTTCACGGTATGACGGGGGATGTCTTCCCATCCGGCTACGCCTGTATAGGAAATAATAAAGGCAGCGGCCAGCAACTCATTTAGTATCGTTTCTTCCCTTCGTTCTTTTACGCTGGCATAATTCCGGATATACGCCTGCATATGTTCAAAGGAAATGCTTTCAAAGTAGATAGAGAGTACGATCGTTCTGTTGCCTTCTGTAAGATATAATACCGGGGATGCAATGATGAAACCCAAATTGGCCTCTTCCATCGTGCGCTCGTTATCCGGTAGTTCGTGCTGGTCTTCCCCTGCCAGCGCCCATGCTTTTACGGGCTGGCTTTCCGGCAGATAAGCAGCTGCGGGCAGTACGTCATGGGAAGCGGCATATACCTGCGCTTCCATGATATCCGATTGTCTCAGATTATGGGCGGAGATCTGCTTATAATCGCTGATGAAAACGGTCTTTAAAGCCTTGATCTTTGCCTGGCTGAGCCTCAGTTCATTTGTTAAACGGAAGCTGGTATTTCCTGCAGGGAACAGGGTACCCTCCGGAATAACAACCGGCAGTGTTTGCGGTAAGGCATCTATACACAGGTGTACCTGGTCTGGTATGGCTGGTCTTAACTGTATACCCAGTACATTCCTGTAATAGTAATTCAGGTGTCTTTCGGTAAAATGGTTCAGATGCTGCTGCATATGACCATACAGCCCCGTAAATGCTTTTATCAGCCCTATATGTGGCTGATGAAGGAAAGGGGTAGTTTTCCTGTCGAGATATTGTTTGGCAGCGCTGGATACCTGGTAAAACTGGGACCTTAGTGCAGTATATATATCATTGAGCGACTGATACCCCAGGAAGATGTTCTCTGTATCTTCCTGTTTTGATTTTTCGTATGCCTCTTCGAATAATTCTTTTAGTAATTTATCGGTATGTGATGTGCGTAAATCGAATTTATGATGGAAAAGCTGACTAGCCTGTTTTTCGTAAATTAATAAGCGATATACATATCCGGAAAGGTTTTCCGAAATATGCTCATCATATTCACCGGTTTCCCGGTTATGATCTGCTATTCTTACCTGGTTCAGTTTCTCCTGCAGCAACAAAGCTATCTCATAGATCATGTTGAAGAAGATACTGAGTACAGGACGCAGGTCCGCATCATTTTCTGCTATCTGCAACTGCTCCTGTATGTGCAGGTATTTATCCTGGTAATGCGTGAAATCGAGCCGGGAGATAGTCAATAGAACTATCTGCAGATCTGCCGAGAAAAACTCTCTCCAGTCGCCTTCTTTGTCGTTATATAGATTATAGAAATTAAACTGTCCTGCTATCTCTGATAAAAAAAGCAAAAGATCATCCTGTGTCCGCTCATCTATTCTCAGATTAGCAGGCATTAATGTATCCAGTCGTCGTTCCGACTGGCTTACCCCATCCCGCGTATGATCAAAGAAAGTCTTCATGTCGCCTCACTGTATGGCAGTATGTTTGGTGTCGAAATATTGGTCCCTTCCAGGAAATAGAAAGGATAGACCATATTATGACGGGTATTGGTAATGATGATCGTATAATTCAGTTGTAAGTGTATCATGCCGCGTAAATCGTCCTGCATGAGTAAAGCCACATCAATGAGGTTGATCCTTGGTTCATAATTCAGCAGTGCATGGTAAATGATGTGATTCAGTTCACTGATGAGAATAGAATCTACTTTTTCAAATACCAGCTTTTTCAGATCGCAGCCGAAATCAGGTTGCATAATACGTTCTCCAGGGATGGTCCCCAGGATGATGCGGATGCTTTCCTCTATGTCTGCTATACTTTCAGATAGCAGGGCGGTGTTACCTACTTTGGTAAATGCCGGAGGAAAACTCCAGCCGGTTCCCAGGAATGAATTTATTTCCATCTGTTAATTTATCCTCCTATTAATACGGTGGGGCAACCTAATGCAATATTGCCACCATGTGCGGTGGTATCTCCCATTCGTGCTGCCGGTTTACCTCCTATCATCACAGTGGCCGATCCTTTGACGATACTATCCGGCGGACCTACACATACACACATATCTCCCATTACAGCGGCTGGTAATTTGCCTATTAAAACAGTAGGTGCACCCGGACCAATAACCGGTCCGCCTACATGTGGTATAGGGGGTATTCCCGGATCTAGCATCGGACATACATGCATATCCGTTAATCTTGCTGCTGGTGCTCCCATAGTTTTATCGTTTTAATTGATCATTACTATTCCTCCTTTGATCACTGTCTGCCCCGATGCAGATAATTCAGCAGAGGCGGTGCCTTTTGCTGTTAAAGCCATCTGGGCAGTCTGTTTTATATTCATGCCGGTCAGTTCCAGGTCTTGTGTAGCTTTCACACTCACTTTACCTGTCGCTTCCATATTAATATTACCGGTAGCTTTAATGGTGATATCTTTAGGACTATCCATCGTAATCCCGCTATCGCTCATTTTAAAGCTGTTACTATTCTGATCTTTTATCTCGATAGATTTACCGTCATCACTTAATGTAATCGTATTATTTCCGGGTGTAGTAATCTTGATGATCTTCTTATCATCATCAAAATTGATCTGCAATTTACTGCGGGTATAAATCGCTTTTATATTATTCTTCTCATCCGCCTGTGTAACCGGAGGAACATTGCTTTTACTATATAAAGAGCCCAATACTACCGGGAAGCGGGGATCATTCTCCAGGAAACCGAGTATCACCTCATCTCCTACTTCCGGACAAAACACTGCACCGGCAGTGGACGTAGCATAGTAGCTGGCCAGCCTGGCCCAGATACCTTTCTGATCGGTTGCATTAGACGCCGGTTTCACCTGTATGCGGTATTCAGAACCCGGGTCTTCAGATATCTTCACCACTTTCGCGATCTGCAAACCCTGTATAGCAGGCATCTGCCCGTTGGCAGGTGGATAGGAAAACTGTTCCTTTTCGAAAATGGGTTTGTCGTTCAGTCCAAAACGGACGGTGGTCGTCCACTCTCCATCATCCATTTTATGGTTTACAGCACTTACAAAGGCACTACCATTAAAGCGGGCACCTACCCCTGCCAGTTCTATGATTTTCCCTGGTTTGGGTAAGGCATTACCGATGAAAGACACACGGCCTTTCATAGCGCCCATACGCAGGCGAAGCAGGCTGCTATCTGCCCATGCCTTCAACTGGTCTTTCGGCAGCGGCGCTGTGGAGATCAGCTTTAATGCTTTCTGGTCCAGTTTGCCCGACAAGGTTTTAGCACTGAGATTACCTTGTTCATTCACCGTAGGTTCTGCCGCGCTTGAAGTGATAAGGGCCAGCGTTTGCGGGTCCCAGGCAGCCGCTTCTAAAGACGGCGGTTGTTTTTCCGCACTCAGTTCTGCATTGAACGTGATAATGGATTCCCCTAAGGCAACCCGCAATACAGCCTCTGCGTCCAATACCGGTTTGCCTACAATTACTTTATCATCCTCCAGGGTGGTGATATAACCGTTAAACGCCGCACGGGCCAGAATAAAGTCCCAGTCAGTCGCCGACTTCTGGAACATCAGTTCCTGTTGTCCGGTGGTACTGTCTACCGTAGCCGTAAGGCCATAGGTACCAATTATTTTTGTGATGATATCACTATCCGTAGCATCTGTGAATTCGCTTTCAAGTTTGTTATAGGTCATTTTTACAGCGGAATGTTTACAGGTCACTACCAGTTGAAAAGTGGTACCCCCGCTGATGCGGACTGCCTGTTTTACGATTACGCCTTTAAATATGGAGACTTCTGTATCCTCTCCATAACCTGCTGTGATGGTGATGGCATTACCGGGGAGGAAATCGGTGCTGTCACTTCCTGGTAACTTTCCCGTATCTCCCTCATCAGCAGGATCATCCGTGCCATCTGTAAACACGATTTCCGCATAGGAGATCTTGTTTACTTCAAGGGTGATATCCACTGATATAATGGGATATTTATCCTGTATAGCATTGCCTTCTACTAAAATTGTAAGCCTTAAAGTAGCATCTGCAATATTCAACGGCGACGGTGCTGGCATTATGCTTTCTTTAAAGGTGGAAAATAGAGCTGATCTCCTGGTTTGATTGCATGGATGCTGCTTAGGCTATTGATCCTGGCCACTTCCATGTAATAAGAGGAGTCGCCGTAAATGCGGTAAGTCATCAACGGCAGGGTATCACCGGCTTTCACGGTACGAACATGCGTGAGATCGGGAGAACTCTTCTGGGCTTCCAGTACTTTGGTCACAAAAGACTTCGTTTCTATAAATTCGATCTTCACTTCTGCCCTAAGTGCGGAGCCGTCCGGATTAAAGAGTTTATACGTTACCGAGATCTTCTCACATACACCGGTAAATACCACCGATCCCCAGGTCACCTTCAGGTAATTGGGGCGGTGCATAGTACCCTGAAAGTTATAGACAAGACCTCTCAGTTTGGCGATGTAGGCATCTACTGTCAGGCTGTCGGGGATGGGTATGATACCGGTACCATCCACCAGCAGGTCCAGTGTGAAGTTTGTTGGCTCCATACCGCTAAAGATCTGGGTCACACCACTCCTGTCCTTCTCTTTGGAAGTATTATATTTTACAGCGTATGTTTTCGAATACGTAGAGGGATTCATCATTGCTTTGATAGATCCCAGCAGTTGTTTGGTACAGGCGCTGTCCTTGTAGGCCTCGATCAGTAATTTAACAAGCTCTCCCATATATTATCGCTCATCAGTATTATCTATCCTTTGCAGGATGTTTTCCATACATTCTTTTACTATGCTGGCTTTTAATGCCTGCAAATAATTTTCATCAGGCATTTGTGTGCGCTGCGTTGTATTGCTTTCAATAGTGACTTTGATCACCAGTTCACGGATCTCAAGTGGCATAAGTACTACATTTTTTGCTCAAAGAAACTGTATGCCAGTTCCAGTGTTTCCACCATAATCTCTCCTTCTTTCATTGATTTCAAACCAGACATTTCCAGTTTTACCGGATATGCATTGCTGAATACCCATACGGAAATAGGCTGCCCCTGATCATTCAGCAGAAGCACTTCCACTGTTTTAGGGGTAAATGTAAACGAAGTAAGGCTGGTCTGTGCCCATGAGATGAGGCCGGAGCCCACCACCATACCGCGTTTCAGTGACAGGTTCTTATATTTAGGAGGGTTGGGGAACCGGTGTGGAAACCGGTTCTCCCCTCCTTCCTGCTTATCATCTGGTGTGATACTAACGGAAATGCCGCTCACTTCCATGAAGCTGCCTTCCTGTTCACCTGAAACGCCTGAAATAATTACTTTGAAATAAAATCCAAGTGGTGGAAAATAATTACCCAGTGCGTCCATAGATATTAACTTTGAGTCAGACCTTCGTGAGCCAGTTCCATGGTTTCCACAGCCACTTCATTTGCATCAGACTTCATATCTGTTACCGTGATTTTGGAAGGGAACGCATTCTTCAGGGTCCAGCTCATGGCAATGCCCTGAGATTCGTCCAGTAAACTGATTACGATGGTAGAACGTTTGTAGGTATTCATTTTGATGCCGCCGTATTTCTCCCACAGGGCTTTATCTCCTTTAAAGATGCCCTTCTTGAGTGTAATATTGGAGAACTTCTGAATGCCGGGCATTTTAACCGTTGAATATACCGGGCTGCTGCCGCCACGGTATTCGATCACCTGTGTTTCTGATGATAAACCGGTTACTTCCTGGAATATCAGCTCAGCACCATCCCACATTACTTTGAATGAGAACTTAACTAGTGGCCATACCGTTTGTGACTGGCTTGCTCCGTCATCTGGCATAATTTTAAATTTTAAGGGTCTATAATAGTGTTAAATTAAGATTGTTGCATCATCTGCTGGAACGTGATGACGATGAACTCTGCAGGGCGTACTACCGCTACCTTCACAGAGATCAGCATTTTTCCTTCCAGGATGTCCTGTGGGGTCATGGTAGCGCCTAAACCGATCTGCACATCATACGCCTGCTCAGGGGCGGCACCTGCCAGCGCACCTTGTTTCCACAGGTTATTGAGGAAGTTATCGATCATGCTTTTTACCGTTACCCAGGTAGTGCTGTCGTTTGGCTCAAATACATAAGCACGTGTAGCCAGCTTGATGGATTGCTCCAGCATGATCAGCGTACGGCGTACGTTTACATAACACCAGTCGAGGCTATTACCGTCCAGTGTTCTGCCACCCCATACCAGGGTACCGATACCGGGGAAAGGTCTGATCACATTGATAGATTTACCTGCCATTACATCCACGTTCAGCTGTTTCTGCTCATCGTGAGAAATGTTGACAGCGGGCGCATTTACCATGTTGATAGATACGTTGGCGGGAGATTTCCATACACCGCGACTGCTATCCACCAGTGTGTACAATCCTGCGATGGCGCCACTTGGGGGTAAGTCATTTATTTTAGAACGTACTTCTTCGATGATAGTAGAATAAATAGGACTAGCCGCCTTCAGTGATTGGTGGAAGTTCTTTTTATCATTGGCATCGGGAGTGGCAATTGCCTTGTACGCTGTAATGATCTTCGTTGCTGTGTCATCTGTTAACAAGGTAGCCAGGTCTGCATCCAGGTTTTCAAAGCTCACTTCACTTGGCTGTACTATCGCCGTTTTTAACCACGGATAATAAGCAGCGCCATAGTTCAGGGAAGTAGTACCTATAGCCGTACGGAAGTCGGCCACTACAGTGTCTGTAGTTTGTGTGGAAGACTGCTGCTCCAGGTCGAAGATCCCGAAACGGCTCTGTGTTTTAGCACAATGGTTCAACACCTGGGTATATACCGCATAGGCGTCTTTACCGAGTGCGATCACATCAGGGATGACGATCAGGGTAGGTTCAAATTCCTTTTCCAGGATAGTGAACACATTGGGTTTAACCCCATCCGCAGAACCAACAAAGTCTTCTGCACTGGCAACGATACCATCCGGTTTACCTTCATAGGTATCTACAGACAGGATGTAGCAGTTGCTACCACCATTGGCATAAAACAAACGTACACTGTTGAACAGGAACAGCTTATGACCGTCCTTGATCTTCAGTATTTTGTCTTTACCATCCACCTTGAACATTTCTGCTTTTGCATCAGTAGCAGCAGCATCTGTAACAGTGAATTTGGGGTGAAATGCACCACCGAAATTCTCCAGGAATTCGGCAAAGGAAGTGATGCGGGTGGGCTTGTGTGACAAGGGTTTTCCGAATCTTTCAGCTTTTTCAGTATAGCCGATAAAAACGGGGACCGCTGTTTCCACGGCGACCACTGAACTGGGGAAGGCGTTTTTTTCCTCTATATAAACGCCGGGAGTCATAAGTGTTGAAGCCATAGCTATACAGTTTAGTAATTAGTATAAAAAGATTTCTGAGAATAGTTCTGAATTGCCTGTGACAGCCGTAGATATCCTGCTGATATCCGGCGTTGGTAACGCGGAAATAACGACTTTGGAATTATCTACAAGTTGAAACGTATATTTATTTTTAAGTGTTAGTTCAAGAGGGATATCGGATGTAAACATATACAAGCCTGTCTTTCCTGGCAGGTCGACGGGTACAGGTGGTCCGAACTGTACTTTGCCTGTGGCATCTATGATGGCAGGTTCTGAGAGGGATGTCAGGTTCTCACTCATCAGGAAATAGCGCCACCGTATGGCCCTTGATGCAAACCTTATTTCATAGCCTGTTTCCAGATCGGGTGTTAACTCCAGTACAATACGGCCAAAAGGTTTAATGAAAAACCTGTCCGTCGGTTTCAGATGATATACATCTGCACCCGAAACTAACGCTTCATGATGTAATGTACCGGCAGTGTGTGGCTGACTGTTGCCAAACAACAAAAAACTTTTCCTGATGTCCACCTGGCTGAAATCAGTATAGTTATAAAATAAGGGATCTTCCATGTTCAGATCGAATGTCAGCGTCAGTTTTTCACGCAGCAGTTCCTGCCTGTCGCATACATCCGTATCAAACAGCAGCAGGAAACCATTGGCTTGCTGACGCAGTAACAATGAATGGCGGCGCATGTCCATAGCAGTCTGTGACGGCACTTTTACGGCAATGCGATCAAATGTTCTTTCAGCAAAAAATACATGACGGAAGTAAACGGCCGTCAAAGTATCATGTCCCATTTTTTGTATACTTTATAAAGGGGTATTATCAGCAGAAGAAGCCCTCACAATAGGTCTGTATTCTTTGATAATACTTTCGTCAAACGTAAGCATGCGCATTTTATACACCACCGATGGCATGTATTTGGCGCCAAGCGTAGCCCAGATATTATTCATCTTTTCAGTGCCCATGCTTTCCATTTCAAACGTCAGTTTATCGATCCGGGAATCAAGTGATGGCGTATTGGCTTGTGTGAGTACACTGCCAGACTGGAAATAAGCAATAATAAAAGAAATGAAGCGCAGGGCTTCAGGATAGTTATTACTGCTGAAGTAAGCAGAGAACAAGATATAGAGATTGATGCACACCGGCGGCATTGTATTACCTGAAAAGCGACCTGCTCCTACTTTTCCTAATGCTTCTTTTTCAATGTTGATAAGCGTAACCAGCACTTTGTTCTCTCCCTGAATGGCAACAGTACCGTCCTGGTTAATGATACCAGACAGTACGACCTTCTCTTCATTAATGTGCAGCTGCCTGCTGAAATGTTTGTTAATCTCTTCAGTGATGCAGGCAAGGGTTTCGTAGATCATTTAAGATAAAAGCATGAGCAGTGTGGCAGCAATAAAGCATAAAATGCCTTACCAGTTGCTTTACCGGCGTTGTTTTAATACCATGGTGTGTATAAATCTTCTTGTAGTTAGTTATCTCTAGGGCTCTATGTTAAATCTTTACATAAGGTATGAAGCTATTGGTAAATAGTGTTTTTTTAATTACGGGATATTGTCCTTGTGTCTCTAAATCTGCCCACAATATAGTGGTTAAATGAAATTATTCAAATTTTTTATTAGAAAATTTAATTCTATATTTTTTGTAACTAATTACTACTATTGCTATTCGAACAGCACAACTTATTACTCTTATGCATCCCTACCTTAGAGGTTATTTATTGCTTATTGCTTTATTTATATGTACAAGTATTTGTACAGCAACGCCGGTTTCTTTCCAGGCGCCTAAGCTCAAAATGCCTAAGGATACTGCTGTTAAAACAAAATTGCTAAAGAAGATAATAACAGCCCTGCAATTCAGGGCTAATGTACGTGCCAAACAAAAAGAACGTATCGTTACCATCATTAACGGGGTCTTTGCAGACTCTATGATCGTGACCGCAAAAGACATTGCTCACCTGAATGAAGAATTATCCCGGCAGGAAAACCAGCATTTCGATTCATTACGGTCACTTATACACGCGATTTCCATACATGCAGATGATAGTGTAGATGTAGTTCCTCCTGCCCCTTCTGAAAATAAAAGTATTTCGGAAAGTGAGTTCAATGCGCTGGTCAGTAAGATCATTCCCATCCTCCAGCAAAAAGATAAAGAGAAGGACGAAACCAATGATACGGCAAGACAGGAGAAACTAAAAAGGATACAGGCCTTTTTTAACAGACCACCCGGGCAGATCGATACCTTACGTATAAGCGAAAACGTTGGACGTAGGTATATCCTTCACCTGGGGGATAGTGCTTCGGTGACCGGCATCCATCCCTTCTGGATGGGCGATAAATATCTCAACTACAACTTTGCAGCGTTAAGTACCCTGTCCTTTTACGGATTAACAGCAGATGGTACTACCGGTCAGATTAAAAAGATGTACGACCCTGCTGCGTTAAAAGTATTGGCAGCTGCCCAGCAGGCTAACTGTAACACCACCTTTACCCTGTATAATCCAGGTAACCTGCTGGACCACGAACCGGCTCAGTTATTATATATTGATTCCCTGTTGCCTGTCATGCAACAGCATAATGTGGGCGGCATCAATATCTGGTTCGGGGAGCTCCCTCATCACGACAGAGAAGCCTTCACCCGCTTTGTTTCCCTGATGGTACATTATCTCCGCAGAGATAATAACCGGCGCTACCAGATATCGGTGACTATACCTTCCAATGATAATGAACTGGCGTATGATCTGCGTGCTATGGATACCCTGGTAGACCATTTCATTATCGACTTTACCCAGCCGGATAAAAAGACCGCAGGAGCTACTGCCCCATTAAAAGGAAATGCTGCAAGGGCATTGCAACCGGTCATCGCCCGGTATCTGAACCTGAATATTGCCCCCAGGAAATTTATCGCACTTTTATCTTACCAGGGTACTATCTGGAAGGTGGGCCGTAACGGCGTTGCGAATTCTTATGGTGGTACTATCTCCTATAATGATATTAAAAAACGTTTTCCTTCCGATACCGCTGTATTTTATGATGAAGTAGCTGCTGCAGCTATCCTGGAAGAAAAGAAAGACAATGGAGAGGTCTCCTCACAGATCTGGTTCGATGATGCCACTACCCTGGATATCAAATATGATTATATCAAGGGACAGGGATTAGGCGGTGTGGCCATCTGGCCACTGGGAGCAGATGATGGGTATTCGGAACTATGGGAAGGACTGGCAGACAAATTTATCAGTATAGATACTACTTTCATAGATACGGTTCCGTTAGTAGATCAACCCGCTCCTCCCCTTACTTTTTGGGAAAGAATCGTAAGACGGTTTCACATAGAGAGGGACGCTATTATACGTTTGTCCAGAAATCCATGCAGTGTAAAATCCGATGAGTACAAGAGTGATGATTACGTGACATGGATCACCATCTTCTTTACACTGATAACCATTGCCGCAGGACTTTTTTATGCTTACCAGGTACGTATGCAAAGGCTTACCCCAATGCTGCGGAAAAGATTACTGTGGTTGTTTATCGGGTTGTTATTATTCACTTTCTTCTGTGCGGTAGCGACTGTGTTCCTGAGTAAGCATGTTCCCTGGTTAGGCGTTACAGACGACCCTGACGGTTGCAAACCTATTAGCTTATCCGTAGTGGTGATCGTTTTCTTTAGCGGGGTTGGATTGGGTATGCTGATTATGCGCCTTTTTGTGTTTCCGGGGTTATCAAAAGAGGAAAAGCCATAGTATCATTTTTGGTAGTACCTCAGTTTGAATATTATACCAGATGTTGTTGATCATAAATACACTGCATCTGACTGTTTAGTTCTCTGATTTAGCTTTGGAATATGGGTTCAGGATCTGTTTTTCAATTTAACTTCACCTAATATTCACGTCAGATAAGGTGTATTTATGATCAACAACATCTGGCGCGAAGATTAAAGCAGGTCGCAGAGGAATGTTTACGAAGTATACCTGGTTTGGTATTCCGTTGAATTAATTTAATCCTGTACAGGATGGTCCCTTTTCCATCTTGAAGAAAAGTAGGTCGACCAGTCTTTGATGTATAAATAGTATTCGTAGTCGGTTTCAAAGCTTTGCAACATCTCGTAGGTAGGTCTGTATTGCTGCATAAATGTATCGAGGGCAGGTGGCTGTAATCCTGTTATCTTCTTTACCAGTGCCTTATTAAACCGGTGAGTCACATATTTATCCCGCTCATCTTGCTCCAGTTTTTGTCTGAAAGCTTCCATTCTCTTCATCTTTCTTATACTGAGCAGCAGATCGAGGTTGACACCTGCTCCCGCCCCATTGCTGGCATTTGCCAGGAAATCCGGGGCATAGTTGAACACTTTTTTGTATTCTTCCCGGTTAGCGATGGAATCCTCTTTATAGTCGTTTTGCAGTACTACAACGGTAGGTAATACCTTGATATCTACGTGAAGACTCATATCAAACGGCCTGTTAGCAGGAATTTCCTTTACCGGGAACTTCATGGTCGCCTTTCCCTGGTAGGAAAAGCTGAGGGAATCGGTATAAGGTAACCTGATGCTGTAATGCCCGGCGGAATCGGTAACGGCGCCAGCGCCGGAAGAGCCTCTTACGCTTACGCCGGCCATTCCGTATTTGGCGGAGCGTTCATATACAGTACCGCTAATTTGTACCTGTCCGGCAGCTACGAGGCGTAGCAAGACCAATACCATCAATATAACAGTCTTTTGTAGCAATTTGGTGATCCTCATTTCGTCTCAATCTAAGACAGGATGAAAACATAAGCAAGAATGCTAAAAATATTAACATTTCATGTTTTTTTATAATGCATTTTGGTAGATGTTTTCCCTTTGTTCATAGAAGAGATCAAGAGGTTGAGAGAATAATGAGGACAAAACTTTTTTATTTAAAAGGGGGATACCTATCTTTTGTGCAGATGCTCTTTGGCTGAATTTGGGTAGTGAATCAGTCTGATTGCATAATCTTCGCGCCAGATGTTTTTGCTCAATAAATACACCTTATCTGACGTGAATATCAGGTGAAGTTAAATTGAAAAACAAATCCTGAACCTATGTTCCAAAGCTACATCAGAGAACTAAACAGTCAGATGTAGTGTATTTAGGAGCAAATACATCTTCCAACCTAATCTATCCTGTCCGGAAAAGGAATAAAACAGGCATTGAACAGGATTATCCTCCGTTTATCCTCCGTCTTTTAACGGAGGATAAACGGAGGATAATCCTGTTCAAGAGCCGTTCAATTCCTGGGATATAGCTTTTATGCTAGTATTCCCCCATCTACATTAATGGAAGCACCGGTAATATAACCAGCATCTGGTCCTGCCAGGAAGCTTACCACTCCTGCTACTTCTTCCGCCGTACCATAGCGTTTAAGCGCTGTTTTGGCTTTCAGGATGTCAGCAAATTCACCTTCATCAGGGTTCATGTCTGTGTTTATAGGGCCGGGATGTACCGTATTCACGGTAATATTCCTGTGGCCCAGGTCCCATGCATACCCTCTGCCATAGGCACCGGCAGCAGCCTTTGTAGCAGCATATTCTGTCAATGTGGGTAAACCCACGGCAGACGCTACCACGGAGCCAATGATTATAATCCTGCCACCATCAGAGATCACTTTAGAAGCAGCACGCACGGCCGCAGGGATAGCCCTGATGTTGATATCTGATTGCCTGTTGTACTGATCAGCCATCTCATCTGCCTGATCAAGGGAGCCTGCAATGAAAACGGCTGCATTGTTTACCAGGATATCCAGTTTTCCAAAGGTGGATACTGTTTTGTTCACGGCATCATTAATCGCTTTCGGATCGGCGTTATCTGCCTGTATAGCTAATGCTTTAGTACCGTTTTTTTCTACCTGGGCCACAAGAGCGTTGGCTTTGTCTGCAGAGCTGATATAGGTAAATGCTACATTGGCTCCTTCCTGTGCCAGCTTCTTTACGATTGCTGCACCTATTCCCCGACTACCGCCTGTTACCAGGGCTACTTTTCCATTTAATGTTGACATTTTTGTTTATTTAAATATTAATAAATGTTATTGCCATCCACCGCCTACGGCGCGGTAGAGATCAACTCCCGCATCCAGTTGTGCTTTTTTAATACCGGCTAATTCGAGTTCGCTTTGCAGCACATTCGCCTGTGCGGTAATCACTTCCAGGTAAGTGGCCATTCCGTTCCCAAACAACTGCTGTGCATTCTGTATCGCCTGTTTTAATGTACTCACCCTTTCGGCTGTAAAAGCCTGCTGTTGCTGAAGCTTGTCTATCTTCACCAGGTTATCTGCTACTTCGCCTGCGGCTACTAAAACCGACTGACGGAAACTGATCACCGTTTGTTCTCTTCTCACTTTAGCTACCTCGTAAAGCGTGCTTAACTTCTTCTGCTGAAAAAGCGGCTGCGTTAAACTACCTGCTGCAATACCAAACAGGGATGCAGGTATCGTAAACCAGTTACTCAATTTCACTGCATCCAACCCGCCCTGTGCCGTAATGGCCAGTGAAGGGTACATGTTTGCCTTTGCATACCCCACTTCTGCATTCGCTTTCTGCAGGGCAAGTTCTGCCAGTCTCACATCTGGTCTGAGGGCTAACAGATCAGCAGGTATCCCTGCATTGAGCTTCTCTGAAACGGGCACAGAAGCCAGGTCTTTCTGGCGGTGGACCGCAGAAGGATTGATACCACTTAAAATGCTGATCGCATTTTCCTGTATAGAGATCAGTTGTTCGAACTGAGGGACAAGCGCCGCCGCGGTCAGCTTCTGGGCCTGCGCCTGCTGCACCGCGAGTAAAGTCACCTGCCCGGATTGATACTGCAATTGAATGATATTCAGCGTACTATCGTTGAGTAACACATTCTGCCTGGCTGTAGACAATTGTGCGTCCAGCATCAGCAGGTTGTAATACCCTTTTGCTACATCGCTTACAATGCGCGTTTGAATGGCCTTACGGGCCTCGTTCGTCTGTAAATAGGCAGCAAGAGCAGACGCCTTCCTGCTTCTGATTTTGCCCCATAAATCGGCTTCCCAGGATAAAGACACTGCCAGGGTATAATCCTCTACATGAGAGGAAGACAGGAACTGACTGATAGTCGCTCCGTTTAAACTGTTATCCGAGTAACGGCTGATACCGGAGGTTGCCTGTAAACCAACAGCAGGTACATTACCCAGTTTAGCCTGGCGCAGTGTTAATTCCGCTGCTTCTATATCTTTCACCGCTATCTGCAAATCGTTATTATGTTCAATCGCAGTGGCTATCAGCGTATTTAATTCCGGGTCATTAAAGAAAGAGGCCCAGGGCATCTTTCCGATACCGGCCGTATCTGCCGGGGTATCGCGGTAGGTAGCAGGTACTGCCCCTTCCGGTGTTTTTACATCTTTTGAGACCTTACAGGCTGCTAATAACAGGATGATCAGGTATGTACTTATATTTTTCATGAATGAGCTAGTGTTAATTGTGGTTTCCTGCTTATTTTTTCCTGTAATGCCTGGAAAATGACAAACAGTACCGGTATGATAACTAACCCCAGGAATACGCCTGAGATCATACCACCCGCAGCAGCAAAACTGATGGAATGATTACCCTGTGCAGCGGGTCCTGTAGCAATACTCAGCGGGAATAAACCGAAGACGAATGCGAGGGAAGTCATGATGATGGGTCTTAATCTTAACCTGGAGGCTTCCAGTGCGGATTCTATCAGTGTTTTACCTGCTCTTCTGCGCTGTACTGCAAATTCTACTATCAGGATAGCATTCTTGGCAAGTAAGCCTATCAGCATTACCAGCGCTACCTGTACATAGATGTTGTTTTCAATCCCCTTTAATCCTATCAGCGCAAATACGCCGAATATGCCTGTTGGTATCGTTAATATAACCGCCAGTGGCAGGATATAACTTTCATACTGGGCTGCAAGCAGGAAGTAGACAAATACAAGACAGAGAATAAATATGACCGTAGATTGTCCGCTGGATGAAATTTCTTCCCTCGTCTGACCAGAGAACTCATAGTTATAATCAGCGGGCAATTCTTTAGCTGCCAACTGCCTGATAGCTTCTATGGTTTCTCCTGAACTATGTCCTGGTTTTGGGATGATATTCAGGTCGATGGAGTTAAAGAGATTATAACGGGATGCTGTTTCTGATCCAAATACGCGGTTGAGTTTTACTACTGAATTCAGTGGCACCATCTGCCCTGTTTTATTTTTCACATACACACTGTTCAGGGCTTCCGGTGTTGTTTTATCAGCGGAATCTGCTGCCAGTACAACCTTATAATATTTACCGAACCGGTTGAAGTCAGACACCTGTGCCGTACCAAAATAAGACTGCATCGTTTGTAAGATGTCTTTTACACTTACGCCCAATTGGTCTGCCTTATCATCATCTACATCTATCTGGTATTGCGGATAATCCGCTTTGAAAGTGGTAAACGCCATACCAACAGATGGCAGCTTGTTTAATTTCCCAATGAAGGTATTGGCATCAGCGGAGAATTTATCCAGTTTGCCACTTGACCTGTCCTGTAATACAAGACTCAGCGCTTCCACATTACTGAAACCGGGTACGGTTGGAAAACTGAAAGCAAAGAAAGTAGCTCCCTTTATTTCATTTAAGGCGTTTTGTGTCTGTGCTATCAGCTGTGTGATCTCCTTTACCTTCCCTCTGTCTTTAGCATCTTTTAATGTCATGAACATTACACCTGCAGATGGACTGGCAGAAGCTGTCAGCAAACTGAAACCCGGAAAGTTCATCACATAACCGGTAACTTCCATGCTCTGTAGCTTTTTCTCTGCCTGTAACATCACTTCTGCCGTATGTTTTAAAGAAGTAGCAGAAGGCGTATTCACGGCTATCGCAATGAAACCCTGGTCCTCATTAGGGATAAATCCTGTAGGTGTCTTTTTTACCATCCATACCGTGGCTATCACTACTATCGTTAATCCGGCAATAGCTATCCACTTTCTGGCCAGTAAGAATTTGATCAACCCAACATACCTGTTTGTAAGACCACTAAACCCTGCATTAAAACCGGCAAAGAACCTTGCTTTAAACGTCTTTTCTGCCCCTTCTGCCGTATGATGATTCTTCAGGAATAAAGCCGCCAGCGCAGGACTTAACGTTAATGCATTCAACGCAGAGATCACGATCGCAATAGACATGGTAAAGGCAAACTGTCTGTAGAATAAACCAGTGGAACCATCCATAAACCCTACCGGTAAAAATACAGCCGCCATGACAAGTGTAATGGATATGATCGCACCTGTTATTTCATGCATCGCCTGCAACGTCGCTTCGTGTGGTGGCAGCTTTTTATGTTCCATTTTGGCATGGACGGCCTCCACCACCACTATCGCATCATCTACCACAATACCAATAGAGAGTACCAGTGCGAATAAGGTCAGCAGGTTGATCGTAAACCCAAAGACATACATGAAGAAGAAAGTACCGATAATGGCAACGGGAACGGCAATTGCAGGGATCAGGGTTGACCGTAAATCCTGCAGGAATATAAACACCACGAGGAATACCAGGATAAATGCTTCTATCAGTGTATGCACTACCTGTTCAATAGAAGCATCCAGAGATTTCTTTGTACTGTAGAAAGTGAGATAATGGATACCTGCAGGGAATTTCTTCGATGCCTTTTCCATGAATGCATTTACCGCGATCTGAACTTCATTGGAATTGGACCCTGCCAGTTGTACGATAGGCATTGCAATACCCACATGTCCGTTGATCCTTTGTTTGGTGGCATAATTATAGGATCCGAATTCTATTCTCGCTACATCCTTTAACCGTAGCACGGAACCGTCTGCATTAGACCGGATAGCGATGTTCTCATAGTCTTCCGGTTTATTCAGCTTCCCTTTGTATTTGATCACATATTCAAATGCCTCGTTACTTCTGTCGCCCAACCGGCCCGGAGCTGCTTCCAGACTCTTATCCTGTATGGCCGCACTAACTTCTGCGGGTGTAACATGGTAAGTCTCCATCTGGGCAGGTTTTAACCATACCCTCATCGAGTAATCTTTTGCGCCGCCGAATATAACGGCAGAGCCTACACCCGGGATACGTTTAATATCAGGGATCAGGTTGATGGAAGTATAATTGCTCAGGAATTTCTCATCATATTTTGTCTCATCGTCGGTATAGATACCGGTACCCATCACAATGCCGTTCTGTTGTTTGGACGTGATGATACCCTGTTGTACTACTTCGGGCGGAAGCTGGCTGGTAGCCTGGCTCACACGGTTCTGTACATTCACGGCTGCCTGATCGGGGTTAGTACCCAGTTTGAAAAACACACTGATGGCAAGCGTACCGTCATTACTGGCGATAGAACTCATGTACGTGATGTTTTCCACGCCATTGATCGCTTCTTCCAGAGACGGGGCCACGGAGCGGATAATAGTTTCCGCGTTCGCGCCCGGATAAACTGCATTCACTACAACACATGGCGGCGCAATATCAGGGAATTGTTGTAGCGGTAATTTGAGTAATCCAAGAACGCCAAGTATCACCAGTATGATAGAGATAACTGTTGCCAGTACTGGTTTATTTATAAATGTCTTAAGCATGATTATTTTTTTAAGGCCGACAATTTCTTTGCACTTTCAGGATGGATGACCATACCTTCCTGTAAACTTCCAAGGCCATCTGTAATGATCTGATCCCCCACTTTTAATCCATCTTTAACTACATAATCAGTTCCTGATCTGCCACTGATGGTAATGGGCTGTTTTGTCACCTTATTGCTGTCTGCCAGCGTAAATACGAATATCTTGTCCTGCATTTCCGTAGTAGCTGACTGAGGTACCAGTAATGCATCTTTGTGAAAAAGGCTTAACTGTATTTTACCGGTGTTGCCGGAACGAAGTAATCCCTTCGGATTAGGGAAATTGGCTCTTACAGTAATAGCGCCGGTATTTTTGTCAAACTGTCCGTCGATAATATCTATTTTACCTTGCAGCGGATAAACGGTGTTATCACCCAGTAACAGGGACACTGCAGGCAGTTGTTTTAATTTATCGTTGATGGTTTCACCGGGATATTGTTCTTTAAAGCTGACAAAGTCGTTTTCTGCCAGGGAGAAATACACATGTACATTATGTACATCAGAGAGTCTGGTGAGCGCTTCTGCATCTGCAGGGCCTACCAGGCTGCCTTTCTTTTTTTCGAGCCTGCTGATATAGCCACTCACAGGCGCTTTGATCAAAGTGTATCCCAGGTTGATCTGTGCGGTTGAAATAGAGGCTTTGGCCTGTTCTATATTTGCTTTAGCTACTTCCACGGCTGCTTTAGCTGATTTCAACTGGAACTCTGATACGATTTTGTTTTGTACCAGCGGCGTCAGCTTTTCTACTTCAAGATTAGCATTGGCCATAGCCCCTTCTGCAGCATGTAAACTGGCCAGGGCATTGTTTAACGCAGCTCTGAAGGGCTGCTCATTGATTCTGAATAAGGATTGTCCTGCCTGTACAAAGGCGCCTTCATCCACTAATACTTCTGCTAATGTTCCGCTTACCTGCGGACGGATTTCCACGTTATCCACGCCTTCTATAGAAGCCGGGTATTCCTTGTAGGTGGTCACTGTTCCTGAAGTAATACTGAGGACTGGTAACGTTGGCGGTGGTGCAGATACTGTTTGAGGGTTGGATGAACAACTGTATAATGCAACAGCGATAACTGCCAGAAAGATACTTTTCATGATAAATTTAATTTTGTTTAGGGAGGTGTAATAATTAGTCAGTGTTGTTTGTTTCCTGTTCATAAACCAATTATTAAACGAGACAACAAAACTATACATACTTGTATATTCTACAAAGAAAAAGAACCGACATATTGGTCTAAAATCTGCTTAATCAATTGATAATTATGCTATTATTAATTTATCGACATTTTTCGATGTATTGTAAAAACAGACAATGTTGACTGTTTTATAGTTTTATCGTCTATGTCAAAAAACCGACAAATTGGTATATATTTGTATTGTCTAAAACTTAGGATATGAGTAAAGGAGAAAAGACCCGGCAGTGTATTATTGAAAAAGCGGCTCCGATATTTAATGTTAAAGGAATTGCTGCTACTTCTGTAGAGGAGGTATTGCATTCAGCCAAGGTTACAAGAGGATGCCTGTACAGTCATTTTGAGACGAAGGAAGATCTGGCTGCTTCCTGTGTGGATTACCTTTTGCAGATGTCGACTGAAAACCGGGATCAGGTACTCGACAAACAGCATACGGCGAAAGATAAAATTTTCGCTTTTATGGACATGGCGAAAAACCCGTTAAAGACTTTATTTGATGGTGGATGTCCCATTGCGAATCTTTCTACAGAAGTAGATGACACCCTTCCCGCAGTGAATAAAAAAGTAAAAAAGCATATCGATAACCAGGTAGACCTGTTAACGGGCCTGCTGGAAGAAGGTATCCGTTCAGGCGAATTTTCAGCGTCCCTTATACCGGAAGAATATGCGATGAAGATGTTTACGGCAATAGAAGGCGCCAATATTATTTGTCGTGTTAAGAACTCTGTACGACCCATGCAGGTAATTATCAGGGGTTTTAAAAGGGAGCTGGAATGCTATTGTGCGAATGCACATACAAAAGAGGTGAGCCCCGAATAATTTTTCATTTTAATACTACATTAAATGACCAAATCTGAGCGCACGAAAAATTTCATCATAGAACGTATGGCTGAAATTTTTAACAAAAGAGGATATGCAGGTACAACCATGGCCGATGTAGAAATAATTACAGGTTTATCCAGGGGAGGTATATACGGTAATTTTGAGAATAAGGAAGTGATGGCGCTGGCAGTGTTTGATTATAACTTATCAAAGTTATGTAAGGCTATCAGGGATCAAATGCTTGTAGCGAATAGTTATCACGATAAGATCCTGGTATATGCAAAAGTTTATAAAGCTTTGTACGAAGATGATTTTATACTGGGTGGAAGTCCTATTTTAAATACGGCCACAGAAGCAGATGATACGAATAGTTTACTCAAAGAGAGAGCCGCAAGTGCCAGTAAGGCATGGCAGAACTGTATGATGGAGTTTATCGTGGCGGGTATTGAATCCGGAGAATTCAAAAGAGATATTGATATTGATCAGATTACCTTTTCTATATTATCATTGATAGAAGGTGGACTGATGTTATCCCGGGTGGCGAATGATCGTTCCCGTATGGACCAGATTATGAGTACCGTTGAAGGAATGATGAATAGTATACATGCATAATATTGAAAAGGCTGGTCTCATCAGACCAGCCTTTTCGTTTAAGCGTTTACGGTTATTTTCCCCGCCAGTTCTACTGCCAGTTCAGCCAGCCTGTTAGAGATCCCTACTTCATTATCGTACCAGGCTACTACTTTCACCAGGTTCCCGATATTACGGGTTAAGGTCCCATCAATAATAGACGAATGTGTATTGCCTAATATATCTGCGGATACGAATGGTTCTTCCGTGTATTCCAGTACCCCTTGCAGTGAATTAGCAGCATGGTGTCTGAACAGTTCATTAATTTCACCCGCAGAAGGCTGTTTAATAAGGTTTATAGACATATCTGCTATAGAACCATCAATCACAGGTACACGGTAAGAAAATCCGTCCAGTTTGCCTTTTAACCCAGGCAGCACATCCCCGATTGCTTTTGCAGCACCTGTAGTGGTAGGTATAATAGACTGCGTAGCGGCACGGGCTCTCCTGTAATCTTTATGCGGGCCATCCTGTAACATCTGGTCCATGGTAAATGCATGTATGGTACTCATGAAACCGGATGCGATGCCATATTCCTTTTCCAGCAGGTATAACAGCGGTGCTATACAGTTGGTGGTACAGGAAGCGGTGGACAGGATCTCATCTTCTTCCGTGATCAGTTCATCATTCACTCCTGCTACGATGGTCTTTACATTACCAGTTGCGGGAGCTGTGATCAGTACTTTCTTAGCGCCGGCATTCAGGTGCAGTTGTGCTTTGCTTCTGTCGGTAAACCGGCCGGTAGATTCTATCACAACATCTATCCCCAGTTTTTCCCAGGGTAATTTCTCAGGATCTTTTTCACTTAACAGGAGGATTGCTTTTCCATTAACAACGATGCTGTTATCCTTCTGTATGACAGTGCCCGGGAATTTTCCATGGGAGGTATCGTATTTAAAGAGGTGCGTGAGCAGTCCTGCGTCTGTGAGGTCGTTAATCGCCACCACTTCTACTTCTGGCTTATTCTGCAGGGCGCGTAAAGTCATACGGCCAATGCGGCCGAATCCATTGATTGCTACTTTCATAATTATATTTTTATGTTGTTGCTTGAAGAGATGTTCTAAAAGAGCGACGGTAATCACTGGGCGATACCATCATATGCCGCATGAAAGTCCGGCGCATGGAGATCAATCCGCTGAGACCACATTTTTCTGCTATCTGGTCCATGGTAAGATCGCTGTCTTCCAGGTATTTGCGGGCTACTTCTATGCGCAGCTTCTCTACAAACTTAGCGGGTGTAAGTCCTGTTTCCTTCAGGAATACGCGGGCGAAGTTCCGTACGCTCATATTGCTGTGTTCTGCCAGTTGTTCGATGCTGAGTTCATCTGCCAGATGTCTCATCATCCAGGGATGCAGTTTCCCTGCAATTGAATTCTCCATACTGTGCATCTGCAGCAGTGTGCTGAACTGGGACTGATGCCCGTTCCTCTTCAGGTGCAGTACCAGTTTGCGGGCAACATGCAAAGCTATATCACGGCCATAGTCTTCCTCTACCAATGCCAGGGCGAGATCTATACCGGAGGATACGCCACCGGAAGTATAGACATTGCCATCGCGGGTATAAAATGGATTGGTGTCCACATGTACTGTCGGGTATCTGGTCTGGAACTCCTGGGTGAATTCCCAGTGTGTAGAAGCCTGTTTACCGTCCAGTATGCCTGCTTCCGCGAGTGCGTAAGCGCCTATACAAACAGAACCCACGCGGCGTAACTTTGGATATATGTCTCTCAGCCATTTAAAGAGCGGGTGATCTTTATGCATCTCCAGCCTGGAGTAGCCAGCCACTATTAGTGTATCAACAGGTCTGTCGATCTCCGAGATCTTCGTCTGGCAGGTAATCTCAAACCCGTTCTTTGTAATGATACTTTTTGTGTCCAGGGGAGAAGCGAGTAATACCTCATATCCTCCCTTTTTACTGCCTGGAACCTCTTTCAGGGCCCAGTCAGCTGCGGTGAATACGTCAGATGGACCAGCGATATCCAACAGGTAAGTGTTAGGCATAGGTATAACTACGATCAGTTTCTTCTTATCCTCTGGCATGTATTATCGTTTGACCCTACAAATGTAAGTAGTTAAAAGGATGGCACAAATGACATATTTTATACAATTTCGGCCAAATCTGTCTTTCTGCATATTAGTTTGAAAGTTATGGCAGATGTTGTTGCTCTAAATACACTGTATCTGACTCTTTAGTTCTCTGATCTGGCTTTAGAATATAGGTTCAGGATTTGTATTTCAATTTAACTTCACCTAATATTCACGTCAGATAAGGTGTATTTAGAGCAACAACATCCGGAGCGAAGATTCTGGACATTTCTTTATATATTTCAATCCTCATTCATTAGTCTATGAAAATAAACCAGCTTATCAGGCTGATCCTGGTATTGAGTATCAGTGCTTGCGTGAACAGACCATCCACAGCAAATATTCCAGCTTCCTTTGAAACCGGAAAGGTCATTGATACTGTTATCTGTAAAAATGATACTACTCAGTCTTATGCTTTATACATCCCTGCCAAAGGCAATAAGGAAGCTTTACCTGTCATATATCTTTTTGACCCACATGCCGATGGCAGACTTCCTTTAAATAAGTACAAAGTATTGGCTGATACCTATGGCTATATTCTGGTTGGGAGTAATAATTCCAAAAACGGTAATGACTGGTCTGCCACAGAAAATATCTGGAATAATTTATCTGCCGATGTGCAAAGCAGGTTAAAAATCGATAGCAACCGGATTTATACAGGTGGATTTTCCGGTGGCGCTAAAGTAGCAGGTTATATCGCCTTAAAATACCCTGTTATAAAAGGGGTGATTGCTAATGGTGCAGGTCTGCCGGATGGCACCTCTCCTGCTAATTTTAATTTCAGCTACACCGCTATCGCAGGTGAAGGAGATCTTAATCTTACCGATATCGTAGCCTTCTCCAAAGCGCTGGTTAGCACCCAAACCAGACAGCATCTTATTTTATTTGACGGAAAACATGAATGGGCGCCGGACAGTACTATGAACATAGCTTTTGCCGGTTTGCAACTGGATGCTATGCAAAAAAAAATCATTCCTGAAAATGACAAATTCATCAACGATTATATTGAAAATAGCAAAGAAAGACTGGATACCTTCTACAATGCGAAAAAATTGATAAAAGCCGTAGAGGAATGTACACTCTCCATCAGTTTCCTCGATGGGTTAACAGATAAAGCAACATGGTTTCATGAAAATATGACTTCTCTTACTAATGATCCGCTTTATAAAACTCAGGACAGGATACAGGAGCAGTTACTCAGCATAGAACAAAATACAAAAAACGACTATGCCCGGCATTTTGAACAGGCTGATATGCCATACTGGGTGAAAACTATTGGCTATCTGAAAACACGTGCTACTACCCAAGCCACAGAAAGCCCGATGTATCAGAGGTTACTGGCTTATCTGTCACTGGCATTTTATTCATACAGCAATCATTTCATCACGGCTAATGCAAACCCCGAAGCCCGCTATTTCGTGGAGTTATATAAGTTAGCTGATGCTACCAATAGCGAAGCCTGGTATTTTTCTGCTATCCTGGATGCCAGAGAAGGTAAGATCGACTCCACAGAGAAAGATTTGCTGAAGGCTGTAGAGAATGGTTTCAGGGATAAAACCCGCATGAAGCTACAAAGTGAATTTCAGGGAATACAGGATCTCACTTCTATTGAGAATAAAATGAATTGAGAACGGGCCAAATGTAATAGTTCGCATACTTTTAAGCATTTGTCCTTCTATTTTAAGAGCTATATTTATAATTATGAGAATAATATGTATCCTGATGGCATTGCTGGCAACTTTGTCGGGCCAGGCACAGAATGCCAATGTATGGAATCAGAAACAATGCGCTGTGGTATTAACCTATGACGATGCAATTGATGCAGATCTGGATAATGCGTTGCCCGTATTGGACTCATTGGGTTTAAAAGCTACCTTCTACCTGATCGGCTCCTCTCCTGTTGTCGCAAACCGGATGGCGTTGTGGCGGAAAGCTGCCCTTAACGGTCATGAGCTGGGAAATCATACCTTATATCACCCATGCGATGGTAATCTTCCCGGGCGGAGTTTTGTACAGCCTGATTATGATCTTAGCAAGTATACCGTTAACAGAGCTGTAGCCGAAATCAGGATGAACAACACACTGCTGCAGGCAATCGACGGCAAAACAAAGCGGACATTTGCTTATCCCTGTGGTGATCTCACTATCAAAGACTCTTTTTTCTATGCAGGGTTGCGCAATGATTTTGTTGCCGCCAGAGGCGTTCGGTCTGCTCTGGACCCTATTGAAAAGGTCAACCTCGACAATATTGACTGTTTTGGCATGAATGGCCAGAACGCGGAGCAAATGATCGCCCTTGTACAAAAAGCCATGAGCACCCATACGCTGCTCGTCTTTCTTTTCCATGGTGTGGGCGGAGGGCATGTCCTCAATGTCGGACTGAAAGAACATAGCCTTTTACTCCATTTCCTGAAAGACCATGAACGGGAGATCTGGATTGCCCCGATGGTAGAAGTGGCAGAATATATCCGCACCAGCAGGGCGAATTGATAATGAATAAAAGGGCGTCAAAAAGTATTTGCACCTTTAGTACATTAAATGTCTATACCGACTATTTTAAAGCTGTACATTATTTTCAATGATACTATTGATAGTCTTTACAGAAGCAGCAGAACGCAAACCATCTTCCGGGGTATTCACAGCATAATCTACCAGCCTGGCGATAGTAGAAGTAGCCACATGCATACGGGTATCTGATGATGCATAATAGATAAATACATTACCGTTATCATCAGCAATCCAGCCATTACTGAAAAGCACATTGGATACATCTCCTACCCTTTCTTCTCCTTGCGGCGCCATGAAATAGCCTGTGGGTTTGTGAATCACTTTGGTAATGTCTTTCAGGTCGGTCACAAACATGTACAATACATAACGAAGGCCCGCAGCAGTATTACGTACGCCATGAGCCAGATGTAACCAGCCTATGGGTGTCTTGATCGGTGCAGGGCCTAAACCGTTCTTTCCTTCATATACGGTGTGATATACTTTGGGATTGATCACCATTTCTTCGTGAATTACTGCATTCTCTATGTTGTCTGCCAGGCCGAAACCGATACCACTACCATTGCCGGTACTGATAAAGCCATCCTGCGGACGGGTGTAGAAAGCATATTTCCCTTGTACAAATTCAGGATGCAACACCACATTCCGTTGTTGCGGAGAGGGTGTTTTCAGATCGGGCAACCGTTCCCAGCGGAGCAGATCCCTGGTGCGCACAATGCCACATTGTGCCACAGCTGCGGACTGATCTCCCGGGGAGGCGGCGGGGTCCCGTCTTTCCGTACAGAAAAGACCGTATATCCAGCCATCTTCATGCTGTACCAGGCGCATATCATAGACATTCGTATCGGGTTCCGCGGTTTCAGGTAATTGCACCGGATAATCCCAGAAACGGAAATTATCAATACCATTATCACTTTCAGCTACAGCAAAGAATGATTTACGGTCGATCCCTTCTACCCTGGCTACCATTATATATTTATCCCTGTATTTGATAGCGCCGGCATTGAATACACCGTTAATGCCAAACCGTTCCATCAGGAGAGGATTGGAGGATTCGCGGAGATCATACCGCCAGCATACAGGTGTATGCGCTGCTGTTAGTACAGGGTATATATACCTGTCGTAAATACCGTTGCCCAGTGGCTCTTTTCTGTTAGGTCTGGTTAACAGCTCTTCTGATGCCTGTTGTAATGCATGCAGTCGCTTTTCAAAATTCATAACGTGTATTTATTTATAACAAAGATGCTCTTATTTGGAACCTGTTAATAATACTTTATTATCATTTAAATATATTAATTCTGTAAAATTTAAAATGTACCCCTTGAATATCCGCTATGGCCATTATATAGCAAGGTTTTGTTTGAAATGCGGGAATGTTTATAGTTAATACTTTATTACACTTTTACTATGCTTTAATTGTATAAAACAGAATATATTGCACTTGTAATAAGCCTAAATCTTTTATTCATGAGAGAAAAGCTGTTAAGGGAAATAACACCGCTTACACCAAATGATTGCTTTACACTTTTTGCAAGAGAAAAAACGGTGTTTGATTTTCCATTACATTACCACGAAGAGTTTGAGCTGAATTTTATTCAGCATGCCACAGGAGCAAAACGCATCGTAGGGGACCATATGGAAGAGATTGGAGATCTGGAACTGGCATTGGTTGGTCCTAATCTGCAACACGGCTGGTTCAACAATAAACATCAGGGTGGTATCATGAAAGAAATTACGATACAGTTTCACCGCGACCTGTTTGATGATAAATTCCTGCAACGTAATCAGATGAGCTTTATCCGGAGTATGCTTGAGCGCTCTTTACGGGGAATTCTCTTCTCACAGGAAACAATTATGGCCGTTATGCCCAGGCTGATACTGTTACCACAAAAACAGGGATTTGATTCCGTGCTGGAACTGATGTCTATATTACATGATCTTTCCATTTCCCGTAATATGCGCACATTGTCAGATGCCAGTTTCCGCAATACGGAAACATTATCTTATAACAGCCGGCGGATCGAGAAGATCATGAAATATCTGAATGATAATTTCGATAAAAGTGTCAACCTGAGCGAGGCCGCAAAAATTGCCGCAATGACAGATGTATCTTTCAGCCGCTTCTTCAAACTGAAGATCGGAAAAACATTTGTGGATACGCTTATTGAAATACGGCTGGGGCATGCGTCCCGCATGCTGATAGAGACTACCCATAGCATTAATGAAATAGCTTATAAATGTGGGTTCAATAATATCTCTAATTTCAACCGCATTTTCAAAAAGAAAAAGGACTGTACGCCGAAAGAATTCAGACGGGCATATACATCATCTTCAGGTGTGAGGACGTTTGTATAATTAATGTGCCATCAGATAACTTATTTGGTGATCACATCTACTTCGGCATATCCGGCATCATGGTTACCATTTACCTCATGTACAGCGCGAAGTCTTACATAACGGGCCTTTACCGGTGTAAAGCTTCTCGTTTGCCATAATGGATTGTTTTTTATATTTGGGAATTCTCCTTCATCTACCTGTTTCCACTCCGTATTGTCCTGCGAAACAAAAAATTGATACTTTGCTATTGCTCCAGTGGTCTTGCCCTGGTCTGGCAGATATTTGAAACCGCATAGTTTTTGCTCACTTCCCAAATCGAGTACCAGATCAACAGGCATTTTTTTGTCATTGTTTTGATGCCACGCAGTAGATGGGTTTCCATCCAGGATAAGGTTTGCCTTTTCATCATTGATTCCGGTAATTTTCCAGTCCTTTCGGGAAATATCAAATTTTTCCCGTGTCACCGGACTGCTTTTACCTGTAGCTGGTTCCCAGGCAATAGCGCCTATCTCCAATTTTCCTTCCGATTGAAAGGGGCCGGTGTATTTTTTTGATTTTGAAGTAGGCTGCCCGCTGCCTAATGTGTAATAGACAACCGACTCCATATCTGCCGGAGTTATAGTTATTTCACCTGACTGATTTCTGACGATGGAAGGAGCAGCGAGGATCTGTGGTGCATTATAAATTCCGATATTGGAAATTACAGGGCAACTTTTCGAACCGGTAATATTAAGACGGACCTGTGTCGCTTTTACACCTGGAAAACGAAGGATTCGCTCATATCCAATTGTTGTTGCTTTTGCCAGCTGTTTCCAGTTCCCATCAACAAGGGCCTCCACCGTGAAGGCTTTCACGCGTTGCCCTAACCGGATATATTCCTGGACCAGGAACCGGTTGAACATGGTTGGTTTACCAAGATCTATCGTTAGCGACGCGTTAGTCACATTATCATCAGTTGCCCAATAGGTATCCTTATCATTATCAATGGACATATCCGGGCCAAACTGTTTGTCATTCCCACGAACATTGGAGGCTTTCACCTTCATATTTGTGACAAGATTTACGGCAAATGCTTCCTTTACGGCTTTGGCAAATTCAAGGGCTGCTTTTTCATCATTTGGATGGATCAACCCGTTTGGCATAATCGGAAAATTAAGCAGTAATGTACCATTGCGTCCTATGGAATTATAGTAGGTTTCCATTAATTGAGGCACTGTTTTTACCTGACTATCTTCATGTGGATGATAGAACCATTCTGGTCTGATGGATGTATTTACTTCGGCAGGCACCCAGGAGTCCCCGTTTTCCAGGCCATAATGCAACATATTCCATTCAACCTCTCCTTTGGCGTTTAGTAAACTCCAGTTCGTTTCTCCTACTAAACCACCTTCGGTACCCACCCAGCGCAGGTCTCCCCTATCACCACCATCGTTCCATATTACACAATCAGGTTGTAGCCTGCGGATCAGCTTATATGTATTCTTCCAGTCGTAGTAAGTAGTGCGGTCAATGGTGCGGGTTTCATTAGCGCCGCCATAATATCCTGAACCACCATTAGCTCCATCAAACCACACTTCGAAAATCGGTCCGTAGTTGGTGAGCAGTTCGGTAAGCTGATTCCTGAAATAAGTGATATACTCAGGCTTTCCGTAATCCGGGTGATTTCTATCCCAGGGCGACAAGTATATGCCTAATTTTAAGCCGTATTCTTTACAGGCATCAGCCATTTCCCGAACCACATCTCCATTACCATTTTTCCACGGAGCATTTTTTACAGAATACTCCGTGTATTTAGAAGGCCAGAGGCAAAAACCGCAGTGATGTTTTACTGTAAGTATTATTCCTTTCATCCCCGCTTCTTTGCATATACGGGCCCACTGACGGCAATCCAGTTTTGACGGATTAAATGATCTGACATCTTCATTGCCAAATCCCCACGACTGATCTGTATAAGTATTTAAAGAGTAATGGAGAAAAGCGTAGTATTTCATTTCCTGCCATCTCATTTGATTTTCCGTTGGTCCCGGACCAAATGGTCCGGGAGCCTTTGTCTGAGCATAGTTAATGTTAACTGAACACAGGAAGAAAGCGATTCCACACAGCAAATACCTTATTGTACGAATGATCATATTGTTGATATTATTTTGATCTAATTTGTCTTAACAACTTTAAACGTTTTTAACCAGTTTGCGGCTTCTATCCGAACTATATACGTTCCTGCTTTTAGGGAGGCCCCCATTGACATTAAGCTTGAAATTGAGGTGCGGTTAGCAGTTTCAACCTGTTTACCCATGATGTCAAATATAATGATACGTCTTACCTCGGCAGGTTTATCAATCGTTACATTGAATGTTGACGAAAAGGGATTCGGATATACTACCACCTGATTGTTGCTTGCCCCTTCTGTAGTATCAGTGCCCGTAGATTTCCTGGCCTGTGTAACAGACGTTATTGTCCATTGTTGGTTATAACTGCTACTACTGCTCCATTGACCAGCATCAGCACCGTTTGTCGTATTGCCCAAACCATCTAAGTATAATCCCGTAGCGCGGTTCTTTAGTTTCACATAGCTTCCGGATGTTTCCTCTTGCCATTGCTGGTTATAACTGCTGCTATTACTCCATTGGCCAGCCACAGCACTGTTGGTCGTATTGCCCATGCCATCAAGATATAGACCAGAAGCGCGGTTTTTCAATTTTACATAACTACCAGTTGTTTCAATAGACCATTGCTGTGCATCACTGCCACTGTTACTCCATTGCCCTGCATTAGATCCATCGGAGTACCTGTACATGCCATCTACCAGCAATCCGGTAGCACGGTTAGTCACAGTAACGTAAGTCACATTAGTTACGGCTTTAGCCAGCAGAATGGCTGTTGTGGAAAGAGCCGGTACTGTTATGGTGAGTGAATTTGAATTTACCGCCACAGTATTTTGTTGCAGCGCGTTTTGTGTGTGCGATACGAAAGTTTCCTGTGCCGGCAAGGATGACAACTGCAATGTTTGGTAATTTCCATTTGCAACTGTGAAATTGCTTAAATTGATGGTAACAGTGCGGGAAGTAGTCATGTCACGGTTTACCAACATCACCGTTAAAGAGTCTGCATTTTCATTTACTGAGGAGTAAGCAGATACCGTACTATCAAGTGAAGAAGTACTTGAAACACTATATTTTTTTGCATTCCTGCTAAAGAGGTGCAATGTTTCCCACATGCCGATAGACCAGTTCCACGGAGAAAAGAATTCTACGCCATTGTTTGCAAATGTACCAAGATGCGAAGCATATATAACAGATTCAAGGCTGGGATTGCTGCTTGACATGGTACCCCATTCGCTTACACCACATGTTATGCCATGATTGGTACCAAAATGTTCATTTAACCAGCCGTCGATACGCTTGAAAATATATTGTTTTGTAAGTGAGGCATCCCATCCGCCGGTAATTGTTCTAATACCGTTTGAACCCGGGTAATTATATGTTGTATCAAAATAAATCCGGTGTCCCTGCAGTGCCGCAGCATCATCACTATTATACGAGGGATAGTTGTGAATATCCACTATGTCTACCAGCTTAATACCGGTTGCCTTATATTCATCTCCAAGTCGTTTTATAAAATACTCCATCCAGGAATAATACCTGCCATTTACGTATATACTTTCATTTGACCACTTGTACCATTGCCATTCTGAGGTTGCAACAGGTCCACAGAGCTTGATGCCAGGATATATAGCTTTCGCTTTCTTCGCTAATGCTATGTAATTATCCATAAAGGCAAAGGCAGATATTTGCGTTGGCATGGCATAATCATGTGTGCCACTCCATATATCTACTTCATTGTCCATATTCCAGTACAAGAATTGATTTTGGTTTAACCCTAAACCATTAGCTCCAAACCAATGATTAAGAATTCCCACAGAAGAGTCGGAAGGCCATGACTGCGTAAACAAATTAATATTGCCTTCAACCAATGCCTTACCGGAAGGGTCTTGCGTATTGGGTACGCCGCCACCTGCTAAATTTTGACCCACCCCAGCCCAATACTGGGATTGATTGAAAGACCAGTCATCAAAGTTGTTATTGGTATTGGATGCCACTCTACCTAATAATTGAAAGGCAAACATACCCTGCATGCCAGGATAGTTGGCCGCAATGTTTTGTGCGGATGCATCCCAATCAGTACTATAAACATTATTATACCAGTCGGGATGGACTGTAATTTTTTTACGCCAGTTATAACCTGTTGCGTTATTACCTCCGTTCATACGGGAGAAATGTAAACCTGCATCCTTGTAAAATTGTACAGACTTGTCCAGGGATTCATTCCGGCCATATATGTATGGGGAAATCAACCGTTTGTTTTGAGTTGGATTAATTGAAATAGTAACGTTCTGTGCAACGGCCGTAAAAAGTATAATTTGGCACAATAAAAGCAAAATGGGTTTTCTTCTCATTGGGTTTGTTTTTACTAATGGTTTGCAATAGAATATTTACCGAAAGGTTTTTCTGTGCCATCAAAGTGGAACGGCACAGTTTAATAACCGATATCATTACAGTTTGATAATATTCAGAAAGAAAACATCGTTCTCACGAATCTCCAGCTCTTTTGTAAAAGGGACTCCGGCTTTTACAGTAACAATTTCCCTGGTAACGGGCGAACCATCGTTTTGCTTCTTTATTTGTTCGACGCCCTGTCTGGTAAGTTGTGCCGGTTTTCCCATGGATAGATAAGTGGAATAAGCATCGTTACAATGGTACCCTACTTTATAGATTTCAACTGCATAGATACCATCGGGTACGTTTGCAATATTGACCTTCAATTTTCCTTTCGATTTTGAAGGAAGATCACGGATATAGTATTGTTGATTATGTACGGAATCTCCCGGATGGGTATTGGTAAAATCCCAGGCCAGCGCTTGTATATTCCCTGTTGAATCCCTGCAGATCCATGAAGTGGAATCATTATTTGCCAATTCAATATTTCCCAGCCTGTTCATAAACTGGTATGCATAGAATACCGGTTTGTTAATGCCCTGCGTATTCAGCATGCCAAAGCCTCCGTGGAAGGGCGTGAAACGGGGTCCTGGCTCTTCGAAAATATCGGTAAAAACCCAATACGACATAGAGTTGGCAGCCTTGCCCACCTGCTTTAATTTTTGCAAAACGTATGCAGCTTCGTGATAGCTGTCGTGGATAGGGTCTGCCGGTGTATAGGAGGCGCTCCATTCGGTGTAATGAAGTTCCAGGTCTGGCATAGAGGAACTGGCAATCTCCTTCCGCGATTGAAGCACATCACCGCTGACGCTCATGGGATTTTTATCGAGTACGGTACCTGAGTTGCCAAATTCATCGAGATATCCTTGCTTTACGCCATAGGCATGTGTGCTTATAAAATCTATAGGCACATTATTTTTAGCGCAGTATGCAATCATTTCAGGTTCCCAGGCAGCTCCGGCTGTTCCCGGCCCTCCAACGCGATAAGATGAATTAACGCTTTTAATAGCCTTAGCACTATAGTTGTACAATTTGAAGTATTCTTCCTGCGAGCCTGCCCAGAAACCGTCCAGGTTAGGTTCGTTCCAAACTTCGAAATACCAGGTTTTTACTTCATCTGCCCCGTAACGTTCTGTAAAATGCCGGGTAAGGTCCCGCATCAATGCAGCCCATTTTTCGTAATCCTTTGGTGGAGTTACATTGCCGCGCCACCAGAAGATCGTTTTTGGACCGCTGGCCAGTGCGGAAGGCATAAAGCCCAGCTCAACAAAGGGTTTCACTCCAATACTATGTAAAAAATCGAATAAAACATCAATGTACATATAGCTATACACCGGGTTACCTTTACTGTCCTCCGTATATACAGCCATGTCGTCTGTTAAAAGGCCGTGCATACGGATATATTTGAAACCGCATTCTTTTTTCACATATGCAAGCTGCTGTTGCCAGTCTGCCCGAAGTCCTTCGTTGGCGCGGCCAGCACCGACACACTCATTGAACATCGTGTTCAGCTTTCCTGCTGTTTTGTTGAAGTCAATATTGATAACCCGTTCCTGGATGGCTGGCATCTTCTGTTTTGCCGTTTGAGCAACCAGTGTTCCTGAGATGGATGAAAGCAGCGGCATCAATAGCATTAAAGTTCTTTTCATCTTTAAGTATATTTACTTTTCTTATGATTATTCACTCCAGACCAACACGGCACCGGGTTTTAATATTTTTTCACCCACAATAATGTTGGCTGTTTCCGTCATGTTCATGGTATAATTCTCCGAAGAATAATTTACGGCCACATAAAAACCATCCCGCCAGTAAACAAATACGCCAGGGGGATAATTTTCAGTGGTAGCACCTGCTCCGGTATAAATTTCTTTCAATATATCTGCTTCCAGTTTAGCATCATCTGTATCCACGCCGATGTAGGTAACAGTGCCTTTGCCAACCTTATGTTTCACTACCGCTGCTTTTCCACTGTAAAACTGGTTATCAAATACGGCGAGTGTTTCCGTGTTTTTATCAGGCGCCAGTAAATCGGCCCAGTTGTTCCAGCTGTAATGGGTCGATTCCATAAGGATATCTCCTTTGCCATTACTTGAAAGCATATCAGTTGCTTTCACCTGCGCACCTATCAGTCCGGATATAGGAGCAGCGCATTCAGCTTCCCAGAAGTGTCCCATCCGATCTTTGGTGGCTGTGCGGCAGGTAATGATCAGGTGTCCTCCGTTTGCGGCATATTCCCTCCACTTTTTTACCAAAGCACTATCAACCATTTCGTATGCAGGAATAATCACAAATTTGTATTTCGACAAATCAGCAGTTTCCGGGATCAAATCCACGGGAGCGTCAAATGATTTTGCTATTTCCAGGAATTTAATAGGGTAATTCCAGGTATCCCACTGCGAGGTTTGTTTTTGCCGGTCAATAGTCCAGTAATTTTCCAGGTTCCAAAGAATTGCCGTTGACCGTGCAGCCAATTTTTCAGGCATAGAAGCACCAGGTTTGTATAGCTTCCGTAGTTCCTTTATTTCTTTCATGAATTGTATATATTCCTCACCACCTGCTGAGGGGCTTATACCATCTGTTTGTATAACCCCGGCATGGTATTGCTCAGCACTATAGTTGATCTGACGGAACCGGTAGGAACTGGCTAGTTTTCCACCTGCTGCAAAAGTGTGGTATAGCCACATTCGTACCGTACCTGGTAAAAGCAACGGGTTGTAACTACCCCAGTTTACCGGGCCGGGCTGAATTTCCATTACGCCGGATACGCCCCCCACTGATTTATAATATTCGGCGGCAAACAGGATAACGCTGCTATTTCCCAGCCTGAACCCAAGGTCTCCGATATTATTGCTGCCTCCATTCGGGTAAGCTGTATAAGTCGCAAAATCAAGCTGTTTTGTCCGCCGCGGATCAGCACCTGTGGACACTGCTGTATAATTGGTTGTCACAAACTGGTCCTTCGAAATGTGGCGCCGTAATATTGCTGCTTGAAAATCGAGGAATTCCGCCTGGGTGTCCGCCGAGTACCTTTTAAAATCAAGCAAGGCATGAGGGTTATTGCCCCACCAGCCTACCAGGGTGGTATTGGGAATAATGACCTGACTAAAATCATTGTACCACTGGCTCCAGAAGGCAGTTCCCCAGGCAGCATTCAATGCTTCAATTTTTTCGTATTTGTTCTTTAACCACTGTCTGAATGCTTCCTGCGAAGACGGGCTATAATCAGGTTTGGCATCAGGTTCATTATCAAGTTGCCAGCCAATCACATTTTTATTCTGTCCATAACGTACGGCCATTTCTGTGACCACTTTTTCTACAAATCCGCGATAAGCCGGATTAACGATAGACCCGAGTCCGCGTGTGCCGTGCTCACCACGGATGTAATGACCATCCATTACAAAAGTTTCAGGATAATTCGTCCTCATCCAGGCCGGCGTGGTTGCAGAAGGAGTACACATCAATACTTTCAAATTGTATTTAGTGCAGAGGGCTACTACCTTATCGAGCCAGGCAAATTCAAATTTGCCTTCTTGGGGCTCCATTTTAAACCAGGCAAATTCAGCCAGATGTACGAACTCATAGCCCATACCGGCAATTCTTTTTATATCCCGCTCCCATTGGTCTTCGTTCCAATGCTCGGGATAATAATAGATGCCGGTCGTAGTGAGATTTTTCTCAGGAAAGAAGCGATTGGCCACCTGCGAGGTTGCATTCAATCCTGAGATCAGAATTGTAATTAAAACAAGTATTGAACATCTTTTCATCCGAAGGTTATTTGTGTTTTATTTAGCGCCGGCGACAATCTCACTTAACCGAAATCTTTACCGATTTTGAAATATTGCGTGATGAATTCCCGATGTGTAATACAAAGTCACCTGCTTCCACATTCCAGGCTTTTTTTGTTTCGTCATAAAATGCCAGATCAGCAATTTTTACCATCAGGTCAACCGTTTTTACTTCACCAGGGTGCAGAAAAATTTTCTCAAAACCCTTCAGTTCTTTTTCGGGGCGCAAAACAGAACAGGCAGGATCGCTGACATACAGCTGCACAACTTCAGCTCCATAGTGAGACCCCGTATTTTTTACAGTGCATTTTGCATGGATAGTTTCTCCTTTTCCGTAGTTAATTTTGTCCGTATAAAAATTGCTTATCGAAAAATCAGTATAGGAAAGACCAAAACCAAATGGAAACTGAGGAACAATTTTCTTTGTATCAAACCAACGATATCCTACCAAAATATCTTCTTCATAATTTACACTAAGATTTCTCCCTGGAAAATTGCCTAATGCATGTGCAGGTGATTGGTCAAGCGATACTGGTAATGTGAAGGGTAGTTTGCCGGAGGGATTTATTTTACCACTCAACAGATCTGCTACAGCATTTCCTCCTTCCATTCCACCGAACCACGACCACAATATAGCAGGCACGCGATGAACAATACCTGATAATTTTACCGGTGATCCTGCAATGATAACAACCACTGTATTGGGATTCGCTTTGGCAACCTCACGAATCAAAACATCCTGTCCATAAGGTAAATCCATACTCTGCTTATCGGATGACTCTGTGTCAAAATCATGATTTAATCCTCCGAAAATGATCACTACTTCTGACTCTTTTGCGACTTCAACAGCTTCATCAATCAATTTCCAATCAACCTTATCTGAGCTTGTTTGTCCGGTATTACTGCCTTCTTTGAAAGTGGATTGTTTTTCATATCCTTGTGCAAAATTTATTTTCACAGTAGCCCCAAACTTTTTCCGGATAGCCTCAAGCGGGGTAATTTCGTACAAGGCTTTTATTTCAGAACTAAGCCCTCCATTACAATGCCTGCGTGTAGCATTATCGCCAATAACCGCAATTGATTTTATGTTATTGAAATTAAGAGGAAGTATGTTTCCGTTGTTTTGTAATAATACAGCTGCTTCAGCTGCATCGTTATATGCCGCCTGCTGATGTTCAGGTGTATTCATCTTTCCTTTTTCCCGTTTATCTTCGTCAAACATTTTTGTCTTCATCATTACCCTCAACACATTCGCTACCTTTTCATCAACAACGGCAACAGGAACTTTTCCTTCTTCCACTGCTCTGATCAGTGGATTGGCGAAATACCAGTCGTTATAATCTTTTTTATCCGTACCCATTTCCAGGTCTAGCCCGGTTAATGCGGCCTTTATTGTTGTATGTGCAGCCGCCCAATCCGTCATTAACACACCTTTAAAGCCAAACTCTTTACGAAGGATCTCCCTGTTCAGATATTCATTTTCAGAACACCAGTCGCCCCTGAATTTATTGTATGCCGCCATTACGGTGTATGCACCACCTTCAGTGATGGAGGCCTTAAATCCTGGCAAATAAATTTCACGCAAGGCTCTTTCGCTCATATGCACATCAATAGAATCTCTATGCTCCTCCTGGTTATTAGCCAGCCAGTGCTTTACACTTACAGCGACATCTTTTGACTGTAATGCTTTGATATAAGCAACCGACATTCTTGAAATAAGAAGCGGGTCTTCGCTCATATACTCGAAATTTCTTCCGCAAAGCGGTGAACGGATAATGTTGATACCTGGTCCAAGTAAAATATCTTTTTTCCGAAAGCGCGCTTCCTCACCCAATACAATTCCCCGTTCATAAGCCAGTTTAGGGTTCCAGGTAGCAGCCAGCGCTGTACCCGGTGGGAAACAGGTCGAAGAATCATTGGTCCATCCCGCATAAGCCCAGTCGTGCCGGTTTATTTCTGCACGTACGCCGTGAGGTCCGTCGCTCAATGCCCATTCAGGAATTCCCAATCTTTTTATTCCTGATACGTAAAATTTTGAATTTGCATGCAGAAGACTAACTTTTTCCTCCAGGGTCATCTGGCTGATCAATGAGCGGATCTTCTCCTCTTGTATTTTGTCGTTTGCCACAAGCTGCGCATTGGCTATACCTGCCATCATGATGCCAGTGAAACCGAGTACTAATTGCCTTACTATTTTTTTCATTACGTGAATTTCTATTTCAATACATTCAATTGCAACAATGCCCGTTTTCGGACAGGAAATGTATAAGGGATTCGGTAAAACTTCATCCCTTATACATACAAAGACTATCTATTTTCCGCCTTCATTAATAGCATCAATAGAGCGTTTATCAAGCACCGCATTAGTTCGCCTGTCTAAAGCACCACCGATATCCCAGTAAAAGGGTTTAATTCCATTGGCAATTGCCTGTTTGGTTATATAAGTCAACCAATAATCCACAGCGGCGTTATGGGTATCCGGATCTTTGGGTACATTCTTACTACCATCACGTCTGTAGGCTCCGTATTCGCCCATCAGGACAGGGATTTGTTTATCTGTGAATTTGGTTTTCATCTTGCCAAAGGAGGTGTTTACATCACTTTCTTCTCCCCAGGTGGCATTGCGATCAGGTTCGATGGTAGAATGATGTCCTGAACCCCAGTAATAAAACATTTTGCCCCAGGATGCATCGCCATCCAATAAACAGAATTGGAATGGAGAATAATAATGTACTTCAACCATCATGCGATCTTTCATCATATCTGTGGGGAGAGTATTCATCAGATTACTTGTTTTATCAATATCCGTTGCCGGCCCCTGAACCACAAGCACCCTGTAGCTGTTACGTCCACCGGTTGACCGTACTGCATTGATGAAGGTTTGATGATAGCTGGTGAGTATTTCCATTTGCTCCGCATTTTCAGCCGGAGGTTCATTGGCACTTGCAAACATCAGATGCTCATCAAAATCACGCATGGTGGTAGCAATTTGTTCCCAGAAAGCTTTTTGTTTGGCATTGACTGAATCTTGTTTTGCCTTGTTAATATTGTTGTCCAGCCAGCCACCGTCCCAGTGGATATTGAGTAAAACATACATATCGTTATTGACACAATATTGGACCACCTGTTTTACCCGGTTGAGCCAGGCATCCTGGATCTTAGCAGTAGTTTTGTCGGAAAACTGGTTCCATGCACAAGGCAGGCGGATGGCAGTAAATCCCTGTTGTTTTACAGCTTGTATATAACTTTCGCTAATCAATGGATTTCCCCAGGCGGTTTCTCCACCAATAGCTTCCAGGGTATTGCCAATGTTCCAGCCCAGTTTAAATTTAGCAGCCAACTGCACTGCGTTACTTTCCATACCGGTTGGATCTGCCTGGGCCGGTGATACATTATAGCCTGGATATAAGCCGCTGGCTTGCGTTACGTTAATCCTGCGAATCTGGCTATTTCCTGCGTTAACCTCCAATACAGTGGACCTGGGAGCACCTGTGGTATTAGGTACAGTGGTTAACCGGATGGAGTCACTGCTGCTCTTGCCGGTTGACTGGCTTACCTGCAACCAGGAAGAAGCCGGATTACTGATAGTCCATGCTACGTTACTGGTGATGGTTACATTTGAAGCACCTCCTTCTGCCCCAAATGCAACTTCAGATAAAGAAACCGACAATTCTGGTGTAATTCCACTCGTTTTACTACAGTATGCAAACATTACAACGGAAATAATAAGTCCGGTAAGTCCACACCAACTTTTGGTTTTCATGTTCATGTTCGTGTATTTGGTTAAAAATATTCGACTATTTAATCTTCACTACCCTGATATTATCGATAGCGGCTCGTAAACCAGAAGCCGAAGCGGATGCAGAAAAATTCTTGGTCTGGATATTTACAGATCCATTACCGGAGCTACCCAGCAAAGTGGTCAGGTTTGCAACTGCTGTACCTTTACCGTCATTATCCCTGAATGTTGATAATGGAATGGTTACTGTATGCCAACCCTTTGTGGTAAAGGGGGTAATAGTGGCATTGTCACCTTGCCACGGCTCATAGCGGGCTATATAGTCAAATGAGTAACCTTTTGCTACATATATAGAGGTGCCACTCCAGGCGTCAGGAACATTGATCTCAAACTTAAAGGCGTATTGATCAGTAGAAAGGCTTAAACTGTCAACAGGGATCCACTGTACGTCGTTGGTATTGATACTGCGTTGCGAATTCCACCAGTTGCCATCACCGCCAGGCAGAATATCATTGCTTAACACTGCGTAATAGCCTTTGTTGCCGGGGAAATTGACGCTGCTGTTATCGGTGTTGGTACCCCAACTGAAAGTATTTATATTATCAAAATCACAGAGAACGCCGGTTGTGGGATCATTTACATTAAAGGCGGTGGAAACTATGCCGGATTTTGTGTCGATCACTACAGGTCCGCTTTGTGTAAGCGCAGGCAGTACAAATCCGATGGCCGTACCATCGGTGGCGGCAGTATAATCGGTAATTGTCGTACCGGCAAAAGTTAATTCATTTATGAAAAACAGATTTAACCCATGGATATAAACGGAATCGCCTTCGTTGGCATTTTCGTTGGAAATGCTGCTAATAGTGGGCGATGGGGCCACGATGTTGAACGTAAAAGTGGTAGTCCCTTGCTTGGTAACATAGCGGATGGTGTTCAGCATTTCTGCAGGCACCGACGGAAATGGTATCACATCGGGCACCAATACAACAGCGCTGGTATCTGAAAACATTACGCTTTTGATACTAGCGGATACACCGTTAAAGGAGACCTGTACAGCATCCTTTAAGTTATGTCCGATGAGCACCACCCATTGACCGGTAGTGATGGAATTAACCAGCGTATCGGCAGGTGAGGCTGCATAATTTCTAACGTTCGTTATGACAGGAGCTCTTTCAGTTACCTCCTTCTTACAGGCTGATTGCATCAGGGCAAAGACAGCAGTAAGAGCGATCCAGTAAATCTGGTTGAATATTACTTTATTCACGGTATAATAGTTTTAGTATTTTTAATAATAAGATACCGGAGGTTCCGACAGTTTAGGATTGGCCGTAATCTCAGAAGAAGGTATTGGAAAAGAGAAACTTTGAATGGTTGCAGGCGTAACATCGCCATATGGATCTGCAGCTGTTACAACACCATTCGAAATACTAAATGTTACACGCTGTTCCCCATTTAATTTGCTGATTGCCTTAGCTGGATTATAATAAGATAATCTAACCAGGTCTATCCAATATTGTCCCTCTGCTGCCAGTTCAATTCTTCTCTCATTAATCAGGGTATCAATATCTATCATACTGGCAGGAGCAATCCCGGCTCTTGCACGAACTTTGTTAAAGTAAAGAAGCGCCTCACCATCGGCGTTCGAACCATTGTTGCCAAGTATTGATTCAGCGTAAATGAGATAAACATCTGCCAGTCTTAATAAAGCATTGTGCTCCGTAGAGGAAGTCAGGGTCATAGTTGGCGCATTATTATCCTTGTTTGTGCCGATAATATGTTTCTTCAATCCACAATCGCCTGTATATTTATACCCTCCGCCTGCTGCGTTCAACTCCGGGTAATAATCCCCATTAATCATAAAAGTAGCTTTGCGCCTCATGGAATCTGCTGTGGTGTAAAGTTGGTACATATCTATGGTCGGGCGAATACCAAACCAGCCGGCCTGGCCATTGGCAGATATTTCAGTACCACCCGGAGAATAGATCTGCAGCATATTTCCTTCCAGCCAGGTTGCACCCGCAGCCCACTGCAATGCAAACAATGACTCCGAATTGTCGTTAAACTGGGTTTTAAAGATGTCAGCATAATTAGTGACCAGTGCCAGGCCACTGTTCTTACACACATTTCCAGCGTATTTTCTTGCACTGTCCAGGTAAGCCTGATCTCTGGTACCTCCATCATGATTTAATCCGGCTGCTGTCAGATAAACCTTACTTAACATACCTTGTGCCGACCAGGTAGTTACCCTTCCTGCTGCATCAGAAGTTGGGAGGTTTTCGGCTGCAAAAGTCAGGTCATTAATCGCGAATTTATATACGTCCTCCGTTTTTATACGGTTAACCAATGGATTTTCAATCAGTTTAGTGTTATCTTCAATAATGGGTACAGCGCCCCATAACACCGCCAGATTATAATATGCAAATCCACGTATAAAGCGGGCCTCAGCGGAAGCAGCATTTTTGTCCTTATCAGGGATGGAAGCTGGCGCCTTTTGTGCGATGGAATTAATAGTAACATTACATTGTGCAATGATATTATACATCCCTTTCCAGTTGGAAATCATGATCTCGTTTAAGCCGGTAACTGTAAAAGTATTAAGTTGCACGGCATCTCCCCAGTAACCAACCGCCATATTTCCACTCAGCACTTCGCCAACAGGTAAATAACAAGTATAATTCCAGTCTCCCCAGGGTGAACCAGCATACAATGCAGCTGTTGCCAACCTAAGATCATTAGATGTTTGATAAAAATTATCAGCACTTATCTGTGACTCTGACGGACGATCCAAAAAGCTTTTGGAGCATCCTGTCATAGCGATCGTAATTAACAGGAAGACAATTAGTTTGTCCAATATTGATCTCATAACAATTTATATTAACAGATGAATATTTTATTTGGTCAGTTTAATGTTCGCACCAATGGTATACACACGGGACTGCGGATAATAACCGCCGTCAACACCAGCAGACAGCGGGTCCCATGATCCGATCTCAGGATCCATTCCCTTGTAGTTTGTAATGAGGAATGCATTTGAAACATTGAAATACACTCTCACATATTTTATTTTGGCTTTAGCGACCAGTCTTTCGGGAAGAACATATCCTAATGAAATATTCTTACATCTCAAAAAACCTGCATTTTCTATGAACTTGTCAGAATTCCTGTTATTATCATTGGTATTATCATTTCTAAGCCCGGGTATCCTTGTTTCGGGGTTAGTCACCTTTACATTATTAATATCAGTGGCACTTCCTGCAGGGTCAATCAGGGTTAGTTTCGCATAGTCCTTCAATGCACTGAAATAACCAAAACTGGTACCTGGATATTCTCCATTTACGCGAAGCTTGTTAAATACTTTATTGCCAATGTTTGCAGCGAAGAATATATTCAAATCAACATTCTTATAGGAGAAGGTATTATTGAAACCAATCTGGTATTTAGGTATAGGGGAACCGAGAAACGTCTGATCATATTCATTAATAACGCCATCACCATTTAAATCCTTGAATTTCAGATCACCATACCAGATGCTTCCACCGGCAGCCCCTACTGGCAATGCCGCGCCATTTTTAGTGGGTAATGCATGGGTCTCCAACTCTTTTTTCGTTGCAAACACACCTCCGTCAATAACATATCCGTAAAACTCGCCGATAGACCTGCCCACTACAGTTTTGCTGTAATCCTTGTCCAGTGAAGCGCCATCTGTATTGAGCTTAAGCACTTTATTAAAATTGCGGGAAACTGTCACATCAGTTTTCCAGCTAAAATTTTTGGTTTTAATATTGGTAGAACCGATTCTAAAATCAAAGCCCTTATTATTGACACTACCTACATTGACATACGGGGCATCCAGTGAGCCTGGCGAATAACCAATCGCTGTTCCGGAATACATCGGCAAAGGTATCTGTAAGAGGAGGCCATCGGTCCTGCGATTATAAAGATCAACAGAGAAGTTTATTCTCCAGTTAAAAAGCGTTCCATCCAGCCCTATGTTTGTATATTTTGTTTTTTCCCATTTTACATAAGGGTTTCCCACATTCTGGGTAAGCTGTGCAATGCCGGTCAGCCCGGTAGCCACAGTAGCCAGTGTGGAGGTATAGGCATTATCCCTGATATTCTGATTATTCGTTAAACCATAACCCAGGCGCAGCTTTAATTCATTAATATCTTTTACAGACTGCAGGAATTTTTCATTATTCAATTTCCAGGCAAATGCTCCTGAGTAGGTAGTCACCCAGCGGTTTTCAGCCGCAAACTTTGAAGAGCCGTCTGCCCGGACATTGGCGGTAAACAGATACTTATCATTGATGCTGAAATTAATCCGGCCAAAGTACGATTCCTGGGCGCTTTGTCCTTTACTGCCGGAATTAGTGGCGGTGGTAGGATCACCACTACTGATTACCTGCACATTATTAGAAGGGAAATTTGTTCTGCTGGCAGAAGCAGATTCACTCTTATTTAGTTGCGCTTCATGCCCCAGTAACACATTTAGATTGTATTTATCTCTAAACAGATGTGAATAGGTAAGGAAGTTCCTTATAGTTGTAGATAAGCTTTGCGAAGAACCATAGGACGCACTGTTACTATTGTTTTTTACAAGACCATATGTGTAGGAAGGATTAAACTTATCTTCTGTTGCCTGTGAAAAGCTTGCTGTCCCTTCATTCCGGAGGGTCAGATCTTTGGTAAAAGCAATTTCTGCATATAAATTACCAAAAAGCTGGTTTCTTTTCGCCTCGTCTTTATTAATGAGGGCTACAGCATATGGGTTCACGGTGCTATTAACCCATCCGTTCGGGTTATAGGCTCCTCCCCAGCTACCATCCTCATTTTTTACGGCTATATCCGGAGTCTGACTTAATGCAGTATTAATTACATTTGAGCTTGACGAATTCACATTTTCTTTCATAGTAACCAGTTGCAGGCTGGTACCGATCTTTAACCAATTGGTCGTTTTATTGTCAAGATTGAGTCTTAATGAAATCCTGCGGAAATCAGATCCAAGGGCGATACCTTCCTGGTTGAAATAGGAGGCTGACAGCAGATATTGTGTTTTTACATCTCCTCCATTAATGGCCAATGTATGGTTGTACATCGGTGCATTTCTAAAAAGCTCTTTCTGCCAGTTAGTACCTTCACCCAGATACTTTGGATTTGCAAATTCCGCCCGGGTATCAAATCCCCATCCTAACCCGCTATTCCTTTCATTTATAAAAGTTGCATATTCCCTTAAATTCATCACAGACAACATTTTAGGTAATTGCTGGTAGCCTGTATACATATCATAAGAAATGCTTGGCGGAGCAACCTGTCCTCTCTTGGTTGTTATTACGATTACGCCATTTGTAGCCTGGGAACCATAAATTGCCGTTGCAGATGCATCTTTCAATACATCAATGGACTCAATTTCAGAAGGATTGATACCTGCCAACGGATTGACGTCTGTTCCCAATGAGGCCGTGCTACCAACAATGATCCCATCTATTACATACATAGGCGAACCTCCGGAAAAAGAAGACAGGCCACGGATCTGTATAGATACAGCTCCGCCTGGTTGACCTGATATTTGTTGAACTACTACCCCGGCAACCTTTCCCTGTAAAGCCTGATCAAAGGTTACAGGTTGTGTTTTACGGAGCTCATCACCGGAAATAGAAGATATTGCGCCGGTAACGTCTGGCCGTTTTACTTTGCCATAACCAATTACCACCACATCGTCCAGCTGTGAAATATTCTCAGTCATTTCTACTTCAAGGGAAGTGGTTTTAGCAACCACTTCTTTTTTCTGGTAACCTATCATTGTAATTACCAATACACTTCCCGTGGAAGCATCGATCGTAAACTTTCCCGCTTCATCTGTAATAGTGAAGCGATTAGTGCCTTTTAAGGTAACGGTTGCACCAGGGACCGGGGTGGAATTACTTTTATTAATGGTTCTACCACTTATTTTTATTGTTTGTGCAGAGAGGTGGATGCTGGAAAGGAATCCCAAAAGGATACCCAATAGCAGTAATATCTGCATGCAAATCATTTTGGTTGACTTCATTGTTCAATTTTAACATGTGTAGATAATTATCCTCAGCAGGCATTTTCAGCGAGGATGACACTTCATAAGGCTGGAGTGACGACTTCAGGTGTCCCTGTTTGAGGTGAACAACCAAGCAGAGGGATTGTAAAGGTAAACAGGTGGTCAGGATCTGCAATATAGGCAGATAGACTTGCCAATAAGTCACCAAACGGGACATAGGCCAGCAAATACGGTAGCAGCAATTCTAGTTTCATATACGTGGATTATATGCTGTAAAACTATTGCTATACTGCCAGAGACCAGGGCGTCATATGATTCAAGAAGGGGGGACGAATGTTACAAATGGTTGAATATCATTGGTCATATTTCAATTGGTTGGTCATTAAAGGCTTTTATTTTTAAGATTTGCCAGATATTCTGAAGGCGTAATACTGAATTCTTCTTTGAAAAACTTACGGAATATCTTGGGATCATTGAATCCAACCCGGTAGGCAATTTCAGAAATGGACATCCCGCTTTTGTCTAACAATTGAACAGCTCTCTTCAAACGGATCGAACGAATAAAATCTAAAGGTGACTTACCGGTCAGCGAATGTATTTTTCTGTACAAGGTAACCCTGCTCATGTACATCCCCTTACTGAATTCATCCACGGAGAACTCCGGATTATCTATTTGTTTTTCAATAATTTCCAATGCCTGTTTAAGGAATTTTTCGTCTACAGGCGTTATGGTCACCTCTCCGGGATTGACTTCAATCTGCTTTTGGAACCTTTTTTGTAACAATTTTTGTTGCGCCAATAAATTATTGATGCGTGAAGCCAGGATCTCAAAGGTGAAGGGTTTGGTAATATAATCGTTCACACCTGCATTCAAACCCTCCAGTTGTTTTTCTTCACTTCCCATGGCAGTAAGCAAAATGACAGGAATATGAGCAGTGAGCGTTTCGGTTTTAATTTTTCTGGCAAGTTCTACTCCGTCCATTAAAGGCATCATAATGTCGCTTACCACAAGATCAGGATTTAACAGTTTTATCTTTTCCCAGCCTTCCTTTCCATTTGTGGCTTCTTCAATATGATATTGTCCTTTCAGGCTATCCTTTAAATAAAAGCGCAGTTCTTCATTGTCTTCAACTATAATTATTGTCTTCTTCTTTTCCCCTTTTTTGCTGTCTTCACCTATTATTTGTTCCGCTTCCTCTGAGAATGAGGGATGAGTTAAGGTCCGGCCCGAAGAAACATAAATTTTTTTTGCAGGAAGCAACACAGTAAAACAGGTACCCTTGTCCGGTTCGCTTTTTACGGTTATGATTCCGTTGTGCAATTTTACGAACTCTTTTGTGATAGCCAGCCCTATACCGGTTCCCTGGTTTACCATGCTATCGGGGACATCTGTTTGAAAAAAACGTTCAAATATCTTTCCCTGCTGATCAGCAGGGATGCCAATACCTGAATCTTTTACCTCGATAGCAAGTGTGCCATCGGACTCATTATCTGCAGGCTGCTTATACGTCAAGCCAACGCTCACCATCCCACCATCATGAGTATATTTAAAAGCGTTGGATAACAGGTTGAATAAAATCTTTTCAATTTTATCCTTGTCAAAATAAACTTCCAGGCTATCAATGTCAGACGAGAATGAAAATTGGATATTCTTTTTCTCTGAAATATCGGTAAAAGAGTAACTGGTTTCCTTGCAAAATCTGATAATGTCGCCTATAGCAGGATGCAATTTTACTCCTTGTTCCTCCATTTTTCTGAAATCGAGCAGTTGGTTGACAAGGTTTAATAAGCGTTTTGCATTACGCTTTACCATACTTAATTGTTTTACCTGTTCTTCATCTGTCGTATGTTTAATGATCTTATCCAATGGCGCAATGATAAGGCTTAACGGCGTACGGAATTCGTGACTTACGTTGGTAAAGAATTTTGTTTTTAACTGTTCCAGCGCACGTACCCTTTCTGCTTCCCTGCGTTGTTGCCGGACTTCAAAGCGCATATGTATCCTGTCTAATGTAATGCGCCGGATTAGCAAAAACAATCCTGCAGCGATCAACAGATAAATAATGTATGCAATAGGAGTTCTCCAAAATGGGGGTTTAATATTGATCTGCAGCGTTTTTACATCACTCCATAAGCCGGCCCTGTTCAGAACTTTTACTTTAAAAACATAATGGCCCGGATCAAGATTTGTATAAGTAGCTCTCCGCTGATTGCCATCAGCATACAACCAGTCTTCATTAAACCCTTCCAGCATATACGCATATCTGTCGTATGCGTTATGGGAAAAATCGAGCGAGGCAAAGTCAATGGAAAAAACATTTTCTTTATACTTCAGGTCAATACTTTGCGTCTGGGATAAGGAGTGTTTGAGCAGCACCCGGTTATTGACAGGTTCTCCAGGTTCTATATTTTTATTTAATATCTGAAAACCGGTGAAAACAATCTTAGGATGATAAATGGGTTTGCCGATAGAAGCAGGATTGATAATATTAAAACCCGAAGGTCCGCCAAAGATCAATTCGCCTGTCCTCGTCTTTAGTGCTGCGTTATCGTTGAATTCACGGTTCTGCAGGTTGTTTGTTGCATCATAATTGATGACAGAAAAAACAGTATGCTCATTATCCTGCCGGGGAATGACATTGCATAATCCGTTAGGCGTAGAAATCCAGAGTGTCTGATGACTATCTTCAAGAATATTCAGGATCATATTATCGGGAAGACCGTTTGATATTGTGAATGTCTGAAACTCCTTTTTTTGTTCATCAAACAAGTTCAAACCTTCTCTGGTTCCAACCCAAATCCGTCCCTTACTGTCTTCCAAAAGACAGAGAATATCATTATCGCTTAAACTGTTTTTTTCATTTGTATCCTGATAGAAAACAGCGGTGGTTTTATTCTTTTCAACAAAGGCAATACCGGAACCTGTACCGATCCATAAATTTCCCTTTCTGTCCTGTATAATAGCAGAAATATAATTGGAACGTAAAACTCCCTGTCCGCTTTTACAATGGACAAACTGGTTTGTCTTTCTGTCAAAACGATCCAGGCCGGCACCCAAAGTGCCGATCCATAAATTCCGGTCTCCATCTTCAAATATTTCCCATACTTTGTCATCTGTCAAACTTGTGGAATCGTTATCATTATGCCTGTACCGGGTGAACTTTTTACCGTCGAAACGATTGAGGCCCCCCAGGTAAGTCCCGATCCAAAGAATATCTTCATGATCTATCCACAAACTCACAATTACATTGTTGCTTAGGCTGTTTTCATTTTTAGGATCGTACAGGTATTGTTTGAAAGTGCTATTTTTTCTGTCAAAATAAATCAATCCTCCGCCATTGGTACCAATCCATATATTACCCATCTTGTCTTCAACAAAACGGTTTACATCATCGAATTGCAGGCTTTTTTCATTTAATTCCTGGTGATGGTAATATGAAAATTGAACGATGTTGCTATTATAATAATTCACCCCCTGCTTGTAGGTCCCCAGCCATATGATCCCCTGATCATCTCTGTATATCGTAGTGATACTGTTTTGACTGATGCTCTTAGGATCATTGGGGTTGTTCAGCAGATAACTGGTGTTGAGCCTGTTCTTTTTATCGATCAGCGTTACTCCCCCATGATCGGTTCCAATCCAGATCAAACCATTACTATCCTGAACAACCTGGCTTACCAGTTCTGAATTCAATCTGGTTGGAAAGGAATTCTTATCAAACTGTGTGATCGTATTATCTTCCGGGTGGAAAAGAAAAACTCCAAAGTTGTAACTCCAAAGCCAGATATCACTATCATTATCTATAAAAAGAGTATAAGGGTTATTACCTTTATTCTGCTTTTGTAAAGCAGTAGTTGAAAAAATTATTTTGTCCAGTTTTATATCATATTCCTGCAAGAAACCGGATTGGTATACCAGCCATAACTTTCCGTCCGTTGTTTCATTTATGGAAGTGATTTTTTCTGAAGGCTGAGCTGCTTTCTGTTTAAATGGTTTTACGGTTTTATCATCAGCCGAATACAAGTACAAACCCTTGTCCTCATACAGGAACCAGTATCTGTTATTATTTCCTTTTATTATATTCGAAATAGTACCGGATGGCAAACCGATGGAATGTAAATAGTTCTCATAACTGGTATTGAATTTCTCCGTATCCGGATTATAAATACAGGGGCCTGCCATTGTCGATACCCACATTTTTCTATCAGGAAGCTCATAAAGTGATACGATATTATTGTCTTTCAATGAAGAGCTGTCATTGTGATCTTTGCGAAATATTCTGCAGAAATATCCATCATAACGATTGAGTCCATACGTAGTGCCAAACCATAAAAAGCCGTCAGGATCTTTTAGTATTGCATTTACCTGGTTATGTGAAAGTCCGGTATATGTATTGAGCTTGGAAAAATTATAATGCTCGCTTTGTGCTAAAACAGAAAGAGATTGTAACAACAAAATAATCCAAAAAAGGTACCGCATTGCATCAAGTTTGACATATAAAGATTTGCGTTATCCACGGCAAAATCCACTCCTCAATCTCGTAGAATCAGGAACTAAGATAATAAAAGGAATGGGATAACGTCTCTTATCAAATGGCAAATGTGCTGTGGTTAGCCGCCTTTCTTAGTTTGGGTAGCCTCTGGAAAATATTCAGATTCAGACAGGTATATACATCTTCTTCAGGTGTGAGGACGTTTGTTTGATGGAGAAGGACGAGTCAGTTTTAATGACCAATCCTTCTCCTTCTCTTTTTATACTATACTGCTTTGTTTAGCCAGCTGGCTTCCCAGTGTTACGCCTAAATAACCGGCATAGTTACTTAATGCATGCTGAGCGCCTGCCTGGTCAAACCAGTCTTCCAGGGTATTGCTCTGATAGTTTTCATCCAGTGCATTGGGGAATACCGTATAGTTGAGGGACGGTTGCTGGTAACCATAGAAGTAGAATACACCCGACAGCAGGATAAAGGCCTCGCGTAAGCTAATGGTATATCCCTGATAGTTTACGGTGATCTCTGATGCTGAAGGAGCAGGATCAAATAAGAAAGCGGTCAGCAAAACAGAAAAGGATGCCGGGAATTTCGGCACAATATCATTAGCATTCTCATAATGCCATGCCGTGGATATCTTGTTATCCAGATCAGTAGCAAAATCACTGTTACCCGCAGCAGGAGCTGCAAACGTAAACAAAGAGATATTGTCAGACGTATAATTCTCCTGTGCTATACTTGTAACAAAATAGGATGCATATACATTGGCGATATTGCCTCCAAGACTATGTCCGGTAATGATTATTTGTTTACCGGGAATAACGGCATTGTTTTTCAGGTAGTCGAAGATGAGCTGTCCGGAACCCAATTGGTCCTGCATGTTCAAAACATTGTCGAAAGAGGTATAAGCGCCCTGGCTGATCAAAGCACTGCCATTGCCGGAAGCCAGATAAGGCCAGCTAACCTGCGTTATTACGTCAAGGTCTTCCAGTACCCAGTTAGCAAAGGCATCCCAGTTATCAAAAACATCAAAAGGAGGTAATGAGCCCCTGACGGCTAGTGCATAATATTCCTCTGATGGATCTGTAGCGATAAAAGCATAATTACCATCAGATGTCTGAATACCGTCCCATACTATACTCCAACCAGGTAGAAGTGTATCAATATCCTGTTGGGGATCGGTGCTGTAAGTAACAGCTGAAAGCATTACGGCAGTTTGAGCAAGGGTAGTTTGGCCGGATTGATTTTGTGCCATTTGTATTGGGTTTAAAGGTGAAGAATACTAAGAGAGTAATTCACAAGTGGTTAATTGTTATTCTGAGTTTCAGGGGTTTAATCATGGCTAAAGTACTAATTTCCCGGATTACGCAGAAGAATTTAAATGGGCGATTATTTAACAAACTTCATTTTCAGGTATTATTCTCTCCGGAGAGTGTCTCGTCCTGTAGGTTCACAGTATTCAAAAGCGCTTTGTATTCTTTTGCTTAACAATAGGCCCAAAAGGTCCATATTTATGTTGTTGTACAGGGAAGGTATCACTAAAAGGTCCAAAGGGTAAATCAACAGGTTTGGTATTTGTTACCGGCCAGTCAGCAGAAAAATCTTTAAAGGGGTGTGGCTGTGAATTTACAAAAGCAGCCACATCCCATGCCTCCTCATCCGTCAGTCGCCTGTTATTAGTATTGTCGTAGGATATACCCCAGGGCATATTCTCTTTTACATATCCTGCAAATTTTGACAACCTGTAAATACCGGCTCCGGTATTATAACTGTTTTCTCCCCATAATGGCGGGTATAAATAGCCTATAGTGTCCGGTGTTCCGGCACCCTCCTTTCCATGACATTGCTGGCATCTTTGCTCAAATACCCGTTTCCCTCTCTCAGGATCGGCAGCTCTTGCCAGGTATGGCAATTCTTTTATTCCACTTCCGGGTGGTTTATATCCCTTCGGTACATTTTGCCCAAGCCAGTACATATAGGCTATTATAGCCTTCATTTCCCTGCTGTTGCTATCAAGTGGGCTGCCATTGAGGCTCCGTATCAGGCAATCATTGACTTTTTTCGTCAGAGACTCTACAGTGCCGCTTCTTTCACGGAATTTTGGATAAGTAGCGGCACTTCCGCTATAATTATTCCCCCAGGGTTTAGTCCCCGCATTCAGATGACAATTCTGACAATTCATACCGTTACTTATACTGGCTACTTTCCCATTAGGACCAAGATATCTGGCAGTATGAGCTATCAGGTCCCGGCCATACCTGATCATTTCACCCCCGGCCGTATGTGGAATTACAGCTGTATCCGGTGCTTTCCATAGCTTAGCCACCCCTTTGACATGCCTGCTGTTGTTAATGCCCGCTATTATAACAATAATCAGTATCAACCCTGCAAGTAGCATTACCCACAAATTCCTGATCATATCCCATTGTTAAGGAACTAATATTTATCCTGCAAAACAATAGCCGCAATTCTTTTCCTGTGCCCGTCCAACTGCCCACATTCCGGAAGGGACCAATTGGATACCGGGCAGGATACCGTCAATCCATTCCTTTTTTACAACCGCCGCATCAAGCGACATGTTTTGAGCTACAACTGCACTATAGACAGTAATGGCCATATTACATACGCAGAATAATACTCCGCTATCCTGCAATTGATTGATACCTATGGCGACCTCTCCTATTCCCGGAACTTTAAAATCTCCTGGTTTAGGTTCCCAGAAAGGGTTCCGTACAGCGGGCGCTTTAGTCAGAGGATCATCGGCCTTAAAGGTCTCTCCAAATTTATATTTAGCCCATAACTCGTTTTTCATAGCATATGGTATTGCATCGTGACGTAATACGACGACCACACCACATTCTTTTTCCGGTGTACCGGTTGCTGCATTCGTAAGTAAGAACACCTTAGCCCAGGCAAAAGGAAGTATGTCATGTGGACGGATCACATCGATCACTACCCGGTGTTTACCTTTAATCTTATTTACCCAGGCATTGGGATCTTCTTCAGGGCTATTCATTTCTTCATGTTGGAATGCCGCCTGCAGGTTAAGTGGGGCTATCGAGGGTATACCCAGAATTGTTGCGCCCGCAACAATTTTTCCTAAAAAATCACGGCGGTTTGTAACGCTTTCGTTTTCGGTATGTTTCATATTATTATTGTTTTGGTGAATATGCTCGATTTGCTATAAGTATAACAGGCCACGCTATTACATTAAAAAAAGAAAAGCATTTTTGGAGGAAACGGCTAAAATTATCTGGTTGATTTTTTTAGAATAATAAGTTTGTAGTGTCTTAATTAACCGGGGAGTCACACTTGACATGAGCTACAAAAATAGGGAAGTTAAAATGGGTTAAATCTGATAAAAGTGACAAAATTTAAAGTCCCAGCGCCTGCTCCAGGTCTCCCCGGAAGCCCGGGTACATATGAGGAAGATACCCGGAAAAATGTTTGAATTCATTAATAAAATGCGTCTGGTCACAATATCCAAATTTTTCGGCCAGCTGTATCCATTGAACGGAAGGTTCCCTTTCTATATACTCTATGGTTTTCCTGAAGCGCACTATCCTGCAGAAAGTTTTAAGATGAAGACCTGTTTGTTCCAGGAAGTTCCTTTCCAATGTACGTTTAGTCAGATAGGCTCCGGATTCCAGTTGCCGGATGCTAATATTACCATTGGCAGCATAGATGAGACGGATGGCTTCATCTATGTTTCTTGAATAAGTTTTTTTACTCAATAACTGACGAATGAGAAATGTTTCCAGTATACGTACCTGTTGCTCTCCGTTTGTACGTGCTCTCATCTGTTTCCCGATTTCGTGTAAAGAAGAACCTGCCACGTCCTGCAAGTCCATGCTTTTGTTATTAAAGTATAGGGCAGGTATCCGGAAGAGTTTAAACCATGCACCCGGTCTGAGATTTATAACAAAGCTCTTCATTCCGGCCGAAATGCGAATCTTACATATGCGGTCATTAGGTCCTACAATAATATCCGGAGCAGTATATTCACAATTAACAACATCATAAATAGCATTTGTCTGGCCAAGATTGAATGTAATATTTTGGATAAGATGTGGCAATATGATCATCTCCTGACTCCCATCATCCGGAAAGTCAGTTTGCAGGATCATATAAGAAACGATATATTCCTGTAACAGTTGATGCGGTTGGAAAGATTGCACCTTGAACATGTTCAAATACTTTGGGGTTCAGATTTGCTGCTGAATTAATTATTTACTGAATATCGGAATTTTATAGCAGATGAAAAGATTGATTTGTGTCTGACAATAAATTAGTTTGGTAAGATACGGTTAGCGTTTAGACAAAAATAATTTCATAACATTTAATTATACACTTCGACATATTTAATAGGCTATAAGATATAGCTCCAAACAGGCATTTAAAAGCTCCATTTCAGGCGCAAAAATGCCCGGTGATTAACAGCCTCAAATCTTTGACTTTGCTCAGCGTAAAAAGACTGCCATACCAAATTTATATCGAGATTTGTAGCGATATTGTATTGAAAGGAAGGGTAGAAAATAGTCAGATTCGTTCCTGGTGAGTATAAAACACTAGCATTTATGGATAATAAAGGGGTAATTTCTTTAGTACTTGTAACAATCATATTCCATTTGGTTGGCATTAGGTTTGCCGGAGAAAGCCCCAGATCCAGATTGTTCCAGTTCTCAACAGGCCTGTTGAATCCGCGATTGTTGAACAATAGGCCCAAGTTCAGGTACCAACCCTTTTTAAACATATAATCACCTTCGAGAGCAAGGTTCAAGTGATCTGATGAATCTTTTCCTGCAAAAAAGTATTGCGCTTCGCCTTTAAAACCGGCATCTTTAATGCTACCGGCCCACCCCACCCCTGCTGTTAACTGGCCCTGATACCAACCTGTAATAAACTGCATGTCATAGTTCCATTTATTGAGAGCATATTTTAATGCCGCAACACTTCCATTTCTCTTACCTGTATAGTTATAGGCAAATTCTGTATTAAAAGAATTATTGAATTGATACCTGATCTTTCCGGCATCTACCCCCGATCGTTCTTCATAATCAAAATCGAGAAAATTATAAGAGTTAAAAATATCATTCGGATTCCAGGTTGTGTTTACTCCCCAATTAATACGTTGTCTGCCAATGCGAACGTTCAACTTATCGTTCCCATAATCAAAATACAATCTTTCTACGTTGGTAAGCAAAACCATTGATCTATTTTCTATCCATATCTTTTGCATATCTATTGCTTCATTTTTGTTTCTCAAAAGAGAAGTGAAGCCGGGGGTGAGCTTTACTTCCTCTCCCCAAAACAAACGATTACGGAATTCGGCAACACCGGTGATCTTCTCTGACAGTTTCCACTTGACATTAATGCGATTGTGAATAAGATTACCGGCGATCAGATCACTAAGATCTTTGTCAAAAGTGAGGGTCTGGAGATCTTTAATATAGCCGTTGATCGTTAATGTATAAGACACAGCCGTACTGTCCTGTGCATCTGCAATTAGCACAGACAATAATGCGAAGCATAATAGTAACAGCTTTCTCATTTTTACACATCGACCTTTTCATGTTTGGTTGAAACAGCGGCGGTATCGCTAACTATTCTGCCATCAACCAATGTTATAACTCTCCTTGCCCGTTCAATTACCCTTTGATCATGTGTTGAAAAAAGGAAAGTGATATGCTCCTCTTTGTTAAGTTTTGCCATAATATCTAATAAATTGGAGGCTGATTTTGAATCAAGGTTTGCTGTTGGCTCATCCGCTAATACAAACTTTGGTTTGCTTGCCAAAGCTCGTGCTACTGCTACACGCTGCTGTTGTCCACCGGAAAGTTGCGCAGGGCGGATATCCACTTTATCATCCATCTCTATCTGCCTGAACAATTGCTTAACCCGTGCATCTCTTATACTCTTTTTTACACCCTGCAATAGCATAATAAATTCTACATTTTCTTTTGCCGTCAAAACAGGAATCAGATTGAATGACTGAAATACAAATCCGATATTCTTTAGCCTGAAGTCGATCAGTTCATTGGCTGATAGCTTTGTGATATCAAGATCATTAATAAATACATTACCGTTATCAGGTTTGTCCAGCCCGCCAATTAAATTCAACAGGGTGGTTTTTCCTGACCCAGATGGGCCGACTAATGCGGTAAATTCGCCCTTTTCTATGTGCAAATGCACATTGTTTACTGCATATACAGGAATAGTTTCCCTGTTATATATCTTACTTACATCATGGGCATCGATAACTGTATCCATAATCATTCAAATTTAGGCATGATCTCTGTCCCCAATTTGATTTATCTTCTTAAAGCCTCTACGGGCTGAAGCTTCAATGCTTTGATGGCAGGGAATAAACAGGAAATCAATGCGGTACCTATTACTATTAGCAATACTCCACTTATCTTATCTGTGGGGAACTCAGGATAAATCATTGTCCCAAAACCAAAGCTGCTCATCATCTCACGTCCCATTCCAGACAGATTAAGCCCGTGTTTATTAAAATAAGCTGTCGTTACCCAGCCAATAAAAATTCCGAGCGGTGTTCCGCCGAGGGTTAAAAAAATCGTTTCCAGAAAAATCAATAGAAATATTTTTAAGCGGTTCATTCCCAGGGCCACCATCATGCCTATTTCGCGGGTGCGCTCAAGTATGGCCATCAGCATAGTATTCACAATACCAAACGCCAAAGCAAACATGATAATGAACATAATGATGTAGGAATACTGATCGACTGTTTTTACCAACAAATCAGTTTCCGGTGAAATTTCCTTCCATGACTCAATTTGGTAACCAGAGAATTTTTGTTGTAATTCCTGCTTTGCTTTTGCTAAATCTGTATCATTTTTTAATAAAATAACGATCTCATGGAATGAGTTTTGAATGCCAAGCAGCACATTTAATTCATCGATATTGACGTATACATTCTTTTCATCGAGGGGAGCGTTATCACTTTGGTAAATGGCAGCTACCCGAAATGCGCTTGATACCATAGTACCCGAGGTATCCGTAAAAGTCAGTACCAATTTTGACCGCAGCTTCAGCTTCATCTTTCTAGCTAGTTTTTGTCCGACCATTATTTCATTTTCTTTTGCCGGATCGAATGGGTTTCCTTTGATTATTTTTTTCTGCAATTGCGATAATTGATACTCCAGCCCGGGAATAATACCATTTATTTGCACGCCAGCACTGCCTGTTGGTGTTGCCAGCATACCCATGGTAATACTTCTGGATGCAGCGAGTTTAACTTCAGGAATTTTGTTGACTACTTTTAAAACTTCGGCGCCATTTGCCAGTATAAATTGTGGGTCATAATCCTTTTTAAAATTGATGTTGTGTATTTGTAAATGACCTACTTCGGAATCGATCACATTGTGTATCCGGCTTTTCATCATGCCCTTATATAATGCCAGCACGGAAATTCCGGCAAATAATCCTATAGCTATTGATGAAATAATAATGATACTCCGCATTTTATTGCGCCAGATATTCCGCCATGCCATTATGAGAATCATATGAAAATTTATTAACGTTTCATAGCTGTTACCGGATCTAACCTGATTACTTTATATATCGGGTACAGTGATAATAACAAGCCGATTATCAGTACCGTTATGCCCTGGTAAATAAATATGGATATTGCTATGGAGGTAGGAAATATTGCTTCAAAGCCGAATTTTTCATAGGCTTTGGCTGTTTCGCCACCAATTCTTATCGGATGCCGGTTTAAATAATACACGAGCGGGATACTAGCAATAATGCCCAACATGCAACCCGCAAGTACTGTAAATACGGACTCATATAGTAATAAAATAATTAGTTTGCTTTTTTTCATGCCTATTGAAACCAGCATACCCATTTCGAACTTTCTTTCTACCATCATCATCAATAAGGTACCAAAGATGCCAAAGCAGATCAGCAGGTATAAAATACCCTGCACATATTTCATATTACTGGAATCAGTTTGAATATGCTGTTTTACTTCAGGCATCATTTCTTCCCAGGTCATCACTTCGTAGGCGGAGCCCAGCTCTGTCCCGAGAAGCAAACGCGTGGTTTGCAAATTCTTTGTATGTTCTAATGAAAGGATATAAGAAGTTATCATGCTATCGGCACCATAAAATTCCTGCGCCGTCGCCAAAGGCATGAATAATGACTTATCATTCAAATCAGGTGAGCCAAATTTTACAATCCCTTTGACAAGGTATTTTCCGGCTGCAGTAGCGCCATGATAGCCCTGTCCAATTAATATAACAGTGTCATTTGTTTTTAATTTTAACCTTTCGGAAAGCCCTTGCGACAACAGCACAGCGGAGTCTGTATCTTTTAAATAGCTACCCTGGATTATTTTCTTCTCCAGCGAAGTGATTTGATTTTCTTTTTCAGGATCAATGCCTACGACAAGGCTTCCCTTTGTAATATCAGCGGAAGATGCCAGGGCAAATGACTCTAACCTTGAAGTAACCGCGGTCACATTCTTCTCGTTCAAGATCTGCTCTTCTACTTTTGAGGATGATTTAAAACTATTATCCAGTATCTGCTCATCCCAAAAGCCTTTTTTATGTACCTGAACATAGCCTGTATAAAAGCTAACCACGTTTTTTACCAGATTGCTGAAAATCCCGTCCTTTAAACTGCTGGCAGTAACGGATAAAATAACGGCAAAGAAAATTGCCGCCATCGTAATAATAGTCCGGCTGCGGTTACGCCACAGATTTTTCCAAGCCATCTTTATCAGCCACATGTTAATTTAGAATTTTCATTTTTTCGACGGAGAAAAATCCATCATCAATCGGTTTGTTATATAAAATATTTTTATAGATCATTTCTGTTTTCTGTCCTTTTTTATCGGCGGGGATCATCTCAAAACGGGTTGGAATGATGCGGTCATTCATAAATTTTATATCATAGCTATTCATCGTATTGATAAGCTGGCCGTCTTCGTCATAAAAACGACTGTGTATTTCAAGAAAATCCTTCTTATCGATACATAATATTACTTTACTCCATACTACCGCAGCGGTTGGTTTCGGTATCATGCGGATGATATAGCAACTCCAGTTTCCGATAACAGTGTCCCCAATAATGCTGTGAGCATAATCTTCCACAATTGAGGACTCCTTGATCAGATCGTCATTTGTAAAATCTGTTCCCATCCAGCTTTGGCTCATCATGGATGGAGGGAGTTTGATATTGCGTTCGAGTGTTGGCATCCAGTTCCATACTTCTTTTTTCCTTTTCAGGAATACAATACCTTTGTCTTTGGCAGGTGATGTAATCTGGATCATTGTCTGGTTATTCCCCTTCATCCATATTTTGCATTGCATTTCCCGTGTCCATGTCGGGCGGATAGTTTTAATGATCATTTCTGCCTGCATAGTATTCCCACGCATCTTTTCATCAGCTTTCTGCACAATTTCTTTAGCACTCTGTGAAAAAGATCTTAAAAAAGACAGAATGAAAAATATGGGAATTACTATTCTCATGCGTGTCAATTATCTTTAATTTAAAAATAGATGAATCAAATGTCATTTACGCTGATGTGCATCACACTAAATAATGACCTTTGTCATTATTGAACGAGGTTGTGACCATACCTCTTCTCCATGATCCTGTAAGCCGATATGGCCGGCACTGACAGTCCCGAAACCTGGCATGTTCCTGAACTTACTGCTGGCAATCAGTTGTTTCCATTTGTTGTCCCACAGTGTGGTGGTGATAATATCGGCGCCGTTCAGCTTAAGGTCCAGCTTCCCTTCATTACTGATGATCTCCCACAAGCTTGTCTTCCTGCTTAAAAGCAGCAGTGCCCATGCGCAGATCAAATTGCTCTCCGAAAGGAAAATATGGTTTTTCCCGCTTTTAAGATTTCTGTAAGCTGGCAGTATAAATCTACTATCATTATACATCGAAATGAATGACTTGGGCAATGATACCCATCAACGGAACCGGTGACCGGCATCATTTGCCGGAATCGGCCTATTTGCGTCCTTTATAATGGTCGATTAATTTCGGTCGCATATTCAAGGCGGTAACGGGTGGTATAGCGTTTTATGCAAGCTGGAGTGACGTGGGCAGTACCATACTGTGAGTAGATATAGATCAGGAACCGGAAATCTCCAAATAATATGGTGTAGGTTCCGTTCCGTCGAATGGTATAATACTGGCGCACGAAATAAAGGAACATAGCTTAATAAGGCATTTTATTGCAGAAAAATTATGTTATCGATATGCCGATTACAAAAGCAAAATATTTTATAGATGAATTGACCGACTGGGAAAGGACGATTGCATTCTATGCAGGAGAGATTGATCTTCTTACGTCCAGACTGCATGAGGTGATCAGGCGAAATTCAATTCCGAACATTGCCCAACAGGTGGAAATACAACAAAGCGGCCTCGACCGGGTTTCTGAAAAATTTTCGCACCTGCAGGTTCTGCTTACGGAACAAAAAACCTCACTGAAAACCGACAGTATACTGATCGATGATTCGGTTATCAATGACAAAATCGAAACGAAGCAACAGGATTTACGACAGGGTATGTTGAAGGCAGAAAAAGAATGCATCGAAGCCAGGAGTAATTGCCAGTATTTCCTTTCGGAAATATTCAAAAACAATAGCGAATAATGAAAAACGGAACCATACTGATCCCTCTTGCTGTAAGCCCCAATCTGAATGACTACGATTCGTTTTGCCAATCCTTCAGTTGGCAGGAAGAAAAGCAATCGCTGGACGGCTTGCGGGAAGGAAAAGGGCTCAACATAGCATATGAAGCAGTTGAAAGACATGCCGCGGGCGAACTGAAAGATACCATTGCATTGAGATGCATAGGAAAAGACAGAACTTGCAGGGATTTTACTTATAATAATTTACACAAGCTCAGTTCGCGGTTTGCCAATATACTTACCACCCTGGGTGTTCAAAAGGGTGAAAGGGTTTTTGTATTGGCCGGGCGTATGCCGGAATTGTACATTGCCGCACTGGGCACTTTGAAAAGAGCCGCTGTTTTTTGCCCATTGTTTTCTGTTTTTGGCCCCGAGCCGGTTTTTCAGCGATTGAGCAAAGGCGATGCAAAAGTGCTGGTAACTACCAAATCGCTGTTTGAGAAAAAAGTGCGGCAGCTGCTCGAAAAATTGCCATCGCTTCAATTTATTCTTTTGATCGACGAAGAAGCTTATGTTAGCGAAAAGGTGCGTTCGCTGCCACGAATGATGGAAGAAGCGTATGACGAATTTTCTATTCCTGCTACCAGCCCGGAAGATCCCGCCTTATTACATTTTACCAGCGGCACCACCGGAATGCCCAAAGGCGCATTGCATGTGCATGAAGCGGTGCTGATGCACTATATGACTGGAAAATATGTGCTGGATTTTCATAAAGGCGACGTGTTTTGGTGCACAGCGGATCCCGGTTGGGTTACGGGCACTTCGTATGGTATTATTGCGCCATTGGTAAACGGCGTGACCAATATTGTGGATGAAGAAGAATTTGATGCGGAGCGGTGGTATTCAATCCTTGAAGACCAAAAGGTGAATATCTGGTATACAGCGCCAACGGCCATCCGCAGGCTGATGCGAATGAATATAGAACCCAAAAAGAAATTTCATCTCGAACATCTGCGATTGATTTGCAGTGTCGGCGAACCCCTTCATGCCGAAGCCGTACTATGGGGCAAAAAAGCTTTCGGTATGCCCATACTCGACAACTGGTGGCAAACCGAAACGGGAGGTATAATGATAGCCAACTACCTTTCTTTGAAAGTAAAACCAGGTAGTATGGGCAAACCTTTGCCCGGCATTGAGGCTGGCATAGCGGAAATAAACGACCGGGAACTAAAAATAACCTCACAGCCTGAACAACAAGGTCACCTCGTCATTAAAAAAGGGTGGCCTTCCATGTTTCATGCCTACCTCCACGAAGAAGAACGGTACAACAAATGTTTTCGGGGCGACTGGTATATCACCGGCGACCTGGCAAAGAAAGATGCGGACGGCTATTATTGGTTCGTAGGGCGTGCCGATGATATAATCAAGACTTCTGGCCATATGGTAGGGCCTTTTGAAGTGGAAGCGGTATTGATGGATCATCCGGCGGTTGCCGAAGCGGCAGTAATCGGCAAGCCGGAGCCAGTTATCGGAGAATTGGTGAAGGCATTCGTCGTGTTGAAGAGCGGGTTTATACCCGATGAAGCAACTCAAATGGACATAATGGGTCATGCAAGAAAATATTTGGGAGCAGCAGTGGCACCAAAAGAAATTGCGTTTACAGAAAACTTACCCAAAACGAAAAGCGGAAAAATATTGAGGCGTTTACTGAAGGCCCGTGAGCTGGGGTTACCGGAAGGTGACCTGTCAACGCTTGAACGGGGATGAACGAGTGATAACATTAATTAAAATGGAAAATTCATTAGATAAACTTCATGGAACGGACCTGTTGTACCGGATGATGCTGATACGAAGGTTCGAAGAGAAAAGCGCTGAACTGTACACCAAAGAAAAAATCAGGGGATTTCTCCATCTGTACATTGGTGAAGAGGCAGTTGCCGTAGGTGTAATGCAGTGCCTGAAAGCTGAAGACAATATACTCAGCACCTATCGCGAGCACGGTCATGCGCTGGCAAGAGGTGTGGATGCGGGAAGCATTATGGCGGAGATGTATGGTAAACAGGAGGGTTGCAGCCACGGTCGCGGCGGTTCCATGCATTTGTTCGATATAAAGAAAAACTTTTACGGCGGCAATGCCATAGTGGGTGGCCACCTCGGAATGGCGGTGGGAATGGCGCTTGCTGCCAGGAAACAACAACAGAACAGCATCATCTGTTGTTTTTTCGGCGAAGGGGCTGCCGCAGAAGGTGAATTTCACGAAGCCATGAACCTCGCTTCCCTCTGGAGCGTACCTGTTTTGTTTGTTTGTGAAAATAACCTGTATGCGATGGGCACCGCCATCCGTTTTTCGCACGCGGTAACTGAATTGGAAAAGAAAGGCCCGGGTTATGGGATAGAAACAGCTGTGGTAGACGGCATGGATGTGCTGGCAGTTGAAGAAGCCGCAAAAAAAGCTACGGAAATGATCAGGGCAACAGGAAGACCTTTTTTTCTCGTATGCAATACCTATCGCTTTCGCGCACACAGCATGTTCGATGCGGAACTGTACCGTGATAAGGCGGAAGTTGATGAATGGAAAAAACGCGACCCCATAACCCGCCTGCAAAAAAGTTTGGTCGGGCTTAATATTATTACCAACGAAGATATAGAGGAGCTAAACGGGAAAATCGAAACGGAAGTACAAAATGCAGTTGATTTTGCGGAGGCAGGGACCTGGGAGCCCGTGGAAGAACTGAAAAAATTTGTCTACACGTAAAACTAATTAACATGGCAACTTTTGTTCATTTCGATATCAGCGCCGAAAACCTGGAAAGAGCAAAAAGTTTTTATGAAACGCTGTTTGGCTGGAAGATCAAATCGATGCCCGGCTTTCCCGATTATTATGAAATTGAAACCGCCGGACTTGACGGCGGCGCCGGTCTGGGTGGAGGCATTTCCAAAAGAGCGGATGCCGAACTAAAACAGATCATCGATTTTGTGGGCGTTGCCTCAATCGACGAGACTATTGGACAACTTTCCAGGTTGGGTGGCAAGGTGATCAGGGCGAAACAGGTCGTGCCGGGTTATGGGTATCTCGCCGTTTGCGCCGATACCGAAGAAAATTTAATTGGCTTATTTCAGGAAGACAAAAATGTGCGATAGTACGATGGATGCGCTCATTAAAAATACGACTATTACATACCGGGAAGCTATCAAACAAGCTATTCGCGAAGCTATGCAGAAAGATGAAAAAGTATTTCTGATGGGTGAGGATGTGGGGCGTTATGGCGGCGCTTTTGCCGTGAGTAAGGGTTTGCTGCAGGAATTCGGTCCCGATCGCATTATGGACGTGCCTTTATCAGAGTCGGGGTTTGTGGGTGCCGGCATCGGTGCGGCATTGAAAGGTATGCGTCCTATTGTTGAAATAATGACCGTAAATTTCGGCCTGTTGGCCATGGACCAGGTGGTGAATAATGCGGCTACTTTACTACACATGTCGGGTGGACAATTGAATGTGCCATTGGTGATCAGGATCAGTTGCGGCATAGGAAGACAGTTGGCGGCCCAACATTCGCACAGTTGGGAGCCTTTGTATGCGCATATCCCCGGGCTGAAGGTTTTATCGGCAGGAACACATGAAGATGCTAGACATATGTTGCAGCCTGCATTGAACAGCCCCGATCCTGTCATTATCTTTGAATATACATTTCTGTTGAATGCGGAAGGCGAGGTGTCTGAAGATGCAGGCATGGTAGATATTACAAAAGCAAAGGTGAGGCGTCAGGGAAAGGATATTTCAATCATAACTTATGGCGCAGGTGTATATAAAGCACTTGAAGCGGCCACCGTACTGGCGGCTGAAGGCATCGACGCAGAGGTTGTTGATCTTCGGGTGCTGCGTCCCCTGGACAATGAAACTGTTTTTGATTCCGTCAGAAAAACACATCGTGCGTTACTGGTGGAGGAAGCCTGGGGCGCTGTTAATGTATCATCGGAAGTTTGCGCCCGTATTATGGAAAATATTTTTTATGAGCTGGATGCACCGGTCATGCGGTTAGGCGGGCAGGAGGTGCCCATACCATACCCGAAACATTTAGAAAATGCATCTGTCCCGCAGAAGGAAGATATCATAAACGCGATAAAAAAAATTATGTTGCATGATTGAATTCACGATGCCAAGTCTGGGCGCCGACATGGAGGCGGGTACTTTGATGGAGTGGCTTGTAAAGCCCGGCGACCATGTAAAGCGCGGCGATATCATTGCAACAGTGGATACGCAAAAAGGGTTGATAGATATTGAAGTTTTTGATACCGGCATTGTCAATGCCCTGCTGATCAAAGTAAATGAAAAAGTACCTGTGGGCACGAAAATGGCGTTGATCGCAACAGATAAAGAAGCGCCTGTACCAATACAAAAGCAACCACCCGGCGTTGAACGCCGCATCAGGGCAACACCGCTGGCAAAAAAGATGGCTGCGGACAAAGGTATTGATCTTTCGACAATCAAAGGAACCGGTGAAGGTGGTGCAATCACTCACGTTGATGTAGAGAAAGTGATTTCCGGAAAGATCCCGCCGGAAGTGCACGAAGAAGAAGAGAAAACGGGCGCGGCGGAAAACATACGCATGGCGGTGGCCGCAGCCATGAGTAAGTCGAACCGCGAAATTCCGCATTACTATTTAGATGTTAAGGTAGATATGAGCAAGGCTCTTGCCTGGCTAACAGAAGCCAATAAGCAACGAACGGTGAAGCTGCGCTTATTGCCAGTTGTGTTGTTGGTAAAAGCTGTTGCAAAAGCGCTGAAAGAAGTGCCGGATCTGAATGGCTATTGGGAAAATGGATTATCGGAAAAACAGGAAATCAATATCGGGTTTGTCGTTTCGTTGCGCAAGGGTGGAGTAATGATCCCCGCCATTCATGATGCGGACAAAAAAAACGTGGATGAGCTGATGACTTCGCTGAATGATATTATTCCAAGGGCGAGGGCCATGAAATTAAGAAGCTCAGAGTTGAGCGAGTCCACCTTTACCATTTCCAGCCTTGGCGAAGGAAATGCCGATACCGTGTACGGGGTCATTTATCCCCCGCAGGTGGCACTGGCAGGTTTTGGAAGTATTACCGAACAGCCCTGGGCCGAATCGGGAATGCTGGATGTACGGCCCGTGATGAACATCACGCTATCGGCCGATCACCGTGCAACAGATGGAGCAACCGGCAGCCGTTTTTTAATGATAGTAAAAAAATTCCTGGAAAACCCCGAATTGCTTGTTCAATAAAATTAGTCACGCATGACAGAAGAGGAAATAAAACAGGTTTTATTTCGCCTGTTAAAAAAAATAGCCCCGGAAACCGAACCGGAAAAGTTAAAGCCGGATGATGATATCAGGCGTACACTGGAAATAGATTCTTTCGACGCCCTTCAATTTGTAGTCGCATTGGATGAACATTTCGGCATTGAAACACCTGAAGCGGATTATGGAAAGATCGCCACGTTGAAAGGCCTGATCAGCTATATCATCCAAAAAAGGAAATGAGTTATTGCCCATTTTTTCAACAAGGGTGCGACCGCAAGGCGATAGAATGTAATCCCGTTTGCAATATAGTGCCTCGGCTTATGCAATTGGATATAAGGCCAAAAAGCAGAATACAAATGGTGCAGAACCCAATAAAGAATCAAAGCGGTCCAGGATGCCACCATGACCCGGCAACATATTTCCCGAGTCTTTCACCCCGAGGCTTCTTTTCATCATAGATTTGATCAAATCGCCAAATGTTCCGGCAATCACAATTATAATACCCATTCCTATCCAAGTGGACTCATCCACACTTGTAAAATATAAAGAAGTAATATATGCAACCAATAGTGATGCTACCAGTGAGCCAATGCTTCCTTCTACAGTTTTTTTTGGTGAAATCCGCTTAAAAAGTTTATGTCTTCCGAAAGTCTTTCCTGCCACGTAGGCACATGAATCGCCTGCCCATAAAATGAAGAAATACCCAAGTGGTATTTGAAATTCATAAGACCACTGGCTACCCCGGTTAAAGGCAATGCTTATAAAAAAGCAAAGCGGTATAGTGATGAATATAATGCCCAGGAAAGTAAATGCCAGGTTGTGAAACGGCGCATTCGACCTTGAATATAACTCTATTATGAAAATACTGAAGGCTACAGGAATGTTTATCAGCATAATTTTCCACCCGCTGACATTTGTCAAAAACAATGTTAAGGATACAAGCAAACTAAAAGACAAGGCCACACCCGCTATTACCCTGGGTGTTTGGGTGGACGAACGAAACAATCGATAAAATTCCAGCAGCGCAAGCAAGTTGATAAGTGTTATCAATAAAATGAAGCTTACAGCATGGATTCGGATCGATAATGTAATGGCAAATACCAATAGCACTCCCGTATATATCCTTTTTGACAGCTCAGTCATAACCTTACCTCCTCTACCTGCAAATTTATCTCCTGCATCTCTCGGGATGTGATAAAATTCTTCATTGAAACCGCATAAACGGCGGCATTGTGTGAGGCTGCTGAAAAGTCGATGGCCGCAAGAATCGTATTCATAGATTTTTTCTTTCAAAGCTACCAATTGCCAACCCGTATTTCAATGATGGCCGTCACAGTATTGCATGACCATTTCTTGCCTGGGATGGCAGCCGAAAGCAGTTTGAATCGCCTTAAAACGGATTATATTGACATTTACATGCCTCATTATGATGATGGACTGACCCCGATTGAAGAAATCGCCCGGGGTCTTGAAGACCTGGTTAAAAGCGGAAAGTTGATAACCGGGGTTTTTCATATCTTGACGTACCTAAATGCTTTGATCAAATAACAAATAATAACAGCCGCCAATACTTTTCCGTTGGCGGTCATTGTAGAGTAACACCAGACAGGAATAAAAAACCGTAGATTATGACAACTGAAAACGCTCTTCATAACGACCTTAAAATTGTGAAAGAATTGGTTTATGACAAATGTGGTTTCCACTTGACAGATCTAAAACTGAATTCAGAAAGTGTAGAATACGGTGCTTGTTCGTTTAAACTTAATGGACAGACAATTGAACATAGGGTTTCTAAAATTACACCGACAAAAACAGGGCAATTTGTGACTATCTGGGAACGAAACAAGGATGGAATAACAGAACCCTTTGACATTTTTGACGACATTGATTTTGTCGTAATAACATCAAAAATTGGCGACAACATTGGACAATTTATTCTTCCAAAATCAGTTTTGGCCGACAAAGGAATTATCTCTCAAAACGGAAAAGATGGAAAAAGAGGAATTCGGGTTTATCCACCGTGGGACACTGTAACTAACAGACAAGCAGAAAAAACTCAAAGTTGGCAGACTGAATACTTTTTGACAATTAAAAGCGACAACTCTACCGATCTTGACTTGACAAGAAAATTATTTAGCAAAAAAAAATAACAGACAAAAAAACGAACCGCCAAAATCGGTTTGGCAATAATGGGGCGACGTGCAAAATTCAACAATATTAATTCTACTGAGCAAAACATGCTTCTCAAATTCAACAGCCATGGATTTTTCATTCAAACTAAGATCAAAACATACATGAACGCAGAAAGTCGCGATTAATCGCGACTTTCTGTTCTGTGACCCCGTCTGGATTCAAACCAGAAACCTTCTGATCCGTAGTCAGATGCTCTATTCAGTTGAGCTACGGAGCCATTCCCCTAAATTGGGACTGCAAATCTAGAATAAATATTTTTAATTATCAAAATCTGACATGTAGATTTAACTATCTATGAAAGGATTTTGCGGCAGGAGGTAGTTATGCAAATTTAAAAAGGGCCTCAAACTTTACAGTTTAAGACCCTTTTAGTGACCTCGTCTGGATTCAAACCAGAAACCTTTTGATTCGTAGTCAAATGCTCTATTCAGTTGAGCTACGAAGCCATTCCCGTGATTGGGATTGCAAAAGTATGAAAAAAATCATAATCTCCAAATATTTTTTAAAAATACCGGCAAAATAAAATCCCTATTTTCGCAAAAACGCCACCCGTGAAAATTCAACTGTGGAGCATCGGGAAAGATAATGATCCCTACATAAAAGATGGAATTGCCATCTTTCAGAAACGCCTGCAACATTATGTAGACTTCGACCTGAAATTAATACCTACTGTTAAACAGGCTGCCAGCCTGTCCATACCGGAACTTAAAAAACAGGAAGCCAGGCTGATCCTGGACATGCTGCAGCCTCAGGACTACCTGGTAGCCCTGGACGAATACGGGAAAATGCTGAATACCATTCAACTGTCGGAATTTATACAGCAAAGGGCCAATGCTGGTGTCAGACAGGTCATTATATTGATAGGCGGTGCCTTTGGTATTGATAACAGTCTGTTGGATAGAGCCCAGCTTAAATTATCCCTCTCTCCCCTCACCTTCCCCCATCAACTGGTAAGGCTGATCATGACAGAGCAGTTATACCGGGCCTATACAGTACTCAACAGGGAAAAATATCATCATCAGTGAAATGAATTACATTTACAATACTAAATAGTAGACTGGAATGGAACACATGACTTTAAGCTTAGCAATCATTATCATCACATGCCTTATATCCATCACTACCTTTAACAGGCCGGATAAGATGGATGAATTGAGTATGTGGCCTTACATGGTAAAAGAAAAGAAACAGTTTTACCGCTTTTTTACTTCAGGACTGGTACATGCCGATTATATGCATCTCGGCTTCAACATGTTGACCCTCTATTTCTTCGGCCGTTATATCGAATCCGCTTTTCTGCAACTCTTCGATTCGAAGTTATACTACCTCGGGTTTTATCTGCTGGCATTAGTCATATCTGATATCCCAACCTACTTTAAATATAAGAACGATTATAACTATCGTACTATTGGCGCTTCCGGTGCAGTGTCCGCTGTGGTATTTGCCTTTATCTTATTCAATCCCTGGCAGCGTATCGGTGTTTTCTTTATACCTATGCCTGCTATCGTTTACGGATTCATTTACCTCGGTTATACTATCTATATGGCCAGACGCGGACAAGGTTCCGGTATCAACCACGATGCACATTTATGGGGCGCCTTGTTTGGGATTACCTTCCCGCTCATTTTTGAACCAAGAATAGGACCTTACTTCCTGGATCAGCTGTTACATCATTACAGATAAATGCGGTTTGCTTTTTGTGTGAGTATAATTTTCAAATATACTTTCACAGGCAAAATGCGGCACTCCATGAGGTTTAACACAGCTAAAATCTTACAGAAGGCGACAAAGCAAATCCTTGAATTGTGGATGAAGAATCAATTAGTGGATTTTTCTCTACGGGAAGATCTTATGTCCAGTGGTATTTCTCCCCGCGAAACCGGCATGTTATGATATTAACAAGAGAGAATTTATCAAATATGGATAAGGTAGTGAAGATATTATTAGCTGACGATGATCTGGAAGATCGTTTCATAATGCAGGATGCATTTAACGCCATTAAGTTGCCCAATGTTCCCTTTTTTGTGGAAGATGGTGAGAAAGTACTGGAACATCTGGCCGCACAAATGCATAGTGATGAAGGAACATTGCCTTCGCTGGTAGTACTGGACCTGAATATGCCCCGCTTAAGCGGTAGAGAAACTTTAAGAGAATTAAAGAATATAGCTCATTATAAAGATATCCCGGTGATTATCTTTTCATCATCTCTGAATGAAATAGAAATGCATGAATGCAGACAACTGGGCGCCCTTTCATATATGGTAAAACCATTTACTTATGAAGAATACCTGTTATCTGCACAGCACTTCTATGATTTCTGTTTATCCAGGCATTCATTTCCCGAATTTAACAGCCTGATGGATAGTTTTAAATAGCGCTCCATTCAAGCAGTAACATATCCTTTGTAGAATCTGTAATCTTAAAACGGTCGTCGATACGCATCCCTATTACCCACACTATCCGTTTACCGGATTCAAGTACCCATATCTTTTCCTTCTGCAACAAAGACAGCTTCTGATCTATAAAGAATCTGCTCACCTTTTTCTTCTTGCGCATTCCTAACGGATAGAAATAGTCGCCCTGTTTCCATCTTCTCAATAACAACGGATATTGTACAGTATGCTTATCCAGACAGGCAATATTGGCAGCTGTAGGAATAACCGTTTTGCTTACTTCTTTTATTTTAAGGTGGCCGTCCGTGGTAACAACATGTGTACGTTCCTTTTCAATGACGATAAGGGGCGCTTCCTGTTCTGCCAGTGTAGTAATAAGTAGCCATTGCCTGTCGCGTATAATGCGGTGGCTAGCTGTTTCTACCAGACGTCCTGAGGTACTGTGCAGTAGTTCCAGTACCTGTGGTAATTGTGCAGAGCTACATCCGAAATCACGGAATATTTCCCAGGCAATGGTATGCAATGGAACGGTCTTTTGCAAACGCAGGACTGCTATCATCCAGGTATTTCCCTTTTGTGATAAGAGTCTTTTTTTATGACGGATTACAGACTGGCTATACAGTTCTTCCGCTTCCCGGAAACGTTCTATACCCGCTGCTATATTATTAACTACTCCTGGATAAGCTTCCTGCATAACAGGGATGATCTGGTGCCGGAAGAAATTACGGGTGTATTTGATCGTTATATTGGAGCTGTCCTCTACATAGGAGATGTTGTGCTCAGTCGCATAAGCCAGCAAATCCTTTTTCTGTGTAAACAGCAGTGGCCGCACCAGCGTGGTTTGCCTGGGCAGGATGCCATGTAAACCCGAAATACCGGTACCCTTGCAGATATTCATCAGCACCGTTTCTACATTATCCTGCATATGATGTGCGGTAGCAATATACGCGCATCCGGAAGCTTTACGGGTAGTCTCAAGCCACTCGTAGCGTAGTTCCCGGGCAGCCACCTGTATGGACACACGCTTCTCCGTAGCGTAATCAGCTGTATCAAAGCGGACACTGAAAAATGGCACCCCGAGTGTAGCCGCCAGCGTAGTCACGAACGATTCATCCCGTACAGATTCATCCCCGCGCAACTGGAAATTACAGTGGGCAATAGCAAAAGGTAAGCCCGCCTGTTTAAAAAGATGGGCCATTACCACAGAATCAACACCCCCACTGGTGGCTAATAATATTTTTTGATCAGGAGAGAACAAATTCTCTTTCTGTATGTATGTGGTCAATCCAGTCAGTAAATCCATTGTTGCAGATTAAATAAGGTCATCCAGGGCCGTCTGTAATTCATTGTATGCATGTTTCTCTCCTGCAGCTTTTGCCATTTCCATGCCTTTTTCATAGACCTTGATAGCCTGTGCAGTATCCCCTGCCCTTTCCAGCAGTTTGCCCAGCTGATAATAAGAACCTACATATCCCGGCTCATGTGCCAGCAGTTCTTCAAATAACTGACGAGCGTCATGATCGTTGTTCAATTTAATGTATTCCAGCGCCAGCGCATGCTTCAGAAAGCTATCCTCAGGGCTGTCTTTAAGAATTTCCTTTATCCTGGCTATCCTATCCATTATTTAAATATATTTGCCCATTCCCGTTTTAAATAACTAAACAGTTTAGGCCATGAAGATTTTAGTATGTATCAGTAAAACTCCGGACACAACTGCAAAAATAGCTTTCACAGACAACAACACGAAATTCAATGAGGCGGGTGTGCAATTCATCATCAACCCCTACGATGAATGGTATGCCCTGGTAAGGGCACTGGAGCTTAAAGAAACCCTTGGAGCCACGGTACATCTTATTACAGCAGGAGGTGCGGATACTGAACCCATTATCCGTAAGGCGCTTGCATTGGGTGGAGATGAGGCCTTCCGTATCAATACGGATAGCCAGGACAGCTACTTTATTGCAGCGCAGATAGCCGCTCACGCTAAGCAACAGGACTACGACCTTATACTCACCGGTAAAGAAACCATCGACTATAACGGATCTGCCATTGGTGGTATGGTAGCAGAACTGCTTGATCAGCCATTTATATCGATTGCAGCGAAGCTGGAACTGAATGGTACAGAAGCAACCGTCAACCGTGAAATAGAAGGTGGTGAAGAAATATTAAAGGTAACACTGCCATTGGTAGTATCCTGCCAGAAAGGAATGGCAGAAGCCCGCATTCCCAATATGCGCGGAATCATGGCAGCACGTACTAAAACATTGACTGTAGTGGGACCTATAGCCGCAGATACATTGACCGCCATCGCCAGCTTTGAATTACCCGCCCCTAAAGCAGGTGTGAAAATGATAAGTGCTGATAATGTGGAAGAACTGGTAAAGCTATTGCACGAAGAGGCGAAGGTGTTTTAAATTTCTAAGAACTTAAATATTACACTAAACATGTCAGTTTTAATATTTGCAGATCAGGCACAAGGTAAAATTAAGAAAGTAGCTTTTGAAGCGATACAATATGGAGCAAAAGTCGCCGCTCAAACCGGTACTACTGCCACTGCACTGGTGCTTGGAGAGGTAGATGCCGCAGAATTGTCTGCACTTGGCAATTACGGTGTCACTAAAGTATTACATACGGCCGATAGCCGCCTGAATGAAGTGGAAAGTGGCGTATATACAAAGATTATTGCCGCTGCTGCAGAGCAGGAAGGCGCAGACATTATAGTATTCCCGCATAATTTTGACGGAAGGGCTGTTGCGCCCCGCGTAGCTGCCCGTTTAAAGGCCGGACTGGTATCCGGTGCTATTTCATTACCGGATACTGCTAATGGATTTGTGGTGAAGAAAAGTGTGTTCTCCGGTAAGGCATTCGCTAATATCAATATCACTGCGGTGAAAAAGGTAATCGCTGTAATGCCTAATACATTTCCGCTGGAAAAAACGGATGCCGCTGCAAGCGTAACGGCCTTCTCTCCTGCTATCAATGATGCGGATTTCAAAGTGAAAGTGAGCAGTGTGCAGACAGTTAGCGGAGATATTCCATTGACAGAAGCAGAGATTGTAGTAAGTGGCGGCCGCGGCCTTAAAGGCCCGGAAAACTGGGGGATGGTAGAGGACCTGGCCAAGGTGCTGGGTGCTGCAACGGCCTGTTCCCGCCCCGTGGCAGACTCCGGCTGGCGTCCGCATCATGAACACGTAGGTCAGACAGGCTTAACAGTGCGGCCAAACTTATACATAGCTATTGGTATTTCAGGCGCAATACAGCATCTTGCAGGTGTAAATGGTAGTAAGGTGATTGTTGTCATCAATAAAGATCCGGAAGCCCCATTCTTTAAAGCAGCAGATTATGGTATCGTGGGAGATGCTTTTGAGGTAGTTCCAAAACTGACAGCAGCCATAAAGCAACTCAAAAGCTAAGGCAAAAGCCTGTTGCTTTTGGTTTAAAGCATTAAGCTATTTTTAGATAAGGAATATTTTTTCTAACTTCACGTTCTTACAAAATATTCAGCGACAACGCAGGACAGATATGAGAAAAATAGAACTGGAAATAGTTGCTCTATCGCACAGCATTACGCAAACGCATTCTTACGCCGTGGTCTTAGGAGAGGTGAATGGATTACGGCGTTTGCCAATTGTTATTGGCGGATTTGAAGCGCAGGCTATTGCTGTAGCATTGGAGAAAATGCAACCCAGCCGCCCGCTTACACACGATCTGATGAAGAACTTCATGAATGCGTTCACCATTGAACTCCATGAAGTAGTTATCAGTAACCTGCAGGAGGGAATTTTTTATTCTAAATTGATTTGCTACAGTAACGAAGAAACTATAGAGATAGACTCGCGTACTTCCGATGCCCTGGCATTGGCAGTACGCTTTGGCTGTCCCATCTTCACGTATGAAAATATACTGAACAGCGCCGGCATCCTGCTGGATGACCCTGCCGGTAAAAAAACAGGTGTGAAACCATTAACACCTACTATTTCCGAGCATGAAAAGGGAGTTGAAGATGATTTGAAAGTACTGAACGTAGATGAATTGACCCAACTGTTACAGGAAGTGCTGGAACAGGAAGATTATATTCGTGCTATTGCTATCCGCGACGAAATCAACAGCCGGAAAAGCAGGTAACTCCCATGATCGTTTTTCCCAATTGTAAAATAAACCTGGGCCTGCACGTCATACGTAAACGCCCCGATGGATTTCACGACCTGGAAACCGTGTTTTACCCGTTACCACTGACAGATGCACTGGAAGTGATTACACCGGGGACACTCACATTTACAGGTAGTGGTATTCCCGTGCCCGGGAATACTGAAGACAATCTCTGTCTGAAAGCCTGGCATTTATTAAAACAAGACTTCCCCTCCTTACCGGAAGTCAATATTCACCTGCACAAACATATTCCAATAGGTGCCGGACTAGGTGGAGGCTCAGCAGATGCCGCCTTTATGTTGCAATTGCTGAATGATCGTTTTGAACTTTCTCTAACAGAAGGGCAACTGATAGCCTATGCAGCTAAACTGGGCAGCGACTGTGCTTTCTTTATTCCCAATAAACCCTGCTATGCTACTGGCCGTGGCGAAATCCTGGAACCTGTTTCGCTGAACCTGGACAACTGGTCATTGGTATTGGTATACCCGGGTATTCATGTAAATACAGGATGGGCATTCGGTCGCATCACGCCGAAAATACCGGCACAATCATTACGCGATACTATATTAACGCCTGTTGAAAGCTGGAAAGAGACCATCAGCAATGATTTTGAAGCCCCCGTTTTCAGTGCGCATCCGGAATTGGGACAGATCAAGGAAGAGTTATACGCTTATGGTGCTGTATACGCTACTATGAGCGGTAGCGGATCTGCGATGGTGGGTATTTTCCCTAAAAACAAGATAGCCGGTATTACATTCAACACCGGCCACAAAGTATTTATTCTCTGAGTTAGATGGCTTCTCTCCAATACACTTTAAAGTTCTTCCTGCAGAATAGAAACCGGTCCTGCTAATCCGGACTTTAGCAATTTGGAATGTTTGTCATAAAATTTATAAGTCGAAAATGTATACCTGCCGCTGGTCCTTGGTAATGTATTAAGCAGCCAGTCGGGCCACTGATCCTCATTCTTAATACCATCGTCGGGCATCTTTTCATCTCCAATAAGCCTGTTGGGCCACAGGTTAATCACTTCTATTTCCAGTTGATTATTTGTTTTTTGTACCACATCCGTGATGTCCACTTTCCATGGGGCTGTCCACAGAATACCGATGTCTTTTCCGTTAAGTTTTACCCTGGCCATATTATAGATCTCTCCAAGGTCAAGATAGATCTTTGAGGAATTACTCATTGCGGGGAGATCAAAAGTTTTACTATATATCGCTGTGCCGGAATAATACCTGATGCCATCCTCTGGTCTTAGTGTCCAGTCTTTCAGTTCGTCAAAGCGGACTTTTCCGGGGCCTCCCCATTTAGGATCGAAAGATACCTGCCAGGGACCAGTGAGTGTTTGAATAACAGTGTTAGCTGCAAAGTTTTTATTGACAGATGCGGACAGCGAGTCTTTCGTAAATACGATAAAATAACTTTGATATGCGTCAAATTTCAACGGCAGAGACGTAAGCTGGCCTGCTACAGTATACTCCGGCAACTTCGTGATACGGCCGGTAACAGCATCCCATAACTGTGCGTAGCCTTTGTTAGTCCTGAATGATGCAGTCGTTTGTACCTGTTGGTCCGTACGGTTAGATACAAAATAAATATCCTCTTCAGCGGTTGTACGATGCGTGTATCTGAGTTGACCGTTTGCACTGAAATCCTGTTCAATGCCCATATTACGAAGTATTTGAGCAGTAAGGTCGTATTCAGGATAAAGATCGTTGATCTGTTTACTTAACTCTCCTCCCCATATTATCTTTCCCTTACCAAAAGTGCGTATAGTCTGCTGTAGTGGCTCCTGCAAGCTATTCCAAAGTGCCTTTGCCATATTACTGATCTGCGTATCACAGGCTGGATAACCGGATAATCCCGGGGATTTCAATGGTGGAGCACCTATTACAGTAGCTCCGTCATGTACCAGTGAAGTTATTTTTTGCAGCAAAGCAGGTGTCATCGTTTTAACAGCAGGTAGCACCAGTAATTGATAACTGGCTCCGTGAGGGAATACTATTTTGCCATCTTTTACACTGGCCATATACAGCTGTCCCGGAGAGCAGCCATCAAAATTATATCCCTTTCTATCCGGTATTACAACATCCCCGTCCATGGCTGATGAAGGCGGACGAAACACATGTGGCGAGCCTTCTGGCGCCAGATATAACACATCAGCCACTGTCCTGCCCTGTTGTAAAATATACTGGCATCTTGAAATGTAATCATGATAAGCACCAACCAGCGGCCACCAGGTTTGATTCCTGTCCCAATGTACACCATAGGGCCCCATTGTAGCACCTGGCCTCAGTGAATCTGCCAGGAACTGGTTTTGAAAAGTGTGATAAACAAAACGGTTGATACCAGTAGCAAAGGCCCAGTCGCCCTGGTTTTTCATAGCACCCGGATATTGTTTCCATCCCTCATTATCCTGTGCGGTAAATGCTTCAGCAGGGATCAGGGATTTACCGTTCACATGTCCTATAGAAGTTGCTTCAATACAACTGAAGGAGGAATTAAAGCCCAGCCCCTTACTCCAGAATTCTGCCATAGGCAAATCCGCTACGGAACCAAGTTCCAGGTCGGCAGTAGGGTTCATATCATATGGCTCTATGGATAATTGCAATCCATTACGTTTACCATATGTTTTTACATGTTCAGCATGATTTTCGAGTACCAATTCCTGTGCGGTCTGACGCAGGTCCCACAAAAAACGCTCACTTATTTCTACACTCCCTGTCACGTTCCCTGCATAAACAGGGTAATAGGGCAGCGGGTCATATCCTCTCCTCTTTTTAAATTCTTCCCGGAAGCGGGGCGTCCAGTTCTGTGCGCCCATTTCCCAGCTATCGATATGTAATCTCTTTAAGCCACCTGCATCTGATGGATCAGGTTTACCTGTTTTACGAAGTAGCTTACCTACATAATTATCCAGGTGGGCATTGAGGGCAATAGTATCAAACTTATCAGCTTCAAAGCCTAAACCAGGTACTGGCGCAGGACGGGTAATGGCGCCATTGTTACGTCTACCCAGGCGCATGATGGTCCAGTTACCTTTAGGGGCTACCCAATTCAATTTACCATTCCCTTGTAGTTTCCCGGTGAGGTCAATGATTTTACGCGGGTCAATTATTGCTTCCCCGGGCAACTCATCATAAACGGCTACAGTTGGTAAAAACTGTTTTACTCCTTTTACAGATGAGTAAGGAGCGCGGTAAAATAGTGCTTTTTCATCGATATCAGTTATTTTAGATGATGCAGCAGATGGTGTAGGATAAGCCAGTACGGCTACATCTTCATAAAAATCATTCCATTGTTTTTTTAGCTCAGAAGTAAATGCGCCTTCGCCAAAGTAGGGTTGCTTGGGCGGAGGTACAGGCAATCTGATAGTCTTTTTTCTGCCACCATTGATAGTGATGGCACAGCTCACCAGCTGTTGCATAGACTGTGCCGGTGTTACCCATGGGCCACCGCTTCCGGTCCAGCCCGGGCCAATGCCCAGTGTAATCTCAATGCCTAAACGTTTTGCTTCTTTTACTGCGTGTGCAAACAAATCCTGCCATTCATCGCTTAGGAAATCAACCGGACCGCGGGGAATACCTACATTCACTTCCAGGAAAATAAGATTACCTATGCCTGCCTTTTTCATGGCTTCCAGATCAGCGGTTATAGACGCTGCGGACATATTGCCATCCATGAAATACCAGTAAACACCTGGCTTTGCAGTGTCTGGTGGATGAAGGAAGCCTTCTTTTAGTATGTTAATCTGCGCATAGCCAGTGTTAATCAAACAGGAAAAAAATATAAGACAACATATCAGGTTTCTATACATTACTCAGTATATAAAGGAAGTTCAAAATTCAAATTGTGAGAATGAACAAATTAATCATTTACCGGCATTCTATAGTTTCCATGACTTTCTTTTATATTCAACATCTAAACAGGCTGATAATAAAAAAGTCTGCAAATTTGATTTGCAGACTTCAATCAATATAATATTTTAAATCCTTTAGCAGCAGACAACAAAAAAAGTCCGCAAATTGAATTTGCAGACTTTTAAGCGATATATTTTTATCTTCCCGTAATTACTTAACGGAAGCGATAAGAGTCTTGAAAGTTTCAGGCTCATTCATAGCCAGGTCTGCCAATACCTTCCTGTTCAGGTCGATATTCTTGTCAGACAGCTTGTGAATAAACTGAGAATAGGTCAAACCTTCGGCTCTGGCAGCAGCGTTAATACGCGCGATCCACAGCTGGCGGTAATTTCTTTTCTTCAATTTACGGCCTACATAGCTATAGGTAAGACCTTTTTCTAAAACGTTTTTGGCTACGGTATAAACATTTTTCCTTTTACCGTAGAACCCTTTGGCCTGCTTTAATATTTTCTTCCTGCGGGCTCTGGAAGCTACTGCATTGACTGAACGAGGCATATAGTGCTTTTTTACTCAGGTTAATAATTAATTGTCCAACACCACATCTCTATCTGAGAGCAAGCATTCTTTTTACCAGGTCCAGGTTAGCGGAACTAACCAGGCTGCTACCTCTCAGGTGGCGCTTTCTTTTGGTACTCTTCTTAGTCAGCAAGTGACTTTTGAAAGCATTATACCGCTTAATCTGTCCGCTCCCGGTAACCTTAAAGGTCTTCTTCGCCCGGGAATGAGTCTTTACTTTGGGCATCTTACATCAAATTTGGACTGCAAAGGTAGATAAATATTTGAAACAATATACTTGCAATATAAATTATTTATTAACGCCTTTGCTATGTGGATAACTTTAAAATATTTTTTTTGATCTTTTTTTGAACAGTTTAAGTTACTGACTATCAAATTATCCCTACCCCTCTACCTAATGTTATCCTTCCATTAATCACCTTAAGATATATACACATTTTTTATATTTCCTATATTAGTTATAATTTTAATTTTAAGATCATACTTTTTTTTAGCCATATCAATATAAATGACCGAGCCTATGAAACCGTTTTACACAACTCAAAATGCCACCCTGACAAGGGTCTGGAAGGATTTTTCGCTGGTTAACCATTACAAATCAGGCGGTGAAAATGACATTTAATCCCCAGACACCTGATACTTTATTAACACATATTGTTTGCAGCATGAAAAAGATTCTCCAATTATTAATCCTTTGTATGTTCTGTGCACTTGGCATAGTGCAGGCTCAGACGACCCATATAAACATACCTGATACGGTTTGTATGTCGACGACCAACAGTACATCGGATCAGGCCAAATTTACGAGTATTAACTCTTACCTCGATGGAGGTGTTTCAAGTATATCTCTGGCTACATGGACAATTACCACCCCCAGTGGAACGGATGCAGATTATAATATATTGTACTCTGCTAACGCTTCTCCGGTAAAGGCGACCAAATTAGTGAACACAAAATCTCTAACTATTGAGTTCCTGGTGCCTGGTAAGTATACATTTAAGGCTTCATTCACATATGTTCAGGGTGGTGTAACTAAATCGATTTCTATCACAAGAACACTGGTTGCAGTAAATTGTACTATCTCCACCTGTAATGGTGGTTATGCTGTTATGGCCGGATTTAATGAAAATTTCGGTACAATGCCAGCAGGAGTAGTGCGAATGAAATACCCTGTGGATAGTGTTGTCTGGTATGGATATCAATCTACCTACGGCCTCGCGGATAACTGGTACAACATCTCAAATACTACTCACCAGAGAGACGAATGGGTAACCATGCCAGATCACACCGGTAATACCAATGGTGCAATGCTGGTGGCGAATTCTGCCATTGATCCACTTAGATTTTATCAAAAAAAGGTAACCGGGTTATGTAGCGGTTCCGTTTATAACTTCAGTGCATGGTTGCTGGATCTGGATGGTATCGGCGTATTCGAAAATAACTGTGTTACGAATTTTATATATGCAGGTGTAACATTCCGGGTACTGGACGCTAATGATACCACCCGGGTATTGGCCAACTTCAAAACATACGCAGTATCACCGAACTTAACGTCTCCCCAATGGCAGCGTTATGGTGGACAATTTACTATTCCGGCCGGTGTGACAGATGTATTGGTGCGTATTATTAATGATCAACCCGGTGGTTGTGGTAATGATATTGCGATCGATGACATCAGTTTTACTTATTGTAGTCCTATTATTACAGCTGGTCTGATAGGTAGTAGTACTGGACTGAAAGAAGTATTGTGCGAAGGGACTCCGGATACATTAACCTCTTCTATATTACCTGTTGGTTATTTTAAAGTTCCTGTCTATCAATGGGAAATGAGTGATGACAACGGGGTTTCCTGGTTTAATGTACCTTATGGTACGCCAAGGGATTCTTTACTGAAGATCCCTGCGGGAGCATTAAAAGGTACTAAAACGGTAGCGGCAGACTACCTTTTCCGCGTTCGTGTATATGAAAAAGGCATTGCCGATTCATTAGGTTGCGCGAACCCTTCAAGTCCTATCAAGATTACGATCTTACCAATGCCTATCCTGTACCTTACCAAGAGCCAGGTCTGTGCGGGTGCTGTTGTGGAGTTAGAGGCATCGGGCGGTTTCGACAGATTTGAATGGAGAGATCTTCCCGGATATGTAGGGGCAACCCGACAAATTACACTGGTGCCACCAGACACCACAATCATGGTATACGGTTTCGTATTCTATGGAGATGGAGGTGGAAAAACCTGTAAAGACTCCAATACAGCTTATATTAAGGTAGATGATAAGCCCGTCGTCGATGTAGCTCCTTCTACAACAGCTATCTGTCTGGGAGATGTAGTGGATTATAAAATCAATAAAGCACTGGCTGGTACGGAAATCAGGTGGTATCATGGTTCTCATGGTACTGCAATAGATACTACATTAATGCCTGAGTGGAATGGCGCCACTGATATTGAGGTCCAACCCGGATCATTGGCGGATAGTATTTATTCTGTGATGGTGAGGTCCGGGACCTGTGAGGTCGAATCGGCCCCTCTAAGGGTTATCATTACGCAAACACCGCCTAAGATCAAGTTCCCGCCGATTATAAATTGCTCCAGTGTTAATACAACGGGGGTATTCAACCTGCCGGATTCTACGCAGGCGGGTGTAATCGGTTCATGGTCTATTGTATCTTATTCAGGTATTGATCTTCAACCAGGTGAAACGATCGATGACTATGTCAAGATCTATAATCCTGCCAAGATGAATACCAAAGTAAGTATGCCATATGGTAGTACGGTGGTAATCGGTTGGACGGCCCAGGCGATTGCTAATGGAAACTGTAAGATCACTTCTACAGATACCCTCTCCCTGGTGAACAATCCTACCTACAGCGATGCTGGTCCGGATCAGACACAGTGCGGTACCTCGAATGTCTTTACCATGGCAGCTTCTGCTCCGGATCTTACATTGACTGGTCCTGCTGCGGAAAGCGGTAAATGGACACTGGTATCTGGTGTAGCTACAATTGCAGATGCTACCTCTCCTACTACAACGGTTACAGTGGCTGGGATACAGGATGTAGTATTAACCTGGGCCATTACCAATGCTGCCGGTTGCGCAGGTAACGTGGCGACTGTTACCTTACACAAAACAGCTCCTCCATCTGCTGTACTGAAAGCGCCTCTCACTATCTGTAGTTCTGCGGGTACCTTTAATGTGGATACATTATCAACAACAGGTGCACCAACTAAATATGTGCTGAAAGCGGGTACCCCTGCCCTGCCTGGTTTTGTAACAATGACCGATACGCTTGTATGGCCTATCACCGTTACTTACCCAACAGGTACATTACCTGCTCCTAATACTTATAACTTCATCCTTACGGTGGCTACTGCCAACCCTGGATGTACGACAGATATTCCTTTCTCTTTAAACATTTCCTCTCCTCCAACTGCTCCTACAGGCGTGACCGTTGGTACGCCCAGTATTTGCGATACAGGTAGTACCATACTCACCGTTGTAGGTGGTGACCTTGGAAAGAAAGCAGATGGTGTTACACCGGATGCAAAATGGAAATGGTATAAAGGAGCATGTGGTGGTACGCCTATCGACAGCGGTGCTTCTATCGCTGTTCATGGTATCGCTGCTACTACTACTTATTATGTAAGAGCAGAAGGTACCTGCGGAAATACTGCCTGCGCAAGCGGAACAGTAACTGTATATACCAAACCTGCCGCTGCTGCCGCTGGTCCTGATCAGTCTCATTGTAATGATTCCCTGTTTATCATGGCTGCTAATAAAGCTACCGCTGGTGCAGGTGTATGGACAATCGTTTCCGGAACAGCGACTATCACTACTTCTTCAAGTGAAGTCAGCACCATCTTTGTAAAGGCTGGTAATACTGCTACACTAAGATGGACGATCACAAATGGTGTTTGTACATCCAATGATGATATCGTACTGACCAACTATAAAAATATCCAGGCTAATGCCGGTGCTGATCAGAACCATTGCGCTACACCTGCCTTCACCATGGCAGCTAACACGCCTGCTACCGGATCAGGCTTATGGACAGTGGTTTCAGGTGCTGCTACTATCACTACACCTGCCAGTGCTACTTCGGCTGTGACGGTTGCTACAGGTGCTACTGCTACCCTGAGATGGACAATCACCAACGGAAGTTGTACAACGACAGATGATGTAGTGTTAACGAACTACGCTACACCAACAACATCGGTTGCCGGACCTGCTCAGACACATTGTTCTGATTCTCTGTTCACCATGGCTGCTAACACGCCGACTGTAGGAACAGGATTATGGACAATTGTTTCAGGTACTGCAACTATCACAACACCTGCCAGTCCTACAAGTACTGTGTTCGTGTTAGCTGGTAACACCGCTACGCTGCAGTGGACCATTTCCAATGGTACATGTACGCCTTCTTCAACGACTCTTGTTCTTACCAATAACAAAAATATCCAGGCTACTGCTGGTGCTGACCAGACCCATTGTGCTACACCTGCTTTCACCATGGCGGCTAACACACCTGCCACCGGATCAGGTTTATGGACAGTGGTTTCAGGTGCTGCCACCATCACAACACCTGCAAGTGCTACTTCTGCAGTAACGGTTGCGACAGGTGCTACCGCTACTCTGAGATGGACCATCACCAACGGTAATTGTACAACAACAGATGATGTAGTGTTAACGAACTACGCTACACCAACAACATCTGTTGCCGGTCCTGCTCAATCTCATTGTTCTGATTCTCTGTTCACGATGGCGGCTAATACGCCAACAGTAGGAACAGGATTATGGACAATTGTTTCAGGTACTGCTACTATCACAACACCAACCAGTCCGACAAGTACTGTGTTCGTGTTAGCTGGCAAAACAGCTACGCTGCAGTGGACCATTTCCAATGGTACATGTACACCTTCTTCAATGACTGTTGTACTGACCAACTATATGAAGCCTGCTAATGCAGCAGCCGGACCAGATCTGTCTCATTGTAATGATTCCCTGTTTACAATGGTAGCCAACAAAGCTACTTTTGGAACAGGTACATGGACAATTGTTTCAGGTACGGCAACTATCACTACTCCTTCGAGTGAAGTAAGCACCATTTTTGTAAAAGCTGGTAATACGGCTACATTAAGATGGACGATCACAAATGGTGTTTGTACATCCAATGATGATATCGTACTGACCAACTATAAAAATATCCAGGCTAATGCCGGTGCTGATCAGAATCATTGCGCTACACCTGCTTTCATCATGGCAGCTAATACCCCTGCGACGGGATCAGGCTTATGGACAGTAGTTTCAGGTGCTGCCACCATCACAACACCTGCAAGTGCTACTTCGGCAGTGACTGTTGCTACAGGAGCTACCGCTACCTTACGCTGGACAATCACCAACGGAAATTGTACAACAACAGATGATGTAGTTTTAACGAACTACGCTACTCCAACAACTTCTGTTGCCGGTCCTGCTCAAAACCATTGTTCTGATTCTCTGTTCACCATGGCTGCTAACACACCAACTGTAGGAACAGGATTATGGACAATTGTTTCAGGTACAGCTACTATCACAACACCTGCAAGTCCAACAAGTACTGTATTCGTGTTAGCTGGTAACACCGCTACGCTGCAGTGGACTATTTCCAACGGTACATGTACAGCTTCTTCTTCAACTGTTGTATTAACTAACTACGTGAAGCCTGCTACCGCAACGGCTGGACCTGATCTGAGTCATTGTAATGACTCCCTGTTTACAATGGTAGCCAACAACGCTTCTGTAGGAACAGGTGTATGGGCCATCGTTTCAGGAACAGCAACTATCACTACTCCGGCCAGTCCGACAAGTACTGTGTTCGTGTTAGCTGGTAATACTGCTACCTTACGCTGGACCATCACTAATGGTGTTTGTACAACCAGTGATGATATCGTAGTGACCAACTATAAAAATATCAAGGCTGTTGCTGGTCCCGACCAGAATAATTGTGCTACACCTGCCTTTACCCTGGCTGCTAACAGCGCAGGTACAGGAACAGGTGTGTGGACCTTAATAAAAGGTGCGGGTACTATCACAACGCCAGCCAGTCCAACATCAGCAGTAACAGTTGCTACCGGCGACTCTGCTTACCTGGTGTGGACTATCACAAACGGACTTTGTAAAACAACTGATACCGTTGTTTTAAGGAACTATGCAACACCAACACCTTCTGTAGCAGGTCCTGCTCAGACACATTGTAATGACTCCCTGTTTATCATGGCGGCTAACAAGCCAACCATCGGTAAAGGTGTATGGACAATAGTTTCCGGAACAGCGACCATCAGAACGCCAACAAGTGATACCAGTTCAATCATAGTAAAAGCAGGCACTACAGCTACGCTGCAATGGACCATTTCTAATGGTACATGTCCTCCTTCTACTTCTACGGTTGTACTGACTAATAATGCCAAACCAACGACAGCAGTTGCTGGTCCTGACCAGGGACATTGTGTGGATCCAAACTTTACACTGGCAGCTAATACACCTACGCTGGGTACTGCAGTATGGACACTGGTAAAAGGAACCGGTACAATTGCTACACCAACCAGTCCAACATCAGCCGTAACAGTTGCCACCGGTGACTCTGCTTACCTGGTATGGACCATCACTAATGGTTTGTGTACTTCAACAGATACCGTTGTTCTCAGAAACGCACAAAAAGCAGTAGATGCGGATGCGGGTCCTGCACAGGAACATTGCGGAGATCCTATCTTCATCCTGGCTGGTAACACGCCTGATCTGCCGTCTGCTATTGGTACATGGACCGTTCTGTCACCTGCTTCTGTGAAGATTGCGGCTACAGAAATCCACAAACCAAATGCAGTAATAAATGTACCTGCCGGTGTGACTGCTACACTGACATGGACTATTGCTAACTTAACATGTACCACTTCTTCTAATGTAACACTCACTAACTTCGGTCCGATACTGGGTAACACCATTACGGCCGACCAGACGTTGTGTGCTACTGAAACACCTGCTACTCTCAACGGTGGCGTGGTTAGTGGTGGTAAAGGAACATACACCTACCAGTGGATCATCAGTACTGACAGTACCAACTATGCTTCTATTGCAGGGGCTACCGGTACCTCTTACTCTCCTGGTGTAATAGCTGTCACCACCTGGTTTAAACGGGTAGTGACTTCCGGTGGATGTGTACCTGATACCAGCAAATCAGTAAAATTACAGCTGATCACCAAACCGCCAGTAGTGGTAACCGTACCTGCTGCTATCACAACAGATTGTATCCAGGGTAAAGATTACACTACACTCTTTGGTACGCCTACCTTCAGCCATGCTCCTTACAGTACAGAAGTGCTGACCGTAACTTCTGCTGATGTAACAACTGTGGTAGATGCCTGTACAACAACCATCAAACGTACATGGACAGCTACTGACCGTTGCGGATTAACCACTTCTGCACAACAGACCATTACGGTGGTAGACAGAACAGCTCCGGTATTTACCACCGCAGCTCCTGCTAACGTAACCGTTGATTGTGATAAGGTACCTGCTGCTGTAAACCTGACCGCAAAAGATGATTGCGCAGGGATGCTCACCGTTGTACCGATCGAAGTAAGACAGGATATTCCGGGTGCTTGTACCAGCAATTACCTGCTGATCCGTAAATGGGTGATCGCTGATGCCTGTGGTAATGTGAGTGATACGTTAAGACAGACCGTTACGGTGAAAGACTTAACACCACCTGTATTCACTACAGCTGCCCCAGCAAACATCACCGTAGATTGCGATAAGGTACCTGCTAAGACAGACCTCACCGCTACTGATAATTGTACTCCTGGTGTCATCACGGTTACGCCTATAGATTCAATTGCAACCATCGCCGGTGCATGTAAACAGAACTATCGTATCGTCCGCAAATGGGTGGCTACTGATAACTGTGGTAACACCACCATACTCAGACAAACAATTACTGTACAGGATACGTCAAGACCGGTATTCTCTATCCCACAACCTGCTAACGTAACAGTAGATTGCGATAAGGTACCTGCCCTGCCAACTGTCACCGCTACCGACAACTGTACAGCTGTCGTAACAGTTACCGTTGGACAGAAAAAAGAATTCCTGTCAACCACCTGTTCTAATAATTATAAATTAACACGTACCTGGACAGCTAAAGATGATTGTGGTAATACCACCACTATGTCTCAGGTGATCGTGGTACAGGATACGACCAGACCAGCATTCACCGTAATACCTCCGGCGGATACCACCATCAGTTGCGATGCCATCCCTGCTCCTGCTACCAATCTGAAAGCCATCGATAATTGCAGCGCTACCAGCAATGTGAAAATCGCTTACTCACAGACCCGTCAGAACATCGCAGGAGCTTGTGCCAGCAACTATCAGCTGATCCGTACCTGGACGGCCAAAGATGAATGTGGTAACAGCACCGTGATCCGCCAGGTAATCACGGTAGTGGATACCACCAAACCGGTGATCGATCCTGCTCCGGCAGACATCACCGTTAACTGTGGAGAATCTATACAGATTGCTGCTACCCTGTATGCAAGGGATAATTGTGATGCTACCTTCCCTAAGAAGGCTACGATGAAGGAAGATCCTTATGTAAAAGATATCTGTAACGGATATATTATTATCAGAAGATGGACCATTGCGGATGCTTGTGGTAACCAGGCGATAGAACGTGTACAGACCATCACGGTAAATCCTTGTCCTAAACCGGAACTGGACCCTACCCTGCCTGTCAACTGTTCTAACAATACCAAGTTTGCCATCCTGTTGAAAAACAAAGTAAGCAAACCTAAATTCACCCTGGTAAGTATCACACCAGCAACGGCAGTCACCACACCGCTGACACAGACCAGCAACGTATTCGATCTGAAAGGGGCTACACAGGCTATCTTCACAGTGACAGACGGCGTAACGGGTTGTGTATCTGATCCGGTGACTTACGATCTGCAATACACTGCCAAACCAGTAGTGGACCTGGGTAATGACACCGCTATCTGTACAGGTAACACCCTCACCCTGGATGCTGGCGCTGCCAATGCGGCTTATACCATCCGCTGGTCTACAGGGGAAACCACTCAGATGATCACGGTGGCCAGTGCCGCTACTTATACAGCGACTGTTACAAATGGTGGTTGTACGACTTCTGATTCTATTAAGGTGAAGATTAATACACCTCCGGTAGTGAACATCCCGGATGCTAATATCTGCGAAGGCCAGTCAGTGAAACTGAATGCCTATGTACAGGGTGGTACTTACCTGTGGAACACCGGTGATAACACCGCTTCCATCACCGTAAGCCAGTCTAACATGTACTGGGTAGATGTAACAGTAGGTGGTTGTACCGCTTCAGATACCGTGACCGTAACCGCCAACCCTGCTCCTGTGGTAACATTAACAAGCGATACCACTATCTGTCCTGATGAAACAGTGATGCTCACGGTTAATCCTGATGGTGGAACAGTGAAATGGTTAAGCGGAGAAACGACGAACTCAATTGTAGTGTCTAAACCGGGTGATTACTGGGTAACGGTAACACGCAGCGGTTGTATCGTAAATGATACGGTGAAAGTAGCACAGAAACCAGCGATCGTTATTGACCTGGGACCAGACAGAGACATCTGTATCGGTGGTCGTGTAGTGGTAGACGGATCTAATCCGGATGCGATCTCCTACCTCTGGAATGATGGAGATACCAATCCGGTGAAAGAAATCACACAACCTGGTAAGTACACCATCTCTGTAATGGATAAGTTCTGTTCTAAGATCACGATGGATAGTGTGAGTGTAAATGTAGCAGGTATCCCTGCGGTGCTGCTGGGTAATGACACTACCTTGTGTAAAGGCCAGACACTGACCCTGACGGTAAACGCGGGAACAGGTAACAGTATCAAATGGCAGGATGGTGCCACCACACCAACTTACCCGGTAACTGTGTCCGGTTATTACTCAGTAACAGTCTACAATGATTGTGGTACAGCTACAGACCAGATAGCTGTAACATTTAAAGACTGTGATCCGAGACCACAGTTCCCGAATGCCTTCACACCAAATGGCGACGGTAACAACGATACGTTCAAACCGATTGTTAACGGCCCGATGTATGATTACGACTTACGTATCTACAACCGTTGGGGTGAAATGATCTTCATCAGCAAAGACTCCCAGACCGGATGGAATGGTAAGTATGGCGGAAGATTGGTAGACAACGGAACATATGTGTGGATGCTGAGCTACAAGAAATTAATGGGCGGACCTGTTAATGTAGTGAAAGGTGAAATAACCGTTATCCGATAAGAAGTGTAAAATACAAATAGGCAAGGCGCCCCGGATTTCCCGGGGCGCTTTTTTGTTATAAGGACTTTCTATTCATTTATTTACATTAAATCATAAACACATCTTTTATATTTAGTATATTATATTTACCTTTAATGTTAATATATTGCGACTTTAACCATTATCAATAGTAATTAATCTAACCTGTGAAAAGCTTTCATTCTTCCGAAATGCCATATCGATAAAGGTTTAGAAGATCTTTTCATTAGAAAAACCATAAATCAGGAAATGAATATGATACCTAATATTCAGAACCTGATACCTTTTTAATAAATAATTGGACAATGAGAAAGTTCGTAACGCTATTAATTCTCTGCATATTCTGTGTACTTGGCATGGTGCAGGCTCAGACGACCCATATAAACATACCTGATACGGTTTGTATGTCGACGACCAACAGTACATCGGATCAGGCTAAATTCACGAGTGTAAATGCTTCTTTGAGTGGAGGTACTACTTCCAGTGTACAGTTACCCGTATGGACAATTACTACTCCTGGAGGGACAGATGCGGATTATAATATATTGTACTCTGCTAACCCTTCTCCGGTAAAGGCTACCAAATTAGTAAATTCAAGATCACTGACATTGGAGTTTCTGGTACCGGGTACTTATACGTTTACGGCATCAATTACTTATGTTTCAGGCGGGGTAACCAAAACATCCAGTGTTACTCAAAAAATAGTAGCCGTAGACTGTACAATTAATACCTGTAATGGTGGATACGCTGTAATGGCAGGCTTCAATGAGGATTTCGGTACAATGGCTCCAGGCGTAGCTCGCCGGCCTTACCCGGTTGCTGGCGTTATACAATACACTTATCAACCCACCGGTGATTTAGTGGATGAATATTATGCAATTAGTGCTACTACCAAGCAAAAAAGTAACTGGTTAGACAAACCTGATCATACCGGTAATACAAATGGTGCTATGCTGGTTGTGAACTCGGCCTATAACCCAAGTAAGATGTATGAGAAAAAGGTAACCGGCTTATGTAGTGGTTCTGTTTATAATTTCAGTGCATGGTTCCTGAACGTTAATATTGAAAATTCATTTGAATCTCTTTGCCTCAGTGCTTATCAATATGCAGGTGTGACCTTCCAGGTAGTAGACGCGAATAATCCAACCGTTGAACTGGCAAAGTTCAGAACATATGCGGTATCTATGATGCTCCCTTCCTCTAATTATAAATGGCAGCGTTATGGTGGACAATTTACTATTCCGGCCGGTGTGACGGATGTATTAGTACGTATTATTAATAATAAACCCGGTGGTTGTGGCAATGATATTGCGATCGATGACATCAGTTTTACTTATTGTAGTCCTATTATTACAGCTGGTCTGGTAGGTAGTAATACCAATCTGAAAGAAGTATTGTGTGAAGGGACTCCGGATACATTAACCTCTTCTATATTACCTGTTGGTTATTTTAAAGTTCCTGTCTATCAATGGGAAATGAGTGATGATAACGGTGTCTCCTGGTTTAATGTGCCTTATGGTACAGCCAGGGATTCTTTACTGAAGATCCCTGCGGGAGCATTAAAAGGTACTAAAACGGTAGCAGCAGACTACCTTTTCCGCGTTCGTGTATATGAAAAAGGCATTGCCGATTCATTGGGTTGTGCGAACCCTTCAAGTCCTATCAAGATTACGATCTTACCAATGCCTATCCTGTCTCTTACCAAGAGCCAGGTTTGTGCGGGTGCTGTTGTGGAGTTAGAGGCATCGGGCGGTTTCGACAGATTTGAGTGGAGAGATCTTCCGGGATATGTAGGGGCAACCCGACAAATTACACTGGTGCCACCAGACACCACAATCATGGTATACGGTTTCGTGTACTATGGAGAAGGAGGTGGAAAAACCTGTAAAGACTCCAATACAGCTTATATTAAGGTAGATGATAAGCCCATCGTCGAAGTAGCTCCTTCTACAACAGCTATCTGTCTGGGAGATGTAGTGGATTACAAAATCAATAAAGCACTGGCTGGTATGGAGATCAGGTGGTATCATGGTTCTCATGGTACTGCAATAGATACTACATTAATGCCTGAGTGGAATGGTGCCACTGATATTGAGGTCCAACCCGGATCATTGGCGGATAGTATTTATTCTGTGATGGTGAGGTCCGGGACCTGTGAGGTCGAATCGGCCCCTCTAAGGGTTATCATTACGCAAACACCACCTAAGATCAAGTTCCCGCCGATCATAAACTGCTCCAGTGCAAACCCGACTGGGGTATTCAACCTGCCGGATTCTACGCAGGCTGGTGTAATCGGTTCATGGTCTATTGTATCTTATACAGGTATTGATCTTCAACCAGGTGAAACGATCGATGACTATGTCAAGATCTATAATCCTGCCAAGATGAATACCAAAGTGAGTATGCCATATGGTAGTACGGTGGTAATCGGTTGGACGGCCCAGCCGGTGGCTAACGGAAACTGTAAGATCACTTCTACAGATACCCTCTCCCTGGTGAACAATCCTACCTACAGCGATGCTGGTCCGGATCAGACACAGTGCGGTAGCTCGAATGTATTCACGATGGCAGCTTCTGCTCCTGACCTTACATTAACTGGTCCTGCTGCGGAAAGCGGTAAATGGACACTGGTATCTGGTGTAGCTACAATTGCAGATGCTACCTCTCCTACTACAACCGTTACTGTTGCTGGTATACAAGATGTAGTATTAACATGGGCCATTACCAATGCTGCCGGTTGCGCAGGTAACGTGGCGACTGTTACCTTACACAAAACAGCTCCTCCATCTGCTGTACTGAAAGCGCCTCTCACTATCTGTAGTTCTGCGGGTACCTTTAATGTGGATACATTATCAACAACAGGTGCACCAACTAAATATGTGCTGAAAGCGGGTACCCCTGCCCTGCCTGGTTTTGTAACAATGACCGATACGCTTGTATGGCCTATCACCGTTACTTACCCAACAGGTACATTACCTGCTCCTAATACTTATAACTTCATCCTTACGGTGGCTACTGCCAACCCTGGATGTACGACAGATATTCCTTTCTCTTTAAACATTTCTTCTCCTCCAACTGCTCCTACTGGCGTGACCGTTGGTACGCCCAGTATTTGCGATACAGGTAGTACCATACTCACCGTTGTAGGTGGTGACCTTGGAAAGAAAGCAGATGGTGTTACACCGGATGCAAAATGGAAATGGTATAAAGGAGCATGTGGTGGTACACCTATCGACAGCGGTGCTTCTATCGCTGTTCATGGTATCGCTGCTACTACTACTTATTATGTAAGAGCAGAAGGTACCTGCGGAAATACTACCTGCGCAAGCGGAACAGTAACTGTATATACCAAACCTGCCGCTGCTGCCGCTGGTCCTGATCAGTCTCATTGTAATGATTCCCTGTTTACCATGGCTGCTAATAAAGCTACCGCTGGTGCAGGTGTATGGACAATCGTTTCCGGAACAGCGACTATCACTACTTCTTCAAGTGAAGTCAGCACCATCTTTGTAAAGGCTGGTAATACTGCTACACTAAGATGGACGATCACAAATGGTGTTTGTACATCCAATGATGATATCGTACTGACCAACTATAAAAATATCCAGGCTAATGCCGGTGCTGATCAGAACCATTGCGCTACACCTGCCTTCACCATGGCAGCTAATACCCCTGCTACCGGATCAGGCTTATGGACAGTGATTTCAGGTGCTGCCACCATCACAACTCCTGCGAGTGCTACTTCGACAGTGACGGTTGCTACAGGCGCTACCGCTACCTTACGCTGGACCATCACTAACGGAAGTTGTACAACAACTGACGATGTAGTGTTAACGAACTACGCTACACCAACAACTTCTGCTGCCGGTGCTGCTCAGACACATTGTAATGACTCTCTGTTCACCATGGCTGCTAACACGCCAACAGTAGGAACAGGATTATGGACAATTGTTTCAGGTACTGCTACTATCACAACACCTGCCAGTCCTACAAGTACTGTCTTCGTGTTAGCGGGTAACAGTGCTACGCTGCAGTGGACCATTTCCAATGGTACATGTACGCCTTCTTCAACGACTCTTGTTCTTACCAATAACAAAAATATCCAGGCTACTGCTGGTGCTGACCAGAATCATTGCGCTACACCTGCTTTCACCATGGCGGCTAACACACCTGCCACCGGATCAGGTTTATGGACAGTGGTTTCAGGTGCTGCCACCATCACAACACCTGCAAGTGCTACTTCTGCAGTAACGGTTGCGACAGGTGCTACCGCTACTCTGAGATGGACAATCACCAACGGTAATTGTACAACAACAGATGATGTAGTGTTAACGAACTACGCTACACCAACCACTTCGGTTGCTGGTTCTAATCAATCACATTGTTCTGATTCTCTGTTCACCATGGCGGCTAATACGCCAACTGTTGGAACAGGATTATGGACAATTGTTTCGGGTACTGCTACTATCACAACACCAACCAGTCCTACCACGACTGTCTTTGTATTAGCTGGTAAAACAGCTACCCTGCAGTGGACCATTTCCAATGGAACATGTGCCGCGTCTTCAACGACTGTTGTTCTGACCAATAGCGCTGCGCCAACGCCAATCACTCCGGCTCCAGACCAGACACATTGCTCAGACTCCCTGTTTACAATGGCAGCTACTCCTGCTAGTCTGGGTGCTGGTGTATGGACCATCCTTTCAGGTACTGCTACCATCACAACACCTGCCAGTCCTACAAGTACTGTCTTCGTGTTAGCTGGTAACACTGCTACCTTACGCTGGACCATCACTAACGGAGCCTGCGTATTAACAGATGATGTTGTACTGACAAATAATAAGAAGATACAGGCTACTGCTGGTGCTGACCAGAACCATTGTGCTACACCTGCCTTCACTATGGCGGCTAACACGCCTGCCACAGGATCAGGTTTATGGACACTGGTTTCAGGTGCTGCTACCATCACTACACCTGCCAGTGCTACTTCGGCTGTGACGGTTGCTACAGGTGCTACCGCTACCTTACGCTGGACCATCACCAACGGAAATTGTACAACAACTGACGATGTAGTGTTAACGAACTACGCTACACCAACAACTTCTGCTGCCGGTGCTGCTCAGACACATTGTAATGACTCTCTGTTCACCATGGCTGCTAACACGCCGACTGTAGGAACAGGATTATGGACAATTGTTTCAGGTACTGCAACTATCACAACACCTGCCAGTCCTACAAGTACTGTGTTCGTATTAGCGGGTAACACCGCTACGCTGCAGTGGACCATTTCCAATGGTACATGTACGCCATCTTCAACGACTCTTGTTCTAACCAACAACAAAAATATCCAGGCTACTGCTGGTGCTGACCAGACCCATTGTGCTACACCTGCTTTCACCATGGCGGCTAACACACCTGCCACCGGATCAGGTTTATGGACAGTGGTTTCAGGTGCTGCCACCATCACAACACCTGCCAGTGCTACTTCTGCAGTAACGGTTGCGACAGGTGCTACCGCTACTCTGAGATGGACAATCACCAACGGAACTTGTATAACAACAGATGATGTAGTGTTAACGAACTACGCTACACCAACAACATCTGTTGCTGGTCCTGCTCAATCACATTGTTCTGATTCTCTGTTCACCATGGCGGCTAATGCGCCAACAGTTGGAACAGGATTATGGACAATTGTTTCGGGTACTGCTACTATCACAACACCAACCAGTCCTACAAGTACTGTGTTCGTATTAGCTGGTAAAACAGCTACCCTGCAGTGGACGATTTCTAATGGAACATGTGCCGCGTCTTCAACGACTGTCGTACTGACCAATTATATGAAGCCTGCTAACGCAGCAGCCGGACCAGATCTGTCTCATTGTAATGATTCCCTGTTTACCATGGCAGCCAATAAAGCTACTTTGGGTACAGGAACATGGACAATCGTTTCAGGTACGGCGACTATCACTACTCCTTCGAGTGAAGTAAGCACCATTTTTGTAAAAGCTGGTAATACGGCTACATTAAGATGGACCATCACAAACGGTGTTTGTACAACCAGTGATGATATTATCCTGAGCAATGCACAGAAAATACAAGCAGTTGCTGGTCCTGACCAGGGACATTGTGTGGATCCAAACTTTACACTGGCAGCTAATACACCGACGCTGGGTACAGGCGTATGGACACTGGTAAAAGGAACAGGTACGATTGCTACACCAACCAGTCCTACATCAGCTGTAACAGTTGCCACCGGTGACTCTGCTTACCTGGTATGGACCATCACTAATGGTTTGTGTACTTCAACAGATACCGTTGTTCTCAGAAACGCACAAAAAGCAGTAGATGCGGATGCGGGTACTGCACAGGAACATTGCGGAGATCCTATCTTCATCCTGGCTGGTAACACGCCTGATCTGCCGTCTGCTATTGGTACATGGACCGTTCTGTCACCTGCTTCTGTGAAGATTGCTGCTACAGAAATCCATAAACCAAATGCAGTAATAAATGTACCTGCCGGTGTGACTGCTACACTGACATGGACTATTGCTAACTTAACATGTACCACTTCTTCCAATGTAACACTCACGAACTTCGGTCCGATCCTGGGTAACACCATTACGGCTGACCAAACGTTGTGTGCTACTGAAACACCTGCTACTCTCACAGGTGGCGCTATAAGTGGTGGTAAAGGAACATACACCTACCAGTGGATCATCAGTACTGACAGTACCAACTATGCTTCTATTGCAGGGGCAACTAACAACACGTATTCACCTGGTGTAATAGCTGTCACCACCTGGTTTAAACGGGTAGTGACTTCCGGTGGATGTGTAGCTGATACCAGCAAATCAGTAAAATTACAGCTGATCACCAAACCACCAGTAGTGGTAACCGTACCTGCTGCTATCACAACAGATTGTATCCAGGGTAAAGATTACACGACACTCTTTGGTACGCCTACCTTCAGCCATGCTCCTTACAGTACAGAAGTGCTGACCGTAACTTCTGCTGATGTAACAACTGTGGTAGATGCCTGTACAACAACCATCAAACGTACATGGACAGCTACTGACCGTTGCGGATTAACCACTTCTGCACAACAGACCATTACGGTGGTAGACAGAACGGCTCCGGTATTTACCACCGCAGCTCCTGCTAACGTAACCGTTGATTGTGATAAGGTACCTGCTGCTGTAAACCTGACCGCAAAAGATGATTGCGCAGGGATGCTCACCGTTGTACCGAGCGAAGTAAGACAGGATATTCCGGGTGCTTGTACCAGCAATTACCTGCTGATCCGTAAATGGGTGATCGCTGATGCCTGTGGTAATGTGAGTGATACCTTAAGACAGACCGTTACGGTGAAAGACTTAACACCACCTGTATTCACTACAGCTGCCCCAGCAAACATCACCGTAGATTGCGATAAGCTACCTGCTAAAACAGACCTCACCGCTACTGATAATTGTACTCCTGGTATCATCACGGTTACGCCTATAGATTCAATTGCAACCATCGCCGGTGCATGTAAACAGAACTATCGTATCGTCCGCAAATGGGTGGCTACTGATAACTGTGGTAACACCACCATACTCAGACAAACAATTACTGTACAGGATACGTCAAGACCGGTATTCTCTATCCCACAACCTGCTAACGTAACAGTAGATTGTGATAAGGTACCTGCCCTGCCAACTGTCACCGCTACCGACAACTGTACAGCTGTCGTAACAGTTACCGTTGGACAGAAAAAAGAGTTCCTGTCAACCACCTGTTCTAATAATTATAAATTAACACGTACCTGGACAGCTAAGGACGATTGTGGTAATACCACCACTATGTCTCAGGTGATCGTAGTACAGGATACGACCAGACCAACATTCACCGTAATACCTCCGGCGGATACCACCATCAGTTGCGATGCCATCCCTGCTCCTGCTACCAATCTGAAAGCCATCGATAATTGCAGTGCTACCAGCAATGTGAAAATCGCTTACTCACAGACCCGTCAGAACATCGCAGGAGCCTGTGCCAGCAACTATCAGCTGATCCGTACCTGGACAGCCAAAGATGAATGTGGTAACAGCACCGTGATCC
>NZ_WRXO01000012.1 GCF_009758125.1 Chitinophaga oryziterrae
AGGAATTCTACGGCTGATACTTAGTATACAAAATCATAGTCTAATGCCCCCAGGCTCCCAAACGCTTATATAATACAGGAATGCATTAAACATTTTAATAAAGTTCTCCTGAAAAGAAACACATAAACGGTTTTTAGAAATTGTCCCATAATTGTAGGTTGATAGGGGGTTATTAAATATTCATTGAACTAAAATAGACAATGTTTTTATAGGATAAGTTAACCCAATGTTATTGGTCAAAAAATACGCACTTCTACTTATTTTGAAATAGTGATATATTAAATCTTTTAAATTGAAGTCCCATCTTTTTGCTTTTAGATTCTTTAATACCTATTGAGGCTAAATCAAGCTAATCGTATCTGCGAGAGGCTTAATGCGCAAAGTATCAAACAACTAATTAAGGGTCATTTTTTCTATATCATTTCAGTGCGTTTTATAAAATTATAGTGAGGGTACGCAATGTATCTGCGTGGATCAAAAGCGTCATATGGTTACCACGATGTAGTACATTTTGCACTAGCTACTGTATAAAGCAGAGACACTGCCTGGCTGGGATTTTAAAGACACTATTGAAAAACAAGCGACAGCAGCCAAAAGATTTCAGGAGCAGTTATGGTGGGCAAATCCTGAATATTAAACTTCAATAAAATATCGGCTTTATTGGATACTATAACTATAATCCATTACTGCCGATATTTTTATAAGATGTAGTGTTTCCCTATAAATACAAATATAAACACATGATTATTTCATTTTTAAAATTATCAATATAGTAATTAAAAAACAGTCAGTAAACGCTGGTAAGCATCTGACCAAGATATATACTGTTAGTACACTGCTCACGGTTTTCGCTCACAAATGAGAAGTAGATTTCTATCACTTTTTCACCCCAGGTATTATCCGGTAATAATAACACATCATGACCATCCATTCTTTTCGCGCCACATAGCGTATAAATTGCTTCATTCAATGCCGGTGCATATGCCAGCAGCATCGCGTGATCACTGCTATGTTGATAACTCAGATCTGCTGTCCAGCTAAATACCAGATAGTTATTTTGCAGGGTAACAGCGGCATTAATATTTTCATTACTCATAGGTCCCTCCGAGACCCTTACTTTTGTATAGTCTATAGTATAGTCCGGGTACTGCCCGGTAAGCGCGTGTTTCATCTGGTAAGCTGTTGCCGCATTATATCCCGTATAGCCTTTTTGTTCAGCAGTATAGGTAAAACCCAACTGCACATATGGAATAAATCCACTTAAAAAGTCATTTACCATCGTCAGTCTTTTCCGGCACGCAAGCTGCTTTTCTGTTGGCGGCTTTGCACTCTTACCACGGCGACTACGGACAATCTGTTTTCCATTGAGCATATACCACACCATGTCCCCTACAGGTCCCTGTAAGCCTCCTAAAATGCCATTTTTCAAATATGCCATTGTATGTATTTTAAAATCAGGTTTAAAAATTTAATGCCCGCTATATCTTGTTAACCCTGTTTAACATAGCGGGCATTAAGGTTTATATTATGCTAACAGCTCCGGCATAAATACTATCGCTCACTTTTCCCTCTATGCCCACAAAAGCCAGATACGTGTGCACTTCATCCCCGGTAAAATCTACCGGTAGTTGAATCGTATAGGTTAATGCAGATCGGGATGCTGCGTTAATACTCGTTATAAATTCAGTTTTTTCTGAATTATATACCATGATCATTAGCGAATCTGCAGGATTAGTTAACTTCCGGACATCTTCACTTGCCGTCCATGAAAATTTAACTTTAGCGCCTGCTAACGCCTCGGCAGTAACACTTTTAGGACCGATTAACTTACCCCGGCTAAAAGATAACTGAGGCAAATTGATACTAAAATCAGGTGATACACCTGTCACTGCATATTTGAGATTATAGGCTACCGCTGCATTCATAGCAGATTCTGATACTTTATGCTCCTGGAAACCTATGTCTATCAGGTCACTAATGTATGCTAACAGAGTGGTAACCATACCAAACTTAAAGCGTTGGTCAATTTGCTTTTTTGTAGGTGCTTTGCTTGAGGGTGTATGCAAACTGGTAATAATACTTCTACCTTTTGAAATTGCCCCAATCAGGCCACCGGTTTTGCCTGAAAAGCCACCGAACGGTCCTTTTAATTGTATTCCCATAAATTTTATTTTTATGATGTCGTTAGATAATGCTACACAGGTTAAATCAGGGTTAACTGTAGCTGATTACGACAAATTGGATGTGTTTTTCAACAAGTGGTAAGCGTCCTTTCCTTCCTTCAATTCGTATTGCGAAATTAAGACCAATACATGAAAACAATCTCTGCTGATCCCAGATTTAACAGAATTTTTTAGTTTGAGTAGTGACCGTTCGTAGTGAGTTGTATAAGTCTCTATAGATAGCTCGGGTTTAATGCGCGTTTAAGCCGGGGTTTGATCGTATGGAGCCGACTTAACCCCGACTTAAACGCGCATTAAACCCGAGCTAACCCTGATCTAAACCTTAACTCTTCCCGAACTCTTCCCGAACACTCTCTACAGAAATTAAATCAGTGAAAGTATTGTACCCACTAACCCTCCCACCTCCTCCCCAGGGGGAATTATGACTCCATATTTGACGCTGATAATCTCTCATGATATTTCTCCCGGGCAACTTTCAACTTTGATTTAAATAGCGCTGGATTATTCCAGTGAATAATACCAAACATCTTCCTGTGTTTCCTGACTTCTGCAACAGCATCATACGGTTTTGATTCTTTCATATTGAATGGTTTTTAAAATTAAAGAAGGTGCCATAATTTCTACTTGTTTGTAACCATATAGCGCATTTACATGATTACACATTTTTCTTTTATCAAAATTTACTGATAGATTTATTATATTCGTATTAATATATCTTCCTGATTTAACTATCGATTTGTTTTGATTTTACTCAACCAAGCTATCAATCAAAATGGCGGATAAACCACATTTATATTATCGAAAGGACGCAGAAAATATAAAAGACTTTAAACCTCCAGCCCGTGGCGCCGGTAAGAGGCAAAGTGAGGAAAAGAATTATACTCCTAAAAAGGAGGAATTTATAAATTCGAGGGATGTTTTTTTGAGAGAAAGGGAAGAGCGTATTCAAAGTAGAAGTCCTCAATTAAATATTCCAGCTCATGTAGATCATATTCAAATATGCTTCCATGACACATTTGATTCTTCTACATTTGAGAATAAATATAGAATCAACTTTGGCTTGTCTGCATCAGCTTATTATAACTTTAATACCGTTGGTTTATTTGCTATAATAGATTCAGATTTATTTAATAATTTCATACAAGAAATTAATAAATTCATTGATACATCGAATCATTATTCAAATGTGACATACAATCAAGACGTTAAGTTCATTAAAGAATTCTCTTTACTAACAAGTAACCGGATAATTAAATACACTCAATTTAAGCCCCATATAATTATTGATTTAACAGACAACGTTGAGATTTTTAATGACTATATACATCCTATTGAATTATCGTTATTAGAATATCTTAGAGAGCGTGGGATAACTTTTTATGATAATCTTGAATATAACAAGATTGAATTGCTTGGTGTTGACGAAGGTATACTAAGAGAAATCGCAAATAATTTTGATATTATACAATCTATCAACTCTTATGCTGCTGGGTTGGTACGACCTACTCCGTTAAATCTACCTGAAAAATCATTTGGATTTGATATCACAAATGCAGATAGCGAGTTACCTGTTATTGGCATAATAGACACTGGTATTAGTAATCAAACTCCTTTAGCCCCACTTATTATAAACCAAGGCAACGAATTTGATATAACAAACACTTCGCCTGTTACTGACGGAGTTAGTCACGGCACAGCCGTTGCAGCCTTAGCTGCGTTAGGAAATCGTCTTTTCCCATCACATATTGGTAATTTTGAAGCGGATGCAAAGCTGCTTTCGCTAAAGGTTTTGGACAATGGAGGTGGCTATATTCCCGAAGCAGAAGTTGTAAGTATGATAAGGGAAGCAAATACAAAATACGGTGTAAAAATATTTACCCTTACAATAGGGTACACGGATCCTAAAAAATATAATGATACTATATCTGAGTACGCTTATACGTTAGATTCTTTAACCTATGAATTAGATATTTTAATTTTTATATCAATAGGAAATAATTCTGACCTGCAACGTTACGACGGCAGGAGGTTTGTAAATATTACTTACCCCTTACATTTTGATAGTGAGGCAAGTAATCTTTTTATTCCTGCTGAAAGTATGAATAATGTTACTGTTGGTGCGGCAGCAGGGAATTTCGAAAATAATGGACAGATATGTATTTCACCGGATGGTATATTTCCAGCCATATATACAAGAACGTTTCATATTAATAAGAACCATCCATCCTTAAATTGGACAAGAATAAATAAGAGATTATACAAACCAGATCTATGTCATTATGCGGGGGATTATGATGATAAGTTAAGCCCGGAACACGCAGGACTTAAAGTATTATCGTCACAACCAGGTATTTTTTATGATAAAGAAGTGGGAACAAGTTATGCCGTGCCATTAGCGGCCAATATCGCTGCGAAATTATTAAAGAAATACCCTTCTCTTTCGGATAATATGCAAACTGTTAAAGCACTATTGTTAAATGGGGCTTTCTGTGAAACCATTGAAGATGGATTTAGCGACTTACAGAATATAACTCTGAAAGGCATTTATGGGAATGGTATCCCTGATTCAGATGTGATTTTACAGTCCGATGAAAATAGGGTTACATTTATTTTAGAAGATGTTATTAGTCCCAAAAAAATAAAATCGTATATTCTAAAATTGCCTGAATATCTTTTGAATGTAAATAGGCAAAATGGAGTATTGCATATAGATGCGACCCTTTCTTTTAAATTTAAACCAGTTCCTCATAATCAATTAGCGTATTGCCCCGTGCATATTTCCTTCGGTATATTTAGAAATATAGCCTTAGAAGAATTTGAACAGAATGAAGACGGAAGTCCCAAGTTAGATGAAGACAATAAACCGATTCCTATAGGGATTAATGGTAACACTACTGAGAACTATGTTTTTGCTGAATCCTGGGCACAGGATTATTATTATAAAGCGAAGATGTTAAGCAATTCTCAAAAAGTATCGTTTAATATTTCAAAGAAAATTTTGCAGGAAGAAAATCGTACTTTAAAAATTGCGGTAAATGCAGCCCTACATAAATTACTTTCACCTGCAATTAGAAATGATTATAACGTCGAATATCCTTTTACCTTAGTTTTCTCAATTCGCGAAAATCCGGCAAAGGGAGTTAATTCTAACAGACTTTATGATGAATTGTATGCTTTGAATGATGCAGAATTATTGAATTTAGCAGATGCTAATTTGGATGCAGAACAAAATCAAGAGTAAATAAATGGCTATTTAGTTAATGCTCTTTTTTCTTGCAAAATTAATTCTTTCCAAACATTTGTATTAATAATTGCTTGCATTGGGTATATATCTCCTTTTAGGTTAAATAAACTCCGTTTTATCGCTGTTATAAGCGTTTTTTGTATACTATAGTAAGAAAGTCCTAATGATTCTTTTATGATAGATATTACGTTCTTCGGTTTATCAAATTGAAATTGCCCATTTTTAAGTATAAGATTTACTAATTCCTTAATTTTCATTTCATCAGGCAGGTCAAATTTTACATTTAGATCAAACCTTCTAAGCAAAGCGTCATCCAACATATCTTTCTGATTTGTTGCTGCGATAACAATGCTATTTTGTGGTAAAAAATCAAATAGTTGTAAAATAGTATTTACAACCCTTTTCATTTCTCCGTGGTCTTGACTATAATCACGAACTTTCCCTAAAGAATCAAACTCATCTATAAATATTATGCAATCTTCAGAGGCCGCTTTCCTAAAAATCTTTGCAAGATTTTTACTCGTTTCACCTAATTTTGAAGAAACAATGGCACCTAAATTTACTACAACCATCATTTTCTTAAGCTCCCCTGCGATTACGTAGGATGCAAGAGTTTTACCACATCCAGATGGTCCATGTAATAATACTTTATTGGCAATAGGGAGATCAAATTTTCGTAATAGCTCTGCCGATTGATGTTCTTTAATAAATAGAGCTAACTCATCTTGAATGTTTTTGTCTGCAACAAGATTTTCAAAAGTATAATCAGAGGTTAGTTTTTCTAAAATTAAATCGTTTAACTCCTTATCTTCTATCCGATTAAAATATGTATCTGATCCTACCCGGGTTAAATTGTCACTTTTTTGTTGGCGTATCGAATCCTTTAATATTGATTGGAGTTGAAGCGCAAAATTAATCTTCTTCGTTTTTTTTGAATGTTCGATTAATTCATTGAGTACAGACAATAGCTTCTCCTGATCATTTTCTAATCCGAACTTTGCAATGTCTTTTATATAGTCAAATTGGCTCATGTAATTGCCTTGTTTCTGTGGAAATTTACAACAAATTTACCTTTTTTGCCATATCCTTGCACCCTTTTCTGATAAAATGGCCTTTCTATGATTAAAAGCATTGCGGTACCGGATATTAGATAGCTTTATTTTCATCTCTCTGCCACAAAAGAATTTACTTCTAATAATCTCTCATGGTATTTCTCCCGTGCAGCTTTCAGCTTTGATTTAAATAACTCAGGATTATTCCAGTGAATAATACCAAACATCTTCCTGTGTTTCCTGACTTCTGCAACAGCATCATACGGTTTTGAATCTTTCATATTGAATGGTTTTTAAAATTAAAGAAGGTGTCATAATTTCTACTTGTTTGTAACCATATAGCACATTTACATGATTACACATTTTTATTCTATTAAAATTCACAATGAGTTTAAAGTTCCAGCTTGCAAGCGCATCCGCTTTATTTAAGGTTGCCAGGGCAATATGCACTGCATCATCATAACTTTTCCTCCGTAAAGCGCCTGAATAAATATATTCAGATGCTAATTCATTTCCTTCATCAGTAGTTACTGCTTCTATAATGTTAGCATATGGGATCTCAAATATTTTATTCCTTATTTCTTCCCTTGCAGGTTCCAGCTCCTGTAAGGCCATATCTGAAAGAATCAGCTTCAGTGCGCCTGCCTTAAATGCATCAAACAATGGGAGGCTGTGTCCTTTAAATTCATTGTCAAAACATCCTCCAATAACGGAAGTGTCAGCATATATTTTTTTCATAAGAGTATGAATTTGAAAAAATGGATAACAAACGTAAATCCTTACCCCGTAAGAGTTCACATGAATTTTAAATAAATAATTGAGATTTTAATTATTGGGAACGGGCACTGAGAATGCCATATTAACAAACCTTAGTCAGGTATAGAATAACAATGCAATTATTACATTGTAATTATTTCTTCACTATCTCTTTTAATACAGCGTAAAACCAACAGGTTTTTATCTACTGTAACCTCTACAGAATCTCCAGGTATAAAACTGCTTCTGAAAACCAGGTACCAAAAAGAGAAAGTGAAGAGATGATCTGATCTTTAAACACCCACTGTTTCATTTTCTCTACTTTTAGAATTAGTGTTTTTCTTTCTACATTTTTTTCTTTCACTGTTTGCACATTCATTTTTTTCTGTTTTAATTTTTGTGATAACTAATTTGTTTTTAGAAACTTTGATTACAATCGGTTCTCCTACCGGAAAACCCGCTTTTTCCAACCATTGGCCTGATAAGTTAAGCCAGGGCATCTGAATGTAATTAGTCCAGCCCAGTCGCTGGCTCTGTACATGCTTGTAATGCATTTTACCCAATCGTGTTTGTATTTCCATAACGTTATTGTTTATACGAATATACGAAAAAGAGTTTAAAATGCTCATTTAATGAGCATAAAACACTCATTTTAACTGTCATTTAATTGTCATTTCAATAGCCATTCATCCTCCTAAATTCCTAAGGCTATACTATTGTCATCGTACTTCACATTTAATTGTAAATTCATTTTAAATATCAGATATGACATTAGGTGAAAAGATTGCCTTAATAAGGAATGAAAAAAAATGGACTCAAGAACAATTAGGAAAATCAATAGGAGTAGCCAGATACCTTATTGGGAAGTATGAAACAGGAGTTACACAACCACCTTTTGAAGTAGTCTCAAAAATCGCAGTTGTACTGAATGTATCTTTAGATTATCTCGCAGGTATTACAGAAAGAGATCCCATCTCAAAAGATTCAATAACAAGAGATCTCGCATTACTGTTAACCAAAATAGAAAAGTTAAGTAAGCAAGACAGAACCCTACTGGAAACAGTTACAGACGCTCTAATCGCCAAAGGCCAACTCAAATAAAAAGATCCCAACCAAACGGCAGGAGCCTTATACACCAGACAACCTGAAGATAACCACACTTTCGGCCGGAAAACTATTTCCCACTTTGAGCCTATTGAGCCAACTGTGAGCCAACTATCAACTCATATCCCCCCTAATATTTCCCTTAATGGCCAATACGGCCAATAGGACTCACGAACAACGGCAACTGCTACCCAACCATCTGAAATACAATTTTTTGTTTACCAGATCTTTATCAAAACAAAAGTGGGAACAATACATTTGAATGTACTGTTCCCACTTTAATAATCCTATATCGTAAAATCAATAGCCGTCGTTCTGTAAGAACTCGTTACTTGTTCTGTCGATCTGGTCCTGAGGGATAGGGCGTAATACGTGTTTAGCCTCTACGTTAGGACCGCCCTGTGGGTTGTGTAAACGCACGCGCTCAAGGAGTTTGTGGGTACGCACCAGATCAAACCATTGCTGTTGTTCGCCTACCAGTTCACGTCCGCGCTCATCGAGGATAAAGTCGATATTAAGCTGGTCTTCGGTGATCTTCATCGCATCGCGGTGAGAGGTAGTCTCTTCAGCAGTAGTGCCTACTCTTGCCGAACGCATACGCAGGGTATTGATGTAGCCAACAGCAGTAGTTTTTTGGCTGGTCATCAGGTAAGCCTCTGCTGCTATGAGATAGTCTTCCGCAAGACGGTAAGCAATGAAGGGCCGTACACCCGAAGCCTGGTTGTCCGGACGCAGTGCATCAGCGAACTTGTTCAGGGAAGGGTAGAGCTTTTCTGTATAATTACGTGGAGGCACCAGCATATACTTTTTACTGGCAATAAGTGCATCAGGTACATCATAACCAGGCATGTATACAGAGGTATCTCCTACTTTCAGATTGGCAGTCGCATTGTTTGCATACCATACAGTAGTATAAAATTTCTCATAGCGCACATCGTTAACCCGGTCGTTGAAAAGTGTATCCAGCAGAAACTTAGTAGGTCGGAAACGCTTCCAGGGCGTACCATTCGCCAGGTCACGTTTCATACCGGCCAGCACATCGTACTGCATCAGGAAAAAACGGCAGGCATTATTGTCGGTAGAATTGTACAACGCATCAGTAGTGTATTGCACCGCCCATACTGTTTCTAAATTGTTCTCTTTCCCCTGTGCCCACACCTGTCCAACATCAGGTAATAACTGAAAGCCATACTGAGAAATGACACGGGTAGAATAAACGGCCGCACTGTCATAATCACCGGTAACTGCTACTTCAGAAGAAGCCCTGGTAAGGAATACACGGGCCAGCAAATGCTCCGCAGCCGGCTTGGTAGCACGCCCCCAGTCGGACTGTGTAACCGGTAAGTTTTGCGCAGCATAACGAAGGTCTGCGATCACAGCATTATAAATAGCATCCACCGCATCACGGTGAGACGCTGTAACGATCTCTTTATTTTCCTTCAGTTGCAATGGGACTTTACCAAACATCTGCACTAACAGGAAGTAATAATTCGCACGGCAAAAACGCGCCTGCGCAATACCGATATGTTTTGCGGTACTATCTAAACCAGGAACAAGATCAGCCCTGTCAGACACTGCATTGCAGGTATTGATCGACTGATAAAAATTATTCCATATATCTCTGATATGCGTATAACGTGCATCTAACTGTGACGTATACTGATTCACGAATTTAAAATCACCATCCGAACCATTCGTATAAGTATCCGTACCAAATACAGACACCGTCATACCACGTTCTGTACTGTAAAAACTGCGCAAACCGGCATAACCACCAGTCACCGCACTCTGGAAACCAGCAGGTGTATTATAGAAATCATCCGTTACAGAAGATACCACCTTTTCGTCCAGCATTTTATTACAACCGCTACCCACACATAAGCAAAATAGCAGGCTCCAAAATATATTTTTCATCGTCTCTTTTTTTAATAGTTAAAAAGTAGCATTGATACCAAACTGCAGCATCCATGTAGCCGGAGCATCCACCGCTATCGTATTCACATCTTCCGGATCAATACCTTTATATTTCTGGCGATAAGGCGCCAGTATCAGCGGTTGCTTTACATCTACGGAAAAACGCAACGCATCCATCTTCCAGCGCTCCATGATACGCTTAGGCATTGAATAGCCTAAAGTAATATTGCGGATCTTGAAATAAGAACCATCAAAATAACTTAACGTATTATAGTTGTTGGGACGTTCCTGATTAGAATTAGGACGAGGAAAATCATTGGTCGGATTCGAAGGCGTAAAGTAATGTATGTCCAGGTTATTATAACGGCCTTGCAACGAATTAAAAGTAGAATAGAAATCACTCTTGATCATACCACCGAAACGCGCAAATGCGACTACAGACAGATCAATGTTTTTATAAGTAAAACGCTGTGTCATACCACCAGACCATGTTGGTTGAGGAGTACCCAGGATACTTCTGTCTTTATCATCGATCTTTTTATCATTGTTTAAATCTGCCAGCCTGATCTCTCCCATATGTTGTTTATATACCTGTGCGTCAGCTTCTGTTTGCCAGATACCTACCTTTTTGTAATCATAGTATACATAGGTAGGCGAGCCAACAAACCAGCCATTACCCACATCCTGTTTTTTGCCTTCGCCCAGCGCCAGGATCTTTTCACTATTCTTAAATGCGTTCACATCCATCGTCCAGCTAAAGTTTTTCGTTTCAACGATTGCTGCGGAGAGGCCGATCTCAATACCCTTGTTCTGCGTAACACCGGTGTTTTCCAGCACATAGTCGAACCCGTTACTATAAGGCAGGAAGCGTTGCAACAGCAGGTCTGTTGTCTTTTGTTTATAAACATCTATAGTACCTGTGATCCGTCCTTTCAATACACTGAAGTCCACACCAATGTTGGTAGAGGCAGTCGTTTCCCAGGTGAGGTTAGGGTTACGTATCAGGATAGGATTGAATCCCATAGATCCTTTATTGCCAAAGGAATAAGGCGCACGGCCCAGCAATCCCTGTGTAGCATATGGAGGAATACCGGTGTTACCGATTCTTCCGTAGCTACCACGCAGTTTCAGGTTATCAACAAATTTCACGTTCTTCATAAACTGTTCGTTGGTGATGTTCCAACCCAACGCTACAGAAGGGAAATACCCCCATTTATGTCCCGGTGCAAAACGGGAAGAACCATCCGATCTTAAGGTTAAAGTGATGAGATAACGGTCATCGTATCCGTAATTCACACGCCCCATATAAGAGAGGATGGTCCAGGTACCTAACTGACTGCTGATGGCAGTCACGTTTGCGGCCTGGCCCAGGTTATAATACTGCTGCCACTCTACAGGGATCCCCCTTACAGAAGCGCTGGAAGTATCTTCACGCTGGCGTTGCACGCTGTACAACCCGGTTATATTGAGGGAATGTTTTTTATTGAATACTTTGCTGTATGTGGCCACGTTCTCTACCGTATAAGCCCATACGAACTGATTGGATTTCTGGGCAGTAGCATCCCCGCCACCTATCAGCAGGTTCGTATTGTTCTTACCCTGGAAAAGCCCGTTGTTATTGGTCATGATATCTCCACCCAGGTTTAAACGGTATTTCAACCCATCGGCGATCGTCACTTCCCCATACAGGCTATTAAATAATCTCAGGTGACTGAGATTTTCCACGCGGTTACCGGGAACATAATCCAGCAGTGGATTCGGCTGCTGGTTATCGCCGGTAGGATAGGTAATCAGTTTACCTGTAGAGTCGTAAGGTGTGCCGATAGGCAACATTTTCAATCCGGCATCCATGCCGTTGTAAGTAGCACCCTTCCGCATGCTGTAGGTAGCAAGCGTAGAAGCGCCTACATGAACGCGGCTGCCTATCTGCTGGTCTACCGCTACATGCAGGTTATATCTCTCGTAGCTCTGTAATTTTAAAACACCCTGGTCTTTAAAATAACCGCCGCTGATGGCATACTTTGTTTTTTCAGTACCTCCGCTTACTCCCAGCGAATGACGGGTTTGCCAGCCTGGACTAGTCAATAAACTCTGCCAGTCGGTGTTCACGCCTTTCTTAATATTCGCCAGTTCTGTAGTGTTGAATATCTTCGCATCGGAAGCAGCAGGGTTGCTGTCGTCATATATACCGGAGGTGCGATAAGCTTCGCGTTTCATACCCAGATACTGCTGACTGTCCATCATATCGGTACGGCCCAGGTTGTGTACAGAACCGTACATACCGCTGTAGGTAACTACAGGCTTGCCGTTTTTACCTTTACGGGTAGAGACCAGCACTACGCCATTGGCTCCACGGGAACCATAGATAGCAGTAGCCGACGCATCTTTAAGGATGTCCATGGAAGCAATATCCTGGGGATTGATATCATTGAGGTTACCCGCAAAAGGTATCCCGTCCACCACATACAGCGGATCATTACCCGCAGATAAGGAACGTGTACCCCTTACTCTCACACGGGGTTCATCACCTGGTTTGTTACTGTTGTTGATGACCTCTATACCGGGAGTTCTCCCCTGGAGCGCCTGTTGTGCATTGGTAACAGGCACTTCCATAATGGATTTACTGCTGATTGAGGAAATGGCACCGGTGACATCCTTTTTCTTTTGTTGTCCATATCCGACTACCACTACCTCATCCAGTTTTTTCTGGTCTGTCGATAGCTGAACATTCACTACAGCCCGGCCGTTGACCGGTACTTCCTGTGATAGAAAACCAATAAAAGAAATGATCAGGACACTGTTTCCCGGTGCGTCCAGTTTGTAATTGCCCGAAAGGTCCGTGGCTGTCCCTGTTTTTTGTCCTTTTACTGCAATGGTAGCCCCAATTACCGGCGTACCGTCTGTGGCAGTAACTTTTCCCTTAATTGAAATGGATTGCGCCCTGATGAGTGTACCGGACACAAGCAGGCATAGAAGCATGGCACCCGCCCTTAATAACGTGTTTTTCATTCGTGAATTTTTTTTTCGTAACGGAAATACTCCTGTCCCTTCTGTTTTATAGCTACTTCCCAAGGTTTTTATCACAATGTTCAGGGCAGGAAACGATACAAGTTAAGTAGATTCGTCATAAATTGCAAACGATTGCATAAATTAGAAAAAAGAAATAATACCGTTCATCACATATATATGCAATCGTTTGAATAAATTGATACCATTTTTTATTTTTAGAAAGTAACTTAGTTCTATTGTTATGAAAAACACGTTATTAGCATGCGGTACCATGTTCATTTGCAGCCTTACCATGGCACAGAAATGGCAACCGCTTTTTAATGGGAAAAACTTAGACGGCTGGAAGGAAGTAAACGGGAAAGCCCTCTATGAAGCGAAGAACAATGAAATAGTAGGGACCTCCGTACCTGAAAGTCCTAACTCTTTCCTCGCTACAACAAAGGATTATGGAGATTTTATCCTGGAACTGGAGCTGAAACTGGATGCTGAAATGAACTACGGCATACAGTTCCGCAGTGAAAGCACACCAGACTATAATAACGGCCGCGTACACGGGTACCAGATGGAAGTAGATCCAAGCGACCGTGCCTGGAGTGGAGGTATATATGACGAGGCCCGCCGTGGCTGGCTGTATCCGCTGGAACTGAACCCGGCAGCAAAGACCGCTTTCAAAAAAGCCGACTGGAACAAGTACCGTATTGAATGCAGAGGTTCCGAGATCCGTACCTGGATTAACGGAGTAGCCTGTGCCCACCTGATAGACGATATGACCCCGAAAGGTTTTATCGCCCTGCAGGTACATCAGATCTACAAAGCGGAAGATAAAGGCAAGTCTATTCACTGGCGTAATATCAGGATCATAGAAAATCCATCTGCCAGTCAATATTCTCCCTATGATAAAATCTATGTGGTGAACGATATTCCGAATAACGTATCTCCCCAGGAAAATAAGAACGGCTTCCAGCTGTTATGGGACGGTAAAACGGGCAGCGGATGGAGACGCGTAAACTCCGATAAGTTCCCGGACAAAGGCTGGGCTATCGAAAACGGTGAACTGACCATCCACCAGTCTAACGGTGACGAGGAAGGTTCCGGCGGGGATATTGTTACTGACAAACAGTACGGCGCCTTTGAACTGGAATTCGACTTTAAACTTACAGAAGGCGCTAACAGCGGAGTGAAGTATTTCGTGAAAGAGGATTATGATACGAAAGGGAAGTCAGCAATAGGACTCGAATACCAGGTTCTGGACGATGAACGTCATCCGGATGCCAAACTGGGAAGAGATGGGGACAGGACCCTCTCATCTTTATATGACATGATAGCCAGGAAAGATAATAAAATGGCTATCAAGAAGATAGGAGAATGGAATAAAGGCCGGATTGTTGTTTATCCTAATAATCATGTGGAACATTGGCTCAATGGATTCAAAATGTTAGAATATGAGAGAGGTTCCAAAGAGTTTAAAGACCTGGTTGAGATCAGTAAATACAAAAATTGGAATAACTTCGGGCTTTGGCCGGAAGGACACATTTTACTGCAAGACCACGGGAACACTGTATCATTCCGTAGCATTAAGATCAAAAATTTAAGATAGGTTAACAATTTAACTTTATATAATAAATTAACTTAGGGCCTTTAAAGGGAGCACTCCTATCCAAATAGGGTGAGTGTCAATGCTTATGTGAGAATCGACCCTTTTACAGTACCACCGGGCTATTGCCCCCTAAAGAGTTTTCATTGTTCACTGTTCTATATAAAACATTCCGATTCTTCGGAGTGTTTTTTTATTTTTAGCAAGTTGTAGTTTTTGTTAATACGACCTTAATTTATCAATTCACAATCATGAGTTTAACTAAAAACCGCCTTCTCTTACTGGCGTTTACCCTTTCGTTTGCCGCCTGTACCAATATGGCCAAACAAAGCGGGAATGGTACAGATTCACTGCATCACATCGTTCAGCATTATTATGATGAAAAGATGCTCCTGTTTCCGCTGGATGCCACAATGAATGGCGAACATCAGTACGATGGACTTTTGCAGATCGACATCAGTGAACATTTCCGGCAGCGGCTGGATAGTTTTTATACCCGCTACCTGCAATCTTTACAGGGGATTGATACCGCATCTTTAGCGCCGAACGACCTTATCAGCTACCTGATGCTCTTGCGGGAAGTGTCTATTGGTAAAGAAGGTCTGCGCTTTCCGGATAACCTGATGCCTTTTCAGCAGTTCTGGGGTATGACCCTCACTTTGCCTCAACTGGGGTCAGGTACAGGAGCGCAGCCGTTTAAGAACAAAGAAGATTATGAAAAGTTCATACATCGTATGAAAACCTTTGCCGAATGGACGGACACAGCTATCGTAAATATGCGCAAAGGCATGGCTACCGGTTATGTGCTGCCCAAAACACTGGTGGTGAAGATGATCCCGCAAATGGCCGATCTGTCTAAAAAAGACACCGGCAATGTATTCTACGCACCGCTGAAGACATTACCAGCTGCCCTCGACAGCAATGCCCGTTTGCAACTGAAAAACGAATACACTGCTACCATAGAGCAATACGTATTGCCCTCCTACGCAAAACTGAAACAGTTCCTTCAATCTGAATACCTTGCTAAGGCTCGTACCAGCAGCGGACTTGATAGCCTTCCTAACGGTAAGGAATGGTATGCTTACCTGATCAGGTCCTGGACGACTACCACTCTCACTCCGGATGAAATCTTTGCTACCGGCGAAAAAGAAGTGGCCCGCATCAGGGGGGAAATGGAAACCGTGAAAACGAGTACCGGTTTTAAAGGCGACCTGCCTGCTTTCTTCAACTTCCTGCGTACTGATAAACAGTTTAAGATCTTCAGTACACCTGGTCAGGTGCTGGACTCCTTCAGGGCTATAAAGGATAAGATAATGCCCAGGGTAGAGCAGATGTACGGCCACCTGCCCAGGACCGGCTTTGAGGTAAGACAAACCGAAGCCTTCCGCGCCGCTTCCGCCAGCGCTGAATATATGCAGGGTAGTGCAGACGGCACCCGCCCGGGAGTTTTCTACGTACCTATCCTCAATCCAAAAGAGTTTGGCTATACCGGTATGGAGTGTTTATTCTTACATGAGGCTATCCCCGGTCATCACTTCCAGATCTCTATCCAGCAGGAAAACGATTCCCTGCCTAAATTCCGCCGATTTAACTGGATAGGCGCCTACGGAGAAGGATATGCGTTGTATTGTGAAAGCCTGGGTAAGGAACTGGGTTTATACACCAACCCATACATGTATTTTGGTCGCCTCGGCGATGAGATCCACAGGGCTATCCGCCTGGTAGTGGATGTTGGTCTGCACAGCAAAGGCTGGACCCGTGAACAGGCAATTAAATACATGCTGGATAACGAGCCGCTAAGCGAGCAGGAAGCTACTGCTGAGATAGAGCGTTATATGGCGATACCCGCTCAGGCGCTTTCCTATAAAATAGGGGAAATGAAAATCCGCGAATTGCGGAATAAATATGCGCAACAACTGGGGAATAAATTCAACATCAAAGATTTCCACGATGAGTTATTGGGAGACGGATGTGTACCCTTAAGTGTGCTCGAAGAGAAAATGGCAAGGAGATTTAAGTAGTAAACCGATTTAGGAGGCCAGTGGAAAAGTGACTTTTGTCAGCTCTTCCACTGGCCTCAACTATTAATGATATTTAACAATAAAATACGCACCCTTTTTGATAAAAGATACTTAAATTTATAGTGGGAATAAATATTTCAGGGAACTCTTGACTCAAGTCGACATATCAAAAATCTTAACCATATAGTCGAAGCTTTTATACATTCCACCTGCAAGTAATTTTTTAACATCAAAAAGCTGTCAGTATTATGTTTGACATGACCCTTAATTACTGCCTTGCATTTCCTGCTGTTTCCATGGAGGAAAAGTGGGATGATGATCTCCGGTTCTTCGTAGGAGAAAAACTATTCTGCATGGTGTCTAAAACACCTCCGCACCAGGTGTCCATCAAATGCCGTCTGGAAGACTTCCACCGTCTTATTTCACATCCGGGGATTGTTCCGGCGCCTTATCTTGCACGTTACCACTGGATTCAGATAAAGCAACTGGAAACATTACCGGTGATCGAACTGCAATCATTATTGCAGCACGCTTATGATCTCGTAGTTAGTACACTACCTCCGGAAGAACAGACACAAATCTTAAAACAACGGGTGTAAATGCACATCTCATGCTTATTGTAGAATTGTAGCACACTACGCTGGCAGCGTCAGGCATTTTATTGATTACCCCAGGACAGTATAGATAATATCATAGATCCCAAACACCACCAACGTACAGGCAAAAATCTTTTCCAATAAAGGTGATTTCATTTTGATGGCCGTCTTAGCTCCTAAGTAAGAAGACGGGATAGCAGTAAGAGACAGCAGTAATGCTATGTTCCAGTCTATATGACCCAGATACCAGTGTGTCAATGCGCCTGGTACCGATAATAAGGCAGATAATACGATAGAACAGGCCAGCGCCTGTTTGATAGGCATCCTGAGCTTCTTAATGAAGAAAGAACTGAATAACACCCCTCCTGCATTCGCTAACAACCCGGATAATAAGCCGATACCTAATGCGGCGCTTATCAGTAACCAGTTGTTAAATTCTGTTTTACAAACAACTTCATTTTCTTCATGGTCTTTTTTCAGGAAGGATATCAGCAAGGTTCCCCCAATAGAAACAATGAACACCGCGGTGAGGATCATTAATGTCTTCCCGGGCAGGTATTTACTGAAATAAGCACCGGCTACGGTGGCTGGTATACCGAACAATGCACCCATCGTAATGACGTGCCTGTTGAATAACTTCTCTTTACTGTATACGGTTGTTGCCGAAATAGTACTGGTAATAGCTGCCGGCAGTGGAGATGCGAGTGCAAAGAACGGGTTTACCCCGGCAAAGATCTGTAAGGCGGGTGTACTTACAGCACTTCCTCCTTTCCCAAGAAGTCCGGATAAATATCCTACTATCAGCCCGATAAATAGAATGGCCAGGTAATTCGTATTTTCTAATAATGCGATCATAATACTCTAAGCACGCCCGATGGTAATAGCGATACTTATGTGGTTGGTTTTATTGCAGGCGTTGAAATTACAGGTATCCTTCTCAGAGGACAGTTCAAAAGTACTGTGTTAGCCGGGGGTAGACAAAAATCAGGAGATCACTTAAAGTTATGGAAGATAACCTGTGGTTATAGATTGTACAGGCGGGCGTAAGAGGCTCCTATAGCCTACTTAGCCTAGTAAATCTATGTTTTGAATGCATTGAAATCAGCTGATATACTATAGATAATTATTATGGGTGTAGGGGTTAGAGTTTATACACCATAGATACTCCTCCGGGTGCTACTGATAATTGCAGTTCATTAAACTTAGTGAAGAGTTGTTTTCCATGTTGATGATGAATCGTAAAGTTGATACCGTCATATAACAACAGGAACGCCCCCTGAGCCACAAAAGAAACCCCATATCCCTTCCATCTGTCCTGCCCTGTTCCAGGCTGCTTGTTTTTCCCATGCTCACGCATAAGCAGGCCTCCGGCAATATAAGCAATGTCCAATGCTCCATTAACAAGGTAAATCTTCTCTATTTTATGCTGCTCCTTTATACTCCCCTGCCAGTCTTCATTTAAGCGGCGTTTCCCGAAATAAGCGGCAGTGGCAATGCCAAGGTTAATAGCACCCCAGATAGCGTTCATCTGGTAAAAGTATTTAGTCTGCCCGGTTGTCCGGCTATTGCCGGTAAGCCCCACAGCAACGTTAGCCGCTCCCCAGCCCCCTAAAACAAGCATAGCTGTTTTGGTAGTACGGATACGTTCAGTATTATAATTGCGCAGGAAAGAAGTATCCTGCGCAAAAGAAGTAATGGGAATCAGGAGAATTACAGGTAGTAAGATGAATCTTCTCATGTTGTTTATTGTTATTTACGGAAGTAGTTTAACAATAAGCCGGCCATAGGAAAATTATTTTGTCAGCGCATCCCATATCACATGATACACGTCCGTTGCCTGGACCTGTGCACCCGCCTGCGGCTTATTCGTAATCATCAGCGGCTGATAAGCGGAGTTCTCTTCCAAACGCCCGTGAGAGCCTTTAATAAGCGTAGCATCGAGCGGAATAACATTCATCAGGTAGCGGAAGCCCAGCTTCTTCTTTAACAGTTTAAAGCCCGCTTTCATCTTGATCAGCGGATCCGCCGGGTCCATGAACATCTCAACAGGATCATAACCAGGTTTACGGTGAATCTCTACAAGACGCGCAAAGTCAGGTGCTTTAGCATCATCCATCCAGTAGTAATAAGTGAACCAGCTATCAGCATCTGCCACGAGTATTAATTCGCCACTACGGGAATGATGCATATTATGATTACGCTTGCCTTCACGATCTAATACCAGTTGCACTCCGGGCGTATTTTCCACAATAGTGCGCACCTTTTTATAACTTGCAGGGTCATTTACATACACATGTGCGATCTGATGATCTGCTACTACAAATGCTTTGGAAGCCCCAGGATCAAGAATTTCCAGGCCTCTCTCCTCTCTCACGGCAATCAATCCATTCTCACGGAAAATACGGTTTAAGTGTACAGGGTGATTCACATTAGTAATACCATATTCAGACAGTAAGATCACTTCACATCCTTTCTTTTCGTAGAACGTTACCAGTTGTTTACATACGCCATCAATCTCATTCAGTTCTTTACTGATCTTAGTAAGATCCTGTCCGAATTTTTGCAAACAATAATCCAGATGCGGAAGATATATCAACGTTAAAGTAGGATCATAAAGATCATCGGTAAGCATAGACGCATCTGCGATCCACTGCGTAGAGCGGATATTGGCGCCCGGCCCCCAGAACTGGAATAACGGGAACGTACCCAGTTCTTTCTGCAGATGATCACGTAAAGAAGCAGGGTGCGAATAGCAGTCCGGCATTTTACGTCCGTCTGATAAATATTGAGGACGAGGTGTTACAGAGAAGTCCGCAGAGGAATACATATTGTACCACCAGAACATTTTAGAACAGGTAAAAGAAGGGTCCAATTTGCGGGCCTTATCCCATATTTTCGCACTTTCCACCAGTTTATCCGACTGCTTCCAGAACTTTATTTCACAATCAACGCGATCGTACCAGCCATTGCCTACGATACCATGTTCGGCGGGCCATTGACCGGTGATATAAGTACTTTGTACAGCGGTGGTGACAGCGGGTACCATTGGTTTAACAGTAGTAACATGATTCCGCTTAACATACTGCTGTAAAAAAGGGGTATGCATTCCTATGAGGGAGGAGGAAAGTCCTACCACATCAATGACAACTGTTTTTTTCATGTTGTGATACTGTTAGAAAACTGTGATCAAAGCTATAATTCCCACTTCAAAATTCCAACTGTTGTAATACCCATTCCATCTCGCGGGAAACTGACTGGTCCATTGGCAATTTAAGATCAGCGGGTAATACGTCCCAGGTATATGTTTCGATTTCCAGGTGTGGCGTAAAAGGTTGTTTTACCTGTAACTGCAGTACTTCCCGGATGTCTGTTTGTGTAGAAGACAAGAGACCGTACTGGCCGATAAATACCGGAACATGAAAATGGGAACGCCATTCTTTGACAGCAGTATTATCTGCATCTGAAATTGCCTCCGGCAGATCAGGATAATGCAGGTAACCGGTAGCTGTACGGGCAATTACCTGGTGTAAATAAGTAGGTTCATTAAATGTACGGAAGGCGTTGACAATCACTTCCCGTTCTATGCCGGCTTCCGGCAGTATGGCTTTAAGAGCAGCGCTGATTTGTAGCTTACCTATACGGAGACCGTACTGGCGCATGGTTTCCAGCACTGCTGCCGGGGATTCGTATACTAATGCGAAATGACAAACATCATAACACAGCTGGATATGTGCTTTTACTTTTTCTGCGGCTTCTTCTTCCGTAAAACCGAATTTATCCACCAGCATAGGAATAGCAGCAGGCAGTAAGTAGTCGAAGAACCAGCGGACATATTCTGCTGAATTCTCCAGCATACCATCTGGTTCCGGTTCTACGTCCAGGTGCATGAAAGGCCCGCCACTACGGTGAATACCTATCAGTTGCTGCACTATCTGCAACATATTCAGCGTAGCGTTTTCCATGATGGCATCACGTTCTGTTTCACAGCGCACATGCCATAACTTATAGGAAAGCGGAGAAGTAGAGATCCCCCCTTCCACGCCATCAGGCAGCAAAGCGGCGAGGATACGGAACAGCCGCATGGTGTACGCGACTCTTTCAGGAGTGGTCCAGTCGGGAGTATGTACCTGGTCTTTTACCACCGTATGATGAAAACCTCCATAAGGGAATCCGTTCATAGTGAACACATAGCAATCATGCTCTTTCAGCCATGCTTTGAAGGCATTCAACGCAGGTTCCTTACTCAGTTCCAGGCTGGCGGTATTAGATAAGCGCAGTCCTATTCCAAAAGGTTTTTCAGGTGATACGCGGGCTTTTATGGCAGGGATATGCTGTTGCAGCTGTTCAAAGTGTGCTGCCCAGTTTTCTCCGGGATGTATGTTGGTGCAATAGGTCAGATGGCTGTTAGCTATTTGCATATCTGCTTTTTATGTTTTCAACGGCCTTATTCAGCAGGGCCACATCCATTTCATGTACTTCTGTTGCCTGTCCGATAGCTTTCAGCAGGCAGATGGTGAGGCGGCCTCCCAGGTGTTCCCGGAATTCCTGGAGGCCTTTGATAACAGCAGAAGGCATACCGTCCTGCATTTCCAGCAGGGGGTGGTATACTGGCAGCTGCAGTTGCTCTAACAGGCGAACGATACGTGAGGCGGCAGTACTATCCAGCATACCTAACAAAGAAGCGTAAACGCTGTCTACGGCCATCCCGATGGATACCGCTTCTCCATGACGCAGCGAGAAATTGGTAAGTTGTTCCAGCTTGTGCGCACTCCAGTGCCCAAAGTCGAGCGGACGGGAAGATCCGCTTTCAAACGGGTCTCCGGCGCCGCCGATATGTTGCATGTGCAATTCTGCACAGCGGTATACCAGCGTCTCCATAGCAGGCAGATTGCCTTCTGCCAGCGGCAGGGCATTCATTTCCAGCCAGTCGAAGAAAGAAGCGTCTTTAATGAGCGCTACTTTCACGGCTTCTGCAATACCGGAACGCCAGTCTTCTATATCCAGCGTAGTAAGGAAATGTGAGTCGTTGAATACCGCAGCGGGTGGTGCAAACGTGCCCAGGAAGTTCTTCTTTCCTTTGTAGTTGATACCATTCTTTACTCCTACTCCGGAATCGTTTTGCGAAAGTACGGTAGTGGGTATACGGATATGTCGTACTCCTCTGTGAGATACTGCTGCTGCAAATCCTACTAAGTCAAGTACAGCGCCACCGCCAATGGCAATTACAAAGGAATGTCTGTCGATACCATATTGATCAATAGTATCTGCCAGTTTATAAAAAAGCGCTTCGTCGTTTTTAACGGATTCTCCGCCGGGAATGATGATCACCGGGGCAGCCAGCTGAAAGCCGCTGATGATAGCGCAATATGTTTCTATCTGTTCCGGAAGAGCAGGATGTTTACTGATGACGCCCTCATCTGCTATCACCAGGATTTTTTTAGTATAACCGGGAGCAACCTGGCTGGCTAAAAAATCTCTCAGATACGGATTGGTAAGCTCGAAAAGATGTTTGGTAAAAAACACTCCGTAGGAGTAATTTACACTAAAAGATTGTTGAAGTTGCTGCATGACGGTTGATTCGTATAACCTGAAAAAAATTGGACCTGTATCCTGTAAAATACAAAATTATTGCTACAAACGGGACCTTCGCTTATAGTAAACGTAATGACGGCATATAATGTTATTACGTAACGGCAAAAGCTTTAGACAGCAATATCGAAACAGGCAGTAATATCAGTACCAGCATGGCATGTGGCAGGGAAGAAAAAGCGGCTACCCAGGCGGCATTCATCACAATCAGTGCGATAATCCCTCCTTTCACTGCTTTCCCGATATTAGGCCCTGAGGGGGCTTTCATCGCTTTAAACAGCGGATAATTGATCATAAATGCGAATAATATGATAAAAGGGACCGCTTCCCAGATATGGCCGTTGACAATTGCCAGCACCAGCATAGTGCAGTAAACGATGGCATAACATACTGCTGTAAAACGCAGGGTACGCGTATTTCCCCCATGCACCTCTCCCCTGCTGATAGTTGTAACAGCGGCGATGTAAAGCACCGGGATCAATCCCATCCACCAGTAACTGATCAATGCCGGTACCACGATGCTGATACCCATTAACAGGTTCAGGCCCCGGCATAACCCCATGTTTACGGGTCCCCAGGACTGATGTTTCCCCCATTTATTATAGAAAAGGGCGGAGGCAGTGATGCCTAACGCCAGGAAACCTGTGATGCGGCCTACGGTAAATGCGGCCAGTATACCTACCAGTAACAGGTAGCTACCCAGCACAATGGCCTGTGTGCCGGAAATGAGTCCGCTGGGGATAGGGCGTTCGGGACGTTCTATTTTATCCAGCCTGGCATCCATGACATCATTTAGTACAACTCCACCACCATAAAGGCCTATGGTAGCCAGGCAAAGGCATATTACAGGCAACAGGTGATCAAGGTAATTCGCGACCGCCACCCCCAGGAAACCGGAAATTGCGATTCCGGCCAGTATATCTGCTATGGCAGTAAGTATATTGGCGGGGCGCATTAAACGTAAGTATCCTAACAATTTGCTAATTATATAATTCACCGGGCATACGGGTTTTCTACATGAACGACCTACGGCATAGTGATATCAATCCCATTGGAATCATCGGCAATGTGCATAGGTCGTAAGTCGTAATTGCTGTTATTTGATAATATTAGACAGATTATCCCGTCTTGGTTGCTGACCACCTCTCAGCACGGTACTTCCGTTAAACTTCAGACTCTGATCTATTTCTTTTACCGCTTCAAAATCTGATTCATTGATCTGACCACTTTGTGCGAAGGCAGATATAGCATTGCGGAAAGTTACCAAATGAATGTCATTCAAGTCAATACCACTTTCGTGCATGAGAGCAGCCGTTTTCGGCACCGCCAGGGGATCACTGATACCCCAGTCGGCAGCAGAATTGATCATAATCCGCTCGCTTCCATATTGCTTTACTACTTCTACCATTCTTTCGTTACCCATTTTAGTAAATGGATAAATGGTAAATGCGGCCCAAAAACCACGGTCTAATACTTCCTGTACGGTTTCTTCATTGTTATGGTCTACGATCACCATGCGAGGGTCCAGTCCATGTTCGATGGCTATGTCCATACTTCGCTGGGTACCTTTCTTTTTATCGCGGTGCGGTGTGTGGATCTGTACGGGCAAACCTGCTTCCTTAGCCAGTTCCAGCTGTGCGCGGTAATATTTTTCTTCCGCGGGAGTCTGATCATCGAAGCCTATTTCACCGATACCAACTACCCCCTCTTTATATACGAAAAGCGGCAGTATTTCCATCACTGCTTCCGCCAGTTTTTCGTTATTGGCTTCTTTTGAATTGAGACCTATCGTAGTGTAGTGTTTGATACCGAATTGTGAAGCGCGGAAACGTTCCCAGCCTATCAGGCTGTTGAAGTAATCCCGGAAGGTATCAATACCGGTACGTGGCTGTCCCAGCCAGAATGAAGGTTCTATAATAGCTGCAATACCCGCGTCTGCCATAGCCTGGTAGTCGTCGGTAGTACGTGATGTCATATGTATATGCGGATCAAAGAACCGCATACCTTTAATTCTTTCCAGGAAAGCCGGATTAACGGTAAGTGGCTGTAAATTTTTTTCTGTTAACTCATGACTACAACACATGTCAGTTCAATTTTACGATTCTCTGCAATTTTACATTATATACATTGAAGGTGTGATACACGTTTATGCTATACGGGCAGCTACGGAATCCCAGCTTAATGTAGTGGTTGATATTTCCTTTACTAATTGTTGTGCGGGAGCATATGTGCTGGCGGCACAGGCCAGTGCGGCGGCATCCCTCTCTACGCTATTCTCTGAATGCCAGACCCTTACTATATCCGGGAAAGATCCCTCATCTATGAATGGGCCGATCAATCGCCATAACAAGGGATTTACAGTACGGCCTGCTGCCCAGCGTTCGTGGGCATAATCCCTCAGTGTATCTGCTAATTTCCTGTTTGCGCGTTTATCCAGTCCTGTGATGAGGTGTATAGGTTTATCTGTAAAGATCGCTTTCATTACCAGCTGGTTCCAGGCAGCCTCTTCCAGGTAAGCCGCCGGATAAGGATTATGCAGCATGATGGCTTCCAGTACCGGGCCTATATTGGAGCGGATACCTTCTGCGGTACGCAGTTTCCACTCTTCCGGCCAGGCCAGTAATGGCAATGCGCCGTACAGGGCTATCTGCTCATTCATGTCTGCGGCCCCGAAGAGACCTTCTATAGTTTGTATGTACTGATCTTTATTTTCTGTGGGAAGTTGCAATAACCACCACATACGCGCGAGCCTGTCTAACGTATAACCGTGTATGAAAAACCCCGGTATTGTCGTATCAGGAATGCTGTTTTTCCCGGTAAACCGCGGGATAGCAGTAAACGTACCGTAGAAGCGCTGAGTAGCATTTGATTCTTCCAGTTTACTTTTTTGCTGTTGCAGCCATTCCTGTACCTGTTGATTACTATTCTGTTGTATAATAGAATATAGTAATGTACTTATCTTATTCCTGTCGTAGTGGTATATAGCGTCCATCTCACAGCTGATTAATTCCGGGCTAAAGTTAGGAGAATATGGTTTAAACAAGCGTTAAACTATTACAGAAGGTGTATTCAATAAAAGAGAGGCACAATGTGCCTCTCCTTCCGCCATTCTAAAACCTGATTAGTTCAATCAGGAGTATTATAAAAAAACAACATATCCTTTGCAGGTATATTGCCTTGAAATTCATTAAGTACTCAGGAAAAACAATAGCTAAATGGGTTACGCGCCGTTAGCAGCATAGATTTTGCCTGTTGTTCTACTGCAAGATAGGAATTTATTTGTTACAACTGTGATCCCTTACGTTAAATCCTATTAGCGAACAATACTATGTTTAAAAATAGTATTGTTTTTTAATAAAACAATGGGCTGACCGGTATTCCAGTCGGGCTTGAAATTATCCTGTATAATGAACCCCCGGGAGTAATTCCCCAGTACAATATCCGGCGCCCCATCCTCATCAAAATCTCCCACGTCCATACAGATCCATCGTCCTTCCTTTCCCAGGTTCTTAATTGCTCTTGGCGTGAATTGTAAGTCCTTTGTTTGCTCCAACCAGATAAATTTCTCTGCCGGCTGATGTTGTAAATCTGCGAAAAAAGCGATGGTTGCGATGTCCAGGTCTCCATCATTGTCAAAATCTGCTGCAAAGGCTTTGGTGCAACCATTTATGGGATAGAAATACTTTTGCTCATATGTAAAATCCCCCTTATTCAGGTAGATATATACTCCGTGATAAGGTTTGAGTATCATGGAGTAATCTGCGTTATCTCCGGCGGTATACAGGATATCCGGCTTACCGTCTTTATTCCAGTCTACCACCTGGAAACTGGTAGAACCGTACACAGGCGGGAAGCGTAGTAAATTTTTTGACTGGAAACCTCCTTTCTGGTCATTCAAAAATAACCAGATACCCTCATCAGCATAGGCGAACAGGGCCATAATATCCGGCCAGCCGTCATTATTGAAATCCCCTGTTACAGCATGAATGGCTCCCGGAACTTCCCACACAGAGTGCTTATCATAGTCACCATCCGCTTTTTGTTGCAAAATATACAGCCCGCCATAGTTGTGGCCAAATCCGCAAACCAGGTAATCCATTTTCCCATCCTTATTGAAATCAGTAGCCAGGCTTTGTACCGGGCGGGGCAACCCCAATCCGATCGTCTGCACCTGTTCATTCTCCTTTGCACCCGGAACGAATTTCCATAATGTTCCTTTAGGGGCATCTACTGCTCTTAAATTACCTATACAGGTAAGTAAGGCGGTATCATTTGTTACCCAGTCCATATCCACTGCGGCAGACTCCAGTTTCATACCAATGGTTGGCTTTAATTGCTGGTCCCATGTCCACATAGCGGCTGCTTCATCCCTGGAAGAATAGATCGTTTTATTGTGGATAGAAACCATTGTGGTAGTAGCTGTCGTTGATTTGTATTCAAGCCAGACAGGTAGTTGTATACTGAAGGTGCTGCTATCTTCCTCTAAAGGTTTATTGACAGGTGATAATTTATCCGGAGCTAAATCTTTATAATATGCGGCGATCTCTGTCCATTCTTCAAAACTAACCGCCCCTTTTTGAGCAGCAGGATAATACTGGTCACCATGCCATACCCCAATGCCCACTTTAGGGGCCATTGCCGGCAGAACATGCTTTGTCCAGGTATCTTTGTCCAGCAATGCCGGAGACACCGGTAAATGGCAGCTACCGCAGTATTTAGTGGCGAGCGCTTTTCCCTTTTCGTGAGGTTCACGGGGATTACAGGCTATGAGGAAAATCAGCGAAAGAAAGGGTAGTGATTTCAAAATATAGCAGTTAGAAATGCTTTAGTGGAATCTTAGTTTATTGGGGAAACAAACTTAACGATAGCATCCTATTCAAGGCCTTGTAGTAAATCTTTCGCAGGCACTCTTTTCACATTACCATCTTTATCACTTATTACAAGATCTTCGTTATTAGCAGCACTGGTTTCCACCAGCTTCTTCCGGGCCTTTTTTATGCCTTGTAAGATCTTTTCAAATCGTTCGTCGGTATATACTTTTTTATCTTCCATCATACTCACTTTGACTTAAAATCGTTACCCAAATATCGTTATTTATTATCATTTTTTCAAGATTCTCAGTTTGACTGGCAATTATTTCAGGTGGCAGATTTACTGAATCAGGCATGGCATAAATATAAAGAGGAATGACGAATTACGAACGAAATCGTTCGCAATCCGTCACCCGGTATTCATCACTCAACCAAATCTTTAGTACCCGTCGTTTTGTTCAAGCGTCTTCGCTCCGTTTTTGAAGCTAAGATCTATCTGTCTTTGTGGAACAGGATAATGATCATTACGCGGTGAAATATACTTGGCACCTGCCAGGTCAGTAGTTATCTGGGATTCATAACTCCAGAATGCTGTTAAGGTAGTATTGGCAACACCCCAGCGTACAATATCGAAATAACGTTGTCCTTCCATTGCCAGTTCCAGCTTACGCTCAAAACGGATCGCCTTCAGCGCATAATCTTTACCCTGTGCAACAAAGTCACCTGCAGGATAAGGGTTCACTACGTAGTTAGCAGCAGGTGTGGTAGAGAAACCTCCCATAGGGGTGGCATCATTGAGATACTTGTAGACTTTTGTCTGAGAATTACCTGCACGTACCCTCACCTGGTTTACATAACCTTCTGCGGCATCCAGATTATTCAACCCGGCTTCTGCTTCTGCAGCCAGCAACAGTACATCTGCATAACGGATCAGATTAATGTTGATAGCAGATCCCGGAGCCCAGGAGTTTGCATCTTTGTACTTATCCTGGTTATACTGCCAGTACACGTTTTTCTTAGGTGCATAAGGTCCTGCATAAGTCTGATCACGTACCCATGCACGGCCAGGATGATTACCCCAGTCGAGATAAGGAATACCACGACGACCCACTGTCCAGTCGAGACGTGGGTCTACCGGATCAGTATCAGGAGTAAATGCTTCTGTAGATAATATACCCATATCATTCTTCACTGCATGACTATTATAATCATCCAGGTAAGGCAAACCAGCAGCAGTAGTACGGTAAGAATTTACCAGTTCCTGTGTAGGCTGATAAAAACCGCAACAGCCAAACGGACTATTATAAGGGAAGTTCAGCATCTCTCCCTGGTTAGCGTTCGAGATTGCTCCTGTTCCGTCATTCGCTACCATCTGGATAGCAAATACAGATTCAGATTTATTTTTTGTATCAGAATCAAAGTTGTCTTCAAAACGGGGAGTTAATGCATATGGGAGACCGTTAGAAGTCATACCAGATACAGTGATCTTATCGAACAAAACTTTCGCCTCTGCATATTTTGCTTCGAATACGTATGTTTTAGCCAGATAACACATCGCTGCCCATTTGTTCGCACGGCCTACCTGTGATTGTGTTCCGGGTAAACTATCTGATGCAAACTGGAACTCTGCTTCAATCTTTGGCCAGATGTCAACATTGTTGGGTTGTTTGTAATCAACAATCATTGTTTCATCTACCCAGGGCACTTTACCGAACATCTTTTTCAGTTCGAAATAATAATGTCCGCGCAGGAAACGCGCTTCTGCTTTTACTTCCGTTTTTTCTGCGGAAGTCATCCCAACAGCATTTGGTAATAATGCCAGGATATTGTTTATACGAACAATACCATCAAACAATACTTTCCATTTTGTGTTGAAGAAACCATTGCTCGCATCGAACTGACCGGTAGCGATCTGACTTACAGGAGGCTGGTCAGTCGCATCACTACCTTTGTGTGCGTCACCTCCCGCTACACTACCGTAAATCCAGTTACTGGGCGCGGCTTCCCAGGGGTTACCCCCCCCGATCGCTGCAACACCATCCTGCTGACCGTCCAGTGCCGCATAAGCACCAATCAGTAATGCATTGATACCATCCTTACTGGAAACATCCCCTGATGTTAGTGTACCCAGGGGGGCACGTTCCAGGAAACTTTTACTACATCCGTCCAGTAACAGACCTGCGGTGATCACTGAGACGATGAATATGTATTTAGATCTTATGAGTTTCATTGTAAAAAGTTTTAAACATTCATCAGAAAGCAACGTTTACACCTACCAGGAACTGACGCTGATTTGGATAAACCCCTTCATCCAGACCAAAGTTGGTAGTACCACCTGTAATTTCAGGATCTATACCAGTGTATTTGGTAATGGTAAATAAATTGGCAGCCTGTACATAGATGCGGAATTTTTCAATACCAACGCGTTTCAATGAAGCCGGAGAAAGTGTATAACCCAGCATCATATTCTTTGCCCTGAGATAAGAACCATTTTCTACCAGGAATGAGTTAGGTACTGTGTTTGAACTGAATGTACCATCGTTTTCCTGGATAGGCGCTTTTGCATTCATATGATCCGGTCTCCATGAATCATACAAAGCTGTTTTACTTTTTGCACCTGCGAAAGAAGGATAGAAGTCTGTCCACCAGCGAACCTGATTCCAGATCTCATTACCATGTACACCATAGAAGAACACCGTGAAGTCGAAGTTCTTATAATCCAGTTCAAGGTTTAATCCATAACTGAAATCAGGATTAGGGTTACCTAAGAAGGTACGGTCAGCTTCAGTGATGATACCATCGCCATTTGTATCTGCATAACGGAAACGGCCTACACCAAGTTGTGTCTGATACACTGCATTTGGATTGTTAGTCGCTTTCTGTGCCTGAATATTCAGCTGATTTACTTCATCAGCACTGTTAAAGAACCCGGCTACTTTATATCCGTAGAAGCTGGAAATAGGTTGTCCGACTGCATTACGGATAATGAAACTACCATTAAAACGACGTGATTCCTGGTCGAAATAAGGAGCATCAGAAGAGATACTTTCGATCTTATTCTTATAAGTAGTGAAAGTTGCATTGGCTTTCAACACCAGGTCTTTACCAAGGTTGATACCTGTTGCGAAGACAGAGAGGTCTATACCATGGTTCTGCATTTCTGCAATGTTCACAGTAGGAGGGTCCTGTCTGCCGGCTGTAGCAGAGATCTCTGGTTTGTACAGCAGATCTTTTACTTTCTTCTTGTAATAATCTGCACTGATTTCCAGTTTACCTTTAAACAGCGTTGCATCAATACCTATGTTAGAGTTGATGTTGCTTTCCCATTTGGCATTAGGGTTACCAATATGTGTTTTCAGGAAACCTGAAGTAAGTGTACCTGGTGTTCCGGTGATATCATAAAAAGAGGAGCCTTTATTCAGACCGTATTGTGTGAATGCATTGGATGCTTCCACATTCAGCTGATTACCCATCACACCATATCCTCCTCTGATCTTTAAATCGGAGATCCAGGAAATATCTTTCATGAAGTTTTCCTGGGAGATACGCCATCCGGCACTTACGGCCGGGAACCAGCCATAACGGAAGTTAGAGCTGAATTTACTGGAACCATCTCTACGGATAACAGCACCTAAGAGATAGCGATCGTGGAAACTATAATCCAAACGACCGAAGATAGAAAACAATCCATCAGAATATCTGCCACTACCACTGGTTACAGTACCGGTACCGGTAGATAAACCTGTGTAGTTAGGATCGAAAATAAAATACCCCTGTGTAGTACCTGTAACTGTGCGGCCCCTGTTATCAAATGCTTCTGTACCTGCTACGACTTTAATATCATGCAGGTTGTTAAAATTCTGATGGTAAGAGAGAGTGTTGGTCCATGTCCAGTTAAACCCTGAACTGGCGCCTTCTGTATAAGAGTTTACTTTATTGTTCTCTGAGTTTTCGTATTCGGGATAAATGAACGAATGTGTGGAAGCAGAGAATATTTCACCACCGAAACTTGTACGGAAAGTGAAATGTTTCAGGATGTCCGCTTCTCCGTATACATTACCGAACAAACGGTTGCCAAGGCCCCTGTTATTACGTGTACGGTCCTGTATGGCTACCGGGTTACGTGCATTCCCTAACTGTGCACCATTGGACGAAAATGAACCTGCAAAGTTGCCTTTGATATCATGTACGGGAATGATGCTTTGTTCACGGAATGCCATACCGATCGCACTACCTTCCACTAAGTCAGTAATCTGTGGATTATCGATCACAGAAAACTCCATATTTTCTCCTATGCGCACATTCTTACTTACATTAAAATGGCTGTTGGAGCGGATAGAATAACGTTTCAGGTAAGTGTTCAGTAAAGTACCCTGCTGATTGTAATAATAGAAAGACAGGTAATAAGCGCCCTGGTCATTTCCACCGCTTACAGATACGTTATGACTGGTAATGGGAGCTGGTTTGAAGATTTCATGGAACCAGTCAGTACCACCTTTATTTGCTTTGGTAATACGGTAAAATCCATCAAGGTCTGATGCATTTTTATAGTTTGGATCTACATTATACAAATCCGGGTTCACACCAGGATCTCCTTCATGTAAACCACCCGGAGCGATGTAATCAGGTAATACGGGAGTAGCGCCACTACCATACAATCCATCATTATAAACAACATTAGGATTTGTATTTTTCAATGCCATCCATTTGAGATCTGCGGATTCCTGTGGATTCAGGAGATGCCAGACATTCCCGCTTTTTGGACGCTGGGTACCATAATAAGCATCATAAGTTACCCTTACTTTTCCTTTCCCTACCTTACCGGCTTTGGTAGTAACGATGATCACCCCATTGGCAGCTCTTGCACCATAGATAGAAGCGGAACCTGCATCTTTCAGTACCTGCATGGTCTCAACATCATAAGGGTTAAGGTCTACAATATTTTGTGTTGGCACTCCATCTATTACATACAGCGGAGTATTGTTACCGAAGGTGTTCACACCACGGATACGTACCTGTGGTTCCTTACCCGGCTGACCAGACCCCAGTACCGTAATACCGGATACCTGGCCCTGTAACTGGTTACTTACCTGTGCAGTGGGTTGTCTGCTGATCTGATCTACATTTACAACAGATACCGCTCCTGTGAGGTCTTTTTTACGTTGTGTAGCGTAACCTGTTACCACTACTTCATCCAGTGATCCTACTTTTTCACTTAGTATTACAGTCACCTGGGATGCATCTCCCAGCTGGACTTCTTTTTGTGCGTAACCTACAAATGAAAATACGAGGGTTTCTCCTTTTTTAGCCTGGAGAGAAAAGGCTCCACCGGGATCCGTGGCAGTTCCCCTGTTGGAATTTTTGACAGCGACAGTCACCCCAGGCAGGGGGTTCCCTGTTTTTTCGTCCGTGACTTTGCCCGAAAATTTTGTCTGGGCTAATGCGCTGCCGGCAATAAATAACAACAGCCAGCACCACGCAACCGTGCGGTAGACGTGCTTGTTCATAACGTGAATCGTTTTTTTTGGTTAAATAAATGGCCTCTTCCTGGCCTGTTTCAGCCGGGGCGGCGGATACAGGCACAGCAAACAGTACCGGGTCAAATCCTGATCAGGGTCTTAACTGGGCTAAAAAATATACTTCCAAGCTACTGGTTAATCAATGCAATTTCAATGCATTAAACAATTCCGGGCTATCATATAAAAGTTGGAATTTTACTACATACAGTGTTTTTTCATACGTGCTAACATCAAAATTTTAAGAGTTCATGGAATCTGATTTTGGTTATTCAAACGAGTTAAAAGTTTAACTGTTAACAGGGCGTTAAGGTAACACATTCGTTTAATTAATACAAGACTTGTGATAATTTTTTATCACAATTGGATGGAAGAGTATCATTACCGGGGAATACAAACACCGCAGAAATCACTTCTGCGGTGTTAATTAAAAAGAGAATCTGGCAGTGATCCAGTTTGAATGTTATAACATGTAGATAGATTGGCAGATGTTGTTCATCATAAATACCCTGCATCTGACTGTTTAGTTCTCTGATGTAGCTTTGGAATATGGACTCAGGATTTATTTTTCAATTTAACTTCACCTAATATTCACGTCAGATAAGGTGTATTTATGATGAACAACATCTGGAGCGAAGATTATATAATCAAACCTGGGTCATTACCGGGAATTTTAAAGTTTGTCTGAGATCGTCCTTACAGCACCTCCTCTTTCCAGCTCATTATGTTCCTGCCACTGACTTTGCTGCTGCGCTACCAGCTTCTCTGTTTGCCAGGCCATAAACCTGGCCTCCAGCCTTTCAATACAAAGCTTCTTATTCTGTAACTGAGAACGGCTGTCCATTGCCATTACCTGTATTCCTGAAGGGAGATGAATCCCCCTTACCGCTGTTTCTACTTTGTTGACGTTTTGTCCACCCGGACCAGAAGCCCTGCAAGTCTCAAACTTTACGTCATTGACATTCCATTGCAACTGTTTCTTTACATCAAAAAAAGCTACGCCCACAAACCAGTTCTTACGCTTATGATATTTACGGTAAGGGCTTTGTGCTATCCACTGAACAGTTCCTTCCCATTCTTTTATAAAAGGGGCCAATTGCTTGCCACCCGCCAGCAACGTAGCGGATAACAAGGTACCGTTTATATCGCCCTTTTTACTTTCCAGTACAGCTATCTCTATACCGGCATTTTTTGCTTCTCTGAGCATTAATTCAGTCACACGGGCAACCACCCTGCAGCATTCTACAGGGCCTCTGCCCGATGTGATCTGTATGATTACCTTGTCCATGATTTACTCTTTGTTCATTCTTACAATACGGGGCAAAAAGCGCCCTTCCACAGCAATCAGCTCCTGTTGCGCAGCGATTACCTTTTCAATGTCCTTATATGCCAGCGGATTCTCTTCCACGCTGCCACCAATGAGTGTTACTCCGGCATCAGACAGCATTTTCTTTAATCCGGACGCTGTCATGTTTTCCCTCGCTCGTTTTCTGCTCATCGCCCTGCCTGCGCCATGTGAAGCAGAGAACAACGCATTATCCACTCCTTTACCTTTTACCAGGTAAGCGGCGGTAGTCATACTACCCGGGATAATCCCCCATTCCCCGGCATGTGCCGGTGTGGCCCCTTTGCGGTGAATAATCACTTTTCTGCCATCAGACAGTGTATCTTCCCATGCAAAGTTGTGATGGTTCTCTACTGTTACCAGGCTTTGTAAACCCAGTGCTTTCAACAGGTTGGCATGAATCCGCTCATGACAGGCCTTGGCATAATCTCCCGCCAGGTTCATACTGATCCAGTACTCCTGCCCTGCTTCGCTGCTCAAATCCAGCCATGCAAGCTGCTGCGCTTCACGGGGCAGTTTGCAGGTATCCATCGCAATTTTAGTATAATGCTGCGCGATGTTTGCTCCCAGCCCACGGCTACCGGAATGCGAGAGCAGTGCGAGATAATCTTTAGCCGGAAGCCCCAGTGAATTATCTGCTGCCAATGTGATCATCCCAAATTCTACAAAGTGATTGCCACTACCGGAAGAACCCAACTGACGCAAAGCTTTTGCCTGTAGTTTTTTCAACAACTCCGTAGATTGAAAAGCATCACTATCTAATACCGCATGTTCCTGTGGGAATTCCAGCGCGCCTTCATTACCGAAGTGCGTAAACTCTTTCATCGCCACTTTTATCTGATGAGAATAACGTTTCAGAAAACTCTCTCCTTCATCAAGAACAGATAACGCCATACGGCAACCAATATCTACACCTACAGCGTATGGCACCACTGCATTATCAGTCGCTAATACACCACCAATAGGCAACCCATAACCGGTGTGTGCATCGGGCATTAAAGCGCCCTGCACTGTGATTGGCAGGGACATTGCCAGCTCCATCTGCTTTTTAGCGGAGTGTTCTATTTCTTTTGCACCATAGATCTTTAACTGCCCGGTTTCCTGCAACAGACTAAAAGACCGGAAGTTGCAGACTTCTTCTTTATCAATAAAAGTCTCAGCAATGACACCTACTATTTCATCTGCTGCATATGCTGCAGGATCATCTTTGATGTTCGTTAAAAGCGTAATTAACTGCTCCTTTGTATGATGCTTAAAATGTTTGGATATAATATTAATGACGAGGCTTCTTGCCCTGTCATTGGTGTAACCGATTTTACTCAGTTCCTTTGTTTTTATGCTGCCCATGCGGGTACGGATAAATATTATTGTAAATGATTTTTTTGCAATAGTATCCCCTTACAAACAATGTATGTTTATATTAATGCGCAGGGCTGAACCTGACAGGCATAGCAATTAAAGGCATTGATCAAAATCAATACAAATGCTTATTCCAGATAATTATAATTGGAAATTATTGCCTGTTCAGGCAGCGGGCGAAAGGGGCGATATGTGAATACGTTCTGTCATGATTCCTTTAATTTTAGAAGTGATAAATAAGGAATGCGGATGCAAAGGTATATCTTTTATCAATATCTTCGCTTATCTCCAATAAAATCTATTTATGAAAATATTTAACATCTTTTTCGTGGTCGTGTTCATCATTTTTGCAGGACTGCAATACAATGATCCTGATCCATACGTATGGATGCCCATTTACTTATATGGTGCATTGTTTTGTTACCTGGCAGCAAAAAAACGTTTTTACAGGAAGGCTTATCTGTTTGGTGTTTTTATTTACCTGGTATATGCTGCCTATCTCTTCTTTGATAAAACAGGAGTACTCGACTGGGCCATAGAACATCATGGTGAGAATATCGCCGGAACAATGAAAGCATCCACACCATGGATAGAAGAAACAAGAGAATTCTTCGGATTGTTTATTGTGATAGCGGTATTAATGACGAACTATGTTTACGCAGGAAGAGTCGCTAAGAAATAAATTTCTATAAATAAAAAAAGCCCCGGCACATTTGCCGGGGCTTTTTTTATTTATAGAAATTTACTTTGTCTGTAACTGGAACGATCCGATACCCAGTGATGTTTTTTCATTTGCATCAGCGGCTTTAATACGGAAATAGAGTGAATGATGCTGACCGTCTGTAACAGGAGTAGTGAGGGAAATGATAGCGTTGTTAGGCGCTTTCGGTTTCGCACCAGGCCCAATTGTCACTTCACCCAGCTTAGTACCATCCATCTTATCCAGGAAGGCTTCTACTACATAACCATATTGCAGCGCTTCCTGAGAGAAATAAATGATGTTGATACCAGCAACTGCAGTGAGATCAATGTTTTTGTAAAGTACCCATGCGTTGGCAGTAGGAATCAGCATCTTCAGACCATTTATTTCGAAAGTAGATACTCCATCCGATTTATCAAATTCAGCAGCCGGTAATTTCGGACTACGTAACATGATCGCATCACTACCAGTAATAGGACGGATACCAGGACCACCTTTATCAGTGTAACTGGCTATGATATATAACACGCCGTTATCTTTTTCAGGCATGTTGTTAGTGGCATCTACCGTTCCTACCAGCGGAAGAGAAACCTGCTTCTTTGCTGTTGAGCCAAGAGACATTATATATTCTACCAGTTGATGCGCTTCTCCCTGTGTTAATGTAGGATGCGCAGACATCGCTGTTTCTCCCCATACACCACTGCCTCCTTTGATGATCTTGCTGGCGAGGTAATCAGGAGCAGCAGGATCATCTTTGTATTTATCCGCTACTTGTTTGAAAGATGGCCCGATAGATTTTTCATCTGCCTTATGACAGGTTTTACAATCACCGGATTCTACCATGTTCTTACCGGCAATAGCACCTGTAATAATCTGGTGGCCCTGCTGAGGAATAGCTGCCTTATCACTTCCTTCCATATATTCTGCATGGATGAAAATATTATTTACATCTATCTTTTTATCTGCAGTAGAACCATCTTCTTTATCGCTGACAGATACGCTATAGAATACCAGCTTACCAGGGAAATAGAACATTTTATTTCCTGTGATATCCACCTTTACATCAGGCGTTTCATTACCTGCATAAAGTTCAAGTCCCTTGCTGCGCGTAACCGCTCCTTTACTATCTTTTACTTCTACAGCTACCGCATATTCTCCGGCAGTCGTAAACGTATATTCTATTTCAGGTTCAGTCGTTTCTTTCTTATTACCATTACCCAGGAACCAGAGATAAGTGAGTTTATCTCCATCAGGATCTTTAGATCCTTTGGCGCTCAGTTTTACTTTAAATGGTAATCCTCCGGATAATTTACTGGCTTCTATGTTAGCTACCGGAGCACGGTTACCTCCATTGTAGTCGATACGGGAAAGACCAGCATCCTTATTCTTGCTAAACCATCCGTTACCATATTCCAGCAGGTATATGCGGCCGTCCGGTCCCATTTCCATGTCTATGATAGCATTGAATTTGGTTCCAGGCATGAAAGGCTCCATCTTGGAGAAGTTGTTATCCTTATCGAATGTAACCGCTTTGATCCATCCGCGCATCCAGTCGTAAATGAAGAACTTATTGTTATAGTAATCCGGTAAACGGGTTTCTTTTGGATATAACTCATTATAGTATACCGGACCAGCCATTGCATTACGCCCGCCGCTACCTACAGATGGGAAATCCGGAGACTTCGCATATGGATACCAGATGAATGCTGGTTGTGCCGGTGGCAGGTTTTTAATACCTGTATTATTACGTGAGTTGTTAACCGGTTTCTCAGGATCAAATGCAGGACCGCTTTCACCCGTTTCGTAGTTGTATAAACGATATGGATAATTGTTCCCTACGAACATCGGGTATCCGAAGTTACCTGCTTTCTTTGCCTGGTTGATCTCATCATAACCACGGGGGCCACGGTTAGGATCATCATTGTTAGCATCAGGCCCTACTTCACCCCAATAAGCAAACCCATTTTTACGATCTATTGAAATACGGTAAGGGTTACGTGTTCCCATCGCAAATATTTCCGGTCTGGTATTAGGTGTTCCTGGTTTAAACAGGTTGCCTTCCGGAATAGAATAAGTACCATCCGCTGCCACTTTAATACGCAGGATCTTACCTCGCAGATCATTACTGTTGGCAGAAGTACGACGACCATCATATTGCAGATGACCAGGACGATCATCTAATGGGGCATACCCGTTGTTCACGTATTTCTGTCCGGGTTCATCGAATGGCGTGCTGTTATCACCTGTAGAAAGATATAATAATCCACCCGGACCGAAAGCGATAGAACCACCGGTATGACAACAGATATTACGTTGTGAATACAGTTGCAGGATTATTTTTTCTGATGATGAATCTATTACGTTATTCTCAAACTTAAAGCGGGACAACCTGTTTACAGAAGTATCCGCCGGAGAGTAATAAATATATACGTAGTGGTTAGCACTAAAGTCGGGATCAGCACATAATCCAAGTACCCCTTCTTCTGCATTCACATTTGGTGTTTCCGTTTTGTAGTATACACGGAGGAAACCTGCCTGAGATAATTTCTTAGTAGATTGATTGAAATACATGATCTCTCCACGACGCTGTGCTATCAGGATATTCAGATCAGGTAAAACGGTCATTTCTGTAGGTTCGAAGAACTCTCCGGATACCAGTACATCTTTGGCAAAACGGTCTTCTGCAGGCACACGCAGTGTGGTAGCCTTACTGAAATCCAGTGTTTCATTACCACCGATAGCGTATTTGATACCACCGAGGATATGTTTGAGATAGTTTGGTTCTGAATAAGATTCATCGGTATGACCTAACTCTGTGTAGAAGGCACGACCACCATCAAAATCATGATACCAGCTGATAGGATGATCAGCACCGTTTTTACCACCTTCGTAAGTTTTCTCATCTACAGTGATTAAAACATGCGTTTCTTTACTGATCTTTTTAAAATTGTACCACTCGTCGGAATGTTCCCATTTTTCAGGCAATCCAACGGTAGCAGGAAATGTTTTATCCTTTATTATTAGTGTGGCTTTATGAACACCGGCAGGATGATTATCGAAGTAAGCACCGACCAGTTGTCCGTACCATCCCCAGTCGTATTCAGTATCTGTAGCGGAGTGAATCCCTACGTAACCACCGCCCGACTGTATATATCTTTCAAAATCCGCCTCCTGGTAATTATCCAGTATGTCTCCTGTAGTATTCAGGAAAATAACAGCAGCGTATTTCTGCAAAGTATCTTCGTTGAAGTTGGCAGCGTTTTCTGTAGTATCTACATCAAAACCATTTTCCTGTCCCAGTTTCTGAAGGGCTTTGATACCGGCAGGGATAGAAGCATGGCGGAAGCCAGCGGTTTTGGTAAATACCAGTACCCGGGGATTTCCCGGGCGGATTTTCTTCTGGCAGCTTGTTAATACTGTTCCCAGTACTAACAGCAGCGTGATAAATAGGTACCTGATTTGCATGATAGTCTGTAATTGAGTCTATGATTTCTTCTTAATGTTCATTGCGTAACGGAGCCCTCCTAATACATGTTGCAGGTATATGGGGTCTGCATAGGATTCTTTTGTATGTCCCAGTTCCGTGTAGAATGCACGTCCACCTTCAAAATCGTGGTACCAGCACATGGGGTGATTATCGCCGTTCGTACCACCTTCATAAGAATGTTCATCTATTTTGATGAGTACATGTACATCGGGGTTAAGATCTTTGAAGTTATACCATTCATCCCAGCGTACCCAGGTTTCACCCAGATGACGGGTAGCATCGTTGTTCCTGTCTACTATTTGCAGGGTAGCGTTTTGTTGTTTCGGATGACTGGTAAACCAGGCGCCGACCAGTTTATTGTACCATGGCCAGTCGTACTCAGTATCCGTAGCAGCGTGAATGCCCATAAATCCGCCGCCATTATGAATATATGTTTCCATAGCGGTTTGTTCTTCCTCATTTAATACATTGCCTGTAGTGTTGAGAAAGAGGATAGCAGCGTATCTTTTCAGGTCCTTGTTATTAAATACGCTGGCATTTTCTGTGGTATCTACCTCGAAACCGTTTTCCTGTCCGAGTTTGATCATGGCCAGTTTACCTGCAGGGATGCAGTCGTGGTGGAAACCTGCTGTTTTGGTAAACACCAGTAATCGTGGTTTTGCTTTTGCCTGTATACGTATGAGCGGCAAAACTGCCAGCACTATTATAAATGCTGGCAGTAGTAGTTTTTTTACGTGGTTCTTATTCATGATATTTTATTATAGTACGCGGATCTTGATATCACGGTACCAAACCTGGTCACCATGATCCTGTAAAGCGATATGCCCTTTTGCATATTCTCCAAAACCTTTCCAGTTTTTGAATTTGCTGTTCGCCAGGAGTTCTTTCCATTCGTCACTACCCATTGTTGTTTCGATGGTTTTAGTACCATTGAGCCAGAAGGTAAGATGACCATCTTTCTTTAAGATCCTTGCTTTGTTCCACTCTCCCACTGGTTTAGCAGCATTGCTTACAGATTTCTTCATATCATACAGATCACCGGAATTGTGTTTAGTTATTTTACCATCCGGATGTTTAGCATCGTCCAGTACCTGCATTTCAGGGCCAGTTAAATAGGTAGCGCCAAATTTAGGGTCTTCATGAACGCTAAAGATGATACCACTGTTACCTCCTTCTGATATTTTCCATTCCAACTGCAGATCGTAGTTTTCATATTCATCATTGGTAACGAGGTCACCGCCTTCTGCACCGTTTTTCTTTGCGGCTTCGTCTGTAGTGAGTGCACCATCAACTACCTGCCAGGAAGCAGTCGCTTCTTTTTTCAGGTAAGTATGCCAGCCTGCTTTATCTGTACCATCGAATAATAATTTCCATCCTGCTTTTTTCTCCTGGGCAGTAAGGGTATTTACTTTCTGTGCAGACGTGGATAATGTGATCAGGCTGAGCGCCAGAACGGGAACGATATTCTTCATAATGAGTTTTTTAAGTTGGACCTGAGTAAAAAAAAGGTTGATCAAAAACTATTGAATTGATCAACCTTCGTGGATAATGATTTATTTCAAAGACAGAATGTATTTCACCATTTCTTTTGCATCGTCTTTTGGTAAGTCCGGATGAGGAAGCATCGCTACTTCACCCCAATGACCGCTACCACCAGCAATGACCTTGTCTACCAGCATATCGATGTTAGCATCGGTAGCTTCGTATTTCGCTGCTACTTCTTTGTAAGCAGGTCCTACCAGCTTCACATCTACCTTATGGCAGGTTTTACAGTCTTTCTGTTCTATCAGTGCTGCACCTTTAGAAGCGGCTGCCTCAGCGGCACCTGCTTTTACCATAGAGTTGTCTACCGGCGCTTCACTGCTGGCAGCTTCTTCTTTTTTCTCCGTGTTTTTACCTCCGCCACAGGCCGCCAGGAAAACGGCGCTTAGTACAAAAGGCGCCAAAAAACGCATTCTCATTTTCAATTCATTTATATGTTCCAAAATTCAGATTTGACCCGTAAAATAATTATTATGACGAATAATGATGGATGAATATGATATCCGGTAATTAGAGTCCCAGGATTTTCTTATTCATAGCATCATCTGCTGCTCCTCCGGCAAAGTCATCGAATGCCTTCTCGGTTACGCGGATAATATGATCTTTGATGAACGGTGCACCTTCCCTGGCACCATCTTCCGGATGTTTGATACAACATTCCCATTCCAACACGGCCCAACCGGCAAAATCGTACTGGGTAAGTTTACTGAATACGGACTTGAAATCTACCTGTCCGTCGCCGAGAGAGCGGAACCTTCCCGGGCGGTCTATCCATCCCTGGTAACCTCCGTATACGCCGGAACGGCCGGTAGGATTGAATTCTGCATCCTTTACATGGAACATCTTTATTTTCTCATGGTAGATATCGATGTATTCCAGGTAGTTGAGACATTGGAGTACGAAGTGGCTCGGATCGTAGAGCAGGCAGGCACGATTGTGATTGCCGGTAGCTTCGAGGAAGCGTTCGTAAGAGATACCATCGTGCAGGTCTTCACCCGGGTGAATTTCGTAGCAGAGATCTACTCCGTTTGCGTCGAATTCATTTAAGATAGGCAACCAGCGTGCGGCCAGTTCCTTGAATCCAGCTTCCACCAGGCCCTGTGGGCGTTGTGGCCAGGGATATACGGTATGCCACATTAAGGCGCCGCTGAAAGTAGCATGTGCGTTCAATCCCAGGTTTTTACTGGCTTTAGCCGCGTACTTTAGCTGGTTCACCGCCCATTCTGTTCTTGCTTTTGGATTACCTCTCACTTCCGGCGCTGCGAATACATCGAACAATTCACTGTAGGCAGGGTTTACCGCTACCAGTTGTCCCTGCAGGTGTGTGGACAGTTCGGTGATTTCGAGCCCCGCAGCGTTCACGATGCCTTTGATCTCGTCCGCATAAGTTTTGCTTTCCGCCGCCTTTTTAAGATCGAGTATGTTTGGATCTGAGGTAGGGATCTGTACGCCTTTGAAGCCCAGGCTTGCCGCCCATTTACAGATACCTTCCAGTGTATTGAAAGGAGCTTTATCTCCGAGGAATTGTGCCAGGAATATTCCGGGACCTTTAATAGTTCTCATTAGATTTCAAATTTTGTCCATTTCTGCTCACTCTGTCCGGATCTCACCACGTTATCAATAAATGCCATTCCGCGTACGCCTTCTGCTACACTAGGGAAATCCAGTGCTTCTGCGGAAGGAGTTCTACCGCTGATCTTCGCCTGCAAAGTGAGGGCAAAGTTGCGATAGAGGTTACCAAATGCTTCCAGGTAGCCTTCCGGGTGTCCACCGGGAGTCCTTGTGTTCTGGATAGCATAGGAACTCTGGTATCCGCCATAGTTATTACCTGCGCGATATACCTGGGTGGGTTTATCCAGCCATTTTACCAGCAGGGTGTTGGGTTCCATCTGCGACCATTCCAGGCCACCGTTTTCACCGTATACCCTTATTTTCAACGCGTTCTCTTCACCGGCAGCAACCTGGGAGGCCATTAATACCCCGGTGGCTCCATTATCAAAACGCAGCAGTACAGCCCCATCATCATCCAGACCACGGCCTGGTACTACGATGTTGAGATCGGCACATAACTGGTCAATTTTTGTACCACTGATATATTCGGCGAGATTAGCGGCGTGTGTACCGATATCTCCCATACAGCCACTCTTGCCGGAGCGTTTGGGATCTGTTCTCCAGGCCGCGCCTGCATTGCCTTCCTTTTCAGTAGGTTTGCTTAACCAGCCTTGTGGATATTCCACGTACACTTTGCGGATTTTCCCGAATACGCCGTCTTTTACCATCTGACGGGCCTGTTTCACGAGTGGATATCCGGTATAAGTATGTGTTAAGAGCAAGGTAAGACCTGTTTCTTCTACTTTCGCTTTCAGCAGTTTAGCTTCCTCGAGGGTGAAGGTGATAGGTTTTTCCACAACTACATTAAAGCCTTTATCGAGCGCCATCATTGCGGGTTCGAAGTGGGCGAAGTTGGGGGTTACAATGGTAATAAAGTCCAGTTTTTCAGCTGCGGGTAAAGCTGCTTCTTTCTCCAGCATGGTCTTATAGTCTGTATAAGTGCGGCTTGGATCGAGGAAGAGTATCTTTCCTGATTCTATGGCCACTTCCGGGTTTACGCTGAGAGCGCCGGCTTTGAGTTCTACAAGTCCGTCCATGTTGGCTGCAATACGATGGATTGCACCGATGAAGGCATCTTTTCCGCCTCCGATCATTCCCATTCTTAACTTACGGTTCATATGCTTTTTTTCTTATTGAGTTTAAACGTTATGGGCTAATACTACTTTAGGCTTATTCCGGAATCTAATATATAAAAAAGTAAAGGCAACGATCAATATAATAGGCAAAATAGCTACAGTCATCAGGGTATCCCTACCTGCCTGTAATTCTGCCAACGCCTGATCCGCGCCCTGTACAAGTGCTTTTTGCTTATTGGCATCAAACCAGTTTCCCATAAAAGGTAATATAACGGCAACAGACAACATACCTGCACCGCCCATGATATTCAGTCCTAATGCACCGGTCTGCGGCATATATTCTGAGACAAAGCCCAGCATCGTTGGCCAGAAATAGCATACCCCTACAGCAAATACACCGGCAGCAGCAAATGTTTCATAACCGGAAGCCCTGCTCAACCAGAACAGACCCAGTGCCGCAAAGATGGAAGAAAATAACAGCATTCCTACGGGATTCAGGCGATGCACGACTGGTCCTGCAAATAAGCGGCCTATTGCCATGATACCATTAATGAACGCAAAAATAAGGATAGCAGGCACGCCTACCTGTCCCAGTAATGCGCTGATCCATTGCCCTGTGCCCAGTTCTGTGGAAGCGGTCAGGACCATACAAATGACCATGAAGAGGAAGAAGGGACCTATACAGGCCTTCAGCATCCCGCTATAGCTGATACCTGAAGCAGCGCGTTCTGTCTGGGGGAAGCGTAATGAGAAGAATAATCCGCCATATAATAAAGTAGGCACCAGCAGCACGCACATCAGCGCGGTCCAGCTCATGTGCAGTTGTTCTATCATAAAATAGGCAATGAGCGCACCCAGAACATTACCACCAGGGAACCACATGTGAAAGCGGTTCAGCATTTTAGTTTTCTGTGTGCTGAAAATTGTAGCTACCAGTGGATTACAGGTGGCTTCAACACTACCATTGGCAATACCTATGAGCAAGGTACCGGCGAAGAGCGACCAGAAATTCCAGGCCATGATGGTCATGATAACACCTGCAATATGACCGAAGAAGGCGATGTAAATGATCTTTTTCATCCCCAGCAGGTCAATGAGCGGACCACCTACAATCTGGGCCAATGTGAAGCCCCAGAAGGCTGTACCGGCGATAAAGCCCAGTTGTTCCCCATTCAGGTTAAAATCATTTCCCCATATTTTCACGATCTCTGCCCTGATGGCAAAAGTCATGGCGGTAACGATTAAAGCAAGGCAACTTGTAAAAAAGAGTTTCCCAGGTTGAATAGTATTGTTTTTCATAACGGTTGCGGAATTTTTAAGGGTTTTGTTCGATTAAATGTAAAAAAACTCCGCGGATATTTTTTGCGTGATTTTAATAGCTGATTATAGTAGTCAATGTTTTTTGATACATTTTGTACAATTATTCAGATAATAAATACAATAACTTTATTAGGAAATTAGAAGAATAAGGGAATAGAGTATAAGGAGTTAGATAAAAAAGAAAGAGCCGGATAAGACTATCTGGCTCTTGTTTACTATCCTATGAAAACCCTAATACTGTAAAGGTAGAGTGTTGTAACAACTATAGTTGTTAAGCAGTCGTTAATATTTAAAACTTTTTTTATTTGGCTTATTTATGATTAATTTTTTTTCTACATAACTTTTTTGCTTCTTTGCACACGTTTCTTATAAGAAAATTGTCATTATGTCAGAACATCTTCTATCCGTAATTATTCCGGCATTTAACGAATCGAGATACATTTATAATATCCTGGAACGGGTGACGGCAGTGCAGTTGATAGAAAATGTGCAGAAGGAACTGGTGGTGGTAGATGATCATTCGACGGACAATACCGGAGAAGAAGTGGCACGTTTTACGGCCAGTTATCCTCATGTGAAACTGCAATATGTACGTCATGAAGTGAACCAGGGGAAGGGAGCAGCACTGCGGACAGGCATCCAAAAAGCCAGCGGAGAATACCTGATTATCCAGGATGCCGACCTCGAATATGACCCTGAGGAGTTTAACCGCTTGTTAAAACCGATGATAAAGGGAGTAGCGGACGTTGTATTTGGTAGTCGTTTTATGGGGGACGGTCCTCACAGGATCCTGTTCTTCTGGCATACTATCGGGAATAAATTCCTGACTGCCCTCTCGAATGCTTTAACCAACCTGAACCTGACAGACATGGAAACCTGCTATAAGCTGTTCCGTAGTCATATTATTAAACAGGTGGATTTAAAAGAGAACCGGTTTGGATTCGAACCGGAAGTGACAGCTAAAATAAGCCGTATCCCTAAAATAAGGATTTATGAAGTAGGGATTGCCTATTACGGGCGTACTTATGAAGAAGGCAAGAAAATCAATTATAAAGATGGTTTCCGGGCCATATATTGTATTCTGAAGTATAACCTTTTTGCAAGGCAGAAAACGCCTATCACGATAGAAAAATAAACATATACCATGCTGTTCCTGTTCGTTAAGTTCCTGTATATTATTATACTGTCTTTTTTGTATGGGCATACTATTCAGCGATTGCTGGGACAGCCTTCTTCACTTTCAGGACAAACATCTTTCCCACTTACGGCCCTTACCGGACTATTCGGGATATCTGTAATCGCAGCTTACCTCTCTTTATTTATACCGCTGGCGGGGTTAGCTCATGGTATTATCCTTGGTATCGGGATCATCTGTTTTCTTTTTACCAGGAAAAGCGTTGCTGAACAACTGCGACAAGCTTCCGGTGCTTCTATCGGAATGAAGTTATTCTTTATAATAGCCATATTATATGCAGTAACCTTATCTGCACAACAATCTATTACCTATGATGAGGGGCTGTATTATGCCCAGTTCATCAAATGGATGCAATTTTACAAAGTCGTACCCGGACTGGCGAATCTGCATGTACGCTTTGGATTTAACTCTCACTGGCATGTGCTGGCAGCTGTCTTTAACTTCTCCTGGTTAACAGGTAATACCAGCAATCATATCAACGGAGTGCTGTATTTGCTGGTGGTACTTTATCTACTCCCGGGAAAAGAGGATGTTTCTTTTATCCGTTTTTTAAAACTGGGATTACTCGTTTTGATCAATATGCCGCAGGTGTGCGTATACAATGTAATTGCACCAGCAGCGGATTTACCTGTCTTTTACCTTGGCTGTTTGCTGGTAGTAGTATGGCTGGAAAACAATCCTACAGGAAATGTATTTCTGCTACTCGCTCCGTTGTTCCTTGTAACAGTAAAAGTATCCGCAGTACCCGTACTACTCATTACACTCTTACTGTTCGTACAACTACTACGTAATAAATCATATGCCAAAAGCGCCGTATTGGTAGCTGTCAGCCTGTTGATCTTTGCGCCCTGGCTGATACGCAATATCATACTAACCGGCTACCCATTATTCCCAATGGAACTCCCGGACCTCTTCCATACTGGCTGGAGCGTACCTCTTTCTGTTATACACGCAACCCGTCAGGACATCACTTCATTTGCATTTTACCGCACAGCGGATATCGCACGATTGTTAAATGATTCTTTATTCCAGCGTTTCAGTACCTGGTTTATGCATAGTGTACGGGTATACGACAAATTGCTTTTACTATTTGCATTAGTCTCTCCGGTTATTGTATTCCTCAAACGTAAACAGCTTCCAACGAACTTCCTCCCCATCTATATCTTCCTGGTCCTTGGCTGTTGCTTCTGGTTGATACAAGCGCCTGATCCGCGTTTTGCCTACGGATATCTGGCGCCTTTATTTGTGATTACAATCGCATTGTGTCTTCCTTTTTTACAACAGGCCCGTTATCTCTTACTCTTCTGTTTGTTGGACGTAGTGATGTTCCAGGCAGCAACATTAATATTACACTCCCGACTGCACAAAACATTCGTAGCACAGAAAATAATTCAGGACGTTCCTGATCATACAGTCATCCTGCCTGCGCCATACAGCACCCAACCAGTAGAAACAGACGAAGCGCCTTTCCATATGTACATACCTCTGAACACGGAATTATGCTGGGATAATCCCCTGCCCTGCGCAGATCACATGCCCAAAGGCGTGACAATGAGAGGCGGAAGTTTAGGAGATGGATTTGTACATGAGAAGTAATTATATCAAACCTGATTCAGCCAGAAAAATCTATTTAGGCCGTTTGCTGATAGTTATCCCGATGCCATTCCAAATAATCCTTTTCCTGACGAGGGATGAAAAATCCCTTGATACAATTAAGATTGCGGATACAAATTTGGATATGATTTTTTTCGAGTATCCCTGCACCAAGAAATACAGGCCCACCTTCAGTAAACACTCCTCTTACAGAATCAAAGAGCTTTATATCAGTAGATCCTCTTTTCTGTATATCATTTTGGATATCGGAATATATTTCAGAATGCATATATTCAATAACTGAGCAGTCTAATTCTCTCAATACTTTATCTTTATAGACATCCTTTGGAGCATCTACATTTTTAGGAAGGGTTTTGTTAGATTTACTATAATCAGCTTCCATCAAATTATAATATGGTGGCAACATTTTGATATACTTGGAATCAAGCATATCAAAACATAATCCTAAATTAATTGTAGCTCCAACAACAGCTGGATCATTAATTTTTCCACGGTTTCTTTTGGCTTCTGCCCAGTCTAGCGCTCTTTCATAATTATTTTCCCAGAAGTACATACCATGTCCTAACCAATCAAATGGTTCCTGGCTAATCTTAATTGCATCTGGATTGTTAACTAATGCATCTCTTGTGGCCTTATCACAGCCGTGGAAACCTATAATTAGGTTAGGTCGAACATCATACATGGAAAACTCATATTACTTCCTAGCTGACTCAACAGCTTTAGCAAGATTTTGGTAAGGTGCAGTAAATTCACCATGCTTGTCGAGAAGACCAGCTCTTTGCAAAGATAGTAAAGCCTGTTCCTTTGTCCTATCCTGCATTAACTTGGATTGGGCCAACTCTATCAGACGTTGTATATCCTTATCGCTCATGGTGACTTATTATTTGCTAACAAAAATAAGTATTTTTTGTTAGCAAAATCACTATTAAAGTAATAAATTCCCAAATTATCTAATTGATAATCAAGATATTATATTTACAACACCACTCCATCCATTATATAATCATTAAAAGAATACAGCATAAGTGTTCCATTGAAAGGCCACACGAAATCTACTTATGCCGTAGAGAATCAGGGCCACTAAAATCCAATCTAAACCAGCTCTGGCTCTAACATTCTATCATCACTCCTTCATCGCTCCTATATCACTCCTATATCATTCTACCGGCATTCCTATATCTCATAAATAAAAAGCAATGTTTTATCCCTTTTGGATTGTGACTGGTTTTTAATAAAAAACAATGTCTGCACCAGTTCCTCTATAGTGCTAAATTCTTCAAAAGGGCGTCTATCATTAGGAAGTTCCAGATTGAGGTAGATATACTGTGCAAACTGTGTTACTACAGTTGTTTTCCCAACCTGTCTTGCACCTCTGATAACCAGCGGTTTACGAGGCGATTTATTAGACCATTTTTCTAGTTCTGTGAGTATAGCCCTTTTAAACATGTAACAGAATTAGGGCAAATTATTCGATAATCTGTAACAGAATTAGGGCAATTTATCTCATTATTTGTAACAGAATTAGGGCAAATTAAATCCCATGACAATTTATCCTATAATACTAAATCCTTTCATTTAAGCCCAAAACACCACTATAATCTAATCTAAACAAGCTCTGGCTCTAACATTCTATCATCACTCCTTCATCGCTCCTATATCACTCCTATATCATTCTACCGGCATTCCTATATCCAAACGATATAGGAATGCTGAAAGAATGCTGAAGGAATGGACTTTCCATGATGAAGGGATATAGGATTTCACGAGAACTCAAGCCCTGTCGATGGTTTGTCAGGAAGCAATTCAGAGGCTTTTATAAGCATGGAATATATTAAGCGAGATAAATTGATGATTATCAATATCATGGAAAGATATCTCAGAGAATATCAGAACTGATATCATATTGCATTCACTATGTGCAAATAATTCCTAATTTTACAGGCCCCGCGAGAACCGGAGATAATCTGACACCTTGTCACCGGAGCTTTCTAAGCATAATTTTTGGATAAGTGTGGGCTACCGTACAACTGAGAACAACTATTTTAACAATCATTCGTAATAAATTAGACATGTTAGGTTTTTTAACAAAACTTTTTGGCGGGCATAAATCGGAGAAGGATATTAAAACGATCCTGCCCGTTGTAAAGCAGATCAATGACGCGTTTGAAAAACTGCAATCCCTGCCTGTAGACCAACTGCGTAACAAAACACAAGAGTTCCGTCAACGTATAAGTGCTCATCTGGCCAAGATAGACAGTACTATTGCAGAAAGGCAGCTCGCTGCTGAAAATGCAGAGGATGTCACTGAAAAAGATGTCGTTTACCAGGAAATTGATAAACTGAAGAAAGACCGCGACAAACAACTGGAAGAAGTACTGGAAGAACTGTTACCTGAGGCTTTTGCCGTGGTAAAAGAGACCGCCCGCCGCTTCACCCAGAACACTACTATCACAGCTACCGCTACAGAACTGGACCGTCAACTGGCAGTTAAAAAGGATTATGTCACTATTCAGGGTGACAATGTGACGTGGAAAAATACCTGGCCGGCAGCTGGCAGTCCTGTTACCTGGAACATGATCCATTACGATGTACAGTTAATAGGCGGTATCGTACTCCACCAGGGTAAGATTTCCGAAATGGCTACAGGTGAAGGTAAAACACTGGTATCTACTCTCCCCGCTTACCTCAATGCACTGGCAGGACAAGGCGTTCACATCGTTACCGTGAATGATTACCTGGCCCGTCGTGACTCTGAGTGGAACGGCCCCATTTTCGAATTCCTCGACGTAACAGTTGATTGTATAGATAAACATCAGCCTAACACACCGGAACGCCGCAATGCTTACCTCGCCGGTATCACTTATGGAACCAATAACGAATTTGGTTTCGATTACCTGCGCGATAACATGGTACATACACCGGATGAAATGGTACAGCGCAAACATCACTACGCGATGGTGGATGAGGTGGATAGTGTACTGATCGATGATGCACGTACGCCGTTAATCATCTCCGGTCCTATCCCCCGCGGAGAAGAACAGGAGTACCATGCGTTGAAACCACGTGTACAACGCCTGATGGAGGCCCAGAAAAAAGCAACTCAACAATATTTGCTGGAAGCAAAGAAACTGATAGCAGAAGGTAAAGATGATCCGAAAACCGGTGGTCTTGCCCTGATGCGTGCATGGCGCGGTTTACCTAAAAACAGTGCGCTGATCAAGTATCTGAGCGAACCAGGTATCAAAGTATTACTGCAGAGAGCTGAAAACTACTACCTGGCAGATCAGCAACGTGAAATGCCTAAAGTAGATGAAGAGCTCTACTTCAGCATCGATGAAAAGAATAACAGTGTAGATCTTACCGAAAAAGGGCTTCACCTGATTACCCAGTCCGGCGAAGATCCAAACTTCTTTATCATGCCGGATGTTGGTTCCGAGATCGCTGAGATCGAGAAACTAAGCCTCACTGCAGATGAGAAACTGCACCGCAAAGATACCCTGCTGCAGGACTTTGCCCTGAAATCCGACCGTATCCACTCCGTACAGCAGTTGCTAAAAGCATATACCCTGTTCGATATTGACGTGGAATATGTGGTAATGGACGGTAAAGTGAAAATAGTAGATGAACAAACCGGTCGTATCCTGGATGGCCGCCGTTATTCCGACGGTTTACACCAGGCGATAGAAGCAAAGGAAAACGTGAAAGTAGAGGCTGCGACCCAGACCTTCGCTACCGTTACCCTCCAGAACTACTTCCGTATGTACCATAAACTGGCCGGTATGACCGGTACAGCTACTACCGAAGCTGGTGAGTTCTGGGAAATATACAAGCTGGACGTGGTAACCATCCCTACCAACCTGCCTATTACCCGTAAGGACTCTGAAGACCTGGTATACAAGACAAAACGAGATAAATATAAAGCCGTTATCGAAGAAGTGAAACAGTTACAGGCAGCCGGAAGGCCAGTCCTGGTAGGTACTACCTCTGTGGAAGTATCCGAACTGTTAAGCAAGATGCTCACCTTCGAGAAGGTCCCTCACAATGTACTGAACGCAAAACAACATGCCCGTGAAGCACAGATCGTTGCTGAAGCAGGTTTGGCTGGTGCTATCACCATCGCTACCAACATGGCGGGTCGTGGTACGGATATCAAGCTGGGCCCTGGCGTGAAAGATGCAGGTGGTTTAGCGATCATCGGTACGGAACGTCATGAAAGCCGTCGTGTAGACAGACAGTTACGTGGTCGTGCCGGTCGTCAGGGAGATCCGGGAACTTCACAGTTCTTTGTATCTCTGGAAGATGATCTGATGCGTATGTTCGGTTCCGACCGTATAGCTGGTCTGATGGACCGTATGGGTTATAAGGAAGGAGAAGTGATTCAGCACAGCATGATCACCCGTTCCATTGAAAGAGCGCAGAAGAAAGTAGAAGAGAACAACTTCGGTATACGTAAGCGTCTGCTGGAGTATGATGACGTGATGAACAAGCAGCGTACGGTTATCTATGCTAAACGTAACCACGCCTTGTTTGGCGAACGTCTTGCCATAGATATCGACAATGCTTTCTATGATGTGGCTTTAAGTATTATTACCGGTCACAGGGAAACAGGAGATATTGAAGCGTTTCAATTAGATGTGATCATGAACTTTGCAATAGATACTGATATTACCCGCGATGAGCTGGTGAAGGCAGATATCAACAACCTGGCATCCCGCCTCTATCATCAGGCGAAAGATAACTACGATCGTAAAGCAAAGGAACTGGCGGAAAATACGCTGCCTGTTATCCAGCAGATACATAAAGACCAGGGGCATCAGATAGAGAATATCTCTATCCCGTTCACAGATGGCAAGAAAGGAATGAATGTGCTTGCTAACCTGCAGAAAGTAGTAGATAGCAAAGGTTTTGAGACCGTTAGTGCCCTTGAACGCAGTATCACCCTTACACTGATAGATGAGTCCTGGAAAGAGCATCTGCGTGCGATGGATGACCTGAAACAATCTGTACAGGGGGCAGTATACGAACAGAAAGATCCTTTATTGATCTATAAATTCGAAGCATTCAACCTCTTCAAACAAATGGATGGTGATACCAGCCGTGAAATCGTTTCTTTCCTTAGCAAATGCGCTATCCCTGTCCAGGATGATAGCCGTCAGCAGCAACAGGTTCCGGTACAGATCCGCGAAGCCCGTGAGGAAAAGACTGATATGAGCCGGATGCGTGCATCTCATCAGGAGTTTGAAGGTGCGATACCAGCTACAGATGTACAGGAGTATGCTACCAACGCCGAACCTGTAAAACAGGACCCGATAAGAAATACTGGTCCTAAGGTTGGCCGTAACGATCCTTGTCCTTGTGGAAGTGGTAAGAAATACAAACAATGTCACGGTAAGGATTTCTAATTCCTTGCGGGTGTATATACCGAAAAGGGAACAATACAGTCAAATGTATTGTTCCCTTTTTTTCTGAGAGTCCATTCTAAAATAACTGTAAACCAGTTGCTCCGGTTTTAGCTCCGCTAGCCCCATCTTTATCACTTTTTGCATTACTTTCGTACCTGAAATCGTCACTAATGCTGCTTAACAGATATATAGACCATACAGTACTGAAACCGACTACTACCCTCGATAACATCCGTCAACTGTGCATGGAAGCCGTGGAATATGATTTTGCAGCAGTTTGCATTCCTCCCCCTTTTGTGAAACTGGCCAAAACATTTGTAGGTAATACCAATACAAAAGTGGCCACCGTTACAGGATTCCCTTTCGGATATTCTGCCATAGAAGCTAAAGTAGCCGAAACCGTACTCGCTATTATTGATGAAGCAGATGAACTGGACATGGTCGCTAACCTGTTAGCTATACGTAATGGCGACTGGGAATACCTGGAAAAAGAGATCGCTACCATCATGCCTATCATCAGGAATAAAGGGAAAGTGATCAAAGTGATTATCGAAAGTGGCATATTATTGGAAGAGGAGATTATAAGATGCTGCCAGTTATATGCTAAATACCAGGTAGACTTTGTAAAAACGTCCACCGGATATGCAGAGAAAGGCGCCAGCGTTGCAGCCGTAAAACTGATGCGGGCAAACTTACCGGCAAATATTCAGATAAAAGCATCAGGGGGGATTCGTACCTTTGAGTTTGCCAAAGAACTGATAGATGCCGGGGCGACAAGATTAGGATGCAGTGGAAGTGTGGAAATCATGAAGGCATCTGTTTAACCTTATGACAATGAAACAGTTAATATTACTATTCTCAGGATTACTGATCGGCGGTATCGCCGTTGCCCAGGACAATGCCCTTGCTGCCAACACAGGTGGCGGCGTTAAAGTAGTGAAGGACGGCCGCCTGGACCTGCTCATCAAAAAACAGATCTACATTAACACGCTGGCCATCCGTAACCAGCCAGGATTCAGGGTACAACTCATTTCTACCAATAAAAGGAATGAAGCCAATGATATCAAAGCTAAAGTGATGCAGCTTTACCCGGATTACCGGACTTACCTGGAATATCAGCCTCCTTATTTTAAAGTACGTATCGGCGACTTCAAATCCCGTGATGAGGCCACTGATTTTCGTGAGAAATTATCTTCCAACTTTCCGGGTGCTATTTTCGTAGTACCGGCAATTATTAATCTGTCTCCGGAGAAAGAAGCAGGAACCGAAGAAAGCAACTAAATGAAGACAAGAATTAAGGAACTGGCGAAGCAATATGCACCGGAATTTATAGCCATCAGGCACCATCTTCATTCTCATCCGGAACTCTCTTTCCAGGAATTTGAAACTTCATTGTTCATCCAGCAGAAACTGGATGAATTTGGCGTTCGTTATACTTCCGGGATTGCAGGTACAGGGATCGTAGCTACTATCGAGGGGAAGAACCCCTCTTCCAAAACGATCGCGCTACGGGCAGATATGGATGCATTGCCTATTACAGAGATCAATGACGTTCCCTATAAGTCACAGAATACCGGTGTTATGCATGCCTGCGGACACGATGTACACACTACCTGTGTACTCGGCGCTACCCGCATTCTGCAGGAACTGAGCGGTGAATTTGAAGGTACTGTTAAAGTGCTGTTTCAGCCAGGGGAAGAGAAACACCCCGGCGGAGCAAGCCTGATGATAAAAGACGGTGTACTGGAAAATCCACGTCCCGATGCCATACTGGGTATGCATGTGCAGCCTACTATGGAAGCAGGGAAACTGGGCTTCCGGGCAGGTCAGTATATGGCCAGCGCAGATGAAATATATATTACGATCAAAGGAAAAGGTGGGCATGCCGCGCTGCCTCACCTGACAGTAGATACCATATTAGTGGCTTCTCACCTGGTAGTGAGCCTTCAACAGGTCATCAGCAGGAATAATAACCCCTTCTCTCCTTCTGTACTAAGTATCTGTGCTTTTAACGGCGGGAATTCTACAAACGTAATACCCAGTGAAGTGAAACTAATGGGGACCTTCAGGGCAATGGACGAAACATGGCGCTTTAAAGCACATGATATCATTAAAAAACAGGCTACTGAACTGGCGCATGCCATGGGTGCTCAAATAGATATTGAGATACTGGTAGGTTATCCCTGCCTGTATAATAATGAAGCAGTAACAGCACAAGCCCGTGGACTGGCAGAAGAATATCTTGGGATAGATAAAGTAGAAGATACAGAAGTAAGGATGGGAGCAGAAGATTTTGCTTTTTATTCCCAGATAGTACCTGCCTGTTTTTTCAGATTAGGAACGGGGAACATAGCAAGAGGCATTACTTCCGGCGTACATACGCCAACGTTTGATGTAGATGAAAGTGCGATTGAAGTAGGGATAGGCACGATGGCTTATCTCGCTACACAATTTTAAATTATAACAGGGAAGGCCGGGTGAATACCCGGCCTTATCTCATTAGCTCTTTTATATAATTATTTGATTTCTTTCAGTACGTTCAGCGATCGACCCGTCATCTCCAGTACATTAATACTATCCAGTTTTATATCCGTTTGCTGATATGCTACATCCCGGGACCTGAATTCACTGTTCTTTCCCAGTTGTAATCTGAAGGAGCCAATACCCTGATCAGTCCCATTTCCCATCATTGATAATTTTGACTCTTTTCCTCCGTCTACATTCAGCTTACTGACTTTCATGGAATTTAAATCAACTGTGCAGTTGTCTCCCATGTGAACATCTAACTGAGGTATATCAAAGTTGCTAACCGTTACACCACATCCCTGCGACAAATAGATAGCGTCGATAGCAGGCAAAGCCAACATCGTACTACCTCCTTCTTTATGCATATCAAAAAACAGTGTATCGTTTTTCTGTGAATAAGTAAACCTGCCGGTAGTGTCGCCACCCAAAATTAATGTTGCCTTATCTGAAGTTGTTATCTGAAGCTCATGGGATATACCTTTCAGGTACAACACTTTAAACGGCTGCAATACTATACCAGCAAGTCTCTCACTTATATGTAAGTCATCATCCCCACTCCTTCCCCTTTTAAAATTAGCCCATAAAACAATGTCGGAAAACAGCATCAGCAGCACAAGTAGTGCTACAAATGAGAGTAATAATTTGTTAGCTGTTCGCATATCTTAACTATTTGAAATTAGATTTTTTGTATTTCTCGTAGTGCGGTTTCAATTCATCCAGTTCCATGTCCAGTAAATACATATTCCGGAAGAATTGTGGCAACTCGTTTGCAAGGAAGCGTTCTTTTTTAAGCTGTATTATTTTCTTACTGGCGTTTTCCGAAACAAAATAACCGATGCCTCTTTTATTATAAATGATATCGTATTGCTGTAAATATTCACAGGTACGCATCACGGTGTTCGGGTTTACTTCCAGTTGCACGGCCAGTTCGCGGACAGAAGGAATACGGTCGTCCGGTTTCCACTTATCCAGCAGGATCTGTTCGCAGAGATGATCTGCGATCTGCAGGTATATCGCTTGTGACTCTTTAAATTCCATGATCGGTAATTTATATTTCTTTGTCTCTCAATTTAAAATAAGCCACTGTCCAGAGTATTGGCGGAACAAAATATTCGAAAAAATACAGTAATGGTTTCCATGCTCTTTTAGGCAATTCCAGCATCACAAAATTCATAGAGTATTGGAGTGTATGCGCTTCCATGTTATGAGGCAGCAAAATATTTACACCAATAAAAGGAAATTGCGCTTTCCAGTCTTTCATGTATTTATGGAAGAAGATCTGCGCAAATATTGCATTAATGAGGTACATGCCGGTTAAGAATATAAAGAAACATAACACTGTTTTTACGAGACTATATTTTTGAAAATATACAGTGCCCAGCAGGAACATGGCTTGTGCAACAAACCAGATAAAGTAGTTTATGTACCACCCATCAGCCTCTCTGTTGTACGCGAGATCGTTTATAAGAGGAGTTCCGTTGCGTAACGAGATAATACCTTCTCCTGCTTTTACTGCAAGGAAAAATGCGACGTGATATACGGCGAGAAAGCCAATCGTAGTAATTAATAATGTGGTGAGAAATTTCTCCAGGTGAGAAGCTGGTAATAATAAGTAATCTATCCCCCTTGATTTATTCCCCAATTCACTAAACGATTTACTGGTAAATATCAATCCGGCCACGTATAAGCCTATCAAAAAGGATGGTATCAGGTCGGTGTATGTGCGAATACTCGGCTCCGCGAATATTGCGAATAACAGGGCGAATAATAATAGTCCTGTTAATACAATTAAGGACATGAGATAAAGTCGGTAATTATCAACCAGGTGCTTTTTGAAGTAGGCGCCAAAGCGGCGCGCGCTGAGTATATTATTTACTTGCATTTAGTTGAATATTTTAGAGATCCTTTCAGGTTGTTCCAGTACAGCATTAAACAGCATTTCCATATCAATACGACTTTGTTCTTTATCCGTATTTTCTGTTACTACGGCATGGCCCCTCAATGAGCTGTTGGCATATAGTACGCTACCGGCATCTTCCACGTTGCTGACAGTTTTAAAGCTAAGCTTATCATTTACTGCATCCACATCCTGGCGGAAGATGATCTTATGATTATCAATGATCACGATGTTATCAATGAGATTATCGAGGTCACGTACCTGGTGAGTGGAGATGACGATACATTTTTCCTCGCTGACGGCTGCAGCAATGACCTTGCGGAACTGGCTTTTGGAAGGGATGTCCAGCCCATTGGTAGGCTCATCCATGATGAGCGCTTTGGTATTGGTAGCCAGGGCAAAGCTGATCAGGACCTTCTTCTTTTGTCCATAGGACATTTCTGTTAAGCGCTGATCGGTAGGGATCTGAAACTCTTCCAGGTATTCACGGAAGGATGTGTTGCTGAAGTCGGGGTAAAAGGGTGCATAGGCTTTTACGTAATTGTTGATCCGTACCTGTGGCAGATAGAACTCTTCCGGCACCATAAACAGGTTACGCAGGAAATCCGGCTGACGGTAACGGGCCTCATACCCCATCACCTTACAAACGCCGCCCTGCGGGAATAACAGTCCGGCCATTTGTTTCAGCAGGCTGGATTTGCCCGCACCGTTTTTTCCTAATAGTCCGTAGATATAGCCCGCCTCCAGGTTTAGGTCCAGCCCTTCAAACAAAGGCTTGTTTTTCCTGTAACTGAAAGAAAGATTTTGGATGGATATCATAGCAAGTAGTTTAGTGTACTATATAACTAGTACACTATAAATGTACGTGCTAATTTTTGATATTTCCTACTGATGGGGGGAAATTATTTTTTAGGACATGGCAAACCCGGCTGTAGACGCATTTCTACATATTAAACCTTTTTAAAACATTATATTTGTAGTGTGGTTTAAATTAAATATCCTCCTATGAAAGGTACCCTATCGGCCTTGCTTGGTTTAAGCCTCTTGTTATCAGTAGTTAATGCCTCAGCCCAGTTCGTAAAAACGAAAGATGTAGAGAAGATGAAGAAACGTACCAGCTTTATTGTGGTGAAGGAACGGCCGGATAAGAAGATCATAAAGCTGCTGAGTCAAAAAGCTCCTGGTCAGGTAGCAGAATATAAGCAAGCCATCAAGCAATTGAACCGGGACTTCCCGGAAGTAGTAAAGCAGTACTGGGCGTTGAACGGCGCTATAACAGTAGAACAGAAAACAGAAAAAGAGGTGTCGCGGTTACGCACACGTAATAACAGGAATTACATTGTTTTCGACTGCCAGTCGATGAAAGTGAAACCAGGCAGTAAGGTTAAAAAGTCCAGATATGCGAGGACTTACACCTCTTCTCTTGCCTGGAAAATTGATGATAAAGACCTGAGCGTTCCTGTCATTAACATGTATTTCATCGAGAATGATGTACAATACCCTTTTTACATCCAGAATATGTCCGACAGGTTCCCGGATTTTACGGATCTGGCAGTGGGTTTACGACTGGCCACTTACGTATTTACCGAGCAGTTAGGCGGAATATCCGAACGCAGTATGCAATCGGAAATAAAGCATAATGCGGTGTACCTGAAAGATAAAACATTGATTCTGTGCAAGAACTGGCTGGACGATGATTTCGCAGAAGGAACAGCGAAAGCTGATTACCCTTATCCCATCCGTTTTGTGAGTAAAGAAGAACTGGATGACATCTTTAAGAAAGATGCCTTTGGGAATAGTGCGATAGCCTATGTGCCTTCCGGGGTATTTTCTACGTTTGATACGAATTATCCCAGTATGGAAGTGAATGTACCCGTAGTGCTTGATCCTGTAAACGGGATGCCGCTATGCCATACAGATATCAGTGATGAGATGTTCCAGGCATGGGGTTTTTCATTGATTCCCAAGATGGGAAAATCAATGGTTGGATTTAAAAAGATCAGAAACCAGGATATCAGGAATTTTGCTAAGGCAATGAAAGAGTAGCCAGTTTTTTTATGGTGGCTTTAAACTCTTCCCATACTTCTGCTACAATTTCAGCGGCAGGTTTGATCTCATGGATCGTTGCACTCACCTGCCCTATTTCAAGTTCCCCTTCATCGAGCTGTCCCTCAAACATGCCCGTCTTGGCCCTTGCGCGGCCCAATAACGCGATCAGAGCTTCTTTATCTGCCCCATTATCTTCTGCCGCTTTTACTTTTTCGAAAAACGGATTCTTTAATAACCGTACCGGGGTAAGCTTTTTCATAGTTAAAAGGGTATCACCTTCTTTAGCGTCTATCACGGCCTGTTTAAACAGAGGATGTGAAGATGCTTCCGGGCTGGCTACAAAACGGCTGCCTATCTGTACGCCTGTAGCGCCTAACGCAAAAGCCGCCGCCATCGCCTTTCCGGAGCCTATCCCACCTGCTGCGATCACAGGAATGCTTACCTGTTCACAGACTGCGGGGATGAGTACCATCGTAGTAGTTTCTTCTCTTCCGTTATGTCCTCCCGCTTCAAAACCTTCCGCTACTACTGCATCTACACCGGCGGCTTCGCTCTTTTTGGCAAAGGCGGCGCTGGATACAACATGTACCACCGTAATACCGGCGGCTTTCAGCGCAGGCGTCCATGTTTTGGGATTACCGGCAGAAGTGAATACGACCGGCACTTCTTCTTTGATAATGATATCTATGAGTTGTTCTATACCTGGATAAAGCAGTGGGATATTAACCCCGAACGGACGGGTAGTTGCCTGTTTGCATTTGCGGATATGCTCCTGTAGTACATCAGGATACATACTGCCGGCGCCGATGAGACCTAATCCGCCTGCATTGCTTACGGCACTGGCCAAACGCCATCCGCTGGCCCAGACCATACCGGCCTGGATGATAGGATATTGGATGTGGAATAGTTTTGTAACGGGATTCATGAAGTGAAAATAGGATAATATATTAAAAAAGGCCCCTTACGGAGCCTTTCAATGTTTTATTCAACCAAGGTCTATCTCTGTATTATCCCCTATATTCAAACTCTGGCTGAGCCCTCTTATATTGGCATCGCTACCGATGAGAGAAGACTTCAATACCACTTCATATAAGTTACTGAAAGAGCCAATGATGGAATCTTTGACGATAGAATAGTTGATGACCGTATTATCTCCGATCGCTACATTAGGACCGATAATAGAATTCTTGATATTACATCCCTCTCCTATACTCACCGGCGGAATGATGATGGTGTTTTCATAAGGCAATACCGGCGCTGCTGCCAGTTTGTATTTGCTTAACAGGATAGCATTGGTTTCCAGCAGGGTATCCTTACGACCGCAGTCGAACCAGTTGCTGACTTTAAAAGGTTTGAACACCACCCCATGTTCTATCATACATTGCAGGGCGTCTGTCAGCTGGAATTCATCGTGAGATTTACGGTGTTCCAGCATATTCTTCTCCAGGCAATCGTATAACTGTTCAGTTTCTTTTATCTTATATACACCTACCAGTGCAAGGTTCGATTTAGGGATCTGTGGTTTCTCCACGACTTTGCAGATGCTGCCGTTATCGTTCAGTTCTGCTACCCCGAAATTACGCGGATCATCTACTTTCTTGAGTCCCAGCTGGGAAACAGGAGAATGGATAAGATCTCTGAAATTCCCTTCACAGATAGTATCACCTAATACGATCAGCATTTCATCGCCCTTTACCACCTGTCTTGTCAGTAAAATAGCATGTCCTGTTCCTTCGCGGCTGCTCTGCTGCACGAAATGACAGGTAAGGTGAGGATATTTTTTCAGTATATAATCCTGGATCTTTTCGCCCAGGTAACCTACCACGAAAACAAATTCCGAGATGCCGGCTTCTACCAGCTGATCAACTATTATACTGAGTATGGTTTTTCCCGCCAGGGGAATCAGTGCTTTAGGCTGTGTATATGTATGCGGTCGCAGCTTGGTGCCAGCACCGGCTACTGGTATAATGGCCTTCATGTACGCAGTTAATTAGATTAGATGTTCATTCACTCGTTACTGAGGGCGTGAAGGTAGTGTAAATTTTAAAAAGTCCATAGCTGTGGGTATTACAGACAGTTTAAAGCATTGATAATATAGAGATCAATAGTATATATAACTATATCATGCTATTTAAATAGGAAAAATATCTACAGACTATCCATTATTGGCTATGCACTATTCACAAATTCGATTACCTTTGCTGCAAATTTTCAACATACAATGCAAAGAGATCAGCAAATATTTAATATCATCGGCCAGGAGCTGGAGCGTCAGCGTCATGGCATAGAATTGATCGCATCGGAAAACTTTACCAGTCTGCAGGTTATTCAGGCTATGGGAACCGTTTTGACCAATAAATATGCAGAAGGCTATCCCGGACGTAGATATTATGGCGGCTGTGAAATTGTGGACCTGAGCGAACAGTTGGCGATTGACAGGGCAAAAGAGATTTTTGGCGCTGAATACGCGAACGTACAGCCTCACTCGGGTGCACAGGCTAACGCAGCAGTAATGCTGGCGATATTAAAACCAGGTGATAAGATCCTGGGGCTGGACCTGAGCATGGGTGGACACCTGACACATGGTTCTCCTGTAAACTTTTCCGGTAAGCTTTATCAGCCGTTCTCCTATGGAGTGAATAAAGAGACTGGTCTTGTTGAGTATGATAAAATGGAAGAAATCGCCCTGCGCGAGAAACCACAGTTAATTATTTGTGGTGCTTCTGCTTACAGCCGCGACTGGGATTATAAACGTATCCGTGCGATCGCGGATCAGGTGGGTGCATTTGTAATGGCGGATATTGCTCATCCTGCCGGTCTGATTGCAAAAGGTTTATTAAACTCTCCTTTTGAACATTGTCATTTCGTCACTACTACTACACATAAAACATTACGTGGACCTCGTGGTGGTTTGATCCTGTTAGGTAAAGACTTCGAAAATCCATTCGGTCTGAAGACGCCAAAAGGAGAGATCCGCATGATGAGTTCCCTGCTTGATATGGCTGTATTCCCCGGTATTCAGGGTGGTCCGCTGGAACACGTGATTGCTGCGAAAGCAGTTTCTTTCTTCGAGATCCTGACAGATGAATACGGAGATTATACCAAACAGATCATCAAAAATGCACAGGCCATGTCTAAAGCATTTGTTGAGAAAGGGTATGAAATCGTATCTGGTGGTACTGATAATCACCTGATGCTGATAGATCTGCGTAACAAGAATATCTCTGGTAAAAAAGCAGAACAGGTATTAGTGAAAGCTGATATTACTGTTAACAAGAACATGGTCCCTTTTGATGACAAGTCTGCATTCGTTACTTCCGGTATTCGTGTGGGTGTTCCTGCAATTACCAGTCGTGGTATGACAGAACAGCACATGGGACAGGTTGTTACCTGGATAGATGAGTTGCTGATGGATGCTGATAATGAAGCGAAGATCACTTCTGTAAGAGGTGCAGTGAACGACTTTATGAAACAGTTCGTTTTGTATCCTGAATTATAATTAAAACAGCTTTCTATAAAAAAAGACCTCGTAGTGATACGAGGTCTTTTTATTTTAGTACTTCTTGCCGATCCATTTAATGGCTTCTTTCCACGTAATCTTCTTTCCGTACATTAAGATACCGGTGCGGTAGATCTTACCCGCCATCCAGGTCATACCCAGGAAGCCAACTACCAGCAATACCATCGACAATGCCAGGTGCCAGTAAGGCACTGTACCGGGTACACCGTAAGGTAATCTTGCCATCATCACCATAGGCGATGTAAACGGAATGATACTACCCCAGAAAGCCAGCTGGCTATCCGGATTTTGTACCGTAGATATCATGATCATCAATCCTATAATAATAGGTAAGGTGATAGGAAATGTCAATGATTGTACATCTGTGGGATCTTCATTTACCAGGCTGCCCACAGCGGCAAATAAGGCAGAATAAAACAGGTATCCTCCCAGGAAATAAAATATAAAACAGGAAATGATGAGAGTCCAGTTAATGCTGCCGATTACATAACGGACCTTTTCTATGGCGTCTATTGCAGCGGCATTACCACCGCTCTGCATGACCCCGCCACCTTCACTTACAGCGTGTAATGTTTCTGCTGAAAAGAACAGGGGCAGGATGAGTTGTAAGGAAAATATCAGGACTACCCATATCAGGAATTGTAACAGTCCAACTCCGGCAATACCAATGATCTTCCCCATCATGAGTTGAAAAGGTTTTACACTGGAGATCATTACTTCTGCAATGCGGCTTACCTTCTCTTCCATCACACCACGCATTACCGCCATACCAAAGAACATGAGGATAATGTAAATGATAAATCCACTGGCATAACCTACACCATAAGCCACTGCCGAGTTACCCTTTTTACCATCAGCGCCCGATTTAAAATCAATAGTGATATCTGATTTTGCAGCAGCCAGTTTTTCTCTGTCAATACCGGCGTTTTCCAGTCGTTTTTCCTCTATGATATCATTTACATGTTTTGTGATATTGCTTTCTACCCCTATACCCGGTTGTCCGCTGCTGTAGTAAGTTATACCGGAAGGACGTTTCAGGTCCAGTTCAGGAATGTACAATAAGCCTGAGTAACCGTATTGTTCATACTTGAAGGTATCTATCTTTATATTCGTCAGGTACTTATAATAAGTGCCTTTACTATCGGGGAAACGGCCGAGGAACAGATGGCTGTCATCTACTACGGCAATACGTTTATCTTCACTACCACTGGTAGCAATTAATATAGGGATGATAAGCAGTCCGGCAAAGAATACAGGTATTAATAAAGTAACTACCAGGAAACTGCGTTTGCGTACACGTGTTAAGAATTCTCTTTTTATTATGAGCAGGATCTTATTCATAAAATTAGTTTAGTGGTTGTTCCATCTCCTGTACTTTGTTAATGAATACTTCGTTGATAGAGGGCAGAATTTCCTGGAAATAAGTGATAGGGATATCATGTTTGATAAAGTGCATAAGGATGTCGTTGGTGGTACTTCCTTCGCTTAGTTTTACCGTGTATGCATGATCTTCCTGTTTGATGATACTGAAGTGCCAGGTAGCCATCTGAGCGAAGTTAGGCATGGTACCAACACCGATGCGGAACAGGTCTTGTTTGAAGTCGTGTTTGATCTGTTTAACTTCTCCATCCAGTATCTTCTTTCCTTTATTTACCAGTATGATCCTGTCACAGATCTCTTCCACCTGTTCCATACGGTGGGTAGAGAAAATGATGGTGGTGCCACTTTTACTTAGGTCGAATATTTCCTGCTTGATAAGATTGGCATTGATAGGGTCCAGACCGGAGAATGGTTCATCCAGGATCAGCAGGGAAGGGTTGTGGATGATAGTAGAAATGAACTGTACTTTCTGTTGCATCCCTTTACTGAGTTCTTCTACTTTCTTGTTATACCATGTATTGATATCCAGCTTATCAAACCAGTATTTGATCTTCTCCTTTGCTTCTTTTTCCCGCATTCCTTTCAGTTGTGCGAGGTAGAGGGTTTGTTCCCCTACTTTCATCTTTTTATAGAGCCCTCTTTCTTCCGGCATATAGCCGATGGACTGTATATCCCGTTCGGGATCAAAGGGGCGGTCGTTGAATAGTATCTGACCATGGTCGGGGTAAAAGATACCAGTGATCATCCGCAGTAGCGTGGTTTTGCCCGCGCCGTTAGGCCCCAGCAATCCGAAGATGCTACCACGGGGGATAACAAAACTGATATCGTCTACAGCCTTATGCGTAGCATAGTCTTTTCTCAGGTTTTTGACTTCGATGAGGTTCATGAACTAAAAGTAAGTTTTTATTTGCTTACTAGTAGTCGTTTTAGCTTACCAGATAAAATGGAATATTATTTAAGAATTCTATCTACTTCATCTGCATAAGCAGCGCCTATACTTACCGGTACAGCGCCTATGTATAAATTGTTCTTGTCTGCTTTTTCTATTTTATTATTAGCGACAATGAAAGAGCGGTGTACCCGTGTAAACTGGGATGGAGGCAGCAGAGCCAATGCTTCCTGCATAGATAAGCGGGAAAGAAGGCGCCGGTCTTTCATTACAAAGCTGATGTAATTACCGGCGCTTTCCAGGTAAAGTATTTCATCCAGCTGAAGTTTGAATTGTTCATACCCGCTTTTTATCATGATATAAGCAGGAGCATCTTTCATGGAGCTTTTAACTATCATTTCCAGTAACGACTTTGCCTTATTGCAGGCTTTTGAAAACCGCTCTGAGGAGAACGGTTTTAATAAGTAGTCGATGGCATCCAGTTCAAAGCTTTGCACCGCATGTTCAGAATAGGCCGTGGTGAAGATGACCAATGGAGAACCCGGCAGGGCCGTCATGAGCTCCAGGCCGGATATATCCGGCATTTTTATATCCAGGAATACCAGGTCTGTTTTGTTATCTTTTAAATATGACAATGCCTCGTAAGGATCGGTAAAATAACCTTTTATTTCCAGGAAAGGGACTTGTTCCGCATGTGTGCTGATGACAGACAAAGCAACCTGTTCATCATCGATAGCAATTGCATTTATTTTCATCCTATTTGTATGGTAAGATGTACAAAAAATTCGGTGCCTGTTTCGCGTATGCTGAGGTCATGTTTGCCCGGGTATAATAATGCCAGTCGTTGTTTTACATTATTCAAACCGATACCCATGCTATCATATTCCACATCACTGCTTCTGATAGCGTGTACGGTATTAAACACATCAAAATAAATCTTATCTGCAGTACATGATAATGATACAGAGATACGGGATTTATTGCGCTGACTTATTCCATATTTAAATGCATTTTCTACAAAAGGGATCAGCAACATGGGTGCTATCTCATGCTCACATAATGTTTCATTGATAGTTACATCTATGAGTATATCCGGTGATCCCTGTGTACGTAACCTTTGCAGTGCTATGTAATTTTGCAGGTAAGCAATTTCTTTATCCAATGGAATATGTTCCATTACATTGTCGTGCAGCATGAAGCGCATCATATCTCCCAGCTTCTGGATGCCTTCTCCTGTAGCGCTTGCTTTTTCCTGTAAGGCAGTACCGTACAATGTATTGAGCGCATTGAATAAGAAGTGCGGATTAATCTGCCAGCGGAGAAAATCGAGACCCGCTTCTGAGTGGTCCAATGCAGTCTTTAATCCACGGACTTCCACTTTTCTGTTGTGTCTGGCCTGGTAGATCCACCAGGAAACAGGTATTACGATAGCAGCTTCGAAAGCATATACTGCCGGCACAATTGCAAAGATTCCAGCTTTAATTTCAGGTATTGTTATTAGTATAAACGCGCCCAGGATAAACCCTGTGAGGGAAACGGTCGCCAATTCCCGAATCAGTTCACGTTTGTTTTTGTGTTGTTCAAAGTTTGGGAAAATCCGGTACTGGCAAACAAAATAAATGAAGAAATAATACAGGCTGGTAAAAAAGAGTATTATTGTCCCTCTGATTTCGCCTCTGGCCCCACCGAATACCGGTAGTGCGACCAATATCGCCAGCATTATTATTACTTCTACTTTTATTTCTTTGAACCATGGTTTGCTGATTACTTTGCGGTACAGCTGATCAAAGAACAAATAGCGGGCAGCATAATACAATATATATATGGTAGCGTAAAATATGGTGATGATGAAGGCTTGTTTTACGCAATGTGTATATACTCCCTTTACAGTTTTGTATACACCGAAGAGATAACCGTAATACCATGTATCGGATATCATAATAGTGAGGAATACTACGCCACACGTAATTACAGAAAATAGTATCCCAAGAAAAAAGCGTTGTTGTTCCAGGTATACGGGAACTATGTATCCATGAATGAATATAAAGGCAGCATATACAACTGTGATATAAGCGAGTAATGGTAACAGATAATGTTTATAATAATCGAACACCTGGTGGTAGTGTTCGAATTTATATCCATACTGATGCTGCAGGTCAAATACATTTGAGGTGACACTTTGCGAGAGTAGTGTAAATATGATGAGCAGGTAGATACCTGTAGCGGCAGCAAGTTCTGTTTTTGTGAATTTGTTCATAAGGATAAAACTTTCAGCAATGATAATTATCCCTTGCGCACTTTTTTGATATATGTGACTAAAGTATAATTATCGGGTGTAAAAACCTATAATCATCTCTGCTACACGTTCTCCATCCATGGCAGCGGATACGATCCCACCAGCATAACCGGCTCCTTCCCCACAGGGATACAAGCCATTGATTTGCGGATGCATCAGTGTATCATCATTACGGGGAATGCGTACAGGAGAGGAAGTGCGGGATTCTGTGGCTACTACTACAGCATCTTCTGTATAATATCCTCTCATCTTATTTCCAAATGCTTTGAAAGCCTTTGCCAGCCTGTTATGTACACTAGCAGGCAATACCTCGCGCAGGTTTACGCTGTTGAGGCCGGGTAAATAAGAACAGGGAGGTAAGGAAGAAGATACTTTACTGTTTACGAAATCAGTCATTCGCTGAGCAGGCGCAACAAATAATCCGCCTCCTGCATTAAAGGAATCCCGTTCTACCATTTGCTGATAGTACATGGCAGACAAGGGGCCTTTATCTGCAAAGGGAATAAAGTCTGATTCATCTACGGTTACTACCATGCCGGAATTTGCGTAGGGGTTGTCTCGTTTTGAAGGAGACCAGCCATTCACAACCAGTTCTCCCGGGTCTGTTGCAGCAGGAGCGATGATCCCACCAGGGCACATACAGAATGAAAATACACCACGGCCATCTACCTGTTCAACGAGGCTATAGCTGGCCGGAGGTAATAATTCGTTACGGACAGGGTTATGATATTGTGCGCTATCTATTAATTGTTGCGGATGTTCTATTCTTACGCCTAATGCAAAAGGTTTGGCATGTATCAATATGTCCTTTTGTGCCAACAACCTGAAAATATCTCTGGCCGAGTGCCCTGTAGCCAGGATAATCTGACGGGAAGAAAATGTTTGTCCCGCAGTTGTTTGTACACCGGTAACCTGATTGTTTTTTATCAGAATATCTGATACTTTTTGCTCAAAGTGCACTTCCCCTCCGCTGTTTTCAATCTGTTCGCGCATGGCGATGATGATATGCGGGAGTTTATTGGTGCCGATGTGTGGATGTGCATCGTACATTATTTTTTCGGTGGCGCCGAAATGAACAAAAATGCTGAGGATACGGTTGATGTCTCCTCTTTTATTAGACCGTGTATATAATTTCCCATCTGAGTAAGTACCCGCCCCACCTTCCCCAAAACAATAGTTTGAATCGGGATGTACGATACCTGTTTTATTTAATACCGCGAGGTCCCGGCGGCGGGCGCGTACATCTTTTCCTCTTTCCAGCACTATAGGTCTGATGCCGGACTCTATGAGCCGCAAAGCGGCGAATAAGCCCGCGGGGCCTGCACCTATGACGACAGCAGTTGGAGCATCAGCAGGAAGAGAATCATATACTGGTATGATCCTTTCGCGTTCAACGAAGGGTTCATCTATAAATACTTTTACAGTGAGCATGAAGTACACTTGCCTGGAACGCGCGTCGATAGAGCGTTTTAGCAGGTGGAAGCCTGTGATGGCCGAAGGTTTTATACCTAGTGCAATAGCTGCCTGTGTGAGAATGGTATTATCAGATGCGGCCTGTGAAGGCAGGAGTTTGAGAGAGATTTGTTGTATCATACTGACGGTTAGGTATTTATCCTAAAACATTGTAAAGATAGAAAACGGGTACCTGGTTTTATCCAGGTACCCGCTAATATATTTTGTTAATGAGTTGTTATTTAGAACGGTAAATCATCAGCCTGTGAGCTGCTACCGCCAGAGGAAACTTCCTGTGAGGTATTGTAGTTAGGTTGTGCATCCGTGGTTGGGCCACCAGCAACTACAGACTCCATACGCCATGCGTCGAGGTTGGTGATGTAGTTAACACGGCCGTCTTTTTCCCAACGTGTACCTTTAATATTAAAGTAAACCTTCACTGTCTCGCCTTCGTTGAAACGGTCTACGATAGCTGTTCTATCCTGTACCGCCTGGAACTTGATAAAGTTGTTGATAACACGGCCATTGATATCATCAGACTTTTCGATAACGAACTCCCGTGTCTTAAAGGTTTCGCTACGTTGCATCGTATTATACTTCACGATCAGCTTTCCGGTTATTTCAAAACTCATATAAAAAATTTTAACTGTTCTAGAGGGTCAAAGATAGGTTTTTTAAAAGAAGTCGAGCGCAATAAAATTTAAAACAATTAGTTATCAGTAGAGTAACAAAATTACATGCGCGTATATAATAAATTTGCATGGTATTTGCATACTCAAAGCACATTTTTTTAAGTGCAATTACTAACATAGTTTTGCACCCCCTCGGGGAATTATTAACATAAGGGCATAACCATAAAAGGTGGTTTTTAATCATACAATATTATTTTATCTGTAAGTATACATATCTATGGCAAAGGAGTTAATGCCAACTGGAAAGGCCTGTATATCAAAGCAGTGTGGTAGTATATTACATCATATCAAATTGATAACAAAAAGAGCGTGATAACAATGGATAAAAGAGTAAAATTTATAGTCGACGAACTGTAATACGAGAATCAGAAACAAGGGGAGATAAATTTTTTTTTTCAACATTTTCTACAGATATTCGTCGTCCTGTCTGAAAATCTCTCAACTCCCCACGTTGAAAGATTTAAAATTCGAGAAACATCCTTAATTCAAGAACAACATAATTTTTAAAATCTCAATGAATAAAACTTGCGACCAAGTTTGGGAAAGGTGTCTTAATATAATTAGGGATATTGTGGAATGGCAGCCCTTTAAAACCTGGTTTGAACCTATTAAGCCAATCCAACTTGAAAACAATGTTTTAACCATTCAGGTCCCCAGTCAGTTCTTTTACGAATATCTTGAAGAGCACTACGTAGGATTGTTGGGTAAAACAATTAAAAGAGAACTGGGCAAAGAAGCCCGGTTAGAGTATCGTATAGTGGTGGAGAACGGTACTCCTCATCAGCATCCGAAAACGGTAAATATGCCTACGCAGTTTACCAAATCGAAAAAAGATAGTGACGTTGATTTTCCATTAACCATACAGAACCCGGTAAAGAACCCGTTCGTTATACCAGGAATCAAACGTGTGCAGATAGATTCTCAGCTGAACCCACACTATACATTCGAATCTTATATTGAAGGTGATTGTAACCGTGTTGCCCGCAGGGCCGGTAAAACCGTTTCTGAGAAACCCGGAGGCACTTCCTTTAATCCTTTAGTTATATATGGTAGTGTAGGTTTAGGTAAAACTCACCTTGCACAAGCCATCGGTAATGAAGTGAAACGTGTACATCCCACTAAAGCAGTGTTGTATGTCAGCGCTGAAAAATTCATTAACCAGTTTATAGATCATTCCAAGAATAGTATCATTAATGACTTCATTCACTTTTATCAGCTGATTGATGTATTAATCGTAGATGATATACAATTTTTTGCCCGTGCAGAAAAAACACAGGATGCATTCTTTGCGATCTTCAATCACCTGCATCAATCCGGCAAACAGCTTATATTAACTTCCGATAAACCACCCAAAGATCTGGATGGTTTACAGGAAAGATTACTGAGCCGCTTCCGCTGGGGCCTGAGTGCAGACATGCAGATGCCCGACTTCGAAACACGCATGGAGATTTTAGAAATGAAAATGCGTAACGATGGATTGGAAATGCCGAAAGAAGTAGTAAAGTACGTTGCCTATAATATTCAGAGCAATGTACGTGAACTGGAAGGCGCACTGATCTCCTTACTGGCCCAGTCTTCTCTTAACAGAAAAGAAATTGACCTGGAACTGGCTAAACGTGTCCTGAAATCTTTCGTAAAAACTTCTTCCAAAGAAATTACCATCGAAAGCATCCAGAAAATGGTGTGCGAATACTTTGATGTGCCTTATGACAAACTGTTGCAAAAAACACGTAAGCGTGAAATTGTACAGGCCAGGCAGATTACCATGTATCTTGCTAAATCTTTTACTAAAAATTCTCTTAAGACCATCGGTGAACATTTTGGAGGACGCGATCACACTACCGTGATTCACTCCTGCCAGACAGTGAAAGACCTGATGGATACCGATAATACATTCAGAGATAGCGTAATTGAGCTGCAACAGAAAGTACAGCTGGCAGCTATGTAATTTATCCCCTATATAATATTCTTGAAAAGTCCTGGTACCATTACCAGGACTTTTTTAATTTGCTATTACTTTGCAGCTAACTTTATTATATTGTGCTTAACAATTTCATAATTGAATTGTAGAGGAAGCTTCAGTAACAACCAATAACTTTGTGGCACAATAACTTTATGCCAAAAGAATGTCAACATACATTGTGGAATTCCATCCGGCAGGGTAATGAAAAGGCCTTTCGCCAGTTATTCGAGGAATACTGGGAAGACTTGTTTTCCTATGCCTGTAAAATAACCAGGAATCATTCTTTTGCGCAGGATATTGTACAGGGACTGTTTATTCATCTATGGGAAAAACATAGCGCTCTTCCGGAAGTGAATGCAGTATTACCCTATCTGCATAGTGCGCTGAAAAACAGGCTCCTGAATGCATTGCGGGACGAAAACCTATACCAGCGTCATGTAGACCTCTTCAAAGAAACAAATAAAGAAAGCGATCATTCCATAGTAGAACACCTGCAGTTCAAAGAAACGGAACAACAACTGTTGCATTCCATTAACCAATTGCCTGTTAAGATGAAAGACGTCTTTTATCTTAACAGAATAGAGAACCTTTCCGTAGCAGAAATTGCCCTGCGTCAGGGCACCTCCCCACAGACCATACGCAACCAGCTCAATACAGCCCTGCAACGTATCAAATCTTTATGGATCGTGGAAATATTGATCGTACTCTGGCTATTATAGCATCAGATCAATTTAGCATTACTATATAACAATATTCTACCAGCCACTTACCTCACGCAACATCAGATAACAGGCAGTATTGTTACCGAATTGTTAACAGACTCTACACGATAGTTATTCCTTTTTCCGTAAGTGTCATATAATAAACCAACTCAAGTTTGGACAAAGGGACATTATTATTATTACTTAAAAAATTCAGACAGGGCAACTGTACTCCAGCTGAAAGACAGCTTTTATACAAATGGCTGGATGCCCTGGAAGAGGATAGTGCAGACCATATGGCACTATCAGATACTGAGATGCAGCTCATCAAACAGGAAATGCTGCAACAGCTATTTCCTGTTACGAAAAACCGGATGCGGATGCGTTTCATCAAAGCGGCAGCTGTAGTATTGCCACTTGCTATTGCCGGTTATTTTATCTGGCAATACCAGCATCTTCATGCCGGTAAACAATATGCAGCGAACACTTCCTGGCGCACTGTACAGAATACCGGGAAACGGCTGCTCCGCATAACACTCCCGGACAGTTCCACCGTATTACTGGGACGTTACAGTACCATTCAATTCCCGGTACGTTTTTCCGGTAAGGAAAGACCTGTAAAAATGCTGGAAGGAAAAGCCTTCTTTGAAACCGTTACTGATCAAAAACATCCTTTTATAGTAGAAGATATATCCGGTATGCGCACTACCGTACTGGGAACTTCCTTTACAGTGGAAACCAACCGTACCCTGCAGATTTCCAGGGTAGCAGTCGCTACCGGCAAAGTAAAAGTACAGGGTACGAACAATACGACTACCATATTATTGCCGGCACAAAGACTGATGCTTCATGGCAATGTATTAATACGGGATAGTATCAGCACTGATGACCTGATGGCCTGGACAAGAGAAGAGATCGTATTACGTAATGCAACATTAAAAGAACTACTGCTCATTATAAAGAATCAATACGGTATCACCGCCACCACCTCCCTGAATGTGAACCAGGGAAATTACACGATTCGCTTTCCAGCAACTATGGCGCTACCGGAAGTACTGGACATTATTCAAAAAATCAGTTACAAACCAAAAATTCATTTCACTATGCACAAGGATCAGCTGAGTATTTACTAAAAATTCAATCACATTAGGATCTATCCAACTATCTATCACGGATTAAAACACCCGGACTGACATTGTCATGCCTTTACCTTAACAAAAACTGATATGCAAAAGGACAAACGATTATTCTCTGCACGCATCAAAACCGCATTCACAGCGGGGATGGCGTTGCTGCTACTGGCTACAGGAGCTATCGCACTGCCAACAACGGCACAGGCGCTGCACAAAATGCTGCAAAAATTTCAGGTACAACAGGGTAGTCTTTCTGCTGCTCTTAAAAAATTAGAATCTACAGCACAGATCAACCTGGCATATGATGAAGATGCACTGAAAAAAATTCAGGTACATGCCAACACCTATCAACGTAAGGCTGTTGTCGATATTTTACAGGACCTGTTAAGTCAGTCTTCTTTAAAATACGAAGAACGGTATAACACTGTTCTTATCTATGACAGCGCAACAATAAATACCTCTTCGTCTTTGCAGAAACCAGCTGAAAAAATCACACTGACCGGTCTTATCTCAGATAAGAATGGCCCGTTGATCGGTGTAACAGTACTGGTAAAAGGTACCACTAACGGTACCGGCACAGATGGCAACGGACAGTTTAAACTCAATGTGGACAACAGTGGTAACGTCATACTGGTAATAAGTATGATAGGATATAAAACACAGGAGATCGCTGTAGGCAGCCAACGCAGTTTTCAGGTAGTGATGGTAGAGAACAGCCTGAACCTGAACCAACTGGTAGTAGTAGGTTATGGTACACAGCGCAAAGCAACCGTATCCGGTGCAGTAGCTGATGTACAGTTAGATAAACTGAACTCCCGTTCATTGAATGATATGGCAGAAGCCTTACAGGGAAAAGCACCCGGCGTAATTGTACAGAACAATGGTGGAGATCCGACCTCTACTCCTAAAGTATATATCCGTGGTATGGGTGGTATCAATGGAGAAGATCCATTGTACGTAGTAGATGGAGCCATCTACACAGGTGGTCCTATCAACCCGAATGATATTGAATCCATGAACGTGCTGAAAGATGCATCTGCAGCTATTTATGGTGCAAGGGCTTCCGGTGGTGTGGTATTGATCACTACTAAAAAAGGAAAGTCCGGTACTGCTACTGTTTCCCTCGATGCAAAAACAGGATGGCAGTATGCTGCTAAAAAGCTGGACGTATTAACAGCCAAAGAATTTGCCGATGTAGAGAACATTGCCTACGACGCCGCCGGCATTCCCCGCGCAGCTGCATTTAATGCAACTATTTATCCGGACGGTCAGATCACCCGTACCGACTGGCAGGATGAAATATTCCGTACCGGTAAGATCCAGGATTATAATGTTGGTGTAAAAGGTGGTACAGATAAAAACAGGTATTACATGGGCTTTGGATACCGTAAGAATGACGGTATACTGCTCAATACAGGTGCAGAACGTTATTCCTTCCGCATGAATTCTGATGCGACCATAAAACCATGGTTAAAAGTAGGGGAAAATCTCTCTTATACTTATACCAACGGTAATGGTGCCAATACTACCAGTCCATATACCGGCGCTATCTTCACCGCACTTGGTTATCCACGCAATATCACTCCTTATACGGCAACTGGTACATTCAGTGGAATGCCATTAGCCTATGCAGGTTCTTATGGTGACCTTGCAAACCCTGTTGCGTTATTGACAAGACTGGATGACCACACACCGGTGAGTAACATCAATATCAATCCATATGCAGAAGTGCATATTACGAAAGACCTGCTATTCCGGTCTAATTTCGCGATCACTAAATCATTCAGTGACCAGAAAACATTTACTACCCGTGCATTGGAAATAGGTAAGATCAATTCGACCAATTCATTGTATGAACAGATCAATAACTTTACAGACTTCCTGTCTGAACAAACACTGACTTATACCAAACAGTTTGGTTATCACAATGTAAATGCGGTGGCAGGTTATACTTATCAGCACCATGATGGTACCTACCTCATTGCCAACGCCAGCGGATTTAATGATGAGAAGAACGCATACCGTTATTTTGACAATGCCGGTTCATGGGTTAAACCTTCCAGCGGCAGAGACCTGAACGCATTGGAATCTTTCCTTGCCCGTGTTAACTACGACTACAAAAGCAAATACCTGCTGACCTTACTGGGCCGTCGTGATGGTAGTTCCCGTGTGGCTGTACAAAACCGTTATCAGAACTATTATTCAGTATCTGGTGGATGGGTATTAACAGAAGAATCATTCCTGCAGCACAATGATCTCCTCAGCTTCCTGAAATTACGCGCCAGCTATGGCCTGTTGGGAAACCTGGGTAGTCTTCCTTCGAACGCGATTAACATCCCCCTTAAACCCATTGATATTTTTACAAGCAATGGTACACAGTCAACCGGTCTTGCTGAAGATGCATTATCCAATCCCAACCTGAAATGGGCAGAATCCAAACAGGTGAACTTTGGTACAGACATCGCGTTGTTAAAAAACAGCCTGTCCGTAACAGCTGATTATTTTATCAAAACAACAGATAAAATGATCCTTCAGGTAGCTCCTCCAAGTACTGCAGGTGTAAGCACAGGTATGTATAAGAACATGGGTAAAGCGCGTGATAACGGTATTGAATTAGGTATCAACTATAATGGTAAAGCGGGTAAAGACCTTACCTATAATGTAGGCGCCACCCTCACTAAAGTAAATAATAAGCTGTTATCTCTGGAAAACGGACTGAATGAAGTAGTAAGTACTTCCGCTGTAAACATTCGCGGTTCACTCAATCCTCTCGTTACCCGTGTTGGTAATTCCATCTATGCATATAGCCTGATCAAGAGTGCCGGGATTTTCCAGACGCAGGCAGAAGTAGATAACTATAAAAGTAAGGATGGTACAGTGATCCAGCCAGGCGCTAAACCAGGCGACCGTAAATTTGTGGATTATGATGGTAATGGTGTAATCAACAACGGCGACAGACAGATAGTAGGAAGTCCTTATCCTGGTTTCACTTACGGATTCAGCCTGAACCTGAATTACAAAGGTTTTGACCTGAACGTATTTGCACAGGGCGTACATGGTAACAAACTGTTCAATGCACTGAAGTATACCAACATGAACCCAAGTATTGGTACAAACTTTAACATGCTGAAAGGAATCCTGAATGCATGGACCCCGACCAATACAAATACGGATGTAACAAGGATCATCTCTACAGATGCCAACGGTAATTATGGAAATGCCTCCGACTGGTATATTGAAGACGGTTCTTACATGCGTATCAAAAACGTTACACTGGGATATACCTTACCTGCAAATCTTACCAACATTATTCATATTGGTGCTGTTCGCCTGTATGTAACTGCTAACAACCTGTTCACATTCACCAAATACAAAGGATATGATCCGGAAGTAGGTATGGATGCATTAGGTATAGATGCAGGACGCTATCCTCAGGCAAAAAGCGTATTGATGGGACTGAATGTTAATTTCTAATTAAGCACAAATGCCGACGACAATGAAAAGAATCATAAAGAATATAACACTTGCACTGACAGGTATTTCCCTGCTTGCAGCCTGTAATAAAAGGCTGGAGATAACTCCTGAAGGAGCTCCTACCAGTGGTAATTTCTGGCAGACAGCAGCTGATGCCGTTTCCGGAGAGAATGCTATGTATGACCAATTTGACAACGAAGACTTCTACGGACGTGGCTACTGGTGGTTCATTAATGCCAGTGATGATATGGTAACAGGGCGGGTAAAGGCGCAAGGTGATAATATCAAAAACTTCAACAGCAGCTTCATCGGTGGCGCTTACACTGAAACCCAGTGGAAAATGCGTTACATCGTTATTAAACGTGCAAACGATGTGATCCTTCATGTACCATCTATTAATATGGATGAAGCGCTGAAAAACCGCATCCTCGGAGAAGCATATTTCTTAAGCGGATTGATGTACTTCGAACTGGCTTACACCTATGGTGATGCACGTGCAGGTGTTCCTATTGTCAATCGCGACAGTATTGTGGGCGATAAACCTATTCCCCGTTCTGCGAATGTGAATCTTGTGTATGAATATGTAGAAAGTGAGCTGAAAAAAGCAGCCACATTACTCCCTTATTTTGATACATACACTACGGATAAATATGGTAAGCCTCACAAAACTGCTGCCTATGCATTCCTGAGCAAAATGTTCCTGTATAAAAAGGATTATGCCAATGCGGCAAAATATGCAGACTCTGTTATCCTGAGTGGCAAACATAAACTCCTGGATAATTTTGCAGATGTATTTACCATCGCCAACAACTGGACAGGCGAATATATATGGTCTGTTTATTCTTATTCTAATACAAAAGGGTCCAGCGGATGGGGTAGTATCTTACCTGGTGTAATGCTTGAAAATAAAGGATGGGGTGCATACAATGGCTGGGGATATTATATGCCTACTAAAGAACTATATGATGCCTACGAGTTTGGGGATAACAGAAGAGAAGCCACTATCCTGAAACCAGGAGATTTATTCATGTTCTTCGGCAATCAAATGTCTTATTCTTCTACCAATAGCTTATCAGGCTACCAGTTCCGCAAGTACATGGAGCCATTCTCCTATCCCGGCGGTATTCATCTGAGCCCTAACGGAGACCACCCTACTACAGACCTGAACCTTCCTTTGATCCGTTATGCAGAAGTGATCCTGATCAAAGCAGAAGCGAAACTGATGCAGGGACAGAATGCTGATGCAGAAATCAATATGATCAGGCATCGTGCTGGTCTGGCAGATACCACCAATGCAGATATGAATGAGCTGAAGATACAGCGTCGTTGCGAATTAGCGGGTGAGTGGGCTAACCGTCACTTTGACCTGGTTCGCTGGGGTGATGCACAGGCAGCTTATGCTCAACCACTGCATGGTGCTACCGGTAATGTTGTATGGCCCGCACGTACATTCAATCCTGCTATTCACAATGTATGGCCGGTACCGCAAACTGAAGTAACCAGCAGTAACGGCGTGGTTACCCAGAACGCAGGCTGGTAAAAAGAAAAGGATGCTGACGCTCCTGGTTGGCGGTTTTTTGTTCCGTTCAGCCAGGAGCGTTCTTTTTTATACTAATTTTACTCACTCCAAAGGAGTATGCCAATTAAAAACTCATGATGATCAAAAAAAGTATTTTTTCTCTCGCGCTACTAACCATCTCATCCCTGGGTATAGCCCAGGAAAGGCTCTACACGCCTAAGAATGCACATGCACATAACGACTATGAACATCCTATTCCGTTCTTAACTGCTTACTACCGCAACTTTGGTTCTATAGAAGCAGACGTGTATGAAAGAAACGGTAAACTGCTTGTTTCTCATGATGAAAAAGATGTTGTGCCTGAGCGTTCCCTGGAAGCGCTGTATCTGCGACCATTAAAAAAGGTCATTCAGAAAAACGGCGGTACTGCATATAAGAATAGTCATGATACCTTACAGCTGCTGATAGATTTCAAAACTGTTGGCGTACCTACTATAAAAGCATTGGTAGCTATCCTGGATAAATATCCGGAGATCAGTAAGAATCCTACTGTAATGGTGGTGGTCAGTGGAGATCAGCCGGCAGCTGCGTTATGGTCACAATATCCTGCCTATATCCATTTTGATGGTAAACGCAGTCTGCAGTATACACCGGCACAGGCGTCACGTATCCCTATGTATAGTGAGGATATTAAAGCATTCACTAACTGGAATGGCAAGGGAATTATTGTGAAAGCAGAGAAAGATCATATTCAGCATTGGATAGACAGTGTGCATACTGCGGGTAAGAAGATCCGTATCTGGGGAGCTGCGGATAATGTGAATACCTGGAAGACACAGATGAATATGCGGGCTGATTATATCGGCACTGATAAAGTAGAACTGTTATCTGACTTTTTAACGAATCGCGCCAGTCTGGAATATAAAGGAACGACGGCTCCTCATGCTATCTATAAAGCCCGTTATGTGAATAACGACAGTATGGGTACCGTGAATAATGTCATCCTGCTGATCGGTGATGGAATGGGGCTTACGCAGATCTATTCCGGTTTTACCGGTAACCGTGGCGCGTTGAACCTGTTGCAGATGATCAATATCGGTTTCTCCAAAACCTATTCTTCCGATAGTTATATTACTGATTCTGCGGCCGGCGGAACAGCGATGGCTACAGGACATAAGACAAACAACCGTTACATAGGAGTAGATGCCACCGGGATGCGTTTACCGGCCATTCCGGACATACTGGCGCCTTTCGGCGTGAAGAGTGGGCTAATCAGTTGCGGAGATATCACAGATGCTACTCCTGCGGCTTTTTATGGCCATGCAAATGACAGAAGTGAAGAAGATGCTATTGCGAAGGATTTCTTAAGCAGTCCTGTTGATATTATGATTGGCGGAGGCGCGATGCACTTCAACAATCACCTTGATCAGCTGAAAGAAAAAGGATATGGATTCAGCTCTCATTTCGACGACATAGATACTATTCAGTCTAAGAGATGGCTGATGCTGACGCCTACAGCAGAATTGTCGATGTTAAAAGGGAGAGGGGAATTCTTAACCCGTTCATTACAGAAAACGATCAGGACACTTGGCAATAAGTTCTTTATTATGGCAGAAGGTGCGCAGATAGATTATGGCGGTCATGCGAATAACCTGCCTTATGTAGTAACTGAGATGATGGACTTTGACGAAGCGATTGGTGCGGCGATGCAATTTGCAGATGAAGATGGCCATACACTGGTGATCGTTACGGCAGATCATGAAACCGGAGGATTGAGCCTGTTAGACGGAGATATCAGCAAAGGGCAGGCTGATGGCAATTTCAGTTCCAATGACCACAGTGCGGTGATGGTACCTGTATTTGCTTATGGGCCTCACTCTCTGGAGTTCAGAGGAGTGTATGAGAATACGGAGATTTTTGAAAAGATTATCAGGTTGTTGAAGAGGTAGTTACCTCTTCAACCAACCGGTGATACTCATTCTCGGTTTGTTGGTGACCAGTACTTCATGTTCCAGTTCACTGCTTTTAAAGAATACGCTTTTCCCTCCGGTAGGATCTATTTTATAGTCTGTTCCATCATGAGAAATAGATAATTGTCCCCCATCCCCTTCTATCCAGTTCTCATTGAGATAGATGATCATTGAATACTGACGGCTTTCATTATTGCGGAACTGGTCCAGGTGTTTCTTATAGAAACTGCCTGTTTCATACAACGCATAATGAAATTCATATCCTGTGATACCAGTATAACAACTACTGTTCAGGTATTCCACAAAACTGTCCATCAGGTCGAAAAATGCGTTTTCGTATTGATCTTCGTGTTTTCTGTCCAGCCAGTAAATCACATCATTTCTCACCAGTTTATTCTGTACGGCGATGCTATCATTGCCCGTTCCGGCAGCCTGCATATGTTTGTTGTCATACAGGGTATTGAGGTTATTTACCAGGTCGGCCGACAATTGCTTACTTAAAAAGTTACTGGTGATCCCTATTTTAGTTTCTATGAAACTGTTGATGAGCACATCAAAGATCTCTTGCAAAAAGGATGGATTACATTTGACAGAATCGTCAGCAGTTGCTCAAGGTAGGCTTAATTAATGATAACGGGTTTTATAAGATCAGCCCATTCCATTAACCTGGTTCTGCATTCATTAACAGGCAATCTTTTATTAAACACCATTAGTGACTCAAGGGCTCCGATAGCTTCAGTATAAGTTATCTGTCCAGATGCAATTGCGGTATCGAATATCCACAATATACCGTGTACAGGGACCTTCTGACGAATACACTCTTTCCTTAGTCTATTATCACCGGAAAGCACCGTTGCAGCAATTTTTTGTGCTAAAAATAAAACTGAATGATCACTATATGATAATGCTGGTGAAAGATGAAACTCCATTAGCAATGAAAGTTCATCTGCTGTAAAATAATAAACCACCAACTGTCCACTTGCTATAAAAGCAGTCAAACTGTTTTTTTGTATCTCATTCAATTCTTCGATTACTTCCGCTGTTACAATAATTTCATGTTTAAGGTCAAACAACAGATGAAGTAAACGTATATGGTATAAATCAATGAAAACATTTGCATCTGTTACAGCAATCGTCATATCATCATATTAATTCCAATTCTCTGAATTCAGCTAATTTTTGTTTATTTAAAGAAGCTGCTTTTGATGTAGTAATAATTTCCTCTGCAACAGCCCGAAGCAATAATTGTATAAAACGACCCGATTGTTCAGGGCTGTTAAATTGTCCTGGCTCATTATATTTCAGTTTATCTTTATTGTATTTAATCATAAACCGCTTCACGAGGAGTTCACTTACAAACCCCAGACTTCTTGCGCGATACATTATTGCAGGAAGTGATATTCCGTAATGTTCTTTAATCAGAATTAATTCATGAAGGAAGATATGTTGTCTGTGGCCTCCCAGTTCTGTCTCAAAAGTATCCGGAGGAAGTAACATTGCGCCAGCAAAGGCATCACAAGCTCTTTCCCTCTCTTTATCATCCAAATCTTCAAGATTCATCAGTAGGTGCCCTAACTCATGCAATGCGGTAAATCGCTTCCGGACAACAGAGATATCTGCATGTTTATTTAATACAATGACAGGATAACTCTTCTGTATCCAGGTAGCCATACCAGAAAACGAAGGATCTGCTTCGATCTGTAATACTTTAATTTCCTTTTCTTCGAGCAACTCTACAATGTTATATATAGGATCACTACCCAAATTCCATTGTTTCCTTAATGATCTGGCCATTAACTCCACTTCTTCCAATGAAGTTACCTTATGAGAAGAAAGTGGATTCTTAAATCTTGATTTAATACCTGAAAGGTTTTCCAGTTCAAAATAACGCTCCAGAAAGTCTATCACTTCCTGTTTTACACGCTCCAATTCCTTTACAGATAATGAAACCTTCTTTTTGAAATCAATCTGCTCAAGTTCAATAGTTGAAGCACGTGAAAAATATTCCAATCCAACACCTAATGCCTTACTTAATGCAATCAGGGTATGACTATCCGGTTTCATCTGTCCGGTTTCATACTTACTAAGGGCCTGTTTAGTAATCGCATTTCCCATAGCGTTAGCTAAATCCTGCAATGAAAATCCTTTCATTTTTCTTGCATTCTTAAGTCTGACTTCGAAATAAAGCATAAAAGAAGTTCAAGGGTTATATAAAATTGCCTATTGTTGACAAAACTACAAAAAATATAAATAATGTCAACCAACTATTTATATAAAGAAGAAGCTGACTTTTATCATATACCATCATTCCATTATCTGTATTTTTGCTTAAATTCTTTACCTATGACACATGCTGAAATTCTAAAGAAAGTGGAGTGGAAAGATTTGAAAAGCCTTTCTATCAAAGAAATGCTGATTGAGAATAACCTCACTATCCCATGGGTCCTCACTTCCTGGGTATTGGCTTACCTTGGTTATTATATACTCGCCCTTCCTTTTTCTGCCTTCTTTTTCTTAACAGGGTTACGACAGGTACATAATGGTTTCCATAACTCACTGGGGACTAACAGGTTCCTAACCTGGTTTTCATTGTATACCAACAGTGTATTAATGATGGCATCTATACATGCAGTGAAATTCAATCATATCAGGCATCATAAGTATTGCCTGTCTGAGGAGGATTATGAGGGGAAATCTGCGGGTATGAGCTGGTACGGAGCGATATTTTATGGCCCTGTTCATATGTTCCTTATACATAAAATTACGCTGCAACTGGGCAATAAGAAGTATGTAAAGAATGTATTACTGGAGCTGGGCTCTATTGCCATCTTTACCTTCCTGGTCTTTTATTTCAATATTGCTTTCCTGATTTACCACATTATTGTAATGGTGATCGGGGAGTTCCTGATGGCGTTTTTTGCGGTATGGACAGTACATCATGATACAGAAGAACATCCGGAGCTTGCCAGAACGCAAAGAGGTGGCTGGAAAAATAAGATCACTTTTAGTATGTTTTATCACCTGGAACATCACCTGTTCCCTGCGGTACCCACTATTAAACTCCCTCAGCTGGCAAAAAGGATAGATGATGTGTTACCCGAACTAGAGAAGAAAACAACATTTTAATAAAAAGGGGGCTCCTGCCCTCTTTAAATAGATTATTGGTGATTTAACAAATATATCATAGATTAGATATAGTTTGTTAGTGACATTCTTATCCCTGCTTTAACCTAAACCAATAACCACCAATGACCACTGTTATTAGTCCCTACCCATCTGCTGCTACACGCGCCCGCATAAAAAACGCTGTCAGTAATTACAAGCAACTCCGACTGCAACGGGACATCCGGCATGAGACACAATACAATGAATATATAGAGACGCTCAGGTCCCTGCATAAAAATGCATCTGAACAGATAAACTGGAATGATGTAAAGAAAACACCTCCTCCTCTGGAAGAAGCAGCAGATAATAAGAAAGAAAAACAGGCCAGGCAGCGGTTATTGTCCTACTCTCCTTCCTTTTTTGACAAACTCTTTAATAAGAAGGAGAAGAGAATCAGGCAACTGACATCAGCCCTTGAACAGGCGATCATCTTTGACAAGGCAGATCATGAACAATACCTGCTTGATTATCAATCAGCAGTCTCTGACTGGCAACGGCTGCAAAAAATAGCAGAAGGTGTGTTGGCCAATAATCCTGATGCATATGAAGAAGCGATTGCATATTTTGAGCCGTTTAATGAGATCAAAGAATTAGGCGCTGCTATCACTTTGAATTTCGAGCCTGCTTATATTACCATCAATCTCACCGTAAACACAACAGATATTATTCCGGCATATAATCTTATGCAAACATCCAGGGGTAAGTTATCAAAGAAGGAAATGCCCTTATCCAAGTTCAATGAACTATACCAGGATTATGTATGCAGTTGTATATTAAGACTGGCCCGCGAAACATATGCCCATCTGCCGGTTGACCTTGTATATATTCATGTAATTTCACAGGATGTAACTATCGTGTCTGTAGCGATCCCTTTAAACACGCTGAACAGGCTGAGGTTCGAGTCCGTTGATCCTGCCGATAGCATGCGGAATTTTACACATCATATGAAGTTTAGTAAATCAGGAGGATTTAGTGCGGTAGAGCAAATAAATCCGAATGCAACGTTATAGTTCGAGTCCAACAATTGAAAAGCCAAGTTGTACAATAGGACTACTGCTTTCTCTTGTCAGTTTTTCAACATCTACTTCTTTCAGTATAAGCGATATTTTCCGATCGTCTGTAAATGGTTCAACAGCGTGAGGAAATGTCAGCTTACTTAATTTTTCTATAGTTGATACGCTTACCTGGTAAGTGTCCGCATCTTTAAATTGCATAAATAAGTTATCATCCTCAACCGATCTTTTTGCTTCCAATAAGGGTTCTTTTACAATGCCATTATCCCAAAGTAGTGAATATTGACTCATAAGGAATCCAACGCGGTATAGTTTTGTATCTGATTTCCTGAAGTAGACTATTTTCCAAAAAAGATATGGGATAGGTACATTTTCTCCTTTTACAGGTGATATAAATATTGGATCCTTTTTGTCCAGTACAGGCCCTGTAAATACGTTTATTGCCAACCCATTGTCAACGGTTTCAGTATGCAGAATATAATCTTCCAGACTACGCCATACTCTCTGGTTGAGCATTGCATGTTGTGGAACGGCATTGGTATAATGGAAAGTGGAGTCAGCTGCCAGTTGGGCCAGGGCAATGGTATCTCCCCATTGAGTATCTTCCCGTTTTGTCATATGACCTTTATCAAAGTCACTTCCAGGCACTTTATATAATTCATTTCCCCATTGATGATCAGGAGATATCCGATCGTCTTTTCTCCAATGATCATCCCTGACAACCTTTTTAAATTTTATACCATCTATGTTAGATGCTGTAAAATAAGGGAATCTCCTTTTTTTGCTGATGATAAGACTATAATTCATATACCGGGCTACCTGATCTGTGGTATTAACTACCGGGGCCATATCCTGTTGTTGCTTGTCACTTAACTGTGGCAAATCAATGGTATCAGGAGTTAGAAAATTGGCATTATAGCCAAGGTACAATTCGTATTTATCACTCATATTCGAATATTCAATTAAAGAAGCCAGTTTGCGGTTGATATTTTCTTTTCTCCTTATCTGAAAGTGGAGGGAAAAGCGTATCGTAGTATTCTATCGTACGCGGCCTACCATTTAGTAGAATGATACCCGTTTGATTGTTATCCGTTTTCCATTCGAGGCTACCAGCATACAATGCTTTAGGATAACCCCTTACGCCATCAGCATGATAAATATATTTCTTTGCAATCAGATCGTACACTACATATACACCTGAATCTCCTTTTTGTTTCCAATATCCCATCATTCTACTATCGTCACTATAGTAAGGATAAGCAATTCTCCCCCCATAAATTTTATCCGGAAATAATGAGTCTTTGAACAATCGTTTAGATGTAATCATATTGACAATCTCAAAATCGCCGCTACTATCTGCTTTTAAATAGTCTTCCCCATTAGGTAATATTGCATAATAGGTATCCCTTTTTTTCTCCGGCAGTAGCATAGATTTATTATGATCAGTATTACAAAATATCAGCTCATTTTTAGAATTATTATACAAAAATCCATTCCCACTATATGAAAATGAAAGATATCTGGGTAGTATGCCATTCCCACGAGGATTTGGCACGTCCTTAATAACAGTATCTTCTCTATTTGTAGATAAATTATAGATATGTAACGCTCCTTGACTATCATAAAACCGGCATCGGCTATGATTCCCCGAAAAACTAATATCCGAAGTAATCAGGCAGCGATAAGTTTTGAATTTAGATAAATCACTAGTATGGCATATAAACAATTCCTTTCGGTTATTCTTTTCTTTTACAAAAACAATTGATCCAAAATCGCCCACACTCTCAATATTCGTAACATCATTTGTACTGTCTATGATTTTGCAATCATATGTATTGCTGATATTCCATAGGACCATTTTTCTCCCGGCTTTGACAATTCCTATACAATTATCGTCTAATATACCAACAACACCTGTCTTAAAGCGTTCCATCTGCATTATATCCTGAATAGTAATCTCTATTGGCAGGAGATGCCTTCTCTTTGAATCATAAAGTCTTGTAACATTTTCTCTATTGCTACAAAAAAGAATGGTACTATTTCTAAGGAATCCGGGTTTACTAAGATTTTCACTCGCCACTATTGTTGCTTTCCTCTGCCCTACGTCATAAAGGTTTAATTGCCCATCTCCACTCATGTATGTAATAAATCCTCCATTGTCAGATATATCCAGATCATAGGCATTAGATCCAATTTGTTCGTATAGGACTGTATTATTAGCAGGTCCCACAGTCCAGAGATATAAAGTTTTATCAGTATTTAATACTACATAATGATGATCATCAAGTCGGCCTATTTTTTCACCTCCGCTGATATCAAAGAAAAAACTTTTGTTTAACAGATGCCCGATACTATCTACTCCCGGAATTCCCTCTCCATATTTAAAGAGTTCATTCCATACCTTAAATGCCATGTGGTGCATATTCTGCTGATAGTATCGTTCTCCAAATGCCTGTACACTTTGTACAAGGTTCTCATTCAGCCGATTCTTCATCATTATAGATCTAACAAACAATATTGATGCAATAATGGCAAAGGCTCCAATTAGGACTAAGTATAATACTGTCCTTTTATTGCTTTTCAAGGCCATTTTCAATGCTTCTTTGGCGGCTGTACGCCCTTCCTCTGCTTCTTTTCTCAACCGGTCCATATGCCGGTTGCGGGTCTGTTCCTCCAATAGCAGGCGATTGGTCTCCTGTATTTCAGCAGCCCTTTTAATACTGGCATCCTGGCTTTTCCGTACTTCATATGCTCTAAGAACAGGTTCCACCAGCGTATCGTGGCTTAATTCGTACGTAAGCCCTAAGTGTGTATATTCCTCTTTTATGAGGCGCAATTCGAGCAGTTTATCAACAATATCCCCTGGCAAGAATTCCTTCATCTGGTTTTGCGTCAAACTCGCTCTATTACCACCGGCTATCAAATGTTCTTCCAATACAGTTCTGAGAATGTTCTTATCTACTGTTGTAATTTTAGATAACTGATTCGCATAAAAATTATCCAGTACCATTGGAATGTCCTTATCCGGATCAAAAATCTTATCATCAATAGTCATAAGATTATCAGGCAACCAGTTCCATTTTCTCTTATTCTCTGCTATCACAAGTTCTTCGATGTATTTGCAGATGATCTGTAACTGGGAGCTTTCGATCTCCAGATTCGCATGAACATTTGCGCTGTCTTCCACTTCCGTTAAACCTGTGGATTTTCTTTCTGCCAGTTTATGTAATATCCGGGTAAGTACTACAGGGTCAAAATTGAATTGAGATGACTGGAATAGCTTCCCCTCACCGATCTTTGCAGGTGCCACAATTGCTTTATTGGCATTCTCGATTGTCAGAGGTTTTAACTGATATCTGTTCCGGAGGATGAGTGGAATGTACTTACGAACACTTTCCAACTCATACAATTTGTCTGATCTGATAGCAATAACTATTTTGTAGGTGGGTTGGCGCACCCATCTTAATTGATCTTCTGTTCTTTCCTCAATATCTATTTCACCTAATTTGTTAATAATTCTATTAGGAGGTTGCTGATGTACCAATTCCGCCAGTTCATGCAGAAATTCATTTTGTTGTTCAGGAGGACTATAAAAAAACTCTTCAAATTGATCAAATACAAGCACCGGCACTTTACCATCATTCACCGTGACAGAACGGCAAATCTCCCATAACAGAGGCTTCTCGTTGTCAAATATGATATCCGCCTGAGTAACCGCCTCATCATTTAATAAGACGTCCTTTAAGATTTCTAATGGAGTAGGCTGCTCATTGTTTCCCTTCGTATACTGAAACCTAACTTTAATCGGATAGTATCCATTCTCTCTAAGTGGAGGGAAAACACCCGCTTGCAGGAGTGAGCTCTTTCCAATGCCTGACTTTGAAAATAATACGACCAGTCTCTCCGAACAGATCAAATTATGCAAGTCATAGGATTCCCTTTCCCTGCCGAAGAAAAGTTGTTGCTCATTTTCATTAAATGAACGTAATCCGGGATATCGATCAAAGGTGGGATTTTCTAACATATCAGACATTTTGCGCTTTAAATTTTCTGATCAGGTCTGCCGTAAATGCCGGTAGTTCTTCATTAATAAAATAAAATTTAAACTCCTGCTCAAAAAACTCTCTATTATAAACGCTGAACTCTCCGGATGATGCATTTAATGAAACTGTACGTTCGTTTTCCTTCCTTAATTTAAGCACCTCAAATAATACTTTAAAATACCACTGGTTAAAATCAAATCCCAGGAAGAGGTAATACTGACTACGTTCAAATTCATTGGTTATGCGTTTATCAATAGCGGGATTAGACTGAAGTATACGGATAATAAAATCCAGAAATTGTCCTTCCGTATAGAGAATTGACAGATCGTTCTGGTAGGCGCCGAAAATATTATATACTATGGGTTGTTTGTAATTAATAGAAGGCGACTTATCATCTACAATATTCGTGGAGTCATAATAAGAGAAAGCTACATCACCTGAAGAAATTTTATAAATTTGTTGATAAAGCAGATCATCTGCATTGGCATTGATAATTGCTTTAAAGGGTAAAGGAGCTAATAATTCGAAAAGTTTTGTTTCAATTGCCAAATTATCTATCAATTCCTGAAATAATTTCTTTGCATACCGGCCAACATCTCCGTCTACATGCCTCGGCATATCTGTAAACCGTTGTGCCATATAACTCAAATCACCTCTTAAATTTACATCATAATACAAGTTGTATTTGTCCATGATATCAGCTAGCCCGTTAGCTAATAAACGATTAAAAGGATGTAATTCTCCATTCTTACTTCCAATAAGCACACCTGGCCCCAGAAACAAGATGCATTGTCCTACATTAATTGCCCGGATAATCTTATTCAGGCGTTCATGCTGCTTATCTCTTAATTCTATAATACATTGCTGATATAGTTCTATTCCATTGTAATCTTCAATAATCTTTTCCAGTAAATTTATTGTGCGTTCCTGTATTTCTACTTCTTTTATTACTCTTCGCCACATATCAATAGCAGACCCACTAAAATCAATATTTCCGGTATTTATATCTGCATAGGCGCAATATGCTTTGGCCTTATCTGCATCATCAAATTGCTCAGCCAATGCCCTAACCAGTTGATGATTACTTTTGGGAGAGAGTTTTGCCATGATTATAAATTATTATCCTGTAATACTTTTACCAGCTTGCGTATGTTAAGTCCCATATTCCTGTAAACAGGGTTAGCATTACCAGGTTCGGATGTCCATCCACCACTGAAATGCAGCGCCACTACTTCCCAATTCGTATTAAAAACCGGAGAGCCTGATGATCCAGGTAATGTATCTGTCAGGTATTGCACTATATTTTCATCACTATATGTGACCATGTTATTATACAAAGCTATTTGCTTAGGACCACCTTCAGGATGCTGTATAATATTTACAAACTCAGTTTTACTTATTCCTTTTTCAGCTAAGCGCAATGCTCCGTACTTTTCATTCAAATCCCCCTTTACCTTGACAATTGTCCAATCGTCCTTTTCATCTGTAAAGAAACGACCATTCCCCGGATCCAACTCACAATCTTCATGTTCAATATGATTTCCTTTTTTACTTAGCTGGTAATTAAATTGGATACTGGCACTTTCGGCTGCAGACAAACTATCTAATACGTGATTATTGGTAATGAGCCAATTATTGGCTATCAGGAATCCTGTTCCCAACTCATTACCTACCCGAATCCTTGCCACCGCTTTTGAGCAGTCCATTCCTATTTCGAGGAAACTAATTGGAAGAATATTACTTCGATTCCCCATCAATTTTTCCTTATCAGCTTTCGTAATAGTATCTGATTTCCAATCCATTGTTGTATCTGGGCCGGATTTACTTATGGTATGCTGACGAATATTCTCAATAATCCCTTTGAGGAATTCGTTCTTATATCCTTTTTCCTGTGGTGTATCAGTAATGAAGGTCAGAAACCTGATGATCTTATCTTCTTCAAATGCGGCATGCCTCAGAATATTATACCAATTAGTGATAGCCTGTTCACTAAACCGGATCTGAATTTTATTCAGTCCCCCTTCCTCTGACAGCCTTTTGGTTTCTTCTTTTTCATCATACATATTTGCCAGGAAATAGTTCAGGGCTGTTAACTGGCGATTCCAATCCATGGAGATGATTGCTTAATTTTTAAGTTCATAATAGGGAATAACCGGGTTATTAATTGTATCTGATATTGAAAATATAAAATATTTACCACTTCTGCCTGTAATTATAATATATAGAATTGACATTACGGTTAATACAATGTTAATGAGAGCATATACTTAACAAATTTATTATCAATAGGCTATTGGTCGTTATATAGATTTATCCTACATTTATCCAAGCCTATTAGCATATCTCGTTATCAGACACATCAACCTATAAATTCATGTACATGAGCAACGAAAAGCATGGTTTCCTCCATCTTGTTAAGAAAAGTTTTGCCGTTCTTTCTGCAGCATTAAGCACCTTATCACAGACGAAAGCAGCAGTACCTGTTGTAAATAATCTGGGAACTGATGCCGGTAATAATATCAATGTTGAAGCCCTTCACAGGAATGTGCTGAAGCCAAAACTGATCCTAAAACTGAATATGGCAAACCCGGAGAATAGCCTGGTGGTCATGCACAGGTCTCATAGTTCGCATTCTTCTCATAGCTCGCACAGCTCGCATTATTCTTCGTCTTATAGTTCAGGTTCTAAGTCTTACAGTAGTTCTTCTGATTATTCTTCTGCTCCGGCTTCATCCGGCAGCAGCAGTAAATCAGCTACAAGCAGTAGCAGGAGCAGTGGGACAGCTACAAGCAGTTCCACACCTAAAGCTTCTATACAACCATTATCATCAACTGTTAAATATACAGAGACAGGTACTACCAGGTATTCTAAAAGCAGTGTTATTCCGGATAACAACAGTACGTATGAACTGGGCGACCGGGAATTATATAAAGGATGTGCAGGTCCGGACGTAAAGGAGTTACAAAGAATCCTGGCAGGATTTGATTATAAGATAACCATCACCAGCAACTTCCAGGAAGAAACTGAATTGGCAGTTAAGAAATTCCAGCAAAATAATTATATGGAAGTAACAGGCAGAGTATCCCGCGCAACCTTATCTCTCATGAAAAAGAACCAGAATGCGAACTTCTTTAACCATGGCAATTGATAGCAGGATTTACAGTGAGCAGGTCCTTTACAAATGCTTTTACTGGTTTAGTCAGGATTATACGGTAGATATCAGTATTGGCGAAGGGTCCTTCTATAATGTCCTTATTCAGCCAAATAAAGAAAACACTGTAGTAGATTGGGATACGCTGGCCGAAAAAGTAAAACAACAACTGATCGACTTTAAATTAAGGGATATCGTCAGCAATGAAACTAAAACGATCAGAGAGCTGATTGTAGCCAAAGCATTTGCCTGTTACGATATCGATACTACACCTCAGACTAATGTTTCCGACCCGGTTGGATTTATCCCTGCAATCATTTGAGTAATGACAAGAAAGTTTCTGCATGTAGAAAACTTTGGTGCGAATATCCCCTACTATCTCTTACCTTTTAGATTTCACCGTATCAATGAAACAAAGGAAGTGATCGTAAATGAAGTGGATGATTTTCTTGTAGTACCTGTTGGCACTGCGGCACAGATCATAGAGAGAAAAATCAACCGCAGGGAAGATGCTACTTTATATGGAGACCTGCTGGCCAACTTTTTTATTTCCGAACAACCAATACCGGAATTAATAGATGTACTGGCCACCCGCTATCGTACAAAAAAATCGTTCCTTGACCATTTTACATCCCTGCATATTTTTGTTATCAGCTTACGTTGTGAGCATACCTGTCATTATTGCCAGGTATCCCGCGTAACAGCAGATAAGGATAAGTTTGATATGGGAAGGGAACATATCAATGCAGGTATTGAAATGATGATGCGTTCGCCGAATCCACATGTAACCATGGAATTTCAGGGTGGAGAAGCATTGCTGGCCTTTGATAATATTGTCTATGCTGTTGAAAGGACAAAACAGGAAGCCGTTCTCAGGAATAAGAAAGTCAATTATGTCATCTGTACGAACCTTGCACCTCTTACGGAAGAAATATTAGCCTATTGTAAAGAGAATGCTATCCTTATCTCTACCTCTCTTGATGGCCCCGAATTTATTCATAATAAGAACCGGCATAAACCACATAGTAACAGCTATCAACTGGCGGTAGATGGCGTCATGAAATGCAGACAGGAATTAGGAGAGGAAAATGTTTCTGCATTGCTTACAACAACGAACCTGTCGTTACAACACCCGGAAGAAATTGTAGATGAATATGTGAACAGGGGCTTCAGGAATATTTTCTTAAGGCCTATAAGTCCGTATGGATTTGCCACAAAGAATGCCGGGAAAAACAAATATCAGACGACCGCCTTTCTCGAATTTTATAAGAAGGCGTTAAACACTATCATCTCTTATAATTTAAACGGGTATTATATCAGGGAAGATTATGCCAGCATCATTCTTAAAAAGATGCTTACGCCTTTTCCCGTGGGATATGTTGACCTGCAATCTCCTGCGGGTATTATCAATAGTGTGATCGTATTCAATTATGATGGCAAGATCTATGCTTCAGACGAAGCCAGGATGCTGGCAGAGATGAATGATTTTACTTTTTTATTAGGCGACCTCAGTGTAAATACTTACGAAGAAATTTTCTATGGAGAGAAGTCTATGGAACTGGCAGAAGTATTTACCAATGAATCCCTTCCTGGTTGTTCCGACTGTGCATTCCAAAGCTATTGCGGGGCAGATCCTGTATTCAATTATACCACACAGGGAGATACCTGGGGGCATCGTCCAACCAGTTCCTTTTGCCAAAGGAATATGGAGATCATGAGACATCTTATTGAATTAATGGACAGCGACAAGAAGATTGAAAAAGTATTCAGAAGCTGGATAACAGGTAAGACAGATGCAATTAAAAACTAAAGGTAAAGCGGCTGGTATTGCAGATCATATCGTTGGCAGAGTAACAAGGGATATTCATACCTCTGCAGAAATATTGATTACTGCGGATATCCCTGCCGACGTAAGTGATTTCCAGGTGATACTCACCACTATGCCTGACAATCCGGGTATAGACATGTCTTATGTATATGCGATTCCGGACCTTGCGTATTTATCAGATGGAGATATTGTTGTTGTGAATTCCGATGGTGTCGTGAATACATTGTACAGGGTGAACTCGCATCATAATTTTCTGCTGGTAACTGAACGGTGTAACAGTAATTGTCTGATGTGTTCTCAACCACCTAAAGACAAAGATGATACTGCGTATTTTTATGATATCCATTCTCAACTGATCCCTTTAATTCCTTCAGATTGCCCTGAACTCGGGATTACCGGCGGAGAGCCTACCTTACTGGGTTCCCGGTTCTTTTCTTTATTAGAACAGTTGCAGACTCATTTACCGGAGACGGAGATACATTGTCTTACTAACGGGCGCTCTTTTGCATGGCCTAATGTAGCCAGCAGACTGGGAGATTTATCTTATAACAGGCTGATGCTGGGCATTCCTCTTTATGCTGATTATAATGAACAACATGATTATATTGTTCAGGCAAAGGGGGCATTTGATCAGACAGTACAGGGGCTGTATAACTTAGAGAAAAACAATGTAAGGGTTGAATTGAGGATTGTGCTGCATCAACAGACTATCCCAAGATTAACCAGGCTTGCGAAGTATATATACAAGAATCTTCCCTTTGTAGAACATATTGCTTTTATGGGATTGGAGTACCAGGGATATACACCTCATAATATCAATAAGCTGTGGATCGATCCTGTGGAATACCAGGAGCCGTTAACAGAAGCAATGACTTACCTGGCGGATTACGGGATGAATGTTTCTTTATATAATTCTCAGTTGTGTACTACTCCTGAAATTCTATGGAAGTATACCAAACGATCTATCTCCGACTGGAAGAACATCTATATGGATGCCTGTGAACAATGTGCGGTATTAGATCAATGCGGAGGATTTTTCAAATCAAGTACGAATAAATATAGTGAATTCATCAAACCGATAACAGCGCATATTTAAATAAAAAGCGGCTATTTCGTTTTGAAATAGCCGCTTTTTATTTAAGGTCTTTGAAGGCAACCTTCACCCTCTCTATTTATTTCCTTTTATTCTTAAATTCTGATCCCTGTTTCCAACCCGGAAATTTACTTTCACTTCCCAGTGTCACTCCTACATCAAACAGCAGGCGAACATCTTCCACCATTCCCGAAAATTCCCAGGTACTATCCAGTTGGTCCGCAGGTGAGTGATAGCGTTCGTGCCCATAATTGGTCATGTGAGTGGGAGCCCAGGCAGTATCATGAAAAACAGAGATATTCCCGCTACCAGGATACAATGCCGGCACACCTACCTTAGCAAAGTTGAAATGATCTGAACGGAAAAACCAGCCATTGGAAGGGTTTGTTTCCGGAACAATGATACGCCCCTGCTTCTTAGCCGCTGCAGCAGCATAATCATCCAGATCAGACTGACCCAGACCGATAATAGTAATATCCTTTGTACGCCCGAAGAAGTTCAGTACGTCCATATTGATATCCACCACAGTAGAGTCCAGCGGGTACACCGGATGAGAAGCGTAGTATTCCGAGCCTAATAAGCCCTGTTCTTCGCCTGTAAGTGCAATAAATAGTATAGAACGGCGGGGGCGCTGTTTCAGCTTGCTAAAGCCCGTTGCAAGCTGTAATAAGGCAGCAGAACCAGAGGCATTGTCGGCCGCTCCGTTATAAATAGAATCTCCTTTAATCGCCTCTCCCACACCCAGATGGTCCCAGTGTGCAGAATAAATGATGTATTCATTTTTAAGGTCGGTACCAGGCCATTTGGCTATTACGTTATGTGAGCTGGACTTTTTGATCTTATTGGTGATGACCAGGGAAGTAGTGACATGTAACGGAACCGCTTTAAATCCACGCTTCTTTGCCTCATTCATCAAAGAGTCTGACACCCCGGCCAGTTTGAACAGCTTCTGTGCAGATGCCCTGGAAATCCAGCCTTCCATTGCCGCACGGGACATATTATCATCAGGGGTTTGTAAATCCAGCCGTGGTTTCGACCAGCCACTGCGCACTACCGCCCAACCATAACTGGCAGGCCCCATATCATGAATGATAATGACACCGGTAGCTCCCTGACGGGCAGCTTCTTCAAACTTATACGTCCAGCGGCCATAATAAGTCATTGTTTTGCCTTTGAACAGCGACTTATCATAAAATCCGGGATCATTCACCATTACTACGACGGTCTTGCCTTTTACATCAAGTCCTTCGTAATCATTCCAGTTATATTCAGGCGCTACGATTCCGAAGCCGGCAAATACCAGTTCAGAATTACTGATGGTCACTTTTTCCTGTACCCTGCGGGTAGCTATTACGTATTCATCCAGATAGGGCAGGCTAACGCTACCGTTTTTACCTTTGAACACCAGCGGGCCGTCTGGTTGGGAAGTCAATTCTACCATAGGAACTTCCTGGAAGTAACTATTACCGTTACCAGGCTCCAGCCCTATTTCCTTAAAGCGTTGTTCCAGATAATTGATCGCCTTCTCTTCACCAATGGTGAATGGTTTACGACCCTGGAACTCATCGGAGGCCAGTTTGCCGATGTCTTTGGCGAATCCGGCAGAGTCTATAGCTTTAATAGCAGTAGAGTCGCTGTTGGCGTCATTGCCACCAGTGCCCTTGCAGGCTGCCAGGGCTGCCAGGCACATGACCAGGTATAATGATTTCATTGAGAGATAGTTTGGACTAAGATAAAGCTAAATGTTTAATCCGCTTAGCGGGATAAAAATGGCAGTGACTCAGTTTGAATGTTATGACAATGTAGATTGCCAGATGTTATTGATAAATACACTGCATCTGACTGTTTAGTTCTCTGATCCAGCTTTGGAATATGGGTTCAGGATTTGTCTTTCAATTTAACTTCACCTAATATTCACGTCAGATAAGGTGTATTTATCAATAACATCTGGCACGAAGATTATGCAATCAAACTACGCTACTACCTAAAAAACTACGTTAGATATTATCTGATGTAGTCAAAGTGCGCGGTTAATATGCTTCAGGTATGAAGGAGACATGACGCAGACATGAAGGAGGTATGGATCATCCATGCATTAGCTCCTATTATATAGTAGCTTCCACCACTGTATTCTTTTCTGTTTTAGCTTTTTTCTTCCCCTTATTCAACCATACCAGCAAGCCCGTCACCGGCAAACTTGCACAGATCAGGCTAATGATGAATGCCAGGACCTTCCCTACTATCCCCCCGATAGCGCCCACGTGAATATCGTAGTTCATACCAATCAGCTTTTCTCCTGCATTCCGGTCTTTAGCCGTAATACGGCCCAGCATTTTACCGGAATGTTTATCAAACTGGAAATCATCCCGGTTATAATAGGTTTCCCTCCCATAATAAGCAGACATATACAAAGGAGCGGTAGCATCCGGTGCAACAGCGCTGGCACTGAAACGCTGTGCGTCCGGTATCTCCTTTACCATCCAGGCGTATGCGATATCCATTCCGTTAGCAGAAGCGATATGTAAGCTATCTGATTTAAAAGTTGCGTGTGCAGGAGGAGTTGTTGTACGGGCTGCCACTACATATACGGTAGCCTCGAACCATTTGAAGGCCCATACCATACCGGTAAAGGCCAATACCAATGCCAGCACCATACTGTAGAAGCCTAGTACATTGTGCAGATCATAGTTAACACGTTTGAACTTAGCAGACCATTTGATCTTAAAGCTCTGCTCACGGCTGGCTTTTGTCCATTTTTTAGGCCACCAGAGGATTAATCCGGTGATGAGTAAGATCACAAAGATGAATGTACTCCAGCCTACGATCTGTTCTCCTACGGGACCATTTAATAATAAGCTCCAGTGGAGATATTTGACAACAATAAAGAAATCGTGCTTATAATCGTGGATACCAGTGATAGCGCCTGTATATGGATTTACAAATACACTTCCATAATAGTCTACCGCACCGAAGACGGTAACAGCCTTCTCATTGCCTGCTTTATACACCATAAATTCCCAGGCCCTGTTGGGTTCCCTGTAGAAGGTCATATAGCGGATGCCCTTGTCTTTACCGATGGCAGCCTGTGCTTTTTCCTGCAATACGCCTGGCGGTAGTACCGGAGTAGATTGAGGCGTTACAAAAAGCATATCCTTGTAGATCACTTCAGAGATCTCTTTCTGGAATACGAATAAACACCCGGTAATACTGACTATAAAGACTATCAGTCCGGATGCAAGTCCGAGCCAGAGATGTAACCAGGCATTTAATCTCTTCAGCCAGGATTTGCCTTTTTTTCCTGGCGGCTGATTCTGTTTACTCATTCATTACGATTTGAATCCACGCATCTAAGTGGTTTCACAAACAAGTGATTGATAATAAATCAATTACCAGGACGCATAGGTTGATGGGCTTATTTGAGTTTGAGGGGGCAAAGGTGGGTTTTTGTCCCAAAAAAAACGAGACGGATCAGGAAAACTATTTACGCAAAACGGAATAATCAATGTTGTTAAAATACTCTTAAATGTCGACTAATTAGGGGTATGGCAGTCTTACTGCAGTACTTCTATCTAATTTGGTATACAGATGACCCTACCATTGTCAATTACAACCCTCAATGGGCATGCTATACTTTTCGCGCCCGGTTTGCCCCTCGCCTTTACCAGTTTCCAGCTGCAGGGTGCTACCCCATATTATGCGCACAGTGATAGTTTTGGCCACCTTATTTATCAGCAGATCACTACTGAAAGATATACTGCCTGGGTAAGTCATTATATCATTACTAATCCCGCTGATTTCAGGGTTACTGCCAATGTAAGCGATCTGCTGATGCATTATACGGTAAAAGGCACCATGTATTATATGCTTGAAGATAAGGAAAGCCCCACCAGTGATCATCAGTTGAATATCGTGATTGCAGATAATCTGCATCATGTAATAAGGTTTAAGTCGCCGGGAATTTATATTGCGGTCAATGTACATCTTCCTATTGTTGAACTGGAAGAATACACCAACAGTTTTCCTGTTGTGAATCCCTTCCTCGAAAAAATAGAGCACGGTGACGCTGTTACTTTACTTGAACAAAGTATGGTTGCTCCTGAGCGCCTGCGGAATATTATTAACGATATTATGGAACGCCAGCTTCCCAGTATCGCCAGTGAAAAATACAGAGAACAAAAGACAGGAGAACTCATTATAGAATCACTCGATATGCTTTCACGTTACCTCACAGACAATAACGGCCTCAATGCGGCCGATCATGAAAAAGGAGAGCGCACAGAGATACATCTGCTGCAACATCTGCAGGCATCTTCTCCTCCTACATTAAAGCAACTGGCCAAGTTTGCCGGTACCAATGAAAAGAAACTGGAAGATATTTTCCGGTGCAGGCATGGACTGACAGTATATGACTTCTTCCAGAATGCCAGGATGAAAATCATTTACCGGAAACTAACTGAAACATATACTCCTTTACAGGACCTGGCAGAAGAATTCGGATATACGGATTATTCCAGCTTCTCCTATGCAGTAAAGAAACGGTTTGCATTTAGTCCCAGAGAACTGAGAAAGAAAAGCAAATTAGTATGAAAAGATATTCCCTGTCTCCAAACTTTTTTCTCTTAACCCTAGGTTATTTTAGTCGCCCGTTTTCGAACTTTAGAGCGCGACTATAAAAAACATTTAATGGTATATTGAGGAAAAATAACGTCCTGATTTTCTAATCGGGACATCATTTTTATAACCCATGAAGCTCCTGATCTTTGTTATCCTGCTCATTCCCATTTATACAAAGGCAAATACCATTACTTCCGGCTGGCACATGCAGCCAATACCAGTACAAACCCGCTGGGCTAAACAGGTAGACCCGGGCCATGTACTACCCGAATATCCCCGTCCGCAAATGGTACGTAACAACTGGCAAAACCTGAATGGACTATGGAAATATGCCGTTACCGACTGGGACGCACCTTTACCTGCTGTATTTGACGGTGAAATACTGGTGCCCTTCCCGATTGAATCTGCCCTGTCCGGAGTCCGGCAGGCCTTTTACCCTATGCAGCGGTTATGGTATAAACGGACCATCACAAAACCTGATACAAAGAACGATCAACGTGTACTGCTACATTTTGGCGCAGTAGACTGGAAAGCGACCGTTTATCTGAACGGGAAATTGATTGGCTCACACCTGGGTGGCTATCAGCATTTCTCTTTTGATATTACCGCATCATTGAAGAATGGTGAAAATGAGCTGGTGGTAAGTGTGTTCGATCCCACTAATATGGGTAACAACCCTCACGGCAAACAAACATTACGCCCCAGGAATATCCTCTATACGGCCTGTAGTGGTATATGGCAGACAGTATGGATGGAGACGGTCCCTGCCGCCTATATCAACGCATTGTACATGACACCTGATATTGATGCCAACTGTTTAGAGTTGCATGTATTCACCACAGGTACTTCAAAAGACTATACCATAGAAGCCATAGCCACTACTTCTGATAATAAGGTTTCTACTATTACCGGTGCCCCGGGAGCTTTACTGGAATTACCGGTGGAGAACCCTCACCTATGGAGTCCCGACGATCCTTTTTTATATAATCTCTCTGTAAGATTATTATATAAAGGCAAGGTGATAGATACCGTGTACAGTTATTTTGGGATGCGGAAAATCTCAGTAAAAAATGAAAGGTTATATCTCAATAATAAATACCTGTTTCATCTGGGAGTGCTGGACCAGGGTTACTGGCCGGAAGGATTATATACCGCGCCAACAGACAGCGCAATGCAGTTTGATATACAAACGATCAAAGACATGGGATTTAACACCATCCGGAAACATGTGAAAGTAGAGCCTGACCGCTGGTACTATTATGCAGATAAATTAGGCATGCTGGTATGGCAGGATATGATTACCTGCGCCAGTTATTCTGCTTTTTCAGCAGCTGAATTTGAATCGGAAAATGAGGATAATATATTACAGTTGCATAACTTCCCCTCTATTGTAATGTGGGTACTTTTTAATGAGGGATGGGGAAGATATGATCAGAAAAGACTGACCGGATATGTAAAAGAATTAGATCCTTCCCGGCTGGTGAACGGGCATTCAGGGGAGAATATGGATGAAGATGCGCCCCCTTTATTAAGAGATATGTGGATCGGCAGCGATATTGCAGATATACACCGTTATCCGGGTCCCGGGCTGGCACCCACTTTACCCGGCAAAGCCAGTGTGCTGGGGGAATGGGGTGGCGTACGCGTAAGCACCCCTGGTCACCAGTGGAGTGCTTCCAAAAGCTGGGGATACCTGGATGTTCCCGCAACTGAATTCGCCAGTCAATATGCATATATGATCCGCAAGTTATGCCGCTATGAAAAAGACGGGCTCTCGGGTTCTATCTATACCCAGCCTTATGATATCGAATCTGAGGAGAACGGGTTAATGACATACGACCGGAAAGTGATGAAAATCCCAATAGCTCAGCTAAAGAAGATCAATGCACAAGTATCAGTTGTCGAGATTACTCAGTAGATCGCTGGTGGGCACTTTGCCTGAAAACGTTTCCTGCAATTTTTTATCTCCGTTATACACTGCCATGAAAGGAACTCCTTTTACTTTAAAAGAATCAATAAAGAAATTCTTATAATCCAGATTCATAGTAATATTAGGATATTTATCCAGCTTAAACTCTTTCATATAGTCTTTTACTTCTGAATAGGGAGAGTTGGTCACCATATAAATATGGGTATCCTTAAATTTATTGATGTCTTTAATGATATCTTCCAGCTGCGCACGACAGTAAGGACAATAAGTAGCAAAATAAAAGAATAGTACAGGTTTTCCGGCAGGAATGTTCTGTGTACTTAAATAGGTAGTACTATCACTGAGCAACAAATTAAACGCCGGCATTTTAGTACCCACCCATTCTCCGGTTGTAGTACGCTCTTTAGCAAAACAGCCTGACAAACCAATCATTAATATCAATACGGTTAACAACTTCATACTGGGGAAATTTACATCTGTAAAAGTAGACCTACTACGCTTTGCAGCACTTAGGAGATAGCGAATTATTTATTCGCTATCTCCTAACAATTATATTCCGTCTTTAGGCTACTTTATCTCACCCAAAATATAGCCATGAGAATCTTACTCGGCCTCTGTTGCCTGTTACCCCTGATAGCATCTGCACAGTCTTCCATGCAAACCCGCTGGGCTGCACAGGTAGATCCGGCACACCCGCTTCCCGAATATCCCCGCCCGCAAATGGTCCGTGAGCAATGGGAAAACCTGAACGGCCTCTGGGATTATGCTATCACTGATAAAACAGCCACTGCCCCCAAACAATACGATGGGACCATCATCGTTCCTTACCCTATTGAGTCTGCCTTATCAGGTGTGAAAAGAGCATTGCTGCCCACACAACTGCTCTGGTATAAAAAAACACTGATCAAACATGCGGTGCAGAAAGATGAGCGCATTTTGCTGCATTTTGGAGCCGTAGACTGGCAGGCGACCGTCTATATCAATGGTAAAGAAATCGGTGCACACACGGGCGGTTATCAGCAATTTTCCCTGGATGTTACAGATGCCCTGCAACAGGAATACAATGATCTTGTAGTGAGCGTATATGACCCTACCGATGAAGGACCTAATCCACATGGCAAACAGGTATTGCAGCCTCAGAATATCAACTATACTGCCAGCAGTGGCATATGGCAGACGGTATGGCTCGAAACAGTCCCCGCTGCCCATATCAGTAATGTACAGCTGACACCGGATATTGACAGCGGGCAACTGCGTATAAAAGTAAATGCCACCGGCACCACAAAAGATTATACCATCGAAGCGATTGCCTCCAATGGCAGTTCCGTAAAAGGGAATGTAAACAGCACTTTAATACTACCAGTTTCCAATGCCCATTACTGGAGCCCCAATGATCCCTTTTTATACAACCTCTCTGTGCGTTTATTATATAAAGGGAAAGTAACAGATACCATTGGCAGCTATTTCGGTATGCGGAAAATCAGTGTGCAAAATGAAAGGCTATATCTAAACAATCAATATACTTTCCACCTGGGAGTACTGGACCAGGGCTTCTGGCCGGACGGACTTTATACCGCTCCTACCGATGATGCCCTGCAGTTCGATATCAGGGCTATCCGGAACATGGGATTTAATACTATCCGCAAGCATATTAAAATAGAACCCGACCGCTGGTATTACTATGCAGATAAACTGGGTGTACTGGTATGGCAGGATATGGTCACCTGCGCCAATGGCAGCAGGGAAGCCCAGGAGGAATTTGAAAAAGAGAACAAAGAGAATATCTCCCAATTGTATAATCACCCGTCTATTGTGGTATGGGTCCTTTTTAATGAAGGCTGGGCAAGGTACAACCAGGAAGACCTGACCAAAGCATTAAAAAAAGCAGACCCATCCCGACTGGTAGACGGCCATTCCGGAGAGAACTATGACCGTGGCTCTCCGGAAAACCCTAACGACAAATGGGCCGGCAGCGACCTTACAGACGTGCATGAATATCCGGGCCCGGGGCTGGCCCCTGCACTTCCCGGCAAGGCAAGAGTGCTGGGAGAATGGGGCGGCGTAAGAGTGGCCACTCCTTCCCATCAGTGGAACCCTGCCGAAGGCTGGGGTTATATCCAGGTATCCGCAGCGGGCTTCGCCAGCAAGTATGCCTTCATGCTCCGGCACCTGGCATTGTATGAGGAAGAAGGACTCTCCGGTGCTATTTATACCCAGCCCTTTGATGTGGAAACAGAAGAAAACGGACTGATTACTTATGACAGAGAAGTTATCAAAATCCCTTCTGAGAAAATGCGACAGATCCATAGCGCTTTGCAACCGAATGCAAATAGTTATGCAGATCAATTGCAGCTACAACTGGCCGATACCGCCAACCCGGATAATCAATACGCAGCACTACTGGCACAATATAAACAGGGCAAAAAAGATCCTGAATTCATCCGTTCCCTGGCACAAATGGCGGTAAGGGTCAACGACAAAGTGAATGCGTCCAGGCTGAGTGGGGATTTTATCAGGACAACTCCCGATCTGTATACACGTGCGAATCTTAAGTTCATCGGTCAGTTTACCAATAGTGTAACAGACCCGGGATTCCAGTTCTTTCTTAAAAACAGGGAAAGGATTGATGCTGTATCAGGACAAGGTCAGGCAGAACAAAAGGTGATGAACATCATTTTCAGGGATGAGATCATGCCTTTCCTTACCAGCCAGGGCAATACCCCCAACTGGACAATGTTCGAAAAACATATTACCACACTATATGGCGATCCCGGAGAGGAAATCTACCTGAGAGCCAGGGCTATACATAGCCTCAACAATAACGACTGGAATAACTTTTCTGCTGCCATCGTACCTTATATCCTAAAATACGGAGAAAGGGTATCTGCCAGTGAGCTGAATATTTTCGGGGCATTTGTGAGTGCGAATGCCGACCGGCTTTATAAGCTGGGCAAGAAAAAAGAAGCGATCGAATGGGAAGAAAAAGCACTGGCAATGGTAGCTGAAAAAGATAAGCCTGCTATAAAAGTAGCCCTGGAAGAAATGAAAAAGGAAAAATAAGTGTGTGGATGTTACCTTTTTCAAAGTAATGCAATTTAAAGTCCACACACTTATTTTATCCCTTGTAAGTGACGTTATAAAGACACAATTTTTTTTATCCCCTTGATGTTTCCCCCAAAACTCTTGTCATCCGATCCCGGCTTCGCCCGGGATACGGGTGGCAAAATCTTCTTTAGGGACAAAACTCTCTTTCACTACATATCCCAGTAACAATCCACCAAAAGCAAGTGTAATAATGAAAGGGAATGCCTGGTAGCGTAATACGATAGGCGAGGCCACCACACTAAATACAAGATTGGATATCCATACCAGCAGCATAATGATCAAAGCCTTTCTGTAATAGATACTTATTCTGGCAAAGCCTCCCAGGAACAGGAAACCTAAAAAGCTCAGGAAGAAAATGATATTGATCATTGCCAGGATTGGCGGAAAAAATTCTGTTAACTGTATTTTCCTGTCTTTAGACAGCGACTTCACTTTATTCGTTTTATATCCGAACCATACCACTGCCATCTGATCTACTGAATCTTTTCCCATATTATCTATTGCCAGGAATTCAGGAGAAGGGGAATAATAATTCAACAGGTTAGGCAACAGGTAATAACGGGCAAAAGCGGCCGGGTACTGACCAATCAGATAAGACCCATATTTTCCGTATAACGGCGCTACACCGGACCATCTCTTCAGATAAGGCGTAGTGCTGTCCTTCTTATATTTCTGCGCCAGATATACTTTCAGTGGCGCTTTTTCATCCCACAGATAGTAAATCCCCAACTCATTATCCGGACGTATTTTTACATGCTGCAGGGAGTCCATATGTTTAAGTGTAATCCCATGCAGTTTTTTGAATTGCTCAGGCACAGGTTTCCTGTCGGTCACCGGCACATGTGCATACATGAACAGTGCATTACTGCCCATCTGCCATCCGCCAAAAGCAGAGAACTGTGCCACTCCTGTTTTTTCCCCGAATTTTAAAGTAGTATAGGTGATAAACCATGATACAGGCAACAGGATAATAACTAAAGAGAGGAGTTTTAGTTTAACAGTTCCCTTTGTCATCAGGATAGCCAGGATACTAATGAAAGGATAATACAGCGCATTATATCTTACGGAGAATACGAAACCCAGCACCAGTGCATGCAGGATCAGCATACGCAGATTCGGCAGGTACAACAGCCATAATAAACTGGTTAACCATAACACACTTAAAGCAGCAAATAAGGCATCACTGGAAACAAAGTTGCTGATATAAAACCAGAGAGGATTTAATACGAGCAGAAAAAATAATACCCGCATCACCCATTTCCCGGGTTCTAATAAATAACGGACACTGAACAGGAAAAACAGGATACTGGCCTGCAACAATAAATACTGCACCAGCGCCATCCCTGTATCTGAGCGGTTGAACACACTGATAAACCGCAGGAACTTCGAATACCCTACCGGCCACATATTAATATTGACATTATTAAATGCCGCATCCAAATAGGAATAGGAGTCGGGCAGGAAATTAGGGAACGGGTATAACTTTTTAAAGATGAAAAACAGGATGAAAGCAGCGGCAACCGACAATAACAGGGAGATTTTATTCTCCCTGTTATGCCATATGTATTGCCTGAATTCACGGGGTAGTAAAGGTTGTTTAATTGTCATGGTTCGCCTTGGTTATTTTGAAAAACTATTTTTCTTCAGTCATTGCCGCTTTCCATACATATTCCAACAGCAGCAATCCGAAAGCGAATGAAACAAGTAAGGGGAACAACTGGAAACGCAATGCTATGGAAGAAGCGAAAATGCTAAATCCAAAATTCACGATCCATAAGGTAGTTACCAGTAATAGCGTTACAGAAAGCAGTGGATATGTCCTGATTCCTTTCAGTACAACAAATCCTATCACACCTAATACAAATAAGATATTCAATACCGCAGCAGTAACAGGATAAAAATCCAGTGCGGATACTTTCAGGTCTTTAAAGATGGTCGTTACTTTCCTGCTTTTATATCCAAACCAGAACTCCGCAATGGGCGCTACACTATCTTTCCCCATATTGTAAGTGTCCAGGAATTCTACCGGGGGCACATAATACTTCAACGCATTAGGCATTAAATAATACTCTGCGAATTGCTTTGGATATTGTTTGATCAGGTAAGCGCCATAATCCGCATACAAAGGCCCCACCGTTGCCCAGCGTTTTAAGATACTGGCGGAAGAATCCTTTATGAACCGGTGCTGCATGTATATCTGTAAAGGCGACTGAGGGTCCCACATGTACCAGGTATTAGCCTGGAATAATTCCTGAGGATGTTTCCGTACGTCCTTTGTAGAATCGAAATAAGTACGCACCATACCATCCAGTTCTTTGAACCGGGAAGGCAGTGGTTTATCTTTTTTATCTTTTACATACCGGTAAGCATAGAGTGCATTATTAGCCATCTGCCATCCACTGAAAGGAGAAAACTGGCGGATGCCTGTTAACCTGTTATACTGGTTACTGGTATGGTACATAAACCCTGCTATTACCAGGAAGCTGGCCGCAATACCGGTCACTTTCACGAGAATACGCTGGCGCGACAGGATGAAAGCCAGCGTAGCTATCAATGGATAAAACAAGGCATTGTACCGCACGGTGAAAGCCATCAATAGTAACAGCGCATGAATGGCAATCAACCTTGGAGTTGGCTTTTGCAGTATCCATAATAATGTGGTGAACCAGAGTAAACTCAGGGAAAGGAAAAGCGCATCACTGGAAATATAATTACTCATGTAGAGGAATACGGGATTACCCGCCAGGCAGGCAAACAACAGGATGCTGACCAGTTTGCCCGGCTTATAAAAATAGCGCAGGGTAAAGAAGAAGTACAAAGCGCTGAATTGCAGTAACAGATACTGAAAGAGGACCAGCGCCACATCCGAATGCGTGAACGTACTGAAGATACGCAGGAACTTCGAGTAGCCTACAGGATAGGTGTTAATATTTAGATTCAGGTATGCAGATTCAAGGTATACGTAAGAATCCCCGTCAATAAATCCTGCATGAGGATACATGTATTTAAATATGATGAACAGCGACAGGATACCGATACCGCCTACCCAGAGCAATGCCCTGTTCAGTGGATTATGTAATAAATAATCCTTAAAGGAAGGCTGTACCTGACTCGCCGGTATTGCAACAGGTGTGTCAGTTACAGCCTTCTCTTCATGGTATTCCTGTTCTGTATTGATAGCCCAGATATTCTCTTTGGAAGTGATACCGGCAGCGATATTATCCACAGCAACCATGGCAGTCAGCATGGAGTGGTCTGCATTATTATATTTATGCATCCCGTTGCGGCCAACCAGGAAAAGGTTTTCCAGGGTATCTGTATATGCTTTTACTTTATCAAAATGTTCATAAGCGCCAAAGTAAGCAGGATATGTTTTTTCTACTCTTAACACCGTACTGTCCAGCACATTTTCAACAGTAGCCAATCCTATTTTTTCCAGTTCCGCGATGGCCAGTGCTGAAATTTCTTCATCAGGCAGTTTCCAGAAAGCATCTGTTTCATTGCAGAAGTATTCCATTCCCACCCATATGGTATCCGGGTCATTTACCAGGTAAGGGCTCCAGTTGTTGAAGAGTTGTAGCCGTCCAACGGTTACTTCCTTCTCCTGTATATAGATCCAGGTATCTTCCAGGGAGAGTGCTTTCCATTCACCGGTATGTTTGTCCAGGTAAGAAAGGCGTTTAAGCAGAATACCTACGGTAATGAAATCACGGTATTGTAATCCGGATGCGATTTCTTTCACATTGAGCGGCACAGGACCGGCAATTCCGGCAATCAGTTCTTTCACCGGCATGGTACTGAAGAAATAATCCCCATCCAGGTGAAGAGCTTCGTTCGTTTGTTTATTAACAGCAGTGACGGCTGTTACCTTATTCTCTTCTGCAAGGATATATTTTACATCATGATGCATGTGGATGATACCACCCATTTCCTGCACCTGCCGGGCTACTTCTTCCCATAATTGTCCCGGCCCGAACTTTGGATACAAGAACTGTTCTATCAGGCTTGTTTCGGTATCTTTCTGAGAGATATCCCCTGTTTTCTTTTTCTTCGTTAATTCCTGCAGAGCGTGTTGAATCGCTTTTGTTATACTAACTCCTTTGATCCTTTGGGCGCCCCATTCTGCAGGGATTTCGTGACAGGGAACTCCCCATACTTTTTCCGTATAATCTTTAAAGAAGAGGTTATATAGTGTTAGTCCGAACCGGTTGATCATAAAATCTTCCAGGCTCTTTTCGGGTTTACGGGGGAATAATTGTGCTTTCAGGTAAGAGAAAAGAATTGCGAAGGTCCTGAATACGCCAAGTTTGCGCAGGGTTTCTATTGATAGTGTAATAGGGTATGTAAAGAATTTACGCAGGAAATATATTCTTGAAAGGCGTTTCCTTACCAGCATTACTTTATCGCCGTCCTGCGGAGTGCTGTCCGCATTTACTTCCCTGGATTTATTCTGATAATTAATAGTAAAAGACGACCCTGCTTCCTGTTGGGGAGGCATAATATTCATCCACCAGTTCATTACCCTGTCCGATTTGGAAAAGAACCGGTGACCGCCGATGTCCATACGATTGCCCTTATAATTGATTGTTTTGGAGATCCCACCGATATCATCGCTCTTTTCCAGGATAACGGGCAGTATATCAGTACGTTTTAACATCTCGTAGGCAGCAGTCAAACCTGCAGGACCGGCACCAATAATGACGGCCGTTTTTTTTGTAGTATCCATATGTGGGTCTTATTCTTTGGGTAACAAGAAATTCTGAGGCACGGGTCTTTGCGCTGATACATTCGAAGGTAAAATTGCTGCAAGGGAAACTACATAGGAGATAGGGAATAATTTTAGGAGAATAAGGATATTCTGATGTTACTATTCTGCATTTACTGCAACTACACTTATTCGCAAAACAACAAAATCCACCATGAACAAAATCAAGAAGGCCCTTGCAATAGCGACGGTTTTATGTGCCCCTCAGCTACATTCCTATGCCCAAACAGCATGGAAAATGCAACCTGTTGGGATACAAACCCGCTGGGCCAAAGATGTGAACCCGGACAATGTACTACCGGACTACCCTCGTCCCCAGATGGTACGTAATGAATGGAAAAACCTGAACGGCCTCTGGGAATATGCTATTATGCCTAAAGGTCCGGCTATGCCGCACGAATTTGATGGTCAGATCCTGGTTCCTTTTCCCATTGAGTCTGCTCTGTCCGGTGTAAAGAAAACCTTATTACCCAACCAGTACCTGTGGTACAAGCGTACCATCACTATTAATAAGAGTGATAAACGCACCTTATTACATTTCGGTGCAGTTGATTTCCAGGCCACTGTATATGTAAACGGCAAAGAAGTGGGCGGCCACACCGGTGGTTACCAGCACTTCTCTATTGATATCACGGAAGCCCTGAAGGCTGGCAATAACGAACTGCTGGTAAGGGTATGGGACCCTACCGACCAGGGACCTAACCCGCATGGCAAGCAGGTATTACAGCCTCAGAACATCATGTACACCGCCAGCAGCGGTATCTGGCAGACGGTATGGCTGGAAACTGTTCCCGCTGCGCATATTGAAGGTCTGGTGATGACACCTTCCATTGATAGTAATCATTTGCGCCTGGTGGTGAATACGACCGGTAATGCAAAAGATTATACTATTGAAGCGGTCGCATCCAATGGCAGTTCCATTAAAGGCAAACCAGGTACGAACCTCCTGCTGCCTGTAGCCAGCGCTCACCTGTGGAGCCCGGAAGACCCTTACCTGTACAATCTGAATGTACGCCTGCTCTACAAAGGCAAGGTAGTGGATACTGTAGGCAGCTACTTCGGGATGCGTAAAATAGAAATTAAGAAAGATGATCAGGGGATCGACCGGATCTTCCTGAATAATAAATATACCTTCAATTTAGGCGTTTTAGACCAGGGTTTCTGGCCGGAAGGACTTTATACAGCTCCTACGGAAGAAGCGCTGAAATTCGACATCCTGGCTATCAGGAATATGGGTTACAATACCATCCGTAAGCACATCAAGCTGGAACCAGCCCGTTGGTACTATCATGCTGACCATATCGGTATGCTGGTATGGCAGGATATGGTGACCTGCGCCGGTGATGGCCCTGATGCGCATGAAGAGTTTGAAAAAGAGAACAAAGAGAATATCGCACAACTGCATAACTACCCTTCTATCGTAGTATGGGTACTGTTCAATGAAGGCTGGGCCCGTTACGACCAGAAACGCCTGACTGAATGGATGAAAAACGCCGACCCTTCCCGTATTATCGATGGTCATACCGGGGAAAACTACGACCGTGGCTCTCCGCAGAACCCAATGGATAAATGGGCCAGCAGTGATTTAACCGATATACATGATTATCCTGGTCCGGGTATAGCACCTGCCCTTCCCGGCAAGGCAAGAGTACTCGGTGAATGGGGCGGCGTACGTGTGATAACACCTAACCATCAGTGGAATGCCGCTGACGGATGGGGTTATATCCAGGTACAGGCAGCAGATTTTTCCCGCAAGTATGAGTTCATGCTCAAACACCTGAAAGTATTTGAAGAAGAAGGATTGTCCGGTTCTATCTACACTGAACCATTCGATGTGGAAACAGAAGAAAACGGGATGATGACCTACGACCGTGAAGTGATCAAAATCCCTGCGGAGAAATTACGCCAGATACACCGTTCACTGGTACCGGCCGCAGAAAGCTTTGCCTGGAATGGCTTCAAAGCCAAAACCGCAGATACCGCTAACCCTGATCTGCAATATGCCACCCTTTTACAGCAATACAAACAGGGTAAGAAAGATCCTGAGTTCCTGCGCGATCTTGCCATGATGGCCGTTCGTGTAAACGATAAAGCCAATGCGTCCATGATAGCCAATGATTATATCACCGGCTTACAGGACCCGTTCAACAGGACCAACCTCACCTTTATCCAGCAGTTTACCCGTAGCAGCAAGGATGCCGGCTTCCAGATATTCCTGAAACAACCGGAAAAAGTAGACAAGGTGCTGGGGGTTCATCAGGCAGTAAATAAGGTAATGGGGATCATCTTCGCAGAAGATATCGCGCCTTATGTAACAGGTAAGGATGCTAACCCCGACTGGAACGCGCTGGAGAAATCCGTAGTGGGCAAATATGGCGCTCCCGGTGAAGAGATCGTCTGGCGTGCTAAAACCATCCATTTCCTAAACAGGAATGACTGGCCAAATTTTGCGGCCACCGCGGCCCCTTATGTAGAGAAATATGGCGCACGTGTATCGCCCAATGAATTGAACAGCTTTGCCTGGACAGTATTCGAGAATGTATCTGACAAGGGTATTCTTACATCTGCGCTCTCCTGGAGCAAACGCAGTGTGCAGCAGCAGGAAGATCCCAATTTCATGGATACCTATGCGAACCTGCTGTATAAATTAGGTCAGAAAGACGAGGCGATCTCCTGGGAACAGAAAGCACTGAACCTGGCGCCTGATAACGCTAAACAGACCTTCCAGACCGCACTGGACAAGATGAAGAGCGGAGAGAACACATGGAAATAAAATTATCATTTTAGCTACAGCCCCCGGCAAGCGCCGGGGGTTGATCTTATAATAGTCCTACTCCCGGCCTTTTTTGCTACATTAACTTCAAATTAACTTCTCGCAATTTTTAAACCGATAGCTTTGGTTTATACATTGTCATGTAATATAGAAGGGGGTTAAAGCTATGCTATACACAAATGATGAAGAAATGTTGCAGGGTATAAAAGCCGGTCAGGAGAGCGCTTTTACTGCAATGTATAATCTTTACCAGCCGCTGTTACTGATGGAGGCCTATTACAAGGTCCGTTCCTATACAGAGGCAGAAGATATGGTACAGGAAATTTTCGCTTCTTTATGGCAAAGAAGGGAGACCTTGTCGATATCAATTCCATTAAAACATTATCTCCTCAAAGCAGTTCATCTGCAATACGCTTATAAATGCCGCAAAAACGAAGTGGCAAAGAGGTTTGTTCGTCATACACTATATGTATCCAGGGAAGCGACTGTCAATTATGTACTGGAGAACAAAGAAATATATAATCAGATAAGACAGGCCATGGCTTCTATCAGTGCTCCTGCATGCCGCAAGGCATTTGAATTGCTGTATATAGAAGATATGAGTCATAAGGAAATTGCCCATAACATGAACATCAAACCCCAGGTAGTAAAGAACCAGGTGAGCCGTGCACTCAAGGTTATCCGTACCCGTCTCAAAAAAGTAATATAGCGTGTGTTACTTTTGTGCGCTCATGGCAATTGATAGTTACCATGAGTACACAAAAAGAACTGATACATCATCTTGCACTCGAAGAGTTAGCGGGAGTGATCAGTGATCAGGACCAGGCCTACCTCAGCCGTATTATCCAGGAAGACCCCGAAGCATTCGAAATATGGCAGGAAACCAGGAATATTCTGAACACCCCCGATGTAAAAGAGTTTCTGGCCCGTCCCCGGCCTGTAGAAAGTATATTCCGTCTTCCCCCCAGCCGTAATAATTTATGGTATATGTTTTCTCTTAGTGTAACTGTTATACTGGTAGTTAGTTTGCTTTATTAATATCCATTTCTCCAAAATAGCAATTGCTGTCTCCTAAGTTTCTCTCCCTATCTCCTAAGTTATTTCCTGCACCGGCCGTTAACTTTGAAAAGATCTGATACCTCAACCCCCAATGAGTAACCCACAATTATGAACACATCCAATAAGAAAGCCATTATTATTGGCGCAGGTCCGGCAGGTCTCACAGCTGCCTATGAACTGCTGAAACGCACCAATGTTACCCCCATCATACTGGAAAAAAGCGGAGACATCGGAGGGATCTCCAAAACAATTAATTATAAGGGTAATCGTATGGACATCGGCGGACACCGTTTCTTTTCCAAGTCCGACAGAGTAATGAACTGGTGGCTGAATATCCTTCCTATACAACAGGGAGCAGATAAGCCCTTTACGATCCAATATCAGAATAAATCCAGGGAAGTAAATGCGGACAGCACTCCGCAGGACGGCGATAAAGTAATGCTGGTAAGGAAACGCCTTTCAAGAATATATTTCCTGCGTAAATTCTTTACATACCCTATTACACTATCAATAGAAACACTCAGGAAATTAGGAATAGGCAGAACGATCTCCATCCTCTTCTCCTATCTGCAGGCACAATTATTCCCGCGTCAGCCGGAAAAGAGCCTGGAAGATTTTATGATCAACCGTTTCGGCAAAACATTATATAACCTCTTCTTTAAAGATTATACGGAGAAAGTATGGGGAGTTCCCTGCAATGAAATATCCGCAGAATGGGGCGCCCAAAGGATCAAAGGAGTTAGTATAACAAAAGCGATCCAACATGCCCTGCAGGAATTAACGAAGAAAAAGAAAACAGGGGATATCTCTCAGAAAGATACTGAAACAAGCCTGATAGAACAGTTCCTGTATCCGAAGTTCGGCCCGGGACAGTTATGGGTAGAAGTAGCCCGGCAGGTCCAGGAAATGGGGGCTACCATACACATGCATCACGAAGTGAAACAGATCCATACCTATAATAACAAGGTTACTGCTATCACCGCTGTCAATAAACAAACAGGCGAAGAAATACTACTGGAAGGTGATTACTTCTTCAGCACTATGCCCGTAAAAGAATTAGTGGCCGGCATACAAGGCAGCGTTCCTGCAGATGTACAGGAAATAGCCGCAGGACTTCAATACCGCGATTTCATCACCGTAGGTGTGCTCCTGAAACGTTTAACACATAAGGATATGGAAGATACCTGGATCTATATCCAGGAAAAAGAAGTGACCGTAGGACGATTACAACTCTTCAACAACTGGAGCCCTTACATGGTAAACGACCCCGATACCGTATGGGTAGGTATGGAATTCTTCTGCAATGAAACGGATGCTTTCTGGAAATTATCCGACGATAAAATTGCGGCACTCGCCATAGAGGAATTACAAAAAATAGGACTGGCAGAAGCAGAAGATGTACTCGACAGTACCGTATTAAGAGTAGAAAAAACATACCCCGCTTACTTTGGCGCTTACGAACGCTTTGACGAAATAAGACAATTCACGGATCAGATAGACAACCTCTTCCTGGTTGGCCGGAACGGGATGCATAAATACAATAACGCGGACCACTCTATGCTGACCGCTATGGTAGCTGTAGACAATATCGCTGCCGGCGTTACTACCAAGGAAAATATCTGGTCGATCAATACAGAACAGGAATACCACGAAGAAAAAACAAGCGGTGCTCCGGAGACTACGGCCAACATCTCCCTGAAAGATTACATATTCAAAGTGCAGGAGAACAGGCCCTATATGTGGACTGCCATCATTGGTGTCATAGTCCAACTGCTGTTCTTCAAATACTGGTATCCCTTTGCCAGTTATATCAATGGTGATTCCTATGCTTACATGGAAACCGCTTATCTGAACCTGGACATCAATACTTATCCTGTAGGTTATTCCATGTTCCTGCGGCTGTTCAGTGTATTCACTCATTCAGATACAGCACTGGTCGTGTTCCAGTATGTGCTGTTGCAATCCAGTGTACTATCGCTGGTATATACCTTATTCTATTTTTACAACCCGGCAAAACTCACCAAAATCGGCTTATTCGGCTTTATGCTTTTTAACCCGGTATTCCTGTACCTGGCCAATTACGTATCCAGCGATACACTCTTTCTTTCACTAAGTATCATGTGGTTTACCTCTCTGTTATGGATCATTTACAGGCCTTCCACAAAACTGATGGTATTCCATAGCCTGGTGTTATTCCTCGCCTTCACGATCAGGTATAATGCATTGTTTTACCCGATGATAGCGGCTGTGGCTTTCCTGTTATCTAAAAGACGTTACCCGTTAAAACTGGCCGGACTGGCACTCTGCGTACTATTGATCGGCAGCTTCATAAACTATAACACGAACAAATACAAAGAGCTGGCAGGCTTCAAACAATTCACCCCATTCACCGGCTGGCAAATGGCCAATAATGCGATGTATGCGTATAAGTTTGTCCCGCCTGCCAAACGCAAACCTACACCTGCAAGATTCCAAAAGATAGATAAGATGGTCCGCGATTATTTCGACAGCACCCGTAATAACCGCATGCATCCCGAAGAAGACCTTGTTGCCAGTACGATCTATATGTGGACGCCTTCCGCTCCCTTACGCATGTACATGCAACAACAGTTTAAAAAGGATTCCACTGCCCCGGAAATGAAACGCTGGGCTACGGTAGCCCCACTGTACAAAGACTATGGCACGTTCCTGATAAAGACATACCCCGCAGCCTTCTTTCAATATTATCTGTTCCCCAATGCATTGAAATATTATGCGCCTCCGGTAGAATTCCTGGAAAGCTACAGTACAGGCGTAGATAGTGTACATCCGATCGCACAAAAGTGGTTCGATTACAAGAGCAATAAAATAACAACAGTATTTAAAGACTTCAAAGTAAATATCCTCGATTTCTATCCCATTCTGGTAGGAACAATGAATGTGATCTTCTTCCTGGGTATGATCAGTTTCCTGGTACTGGAAGGATATAAACAGCATAAGCTGATGGGGAAGGGATTGCTGCTGGTAGTATGCCTGTGGCTGGTGAATTTTGGATTTAGTGTATTTGCATCACCTATAGCACTACGGTTCCAGTTATTCCCTATCATCGTCATGACATCCTTTGCGTTCTTATTTATGGGATATATCATAAGTGAAGCCACTAAGAAAGAGTAGTCTCCCTGAATATAAAAAAGCTCCACCCGTAAGAGTGGAGCTTTTTTTATATCATTCTGTGCTTTCTATAATTTCGCCTGCACTTATCTTTCCGATAAATGCTTCGTGCAGGATCTTGTTCTTCCTGTAAATAGCCGTAAAGGGTACCCCGCGGGCTTCATAATAATTGCTAAAGAACTCAGTATAATCTCTTCCGACTGTAACATTGGGATATTCATTCAATGCATACTGTTTACAGAATGCTTTCATTTCATTGAAAGGCGCAGTTGTAATCAGATAAAACCGAATATCCTTCATCTTATCCATTTCACTTACGATCTCTTCCATCTGCGCATGTGAATACGGGCAATGAGTTCCAAAATAGAACAACACAACAGGCTTACCGGCAGGAATACTACGGGTAGTAAAATAAGTAGTGCTATCAGCCAGCAGCAGGCTGAATATCGGCAATGGTTTCCCTTCCTTTCCCGTCTCTTCACGGTTACGCGCCAAACAACCTGAAAGCGCTATCAGTGGTAATAAAACCCAAAATCTTCTCATGGTGATGTATTTTAATTTGGGGAGTGGGTATTCAATATCAAATGTAGGTTGGCCTTGTGATACAAAAGTTAGGAGATCCGGTAAATCAATAACCACTTGTTAACAAAAGTATGCAAGCGATTAACCTAATTTCATATTTGAATTCCATCGATATTTTTGATATCTAAAGAGCCAATATGAAACCAAAATTTGCAATAGATCAAATACCGGACATAAGACTGATTAATGCGCTTAAATCTGACAAGGATCATGCTGGCATTGCATTTAAAATAATTTACAATCTGCATTGTATCTCTTTAAATAAACTGGCATATGGGATGTTAAAGGATGATGAAGGCGCCCGGTATATAGTTCAGGAAATCTTTATTTCCCTCTGGAATAACAGACTTCATCAGATTATTTTAGAAGACAATATTGAAAAATACCTGGTCCATATAGTGAAAAATAAATGCATTGACATATTAAGGGAAACAGAAACCAACACATTTTTTGAAATAAAGGACCTGCATATCCACTCCCGGTAAAATCATCATTCTCATTAACCCTATATCTGTAATACAAAGAAATTCAATTAATTAACTGATCATTAACTAATTAAACAGATGAATTTCCTAGCTTCGTTTTGTTGGTAAACAAGCCCCCTCCTGGTAAAACCTTGTAGAAGATGTATTCCTCAAAATATAAAGTGAACAAATTATTATTCCTCGAAAGAACCCGCCATACATACATGGACCCCGGTAATCTGAATTCAGAGCTCCATAATCTGTTAATTCCCGAAGCAGGAATTTACTTCCGGCATGATGCAGAATGTGATATACTTTCCCAGCATATTCAACTGCCTGCATTTTCGGTATGGATAAATGATATCTTTTCAAAGAAGGATATCGTATTGCGTCCGTTTGTACCAATACCCATTCACACCCTGCATTTCATGTTCGAAGACAGCCTTCAGGCCCAATTCCGGCAGGAACCGGGATACCTGCTGGAGGAACGGGAATGTAACCTGTTCAATCTTCAGCCGGGACTTCACAAGATCCCCATGGCTAATAGCAAAAAGGTGCTGTCCCTCCATATCAACATCAAACCGGCAGCTATTTCCGGTCTGGTACAGCAGTATCCCGGACTGCAATTCCTGGCACAAAAAAGTAATACTACGGGGCCTGTTAATATCCATCCTTATCACATCAATCCCGTCTGTGAGTCATTGATCAAACAAATACTGACTTGCAACTATACCGGGATCAGGGCCCAACATTTCCTCCATCGCTGTTGCATAGATCTTTTACTCAATATCGCACAGCAACAGTCTGCGGCCACCAAGCCCATCCTGTTTTCAACGGTAATGAACGGAGCAGCTTATCACCAGTTATTTCAGTACATCGAAAATTATCCTCACAAACAACATACGATACCAGAACTCGCATATATATTTAATATTCCAGCCGAACAACTGGCAAATGGCTTCCTGCAACTCTTTGCTATCAGCGTAGAAGACTTCTCACATATGACGAAAATGATGTTCATCTATAATCGCATACAATCAAAAGCATTTCCTCTTTCACTGATAGCAAAAACCATTGGCTATAACGATATTTCACGTATGGTCAGCGATACAGAAAGTTTTTATGGCAGTAGTTTTTCCTAATGTCATCTCCTAACTTTTATTCTTCATCTCCTAATTTTGCTTCTGCCCTCCTACCCTAACTTTGGAATATCATTAAATGGTTAACCCCTATGGATCAGCCCGTATTATTTACCGGAAAGGACACCGTAACTCCATTACCACGCAAAGCTATTATTATTGGTGCCGGCCCCGCCGGTTTAACTGCCGCTTATGAGTTGCTGAAACGTTCTGATATTATTCCCGTTATATTGGAAAAGAGCGGAGATATCGGAGGCATCTCCAAAACGATCAATTACAAAGGGAACCGCATGGATATTGGCGGGCATCGCTTCTTCTCAAAGTCGGACCGCGTAATGAACTGGTGGCTGAATATTCTGCCAGTGCAGGATACCGGCAATTCTAACTTCAGTATTACCTACCAGAACAAAAGCAGGGAAGTTATCCCGGGCCAAAGCATTGCCTCTGGCAACACCGATAAGGTCATGCTGGTAAGGCAACGCTTGTCCCGTATCTATTTCCTGCGGAAATTCTTTACATACCCCATACAGCTGTCTATTGATACGCTGCAGAAATTAGGTATAGGTACTACCATCTCTATCCTCATCTCCTACCTGAAGGCACAGGCCTCGCCCAGGAAACCGGAGAAAAGCCTGGAAGACTTTATGATCAACCGCTTCGGACTAACCCTTTACAACCTTTTCTTTAAGGATTATACAGAAAAGGTATGGGGCGTTCCCTGCCATGAAATACCGGCAGAATGGGGCGCGCAACGCATCAAAGGAGTGAGTATACGTAAAGCTGTTCAGCATGCAGTACAAACTGCGCTGAAAAAGAAAAAGAATACGGGGGATATTTCTCAGAAAGATACAGAAACCAGTCTCATCGAACAATTCCTGTATCCGAAACTAGGTCCGGGACAACTATGGGAAGAAGTAGCCCGGCAAGTGAAAGAGATGGGCGGCATTATCCTCATGCAGCATGATGTGGTACAGGTAAATACAAACAATGAAAAGGTAGTGTCTATTGAAGCATTCAATAAAGATACCCTCGAAACAATAGAACTGAAAGGCGATTACTTTTTCAGCACCATGCCGGTAAAAGAACTGGTAGCAAACATGGATGCAGACGTCCCCGCCAATGTAAGGGAAATAGCTTCCGGTTTGCAATACCGCGACTTTATCACTGTTGGGATCTTACTCCGCCGCTTATCTGCTCAGGACAAAAACACAGGTAAATGGAAAGAGCTGCAGTTGAAAGATACCTGGATTTATATACAGGAGAAAGATGTAAAAGTGGGCAGGTTACAACTCTTCAACAACTGGAGCCCTTTCCTGGTAAAAGATCCCGGTACAGCATGGGTAGGTATGGAATTCTTCTGTAATGACACAGATGACTTCTGGAAATTACCGGATACTGACATTGCCGAATTGGCTATCCGGGAACTGACTAAAATAGGACTGGCATCTGCCAGCGATGTACTGGATTCTACCGTACTGAGAGTGGAAAAAACCTATCCTGCCTATTTCGGTGCTTATGAACGCTTTGACGAAGTGAAAGAATATATCAACAAATTCTCCAACCTGTTCCTCGTAGGCAGGAATGGCATGCATAAATATAATAATGCAGACCACTCTATGCTTACTGCGATGGTAGCAGTGGATAATATAATAGCTGGTGTGGAAGGGAAAGATAATATCTGGGCCATTAACACGGAACAGGAATATCATGAAGAAAAGGCTACAACGTCCCAGGCAACAACCCCCGATAAATAAATCCCCAAAAACACCGTTAACCCCTAAAGTAAAAGATCCCTTTCCCCCCGGAAGGGATCTTTTACTTACTAGCCGTTTTATTTTTCCCTGTTAACATTGAATTAACTTATAAGGAAACGCTATTGATTATTTTTATCATAGTGACATACGTGTTATACAATTGGCCATTTTGCATTGATTGTAAACGATCTTTATAATACCAGCTATGAAAGTTATCAGGAGTGTCCGATTGGAGAATTCAGAAGATGGTATTAACCAATCCTGTGAATAATTCAGGGAGCATCTGCTCCCTTTTCTCAGTTTTATCCGGATCAATTGAACAGCCAATATTATTATTTTAACACAATGTTACTTTATATGCTATTATGCAACTTATATCGACAAAGAAAATAACCGCGAGAAGAAAATTTAACCTAAAAGCCTGATAAGTATCAAGATAACCACGTTCGTAACACAACTTTGTTATGGTAACACCGCTATCCAACAGTCCCGAAAAGCTGTTTTACATTGAAAGGGAAGAACCCAGCTATATACCCGTAGCGGCTATTCCTGAAGAATACCTCCAGCTTATTTTACCGTACGCTGGCGTCTATTTTGACAGAGACGAACATTGCGATATGTTAAGCCAACATATCCAGATAGGCCCGTTTTCATTCTGGATCCAGGAAACATATGCTAATGCCGATCTGACTTTATGCCCGTTTACACCACGTCCGATATGGGCTCTTCATTTCATGTATGAAACAAGTGTGCATGTAGAACTATACGAGGATGTCTCTTTTTCTCTTGAGGAAAAGGAATGTAACCTCTTTAATCTTGTATCAGACCTGCACAAAGTGCCTATGGAAGATGGGCAAAAACTCACTTCCTGTCACATTAACATCTTACCAGAAGATCTCCGCACACTGGCCAAAGAATATCCCGCCCTGCGCAGGTTAGCCAGTAAGAAACCAGCGAATATCACCGGTCCTATTAACAAGCAACCTTATTTCATTAATTCCGTTTGTGACTTCCTGATCCAGAAGATGCTTACCTGCCGGCATATAGAAATGCCTGCACATCGCTTCCTGTATCGCTGCTGCCTGGACCTTTTCACAAACTTCGCTTACCAGGATGCTCATGCGTCACAACGATACTTCATTAATGATGTACTAAACTCCAATGCGTTCCGCCAGCTGTTTGATTACCTGGAAGCTTATCCACACAGGAACCATACCATCCCGGAACTAGGTAAAATGTTCGGGCTGGAGACTCCTGTTCTCCGTGAAGGATTCCAGAAGAACTTCGGGATGCAGATCAATGCCTTTATAAAAATGACAAAAATGATCATGGTATTCGAATTACTGACGGAGAAATCAACTACTTTATCCGAAGTAGCCTTTGCGGCAGGATATAAAAGCAGACTTAGCCTGGACAAAGCATTTACAGATTATTACGGCTGTGATATGGAACAGCTAAGAAGAGCCATGTAAGGATGTTACTTTTCAGGTGAAAGTGCTACATAAATACACACCCCAATTTCATGACAGAACAGTTAGCTGACTTACTCGCCGCATTCACCAAACAGTCCAATAAGGAATTATCAGAATACTTTTTTGATAATGCTGAAAAGATCGACTCCCTTATACAGCTCTATACTCATTTTAACCAGCAAACCACCCAGTTGCAGGTAAAGCGCATCCGGGAATTGAAGCGGATCGTACAAACACTTACCGGTGACTACGACTGGCAGAGCCCTGAAGGACTGGAACTACAATACAGCCAGTACAATGTAGAATTACCTGTAATTCTCCTGGAAGGTGGCTTCGAATCTACCAAAGGGAATGCATTAGGGAAATTTGTTGTCAGGATTACGACAAGAACAATACAGGCCTGGAATTATTATGAGGATCAGTTAATGCAGGATTTTCCGGCCATAGAACCTATCATAGCCGGAGATAAAACAACACTGATAGTAAATACTATCAATGGAAATGATGAGACTAAGATCTTAGGCGCACTGATGACGATACATACTTACCTGGTAATGCTTACAAATAAAACAGTCCGTTTATCGCGGGCCATCCATATTAAATAACTATTTCTGCAATATACTGCTGCGCCTTATCTCCCAGTTTCTGCTTTATGGTGTTCCGTACAGTAGCATATACTTCTTTGCTTAACGTACAGGCCATCGAGTTACTGGATACTGTCGCCTTTTCCTTTGAAGACGAGAAGAAAAGGATATGCTTAACCTCGCTGGTAGCAGATAAAATAAACCCCGCCATATGCAATGTAACGGTACCATTCACTTCTTCAGCCATCGCCAACTGGAAAGTCCCTTTTCCTGCGCTATGTGTATTTTTCTCAAATGCAACAATCTTGCTATCAGTATCACTTAAGCTTTGCAGCGCGTCCATTACTTTGGTCACAATAGCCAGGTAATTACCGCCAAATGCCGCGCTGACAATACCCAGGATAGCATTCTTCATTTCAAATAAAGAGCCGGAAGAAGTCACTTCTGAAAACTCATTTGTCTGTACGGCCCAGCCGATGTTCTTCAGCACTTCTGTGTATTTAGCATACCATTCTTTAAGATTCTCAGGGTCCGGATATAAATGTCCGGCCGCGAGCTGTGCCAGCAATGTGGAATCAAGGACGTCCTGCCTGTTGTCCGGACTTACACCCGCTACAAAAGACATGATTGATTTGTTATCGAAATAAGCTTTTTCGTCAATACTCTGGTCAACTGTTTCAGCGCCTCTCATCAAACCTCTGTACGTTTTCTCAGGATAGCTGATCTGCAGCGCATTTATGTAGGACGTAAGATCCTGTGGCATTCTATTAATTTTGGTGGTGATCAATACAATAATGAATACGGGTATCGCAATTTAATCAAATTAAGGATATTAACCGAGCCTCGCCCGCTTCAGGTACATATCCACTAACAATATTGAAAATGTAACACCTAATATCATATTGAATAACTGATATCGCAGTACAACCGGGGATGCCAATACACTAAACCCAAAATGTACGATCCAGTAAAAAGTAGTCATTCTAAAAGCCTGCCTGAAAGCCGGAGCCGTAAATTTCCTTCCGCCTATCAGTAAATATGCGATCCATACACCTGTAAACAGGATGATGATAAATACCATGAATGCAGAATAATAATCAAACAATCGCATTTCACTTTTATCAGATACCGTGTATACTTTATCCGTTTTATACCGGAACCATGTTTGCGCTATTGACCACACACTATCAGCGCCATCATTATAGACCGACATATTCTCTGCAGGAGGGTTCGCATACTGCAGCATATTAGGCCATATATAATACCGGATATATTGCAAAGGATATTGGTTGATGAGGTACTTCCCATATTTATTATACAGCGGAGATACTGCAGCCATCCTCTCCAGATGTACTTTGTTATCCGCTATATGCGCTGCACCGGGAACCGGCTGTAAAGGAGAACCGGGATCCCACAGGTAAAAAGCCATTAGTGGCCTGTCCGGCCGGAAAGCCATGGGAATATGTTGCAGGGAATCCAGGTATATGGTCACCCGCTGATGCACAGCGGCAAACGCAGACGGTACTGTAATGACCGGCCTTACCGGCATATGCGCATAGGCATATACGGCATTACTGGCCATCTGCCATCCACTGAATGCGGAGAATTGCCGGGTACCCATTACTTTGCCGGTCTGCCCTGTTGTATAATAGATGAAACCACTTATCAAAGTGATAATAGCTATGATACTGGCCAGTTTAGTCCTGACTGACACCCCGCAGAATACGATCACTGTAATACTGATCACCGGATAGATCAGTGCATGGTAACGCACCGTAAAAGCCAGTAACAGCACCAGCAAATGTGCCAGCAGTAGCAATCTCCCTGGCTTGTATATCAATTTGAAAAGCTGGGAGATCCAGACCAGACTGATACTGATAAAATAGACATCACTGGTGATATAATTGCTTAAGTATAGAATTGCAGGATTTAAGAATAAGAACGCGAAGATGGTCGCTTTAGCCCATTTACCGGAAGGGGTAAGGTCCAGGATAGTAAAGAAGAAATACAGGGCGCAGCAATGGTAGCATAGATACTGTACGAATACCAGCAGGGTATCTGAATGCGAGAAGAAACCGACAAAACGGACCAGCTTTGCATATCCTACAGGCCACATATTTGCATCCGCGTTAGTATAGGTACTACGCAGATAGTTATATGAATCCTGCATGAAATTGGGGAATGGGTACAGGTATTTAAATAAGAGGAACTGTATTAACATTGTGATTCCCGCAATAAATACGTACCGCTGCCTGTCTTTTAAATGGATTCGCATATTTATGTGTCTGGCTGTAAATAAAGTTACCACAATATTTTTTTACTCGTTAACGAATCATTAACGAACGTCTTTTATCAATTTCCTAGCTTTAGTTTGTAGATAGCAAATGCTGGTAATTTACCAACATAATGTTATTATTTAACTGATTTTCATTGTTTAACTATTCCCAAACCAGAGACAACGACAAAGCATTGTTCGGATCGTATACTCTGGTTGTGCAGTAACCTGAAACAGGCCGTTCCGTGAAAGTGAAAGTCACAAACAGTATTAAATTATGTACCCGCAATTACACGACGAAAATAAACTTCTTTTGGTAGACCGGTTCGCCCAGGACTACCTGCCTGCTACACATGTTTCCCCCGAATACCTGCACCTGGTAATCCCTTATGCAGGTCTTTACTATGAACAGGATGTTGATTACGACATTCTGTCGCAACATATACCCCTTGGCCCCTTTTCCCTCTGGCTGCACGATATCTTTACCAGGAAAGATATCGTGCTTTGCCCTTATTCTCCTTTCCATCTCTGGGCGCTGCATTTTATGTATGAAGACAGCCTGCGGACATCCTTCCAGACAGACGACTTCATACTGGACGAAATGGAATGTAACCTCTTTAATCTCTACGCTGAAATGCACAAGGTCCCCATGCCAGCGGGCAAAAAGATCCTGTCGTTCCATATCAATATCCTGCCGGGAGCATTAAAACAACTGGTACAACGTTACCCTCCCCTCTATTACCTTACTAACAAACACCTGGAAAATGTCAGTGGGATCATCAATCAACGGCCTTATAAGATCAATGCCGTTTGTAACATGCTTATCCAGAACATCCTCACCTGCAAGTATATCGAAGAACAGGCGCATTGCTATCTGTACCGCTGCTGTGTAGACCTCTTCCTCAATTTCGCGCAACAGGATGCCGCCAATCCGGAGCCCCTGCTTTTATCCAATGCAACGAGTGCTAAACTGTTCAACAACATATTCTCTTACCTGGTGGAACATCCTCATCTCGCTCATAGCGTAGCGGAACTCGCCAATATGTTTAATATGCATGGGGCAAGACTGGCACATGGCTTCCGTCAGTATTTCAGTATGGGCATCACTCCATTTATCAAAATGAACCGGATGATGATGATCTATAACCGCATGATGCAAAAGTCATTTACCCTGTCTATGATTGCAGAAGCAACGGGATATAGAAATGCACAGGAGATGGTGAAGGAAGTGGAAGAATATTATGATTGCGATGTACAGGTATTAAGAAGAGGGATGTAAAATATCACTATTAAAGGTTATATTTACCTGATAAAGAATGAGATTCCAATTTTCTTCAAACTAGTCGAACATATTTAATCCTTAAATGTTATCCCATCACATGATATCAGCAAGATCCCTAATACACATTAAAAACATCAACCCCACTTATAATAATAAACTATAAACTATGGACTTTAAAGATCTTATCAAACAACTTGGCGACCGTGTTATCAAGCTTAAAGACCAGGTAAATACGGAAGAAGCCACTAAGAATGCCTTTATAATGCCCTTTATCAAAGAATTGGGATACGATGTTTTTAACCCACTTGAAGTAACTCCTGAACTGGTCGCAGATATCGGTATGAAACAAGGAGAGAAAATTGATTATGCTATTATGGAGAATGGACAACCAATTATTTTGATAGAATGTAAACATCATGCAGCTCCATTAAACGTTCATAACGCATCTCAACTTTTCAGATACTTCCATACAACGAAAGCAAAATTCTCTATCCTGACCAATGGCATTGAATATCGTTTTTATACAGACCTGGTAGAGCCAAACAAAATGGATGAAAAGCCATTTTTTACCTTCAACATCACAGATATAAAAGATAACCAGATAGAAGAACTTAAAAAGTTTCACAAAACTTATTATAACTTCAACAACATTGTAAATACTGCAAGTGAATTAAAATACACAAATGAACTCAGGCTATTACTCACTTCAGAATTCAATAATCCCAGCCCCGATTTCGTCAAACACTTTGCCAGACAAGTATATCCCAGTGTTATTACAGCTAAGATATTAGAACAGTTCACCAACTTAACTAAGAAGTCTATTCAACAAAATATAAATGATCTTATTACCGACCGGTTGAAAACGGCCCTGACTAAAGAGGACGAAGTAACCAAAGAGCAAGAGGCTGCTCAAGCAGTAACAGACCAATCAAAAACTGAAGAAACCAAAATTGTAACTACTGAGGAAGAATTAGAGGCCTTCCTGATTGTAAAAACTATCCTGCGACAAAAAATCAATGCTACCAGAGTATCTCACAGGGATGCGCAATCATATTTTGCAGTTCTTCTTGATAATAATAATCGTAAAACGATCTGCCGGCTTTATCTCGATGGTGCTAAAAAATGCCTTGGAACATTTGACGAACAGAAAAAGGAAATTAAACATAACATTGCAACACTGGATGACATCTTTAAGCTTGCAGATATACTTTTAAAGACCGTGGAAAACTATGACAAAGCCAAGGAATTAGTATAAAAACAAAAAAGCCAGACATGAGTGCCCGGCTACTGCTATATAGACTAAAAATTCAATCAGAAGGCAATGGTAAGACTTTACAAATAAAAATCAGTTAATACGCCGTTAAAAGGATAAAATTTTACTCCCAGATACCATTCATTTCAGTCAGAATGACCGGCTCTCCATCCGTAACAATAATTGTATGCTCGTGCTGAGCAGCATAACCGCCTTTATTGCCTATCAGCGTCCAGCCATCAGGTTGCGTATTGGCAATGGTAGATAGTGTAGAAATGAACGTTTCTATGGCCACTACTCCATTTTTACGGAATTTAGAGCGGTTAAAACGATCCCAGTAATTCGCAATTTCATGCGGGTCCTCATGTAAACTACGTCCTACTCCATGTCCGGTAAGATTACGGATCACTTTATACCCGGATTTCCTCGCCTCTGTTTCAATGAGTTTGCCGATATCTGAAATACGTACATCTCCTTTAATATGATGTATCGCTTTCTGTAAAATACGTTTGGAAGTATCCACCAGCTTCTGGTGATGATGTAAATCCTCTCCCAGCACAAAAGATCCTCCATTATCAGACCAGAACCCACCGAGTTCTGCTGATACATCAATATTCAACAGGGTTCCTTCCTGCAATATTTTCTTCTCAGAGGGAATACCATGCGCAATTTCATTATTAATGCTGATGCAGGTCCAGCCCGGGAAATTATATGTGAGTCTGGGTGCAGATCTGGCCCCTAATTGTTGAAGCACCTCTCCCCCGAAATCATCCAGCTGTTTAGCCGTCATACCCGGTTTTGCGTAGTTACGCATTTCTTTCAGTGTAAGCGCTACTGCTTCACTTATCTTCTTCATCCCATTCAGTTCCTCTTCATTCGTAATCAACATCCTATTTCTTCTTTTTCTTCTTTTTGGCAAACTGTGCTTCCGCTTTATTATGCTCATCTAGCAACAGCTGCCAGTTATCGTTTGGAATATCTTCGGAGAAACTGATCGTTTCCCGGTAATCGTTCTTATCAATCTTCATCACCGTAACCTCTTTCCCTAAATATGTCTGGATAGCATCCAGCACCGGCTTTTCCTCATCACTGCAAAAAGACACGGCCTGCCCCTTTTTCACCCCACGCCCCGTACGGCCTACTCTGTGTACGTAGTTCTCAGGTACATCGGGTAGGTCATAGTTCACTACATAATCTACATCCGGAATATCGATACCACGTGCATTCACATCGGTGGTCACCAACACTTTCACTTCTCCTTTTTTAAACTCGTCCATTACCTGTAAACGGTTATCCTGTTCTTTCCCGCCATGCATGGTCAAGGTCCGGATACCCACACGTTCCATCGCCGCAAACACTCTTTCCGCCCGTACTTTCGTACGTACAAATACGAGGATCTTACTTTCAGGGAATTCCTTAACCAGGCGTTCCAGGAAGAAACGTTTATCATCCATTCCCACATAGGCAACCGCATGCTGTACGTTTTTAGATACAGGGTCCTGTGGGGAGATCTGGATACGGATAGGGTTATATACTACGGAATAGGCAAGGTCTTTAATGTCTTTGTCGATAGTAGCAGAGAAGAACAACGTCTGATGTTTACGGGGTAAATGTTTCATCACATCCCTGATATCGCGGATAAAGCCAAGGTCCAGCATATGGTCCGCTTCATCCAGGATCAGCACCGCTACCTGGCTAAGGTCTATAAAACCCTGACTGATAAGGTCGAACATACGACCGGGTGTAGCGATCAGCACATCTACTCCCTGCGCCAACTTCTTTAGCTGAGGGGCCTGATCTACCCCTCCATGTAAGCCCAGGATATTGAGTTTTGTATATTTCCCTATTTTCTCAAATACTTCTGCGATCTGTATGGCCAGTTCCCTGGTAGGTACCATCACCACACAACGTACTTCTCCTTTCGTTTTCTTCGGATGCCGTTTCTGCAGCATATCCAGGACGGGAATGGCAAAAGCCGCCGTCTTACCGGTGCCTGTCTGGGCTATAGCCAGTACATCGTCCCCCTTCATGATACTGGGGATCGCCTTGAACTGGATATCAGTAGGACGCTTAAAACCCAGCTCTTCCAAACTTCTTTTGATCTCCGGGGATATGTGATACTGCTCGAACTTCATGGGGCAAAGGTAGAATTTTAGTATGAATGCAGTAATTTAACAGAAAATCTGTCCATGCGCGGGAACAAACTCATGTTGCTTCACCCCCTCAACCGTAGTCTGATCAGCCTTGGCTTAACCGCCCTGGTATTTGTATTGATCAGAAATCTTCCCATTACCCCTTTGATACGCATCATGCTTTTATGGGATGTGTTTGCACTCACTTTCATTACTACCTGCTGGATCGTCTTTGTTACCCGTAGCGTAACAGACATCAGGCAGTATGCCAGACAGGATGATGGCAGCCGTCTTTTTGTCTTCGTATTCATCCTGCTGGCGTGTTTCTTCAGTATGCTCCTCGTATTACTGCTGATGTTATCTAAAGAATCCAGCGAAGCCAGTATGTTCCTGTATATTCCGGTAGCTGTAGCGGGGATCTTATTTTCATGGGCCATGGTGCATACGATGTACACCATGCACTATGCTCATATGTATTATGACGATGATGAAGATGATGGGAACAAACATGCCGGGGGACTGGAATTCCCTAAAGAGAATTGCCCGGATTATATCGACTTTGCCTACTTCGCCTTTGTCGTAGGCATGACCTTCCAGGTGTCTGACGTGGAAATCAGCTCCCGCAAAATACGCAGGGCGGTACTATTTCATGGTTTACTGGCTTTCGGGCTCAATACTTTTGTAGTGGCATTAGCGATCAACCTGATAGCAGGGCTCAGAAACTGAGTTATTCCATATTCCAGAATGCCTGCGTAGCAATGGCTCCGGCCCTGCGCAGTCTTCGTTTTTCCCTTAAAGGGCTTACAAGTACCACATACGCATGACGTACATATGGCCAGCCAAAAGCAGCTGTATTGAAAATGATCATGATGGCAGCAAACAATTGAAGTCCCATGAAAATGGCAATACTTACATGCAATAATACTACTGCCAGGTAACCATACGGACGGGAACGGGGCCACCAGATATATAAAGGATATCCTATTTCAATGATCAGTGTACTCCAGCCAATGCATTTGGCTAAAAGCGGGTATTCTGCCATCCAGTGCATATCAAACCGGGCAAACTGTCCCTGCATCAGGGTTTGCCAGATAGCTTCCCCATTCCACCACTGTGCTCCCATCGCCTTCTCTACCCCCGAAGCGAAATATACCAGGCAAAGGTGTAGCTGTAACACACGGATGGCCAGCGTATTCCAGTCATTGGTTTTAATACCGGTCACCGGCATAATGATACAATAGAAGAGCGCTATATGCATAAAGGTCTCCACCCCATACGCGGCCATAAAGCCTGTATTGATAAACATGAACTGTAACGCCCAGGCGACAATAGCGCACACCCGGGTGTATTTGCCAAACAATAATCCCAATAACCCGAGCATATATACTCCCATGAGCATATATACCCAGGTATCAGGACCAGTGCCAGTGGCGGTTGCCAAAGGCTGTAACCAGGAGAGTTGTGGCATATAAGGCGATACGATCTCTTTACTAAGCGACCAGGGAACAAGTCCGTCTGCACCGTACAGTAAAGAGATATTACCAGCCAGCCACAATCCCTGTATCAGTCCGAGGGAAGCAACTGCAATCCTGAAAAACACCAGTGGTCCGGAAGAAGTAGGTTTCATAACTTTTTATAATTCTTAACTAAAAAAGGTTCCCATTTAGGGCTCGCTCCCTGCCGGAAGGAACGCATATCCGGGATTTGTTTACTGATGACGGTCACTCGGACCATTTCCCCTTCAGGGTATTGGCGCATGATATAAGAAGCACAGCTTTTTGCCAGCAGTGACTGTGCTTCATCAATGCTGAAAAAATTATACACTGTCTGAATACGGCGGTTACATTCGGTATTAGCTCCTTCCAGCCGGGTTACCTGCTGATGTGATTTACTATCTGCAATAGTGTATACAACCCCTATTTCATTCCCTATATGCGGCGCGAAAAAGCTGAAGATATTTCCTGCACCGGTAAAATCCGCATAAGCGCTTAACCAGTTTTTACCGCCATACCATTCCTTCAAATGAGCAGCATGTAAGCCCGCTATCAGCAGGTGAAAAGCAGCAAGGCTTATCCAACAGATACGTTTCATAAAAAAAGATTGAATTGAACTTCCCTGAGAAAACAGGGAAGTTCAATGGATAATTAAAATCCTATAATAGCGCCACCGGCAACTTCTTCAATGGTCATCCTGGCAAAGCTTTTGTCAAGACGGGAGAAATTAGCACGGATATCTGTCAGTACTAATGGATCAAAACAACCGATCAGGTTTGGGAAACGCTTGCTGAGGATATCTTTCCATCTGAGACCAACGTAAGCGGTAGTACGTGCACCTGCATCAGGTACTTTGGTAATGTCTCCGATACCGTAGAATCCACGGGTAAAGGCAGGCAGCGTAGTACCGGCGGGTAGTGTAAGACGGAATTTTGCAAGATCAAAACCTGCCAGGTATTTGTCTATGGCATCAGGTTGTAAACCACTGGCGGTAGTCAGGAAAGTTTTGGTAGCCAGCAGTTGCTGGTTCTCTCCGACTTCTGTCACTGCCAGGTCAGCAAATGTTTTGCTGTCTGCTTTTTTGATCAGTTCCGCAGCACGGGCAGCAATGTCCGTGAGGGGGATCATGGTAGGGCAGGTCTTTATCCAGATCTTGTTAAACGGAATGGTAGTGTAGCCAATTTTGTACAACGCTGGAATCGGGCTGGGATAACGTGGGCCACCAAACTGTGTTTCGTCGGACAATGTTCCGTAAACCGATTTGGTAATGTAGTTGTTGGCTGGCAATCCATCAAAACTAAGCAGATATGTATCCGGTGTAAGGTCTTTCAGGATAACATCCAGTTCATCACTGCCGGCAGTTCTTGCACCAGCAGCAGTTTGGGTTTGAGACAACGGTAAAGACTTATCAACCGTTTTTTGATCTTTGGAACATGAGAAGAGCGATAGTGCAGCAATACCTGCCACACCCGCTAACATGAAATGTTTACGCATCTTTTTGGGGTTTGAAATTGAACAATTAAATTTTTGTTGAACAAAATTCAATTAATTCCTTCGTCCCATCACATGCATAAACACCTGATTTGGCCAGGTATTAATACGTGATTAAAGAGATGAGCCACACCGGCTGAGATGCAGCTCATCAGCTTTATATATTATCTAATGAACAGGATCTTTCCGCCTTTACTGGATTTATAAGTGCCAGTAGCAGCATCAAAGTAATAAGTGCAGGTACCAAAATGGTCGAAAGCACATTCATAATCGTACCCTTCTATACCCGCAGGGTAATAGCTGGTGCCCGACTTATAATACTGTGTTTCTTCCAGGTGATTTTTCGTTAACGAGTTTGCCAGTGCGCCTCCGGCTGCCAGGATAATAGCTAATGCCAGTAATGGAAATTTTTTCTTTTTCATCTTGATGGGTTTTACGTTTAGCAGGTGATAGGATTAACAAATGTGGTTACTCAATTAATTGGATGATGAAAGGCCGTGTTTTTTAATGTACGACGAAGATATATTAATCTGCTGCAAGGGTACCGCAGTTCCAAACAATATTTCAGCTAGTAGCATTACAATTTCAATAATACACCTTAACTTTGTGTCAAATCAACGCAAAGAAGCATGAAACCATTCCATAGTTACCAGAATCCTTCACTTGCAATTGACCTTGTAGTGTTTGGTTATCAGCAACGTACATTATCCGTATTGCTGCTAAACAGGAATGAAATGCCGTTTAAAGATACCTGGACATTACCGGGCGCCTTCCTTCAAATGGACGAACGTTTTAAAGATACCTGCTCCAGGGTACTAAAAACAAAGTTAGGGATGGACAATGTGTACCTGGAACAACTGTACTCATTTGATGAACCGGAACGGGATCCACGCGGAAGGGTGATCGCCATCGCACATTATGCGCTCATCAATCCTAAAAACTTTGCCATCACAGCAGGTAGTATGGCAAATGACGTACAATGGTTCGACATACATCAGATGCCCGAACTGGGATTCGATCATCAGGAAATCTTTACGCAGGCACTGCAAAGATTACGTTCCAAGATCCTCTACTTCCCCGTAGGATTTGAATTACTGGACGATCTCTTTACCATGCCCGAATTGCATGAACTATATGAATGCATCCTCGATACGACTATCGACAGGCGCAACTTCAGAAGGAAAATCCTGGATGCACAATATATTATTAACACAGGTAAAAAAAGAGAAGGATTGCAAAACCGCCATCCCGATCTCTACAAGTTTAACAAGAAGCTGCCGAAAAATGCTTTCCAGCTCAACATCAATTAATAATGAACAACAAAACGATCAGCAAATTTTTAAGCCTGATATTACGACACGCTCCTGAAACCATCAACTTACAATTAGATAAAAACGGATGGGCAGATGTAGATGAACTGCTCTCAAAAGCAGCACAACACAAACAACCATTTACTGCAGAAGAACTGGAAGAGGTGGTGGAAACGAACGATAAACAACGTTTTGCTTTTAATGCCGACCATACTAAAATAAGGGCCAGCCAGGGTCATTCTGTTGATATCAATCTTGATCTGCTACCACAGCAACCTCCTGAATTCCTTTTCCATGGCACTGTTGCCAGGTTCCTGGATGGCATTAAAAAAGAAGGGTTACAGAAGATGAGCCGCCAGCATCTGCATCTTAGTCATGATAGGGAAACAGCCGTGAAAGTAGGAAGCCGTCGCGGATCACCGGTGATTTTGAATATCAGAAGCGGACAAATGCATAGGGACGGGTTCCTGTTCTATCTCTCTGACAATGGCGTATGGCTGACAGACAACGTGCCTTCTAAATACATTGACTGATGCGGAACTATATAAAAGATATACTCTATGGTATTGCTACCGGCGATGCATTAGGTGTACCGGTAGAATTTCTTTCAAGGGGGGAAATCGCATTGCGCCCCATCACAGGTATGCAGGGTTATGGCACCCATAACCAGCCTCCGGGTACATGGTCAGATGATAGCTCACTGACTTTCTGCCTGGCGGAAATGTTATGCGGTGAATATGATCTCACCAATCTGGCGAACCGTTTCATCAACTGGAGGAATTATGGGTACTGGACGCCACGCGGCGAAGTATTTGACATTGGCATTGCAACTTCTCATGCCATTAACCGCTTACAGGATGGCATCTCTCCGGTGCTGGCTGGTGGTGATGGCGAATGGAGTAACGGTAACGGCTCATTGATGCGCATCTTACCACTCCTCTTTTATATAAAAGATCTATCTGTCGCAGACCGTTTCAATATCATCGGCGAGGTATCATCTCTTACACACAGGCACAGCCGTTCCATCGTTGCCTGCTTCTTATACCTGGAAATGGCGTTGAATATATTACAGGGCAAAGACAAACAAACTGCTTATACGGAGATGTGTAAAACGGCTAATGACTTCCTGGCCGATGAAAAAGAAGCTTTCAGCAGGGTCCTGTCCGGCGATATCCCTGGTCTTCATATTAATGATATCAAGTCCACAGGTTATGTTGTCCATACCCTGGAGGCTGCCATCTGGTGCCTGCTGAAAACCAATGATTATCAATCAGCTGTGCTCTCTGCCGTCAACTTAGGCGATGATACGGACACCACAGCTGCTGTGACCGGCGGAATCGCAGGTCTGCTCTACGGATGGGAGACCATTCCGGCAGAATGGCTGAATCTTTTAGCAAAAAAGACTAGTATTGACAAGTTGATTATTAACTTGCAGGCCAAAATAGATGTATAAATGGCCCGGACTTTAGTAATTGGTGATATGCATGGTGCAATGAGAGCAGTGAAACAGGTGATTGAAAGGATACAATTGCAATCAGACGATACACTGATCTTTCTGGGTGATTATGTAGATGGATGGTCAGAATCAGCGCAACTGATAGACTTTCTCATAGAACTGCAGGAATATCAGTCCTGTATTTTCATCAAAGGGAATCATGATGCCTGGTGTGAATCCTGGCTGATGGGAGAAACACCCGACCCGACCTGGCTGGCCAATGGCGGACAGGAAACCGTGAACAGCTACTGCGACCATACTTCCGAACAAAAAGCACAGCATATCGACTTTCTCAATCGTATGAAATATTATCATATTGATGAGGAACAACGCCTCTTCGTGCATGCTGGTTTTACTTCCATGAGCGGACCGGCAAGGGAACGCTTCCAGATCACCTTTTACTGGGACAGGACGCTCTGGGAAATGGCGATTGCAATGGATAAACAGATCAGAATGGATGAGCGTATTTATCCGAAGAGATTATTATTATTTAAGGAGATCTATATCGGTCATACTCCTACCACCAATTACGGGATAGAAATACCGATGAATGCCTGTAACGTATGGAATGTGGATACCGGGGCTGCTTTTCACGGGAGGGTATCTGCGCTGGATATTGATTCAAAGGAGTTCTGGCAAAGTGATCCTGTACATCATTTATATCCCGGGGAAACCGGCAGGAATAAATAATTATCTCAGGTACATTTCTTTTTTCACAAGAGAGAAGTTTTCATCTTTTACATCAGCTTCGTAATAATAGAGAGTGCCATCTTCCAGGACGATCCTGTCCTGCAATTCTTCATCACTGATATAATCACAGAAATAAGGTAATACCCATGTTTTTGTAATGCGTCTCCATCGCCCTCTCATATAAGACCAGGTGCTTACATTATAGGAACATCTATGCCTTGATTCCTGGAAGATTGTCAGATCATCCCTTCCGTCATTATTCAGATCGTGTTCATTTACCAGTCTGATCCTTCCTTCCGAGACAGGGAGTGGCCTGATACTATCTGAAGAAAAACGGACGATGTATTTATCGCCTCTGTACAATACAGCATACGCCACATCTACCTGGTGATCTCCGTTAAAATCACCTTCAATACGTAATGTATCGGGAATTTTTTCCGTCAGTTGAGGAGGAGCTGGCATCGTCATTAAACCTGTGTCCGCTTTGGCCTGGACTGCTACTTTTGTTGGCTGATGCCTGTTTCTTTCTTCCGGATCATTACAGGATAATGCAAAGAATACCAATACAATCAGGCATTTGTTCATAGGATTTACTTCATTACTATCGTAAAAGTATCAATTTCCCTCGGGCAGTTGATGATAATTATACCACCTCCTGATTAAAAGATTAATAAACAGTTTGACATGGATCTCATTCAGGAATGTATTACTCCAATTTTCATACCTGTTACATTGTATACCCAGGAAAAAGATAAATACGGACAACCCAAGTACAGGTATTGCGTTCCTTTCGGCTTCACTGATGGGAGTAATACTCTCATATCCGTCCAGGAAACTCTTTAACTTAAGCTGATATTCGGTTTCCTCTTTCTCTATTTTATGCAGTTGCATAACATAATAGCCGATATCCAGGCATAACCATCCGTTTCCACAGAAATCGAAATCAAAAATGGTAATATCACCATTATTATCGAAATGCATATTATCATACCATATATCCAGGTGAACGATCCCTCTCCTGAGTGTACTAGTACTCAATTCATCCAACTGTGTTACCAGATAACGCTTTACTTTTTCGAGGAATACAAATTCATCCGCACTATTATCGATGAAGGGTTGTATGCGGACGACTGCCTCTTCCAGCATGATAGCTGCATTATAAGTTACCCTGTTTATATTTTGGTTGTGGTTTACCAGGTGCATTTTAGCCATTGCCACGCCTACCCTGTAATGAATATCTGTAGAATAAGATAATGACTTTCTTCCTGGTGCATACGAGAACAATACGCCATACCTTTTACCTTCAGGCGCAGTCAGTTCCTGTATATAATTATCATCTGTATCCTGAACTGGATAAGAAACCGGTATCCCATGCTGCTTCAGGTTATCCAGCAGTTTTATTTCTTCTTCTATCTCTGTTACAGAGCGCCAGTTTAAAGTATAAACACGAAGGACGAATTTAGTATCACCATCAGTGATCAGGTAACTATGATTCACGCCTGCCTTTAATAAACTACAGGTAGTATTTATACTCAGGTTGTACCGGGATTGCACAAACGTAGCCAGATGGGTAGCGGACAAAATGGAACTCGAAACGGGAAAGGAAGTCATGCTGCAATTTGCATATAACTATGTATTTGTCCAAATTAAATCGGGAACGATTGCGTAAATAATTCCGTACAATCCGCGCTGATGGCGTGTCAAATCCTGTAATTTCAAATAAAAATATCCGTTATGAAAAAGCATTTACTCACAATGTTATGCCTTGCCATTGGAGGTATAACCCAAGCCCAAACATTGTATGTTTCCCCCGGCGGTTCATCTTCCAACTCCGGTACTTCTATCAGCGCACCTACTACACTGGACAATGCGTTAGCTACCGTAACGGCAGGTGGTACTATCTATATGCGTGGAGGTACATATAGTTATTCTACTTCTATCGTTATTGCAGATACGAACAATGGTACTTCATCTGCCAACAAAAACGTGATAGCATATGGTACTGAAGTACCTGTCATCGATTTCTCTTCACAGGCTGTCGCGGATGCCAACCGTGGTGTAGTACTGGATGGCGACTACTGGCATTTTACAGGTATTACCATTTCATCTGCCGGTGACAATGGTATGCTGTTATCCGGTAACAACAACACCATTGAGAAATGTATTTTCAGCAAAAATCATGATAGTGGTCTTCAGTTGAGCCGCTACAAAACAACGAACACCGCCATTAGTCAGTGGCCATCCAACAACCTCGTGCTCAACTGTGAGGCCTTCGATAATCAGGACCCTGGCAATGAAAATGCAGATGGTTTTGCTGCGAAACTCACTTGTGGTACAGGAAATATTTTCCGCGGATGTATTTCTCATAATAATATTGACGATGGCTGGGATTTCTATGCCAAAACAGAAACAGGGCCTATTGGTCCGGTGACTCTGGAAAACTGTGTATCTTATAATAACGGCGTGTTAAGCTCTGGTACTACTTCCGGTAGTGGTGATAAAAACGGTTTTAAATTAGGTGGTTCCGGTATTGCCGTGAATCATATTGTACGCCGTTGTGTCGCTTTCGGAAACGGACATCATGGTTTTACTGATAATGATAATCCTGGTAATATAGAAGTCACGAACAATACCAGTTACAACAATGCAGAATCCAATTTTAATTTCAGGACAGGCAGTACAGCTACATTTAAAAACAATTTATCTTTCAATGCCGGTTCCAGCGACAAATCCAACGGTACAGATGTGGGTACTTCCAATGTATGGTGGAAGAACAATGTCAGCACTAACAGCGGCAGCCTGGTAGTGAGCAGTGCGGACTTCGTCTCTTTAACCGCCAGTGTAACAAAGAACAGCGATGGAACTCCTAACCTGGGAAACTTCCTCGCACTGGCCACCGGCAGTGATATGATCAATGCAGGTGTTACTGCTACGGGTATTACTTACAATGGTTCTGCACCAGACCTTGGCGCCCGTGAATCCGGCAGCACTACTACCAATCCCGGTACATATACGCTTAGCTTAACAGCCTCTCCCTCTGCTGGTGGTACCATCACTGCCAGTCCTTCTGCCTCTTCTTATACTTCCGGCACTGTAGTTACCTTAACGGCTACTCCTGCCAGCGGTTATACATTTACCAGCTGGAGCGGCGGCGCCAGTGGCACATCTGCCAGCACTACCGTTACCATCACCGCCAACACTTCCGTAACGGCTACCTTTACCGCTACTTCTACAGGAGGAGGCAATACGCTGCGTATCGATGATGCTGCCACCACCACCAGCGGCTACTGCGGAGCGGATGGCAGTCGTCAGAACTCTTACACGGGTGCAGATGGCGGTTACTACATCAACCTTTCTAATTCAGCCTCTAAAGGGGTAAACTATACAGTAAACGTTCCTGCAGCAGGTACTTATTCCTTTGTATGGAGATATGCTAACGGAGGCAGCACCGTATCTACTATCGCCCGTCTATTAGTGAATGGCAGCGCGGTTAATAGCAGCGTATCTTTCCCTGTCACTTCTTCCTGGACAGCCTGGACAACCACCGGTGCGATAACAGCCACCCTGGCAGCAGGTAACAATATCGTACGAATAGAAACAACCGAAGCAAAAGAATTCGCCAATATAGACTGGATGGAAGTAACGGGTACAACACCCACAGCAGGTGCTTGCAGTTCATCATCACGCGTGGCTGCTACACATGACTTTGTGCCTGTATTAAGCAATGTATACCCCAATCCGACATCCGGCCTTTCATCCATTGTTTTCTACAACAAACAACAAGAGAGGGTGATCATCCGGGTATTTAATTCAAATGGACTGCTGGTAAAAACACTGGTAGATAAATCCTTCCCTGAAGGGAATAACCAGTTGACATTTGATGTGAATGGATTGGCAAGTGGGGTGTATTTTATTAAAGTAAATGATGCTACATTACGATTGGTAAAAGAATAATATAAAAAAGCGGGAACCTCACAGTTCCCGCTTTTAAAACTTACATTCTTCTCCCGGTTTCAACTCTCGTCCTCTCTGTTTCTCCGCTACTGCAAATGCTTCATCTCCCAGTACATGAAACCCTTTAGGTGCTTTGGATTTCGGTCCCTTATAAATACCTACAAATGGCTTTGAATATACACGGCGGCTCACCGGATCTGTCATTTTAAAGAACTGTACATACCAGCCCTGTACTATACTATTATCCGGGGGTGGTTTAGGTGCAGCTGCTTTCTCCCTGTTACGTAATATCTGTTCCAGCGATACCTTCTCTACATCAGCGGGTTTGAAAAAAAATACTCTTTTTCCTTTTAAAGATTGCCCGGTAGCGCTTTTAAATACTCCGCCATGATGCCATTCTGTTGCAAAAGGAGATAATTCCAGCGCAGTGATCTTCATCTTGAACTTCTTTGTCAATAACGCAGCGACCTCTCCTGCCTTCAGCAACTTCTTATCCTCAGCATCCTGGTAATTTTCAGACTTCCCCTGCTGCAGATATTTACTCATTTTCATGGTGGGAAGTTACAAATAACCGTTCAACAAATTTCCTGCACAACAATCCCCAATAATTCCTACTTTGTTAAAAGGAAGTATTTAAACATCAACCAATGTCTATTTCGAGGAGAGATTTCTTAACCCAAACCGGTAAGATTGCTGCTGCATACCCCGCCATGCTGGCACTGGGCATGCTAAAAGAATCCCCTGCCCATGCTTTCGATCTTAAAGGAAGCGGCAAAGGCAAACACATCGTTATCCTGGGCGCTGGTCTCGCAGGACTTACATCTGCTTACGAACTAAGCAAGTTAGGGTATCAATGTACCATCCTGGAAGCCAGAAACAGGGCCGGAGGCCGCTGCTGGAGCATACGAAAAGGGGCTGAACAACACGAAACAGACATCCCCACACAAACCGCCACCTTCGACGAAGGGCAATACTTCAATGCAGGCCCTTCCCGTATTCCTCACCACCACGAGCTGACACTACATTATTGCCGGGAACTGAACGTCCCCATACAGGTATATAACAATGTGAATGAAGCAACTTATTATTTCAGCGAGGGGAAAGGACCGCTATCCAATAAAAAAGTCCGTGCCAGGGAAATACATAATGACATGCGGGGATATACCACTGAATTACTCGCTAAGGCCATAGATCAGCAATCATTGGATACCGCCCTCACCAAAGAAGATACTCAGAAGATACTCGAATACCTTCGTGCCGAAGGCGGACTCGATATAGATAAACTCTACAAAGCATCTGACAGAAGAGGATATATAGAATCTCCCGGTGCCGGAGATAAACCAGGTAAGATAGCAGACCCGCACAAACTGGCTGATATTATCTCCTCCGGGCTCGCTGATCCCGACTTCTACAATGTGGCAGAATATACCTACGAACTGCAGATGACCATGTTCCAGGCTATCGGGGGGATGGATAAAATAGCGCAGGCTTTATCTCAAAAAGTACAGAATATCCATTTCAACTGTGAAGTAACCGCCATTTACAACCAGGAACAAGGGGTGAAAATCACCTACAAGGAGAAAGGGGCAGAAAAAGAATTATTGGCGGACCTCTGCATATGTACCTTACCTTTGCCTGTACTAAGCAACGTTCAGCATAATTTCTCATCAGACGTAAGCAGGGCCATCGATTATATCCCCTATATCGCCACAGGCAAAATAGGATTACAGTTTAAAAGACGTTTCTGGGAAGAAGATGAACAGATTTACGGTGGTATTACACATACCAACAATGAACTGACTCAGATCTTCTACCCTTCCTACGACTACCTCGGCAAAAAGGGCATCTTACTGGGATACTACAATTTCAACGATAAAGCCAGACATACAGGCAACCTTACTCACCAGCAACGGGAACAACTCGCACTGGAAAAAGGCAGCCTGATACATCCGCAATACAAACAGGAATTTGAAAAGTCGTTCTCTGTCAGCTGGCACAAAACAAAATACAGCATGGGTGGCTGGGGATTATACACCAGCGCTACCCGGCAAACGCTCTACAAAAGCCTGCTACAGCCTGATAAACAGGTATACTTTGCCGGAGAACATACTACTTACTTAAATGCCTGGATGGCCGGCGCTTTTGAATCCGCCAGAAGAACAGTAGCTGATTTGCATGGCCGTACAACAGAACAACACATACCAAAAACTACACCGCTATGAACAGACGTAACTGGTTAAAGAACACCGCACTACTTACAATGCTTCCTCCGGTACTCAGCCGTCTACCGGCAGCGCCAATACCTGCTCCTATACAACACAGGCTCCGTGAAATGGCATTACCCATGCCTACAGACCTGAAAGCCAGATTATTTGCCAACGAGAATCCTTTCGGGCCCTCTGCCAAAGCCAAACAGGCGATGATAGACAGCCTGAGCACCAGCTATCAATACCAGCTCAACCAGGTACAGGACCTGGAAGCAAAGATCTGTGCCTATGAAGGGATTGACAGTAAAATGCTGGTGACAGGCGCCGGTTCTTCTCCCCTGTTGTTAGGCACAGCGTTGGCATTATGTTCAAAAGGCGGGAACGTGATAACGGCTGATCCTACTTATGAGGACCTCCCGACACGATGCGAAAATGTTGGTGCAAAGTGGATCAAAGTTCCCCTTACCAAAGACTATAAACACGATCTGGACGCTATGGAAAAGGCGATCAATGCAGATACCAAACTCGTGTATATCTGCAATCCTAATAACCCTACCGGCACTATCGTAGACACGGACAAACTGAAATCATTCTGCGAAAGGGTATCCAAAAAGGTTACCGTTTTTGTAGATGAAGCATATATCGACTATCTCCCTGATCCGAAATCCTCTACATTGATCAGCAGTGTAAAAAGCGGACAGAATATAATCGTAGCACGTACCTTCTCTAAGATATATGGACTGGCTGGCATGCGTATTGGTTACGTAATCGCTCAACCGGAAATGATCGCCTTACTCGGCAATTACGCTGATTCCGGTTTATTCCTTTTATCGGCGCCTTCCGTTGCTGCTGCTGCTGCCAGCTATCAGGATACTGCCTACATGCAGGCAACCCAGCAGAAAACCGCTGCCAGCAAACAATACCTGTACGATACCTTAAAGGCCGAAGGATATACCTATATCCCTTCCAGCACCAACTTCGTTATGTTCCCGCTGAAAATGGACGGTACACGGTTCACAGATGAAATGATGAAACGTGGAGTAGGGTTGCGTCACTGGAAACTAAACAATGAAGAATGGTGCCGTATCAGTATCGGCCGTATGGATGAAATGCAAGCATTTGCTACCGCTTTTAAAGAATTATCATGAGAATATATATCCTTCCCTTTTTGCTCCTCATCACTTGTCAGCTATCGGCACAAACACGTCCTATGCGGGCGGAAGAATACGACAAGTGTAAAACCTTTACTGTAAAAGATCTCGACAACGATACTTATGTCAAGTTCAATAATGCCTATGTCCTTGACCGTTATGAAATGCGTAAGCCTTATATCATTACCGGTGATGACGGACTCAAAAAACGCATAGATCTTTATCGCCTGGTGGCAAAAGACAGTATGCTGGATATTGGTACTATGATTTTTTACACCAATGAAAAAGGCAAATTATACAGCGCTGTAATGCCCATCTTCAATACTAATCCGGAAATCTGGAATAAGTATTTTGAAGATATCCATGCTATAGATAAAGAAGAAAGGAACTTCGTACTGAAGCTCTCTTATGTATTATCCAAAGAGTTCAGCTTTCAGTTGTACAAATCTATGAATGGCGGGAAAGATGTAAAAGGAGAATCAGGCACCTATGGAACCGATATCTGTTTCCCGGGAGATCAGTTAGTAACACTGGCTGATGGTTCTCAAAAAGAGCTGCGCAATATTGTCATTGGCGATAAAATCTCCAGTCTGGATGCGGAGACACACCAACCTGATATCGTTACTGTGAAAGAGCTGACTGTACACACGCCAAAGAATTATGCCATTACACAATTACTGGTGATGAATGCTACGCAAACAGATAATTTAACGGCCCATACCGTAACTCTCTCAGGGAAAATATTAAAGGCGACCCCTAATCATCCTGTGCAAACAGTAAGTGGTAAAAAAACGATCGGTGAAGTAGCAACGGGTGATGAGTTATTATGTATGGACGACAAAACAAAAGCCTTCCGTACTTATACTGTCATCAACAAAACCGAATCTGCCGGCGGGTTACAACCTGTTTATAACATCGTCACAGATAAAGGGAGTACGTTCATTATGAATGAAGTAATGGTATTGCAGAAATAATTTACACAGCACGGTAAGATATGGGAACAGGCACCGGAATTTCCCTCTCCGGTGCCTGTTCCCGGCCGTATCCGCCAGAATGAGTATTTATAGAGATATTCCCTGAGTATATGTCCCCCGAAGCCCAATAGTATCCTATATTTGATTAACCTTAAAATAACCCACTGATATGAGAAAGACATTTATGTATCTCATAACCCCTTTCGTTTTTATTACCCTGCAAAACTGTAACAAAACACAAACGAAACTGGTTAATGAATCCTTACAGGCATCTACTGCGCTTGCTGCTACTACAATTAGTGATTATGATATTTATACTTTTGAATGCCTGGCAGGAGGCAAATACATGGAGGTCTCCGGACTTCCTGCGTATAATGAAAAATACAGTGATCAGCGCGGGATCACTCAGTATGCCAGCTCCATATCCAACGGTAATATCGATGGCTGGCAAAGATGGCATATCATCTATAAGAGTACCGTTAACAACATTAAATATTACTACATCAGGAATGTATTCAGCGGTAAATTACTTGATCTGCCCGGCGCTTCACAGACAGCAGGTACACAATTACAGCAATACGCTGAGTTTATTTTCCCTGCTGATGAACAGCTATGGAGTATAACGGCTATGGATTCTGCCAATGTCTATCGCATTACTAACAAAGGCAGTGGTATGGCCATTACTGCCAGCTCCACATCCAATGGTAGTGCGATCACACAGGAAACTCCGGGCACAGGTGACAATCAGAAATGGCGGCTTGTGAAACGCGATGCTGATACTTACCGCGATGATAACGTTGTACGGTTCTTTAACAGAAATGATCCTTCACAGGGATCAGTTGCATTTGATGAAGGCACCAGTATTCCTTTAAGCAATGGTAATGTGCTATGGGTAACACAGGATGCCTGGGATGGAGCTTCTTTACAGCCTAATGGTAAATTCAGTTGTAGCTCCTTCTTTAGCTATGGCAATTCGATCTTAATCCAGCCGACTGCAAGTAACTGGTGGCCCTGGCTTGATATCACTATCAATATGACCCGCGATTCCAGCGCTCAGAACAGACCGAAACAGATCTGTGATATTCAGGCTGGTAATACGTTTGCGTGGCCGGGTCCCGGAATGCAAATAGGGGACCATGTATATCTGCAGTGCGGAGAGGGTTCGGGCTTAGTTGCTACCAATCAATCGCTGTATGACCTGATGCCGAAAAGTGGCAGCAAGTGGCAGGTCAAAAGAACATTACCGGCAGGAATGAGCGGTCAGGCAAGCATCCTCTATTCAGCAGGCATGGTGAAAGCGGATGATGGTTATGTGTATGCATTCGGAACACAGGGAACGGGGTTCGGTTATACCTGTAATGTACATGTAGCCCGCTTTCCAATAACGAATCCTCAATTATGGACATTCTGGAATGGTACCGGTTGGGTTAATGCACCGGTATCCGGTGACGCAGCCAGAATAACAGACGGATTAGGTACAGCTACCATTGCTTATGTAAATGGCAAATATGTGATGGTAACCATGGACCAGGGTTTTAACTGTGATAACAGCAGGAATATATATACAGCAACCAGTAGCAGTCCTACAGGACCTTTTACCACACGTACGCAGGTGTATACTATCAATGAATACTTATACGGTAATTATGCACGGTATTATACACCCGCAATACATCCGGAGTCTGTCAACGGACGCAACGAGTTACTTGTTACTTATTGTCTTAATTTCTCTGCCTGTGGCGTAGAAGGCTGTGTTGACGGGTATCTTGATCCATATTTTTACCGTGTAAAAGGTGTGCGTGTACCTTATGCAAAGATTGGTTTGTAGATAGCGATTAGTGTATTCCATCAGGAGCCTTTTATGTGTTGTTACAAAATGCAATATGTTTTGCCACAAACATATTGAAGGTGCATTAATTATTTTTGATACCCTCTCCTCCTTTACAACAATTCCCTGCACCCCATTGCAGTTATCCCTGAATGAACAAAATGGTTTTCCGTTTTTGGAAATGAACAGAGTGGTTCTTGGCATTCCAATCCCCGAAAATATCTTTGCTTCAGATTTAAATCAAATTACACTTTAGAGTTAATCTCCTGCAGGATTTAACCCACATTTCTCATCTTAACAATTAAAAGATGCCAAATTTAAACATGTCTCGTTTCGAGACACTGGTTCATGCTGCCCCGCAACAGCAATTCTTACCCATCGATCAGCAGGACATTGATGCTATCATATTCGAATTGATCGGGGAGAAAGAGCAGATACTGGAAGCGCTGGACAGATGTACTGATGAAAAAGCAGTAGAACATTATGTGAGAACAAGGCAACACCAGCTGGTGCGCCTGATGGACTTTGTAATGGAAACGAATGATGATATCAGTAAACACATTTTCAGATCCTTGGGGGAGTTGCTTAACTTCCTGGAGAAAGATTTCTCTCGCTACCTGGATGAAGATTGCCAGCTTCCGGAGGCCTATCTGACAATTATCCGGGAAGTCATGATTGATGAGATCGAGCTTGTCAGCTATAAAATAGCCAATCTCGATGAGCAGTTAAAGGGTATCGTAATGAAGCCTTACGAGGTATTTCTCCCCGATGAAGTGCGTGATTCCATGTTCACCTATCACGAAGTGTATTACCTCCAAAAGCTGGTGCATGAATTATATGAAATGCTGACAGGGACAGCAATAATTGAGGATGTACAACTGTTACTATTGCAATTCGATTTTAATGATCCTGAATATTTCAGTTATTTCATTGACATACTCAGGCAGAATATTGATGAAGCAATCAGTATCAAAGATAAAAAAGAGAAGATCTTTTTATTCAAGAAGTACTTTAACCAGATCACTGTTCATCCGGGCATGTATCTCAAAAAGCTGCACAAACCACTTAAAGAACAACTCGAATCCTGGTTGTTGGCAGAGCTTAGCTACCTGGAGAACTATGAGGGATTATTGACTGGTGGATATTTGCCGGGAGAACTGGATATATGGAAAGAGTTTAAGGTACAGACAACTCTTAGCGTACCTCAATTAGGCCGCCTGGTTGGGTTGTTGTTAACATCAGGAATTATTCTCAATAAGAATAAAAAAGAGTTAGCCAGCTTCTTCTCCGCTTTTTTCACCTCACCTAAGAGTGATATTGTCACGATGGACCATGTCCGCAATTCTTTTTACGATAGAAGTATTGGACTGGCAAATTCCATACGTGACATACTTGCTAAACTGATAAATTTGTCCAGGGAATGAAACTATTTTTATAAAATATTTCATTGACAATCAATTTGTTTGCAGGGCTTGTGCAAGTCCTGCAAACATTATCCATTGTTTATTTTACTTCATTTGCTTCATCAATCAATCAAAATCTATGTCCAGAGAGTGGCCCACTAAACAATCTCTCTATCTCTTTAGAGCAGGTCTTTTTCGTGAAATACGGCGGATGCTGAATTCATTCCCTCCGCAAATTTTTAAACCTTGAAAAAGCACATCAAATGACAGTGAATTACATCAAACATCTGAACACCGCTATGTCCAATTTTCACAAAGGAGGGCGAAGATTGCACGTGACTCATGCTGCGCTGTATGTCGCTTTATTTCATATCTGGAACCAATATCATTTTCAGGCTGAATTTCCTGTTATAAGGGAAGATGCTATGGGATACAGCAGGATAGGTTCCCGCAACACTTATCTGCGATGCCTTAAGGAGTTGCATAACTGCGGATTAATCACTTACACTCCCGGTGTTGATATAAACACCCCGGCATTGATCAGTATAACGCAATGGGGCGATGATGGGGAATTACTATTTGACAACCTTGTGAGCCGGGTCGTTTTTGATACGGGTGATAAGAATTACGGGGTTAAAAGAGAGCGGGGTACCCAGCCCCAAACTGAGCATCTACCCGGCTCAAAAAAGAGCCCTACTAATAAACAATATATAAACAATGTTAAACAAGAGAGCGTAAACGCGCTCACGCTCAAAAAAAAAGAAATAAAAAATCCTTCTCAGGAAGAGGTGGAAGGGTACTTCAACACTAACGGCCTGCCGCAGACTGAAGCCCGCAAATTTTTCTTCTATTACCAGGCCAGAGGCTGGATCGTTAAGGGAGCCCCTCTTCGCGACTGGGAATCCGCCGCGCGAAAATGGATGCTGAATACGGGATTCCTCAGCAACGAGGTTGCTACTCCAGGAAAATTACATGTCAATCAAAACAAACGTTATGACATCCCGCTATGATTACGACGCTCTCTTTCAGCACATTACGGGAGATGGTAAACGCATCTATGGGCCCGGATTTGAGATACCTGAGCTGGACCGGCCAGTGGTACGTAAGTTAATCGCTTATGTATTGCATGATGAAGTAGTTGCCCAGGAAGAAAATATTGTTTTCCACAAGGGTGTATTACTCACAGGGAATGTAGGTTGTGGCAAAACATCCCTGATGCATCTCATGAGAAACTTCAGTAAAGATTCCTTTAAGCCGGTGATCAAATCCTGTCAGGAGATCAGCATTGAGTTTAGCCATAAGGGTTATGAAACCATTACAAAGTATACTACCAATGCTTTTCATCCCTATAGCTGCGTACCCCGCATATATTGCTTTGATGACCTGGGACTGGAGACTCCTGTTAATTTCTGGGGAGATAAACTGAATGTGATGGTGAGGATTCTGTTGTCGAGATACGATCTGTTCATTTCGCATAAGATGTTGACACATGTTACCACAAATCTAAACGGCAATGAGTTGGAAGAGATTTATGGGAATCGTTTGAGAAGCAGGATGAGAGAGATGTTTAACCTCATCTCATTTGATCCTGATACAACGGATAAGAGAAAATAGTTTTAGAGTTTGCGTGATATATAATGGTTGGGTAGTCCTGCCTGACTCACGATTTTTGGCTCTGTTTTGAGGGTTTAACAAACAATAGCTATGAAAAACGGCCTGGTAATCCTGCCGGGCTGCTTTTATCCTTATGCAAAGAAATTAAATATAGGGTTAACAAATCAATCATGTAACCGACCTGGCAATCTTATCGGGTTGTTTTTATCCTTGTAAAAGAATTTTGTATTAGTGTTTTCTTGTTTTATGTAAACAGCCCGGTAATCGTGCCGGGCCGCTTTTATCCCTATACCAAGAAGTTCATTTCAGAATGGCTACGTAACCAGACCGGTAATCCTGCCGGACTGTCCATCGATTTTGAGGATACAGTTTTCATAGAACAGGCCTGGTAATCCTGCCGGGCCTTTATCAAAAAAGGGATTCATTGCTGAATCCTTTTTAACATTAAGGAACGATTGCCTCCCTCACGGTTTCATTTGCCGGCAGATCTTTAGCGGTTACCTGGACCTTCGAACCAGCCGTCGCGTTATTCAACGACGTGGCCGTATATTTCCAATCCAGTCCGTTCTCGGTCAGCACAGCATTTCCCAGTTCCACAAATGCACCCGCAGCAGTGGTGATGATCACCTGTACTGTTACGACTTTAAAATCGTCTACAGCACGAATAGTGATGGTATCACCTGGCTGGCCGTGGTAGGCTGTCGTGTTGATACTTTTAATCTCAGGGGCCTTAAAAGCATCTGCAAGCGCCACGTTATAGGCTGTCTGGTTGTTTTTCGCGGCCGCTGCATAGGCGGCTTTGGTAACAGGATTACTGATAGCCGCCAGCGCATATTTGCTGGAGATCTTAAACCTGTCCTGGATGTCCAGCTGGTTCTCTGTGGCGGGGATACTGCTGGCTCCTCTTTTCTTGCCAACGATAGTGTCTCCTTTTTTCTGTGTGAGCGTCATTTGTCTGCCCACAGTACCGGACAGGCCGGTCATGAAGATGTTGTTTTTTGTCTTTGCCATTGTAGCAGGTTTTAAAGATTAATAATTTACTGAGTGATACAAGAGGCGCCTCTCTCTTGTATCGGGCGCAGCCTCAGTATGGCAATATTAATCCTTCGGTTTCCTGTTTTTTCAGGAAACTATATGACCGCACTAAAATGTATAGATGAACACACTAAAAAAGCTATTTCACCTTAATATTTTTAAGCGGCGGAATAAGTTTTCCCGGTATTGTCTGGCGATGGGGATTTGTTTGTCTTCTATGAAAACAGTGTCTGTGTCTATATCGCGGATGCGATCCATAGGTATGATATAAGCACGGTGTACACGGCAGAAAAGATCCGTATTTAGCTCTGCTTCTATCTGGGTGAGTGTGGCATTTACAAGGTAGCTGCCATTCGTAGTAGTGACTTTGGAGTAGTTACCATCAGCTTCTATCAGCAGTATATCCTTACTGTTGATCCGGGTTAATAATTTGTACCTGACCTGGATGAAAATGTCTTCGTACATGGGGTAAATTTAATGTGTAATAAGCTAGTTATAAGGTACGATAAAACTCATCCTACGTTCATCCTACGTCCGGAACGTAGGATGAACGCAGGAGCACTGAATCTCTACCCTTGTTCCATATAATCTTTGATCGCGGTGTGATAAACACTTTTCCCTTCTGCTGCTTTATACGCTGCTTTTTTAACGGGATCATTCACAATCTCCCTTGCAAATTTAACCGCTTCTGCAAATTTTCGCTTCTCTTTCAGTTGTGATTCGGAAGGGATAATATTAGTCATATCCGGATACTTACTGACGTAAGTACTCTCTCCATACGTCCTGAAAACAATTTGTTTTAAGACAGCGCCGCGAAATCCTTTATAGCCTGTCCAGAGGGGGTTCGTAGTCTTTGCCATGGTTATTTGAGATGTACCCAAATTTACTGAATTATTTACTTTCTTTGGTACATTTATGGTAGATGTTTGAGATCCCAATTCGCCATAATTTAACTATTAAAATTTCACACATGGATGCGGTGGAAATGTATGGTGGAATAATTCCTATTGAAAAGACGTATAGTGAGAAATTGTTGAAGAGTTTGAATATTATTTGGGAGAGAGTTTGTATCAAAGTAAAGTGCCGCCTAAGTTCTCTAACTTTTTAGAGGTACTTTACCTCGTACAAACTCCCATAAAACTTAACCTATTCCGTTCCTAAAAAACTAGAACGGACAACCTAATAATCGAAAAATTTATTACCTTTTAGGATAACCCTGAACAGCTATGTTAACTTCTCCGACACAATCCCAACAAGAGAACCCGACTCTTCTACAATTTATTCTTAATAACAGAGTCAATAAAAGATATTTTGTAATAATGCTGATTGGCTGCATTGTACAATTTGTAGTTTTCAAAATATTGTATCCATTTCCGGATTTCATTTCAGATTCCTACAGCTATATAGACACCAATCTGTTCCATATGAAAGTTAATCTATGGCCGATTGGTTATTCTAAATTTATATGGATGATTCATCTGATAACACCCTCTCATGTTTTCCTTGTTTCCATTCAGTATCTGATATTGGAAATTGCACTATTATATTTCTTTTATTCTGTGCTGTATTTATACGGGCTTTCCAAACAAAATACAGTTATACTATTTATATTCTTATTTTTCAATCCGGCTTTTCTATATATTTCTAATTGCGTATTAAGTGATGCTATTTTTTGTGCCATAAGTATTGTCCTTTTCACACAATACTTATGGATGTTTCGTCGACCTATAATACAGAACCTAATTATTCAGGCATTACTAATAGGGCTCGCTTTTACTATCAGGTATACAGCCATCTACTATCCTGCTGCAAGCATTGTAGCTATTTTGCTTTCGGGATATAAATTGCCGGTTAAACTTACGGGAATCATTGCACCCTGGTTATTAATAATTCCCTTTATTATTTATACGAAACAAAAGACAAAAGAAGTAACGGGAACAGCAGAGTTTTCAGTCTTTGGCGGGTGGCAGATTGCTAACAATGCGCTGTATATGTATGGACATATTGACGTAGATAGTACTAAAATACCCGAAGGCACATTAGAACTTGACCGGGCTACGAAGAAATACTTTCACGAGAAGCCTCCAACTGAAGAAGATCTTGAAGAACTACCAGGGACATTTTTCATGAAAATGCCAGATGCAATACTAAAACCGTATATGATATCACGTTATAGTTTTGAGAATGCCCGAGGACAATTTAAGGCATGGGGACAAGTATCACCTATTTATAATAAATATGGCCGTTATCTTATTAAAGAGCATCCATTTGCCTTTGCCAGATATTATCTATGGTTAAATACGAAAAATTACTTTTCCCCCCATCTGGAAAAATTCGGGAATTATAATCTGGAAATGAAAACAGTATGGGAAGCTGTAGTCATCTGGTTTAATCTAAAAACTGACGTCGTTTATCGACTTCCAGTAACCCGATACCAGGGATTAATATTTATATTCTATAAGCCGTTTTGGGCAATGTTGAACTTCTATTTTCTATTATGCATTCTTAATCTACTTTTTACCGGTAAATACAAAAGATTTAGTCGGTTCTTCAAGATCTCCGTATTATTAGTAACTGCATTTCTACTATTAAACTTTGGGTTCAGCGTTTTTGCTACTCCAGTAGTACTTCGTTATCAGATTATTCCAATGATTCTTTTATTTTCTTTTTCTCTTTACTTATCGGAGCAATTGTTTGATAAAGAAACAGATAAAAATACAGCAAGTAATCAGCCAAAATTGGTTGATTGATAATAATTTACGCCCCCCTATTAGTAGTTGTTAATCGGAAATCCCTACGTTTTTTATATAGCTGGAAAGGGGAAATCCAAAACCTTAAAAATATTAGATAATTTTTCAACATAAACCATTTTTATGAAAGTCTCAAATTTCGTACTCCTTGGCGGAGCATTGACATTATTAGTAGGAAGTCTTTTTGCAACTAAAAACGCTAAAAACTTCAAAGCTACTACTACAGCCTATGCTGGCCCTCCATTTGTCGGTGCAAGACTTATATATCCGGATCACATAACAAGTACAATACTTCCGTCATACACGCTATTTTTAGGTACATCTAATGGCCGAGTAACATTATTTACTTCTCCTGCATTACTTAACAAGGCTTACTACAAGCCCTAAGATTCAGCATTATGAATTATTGCGCCAACAAGATGTTGGTGTAACAATTCATAACATTTTCGCAGTGACTGAAGCATTTATTCCTTCAAAGGTAAATTTACCTTCTCCGACTTCCACGTTCTCTTTACCGGGGACGTAGATAGTTGCTTTTGTACCGGCAGGTATCTCTATATGCATGATGACTTTTCCACCATCTATTTCCCAGTTAGAGACAATTCTACCTTGGGGGCAATTATACGAAGCTTTTACCCATGTCAATCCACCACCAGGCCTTGGCCGGATAATGATATTTTTATAGCCGGGGCTGGCAGCATCTATACCTGCCACCACCCTGTACAACCAGTCGCCAACAGCGCCGTAAGAATAATGATTGTAAGACGTAGCTTGCACAGTACTATCTGGTCTGATTGCATCCCATTTCTCCCAGATGGTTGTTGCGCCCATTTTCACAGGATAAAGCCAGGAAGGATAAGTATCTTGATTTAACAGATCATATGCAGTGCTGACATACCCATGTTTGCTCAGTGCATGTAACAAGTAAGGAGTACCTAAAAAACCAGTAGCCAAATGATTACTATTAGTCCGGACAAGTGCCTCTAATCGTCCGGCAGATTTCATCTCCAGACTATCCGGTAGCATATGAAGTTCTAAAGCCAGTACATAAGAGGTTTGAGTATTAGGCATAGTCTTTCCTTCCGGCTGCATATAATGTTGTAAAAAGGCTGTTTTAATTTGTTGTAGCAATGATGTATACTTACTCACATCATGATTATATCCCAAAACAGTACCTGCATTTATAAGCAACTGAGTAGAATACGCCCAGAAACACTGATTAATAAAAGGAAGCGAAGTGGAATCTCCCGGCGCAAGCCAGTCACCGTAACCATTGGCAGCCCATAAACCATTCTCACTCACGCTGTCGATATGGTCTACCCATGCTTTCATACTATTGTACTGATTACAAAGTATCGCACTATCGCCATATACCCAGTATATTGACCAGGGAATAATTGTAGCTGCGTCTCCCCATCCAGCCACTCCTAGCTTACGACTCTTTAATTTGCGGTAAATATTTGGTATGATATTGGGCACTGAACCATTATCCCGTTGATCCGCTTTCAGGTCTTCCAGCCATTTAGTATAAAACTGTTTAACATTATAGTTAAAACTGGCAGTACGAAAAAACACCTGCGCGTCACCAGTCCAGCCTAAACGTTCGCTACGCTGCGGACAATCAGTTGGGATATCCAGGAAGTTACTTTTCAAGCTCCATTCAATGTTATGTTGCAACTGATTAATCTTAGGATTAGAGCAACTGAAACTACCAGAAGGCGCCATGGCAGAATACAAAGCAACAGCAGTAAAATCTTTTGCCTGAACAATACAGCCCTCTACCTTTACATACCGAAACCCATGCCAGGTAAAATGAGGTTCAAAGGATTCCTCTCCATTACCCCTTAAAATGTAAATATCTGTTGCTGCCGCATCCCGTAAATTACCGGTATAAAAGTTCCCTTCCTTATCTAATACTTCTGCATGGAATAATTTAATGGTATCTCCGGGTTTGCCTTTCACCTTAAAATGAACCCACCCAGACATATTCTGACCAAAATCAATCACCTGCTCACCCTTATTTGTTTTAAAAACCTTTACAGGCTTAAAGACTTCTTGTTTTTTAACAGGCTCTGCGATGCTGGGAACTAATAACGCCTTGAAAGAATCAATAGGAGTAACACCATACCATTGCTTCGTGTCAACACCAGCATCATAAATTTCACCTCCATAAATATCCGAGTGTATAATAGGACCGGCCCCACTGCTCCAAGTATTATCAGATACAATCTGTTCTTTACTCCCATCTTTGAAAAGAATATCAATCTGGCAAAGCAGGGAAGCATCCTTTCCATAATTATCCCGTTCCATCAATCCACCAAAAGCGCCTCTATACCAGCCTTCTCCGATAGTAACCTGTAATTCATTATTGCCCTTCTTAAATTGATCCTTTATATTATATACCTGATACTGGATTCGTTTATCATAGCTTGTCCAACCGGGAGTGAAGTAAGCTTCCCCTATACGCTTGCTATTAAGAGATGCTTCATATATGCCATGTGCGGTTATTGACAGTGTTGCCGAGACTACAGACTTATCAAGTGTGATGGTCTTTTTAAAAACTGGACATGAACGCATCACAGAATCCTCTGTATAAACAGGAGTAATCCAAAAGGCCTTGGTACTCCATGTTGTTGTTTGCCCATGAACATTAGATATAGAGAGTAATATAATAACTAGTATACGATTCAAAAATGAGATCATCGGGTTAGAATTGGTTGAAATAATAAATATTATGCATTTTATAGAATAGTTCTTTAGCAATAGTTAACAGGTCGTTAATGTTCGTAATTTATATTCCATTGAGCTAAAGATATTACGCATCGTATTACAATGATAAATTGTAATAATAAATTTTCTTTAAGTTTTTTTTCTTCTGCGTAAATAATGCAGTAGGTATAACGAACTTTAGAATACCAGCAACAGCTATGAATATTTACCCTTGAATCTCACAATAATAGCCAACTTGTTTAACCCGGTTCGTAATAAAAACATATTCCTTTATTATTAAAACACAGACTATGATTAATGGTCAAAAAGTAGTTGTGGTTCTCCCCGCCTACAATGCCGATAAAACTCTCCGTATAACGTATGAAGAAATCGACAGAACACTCGTAGATGAAGTCATTCTGGTTGATGATGCCAGTAAAGATAATACGGTTGCTGTTGCCAAGGACATAGGTATCCACTATATTATCTGCCATGAAAAAAACAAAGGATATGGCGGTAACCAGAAATCCTGTTATCTGAAAGCCCTGGAATTGGGTGCTGATATTATCGTTATGTTACATCCCGATTATCAGTATACTCCCCTCCTGATAGCTCCAATGGTTTCTATTATAGCTAACGGAGTATATCCGGTAGTATTGGGATCAAGGATCTTAGGGATGGGTGCCCTTAAAGGAGGTATGCCCATCTATAAATATTTCTTCAACCGTTTACTGACAGTCAGTCAGAATATCCTGATGAGACAAAAATTATCTGAATACCATACTGGTTACCGGGCTTATCATAAGGATGTATTATTATCAGTCCCTTTCCAGAATGATTCGGATGATTTCATTTTTGACAATGAGCTACTGGCACAGATATTTTACAGAGGATATGAAGTAGCTGAAATTACATGCCCTACCAAATATTTTGAGGAAGCCTCGTCTATTAATTTTAAACGCAGCGCGATTTATGGTTTAGGCGTTTTACGTGTGAGCCTGCAATATTTTCTACAAAAAATGGGCATCTTAAACTCTAAGATTTTCAGGGGAATAACTCCGGATAATACCCATAACATTAATAAAGGTAAACACTCTCTTAAAAAGAGACTAAGAGGCCCTGTAGATAATAAAATGCATAGAACTAGAACTTCTTAGGATGGAATTAAATAAATCTCTTTGTGCATATTAAAACACCATTATTACCTATTAAATTCAAACAATATATCTGGCATAATAAGGAGAATCGGCTCTCCTTATTATTGTCTACTATATTATCTCTTATTTTGTTCTTCATATTTAAACAACTATATCCCTTTCCTAACTTCCTTCCGGATTCTTATTCTTATCTGGATGCGGCAATGCACAATCTCAACATTAACAGGTGGCCGGTAGGGTATTCAAAATTCCTGATTCTCATAGGTTTCATCACGCACTCAGATACAGGAACGACATTAATTCAATATTTAATCTTACAAACAAGTATCCTATTCTTACTCTTTACGCTAGGCTATTTATTGGAACCGGATAAACTGATCATGCGGATATTATTTGCGTTCCTGATATTAAATCCTCTATGGCTCTATATAAGCAATTTTATATCCAGTGATACATTGTTTGCTGCCCTTAGCTCCTTATGGTTTACCAGTTTATTATGGCTCATATGCCAACCTAACTTAAGAATGTTGATATTCCATACACTCGTTTTAAGTATGGCTTTCACAGTTCGGTACAATGCTTTGTATTATCCAATTATCAGTATCCTTGTAATCTTATTAATGCAGGAAAGTATAAAAACAAAAATTTTTCTCATTTTGATGTTATTAACTCCAATTTCCTTATTTGTCATTTACACGATTAGGACATACAAGGCAAATACAGGTATCACACAATTTTCCACTTTTGGTGGCTGGCAAATAGCGAGTAACGCATTATTCATGTATGCGCACATTCCCTCTCCTGGAGCAACTCCTATTCCTAAAGAGTTTAAAGAACTACACGACATTACTATTAAGCATATAGACTCATTGAAACACGTAAAACAACGCCCTGATAATGAATTAGGTATTTACTATCTATGGGATGACAATGCACCGCTAAAATTATATATGGCTCAAAAATATGCGCATGATACAATACCATATTTAAGGCAATGGGCACTAGTTCCTCCATTATATAAGAAATATGGATTATGGTTGATTTCCAAATATCCTATCGGATATGCTAGATATTACTTGTTACCTAATTTGAGAAACTATTGTTATCCGCCAACGGAATTTCTTGCAATTGATAATATTTACACTGACACGGTAGAACCGGCCGCAGTAAATTGGTTCAGATATAAGACTAATAAAGTAACAGCGCGGTCCAAAGACCGAAAAATCATTTTTACAGAATTATTTCCGCCAATCCTGACCATAATAAATCTGACCTTCTTCCTTACATTCATCTTCTTTATATTTTCACGTAAATTCAGGTTAGTAGATCCATATTACAGGAAGACCGTAATCATTGTCGCACTTGTATGGATATCTAATCTGATATTCAGTGTATTTGCTTCGCCTATTGTATTACGATACCAGCTATTTTCATTAATTTTTACATTTACTTTTAGTGGATTATTGGTGATGTCTATTATAGAGAATGTAACTAAAAGAGAATCGCATCCCTTATAGCAAATCATTATTTCCCCTTGAATAGTTTTAAATCGCATTGCAAAGTAAAAATGAAATATCTACCGGCAAGTTGGTTTCTACTTTCAGTCACCGTATTGCCGGAGATAGATTGCGACACACTAGCACCTTCATCCAGTAGATTATATCCTTGTAGACGGCAAGTAAGTCTACGCTTAAAGAAAGTCTTCTCCAGTGTGCCATTCAACATCAGAGGATTAGTATTCACGCCACCGCTGTAACCTGTGTTTAATTGTTTCCTTACATCTCCGGCTAACGAGAATGTTTTCAGGAAATATGCTTTAGCATTCATATTAAATGACCAGGTGGTGATATTCGTAATACTACTCTGTGCCATTGCATATACATTTCTGTTATAAGCATATCCGATACTACCTGATAACTCTAACCATTGCTGCAGCATGGTCCCTCTTACTGTCTGGGACAATGAGAGGTTTTGTGCTGCTTTCTTTACGTTATCAAGAAACAGAATGTTATTATTATAGAAACCACCACCATTCAGATGAAGGTTATACTTACCATCGCTGAACCTTTTTGACCATCCATAATTAAGTCCAACGTTATAATTACCGTCTGCATTCAGGAAACGGGTCTCCTGTTTTACCGTATTGAAACTATCTTTCACTAATACTACATTGGTAACAATATTGTCCTTTACGTAATTTCCGGAGAGAGATAAGAACAAGGTATTCAAGCCTATTGAACGGTAACTCAAAGAAGAGGAATGCGTAAAAGAAGTACGTAGATCGGGATTGCCGATTACCGGGAATTGTGCATTCGTCAGGTCTGCGACAGGCAGTAGCTGCTGGTAACTGGGAAGCCCCACGTTACCAGAGTAATTCAGCATCAGCATCGACTTTTTAGACAATTTGTGTTGCATAGAAAGGACTGGTACCAGTGGCGCACTGCGTTTGAATGCCCGCTGACCGGATATAATGCTGCTGCGTAGTAAAGAAGGTTGCAGGCGTACACCTAAAGTATAATCCAGCTTCCCTTTGTTACGCCGGTAATTGAGTTCAATCTGTTGTTGAATCATCGTATAAGAATACCGGTTACTAAGAGAGTCTATAAACGTTTTTTTGCCTCCCGGATTTACCCACCGTGTTTCTAACAGGTTAGAAGTTCTATTAGAATTGATTACATATTTTAACTCCAGACTGGAGAAAGAATCCAAAGGTTCTACATAGGATAATTGTGCAACTGTATTAAGATTTCCATTTGATTTATATAGCAACTGATGCAAAAGAGAATCTTTCAATACCGTATTATCAGCATTATAATAACGCAGGCTATCGTAGCTGTCCTGGTTGCTCTTATTATCTGCGTTATTAATGGAAAAATTTAATGATACTACCCTCCCCAGTCCCTTAAACCGATGCATGGCAAATCCGTTGACGCCAATAGCCGGAGCATTATTGGTCATATAATTGGATGTAAGCTGATCCTTATGCTGGAATCCTGTCTGGTTAGCGGACTGAATGCTGTTGTTGATGGATGAACTTCTGCTTAAATTCAGGTTAAAGTTCGCCAGTGTATTGATAGTAGGCTTATACTCTCCGCCACCGCCAAAACTGTAATTATCACTTCTGCTACTGCTATTACTTGTATTAGCACTGGAAAGTGTCCCTTCGCTAGTAACGGTCTGGACATTACTGGAAGATAACTGGCTACTCATATTATGCCCGGCATTAAAACCGGTGTTCACGACAAATGCTTTATTGATGTTGTTCCTGTAATTAATATTACCGGTAGAAGTCGTTACTTTCCCTGTCTGAGAACTTGTATTATTACTGTTACCCATTAAAGAAAATTGCTGCTCCTCGCTGAAATAATTTGTCATCAATCCGAGATTATGCCGGCCATCATTGCCTGCTCCCGCAATTGCTTTTCCCTGATAGGCTTTACTCAGGTCAGACTTCGTCTGAATATTAATGACATGTTGAGGTTCTCCTGTTTTTCGACCGGTTGCTCTTGCCATATCACCGTAGTCATCAATCAACTGGAGCTTATCGATCAAATCAACCGGTAACATACGTGTTAACGTTTTGATATCATCCACCATAAAGTCTTTCCCATTGATGCGGATCTTTGTGATCTTTTTACCCTGTGATATTATATTCCCATCCTGGTCCACTTCCATACCCGGCAATCGTTTTACAAGGTCTTCCACCACAGAGTTTGGCCTTAACTTATATTGATCTGCGCGGTACTCTATTGTATCTTCTTTCATGATAATAGACGATACCTTTCCTTTTACAACAATCTCATTCAGGTTATTGGTTTTCATTGTCATTGTGATCAAAGGAAGATCAATAACTGCGCCCGCATCTTTATATGAAAATTCTTTGTACCATGGATCATACCCCATGATAGTAATGCGTAACGTAAAAGTGGTTTGTTTTACTTTAGGGAACCTGAATTGCCCCTTTTCATTACTGGCAGTGTGCAGGCTATCTTTTCCTGCAATGAGCAATATATTTGCACCTATCATCTCCTGACCAGTACTGTCTTTTATACTTCCAGACACCGTATAGGTTGCCTGCGCACATAAAGCATGCACGCTAAACAGGAATGATATGAATAATAAGATTCTTTTCATACAAGACGATGAAGTACACAATGGAGTATATCCAAACCACGGGTTAATAGCTTGTTAAATTTTCCAATACGTGAGACCTGCTAATTATAGTTTTTCTTCAATGAAATTAACCAATTTCAGGGAGATCAATGTTTAAGAACGCGACAGGCTTAACAATTTCCTCCTGTCGTTTTCCTTATACAAAATATAATCCCTGATCCGAAGAAATGGTTTCTCTACTACATACCTCATTATTAGTGCTCCTATGACTGTTGTAACCATACAAATAAAAAACATCAAAGGCCCCTTTTCTGCTATTCCCCATTTACTACATTGCAGTTGAGTCAAATGAATAACACCTTTATGACACAAATAAATCGAATAAGATAGAATTGCTATACGAGATGAATTCCTTGAATTAAGTCTGTAAAGAAAACAAGACGGACTGATCGCTGCTGTTACAATTGCTCCATAAGCAATGGCGATCAAAGGAAATCCAAAAATCGTCGCATTGAATGATTCCTGATCCATACATAAGAAATAAGCGCATGCCAGTAATAATACCCCTATGATCAGAATAACATTCCCATATCTTGTGATCTTTTCCCTCACTGCCGGCCAGAACTGGAATATACCGGCGATACTTCCCCCCACCAGGAGGCTATCCAGCCTATTGTAAGTGGGATAATAGATCGCCCGGTACCATGCTACCCAGGAATCATCCGTCGCCTGGAATGGCACCACAAATTGCGTCCAGCTCATATATCGCAATGCGAACCCTGCTATGAATAATATGCCAATCAGCCAAGTAGATTTACGACCTGCTTTGAAATAAAGTAATACTGTAATGATCAAAGGCAATAATAAATAGAACTGCTCTTCTATACAAAGTGACCACGCATGAGAAAAAGTACCATTTGTTTTGAGGTTTAGCCCCAGGTTCTGTGTAAATGTCAGGAACTTCCATAACGGTGGTAATGCTTCCCTTTCCCTAAATACCGGGATACAAAAATAAAGAGCCACTACTACCAGGTAAGCCGGGATTATCCTGAAGAACCTCTTAAGAAAGAACTCCTTTAATGAGAACCCCTTCCCTATTGCAATTTTGCTGAATAGCTGCGCGGAGATCAGGTATCCGCTAAGGACGAAAAAAAGATCAACGCCTGTCCAGCCAAAAGCGAAAGCCTGGTCCATCCAGTCAGGATGCTTAAACATCCTGTAATGGAATAAGATAACGAATGTGATAGCGAATGTTCTGAGGTGATCTAATCCAAAAAGTTTGGTGTTCTCCGGCTTCCCGGGCAATGATACAGATTGAGACATATATTGAGGAACAGCGTATTCCAAATGGAAAGTACACAATTCCCCATTCAACCACCAGCAAAGCTGGATGAAGCATCTTTAATTTTGATGAGCGGAGTTTATTGCTTTTGAAGGATTAACGCATCATGTTCGAATGTTAAAACCAGGAGTTCCCGTAACTTCAGGTAAAACCATTCTTCCCGTAAAGGTGTTAGAACAGGCGTATGTTTAAGCTCATGTTGCAATGCATATAATTCATCCCAGATAATTCCTTTATTTACTAAAGCAGAGCCGCCTAATTCATACTTATCAAGCAAGTATCTGACAGGTACCTCTCCTTCTACCAACCTTTTAATGATTTCCATTGAGAATTCGCAACGTAACAATTCATAAGTGCCAGGTTGTAAATAGGATCCATGGGCATCATTATTTAGGATTGAAACCGCATATTCCCCTTCTTTGAAAGGAAATTGCTCCTGTCCATTTAATTGAACTATCATATCTCCCGATAACATACATTCAATAACATTTCTTGTTCTACTTATTGAAGTCTGTAACATTACTGGTTGTTTTACATAAAAAAGTATATTCCTTAACGCACACCCTTTAAAGTAATGTTCATGAAACATTATATCAAGATAGCTGGAGGTAAGAACAAACGGCTTGGCAAATTCACGGATAGAATTGCAATAATTTAAAGGAATCGAATCATTTAATTTTAATACCTCTCCGGGAACATCTGCAATTTCAAATTTCATTGGGCAAACAATTTGTAAGAACTAAAGATCCTTTTATTGGCTGAATTATTATAACAGTCATGTTAAGTTTTTACACCTATTATTATTCCGAGCCAAATATTATTTCAATGTTAAGCTTTTGATCATGCAAAATTATAGCGGTATCAACAATTAATTTGCTATTGCAATTATGTTAACCCTGCAAGACATTCGCAGGTAACTGAAACTTGAATATTTAAGCCCTTGTATAGCCACCATACAAGAACCCATTTATATCACAATCCTGCAATACTGATTGAAGCTATCCAGAGCGGATTTGCTTTTGTCCAAATTGGCTTTGGGTAGGTAGTCTATGCATTGTCGGAAAAACAGAGACTCTTAATATAGAAATAAAACGTGCTTATGAACATCGCGGAAAACCCAGCCATTATTAGATTCGATGTTGCATCTAAAGATAAGCTGAACAGTAGTATCTCTCAACAATTACCTCAAAAATATCAGGCTCACTCCTTGAAAGAAGCGACCGTACAATATATGGAAGCGCTTTCCGGGGCCTACTTTACTCAGGAAATCAAGGATAAACTCTGGGTGATCAATTGGTTGAATTTTTTTATTAAAACACCAATTACACTTCAGGCCGTCGCCGATAGACCAATGGTTGCTCTTTTATTCGTACTTAAAGGTAATATCACCATTAATCTACAGGGCTTTGGGAAACTCTCATTGCAAAAGAATAAGTTTGGCTTTTATTATATACCTGCAAACGCAAAAAATGCAGTAGATCTTATTTCAGATGAGTATGATGCAATCTTTATTTCAATTTCCATCTGTTTGTTGGAAGAATTTGCAGCGCAACACCCTCATTTCCAGGAATTGTATAACCTTCAATACAATCAGAATGAAAATGCGAGAGTATTACCCACCTTTGACGTAGGTTCAGATGAACGGAAAATAATAGATGCTATTCGTTATAGTGATTTAAAAGGGCCTGCGCATAAAATCTTCCTGCAGGCAAGAATTTATGATTTATTGGTCAGGTATTTTACTGCACAGAACGAAACAGATAAGAACAACCTTGTTAATACAGAGCAGGAAGCCCGGCTGTTGGAAATCCAGAAATTCATTCAACAAAATATCAATTTACCATTGTCTATTCGTGCATTAAGCAGGCAAGCAGGTATGAACCTACGGAGTTTTGAAAGAAATTTTAAACGACTATTCAGTTTAGCACCAAGAGAATATATAGAATATCAACGCATTAAAGAGGCCGCAGAATTATTAAAGAACACTAATATGTCTGTAAATACAATCAGCATGCACGTTGGCTTTGCAGGATCTAATTATTTTTCATTTGTCTTTCGTAAGCATTATTACTGCTCTCCGAGGCAATATCGTCAGCAATGGCTTGAAAGTAGCCAAATAGATTGATAATAAGCACCAAAACAGAGAACAAGTGACGAAAAATTGTAGATTTTAAATTCGAATAATCGAACATTATTTAAAAGTTAAATCTTCATCTTTACAACACAGCTTTAGAGATGAAATATACGCAGAATAAAATATGCATTCTACGCAATCTGAATAATCGAAAACTTATGACCAGTGTTTTATACCCATCATTTCAAATATAAAAACAGATCTATTAATTAACATCTATATATACTGCAAGTTCAAACAGTTTTATTAATACGCCGTTGTTATGGGAAACATAATAACTCTTTGCTTACATCTCAATAATAATTCTTATACAGTCAAAACATTGTGCAATATCCAGGTTTACTCATGGATATTCAGATTTGCTGCATAAATCCAGACATTCATTTTATAACTCAGTACCTATTGATAGTAAACAACATTGATAATTAGCATTAGGCCAATTAATATTATTATGGATACAAAAATGATTCAGGGAGGCTCTACACTAAAGCACCCTACCAATAGCCCTTCAACTGATTTTAAAATTCAACAGCTATCCTTTGCTGATTTTATACTTCAAGGTAAGAGAAATCGTATGTTCCTTTTGATTGCATTAGCTGCTACCATTGCACAGTTCATAGTATTCAAATTCCTATATCCTTATCCTGATTTTTTTTCTGATTCCTACAGTTACCTCTTTGCGGCAAAAGCAAATGTGGATATTAACATATGGCCTATTGGATATTCAAAATTCTTGAGATTACTTCATTTTATCACAAACTCAGATATTGTATTGGTAAGTTTTCAATATTTTCTCATTGAATTGTCTGGCCTTTATTTCTTTTTTACGATATTATACTTTTTCAAGCCGGTTAAAACGAATGAGAATATATTATTTGCATTTCTGTTCCTTAACCCATTGTTTCTATACATCAGCAACTATATAAGTAGTGATCCTTTATTTATTGCATTAAGTGTATTCTGGTTCACACAATTGATATGGATTCTTAATCGTCCACAAATCCATCAGATATTTATACAAGCCATTTTACTCTTAGCTTGTTTCACTATTCAAAGTAATGCTTATTACTATCCGGTCATTACAGTTATAGTATTCTCGCTATCCAAATTTCCGCTTGGACGGAAAGTAGCCGGAGCTTTATTAGGACTATTATTCATCATACCATTTGTTATACATACCCGTAATGAGGCTTATAAAATGACAGGAGCAAAGCAATTTTCTCTATCTATAGGCTGGATGCTGGCAAGTAATGCCCTTTATATGTATGAATACGCCGATACTGCTAAGACACTTTCTCCTGAAGCTACAAAACTAGATGGGATGAGCAAAAGATTCTATAGTATGATGAATAGAGTAGACTCTGAATTTCATAGTGGTCTCCCCGCCTATGAGGGCAATTTCTTCATTTCGCATCCTTTCTCCCCCTTGCAGGAATACATGGAAATAAACTATAAAAAAACAGACGAATATAGCATGGTACAGGCATGGGGCAAGTGTTCCATTATATTTTCAGAATATGGCATTTATCTTATAAAGCATAATCCAGTAGCATATTTCAGAGAATTCATGGTACCGAATGTAAAAAACTTCTTTTTACCTCCATTAGAGAAGATGAAGGTATATAATCAGGGGGAAAACAACATTGAGCCTATCGCAAAATCATGGTTTCGATACAAAACTACGAAAGTAACAAGCATTTCTTATAAAGCGCAGGGTACAATCTTATATATATTTACGCCATTGTTCATGCTCATTAGTGTATATCTAGCAGGTATGGCGATTGTATACTGGATCAAGGATAAACATAAATTTGCATCTCCTGCATATAAATGGACATTCTTTTCAATGAGCATTTTCCTGTTCCTAAACTTCTGTTATTGTCTATTCGTAAGCGGTATTGTTTACAGGTTCCAGATTTTCCCTTTAATTATTAGCCTGGCATTTTCACTACTCCTGACAGAAATTAATTATAAGAAAGTACCCTCAAGTACAATTGCCTAAATAGTTAACCAAAGTCATAACTAGAATAATCAGCATATATGCGTAAAAACAATAGCAATATTACTCCTTACAGCTCATCTGCGTTAATCGTTCCACCTCTTGAAATGGGAAGTGATTATAAAGTGATACTCGAATACTATCAGCTCGATTATAAGATGGTTGACTACTATTTACAGGTAGGCGAAATCACACGTGTACAGGGTTGGATATTACATTTATCTGCTGTGATTTCCCAGGTATCTGATCTCTTAAAAATAGTTATACCAGTCTTAATAGAAGCACATGTTCCTTTTAAAATAGCTGCTGGTAAAACGGACTGCACGTACCTATTGAGTGGCTATTTAGGAGTTGCGCAAATTGGCAAAATTATCAGCATCTATCCAGAGGATGATGCTTCATCCCTCTCCTTGGCTCAAAGGTTAATTCAAATAACGCAAACATTTAAAGGTCCTGCCATCCCTACGGATATAAAACTTGGTAATATTGTATATACAAGGTATGGAAGCTTCAATCCTATTATGCGGAAGAATATAGCCGGCATAGAGGAAAAATATATTTACGATGCTAAAGGCGCATTAATAAAAGATCCCTACAATATTCCCTTTTCCATGCCAGAAGGCATATCCTGGCCTTTTAGTGTATTAACGAATGTGCTTATTACAAAGCAAAAGAAGGTATTTAAAAATATTTATAAACTATTATCAACATTAAAAACGGATGTAAGGGGCAACGTTTATAAAGGTATTTATGTGAAAGGGCTTTTTCGTACTGCGCCATGTGTTATCAAACAGGGCATTCAAAATATGTCTTCCGAAGACACTGGGCGTGACATACATGATCGTTTGTCTTGGCAACAAGAATTATATCACAAGCTTGCTGACACCATTCCTCTCCCTAGGATTATTGATCTGTTCAAAGAAGATGGAGACAGCTATTTGGTAATGGAATACATTAAAGGCAATTCATTATATGATATTGTTAAAGAGATAAACATTGATTCTAATTGCTGGTTTCAACTTCCACCTGATAAAGCCTTAAGAATATTAAATTATCTCATCAACATTACTTCCATCATTGAAAAGTTGCATAACAGAGGATTCGTCCATAGAGACATTGTACCTGTGAATTTCATGATCGACAAAAAAGATCAGATTTTTCTGATTGATATGGAATTAACTTATTCAATTAAGGAGCACAAATTTGATGCCCCATTTCAATTAGGCACGGGGGGGTTTATGTCTCCAGAACAACAGTTAGTAATGACGCCTACGATAAAAGAAGACATTTATGGATTAGGCGCCACAATATTGGAAATAACTACAGGGTTGTCTCCAGTAAAATTTAATAACTACTTTACTAAGGATCTATCCAATAATATTTTTTTCTTTACGAGAGCTAGAGAACTTTCCCAAGTAATAGCTGATTGCCTGAACCCAGATCCAACATGCAGGCCAGTAATTTCTTTAGTTTATTCAGCTCTTACAGATTATCAACGAACACTACAATCCACTAATCATATCGATAAAAACAAGGATTATAACACTAAACCCAGCATTCAGCAGATAAGAGAAATAACTGCCGCAGCCATTGAGGGGCTTAATACATCCCCCATGGTCATGTTGAATGATGTGTGGTACTCGCGTGAATCTAAACTCGCAAGTTTCAACACAAGTCAAAATAAAGAATACATACGGTACATTGGATTTAGTGAGGGGCTGAGCGGCGTGCTTTATTTGTTGGCAAGGGCATCTAGAATAGGATTCTCAATCGATTCCTGTATGAAGGGCTATAAAAAAGGATGGACATTTATTGAAGAAAAATGCATGCTACTTCTACCCGATATTTCACCAAGTTTGTATAGTGGAGCAGCAGGGGTAGCAATTGCATTATCAGAGGGCATAGAGGCAGGGCTCCTTGATAATAATGAATTAAACAAAACCAAACTACAACAATGCCTTGAGGTATCTGATTCTCGATTGGATCTGATCAATGGCATCACTGGACAGGGAATTGCACTACTAAAATGTAGTGCATATTTACCAGAAGGATTTATACAAACATCATTAAATAAAATCATCACTATTCTTCTGCAAAATCAACAAAAAGATGGTTCCTGGATTTTCCCTGTTACATCAAAGGGAGAAAAGCTGTTAAGCTTTACATATGGCAACACAGGCATAATATGGTTTTTATTACAATATAATTCTCTTTACAAAGATGAACAGGTATTAACAATCACACACAAGGCTATAGAATGGGTATTAAATAGAGCCCATCATTTAAAGATTTTTTTTGATAAGCAGTACTTTAACAATAACGTATCAGATGATTTTGAAGTTGGCGATGAACGAAGGGGAATTATACTAATGCTGATAAAAGCATATGAAGTACTACACGAAGAAAATTATAAACAGCTGGCTGAAAGAGCTTTGTTGCAATATACGTCCTGCATTGTAAGTAATAATTTCACACAAAAAGATGGATTGGCATCAATAGGTGAATTATATATTGAAGCTATGCGTGTATTTAATAATGAAGAGTGGCAAAAACGTGCAAATTGGATAGCAGAAGTATTCCTCCATACCTTGATAAGGAATTCAAATGGTTCAGGCTATTGGAACTTAGAACAATACAATGATCCTACAGCAGATTTCATGATAGGTAATAGTGGCATAATTCATTTTTTGCTAAGATATCTTGAACCAGCTTTATTAGGTTATCGTCTGTTGAACTGATAATAAATTACATCTACTTCATTAGTAGTAATCAATCCGTGACGACGGATAGTAAACTAAGATGAATAAAACGGGACACCCGATACCGTTGAATTATGGCGGGTAAGGAGAAACCGAAAACCTTTAAAAGAGTAGGTACAATTTTTAACTTTCAATTTTTTTTATGAAAATCTCAAAATTCATGCTCCTAGGTGGCGCATTTACATTGGTAGTAGGAAGCCTTTTCGCAACGAAAACCTCTAAAAAATTTACTGCTTTTTCTACTGCTTTTGCTGGTACTCCATTCCTAGGTGCAAAACTTATTTATGCGGGACACTTGACAAGTGCAACACGTGCTTCACACACGCTCTTTTTAATCACCGCTAATGCCCAGGCAACATTCTTCACTAGTGCTGCTTCAGCCAACAAGATTTACTACAAATAGTAAGTTTTGGCATTATTTTTTGCAATAAATGACTATGAATTATTGCACCAACAAAATGTTGGTGCAATAATTCATAGTCATTTATAACTATTAGCCAATTGAATGGCATTATACATGTTTATAATGCCGCCAGAAACACATAGGTCAGAAAAAGGAAGCGATTGCAAATGCCCGTTAAGCTCCTTAATATTAACATTGTGGTTCACTTTCATTACTGACTTCATAATAATTTCCTTTATCTGTAAGGCGGTCAATGTAGGATAATATTCTCTCAATATTGTTGCTAGGCCTGCTACCATAGGAGCTGCCATGCTGGTACCATTCAGGGAAACATAGGTTGAACCTGGCGCAGTAGAATATATCTGCACCCCAGGTGCAAATACATCTACATTTTTTTTACCGTAATTAGAAAACAATGCTATCAAACTACTATCATTTATAGGCCCTGTTGCACCGACCTCTATCCATGCTTGTGCAACCCCTTCATCTTCATATCTTGGATTAGGATAAATATTATTAACATCGAGGTTTAATGCATCATTACCTGCAGCATGAACAATTAAGACATCCTTCTTCATTGCGTATTTCACTGCACTATCAACTGCTAATTTATTCCATGTGTATAGTTTACCGAAACTCAAATTAATTATTTTAGCACCATTATCAACTGCGTACCTAATTGCATCAGCCAGGTTTTTATCACGCAATTCCCGAAAAGAAGATATAACGCGCAATGACATAATAGACACAGAATCAGCAATCCCATCCATGCCAACTCCATTATTCCGTACAGCACCAATAATTCCAGCTATATGCGATCCATGATATGGACCTGGAAAAGGGAAAAGAGTAAATGGCCCCATTACATCAGAATCATCATTATTTATAATTGATAATGTTGTATCTGCAATATTTAATCCATGTTCAATATGCTCTTTTATCAATGTTATTTGATTATTAATCTCGTTTTGTCTATACTGAATAAAATCAACATAATAAGGCAAATATCTAATTATGATTTCGCAGATTTGCTTTTCTATATCATTTGCTGGTCGATATTTTTTAAAATCTGACGATAACGGATTTGTTTTACCTATTTGTTTAATTATTTGCTCAACAATTTTATTTCGCTCTTCAAGATCAAATAAGAGATTCTGCGCATTATTTAGATGAGATTTAAATTCCTTAACACTCTTCCTATTGCATTGATATTCAGTACGATAAAGTTCATTCACCGCAGTATAAGAAAGGCTATCAAAAAATTGCTTCTTAATTCCCGCAATATTAGTTACATCTTCTTTTCCATTTTCAGAGCCAACAAAGTTCCATCCATAAATATCATCAACATATCCATTATGATCATCATCTTTCCCATTACTTGGAATTTCATTCTTATTAATCCAAAGCATTTTTTTCAAGTCTTCATGCGTAGTATCTATCCCGGAGTCAATAACTGCAACAACCACAGCCGTCTTTCTCTTATCCTTTAGCAATTCAGCATATGCTTTATTAGTGCTTATACCAAATACACTATCAGTCTTTAAATCCATATGCTGCCAGTTACTTTTCTGCGCATAGAGTATAAAATTTACCTGCATAATAAAACAAGTCAATGCCATCTTCCTGATCATTTTGATATCATTTTATTAGTAAATATTAGCTGCCAAATTCTCTCCATAGATAATATTGTAGTTCTATACCAGTAAGATCCCATGCAACAATTTTACCTTGTTCATCAACCAAAATATCAGTAGTATTAGGAACTCTGTGCCCTCCTTCATGGTATATCTCATTAGTTATTTTTCCTTTTAAATCTATAACATTGTACCAAGGATATTTATCAACATCTAGCGCCTCCTTCCATTCTTCTACATAAGAGTCTGCTGAAATTCCGATAATATTAAATCCTTGATTGTGGTATTTATTATACTGCATCACCAACTCTGGTTCTATTTCGTTCCTAAATGCAGACTTATTGGCCCAAAGATGCACTAATGTTAATTTTCCTTTAGACACAACATCTTTTAACATTAATAATTTACCATCTACAGTAGGAAGCTTAAATTCAGGAAATGGTTGATTAATTAATAATCTGCAATAGTCTTTTAATAACTTGCCATAATGCGATTTTTTTATACTCTCATCCAATCCAATGTATACATCCCCAAAAGAAGCCGCATGACCTGAATATGAAATCAAACTATGCACTACAATTTCAAAAGGAATAACTGATTTAGGATAAGGTTGATCCCAATGATAAAAAGAACTTATAATAAAACTTTCTGTAGACATTTCCCTTGCTTTTAAAGCTGACTCAATCAATGCTGGATTAAACCCTAAAGAATCTTTTATTTTTTGTACATACCCATTGAGATTTATCATACTTGTTAAATAAAAATCTATAGAGCTTTGTGAAAGATGCCATTTTTCATTCGTTGGGCTTCCTTTAATATTAAAATAATTATCTAATGTAGACGGCCTGATTTTTGAAATATTACTATCACAAGATATACTTACAATTTGTTCATTATCCAAATACAGACGACAAAATTTATTAGTATGCTTATTAAAACTCATTGCATAATAGCCTCCCAAGCTATCCGGGGCTTCACTACTAATAAGAAACTCTCCATTTTTCACTAATGCAGAATCCTTAATGGACCAATTCATTTTTTTAAAATCGAAAATAGATAATGCTACTTTTTCGCCTTCTTCCAATCCTTTTATATGACCTGTAATTTTAAATCCTTTTAAAGTTTGAGAAAACAGTGAAAGGGGCGATAATGTAACTAATAATAAAATTCTAAAAAGCCTGATAGACATGTAATATTAAATTTTAAGTCAAAAAAAAATTATACTAATACCCAGGATTCTGTATAAGACTAGGGTCTATCTTTCTTTCTGATAAAGGAATTGGATATAAAACATCCGTATTTTGCCAGTTTTCTCCTTTAATAGATTTTAGGATGACAGCAGCTTGATTTGTTCTTTTTAGATCAAACCAGCGATGTCCCAATTCTGCAAAAAATTCAACACGATTCTCTTGAGCAATAGATTTCCGCATCATTTCTTGATTTAATGCAGCAGATAAATCCGTCAAACCTGCTCTTGCACGAATAATATTTAAGTCAGAAACCGCCCCCTCTAAATTATTCTGTTCTGCTTTTGCCTCTGCACGTATAAGATACTGTTCTGAAACTCTTAATAAGGTATAATATTCATTAGTGCTACCGGACGTTCCCTGCCGGATTTTATATTTGGAAGGGTAATAATATGAAGGCGAGCTTCCACTAATACCAACCCAGACCGTAAGCCTTTTATCATCTTTTTCAAATGATCCTAATAATTGACTGGTAATGTAGTAGTTGGGATAAGAAGAGCCTCTGGGAACAAAGTTAAAGGCCTCACGCGTTGCATAAGGAGATCTATCAGCTGATACTTGCAATTGCCAAATAGCCTCATTATTATTCTTTAAAAAGACATCATTTAAATTATCTTGAAGTGCATAAAGATCTGTTTTAGAAATTACTTTATCAGACTCTATCTCAGCATTGTTCCAATTTCCAGTATATAAATAAACCCTCGCCAATAAAGCAGTGGCTGCCCAAGAAGTTGCCCGAATCCTTTCACCATTAGTAATACTATAATCTTGGGGTAACAAAGTTTGCGCCTCTTTTAGATCAATTTCAATCTGACTGTAAATTTTCCCTACAGGCGAACGTTGCAAAAGGTTATTTTTTGCCCAAGCAGTATTAGTGACTAATGGAACATCTCCAAATAAATTGACTAAGTAGAAATAACTAAAGGCTCGCAAAAATAGCGCCTCTCCTCTCAGTTGCAATTTAATTCTACTTGTTAAAGTAGTAGATTCAGAAACCCCTTCCAAAACGGCATTAGCTTCATATACGGTATTGTAAATTGACGACCAGAATTGATTATATACAAATCCATCTGTTTCTAATAGATTATTGGTTTGGAATGGATCTAGGGGATCACTCAACGGGATTAATTCATCTGCAGAACTCCCACACAGAGAAGATAAAGACGTATTTACAAAATTATTCCGTCCCTTGTTGTAACTCAGATTACTATAAACTCCAGTAATAACAGCAATTGCGTTCTCATCTGTACTAAACGCTTCTACCGAAGTAAGACTATCAACGGGTTGCGGAATGTCTACTAACTTATCACAACTATTAAAAAATACAAAAAAAAGTAACAGAATTAACCTTGTAAAGACACTATTACTTTTAATGAATTTCATGAGCAAATAATAAATGCTCTTAAAACCTTTATTATAAATATTTTTATATTTCATTATTACTAGGTTTTAAAAATTAAATTTGATACCCCCAACTATAGTTCTGGCTGGAGGTAGGCCTCCAAAATTCTGAGTTTCAGGGTCTATTCCTTTATACCTTGTTATGACAAATATATTATTAGCATGCAAAAACAAGCTGCATCCTTGCATACTTAGCTTGCTCACATAGAGAAATGGTAGATTATACGATAAAGAAAGATTAGATAATCTAATAAATGACGCGTCAGTATATATACCATCAGACACGCTAGTAAACTGTCCATCAGACAATTGGGGTTGCGTAGTAAATCGAGCAACGTGGGATATATCTCCAGGATTTTGCCAACGGTTTAATACTTCTATGGGTTGATTACTATTTATTGAACCAGGAAAGTTACCAAAAGCAGTACCATTAATGCCAACCTGTTTCTTAAAATTAAAAAACATACTTAGCTGAAAATTTTGATAGCTAAAGTTCATTCCTACCCCTCCAAAAAAATCTGGACTGATCTTCTTAATATAAGCATCATCAGAATTCCCAGAGTAGTCAATACTAATTTGGCCATCTTTATTTTTGTCTTCAAATATATATTCACCGGTTTTAGAATCTACCCCAACATTATGTAGAAGTCTGACAATATTTAACGGCTGCCCTATAACGAATTGTCCAACGTAAGGAGATAATTCAAAATTAGGGTATGAGAGCAATCTATTTTTATTGAGGGAGATATTAAAATTAATAGACCAATTAAACTTTTTGGTTTGAATAATGTTCCCATTTGCCGAAAACTCCCATCCAGAGTTTTCAACTAATGCGAGTGAATTAGCAATGACTTTAGTAAATCCAGTGAATATTGGAGTAGGATAATAAACAAGTTGGTTACCACAGCGATCTCGATAATAAGCAGCTTCAATATTAATACGATTTTTAAAAAATCCCCCGTTAAATGCTGCTTCCATTTTTTTATTAACTTGCCAACGATAATCAGGATTACTATGTTGGATAGGAACGACGCCAGCAACATTACCATATGAAGGGATTCCATTTGGAGAAAATCGTGTCAAGTATTTGTAATCTCCAACTGCATCACTACCTGTAGTCCCATAACTCATTCTCAATTTACCAAAGCTTATAAAGTCAACATTATTCTTAAACCAATCTTCTTCGGTAAAAATCCAAGCGACACCTACTGATCCAAAGTTTCCGTATTGCTTGCCAACTCCAAATCGGGATGAGCCATCTCTACGCCCTGAAATATTGAGCATATATTTATTCTCCCAATTATAATTAATTCTTCCAAATATTCCTGCATAACGATATTGCCCTGAATTTTCCTGACTTGACTGACTAGTGGCATTAGAAAGAGTTTTCATTGCCTGATCACTAGTATATCCATCACTTGAAATATTCAACCCATTAGTCAATGTTTGTTGATTAGAAGCACCCAGTAATATTTGAAACTTTCCCTTATTAATAAATCGCTCGTAAGATAGTTTAGGTTCTATTATCCAATTTCTATTACTATTATATCCCCAACCAGCATCTCCTGTCGATCCATTAAGAGGATCCTTAGATGTAAAAAGATTAAGCTGTTGTTGATTTGCCTGAGCTACATTGTAACCAAAACTTGTAGAAAACATCAGTCCTTTCATAATAGTATAGCTTAATGATAAACTACTATTAAGAAAATTAGTTTTAGCAATATAAGGCTGCTTAAGACCTGCAAATGGGAAAGCATTTCTAGCATCTCCATTTTGCCCTCCCCAGCCATCATAATTCAGGTTCCCGGCAGCATTATAAATGGAAGGCGCATTTGGTGCGTAGGTAATATTGCCAGGAAGATTAATCATATTCGATTGCGTAAGGGAATATGAACTTATTAAAGAAACACTAAACCGTTGATTTAATGATTTGTGGGTCAGATTTAATGAAAGGGCCGCCCGTTGATCAGCTCCACTCACTGTTAATATATTAGTTGTATGATTGTATTCTGTTCCAATTCTGAAGGTAGTATTCGCATCTCCTCCCGAAAGACTTCCTTGCAAATCAATAGTCTTACCAGTTCCCCCATAAAGAGCCCTTTGCCAATCAGTATAACGAGTTGTATCCCATGAAAGATCATAAGCATTCTCAGATGAAGGAACAATATTATCATTTTTGTAAGCTTCCTTTCGCATAGCCAGATATTGCTGTGTATTGAGCATATGATAGAAACGCGTAATACTTGATGTTCCTTCTTGTATATGAAAATCCAACTGTGTCTTACCTGCTTTTCCTTTCTTTGTTGTGATAAGAATAACTCCGTTGGCCCCCCGTGAGCCATAAATAGCAGTTGCATCCGCATCCTTTAACACTTCAATACTCTCAATATCACCAGGATTTATATTAAAAAATGGACTTTGACCGCCAGCCGGGCCAGTTAATCCATTTTGAAGATAACCGACTGAACCATTTTTGTAACTTGATCCCCCATATAAATCAACTATAGTTAATGGTACACCATCAACTATATATAATGGATCAGAAGGGAAATCTCCTATTGTTCCTCTACCCCTTAATTCAATTTTTACGGGCGCACTAGCAAACCCATTTTTCTGATTAATATCTAACCCCGCAATTTTCCCCTGCAACGCAAGTAATGGATTCATCACTGGTTGTCTTTCGATTTCTTCAGCAGTAATTCGTCCAATATTTCCTGTATTTAGTCTACGTGTTGTTGTTCCGTATCCTTGAATGATTGTCGCATCAAGTTCACTAATATTTTTTTTAAGTACTGCGAGTATCTTCTTTTGTCCCTTAATAGATAATTCAATTGTTTCAAAACCTGTGTAACTAATTACGAGGCTGGCATTCTCTGGTATTGCTGCAAGTGAAAAATTGCCCGATTCATCAGTAATCACGCCCCTCTTTGTCATTTTTACGACTATATTAGCAAATGGCAACGCCGTTCCCTTATCATCCGTTACCTTTCCAGAAATAGTTATCAGCGATACCACCGGATCCCCCAAATTAACAGGCTCCTTTACCGGAGCCTCGATAAAAACCCTTACTACATTTCCCTTCTTACTCCACTTCACAGGCTTGTTATAAAACAGTTTATTAAGTACCTCTTCCAACATCATCTCCTTCACATTAATACTCACCTTTTCGTTGTCATCAATCACTGCCAAGTCATACATAATTAGAACATCTGTCTGTTCTTCAATTGCGTGAAAAACATTTTTCAACGTCTTGTTACTCACGTTGAGAGTAATCTTTTGTTCTTGTCTGGAAGCAAGCACAGGAAATGATAAAAGCAGTAGCAGAGTAATAGGAATAAAGAGCTTCCGATAATGAGCCCGTAATAGTAGAATGCATTCCATGTTTAGCAATTAAGTAGTGAATAAACGGAACATGACATAAGGTGTACTTTTAAAGCAATGCCGACACGTTAAATATATTGACACGATTTAAAGAAGGACGCACTATATCCAATCTGCTTTTTTTTACGGCTTAATATTCCGGTAACATTGAACCATAGCAATTCTTAATGAATTGTTAAGCGATTGGGACATGTAAAACAACGCTGCTTAAATGAGTAATATAAGACACACAAAATATTGGCTATTAACCTTGTATTAACCAATTACTCATAACTGTATTGTAAATTAGTACCAACAAATATGAATATCTATTATGACTCCAGATTATAAAGACGATATTCTATTACTTAAACAACTGAAAGCAAAAAACATTCAGGCGTTCAAGTATTTGTATACTCATAATCGTAAATGGCTATACGTACTTGCCGTTTCAATATTGAAAGATAAACGGGAGGCGCAAGAACTTGTACAGGAACTGTTCATAGACTTCTGGCAGGAAGCATTACATCAGCACATCACTTCTTCTATAAAAAGTTATTTATCTAATGCTATAAAAAATAAAGCTTACAATTTTACCAGAAATGATGGCATTCATAAACAAAGAGAAAACGATATCTCTTTATCTAATGAATTTATATTACCCGCTTAAAACCCCAAAAGGAGTTAACTCTCAACTTTCCGAATATCCCTTATCAGGAGCACAAAACTAACGAGCATGAAGACATTAAGAACGACACTAAAAGAAGCCCCATATAGTGCTAGTTTTTAAAAACCGTGTCAATAAGACTGTAAATGACCCAAAAATACGATATTGATTATTTGTTTGCTGGTAAGGTGGCCGGTTCCCTCAACAATGACGAACTTCTTGAGATAGGTATGCTTATTAGTCAGGATGAAGCCATTCGTTTAAGATGGAATGAATTTATCGCATCGCTACCCGAAAACAACGAGCTGGTTCCCCCAAAAGACTGGCTGGACCTGACAACCATGTTTCAGCAGTCAGATAAAGGATGTATGCACAGAACGCTTTTAAAAAAAATGGTGTTAGTGAGCATACTGGCAGTCATTTGCATAACCGTTTATTTATACTCCCCTAAAAAAACAACGACCAACACCATAAAATTACAGCTCGCTAATGGTCAGGTGATAGACCTGAATAAAGTAGAAGACATTAACACCCAACTAAACAACACCAACAATACCTTATCATACAAAGATGGGAGCACAGGTATGAACAGCCTGACAACTCCTGTAGGAATAGATTATAAAATCAGGCTGAACGATGGTACTGAAATATGGCTGAATGCATTGACACAATTAGACTTTCCTTTTGCATTCATAGGGAATACAAGGGAAATCACCATCAATGGAGAGGCTTATCTTAAAATAGCGAAAGACGAAAACAGGCCATTTATCATACATTTGCCACATAATGATATAAAAGTATTAGGCACAGAATTTAATGTAAACTCTTATGATTCTGGAATAGTAAAAGTATCTTTGGTGGAAGGGGCATTGAACTTATTGCAAGGTGAAAAGACCATCTCTGTAAAACCGGGCATGGAAGTAATAGCTGATGGAAAAATCACCTTGCACAATTTTGATGAAAGACAAGTGCTTGGCTGGCGAAAAGGAATGTACTATTTCTATGATGCTGATCTGAAAGAAATTTCCAAAGTACTCCCACGCTGGTTCGGTATAACAGTAGTAATAGATACCCCCACTATTATAAATAGAAAATTCGCAGGCGTAGTTGATAAGAACCAACCCATAGAAGTATTTATCGATAACCTAAAAACGGTCGCCAATATTGATTGTTTCTACGATAAACCGCAAAACACCCTTCATTTCAAATAAGCAGAAAGATAAAACAATCCCACCCCCACAATTGTTATAACAACACTGGAAAATACCAGTCTCAAAAATGTACAAAAAAGACAATATCACTTTTGAAGAAATACCTTTTAGCTTACCCGCACTCATCAGCTCGATAAAATCTTCTTTTGAGAACGTAGCAAAAGAAAAGGGAATACGCTTAAGAGTAAGAAGGGACATAGAAGTGCCGGACCTTGTCATAGGGGATCCTTTAAGGCTGACAGAGGTATTGAATAAGCTGGTCAGTAATGCCATGAAATTTACAGAGGAAGGATCCGTAACAATGGATATATCGCTGAATAACGTCACGCCCGCCCAGGTATATATCGATTTTTCCGTAGAAGATACAGGTATCGGGATCGAGGATTCCCAGAAAGAATACATCTTCAGCGGAAGTTTATCCACTACCAAACAGGTACTCTTATTACAGGACAGTGACATTAGTTTTCATAGTATTCCCGGCACAGGTTCTATATTTTCCTTCTGCCTGCCATTTAAAACCATAGAAATCCCTTCCGTAAAAAGTATGACACCAGATAATTTCGCAGGCAAGAAGGTCCTCCTGGCAGAAGATGACGCTATCAACAGAATGATAGCCACCAAATTTATGCAAAACTGGCTGCTGAAAGTGGATTACGCCGTAACAGGAAAAGAGGCCGTAGCTAAAGTTAAAAAGAACAATTATGATCTGATATTGATGGACCTCCAGATGCCAGGATTAAACGGATATGAAGCCAGTCAGCAGATAAGAGCTTCACAAATAACAACGCCCATCATTGCCCTCACCGCACATGCCGTCTCAGAGATCAAAAGCAAGGCGATACAAGCCGGCATGAACGACTGCCTGGGCAAACCCTTTTTCCCCGATGCGCTGTTCAAAATACTGTCTCAATACCTTATTGAATAAAAATCTCCCGGCAAGACCTGCCGGGAGATACAAATAAATATCAGAAATTTATTTTACCACATCTTCCAGCTCAATATCCCCATCATCAGCATCGCTCTCTATCAGCGCATCCTGAATCTTCACTGTATCTGCCTGTAAATTATGTACCTGCTTTTCTTTGTTCTTATTTACCTGCTGCTTCAATACATCTACGCACTCACTCACCGACGTCTCAAAATAAGTACTATGCTTCTTTACAAACAGATCGTTTCCCGGGATCTCCAGACGAATCTCACAATAGTTATTCTCCGGATCTGATTCAGCACCCTTGAACAGGATCACATTTGCTCTTACAATCTTATCACTTTTCACCGTTTTCAGCTTTTCTGCTATAAAACGCTCAATGGATTCACCTGCCTTAAAGCCCAGTGATTGAATGATTATATCCATAATTATACTTTTATATAGATAGAAACACTAATTATGCCAATATGTTTGTGCCAACACCCGATAATTTCTATCATGATCCTGAACCACATAGAGAAATGACAAAATTACTTCATGAAAAAATTCAATAATATTAGAGTTATTAGTATTTTACAATCGATTGAAAACCCGGAATAGAGAAGACCATAAAAGAGAAACCTTACCCTTAAAATAGAACCATTATGAACAAGCTTTATGCCTTTCTGGCAACCAGCGCTATATGCGTTGCCAGTACCCTTGTGCAGGCTCAGAACAAGCCCTTCCCACAAGCAATTTCCTATCCGAACTGTATCAAGCCCAGCAACGCGACCCAGACAGAGATGAATGCCAGCGTAGCCAGCTACTACACCTACTGGAAAGCCAAGTACCTGAAAAACGACCTGTCCTCTCTCCCCGGTGGCTACTACATCAAAGGAGAGATCAGCGGCGATGCCGAAGGGTACACTCCTCTTGGCACTTCAGAAGGTCACGGTTATGGCATGGTAATCACAGCCCTCATGGCCGGTTACGATCCTAACGCCCATACCATCTACGACGGCTTGTACAAAACGGCCCGCGCCTTCCACAGCTCTATCAACTCCAACCTCATGGGATGGGTAGTGGCTGATGCCAGCAGCGCTCAGGGTCATTTTGATTCTGCGACCGATGGTGATATGGATATCGCTTATTCCCTCATCCTGGCGCATTACCAGTGGGGTTCTGCCGGTACCATCAATTACCTGGCTGAGGCCAAAAAGATGATCACAAACGGCCTTAAAGTGGCAAATGTGACTTCTACCAACCGCCTCAACCTGGGCGACTGGGATACCAAAAGCGCGTTGAACACCCGCCCTTCCGACTGGATGTTAAGCCACATGCGGGCTTTCGGTCAGGAGACAGGGGACGCTACCTGGGAATCCCTCATCAATAACCTGTACACCGTGTACAACCAGTTCAGCACGACCTACTCCCCTTCTACCGGTCTGATCTCCGATTTCGTGGTGAAAAACCCACCGGAACCTGCGCCGGCAGACTTTATCGATGAAGGCCCTCAAACAAATGAGTACAACTACAATGCCTGCCGCGTACCCCTGCGCGTGGTAATGGACTATGCACTGTATGGCTCTTCCAACGCATACACGCTCTCCAATAAAATCGCTTCCTGGATCATCACCAAAAGCGGTGGTAATCCTGCCAATATCAAAGACGGCTACAAATTGAACGGTACCGTGTCCGGTACAGATCCTGAAGCTGTGTTCGTAGCACCTTTTGTTGCGGCTTCCGTGGTAAACAGCAATAACCAGGCATTCCTGAACAGCGGCTGGACCTTCCTCAAAACAAAGAAGTCCGGCTACTACAGCGATACCTACAGCCTGTTATGCCAGCTCTTCATCTCCGGTAACTGGTGGAAACCAGAAGCTGGCGTAGTGACGCCTGCCTGCACCCCGGCTTCTGCCAGCAGCGATGACGGTAACGTAGCTACCAACGTACTCGATAACGACCTTACTACCCGCTGGTCTGCCAGTGGGGACGGTCAGTACATCCAGTTCTGCCTGAACACCGCTACCGCTGTAAACGGTCTTGATATTGCCTTCTATAGCGGAGATACCAGAAAAGCATCATTCGACATCCTCACCAGTACAGACGGTTCCGCCTGGACTACCGTAGCTGCCGGCCTCCAAAGCAGCGGTACTACCACCGCCCTGGAAACCTTCTCCTTCGCGACCACCACCGCTAAATATGTGAGGATCCTCGGACATGGTAACAACGTAAACGCCTGGAACAGTATCACCGAAGTAAAAATTAAGACGGTATCAAACACCGTTCAGACTACACTTACTTCTGTAAAAGATGCGTACGTTAGAAATGGCACTTATGCTGACAGCGCTTATGGCGCCAGCGATCCATTACTGCTTGCTACTAAACTCAATACAGCTGCCACCACTGGCTATGACAGACAAACATACCTCGGGTTCGATCTTAGCAGCATCTCCGGTACAATATCAAGCGTAGTCCTGAAAGTATACGGTAAACTGGAAGATCTCCGCACCACAAATATCCCCGTTGGCGTATACGCTGTATCCAACACTACCTGGACAGAAGCCTCGCTGACATGGAATAACAAACCGGCTGTAGCTGCAACTACATTAAGCACGGTTACACTCACAGATTCACTGTCCCGTTATTACAACTGGGATATCACTGAATACGTGAAAAGTGAAAAAGCAGCCGGCCGAAATGCCATCTCCCTGGCGCTGATTAACCTGGCTATCAGCACACCAAGACTGGTATGGAACTCAAAAGAAACCGGTAATAATACGCCACAACTGGTAGTAACAACTATCCCTGCTGCAGCTAAAACAGCCGTTGCTAAAACCAATGAGACCACTCAGCAACTCAGCGTATATCCAACACCGTTCAACAATAACGCAACTGTTGCATTCACGCTGAAAGATGCGGGTTTAACCACATTGGAAGTATACGATGTAAATGGTAAACAGGTAGCAGTTATAGTAAGAGAAAACCTGGCAGCAGGTAGCTATAACCGTTCCTTCTCCGCCAGCAATATTCCCGCTGGTTTTTATGTGTTGAAACTTACACATAACGGAACACTCACAACTAAAAAAGTAATCAGAAACTAACCACCGAAAGCTCCTGCCACATGAGGCAGGAGCTTTCTTATTCCATTCTAGCACACGCAATCGATGCCGGTAACGATTGCACAAATAATCATCCCCACTTCCATTTTATAATTGAAATTTGACCCTGATAATTATTTTTAACCCTTCGTAAAATTCCCAATGTTATGAAAACTCCTCTGGCGATTATTTTGCTGGCTATTGCTTTTTCCAGTTGCGGAAAGAACAATGTACTTCCCCCCCCAACGTTAAACGAATCACAGGCGATTGCTGCTGCACAGGTAACAGCTGCAGCGACCAGCGTAACAGTCACTACAGAATCTGCTTTAAAGTCTGCTATCTCGGCTGCAGTACCTGGTGATATCATCACCATCAGCGGTACCATCAAATTAACAAGCACTTTGCAACTACTCAACAGCGGCACTTCAAGCGCTAAGATCAATTTCACCGGCGGTACTCTGGACTGCTCCGGTATTTCCTCAGGATGGGGTGTGAAAGTAAACGGCAGCTACTGGAACATTACCAACATGAACATTAAAAATTCGCCCGATGCCGGCCTGGTATTCCAGATCGGTGGTAACAACTACGTGAACAATGTACACGCCAGCGGCAACAAAGATTCCGGTATCCAGGTGTACAATGGCGCTTACAACGTAAGTGTAAATAATTGCACCTCTACCAGCAACAACGATACACAGAATGGCGGCGAAAATGCAGACGGCTTTGCCTGCAAATTATCCGGAGGCGCTGGTAACCAGTTTAACAACTGTACCGCTACCTCTAATGCAGATGATGGATTTGATCTCTATGGACAGACTTATCCCGTGAAATTAACAGGCTGCACGGCTAACAGTAATGGTATAGGTTCCAATGGTGATGGAAATGGATTTAAATTAGGAAGTTCAGGATTGAGCGTGGCCCATACAGTAACCAACTGTGCTGCCAGTAACAACTCTCCGGGATGGGGCTTTACAAGGAATGGCAATGCTAAAGGCGTGATTAAATATAGTGGTCTGACTGGCTCAGGTAATGCAGCAGGCTTTAGCGATCTTTAAGAGAACATTGCAGAATAATATTAAGAGGCACTAAAAAAACCTTGTTTTTAACAAAACATGATAGGCTCCGGAGCCTATCATGTTTTGTTAAAAAATGTGTTACTTCCCTTCCGCTGCTCTCAGCAAATCCGCTACCTCATCCTGCTTCCACTCCACCGCGTTCTGCAATGCAGTTCTCCCTCCATCATCCGTTACACTAAGATCTGCATGATGCGCCAGCAATAACTTTATCATATCAAGTTTCCTGCTTCTGCAGGCTGACTGCAAAGGTGTATCGCAATATTTATTTTTAACATTTACGGCTGCTCCCTGCTCAATTAAATACTCCGCCACCCGGACATTTCCCCTCGAAGCCAATCCCATCAATATCGTCTCATCATCATGTGTTCTTACATTCACATCTGCACCATGCTCTACCAATAACTGAACAATACTCAACCTGTCATTTAACGACGCATATACCAGCGGTGTCAACCCATCCTTACTCACCGCATTCACTTTGGCTTCTTTTGCCAGTAACCGGCGAACGATCCGCTCATCTCCACGGGTAGCGCTATACATCAACGGGGTCACACCATCCCTGTTCACATTATTCACATTTGCACCATGAGCTATGAATGTATCCACCATGGCTTCATACCCTCTGAAAGTAGCAATGGCCAAAGCCGTTTCCCCTAAGTGATTCTTCGCATCCACCAGGGCATCATGATTCAGCAAAAACGTGACTATCTCAGGATACCCCATACTTACCGCCCATATCAGGGGCGTATTACCCTCATCATCCTGTATATCCACACTAATCCCCTTCGCCATTGCCTGCTCTATACCACCAATATCCTTTTGCCGGGTAGCATTGATCATCGGGTTGCCGGCATGTTTATCAACACAGGCACTTAAAAACAGCAAAAGGAAGATGGATAATCGGGTAGACATCGTTATCTGGTTTGGGTTAAACGCCACTAATATACAGCCCTTACATGCGACCATTTTTCAGTGCGCGCTTAACAAACCACAACTATTTCACATCATTAAGCGAACAATCTATACCGAACGGGCTTCCCTTAATCCTGCAAACCAGAGGGAAGTCGGGGTTATTTAATATCCACCATTCCGTCGTTTCATCTTTGGCAGTCACATGTAACATATTCCCTTCACGCTCCTTTAAATTATACACCGTATTATCATATACAAATGCATGCTCCTTCTCCAGTTTCCTGAAAGCATCTGTAGAGATTATCATAAACGTCTCATCATCTTTCAAATTTATAGCGACATCAGGCGAAGGCTGTATAAAATTCATTTTCACAGCATGCTGCAACGCTGCCGGCACCATTATATAAGTGCCCCCGGCAAGGCCGCGGATTTTCCAGCCTAATACCAGCGTATCCGTCAGGTGCAATACGCTGAACTCAATAGGCACTGTCTGCCCATGCAGGGAAAATATATACTTTAAAGTAGTCCCTTGTTTCACAACAGGGGCCTGACTATAACCATGCAGAAAAAACAAACTGAATATCAGTAAACAGGTAACTCTTTTCATCATTAATTTTTAGGTGGTAATACAGTCGTTCCCCAGGCTGAAGGCTTTACATCCATCTCAAATATCAATTCCCCTCCTTTCACAATATCCGCATGCTCTATCCAGGCCTGATCCAGCTTCCTGCCATTCAATGTAACCGACTTCACAAAACGGTTCTGCGCTGAAAGGTCCTTAGCGATGATAATAAAGTCCTTCCCATTTTCCTGGTGCAAAGTCACTGACTTCAACAAAGGAGCATTCAGCAGATAATAAGACTGCCCCGCATTAGGATACAACCCCATCATATGAAAAGCCAGCCAGGAAGACATCGCTCCTGAATCATCATTCCCCGGTAACCCGAAATGAGACGTGTTATAATTTCCACTGATGATCTCACGGATACGCTCACTGCTCAGATCAGGACGGCCGATCCAATGGTACAGGCAAGGCGTCAGGAAAGACGGCTCATTTGCCACATTGTAAAAACGCCTGGTAAACAAGGTATCCAACCGGCGACGAAAAGCATCTGGTCCACCAGACTTTTCAATCAACGCAGGTACCTCATGAGGGATACTCAGAGAATACTCCCAGGAAGTAGCCTCATAAAAGAACGCACACCAGTGACATACATACCAGGGAAATTCCCTGCTCAACGGCCCATATACAAAAGTGGGATGCTGGTTCTTAGCCGTTCCGTAAGGAATCGTATCCAGCCATTTGCCAGCTGCATCCTTAGGCATAATAAAACCTTTCGCACCGTGATCTGTATAATCATCCCGCCAAAGATTCTTCCAGTTGCCCGACTGCTTTATAAAACGATCATAAACGGCAGTTTTATTCAACCCCTTAGCCACCGTAGCAATACAGTAATCATCATAAGCATAATCCAGCGTACGGTTACCTGATCTTGCAAAACTATAAGATACATAGCCCAGCTTGTTATAATCCGTCAATCCGCCACGTCCTTCCTTCTCTTCATTACCACCTGGTGGCACATTGGCATCCTGTAACATCGCTTCAAGGCCAACTGAGTAATCAATCCCCTTTAACCCCTTCACAAATGCATCTGCAATCAATACTTCTGCATTGGAACCACCCTGTGTACGGCCATTAGCATTACCACTCCTGGCATCCGGCATAAAGCCATCACGCTTATAAATATTCAGCAGCGCGTTTACAATCTCCACTTCCCTTGCAGGAGAGATTAAAGTGATGAGCGGATTGGAAGATCTGTAGGTATCCCAGATAGCATAGAAGTCATCATAATACGGCCGATCATTCCATAAAGGGTTCTCTCCCGTTCTGTCAACAGGCATCAGCATCGTATGATATAACGCAGTATAAAATAATTTCTTCTGATCAATAGTAGAAGAACTATCAATGACCACACGTTCAAAGAGATGTTCCCACTTAGCCCTCACCTCATCAACTACTTTCTCAAAACTCCATCCCGGTATCTCAGCAGCAATATTCTCTTTAGCCTTCAAAGAACTGATAAAAGAAATACCCACCTTTACTTTCAGAGAATCTCCACCTCCTTTAAAAGTCAGTAAGGCGCCCGTCTTCTCTCCGGAATCAAACTGCACTCTTTTACCTGCATATACTTCTTTCCCCTTCCATGTATTAACCGATGCCACCGGCTGATCAAACACCGCATCAAAGTAAACAGTATAGGCAGGACCGTTATTCCATCCCCCTCTTATCCTGCTATACCCTCTTACTTCCGTATCTGAAACTACTTCTATTTCAGATCCTACAAACTGCTGTGCTTCCCTTGCATCAGGTACCGGCTGTTCTCCTAAAAAGAACCCGGCATCTATCTGTAATGATTTTTGCTGCTGATAGGTGAACCGGTAAAAACTCACTTTCTCCGCAGTCGTAATTTCCGCCTTTATCCCATCTTTTTTCAGATCAACACTATAATAGCCTAATGTGGCCGTTTCATGCTCACGCAAAGACGACTTGTCCGGAGCAGGAGATGAATAAGGCATAATGAGGATATTCCCATACTTAGGGCCACCACCCGTCCCGCTCACATGTACCTGTCCGAAGCCGGTAACAGGTACCGGGGAAGGCAACCATCCACTGTTAGGGCCCGAAGTACAATCCGGACTGGGTTTAATCATCCCGAAAGGACAGGAAGGGCCGATAAATACACGCCCTAATCCTTCCGATCCGATCATAGGGTCTACATACTGGTAAAGGCGCTCCTGCGCCTTTACTGAAAAACTTAAACAAACCAGGACTAGCGCCGCTCTGAAAGAAAACATAACTTCATCTATTTACTGAATACAGGATCTAACCTGAAATATTTACTATCTCCATCAAAACTGATCACATAATCAGATTTGAAATGTGTACTCTTTTTATAATAGTCCGTTGTAATGATCTGTGCACCTGAATTACATGCCGCTTCAAAACTGGACTTATCATTCTCACGTGCTTCCCTTGTATCAGAATCCGCACGGGTACGGATAATATATCCTTTCTCTACTAAACTTTTCATTTCCGGGAAATGTGGATTATTCCTGATCATCACCGCGGCTTCAGGCGTACCCGGATCCGCATTCACAAACAATACGCGTCCTTTCAAAGAAGGATGTCCTACAATGTATAAATCCCTTTTACGGTTATTATCATCCATCACAAACAAAAACTTGCCACGGGCATCATCCAGTGTAGGCCAGTTATCATGCAATACAGCATCTTCCAGCGTATTATACTTTCCTCTCACCATATCAGGCACGATCAACTGCGCAACACCTAAATCTTCTCTCAGCGTGCTATCCAACTGATCAAAATCACGGGCAGTAAATTTATCGGGTTCAGTCAGCTCATGATTCGGAGCAACGCCATCCTTTGGTTCCAGTGTAATAAATACAGGAGGATGATCAGGATGTTTATCAGACCATGCTTTCAGTTCATGTAAACAACGTCTTAAAGTGAGGCAATCACTACGAAAATCAAGATCAGGGATATGTAATACTTTAAATCCCGGTTCATTCATCACACCGGCAGTATCAAAAAGAGGTTGATTCGGTACCCATTGCAACCCTTTTGGATGTGCATATTTTCCACCTTTGGGATCAGCATATACATCTATCTCCAGATTCAATAACCCCATCTCCAGTTGTTCCGTCAAAGAAACATGTTCATAATCTATCTTGCTCGCAGAAACAGAATCCCGTTGCCGGAACATTTTAAATAATGCAGGATCAATCGCCTTTTTATAACTGTTATGTGATCCTATTACCTGGATCTTATTAATATGTACTTTCCCTTTATCTATAACAGGAAAAATCAACAACAATAAACCTAACAAACTTTTCATGTACAAATGTATTTAAATTAAAACAGGAAGTTCCGGGGGAACTTCCTGCTGAAAAAAAGGAAATTTTATTGGTCATATCCTGGATTCTGTACCAGGTTGCCATTTAGTCTTATTTCGGTGATAGGTACGGGATAGATTCTTCTTCTGATATCCTTATTCATACTCAGCACATCATTTGGCAGCGGATATTCCACTTCAAATTTATCAAATCGGATCAGGTCATTCCTTCTCCATCCTTCCCATGATAATTCACGTGCACGTTCATCTAATAATGTATCCAGTGTAAGATTAGTTACAGCAGGAGCTTTTGCACGTGTACGCAGCAAATTTACCAGGTATTCAGGAGTCTGTAACGCACCATTTACAGTAGTAGCTGCAGCACCACGCATGATAGCCTCTGCCTTCATCAGCAATACATCTGCTAAACGGAATACAGGTACATCATTCCCATTTAAACGGGTAGCCTGGATGATCTGTGGATCAGGGTAGTATTTGATAGAACGTACACCTTCTGACTGGCTCGCAATGGTATTACCAAGGTCCATTGGTTTAGGCGGCACAAGGATCAGATTTGGAGTGATGTTCACCTGTGTAACACCATCAGGCAAATATACAGGTTGACTGGTAAATCCACCGGCACCATCAGGATAATACTGTGGTCCTACCAGCCATGTCTTTGTTCTTACATCACCCGGCAGGTTAAAACGGTTATAGAACTCCGGTGTGGTACTCATCGCAATGCTTAAGCCTACATTGAATCCATAAGCCTGTGCCAGGTAATAGAAGAATCCAAAACGGGTGAACTGGTTACCGGCAATCTGTTGATCGTAAGGAACAGCGAAGATGGTTTCAGTGATCGAAGGACCATTATTCGGTAAAAAGATATCACGGTAATTAGTATTCAGAGAATAATTAGTATTCGCCTGCACACTATCAGCCATGGCTACAACTTCGGGATTACGTGATACGCCTGTATATACTGTTGCATTCAGGTACATCTTTGCCAGCAGCGCAAATGCCATTCCTTTGGTAGGATGACCATATTGCAGCACATTCGTAGCCGCGACGTTAGACTTGGCAGGTAACTTCTTTGTAAGATCCAGCAATTCCGATTCAATAAACTGGAACACTTTTGCCCTTGGTTGTGTGCTGGGCAAAGTATCTACCGGGAAAGTAGTGATCAGCGGTACGTTACCATAAGTATCCATCATAAAAAAGTAATACAAAGCACGCACTCCTCTCACTTCTGCAATATCTGCCGCTTTGGAAACGGAGTCCAGTTTGGATGCGCCCAACAAACTGATCAGACGGTTACAATTGCTGATCCCACCAAAGCCCCATTGCCAGATAGCGGTTACATAAGGATGATCATACGTCCAGGTATGATAATGTTCCTGACGGTACTGGCCACCATCATCAAAGTTACCATCTCTGGCAGGAATGATAGCTTCATCTGTAGAAAGCTCCTGCATACGCCAGTAGTTGATCGCATAGTTTGAAGCAAGGTTGGTATACATAGTTCCCAGTAACGCCGCATAATCCAGCGTTGTATTGGGAAAGTTACCGTTTACATACTGGGAGTCAACAGACACATCCAGTTTTCGGCAGGCGCTAACAGTAACCAATACTATTAGTGCTATTAAATATATTTTTTTCATGACTGTAGTCTTTAACTTAATTAAAATGAAGCATTCACACCAATAATAAACGAGCGCGTTTTAGGATAGAAATTGTTATTATCAATCCCTGGTGTTACACCTCCGATATTCATTTCCGGATCAATACCACGATATTTGGTGATCACGAAAAGGTTATTACCTGATGCATAAAAACGAATACTCTTAATGCTCTGTGTATGAGGTTTAAAAGTATAACCCAGTGTAGCATTGTCCATACGCAGGTATGATCCGCTTTCCAGGAAACGGTCAGAGATCAGGTAAGCATTGATATCACTGTAAGATTCACCTTCTGTAAATTTGGGGATATTCTGAATCTTGGAATCCACAGGATTATTCAATCCTGCCAGTGTAGCATTCAGGATCTTATTACCCATTACGCCACGCACCAGGAAGCCCAGATCGAAGTTCTTATAGTAGAAGTTGTTCGTCCAACCGTAGATGAGTGTAGGTTGTGCGTTACCATTGATCCTTGTATCTGTAGATAATGGTTGAACAGCTGTTGTAGTACCATCTGCCTTCTGATAAGTACTTACACCACTTGCATTTTTACCCAGGTAATGCCATAAGTTGAAAGTACCTAAAGCATAACCCGGCTGTATAATCTGGCTATAGAGGAAACTCTGTCCTTTACCACCCAGCTGTGCTGTCTGGATATAATTAATCTTAAACTTATCGTTGGATAAATTCTCAATTACGTTTTTGTTATGAGCTGCGTTGAAAGATGTTCTCCAGGTAAAAGATTGTGTTCTTACAGGAGTAGCGCTTAACACAACCTCAATACCACTGTTTTTAATACTACCTACGTTTGCTGTATAGGTTGGCACAAAATACTGTGTTGTAGAAACAGGATACTGATCATAAATCAGATCGGATGTTTTCTTGATGTAATAATCTACCGAACCACTGATCCTGTCTTTGAAAATACCGAAGTCAACACCTATGTTAGTTGTAGCAGTACTTTCCCATTTCAGATCAGGATTCTCGTTACGTACGGGGCCAACTGCATTGGTAATATTACCATTGTATAAGAACTTGGAATTAGTAGCAGAAGATCCATAGATCAGCAGTGCAGAGAACGCGTTAAAACCTGCACTATTACCAGAAACACCATAACCCGCCCTTAATTTCAATACGCTGATAGCCTTAATTTTTTCCATGAATTTCTCACTGCTGATATTCCATCCTGCTGAGATAGCAGGGAAATATCCCCAACGGTGATTCACACCAAATGCAGAAGAACCATCATTTCTTAAGGAAGCCTGGAACAGGTATTTTTCGTTATAAGAATACTGTATACGACCATAATAAGAGATCAGTCGCAATGTAGAAATTGGATTGTTATCAAAAGTGATCTGCGAAGTATTAGCCGGGTTGGATAAATACAGGTTGTTATACCCTAATGCATCATTTGAGAAATTCTGGGTGGTAATACCAAATCCATCATTTGTTTTATCCTGCTGATAAGTATAACCTGCCAGTAATTTTACACTGTTCAATCCGAACACCCTGTCGTAATTAAAATATGATTCCAGTACACTACTGGTATTCAGATAGGATTTCCTGGTGGCCAAACCGTTAAAGTTCACGGCCAGACCAGACTTACTATTATAATAGCTGTTGAAATTATTCTCATCACGCTGTGAGCTGACAGATAAAGTATATTTCAGTCCTTTGATAATGTCTACCTGCGCTATACCGTTCACCATTGACTTACTATCATCTGTCACCAGCTTATTATTATCAATCAGGGATAGTGGATTTAAAGTACCGCTACCGGTTCTTGCATAATATTCTTTATAAGAACCATCCGGGTTAAAAGGGCTTACAGTTGGCAGATAGAACAACATATTCGACAATACATTCGATTGCGGAATATCATTGCTCTTAGTATGACTGTTTGTGATAGTAAGACCCAATTTCAACCGATTGTTAAAGAAGCGCTGATTAATATATCCTCTCAGGATAGTACGTTCCAGGGACGTATTTTTAAGGATACCATCATTCTTTAAGTAATTGGCACTCGCACCATAGTCTGTGGTGGCAGTAGCACCACCGTAAGAAATGTTGTGGTTCTGGGAATAACCTTTTCTTTCTACCAGATTTTGCCAGTTGGTATTGGAACCATCATCATTCAGGGTAGGAATTAAGGTTTGTCCGTTTTTCTTCAGGTATGCACGCAGCTCATCACCACTCAGCATATCTATCTTTTTAGACACACTCTCTACGGCACCATAAGCGCTGTAGGAAAGTCTTGCCTGACCAGGTTTTGCTTTCCTGGTAGTAACGATAATTACACCATTCGCAGCACGCGCACCATAAATAGCGGTAGCAGAAGCATCTTTCAGCACATCAATACTTTCGATATCAGCAGGAGCCAGCAGGTCGATAGATGCACCCGGCACACCATCTATTACATAAAAAGGTTCCATAGCACCACCGGTAGTACGGATAGTAGAAGGTCCTCTCAATACAACAGCAGGAGATGCGTTAGGGTCACCGCTTTTAGTAACGTTCAAACCAGCTACTTTACCCTGTAACAATTCAGCAGGAGTTGTTAATACCCCCTGGTTAAATTCTTCAGATTTGATAGTGGTAATAGCACCGGTAACATCCTTTTTGCTGGATGTACCATAACCGATTACAACCACATCCTTTAATTGTTTGGTATCAGTAACAAGCGTTACATTGATCACTTTCTTATCGCCTGCTTTTACCTCTTTAGGCAATTCGCCCATGAGCGTAAAAGAAAGCACATCATCCGGACTATTAACAGTAATGGAGTATACACCATTTGCATTGGTGATAGTACCATTGTTTGTTCCCTTCACGGTAACGGTTACACCAGGCAATGGCACATTGCTTTCATCCGTAACGATACCTTTAATGGTGATGCTTTCTTTTTGTTGTGCATAGGTAGCAGTACCCAACAGCATCAATAGAAGTGTTGCGATACAACAAAAAGGTGTAAGTAATTTGTACATTTCCTTCATGTAATTTAATTGTTAAGGATTGCTGATGAAGTCTGAATCTGAATTGAATCGTCCAATAGGGTATACGTTTGCCATTGCCTTGTCCCCCGGCTCTTAACAATTAGTTCACATAGGACAACAAGACAATATTATAATAAGCAGGAGTTGCTTATTACCTTTCAAAACGTGGTACCTTATAAAATAAAGGATTAAGGGGTAATCATTGATATTGGGCTACAGCTGTCTCCCTCTTTCTGGCGCGGAAATTACGGAATTATTAAATTGATTGATTTGCCTATTTTTGTATGATCCATCATGATAAATAAAATAATAATATTAGCAGCGTTGATACTCCTTACGGCCAATGCCTGTAAGAAAGATCAGGCATCTGTCGCGGTTTCCGGCAACAGATATATCAGCAAAGTATTTAATTATGTACCAGCTCCAGGCCAGTTCATCAATGAAGACAGCGCCGGTACAGTAGCAGGCGCCCAACAACTGGCAGGCAACAAAGACCACCTGGTATCACTGGGCGGTTATGGTGGCTATATTGTATTTGGCTTTGACCATTCCATTGTAAACAGCGAGGGTTACGATATCGCCATTTACGGCAATCCATTGAACACCGGCGTATATGAATGGTCTGAACCCGGCATCGTCCTGGTAAGCCGGGACACGAACGGCAATGGATTACCGGATGATACCTGGTATGAACTGGCTGGTAGTATCTACGACAGTACCGGCATTATCAAAAAATACAGTATCACCTATTATAATCCAAAGGCAATCGCGGACGTTCCCTGGAAAGATAACCAGGGTCGTACCGGTGCGGTGCTGAGCAACATATCCCATAATCATCCCTATTATCCTTCCTTTGCAGCAAATCAGGACTCTATCACCTTCACCGGCACATTACTCCCCAATACATATGGACTGAAAGAAGGTACCGGCATTTACCAGAACCTGGCTTTCTCCTGGGGATATAGCGATAGCTGGTCTGTCAAAGATGATTATCCTGATAACTACTATAACTCTTTTGATATTACCTGGGCAGTAGATGAAAACGGGAATAAGGTAACACTGCCGGCTATAGATTTTGTAAAAGTATACACCGGGCAGAATAATCCCGGTAATTCAATGCTGGGAGAGATCTCCACAGAAGTAAGAGGAGCGGCCGATCTGCACATAAAATAAAATGCCCTTGAACAGTCATAGTGGGAAATTTACACTTAATAGTGTAATATGTGTAATTCTTAGCAACACATGTGTCGCATCTTTGTATCGTCATTAAAGACATACAATATGAGCACATTATCACAGAAAGTAATCTTAGTAACCGGCGCATCAAGAGGTATTGGCGCAACGATAGCACAGAAACTGGCAGCCGCAGGCGCCAAAGTAATTGTTAACTACGCAGCAGGCAAAGAAGCCGCAGAGGAGACAGTTAATACCATTAAACAAAACGGTGGAGAAGCCATTTCCTTACAGGCAGATGTAAGCAAGGCCGATGAAGTAAAAGTAATGTTCGATGCTGCCATCGCACATTATGGAAGGATCGACGTACTGATAAACAACGCAGGTATCATGATCACTAAACTGATCAAAGATACTACGGACGAAGACTTCACCCGTCAGTTCGATATCAATGTACGCGGTACCTTCAATACCATGCGTGAAGCTGCTACCCGCCTGGCCGACAAAGGCAGTATCATCAACTTCTCCACTTCAGTGAACCGTATCATGCTGCCAACCTATGCTACCTATGTTGCCTCCAAAGCAGCGGTAGAACAACTGACACGTGTATTCTCCAAAGAAGTAGGTGCAAGAGGTATCAATGTAAACTCCGTTTCTCCCGGCCCTACCAATACAGAATTATTTACTAAAGGCAAACCACAGGAAGCAATAGACCGCCTGGCTGCACTCTCCCCTTTCAACCGCATCGGTGAACCCGAAGACATTGCACAAATCGTTCTCTTCTTAGCTTCTGATGAAGCAAAATGGATCAATGCACAGAACATTGGTAGTAACGGCGGTATGGCTTAATCAATTAAAATATAATAATCATGAACAGTCTTAAAAATAAAGTAGCAATCATCACAGGATCGGCACGTGGCTTAGGTAAAGCAATCGCTGAACGTTACGCAGCATTAGGCGCAGACATCGTTATCAACTATTCAAGAGACAAAGCTTCTGCAGAAGAAGTAGTGAACAACATCAGAGCTATGGGTGCAAAAGTAATAGCCATACAGGCGGATGTTAGTAAAGTAGCAGATCTCGAAAGACTATTCCAGGAAGCGAAAAAAGCATTCGGTAAAATAGATATCGTAGTAGCCAATGCAGGCATAGAACTGGTAGAAACACCGGTAACAGATTTCACTGAAGAACAATTCGACCGTGTATTCTCTATCAATACAAAAGGTGCTTACTTCACTATGCAACAGGCTGCGAAGAACATAGAAGATAACGGCAGGATCATATACATCGCGTCCAGCACCACTTCTTTTCCTGTACCAGGTATGGCAGTATATGGTGGTAGTAAAACAACGCCAAGGTACATGGTGGAGATTTTATCCAAAGAAATTGGTCACCGTGGTGTAACCGTGAATACGATTATTCCTTTCGCAGTAGATCACTCCGGTATTTTCGCAGAAGCAGGCAGTTACCCCGAGCTGAGAAAACAATTACTGGACAGTTGTCCGATGGGTAGGTTGGCAGAAGTAGAAGATGTTGCCAATGCAGCAGAATTCTTTGCCAGTGATCTTTCTTCTTTTGTAAATGGTCAACACCTGTTAGTAAATGGAGGCGCCACGAATTAATGTCCGTATATTTAAAAAGGGTCATCTGTTTCTCTATGAACCAGATGACCCTTTTTAAATAAGTCCTCAGGTACATTAACGTATCACACTGGCCGAAATAATCCTGTAAGCCCTCAGGTATTTATTCAAACGGGCAACATCCTTTTCCTTCACGACGTCCATACGACGAATATCCATGTTGTCTGTAAGATCATGTAATTTAACTATACACGACAAACGGTTTTGCAGCGTCCGTTGTATAAACGCATCATAATCTTCATTTTCGGATAACTTAGTCACCCCACGCAGAGCCTCCAGGATAACCGGCGACAATCCCTCTGATGCCAGTTGTTCAAACGTAACGTCCGTATCTTCCACAATATCATGCAATACCCCACAAATCTTTTCCTCTTCAGTAATCCCCATATTCATGACCCTCATCACATGGGCTACATAAGGCGCACCGTATTTGTCTACCTGTCCTTTATGACCAGTTGTGGCTATTTCAATGGCTCTTTCCAGTGTCATATATTCCTTCTATATTTTTAATGATAACCGCTTTGTCTGCGCCAGAGTTTGCAAGGGACAAGGCTGTTTTAAAATGTTTCAATGCTTTTTCATTATCAACATCTGTATAAAGATATCCTAATAATGAATAATAGAAATGATTATCAGTGAGCTGTAGTTTCTCCGCTTCAATAATCGCTTTTCCCTTTCCGTTAGCTTTGGCAAGCGCAAACGTTCTGTTTAAAGCAGCAATAGGCGAATATTCTATCTGAAGGAGTTGATTATACAACTGTAAAATATTCTCCCACTTTTCAGTTGTATCTTCTTTATGTGTATGCCAGTAAGCAATCCCGGCTTCAAAATGGTATTTCGATAGTTTATTCCCTTTGGATGCCTGGTTCAGATAATAGATCCCTTTATCAATTAAGTCCTTATTCCATAGGGTCGTGTCCTGATCACTGTATAAAACAGTTTCACCCTCTTCATTTATTCTGGCTTCAAAACGGGATGAATGAAAGCACATCAATGAAAGCAAGGCATTCACAGCCGGCTTATTGGTAGGTTCGTTTTCAGCCAACAGGTAAGTCAGCCGCATTGCTTCCGCACAAAGATCTTTCCTTAAAATAGTATCCTGAGAAGTGGAATAATATCCTTCACTGAATAGCAGATACAGCGTGATTAACACGATATTCAACCTGTCGTCTATCTCTGCAGGTGATGGCTGCTCAATCCGTATCTTCTCAATTTTCAGCTTTTCTTTGGCCCTGTTTAACCTTTTATAAACAACTTCTTTATTAGTCAAAAAAGCGTCTGCTATTTCCTGTATCCCAAATCCGCACAATAAATTCAACGCTAAAGCTATCTGCGATTCTGCGGATATACAGGGATTACAAACCGTAAAGATCATCGCCAGCTGACTATCATTTATACTTTTAACGGACAGGTCAATGTCGATTTCTTCTACGCCGTTACTGCTATATTTTATTTCTGCCGAGAGTTTTTTGGCAAAGAGGGCATGACGTTTAAAATAATTCTTCGTTTTATTTTTGGCAACAGTATACAACCATCCCGTTGGGTTTTCGGGTATGCCTTTCAGACTCCACAATTCAGTGGCAGACAGGAATGTATCACTAACGATGTCTTCTGCTATTTCAATATGTTCTATGCCGAATAAATAACAGAGTACTGAAACAATTTTTCTGTATTCTGTCCTGAATAAACGGGGTATAAGTTCTTTTTCTTCCATGGGTTAAATAAAGTGCCTTTGCAAAGGTACAAAGGCACTTATTATTTTTCAGCTATTGCTTTCGGACACCAGCATACGCACTTCAACGCTTCCGCTCCAGGGCGCTCTTAAAACCGGGCAGTCTTTGGCCATTTCTACGGCCTCATCATAATCCCGGGCCCTTATCACAATGAACCCACCTATCGCCTCTTTAATCTCCGCATAAGGCCCGTTAATAACCATTTTATCTGATTTGATCACTTTTCCGTCAGGACGCAGCCTGTTACCTGAACTTACCAGTTTATTCTGCGCGGCCAGGCTGCCTTTCCAGTCAAGCCATTCTTTAATAGATGCCTGCATATCTTCAGGTGAAGGCTGGTTCTCCTTCGATTCGTGATCTCTCCTGAATATTAACATGAATTCGTCCATTTCCTGTAAGTTTTATTTTAAGCGTATTGACCAATCCGGTAAGTACCAACCGCAGCGCCAAAAGCAATATTAACACGATTATAACTATTAATAGCAATAATCCCTATTGTCAGATCTATCAGTTCTGCGTCAGAAAACTGTTCTTTTGCAGCATTGTAAATCTCATCAGGCACCAGGCTGGAAGTTATCTGTGTAAGCGCTTCTGCATAAGCGAATGCAGCACGTTCTCTATCTGTATAAAAAGGAGCTTCTCTCCATGCATTTAACAGATATAAACGTTGTTCTGTTTCGCCCATTTCCCTTAGCTCTTTAGAATGCATATCCAAACAAAAAGCACAGCCATTTATTTGAGATACTCTAAAATAAATCAATTCCAGGAAAGATTTGGAGAGGGTTGATTTTGACAGATATTTGCCCATACCATATAAGGCGCCCATGGCCTGTAAACCTTCTTTTTGTACATTAATTCTTGGTTCCATTTTTAACTGATTTTATTGTTGATAATTGAAATACACCCCAATAACAATCAGCTTTTAATAATTGGACAAACTGCTCAAAAAAAATTAAACTTATCTACATAAATAAATTAAAACAGATGTAATAATCAGATAATATTATATCTATAATATTTATTAAATTCATTTATTATTTTGTTTAAAACCCTTACACAAATGAAAAGGAACCCTTTATTAATTGTTTGTTGCCTGGCAGCTGTAGCATTCATTTATTCTTGCCAGAAAACATCAGAAAGTATGCCCAATCCCAAACCAACGGGGGGAGAAAAGGCATTGATCCATCTACGCCTTGGTGGAGACATTACTATTAACCAGTCTGCCTTACCCGGCAGCAGGAAAGCACATAATTATGTGTTTGCCAGAACATTACGGGACAGTACAATTTATGCCGTAGATGTGCGAATAGGCAATACGCCTTATGCAGCCGGTGTTTTTAATAATCCGGATTCCATCAGTCTGGAATTGCCTACAAACACCAGCTATACGATTACTGCTGCCGCCTTTAAAAGAGGAAGTGGCGAGGGATTGTATTACGAAGAAAACGCAATTGGCTTGCAGTATTTCTTGAATCCATTAAATAGATCATTAGGAAATAAAATGTACTATACTGCAAATGATTCTAATTTCCTCAGTAACCTCACTTATGCCACCACTTTTGCGGCCGACACTATCAGCCCCTACGGTGGCTTCTTTCCTGAATTGGATAGCTATACAGGCAGCGTTTATTTTAATGCAGACTCTTCTCAGACATTAAACATCCCTATGAGAAGAGTTGTGTTTGGCATTAAGTATAGCGCCGTGAATTTTACCGATGGATACCTGATTGTCAAATACAGTAATTCAATGCAAACTAAATACCTGACACCCAATAATATCGATAACAGTCTTAGTATTTATACAGCTGATGAATTCCGGCACAGAGATGCAATTACCAGTTGGGAGCGTATTCTTTTCACACTGAAATGGGTAAAGTCTGATGGAACCACTATCACTTTAGGAGATAAAGAACTCTTTCCTCCCAACAGAAGTTACATAACAACTGTCAACATTACATTGCCCACAACATCCACCACTACAAATACCGGGATAGGCATTTCCATCACAGATACTGCGTGGACAAGCACAAACGTAATTAACTTCTAATCTCCCCAACTTATTAGCATGAAAACAAGATTCATATTAATCATTCTATCTGTAGTGACTGTTTTTTACTCCTGTAAAAAATCGGACAGCAGTAAACCAACACCAGTAATAACCGGTGAAAAAGTAAAATTGAGTATCCGTCTTGGCGGAGACATCACTACCAGCCAGACTCCCTTTCCCGGAACAAGGTTGAGTAACAAAAATTCTGCATCTGCTAAAGATTTATACGACAGCACCATCTACGCTATAGATGTACGCGGTGCGTACGACGGCTCACTATACGCACAAGGCCTTTTTAACACAACAAACAACATTATGTTAGAAATCCCCAAGGGCATTAACTACAGGATTAAAGTTGCTGCCTTTAAAAAAGGGACCAGCATAGGCTTATGGTGGGGCATAATGTCTCCTGGTTATCAGTATTTTGAGCGCCCATTGTACAGAATGCTGAAAAATGAAATGGTGTACAATTCCAATGTTCCAGGCTCTCCGGAGGCACTCGACTATAGATTCCTGGATACATTGTCTTACATGACTGTTCGTGGAGATATCATCTATGATATCAGGGATGAATTTTTTTACTCAGAACTGGATAGTTATTATGGTACAAAAGATTATATCGCTACAGATTCTTCTGCTTCCATAAACATTGCACTTAAAAGGATCAGCTTCGGTATTAAGTATAACCTGATAAACTTTACTGACGGTATATTAGTAGCTGATTACGATGGTCTCATGAAGACCCGGTATATCTTTTCTTCAACAGACAATCTTGGCATTTATACAGCAGACACCTACCGTTGGTCAGATACATTCTATAGCGGACAGCAGATTCACTTAACACTGAGATGGCAGAAAAACGATGGTACAGAGGTTACACTGGGTGATAAATACCTGTCGCCTTCAAGAAACTCTCTCACTACCGTAAATGTTACAATGCCACAACCCAATGCTGTCAACGCAGTTATTCAGTTAACTGATACAGCATGGATAGGTAATAACAATGTTGATTTTTAATATCAGACTAAAAAAGGATAGCAAATCGCTATCCTTTTTTAGTTTATTAATAATAAGATGAGTTTAATGCACTGTTTGCCTTTTCAGCCTGTTCAATTGGTGTATAATCAGATAAGATAAAGGCCTCCCCTTTTTTAACACAAACATCGTGTTCAAAATGAACCGATGGCTTACCATCCTTTGTTCTGATCGTCCATCCGTCTGTATCGGTATAAACATGCCTGGTACCCAGGTTAATCATAGGCTCAATAGCCAGTACCAGGTTTTCCTTCATTAATATACCGGAACCCCTCTTACCATAATTAGGCACCTGGGGATCTTCATGCATGTCACGTCCCAGGCCATGCCCTACCAGTTCTCTCACTACGCCATAACCCTCGTTCTCATTAAAAACCTGGATAGCATTCGCAATATCCCCTATTCTGTTCCCTGATACCGCATACTTTATCCCTTCATATAAGGACGCTTTGGTAATGCGTACCAGTTTCATTACAGCCGCATTAACTTCCCCTAAAATGAATGTATAGGCATGGTCTCCATGATAGCCGTTTTTATAAACCCCTATATCCACCGTTATGATATCCCCGTCCCGTAGTGGGGTTTTGTTAGGGAAACCATGTACGACCGCATCATTTACGGAAGTGGTGATATTATGCGGATAACCATGATAATTCAGAAAAGAGGGCGTAGCCTGATGATCGGCAATAAACTCAGCAGCTAATTTGTCAAGCTCCAGGGTTGTAAGTCCCGGTTTTAATATCTTAGCTATTTCTGCTAAAGCAGCACTTACCAGTAATGCACTTGTTTGCATCAGTTTGATCTCATCCTCAGTTTTGTACTTAATCATCCCTGCAAATTAATAAATAAAAGATTGTTATAAAGCGCCGGCCTTGTCTGCTACATTACAAACAGGCAGAGCCAGTCGCGCCCGTCCGTAATGGAACGACGGCTTCATTTCACAGAGCAATATAATCACAATACATTCAAAATCAATTATTTATATACTATTTAAGAAGGATTAATAGCATTAATCGTGGAATTGACTTAAAATGACAGGGAAGGGGTATGTATTCTTTTAAAGGATAAAAACTAAATGGTCCCGGGTCTCTGATCATTTAATTTGCTTTGTAAATGATGTGATTTTGAAATTCTCCGACTACTACTTTCCCGTAAATAGTCCTGGTCCAGCCATTCTCAAAACCATGATTATTCGCGATGAGGAATCCTTTATGCGCATCTGTTTTAATAATCTTGTGAGCATCAATATATCGTCCTCTCACTTTAGAGAATACAATATCACCTATTTTGTATTCACTGGCTTTTTCAAAGGTTAAATGGCTGCCGCTCTTCAGAATGGGTAACATCGAGCTGCCAAATGCTTTCATCTTTCCTTTACCCGTTGCTTCCAACTCGCTCTTCAATCTCTCGTACTTGTTCATTTTTTATAGTTTTCATTTGTATATTATTTATACACAAAGCAAGTACTCAGGTGTGCAACCTATCTGCGCAGATGGAAAAAGTCTTACAGTTTACACTGTAAGACCTTGATTTATAATCAGAAAGTTATTTGCTGCAATAAAAAGTCGGTACTCTTAGGAGCCTTAGGATCAAATAGCTCACTCAGTTTGGCATTTAAAACATGATACTTCCCATTTACTAAAACACCTGTTGTAGGAAATGGCAGAATGCTTGCTCTGGAAGTGATAATACTGGCGCTTGTCCAGTTATCCGTTGATTTCATCTGGAATATCCTGGAGGAAGCATTCGATACAGCCACCAATTCATTTTTACCATTTAGTATCAATCCGTCTGCGCCTTTCAGTTCATCCACTTTAATGGTTTTGATATTGGTTGGGTTTTTAATATCAATCTTATATAACAAGCCTTTATTGGATTGAGCCACTATCAGGTAGCCATCGGGATGATAAACAATTCCATTTAAGTTGAAACTTTCCCCTGTCCATTCCTCATTCTGTGCAAAGATGGAAGCATGATGATCTTTATCTACTTTAAAAATGATAGGAGAAAAGCTATTTGTTACGTAGAGGTTACCTTCATTATCCAACGTAAGATCATTGATAAAGTTAGGATGACCAGGATTGAGTGCACCTACATCAACTTTAAATTTACGTTTGCCCGATGTCAGATCATACCCTATAATTTCAGATAATTTATATGCCGTTGCAGCATTGGTTTTAACGGCTACTCCATTATCAACATTGGTAACAAACAGTGTATTACTTTTTTCATCTGCCAGAATACCAACTGTTGCAACCAGCTCAGGGTCCTGTGTGAATGGCGTATAATTGCCTTTGAAATCCAGCTTACCTATCTGGCCGGTATTAATGGAGCTTACAAAGAAAACGTGTTGTTTTTTGCTGTATGCTGTTCCTTCCGGATATAGCTTGTCGGCATGTATTGGAATATTCTGCCCGAAAGTGAAAGAGCTTATGCCCAGAAGCATACTGATTGCGAATGTACTTTTCATCGTTGTTTAATTTTGCGTTAATTGCTAATGCAAAATTTCACAATTACAGCAGGCTGGCGAAGGTCAGTTATCACTTTGATTTTGTGATAAAAGTCACATCAGGAACGGTATAAACGACTTAACGTTTCGCGGGAGACTCCGAGGTAGGACGCTATTAATGATTTAGGAATACGGTTAATCAGGTGAGGATATTGCTGAATAAAATTTTCATAACGTTCTTTTACGCTGCCCATGATCATGAGTTGTAATCTTTTTTGCAGGGAGATATAACCCAGGTTGGCCTTCACGGCTACAAAATGTTCATACTTTCTCATTTCTGTCACCAGCTTCTCCCGGTTTTCCAATGTAATACCAAGTACTTCGCTATCTTCCAGGCAATCAATATTGATAGTAGCGGTTGATTGTTTAAAAAAAGCTTCTCTGTCAGTAATCCACCAGTCTTCCACGCCGAACTGATAAATGAATTCTTTTCCGGTGTTACTGTCAGTCATATAAGCTTTCAAACAGCCTTTCAGTACAAAATACTCATACTTCACGCTATTCCCTTCCTGTACAAGAAAAGCGTGTTTCTTCAGTTTTTTAAATACAAAATGGCTGAGGATATAATCAAATTCTTCATCTGACAATGGGCTGATAGCCCCTATATGTTCTTTAAGTAAATGAGACACAGCGTAAAATTGTTAAAAGAAAAAGGATAGCAAAATTGCTACCCTTTTCTAATTCGGTTTGGGGGAATACTAGACCAGGTTATGTGTATCCTTATTGAAATCGGAACGCAACACCTTATCCCATATGGCAGAACTTACGCCAAATCCTTTTGTAGCATCCTGGTAATGGTGCAGCATGTGATGTTGTTTTACCCTTTTCATAAAGCCACTCTTAAAATTATGATGATGCATGGCATAATGCAGCATATCATAAATCAGGTAGCCTATCAGGAAACCAGGGAAGAAAGCATGTAAAGATGCTTTATCCTTGATAAGCCAGGCAAAAAGGCTGTAAAACAATATGGCAAGCGGGATACTGGCAGAAGGTGGCATTACCAGCCTCATTTTGTCCCGGGGAAAGTCGTGATGTACCCCGTGAAAGATAAAATGCAGTCTTAAAGCCCATTTCTGTTTGGGAATGTAATGAAAAATAAACCTGTGCAGTACGTATTCTGTCGCTGTCCATACAGCCAGCCCCAGCGCCATGTATGCAATAAAGGTCAGGACGCTGATCCCTTCTGAAAAAGATTTATAGATGAAAAAGCCTACTGTAGGCACGTAAATATAAAGGGGTACAGTAAAATGGACCTTCGATAGCCCCTCCAACAGTCCACTTTTAAACATCCTGGTCGATTCTGATGAATTCGAAACATAATTTTTAGCCATTGCTACTGATTTTTATCGTTCCTCCTAAGTTGGTGATTACTGAATTTAGTCCAAAATTCGGCTAAATACGTATATCCTTATCATTTCCCAACATTAAAAATAGATAAAATTGGGGGATTACTTAAGCAGGAGTGTCATGAAAGTGCCAAAAAAACGTCTGAACAGCAAACCCACACTCTTCCGGTGTTTCGAAAATCCCCATTTTATTGATTAAATGTTTTAGTAAAACAAATCTACAATTCAACTGGAAGCTACAATGTTAGCGGCAGTTTTATGGCAATTTGGAAATTAACAAATTAAAGTTGTCAATTACAAGACCAGGCTCGTCTATCATTATATCGTGTCCTGAATTTATGGTTGCGATATGAGTAAAGTCTGTAACACCGTTTTTTAATAGTTCATGGGCATCATACCAATTTTGTTTATCGGCTGATGAATGACTGGAATCTGGTTTCATACTTGTCAAAACAACCACCGGAATATTTGGCAGATTGGGTAAAGTAGCCATATATTGTGCATTTTCAATTAATTCCCTGGCTTCTTTTGTTCCTCCAAAATTTGGACCACTAGCGTTATAAATGGAGTTGTAAAGCGTATCCTCAACTGCCTGTGTAGGATGATTGTAATTTTCGTGTGAAGGGTCAATAAATAATACAGCGGCAATTATACCCGGGTTTTTAATAGCAAAATCCCGGATGATCATACCTCCCAAAGAATGTCCAACTAATATTACTTTTCTATCTTTAGCATATTTATTCACTACTGATTCAAGTTCAATTCTAAGTCTGTTTATATCCCTTGGTGTACTATCAATGGTAGATTTACCATAGCCCGCCCTGTCATAGATCACCACATCCATTTTAGCACTAATGTTTTCGGCAACTTTCTTAGTTTGCCATACAGAATGGTCATTACCAAGCCCCGATTCAAAAACAACCAGGTATTTACTATTTGACTCAATGGAATAAGTTGTCAGTTTGTGTGTACTTAACTGCACAAAACTTTCTTTAAAGGGATCTTTTGATGCGTCATCTTTTTTGCAGGAGATAAAAAAAAACAGGCTTGCTAAAAACAGAATAAGTTTATACATATTATTATTTGTACAAACCTAACCATTATAAACCATCAAATTAACACATATAAAAGAAATGTTCTTAGTTAACGGGCATAAAAAAACGCATCAAAAAGCTGCCTTTGTTATTCTAAATTGAGAGAATAGGTATTTTTTACCTGGATCATTCTGGTTCTTCATCTCCATCATCTCCTCCTGCATTTACTACATCTACAGCAGCTACAGCGTCTCCTTCATCCCCTTCATCCCCTTCATCCCCTTCGTCTCCCTCTCCTCCGTCTTCTACTGCTACTCCTTCTGCAGCAGCTACTACTTCTTCGCCCAACAGTTTATCACCTAATTCTATAAGCGATGCATCTGTAGATACCTCTTCCATTTGGGCGGCTGCGCCTATTTCTTTCGCGGCATCTTCATCCGTCATATAGCCCATTCCAACGGTATGTTCGCTTGTATCGGCTACATGTGCCAGTATATCCTCTGCAGATGCAGGTATATCATTCTCGTCCTCCTCATCACGTTTTATCACTACGTCCCAACGCGCTTTTCCATCTACGTTTTTATATGTATTTGACTGCACTATATATTCATCCTTGTGCGGCACTGTTATTTCCTTCTCATGCGGATTCATACTAATCCCTTTATCACTGATCTCTTTATCCGCCAAATCACCCAAATCCTTCCTGTGATTAACATTTAATCCCAATGGATCAATAAAAGTAGTAACACCACCGATCTTAGCATCGGCTGGCAATAAATCCAATGATGTATAGGCTACGTCTGTATCTGAGAAGGCATGTGTTTGATCAATATCTAATGTAGTACTAATAAGCCCGTTATGTTCTATTTTACGGCCTACTGCCATATCCCCCTGCCATTCATCTTTAGTATGTTTAGCCCCTCTGTATGTTTTCTTTTCGCCATCTTCCGCCGGCGCTATATCAACTGCGTCATATGCGTTATCCAAAACGGCAAACATACTAGCGTTCACAAGCGATCCCGCCGCTATTTCCAGCTCATTCCTTTGCCAGTTTGCACCACTACGCCCCCCAAACCCTTCTCTTAAAACACTGTTTATCAGCATATAGCCTCCACCAGTATAGGCCCACATACCTATTCCCTGTACGGTTTCGGATGGTTCTTCCCCGCTGATCATCGTTCCCAGTTTAGTCCTTACATCCCCGGCTTCCCGTCTCTGAACAACATGGGAAGCCCAATTATCAACTGGTTTGGTTTGAACGATGTTTTGACTTGTTAGTGGGATAAATTGGCTTTTCAACTGATCCGGAACGCCACTTTCATTCGGCTTTAATTGAAATGCTGTTATAGCAGGAAATCCGGATTGATTATTTTTATTATCTACAGGCATTGAGAATGCCTTCATTTCCCGTGGGCTTCCATCGTACATCTGAAATGGGCTCTCTCCTTCACCAGACACTTCCTGAATTGGCAGAACAGCCGGTTTCGACATTGCTGAAGATCTCTGGTTAGGTACTCCCTCCTGAGAAAAGGCCTCTACTGCTCGTACACTTCTGCTTTCATGTGCCATAAATATCGGGACCAGGGATTTATTATAAACCGTAATATAATGTAATAATTCTGTAATATACTCGGGCCAGGATCCTTGTACAATGCTCTAAAGCAGAAGTGCGATACAAGGTCTTGTCCAGGGAACAACGGAAGACGGAGCAGATGAAGGCAATTGTGGGTTATGATATCAAGCCCGAATGTCCGGGTCCCCTCCTTCCGGAACGCCGGTAGGCCGGCTGTATGCACACACTTAATGTAACAGCCCTCTTTGTGTGTTTTTGTCTTTATGTAAAAATATTTCTGTAAAAAAGCTAAGAAAACCGCTGACAAGTGCTTTATCCTATGAACACATCTGTTCAGCATTTTATCTTTTAAACACAAATTATATGAAATTAGGGTTCCTTATCTGCGCAGTAATGGCTCCTGTGGTAGCTTTCTCACAAAAAAAAGACTTTAGTATTACCGGTAAGCTCGGCAAGCTGGATAAACCTGCTAAAATTTACATAGACTATAGTGATGCTCAGGGGCAGGGTAAGGAAGACTCTGCAAACGTGGTAAACGGGGTATTCAGACTGATAGGTTCTGTAGAAGGGTATACGACTGCCCGCATGGCGCTTGATCATGAAGGGAAAGGCAAACAATTTTCCATTTACTCGCCAGGTGCAGATGTGATTTATTTCTATTTCGGGCCTGAGAATATTCAGATAACGTCCGTAGATTCTTTAAGTACAGCTGGTTTTACCGGTTCCACAGTATATGACGAGTTTGCGGCCTACAACTTAAAAATAGGTGGTTCCATTATGGCCCTTAGCGCTGCCTATCAAAAGGCATATGCGGAGGCATCTCAGGAAGATAAAAGGGATCCCGAGTTTCTCGAAGCACTCAATGCAAAACAGCTTGAGTTAAGGAAGCAAAGAGGTCTGAAACAGGTAGAATTTGTCAAAAACCACCCAAACTCCTTTTTTGCCCTGGTAGCACTGTCTGAAGTTGCAGGCACTTATACCGATATGGCTACTGCGCAAACATTGCTCGATGGACTTAACAAAGACTTCCGGGAAACCGATATAGGCAAAGAGCTCAGTCAGCGTATTACCGCCCAACACCTCACCGCTGTCGGCAACCCGGCGCCAGCCTTTACCCAGAACGATGTAAAAGGCAAGCCCTTATCACTCGCCGATCTGAAAGGTAAGGTAGTACTACTCGACTTCTGGGCCAGCTGGTGCAGTCCCTGTCGTGCAGAGAACCCTAACATGCTAAAACAATATAAGATATATAAAGACAAAGGTTTCGAGATCCTTTCTGTATCCCTGGATTCCAAACAGGATGCGTGGGAGAAAGCTATCGCAGACGACGGACTTCCATGGCTGCATGTATCTGATCTGAAAGGCTGGAACAACGCGGTAGGGCGCCTGTATGGTGTAAGAGGCGTGCCAGCCTGTTATCTCATTGACAAAAACGGTAAGATCATTGCAGATAATGTTCGCGGCGAGAAACTGAATGAGAAACTGGCCGAAATCTTTGGTAACTGATTTGTCCCTATTCTATTGCAGCCCGGCAGACGAATCTGCCGGGCTTTATGTTCTTTATATGAAAATATTCAAATTACTGCTTATCACGCTGACCTTCTGCGTTGATGTTTACGGTCAGAATACTGCTATAGAAAAAGCATACCCTGCAACTGTGCGTGTCTGGGCCTATGATACGATTTCCAGACAACAAATGAGCGCCCAGTTCAGTGCAGTAGTGGTAACTCCCCAGGGCGATATCTTCACGGCGGCACATACTACTGTCCCGGGTACTACCTACAAAGTAATGTTCCCGGATGGCACCGCCACTATCGCACTTGCACTTGGCAAAATAGAGCTGGCAGATGATCCAATGGTCCCTGACGTATCTATGATGAAGATCATTACTCCCGGTAACTGGCCTTATGCAGAAATTGGCTATTCCTCCTCGTTAAAGCTCCTTCAACCCTGCATCAGCATTGCCTACCCTGAATCGCTGAATCAGCCACTGCCATGCGTACGTTTTGGCCGTATTACCAGTCTCAGGGATGACCGTGGTTTTTTACAGTCCACTTGTATCATGGAACCCGGCGACTCCGGGGGCCCGCTATTTGATTGCCTGGGACGTGTAATCGGGATTCATAGCGCAATTGGAATACCTGAATCGGAGAACCACGAAATACCTGTAGACCTGTACCGCAAGTACAGAACAGCATTGGGTACTGCAAAAAAGTACAATGCACTGCCGGATATCACTGATACTATCGGCCATGATCCACTGGTAGCTCCAACGCCGCAATATACGCTACCTGAAAGTCTGCCTGCAGCTTGTCAGCTTATCACCAGTAAGATAAAGGATAAGGAAGAAAAGATCTACGGAACAGTATTCACCCATGGTTATATCGTAAGCAAAAGTTCGATGGTCGGCAATGAACCGGAGATTCACTTCAACGGTAAAGTCATTAAAGCTGTTGTTGTGTCCCGCAACCGGGATAAGGATCTTGTACTGTTAAAAGTACATGGAAAGCTGCCAGAAGGCGTTATTCCCTCCAAATCAGTTTTACTGCAACGTGGCCAGTTCCTCATAAGCACAAACATAGATACCGCTAACATTATCAGCGTAGTGGGATCATTACCACTGGACCTGCCAGGGATCAGCAGTACAGGTTTTTTAGGGGCATCCATTGCGTATAAAGATGGTCCGTTGTTGCTTACGTTCGTCCGCAGGAACTCTCCTGCTGATGAGAATAATCTTAAAGAAGGTGATGAGTTGATCAGTATAAATGGGGTTACCATTGACAAAGCAGAGAAGTACTATGCTGAGTTACAAAAGTACTGGCCGGATGATACAATTACCGTACAGCTCAAACGACAGGGCGCTCTCTATACTAAACAGATCGTGTTAGCATCTAAACCAGTTATAGCAGCGACTCATCCTGCGGAAATGTTTCCAGGTGGTAAAAGCATACGCAGAGATGGATTTACAGGTGTGTTCGTACATGATGCCGTATTGACACCAAACCGCTGTGGTGGACCTGTATTTGATATGGCGGGGAACTTCAGGGGGATTAATATCGCCAGGTATAGTCGTACGGCTACGATAGTAATGCCCGCGGATATTGTATATGAGTTTCTGAAGAAATAAGCAGTTTCAGAATATATATCATACGATTGGGAATAAAAGAATTCAACCTGATCCCTAAATTGTATGCTTAAAAATATCTAATCCTCCAGGAACACCGATGAGTCTGTTGGCCAGCAATTGTAACGCCACAGCTTTGTTGCGTGGACTAAATCTACCAATTCCATGATAAGTATTAGTATCTGTATTGATATGCCTCATTGGATAGCATTGTATAATAAACGTTATTTAAAAAAAGATTTTATGGAAAAGAAACCTGTAAAACCATCTGAAATTCCGGTTCCGTCAAATCCGGAAATTGTACCGAACATATTACCTGAGGAGCCACTATTGCCTGGTACACCGGAGATCTTTCCTGAGAAAGACCCTACAGAGCCTGCACCTCCGACAGAAATACCGCAACCTGAACAATAAAATTTAAAGTGATTTGGGGGCTTAAACTGCAAGGTTTCAGATCACAAACTCTTTCCCATCAGCAGCCACATCAAGTCTAATACTATCGTCACCCAATGCGGCGATCTTCTCTTTGCCTGCTGACGGATCTTTTACGAACCAGGCCCCAAAATGCATGAAAATCAGGTGGTTGGTATATTTTCTGAACAAATAAATAAGATCGGGAACACCTGTGTGACCAAACAGGCGGCCATCTATATTTTTTCTAACAATCCCGCCCCGCCTGAGATGGCTGGCTTCTGTTATCACAACGTCCAGTCCTTTTAGATAGTGGTGATATGTTTCGGGAATACTGATCATATCCCCCGTATAAAGAAGTCGTTTATTTTTTCTTTCTATCAGGTAGCCTTGCGATTTAACGTTTATACTATGAATGGTAGGAATGGGGGTTATCTTATAGCCGCTTTGAATGAAAGGAGCAGACACTACTCTGATATTTTTTGACTCTCCCCACGTCTCTGGTGCAAAAACAGGGATTGGGAAATTCAAATCCTTTTTTTCTTTGATAAAATATGCATGATCAGGATGCAGATGAGTAAGGAGTACAAACGAGGGAGCGTTCAACAAGTATTCTTTCTCTCCCATGTCGCAAAGGATTTTGCTGTCAATCAAAATACCGGAATGTTTTCGGTATCCCGGATTGTTTACTTTGATCTGGCCTATTGCCCCTAATATTTTGATCCTCATAATGTGAATTTAGTTCCAGTATTCCTGAAAAGGAAAAAATAAGTAACGGAGCCAGATGCCAACACTTGAATGAAATATCAAACCTTCCATCATGCCTCACAAGATTCCTTGCTGAAGAGTAAAGGTATGTGTGTTAAACAGTCTATCAGAAAATTCTTAGTCTTCTCTTGCAACGCTATCCAGAAAAGCATGGGCAATCTGATTTGAAAGTATTTTTTTTATCAGGAGGTCTGCCCCATAGTGTGTTACATGATGATCATCAAGCATATAAGGAGTACCTGTTGCAGATATACCAGGTAACGAATCCGAATTATAAATATCTATATATTGTGACGGTAGCTTGTATTTTAAAAAGTCATTCACTAAAGCGGATCTTGGCTTAACATATTTTCTGGCCAGCTTAATGTTCAGTTGATATTCCCAGGCAGCAATATATGGATATGGCATTGTATAAGTTTCATTTTGACCAATTATAATGGCTTTTATATGGTATTTATCCAGAAGCTGAAGAGTAGCCTTAATGTTATTTACCAAAGTAGCATTATCGTCATGACTATCTATCCAATTGGCACAAATAATAACACCGTTTATTTGAGAAGCATGTTTGGAAATGTAATCATAATACACATAGTTAATAACATCTTTACAGCGACTTTGGCCGCTAATAGGCAGGATAGGCAGACACCCGCTGGCAGTAGCCTGACTTAGTTGGATATTCATGCCGGAAAATACTTCCCGAAGGGAAGAGGATAATTGTGCTGCATGACTGTCTCCAATGAGCAGTATGTTTTTAATGCTATCACTTAGGCACAAACAAGGTGCTGACCTGAATTTTCTGGCATCCTCATTTGTATTGACAAAACATTTCCCTGTGCTAAACTGAGCGTCCATTTCCTTTTTATGATCACGTGCATAGTTTGAAAGTTCCACGCTTTTAGTCTTGAACACAAGCGCATTTGCATTGGTGATCATTAATAATAAGGTAAGCATTAAAATTCCACCTGAATATTTGAATATCTTCCTGGAGCTGTATGTACGTGATTCTACATACCTATAGGAAAGAAAGGCTAATCCAATGGAGAGTATCATAAGAGAGGGAAGCACAATAATGTTTTTTGACATTCCAATAAGCCCAACATATTTTGCTATTACAAATACAGGCCAATGCCATAAATATAAGGAATAGGATATCTTTCCGAAAAACCGGGAAACAGGAGTTTTTATTATGCCCCAATCGTTCCAATCAGCAATAATGACCATACAGGTCCCTAATGTAGGAATCAGGGTATGAACACCCGGCCAGGCTACCCGGTTGTCCATTCTCAGTATGCAATAAAAGATCAGCGCGTACCCTATCAATGCTATTGTAATGCGCAATTTCAAATTCTTAATACGATTTTCACCGTAAAATGCAAGCCCCCCGATCATCATTTCCCAGGCTCTTGTTGGCAGCAAATAAAATGAAGCTGTAGGATTATAGTAGGTAACTGCAATGGATACAATACAGAGAATCAATGTTAAAGCTATGTAAATCGATAAGTACCTATTTTTATCCTTCATCCATTTATTCAGCCATACAAGCACAATAGGATATATGATATAGAATTGCCATTCTACGGATAACGACCAGGTATGCAGTAGTATGTTTGAATCAGAAGCAGGTGCGAAGTAATCCGAGTTTTGCCAGTATAAGATATTAGAAACAAACAGGAGGCTTGATATTGAATTTTCACCCATTGCTTTAAAGTCAATTGGAAAATATATAAAGAAGCCCACAAAAGTAATGATCGCTACAAGCGCTGCTAGTGCCGGAATGATCCTTTTAACTCTTTTACTATAGAAATCTCTTAATGAGAACCCGTTCTCATTGAACGAAGTAATGATTATGCGGGTCATTAGATAACCGGAGATCACAAAAAATACATCTACACCGGAAAAACCACCATTAAAATATTGGGCTTTATAATGGAACAACAGCACTGCCATAACGGCAATCCCCCTTAAAGCATTGATATCATAACGAAACCTCATAAAATAAATAAGAGTTTTTGTATAGAATATTTAGAATCTTAGCTGGTATTAAATTTATGAAACCATTCCTGCCAACAGAAAGACCTGCTTTTACGGCCAGTTCATTAACAATCATCCCCGATATTATAATAATCTTTATTCCAGGTTGCAAACCCGCATGTTCCAATCCTCTTCGAGAGATCCACGGAGCACCCAATAGGCATCATAAACAACAAGTAAGTAGTCTTTCTCAAATAAAGCCCCTGGTTTACGATTTTCAGTTCTCAAAATGATGGCTTCCCTGCAATCCATCAGAGTTCTTCCCCAGCGATCAGGTGAATAACCCATAAACAGGGCAAAATTCGGCTTATTGTTATAGAGGGATGACCAGCGGGTCAGGATTCAGATCATGGGAATTCCCTTTTTTACTTACCCCCATTCCAAGCTCTCAAATGATAGTATATTCAAAATTTACTATAATTAAAAGGCCTTCAAATCTTACGACTTGAAGGCCTTTTTAATTTTTCGGTCGGGGCGGCAAGATTCGAACTTGCGACCTCCTGCTCCCAAAGCAGGCGCGATAACCGGGCTACGCTACGCCCCGAACCCGTATACCATCTTTCGATGTTGGGATTGCAAAAGTAGAACTTTTCTGGAATATTCCAAAAGTCTTTCAAAAAAATATTCGAAACAACCTCAGAAAAGTTACTACATTTATTTCCGAACACAGCCATAGCAGAGAAAAGCAAGCGAATATGAAGATCCATAAAATATTTTTTCTCAGTTGCCTCTTAACCACCTTCAACACATTCGCTCAAACAAAACTGTTTGACGATAACTGGAAATTCCTGAAAGAAAAAGACAGTATGACCGGGGTTGAACTCCCTGGCTTCCAGGACAAAAACTGGCGAAAAGTACATCTCCCCCACGACTGGGCCATCGAAGACCTTCCCAACCAAAACGACAGCACCATCATCGGGCCTTTCAATAAATACAGCCCCGCCAAAGAACAAGGCGGATACGTAATGGGCGGCATCGCCTGGTACAGAAAAACCTTTACACTCAAAAACCAGGAAGAAACAAGCATCCGGTTCGACGGTGTATACATGGACAGCGACGTATGGCTGAACGGTCATCACCTGGGCAATCACCCTTACGGCTATACCCCGTTCACCTATGACCTCACTCCTTACCTTGCCCCGGCCGGTAAAATGAACGTTCTTGCCGTAAGAGTAAAAAACACCGGCACCAATACCCGCTGGTATAGCGGCGCAGGTATCTACCGCCACGTATATCTCATCAACAGGCCCAAAATACACCTGGGGGAAATCTTCGTCACCACGCCGGTAGTGAATAAAGAAAAGGCCACCATACTAATAACAGAATCAGGTAATGCCGCCATCAGCGTACGCATCACCGATTCAACAGGCAAAGTGGTGGCAGAAGGAAAACAAACGACTATCAATCACCCGTCACTCTGGTCACCGGCACATCCATACCTCTATAAAGCTGAAATAAGCCTCATTAACGCAGGTAAAGTAACTGATCAGGTAGTTATACCCTTAGGTATCAGAAACATCCATATAGATGCTGAAACAGGTCTTACTATCAATGGAGAACGGATATTCCTCAAAGGTGGTTGCGTGCATCACGATAACGGACTATTAGGCGCTGCCGCATTCGACCGGGCAGAAGAAAGAAAAGTAGCACTCCTGAAAGCCGCAGGCTTCAATGCGATCCGTACCAGTCACAACCCTCCCTCCGGGAAATTCCTCGAAACCTGCGACCGCCTGGGTATGCTGGTAATAGACGAAGCTTTCGACATGTGGTCCGAAAAAAAGAACCCGGAAGACTATCACCGCTTCTTCCGCGACTGGTGGCAGCGCGATCTCGAATCCATGATACTGAGAGACCGTAATCACCCCTCCGTCATCATGTGGAGCATCGGTAATGAAATACCCGAACGCGCAGACAGCCTCGGCATCACCAGACAATTAGTAAACACAATAAAAAAACTGGATAACTCCCGCCCCATCACCGAAGCAGAAAACGATTTCCGGGAACGCCCCTACAAATGGGAAGCTACCGACAAATCCTTCGCTTTGCTGGACGTTGCCGGCTACAACTACCAATGGAGCCGCTACGCGGTAGACCAAAGACGTGTTCCCGGACGCATCGTATTCGGCTCCGAAACAGTTCCCGCCGAACTATACCAGGCATGGATACAGGTACAGGGCCTCCCTTATGTTATCGGCGACTTCGTATGGACTGCCATGGATTACCTCGGGGAAGCGGGACTCGGTCACAGTATCTATGATTCCAAAGAATCACAACGTCTCACTTTCCCCTGGTTCAACGCCTACTGCGGAGATATCGACCTCATAGGAAATAAAAAAGCTCAATCCCTCTACCGCGATGTGGTATGGAATAACAGCCCCATCGAAGTAGTCGTACACTCACCCAAACCTCCAGGGACCAAAGAAATCATAAGCCGGTGGGGATGGCCGGACGAATCCCCTTCCTGGACATGGCCGGATTATATAGATACCCTCATGCACATCAGGGTATTCACCCGCAGTAAAACAGTAAGACTGACACTCAACGATGTCACACTGGCCATCAAACAAGTGCCGGACAGCACCCCGCTTACCGTAACGTTCGACGTACCTTATGCACCTGGTGTATTAGCAGCCTTCGCCATGAATAACGGGAAAGAAGAAGGGGTTAAAACACTCGTTACGGCCAGCAAACCAGCTGCTATCCGCCTTACAGCAGACCGTAAGACAATCGGTCTTCAGGACCTGGCCTACGTTAACATAGAAATTATTGATGCGCAAGACAATGTAGTACCTGATGCGGATATCCCCCTGCAACTGGAAATAAGCGGAGCCGGAACACTGGCTGCTGCAGGCAGCGCCTGTCCCAACAGACCTGCAAGTTTCCAGCAACCGGCCTGTACCACTTTTAAAGGAAAGGCATTGGCAATATTAAGATCAAACGACAATAAAGGAATTATCAAACTAAAAGTAAAAGCAGATGGCCTGAAAACAGCCGGAGTAATTATAAAAAGTCAGCGCCTGTAGTAATACTCCAGGTGCTGATAATATTTCCCGTCCTGATAATATTGCACCATTTTTTTCAACCCATTCTCATCTAAGATGGTCACTTCTCTTTTCACCGGTATCCCAAAAATCACCTTCTCCGCACCTTTTACCTGAGAGATCAAAACACCATTGTTATAAGTAAACTCTCCTTCATCAGAAGTTTGTACAATCACGTCCCCTCGTGTCACCTTCTTTCCATGGTCCTGGTACTCCGTTTTTTCTACCAATACCGAGTCTCTATACATCTCTTCTGTTGCCAGCCGCCCCTTAGCATCATATGTCCGTAAAACATGCACATCCTTGCCAATGTCAACCCTGTTTTTCCCATAACGGATCTTCTTATCTGTCACGACCTCACCATTATTATTCCGGTATACCTTTTCAGATATCACCCTGTTCTCTCCATCATAACCAATTGAATCAGTTAACCAGGGCTGCCCGTTCACATCATAACTCACAGATTTCACCAGCTTTCCCGCACGATTATACGTATACCGTTTGTCCTCATAATCATTCTCTTTAAACAGATTATAATCACGACGAAAAACCAGTACCCCATCTTCGTTGTATACGCAGCTATCTACTAACTGCTTGGTATCATTTGAATGATGAAACAGCCATGAAACAGAAGACTTAAACTGTTGCCCATAGGAGAACAAGGGCAATAACAGCAACAGCAGGCATATATTTTTCATAGGACTACGAAGATAAACAAACTTCCTTTTGCTTACCTTTAATGCTTTTTCATGCCGCTTCCTGTGCACTGACAGATAGACAATACGACTATGCAAGAAGAAATGCCAACTAAGAAATACTTCTTTTTAATTTTGATTTTAGGGACACTCACTGCGCTGGGCCCCTTTTCTATTGACATGTACCTGCCCGGATTTGAGGCTATTGCCCTGGACCTGCATACCACCTCCATCAAAATAGGATTCTCTTTGTCAAGCTATTTCATCGGGATCTCCGCGGGGCAACTGCTCTACGGCCCGCTATTAGATCGCTTCGGCAGAAAGAAGCCGCTTTACATTGGACTAACACTATACATCCTGGCCTCCATAGGTTGCATTACCGCAAGAACACTTGACGCACTGGTAATACTTCGTTTCTTCCAGGCAATAGGCAGTTGCGCAGCTGCTGTTGCTTCCGTTGCTATGGTACGCGACCTCTTCCCGGTAAAAGATTCAGCCAAGGTGTTTTCCCTGCTGATGCTGGTAGTTGGTGCTTCTCCCATGATAGCTCCTACAGTTGGCGGATACGTCACCACCGCTTTCGGCTGGCAGACGGTATTCGTCATCCTGGCAGTGATGGGCATATTAATCTTACTGGCCAGTATCTTTTTCCTGCCGGAAAGTTATCAGCCGGACGTACACATGTCCTTAAAGCCCGGCCCCATCATAATGAACTTCCTTGCCGTCATCCGTGAGCCACAGTTTTACACGTATGCGCTAACAGGAGCGCTGGCATTCTCCGGCTTGTTCGCCTATGTATCAGGTTCTCCTGTCATGTTCATGGATATCTTCCATCTGAGCAAAAACGCCTATGGCTGGATCTTCGCAGGACTATCTGTGGGCTTCATCGGCTCCAGTCAGTTAAACAGCCTGGTATTGCGCAGGTACAGCAGCGACCAGATCATCATCGTAGGCCTCATCTGCCAGGCTATCACAGGCATCATCTTCCTGATAGGAACCTACTTAAACTGGTACGGCTTACCCGCTACCATCGTCATGTTGTTCATCTTCCTCTGCTGCCTTGGCTTTGTTAATCCAAATGCCTCCGCCCTATCAATAGCGCCTTTTAAAAAGAACGCCGGTAGTGCTGCTGCCCTGATGGGCGCATTACAAATGAGCATTGGTGCGCTGGCATCTGTAGGAGTGAGTCTCTTTAATACCAATTCCGCTCTTCCTATGGTCAGTATTATGGCCGGATCTGCCATATTGGGAGTTTTAACACTGGTAGCTGGTCGTAAACAGACAGGACATCCTGTACTTATGCAGGAAAAAGGCGATAACGTTGTTATGCATTAAAAAAAGTACCCCAAAAAGTCAGACACTTTTTGGGGCATTTCCCTTAAGGAGTTCTTTTATTATATTATAATGATTTGATGATCGCCATCATATCTTCATCTCCCACCCCCTTTCTTAAAGCCACCTGAAGGCTCTCTGCCAGTGCATTGCCCAAAGGAGTACTCAGACCTTGCTCCTTTGCCAGGAGGATATCCTTATTCAGGAGATTTAATGAAAACGCAGCCGGGAAACTATTACTAATGATACCCGGAGATTTTATTTTTGTAAACCCGCTGCCAACTGCACTACTGTTAATAATCGGCAACAGCGCTTCAGCAGTTATCCCGTTCTTCCGTGCAAAGATCACCGTTTCTGCCAGTGCCTGCACTGTAATTCCTAAAAATGTATTCACAGCCAGCTTGGTATAATTACCGCTTCCATTTTCTCCCATGAAGTGGGCGACTTTACCCAGGCAGTCAAATATAGGCTTCGCCTTTTCAAAGTCCTGTTCATGCCCGCCGGCCATAATGATCAACTGTGCATTTTCCGCAGGTTTCACACTTCCGGAAACAGGGGCATCCAGGTAACCAATACCTTTTTCCCTGCACAGGGCAGCGATCTGCTTTGTAGTATCAGGAGAAACTGTACTCATATCTATCGCCAGCAGATTGGCAGGTATATTCCCGGATAATAATCCGTCGGGCGACTGATAAATAGCTTTTAGTGCATTATCATCAGCTACCATCGTAATAATGAAATCAACGTTTTTGATCAGTTCACGGGGAGTCGTGACTACACGCACACCCGTTTCAACCTTTAATGTATTAGCTTTCCCAACAGTACGGTTATATACTGTAACATCAAATCCGGCACGCACAAGATTCTTAACCATAGGAATTCCCATGTTGCCTAATCCGGCCCAACCTATTCTGATCGTATTCATGACTTAAATTTATGACGCTTTCGTCAGTTACGTAGAATTAAATAAAAACCGGGATACTATTTTGCTATTCCAAGTGAAGTATTCTGCAGGGGTACTATTTTATAATCCTGAGTATCTGATAAAGATATAAGGTTCACAATATCTTTGACTACTAAGCTTTGTATACTAATAAAACAATCTTCATGACCGCGCTTCGTAGTTTCAATGATATAGAAGTAACTTCTGATATTATCAAATGATCTTAATAACAGGGCAGACATTTTTACATCTTTCTTCTGTTTCGCATTAGTGATATGTTTCCTTGTTAATATAGAGGCAGCTTCCATCAGTAAAAGCCGTAGTTCAAATAAGCTATCGGCATTTATATACTTCAGTCCTTCCAGCTGCTTCTTTATTTGTAATAACTCCAACATATATATAAAAATTAAGATTAATTCAAATATCAAACCAACCAAGATCCAGATATCAGATTAACATTAATGATCATAAAATAACAGGAATTAGATAAAATAATATAAGCACAGAGAATACCAGAGGGAATAGATTTCTACAATTGTAGAAAGAGAGGAAACAGGGGCCACAAAAACCCCTGTTTATATAATTTTATTATTTCAGATAAGCGCGGATCATCCAGGCCCATTGCTCATGCTGTTTCAGCACACCAGTCAGGAAATCAGCTGTACCGATATCATTATGGTCATCTTCTACCTTGGAAATATGACCACGGATCCCACGGATAATAGTTTCATGATCGTCCAGCAGATTCTTCAACTGCGTTTTCTGGTCGTTAGTGTATTCGCCTTCTTCCAGGTTAGCCAGCTTCAGATAATCTTTCAGACGGCCTTCTGCATAATGACCGATTTTACGCACACGTTCAGCAATTTCATCTATTGTTTCTGCCAGTTCAGTGTATTGTGCTTCGTAGAATTTGTGCAATTCCATGAAACTTGGACTCTCAATATTCCAGTGATAATTGCGTGTTTTGGCAAATAACACCTGTTCATCGGAAATAAGCTGATTGAGGATTAATGCAACAGCTTTTGAATTTGCTTCGCTGATACCAATGTTTGCTTTCATATAAAAGGATGTTTTATTTCATTTTAAGTTTTCCCAGCATGGCAGTGGAAAGTGAATCCGAATAAGCACCGTAGGAAGTTACCAGTATACCTTTTAAACCGGAGGTAGACTCAATCGCATATACCGCTGCTTCATCAGACGGATCAGAATTACCTTCATAACGGTACACATCAACGATATTAAAATCATTTACATGTATCTTACCTGAATGACTTAACAGATAATCCCCTTCCAGATTAAAATCAATTGTAAATCCTTCTTTTCTTAAAGCCTCAATAGCGTTTGATACCGTATCATAATGAGAATGTCGTTCCATATTTGGGTCACTCATGTGCTGTAAATTTAATGGTAAAAAATAAATAGGGGAATAATAATGCAATATAAGAAGATCAGACTGAATGTTTTCTTGTGATACCCAACTTTTTCATTTTAGAAGCTAATGTAGTTGGGGGCAAATTGAGTAACTCTGCGGCACCACCTGGTCCCGCAATCTTATTATTACACATCTTTAAAACAGAAAGTATATGATCGCGTTCCAATTCAGTAATTGTTTTAATCTGCCCTGATAACGCATTTTCTGAAACAAGCTCCATTACAGAAGGTAAATCTATCTTTCTTATCACACCATCTTTTGCCAGCAGTATACTTCTTTCTATCAGGTGTTGCAGTTCCCGTACATTTCCAGGCCAGTGATAAGCAGTGATGTCGTGCATGATAGCCGGAGATATGTCAGTGATCGTTTTACTGGTCCTGGCTGCATACATCTGTATAAAGTGAGATACCAGCAAAGGGATATCTTCTTTACGGTCCCTCAGTGGTGGCATCTGTATAGGGAAAACATGCAACCTGTAATAAAGATCAAGCCGGAAATTACCATTGGCAATTTCCTTTTCCAGGTTCCGGCTGGTAGCTGCAATAACCCGGACATTCACCTTTACAGGCCCCTTTCCTCCAATCCGTTCAATCTCTCTTTCCTGTAATACCCGCAATAACTTCACCTGCAAATCCACAGGCATCTCCCCTATCTCATCCAGGAAGATAGTACCACCGTCTGCCTGTTCAAACTTCCCTATCCTTTTATCTACAGCCCCTGTAAAAGCTCCTTTCTCGTGCCCGAACAATTCTGATTCTATTAACTGGGCCGGCAATGCAGCACAATTCACTTTTACAAATGCTTTCGTCTTCCTCTCTGATAACTGGTGAATGGCATTCGCTATACCTTCCTTACCCGTACCGGTTTCTCCCAATATCAACACAGATGTATCCATTGGAGCTACCTGCCTTACCAGGTGAAAGATATGCTGCATCACCTGGCTGTTCCCGATAATTCCCTGAAAGTGAGGGATCATTGGCTGTACAGATGTGGGTCTTGTAACGACTATAGTACTATTTGATTTCAGCTCCTGATGATGCTCATGACGGTAACGGGCAATGTCCAGGGTCACAAGCAGGTCTTTCTCCCTGAAAGGCTTTACCAGGAAACCATAAGGCTGGGTCAGCTTGGCAGCGTCCAGTACCTGGCTATTGCAATTTGCCGAAAGGTAAATAAACGGTATCTTCTGCTGGTTCAGCTCTGCTGCCAGGTCTATTCCCGTAAGATCGCCTTTCAGATAAATATCAAGTAACACAATATCCGGTCTCACTGTTTTAAGGATCTCCTGGGCTCTGTACACAGAACGGGCGATACCACAAATACGGTAACCAGCACGTTCAAGTGTTAAACGAAGATCACTTGCGACAATCAATTCATCTTCTACAATTAGAATTTGTTCATTCATTGCAATACTTATAATTTATTACGGTTTATTTGCCATACGCGCTGTCTATGTTCTACTGTCAGTTACAATATCAGGTTCCTTCTTAATAATTTTATTTACTATAACAGCATTGGGATGGATATGGCTTTGGTTGGCTCAATAAAATATACGACAATTTCGATGATTTGACTAAGGCTTTTCTTGATTTTCAACAAAAATGAATGATTTTCCTTAATAAAAAAATCCTAATAGATTAATTCTATAAGTATCTGAAGTAATATAATATAGATATATGCATTATTTTTGACATTCACATGAAGTATTTACGCTATTTCTTATACGTTTCATGGCATTGGGGAATCGACCTGGCTATTTTCATAATAATACATGAAATCAGGGGAGAGAAACGATATGGCATCAGTACAATCGGACTTGATAGCCTGTCGGATATTGTATCCAAAGAAGACCGTCTGCATGTAAGCACTTACGAACCTGTAAATTATTATACAGCGGGATGGCTGCTGGATCAGCTGAAAACCACAGATACTACCTTTCTGGATGTGGGATGTGGCAGGGGCCGTGTATTGGTAATGGCGACCGCTTACGGATTTAAGGATATCATTGGCATTGATTTCTCTCAGCGCTTATGCGATCAGGCCACCGGTGTCTGTAAAGACCTCCCTGTTACAATCACGTGTGCAGATGCCCGCATGTATGAAATCCCCGACACCGTAGGTGTTATCTTTCTCTTCAATCCCTTTGATGCAGCTATAATGAGTGAATTTATACTAAGGGTATCTGAAAGCCTGTCCAGGAAAAAGCGTCCATTAAAAATACTATATGCAAATCCACAGTGTAAAGATCTTTGGTTAGATGCCGGCTTCACCGAAACAGCTTCTTTCGTAAAGAAAACATACCTGAAAGGAAGTGTACTGGAAAAAAACACCTGATCTGTTCCTTTTTGTAAATAATATCCAAATGAAACTAGCGCTTTACCAGGTAGATGCATTCACCGACAAAATCTTTGGCGGAAATCCCGCCTGTGTGGTGCCTCTTGAACAATGGTTACCAGATGACCTCCTGCTTAAAATCGCCGGGGAAAATGCAGTAGCAGAAACTGCCTTTTTCGTAGATAACGGTGATAAGATCCATCTCAGATGGTTCACGCCCGAAATAGAAATGGACCTATGCGGGCATGCTACCCTGGCTACCGCCCATGTCCTTACAAGTATTCTCGGCTATACTTCAGACACTATTATCTTCCATACATTAAGCGGAGACCTCACCGTCACCGTCGATAATGACCTTTACACATTAGATTTCCCCTCCCGGAAACCAACCAATGCCCTATTGCCTGAAATCATAAAGAATGCTCTCAGCAAACAACCAATAGCCGTTTTAAAATCCAGGGATTTCGTATTAGTCTATGAACAGGAATCCGACATCAGGAATATTACCATCAACCGGCAGATACTCGACCAGATCAACCTCGATCCCGGTGGCGTGATCATCACCGCCAAAGGCGACAACTGCGACTTTGTATCCCGCTTCTTCACGCCCCAGGCATCCATCCTGGAAGATCCTGTAACTGGTTCCGCACACTGCTCACTGATACCTTACTGGAGTGAACAACTAGGTAAAACAGAAATGCTGGCATTGCAGTTGTCAGACCGCGTTGGTACATTGTTCTGCATAAATAGAGGAGACAGGGTACTAATAAAAGGGAAAGCAAAAACGTATTCTACAGGTTTCTTATACACAGACTGAAGAAGTTAATCAACCAAAATTAATGACAAACTCCGTTTGCCTTTCCGCGACTGTTTTCAACGAAAACTCAAATCCATGATTCACTAATATCTCACGTACCAGCATTAACCCAATGCCCTGTCCGTCTTTTTTAGTACTGAAAAAAGGCGTAAACAATAACTCCTGCTGAGGAGTAGTGATGCCTTTGCCAGTATCCGTAATAATAAGCTGACGGCCATTGAGTGTAAATGTCACACGACCTTTCTCTTCCACTGCTTCTATCGCATTCTTTACTATGTTGATCAGTGCCTGCTCCAGCTGCTGCTCATCCGCAGAAATATAAAACGGTTTCTCGGGGATAGCGATGATCAACTCAACTTCATGCTCTTCCGATTTCATCTTCATCAATATACATACATCCTTCACGAGCTTATGCAGGTCTACCTGTTTCTTATTTACCTGCGGTAATTTCACCAGGTCCGCAAAATTCCGCATAAACAGGTTGAGGTTCTGATTACGGTCCAGCGCCACCTGCAATGCATCTTTCAATGGTATAGACAGTGGCACTGCCTGCAATGTAGATTGTATAATAGAGTTTACCGGGCCAATCGTATTATTCACCTCATGCGCCATCATCCTGATGACCTTCCCATACACATGCTTCTCCGCCGCCAGGATCTCCGCTGTCAGCTCCTCTATCATAATAAAGTGACGCGGGAAACCTCTATCTATAAAGTGTGATTTTTGCAGTTTATAAGTATTCACTCCATCCGGCTTCACTGTAATCGTCTCTCCGGATTTTAAAAGATATATATATTGAGATAAGGCATTACTCAGTGGCAGATCATGTACCCCTGCATCTACAGCTAATAACTGCTTTGCTTTAGGATTGATCTGCTGTATATGCCCATTATAATCCAGGATAATGATCCCTGTAGGTGAAGTATGGATCAGCTTTTCCAGGAAGAAATGCTGCTGCTCCTGACGGGTACGTTCCTTCCGCAATTCGTCGATCATATGGTTATATACCCTGATCAGCTCATCCATCTCATGCTTACCCGTAAACAGGAATTTCACATTAAAATCCCTGTCGCGGATAGCATCCACTCCCTGCATTAACAGTTTTAACGGGCGGATCAACTGCCGGTAAAGCTGTATGGAAACAACAATAGAGATAATGACAAAAACCTCTGAGATGATAAAAAAGATCTTATTGGCACTGAAAATAAAATAACTGAGAACAAGCGTTACCAGGTGCAGTGTGACTACAAAAAATATGTATTTAGTCCTCAGCTTCATCATAGGGTATTTGATATTTCTCCAGTCGCCGGTACAACGCACTACGTGTAAGCCCAAGTGACGCCGCCGCTCTTGCAATCTTATTCTTATGGTGATCCATTGCCCGCTTAATCATCTCAATCTCCATTTCCTCCAGCGTAATCATACCCACACCAGGGAACTGCACACTACCCATCTTCGCAGGCGACAACTCCAGTTGTGAACGGAAATCATCTGTCTCCAGGATATCCTTTTTGCTTACCAGTATAGACCGTTCCACCAGGTTCTTCAACTGACGGATATTACCGGGTAAAGGTAACTGCTGTAACCATTTCATAGCAGTTGGGGATACCGTCAGAGAAGGCCGGTTATAAATCTCTTTCAGATTATTGATAAAGAAATTTACCAGCAAAGAAATATCCTTTGGCCGTTCCCGCAAAGCAGGCAGATGAATGGTGATCAGGTTGATACGATATAGCAGGTCTTCCCGGAAACTGTTACGGGATACCATCTCATTAAGATCTTTATTCGTAGCACAGACAATGCGTACATCCACGGTTTTCGTACGACTGCTACCCAGTACTTCATAAGTCCTGTCCTGCAATACCCGCAGCAGCTTCACCTGGCTCCCTGCATCCAGGTCGCCTATCTCATCTAAAAATATAGTACCCTTATGGGCAGTCTCAAAACGACCTGTACGATCAAAGCGGGCATCTGTAAAAGCGCCTCTTACATGTCCGAACATCTCACTTTCAAACAATGAAGTGGATATCCCTCCAAGATTCACCTTAATAAATGGTTTGTTACGGCGCACACTATTCTGATGCACCGCCTCGGCTATCAGCTCCTTACCCGTACCACTCTCTCCCATTATCAGCACAGAAGCGTCCGTAGCAGCAACCCTGCCAATCGTGTCCAGGATGTTTAACATCCTGGCATCTTCCCCAATGATATGCTGGAAATGATAGATCTTATCCAGCTCTTTCCTCGTATGACTTTCAGATGTATACTCCTGTAAATCCAGCAGGGTTTTAACGGACTGCAGCAGGTGTTCGTTATTCCAGGGCTTATTAATAAAATCATTGGCCCCGGCTTTCATACCACTTACCGCCAGTTCAATACTTCCCCAACCGGTTATTAAAATAACAGGGACGGTCGGATTGATTTGCCGGATCTTACTTAACAGGAACAATCCTTCTTCTCCCGATGTTTCTATCGTAAAATTAAGATCGAGGATAATCAGATCAGGTTTATCCTGACTGATTACCCTCAATGCCATTTCAGGGCCTTCTGCAACAGTTACGTCGTATTTATTGCTGTTTAACAGCAACTGTAGCGAAACCCTTACCGCAATATCATCATCAATGATCAGTATCATATATTATTCTTCATGTAACGCAACCGCAGGATAAATAGCGGCGGCTTGTCTGCCCGGGTAAAAAGCACATACCAGTACCAAAAGATAAATAAATATTATTGACAATACCAGCGCTGTCATATAAACACCCGTAGATAAATCAAATACATTTAACAAGGGGAATTGTACCGCAAAAAATGCCCCTATGATCAGTGAAAAGGTAGCCAGGATCATCGTCTCTATCACCAGTTGACTGGCAACCGATCTTCCCGTAGCTCCTATTGCCCTGCGCAGCCCTATCTCACCTCTCCGCCTGTTGATATTATACCAAAGTACACCAAATAAACCTAATGCTACATTGATGATCAGGAAACAGCTTACAATTGAAAGCACGATCATGGGTACTAATGCAAAGTAATTAATACTTTTCCGTTTATTGATCAGGTGTTCGATCTCCACATTCGAATTTTCTATATAACCCGCTATCTTTTTATACAACCGGCCTTCAAAAGCAGGCCCTGCATCAGCAGTTACACGTATCAGCATTTTTCCCATCCAATGGATACTGCTGCTATCTATTCTGGAAAAAGATGCCATACCCGATGCCTCATAATCTCCTTTAAACTTGGTATCAGCCACTACACCAATGATCTGCTTCTTAGCTTTATCATCACCAATGATCTTTCCTACTACCTGTTCTTTACCAAATACCTCTTCTTTAAGACTGCTATTAATAACAATAGGTACTGTATTGGTCACAGCATCTGTTTTATTAAACCAACGCCCCTCCAGCATTTTCATTTGCAATACATTTTCATAGCTATCATCTACCTGATAGGTATTGACATTATTTGTCTCTTTACCTTTATAGAAAAATCCGTTCTGTATCATAGATTGGGTAAGCGGAACATTACTGCTGGACAAACTGATATCCTTCACTTCCGGCATAGCCCGGATCTCCCGCTTCAGCGTTTCATAAAACAGTTTTAGCGAATCTCCGTTATGAATTTTGTCACCGTTGCTGTAATTGACCAACCATACATTTTTATACTCAAATCCCATTGGTTTTTTATAGTTCTGATAGTAATATACCAACAGTGTAAATACTGCAAACAGAACCAGGAAGGAAACCAGCATTTCCGACATCAATAAAAAATTCTGCTTCCTTTTATTCCAGATCAGCTTAAATAAATGCCTGTACATAATATTCGTTATTTTGCTTTTAAAGCGTTTACCACATTCAGTTTAGACATGCGCCACGCAGGATATACACCGGACAACAATCCGAAGAACAGACACACCAGTAAACCACAAAGCAATACAGTAAAGTTGATGGTAAGCTCCAGGTTCGCAATCAAATTAAGTTCATTAATAAAATAGAGTGCAAGGAGAGATAATATCATTCCTATTACTCCTCCTAATAAGGTGAGAATGATATTTTCAACTATGAACTGGTACACCAATGTTCTGGAAGAAGCGCCGAAAGCCTTACGTACACCAATCTCTGAAGAACGTTCCATAATACGGGTGATGTTAATATTCACCAGGTTCAGCGTAGGCAGTAACATAAACAAAAAAACAAATGATCCTATAGCAGTAAGTACGTAAACAACCCCCGATTTTTTTTCATTACCAGTATCTACATAACTGGCAACGTATGAACTGGCATGACTGATGATCTGATCAAACTCGGTACTTTCCATAGGGACCTTACTAACAAGCTGTTCGTATTCGTTATGTATCTTAGACAGATCTCCTTTTGAACGGGCCAGCAAGATGGCCATATAATCGCCTCTGTAGGACTTATCTTTATAGTCTGATTTTGAAATGGTATAAGGCAGATAGATATCACTGTACAACATGTAAGAAGTAACCGGTAAGTTTTTCACCACACCACTAACCCTGTACTGCACATTATCCGCTTCAATATATTTCCCTACTACAGAAGGAATATTACCGAAGTATTCTTTTTTCATATCGGCGGATATGACCGCCACCTTCTCCCGGTTGTCCAGTTGTTGTTGGGTAAAGGGTTTTCCTTCCAGGAACTGGTATTCCAGTATATCCCAGTAATTTGCATCCGTATATTTATAGTTGATCGCTATTTTTTTATTATTTACATAGGTATTCGTACCATTATACCTGGAGAATATAGTCATTTTTTCAGGCGTCTTTAAACTACCTGCGTAATGATCCAGAAAAGAAAAAGAAGGTGTAGTCGAGCTGTGCCCGCTCTTTCCAACTTCCTCCATTCTTACGATATATAAAGAACGATCTCTTTTTCTATCAGGATAATCATCCCCTATTACCTTATCAATAAAGGCTGTTAATACGATTAGTATAGTCAATGTAAAGCTGATACCAAACAGACTGATAAAGGTGAAGAACTTCCGGCGTTTGAGTACAGCAATCGCTATTTTAAAATAATTCTTTAACATGATATTGATTTAAAAGTGATCACTGCACCTGTGCCCCGTCGAACAGTCTTACTAAACGATGCGTTTTATTTGCCATATTCTCATCGTGAGTAACCATCACGATGGTAGTTTTATCTACCTTATTCAACTGTATCAGTATTTCCATGATCTCACTTCCCATCGCACTGTCCAGGTTACCGGTAGGCTCATCTGCCAGAATGATTTCCGGTCTTCCTACTATTGCCCGGGCAATGGCTACACGTTGTCTTTGTCCACCGGAAAGTTGTGTAGGAAAATGCTTGATCCTGTTAGATAATCCAACCTTCTCCAAGGCTTCTGTGGCTAGTTGCTTCCTTTCTTTTGCAGTAGTATTACGATATAATAAAGGCAGCTCCACATTATCCAGCACCTGGAGATCGTTAATAAGATGATAACTCTGGAAGATAAATCCGAGTTTCTTATTCCTGAAATGTGCCAGTTGTTTGTCGGATAAATTTAATGTTGCCTGATCTCCTATTCTCACATCCCCCTTAGAAGGAGCATCCAGTAATCCCATAATATTCAGCAGGGTGCTTTTGCCGCAACCGGAAGGACCCATAATAGAGAGGAATTCTCCTTTGTCTACATCCAGACTAATACTATTTAATGCCAGGGTCTCTATCGTATCCGTACGATATACTTTTTCGATGTTTTGCAGACGTATCATAGTTTTCTGTTTTTTTCAAAGTCATATAAAGAGAGATAACGTAGTTGGTAATACGCACCCCATAGATCTCTTAATGCATTAATATAGTCCCGTTTGGCCTGATCGTTTTCCTGGAAGGCGATGCTCAGGTCAGTGATACTAAGATCTCCCAGCACATACCTTTCCCTGGCTATCTTGTATTTCTCAGCGGCGATGCTGTCTGCCTCTGCCGTGGAAAGGATCTGTTCATTCATCATATTGAACAGGGTTACCTGTGTCACGATCTGTTGTTTAAAGGTCTGCTTATCCTGCTCAACCGCATAAGCCGTAAATTGTTCATTGGCCTGCGCTGTTTTAATACGGGATTTCGAACGCCCCCAGTCCAGGATAGGTATAGAAAACTGCAATTGTAACAGCTGCTGGTCCTGCGGAGAACGGTAAACATCCGGGATGGTAGAAGCGCTTTTCGAGTATCCCAGGTTAGCAGTAAGTGTGGCAATCAGGCCGCTTTGCCCTTTCGCCTTTGCAACATCGCGTTGTGCTTCGGCCATCCTTCTTATAAAAGCAATCGCATCTGACCTGTTCGCGAAAGCCTCAGTCAACACCCTGTCTGCGGAGACTTCCATATTGGTAGCAGCAGCCGGAATAACAAGAGATACCTTATCTGTATCTTCAAAGCCGGTGTAACTTCGCAATGTTAAAGTAGTTATTTCTATATCCCGTTTGGCTGTTCCTACTGCTTTTCTGGCGTTTAATAATTCCAGTTGTAATTGCAGGATCTCATTCCTTGATATCTTCCCCAGTTCAAATTTAGTATTGGCGATGTTTAGTATCTTCTTTGTATTTTCCAGATTATTATCTGCCACCTGCAAATTCACCTGTGCCAGTAACAGATCAAAAAAGTATCCTTCCACAGTAATCGCTATCTGTTCCTGAGATTCGATATATGCCTGTTTACTTTCATTATATTTCAGCGGTTCTATCCGTTTGTCCCATTTCAGACTGTTATACTGTAATAACGGCTGGCTATACCCTATTGCATAAGGTACGCCATTATACAATACACTATTACGGTCAAAATCATCAAAGCGCTGTAATGAAGTAGTACCATATATAGTACCACCTGTAGCGGTAATGGTCTGACTGAAATCCAGTGTAAGAGAAGAGTTATCATTATGTATAGGCTGGAACAGGATGGTACCGTTCGGTTGTAATACCTGGGTAGAGGTTTTACTGTAACCGGGCAGTATGCCCGTCAGCGATAGTTGCGGCTGGTAATTAGATCTGAACGTGCGCCACTGCCAGTATTTGTTCTCTTTTGTGGCAATAGCCTGTTTGGCTGCTATAGAGTTCTGTCTTGCCATTTCCACTACCTGTTGCAATGATAACCGGACGGTATCACTGGCATGCACGCTGCTGGTCATTAAAAGAAGTAGAAGATATCTCATGGTGTGATGGTTAATTCCTTTGAGTTTTTGTAATCGCTCATATCTGAGGTGATCACTACATCACCGGGTTTTAAACCATCTATCAGCTCTATATAATCGAAGTTGCTTAATCCTGTATGAATGCTGCGTCTTTCTGCCTTTCCGTTATTCATTACGAATATATCCTGCGGACTGGTCCCTTTAAATGCAGCACCGTTTGCGACCCTCATCACTTTGCTGTGTGTGGCAGTCACTACAAATACGTCCACTTTCATATTAGGACGCAGCTGTTTATTATTACGCTCTTCCAGTTGGATATCGAAGGTGATAATGCTGTTCTGTACAGAAGGGTATACATTCGTTACATGACCTCTTAGTTGTGTATCATTGATACGGATAATAGCCGGCATATTATTATGCAATTGCTCTAAATAATTATCCGATATACTACCTGTTACTTTAAAGCTGTTCAGGTCTGCTATACGGGCGATCATTTCTCCTTCTCTTATATTAGCGCCGATATTTTTATTTACATAAGTCACTACGCCTGCCCGGGTCGCAACTACATTAGCCAGATTTAATTTCCGTTGCAGTTCATCGAGATCATTTTGTTGTATCGCAGCGGCAATTACAGCTTCCTGTATCTCTATGCGCATGGTTTGCTGTTTGCTCTTTATCTCATTCTCCAGTTGTTTCTTCTCCAGTTGCGCTACTTTCAGGTTCAATTCTGCCTGTTCAATACTTTCTCTTGTACCACCACCTGCTTTATACAATCGTTTTGCATTTTCTACCGCATCTGTCAGACTACCGATCTTCAGCTGCTTAATATCATTATTCGACTGTATATCGTAAAAGCTCTTATCAAGGTCCAGCTTTAGTTTGCTGATCTCATTACATTTACTTTCCAGTTGAAACTTTTGTTTCTCAAAAGCAGTTTGTGTCGCTGATTTATCAAGTGTGAGTATAGATTGTCCCGCATTTACTTTATTACCGGCATCTATAGCAGCATCTTTAATAGATGCATTAATCGGGCTGGTAACGATCTCTTCAAACTCTGGTATCACCTCTCCGGAGGCATTGATCGTATTCTCAATATCTCCTACTTCAACGGTAGCCGTTGTAATTTCCGCTTTCCTGATACTTGATTTAAAGAAGCTCCTTACAAGCCATATAGCGCCCAGAAACAGCACTATGCCAACAACCGTTACAAGGATGGCTTTCCTTCTTTTTCGTGATGTTACTTCCTGTGTAATCTCTTTATCCATGCCCGGATATTTACAAGAGACAGGCCAACCTTAAAGCAATGAAAATTAATTAATTACACGATTTTCAATATAAAAAAGTGGTCGATATCGGACAAAGTGTCTGTAATTGGGCACTTTAAACATGTAACATCTCCAGCACTTCCCACAAATGCTCACACTGTTCCAGGCTTTTCACCGGAGAAAGCGATATTGAACGGCGTATATGATTCACCGTATCCAGGTCCGGCTCTGCATTGGCTATTATTATAGCCATCGCTGTTTTAAGTATAGTAGCCTTCACCCGCAGGCTATGCGGGGAATAACGTGCCGGATGCAAATGAATGTATTTCCCGGGTTCTGTGCCATGTAATAGCACCCAACGTGAGGTATCGGACAAAGTGATTTCTTTATACCCGCCGTTCAACCAGGCCAGATAGGATGCTTCATCATCTGTGGGTATTAATGTAATGACTTCTTTGAATAAAGCATCCAGATCAAGAGAGCCAAAATAGATATCCATCTGGGAGTTACCGAGGGACTGCAATGAAGTAACATTTGCCGTTTGCAGTTGCCGGCAAATGAATCCCCGATGATGTTTGAGGGCATTGAAAAGAATGTTCTCAGGAGTAGCCATCTATAGTAGCACAAAGATACTCACGATATTTTATTAATTTCACACCCTTATGTTATTGACAATTACAACTACCCACAACCCCGCTTCAGACCTTAGTTATCTGCTGCATAAACATCCCGCCAAAGTACAGCATGCGGAATTGTCAGGTGGTATAGCACATGTTTTTTATACAGAAGTGAGTGAAGAGAGATGTACGGCTGCTTTACTGTTGGATATCGACCCTGTCGGGCTGGTACGCAAAAACGGTTCTTCAGGTAATGACTTTGCACTGGAACAATATGTAAACGACCGACCGTACGTAGCCAGCTCTTTCATGAGCGCTGCTATCTCAAAAGCCTACTCTTCTGCCATGAATGGGAAGTGCAAGGACAAACCGGAACTGGTGCATGTTGCCATGCCTTTCGAAGTAACGATTGCCGTCCTTCCTGTGCGCGGTGGAGAAAAACTGTTACAGGAGCTGTTTGAACCGCTGGGTTATACGATCGAAGCAGAAAGACATCCACTGGATACTACTTTTCCTTCATGGGGAGATAGCCGTTATTTCACTGTAAAGCTGCGCAATACGCTTACATTACAACAACTGTTATCTCATCTGTACATACTGATCCCCGTTTGCGATAATGATAAACACTACTGGGTAGGTAATCAGGAAGTAGAGAAACTGCTGGAAAAAGGGAAAGACTGGCTGCCATCACACCCTGCCAGTGAGGTTATCACATACCGTTATCTCAAAAACCAGAAAGCATTAGCGAACCGGGCATTGGAATTTTTATTGAAAGACGAAGTGATTGAACCAGAAGAAGCGCCTGAACAAAAGATCAGGGTACACGATATGCGTCTGCAATCCGTAAAGGAGGAGTTATTACAAACAGATGCAAAACGTATCGCAGACCTGGGTTGCGGAGAAGGGAAACTGCTGAAGATCTTATTACCAGTGAAGCAGTTTGAATTTATTCTTGGGATGGATGTGAGTTACCGCTCATTGGAAATAGTGAAATCCAAACTGAAGTTCGACAGGATGTCTCCCGCACAACTGGAACGTATCCAACTGATCCAGGGCGCACTTACTTACCGGGATAAACGACTGGAAGGATTTGATGCCGCAGTGCTGGTAGAAGTGATAGAACATCTCGATCCACCCAGACTGGCAGCCCTGGAAAAAGTAGTGTTCGAATATGCTAAACCAAAGATCGTTATCATCACCACTCCTAATGCGGAATACAACATAAAGTTCCCCAATATGGAAGCAGGACAAATGCGACACAGCGATCACCGCTTCGAATGGACAAGGTCCGAATTTGCCGCATGGGGTAACCAGGTGGCAGAACAATATGCTTATTCCGTCACTTACAAACCCGTCGGAGAAGAAGATCCGGAAACAGGTGCGCTGACTCAGATGGCCATCTTCACAAGTAATGCAACTATCAATGGCAAGAAATAATCAACAGATCAATATACCGGAATTATCACTCGTCATGCTGATAGGTGCTTCCAGCTCGGGAAAATCCAGCTTTGCACGTAAGTATTTCAAACCAACGGAAGTAGTCTCATCCGATTACTGCCGGGGAATGGTAAGCGATGATGAAAACAGCCTCGCTGCTTCAGACGACGCATTTGAACTGGCCAGGTTCATTACGGCCAAAAGACTGAAGAATGGACTGCTGACAGTCATCGACGCAACCAACGTACAGGAAGAATCCCGCAGGGACTGGATTAAACTGGCAAGGCAATACCATGTGCTGCCTGTTGCCATCGTCTTCAACATGCCTGAAAAATTATGTACGGACCGTAGCCTGGCCCGTACAGACAGAGACATGGCTAAACATGTCATCCCTCAACAGATTTCACAATTGAAAAGGAGTCTGAGAAAATTGAGGATGGAAGGATTCAGGACCATCATTGAACTCAACAGCCAGCAGGATGTAGACGATATTGAAGAAATCCTGCGTACTCCCCTGTATAATAATAAAAAACAGGAGAAAGGACCTTTTGATATCATTGGGGATATCCATGGCTGTTATGATGAACTTATAAACCTGTTACAGGAACTTGGATACAAACAAGAGAATGAACAATGGCATCATCCGGAACAACGTAAGCCTGTATTCTTAGGTGACCTTGTTGACCGTGGCCCTAAAACGCCACAGGTACTGAAGCTGGTAATGGACATGGTCAATGCCGGTAATGCATTATGTGTGCCAGGGAATCACGATGTGAAACTGCTCAAATGGTTGAACGGGAAGAATGTACAGCCTACCCATGGCTTACAGCACTCCATAGAACAACTGGAAAAAGAAACACCCGAATTCAGGGAAGAGACCAAAAAGTTTATCGACAAACTGGTAAGTCATTATGTATTGGATGAGGGCAAACTGGTTGTTGCC
>NZ_WRXO01000013.1 GCF_009758125.1 Chitinophaga oryziterrae
TAGAGGATGTTGCATTTAAACTAACGATGGTAGTTGCACATGTTAAAGTAGCCGGTGCCGTCACTACCAGATTTGGTTTGCTGATATCCTGTGTTACCGTTGCGCTGTCTATGGTAGTGCATCCTGTAGTGCTTCTTGCCGTTACATAATACTTACCGGGAGCGCTAACGCTTACCGGATTCTGTCCGGAGGTAAATCCAGTCCAGGTGATAGTCGCGCCAGTAGTAGAGGACGTTGCATTTAAACTAACAACAGTAGCAGTACATGTTAAAGTAGCCGGTGCCGTCACTACCAGATTTGGTTTGCTGATATCCTGTGTTACTGTTGCGCTGTCTATGGTAGTACATCCCGTAGTGCTTCTTGCCGTTACATAATACTTGCCGGGAGCGCTTACACTTACCGGATTCTGTCCGGAGGTAAATCCAGTCCAGGTGATAGTCGCACCAGTAGTTGATGAGGTAGCATTTAAACTAATAACAGTAGCAGTACATGTTAAAGTAGCAGGAGCTGTAACAATGAGATTCGGTTTCGCTATGCTCTGTACTACTGTAACGCTATCCGATTTGGTACAACCATTGGTACTGTCTCTTACAGTTACATAATACTTACCGGGGGCACTTACACTTACTGTTTTCTGACCCGCAGTAAATCCCGTCCATGTGATAATATTACTGGTAGTAGTTGATGCTGCCGTTAAGTTCACACTTGTAATAGCGCAGGTTAAAGTATCCGGTTTTGTTACGGTCAGGTTGGGAACTGTTATATTTTGTACAACGGTAGTCGTCGCAGTACCTGTACAACCGCCCGATGCTGTTACTGTCAGGGTATAATTGCCAGGGACAGTTATCACCGGGTTTTGTACAGCAGAAGTAAAGCTGTTTGGTCCTGCCCAGCTGTAAGTAACACCTGATGCGGTAGAAGAACCTGATAGTGTTACAGAAGTCGTGCTACAGTTTAAAGCACCGCTTACTGCCGCGGTAGCATTTACATTGCCACCGGTTGATGTACTTGTCAGCTTTATATTATCAAAGTAATACTGTTCAGTGGAATTAGAGTTACTGGTTCTGATAATAACCTGCAGGGTGCTGCCATTCAATGCAGCTGAGTTGATAGTGATAGAGGCAGTACCGGTAGTACTGGAACCTATTCCGGCTGAATCTGTATATATCAGTGTTTCAGCACCTCCATTCAGCTTATAATATACGTGTATATAGTCTGCATTTTCAAGGAAGTCTCCTGATGAGGATGTACCACTTATCAGGTCTGCAGAGATAACTACATTGCTTTTGTTGGAGATGTCTATAACTCCGGAAGTCCAGACGCCTTCTACCTGTGCGGTAAAGCTGGCTTTTAACTGGTTATTTTGTACAGAGAATGTGCCAGGGCCGGGAAAGGTAGTCGTCCAGCTGGTAGTGTCTGTATCCGAGGTTGTTCCATTTGCTAAAGTAAAGTCTTCCAGCCAGAAAGTACTCGATGTAGCAGCAGTACCTGTTACAGATACCGATTGAGTAGCAGTACAACCATTAGCAGGGTTGGTAACCGTTACGGTGTAAGTACCTGCAGTGCTGACAGCGGGGTTTTGCGACGTACTGGTAAACCCGCCGGGGCCTGTCCAGCTGTAGGTAGCCCCTGAAACAGATGAACTGGCTGTGACGGCTACACTGCTGCTACTACATAGGGAAGCTCCTGTTGCTGTCAGATTAGGTGTTGTTTTGTTTGTAGTGATGGAGACAGAAGCAGTGGCAGAACTGGAAGAACTAGTGGCAGTAACGGTGTATGTACCAGCTGTTGAAACGACCGGGTTCTGAGCTGTAGAAATAAAGCCACTGGGGCCTGTCCAGCTGTAAGTAACACCTGATGTACTACTGGAGGCAGACAGGGTAGTGGAAGGGTTGGTACAGGTTAGTATGCCACTGTTGGATGCACCGGCAGTAACGCTCACGGTAGTACCACCACTACAGGGTCCTTTCTCCTTAAATACCCTGTATTTTTCAATGTAATAATCGGACCTGGTACCGCTTCCGTTATCGTAGTTATACATCTTTACGATCAGCTGTATAGTACTCCCCTGAAGGGAGTCTGATGTGAAGTCGATGGTACCAAAATTCCCTGTGCGTTGATCCAGCAGTGTTTCCGGGCCACCATCCAGCCTGTAATATATTTTCACATATTCAGAGCTGTTTTGTTTTCCTTCTGAGGAAATTTTTACTGCTGCCTGGAAACTGCTGTATCCTGCAGTAGAAAAGACGCGGGAATACCATATTCCCACTCCACCGATGTTTTGTGCTGTGAACCGGTTCGATTTAACAGCAAATATACTGGTACTGCTACTGACAACATTAGTAGCATCCAGGTACCATCCGGTAGGGGAGGCATCAACGATAGTGCCGTTTGCACCTGGAAAGGTACCCGTAATAATTGGACAAGTAGGAGTGGCCGGCAGGCGGCTACTCAAGGTCAGGAATAGCAATAGCAAGGGCATAAGGCGCTTATAGCCCCCTTTACGTAACAGTTTGTGCATGTAAAATTGGTTTATATAGGTAACGGTTTAAGACAGATTATTACGTGTATTGGTATTCTACCGTATAACATTTCCGGAGGAATTAATGCACACTCATTCACAACAAAATTTCAACTCGTTAATTGTAAATTATTATATAGTAATACCGCAATGGCTAATGATATAATTGTCCTTTCATGATCACATGTCCACTAACATGGGCTATCAAACAGGGAGTAGGTAATCTCTTCCAATAGTGAATACTGCAAAGGTCTTTAAATAAAAATAACCTAAGTATTATTTCTATTACAAATATGATTAAAATGAGTATGTGTACGTGTTTTTGTGAGTAATAATGCTCAAAGTCAGCAGATGAAAAAGGATTATGCGCAGCAGCTATTTCCTGATTGGCAACATTACCTGGTATGAGCCGTTGCGGGCAATTATCAAATTTAAAAGGAAAGTCATTTAGCTTCATATCGATATAGGATAAATGCAGGCCTGAAAAAATCCCCTTTTTGCAGGAGAAAAAATCTGTATTATTCTTAATACTTTTGAATGACAAATATATTTTATAGCACCTTTAAACCTGTTTTATGAAAAAGAAAACGATGTCAAAGCTACAGCTTGACAAAATTAAAATAGGAAATTTAAGTACATACAACCAAACTGTAAACAAAGGAGATAATAGGTCAACTAACACGTTGTTTGCTGTTTGTAGTCAGGTTTGCGCCAGTGTACGTTGTTCCTTTGAGTGCTGATCCGCATAGGATTATCCGGATGGAGCTACAGGCATTTGACTTACGACACCAGTTTCGTGGTACCCAATCCTGTGTGATTGAACAACTGTGTGAATTCTTTCAATTCAATAATATTAGTGACGCCAAGCTTTTGAAGGATCTTTGCCTTATGCGTCCCTATTGTTGAAGTATGCGCGCACAGCAGGTTAGCGATCTGCGAGACATTTTTCCCTTCAAGTAAATGGGTCATGACTTCCAGTTCCCGCGGAGATAGTCTGTTAAAAAGACTCAAAGGGCCTCTTTTAGTAGCTTCCAGACGCTGAATGACATGCATTCCGGGACTTAGATACTTTTTATTGTTCAGCGTAGTTATAATAGCTTTTCGGATCTCTGCATCATCGGCATCCTTGTTGATAAACCCTTTAACCCCTAATTGAAGATATATCCTGGCGTAAATTTCTTCCCTGCTCGTAGTCAGGATCAGTATCTTCAGATCCGGACAGAATGCGAAAATGTTTTGCAATAAATTAATGGAATCTGTTCCCGGCATATTTATATCCAGGATCGCGAGGTCATAGCTGTTGGTCTTTATTTTTTCCCAGACAGTATTCCCATTACTGCATGCATCTATTTCTATATTCAGGAATTCCTCTTTAAGGAGATAGGTGATCCCGGTTCTTACGATGGAGTGGCTGTCGGCTATTAAGAATTTTTTCATGGCGATCAAGAGTTTTGGACAGTATAAATGATCGATTTTTGTCTAAAGTAGTTGCAAAGTATAGTAATTTCCTCATGGAATACTTATGCCTGCTAACCGATCTTCCAAAAAACAACCTGTAAAACATTGATCTTCATTTTTTAATGTTTTTAAATTATTGACTTATATCAAATGTCAATAACACAATTAAAAACATTTTTAATAAATTTGTTCAGGAACTGGATCCATGTTATTCCGTAGTTCCCGGAAATCAAAGACCGAACTCTATCAGGAAGGACTCCATGACCGGCGGGTTAATATTTTCTTTATAAGCATTTAAACTTTCTCTTACCTCTTCTCTGGAGGAAGCGCCAATCACTATTGTACTGACAGCAGGGTGATTAAGAATAAATTTGTAGTTGAGAGCCATTAAACTGACTTCGTTTTTATTGCACCATTGGTACATCCGTATTGCTTTTTCTACCGAAACATCTTTTTCTATGGCATAGTGCAGGACACTGGTATGAGCCGGATTTTTACCCGAAAGTAATCCCATGCACAAGGGTGATCCCAGCATAACAGGAACATCATTTTTAAGGGATGTTCTTAATAAGGAATCTGCTTTTGTACATAAAACATTATAATCCAGGTAGGGCAAAATAACGTCAGCATAACCGGAACAGATAAATTGAAGATGCAGATCGTGATCCCGGACTCCCAGGCCAATGTTAAGGATCACTTTTTCCTCTTTTAGCCGGAGCAAAGTTTCCATCCCTCCATTTTCTATCATACTTTTAAAATCAGCTTTGGAGGGATCATGTATATGGACAATATCGAGGTAATCTGTTTGCAATGTCCATAAACTATTATCAATACTCCGTCGTATGCTGTCTTCGGAATATCCTTTATAAATAGGATGTGTACCGGCTTTTGTAGACAGGATAAAGGATGAACGGCCCCCGTATTCCTTTAATGCAAGTCCGATCTTTTTCTCACTGTTACCATAAAATGGAGAAGTGTCCAGAAGGTTAATTCCATTTTCCAATGCAAATAAAACTGTATCTATCGCCTTTTTGTCAGATACCGGTCCCTGAAAAAAAACATTTTTTTTGCAGGAACCAATACCTGCTCCACCAAGAGATATAGGGAAAATAGGCGTTTTATTGACGCTTAGCAGCATGTAGTATTCTGTTTATAAATTTATGACGTTTACGTTATGCTCTACTGGCATAGACAATCTTGATGCAATGATACATGGGTTAGAATATGGGGGCTATAGAAAATTTTCTATATTTAAATTTTCGGACAATTTTTTATAAGGTAGTTGATATTGAAAAAGTCATTCAGCCAGCCCCAATGGCGAAAAAATCACAAACAAAGCTACCATAGCTAGCAACAGCAGCACAGTATACAGATGTCGTCTTTTCCAGGGTTGCAGGTCCACTACATTGCTCCATTGTTGCACAAAGGGCTCCTTACGGGGGGATAGGGCGGCCACTGTCATCATCAGCAACACCGTCAGTACAAATAAAATAGCCAGGACGTGCAGGAAATGCAAACCGGTATCAACCAGGAACTGCGAAACCGCATACGTGAGGATGAAAAACGTCAGCCCTATCTTGGCCGCAATAGCAGGCATGCGCTTGTGCAGCAGTCCAAGGATCAGGATCGTGAAAATAGGTACACTGAAAAGGCCGCTCACCATTTGAATGTACGTATACAACCCGTGCTGGGCGAAGACAATGAAAGGTGCAATGAGCATGGCCAGTAAACAAACCAGTATTTCAAACCGCTTGCCTGCCCGTATCAGTTGGCGCTCACTCGCAGGCTTTTGCTGCCGTGCTTTGAATGGCTTATACAGGTTTAGTACAAAGAGGGTGCTGCTGCTGTTAAGTCCCGCATTAAAAGAGGTAAGTGCTGCGCCAAAGGTAATAGCTGCTATATAACCTGTAAGCATAGGGGAACAGACATCGCTGACAATTTTGGGAAATACTTCCGCAGTGTTATGCATATGTGGGTACAGCTGTACTGCAATCAATCCGGGAATGTTCAGCAGCAAAGGGGAGATGATCTTGCCTGTGCAGGCTACGGCAATGCCTTTCTGGCTTTCGGCCAGGCTGCGCGACGACAGGGCCTGTTGCACAATGTATTGCTCTGTACCCCAATAGTAAAGGTTCACCAGGAACATGCCTGTGAAGATAGTGGGAAACGGCACTGCATCCTGAGGACTGCCAATGGAATTAAAATGATCTCTTCGCGATGATAGCAGCAGGTCAAGACCAGTGCTTACAGAACCATGGCCCAGGTATTTCAGTGCAGCGTATGGTAACAGTATACCACCTGTAAACATCCCAATACCCAGTACCGTATCCGAAATAGCCACTGCCTTCAATCCGCCGAGGAGGGTATAGAGGCTACCGGTTAGCCCGATAAGCCAGACCAGTATCCAGATGGTTTGCCAGTAACCGATGTGCAGGACTTCCGACACGCGGAACAAGCCATTAAACGTGACGGCGCCGCTGTACAGCACAGAAGGCAACATATTCACTATATAACTGATCAGGAAGATCACTGACACAAAACGTTTGGTGCCTGTATCATAACGTTCCTCAAGAAAGTCAGGTGTAGTGGAGATACCGCTGCGCAAATACACCGGCATAATGAATTCCGACACTAATAACATGGCCAATACGGATGACAGGCCCCAGGCCATTACGCTCATGTTGTTGGTGTATACCAGCTCATTCTCACCGACAAACTGCACGGCACTGATGTTCGTAAAGAACAGGGCGCCGCCTACCACCAGGAAGCCCAGGTTGCGGTTGGCGAAGAACAGGCCGGCCGCGGTTTGCAGGTTTTCCTTTCTGGTTTTGTACCAGGAGATCAATGCCACAACGATGGTAACCAGCAGGAAACTCAGTAAGGCGCCAACATTCATACATCAAAGTGAGTTACGTCTGATCAGTGTGGTAGGCATCACCTCATGCACCGGTTCCCGGCTCAGGACTGCCTGTGCAGCCCGTTTCCCCATGTCACTGAAACTAACGGAATAAGTAGTGATACCGTTTCCGACAAGCTCTTTTACCGGTTCGTCATTATGGGAAAGAATGCCTATATCCTCGCCCGGTTTTATTTTTTTTGCGTTACAATCCTTCAAAAGGTTCCACAGCTCAGCATTCTCATTCACATAATATACCACACCCTTTTCCACAGAGCCGGGCTTATACTCACGTAAAATCTTTCCTTTAATGTGATGCTTTTTAATAAAGCGCTGAAAAGAAGAAACGATCTCGGGAGGGAACAGTGAGTCCGGATTGTGAAAGAAGACTATCCGGTCAAATTTTTTGATTACATCACCCAGTTGCTCAAAGACAGCGTAAGAGGCTTTTTCAAACTCCTGCACTACATAGTTAAAATCCCCGTCCAGCGGCTCATAACGGTCAAACATCAACAGCTTCTGTCGGGGTATGGTGTTCAGAAGCTCCCTGGTGCGGGGATGATGAATGGGAGAGATCACATACATGCCATAGTGACGATTCTTCACCAGCGAGAACATGGTTTCAAACACCTCTATGTTGCCATGATGGAAGAATACGTCCAGGTGTACATTAGGTCCCAGCTCGTTGCGGAAACTGCGGTAGAACTGTTCCTGGAAAGTATCAATGGTGTACATGAGCAACGCCACTTTGAGTGACTGCCGGGTATTGTCATCCGAAACGAAATAGCCCAGGCGGTTCTTGGATTCAATGAGGCCACGGTTCTGCAGCTCGCGGTAACCTTTGATCACCGTTTCCCTGGCATATCCCAGGCCGGAGATCATGGCATTTACAGAAGGCAGGGGATTACCTACACAGACGATCTTTTCGTTGATGGCATTGATGAAGCCCTGTACAAACCGCTCGTGCTTGGAGTAGGAAGGCACATCATCCAACTCCTGTATCTTTTCAAAAATTGTTTTCATCCCTGCATATTGAATTTATTCTACAGCTTCCAGTTCCAGTATACGGCTATGCATTTTGTTAGTAGTGAACGCATCCAGTCCTACTTTCATCAGGTAATCGCCGGAATAGACCTTCCCGTTGAAAGCTTCATCCGGTTTTGCACCTGGCATAAGATTGATTTCCCGGACGCTGTACTTCCTGGCGGGGTTCAGCCCCTGGCACTGCACCGGCAGCAGGTTCTCCGCAAAACGGGGGTAAATGTCATATGTGTACAAGAGCGCCTGCTGTTGCGATTCGCTTACATACATTACCGCAGTGTGATTGCCGTCGTACGGGGAAACAAGCCGGTACTGGTCACCGTTGAAATTAATATTTTTTACCCGATTGTAGGTAGTTATCGCTGACTGACAAAAAGCCTGCTCTTCCGGGCGTAACTCTTTCACATTAATGTCGAAGCCCAGTTTGCATTGCATGGCCACATCCACGCGGAACTTGATGCTGGCATCGTGATTCCAGCTGGTCACATGAGCTGCCATGGCTTTGGAGGGAAAGAACTGGGAATATCCCCACTGAATGAACAAACGTTCCACCGGGTCCGTGTTATCGCTGCACCAGAACTCTGTGAAGTAACGTAATCCTTCATAGTCCGTGCGTCCGCCGCCTCCGGAACAAAGCATCATGGGCAGGTTGGGATATTTGGCCTTGATGCGGTCCAGTACATTGTACAGGCCACGCACATAATCTACATACAGGTTATTTTGTTTTTCTTTCAGATAAGGGGAGTAGATATTGGTAACAGGGCTGTTACAATCCCATTTCAGGTAGGCCAGTTGAGGATTCTCCGTCATCAGATGGTCCACTACATTGAAAACATGCTCCTGTACAGCGGGATTACTCAGGTCCAGCACCAATTGGTTGCGGAAGTAGTATGGCTCGCGGTTGGGCAGCATGATTACCCAGTCGGGGTGTTTCTCAAAGAGCTCGCTTTTAGGGTTCACCATTTCAGGTTCTATCCAGATGCCGAATTTAACACCGGTACGGGTGGCCGATTTTACCAGCGCCGGTACGCCGTTGGGTAGTTTGCTGCTGGTAGGCTGCCAGTCGCCCAGGCCCTGGGTATCGCTCTGGCGGGGATATTTGTTGCCAAACCATCCATCATCCAGCAGGAACATGTCCACGCCCAGGTATTTGGCTTCCGCTATCAGGGAATCCAGTTTTGGTTCATTGAAATTAAAACCGGTAGACTCCCAGTTGTTAAGCAGGGTAAGACGGTCACCTTTCCCATCCTTTAGTTGGTAATTGCGTGCCCACCGTTGCAGATCGCGGCTGCCTTTGCCTGTACCCTGGTTACTCAGTGTAAAGATAAAAGCGGGTGTAGCAAACACTTTTCCAGGTTCCAGTGTGTAATCGGAAGCATAAGGATTGATACCGGAGATCACGCGCAGGTTGTTTTCATTATCTACTTCAAATGTGAAGCGGAAGTTGCCGGTCCAGGCCAGGGTACCCATAAGCACCTGTCCTTCGTTTTCACGGGGTGTTTCGCCCAGGCCTACGGTAAAGAAGGGAGATACGTGCAGGTTTGCTCTGGACCCCAGTTTGGAGTCAATCACCTTTTTGCCGAAGTTCAGGGGAGCAGAGCTCATATTCACTTCTTTGGCCCAGTCTCCGCTGAACTCTGTGAGGAAATACCGGGCACGTTTCCAGTACAGCATGGATGATGCATAACTGCTGATGTTCACAGCCCGCTTTTCGTTGTGGCTGATCTCTGTCCAGGACTGAATGATATTCTCTTTCGCAAAGGTCCGGTAGTATAGTTTCACCTGCACCGGATACAAAGCATCTTTCAGCGAGATCACGGTTTCCGTAACATCGTCTGTTACTTTCTTCACGTTGTGCGAAACGTATTGCAATACAGTGGTCATGTTGCCATCGTTATGACGGATGCCGAACGCCGGTTCAAAATATGTTTCCGTACCGGACACGGGGTATGCCTCCCAGGCCTGCCCGTCGCTCCGGGATTTTATGGTAGTATAGTCATCCTGGTTAGACAAGCGGGGCCCCAGATAAAGCTGATAGAGGCGCTTATTCTGGGCAGTCTGCAATACGAGTTCCGTTTCATTGGTAGATACGTAAATAGTTTGCGACTTAACTGCTGTATGGGTTACAACAATCAGGAAGAACAAAATGGACAATATCTTTTTCGTCATGGGTACAGTTTATAATAATTATAAAAGTAAGCCCGCTGCAACATACAGCGGGCCTGCATCTTTTAAAGATAACGATTAATTGTAACCGGTGTTCTGATCAGAAGGTTTGATATCACCATTCAGTTTCATTTCCGTATCAGGGATCGGGAACACGGTATTGAAGTCCTGTATAGAACCGGATTGTTTAGTCCATTTGTTACGTGCTTTCACAAACTCCACAAACTTGCCGGTACGGATCAGGTCTATGCGACGCCAGTCTTCCGCAAACAGTTCCCGCATACGCTCATCCATGATGGCGGTACGGAAAGCGTCCTGCGACAAGCCCTGCCATTTCTTATCGTCCGGCAGTACACCGCCCCATGCGCGTGTGCGCACTTCATTCACCACGTTTACAGCATCCCCGCCGCGGTTCAGCTCATTGAGACATTCAGCATAGCAAAGTTTGATATCGGCCAGGCGTAGTACTGGTATGTTCTTACCGGAGTTCCACATGTTATTGATCTTATTGTCTGTGTGTTTGTCCGTGCGGAAGTCCTCATACTTTTTTACGTGTGGCAGTAGCTCATCATAGTCACTACCCAGGTCTTCCCAATTGATAGGGTCCAGGGTGGGAGTTTCTCCATAATAGGTGAAGTCGTAACGGATGCTTTCCTGCCTGCGCTGGTCTCCGGCTTCCCATATACCGCCGCTGTCTACAGAGGAGTAAGCATAATGGGTAGGCACGATCTTGTCGTAACCGGAATAGTAGCAGCCGTCGCCAAAGAAAGCCTGCACTGCACGGGAGCCTATCTGGAACTGCAGTTTATTGTTATTGGGAGAGGCAGGACTGAACTGGAATTCCAGGATAGATTCAGGTGTGTTGATCTTACTGTAGTCCCAGAGGTCTTTATAAGGTACCAGGGAATAATCGCCCATCATTTTTTCAAAGCAGGTGGCAGCTTTCGAGAAATCGCGCAGGCCGGTGGATACGGGTGCCGACATGTAAGCTTTTCCCAGTATAGCCCAGGCCGCGCCGGAAGTAGCTCGTCCCGGATCATTTGTTTTGGGACAATTATCAGCGGCGCGTTGAAGATCTGCAATGATGAAAGTCCATACATCTTTCAGTGGCTGACGGCGGAAACCGAGTTCAGTTTCACGGCTCAGGTCGCGGATGGGAATTTCACCCCAGTACATGGCCAGTTGAAAATCGAGGAAGCCGCGTACGAAAGAGGCTTCGCCCAGTAATTTCGCTTCCCGGGAGCCGGGTGTAACAGTGCCCGAGCCAAGGCCTTTAACGATCTTGGCGGCTTCATTCACAACGGGCCAGCGGATATTCCACTGGTTGGCGATGTGGTTCAGTGTGGAGTTCAGGTTACCGTCATAACGGTCAAGGCCACCTTTGGCCGGATCGCTTTTCATCTGAAAGGCGCCCTGCTGGATTTCGTCTGTACCCATCATCATGATGAGGCCCTGTTCATCTGTGCGGATGCTTTTCCAGTTAGCGTAAATGCCTTTAAGGCTTGTCTCTACCAGGTTCACATCGGAGTATACCTGGCTCTCATCGAGCTTGGTCGTACTGCGTTCGTCGAGGAATTTACTACAGGAAGCGGAGAGTATTACAAATCCCGCTGCCAGGGTATATATTATCGTGCGTTTCATAAATTTAGCAGTTGAAGTTTAAAAACCTACATTCAGTCCAAATACATACATTTTTACCGGAGGATAGCCGTAGTCGCCGGTTTCCGGGTCCATTCCCTTGTAATGCGTAATACAGAACAAGTTAGAGCCGGTCACATACAGGCGCAGGTTATTCAGTTTCCAGGCACTCAGCTTTGTTTCCGGTAGTGTATAGGAAAGCGTAAGAGCAGAGAGGCGCAGGAAAGATGCATTCTGGATAGCGTAATCCAGGTCGGACGGATTGTAGCGGTTGTAGCTGGTATTAGCGATCACGCGGGGAATGTCGGTGTTGGTATGTTGCGGTGTCCAGCGGTTCAGCAGGTCCACAGAGGCCATGCTTTCACCATTGCTGTTGATCAGGCTTTCGTAGTAGCTGCTGATCTTTTTGGCACCGTAAGAGTAGGTGAACACAGCATTCATCCCAAAAGCCTTGTAAGAGAGGTTCGTGGAAAATCCACCATAGAATTTAGGATCTGTCTTAGCCACTACTGTTTTGTCATACTGATCGACAATGCCATCCGGCTTGCCGCCAGGGCCGGAAATGTCTTTGGCAAAGAGATCACCCGGACTCACAGTCTTACCATTGTAGTTCAGGCCTTCCCATTGGCTGCGGTTGGATTCCTGCGCAATACCGCCGGAGAGGAGCGTGTAAATGGTATGCAGCGATTGACCCAGAAAGATGTTGTTTTCACGCTGTATCACATTTTCGTAGGTGTTGTATATCACGGTGGCATCACCATACAATCTGGTTACCTTGTTCTTATCGAAGGAAATATTGCCGGAAGCTGTCCAGTTAAAATCTTTCTCTTGAATGATATCACCTGTTACAGAAAGTTCCATACCCTTGTTGTTCACGCGGCCGATATTTTCCCATTGCTGGCTATAACCGGTGGTAGCAGCCAGGGAACGGTTCAGCAGGATGTTGTCATTGTTGATATAGAAGAAGTCGGCGGTAACGGTCAGTCTTGATTTCAGGAAGCCCATCTCCAGGCCAACGTTACTCTGTTTTTGTTTTTCCCAGGTAATATCCGGGTTACCACGGCGGCCGTCATTGACGATAAGAGCGTTGCCGTTATCGATCTTTGAGCCGTAAAGGGTCTGATATGCATAATTGTTGATGTCCTGGTTACCAACAACACCGTACCCTGCACGCAGTTTCAACTGGCTGAACAGGGATATGTCCTTCATGAAATTCTCCTTCTTTGCATCCCAGGCTACGGACATGGAGGGGAATATGCCCCAGCGTTTCCCTTCTGCAAAACGGGAAGAGCCATCATAGCGGGCCGTAGCAGTGAAATGGTATTTGTCTTTGTAACTGTAGTTCACACGACCGAGGAAAGATTGCAGGGTGTACGCGTAGAAATCGGAGCCCAGCACGGATTTTTCCACGGCAGCAGCACCTCCCAGGTCGTTGTAAGAGAGGTCATCACTGGCGAAGCGATCGCCCTGTGCCAGGGTATAATTGGATTGGCGTTTGCTGGCGCTGGTACCTACCAGGGCCGTAAGTTTATGATTGTTGGCAATGGTAGTGTTGTAGGTAATGGTATTGTCCCATTGCCAGTAAGTATCACTCCATCTTTCATGTTTGGCACGTGCGTCGCCGTTATACTGGCGTATGGCTTCCTGAATGTTATGAGGAGTGAACTCGAACCAGTCCTGTGCACCATAGTCCATAGAATAGCTGGAGCGGATATCCAGTCCTTTTACCGGTGTAATATTCACATAGTTGGCAGTAGTGACGCGGTTACGGGTACGGTTGCGTTGAATGAACAATGAGTTGAACGGATTAAAGTCATTGTTATTCTGTTCCCCGTGCGAGCGATAGTAGATTGTGAGATAGTCGTAAGTATAACGTGTGGCCGGATCGCGATAAGGACCGTAATTCAGCAGGGGATTGGCATTGAGGGCCTTCCCATATACGTCGTCAGAAGGCATGTCGTCGTTGGTACGGGTAAAGCCGGTGTTGGTACCCACTTTCAACCATTTCTTTATGTTGTATTCCGCGTTGAAACGGCCGGTGTATTTATTCTGTTTGGTATTTTCCACCACGCCTTTGGTACCTGCATATCCGAGGCTCAGATAGAATATACTCCGTTCGGATCCACCGGAAAAGCCCAGCGCATGGTTTTGCTGGAAGCCGGTACGGGTTACCTGGTCCAGCCAGTTATAGCTTTGCTTTTTATTGTAAGTATCGAATTCCTGGTTGGAGAAAGCGATGTTTGTTTTCAGCAGGGTATTATCGATATAGTCCTGCCGGTCGGCATCCGGATGATCCTTCATATAGCCGTTGGCATAGGCATCAATGCGCAGTGCCGCCAATTCCTGTGCGTTCATGGTTTTGGGAATCCGTGTAAAGTCGGACACGCCAGCCCAGCTATCATAGGTAACAAGGCCGTCGCCACCTCTGCGCTGGCCTTTCTTTGTAGTGATCACCACTACACCGTTGGCGCCGCGGGAGCCATAAAGGGCCGTGGCTGAGGCATCTTTGAGTACCTGTACAGAAGCTACATCGTTTACGTTCACGGAATTAAACCCACCCTGGTTGTTTTCCATTACTACACCGTCCACTACATAAATAGGAGAGGAACCTGCATTGATGGTATTGATACCGCGGATCCTGATGGTGGCATCATCACCCGGACGGGTACCGTTGCTGATAAAAACGCCGGCTGCATTACCCTGTAACGCCTGGTTGATGTTGGTCGCGGGCCGTTCCAGTAACTTTTTGGAGTCTACCGTGGCAGTAGCCCCGGTAAGGTCCGACTTTTTCATACTAGCCCCTACTACCACTACTTCATCCACATTGGCGGTGGCCTGTTGCATTTTGATGTTCAGGGGAGCGAAGCTGGTGAAGGGCACGGTCTGTGTTTCAAAGCCTAAAAAGCTGAACTCCAGCGTGCCTTTCCCGCCCTCAGTAGTGAGGGTAAAAGCACCGTGGCTGTCAGTAACTGTACCGGTTTTGGTACCGGTCAGCTTCACCGACACACCGGGAAGTGGTTCGCCTTTCATATCAGTGATATTACCGGAAATCCTGCCATTCTGGGCAAAAACGTGCCCGGCACCCATCAGCAAAGCTATGATGGTCAGAAGGGACCATAGCCTTTTGAAAGCAATTCTTACATGCATAACGTGAAGCATAACGTGTTTTGTAAATAATGATAGGTATAATAGCTACTTGACAATCTCCAATAAACGTGGCATCGAACATACGAACTCTAATCCCCCTACACAACGATCTCGTTAAATATTAAGTCGTTGGTTTTCAATCTTATCCTGTAGATTTTTGATTGGTTTGTTCTATTCTGGTCTACTCAACAAATATAGGGTTAGTTTTGAATTACAAAACTTTATTTTTTGGGACTTGATAAAATGATGAAGAAAGAAACGGAGATATTAAGCCGAGTGGAGTAGCAAAGGCTGTCTCCTGTCGGAGGGGACAGCCGTCATTTTTTCAGGGATGAGTTATGAATATGGGAGTATCTAATTCACGAAGGATATTATCAGCTTTGCTGCGTTTAAAGAAGCGGGAGAGATTACTTCTTCCATATGCACCGAAAGTGATGATACAGTCTTTCCTGTTATTTAATAATTCTTTGATGGCTGTATCAGGTTCTCCTGCCAGGGTTATGAATTCTATACTATCGTAGTACATGTTCAGATATTCTTTCAGCAGCCTCTCATGAGGCATCACGGGTGTATTATTTTCTGCTATATATACTACTGTAGCTTTTCTTTCTGTAAAGACGGCAAACAACTGTGTAAATTGTTTGATGGCAAACATGGATGAGAAGCTGCCATTATAGGCAAAGAATACTTCTTTTATCTCTTTCATATTGTCTGGCACTATCAGTACGGGAGATTGTGCACCTGCCAGCACATTTTTTACGAATAAGGTAGGATCTGAATCATATAATAACGCAAAGGATATATCTCTGTTCATTATTACCAGATCGGCAAAGCGGCTTTCCAGGATGGCTTCTTCTGCCGGTAAGCCTTTGTCTTCATGAAAATGGAACCAGATATCTTTTTCTATACATGCTTCTTTTAACGATATTATATTTCTTTTTATTTTATCTTTTGTTTCTTTGTCCGTTTCAAGCACTTCTGCATAGGTAGCAGGAGAGATCCCTTCCCTGAAATCGGGAGCATAGAGGATGGGGCCTGCTTCATTTTCAAGGAATACAATTACCAGTTTTCCTTTAAGCACACGGGAAATATATTGAAAAACATCCAGTTGTTCCTCTCTGAAATGAGCTGCATCTATCAAGGCTACTATCTTTTTCATATATGTGGTTTTAAAGTGTTAGAAAATGTTATTCTTATATCACCCATTTTAACTTTTTACAAAGCCGGATAAAAATTAATGACAGCAGGGAGCATGATAATATAATGAACCAATCCTGCCAGTCATGGATAACAACCCCTAATGCCATCCTTACCGGTTTTATCCACCAGGAAAGCCATACGATCACAACACAACTGATAACCGCATACCAGACATATCTGTTGCGGAATACTTCTGTTTTATAGAGTGGTATATTCCTGTTAAAGGACATGTTAAATACGTGCAATACCTGCGCCAGGATAAGTGTATAGAACAATATGTTATTGTCCCTGTTCTTTTCCGGTGGTAAGAACCTATGTCCAACCGCGACTGCTATTACAGCATTAACCGCAATAATAAAAGCATATGTGATGATGGCTATCCACCGTTTCCTGTCTATGATGTCTGTTGCTTTCAGGTAAGGTTTGCGCTGCATAATATCAGGAGCACCGGGGGTTATACCTAAAGCCAGCGCAGGTAATAAGTCAGTTACCAGGTTGATAAATAAGATCTGCAAGGGGAGGAGTTGAAAAGGAAGATTGAGGATGGCGATCGTGGCTATTACAAGCAGTTCACTCAGATTAGAAGATAAAAGATACACTACGAACTTCCGGATGTTATCAAAAATAATTCGCCCCTGTCTGATGGCGAGCACGATGAAAGAAAAGGACTCATTTTTCAATACCATATCTGCAACCTCCTGTGCCACCTGTGTTCCACGCTGGCCCATGGCAATGCCTATATCCGCTTTTTTAATTGCAGGTGCATCATTGACGCCGTCACCTACCATGCCCACAATCATTTTTTGTTCCTGGTACACCTTGATCAGGTCCAGTTTCTGTTCAGGAGTGACCCGTGCAAACACGCTGGTATTGAGCCATTTCTTTTTTTCAGCAGATGTCAGTTGCTGATATGGACGCATTTGTTTTCCGGTCATTGCTGCCGCTCCGGGTGTTGTTGTAATACCTAACTGCAGTGCAATATTCTTAGCGGTAGCAGGATGGTCGCCGGTGATCATGATCACCCTGATACCTGCCTCTCTGCATAAACGGATCGATTGTGATACTTCCTGTCTGGGAGGGTCCATGAAGCCGATATAACCTGCAAATGTGAGATCATTCAAAAGTTCTGTTTGTCTGTCTGACATGCTTCTGAAAGCAAAGCCCAGCACCCGTAGCCCGGATGTTGCCTGCTTTTCTGCCAGTGACAGCCAGTGTTCTTTTTGTTTGTCCGTTAAGGGATTGATGTTATTGTCCTTACATTCAGCTGTGCAATAGTTGAGTACATCTTCTATGCTTCCTTTCACGGCCAGATAATACCGGTTGTTATTACTGTGCAAGGTGGCCATTATCCTTGTGTCTGATGAGAACGGGATTGTAGTCACCAGTGGAAACATACGCTGGTAATCAGCCGGCTTTAATGATGTACAGTGGACCATTTTCAGCAAGGCTGTTTCCAGTGGATCTCCTGATTCCGTTTGTATTTCATTATCCAGTCTGAAGCTGGCCGTATTACATAAAGCAGCGATCCGGCATACCTGCTGAAAAGCAATTGTACCGGCTATACTGTCGTCCTGTTGCCACAACAGACTGGCAGCGGGGATATTGACAGTTATATCCGACCTTTTCCCGTTTACCTGAATGTGGGATACTTCAATCCTGTTTTGTGTAAGTGTACCGGTTTTGTCCGTGCAGATTACATTTACGCCTCCGAGGGTTTCAACGGAGGACATTTTTTTTACGATCACACCCTTTCTGGCCATTAACAACATGCCATAGGCTAATGCAAGCGTGCAAACAACCGGCAGTCCTTCCGGAATGGCAGCAACAGCCAGTGCTATTGCTGTTTTCAGCATCAGTATTATTCCACGGTTGTATAATATCCCGGCAATAAATACCATCACAACCAGTACCAGGGTACCCCTGATAAGCTTTTTACTAAGGTCGCTGATCTTTTTTTCCAGTGGCGTGGCGGCATGCTGGGCTACTTTTACCATGCCTGCAACAGTACCTAGTTCGGAGGACATTCCCGTATTTACGACTAATGCAATTCCGTTACCTCTTGTAATAAAAGTACCTTTATATAACATATTGGTCCGGTCTGCCATCTGGGTATCTGCAGATAATATCCGGGGTTCTTTTTCCACAGGAAGCGACTCGCCGGTTAATACAGATTCATCGGCCTGTACCTGTGCGGCTTTTATCAACCGGGCATCTGCCGTCACCATATCGCCTCCTTCTACAAATAAGACGTCTCCGCGTACAATTTCTTCAGATGCTATTTCCGTGATCTGTCCTTCTCTTAAGACCTTTGAAGTGATAGTGGTCATTTTCATCAGTGCCCGCATGGAATGTTGAGCCTGCATCTCCATTGCAAAACCAATCGAGGCATTAATGATGATCACAATACCTATCGCAATTCCATCCAGGTATTCACCAAAAAAGAAGGAGAGTACGGTTGAAAACAGTAATAACCAGATAAGCGGACTGGCAAACTGACTGATCAATACAAGCCAAACAGGTTTATCCTTCTGCAGCATTATGCTGTTAGGGCCTTCTTTGTCAAGTCTGGCTGCAGCTTCGTTTAGTGTGAGGCCCAGCGCAGGGTCTACATTCAATATTTCAGCGAGCAGTTTGTCATTTTGCGCCCAATACATTTTCGGCTTATCCATTGTTGGTAACATTCTTTAAGAATATATCTTCAAGGATGAGTGATAAATACAGGTGCATCAATTTTACGAAGAATATTATCGGCACTGCTTCTTTTGAAGAAACGGGAAAAACGGCTTCTGCCATATGCTCCAAAAGTTACTACACAATCCTTTTTATCTCTCAACAGATTCAGGAATGCTTCATCCGGCGCACCTTCCAGTACCCTGTACTCTATATTATCAAAATAACCGTCAAGGTATTCTTTCAGTTGTTGTTTATGCGGGATCGTTGTTTCATCATTTTCGATTACATATGCCACGGTTATTTTCATGCCCTCCAAATCATGAAACAGCTGAACGAACTGGCGGATAGCGAACATAGAAGAGAAGGTCCCATTATAAGCCAATACAGCCTCTTTCACGTCAGTTGGCATATCCGGTAATACCAATACGGGGCACTGTGCATCTGTAAGGACATTTTTAAGAAATCCGGGAGGATTTGAGTCGTACAACATGGAAAAGGAAATATCCCTGCTTATCAGCATCAGATCTGCAAAACGGCTTTCTTCAATGGCTTCCTCAACTGGCACACCTTTGTCTTTATGAAAGCTGAACCGCATATTTCTTTTTTCGCATCCCTGCTCTAATAATGCGGTATGTTCATTTATTACCCGTTCCTTTTCCCTGGCAGCTTTCAATACGATTTCGTATTTATACGAGGGTATACCTTCTGTAAGATTGGGGACCATGAGTGCGGGACCGTTCTCATCTTCCAGGAATACAATTGTTAGTGTACCATTCAGGACACTTGCTATATGCTGGTAAGCATCCAGTAGTTCTTCCTTGAAATTCAGGGCATCAATTATGACTACAATCTTTTTCATGGGGGTATATTTTTAGCTTTAGCTAAAATAACCCAACCGGTGTTCGTGTACAATGATCTCTATCATTCAATTTTTGAATGAATATCATTGTTATATGTTTCTGAACAGCATAGTTTAGTTGCTTTAAATGCGATTATTTATGAAATACATATATAGCCTGCTACTGATACTTGCACCTGTAATTTCCATTGCACAGCAGGTGGAATATGGTAATAATCTTACCATTACCAGGCCGGTGTATGGCAACTTGTATATCACCGGTAAGAATATTATCATTAATGCTCCCGTATATGGCGACCTGATTGTTGCAGGAGGTACAGTTACCGTTAATGATACCGTACAGAACGATATCCTTGCTGGGGGCGGTGAAATCCATATGAACGGATACGTAGGGGAAGATATCCGTTGTGTAGGAGGTAAGCTGTTTGTAGATAAAAATACCGGAGGTGATCTTGCAGCAATAGCCAGTTCTATTAATGTCAGCAAAGATGCTGTCATTGCGGGAGACCTGCTGGCATCCGGCGGAGATCTGATATTGGAAGGAACGATAAAAGGGAGTGTGAAAACAGGCGTTGGTACGTTAGCAATGAATGGAACGATTGAAAAAGGACTTGATTGCAGAGGAAATGAGATCAATATAAATGGTACTATCAACGGGGCTACAGTACTGGCTGCGAGATATATTAATATTGGCCGCAGTGCGGCATTTATGCAAAATGTAAGATACTGGAATGAAAACGGGTCCACTGATTTCGGGGAATCAATCAAAAAAGGGAGGGCTGTTTATGACAAAACACTCGCGATAGATTATCCCACCTGGCAGTTCCTGGGGTATAGTTCTTTCATTGCTTTAATATGGTATCTCGCCACTGTATTTATTTTTATCCTGCTTATCCGTTTGCTGTTCCCTGATATAACAGCAAAAGCAGGAGAGGGGCTCTTCAATAACACCGGGCGAGCCATAGGAAATGGGATCCTTTTTATGATTGTTGTTCCTATCATTATCATATTTGCATTTATGACGATCATAGGTATCCCTGTTGCTATACTGATGTTAATTTGCTATATCACATTACTATTGCTGGGTTCTGTCCTTTTTTCAGTATTACTGGCACAATGGGCCAATAGAGGATATAAGAAAAAATGGGGGTTCTGGAAATCGGCCTGGGCAGCGCTTGGAATTTTCATTCTGTTTAAACTGGCTTCACTTACTCCGTTTGTGGGATGGCTTATCTCGCTGGTGGCTATGTGTATCGCATTTGGCAGCATCCTTGTAGTTCTCCGTTCGGGGCGGAATGTCAGTGCAGGATAGAGTGAGATCATGCTGATCATCTTTCTAACTAAAAGGCTACGCAACCGCGTAGCCTTTTCTACAATACCTTATTGTGGTTTGGTTGCATCGTTAAACAAAGAGAAAAAGTACTTCAATGCATTTTCCTGATTATTGGGTACATCTGCAATGAGTTCAGCAGAAATATAATTACCTTTTATGCCCGAAGATTTCAAATAGACATTGCCACTATTGCCTAATAGTTTACCCGCGGTTTCACTCATATTCCCTATTTCTGTAACAGGCATCTTATTATGCAGGTTTTTAGGACTGAAGAACATGGTCATATTATTTTTTAACAGCAAATCCTTTTGCTGTTTATTCAGATTGCCCTTATAAGTGCCTGCATTTATCTGTTCAATATCGGTTAGCGATGTGCCCATGAATACGATTCCATCTTTTATCAGGACATGCAGATTGAACGGATTTTTAGTACTATGATAGAGGCTGTAAACATTATTTTCAAAATGGACCTTATGTTTACTGATACCATATTTAAGTAGCTTTTCAATCAGATGCGTATCATCGGAAGAGAACATGCATAGGATATCCGGCAGGGTTTCCATTTTTGTTTGTACGGTATCCTTACGTTCATAATTTTCATCATACACATACGTTGTGTATGTTGATTCCCTGGCGGTGAGGTTGGTCATCAATATAAGTGCGTCTCCTTTAACAACCCTTGCGATGGCTTTCTCATCCAGCATGAGTGAGAGCAGGTCGCCACTAAGATCTATCTCCTCACTAAAAGAGCCATAGGTCTGACTGAATATTTTAGGTAGTTCCTTCAGATAAGATTCCGTATCAAAGGCATAACTCATGAACCCGATCAGGCTGTCACTTTTAATATATTTCAGGAACTTCTTATTCAGTTTCTTATTATATATCTTTCTGTAGGCATCGGCCTTGTCCTCATCCAATGCCATTTCCCCTGTTATGCGCATATGTTCCTTGTCCATGTATAACCGGGCATTGATGCTGCCATACCCTTTTAACATATTGGTATATTTCAGGTAATTATAAGGCAGATAACTACTATAAATACGTTGAAAGTCTTCCATCCAGAATGAACCTAGAGCTTCTTTATCCACACTTCTGAGATAAGCAGGATTATTTAAGATAGAAGGGTTACTCTTATCCAGAATATCCAGTGCGTATGCTACCATCCAGGTAGCTGCAATACTGTCCTGCCTGGCCTCCTGTTCCTTTTGGGCTCTGGTGTATGCTGTTTCCTCTACCGGAGGAGGAATGTCGGACACTGTCTCTTCGGGTTCCGGAGCTTCTATTGCTATATTTGCCGCGGAAGTATCAACATTTACCTCCGTTGCATCTTCTGTTGCTGTTGTTGAATCAATTACCGGCTCATCATAATAATCGTCATTGTATGATAAATGCCTGATGCCATAGCGGGCAGCTGTCAGAGAGTCATTGAAGAAATAAGAACTCACTGATCCGTGAACTACATATAACATCTCATTATTCCACATGATCAGGTTCTTTCCGGAGGTTGTCAGAAACTTTGTTCCACCCTGCTGTTTAATTTTAGCACGCGTTGTGTCATTGAACAGTGTTTCTAATTTCCGGGCATCTGAGAGTGGTATTAATAAACAGTTATAGCTGATACTATCTGTTTTCTGATAATAATAATAGATAGTGGATGAAAGGTTAATACCTGCATCTTCTATACTTTTATAATTCCCGCCTGTTCTTTTTGAAAAATCACCTAATAACCGCTGTCCTAAAGCAGAGTTATTAAATTCAGCTATCGGGAACAGCTGGAACAGCTGATCACTTTTAATACTAGCTACTGCCAATGCTTTTTCCGGGATCTTATTTGCAAGGTCCTGCGCTGTTCCTATGGAACCTGTGAACAATGAAAGGATTAGTAATTGTAATACTTGTCTCATGCTATTTTGATAATTGTACTTGATTAGAAATGTTGGTTCGTCCGTTAATCAGATCGGGGATGGCAAGGCGTTGGATAATTGCCTGCTGATTTTTGGAAATTCTGGCCAGCTTGTTACTGTAACTGGTAATTGTTGACTCAAAACGCAGTATACTGATGTAAGCAGCATTGCTGAATATCTCCTTATCCCGGTTTGTTAACTGATTGAATTGCGTTCTCACATCGTTGGAATAGGTGTATTCCCTGGTAAACCTCGTTTCATCCTTATTATAATTATAAGTGGGGATATTGGTGTCTTTTACTTTATATTGCTCCAGAAGTGCTCTAATGAGATGATTTACATCTGCGACATCTTTAAATGAGAAATGGATGCTGGCAACGAAATTTGTAAAGTCGGCAGTACTCCCGACATTGGAAATACCCGGCATTTTATTCAGCTGAGCCACCGTTTTGTCCATCTCCTGCTGTATCTCCTGTTTACTGGGTACTTTGTAGCCGTGAATACTGTCTGCGAGCATAATAGCTGCAATCCGGGTTCTGCTCTGGCTGAAGTTAACAGTCAGCGTCATGGTGCCTGTTCCATCTTTCCCCATGGTGATTTCTTCAATTACTTCAAAACAGGAGCTGAGAAATACTGGTATAATAAGCAGGACGACAAAAAGTTTGTTTCTAAACATGTGCAACTGGTCTTTTACGAACCAGGCATCAGATGAAATCCTGATTCATCCTGTGCCTGTTAGTTTTATACCCCTCAAAAGTACATTCCTGAAATAGATTCTGTAAATATTATGAGACTACAGATAGTCTACGAGTCCTGATTATTTACATAAAAGAGTCTACAGAAGGTATATTTACCAATGAATAGCGGTGCAATTATTATTGAAAGGGGGCGCGCTTTCCAACAACAAGTGTTAGAAAAGATAAGGCTTCATTGCTCAAATAACTTAAAAGAGCTGCCCATTTCGGGCAGCTCTCCTCAGGATCCTTAGTGATATGTAGCAAGGGCTTATTTTATTTAGCCACTACCAGCTTTTTACTTCCTGTTCATAGCTGGTCTGATCTCATTCATCCTTAAAAACTACCAGTGGTTAATTACACCTGTTAACAGGTTGTCCGCGTACCTGTACGTGATAATACTATTATGTATAACTTAAAAGATCATACGTAAACAGAAAAAGTATGTCTGCCCCCTCGATTTAAACCCTGCAAAACTCCTTCAATTTTTTTTGGCTGACCTTTTAGTCAGCCCCTTAATTTATTAATTATAGCCCGGATTTTGCACAAATTGAGGGTTCGCTCCCATGATATCGCGGCCTATTGGGAATATGGCCGTGTGGTTATCTGCATCGGGTTGTTTATCCCACCATGTACCGGTGTTAAAAACACCCCAGCGGATCAAATCAGTACGGCGGCGGTTCTCACCTAAGAACTCACGGCCCCATTCGTCAAGCATTTCCTGGTCATTGAGCTGACTGCCATCAGCTTTATACAGACTTGGAGAACCGGCCGGATAGTTTCGCGTGCAACCATCCGACCTGATCGCGGATAAACAGCGGGTAAGAGCCCTTATTGCCACGATCGGTATCGGCAACAGTACTACCATTCACAGTGCGCTGGTATGGAAGATAGCCGTACAGAAACATACCCTCACGTTTACTGTTGCCAAGGTTTTTGTAAAGTTTCAGGCGATAGTCGTCAGGATAGTGCTGGAACTTAACGAAAGGCTTGCCCAGGGTAAAACTATATTCAACGCTGTCCACATCTCTGCCGGGTTGAAGCGCGTATTTCGGGTTAGCCTGTCCAAAATCCGTAAAGCCACAATACAATGGAGCCGCGTCATAGGTCATTGCGAAAAAATACATGCCGCCATCATTTGTTTACATCAAAAGGATGATCGACATTTCAGAGAAGTTTCAGAAAACGGACTATCTGATCCGGAGCAAGATCATGTTGGGAAGCACTTTACTGAATTCCGGATTTTATAAAGAGGCTTTCGACATTACCGGAGAAATAGATACGGGGAGGTTGTCCAACGCTCTCAAAACCGATTTCCTGTTCTTGCGGGCGCGACTGAATGCCGGTATTGCCGAGTATGATAATGATGCTTATTTTTCGCGGAGCTATTACAAGCAATCCGAGGATGATTTTAAAAATGCAGAGATCGTTACTCCTTCCAATGATTTCGAGAAGACTATCAACCTGGCCTTCCTTCCGGATTCAGTAAAACACATGAAATTAACTCCCGATTTCTTCTATAATGTTATTATCGGGCGTCACCTGCCTGAACACAGCATCGCTATGGTTGCTACCAGGATTAGTTATGCCTATACGGGTTACGACCGGATAGGTTTTCTTGCGCTTGCTGCGATCAATGATATTCGTTCCTCAACCAAAGAAACACTTGCCATATTTTTACTCGGGCAGGAGTTGTTTAAATTGGATAAAACGAACGATGCCTATATTTTCTTGCAGGAAGCAGCGCGCAACGCCAAGTTTTATGGCGCCAGAAATCGTGCAGTGCAGATCGAATCGATGTTACCATTGGTTGCAGGTAAAATGATCGATGAGAAACAGCATGAAAAAGATAAGTTACTCATAGGCTTTTTGACCTTTTTGATCGTTGCTGTCATATTATTTTTTCTGTTGGTCATTTACCGGAGACAAATATTACGGATCAAAGCAAACGAGCTGATGATAAAGGGAAAAAACAGCGAACTGGAAAGCGTAAATGGAAAGCTTTGGGAATCTTCTAAAATAAAGGAAGAACTCATCGGTTTGTTTTTTAAAACGTGTTCATCATACATAGAAATGTTAGATAAAATAAAACACAAAACCCTGCACAATATCAAACTGGGGAAATATAAAGACGTCAACCTGATTTTAAACAACGTTCATATCGAGGAAGAAAAAGGGAATTTATACAACATGCTTGATACCGTTTTTTTAACGATGTTCCCTAATTTTATCGCATCTTTTAATGCCCTTTTAAAAAAAGAAGATCAAATCTGGCCGAAATCCGGTGAAACACTCAATGCTACACTCAGGATATTTGCCTTAATACGCCTGGGAATAAATGAGCATGAGGCCATAGCCAAAATACTGGATTATAGCGTTAGTACAGTATATACTTATAAAATGCGGATCAAGTCGCGGGCGTTGGTTCCTGCAAATGATTTCGAACAGAAAATAATGGAAATTAAATTTATTGATAGTAATCATCATTGAGACAGCCCGCAACTTTACCCCGCTTTTTACCATTGCCTGTCTTATAACCAGGTCGGCCGTTGGATCCAGGAATTATATTCAGAAATTATGTTTACAGTTATAAGTAATCGTAGTAGTTGAAATTGGTATGCTGGCAAAAGTGCCGAGTCCATGACTGCCAAAATTAACCTCTACCGGTAGCCCGTAATTGTTATAGGAAAATACCTGTACCGAATTATTTATGCTGTAATCCCTGTCTAAGAATTGCCAGATAGGATGTGTACGACGCAGGTTGATCTTATTATCAAAGCTAAAGGTTACTGTATTGGTCCCACTTGCCGTTTGATTGGTGATCTTTACAAGATTGCCCTCATTATTGTAAGTGTAAAGCGACGTTAAAGCAACTGATGCCGAGCCATAAGTGTCTGTTGATTTGATGATCCTGTTTTCAATATCATAAGCGTAAGTAGAGATATTGCCGACAAACAAGTGCCCTTGCTGAGGATCGGGTAGGGGTATACCCGGACCAATAAAACCAAATGAATAAGAAGTATCAACGGTAATCCTGTTCTTTGCATCGTAATGATACCGGTGCCATACCTCAAAAAATGGGTTCGGGCTTTCGTAAACACCATAATAGTCCGTCATTCTCCCTTTTTGATCATAGCGGAATAAGAAGTTCGGTGATCCTGTGCCTACCGAAGCCCTGGTTATGCTCAAAGGATTGCCATTATGACTATATGCAATTACAAGAGAATCGCCTATAAAAATGCCTCCTTTTAGTTTTACGATCTGACAGTCCGGGGTGTGGGGAGGCACCTCATGAAACTTATTGCAGCCGGATAATAAGAAACCGGTCATGACCGCTATTACACATGCAGATGTAATTAGAATTGATTTCATTGGAGTTTTTTTTAGTTTGAATAATTACAAAGCGGGGGTGTAGCGGTATTTAGGAATATTTCTCTTACTAATACAGAAATACAGGTCTTAATTATGCACGGATATTAAATAACATCATCTCTAAGGTATGCATAAGCTGTATTACGAGCAATGATGCCTATCATCTGATATGTTGATCATGGTGAGTGAATTGACTATGAAATCATGGTGTGCGGGCCAGCAGAACGTTGAGGCTTTTCCATTCATCTACATGATCGGTCACTATTTTCAGTATAGCTACAAAAGGAATGAACAGCACCATGCCGGAAACACCCCATAAAATTCCTCCTGCCAGTATGGCTACCAGTGTGGACCAGGTGCTTACGTTCAGTTGCGCGCCTACTACTTTCGGGAATATTAAATTGGCCTCCAGGTATTGAACAAAGGAAAAAACGGCTATCACTCCAAGGGGATACCATATAGATTCTTTGGTGGTCCAGGCAACGGAAATAGGCAGCAGAGCGCTGACGATGATCCCGATATATGGGATAATGGTCATAATGGCCGTCAGCATTCCAAAAAGCAGGGCATGGCGTACGCCCAGGGCCAATAGACCGGCACTGTTAAGCGCTCCGACTATGATATATACCAGTATCATCCCTTTGATATAGTTGAAGTATGTATCTATAACCTGCTGCAATATTACATCCAACCGGATCTTGTATGCAGGCCCGACAACGAGTCGCAGGTATTGCACAAATACATGGCGGTGGTAAAGGAATAGCGCGGCAAAAACAGGGATCATGAACAGCATGAAACAGATATTAATCGTCGTGCTGATAGTTCCACGTAACATACCGCTGACAAGATTGCCAGCATTCATAACCATATTTTGCAACCATCCGGTCTGAACAGCAAGCCCAATGCCCAGCTGATCCGATATCCATGCCTGCAAGCCGAAAATGAGTATCTCCAGTTTGCCGGCAATCTGGGGCCAGTCATGCCAGAACACCATCACTTGCCATATCAGTAGTCCCAGCAGCATGGCAAACAGCAGCCCAACAATGGTTAGCGACAGGGTAGTGGACAAGGCCCTTGAACATCCCTTCCGTTCCAGCTTTTTACATACCGGGTACATGACCATAGCCACGAGTAAACCGAAGAACAGGGGGATGAATAAAGTTTTGCCGAAATAGAGAATGGCTGCCCCAAAGAAGATTATCTGTACATACCTTGCCAAAGGAGCAGTAGTTTTATTGGGTGATGTCATATCAGGGGGATTTTATGCACTACAATGTTATGCTTTATAGATGTATGTTGACATGAGTGACGTAGATATGATGGTTGATTGCTATCACCTGCTCTGGTAATGCCCGTCATTGTTTCAGGCTCTTCCATTGATGCATTTGGGCTGTGCTGTCACGGCTGGATTAGATTAAAAAAGGAAAGGCCGGAGATTTCTCCCGCCTTTCCTCTAGTGTGCCCGGAACGGGGTCATTCTATTATTTAACGGCTTTCAATCGAAACCCAATTTCAACTTCTTTACTGATCATCCAATTTTCCGGACTCCCTTCAGTTTTGTAGTTAATACCCCAGGCTGTCCTATCAATCACAAATTTTGCATTTGCGGTAACGTCGTTCTGGCTAACCGTGATCTGCGCCGGGAAAGTAATGTTGAGGGTACTGTCTTTCAATGTCAGATTGCCGCTTATAAGATGGGTCGCACCTGGCAGGAGGCTTTTTCCCTTTGTACTGTCGTAGGGTGCTACGCCGGTGATAACGAATTTAGCGGTGGGGTGTTTGGCTACATCAAAGAAATCAGGGCTTTTCAGATGGCTGTCAAGCTCTGTTGATTTTTTATCTTTCTCAGTAACGGAGGCCGGATCTGTGATAAGTGTATTCATATTCATTTCAAAACTTCCGCCGGTAAGTGCGCCATTTTCAATATTAAGACTTCCATCAGCTACTTTAATGTCTCCGAATCGTGGTGCAAATCCACCTTTGTGAGTAGCACGCCACTGAACAGATGTGGCTGTTGTGTCAATAATGTAGGCGCTACCAGTGGTTGCTGCGGCTTCTTTTTTTTCTTCAGTTTTTGCATGGTCCTGTGAAGGACCACCACATGCTGCCAATGTCAGGAGTAGAATAAAGGATGGTAATGGTTGTCTCATTTTATTGTTTTTTGATATTTTATTTAATAAAATAATTAATAACGCTTACCCGAATCTAATTATTTATTTAGAAAAGAGTGCGCAAACATTGAATAAATTGGCAGCCTGCCTGTAACCTTTTTTTTCCTGCAACGTTTAATAGCTGACAACTCCCAAGGCCTATAATGACTCGTAGCTGTAGCCGGGACAATAATTATGTATTAAAAAATCCAAAGAATGAAGCTGTCAAAATCTCTACTTAGCGTCATCCTGATCGGCATTGCCATCCAAACAACCGTCGTTTCCTGTGGGAAAGATGATCAACCGAAGCCGAAAGAGAAGCCCAAACAAGCCCAACCCCTGGGAAACTGCCCTGCCTGTGGTATGGGTTGATAACTGAAATCTTCCATTTACGCTGTAATTTCAAAAAGGTGCCCAAAGTATTATCAGCCGTTGCCTGTAATCTGGATGTAAACATTCTCGCAGCATGTTTGCCTTTGATGGAGGAGTCCAGGGTAGAAGCTATAGAATGGTCTTTCGATGCATTGTACAAGGTGAAAGAAATGCCTTCCTGGTTCCGGGAGCTGTTGACAGCCTTTAGCAATGAGAAACGGCTGATCGGCCATGGTGTCTTCTTTTCCCTTTTTTCGGGTAAGTGGTTGCCGGAGCAGGAAAGCTGGCTCAGGCACCTGGAACGGACTGCTGCTGAGTTCCGGTTTGATCACATTACGGAACACTTCGGGTTCATGACAGGTAAGGATTTTCATCATGGTGCCCCACTGAATATTCCTTATACTACCACTACCCTCAACATTGGCAGGGACAGGCTGAAACGGATCTACGAGGCCTGCAGACGACCGGTAGGGTTAGAGAACCTGGCTTTTTCATATTCACTGGATGAGGTGAAGCGGCATGGCACCTTTTTGGAACAGCTGCTTGAGCCGGTAAACGGATTTATTATTCTTGATCTCCACAACCTTTACTGCCAGCTCCGGAATTTTGATATTTCATTTGATGAGATGATTGCCCTCTATCCATTGGATAGAGTCCGGGAGATCCATATCTCCGGTGGCAGTTGGGAGGATTCTGCTGTAGCCCCCAATCGCAGCATAAGGAGGGATACGCATGATGATGCAGTACCCCCTGAGGTTTTTCAGTTGCTCGAAATGACCATAGCAAAATGCCCGCATCTTAAATACGTGGTGCTGGAGCAACTGGGTAACGGACTGGTAACAGAAACGAGCAAACGTTGCTTTTACAACGATTTCCTGCAGATGGAGGATATTGTTCGTAAGAACAGTAATGAAAGCAATACCCCCGATCCCTTCCTTCCGTTATTCCCGTTATCAACAGGTCCTGTTGTTGAAGATATGACGCTGTACCAACAGCAGCTTGAACTTTCCTCTATCCTTGAATCATCTGCTTCCTATGCGGAGGCTATGCATGTGCTCACGCAGTCTTCCCTGGCCAATTCGGACTGGAGAATCGAGCAATGGGAGCCGTATATGATTGAAACCGCTGTTAAGATTGCACAGAAGTGGAAGAAGTAGTTATTTCAGCTACAATGTTTTTAATGAATGAGGCATACGCTCACACTCTTCTCAGTTTGTAAGGATATACTTTGCCTGATGCCCACTGCGCCACATACAGATTATGGTCGCGGTCTACACACACATCGTGCGGATGCACAAATATTTTATCGGTCTGCGACATGGGCTGTAGTTGTCCGTTCACGTATGTTGGTTTACTGCCCCCGATATTGCTTACCACTTTGTTATGCTTGTCTAATATGGTCACAAATCCGCTGGCTTCTTTATTCATGTCCGGAGACCGGAGTACTGCTGCGTAGAGGTAATCGCCCTGTACCACGGGGCGGCACACGCATGCGCCGGGCAGGTGGATGATCTCAAGCAATTTTCCTTCCTGGGTAAAGCGTTTAAAACAATTACGCGTCCGGTCGGTGACCAGGAGGGAGCCGTCCTTACAGCGCGGATCAAGCAGGATACCATGTGCATTGTCAAGGTGTTCGTCGCCGTTGCCACGGCCACCAAAGTAGTTCAGCAACTGGCCCTTGCTATTGTATTGTAGAATGTATTGCTCACCATAGCCGTCTGCAATGAAAATATCTCCATTCGGAGCAATGGTGGTTTCAGTGGGCACAAATTTTTCAGGTTGGGCATACAGACCTCCATCGGACGGTGCATCGATGGTCAGCAGTATTTCTCCCGTTAATGTGGTTTTATATACCTGGTGTTTCACCGTGTCTGTTATATACAGGAATTCAGTACCGTTTTCATCATGCAGGGTCAGGCCGTGCGCACCTGGGAATGTGTGCCCCCAGGCATCGAGCAGTTGTCCTTTCGTATCATAAATCAGGACATTGTTTTTCGTTTCATTCGTGAGCAGGAAAATGCGCCCTTTTTTATCTTGTACCATTTCATGGCAGTCGTTCACGGGATATCGCTGTGGGCTACATTTACTCCAGCTGGTGTCCAACGTGTAACGTACGTCATTGTGGCCGTAAACGGGACCTTCATTTCTGGCAAACAGATTATTCGTCAGCCATAAACCACCAAGCGACAGGGAAGTGTTACGGATAAATTGCCTGCGGGAGGCAGCTGTTTTAGCGTTGTTCTGTTTCATATAATGTGGTTGCCGGAGCAGCGGACTGCTCCTGTTTTAACGATTCCAGGTAGGCGCGTTTTACGACAACGGCCGTTTTGTGTGCGCCGGTATGGCTCCAGCCGGGAGGCATAAAAATGTAACGGATCTTATTCAGGATGCCGGGGGCCTTCCATACATCCAGCGCCAGGTAATAAAACTCGCCAAAGTAGATGTCAAAAAAATTACGGGTGTTCACATCGCGCGATACGCCGTATTCAATGGAAACATTGGCGTCCTCGTATTGAAAAGTTCCAAACACTTTATCCCAGATATTCAGCAGGTTACAGAAATTGGTATCCATATACAATGGGTTCTTCGCATGATGCACACGATGATGTGAGGGTGTTAAGATCCATTTGTTTAAGAAACCCAGACGTCCGTCCCTGATGATGTTTTCCCCCACATGAATAAAGCCACCCCAGGAGCCATCGATGAACATAATAAAAAACAACAGCGGTGGATTTACACCGGCCAGTATACATACCGTAGTGCGGATCACATCGGCATAAGCGCCTTCCAGGAAGAAGTGGGCATAGCTAACAGAAAGATTCATGCTTTGGGGTATATGATGCGTGGCATGCAGACACCAGAACAAACGCACTGTATGTCCCCAGTAATGATAAAGAAAATGACCCAGCTCCCAGATAATATAGCCATAGATCAGCCAGTACCAGGTGAATGAGGTTTTGAATAGCGCATACTTTTCAAATACGCCGATACAAAACGCTACTGCTGCAATAGAAAGGAAACGACCGATAGTCCGGTTTATTACAAAGATAATAAAGGGCATACGGTAGTCTTCTATCTTAAACCGTCTGTACGTAACGGCACGTATAATTTCGATCACCAGCAGGAGAGGAAGTACCGGGGAAACTGCCCCCAGTAAACCGTTTAAAGTAAGCAGCACTTTGTAGTTACCTGTCTGGTACATATCTATCAGCGCGCGCAGTCCCATGAACCCTATCAGTTCGTTATACAGCGTGTGAAGCAATCCCATACGCAAATATTTAGTGTTATTAAGCTACTAAATAATTAGGACTAGCTTCGTTTTGCTGCCGGTGTTTAGCGGATCTTTACAAAAGAATGAGAAAAAATGAACATAGTCTGCATACATAGTTGCCCATATGTTTGTACAGTATGTATGGTTGGAAAAATCAGGGAGCACTGTCATCGGGCCAAAAAAAGATGTCAGACAGCCAGAGCTGTCTGACATTAAAAGTAAGCTAAGAATCAGAGTGCGCCGATGAACTCTAAGCAATACCCGGGAAGGCAAGCGGTGCTTATATGAAAATATGTTCCCGAGATGGACGTTTGAGTTTTCATCCCCACAGCCAGGTAGTTGTTAGTAGAGCTAAGACTATAAGAATAAGTGCCTAACGAAACTCCACTTAGCGTTGAGAACGTGATGGTAGATGGAGTAGTTCCGCTACCACTTATTGAGTAGGCAATAGTACCTGCTGGCTGGCCCGCTCCAGGTGTGCCGTCTGTAGTGCCGGTGATTGGAAAGGAGAATGCGCGCAAACCCTTTTTTATAACAGGGACGTCAGCGTGCACAGGGGCAAAGCTGGATAAAGACACAAGGAGGCATAACATTAATGCGACGGGAAACAAATTTTTCATAGAGAATTGGTTTTTATACGAGGGTTAAAAAATATCCTGACGAATATAAGTATTTCTCGTAATACTACGATTGCTAAACATTTGCTTATATTAATACGACACTCACAATTATTAATTTGCTATCGATCCTCGTCGTGTTATGGATGACATTTGTAATTGAGAGAACTTTTAAATTTTCTGCAAACACCAGGTGGTCATGCACCGTAAATTTTGCACATTGGTGGTTTTTATAGGTTCATGGAGCCGGGCGTTGAGGCTTTTGGTATATTGAAGCAGTAATTGCTGGTCAACCAAAAAACGTTCGCTGCCATCGGGCAAAAGATAGCGACCATTGCCCAGGTTCTGCACCAGCGTTTCAATCCCGATATCCGACGCAAGTCTTGCAAATAAATAGCCGCCGGGTTTCAGCACCCGCCACATTGAGTGGATCATATTATCGAAATGATCAGGACTGTTGGCGAAGTGCAATACCGCGCTGCTGATCACCAGGTCAAAATAATTATCATCAAAAGGCAGGTTTTCAACCGAAGCAACTACAAAATTCTCTGTAGCGTTTGCATGGGCCAGCGTTTGTGATAATTGTTTAACGGCTGATACCGCATTGGGATTAGGATCAATGCCATACACCTCATAGCCGTTTCTTAAGAAGTAAATCAGGTTACGACCACCTCCGCAGCCTGCGTCGAGCACCTTTTTACAATTATCATAAGTGCCTTTAAGCAGTTGGTCGAAGAGGTAAATATCTATATTCCCGTAAAGTTGCTGAAGTTCTGATTGCATGGATCAAAGTTAAAGGATAAGCGGCCCGACAATAATTTTATTGATAAAAATAATATTGCTAATTTATCAGGTGGAAAAGATTGAACTTAATAATTTAAGCTTTCGAATTGGCCGTGGAAAAGTTGAATTCCGGAAATACCCGAATTAGCAATTGCGTCCAGATCTTCTGTAATACCCTGAACAGGATCCTTTATGATTGTTCATGGCTTGAATAAAATCCTTGAAATCATCATTAAAAATTGTGCCTGTCAGTTATTAAGTTTCTTGCCGGAATGATTGCCTTTCAACTTATTGGGATATAAGCGGTGATGGCGGACATACGGTACAACTGGTACCACCCGCGCCCCCGGTAGTGCTTACGCCGGCGCCACCTTCTGATCCCATTAACACCACGCCGTCTTCTCCCCCGGTTGATCAGAACCAGGCCTATTTTGATTTCTTCTCAGTAAGTGGCCATGGCTTCTATCTGTATCCGCGTTCGCTGGATGAGGCGAAACAACTTTTTGACCGTTATTGCCAGATAGTTTGTGCGGCTATAGCTGAAAATATCACTTTCCCTAATCCGAATTATATTGATAAGGCAAATGCTTCGGTAATATATGCGATCAATCATCCGGAGGTATTTCAATCTCAGGAAGATCATGACATGTTCCTGCATTTTATAGGGCTTGTATTTGCACAGCCCACTTTCGTGATATCATGGTCACATGGCGCCCCTGATACGGGAGGAATTATTACCCTGCCATCATCAGGATGTGTGAACCTGAGGGTCAGGATACCACCATTGGGAGGAAGATAAGATAAGAAAAGCCGAAACACATTGTTTCGGCTTTTTAATCGATCCACCTTATGGCCGAGCCTTTTGGATTGACCTATTTCACTAACAAACCAGATACCTCGTTATCCCAAGCACAATTAGCCAGGTGTAGGGAGAATTTTAAAATATTTATGGGCTATGTCAAACAGGCATTTGACAAAGGAATAACACTACGGATTGGCACTGACTGGCCTGATGGCGGCAGAGCAATGATCTCCGAGCAGCTATTATTAGCTGAATATGGATTTTCAGTCCTTTCAATTCTACAGATCTCAACTATAAACGGTGCGATTGCTTTAGGCATTGACGATAAATACGGCTCGATTGAAAAAGGAAAGAAAGCCGATCTCCTTATTTGGAATAATAGCCCTTTTGACAATTTTAAAAACTTTCTTGCCGACAAAACAATTATTAAAGATGGTTTTGTTCTAAAAAACTGAAGTAATATTTGCAAGTAATAAAATGTCCTGATGGAGAGCTTTTTCAATACCAGGAAAGGGTAATTTGAAAATAATAAATAAAGCATTAGGATATTGTTGTCGCGTATACTATATTTGTGACGACAAAAAATATGCGCGATGAGAAAATTAGAATTTGCATCCCTTCAAGTTAGGGACCTTGAGACCTCGAAAGAATTTTACACCACAAAACTCGGGTTTGAGGAAGCAGGAATACCCAATCCGGAGGCTTGCATTTTTAGATACAACAAGGGTGAGGCAAGTTTTGCCATTAGAACGCCCATCGGTAACCTGGAAGGAAAAGAACTGGGCATCGGTACCTCGCTCTGGTTTGCAATCGATGGGGAAATAGAGGACCTGCAAACTCAGTTATTAGCAAAGAATGTGACACTGTTGGGGCCGATCAGGGAAACACCTTTCGGAAAAATCCTTATTGCCAAAGACCCCGATGGATACAACATCACCTTTCTGAAGTCAAACTAATCATATCGATATGAACAGGGATATAAAATACTGGATCATCGTGGCATCGAAGGACCATGTCAAAACCGGAATTGCAGAGGGGATTGCCCAGACCTGTCATGGAAAGGCATCGCCTTTGAAAAGGATGCGTAAGGATGATTTCATTATCTATTATTCGGGTAAGCAGACACTGGGAAAACCTGAGGTATGCCAGGAATTTACCGCTATAGGAAAGGTTATGGATGACGAAATCTATCAGTTCCGGGTGTCCGGGGACTTTTGCCCATCAAGACGTAATATTGAATTTTTGCCAGGTGGGGATGTTTCCATTTTGCCGTTAATTCCTGAACTGAATTTTATCCGCAATAAGAAAAGCTGGGGCTATCCATTCCGTTTTGGTTTCTTCGAGATCAACCGGCATGACTTTGAACTGATTTCTTCACAGATGCTACAAAAAGAATATGCCCAGAAAAATTGAATTTCATTTTAAAAAGCCCGAAGACAGTCCGGGTTATCTTCTGGGACAGTTGACCATGTTATGGCAGAGGAAACAAAAGCGTGTCTTAGATCCTTTGGACCTGACGCATACCCAGTTCGTACTGCTCTGTGCATTAGCCTGGTTATCCAGGGAAAATGATAAGGTTACGCAGGTGGATATAGCCAATCAGGGCAATGCGGACAGGATGATGGTATCAAAGGTGTTGAGGACGCTGGAAGAGAAGAAATTCATCACCCGCCATGAGCACCCGACAGATACCCGGGCAAAGACTATCAAACTGACCCGGGATGGAGAGAGGGTGCTGCAAAAAGCCATTATCTGTGTAGAAACTGTCGATCTGGATTTTTTTAACAAGTTAGGAACAGATCTAACGACCTTTAATTCAACGATGGCGGCACTGATAGAACAGAACAATAAAGAGATATAAACTAGTATTAGCAGGATGACTACAATCAGTGGTTAGTGAAACGATGTCTGTGAATCTCAGAATAAAAAAGGGATTTAACTATGTTGCATACTCATTTTGCGTCGGAACTTTTCCAGTCTCTGTAAATAAAGCGTAATGCATCGTAATAGGCAACGATAGGTTCGGTCATATGCGATTCTGCCGGGTAGTATTTATACTTATAACATAACCCTTTCAATTCTTTATGGGTTAGTAAGGTGTCAAATTTCAATAAATTGGTATGGAAGGAACCAGTGTCTGTTACTCCTTCATTTGCATCACAGTAAAAAAGTGTTTTATTGAGCACAGATCCTTTTTCTAGTTTTTTATCAGTCGGTTTTAATACATATTCTCCATCCCACCAAAAAGAAGGACTTATTGAAATATAGGCATTGAACATATCGGGATGAGTAAGCATACAGTAAATGGAAGTAATACCGCCAAAAGAGTGCCCCGCAAATATTTTAAAAGGTTTGGTTTTGTAGTTCGTCTCAATGTAAGGCATTAATTCATCTTGTATGAATTGCAGGAACTGATCACTGCCACCACTCGGTTTCATCCGGGATATGTTACTCGTATCAGGTTGTCCGAAATAGTTAATGATGCTTTTTGTGGGTGTGAGATCCCTTGTTCGTTTTGTATTGGGGATACCTACTACTATCATTTGCGGTATGACATTTACATCCCACCGGCTTAGATAGTCGGTATATTGGGAAAGCATATCAAAATGGCTTTCTCCGTCCATTAAATATAATACCGGGAATCGTTTAGATAAATTCATAGAATCCAACTTTGGATAATGGATATAGATCGTACGATCTTCATTCAATATTTTAGAAGGAATTACTACGATTTCACTCGAAGTATGATTGTATAACGCTTTCTTTTGAGCGGTTGACTGTAACGTGACGAGTAAAAAAAGGATTGTGAAAATTTTGAGTGGATTATTGGGGCTGTTCATATTTTTAAGTTTGGGACGGTTGTTTGAAGAATTTAGGTTCGTTTATCAAATCATACTAATCTACTCGATTAATCTGAGAAAGAGAACTGATAATAATAAATAGACGAGCCTAATGCGTTCAGATATTAATAGAGAATATGTTGTTGCCGGGTTAGGTAACTATAGTTGCCCCCAGGCGGCGCTACCTTACTAAGCACTTTTGCTGCAACTTCTGCTATAAGCATAGTCTACTTTTGGGTAAAATATTTAAAATGGCAAAACGCCGGAGGTATTACCTCAGGCGTTTTGCCATTTTTTTGTGCTCAGTGGTGGTAAGCTTTCGAGCCAGTTTAATTTGATTATCAGTAGATTAATTAGTCTTAAGTGTTAGTATCCTGATTTGAAATACTTTTCGCAGTTTTGATTCCCAGTTGATAGGCCCATTTTGCTATAAACCATCCATAGTCCTGAGTTAGTTTATAACGTTGATAAATAAAAAAGCCGATTAATATGGCAATTACCCAACTAAAAACTATGTAAAATTTTATACCTCCTTCTCCTGTTCTTTTCGACGGTCCTAACCAATATTCCAGCATACTTTGAAAGACCAATGTTGGCATAATGCAAATAACGAACAAACAGAGAAGAAATAGCGGAATCCACCACCAATTTCCATTCACTTTTCCAATGATCATTATTCCCTTTATATAAAAAAGCAAACAGGTAACCAGATATCCTAATCCCAAGAGCCAAAGTATATATTCCCAAGTACCAGAATTTCTATACATTCCTATTGCTTTCAGAAATAAATGTGCCACCATAAGGGATCCACTAAAAATGACGCAAGTTGTCAAAATGCCTAGAAGAATAATAGTTATATATCCTGCTAATGAAAAAGTAGCCTTAGTCGCATCTGCGATTTGCTTTTCACTACGTGATGCATTTTTTCCTGCATAATAACCATCATCATATCCACTATTATATTCATGCATGCTAAATAATTATTTTGAGGTATTTGATAATAATAACTATATCGAGCCTTGAAATTCGTAAGACTTTCAAAGGCCTAACAGAGAATTGATTTAATAACTAATATACTAAAATATCGCGGTTTCTGGGGGATGAGATCTAAATTTATCACGGTAATTGAAGATTGCTTTACTATTGCTGATCATATTTACGTAGATTCTTTGGAGTTGAATACAAACTGTGGGAAATATGCAGGCGCACTTGCAAAAAATCCATATCTTGGCTGGGCGTTCAGGACCTTACAGCCTGTTCTGTGATTCTTAATAAAATGCAGTTTGAAGTCATATAACCGTTATTAACCTTACATTATGGAAGCAATGCACCCAAATCTTATTCTGATCCACCGTTTTTTTGAAGCTTATGCCAATAACGATATGGACAAGCTTCGCTCTATCCTCGATGAAAATATCAAATGGCATATTCCCGGCAAACATCCCTTAAGCGGCACCAAAAAAGGCATCGATGAAGTGCTGGCTTATTTCCGTCAATTGGAAAAGTGCGCCTTCATGGCAGAACCCATCGTAATGGGCCTGAATGATACCTATGTGATCGATTGCCATACAAACTGGAGCAACCTGCATGGCGAAGATAACCTGCACAATATGTCGTGCCTGCTGTGGAAGTTCGATGGTGACCGTATCGTGGAGGTACACAATTTTCCGCAGGACCAGCATGTGGTTGATACGTTTTTCTCCAGGAATTATACAACAGTTTAAATATGGTTTAGGTTGTACCCGGTTGTGATGGGTTTTGAACCAGATTATATTGATTTTTAAATGTTTAATGAAATAAGTTTCTTTGTCGGATTAAGTCATGATTATTTCAATTAATGCTTTTGTGCCTTTAAAAGCTTAGTCCAAATCTCATACCCCTTCTTATTAAGATGAAGTCCGTCAGATTTAGCATACCTTATATCTAAATCTCCATTCTTATCTCGTAATTCCTTACTTAGGTCGATATAAGAAAATTTATTTTCTATTGTGCTTAGCTTTAATTGCTTATTGACTAAATCTATTTCAGTGTTTTTGTTGAATGCATCCGGATATTCTTTTTTGACATTATCATTTGTTGGCAAAATGCTGTTAACATAAATGATTGTTCCCGGTGATCCTGCTTTTACACGAGCCACAATGGTCAGGATATTTTTCACTATGACGTCGGCTGGAATGTTCTGAGAAATATCATTTATTCCTATCTCAATAAAAAGTTTAGGAGGTTGATGAATAATTACATCGTCCAAACGATCTAAAACACCAAATGTATTATCAGCCGCAATACCTCTATTTACAACGGTTGAATCATTGAGCAATTTTTTCCAATCCCCAAACTCGGTTAAACTATTTCCCAGGAAAATTACGCTGTGTTTTTTTACGCACTCAAGTTTGAAAAGAGCTACTCTTTTTTCGTAATATTTTTTTTCATACCGGATGGTGTCATAAGCTATATTTTGCCCAGCAGCAGTGGTGGTAATCAGACAAATAAGCGGAATCAGCAATCTTTTCATATCTTTTTAATTTAATGCTTTCAGGATACAAAGCTATTCCAGAAGCATTAAAGAGAATATGCAGAAATACTCAATTTGTCAGATCATTTTTCTAAAACTGCCAGGTGAAACGCTATATTCTTTTTTGAATGAACGGCAAAAGGCACTGGTATCTTCAAATCCACAGGCCAAGGTGATTTCATTTACTGACATAGTGGAATGTTTTAATAACCTCACGGCATAGGCAAGTCTGATCTGTGTAAGATATTGATGGGGAGTGGTTTTGAATACAGCTTTGAATTGCCTGATCAATTGTGGTGCGGATAAGCATGCTGTTTGACTCATTAAGGATAGGTCAGATTTGTACATGAAAGTGGAATGCATGAAATCCTTAGCAATGCACAATCGTTTATAGATCTCTGTTTTGGTATTCGGCTTGATTGCGCTTACCCTGCCAACGCGATGTACTTCCGCTTTGTGTGCACATAACAGATCATGCAGCAGAAAAGTCAGGGATTCATCTACTCTGTCATTGTCATATCCGCAATCATTCAACGATAATACGAGGTTTTGTAACTTTTGCTGTAATCTAATGTCATTATTATAAAGCGTTTGAAAGAACTCGGGGGCCTTTCCTATTGATTCAAAGGGTGAATCCAATAAAGTGTCCTCGTTACATAAAGCATCCCGGAACACAGAGGAGGAAAAATCTTTGCTGAAAAAAACTGATATAATATTGGTTTTTTCGGGACCATCAATCCTGCACGAGTATTCCTGGTCGTCATTTAACATCAGGAACTGTCCGGGCCGTACGGCAATCTCCCGGTTATCTATATTATACCATTCTTCTCCGCTTACTACTGTTTTAATGGACAGACAGCCTACATGACGCTCACAATAACTTAGGTTCGATATCGCATTAAAGATGACGTTGTGCCTCTTGAATTTACTGAAATGAAGTTGCTCATCAAATCCTATCTCCTTATGATTGGGTAAGCTTGTAAAGTACATAAGATTTCAAAAGTTTATATCTGTAAAGTCGCATTATCCCAGGTAGATGATTCTTCAAAGAATTTCAAATTCTCAGCAATACTAAACTGATTTATAAATAAAAATATTAAAAAAGTAGAAATGTATTGGAGAAAGTTAACAGGATTCTAAAAGGAGTAATAATAAAATTCGGGAAATCGAACCTATTCTGACTTGAAAGAGAGTAATCAACCTGATCCCTAAAAAGTGTCATTTTCTGACACTTGGAGAAATACAACCCTGTAAATCATTGATTTACAGGGTTGTACTGTGCCCGGAACTGGTGAGTTTCCGAACCAAATAGTTTTGATTATGATAAAGTTAACCGGATTGAATTGCTAAATATAGAGCATTTTGTTTCAGAGAATTTTCTTTAGATGTACCTGACTGGCGGGACAATTGGCGCTATTACATATTAGTTCACGTCTTTCCACCAGTCCTTAAATATCTGTTTATCATTGCGCAAGTCCACGAGCTGGCCTATCATAGGCGTAGCTAATGGAATGTCTGCAATTGCCGTTAATCTCTGTAAAGGCTCATCCCAGGGGTGATTGCCAAGCGTGAATTTGGAGGAGTGGACCGGCAGCAGTCTTTTTGCCTTCAGGTCTTTTGCTGCCTGCAGGACCTCTTCCGGCTGCATATGAATGTACTTCCATGCAAGGTCATACTGACCATTTTCAAGAATGGCGAAATCTATCGGACCGAATTTTTTTCCTATTTCGGCAAAATGAGTATCATAACCGCTGTCACCTCCTATATAGATCTTCATGGCCGGTGTTTGCAATATATAAGATTGCCATAGTGTATTATTCCGGGAAAAACTCCTGCCTGAGAAGTGACGGGTAGGTGCTGTGTGTACAACAAATCCATCTCCCAGATCCACATCCTGCCACCAATCTGTCTCTATGATCTGGTCAGGCTTATAGCCCCATCTTTCCAGGTGCGCTCCTACTCCCAGACCACAGATCACTTTACCCACCTTGCTCTTTAGTGCGAGCACGGTCTTATAATCCAAATGATCGTAATGGTCATGCGATATGAACAGGTAATCTATTACAGGGAAATCATCAGTTGTGTAAATATCAGCACCTTTAAATGCCTTAGTACCTCCGGGCAGAGGCGAAGCGCTGCCAGAAAAGACCGGATCTGCAAGGAAGCGCTTTCCTCCTGACTGTATAAAATAAGATGAGTGACCAAACCAAATCAACACATCCTGATCGGGTGCAACCGCCAGCAGATCAGTTTTTACAGAGGGTAATGAATCTACGGGACGCATACGCAAACGTTTTTTGAACATAAAGTCATATAAAACGCCTCCCATGCTATACCCCTCTGAAAGTTGCGGCGTATTGTGAATGTTCTGGAACTGCCCGTCTTTATAATTCGGCGATTGTTTGATTAATTCTAATCTTTTTCCCGTAGGCTTTTTCCCGAATAGTGGATGTCTCATATATATTAAAATAGTGATTATCAATGATAACAGTAGGGAAATGCTATCTTCAGGTATTTGATAGTTATCCTGATTAATTTTTTCCTATGAGTTTATTGACGAATCAGGTGTGTGGATATTTTAACAAGAGGTAAATATTCTGACGAATTGTTGAGCTGATAACCGGGAATAGAGAGGCATGGATGACCATAAAAAAAGATCGGAGAGACATCTCCGACCTTTTCAATTGATATGTTTTCAAATAATTTGATATTGCCTGACACGATGTTTTGGCGAAATTACCTGAAGAAAAAACACCCGTCACGTTATTTTTCCTGAAACCTTTTTTGGGCTTCTTGTGACACAGGTGTAAAGAAGTTGACCAGATTACCGTCAGGATCTCTGAATAAAATAGAACGATTCCCCCATGGCATTGTTGTTGGCTCTTGTATAATGTCTATACCAGTTATGTTAGATAATCGCTGGTATTCGTTATCCATATCATCAACCAGAAACTCAATAATAACTGATCTGTTACTGGCGGCACTGGCAACATCATCACCGCCAAAAAAAGCCAAAGTACGGGTACTTCCTATAGCTAAAGCTCCGGAGGACGTTCTCATTTCAGCAAAATCATCAGTGTACCATGTAAATGGCATTCCTGTGGCGATTTCATAAAACTGGACAAGGCGCTTAATGTCGGCGGTAATAATGCGAATTGAAGAAAGATTCATTGTGTTGATTTTAATTGACACAAAATAAATCTGCCCGGGTGACAACCCTATGTCAGTAGTATTGTCGGATTTTTCCGTCAAATCGAAAATAGCGGTTGTCCATTTTAAACGTGATTTTGTGCGTTTGGGCAGCGCCAAGAATAATTACATTCTTCATGATTGAATTATTTATTCAATTCCGGTTGCGGCGGTCCATAGAAATTAGAAGCCATAGGAAGATGTATCACCGCTAGTATGACCTGCTTACCTGCCTTGCAGGTCTGCCATGCTTGCGGGATAGCGTTCTCCCTGAAGGCTGATGTTGTCCAAAACCTTATTGATATTGGCTAAATCATCATCGTTTAAGGTGATGTTTGCACCACCTGTATTTTCTTTTAGGCGAGTCATTTTTGTAGTTCCCGGAATCGGTGCAATCCATGGCTTTTGCGCCAGCAGCCATGCCAATGCAATCTGCGCTGGCGTTGCGTTATGTTCTCCCGCAATCTTTGTTACAAGGTCAACAATGGTTTGATTCGCTTCGCGGTTTTCTTTGGTAAAGCGAGGAAGGATATTTCTGGAATCGGTCTTGTCAAATTCAGTGTCCGCATTCATCTTACCCGTCAAAAATCCTTTGCCCAACGGGCTAAACGGAACGAAGCCAATGCCCAATTCTTCAAGCAATGGAATAATTTCATTTTCAGGTTCGCGCCAGAACATGGAGTACTCGCTTTGCAGGGCTGCCACTGGTTGTACGGCATGCGCTCTGCGTATACTTTGCACGCCGGCTTCACTCATACCGAAGTGTTTTACTTTGCCTTCGGCAATCAAATCTTTTACGGTTCCGGCAACGTCTTCAATAGGTACATTCGGGTCCACGCGGTGTTGATAAAACAAGTCGATATAATCGGTTTGCAGATACCGGAGGGAGTTTTCCGCCACCTGCCTGATGCGTTCCGGTCGACTATCCAAACCATCTGTATTCTTGCCGTTTTTAAAGCCAAACTTGGTAGCGATGATTACTTTATCACGTACATCGTGCAATCCTTTTCCTACCAACTGTTCATTAGCGCCTTGTCCATATGCTTCTGCGGTATCAAAGAAAGTAATGCCCGATTCATAAGCTTTTTGAATGAGTGCAATGGCATCGTTTTCATTTGTTGCCGGACCATAACCATGGCTTAATCCCATGCAGCCGAAACCAAGTTCGGACACTTCTAATCCTGAGGTTCCTAATTGTCGTGTTTTCATTTTGTATGTTTACTGCTGCAAAATTGCGGAAGAAGGGCGAGTCGCTTTGTATACAGATTACGGGGTTTCCTACCAATATTACTGATTGAGAAAGACCGGTATCAAAAGGGATTGAATACAGAAATCTTAGTCCATTCGCGGCCTTCGCGAAAAAATTGAAGGATGGCAGAAGGGATACGTTTTCACAATCGATATTTAGATAACATGGTGTTTGGCAGGTGGATAAAAGAAGGTATGAATAGAGGCTTGCATTAATAATTTGCATATTAGCTAACACATTCAGCGACGTTGTCCTGGTGTGTGTCCCAGATCATAATAGAAATGAATTTTATCTCTATTCTTGTTTAGCTTTTCTCAGATGTTCATAAAAGTGTACAGTTACAACAGGACGGGAGAGACAATTCATGCAAATGGTTGATAACCGCTTTAAAACGCAGGTAAGCGCAAAAGTTCCTTAGAAGAATAACCGGTATACTTTTGAAACCGAAGTTGTATGCAATTTTCCGTAAGCCGGGAATCAGCGGCAATGGCTTTTACGGGATTGACCTTTCGTTTTCTTACAATTTTGACGATCTCCGCAGCACTACCTTTACATCGTAATCATAATAAGACATCTAACAATTTTCTTTAAACTTAAAAAAATGGAAATTCTAATACAAATTGAAGAATTAATAATGTTCCTTGGGTGCATTTATTTATTCTCTCGTTTAAATATGAAATGGTGGTGGTTCCCTATACTATTAATGTTGCCTGACCTGGGTATGCTTGGCTATGCCGTTGATCCTGAAGTAGGTGCAGTTTCCTACAATTTAGTTCACTTCAAGGGTGTAGGTATTGCAATCGGACTTTATGGCCTGGCAAAAGGTAACAGGAACCTGATGCTGGCTGGTATCATATTACTTGCACATGCCTGTATGGACAGAGCCATAGGTGCGGGATTAAAATATCCGGACAGTTTTTGGCATACAAATTTGGGTTCGAAAGTCTTTTGGTAGTAGATACCTGATTCTTGGTCAATATCAATTAACTCGCTCAGCACAGCGGTTTGAGGCATTAGGAGGAAAGGCGGAATATGGCTTTAAGCTTTCCCCATCGCTTTGGTAAAAATGTTGCAGCTTCCCGGAGCACGAGTGCCGCCAGTGAGGAAGAGCATCAGCGTGCACAATAAAAAATTAATACCGATTAAAATTTATTGAATCAAATGATTAAACAGGCAAACACCGCTTTTTAGCGGTGTTTGCCTTCTTGGATAAAACACCCGACAATGGTTCTACTCTGTGAAATCCTTAACCTTCAAAATGACACTCATAGAAATGAAAAAAGCCTTATAAATCATAGATTTATAAGGCTTTAAGTGCCCACTGCCGGTAAGTTTTCGAACCAAATGGATTTGATTATTAATAGGTTGAGCAGTTTAGGTACTTAATTCATTAGATTAGTATTTTATTGTATTAATGCTAAATCCGTACCATTCCCAAAACGACCGAACTCGGATAAACTTCGTGCTGTTCCCTCTTTTACTTCAAAAGAGCAAATGCGCTCTAATACACACTTAAAGCAGACGGCCCCACCATCATTTTTATCACCGTCTTTTACTGTAGTTACCTTTATTAAGTAAGGTTTTAAGTTACTTATTCTTTATCTGTAATTAGCCCTTTTACGCCAAACTTTTCAGTATAAACTTCCACATAGGATTTACTCTTCTACCAATTAACTGTATATGTTTTGCAAAAAATCTTTTAAACTGACCGGACTCCTGCCTAGTAGTTTTTTTACATCACTTTTATTAGTATCGAATTCTCCGTTAGCAATCGCCCCACAGAACCTTGCAATGTACGCTGCATCATCTTCAGAAGCACCGGTCTGTATAAGCCATGCAATATATGAACTTACCTCCGGTTGGTGATAAGTTATTGTTTTTCCGGTAATGTCTGATAGTAGGTCAGCAATCTCCGCGAAGGAGAAAGCGGTTTCTGCAGTGATGAAATATTCTTTGTTTTCATGACCCGGAGTAGTCAGTACAACAGCTATCGTTTCAGCCATTTCTGTTATTGGCAAAAAGGGAGTTTTACCGTCTCCGGCAGGAATGGCAATGCCATTATTTAATATATCCCTTCCAGATAATAAGGGAATCATGTCAGCATACATGGTATTATCCATTAAAGTATAAGGAACGGCTGTTTGTTTTAGATAATCAACTGTGTATGCATGATATCGAACCTCTTCACCCATTATACTTTGTTCTAAATTTTTCATGTCAAAGCTTGTATAGATAATATGGCCAACACCAGCTTCCTTGGCTGCATTGATCGCATTTTTGTGCTGCTCAAACCTCTTGCCTATATCCGATGAAGAAGATATAAGCACCAGCTTGTCCACGCCCTGGAACGCACTTTTTAAAGACTCAAAATCCTGATAGTCGCCAAGTTTTATTTGAAGTCCTTTTGATTTTAATTCTGCCGACTTGGCTTCATCTCTTACCAATGCAGTAATATCGTTTGGGGCTATACCCCTGTTTAATAATGAATTAATGGTGGCTTTACCTAAATTCCCTGTTGCACCGGTTACTAAAATCATATTTTTTGTTTTAAGATTAATTACTTTTGTTATGTAAAGAAACAAATATTGATTTGGAAAAGTTACCCTTGCCTTTGGTAACAAGACAAAAAGTGGTAACCTAAAAGTGACTAATGGAAAATAAATTAGACCATGCTGACTGTCCTGTTACAGCAACGATAGCCCTGTTTGGAGGACGGTGGAAGTTGATAATTTTATATGTGCTTTCCAAAAATACTAGACGTTTTGGCGAAATCCAGGTTAGGCTACCTTCTATTTCAAAAAAGGTGTTAACCGAACAATTGAGAGAGCTTGAAGCTGATGGCTTAATCAGCAGGAAACAGTACAAGGAGCTTCCTCCCCGGGTTGAGTATGCGCTCACTGATTTTGGAAAAAGTCTGTGCCCTTTGTTAATTGATATAGCAGCCTGGCAAAGAAAAAATATTGATAATCTAATTAAGGTAAGATAAAGCTTTCCGATTGAAGGCGTAACCAAAACTCCTAATCAACGTGATTGTGACGTAGTATTTGGGATAGATAAGGATAATGCTCCCTATGTAAACTTGTTACTCAAGTACATCAACATTACCTGGGATTAAGTAAAAGATATTTCGCTCACAAGCAATCTCATTTAAAAGCACATTCGTCAATATGAAGCTACTGTAGAGAAGGCAATTTTTTCAACCGTCACCCTTCATCGAAACGCTTAAAATATGCAACCCTCTCATCCATGAGTCTGGAATCTATACTAAGAAAGGCGAGACCGATTTATTTTTCGCTGTGTAAGCTACGATAGCATTCTTCTTTCCGTCTACTAGTTTAATTCCCGTTATTTTATCAACTATGGTCTCTAATACCATAACACGTTGAATTATTTTTTTATTATTCTTCTAAATTTAAGTTTAGAAAATAAGGCGTTTGTTCAGGTTTAGGTAGATGACTGATTGATTTGAACTGATCTTTAGGTCTATGCCGTTTATAGGTTTTTCTAACCTGATCGGTAGTTGTGTGGCCCATTAAATATGCAACTGTTGCTTCGTCAACATTTTCATCTTGCAACAATACTGAGAAACTTAAACACACCAGATTATGAAGCTACTACACAATGGTACATTGAAAAGCTAGGTTTCAGGTTGGTCGAAAAATGAGTATCGGGTGATCTTTTAATGGCTTATGTTGCACCTGCCAATGATGACGATTTCTGGTTAGAAATTATTCAAGGGCCGGTGGTAAATCCACATCAAGATCCAACGCTGCCAATCGTTTCTGGATATCATCATTTTAGCTTAACAGTGGAAAGCGTCGATGAGACGATTGAGCAACTTCGTGGAAGAGGTATTACTATCACCAGGAAGCCATTTGATTTGCCAGTTATTGGCAAGCGTATAGGATTCATAGCTGACCTGCACGCTCAATGAATGTGCCATGCCAATAAAAAAAGTACCTGCAGGAGTAACGTCTAAGAGCAAACGGGAATTCCTGTGAAAAGGAGAGGAAAATAAACTTGAAAATAATTTGCCTGTAACTCTTGTCAGTACTGACATTACGTCTTTAAAGTAACTGCCAGAACCGGCTGTCATTTCAACTGTCAAACTGAATGTCAAATTGGGTGTTTGGGGCTGAATTCCCCTTGCGAAGATGTCTGTAAAACCGACTGTCATTGCGCCTGTCATTTAACTGTCAATAATAGTGGTAGAAAGGGTTAAAAAGCGTGATTTTATGACATTCGGAGAAATACCCCCCTTTAAATTAATGACTTACAGGGTTGTATTGTGCCCAGTAGTGGTAAGTTTCGAACCAATTAGTATTGATTATAAAGATGTTAAGTGGAATTATACGATGCGGCCATTGAGAAAATATAAAAGTTATCGTATCTTTAAGAACATAATAATATATAATGCTGGCTAAACAATGGACTATTATCCTGGTATCGACTTTTTTCATACCATCATTTTCACTGATAGCATGCAGGTCTGCTTCCTGGCCTCTTTCAAAAGACGAAATTAAATTATGTAAAACCCTTTCCGAGAAATACAGGTGCAAAGTTAGCATGGAACATGATAAAAAAGCTATTGTAGAGAAAAATTCAAATGGTGAATTTTTGATTCAATTTGAGGATAAGGGGTTTGATTTATGTGCTAAAGACACTTCTTATCTGAAAAAAATTGCCACAGAAGTTACTACTCAAATAATTCCGGTTTTGTCTTATAAATCTAGTTATAAAATAGTGAATATTATTTTCTTTAAAATCAAGATCACTGGCAAAGATTCAGATAGTACTGTCTGTGAAAAACAATTGGATGTCAATATTAAGCACCCTGACCAGGTAACTATTTCTTACTATAAAAAAGACAATCCCCTGGAATAAAATATTATAAAGTAACAGGGTTGGCCAGCTGTGACCAACCCTGTTATTTTACCTCCTGTAATAAATAATCCTATTACCTTCTACCCTAACGTCAAAATCATTAAGCATAACCGTGTTCGTAACTAATTCTTTAAGATCTCTCATGAGTTTTGAGTTGACTGTAGTTCCATGATAGCTGCGCCAATCAGCCTTTGGATCATATACTCTCAACTCTGTATCTACTCCTTTTATTGGTTTATAAGGTGAAACCCAGTCACTAAGATTATGTACCTGAATAGAACGCCCTGCAAAATACCGGTTATCCTGCTCAAACTCATCTGCCTCATCAGCTGACAGATACAGGATAGTACGTACTGTATGCCCTTTATTACTACCCCATGCCATTTCAGAAAGATAAGAGGCAATACCCGCAGCAAATGCAGCACCTTCACTATGACCTATCAAATTAAATCCTTCATCTTCACTTGTCATCTGACCAAGCCACTCGTGATAATGCTCCTCAGCATATTTTCTTCCTATTGAAAATCTATCCCCTCCGCTTTGATCAAATCCGAACATAGAAGATCCATCTACAAATGCATTATGATCATCATTAAATAACCTGTTTGTTGCCTTTATAAATCTCTCTCCAAAATACTCCCAGTAAGATCGGCCTGCTTCATTGGGACCAAAAACGCCCCCGAACGATAATCTGCTCCAATGTCCATTAACAAAAATCACCAGTTTACCGTCAGGATCGATTGCATTAACAGGGTTATTAAGTGCATAGGAATATGGGCTGGATTCTTCATACTTACTCGTAAGCGGATCTATAGTATGCCATCTACCTATTTGAGGATCATACATTCTTGCGCCGTAATCATACCAGCTTAAACTGCTGCCATCCTTAAACTCTTTGGCCTGTGATTCCTTCCCATTATACTTAAGTCGGTTTTCCGGATAGTTCATTCCTTTTAATGCATTAGATGAAATGCCTGCCATTGTTAATCCAAAAGGATAATAGTGAGTATCCTCTAACAAACGTCCACTATTAACAGCCACTGTCAGATTATCAAAATATACATCCTGCGATGTTTCATTACTGGTGTAAACATAAAGAAATCCGCTCTTCTCCATCACCATCTTCTGTACTTCCAGATTTTGCAGCTCATCAGGGGTAGCCTTAACTGGTCTCACTCCACTATTATTTTCAACCATTTTGAACTGATCGTCAAACAATGCAAAGTTGAGATATGATTTAAGTCTATCAGGATTATTATCAGAAGAATTCCGTTCCTTTAAGGTCTGATAATCATTATTATTGAAACCCACATTTGATGGAGTTATATTATTTGATGCTGCATGATTGTTTCCCGCAGGCAGATTATTTCCTAACGCATTAACAAGAGCCTGTATCATATCCTCTGTCAACGATTTAGACTTATTATCAGCAGGTGCATTAGATTTATAAAAAGCGTTGGCCCGTATGCTTATTGTATCTCCCGCCATCACACGCAGAATTAATGAAGGTCCTATCTTTCTTCCATCTGACTTTGCATTCAGTTTAGCTACATACGTATTTTGGCTTGTCTCATTATCTTCCGGATAACCTTCAGGCTTCACAACACGGGTTTCATCAATATTACTGAATAATGCAACCTCTTTGGCAGCAGACGCAGTCTCCATAGAAGCCACGTACAAACTCGAATCTAGCTGGTCTCCCAATACTACCCTTACGTTTCCAAGATGATCCTTTTCAAAATATTCATACACATATGTAACTGGGTTTCCTGTTTTGTAAACGGGCCGGATTCGTCCATCATCATGAGCTAAAAGCTCAAGGCTGTCCTGATTATATACAAAGTTGCCTGCATACGCTGTCGCAATTGTTTTTACAGGGGAAACTGTGCTGTCTACTACCGTTTTTTTCAACTTATTACCTTTCGCATCGTACAGGAAGGACACAGTTCCCTTATCCTTAAAATAAACAGTAGTGGGCAGGTTCAGATAATTATAATTTATATTAGTGATACCCTTGTTCTTATCTATTTTAAGGTTACCATTACCATCATATGAATAATCGTCACCAGATGCATTACCATTTATAAAATCTCCCAATTTTGCGGCAGTAGTGTTACTTGTATCAGATACGGCAGCAAGCTTATTACTACCATTCGGCTTATAGGTATATGTTAACTGGTCAATGATCCGCGCAGTAGTTCCAACCATTCCTTTTTGATTCATAGTAAGAATATTACCATTTGCATCATAGGTAGTATTATTAACGGAGAAGTCCATCACATCTCTGGTCCAATTGGCACCACTGGTATTTTGCTGGGTGAAATCAGCCACTGTAAACCGGTTAAGCGAGTCATAATTATAGCCATAAGCCCGGGTAATACCATCAGACTTACTTCTCCATTTTACTCCGGCGATATTACCATTGTACTGATTATTGATAAATCCATAGTCATAAGACAATTCTTCTCCAAAAAAGTTACTTGTACTTCCGGCAATACCATTCGCGTAAATTTTATTTATGCTCTTCAGCCATCCCCGGATATTGTAACTATACGTAAGAGAATCAAGTTGTCCTCCGTTTGTATCTACTCCAAGTCGTTTTTGTTTTATACGTCCCAATTCATCATAGGAATAGGTAACAACCGTTTTCTCTCCCGAAACATCGTCATTGATCCTTTTCCTGATTGCGGTTAGTCTGCCTCCATGATCATAAGTCATGCTGTTCCATAAACTAGTCTGCTGGGTAGGACTTGCCGGATTCTGATTACGGAGATAAGTGCTTATTATTTTCCCTTTATAACTGTATAGTGTGGTTAAAACATTCTTTCCACCTAATCCGTTATCACTTATAATCTGTATCTCTCTTCCTTTATCATTGTAATATATTGTTGTTGTGAGCCATTGATCAGTCCCCAGTACACGAACTTTTGTACCCGTTAAAAGGCTATTAGTCATCATACTGTATGAAGCTGGCATAGCTTCCGGGAATAAACTATCCGGTGCCACTGGTTTCTGCAAATCCGCGCTTAAAAAGTTATGTTTCCCGCTATAATCATAACTATCATAAAATGTATAAGTCAAAGGTGTCAGCGAAGACGCAGAAATATTGGGTAGTGGATTATCTGCCGCTATAGTTATCACTTCAGCAGGTGCAGAGGGATTAATTTCAGCTGTAAATTCAGCACTTAAGCCAGAATCAAAGTTTGGTAGAAAAGTTATTGAATTGGAGGCGGTATAAGATATACTACTATCATAATCATATAAAGCTAAATCTGCTCTTGCCGGGATCTGTGTAACGATATCCTGAGAAGAAGCTGCTGTATTAAGGCTCTGCTGTAGTGCATCCCTGGTAGCATCTGAAGCATAGATGGCTGTCATTACCAACCGGTTAAGTCCATCATAAAAATTAGTCGTCCATTCCTTTGGTGACTTACTACGCTGTACAGAATCCTGTGTAAAGACAACGCGGTTTCTGATATCGTAAACCATTGAAATGATTCCTACTCCCGGCATTTTTTTCGTAATTAAACGGCCACGCGTATCATAAGTATATTGAAGACAAAGTTCATCTGCCACATTTGTCAATACCCAATTATTGCGCATTGCCAGCTCAGTTGCTAAAGGAGGGATAATAAATTGCAAATTGCCTATATCATTATACGCATAATAAGTACATAACCAACCAACATGTGCTGTAGTTGATGCCGTTTTTTGTATTTTCTGAAGGATCAATCTGCCCTCTTTGTCTTTATATTCAACTGACGACATTCCTTTTTCATCAATAACCGTGTTCTTATAGATCATCCCCGCAGTATAAGTACCACCACTGGTTACATTTCCGGAAGTTACATTCCATATACGGACAGAATCAGCATCAAGGTTGGTCAAATATTGTTTTTCCACTGGTTTATTTACCCAGCTATCGCCCGAAGCATATGTTTTTAAATCCCTGTTTAAGGGCGAGAACTCATATTCTGTTTTGGTATAAAAAATATTGTCAGCAGCTCCTCCATTAGATTCGACGCTTTGATAAAAAGTTTTCTGACTGTTAAAGGGATCTGTTTTAAATTTCCCGTCACTGGTATTTGCTGTTTGCTGTGTATAAGGTAGATATTTGTATGCTTCACGACCAAAAGCATCATATATAACCGGCACCACCATATCCCGTCCTGCCGGACTAAGTCCTTTATCAACAGTCTGTAAAGGCGAACCAAGTCCATCAAAATATTGCGTTTTTTGTTTTACTTCTCTTACCGTCTTTGTTGTAATTGCTACAGTATCACTGAGTGGCATATCTGGTTCCCAGGTACGTATAAACGTGATAATATTATTTGTGTATGCAGAAGGTACGGTTATAGGAGTAGCTGATGGTTTAGCTGCTCCTCCGGGACTATTTTGTGCAGATAATAAAACAGGAATTAAAACCAACGGTGCTAATAAACAAGTAATATTCTTCATTGGTTTGGGATTATTGGGTTATTGATTTTTTATACTGATAATCTACCGATTTCAGCACCTTGCCGTTTAAGTCTTTAACAAGACTAAGACGACCTAAATTATCATAGAAGTAATAAGTAATGGCATTGTTTTCATCGCATATACTGGTAACTCCTTTGTGAGGGCTATAAGTATAACTTCTCATCATTCCATTATCAGGGAATAACCTCAATTCGTCTATCAGTCCACCCGTAATGCCTATACTTGTTACTCCTGTTATTTTATGCATATAAAAGGTCCATCCATTCACACTTCTTCCTTTAACCGGATAACCACTTATAGTACCTGCGATAGTAAAAGAAGTTGTATTTCTTGTCCAGTAAGAAACTATGTATTTTTTTGTGCTTTGTAATCCCGTTCTGCTTATAGCGCCTAATGTCGTATTATAACATCTGCTTCCTGTGGGAGAAGTAGCATCGGCGATCGTTGCACCGGTGTAAATCCAGTTTCCCTGCTGGTCACTTTCGAAGCTACTATAAGCAATATCAGCATTCGTTGCATTTTTCACTTCAGCTACAGCATATAATTTGGAGTAATCATACAGATATGTAACCGGGCCTGCATTAGATGGTACTATATCTAATATCTGATTAAACTCGTTATAGTTATTAAATGAATAGTCTACTTCATACCTAAAATCTTTAGTAAAGTTACCGCTGTTGCTTAACGTATTACTAAACACGAAAGACGTCATTGGAATAGGTGCCGATAGTCTGAGATTATAAATCTTGTCCGGAACTGGCTTGTCCTGTTTATAGGTGTTCAATACACCTCCAATCACATAATTTACTCCTCCGATAGTTTTGTATTGAATTTTTTCAATCGGTATAAGTATATTTTTTCGTTGCAGATTCCTTATTGCCAGTATATCGGTATTTGAAACATTCGATGTATCATAATCAAATGAATATATCGTTTTCTCACTCATCTGATTATTTTTGCTATCAGGACTAGTTGCAATTGTAGGCAGGCTATGAAAAGGAGAATTAATTGTATAGAGATTTTGAGTAAGCAAGTTTTGAGTAGGCAAATACTCATATATATTAGTGGATTGTAAATTAAATTGTTTTGTAAAAAAGGTAGACAATGATATATTATAAGTCCTGTCTTGGTTATTGTTGACTGGGCAATAAGAATTATAACCTACCCGGATCCCATTTGTTAGTTTTAACCTGTCTGATTCTAGATATCCATTCTGTGTTTCTTTTACTAGTTGAAATAAGCCTCCGCTTGATTTATACTCCTTTTTACTGACCGGTGCCCCTGCCCGCCAGAATGAGTTAACAGGAACCACAAAAGGATCTACGTAACTTCCTGCTTCGTTTACTGACATCAGGTAAACGCTTTCGGTCTTACCTAATTGTCCGATAGAACTGGAATCATACATGGTCACTTTCTCATATTCTATGTGGCTTCCAGCTGCTGGAGCAATATTTTCATCAAAAACACTTGCCCTTATTCCACAGGAATAACAGGCTGTTCCCTGCTGATTGGGTACATTAACATCCGTTTGGCTTATATAAAAAGGTACATTTCGAAATGTGACTTGACTAAGGCTATCTGTATAGATATATCTTCTGTATTTAGGAGATCTGTTTGTGCTATCGTTCTGCGTAATTTTCGCAATTCTTACTCCTCCGACAATATATGGAATAGGAGCATTCTGTTGTTCAAGTGCTATATTAAAATTCAAATTATACTGCATAGGTGGCCCGTCAGAGGACTGACCCGGTGTAAAAGTATAAGTGTAGGTACCAGGACTTAAGGTATCAATAACCGTTCCCCCGGAGGTATTGTTGCTTGAACTGTAATTCATACCCAGCACATTATATAATTTATCTGTACTTACCTTGTCGGGCCCTGTAAATTGATACAGAGGATCGGAAAAATGAGTAGGGTCATATATGACAGCTCCATGCAACTGTACCGTTGGATCACCACCTCCTACTGAAGCAGGAACAATGAATGACCCACTCACAGGAGAAGTACTTAATGTTGTAGAGGCGCTAGACAAAGGAGTAAAGTATGTTGCATTTGAAATTGTCAGAAAAGGAGATAAACTAGTAATTTCGTTATAAGAGCGTACCTTAATCTGGTTAGGTTCATATTCAAAAACAGAACTTCCTCCTGTTGGATAATCTACTTCCTGTAACATACCCAGCACTGAACTGAAATCTGAATTTCTATCTGCATACGATACACTATATGTCCTCCAGTTTAATAAAATATTTTCATATGGAGCATTGGGAATCAGGGAGCCATTTGATTTACCATTATAAAATCCCCAGTGGTCTTTCGAATAGCTTATGAAAGAAGGAAATATACCCATTTCATTATAATACTTAAACTTCCATGATTTACTGGTTAAAGCTCCATTTATTTCATTTACGGCTGATAATTTAAGCCTTTTATTTGTGTCAAAATAGCCTTGCGTAAAAGCATATTCTTTCACTCGCTCTCCGTCACTATTATTAATGAATAAACCTTTTACATAAGGCACAAAGTTGCCGGGTGAAACCCCATTAATATCGGCTCTTGTTTCCATGCTGATTAGGAACTTTACATATCCCTTATCAAAAATTATAGAATCAGGTAGCAGACAACCAAAGTAACTATTCTCTGTAAATCCGTCAACAGAAGAACTTGGACAGCCAGTCTGATTGTAAGGAAAATGGTTAATTAAAGTTTTTGAATGGGAGATCGTATAGGAATAGCTTTTGTACTTAAATAAAATAGTACGGTTTTCACTTGTAATAACCTTTGTTAGGTAATAAGCAGAGATATCATTGAAAGATGGCCTGTATTCAATATCAGAAGTTTCCAAAGTATAGCTATACTCCTGATTTGCAAAATAATAGTTATTATTTTCATTATCAGTAATCTGTATAGTATCCGCGTTCTTTATTACCTTTATTTCTGATCGAGGGATAATAACAGGGTTCATCAATGTATCATAAAAGAACATGCCGGACTTTCCAAAAAACTCATAATTATATAGGTCAAATTCTGAATCTTCCTGACTATTCATTATACGATCTAAATAAGTTCCTCTCTCAAAAGTAGTCATTTGTCCCTTAAAAAATTTCTTTATATCCAGTAACGCCCCGGATGCAGTTACCCCTCCATAAAACATTCCGAATTGCTTAAAATCGTTTATACCATTCTGGTGAAAAGACACCATGCCGGTATAATTCAGCGTCCATCCATCGCCAACACTTGATGGCACCTCTTCAACCATCAAACCATTTTTATGATAACTCAAGCCGATAGGAAGTGTAAATTTCCCTATGTTGATTGTTGCCAATGGAATTTCAAGGTTCACGGTACCACTGTTTTCAGAAACAGGGATATCAATGTATTTCTCCATGCTGGCAACATCAGGAGATTTAGGGACAATCATTGGTAAAGTATTTCGTTTGTCTTGTGCCTGAAGGAGACTGCATAATAAACTCAATAATATGCAATGGAATAAAGGGCTAACAACATGATATCTTTTCATACTACAATCTAAGGGTATTGAAATTTTATAACTATTTTCTATAAGGATAAAGAAATATTACATGTTAGGACAGGGAATGTAAATCCATAATAAACAAATTTATACATCCAATTATCTAACGAATAATTTTTTTAATGTTAATTGAGAACTAGGATTATGCATGAATAGTATATATTAGCAAATAAGTGCGTTTACAGGGGCAAAGTTACTTTTTTAAATTTGAGAGCGAAAATCATAAAATATACTTACATATTATATCACACATTAGTATCATTTAGATTCCAACTTGATCCGGGGAAGAGTTAAAAAGCGCGGTTTTAGGGCGCTTATAAAATGAAAAAAGCTCTGTAAATCAATTGCATACAGAGCTGCGAAGTGCGCTGTAGTGGTGTAATCTGTATCCCTAATATGGGGCTCTGTACATAAAAGCCATGGATTTGGGCTATAAGGAGATGCCAGAAAAGAATGTATCGGAATGGATACAATCTTTATCTGATCAGAAGGAAAAATATTTTGATAAAAACCATATTCGTAACAGCCATTTGTAATCGTATATTTTTTTCACCGAAAGTAATATATAAAATAAAGGCTATCCCAAAAGTGAATAGCCTTTATCTATTTTATAGGACTTATACAAATGAAGTTATATCAGAATACGGTAGATGATTAATTGCCGCAGATTGATCTTTAGGTTTATGCCTTTTGTGCGTCTGCTGTACCTGTCTGGTAGTGGTATGCCCCATAAGGTAAGCAATAGTTACATCGTCCACATTCTTATCTTTCAATAAGATTGAAAAACTTAAACGAGCGCAAGATCAGGTAATGTGTTTGAGGATTTTTGCATGTCTAACCCATTCATCAAGAACTTTGTTTGATCCGTTTGCCGTGGGTAGATAAAAAGCCTTGCTGTTTGCCGCGAACTTGCCCAGAGATAATCTTTTAATTTCTTCCAGGATAGCCAATGCAATGGAGTGAAGTGTCAACGTTACTGGCTTACCTGTTTTTTTCTGAATAATGCGGGTGATTAATATACCTCTCTGAATATCTTTCCATTCAAGTTTTTTGACATCTACCCATCTTAATCCGGTATAGCAACTAAAAAGAAAGGCCAGCTTGACTTGTTGATTAATACATGGTGTATTTAATAAGGCTATATATCCTTCCGCTTCCAGGTGTTCTTTTAATGATACACTGGGATTACTTACTGCGGGTATATCTTCGGTAGGGTTTATCCTGAAATAACTATCCCTGGAGGCGGCCTTTATCACCCATTTAAAACGAGCATAATAATTTGCTGGTGTTTCACCGGTGAGTTTATCGAGGAGGTATCTACGGAACCGCTTACAGAAGTTCTCCGTAATGTCTACAGGGGAAATGAAATCACTTTTTATGAACTCTTTGAATTTTGTAAGACAGCAGGTTAGATGTCTGTTTCCTTCTCGTTTATTTAATTTAATGTACTCCTCAAAATATTCCACAAAGTTGGCCTTGAACTTATGAGCCGGAATAATAGAAGTGCCGATTGCTTGTTGCTCTATAGTTAACTAACTTTTCTTTGTTTCAAGAATTTTAAGCGCCTCTTTATTGAAGTTCTTCTGTTCCTGACTATTGGGTCTGGCATAAATAAAGATGCCGGTAGTCGGGCGTTGTCCTGGTCCGCGTCCAAGGTCATAGAAGAAATGAATTTTATCTCCCTTCTTGTTTAGCTTTTCTCCAATGTTCATAAAAGTGCTTTTTTAATGATGACAGCAGAAAGGCTCAATGAATGTGCCATGCCAATAAAAAAAGCCCCCGTGGAAACAACGTTTAAGAGCAAACGGGAGTTCCTGTGAAAAGGTGAGAAAAAGAAACTTGAAATTAATTTTAGTAACCTGTCTGTAACTCTTGTCAGTACTGACATTTCGGCTTGTACCTGACTGCCAAAACCGAGTGTCATTTCGAGTGTCAAACCGAGTGTCAAATAGGGTGTTTTAGTCACATTTTTGAACTTAATTTCCCTTGCGTAGTGCCGGTTGGATTCCGGTTGGATTCCTGCAAAACTGAGTGTCATTGCGAGTGTCATTTGAGTGTCGTAAATAGTGGGAGAAAGGCCTAAAAAGCGTGATTTTATGACATTCGGGGAATAAAAAAAGCTCTGTAAATCAATGACTTACAGAGCTATCAGAGTGCCCAGTAGCGGTAAGTTTTCGAACCAAATGGCATTGATAATCAGTAAATTAGTATAATACTGTTTGAAAAAGTTAATTTGATAGTCCTTCACCTCTGACTAAAAAGTATGTAAGTTGAAAACATACGGAGTGACTAGATTATAGCAAGGCGTTATTAATGTGTTTTTTGGCCGTAATCTGTAAAAATTGTAGATTTATCAATTCCCGAAAATACTTTCATGAAGCCCCATATTATAAACATTGACATCTATGAGTCAAAAACAATACGCCTCATTTTCAGACAGATTTCTAGAGTCGTTTGCCGGCTCTTCTATATTTAGCGAGCCGAAGGTTGCAATAATCGAATTAATAGCTAATGCTTGGGATGCTGGTGCAACTGAAGTCAAAATTAAATGGCCAGAAAAGCATGAGGATCCTTTTGAAATAACCGACAATGGTCATGGAATGACAGAAAGAGAGTTTGAGACTAGATTTATGGTACTTGCCTACGAAAGGCTTAAGGAGATGGGAGGATTCGCTCATATTCCTCCTGATCATAGAGATAAGATTGCCGTGCGGCCTGCCTTCGGAAAAAATGGTAAGGGACGTCTGGCTAGCTTTGCTTTCGGAGAGTCGTTCAAGGTTTCAACAACAAAACAGGGTATTGAGAGAATATTTAGAATTTTCATTGATAATAATAATCGTCTCGCGTATCAAAAGATTGATGAGAAAGAAAGTAGCATTCCTCATGGTACTACTATTTTTATTGAGAAGGCAATTAAACCTAGATTAAGTTTTGAGGATGCAAAGAAAGAAATTGGAATGCGATTCTTAGTAGATCCAAATTTTACTGTTTGGGTTAACACTGAAAAGGTCAGCTTCGAGGACGTACCTGAGAATCATATCAAAGAATATAATGTTGAGATTAAAGATATTGGTTTTTTTCCCGTTAAAGTCATTGATGTTCAGGCTACGGACAAATCTACTCAACTTCATGGTATTGCTTGGCAGGTTAAAAATCGTTTAGTGGGTGAGTGTACCTGGAAAGGAAGTGGAAGTGAGCATTTGGTAGATGGCAGGAAATCTGTAGCAAAGAGATATATATTCATAGTTAATGCTGATAGTATCGAAGATGCGGTACTGCCAGATTGGACAGGCTTTAAAAATTATGATGATAAATACAAAAAATCGTGTGTTGCTATTTATACCAGCGTAAAGGAGCATATACTTGATTTGACAAAAGGGCAAAGAGAAGAGGCGTTTAAAGATATAGAGGGTAGTATAAAGCCTACATTGAGAAAAATGGGTATAGTAAGCAGAGAGAAATGGGAGAAATTCGTAAAGGAAGTGCAGGAGGAATGCCCATCAATTGGAAATGACGAGTTAGAAAAAATCGCTTCGTTATTAGCGAAACTTGAAACTTCTGAATCTAAATATGGATTAATTAACACCTTGGCGAATGCCTCAGTTGAAGATCTAGATAATCTCAGTAAGATTATTGAAAAATGGGATATTGATGTCGCAAAAATTGTGTTAGATGAAATAGAATGGAGAACTAAATTGATAGAGAAGTTGCAGTCGAAGGTATTGAATGAGGGTTCAGATGAAGTTCAGGAGCTTCAACCACTCTTTCACAGAGGACTTTGGATTTTTGGTCCTGAATATGAGACTATCGAATACACATCGAATAAGGGAATGACTCAGGTGATTCAACAGTTATTTGGCTCTGCAATAAAAGGTAGCTCCACAAGACCAGATTTTGCAATTTTAAAGGATGGGACTGTGGGACTATATTCATTGCCTAAATTTGATGAAGATGATTTTGGCGAAATAGGGGTGGATCGTTTGGTTGTAATTGAATTAAAACGTCCTGGTATTCCCATTGACCGAGAGCAAAAGGGACAAGCATGGAAATATGTTAAGGAACTTTTTTCCAAGGGATTGTTGAAGGATTATTCTCAAGTTGTTTGTTTCGTACTAGGTAGTAAAATTGATCCACTCGAATCAGGAAAGAGCACTGAAATGAACGGCAGAGTGGTGATTTTTCCCATGGAATATGATATGGTGATGCGAAGAGCAAAGAGTAGATTGTTAAACTTACACGAGAAAATACGTCAGGCGCCATTTCTGAAAGAGACAAGAATAAGAGCATATTTGAACGACAAAGCCCAATTAAATATGTTTGAAGCGTGATGTAACGTAATCGATTGTTTGACCTTGGAAACAACTAATAGTTCCAGTTATGAAAAGGTAAGGTTTTGAAAATTATTAGTTTATGAACCCATAGTGTCATTATATGATAATCAATATTAATGCTGTAACTCAATTTTCAAGGTGTTTGTATGTTTGAACTTTCCCATCTTAATCGTGAAATATTCATCTATGTTGAATCGATAGATATTTCTAATAAAACACTATTGACAGATTTTATAGAATCAAATAACTTTTCTCGTTTTTTTGAAATTTTGGGACTTGAATTTCCTATAGATGGACCTACTATGCTTTTATTCAAAAACTATGAATATCGGAAAAGAGAAGGGTCTATTTATTCTTTAGGCATATCGACTATTGATAGATTACGACAAGAAGAAAGAGTTACACTTATAGAGGATTCTTTTATCGTTAGAGCAGAGATAGATTTAAAGGGAATTAAACAGGATATTTTGGGAAGTTCAGTTAGTCATATCTTTTTAGAAGAAAAGTACTTTTTTACTTATCGTTTCCACCTTGAATCTGCATATGGAAGCTCGTTTCAATTACCGAATAAGGGAAGGACAAGACTAATTATCAAGGATGTTGGTCAGGGTAGTTGGACGGAAATTGAAGTAGACAAAAAGTTGACATTGATTTTCGATGCGGGAACTTATTATTCAACAAAAGCTTCTAAAGTTACGTCAATGTATGGCAACCGAGATTCATCATATCAAACTGATTGTCCTGGATTGATAATTTCACACTGGGATGTAGATCATTATCATTTTCTAAAAGTGATGACCGATGCCACAATATCATCATTAAAGTTCATTCTTTGCAGAAATTTTACGCCATCATTGATGTCTCGTGTAATATTCTCTAGGCTAGCTAAACTAAATAAAAACTTAATTTCAATCAGCGCGGATATACGAACAGTATCTGTAAAGGAGACCCCACTATTCCCATATTATGACAATAAGCGATTTACAATTTTTAATTCTGGATATAGTCGAAGTAGGAATAAGAATGGACTTTCCTTATTAATTAGAACAGCAACTAAAAGCGTGCTTTTAACCGGGGACCAGCATTATGGACAATTCGATCACTTTGTTATTCCTAGTTATCTAAACTATGGGCATCGGCATTATTTGATAGTTCCTCATCATGGAGGAAATGCAGGGTCTTACAATTTTAACTTGCAGCAGAAAGTGAAGAAAGGGGATGCAATCATATCGGTTGGCAGTAATACGTATGGGCATCCACTCCCATCAATTCTAAAATGTCTGAGGGCTGCGTCATTTAACATACGTAGAACTGATATAGTAGGAAGGGATATAGATATCCATCTTTAGGTAGGGATTACGGTTGGAAGTTGAAGGTTTGATGACTGAACTTGTTTCCAATACTCAATCGAAGGGACGATAGACTTTCCTAAGTATATTTGTTAGTTTAATGATTTTTACAAGGCAAATATAGTTTTATGAATGACATCTCTATTTTTGAATTAATTAAGAAATCAGACAGTATTCAGGAATTTCTGGTCGGCGTATCAGCATCTGAATATGTCTATGCCATAGATTCTAGGTTTGATCCTTTGTCTTTGGAAGACAGAGAACTTATAGCATCAAAAATGAATCAGCTTATGCAGTCTGTGCTTAAAAAAGAGTGTGTGTTGTTACTGAGGGGCGAAAAGAAAACCAATTTAGAAAGGAAACTGATAAGCAAGTTAAATTCAAATGATTCATTATATGATGGATTGTTCCTGGTTGGAGATAAGGCTAAAAATTATCTTGAGAAGGTTTCCTTTATACCTCACGCGATAAAAAGAATTACGGATGTTGGAAGGGACGTTGTGGAGTGGATTTTTGAAGAGTATTCTAATATAAACGATAAGGTAATTGATTCTGAATACTTTAGAAATGAATCTAATAAGATGGATTTTGTTTCCAAACTGGAAAATAATCATGAACTAATAGATTATTATCTCTTTGGGTTGCATACTTTCAATAGCGATTTATTAGTAAATTTTGTTTCGACAACAACAATCCCCAAAGTAGCGATTGATTACAACAATGATCTTATAATTATTGCTTGGTTGAGTAATAAGCATAAGCATTTAAGTGTAAACAAAAATAGCTTAGTCGAGCAATGCGAAAAAATTATGGCGTTTGCTCTTCCTCCATTAAAGGATAGTTTTCACCCTACTGAAAATGAATATGCTATAAAGGGATTTTTACCAGCTCATTATATCTTAGGCGCGATTGATGTAAAAGCTAATTTAATAGTATTTAACCCTGAAGCATTAAATTTAAAGGCAGATTGGATTGCTGATGGATTTGATATAAATCAGTTGAGTTTTGATAAATTTATTAAGACAACAAATTATAAGAGATCCTTAATGTTGATGAATGGACAGCAATTTATAGAGAAAGAGAACATGATTTGAAGGAAATTGAAAATTGGGACTGATTTTTCTTAATGAGATGCAAAACAACAATTTTTATCATTTCTCCCAAGAATTCAACTTGAAAGGGTATGTTCAGGTGTTTCTTCACTAAAGCTACCCTGAATGCTTTCAACAATGAGCATACCATTTTTCTGTCTTGTACGTGCCGTCACGTATACCTGGCGCGTCTAGCTTCTCACAAATATCAGTGTTTCGTTATGAAAGTAAATAGCCCATTTGTGTTCCATGGCCTGCGGAATAAATAATACACCCGGATATAATTTCCCATCTATTGGAAATGTGAGATTTGCCTGCATTTCCACTGCTTTTACCGGTGCTTGTCCTAGAAATACAATACCATCTTCTGAATTATAAGAAACAGCATTCTGCGCCATTAGTTTATCTTTCGAAGTAGAAATCATTGTTTCAGTAATAGGTCGCAGGTCTAATAATTTCACATGCCAGACATTGCTTTCAGGTGTGATCCAGGGTAAGGGATTTTCTTCCTAAGGTGGCGTAGCACGTTTATCTCCTTTCTTTTTGAAAAATTTGCTGAATAGGGACATTGGGTTCGAATTATGCAACAATATAGAGCATATCCGTTAAATACAAAACCTTGCATCCATAGCTGTTTAGCCTTGTATGCTTGTCCAAATCTATGTAGGTCATTTGCCAATGTAAAGTTTGACTGTCTTATCTATGTTTTATTAACTATTTTTACTATGTATTTTTCAGTCTGTTGTTTACTTACTGAGTAAAGCTAAGGCTGAAGCGGTACAAAAAGCAGGATAAATAAGGATGATTACATAGTCTTGATAGCTGCAGTACATCAGGAGTGGTGCGAAGAAAAGCACAGAAAAAATTAAACCAATACATGACAACAGAAGTTTTGTTAAGGACGTTACAGTTACTATTCTCATTGTCCATAGTAGCACTACTACATGGGCTTGGACATTTCATCCCTGCCAAATTGTTCAAAACACGGGTCGAGATTTTTTATCTATTCCTAGATCCCTTGTTTTCCTTTTTTAAGAAAAAGAAAGGAGATACAGCATCTCAACGCTGGGAGTTTCGTTCTAAACCAGCCTGGCAGAGACTGATCATTATGATTGGGGGAGTAACGGTGAATCTTATCCTGGCATTCTTTATCTACGTAATGGTGTGCTGGAATGCCAAAGAGAGCTATCTGCCTACGAAAAATTTGACTTACGGTATTGTAGTGGATTCCCTGGCTGAAAGCATTGGTTTACGTGACGGAGATATGGTGCTCTCTGTTAATAGCGCTCCGGTAGAGAATTTTCGCGCAATTCCTGCAGAGATCCTCTTACGGGAAGCGACCAGCATACAGGTTGAGCGTGATGGTAAACCGTTGAATATTGCTATTCCGGTGGGGTTTTTCCGGGAGATGATCAGGTCGAAAACAACATTGATGAACGTACGAATTCCTTTTAATGTGGATTCAATAGTGCCCAATTCTGCAGCTCAGAAAGCTGGCTTACAGAAAGGTGATCAGTTGCTTACCATCAACGGTGCCCCCGCTCATTATATCCATGAATTCAAAAAGACAATACAACTTTATAAGGACCAAACGGTTCTTGTTCAGGTATTGCGTAACGGAGACACCCTGCAGTTAACCACACAGATACCAGAAACGGGTATATTAGGAATCGGCGGCGGTGATCCAATGATGGAATTTAAATTTGCTAGCAGTGGTTATACCTTCTCAGAAGCGATCCCCGCGGGTTTTAAAAAGTTTAAAACTACATTCAGTAACTATTTCCAACAGTTGTGGTTGATCATTATTCCCAAAGAGGTGGACGCAACGGAATCGCTAGGAGGCTTCGTAAGTATTGCCAGTTTATTTCCAGCACATTGGGACTGGATGGCTTTCTGGGAAATGACGGCTTTGTTGTCGATTATCCTGGCTTTCCTGAACATGCTGCCGATTCCCCCCATGGATGGATGGTATGTACTATTCCTTCTGTATGAAATTGTTACCAGCCGCAAACCGGGTGAGAAATTCCTGAAGTATTCACAGGTAGTAGGAATAGTTGTGTTATGTAGTTTTTTGCTGTATGTAAATGGACGTGGTATCTGGAACAGCATATTTAATTAAGTAAAAAATGTTTTATATAGGCCGGGTAAACACCTGGCCTATTCATTTTTAATTATCAGAAGCAGCCTCTTAGAGTAAAACTATTAGAATATTATAAGTTAACGATTGTTTGTCCATGTTCGTCTTGCAAAATATTTAAGTACTCTTTAAGATCATCATTTAATGACCGTCGGGCGTTATCTCGGTCCGCGTCCAAGATCATAATAGAAATAAATTTTATCTTCTTTCTTGTTGAGCATTTCTTCAATGTTTTTGAACCACGGAACCGAATGTAATATTAGAGTTAATAAGCAGGCCCGTAGCGGGCTTAGAAGAAATAAAAAAGGCCAGAGATATAATCTCTGACCTTCAGTGCCCAGAACAGGAATTCTTAAGTTCTGGATATCAATTATTTAAACCCTGGTGTGTCAAAGGTGTGTCACAAAAAAATAAAGAGTATATTTACGTGCCCGTTAGTGTGCCTGTTTCGAACACTTTTTAACAGTTTCTGTCTGTCTTTACAAATATATAAGATAGTTGGGGTAACTCAAAATGAGAACTCGCGGGTTCACTATATTCCTAACGATTTAAAAAGTTGAATACAACTTCGCTTATTTTATCATATTTTAGTGACCACCATCCTAATATTGTCCATAGATACTCATTCCGCCACCATAATACCGATGCTTTAAATGCTCATATACAAGGTTTGTTTTTAAATCGATATCATCTGTTTGAAAGGTAGGATATGGTAAAACCTCAAATAAAGTTTTATTGACATGGTTGAAAACCGCAGCCGCGGTTACAGATTTATCTGCCCATTGCGCTACTTGCAGTTTATCTCTTTTAAGTTCAGTCAATAACTCTATCGCTATTTTTTTAATTTCATTCTTTTCTTTTTCTTGCAATTTTTTACCATATCTCAAAATGTCAAAAATGGCTTTTTGCTCATCAGTCAAACCTTCCCGTTTTGTGTCGGCTTCTTCCTCTGAATATGAGTTTACAAGTTCAATCAGTCTTCTGAATGTTTCTTTGATCACATTTTCATCTTTACCTCTGTTGTATTCATCTATGATCTGCTGATAGCGTGTGTAATAATCAACGGTCAGTGGATTACGCTCGACCATTTGTTTCAAACGCTTTTCAATTTTATCCTTTAGTGATTGAACCGCGGCATTTTTGTTTTTTGTTTTCAAAAAGTATTTTTCTAATACGTCAAAGTTTAGTCCACTTAGATCAACGATTTTACCCTCATTATCGTCAGGTTCCGTTACCATATTTTCTATGGATTCATCTACTACATGTTGGATTTTTCGCATTATATCAACAACATCAGCGCTTTCAATATTATTTTCAATAGCAGTGTAGACCACATCAATCGCATTCTTCCTTGAAACATATTGAGCTAGCACTTTGTCAGGTTGAAGGGCTTTAAACTTCTTGAATACCCCTCTTGCTAAAATCTGGAATTTTCGTTTGGTTTCATCATTCGTATAAACGGCATTTACAGCTTTCTCCATCGCTGCTAATTTTTGCAACCCGTCCGAATTAATTAATTCCTCCAACTCAAAATCTACTTCATCGTGCAGAAATGTTTCCGTCGCTTCTAAAGCTTCTTCCAGTTGCTTAATGAGTTCTTCTTTTGGTTTTACAGGTGGTTCAGGTTTATCATCATCGCCGCCTTCTCCTTTACTATCCGAACCGTAAATGGCCAACGCATCTAATAAAGCTGTATAGGTTTCAATGTAGTCCACTATCAAGCCATTGTTTTTTCCTTCGCTGATTCGGTTGGCTCTCGCAATGGCTTGCATCAAGGTATGAGATTTCAAAGGCTTGTCTAGATATAGGTTTGAAAGAGTGGGCACGTCAAAACCCGTAATCCACATTGCACATACAATCACAAACCTAAAGGGATCATCTTCTTCTTTAAACCGTGTTTCGAGATCTTGTGTATTCATTTTCTCCCTATGCGGCTCTATATCTAAATCCCATTTCCCAAACTTTTGGATTTCGTTCTGTTCAGAGCTAACGACCACGCAAATCTCGGTTTCCTTTATCCATTTCAGTTCCCGGGTTTTCTCAAGCAGCTCCTGGTCACCATATTTCCGCTTGGCTACGTCTTTTTCTAATTGTTCGATATATCTTTTCCAATGTACTGTAATCAGGTCATACATTTTTACGGCTGTAAGTTTATCCAGGGCGATAAACATTCCTTTGCCCTTGTAACCTCTGTTGCAAAAATGCCAAACCGTGTCTTTTGCAATAGCATCTAATCTTTTCCTGGCTGTAAGTATTGGATATTCTCTGGCAAATAGTTGTTCAACTCTACTGCGTTGGTCGCTATCCAAATCTTCAGTTTCAGCATCAATAACAGCACGTATTTGATTGTTAATAACTGGATTTTTCAACCCAAGATACTCGCCTCTGTTTTCATAGTATAGTGGAACAGTTGCGCCATCATCGACACTTCGTTTGAAGTCGTACCGGGAAACATAATCACCAAAAATTCGCTTCGTTATTTCATCATCTTTGAAAAGTGGTGTGCCTGTAAATCCGATAAAAGAAGCATTTGGTAAAGCATTTCTCAGGTTCATTGCTAACTGACCGCCCTGTGTTCGATGTGCTTCGTCTGAGATTACTATGATATTATCCCGGCTGGTAATTTCTTGCTCAAAATTGAATTTGTGAATCAGCGTGAACAAATATCGGTGTTCTGAATTTAATAACTCTTTCAAATGCTTTCCACTATTTGCCCTGAGTGAATCTTTCGCACCAGCCTTTATTCGCGGTACTGCACCCACTCCGCTAAATGTGCCATATATCTGCTTATCCAGTTCATTTCGGTCTGTGACAATTAAAAAAGTATAGCTACCTGTGAACTTGTGGTGAATCTTCTGGCAAAAGAAAACCATCGAATATGACTTTCCACTTCCCTGGGTGTGCCAAAACACACCAAGCTTTTGTTTTTCTTCCAAACTCACCTTGCCAAGCCTGTATAGCTCATTCTTAAGGCGAATGTTTTCAATGGCTTTATTTACTCCAATAAACTGGTGGTTTCGAGCAATGAGCTTTACAACTTTACCTAAAGAGTTATCAAAAAGAATAAAATTTTCGAATAGATCTAAAAAACGTACTTTTTCGCATACACCTACTATAATCCTGTCCAAGGCCACGATGCCATCATTTTCTTCTGTAATGCGTTTCCATTCATGAAAGTGTTGGTATTTGCCTGTCACACTGCCGATCCGGCTTTCAATTCCGTTGCTCAAGATTACAAAGGCATTGTAGTATAATAATTTTGGTATTACGTCTTTGTAGTCAGTCAAATTATCATTGTAGGCATTTTCTAATTTGCGATGGGCTGCCTTTAGTTCAACAAACAACAATGGTATGCCATTTACAAAACCAATAATATCGGGCCTGCGTTGCCGGTTGCTTTTGCCCTGAATCCATAATTGACGAACCGCTAAAAAATCATTGTTACCTGGTGTTTCAAAATCAAAAACTTTTAGAGTCCTGTTTTTGACGTGTTCGCCTTCATCATTGATAAAATCAACAGGAATTCCGTTACGTAGCAAATCATGTTTTTCGTAGTTAATTTCAGCTAACGACTTAGTAATGCTCTCCTCAATGAGTTTTTCGTACGCCTGGGTATAGGCTTGATCGGGAAGACCAGGGTTGAGACCTTTCAGTTTATCTAAAAATGTCTTTTTCAACACTACCTCTTTTTTGTTCAACCTTCCAAGAGAGCTGCCCTCACCAAAACTCTCTTTATTGTAGGCAAATAGAGTATCCCATCCGAGCTTTTGGAAGAAAAGATCAATTGCAGTTTTTTCAATTAACTTATCTTCTGAGTATTCACTGGCCATTTTTAGTTAGCATTTAGTAATGAGGTGATCCTTCCCACAAATTCCTCCTCACTTTTAATAAGTTCATTCATAGATTGATTTTCGTGTACGAGAATACCGTCAATCATAAAGTTGATTTCATTGTCGTTTATTCCATAGATGGTTTTCGAATACGCTACCTGAGTGTCAATTTCACGGGACAACGGATAAAGCAAACCAATTGCGGATAGCTGACTCCTATAGTACCCTGCGTAAGAGTGAATTTGATGTAAATCATTCCTGTCAACATCTCTATTCAGTAGTTCCATTTTCTTAAACTTAGCGTCAAATACGACCACCTTGCCGGTGATTTTATGTTCTAAAACGATATCGGGGAATATGGACCTTGCAAAGAATTGTCGTTGATAAATGGGAAGATCGACTTGGCTACTCACTTGCCAATCAGGAAGGTTTCTGCTCAATAATTTTTCCATGTATAATTCAAATAATTCAGCAATATCAAACAAATACCCTGTAGTAGCCAACTGTTTGTTATCATCATCGGGTAGCAAATCATTGTCCATTAAGATAATCTCTGCATACTCCAAAACCTTCTTAAACCCTGCATATAACGGATTATTAATGGACTGATGTTTTTTTGCTCTTTGTATAGTTTCGTAACTCGAAAAAATTCCGGAATAATGTTGTTTTAAAAGTTGACTCAAACCAAGCAATCTGGCATGAATTTCTTTACCAAAAAGTCTTTCAAGCTTTCTTAGTGCGAGAAATAATACATCAACAACTTCCTGTACGTATTTTCTTTCTCGGAAAGTTGTTGAAAGCTTGCCTTGAAAGGGGATGTCACGATTCAAGTAAGCAGTGAAATCTATGCGACCCCTTACCTTGTAGCCCTTTTCCTGATGTTTTTTATATAGTTGTGGCAGACCTAAAACAGCAGCTTTTTCCAGCGATTGAATAAAGAGGTAGGCTATAATAAAGAGGAATTGATTTTCGGTTTTGTCTTTCTGAGCCTTGATCTGTTCGTTATCTACATAAATGTCATTCACGAAATTGAGCATGCGCTTCAAGAAGGAATCACCATATTTTGTTGTTATATTAATCTTGCAGCCTTTGTAAAATAATACTCCGGCATAAAGACCTGTTTGTACAAAATACTCTTTGTCTTGATCTGGCCTTTCTTTGCAATACAGTTTTAGTATCAAGCGCTCCTCGTCAACTTCAAAGGGATGGTTGCGCTTAAAGCTAAGTATCTTAATTTGGTTTAGTTTTTCTGAACCAACTTTCAGGTCATAAAGTGAAGAAAAAATCTCTTTCAGTTTCTCAATACCTTTTTTTCTTACTGAAAATGCTTCTCCTAAAGCCGATTCCCTGATGGGCGCTTCTTCGTAAAAGTTGTGATTGACAGGTACGCTTATCTTCATATTATTTCAATGCTTCTTTAAAGCGTTTCAAGGCTTCATTAAGTTTGCCGTCCAATTCACTTTCAGCAAAAACAGCCCTTAAGTACTCCTTTAATGTTGGACGCAGGTACAGATCGAACAACGTTTCGATATTGTTCGACGTAACTTCCTTTCGCTTAGCTATGCCGCCCATTTTCATAAAAAAGGAATGTCCAAATTCATACGATTTTCCCAAACCAAGGTCATTCGAAATATAGTTATTGAGACTTTGGCAGGCTTTAACATAGTTATCAATATTGGTAAAATCTTCCTTGTATCTGTAACGGGTTTCTTCTTCGATCACGTCATAGTCGCAATCTTTCCTAATCCATTTGAATCTTCTGCGAAGAGCCAAATCAAAAGCATCAATGCTCTTATCCACGTCGTTCATCATTCCAATAAAAAAGACGTTTCCAGGTACTCCAAACTTCACTTCTCCATTGTCAATAGTATAGGCTAAGTTCATATACTTGTCATCTTCTTTGATTAAATCTTCTATCAACGTAGAATATTGGGTTCTAATAAGAACTTTATTTGTTTTACTATCATGCCTGTACTGTTTTTCAAGCAACGATAACGATTCGCCAAAAACAGTGGAAAGATTTGCCCTGTTAATTTCATCTACCACGAAATAGTAGGATTTGTCAGGGTTGTTTTTTGCTTTAATGCAAAAGTTCTTGAATACTCCATTCACTAATTCAAAACGAATATTCCCGTCTTTGCTAACCCCTTTCGGCTTTATCCCTTCTATAAAATCCTCATAGGTAAACGAAGGGTGAAATTGTACTATCTCGTATCGTGAACGATCGCCCTGGCATACAAAGTCGAGGCTATTATTTACAACAGAAAAGGTCTTGCCTGTCCCTGGAGGACCATACATAATTACATTTGGATTATCCTCATCTGCGATGGCTTTTGCATTTTCATACTCCCATAAAAAGCGGGACATAAGAATCAACTCGATTTTATCGGTTTCATCAACGCCTAAAAGGTGTTTAGCTATTGAACATACCTGGTGATTCTTTGATAACAAACCTTCTTCTGGGCCAGCAACGAATTCGTTGTATAGTTCTTCCAGCCACATCGTGGAATATATGTAAAGGAAATCAGTAAGATTGTCTAAAACAGCTAACTTCATAAGCACCTGCTTGGCGCTGTATTCGGAGTCCTGGACAATTCGGATCTTTTCCTGCAAATCGGTTGCTGACACGATGCTTTTCAGTAAACCTTTTACCTTATCATCGAAAAAAGCCTGAGCCTCCTGACGGGTTGCAACAAATTTTTTTTGACTTTTTATATGGTATGTGCTTCTATCATCGTTTAACTTTACTTCAAAATTTAAAGCAGAACCCGGTTTTGAAGATCCTAATACACGACGGGTTTCTCTTTCCAGAAAATTGCACAAATAACCGCCAGGCATGGTAGCCGTTGGGCCACCAAGAGTGTTGGTGTATTCGTCTAGGGTCAATGTATCATTTAGGATTTTTCCCTTATACTGCTCCCATTCGTTAATGATCTTTTCAATCTCATTTTTATAATAAATTTTATTTTCATCTTTAATTGAAAATTTAAATTTATCCCAGAGTGCTTTGATCTGCTTCTGCCTACCCTCTGATAAGGGGCTGTTATTTTCCATGGCGGCTATTATTAAATTATAATCCTTTTGGGTGATGCTAACAATTCTTGCTCTTGTATCTCCATTAGAAAGTTCGTTATATACAAAATCGGTGTTTACCTGGTATAGCCATTTATTTACGTCCTTTAAAAGAAACTTTATTACTGTCTCATTTCCGGTCCTGACTTCTTCCTTACCACTATCAAGAATTGCTTGCCCCCAATAAACTTTTGAATCAAACTCTTTAAATATTACAATATCTCCTTTACGGGGCTTATCTGTAAGCTTAACATTGGGTTTAAAATAATACTCTTTCGTTTCAAGAATGGTGCTTGTATCCCAAAAGGAATCTTCATATTCTCCTGTGGGCTTATTCCCAAAAATGAAGTAACTAATTTCGTTATTAGATTGTTTTTCCATCTTGATTTATTAAACTTCAATATCTCCTTTCATCAAACGGGGCAACAAAATATCTCTTGCTTCACGAAGGCGGGAGTTTTGCCTACGCAATGTATGCATTAATTTTATAAGTGGTATAGTTAACCCTTCAAAGTATTCAGCATCCTTTTTTGGTGGCATTGCCAATTTCATATCAAGAATAAACTTCCTGTTTGCATGTGGAATTGCAGAGCCAGTATTTCCTTGTGTTATTGCAGATTCATTTTGTTTCAAAAATTGATAAAGAAATTCACCACTTACTCTATCTGAATTGCTTCGCCAAATAGCCATTGTAGAGCCTATTGCTCCTTCCATCCCTCTAAATGACAATCCGCTTCTCGCACCGTCCATACACATCAATACATCTGTTTCTATAGAAAGTGGCAATGTTAAATCCGAAGTATACAATGTCTTCGTTCCTTCAATGGTATCCAAAAGCAAATACAGTTGGCTATCATCTTCTGAATACTCAAGGACACTCGCTGGCTTTCTACCTTTAACAACCGAGACAAACTCCTCCAATTTTACGCTATCCCATTTTGCCGATTCCTGCATCAGTTCTTTGTAGTGCAGTTTAGCTTTCTGCTCCAACAATTTTATCCGATTCAAATTATTTTCTATCAAATCATCATAAGCCGATAAGATGGACCCGATGCGGCGTTGTGTGGAGAGATCTTTTACAACTTTAATTTCAATACTGGAAAAAGAAGATTTGGAGACATTCTCTCTTCCAGATGATGTTCCTGAATCTAATCCTTTAACTTTATTGAGATTATTTTTCAAAAGATAGAAAACAAAATTTGCGTCATAATTTTCATTAGGAATTACTGCATTTACTGCCTGATTAATAAAACAATCTGTTATGGCTTGTGTGATTTTTTTTCCAATACTACCTATTGTTACCACACATGTTGCGCCTTTCGGAATCAATGATTTTCTATACCTGTCAAACCCAAGTTCTGAATAGCATTCCTCTGGATTTGGCGTAAATCTTCTATCAATTTCAATGTCGGTCGGTTTAATAAACGGAATAAAATCTCCATATAATTCAGGGTTTTTTCTCGGCGGCGTATTTCCCGTAATTACTTGCCCAAGCTGACCTATTTCAGTTTTCTCCCATTTCATACCGCAAGCTCTTTATAATTTTCAGAAATGATTTTTGCGAGTTCAATGGCTTCCTCATTCAATCCATCTAGTTCCATATGTATTTCATTTAAACGTTCTTCGTAATCAAAGTCTCCATCGGTAGTGATATCTATGCCAACATACCTACCGGGGCTTAAGCTCCAGTCTTTTTCTTCTATTTCTTTTTGTGTTACCATTTTGCAAAGCCCTTCCACATCTTGGTAAACACCTTCAGAAAAACGGCTCATAAGCCAATGGGCTTGCTTATAAAAGTATTCGGTGTCGTACAGCAGGCCAAGTTCTTCCTCTTCGGGATTGCCACTGAGCTTTTGTTGCAGAGCTTTTATTTCGTCAAGCTGTTCTCTCAGGTTTAATTCTTTCCAGTCCTTATTTTTATTCAGCTGATGTTCTTTGATGGCGGCTGCAATGCCATCCAGCAATTGCTTAATGACTTTGTCTTGCGGTTTGCGTAATGCTTTGCATGAGTGGGCAATGTTTTCCAATACTTCAATATCGACTTTTACTTTCCTGGTTTCTACAATCAGCTTGTTTTGTTGTTCGTAAATGCTTTGGGTTTCTATAATGTTAAAAGTTTCTACAAATGCTTTCGCTTTTTTGTTTTCTTTGGAGTACTTGATCGCAAAATCGCTTACGGTTTTAAGCACCTTCTGTAATTGCTTTTGCAGTTCGGCAGTGGCTTTGCCTGTTTCTTTCGATAGGTCTGCAGAGGTTTGTAAATAGCTTTTTACCGTGCTTTCAAACTTTTTTGCATTACCTCTATACAGGTTTACAATGCAAATTAGGTTTTGCAATTGCTCGGGGCTAAAGTCGTTTACCTTGCTGGTTACCTTGCGGTAAATTTTTCTAGCATCTAGCATTAGCAATTTATTACGTTTCTTTTTATCCTTCTCCTTTGTTCTGTCAAAAAACCAAAGGGTGCAGGGCAATGAACGGGTATAGAAAAAGTTATTGCCAATGGCCATCATCACATCAACCGCCCCTGTTTTTACCAGCTTTTCCCGAATGTCCTTTTCGCTGTGTCCTGCATCGCTGGCAGAAGATGCCATTACAAAACCTGCTCGTCCTGTTGGCTTCAGGTAATTATAGAAATACTGTATCCACAGATAATTGGCATTATCATTCTTGGGTAGGTTTACCTTATCATCCAGGATAAGGCGAGAGTCTTTCTTAACTGAATCTTTACTCTTATCTACACCATCTACGTTAAATGGCGGATTAGCCATAACAAAATCGGCTTTGCCAACTAGATTATGCCGGTCTTCATAAAAGGTGTTTCCTTCCTGTATGTTTCCCTCGAGCCCATGAACGGCAAGATTCATCTTTGCCAATTTGGTGTTGAGTTCAGCTTTTTCCTGGCCGTAAAAAGTTACTTTGTCCGCAGGTCGTAAACCTTCGCTTTCGATGAAATACCCCGTCTGTACAAACATGCCAGCACTCCCGCAAGCCGGATCGAATACGATACCATGATCTGGTTCAATAACGTTTACAATGGTTTGTACAAGACTCATAGGCGTGAAAAATTCTCCGCCTTCCTGTGCGCCTGTCATAGCGAATTTGTTGAGGAAGTATTCATATATCTTTCCAAACAGATCACCTTCGGCTTTCTGCAAAACTTCTTTGTTGAAGATGCGTAGCAATTCTCTAAGCAGGTCTTTGCTGAATATGGAAAAGTTCTTAGGTAATACCCCTTTCAAGTTTTCATACTCATCCTCGATCAATTTCATTGCATTGTCAATGGCTTCACCGATATCAGCGCTCTCTGGCAAAGAAACCAGGTAGGCAAACTGTGTTTTTTCTGGAAGGAACATTGAGTTTTGTTCTTCAAAATCTTTTTTTGTCAAGGCCCTTCGTCCTCGCTGTGGATGAACTGGCAGCGTTTTCTCAACTTGTCCCTTGACTTTCAAAAAGCGATTATAAGCGTGCCGCAAGAATATTAACCCCAATACAGGCATAGAATATTCTGTCGCGGTTAGTTTACTATTTGCTCTCAATTGGTCCGCAGCCCGCCATAATTCAGCTTCCAATTTTCTCAGTTGTTTTCCCTGCATGATTTAATCGGTTCTTTCAGTAATAAAAATTAAGAAATGTAGTCTTTGTTATATAACGTTGTATCCCAGAGCATAATTAAATTCTTTCTGATGCCAATACAGATATTGGCCTCTTCAAAGAAAGATTCACATCCATATGCATTTTCAAGTGTCTGTTTATGATAGGAAATTTGAAATTCTTTAAAATTCAATTCAAATAATTGGGCAACCATAGGAATCATTTTCGAGCTTGCAACACATTCGCCTTTTTCAACCTTGCTTAATGTAGAAATATCAATGTCTAAGTCTACAGCAACCTTACGTAGTGATAGGTCGTGTTTTTTTCTTTGAGCAAGTATTAACAAGAGTAAAATTTGCAAAGTGAATTCTAATACTTAGTAATTAGGTGATAAGCTAGAACAAAATATTCTTCATCACAATATCTATACTAGCTTAACTCAAATTTAAAAAGGAAATGTATATTTAATACTTCATATATACAGTGGAATTTCAAGGTTAAGTTTAAATTCGCACATAGATTTAAATGGAATCTTTCAATCTTGATCTACCAATAATGTCGATGCCTTCACCCCCAGGAATTTCGCAATCTTAAACAACGTTGCTATATTAGGCTGACTGTCATTAGTACACCAACGTGAAACCGTCTCGGGTTTATTTTTTAAATAGGTAGCTAATTCCTTATTAGTCTTTTTCTTCTCGACCAGCACAATTTTTATCCTATTGTATTCAACTTTTTTCATTTGCTATTAGGCTATAAGCAAATTTAACTAACTGATTTTTAGTCATTAAAGTGACTTTATAATCATTATAGTGATTTTTAAAATCAAATAAATAACAATAAAATCAATAAAAATGATTATTATTGTCATAAGCAATAGTCAAAAAGAAATGTTTACCTTTTTACTTAGTTGAAAAAACAATAATATGAATATAGTTCTCTTGAATAACACTTGTTAAAAAAGAAGTGTAATTTGCGAACACATAAAATATTATAAGCGTGTTTGCTTTATGTTCGGTGCTGAAAACTACGACCTTTCAACGACTCCGGATAGTAAGGTAAATCGCTCACATCACTGGTGTGGGCGTTCTTATTTGGAGTCATGGGGTGTCGTAGCCCTTCAGCACCAGTGAGAATAGCCTGCACCTTTTATTTTTGCCCGTTCCCACCCTGGATACTTCTCCAACAATTACCAAGTATTTACCCTCTTCAAATTATCCCTCAAATGGGATACGGCAATCTATGTCATTTACTCTCTAAATCGTTTTTATGTTAGTAGTACCCAACAATCCATCTAAAGCCATCCCTGCGGCTGATAGCCAAACAATGCAAATCTTTATGGGAATGCTTGCCCATGAGATGCGAACTCAGATAGCCGGTATCTGTACTGCAAGTAACCTACTCTTGCATGGGACAGAGAGCCGAAAGAATAAGAACTTCTATCTATCACACATTAACTCAATGAGTATAAATGTCTTGCATGTTTTAAATAATATGATGGCAACAAGTACCATTGAAGATGGAAAGCTGGCAATAAAGGCGTTACCGAAACGTATCCAAATTCGCCATTGGTTAAAGGAGCAGATTCTACAATATAAGCTCATTACAGCCATTCGTTCCGTAAAAATAAAAACCAATTTCCGACGTAACGTACCAGAATACATTACGACAGATGAAGTAAAGCTGGGGCAAATTCTAAAGAACTTAATAGACAATGCTTTGAAATTTGCTCCGGCTAACACTAATATTTGCATTTACATCTGTTTGCTGAGAGAAAACCGTTTGTTCCTCCAAATATCTGATTCTGGCCAAGGTATTCCCGTTGATAAGATCCCCTTTTTATTTCAACCGTTTCAATCTATTGATGAAGGGTTAGGCAGTATGGGATTGGGATTATACATCAGTAAGTTATATGCCGCATCATTAGGAGGAGATCTTATGCTTGCTAAGAGCGATATCAGTGGCACCTCCTTTTTAGTCCTGATAAATACACAAGACTAAACCTAATTCGATAACTAAAAATTCAACTCATTTACATGAATACAATGGCTTTACAACATCTACCCAAACAACAGGTAGCACAACTTGTACAGTTAATACAGAGGATAGTGCAAGCTATTTATCCAGTCAAAATTATATGTTATGGTTATCGCACCTGTACTATGGATGATTGGAGTTGTTTTTTTGATGGGGATACCCATAATAAAAGGATAAATCCTACTTATGACTTTTTGATTATAACTAATGATGAAGAACAAAGAGCCCATTATGAAATAATTGAAATTGCAGAACAACAAGCGTTCCCATTGGGTTGTGATACCACTATTATTGTGCAACAACTGAACGCGGCTAACAAAGCATTGGAAAATGGTAGCCGTTTTATTTCTACTGTGTATCGTAAGGGCGTAATGCTATATAGCGGTGACGGCATACCCTTATCTACACCTCCCAACGAATCAGATATATCTGTGCTGAAAAATTTGATAGAGGATAACTGGCACATACGTTTTGGTATGTCACGTCGTTTTTTAAAGACAGCGAATTACTGTTTGGATAATGGTTGGAATGAACAAACCATCTTTGACTTACATCAGTCTGTAGAACATGCCTGTGTCGCAATAATAAGGGCATACACCGGCTTCCGGCCAACGACACATAATCTTTCCCGGTTATTGGACTTAATATGTAATTTCTCCCAGGAACTGGCAACGCTCTTTCCCCGCCAGACAAAAGAGGAAACATACCTCTTTAATACATTGAACAGAGCCTATTCAGAGGCTCGATACAATGAGAAGTACACAGTAACTACTGAGATTGCGAAAATATTAATAGGCAGGGTCACGACCTTATTAGATCTGGCTGAAAAGTTTTACGACAGGAAGCAGCTTAGCCTGGAATCCAGTCAACCTATTAGCTTCCCTTTAACAATAAATAATAAATGAGCCAGTCTGAATTTAATAAAAGTAATCTTAAGGAGAAATTGGACAATTTCCTGCAATGTATCGGGAAGGAAATGTTTGAATTGCGGAAAAGGCATAATAAAAGTTTAAGGACTGTTGCGAAAGCTACAAAAATGTCTCCCGGTATAATCAGTAAAGTGGAAAAAGGAGAATACGATACCCTTTGTTTAACAAGACTGCTCCGACTTTGTAAGTATTATGAAGTGCATATAGCAGATGTAATAACACGGGGCGAGAAGTGTAATACTATTTAAACCTGCTTTCATATGGAATTGAATAGAACGTAAATAATTTCAAAGATTTTCAACAGGTAATCAATGTGTAATTAATGTGTATGTCAATAGGTATGCGATAGCATTGATTTTGATTGTATAAGGATTTGTTAATCCGGATTTTGGTTTACAGTTGCTCTCTGGTAGTCCTGGTTATCGATTGACACATTTTAAATAATATAGTTATGTCAATTTCCTAAGCAGAAAACTTTGCATAAAACAACATTTCTTTGCAACTTTTGGAAATATTCGTACACGTTCGTGCACGATCGAGCACAAGTGGGAAAGTGAAATTTCACGTTGTTATACCTTCGTTTTATATCCAATTATATGAAACATGAAGTCCAACGTCAGTTACCCACTAAGCCATCTATGGAGGTATCCAAACGCTTACTGCAAGCAGATAAATATGCTTATACAGATGAAGAAGTCTCCCTGATAATTGACTTCTTACATCGTTTAGCAGCTATTGATCTTAGCATTTACGAAGACGCAATACGAAAAGATACGCCAGTCATTCACATTAAAGAGTATACAGATGATAACTCAGCGAAAAGCATTCCTATATCCCAGGGTCAGCACAGACGAACAGGCTGACGGGTATAGCCTTGCCCATCAGGAAGATGTATTGATACGTTACTGTGAAAAAGAGAATATACAAGTCGTCGGTATTTACCGGGAGGATCACTCTGCAAAAACATTTGACAGACCTGAATTTCAGAAGATGTTGAATGTGGTAAGCAGGAACAAAGGAATTGTTAATTTGATTCTGTTCTCCAAGTGGGATCGGTTCTCTCGTAATGTAGCTGCAGCCTATGAAATGATAGGTAGGTTAAAGAAGTATGCCGTAGAACCGCAATCTATTGAGCAGCCTTTGGATATGGAGATACCAGAGAGCAAGATTATGTTAGCTATTTACCTGACTACGCCAGAAGTGGAAAACGATAGGAGAGCATTAAATACTTTGCATGGTATGCGACGGGCAAAGAAGGATGGCCGTTACCTGGGCATTGCACCAATAGGATATAATAATGGCAGGGATGCTCATAATAAACCGTTCCTCGTTCCCAATGAAAAGGCAGCTACTATCCAATGGGCATTTGAAGAGCTATCAAGAGGAATATGGGATATAGATGCACTTAGACGAATGGTAAACCGTAAGGGAATAAAGGTAGGTCGTAGCCAGTTCTGGAGCTTAGTACGTAACCCTGTCTATTGTGGTAAAGTGTTTCTGGCGGCTTATAAGAATGAGGCGGCACATTGTGTAAAGGGTATTCATCAGCCGATTGTATCGGAGGAATTGTTTGATGATGTGCAGGACGTGTTAAAAGGTAAGAAACGTAAAGTAAGAGTAAACTCGTTTACAGAGATTGACGAATATTTACCACTCAGAGGCTTCCTAACCTGTAAACGGTGCGGAAAGCCTTTAAGTGGCAGTGGCTCTCGTGGTAATGGAGGGGTTTATTATTACTACCATTGCCAGTCAGTTAAGTTATGTAAAGAACGTTTCCGGGCAGAAACAGCCAATGAAGCATTTGTAAAGCAGTTAAGCCAGATAGCAACCAATGCTCCTATAATAGACTACTATTGCCAGCTTATCAGCAAGGCATTAAAAGGAACTGAGCAAGGAAAGGAGAAAGAACAGAAAGAAGTGCAGGCTGCAATAGATAAGTTATATCTAAGGGTACAGAATGCACGTACACTTTTATTAGATGGAGACTTCACGGCTGATGAGTTTAAGGAGATAAAGAAAGACCTGCGGCAACAAATAGAAGACCTGGAAAAGCAAAAGATCCGGTTACTATCTACCAAAGACGATTACCAGGAATACCTGAGCAAAGGAGGCGAGATTATGAAAAACATAGCCACCCGCTATATCGCAGCTTCCCCAATCGGCAAAAAACAAATCATTGGTTCGATCTTCCCGGAAAAACTGATTTTCTCAGAAAACAAACTTCGAACCACAGAACCGAATGTAATATTAGAGTTAATAAGCAGGCCCGTAGCGGGCTCAGAAGAAGACAAAAAAAGAAAGGTCGGAGAATTCTCCGACCTTTCCACTAGTGTGCCCAGAACTGGAATACTATCTTTCTGGATACCAATATTTTATAAACTCTGAACGTCAAATGAATGTCACGATATTTCAAAGGCTGAAAAAGCGTGCCTGTTTTGCACGATTTCCAACCCTTTCTACCTGTCGAGGCGAAGATAAGAAAATTAGTCAATTTGCCAACTTGGTGGTATTGGTTTACTTTAATTCAAAGTGAGATATACTATATAAGAAAAAGTTCGAAGTCTATAAAGCTAAAAAGGGAAAAGGCCTGTTTTATAGTAAGTTTTGTAATCGTTATTATGTTGTAACATGAACTAATTCTTTTACAATATTATGTATAAAATCAATACAACTTTCAACATCAGTTGAGGAGATTGGCCATTTTGTTCCTGGATTCGTAGGATCCATATCAGCTTCGTGGGCTATTTTATTTCTTCTATCTATAATTAGTTTCAAACGTGCTTTAAGGTCTTTTAAGGATATTCCAAGTACTCGTCCTGCATCTTCCCATATTTTTTTTTCGGATATTAGCCTCATAGCTTCTGCTATCTTATCGGGCTCCTGAAAACTTAACCAAGAATGTTTGTCCCTTATCGAATTTCTGATAATACTTTCAGAAGGTTTAATTGTATCATTATATGTAATTGATAAAGGAATCTGAAATCGAAGGAATGCAGATGTTGGAGGGCGAATTCCTTTATATATTTCAATCATTTCATTTAAGACATATTCATGTACAAAATGATCGAGAGCACTGGCAACAAGTACAATTTGTGATCTGTACAAATCTGACAAGTCTATAGCGTTAGTAGTTAATGTGTCTAAATGATCAATAGTACCTTTGAGGTCTTTAATGGCATTGATATTAATTTCAAATTGAAGAAATGCATTATTCATCAGTAAGTGATATTATTGCATCAGCTAATTTAGAAAAAATTTCTAAAAATTCTTTTCGCTTCTTCTGATCTTGTTTCAAAACTGCTCCTACATGGCCAAACATGTCATCTTTTAGATCAAAGACTGGAGTTTTATGTTCTTGCGAGGTCGCTATTAAAGTATTGAAATCTGGAATTTGAACTAAACAGTAACTTTGCATAAACTCTTCTCCCATACTTTCATACTTTTCCTTTTCTAAAAGCATATTAATTTTATTCATTGCCGGAACAAAGTTATTAACGACAGCATTATTTATTCTATCAATCCAAGCTTGAAACCCCTCAGTCGCTTGTCCCTTTCTTGGCCTATATTTTTGAATGATAGTGCCTAGGAACTTAGGAAATCCCTTGGGGAATGGGTATGAGGCAGCTTCTAACTCTGTTAGCGTTTGCGCTCTTTCAGACCATTTATTCCATCTTGGAAAAACTGTGTTCAATGAATCAATAGCCATTTTTGAAAAATAGTCTGGGGATGTGGGTACAAGAAAATAATCACTAGTCATTAGTATATTCTGATTAAGAGGCCCCAAGCTTGGATTCATATCAATGAGGACATAATCAAAATCAAATTTTTCAATTTCCTTTTCAAGAAAATACGACAACGCTCCAGGGATATTTTTTAGAGCTTGTATTGAACTTGATAATTCTTGAGCAATGCCAAGTGTAATTTCATACTCTGACAAATTAATATGACCAGGTATTAAATATAAATTCTTAGTTTTCCGAACTTTTACTGGCTCAACTGCTTCTATTAATTTAGGTAATGATTCATATGCTGGTCTTAACGCCGATTTTAAATTAACTTCTGGAGATTTAGTGTAAAAATTTTCAAAATCATCATTGCCTGAATATCCAAGTATTAGACCTGTTAAATTGCATTGTGGGTCCGCATCTACCAAAAGTACTTTATACCCTTTTTTTGCTAACATCCATCCAAGATTAAAGGTCGTTGTTGTTTTACTGACTCCACCTTTATGATTAAACAGCGATATTTTCTTTGTCATATTTTAATTATTCAATTTATTTCATCCGCTAGGTTAGCCCCAATTGGGGTATTTTGCAGTTTCAACCTCCAACATCGAATTCAATCTGTAACCATCTGCATTATGGCCGGTAGCAAGAAACCTAATAATACCTTTTAGCTTATTATTTATATAGTCATCAATATATTGGTTCTTCTTTAAATAACTTTTCTCACAAATTGTGAATTCATTCTCTGTATCACGAGTTTGTAATGTATAGTTAAATATCTGATTTAACTATACATTTATTGTTTCTACAATATGATAATGTTATCAATCTGGAATTGCAACTATAAAATGGACAGTCGGTTAAGCTGCAATATTTAATTTGTTTAAGTTCAGTTCAGTTGACTGAAAAATAAGAAACCTGCTTTAAGAGCAAGTTTCCTATTTTAGTGTCCGGTAGCGGTAGATTATCGAGCCAATTTTGTTGATCATTAGTAATTTATAGAGTTTTCTCCCCAATAACTTAAAACAAAAGTTGTTCTCATGTCTTTATCAAGTCTTTTTGCCAACAACAGAAATTGCAAAAAGAACTAATTGAGTTACGGTAGAGACCAATCTAAAAAGCTTCCATTATTGCATTCATAGCCTATTGTTGTTTGCCGTGTTTTTCCTTTGCATCGTTAGCGGCGTCTCTTGCGTCTTTTGCGTCTTTTTGAGCATCTTTGTTTGATGTTTCCTTGGCAGCCTTTTCAGCCCTATTTGCAGCCTTTTCAGCCCCCTTGACATCACCCTTATCTCTGGCATGAGCTGCGTTATCTCTTTCTGTCCTCGCCCTATCATTTGCTGTTTTTTCCTTATCTGCTTTACTCTGGGCGTGCGTATAATTACTTATCAATAAAAAGCCCAATTAAGGCGAATCCCATTAATACTACTTTTCTTTTCATAAATTAATAAATTTAAGATTAAAAATAAAATAGGTAGAAATAGAAGCAGTTTAAGCTTTGGAATTGTTACATTAATAAATTCCGCTTCTGAAGGGCCTTTGCCATAATATATGTAATAAAGATGCTTAAATTTAGACAAGTGGACAATACCAACTAGTTTGTATTTTTTCTTTATACAGGCCTTGGAAAGTTGATCTACGTGAATGATGATGAAATGCAAGTACAAGGTAATAGGTTTGGCATTAGTACTGCAATTAAAGCTATTGACACTGTTATGCCTCCCTGGAGGACCGTCTTTACGACCCACTTAAAAAGGGCATAATAGTTTGCCCGTGTTTCACTAGTAAGTTTATCAGATATCTACGAAACCGCTTATAAAAGTTCTCCGTAATATCAACCGGAAAAATAAAATCATTTCTTATGAACTCTTTAAATTTGCTAAGGGAACAGTTCAGATGTCAATTTCCTTCTCTTTTATTTAATTTGATGTACTCCTCGAAATATTCAATGAAATTTGCCTTGAACTTATGAGCCGGAATAATAGAGGTACCTATAGCTCGTTGTTCTATGGTTAACTGGCTTTTCTTTGTTTCCGGAATTTTAAGCGTTTCCTCATTGAAGTTCTTCCGCTCTTGACTATTGGGTTTAGCATAAATAAAAATGTAGGTAGTTGGGCGTTGTCCCGGTCCGTGTGCCAGATCATAATAGAAATGAATTTTATGTCCTTTCTTGTTTAGCGTTTGTTGAATGTTCATAAAAGTGCTTTTTAAAACCTTCTATCTTTTTGCTTATATTTGGAAACCGAGCATTAAAGAGGACGCAATATTATCTTGAACAACATAATGGTATATGCAGTCAGGACTTAATCGAATTAAATTTCAAAAATACCCCTTGCAAGAAAGGAAGCTAAACTTGTTCGTGGATTATTATAAATACTATGTACAATTTGCGGGGGTGATCTCTACATTTGAACTCGATAATCCACATTCAATTGTAGACAAGATTATTTTTCAGTTGGAATATAACAATACTGAAAAAAGCGTTATATATTTAAAAAACCACTTTTTTAAGCTAAAAACCTATCCCAAAGCGTACATGGAGACATTTTCGAAATATGCTCCAGTGATAGAGAAGTATAATTCCTGGATTGCGTCAGGATATAAGTACCAATTTATAAAAACTAGTTTCCCTGATATTATTCATTCTTTAAAAGATCTTAGAGAGGAATTACAACATAACTTTTTGAAAAAGGCAGTGGATACCATAAAACATTTTGTCCTTTGTGAGTGTCCTGTCGATGCCCATCTTAAGGAGATTATATTTCATACCCGGCTACTTGCGTCCGAGATCGTTATGATCCGTGGTAGCAAAAATCAGGCGCAGGAACTTTTTGAGGAAATAATGACTAACGATTTTACAAAATTTCCGTACCCTCGGCATTTATATAATGATGATGATAAAAGGGGATTTTTTGATACGAAAACCATTCATGAAACGCTAGATGCTATCAATAGTTTTTCAAACAGACAAGCCTTTGATTGGGACGTTAATTTTAAAATTGAAGGATTAACTTTACCCTTAGATTATGTTTTCAATTTTGGAGATACTTCATTATTCCCGGCCAACCATCCCGATAAAAAAGTGTTGCAAGATGCCATCAATAATTCCATGGATGATCTTGTTAAAGGTTATTTGTCTAGTTCTGAGCACTCAATTGCTGAGGTAAGGGTAAAAAGTGTCACTTATAATGGAGCATATCGGGAGGCGATTAAACTTCTTAATTTTACTATAGAATACATTAACCAGGTACTTGGCCAAAGTTTAATGGTCAACAGATCCAATTATTTTTTTTCCAAGGACAGGATCAATTATGGATATTTCTTCGGGGACCTCTCAGGAAAGATCCAAATAAATCAATTTGAGCGCATCAAACTGGAGGACAATGCTTATCAATTTTTTAATGGAAATCCTTCCCCTGCAAAAGAGAAATTTCTTCAATTAGAGCAAAGTTACGTAGAAGCTAGAGGGAAAAATGACATTGCCGGTCTATGGCAATATCTTGAAGCGTTATTGAAAGATGGAACGGCTGACAAAAAAGTAAAGGCTTACGTATCAGGAGCGATTCTATTGCATGAAAAACAGTTCCGGTATCCCCAGATTTATGAATATTTGCGGAACTCGATTCATGTTTTGAATACCAATCATAAAGATATAGGTATAACAATTGAAGAACAAACCGCTTATGTCAGAAAAGAATTGGACTTTAAGGACTTGAAAAATAGAATTACTAGTGTTTTTTTTCATCACGCATTCCGAGAATTGAAAACATATAGCACCAAAAATTGGATTAAAACTCAGCGTTCTTATTATTATTCATTACTTGAAGAAGCCTATGAACAGAGAAATTTTATTCAACATGGAGGTAAGTTTAATTCGAGGGCAAACATTAAGCTAACTTACAGCTTTCCTATTATCACAGCCAGGTTAAGATGGGTGTTTTTTGACTATATTAAACGTTTTCCAACTAAAGACTTAAAGGGAATAATCGAGGCTATTAAAGAGGATGTAGGATTAAAATTTGGAAGTATTCAATAATACAGCCCAACATTGTTGGATATTTCACCCAATAGGTAACAATTTTAAAGTAGAGCAATTCTTTGATTCAAATATGATAGATATATGAATTGTATTTTCTGTAAGAAAAATTCTGACAACTCCACTAGTGTGGAGCACATTATTCCTGAAAGCCTCGGTAATAAAAAGCACATATTACCTAAGGGGATAGTCTGTGATCAATGTAATTCATATTTTGCTATCAAGATTGAAAATCAATTATTAAGTCAAGAATATTTTAAATTTATTAGATCCGCGCAGGGGGTGCTTTCAAAAAAAAGAAGAGTAATACCTTCAACAGGTTTTATAGTTCATCCCGAAGGAGGCAATGTTGAAATTTACCGAGAACCTTCAGGAGTGTTTATTGATATTCCAAAGTCTGAGATTGTTGACTTAATTGTAAAAGGAAGAGTTAATAAACTGTATATTCCCCACCATATTGAGCCAGTTCTAGAAAATGTACCACTGTCGCGTTTGCTTGGGAAAATGGCAATAGAGGCTTTGACCCAAAAAATACTTAATGTTGACGGTTGGGAAACTGAAATAATTGATAAAGCCGAACTGGAACCCTTGAGATCCTATGTGCGCTATGGACCAGCAAAGATCAAGTTATGGCATTATAGCCAAAGAATACTGTATCCTCCAGACTTTACATTTATAGCAGAAAACGGAGAAACATATGAAGTGTTGCATGAATATACTTTTCACTATTCAGATGCTAATGAGTTGTTTTTTGTTATAGCAATCTTTGGTATCGAGTATGCTATAAATTTAGCTGGTCCTGAAATTGATACTTATCAGGCTTTGATTAGAAACAACAATGGAAAAAGTTTTTTATATTGTTAGATTCTTCTGTAAACCAATTAATTAATAATATAAAATACCCCCCCCATATATTTTTTAGCTCCATAACTACATTTATTTTTTAATGAATAATTTTCATAAAGCTTAGAATGCATCAAAGCATACTTATTTAATTATTCCTAAGGCTTTTATATTCGCGAAGCGTGGTAAATTTATTGAGATATTTAAAAGTTTGGGGCGGGGAAAATTGCGGGTTAATTAATTTAATAGCACTTAAAAGGATCTCCGCATCTAGTTTAAAGACATTTTCAAGTTCTATACCAATTGCCTTGGTGGCTGTTTTGTAATATTCATTGAAGCTTTTCTTATCTACTCCTATCTTATTTTTATAATCGCGCCACATTTCGGCTGGTGTACAATTTATGATGTTGCCGACAATAGCTATAGCAGTTACAGCCATAACGGGTTTTGTGGTATAAATGATAATCATATCACCTTTAGTAGCTTTGGGCATAGCTTTACGCAGTTCTATCGTTTTATGCCCCGATAGGATTTGATCTACGTATTTACTCTTGATCGATATCAAAATCAAATTACTCATTGTTCAATTTTATTCCTTTCCCTATACAATATAACTCGATATATGTCGAGGCTGTAATCCTTAATGGCGATTGAAAGTTATTGTCTTTTTCTCCCCTGGACTTAAGTATTTCTTTAATTTTTTTATAAGTTACAACATTTTCAAAAGGTTCTGAGTTACTGAACCTTAAAATTTTAATGTCTTTATAAGGGTCATTTTGGGCTAAGGGTTTAATATGCTTATCCCAAGAATACACTCCAAACTTATCATATTTTTTGAATAAATCTTTTGCAGGTCCTATTATAATTTCGTCTAAATAAGAGGAACAAACCAAAGACATTTGTCGGCTTGATTGACCATCTTGGCTGGCATACCAAAGAATCCTAGCTGGAAACTTTTCAATGTTTGGCTTCAGGTTTCGATAATATACGTTCTCCTTATTCCAAATCAATTGTGGCTGTGAACCGAATAAATCTTGTTTTGCGGCCTTTGCATCAAATAATTCCCTGGCGTAAGCTGGTTTTATCGGGATGATAAAACAAGGTATTTCGGTATCCATCACTTTTAGCGGCCATAGCTGTCTTTCCAAGAAATATGTATTTAGAATAATTGCAGTTTCAGAAAGTTCATCTTTGAATTTTGTTAAAGCAAGGGATAACTGAGGTATATGTTTTACAGCATCACTTAACTCGGATTCTAAATTCTGGATGGGGCAAATTTTATTGTATACCCCCTTGATGTAGCCTTTTTTATGAGGATAGAAGCCATAAGATTCTAAAATAGAAATTTCTATTGGAGTCAGAAATTTATCTGTCACAATAATAAATTCTTTATTTCTTTTTATGGCATGATTGATCAGGTCATAAGTATTTTGCATGAATATTGTCTGACGTAGATTGTATTGCTTAGTCCTGAGCAACGGAACCATTACCATGTTATCCTTATCATAGTGGCCCACTAATCCAACCTGATCATTACCTTCATTAATCAATAGTAACGTACCCGTATTTTTTAAAATTAGACTGATACAGATACTAAAATCATTCTTTTTTTCGCCGTCCCCGTGTTTGAGAAAAAAGGATGAAAGTATGTCACTTTCATCTGCGGTTGCCTTTTTAATAGAAAAGTTACTACCTGAGAGCTTACTTGGGAAATAATCAATCGCATTTGTAGAAACATCTATTTCCAAGAACAACGAAGAGGGTTTCAGTACTTTTAATTGATATTTATCTTTGATATGCGCCTTGTTTTTTAAAATACCCTCATCAAGAGTAATAAAATAAGGAAACCCTGAGAGAATAGCCTCCGCAATTTGCCGCCGGTCAGACCTATCGTTATCTGAAGTACCGGAGATAATACCTTGAAGTTGGATTTCCAGGTCGTTGATGCTGGGTTTATGAATATTTAATTCTGGAAAATTTCTGATAAAAGCAGTACTCCGGTTTTTCCGTTCTTGGTTTTGATCCCGGAAAATTTCGCTTATGGTTTCCGAAGTTTGAAAATATTCTACGTCACTAACTAAATAGTCATTCTGGAGATGGGCGACTTCTTCGTAGCAATCATCGTTTATATTTAAATCCCGAAGTTTGGCAATAATATTAAAGTCTAATACGGCTTTTATTTTGTCTGTCTCGATATAAGAAAACAAATCATTTTTCCCGAAACTAAACCACCAGATGATCAAATGGACATTCTGGTTGCTGCCCCGGCTGGGTTGCCTCCCTTTGGGTTGAAAATTATATCTTTTCCAAAATTCAATAGCATGTAAATAATCACTACGGCAACTGAGTTTAATTCCCCGTGCTGATGATTTATATAGTTCAACAAGCTTGTCAATAAGTTTGGAAGAAAGTCCTTTACCTCTGGAGTCCTTGTCTACACACAAATGAACAATGGATAAGGTTTGATTTCTGTTTGTAAAGCGAAATAATAAGTACGCCGTCACAAAGCCATCTTCTCGAGCTATAATAACCCAGTTCTTTTTAATGCTATCTATAAAGGCATCTCTAGGCATAAGCCCAAGGGTGGCACGGTTTCCACCCCATAACTTAATAATATCTTCCAAATGAGATATTTTAGCTAATGTGATCTCATTTGCCATTGTGTGAAGTAATAAACATGGGATAAGGCTTTAATTCTGAAAGGTAACATTTTCATTAAAGATAAAATATCTAAACTGCGTTATATATTGAGTTTCACGAAGTCCGTTTGGTCTACTCAGAATTTTTATTATGATCTTGAAAATAAACCTTCTTATGTTTTTGATGGTAGAAAAATGCCCCAATGCTCCAGATCCTTTCAGATTTGGGAAATTATTTGAAAAAATAAAATTAATATCTGAAATTATATAATGAAGTACACCTTTTAAAATCATAGTCCATATAAGAAAGGCTTATTATAACTACTAATAAAATCATAGTTTATTCCGGCCAAGAATTTAATCTCTGGATAATTTCGATTTCCCCTCCTCTTTTTTCAAGTTTTGGGATGATAACTGCATCGTAAAGGGCCTTTTGCTTCAGAGAAAGTGAACCATAACCTGAATGGATCACTTGCCTGGCCACACCGGCTGCATCCATTTTATCATCTATTAAGCCCTCATCTATGAGATCTTGAATCGCCACATGCAATTCGAAATCAATATGATCATTATAACCCATAAATCTATATTTTATTAAGTTCTTACTAAATATACGTTAATTGCTGCTTATTTGTAGACTGTTAGAAACTAAAGACATAGTTGTTATTAAGAAAGATCATCAAAGGACCCCTGTATTAGTCAATTTGACACAAGGTTCAATGGTTTAGGTATTGAATTAAGACGACTATTGTAGCAGTCGAGGTAACGCTTATCCTCAATTCAGGGTCAACTGATAAGATATTGTCAAATGAAGTTTTAATTGATTTGTCAAAGGCTAAGCAAAATGGCTTTCCAGATTTTTTATTAAATTTGCCGCCATGTCCAAACCTATCACTGACGTTAAGCCAATAGGCGAAATTGTGAACCTCAATCAGCTGACAATTCCTACTTATCAAAGGCCATATAAATGGCAAGTCAGACATGTATTGCAATTACTGAATGATATTGAATTCGCGATAAGGACCCAGCCTGTTTATCGGATAGGAACTTTTATTTTTGAAAAAGAGGGAGAAGGAGTTCTTAATATCGTTGATGGGCAGCAGCGACTTACGACTTTAATAATAATTCTTTATGAACTTGGCGATCTCGTGCCTGCATTGCTCAACGCAAAATTTGCGCATGTGGAATCTCAGAAGAATATAAAGGCAAATCAGTTCGCCATAGCCCAATGGGTTGCCAGGTTATCTCCTGAGGAACATAATGAATTCAAAAACTACCTGCTCACGCAATGCGAAGCAGTAACTATTCAGCTAAATAACTTAGCGGATGCATTTCAATTTTTTGACGCTCAAAATTCAAGAGGCAAGGCGCTCGATCCAACTGACCTGTTGAAAGCCTTCCATTTGAGGGAAATGGAAGGTAAAGAACCGGATGAAAAGCGATGTTGTGCTAATATCTGGGATGAGATTGGTGAAGACAGCTTGAAGAGTCTGATTGGCACTTACCTTTATAGGATAAGATTATGGTCGAGGGGAAAGCACGCAGGTCCTTTCACCAAGGATGACATTGACGAATTTAAAGGATCCAATTTAGATAAGTCTCCAGATTACTCTTATCTTATTCCTTATAAACTTAATGAACAGTTCTTTCCATTCTCTAATACACAAACTGTCACTTATCCATTTCAAATCAATCAGGTAATCATTAATGGGAGAAGGTTTTTCGAAATGATCGGCCATTATCATCAAATGAAAAAACATTTATTTGATGGCACTATATCATTAGCTTTTCACGAGTTTAATAAACATAGCGAATACCCTGAAGATTACAGGGCGGGGGATAAATACACAAAGATTCTATATAAATCAGCTGTTATGTGCTATTTTGACCGCTTCGGACTGAGTGAATTTGAACAGAACTATCCTTTGCTTTTCATGTGGGCTTACAAACAGAGAATCGAAAATATAAGTGTCAGATATCTGAGTAGTAATTCGTATGTACACAAGGAAAGAAATAATGTTTTCCGCTTAATGCAAGAAACTTTAAATCCCGAAAAACTATCCGTGATACGTGATGGATTAAGACTTAGTGAAGTAAAGAAAAAAATCACCTCGGTTAGAGCAATATTTATTAATGAAAATTTAGATTTGATCGAACTCAATGGTAAATAACGAACTTGAACCTGAAGTTTTAAATGTCAGCAGCTTACTGAATAATGGATCATACATCATTCCGCTTTACCAGAGAGCGTATGCCTGGACAAATATTGAGATTGAGCAGTTATTAAATGATATTTTGCAACGGTGTACTGAAGATCCTCAGAGCAAATATTTTATCGGAAATCTTGTTGTATCAAAAAAAAGTAATGGAGACTATGAAATTATCGACGGCCAACAACGTCATACGACGCTGACCTTGATAAATTTAACAGTCAAGCACTTATTTCCCAACCAGCCCCTGGTCGCGAAAGAGTTGAATCTGAACTTTGAAGGACGAGTTCCATCCGGAGACCTTATTGAAAAATATTTGATAAGCTTTGACGAAATATTTGCATTTGATGATCGCCCAGGGAAAACGAAATCGCTTGCAAACGGCATTAAGGATATTCTTCATTTTTTCAGAGTGCTTAATAAAAATGAAGCCGTTGAAAAAGTTGAAAAATTTATAAGCTATCTCTATGATAATGTTTGCGTCATTCGCATTCCCCTGCCTGAAAAAACAAATCTCAACCAATATTTTGAGATCATGAACAATCGTGGGGAACAGTTGGAACCGCATGAGATTTTAAAAGCTACATTATTAGGCACACTGAAATATAAGGATGAAAATACAAGGAAAGCATTTGCAATAGCATGGGATGCATGCTCACAGATGGATAGATACATTCAGACTTGCTTTACCGGGGATATACAGACAAATATCTTTGGCCCTAGTCTTAACGAGATCCCCAAGGACTACTTAATGACCACTGCGGACACAGTTACGACGATTGTAGAAGATAGCAAAAACGAGTTAATGACTATTCTAGGTGAGCCCTACCTCTACAACGCAGATAAGAAACAGGACGTCTCGCCGGAGACTAGGTATCAATCAATTATCAATTTTCCTAACTTTCTACTTCATGTGCTAAGATTGCATCTATCAGATGACAGCGTATCACTGGACGACAAAAGATTGTTGCATGAATTTGGCTGCGACAATAAGAAAAAGCGGGCATTGCCAAACGCCATCAACTTTATCAATGATCTTATTTATTATCGCACCATTTTTGACCGTTATATCATCAAACGGGAAGAAGAAGCAACTGGTTCCACCTGGAAGATATTAAAATTCATAAAAGGAAATTATTTAAATGTTTTTGATAATACACAGCCCATAGTGATGTTGCAATCGATGTTCCAGGCATCGTTTACAAGTAATAATTATAAGAACTGGCTGCAAACAGTTTTAGCATTATTCAAAGAAAGCCCGGCAAAAGATGAAATCACATTTAATTCAGCGTTACTGAAAATTAGCCAGGACATCTTTTCCCAGACAAGCAAAAACCTGGAAAATGGTACCGACACTCCGATCTACCTTTTCAATTATTTAGACTTTCGGCTTTGGCAAATTTATAAGGCATTAAATGATTCGACATATGATAAAAGTTACGTGAGTGATGAAGTGCTAATCCAAATTAAAGAAAATGCAGGCGTTTTTAATAACTTCCGATTCCGGCAAAACAACTCTGTCGAACATGTCGCACCACAAAGGCCAGACACTGATCATAATCACCACGTCCACAATTTAGATAACTTTGGGAATTTATGCCTTATTTCAAGAAGCAGCAATTCCAAATACAGCAATGCTGTTTTTGAGAGCAAAAAGGAATATTTCGAAGCAGATGTCAAAGAAAACAGGGTTGAAAGCCTTAAGCAAACACTGATCTTTAGCCATCAAAAATGGAAAGACAACGAAATTTTGAAACATGGCGGCGATATGATCAACATTTTATTTAAAGAAAGAATTGCGACATCACTTCAGGAGTTGGTTGAATATTTAAAAAAGGAATATCCACAAAAAACGATTGGGAGGAATAATAAGCCTGTACCCCAATTTTTATATCGTGGCGAACGGACGATTGATTGGACAAATTCCTCGACTACCTATAGCAGGAATCTTCAAGGCCAACCACTCTTTGATGACGTAAATTACTTATTAACAGGGCAACATCCTTTTTTACCGTATCAATATCAGGAACATAGCTTATATCATTTTCTTAGAGAAGCGATTTATGACATTGGCGTTGTTTCTAAAGAAAATTACGAAGCAGAAATTGACGTTTATCTCGCAGGCATTTTTCAACATTATGGATTCGATACTAACTTGCTGGATCTGACTGATGCTATGGAAATAGCAGCTAGTTTTGCCGCTTGGGGGAATCCAGGCGACATAGGGCAAATCATGCTGTTAGAAACGCAAAAAATAGAAGGCTACTATTATGAATTGAAAGGCCAATTCGGCCACCGTGCTTTAAGGCAAAATGCTTATGGTCTATTGGGCACTGTTAATCTTGATCTCAAAAGTAAAGACTTTATTAATGGATATCAACCTAAATGGTTCAAGTTCATATTGACACAACAAGACAAAAATAAATTTACAAATAACGAAATGCTAAATATCACCGACGATCCCGTGGTTCCCCTGATTTTGGAATGGTGGGAATTGATTGGAGAAAAGGATTCCAAAGTAAGCCTGGAAGCCAAATGTTACATTAATAAAAAGATAGATTCGTTGAGATAGTTTCCCCTTTGTTTTACCTTACAATTAGAGATGGCGCATCAACCTTTAGGTCAAGTTAACACTATATATATGATTTTGGACAGCATTAATATAGAGATGTTCAAGTTTTCAGTGTTACACTGATCATTTGAACTTACCAAACACTAATAATTTACACTTACTAACTATTTTTTAGCAGTTAAAACAACTAATGGCTGGTGATTTTCTTAAGTAACGCTTCTCTCATCCTGTAGGCAATCTGCGCGTCAATCAGAGCAGTATGAGTCTGTTGCCATAATAGCTCCGCGTCTAATACATCCTTTCCTGTAACGGTTCCTGCTTTAAACCGATCATTGCATAATCTCAGGTTTTCACCTGCCTGGATTAATGAAGCGCTGGCCAGTTTTACCCGCTTGGCGGCTTCATTTAGTCCAATGTATGTCTGTTGTAGCTCTATTGCCAATAGCTCCTTGGTTTCCGATGATTGCAATTGTAATATCCTGGTTTTATGTTGCTGTGAGATCATTTGTTGCCTCTTCAGCCCCCCGCTAAAAATTGGTATCTGGATATTTATCACACCATAACCTGATAAAAATGAGGGTTGAGGAATTACTCCCATGTTACCACTATTTTTTCCTGCAAAATAAATTCCGCTGATGTTGGCATTGATAGCTGGACTGAAATCAGCTTTTGCTAATTTTTCTTCCAGCACGGCTATCCCTACCTTCTTTTCAGCGATCTTACAGGCAGCATTCCCATTGATAGTTTGCAGGATGTCTTCGGGGATTACTGGCGTAAAGGTGTCGTTGACGGTATCTGCTACAGAAAAATCTACGCTATTATCTAATCCGGTTATTTGTGCCAGCGATAGACAGGTAAGTATTAAGTTATTTCCGGCCTGTGTAAGACGTAAATCACATTCATTTAACTGCACCCCAGCGCGGAGCAGATCATTTTTGTAAATCATCCCTGCCTGGTATGCATTGACGAGGTCATTATAGAGTGCTGTTACCTGTTGTTTGGATTGCTGTGCTAATTTTATTTTTTCCTGTGCAGCAACCACTTGCCAGTACGCTTTTTCGGTAGCATATAGTACTTCCGCAGTACCTGCCTCTTTTTGTTCCAACGTTATTTCCAATGTTTTTTGTGCAACCTGGCTACTGAGCTTTATTTTTCCTCCGACAAATATAGGCTGATTGATACCTGCATTACTATAGATCCCATATTCCGGCAATATCCTATTCAATGGCGTTCCTACATAAAAACTATTTATACCCATTGTTATTTTGGGCTTTGCAGCAGCCCCGGCTTGCTGCTTGGTCGCCTGTGCTACGTATACTTCTTCCTGCAACATGGTGAGCTGCCTGTTTTGAAGGAGAGCCTGTTGTTTACAGGTTTCTAATGTGATTACACTTTGAGAATGCGCAATAGCAGGAAAGAATACGGACAACGGCACAACTAAAAAAAGCATCATTTTACTATTTACTGATGGCAGCCATTTAAAGTAGGATCTATGCAAAGGTGGTACTGTATCTGGTGATATGCTTTTCTCCGGTTTAACATACCGGGCATATAATACCGGTACGACAAACAATGTCATCAGCATGGATACCAAGGAACCTACAGCCACCACACTGGCTAATGGTGACCAGAGTGGAGATTTCCCCAGGATCATAGGTATAACACCAACTGCTGTTGCGAGTGAGGTCAGAAAGATCGGGCGCATTCTTCTACTAGCAGCGGCCATTGCAGCATCCTGGGGTGAATACCCCTGTTCCCTTACTAATTCATCCGCATAGTCCACTTTTATAATACCGTTACGAACTACAATTCCGATCAGGCTGATAATCCCCATAAATCCGGTGAAACCGATCGGGTTGCCTGTAATCAATAACCCCAGCATAGCACCCGGTAAACTCAGCGGAAAGGTGGATAACACGATCAGTACTTTGACAAATGATTTAAACCGGAACAATAACAACAGAAAGATGCACAACATGCTTATGGTAAGAGCCTTGATCATGGGAGGGAGATTTTCTGCTACTGCTTCCTCTTCTCCGCCGTAAGTAATCTGATAGCCAACAGGTAGCTGCAATTGGTCTATTTGTGAATGGATAGCAGCAATAATCTTTGCCGCCTTTATGCCTTTTTGTGCTTCTGCCATCACCGTGAGGGTACGCAGGCCATTACGATGAATAATATTAGTGGTGTGCCACGCAGGAGCAAGTGTAGCCACCTCCCGCAATAGTACTTTATTGCCAGACTGACTGGTTACATGCACATTCTGCAACTTGTTAAAATCTTTGCGGTTGTTTTCTTCCAGTCGCAGTAGTATGTCTACCGGCTTATCGCCTTCCCATAGGGTAGACACAGACCATCCTTTCAAACCAGCTTGTAGTGTTTGGGTGATGGCAGCATTACTGACGCCCAAACGGGCTGCTTCTTCCGTTTTAGGAGAAAGTGTTGCAGCAACATAGTTTGTTTCATAATCGGTACGAACCCAATTAGTACCTGCTGTATTTTCCAGTATCGGGGTTATGCGTCCTGCTATTTTTTGTAAGATGTCTATATCCGGTCCGGTAATCCTTACTTCCACCGGAGCAACGGTTTGGTTAAAACTGAGTTGTCGCACATGCACATATCCTCCAGGTATAAAGTGATCAAACTTATGGAGGTATTCTTCCGCCATTTCTTTTGTAGCCGCTTCGCTGACTGTATTGATAAAGATTTGTGCATAGTTCTCCCGTGGAAATTGCGGGGCATATGTCACTTGGAAGCGTGGTGCAGATGTCCCTATAAAGCTGCATGTGTTAACGATCCGCTTATCTCCCTGTAGTTCTTGTTCCACCTGTTTTACGGCTTCTGCAGTGGTTTGTAGCGGAGTGTTGGGAGGCAACCATATTTCCAGGTTGAATTGTGTCCGTTCAAAAGTAGGAAACAGTTCCTGGTCTACGTGGATGCCCATCAGTACAGCGGATACCACAGATAATGCACCCATTGTTATAGTAAGACGGGGATACCGGAAACAGATTGTCACTCCTTTGTTAAAAGCCGCCTGTGTCCTAGTCAGCAATGTTTTTCCTGCGGGTATGTGATCATCTGTTTTTTTCAATCCCTGACGGATAAATGTATAACACATCAGGGGTGTTAAAAGCAAGGCAACTGTCAGTGATGTAATGAGTGCAATGGCAACACTTACCGGTAATGGAGCCATAAACTCACGGGCCAGTCCTCCCAGGCAATATTGCAGGGGCAGGAAGGCTAATATGATCGCTGCTGTAGCTACAACAACCGGTAGCATTAACTGAGAGGCAGACAGCCATGCTGCTGTCCAGCGGTCAGTACCACTATCCAGTTTATCCAGGTAACTGTCTACTACGACCATCGCATCATCCACTACCATCCCCAGACAGATAATGAGCGCCGCCAGGGTTACCTGGTGTAGTGCAATTCCCATCATATCCAATATGCCTATGCTGATAAAAATGGATATGGGGGCAACCAGGGCGGGAATGATTGCTATCCGCAAGGGTAACATAATCATGACAACCCCCATAACAGCTATAATGGCGATTGTAAATTCGCTCATAAAGTGCCGGATAGTGGAAGCTACAAACTGAGATTGATTGACGATGGTATTCACTGCTACATCAGATGGCAACTGCTTTTTAATCTCTTGTAACTTCCTGTCCAATGTATGCCCAAACTGTACCACATTATTGCCTGGCTGTATGGTAATAGCAAGCATCACCACCTTGTTATCCTGTGATTGGATGAATGAAACCGGTTCTTCATAGCGTCTTTCTATACGGGCAATATCCTTTAACCGGACTATCTGGCCATCTGGTCCTATGTCTATCACCTGGTCACGGATGGCAGGGATATCCTTATACTGCCCACCAGTGTATAATGGTACATTGAGAGCCGGTAGCATGATATTACCACTATTGCCTGTATGGTTCTGTGCCTGTAGTACCTGGGCAATTCGAGTGAGATCAAATTTGTAACGATATAACTTCTCATCGGGGATGGTAACATAAATTTGCTCCCGTTGTCCGCCGTAACGTTTGATCTGTGCTACTGCTGGTAGTATTTTAATGCCATCTTCCAGCTTATCCGCGTACTGTTCTAACTCAGCATAACTGCGGTCGGGAGATGATATAGTGATCATATGAGTGACTACATTACCGAAATCTGTATTTACTATCGGACCAATCACTCCGGAAGGTAGTTGAGGACGAAGTGCATTATTTAATCCCTGCTGCAGGGTATTCCAAAATTGACGGGTATCCTGTACCCATTCCTGTAACTCCACCATTACCATGACCTGTCCGGTTGTTGTGGTAGCAACGGTTTTTGCTTTACGTACCTGTTCAAAGCTGAAAAGATATTTTTCCAACTGATCAGTCACTTGGGTTTCCATCTGCTTTTCATCAGCGCCGGGATATAGGGCGATGACGAGTCCCTGCCGGATAGTGATTGTCGGGTCTTCTGCCCTGGGCATCGTCAATAGGGAGTATATGCCTGACAGTACCAGTAGTAATACTATGGTAATAGTAACCTGCCAGTGTTTCATGGCAGCTATAATAAGTTGCATGGTCGTTTTTTTAATTAGTTATTATTGGGAGAATGATCAACACAAGGGATTTAGAATCTGATTGGATCACCGTCTTTAAGGGTTTGCTGACCAGATGCGATCACTAAGTCGTTGGCGAACAAGCCTGCTGTGATAATAATATTCTTACCGCAGAAGGATCCCGTTTCAACCCATTTGCGGGTAACGGTCCATTGTTCATCTGCGACATAAACATAAGTACGGCCTGTGGTATCCTTTAATATTGCATCTGCAGGAAGGGTCATTACGGGTGTTTTACTACTGACACTCATGGAGATGGTGCCAAGCATCCCTGGTAATAACTGATGGGTATAATTATGCAAAAGAACTTTGACGGTATAGCTTTTACTCACCGGGTCAGCGACCGGATTGATGATCTCGATTTCTCCTTCATATTCAGCAGAAAGTGCAGGAACGGTAATCATTGCCTTTTGGTGTTTTTTGAGCTGGGATATTTCCTGTTCAGGCACTGTAAAAGTGGCAAACACTTCGTCGATAGATGCTATGCTTATGGCATTGGTTCCATTAGTAACAACATTACCTTTTTCTATCGAACAACCGGTGATTACTCCTTTCATAGGAGCAGGGAGTATTGTTTCTGCCATGTCAGCAGATGCGTTTTTCTGTTTGGCTAAGGCAATATCCAGCTGGTTAGATACCCTGACATAATCTACAGATGGTAAGCTCCCTTTATTATATAGTTCTGCCGACCGGGTATAATTATCAAGAGCCTGTCCCAATTCAGTCGTGGCTATTGCTAACGCCGTTTTGTAATGAGTTGTTTCCAAAAGGGCTACAACGTCTCCCTGCTTTACAAAATCTCCTATTTGCACACAGACCGCTTTTATGCGACCTGGAACTATAAAAGCGGCGGTTGAAAGATGCCTGGCTTCAATGGAGCCACTGTAGTGAAATTGTACCTGTTGGTAGCCTATCTCTACGGAGGCGATCTTTACATTAATAGCTGGTGTCTGATAGGCAGTTGCATTATCGGTGTTGCAACTGGTCTTTATCAGCACAATCAAACCGAATAATGTAATATTTATTAAGTATGCTTTCATGAAACACGTATTTAGTAGTTTTTAAAAGTTGAAAATTGACATACCAATGCTGTACCGGCTGAGATAATTCAGCGGCTATAATTGTTGATTAAATCAGGCGATGAGTTTTGGGATCTGAAAAGGCCGAGAGTGGTGCTACAATTCCAGCAGCAGGTTAAGTGTTTCTGATAATTGTGTTGGTTGTATGGGATGAAACAAGTAGGCATCAGCCCCGGCAGCGATTGCCTTTCGTCCGGCTTCCGGGAAGTTACTCTCAGAAATAGCGATCAGTGGCAGGTGGCTTGATATGGGATGTTGCCGAATATTGTTTATGATGTCCAAGCCGTCCGGACCGGGTAATTGTATTCCCGCAATGATCAGATCAGGTTTAAAGTGATCCAGTATATTTAACCCATCCTGGCTACTACAAGTTGAAAAGGTGGTGGGTATCCCTATTTCTTGCAGGTATGTATCAATGGGAATCTGATCAGGATAATTGTCAGCTATTACAAGTATTTTAGCATTAACGAATAAGGATCTCTTAGAGGAGGAGGCAGTGTCCTTATTCTTTGTACGCATGATACTATTGGCTCCATAGGCCTCGCCAAATAAAGGGCGTACTATATTGCGAAGTAGCCATTGATATATCACCCGATAGTAATTCATTAGAAATACAATAAGTAATAGAATAACCGGGGCAATAATAAATACATCCGACATGTTTCCCGCAACAGATAAATCAGCAAAAGGCGCCAGTTTTTTATACCGGGCGATTAATAATATCCCTGATATAGCCAGTGTCGGTATTACCCAGGCAATGTGACTGCCAACCAGTTTTGCATGTCTGATAAACACAGCGGAGAAAAGGATGCAACATAACAGGAATATGGCAGGAACGATTTTGTGCAAAGCCAGTCCATAACCAGCAATCAGCAGGGAGCATAATGTAATAAAGGCCGGATAGGTGAAGCGATAAAACCGATAGTTATTAAGTATAGGGATAGAAAAGAACAACAGGCAGCTGGTAATCCCGAAAAAATATAATGACAGTGATTTTGTCATGAAATAAAGCAACCAGGCACACCCAATACTGAATAAAGAACTGAAAAGGCTTAATAGATTAACGGCCTTAATATAATTAGCCGCAACCTTATCCATTTTTTCTGTTCCTGTACTGATGAAAAGTGAATATAAGGTCTGCATTAAATTGAGTTCCGGGAATGTCTGGAGAGATGTTCGCCTTCGTACTTCCCGCTCGGTCAGTTCATGTACCCCATTCCAGAAAAGTGTATCCATATCTGCGATTTCCTGCTTAATCGTAGCTATTTTGCTATCGGATACAGTGTTTTTGAGCGTGTCTAAAACTACCCACTTCTTATGCGTGAAGACGTGGATTTTATGAATGTTTTCCTGTAAAACCTTTGTTGTCATTGTGGAAAAATCATTTGTGTTAATTTGGATGTTATTATTCATGATACAATGGATTTTAAGTATATAGGAATACATATCCCCGCAAGCCAATACTGAGGGCAGTATTAACCAGGTAGATTCATATAATTTCAGGCAATAAAATGCCTACTGGCTTTTCAGCCAACAACTTGAATGCTGTTAATTGAGTTTAATGATGTTTGGAGAGCCTGGGCAAACAAAAACGCAGGCCGCTATTTACCGTTGCTAAGCCCTAGACCAATGCTTGACTATGGATAAATGCGAACCTGCGCTACTATTCCAAAAGGAGTTAAACGCGGCAAATGACACATGCGATCCATAGTCGTGCGAAGGGTCTAGGTTCAGCAAACGGACGCAATTAAATGATAGATCCAAAATAAGTACATAATCAGTAATAAACCAAATTATTTATCACTTAATAGATATTAAATATCATTTTATCCATTTATAGTATCATTTTAAACTGAAAATGACTAGTTTAAACATGTATATATTTGCATATACACGCAGTTTAAATGATGTTTAGCCAATGAATAATTCAAATTTCAACAGAATCAAAGAGTTATTAGCCAAAAAGGGTAAAACAAGTATTGAGCTTGCTAATTACTTGGGGGTAAATACCAGAACTGTTTCAACATGGTGTACTAATGCGCACCAACCAGAAGTAGCCACTCTTTATAAAATATCAGATTTTTTGGAGGTTGAGGCTGGAGAATTATTAACGCCGAAGAATGAATTAAAGGTAGCCGCTCCCGGAAAGGTAAAAAAGAAAAGGAACAGCTAACATTAGTCAAAGGAGGAAATCTTTTCCATACAGATCTTTTCAGTAATTGCTTGCATTTTCTCTAAACGTTCAACTAGGAGTTTAACCTCTTTTTCGGTTATCACGAATTTTTTATCATACCTGGCTTCAACATACCCTTTACGCAAAAGTGCAAATAAATCCTTTTCATCCTTATCACTCATTGGAAAGACAAGCGTAAGCTCTTTTGAGAAATGTTTGGCATATCTTCTAAGTTTTTCCAGGTTGTGTGTTTTAGGCTTGTAGCCTCGAAAAACAAGAATAACCGTGTTGTAGGTATTTTCAGCCGCTTGATGCAAGAAGAAGTCTGAAAGATTAAAATCTTTATCAACCAAGCTTATTCTCGCATGTTTAAGAAATGATTGTGCCCTCGGAAACCAATTGTTAAAATCCTGTAGGGCCATTGTTTTCTTCTCAATAGGGCTTAATTCTCTCTTTTCTGCCAGTGCTGTATTACCTGCATCATAAAGTAATATCCCTTCTTTCTGTATATCAGCAAAGAAATATTGTCCATCAGAAAGCTTTCCATTTACATATTCAATATCATGGCTTATTGCAGATATATGATCATTCAGGCCGCTTCGCCTTTCTACGATTTCCTGTACTTCTGCATCCGATAGTCTTTCTCCTGATTTCGTAATTACCAGGAAATCATAGTCACTTTTGTAATCATATTGCCGCCCATCCTCCATATATTCGTCCTCTACCCATTTCCCTGTAGCATGGCTTCCATACAGGATCACCTTTTCAGGATTAGTTTTCTCCACTATAACCTTGGTCAAACTATTTATCAGGTCTTGCTTTTCTTTAGGTAAGTGATCTAATTTTGTTTTCAACGTAAAATGGGTTTATTTAAAAAACATGCAATGCTGCAAATATAGGGAATGCAATTATGTGTATATATAAAATAGAATGTCCGCATCCCAGATAACAGATATACAGCCTAAAATTTTTCCATTTTGGCTAAATTCAATACACCGGTTTGGTAAAAACTATCAAATAAGATAGGTAAGAGGAATAATCATGACCATTATATTATCCGAAATCATGATTTTTTTAATAGTATCCAACTTATTTCAATGATTTTCAAATCACGGGCAAATGGAAATCAAATGGTTTTCAATAGGTAATCAATACGTAATCAATATGTCTTTGTCCCGTCTGTGTCTCGGTCGAGTAGAGCGGGGAATTTCACCCCACCCTCTCACAGAACCGTACGTGACAGTCTCCCGTCATACGGCTCTTCTCATTCATCAGTCCTTAATCATGGCATAAAGCCATGCTTCCAATGCGCAAACAGATTGGGATTCGTTCGGGCTAGTCTTCTTAACCAGTTGATTGCCCCATAAAGGTTTCTTCTGTATTTCTTGTATTTCCAACACACCCATTTAAAGAGCCTGCTATTTAATACATAGAATACTTTCCATAATGCAGACTTCCTGAACCTGCTGTAATAGTTGATCCATCCGCTTATTTTCGGATTGAGCATACTTGCTATTACTTCCAGTCGGGTTTGTACCATACTATGCAGCTTCATTCCCTTCACTTCATCATTGATCTTTTTGACCGCTTCTTTGCTGATAGCTGGTGTGAAGCTGTAAAACCGCTTCCCTTGTTTTGATTTGCATTCTCTGGGCATAAATGTGTACCCAAGAAAACGGAAACTTATCAAAGGATGTTTTCGTCTTGTACGATTGCTATCCTTACAGTAAACAATTTTTGTTTTCTGTGGATGCACCCGTAGTTTACATTGTGTGAACCTTTCTGTTATCTTGGTTAAGACAAAACTGGCTTGTTCCGGTGTTCTGCAATGTACGATGATGTCGTCTGCGTATCTCTCAAATGGGAGTAATGGAAAATGGTATTGCATCCATTTGTCAAAACAATAGTGCAACATTAGGTTCGCCAGTAAAGGACTGATTACTCCGCCTTGTGGTGTTCCTACTGTTCTTTGTTTCAATATACCGTCTTTCTGTTGTACCGGTGCTTCCAACCATCTTGTTACGTACATTATTATCCACCTTTCTGTCACATGCCGCGCCAGCGCTTTCTTTAATAGCTCATGGTCTATTTCGTCAAAGAATGCCTGTATGTCCAGATCAATTACCATGTCATACGTTCTGCAATTGTGTGTCGCCTGCTCTAATGCATTATGTGCACTTTTACCGGGCCGATACCCAAAAGAACTACTATGAAAGACAGGCTCCAGTCCTGGTTCTATCAGGTCTTTAACAACCATTTGAGCTATCCGGTCACTGACTGTCGGAATGCCCAGTTTCCTAACCTTACCGCCCTCCTTTGGTATCTCAACTTCTTTTACCGCAGGAGGAAAATAGCTTCCTGAAGTGAGACGGTTCCAGAGTTTATACAGGTTGTTGGACAAGTTTGCATCAAAATCTTTAATGCTCTCTTCATCCACACCCGCACTTCCTCCGTTAGCCCTCACTTTATGATAAGCTTCCCATACCATCTGTTTACTGATGGGTATTGACTTTGATCCGCTCATTTTAATCCTCCCATTTTCGTGGTTGTCAAAACAATTTTGATCGAATGAGCTATAGCCTTCGCTCCATCCCCATTACAGAAACTTCATCACTACTACGCTATAGTCCGCCACCATGCTCCCCTTTGGTAGTGTCAGCCTTGCAGGATTTCTGCTTGGATTTTCCCTTAGCATGGAAACATGGTTTCTCCCGTTCCATAACAAAGCCTGCATTCAGATTCGTGCCATCTCTACACCGAACATCATACAGCCAGTAAACAGGTCTTCTGCTGTACTCTTCCCGCCGATACAGGAACACAGCGGTTTTGATGTTGTCAGTTCCTAATTTCGATGCTTCGTCAATGGTTCACTTGCGTTCACCTCTCTGATGCTTACCTGATCGTGGTCATGCCACAACCTTTTGGCTTAACGCTCACTACAATGGCTCTTAACCAATGCAGCTTAAGCTGGTTTGATAGCTGCTCCTGTCAGCCGCTATCAGAGGGCCTGCCTCCATCTCTGTTATAGTTGCACATAATCTGTTGAGTTATTATGTTCGGGACACACTCCTGCTTTTGGTTGACACATTTTGATGCTTATTTCAATCCTATTTTTTCCAATAGCTGTGTGAAAGTGTTGTCATCAACCTCTAATAGCTGTTGATGAACATATTTTGTCACGAAATCTGAAAACGGTTCTGCAGTTTTCGTTATGTGGGCTTCCGCCTGTGCTTGTGACGATATTGCGCCCGCAGGCTGATTAATATATTTATGGTATTTACGTAGCAAGTTCTCCAGGTCAAGGCTGCCATTATTAAAGTTGTCCTGGAACAGCAATAAGGTATCGATCTCTATCATTGTCACAGGATGGGCCGTAGGAAATACAACATTGTTAAATTCAGGTAGTTTTTTAAGATCACTCATTTCTTTTCGAAATAACCTCTCGACCCAATAATTCAGTCCGGGGGCACTGTAGAGAGAATCATGTACCAACAAAATAGGAAACACTTCGATATCCTCAACATTATATGCGTTTACGGGCAACTCATGCCTGGCCATTCGACCAATATTCTTTGCCAGTTGAAAAACAGCTTTTCCAAACCGATCCCGCTTGCCTTTGTCATTTTGGGAAAGCGTACTGGTTATCTTATCGTAACTGTAGGACATTTTTACATCAGCTGGTATAAAAACGTCCTTCGATTCGGTTAGAAAAATAGTGTTTCCCCGCCTTGTGAAGTGGTCTGGCTCGCTGTCTATAAGCCCTTTTTGCTTAAACATTTCACCTGTCAGCAATTCAGCGGGTTGACCGTTGAATATGGTTTGATATACACCATAGGTTAATTCACCTTCTGAGAAGTCCTGGCGCCAATGTCCAGGGAAGGAATCACCAGATAAGTAGATATTAGGTTCAGCTTTCACAATGCCTGATAAATGAAATGCTACACCATTGTAGGCAAACTTTGTTAGAAACATTTCATTAAGAACCTGGTATTTGTCTTCTTCGAGACGTAGTAATGGCTTTTTACGTAGTTCTTTGAAGTCATTCGGTGTTACTTCTTTCTCCTCGGTTTCGTTTTTGACAATCGCCTGGGTAGGAAATATTGAAAGGCAGTTTAAAAAGTCGATCCGTTTTTCATACTCTGGTCCAGGGGCCACCTCTAAGATTGTCCAGCCCCCTTTTTTGTTAATTCCACTGACAACTGCTTTACCTAAAGCTTGAAATAAGTCCAGTTTATCAGTACAGTGAAAATCCTCTAACATCTTTGCATATAGCTTCTCATATTTTGGCGTTCGCTCCATGTATTCTAGCATAAGCGCGAGCTTATGATTTTGTGTTTGAAATAACTGAGGAAAATTTCGATTCTGCAAGTCACTCTGCGGGAAGCTCAATCCAAGTACCATCGCTTGAAGTCTATCGACCTGGTCCGCTGTCTTATAGGATTGATGACCAAGTGCAAAATTCTTTAATGCTTTGTCATTGAACAGCAGCACGAGTTGTAGCAAGGGTAACGATGTTTCAGGTGACGGTGTAACTGCATCAACAATGTTAGGCTCAGTAACCGCCCATTCCAGCATGTACAGTAAGGATTCGTTAGAAAGTATATGGTTCTTTTTGCCATGTTTGGCCACTACCACCCCATAACGTCGCATAATATCTTGATATTCAGCACTGGACGAGGCTTGAAAGCTGTCAAAAGAAAACCAATCATACAGTAGTTCCTCTATGTTTTGATATTGCCCGAATTTAGTGAGGGATAAAAAATGGCTCGGCAGACTTAGTATAAGGCTACGACCGACCCTGTTGCCTAAATCTATCAGTGAAGGCTGGGATTCTGTTGGGTAAAAGTTACTAAACCCTAGCAGTAAGCTTTGACTTATGATTATTTTGTTGATCTTAAAAGTTTTATAGTAAGATTACGTCAGCAATAAAGTTGCCCTTTCTTTTTTGTTATAGTGTCATTTTCTTCTCATTTATTTAAATAGATACCCAACCTGGGCCTACAATATGTCCAGGATGGAGTATTATGGTGGGAAACGCTATCTGATTTACATCTTGCAACAGATAACACTCTATTTCAGCTTTTAAGACCCCATATTCACTGATAGGTCTTCTGATGTCAGATTCTTTAGACGGGACTTCAACTTTGTGCCCGCGTACCCAGATAGTGCCACAATGCATATAATGAGAGATTTGTCTGATGGGGCTTTTCACTAATTGCAGTGCGCTTTCAGGTTTGAAACAGATCAGATCTATAACCTGAAACCTTCTGAATGCTTTGATTGTGCAGTTATATCGGGACGGGACAGACCATTTATCAAATCGTTCGAAAACGTACCAAAACGTTCGAAATCGTTCGTGTTTGTGCATATGTGTTAAAGTGACTTTTTAAGCCGTTGTATCTTTGTTGCTCTATGAGAGTTAATCATATAAAAAGTGTAAATCGGAAATGTTCGTCCTAATTGGGGATTGTTAAGTATAACCAAGTATTTTCTTACCCAAAACAGGAAAGAGCCTTTTATACCATTGTACTTTTGATAAAAATTAATTCATGGAAAAGCATATGAAGAGTTTAGAAATACCGATAACTATTATTCAATTTTCCGATAGCAGTTAAATGTAGATAGTTCTACGATATAGTTTACCATAATTATTATTAATCCAAAAATAAGTTGATATGATAAAGCGAGATGAATTGATTACTATGCGGGCAATAGCTATTTGCTTCAAGCCATTTTTAAAACCCGAAGAAGCATTGATTTACTGCAATTTGGGAAGAACACAATTTGCTAAAAAGTGCGAGGAGGCGGGAGTTTATAAAAACAATAACGGGTATTACAAGCGTGAAGAGATTGATAAAATGTTGTCTGGCGAAGCATTATCTCTTTCTATACTTGTTCCAAAGCATAAGTTGAAAGTAGCGTAGAAATAAAGGCTATTCTCTTTTGAGGATAGCCTTTACCTTAAATGAATCTGGTGAATTTCATACCAGATTATGGTACCTTATTTGAATAATAATAGCAAATTTTATCATCATCTCCTTCTATAGATGCCTTTAGTAAGTATCGATACATAACTATTTTCACAATTCTTTTTCCGGTTTTTTCTGAACCTCCCGTTGTATAAAGCACCCCATCAGAGTATATATTCAAATTCAATACCTCACCGGGAGGAATCATTAGAATTGACGTACTGGGATTCGATGGATTGCAGAATACATCATACACATTTGTTTCCCATTTTTTACCATAGGAAACCTGTTTGTAAATTGAAAACCGTAGTGAGCTTGTTTGGGTATTATTTTTTATTTCTAACGATACACTGTCTTTTCCGAAACGAGAAGCAGTAATTGTCAACTTGGGTAATACCTGGGAGAAAACATTAGCTGGAATTACCAATAACAGGAATATATATATAAGTTTAGTTGCCATTAGTTGCAGTTTTAGTTGTTTCTTTTTTGGTTCCACCATTTGTTTTGTGTTCAGGAGTCGGATATTGGATTTTTACCTCTATTACCTGATTACCCTCACTTCGATATTCTTTTAATTTATCAAACAGACCAGTTTCGCATTCCGTACAACCGTGAGAATATCCTTTTTGCGAATCATGAAAATAGAATGAATTCAAATCTCTATCCTGCGGTGTTGCTCCTGTAACATTTACAGGTTCTAAACGTGCACGATTTTCACCCCAATCCGAGTATTCCCATCCAAAGCCGGGTTTGTTAGGGTTGGGAACATATTTAGGTATTTTTTCGATTCCGCCGTCCGGGCTTCTTTTTAAATCTGCCGTTTTCAGATCGGCTTCTGCAATTCTATCAGGATCTGGTTTAAGATTTATTTTATATTTCCCTTCAGGTGTAGGCCCCACCTGAGGATATTTCTGATATTTAGCCTGTTGGGTACTCATGGTTTCCTTTATTTTTGTACCATTAGGCATTGTGGTAATTTTCTGTGTCTTGTCCATTCCGGAAGTAGCTTTGAAAACAGAAAGTAAATTTGATTTATCACCATATTTTCCACCATACCAATATACTTTATTTCCAGTTGATAATATCCAGTCTGCTCCATCAGGGTCTATGCGGCTGATCGGATTATTCTCAACAAAGTTATATGGGGAGGCATGCGGGTATTTATGCGCCATTGGATCAATATTCCATGCAAAAACTACAGGATCAAAATTATAATTGTTATCTAATGTCTGTCCACTGGCGAACGCAATAATTTTATGCTGTTTAGTATTAAATAATCCACGGCCATATCGTTCTACCGGTTTAGTACCTATTTGCTCATCAAACAATCCCCAGGACAAACTTGCATATCTAGTTGTTGGTTCGCCGTTAAAGTTAGCAACAGGTTGTGCAACAGTATCGATCGTCCAGCCTTTAATGAGCATATTTTTCATTTTCAATGGCATCTCACGGTAACCAAGGGTATATAACCGGTTGATTAACTGTTGATAGACCTTAAATGTCTGGTCAGATTGCAGTTGCTCTACAGACTTGCCGCTATTAATAATGCGGGTTTCCAATATTTCTGACTTGCATAACATTGCATTCAGGCTAAGGCTATCATACTTTAAAGTCAATTCAGCACAATCCATCATAAAGCTATCATCAACTGTATTAAATTTATGCTCGAAACCTTTGGCAAGATAAACAAGACATAAAGCAATTGTTTGTTTTAAGTCTAACTCACGTAAGGAAATATTATTTTTTATTGCATCCTGGGTAGTATGTGTAAGTGTTGACAATGTACCTGTGCCTGGAAATGCTTTGTTTGCTATCTCAACATTATATGGTATTCCCTTGTCATCAGCATGACTTATATAAATGTGTCCCGGAGCTGTACAAACACTGGCATCAGAGTTTAACCTTTCAGAAAAGATCTTAAAAAGAGAAACAAACGCAAAACAATTACCCTGGCCGTTGTCTAATAAGTTAGTTGCCTGTGTATTAGTCCAGTCTGTAGACCCTAGCGGGTCATTAGTTGCATAGCTGAAAGGAAGATGGTAAAATATTTTATTGGTATCGACAAAATACAGAGTATCTGTCATATATGAAAATATAGCTGCATTGGTTAATGCCTTTTCATAATATCCTTTTCCCTTATTACTATGCTCCTTTAAAGCATCTAAAAAATTTGAAGGTTGTATTTGCTCCTGTTGGCCTCTTGTTTGTGCAATAATAGTACGTATGATTGCAGTATCTCTTGATATTACTCCCTGGAAGTCAACATAACTTAACTGATTATTCCACCACGCATTTTCTGTCAAAAATATAGCACGTTCGTAGCTCAATGGTTGTTTGCCACTTAGCATGTTTTCCATTTCATGCAAAGCGGATCTATAATAAAGTTTTGATTGTTCAATTACTTGGCCAGATAAGGATAAAGGAACCCATAAAAGAAATACAATGAACGCTAATAGACGAATTCTCATATGAGAATGAATTAATTTATTTTATAAAAAGATTACGTTTTTCTTTACTGTTAAAGTTATATTCCTGCTGAATATTATTTCTGAATTCATGATATTTCATCATTTCTTCATACATGTCTTTTGACTGATCCTGATAGCCAAGTTGACTAATTATTTTTTCATTTTCTAGCCACTTGTTATATAGTCTTTGTGCTTCCGATGACTGATTAATATTGCTTAATTTGTTAATGCCATTTTTGCGCATTACTTGTGCTAATTCGTAGCTATAAAGATTACTGTAAGTGAAGTATAGGGTAAGGTTATTATTCTTCGGGAAATATGGTTTAGCAGTATTGATACAATCAACTATAAATTTTTCATCTGCTGCACCAAACTTTCTAAAATAACCAAATGATAGTTGTAAAATAATATCGGCGATCATTTGCTTTCCCCCAATTGGATTTAGGTATATACCATTTCTTACAGCCTGTGCACTAATAAACATATTGTCCAGATACCACTCATTTGTTATATCCCAATGTGAGGTTGGTTCATAGTTTCTCATTCTACCTTGTTTGTCTGGGTATTTTATAAGAGAATGTTGTGGCGCAATTGCTAAATATGCTTTTCCTCCTAATGCTTCTATAAGTGACAAATAGACCGCAGGTAAAGAGTTACATTGCCCGGTTCCCGTTGCCAAACATTTTGTAAGAGAAAAATTCCTGTAGTCTTTATCTCCAGTGTAGTCATTAAAATCATATTTGAATGGGAGGTGTGTTATGGTTTCCAAAGATTGTTTACCATCAGTTCTTTGTTTAGAAGTTGTAATATTAAGTCGTTCTCCCATAAATTGCTGAACACCATAATTAATAACCGTATTATCCTTTATGTTCAAATTTCTTTGTAATATCCATTCTCTAATAAAATCGGCAGATTCTTTAATGATACCTTTAAATTCCTTTTGCGTAAGATATGCATCTCCGTATGCATTCTCCATAATAAAATACGCATCCGAAACAGATAGCTTTCTTTTATCTGACAACATGTCTTTGAGCACCTGTAGTGCGTCAGTATACGATTTAGTTTTCAAACCAAATTCATCCGAACTATAATTTTCCGGTGTAATTACTGTCCCAGGAGCCCTGTTCATATCCTGACCAGCAATTTCTTTCAATAAATTAAATAATTCCTGTTGCTTATTTATTTGGAAACTATTTTGTGAGCCAGAACTATACGCAGGGTCTTTAGCCATTTTTTCCTTAATCATTGCTTGCACAACGCGTTGGTTATTCGCCGGGTCATTAGATGTACCGTAATAAATATTATTTTGGTTAGTTTGACGCAAAATGTCATTGGCCGTTGCTCCCATTCGTAATTGACCATTTGGATCCGAAGGTACACCCGGTTGGGGAGAGATTGATTTTGAAATTGGAGAATAGGGAAGCTGTGCGAATGAAAAGGTTACTGGTAATATTAACAAAATAGCTACTACTATCCTCATAGGTATGGAAAAAAGTGAAAAAACTAAACTAGAGATTACTCAAAAATAAAGATAATTATTTACCGCTCTTGTTCATACAATATAATGAGTCAAAGCAGAAGAAAGCGATAAAGTCCCGAAAGTTATATACTTGGGTTGTGACTTAAGCATATAACTTGAATAAAGATAGAGAATTTCCGAGAAAGCCTTTAAATAGTTATTATAAGAAATTATCGTTCTGCGTACACGAGGTTAGTTTATCATGTGGAGTATTCAGTTAATGTAATGATATCCATTATTTTATATTTCTCTGAAAGTGGCTTATAAAACAACGGCTATTCCCTTTTTGAATAGCCGTTGTTTATATAGGACTTACACAAATGAAGTTATATCAGAATACGGCAAATGACTAATGGCCGCAGATTGATCTTTAGGTTTATGCCTTTTATATGTCTGCTGCACCTGTCTTGTTGTAGTATGGCCCATAAGATAAGCGATGGTTACATCATCCACATTCTGATCTTTTAATAAGATTGAAAAACTTAAACGGGCGCAAGACCATGTAATACGTTTAAGGATTTTTGCATGTTTAACCCATCCATCAAGAACTTTATTTGATCCGTTCGCAGTGGGTAGATAAAAAGCTTTGCTGCTCGCCCCGACCTTACCCAGCGATAGCCTTTTAATTTCTTCCAGGATGGCCAATCCAATGGGGTGAAGAGTCAAAGTTACTGGCTTCCCCGTTTTCTTCTGGATAATACGGGTTATCAGTATGCCTCCCTGAATATCCTTCCATTCCAGTTTTTTTACATCTACCCATCTTAATCCGGTATAGCAACTAAAAAGAAAGGCCAGCTTGACTTGTTGATTAAGACAGGGTGTATTTAATAAGGCTATATATTCTTCCGCTTCCAGGTGTTCTTTTAATGTTATACTAGGATTACTTACTGCTGGTATATCTTCTGTAGGGTTTATCCTGAAATAGCTATCTCTAGATGCCGCCTTTATCACCCATTTAAAACGGGCATAATAGTTTGCGGGTGTTTCACCTGTAAGTTTATCAAGCAGATACCTACGGAACCGCTTACAGAAGTTCTCCGTTATATCAACCGGGGAAATGAAATCACTTTTTATGAACTCTTTAAATTTGGTAAGGCAGCAGGTTAGATGTCTGTTTCCTTCTCTTTTATTTAATTTGATGTACTCCTCAAAATATTCCACAAAATTCGCCTTGAACTTATGAGCCGGAATAATGGAGGTGCCTATAGCTTGTTGCTCTATTGTTAACTGGCTTTTCTTTGTTTCCAGGATTTTTAGCGCCTCTTTGTTGAAGTTTTTCTGTTCCAGACCATTGGGCCTGGCATAAATAAAGATACCAGTAGAAGGGCGTTGTCCTGGTCCCCGTCCAAGGTCATAAAAGAAATGAATTTTATCTCCTTTCTTGTTTAGCTTTTCTCCAATGTTCATAAAAGTGCTTTTTTAATGGTGACAGCAGAAAGGCTCAATGAATGTGCCATGCCAATAAAAAATGTGCTTGTGGAAACAACGTCTAAGAACAAACGGGAATTCTTGTGAAAAGGTGAGAAAAAGAAACTTGAAATTAATTTTTGCAATCTGTCTGTAACTCTTGTCAGTACTGACATTTCGGCTTTTAAATAACTGCCAAAATCGAGTGTCATTTCGAGTGTCAAACCGAGTGTCAAATAGGGCGTTTTAGCCACATTTTTGAGCATAATTCCCCTTGAATAGTGCCGGAGGTATTCCGGTAGGATGCCTGCAAAACTGAGTGTCATTGCGAGTGTCATTTGAGTGTCGTAAATAGTGGTAGAAAGGGTTTAAAAGCATGATTTTACGACATTAGCACATAAAAAAGCTCTGTAAATCAAAGACTTACAGAGCTATTAAGTGCCCAGAACAGGAATCGAACCTGCACACCCTTGCGAATACAAGATTTTGAGTCTAGCGCGTCTACCAGTTCCGCCATCTGGGCAAAGCAACTGTCCTACAGTTGCGGGTTGCAAATGTATAAAAAAAACTTAAACCACAAATAATTTTTTAAAGATTATTGGTATATCGGAAATTGCCGATATCTTTGTGTCACAAGAAATAAAACAATGAACGTAAATAGCTTATTCCAACCTTTCAGCCTCAAATCCTTACACCTCAAAAACAGGATTGTAATGGCGCCAATGACAAGATCATTCTCCCCTAATGGTATCCCCGGCGATAACGTCGCCGCTTATTACCAACGGAGGGCAGCAGGGGAAGTAGGACTCATATTGTCCGAAGGTACTGTAATAGACCGTCCATCCTCTTCATACGATCCAAACATCCCGCATTTCTACGGTGAACAGGCACTAAAAGGCTGGGAAAAAACAATAAACGATGTACACGCTGCCGGCGGCAGTATGGGCCCGCAAATCTGGCACCAGGGAATCATGGGGAAATATCACACCGGCTGGTTACCTCCAGCTCCGTTTGAAGGCCCTTCCGGCATACTCAAACCAGGAGAAACAAACGGTAAGGCAATGACAGATGCAGACATCGCCGACGTTATCGCCGCTTTCGGTAAAGCCGCCGCAGATGCCAAAAGATTAGGTTTCGACTGCGTGGAGCTCCATGGCGCTCACGGATACCTGATCGACCAGTTCTTCTACGAAGTGACCAATGCCCGTACCGATAAATACAACGGGAAAACCGTAGCAGAAAGAAGCTTATTTGCTACAGAAGTAATCAAAGAAGTACGCAGACAGGTAGGAGAGGACTTCGCAATCATCATCCGCCTCTCTCAATGGAAACCCTTAGACTACACCCATAAAATGGCTAAAACACCAGAAGAAATGGGGGCATGGCTCAACCTCCTCGCTGACGCTGGAATAGACATCTTCCATTGCTCTCAACGCCGTTTCTGGGAACCTGAATTCGAAGGCTCCGATCTCAACTTCGCTGGCTGGGCCAAAAAATTAACCGGAAAACCTACGATTACAGTTGGCTCAGTTGGCCTGTCCGGTGACTTCCTGTCTGCCTTCGCCGGTGAAAGCTCTGAACCAAGTTCTTTAGATGAACTATTACGCCGCTACGACCGCGGAGATTTCGATCTGGTAGCTGTAGGACGTCCTATATTAGCAGATCCTGAATGGGTGAAGAAAATTAAGAACGGTCGTACTTCCGAATTAAAAGGATTCTCCAAAGAAGCGCTCGCTCAATTGCTTTAGTAAACGAAGTGACCTACTGTTTAATAAGTGTCTTAAACAGTACAGGAAGAACCTAAACTCTCCTGGAAGCTCTGTATAACCGGGGATAGACTACTATATAAGCTGTATATAAGCCCACCCTAAATAAGGTGGGCTTATATACCAGTTACAGAGGACTTATAGTGGGCTTATATAGGGCTTATACCCTCATATAGGCTGAATGTCAGTAGGTTATAAGTAGTAATTACTATTTCAATACTTTTATTATTGATTAGCAATACATTAGAATGTTACATGGCCTTCTATGACTAATATAAAAACTATTTATTCTGATTGCTGATCCTTTAATACATTATCACTCACCTTCCTGTTCTTAAGGATCCTGATATAATTAAGCGCTAAACGATTGTTACAATTCTCATACGACTTCTGCGCCCATTCAATCGCTTTATCAAGATCACCATTTATCTCAGAGATAATCGCCATATTGTAACATGCCCTGCCAGAAATTTTTATACTGGTATTACCCGTTTCACGTTGCCATAATTCTGCCGCTCCATTCCAGTTGCCCGTCTGCGCTTTCCGTTTTGCAATCTTGAAATTATCCGTTCCCTTTACATAATAATCTCTTGATACTCTTATCCAGTAAGGAATTATCCTTAACGCATAATCCTTCCCGGCTTTATTTCCCACTTCTTTTACTGCTTCCTTCCGGTCGAGAATAGCACCAGCAGCAGCTACAGGATTAATCCCTTTACCAGAGAATGTAATATCCCTTGCTATAGAATACTCATCAAGAATATTCTTACTCGCCGGATCATAAATCCGCCATCCAGTCTTAACCGTCGTCAGCATATTAGCATGATGTTCTATGCCCGGTATATTGCCAAGTGGCGTCTTTATTGTAATAGGGACCGCTGCATAACTTACTTTGGAATCAGTATCGAAAAGCTCCAGCACAAAAAGCGCATCTACTTTATTATCTCTGCATATCTGATTTATCGTCTCCCAGGGCAGGGGAGCAGAGTATAACCCGGGAACAGTTGTCCGTAAATCAATACTGTTAAATGCAGTCACATTCGTAAACCTGTTATTCTTAAAAAGTTCATCTGTAACTCCTATGATAGTGGCATTAGAACCTTCTTTATCAAGATTAACGCCTTCCATGGAAAAGACTTTATCCACCACATCAACCGCTTTATTTGCATCCGAGACTACACTTCTGTTAATCACACCAACATTCTTAATGTATGGGGGAATAGTTACCGGTGCCGGCTTCAAAACACTTATGTAAACCAAGTTAGTTGTGCGGCAGGAACAAAAACTGATTATCACGAAAAGAATGGAAATTAAGATTCTCATGCTGTTTTATTTGCTTCTATCAGCACAAAATAGAAATAAATATTATATAATATAATTATATATTGAAATAATAAGTATTTATTTAACAAGTGAATGATTATCAATTGAATAGGTCTTTTAAAATACTAGGAGATACATTATTTTTTCGCTTAAATAATTTCAGGTTGATAACTCCGACCAGATACGTTGTCGCAATTACCCCCATAAATGGCCCATTTACATCCCTTGCCATTTAGTATTTTCGTTTAAGTTTGATCCATGCAAAAACGACTTATAATATTCCTCTTTATGGTGATAACACATTTGCAAATGAATGCACAGCAAACAGCAACCGTGAACGGGTTAAAACTGTATTATGAGATCCACGGCACAGGTATGCCACTGGTACTATTACACGGCGGAGGCTCTACAATAATGACTACCTATGGCACCATCCTGAATGACCTTGCGAAATCGCACCAGGTAATAGCTATAGAACTGCAGGCACACGGTCATACCCCGGATATAGACCGCCCCCTCAGCTTCGAACAGGATGCTGATGATGTGGCCGCTCTGCTAAACCAGCTCCATATCAAAAAAGCAGATATCATGGGATTCAGCAATGGCGGCACTACCGCATTACAGGTCGCTATCCGCCATCCGGAACTGGTAAACAAACTGGTACTGGCCTCCACTACCTACAAACGGGATGGTCTGCCGCCTGGCTTCTTTGAGGGCATGCAACATGCTACCCTGGATAATATGCCCCAACCCCTCAAAGACGCCTATATTAAAATCAATCCGGACCCTAAAGGGTTAGAAGCCATGTTTCATAGAGATGCAAACAGGATGATAGCCTTCAAAGATATCAGTGACAAAGACATAAAGGGGATCCAGGCTCCTGCACTGGTCATTAACGGTGATGCGGAAGTAATACGTGCGGAACATGCAATGGAGTTATCACGTACACTGCCACACGCACAATTAGCCATCTTACCGGGTGGACATGGAGATTACATAGGAGAAATATGTGCGCCGGATAAACACAGCAAAATACCTGCCCTGGTAGTGGCCATGATAGACGACTTCCTCAAATAACGATACATTCAGTATCTTTCACCATTGATTAAAAACCTTAAATATGGAAGAGAGAAAAGCGATCCCCACACTGTACGATTGGGCCGGTGGTAAAGACGCGCTCGAAAAATTAACAAAACTGTTTTATGAGAAGGTGTTGAAAGATGATCTGCTATATCCCGTATTCAAAAACATGTCTACTGATCATAGTAATCATGTAGCCCATTTTATTGCAGAAGTTTTTGGAGGCCCTAAATTGTACTCAGAAGAAGATAAAGGTAGTCATGCCATCATGATTACACACCATCTTGGTAAGATGCTGGACGAACCTAAAAGAAAAAGGTGGATGGACCTGCTACTGGAAAGCGCGGATGAAACAGGCCTGGCCAGCGACCCCGAATTCCGTTCGGCCCTTGTTGGCTATTTAGAATGGGGGAGCCGTATAGCCGTCATCAATTCAAATACAAACGATAACCCGGTTAACGAAAATGAGCCAATGCCCAAATGGGGCTGGGGAGAAACAAAAGGACCTTACCAGGGATAGCAATCACGCTATATCCGTATTGTCATCCTTACTAACAAGCCATTGTGTAAACTTATATCTCGGTAGTATTTCGCTCATTTTCTTCTTCAGCCACTTGGAAACAATCTCAAATACAATAAACCCTATTATAATTGAGATGCTCCATTCCAAAGTACTGTAAGTATGCTTATCAAGTACCGTCTTATGCGTGGCTCGTCCCCATAAATTCCAGATACTGCGGGTGGTAAAGAAATGAGACACCAGGCGTGTAGAGGTCATCCCGATCACGAATCCTAAAAAATTACCAATATAATTGCTGTATACGTATTCAGCGAACTTCTTAACAACCGTGATTTTCATAGGGCTACATTTTCGAATGCTAAACTAATACCTAAATGTTGAAAATTCTACCCCTGTTTGAACCTTTTTAGCTGATCCCGCTGGAATATCCACTCAGGCGTATAAAGATTGCTGTTAAACGCTGTACTATACCACGGACTTAACATAGACGTGGGATTTCTCAATACATGTATATTCTGTGCAGGCATATAACTCTGTGCGATCAGAAATATCTTCTCACCGGTCGCTGCCTTGTAAGCCACATCCACCACAATCACCGCATGCCCCGGAGATCCTCCTTTAATAAAAACATACCCTGGCGCTATATCTTTAACGTTCGTCACAGTCTGGAGTTCTTTCGAAAGAGATAATGTACCTGCATAGGAAAACACCGTTTGTAAATAACTGTCAAAACATCCCCGTCCGGTGCATGGGGCAGCCTGTAGCTGTTTACTTAATTTACCTTGCTTTTCAGGGAAACGATACCCTTTCATCCAGCTGGCATAATCCATAGAGGTTCCATCGGTTGCCTTAAAACTGATCTGCTGGTATAACGCATGTGCATACTGATATTCGGCATACAGCCGCATTACCGCGTCTGCACACTGTTGAAGGTCCTTGTCCCCGACACTCACATCCAAAACGGCATATTGAGCCAGTTGGTTGAACTTTTTGGTCCCGTTGTACAAATACACCGTCTTATCCTTTTTAAGCGGAATTTGCCGTAGCCAGGCCCCAAAAGAACCTGCCTTTTGAGTTATCCGCTGATATCCTTCCGGTAAAGGGATCTCCCCGATACTTTGCCCGGATACTGACATAGAGCATCCTATCAATAAAAATAGAAATATAACAGGTTTCATGGTGTTGAGATGCAGAAAGACAGAATTTCCATAAAACTCCCGGAAATAGGAGAGGGATTCAAAAATACTAATTAAATTAGCGACTAAGTTATTCACCTGTAGCCGGTGATCAGTATCAGAAGGGCTTCAAAAAGGCTGAAGCTGTTCAGGTGCTTATCACTCATAACCTATACACCTGGTTATATAAAAAAACTTTATTTTTCAATAAATAGAACTTTTCAATTAGTCCCTTGTTACCATTTTATACCGATCTAAATTCTTACTATGAAGTTTTTACCAAGAATAACTCAAACGAAAACCTGGTTAACTGTATTCCTCATCATGTCATTAACAACGATCTGTTCTGCGCAAGATGTAAAGCCGGAAAAGACTAAAAAGGGCAAGCCTTATACACTCAAAATCAGAAAAGGAGATTATTGGATAGGTGGCGGATTAGGACTAAGTGGTTCTGTGGCTCCACTGGGTCAGTATATAGGCACAGCTGCCAACCTTTCTATAAAAGGGGGGTACCACATTATCGATAAGTTATCTGTCGGAATTACCATCACCGGCGCTATCAGTATTACTGATAAAAAAGCGAACGGAGTATATACCCGTGGTATTAGTGTGTTGGCAGGCCCACTTGTTCAGTACATGATACCTCTCACTAAAACACTGTACCTGGCACCAACGGCGGCTGTTACCTACGGCCCCATAGACATCAAATCCATGACATCCGCCGCAGGCGCACCGGAACAGTATGTAAAAGTAAAAGGTAATGCCTTTTGCCAGATTTTGGGCGTAGGGCCTTTTTTTGAGGTAATACCCGGAAGAGCAAGCTTTGGCGCGCATCTTCTCTATTCTTTCCTGCAACAGACAACGAATGTCTATGCTAATGATGGTACTCTTATTCCCAATACTAAAATCAAAGACAATAAAAGCGGTCCGGGTATGATCATGGAATTTAAATTGCATTTTTAACAACCCGGAACTTCTCCCTGCAAATAAAATCCCGGTAAGTATTCTATATAGATGAATATTTACCGGGATTTTAGAATGAGAGAGATGCAAAATGTTTGTGATCCTATAAAGCTCTGAAAGTCGCATTTGTATACGCAGAATCTACATTCCCTGCAAATACCATGATACCCGCTTTGTTACCAACGGCAGGTTGCCACGTTGCTGCTGCTTTTGCACTTGTAAGTGTATTATAAACCTTGGCGACCCCTATCATTGTTTTGGCAGCGCCAATAGAATCCGACCAGCGGTTAAACCGGGTAACATTATTCTGGAAATAACCCATATCCTGTACAAAGTTGAGATATTTTGCTACATCCGGCGATTGCCCGATCGCGTAACCGGCCCGTCCGCCGGTATATATTGCCGCCGTGTATATTGTGTAGCTGCTGTCCGGAGAAAGCGGCCCGTAATATTTCCCCAATTCTTTTATCAGTGTAATGAAATTGCTGTTTGCCGGTGTATTTGCCATATGTTCAACATCAAGGGCAATTCCATCGAGATGTAGTGAATCAGTGATACAGGCTTTAACAAATGCTGCAAATTGCTGATAGTTCAATCCCTTTCCCTGGTAGTCAGTAAATGGAGTAGTGGTATTCCACGAACTGGCATCATCTACATTCATCAGCACTTTCACCCCTGCTTTCTGTAAAGTCCTTACATGGGTAAGGATCGATTTATAGGAGTGATAGTTGGGATTGACAGTCAGTATGTAACTATCACTCTTGCCATAATGTACAGAATCTGCCATTTCCCAGGCAGTACCTTCAAACAGTACCACTACATTGGCCTCAGTTGCAAAGTTCGTGAGCGGAAGGAGGTTGGGCGTTGCATCAAAAGCATAATAAGCCACCTTAAAGGGTGGTTTGGGTATTTTTATATGTAAACTATCCGTGACTGGCGGGTTGATAACGGGAGGTGCATCTTTTTTCTGACAGGAAACAATGCTCATGATTGGGATGAGCACACATGCATAGTACAGTTGTTTAATCATAGCGGGTTCATTTTAGCTGATATGAACGCATCCGCATAGAATATTCTTATAAGTCTTATTAAGGTATGGAATTTAAATATCGAAGTGATATCTTTTTAAAGTTGGGATCTGGTTTGAGTAATAACAAAAAAGGGGATTATTCAAGGGGTAATACCATCTGAATTGCTTACAAATGCAATTTTCCTGCTGTCTGGTGACCAGGAAGGGGTGTTAATAGTTGCCTGCCCTCCATATACATAAGCTATTACTTTGGGCTTTCCGCCATTGACGGGCATTAGCCGCAGATATACCTGTTTGTAGAAGGGATGAGCATCTGGTGGAACATCCTTTGAAAAAGAAAGAAAAACGATCCATTTCCCATCCGGCGAAACATGCGGGAACCAGTTATTATATTCATCCGCAGTGAGCTGTTCGGGCTGACTACCATCTGCGTGCATACGCCAGAGCTGCATAGTGCCGGAGCGGGTAGAGTTGAAGTAAATGTATTTCCCGTCCGGACTGTATTCAGAACCATCGTCCAAACCGGGAGTATTCGTGAGTTGTTCTTCTTTTCCTCCGCCGGCAGGTATCCTGTAAATGTCAAAATCATTATTCCGCCTGCCGGTGTATAACAGGTATTTCTCATCCGGCGACCAGCCATGCAGGTAAGAAGGACTTAGCGGTGTAATCTGTTTGGGAATCCCGCCTGTACTGGGTACTGTATATACGAAAGAACTATTCAGCGGACCACTTTCTGAGCCACTGAGCCCCAGCATTTTTCCATCAAAAGAAAGTACGTGATCATTATTATTATCCTTTACAACACCGGTATTGATCACAACAGGCGATTTTTTTTCAAAGTCAAAACGATATAACAGGCCTTTGCTGTTATAGATAAGACTTTTACCGTCCTTTGTCCAGTTGGGCGCCTGTAAAGATGCTTTGTCGGAGTATACGATCTGCCGGTGACCGTTACTGATATCCATCACTTCAATATGGCTGCCAATATAATCCCGGTAGGGAACAAAGTTTTCTTTTGCAGGTACAATGATGCGCACATTGTTATACTTTACTTTTTCTACGACATCTTTATTGTGGGAACAAATGAACAGACCAGCATATACCTCATTTTCCAGGTTTACATCAGCTACCTGTACAACTGTAAAAGGTTCCCCGAAATGCGCTACGGACATAATGTACCGGGTCCCTTTCCGTTCCAGTTGTATGATATCAGGCGCTTTTACAACCGATTGAATTTCTTCCATATCCGCATGTGCCGTTTTGCGATATTGTAAAGAAGTGAGTCCATCCCCATGTACTGTAGCCGCAACGGTAGCTGAACTGCTATCCAGACCGTTACGCACCATCCATCCGAATTTTCTGTGCAGCTCTGTTCCCTTGCCCAGTAAGGATCCCCGGGCCTGTAAAATGAAATCGCCTTTCATCTTTTTCCAGGCATAATGAAATTCATCACTGCCAAACCAGATATTATTACCAGCGCCTGATAGTTCATATACCTGGCTGGAAGCATCGTAGTTAGTCGTGCCTTTATGGGAAGATGGAACACCTACATCGGTACTTCCGTCAAATACTCCTATGTTTTGTGAAATGGCAGGATTACCGGCTGCTAAAAGCAGGACGCAAGTGAACGTTTTGAGGGTGTTCATAACGATTTTGATTGGGTGGTATCTAAAGATAAGACTGATTCCTGATATTGTATATGCTATCTCATTTAGTAGTAAGCACGCAGGAGAAAGCAGGTTTTTGGATTATATAAGCAACAAATGCCGACACCCCGGTTCCTGGTTTACCATATATAACTACCTGATACTTTGAAAGTAATGAAATATTTTGAAGAACTGCCTAATTAGCTTAAATTCAATATATTATTAAACTTCAAACATAAATTCCATGGTAGAAACTGAAGTAAAATCCAACACAAGGTCCAGGAACTGGCATGCCAAGTCGGTAGGCAAATTAACAGGACCTCCTTACACAATTACTGTTATCGGAGAAGTAGGGAGTGGTACCGCTGCTCCCGCATTAAAAAAGAATGAGCGTAAAGCAGATAAAAAGCCGGGCGTTTTGTATCTCACTTGTGTGGGTGGGACAACAAATGATCAATACGCAAAGGTGTTATATACAGAGGTAATATCATCACACGAAGAATTCAACAAAGTTCATATTGACGATGTTAACGGACACATTACGGAATTCAACGTCACCATCATTCATAGTTAATGCTGTTGCACGATATTGTACAAAAGGTGTTCGATGTCGGACACCTTTTGCTTTTTAAGAAGCGAATAGTTCCCATTACCAAATAAAGTTTAACTTGCGCATTCTTGTGATGTATCGGAACCTGTGTTTTGCCAACGTTAACTTATATTACTGTGGATCGCAACGATCTTTATACTCAATTCAGGCAATTGTTCCTGCAATTCTATGACCCCCTGTGTAAATATGCTTTTACTTTCGTTGCTGATAAAGATGCCAGTGAGGATATCGTACAGGATATGTTTACACGCATATGGGAAAGGCATCAGGAAATGATAACATCCCTCAGCATCCGTGCTTACCTCTATAAATCAGTGAGAAACAATTCATTTACCTATCTGAGTAAAAAGAATAAGGTATATAGTTTATCTGATTGGGATATTGATGAAGAAGATATAACAGAACAGGAAAACCATGACATTCCCCATTACAGGGAACTATTGAAAAAAGCGATTGATAACCTTCCGGCAAAATGCAGGGAGGTATTTTTATTAAGCAGATCAGGCAACCTTAGTAACCAGGAAATTGCGGACAATCTCGGGATCTCTGTTAATACGGTCAATAATCAAACCTGGAAAGCCATGAAAATGCTGAAAGCATATGTAGCGAAGGCCAAACTATGGCTCCCGCCGGCTTTACTTATTTTTTTTACCAAACTGTAGGAGTTTTCCAAAACCGATAGTCTTATAACCGGGAAAGTTATGATGTCATTACCTGAACATATAGAGATAATACTCGAAAAACATCTGAAAGGATTGGAAAGCAGCTCAGAAATGAAGGTGCTGGAGGAATGGCGTGCAGAGAACCCTGCACATGAATTATTATATAAACAGCTACTTAAGTTATGGCAGGAATCAGGAGTTGTCCTTGATACACCTGTTTACGATGCAAATAAAGCGTGGAATAAGCTCGATCTTGCCCTTAAACAGGGTAAGCCTGCCCGTAATTACAGATTACTCCTGGCAGCCTGTTTTATCGGCGTCATTTTTATCGCAGGCTGGATGCTCTTCGGCCAAAAGGATATGACAACGCTCCAGGCATCCAATATTGCCAACAGGCAGCTTACACTTCCGGACGGATCCTCCGTGATTCTCCGTAAAGGCGCTGCCATCAGCTTCCCGAAAGCCTTTAAAGAGCGGGAGGTGACCCTTAGCGGTGAGGCATACTTCGATGTGCGGCCGGATAAGGAGCGCCCTTTCCGCATACGGACCACCAGGGCTATCCTTGAAGTACTGGGGACCTCTTTTACGATTAATACCAACAGTCAATACGACCGGTTAGTAGTAACTACCGGCAGGGTGGCCTTTACCGAAACAGCCACTAAACAACGGCAGGTCATTTTGCCCAACCAGGCTGCCGTATTGAATGAAAAAGGTATTGATGTAACACCGGTGAAGGATTCGAATTATTTGTCATGGAGAACAGGGGTCTTAACATTCGATAATACTCCGATAGACCAGGTAGCTGCAGAACTTTCTGATTATTATCACCTGGTTATAAAAACAGATAGCGGGTTATTGACATCCAATATCACAGCGAAGTTTGAAAAGCAACCAATAGAACAGGTATTGGAAGAAATCAAATTATTGTCCAATCTTAGTTACCGCAAACAACACGATACTATCCTGCTATTTAAGCCATAACCTATGTTACGTTTCCTGCTTGCTGTAGCCGGCTGTTTTCTATTATCAGATGGAATGGCACAAAGTAGTCTGTTAAAAATCAAGTTCTATTGCCAGGCAACGGAGGGAAGTGCAAATGCTGTATTGCATGATCTGGCTACCTATAGCAAGATCAATATTGAATATGCGCCTTCTTCTCTGGATAGTACCCTGATAATAAGCCTTCCTGCGGGTGAAACATCATTGGGTGCTGCACTCAACAGAACTTTAGCCGGACAAAAAGTATCCATTATTGAAAGGAATAATAAAATTATCATAGTAGCTGCCGGTTCTCCGCTGGAAGCGGCTGAGAAATACGTTCTCTACGGATTTGTCCAGCTGGAGAACAGTCTTGAGCCATTACCATTTGCTTCTATCAGGGAAACCTCCACAGGAACCCTGTGCCAGTCAAATGTCTTTGGCTTTTACAGTATTTCCCTTCCATCAGGGAAACATGCATTGCAGGTCTCATTTACAGGATCTTCTTCAAGGATAGTTACAATAGACCTTGATAAAAATAGGAATCTCAACCTGGCCCTTTCACCTGCTATGTTACCCGAAGCAAAGGTAGAAGCGGGTAATATGCTAAAAAGGGATGCCGGTATTAAACTCGACAGATACCAATCCGGGATCTATAGCAATATGCTGGGAGGGACCGATCCCGTACGTGCTGTATACCTGTTACCTGGAAATATGGAAAGCCAGGAATCCGGTGGTAAACTGCTGGTAAGGGGAGGAGATCCCGGTGAAAGCCTTTTTCTGCTGGATGGTAACCAGGTGTTTAATCCTGCGCATTTACTCGGAGAGGTATCTATTTTAGCCAATACCAGTATCAAATCAGTCCAGCAATATAAAAATGATTTCCCCGCCCGGTTAAGCGGCGGCATCTCCTCCGTCACTGAGATCAACACAAAAGATGGTAACATGGAGAGATGGAGCGGTGAGGGAGAAGCGGGCATCAATTCTCTTTCATTTACCCTTGAAGGCCCGTTGAAGAAAAACCGTACTGCCATCATGTTATCTTCCAGACAAAGCCTGGGAGATGTGGCTAATCACGACCTGTTAGCATACGATGCCGCTTTTTCAGATACACATATTAAGGCTACCCATATTTTCAACCGGAATAATAAATTACAGTTAAGCGCTTATGTGGGGACAGACAGGCTTCACCTGTCACAGGATAATCCGGAATACCTGCAGAAATGGAATAACAGGCTTTTTACTGTTAACTGGAACCATATATCGGGTACCCGCTCCTTTGTAAATACCACACTGAATGTAAGCAACTATGATAACTACATCGGTTTAATGTACAATGTTCCGGATGAATATAACAAAGGCGCTGTATTCAATAATTATTCTTCCGGTACACGATACGAAGCCAAAACGCAAGTTGAACTCACTATATCTCCACATCTGCAAAGCCGTTTTGGAGGAAGATTTGAGCATAACAACATACACTCTTACAACACACTGATTACCTATTATTTTGTAGAGGACCTTGATTCTTTTTCTTCCGGAAAACGTACACTTGGTTTTTCTGATATAATGGTATATTATGAAAATGAGATCAGGATAGGTGCAAATTTCCTGATACGGCCCGGTGTACATTTTAATGCCTGTAACTATGATAATTATAGCTATCATGCATGGCAACCACGATTTTTCTCCAGCTACAGAATAAATGAGTCCCAGCAGATCAATCTTTCCTATACTCAAATCGGGCAGTTATTACATCTGGTTACAAGTCCGTACCCGGGTATGAACAGGGAAGTATGGATACCCGGCAGCAAGCTCTTAAAACCGGAAGAAAGTAAAATGCTGAATATCGGATATCAGTATAAAAGCAGGAGTAAGTTACACCTCACCACTGATATCTATTATAAGGAAACAAATAACGTAACCGGCTTTACGCAAACATCCAATATCCTTTTTAACAATGATTCCATAGAGAAAAAGATTATGACAGGCAAAGCATCCGGCTATGGTGCAGAACTGATGGTGGAGAAAAAGTACAACAAATGGAAAACCATTTTCTCCTACACACTTTCCTGGAGCTGGCGACAGTTTGATAGCATTTACAATGGCAGCAAACAACCTTACCGTTACGACAGACGTCATAATCTGAATCTCTTAATACAATATCAGCCAATTAAAAAGCTTGAATTAAGTGTACTCTGGCATTTTAATACGGGCGACTGGATAACACTTCCTTCATCGGTATCTTTCAATCCGGACATCACTACTCCAACTAATACCCCTTTCAGAGGTCCAGAAACCAACCGCCTGAATTGTAATGCTTCTTACTATTTTGATACAGGGAAAATCCGCCATAGAGTAACAACAGGTATACATGCGGTGAATCAATCTGCCATGAAGTATAGCACAGAGATAATAACAGCTGAGAATAAAAGCTATGATATCACTACATCCCCTAATCAGCTATTTAAGTATAGCTGGTACCTGACTTATAACATCAGCTTTTAAAAATATTTTTACTAAGCGATAGGAGTTTCCCAACATTCCCCGTCTTACTATCAAACAAAACCAAACACACGATTTAACCATGAAAAGAATTCTGATTACATTACTGACATGCACATGTTTATATAGCTGTAGTAAAAATGATGACGGTACTACTCCTGATTCCAGGAACGAATCATACAAAGCGGGGAATGTTGTAACCGCAGATGAAGCTGTCATGTACACCAACAACGGGGTAGCTATTCACGATCAGGCGATCATAAAGGATTATGTAACACGCAGAGGGGTGCTGTCAGATTATGTATTTGATAAGTCAACAGCAGATGCCAGTATGTTTACCGCATATACACTGGAATTTTCCGATGCTAAGCATACAGTAATAGGCAACACTAAAGCAGAAATCGTTGATAAAAGCGATTCATTGATACTGATGGCAGTATTAGATAGCGCTGTTACTCCGGCAGGACAAAAATCCTGGAGTGATTCTTTAATGGATATGGTAAATAAGAATGGTCCATTGGCAGAATGTCCTTCTTACTATACGGATCCATGTTCCTACAGAAAAAAATATCCCCTGCTGATTGCTGATAGTAATTATTATATCCCTTATGTAGTGGCCACTATTACAACAAATGTCATGATTCCTACCCAGTTTGGTGTATCAATGGACTATAGTGTTTATACACATAAGAGAGGAGAAACAATGCTTTTTGATAAAAGTATGGTATCTAAGTTAGGAAGGACCCTTCCTTATGTCAGCGGTAGTCTGACTTATCTCCTTCAAAGCAATGATACGCTGGTGGTGCAGACACTGCGCCAGAAGATGGTAAAGCAATAAAATAAAGGGGAATAACCGGGTTAATACCTGGTTATTCCCCTTTGTTTAAACTATTATACCTGCAACCTTTCTATACCGGACCAGTTGAGCCAGCTACAGGGAAAACTGAGGATACGCCGGTTTTTCTTTTTATTGATTTATATGTGTATATAAGCCTACCTTGTACCTACCTGATAAAAGATCTTTGATACTGCAGTTGGAGATTTAAAGATGGATAACTATGTGTTTCTCTGCTGAGGCCAGTTTTGCCGCCGGAACTATTCTTTTGGGAATAGGTACAATCTCAATGTACAAAGCCGTAGCCACTCCCCAAAAAGTACTGGCATGTATACCATTATTATTTTCTTTTCAGCAATTCGATGAAGGTATACTATGGCTTACATTCTCCAACAGCGCATATATGCAATGGCAACAGATAGCCATACATGTCTTTCTGCTGTTTGCACAGGTGGTATGGCCAATATTAGTGCCATTCAGTATCCTGCTTATTGAAAAAGACGCTGTGCGTAAAAAGATACTACGTATGATATTGGCTATAGGTGTCATGCTATCTGTTTACCTGCTTTATTGTCTGTTCACTTTTAATCTGACCGCAGTTGTGTCGGGGCATCATATCAGGTATGACTTTTTATATCCCTATACAAACAGATGGTACAGTGGTCTGCTGTATTTCATTCCGACCGTCGTTTCTCCCCTTGTTTCCGGCAACAAAAAAATGAGGATGATTGGCCTCATCGTCTTTTTAGCATTCGGTATATCCAAATTTTTCTTCGGTGAGTACCTTATATCAATCTGGTGCTACTTTGCCGCTACTATAAGTGTTATTGTGTTGATTGTTATTATGGATTTGGAAAAAGAGGAAATAAAGACATTTCACCTGCGGTGAAATACTTACAGATTTCGTGAACTTTCATAAAAGTACCGGTATCAATGCGATAGTATAAGAGGTAAGTCGATTACAATTGATAAAATCTCTATTAATTAATCCATTTAGCATCTTTTGTTAACTAAACCCATACAAGCCTGCTTTAATTTATGAACATTATATTTGATTCATAAATATATTCATAAGCAATGCGTCCTGACTATGTTTCCAAGAGATTCCACGATGAGCGTACAGAATATGTACTGCTCATATTTGCATTAGCAGAAAGCACCTGATATTTCCCTATTCTATCTTTTTACAACCACCATTACTAACACTTTTTATTTATGCACCAAACAATCATCGGCTTGTCTGCCGTGGGTATCCACGATATTGGCAAGGTGGGTGGCAAAAATGCTTCCCTTGGAGAAATGATCAGCAACCTTTCCGGATTAGGTATAAAGATCCCGGAAGGATTTGTCATTACGGTAGACGGTTACCGCATATTCTGCCGGTTTAACCAGCTGGAAAGTAAGATAGAAGAGCTGATCAACGGTATCGACCACAATAGTGTGGAATCCCTGCGCAGGGGAGGTTTGCAGGTCCGGCAACTGATCCGGAACAGTAAATTCCCGCCGGAATTATCCCAGCTCATTATCGAAGCGTATCACCAGTTATCTTCCAACTACGACCAGGAGAATACAGATGTGGCAGTACGTTCTTCCGCTACCGCAGAAGACCTGCCGGATGCTTCCTTCGCCGGTCAGCAGGAAACCTACCTGAACGTCCGTGGTGCGGCAGCACTCATGGACTCTGTTCGTAATTGTTTTGCTTCTTTATTTACAGACAGGGCTATCAGCTACCGTCACCGCTTTAATTACAATCATTTTGAATTAGCACTATCCATCTGCGTGCAAAAAATGGTACGTTCTGATCTCGGTTCCTCCGGAGTAGCTTTTTCCCTCGATACAGAAAGCGGTTTCAAAGACGCTGTGGTGATCAACGGGGCCTATGGATTGGGAGAACTGGTTGTACAGGGCGCCATATTGCCGGATGAATTTATCCTCTTCAAACCGGCCTTAAAAGATGGTTTTCCTGCTATCATAGAAAAGAAGCTGGGCCGTAAAGACCAGAAAATGGTATATGGCGATGACCCGGATGAAAGAGTAAAAGTCATCTCCACCGAGAAATCAGCCAGGGAAAGATTCTGCCTGGATGATAAAATGATCCTCCGCCTGGCTTCCTGGGTATGTACCATTGAAGATTACTACACCAAACTCAAAGGACATTGGTGCCCGATGGACATAGAATGGGCATTGGACGGTATTTCCGGAGAGCTGTATATCGTGCAGGCGCGTCCGGAGACTGTCCACTCGAACAAAGACCGGCAGACCCTTGTAGAATATGTCATCGATAAAAATAAGGATACCGCAGCTCCCATCCTTACAGGTATTGCGGTAGGCGATAAAATAGGCACCGGAATGGTCAATATTTTTTACTCGATGGATAAACGCATTGAAGGCCACGATTTCAATGAAGGGGATGTACTTGTAACAGACATGACAGACCCCGACTGGGAGCCTATCATGAAAAAGGCCTCCGCCATCATTACCAACAAAGGTGGACGTACCTGTCATGCCGCTATTGTAGCCCGTGAAATGGGCGTACCTGCCATTGTAGGCTGTGGTAATGCCACAGAAGTGCTCACCACAGGGCAATTGATCACTGCCTCCTGCGCAGAAGGGGATGAGGGGCTTGTATACGATGGTACAATCAATTACCACATGCAGGAAACAAACCTCAGCAGCCTGCCTGCTATCCATACTTCACTGATGCTGAACGTAGCCTCTCCGTCACTGGCATTTCAGTTTTCCAACCTGCCGCATAAAGGAGTGGGGCTGGCCAGGGAAGAGTTTATCATCAACAACTATATCAAAGTACATCCGCTTGCCCTGCTGCATCATACCCGGCTGAACGATGCCGCGCTGTCTGCCAGCATAAAGGAACTCACACGTGGATACGACAATGGCGCCGATTACTTTATTGAAAAGCTATCTTTCGGTATTGCCCGTATCGCAGCCGCTTTCCATCCCTATAAGGTGATCGTCCGTTTCTCTGATTTTAAGAGTAACGAATACGCTAATCTGCTGGGCGGTCATCACTTCGAACCACAGGAAGAAAATCCTATGATAGGGTGGCGGGGGGCTTCCCGTTACTACGATCCTGTTTACCAGGAAGCATTTAAACTGGAATGCGAAGCGATCCGCCGTGTCCGTAACCAGATAGGCCTGACCAATGTATCCGTTATGATCCCTTTTTGCCGTACAGTAGAAGAACTGCTGAAAGTAAAAGCGATCATGAAGGAATATGGCCTTGAACAGGGGACAGATGGCCTGGAATTATACCTGATGGCGGAAATACCTTCCAACATCATGATGGCGGCTGAATTTGCTAAAGAAATAGATGGGTTTTCCATCGGTTCCAATGACCTCACACAGTTAACCCTGGGATTAGACCGTGACTCTGCACTGGTAGCAGGATTATACGATGAAAGGAATCCTGCGGTAAAACGGATGATAAGCATGCTGATAAAAGAGGCAAAAAAGGCAGGCGTAAAAGTAGGTATCTGTGGTCAGGGGCCTTCTGATCATCCCGACTTTGCCCGTTTCCTTGTTGAAGAAGGGATCGATTCAATATCCGTTACACCTGATTCAATCATTAAAACTATTCGTGCTATTCACACTGCAGAACAGGTAACGGCTGCTGCTTTATCAGAATATTAACAACGGTGCTGTATGATGAGAAAATTAATGACACTCGAAGAGTTTACGATCCAGGAACTCCGGGCATTTCCCAAAGCCACAGGACAATTATCCGGATTAGTAAGAGATATAGGTCTGGCGGCCAAACGTATTAATGTGGAAGTGAACAAAGCCGGATTGATGGATGCTATACTTGGTGCTACAGGCTATATCAATGTACAGGGAGAAGAAGTGCAGAAATTAGATGTTTTTGCAGATAACCAGTTGGTGAGTGTGTTGCGCAATGGTCTCTTTTGCGCGGGCATTGCCAGTGAAGAAAATGATGATATCCTTGTATTCGATGATGAAGTAAGCAACAACGCTAAATACGTTGTACTGATGGACCCGCTGGATGGTAGCAGTAATATTGATGTGAATATGCCGGTAGGGACTATCTTCTCTGTTTACCGCAGGGTTACTCCATTAGGCACGCCCTGTACAAAAGAGGATTTCTTACAACCGGGCACCCGCATCGTTGCTGCCGGCTATATCATTTACGGTCCCAGTACCATCATGGTGTATGCTACCCGGCGTGGAGTGAATGCTTTCACATTAGACCCTTCCATCGGTGAATTCTGTCTATGTTACAGTAATATGAAATGCCCGGAGAGAGGGGACATCTATTCACTGAACTATGGCAACTACGGCGGTTACAACGACCAGATAAAAAAGTATATCGACTTTTGTGAACGCAAAAAGCAGAATGGAAAATGTTACACGCAGCGTTATGTAGGAAGCCTCGTGGCAGACATTCACAGGAACCTTATCAAGGGAGGGATATTTCTCTATCCGGGTACTGCGGAAAAACCTAAGGGCAAATTACGTCTGTTGTACGAATGTAATCCTATGGCCTTTATCATCGAAATGGCCGGTGGCCATGCCACCAATGGTAAACAATCCATCCTTAGCATTATCCCGGATACACTACATGAAAGATCTCCGTTATTTATCGGAAGTTCCGGTATGATGCAGGAACTGCATCAATACATCAAAGGAACAGCCATCCTATACAACATGAGTAATGCATATTAAATAAGTAACACCCCGCCTTGGACATGTATCCCGGATGCTGATAAACTCTTCTTATTCTGTCAATGAAATTGCCGGTAAATGTGGGTTTCATAACATGGCCAACTTCAACCGCATATTCAGGGAACGGAAGAGATGCAATCCCAAAGAGTTTAAGCAAAAATATACCGGTAAGTGTGTTTTCATCTGATGTAAAAGATAAAACGGGCTGATATAGCCCGTTTTTCATTAAATTACTATTCTCAATCATTTGCTATGGATAAGACTGCTTTACAACAAACACAATGGCCCGTACTGGATTATAATAGCTGGAAAGATACATTAGCCACTGTGCACCTATGGACGCAGATCATAGGGAAGGTCCGTCTGAGGAAGATGCCCTGGTTAAATCATTCCTGGCATGTTACGTTGTATGTTAATCCTTATGGATTGGGTACAGGAAGTATCCCATATGAGAATGGGATTTTTCAGATAGACTTTGACTTTATACATCATCAATTGGTAATCGTTACCAGCAATGGTAAAAGAGAAACGGTGGAATTGAAACCCAGAACAGTTGCCAGCTTCTACAAAGAGGTATTTGAAAAATTAAAAATATTGGATATCGATGTGACTATTTATACAGTCCCCTGCGAATTAGAAGGAGCTATTCCTTTCGAAAAAGATGAAATCCATCAGTCATATGATCCGCAAAAAATGGAAGACTACTGGCTGGCGCTTGTAAAAATCAATAACATCTTTACCCGCTTCAGAGCCACCTTCACCGGTAAATGCAGCCCTGTGCATTTCTTCTGGGGAGCCTTTGACCTTGCTGTTACGCGTTTCTCAGGAAGAGATGCACCGCAGCACCAGGGAGAAGCACCCAATATGCCAGCCGAAGTAATGCGGGAAGCTTATTCCAAAGAAGTAAGCTCCTGCGGATTCTGGCCGGGCAATGACCAGTACCCGCACGCCGCTTTTTATGCTTACTGTTATCCTGCAACGCCTGCTTTCGGAGAACAGCCTGTTAAACCTGAAGGGGCTTTCTATAGTAAGGAGATGGGAGAGTTCCTGTTGCCATATGACGCAGCGATGCGGGCAGATGATCCGGAAGAAGCGATATTGGCATTCCTGCAATCTACTTATGAAGCAGCAGCCAATACAGGCAACTGGAACCGTAAAGAACTGGAATGTGACTTTACCAGGTTCGAAACAGAATACGGATGTTTCAAGGAAGTGACGAATACTTTGGATGATTAAGCCATTATCACTGACATTGTGAAGTAAGAAATTTGATGGTTGTTTTATTCAGATCACTGAAGAAATGATGTGCTGCATACATCTCATCAATCTGGTCCGTTACGAAAAGCCGTTGGGAAACATTGAATGATTTGTAAGTAGGGTAGATAGTTGGATTAGCCAGTAAAACAGGCCCCAGGCTATCTGCAGTTACTGTCATATAGTTTTTGGCATCCATCCAGTGATTCGTTTTTAATTCATTGAAAAAGGCGGTAGAAGAGGCGATACTGATATCGGACCTTCTGGCAAAACGTTCCGGATAAGCAGGTGATTTATCCTGCAGAAAGTATTTACTGCAGATGCCTCTGCCTGTTAGCAATTGTGAGTAAGTCAACGCATCCGCATCTCCCTTAGCCCCCACTTCGTCATTATCATCATACTTAGCCATACAAAACTGGAAAGGTATAACTGAAGTATTGAAGATTATCTGAAAGCCCTGCGCACAATAAGAGATACCGGATTTAAATTTATATAATGAAGATAAGGAGCAGGAGAAGGCGCCGCCATTGCTCATACCTATAGCGTATAGAGGGATAGTTCGATTGGCATAACCGCGCGCGTAGAAGGTGTCACGTATCGCTTTGATATTGGCATAGTCTATACTGGTAGTGCTGTCCAGCGGTAACGTTTGCCATCTTAGTTTTCCGTCTCCGTTTGTGTCTGTTCCTAATGAGATCTCTTCTGCTTCTGTAACAACCACCGCAAAACCTGCATTTACCAGGTCTCTCATCATCAGTATCCAGTCGTAGTTATTAGCGATATTCTGTGCACTGCCACCGGTACCATGCAGCAGAAAGGCAATACCCTTAGGACTGGCAGGGAAATAATAGTATACATTTTTCAGGATGTTCACGCCTTTTATCTTCTCATATTGCAGCGTATAGGCAACTGATGCTTTTGTAGAAGCTGTGACTGTCACATTTTGCGCGGGCATCACAAAGCTGTTATGCCATTCCCCGCTATTCTGCAGCAGGTTTGTAATGCCGGTCCAGCTATCAAATACTGCATTGTCAGGAATTGCTGCTGACCAGATATTTACAGTATCTCCGATTTTATATTTACCACTTCCGTAGCCATTCACGACGGTAACCGTAGCGCTGTCGGTAATAGTATTGTTATTATCAGGAGCAGGGGTGCCGGATTTCTGGCAGGCAGTAAACAATACTACGTATAGCAGTCCACCCAATAATGAAGATCTCATAGAATAGTTTAAGTGATTGTCCCTTTACAAATGCGTTAACAAGATAAAAATCTATAATGATATTTACAAGATTAATTTAATATGAATATTGTATTGATTATCAATTGGTATTTTCTTGCAGGGAAATATACAATCGGTTGCATTTTTAAAAATTCACTTATATTCATATCAAAATACAGGGAATTAATGATGCACTATATAATGGAGAAAACCATGAGATGGTTTGGCCCGAATGATCCAGTCAGCTTATCAGATATCAGGCAATCAGGATGTACGGGGGTAGTCACGGCATTACATCATATACCCGTTGGTGAAATATGGACGATTACAGAGATCAATAAAAGAAAGGATTTGGTCATGGCAGCAGGCATGAGCTGGACAGTCATCGAAAGCCTGCCTGTAAGTGAAGATATTAAAAAGCATTCCGGCGATTATCTGAGGCATATAGAGAATTATAAACAAAGCCTGTGTAACGTAGCGTTATGCGGACTGAAAGTAGTTACTTATAACTTCATGCCGGTACTTGACTGGGTGCGCACGGATATCGCTTATACCTTGCCGGATGGTTCCAGGGCGCTGCGTTTTGAACGGGCCGCCTTTATAGCCTTCGACCTCTTTTTATTAAGAAGACCAGGTGCTGAAAGTGATTATACAACAGAGGAAATCAATAACGCATCCCGTTTATTGCAATCAATGAGTAAAGAGGCCCAGGGCACGTTGTATAAAAATGTATTATTAGGACTACCGGGAAGTGATGTGCCATTCACCGCCGAACAGGTACTACAGGCGCTGGATACTTATAACGGAATAGATGCAGATCAGCTACGGCAGCACTTATATTATTTCCTGCGGGAGATACTACCTGTTGCAGAAGAAACAGGATTAAAACTGGCGATCCATCCGGATGATCCACCTTTCCCTGTATTGGGGCTTCCCCGCATTTTAAGCACTGAAGAAGACGTTAATAAGCTATTGCAGGAAGTACCTTCAGCCGCTAACGGATTATGCTTCTGTACAGGCTCATTTGGCGTGAGAGCGGACAATGATCTGCCGGGTATGGTGCAACGTTTGGGAGATCATATCCATTTTATTCATTTACGCAATACCCAAAAGGATAAAGACAATAACTTCTTTGAATCAAATCATCTGGAAGGGAGCGTAAACATGTTTGCCGTGGTAAAAGAACTGGTATTGTTGATGCAAAGAAAAAACATTTCTATTCCTATGAGGCCGGACCATGGGCATCAGATGCTGGATGATCTGAAGAAAACCACTTATCCGGGTTATTCAGGTATCGGCAGATTAAAAGGACTGGCGGCATTAACAGGACTGGAAATGGGCATTGTCCTCAGCGCAAAAACGAACTAGATATATTATTGCAGCTCCAGTTCCAGCTTTTCTTCTGTAGCGATGGACATTTCCTCCACAGGTACGGATTTCATACTGATGCTGATAATCATAAAATAAGCCAGGCTGACAACGACTGATAATACCACACTGCTTAAGATCGCAACTTTGGAAATATCCTGAAAAGCTGCTGATTTAAAAGCCAGCATGGTAGTGAATATAGACATGGTAAAACCAATCCCTGCCAGTGTTCCCATTCCTAAAAACTGTTTCCATTCCACATGCTGGGGTAAACTGGCCAGCTTGCATGCTACCAGTATACGGCTGAAAAGGAAGATACCAACGGGTTTACCTATCACTAATCCGAATATGATCCCTAACCCGATAGTCGTACCCAATGAACTGATGATATTATCAGGCAGCAGGATGGCTGTATTCGCCAGGGCAAATAATGGGATGATCAGAAAGTTGACATATCCGTGAATAGCTTTTTCTATTTTAGGGAGCATGTCAACAGGCGTGGCAAATGCTACCAATACACCGGTAATACTGGCCTCGACCCCGGAGTTAAAGATGGCATACCACAGACTTAATGAGAGTAGTATCTGTAAAGGCCCTGATTTTACTTTAAAATAATTACAGGCAAATAAGGAAATATATAAGAGCGCAGCAATACCCAGAAATATAAAATTGATATGCCCTCCATAAAATAGTGCGATCACAATAATGGCTCCCAGATCATCAATAATAGCCAATGCCATCAATAAGATCTTCAACCCTACAGGGATACGTTTGCCTAAGAGGGACGCAATACCAATAGAAAATGCGATGTCCGTAGCTGTTGGGATACCCCACCCATGAAGATGACCGGTATTCAGGTTAAAAGCAATAAATATCAGAGCGGGAACCGTCATGCCACCCAATGCAGCGCCAAAAGGTAAAACCGCTTTTTTGAATGAAGAGAGTTCCCCATTCACCAATTCACGTTTGATCTCCATACCGGCTACGAGGAAAAAGAAAGCCATCAGGAAATTATTGATCCAGCTTAGAAAACTGGAAGGCAGGGGGAATGATGAGGCGTGTAAAAAGTTATAATTCCAGAGCTGTTTATAAGGATGCGCCAATGAATCTGAATTCGCCAGACTCATTGAAATGACTGTACAGGCAATCAGCATCATACCGGTAAAACGGCTGTCATTAATTAAAATCCTTAAAGGATTAATCACTTTTGTCAGTACCTTTTTCATTTCACTTACCTTTTTCAGTTTGTAAATAAGAATTTACCTGCTGCCCCTTCAGCAGGTAAATTCAGTAATACAGTTAATCAACATAGCCATGAACACCCATTTCAGGGATATCAAGACCTGCAATTTCATCTGCTTCTTTTACTCTTATCGGGGTTATCTTATTTGATATCTTAAAGAAAATATACATTATGGTAAATACGAAGACTGCGCAGGTAAGCGTGCCTATGCATTGCGCACCGAACTGACTGGCATCACCATAAAACAAACCTTTTACAGTACCAGGAACACCATTCCAGCCATCACCATAGGAGCCATCTGCAAATAGTCCCAGCGATAGTACTCCCCATGCACCATTTGCCCCATGTACCGCAAAAGCTCCAACAGGATCGTCTATTTTTAATTTTACATCTAACAGGTAGATAACAAAAACGACTATCGCTCCGGCAATAGCACCAATAATCACGGATGAAAGAGAGTTTACAAAGGCACAAGGCGCAGTAATAGCAACTAATCCTGCCAGCAGCCCATTGGCCAGCATGCCGGGATCAGGTTTTTTACCCTGTATGTATAAAATGGCAAGTACTGCTAAAGTGCCTGCAGTTCCAGCCATCATAGTATTAACAGCCACAATGCTTATCCGGTAATCGCCGCCTGCTAAAGTTGAACCTGGGTTAAAACCGAACCAGCCGAAAGCTAAAATGAATGTTCCCAGTAAGGCCATAGGGATATTGTGTCCTGGTATGGTATTAACGCTGCCATCCTTACCATATTTCCCGATACGTGGCCCGATAACGATGGCACCTGCTAATGCAGCCATACCACCCACCATATGTACAACTGAAGAACCGGCAAAATCTACATGACCATGCCCTAAACCAAAATTAACACCCAGTTGAGACAGCCATCCGCCGCCCCAAACCCAGTTACCGAATAAGGGATAAACAAACATTGAAATGAACAGACCGAAAATCAGGAATGATTTGAATGACCACCTTTCCGCCATTGAACCTGTGGGAATAGTAGCAGTGGTATCCATAAAGACCATCTGGAATAGAAACAACGCAAATACACCGACATCATACACCTTACTATTCAGGAAAAAACCAACATTGCCGGCAATGCCAAAATCATGGCCGAACAAATGCACGATAACCTCATGGCTGACTACCCCGGGAGCCCCGCCCAATGTAGCTGCATTTAAAGCACCACCAAACATAAAGGCAAATCCGCAAATCCAGAAACCGAACATACCCAGTGCATATACCAGGAAATTCATCCCCATTGTATGTGCTACATTCTTCTTTTGGGTAAAACCCGTTTCTACCAAGGCAAATCCTGCCTGCATAAACATTACGAGGAAACCTGCTATCAGCGTCCACATAATGTTGATGGCAATTTTGTTATGCCCTACGGCATCTGCTAATTCAGCGGCTGTAGGTGAGCCTGCCTTAGCGGCAGTTACGTCGGTAACAGTTCCTGTTTTAGAACCAGTGGGATCCTGTGCAAAAGAGCGGGCCGGTTCAAAAAAACAACAAAACATCAAAAAACAGATACCTAACAGTAAGCTTAAAGAAATCCTTCGGGGAATTTGGTTGACTGTCATAATTTGTAATTGGTTAACGCTGTGAAAAATATAGGGGAGTAAATAATGCTCAGGCTAACATATTATAATATCGGAAATACTGCGGAATCCATCCTTGTATCAGTAAATTAAGTCTTATTTTCTGTTTTTTATAGCAATTTCAATTTAATTTTATAATAATCTGGTTTTCTGAATCTATACATAGGGTAAAAAGCATTATAGATTCCTTAATTTATTAAATGATTTATTTATCTATATGATAATAAAGGTTGCAACATCTATTACTATATGTTGCAACCTTTATTGTGATGGTCTTTTATTAGAAAAGATGCTCAAAGCTTCCTGTCGTGACGATCTCTCCTGCCAGATCGTTCATTTTCTGATAAATGTTTTTATGTAAGAATGGTCCCATGCTTATTCTTTTAACACCTGCTTTTTGTAAATGCTTAAAATCAGGTAGACCGGGAATACACATAACATTAACAGGGAGGAGTGAATGGGCGGTCACTTTTTCTATATCTGCCACCTTTGCAATGCAGGGTAAAAATAGTCCATGTACTCCTGTATGCTGATATAGATCGATCCTCGAAATGGCATCATCCAGTGCATTGGGTATACCCAGCAGAAAACTGTCTGTACGTACATTAATAAACAGCTCAACATCCAGCAAACTGGTAATACGTTCCAGCTTTTCCGCAAAAACTTTCGCGTCCAGGATACTTCTATTTCCATTGACTACAATTGAATCTTCTATATTAATACCGGCAACACCTGTTTCGTGTAATCGTCTTATAACACTAACAATCTCTTCCGGAGTATCACCATAGCCAAATTCTATATCTACAGAAAAAGGAATAGAAACAGCGGCTGCAATATTTTTAATGATAAATAAGTACTCTTCTATACTCATTTCCTCTCCATCCGCATATCCCAATGTCTCTGCTACAGCAGCACTGGATGTAGCTATCGCTTTAAAGTTTTGTTGTTCAAATATTTTAGCGCTCTGTGCATTCCATACATTACCGATGAGTAATGGTGCTGGTTGATGATGTAATGCTAAAAATTCTTCAAATCTGTTTTTCATGTCTGCTATTATTTAAGGCACGAGATCAGCTTCTGCGCCGAATGCATGATCAATAATAATTTTCCAGCTGCCATCAGCCTGTTGTTTCATTACCTCTATGCCTTTAGCGCTGATTTTAACCTCGCCATTATCGGTAATGTTCCATTCAGATCTTCCTACAGCAATATTCTCTGTCTGAAGGCAGTAAACAGTTTTAATATCCATTTTACCTTTGATAGATAATATACTCTTTACTGCTTCCTCAAATTTTTCTTTCCCGGAAACGGATGTACCTGGTTCAGGTACGATAATACCGGTAACATCATACATACTCATTACAATATCAACATTACCTGTGTTGAATGCATTTGCCAGGGATGCATGAACGTCTTGTGCTTTTGTTGGTAGATTCATTTTTTTAGTTTTTAGTTATACAAAACTAAACCTCATGGACCTACTGAAATTGTACAAATCGGAAGTATTAGTTAGTCGCTAATATTTGATTGATGGGTAATGTTTGTGTAGCGAATGAAGTGGGGGTAATGCCTGTAAACAGCTTAAATTCTCTGATGAAATGCGACTGATCAAAATAACCGGCATCATAGGCTACGCCTGTTAATTTCTGGGTATTGGCATTCAGCAGATTCAGACTGTACTGAAAACGGTTGATCTTACAAAACAGTTTGGGGGCCAGTCCTGTATATTGAGAAAAGAGTTGATTGAGATAACGGGTAGAAATATTATTCCGGAGAGATATAGAGACTATTTTTTCATTGGTACAATCATTTTTCAAACTATCTGCGATCTCCCCTATAAGTTTAATCTTATTATGTTTCTTATCGGTAATACTGAGTCTGTTTAACAGGTATTCTTCAACTAATATAATCCTGTTATGCAGGTCTGTAGTTTCTAATAACCTGATATGCAGGGTTTGAATGGATGGACCAAATAAATCAGCGGCATCACTGATATCATTATTAAATTCGGCTACATTTTCTTTGAAGAAATAAGCTGCAGAATAAGGATAAAACCGGATCCCAAGCATAATATTCTTACCATTAGATTTTATAGCTAACGGCTTTGTGATCTGTCCCCAGAGTTCTATAGCTGGTGTAGTATGGAATACCCCATCTTTTTTGGTTAGCCAGCTACCTTCTCCCAGGTTAAAAATCACTTCCATATTCCCGCTGGGGAATACAATATCATCAAAACTCAGGGCTGAGTCGGATTCATAGAAATAGAACCCCTTGATGTAAGGTCTTAATTGCAGACAGGGAAGAATTTCTTTAAATGTCACAATCGTCTTTTTTACACGAAGTTATAATGAATAAGGTACTAAAAATTGTACAAATCGGAACACTTTTGAACTGATAAAATTATGATTTGAGATAAGTTTGATTAAATTAGATAGACCATTTTTGATTTGTACCCTATGCTTCGTCCACGTGGCATATAAAAGATAGTATTTGAAAACCCGCTCCCATAACCACTCAATTCAATGTTATCATGAAAAAGACCATGTACACAGTTTTACTGGTATGTATGTCCGCACTGTTGGCACAGGCGCAACGGATACCAGGAAGTCCCTTCCCATTTTCAGCAGTACCCACCACGCTGTTTTTAACGTCGGAGAATTATGCGCCTTCTGAACGCATTGCTCTGCAAACCCTGATGGGGGTAATTGCACAGGTAAAACCGGAAATCCTAAGAGATACTTATGGGCACCGTGCCCTGGTAGAAAAAGCCGGGATAGCGATCGATCAGACGTATTACAACGATTTTCCCGGGCTACTGGCCCATTTCTCAGGCAGATTAGCAGGGTACATTCTTTGTAATCAAAAGGATAAGTCAACCAATGTAGCCATTTCGCTGGCCGGCGTAATGAATGCAGTGGCTATTCCTGCTGATATCGAACAGACTGCTATCAATGCTGGTTTAACGCGTCTTTTAGATGTACGTACCCGCGATGGTGCCTGGGCATTGGCTAATTATGGTAGCCTGTTCAGCCGTAACATCGCTTCTTATCAGCAATGTGCGGACGACCGCATATTCTTTCTTGGCGATTTTAGTTCCTATGCCAAAGCCTTCCAGTTCTGGGATGATTCCAGCAATGGTACACTGGCTACCAGTGTCTACAACCGTATGAACAAAGGGGCTAACTTTTTCGGCTGGGGGCCGCAGGAGTATTCCACGGTAGAGCAATACTCATTAAAGTCAATGCTGGCCATTCCTTCCGACTGGGGGCCAAACATCTCTGCGCTTACGAACATCCCGGCGAAGAAAGACAGCTTCCGTCAGAAAGATCCGGTAAAGCCTTTTGAAGTAGTACCCAATGTGCATACCGTATGTTTTGTGATCAGCGACGGGGATAATGTACAATGGCTGTTGGGCACTCATGATAATACGAACAACTGGAACAACCCTAACCGTGCCCATGTAAATCTGGGCTGGACGATCTCGCCTTCGCTCACAGAATTAGCTCCGGTAGTATATGATAAATACGTAGATAACTGCCTAACTACCCCCGAAGGTAGAAATGTGCTGGTCGCGGGTCCTTCCGGAAGAGGATATTTCTTTCCCGGCCGCTATCCGGATGCAGACCTTGAAACAGAAAGCAGTCTGCTGAATAAATACATGAAAAAAGCAGACCTGCGTATTGTAAATATTATCGATGCAGATGACAGCGATAATGATCCCTCTTCTTACCTGAAACAGGATAATATCGATGCCCTGTTTTATTATAGCTATGGGGCCAATTATACCGGTCGTCACGGGCAAATCGACTGGTACAAGGACAAGCCTTCCATTGGCGGCAGGTATACCCTGTGGGGAACATTATCATCTCCTCAGTCATTGGCCGCACAACTGAACCAGGCGTCTACAAATATCAGCTCGCAGGATGGATATAGCCTGGTATCTGTACATGTATGGGATAGAAGCGTTAATGATGTATTGGATTGTATCAACCGCTTAGGCCCGAATGTAAGGGTAGTAGCGCCGGATGAATTTGTATGGCTGATCCGTAAGAATCTGAAAGGCATACCGGTTGGCACGGGTAACGGATTAAAAGCAGAATATTATCACGGTTATCATCTGGATGAATTAAAATATCAGCAGACAGATCGTACCGTAGACTTCGACTGGGGAACAGGTTCTCCTAATCAGGCCCTGTTAGGTGTAAACCAGTTCTCTGTGAAATGGTCGGGGCAGATACAACCGCTTTATTCTGAACAATACACCTTCTATGTTTATTCAGATGATGGCGCTGTATTAACGGTTAATGGTCAACCCATTATTAATGATTTTGAAACCCAGGGTGCTTATACCCGCAGCGGGACGATCTCCCTCATAGCCGGACAAAAATATAACATCGAACTAAAGTTCGCGGAAGGAGGGGGAGATGCATTTTGCCACCTGGAATGGTCCAGTACTTCGCAAATGCGGCAGATCGTTCCCCGGGCACAACTATATAGCAGACCTGCATCTACTGATGGCCCCTTAACTGTCTACGAAAACAGCAATTACGGAGGCTTCCACGCAGGTTTACCTATCGGTGCATATAAACTGGCAGGACTGGAACTCAAAGGCGTCCTTAACGACGAGATTTCATCTTTCAAAGTGAAGCCCGGTTACAAAGCTATCTTATATGAACACGAGAACTTCCTGGGAGATTCTGTGATCGTTACAGCGGATAATCCACTCTTAGGCTCCTGGGATGAAAAGATAAGCTCTATTAAGGTACTGGCTAACGGCGTTACAAATCTGGCTGGAAGTTATACCGTCAGAAACCCCAACAGCAACCTGTATATGGATGTACGTGGTGGCACTGGTGGTACAGGAGATGGCGTTAGCATGCAACTATGGCATCCAACAGGGGCCGCTAACCAGACCTTCACCCTCAAACACCTGGGTGATGGACGTTATACTATCACAGCATACCATAGCGCAAAATGCCTGGACATTTCCCAATCCGATACTTCCGAAAATGCCTTTATCTGGCAATGGACAAACCTGGAAGCATCTAATCAACAGTTCATCGCTGTTGCAGCGGATAGTGGCTACTATAAATTCATCTCTGTACTGAGTGGAAAAGTGATCGCTATTGATGGTGAAAGCACAGCTCCTGAAGCCCGTTTGGTACAACATACGGATAACAGCCTTGCCTCTGCGCGCTGGCAGTTATTACCCGTACCTACAGTGGGTGCCGGTACTGGTTTAAGTGGCAACTACTACAATGGCAAGAACTTTGAAACATTTGTATTCTCCCGTATAGATCCTCAGATCAATTTTGATTGGGGAGAAGGATCTCCAGGCACCGGCATTAACAATGACGCCAACTCGATCCGCTGGACAGGCAAAATAGAACCCCGTTATTCCGGTGAGTACACCTTCTATATTACCAGCGACAATGGCAGACGTTTATGGATCAACAATCAGCTTGTCATCGACAAATGGCTGGACGACTGGGATATTGAATATACCGGTACGATTACCTTAACTGCCGGTCAGCAGTACGACTTCAAAATGGAATATTTTGAGAACTACGGTGGAGCGAATGCGAAATTGCAATGGTCCAGTGCTTTACAGGGTAAAGAGATCATTCCTAAGAACCAGTTATATCCGGTGGCTTCATCAGCACGTGTAGCAAATAGGGATAAAACAGGTACATCTTCAAGCATCATCCTTTATCCTAATCCATCATCCGGTACCATCAGCCTGAAGTTTAAAGCTAAACAGGCAAAGGTTATTATCTATGATGTATCAGGTCATGAAGTAATGCCTGCAAAGATGATTCAATCAGGAGAATCATTTAATATTTCTAAGTTGAAAGAAGGGTATTATCTTATTCAGATCAATGTTAACGGAGTAAATACAACAAAGCAATTAATAAAAGTAGCGGGCTAACATAGATAAGGCTCCGGAATTCCGGAGCCTTATACTTTTACGAAATCTTCTCTTAAACTTAACAGCGATTTAATATAAAGTTCATACGGTAAAACTACTTTCGCATCCAAAATCACTTCCCGGGGACTGCGATGGCATACAACCTACATAATGAATTACATTTCGACAGGTTATTCAAAGAAACCTATCCCAATACCGTTATGTACCTGGAGAAAATCAGCAACAATAAAGAACTGGCCAGAGACCTTGCCCAGGAAGCCTACCTGAAAGTCTGGCAAAAGCTGGAGCTGCTGCCGGAGAGCAGGGAGGAAAAATTGCGCTATATATTAATAATAGCCAGAAACTGTTTTTTAGACCACCTTAAACTGGTCTTAAAAGAAAAGAAACAACAGGATGCCTACTCTATTATTCAGATGGAAACAACGACTCCCAACCACCTGGAAGTAAAAGAACAGCAACAGATTATCGACTATACCATTAATACTCACGAAGAACCCGCCCGCCGCTTTTACCTGTTAAACCGGGAAGAGGGATTGACCTACAAAGAAATAGCCCTGCAGGAAGGCGTCTCCGAAAAAACAGTAGAACGTTATATCGGTCGCGTACTCCGTTCCCTGCGTGCCTTAATGGCCACCATCTGGTAACAATTCCTTAACGTAGATTCCTGACGGTAACCCATACGTTTCACTGTTCTTATAGTATGGATATCAGGAAACAACTGGACGATTTCGCAGCAGGTAAACTGACCGACGCTGAAAAAACAGCCTTACAACAGGCATTAGCCGCCCTCACAGAGCAGGAACGTATGGAGTTGTTTCCTATAGATAATTATATACATGAAACATTCCAGTTTCCGGAAGAAGAAATAGCCTCCGCATTAGCGAAAATAAAAAACAACACACCTAAAAGGAGAATCCTTTTCACGGTCTGGAAATATGCCGCCATATTCGTATTAATCCTCGGCAGTGCCTTTTTATTAAGGAAAAACACAACCTATAAAAAACGCAGTCTCCATGTACCGGACGGTAACCATGCATCCCTGGTATTATCAGATGGTACCCGTATTACCATAAACGGTGGTAGTGAATTGGAATTCCCGGAGAAGTTCGCAGGAGCAGAACGTGTTGTATACCTGAAAGAAGGAGAGGCTTATTTCGAAATAGCTAAGAATCCCCGTCAGCCTTTCATCGTAAAAACTTCGCAATTAAATATAAAAGTACTGGGTACATCTTTCTCTGTCAGGGATTATAATAATGAGAATCATGCATCTGTATCCGTTAACAGCGGGAAGATCGAACTAGAGGGACGGCAGTTGACAGCAGGTTCCGGATCTATACTGGATAAGCATACGCGAACATTTACCAGACAGGATATCGACACTACTGCTACAACAGCCTGGATAAGAGGAGAGTTCATCTTCCAGGATGCCACTTTACAACAGGTATTACAGGTACTGCAACACAGGTATCCCGCGCATATTGTGGTGAAAGACCCGCAATTATTGCAACACAGGTTTACCGCCACCTTCAGGAATAATAATATTCAAAGCATTATAGAGCAGTTGAATCTGATGAGCAACAAGGACAACCAGATAATTATACAATAAAAAACACCCTGCTGTAACAGGGTGCCGAAATTCAGTACAAGCTAAATTTTAAAATGAATGAACAAAAGTACAAAAAAGCGGGGAGGCCCGTTCGGAATTTTTTGCCCATACCCGAACGGTATTATGTTCGTACTATTCTTATTTTGGGCATTATCTGTTAAAGCACAAACTGCTGAGCCAAAACTGGACATCACGATGGAGGGCCAGCCGCTGAAAAGCGTGTTCCAGTTTATCCAGAAGAACAGTCCATACCTGGTTAATTATAGCGGCAATGAAGTAAATGGTAACACACTCATTACCATCAATATGCAGCATGCTACCGTACCGGAAATACTACGCACCGCATTAAGGGGGACCGATTATGAATATACCCGCAACAGTAATGCGTTTGTTATCATGCGAAAAGTGGAAGACGTAGTTGTCCGTGGCCGAGTAACAGACGAAACAGGGGAAGCGCTGATCGGTGTAAATATCCGGCCTAAGAATGGCGGCAGGGGAACTGTCAGCAATAAAGATGGTAGTTATTTCATCACCCTCAATCCCGGTACCGTTCTTTTATTTTCTTTCCTGGGATATGCTCCCCGTGAATTTATCATCACAGAAACTAAAAAACTGGATGTACAACTGGCTCCGGACCGTAAAGCATTAAATGAAGTGGTGATCACTACCGCTTTAGGGATAAAAAGAGAAGAGAAATCACTTGGTTATTCCACTACAGTAGTAAAAGGAGAGGACCTCACAGAAGCTTTATCCGGTAACTGGACAGATGCCCTCTCCGGAAAAGTAGCTGGCCTTAACCTGGTTAGGTCAAATGCGGGACCTACCGGCTCGAATAAAATCATTCTCCGTGGAGAAAATAACCTCAATGGAGATAACGAAGCGCTCATCGTAGTTGATGGTGTGGTGATCAACCAGAGTAGCGGCCGCCGTAACGGTATCACCGGAGAATCCTCTTATGGTACCAGTAGTGATAACATGCCAGCCGACTATGGAAGCGGACTTAATGATATCAATCCGGAAGACATAGAATCTGTTACAGTGCTGAAAGGTCCCGGTGCTGCTGCCTTATATGGCCAGCGTGGTGCAAACGGTGCATTGATCATTACTACTAAATCCGGTAGCCCTAAAAGGAAGGGCCTGGGCGTTACATTCAACTCCAACGCTTCATGGGAAAACGTGAACCGCTGGCCCGATCTGCAATATGAATACGGTCAGGGCCTGGACGGTGCTAACTACTATTCCTATGGAGCTTCGGCGGATGGTGCCAGTACCAGTGGTACCAGCTCTGCGTATGGCCCACGTTTCAACGGACAGAAATTCTATCAGTACGATCCCGTAACACAGGCACAGGGGAAAGAAAAAACACCCTGGGTAGCTTACCCCAATCAGATGCAGAAATTCTTCAATACCGGAGAAACCTACACGAATTCTATTAGTGTAGATGGAGGATCTGATAAAACAACCGCCCGTTTTTCATTCACCAATGTGTCTAATAAATGGATCATACCTAATACCGGCTACAAACGTAATACGGTATCTATGTCTGTTAATTCAAAAGTGAACGATAAATTACAGATCTCATCTAAAGTAAACTATACGAATAAGTGGAGTGATAACCTGCCAGGCTCCGGTTATGGTAACCAATCCCTCATGTACTGGTATATATTCTGGCAGCCAAATGCTAACCTCGACTGGCTGAAGAACTATTGGGCAAAAGGACAGGAAGACCGTGTTATCAAATATCCGTTCAGTTCCTTCCCGGAGAACCCTTATGCCGTAGCGAACGAGTTTATCAATAAAACTAACCGTCACGGTATCACCGGAAACATCCAGGCTACTTATAGTTTCACCAGGGAATTAAGCCTGACAGTAAGGACCTCGGTAGACTTCGCCTATGAACAACGCGCCCAGGAACGTCCTTATGACGCAGGAGCGAAATTGCCTAAAGGAAGTTACCGTACACAGAATCTCTTTTCTATGGAAGCCAGCAGTGACTTCCTGTTAAAATATGCCAAAAGGATCAATTCTGATTTCGAATTCTCAGTAACAGCCGGTGGTAGCTCATTAAGGAATACTTATAACAAAGATGAGACCCGTGCGGATTCACTGACATTCCCCGGTATCTTTACAATGGCCAATGCTGCCGGTCCGCTGGTAACAATGCCATTAAGAAGCCGTTATGCTATCAACAGTTTTTACGGCCTGGTGGCAGCCAGTTATAAAGACTTCCTCTTTGCCGATTTCACCGCCCGTAAGGACTGGGCCAGCACACTGGCAACACCCAGCCGTACCACAAACGCAGGGTTCTTTTACCCATCTGCGAACGTGAGTTTCATTGCATCTGAAGTATTCAAATTACCCAGGGTTATCAACTTTGCAAAACTGAGATTCTCCGCATCCGGTGTAGGTAGCGGTGGTACTACTTCTTACCTCACGGCCTACAGTTATATCTCTTCGGGTAGCTTATACAACGGCGGGCTGGAAAACCCTTCTTTGTTGGCTAATCCTGATCTCAGACCATTAAGGACCATCACTTATGAAGCAGGGACCAATATTCAGCTGTTTCAGAACCGCCTGGGTATGGACCTCGCAGTATACAGAGGAAACACCAAAGACCAGCATTTAAGGCGTGTAGTTGACCGTGCTTCCGGTTTTACATGGGTACTCATCAATGCCGGAGAAGTGAGTAATAAAGGGCTGGAACTGGCCTTAAATGGCACGCCTGTTAAAGTCAAAGGTGGACTTACCTGGAATACCAACATCATATTCTCTGCTAATAGAAACAAAATTGAAAAGCTGGCGGATAGTTCGTTAGTACTACGGACTGGTCCTGTAGGTGGTGGTCAGATTGTGGCACAGGTAGGAGGAAGTATGGGAGATCTCTACGGAAGAGGATATCAGCGTGCTCCGGACGGCCAGGTTATTTATGATGGGACCACCGGTGTGGCTTTGATTACAGAAGGTGTGAAATACCTGGGTAATATCATTCCTAAATGGAAGCTGGGTTTCAGGAACGACTTTCAATACAAACAATTCAGCTTACACCTCCTGTTCGATGCCCAGTACGGTGGGGTAGCCCATTCTCTCACGCATTATAAAATGGCGGAACAAGGGAAAACAAAGAATACATTACCAGGAAGATACAATGGTATCATTGGTAACGGTGTGGTACAGGACGCAGACGGAAAATTCAGGAAGAATGATGTGATCGCTACCGATATCGATGAATATTACCGCTCTCACTTTGGGGTGGATAATGCGGAAGGCAGTGTGTTCAGGACAGACTTTATCAAATTCAGGGAAGCAAGCCTGGATTATACCTTCAGTCCAAAATATCTCAAAAAGGTAGGATTACAGCGTGCAACCGTAGGGGTGTATGGACGTAACCTGCATATCTGGTCTAAGTGGCCCATGTTTGACCCTGAATTCGGTACACTTAACGGAGATGATATCACACAGGGTTTCGAGATCGGTCAGTTCCCGTCTACCCGCACTTTTGGATTTAATTTATTACTTGGATTCTAATTTTTGTAAGATGAAGAAAATAATATTGATGTTAAGCATCCTGCTGGCATCATGCACAAAAGATTTCCAGGAGATCAATACAGATCCTAATGGCACACCTGTGGCATTACCGCAACAGCTTTTAGCACCGGCATTAGTAAGCACTTTAACATACAATATGTTGCGTAACCGCAACTTTAATAATGAGCTGATGCAGGTAACGGTAGATCCGAGTGATGCGGAAGGAAAAGTATTCAGATATGATTACCGTGCTACCTGGGCAGATTATCTCTACAATGGATGGTACTCCGAACTCACCAATTTTAAAGACATCTATAAGATTGCCAGTCAGGATTTAAACTACAATAAATCCTATATGGGTATCTCTTTAATCTGCCAGTCATGGATTTACTCCATGCTCACGGATACCTATGGTGATGTTCCTTATTTTCAATCCAACCTGGCCAAAGACAGCAGCATTTACGAACCCCGTTTCGATAAACAAAAGGATATCTACCTGGATATTTTCAAGAAACTGGAGGAGGCCAACACCCTTTTGAGTGTGGGTACTGTTATCAGCGGTAGTGATCCTGTTTATGGTGGTAATGTGCAGAAGTGGCGTAAGTTCGGCAATTCATTATATTTAAGATTATTGCTCAGGTTATCCGGCAAAGCAGAAGTGTCCGATAGCTGCATCGCAAAAATCAAGGAAATCGCAGAGACAAATGCAGCCAACTATCCGATAATAGCAAGCAATGATGAATCAGCTATTTTAAGATGGACAGGAGTAGGGCCTTATTCGTCCCCTTACCTGAGTGTAAGAGAGCAGGACTTCAGAGCTCCCGGATTGGGCAGTTTCTTTATTGATCATTTAGCCGCCTGGAATGATCCCCGTATTGATATCCCCACATATGGTACCAACAATATTAACAGGTGGGGGATAGCCCCTTATTCAGGCACTTTCCAGGGTATCCCCAGTGGTTATGCTCCCGGAGAAAATCCTGTTAAAAAATCTTACTTCTATTCCAATACATCTGCATCTTCTTTAATGACAGAACCATTAACCGGTATGATGATGAACTATGCAGAACTGAAGTTTATTCTGGCAGAAGCAGCTGTAAAAGGATGGGTAAGTGGTTCCGCCGAAACCTATTATAATGATGGTGCTTTAAACAGCATTACGCAATGGATCCCAACATGGCCCGTAAATATAAAAACGTTCCTGTCAGCAGCAGATATTGAATGGATAGAAAGCGAAACGCCGGATCAGAAGATGGAGAAAATCCACTTACAGAAATATTATGCTCTTTTCCTTACCGATATGGAACAATGGTTCGAATACCGTCGTACAGGACACCCTGTATTACCCCAGGGATCAGGTTTAAAAAACAATGGTGTAATGCCGGCCAGGATGACTTATCCCGTGTATGTGCAATCCACCAATCCTACAAATTATAAAATTGCTGTTGCTGCCCAGGGGCCTGACGAGATCTCTACACAGGTATGGTGGCAAAAACCTTAATTATGAAAAATATGAGAGTAATATTTATATACGCTGCATTGCTCATTGTATGGGGATGTAAGAAGGATACTTATCCGGGTGGAACCATCAGTCCCTATATAGCGCTCTATGATATCAGGGGCCTGTATAAAGGGAACGATGTTGTACTCACAACAGATAACATGGATGGTTCAAACAGTATCGCTGTAATGGTGGTATCAGACCATTCCGGCAATAACTTGCCGCCTAGTTTGCTGGTAGTACAGGATAGCCGCCGTTTATCATTGCTAAGGGGTATTTCAATCCCTTTAGGAGCAGAAGCGGCTGATTATGTACCGGGCGATTCCCTGATCATCCATGTAGAAGGGAAAGTATTGAAAAAAGTAGATGGTATTCTTGAACTCACCGGCATTAAAAAAGAAGATATAACAAAAGTATCTTCCGGAAATACGATTCCCATTAAACAGGTATCTACGAACCTCTTCCTTGCTAACCCCGATGCCTATGAAAGTACACTGGCTATTATAGTAAAGGGGACCTTTGATCCGCTGCCTGCCGCCAAAGATGTATTGTCTGGTGATAAGGTCCTGAACGATGGATTTGGTGATATTACTTTGCATACAGAAGCCACTGCATTGTTCGCTGAGGACCTGATGCCGGTAAATGCTAATTTCTATGGAATATTCTTTAATATAAATGAATCGCCACAATTCCGGGTCCGTAAGGCCGCTGATGTGGAGGTACTTAGCACTACCATAGAAATTGCGCCTGTCCTGATTACAGGATTCATAAGTGATGTAAAAGGAGGTGATGGTAATTATGAATACATACAATTGATGGCTACAAAGGATATTGATTTTGCAGCTACTCCTTATGCCGTTGTCGTAACCAATAACGCGAATGCTTCTACGCCCACCGGCTATCCCGCTAAGGGATGGGCAACAGGAGGCATGCGTACATTTAAATTTAACCTCTTCTCCGGTAACGCGGCTAAAGGGACTTTCTTTTATGTAGGTGGGGATGGTAAGATGATCAATGGTGCTGCTTCTACCAGTATGAATACTTCCAACTGGATAAGAGCTTTTAATTATGTAACGAATGATGGAGATGGCTTCGGTACTAAAACCAGTGGACTGCTGGCCAACAGTGGAAATGCTTTTGGGATGGCAGTGTTTAAGGATACCGTTGTGACTGTAAACTCCCGTCCGGTGGATGTTATGTTTATATCTGCAGGTGGCAGTCTGTACACAGAAGGACCGCCGGCGAAAGGTTACCGTATTGCCAATACAGACTTCTACGATGTCATAAATCCTATCACCAAGAAGGAACAACCATTCTATAGAGCCGGTTCCAATACACTTAATCTTACTTATAATACTGCCGACCTGGGATATTTTATTATGCTGGGTGGCACTTATAATGCCACTTTGGGAAAATGGACAAGAGTCAGGACCCAAACGAACGTATTATTAAGTAAAACATCCGCTATTACTGAGATTGAAGGCTCCGGATCTACCACACTCAAATAAAACATCTATGATCAACAGAAGGAATTTTTTAAAGAACGTAGGACTGACAGGATCTTTATTAACGATGCCGGCAGCGTTGCTGAATGCAAAATCATTAACAGCAGCAAAAACAAACATCGATCTTTCGGCGATAACTTTAAGAGGAAAAGTACAGTGTGAAGGAAAAGGAGTTGCAGGAGTACCCGTAACAGATGGCATCAATATCACGTTAACAGATAAGAACGGATTATACGAATTGGTAAGTAATGCTACCGCAGAATTTGTGTATATCAGTGTGCCTGCAGGATATGCTTTTCCTGAACATAAAAGCATTGCTGCATTCTATAAACCTATCTCTAAGAATAATTACAAAAATGATTTTAATCTGGAGAAATTAAAGGTAGATGATCGTAAACATACCTTTGTTGTCTGGGCGGATCCTCAGATGAAATCTAAAAAAGATGTAGAGCTTTTAATCAGTCAGTCTGTTCCTGATTTGCAGGCTGTTATCAAATCTTATCCTGCTGATACATTGATTCATGGTATCGGATGTGGTGACCTGGTATGGGATGAGTTCGAATTGTTCGAAGACTACAAACATGCTGTTGAGATGTGTGGCATCCCTTTCTTCAATGTGATCGGTAACCATGATATGGATAATGAAGCACGTACGGATGATAAGTCTGCCAATACCTTCAAACAGCAGTTTGGCCCTACTTATTACTCTTATAACAGGGGGGAGCTGCACTATATCGTACTGGATGATGTGTTCTTCCTGGGAGTCGCTAAAAAGTATATTGGCTACATTACTGAAAACCAGTTGCAATGGCTTGAACAGGACCTGGCGCTTGTAAAACCAGGCACTACTATTATATTAAGTCTGCACATTCCTACTTTCACGGGAGCAGGGCGCAGATCCGGGAAAAATGAAGACGAGCTGGGTGGTACTGTAGCCAACAGGCAACAGCTGTATAAAATGCTGGCTCCTTTCAAGGTACATATCATGAGCGGTCATACGCATTTTAATGATAACTGGGAACAGGACGATATCATGGAACACAACCACGGTACTGTTTGTGGAGCCTGGTGGACTGGCCCCATCTGCGGTGATGGTACTCCCAGTGGTTACGGTGTATACGAGGTAAATGGCTCTGATATTAAATGGCATTACAAATCCACCGGCCAGGCAAAGGACAGGCAACTCAGGATTTATCCTAAAGGCAGGATCAAGGACGCTCCGGATGAACTGGCAGTGAACGTATGGAACTGGGATAAAAAATGGAAGGTAGAATGGTTTGAGGATGGTGTATCCAAAGGCCCAATGGAGCAACGGGTTGCTTATGATCCCTGGGCATTTGAATTATATGCCGGCCCATTGCTTCCTAAGGTCCGCAAATTTGTAGAGCCTGTATTGACTGATCATATGTTTTTTGCAAAACCTTCTCCCGATGCTAAAAAGATCACGGTGAAGGTAACTGACAGATTTGGAAATGTATATGAAGAAACGGTTTAATAGCAGAAGGCGTCCTGGGTAACCGGGGCGCCTTTTTTTGTCGTGCTTATCGTAATTCAAAAATAGATTTGTAAATTGGATGATTATTTAAGGGACTGTACTGCAACTGTTTATTAATCATCACCATTCAATACCTATATTTCTATGCGATTTCACGATGCGAAACGAACCAGTATTTTTATCTTCCTTTTCTTTGTTGTACTCCAGACTCATGCCCAGATAGAAGCCGGTGTGATGGTTGGTTCAAAACTGCTGAACGGCGCAAGGGAAAAATCAACCCTCAGGAAAGTTTACCAGTCGCAGCAACCAAAAAAAGTAGCTATTTTAGATGATACGCTTATATATGTACGTAGCTCTCAGGACGCATTATCCAGTCTGAGTTCGTACAATTCCAAATATGCCTCCTTCATTCAACGGACCACTATTGTGGAATCCGGACTGGAAAAATTAAGACAGACCGCTTTAAAAGGCCAACCCGTAAAAACCGATGACGACTGGGTACTGGCCAACCTGAATGATCTTGAACGCGACTGGCCGGATGCGCCTTCCTCTTTATACAGAAACGAACTAAACTTCTACGATCATTACGAAAAGAAACGGGAAAGTTATATTGCAAAGGAAAGGGACCAGAAGGCGGAGATGATGTCACAGGCGCAGAAGAAGGAAGAGGATAACCTTGCGTTGGAAAAACAGCAGGAGTTACTCAAAGAGATAGAGGCCGGTCGTGAGGCGCTGATTCATCCAACCACAAAAGGCAAAATAAGTGTAATCGGTCCTGCGGAAAAAATCTCTGAAGAAGAGTATGATATGCAGGCAGCAAACATGGAGAGCAGTACACATGGCCATCTTGTACAGCTTATAGGCACCAAACAACCCTGGATCAATGAACTGGCTGGTTATATCATTGGCTGTAAATTTGATCCCTCAAATGCAAAAACCGAAGGTAATATAACCACCTTCACGTTTTCTAAAAACTGTATAGGTTGTACTGCTCCTCAGAAAATAATCCTCAAACAAACAATTGATCCTGTCACAGGTGTTACTACCGGCGTACAATGGTCTGGTCCCTCTGATCTTACAGCAGGGCTTTACATCGCTTATTATGGGCAGGAAGATCATACAGAAGCGGAAATAAAAGGGAAGCCCATTTCAAGTAACTTCAAAGGTGATCGTGTAAATCTCACCTGGCAAAGTACACAGGCTACTGTGAAAATAACACGTAACCCGGATTATGAATAATAAGAAGTTGTATCGGGAATTATTTTTTCGGAATTAAAAGAGGCTGACTCGATTGCGATCAAATCAGCCTCCTGGTACGTTCTTTTAGAAGAACCTGTAACTGCTAAGGGTTTTCATAGGATAGGGACTGAGACAAGAACTACATAGGAATTGGAATAGTAATAAGGTTCATAGGATAGTAACAAGGTTCCATAGGATATGTGTTTATATAAGATGAGTGTTTATTTAAGTTCGGAACCTGGTTTTTTATAAAGCATATGGTTAAAATTGTAAAACGGTTTTCAATAAATGGTTATTATGGTTATATAAGTTTGAATAAGTTTGTTCGTTTTTGTTAATGCAAAGTTGGGCAATATATTAGAACTATTAATAACGGTTTTCAGGTATTTATTTCAGGGAGTAGCACTTTTTTCGATCTTGATAAGATGTATTGAAGCAAAAGCGATCAATAACATGAAAGTAGCTGTTATAACAAATAACCCCGAACCTACTATATGGTAGAGGAACGCACCCGATATCAGTCCCATAATACTGGCAAGGCTTCCCGCACTTCCTGCAAACCCCTGAATCATACCTTGCACGTGTTCATCTCCCGTATTGGACAGTAAGGCCACAAAAGATGGCCACATAATACCATTTCCAATGGCAAAAAGCAAGGCGCCTGTATAAATTAACACGATGTTATTGAACTTGAGTAAGATGAAACAGGTACAGAGGATAAGGCTGCCTGTAATGATCAGGGAGGCACCTGAGAATTTCTTAGCAAGGAAAGTTAAGACGGGGCCTTCTACCAATACCATCATCCCGCTTAAAAAAGCAAAGAAGATACCTAGTTGTAATACGTTCCAGTGTAATTCACCGGCAGCATATACAGGGAACCCTACATAAAAGAAATTGAACCCTAAAAATATCAGGAAGTATAAAGTAAGGAAATAAGGGACGTTGGGTAATTTAAGTACAGTAGAAAGACGATTTAATTCCATTGTTGGAATCACTTTTTTATCAGTCTGCTTAAGTACAGCGGAAAAACGGTTCAATTCCACGGTTGGAATTACTTTTTTGTCTGTTTGTATGCTGAAGTAAATTACAAAAACAGCCACAAGAGAAGTAAGCGCAGTGGCAATAACAGGCAGCGTATTCCCCATGGCAGTAGCGCCTAGTATACCAGCCAGCAACGGACCGAAGATTACACCCAGGTTAGAAGCTGCCGCCATTTTCCCGAAGTTCTGCTTACGGTCTTCATGAGAAGAAATATCCGCTACATAGGCATTGGCTACAGAAACATTACCACCGGTCAGTCCATCTATGGCCCTGCCTAAAAATATAAAGAACAGGGGGATACTGAAGAGAGATGTTTGCTGATTGGGCAATAGCAGGCCGATGAGAAATATGACCCAGGCAACGAATGTACCGCTTTCACTTATCAGCAGGATCTTTTTACGACCGAACTTATCAGACCATGCACCCAGGATAGGAGAGCCGATCAGTTGGAAGAAGGAGTAGGTAGCACTTAATAAACCATACACAACTTCATGTCCGCCCAGTTTTAACACGATCACCACCATAAAGGGAATCACGATGCTGAATCCAAGTGCATCAATGAAAGTGACCAGTAAGATGGGGAAGAGGGGAGTTTTCTGCATGACTTCAATTTAACGAATGTTAAGTAAAGTCGTCATGCAACCGATGATTTATACATGAAAAAGCCGTCTTGGCAGAGACGGCTTTTCCTGGTTTCTTTTATTACTGTCCCAGCAATTCTGCCAGTTTCGCATTCAGTTTTTCGCCTCTTAAATCATTCCCTATGATCTTACCTTCTTTATCGATCAGGAAGCCGGCAGGTACCGCTGTGATACCATAGAGCGCACCTGCTTCATTCCCCCATCCTTTTAAATCAGATACGTGCAACCATGGCAGCCCGTCCTGAGCAATAGCTTCCTTCCATTTAGCTTTGTCTTTATCCAGGGATACCGCCAGAATTTCGAATCCTTTACTTTTGTAAAGTTCGTACTGCTTTTTCAGGTTAGGGTTTTCTGCACGGCAGGGAGAGCACCAGCTTGCCCAGAACTCCAGTAATACCAGTTTGCCTTTTAAGCTCGCCAGTGAAACAGGATTACCATCCACATCATTCATCTTAAAAACGGGTGCTTTGGCTCCTTTGGTAGTGAGCGTGATGGACTTGATGCGCATATCCACATCCTTACCTTTTTTAGAATTGCGCAGACTTTCACTTAGTCCGGCAAAGATAGGCTGTAATTCTTCCGGGCGTTTTTCGAAAGTAAGTCCTTCAGATAATCCTACTAATGCAAAATCGGAAGCAGGATGTTTCCTTGCAAATAATAACTGGTTTTTCGCTCTTTCAGCAACTTTGTCATGGAACTGTTTATTCAGGCCAGCCATGAACAGGGAATCTTTCTGTTGCTCAGGTGTTGCTGCGTTATAAGCCAGGTTAGCGTTTTTAGTCAGTTCCATAATGGTACCACCAATTTCCCTGTTATAAGCTACAAATTCATTGTAGACTTTAGAACCGGTAAATACTGCATTACTCAAAGAGTCTTTGGAGCTGATCACTACTTTTTCTTTACCAAAGTAGAAGTAAATCACGTCACCTACATATACTGCATATTGTTTGCCTTCACCATTATGCGACAGGGCCATGCGGGCAGTGCCAACGCCGTTGATATTGCCGCTGAAAGTAAAAGTACCGTTTACAACAGTAGCAGAATCTTCATGATTCCCACCGTTGTCTTTAAAATCCATGTAATCGATGTATACTTTCGCTGGCGCATTCAAATGGCCTATTTTACCTGTCAGGGTAAAATTAGAGGATTGTCCTTTTGCCAGGAAAGGAAGTAAAACTGCAAGAATCAGTGCTTGTTTTTTCATTATATAGGTAACAAGGTTGGTTTATTGCAATCTAATGAATGAAAACACAGGAACCTGTTAACAGATCTTAAAGCGGGATTGTTACGCCTTTTTAATTAGGGATCCTGGATCTTTTGTACAATGAATGACGGGTAGTGGCTCAGTTTGATTACTTAATCTTCGCGCCAGGTGTAGTTGCTCAATAAATACACCTTATGCAGGATGTGGTGGTGGTTGGGTATGGTGTGCAGCGAAAATCCGACCTGACCGGCGCTGTTTCCAGCATTAAAGCTGCCGATATTACTAAAATAGGTGGTAGTAATGCTGCGGAAGCCCTACAGGGAAAAGCTCCCGGCGTACTGGTATTAAATGTGGGGGCTCCGGGAAATGCTCCAATTATCCGCGTTCAGTACCTGAACAGCCATGATATTGCCTCTATGGAAATATTGAAGGATGCTTCTGCCACTGCTATTTATGGATCGCGGGGCGCTAATGGTGTTATACTGGTAACCACTAAAAAGGGGAAACCAGGTAAAGCAGTGGTGAATACAATATCACTGAAATTGCCAGTATGGTAGGATTCAATGATACTAAATATTTTCGTGAATATTTTTATGCTCTTTTTGGTATGAACCCCTCTGAGTATATTCGGAAGTTCAGGAAATCTTTCCATAACAACCTCCAATTAAATAAGAAGATTATAAAGGAATAATGTCTTCTACAAGGCTACTGTCTGTACTACGGTTCCTGATTTATAAGCTTCTCTGCTTCTGAAACAGGAATATTAAATATTTTAGAAATAGATGCTGTGTCATATCCAAGTTCTTTCAGCCTGATCGCTGTCTGCATCTGGATTTCCGCCTTTCCTTCCGCTTTCCCTTCGGCCTTCCCTTCTGCTTTCCCTTCCTCCTTTCCTTCCGCTTTTCCTATCTTATAAAACGCATCTTCTTTTACCTTAAAAAATGTTCTTGTTGATATCATATTTTCAAATTTAAGTTTAATATTGTCATTACATAATTGCACTAAGACACGCAGTTGATTAATATGCTTCCCTTCTGTTAAATCCCCATCAGCAGTGATATTGATCCCCTGCAAAATATTTTCCAGCACTTTCTCTGTATCATCATTTCCGAAGTTAGCTAAAATTGCAAATACTTTTACTTCAGGCTTGTCTGATTGTAAGAAAAATTTATACTCAATTCCGTTCAATGGAATTATCTTATACCAGAATCTTAAATTTTTATGCTTAATAGTAGTCTTCATGGTAACAGCATCTTTCCCCATGAAAATGACATATTGTTTTACTGGTATGCTGTATTTACGATACAGCATTACTGCATATTCAGCCATGCGGTATGCCATGTTTTTATCATTCTGAGACTGCCATTCTATGTGAAGGATAAAGGTATGGTTATGCCTGTCTGTGATTTCCTTCAATACATCCGGCTTCCTTTCCTTTGTGTATTGCAGATCATCGGGAATTTCCCTGCTTGCAGAAATATCTAACTGCAGCACATCCTTCATGAAAACAGGCAATACAGATTCCATATTTTCCTTTACAATCTTATCATATTTATTAGCCTGCTTCAGGTCTATACGATCTTCTTCCATTTAATTGAATAAATGATTAATAAATATGCCGCAAACTTTTAACAGGGGAGAGAACGATAAACGGGTAACAAAAAAAAGAACAGCCCTGATGTTGATCACCAGGGCTGCTCCAATATTTTTTAAGATGCTGTTTTCGTTTAACAAATGTAAGGAAATAATAAATTTAATTACGAATTTTTTTATTGCTTCTATTTATCAAAGAAATCTTAGTTCTGCAATGTCCACTGACTACTCTCAAAATAATCAGGTACCGCCGTGCACTGTGCGAGGCCGCTTTGGTTCTCTAAGTTGAGATATGTACCCTGCCATTCATTCTTAAGACGTGTAAGGCCATTATAGCTCTCTAAAATCCAATAACTGCTGTAATAAGTATCAGGTACTGCACTGCTTTCCGCATAGCTGTAAAGATGTTCTATGTTTAAATAATGACCGGTAGATAAATTCTTAAATCTGATATGCCCATTTACCGTCTCCTGTACCCACTTGTATTGGTTTCCGGTATTGGCAGTACTGTATTTTACCTGGCCATTCTCTTCATACAGGAAAGTACTCAGCCATTTGTTTTTGATGTATACACCGCCTGATGTTGGTGGAGGATCAGTGGTACCACCATTGCTGATCGTATTGAGTAGATTTTCTGCGTTGCTTACCTGTAAATTGGCGAGGTAAGTAAACACCTGGTTCAGTTGCTGCTGAACACTGCTATTGCCGCTATACTGTTTTCTGTACTGATATAACCGGTATACTACTTCCAGTTCATGCTGTCCGTAGGTAACGCCCAGTTTCTGTTGCATCAGCGTCAGGAAGGAGTATCCGTATTCCTGGGTAGGCTCTATAATGGTACCTTCTCCGTAATCATTCCAGGTAGCAAACTGGATAATGTTTACAGAAGAATTGATCGCTTTGTCCAGCATAGTGGAGAAAGTGCCGGTGCCGTTGAACGGGATCTGCCAGGTAGGGCCGTCTGCTCCACCTGCAGCATAAAAGGAATTGAACCCGGGATATACTACGCCAATGGATAAGGGGAAACTGCCTGCCTGTGCGTAATAGTTGTCTACAACAGTTGGATGTGCCTGATAGATCCAGGGAAATTCACCGCCTGCATTGTTACTGCCTACCTGACCGGTGAATCCGTACAGCGGCAATACTTTAGGCTTGGGAGTGATCCCATTCAGGATAGCGTCCCATTCGGATGGCTGGTGGAATGTAATAGGACCGAAATTCAACACTACCGGTACACCATTCGTTGTTAAATAATTACTCTTGTTAAAGTAGTTATTCTGCATGTACACGAAATCACCATGCGCACCGGACGTATTACCGGCATCCCAGTTCCTGTCCTCATGTACGATAGAGAATTGTAAGCCTGCAGATTGCAGTTTGCTGATCAGGGCATTGGAATTACTCAGGTTGTCAGGGTAGTCGTATAATTGCCGGGTACCTGGCCAGTCGATAAATACGCCATCCGCACCGGCATATTTCATCAGCAATAACTGGTACTCTATGATATCCGGGTCGCCGGAAGCATAAGGGCCGGTCTGGGGATAATAATAAGCAGCAATCTGCCGCTTCCCGTTAGTGATAATGTCCGGGTTCCGGGTGTTCATCTTCCAGTGATAACCCCAGACACCCCTGGAAGCCGGTGTTTCGAACCAGGGCATCCAGTGAATAAAGACTTTTTTGTTGACAGTTTTGCTAACCGCATTTACCGCTACGGAGGGCAAAGCTAAAGAGGAGTCTTTTTGCTTCAATTCTGTTTTGTTACATGCAAGCAAAAAGGAGGCGTAAAAAAAGAGCCATGCTAATTTTTTCATTTGGTCATTTTGAGATGAGTAAAAGATATGGATTAAGGTTTCCGGGACCCAATGTACATATAGGATTTTATCCTTTGTAATAATATGTTGGAAATATAGAACAATTCAGATAAGTAAAATTCTATCGATTTGATAATCATTCTTTTGAGGAAAGTCTGGATATAGGCCGATTCCTGTGGAAATATTGTAATAATTTTGCCGGCAATTATGCATTATCAACTGATCATCGTCCTTCCATTGCTCGTTATCTTCATGATTGCATGCATTAAGACCAGGAAGTTAACTGTACCTGCCTCATTGCTGGCAGGATTCATTGGTTACCTTATTATAGCAGGAGCAGGTTATCCGGGCCTTATCATGCTGGGCGCCTTTTTTATCATGGGCGTATTGGCGACATCTCATAAAAAGGAGCTTAAAGCAAATGCCGGCGAGCAGCAAAGGACAGCCTCACAGGTTTTTGCCAATGGGGGGATGGCTGCTATACTGGCAACATTCGCCATGTTTCAACCTGCCTGGGCAGAAGAACTCCTTCTTATGATGGCTGCCAGTCTCGCTTCGGCCACAGCAGATACACTGTCGTCAGAACTGGGTATGGTATACGGCCGTAATTTTTATAACATACTGAGTTTTAAAAGAGAAGCGAAAGGTCTTGATGGAGTAGTGAGTCTGGAAGGTACCTTATTGGGGGCGGCAGGGACCCTGGTAATAGCCATTATTTACGGTATAGGATACGGTTTTAATAATAAATACCTGGTGATAATAGTGTTTGCCGGCGTCATGGGTAACCTGGCAGATTCTGTACTGGGGGCCACGCTGGAACGTAAACACCAAATCGGGAATGATACTGTCAACTTTTTAAATACTCTTTTTGCCGCATTACTGGCAGGCTCGCTATACTGGTAATTATAACAAAAACCCCTCCATTATAGCTGAAATTAAAAAGGTTATGACATAAATAGTCTAACTTTAGTGATGCACGTTTTTGGGCGTGCAGCTAAAAAAGACATTTATGAAAGAAGGACAATGCATTGTTGCCATTGGTGCTTCAGTTGGTGGAATGGCCCAAATAAACACCTTCTTCGATTATACCCCTCTGGACAGCGTGTCTTACATCATCATTCAACATTTATCTGCAGACTATAAGAGTATGATGTCTTCGTTGCTGGAAAAGCATAGCAAGCTGAACATTCTGGAAGCCGAAGACGGCATGCAGATAGAAATGAATAAGGTCTATCTTATTCCCAGTAAAAGCTGCATGACTATTAAAGATGGCCGGTTATTACTGACGAACAAACAAAAAGGCGTTAATCTCACTGTCAATACCTTTTTTGCTTCTCTTGCAGAAGAAGCAGGAGAAAATGCCATTGGCATCATCCTTTCAGGAACGGGTAATGATGGCACAGAAGGAGGCCGGTCTATTAAGAATGCCGGTGGCTTGGTGATTGTAAGTACACCGGAATTGTGTGCATTCGACCAGATGCCCCTGAGTGCGATTGCTGCTGGTCTGGCAGATTATGTATTATCGCCCGAACAGATGCCACTCTTGATACAACGTTATGTAAGTGAGAAAATGAGGCACACAGACCCTCATATTGAAGAGGAAGAGGAATCGATCATGAAAAAAATTATCGGGCTCATAAAAGATAAACTACCCGAAGATTTTTCAGGATATAAAAAGACCACCATATTACGCCGGATCAAAAGACGAGTGACCCTGCTGAATAGCAAAAACCTGAGCGACTACTTTGAGCTGCTGAAAAAAGATGATGCAGAATTGCAGAACCTGGTCAAGGATTTTTTAATCAGCGTGACTTCCTTTTTCCGGGATAAAGCGGCCTTCGAGATCCTGGAAGAAAGTATCATTCCTGATATGATTGATGCTAAAGGTGAGGAGGAGATCAAAGTATGGGTGGCCGGCTGTGCAACAGGAGAAGAAGCCTATTCCCTGGCAATATTGATACGGGAACAGCTGGATTCAGTTAATAAAAGGAATACAGTAAAAATATTTGCAACAGATATTGATGCGGATGCACTGAAACTGGCCGGCAAAGGATATTATAACGGAAGTATTGAGAGAGATATATCCCCGGAAAGATTAAAACGCTTTTTTACAAAGGATGAAAAGGGGTACAAGATTAAACCATCCATCCGTGAGATGCTTATTTTTGCCCACCATAACCTGGTGAAGAACCCTCCTTATTGCAACATTGATTTTATCAGTTGCCGCAACCTGCTGATCTATATGAATCACAGCCTGCAGCGGAAAATACTGAATCTGTTACATTTTGGTATGCGGTATGGGGGATATTTATTTTTAGGTCCCAGTGAAAATGTAACAGACTTCATTTCCCATCTGGAAGAAATAAATAAGAAATGGAAGATCTATAAAAATATCCAGGCAAAAAGGATCATGAGTTTTGAGGATTTTACCGCTCCTGTTGTGGAAAGTAAAATATATGTATTGCCTCAATGGAAATCCGATGAAAGAAAAAAGGTTATTACTACTGCTAATACGGATATGAATCTCCTGATTGAAATGGGATATGTGGGATTATTGATTAATGAAGACAATCAGGTGACAAGTGTCTTTGGAGATAGTACCCGTTTCCTGCATCAGAAGATGTTTAATCATGATCTGCCGGACCTTTTGTCAAAACCATTGCAGGTGGCATTTATAGCGGCTAGTATAGAAGCTGATAAAACGAATAGGTTAGTAGTTGTAAAAGGAATTGAGGTAGCAGGTATAGATTCGTCCGTTTCCTTGTCAGTAAAACCTTTGGCGCTTGATAACACAAGGCTGGTGCTGTTTCTGGAAGATAATAATGAGGCGTTCTCATTTGACGAAAGTTTTTTTAAGGATAAGTATACGGTGAATATTGAGGAAGAACTGCGCATCACCAGGGAGAGCCTTGTTTCTGCCCACGAACTGCTGAATGCTTCAAATGAGAATATGCAGTCGTTCAATGAAGAACTGCTTTCCGCCAATGAAGAAATGCAGAGTACCAATGAAGAGATGCAATCTGTGAATGAAGAATTGCAGACTATTAACGCAGAATATCAGTCCAAGATAAAAGAACTGTCTAATCTGAACGATGATCTCAATAACTATTTCCGCAGTAATGTAAACGGGCAGATTTTCGTGAATAAGGAATTAATGCTGATGAAGTTCTCACCCGCAGCAGAAGTACATATCAACCTGCTTGAAATAGATATCGGAAGGCCTTTAAGTGATATATCCACCAATATCCGTTTTGAAACAATTGAAAAAGATATTAAGGACGTACTGGCAGACGGGTGTGTGATTACCCGCGAGATACAGGCAATTAACGGGAAATGGTTCCAGGTGATGACGATGCCTTATCTGCGTAAAGGTAACAATGAAACAGACGGCGCTATTATCACCTTTAATGATATTTCTGAATTAAAAAAGATACAGCAGGAACTATCACGTAGCAATAAAGTGTTACAGGCCATCAATACAGATCTGGATAATTTTGTATTTACTTCTTCTCATGATCTGTTAAGCCCGATGAATAATATTGAGCAGATCATTTATTTCATCAATGAGAAGAATACGATCTTTGATGTTGAAACAAAAGGTTATGTAGATATGCTGTCAACAGCGGTTGAAAAATTCCGGGGAGTTATTAAAGAGATGGCAGCGATAGGAAAGATAGAAAGTGAAATGCTGAAGCTGGAGGCGATCGATGTAGATGAAATTATAGGCGAGATCCTGGCAAGTATTCAATGGAAAATTGAGTCTGAACATGCTGATATAAAAACATCCCTGGATGTTAAACACATTCTTTTCTCTAAAAAGAATTGCAGGAGCATGATTTATAATCTGATTAATAATGCTCTCAAATTTAAATCCCCTCTCAGGTATCCTGAAATCCTTATTAGTACCAAAGACCTGCCGGATTATATCCTTTTATCTGTAAAGGATAATGGCATCGGTATCAGCAAAGGTAAGATAAAAAGTATCTTTAAGATGTATGAACAACTGAATAGCGGAGCGGAAGGGCAGGGGTTGGGATTGTTCCTGATCAATAAGATTATAGATGCGTCCGGGGGAAAGGTAGAGGTAGAGAGTAAGCTGAATGTAGGGACAGAATTCAAGTTATACATAAAGAAAGAACAAAGCCCGGATATTGATCCTCCAGGCCTTATTGATATTATTTAAAGATAGGGAGGATGCAGTAGATGTTATGAACGGATCAATATCCTGATCTCATAACGTATCATAAATGTTAGTAGTTTCAAGGGAGAATATATCAGGAAATAAATAGTATTAATTATTTCGTATAAGCGTGAATTATTGAGTATTGTGTTTGTTGAAATTAACCGCTAAATTGAATCGCGTTAAGACCCATACCACTATCCATTTAACCCATGACCCGAATATGAAGCTGTTTCTTACTATCCCTTTGCTGTTATGCTATACTATTTGTTATGCCCGTCAGGCAGGTTTCATTACCCCGGATACGATTTGTGTAAATACACCCGTTACTGTGAATAACACTTCTGTAGCGGGATCTAAATTTTACTGGAGCTTTTGTGGCAGCAATAATTTTTCCTTACCGCAGGCAACGAATTTAGGCCTGATGGGAAATGTGTTCAGCATTCCTGTTTTCTCCGAGACGGTAAAGGATGGCAATAACTACTATACTTTTGTCATCAATAATGGTAACGGTGGACTGGTACGCCTTTCTTACGGTAATAGTCTGCTGAATACGCCGGTAGTACAGGATTTTGGCAGTTTTGGCGGTGTCATACGTGGTACAGCAGAAGGGATACAGGTAGTGAAAGATGCTGTGGGATGGAGAGTGATCATAGTTGGAGGGAATGATCCTGATCCTGCTAATGTTTATATCGTAAAAGTGGATTTTGGTAATTCACTGGATAATATGTCACCGGTAGCCGTGAACTGGGGGAATTTAGGGATGCTGAGTTATCCTACCGATCTCTATATTTTCAGGGAGAATAATGCGTATTATGGATTTACGGTGAATGCGCAATCCAATACGATCACGCGTTTTTCATTTGGTACTGATTTTAATAATCCACCTGCGGCTACGAATCTGGGTAACCTGGGAAGTTTAGACTGGCCTACGGGCGTGTATGCGATTAAGATAGATGGTGAATGGCATGTGTTTGTCTGTAATACGAATTCAAATACGATCACACGGTTTGATTTCGGCGCTTCTCTGTTGAATGTGCCTGTCGCCGTGAACTTAGGTAATCCGGATAATAAGCTCAATCATCCCAGGGACCTGATGATCATCAATGACTGTGGTAATCTCATTGGTTTAATGGCCAACGGAGATGGGGATGATATCCTCAGACTGGCTTTTGACGGGAATGCTATTACAGGTGCTATCTCGGCTACTTCTTATGGCAACATTGGTAATCTTAATTATCCGCATAGTCTTTCTTCTTTGATCAGGGAAGGGGATGACCTGTATACAATCGTGACAAATGCGTTTAACGGTACGATTACCAGGATAAAATTTTCGGGGTGTACCAATGGCAGTATCCCTTCTTCGGTGTTACAGCAACCGCCTGCATTTACTTATACTACACCGGGGACATACAATGTTAAAATGATGATGGACGAAGGGCTGGGCACGCAGGAGTCGGTTTGCCGGGATATTGTGGTAATGCCGCCTTTAACAGCAGACCTGGGCCCTGATATTAAAGTCTGTGACGGCGCTACCGTGACCCTGGATGCGGGTGTGGACGATACGCGGTATCTATGGTCTGATAATAGTACGGCGCAACAGTTAGTGGTGAATACTTCAGGCCATTATCAGGTGACAAAATCCAATGGGGGGTGTACGGCCGTGGATGATGTGAATGTGACTATCAGTTCATCCATGCAGCTTAGTGCTATCAATGCCGCCTATGCCTGTGGCGACCTGACGGGTAAGTTGTCCGCTGTTATAACAGGTGGGACAGGGCCTTATGAATATTTTCTGAATACCGTGGATATGGGTACTACGCCAACTTTTGATCAGTTGACACCAGGTACCTATACCATTGATGTAACAGATGCGGCAGGGTGCAGGGCGACTGCCCGGGCGGATATTGATCTGGACGCGGTAGTACCTGTCAGCGGCAGTGTTTCTTCTGTTCCTCCTTCCTGTGACGGGAAAGAGGATGGGACGATCACTTTATCTATACTGCAGGGGGCCGCGCCGCTTGAATACGCGATAAAAGGGCAGCCATTTCAGCCCGATCCTGTATTCTCTGGCATACAATCCGGGACGTACACCTTATATGCCCGTAATGCGGCTTGTATTGATAGTTTTGAGGTAACATTACCGGCGCCGGTCGTGACGTTAAATACCAGAGGTACAGATGCTACCTGCGATCTTGCAGATGGACGACTGGATATGGATGTCAGCGGAGGAACTCCGCCGTATACATTCTACAGTAATGGCACATTGGTTTCAGCTTCGCTCAATAATTTATCCCCTGGTGATTATCTGATAACGGCTGTGGACAGTAAAGGATGCAGCAGTCCCTCTAATCTGACGACGATTAATAATATCACTATACCAAGGATATTAATTCTGAATAAAGATATGAACATCAATATCGGGCAAACGGTACAACTGCAGGCTATTAACGGTGTGGATTATGAATGGACACCTGCGGAGGGCTTATCCTGTACCAATTGTGCTGCGCCGGTGGCACAACCGCTGGAGACAACTACTTATATAGTGAAAACGATCACGGGAAAAAACTGTATTGCTGCTGATACCGTTCGCATTGCGCTTTCTCATTCTCAGTATTTATATATCCCCAGTGCTTTTACGCCCAATCATGATGGTATGAATGATTATTTCAAAGTAAAATCCTTTGGGATAGGCCGGTTCCGGATGAGTATTTATAACCGCTGGGGAGTATTGATTTATAGCAGTAATAATCCTGAGAATGGCTGGGACGGCAGTTTTAAAAATAAATTGCAATCTTCGGGTACTTATGTGTACATGATTGAATATGCGTATTATGGGCAGGATGATCAACCATTACTTCAGAAGGGTGTGCTGACGTTAGTGAATTAGTTACAACCCCGGAGCGAATCCCCGGGGTTGTAATATTTATGCTAGTATTTCCAGCAATTTAGAACCTATCGGAACACCCATACCCGTGCAGGCATCCCATCCTTTTCCTGCTTTATATCCTTTGTTACCTGTTACGGTAATATTATCTCCCTGTATAATATCCCTGCATACGTCTGCGGATGCATATAACTTCGTATGGATAAAGCCGGCCGGACGTTTCAGTTTCTCATTGATCAACGCAATTAAACCCGCCATTAGTGGTGCTACGGCACTTGTACCGCCAATCACCAGGCTTTGTCCATCCACCAGCACATCATAACCCGTAGCAGGATCAGCCACGGCAGCTATATCCGGTACGCCACGTCCAGCCTTTTTGGTATGCAGTGAAACCGGTACTTTGCTGGCAGACTGATAATCCGGTAATGGAAATACATCGCTGACGCCGCCACCGGTAGCGCTGCTATCGTTTTCATGCCATACCACTTCTTCTGTGATCTCGTTGGCCGCATTCACATTTAAACGTGTGCCGCCGCAAGCCACCACATAAGGACTGGAAGCCGGGAAATCCACATGTACCTGGCCGTCATTTACTCCATCGTTGGAGCCGCTGTCGCCCGCTGCTGCACAAATCGTTACGCCCAGTGCTGCCGCCTCCTGGAATACCCCGTTATAGGCCTGCAGGGACTGTTCCGTCCAGTTGGACTCTGCCGATCCCCAGCTGATGGAAATGACGGATGGTTTGTAATGGGTATCATGTACGGCCTGGGTAATGGCATTCAGAAATCCGCTATCCGTATTAGGTGCAAAGTATACCGCTATAGTGGCGCCATGTGCCACGGCCCCTGCTACTTCTATATCCAGCAGAACTTCTCCGTCGGCGCTATCCGGAGTGCTGGGACTATTATGCGCACCATCCACAGAAATGGCCTTTACTTTTGGTTTGGTGAGCTTTAATGATTTGAAATATTTGGTGATATCGGCTGTCTTATATCCACCGCCTAATTCAATAATGGCGATACACTGACCTTTGCCTGTCACATCAGCAGGATAATCATAAATACGCGCCAGCTGATCAGCGGTAAAAGACGTGCTTACCTGCCGGGCATATGCTATCTGTCCGCTGTTCCTGATCTTGAATTTAGGTGTGGCTATCTGTCTGTTATCCAGTCCGAATACACCTTCTATAATATTGTCCAGCTCCAGGGGCACCTGCAGTTCTCCGCTACGTGCCCGGAAGATGCAACCTTCTTTATCTTTGTATTTGGACACAGCAGTACGGAAGGCGTTTTCCATTTGTGACAAGGTGCCTTGTACTTTTACAGTTCTGGTGTTGGCATCTACTTTTACGAGGGTCAATTCACAATGATCTGCAAACTCGGTTACTTTTTCGATGTCTTCTTCCGAAGCACCGTATTCTTTCTGAAATTCTTCCCGCGACAGGTTTTTAAAACCTTTATCAGTTAATGGATCGGGCAAAGGTTTTTTGGGTTTGATACGGATGGTGACAGTGATTTGCTCGTTCCTGGTAGTGTCGTCGGCTGGCATAGCCTGTGGCGCAGACTTAAAACTGCCTTTCAGCGCCACATACTGGTTAAACTGGGATTCCATGGATATGTTTTTTTAGTGGTTATATGAAGTAAACGTCTTGGATACTCATCTTGTTGCGCACCCTTAAATCACTCAATAAGCGTGCTAAATCCTGCTTTTTGCAGGAAATGCATATATTTGATTTTTGAAAGTATGGAAATCGCCTCAATCGAAGATTTTTACCGGGATACAGCTTCGCTGATCCCCGAATCTCTTAACAAAGAGATCGGGCATTTTAACGTGTTTAAAATAGCCGATCTTTTCGCTTCCAAAGACGTGGCCATGCCCTATAATCGCAGGGCCTACTATAAAATCAGCCTGATCAACGGCAGAAATAAGGCCGAATATGCAGATAAAGTGATTGATATTGAGAAGAATGCGCTGCTGTTCGCCACGCCTAAAATACCTTATTATTATAGTCCCCTGGACGATGATCAATCCGGCTACTTCTGCATTTTCACCGATTCCTTTTTAGCTAAGAGTAACAGTGGTACTAACCTGGAAGAGTTACCTATTTACCAGCCGGGTGGTTTCCCTATATTTCAGCTAACGGACGAGTCCTACGCTGACATCAATCACATCTTTGAGAAGATGTTCAAGGAGCTTTCTTCTGACTATGTATACAAATATGACCTGCTGCGCAATTACCTGCAGGAGCTGATCCATTACGGACAAAAACTACAGCCGGTTTCGGCTTTATATCCCACGCATAATGCGTCTGCACGTGTCTCTTCACTGTTTATCGAACTGTTGGAGCGGCAGTTTCCGATAGATTCTCCCCGGCAGAAGCTGCAGTTGCGTACAGCCGGTGATTATGCTGATCAGCTGGCGGTGCATGTGAATCATCTGAATAAAGTATTAAAGGAAAATACAGGTAAAACCACAACGGAGATCATCAGCAGCAGGGTGGTACAGGAAGCAAAGATCCTGTTAAGGCAAACCGACTGGAGTATTTCTGAGATTGCCTATTGCCTTGATTTTGAACAGGTGGCGCATTTCTCTACCTTCTTTAAGAAACAGACCTCTATGACTCCACTGGGCTTCCGCAGCTTAAAGTAATTCTTCCCTGGTAAGGTAATAGTGTATGTTCTGTAACTGGTGAACGTGTACAAGCGGCCGTCCATAGGGGATCAGTTCTGCGGTCAGCAGCTGAAAGGAATATCCGTCATCCCGGAGATACAGGCTGTCTTTGTGGGTGTACTTATAGGAAAACACGTTCTCATCTTCTCCATAATCCTTATCACCTCTTACATATCCAAAACCAATTAAATGATCGGCATCCAGTGCGATGGGGTTCACTTTATCCAGCGGTAGCTTGTTTTTGGGTAAAGAGGTACAGTAGATAAAGCCGTCCATGATGCCTTCTACTCTAAAGCTAGTTTCTATTAAGTACAGATTGTAGTACCATACAAGGTTACCTATGCGTACATCAGCTTCCTCTATCATAAGACCTATTTTAATTCTGTTGCAATTATACTGGTAATATTTGAATTTTGAAGATGATTGATTGAATGTCGAAAACAAGTTACTCCTGTTGCGTGTTAACTTTGTAACATCAAAAACATAGAAACATGAGTAAAATTGCATTAGTCACCGGAGCCAACAGAGGTTTAGGTAAAAACATAGCATTAAGTCTTGCAAAAGATGGGGTAGACATCATTGTAGTGAATCGTAGTAAAGCTACTGATATCGTAGATGAAATCAAAGCATTGGGCCGGAAAGCGGTAGCTGTTCCGCTGGATATTGCTGATACAAGTAGTTTTGATACTTTTTATAAAGAGGTAGCAGCGCAGTTAACATCTGAATGGGGGAGACAACAGTTCGATTACCTCGTAAATAATGCGGGTATTGATGCACATTCTTTATTTCATGAAACAAGGGAAGAGGCATTTGACAGCCTGATGAATGTACATTTCAAAGGCGTGTATTTCCTTACACAGAAAGCTTTGCCTTTTATTGCGGATGGAGGTCGTATTGTGAATCTTTCCACCGGATTAACACGTTTTGCTACACCTGGGTATGCTGCTTATGCATCTATGAAGGGCGCTATTGAAGTGCTGACAAAATACCTGGCGAAAGAATTAGGTAGCAGAGGTATTACGGTGAATGCAGTAGCGCCGGGCATTACGCATACAGACTTTACGAAAGCAGCATTTGCGCATAACCCTCAGCTGGAGACGTTTATGAGTAACAGTACAGCGTTGGGTCGTGTAGGGTTACCGGAAGATATTGGCGGGATCGTAAGATTTTTGTGCAGTGAGGAAGCGCGTTGGATTACGGCGCAGCGCATAGAAGCGTCCGGAGGGCTGTTTTTGTAGTCTTACCTGTGTATTTAGTCACTTCACCATAATGGAATATCTGCCCTGTGCGGATATTCCTTATTTTTATTGCATGAAGTATTTAGTTCTACTTTTATTTTGTAGTCTTCGTTTATCCGCACAGGATTTCTCTGCTGTAGATAAATATCTGGAGGACCATATTGCAGAATATGACGATAATGTAGTTGTACTGGTATCTCAGCATGGACGATTGATTTATGAAAAGGAAATCAATTTACGTGCGGATGACAAGAGAGTCATCGCTTCTGCTTCGAAGTGGTTATCAGGAGCGGTTATCATGTCTCTGGTCGATGACAGGAAACTGGCTTTAACGGATACAGTGGGAAAGTTCCTCCCTATCTTCACTAAATATCACAAAGGGAATATCACTATAAGGCAGCTGTTTTCCCATACTTCAGGCTTTCCTGGCAATTCCCCGGAGCGATATGAATACAGCAAGGAATTGAGCCTGGCAGATGCCGTAGATTCGATTGCTGTGCATACGAAGATGATCAATCCTCCGGGAGTAGCCTTTAACTATGGCAGTGTAAGTATGCAGATAGCAGGGAGGATAGCGGAAGTTGTTTCCGGTAAATCGTGGCAGGCGCTTTTTAACGAGAAGATTGCCCGTCCTTGTGATTTAACCGCTAACTATTTACTGATGAATTTAAGGAACCCGTTATTAGCAGGAGGGGTACGAACTTCTGCCAATGATTACCTTCATTTTTTAGAGATGATCGTCAATAAGGGAGTATATGATCATAAAAGGGTATTAAGTGAGAAGGCGCTTGCAGAGATGCTGAAAGACCAGACAGCCGGCGCTGTTTTTCAGGATACGCCTTATCCGCTTAATCCTGCATCCCCTACGCCTAAAGATACCGTGAGATATGGGATAGGGAACTGGATTGATGTGCATACTGCGTCAGGGGAGATATGGGAGACCAGCAGTCCGGGTGCTTTTGGGACACATCCCTGGCAGGATGAGAAGAACGGGATTGCGGGAATCATATTTACACGCAGCAATATCAGGAAAAGTAATGCATCAAGTGTGCATGTGAGGGCGATGATCAGGGATATCGTTGCTTCCCATTGATAATCAATTTAAATCAGTTGATACTTAATTAAATATTTACCTTTCCTCCCATCAGTCATCTGCGTTGATTACCCTGCAAATTGCATATTCCCAAAAATACCAACTAGTTTGTATTTTTTGAGTGCTCCATGTCCTTTATCTTGAGCATAAAATTCCCTAACAATCAGGCGAACTACTAACACCCCGCATAATGACCGCAAAGCTATATTCAGCCCTCACTATTCTTACATTTATTATATGCAGTTGTAATAAAAACACAGATCAACTACCTCCACCTGACGCTCCTCCGGCAGAACTGGTATTATCTGCCAGATTAAACGGTCTGGCTGTGGTAGACTTCATCTTTCATCAAACCAGGACCCAATCCCACGATACGGTTTGGCTCTCCCTACGTAACACTTCGGGCGCGGCCATCCCCCGAATGAAATATCTGGTTGAACTCTGTAATGCCGTACCGCAAAGCTATACAACCTGCAATCTGCAACTGGTGGATACCTTACGGAACACGCTGCAACCAGATGCTACTCTTGAAAAAGTATATACCTGGATAGATAAAAATATTAACCTCGATAGTATGCTTATCAATACCGGGATTATTTCCTGTACAGGAGTGGCGCCTCACCCCGTAGCGGGTGTTTATCAATCTACCTATGCCGTATTTGAGACAGAGGGTAATAACACTGCTTATTATGGTAGTGTCAGGGCATATATTTTTGCTGATGGGGCTACCACATTCCGGCTACAAGGACAGAATGAGGACTCCTACAACGCCACCGGGCAATTCATTCAGGTCCTTGCTTTTGATGGGTTGTTGAAAAAAGGGAAGGACATACTTTCTCCTTTCCACCTGGACACAGTAGCTGATAATCAATTGTTAGATACCAGCAATGGTAAGCTAATACTTCGACTGCATCTGACTACTCCTATCTCAGATACGATCCATTCCCTTCTCTTCATTACACAACGTATTTAAAGATCATACATGAAATCATACCTGTTATACCCTGTTCTTTTCTTAGTCATGTCTGCTGGAAAAGTATTCTCCCAGGAAAAAGACATACAAATCACCCAAACGAAAAAATTTACGGTTTATCATGCGAACGATGGAGGCAATATAGTATTGAACCTGAAAGCAACCTACTATAGTAAAGGAGATACATTTAAAGTCTTTAAAGATGACCAACCTGTGTTTGGATTATCATCTCCGCTTAACCTGCGCGAATTCCGTGATAGCATAACAAACTTACTCAATGATATTGCCTCTACCAACGAGTTTTTTTCAGAATATTCACTTAATGAGATTTTTCTCTGGCTGTATTTATTCCGGGTGGACGATAAAGAACCTAATATCGGTTTCCTGAACCTGGGTACATTTACCAACCACGATGAAAATAATTCCTCTGCCCGGGTTTTCCTGCTGGATAGCATGAAAAATATCATCAATCATCAAAGAGCTGTCTTCTCCAATAACAAAATGGCAGTTGTAAGTATGCTCAATCAATATAAAAGTAAAATCGGGGACTCCAATAAAGAATCGTCAGATAAAGCACAGATAAACAATTATTTAAAAAGGTTTCATGACGACCCGTTTCCCCAATTGGACTCCGCTGCTTTAGCCGCAATTGGCAATAGAAATAAAAAGGCATCTCCGGAAAATGATCTGCTGAAAGTTAATGCCGTAGCGTACGAAGCCGCAAGGAAAAACCTATCCGGAGCCAACGAGGCGTTGAGGGCAATGAATATCTTCCCCATCGAAAAGGTGAGTATCCAGTTCGAGCGGGGATATATTGAACGTATACAAGCCTGGGTGAGGAATAAAACCGGTGGTACAGACATCTATGAAAATACCTATGCTATTGGGTTCTCATCCATTAATAATTTGAAAGCTTTCCAGCGGACAAAACTCTTTATGAGGAAATCATCTAAAATTGGGTTCAATAGCTGCATTTTTCTGAGTGATGTAATTGGTAATTACGATAACCTGCTCGACCTATACACCCGTGATTACAGCCCGGCAGATACAGTAATCAACTTCGCCTACCCCGAAGAAATGCCCCTTATATCTTTAAAAAAAGAAAGAAATATCCGTTTATTTGACGGTAAAATCTTCACAGACCTTGGTGGGATAGACCAGGAATCTCCCAATGGACTTGTACAGGTTGAAATATGCAGAAGATTTAACCTCAATACCTACCGGTGGCAGGCAGGGAAGCGCCAGGATGTAGGCGCTTTTTCTTATCTGAACGTGTACGGTGCACTTTCTAAGATCGAAGACAAGAAAAAAGTATTACCTCTCCATAATCAGAATACAGTCATCAACAATACGTTAGTTTCGCCATCTTATACCACTAACCTGGACCTGAGACGATACGAGAACTTCTCTATGGGAGTTGACCTGAATGCTCTTCTCTATGACTACCCGGATATGAAATTCACCGCTTACCTCGACTTTGGTATCAGATATGGGCATGTAGTGTTAGGCGACACTATCCGAAATATCGCAGGCGGTATCGTAGCTCCCGGGAAAGACACTTCTTTCTCCGGCCACACCGTTACTTTAATGCTTCCGAAGGTCTCAATTGAAATCTTCCAGGAAAGAAGGGTAGGTCTTGTCATGAGTTATAGTTATAACCATACCTACGCCTTTACAAACAATCAGTTCAAACAGATCATGAGCTATAAAAAATCGGATCTGAATAATATTGTTACAGAAAGAGCTGCACGAAACTCTCATCAGTTAGAATTGCTACTGCGTGTGGAAACCTCAGAAAAGAATAACGGGCAAATATTCTTCCGGAGTAGATTTTTCTGGCAACAGGGAGACGCCAATACCTTCTTCTCGCAGATTCAGGTAGGATATGCCTATAATATTATTTACCGAAATAACTAGTCATGAAACATATCATACTCTTTATATTTCTGATCACTTTCTTCGGAACCTCAGGCCATGGGCAAAACTGGACTCCGTGTAAAGGAGAAGGGCCTGTGCTTAAAAAAGCAATGTACTATAAAGATTCAGTAATAATGCTTTATAAAACAATGCTTAAGGATACAACTACCTATGATACATTCCATCTTGAAAGAAAACTATACCTTACAGTAACACGAACCTATCATAGAAATGGTTTGGTCACTATTGATACGACCATATCAGCAGGTTTAAATTACATGAGCAAAAATACGGTTTCTATCTGGGACACCATCACCTTTAAACTACCCAAACCTGGTTCTCCCAAAGACTCAGTAAGAATCCTTAATAGTCTTCCCATTGATAACCGAACAAGTTCATCTATAACTGATAGCTCTCATGTCACACATAGAGGCACCAGCGATACCGTGCCTTTAACCCGCAAAGCGTTAAGGACGCTTTATGAAAACGGTTACTATGCAACAGCCCGTCCACCTGCATTTTACGCTGCGCTGAGTTTCATACCGTCCATGGCATATAGAATGATACTGGTAAACGATCCTCAGTTCAACAAAAATGATCTCCTGGAAAAAAGAAAATTGCAAGAGAAACCTATTTTCGAATTTGCAGCATCCTTGGCTGCGGGTATATTCATAAAGAAAAAGCATACACTGTATGCAGAATATCTGTACATAAGGGAAGGCTTCAAGGCCAATCAATCTGCTGTCGATTGGGCCTCAGGTTTGCCCCAGACAACCACTGGTAAAAACACCTATACTTTTTATTCACATGGTATTGGAGTAGGCTATATATGTGGCGGTTATCTCAGATCTAATTTCATTACAGACATCGGTGTATATCTGACCTGGCGAAATACGTACCAGCAAAATCACACCAAAGATTTGTATGATGAAGCTCTCCGGGACCATGCCTGTATTGCAAAAATCGGTATAGGATACAACATCCGTCTGGGAACTACTCTTTCACTAAAGATCTTACCTGTTATATATTATAACCTGTCCCCTGTGAACAGCGAAACGCTGAAAACCCGTTTATACAATATCGGTTTGTCAACAGGGATCAGTTTTCACAATGTGAAAAATAAAATACGCTATAAGTAAAATAAATTATTGTCGGAGGTGTATTTACAAAAGCTTAATTGAATTCAACAGACAAGAAGGCTCCTGCCAAGCGGCAGGAGCCTTATGTACCAGACAACTGATACTTATAATTGAATATCAACCTTTACGCCTTCCGGTTTATTAGGTGCTTTCAGCAATAATGTATGAGAGTCATTATCCCACTTACTATCTTCTATGTTTGTGTGAGCGGGTGCTTTGGGTAATTTCACCCTCATCACGTTATTGGTATTCAGCGGCCCTCTGGCAGTGAATTTGAAATGCCCTGCTATGGATTGGATATTTGTGTGGATATTACGGTTAAAGCTTACCACTATTTCAGGTCATAGTGTACCACAATTAAAGACTTGTAGTAGCTGATGTAATTTAACTGTTTTTATTCTTCCGTAAGGATTCTCCTTTCAGCTCTATTTT
>NZ_WRXO01000014.1 GCF_009758125.1 Chitinophaga oryziterrae
TAATAATCTCAGCCTGGAAACCCAGCGGAAAACGATAGACCAGTATAGTGAACGGAATAAAGTGCCGATAGTCGCCTACTTTGGCGGTTCTCATGAAAGTGCTAAGACAGATGGCCGTAAAGAGTTCCAGCGAATGCTGGACTACATTAAAAAGAACCGGGGGAAGGTCAGGTATATTTATGTCTATGCACTGGACAGGTTTTCCCGTACCGGAGGAGCTGCTATCAAACTAAAAGATGATCTGCGGGAAGAATACGGCGTATTGGTAGACGCAGTGACGCAACCAGCGGATACCAGCTCCCCAAGTGGTGTATTGCAACAGGATGTGCAGCTCATTTTCAGCCACCATGATAACCAGATGCGCAGGCTAAGAGCTATCACTGGCATGAAGGCTAAATTTGAGAAAGGCATCTGGATTACCAGACCGCCACAGGGATATGATATTGTAAGAGTAAACAATGAGCGCAGGCTGGTGGTGAACGAAACTGGTAAAAAGCTCCGTAAGGCTTTTATGTGGAAAGCAGGAGGAATGAAAAACGAGGAGATCCTGGAAAAATTAAAGACAATGGGCATCCCTATGTATAAACAACAACTTACCAAAATCTTTAAAAGACCATTTTATTGTGGATTGATCAATCATGGATTGTTAGAGGGAGAGATCGTGGAAGGAACACATGAAAAGCTGGTCAGCCGGGAGGTCTTCTTAAAGGTCAATGACATTAACGAGCAAAATACCGGTTACGGCGTACCTCATAAAAAAGAACAGGACGAAGTGCCGCTAAAGGTATTTATCAAATGTGATGCCTGCAACCAGCCTTTTACAGGCTATGTGGTGAAGGGAAAGAATCTATGGTACTACAAATGCCGGACAACCGGCTGTAAATGCAATAAAAGCGCTAAGACTATGCATAACCTGTTTGCTGACTTGTTAAGTCAATTTGAGGTAAGGGAAGAATTTGCAGAATCCCTGCAATTAGCAATGGTTGACTCCTACCATGAAATGACGAAGGAGAACGCAACACAGCATAAAATCCTAAAAGTCCAGCTGGCAGAAATAGAGAAAAAGATAGACAATATAAAAGAGAAGTACTATGGGCTCAATAAAATGAATGAGGACGACTTTGATAAATTCTCTGCAAAATACAATGAGGAGCTGGAAGCAATTAAGAAGGAACTTGAAAAAACGGAATGTAGCATTTCGAACCTGGAAGAAAAGATAGCTGCTGCCATTAATTTATCTACCAAACTAAGCACAGTATGGCATTCCAGCGACACGACCATGAAAGAGAAACTACAAAAGTTACTCTTCCCTGAAGGAATTGTCTATGATCGTAAAAATGACGCATTTCGAACCGGGAAAGTAAATGTTGTTTTCGCCCAGATGGCGCACCTGCAAAGGGAACTATCGGGCAAAGAAAAAGGGACAAATCATACTTGTGATGATTTGTCCCTCTTAGCGGAGAGAGAGGGATTCGAACCCTCGGTAAAGTTTTCACCCTACGACGGTTTAGCAAACCGTTCCTTTCGGCCACTCAGGCATCTCTCCCCGTCCCATTCGGGGTTGCAAAAATAGTAATTATTTAGAATTAACCAAAAGCAATTTCATGTATTTAAAAATCTTCCGAAACAATCTCCATCTATACAACATTATAAATAGCTGTAATGAAAGCCTTTAACTCCTCACAAAACATCTAAACCCGCTTTAACAGCAATAAAGACACGAAAAAACTATATCCCAGAAATTTATATAACACATAATTCTTATGAATATGCGTAATCATAAGAATAAGTGACTAAATTTGCGCTCTAACTTTCGATTTTAAAGTCAAAGCAATATGCGCACTGTTACATTAAAAAGGGTTGTGGTTACCGGGCTTGGGGCCTTAACGCCTATCGGAAATGATGTAAACACTTTCTGGAATAATCTGAAAACAGGCACCAGTGGTGCCGGCCCAATTACACGTTTCGATATCACTGAGTTTAAAACCAAGTTCGCATGCGAACTCAAGGGTTTTAATATAGAAGACTTCATGGAGAAGAAGGAAGCCCGTAAAATGGACATGTTCACCCAATATGCAATGGTGGCTGCTCAGGAGGCTGTAGAAAATGCAGGACTTCACCTGGATGGTGTAGATAAAACCATGGTGGGTGTTATCTGGGCTTCCGGTAACGGCGGTATGCAAACCTTCGAAGACCAGATCATCGAATTTGCAAATGCCAACTTCGTTCCTAAGTTCAATCCTTTCTTCATTCCCAAACTGATCTCCGATATCGCCGCAGGGCAAATATCCATGAAATATGGTTTCATGGGCGTAAATTATTGCACCGTATCTGCCTGCGCTTCTTCAAGCAGCGCACTGGTGGATGCTTTCAACTTCATCCGCCTGGGTAAAGCCAATGCCATCGTAGCCGGTGGTTCAGAAGCGCCTATCACCCGCGCAGGTATTGCCGGTTTCAATGCCCTCAAGGCACTGTCTACCCGCAATGAAGACCCTACTCATGCTTCCCGTCCTTTCGATATCACCCGCGATGGTTTCGTAATGGGCGAAGGTGCTGGTGCTATCATCCTGGAAGAATATGAACATGCTGTGAAAAGAGGTGCTACCATCTACGCAGAAATGGTAGGCGGCGCTATGACCGCAGATGCTTATCACCTTACCGCTACTCATCCGGAAGGCCTCGGCGCCCGCCTGGGTATGCAGAGAGCGCTGGAAGATGCTGAACTGAAGCCGGAAGATGTAGATTATATCAACGCACACGCTACCTCCACCCCTCTGGGCGACGTCAGTGAACTGAAAGGTATCACCGGCGTATTCGGCGACTACGTAACTAAACTAAACATCAGCGCCACCAAATCCATGACAGGCCATCTGTTAGGAGCTGCCGGCGCCATCGAGGCCATTACCTGTATCAAGTCAACACTGCACGATATCATCCCTCCTACCATCAACACCGGTGAACTGGGAGAAGGTATTCCTACTAACCTCAACCTTACCCTCGGTAAGGCGCAGGAACGTAACGTCAACGTAGCGATGAGCAATACTTTTGGCTTCGGCGGACACAACGCTATCGTAATATTCAAGAAATTCCAGGCATAACCCACTGGTTATATTATAGAAGCGGATCACAACTGTGATCCGCTTTTTTATTTCACTAAAAATTTTAGTACTCGCTAATTATGGCGTAGTTTAGTAGTCTAAATTAGTTCGTGGCCAACCACGCCTTTTTACTACTAATATGGCAAAGAAGAAAGAGAATGTAACTACGCCGGAACCCGTACTCATACCAGCAGATGATCATATAGAAGTGTTTGGTGCCCGGGTTCATAACCTGAAAAACCTGGATATTCAGTTACCTAAAAATAAATTGGTTGTCATCACCGGCATCAGCGGAAGCGGTAAATCATCGCTCGCTTTTGACACCATTTATGCAGAGGGACAAAGACGCTACATGGAAAGTTTTTCCGCTTATGCCCGCCAGTTTATCGGCGACATGGAAAGACCCGATGTTGATAAGATTACCGGCCTATCGCCCGTTATCTCCATCGAACAGAAAACGACCAACAAAAATCCCCGCTCTACTGTAGGTACCATCACGGAAATATATGACTTCCTCCGCCTCCTCTACGCCCGCGTAGGTCAGGCTTATTCATATAATACCAACAAACGCATGACCCGCTTCTCCGAAGAAGAGATCCTGGACCATGTGTTCAAAAATTTCCCTAAAAAGAAACTGGTCATCCTGGCTCCATTGATCCGTGGACGTAAAGGTCATTACCGCGAACTGTTCGAACAACTACGCAAACAAGGCTACCTGAAAGTAAGAGTGAACGGGGAGATACTCGACCTGAAAGAACGCATGCAGGTCGACCGCTACAAGATTCATGATATAGAATTGGTGGTAGACAGAGTACAGGTATTGGAGGATGCCCGTACAAGAATCAGTCAGAGTGTGCAGAAAGCCCTGCAGATGGGTAAAGGGCTGCTCTTTATCATGGATAACGACAGCAACAAAATCAATCAGTACAGTAAACAACTGATGTGTGAGGATACCGGTATCTCCTACGAGGAACCATCTCCCAACACATTCTCCTTTAACTCTCCATACGGCGCCTGCCCACGCTGTAAAGGGCTTGGTACTATCTACCAGATAGATATGGATGAGGTGATACCGGATTATTCCCGCTCTATCAATGAAGGCGGCCTGGCCCCTTTAGGGGAAGCCCGCGATACCTTTACCTTTAAACAGGTACAGCAGCTGGCAAAGAAATTCAAATTCTCCCTCACCGCTCCTCTCTCCGATATCCCGCAGAAATCTTTAAACCTGCTGCTGTTCGGCGATGAGAACGGGAAGCTGGAAATGGATATGGGCTTCGAAGAAGACGGGGAACCTACCTACTCCACAGAATATGAAGGGGTCATCAATACCGTGCGCCGCTTCTTCAATGATACTTCTTCGGAAGCTGTCCGCAACTGGGCGGAAGGTTTCATGAAACTCAATACCTGCCCGGAATGTAATGGCACCCGTCTTAAAAAAGAAAGCCTCTATTTTAAGGTAGATGAAAAGAACATCGCCGAACTGGGTGAGATGGACCTGGATAAACTCCTGGCCTGGTTCAATGACATCGAAAAACGACTGGATAAGAAACAGAACACCATCGCCAAAGATATCCTCAAAGAAATCCGCGAACGACTGGGATTCTTACTGGGCGTAGGTTTAAACTACCTCACACTCTACCGCGCTACCCGCTCTTTAAGCGGCGGGGAAAGTCAGCGTATCCGCCTGGCCACTCAGATAGGTTCCCAGCTAATGGGGATCACCTATATCCTGGATGAGCCAAGTATAGGACTCCATCAGCGCGATAATATGCAGCTGATACAGGCACTCCGTAACTTAAAAGAAATGGGCAATACCGTGATCGTAGTGGAACATGATAAAGATATCATGCTGCATGCAGATCATCTGATAGACGTTGGCCCGGGTGCGGGCGTTCACGGTGGACAGATCATTGCACAAGGCACTCCTGCCCAGATATTAAAGTTAAAAACACCTACCGCGGGATATCTGAACGGTTCTCTGGTAACACCGGTCCCTGAAGAAAGACGCAAGGGCAACGGTAAATTCCTGGAACTGAAAGGCGCTACCGGCAACAACCTGAAAAATGTAAGCGTGAAATTCCCCCTGGGAACCTTCATCTGCGTGACAGGCGTTTCTGGAAGTGGTAAATCTACCCTGATCAACGAAACGCTGTACCCGATCCTCAGCAAACATGCCTACGATTCCAAAATGGTCCCTATGCCTTACAAAAGCATCAAGGGCCTGGAAAATTTAGATAAAGTAATTGAGATTGATCAGTCGCCCATCGGGCGTACGCCCCGTAGCAACCCGGCTACCTACTGCGGATTCTTTACCGATATACGTACCCTCTTCTCCCAGGTACCGGAAGCCAAGATCCGCGGATATGCTGCCGGACGATTCTCCTTCAATGTGAAAAGCGGCCGCTGTGAAGTGTGTGAAGGTGGTGGCATGAGAGTAATAGAAATGAACTTCCTGCCGGATGTATACGTAAAGTGTGAAAAATGTAACGGCAGACGTTATAACAGGGAAACCCTGGAAATCCGCTATAAAGGCAAATCCATCTCCGACGTACTCGATATGACCGTAGATGAAGCCGTGGAATTCTTCCAGCCGGTAAACTTCATTTACCGTAAGGTAAAGACCTTACAGGATGTTGGACTGGGATACATTACCCTGGGACAATCAGCCGTTACCCTCTCCGGTGGTGAGGCACAACGTGTGAAACTGGCAACGGAACTGTCTAAAAAAGATACCGGCAAAACGATCTATATTTTAGACGAACCCACTACCGGCCTTCACTTCCAGGATATACAGCTGCTGCTAAATGTGCTGAATAAACTGGTAGACCGTGGCAATACCGTCCTGGTGATAGAACATAACCTGGATGTTATCAAGATGGCAGATTACATCGTTGACCTTGGCCCCGAAGGTGGCGGAGGTGGTGGTACCATCCTTTGCACCGGTACTCCCGAAGTAGTGAGCGAATGTAAAGACAGTCATACAGCCCGCTTCCTTAAAAAAGAACTTGAATCATAAAATCTTCTAAAGGCTCCGTAGATTTGCGGAGCCTTTTACATTATGATTACCTTTGCCCGGAAAACGGACCATCCGATGCCCGTAAATGATTAATATTCAAGCATGAGATATATTGTTCTAATACTATTACTAACAGCGTTTGCAGCCTGCGAAGATGAAACAAAGACCTGCGACCAGACCCTCCTCGCAGATCTGGGCATCAACTTTAAAAAGGATTCACTGAATGGCTATATCAATAAAGACACCATCTGGCCCAAAGTAACCCTGATGGCCCTGGGTAAAGATACCATCCTCAGTAGTGTTCCACGCTCCAGTGTATTCATATCATTATCACCACTATCAGATACTTCCCGTTTTTATCTGAAACTGGATTCTACCAAAACACCGGATACTCTTACATTCCGCTATACCAGGAAACCGAACTTTGTATCGGCCGGCTGCGGCTTCGCTACATTCTTCACCCTGGATACCGTCATTTCCACTTATCATACTATCGACTCCATACATATTAACAACAAGGAAGTAAACAGTTCGAATGATACGCACCTTTCTCTATTTTTTATCTATTAGCCTGCTGCTGGCCATCACCACACAGGCCCAGGTAAAAGACAGCATCCGGATTAAACCCCTTGCTGACAGCATTGCTCATAAAAGGGACACGACTGCCCATAAACTGGCAACAAAACCATTGCCGGCAAAATCAAAAGACAGTCTTCTCTATACGACCAGCGGTGGCCTGCGTATCGGACTGGATATCAGCCGGTTTGTACTGAAGGCCTTCCAGCCCTACAGGACAGACATTACCGTACAGGCAGATGCCCAGATAAACAAACGATTGTATGGCGCTATCGAATTAGGTTATAACAAAACTTCCCACAGCGATACCAACTACACCTATAAAGGCAACGGTCAATATGTAACGGTAGGAGTGGATTATGACTTCCTTAAAAAGAGGGATCCGGAGGAAAAAAATATGGTATACGGTGGTATCCGCTACGGCTTTGCTCATAACACCTACGAAGCGCCTGTCTATAAGTTGCATAGCGATTACTGGAGCAGCACAATTCCAGGGTCCTATCCCCAAACAAGCATGACGGCCCACTGGATAGAACTGGTGTTTGGATTAAGGGTAGAAGTACTGAAGAATTTCTTCCTGGGATGGGGAGTGAGAGAAAAGATCATGGTCAGCAACAGCGCCAGTGATGCATTCCAGCCAATAGTCATACCCGGCTTCGGCAGCGGCGGCAAAAGATCTCAGTTCGACGTAACATACTCTGTTTCATATTATATCCCGCTGTACAAAGTGAAAATTCACGTACCACGGGAAAAACCTAAAAAGGAATGATCCGGACTAATCCCGGATCATTTCAATATGTGGGATACCATCTTCCAGATACATCTCACTACTCTGCACAAAACCCAGCGAAGTATAAAATTTCTGCAAATACTGCTGGGCGCCAATCTTAATAGGGGCTTTCCCAAAACGCTCTTCCACAGTAGCTATAGAATATTCCATCAGCAACCTTCCTGCCCCACTGCCACGCACCTTCGGGGAAGTTACCACCCTGCCGATAGACGCATACACATACTTAATCCCCGGTCCGAATAACCGCGTATACGCTGCCAGTTCATCATCAATATATCCCATCACATGCACCGCCAGCTGGTCCGTATCGTCCATGTCCTGAAAAGCACATGCCTGCTCCACCACAAATACCTCGCTCCGCAAACGCAGTAAAGCATACAATTCTGTAGTGGTCAATTCTTCGAATGTCTTAACGATCCATTGCATAATTTATAGTATGAATACCCGCAATTAATAATAATTTAGCGACAATATTTCGGGATTTAGCAAAAATAGAGAGAAACTGATGATGAACCATGCCGCACCTTTCCTTTCACTGGAACATATAACCGTTCGTTACCTGGATAAAACATTATTCACCGGGTTAAACTGGGCCATCAATACAGGGGAACAATGGGCCATCACCGGCCCTGGAGGCTCCGGCAAATCCGCCTTATTAAACACCATCACCGGTAAATTCAATGTCATCAACGGCAGCATTCATTATCATTTCTCCGATACTTACCGTCAGCAACATACCATCACAGACCCTTATTTCAGCTATCGCAACCTGATAGCGCATATAGGACATCACCATGCTTTCAGGAACAAGTCTAATATAACCACCGATTTCTATTATCAGCAGCGTTTCAACAGCATGGATGCGGAAGACGCTCCTACTGTAAGGGAATACCTGGAAGGAGACGGAGATACCCCTTTATTACAGCCATTGCGCATAGCTCCCCTGCTGAATAAAGAACTGATTAAACTCTCCAACGGCGAAACCCGCCGTGTAATGATCGCGAAAGCACTCCTGCAAAACCCCGTATTACTGATGCTGGATAATCCTTACTCCGGACTCGATATACAGGCCAGGAAAGATTTTAGTGAGATGGTAAATAAGATCATAGACAATGGGACAACCGTCATACTGGTCACCTCTCCTACCGAAATCCCCGAAAATATTACCCATGTACTGACCCTCGACGAGGGACAAATAACAGGAAAGTACATACGGGAAGAATATCTTACGCTCCCCATTCCGGAAACGAAAATCCATACAAACATTGATGAAGAAAAGCTGAGGGCGCTCGTTAAACCCGTTATCCCGCAGTTCGATACCATCATCCGCATGAAACAGGTAAAAGTACAGTATGGCGAACATTTGATATTGGACGATGTTAACTGGATAGTGAAACCCAATGAAAAATGGGCTTTACTGGGGCATAACGGTGCGGGGAAATCTACCCTGCTCAGTCTTATTACCGGCGATAACCCACAGGCATATTCCAATGAGCTCTACCTTTTCGACCGTAAAAGGGGCAGCGGGGAAAGCATCTGGGATATCAAACGGAAAATAGGGTTCGTATCTCCCGAACTGCACCAGTACTTCAAAGCAGGCAGCAACTGCCTGCAGGTAGTCGTGTCCGGCTTTTATGATATCATTGGCAGTACCCGCGCCGGCTCTCCGGAACAACTGGAACATGCTGCCAGCTGGATGGATATCCTGGGCATAGCAGACCATATGAAGTTACCCTTTAAAGGAGTTCCGGAAAGTGTACAACGCCTTACTTTACTGGCTCGTGCATTAGTAAAAGAACCTCCCCTGCTTATCTTTGATGAACCCTGCCAGGGCCTGGACGTGCAACAGAAAGAACATTTTAAACAAGTCATTGATACACTGTGCAATATAATGGACCTTACCCTCATCTTTGTAACACATTACCAGGAGGAAATTCCTTCTGCTGTTACAAAAGTCCTTAAACTGGAAAAGGGCAGATCTATACATTAGCATTTTGTATTATTTGAATTACCTTTATTCTTTTCCTAACCAGCATTCAAGAAGCCTCATGCATCCCAAAAGAATTGTCATTTTCATCAGTTGTCTGTTAGTACTGTCATGCCTGACAGCATGCAGACACACCAGGAAAGTAATGAACCCGGCCATGGCCAAATACATCGAAGCCTATACGGCCGGTGTCATTTCCAAACAGAGTACCATCCGCGTACAACTTACAGGAAATGCAAATGTCACCCATACGCAAAACGAACCTGTCTCCGAAGACATCTTCGACTTCAGCCCCAGCATTAAAGGTAAAGCGTACTGGATCGACGCTACTACCATAGAGTTTCGTCCGGATGCCAACCTGATACCGGAAAAAACCTATACTGCTACCTTCAATCTGGGTAAAGTCATGAAAGTAGAAGACGATCTGAAAGAGCTCGACTTCGAATTCAAAGTAATGAAACCTGATTATTCCATCGAGGACAACGGCCTGAAATCAGCTAATAACACCTCGTCGAATAAGATGGTCCTCTCCGGTATAATAACTACCGCCGATGTGGAAGATCCCTTACAGGTGGAAAAAGTATTAACCGCTACCTTTGAAGGGAAAACAGTCCCCGTCACCTGGCAGCATAACGCTACAGACAGAACGTCTAAGTTCACAATAGATAACCTGGTACGTGGTGAAGCGGCCCGCTCATTAGAACTGAGCTGGGACGGTAAACCACTGAAAGTAGATCAGGCCGGCAAAAAAACAGTGGAAGTACCTGCCATCTCCGACTTCAAGGTGATGAACATTCTGGCTGTTTCCGATCCTGAACAATATCTCCTCGTACAGTTCTCCGATCCTATCAGCGTAGCGCAAAACCTGGATGGCCTCATAGGTATCAGCGGCGTAAGCGATCTCCGTTATACCATCGAAGGCAGTGAAGTGAAAGTATTTGCGCCTAAACGCCTGGAAGGTAGTTTTAGCGTAGTAGTGAATGAAGGGGTGATAAATATCTACGATAAACGCCTGGATAAAAACTTCTCCGGTAATGTGGATTTCGAAAACATCCAGCCTTCCGTTACCATCCCTGGTAAAGGGGTGATCTTACCATCCAGCAATAAACTGGTAATGCCTTTCGAAGCGGTCAACCTGAGTGCCGTAGACGTTACCATCATTAAAATATACGAAAACAATATCCCTCAATACCTGCAAAGCAATAACCTGGACGGTAGCCAGGAACTGCGCCGTGTAGGTAGACCGGTTGTTGAAAAAACCATCCGCCTGGATACTGATAAATCCCTGAACCTGCATAAACGCAACCGCTTCTTCCTGGATATGGACCAGATGCTGCGTACAGAACCAGGGGCTATCTACCGCGTTACTATCGGCTTCCGTAAATCTTATTCCTTACAGACATGTGTGGCCAAAGACGATAAAGCTGCTGTTACAGATAATGAAGAGGGAGAAGAAAGAGAATATTATGGTGATAAGATAGATGAGGATGATGGATTCTGGCAACGCTACGACAGCTACTATCCTTATGGTTATTCATGGAATGAACGTGAGGATGCCTGCTCCAATTCATACTATAATAAAGATAAATGGGCTTCCCGTAACGTGATCGCTTCCAATATCGGCCTTACCGCTAAACGTGGTAATGATAACAGTATGCTGGTAGCCGTAACGGATATACGTGATACCAAACCTTTAATGGGCGTGGAACTGGAACTGCTCGACTATCAGAACCAGGTGATCTTCAAAACCAAAAGCGATGGAGATGGCTTGGCGACCTTCGATCTGAAACGTAAACCTTATATCCTCATCGCTAAAAAAGATGACGAAAGAGGTTACCTCAAACTGGACGATGGCAACTCTTTACCATTAGGCCGCTTTGATGTAAAAGGTGAAGAAGTACAAAACGGTATCAAAGGATTCCTCTACGGTGAACGCGGCGTATGGCGCCCGGGAGATACCCTTTTCCTCACCTTCATCCTGGAAGATAAACAACAGAAACTGCCTCCTAACCACCCGGTTACTTTAGAACTTTACAACCCTAAAGGACAGTTATACAAACGCGTCAATGCATTACAGTCATTAAATGGTTTCTACAGCTTTACAACCACTACTTCTCCTGATGACCTGACAGGTAACTGGACTGCCAAAGTGAAAGTGGGCGGGGCCGTATTTACCAAAAACCTGCGCATTGAAACCGTAAAGCCCAACAGGCTGAAAGTAAAGCTGGATTTCGGTACCCGTACTACTTTATCTAAAACGGATGAATCTACCGGTACCCTCAGCGCTCAATGGTTATTCGGCGCTACGGCCCAAAACCTGAAAGCTAAAGTAGATGTGTCATTGACGGCTCAGACTACCAGCTTCAAAACATTTAAAGATTACAACTTCGATGATCCTATCACCCACTTCGAAGCTGAGAATAAAACCATCTTTGAAGGTAGCCTTGGTGACAATGGCGCGGCTCCTGTTAAAGTAAGCCTGCCATTAGGTAAGCTCGCTCCAGGGCAATTAAAAGCAAACTTCGAGATCAAAGTATTTGAACCAGGTGGCGATTTCAGTATCGACCACTTCTCCATGCCGTACAATCCTTTTGCTACCTATGCGGGTCTGCGTATGCCGCAGGGCGACCGCATGACAGGTATGTTACTGACCGATCAGCCACATCCTGTAAGCATCGTAAACGTGGATGAAAACGGTAACCTGTTAAAAGGGAATAGCGAAGTACAGGTAGAACTCTATAAGATCCGCTGGCGCTGGTGGTGGGACGAAAACGGTGATGATAATGAGTTCAGCAACTTCACACAGGACAGCTACAATCAGCTGCTGAAGAAAGAAACCATCTCCCTCAACAATGGTAAGGGCAGCTGGGACCTCCAGGTGAACTCTCCGGACTGGGGCAGATACCTGGTACGTGTGAAAGACCTGAAAAGTGGTCATACCAGCGGTCAGGCCGTATATATAGATTACCCCGGATGGGCAGAAAGAGTGCAGAAAGAAAATCCTGCTGAAGCTGCCATGCTGGTATTTACATCAGATAAAACGAAATACAACGTTGGAGAAGATGTAAACCTTACCATCCCAAGCAGTGAAGGCGGTCGTGGACTGATCAGCATTGAATCAGGAAGCAAAGTGATCAAAACCTTCTGGGTAAATACCAAAAAAGGACAAACCATCTTCTCCTTCAAAGTGGAGAAGAACATGGCGCCTAATATATACGTGAACGTGAGCCTGCTGCAACCGCATGCACAAACACTGAACGACTTGCCCATACGTATGTACGGTGTAATACCAATTACTGTAGATGACGCCAACACTACCCTGCAACCGGTCATTACCATGCAGGATAAACTGGAGCCTGAACAGAATGCAAGTATCACCGTATCTGAAGCAAAAGGTAAACCAATGACCTACACCATCGCCCTGGTGGATGAAGGTCTGCTGGACCTTACCCGTTTCAAAACACCTGATCCGCACAGCGCATTCTATGCACGTGAAGCTCTGGGTGTTAAAACCTGGGACCTCTTCGACTTTGTGATCGGTGCATACGGTGCAGATATGGAACGTATATTAAGTATAGGGGGTGATGAAGGATTAAACAGAAATGCCAGCACTGCTAAAGCGAACCGCTTTAAGCCTGTCGTACTGTTCATGGGGCCATTCTCCTCAAAAGGTGGTAAACAAACACACCAGTTCAAACTGCCTCCTTACATTGGCTCCGTAAAAGCAATGGTAGTAGCAGGTGAAGATGGTGCATACGGTTCTGCTGAAAAAACAGTGGCCGTTAAAAAACCACTGATGCTGCTCACTACACTGCCACGTGTATTAGGCCCTTCTGAAACTGTACAGTTACCGGTTACCGTATTCGGACTGGAAAACAATATCAAAACCGCTAAAGTTACCCTCAGCACGAATGCATTGCTGGAAGTAGTGGGAGAAAGTACTAAAACCGTCACCTTCTCTCAACCCGGCGAACAGATCGTATACTTTGATGTACGGGTGAAACCACAGGTAGGTATCGCGAAAGTGAAGGTAACAGCTACCAGCGGCGCTGCTAAAGCAGAAGAGCAGACCGAACTGGAAGTGCGTAACCCTAACCCGGTAATCACTACCGTACAGGAAGCTACTTTACAGGCTGGTCAAAGCTGGAGCGCAGGCTACAAACCTGCAGGTATGGCGGGTACCAACAAGGGTGTGCTGGAAGTGTCCAGCATCCCGTCCCTGAACCTGGGCAAACGCCTCAGCTACCTGATAGATTATCCGCATGGTTGTGTGGAACAAACCACTTCCAGCGTATTCCCTCAGTTAGCGCTGAACCAGCTGATGGACCTGAAAGAAAGTGAACTGGCGAACATAGACCGTAATATCAAAGCGGGTATCAACCGCTTAAAAGGCTTCCAGACTTCAGACGGTGGATTAAGCTACTGGCCTGGTGAAGGTCAGTCGGATGAATGGGGTACCAACTACGCTGGTAACTTCCTGCTGGAAGCACAGGCGAAAGGATATGTACTGCCTCCAGGTATGCTGGACCAGTGGAAGAAATACCAGCGCAATAAGGCGACTACCTGGGCGCCTTCTACCACTAATTTCTACGGTGGCGATCTTACACAGGCGTATCGTCTGTACCTGCTGGCGCTGGCTAAAGTGCCTGAACTGGGTGCAATGAACCGCCTGAAAGAATTCAAATATCTGTCCGAAGCGGCTAAATGGCGACTCGCATGTGCCTATAAATTATCTGGTCAACCGGAAGTAGCAAACAGCTTAGTGAAAGGATTAACCGGGGATATCAAACCTTACAAACAACTGGGCGGTACATTCGGATCAGACCTGCGTGATAAGGCGATGATACTGGAAACAATGACCCTGCTGGGACAACGCGATCGTGCAAACGAACTGGTGAAACAGATTGCGGCAAACCTGTCACAGGAAAGCTGGTACAGCACACAAACCACTGCCTATGCACTGATAGCGGTAGCCAAATACTGCGGTAACAACAAGAACGGTAAACTGAACTTCAGTTATACACTCAATGGTAAAAGCAGTACTGCTACCAGCGCATCTTATGTAATGCAGATACCTGTCAGCGCAGAAGGGACTGTCAGCATTCAGAACAAAGGACAGAACGTACTGTATACCCGTCTCATATTACAGGGCCGCCCGGATGCCGGTCAGGAACCAAACATTCCTAACAATCCGGAAGTACTGGATATGCAGGTAAAATACAGCACCCGCGAAGGCAAACCACTGGACCCTGCTACACTTCGTCAGGGATCAGATTTCATGGCAACAGTGACCATTCATAACCCGGGTAAACGTGGCTATTATGAACAGATGGCATTAACGCAGATCTTCCCAAGTGGCTGGGAAATTATCAATACCCGTATGATGGGTAACGACAGTTCCTTCCAGACTTCTCCGTTAACGTATATTGATGTACGTGATGACAGGGTATATACTTACTTTAACATCGAAGAAACTAAAACACGTACCTATAATGTATTGCTGAATGCAGCATACCTGGGTCGTTATTATCTGCCGGCAGTTAGTTGCGAAGCAATGTATGATAATACCATACAGGCTTTCCTTCCGGGTAAATGGGTTGAAGTTGTGAAATAATATGTGGCTAAGATTAAAGAAATGGATATTACGTAAAAAGTGGTGGCTGTCAGCTGCCACTTTTTTACTATTACTATATGCCTGCTGCCTGCCTTCCCGCCTCTTTACGGCCCCTACTTCCTTTGTGATAGAAGACAGCAACGGCGAACTGTTAAGCGCTACCATTGCTACGGACGGACAATGGCGTTTTCCGGTAGATAAACCAGTGCCTGATAAATTCGCAAAATGTATTGTTGCCTACGAAGACAAACGTTTTTATTATCACTGGGGGGTAGATATACTGGCATTAAGCAGGGCATTCCGGCAAAACTTCAAACAACAGAAAGTAATCAGCGGAGGTAGTACGCTAACGATGCAGGTCATTCGCCTGTCGCGTAATAAACCACGTACGATATGGCAAAAACTGATAGAAGCAGTGCTGGCAACCCGACTGGAATTCTCCTGTTCCAAAAAAAAGATACTATCCCTGTATGCAGGCAATGCGCCTTTCGGTGGTAACGTCGTAGGACTGGAAGCTGCTTCCTGGCGGTATTACGGTCGCGGTGCAACGCAGTTGTCCTGGGGAGAAACAGCGGCGCTGGCAGTATTACCTAACAGTCCGGCGCTGGTGCATCCCGGCCGTAACAGGCAGATGCTGCTCACTAAACGTAATCAGCTCCTCAACAGGTTATATCATACAAATGTGATCGACAGCATCACCTGCCAGTTATCCAAACTGGAACCTCTGCCCGATCAGCCCAAAGCATTACCACAGGATGCACCGCATTTATTAGACCGCTTCAGACGCGATCATAAAGAAGGCAGCACGCGTATCAAAACTACTTTAGACGCTGCTTTACAAAGGAACGTCACCGGCATTGTAGAACGTTATCATAATATTTACAAATCCAATGGCATCAACAATGCTGCCGCCATCGTACTGGATGTGGAAACCGGTAACACTCTCGCCTACGTAGGCAATATCTATCATCCGGAAAACCCGGAGATGGAAAGCCATGTAGATGTGATCCAGGCTCCCCGTAGTCCGGGCAGTACATTAAAACCCGTGTTGTATGCCGCTATGCTCAATGATGGTATGCTGTTGCCGCACACACTGGTACCGGACATCCCCACTCAGATAGCAGGTTACAGTCCTCAGAATTTCGACCTCGGATATGATGGTGCGGTACCTGCCAGCAAAGCACTGTCACGCTCTTTAAATATTCCCGCAGTACGTATGTTGCAGCAATACCGTTACGAACGGTTCCATGCACTGCTGAAGAAAATGGGCATCACAACCCTCATACAACCTGCGGATCACTACGGCCTGTCATTAATATTAGGAGGAGGAGAAACCACTCTCTGGGAAATGACAGGCATGTATGCCAGTATGGCCCGTACACTGTTACACATGGACCAGTACAATGGTAAATACGACCTGGACGATATTCATCCGCCAAATTACCAGGATGGATTAAAACGTGTCTCTAAATATACGCCTGGTCCTTATGGCGTGCTGGATGCAGGCGCTATCTGGTATACCTTCCAGGCAATGGAAGAAGTGATGCGCCCCGGTGAGGAACTACTCTGGCAGCAGTTCTCCTCTACCCAGCGTATAGCCTGGAAAACAGGTACCAGCTTTGGTTTCCGCGATGGTTGGGCGATAGGTGTAACCCCTCAGTATATAGTAGGCATATGGGTAGGTAATGCAGATGGAGAAGGCCGTCCGGGACTGGTAGGCGTATCTACGGCGGCACCGGTGATGTTTGACGTATTCCGTTTATTACATACAGAGGGCTGGTTCAATACGCCCTACAGCAAACTGCGTAAAGTAGAAGTATGCAGGCAAACTGGTTTCCGCGCCAGTGATATCTGTCCGGAGAAAGATTCATTATGGGTACCTGTAAACGGCTTGCGTAGCGGCCTCTGTCCATATCACCAACTGGTACATCTGGACCATACCGGGCAATGGCGGGTAACAGCTAACTGTGAACAACCTTCTCAGATGCAACATGTTCCCTGGTTTGTATTGCCGCCTGCGATGGAATTTTATTATCGCTCCAAACATAACTACCAGCCGCTTCCTCCTTACAAACAGGAATGCCTGGCTACATTGAACCAGGATAAAGCGCCGATGGAGATCATCTATCCACGCCAGGGTGCAAGGATTTATGTACCGGTAGAAATAGACGGATCAATGGGAGAGGCGATATTTACGGCTACACACCGGAATACCAATGCAAAGATCTACTGGCATCTGGATAATACATACATCGGTACTACCTCAGAATTTCACCAGATGGCTTTACGGCCTGCTGCAGGTAAGCACACACTCACATTAGTAGATGAAGAAGGAGAAGAGGTGCAGGTAACATTTGAGATCCTACAGAAAAAAGATTCCGATAAATGATTTTTGGATGCAGGGCTTCGTCCTGCATCCATTCAATAATTATACTTCTCTTTCCACAATGCTTTTAAATACTTCCTCAAATCATCCTCTCTGGGATTTCTTCCGGGATCATACAACTTCGCTCCTCTGATCTCATCGGGTAAATACTCCTGTGCAGAGAAATTATTCTCATGATCATGTGAATACTCATATCCCTTATGATAACCCATATCTTTCATCATCTTCGTAGGTGCATTACGTATATGCATCGGTACAGATAGATCTCCTGTTTTAGCAACAACGGACATTGCGTTATTAATCGCCATATAAGATGCATTACTCTTGGGAGAAGACGCAAGATAAGTAGTACACTGAGATAAGATGATCCTTGCTTCAGGGTAACCGATCATCGTCACGGCCTGGAAACAACTGGTTGCCAGCAACAGTGCATTAGGATTGGCATTCCCGATATCTTCAGATGCCAGTATCACCAAACGGCGGGCAATGAATTTCACATCTTCCCCTCCTTCTATCATTCGCGCTAAATAATACACCGCTGCATTAGGATCACTGCCCCGTACTGATTTTATAAACGCCGAAATAATATCATAATGCTGTTCCCCGGACTTATCATAAATAGCCACTCTCTGCTGGGCAATATCCATTACCTTCTGATCAGTGACCACGATAGGATATTCCTTTTGCAGGGTATTAGCTACCAGTTCAAAGAGGTTTAGCAATTTACGGGCATCTCCCCCTGAGATATTAAATAATGCCGTTGTCTCTTTCAGTTCTATTTTCTTACTCCCCAGCCATTCGTCTTTTTCCATTGCCTGGTGCAGTAACAGCAACAGCTCTTTCTCACCCAATGGTTTGAGTACATACACCTGGCTACGCGACAATAACGCTGCATTCACCTCAAAAGAAGGGTTTTCCGTAGTAGCGCCTATGAGTGTGATGATCCCCTTTTCTACAGCCCCCAGCAAGGCATCCTGCTGCGACTTATTGAAGCGGTGTATCTCATCTATGAATAATACCGCATGCCCCTGCTTACGGGCTACCTCTATTACTTCACGCACTTCCTTTACACCTGCGGAAATAGCGCTCAGTGTATAGAAAGGCACTTCCAGTGTATGTGCGATAATATTAGCGATAGTGGTTTTCCCTACGCCTGGTGGTCCCCACAGGATCATAGAAGGTATCTTGCCCTGCTGAATGGCCGTGCGCAGAATACTATCCTTACCGGTCAGGTGTTCCTGTCCCACCAGCTCGTCCAATGTCTCCGGTCTTAACCGCTCTGCTAATGGTTCCATGATTAAAATTTAACTTTCCAGGTTAATATCAATGTCGGTTGTATTATCCCTGTTCTTCCACTTGTTTAAAAAGTTGAACGACAGGAAAGTATTGCCGATGATCATCAGTCCGAATATGCCAAAGAATCCTATGATCACATTCATGGTACTGTTCAGCACTGCCGGTGTAATCTGTTTCTTTTGTTCTTCTGTCAGTTGCCCCATCTGTTTCCACATTTCTGCCATCACGGTATCATGATAAGCAATTACGACGTAGCAGGTGACAAGAAGTATGCCTGCATAAATAAGGGCAAAAGCACCCATGATCCAGATACCCGTTGGCGTACTTTCCTTCAGGGAGATGGACTTGTCCATCAGGCTCTTTTGCAGGTACAGGGAAAGGATGGAGTGAATGAATACAGCGCCTATCAAAATTAAAAATGCCAGTACCTGTACAGCCCCTGATAATAATGTCATTAATAACATCATCAAAAAGAATCCCGAGAAAAATAAGTTGATACTGGTAAGCGCTCTGAATATTTTAAAGCTAAATGTCATGCAATTCCGTTTTAACACACTACAAACCTACTAAACAGTAGGCAAACCACCCACTGTCAGCCCCTGCAAAACACCGTTTGTCAAAAACCCGCTCCCTCAAACGCCGTAGATGCCCTGTTTTAGCTATCTTCATAAAATAAACCTGTTTAATTTATGAAGTTACAACTCCCGTTGCTGGCTGCCGTTACTCTGATGACGGCCTGCAACACCAACACCACCACGCAGGCAGGGGCGGATTCAACCAAAATACCAGCCTTTGAATTAAGTTCAATTGATTCCACAGTTAAACCCTGTGATGACTTTGACGGATTTGTAAATGGCAACTGGAAGAAGAACAATCCCATCCCTTCTACAGAAAGCCGCTGGGGCGCCTTTAATGTACTGGACAAACAAAACAAGGAAGTTCGCCTCAAAGGCATCATCCTTTCGCTGGCAGACAAGAAAGACCTGAAAAAAGGTACCGAAGAACAACAGATCTCCGACTTTTACCGCTCTTTCCTGGACACTGCTACCATTGAGAAACTGGGTATTACCCCATTGCAACCTTATCTCGATAAGATCAATGCCATCAAATCATTTGCCGATTACGCAAAGGTTTCAGGAGAATTACAGAACATCGGTATCTCCGGTGCTTTTGGCTTTGGCGTAGACGCCGATGCCCGCAACAGTAAAATGAATGCGGTGTATGAAGGCCAGGACGGACTTAGTCTGGGGGAAAAAAGTTATTACGAAAGACAGGATTCCAGTACCAAAGACGTACGTAACGAATTCGTTAAACACGTCGACAAACAATTTACCCAGGCCGGTTTCAAAGATGCGAACCCGGGTGCTACCATCCTGGAATTCGAAACCAAAATGGCTAAACTGCAACTGACAAACGTACAGTTGCGCGACCCCGTTAAAACTTACAACAAAGCTCCTTTCAGCGAGCTGAAAACACTGGCACCGGATTACGACTGGGATACTTATTCCGATATCCAGGGCATCAAACCGGATACCCTGATCATCCAGGACAAGCCCTACGTAAAAGGCGTTGCCGCCCTGTTAAAAAGCACTCCGCTGGAAACACTGAAAACATGGATGCGCTGGCAGACACTCTCTCATTTCGCCAGTTACCTGCCTAAACCAATAGACAGCGAAAACTTCCATTTCTTTGCCACCGTTATGCACGGTACCAAAGCACAGAAACCCCGCCTGGAACGCTCTATCCGCGCTACAGACGGCATCATGGGTATGCCGCTGGGAAAACTCTTTGTAAAGCAATATTTCCCGGAAAGCTCCAAACAGAAAGTATCTGAAATGATCGAAAACGTTCGTACGGTGTACGGCGAAAGAGTAGATGGTCTTACCTGGATGAGCGATTCTACCAAGAAGATGGCCCACAAAAAACTGGCTTCCTTCACCTACAAGATCGGTTATCCTGATAAATGGAAAGACTACTCTACCATCGATATCAAACCAGGTACGCTGATAGAAAACATTGTTTCTGCCAGTCACTTCACACATAAAGAAACATTGGATAAAATAGGCAAACCGGTAGACAAGACCGAATGGGGTATGACACCTCAGACCGTGAATGCCTATTACAATCCGCTGAACAATGAAGTGGTATTCCCTGCAGGGATCCTGCAACCTCCTTTCTTCAATGCCAATGCGGATGACGCGATCAACTACGGTGGTATCATTGCGGTAATAGGTCATGAGTTCACTCATGGTTTTGACGACCAGGGTTCACAGTTCGATGCTGATGGTAACCTCAAGAACTGGTGGACAGACGCAGACCGTAAAAACTTTATGGCCCTGTCTAATAAGTACATCCGTTACTTTGATGGTATCGAAGTATTACCTGGTTTCCATATCAATGGTGCGCTCACCATCGGTGAAAACACTGCCGACTTAGGCGGTATTACCCTTGCTTACTATGCACTGGTAAAATCACTGAAAGGTAAACCGGAACCAAAACCTATTGATGGATATAACTGGAAACAACGTTTCTTCCTGGGCTGGGGTCAGGTATGGCATGGTAACAGTACAGAAGCTGCCCTGCGTAACCAGGTTCAGACAGATCCTCACTCTCCTGCAAGAAACCGTATTAACGGCCCGCTGCCTCATCTGAAAGAATTTGCTGAAGCTTGGGGCTGTGGTCCTGACAGCAAAATGGTACTTCCGGATAGCGCGCGTGTTGTAATCTGGTAGTAAACAGGAACAAAACGGCTTTTGATAAGGACTATCTTACGTTTATCCTACGTCTTTCAACGTAGGATAAACGTAAGATAGTCCTTATCAAAAGCTCTTCAATCACTTACCAAGGTCCCATATTCTGAGAGAATCTACTTTCACATTCCCCCTGTCTGCATAAATACTAATCCCTGTATCATCTTTACCCGGGAACAATAAAGTAGTATATACCATCTCTCCCCCATTCACAAATACTTCCAGAGACGATTTATCAAACAGTACCTGTATTCTTATCTTCTCCCCTGATACTGCCCCTGTATCCTTTCTGTTTACTTTTGTACTACTTACACGCGTACTGATATATAGATTTTTGCTTGCTATATCATATCCGATTTTTTCACCTGCCACAACAAATCCAAAAGAAGATGCCGTACCCGGTGTAAAAGTGGCATCTATCCAGTAACTATTACTATTGATCCCCTTCAATGCAAGCTCACCACTAACCGTAACATTCTTCTTAAATACTTTCTTAGCCGCAGGTAATTTATCAAGAGATGCATTCAACACAGCAGCGGGTTGTTGATATAAACGAATGCCTGAAGACGTTGTCTTCAGCATTAAATCCCTTGGAATAGACATCTGTCCTCTCCAGGGATAAGTCCCGGTTTCAAATGGCATCAACCAGCCCAGCATGGTCTGTGTATGTCCCGGCAGATTATTATAAGGGATAGCCGCATAAAAAGTTGTCCCATAATCAACAAACAACTGCACATCCGCCGGATTATCATTCTTAAACGTCTTCCCGTCAAAATCTCCGGTAAAATATTGCATACCGGTCGCTGCATCGGGATTCCCGGAAGATACCATCAGCAACCATTTCTTCTTAGTACTATCCCCATCCACGAAAATCGGAGTCAAGGAAGGGCATTCCCATATCTTACGGTTATCCCCCTGTTTACTGAACTCACTCAACAATTCCCACTTCTTTAAATCAGCAGACCCATAAAACTGTACTTTTCTGTCATCGGGCACAGCCACCGTCATTACCCATTTATCTCCGACCCTTATCACACTGGGATCACGGAAATCCGGCCGTTGTATATCTATCACAGGATTACCTGCGTAGTTGGTATAAGTAAGCCCCCCATCATTGCTGTAGGCAATAAACTGGGACTCCTTTTTCTGTTTAGGCTGATCTGCTGTGTAAATAGCTACGATCGCATTTTTACCGAAACCACTCGTATTAGTAGCGTCCAGCACTGCAGAGCCTGAGAATATCCAGGTAGTGGTATCCTTACCTTCTTTTTCAGGAATAGCCACCGGCAGGTGCTGCCAGTGCAACAAATCGCGACTGGTCGCATGGCCCCAGCTCATATGTCCCCATTTGTTTTCAAAAGGATTATGCTGATAATACAGATGATAAATACCATTAATGTAAATCAACCCATTAGGGTCATTCGTCCAGTTTTTAACTGGGGTAAAATGATACACTGGCCGCCATTGCGGAGTAGACGTATCCTGGGCATATAACAATACTGGCAGTATCGCTAACCAAATGGCAAAGAGTTTTTTCATAACAAGTGGTTTTAGATTAAAAGGATGAAAAAGTTGGCCCTTCCCATCATAATAAGTTAAAAATAGCGTTTATATAGATATCAAAGGATTCCCCCTGTTTTTAAACTTTTGCCGTAAATTTGGGATCAAATCTTGCTAATATGACCGGCCTTATTAAACAATATCGTACTGAGATCCGTAATATCTTCATTATCGCCCTCGTTGGACTGGCTTTACCTTATTTACCCAAACTGGGTGCAATGATACTGACCGTTACAGGACTAATCATTTCCATGGCCCTGCTGGCAGGCGTTGTGATAGGAATGTCCCTGAAAGTATACTTCAGGACCCTGGTAATGCGTATTACTAAAGATAACGAGGCTACCGCCTGAAAACTGGTATTATGATAAGAACTTTCTATATCTGCCTGTTGACAGGATTATTAGCGGCTTGTAATGAAGCCCCTAAAAAAGGGATACCTGCGGAAACCGCAAAACCGGCTGAACAAGCTCCGGAACCAGCGCAAACAGCGGCAATAGCCGGTAAGTTCCCGGATGCAGTTTGTGGAATGCCTTATGATACAGCCTATCATGAATGGAGTGTCTATAAAAAAGATACCCTTCATTTCTGTTCATCGACCTGTAAGCGGGTATTTGATAAGAATCCTGAGAAGTACGCTTCAAAACTGGGCCTTTAAATAATTAATACCGGCTCCCCAACCAGAGCCGGTATATCATTCGTTTAGGCTTCGAAAAACAGCGCCATCATTTAGAGTTTCAGGCCACCCTGTTTTATCCTAATCGACCACCTGCCCCTTTTTGTCGCCGACCAGATGTAACATAGTCAACCGTTTCACGTCTAATATATAAACTCATATGCATGAGATCACTTTCTACCACACTGCTGCTACTCTTCCTGCTGTGCAGCTGTGAGAAAAATGATACAGAGGCTACCCCCTCTATAGATGTGACAGGCACGTGGCAGCTTTCCGCAAAGATGCCCTTTCCTGATACTACATGGAGCGCTATCGCTTCTACAGACTCTGCATCTTATGTATTCGGGAACAATGGTCAATTCTCATTTGACGCAAAAGCACATCACGTCACAGGTGTTTATAAAGTACTGGCAGATGGTAATGGGGTAAAACTGATTATCACAGGAACAGACTCCCTCTCTCAATATCTTCAGGTACAAAAGTCAGGTGATTCCGCCATCAGGGTGGATGACTGGCTAAAAGGCATTTCCCAAAAGGGTTATGCCAGTAAGATGTTCAAAAAGATCAATTAAATCATACTGTTATATAAAAAAGAAACGTCCCGGGAGTATTCCCGGGACGGTCAATTAAAACAGCTTATGAAAATCTACGCTTACGTTCAAATTTGATATGCTAAAGATAACCTCCCTATATTACTTCACTGTTATCCCAGCATTACCAGCGTATTAACAATTACTTAGAAGCTATATCTTAAACCTAACTGCATCTGGTGTCTGCTTGCAAAGAAATCCTTTGAATACGGAGTACCAGGGTTAGACCAGGTATACACCGGATATGCAGTAGGAGTACCAGCAGTAGCAGTACTTAAACCTACGCTTGCAGTTGAGTTAAATGTATTTGGTGAGAAGTACTGAACACCCCAGTTCTTGTTCAACAGGTTAGTCAGGTTCACGATATCATAAGTAAGACTAAGTGTGTGTGTAGCCTTACCAGCCTTAAAGTTGAAATCCTGTGTGAAACGGAAGTCAGCCTGTGTATTCCATGGAGTACGTCCACCATTACGTTCTGTGAACTGGCCTTTACGTTTGCTCAGGTATTTATCACCTTCTACATAAGCAAAGAACGCATCAGCCATGCTCTGGTTAGCAGCAGTAAAGAACTGACGGGCTTCCGCCTGGTCCTTTGGAATGTACGCTAAACTTACCTGCTGTGGTGTACCCTGTATAGTAGTATTTACGAAACCATAAGTGAATGGAACACCTGAAGAGGTATTAAAGAATGCAGCGAAGTTAGCAACGAAACGACCATTGTGCATCCAGTCAACTTTGTAGTTAGCAGTCACTACGATACGGTGACGGATATCAAAGTTGGAATAAGCCAGTTTAGGATTATTCGGGCTCAATGCCTGGTTTAACTGCCAGTTAGATTCCATTGAGTTACGGATACCATTGGTGATGTCTTTAGACTGACCATAAGTATACGCTGCAGATGCATTCAGACCCAGTTTGAAGGTTTTGCTAACCTGACCGGTAATACCATAACGGTATCCTTCTTTAGTATTAGATAACAGGTAAGCATTGGTAAACTTAGAGTTGATCTTTGCTCCACTGTAGATAGGCTGTTGTTTCTGCGTATCATAGATCATGTAGGTAGGATTATCTACCAGGTTCACCTGCTGGAATTTCAGATCATAAATCGTCTTGGTATAAATACCTTCCAGGGTAAAGCGCCATTGATCAGGAGTAGAATAATCCAATGCCAGGCTGCTTCTCCACATCTGCGGCATCTTGAAGTTGTTGTCTATTAAGTCTACCTGTGTAGCACCGGTAGCATCATGTACATTCACTCCCTGTCCTGCAACAAACTGTGCAGCACCCTGATTGTTTACATTAACCGGATTGGTACCTGCTGCAGGAGCATCTGTTGCACTGGTATAACCGAATTTCTTATCATAAGCACCGTAGCTGGTACCATTGTTATAATAAGCATAACCTAACCATGCGAAAGGAATACGGCCGGTGAATAAACCGGTACCACCACGTAATACCAGGCTCTGATCACCATTGATATCAAAGTTAAATCCTAAACGTGGAGAGATCTGCACATTGTTCAGGTATTTGTTCCTGATATCTTTAGGTTTGGTGTAAGTATAAGTAGTACCGTAGTTTGCGTCCTCAGTTGCATTTACAGTCTTGTCGCTCAACGCTTGCTTATTAGGCAGGTTGGTGTAGTCAAAACGGATACCCGGAGTGATCTTGAAACGATCAGATACCTGGATCTCATCCTGTGCGTAAACGCTGTACAAACCAATCTTGAACTTAGCTGATGGATTATCCATGATATAATCACGGGAGTTATCAGTGTAGTTAAAGTTACCACGTACGCGGCTGGGCTTGTCTGCCAGGAAGTCTGCAATAGTTTTATAATCCACACGGCCATTCCATGAGTTTACAAAACCATAAGTGATGTTGTAAAACTCGTTATGTGTACCGATAGTGATATTGTTCCTGCCTTTGAAGATGCTCACGTTATCAGTAAATTCAAACGTCTTCTGCTTCATGTTAAAGATAGCAGCTTCACGGTCTGTACCTAAGAAGATAGTACCCCCGTTAGAAGCGATCTGGATCTGAGGTAAAGAAGGATCAGAAGTCGGGTTACGGTAATCATGAATATTAGAATAACCAACAATCAAACTGTTTGATAAAGTATTTGAAAAATGGCTTTTCAATTCTGCTACTGTAGATGACTGGTTATTTACCTGTTTGTAATCTATACCGCTGAAACGGAAGTTCTGCTGGTCACGTTCCAGGTTAGTAGCCTGTGAAGTGATGGTATTGTTACGGATAGATAACTGGTGTTTATCATTGATATTCCAGTCCAAACGGTTGAAGAACTTATTAGAGTTGGAATAGATACTGGTATTACCATAAGTTCCCGGGTCATATTTACCGGTTTTAGTAACATCCAGGTCCAGCATATGCTGTCTGATCTGCTGTGCCTGATCTACGGTCAGCAGTTTCATATCTGAAGAACCTGCACCTAAGATAACAGGGTCATTCCTGCGGGTGATCTCTTCGTTAGTGAAGAAGAACAGTTTGTCTTTGATGATAGGGAAACCTAAACGAACACCTGTCTGATAATCATGAAAATCAGAAGGCAGTTTGGAACCGTCACCTGCATTGTTCTTACCGATCAGGGAAGCATTACGGCCAAAACCGTATACGGAACCATGAAACTCATTGGTACCGCTGCGTGTAACCGCATTGATACTACCACCTAAGAAGTTACCGATCTTTACATCATAAGGAGCCAGTAACACCTGTATGTCCTGTACTGCATCCAGAGATACAGGATTAGTACGGGTGCTGCTTCCTGGCTGACCAGAAGTGTTACCCTGTCCACCCAGAGAAGGACTGAATCCAATCGCATCATTATTAATAGCACCATCCAGGGTTACGTTGTTATAACGGTAGTTGGTACCCAGGAAGGAGTTGTTATTACTCTGAGGAGTAGCGCGGGTAAAATCCTGAAAACTGCGGTTCAGGGAAGGCAGTGTTTTCAGAGCGTTCTGTCCTACGCGGAAACCACCGGCTTTACCAGTGTTATTTCCTTTTACTACTACTTCACTTAAAGCAGTAGATTCGTCAGCCAACTGGAAATTAAAGGTAGTGCTACCTAATCCCAGGTTCACATTAATCCTTTCTTCTTTTTTATATCCGATAAAAGTTACTGTAATGGTGTAAGGACCACCTGGATTCAGGTTGTTGATCAGATAACGTCCTTCTGCATTTGTTTGTCCGCCATAACGGGTACCTGTACTGGTATTTACAGCTAATACGGTAACCCCGGGAAGCATTTCCCCTTTTGCACTCACTACTTTACCCGTCAGTTGGGAAGAAGTGATCTGCGCTTTTAAGTTGGTTGTTGAAAGTATAAGGATACTTACAAATAACACGAGTGAAGAGTAAATCTTATTCACGTCTTTATTAATTTTGACGCAAACCTATCCCTGCTACATTATGCCAATGTTAACACAATATTAAATTAATGTTAACACATACGCATACGTATCACTATCAACAAATTACAGATTGATTTGTTGAATATGTATGGTAAAATTTTGTTAAGATCTGAACCTTTTCAGTGCAGAAACGGCATAGGCATACTTACTCTCTAAAGGAAAGTGCTGCATGATATACAAACAAAACATTACCGGGAATCGATAAAGTGCGGGAGAAGATCCAGTTCGCATTATAGGTTTTCTTACTCTTTCGCAGGTATCAAAAATAACTATCGTGTGTTAAGAGAGTGTTACCCCAATATTAACTTTATCAATTATGAGTGTTAAATTTTATATCAATGTTGAATGCTATATATACAACAAACGTAATAGGTTCCGGACGGAGCTGTAACGAAAAAAGGCTCTCTGCATACGCAGAGAGCCTTTTTTATATGTACTAGCTATTCCCTTTATTAGTAAGCGTTCGTTTCTGCAGTTGCAGTAGCCCAACCGGAAGTCCAGTCAGTAGTACCATCAAATGCACCACGGTAATCTACAGTTGTGAAACCTGTAAGACCATCAAATTTAGCACCGGTTAATGCAACAGAACCAGTACCCAGCAGGAAGCTCGGAGTACCTACAGTAGTTGCTACAGTAGCAGAGAATTTGTAAGGATCTTTCAGTAATACATCTGCAACAGTAGCCTGGGTTGTTGTGCTGCTTGCAGCTAACCATGTATTATAAGCAGCAGTATTAGCAGTCATCCACTCACCTTTAAACGGAGTTGTACAACCTGCAATGATATTGTATTTAAATACCAGTTTACCATCAATAGCATTCTGTGAAGTAGCAGAAGGCACAGCAACTTTACTGTCATCGATGTAAAGACCAACCGGGAAACCAACCAGGATAGAGTTGTAAAGGCTCATTGCAGAGTTACGACGGATCTGTGCTGCGTGCTGGAAGTTAGCATCAACTGATCCACTGCTACCGCTCTGGAATGGTCCAACGATAGTCATGTTAGAGAAGATAGCAGAAGTCTGAGGAGCATTTACAGAACCATTTGCATCGTTGTCTGATTCAAAACCATTAGAACCGGATTGGTCCGCAATAGTTTTGTAACGCTGTGCAACACCAAATTGTACTTTACCGGAGAAACCGTTGTCAGTATCAAAGTCATCATCTTTAGAACAGGTAGCAATCAGGTGATCGCAGTTTACACTACCACCAAACCATTCGAAAGCATCATCACCTGAACGGTAAACCTGGATATAACTGATCTTGGTACCACTACCAACACCACCCATTGTTAAACCGTTGATTTCGTTATCCGGAGAATATGCAATACCTGCAAACTCGATACGGATATATTTCAGAGAACCTGAATTGTCAGCATCATCAGTACCACCGTACCAGATATAGGTTTTTTCATCACCACCGGCAGGAACAACCAGACCACCTTCGATCTTAGCTTCACCACCAGTTGGGTTAACCTTTGCTTTACCCAACAGGATCACACCACCCCAGTCTCCACTGCTACGCGCACCAGCTGCCTGAGAAGAAGTGAAGATGATTGGTTTTGCAGCAGTACCTTCTGCCATCAGTTTACCACCACGGGAAACTACCAGTGTGCCTTTAGTGGCCTTATCTCCCAGGATAGTTGTACCTGGTTCTATGGTTAAGGTTACACCGGATTTTACATACACAAAACCGTTCAGTATATATTTCTTGCTGGCTGATAATGTCTGGTTAGCAGAGATGTCACCTTTCAGTGTAACATATGCACTGCTGTCAGTACCGTTATTATTACCACCAGTGTTGTTGTTATCGTCCTTGCTGCAGGAAGACAGAATGCTTAAAGAACTAAGCGCGATTAAACCAAGTAAATACCTTTTCATGGAAATGTTTCAATTGTTTAAGAATTCAAAAATAAGTTCGCCGTATGATGTATTTGTTAACTAACTGTGATGTATATATTAAATATTTCTTATTTAGATAACCTGTAGGTATACGTAAGTGTAAATGTGCTGCCAGGGCGGAATTGCTGTAACAGATAATCTTCACCTGTACTGATGGATCCCTTCTTAAAAGTAGTGTTGTCCCATTTGTTATTACCGTTCTGATCATAGTAGAACTGGTACTTTGCATTCAGTATATCTTTTACATTTAAACGAAGACTGCTATGCCTGCTCATATTCAGACTAGCCTGGAAATCCAGCAGGTCACGGGGGCTTTCATAAATATTCCCCAGTTTACCGGAACCATCAGCACCACCGCCTTCTCCTACTAAATACAAACGCTGTCCGATACGATTGTACAACAGGTTAAAACTCACTTTATCATTAGGCAGTGCATAAGACAAACTGGTATTGATCACATAATTTGACTGTCCTGATAATGGTCTGTCCTTCGCATTCACAATTGTATTATCCTGCACGACAGATTTGATGTAAGCGAGGTTCGCATAGAAAGTAGTACTCTTCAGGAAACTGTTCTCAGCAAGGAATCCCAGCTTCTTACGGATCTCTATCTCAGCGCCTACATTGTAGGCACTTGGAAAGTTGTATGGAGTAATATCATACTGACTTAAACCTGCGGAAGTAACTTTATTTTCTATCGGATTAGTGAAGTGTTTGTAGAATACAGAAGCAGAAAATATTTCGCCTGCTTTAGGGAACAGTTCATAACGGATATCTGCATTATCGATCTGGCTGCGTACCAGTTTGGTATTACCATTGATCAGTGAGGACATTTCATAATCATAGTAAGACAATGGTGCAATCTCACGCAGTTCCGGTCTAGCAACTGTTCTGTAATAAGAAGCACGCAGGTTAGAACTTTCATTCAGCGAATAAGTGAAATTCGCAGAAGGCAGGAAATCTATCCAGGTATTATCCAGTTTAATAGCAGGATTGTTTACAGGGGATTTCAGTTGCAGATTAAAGGATTCCATACGCACGCCCCATACCAGGCGGATACGATCAGAAAAACGATTGTCAACCTGTGCATAACCCGCTCCTGTTAATGTGTTGGCTTTATATTGATCTGCATCAGCAGTAATATCATCCAGCAGATAATAACCATCATTGATAGCATCATTACCATACAAAGTGGCGATCGGACGTTGTGCGATTTCACTTCCACCTTCTTTCAGTTCGTCCAGTTTCATACCAATGTAACGTGCGTGAAATTCACGGCTACGGTATTGACCTAACGCACCGATCTTTAATGAACTTTTATTATTCATGAAACGGAAGGGATGCGTATAATTTACATCAGCGATATAAATATTTTCATTCAGATCAGAGAACAGCCGGTTATTGGCTTTACCAATGGTACTTACATCTGCCACCATTGCAGCAGTTGGATTATCAATCGCCCTGCCGTAAGATACTTTACGCTGATCCGGCTGATTGTTCGTTACCTTGTTATAAGATAATAACCAGTTGATCTTACTCTGTCCTTCACCTATCTGATGATCACCTTCTACTGCTGTTTTGAATAATGATTTCTGTATAAGGTCAAAAGCATAATAGTTAACGTACTTGGAACTGCTGAGGTTATCGCCTTCACGGAAAAGGAAGTTATCATCAAAGATCCTGTTGTACAGGTTCTTCCATACGATCTTATTCTTACCCGCAGAATAGCCGAAGTTTAATACCGCTCCCAGGTTGGAAGAGTATTTATATACATTGTCTGTATAATCGTAGTTGTCATAATGCCTGGTCACATCTTTCATCACTGTTTCGTTGTGAGAATAAGTGATAGCGGCAATCATACCTAAGCTGGCATCTTTTTTAGTCGTCCAGTGGTCTCCCATGGTAGCCTGTAGGTTCACGGCAGGTAATCCGTTCCTTTCTTTGATGTTGTAATCGTTGTTCAAAGACTTTTCAACATTCTGTTGCTGTGCAGGTGTCAACTGATTATTGATGATCTGGTTGGTAGTAGGGAAGCTGGAAGGCAGCTGACGTTTACCATTATCAAATCCCAGGAAGTCAGTACTGCTTTTATAGCCTGTTTTAAAAGGCTGGAAAGTAGCTACAGTATTAAATCCTGTACCTACGGAGATATCGAAGAAATGTTGTTCCGGAATTTCTTTTGTCTGGATATTGATCACACCACCTGCAAAGTCGCCCGGCAGGTCTGGTGTAGCCGACTTGGTGATAACGATGTTATCGATCATGTTGGCAGGAATGATATCGAAAGAGAATGCCTTACGGTTAGGTTCAGTACTTGGCAGGCTGGCATTGTCAATCATTGCCGCGTTATAACGGTCGCTCAGTCCGCGTACAATTACGAACTTGTTATCCTGGATAGTAGTACCGCTTACGCGTTTTAATACTTCACCGGTGCTGCGGTCGGGAGACTTTTTGATCACATCGGCAGAGATACCGTCAGATACGGAAGCGCTGTTCTTTTGTGTAGTGTATAATGCATTGATGGTTTCCTGTTTGAAAGACCCTCTGATCACTACTTCCTGCAATTCTTTTGATTGTGGTTCGTCCATGATCACCGGCAGGCTTACGGGAGTACCGGCTTTCACCACTACTTCGCTGATAGCTTTTGTCTGGTACCCCATGTACTTGAATTCGAGGGTATAGGTACCCGGAGCAACATTCAGTGTGTAATGACCTTCTACATCCGTTACAGCCCCATTAGAAGTACCTTGTACGATAACGGTAACGCCTATCAGCGCTTCACCCGATTTTTTGTCGGTTACCTTTCCGGTTATTTTCCCATTATCGGCTACGGAAGCATGCAGTGCAGTACATAGAAACAGGCATACACATAACAGTGTGGAGACAATAGATTGTTTCACTCTAAGTTGGATTCGTTCGTTGATATAGATTGATTACGGGCACAAAAGTATGGCCGCTGTGTTACCGCATTGTTACAACAAGGTTACCAGAATGTTAATTGTTAAGGAATAATTAAAAAATAGTTAACAACTCAGGGAAGGGAGATATGGTTCACAGGATATACATAATATAGGTTAAGGGTACGTTCATTTAACAGGAAGGCTGCGGGCCTTGTCTGTTATTTAATAATCGTTCAAGTGTAAGATCGAATTGTGCATTATACTCACTACCGTTTTTATAATGATCACTAACGGCAGCGATTAATTGAAAAAGATGCAGTCCTTTATTTGTGAATGGCTTATTATCCTTATTGCACAATTCCAGGGTAAAGTTGAATCTGTCTTCCAGTTCTTCTTCAAACTCTCTTAAACTCAATGTTTCATCAATCGGGAACTCTATCAGAATCTCTTCGGGGAATCCTGCTTCCTGCAGCGTATCAAAAGCATTGGCAATTGAGTTACGCATGTTATATACGGCTATATTACATGAAAGCAATCGTTGAAACTGCATCTGCAATAGGGATATAGTCATCAAGGGATGTAATTTCAATACTTTCATTGTAAATTAAATATTAGCATTGCCAGTCTAACTAACTGTGTAACAACTGTACAAACTTAACTGATGTCTATTACCGGAATATTAAGCCGTTGATAAATATATGTTAAATCAATGCGTTATGTAAAGACTACTGATTCGGGAAACTAATCACTTTGGAGATATCTCCCCATGGCTGATTAGGATCTTCTTCCTCTTCAGGTAATACTACGCGGCTTTTGCTAACCGGATACTGGTACAAGCTCCATTGTCCGGCGGTATATTCCAGTGAAGTAAGACTCTCTACCCAGTCGCCCGAGTTCAGATACAAGACTGGCTTGCCATTATGCTGCATTTCTTTAATAATAGGCTGGTGGATATGTCCGCAGCATACTACGTCAAATTGTTTGTCCACAGCTATTTCAGCCACTACCTGTTCGAAATCAGAAATAAATTTCACGGCCTGTTTTACGCCGTTCTTTACTTTTTTGGAGAAACTCATTTTCTCCTTACCCATGCTTTCCAGGATATTATTCACCAGGCGGTTGAGGATAATGAGCAGATCGTAGCCCTTACCACCCAGTTTTGCCAGCCATTTGGAGTTTTTCATGGTAACGTCGTACACATCTCCATGGAAGAACCAATGTTTTTTGCCATCTACTTCCAGGATCAGTTTATTGTCGATCGTGAGATTACCCAGTCCGAAACCTGCGTATTTACGCAAAGCTTCGTCATGGTTCCCTGTCAGGTAGTAAACATCCGTTTTGCTGGTCATTTTCAGAATGCGGCGGATCACCTTGGTATGGGACTTGGGGAAGTAACGTTTGCTGAATTGCCAGATATCGATGATATCTCCGTTCAGAATCAGCACTTTAGGATCAATGCTATCCAGGTATTGGATCAATTCCTTTGCGTGACAGCCATAAATTCCGAGATGTACATCGGAGATTACGACTATGTCTAATGGGCGTTTTTCGGACATTTTAGCTTGATTGAACCGGATGTACCGGTCCTTTGTTATTTATTTTATGAAAAAAAGTTCGCAGTTGACGTTGCATTGTTGTAGGTGATAAATCCTTTATGGGCAGTCAATTCTACTTTGCAAAGGAAAAAATGCTATATTACTTTTATATTAATACAGTGTTAAGGAATCATTAATTATAATTTTTTCTTGGAGGTATTGCCCCTGGAAAGCTATTTTTGCGCCAAATTCAAACTACACCGTATGGGAGGCTTCAATTCTTTTGTCAAACTTTTTGTGCCTAAAGACCGGGTTTTTTATTCATTATTCGAAGATGTAGCCGCTAACCTCGTAGAGATGGGAAAAGTGCTGATAGAGCTGGTAGGATCCACAGATCCTGCTGTACGCAAGGATAAAACCCACCTGATAGAAAGGCTGGAGCATAAGAATGATGATTTTACACACCGCATATTTGTGGAATTAGGGCAGAACTTCATTACTCCCTTTGACCGTGAAGATATTCACCACCTGGCAGCTACCCTTGATGACGTAGCTGACTATATCCATGGTTCTGCTAAAAGACTAGATCTTTACAGAGTAGTGGATATCAATGACAGTGTACGTAAACTGGCAGATCTCATCCACCAGGGTACACTCGAATTACATAAGGCTATTCCTGAACTGCGTACCATGTCCAACATGCGTATCATTACAGATGCCTGCGTAAGGATCAACAGCCTGGAAAACCATGCTGACGACATCTATGACATGGCTATCGCCGATTTGTTTGAGAAAGAAGCCAATAATGCAGGAGAGCTGCTTAAAATGCGCGAAATATACCAGGCACTGGAAATTGCCACGGACAAATGTGAAGATTGCGCCAATGTGATAGAGTCAATTATCATAAAGTACGCATAATCAGTAGATTGTGTAATTATATGGCCAGCCTGTTTTCAACGCAAACAACTTTCTAATGACCTTACTAGTTATCATTATCATACTGGCATTCATCTTTGACTATATTAACGGGTTCCATGATGCGGCTAACTCAATAGCGACGATAGTTTCCACCAAAGTACTGACCCCTTTCCAGGCAGTATTGTGGGCAGCCGTGTTCAACTTTGCAGCATTCTTTATTTCCAAATACGTATATGGTGAGTTCAAAGTAGGTAATACCATTGCTAAATCCATTTTTGAACAGTTTATCACGCTCAGGGTGATCCTCTGTGGACTGATAGCTGCCATTTTATGGAACCTCCTTACCTGGTGGTATGGTATCCCTTCCAGCTCTTCACATACACTGATTGGTGGTTTCATCGGGTCTGCAGTAGCTGCGGCACACGGTTCCTTTGATGTGATCAACTATGCCAAAGTATTGCCTATCCTGTACTTCATCGTACTGGCCCCCTTCATAGGGATGGCCGTCGCCTTTCTCATAACGATACTCATTCTCAATATCTGCCGCAAGGCCAATCCCTACCGGGCAGAAAACTGGTTCAAACGCCTGCAGCTGGTTTCATCCGGTGCTCTGAGCCTTGCCCATGGCGGTAACGATGCTCAGAAAGTAATGGGTATCATCGCAGCAGCGCTGGTAGCACATGGTACGATCGATAATATTGCCGACGTGCCCAACTGGGTACCTTTCTCCTGCTTCGCAGCAATCGGTTTGGGTACCATGAGCGGTGGCTGGAAAATCGTAAAGACAATGGGCTCCCGTATTACCAAGGTAACCCCACTGGAAGGTGTAGCGGCAGAAACTGCCGGTGCTATCACCCTTTACCTGACAGAATCCCTGGGTATTCCGGTAAGTACCACACATACCATCACCGGTTCAATCATCGGTGTGGGTGCCACCAAACGTCTGTCAGCAGTACGTTGGGGGGTAACGGTAAGCCTGCTCTGGGCATGGATACTCACTATCCCTATCAGTGCATTGGTAGCCGCCCTGGTATACTTCATCTCCAATTTATTCTTCTAGGCAAAACACAACGCATTTTGTAACAAGACATAATAGGCTCCGTTAGGAGCCCCGTGTTTGTAGATAATGTAATAAAGAACAAATTTGACTCCGTCAGGAGTCTCCTAAAGGCGAAGAAAGGAGACTCCTGACGGAGTCCGGCTTTTATCCTTTAATGTGTTTTCTACAAATACAGGGCTCCTTACGGAGCCTTTAGTCTCTCCTAATAGCATACTCCCTCTTTTTAAAACCGGCCTGCCACCCGGCTTTATACATTATTTCTTCCCTCAGCAACATGTTGTTAAATAACTATATACACCTGTTTTTCCCATCTTCTGATATTTTTTTCCTTTTTTAACCGGCAGGCACCTATTTTTGTACGGTTTTTTGGAAAACCCTTAACTTTTTTCAATCATATCAATTATCGACCATGAAAGGTATTATACTGGCCGGCGGTTCCGGAACACGCTTGCACCCGATCACATACGCTATCAGCAAGCAGATAATGCCAGTGTATGATAAGCCGATGATCTATTATCCACTGTCCACGTTAATGCTGGCAGGCATAAAAGACATCCTGATCATTTCTACGCCCCACGACCTTCCGGCTTTTAAAAGGCTGTTTGGAGATGGTAAACAATATGGACTTAACCTCGTATACGCAGAACAGGCTGTCCCTAACGGACTGGCGCAGGCATTCGTGATTGGACGTGATTTTATCGGGGATGACAGCGTTGCTCTTGTATTAGGTGATAATATATTCTATGGCGCAGGACTGGGTACCCAGCTGGCCAACAATATCAACCCCGATGGTGGTATCGTATATGCTTACCAGGTGTCTGATCCGGAACGTTATGGTGTAGTTGAATTTGATGCGCAAATGCAGGCCGTTTCCATAGAAGAGAAACCGGAACACCCTAAAAGCAGTTATGCTGTTCCCGGACTTTATTTCTACGATAACGAAGTCATTAAAATAGCGGCTGATCTACAGCCCAGCCCACGTGGGGAATACGAGATCACTGACGTGAACAGGGAATACCTGAAACGCGGTAAACTGAAAGTATCCATCCTTCCCCGCGGTACTGCATGGCTGGACACAGGTACCTTCGACTCCCTCATGCAGGCTTCACAGTTTGTGCAGGTGATAGAACAAAGACAGGGAATCAAAATTGCCTGTATAGAAGAAATCGCATACCGCCAGGGCTTCATCACCCGCGATCAATTAAAAGAACTGGCTAAACCTTTACTGAAAAGCGGCTACGGTCAGTATCTGGAAACAATACTTGATCAAAAGCTGTAAAAGACATTGGTTATCCGTAATTTGTAATCCTAAAACTTTTCAAAAAATATAAAACATATGAAGGTTCTCGTTACAGGCGGTTGTGGTTTTATCGGCTCCCATACGATTGTTGACCTCATCAATAATGGCTTTGATGTAGTGTCTGTAGACAGTAATATTCGTAGCAGCACATTATTACTGGAGGGAGTTGAAAAAATAACTGGCAAAAAGATCCGCAACTACAAGGTAGATCTGTGCAACCTGGAAGATACACATGCTGTGTTTCACGAAAACCGTGATATCGTTGGTGTAATCCACTTTGCAGCACTGAAAACCGTACCGGAATCAGTAGCAGATCCCTTATTCTATTTCCAGAATAATCTCACTTCCCTGGTAAACGTTTTGAAATGCGTGAAGGAGTTTAATATCCCTAACATGGTATTCTCTTCTTCCTGCTCTGTATATGGCAACACTACAGAACTGCCGGTAGTGGAAGAAACGCCGTTAGGAGAAGCACAGTCTCCCTATGCACGTACCAAACAAATGGGCGAGCAGATCATAGAAGACTATAGCCGTGTAAATGATACGCAATCCATCTTGCTCCGTTATTTCAACCCGGTTGGCGCACACCCTTCCGCATTGATCGGTGAACTGCCCCTGGGCCGCCCGGATAACCTGGTACCCGTAATCACGCAAACCGCTATAGGAAAAATCCCTAAACTCACCGTGTACGGACACGATTACGATACCCGCGATGGTTCCTGCATCCGCGACTATATCTATGTAATGGATATCGCCAATGCACATACCAAAGCCATGCAATACCTCATAGACCAGCGTAACACAGACAACTGCGAAATCTTTAACCTGGGTACCGGTAACGGGGTAACCGTACTGGAATGTATCAAGGCTTTTGAAAAGATCTCCGGCGTAAAACTGAACTACGACCTGGGTCCCCGCCGTCCGGGAGATGTCATCGCTATCTATGCCAATAACTCCCGCGCTAAGAAATTATTGGGCTGGGAACCTAAAACAGGCATAGAAGATATGATGCGTACAGCCTGGCAATGGGAAGTTGCATTGCGTGACAGAGTATTAAACAATTAACTTTCTCACATTAATTATTACTTTTACGATTCAATATTAAAAGGCTATGGTAAAAGATATTCAACCTTTAAATGAGAAGGAAACCCGCGCAGGATTCGGAGAAGGTATCCTGGAGATAGGACGTAAGAATCCAAACGTGGTGGCATTAACGGCTGACCTGCTCGGCTCTATGAAGCTGAACGCCTTTATCAAGGAATTTCCTGATCGCTTTGTACAGTGCGGCATCGGAGAAGCTAATATGATAGGCATCGCTGCAGGTTTAACCATTGGCGGTAAAATTCCATACACAACTACGTTCGCAAACTTTTCTACCGGTCGTGTATACGATCAGATACGCCAGTCCGTGGCCTATTCCGGTAAAAATGTGAAGATCTGTGCTTCCCATGCCGGTTTAACACTGGGAGAAGATGGTGCTACCCACCAGATCCTCGAAGATATTGGTATGATGAAAATGCTGCCAGGTATGACTGTTATCGTTCCATGCGATTTCAATCAGACCAAAGCCGCTACTATGGCTATAGCAGACTACGAAGGTCCCGTTTATCTCCGTTTTGGCCGTCCAAAATGGCCTAACTTCACAGCTGTAGACCAGAAATTCGAAATAGGTAAAGCACAGGTCCTCCACGAAGGAACTGATATCAGCCTCTTCGCTTGCGGTCACCTGGTTTGGATAGCCGTTGAAGCCGGTAAAATACTGGAAGAAAGAGGTTACAGCGTTGAAATCATCAACATCCACACCATCAAACCACTGGATGAAGAAGCAGTACTGAAGTCTATCAACAAAACCGGCTGTGCCGTAACTGCTGAAGAACATAACGTACTCGGCGGACTGGGAGACAGCATTGCACAGGTGGCTGCGCGTAACAATCCTATTCCAATCGAATACATCGGTACCAACGATACTTTCGGTGAAAGCGGTAATCCATTCGAACTGTTAAAGAAATATGGCCTGGATGCAGACCATATCGTAAATGCAGCAGAGAAGGCAATCGCCAGAAAGAAAGCAAAATAATGCAGACTCACATTAAACTTTTTAATAAAAAAGCCATCTCATAGATGGTTTTTTTATTAAAACCATTTAACCTTATATGGGCATTATTCAGGATGACAAAACATTATTGGCATTATACCGTGAACCTGAAACCAGGGAAAGAGGATTTACATACATCATCCAGAAATACCAGGAAAGGTTATACTGGCATGTACGCCGCCTGGTATTAGATCATGATGATGCTAATGACGTACTCCAGAATGTGTTCGTAAAAGTATGGAAGAACCTGGAAGGATTCCGGGAAGATGCACAGCTCTACACCTGGCTGTATAAAATAGCGACCAATGAGAGCCTCACCTTCCTGGAAAAACAAAAAAAGAACACATCCGTATCCCTTTCAGATGTGGAAACAGGCCTGAGCAACACCTTAAAAGCAGATAGCCAGTTTGATGCAAATAAACTGGAGTGGAAATTACAACGGGCCATCTTAGGACTGCCCGAAAAGCAAAGGATCGTATTCAACCTGCGGTATTATGACGAGATGCCCTATGAAGAAATGAGCCGCGTATTATCAACCTCAGAGGGCGCGCTCAAAGCATCCTACCACCATGCCGTAAAAAAGATCGAAGAATTTATCAAAAATGGCTAAAAATGCGACATCTTAGTACTTTTATAGGATGAAGACGAAAATTTTGAAGACGAAAGCCTGATCCCATTTAAACTATTGCCTGCTTTCAATGTCTAAAACAGCAAGATGATATCCAGAGACAACGATATTGCGAACGAACTGCAGGAAATTATTCCTGGGGCTGCATGGCCCGGACTGGCTCCCACCTTTGGTGAAGTGCCCGCCGGATATTTCGAGCAGTTACCAGCTAAGATCATGCAAAAGATAGAACTGGAAGAAATATCTCCCCTGCTGTCAGAGATTCCAAAAATATGCCCATTATCAGCTCCTGAAGGTTATTTCGAACACTTATCAGGGCAGATCATGCAGAAAATAGAACTCGAAGAGCTCTCTCCCCTGCTGGCAGAGCTATCTAAAACATACCCGCTATCAGCTCCGGAAGGCTATTTCGGGCAGTTATCAGCACAAATCCTTCATAAAGTACAGGTACAGGATGAACTGGAATCCATTTCTCCCCTGCTGTCCGGAATACCTAAACAGTTTCCGCTATCTGCACCTGAAGGGTACTTTGATCAGCTGACTGCCAACATCTTAGCTGATATACAGACACCTGCGAAAGTAGTGCCTATGCGCCCCCGCCGTACATATCTGAAATGGGCTGCGGCGGCCTGCCTCATCGCGATGATCAGCGCGGGTACATTATTCTTTATGCAGAATAAACAAAAGATCGTTAACCCTGTTGAAGAAAATGCCCTGGCAGATGTAAGCGATCAGGCAATAGTAGAATACCTGCAAACACATATGGATGCCTTTGACAAAGAAGAATTGTTGAGCCTCGCATCCCTCAATACTGCAACAAGCACAGTTGCGCTGCCAGAAACCAGCGAACTGTCCTCAGAAGCTATCCAAAGTTACCTGGACAACACAGGTTTGTTAAAAGAAAGTTCAATTGACAATTGAAATGAAAAAAATTTACACAATAAGCTTACTCTTCATATTCGCATTGACAGGCATCACCAGCTCTCCTGGTTATGCCCAGCAAGGCAGCGATGCAGAACTGAGAGACAGGATCCGCGCCGCTCAGGTAGCCTACCTGTCCCAGAAACTGGATCTCACTCCTGATGAAGCTCAGAAATTCTGGCCTTTATATAACCAGTACACTAAAGAAGTGGAACTGCTGATAGCAGAACGCCGTAACACAAAAGCTACGGACCACCCCACTAAAGACCTGCCAAACGATAATAATGAACTGGGCTACGAACAACGTATGCTCGATATCAAAACTCACTATAATAAAGAGTTCCAGAAAGTATTGCCCTCTACAAAAGCCGGCAATGTATTCAGAAGCGAAAGAGAGTTCCGCAACACGTTGGTACGTTCCCTGAAAGAACGTCAGAGCAGGAATATGGGTGGACCAGGAGCCAGACGCTTCCGGCAATAATTATCCCTGTAAACTCTTATAATGCGCTCTAACCTCTTTCACCTTTCCTTCCTCATTCAGTAACATCATTTCAGCCGCTAAACGGTCCCCGACACTCTTATAATAAAGTACCACAGAGTTTACTCCTTCCAGCACATGATAAGGTTCAAACTGTAAATCCGGATACGCTGTCAGCGCCTTCTGAAAATAGGCCCTTAAATCAGCTACTCCCCGGATACATCCGTTAGGATCATTGTTCAGCTTCTGTATAAAAGGAGAATAGAATACCACATCCTCACTGTAATGATGCATGATAGCATCCAGGTCATGGGTATTCCAGGCATTCAGCCATGCTTGTGCAAGCTCACTCATAAAGTTAGAATTTTCCGAAAGGCAATTTAGTATCGTGATAATATAAGAAAGTCCAGCCCTCACTCTTCCCCCTTTGCATGTATTGCTGACGCAATTCCATACTACGCTTACCATCAAAATCATACTTGGCGACAAAACGCCTGATCATATATGATACCTGCGGGGCCTCATCTCCTCCATAAAATACCTTATCTCCTTCATCATCCACCACGAATACCTGGTGATAAGGACAATGCCCCCCACTCATTTCATAACTGATATAATCATCGATAGTGCCATCCCCTTCAGTAAATATCACATTATCCATCTGTTGTAAAATAGCAAGATCCTCCGCATGATAGGATTTACCATCCTGCGCTATTGCATATTCCATCTCATGACGGTTCACATAATAAGTAGCCTGTGGGAAAGTGAGAGAACGCTGACCACTGATCGGGTCTACAGCAGATACCCCTCCGCTGTGATCTTTATGCAGATGACTCATCAGCACTTTGGTGATGTCCATAGGGTTCACACCATTGTCTATTAAATGCTGATGGATCTGTAATACACCGTTAGGGTTGCGTAAACCCAGTCCGGTATCAAACAGGATATAATCGTGTGCCGTGATAACCAAAAATGGTTGGATCTCTACCAGCAGCGAGCCTCCGGAGCGTTGCTGCATTGTGTCTGTTGCAGTGTTGTATGGAACAAACTGCTTGGTTGCGTCTACTGTGAAACTCCCTTCTGATAACGGAATAATACGTGCCATACCACAAAGATAGCCAACTATCTTAAAACCATTTGCCTGTCGGCATCCAGTCTAAGCATTATAAAAATAAGCATCGTGAAGGTCATCAGGGAAGATCCCCCATAACTGACCAATGGCAGCGGAATCCCGATCACAGGCGCCAGACCTATGGTCATGGAAATATTAATTGCCATATGGAAGAAGATAATACTGGCTACCCCATAGGCATACACGCGACTAAAAGTCGATCGCTGTCGTTCCGCCACAAAGATGATCCGCAGCAGGAGCCCGACATATAATCCCACAAATATCAACGTCCCGAGGAAACCAAAATCTTCTCCAACCGTACAGAATATGAAGTCCGTACTTTGCTCTGGCACAAAATCATAACGGGTTTGCGTTCCTTTCAGATAGCCCTTCCCGAATATACCGCCCGAGCCGATGGCAATCATACTTTGCCGGGTGTTATAAGTGGCTTTAGGGTCATTCTCTTTCCCCAGCATTACCTCAATACGCCTCACCTGGTAATCTTTCAGCACTTTGGTAAATGCCATGGGCACAATAAACATCACGAATACCGAACAGAATGCCCAGATACCCAGTATCAATGCCAGCCTTGAACGGTGACGTCTGATCTCTCTCCGGCTGAAATAAATAACCAGCGCCGTGATAACAGAAAATATAATGAAGAGGACGTTCTTGTCCACCAGCAATGCCGATAGTACCAGTACGATCCCGGAAAAAGCAATGATCAGTAAGAGCCCCGGCAAACCTTCGCGGTACATCACCAGGAAGAAAGAGAAGTATACCAGTGCCAGCCCTGTTTCATCCTGTAAAATGATGATCCCGCAGGGAACAAGCGCCAGTGCAGCGGCAATCAACCGCGGCCTTAACTTGGTAAAGTCCGTTTCCAGCGACGACAGGTACTTGGCCAGTGCCAGATTGGTACACAGCTTCGTCAGCTCTGCCGGTTGAAACTGGAAACCGCCTATCACTAACCACGAGTGAGAACCCTTTACATCCTTCCCTATCCCGAGGACCAGTAACAACAGCAATATCCCCCCCGCATACAGCAGGTTAGCCGTAGCCGTAAAGAATTTACTGTCAGTCAGCCAGATGATGGTTGCCAGCACACCGGAAATCCCTAACCACATCAGTTGCCTGGCATAGTTCTTATTCAGGTGGATGATATCATTCCAGATATTATCCCCTTCCCTGTATTCAGCAGCAAAGATCGATAACAGGCCTACGAACACCAGTGCGAAGTACAGGCCCATAATCGGCCAGTCAATACCTTCTGTGAGTTTTATTTGCCGACGGTTTATCATGGATTAGTCGCGAAAGTAAAGTTTAAGTATCTGATCTGATGTCATTTTAGCCGTAGCACCGTTCAGTGAATCGAGCTTTGATTTTTCCCGTACTATAGGATCCAGTGTATTGTATTCCAGTAATGTCTTCATCATTGGTTTACGTTTCACTGAGATCGTATCGTGCAGGTATTTTTCCATGATAAGACTGGCGATAGGCGCTGCATAGGTAGCTCCAAAACCAGCATTCTCCACAATCACGGCAATAGCGATCTTCGGATTATCTCTCGGGGCAAAGGCTACGAAAACAGAGTGGTTCTTCAGTTTTACCAGTTTACCATCTACTACGGCATTGTTTTCTGCCGTACCTGTCTTACCGCACACGATCACCCCTTCTATCTGTGCTATCCTGCCCGTACCGGATTCCACCACGTCCTGCATACCATATATTACTGATCTGTAGGAAGTATCCGCCACATGGGCTACTGTATGTTTCTCTTTATATTTCTTCAGGATATCCGATTCATCCCCATCTATACTGCTTACAAAGTGTGGCAGGAAATAAGAACCACGGTTGGCAATGATACACATGGCATTGGCCATCTGCAGCGGTGTTGCCACTACCTGTCCCTGTCCCATCCCTACGTACAGTTCTGAACAGGAATTCCACTGTCCATTATAGAGTTTGTTCATCCCGATGGTATCAATTGCCTTACCGCCTGATTCACCCGGAATATCCACTCCCAGTCTGTGACCTAAACCAAAAGAAGAGATATAATCATGCCATTTCTGATGTCCTTTCTTCACCCCGCCCCATTTAGGTGCATCTACTTCTAAGCGGTAAAGGTGTACGAAGTAAGCGTTACAGGAGTTGGCAATTGCCAGGCGGAGATTGGCAGCATGCCCGGGAGTATTATGTGTACAGGCAATCGGACGGCCGCAGTTCACATAAGCCCCGCGGCAGGGGAAACCAAAAGCGGGCGTAATCACCCCTTCATCCAGTGCAATCAGCGCTGTCAGTGGCTTCATGGAAGATCCCGGAGGATAACCCGCCTGTATGGCACGATTGAACAGTGGTTTGGTCGTATCTACAAATAACCTGCTGAAATTACGGGCCCTGTAGGAGCCGGTCAGCAGGTTAGGATCATAAGTAGGTGCGCTCACCATGGCCAGCAATCCACCTGTTTGCGGATCGATCGCCACGATACTGCCTATCTTATTACGCATCAGGTGTTCGCCTAATACCTGCAGGTCTACGTCCAGTGATAAACGAAGGTTTTTGCCGGCAATAGCGGCCGTATCAAACTCCCCTTTTTCATAGGACCCCTGCGGGCGGTTCAGGTTATCTTTTACCAGGTATTGTATACCCCTTTGTCCCATCAGCACACTCTCGTACGCTCTCTCCAGCCCGGTCATACCCAGGTAATCCCCCTGGTTATAAGCGCTGTAAGCGGGTTTCACCAGCATCTGCGGGGAAACCTCTCCTATGTAACCAAGAATATTTGCGGCGGCGGAGAAAGGATAAGAGCGGATCTGCCGTTGTACCAGGTCGAACCCCGGCTGGAACATATACATGCTTTCCTGCAGGCGGCCGAACATCTCGGGAGGTAACAGGGAAGCAAATACAGATACACGGCGGCTACCGTTTTTAATGATCGCGGTAGCGATACGTCTTTTGAATTCTTCCTTATCTATCTGTAAGATCTGACAGAGGTAGCCGGTGTCAATATTTTTTGCGGCGATAGGTGTCACTACCAGGTCGTACATCGCGTCATTACTGAGGATACTGCGGTTCTTCCTGTCGAAGATGATCCCCCTGCTCGGATATACCACTTTGCGAAGTACCGCATTGGCATCCGCCAGCTTGGAATATTTCTTTTCTATGACCTGCAGAAAGAACAATCTGACAACGATCAACATTACCATACCGAGTATGATAAACTGTATCACTCTTTTCCTGGGCTGATTGTAAACAGACATCTATTGAATAATGCGGCCTTGCGGCCTGTTGCTTTTTAATATAATCTCCATCTCACTAATAAAAATACACACTTACTTCTTTGAAAAGAACAACAGTTCATACAGCACGATCAGGAATATGCTGGCGGCGGTAGAACACAAGATCTTTAATAACAGGTAGAAGAAATTACCAAACCCGAATACTTCCAGTGAGAAGAATACCAGGTTATGCAGGAATACCAGTATGGCAGCAAATGTCAGGAACTGTGAAACACCCATGCTGGTCATGGATGGTGTCTTCTGCGTAGTTTCGAATCCTCCCTGCGGGGATAATATATTGATGATGAAAGGACGTAGATAAGCGATGAACACACAGGCCGCAGCATGTACGCCCATTGTATTCGTGAACATATCCATGCTGAGTCCCATCAAAAGTGCCAGCAGCATTAAAGCGGGGCGGGGCAGGTTAAAAGGTAACAGGAGGACGAACAGCATGTAGAGGTTAAGGCTCACAAGCTGGTGCAGCAATACCTGGTTCAGCACGAACACCTGCAGCAACAGCAGCAACACAAAGCGAATGATATTTCTTAACAGTATACTCATTTGATCAGCCTGTAGGTTGAATCCTCCAATGATTTTTGCTCATCCTGCAGCATGTTATCTACAACATACACATACTGAAGGTTATAAAAGTTGGTAGCCAGTTTTATCCTGACGGTATAAGCCGTACTTCCTTTATCTGTAAGGGAGTAAGATTCAACATATCCGATAGGGATATTTTCCGGGAACAGTGCGGAGTAACCACTGGTTACTACGGTATCTCCTTTTATCAGTCTTACACTTTTTGGTACATCTTCCATCACGGCGTAGCCTGCATCTCCACCATACCAGCGAACGGTCCCCATTTCCTTGCTATGACTCAGGCGGGCGCTGAAACCGAAGTTGCGGCCTTTAGAGAGCAGGGAGAGAACAACTGCGTAGTTCGGGCTTACGCTACGTACAATACCTACAATACCACTGGGTCCGATAACGCCCATATTAGGCTTCAGACCATTTGCGCTGCCGCGATGGATAGTGAGATAGTTGACAGGAGCGTTAACGGTGTTGTTGACCACTTTAGCGGCATGATACAGGTAACGGCGTAATTCAATGCCAACTACTTTGCGGGTGGTATCTGTGCTGTAAGTGCGGATGGTATCTGTTTTAACCAGGTTGTCCAGCGTAATGCTGTCGTAACTCGTACGCAGGATATTATGCAGCCGGGCATTTTCGTTTACAAGACTGTCATTGGTAGCCTTGAGGTGAAAATAGTACTGCACGTTGTTGTAACGGTTGTATAACCTGGCGCTGATGCTATTGGCGGAATTGAGGTAGGCTGTTTTCTGAAAGTCGTTGTTCCGGAATACCAGCACAATACAAATCACTTCCAGCAGCAGAAACAGAAAAAAGTTAAAATAGCGCCTTAAGAAAATGATGAGATTACGCACAGGATATATTTTCAAATAGAAGCATGCAAGGCAAATGTTTAAATCTCCCTTGCATGTTTCCTGATATTATTGCATTAGGAATGGATACTTACCAACGTGTTTCAGTGCGATACCAGTACCTCTTACTACTGCGCGCAACGGATCGTCCGCTACATGCACAGGTAATTTGATCTTCTGGGTGAGTCGTTTATCCAGGCCACGCAACAGGGCACCACCACCGGTGAGGTACAATCCTCTGCGGTAGATATCTGCAGCCAGTTCCGGAGGCGTAGTTTCCAGTGCTTTCAGAATTGCTTCTTCTATTTTAAAGATGGATTTATCCAGCGCCTCAGCAACTTCCTGGTAAGATACCATGATCTGCTTAGGAATACCGGTTACCAGGTCACGACCATTTACAGGTACATCATCCGGTGGATTATCCAGTTCTTTCAATGCGGAACCGATCTGTATTTTGATCTGTTCTGCCGTTCTTTCGCCTATCAGCAAACTGTGATAACGGCGTAATGCTTCCATGATATCAGCGGTGAACTCGTCACCTGCAATACGGATACTCTGATCACATACAATACCGGCAAGGGCTATTACGGAGATACCGGTGGTACCACCTCCGATGTCGATAATCATGTTTCCCACGGGTTCTTCCACATCAATGCCAATACCAAGGGCAGCAGCCATTGGTTCATGTATAAGGAACACTTCCTTAGCGCCCGCCTGTTCGGCAGAGTCGCGTACGGCGCGTTTTTCTACTTCAGTAATACTGGAGGGTATGCATATAACCATGCGCCAGCTGGGGGAGAAAAGGGGCTTTTTGGGGTATACCAGTTTGATCATCTCGCGAAGCATGCCTTCCGCTGCGTTGAAATCAGCTATCACACCATCTTTCAATGGGCGGATAGTGCGCAGGTACTCATGTGTCTTCTCGTGCATCATCATGGCCTTCTTACCAACCGCCACAATTTTACCACTTGCCCGCTCTATAGCTACAATAGAAGGTTCATCAACCACCACCTGATCGTTATGTATAATCAGCGTGTTAGCTGTACCTAAGTCAATCGCTATTTCCTGTGTTAAAAAATTAAAGAACCCCATTGCTTAATATGGTCAAAATATTATGAGTGCAAAAATGAATAATTCCAACGAATATACGATGATAAAATTGTTAGTTTTATCAATAATACAACTAAATATTAAAAAATCTTAATTATTGTATCTGTTGAGCCGGTTAGTAAGTTGTAACAGTTAATGACAATGTATCAGCCGGCACAGAATGACTCTCGAAAACGCTTAAACGAAAATAACTTCTTAAAATTGTGTTCCGCTCTGAATCAAAGCTTTACACGAACTCGAACCCTATATCTCTCCTGTAATATTTACCCTCAAATCCAATCTTTTCCGCCGTTAATTTACTATGTGTCAGGGCAATCCCTAAATCAGACGCCAGGGAAGTGATCGTGAGTACCCGTCCGCCATTCGTGAGTATTTCGTCCCCCGCAGCCCTCGTTCCGGCATGAAACACGATCTGGTCGTGCGCCGGTGCAGGGATGTTGGTGATGACCTTCCCCTTCTCATATGCTTCCGGATATCCTGCAGCTACCAGCATTACCGTAGTGGCTACGCGCTCATCTTCGTAAATGGTCTGCTCACCCAGCTTACCTTCTGCTACCGCTGTAAACAGCTCCAGCAGATCGTTCTGCAAACGTGGCATCACCACTTCTGTTTCCGGGTCTCCCATGCGACAGTTGTACTCTATCACAAAAGGTTCTCCGTCCACTTTAATCAATCCAAAGAAGATAAACCCGTTATAGGCAATTCCTTCCTTTTCCAGACCGGCCACCGTTGGGCGGATAATACGTTCATCCACCATTTTCATGTATGCCTCGTCTGCAAACGGGACAGGAGAAACAGCGCCCATACCACCTGTATTGAGACCGGTATCCCCTTCACCGATCCTCTTGTAGTCCTTCGCTGTAGGCAGCAACTTGTAAGTATGTCCGTCCGTCAATACAAATACAGAACACTCTATACCCGCCAGGAACTGCTCTATGACTACCTTTTTGCTGGCATCTCCGAATTTGGCGTCCTTGATCATCTGCGTAAACTCATCCACTGCATCCTCATGGTTATCCAGTATCACTACCCCCTTTCCTGCCGCAAGCCCGTCTGCCTTCAAAACAATAGGCAAAGCGTGTTGGCGCAGGTAAGTTACACCTTCTTCGTAGTTTTCCCCGCTGAATTCCTTATAAGCGGCAGTAGGAATATTGTGACGCAACATGAACTGCTTGGCAAAAGCCTTACTTCCTTCCAGCTGTGCACCCAATGCAGATGGGCCCATCACAGGAATATGCCGTAAAGCTGCATCCTGCTGAAAGTAATCGTAAATACCTTTTACAAGTGGTTCTTCAGACCCCGGTATTACCAGGTCAATGGCATTAGCTGTACAAAAGGCTTTAATTTTCTCAAAGTCGCTGACCGCTACGTCCAGGTTCTGTCCATACTGCGCAGTTCCGGCATTACCAGGTGCTATGAACAATTGCTCACATAACGGGCTTTGTGCCATTTTCCACGCCAGGGCATGCTCCCGGCCTCCACTTCCTAATAGTAATATCTTCATATGAATTTCCCTGTAAGAGCCAAATTCTGCACGTTATCTTCCCCGCTCTTCCATTTTTTTTGCAAAGAAAGGCCAAAAAATAACCAAAAACACCATTTTACTTCATAAAAAGCTGAATTTATTTATCTTGCCACATTCGCAGGGACTAACTAACATCTGTAATCAAACATCAAAACTAACCTTTATGAGCTTAACAGCTGCTCAACAGCCTGTAATTACACCCAACAACATTCCACCTAAGACAGGGCACCATCCTGGTCTCTATGTGCTGTTCTTCACCGAAATGTGGGAACGCTTCGGATACTATCTGATGATCGGTATCTTCTTCCTGTACCTGATAGACCCCACTGCCAACGGAGGTAAAGGCTTTGATACCGCTCATGCCAGCGATCTCGTAGGCTCTTACATCGCGCTCGTATACCTCTCCCCTTTCATCGGCGGACTAATGGCCGACCGCTACCTCGGCTACCGGCGGGCGGTGATCATGGGCGGTACTTTGCTGGCTGCGGGCTACTTCGGCCTCGCATTCCCGGGCGATACTGCCATGTACATCTCCCTGGGCCTTATCATCGTAGGGAACGGGTTCTTTAAACCCAATATCGGTACCATCCTCGGTAACCTCTATAACCGGGCTGATCTTCGTCCTAAAAAAGATGTTGCTTACAGTATTTTCTACATGGGCGTAAACATCGGTGCTTTCATCTGCAACTTCGTGGCGGCCTATCTCCGTAACCACTATGGCTGGGGATACGCGTTTGCTGCTGCCGGTATAGGAATGATCGTAGGACTGATCATCTTCTCTTCCCGCCTGAAAGTGATCGCTGATGGCGATATTAAAAAAGCAGTGCAGAAAGAAGATATGCCAATGAGCAGGATCATGTCCCTCGTATTCCTACCTGCTGCTATCGCTGCTGCTATTGGTTACTTCATGACCAACTTCATAGGGCACTCCATCTTCGGGACCCGCTCTATCGACGCTTTCATGTTTGCCTGCGTACCTATCATCATATTCTACATCCGTATCTATACCACTGCGGCCAAAGAAGATAAACGCGGCCTCGGCGCCCTGCTGGCCTTCTTTGCTGTGGCGATCATATTCTGGGTGATCTATAACCAGAACAGTACCGGACTCACCATCTGGGCCGACCAATACACCGACCGCGCAATGTCTCCGGCGGTGGAAAGTGCAGCTAAACCACTGGGTATGCTGCAAACCGTTACCACAGACCCACACCCTGTTACACAGATCGATGCACATTTCCGGGCTATCACCGACGCCAGCGGAAAAACCATCACCGTACAGGGCCCCGATCCTTACTTCCAGAACTTACCAAAAGACCAATGGCCTGCCAGCGGTAAAATGAACCTGATCTCCACAGAAATATTCCAGTCCATCAATCCATTCTTTATCGTGGCCTTCTCCCTCCTGGTGATAGGCTTGTTTGCATGGATGGCCAAAAGAGGAAAAGAACCTACCACTCCCGTGAAAATCGCTATGGGGATCTTCCTGGCTGCTTTCTCAGCCCTTTTAATGGTAATAGCTGCGTCCATGACAAACGTCTATGTAGATAAAAGCTCCATGGCCTGGCTGTTTGGTACCTATGCCATATTCACTGTGGGCGAGATCCTGGTAAGTCCTATCGGCTTATCCATGGTATCCAAACTCTCTCCTCCCCGCGTAACAGCGCTCATGATGGGTGGCTGGTACCTGGTAAATGCTATTGCCGGAAAAGTAGCCGGTATGATGGCTACCTTCTGGGACAGCTTCACCGATAAGAAATTCTACTTCCTGATCCTCGTGATTTCTGCTGGTATAGCAGGTATCGTCATGCTGATGATCAGCAAGTGGATAGCGAAAGTGGTGAAGGAGAAAACAGGGTCCTATTAAAATAATTGTCCTATATAGTGAAAACGGAGAAAAGCAATTTTCTCCGTTTTAGCTTAGTGTACTAAACGCATTTTTTCACTTATATTGCCTTTTAATCAACAGAATCTACCCATCAATCGTACTTATGGCAGAGAATTTCAAGCCTTTCGTTTCGCCGGAGACGAAAATGAAAGAATTTACACTCAAGTCCATCCTATTGGGCTGCGTATTCGGCATTATCTTCGGCGCCGCTACCGTATACCTGGCCCTCAAAGCGGGTCTTACCGTTTCCGCTTCCATCCCTATCGCTGTAATTGCCATTACACTCGGAAGAAAATTCTTCAAAACAACTATTCTCGAAAATAATATTATACAGACTACCGGTTCTGCCGGAGAGTCTATCGCTGCCGGCGTGGTATTCACTTTACCCGGGTTTCTCTTTTTGACAGATCATGGCGGCGACAAGTACTTCAATTACATCACGATCCTCATCCTCGCCATCTTCGGTGGTATCCTGGGTACCCTCATGATGATCCCGCTGCGTAAGGCACTAATCGTAAAAGAACATGAAACCCTGCCTTACCCGGAAGGTACAGCCTGCGGGGACGTACTGATTGCTGGTGAGAAAGGCGGAGACTTTGCTAAAACAGCCTTCTACGGACTGGGCTTTGCCTTTTCATATGCCATCCTTCAAAAAGTACTGCACGTGATCTCAGAAGTGCCGGTATACATGACCAAACAAACCAACCGCTTCTTTCCTTCTGCTAAAGTAAGTGGTGAGATCACCCCTGAATATATGGGCGTAGGATATATCATCGGTCCCCGTATCGCGGGTGTACTGGTCGCCGGTGGCGTAATGTCATGGCTGGTACTCATTCCTTTACTGGCTACACTGGTGCCACCCGATGCAATGGCTAACCAGCTCGTAAAACTCGGCTACCTGGCCAGTTTGGCCACCCCGGGCGGTAAAGGCAACTGGAACCCGCTCACACATACTTTCACCGATTTCTCTTCCGCTGTTTACTTTGCCTACGTAAGACAAATAGGCGCTGGTGCGGTGGCTGCGGGTGGATTTATCACCCTGATCAAAACTATCCCTACCATTATTTCATCCTTTAAAGGTAGCCTCGGCTCCATGAAAAAAGGAGAAACAGCAGCAGGTGCTGCGAAAGTGGAAGTTCCCCGCACTGAAAAAGACCTCAATATAAAAATAGTATTGTTCGGTAGTATTGCACTGATCCTGCTGATGGCATTCCTGCCTCAGTTACCGGGTGATTCCATCGGCAAAAAACTGCTGGTAGGTTTACTCGTAGTGATCTTCGGTGCGTTCTTCGTAACAGTGTCCAGCCGCATTGTAGGATTAATCGGTTCTTCCAACAACCCTATCTCCGGTATGACCATCGCTACCCTGATGGGCACCTGCCTGGTATTCATCTCTGTAGGCTGGAGCGGTAAACTGTACGAACCTATGGCTCTGGTGGTAGGTGGTATGATCTGTATTGCGGCAGCGAATGCCGGTGGTACCTCTCAGGATTTAAAGTCTGGTTATATCGTAGGGGCAACCCCCATGTATCAGCAGTTATCCCTGTTCATCGGTGCGATCGTTTCTTCTATCGTAATAGGATTAACCATAAAATTCCTTGATAAACCAACAGCTGCTATGATTGCCAATGGTGTTACGGACCATGCGATCGGTAGTACTTATTTCCCTGCTCCACAGGGTACACTGATGGCGACACTGGCAAAAGGGATACTGTCTTATAACCTCGACTGGCAGTTCGTTCTGGTAGGTGTATTCATTGCTATTACCATGGAACTGTGCGGTATCAAATCATTGTCTTTTGCAGTAGGTGCTTACCTGCCGTTGTCTACAACCCTGCCTATCTTTATCGGTGGTGCTATTCGGGGTATTGCAGACAGGAAACGCCAAAAAGGGAATGTAAACATCGCTGCTGAGGAGGAAGAATTAGGTAAAGGGAACCTGTTCGCTACCGGGCTGGTAGCAGGAGGTGCCGTAGCCGGTGTGGTCATCGCGATCATGGCCGGGGTGGATGCCTTCTCCATTTTCGGATTGACAATCGACCTCCCGGGCTGGCTCAATGCCGTTAACCTGGAAAACGCTCTCAGCCATTCTATGGGAGAAGGGACCTACTATATATTAGGTGCTGCCTTCTTTGCATTGATGGGTTGGGTATTATATAAAATAGCTATTAAGCCTCAAACGGCTGAATAAAAACATACTATGTAAAAAGCCCGGTAGTCAGAAACTACCGGGCTTTTTTATGTTTATTATTTACTATATGATTGAAGATCAGCTATTTTTTAACAGTTAATTACAATTAACACCTTATAATTGCGTTTAAAATAAAAAACCCATGCGCCAGTGTTTTGTCCTCGCCTCTTTATTATGTCTGATCAGCGCCTGCAGTAAAGACAACAAGGAACCAAAAAGAAAATTCATCTCCCTTCAACTGGATGGACTTGTGATCCTGGCGGAAAACCCTTCCGCAGCAATAACGGCGGGTAACCTCACGGATGCCGATCCTAACAACGACTTTCCTGTACTGAAGATCACAGGTGCCGGTAACAGCGACGAAACCATTAATTTCAGCCTGATATCAGAAAGTGAACCATTTAAAAAAGGAAGTTATCTCTCCACACAACAGGGCAATGGCATGTCCATTACATTCAGTGACAGCGCATACACCGTACTGGCAGATAATAGCAACGGCTATATGTCATTAAACATCACTGAAGTGCAGGATAGTTTAATAGAAGGAGACTTCTCCGGTTTACTGGCAGATACAAGTGGCACAATTGCACTCAAAACCGTTACGCACGGTTCATTCAGAGCTATTATAACAAAGAACTAAACAAATGAGAGCAGCGGATAATCATGTTTAAGGATGGCCTTATCATCTGCTCCCAGCCACTTATTCAGCATAGTGGCATACACACTCTTAAAATCAACTTTATATTGCAGATCTCCATCCTGTAATTGTGCAAGATCGGGACCGTCATTCAGTAATCCTTTTTCTTTCAGGCCACCGCCAATGATAAACATATTATTGGCAGTGCCATGATCTGTACCATTGCTGGCATTCTGTTCTACCCTGCGTCCGAACTCCGAAAAAGTCATCACCACCACATCCTGGAAACGGTTGTTAGCCTGTAAGTCCTTCGTGAAAGAAGTCACGGCATCGTCCAGTTGTTTAAACAACACATTCTGAGAATTCAGTTGATTCACATGCGTATCAAAAGTACCATGAGAAACATAATACACTTTTGTACTGATATCAGACATGATCAAACGGGCAATAGTACGCATACTGGTACCCAGATTAGTATTAGGATAATCTTCTTTTGTCTTGTACATCTTAAACTGATCTTTCAGATAAGCCGCAGAAGAAAGCGTAGACCCCATCGTCTTATACAGGTAATCCACATTATGATGCGTGTCTCCTCCACCGGAAGGATGCTGATGTAAGAGGTCGTTCATGAAACGATCATTCCCGCTGCTCAGACGGTTAGGGTCTTTGAATGCCAGGCCCTTTTCCAGTTCCCCTTTCAGGGCAAGACTCAGCGTATCATCAATCTCCAGAGCCTGTACCGGTTTGTCACAGCCTTTACATTGTGCATCCAGGTAACGGCCTATCCAGCCATTGCTCCAGGCTTCTGAAGAAGTGCTGCCCGTCTGCCATATATCCATAGAGCGGAAATGTGACCTGTCGGGATTAGGATATCCTACATTCTGTAAGATGCCTACAGAGCCGTTATCATACAAAGATTTCATGCCCACCAGTGCGGGATGTAATCCTGTTTCATCTGTCAGCGACAATGCATTCTCCCGTTTAATACCTATCGTTGGCCTCGATTTGAAATAGATATCATTGCGGTAAGGGATCACGGTATTTAAGCCATCATTCCCACCTGAAAGCTGTATCACTACCAGTACCTTATTACCGGGAGGGACCATTTTGTCTTTCTCCAGCGCTTTCAGAAATCTGGGCATGAACATAGAAGCCGAAGCCAGTGAACCTACCTGTAAAAAACGTCTTCTGTTGATGATTAACATGATCTGCAATTTTTAGCACAACTGGTATTCAGGTGTACTCATTACGGCAATGGTGACTGATTTAATATAACTCTCGCGGGATGTGGCATCAGCATAACTATCCAATAATGCTTTGTTCACACTTTTATTCGTCAGCAACAAAGTATCTGTGATAGTAGCAGCCAGGTTTTCACGGGATACCTTTTCATATTCTTTGAAATAAGGCTGCCAGTTAACATCTGTTTTGATCTTCTTATTGAACTGCTTTTTAAACGCTGCATTTACCTGTGCAGTGGCCTGCTCTTTATACTGCATCATACCCATTTCAGGCGTGATCTCTTTGGGTTTGATATCAGACTCTTTATCATACAGGATCATCTGCGGTAACTGCAGACGATACATCAGACTGGAACTATCTATCCAGTTACGTCCGCCGGGCCACCCGGCAACGTTTGGCGGGTAAAAAAGTGTTTGCCCAAGTATCTGTTGAAAAGACAACATCACTTCTTCTTTCTCAAACGTAACGGGTATTGTTCTGCGCAATCCAACAATTAATTCAATGGGTGATTTTATATGTCCGCCAATGTAACGGGGATCATAAAACCAGTCGGCCATAAAAATATTCCGCATCAGTTCTTTGATGTCATAATTGGATGCATAGAACTTATCTGCCAATGCATTTATTTTTGCATCATCAGGCATATCATCTACAAAGAATTTATAGATTTTAGCTGTGATGAATTTTGCTGTCTGTTTATTTTCGAGTAATATTTTCAGGATATCATCTCCGTTAAAATCCCCTGTTTTCCCTAAGAAAGTTTTGTCTCCGGCATCATGTGCTTTTTCCTGGAATACGAAATTCCCATCTGCGTCATAACTCCATCCGGTAAAGGCCCGGGCAGATTCTTTGATATCTGTTTCCGTATAATTCCCCCTGCCTAATGTGAATAATTCCATCACTTCGCGGGCAAAGTTTTCATTAGGATGAGCTTTGCGGTTTTGTTTATTGTTGAGGTATTCCAGCATGGCCGAAGATTTGGAAACACCGGTCAGCAGATCTCCAAAATTCCCTAATGCATTTGTGCGGATCACTTCCAGTAACTGCTCACTAAAAACTGCTCTGCTGCTACGTGAAGCAAAATGTCCATGCCAGAAAAGCGCCATCTTTTCACGCAGCGGATGTTCACTGTTCACCATTGTATTGATCCAGGCTATATTCAGATCTTTGATCCCCTGCATTTCCATCTGCCTCTTCTCCTTCTTCTCATCCTTTGTCATCTGCCCCTTGGGTACATCCGGTGTTTCCGGCGGATTGGCTAATGTCAACGTCGCACTTTTATCCTTCTCTCTGCCGATCAGTACTTTATCAACTATTTGTTTGCGTTTTTTATGCGACCACTCTTCTATCACTGGAAGACTTTCACCAAAGCCGGCCCTCCAGGCCAGGTGCTGCATCTGTAACTTTTCGGAGATTGGAGCCATATGCAAAAGGGTTTTGTTTTTGACGGATGTTAAACGTGAAGGTTTAACTCCGGATAGTATTCCGCAAATCCTTAACATTCATTACCTGAACTTCCAGACAGGGTAACTGCTGCCTTTTTCAAAGAAATCTTTATCAGGTGCTAACTCTAAGAAACCATCGGCCTGTAACAGCGCGGTAAGGTCGCCGGAGCCGTGGTATGGCGGTGGTAAAGCGATGAGTTGTCCACCGGAAACAGGGTGCAGGCGTACTGGCAAAAAATAAGTAAGTGGTGCTTTAAAAGTGACATCTGTGCCAAGCACGGCATGAGGAACGGGTGGTGCTTCGTATTGTAAACTGGCACGTAACCAGGGTAAAATATAACGGTAGCAACACATAAAACCGGATACCGGGTTGCCGGGCAATGCAAATACAACAGGTCCTGTTTCATTCAGGGGGATATTATTCGTATCACTTGTACCAACCAGTGGAATATCATCTGTTCCGGTGGCGCCAAACTGTCCGAACAGGAAAGGTTTGCCGGGCTTTTGCTGCACTTTATGAAAGATGGTGGTCATGCCCATTTGTTCCAGCACCAGTGGCAGGTAATCATATTTCCCGGCTGATACGGCCCCTGTGCAGATCCACACATCAGCATCCATCAGAGAGCTGAACAGCGCAGCAATAGCGGCTTCATTATCATTCACATGATGACAGGTAGCGACGATCCCCAGTTCCAGTAAGGCGGCTGCCAATCCGTAAGAATTGGATGTTCTTACCTGGTGATCGCCCGGCGTGCCATCTACAGGGATCAGTTCATCGCCGGTGGCAATGATCGCTACTTTGGGCAGCCTGCTCACCTGCACCATTGTTTTACCTACAGAGGCCAGTACGCCTATCTCTGCCGGAGATAACAATGTTCCTGCCGGCATCAGGATTTGTCCTGCCTGCGCATCTGCGCCGCGGGCATGAATGTTTTGTCCCGGTTCCACAGCGGCAGTGATGGTGAAGCGTTTGAACCCTTCATGTTCTGTTGCGCTCAGATGTTCATACGGGATAACGGTATCGGTCATTTCCGGCAGGATGGCGCCTGTCATTACTTCCATACAGTTAGCGGTATTGGACAATTGCATACGGGGCATACCTGCGGCCTGCAGGTCTTCCACACCGAAGACGGTTTGTCCTTTGGCATATGTTTCATAATCCAGTGCAATGCCATCCATTGTTACGCGGTTGTATGGCGGGAAGTCACGGTCGGCCAGGACCGGCTCCCGTAACACGCGTCCTGTTGCGGCGGTAAAGGGTATCTGTTCCATTCCGAAATCGCGGACCGTACCCATTACAGCAGCAGATGCAGCAATAACATCTAATAGCATTGTTTTAAATTTGATACTTTGTAAATTTATCCTATTATGATCAATGAACAGGGATTTTCACATCTGAATGCTGCAGATCAGCCGGCAATGGTCGACGTAAGTGGTAAGACGGATACCAATCGCGTTGCTGTAGCGGAAAGCAGGATATTCCTGCCTGAAATAGTAAGAGAGCAGTTCAACGGTACAGATATCCATACCGCTAAAGGGGCTGTATTTCAGACAGCTATCCTGGCGGGCATCATGGCCGCGAAAAAAACACCGGACCTCATTCCGCTATGCCATACCTTGCTGTTGAATGGCTGTCAGGTAGATATACACATGGAAGGTGAAGAAGCAATAATACGCTGCACCGTGAAGACTACCGGCAAAACCGGCGTGGAGATGGAAGCCTTAACAGGCGCCAGTATAGCCGCACTCACCATTTACGATATGTGTAAAGCATTTACACATGGGATGGTGATAAGGGAAACAAAACTGATCGGGAAAACAGGAGGGAAAAGAGATTTTACATCTCCCTGATAAAGATGATTGGTAAAAGAGATTAATATGAAAGGACTCATACTTTGTGGCGGACACAGCACCCGTATGCAACAGGAAAAAAGCAATATTGCCTATCACGGGATGCCCCAGTGGCAATACCTGTACACCCTGCTACAGGCATTAATTCCGGACGTATACCTTTCCTGCAGGGCGGATCAGCAACCTGCCTTCACTGATAACGTCCCTGTCATTACAGACAGCATAGAAGGTGGTGGCCCGGCTGTTGGCCTTCTTAGCGCACACGCGCTGTACCCTGATAGTGCCTGGCTGGTACTGGCCTGTGATCTCCCTTTAATCAGTTTACGTAGCCTGAGTTTACTGGTGGATTCCCACCAACCGGAAAAAGATGCCACTGCATTTATCAGCCCTTTCAACCAGTTACCGGAACCACTCATAGCGATCTGGGAACCTACCGGCTTAATGCTGCTGAAACAAAGTTTCGGAGCAGGAAAAAACTGCCCGCGCAAAGCATTATTACAGGGAAATATAGAAGTGATAGAAAACCCTTTTGCTACAGAACAGTTTAATGCCAACACACCGGAAGAAATGCAGGAAGCAAAAGAAAAATTGCATTAAAAATTGAGCGTCAACTGGTTGAGTTTTCAGGGTTGAGAGTTTATTTACTTCAGGGATGCGCAGCAACCCAAACCGCCCCATCCTCAAAATATTCTTTTTTCCAGATAGGTACCGTTTCTTTCAACGTATCAATAGCATATTCACAAGCTGCAAAAGCAGCAGCTCTGTGCGGTGCTGCCGCCGCAATAACAACAACAGTATCCCCCGGGAACATCTCTCCCACAACATGCAGAATGGCCACCTTTTTCACCCACATCTGGTCAATCATATGCTGCGCGATCTTCTCCATTTCCAGCAAAGCCATCGGCTCATAACATTCAAAAAACAACTTTGTCACGGCCTTCCCCTGTGTAACATTCCGCACATTCCCGACAAACACAACTACCCCGCCACACTCAGGAGTCTGCACAAAATCCAGCGCCTGCTGAACAGAAATATTAGTATTTATCTGTAAAAGTACCTGCATAACTATCGTGTTTGTCCAGCCATCCTTTGAATTTTTCACTATTTCCTGCCATAATAGTTTTTCTTATATTTTAATGCATTGCTAATCAGCAATAAAAAAGCATTGAAATATTAGTCACTACTAATAACCTACTGATATTCTGTGCATTAGCATATATAACCCGTATATAAGCCCTATATAACCCGTATATAACAGGTATATAAGCCGTACTTATATAGATAGGGCTTATATACGGGTTATATAGAAGTCTGGTACCAGTTATAAAGCGTTTACAGGAGAGTTTATGCTCTTTCCGAGTTTTGTTTAAGACGTTTCCTGCAAACTCTTATCACCCACCGCTAACAGGAGGAATAACCGCTATCTCATCTTCATTTTTTAACGTCTCCTCATCCCCCGCATACACTTTGTTCACCGCCACCATCAATGACCGTAACTGCCGCAAAGCCGGATACCGTCCGTACAACCAGGATTTTAACTCGGCCACCGTACTCACCCCTTCCGCCGTAATAAACGGCGCTCCGGCAATATCCTTTGCAATACCAAATAACAATACACGCATAATGTAGCTAAAGTAGTAATTTTAACTACGAGATAACTGCCATAAGATGAAAATAAGGATACGGGGCAATAGCATCCGCTACAGATTAGATAAAAAAGACATAGAAATCCTGCAGGTAGAACAGCAGGTAAGTGAAACTACGACCATAGGCGTAGCAGCCCTTCATTTCACCATAACCGCCGGTGAACCTTCCATCAAACTGGAACAAACGACCATTACGCTTTTCGTCCCGGCTCAACAGCTAAAAAACTGGATCCTTACCGAACAGGTAGGATTTTCAATGGAACTGCCCAACCCGGATAATTCTACATTACAGATCCTCGTGGAAAAAGATTTTAAATGTCTGACAGAGAGAAATGAAGATGAAAGCATGGCATTTGACAATCCCACAAAAAGCTGTTAATGCTCAGAGACGCCCATAACCGCATTATCAATTACGTAAGACTCGCTGTAACAGACCGCTGTAACCTTCGCTGCACTTATTGTATGCCGGAGAACATGCAGTTCCTGCAACGACGCGAACTCCTCACTTATGAAGAGATCATGGCTGTTATGCAACCACTGGCCGCTGCCGGCGTCAGCAAAGTCCGCATTACCGGTGGAGAACCTTTCCTCCGGAAAGACCTGATGCAACTGCTCACCAGGTTATCGGCTGTCTTTTCCGAAATATCCATCACCACCAACGGGGTACTGACCGCCCCCTTTATCCCCCAGTTCAAATCACTGGGTATCACCAACATCAATTTAAGCCTGGATACCCTCCAAAGGGATAAATTCAAACAAATCACCCACCGCGATCAGCTCCCTGCTGTTATGCATACCCTGGATAACCTGCTGGAGCATGACTTGCACGTAAAACTGAATATGGTGGTAATGGGCGGCGTAAACACCGATGAACTATTCGATTTTGCGGCCTTAACAGCGGCAAAACCTATCACCATAAGGTTCATTGAGGAAATGCCTTTTAACGGGCAGGGACATGCCTTTTCGGGCCAGCAATGGCATTACCAGCGAATACTGGATACCCTGGGCAGCCGGTATGAACTGCAAAAGCTGACGGATGCCCCTCACTCTACCTCTCTAAACTACCATATCCCTGGCCACAAAGGCAAAATTGGCGTTATCGCGGCCTACAGCCGCACCTTCTGCGGTAGCTGTAACCGCATTCGCATCACCCCCACCGGCGGCTTCAAAACCTGTCTCTACGGCCATGATGTACTGAATGTCAGGGATCTGATCAGAAGCGGGGCCGGCAGCGACCAGCTAATGCAGGAAATCCAATATGCATTGAACTCCCGGGCAGCCAATGGTTTCGAAGCCGAAAAAGAAGCTAAAAAGGAAAATAGGCACTGGGATAGTATGTCAATGATAGGGGGCTAATGCATACCTCCTTCATACCTCCTTCATGTCTCCTTCATACCTGAAGCATGGTTGAAGCATGAACCCTATATGGATCATGCATGACCATGCATCTCCTCCAAAACAAGTTATAACAACCATTTTCCGCTTTCGATCATTATTTTTCCCGATCCGACTGGCCCTTTTCTTCGCCAGGGTCGTCCTTTGCATTAAATATGTCAGCAACCTATGTTCAATGCAATAAAGTCTACCATTCTATTAATTTTCCTCTCCGCCTCAGCTTATGCACAAACTAATATCACCGGTGTCGTAAAAGACATCAACAATAAACCGCTGGAAAAAGTAAGCATCACCATCACCGGTAAATCCCTGAACACAGTTACAGACGAAAAAGGGCATTTCAGCTTTACAAACCTGCCAGCAGGAAAATATACCTTACAATTCTCCAATACCGGTTTTGAAACCATCAAAAAAACAGTCACCAGTGGGAATAACGTAGACATCCTGCTACTCCCTTCCACAGAACAACTGCAAACAGTAGAGATCACCGGTAGAAAAGAGCTGGGATATAAAAATACCAACTCCTTCATCGGCAGTAAAACTGCTACCGCACTGAAAGACGTTCCGCAATCCATCTCCTATGTGACCAAAGAACTGATGCAGGACCAGGCTGCAGTAAGAATGGGAGATGTGGTTAAAAACATCAGCGGTGTAAACCAGTTCACCTTCTACGATGACCTCACCATCCGCGGCTTCCGCATCAACGGCGGTTCCACCACCCAACTGATGAATGGGATGCGCACCTTTACCGGCTTCTGGAAACAACCCATGGTAAACTACCTGGAAAGAGTAGAAGTGATCAAAGGCCCTGCCTCTGCACTATTCGGCAACGCTTCTCCCGGTGGTACCGTAAACCGCGTTACCAAAAAACCACTGGACCAGAACAGGCAATCAGTAAGCATCACTGCCGGCAGCTTTCACACAGTACGTGCACTGGCAGATATCACCGGCCCACTCAATCATAAAAAAACGGTATTATACCGCTTAAACCTGGGTTACGAAGACGCTAAGTCATTCCGGACCCTGCAATTTGATAAAAACATCGTAATAGCGCCATCCCTCTCCTTCCTGCCAACAGACAGAACAAGGATAAACATAGACTTCGTATACAACCGGTCAAGAAGCAGATTGGACAGGGGACAATCCATCTTCAACGGACAAGATCTCTACTCTACTTCTATCTCTCAGTCCCTGAACGCTACCAACGATTACCTCAATGAAGCTACCTACACCGCCATGGCTTCACTGACTCATCAGTTCAACAGCAAACTGGCATTCAATGTAGCCTACCTGCGCACCGGATACGATCAGAACTTATTAGAACACCGCAGCTCTAACTCTTACGCGCCGGATTCTGCGGGGAAGGTCATCAACAACCTTGTAGCGCGACAAGTATTCAGACGTGAATTAAACCAGCATAGCGACAACGCTTCTGCTTATTTCACCTACGATGCCAAAACCGGTAAAATAGGACACAAACTATTACTTGGCTACGACTACTCACAAACCGTAGTCCCTCCCGGCTCTTATCAGTTGACAGCTAACAATTACCTGCTGAAAAACGGGGGCACTGCGGCATACAATCCTGCCAAAGCAGCTAACTATGTGTTCTACGATTACACCCTGCCAAACGGACAAACGATCAGCATACCTAAACCAAACGTCTCTTCTTTCGACCTCACCAAAAAGGATAACAAAGAGGAAGATATGAGCCGGTATATTTACAACACCACCAACTCAGCTACCAAACCAACCTACGCAAGCCTGGGCGGATTATATTTACAGGATCAGCTGAAACTGGGCAACTTACAGTTACTGGCAGGTCTGCGCTATGAAACCTATACAGACAGGGCCAATTACAAAACAGATACCGTTAAAAAGGTAAGACAACATGCGCTCTTACCTCGTATCGGCCTGGTATACAGCCTCACTAAAAATATTAACCTCTACGGTATCTATACAAAAGGCTACAATCCACAGGACGCGGCGACACAATCAAACCCGCTCTCCGGCGGACCATTTGATCCGTTACAAAGTAACCTCATTGAAGGTGGCCTTAAAACAGAATGGTTCAATGGCCGTTTAACTGCCAACGCTTCCGTATACCGTATCACTCAAAAGAACAGCTTATACAGCGCGGATAATACAGAACAACCGGACCTGATGGTGCAAATCGGACAGGAAACCGCAAAAGGAGTGGAATTCGACGTAGCCGGACAAATCACCGATAACTGGAACGTAATTATGTCCTACGCCTACAACGACGCTACCATCACGCAATCCGGTAAAACAGATGCAGACCTGGTAGGCGTACAGAAACCAAATGCCCCTAAACATCAGGGGAATATCTGGACAAAATACACCATCGCTAACGGCGTTGTAAAAGGATTAGGTGCAGGTATAGGGAGCAACTTCGTTACAGAAAGAAATGTTTCTCTCAATAAAGTACAGCAGCTTCCGGGATATACATTACTGAATGCCGCACTTTATTACAAATGGAACAAAGTACGTATACAGTTAAATTTAAATAACATTACTGACAAAATATACTGGGTGGGGGGATATGATTATCTTCGCCTTTTTCCCGGCGCACCGAGGAACTGGCAGACTACCCTTACTTATACTTTTTAATGATGAAGAAGATTATCGGATGGTTACATCTATGGCTGGGCATCAGCTCAGGATTAATAGTATTGATCGTGGCTTTGAGTGGCAGTCTGCTGGTATTTGAAGACGAGCTGGAACATCTCTTCCAGCCTTCTTTTTATTATGTACAGGTACCTCCCCAGGCCGAAAGAATATCTACAGATATCCTGGCAGACAAAGTACAGCAAGCTTACCCCGGCTTCAAATCAAACTACATAATTGTAGAGCCTGAGGCCAACCGTACCGTGCTCTTCTCCCAAAGAAAAGGAAAAGCTGGTAAAGGTAATGGTAAGGTAATGCTGATAGCCGTTAATCCTTATACCGGACAAATTATAAAAGCCGTAGATGAAAAAGGCCGCTTCTTTGCAGTAGTACTCCGTTTACATCGCTACCTGTGTATGGGCGATACCGGTAAGATCATCACCGGTATCTCCTGCAGCATATTTACAATTCTCATCATTACCGGACTCATTCTCTGGTGGCCTAAAAGGAACAACCGCAAACAACGCTTCCGCGTAAAATGGAATGCTTCTTTTAAACGCCTCAACTGGGACCTTCACGCCATCTTCGGGTTTTATATCAATATCTTCCTGCTGATGATTTCCTTAACAGGACTGGCATGGAGCTATAAATGGGTGAACAATCTTCTTTTCTACGCGCTGGATGGAAACATAAAATCCACCAAAATGAAAGCGCCCGAAAGCCTGCCTGTAAAAGACACGCACATCGCTTACCTGGATAAAATACTGAGTACCACCAATGAGAAATTAACTCATCCCGGTACCATCATGATCCGCTTTGGAGAGAATGACAGCCTTGCTGTAACGGTGTCAAAAGTCAATACCACTGCCTCTGTCAGCAACGTAGTAGACTTCATGTATTTCCAGAAAGGAACAGGAGAACTGGTGCAGGAACGTCCTTATGCAAAAGAAAGTAAAGGGATGAAAGCAAGAAGATTATTCTTCCCTATACATACAGGAAGTATCTACGGATGGCCTACAAAAATACTTGCATTGATCTGCGCCTGGGTAGCCGCCTCATTACCAATCACAGGGTTGATGATATGGCTGGGCAGGAAGAAAAAGCCATCACTGAAAAAACATGTGAACGCCCGCGTACAATATCAATAAAGCGGTAGCCCCTTCTACTATACGGGGCTTCAGGACAGCTGCGGATAATCTCGCACCTATCTGACCGCCGGCAATAACCGATAACAGCAAAGGACCAGCGAAATGCCAATCAAGCGCCAACTGGTTTTTTGCTGCCTGGCCTAATAATCCACTGATAGAATTTACAAGAATAAAAAAGCTGCATAACCCGGCAATATTCTTCGCTGTATCAAATCTCCCCAAACGTAAAATAGGCGACAAATAAATCCCGCCACCTATCCCCGTCATACCGGAAAGGAATCCGATAAAAGCACCGATAATACCATATTTCAGATTCCCCTTTTTATGTTCATCCGGCACATAACTCTTCTCCATGAACAAACGGTAACACATCAGCAGCGCAGCTACTGTGAGTGCAATCCCCAACAATAAAAAAAACGTCTTTTGTTTTAAAGGAAGATACCCGCCGATAAATGCCATGGGTATACTTGCCAGACTTATCTGCCAGGCCTTTTTCATGGGCAGATGTCCTGCACGGTAAAAATGATATACCCCGCCGGCTACAACTACAATATTGCAAAGCAATGCGGTAGATTTCATCAGATGAAAATCCACATTCGCCAATGCCATTAAAGCAAGATAACTGGAACCTCCGCCAAATCCGGCAGATGCATATAACAACGCGATGATGAAAAATAAAATGCAGAGTTCTACAGACATGTTAATACATATTCATTTCAGGATCTATCTCATTCGCCCACGCATGAATCCCTCCTTCCACATTATACACAGGAGCAAAGCCACCGGCAAACAACTGGTTTGCTACCATCCGGCTTCTCATTCCATGATGACAAAGTAATACTAACGGTTTTTCTTTATCAAATTGTGCAGCTACCTGTCCTACCATCTGCATCGGGATATGCATTGCCTGCGGCAGGTGACAGATCTCCCATTCATCCGCTTCCCGTACATCTATCAACTGAATATCACGGACTTCTTCCAGCCACTGCTGCAACTGTTTCACAGACAGACTTTTCACGCCGCCTGTATCACAAGGCTGTTCATAATCCGCCTGCAGACTTTTAATATCATGGTTACCGGCAACCGCTTTCACCTGGAATACATGATGCGTATTATATAACGTATCGATCGTCAGCAACTGATCTTTCAGCATCTCTCCGATACCACAGATGATCTTCATCGTTTCATTTGCCTGGTAACTGCCTATGATCCCCGGCAGAATACCCAACACGCCGATATCGCTGCAATTCAGCATAGCACCCGCTTCCGGCTGCTCCGGAAACAAACAGCGATAGGTGGCGCTGCCTTTATAATTGAATACACTCACCTGTCCTTCATACTTATGAATAGCCCCGTATACAAAAGGCTTTTGCAACATCACGCAGGCATCATTCACCAGGTAACGTGTACCAAAGTTATCCGAGCAATCAACCACCACATCATAAGCTTTAATAATAGCCAGTGCATTATCAGGTGTCAGCCAGGTATCATGAGGTACAAAAGAGATCTCAGGATTTAATTGTTGCAGGCGTTTAATCGCCATCTGCAATTTAGGCTTCCCGGTATCCTCCGTATTATAGATCACCTGCCGTTGCAGGTTGGTAATTGAGATCGTATCATGTTCCACTATGCCCAGCGTCCCTACTCCCATAGCGGTAAGGTATTGCAACACAGGAACACCCAATCCTCCTGCACCTATTACCAAAACTTTTGCATTATGCAGCAGTTGTTGTTTCTCCGGGCCAAAGCCCTCCAGTTTTAATTGTCTGTCGTATCGTTGCATTATAAGTTCTTTATCCTTTTACACATCAGTATCGTATCTCCGTAAGTGCCATCTTTCTGACGCACTCCCTGTGGCATCCTGCCATATTCCATGAACCCGAAGTTACGGTATAACTGGATAGCCCTTTCGTTATTGGAAAACACACTAAGATGAACAATCTCCATGTCCTTATGCTGCTCTGCCCAGCGTAACCCGGCAGTCACCAGCCTTCTCCCTATGCCCATATTCCAGTAGGGATGCAGCACGCCAATACCCAACTGGCCCAGGTGAGCCTGTTTCCACAGATCGGGCTGCTTAATGGTAATAGACCCTACCAGCAGACCAGCAGTGACCGCCACCAGCAGCAGGTCCTTCTTATCATTCCTGAAAGAATGAATAAAATCCTTTTCACTTTCCAGAGATAATTCGGACGCTTCCCGTAATGTGAACAACAGGAAATCCGTTTCATCTGTCAGTTGACGGAAATAGGTAAGCATAGCCGGAGCATCTTCCATGGTTGCTTTGCGAATCTCCAATCCCTGTCCGTTAGGTAAAAAGTGGTGCATACGGTAAAGTTAATTACAAAAATGGAGGGTTCAAGTTTCAGCGTTGTCTGATCTGTGTTTTTTGTTAACGCCCTGAAAACCTTGCCAATATCGTGTTACTTATTAAACTTTCCTTGTTTCTCCCTGTCCAAGTAACCATTCGCCACCTTTAAATGAAGGAACACCATGAGGTATGTCTTATCTCTTTGCCTTGCCTGCTTTTTGAGCATTCCCTTTACCTGGCATAACGACATGCAGGAAGCCTCACAGATTGCCAAAAAAGAAAACAAATATATCCTCCTTAATTTTTCCGGTTCTGACTGGTGTGGTCCCTGTATACGTATGCACCAGGAAATATTCAGCAGTGAAGTGTTTCAGACGATGGCCCAATCCAGGCTGGTGATGGTGAACGCCGACTTCCCCCGTAATAAAAAAAATCAGTTGCCTGCCCTTCAGCAAAAAAAGAATGATGCGATGGCAGATCTCTATAATCCAAAAGGACTGTTTCCCCTCACCCTTCTGCTGAATGCAGACGGGAAAGTCATTAAGCAATGGGAAGGCTTGCCTAAAACAACACCGGAAGCATTCAGTAACGAAATAGAAAATACGATCAGCACACATCCTTAAAACTTATTCCAGTGATGAAAAGAACAGTGCCTGCCTGTTTCAAAAGAAGCCTGAAATTGATGGGAAACAATTTTGAGCTGACTGTTCTTGCAGATAATGAGGAGTGGGCGATGGAACGAATAGAAGAAGGCGTGCAGGAAATCCGGCGTATCGAGCGACTGCTGACTACCTTCAACGAAGAAAGCGAAACAAACAAAATCAATGCACATGCGGGTCTTCATCCCGTACCTGTGAGTCAGGAAATTTATCAGCTCATAGAACGCTCTATGCGTTTATCAGATATTACCCAGGGTGCATTTGATATTACATATGGTTCAATCGATAAGCGACTATGGAATTTCGATGCCAGTATGAAAACATTACCGGATAAAAAGACAGCCAAAAGAATGGTGCGGCTGATCAACTACCGCAATATCATACTGGATAAAGAAGCTGGTACCGTTTTTCTGAAAGAGAAGGGAATGCGTATTGGCTTTGGCGGCATTGGCAAAGGATATGCAGCCGATATGGCCAAAAAAATAATGCAGCAAAAGGCAGTTACCAGCGGAGTTGTGAATGCTTCCGGAGACCTGGCTGCCTGGGGATATCAACCAGACGGGAGCCCCTGGACCGTGGGCCTGGCCAATCCTAATATGCCCCACCAGGTATGTTCTTACATGGCCGTAACCGATATGGCTGTGGCGACTTCCGGTAATTATGAAAAATTTGTGTGGATAGATGGGAAGAAGTATTCCCATACAATAGATCCTCATACGGGACTACCCGTATCAGGTATTAAAAGTGTGACCATCCTGGCTCCCTATGCAGAGCTGGCAGATGCCCTGGCTACTCCTGTGATGGTAATGGGGATTTCAGCAGGCCTTACGCTAATCAATCAACTTCATCATATAGAAGCCGTTATCATTGATGACAACGACAAGGTATATCTATCCCGTAACATTCATTTAAATCAGTGATCAAATGAAAAAATCCGTCTTTATCAGCATGGCCGCCATTCCGCTTGCCTGTATGCTGATGCAATCCTGCGTACCTGTGAAGGCATATCAGAAAAGCCGTATCAATGATGCAGAAATGACCCTCTCCAACAGGGCATCAGAAAAAGAAGAGCTGAATGCTCAATCCTACCGGGAGGCATCATCCGGGGCCAATGGTGGTAAAACCGGCGGTGGATGCGGTTGTAACTAATTTATGTCAACACTGAAATGAGACTGATATGCGGAAAATCTGTTTAACGGTAATTGGGTTATATGCAATGTTCCTGCATGCATTTTCCCAATCTACTGCCCCGGCTTCAGAGACGGGCTATCAGGCTAAACGCCTGAAACTGGAAGAAGTAAACCTTGTCAGCAGCTACTATTCACAGAACGGGGACCATTCAGCGGTTACCGGTGGTATAGGAACTGAAAAAGTGACTGATATATCGAACGGCATTTCATTAAAATGGGTAGGCTGGGGTATTCATGGACGAAAACAAACACTGGGCCTTGGCTTTGGTTTCGATCATCATACATCTGCGTCTTCAGCGTACGTAAACAAAACAGGCGCTTCCAAAACCGGAGGCTCCCGTATCTATCCATCTCTGAACTGGACAGTAGAAAACGAGGCGAAAGGCCGTACTTTCGGTATTGGGGCTTACTATTCCTCAGAATACAACTACCACTCCCATGGCCTGGATATACTCTTTGCGCAGAAGACACATAACAACGGGGAGTTCAGCGCCAAATTGACGGCGTATTTCGACCAGGTGAAAATGATCTATCCATCAGAACTGGTCCCTGCCTCAGACAGCGTCACCACCACTACCACCACAGGAGGTACTACTATCATCACATCGGCCAGTGGTCAGCAGACAGTGGTAAATTCGGATGGAACAACAACTACTACAACAACCAGCCATTATACCATTCCATCTGATCCGCGCACAACATTGACAGAATCCTTCTCGTTTTCACAAGTCATCAATCCGCGTATGCAGGCAAGTGTAACGGTAGACCTGGTAGAACAATCCGGATACCTTGGCCTGCCTTTTCACCGGGTATACTTTACAGACGGGACCGACAAAGTAGAGAATCTGCCATCAAACCGCTTTAAGCTTCCCCTGGGACTAAGACTTAATTATTTCCTGGGAGACCGTATCATCCTCAAAGCTTATTACAGGTATTATATGGATAGCTGGGACGTACAATCTCATACCGCTGGTATTGAAATGCCGGTGAAGATCTCCCCCTTCTTTTCACTGTCTCCGTTTTACCGGTATTATACACAAACCGCGGCAAAATATTTTGCGCCATACTCGGCCCACCTGTTGACGGATACTTATTATACAAGCAATTACGCCTATGCAGCGTTAAACAGTCAGTCTATGGGATTGGGCCTGAGACTTGCACCACCGGGAGGGATATTACATTCCAGACTTGGGGTGCTGGAACTACGGTATGCCCACTATACGCAGACGACAAACCTCACAGCTAACATGGTTACCCTGAGTATGACGTTCAAATAACCATATTAAAAAAGGCTCCGTTAAAAGCCCCTGGTAAAGGGAACTTCTAACGGAGCCTTTTTTAATAATATAAAACGCTTAAGCAATTTTATCGCTGCCAAAATAGGACTGCAATACTGCAGGGATCCTAATACCATCCTCTACCTGGTTATTCTCCAGGATACATGCAAGAATACGCGGCAACGCCAGGGAACTACCATTTAAGGTATGTACCAACTGTGGTTTACCGGTACCATCTTTAAAACGGATCCTGGCGCGGTTAGCCTGGAATGTTTCGAAATTAGATACAGAACTTACTTCCAGCCATTTCTGCTGGGCGGTGCTGTACACCTCAAAATCATATGTAAGCGCAGAGGCAAAACCCATATCCCCCCCACATAATCTTAAAATGCGGTAAGGCAGTTCTAATGATTGCACCAGTTTTTCAACATGTGAAACCATTTCTTCCAGCACATCATAAGACTTCTCCGGATGTACGATCTGTACTACTTCAATTTTATCGAATTGATGCAGACGGTTCAATCCACGTACATGTGCGCCATAAGAACCCGCTTCGCGACGGAAACAAGGCGTATAGCCTGTCAGCTTTACCGGTAATTCGGCATCCTTCAGGATCTCATCCCTGTAAAGATTTGTCAGTGGTACTTCCGCTGTAGGGATCAGGTATAAATTATCTTCTCCTACGAAATACATCTGTCCTTCCTTATCAGGTAACTGTCCCGTGGCATAAGCAGAGGCTTCATTCACCAAATGCGGTGGCTGGAATTCCGTATACCCGTTATCGATATTGAAGTTGAGGAAATACTGGATCATGGCGCGTTGTAAACGGGCGCCCTTGTTTTTGTAAACAGGAAAACCCGCACCGGTGATCTTATTACCCAGCTCAAAATCGATCAGGTCGTATTTCTTGGCAAGGTCCCAGTGAGGAACAGCGCCTGCATGTAATACAGGAACAGTACCGCCCTTACGGACCTCTACATTTTCTTCCGGAGTTTTACCTGGCGGCACACTGGCAGCAGGCAGGTTTGGCAGCTTGATCAGCACATCGTGCAGGGCTTTTTCTGTAGCAATGAGTTCTTCATTGGCAGGCTGCAGTTTTTCTTTCAGTGATGCTACTTCCGATTTACGGGCTTCCGCTTCTTCTTTCTGACCTTGCGCCATCAGCTTACCAATCTCTTTGGAGGCTGCATTTATTTTGGCTTGTGTCTCATCATATTCCAGGGTCAGCTTCTTGCGCTTGTCGTCCAGCACCAGGATTTCTTCTACCAGATCCAGCTCCTTGAAGTTTTTCAAAGCGAGCCGTTCCAGCACCAGGGCCTTATTTTGACGAATGAACGGAACTTGTAACATTGTATAGCTATTGATTAAATTTTGGCAAATATAACTAACTTAAATACTTTCCTACTATAGGTACTCTTCTCCCTACCCCAAAGGCTTTGGAAGATACCCGGATAATAGGGCAGAACTGATTACGCTTGTACTCATTACTATTCACCATCTTCAGCGTACGGGCTACCAGTGCAGCATCAAAGCCCTGGGCAATGATCTCACGCGGTCCCTGACGACGCTCTATATACTGATATAACAATGTGTCCAGGATAGCATAATCAGGCAAACTATCGCTATCCTTCTGATCAGGACGAAGTTCCGCCGAAGGCGCCTTCTCAATAATATTCACCGGAATGATCTCTTCATTTCTGTTGATATACCTTGCCAGCGCATATACCTGCATCTTGTATACATCTCCCAGTACAGACAGTCCACCGGCCATATCACCATACAATGTACCATACCCGGTAGACAACTCGCTCTTATTGGACGTATTCAGCAGGATATACCCGAACTTATTAGACAATGCCATCAGCAGGTTCCCTCGGATACGCGACTGCGTATTCTCTTCCGCCACATTAAAAGGCAATCCCATAAAGAAGGGGTCCAGCGTTTGCAGGAACATTTCATAGATATCATTAATACGGATGATATCATAAGGATTACTCAGCCTTTTAGACAATGCCACCGCATCATCTACGGAATGCTCTGTAGAATAAGGAGAAGGCATCAGCACCGCACGTACATTATCTTTCCCCAATGCCTCCACTGCCAGGGCCAGTGTTACAGCGCTGTCAATACCACCGGAAGAACCCAGGATAGCCTTCGTAAAGCCCATCTTCCCGAAATAGTCCTTAATCCCCAGCACAAGCGCATTGTGGATACGGTCTATATTATATTCAGGTTGTAATCCCGTGATAGGCGTAAAATCACTGCTGGTGAATGTACCATCAAAAGCTTTTAGATCTTCCAGTACCACCCCATCCATTGCCTCTTCGAAATAAGGCATTTCTTTCACAATATTCCCCTGCGCGTCAATGATCAGGGAACCGCCATCAAACACGACCTCCGTCTGAGAACCCACGGTACAGCTATAGAACATAGGGATCTTATACTTCAATACATTCGCACGGATGATCTCCTTACGTTTCTGCTGCGCATCATAATCAAACGGAGAAGCGGAAATATTGATCATCACGTCCGGCTGCTGTTCTATCAGCTGGTCCATTGGACAAATCCGGTACAGGGGATTATCTCCCAGGTTCCAGATATCCTCACAGATGGTTATTGCCAGTTTCTTCCCCTTAAAAGGGACCACATTCCAGGCATAAGCCGGTTCGAAGTAGCGGTATTCATCAAACACATCATAAGTAGGCAGCAGCGTTTTATGGATCACCTGTTTTACTTTCCCTTCATACAGGAACCAGGCAGCATTAAACAGATCCTTACCTTCCTGCTGGGGATTACGGGCTGGTCCGCCTACCAGTACCGCGATATGATGGGTATGTTCTTTTATAGTATCGATGGCAGTGTAACACTGCTGTATAAAGTCTTCAAATTCAAGGAAATCGCGGGGTGGATAACCGCATACGCACAATTCGGAAAACACCACCAGATCAGCCCCCTGCGCTTCTGCATCCTTTATCCCCTGCAGGATCTTCTTCGTATTTGCCTCAAAATTGCCTACATGATAATTCTGCTGTGCCAGTATAATTTTCATCTATCGGGTATTTTTAAAAAAAGAGTCCAAGTTTCAGTGCAAAGCTATTCATATTTACTTTGCCATCATTCCATTTGGCATTCCTGGTAACATCTACGAAGCCGTTCTGGTAGTTTAAACCAATTACACCGGTTAACCTGTCTCCCAATGGATACTCTATTCCACCGCCTATCAGCAGGCCCATATTAATAGGATTGATATCACGTAATACATTCACTTTGTCATAGGTGTTAGTCAGGCTGACAATATCCGCCCTGCCCCGCACCGGGAAATCCAGGTAAGTCCCAAATTGTCCCCAGAAGCCAATTCCATCGCGGGAATCCGTTTTCAGCTTTAAAGCAAAAGGGATCTCTACATAAGTGAGTTTCAGATTATATTCTGCCGGGTTCTGTTTGTAATCGTCCAGTCCTATACCCGCATCATATTTTAATTTGCTGCCGGCAGTTGTGATCTGTAAACCGGAAGCGATGTTATAACTGCCGGACTGGTCCAGCGGGAAGTCGGCCATGATACCAAAGCTAATACCTGCGCGGCCCGAATTACGTTCTACTCCGGATTCCTGGGGCTTCAGGGTAACAATGGCAGGTGTCAGCGTAAAGCCAAGACGTACCTTATTATCTCTTAAAAAATTCCTTTGTGCCTGTGCTGCTGTAACGATGCTGAACAACAAAATGATCAATATTCCCTTCCTCATGATAAATTTTATCTTTTTTTTAATACAGTATATATAATATTTTTACCTATAAGTAGTTATAGAATAAGTATGCAAAATTACATTAATAAATTATTTGGCAACAGCAGTCAGCTGCTTATCGCTGTTCTTTCTCTCTGCTGTTTCAACGCCTGTACGCACAAAAACGTGCCAGATGTGAGTCATATTGCGATGGAGGTGCATATTAAACGCTTTGACCAGGATTTATACAAACTGGATACTACGCATATACAAACCGCCTTGCAACAGCTGGATGCGGCTTACCCCGCATTTCTGCCTGCTTACATAGAGCATATTATGAATTTCGGCCCTTATTCAGACAGTAGTCAGCTGATACAACTGCAAACACGCCGGCTTGTCAGTAACAGTGATTTCAGGGTGTTGCAGGATACTATCAACGCACAGTATCCAAAACTGGATGACCTGGAAAAAGACCTTGCCCAGAGCTTCCGCTACATAAAATACTATTTTCCGGCTTTCAAAGCACCACAGGTAGTGGCCTTCAGTTCCGTTATCAGCAATTATGGTGCGGTAACCGTTGATTCCATACTGGGTGTTGGCCTCGATATGTACCTGGGCAAAGATTTCCCGGTATATTCTCTGTTACCGGACTATCCTGGTTACATGATCCGCAAGTTCTCCAAAGAATATATTACTACCAACTGTATACAGGTGCTCTCCCAGCAGATGTACCCAGGTGCAGATCCCAGTGATAAACTCATCGTACAGCTGGTAAATGCCGGTAAACACCAGTACTTCATGGAACAGGTACTGCCCGATGTGCCGGACAGCATCCGTCTTGGATATACAAAAGACCAGATGGACTTTTGTAATGAAAATGAGCAGATGATATGGCAGTTCTTCGTACAACAAAACCTGTTATACAAATCCGACTGGCAAAGCAATATGCATTTTATGAATGATGGTCCGTCTACACAGGGCATGCCCGAAGGCTCTCCCGGCAGAATAGGCTCTTTTGTGGGATGGCAGATCGTGAAACGGTATATGAAAGAGCATTCAAATGTAACCTTGCAACAACTGATGGATAATAAAGATGCCATGCAGATCTTCTCACAATCCAAATACAGACCGAAGTAATTTATTTAATGAAGCCAGTTTTAAAACCTTTTCAGCGTTCCTTAGCCTTAATCATTATACCACTGGGCTTTGTCCTTTGCTTTATCTATGGTTGGACATTTATTTCCACCGTCTTCGGACTGAATAATTTCTATGGTAATCTCTATAACTATTACCACGTAAGTAAAATCTCATTCTCCATCTATAATATCCTGGTGGCTTTCGTAGCTGGTATTATAACCATAAGGCTTATCATAGGTGTATTAAAAAGTAACGCCAGGCATCTCAAAAGATCTTTATGGATCTTCCTCGCACTAGCTGTAATATTAGTGATAGGAGAATCCATTCTGCACCTGAGTCTTGCTGGTGATATCTGATCAGGAATCTTCTACCTTAGTTTTTTTACTTCCTCTTCAGTAAGCGTAAACTTCTCATCATCACTAAATCTTCTCTTGATAAAAGTAACAATAGAAGCTACTGCATGATCATCCAGGAAGCCGCCATGTGCAGGCATCTGTCCGTTAAATTTCTTGTTATCTACAGTGATCTCTCCCTGTAAGCCATTCAGGATGATCTTAATCAGCCTGTCCTTATCTCCTGTTACAAATTCGGAATTAGCCAGTGGCGGATACCGGTTATTATCACCCATTCCATTCCGCTGATGACAACTGCTGCAATAAGAATTGAAGAGGATCATTCCGGCCATTTCTCCACCTTTGCCCATATTATCCTTTACTTCATCCGGTGTTTTTATATAAGACCTCGATTTACGCTCTTCCATTTTTGCTAACTGTACATCCCCAAATTTATCGGAGCCTTTATACATTACCCGCCATATCTTCCCTTTATTGGATTCTGAGATATACAGCGATCCGTCCGGACCCGTAGCCAGTCCCATAGGTCTGTACACCGCATCACTGGTATTCATCACGGTATCCACACCTGTAAACCCGTCTGCAAACACTTCCCATTTCCCTGTAGGAGCGCCATTTTCAAACGGAACAAAACACACTATATAACCCGCCTGCGGATAAGGAGAACGGTCCGTAGAACCATGAAATGCAATGAAGGCTCCCCTTTTATACCGCTCAGGGAATTGATTACCCTGATAAAACAACAGGTCCATCGGCGCCCAATGCCCGGGGAAGGCCATCAGGGGCGTATCAAATTTACTGGCCCGGCCCACTATCTTTCCATCTCCCCCATATCCCGGTTGTAAAACATTCTTCCCCTGCATCTGATCATAATAAGCATAAGGCCAGCCAAAATCAGCATGCTCCTTTACTTTTACGAATGTCTCTGCAGGCAATACCGCCGCCTGCCAGGCCGTAAATACTTTCGGATAACGTGTATGGAAATTATCCATCCCATTCACCACACTATACAATGTATTATCCATTGGGCTCCAGGCAAGCCCCAGCGCACTCCGTATACCAGTAGCATATTTAACGCCATCCTTCTGCGTTTGCCCTGCCTTATCAGCAGAAAACTGCCAGATACCCGCATGCCATTCCAGATCAGGCGCAGGATCCAGCCCCTTACCACCAGGCATACCTGCCGGACCGGCAGACTTTATATCCTGTGCAGCGTCCGTAGGCGCCCCAAAAGGCACATACATATGACCATCATTATCAAAAGCAAGTGGTTTGGCAGAATGCCAGTGCCGGAATAAGTCCTTATCCTCATCGGTGAGGATGATCTCCGTTTTGCTGTCGGGCACTAACTGCCCGGCTTTCAGCTTATTTCGCAGCACATATTTAACAGTAGAAGTATACAGGTATCCATCATGAATAGCAATGCCCGCAGGCTGTCCGCCTTCATCTTTATAATCCCCGAAATAAGAGATCACGTCAGCCTTGCCGTCATTATCATTATCCCGCAGGGCCACCGTACCACCACGCCCGTTCATGGCATCATTGTACGTAAGTTTCACATAGATATCACCATTGTCATTCACTGTAAGATGCCTGGCCCGGCCAACGCCTTCTGCTACTACAACTGCCTCAAAATTTCCGGGAAGGATCAAGCCGCCATTATCAGGATCAGCCGCAGGTAAGGGTAACATCTTCTGATGGGTACATGATATAGCTGTTACCATCAGGCAAAAGAGGAAAAGCCTACACATGGATTCATGAGTTAAAACGGATTATTCTATCACACAAGATTACACAAAAGGGGGATAAATCAATTTAGCTTAAAAGGCACAATCATCTGAAACTCCGGGATCTTCACTTCAAACTGTGTTTTGTTCAGTTGATTTTCCATCTGGTAAGTACCATACATCTTACCAATTTCCGTACGCAGATTAGATCCTGAAACATACTGATAACTTTCAGTAGGGGCCAGTAATGGTTGTACCCCTACAACGCCTTCTCCTTCCACTTCACGGTGAGTACCGTTAGAGTCAATTATATACCAGTGGCGGCGCAGCAATTTGATGGGGAATGTATTATTGTTTTCGATGGTGATCCGGTAGGCGAACATGAACTCACTCCCAATCGGATTAGAATAATCCGGTTGATAAAATGTCTCCACACTGATGGTGATTCCGTCTGTTACTTTCTTTACCATAGAACACCGGGCTTTTCGTAAAAATAAGCAAAATAAATCCAGCAGAAGTACTATTTATATGTTACTCCATACTTTAACTTTTCCTTTAGAATTACACAAATAACTGAGAATCATTACACTAAATAATAGAAACACTCCGAAGAATGGCCGGATCTCTTTCCGCCGCCCGGGCTGCCACCTCAAAACGGTTCTGATAGTATCCTACCCTTTTGCATTCCCACAGATAATGCCATAAAAATGGAACGAACCCCAGCTCCTGGTATTGTACCACATGGCATACCTCATGCCGTACCCAACTCAGGTCCTGCAGGAATTCCTTCCTGTTCACCCCATGCAGGTGAATGGTTTTGCCTATTACCATTGCAATCTGCGGGCTTTTCATCCGCCTTGCTGCAATGCGTGCCAGGACTGACCTCTCTTTAATATGACATGTAACGGCCTCCAAAATCTGAGAATTGTACATCAAAAATAGTAATTGCGAATGATCATAGGGATAGCAGTATCATAATCTGTACCGAAATAATCATTCGCAATTAAAAATTCAGGTGTTACTATCAAAGCGAAAACCGGCGGGAAATATTAAATCCCCAGCGGAACTGGCCCTGCTGCCAGGTAGTAGTCGTTTCAGGAATAAACTGGTTCTCCAGTATAGCAGTAGAATTGGTAAAATTGACATGGAAAACGTGCCCCCCTGTTTCAATCTCCAATCCCACAGCCAGGGGATTATAAAACTTCCGGCCCTGTGCAGCAAAGTAATCCTTGCTCTCCTGACTACGGAAAGGATAGAAATACTCTACCAGCAGCCCCAGTCTTTTGGAGAACTTGAACCTGCCACCTGCTCCCAGTGCAAACAGGTCTGTTTCATCCATATAAACCACCCTGTTACGGTGTACCAGTGTGGGAGACAATGTTAAAGACAGGTTCCTGTTGAACTTACGCGCCAGTATCACCTGCCCGGTATAACTCATACGGTCAGAGAATTTATCAAAGTAACTCGCGTCCGATTTTGTAATACTGGATGTCATAGCACTGGCTACTGCATTACCAAACAAACTCACTGAAACCGGTACATGGTCATCTGTTGTTTGTCTTAATAACCGGTACTTTGCCAGTCCTTCATACATCTGTGTAAGGCTGCCGGAACCTTTGGTACGGCCTATTCCCACCATCAGGCGGTCAGTGATCCCATACTCAAAAGCAATGCGTACATCACTGGAATTATCCATTCCAAAGAAAGTTTTGGCACCGCCATATTCTCCGCCCAGGTCACCGAAATGGTGTGCTACTCTAAAGTCCAGCTCACGCTTTTTCAGTGTCTCAGGCGAATGTCCCTGGATAATACGGGTTGATTTATAAGTTGCAATAACCGGTTCATGTGTTTTTACAGAATCATTGCCGAACATCTTCGACAGGTCGTCCTGCGCATAAGAATCCAGACTGCAACCCAATAATAACAGGAATATATATTTCATAATGTTTGTCAGTTATAGTTAGCTTTTACGGTTACTTCCACTGTTTCCGCAATGTTCGTCACCACCAGGGTAGGGATCTTGATTTTATGGTCCGCCAGCCGAACATTGAACTTTGTTTCCGCAGCAGGTTTGCCGCCAAGTATAGTAATAGTGGCTTTCTCCTTGTATACTTTGTCTACGCCGTGCATATTCAGCGTACCTTCTACCGTTACGTTATAGGTGCCATCTTTACGCAGGTCTATATTGTCGGTGATCTTTCCTTTGAATTCCGCATTCGGGTACTTATCACTTTCCAGGTAGTTCTCATTGAAGTGTTCCTCCATCAGCGATTTCTTAAACTTGAAAGTGTTCACGGCCACCTTAAAATAAACAGCGCCCGTTTTCACATTAATAGCAGAAACGCCTTTGGAAGTAATCGCATCAATATCCTCCATGGGAGTAGCAGAGAAGAACGAAAGTGTAGTGTTCCTGCAGGAATAAATATCCTGCGCAAAACAGGACAAGGTCAGGCATATGCCGGCAAACAATGTAGTAATACGTTTCATGTTTCTGATTTTAATGGTTACTGAGGCATACCATGAGAGATCCAGCAATTGATAGAATCGCGCGTTGACTGCGCCAGTTTAGGAGATGAGCCCGGCGGCATGTCCGCAGTAGCGCTAGTAACACGTTCACGGAAAATAGCCTCGTTGGTAACGATGTAAGACTTGAGCCCATCGTAAGTAGTAAAGTTGGTAGATGCCGTAGAACCGGTCCCTTTGTGACATCTGTTGGTACAGTTAACAGCAACAACAGTCAGTACATAAGAAGAAGTAATAACAGCAGTGTCACAGGCATTGACAGTAATTCCCGGGTCAGGAGCTGGGGCATGTTCTGCCGTACAACCATACACCAGCAGACATAGCAGTGCAGGCAACAGTAAAGTTTTCATAGGTCTCTCTTTTTGTTGACACAGGTTACAGGAACCTGTCGGATTAATAAATATGGTTATTCTGATTCTGATAAGAACGCTTAGTGTAAATTTAAAGTATATAGTAAATAAATAATATTTTGATTTTAGCAATTCTCTTCTATGTACACTTGTTCAACTCATGGAATTTGATACTTTTGTTTCTATGAACATAGATCAGCTGTACGATATTTATAAGAAACACACATCTATTCAGACAGACACCCGCCAGTTAAAAGCAGGAGATCTGTTCTTTGCCCTCAAAGGACCTAACTTCAATGGTAACACTTATGCTGCTGCTGCCCTGGAAAAAGGGGCTGCTTTTGCAGTCATAGATGAAGCAGCATATTTTACACAACCGGATAAAATGATGCTTACGGCAGATGTGCTGGAAACCTTGCAGCAACTGGCTTTGCGTCACCGGAAGGAGCTGAGGGTCCCCGTTCTTGCCATCACCGGTACCAACGGGAAAACCACTACTAAGGAACTGGTTAGCGCAGTATTGTCTTCTGCTTTCAGGACCACTGCAACAACCGGTAATCTGAATAATCATATAGGCGTGCCCTTAACCATCCTGCGTATTCCTGCAGATGCGGAAATGGCAGTGATAGAAATGGGCGCCAATCATGAACATGAAATAGCTGCATACTGTAAAATAGCCTTGCCCACACACGGTATCATCACCAACATTGGCAAAGCACACCTGGAAGGTTTTGGCAGTGAAGAAGGTGTGCGCAGGGCCAAAGGAGAACTCTACGACTTCCTGCGGGACAATGGTGGAACAGTATTTTTATACAACGAATATTCCTATTTGCAGGAGATGAGCAAAGGAATAAAAGAAGTGATAACCTACGGAGAAAAATCCGCAGATTACACAGGAGAACCACTCGCAGATACCGCACTCCTGGGCGTGAATGTAACAGGCATTGGAACGATATCTACGCAACTGGTAGGTGCGTATAATTTCCCTAACGTAATGGCCGCAGTGGCAGTAGGCAAATATTTTAATGTACCGGACAACAACATCAGTACGTCCATCGAAGCATACACGCCATCCAATAACCGTTCGCAGGTAATTAAGAAGGATAGTAATACGATCATCATGGATGCCTACAACGCTAATCCATCCAGCATGAAAGCTGCCATAGAAAACTTTGCAGGTATCAAGGCCGCTAAAAAAGTGCTTTTATTAGGCGCTATGATGGAACTGGGAGAAGATAGTGTGAAAGAACACCAGGCACTCGCAAATATGCTGCAACGTACACACTGGCATGCAGTAGTATTGGTAGGAGGTGATTTCAGTAATATCACGCATCCTTACCTCTATCTGGAAAATGCAGCAGAAACAGCAGCATGGCTGAAGCAGCAACAGTTCACAGATACTTATATTCTGATTAAAGGCTCGAGAAGTATGGGCATGGAAAAGGTAATATAAAAAAAGAGACCTGCAAGTTAAAGAACCCGCAGGTGTTCATAACCTATGCCAACTTTAGAGTATTCTAAAAAGATTTGAATATTATTATGGTGTACGGTATTATCGTATTAATTAGTTTGCTTATTTAATTGATGAAGTTTTTTGGTTTGGCTAATATTGAGTACAACTTAAATAGGTAATAGTCAGGTTTAACGCGTCTTTAACGCTTATACTCCGAGAACATTCCCATCACAATCTTAACAACAACGTAACTTTAAAAAAGTTCAAATATTCTTAAAATAGTTTTTCCTTACTAACGTGAAAATTTCCTGTGTCTGCTTTTATATACGCAGGGATATTCCGGACGGATTTAATTAACTCAAACTTTTTTTCAGGATATTTCCTGGCACAATTCGATCAGCACACCATTGGTATTTTTAGGGTGTAAAAAACATACGAGTTTGTTATCTGCACCTCGTTTGGGTACCGCCTGCAATAATGTAAAGCCTTCGGCAGACAACCGCTCCATCTCTGCTAAAATATCCGTTACCTCAAAAGCGATATGATGCATCCCCTCTCCCTTCTTTTCTAAAAAACGGGCAATCACACTACTCTCACTGGTAGCTTCAAGCAATTCTACCTTTGTATCTCCCTGCCGGAAAAAAGCGGTTTGTACCTGCTCACTGTCTACTGCTTCCTTTTTATAACACGGGCTGTTCAGTAACTTTTCAAACAGCGGAACAGAAACATCTAACGATTGTACAGCAATACCTATATGTTCAACTTTAAGCATAACAGCAAGTTAGCATTTTTACCTTGCCGGAAGGAACCGCCGGACCGCAAATTTCGTAGATGCTTATAGTCCCTCTCTATACGCCTATATATATGCCACCGCCAAAAAGAGTTTATTAAGTGTTAAATTTGGTATAACTATTAATCTCCGTAAATATGCTAAAGTTGCCCGTTTATCTTGATAATAATGCTACAACTCCCTGCGATCCGCGGGTAGTGGAAACAATGCTACCTTATTTCACAGAGATCTTCGGTAATGCTTCCAGTCGCAACCATTCCTACGGATGGGCGGCAGAGGCCGCAATAGACCTTGCCCGTGAGCAGGTGGCCGCATTAATAGGCGCTGATCCTAAAGAGATCATCTTCACTTCCGGTGCTACCGAAGGGGATAACCTGGCGCTGAAAGGTGTTTTTGAGATGTATGCCGACAAAGGCAACCACATCATTACCACTGAAATAGAACACAAAGCAATACTGGATACCTGCAAACACCTCGAAAAACTGGGAGCATCCATTACTTACCTGAAAGTGAACCGTGAAGGATTCCCTGATCTAAAGGAACTGGAAGCTGCCATCACTCCCAAAACCATTATGGTGGCCATCATGTACGCCAATAATGAAATTGGAGTGATCAACCCCATCCGTGAAATCAGCGCCCTGGCTAAAAAGCATGGTGTGCTGATGATGAGCGATATCACCCAGGCCGCCGGTAAAGTACCGGTAGATGTGAACCGCGACGGGATAGACCTTGCCACCTTCAGCGCCCATAAGATCTATGGCCCTAAAGGCGTTGGCGCTCTCTACGTACGCCGCAAGTCTCCCCGGGTAAAGATAATTGCACAGATAGACGGTGGTGGCCATGAAAGAGGTATGCGCTCCGGTACTTTAAATGTGACCGGTATTGTAGGGTTTGGCAAAGCCTGTGAAATAATTTTCCAGGAAATGGAAACAGAAGGCAAGCGTTTGTCCATTTTACGGAATAAACTGGAAGCTGCCCTGCTGCAACTGGAAGAATCTTATGTAAATGGTTCTACTGCCAATCGCCTGCCTCATGTAAGCAACATTTCCTTTAAATATGTAGAAGGAGACGCGCTGATGATGGGTTTCAACAAAAATATCGCCCTCTCATCCGGCTCCGCCTGTACCTCTGCTTCTCCCGAACCCAGCTATGTTTTGAAAGGTTTAGGCCTGGGAGACGATCTGGCACACTCTTCGCTTCGTTTTGGGCTGGGACGTTTTACTACTGAAGAAGAAATAGATTTCACTATCCAAACCGTTACAGATACGGTGAACAAACTACGGACAATCAGCCCCCTCTGGGAAATGTTTAAGGAAGGGGCGGATATGACGGAATATTACTAGACATTTTTATACTTATACTTATGAGTTATTCGGAAAAAATACTGGATTATTACAACAACCCCAGAAATGCAGGCTCATTGGATAAAACCAACGCCTGCGTGGGGACGGGACTGGTACATGTGCCGGAGTATATTGAAGTGATCAGGTTGCAGATTCAGGTAAATCCAGCTACCAGCGTTATCACAGACGCAAAATTCAAGACCTTCGGAAGTGGCGCGGCTATCGCGGTATCTTCACTGGCAACAGAATGGCTGAAATGGAAAACCCTGGATGAAGCAGCTCAGATCGACGACATGTACCTTGTAGAAGAACTGGACCTTCCACCGGCAAAGATCCACTGCGCAACACTGGTAGAAGAAGCTATCAAAGCAGCTATCAACGACTACAGAACGAAAAACGGTCTGGAAGAGCTGAAGTTTGAAGAGGTAGAAACAGGCTTCGAAGCTTAAATTTTAGAGTACAAAGTAAATCTTCACGTTATATTTAAAGGCGCCTTTGGATGCCACAGGGGACTTTCACCGCCATATTATTTGACTCCATTTATCATATAACACCGTTTATTGCGTTAATCAGCTGGTAATTGATCATTTTTAATTATATATATTTGTACTTTCAGTCATTACTATGCTCGCAATTTTCAAAAAGGAAATTCACCAGTTTTTCAGTAGCATCACAGGTTATGTGGCCATTATCCTTTTTTTGCTGGCTAATGGACTCCTATTATTTGTATTCCCCGATACCAGCCTGCTGGACGACGGGTACGCCAACCTGGACCCTCTCTTCAAACTGGCGCCACTGATCTACTTATTACTGATCCCCGCCATCACCATGCGCAGTTTCGCCGATGAATTTAAAACCGGCACCCTGGAACTGCTCAGCACCAAACCTCTCAGCTGGTGGCAGATCGTAACCGGTAAATTCCTGGCAGGCGTACTGGTTGTATTCATCTCCCTGATCCCTACTATCGTTTATTATATCGCTATCCGCCAGCTAAGCGCTAATCCCGCCAGCCTGGATAACGGAGGTATTGCCGGTTCTTACATAGGACTGTTATTACTGGGCGCCATATTCACCGCTATCGGTGTATGGTCTTCTTCCCTTACTTCTAATTCCGTAGTAGCTTTCCTCACCGCTATTTTTACCTGTTTCATATTCTATTACGGCTTCGACGCATTCAGCAAATTGCCGGCTTTCACCGGCAGCGCCGACTACTACCTGCAAATGGCTGGTATCCAGTCTCATTACACGTCCATCAGCAGGGGCGTCATCGACAGCCGTGACATCGTGTATTTCGTAAGCGTAATCGGGTTAATGCTTTACCTGACAAGGTTATCCTTGCAGCGTAGAATATGGGATTAATGTGAATAAAACTATCATTGTGGCTACCAACAGAAGGAAACAATATTTACAGCGTGCTATTATCGTGATAGTTGTGCTGACAGGCATTAACATACTGGCAGCGTTCCTGCATAACCGCTGGGACCTCACCGCCGAAAAAAGATATACGCTCACTCCACATACCAAACAACTGCTGCGGGACCTGGACAGCACCGTGACGATCGAGGTATTCCTGAAAGGAGACTATCCTGCCAGCTTTAAACAACTGGCACAATCCACCCAGGAATTACTGGAAGAGTTCCGCGAATATGGCGGACAACATATCCAGTTCTCCTTCCAGAGCCCCGGTCAGGGCCTCGATGACTCCTCCCGTTTAGCCTTCCAGCAGTCGCTGGTTGAAAGAGGGATCACCCCATTCAACATGCAGGTACAGGAAGATGCCAGTCAGGGTTACTCCGAAAAACTCATCTTCCCGGGAGCATTACTGCACTACGGTAATAAAACCATCGGCATCAATCTCCTGAAAAACCAGGGCGGCGCTAATCCGCTGGAAACAATGAACAGCTCCGAGGCATTACTGGAATACCAGTTCTCCAGCGCGATCTATCATTTACAACAGAAACAGCAGCCACTGGTGGGTTATATGCTGGGCAACGGGGAACTGCTGGGTGCAGAAGTATTCAGCGCCCTCACCACCATGCAAAGTAATTACGGGCTGGATACCATCACCTTACAGTATGTATCACATATCCCTAAAGACTTTAATCTCATCATATTTGCCAAACCTGTCAGCCGTTTCTCCGATGAGGACAAACTGAAGATAGACCAGTACGTAATGAACGGCGGACGCGTTATGTGGTTCGTAGATGAGCTGAACGTCTCTATGGACAGCCTTCAGCACCACGAAACCTATGTAGCGCTTGACCAGGGCCTGAACCTGGAAGATATGCTGTTCAAATATGGGGTACGCATCAACCAGGACCTGCTACAGGATATACAATGTGATCAGATTCCACAAATAGTAGGGCATAATGGGAATCAGCCACAGTTTGCACTGGTACCTTTCCCCTATTTTCCTTTACTGGCTCCTACAGGCGCTCATCCTATCGTAAAAAATATGGACCCTGTACTCAGTCATTTCGCCAGCTCTATCGATACCGTAAAAGGCGGCGATATCTCAAAGACCGTCCTGCTCACTACGTCTAACAGCACCCGTGCAGTAGGCGCCCCGGTACAACTGAGCTGGAACGATCTTCGCGTAAAACCGAACGTACGTCAGTTCACCAGACATAACCTGCCCGTAGCTGTGCTGCTGGAAGGAAAGTTCACTTCCGTATTCCGCAACAGGCTGGACCTGAATGAACAACAGGCGCTGGAACAGGCCACTGGTACCGCATTTAAAAATAATGCAGACACCATCAACAAGATGATCGTGGTGAGTGATGCAGACATCATCACAAATGCTGTTTCCCAGAAAGAAGGCCCTTTACAGATGGGCATCAACATGTATAATCCCTCTGTTGTCTTTGCCAACAGGGAATTCCTGCTCAATTCACTGGAATACCTCACCAGCAACTCCGGCATTATGGAAGCCCGCAATAAGCAACTGACACTGAGACTGTTAGACGCAGAGAAGGTCAAACAGGAGAAAACAAAGTGGCAGGTTATCTGTTTCCTTGTTCCTATCGGGATCATATTACTTTTTGCTGCCATCTTCCAGTTTATCAGGCAACGAAAATTTGAGTAGTAACCAATAAAATAACCCTCTCTACGTTTTCTAATTGTTTAAGGAGCAATAGTTAAGGTATATTAGACCTATATTTGCGCTTGTCAAAAGGCCAATAGATGCCCGGTATATTTATTGTATAGCCATTGTACTTTGCCCAATCTTGTATCAGGGAACATTAAAATAAGCAGCAAAAAAAAGATTCATTAGTGTACAACGCAGAAAGTATCAGCAAGGTGCTGAAAGGTGAATTATTACAGCATACGGGTAATCCGGAGATTGAACACATTTTGCTGGATAGTCGCAAACTGACTTTTCCGGAAACATCTCTTTTTATTCCATTGGTTAGCAACCGCCGGAATGCTCATCAGTACATGGAAGAGGTGTACGAAAAAGGTGTGAGTAATTTCGTTGTAAGTGAGCCCCTGGAACCGGGTAAATTCCCTAAAGCCAATATCATACTGGTAAAGGATACCATGAACGCATTACATGCACTGGTAGCTTTTCACCGCCAGCATTTTCACATACCCGTGATCGGTATTACCGGCAGTAACGGTAAAACCGTTGTAAAAGAATGGCTGTACCAACTGCTGGAAAAAGACTACAACATCGTTCGCAGTCCAAAAAGTTACAACTCGCAGATAGGCGTTCCTTTGTCTGTATGGCAGATGAAGCCGGAACATACACTGGCCATTTTTGAGGCGGGTATCTCCCAGCCCGGAGAAATGGAACACCTGGAAAAGATCATCCGCCCTACCATCGGCATCTTTACCAACATCGGCGAAGCACATAGCGAAGGCTTCCTCAACATCCGTCAGAAGATCAACGAAAAGCTGGTACTGTTTTCCAAAAGTGACCTGCTCATCTATTCCAAAGATTACCTGGCCCTCAACGAATGCGTAAATGCCTTTCATAATGTAGTAGGGAAAAAAGATAATCATGAAGGAGGATTACAGTTATTTACCTGGTCACGCAAAACAGATGCAGACCTGCGTATCATCGCTGTAGATAAAAATAATAACCAGGCCCGTATAGATGCCCTCTATAAAACAGAGCCGTTACATATCACTATTCCTTTTGTGGATGAAGGTTCTATTGAGAACGCCATTCACTGCTGGGCGCTGATGATCCACCTCGGTATGGACCAGGCCGTCATCCAGCAACGCATGGACCAGTTAGGCAATATCGCTATGCGTTTGGAACTGAAACAGGGGATCAATAACTGCTCTATCATCAACGACAGTTATAACTCCGACCTCGGTTCTCTCACTATAGCGCTCGACTTCTTACAACAACAGCATCAGCACCCTACTCTTACAGTGATCCTCAGTGATATCCTGCAAAGTGGTAAGAGTGATGCCACTCTTTATGAAGAAGTAGCCAGCCTGCTGCAGCAAAAAGGCATCAATAAACTGATTGGTATCGGTAAAAATATAGGTAGAGAGAAAAAGAGCTTCCAGCAGATCACCGACCTGAAAAGCCAGTTTTACCTCACCACAGAAGAGTTTATACAAAGCTTCAACTCCCAGGATTTCCAGCATGAAACCATCCTGCTGAAAGGCGCCCGTATCTTCGAATTCGAACGCATCGGCAAACTCCTGGAACAAAAAGTACATCAGACCATACTGGAAATTAATCTCAGTGCGGTTTCCCATAATATCAAACAATACCAGGCATTACTCCAGCCATCTACCAAAGTAATGGCCATGGTAAAAGCCTTTTCTTATGGCAGCGGCAGCTTCGAAATAGCCAACCTGTTACAGTTCCACGGCATTGATTACCTGGCCGTAGCTTATGCAGACGAAGGCGTTGAACTGAGACGGACCGGCATCACCATGCCTATCATGGTTATGAACCCGGAACCCAGTTCCTTTGATGCCATCCTGCAATGGAACCTGGAACCAGAGATCTATTCTCTTCACCTGTTACAACAGTTCGAAGAAGAAGTGATCATCTCCGGTAAAACCAATTTCCCTATCCATATTAAACTGGATACAGGCATGCACCGCCTGGGCTTTGAGAAAAAAGATATTCCCGAGCTGGCATTACGGCTCACGGACAATGAATACCTGAAAGTAAAATCTGTATTCAGTCACCTGGCAGCCAGTGAAGACCCTTCAAAAGACCTCTTCACCAAACTACAGGGAGAGTTGTTCTTTGAGATGAGCCATGAACTGCAGAAAGCACTTGGCAATGCGGTAATCCGGCATATTTCAAACAGTTCTGCTATCCTGCGCCATCCCAATTTGCAGCTGGACATGGTTCGCCTGGGCATAGGTATGTATGGCATAGACAGCAGCAATGAAATGCAACTGCGTCCTGTAAGTACCCTCAAAACGACCGTCGCCCAGATAAAACACCTGGAAACAGGTGAAACAGTAGGTTATGGTGGTAAATGGGTGGCCAAAGGACCTTCTGTTACAGCGACCGTACGCATCGGTTATGCCGACGGATATCCCCGCCGCCTCAGTAATGGCGTAGGTAAAATGCTGGTACGAGGGCAGTTAGCTCCCGTAGCAGGTATAGTGGCCATGGATATGCTGATGCTGGACGTCACCCATATCCCGGATGTAGCCGAAGGAGATGAAGTAATTGTTTTCGGGGAAGGATTGCCGGTGCAGCAGTTGGCTGATTGGGCAGAAACCATCCCTTACGAAATATTAACAGGAATTTCTCAGCGTGTGAAGCGGGTATATTTCCAGGAATGACCAGAAATTACGATTTTGCACATTATTAGTACTTTTAACAAAATTTATTCCTTTGAAATATCGTCACGTAATCTGGATAGTAGTGCTGGTGCTGGTTATAGACCAGGCTTTGAAGTTTTGGATCAAAACCCACATGAACTTTAACCAGGAATTCAACATTTTCCCTAACTGGTTCCGCATTCATTTCATTGAAAATGACGGTATGGCTTACGGAATGAAATTTGGCGGCGACGCCGGTAAAGTAGTCCTGACTCTTTTCCGCCTTGCCGCTGTAGTATTAGGCTTCCGCTATATGAAGAAGCTGGTAACACAGGGTTACGGCACAGGACTGCTTATCTGCGGTTCCCTGATCCTGGCCGGTGCTGCCGGTAACCTGATAGACAGTATGTTCTACGGACTGATCTTTTCCGCCACCAATTATTATGAAGTAGCTAAATTCCTGCCACCAGGTGGTGGTTATGGCACCTTTCTGCATGGTAATGTGGTAGATATGCTGTATTTCCCCATCTATGAAGGCTATCTGCCTAAGTGGGTCCCTTTTAAAGGCGGCGACTACTTTATTTTCTTCCGCCCCATCTTTAACGTAGCTGATGCGGCTATCTCTGTAGGCGTAATCTCCATCCTGGTATTCCAGAAACGTTTCTTTGGCAAACACCACGAGAAATTGGCGGCACAGGAACAGCTACCCGTTACTAAGTAAGTATCTCCCTCTTATATTATTGGCTTTCAGGTATTAAACCACCTGAAAGCCTTTTTTATTGCCATTATTTTAACGTTTTCTTTGAAAGATAAAATTCCCTTATTACATTTGTCCACAAATTCTATAGACTAATAGAATTGTATAATTATGACCACCAATAAAATGAGTAATGAACACTTTTATTATACGATGTTGTTGTAACAAATAGCGCTTCGCCCCTGTGACAACCAATTTCACTCAATTCTTATCCAGACTTTATATGAACATAATTAAGCTTCCTATACGTATATCATACCTGTTTCTGCTGACCCTGCTATTACCATTACTGGTACAGGCCCAGCTAAACGGTTCTTATATTATCGGGGGAAGGATCACCGGCGACAAGAACGAACAGCTGGGTGGCGCATCTGTACAGATCAAAGGAACTTCCTTTGGAGCCTTTACTGATAGTACCGGTCACTTTGAGATCACGGCCAACACTAAATTTCCGTTGAAAATAATAGTACGCCTGCTGGGTTATCAACCCCAGGAGTTTGAAGTAAAGAACAGCAGCAGCCGTTTGCAGATCCAGATGGTGACACAATCCCTGCTGGTGAATGAAGTGGTGGTATCCGCTTCCCGTCAGACGGAAAAGCTGTTAAAGTCGCCCGTAGCCATTGAAAAGCTGGACGTCCGTGCTTTAAAAGAAACACCGGCAGCTTCTTTCTACGATGCCATCGGTAACCTCAAAGGCGTACAGATGACCACAGGCGGCCTTACCTTCAAAGTCTTCAACACCCGCGGTTTTAATGTACCCAATAACTTCCGCTTTATGCAGCTGATAGACGGGGTAGACAACCAGGCAGCAACGCTGGGCGTTCCATTAGGTAATGCCATAGGGCCCACGGAACTGGATATCCTAAGCATAGAAGTAACTCCCGGTGCCTCTTCTGCCCTCTACGGGATGAACGCTATCAACGGGATGTCTAACCTTATCACCAAGAACCCTTTTCAGTACCAGGGTGTAAGCGTATACCAGAAACTGGCCTTCAACCACTTTGATGGGGGCGGCAGTTCTCCCAAACCCATCACTGAAACGGCCGTTCGTTATGCACAGGCCATCAACAGCCACTGGGCATTTAAAGTGAATTTCTCTTATATGCAGGGGACCGACTGGTATGCGGATAGTCACCAGGACTTTAACCCCGGCACCAAAGCCAACCCCGACTTTCCAACATTGGTGGGCGCTAACAACGTAGCTAATGATGCCTGGAATAAATATGCGGATCAGAGCACTTTCCCTATCACAGATAAAAACGGGAAATCTTACAATGTATCCCGCACCGGCTACTGGGAAAAAGACCTGGTAGGTGATTACACCGTAAAGAATATCAAATTCGACGGATCTCTCCATTATAAAATAAAACCTAAACTGGAAGCATCATACGCTTACAGGGTAGGACAAATGGACGGTTTCTTCCAGCGTGGTAACCGTATCGGTCTGAAAAACGTACTGGTACAGAACCATAAACTGGAACTGGTAGGAGAAGATTTCACCCTGCGCTCTTATGTGTCCCTGGAAAATACAGGAGACTCATATAATATGAACCCACTGGCAGACAACCTGGAAAAATCCTTCAAAACAGATAAAGTGTGGCAGAAGGATTATACCACTGCCCTCAACAATGCACTGACCAGCGGTGAAGACATTGCGGCAGCACATCGTGCTGCACGTGCCGCTGCTGATAATGGCCGCTGGACTCCCGGTACGCCGGAATTCAACAGACAACTGGCCAAGATCAAAAGCATCAACGACTGGGATATCTACCCTACTTCCAAAGACAGCACCAACAAGAGCGGGGGCGCTGCGCTGCTGCAAATGAGCCACTTCTATCATGTGGAAGGTACCTGGAACCTGCGTAAATACATTCATTTCATGGACGTACTGACCGGTGCAGACTACCGTACCTACGAAATCATACCAGACGGTAACAACTTCGTAGACTTCACAAAAGCATTGGCAGATCGTAATACACCGGGAGGTAAAAACATCTGGTACGGGAAAGTAGGCGGATTCGTTCAACTGGGTAAACTCTTCCTGCACGACCAGCTAAAACTGACAGGTTCCCTTCGTTATGATAAGAGCCAGCAGTTTGAGGGCAAATTCAACCCTCGCATAGCTGCGGTATTCACTACGCCTAACCAGCGTCATAATTTCAGGGCTTCCTGGCAGAACGGTTTCCGTTTCCCTTCCCTGTTTGAAGCTTACTCCTTTGTTAATAACGGTGGCGTAAGACGTGTAGGTGGATTGGCATTTATTGAACAGGGACTGGGTTATTTCAAGAACTCTTTCCTTACTTCCAGCGCTACAGCATTTACTACGGCCGTTAACAAAGCTACCAATGCAGATCCTTCTGTCACCCGCGCACAGGCAGAGGTGGCAAATGCAGGTATCCTGAAAGTAGCTAACCTGGACCCTATCGTTCCTGAACAGATCCATTCATTCGAAGCAGGCTATAAGAGCGTATTGTTTGATAACAAATTATTTGTTGATATCGACGGTTATTACAACTCTTATAAGCATTTCATAGGACAGGTTGAAGTAGCGGTTCCACAAACAGGTAATGTGAACGATAAAACACAGGCCGTACTGGACCAGATGTATGATAAACAATACCAGAACCGCTACCGTGTATGGACAAACAGTAAGTCTACTGTTGAGAACTATGGCTTTGCACTGGGCTTAACATACAACTTCTACAAAACATTTACCATTAGCGGTAACGCCAACTATAACACACTGGCACAGGATAAAACCAAAGATGATGCATTGATCCCTGGTTTTAACACACCAAAATGGTTTACAAATGTGAGCATCGGTAACAGGCAGATAGTTAAAAATGTTGGTTTCAACGTAGTATGGCACTGGCAGGATAATTTCTACTGGCAGAACCTCTTTGGTAATGGTGATGTACCTGCCTATAGCACAGTAGATGCCCAGGTAACTTACGGATTACCAAAGCTTCATACTTCAGTAAAAGTGGGTGGTTCCAATATCTTTAACTCCTCTTACTTCCAGTACGTAGGCGGTCCTACCATAAAAGGTCTCTACTATCTGGCAATTACTTACGATCTTCCATTCAACAGATAAAGAAAAAAAGAGAGCAGCCGCTCTCTTTTTTTCTTTCCATTTGGATATCCAAGTTATTCACCCTACCTTAGTCTATAATATCTATAGACTAGACTACATAATATTAATACATGTCGCATAACGAGGTAATAGAGAAGATTGAGAGACAGACGGCTACAGAAGCTCGCCAGGAGGTCCTTATCAACCTGGTGAACGAAGAGAACCGTAAGAAACCTGCCCTGTGGGTATTGATAGCACTTATCGCCGTGGCGGTGTTAGCGGGTGCAGGTATCCTGTATTACTACAATACTTCTGATGCTACCCATACGCGCATTTATGATTTTACCGCTTCCCTCTTTACCAGGGAAGTACTGTTTTATATCTGTGTGGGATTAGCGGCCCAGATGGTAGACGGCGCCCTGGGCATGGCTTACGGAGCTACTTCTACTTCCCTGCTGCTGGGACTTGGCATTCCTCCGGCTATTGCCAGTGCAAGTGTACACGTAGCAGAGGTATTCACTACCGGAGCCTCCGGTATCTCTCACTTCCGTTTCGGTAATGTAAACAAGAAACTCTTTTTATATCTTTTAATACCGGGTATCATTGGGTCTGTAACAGGCGCTTATCTTCTCTCTAAAAAAATAGATGGGGAGTTTATCAAGCCATACATGAGTGCTTACCTGCTGGTATTAGGTATCATCGTTCTCCGCAAAGCATTCCAGGCAAAGAAAGCTAAAAGCAAAACAAAAAGACTGGGGTTCCTGGCGCTGTTTGGTGGTTTCATGGATGCTATCGGTGGCGGCGGATGGGGCCCAATCGTTACTTCTACCTTATTAAGTAAAGGACGTACCGTTCATTATACTATCGGCTCTGTAAATGCAGCTGAATTCTTTATCTCTTTTGCCAGTGCGGGTACTTTCCTCCTGTTTGGCGCTATTACCGGCTGGCCGGTTATTATAGGTCTTATCATCGGGGGCGTGATCGCATCTCCTTTTGCAGCCTTGCTGGTAAGGAAGATCAAACGCAAACCGATGATGATCATGGTAGGAATACTGATCATCTTACTAAGTCTCCGTACCATCATTACAACACTCGTTCATCACATACAATAAAAAGAGAACAGCCCCGGAAATTTCCGGGGCTGTTCTCTTTTATAACTTTTCTAAAAATTGAAGAGGTTTCGCAGGGCGAAGCCCTGCACCCCAAAATCAAATCTCTTATTTAATCTCTCCCACCATATCGATCGGATTCACCCAGGCATCAAATTCTTCAGGTTTTACATAACCCAGTTTAACCGCCATTTCTTTCAGGGTAGTTCCTTCTTTATGCGCAGTCTGTGCAATTTCAGCAGCTTTATAGTAGCCGATCTTTGTATTCAGCGCCGTTACCAGCATCAGTGAATTATCAACGTGCTTCTTGATATTTGCTTCGATAGGCGCAATACCTACTGCACATTTATCATTAAAGCTCACGCAACCATCACCTATCAGGCGTGCAGAATGCAGGAAGTTGAAGATCATCACCGGCTTGAACACGTTCAGTTCAAAGTGACCGGTAGCACCACCAATATTAATCGCAACATCATTCCCCAGTACCTGTGCAACGATCATAGTCAGCGCCTCACACTGAGTAGGGTTCACCTTACCCGGCATGATGGAAGATCCTGGCTCATTATCAGGAATATGGATTTCTCCGATACCTGAACGTGGACCGGAACTCAGCATACGGATATCGTTCGCTATTTTCATCAGGCTCACTGCTACGGTCTTCAACGCACCATGAGCTTCCACGATAGCATCGTGAGCCGCCAGCGCTTCAAACTTATTCTCAGCAGTAATAAAAGGAAGTCCTGTTAACTCCGCAATCTTCTGCGCTACATTCTCAGAATATCCTTTTGGCGTGTTGATACCGGTACCAACCGCAGTACCACCCAAAGCCAGTTCGCTCAGGTGTTCCAGTGTATTGTTGATCGCTTTCAGACCATGGTTCAGTTGGGATACATATCCACTGATTTCCTGACCCAGTGTTAACGGCGTAGCGTCCATAAAATGGGTACGGCCGATCTTTACTATATGTTTGAATTCAACCGCCTTTGCAGCCAGTGTATCACGGAGTTTGGTAATGCCGGGAATGGTTACTTCCACCAGCATTTTATACGCCGCAATATGCATAGCAGTAGGGAAAGTATCGTTGGATGACTGTGATTTATTCACATCGTCATTAGGGTGTATCACTTTTTCTTTATCAGAAAGCTGTCCGCCATTGATCACGTGAGCGCGGTAAGCTACCACTTCATTTACGTTCATGTTGGACTGTGTACCGGAACCGGTCTGCCATACCACCAGCGGGAACTGGTCGTCCAGTTTACCGGCAAGAATTTCGTCGCAGGCTTTACCTATCAGGGTCGCCTTTTCTGCAGACAGTACACCTGCATCCAGGTTAGTAAGTGCAGCAGCCTTTTTCAGGTAAGCAAATGCCTTGATAATCTCTTTAGGCATCCTGTTAATATCCTGGGCAATCTTGAAATTATCGATAGATCGTTGTGTCTGAGCACCATAGTAAGCGTCTACCGGCACTTTCACTTCGCCCATCGTGTCTTTCTCTATTCTATATTCCATATACTTAATTTTTTGCGGTACAAACCTAGCTATTCTCCTATAAATTTCGCGTGCCTTTTTTGTACGAATGCTTCTGCACCTTCCTGCATGTCCTTTGTGGCAAAGCAGGCCCCAAACTCTTCTATCTCCAGTTCATAACCATCTATATCCTTATCCAGTGCGGCATTGGCACATTTAATGACCCTGGCAATGGCCAGCGGTCCCTTTGCATGGATCTTTGCCAATATCTCTTTTGCCTTGAAAATCAGTTCATCCAGGGCAACTACATGATTCACCAGTCCCCAGCCGAGTGCATCCATGGCATTGATCTGATCTCCTGTCATCATCAGTTCCATCGCCTTCCCCTTGCCAATCAAGGCAGTAAGCCGCTGTGTACCCCCATAACCAGGAATCAGTCCGAGGTTCACTTCCGGCTGACCAAACTTCGCATTGGCAGATGCAATACGGAAGTGACAGGCCATAGCCAGTTCACAACCACCACCCAGTGCAAACCCATTTACCGCTGCAATGATAGGCTTCGGACTATCTTCTATACGTTTAAAAACAACATGTCCCTTTTTAGCGAGTTCAGCGCCCTGTACTGCTGATACGGTCAGGAATTCTCCAATATCAGCTCCTGCTACAAACGCCTTTTCCCCTGTACCGGTAATAACTGCGCTTTTGATCTCATTGTTGGTATATATCTCATCTACAGCCAGCGCCAGCTCTGTCATCACCTGCTGATTCAGCGCATTCATCTTATCCGGTCTGTTAATGTAAATGAAGAAAATATTATCGGTGAGTTCTGTACGAATAGTCTGATACATGGTAACGCGGTTTTATTGGAAGGACTAATTTAAGCCATAAAAAGGACAATGTTATTCAACAAAAAATCCGGCCTCACGAGAAGCCGGATCAGATGATTATAAATGTTTTATTTATTTCTTTTCCCAATGTTTGGTCTTGCGTTCCCAATGTACTTTGGCCGAAGGATGAGATATCTCTTTTCCAAAATCATAACTGATCGTTGCAAAGAACATTTTGGATTCTACATCTTTAGCAGGCTGGGTCGTTACACCATTAATGGTCTGTTTGTAATCCCTGTTGAAGAAGTTATTAGGATAGTACTGCACTTTCAATCCAAAACCCGGAGAAAAACGGATTCCTGCAAACACAGAAGGCATCAGTAAAGGTGTACGATTACTGAACCACTCATTAAATTTGTGTCTTTTATCTCCGTTCAGGAACGTTTTTTCTTTATAATTAAAAGCCAGGTCATAAGACCCACCGGCAAAGAAGAAAGTGCCACCTCTGAGGTCTCCTATTTTAATACCCAGTGGAATACCTACTGTGTATACACGGCGCTTCAACTTTACAGAGTCATTTTCTTTAGTAATTAACCCTATATTTTTAATATTCAAACCGGTAAAAATGCCAAAATGCTTATCAATATCATAGTTATAGTTATTACCGACATTAAAGAATAACGTAAAACGCGGAATGTTATGGACACTTTCACCCGCATATTTAATATTCCCGAACGATAATAATGCACCATCTCCACCCCAGGTCATGTAAGACCTGTTATTATGGGTAATAGTAATATCTTCTTCCACGGTAATGGTCACCGTGGAATCTGTTTTATCCTGTGAAAAGGCGGTTAACTGCAACAGGCACAGTAATACTGGCAATAGGTAGAGTTTCATAACTGTTATTGGATGATTATATCTTGTAAAGACGACTAATCCCTGAAAAGGTTACAAAGATTTTAAAAATCCCTGTGAGCCGCCACCCATTCCCTGATATAAATGGCAATATCTTCTGTCCGGGTACCGGGAGGGAACAGTCTTCCTACGCCTAATTCATTCAGTTCATTCATATCCGTTTCCGGGATAATGCCCCCGCCTGTCAGCAGTACATCATCCATCTTTTTCTCTTTCATCAGGGCCATGATACGGGGAAATACCGTCATATGTGCCCCAGACAGGATACTGACACCGATGGCGTCCACATCTTCCTGCAGGGCCGCATTCACCACCATATCGGGAGTCTGCCGCAGACCTGTATAGATAACTTCCATACCGGCATCGCGCAACGCTGCCGCTATCACTTTAGCGCCTCTGTCATGGCCATCCAGGCCCACTTTAGCTACCAATACCCGCACCGGGCGATTCAGGGGTTTCTCCATAACGTTTGGGTTCTTAAGGGCTGTAATTTAGGATTTTTTAGCCCACAGACCATGAATCTGGGGACTACTGGACTTTTTACTACCTTTGCCGTCCGAAATATATAATCTATATGAGTGAAGAAAAGTCCCTGAATTTTCTGGAACAGATCGTAGAAGAAGATATTGCCAACGGTGTTAATGACGGCAGGGTGCTTACCCGCTTCCCTCCTGAACCCAATGGATACCTTCATATTGGTCATGCCAAATCTATTTGCCTCAACTTTGAACTGGCAAAAAAATACAATGGCCAGACCAACCTGCGCTTTGATGATACCAATCCTGTTAAGGAAGACATCGAATATGTGGATTCTATCAAACAAGACATCCAATGGCTGGGATTCCAATGGGCGCAGGAACTACATACATCCGACTATTTTGAACAGATATACGAATTTGCTGTACAACTGATAAAGAAAGATCTGGCTTATGTGGATGACTCATCCGCAGATGAAATCGCTGTGTCAAAAGGTACGCCTACAACACCGGGTACTCCTACTCCATACCGCAGTCGCAGTATAGATGAGAACCTGGACCTGTTCCTGCGTATGCGTAACGGTGAGTTCAAAGACGGGGAAAAAGTATTACGTGCAAAGGTAGACCTCGCATCTCCCAACATGCACATGCGCGACCCCATTATCTATCGCATCAAGCATGCACACCATCACCGTGCCGGTGATAAATGGTGCATCTATCCGATGTACGACTTTGCACACGGACAAAGCGATAGCATAGAGAAGATCACTCACTCCTTCTGTACACTGGAATTTATACCACATCGCCCTTTATATAACTGGTTTATAGAACAACTGGGCATCTTCCCTTCCCATCAGTATGAATTCTCCAGGCTGAACCTTACGTATACTGTCATGAGTAAACGTAAGTTGCTGCAACTGGTGCAGGGTAAATTTGTAAGTGGCTGGGATGATCCCCGCATGCCTACCATCAGCGGATTACGCCGCCGTGGTTATACACCTGCCAGTATCCGCACTTTCTGCGAACGTATAGGCGTACAGAAACGTGATAACCTGATCGATGTAAGCCTGCTGGAATTCTGTATCCGTGAGGAGCTGAATAAAACAGCCAATCGTGTAATGGCAGTACTGGACCCTGTGAAGCTGGTCATCACCAACTATCCTGCAGACCAGGTAGAAGAGTTATCTGCTGAAAATAACCAGGAAGATCCCGAAGCAGGACGCCGTATGTTGCCATTCAGCCGGACTTTATACATAGAGCGCGAAGATTTTATGGAGAATCCTCCTAAGAAATTCTTCCGACTGGGACCAGGCCTGGCAGTACGCTTAAAGAATGCTTACATCATTAAAGGAGAGAGCTTTGATAAAGATGAGAACGGAGAGATAACAACTATTTATTGTACTTATCTTCCCGAAAGTAAAAGCGGTGGTGATAACAGCGGATTAACCGTAAAAGGGACGATTCACTGGGTAAGTGCAGCACATGCTGCTACTGCGGAGATCAGGCTGTATGACCGTTTGTTTAATGTAGAAAATCCAGATGGTGAAGAAGGTGATTTCAAATCGTATATCAATCCTGATTCCTTACAGATCATTCCAAATGCATTCATAGAACCCGGACTGGTAAATGCCAAACCCGGTGAGCGTTTACAGTTCTTACGCAAAGGTTACTTTAGTGTAGATACGGATAGCACTCCGGAGAAACCAATCTTCAACAGAACGGTAACATTGAAAGATGCCTGGGCGAAAGAAGTGAAAAAGAATTAAGTAAAAAAAAGTCCGGCACTTGCCGGACTTTTTCATTTATGCATTAATCGCATCTAATCCTTTTACTATTCTTTCTATCGTCTCATGTTTCCCCAGCGTCTCTGCGATATTAAATACCGTAGGTCCAAACTTCCCGCCACACAACATAATACGGAAAGGCAACTGCAGCTCTCCTACTTTAATATTCATAGAAGTCGCCAATTGCTTGAAACTCTCTTCTATTGTCTCTAAAGAAAAATCAGACATTGTTTCCAGCACAGATGCCCAGTCCATAAAGAACTGTGTTTTCTCAGCACTCCATTTAGGTTTTACTGCGGCAACATCATATGTCTTAGGCTGCTGGAAAAAGAAGAATCCATGGTCCCATATCTCATTTACAAAATGACAACGTTCCTTGATCATTCCAGCTATTTTGGAAATATATTCCAGGCTGGCATTCTCCCCTTTCTCTTTCAGCACAGGCAGGAACAATTCCGCCAGTTTATCATTATCGGTAGCTACAATGTATTCATGATTGAACCACTTCGCTTTTTCGAAATCGAACTTAGCGCCTGATTTATGAACACGCTCTAAAGAGAAACGTTCTATCATTTCAGGCATGGAGAAAATCTCCTTGCCTGTACCATCATTCCATCCCAACATTACCAGCATGTTCAGGAATGCTTCCGGCAGGAATCCGATCTCTCTGAATCCTTTGGTGATCTCATTTGTCTTAGGATCTGTCCAGTTCATGGCATATACCGGGAAGCCTAAACGATCGCCATCACGTTTGCTCAGTTTACCATGGCCATCAGGCTTCAGGATCAGCGGCAGATGCGCCCATTCCGGCATATCGGACTCCCATCCCAGGTATTTCCACAACAGCAGATGTACCGGCGCAGAAGGCAGCCATTCTTCCCCACGGAAAGCATGTGTGATCTTCATCTGGTAATCATCCACCACAACCGCAAGGTGATAGGTAGGCATACCATCCGCTTTCAGTAATACCTTATCATCAACAGTATCCGTATTAAACTGTACATGACCACGTATCAGATCGGTAAAACCTACTTCCTCATTGGCCGGCATCTTTATACGGATCACATGAGGGGTCCCTTTTTCCAGCAATGCAGCCGTTTCTTCTGCAGAAAGACTGATAGAGTTACGCATTTGCAAACGCGCAGCATGATTATATTGCGGAGAGGGGTTCTCTGGTGTTTTTAGTTTAGCGCGCATCGCTTCCAGCTCTTCCGTAGTATCGAAGGCGTAGTAAGCGTACCCGTTTTTTACCAGCTGTTCTGCAAACTGGCGGTACGTTTCTTTTCTCTCACTCTGTCTGTAAGGGGCAAACGGGCCTCCTATATGCGGACCTTCGTCTGCATTCAAACCGCACCAGCGCAGGCACTCGATAATATACTCTTCAGCACCCGGCACATAGCGGGCCTGATCAGTATCCTCTATACGCAGCACGAATTCGCCACCATGCTGTTTTGCAAATAAATAATTGAATAAGACCGTGCGTACACCACCCAGGTGCAGTCCGCCGGTTGGACTGGGCGCAAAGCGTACCCGAACTTTCTGTTGTTGCATAAGCGCAAAGGTAAAATATTGTAACTTCATTCCATGTTCTATCTTACTAAAACACCTGCTCTTCTTAAAACAATATATAAGAGCTGTACCTGGAATTTATCCCCGGCAAAACCATCGGTGTACCTCACATTTGATGATGGCCCACACCCTACTGCCACTCCATTTATACTGGAACAGCTTAAAAAATATAATGCGAAAGGCACTTTCTTTTGTATAGGTAAGAACGTAATAGAATACCCCAATGTTTATCAGCAGATCCTGGAAGAAGGACATACCACCGGTAATCATACCCATAACCACCTGAACGGCTGGAAGACCAATACTGATAAATACATGGAAAATGTGATGGAAGCCCGTAAATATATCAATTCCCCCCTGTTCAGACCTCCCTATGGAAGGATCACTCCCTTTCAGATAAAACAGGTAAAGAAACTCATCCCCCGGGCACAGATCATTATGTGGGACGTTTTAAGCGCTGATTTTGATACCAGTATAAAGGGAGAGGAATGTGTGCAGAACGTGGTATTTAAAGCAAAGGCGGGGTCTATTATAGTGTTTCACGACAGTACGAAGGCATGGGACCGCTTAGAATATTGTTTGCCAAGGGTATTGGAATATTTCAGTAAACAAAAACTGGCAATGGAAGCCATTCCTTATTAGAAATAGAAAACCCAGGTTCCAAACTCCGTACTGGCATTCGCGCTTTCCGGTGATTTGAACCTGGGTAGTTATTTTTATCAGATTACCTTATTTAGGTAATCCTATGCGTTTAACTTTATCTCCGATGCTGATACTGGCAGAGTCATCACATACCCCGTTACCATAATCGATGGTAGCTTTAATAGAATTCAGTGTTAATACTGCCTTTCCTTTACCAATCCACGCACAATCAAACTTTCTTTCCAATGCAGATGAATCACTTACAGTAGTGATAGCAACATTACCACCCGGGTAAGTGAGGGTATCAGAACCAGAGAAGGTATAGATATCATCAGAAACATCTGTAGTACCAGCACCTGCTGTTTGAGTAATCGTGATATTGCTGCCATAGGTCATATAAACAGTATCCAGTTTGATCATACCATTTTTAACCTGTGTAGTATATTTATATGCATCGTTGGTACCTACATTGGTAATCACTTTTGTACCGGTAACACTGATACCATTCACGGTATAAGTAACTGGTTGAACAGTAATGGTGGCACCCGGATAACGGAAATAACCGGTAAAGATAAATTTAACTATACCTGCACGGGTGCGGCCGGAAGCATCAGCACAACCGGTACCGAAGCTTACAGTAACTGTCTTAGGCCAATGATCGATAGTAACGTCATCGGTTTCAGCAGTGTAACACTGACCCAGTTTATTGGTCAGATCATGCTTACCGGATATACGGCCGGTTTCGCTTAAGCCTTCACTTTCACTGATCTCTGCAGCAACACTGAACAGATCGTCATATATTCCACTTACTGATGCCTGATCAGCAGCAGCGCCAATGGATAAATTATCGTTAGCATTAGAGGGAGCCACATCGCTGGTAGTTTTTGTACACGCGTAAAAAATAGTGGCCATTAACAGCAGGGCTATTACCCCCGCAAGGATACGGTTAAAGCAAAAGTAGCTTCTCATAGAATAGTATAGTTTAAAAAGAGGTTTTCCGGCCGTACTTTTGTACGGGGCTGACAATAATATTAAAATTATACAAATATAATATATTTACTTATCCTATAAAAAAATTTAATATTTAAATATGCAATGGATTGATACGCATGCACACCTGTATGAGGAGGAATTTGCGACAGACAGGACAGAAATGGTGGAACGCGCACTGGCAGCCGGCGTATACCAGTTATTATTACCTAACATAGATAGCAGCACCATCACCGGAATGCTTGCCCTGGAGGCTCAGTTCCCCGGAGTTTGCCATCCCATGATGGGCGTACATCCCTGTTATGTGAACGAAAATGTAGACACGGAGCTCAGTATTGTACGGGAATGGCTGGAAAAACGCCCTTTTAAGGCTATCGGGGAAATTGGCCTCGATTTTTACCACGATACCACCTATACCGTACAGCAGTACAAGGCCTTCCGCGAACAACTGGACCTCTCCCGCCAATATAAATTACCGGTTTCTATCCATGCCCGGGAAAGCACCCGTGAGTGCATAGACGAAGTAAAAGCCCTGCAGGACGGGCGATTATCCGGCGTATTCCACTGTTTTTCAGGTACCTTGGAACAGGCAAAAGAGGTGATCGGCCTTGGTTTCTACTTAGGCATCGGCGGAGTAGTGACATTTAAGAAGGCCGGACTGGATAAATTATTAGAACATATAGACCTGCAATATGTTATCCTTGAAACGGATGCTCCTTATCTGGCGCCGGTACCTTACCGCGGTAAACGAAACGAAAGTGCATACATTCCATTGATAGGGGAAAGGATTGCAGATGTAAAAAATCTAACAATAGGAGAGATAGCTGCGATTACTACAAGTAATGCACTGAAATTATTTAAAACTAACTAACCATTAAGGCGGTACATTTGCAGCCAATTTGGAACAGCAGCAATGAGTAAGATCCTTATTATCTACACAGGGGGCACAGTAGGGATGATCTACGACGAAAAGACCAAGGCTTTACGCCCCATCGGGTTTAATGAAATACGTAACAATCTGCCGGAGCTATACCGCATGGGCATTGACTTTTACGTATATGCCTTCAATCCGCCTATAGACTCTTCAGACATGCAACCCGAGATATGGGTGGAACTGGCCTCTATCATCGAAGACCGGTACGACCGGTATGATGGGTTCGTTATCCTGCATGGTTCAGATACCATGTCGTTCACAGCCTCAGCCCTTTCCTTCATGCTGGAAAACTTATCAAAACCAGTCATTCTTACCGGTTCACAGCTGCCCATCGGGAAGATCCGCACAGACGCTAAAGAGAACATTATCACCGCAATGGAAATAGCTTCTACCCGGCACAATGGCCAGGTGGTAGTCCCTGAGGTCTGTATTTATTTCGACTTTGCACTCTTCCGTGGTAACCGTTCCAAGAAATATAACGCTGAAAAGTTCGAAGCCTTCTACTCCATGAATTACCCTCCTCTGGCAGAAGCGGGCATAGACATCAAATACAAAACCCAGTTCGTATTGCCCGTTCCGGACAAACCGTTGAAAGTCCACAAACAGCTGGATGACAACGTCACTGTTCTGAAAATGTACCCTGGTATCACCCGCAAAGCGGTGGAAGCCATCCTTAGCGTTCCCGGACTGCGTGGCGTAGTGCTCGAAGCATTTGGTAGCGGTAACACCAACACACAACCCTGGTTCATAGAAAGCCTTAAAAAGGTCACCGACAAGGGGGTACTGGTAGTAGACATCACGCAATGTGATGGTGGTTCTGTAGAACTGGGCAAATATGAAACCAGTCAGCCTCTCCAGCAGATTGGTGTTATCAGTGGTCATGACATGACTTTCGAAGCGGCTGTCACCAAACTGATGTTCGTATTAGGCCAGGGACTTGATCCTGAAGCAACAAGGAGCATGATCGAAACATCTCTTCGCGGCGAACTGACGCCTATAAATCACGATTGGGAATAATTTGGGAAATATGACCGGAAAGGTTACTTTTGCAATCCCGTATTAAAATCAACAACCGGAAAGGTGCAGGAGTGGTTGATCTGGCTCGCCTGGAAAGCGTGTATACCGCAAGGTATCAAGGGTTCGAATCCCTTCCTTTCCGCCAAGAGGGACAAATCATCACAAGTATGATTTGTCCCTTTTTCTTTGCCTGCTAGTTTCTTTTGCAGGCAAGCCATCTGAGCGAAAACCACATTTACTTTCCCGGTTCGAAATGCCTCTTTTTTGCGATCATAGACGATTCCATCAGGAAATACCAGCTTTTGCAATTTCTCTTTCATAGTGGTATCGCTGGAATGCCATACTGTACTTAGTTTGGCGGATAGATTAATGGCAGATGCTATCTTTTCTTCGAGGTTCGAAATGCTACAGTTCGTTTTTTCAAGTTCCTTCATAATTGCTTCCAGCTCCTCATTGTATTTTAGAGAGAATTTATCAAAGTCTTCCTCGTTCATTTTATTGAGTCCATAGTACTTCTCCTTTATATTGTCTAGCTTTTTCTCTATTTCTGCCAGCTGGAGTTTTAGGATTTTATGTTGTGCTGTGTTCTCCTTCGTCATCTCATGGTAGCTGTCAACCATTGCTAATTGCAGAGATTCCGCAAATTCTTCCCTTACCTCGTATTGACTTAATAAGTCGGCAAATAGATTATGCATGGTTTTAGCGCTTTTATTGCATTTACAGCCGGTTGTCCGGCATTTGTAGTACCAGAGATTCTTTGACTTCACCACATAGCCTGTAAAAGGCTGGCTGCAGGCATCGCATTTGATAAATACCTTTAGCGGCACTTCGTCCTGTTCCTTTTTGTGAGGTACGCCATAACCAGTATTTTGCTCGTTAATGTCATTGACTTTTAAGAAGACCTCCCGACTGACCAGCTTTTCATGTGTTCCTTCTACGATCTCTCCCTCTAACAATCCATGATTGATCAATCCACAATAAAAGGGTCTTTTAAAGATTTTGGTAAGTTGTTGTTTGTACATGGGGATTCCCATTGTCTTTAACTTTTCCAGGATCTCCTCGTTTTTCATTCCGCCTGCCTTCCACATAAAAGCTTTACGGAGCTTTTTACCTGTTTCGTTTACAACCAGTTTTCGCTCATTATTTATCCGGACAATGTCATACCCCTGTGGTGGTCTGGTAATCCAGATGCCTTTCTCAAATTTAGCCTTCATGCCGGTGATGGCTCTTAGCCTGCGCATCTGGTTATCATGGTGGCTGAAAATGAGCTGTACATCCTGTTGCAATACACCACTTGGGGAACTGGTATCTGCTGGTTGGGTCACTGCATCTACCAATACACCGTATTCTTCCCGTAGATCATCTTTTAGTTTGATAGCTGCCCCTCCGGTACGGGAAAATCTATCCAATGCGTAGACATAGATGTACCTGACCTTCCCCTTGTTCTTTTTGATATAGTCCAGCATGCGTTGGAACTCTTTACGGCCATCTGTCTTGGCACTTTCATGAGAACCGCCAAAGTAGGCTACTATGGGTACTTTATTCCGTTCACTGTACTGGTCTATCGTTTTCCGTTGTGTTTCCAGGCTGAGATTATTG
>NZ_WRXO01000015.1 GCF_009758125.1 Chitinophaga oryziterrae
CCATGGCTTACAGCACTCCATAGAACAACTGGAAAAAGAAACACCCGAATTCAGGGAAGAGACCAAAAAGTTTATCGACAAACTGGTAAGTCATTATGTATTGGATGAGGGCAAACTGGTTGTTGCCCACGCCGGTATAAGAGAAGAAATGCAGGGCAGAGGCTCCGGCGCTGTCAGGGAATTTTGCCTGTATGGAGAAACAACCGGAGAAACGGACGAATTTGGCTTACCTATACGATACAACTGGGCGGCAGAATACAAGGGCAAAGCAAATGTTGTGTATGGTCATACGCCCGTACCGGAAGCACAATGGCTGAACAGGACCATAGATATCGATACCGGCTGCGTATTCGGCGGCAAATTAACCGCCCTGCGTTATCCGGAAAAACAACTGGTGAGCGTACCTGCATTAACAACCTACTGCGAACCAGTAAGACCGCTCTATTACACGGCTGATGCCACCATCAACTTACAGCAGGAATACGACGATATCCTGGACATCAGTGACTTCACAGGTAAACATATCATACCTACCAGGTTTGGTCATAATGTAACTATCCGTGAAGAAAATGCAATAGCAGCGCTCGAAGTAATGAGCCGTTTTGCAGTGAATCCTAAATGGCTTATTTACCTGCCACCAACAATGAGCCCTGTAGAAACCAGCAAACTGGATGATTATCTCGAACATCCCAAAGAAGCATTTGACTATTACGCAGATGTTGGTATAGAGAAAGTGATTTGCGAAGAGAAACATATGGGATCAAGAACAGTTGTAATAGTAGGAAAAAATGAAACTGTTATCAAAGATGCTTTCGGGATTACAAATGAAGGAATAGGAATAATATATACCCGCACTGGAAGAGCCTTCTTTAACGACAAAGAATTAGAACAGGCATTTCTGCAACGGTTAAATACGGCACTGGAAGAATCCGGTTTTTATGAAGCGTTTCAGACAAACTGGGTTTGTTTTGATGCTGAATTAATGCCATGGAGCGCCAAAGCACAAAGCCTGCTGGAAAAACAATACGGCTCTGTAGGAGCTGCAGCTACCTATTCATTACAATCCGCCGTACAACAATTGCAACAGGCTGTTGGGATTAATCCCGAAGCAAATGCCCTGTTAGAAAAGTATAGTACCAAACAACAACAGGTAACACAATACATACAATCTTACCAGCAATATTGCTGGCCTGTTGACAGTCTGGATGATTATAAACTGGCGCCATTTCACATCCTGGCTACAGCAGGTAAAACCTGGACAGATCAGGATCATGGATGGCATATGGAACAGATTAAAAAAATCTGTGAAGCTGATACCTCCATACTAAAAGCGACTCCATATAAAGTAGTCAATTTGCAGGATGCCGCGAGTGTACTGGAAGCTACAGACTGGTGGGTATCAATGACAGGTAAAGGTGGAGAAGGGATGGTCGTAAAGCCTTACCAGTTTATACATATAAACGAAGATAAGATGACGCAACCAGCGGTGAAAGTACGTGGGAAAGAATATCTCCGTATCATATACGGCCCAGAGTATACAACTCCTGCAAATCTCACCCGTTTAAAGTCCAGGGGCTTATCTGCCAAACGTTCTCTTGCTTTAAGAGAATTTACATTGGGCATTGAAGGTTTACAAAGATTTGCCAACAAAGAACCACTCGGAAAGATACACCAATGTGTATTTGGTGTATTATCACTGGAAAGTGAACCAGTTGATCCAAGGTTATAAATAGTAAAGGCGCCAGAAATTGGCGCCTTTACTATAACTATTTCAAGAATATCTTAAAGAGCAGTGACCTTAATATTTTTAAGATACTTCTTTGCATCCTCAATCCTTTGAGGAAACAGTACTCTACCTTTTAATTTTACAGAGGCCAAAGATAATAGCTCCGATTCAGGAACCTTTACCAAAACATCTGTCTTTTCTTCAGTTTTCATACCATAAAGCTACTTATTCAATTCAGATTATCTTATAAAATACACCTTCACGATCTTCCCTTTATCTATAGTATAAACAACTGCCGCTTCTACCGGCGTACTTCTCATACCTGTTACTTTCTCATGGTCAATAACCGTATTCCCCAGTACTATCCTGTTTTCCAGCTGGCAATGTAATTCCGTCAGCTTACTGAACATATCAGTATATCGCAATCTTACCTGCTCTTTTCCCTTCATCAGTAATTTACCGGATGCCTGATCATATAATGCCACACTATCACTGTAAGGTTGCAGGAATGCGTCAATATCATGTGCGTTATAGGCATTCAATTGCTGCTGAACCAGTATCTCAGGAGTCACGGCCAGCAACTGATGCGGATAAAATGTCTTTCCCCGGTGAATAACCGTATGAATATCCGCAAGTGCATTAATATCTTGTACAGGATCTTTCTCTAATAATATCAGATCTGCAATTTTCCCTTTTTCAATACTTCCATAATCCTTATCCTTCCCAAATCCCTTTGCGGCATTAATGGTAGAAGCACGGATGATTTCCCAGTTGCTCAACCCTGCCTGCTGCATAGCCAGTAGTTCTGTTAAAAAAGAAGCGGCATGCAGTGTAGCGATATTGCCCGCATCCGTACCACTTACTACCAGTACACCAGCATCTTCTGCCAGCTTCAGATTCACCAGCATCATACTATCCTTTTCAGAAGGAACACGATAGCGTGTCCGGGCTACTTTATAATCAACGGGAGTAGGGATATGTTTAAGGTCGATCAGGGTACCGAGCATAAAAGGGTCCGCGTAAGCAAAATCATGTGCCGTAAAATTGAACTGCTGCGTAAATGTACGCCTGTAATTCTCAGACACTATCAGGGTAGGGATATAAACGGTCTTTTTAGTCTTTAAGAGCTCCAGCATGCCATTATCCAGTACCTTATCGTCCACACTATGCACTAAGATATCTGCGCCCGCTGTAACGGCTGATTTCGCCGTTTCATATTCTGTAGCATGTACGGCTACCTTTAACCCATGCGCATGGCTTTCATCTATTGCAGCCTGCACGATAGGCAGGGTACTTTCTGCTGTTTGCCCCGGTAGCACGATATACCATATCTTGATAAAATCAGGTTTATAAGGCAGTTGTTTCTTCACCAGCTCACGGGCTTCTTCCGGTGTATTAACTTTAATAATGGGAGGATCTGTCTTATCAAGGTTAGGAGGCAGGAAGGTAGATATTAATGGTCCTGTTACCCATGCAGTGACAGAAGCAGTATCCGCATTCGCTTTATCCCGGATAGCATAGTTGCTGAAAGGGCCACCAACATCAATCACCGTAGTAATCCCACAAGCCAGGTAACGCGACATCAGATCACTCAGATGATCTTTCACCCATTGCTGGTCCTTCTCATAAGGATATACCTTATTCAGGTTCAGTCCATCCGGCCGGGTATACAATCCGCCGCTCTGGAAAAAATGAATATGGGCATCTGTCAGGCCGGGCATGATGAACTGGCCGCTGGCATTTATTACGGTAGCATTCGCCGGGATCTTTATCTTTTTGGAAGGCCCCGTTGCTGTAATCCGGTCCTTTTCAATAACAATAGTCTGATCGGGATCTGTCTTACTGGTATTTACATTAATCAGGGTAGCATGTGTGATATAGGTCTGAGAGAACGCCGGCGCGGTGCAGAACGCCAATATCAGCCACAAACAGTATTTTCTCATTGGGTTACTTTTAATATATTTAAAGATAACAGATTTCTTATGTTTTTATTCAATACCGGTAAACATAACTTCTGGCCAATCTACGAGTCCATTAAAAGTTCTACCCTAAAGGTAACAGGCTGTCAAAAGTATTAGCAGACACTAAAAAGGCTCCTGACGGAGCCTTTCATATTTTGTTACAAAATGCATTACGTTTTGCAGCAAAACATCCCGGGGTGTCTTCGTTACTTTTAACAGCCTGCTATAAGGCACTAGTTTGCCTCTGTATATTTCCTGAAATTATCCAGAATAGCCTGCCATCCGCCTCTCTGCATTTCAATGGAATTTGTATCTTCTGCTTCAAAGGTCTCCACAACTTTAGTAGCATTACCATCGCTGCTGAAATTAACTTTCACCGTCCGGCTATCGTCCATCGTATATTCAATCACTTTATATTCTCCTACATTTGTATATACGCCGCCGAAATCAAAACTAAAACTCCCGTCTTTAGCAGCCATCGTCGTTTTAAATTTCCCACCTTCTTTCAGATCATTGTCTGCATAAGGCGCATGCCAGTCATCGGAAGCAAAAGTCCAGTTCTGAATATGAGCAGGCTCTGTCCAGTATTTCCATACCTTTTCTACAGGAGCCTGAATGGTAGTTTCTACGGTGATTGCAGTTCTATTTGCCATAGTTGATATTTTTTAATTGATAATGCAAACATACACCGTGATATTCACTCATCAGATACGCGAAGGCGACAAAAGAAGGGGTCTTTTGCGACATTAAATAAAAACCCTGATAACAGTGACGTTACCAGGGCTTCTTAAACTAATCAAACATTATAAACTACCAATTAAAGTAGTATTGTTGTAATCGCTCTGGCTGCAACCATCTACAGAACCCAGTGCACCATCAGTACCTTTACAGGCAGTGTAATTCCAGTAAGCTCTGTCGCGGTATAACGGACCATAGCCAGGATCTCCCCAGCCACCGCTGAAGTTAAACTGTGTGATATCGCAGGAGATCTGTGATAAGTTGTTACCGGTAACAGCTTCGTCTTTTGTACCATTTGGATTTCTGTAGTCACCCCAGTAGCTGCAGGCGTAACCAATGAAGCTGATCGTGTTCCTGAAGTGGTAACTGCCATGAGCGATCTTTCCTACGTACACTTCTATTGCGCCATTTGAAGTTACATTCTGCGCTTTCTTGGTGTACCAGCCGGCATGCTGAAAATAAGTAACAGAAATAGCTGCCTGTGTAGATCTGTTGAACTGTACCACTACATGTTCCAGATCATAATCATGACCGCCAATGCTGCCGATACAATTCTCCTGGCGTTTGTAAATCCACCAGTAGTCAACAAAGATCCTGTTGGCATCTGTTGGGTGTACCTGTACTTCATAATAGGTAGGGAAAATCAGGCTGCGCGGAGGTGTGTTGTTCGTTAAGATCAACTTACCACCACAAACGATACTGGCAGGATTTGTAGCAACCCATACGTCTTCAACAGAAGTTGGATAATCAGGAGCAGCCTGATCAAATTTCAATAAAGGTGCAAATTTCTTCGCCCATGCATCAGCATCAGCACCGGTAAGTTTGGTACTGCTTTCCTGGCAATTACAGGCCAGTTCTGAAGTGGAGCTTACTGCCAGACGGCTGTCTTTACGGGATAACAATTCTTCATTGTCCTGCTTGCTACACTGCGTGAACAGCAATACGCTGCAGCAGCCTAACATCCATAGGTTAAGTGTTTTCATGAGGGTTGTGAATTTTAGGTAAAGGGATAAAATATTAATAAACCAGATTTTGTTGCTCTTTGTATTCAGTACATGGGTATAGGTTGCAGGCTTTCATCAACAGATGTTCCTGTCGGGTCTCACATATTAATCGAAACGCAAAATAAAGATGCAATATGAACTCAATGTTAAAACCAAAATAAAAAAGGGGCCGGTCTTTTCAGATCGGCCCCTATGCAGAATGGAGGTTATAATGATTAGATCGGAATTATTGCCATCCCGGGTTTTGAACCAGGTTGGAGTTAATCAGGATTTGTTTGTTTGGAATCGGGAAGAGATAATCCTTTGGTTTGAAGATACGTGTTTCGATCGCTGTTTTCTTATAGAAATCAGTACCGCTCTTAGTCATATCCATACCATAGATAGGACCGTTGTTAGTAGTCTCTGCGATCTTCCAGCGGCGTGTATCAAAATAACGAACACTTTCAAATGCCAGCTCTACTCTTCTTTCTGCACGGATAGCTTCGCGCATATCAGCCTGTGAAGCCGGAGCAGGGATAGTAGTACCATATTGAGGAACACCGGCACGCTCACGGATGAGGTTCAGGTATTTCAGGATATCTGCGCTGGCAGGATTTGATTCGTTCAGTGCTTCTGCATAATCGAGGTAGATGTTTGCTAATCTAAGCAATAATGCACCACGGGAGTCATCATTAGCCGCTACATCTTTCCTTACGATGTAACCGGTTGGTGAAACGTCGGAAGTACTCTGGCCTCTGCCGGAGTTACCGTTAAACTCCATATTGGTAACGATCGGATCAGAACCTGTCTGGTATAACCAGTAGCTGTTATTATAGGTAATGCCTACATAAAAACGTGGCTCTCTGTTTGTCCACTGGTTGTAGGTGCTTCTTGCTGCATCATCAAAAGGTGCCTGGAAGCTGGAGAAACCAGTAGCTACATATCCTGAACCTGCTGCAGTAATAGGCAAACCGTTTGCCATAAAATAAGCATCTACCATTGCCTGTGTAGCACCATTTGCGCCTGCACCATGTTCATCGGCAGGCAAGCCCGCATGGAAAGGAGTTCTGTCGTAACGCATATAACTGCCTGAGTTAGCGCGGGCATAGATCCATTCGCTATTCCATTCAGTGGTCATTACGTCGCGGCAGGATTTGTAAGCAGCTACGAAAGGATCATCGTCAGATACTTTGAAGAGGCTATACTGACTTGGAACATACGTAGTAATGAACTCCTGAGCGGCAGTAGCGGCTTTCTCCCATTTTGTTGCATCATAGGTCTGTGTGATCAACGCATCAGATTCTCCCGGATTTTTAAAGTTGGCATAGTCTGTATTACCATTAAAGAGAGGGCTTGCTGCCAGCAACAATGCTTCAACTTTATAGGCTTTAGCTATACCGCTGGTGATTCTCCCATACTCTTTACCGCCTGGAATAGCTGCTCCCAGGTCTGCTGCTGCGTTATCCAGTTCACTTACGATGAAGCTGATACAGCTATCCATCGGCGAACGTTTCAGTTTTAGTTCATCTGCAGAAGCGTTAATGTCTATCGGTGTTTCGCCCAGCATAATTACCGGCCCGTAGGTACGTACCAGGAAGAAGTAGAACATAGCGCGTAATGCTCTTGCTTCAGCCTTATATTGTTTTTTTAATCCCGCGTTTACTTCTACCGTATTTGCGTTATCAATGTTCTGAATGAAGTAAGAAGCATTACGGATCGCTTTGTAATAATTGGTCCAGTAAGTAGCTACTTCATCATCTGTGCTTGCCCATGCACCAACATTCATATCATTGGTGTAGTTGAAAGACCAGGTGTATTTCGATTCGTCGGAAGCGGCATACCATGGTCCGGAGTTCTCATTTCCGGTGAACCGCTGTTCGTGTTCATTTGGTAAATAGTAGTATATGTTTGCCAGGAAGTTATCCGTATTTGTTTTGGATTTAAAGATATCGTCGATGGTGAGTACATCATCTGGCACCTGATCAAGATACTTTTTACAGGAGGTTACTCCTAATGCCATTACGGCTGCTAATATTAAGAAAACTCTTTTCATTTAAAACTGTTTATGCACTGATCTCAATACGATGATTCAATGTCTTTGTTTTAGAAATTAGCCTGAACACCAAAGTTTACAGATCTCGTGTTTGGATAATTAGTACCGTTACTTGTATTTAACTCAGGGTCCCACAGTTTAAACTTGCTCCAATAGAACAGGTTCAATCCTTGTACATATATACGGGCATTCTTTAAACCAATACCTTTGAACGTACCTTTTGGCAGATTATAGCCAAGATCAGCAGTTTTCAAACGCAGGAAGCTGATATCCTTTACCCACCAACTGGAAGTCTGTGAATTGTTTTTGTTAGCAGCGTTACCATATGCAAGTCTTGGATAGAATGCATGCTGGTTTTGATTTTCAGGAGTCCATCTGTCTTCTGCGATTGCGAACAGGTTACTTCTTTCAGGACCAGTACTGTTGTTGAACGGAATGATACCATCGCCGGATAACAGTCTGTCTGCACCTATAACACCCTGGAAGAATACGCCAATGTAAAAGTTTTTCCAGGTAACGTTAACTCCCAGACCATACACGGTAGTTGGTACGTCCCCGTTACCGATCCTCTGTACGTCATTTGCATTGATGATACCATCGTTGTTCAGGTCCCTGTACTTGATATCACCGGGATGAACGGTACCGAATATTGATTGATTGGCATGTTTGTCGATATCGTTCTGATCGATGAACAAACCGTCTGCTACATAACCGAAAGTTGAGTTGTAATTGGTACCACGTTTTTCCATGTAAGCGAAAGGCTGGGTAGGCTGGTCATTTTCAATTACTTTATCCCTGTTGTAACTGAAAGTTGCACGCATATCCAGGGTCATGTTCCTGGCGATCTTAACAGGTGTTAATTCGATAGTTGCATCTAACCCTTTGTTCTGGATCACACCAAGATTACCCCATGGAGCGCTGTTCAGACCTACGAAAGAGGACAATGATTCTCTCTGCAGGAATACGCCGGAACGTTTTTCCTTGAAGATGTCTGCTGTTACAGACAGGTGATCTTTCAGTGTTCTGAATTCCAGACCTAAATCCTGTTTGTGTGAAGTAGCCCAGGTTACATTGGAACCATAGTCTGTGATTACCGTACCATTACGGCCAATTGTAGCACCTGCCTTACCAAAGTCCAGTCCTACATCGCTACCGCCAGGGTTAGTTGCTACGAGTGTCAGGTAACCGAAACGACGGCCACCATTACCTCCATCACCTACTTTACCATCAGAGTAACGCAGTTTCAGGAACTGGAATGTATTTTTAGCTTCTGCGAAGAATGCTTCATTAGATATTACCCAACCAGCACCAAAGGATGGGAAGAAACCGAATTTGCGGCTTGGTGCAAAGTTCTCAGAGCCATTATAACCAAAGTTCACTTCAGCAAAGTACTTGTTATCATAAGAGTAAGTACCTCTACCTGCCAACCCCATACTGCGGTAAGGCAGAGAGCTGGTAACGTCACTTGCAAATGCTTCCACACGTTCGCGCTGGTTGTACAGGAATAATGCAGTCAGATGACTCTTAGGACCGAAATCATGATCGTAATTCAAGGCACCTTCTACATAGAACTGGCGGTTAGAGTTATTGCTACGTTCGTAAGACAGATCATCACTACCGTTAGAGATCAGGTTCAGGTTGATAGAGCCATCTGCGTTATAAGGACGTGCCTTATTGATCAGGTAAGCACTTCTGTTACGGTAACGGCGGATCTGGTGCGAGTTATATACGTCAAATGAGAATAAACCGTAAGCGGATAACCCTGGCAAAATTGCTTTCAGGTCCTGAGTCAGACGTGCGTTGGAATAGATCTGGTTCTGGAAAGTATTCCTGTAACCAGTCTGCGTAATCTGAGCGTAAGGGTTTGGCTGTGCACCCTGTGAGTTCACACTAGGTACCAGGTTGCCCGGGTACATAATAGGATATAATACAGGGTTGGTCTGCATTACATTTCTGAATGCATCTTCAGGGCCTACGTCAGGAGTATTGGTAGAAGAGATATAACCCTGGATACCGAGATCAAACTTGGTCGTCTTTGTCCAGTTTGAATTTATATTGGAAGTGAAGTTATAACGTTTGAACTTGGTAGATGCATCATAGCTTTGCAGTGCATCTGTTTTCAGTAAACTCGTTTCGTCATAATATCCCAGTGATAAGTAGTAGTTCGTGTTATCAGTACCACCACGGGCGCTGAAGTTGGCACGTCTGTTCTGACTTACATCATTGAAGATAGCGCTCATCCAGTCTACATTAGGATATACATTCGGATCTTCTTTCAGAATAGTAGCGTTGATAGTATTGTTGGAATACTCCGGCGTGAGGCCTGTATTACGTTCTGCTTCATTGCGCAGCATCATGTACATTACACCATCAGTCAGCTCTGGTTTCTTGGTAAAAGAAGTGATACCCTGATTGTAGTTAAACATCAGGTTAGTCTTACCCGGTAAACCTTTTTTGGTAGTAACAATGATAACACCGTTCGCACCAGCCACACCATATACCGCAGTGGCAGATGCATCTTTCAGAATGGTGAAGGAAGAAATGTCCTCAGGATCAAAGCTGTTAATATCACGACCCTGTACACCATCTACTACTATTAAAGGAGAAGCACTGTTACCGGACTGGTTAAAGGTAGAGATACCACGGATCCAGAGGTCAGCGCCGTTTGAACCCGGAAGACCGGAACGCTGTACACCAACCAGGCCGGAGATATGACCTGCCAGTGCAGCACTCAGGTTAGCCACCGGTTGTTTCAGCTCTTCCATTTTAACGGTAGACTGTGCACCTACGAGGCTGATCTTTTTCTGTTGACCGAAACCTACAACAACCACCTCGTTCAGACTGCTGTTAGTAGCTTTCAGTGTAATATCAAAATCGATTGTTTTGTTGATGACGATAATATATGGTTCGTAACCGATCAAACGGGCTACCAGGGTATCCCCTCTTCTTGCATCGATAGCAAAGTTACCTTTGTCATCTGTGGTTGCACCCCCTTTGGTATTTTGGTTGTAAACGGCAACACCAGGCATCACTGCTCTCAGTTCATCCTTGATATTACCCGTGATCTTAATTTTTTCGGACTGCTGGGCAAGCACCTCCGATGTTATGGACAGGCCCAGGAAACACAGGCTGCCTATCGCTACAAACTTTCTTAGATTTCTAAGCATAGCCAATTTTGGTTAGTTGATTAGAGTAATGTATGCTGAACAGGTCCAGAGGAATGTCAGGTACAGGTTGTTATGTTTTTATTGCTGCGGTCTTCTGATCATACGCCATTCAGCCAGCTGGAAAAGTCCACTGGTACCTCCTTTCAACGCAGTGATGGCAAAACGGTAGTACTTGTACTTAACAGCGTTCGTGAACTCATAACGCACTGTTTTCTTCCTTGCGTCAAATAGCTGGCCTGTTTGTGTATCCAGGATAGTCCAGGTTGATGCATCATTGGAACCTTGAATAGTCCAGTCTTTAGGATCACGTCCATCTGCATCATTGGCAGAAGTAAGTGTGTAGGCATCTATTCTATAAGCAGAATCATATTCTTCCTGGATGTAGAAAGATGGAGCAAATGACTGGATCAGGAATTTAGAATCAAGATCCCCGTCGATCAATTTTGGAGACCCTTCACCTGCAGTCGGTCCGCCGTCGTTCTCAATACTAACGGTCAGGTTAACTACCAGTTCGGTAAGATCCTTTTCCATTTCCGGATCGGGAGGCAATAGTTCATAGACACGCTCTTTCTTTTTAGAGCATCCCATGAAAATTGCAACCATCAGAGTCAGCAGGATAACCGCACTAAATTTGGTTGATTTGTAAATCTTCATATTCAAGTTGATTTTGGCTATTAAAAGTTTTTACTGTCGAGTAACGTGTTTCGAATAAGCATGAAATTCCCCCTTCCGCCCGGCAGAGCTAATGCCGGCAGATTATATATTGATGAATTGAAATTGTTCTAATCCTGATCTGTTATGAAAAGACGGTTACTGTTCTGGCTGATTAATCATTATTACGATCCCCATTATTGAATTAATAAAAGTTACTTCGACGATTATTACATCTAAACTCTAGCCACGGCCATAGGTACAATCTTAAAACTTCCCCTGCATTTTTTCGGTATAGTACTACAATTGGATCTGCTGTAAATCCTGATTCTGTTTTCCATTACATCCTTCAAGGAAATTTCTCTCCGAGAGACCTGTTTATGAGTGGTTTATATAAAGAGCCCTGCATTTTTATTCAACATCCTAAAATTATAGGGTTTTCTTAACAAAACCTGTTAACAGAATCCTACAGAATGTTAACGGATCTTAAACCTTGACGAATAATTAATGAAAGGCCGTTTTTTTTAGAAGATTATTATATAGGATCTATTATAGGGGCCTTATTTTCATAGCATTTGTAAATGCAGAATAATAATATTTACTTTGCACCTCAAAGCACTTTATACATGAACTTTTATAAGAACTATTTTATCCTGGCAATATTGCTGTTCATAACAGAAATATTGATTGCATTATACCTGCACGATAACTTCATAAGACCTTATGGCGGGGACTTTCTGGTAGTAATACTCGTTTACTGCATGGTTAAAACATGCTTAAACACCCCAATTATACCTACAGCCATTGCCGTATTGCTGTTTGCTTACGTGGTAGAAATATTACAATATTTCCGGATAATTGCGTGGCTGGGCCTCCGGCATTCAAGATTAGCCTGCATTATATTAGGTACCAGCTTCTCCTGGACAGACATGCTCTGTTATACTCTAGGGATAATACTTGTCATCATTGTTGAAATTGGAAGAACTTCCAAATCCTTATATTTGAAAACCTGAAAACGCTACCTATCCCTCACCCAATAACATGAAATATGAAAAACACCCTTTTTACCTTTCTCTGTTTGTTGCTTGTTTCCACGGCCTTTCCTCAGACATATGAAGCAGAATCCGGTACACTTTCCGGTGGAGCCAACATACAAAGCTGTAGTAGTTGCTCCGGCAGCAACCAGGTCGGCTACTTAGGCGGCCCTACCAACGGGATGGTCTCCATTCCCGTCAGCGTTAACGTGGCGGGCAACTATACCCTCACCATATATTATTGTACCGCCGACCCACGTACGATCTTCGTCACACCAAACAATGGCGTCTATACCGGTATAAACTGCGCAGCTTCCGGAGGATGGACTACCGTAGACAGTACTACCACAGACCTGGCCCTGAATGCCGGTAATAACATCATCAGGCTGGATAACGGACAAGGAGGTTATGGGCCAAACATCGACAAGATCAAATTACAGCAAAGCGTTACCATCTCCTTCGGTTCAGGTAACTCCATCTTTTATAATCTCAGTACCGGTACATACAATGTGTCCTTCGGCAATAAACAGCTCATTAAAGATGCCTACGCTGTCTGTAATTCCGATGCTGCCTATTCCAGCTACACAGGATATACCAGCCGCTCCTATTCATCTGCCAGTATCACAGATGCATTCGGTAACGGGACTAAACACATCATCACAATGAATGGCAGCGGACTGCTGCAAATGCAACAGGTATTTTATACCTACAGCGGAAAGGACTACTTCTTTACCGAAGTATTGCTGAACGGCAACGGCTCTAACTGTTACCGCATGTCACCGCTGACCACCGCAAAAGTCACATTACCTGCCGGAGGTGATATGAGGGCGTTAAACGTTCCTTTTGATAATGATGCCTGGGTAAGGTACAATGCGTTGTCAATGGCTTCTGCCAATTTCACCGGTGCAGAAGTAACCGGTATCTATGATAATACCAGCAGGAATGGCCTGATAGTAGGTTCTGTAGAACATACTACCTGGAAAACAGGGGTGACCGTTACCGGCAACGGTGCGTCCTCCCTCTCCAACTTAACCGTCTTCGGGGGCTTCACCAGCGCTACCGTTACCCGCGACGGACGCGGACACGGCTGGGTAAACGTAGGTGGTACCAGTTGTAAATCGCCTAAGATATTCGTAGACTATGAAAGCGACTGGAGAACTGCTTTCGAAACTTATGGCAGTGCTACCGCCCTCGCTGAACCACGGTATGTTTCCTCCTGGACACATGGTACTCCCTTTGGATGGAATAGCTGGGGGGCTGTCCAGTCGAATCTTACTCTTGCAAAAGCGACGTCCGTTGTTGACTTCTTCGCCAACAACTGCACGACCTTCAGAAACAGTGATAACACCCTGTACATCGACCTCGATTCTTATTGGGACAACCTGGCTTCCGGCGGTTGGACAGGCGATTTCAGTCAGCTCACCACTTTCGTGAACTATTGTAAAAGCAAAGGCTTCAAAGCAGGTATATACTGGGCTCCATTTGTCGACTGGGGCAAAAATGCCGGTGGTACCGTAGAAGGTACTTCTTACCAGTATCAAAGCTGCTGGACAAAAGTAAACGGCTCACCGGTAGATCTTGATGGCGCCAGGGCCATGGACCCTACCCACCCCGCTACCAAAGGCAGAATCGCATACCTCATCGGTAAATTCAAAGCCTGTGGGTTCGAAATGATCAAACTCGATTTCCTGGCGCATGCCTCACTGGAAGCAGACAGCTATTATGATAACACTATTCATACAGGGATGGAAGCCTTCAGAAAAGGGATGGAATATGTATCAGATCAACTGGCAGGCACGATGCTGACCTACGCCGCCATCAGTCCTAACCTGGCCACTGCCAGATACGTCAACATGCGCCGCATTGCATGTGACGCCTATAAAGATATCAGCGAAACAGGATATACACTTAATAGTACTACCTACGGATGGTGGCAAAAGAACATCTATAATTATATCGATGCCGATCACCTCGTTTTCAGCACAGAACCACTGGCCGAAAACAGGGCAAGAATGACCTCCGGTATCGTTACAGGAACACTGATCACCGGCGATGATTATTCCACTACCGGCGCATGGACTACCACCGCACAATCTCTCCTGCAAAACCAGGACCTCCTGAATATTTCGAGAAACGGTAACGGAAAAGCCTTCCAGCCGGTAGAAGGAAATACAGGAGATCAACCCAATGAATTATTTACAACGACCATCGGCAATTATCAATACCTGGCCATTATCAATTTTGGTTCGGCGGCTAAAACATACACGATAAACCTGGCAAGGATCGGCCTTAATCCCACCGCTACTTACAGTGCCGTAAAAGAATTATTTACAGGCGTTACAAGTACGGCGAGCGGCAGTTTGAATGTTACAGTACCGGCATCGGATACTAAGATTTACAGGATAACATTTTAAAGAGCAAACTCATGTAAAAGTTGTATATTGTATCAAAATAAAACAATATATGATTTTAGCACTGATAATTGGCGCTGTTGCAGGCTGGCTGGCCGGACAAATAATGAGGGGCGATGGATATGGAATAATCGTGGACATCCTGTTAGGAATTGTAGGAGGATGGTTCGGTGGATGGTTGTTTGGGAAACTGGGCATTCATATAGGCCATGGCATCATAGGCTCATTGTTTATTGCAGTGGTAGGCGCTGTTATTTTAATATGGCTCACCCGTCTTATAAGCAGAAAGTAAAGTAATTTACTTTCTGCTTTTTATCTTATGCCCCCCGGACTTTTCATTTTGGCTACAACATACTCCCATTTGGCTACCTCCCCCACCTGATAAGAACAGACCTTTGCTAAACAATTAGAAACAATAAGTAACTTGGTACAATAACCCCTTCAAGGGGTTGATGCTTTAATTGTTAGCATATGAAAACAGCCGCGAAACAACCACATATATTCAATTCCATTTCGGAATTACATAAGGCATTAGGCTTACCCAAGCCATTGCATCCGCTGGTTAGCCTGGTAGATTATGGTGAAATTACAGCAGATACGACCGAAATTTCTAAGGGGATGATCTTTAATTTCTATAAAATCTCTTATAAAAAGAATTTTAAAGGCAAGGTGAAGTACGGACAGAATTATTATGATTTTGATGAAGGAGGATTGTCTTTCATTTCACCTAACCAGCTTATTTCAGCGGTCGAAACGGAAGCGGATTATGGAGGCTATACACTTTTGTTTCACCCGGATTTTATAAGGAATTTCCCATTGGGAAAGAATATCAAAAACTATGGTTTTTTCTCTTACTCAGTGTCAGAGACATTGCATCTTTCCGAGAAGGAGAAGGAAATCATTATCGGTATCTTTAAGAATATTGAATATGAGTTGAATACAGCAATAGATCAGATCAGTCAGGATGTGATGGTTTCGCAGATAGAACTATTACTGAATTACAGTAAACGTTTTTATAACAGGCAGTTCATTACACGCAAAATTGCTAATAATGATATACTGATTAAGCTGGAAGAATTGTTGTCTGCTTATTTCGATACCGAAAAAACGCTGATGACAGGGTTACCTACTGTTCAGCAGTTATCAGATCAATTGAATGTTACGCCCCATTACCTGAGTGATATGCTTAGAACGCTGACAGGGCAGAATACACAACAACATATTCACAATAAAATGATTGAAAAGGCGAAAGAGTTACTCAGTACAACTAATCTTTCCATAGGAGAAGTAGCATATCAACTGGGCTTTGAACATCCTCAGTCTTTTAATAAGATCTTCAAACGTAAAACAAAGTTATCGCCGGTCGAATTCAGAAATTCTTTTAATTAATTTACGATATGTCTTATTGCAGTGTAATCGAGTATATGTCTGAAGATAAAAAGGCTATACATAAACCATATCACGATCATCTGTATGGTTTTCCAATTCATGATGACAATGAATTATTTTGCCGGCTGGTATTGGAAATTAACCAGGCAGGCCTTAGCTGGGAAATCATCCTGAAGAAAGAAGCTACGTTTAGAAAAGCGTACGACAACTTTAATATTAAGAAGGTAGCAGCTTATACAGAGGCAGACAGGGAAAGACTGATAGCAGATCCCGGTATTATCAGAAACCGGCTGAAGATCAATGCAGCTATAGAAAACGCCAAAACTATCCTGCAATTACAAAAGGAACATGGCTCATTTGAAAAATGGCTGGAACTGCATCATCCTAAAACAAAAGCCGAATGGGTAAAGTTGTTTAAAAAAACGTTCCGGTTTACAGGAGGAGAAATAGTGAATGAGTTTCTGATGAGTGCAGGATATTTGCCCGGTGCACATGCTGCCAGTTGCAGTGTTTATAAAAAAGTATTGAAAGCTGATCCGCTCTGGAACAGGAAATAAAACGGCCCCGTTGGATTCTGTGTTCATAACAAAACATAATTAGCTCCGTTGGAGCGACGTGTTGGTAGCAATATTTATATCCGCTTTAATTGACTCCTACGGAGTCAATTAAAGCGCTACCGCTACATACAATTTTTTCACAGTACATAGTTTATTCGTTAATAGCGCCGCCAATACACATATTATTACAACCAACTATGTAATAAGGAAAATTCTTCCATCAGTCATCTGTGTTAGTCCTTTTTAGAAGGTTCCTTCTAAGGCCTTAACAGGCTTGTGATCAGGAGTATAATCCATATATAAGCCATATATAATCCATATGTGAAGCATATATAAAGCATCCTTCTAGAAGTATGCTTTATATATGCTTTGTTCTTGGTTTTTATATAGAATTTAAGTATTTTAGAATACTCATTATAACCTTTTAAAGAACTTGTTATGGCAATATTAAAGAGCGGGATCCCATTTACCGGAAGCGTGGGTAACATGTCTTGTTACACACGAAAAGACATGGAGGGCGTTTACATAGTACGTACAAAAGGTGGTGGCTCCAGAAAGAAAATAGCTAAATCCCCCACCTGTAAAGCTATCCGGGACAATAACGCAGACTTTGGCGTCAGCTCAAAGGCGGGTAGTAATGTGAGATGGATGTTGACCTATGTGAAACACCTGGCAGATTATAATATCACTCCAAAACTGAATAGCTTATCAAAAATTATTCAATCTTATGATAGGGTAAATCCTAAAGGTAAGAGAGAAGTATTATTCGCTAAACACAGGCAACTGCTGAACGGGTTTAGTCTGAATAACAGGTATCCTCTTGATGGCATTGTAAGACACCCACTGCAATGTACCATTAACAGGACAACCTGCAGTGCAATAGTCCAGTTTCCGGACCTGATCCCCGGTGTAAACCTGTTCCTCCCCTGGAAAGCGCCTCTCTACCGCTTTATTATCTCTCTGGGTATATTAACTGATAATGGGGCTAAACCAGTACAGGAAAGAACCCATCGTTTCGTTAAACGCGTTTATACCGCATGGCAGACAGCACAAATACCTTTTGCTGCACAACAGATTGAAGTAAAAATAGAAAACGGATATGCAGATGAAGAAGGTCAGACACTGATATTATCAATTGGGATTGAAATGGGCGAGCCTATTACCAATGAACTGATCGGTATCGTAAAAAATACCGGTAGCGCTAAAATAGTGATGGTGGAATAACATTCACTATTTTAATACAGTATCAAGCTACTTTTCACTCCATTTCCCCTGCGTCAATACCTCTACCTGACGGGGGAAGATCTTTGTTGTCAGCACACGATGTACTTCTTCATCCCTGTCTGCACAGCAATCATCTAATACCGTGATGTTGTAATCTTTGTCAGAAGCTTCACGTACAGTAGATAATACCACTCCGCCGGTAGCCACACCGGTAAGCACAATGTGCTGAATACCCTGTGCTCTCAATACTATTTCAAGATCGCTGCCTGAAAAAGCACTGACACGTCGTTTGGTAACGATAATCTCCCCAGCTAAAGGAGCAACTGACGGATCAATTTTCAGGAACTCATCCATATCTATCTTACCATACATTTCTCTCTGCTTTACACTTGCTTCCGGAGCGCCGGACCTAAAGCCGACTATTACATAAATAACAGGGATTTTTTTACTCCGTGCATTCGCAATAGCTTTAGCTACATTACTCTTCACTATTGAACTATCAGAAAGGTTGCTAAGGATAGCAGTCTGCATATCCATCACAAGAAGGGCGGTATTCTGTTCCATTTTTACGGTATTTTATGATTGAATATTTAACTATACTTTTTCCATTACCAGTTTCTCCTCTTTTTTACTCAGACTGTCACTTCTTAAAAATTTTGCAAATACAGCCGCAATAATAAGGCCCATAATACCCTCGCAAAGCAGGGTAACAGGCGATCCTATCAATTGGGAAACAGCTCCGCTCAGCAAGCTCCCTAACGGTAGCATTCCGAAATAAGACATTGCTACATAGCTGATCACCCTGCCCCTCATTTCATGCGCCGAATGCACCTGTACAATCGTAATACAGATAGTCGTCTGCGCCATCGTTCCAAATCCGATTAAAGTGGCAAAAACCATGGCCAGGGGGAAATAACTAATAAGAGAGAAACAGATAAGACAGATGCCAACAATGATCGTATTAACAAGTAATATTACGGTAAGGTTGGCGTGTGGCTTCAATGATGCCAGAAAGAAAGTACAGATGATTGCGCCTAAACCTATAAAGCTGTTAATATAGCCAAAGGTAACAGCATCTCCTTTGAAAATCACTTTAGCAAATACAGGTAACAGTGTATTGTAAGGGAATATCAGGAGACTTATCAGCGTGAGCATTAACAGGATCATACCTAATGCGGTATGCTGTTTAAGATATACGAATCCATCAGTAAGCTCTGACATCACTTTCTTCTTAACGATGGCTGGCTGATGCGGCGGTAGCTCCATTAATAAGAGGGAAAGCAGTACGGCTACAAAACTCAATGCATTTAAAGAGAAACATATGCCTGCACCGAATTTTGCCAGCACAATACCCGATAAGGCAGGGCCAATCAGCCGGGCAAGATTCACCATAGAAGAATTGAGCGCAAGTGCGTTGGGCAGATCCGCTTTGTCGTTGATCATCTCATGTACCAGGGGTTGCCTTGCCGGTACATCAAAGGCATTAATCACGCCAAGAATGACACTGAGAAAGAGTATTGGCCAAACACTGTAGTGATTTGCAAGTGTCAATACAGCCAGTAGTATCGCCTGTATCATAGAAGCTGTTTGTGTACACAGCAATATTTTATAACGGCTGTACCTGTCTGAAACAATCCCTCCAAATAACGAAAGAAGAAAAGAGGGAAACTGAGACGCAAATACGGTAAGGCCCAACATGAAGGTCGAGTGCGTCATCGTATAAATAACCCAGGTAACACCTGTACGTTGCATCCAGGTACCTATCTGGGATACTAACTGTCCACTAAAAAATAATGCATAATTACGGTTCCTGAACGCCCTGAATGTGTTTGTAATTTTGCCTGTCTTCATAAATATGAGACAAAACTACTCATTCGTAAAAGGCAGGTGTGAGACAAAAGTCTCAAAATGCAGCTTATTTCTTTCCTCTGATACGGGTAAGTGTTCTCCGGGTCATACCCAGGTAAGAGGCCATATGTGACAAGGAAACACGCTGTAACAACTGCGGATTGTTTTTCTCTATATATTGATAGCGTTCTGCCGGGGAATAAATTCTTAGCAGACTATTATTAGCGCTTGTATCAACCAGTATCCGGCTGATCACCCGCCTGCTGAGAAGCATAATATCAGGATATAACAAACTGAGATCCACCAGCTTTTGACGGCTTAATATCCACACCTCACTTTTTTCACCAGCTTCTATGGTAAATGCAGAAGCTTCCCCCACCTTACTGCTTTTCAGGTAAGTAGCAAAAGTGCCCTCAAAGTTGAAGTGAATATTTATTTCAATACCATCTTTATTGTAGTATGTACGCAGATATCCTTTTTCCACAAGATAAACATCCGTACATATCTGGCCTTCCTTTAAAACAGCCTCCCCTTTCTCAAGGGTCTTATGTTCAAGATTTGCTGTCAGTATAGCAATACTTTCCTCAGAAAGAGGTACTAACTGCAGGAAATATTCAAGGATTTTCTCATTCACTATCCAAAGATAATAAATACCCCTTCTTTCATGCTCATAAAGATCAGCGGGCCAGAGAAAATAAAAGTGGCTATTCATAGTCTATCTGAGGCCTATGAGAAAAATATTATATTTACTCAATGAATATGGACGTCATTGTATCGCATATAAATTCATACGTTTCGTTAAATGAAGAGGAAGTCAGGGCACTGAGTTCCGCATTGATCTCTAAAACAATAAAACAGGGTGAATTAATTGTGGAAAGTGGCGAACCAGCCCGGTATATGATTTTCATGAACGCAGGTTATGTGATGACCTATTATACTGATAAAGAGGGGTTTGATCATGTTATCCAGTTTGCCTCAACAGGATGGTGGTCCGGCGATCTTTACAGCCTGTCCGAGAACGTCCCTACGATTTATTCAACACGGGCGCTAAGCGCCGGAGAAGTATTGCTCTTCCCCAAAGCAGCCCAGGACCAGCTACTGGATAAGTATCCCAAGTTCGAACGCTATTTTCGTATTCTCTTTCACAATGCATTAATGCGGCTGCAGTTCCGCATTATTGAGAATTACTCTGCTACGGCGGAAAGCCGTTATCTGTCCTTCCGGGAAAGGTTTCCGGGCATGGAACAGCATGTATCTCAAAAACATATTGCATCCTATCTTGGCATTACACCGGAATTCCTGAGTAAAATCCGTAAAAAGCTACAACAAAAGTAAAATCTTAACCTGGTTCAATATCTTTCCTGTTTAATATTATCCTGGTTCAACGTCCAAAAGCCAAAGCCGGACTAATTTTGTGGTACTTAAAATCACAAGTATTACTATGGCAAAAGCAACAAAATGGACAATTGATCCGGCGCATTCTGATATTCAGTTTAAAGTAAAACACCTGGGCATGTTTACTGTCACAGGTACTTTTAAAAAGTTTGAAGGAGAGGTAATCAGTGAGAATGAAAACTTTAGTGATGCAGTTATCAGTTTTACGATTCATACAAACAGTATCGATACTAATCATTCCGACAGAGACGCTCATCTTAAATCCGACGATTTCTTCAGCATTGAAAAACATCCTCACATTGTTTTTAAGGGTACGTTTAATAATGATACCCTTTCCGGTAACCTTACCATTAATGATGTGACCAAGCCCGTTACATTAGACGCTGAATTAACCGGCACTGGCAAAGGACGCTTTGGCGAAACCAGGGCAGGCTTTGAGGTAGATGGAAAAATCAATCGTAAAGATTTTGGGCTGGTCTGGAACCTGCTGATGGAAGCAGGCGGTGTTGTTGTCGGAGAGGAAATAAAGCTGCATTTCAATATACAGTTAACTGCGTAAATACCAGCACCCTTTATTTTCCTGCTGAAAGGCAGGTGGATAAAGGGTTTCTTTTTTATGGACCTCTGGGATTTTCATGTAATCAGGCTGCCGTCACACCAGACCTCTTGAGAATTATCTCAGCAAGTCGGGGTTCTCTTTTTCCTGAAACGTTCGACAGATATCGTAAAATGAGGTAATTGTTTATGGAAAATCATTCCACTTCTTTAACCAGAAATTCTTCAACAGATCGTTTCTCTGAAGAGAAATTAATACCAATAGCTATTTTCTTCCTCGCATCTAATTGGTAAGAACGTAAATACCCTTTGTCAAAAATCTGGTCGAGGGCCGCCTGTGCGGTGCCATTCAGTTTTAACTCTAAAGCAAAAATATATTGATCAGTAAATACCAGGACATCGCATCTACCGGTAGAACTATGTACTTCGCTACGTATATCAAGACCTAAACGCTTAAAAGAAAGATGCACTATGATATGAAAGATCGATTCACTTTCGGCTTTCCAATGATCATAAGGAATAGTTGATAAAAGTACATCCAGCGCTTTGATCATTTGAGGAATATCATTATTCTTTAATGCCTTTCCTAAATCATATGTAACTGCCATCGAATCATTACCAGGAAATACATTCCGATAAGCACTCAGTAGCGCGTCGGTTAAACTTTCTTCTACTTCCTTATTAGGATACCCCAGCTCAAATAACCTTGTTTCAGCATCATAACTCTTAATAGTCAGGTAACCTGTCTGGAACAAAACCGGTACTGGGGCAATATGTTCCACATTAAAGCTACTCAAGGCATTTTCTCCAATCTGTACATTTTCCAGATCAAACTCCAGGTTATGTCTCATCAGATTTACTAACCAGGTTGGCGTACCAGTCTGAAACCAAAAATTTTGAATCCGCCCTGATCCCATATAACTAAGCACAGAGAATGGATTATACACTTTACTAGTACCATCCCAGGAATAGCCATTATACCATTCTTTTAATTTCTGCAAAATATCAGGTTGTCTTTGCTGAAGAACACTTATTTCTTCTCTAAAATCTGACTCCAGTTCTTGTTGGGTGATACCCATAAGTGTAGCATAATGGGGATTAAGCGTAATATCATACAGGTTATTCAGATCAGAGAAAATACTCACCTTGGTAAACCTGCTTACACCAGTGATCAGTAACAAACGAATATATTCATCGGCATCCTTTAATACAGAATAAAGACTCTTAAACACCGACCGGTTCTCCTCCACTTTCTCTAAATCTTCAAGATAATCCGTAATGGGCTTATCATATTCATCGATTAGGATCACTACCTGGCCATTCGCTGAGGCCTTACGTATTAATTCTTCAAACCTACCTTTTAAATGATTTGTTTCCAATTCTATGCCCAGCTCTTTTGCCAAAACGCCCATTTCTATATTGAGCGCCTCATACAATCCTAATTTTTGATAATCAAGCTTACTCAGTCTTAAGTGTATTACCGGATGTATTTGCGCCCAATTCCATTGATCATGGATCCAAAGGCCTTCAAATAGTTCTTTATTGCCACTGAAAATCTCCTTAATGGTAGAAAGCAACAAGGATTTACCAAAACGCCGGGGACGACTGAGAAAGTAATAGTTACCCGATTCAATCAAATTATAGATCAAACGAGTTTTATCAATATATAGAAACCCCCCCTTTCTTATTTTTCCGAAATCCTGTAAACCTATTGGATACTTCCTCATACTAACAAAGATAAAATAAAATCTATCACAAACGCCTTGCCACACGCTGAAAGCCCGTGCAACAACCGACTTGGAGTCATAGTTAAATTTTCTCTCCACTTTTTGCCGTCAGATAATACCCCCTCCAAATCTGTCCAATCCTGCATAATTTGATTCGAGGTTATGATACCTGGGGGCAGACCGGGCTGTTACACAAACAATGCTGGTTTAAAATTTGCGGGTTGGTTTAAAGAACAATATAAATAACCCATTGCTACATTATAAAAGTGCGCAAGGCCAGTGCCGCAAAATATTTTGTCTGTTATTCTTCATCATGATAGGTATACAAGTACATGCCCAGACGCCTGTCCAGGCAGATTCTCTACATGTGGACTCTTTACCCAATAAACATATACAAACAGAAGATCTGTCCAAACAGTACGATGTAGCCAATCTGATCAAAGGGATCTTTTACCCGAACAGGCTTCCCCCTCAGCGGCCTAAAAAGCCTTCCGGGATTGTTGTCATTCCTAATATAGCATCTAACCCGAGTATCGGGTTTCAGATAGGCATTAAAGCCGTGGCAGGCAGGAAACTGGGGAATGATTCCTCCACTCTGATGTCTGTAGCTGCTACATCAGCATCTATTACCACCAAGGGGATCATTTATTTTTATGTCAATCATAATATTTATACGCCCGGTAATAAGTGGAATCTCCAGGGCAATATAGTAGCCGCAAAGACCGTTACCCCCGATTTCGGGCTAGGGATAGCCCAGCCTTCCAATGGCAGTACGGAAGATAAGATATTAGCCAATCCCGGTCGCAAGGGACGTGCGCTCAATGGTCAATATTATAACATTAGAGAAAAAGTATATAAGGAAGTACAAAAAAATCTTTTTGTCGGAGTGGGCGTATCATTTGATATAAGACGAGATCTTCACAGTAAGGATACAAGCAACTTAACCCCCTACAATATTTATAGCGACAGACATGGATTTAACAGGACGCACTACATGGCGAACGGCCTTTTCTTCAACGTTCAATATACCACCCGCGACAACCAGAACCGTGCTTATAAAGGGATCTACGCAGATGCGGGCTTCCGTTTGAATCAAACCTGGATGGGAAGTACAAGAGGGGCCTTACAATTTACTACTGATTTCAGGAAGTACTTCAGTCTTTCCCACCGTAACCCGGAACATGTATTGGCCTTCTGGAACTGGGGATCTTATCTGCTGAGTGGGAATATCCCTTACCTGGAACTACCGGGGACAGGTAAAGATGCAGGGTTCCACAGTGGAAGAGGATATACTATCGGTTATTTTAAAGGCACAAAATACAATGATGCCGAAGTGGAATACCGTTTTCCCATATTAAGAAATAAGTTCCTCAGTGGTGTTGCCTTCTTTCACATGCAAACCGCAAATGATGAATCAGGTACAAAACTTTTCCAGGTATGGCAGCCCGGCGGAGGTGCAGGCTTACGCGTACTATTTAACAAGCATACACGCACTAACCTCTGTATGGATTATGCCTGGGGAAAATATGGCGCCAAAGGGTTCTTTCTTGGCTTAAATGAAGCATTCTAAATTATTCAAAACAACCAAGATCAGGTGCGGCTCCCTTAAACGGATAACCAATAGTAACATATGCCCATATGCCGGTGTACTTAGCTATCTGCGATTCCGTCATTGTATAATTACCACCGCGGATGTAAACAGTATCTCCGGCAACAACCGAAGTCTGGGCTCTTTGTATAGTATTTAACTTTCCCGGGCACAACTCAAATATCCTCTTCATATAAAATACTTACACAAGCTAATATAAGTAAATTCCGGTCTTAAAAACAATGTCCATCTTTGGGGTAGTGACTCAGTTTGATTACATAATCTTCGCGCTGGATGTTGTTGATCAATAAATACACCTTATCTGACGTGAATATCAGGTGAAGTTATATTGAAAAACAAATCCTGAACCCATATTCCAAAGCTGCATCAGGGAACTAAACAGTCAGATGCAGTGTATTTATGATCAACAACATCTGCCAATCTACGCTGTCATAACATTTAAACTGAGTCATTACCATCTTCTGCTGTTGTTGTTTCACAAAATCAGAAACAGATGAATTACAAGACCTGTATCCAAAATAAGTGGGGGATTCAGCCGCTTTCTTTTGCCAGAAAATTATAGTAGTTTACCAGGGTTCTTAATCAATTGACAACATGTATATATTTTCCCGCAACAGGAGTTTTACAAAAATAGCAACCATTATTATCCTGGTTTTTACCTGTCATACATCATTTTGTCAATCCAGGTATAATCCTTCCGTTTTGTTTCCGGCACTGCCGCTTTTACCCGCCGGTAATGAATACCGCACTGCCACGGGAGAACCGGGCCCTGCATACTGGCAGAACCAGTCGGATTATGTAATAGATGTAACGCTTGATGACCAGCAAAACCTGATCAAGGGGATTGTAACCATTACTTATACTAATAATAGTCCCCGGCCACTTTCTTCCTTATGGCTGCAATTGGACCAGAATGTTTATAAGCAGAATTCCAGGGGAATATTATCCGGACTGTTTCAGTACAAGAATCCTGATGAACAGGTAAAGGATGGCGGGTTTGAAATTGAGGAGGTAAAACTGACTGACAATAGTAACATCGCTTATGATGTATACGATACAAGAATGAAATTGTCCCTGTCTGAACCACTAAAAAAAGGACAGCAATTAACCTTCCGTGTAAAATATAATTATCTTTTTCCTGTCAATTATAAGAATGCCGATTTCCAGGTGAACAGAACAGATATTATGCCATCGAAAAATGGTAATATTTATGCCGTAGCACAATGGTATCCGAGGATGTGCGTATTAGATGATGTAGAAGGCTGGAACACGTTACCATATCTTGGCAATGGAGAATTCTATCTTGACTTTGGCAATTTTCAGGTGAACATAACATTACCATCCTCTTACCTTGTAGAAGCATCCGGTGATTTAATGAACCCGGAGGAAGTTTTAACCCCTGTTCAGTTGAAGCGATGGCAATCTGCTAAAGAAAGTTCCGGTCCGGTGTTTATCAGGTCGGCCAAAGAGGTATTGGATGCTTCTTCCAGGCCGGCAAAACCCACCTGTACCTGGAAGTTCAGGATGGACCGTACCAGGGATTTTGCATGGACGGCCTCCAAATCATTCATATGGGAAGTGTTAAATTTCCGGATAGGTGATGGAAAACCTGTTACAGGCAGTTCTTTATATCCTGTTGAATCAGAGAAGCGTAACAGTTGGTCAAGATCTTCTGAATACATCAGGTTTACATTACAGCATTTTTCTCAAAAGTGGTTTCCTTATCCATTTAACAAAGCGGTCAATGTTGCATCTAACCTGGATGGCATGGAATACCCCGGCATGGTGTTTTGTTCAGCCAAAGATACCGGTAACATGTACTGGGCGGTAGTAAATCATGAATTAGGTCATACCTGGTTCCCTATGGTCGTTGGCAGCAATGAACGCAAGTATGCATGGATGGATGAGGGCTTTAATCTTTTTATAGACAATATAGCAACCAGGGAATTTAATAAAGCAGAATTCGCTGGTTATGCTGAAATTGACATGCCGGTCGCTGCACTCTTTGCAGATACCATACTACCTATTTTAACCCGTCCTGATGCAATACCTGGTAATCAGGTGTACCCCATCCAATATCAGAAAGTTGCGTATTTGCTGGCGCTGTTGCGCAATGAGATCCTTGGGACCGACCGCTTTGATCATGCTTTCAGAAAATATATCCGTGACTGGGCATACAAACATCCAACTCCCTGGGATTTTTTCAGAAGCATGAACGCATCTACAGGCGAAGACCTCACATGGTTCTGGAAATCTATGTTTATAGAAAATTTCAGATTGGATCAAAGGATTGCAAAAGTTGAAACTACCGCTAAGAACAAGACTCTCATAACCATTGAAAATATTGATAGAGCGGCAATGCCACTTGTCATAGATATAACTTATACCAATGGCTTGCATGAGAAACGGTCTTTCCCTGTGGAAATATGGGAAAACGGGGCTTCATATACCTTTGCAGCCAACAAAGACGACCTTGTTTCCAAAGTCCTTATTGATCCGGATCAGGTTTATCCTGATGTAAACAGAGGAAATAATATTTATGATTTAAAACGATAAACAAATACTAAAAAATCATCCGGATAAATATCATGGAGCAATAACTAATCATCCAATCCCTTTCCATTGAGTATCTGTTTCGTATATTTTTCAACCCTCGACTCCCGGGTTTTGGATTGTTTGGGTGCAGAAAAATAAAGGATGTATCCTCTTTGCCGTCCCGGAGTCAATGCATCAAAAGCAGTTTTCAATGCAGGGGTTTTATCTAATTTATTTTGAAATTCTTCAGGAATGGTGAGTTCCGCGGTCGTTTTTAAATTCACTTTCAAACCGACTTTTTCCACTTCAATGGCTTCATAGATATAGGCTTTCAGGATGGCTTTCATCTCAACTATTTCCCGGGCATTGGTGAACCGGATCTGCCGCGCTGCCTGCGTATTCTTCGTTTGTTGGATCAGAATACCATTGGCATCATTTAACAGGGCTCCTTTGAAAAACAACAACGCACAGTATTCTTTAAATACATGTATCAAAACTATGTTACTGTTCTGAAACGTGTAACAAGGAACACCCCACTTCAATTCTTCTGTCAGTCCACAGTCAAGAACGATCTTTCTCAATTGCTCCAGTTCTTTCTGCCACTTTTCGTTTTTACTAAAATAAAAATCAACCTTGGGATTCATTCTATTCATTTATTAAAGTTAACTAAAACAGTTTTTCTATCCGCGGGCCTGAAATACCATGATACTATAGTCAGAGCTAATAATAACAACGAAGGCAATATTTCCTTCACGGAGTCGCCCAATGCGATATGCGAAAATATTGCTCCCGACATGAGAAAGAAAAAGCCTGCATAGGCCCATTCCTTTAGTAAAGGAAATTTAGGAATAAGTATCGCTACAACTCCCAAAATTTTCCAAACACCTATTATTGTTAGAAAATAGATGGGATAGCCCAAATATTTAATACCATATACCCCGGGCGGCGCCACGGCCCCTTCCCCTTGCACTTTCAATAACTGTACCATTCCGGTTGATACCATTCCCAATGAAAGCCAGAGCGTGGCGATCCAATAGATGATTTTATTTCTCTTTGTCATAATGTGTTATTTTAATTTACTTACGATGTCTTGTATCCGGTTATGTGCCATATTTATGCCCTGAGCAAAGGGTAATTGCAGCACCTGGTCTCTGACTGCAACTGATCTGTAGACTACATGCATATTGAGTCTGCTCCTGTCCTCTGTAAGTTGTTCAAATTCCAGGAACTCAAGCTGGACACCAAAAGGCGTGTTCTCCATTTCAAATGTCCTCGTGATTTTCCGGTTCGGGATAAACTCATGGATTACCCCGTTGAACCCGTGTTTGTTTCCTTTAGGATCGGTTGTTTCAAATTGCCAGCTACCGTGTCTTTTATTTTCAAGTTTCAGCACTTTCGTTCCCATCCATTGCTCAACAATGTCGGGCTCTACATAAGCTTTAAAAAGCAATTCCAATGGCAAATCAAACTCCCTTGTAATTACCAATTCCTGTTTGCCGTCCACGGCATTTATTTTTGTTTTTTGTTCCATTATTTGCCTTTATATTTTTTCATGATTGTTTCCAATTTGTTGAACCGGTCTTCCCACATTTTGCGGAATGGTTCAATGAAGTCGGCTACCTCTTTCATTTTTTTTGCATTTATATGATAGTAAACCTCCCTGCCGTTCTGCTCTTGTTTAAGCAATTCGCACTCGGTGAGTATTTGCAGGTGCTTTGAAACTGTAGGTCTTGCTGTGTCAAAGTTTGAGGCTATTGCACCTGCTGTCATGGATTGCGAAGCAACCAACAACAATATAGCCCTTCTTGTCGGGTCAGCTATGGCCTGAAATACATCTCGTCTTAAATTCATTGCGTAGCTATTTGACTACAAATATATATGTAGTTATTTAACTACGCAAATATTTCTGCGATTTTTTATTGGATGCTTTTTGTTTCCTGCGGGGTGAAGAGGTGGCAACTATGTATTAATCATCAGTTGCCGAATATATTTTCACAGGACCGAGTAATCCGGATTCAAGCAATGGCGTGCTTCCCCGTAGCATATCAAAACGGAAAACGTCGTGTGTTTGGGTAAACCTTTTTTCTTTGGGTAGATTCAGATCACCAACAACACGATTAGCCCATAAATTAATAACATCGATCTCCAGTATATTTCCTTTTTGTTTTACGGCCTCAGTAATTTCAACGCGCCAGGGAGCACACCATAAAACACCTAGTTTTTTTCCGTTCAGACGCACTTCTGCGACATCCTTAACCTCTCCAAGATCAAGAAATAATCTTTGTCCCTTTACATTTTCAACTGCATACTTACTCAAATCAAAAGCTTTTGTATACGTGGCCGTACCCGAATAATACTTAATTCCTTCTTCAGATCGTTTGGTCCAGCTTACCAGTTCCGGAAACTCCGCCTTAGCCGGGCCTCCCCATTTTGGATCAAATACAGTATGCCACGGGCCATCTAATTTGCATAGCTCTGTCAGCTCAGGAAAATTCCTCTTTGCCAGGCCCTTGACATCAATGGCAATGGGCTTACGAAATACAACAAAATAAGAACTGAACGCATCCAACTCCAGCGATAATGTAGTGCAGCTACCCGCTTGCTGATAGGCCTTTGCCATCCTGGTTGTACCAGTTACAGCATTCCATATCTCTGGTTGTTTTCCCGCAACCCGAAAAGTAAAATCACGTATTTCCTGTTGATTAGTCCGATTTATAACGAAATAAATTTCGGTTTCACCGCTTGTGCGATGAATATAATCGAATTGCTCAGGGTTTTCAGTCTGCCCGGTAAAAGTGAAGTCCGGAGCAACTCCATCAGCAAGGAGGATTTCCCCTGGTGTTTTCCCCCAAATTACACGCCCTTTTCCCAGGCGGCGCTCTGTACGGCTCTTACCGTCCAGATCACCCCATATCTCTGCCGCTATCTTTCGCACTTGTATATCGCACTCCGGATAATTCTTCAACTCTGCCGACATCTCCGGAGGGGAACCTACTACAGTTGCACCCATATTAATCAGCTCCCGGATCTTCTCAATCACCGGCAGTGACATCGCATTAGACGGAACAGGAGACACAGATAAACCCTGATATGCTCCCACCTCTTTAGCAATCTCCGGAGATGTAGAAGTACAATTCTGTAAAACCAACAGCCTGTAACTCATACCATCAGGTAAAACAATACGTCCATCTCTGACAGTCATCCTGGTAAGTAAGACTTCCGGATTAACATAATCACAGTCGTAGCCAGGACCGAGCGAAGGAATAACATATTTAGGTGGGGCAAGAAGCGGCGGTCTTTCACCCAGATAGAAACAAACATCCCCTACGAATTTCCCTTGTTGCAGCATATACTGGCAGCGGGAGAGATAGGTGAAAAATGCCGGTGACTGCTCCCACCAGGTAATGTTTGGGGAGAAATGCTGCCCGGCGCAATATTCATATCCCGGCTTGCCATCAGATGGGGGCTGGCAGGTAGCCTCATGTAGCATGAAGCGATTGATCCCCTCGCAAAAAGCATCATTAGCATATGGTTTGAGGTCGGATGGCCCCAGAGACCAATGTGTAACATCCTTTTCCTGCTGGGTGAAAGCCTCAGCCTCAGCCTGTCGCTTACCATAAACATGGGCAGCAGTTGCTGTTTGTTTAAGATTGAGTCGTTCTCTTCTGTCTTTATTATAGCCATCTGGCGAGTTATAATGTCCGTTTACCCAGAACTCGCCTGCAAGGATGTCACAATGTCCAAAATTCTTCAACACATCCTGAGGAGGAATATCGTTAGGGCCTCCGGCTTCATTACCTACCTGCATCCCATGCTCATGACACAAATCTGCAAAATGGCCATAAAAGTTCTCTGCTATACAATCCTGGATAGTACGATCAAAATCATCCCGAAACCGTGCAGATACATCTGCATTAGCGACCGTATATCCAGCAAGAACAGGCATATAAGCTTTCAGATCATATCCCCGGAATTTACTGAATTGATTAGTGAAATCCTGCGTCCAGGTAAGTTTTCCACATTCCCAACTGTCAGACCACAAATAATCCAAATGACCTCCTGCCTTCCCGGTCTCCTCAATTACAAGCTTGCCTAAATGGGCGAAATAATCGTCTAATGCCGCTCTGCTTAAATAGTCTATCTCATAGCCTTCTCCTCCCTGAAAAGTATCCCCATCGGGATACGCTTTCCATTTACTCCATGGATGTCCGGTCAACGTATATCCGGTCCGCAAAATCACCCAGTTCCCTTTCGGCACCACCCACTCAAAATGGCCACCCGCATCCAGTTTATCAGTTAAATCAATGACCGTTTCAGGGTCTATCTCTTTGGTACTATCCGGTACCTGAAATGCCTGTACCAGAATATCATGATAATATCCTTCTATCATTTGAGGCTGAGGAAGTATTCCTGAAAATGTTGCCGGTCCTGAAGTCCTCAATTCCGCCGACACAACCTTCTTCATTGCGTTATCCCTGGTTACCGACGGCCCCATCAGGGTCCATCCACCAGCCAGATTAAAGCCGATTTCCATATGCAGCCTTTTAGCTTCTCTGACTGCATGACGAAAAAGCTCACGCCACTCCTCACCAAGAAACTTTACACCAGGAAGAGGTTCCTTCCCTGCATATCCCCCATTACAAATCAGATTGACTCCACTGATCCCCTTCGCCTTAAACTGCTCTAAATCCCGCGTAATTCCTTCTTTGGTCACCCGATTATAAATCCAAAACCAATAAACTCTCAGCTTGGCAGAATCCGGCGGTGAACGAAATAAACTTAATAATGTATCCGTACCGGAAGTTATTTTTCTTATATGATCTTTCCTTTGCTGTGCCTGGCTTACATCATTAATATTAAGAACAAGAAGCGTTAATAGAACTATAAACAGGGATATTCTATGCATGAACATGAAATTATATGGATACTTATATATAGTTAACACTTTATTTCTGACTGCAGTAAACAAATATCACTCAAACTAATCTTGCCGGGCATTCGCCGCAGGCATACCCTGGCAAATGTAGTCGTGTTTATAGTTCAGTATCCTCCTTAATATCAGCCATAAACAATAACAGGAGTTCATTGTTATATTCCTGCTGGCAGAAGTCTGCTCTTTCCACTCAAAAGCAACCAAAACCTCAAATAATATGGAACACCACCACCATTCCTGCACGCATTGTGCCTGTAACAATCCAATACTGGCAATATTAAAAGATGAGCTATTCAGTCCTGCGAACTTTTCCGCACTACCAACCGCAAAGGTCGTTGCTAAAGAACAGCCCAAAACCCTTATGATCAGTGGCGGCACTATAAGACCAATGATCAACGGATCGGTTGAAACAGTACCGGCCATAGGCATTGCAGATGGATATGTAGTAGCTACAGGTACCGAAAAACAGGTATACGAATTCATGCAGCAAAATCATCCCGGTTTTATCACCAGGGAGTTGCAACCGGGGCACACATTACTGCCTGGCCTTATAGAACCACATGTTCATCTCGTCCCCACAGCTATATTAATGGGCTGGCTGGATGTGGGAGGATTTGACGGACAGGATTTGCGTCAGGGGTATGATATCACCTCCGTTCGCGATATTATCAGACAGGAAGTACCTCATGTAAAGCCGAAACACTGGATACTGGGAACAGGTCTTGATCCGGCTTTAATGCCTTTGCAAAAAAATAATACGGAGTTAATAACTATAGATATTGACCTGTTAGATACCATTACCGAAGCAGTGCCTGTAATGATAATAAGTGCTTCCATGCATACGCTTTATCTGAACACGCCCGCGCTGAAAGAAGTTTACAATAATGAAAAAAACAGTTCTTTAAGGAAACAGTATCCTGATTTCAACGACTACAAAAATGCCACAAAAGGGCAATTGCAGGAAGCTGAGGGTATGGACCCGGCCCTTAAAACAATCCCGCTGCAACAGAAAGCAGCCATGTTCCTGGATTCATTCAAGCACCTGAAGCAGCTTTTCCAGACAGCCAATGAGAGAGGGGTAACCTTTATGTACGATGCAGGGATGAACAATAGTCTGAAAGCTTTACTTGATGCATATTTATTGGTGCATCCGAGGGCCGTACGCATTGGGGCCGCCCAGATATGTTATACTGTAGATGATGCGAAAGCGCTACCGGTTTATACTCCTGCTACCGATTACAAGGATGTATATATCGGGCATGTAAAAGTAATTTCTGATGGCTCCAATCAGGGATTAACAGGATATCAATCTGAACCGTATTTATGTAACCCGGAGAACAACTATGGCATATATAATTTCGGACAGGATAAGCAACCACTGCAGGCGCCACAGGATTTTAAAGACCTGATGAAAACTGTCATTGCAGAAAAAGGCTGGCCTTTGATGCTCCATGCTAATGGTAACCGCGCTATTCAATTTGCCATTCAGGTGTATCAGCAATATATACCCACACCCTCGCAGGGAGTACGGCACAGGATAGAACACTGCTCCTTAACAACCCTGGATCAGTTAAATACCATGAAACAACTGGAGGTATCCCCAAGTTTCCTGATTGGCCATGTGGGCTATTGGGGATATGCTTTCCAGGAAGCGATCTTCGGGGACAAATCCAATATGCTTGATCTTTGTAATGCTGCGCTAAAAGCAGGGATGAAGATAACGCTGCACAGTGATAATCAGGTAAGCCCCCTGGGGCCTTTGAGAATGATGGAGCAATCGGTTACCCGGATAATGGAGGCCGATCCGGCACTCGCGACCCTGAATGCGCCGGAATGTATTACTGCTGAACAGGCATTGACTGCGATAACCTATGATGCGGCATGGCAATGTTATGCAGAACAGTGGACAGGCTCACTGAAAGTAGGGAACTTTGCTGACTTTGTTGTGTTGCAGCAAGACCCGCTTACTATCAAAGATCCGTATATGAATATCCGGAATATCAATGTGCTGGAAACCTGGGTCGGCGGTTTGCTGGTTTATAGTAGCAAAGTGAGTAAGATGGTTAGTATGGCGTAGACTATACGTACAGTAAAAATCAAATAAAGAAAAGCCCGTAGGGGCTTTTCTTTTGTCCATTTTAGATTCCTTTTCTACGAAGCCAATAACTATCAATCTGTTGAATATTATTCCCGTTAATCATGACGGGAGTGCGTTACATTATTCAATACCATAGTGTATTATTGTAGCTCCCTCATAACCTGAAAACCATGAAAAGAAACAATTTGTTAGTCCTCTGTGGATTGTTTGTACTCGCATTCACACAAGGCTGTAAGAAGAGTCAGTCAGATACATTTAAAGCCAGGACTGTAGCAGCGAACAGTGTTGCATTAAGCACTTCGAATATTTTCACAAACTCATTGCCCTCTATAGATAATGGCAGCTATTATGATCCCTGGGTGATCAACATTGGCGGTTATTATTACTATTGCGGATCCAATGGCGGAAGTTTGTATATCACGAGGTCAGCCATACTAGAGAATCTGTTGCAGCAAACGAAAACGTTCATCTTCACACCTCCCCCGGGGACAGGTTATTCCTCCAACCTGTGGGCTCCTGAGCTGCATTACTATAGTGGCAGGTGGTATGTTTACTTTGCAGCGGATGATGGTAACAATGACAATCACCGTATGTACGTACTCGAAGGTGGCTCCAATGCCAGTGATCCGCTGGACGGAGCTTATAACTATAAAGCTAAACTGAACGCGACTACCGACCGCTGGGCTATTGACGGGCATCCTTTTGATTTCAACAGCGAGCAATATTTTATATGGTCGGGATGGGAAGGCTCCACGAACGTGTCCCAGTACCTGTACATTGCCAAAATGAGCAACCCCTATACGATTTCAGGGGAAAGGGTGGAGATTTCCAGACCTGATTATGACTGGGAGAAGGTCGGCACTCCTACAGTGAATGAAGGTCCAACTTCGCTGATCAGCAACAATACGGTCAACATCATTTACTCTGCCAGCGGTAGCTGGACCAATGACTATTGCCTGGGCAGAATTACCTGCACCAATGGCAACCTGATGGCAAAAGCATCCTGGACGAAAGCTTCTACTCCTGCCTTTGCTAAATTCGGGAACATCTATGGCCCCGGTCATGCTTCCTTTGTAAAGTCTGCTGATAATATCCAGTGGTGGATCGTGTATCACAGCGCCAATGCAGATGGTTCCGGCTGGGACAGGAGAGTGAATGCACAACAGTTCTCCTGGAACGGGGATGTGCCCTATTTTGGTTATCCTATTGAAAAGGGGATTCCTGTTGCAGCGCCTTCTATCGGGCCAAGTTATGCGATGCCGTTGGCTAACGGTACTTACAGGATTAAATCAAAGGTTACTTCCCAATGTGTGGACGTGCCCAGCGGCAGCTCCACTCCCGGATTGCAGATCCAGGAATGGACGGATAACGGGGCGACGGCCCAGAAATGGACGTTCGCCAGTCTGGGTAATGGTTATTACAAGATCACCAGTGTGGCTTCCGGCTTATGTCTGGACAATGCAGGTGGATCACCTGATGCCGGCAATATCCTGGTCCAGGAGACGGACAACGGCAACATTGCGCAGCAGTGGAGAGTACAGGATATGGCGAATGGCTTTTTCAAGATCATCAACAAAAGAAGTCTGATGGCGTTGAATGTGCCTTACAGCAATCAGACGCCAGGCACAAAGCTGGAACAGTGGTGGGAAAATCAATATGACGCAGAGTTATGGCAGATCATCCCTTAATATTATTTGAAAATGGCCTGCTGTAAGCAAGCCATTTTCTTTTGTATTACACTTAATCCGTACACTATTGATCATAAACCTTTCAGGATAACGGCTACCTGAAACAATACCTCCCGGCATTAGAATCCGTTGCCTCAAAGCAGTTAAAAATATCGCCCTTTAGCCTGAAACCTATCAGTTATCCTTTAGATTTTCGGGTACAAGTCTCTATATAAAACATTGATTATCCAATATATAATTTTAAAACCGGTTGGATTTTTTATCAGACGAAGTTATTACGGCTTATCACATTCCATTAATGGTTTACTTTGACCAGTGTGCAGACATTATTCAATATGGCTATCACGGGGGCCACAGTGTCAACTTGTAAGACTATAAATTATCTTTATATTGAAAATACCCTCAAAATAGATTTCCCTATGAAAAAACTGTTTTTTTATTTATTGATTCTTTGTCTTGGCACGATTGATACGTATGCTCAAGCCCTTAGAACCTTTTATGTTGATTTCGGCCCCAATGATGTTACCAATGGCAACATCACTAACAGTCCCGATATAAATGGCAATTACTGGAACAACGTTACGAATACCAGTACGACAGCTCCTTCGGTATATCTGTTAACAAGCAGGAACACATCGTCCGGTGCATTTATAAACATTACGGCCGGATTTAGCTCAAACGGTATTAACAATGGCGGTTTATTAGCACCTGCTGCGGCACTCTTAAAGGACTTTGCGATCAATACAGCTACGCAGGATTATTTTCATACGGATAATACCGCGGGTTTTATAATAAAGGGCCTGGACGTTAGCAAAGGATATGTCTTTAATTTTTTTGCTACCCGGAATGATCCTGAAGTGCGCAAGTCAAATTATACACTTGTTGGCAAAACGACCTATAGCGCTACACTTCAAACCTCCGGAACGAATTTAGGCGGAACAGGGTACAATGGTAATAACAGTACTGTTTTGACTACGGGTACTATTAGCCCCGATGCAAAGGGCCAGATAGCCATTACTGTAAAAAGGGAACTTGGTAGTTTCGCCTATATTGGTGCGCTGAAAATTGAGGAAGTAAGGATACCTGTTACAGCTTTGAAAACGGTGTATATTGATTTCGGACCGAATGATGTTACCAATGGTAATATCACCGCCAGCCCAGACATAAATGGTAATTACTGGAACAATGTAACCAATATCAATACCACAGCCCCTCCCGTAAATCTCGCAGATAAAGCGAATGCATCTACCGGGGCGTATATTAAAATCACTTCCGGGTTTTTATCCAATGGTATTCAAAATGGAGGTTTATTATCACCAGATGCTGGTTTATTAGGTGATTTTGCTATCCCTACAGCTACCCAGGATTATTTTCACACAACCGCATCTTCCAGTCTTTCTATAAGAGGTTTAGATAAAACAAAAGGTTATGTTTTCAATTTGTTTGGAACCCGGAATGACCCTGAGAAACGAATTACCACGTATTCACTGACAGGCGCTTCATTCTACAACGGAATTTTGCAAACCTCCGGGACCGATCTGGGAGGAACAGGTTACAATGGTAATACGAAAACCATTTTGACCTCAGATATAATAATGCCTGATGATAATGGTCAGATAAACCTTACAGTAACCAAAACTGAAGGATCGTTTGGCTATTTGGGAGTTATGAAAATGAATCAGGTTGATCCTGTTGTCTTTGAGCCCTATTGTCCAACAAAGGATATTGGTCGCATAGCAATCATGGGATCTTCTGTTCCGTCAGGGACCGGTGCCACCAACAATCAGGGATATGCCCAGTTATACGCCCAACTGCTTACAGCCCGGGTAAACGGTGGTGTGGGGCAACCATGGAACGTGTCGAATATTTCAGTCCCCGGCAACAACACCATTAGCGTTATAAACCGCTGGGATAATGACTTATTACCACTCTGCAGCAGATACGTTATTTATGCACTTTCATTAGGAAATGAAGGCATTACTACAGGAGGACAGGCAACTTTCGACCAATTCAGAGACAATATGAAATTGCTTATAAATAAAGCAAGACAACAAGGTATCGAACCCATTATAACCAATTGCTATAGCCGTGAAGATTACACTGCTACGGAATACAATTTTATTAAGCAGATGAATTTATTGATTCATTCCTGGAATGTGGCCAGCGTAAATTTGTTAGGTGCACTGGACAATGGATCGGGTAGATGGGCTACGGGCTATAAGTATGACGATTTGCATCCTAACGATGCCGGTCATCTTGAGTTTGAGTATGCAATTGTTCCTTCGTTGTTCGATGCCTTAAAAGCAGGGAAGTCTCAGCCTTACAGGGTGGATGGTACGTCGTTAAGCTTAAGCGCGGCCAGTGGTTATAAGCTTCAGATTAAGCCGGAAGAAACCCTTCATTCCTTTACCTATTCTTATGATATACAAACTTCATCAACAGGGCAGGTGGCAGAATTGAGCACGGCTGCGGGGCTAAATAAACTGGTTATCAATGCTTCGGGTAAAATGGATTATTCGTCGGCCTCATCAACCGGCATTCCGGGACTTACTGTTCTTAACGACAACCAATGGCATAAAGTAACGTTAACGCATTATTATGCTATGGGTAAAACGTTACTTTATATCGATAAGGTACTACAAGGCGCTATAGCTGAAAAAATTGTTACGACCAGCTTCGACTTAAATGGATCCAATGCCCCGGCGGCAAATTACAGAACGTTACTCCTCTATCGTTCTGGTATGGCTGCCGAAGAAATAAACGCAATGGTTGATGCTAATTTGCTGAAATCCAGCCTCGAAATTTATTCGCCGCTTGACGGTGCTAATGTATTTAGCGCAGATCCCATTGTAAACCTGGCACAGAGTACAAATAAGGTAAGGAAAGTGAACCTTATTTCAGGAACCTACTACCTCCAGAACCGTTTCAGCAGGTTGTACATGGATGTTGATGATAATCTGATTACGCAAGATGGCGCCAATATCCAACAATGGGGCTTTATGGGTACGACCAATCAGCAATTTACGTTTACTCATTTAGGGAATGATGTCTATAAAATCATTTGTGTCAAATCCGGAAAATCGGTTGACGTATCCGGAGTCAATACCGCAGATGGCGTCAATGTACAACAATGGGGCTATGGCAGTGGAGCAAACCAACAATTTTCGATGGTGCCTGTTGATAGCGATTATTATAAAATAGTAGCAAAACACAGTGGTAAACTTGTTGAGGTTTCCAATTTCAGTACCGTTAATGGAGGGAATGTTCAGCAATGGACGGATGTCAATCAAATCAGCGGTCAGTGGAAATTAATCCGACTGAGTGCAGCGATGCCGGCCACAATTGCCAGCGCCACGAAGAAAGACGATATAACCGGTATTTCCGTGTATCCTAACCCGGCCGTGACCACACTTTATGTAGGTGGGGTTACGAATCCTGTAAGTATTGAAGTATATAATAGTTTAGGTCTGTTGCAGATATCATCCTTTGGAACATCTATCGCGGTTGACCAACTGAAAGCCGGTATGTATTTCGTGCAACTAAAATCAAAGGGAATATATCAAGTGTTAAAATTTATCAAACAATAACCAATGGCAAGTGTATCCTGACAGACGCATACCATACGGCATTGTGCAAAAATGATAAAATCCGCTACAGCAGTGGATTTTATCATTTTTATAGGCTAAAGAGAGATCATTGCATAAAGTCCTGATCGATATTCTACCGTTCCTCCATCCAGGCAAGAAAACGTGTTGCTTTTTCCTTATTCACCAACAGTTTCTCCTTTGTTTCAATCACCAGCTTAACATGCAGTTTTCTCAAAAAGAAATGTTCCACTTCCTTGATAGCTGCAAAATTCAACAGGCATTGACGATTGATCCTGAAAAACTGCCGGGGAGATACCTGTTGAGCGATCTGCTCAAGCGATTGGCTAATCACGTATTCCTGTTTATCAAAGCACATAATACAGGTAGCATCGTTGCGTATATTAAAGAATGCGATATTATCGGTATGTATCGTCGTATACTTCTGATTCCTGAATACCAGAAAGCTCGTTTTCCCTGACGTTGTACCCAGCTTTGAGAGCAGTTGTCCCAGATCAGGCATCAGCTTCTGCTGAAAAAAATTCTTTAACGTATCCACCTTCTTAAAAGCTTCCTCGATGTCCTCACGGGAAAAAGGTTTCAACACATAATCCACGCCATTCTGTTTAAATGCCTGTATAGAATACTCATCAAATGCAGTACAAAAAACCACTGGACTGGTAACGCTGACTTGTTTAAAGATTTCAAATGATAAACCATCCGCCAGCTGTATATCCATAAAGATCAGGTCCGGCTGCACTTCCTGCGACAAAGCTCTTACCGTACTTTCTATACTCTGATACCGGCCGGCGATCGTTGCTCCAGGGCGAATATCCAGGATCAGCTTTTCCAGTGACCGTGCCGTCTTTAATTCGTCTTCAACGATGATGATATTCATAAATTAAAGGCAATTTGATTTGAAACAAGTGTTTGTCATTTACAATTTCTATTTGCTGATCCAGCAGGTGCTTATAACGAAGGTTTACATTCTCTAACCCTACTCCCAGCGAGTGATGATCGCCAGTCTTTAATTGAACCGGGTTTTCAAGTACGATCTTATCCCCCTCATTATACAATCTGATATGTAAGGGCTTTTCCAATGACACCACATTATGCTTGATACAATTCTCTACCAGCAACTGCAAAGTAAATGGAGGGATCAGCGTATGCAGCACACGTTCCTCTAAAGTATTTGTAAAGGTAAATCCCCCTTCAAACCGGGCATTTTGCAGGAACAAAAAAGCCCTGACAATCTCCATTTCATCTGTTACCTGTATCAGGTCGGACTTCCGGCTTTCCAGCGTATGCCGGTAAAAGTTAGACAGTTTCAGGATGAAGTCGACCGCATCCTCATCCCCGGTTTCCACCATCGCTTTCAATGTATTCAGGCTATTGAACAGGAAATGCGGGTTGACCTGTTGTTTCAGCAATTCGTACTGGGCGGCGAGATTGTCATTCTTCATACGTTCCAGTTCCATATTCACATACTGGTTTTCGTAATTCTGCTGCAACAAGTGCAGGAACATATAACATACCAGGTTGATCAGTAATCCCCTTACCTCCACCATCAGCATCACCGGTCCGAAATTGATATGCGTCAGGATCTGTTGTTGTATCCAGGCCAGTGCGAACATGATCACTATACCTATTCCCAGCGTAACAGACAACCGGCGATAAGAGATCTGCTGCTTTGGAGATTTTGCAGGGTACCGGGACAGCATGTACAGGTTCACATACCACATTACCAAAGCGAACGAGGATGTGAGTACTGCATTGACAATGGCCTCTGCCAGGTTAAACTGATGCTGCGCAAACTGTGGTACGGAAGACAGCAATCCCAGTATGATGGAGCTTGTCCAGATGATGACCGGCGAAATGTTGATAGACTTTGTTTTCATCAATAACAATGTTACACCCTTTATGGAAAGACAAATTGTTTGCTGTATACGATTGGCAAAAATAGTAATAACATGCAATCCTTTGGCATAACATTTCCCTGGGACCCGGGAGCTGATTATGTCTATTTCAGGGGGAGTATATCAACATTAACCGCAGGATTGTCTAATTGACCCCTTAACCTGTCCACTTCAGGAAATCCTCCCTATGCAACCAGCTAGATTCAATACAACTTTGTGTCATCACAATCACAAAAAACTAAATATTATGAACTTACAGACTTCAAAAGCAATTTACTGGACAGGCGCAATATTAATTTCCTTATGGTTTGGCGCCAGTGGATTTTTCGAACTGACCACCAATCCTATCGTATGGGGTATTACACAACAACTCGGTTATCCTGCTCATTTTATATATATCCTGGGTGTTTTCAAGCTCTCCGGCATTGCCGTATTGCTCATACCGAACAAACTACTTCGTTTAAAAGAATGGGTTTTTGCAGGGATCTTCTTCGACATCCTGTTTGCATTCTTCTCTAAGATCGCAGTGCTGGGATTTGTTGCTACCATTGATGCTATCATTGCATTTACCATTATCACGGTAACGTATATAATGTTCAGGAAATTATATCCTGCTACTTATGTATCTGTCAACAAATAAAGCCGTTCATGCGTATAATGAACAGTAATCACCCATTAATACTACAGTCATGAAGACTTTACCTTCTATCATCACTACTATTCTTCTTTATATGAGCACATCTCAGGCATTCGCAGCCAATAAAACCGATAGCGCAGCCGTATCAGATGCATTCAGTCATGTTAAACAGATCAAAGCAGGCGTACTGGATATTGGCTATGCCGAAGTTGGGCCTGCCAATGGAGAACCTGTTATCCTGTTACATGGATGGCCTTATGATATTCACAGTTATACGCAGGTGGCCACAGTACTATCCGGCAAAGGCTATCGTGTGATTGTGCCTTATCTGCGTGGTTACGGCACTACCCGGTTCCTGTCTGCTCAGACCATGCGCAATGGTCAGCAAGCAGCACTTGCTGCTGATATCATTGCTTTCATGGACGCGTTGAAGATAGACAACGCAATCATCGGTGGTTTTGATTGGGGAGCGCGCACTGCAGATATTATTGCCGCCCTCTGGCCGGAACGGTGTAAAGCCCTCGTATCTGTAAGTGGCTACCTGATCGGCAGTCAACAAGCCAATGCGGCGCCGTTGGCGCCTAAAGCAGAGCTTAGCTGGTGGTATCAGTTCTACTTTGCCACAGCGCGCGGTGAGGCAGGCTACAAAGCCAATACACGTGAATTTGCAAAACTGATCTGGCAAACGGCTTCTCCTCAATGGCATTTTGATGATAGCACATTCGCCGTTTCAGCTGCGGCATTTGAGAATCCCGATCATGTTGCGATTACAATACATAACTACCGCTGGCGTTTGGGTATTGTCAGCGGAGAAAAACAATATGATGCAATTGAAAAGAAGCTGGCGGCAGGACCGGTTATAACAGTACCGACGGTTACATTGGAAGGAGATGCGAATGGTGCTCCTCACCCTGCACCATCAGCGTATGTTGCTAAATTTACAGGCAAATATGTACATCATACCATTACGGGAGGAATAGGACATAATTTGCCGGAAGAGGCCCCGGAGGCGTTTGCCAATGCAATTATGGAAGCGGATGGTATGGCGAAGCAGGCTACAAGTACTGCCTGGTTAGGCTGGGATGAGAACATTCAGTGATTTGAGAATTTTCAGTCAACGATCGGATCAGTGAGGCTTGATCGAATCAACCGAAATCGCAAATTGTCCAGGTTGTTGCCAGCTAAAAAAGGAACAAATCACGCTAGAAAGAATTGTTCCTTTTTTAGCTGGACATGAATATAACTGGTAAAAGTTCATTATTCGTTTTCTGCATCCGGCACCTCGTCCAGGTTGTAATAAACCTTCAATCCGCGCGCGCTGGCTTTTCTTACATCTTCGTCGGCACCTTTAGATGCACCTTCCAGTCGAAGAACAGCATCACATTTTTCTAACATCCGGTGTGCTACCGGATATTGAATTTCTTCCCATGCTTTGTCGCCAGGTTGCTGAGAGCCAGCCAGGCGAATTAATGGCAACGCCATCCATTCTCCAATAAAAGGGATATGTCCTTTTCTAAATAAAGGCAAGGCAACAGATTCCAGCTTCTCGAGGTTTTTCTTCATTAATACAGGATCATCATTTGTCCCGCTGCGATAAGGACCGGCAATAAGAATTAACATGAGCGCTTGTTTTTTACAAAAGAAAACAGAATCGGGCAAAATTATCTTAAGGTAGTTTAAGTTATTCTCTGCGCAGCTGTTTTTTACGGATGCCACTTAAAAACTCCGGCGTAATGCCAAGGTAAGAAGCAATTTGTTTTTGCGTTACCTTACCCGCCATTTGAGGATATTTGTTTAGAAACCGGTAGTAGCGCTCTTCTGCCTTAAGCGTGAGGTTTTCTATGGTACGTAGTTGTTCCCGTGTATAGGCGTTCTGCATCAGTATCCGGAAAAAGCGTTCAAAACCGGGAATGGCAGTGAATAAATGATCAAAATTATTTTTACTTAAGTTGAAAACGATACTGTCTTCTATGGTCTCTATGAAGGTCATGCTGGGCTTTTCATTCAGAAAGCAATACATATCCGTCAGCCACCAGTCAGCCATAGCAAACATAATAGTAGACTCCTTACCTCCTTCGTCAAGACAATAGGATCTTAAAGCGCCTGAATGAATATAGCTTAGTTGGTTACAAATCTGTCCTTCCGCCAGTATAGTTGTTCTTTTGGGTATTTCTTTATAGGTCAGGATGGAAATAAAATGCTCTTCCTCTTCTCTGGTAAGAGTGATGTGTTTATTTATATTTTTTAAAATCAGATTATATATTTCCATGGAGCGGTTAGAGAAATTGCCTGCAAATTTATTTTCTTCAAATATACCTATCCTGTTTTATGTTGTAGCTGAAAATGAAAAAGGGGCCAATCGTCTTGATTTGAAAAGACCGACTGTCAGCTCAACTTCATTGCTTTCCTGTAGCGTATAAACGCCCAGGTCAGTCCGGTTATAAATGGCCCGTTCAAAAATGCTAAATACAGCAAGTCGCTACCTGCTGAGGATAATCCGATGTCCAGATAATAGCTAAAATCCTTAAGGACTATTAATACAGTGGGAGACAAGGGCAATAAAAACCAGCTTAAAACAGTCAATAACCGGTTATCCCGTACCACTTCCAGTTTGCACAAAAAAATAGTCAGACATAATACACAAAGAAACAAACAGTATAAAATTATATACACGATTGTCATCATTGTGACCGCTTCAGCCGTCAGCCATTCACTTTTGTAATTCTTGTTTTCTATAACTGTAAAAATGGAGGTAATTACAACTGTAATCAGGAATGGGTAGAGAATCGCTTGCTGATAATACTTACTTAATCTCATAAGGTAATATTGGGATAAGAGAGATTATTTCCAGTATTCGCGGGTACTTTTGATTGCTCTCCGATCGGGTACAAGGTTAATAATAACAAATATAACTACTATCCGGGATAGGACGATTGAACTAAAAGGGAAAAACCCGATTACTGTAAATGTGATAATGGTAGTAAAAGTTCTTGTAATATTAGCGCTAAAGAAGTAGATGTTCTCGTATTAATAAAAGCAAAAATAACGATGATTCCAATCAGTAGAAACATCCGTGAATACATGTTTACAAAGATTTTACATTCCAATTTACATTTTTTTACAATTAGTTTCAGAGTTTAAAAATCAGGTAGATTAGGTTTGTTTTATTAAACATTAACTTATGATCAGAAAATCATTTACGTCCAGCCTCTACCTTGATAGATGGCTCATTATTCTCAGGGCGATCACCGGCATCATTATAGTGAAATACGGACTGGAAGTTTTCAGCAGGAGCACATGGAGGGGAATACGGCATGGTTAAAAGATATCCATTTTATCTGCAGGCGAAGAGGGACAACTTTCGAACCATTTTAACTAACGCATTTGCCGAAACGACGAGCAAACTATCTTGAGATTTCTCTATGTAATTAGTTGATAATATTGAACAATAGGTAAAAATAATTGTTTGCAAATTTTTTTCTCATGGAAGTAATGTATAATAACGGAAATAAAATGTTATGGGCAAGATGCTGTCCGGGATTGTGGTATCGAAAAAGACTAAAAATGAGGATACTTTTAATTATATTTTTTCTAGCTGTGACATTTGTTTCTTTTTCGCAAACAATCTTTCCTGGTCTAAGTCCGAAAGGAAGAATTGAGCAAAAGATCGGACTAACAGACATTTCCGTAGACTACGAGAGACCAGCAGCCCGAGGGCGCAAAGTATTTGGCGAATTAGTCAAGTACGACAAATTGTGGAGAACTGGTGCAGGAAATTGTACAAAGATTGGATTCAGTAAGGCTGTTGTTATCGGCAATAAAAACATAAGCAAAGGGACCTACTCAATCTTTACTATTCCAGGCAGAAGCGAATGGACTGTGATATTGAATAAGGACACGGCTCTTTACGGAGTAACTTCGTATGACGCGACAAAGGATATAATTCGATTCAAAGTAAAGGCGCACCCGACAGATCGATACTACGAATCCCTAACCATAGACATCGACATAGTACCAAACAATGCCATCGTCTACCTTTCGTGGGAGAATACCCAGATTTCATTCCAGGTAAAAACAGAATCTGACAAACTAGTCAATGATTTTATTCAACAATATCTGTTGACAGATAAGTCACGAAATTCAGACGAATACGCGGCGGCTGCAGAGTACTATTATTACCTGAACAAGGATTTAGATCGAGCGTTGGTACTTATTGACAAGGCAATTGCAATGAAAAGTGAATCCTGGTACTACAGACAAAAAATTGACATCCTGGAAATGCAAAAGAAATATGAAGAAGCGATTGACTGTGCTACTTTGGCTATTTCAATAGATCAAAAGAGAACAAATTGGGACTCCAGGACAAAGCAACAAAGTGAAACGGAGTATAAGAAACGAATTGAGTTTTTTAAACGTCAAAAAAAAACAGAAAAGGTTAGAACCAAGCCCTCAATATAGGTTTTATCTCAAGTGGGGGCAGAGACACCTACTTTAGCTGTAAATCGTTGATCGGAAGCGGACAAGGGTAGATATGATGAGTAGTTTTGTGCCAATCTCTGCCAGAATAGACCACAATTATGATACACTCCTGTCATCAACCGTTTTCTTATCACCTCTGTTTTTTTTACGAAAAGTCAGAGCGGTCATCCCGGTTTCCTTGTAAAAGAACCGGGAAAAGTAGGAATGGTTTTCAAAGCCGAGATCACCCGCTATTTGTTTTACGTTCAGGTTGGTGAAATATAAAAGCCGTTTGGCTTCTGTGACAATGGTGAATTTTATCCAAAATGAAACGGTGGAGCCTGTAATTTTCTTTAGTGACTCATTTAGATAAGGCTCCGAAATATGGAGCATATCTGCGTAGTCAGCAGGACTTTTATACGCTCTTATATTTTCATTGAGCAGTTTTTTGAACTGCATGGATAATATTGCAGGCCTTGAATTATTAGCTTCCACTTTTGAATACAAACGAATAGTGCTGGCAGCCATTTCAAAGAAAGAGCGCAATAATGAATGAAGCAGTGACAACCGGTCAGCCTCCTGGAGCTGCTTGCATGTCTGGTGATATAGAATACTCAGCAGCAGATCATAATCCTTTATCTCATCAGGCGCTAATGTAATTGGTTCCTGGAAGCCTGACCAGCTTTCAATAATATTCCGGCATTCGGGGTCTACCAAAGCAGGATCTGCAGCTATGAACCATCCTTTTGCATTATATGATCTGATCCGATGGTGTATTTGTTCAGGTAAGATATAATACAACTGATTGGGACCAACAGTTTTCTCCTCAAAGTCTACAATAGCAGCCCCCGATCCTTCCATCATGATAAAAAATATATAATGATCATCCCGGTGTGCGTCTGAATCCGCAGACTGTCTGCGATCGGTCTTTTCCTGGGAAAATGACTTCAGCTTAAAGCCAAGGCTACTTCTGTCCTGTAATTTATGTACTGGAACACGCTTCATACAACAAAATTATCCTTTCTCACCAGCTTTTATACATTAAAGTCTCAGTAATCTGTCTGCATTTCCGTGAGCAATTTTGGCAACCTGGTCAACAGGAAGTGGAATGTTATTCAAAAAGTCGATCCCCATCTGATTACTGCTGAAAGGATAATCTACAGAAAACAATATATTGTCTATGCCAACAGTGTCTATGGCAAGTTGTAGCGGTGGTTGTGTGAAAAAACCACTGGTAGTAATATAAAGTTGGTCCCTGAAAGTATCAACAAGTGTACGTTTGTTTTTTCCACCATTGCCAGGATGAAATATTCTGTTCGACCTTCCCCACATCATAGGCAGCATTTCACCCATATGGCCTATGATTATTTTTAGCTGCGGATAAGTATCAAAAATCCCAGCCACCAAAAGGCGCAGTATTTGTATCGCTGTTTCTGAATGCCATCCCCAGCCATAACATGCAATAGCTTCATTTGGCCCTGTAGTATCACCTATATTGCTATAATAAGCATTTATTACTTCTTTCGGCGGAACGCCAGGATGAATATAAATGGGAACACCCAATTTTTCAGCCCGTTCAAAAACCGGAGCAAATTTGGGGGCATCCAGAAACTCTCCGTTTATTAGCCCTCTAATCATCGCACCACGAAAGCCATATGTTTTTACAGTACGCTCCAATTCGTCTGCCGCAGCTTCCGGTGTCGTCATTGGCAAAAGAGCAAATGCCGTAAAAAATTCAGGATGCCCTTTCATTCTATCAGCCAGCAAATCGTTATATTTTGAGGCAAAATCCGGCGCAAGACCATCCGGCAGCAGGTAAACATCCGTACTTTCTACCGAAAGCACCTGCATGGATATACCGGACGCCTTCATCGAATTCAAACGTTCACCTGTAATGTCCGCTAGTTTTGCCTGCATTTGCAATGCAGCCTCTGATTGTTTCCTGCTTTCCAATATATTATCCGGCAAGTGCGCTCCCATTTCCGGAAACGATACATGTTCCTCTAAAGTTACTATTCGCATATCAATGGTTTTTAATCAATGCAAAGAGATGAAAGTAATAGCGGACCATCAATAAATAGAATCAGGTAATGATAGCACAATTTGGGGTAGATATGGAATTCCAGCAAAATAGGGATTAAAGGTTTACTTCAAGATCTATTTCGACAACGGCATTAGCCGAAAATGAACACAAGATCTGGTATGGTCAATGGTGAGGCTATTGGCAGCTTTGCTCCTATCCCTGCGTCCCCTTCATCCATACCACCCATTTTTTTAAATATTCGTAATTTCCGGGTGATATTTCATGCATATAATACACATAGTTATAAACACTCATGATAGCAATGAATAATCATAGTTTATCAACGGTTAAACAGCGTGAAGCTTTTTTTTGGGCAATTTACAAAAAGGCGTTTCCCATAGTTGCGCGTTATGTAGCGAGGATGGGGGGAAGCCTTGAAGAAGCACAGGATATTTTTCAGGATTCGCTGGTTATATATTACGAAAAAGCTGTGTCCACACAACCTGAAATCATTATAAGCGAGAAAGCCTATTTGATGGGAATTGCTAAAAGACTATGGTTGCAGCGTTTTAAAGCAAGCAATAAGAACCAGCCCTTAAATGATCAGAACATCGAAGTTGTACCTGAGGAGCAACTGGCCACAGAGAAAATACTGCATTACCTTGAAACTGCAGGTAAGAAATGTATGGAATTGCTTAAGGCTTATTATTACGATCATTTGCCGGTAGATAATGTCGCTGCGCTGTTTGGCTACTCTGGCAAACATTCGGCAACGGTGGCAAAATATAAATGCCTGGAGAAAGTCAGAGAAACAATTAAACAACACTCATTGAACTATGCGGACTTCATTGAATAACATCAAAGCTATTGACGATTATCTTTTGGGCCACATGGCCCCTGCTGATGCGATTTTGTTTGAGGCGAACATTTTACTGAACAACGATTTGATAAACGAAATACAGCATCAACAAAGCGCTTATGAGATTATCAGACAATATAGCCGCCAAAAGATAAAGGACGAGATTGTTGCTGTACAAGAAAAATTAGCTGCTGCTCCACAATACCGGGGCTATATGCAGCGCATCGCTAACCTCTTTAAATAGCAATAAACCATGGACACAGGTCGTAAAGAATTTAGAAAATATGCGGTTAAACATCACCGCATAGGTAGCCAGCATGTGGACAGGTACCTGAACAGTACAATAGCTATCCCCAAAAACATGACGCCTTACATTACAGAGGAACGGCAACTTAATATAGCACAGATGGATGTTTTTTCCCGCCTGATGATGGATCGGATCATTTTTTTAGGCGAACCTGTTGCAGACAGGATGGCAAATATAATTCAGGCGCAATTACTTTTTCTGCAATCAGTAGATGCTAAAAAGGATATCCAGCTTTATATCAATTCCCCTGGTGGTGATGTCTATTCGGGCATGGGTATTTATGATACTATGCAATTGATCACACCTGACGTGGGTACCATTTGTATTGGTATGGCCTTTTCCATGAGTGCTGTTTTACTTTGCGCGGGCAAAGCAGGAAAGCGTGCAGTGCTACGGCATTCGCGCGTGATGATTCACCAGCCTTCCGGCGGAGTGCAGGGCGTTTCCGCAGATATCGAAATTACCGCACAACAAGTAGTAAAGGTAAGGCAGGATCTGTATAAGATCATCTCCAAACATAGCGGTCAGACCCAGGACTGGGTCCATAAAGCATCTGACCGGGACTATTGGATGACAGGACCAGAAGCTAAAGAATACGGTATGGTAGACGAGGTGTTAGGGGATGCGGATTAAATCCACGTCTGCAATTAGAGTTTAATAAGTAAATCTGCATATCATGAATGAAGAACAAATGCTTAAAAATCAAACTCTGATTAAAAATACTTATGCCGCTTTTAACGCCAGGGACATTGACGCGATACTCCTGGTCATGCATCTGGAAGTTAAATGGGCAAGGGCTTGGGAAGGAGACCATGCAAACGGGCATGATGAAGTCAGAGCTTATTGGGAAAGACAATGGAAAGAGATTGACCCGAATGTAACACCGGTTGGTTTTCGTGAAAGAGAAAATGGGACTTTAGAAGTTGAAGTTGACCAACTGGTAAAGGATTTAAAGGGTGATATTTTATTTGAAGGAAAAGTAAAGCATATATATGTAATTAATGATGGTTTGTTGCAACAGATGGATATTGAATTAGGCTGACCAACTGGTTATTCATCTGTTGGAAGTATACACCAGACGGATATTGGCAGATGCAACGTTGAATGGATTATCCCTATTTATTATATCGGCCCCGTAAAAGATACTATCAACAAAGGAAAGTATCTCATTTCAAAATGAATACTTTATAAGGAGCAACTTTATATTTATTCAACGTCTTTACTTTATCAGGCTATCTCAGGGTATTATACTAGACCTGATCTGATTGATGATGAACAAAATAAGTATTCAAAACTAACTTCATGAAGTATAAGCTGATCTTGGGGGAACTACTGACCTTTTTTTGCGGTATTATAGCAGAGGGGCATTCGCAGGTAAGAACACCTATGCAGACCATCATTGCAGGATTAGACTCAATCCGTGTTGAACTGAAAATACCAGGTATGGCTGCGGCCTTTATGCAAGGAGACGCTATACTTTTTGAAGAGGGATTCGGGTATGCAGATCTTGAAAACCACATCAAAACAACGGCAAATACCTCGTTCCGGGTAGCATCCATTACTAAAACATTTACTTCTACACTTATTATGCAACAGGTAGAACGGAAGAATTTAAGTTTGGAAACACCCATATCGGCTTATGGTATAAATCTCGACAACACTCATATTACCGTAAAAAACTTATTGACCCATACCTCTGAAGGGGAACCAGGCACACATTATCAATACAATGGTTATCGATTTGGGAAATTAACACCTATTATTGAAAAGGCTTCCGGAATTCCTTTTTATCAGCTGTTAATGGAGAATATAGTAACTCCTCTCAAAATGTCGTCAACAGCTCCGGGAATCTCCCTTTACTCTTATTTCACTTTTACCCGGCAGAATAAAAGCATGATCCCTTATTTTGAAACAGCCATTAAACAACTGGCAAAACCTTATGCGCTTAATGAAAAAGGAGAAATCGTTGCATCACAATACTTTGATGAATTTGGCGCTTTTGGCGGATTGATTACAACAATAAAAGATCTGCTGAAATACTCTGCGGCTATAGATAGAAACCAGTTTGTAACAGCAGACACTCAAAAGGAGATTTTTACTGCCAGCAAGCTCAAAAATGGAGCGCTTTCCCCTTATGGTCTTGGATGGTTTACACAAACTTACAGAGGAATTGACTTTTACTGGCATTACGGACAAACGCAAGGTGAATCAGGATTATTTATAAAAGTACCTTCCCTGAAAATGACAATGGTGGTACTTACTAATATAGATAAACTCAGTCAGCCTTTTCCTCTGGCTGATGGAGATCTCTTTTTGTCACCGGTAGGACAATTGTTCTACAAATATTGCATTAATAAAGACAGTGATTTTATCCGGCTTGACTATCATCTTCCTGTACAAACTATCCGGAAAAGTCTAACTACAGCCAGTTCTTCCTACAAAGATTTTTATAGTAAGGAGCTGGTAACACAGGCTACCATGGCTCTCATAAATGGTGATACTATAAAGGCAAAGCAATTTTATGAAATTTATGCGAGTCTTAATTTTAATCACACGGACACATTACCTGCAGGAGAAATAATTGCTGCTATTCAGAATGCAGATATTAATCAGGACCTTACAAAAAAGTTTACACTTTCAAAACCTATGCGACTAAGAGTATATGGTGTGGGTGAAAATTGTTCGGGAGATTTTAGTTCATGGTGTGACTATGGCTGGATTGAAGATACCTCGGGCAAAACGATCTGGCAGATGCAGGGACAACCGGCAAAACATGCTGGCGGAGCGCTTAAAAACCAGAAGATAGACCAGGAAATCACCCTACCTGCCGGCAGCTATTTTTTAAGGTATAAATCAGATGCGGGACATGCTTATAACAACTGGGATTCGCCACCACCTGATAATTTCTTTTGGGGAATCATCCTTTATAATACAAGTGTAAATAGCTCAGGCAATTAAAAAAAGAGCTATCCCGAACCCCGATTTATATAAATCAAAAATGGGAATAATCAAGCAATCAAACTTAATTATCCCCATTTAATATCTGCGAGCTACGAGGGACAGTTTTCGAACCTTTTTGTGGATGATTTAGATAAAATCATTAATATCCTGTTCTGAAAAGCCCCTGTGCACTTAATGCTTAATAAAATTCTGACTGTTTAACGGCCAATTAAACTCCGCCATCTTCAATTCCGGCACCGTATTCTAGACGATTGGTGGCGTCGATCACGATCTTTCCGTTCCAGTCCGTGAGTTCGGTAAGATCCTTGACCTTAGTCCAGGGTACTGCTACTAGGATAATATCCGCTGCAGAAGCCTCAGCCGCTGTTACAGCTTTTGCGCCGGTTCCCAGTTGTGAGACAATATCGGTAAGGGTTTCAGGTCCCTTACTGTTACTGATCAGGACCTGAAAATCATTGGCCAAAAATCGAGTAGCTGCGGCTTTGCCGATATGCCCTGCTCCAAGGATGCCTATTAATTTCATAGTTTATTTCTTATTGAGTTTCATTTTTGGGGATTACGATTTTAAAAACCGTACATACCACCCGACACGGAAATTTGCTCACCGGTGATCCAGGCTGCATCATCTGAAGCCAGAAATACTGCTGCTTTCGCAATATCGGCGGGCTGGCCTCTACGGCCAAGCGGTGTTTTTTCGACAAACATCTTTTCATACTCACTGCCGGCAGTGACGCCAGCGCTGGCTGCTCCTTCCGTGTCCGTAGCGCCCGGCAAAATAGAATTGATACGAACGTTTTTAATACCTAACTCCTTTGATAAAGCAATCGTGAAGGCATCCAGTGCCGCTTTAGTTGAAGAATATAATGAGGCATTTTGAAGAGGGTATTTACTTGCACCCGAACTGATATTGATGATGTTTCCGCCCTTATCGCCAAAAAGTTTCAGCGCTGCCTGAATAGTTAATATAGGCCCTAATACATTGACGTTGAAACTTTTATGAAATTCTTCTCCTGAAATTTGTTCAATAGGCGCATACCCCTGATATACCGCGTTATTTACTAAAATATCCAGCGTGCCGAAAGCATGCTCAGTTTCTTTAAACAGCCTGATCACATCGGCTTCGTTCGATACATCGGCCTTTACCGCAATGGCTGTGCCGCCATTATCGGTTATCGCTTTAACCACTTTGTCCGCTCCTTCTTTACTGGAAGCATAATTTACAACAACCTTTGCGCCTGCAGCAGCAAAATGTTTGGCAATAGCTGCACCTATTCCTTTGGAAGCACCGGTAACTACCGCTACCTTGTTTTCTAATTTACTCATGATTTCTATTATTAATTATATTCACGTCTTACGGTTTTTTCCGTTCTGAATTACACTTCAAAATTGGTGCATCTTAACGAACTGCATGCTGACACGGATCATAAAATACACACGATAAATGTCAAGTTGAAGTGGTGACTTAAATCAAGAAAACACGGCAACTATTTATAATACAACCATTTAATGCAGCGATTAGAGATCAAGATGCAGGATTCCAGAAAGACCACAACGGCATATATTCCATTGTTGAGCGCTTTTTCTCATCCAGGGAAGTATAAAATTGGCAAATAACGAATTGGAGTCTCTGGCAGAAGTAGGAGACTATTACCTTTGCAAATCCAGACATTGATCAGTCGGACGCATTTATATCAGTGGGGAGAGAATATCCCCGGGCGATTCATTTTAGCAGGCCTATTTGTAATGATAGTGAAGCCTGAAATGGCCAAAGGGTCTATTTTAAAGCGTTTTTCTTTATCCTGCTTAAAGTTTCAGAGGATAAACCAAGGCAAGAAGCGATCATATTTTGCGGGAACCGCTGCAGAAAATGAGGATAATTGCTGACCAATTCCTCGTAACGCTCTTCAGCCGAATAGTTAATAGCCTGCATTCTTTTCTGGGCTGCAATGGTGTTGTTTTGACTGATTACGTTCGACATCGCTGAAAAGGCAGGAATCTTCTTAAGAAACTCTTCAATTTCCGCGTTGGTTGATTGCAGGATCTCCAATTCCTCCAGCGCCTCAATATTAAAGCGGCTTGGCGTTAATAGATAAAAGCTTTCAAAATCTGTCAGCCACCAATTTTCCACGGACAATTTCAGTATATGTTCATGTCCTTTTTCATCTACCGTAAAGGTCCTGGCGGATCCTTTTACAATAAACCCAATATATTTGCATACGTCCCCTTCCTGTAAAAAATATTGCCGCTTTCGGAGTTTCCTGGTTTTGAAATGTGCAGTCAATAAATGCTTATCATCTTCTGATAGAAGTTTGCCTGATATTTTTTGAATGTAATCGAAAAACGCTTCAAAATTGGACATCGTTCAAGTCTAAAATTATGCACAATTTACTCAAGCTTCTGCTAAAAGACTAAAATATATTTAGGTGCATTGCCTGTATGATACTTCAATGCTATGTATCACATTCTCTTTTGGGGTAATTTAAGTGAAGCAACAAAAAATCCCTGCTTCGAGCTCTACTGCTTTATCTTATTCTTATACCGAAATTATATTAGAAACTATTCGTGGAGCAGGGTTTGAATTTACTGCGTCAAAAACAGGCATAAGTAATATTCTTAAGTTTTCGACAGGCTGGTTCAAATTCTGCCCTGCAAGGAGAAGTGCATATTGTTTACTTCGATTTTTTCACCAAATTCTTCCATTCCCAAATATAGAGATAAACCATAGTGGAGTGTGGAGCATAGTTTTCCATATTCGTAATAAGTCATAGAGCAAGAGAAGAAAATCCAATTGATTGTGAATCATTAGACCGGTTTTCAGTAAGCTTTTAGTTTGATATATTGGCGAAGTAGAAAATTTATCAGAACAAGAAGCCCTCAAGATGCCCCCTCTATCATGATGCAAGAAGCTCGTTGCTTTAATCGGGTTTAAGGATAATACTGCCTGTTGTTTTGCGTGATTCCATATCTGCATGAGCTGTAGCTGCCTCTGTTAATGAATAGATGAATGACTGTTCCGGTTCAAATACACCATTCCTTAACAAACTGAATATTTCAGGCATTCCCTTTCCACTTTTGTCCTGATAAAGCGGGTAGTCATTAAGTGCATCGTGTGCAAATTTTATTTTTCTTTGCAGCATCAGTTTATTGTCTACATCAGGCATACCAGAAGGCCATCCGTATAATACAGCACTTCCGCCATCTTTAACTACAGTCAACGACTTCTCAAAAGTAGTCTTGCCTGTACCATCATACACAACATCAACACCTTTGCCATTGGTGTACTGGTTAACGAGAGCAACAAAATCCTCAGAGCCCAGATCTATGACCTGATTGAAGCCGCGTTTTACCGCTAAATCTTTTTTTGCTGCACTACCTACAGTTCCAATAACAGTAGCTCCCAATGCCCTGCCCCATTGGCTCAATAGCGTGCCCACCCCACCTGTCATGGCATGAATTAAAACCACCTGGCCTGATTTAACCTTGTGGCTTTGTTTGATCAGCATGTGAGCGGTAAGACCTTTTATCATCACAGCAGCGGCCTGTTCGTTAGATATATCTTCCGGAAGTTTAAATATCTCATTGGTGTTGATGACTCTTTTTTCGGCATAGGCCCCGATTGATGCGTAATAAGCTACGCGGTCGCCTACCGTAAAACCGCTGACATTTGTTCCAATTGCTTCAATGATGCCTGAGGCTTCGAAGCCAATGGGCGCAGGATATTGGCTCATCGGAAAAGTTCCGTTCCTGAAAAATATATCCAAAAAGTTTACTCCTATAGCTTTCTGGGCAATCAGCACTTCATCAGGGCCGGGGTGCTGAAGTGTTAGGTTTTGATATTTCAATACGTCCGGTGCTCCCGGTTGTTCGATAAGGACAATACCACTTGGCTTATTGTTGTTCATTGAATTAATTTTGTTTGTGCAAAGCTAATGGGCACAGTCTCTTAATGATGGTGACTTCCCCACAGGGAAGTACTTCCATGAAAGAAAGTATTTAAATTTGGAGCATGGTTAACAAACTGGAAAACGGGAAAATATCCGACGACTGTAAACGCCACTTTAAAGCGATAAATGATACATTGTACATTTTAAATGGTAAGTGGAGAGTGGTAATCGTAGCTTGCCTGGCATCAGGTAAAAAGCGTTATCTAGAACTTCAGCGTATCGTTGAAGGTATAGGCCCCAAAATGCTTTCAAAGGAATTGAACAAGCTGGAATTAAACGGTCTGATTACAAGGTCTGCGCTGGAAACTAAGCCTGTTACTGTTGAATATGAACTTACTGAATATGCCCGGTCACTTAAACCGCTGACAGATGAAATGGCTGTGTGGGGTAAATTGCACCGGGATAAAGTTATTAAAGATATGACAGCAAAGTAGCTTTGGATTAAAATGAAGAAAGGACAAACTATCTTTCGATAATTTGTCCTTTCTAGTTTGCGGGCCAAGAGGGACAACCTTCGAACCTTTTCGTTGAAAATTTGAATTATATTATAATTTTTTTTAAGAAAGTTATATCGGTAGATCAGGAGGCGGTAACTAGACATATTACTTAACCGGTAACCTTTCCCATATATATTAGTTATACTTATATCAGGATCTTCTTGTAATTTTTTTCTTAGTTTAGATACATACATATCCAACTCCACCCAATGATACCCCCTTCATCCTCCCATCCTTCTTTCAGTAATTTATTCCGATCAATAAGCTGATTCTGATCGCGCGTAAATATGCCTAGCTGTTTTGACTCTTTTACTGTTAGTTCCAGCTTCATCAAAAGAAGTAGACGTTTTCATATTAATAAAAGCCCAAACTGTAGCAGGGACAACGATGATTCCAATCAGTAAAAACATCCGTGAATGCATGTTTACAAAGATTTTACATTCCAGTTTACACTTTTTTACAGTTAGTTTCCGGGTTTCAAAATCAGGTAGATTAGGTTTGCCTTATCAAAATTATTTTAAACATTAGCTTATGATCAGAAAACTATTTACTTCCAGCCTCTATTTTGATAAATGGCTTGTTATTCTCAGGGTGATTACCGGTATTATTATAATGAAATATGGATTGGAAGTTTTCAGCAAGGACCACATGCAGGGGAATACAGCATGGTTAAAAGATATCCACTTTCCTCTTCCCTCGTTCATGGCCTATGTTGGGAAAACAACAGAATTATTGGGGGGAATTTTCTTAATTCTTGGGCTATTTACAAGGGTTGTATCTATTCTGTTGCTTATAAACATGTCAGTCATAACTTTTATAATGGGAAACGCAAAGATTTTAGGGGAAGAGACATTGCCATTCTTATTGCTATTATTATTTGCGACATTCTTTTTTGCAGGTTCAGGCAAATGGAGTCTTGATTGCCTTCTGTTTAAAAAGCAACTGTAAAATAGAGATGGGAATAATCAGGTATAATGATACTTAATTATTTCATTTTATCTGCGGACAAAGAGGGTTAACTTTTGAACCATTTTGTTTATGATTTAGGCAAAGATTGTAATTATAACTAACGCATTTGCCGAAACGACGAGCAAACTATTTTGAGATTTTTCCATGTAATTAGTTGATAATATTGGACAATAGTTAAAAACAATTGCTTGTAAAAATTATTTTCTTATGTAAGCGTATAATAGCGGAAATATATTGTGTGAAATAGCAATTTGGCATCCTGCTATTAAATACAATTTGAGGAGTGCGTTTTAGGCATAAAAATTAAAAATGTTATTAAAATTAAAATTTATGAGATTTTTTCTTTTGCTAAGTATCATTATACTTTCTTCTTGTGAAAACAAGAAAGAAACAATTGTAAATAGGCAACAAACTATTAAGGAAGGGATGGAAGAGGTAAAAGCATTTTACTATAAAAAGTTGGACAGTTTAGAAAATGTAAAGGAAACTGATACCAATTCCGCAAAACGCCTGGAAATTGCAGAAGAATTAGTTTCAATTGATGGAAAAAAATCAGTTACGTTAATTAAGCTTCAAAAGGAATATGATTCTTTGGAAGTAGAATTAAAGAAATACTAAACAATCTACAGCAACGTTATTGCTACATCACAGTATAGTAGCTACCTCAAACGCAGGCCGCATGGGTTATTTGCCATACAACCGGTCAAATGGACTAAGCGGTGGACGTTCTGATGGCTTAGCCACATGCAGATAGATCATCGTGGTTTCAATACTTTCATGACCTAATAGTTTTTGAATCGTCATGGTGTCCACTGGCCAGCAGCGATGCCATTCATGTTGAGGATCGTTACGAGACTATTTCCGTTCCATCCATTGCTGGATTTTAGGATAGCGATATTCCTTTTTTACGATATGACTTATTGCCTATCTTGCCTTCAATTTCTCATTTCTCAACAGATAATAACTAGTTTAACTACATTAAAATACCTGTTTTAAACATTTCTACAAAAGCAAAAAGCCTTCAAATCTTTCGACTTGAAGGCTTTAAAGCTTGCGGGCTACTGGGGACAAAGTTCGAACCCGTTTGCAGATGATTTATCTGAAATTCAGGAATTCATTAGTAAAAATAATTGCTGCTGACAATCGGAATATATAGATGCATGGCGAATAAATTTCAATATGTTCGTACCAGCCAGATTATACCCAGGAAAGAACCACCGGAAATGAGTTTTTCAATCAACTACCCTACATGCCTTACTTTCCCAGTCCATGGTATACTTCCCGGAATGGATAAGAGGGGATAGAATAGTTGCTTATTACACTTGCGGAGAAAGACCGATTCGCCCCCCTGACCTGTTTCAGTCAAAATTATTTTATCAATTTGTCTATCACAAAGATTACTTAGCTGAAGAAGTTATAATTGCACTACCTGGTGATAACCGCACTCTTTTTGTTAAGTAGCTTAAAAATAATTATTTGCAAATAATGTTCCTGGTAAAATATTGCGTATAATAGTGGAAATATAATGTTACGTCACTTTGGACAGCAGCTCTAATAAGATAGCAAATGAAAGAAATACTTTTATTTTTATTTTTTCCGTCTCTTTGTTTTTCTCAAACGAAAAAGGTTTCAAAACGTGATATTATTTTCAAAGGACCAATTTATTCTAATGAGGATACAGTTCTCGTTGGTAATGAACGTAGAGAGTGGAAAGACAGCTTAAATTTTACTATTGTCAGAGGTAAATATAAATCAGGCTCAAGGCATATTGAGATTTTAGAAGATACGCAAACGAAAATTTATTATTGGAAAAAATTTTATCCAAACGGAAAGCTGAAAGAAGAAGGGGCAATGACTAAGGATGAAATACTTTGTATAGGGCGATGGAAATTTTACTCTGACAATGGAAATTATCACAAGAGCGTCAATTATGACACTTTACTTAATATACCATATCATAAAGCAATTGAGATCGCAAGGGTATATGATTTTAAAATGCCAGACTTAGATATTGACTTTGTTACAATCGAGAATAGTTCTTATTGGCAAGTCAGAAAGTGGATAATGAAAAATGGAGATGGTCATTCATCGACAATCTTAATAAATACAACAGACGGCACTATACGTAAACTGACAAAAGAAGTGGAAAAACACTATTAAAAAAGCAAACACGCAACAGCGGTTTGCTGCAATACAAGCGCACGTAAGTGCAATCGGCCGCTTCTACTCTAAGAATCTTCAGCTATGGGGTTGACCCTTATCTGGAAGGCTACTCGTCAATCAGAATAAATTCGTTTCTATAATAAATCCAGGCCGGGCGGACAAAATAAAAGACGCCTTCAAATTCAACAATTTGAAGGCGTTTCATATTATCTACGGAAAGGGAGGGATTAGCTGCGCTGATCCCTGAAAGGGGGCTCCCCCCAAGACCAGTAACAGTCAAACGCACTAAAACAGGAGTATGAAGTTATACATCGTGAATTGAAAAACAGACAGGGGCAATGGATACAAATGGAGAATAGTTTAAGCCAGGAACTGTTTTGCGGAACAGGACAGCCGACTATTTACATTAAACCCTGTGAAATGATACTATCTAAAGTAAAACACTATAACGGTACCTTTAAGACTGATTGCAAACTTGTGTTAGGACGTAACGACCGTGTTGTTTATTCCAATGTATTCAGTGAGTTTGTTGATGAGAAGATATTCTCTTTTAACGATACTGAGGATTTATGATACTTACCAGTTCTTTTTTGCTCACTTTATAGTTCATCATGGATGGGCCTTGTCCTAATGCGTAATCAGAGAAGTTAAAACATATAGTGTCTCCGGTAAGGTTAAAATCTATGTCGCTGATATTGTAGAATTTCCAGGGATTGCCTTCTGCGAGATTTTCCTCTAAGTTGTCGAATCTTCTGTTGAATATTTTTATAAGAAGGCTGGAATCTTCGCTGGTTTTAAAAGTGAAGAAATCGTTTGCTTTAAATAGTTTCGAGGTTCTTTTATCAAAATTGACAGAGCGCAATTCGCTTATAGCGTGAGCAGCACCAGGTGTATACATGGAAATAATAAATCTGAGACTTACGATATTATCATCCTGATAAAAGTTGAGTGGTTCCACACTAAACTGAGTATATTCATCTTCAGAGAGGGAAAGCGTTTCAGCAGTACTTTCTTTAATACTTTTTTCTATTGACGTTTTGAACTCTTTAAAAGCGGTATCGATTGTTCTGGCAACAAGCTGCTTATATGCAGATAAAGACGGTGGATAAGCATACATAAGATCGGCAGTGATTTGCAATCTACTGTCTTGAAATGAAACGCTATCTACTGCGAATCCTTTCGGGAGGGCTGAATCCCCTTTTATCATGATGTTATAATCAAAAGAATCTTCCTCATTGTTTGTGTGCGTTGTATCAGCCTGAACTGGCTGATTCTTTTTTGCTATTATCGTTTTTGTATGGCAGGCAGATAACAGGATGGCTAAGTATAGGAATAGGGAATACTTCATCGGTAAATACTTTCTCAGGAAGTTTGTATGCAGTTTTTAATAGCTTTCTTTATTTTAACAAAGTTATCATTTGATAACAATTCTTTTGTTAAAGAATTGACATCATTCAAGATGTCTCTAATTCAGCCATTGTCGTTCTTATTTTTCTTCCTGGATACTTTTTCCGAGAACTTGTAACAAGTCTTCCCATTTGAAGAAGATAAGCTCGCAAAGCAAAAAGCCTTCAAATCTTTCGACTTGAAGGCTTCTGCGGGCTACCGGGGACAATGTTCGAACCAGTTTACAGATAATTTATCTGAAATTCAATCATTTATTAGCATGTACATGCTAATAAATAGAATACTCTTGTAGTAATATCCGAAACTGAAATATATGCTCTTATTAGGAACGGGTAATGTCATTAACAAGATTGAATCTATTGTGTTTGATGTTGGGTATTATTATATATTCACAAACTCCATGTAGTTAGTCCTGTTCATAACATTTGTAATGCTGCCGGGGTAGGCATCCATAAATGCTTGCGGAATTTTAGCTTTAGCTTTTTCATTCCACTTAAACTCCCAGGCATATAACTTTCCGCCTGATTCTTCAATCAGGTCGACCTCTTGTTGCTGGTGGGTACGCCAGAAATAGGTATTCACATAATGGTTTCTATAATGGTTGGCTTTCATCCTTTCGCTGACGAGAAAGTTTTCAAAGAGTGAACCAATATCCTGCCGTAACTCCAGAGGTGAAAAATTCTTGATTAGTGCATTTCTGATGCCATTATCATAGAAGTAGATCTTCTTTCCTTTTTTGATTTCATTGCGTAGGTTGCGACTGAAGCCCCCTACCTGAAAAACTACGAAACATTTTTCCAATAGTTCGATGTACCGATCAACTGTTTTGTTGTCCGTGCCGATGGTTTTTCCGATTTCATTATAGGAAATTTCACTACCTACCTGCAGTGCCAATGCAACCAGTAATCTTTCAAGTAAAGCTGGTTTGCGTACATCCTGTAATGAAAGTACATCCTTGAAAAGGTAGTTATTAGTCAGTTCCAGCAGATTGGCTTGTGCATCTGCGGGTGAATTTACAATATCAGGGTAAAATCCGTAGATCATTCGTTGCTCCAGTAGCCTGGTTTCTTGTAATACGGTGGTATTTGTTACCATTTCTTTGGTCGAGAAGGGGTACAAATGATATTCCCGCTTGCGACCTGTCAAAGGTTCATTGATCTCATTAGCCAGTTCTAATGCAGAAGATCCTGTCGCTATGACCTGTATATCTTTGAAGTTATCTACCAACAGTTTTAAGGTAAGTCCGATGTTTTTGACCCGTTGGGCTTCGTCTATCAACACCAGCGTATTATCCCCTATCAGCGCTTTCAGAGATGTTGAACTTACACTTGTCAGCATTGGCCGGATATCTGGCTCATCACAGTTTAAGTAAAGTACTTTACCTTCAGCTTGAGCCATGATAGCCTGAAGCAAAGTGGTTTTACCAACCTGCCTTGGCCCTGTAATGATAATAGCTTTCCCTTTGAAGAGATTACTGATGATCTGATCGTATATAGCTCTTTTGATCATTTGCACCCCATTTGATGCAAATATAATTACTCTAAACCTAAAATTCGCATTAATTTTAGGTTTATAAACCCATAATTAATATGAATTTTAGGTTTAGAGATTAATTCTGTTGGTATCAGATTATAAAAATTCACAACTTAATGATCCGCTAAGATCATAAATGGAGTACGAAAATATTTCATTTATAGAATGAACTCAACTATCATTCAAGTACAATGACATAAGAAGAACGTATGGAATACTTTTAATTTTGAATCTTCTATGGAAACTATATGCGGATAGCCTCGTTTATTTTTGCGGTACTTTTAATCAGTTCGTGTATGAATAGCAATAATCCTGAATTGGCAATTTTTAAAGGGAAAGGTTTTATTCTGGCTGATACCAATCAGCGTGCGACAGAATATTTACAAGACCCTGTTCATGACATAGATTTTCCTATTTATTATATTGGTCCTATAAAGGATACGATATCTATAAGCAGAAGATATTGGAGAGGACGCACTCCTGTCAAGTTTTGGCCGGAAAAATTTGCTGCGGGCCGGATTTACTCAGATATGAATTTAAGAATAGAAGTAGATACAACACTTGCTGTAAACAGTCCTGTGGAATATATTCATAAAGATGGGAAATTAAAACTCGATTCTACCCGGAATTATTATGCATCCGTTTTTACTATTAGAAATATTTCCGACTCCATTGTTTGGATGGGTAGGACCTTTTCGGTTTATTTCCTTCACAGGGAATTGAAGGACAAACCTGGTCATTGGGTAAGAGTAGGAGAGAACATAAGTGATATAGGCATTTGTGCGACACACGAACCTGAAATATTCTTAAAACCCGGTGAAATAATATTATCTAAAGTAAGACACTATAAAGGCCCTTTCGTAACTGACTGCAGACTTGTGTTTGGAAAAAATAACCACCTTGTATACTCTAATATATTTAAGGAGTCAGTTGATGAGAGAATATTTCAGAATGCCTCTAAGAATTATGTAAATGAATAATCAAGGTAACGTTCCATGATAAGAAGATTAAGTAGTCCTTAAAAATATTTACCTTATATCAACCGAAATTATTGAATAATGTTAGATCAGGATTTTTGTAGCTTTCTCGAATATAAAATTTGTAGTGCGTTTGAAGACGCTAATAATGTGAATACAAAATCATTTTGGTGTGATGGTGTTTTACTTTCTGAGTCCGCAAAATGTTATTCTCAAAAGTATGTAAATGATAACAGACAGGTTAAATTAAAAGCATTTATAGGCAAAAGCGAACAGACTGAATACGAACTAACTTTGAAGTTTGGGAATAACGCTTTGAGTAAATATGCAAGCAATTCAGACATTCAGGAATGTATACCAAATACTGCTGTGGAAAAATGGTTTTTCATAGACATTGAAAAACGAAAGATCGAAATACAACTCGACTAAAAACAAAAAACCGCGCACTGCACGGTTTTTTGTTTTGAAAGCGGGGTGTGAGGGACAAGTTTCGAACCTATTTGCAGATGATTTATCTAAAATATACGTATTTATTAGAGAAATTCGTTATTAAATGCACTAGAAGTAACCCTGTTGTCATATTCTTGAATTACAAACCAAGAGTGAAAATCATCATTAGTTAGAAGCTGTTTGTGTCTAATATATTCGATACGCATTTAGGCTGCGTATTAATAGGTTTATTTTGTAATACAAAACATTTGATTACTATCTCTAATCTTAAATAAGAACTTCAATGCTTCTCAGAAAAATAGATTTTACTGAACCCACTATACAATCTAAACTGGACCTTTCTTCATTTAATGCTAATCTTTCCTGGAATGAATATTATGCATCATATGCATATGTGGTTTATCACACAATGCAGGCAGTATTTGAGATGCCTTATCCTTATAATCCGCATGGAAAGGCGATATTGTTCTTAATGCGGCATACTTTGGAGTTGCAGTTGAAACGAGAGTTGGCCAAGAAGGGAGGGGGTGTTCCTTATAGTGCTGGCTTTTCTGAAATATGTAATGAATTAGGAGATGATTTGCCTAAAGAAATACGGCGATTAATTGCGATTATTAACCAGGACCAAGATGGGTATTGTTATCGCTATTACTTAAACCCTTGTACTAAATCGACGTATTTTAATTTGGGGAAGGTGATTGAAACGACTGATTATTTCAGCGTTTATGAGGAAATGGTAAATGCAGGCATATATAAGGCAGAGCCAATTTGTCCTACGCTTAGGAGCCATGAGGATTGGGATCTGAATTTTCAGGTGGGAAATGAATTGCAGTATTGGCATTTGCGGTTTCAGTATGATTATATAATTGAAATTTTGTTGGAGGGTATTCTTAATGAAACGATTAGTCTGCAGAAGTGTTATATACCACTGTTGTTTTTGATTAGACATGCTATAGAATTGTCATTAAAATCCTTTGTGTGGGATATTGAGCAGTTTAATGGTACTGATTGCGGGAGTAGTCTTTGTACAGAGCATAGGTTGGTAGAGCTTTATAAAGCGTTTGAAGCGTTTGTAGGTACTTTAGACTCCAAAAAAATGGATGTAGAAATGCAGGAAGAATTGAAGCATTTACGTGATCAATTCAACCTCCATCATGAAACTATTAATACTTTGGATTTGTATAATGAACTGTTTAGATTTCCTGGAGATTCATTAATAGAGCCTAGGAAAATTCCGCTGGCAGATTTGGTGGCGCTTTATTATCATTCTAACAGTATTTTGACTTTTAATACAGAAACTTTAGTTAGGGAAGGGATTCTTGAGCGATCATCTTATTGACTCATGGCTTGAGAGGTCTGTTTAACTTTTCCAAAGGTTTCTAATTCTATGAATTTAGATTTGAAGAACTCTGAAGGGATTTTTCTAGCAAGTAGTTTGTGGAAATTTTCATCGTGAGTGGAGAGTACAATTTGCCTCCCATGATTAATAACAATACTTCTAAGCAGGTCAATGGTAGAGAGGATGTTGATACTGTCCAGGCTTTGGATGGGATCGTCGATAAAAATGCACTTATATTCTCTGGAATTTAAAGCAGATGCAAGGAAGATACTAAGACTGAGAATGTTGATTTGCGCTGTACTAAAATAGAGGTTTGGTACATAAGGTTTATCTACATCAAGAGATTCATCCTTTACAAAAATATCCAACTTAGGATCTTCTGCATCCAAGTCCACATGAAAATCTACTTTCTTGTAAGTAGGATGAGGGTCGATTTTGTTGTAGATAGTATTGATTAAATCCAGATAGAAGAATTGTTTTAATTTACCATCAAGCTCTTCTTTTGCCTTATTCCATTCATCTTCCAGTTCTACTTTCATTTTATTAATCAACCTGATTTCCACTTCATCAATATAGTTTTGTTCCTTTAGCTTAGCGATACGTAGAAATGGTATTAGATTTTCAGTATAGTTTTCTAGTTTTTCAAACTGCTCATGTATACGTTCTGTGCGGCTAAGTTCTTCTTGTCTCTCGCGAATCTTTGTGCTTAATATTGTTATTAAATCATGCTTAATTTCAGGTATATTGGATATGTTGAGATTTGAATTTAAGAAATCAGTATATCTTTTAATGATATTGTTAGTCAAAAGAAGTTGTTCTTTTTCCTGAATTTGACTTTGAATGATATTTTCTCTTGAAATTGATTCAAGTTGTTGGGTAAGTACCTTGATGTTTTCGTCTGTGTTTCTTAGTTTAGTGTCATAATCAAGAAATAGAGACTCAAAATTTAAGATTCTGTCAATGAGTATTTGTTCTGATATTTCTTTTTGAGGTTCTTCAAAAAAGAACCAGTCAGAAACTGATTTGTAGTTATTATTTCCTTTTAGATCCTCTAGCTCTTTTTCTATTCGATTAATCGTGTTTTGGTTCATTCCCAGATCTATTTCAATCCCGCCCAATCTTTTATCAATTATATCTCTAAGGTTTTTAGATTCGCTAACTGTGTGGGTTAATTCAGTTAATGAGGTATTTAGATAGGTAATAAAGTCATCAGGGGTTTTATGATCTAATGTCAACCTGTTATTAATAATGGCAGTTACATTTTCATTGATAAACAAATTAATAATATCGCGATCGGCTTTTAACCCAGAGATTTGATGACTATTATTTTGAACAAATGACGCCAATACCGTGGTTTTTTGAGTAATATTATTATTTAGATATTGAGTATTTTCGGCTATTCCCTTTTTGTTTTCTTCGAGGTTTTGTTTTAATAAAGCCTGGTCTGATAATAAATTAGCAATTGTTTCTTCAATTAATTTATTAGTTGTTACCTTTTCTAATAGTTCTGAATATGAGGTATACTTTTGACTACATAAAGGGCAGTCACTTAACTTATTTTCATTTATCAGGTCTAATCCCTTGGAAAGTACTTCTTTCAAGATTGAATTCATTGATTCAAATTCAGTAACCTTTTGATCTACGTTCTCTAAAACCTGAATAATATCTTGATGTTTTTTGTTTAATTCAACAAGCTTGTCTAATCTATTATTATTGGATTCATCAATCAGTACTCTATTTATCTTTTCAAATTCACCATTTTTAAGTGGCGTTTTGACAGTTTCATTGTACTCTTGAATTTTATTCAAAAGCTCCACATTAACCAATGATATATCGGAAATTTGCGCATCTATTTGCTCAGTACCAGAATAAAAAAAAGCTAAATTATCATGAGCTATACGAATAGCTAGTTCAATATTTGGCACATTTAGAATATCCGCATTTATTGCTTCTATTCGTTTGGATAACACGTCTATCTTTTCTTTTTCATCATTGAAAAGCTGTTTTTGATTATTCTGGGTCGATTGTAGTTCGCTTCTTTCTGATTCCAGATTACGAAGGCTGGATAGTGTTTTTGAAAGTAATATTTCTATTCTTTTATATTCTGGAAATGTGGATCTTAAAGTTGATAACTCTTCCAGTGATAGTAATGTTTTCCGCCTTTGCTCCTGAACGGATTCTCGCTCAATCTGAAACGTATCTAGTTGCTTGAATTGATCAATTAAAAATTGGATAATTTCCAATTCTTTGTTTAGATAGGAGCGACTAGCGATATGGTCATAATATCCATCGATGCCAATTACTTCATCAGCACCAGTTTTAGCTGTTTGTAAATACGCTATTTGTTGTTCGAGGAAGTCTGTTTTAATCTGATTTCTGGCATCTGTAATGTTGTTCTTAAAATGTAATACCTGTGACTCATCCATGTCCAGAGATGGGGGTGAAATAATCTGACCCAAAGATTCCAATACTGATATTGTGGAGTTTATTTGCTCAAGGAGATTGCTATTCTGGTCGTTTAAAATATGCCTTTCCCGATCCAATATATTATTCTCAAAAAAAACAATATTTTTGTTACACAGGCCTACTAACACTTTTAGGTTCTTGAAATATTCTGCCAGGTTTTGTAACTCAGGATTCGACATAAATATTTTATACCGCTCTATTCCATTAGTTTCTTTCAGAAACGCAGATACCCACTCCTGAGATAGAATTACAGTGCTAAAATTTTTCCTATCGGGTTCTTTAACATATTTGGCATCGGATTTCGCTCGGGTATGTAATGTTCTTTGAAAGGGGGTGTTGTTTTCATCTAGAATATTAACAAAGGTTTCTAGCTTGGAATCGGTGTTCTGAAAAATTTTTAATTGACCATCATGAAAATTATTTTGTGCATTAATAGCATCTTCGGTAATTTCTCTATTCTGCCAGAATCGTTGAATATTATTGGTCATACACCATTCTACAGCATCGTAAAAAGAAGTTTTCCCAAATCCATTTGGAGCATATATTGATATGAAATCAGCAACTTCGTTATCGGAAAGTGAAAAATCAAAAGTCGCGTCTTTGGGATTGTCATATATTCTAAATGCTGATATCTCAATCTTTTTGAATTTCATCTTGTTCTTCTCTTTTAAAATTCAATAATTCATTGTAGGTGTCTGTGGCAGCATTTGTAATCCTTATCCCTTTTAGAACCCTGCCTTGTAGCTTACTCCATAATTGTTCATTTTTTTTGAATGAGTCAATTACTACCGTATTCTCTTGGCCGATTTTAAGATCATTATTCAGAATATGGAAATTGACCAGAGAACTTAGTTCTTCACCATTTGTAATAATAATTTTCCTGCTCGAAAAGGTATTGTTCTCGATTTTATATTTTAGTTCGTTGCTTATATTTTCTACTGCTATGTAAAATAAATAGAAGTTGTACTTGCCAAAATTATCACCGATTCTTGTCTGGAAATGCATGGCAATGAAATTTGAAATAGTTTGCCAGGTTTCTTTTAAAGTACTCTCTTTATCTATATTCACAGAAAAAGCATGAACATATCCTCTTCCAAGGGGGATTTGTTGGTATGTTAATCCAAGGTCTCCGAAATTTGAAATAAACTGCTCCTTTATTTGATTATCTATTAATGTATGTTCCATAGATTTTAAATAACTCTTCTAAAATTGAAGGAAGGCTTATTTCTTTTAATGTTAGATAATGATTCGTTAATGTGTAATCTTTAAATGCAGATATATTTATGAATTTATATGTTTCCAAAGCGAATGGCTTGGGGTTGTCGATATGTAGTAATTGATTATTAAATTCAATCTGTTCTTTAATTTCTGATATATCCTGAACAATATCTCCAAGGTCTAAAAACGGTTTAATTGAAGCAGATGCATTACTTGCTACAATGACTAATCCATTAGTATCTAATCTTTCATAATCTGTATGACAGAGGTCCTCGAGATGTTTTAAAAAGAAATCCTTATTAATATCCGAATAGAATAACCTGAATTTCCTAAATACGTCGTTAAAAGGTTCATCTTTATAATTTTTTTTTGTTGCTACTTGAATAATTACAAGCATCTCTAACCAGAAGCACCATAATTTCTTAATATTGAGGTTATCGGGTTGTTGATTATAAAGAAGTAATAACTTGTTCTCTATTGAATCCAGAATTGTTTTCGGTGTTATGTCCGCAGATATAATTGTCTTTGCAACGCCTCCCAAAGCGAAAATCATTTTTCTTCTGGCTTCGCTTGTAACACGTTCTTCTCCCAGATTAAAAATATCGGAAAGTAAATGTGTAAAATCCTTTATGTAGTAAGGTTCAATTGATTCCAGCAGGCCTTCTGATGACACTACAATACTTTTAAAATCCTTGATAGGAGTAAATAGTATTCGCCCCAATTCTTCATTTTTAACAGCGACCAGATTTTGAATACCGAGAAGTCCAACGCGATCCCCGTCTAAACAATAGATAGCTCCTCCTGATTGGCCTGCAATATCTGAATGTCGCAAGTTACCCGGAATTCTCGCCTCTCTTTTTCCCAATTGATTGTCAGGAGATAGAGTAATGTTTGTATCATCCCTTAGCATAATATTATTCCCAACACGTCGACTGTTAGGAAATCCGCAGAGGCGTATATTACCATCGTATTTTTCGAACTCTTCAATACATATCAAATCTGTATTTACACATACCTTAGGAATTTTGATTATAGCAAGATCTAATTTCTCATCCCGAAAATAATTCGACTTCTCCTGTAATAATATATTATGATTTATTGTGAAATCTCTTGATTCTTGGTCGTATATCCGAATTCTGGCGACGGGTACATCATATCCTACTTCTTTTTCTTTAACAACATGGTCACAAGTAAGTATGTAGGTGGTTTTTTCGCATGAAGGTTGGAAAAGAACTCCACTTCCACCGTTTATACATACGACATGCTCTTTTATTTGATCAATTATCATTTGAGAAAACAAATTCTGATTTTGAACGAATTATTTTGAATGGAAGAAAAGCATAATCTTCTGGTTGGAAGATGTCGAGTGCCCTTTCAGGATAATTGAAATGAATCTGGCAACTGACCTTTTCTTTTATCAATCTTGCTAATAATTGCTTATCAGGGTGCCCGTGTATATTTCCGTTAGTACTAATGATAAAGTGGTTACTATGTATGAGTGACAATAATTCTTTGTTGGTATTTCCTTTGCTTCCGTGATGAGAGAGTTTTACCAGCTCTACAGAGAGAGGCTCCTGAGTTGTAATTTGCCTTTGTTTCAGGCCTTCTACAATTACAGAAGGATGGGAGTCTCCAAGAAATAAATACCGTCGTCCCTCAAAGTGGAGGATGAACGCAATAGAACTACCGTTAGGTTCTCGTTTATCTTCTTCAAATGAGTCATGGGTAATCAAATACTCTATAGAATGATGATAGTCATTTGCACCACTGGTCTTTAACCCTGGGTCATCTTTCTTCCAGAATTTTAGCAGTTTTTGTAGCTTGATAGTATTAGGAGAGAGAAATTCAAATTTTGCATTATGCCACTCTATATCTTTTCCCTGAATGATAATTTCTCTTCGCCAGATCCCTTTATCATGGATGAATTGCCCAAAATCCACTCCCTGACAGACGCTTGTATCTGGGGAATCATTGGGGAGATTTATTATGTGATTTAGTGCTGCATTTTCCTGTTCTTGTAGGTATTCAGCAATTAATTTCCCGGAATTGAACCATACCTCACCGATCATATTGTACGCATCGGGATCTGTTTTAAACCACTGTAAAATGCCATCAATATGGTCATCGTCTATGTGGGTCAGGATTAATAAATCTATTTTCTGATTTTCTGTCCGTAACTGATCTACAAGGTTTGCAAGGGCGCCATTTTCAGTTCTACCCCTGGAGTTTCGGAAGTTATAGGTAGCACTCACCCCGCCATCAATAAGGATATTTTTAGGGGAAGCTTCGCTGGACATCAGTTTAATTAGAATGCAATCTCCATTTAGTGCTTCTAAAAAGCTAATCTTTAACATAGTGGATTGTTATCTATTTCTATAAGTATATGGCAATTTTAATGGCAATTGGAGTATTGAAAATAATACAATACACTTATCTGGTATATGAGTTGAAATTATTCTCAAACTTGCATTTTCGAATTGAAAAACAATCTATGAGTACTCAAATTAAGAAATTTTTGTTAAAACACCAATAGGAAGATGATCAATTGATAGATCTCGGGGGTTGATAGTTGCCGACTTTTTATGTTATTGTACAATCTTTAAAATACTTAGTTACAAGCAGGCAATTTCTTTGAAGATGATACGTGAACTCAGCCAACTATTAAAGATTCATTCGGCTTTAACCAAGTCCTGTAATCGGTAATAACAAATACAGAGGCTGTATGTATCTGTTCTCTAGCAATTGCAGCGAGATTATAGATGCTATTATTAATATATTGACAGGTACCCGGTAAAGAAAGCACCTGCAATCCAGAATAAAAGATTTTGGGAATAGTATTCTGTTAAGGCCTACAAATTAGGTTAGCTAAGCCGATTTGTAAAGTATAGGGAGATTATATATTATTAAAATTGATTAATTTGTATCAAACAGCCCCACAATGAATATTGAAATTTTTGAAGTAACCAATGCCGAATTTGATTTAATTCGGCCACATTTTGAAGTAAATGCTAAAGCTCTGGCTAACCAGACACAATTTGTTGGAAAAGATGGGGAACTTATTCCAAAACCAGCCAAAGAATGGTTTTGGGGAGGATATGACCAGTCAAAATTCCTTAAGGCCGTAATTGATGAAGAAACTTATATAATTGGTGCGGGGAACATTATTACCGGGGTTATCTCTGAAGTTCTTCCAGAAGCTTGTCAAAAGTATCCAAATTCTTTTGGTACAAGGAATGCTCATTCGGTAATCGAGGCGATTTTCGAAACGAGACCTGAACTTGGCTACAGTGACATGACAACCTATGAGCAACACTTATCTACAGAACAATTTGCAATGGTATTTAAATTGGAGAAGGATGGCTCGGTAAACCATAATGTTCTTAGGTTAGATCTTTTTCGAATGATTAAAGAGGAAAAGGATAATCCAGGCAAATATGAATTTATTGGCGGCCTAATGCATTTGTTAAAGCATTTTAAATTTGAAGGCCATTCTTTGTCTACTAATATAGGCGAAAATGAATTAGTACATCCTAATCAGGTCATTGGAATGATAATAAAATGCTTCTTCGAATCAACCCATATTTATGAGGAAGGAAAAAAGAGTTTTACAACAGTAACTTCTTGGTCGAATAATAAGGAAATAATATGTTCGTTCTACCCAGAACAGGATATTGAAGTCTATTTTCTTAATACTATGTATTTAAAATAAGAAGGTCAAAAAAAATAACAGCAATCAGAATTTGGATTTATATCGAATTTCAATCGATTCTATTAGATTTCATGCACAATTCCCCCTTCTAAAAATCACATGCTTTTCCAGACCTTATCGAGTAATAAATGACCAGTACCGAAAAGAAAAATCAAATTATATTACCAAATTTTATTTACGCAATTTTTCGTTTGATGGTAATCTTGTCCTCGGATTGAAATTTGAAACGTAAATTATAATTCATAAACGTATGAAAAACAGGGACGACTTTTCTAATTCTATCATAAATATTTCGAAATTACGGGCGGCGTTCATATGTTCTAATCCCGAGTGTAGGTGTATGACACTAGCTCCATCTAAAAATGATATATTAGCTGCAGAATATAATGGTGAAGTAGCGCATATCACAGCGGCATCCCCAGCTGGCCCTAGGTATAACATTGCAATGTCTGCGAAGGAACGTTCTGGAATTGACAATTCTATCTTTTTGTGTTCAAACTGTGCAACATTAATTGATAAAAATAACGGAATGGACTATCCTGTAGAAAAGTTGAAGTTATGGAAAACAAAACATGAAGCATGGGTGAAAAAAAATTTAAATAAACGAGCTGATAAGGTAGGTGAAATAAGTAATATGAATAACAATAATAGGGGTATAATTGCAAAGAATGTTTATATAAATTCTATTCTACCTTCTTCTGTTGATAGTGTGAAATTTCATGATTCTGGAATGTTTACAGCAATGGAAAAAATCTGTACAGAAGAAAAATTGATGCTGATTTTGAATTTGCTTAAAGATAGAGCGGAATGTCGAATTGATGATTGGGATCTTTTTGAGTCTCTTTCTTCTTTTTTTGATAAATCTAGTAATTCTTATATCAATGAAGACTTAGAAACTTCAAAAAACTTTTTACACAAGTCGTTACAGGTCTTAATTGGGTTTATGCTCGGTAATTTTGATATGCATCCTTACGATCAGAGTGTGGATAATTATAAGACAAAACTGAAACCCGAATACGTATATTCCAGCTCATTATTGGATGTAACTCCTGAGCAAAGGAAAAAATATCAAGAATTAAGTGACAGTATGCTTCTATTAATAGATGATCTAGTTATGAAATATCAAATATTCAGAAAAACCATAAAGTCAGTTCTTCATCTATAAAAATCTTTTAGTTGACCAAATTAATATTCCATTTATACTTTGCCTTTTGGTATTGACAACCATTTGATTTTAGGGCACTCCTTATTTAGTTGCAAAAGAACTTAATAGATACCTCAATGTTTCTTGCTCATTTTCTTATTCTCATATTTTTTATGATTCCCCGTTATCCATTCCTGATACATTTTTTCCGGCATTTCACGATAACCAAGTTTAGCTAAGGTAATATAGGATTTTATCATTTCAGCATAGGTTGTTTGTGATAAAATATCTTTTTCCTTAGCTTGCTTTATATAAACCTTTTTTAAGGTTTCAGCCTTTAGTAGTAATGCCATGGGATTTATAGAATGGTACAACAACACTAAATCACAGCATTTTATAATAAACCCATCATAATAGTTGTGTGTGTCAATTTCATACTCCTTTGCTAAATCTAAAGCACATAGCGCAATAGACTGTTGATTGCTTAATGTATCCATATACAAACCACTTCTTATAGCTTGAGGAGAAATATATCCTGTCATCATCAGCCAGGCATCTGTAGGAAAGCTTGCACTTGTAAGTTCCGTATTATACCAACCAATATCATCACTATAATTACGAATATAAATATGATTAGGTGCTAATGATAACCAGCATTTTGCACCAATTTCATCTGCTAAAATTTTGTACAGATAAGCGAGGCTATGACAGTTTCCCTGATGAGTTGCTAATAATTTTGTTACAAACATATTGCTCCAATCTTGTTTAGCAAATGGATCAATAAAGTTGTATTGAAATGGCAAATGAGCATATGCATTTAAGTCGTCAAGACAATAAACAGTATCACATAATGAATGAAACAACGATAAATTTAATTTATTATTAACGCTATCGGCTTGGTGTTCATTTATTAAGAATACTGAATTACTATAAAGCTTAACCAATTTTCTCATAATTCCCAGATCCTTCTCAAATTTATTTCTTGATAGTTTATTTTGATAGAAAGCATTTTCACAAAAGTAAATAGCATTTTTAAACATGCCATTTGTTCTTGCTTCGCTTACAATAGAATCAAAAGCTTGTTGATAAAATATTTGAGATATATCTCTACTTATAGAGGTATCACAAGATGCTGACGAAATCATGGAAGTACACAAAAAAAAGACGATAAGGAAAAGAGTAATTTTCTCCTTTAAAAAGAATAACCGGATATTGCATTCTCGAACCAGTATCAATTTCATTTAATAATTTTAACCACATTTAAAAAAACAGGTAAATGGTCTGATGTCGTATTCTCATTACAAAATATTGGGGGACTGTCAACACCCCTTCTGGTTTTACATTCAAGTATGAAAAAAGCCGCTATGAATCGCTGTTCAGAAACCACAATACTCTGATGAGATTCTTTCTTTAGACAGCGTATTAAATTTAATAATTCGGGAGTTGCATAATGATCGGGGTGAGATAGGATATAATCAATATCAAAACGTTTAGCATTATCGGTCACAGAAACCAGATTTTTCACTGATTTCTGATTGACTAGCGACGCATAATTTGTATGAAAAAGAAAATCATCTACAAGAACATTACATTCACTTAAAATATACCTAAAAGGGAAATTGGCCCCGTAGTAGTATTGATTCTTTATATAAAAATATCTGGTGGAGGATAGTATTTCCTTATTCGCATTATCGACCGGTTCTACTGTAATTATATTGACAGTGTCATAATGCAACGTAACATCCTGTCCATATGAAGAACATGAAAGGATAGATAGCACTAAAATAATAATTGAAGATCGCATGTTATTCTTTTGGAGGTTCTGTTGTAGTTGAAGGAGTAGTAGTAGTCGAAGACGTTGTTTTTTCAGGAAGGCTTCTTAACATATCCTGAATATTCATTTGATTAATATTTTCTTCCTTGTCACCTGTATTATCATCCTGATAAATAAAGATTCCACCCGCTTTTTTATGTCCCAACTTTTGATTATTACGATCAATTTGGTTTGTAATATCTGCCGGAGCATTTTTATGGTTGTGCATTAAATTATGAAATAGCTCATGCGCCATTGTATGTCCTCTCCTTGAACTCGTAAGATGAAGTACTCTCCAACTTGATGCGCCTTGCTGAGTGGCAGTGTACACGACATCATTACCATCTGCATCTTTACCTGTTTTTGTTTCCACAATCTTTTCATCCTCCATTATCAGGTACATGCGAGGATCTTGTACACTATTATTCCCATTTAGTTCTTTATCTACAATGTCAGAAGTAGTAGCAGTAAATTTAACATCAAATTTGACATCATAACATGTTACCATATCTTTATGTGCTTCCCTGTTCAATTCAGCATTTAAATTTTTTTGTATTCTTTCAAGTTGCTTTTGATCAATGTTACTTCCTGGCATATCCTTAGATTGTCTTAATATGTATAGAACGTCCACAACGACGGTAATAGTTTTTTGCTTAATATCAGTAACCTTAACACCCTCCATTCCATCAAGGTCGATATTCATAATTGGACTATTACTTGCATACTGATAAGGAGTCAACATTGGAAAAGTTCCCGATAGTGGATCTACACTTAGGAATCTATGCATGGCTGAATTATCCAACAATCGATTCGCTTCCTCCTCACTTAGCAATTTTACTACCTGCATACTATTTATATTCACTAGCGCAGTGCCTATCTGTTGAATACTATCCTGATCAAAAAACTCTTCGGATTGCCCTTTGGAAAGGGTAAGTATTGTGCTGTTTTTTTGAATGTTTTTATAAGGGTTAGGAGATTGTCCTAATAGTGCTAAAGTGGGCAAAAATAAAATGAAGGAAACGGTGATAAATTTAGAGTGCATAAGTAATATTTATTGCTACCTACAAGGTAATTAACGTTTGCGAATATTTTTGATTGCTGGATTTATTTTTTTATTTTTTCAATTTCTTGATACACTTTTTCCTCTCCGGGCTTTGCCTGTTCCTCGTGTTTTACTAGTTCCAAAGATTTCAGCCATTTCTCATAAGCCTCTTTTGGTATTTCCTGGTAACCAGTTCTCTTCACATAATTATCTATTTGTCGTTGTCTTTTATAAGTTGCGTATAGGTCAGGATATTTAGGTAATTCCTTTAATGGCGGGTTACCTACCAGTTGTGCCATATATATTACTTTATGCCTATAATAATTGGCCTGAATCATTAAAGCCGTTACATTATTGCTATCAATATCCAAAACTCTTTGTAACATTATATTTGTAAAGCTATCATACCCATTGATTTTTTCAGAATAATTCATTACAAAGTCAGTAAGACATTGAGCATAAAGCTTTCTGCTGGAAAGAGTATCTAAATAAGTTTTATTTTTAAATGCAGTTGCATTAACATACGTCGACTGCATAAGCCAAGCGGTCGATACGAGATGCCCATTGGTGGTTTCAAAATTATATTGGCTGCCATTACTATCAAAGAACTGTATATACGAATGGTTTGGCGCGAGTGCTAAATAAGCCTTGGCATTTAATTGCTCTGCCAAACATAAATAAAATAGTGGCATAGAATGGCATTGACCAGAACCTGTTTGTAACATTTTCGTTACAAACATCTTTTTCCAATCTTTCTCTCCCAAATAATCATCAAAATCATAATGCAATTTGTCAATCAAATAACTGTTACCGCTTTGTTTATTAACAAAGAGGTTTTTACTAGTGTATAGTTTCTGTATACCATAATTTAATGCAATATTATTTTTATTGCTGAGATTTTCACGTTTCAGAATTTGTCCGACCAGCTCTGCACCTAGTTTTATGCTCGCTTCAAATTCTTGAAAAGAATAAGGTTTTTCATAAAAAGCAGCTTCTGATAGATAAACGGCTTTAGTTATTGAAAAACTATCTGGATTTAATTGCAGTAATTGGTCAAAGTAATTTTTAAAATTTAACTGCGTGATTGTATACCGGTTTTCTTTTATTTCATTTGCATTCTGCTTTAATTCTTGTCGTAATGCATTTAACTGCCCTTCCTTATTGTTAAAGATTGGGCCAGGTAATGTTGAGGTTACATTTTGCATCAAATGCACGTTCTGTTGCTCAATTTGATTATTAGATGATAATGGGATATAATTGATTAAACTTGGACTATTTTTTTGCAGAGCCTGCGTTTTAAATGGAATTGTTTGAACAGTTTGAAATTTTGGGGTTGGAGATTGTGCATATACTAATCTCGGAAAGTTAGCTAGAATAAGTAGAGCTATTCCTCCAGAGCGAAATAAACAACTAAAGAAACATTTGTTGAAAGAATTTATCGGGTTTAATGGTATCACTTTGATCGTAATCATATAAGTATAAAAAAAACAATTAAATCAAATTTAAGGTTCTTAAACTAAAATAGTCGAAATATTGAAAGGACGCAAGATTATATAAATTGAGAATACCTCCCTTCATAATCAACTAATTTACAAGCTTTTACCTTTAATCCTAATGCGATATTTGCGATTGAATATTAAGATCTTAATTTAATTTCAGGCATAGTAAATTTATTCAGATCAGCCATGATAAGGGAATGGGCATTTAACTCATGTAGTAAAGGTTATTTGAAATAAGAATTAATCTCCTACTTCCGAGTTCCTTCAAAATTTGTCAAACTCTTTTAATATAAAATGTATTCTACTTATTCTTAGGCAAATCAGCTAAAGCCAAACTTACAATAACTTCCGTCTTTACGTCAATCAATTTAGCAATGGCGATGAAATTATCTAAGGTTAACAGTCTTGGATTCTGTATCCTTCTGTGAAGTGTAGCATAATGAATTGCTGTATCTTTGTGTACAACTGTAATCGGGATAATACCGAATACATCTTTTAACCGGGTAATCCTACCGGTTTCTAACATTGATTTAACTGCCGCATATCTTGGATCCTTCACGCCATAGTAATTTATGGCAGAAATGTATGATGTCTTTCCAAATGTTACATACTATTATATGTTTATTGATATTAAAAATGTAATAATTGTTATAATACTATAACAAAATTGAAATATTTGCGTAAATTAGCCTGTAGATATTACTTTTGCATCTTCTAAAATATTGAAGCTGCTTCTAGAATCTCACCTGGGAACCTCGGAAATTCAACAGGGATGCGATGACAGAAGAAAGCTCACGTTAAGGCGTGGGCTCTTCTTTGTCCGTCCCTAGCCCTCCGAGGGGTCCCAGGCGGCAAGTTGAGACCTGCGCCCTTTTTTTATTCCCGCAGGTCAGTATTAAACCCAAAAATTGACCTCAGCATGAATCTACTAGCTAAACACTTCACTTTCGAGTACATTGTTCTGAAGCATGGTGTCCCACCACAAAGAATCCCTTTCTTAAAGAAAGTATATACGGATAACAGTCATAGCTTAATTGTTCTCCGTAATAAGTTAATAGAATTAGGGCTAAACAAAGCTGAGATGACTGCGATATTAACATATCACGGTGCCGTTATCGCAGGTGTAGCAATTCCACAATGACTCCCATTCATTAGCCATTGGCTGTTCTGATCAAATTAACCAAAAATACTGTTAGTTATGGTGACTCCCCCATTACCATTGATCTTACTCATTGATGATGATCCCGACGAGTATTTAATATTAAGCCTGTTTTTCACGCATGACATAGCCAGATTACACTGGGCCAGCCAGCCTATTGCCGGTATTAAGAAAGCAGAGTTAATAAGACCTGATATTATTATCCTTGACCAATATATTCCAGGCTTCGATGCCATAGAGACTGTCAAGCAGATAAAAGCAGTAAAGCCACTGCGAAATATACCGGTACTCATAAGTACCGGAACTATTCACCCAACAGTGAAAACAGGACTTCTGGATGCAGGAGCAATAAACCTGCAGGAAAAGCCTATCCCGGTTGGGATATTAAACAATATTATCAGCCTTCACTTATGTACACCCGGAAAATAACGATTGGAAACACCATTGTTTATCTCGCGAGTTTGCCCGGAACGAATATGGTACGCGCAAGAATTAAAGGAAATATGTATTACGTGCATAGAGAAAAAAATGCAGTTGCAAGGTTTGCGATACCATCTGATCTTCCAATGGAATTACAGGAACGCATTATCTGGGCTGTAGATAATTACTTCCAACTCCGGAAATAATTTAAATACATCATAGATCGAACTATTAAACGTTACCCCATGCAATTAAATAAAAAACTACAACCGTCTTCTAAACGCTACCATGGTAGTGTAATTGATAAGATGAGCGAAGATGAACTAAAACGCTATTCCAAATTACTTAATTGGAAAATAAGAATACTCTACTGGTTCTTCCTGATGTGTAAAGCTACAGGCTTGAAAGCTGATAAATTAGGACGGCGTATCCTTTTCTTATATGAGGTCTGTATATACGTTCACTTCGCCTACAAATGTAAAGTTGCAAGAAGGTTAATAAAGGAAAGCCCGATACTACAAAAATATATTGCGATGGGCGTTATTCGTGATGATGAAGGCCCGTCTGATACAAATGTGTAATAAGTAACCTTATTGTCGTTCTTTATAGCTTATTGTTATTAACTGTTCTTTGTTTGTTATTGGTCTGAAATAGAAAGGTGTTAATATTACACAGAACATAATATGTCTCTTTTAAATCCCCTTCATGCGGGATGTTAAAAAAAACTTTGCTGATTTCGTACACGTTCGTACACGTTTGTACATAAGTGGTAAAGTGGTTTTTGGGGTTGTTATATCTTCGTTCCTTCAACATATTTTAACCCACAAAACAAAAAACATGAGAGAAGAACAAGATGAAATTCGCAGGAGATTAGATGTATTAGAAACAAAAATAGACTTGTTATTGCAAATGGCAAGAGATGATGGAAGTAAGCATCCACCGTTATCTATAGAACAGGCGGCAAGCTACCTCCATCTTTCTGTATCAAGGATATACTGCCTTATCAGTGAAGGTCAGTTGCATCCCTTGCAGCGAAAGAAGTATGGCCGTATCCTTTTTAGGCCGTCAGACCTCCAGGAATATCTTACACAACAGGAGAATAAAGCAGCATAACTATTACTCACCTCTTAATCCATTATATGAGTATTGTAAAAGAAAAGTACAGCAGTAATAGGGTTAACCTGATTTACCAGATGTTATGTAATGAAGCAGAACAGGCGCAACCCAAAGAATATGATGTACGGGTAGATGAGCTAAAAGTAGTCTCCCGCACTAATGACCCGGAACGTTTCTTCCAACACGAGGATTTTATACTGCCTGATACGCGTTATGTTACTGTTTGTTTATATGATGGTGCTTCACGCAGGTGTACCCGTTATGTGTTATTGCTTAAAGAAGAAGAGAGTAAGACAAAGGAAACACTGGACGGCATAGAACATACCATAGGTGAGAAACTGCAACAGGAAAGGCGGCAATGGCAATATGAGTTATTGCAAAAGGAAAATGAGGATTTAAAGGCAAAGCTTGTTGATGCAGAGGAATACCAGGAGCAACTACAGGATACTGTGCGGCAAATGCAGGGAGAGAAAAGCTCAACAACCAATAAGATCACGGAAACAGTATTAAACTTTGCAGGGCTTTACTTTTCCAAAAATCCACAGGTACTAGGCGGTATCCCGTTATTGAGTGATCTGGTAAATCCCGGTAATCTCCCGTCCCAACCGCAGCAATCTACCGGGACGGCCTCCTATAGCAAACAGGAAAGCGGTGATGTGGGAAATACAAAGCCCACAGAACAAAATACAACCACATTACGCAAAACATTGATCCTGCTATTTCCTGAGCAGTATGCCGAAAAGGTAGAACGTATCATTCAGTACCTGTATGCAAACAACGAGCTTGCAGATCAGCTACTTAGAATACTCCAGCAAGCCTGTCCTGATGAGGAAGAAGAGGATGGAACTGAGCTGGCAGCATAATAACAATATCTAACTATTTAAATGTCAAATACCATGGCAAAACACTTGTTAACAATAGAAATAGAAGCAAATAGCCGTAAGGAAGCCGAAGATAAACTGAGCGGAGTGATGCTCATGTTAGGCGTATTGTACAAAACAGATCAATCAAGTGTTATAGGTAATGCGGTAAAGCTCTGGGTTCTTTGGGAAGCGGTCATGAATGATTGCAGTCCTAAAATAAGCCCTTATCACTCCGCTGTAAAGTAACCCGTCAAACAAAAGAATAATTTATGAAGCCTCATAGTTCTGAATCGCAACAACAAGAGATTTCCATGCCATCCAAGCCCAAACGGTTAACACCGGAGTTCCTTCGTAACAGTTCAGGTTTGCAGGATTTAAGTGACGAACAGGCAACGGAGATCATAGGCAGTTTATATGCGCTTGCCATAATCTTACTATCTGTAACTCTTCCCGACGCCAGGGAAGAGTTACAGGCACCCATGATTGCAGAATATATCAATCCATTACCCGAACAAAATAGAATAGCAGCATGAGTAATTTAAATGCCTTTGCCAAATTTGGTAACTACCCTAAGAAGTTTACGCAGAAAGTCACCCAGAAGGTCGCTGTAGCGTATACCCGCGTATCCACCAAAGAACAGGGTGCGTCCTGAAACCTGAGGCTGCGTAAGTAGCTGAAGGGTGCTGTAGCAAAGATGGAGGTAGGCCCTCCGGTAGCGGCTGGCAAGAGCAGCTACCAAACCACCCTAA
>NZ_WRXO01000016.1 GCF_009758125.1 Chitinophaga oryziterrae
TTAGGTGGCTGGAAAGGCTATCTCTCAGAACGTAAACCCGGCATCACTACCTTTTGGATGGGGCTGCAAAAATTTACTGCAGTCATGCAAGGCTGGATTCTTTTTAGAAATGTGTCCAGACGGTAGCTCTTAGAGCTAGTTTTGCATTTTAAGTGCCCAGAGCTGGAATCGAACCCTCACACCTTTACGCAACCATTTGGCAAACATAATGAAGACTCGATTCCCTTTCCTTCTTCCAAAAATCAGTACAAACTAATACATAACTACCTTTATTTATATGTCTCATGGACGATCGTCGTGTACTTCGCATATAGCGCCTTTGACAAAACAATTGCATCTCCCTGGGTTGTTACGGGATATAACTCCTTCGCATTCACCCATTTCCATTCCCAATTCTTTATCTGGTCATCAAAATAAGTATCATCTACCGGTTTTTTCTGGCGCATACAGTTGCCCACGTAAGCGAAATACTGCTGCCAGCGTGCCCTGTAGAAGTTTTTGAGTAAACCGGCCCACTGTCTGCTGGAATATTCATGTAAAGGGCTGTTCTTATCTCCCCAGAGGGTGATCAGATCACGGGCATTACGCTCATATAACGCTTTTTCGGCGGGCGTTGTTCCCCAGCCTTTAGCATCACTTAACCATCTGCCTAAAAGGAAATCCTTACGGGTAGCCAGTAATCTGTCCATATCATCCAATAAGGCAAGGAACTGCTGACTGTACTTCTTAAAGCTCACACTGTCATCGTTTTTATACGCCTTTGCTACCTGCTGTTGCAGGGAATCCGCATAGTTTGCCAGTACCTGGCGTGTAACATCCACTATATCATAGCGGAAGCCATCACTGTTTTTCAGGACATCGGCAGCCTTCTGCAGGTGGTCCCAGGCAGGGAGCATTTCACCGGGCGCATAATCAAGCTGTGTTTTTGTGCGGGTGGTAGATGTGTTAAAGGTAGGGCGACCGGTGAGTATACTTTCCGGGCCACCTTCTGTAAGGCCACCATTGTACACTGTTTTTCTCAGTACGTCCCAGGCCAGGTCCGCATCGGTGTTCTGCTTGCCGTAACGGCGCCGGGTGTAGTCTTTAAGCCATGTATCCAGGTTGATGGGTTGGTCCCTCCATACATTCTCCAGCATCAGGGCATACATCACGGGATTCTGCTCAATACCTTCCGGTGTAAGACCGATACCTATCATATTGCGGGCCGCAGGATTGTGCAATGCATTGGCCGGATCATTAGCCACATTATTCATTCTGCCATACATACTGATGTTACCGCCAAAGTTCAGCAGCATACACCAGATCCATTGTTTACCATAGTACCCATCAGTTTTAATCCACTGAGGGGAGTTTTCACTGTAGAGGTCCAGTACGATCATCTTATCATCCGGAGCTGCGGTGAACAGCGCCTTGATCTGTGCAGGATGCCAGAAGTCGCTCTGGTAGTGGAACATCCAGCCCTGCATTACCCATACGGCGGCAGTATCTGCTGCTGTCATAGACTGGTAGATCTTTTTACTGATATTATGTAAGTAAAGAGAATCGTTGGTCGGTGGCAGGTTCTCATTGAAGGTATCAGAAGAATAGAGATGGTCCGTACCGAAGGTGCGGATCTCCTCTTCCATAAATCTTTTACCTATCAATGTGAACATAGAATCTCCGGGATCGAGGATGTATACATCATCGAAACCAGCATCCCAGTTGGTCTTCTTTACTTTAGCGTTCGGGAATTTATCCTTGAAAGCGGAAGGTACGTGTCCTGTAAAAGCGGGTAGTACGGGTGTCATGCCTAATGATCTTTCTCTTTCCAGGATCTTCTTCTGCAATTCCTCATGACCTTTCATGAAAGACTGTGGCAGCGGACCGCCCCATCCATCAATGTTGCCCATCCAGAACCAGTTAAAATAACAGGGACCGCTAAAGAAGTTACTCAGGTCTTTATCTGTTAAACCTAATCCTTTGTATACCCTGTCCCAAACGGAGTTTTGTCCGGTTATTGCCAGTGGCATATTCACACCATTGAGCGCCATCCAGTCGATCTCCCATTGCCAGCGGTCCCAGTTCCACCAGCTCATGGTGTAGTTGAACGTACAATAGTTGAGGTAATAGCGGTATTGATAGGGAGTGGTTTTATGCACTTTTTCCTTTACGACAGGCAACGGAGATGGAAGGTTTAAGTTGGTGCCGTTCCAGCTGATATCGCAATGTGCATAGTTTTGCAGGTAGTAGTTGAGGGCGCTGGCGATGCTAAGCCCATTACTACCTTTCAGCAGGATCATTCCGTTTTTACTTTCCAGTTCAAATACATCTTTCCCTTTTTCCTGAGGAATAAAGCTGGTTTCAAAATGGACAGCATGTTCCTTCAGTACTCTCTTCACCAGGTCAGTGATTGCTTTTTTATCTGGTACTGCTGCTGAAGCTGTACCGGTAACAAATGCAAGCGCCAGGCTTCCGGCACAAAGGATTTTACGAAATGATAGTTGCATAACTCTAGGCTTCAGTATTAATCTTAAATGTTGCGATGTATTTCAGGCCGCTTTTCTCCTGTAATTCTTTTGGTACTTTGATGATCAGCTGACCATTGTTCAACGTCCATTTCAGTTTTGCCTTTGTACCTAACAGGGATACTGTTTTGATCTTCTTTACATCCTGTACAGGGAAAGCTACTTCAGTGGGCAGTTTCACGGTATCACTGTCAGACAGGAAGAAAGCATATACAGATGGCTGGTTCTTAGCTTTGGTAAAATAGATATTTTTATCAGAATACGGAGCTACCGGTACAGAACTGTGAATTCCTTCTCCGTTTATCTTCATCCAGTCACCGATATCCGCTAAACGCTTATAGGCTTCCGGAGCCCAGTCGCCTTTATCACTTGGTCCGATATTTAAGAGCAGGTTACCGCCTCTTGAAACGATTTTTACGAGTATCGTTAAGAGTTTCAGAGAAGGTTTGTACTGATCGCGGGAGCTGTAACTCCAGGAATCGCCCATGGTCATACAGGTTTCCCAGGGATAGGGCAGGGGCTTATCGGGGATGGATTGTTCCGGCGTGGTGTAGTTTTCAAATTCACCGGGAACGGTCCTGTCTACGACGATAAGTCCTGGCTGGTGCGTGCGGGCCATGCCCACGATTTTCTTCATGTCCAGGCTTTGTTTGCCATCGGGTCTTACCCAGCCGCCATCCAGCCAGAGGATATCGATGGAACCGTAGTCAGACATCAGTTCTTCTACCTGGTTATAGGTGTAGTCGTTGAATTTCTGCCAGCGTTCCGGGAATTTCTTCAGATCGTAGTTGATATTTTCATCTTTTGGCGGGTAGTAAGACCACCAGAAGTATTCACTGTGCCAGTCGGGTTTTGAAAAGTATGCCCCGATCATAAAGCTGTCTTTACGGAAAGCGCTGAAGATCTCTTTTGCCACATTGCTGCGTGGATTGGAAGAGAAGGGGGTATTAGGACTGGTGATCTTGTAGTCTGTTTGTTTGGTGTCGAACATACAGAAGCCGTCGTGATGTTTGGTAGTAAATACTACGTAGTTCATACCAGCGGCTTTTGCGGCTTTTGCCCATTTCTCCGGGTTGAAATCTACCGGGTTGAAGGAGTGCTGCAGGTTTTCGTACGCCTTTTTATATCCGAAGTAATCAGCACTGTAAGGGCCTTTACGCACTACCCAGTCGACCGGACAGATACTCCAGCTTTCCACTTCGTTCCAGATGGTATACGTACCCCAGTGCATGAAAAGACCGAATTTCTGGTCCTGCCATTTATCCAGTTTTCTGATTACGAGGGGATCTGTAGGCGACTGGTAATCTTTGGACATTTGATGCACGCCTTCATTTTCCTGCGCTATCGCAAATTTCACCGGTAATTGCAATGATAAAAGTACCGAACAAACGGCTAATGTTTTTCTCATATATGTACGACCTGTTTAAGTGCTGTAAGATCACTGAATTATTGCGTTTAAGGTATGCATATTTTACCTGATACGCATGTCCGTTTAACAGGGAGAATGTCCATCACCTGGGTTTTTCTATAAACAGGCGGCTCTGTCGGTGCAATAAAGTTGATGATAAATGTATTTATAACAGCTATAAGCCCCCTCTATATAAGGTGGGCTTGTAGGGGGCTTATAGGGGACTATGAGGGGGCTTATATGGGGCTTATACTACCTGATGAGTAGCTAAAAAGGCAGATAATTTATGGTACACGTACGTACATCTCTATAATTTCCCGATTAACCTGCAAGTCTTCTATCTTCTCAATTCCTTTCTGGATTAATGTATCGTGTTTTACCTGCAAATTGAAGGTAAAATCTTTGTCTTCCCATTCCCTGTAATTGCAATATGTCAGGTGTTCTGTGTAGGTTTCCCCATCTAATGTGTACGTACCACTTCCGGTATCATATACGGCTTTGGCAGAATCTTTACCATGTTGCAGGTCGTGTTTGAAGAAGGCAAAGTGGGTATTGTTTAAGATCTTGATCATTTCCTGACCTTCAACAGGGAAAGTAATAGTAGTATCTTTGCCTTTGATCATTTTGGCGGCGAACATACGCCAGGTACCATTTATGGGTGATGATTGTGAAACAGGAACGGTTGTTCTGGTACATGATGTGCAGGCTGCCAGAGCAAGAAAAATTAAAGCGTGTATTTTCATAGTGGAAGTTTGAATAAAAATAGTGAATGTCTTTCATATCTCCCGGAATCCATACTAAAGGTAAACCCAGGTTGGTGACAGCTCCGGAGAGTCTCTGAAAGTAGAACATACTTTGAACATAGCCTGGATATAGGTTGAACATACTTTGATGCTTCGGAGCGGAGATGACCAAAGTATATTCAACCTATGTTCAACGTATGGTCAATTCCATAACACTCCACGCAATCACTACTCAAACTAAAAATTCTGTTAAATGTTGGATCTGTGCAGATAAGTTACATGTATTGGTCGTAATTTCGCCATATGAATTGAAGGAAGGAAAGGACGCTTACCACTTGTTGAAAAACACCTCCACTTTGTCGCAATCAGCTACAGTTAACCCACGTAGCACACTTATTAGCAAAATTTAAAAACAACATTTAATGGCACGATTAATTAACGGCATTTTAGGCGGTTTTGTGGGCATAGTAGGCAACCTGGAAGGTTATATGCTCAATGGAAGACAGATTATCCGCAGCCGCCGTAAAAAGACCTCAAAACCACCTACAGAAAAGCAGTTGGCATGGAGGCAAAAAATGGTACAGACACACCAGTTTCTGGGTGCTTTTACAGATTTTGTAAAAGCAGGCTTTACTTATGCTACTACTGGTAAAGGTCTTACTCCATATGCAGCAGCAGTAGGTTACCAGTTGAAACATGTTTTTAGAGGTGAGTACCCTAATTATACAATAGATTATGCACAGGCGCGACTAACCGAAGGCCCAATAAACACGGAGGGTATTAACGCTGCAGTAACCATACAGGGTAACAAATTAATATTTACCTGGACACCTGACCTGAGTTATACGCACAGCAGTGATCGTGTAATGCTGCTCGGCTATTCACCTGTACTGAACGAAGCGGAGTATAAGCTATGTGGCGAAAAAAGAAGCACAGGTAGGGATGTGTTGATATTGTCAGATGAAACCTGGAAAGATAAAACAATAGAAACTTATCTGTCCTTTATTAGTGAAAATGGAATTACGTGTGCCAACAGTATTTATTTGGGTACTTTAACTTATTCCAACTCATCTTAATACTCCCGGTCCTTCGGGTAACATTCTTTTTGTCTCCGGAATATGGCATTACGTCGTACCTTTTTAACTTTCTGTCTATAATGCAGTTTTACTCTCAAAGACTGACTATTTTGCAGTCATGAAAACAAGGATATCCGTTATTCTTACTCATTTTCTTTTCCTTGCGGGATTTGTCAGCTTCCCGGTTTTCACAATACCTCCCCCGGGGGAGCGTATTAATTTAAATGCGGGAGAGTTCTCTCAGTCGCTGGTTTTGACGAATGTATTGGCTGCCGCAGGATATTATCTGAATTACTATTATTTCATCCCTGCATTTAATCTTAAAAGAAAGTATGTACACTATACCATTGCATTGTTGCTGACAGCCTTTATTTATCTTCTTATTCCTGCTGCATGTAATATTATTTTAAACAGGTTAGCACAGGGCTTTCACTTTATTGATTCATTGGTCATGCCTGTAGGGCCATTACTGATGCTCACGCTATCCTTTATGCTCTCTTATATTTTGCATAAGCATAATGAATGGAAGCAGTCGCAACGGGATAAAATGGAAATAGAAATGCAGAAAAATGCAGCGGAGATGATCTTACTTAAGAATCAGATCAATCCTCACTTTTTTTTCAATACTTTAAATGGCATCTATGCTTTGGCGATCCGGCAATCTGATAATACGGCACCTTCCATATTACAGCTATCCCAGATGATGCGATATGTGTTGTATGAAAGTGAAGGAGAAAAGGTATTGCTGGAAAAGGAAATTGCTTACATGCGTGGATATGTAAAGATGCAGCAGATGCGACTGGGAAGTAATAATAGTGTACACTTTGAAATAAATGGCGCCGCTACCGGATTAACGATTGTCCCATTATTAATGATACCATTTATCGAGAATAATTTCAAATATGGGATATCAGGTAACCAGGAAACCCGGATGAGCATTACTATTGACCTCTCCGGGCAAATACTTAGGTTCAGATCGGAAAATACGATTGTGCATCGTGATCAGGAGGATAATCATAAAGGGATAGGTATCAGTAACGTCAGGCGCCGCCTGGACCTGGCATATCACGACCGCCACGATCTGTCTATCAGCGAATTGCCGGATGAATTTGTTGTTCAACTGGAAATAAAACTCTAAACGATGTTACATTGTATTGCTATTGATGACGAACCGCTTTCTCTCGACATACTAAAGGCTTACAGTGAGCCCCTGAATAGTATAACATTGGCCGGTACCTTTACCAGTACTGCGCTGGCCAGAGAATACCTCGATAACAACATCGTAGACCTTATATTCCTGGATATCGAAATGGCCGATATTGACGGTTTGTCTTTTTACAGATCGCTTAATACAAAGCCTATGGTCATCTTTACCACAGCCTATAGTAATTACGCTGTTCAGGGCTTTGAGGTCGCAGCGCTGGACTACCTGTTAAAGCCAATCAGCACCGAGCGCTTTCTGCAGGCGACTCAGAAAGCCTGTCATTTTGTGGCTCTTCAGCAGCATATCACACATGCTAATACAGCTTTCCTTAGTGTCAGATCAGAATATCAGACTAAGAAGATCACGCTGTCTGAAATACTGTATATAGAAGGACTGAATAATCATGTAAAGATCTATACAGATAACTCTCCCAAACCTATCCTTTCAATGATGTCCATGAAGGAGGTCTTATCAAAGTTGTCAGACCGGAGATTCGCCAGGATACACCGGTCATATATTATTGACTTATCCAGGGTAACATCCTATAACAGCCGCTATATTTTCATAGAAAACAAGCAATTTCCTATCGGTGATACCTACCGCGATGTAACAAAACGCCTGTCTGACGGTTCTCCATTATTTTAGTCGGATTCTCCCCTTTATTTTTTAAGCGATGGCCTCATACTATAGATTTGTAAGGGGATTATAAAAGGGATTTTCGCTGATATACTATGAAATTTTTACTACGACTGTTGATTCTTATGTCATTTTATGAAGGATATGCCCAGCGTCCGTTACCACCGCCGGTTCAGGTGAACGGCATGCAGAAGATCCTGGTAGAAGAGAACAATAAAACGGGTACTAAGGATACCATTAAACAAGGAAGTTTTATAAAGTTATGGTTCCGGTCGGAAGAAAAAAGGGTGATGGAACAACCTTTGATAAGAAGTGATTTTAACCGTCATACTTACTATGTAGAATCTAACCTGGTAGCAATAACCGATAGCGCATTGATCTTTGTAAAACGACCACCTTTTATCCCTTTGCCAATTCCTCTACACCTGGGTTCATTAGACTTCGATACTGTTAAAATTGCAGATATAACATCGTTCAGGGCATTGAACAGAACTATAGATGGTGCCGTTAAAGGCGCCGTTATGATGCCAACAATGTCATTCATGCCGGAATACTTCACCTCTTTCCCCGGTATGCTCTTTATGATGCCATCCATGCAGATCGGGACTACTTTTTTTGGAGATGCTGTATTCCGGTTTCACAGGATGAACCGGCAACATCCACACTTCCGGCTGACGGTTGGAGAGATGCCTGCTGATTCTATGTATTATATTAAGAGAAGAAAACTACTGAATGAAAAAGATTACGAATGGGAGATTGAACGGTTGGAACGTTACGATAAGATGTACGACAGAATAAAACATGATCTTTCTGATCAGATACTGGATGAATTTGTAGGGAATCGTATCATTAGCGTGTCCCTTGGGTCTATGTTTGTTGCCGGATATGCCAAAGGGGCCCAGGATCTTAATACAAGAGTGAATATCTCTGAACGGAAATTCGTATTCGGTTTGTCTTCCGAGCATTTCATTTCACAAAGGCATCGTGTGGGGATAGAGATACAAATGAATAGAACCGAAAAGTTTACATCTTTAACATCAGGATCATCATCTATGCATATTACCGGAAGTACAGGCATGATCCTGTCAAACTTTGCCTATATAAAGTTTGGTTTGGGTGGCCTTTACAACGAGCGTTACAAGGGCAGACTAAGGGCGCAGATCGCTGCATTGGATGCAGACATAGTCAGTGAAGCAGATGACGAGAATATTGGTTTTATCCGGTCAAAAAGGGCATTTCTCAGAACAAAGCTAACCGCCGAACCCAAACCATATTTCATGTTCGGGGCAGGTGCCGTGAATACGACACTGATCCGGTTCAAGGGGAGTATGAGTAGCGGTATGAATACGACCGATTATTCACAACAAAAGTTTTCCCTTGAGGCCGGGCCGGGAATCTTTTCCAGACTGGGCCGCCGGCTCACCTATGATATGTCAGTAAAGTACCTGTGGAGTCCTGATTATACACCTTCAATAGGTGGTTTGACAAGTTACAGCGGTGTAAGATTGCAGTTTAATGTTGGATACATGGTAGGCGCCAGTTTTGTACGAATGAGAAGACAGTTGAGAGCCATATCAACGAACAGGGAATAGGATACGGCAAAGCCGCACTTCTCTTTTATCTCAATGCACTTAATTCCTCAGGCCTTGATATGATCTTTATGTCACTCCATCCTCCTGACTGCTTACTGAGCTGTATCTGTGTGACAATCCTTTCTTTCAGGGCTTCCACGTGCGAGATAATACCGATCGTTTTCCCGTTTGCCTGTAAGTTTTCCAGTGCGGAAATGGCGATGTCCAATGTATCTGCGTCCAGTGTACCGAAACCTTCGTCAATAAAGAGAGAGTTGATCTGTACTTTATGACTGGCCAGATCGGACAGGCCAAGGGCCAGCGCTAAACTGACGAGAAAGCTCTCACCACCGGAGAGGGTAGCCATGGGGCGTACCACATCTGCCTGGTAACTGTCAACGATCAGTAACTCAAGATCATTTTCTTTGCTTTTGAGAATGGTGTAACGGTCACTGAATTTATTCAAGTGCCTGTTGGCAAGGTCTGTGAGACGGGCCAGGGTAAGTCCCTGGGCGAAACGCCTGAATTTCTTACCATCCGCAGAGCCGATGAGGTTCGATAACTTTAACCAGCGGTCGAATTCCTTTTTCCGGATATCCAGTTGGGCTGTTATCTCTGCTGACTTCTTCCTGAGTTCATCATCCTTATCCAGGATCTGTTTTAACTTTCCTATCTGCTGGTTCAATTCGCTGATGGCTGCGTTGGCAGTTTCCAGCTGAGGGATTAAAACCGTTTCATCTTCAGTAGTTAATGCTTTAGCCAGTTCTTTTTCACGTACAGCTTCAGTATTGATCAGCAATTGTTGTAATAAGGCGATTCCTGACGTTATTTCTTTCTCCAGCTTGTTTATCCTGTTATGTTCATTTTCATCGAGAAATAGCGCTTTTAAAGCCGGAATGGAATCAAATCCCTGCTTACTGATAGCTGTTAATAGTTGGTTTGTTAATTGTTGCCGGGTTGATTGATAACTTTCCAGGTCTTTGCCAAGCTGGACTATTTTTTCCGTTGTTATGTTCAGCTTTTCCCTTTCGGTTTGTTGTGTTTGCTGAGCTTTATCTTTTTTATCCCTGTTGTTTTGAAGGGTATTGTTCAGTATTGTTCTTTCCTTACCGGGATCTTTATCTGCAAAGAGTGCAAACCTTTCGTCCTTCAGCGTTTTTAACTTTGCTGCTTCCTGTTTCCATTCTGTTTCACGGGCGGTTTGTTCTATTGTTTTTTCAGTTAATGAGCGGGTAATGTTTGACAATGTATTTTCTGCCTGGATACGATCCAGCTTAAGCTGCTGTTGTTCTTTAGCTGATTGATCGTACTTTTCCCATCTTTGGGAAAGAGTCGTTTCAATGGCATTTATCCGGTTAAACTCAAAGTTGATCTGATAAGGGTTCAGCAGGGCAGTGATATTCTCAGTGAGCGTTGTTTGTTTTAATGAGTGCTGTTGGAGTTGAAAAGTGCTTCTCTCTATAGATTCAGAAAGGGCATCAATTCTTTCCTGGTAACGGGCTTTTGTTCCCTGTTCTGTAGCGAATGACTGCATGAGAGTCGCCAGGTTATCCTGTTCATCGCGGACCAGTTGTCTGGTTTCTCTGATTTTCAGGATATCCGCCTGTAAGGAACTATAGTACTGCCTGCGGGTTTGGATAGTCTGAATGAGATGTGAACTAAGCGCAGGGGCTGTTATATCCAGTGCCCCCGGATTGTTATGATTGAACTCATTGACTGTTTCCCGGGATGCAGTAATAAGTTTTGCAAGTTCGTCTTTGCTGGTCTGAATTTTAACCTGTAATGTGTTTAATCCGATGTTACTTTTATTATACTGTTCTGTAAGACTCAGTACATGCTGTTGTTGCTTGTTCCTTCTTTCTTCTGCTTCGCTCAGTTTGTTTGTATAGTTCCCTTCGGCATAAGGATGATGAATAGCGCCACAAAGGGGGCAGGGTTGCGCGGGTTTCAGTTGTAACCTGTCTGCTTCGTATTTCTGGGTTCGCTGTTCCAGTTCTACTAATTGCCGTAAGTCTGAGAGTTGTGTTTCTGCTTCCGTTTTTTCCTTGCTGAGAAGAACAAAGGCTGTTTGCTTCTCTGTATAATTATTTTCAAGATTGACAATGCTTTCTTCCAGTGTTCGTCTTTGCGCTTTGTTGTTGTCGAAAGCTATTGCAAGTCTGTATTTGTTCTCAAGGTTGTTTATTTCAACAGGCAACTGACCGGCTGTTTGTTCCAGTTCTTCCAGCGTCTTACCGGAAAAGTCATTGACCAATCCTTTATTTAACTGGCTGATATAAATTTCCTTTACATCAATCTCTCCCTGAAGTTTAATGATTTTTTTCTCTACTTCTGCGAGAAATGCATGCCCCTTGGCTTTATTTGTTTGAAATTCAGCTAACTCTGTGTTTACATTTGTAATTGCCTGTAAGGTATCGCTGAGTTCCTTATGGTATTGTTTTAAAGCAATTAACTGTTTTTCCAGTGTTATATCCTGCTGATGTGCTGCCAGCCATGTATCTAAAACCTGTATGCGTGCCTGCTTCTGTTGCAGGTCATTGTTCCTTTGTTCTTTGTCAGTATGCAGGTCCTTTACAATAGTTACCAGTTGCTGATATTGTATATTGTATTTCTCTTCCTGCTGAGTGCTGTGTTTAATATTGGCATCCAGTGTTAATACTCTTTCCAATACAGGTTCCAGTGCTGATAAACGCTGCTGGACACTGGTAACGGACAATTCAGCCGCAGAGAGGTTTTCTGTAGCTGTTTGTACGGCTGCTTTATAACCGGGTAACAGACCCTGTTGTGTGGTGAGGGCCTGCGTAGTCTTATCTAACTGGTGGGTAATACCTTCTAATTCTACCAGGGCAGGTTTGAAGTTTACGGCTTTTTCATGTTGCCTTAGTCGTTCGAAATCTGCCTGATGTGCTGTTTGTAAGGTGTTTTTCTCAGTGAGTTCGTTAGTGTATTGCGCCTTTTCTGTTTCCAGTTTTGCAATACTTCGAAGCCAGTTGATCTTATCCGTCAGAGAGGCTTGTTCTGTTTTTAAAGTCGTTTCACTTTTGCGTTGTTCCTCCAGATTTTCAAGATGTATATTTCTTTCTTCGGTTGTCAGTAAATCAACGCCTTCCAATTGCAGACGAAGGGTATTTAATTTGTTGCTCTCTTCCTTTTGTTTTTCGAAAACGAATATGGAGATCTTTGTGTAGATCCCGGTATCTGTTACCTTTTCCAGTAGTTCGCTTCGTTCGTTATCACTTGCTTTCAGGAACATGGTAAAGTCGCCCTGGCATAGTATTACGGAGCGGATAAACTGGTTATAATCGAGTCCGCACAATTCTTTGATCTCCTGTTTCACGGAACCGGTAGTATGACCACCCAGGAATGTACCTGTCGCCACTTCTGAGAGTTCCATCTTTTCCGGCTGTATTTTACCACTCACATTACCACGGCTACGTTTGAGCGACCATTTAGCGCGGTATGCTTTCTCATTTACTTCGAATTCCACTTCGGAATAAGATTCAGCGGTATGCCGGGACATGATCTCTTCCACATCACTTTCGTGACGGTGTACCTTTCCATATAATGCGACTGTGATAGCATCCAGGATAGTGGTTTTGCCGGCACCGGTAGGCCCGGTAATAGCAAATAATCCTATTTCTGTAAAAGGAGGAGCATCGAAACGGATTTCATGTACACCTTTCAGTGAATTGAGATTCTGGAACTTTACACTTAATATCTTCATCAGTCTTCCTTTTGTATCATATACTCCAATACTTCTTCATATGTGCTTAGCAGTTCGCTGTAGTCTTCTTCTCCAAATTCAGCCTGGCATCGTTTCAGGAATACTTCTTTGGGATTGAGATCTGCCAGTTGTAGTGCTTCATCTGTATGTTGTTCCAGTGTTTCTGTGGAATGTTTCTTTATCTGACGAATGAAAAAACGCTCTATAAAATCGTGACTATGTTCTTTGAGTTGCTCTTCCAGATCGGGCATGTAAGCATCTGTTTCCAGCTGTATTTCAACCCAGGCAGGATAAGTAAAACCGGGATCTGTGATTTTCCTCAGTTTGGTGATCACTGTATCAAGATCGCCTTTAATGCGGATCAGTTTGCGGGTGCCGGGTACTTCGTATTCTTCTATCTTCAGTAATGCTCCTTTGACAAATTCCAGGATGATGACCTGTTTCGTGTTATCGGATTCTGAAAAGCTAAGTGGGATCGGAGAACCGGAATAGCGGATATGCGCCAGTTTATTCACCATCTGTGGGCGGTGAATATGTCCGAGTGCGATATAATCAAATTCCCGGGGGAAGAGATCGCCGGCTACCTGTCCGAGGTTGCCTACGTGAATTTCCTTTTCACTATCGGAAGTGCTGGAGCCCGCAGCAAAAAGGTGTCCCGTAGCAATGACAGGAATACCAGCTGCTTTATAGGCAGCAATATGTTCTATGAAACGGTTGTAGTGGTTGTAAATACCCTGTTTGATGCGTATTTCCCGCTCTTCGCCTGTTTCACCCGGGACAGACAAACGGATGTCTTTATCGCGGAGAAAAGGAACGGCACAGATGACGAGCGCCGTTTCCCCGTTTGTATCCCGGACAGGAATGATTTGTTCTGTAAATTCTTCGGGCACACCACCAATGATGTGTACGTTAAAATATTTCAGCAGTACCCTGGGCGCATTGAGTGTGCTGATGGAATCGTGGTTCCCTCCGATGATAATCACTTCGCGGCAACAGGTATCCTTTACTTTCCGGAGGAAGCTGTAGTATTGTTCCAGTGCTGTATTGGAAGGACTGCCACTATCAAAGATATCTCCGGCAATGATCAGTACATCGATTTGTTGTTCATCCAGTATGCGTATGAGCCAGTCGAGGTAATCCTGGTGTTCTTCAGTACGCTCGTATTGTTCCAGTCTTTTCCCCAGGTGCCAGTCCGCAGTATGTAATATTTTCATCTTGTCTGAATTCAAAAGGATAACGAATTTCTTATAAAAAAACCATATCGCTTAAAAAATGTTACGTTTTGCTAACAGCAGGTAGTGACTCAATTTGATTACATAATCTTCGCGCCAGATGTTATTGCTCATAAATACACCTTATTTGACATGAATTTTAGGTGAAGTTAAATTGAAATACAAATCCTGAACCCATATTCCAAAGCTACATCAGAGAACTAAACAGTCAGATGCAGTGTATTTATAAGCAATAACATCTGCCAGATAATATTTAAACTGAGTTTAACGACATTGATATATTTCATTACCTTTAACAGGACTTACCCTTCCTATATATGAGTCTTGCGAAAAATGCTTTCTACAGTGCTGTGCAACTATTACCTATAAAAATGTTGCAGAACGGGGGTTTACTACTTCCATATCATCACCTTGTCAGCAATAAGGACGTACCTCATATCAAACATCTCTATCCTTTTAAAAACATCCGTGCTTTTGAACAGGACCTGGATTATTTACTCAAACATTTCACACCGGTTACGTTACAGGATGTCATTGCTGCTGTTAAATCCGGACAGCCTTTACCGGCAAGGTCTTTCCTGATTACATTTGATGACGGGCTGCGTGAGATTACAGAAAACATAGCACCGCTGTTATTAAAGAAAGGCGTACCAGCTGCATTTTTTCTGAACAGCGCATTCCTGGATAACAAAGAACTGTTTTACAAATTCAAAATAAGCCTGATCACAGAGGCCATACAAACTGGAGAACATAGTGCTGCCGCACTGGCAAAACTCAGCACTGTACTGGGAAATCCCTCCGAACTGGTTCCTGCTGTAAAAAAGATCTCTTATCATAACAGGCAGCTGGCAGAAGAAGCAGGAGTTGCACTGGGATTGTCCTTTACAGATTATCTGCAGCAGCAACGTCCGTTCATGACGTTGGAGGAAGTAGGGAAGCTGGTGCGGCAGGGGTTTGCCATAGGGGGGCATAGCGTGGACCACCCTTATTACAGTCAGCTTACACTGGAAGAGCAACTGGCACAGACAAGAGACTCCGTTAACTTTTTAACCGGACATTTTCATTTACCATATCGTGCTTTCGCATTTCCTCATACCGATGCAGGCGTAAGCCGTACTTTTTTCGATACCATATTAGAAGGACCGGATCCAATAGATGTAATTTTTGGCACTGCAAACCACAAACAGGATATTTCACCACGCATATTGCACCGTTTCAACTGCGAACGTCCTGCAATATCAATCGGTGCAGCAGTTAAAGGAATATTGTTATATAACCGTTTGCAGGAGCTAAGGAACAAACAAGTAATAGTAAGATAATATTAGAATTCTCTTTTTTAACTGATTATAGCGCGCAACATATTTTTGGTCAATTCAATATATATTATTAAATTCAATGGATTATTTAATATTTTATATTTGTTTTTTTTATTAAAAAAGAAATATCTATACTACTTTTGCCAGGGACGACAAGAAGACAAAATCAGGACATTAAGAATTACGAAAAAATTAGGCTATTGTAAAACGCTACTAAAATTTTAACCAGCATTGAGAAACCAAACTATTGCAAGGCTACTTATATGTGCCTGCCTCCTGATGTGTCTGCTTACTCCATATCAAAGCAGAGCCCAGGGAGACCAAACTAAGATTACCGTAAACCTGGCCACCGGCGTAACCACCGGGGCATGGTTACACCTACCGGATGATTACAGCACCACATCTACCAGTTACCCACTCATTATTTTCCTGCATGGAGTAGGAGAAGGTGGTACAGATCTGAATGTTGTATTGTCTCACGGTCTGCCTAAAATTATCGCGAACGGTGCAAAGATGCAGTTCACCGTTGGCGGAAAATTATTCAAATTCATTACTGTTTCACCTCAAATCCCTAATGGCTGGGCCAGTGAAACTATGATCCAAAATGTACTGAATGATATCAAATCCAGGTATCGTATTGATGCATCACGTATTTATCTCACAGGATTAAGTGCCGGTGGGTATGGCACATTGAACTATGTAGCCTCAGGCGCTACTTACGCTAATAACCTTGCGGCGATTGTACCGGTATCTACCGCCGCCATTGATGCCAGCAAAGTTGCTGGCCTTTGCAATGTAGCCAGCGGCAGTATTGGATCCTGGTTCCTTTGCGGAGACAACGACAGTTTCATTGACAATCAGATAACTTATGTTGCTGACATCAATAAATGCGGTCCTAAATACCCTGCTATTGCCACTACCTATGCAGGTGGAACACATAGCGATAACGTATGGGACAAAGCATATGATGCCACGCATGCTTATCAATCCCCCAATATTTATGAATGGATGCTGCAGTACAGCAGGGCCAGTGCCGGTAATACAATTGCTGCACCTGTGGCTGTTGCTACTGCCAGCAATATTACGCTTCCTGTAAGCAGCACTACCCTGAATGGTTCCGGTTCTACTGCATCCGGCAGTACTATTGCCAGTTATGCATGGAGCCAGGTATCAGGGCCTTCTACAGCCACTTTCAACAATACTACTGCGGCAAGTGTTACTGTCAGTAATCTCATAGCAGGTACTTATGTGTTTAGTCTCACAGTGAAGAATACTGCGGGCACCTCCGCCAGTACACAGGTGAGTGTAGTCGTTTCTCCTGCAGTAACGATTGCTGCACCTGTTGTGAATATATTAAACACCAGTATTGCGATCAAACTACCGGTAAACAGTACAACACTGGATGGTTCTGGTTCTACCGTATCCGGCAGTACTATTGCCAGTTATACATGGAGCCAGGTATCAGGGCCTTCTACAGCCACTTTGAGCAGTACCAGTACAGCAATTATCACTGCCAGTAACCTGGTAGCGGGTACTTATGTATTCAACCTCACCGTGAAAAGTGCGGCGGGTGGTACAAGCAGCAAACAGGCCACTGTAACGGTAGCTGCTGCAACAACGACCACAACGCCGGCTACAACAACAACATGCAGCTTCTGTAAATTCCTGATCAAACCAGGTACTGATGGTGGTGCATACATCAACGGCGCTACCATGACGGTGCAACCGGGTGATACTGTTTGTATACAGGCGGGTAACTATTCCTACATGCAGTTCTTCAATTTTACCGGTACAGCGGCCAAACCAATTGTGTTCATCAATTGCGGCGGACAGGTGAAAATAGGGAACGGTGGTAGTTATGGTTTCATCTTCAATAATGTGAAATACTTCAAGGTTACCGGTTCCGGTAGCAGCGACAAATATGGTTTCAGTATTAACGGTGTTACTAAGAGACTGAATGTGGGTGTTGCGATGGGTAAGGGATGTACCGATTACGAAGCGGACAGAATGGAAATAACAGGCAGCGAAGTTGGGATGATGGCGAAAGTGAATCCAGATTGTGAAACCGCTAACCAGTATCCTTATTTTGCTATCCGTAATGTAAAATTACATGACCTCTATATTCATGATGTATCAGGAGAAGGTATGTATATCGGGAATACTGCTCCCAATGGTACAGAAGTGACCTGCGCAGATGGTACCGTGAAGAATGTACTGCCTCCCCGCATCTATGGCCTCAGAATCTACAATGTAATTACTGCCAATACCGGATGGGATGGCATACAGGTAGCTTCTGCCCCACAGGATGTAGAGATTCATGATAACAAAGTATCCAACTATGGTACCACCAATATGGGCAGCCAGCAGGCCGGGATCATCCTGGGTGGGGAAACCAATGGTAAGGTATATAATAACACCGTAATTAAAGGAACAGGTAATGGTATCGAGGTATTCGGTATCGGCCTTTGTTATGTATATAATAATATAGTGAGTGATGCAGGATGGGATGGTTCAACTGCCAGACAGGATGCTATATTTATAGATGACAGACCAACCCAGAATAACTATGTGCCATTGCAGGTATATGGTTTCAATAACACTGTTTATAATTCAGGAAGAGATGCTATCCGTTTCCAGAACAGCTATGGAACAGTCGCTAAGGGCAACCTGTTTTATAACAACCTGCTGGTAACACCAGGATCGTTATCAACAAGAGGCACGCTTTCTTATCTGTCTTTCGATGCGGGTATGGATTACCTTTCTGTAAACAACCTTAATTATTCAGATGTCAGCACCGTTAAATTTGCAGACGCTGCAAATAAGAACTTCCACCTGGCTTTAGGATCTCCTGCAATAGACAAGGGGAAGGACCTGAGTGCTTATTTCAAGTACGACATCGATAATGAAGCAAGACCACAGGGAGCAGGATACGATGTTGGTGCGGATGAATATTCTTCCGGTACCGTAACGAATGTTGCTCCGGTAGCTAACGCAGGTAGTGATCTGACAATCACCTTACCCGTTGCGACAGCTACGCTGAATGGTTCCGGTTCCAGTGATCCTGATGGTACGATTGCTTCCTATGCCTGGACACAGGTATCCGGACCAGCAACTGCTACCATTACTACAGCTATTATAGCTCAACCAACTATCAGCAAACTGGTGACTGCAGGCTCTTATGTTTTTAAACTCACTGTTACAGATAATAAGGGTGCTACCGCTACAGACCAGGTAACTGTTACTGTAAAAGCTGCTACTGTTGTTACTAACCAGCCACCGGTTGCGAGTGCGGGCAGTAATATCACCATCACTTTACCAACTTCCCAGGCTACTTTAAACGGTTCCGCTACAGATGCAGACGGTACCATTGCTTCATACGCCTGGACACAGTCGTCGGGCCCGGTGACGTCAACGATTACTTCTGCTACTATTGCCAAACCGACCGTGAGTAAGCTGACTACAGCAGGTACTTATGTATTCAGACTGATCGTTGCGGATGATAAAGGCGCTAAAGACACTGCACAGGTAAGTGTGATTGTAAAATCGGCTACAGCTGTCAACCAGGCTCCGGTTGCGAGTGCGGGTAGTAATATCACCATCACTTTACCAACTTCCCAGGCTACTTTAAACGGTTCCGCTACAGATGCAGACGGTACCATTGCTTCATACGCCTGGACGCAATCGTCCGGCCCGGTGACGTCAACGATTACCACTGCCACTATTGCCAAACCTACCGTGAGTAAGCTGACTACAGCAGGTACTTATGTATTCAGACTGATCGTTGCCGATGATAAGGGCGCTAAAGACACTGCGCAGGTAAGCGTTATTGTAAAAGCGGCTGTAGTTTCTACGACCAATAAGCCACCGGTAGCTAATGCCGGCACAGATGTTACCATTACCCAGCCTCAGAACAATTCCAATGCAACCGGAATCGCTTCTGCTGACAGTGATGGCACAATAGTAAGTTACAAATGGACGCAGGTTTCAGGACCTTCTACCGCTTCCATTGTAACCCCCGCTGCGATGGCTACCGACCTGAACCAGTTAACGACCGTAGGTACATATGTGTTCCGGTTAACGGTGACAGATAATGCTGGTGCTGCATCTACAGATGATAAATCGATTATCGTAAAACCTAATCCGGCCAATGTACTGGTGGCGAATGCAGGAGCTGATCAGACGATCAATTATCCCGGTACTAACCTGGTAACACTGGATGGCACTGCCTCTTATGCTACAGGAGGATATGTATCTGCATACTCATGGACACTGGTAAGCGGGCCTTCAGGCTCAAGCATCCTGAATCCGGCAGCACAGCAACCTGTTGTTACATTTTCGGCAGCCGGCACTTATGTGTTCCGCTTAACAGTAACCGATACTTATGGCAATACAGCCACAGATGATGTTACTATCACGGTGGGTAGTAAAACCAGTCTTATTGATGGAACAGCGACAAGTTTACAGGTTTATCCAAATCCTGCAACTACTGTATTGCATGTAAGACTGACATTGTTACAAACAAGCAGGATTGTAATTAAGATTTATACCAGCACTGGTGTAGTAAGAGGCATTTATGATCTTGGTACCGTATCAACAGTTTCCAAGGACATAGATGTTAGCGGCTTTACTTCCGGTATTTATATTTTGCAGATCTCTGACGGACAAACTATGAATCTGTCCAGTAAATTTATGACGACCAATTAATAACCTATGCTACCCGAAAGATCCGCCGGGGTTACCCGGCTGGATCACTTTCGGAATAATCAGGAGGCTGTCCCCGGTAAAGGGGGCAGCCTTTTTTCTGTAACATAAGTTTGTATGGCAGAGTACCTGGTTTTTATTTTCAGGAAGTGTTTTTCATACAGTTCGTATGACAGATATGCTACGCCGCAGGTAGTGATCAGGCCCGTAAGCGGATACAATATTTCATATACCGGTACATTCGGCGTATGACCAAATACCTTCATGAAAACCATCAGCAATAACTGGCAAACGGGGGAATGAAAAAGGTAAATACCGTAGGAAACCTTTCCCAATACTTTGAGCAGAGGATATTCCAGGTTAAGTATACTATTAGGTGCCACCGCCATCAGCATCAGGTAGCCGAAAAGCGCTGCGTGGATAAAATGATCATAATAGTATTTACTGAGAATGGGTATTTTGATAACAGATAACATTACCAGGACGGTAATGATCAGCATGCACCATTGTATACCCGGCTTCAGGATAGCGTCAAATAATTTGCTGTAAGATTCCTTGTTGAACAACAGGTATGCAGCAAACATTCCCATCCCGAACAATTCCAGTTTATCAAACAGCAATACATAATTAATTCCAAACAGTTGCAGTACTGTAAATTTCCCGGGAAAGAGATAAGGAAGTACCAGGCACAATGTCTTGCACAGGAAGCCTATACTCAGCATTACCAGGAACAACAGCTTTAGCCTTTTCCTGAACAATACCAGCAACAATGGCCATATCAGGTAAAATTGTTCCTCTATACAAACAGACCATGTTATTTCAAGGATCCCTTTATTATAGGGGAAAAATGCCAGCTGGATATTTACCGCAAATAGTAAGAGAAACAGCAGGTTAGTAAGGATGGTATGACTATCACCCTGTGTCGCGATCCCCAGTTTATGCATAATAAAAGGAGAGAGGGCCGTCAGCACAATACCATAGGCAAAATACAACGGCCATATTCTCAACATTCTCCTGATATAAAAATTCTTGAAATTAATACTCCCCGTTTGCGCGTTCTCTTTCATCAGCAGATAACTGATCAGGAACCCGCTGAGTACAAAGAAAAGATTAACACCAATGCGACCGGCGTCTTCCAGTATATGACTCAATATATGCCAGGAAGATACGCCGTTTTCAACTTTGAAATACTGCATATGATGGAACACCACGAGGAAGGCCGCGAGGAATCTTATGGCATCTAAGTTTTTAAAATGTACTCTCATTCGGGGAAGTGTAAAAATTAATATTATTTTTTATACTGTAGCATCCATTCATAGATGTTCATACCATATTTCCTATACGCTGTATCATATTGTTCTTTCCAGGTGCGATGTGCAAAGCCCTCCAATATTGTCACTTTAGCCAGGTTAGGCTTGTATGTGTTGGTGCTGTCTTTGTAGCGTTCACAATTTTCCAGGAAATGCAGTTCTTCTGTACCAGCCAGATACCAGCAGGGAATATTGGCATCAGCGACCAGTTTGAACTGTGTAAGATTTTTATCGTCAATAGATGCAACTGACATCGGCACTGCTGCAGCGAAACGGGCGGAAAGGGCAGCGTTATCAGTGATCGCCATTACACTTGCCCAGCCACCTGCACTGTAGCCTGTCAGATAAATGCGGGAACGATCTATACGGTAACGTTTCTCTACATCGTCCAGCATCCGTTTGATCTCATCCGGTTTTAATCCCCAGTTCGGAGCCTGGGGAGCCACTACTATAAACTTGTATAATTTACCATCTACCGGGTTTACGGCCTGGATTTTCTCACCATTGTTAATCCAATAGGGGATACCTTCCAATAGTAACTTTTGCAGGTTGTTACCCGATTTACTTTTCCCATGCAGGAAAATGATCAAAGGGTACTCTTTTTTTGTTTTTGTGTATTCATCAGGCAGGGCAAGCAAAGCATGAACTTTACCCCATGATGTAACGTTTACCATAATGCTGTCCATGTGTCGTTGAGCAGATGCAGCCGAAGGGATATGCAGCCACCAGATAAAAAGCAGTATAAAAAAAGCACGAATAGTTTTCAACATGATAATCAATTAGTCTTTAAAATTACTGGGCTATTACATCCTCCAGTCTTACCCCAATAATCTCCTCTATTTCAAGTTTGACATTACTTAAATCTCTTTCCAGTGACAGCTTCTTGTTTCTGTCGTCGTTATAACGCTGGGAAGTGGTAGTATACGATTCGTAAGAAATACTACCGCTTGCCAGTTTGGTTTCTGCCGTCTGAAAAGCAGTGTAATCATCTTCAGTGACCTCGTTCTGTAAAGTCAGCATTTCTTTGGTCATCAGGTAATCATGGTATTTGGAGAGTACCATTGCTTTCACCTGGCGTTTTGCTACTTCCTGTTCTGCCGTAGCAATGTCCACATTTTTGCGGGCAATTTTGACATCATTGGCTTTACCTGTCAGGGAACCTAAGGGTACATTGATACCCACGTTCCACAGCGGATAATAGATCTGGTTACGGATGTCGGTAGTGTTGGTGCTTTTGTATGTTTTCAGCGTTACTTCATTGAGGTTGGCGCTTACTGTTACATAGTTGAGCCAGTTAGCACCTGACTTGTGCAGTTCTGATACGGTTTTGTCTTTTTCGTAATCTCTTATTTTTATGGAAGGATTACTGTATGCGAGTTGTACCAGTTTGTTCTGGATATCCTCTTGTGTAGCATCTTTGACCGGTTTAACTGTTTGTGCCTTCAGTCCTAAGGCAGCAATAATCAGCAGAGATGAGAAAATCACGTTCTTTTTCATGTTGTTGTTTTTTAATCTTTTAGCAGACTTTGTTTATGAGGTTTGTTCGAAATTTTTAAGTTTTACGATGACGGCCATTGTGCCATAAAAGAAAAAGGCGCCTGGCATCTGACCTATTGCCACCTGTGCATATTGTGCGATCATATAGGCAAACAGGCTGGCTACAATGCCCACATAGATCGTTCGTATTTCTTTGGACCTGCTGGAATAATAATTGCGTACGCCTACCTGCAGCATCGTAAAGAACATGAACAACGTATATGCGAGGCCAATAGGGCCTGTTTCCAGCGCTGCACGCAGATAACCACTATCCGGAGGGAAACCTGCCAGGGGATGCCCCGGATTGTACAGTAATCCTAATACGCCACTGGTAGCTACACCACCGCCTAACGGATGACTATGCATATAAGGCCGGATCATTTCGCGGTTATTGTCGCGCACGGTCATCGATTCATCATCGGTTAACTGGAAGGATGTACGTATACGGTTGACGGTACTGTTACTGTAAAAAGGGCCGAAGATCAATGCCACGAAGAACAATATAAAACCTGTCATGAAGAGCAGTGTTTTACGGTTGGTGATGGTCATTAATCCATATATACAAAGTCCGGCAGGAATGATGAAGTAAGCGGTACGGGTACCGGAATATGCCATGCCGAGTACCATGAATATAATGCCAATGATAAGCAGCCAGCGACGTTTGGGTCTTTCTTCATTCAGCGCAGCAATTATTCCATACACGATGCTGATGGCCATCAGGATCCCATAAGCGCTGGGATCGGAGAGAAAGGAAAACTTACGGATCTCACCACCCTGGTAATAGAGCTGGTATCTGATGGGATCACTCATCACCCAGTCGTTTTCAAAACCCAGTAATCCGAACCATTGCTGGAAGCATCCGTATATTCCGGCGAGGATGGCGAGGAATAACCATAGTTTCATAAAGTCCTGTATATCTTTCTTCGTGTTAAAGACATGCAGCCCTACGAAATAGATCATGACAAAATTCAGGAATTTCCTCATAGTGAAGACCCAGCCTGCTACTGAATACATAGATGGATTGAACAGTTCTATCATCAGGAAGCCGAAATTAATAATATAGACGTAGGTGATAGGACTGTTGAAGTACTGCCATAAACGTTGTTTATGGATGGTCTTCTTGTAATAAGAGCCTATAAATGTTACCGCAAGAAGCACATCCACCACTACACCCGTTGGTACGTCATCATTGGTGAAGCGCTTGAAGTAGAACATAAAGAAGGAGAACACCATTGTGATAATAAATCCCAGTCGCGTATTGAACAGGGCTATCAGTGTCACCGCCATTCCTATCAGTCCTGCAATGATGATGAATCCGAAGCGGTAATCGCCAAATCCTATTACATAACTGATAGCCACTGCCATCAGTAACATGATAGCATATGCCAGGGGGGAGTCCAGTAATTTGGCCCCCTTGAACCACTTTGTTTTATGTAAGTAAGCTATGCTCATAATATCATCTTGTTTCAGTAAAACACTACTTTCAGAAAGAGGAAAATCATGGTGAGTGCGATGAATGTCAGCACGATGATTTCCAGTATCCGGTCGTCCGAGAATCTGTTGTCTGTCATAATAATGTGTTTTGCAAATGTTTTCCCATTTCAGCTATACAATTTTCCCAGGTATGGGATAAGGCAAATGTTATCCGTTCTTCCCTGATGCCGCTTTGCGGATCCTCCTGCAATGCAGCGGTGATCCTGCCGGTATATTCTCCGCGGTCAGCGCAGAGGTATACGTAAGGCGCAAACATCCGCATGGCGGCGGTATCTGTTGCCACAACAGGTTTACCCAGCGCCAGGTACTCATCTATTTTGCGTGGGTAATTCCCGATGGTCATGTCATTGATCACCTGCGGATTAATACATACGTCAAAACTGTTGATATAGGCCGGCAGTTGTTCCGGTGGGCGGTTACCTGTGAAATGGACATTAGCCAGCTGGTGCAATTTGCTTTTACGGAAGGACTCGTCTTCCGGTCCTACCAGAACAAGGTTCCAGGAGGGCATTTGCGCTGCAATATCCTCCAGCAGGGTAATATCCAGCCGGGTTGCCAGTAAAGCGCCTACATAGCCTATAATGGGCCTTTGTACAGCCTTTATATCTTCAGGTGTTCCCGGCACGGGTGCTTTCAGCCAATCGAAATCACAGCCCTGTCCGATATCGAAAGACCGTTCATTATGCTCCTGTGCGTATTGCGCCAGGTAAGCAGAGTTAGCTGTTACGATGGTCGCCTTCTTCATCAGTTCGGCTTCCAGCCGGGGCCCATGTTTTTTGAAATAGGGCTGACCGGTAAGTTTGTCCCTGATATAATAGATCGTTTCCTGTACACCCTCCAGTAACTCCGGAAAATACACCGCACGGAAAAAGTCATTATCAATGAAAAGAAGGATGTCTTTAAATCCCAGTCTTTTTGCGGCCTGGTTGATTTCTTTAGCCAGGCGTTTATTGTTGATATAATTAAAGCGGTCGAATATACCTGGGAAAGGGATCCAGTTGATGGACTCGAGAACGGTCCTGGGGTCCAGTGTCCACAAAGTATCATTCACCGGGTTGATGTCATTGGCTTTACCATGCAGGCTGTTCAGACGGGTCTGCACCATTTCATCCTGAGGTGTGCGTAGCGCGGAGATCCTGTCGAGTGCCCGGTTCACATACAGCACGCGGTTGTGACGCGACAATTCCAGCGCCATGTTCTTACAGTTGCTGCCGATCTTTATATCCCAGGATTGCAAGCCTGCTACTATGATATCTCTGTTCCTGATCATCGTGTTTTCCATTTTAAGAAGTAACGTTGCCGGACAACAGATAACATTTCAGGATAGAACTGCAGGCAGTATTTGAATACGTTCAGCAGGTTTATATTCAACTTACGGTAAAGGATTACCTGCGTGATGATAAAACAGATACCGTAGGAAGTCATCGTACCATAAGCTGCCCCCATTAATCCCAACTGACGGGTAAAATACATGCAGATGAAGATGTTGCAGGCAGCCACTATTGTATTGACAAGGAAGTTCGTTTTAGGTGCACCGATAGAATCCATGATCGTTCCGAACTGTTTGATGAAAGGAAGGAACAGCCCATAGAAAATAGTTACCTGCAGGATAGGTACGGCATCCAGGTATTTATGACCGGCGATGATCGTTATGATCAGTTTGGGCAATAGCATGATCACCAGGCTGGCAGGTATGGCAATACCCAGAATGGAGCCTACTGCTTTTTCGTAGTAATATTTCACCATCTCCAGGTTGCCGTCTTCCATCATCTTCGCTGTTTTGGGGAAGAGGATATCTCCCAGTACCTGTGAAGGCACATCTACCAGGTTGGAGATACGCAGACAAACACCGTACAGGGCTACTGCGGAAGTAGACAGGTAAGATGAGATGATGAACTGATCGGTATTACGGAAAATGGAAGCGCTGATATTTGTACCGAATACGAACTTCCCAAAGTGCCATAGTTTTGCTAACCATGCTTTGTTGAGTTTCATACTACGATAGAGGAATTTTCTGGCAAAGAAAGCAGAGACCAGTGTACCGCATAAAAGCCCTGTATCGAAATAACAGATCAGGTAAATGAGAGAAATGTTACCTATAAACAGGAGATGGAATACGATGAGCAGGAAAGAGATCCCCTGTCTGCTCAGGTAGCTCCAGAAGATACCTCTGAAGTCTGCATTGGCATTCTGTGTCCATTCGAAGTGAGAAAAGGGAATGAGTAACAGTAAACCTGGCAGGAAGAGGTACATCACCATTGACAGTGAAGGCGCTTTCAGCAGGATACTTACCGGATGCATGAATACGGCGATCAGTAACCCTATCAGCACGGTAATACTGATATTGAGGTAGAGGGCCGCAGATTGTATGTGCGGATGTTCTTCTGCCTGGTGGCCATTGATATATTTGATCACTGCATTTTTGATCAGTGATTGTCTGACAATTTCGATGATACCCGTGTATACAAGGAACAGATTCCAGACACCCATATCGGATTTGGTCAGTGAGCGGGTCAATACCAGCACACTACCTATACCGAACAGTAGCACTGCGATTTTCTGTAACCCGCTGTATATGCCGGATTTCAGCCAGTAAGTGTATTTTGGGTTACTCATTTTAATTGGTTCGTACTGTTTTTAATTGCACAGGTCTTTCCAGGCTATACAACCACCATGCGCCGATGCGCATTGCAAATTTGTATAGCAGTATAGGGATGACTATGGCGAAACACAGGCAGATCAGCAGTAATGCCGGTAACCAGGTAAGGCCAAACACTTTCACAAGCACCATGCGTACCGCAGATGCTACCAGCACATGCGATACATAGATATACAATGAATGAAAACCTGCTACACGTAACAGTTTAAAGCTGTCGTAACGTTGCAGGAGAAATGAGATATTGATCATGAATGCACATCCCACCAGGGCAATTATGGCGAACAGTAAAGGCTGGTGTTGTTCAACAAACAGGTTATCCTTCATGGCCAGATTGCTGTACAGGAAGTAATATTGTCCGATTGCAAAGAAGGGCAGGAGACAGGCGAATAATTTCCAGGAACTATATAGCGGGTATTTGCTGCTGTCCAGGATTTTGTCTGCTACCAGCTCTCCGATAGCGAAGAAGAGGTAAAAGTGACAGATGTCGTAAATGAAGCCCAGGTCTATACGCTTAACGGAAACATAATCGGAGAATACGTACAGTATACTGCCGATGATCAACTGATGCCATACTTTGAAGTGCAGTTTTTCCCTTGTGAGTATATAGATCACTGTTACGTTGAACAGAGCATACAGGTACCAGAACTGATCAATCATCCTTGGGAATAAGATCACATATCCATAATCTATCCAGCTGCGGTTGGCATTTACATATTTCCCCAGCAGCATTTGCAGTGTGATCTGTATAACAGACCACAGCAGGTATGGGTATAAAAGGATATTGACCTTATTGATGATTAAGCTTTTCACTCCTCTTTTGGCCAGGCTTTTTGCGATAAACACACCAGACAAAATGAAGAACAGCGGCATCCTGAAACTGTAAAAGATAATGTTGGCATGTTCCAGCCAGCTATACTGAGCCGCTTCTACACCAGAGCGGGATATACCTTCAAAGATATGACGGTATAGTACCAGTATAATGGCAATACCCCTTGCATAATCTATCCAGGCCAGGCGGTTACCTTTCATATTAGGAAGCGCGGCGCTCATTATATATCGATGTTTTCGGGTTCAACAAAATTGAGGATAGCACCACCTAATTTCTCCTGAAGGCTTTGCAGGAAAATAATTGCTTCCTTATCCGTTTGTTTCACACTGGACCTGGCAGAAATAACAGCGATAACAATTTCCGCGTATTTCATCAGTTCTTTACTATCTGAACGGTCGTTCAGCGCAGCGCCTTCCATCAGGATATAATCATACTGATGGGCGATCGTTTTCAGATATTCCAGCAGGTTGCCCGGTTTCAGTATTTCCGAAGGCGTGTATTCTCCTCCCTCACATCCTATTACGAATACGCCAGGTAATGGCGATTCAGTTACCAGTTGCTTTACTGCGTCCACATTGAAATCATCTACGGATGAACTGAATGATTCAAGTACAGGCTGCGCACCAAAATCACGGGTCAGTGAATTATTTGGAAACTGTGTATCGATAATCAGTACGCTCTTTTTGCTGAGGCTTAAACTGTAAGCCAGGGCTTTGATGATAGTAGATTTCCCTTCACGTGGTTTAGTACTGGTGAAAAGGAAAATCTTTTTGCCACTGTCTTCCATTTCAAAGCGCAGTTTCCTGAGCAGTTCCCGGAATACCGCAGTATTATGTTTTTTCAGATTTGGATCTGTGAAGATCTTTTCCAGGGGAGCATGTTTAAAGTTGATGCGGTTCACTACACCCAGCAGTTTCAGTTCCAGTACTTTCAGGAACTGAGTAGGTGTTTTGATAGAGAGGTCCACATACTCCAGGAAGATGATGGCGATACAACAGAAAACCAGCATGGACATACCTGCCAGTGCGATGATGATGAGTCGTTTCGATGGTTCCGGTTCTACGGCAGGCTGACCAAACAGGATCTGGTGGAAGTTGTCCATTGGTGCGATCTTGTTATTTACAGCGGCATCGTAACGGGATTTAATGCTTTCATATTCCTGTTGGGCCAGTTCCACTTCTTTCTGTAAGGCGAGGTTATTGGCGCCACGGGAAGCGGCAGCCCCCATGCTGCTGTTCAACTGCCGGATCTTCTGTTCGTAGGCATCAATATTCTGTGCACTGCTTTTAATCTGTAGTTCCAGGTCGCTCTTCTTCTGCTGTAAATCTGCCAGTGTATTACCGGTAGTGGTAGAAGGCGCCGCAGAAGCCATTGCAGTGAGCTTCGTTTTATAATCGTTCTTCAGTGTCTGATACTTGGCATACAGCGCTGCATCATTACCGCCTTTGTTTACGTAATCGGAATAGGCTTCATTCATCTGCGTACGCAGAGAGGTTAGCTCTGTATTCATGGCAGAAGTGGTGGAAGAGGTCTGACTGTTGGTCTTGCTCATATCCGCCAGCCTGATAATGATTTGCTGTAGCGTAAGCTGTGCGCTGTTGTTGATGCTTTTTTCATCTGCCAGCCTGTTTTCGAAATTACTGATCTGTTCCAGTTTGCTGGAGCTTTCTACGGATACATCGAGTGTACCCATTGCTTTGATATTGGCAATCTTGGCATCCAGTTCATCTCTTTTCTGATCTACCAGTTTCTTCAGCGTTTCAATGTTCTGAACGGTTAACTGGTTTCTGCTTGACTCATAGTTACGCAGGTATTCTGTACATACCTGGTTTACGATATAGGCAGACAGTTCGGGATTGACAGAGCGGTATTGAATATCGATAAAGTCGGTACGCTGCACACGGCCTGCGTATAATACGTAACGCAGTGTTTCCAGGTCATACCTGTAAATCTTCAGCAACTCCAGGATCTTTCTTTCTTCCGGAACGTAAGAACTAAGCAGTTGCTCATCGTTGTACTTTTTAGTGAGGATGGCGATAGCCTTTGCTCTGTCGAGCTGACGGTAAGCGTCATACTTTTTCTCTTCGACACTTAGCGTACGGAACGCTTTGTCCGGATTTTCCAGATCATGCAGCATCAGGTTATAAGAGGTCATCCCTAAAACACGTGGAGATTTCAGCGCTTCGATCACGTTATTGAATTTCACATCTATTTCATAGATATTGAAACTTTCATCTTTTAGTTTTACCTGATCACTGATAGTAAATCCGGTAGCAATTTGCGCAACGGATTTGTATAATTTCTCCTGCTCAAGGGTTAACAAAAATGCCGCGAGTACAGCCATTAATGTACTAATAATAATAAACCATTTTCTTCTCATCAATGATTTAAACAAATAAATCAAGTCCATATTGATGGTTACTTTAAAGTGTAAAATAATCTAATCTGAAAAATCCGAAAAAATCCGGTTTGCACCGGACCTTTTCGGTAAAAATTGAAAATTGATCAACTAAGAATGGTTACCAGTTTTTAATCAGTTTAACAGTTTTCAGCAAATTATCTCCTTCCATTACTTTCAGCAGACAAGGTCCGCTTGGGATTTGTGAAGAGCCAAGATCCAGCGTTATTCTCTGAGATCCTGATACACCAGGTACTATCCTTGTGTAGATAATTCTGCCGTTCATATCCAGTATGGAAACGGTTATGTTTCCGCTGGTTTTTCCGCTGTTGTTAAGATCAAGTGTAACCTGGCTGTCGAACGGATTCGGGAATACTCTCGTAATGGTTACATTACTTGCAGCATTCTGTAACAGGCCATTTGTCAGCAACGGATTTGCTTTTTTAGCCATCAGCAGTGACTGATCGAGCTGGCTTGCTTCCGGTGTGTAAGCCTGTATTACCAGGGCGCCGATATATCCGTAGATAGAGGCTCCGCCGGATGTTACAGTAATCAGCACTTCACCATTCGCATCAGGAACTACCTCATTGATCTGCGTGGTATTCATTGTATTATAGCCTGCATTCAATGATACTGTAGTTGTGTTAATAGTATAGTTGCTGGTCCTGTCACCGCTTCCGTCCCTGCTGGCGAAGAATACAAAGTTGTATCGTTTTGCCAGGTTCAGACCTTTGATGCGTAAGCGTCCTTCTTCATTTATATCTACCCAGTAAGTGCTGCGCATAACGTTATCAGGATAAATACCGGAGTTATTACCGGTGTTCATACCGAATGGATTATCGCCGGTGAAGGCTTTGTCAATCACCATAGTCAGCCCTGTATTATTCCAGTTGTCATCTTTCAGGTCTGGGAATTCAAGTCCCTGCGCAGGTATGGAGTTGGTGTTATTCCAGGGTATAGCTGCAGGATCGAAAACGTTACAGTTGATGTACACTGCACTGATAAAGGTTGCGGCAGTGGCTACATTGGTAAAGTCTGATTTAGCAGTGTCTTTCAGCGCACGTACTTTGTAGTAGTAGCGTGAATCTGCGCCAAGTCCTGCATCAGCAAATGAGTTCACGTTATTGGCAACTGTTGCCCGCAGCGTGAAGTTGCTGTTGTCTGTAGAACGCCATACTTCAAAGCCCGTTTCATTGTTTGAGTTGTCCATCCATTTCAGCTGAATGCTGGTCTTGGATGAAGCAACGGCAGTTGCTGTACTAGGACTAAGCGGCGTACCATTGTCTGTGTAATACTGGATAACAACATCGTTGATATATCCGTAAGCGGCACCAACAGATTGTTTAACCGTGAAGTTGATCGCACCGGTGCTGTCTGCAGCAATACCATTTATCTGTACGGTATTGGTGTTGTTATTTGCAGCATTCAGTGTTACGGTATTGCTGCCAACGGTAAAGTCTGTATTCTTATTATCATTACCTGTACGGCTGTTAAAGAATACCAGGTTATACCGGTAAGTAGTTGGTAACCCTGTGATGCTTATTCTCCTGGCAGTAGATTCACTGGTATAGTAATTTCCAGCGATCGCGTTGTCAGGATATACACCACTGTTATTACCGGTAGTTGCACCGCTTGTGTTGGTACCGGTAAAGGCATCCAGTAACTGGATCTTAAATGGTGTAGCTACACCGATCTCATTCTGCAGATTAGAGATGGAAGCACCTGCGCCCGGATAAGAGTTAAAGTTATTCCATGGTGCATCAGCAGGTAATGTCATGTTGAAGTGTACATACACAGAGGTCAGGTTCTTATCCCTTACATACAGGGTGAACGTTCTGGTAGTACTACCACCATTGTTATCATTAGCAGTAACATTGATGTTATATCTGCCTATGTTACCCGCTGAAGGAATGATTTTGATAGTACCTGTACCATCACCGTTATCTGTCAGTTTAGCAAATGAAGGCAGATTGGTTGATTTTAAGGTCAGGATATCACCGGCATCATCAGTAGCATGCAGGCTGATCGTTACTGTATCGTTATTCTTCATTGTTACTCCTGCAATGCTATCCAGTTTAGGATTGTTATTACCGGTAGTAATCGTTACGGTATCGGAGTAAGCAGATGCTCCATGAGAGTTGATCGCCCTGATAGCGTAGAAGTATTGTTGGTTTGCCTTTGCAGAAGTATCTGCATAAGACACCGCATTTGTTGGCGCCACAGGGGTCAGTAAAGTATAAGGGCCGGCATTAACACCTGCGCGGTATATTTCGTAACCTGTTTCGTTAAATGCTACATCTTTCCAGCTAAGCGTTACACCGGAAGTAGCGCTTTGTACGGCCAGGTTGGTTGGACGGGCTGGAGCGTTACCGTCGTCATAACCCACTTTCACTACCATCGCATTGAGGTAAGCATATACGGAGCCTGTACCATTCTGCAGATCGATGCTTATTTCGTTGTTAGCGTCTGGTGAAACGTTATTAATAGATACTGTGTTCGTTTTGTTAGATGCGGACTGTAATGATACGGTAGTAGTACCAATGGTGTAGTTGGTCAGACGGTTGTCTGTAACATCTCCACGGGAGCCGAAGAAGGTGAAGCTATACTTGCTGGTGCTGTTCAGGCCATACAGTTTGAATGTCTGTTTGGTAGTGTTGCTCCAGTAAGCAGTTTTCATCACATTGTCCGGATATACACCGGTGTTATTACCGGTAGAAGCGCCATAGTAGTTGGAACCGTTACCGATAGCAGACCAGTTGCTCACGATCTTGATACCGACAGTAGTAGCCACGCTGTTCTGGTCCAGCAGGTTCGGGAACAGGTCGTTCTGAACAGGCTGTTTATTGGTGCTGTTCCATGGAGCAGGAGGAGGATATGAACCATCAGAGAAGTTCACATAGATACTGCGGCTTGGATCAACGTCCAGCACGGTGATGGTGAAGGTTTTGGTATCGATACCATCGCGGCCGTCATTTGCCTGTAATGTTACATTATAGACACCCGCATCTGTATAACCGGGAGCCAGATTTATTACACCAGTGTTACCAGAAGGAACAAAGGTAGCAAAGGCAGGCAGGCCGGTTGTGGTCCAGGTCACTGTTTCCGCATTACCGTCTGTAGCTGTAAGGCTTACGGAAGAGGTCGTGTTTTCGTTCAGTGATACATTGGCAACATTGGCGATTACCGGAGAATAGTTATCATTTACTGATAAAGTGAAAGATGTAGAGGCAACACCGCTGTGCTGATCGGTTGCTGTAACAGTGATATTCGGATAAGTACCCTGGTCGGAAACGGCCGGATTGAATGTCAGTGTAGCTGTACCGGCACCTGTATTTGCGAATGTAGCAAAGGCAGGCAGATTGGTCGCCGTTAATGTGAGCGTTTCAGCATCAACATCCGTAGCGGTCAGGTTCAGAGACAGTGATGTACCATATCTTACGGAACGGTTTACCAGTTGAGTAAGGACCGGAGGATTGTTCAGTGTAGTGGCAACATTACCCAAACCGAATATTGAATAACCACCTGCGTTCTTTGCCCGTACCTTATAAAAATAGGTAACGTTCGCGAACAGGCTGGAGTCTGTGAAGCTGGCCTGTGCAGTTGCGTTTGCTCCTATCGTTGCGTACAGTTTATAGTTACTGCTGTCATTTACAGATCTGAAGATTTCAAACTGTGTTTCGTCTGTAGAATTATCATTCCACACCAGCAGGATCTTTGAAGAACTGAGAGGTGTAAGTGTTACCGGTCCGGGACGGTTAGGCACCGGAGGCATTGGCAGTGTGGTTGCAAGCATTTTCGGGTTTCCGAAAGTGCTGTCAGCCATCAGGCGTTTGGTCATACCCGGGCCTGCATAACTGGCTGACAGTGAATAGCTGCCTGTACCCTGGAAGTAGGTTATATAGATCGGATACCTGCCTTTGGTAAGCGCCTTGGTACCGGAGCGTTCAGTTGTACTCTGGGAGTAGTTATTGTTTACTACAAGGTTGCTTTGAGCAAACCCACCTATATATAACGCACTTCCATCATCAGAAGCGGTGTAGAAGGTATAAGTTCCTGTTGCAGGGATATTAATGTATCCGGAGAATTTAAGCGCGTAGTTGGTTTCACGGTCTCTTACATCCAGCGTTACATTACTCACCCAGCCTGTTTTAAGAGGAGTGAGGGTACTGAAGCTGGGGAGAGAGGTCCAGTTACCTGGGTATATTCCATATTGGAATCCACCGCTTTCGCTGATGTTCAAACCGGAATCGCCATACTTATTGATCGCTTTCAGGCGGTAATAGTAAGTCGTTTGCGCAACCAGGTTGCTATCGGTATAAGCAGTTTGATTTGCCGGTACTGTTGCAATGGAAACGAACGGACCAGTAGAACTGGTGGCACGGTATATTTCAAAACCTGTTTCATTATTGCTGCTGTCTGCCCAGGTGAGTCCTATCTTATTATAAGACAGCGCCGTTACCTGGAGATTACCAGGCGTTTTAGGCACGGCTGGTGATGCAGGTGCTATTTCTTTATAGTAATCGGCAATGATCTGTGTTTTGCTGACAATACCATTGGCGGTATTCTTCCATGAAACGGTCATAGCCTGTGAACCTGTAACTTCGAAGAATGCTATTGCTATCTGGTGCATACCAGCAGTGAGATACTTGGTTCCTTCCCTGTCCCGCGCACTATGTATACCATCATTATTTACCAATGGGGTAGCTGCTGCATTGTACTTGGTATCAATCCACAGTTTGCTGCCAGCATCTGAATTGGTGACAAAGGTATAATTCCCGGAAACGGGGATACGGATATATCCTTCCCATACGAAACCGAAGTAATCATCCTGAGTACGTACGCTGATATCAGGTGTAGCAGAATAACCTGTAACATCCGGTGTCAATGCATTAAAGTCCGGTAATGTAGTCCAGTTACCGGTATAATACCTGTATGCCAGTCCATTAATATATGCACCTGAACTTACCTGGTTACTGCGTGCTGAAGAATTGCCCGCTGCATCCCTTGCTTTTACCACAAAGGTGTAGATGGTATCATTCTTCAGACCGTAAACGGTAAAGTCGGTAACATCGTTGTCAACAGTATATGATTTAAGACCGTTGACGTAGATATCGTATTTGTATACGCCTACATCATCAGTAGAAGGTCCCCAATCCAGGGATACTGCAGTAGCCTGAGTACCAGTTACCGTAAGGTTGGTTGGTGCTGTTGGTGCCGATGCGTCCACCTGCGTTTGTGTATTTGCTTCATTACTTAACGCAGCAGCGCCCGTATTGTTCACTGCACGTATAACATAGAAATATTTTGTGTTAGCGTTTAGTCCGGCATCTGTATATGTTACTGCATTTGCGGCAGTAACATTAACCAGTGTGTAAGGTCCGCCAGCGGTTACTGAACGGTAGATCTCATAACCGGTTTCATTATAAGTTGCATTTGGATTGTCTGTCCAGTCGAGCGTAACCGCTACCTTGGAAATGGCGGTCGCAGTCAGTCCAACAGCAGGTGAAGGAGCGTTGGTACCGTTGGCAGGTATTACTGTAAAAGGCGCAGAAAACGCACTGGAACAGCCGAATTGTTCTGTTACTTTCGCCTGGTATTGTCCTGGAGTACTGGCATTCAGTGTTTGTCCGGTACCAATTGTAGTGGTATCACCTACTTTCTGCCAGAGATAGGAAGTATATCCTGATGGCAGTGTGAGTGTAACATATGTTTTACCATCAGTCGCCGGAATAACGTTACTCATTAGTCCGGAAACAGTGATAGGTGGCGTTTGAGTAGCTGCCTTTATTTTTACTACCACGGGGGTAGGAGACCATGGGGACCATGTTGTGCCTCTTTTGATCCTTGCATCGTAAGTGCCGAATTCGGTTACCACTAATTCATTTGAATTGGCACCGGGAATAGTTACACCATCCTTGCGCCATTCGTATCCGTCGAAACCGGCAGTCAGTCCAAGTGTTGCGTTCACTGTTTCACCGGGACAAAATTCGGCATGACCGAACTTGGGCCATGGGTTTGCTTTATGTTGTCTGGTCATGTACAGGTAGAAATCCGGTTCAGCCCATGCATTATCCCAGATACCATGTCCTCCGTTAGGATATATTGTTTCCTTTACATTGGCGCCTGCTGCCAGTGCCGCACTCATTACGGCCGCTGTGGTATTCGGGTGAGGATTGTTATCCAGTCCGCCCTGGAAGATCCACATCGGGATGTATTTAAATACGTCAACCTGATCCTGGTACGCGATGGAACATCCGCTGATAGGAAGGTATCCTGCAACAGTTTTGGGATATGCGAACATGAACTCCCAGGTAGCGGTTCCACCACCGGAAAGTCCGTTTACAAAGATCCTGTTCTCGTCCAGTTTGTTATTCTGGATAAGTGTATCAAGTATCTGCTTAACAAACGCATAATGCGGCGCTCCGAAGAAGCCCGTAGTACTTTGTGGTACGAGAATAAACCCATCAAATTTACCATTATCAACATTGGCGCAGAAGCTGCTGCCACCATGATAAAGAGAATACTCGTTATCGTAGATACCGCCGCTTTCGCCGCGGCCATGGAAGAAGATAAGGATGGGATAAGTCTTACCGTCATTAACGCCCTGCTGATATGTTTTGGGATATTTCAGCCTGAAAGGCATACCATTGAGGTAATAACATTTGTAAGAATCTTTATTCGAGAAATTCACCGCAGTACGAAGTGTGCGGACCCACTTGCTGATAGTGCCCCATGCAGGCGTAGCAGGTGGATTATTGGGATTGTATGTTATGACAGGATCACCAGAGTTAAAAACCTGGGCGACTGAGGGGCTGCCAAATCCCAAGATTAGTAATAGACAAAAAGTGTAAATTTTACTCATATAGATAAGCATTACAGTTAAGGACTGATTTAATGACTTACCCAGTATGTCTGGCGCTCTACGGCACGATGAAATACGACTTTGCCAACTCGATACTGAGCGGCTTCTCTAAGGAATTCGGTTAAAAAAATTAGGTGTGGTTTTAAAAGAGGATGTGGTAGTGAGGTTAAAATTCGCTGCTAAGGTATTAAAAAAATTAAATTAAGCAAATGTTTTTTAATGCATTAACAAATCGTTTGTAATTATTACTTCATACTGCCTGCGATTATTTTTTTACTGTTATCAACGGCTTTCCTGCTGCCGTGTAAATAATATCCGATGAATGTATACCGCACGAACAACTGGTAAGTGGCGAGTGCGACGAGCACCGGGATAATGAAGCAGAGCAAAGGTTTCAACGGCCCCCACAGTGTTGTGTTCCCCACCCATATCTGCACTGCATTTACGATGGAAACGTGTATAAGGTACACCCAATAAGAGGCATCTGAGAGATATCGCATAACAGGGGATTCTGCATTTATGTAGCGTAAAAAGACGCCTAAAAAACCTAATACCAATGTTACCGTTGTTAACGTCATTAACAATTTAATCTGCCAGTCTGCTGTAATTATTGCATTTCCCGTAATGGGGAAGTAAGCGAAATAGTATACAACTAATGCACAAAATATGCCCGCTATCATAAATAGCAGTCCGTATTTTTTTAATGGTAGAAAATACACTTTCATATTACGGTGCAATAACCAACCGGCATATACAAACAGACCGTAGTATAATATATAAGATATACGAGGTTTAAGTCCGGGTGTATATTGTATATACGGTGAGTCGAACAGCACTAGTGTCAGGAAGGAGAGAATAAGTAGCAATGGCAGTATCAGCGCTGGTTTGATATGGATTTCCAGGTCCTTTACCAGTGCGGTACGCCACTTTATGATAAAGATCCCTATCACGTAAAACAGCAACAGGTAATAAAGGAACCAGAGATGCAGCGGGCCTCTCCAGATAAAAATGTCATGTATGATAGTGAGAAAGTCATTCGTTGTAAAGTGCGTTGCGTGGCCTGTAACGGTATAAAATACATCCGGCAGGTAAGTAAGCGGCAGAATAAGGAACAGACCCACTATAAAAGGGACCAGTATGCGCTGTGTACGGTGTTTTATAAAAGCAGAAACGCCTATACGGTAATATAGCAGGCGGAAGAAAAAGCCCGCTATCAGGTAGAACAGTTGCATCCTGAAGGTATGGATCGAAAAAAAGATCAGGTCGTAATTGCTGCTACGGTAGAGCGGGTCCTGGTACATCCCTTCAAACGGCTTTACCGTATAAGCCATTACAGCATGCAGCAGTACCCCGAGGAACATGGCCAGGGCTCTTAGTGCATCCATACTGGAAATACGGGTTATGTTGGCAGAAGATGACATGGGTAACTATTTGATCATATATTAATATAAGTTGTTTTCCGCTGTGCTTTTTCCCACACGGAGGACTGTTGTTTCCTAAGATATCTAAAGAACCCTTCATATATCGCTACATTCATGAAAGTAAAATAGAAAGGTATATAGCAAGGCTTGAATCTTATATTTTTAGCGGCCAGGAACCATCCGCCTGATGCTAACAGGTAGAATCCTGCCTGGGCAAAGAAGAGGAGGCTATAAAACCAGCCTGCACCGTTGAAAGTCAGTATAGCGGCAGATATCAGCAGGAGGGAGAGACTGAGCGGGCTCAGTGTCCAGCGAAGCACCCGGTGTGATATGTACTGGAATGATAACAACGGATAGCGAAAAACGTTCAATAAACTTTTCAGCATAACGATCGATTGAAACCCACCGGCGCTGATCCTTACTTTGCGTTTGTGTTCTTCTGTAATAGAGGCAGATGGCCTTTCCATGGCGTACGCATCGGGCGCATAGGCGATGCGGTATCCCTGCTGGTTAATTTTTAATGATATAATGAAGTCGTCCAGTATAACAGAGGTGTCAACAGGGGTGAACAGGCTGGTTCGTACAGAGAATAATTCTCCGGCGGCCCCCACTACGGTATAAAAGGCCGCATCCAGTTTTTTCAGTAAAGATTCATATTTCCAGTAAACGCCCTCTGTAGCTGCGGCATTATCTCCATCAGCGGTTAATACCTTCTTTTCTCCGGCAACACCGCCGGTTTTTTCGTCCCGGTAATGTTTGACAATATTTTTTATGGCGGCGGTATTCAATAAAGTATTTGCATCACAGAATATAACGAAAGGAGTCCTTACTACTCTCATGGCCCTGTTGATCGCTGCTGTTTTTCCTTTGCGTTCATGTTCATGTAATAATGTAATGCGCGGATAGTTTTGGACAACTTTTTCTGTACCGTCCGTGGAACCATCTGTTACAAAAATGATATCCAGTTTTTGTTCAGGGTAATCCAGCGCCAATGTGTTCTGAATCTTCTGGTCTATGAAACCGTATTCATTATAAGCTGCGACAATGAGCGTGACAGAGGGCTCAAAAGCAGTGTCCTCCTGCTTTTCCTGCTTCAGTATGCGCTTGCAACGCACCAGTAGTGCTAACAGCAAACCATACCCGAAGTAGTTGTAAAACAGAATACTTAAACTTATAAAAAATATAATTTTCAACAGTAGCATAAGATGTTGGGGGACGTTAATAAGAACAAACTTAAATAAGAATTATTATTGTTTAGGTAGAAAAGTGCCCATAAAACGACTTTTTAATATCGTTCACTGAGCAATTCATACCGTTTACGAAGAAATCTTGACCATTTACCAGATTGCTGATATTATAAAATAACTATTATTATACTTTTACGCAGGATTTCAAATAAAAGCCATCAAGTATTTAGGGTTACAACAAGAGAAAAATCTTTCTGATAATTTTCTTGTACTATTCAGGAATAATAAATATTTTTACCTGAGTTTTGAATAAGCCCAACATAATCTTACCATCTCCTCTGAAATTCAGCAAAACCAATTTATCCTGAAAGAACTATCGTTGCAGTATTTGCGTGTTTCCGCAATTCTGACTACGGTGTTAGCACGGTGATAATTACTTTACCTTATCCTCCTGGAAGATCAAGAAAGAACCATTTACCCACTTTGTAACATATTGTTACGAATGGAGAGTTCATGGATTTATTATTTTCTTAAAAAGGAGTTAAATGAAGAAGAAGACAATTTTAGTGGTGGATGATAGTGCCCCAATGAGGATCTTACTTGAAGCAATGCTTGGTCATAAATATAAAGTTTTTGCGGCGACAGACGGACTGGTGGCGACTATGTGGTTATCTAACGGGAATATGCCCGACATGATCATCACAGATATACAAATGCCGAACATTGATGGATGGCAACTGGCAAAGAACTTATCAGGGAATGCATTGTACAGCGATATTCCTATTATAGTATTAACAGGGATGGACTTAAATAATAGTACACCGATATATCCAAATGTAGCACGGGTAATGAATAAGCCTTTTGACCCCGTAAGGCTGATTGAGATTGTGGATCAATACCTGATGGCGAGACAGCCTGTGAGCATCGCAGGTTGATTTTTACACCCCAGGAGAGAATAGAATAACCATTGTGACTAACGTCAATTAAGTAAACCGAACACATATGATATCAAATCTACCCTTAAATTTACCAGAGGCCAGGAGGAAACCTGAAACAAAGGTCATTTCGTTGTCTTCCAGCATTGTTAAGCGGTATAAGCTATGTATCGGCAACAACCGCTATTTCGACAGGTTGGCAGATGTATCAGAAGAATATGTTTTTATAGTACCGGATGTTCAGTTATCTCTCAATGTATTGAAAGAACAGTTATTTAATGGAGTTGTTCCGTCTTTCATTATCTATACTATAGATCATCGTTTATCCGGCCTTAGTAAGTTTAAGAAGTTCCTTCGCTCAAATCCTTTGCTCCAATCTGTACCCCTGTTCGTTTATACAGATACGATTACACACGAAATAAAACAGCGCTTGCGTAAAGTTGGTGGCATTGATGATATTATTACCCCGGATGTTTCTCATGAAGCTTTTGAGGACAAGTTCAATATTGCCAGGAGCATTCGTGAAATGGCACGCAAAGCAACTAAAGAAGACCGCATCTTCAGTCCTGGCCACTATATCAATTATTCTTTCAAACGTGTGCTGGATATCACCATTGCAGGAACGGCCCTCATATTACTGAGCCCTTTATTTCTTTTGATTGCCGTGATGATAAAGATAGAATCGAAAGGTCCTGTTTTTTATATATCATATCGCGCAGGCAGCCGTTACCGGATCTTTAAGTTTTATAAGTTCCGTACGATGGTCCCTGATGCCGACAAACAGGTTGCCGCGATGATGGAGTCCAATAATCAGTATGATACGAATGGCGCTGGCCCCGTTTTCTTTAAAGTAACGAACGATCCGAGAGTAACCGGTCTGGGGGCCTTTTTAAGGAATACCAGTCTGGATGAAATTCCTCAGTTGCTCAACGTAATTATAGGAGATATGTCGCTGGTAGGCAATCGCCCGCTGCCATTATACGAGGCAGCTACGCTTACTACAGATGATTTTGCGGGTCGCTTCATAGCTCCTGCAGGCATCACCGGACTATGGCAGATCAAGAAACGTGGCAACAAGGACATGAGTGTTGAAGAGAGGATCAGTCTTGATATAAATTATGCTGAAAAGCATTCCGTGCTGTATGATATGTGGATACTGGCGAATACACCAGGTGCCATGCGGCAGAAAAATAATGTATAAAGTTTAATCATCACCGAATACGATATGAGTTTCAAGAACCAAACACCGTTGGTGTCTATTATTGCACTGAACTATAACCAGACAACTGTTACGTGCGAGTTCCTGGAGTCTACAAAGAAGCTGACCTATAGCAATTTTGAAACAATTGTTGTTGATAATGGCTCCAAAGCAGACCCCACTCAGCAGATCGAAGCTGGTAATTATCCAAATGTCAGGCTGATACTTAGTCCTGTGAATCTCGGATTTACAGGTGGTAATAACCTGGGTATCGAACAGGCAAAAGGGGACTACATCTTCATTGTAAACAATGATACTGAAGTTACGCCGGACCTGATAGAACATTTGTTAAGTCCGTTTTTTGAGGACGCTACCATTGGTGTAGTGTGTCCTAAAATCCGGTTTTATTCTCATCCCAATGTGATCCAGTATGCTGGCTTTCACAAAATGAACCTGCTTACCGGACGTACCTGGGCAGTAGGAAGTAAGGAAGAGGATAAAGGACAACACAATGTTTCCGGAACTACCTGGTGTGCACACGGCGCCGCTATGATGGTAAAACGCGAAGTGATCGAAAAAGTAGGCCGGTTTGCAGATAAGTTCTTTATCTACTACGAAGAATCTGACTGGTCCGCACGCATTTTACGTGCAGGATACAAGATCTATTATAATGCAGACGGACTGATTTTCCATAAGGAGTCTATTACTATGGGGAAAGAAAGTCCGGTGAAAGCATATTATCACACGCGCAACCGTATCCTGTATATGCGCAGGAATACGAACAAACTGCAACTGACCGCTTTCCTGTTCTTTTTCGGTTTTCTTACATTCCCCAAAGCTGTTCTTACATATGCTATGAAAGGACAGTTCGAACATTTAAAATCATTTATAAAGGGGACTTCCTGGAATCTAATCAATTCAAGTTATTCACCGGTTTAAATTATACACTATGACAAAGATAACATCACTCGTTACCGGCGGAGCCGGATTTATTGGCTCACATGTTGTAAAACATTGTCTTGCACTGGGGCATGAAGTTATTGTGCTGGACGATCTGAGCGGCGGATTTGAAGACCATATCCCCGCAGGCGCGGTATTCGTACAGGGTTCTGTTTCTGATGAGAACCTGGTTACAAGTCTGTTTGAAGAGTACCGTTTTGATTATGTATATCACCTGGCTGCTTATGCTGCTGAGGGGCTATCACATTTTATCCGCCGGTTCAATTATAATAATAACCTGATCGGCAGTATCAATCTGATCAACGAGTCTATAAAACATAAAGTAAAATGTTTTGTATTCACTTCTTCTATCGCGGTATATGGCGCAGGTCAGTTACCCATGCGTGAAGAAATGACGCCAATGCCGGAAGATCCGTACGGTGTATCCAAATACGCTGTAGAACTGGACCTGAAAGCGGCACATGAAATGTTCGGACTGAACTACGTAGTGTTCCGTCCGCATAACGTATACGGCGAAAACCAGAACATTGGTGATAAATACCGTAACGTGATAGGCATCTTCATGAACCAGATCATGCAGCAACAACCGCTCACCATATTTGGCGATGGTGAACAAACCAGGGCTTTCAGTTATATCGATGATGTAGCAATCCCCATCACTAACAGTGTAAATATTCCGGCTGCTTACAACCAGGTGTTTAACATTGGCGCTGATAAACCTTACACCGTAAATGAACTGGTGAAAGTGGTAGGTGATTGCTTCGGTGTTACACCGGATGTTAAACATCTGCAGGCCCGTAATGAAGTAATGCATGCTTATTCCGATCACACAAAAGCACATCGTGTATTCGGTGAAGGAAGTGGTGTGAATTTGCTGGATGGTATCAAACGCATGGCCGCATGGGCCGCTAAAGTGGGCGCACGTAAGAGCAAGGAATTCGGGAACATCGAGATCTACGAAAAACTGCCTCAGGGCTGGGAAAAGAAACCACAACCAGAAACAATTCCTGCATAATGCGGAGTAATAAAAAAATAAAGGTATTACAGGCTATCCGCCAGGGTATGGTGGGGGGTGGGGAATCCCATGTACTCAGTCTTGTAAATGCGCTGGACAAGCATCTTTTTGAACCGGTGGTACTATCTTTTACAGATGGTCCCATGATCACGCGCTTAGAAGAAATGGGCATACGCCATTATGTAATACCTTCTCTCAAACCTTTTGATGTATCGTGCTGGATGCAGGTAAAATCACTGATACAGGAAGAAGAAATAGATATTGTACATGCACACGGTTCACGTGCAGCAAGCAACCTTTTTCTCCCTGCAAAATTAAGTGGTCGTCCTTTGCTCTATACCATACATGGCTGGTCATTTCATGATGACCAGCCATACCTGCAAAAGCAGTTGAGAGTATGGTCAGAAATGCTGCTGACCAAAGGTACCCGGGCTAATATTTCCGTATCAGCCTCCAACAGGGATACCGGCGTGAAGCATTTTCCGGGTTTCAGATCAACGGTTATTAATAACGGAATAGATCTGGAACGTTTCAATCCGGATGCAACACTGACCGACGTAAGAAAAGAACTGAACATTCCTGCACATCATACTGTTGTAGGATATATCGCCAGGATTACCGTACAGAAAGATCCTATTACGATGGTATATGCCTTTAAGGCAGTGCTGGAACAGCAGAAAGACATTACGCTGCTGGTAGTAGGAGAGGGGGATATGCAGCAGGAAATGACAGATACCGCAAAGATGCTGGGCATCAGTGATAACATCGTATTCTGCCCCTTCCGCCCGGATGTACCGGAACTGTTACAGGCTATTGATATTTATTGCCTGCCTTCCTTATGGGAAGGTTTGCCGATAGGTCTGCTGGAAGCAATGGCAATGCGTAAGGCCGTTATTGTTACAGCGGTAGATGGCTCTAAAGAAATAGTGACCGACGGGCAGAACGGCCTGTTAGTACCAGCCAGGGACCCGGAAGAACTGGCTGCTGCGATCATACGCCTGCATATGGATGAGCCGCTAAGGTATTCTTTACAGCAGGCCGCCGCAGAAACAGTGAACCTCCATTATTGTGTGCAGGGCATGACCCGTCAGGTGGAAACATTGTACCAGGGCGTGCTGGACCATAAAAATTAAATCATGACAACTACACCTTCTTTAACATACGAGTATGACCGGATCGCGGACCGGAAGCGACTGGATTTTATCAGTGACGCTATCAGCGGCAAAACACAATCCCATGCTAAAATACTGGATGTGGGTTGTGGCAATGGGGTTATCAGCCGCCATCTTGGTAAACTCGGATTTAATGTGCTGGGTATCGATGTAAGTGCGCAAACCATCGACCGCGCCCGCACACTGAATACAATGCCGAATGTACAGTTTGAAGTGATCAGCGCTGAACAGCTGGTGGCACAGGGTGATACCTTCGATGCAATCATCTGCAGTGAGGTACTGGAACATCTCCAGGACCCGTCCTCCTTACTGAAAGTATTATATCAATCACTGAAACCAGACGGATTACTGATCGTAACCGTGCCTAACGGCAGCGGCCCGCGTGAATTATTTGTAACCCGGCCTGTATTGAAAATGCGTGAGAATAACGATTGGATATGGAAAGCAGTGGTGAAGGTAAAAACCGCACTGGGCTATACCGGCACCACTGTTCAATCTGCAGCAGATAACCTGGACCATGTGCAGTTCTTCAAAAAATCAGACCTGGAAGTATTATCCTCTGAGAATAATTTCAGAATAGTACGTTTTGGTAAAGCGAACTTTATAGAGGATGTATTCCCTTTCTCTTTCGTTGCCAAAAAGATCCGCAGCCTTCAGTGGCTCGACTGTAAAATTGCAGATGCACTGCCATACCGGTTTACCGGAGGATTCTTTTCAGTTTGGGAAAAAGTTAAATAACATGCTTACAATTCTATTAATCATCTTTTTTGCTGTACAGCTTGTGCTGGCGGCCTACCTGCTTCAACCGGCGTTTTTATTACTGGTGTATGGTTGTAAAAGAATGGCAGGACTGTTTGCTAAAGGGCAGGAGACTGATGAATCTGATACTGCAAGGGATTTCTCTTTTGCCGTGATCGTTACAGCCCACAAAAACCTGGAGCTGGTCCCCCCGCTTGTTGACTCCGTGCTGAAACAAACTTACCGTCACTTTAAAGTATATGTAGTGGCGGATGGTTGTGAGCAAACAGATATTGGTTATAATAAGCACCTACAGGTAAAAGTGCTTGCACCGGAAGTACCACTCAATGCGAAGATCCGTTCCATTGATTACGCCATCAACAATTTTGATCAGCCGCACGATGTGCTGATCATCCTCGATGCAGATAACCTGGTGCATCCTGATTACCTGTCCGTACTGAATAAATATTTTAATAAAGGGTACCGCGCTGTACAAACAAATATGCTGGCTAAGAACAACGATAGCATCTATGCAAAACTGGATGCTGCGGGTAACTACTTCAGCAATTTCGTAGACAGGCGTATGCGTATGGAACTGGGCTTATCTGCCAATATATGGGGCCTAGGTATCGCTATTGAAACTGCCTTATATAAAGCAGTGATCTATCGTAACTTCCTGGGCGGATTTGATAAAAAGATACAGGCAGATATTGTTAAGCTGATCCCTCAGCTGGCGTATGCAGAAGATGCAATGGTGTACGATGAGAAAATAGATAGCGGAGATGCATTGGAAACACAGCGTACCCGCTGGATCAATGCCTACTTTAAATATTTTAAATACGGCTGGGACGTATTTGTAACCGGACTGCAACGCGGTAACTTTAACCTGATGTTCTTTGGGTTCAACCTGTTACGTCCTCCTTTGTTTTTACAGATCAGTATTGCCGCAGTATTCGCATTGCTTAATTTCTGGATCGCACCCGCTCTTACCATCGCATGGATCGCGATCTTCATCATTTTCCCGCTTTCTTTCCTGGCTATCGTTGCTGTAATGAGTACCGATAAAGAAGTGGTAAAATCCCTGTTATATCTTCCACTTGTTTTTTTAAGACAGTTAAGAGCATTTTTGCATATTAGCAGAGCTAACAAGGCATTTCTTCAGACTCAGAATAATAAAGTGATTTATATTGAAGACCTCCTGAAGAAATAAGTATCTTTGGGATCACCGCTCCATCTTCTGATGGGGCGGTTTTCATTTATAAGATACTGAACTATGGAACACAAAATCAATCTCGCCTTACAGATATTACCATCTGTACCCAGTGAACAGGTATATGCCGTTGTAGATGAAGCTATCGCCGTGATTCAGGCTTCGGGGCTCAAATACCGGGTATGCCCTTTTGAAACGGTAATAGAGGGCACTTACGAAGAAACCATGGAGGTTGTCCGTAAGGCCCAGGAAGTATGTTTTAAAGCAGGTGCTTCACAACTGCTTGTATATATTAAAATGCAGATCAGGAAAGATATGGATGTCCATATCGAGGATAAGACCGGTAAATACGACTGATCAGCCAAATACCAGGTAAGCGATCCCTAATGTAAAGAAGATGTTGAACACCTGCGCGATGATAAACGCCAGTGCAGGCCGTCCATTCTCCATTTTAAAGATATCGGTGAACTTTGTTTCCAGCCCTATGCAGGTGAATGCCAGCGCAAACCAGTATGTCTGCAACTCTTTTAAAGAGCCTTTGGCCGCTGCTACCAGCGGGGTTGGTAATATAAAGGAGAAGAATACGGATGCCAGTACAAAACCCAGTACGAATTTGGGGAAACGTTCCCATATGGTACGCAGGGTGGGCTTTTCAAAATTAGCTTCTTTGCGGGAATAAGACCAGTAAAGAGAGATGAGAAAAGCTGCCAGCCCCAGTAATACGTTCTGGGAGAACTTCACCAGTGTGGCATACTTCAGGGCTTCTTCGCCGAGCATGGTACCTGCTGCCACTACGGCTCCTGATGTATCGATCGTGCCACCCAGCCAGGCGCCTGCTACTTTAGGCGACATATGCGCCCATATGGCGATGTAGGGCATGAATAACATCATCGGAATGGCTACTATCAGCACCAGTGAGATGACATGTGACAACTTTTTGTTATCGCCTTCAATGGCCCCGGCAGTGGCAATCGCTGCGGATACTCCGCAAATAGATACCGCACTGGAAATCATCATACGGAATTCATCATCCAGTCCCAGTTTACGGCATACCCAGAAGCTGAAATACCATACGGTAAATACAACGGCTACGGACTGTACGATACCTAATGCGCCTGCTTCCAGGATATCTTTAAAGATGACGTTGCACCCCAGCAGGATCAAACCTATTTTGATATATAGTTCTGTTTGAATAGCTGGTTTCATCCAGCCGGGAACTCCTATCAGGTTACTGATCAGTAAGCCCAGTATGAGGCTGAATAATACCACCTCGATCCCAAAGCTTTTCATAGCGCTGTTATTCGCGATCAGCTGTGCTATTAAAGTAATGAATATAACGGCCAGCAGAGAGGGGATGAGATTAAGCAACTTTGTGTACCCGGCCAGCAGTCTGGCAATAAACAGGCTGGCCAATACCCACAGGAACAGGATGCCCATTTGCTGCCATAGCAGGGTGTTCCCCAGTTGGGCACTGAAGCTACCGGCACCGGACCAGACGGTAAATTTAGGTAATAAAGGTTTGAGCCCCAGACATACGAGGCCAATAGTTACAAAAGCAATAATAACTGCGATCCAGTCTTCATGTAGTGGTTTCTTAGGCATGATATATCGGCGTATAAGTTGATGGTGGTAACGACCAATATACGCACGATTTTTTATCAATGAAAGAAAATATACCCTATAATGATCGCACATACCACTCCTACGAAATCGGCTATTAAACCACAGGTGAGTGCGTAACGGGTATTCTTGATATTTACAGAGCCAAAGTATACGGCCAGTACATAAAAGGTTGTTTCCGTTGATCCCTGTATGATGCAGGCCAGGCGTCCCTGGAAGGAATCCACCCCATAATGTTTCATCACATCTATCATTAATCCACGGGCAGCACCACCGCTGAAAGTTTTCATGATGCCAACGGGGAGGGCAGGTACGAAGTCGGTATTGAAGCCCATCCATGCAAAGACACTGCCGATGCCATTCACTACGTAATCCATACACCCGGTATTACGGAATGCACTGATACCTACCAGCATAGCTACCAGGTAAGGGATGATCGTAACGGATGTTTTGAACCCATCTTTAGCGCCTTCAATAAATTCTTCATAGGCATTGATCTTATTGATCATGGCCATGATGAGGAAAGAGACGATCACAGCAAAGATGAGCAGTCCGCCGGCCAGACCGGTATATAATGCGAACGTTTCGGGAGGGTATATTTTTATACTTTGCGTGAGCAGGAAAATCAAGCCGCCAAGAGCCCCCACAAATATGAAGAAAGGTAGTCTGAACAGGTTAATACGCTGGTAGATAGCTACTGCTATCATTCCTGATAAAAAAGAGATCAGGGTACCTATCAGGGCGGGGATGAATATATCAGCAGCATTAGCGGCCCCGCTGGCCAGCCGGATGGCAATCACGGAAGTAGGGATGATGGTAATACCTGCCGTATTCAGCACCAGGAACATGATCTGGGCATTGGTAGCCGTTTCCTTCTCAGGATTGATCTCCTGTAGTTCCTTCATCGCCTGCAAACCAAGGGGAGTAGCCGCGTTATCCAGTCCCAGTGCAGTGGCACTGAAATTCATCAGGATAGAGCCCATAGCAGGGTTGTTTTTAGGGATACCGGGGAACAGCATGGAAAAGAAGGGGTTTACGGCTTTGGCAAACGCCTTGATCATACCCGCTTTTTCTCCTACACGCATAATTCCCAGCCAGAAGGTCATGATGCCCGCCAGTCCCAGGGATATTTCTGCCCCGGTTTTGGCGCTATCGAACATACCAGACATGACGGTAGTAAAGATGGCTGTATCATGAAATACGATCAGGCGAACAAGCGCTACCACAAAAGATATCAGGAAAAAAGCCAGCCATACGTAGTTTAACACCATATATAATAAGTTCAGATTACCTTACCTCAAATCTAATCGCAAATATTAAATAATTAAAGTACAATTCCTGATATATATAATATTATCGTTTACAGACCTGCTTTGGGAAAGGGAAAAAAGTATTATCTTCGCGCAAATTTTTTAAAATGGCGTTACAAGCAGGAATTGTTGGATTGCCGAATGTAGGGAAATCGACATTGTTTAATGCGGTAAGCAACAGTGCCAAAGCACAGGCCAGCAATTACCGTTTTTGTACTATTGAACCTAACGTGGGATCGGTAGATGTACCGGATACACGTTTATATAAACTGGAAGAACTGGTAAAACCAAACCGCGTGGTCCCTACCAGTATTGAATTTGTAGATATTGCAGGCCTCGTAAAAGGTGCCAGCAAGGGTGAAGGCCTTGGTAACAAGTTCCTCGCAAACATCCGTGAAGTAGATGCGATCGTACATGTTATCCGTTGCTTCGAAGATGATAATATCTTAAGGGAAGAAGGCGCGATCAATCCTGTAAGCGATAAGGAAATCATTGATACCGAGCTGCAGTTGAAAGACCTGGAAAGTGTAGAGAGAAAGGTGGCCCGTACTGAAAAGATGGCTAAAACAGGTGGAGATCCCAAGGCAAAGAGAGAGTTTGAAATACTGAAACAATGCCAGGAACACCTGGAAAAAGGCCGTAACATCCGTGAACTGGGATTAAGCAAGGAAGACCGTTCTGCTATTGCCGACCTGTTCCTGCTCACTGAAAAACCGGTTTTATATGTCGCTAACGTAGATGAAGCATCTATGCACACCGGTAACAAGTACTCTGAACAACTGAAAGAGTCTGTGAAAGCTGAAGGTGCACAGGTGATCATCATGAATAATAACATTGAAGCGCAGATCTCCGAAATGGAAGATCCGGCAGATAAGGAACTGTTCCTTTCTGAGTATAAACTGGAAGAGCCAGGTCTGAACCGCCTGATCCGTTCTGCTTATAACCTGCTGAACCTCATCACTTATTTTACCGCTGGTGTACAGGAAGTACGTGCCTGGACTATCCAGAAAGGCTGGAAAGCGCCACAGTCTGCCAGTGTGATCCATACGGATTTCGAAAAGGGTTTCATCAAGGCTGAGGTGATCGCTTACGAAGATTTTGTAAAATACGGCTCGGAAGCAGCCTGCCGTGATAATGGCCGTCTGCGTATAGAAGGTAAGGAGTATGTTGTAGCCGATGGAGATGTGATGCACTTCCGTTTCAACGTATAAAATAACTAAAGATACTTCAGTGCTATATGCAGCTGAGGGTTACAACAAATCAGACGTCCCGGGTGTAATGCCCGGGACGTCGTCTATTTGGGGAAGTCTGTTATTTAAATATTTCGTCAAACAGTATTGATACATAATAAATGCCACCCACTGTCGGATTACCGAAAGATGTCTGGTAATAGTGATTCAGGATATTAGAGCCACCCAGTTTGATAGTGGCTTTTGCTTTAGGCATCTTGTAATTCACCTGTGCATCTATTGTTCCATAAGCAGATACATTGCCGGTTACAAAACTGGAGTTCCATAAGAAAGCATCCTGCCAGCGATACGTTACATTAAACCCGATATTCTTATACACGTTCCTGTTTGCCAGTCCCAGGTTGAAACGGTACTTAGGCGTGTTAAAAGAAGAGGATAACCCTGCTGATTCTTTTGTGATATCGTTATAAGAAACGTTACCGGACAATGTCCAGTTACTGATCAGGTAATCCAGTCCTAATGCACCACCCTGGGTCACTACATCAGAAGGATTGTTCACGTAGGTGGCGAAGATATTGGCACTGTTAAGCGCGGGGTCCTGTGCCAATGGTTTGGTCGGCTGGATCAATACCAGGTAGGAGAGGAAGTTTTTGTAAGAACTGTAATAGTAATAAGCATCTATCAACAGCCTGTTTTTTATCAATCCCTTATACCCGATCTCCCATGCTTTTACACTCTCTGGTCTGAATTTTCCGAAAGTATATGTCTGTAATAAAGCAGGATTACCTGTTGCAGCATACTGTTGTACACTAGCCTGTGTATACCCTTTGTTGTTATACAGGTCATATTTTGTCAGCATTGCCGGTAAACCGCCTATCAGCCTGGTGTTATAGCGGATCGGAAGGTCTATGTACTGGTCCTGATTGGTAGGATTGCGGTAAGCTGTCTGGAAGGATACACGGATATTCTGTTGCGGTGCAACGGTAAATACTCCCGAGATACGAGGTGTGAATCTGCCATCGAAGTTCTCGTTCTTATCATAACGTACAGACGCCGTTAATTTGATACGATCGTTCAGTAGTTTTTTACCTGCCTGTACAAAACCTCCATATTCATCTATCTTAATTCTACCACTGGCATCATCGAAAATAGTACCATCAGAATTCAGGGAATAACGACGATAAGAAGCGCCAGCCTGCAGATCAAAGATTTTTATTTTATCTGAGAAGTTGTAGAACCCTTCATAATGATAGAGGTTTGTTTTATCATTGAACTTGGCGCCGTTCCTGCCTGTACCGAAACCGATATACCGGTTGGTGATCGCATCTTTAGTGGTGTTAAAGGCCGCAGAACCTGGTAGTAAGCGTGCACGGTCTGCATATCCTCTTGCGATGGCATGCGCTTCTGCATCTGTTTTAACACCTGGAGCACCAGCGAATACACCGGCTCTTGCCTGGTTGTAAACAGTGGCATATTCTGCAAACCATCCGCCTATAACGTTCCCATTGGCATCTGTAACAGCGCTGGGGTTATAGGTTTCGTTCAGCAAAGTACCGAGTGCGGTAGCATTGTATGCTTCCCCGGAACGCTCCTGGGTAGTATAACCACGAAGGAAGAAGTTCTTGCCTCTCAGTTCCAGTTTATATTGTCCGAGGTTGAATTTACGCAGGGAGTAACGGTCGGAACCTGTATATACGGTAGTACCGGAACCCCAGTTGCCCTGCACAATTGCCTCTATCTGGTCTGTGATCCTGTAATGTAATGCCAGTCCTGTTTTCAGACTTTTAGTACCATAATCCACCAGGTCTTTTTCATTGTAACCGGTACGTGATACAGATACACCGTTCAGCAAACCAGCGGAAGCGCCAAATTTAGTATTGATCTCATCCCCATATACATTCACCCCATCGTAGTTAGGATCTGTAATATGGGAATAACCGGCTTTCGTTTTCAGGTTCAGCCGGTCGAAGTTGGTAGAATCCCGTGCCTGCCAGTCGTCCGCCTGCATATAACAGAAGTTCACTTTAAAAGCGAAGCGGCCGAATGCTTTGGCATAACGAAACATTACATCGGGAATAAAGCCAACGGACGACTGCTGTACAGTGCCGAGGTGATTCATGCCGGCCTGTAATTTCAGGCTTAACCCCTGGTATTCAAAAGGACTTTTACTGGTCATGAGTAAAGTACCATTCATACCACCTGCACCATACAATGCAGAAGAAGCACCTGGTAACAGTTCCACAGAGGCCAGGTCCAGTTCTGAGACGCCAACGATATTGCCTACGGAAAAGTTAAGGCCGGGCGCCTGATTATCCATTCCATCCATCAGTTGGTTGAAACGGGTATTCCCGTTAGTATTAAATCCACGGGTAGTTACCGCACGGAAACTCAGACTCTGTACGCTCGACTCTACGCCCTTTAAAGAAGGCAGCGCATCGTAGAAGTTGGGAGCAGGTGTTTCGCGGATGGCGGTGATGTTCAGTTTTTCAATAGAAACGGGAGAGGTAAGGATACTTTCTGATACACGACTGGCGGCAACAACTACTTCATTGCCGAGTATCTCCGTAGAGGCTAATTTTACGGTAACGTCCGAGGGACCGCTAACAGCCACTACTTCATTCGTGAACCCTACTGAAGAAAAAATGAGGGTAACCGGAAAAGAACGGGTTGTGTTCAATTTGAAATGACCAGCGCCATCTGTTACAGTACCCGATAAGGTACCTTTGAGGCTAACGCTGACACCAGGCATTGGTTCGCCCGTTGTTTTGTTTGTGACTGTGCCCGTAATGGTGTTTTGTTGCTGTGCATTTGAGGTAACAGCATACAGGGTAAAAAATAATAGAAGGTACAAACTTGATTTTTGTAGGTAATTCCTCATACTGTGGTGATTTTGGTGACCTTATTGGTAATATAGTACTAAATATAAGCAAAAAAAGTCCACAGTCGCGACGGACTGTGGACTTTTCAATATTATATTAACCTTAAGGCTAATCCATCTTCTGACCTACTTTCCTGTAACCCAGGTAGAAGAACAGCGGGAATACCAGCAGCGTTAACACGGTGGCAGTGATCAACCCTCCGATCACAACAATTGCCAGTGGTTTGGATGTCTCGGAGCCGATACCTTTTGACAGGGCCGCCGGCAATAAACCGATAGCTGCCATCAAAGCTGTCATGACCACAGGACGTACCCTTGTACGTACCCCATCGCGGATAGCGACCTCCAGTGTATGCTTGTTGAACTCATGCTTTTTCACCTTCTGCATATTGTTCTTGAACACAGAGATCAGGATTACCCCGTTCTGTATACAGATACCAAAGAGCGCAATGAACCCGATACCCGCAGAGATACTGAAGTTCGTACCGGAGAACAGTAACGCGGCAATACCACCGATGATAGCAAAAGGTACATTCAGTAATACCATCCCTGCATCTTTCACATTACCAAACATCACAAATAAGATGAGGAAGATCAGTAACAGACTGATAGGCACTACCTGCGTCAGCCGTTTGGTAGCACGTTGCTGGTTTTCAAAGTCGCCCGCCCATTGCAGCTCATACCCTTTGGCCAGTTTCACCTGCTTGTTCACCTTCGCCTGTGCTTCTGCTACCGCACTTCCCATGTCACGACCACGGATAGAGAACTTCACAGCGGTATAACGCCTGTTGTCATCCCTGAAAATGATACTGGGACCCGTGAGTGTTCTGATAGTAGCGATATTCTTGATAGGCACACGTGCACCACGGAGCGTAGGTACCATCAGGTTGCTGATGGCTTCCGCATTATTACGGTATTGCTCTTCATACCGCAGACGCAGCTGGAATTTACGTTCGCCTTCATAAATCTGTGTTACCGCTTTACCACCAATGGCCATTTCAATGATCGCATTGGCATCGGCCGTCGTAACACCATATAATGCCATCTTATTTTCATCCAGTTCTATACGCATTTCGGGCTGACCGATATTCTTGATAACACCCAGATCTTCCACGCCCTTGATATTCTTCATGATATCATAGATCTCATTGGCTTTGCCTTCCGTATAAACGAGACTATCTCCGTACACCTTCACACAAAGTGATCCTTTTACACCGGATACGGCTTCTTCCACGTTATCCATGATAGGCTGGGAGAAGTTGAGGTTGATACCCGGGAATACAGATAATTTCTTCTGCATCTCATCTACCAGCTCCTCTTTTGAGATACCGCTTTTCCATTCTTTTTTAGGATAGATGTCCACATGGAACTCTACGTTATAGAAACCGGTAGCGTCTGTACCATCGTTCGGACGGCCTGTCTGCGACATCACCTGTTTCACCTCGGGGAAGGTAAGGATGATACGCCGCATCTTGTTCGCCAATGTCCTGGATTCATCAAGGGATACACTCAGCGGACAGGTAGCACGGATATAGATCGCCCCCTCGTCCAGTTCAGGTAAGAACTCACTACCCAGGTATTTGAACATAAACAAACCAATGACTACCGCAATGCTGGCAAAAATCAAAGAGATACGTTTATGATGATAAGTCCAGGTGAACAGTTTCATCACCCCGTTGGTAATCCCTTCTACAAAAATGTTGTGTTTTTCCTTCACATTTTTGCGGAGCAGGATACTACTTAATAACGGAATCAGCGTCAGCGTGAGGATCAATGCGCCCAGTAACGCAAAACCTAATGTCCAGGCCAGCGGAGAGAACATCTTACCTTCTACTTTCTCAAAGGAGAACACCGGCAATAAACCTGCGATGATGATCAGTTTGGAGAAGAAGATAGCCTTACCTAATTCACCTCCGGTATTTTTGATGATACCCAGTTTGGACAACTTGTTAAAGCGTTCCATACCGATCTTATGCGACTTCTCATCGAGTAGTACAAAGATACCCTCGACCATCACGACGGCACCATCTATGATAATACCAAAGTCGATAGCTCCCATTGACAACAGGTTAGCAGACATCCCCCTCAGTGTCAGACATATGAATGCGAACAATAGTGCCAGCGGTATTACGATAGCCACGATAACGGTAGTACGCCAGTCGGCCATGAACAGGAACACGATCACCGTTACGAAGATGATCCCTTCCAGCATATTATGCAATACGGTATGCGTAGCGAATTCGATCAGGTCACTACGGTTGTAGAACGTGTTGATCTTCACATCGGAAGGCAATACCTTTTCATTCAGGTACGCAATCCTTTCCTGTACACGTTTGATGACCTCACTGGGGTTTTCTCCTTTACGCATTACGATGATACCTTCCAGCACATCATTCTGTTTATCACGGCCTACCTGTCCAAGACGGGGCAGGGCAGAGATATCTACCTGGGCAATATCTTTTACGAGGATAGGTGTACCATTGATATTATCTACAATGATATTACCGATTTCCTCTGCGTTGTTGAGTAAGCCGATACCACGCACCACGTAGGCCTGTGAATTATCGACGATCACATCACCCCCTACATTGATATTACTTTTGGAAATAGCGCTGTATACGTCCAGCGGAGTGATATCATAAGAAGCCAGCTTCTGTGGATTAACGGTGATCTCATATGTTTTCACCTCACCGCCAAAGCTCACCACATCACCGACACCCGGTACATTTAACAGACGGCGTTCAATCACCCAGTCCTGCAATGTCTTTAATTCCCTGACCGTTTTCGTTTTGCTTTCCAGGGTATAGCGGAAGATTTCACCTGTAGGACCGGTAGGCGGCTGTACATCAGGTTCAGCGCCATCCGGCACTTCCACATCGCGTAACAGGTTATTTACCTGCTGACGGGCAAAAGCGTCATCCACATCATCATCGAAAATAACTTTCACTACGGACAGACCGAACACCGTTGTAGAGCGAACGGATGATTTTTTCTGTACCGGGTTCATGGCTATTTCAATGGGCACGGTTACAAACTTCTCTACTTCTTCCGCACTTCTGCCAGACCATTGTGTAATGATAGTGATCTGTGTATTGGTAACATCCGGGAATGCTTCAATGGGAATATTCCTGAAAGCGATAACGCCCCATACGATTAATACAACCGTAGCAAACCCTATAAAGAGCCGATTCTTCAGGGAAAAGGCAATAATACTTTTTATGATTTTTTGCATAAGATCCTGCTTGGCTATTGAACATTTAGAGCATCGTAAATAAATACCTGTGAGCTGGTCACTACCTGGTCTCCGGCCTGTAAACCGGATATAAAGGCTTTATCATCTATTCTGCGAAGCACTTTAATTTCGCGTATTTCCAGTCCGGATGATTTCTTCACCACTACATACTGTTTACTATTGTCCATTACGATAGCATGTGCAGGGATACTCAGCAGACTTGCAGAAGGTTTGGTACTTACCTTGATGGTAGCGAACATTTCCGGTTTCAGTTCATTATTGGCATTAGACATACTGATACGAACTTTCATGGTACGGTTAGCCGGGTCCAGTACATTATATACCTTGTCTATTTTACCAATGTAGTCTTTCTCGGGATTAGCCAGTGTGGTTACACGCACTTCATCACCCAAACGGATATTTGAAATGTCTGCCTCATACACATTAGCGATGATCCATACAGTAGACAGATCTGCAATGGTGAACAGGTTGGCATTATTGTCCTGACGGACTTCTGAGTTATTGGAGATATTCTTTTCGATCACATAACCGCTGATAGGAGCAGTTAAGGAGTAGGAAGAGCTGGTACCACCGGTGATAGAAGCAACGCTTTTAGCACGGTTCTGTTCAGACACGGCCTTTTTATAATCGATCTGTGCGCTTAAATAGTCCTGCTGGGTAGCCAGGTTACTTTCGAACAGTTCTTTTTTAGTCTCCATGTTTTTCTTAGCCAGGTCCACGCTGGATTCCGCCAGGGAAACATCGTTGGTGATACCCGCTACTTCAGAACTCTGCAGTACTGCCAGTACCTGGCCCTGTTTCACGTAATCACCCATTTCAACATGAACGGTTTTGATCTTACCGCTCACGAGTGCATATACTTTTGCTTCTTTGCTTTCGTTGGGTTCTATTTTACCATTCAGTTTAATAGATTCGGAAGGTTGTTCAAAAGTAGCAGGAGCGGTTTGTACGTTCTTGTACAGACTATCGGAAATGGCAACTTCGTCTTTAGGCGTTTCTGTCGTATGAGTGCCGCAGGCAGTAAGCATACATACAAAAGCAACCGGAGCGATATATATAGTAAATGGTTTCATGATCATTTTTCAGTTATAATTAATTATTGAACAAGGTTTTACCTACAGCAAAATTCAGTGTTTCTATAGCCTGCATACGGTCGTTCTGCAACTGGTTGAGCTGCAAAACGTTTTCTTTATAGGAATCATAGAAATCTGTGAGTTCCAGCAGGCTGATATTTTTTTTCAGGAAGTTGTCTGTAACGTTTTTCAGCAGTTGCTCAAAGTCTTTACGAAAGCCCGGATCAATAGATTCCAGCATTTTATCCGTATTCAGCGCTTTGGAATAAGCTGTTTGTACCTCATTCTCTACGGTCATCTGTTGTTGCTGTACCTGCAACCTGGTCTGATCAATACCATATTTCGCCGCTTTGATATTACCCTGGTTCCTGTTGAAGAAAGGGAGGTCCATACCTACGGTGAGGAATGTGGCGTTATTCACGAAACTGCCTCTTTTATCGAAATCGGCACCCAGGGTAAGGTCTGGAACGGCCACTGCTTTCTGCAGTTTGTAGTTCTGTTCGTTATAGAGCTGATTGTTCTTTGCCAGTGCAAGGTCCTGCCTGTTCTCATAAGCGCTGTCTATCAGGCTTTGCAGGCTGGTTTGTCTTACAGAAGGAATGCTGGCAACAACGTCTGCCGGCATATCGAGTGCATACCATACATGATTGTTCTGTAGTAATAACTGTATTTCAGCTTCCAGGTCGTTCACCTGGTTCTGCATGGTAGTCCTTTCTGCTTTTAAGCTATATAATAATGAGCGGAGGCGAACAGCATCTTTCAGTGTAACCAGTCCTTTCGTTTGCAGGTCTTTATAAGTAGCGTCCATTCTTTCAAGAGAAGAGATCTGCTCTGCATAAGCGCTCATAGAGTTCTGCAGGAAATAAGCCTGATAAAAGTTACTACGGAGAGAGAAGCGTAAGGTACGCAGCAGGTCGAAGAAGGAATTTTCAGCCATAGCCGCATTGGTCTGCGCTATTTTCACCTGTTTGTTCCTTTTACCAGCCAGGGAAATCATTTGTTGAATGCCGACTTCATACTGGCCTGTACGATTACTGATATCGAACCATTTTTTCTGGTCCGGATTGTAGATATTACCACTCAGTTGAAGGTTTGGATTGTTGTACAACTTCGCCTGTATGATCTGAGCGCGTGCGATAGATACATTGTATTTCTCTGCAAGCAACTGAAGGTTCTTATCAAGGAACTGTTTTTCAGCCTCCTGCAGGGTAATATGCAATGTATCCTGTGCATGAACCGATGTTCCGGTCAGCAATATGAACAGGCAGCAGGCAAAGATCTTTGCTACATTCCGGGTGAGGTGTAAAGGTTGAGAATCCCGACTATACATCTATTTTAAATTTTAAGACAGTTTTAATGCTGCTATGTATTGATCAAACAATATTCGCATAGATTAGTTCATAGGCTTCTCCGCAGAGCAGCCATCACTGATCAGTTATATAATTGAGTTGATAGAAATGGAAAAATTATACTTCCGGTGGTGGAGTAAGAATATCGTATGCTACGGAACTTGTTTTCTGCACAGGCAACAGTGGATAAGCCACTGCGAGTTCTTTCGTTGTTGGCTCATTAACGCTACATGCAATCTGTTCCTGAGGGGAGATATAATAGGAGATACCGGTACTTCCAGTAAAGTAATGAGGCAGATCATCATCCTCATCCTCTGGTGTAAGGTCCGTATTCCCTAATATCACCTGGTCTACGTATTCAAAGAAGGTATTGATATCGTCTATCTGCCTGCCACGTGCATCAAACACATCTTTCTCCTCTACCACAGGTATGAACATAGAGGTGTTGACGTGAATAAAAAGTAATATGTAGGCGATAGTCTTTAACATATAATAACTACACAAATATAGATCGGTAGTATAAGATATCGCTATGGCTTAATGGATTTTAAGACCTTTTTAATCAGATTTTAACGCATTCATTATGTAACTATTTAAGCCAGTCACAAAGGATTTTGCCTATTTTTTCGAATTCAATGAGGAAGCCGTCATGCCCGTAAGAGGAGTCAATTTCATGGTAGGTCGCATGCGGTAAATGTTGAGAGAGAAACAGTTGTTCTTCGGGCGGGCAAAGCAGATCGCTGGTAATTCCGATGATGAGGGAAGGTTGTTTCAGCAGTGCCAGTGTGTCTGCGAGGTCTGTAGTACGGCCGCGTGAAATATTGTGACTGTCCATCGCTTTGGTGAGCAGCCAGTAACATTGTGCATTAAAGCGTTTCACCAGTTTATCGCCCTGGTAATTAATATAAGAGGACGCACGGAAGTTATCGGTTTTCTCTTTGTCGGGGTCTGACTGGGTACGTACAAAGGTCTGGTAGTTGCGGTAGGTGAGCATACCGATGGCCCTTGCGGCTTTAAGACCGGTAGCGCCGGCAGCGTAATGATCATCTTTCCATGTAGGGTCAGCTTCGATAGCAAGGCGTTGAGCTGTATGCACAGCGATCCCCCAGGCACTTTCTGCCGCACCGGTACTTAACAGGCATAAACGTTCAATGAGTGCAGGTTCCAGCAATGCCCATTCAAGTGCCTGGTACCCGCCCATAGAACCACCAATCAGCAAATGTATCTGTTCTATGCCCAGGTGCCTGCGCAGGAGTACATGCGCCTTTACCATATCTCTGATGGTCACCTGTGGAAAGGAATGGAAGTAATGTGCTGGTACTTTCCTGCCGTGACCCTCCATTTCCGGCACTTTAGACAGCGGTCCGGAAGAACCATAACAGGAACCGATGATGTTCGCGCATACGATATAATACTCAGCGGGATCTATGAACTTACCCGGGCCAACCATTCCAGCCCACCAGTCGGCCACATCAGCATTGGCAGTCAGTGCATGACAAATCCATATAACATTACTACGGTCACTGTTAAGCTGGCCGTAAGTATGATAAGAGATATTCAGTTCGTGCAGTACATTGCCCGATTCTAATGTAAATTCCTGAGTGCTATGATACTGATGTATTGCCAAATCCCCGAAAAATTTGCGCAAATATAACACAAGAAAGGAGAAAAGGATGTTTTCTCTTCTTATGTTATCTTTGTATGATAAACAATCTGAAATATGAAGATATCACTACAGAGATTAGATGATGCGTTCAATATGGAAGCAGTGGATGAAGCCGGACATAAAGTGCTGATGGATTCTTCCGTTGAAAACGGCGGTAATAATAATGGAGTCAGACCAATGCAGATGTTGCTGATGGGATTAGGTGGCTGCTCAGCCATAGACGTTGCCATGATCCTTAAAAAGCAACGCCAGGAAATTAAAGATTTCCGCATCGAAATAGAAGGAGAAAGAGAAAAAGGAAAGGAACCATCCTTATGGGAAAACGCACATGTGGTGTTTCATCTTACGGGAGATATCGATCCGGACAAAGCAGCCCGCGCTGTAGAACTTTCTATGAAGAAATATTGCTCTGTAGCAGAAACACTGCGCGTTGCAGGAGCTAATATTACCTGGGAAACCAAGGTGAACGCGTAATTACATCAATCAAGTTGACTAAGTCAATTAATCGGTTTTTCCAATAGTTGACTTAGTCAATTATATAATATACCAACAAATGGATAAAGATCAGTACCGGCCGGAGACCAATGCAGTGAGGATACAGACAGAAAGAACATGGCAGATGGAACATTCCACGCCCTTGTTCCTGACATCCAGTTTTACATACGACAGTGCGGAAGAAATGCGGGCAACATTTGCAGATGAAACGGATAATAATATATATAGCCGTTTCAGCAATCCGAACGTAGATGAATTTGTACAGAAGGTTTGTTCACTGGAAAAAGCAGAAGCAGGTTATGCGACCGCTTCCGGGATGAGTGCCATATTTGCCAGTTTTATGGCCCTGATGAATGCAGGCGATCACCTGATCTCTGCCAGTTCTATCTTCGGCTCTACGCATACCATCATTACGAAGTTCCTGCCTAAATGGGGCATAGAATACAGTTATTTCGATATCAATGCACCAGAAAGTATTGAAGCGCTGATCAAGCCCAATACGAAAATGATCTTTGTGGAAACGCCATCCAATCCCGGACTTGAAATCATTGATATCAGTATCATCGCAGCCATTGCCAATAAGCATAATATCATTCTCAATGTAGACAACTGTTTTGCCTCACCGGTATTACAGCGTCCTATTGAGGACGGCGCCCATATCGTTACTCACTCCGCCACCAAATGGATGGACGGACAGGGCCGCGTAATGGGTGGTGTAGTGGTAGGCAGAAAAGACCTTATCAAAGAGATCCATACCTTCTGCCGCAGCACAGGCCCGGCAATGTCCCCTTTCAATGCATGGGTACTGAGCAAAAGCCTGGAAACCCTGCATATCCGTATGGAACGTCACTCCCAGAGTGCACTTACCCTTGCTAAAGCGCTGGAAGGCAATCCTTTACTGCAATGGGTGAAATACCCTATGCTGGAAAGTCATCCACAGCATCATATTGCCAAAAAGCAAATGAGCGGCGGCGGCGGTATCGTATGTTTTGAACTGAAAGGCGGCTTACAGAGCGGGATACGTTTCCTGGACTCCCTGAAAATGCTGAGTCTTACCGCTAATCTTGGCGACAGCAGAAGCATTGCTTCTCATCCTTCCAGTACTACGCATGCTAAACTGACGGATGAAGAACGTAAAAAGGTAGGTATTACACCCGGACTTATACGTATCTCTGTTGGATTGGAAAATGTGCAGGATATTCTCGAAGATATTCAACAAGCCCTTGAAAACAGTAAGTAAAGAGTAATTGAACAGGTATTGAAGAGGTTCATCCTCCGTTTATCCTCCGTTCATCAACGTAGGATGAACGGAGGATGAACCTCTTCAATACCTGTTAAGAACCTATTCAGGGTATATCTAGTCTATATTTTTCCTTATCTTTCTATCATGAAATCCTTACCCCGTTTTATACTTATTGTTGTACTCAGCTACCTTGGTGGCATGTTCCTGACATGGTGGACAGTCGCCATTGCAGCATTCCTGGTAGCCGTACTCATTCCTCTTCCGCCACTGCGTTCCTTCTTAAATGGTTTCATCGCAGTATTTCTCTTATGGCTGGCGCTGGCCTTTTTCATGGACGTACGAAATGACCATATCCTGGCCAACCGTATGAGTGAGCTCATTCTCAAAGTGAAAAACCCAATGCTGATAGGCATCGTAAGTGCTTTGATAGGTGGTATTACTGCCGGCCTGGGTGGACTGTCAGGTAGCTTCCTGCGGTACAAGAAGAGTAAATAATATCAAATCGAGTATGCTTAGATCTTTACTGGTCGTTATTTGTTGCCTGAGTTGTTATTTTTCCCAGGCAGGTGTTATCCGTGGTAAAATTACCAATGAACGCCAGGAACCGTTACCATTTGCTACCATCTTCATAAAAGGGACCACCGCAGGTACTACTTCCAATGCGGCAGGACAATACCACCTGGAGTTACCAGCCGGCAGTTATACCATTGTATGTCAGTACATGGGATATAACAGGGCGGAAAAACAGGTGACCGTGACCGATGCGGAACAGGTCATCGATATGATCTTGTCTCCCCAAAGCATGCAGATCAAAGAGGTCGTGATAAAATCAGATGGGGAAGATCCTGCTTATGCCATCATCAGGAATGCCATTAAAAAGAGAAGTTTCTACAGACACCAGGTAAATGAATATACCTGTAATGACTATATCAAAGGCATGTTCAAACTACGTAATGTGCCTGATCGCTTTTTTGGGAAGAAAATAGATAAGAATGATCTGGGCGTGGATTCAGCAGGCCAGGGGGTAATTTTCCTATCGGAATCCCTTACTAAGATCGCCTTCCGCGAACCGGGAGACCTTAAAGTAGAAGTACTTTCATCCCGGCAGAGTGGGGGCGGACTGGGCTTCAGTTTTCCGGCCTTCATAGAATTATATGATAATAATGTAACTGCGGTATTCTCCCAGTTCAGTAAACGGGGATATGTTTCTCCCATAGCAGAAAATGCATTGTCTTTTTATAAATACAGGCTGGAAGGCGTATTCCAGGACGATGGAAAGACCGTCAATAAAATAGCTGTTATCCCTAAAAGGAAATTCGAACCCCTGTTTTCCGGTTATATATTTATTACAGATGATGACTGGAGAATTCATAGCGCAGACCTGTTGCTTACAAAGGATTATGAGCTGGAACTGATGGATACCCTGCGCATCCGGCAGATCCATGTACCGGTGAATAATGAAGTATGGCGTACTAAAGACCAGGTGATTTACATTGCTGCCAAGCAGTTCGGGTTTGATATGGCAGGTACTTCCGTGAATGTTTACTCCAATTACAACCTGAAACCGGAGTTGCCTAAGAAATACTTTGACAACACTATTTTAAGATATGATACGGCCTTCGACAAAAAGATATTATCCTATTGGGATAGCATCCGTCCCGTACCACTGGAAAAGGAAGAACTGAAAGATTTCCATGTAAAGGACAGTACTGCGATGGCCAACCGGGATAGCCTGAAATCATCCCGTCACCTGGATACGCTGCGTAAAAAGCAGCCACGGGTAAAAATGACAGATTTTCTGTGGAGTGGGGTAAGACACCAGTATTATTTCCAGCGGGACACAGGGATCTATTCACATCAACTGGAGATCAAAGGGTTGTTGCAGCAACTGGAGTATAATACTGTAGAAGGGCTGGTACTAAGTGTGGAGCCAAGTATCAATTTTAACCTGCCAGGGAAACAACAATTGAGAATATCCCCTTTTATAAGATATGGTTTCAGTAATACCCACCTTAATGTATACGGGGATATCAGCTGGTTGAGGGAAAGCCGGCTGGCGAATCATTATGGGCGGGATGCCTGGACATTGTCCGGCGGGAAACGGATTTCCCAGTTCAACCATGAAGATCCTATCAGTCCGGTTGCGAATGCTTTCTATACCCTGTTCCTGAAGGAGAACTATATGAAGCTGTATGAGAACAGGTATGCAGCACTTTCCTATAAACGCCGGTTTGAATCGGACGCTGTACTTTCATTGGGAGTAACTTATGAAGACCGCTTTCCGGTGGAGAACACTACGGATTTCGTAATCTTCAAAAATGCACATAAACAGTTCTTACCCAACCATCCATATGAGCTGGCAGACATTCCTTTTAACAGGAACCAGGCGCTTATCCTGGACCTGGGATTCTCTTTCCAGCCCGGACAACATTACATTGCATTGCCCGACAGGAAGATACCTGTAGGCTCTAAATACCCGACTTTCAGTGTGGGATACAGTAAAGGGATACCGGATATAGGCGGGAGTGATGCCAACTTCGATAAATGGAAGTTCCATATCAATGACAATATGAATCTGAGGTTGTTTGGTCAGTTCTTCTACAACCTCGGGATAGGAGGATTCCTCAACAGTAAACACGTGGACCTGCCTGATTATCAGCACTTTAACGGCAATCAGACGTTTTATAACATGAAATACCTGAACAGCTTCCAACTGGCGCCCTATTACAAATACAGCACTGTTGCACCGTTTTATGCCACCGCTAATGTGGAACATCACTTCAACGGATTGCTGACCAATAAGGTACCCTTGTTAAAGCAATTGAAGTGGACCCTGGTGGCAGGATCCAATGCCTTTTATGTAAACAGGGATAATAATTATGTGGAGGTTTTTGCCGGACTTGAAAATATATTCAAGCTGATAAGGGTAGATGTCATTGCAGGATACCAGAGTAAAGACAATACCCGGATCGGTGTCAGAGTGGGCTTTGGTGGGTTATTTGGCGGTATGATCCGTTCCCGGCCGGCGCAGTAAAAGCTAATAAAAAAAGGAAGGCCTTATATTCCGGGCCTTCCTTCAACTTCTTCTTATTTTGCTTTCCTTGTCTTGTAGCTAGCTTTCGGATCACGATCGTAAAAGTAAGCCAGGAGGCGGTATATCCATAAACCCACTATCAGGTAGGCGATGTAAAGAAAAACTGTACTCATAATTAACATTTTTGGGTAACACTAAAATTTGCTTGTCCGGAACCATTGATTCAAAAAGAATGCCAACTTAAAAATAATTCATATACGATATAAATCAGATAGTTGCAAAGGTTCTGATATGAATTTTATCCATTGAACAATTTCCAACTGTGGCATGTTATAGATATGTTAAGCACAATTCAAGCCAGTTTACTGGCATTATCTATCAAACTTTAGTGTTAATCATAATCATAAATGGAACCCTCATGAAAAAGATTACACTCGTCGTATTTATCATTGGCGTACTCATGGCTTCCCTGGCTTATGTTGCGCAACTTTGTGGATGGAAGGATTTGCAGGCTTTTATGACAATAGGATTTGCGGGTTATGTGCTGGTAATCAGCGCGGCAGCCTACTATCTTACTTCGATTCTGTACGAATGGTCTAAAGAAACAGAAGCCTGGCGGGGCTGAAAAATTTAAGAGATTTTGTTAACTTTGCGGCTTCAACCGGGTTTTACCCCGGTTAAACTGAAATTTTGCTCACAAGGCAAGTGTTCTTAAAATTTCTATAAGCCAATGGTATTACATAACAGAGTCTCCGCAGATCTGCTTAAAAAGCAGCTTGCAGCCGAATCATTCCGGCGCGTTACCACCTCATTTTACCAATACGCAAAAATCGAAGATCCAAATCTTTTCCGGGATCAGCTATATGCACAGCTGTTTGCACTGGGCGTATTTGGCCGCATTTACGTGGCACATGAAGGCATCAATGCACAGGTAAGCATCCCTGAGCATAACTTTGAAGCCTTCAGAAGCTGCCTGTATGCCATCTCTTTCCTGAACGGCATCCGCCTGAACATCGCTGTGGACGATGACGGTAAATCCTTCTGGGTGCTGAAAATCAAAGTACGGGATAAAATAGTGGCTGATGGGATCGAAGATCCCACTTTTGACATGGACAACAAGGGTAAATACCTGGATGCCAGGGCTTTTAACGAGCTGACAGAAGATCCGGATACCATTGTTGTGGATATGAGGAACCATTATGAGTACGAAGTGGGGCATTTTGAACAGGCTATCGAAGTCCCGTCCGATACTTTCAGGGAACAACTGCCCATGGCGGTAGATATGCTGCAGGACAAAAAGGATAAAAACATCGTGATGTACTGTACTGGTGGTATACGTTGCGAGAAAGCGTCGGCTTACATGCTGCATAACGGGTTTAAGAATGTATTCCACCTGGAAGGAGGTATTATAGAGTATACGAATAAGGCTAAGGAGCAGGGCTTGCCGCTTAAATTCAAAGGGAAGAACTTTGTATTTGACGACAGGCTGGGAGAGCGGATCACGGAAGATGTGATCAGTCAGTGTCACCAGTGTGGTAAACCCAGTGATACACATACCAACTGTAAAAATGATGGATGTCATTTGTTATTCATCCAGTGTGACGAATGCGCGGCTAAGTATGAAGGTTGTTGCAGTACTGAATGTCAGTCAGTTTTACATTTGCCGGAGGAAGAAAGGGCTGAGTTGAGAAAGGGAATTGATAAAGGACAGATGATCTTTAATAAGTCCAAACAACGGATAAGACGCCGGTTGAATGAGAAATAAAATGAAAAAACCGCCCCGCGTTGTTTCTTCTGCGGCGGGGCGGAGTAATTGAGCATGAAAACAGTTCAAACAAATGATACATCTGAATGCGCTGTGTTTGCATGTCCATTCTATCAACCTATATGCGAACTAAAATTTAATTATCACTCAGCGCATTATAAATCTGCTGCTGATGTGCCGATATCACACTTTCGCCGGCATTGAGCCCTTTACTGATGTAGGTAACATCACCTGATGTAGTGTATGTTTCTACTTCCCGCACCTGGATATTGTACTTATCTTTAAATACAAGCACAAAATTCTTACTGTGATCTTCGATGACAGCTCCTTCAGGAACGGCTACCATATCGTCTCCCTCATCACAGCGAAGTACCACCTTGGTGAACATTTCGGGTTTCAGCGCTTTTCCGGCGAAATCCATTTTTATACTGAGTTGTCCTGTTTGTGATAAAGTATCGGTAAGGGTATTAACCCCATCCACCGTACCATGGAATATTTTGTTGGGTAAGGAGGCTGTTACCACATCAGCCGTAAATCCTTTAGTTACATGAGATAGATCCGCGGCCGCTACATTCACGATTATACCCGTGTTTTCCTTTTCTGCTACTTTCCCTGAAAAATGGAGCTCCATAAATACAGGCTCCAAATCGGCGGTATCTATCCTGATCGTTTTCAGCATGGTATCACTTAGTACAAAAGTCTTCTTCGTTACCCCACCTTCTACCTGAGGATGCTTACATCCCTGCAGGTACATTCCGGAGGTGAATAAAAGGCAGAGAAGAAAATTGCAATTCATATATCATGGTAGAATAGGTGCAAAGCTCCGCATTACTACTTAAAGGGGCCTTTAAGGATAATTAAAAAGTGATTAAAATGTTAAGCTGTTATTAGTCATAAATACACTGTATCTGACTGTTTAGTTCCCTGATTTTGCGTTGGAATATGGGTCCAGGATTTGTTTTTCAATTTAACTTCACCTGATATTCACGTCAGATAAGGTGTATTTATTGACCAATAACAGCTTGCGCGAAGATTATGTAATCAACTATTGATAAGTGTGGGGAAGTATAACGGTAAATGTGGTGCCTTTACCGGCGATGGAAGATACGGAGATATGCCCTTTATGCAGCAGAACGATCTTTTTACAGATGGATAGTCCTAATCCGTGTCCACGGGTCTTCTGCGCATTAGCGCCCCTGTAGAAAGGTTCGAAGATCTTATTCAGTTCTTCCGGCAGGATACCGATCCCATTGTCCGTAACCTGGACCTGTATATTATGGGTGAAGAAGTCGATGCTCACATGTGCGGCATTGTCCTTGGAGAACTTAAAAGCATTATCCAGCAGGTTAAAGAATAACACCTTCAGCAGGCTTTCGTTTCCTTCACAGATCAGTTCTGTATCCTGCTCCGGTACTTTGAGGAAACGGATGTCCACTTTGGGGCCCCGGCTGTTATCATTTACAGGACTGCGCTTCAGCCTGATCAGGTTCCCCATTTCCAGCAGCAGTTCGTCTATCCTTACTTTATTAAAAATGAATTTCTGTTGATTCAATTCTGACTGTGCCAGTTGTAACAGTCCGTTACTGAGGTCCGACAGGTTCTCCGCATCTTCCAGTACGGAGGCCAGGATATCCCGATAGACTTCTTTCGTTCGTTCCTTGGATAACGTTACCTGCAACTGGCTGATAATAGCAGACAGGGGGGTACGTAGTTCGTGGGAAGCATTACTTACAAAACTCTTTTGCAGGTCAAATGCATCACTCAGGCGTTGCAGCATGGTGTTGAAGTTGGCCCCCAACTGGGCAATCTCATCTTTCCCTTTGGCGTCTACACTGTTCCCCTGCAGGTTATTGGCGTTGATGGTCTTCACCTGCCGGACCAGCTTGTCTATGGGCTGCACCATATTCCGGGCAAAGAAATAGCCGATGATGACCAGCAGGATTACAGCTACGATGATCTCTATTATGAGGATACGTTTTAGGTTCTGCAGGTTCTGGAACCCATATTTATCAAAAGAGGAAACAATTACGATAACGGATACACTTCCTTCTGTATAATATACACCTACCAGTTCTCCGTTAGCCCTTTCATGACTGAATTCCCCGTTCTTTCTGATATAGTCCAGCAGGTAACGGGAAGTACGGATGGCCGTGTCTTTCAGGTTGGCGTAGAGTAAGTCGTATGAAGGATTGTATACCAGGATGGTTTCTTTATAGAGGTCCTGGAAGGTGGTTTTATCCAGTTTCCGGAGCAGGTCTATTTTCACCGTATCATCTTCAATGATCACGTTGGCAATGGAACGGGCGCGGTATTCCAGGCGTTCCAGGTATTCTGCCTGGCGTGACTGGGCAGAGAAATAATATGCCAGAATAGCAAAAGTGTTCAGCAGTACGAATGCTGAAATGGCGTAGGAAAGCGCTATTTTATATTTGATCTTCACTCTTCGGCCAGGAAATATCCCATCCCTGTTTTAGTATGCAGGAGCTTATTGGGAAAGTCTTTATCTATCTTTTTACGGAGAAAGTTCATGTATACTTCTATCACATTGGTACCGGTGTCAAAGTCGATATCCCATACCTTTTCAGCAATGACCAGTTTGGAAATTACTTTCCCCTTGTGGAGGGCGAGGAATTCCAGTAGCTGGTATTCCTTGGCGGTCAGGGGGATCTTTTTACCACCTCTTATCACTTCTTTCTTTTCCCGGTCTATTTCCAGGTCTGCGATCACTATTTTATACTGGGAGTTCTGTTGTACTTCTGATCCTGCGCGTTTGAGGAATACGCGGATACGGGCCAGCAGTTCTCTGAAGTCGAAAGGTTTTACCAGGTAGTCGTCGGCGCCTATTTCAAATGCCTGCATTTTATCATCCATCCCACCCAGGGCAGTGAGCATGATAATAGGGATGCGGCTGTTCCGGCGGCGGATCACGTCGCATACTTCATATCCGTTGCTATGGGGAAGGTTCAGATCGAGGATCACCAGGTCGTAGTTATTGCTGGCGCCCAGGCTTTTGCCCATGCGTCCATCGTATGCAACATCCACTTCAAAGCCATTCTCTTCCAACCCCTTTTTAACGGCATTTGCTACTTTGACTTCATCTTCTACTACCAGTATCTTTTGCATCATTTAGCATTAGCTTTTATCCTACAAACACGGGACCCCGTATTATGTATCCTTGTTACCCTTCCAGTTCCATCAGCTTTTCGAACGCCTTTTCGTATTCTTCGTTTGCCTTTTTCAGGTCTCTTCCTATCTGGGCATATTCAGATTCTACCTGCTGGAAGCGTTTTTTATCCGCATATATTTCCGGATTGTTCAACGCTTCTTCCAGAGATGCCTTTTTAGTATTTAAAGCAGCCAGTTGCTCTTCCAGTTGCTGGAACTGCCGCTGCTGTTTCTGGATTTCCTTCTTTTTATCTTTATCGATCGCTACTCCTTTAACAGGGGTATTAACTACTGGCGTTGCTTTTACTTCTTTTTTTTTTGACTCATTGCTGTCAGAAGCATTCGCCAGTTGTTTGGCAGCCGCTGCCTGTTGCTTTAAGGTCTCCGCCTGACGCTTTTTAAAGTCTTCCCACTCGGTGTAGGTGCCTTTAAATTCCTTGATCTCCCCATCTACGATTTCCCATATTTTATTAGCCGTCTGACTCACAAAATAGCGGTCGTGCGATACGAGAACATAAGTACCGTCGAACTTGGATAATGCATCAATCAGCATTTGTACGGAGTTCATATCCAGGTGGTTGGTAGGCTCATCGAGCAGCAGGAAGTTCGCCTGGCTGATGATCGTTTTGGCCAGTGCCACACGTGCTTTTTCACCACCGGAAAGGATACGGATCTTCTTGTACACATCATCACCTGTAAACAGGAAGCAACCTAACAGATTGCGGAGTTCTACTTCAGAACGTCCGCTACCGCAGTTTTTCAGTTCATCCAGGATCTCGCTGTCGAGGTCCAGGCTTTCCAGCTGGTGCTGAGCGTAGAAGCTGGTCACTACGTTATGGCCCGGGATGCGTTCGCCTTCCATTTCGTCTGTACCTGCGATCAGGCGCAGCAGGGTAGACTTACCCTTACCGTTCGCACCGATCAGCGCTATTTTATCACCACGGCTGATTTCAGCACGGGCGTTATCCAATATAGTTAAGGCGCCGAATTTCTTGCTTACATCGTTGAGGGTAGCAATGATTTTACCCGGTACTTTATCCGGTGTAAAAGTGATCCTGATTTTGGAAGGACCGCCATCTACCTGTTCGATCTTATCCAGCCTGTCCAGTCTTTTCATCGCACTCTGTGCCTGGGCAGCTTTGGATGCTTTGGCTTTGAAACGTTCAATGAAACGTTCCTGCTGACGGATATATTCCTGTTGGTTTTCAAAAGAACGCTGCTGCATTTCGCGGCGCATTTCCTTCTCTACCTCATAATCCTCATAGCTACCGGTGTAATGATGGAGCTGCTGCTGATAGAGTTCCACGATCTTGTTCACCATCCTGTCCAGGAAGTAGCGGTCGTGCGATACAATGATCACCGCCCCGTTATAGCTCTGCAGGTATTTCTCCAGCCATTCGATAGAAGGAAGGTCAAGGTGGTTGGTAGGCTCATCGAGCATCAGCACGTCCGGCTGTTGGAGGATCAGTTTAGCCAGTAGTACGCGCATACGCCATCCACCGGAAAACTGGTTATAGGGACGGTCGAGGTCAGCGGTGCTAAAACCCAGACCTTCAAGCACTTGTGCAGAGCGATGGCGCATGTTATAGCCATCCAGCGCTTCAAACTGGTGCAGCTTATCGCTGAATTCGATCAGGAGGGCTTCTTCCTGGTTGTGTTCCAGCTCTTTAGTGATGCGTTCGATGTCTTTTTCGATCTTCTGAGCTTCCTCGAAGGCGGTCATACCAACTTCCAGGATAGAATCATCGGATTCAAAACTCAGCAGGTCCTGGTTGAAAAATCCAAGAGAAAGGTTCTTGATCTTGTTCACGCTACCCTTAGAAACAGAGTATTCCCCATTGATAACCCGTAAGATAGTAGACTTCCCGGTACCGTTCATACCTATTAATCCAACACGGTCACCTGGTACAATATGCCAGGAGGCATTCTCTACAATGGCTCTTGCGCCAAACTCAAAAGTAATATCCTGAAGTGCTATCAGCATTGTGTAAATTAATTGAAAGGTGCAAAGGTAGTGCTTTATCTTTGCCACAAAAAGCGAATATATAATATGAAGGGCATTATTACTATATCATTACTCTTTTATGTACTGATCATGACCGCGTGTAACCAGCCTGCGAAGCAGGAACAGCAGGAAAAACAGGCTGATCAGGGAGTGTTGCAGGCCCCTTATGCCGCGGAGTTCTATGATTCTCTACAGGTAACCATGGATACTTATTATGACCTGACGGAAGGTTTAACGGAAGGAAATATCACTTATGCCGATAAATGGGCGGGATTACTCAGGCAGCATATTGATAGTCTGCCACTACATACCCTGCAAATGGATTCCAGTCACCTGGAACAGATGAAAACCAATGCCGGCAGTATCAGTGCGGAACTGACCGGCATGCAGGGGGAGAAGACCATGGAAAACAAGAGGGCCGCCTTTGAAATGGTGTCTGATATGCTGTTTGACCTGGTGAAAACCACTGGTTTAAAGGGTAAAACCGTTTACCGCCAGTATTGCCCGATGGCCTTTAATGACCGGGGAGCTTACTGGATCAGTAAGAGCACCGAACGGCAGAATCCATATTTCGGGAAGGATATGCTTTCCTGTGTACAGGTAACCGATAGTCTTAAATATTAAGCTTGCTGTAGTGTTGATGCAGTCCTGCCTGTTAACTTCGCCCTGTGCAACCCAACAGTGTGTAACCCTTATTTTAACAGATGTAAAAAATGCCCATCAATTTACTTAACTTCGCAAGCCAATTTTATAAGCAACGTAAAAGCAAACAACAATAGCTGAAGAATAACAGCTCAACAGTATGATTAACATTACATTTCCGGATGGCGCAGTTCGTCAGTATGAAGCAGGAGTAACTGCAATGGACATTGCCAAATCCATCAGCGAGGGATTGGCACGAAAAGTTTTGGCAGCAAAAGTGAACGGGCAGGTCACGGACATGGCCCGGCCAATAACAACGGATAGTACCCTGCAATTACTCACCTGGACGGATACGGAAGGTAAATCCACCATGTGGCACTCTTCTGCCCACCTCATGGCAGAAGCCCTGGAATCCCTGTACCCGGGTGTTAAGTTTGGATACGGTCCTGCTATTGAAAACGGTTTCTATTATGATATAGACCTGGGAGACCGTACCATTTCTGATGAAGATCTCAGAAAGATCGAAACTAAAATGGTATCTCTCGCAAAGGAAAACAGTGTGTACGAGCGTAAGGAAGTGAGTAAGGAAGATGCACTGAAGTACTTTACCGAAAAAGGCGACCAGTACAAGATTGAAACGATCAATGAATTACAGGACGGTTCTATTTCCTTTTATACACAAGGGAACTTTACGGATCTGTGCCGGGGACCTCATATCCCTAATACAGGTTTTATAAAAGCAATAAAACTGACCAATATAGCCGGTGCATACTGGCGCGGGAACGAGAAGAACAAGATGCTGACCCGCATTTACGGTATCACTTATCCTAACCAGAAAGAGCTGGACGAGTACCTGCACCTGCTGGAAGAAGCTAAGAAACGTGACCACCGTAAGCTGGGTAAGGAACTGGAATTGTTCGCTTTCTCCGAGAAGGTAGGATTAGGTTTGCCTTTGTGGCTGCCAAAAGGAGCGATGCTGCGCGAACGCCTGCAGAGCTTTTTACAAAAGGCACAGACGGACATCGGTTACCTGCCGGTAGTAACCCCGCATATTGGTAACAAGAACCTGTATATTACTTCAGGACACTACGAAAAGTACGGGAAAGACAGTTTTCAGCCGATCCATACACCTGAAGAAGGTGAGGAGTTCATGCTGAAACCAATGAACTGTCCGCACCATTGTGAAATATACAAGACCAGCCCTAAGAGCTATAAAGACTTACCGGTGCGTTTTGCTGAATTTGGTACCGTGTACCGTTACGAACAGCACGGTGAGCTGCATGGTTTAACCCGTGTAAGAGGCTTTACTCAGGACGATGCGCACCTTTTCTGCCGCCCGGACCAGGTAAAGGATGAGTTCCTGAAAGTGATAGATCTGGTATTGTATGTGTTTAACAGTCTGAGCTTTACAGACTTTACCGCACAGATATCCTTACGCGATAAAGAGGACAGAAGTAAATATATCGGAACAGACGAGAACTGGAACCTGGCAGAACAGGCCATTATCGAATCCGCAGCTGAAAAAGGTCTTAAAACAGTAACCGAGTATGGGGAAGCCGCGTTTTACGGTCCTAAGCTCGACTTTATGGTGAAGGATGCCCTTGGCCGTAAATGGCAGTTGGGAACCATACAGGTAGACTACAATCTTCCTGAGCGTTTTGAGCTGGAATACATTGGCGCTGATAATCAGAAGCATCGCCCGGTAATGATCCACCGTGCACCGTTCGGATCACTGGAAAGGTTTATAGCTGTGCTGATAGAACATTGCGGAGGAAAGTTCCCGCTCTGGCTGACACCTACACAGGTTAAAATATTGCCTATCAGTGAGAAGAACCAGGAATATGCAGAAAAAATAGCGAATTTGTTAAAAAATGCGGAAATTCGCGCTGAAATTGACGATCGTAACGAAAAAATAGGGAAAAAGATCAGAGAAACAGAACTGGCTAAAGTACCTTATATGCTGGTGTTAGGTGAAAAGGAAGCAACTGATAATAAAGTTGCTGTTCGCCGCCAGGCAAAAGGAGATATCGGCGTTATGGACCTTGAACAGTTCATTGAACTGGTAAAAGAGGAAGTAGCGAGCAAGAGACCTTTTGAATAGACGTTCAGAAATACACAGGTTCATAAAATATATTTTTAACTGATTGAACTTTTGTATTTTCGGGTACGTTAATTGCTTGAAGTCCATATTAAAATAAGATAGTTCGTACGGTATTAATCTGGTTAAAAGTCAGATATTTATGACTATCATTAAAGATTATGGACAATTATTAATTTAGTAATTTTATTCTTTTTAATGCCACAAGGACCCAGACCAAGTAGTTTTAACAGGGGAGGAAGAAACCCCAATTTTCGCAGAGAACAGCAACAAGAACATCGTACTAACAGGATGATCCGTGTACCTGAGGTGCGATTAGTTGGAGAGAACATTGAGGTTGGTGTATACCGCACAGAGGAAGCCCTGCATATGGCAGAACAGCAAGGGTTAGACTTAGTTGAAATTTCCCCGAATGCCGTACCTCCCGTATGCCGTATCATAGACTATAATAAATTCCTTTACGAGAAGAAGAAGAAGGAAAAGGATATGAAGGCGAAGGCGCACAAAAGCGAGGTGAAAGAGATCCGCTTTACGCCTAATACGGATGACCATGACTTCGACTTTAAAGCAAAACATGCTGAGAAGTTCCTGAAGGATGGTAACAAGGTAAAAACATATGTACAATTCAAAGGTCGTGCTATCATGTTCAAAGAACGTGGAGAGCTGATCCTGCTGAAGTTTGCTGAAAGGCTGGCAGAAGTAGGTGTGCTGGAAGGTATGCCGACCATGGAAGGTAAACGTATGATTGCCATCTTCGCGCCTAAAACCGCTAAGAAGAAGATGGATACCAAAGAAGCGAAGGAAGAACGCCAGGAACGTCAGGAACATCGCCAGGCAGCACGTGAACAGAGAGACGCAGCCAGAGAGCCACGTCCTGCTCCCGCAGCTTCTGAAAGCAGACCTGTAGTACCTGCAGCTCCTGCCACGCCGCCGGAAAGCAAACCGGAATAATCTTTAATTACTTGGTGCAATTATATCAAATGAACCCGGAGCTTTCGTTCCGGGTTTTTTCATTTATATATATGTAATTATTTTCCTTTTCTTTGTGCATCAATCTAATATTTTGAAGAGAAAAGAATTGCGTGTCATATTGATATCGCTGATCGTGAGTTTTATATTAACAGGCACTAAGTTCACCGCCTGGTTTCTTACGCATTCGGTCGCTATCCTTTCTGACGCACTGGAATCTATTATTAATGTAGTAGCAGGTACATTTGCATGTTACAGTATTTATCTTACCGGTAAGCCCAAAGATGAGAACCATCCTTACGGGCATGGGAAAGTTGAGTTTTTTTCTATTGGTTTTGAAGGCGCAATGATTTTCATTGCAGGCTGTCTGATCTTATTTAAGGCAGGGCAGTATTTCTTTATCCCTGCTACCCTGGAGCATGTGGACAAGGGTATCTGGATAATAGCCATTACCGCTCTCTGCAATCTTTTTCTCGGGCTGTACCTGCTGCATTATGGCAAACAGACAGCGTCCGTTACTATTTCCGGCAATGGACAGCATATCATGACGGATGTGTATAGCAGTGGAGGGTTAGTAGCCGCCTTATTGCTCATTAATTTTACCGGATGGACATGGATAGATCCCCTGGCATCTGCGCTATTGGGCACACTGATACTCAGGCAGGGGTACCTGTTATTACGACGCTCCATTTCAGGTCTGATGGATGAAACAGATATGCAGGTAGTGGATAATGTGATCAGTATACTATCAACTCATCGTCGTCCGGAGTGGATCGATGTACATAATATGCGTGTGCAGCAGTATGGTAATAACTATCATATTGATTGCCATCTCACCATGCCTTATTACATGGAATTAAATGAAGGACATGAAGAGCTGAAGGTCATAGAACGGCTGGTAAATACTGAATTTACTTCCGGAGAGACCGAGTTCTTTATTCATATAGATCCCTGTATCCCTGTTTGCTGTCATTATTGTCAGCTGACGGAATGCCCGGTACGTAAACATGCTTTTACAGGGATCATTCCCTGGACAAGGGAAAATGTATTACCGAACAGGAAACACGGAGGGTAAATCCTATTCCTCTCCTTCTTCATCACCATTACCGTGTCCCATAATAGCGCTGATCGGTTTCACGGCATGATAGATATTACGGTTGTATTTATTTCCCAGGATGATAATAGTGGTCGTATCTTTTATAATACGGTAGAATACGGTGTTATTGCCATGCCACCATCCGTTATGGTAAACGATCTTGCTGCTGTCCGGATAAACCATCAGCCGCCAGCCTAATCCATAATTACGAACACCTGCTTTTTCATGGCTATAGGGGGTATAAGCCGCCTTGATAGTTTCGGGACTGAAGATTTTATCACTATACATGGCCTGGTCCCATTTCAGCATATCCTGTGCGGTGCTGTAAATGCCTTTGTCGCCGATCACCCCGTCAAAATAAGTATCCGGTTCCGCCTGGCCATTGTATTTATGGCTCACGGTCTGATGAGGACGGGCCGCTGTAGAAGGATCATATACAAAGGTATTATTCATGCCCAGAGGTGCAAAGAACGTTTGCTGCATGAAGTTGGCGTATTTTTGTCCGGTTACTTTTTCAATCACAGAACCCAGCAGCATAAAGTTGGTGTTACAATACTGAAAATGGGTATTGGGCTGATGCTGCACCGGTGGTTTATGTTTTTCCATCAGGGCAATTACATCGTCATTGGTCAGGAATTTATCCTTATCCGGCCATATGCTATCGCAGAAATAAAGGTAATTAGGTAAACCGCTGCGGTGTGAAAGGAGCATACGAAGGGTAATGCCCATATATGGAAATCCGGGAATGTATTTCTGTATATTATCATCCAGGCTCAGTTTCTGTCTTTCGGCCAGCCACATGATACCCATACCAGTAAATGTTTTGGAAACGGAAGCCATCTGAAAGGAAGAGCTGTCTGTTATGAAAGATGATTTGGTACGATAATTTTCCAGGCCATGGTATTGTTCGAAGATGACAACTCCTTTTTTAGCCACTATAATAGATCCGTTAAATCCTCCTCTCAATAGCTGGGTTTGGTAAAAGTTGGCCAGTTCCTGCTGTTGTGCTTTTGTATGAGGGGAGCTCAACACTGCTGCTGTAAGCTCATCAGGAACCGCTTTACTAATGGTAGTATCTTGTTTTGCTGTCTTTTTCCTATTATTCGCTGCATTGCTGCTGCATGCGGATACGGCTGAAAATGTAATCCCGGATATAGTTAGTACGATAAGTGCTGCTTTCATTCTGCAAGTTAGAGACGATTCGTATTATAAGCGTAAGCGTTAAATTTATGACCTAATGACTTGTTACACAAAAAAAAGAGGTAGGAATGTGCAATTTTAAAGGTATTTTAAGTTTTAAAGCCTAAAAATTTGAAAAAAGTGCCTAAATAGGGGCACATTTTTGACGAAATTAAATTTGACAGCCCAACTGTTTGATTATTGCGTAACATCTTTTAGGTTTGTGACCTGTTTGCCCCTTATATCAATTATTAAGCCAATTGAAAAGCATAGGGAAATATATAAATTATAAGATATGGATCAGCAAAAGTTGACAAGTTATCCGAAGGAGAAGATTAATATTTTATTGTTGGAAAATATCAGTGATGCTGCAGCAGCAGAGTTTACATCGGCTGGGTATGCTAACGTAAAAAGGTTGTCGGGCGCACTGAATGAGGAAGATCTGATCCGCGAAGTAAAAGATGTACATCTGTTAGGTATCCGTTCCAAAACACATGTAACCCGGAAAGTACTGGAAGCAGCAAACAAGCTGCAAGCCATCGGTTGCTTTTGTATAGGCACCAACCAGGTAGATCTGAAAAACGCCACGGAGCATGGAGTAACCGTATTCAATGCCCCATATTCCAACACCCGTTCTGTAGCGGAACTGGTGATAGGGTTATCGATCATGCTGATACGCCGTATTCCGGACAAGAATACTGCTGCCCATGAGGGGAAATGGATGAAAGAAGCCAAAGGCAGTTATGAACTGCGCGGTAAATCGCTGGGTATTGTAGGGTATGGTAATATAGGCAGTCAGTTGAGCATCCTTGCGGAAGCAATGGGTATGAACGTGCTTTATTACGATGTGGAGACCAAACTGCCATTAGGTAATGCGGTACAGGTGAGAACACTGGAAACACTGTTTGAACATTCAGATATCATTTCCCTGCATGTACCGTCTACGGAAGGCACCAATAATATGATTACCAAGGAGGTACTGTCTCATGCCAAGCACGGGGCTATTTTCATCAATTACGCACGTGGTGAGGTGGTTGACCTGGATGCATTGAAGGATGCGCTGGTAAGCGGCCAGTTATCCGGTGCTGCCATAGATGTATTCCCGGTAGAGCCTGAAAAGAACGGCGCCGTATTTACGTCTCCTTTACAGAAATTACCGAATGTGATCTTAACGCCACATATCGGGGGAAGTACGGAAGAAGCGCAACATAATATTGGCCTGGATGTAAGCAGTAAAATGCTGAACTACCTGGAAAAAGGGGCCAGCTTTGGTTCTCATACTATTCCGGCTATCAATGTTCCGGCTATTGATCATACACACAGGATCCTTCATATTCATGAGAATGTACCGGGTGTATTATCTGAAATAAATACGGTGTTATCCCGGAATAAAATCAATATTCTTGGTCAGTATCTGAAGACAAGTGACACTATTGGTTATGTGGTGCTGGATGTGGATACCAAATTATCGAAAGAAGCATTTTCATTACTGAGAGAAGTGAAACATACTATTAAAGCAAGGTTACTGTATTAGTAGCTGATAGCTGAATGAAAAAGGTTGGAAGATAATTCTTCCAACCTTTTTTTATGCTTTGTAATGAGCAAGGCGCCTCGTGACGCCTTGCCTGTTTGTATTTTTTATCGGAGTACGGTTACTTCTCCTTTTGCTATGATCACTGATCCACCTAAGGTTTTCTTATAGGTCAGCAACCACACATAAGTTCCATTGTCTACAAGGCGTCCGCCGAATCTGCCATCCCATCCCTTCTGGGAGTCCTTACTGTTAAATACCTCCTGACCCCAACGATTGAAAACATGGAATTCGTAATCATATACTGATCCGTTAACCACTGGTTTGAATGTATCGTTGTTACCGTCGCCATTTGGTGTGAAGGCATTCGGGAATTGTGGTTTATTGTCACATTCTTTAAACGTTACAGCTATCTGGTCTGTAGCAGTACCACAATCATTGTAGACTGTTACTGAGTAATAACCGGACACAGTTACCGGGTAAGTTGGTGTGGTGGCACCATCCTGCCATTTGATACTGTTACCTGTTCCCGCATTTACCGTCAGGGTCAGTGTCTGACCTTTACACAAGGTCGTATCGTTACCCAGCAGCACCGCAGGGATGCCTGCTACATTTACACTCACACTATCCATCGTGATCTTAGAACAGAACTTATCCATTACAGAGATGGTGTACTTACCAGGTTGTGTGATTTCTTTCACCGGATTGGTATCTCCATCATTCCAGAGGT
>NZ_WRXO01000017.1 GCF_009758125.1 Chitinophaga oryziterrae
AAGAAAAAACAGTTGAACTGATTAACTTAAACTCTTATTATTGCATATGGAAAGTGGCCCAATGACTCCCGAAATACCTGGCCCAGTATCCTCCGTTTTAACTGGCCCATCATCACCGTTATAGACATTAGATGCTAACATCAAAGCCATCCTCTCAAAGACCACCTGCAAAAGATGTCACTTTGCCTATCAGCGTGTATCAGAATAAAGACTCAGTATTTCCTGGTAACGTCCGTACTCTTTACCCAGCCTGATTCTTCACTTCCATTCAAAAATAAGTTTCTAATTTATCTACTGTAAATATATTAATTTGTTTCCTTTAAATCAACTTAAAAGTGTTTATTTTATCCACATATTGGCAATAGTTTCTTTTATCTATACTTTTAGAGCATGAATTTAGCTAACAACATTAAAACTATCCGCGAAGAAAAAGGCCTCATGCAAAAAGATGTTGCTAACCATATCGGCGTGGATAAATCAACATATAGCAAGATTGAAAAAGGATTGCGTGAGATCACTGTAGCTGAACTCCTGAAAATGTCGCAGCTATTTAATTGCTCCATCGATCAGATCGTTAACAATGAAGGGCAATTGCCGAGAGAAGTAATACTCGAAGATAAAAGTACTGTAGAACAGATGAGGCTTATTCAACAACTGGAAGAAGAAGACAAACAAATAATCTTACGCCTTATTGATAAAATGCTTACCAATAAAAAATTTAAAGACTTCTTTCAGAAAAATATTACTGCGTTATAATGAGAAAAGCGTGGCCTTTGAGACCACGCTTTGAGACCATAAAAAATAAGTAACCCTTCAAATACTGGATCAGCTGGATTTGGTTCTAATGTCTCTATGGCTGGTAATCATTGTGACCGTGGTTGATTAATTTTATAATATTCAATATTAAAGCTAAACCACTTACACTGATGTCCAAATCCACTTCCTACTCCATGATGTAAATATACTTTTAGTATTACCCTCATTATGTCTAGCAGGCCTTACATTCTTATTAAAAAGTATTATTTCTAACCGTTTCTACAAGTAGCTTTCTTTTGCTATTTGATTCAATTTTTCATCATCGAAATATTTAGATGCAGGTTGAATTTCCAGTCCCATAAGTTTGCCCCGATTATCAAATAACAACCCTATTTCGTCTTTTAATTCGCTAGGCCAAATTTCCTTTTCATAATTTATTTTATCTTTTTCAATATCATTTACAAACCAAATGTAAAGTCCATCAACTTCTTTGTCATATTCGTACTTCATATGTTTAAATTTTAAGGGAGGTGAAATCCTGTTTCAGGTCTAACACTCATTATTAATTTTCGGGTATCGTCGACAGCGACTTTAATGCCATTATAGTTAAATACCTTTATTATATTTCCAGCGAACTTACCTGTGCCAGTTTCATTAACTATAGTTCCTGCCTGTTGAGCACCATTACTTCTTTCCCAGCATTCATCAAGACAGTAAGCACAGACCATAAAGCATTTACTCATAAACGATAAATCCAGTCTACACAGACAGGGCTTATTCGTTTATGAGTAAATCAAATACTTTCAAATCTAATAAAGCTGAATTATTCTTTAGGAAAATGATCTACCCCTTCAATTATCCAATACTTTTCAGCATCCGGAATTAACGAATAGAAATCCTCATATAATCCTGTCCAATACTCTGGAACATATCTCTCAAAAGCCAGGCTTTCAGGAAAAAGAGAATAAAGTATGTTCTTATCAAAATCTAAAAAGAGCGCAGGAAATAATTCACCTTTTTCGTCCCAGCTTGTAATAGGCAAATTAAATTCAATGAGCCTTCTTAATTCCTCCCTATTTGTCGCTAATTCTACATTTCGTTCTTTAAACTCCAACCAATTATCCCTATTTAAAATATCAAGCCCTTCTCTTTCCGGAATTGTTGCTTTTTTGTTTGAAAAAGGATAAAAGATTTCCATCCATTTAGTATAATTCATGACCCAAATAGTCTTCTCACTTAGATACCAAAAGTATTCGTTATCATATCTAATTAACACTATAATATCATCTCCATATAGAGGATTTTTAATCATATAATTTTTATTGAGGTTTTATAACTTCGCCACTCCCTTTTACAGCATTTTCATTTATCCATTGTGTCCATATAGGTGGTAATTCGTATGAAGTACCAGGAGTAGTCGGATCCACTAATTTAGGTGCTAATCCACCTTGATTAGCAGGGTTTTTAGAATACTCGGCCTGCGGTATTGCATATTCTTTCAAAAAATCATCAAACCAGCCCGGTACTTTAAATTTAACAACGCTTGCTTCGGGCCTAAGTTTCAAGAAATGTTCCACATGCTCCCCATCTCCTGCACTAATATTTAAAGTAGTATTCTTCACTTTTACATTTCCAATTTCATTTACCGAAATGAGATTCCGGCTTGCTTTAGGAGGGGTGCCTCCTTGAACTCTAAAATATGTAACCTCACTACTTATCGCTTCATCTCTTGCTGCTATTTCATAAGTAGCAATCCCCACTCCTGTTGCGCCTGCTGCGCTTGGGCCAAATGCGGCAGATGCATCTCCTGTAGCCGCAGATACCATAGTATGCCCACCATTTACATACCATTTCCATCCAAATGATATGCCTCTACCTACAGCACTAAGCACTGCCGGCGCCTTCGCAACTACAAATACTGAACCCACAATAAACATTCCAGTCTGTGCACCATTTTGTGCACCGTATTCAGCGGCACCCAATGATGGTATATATGCATTTGCTGGAATCTGATGTCTCAAATTATCTGAAGACATCGATTCTGCCCATTTTCTCCCATTTTGGATTATATAATTAGCTTCTCCACCATCAAGATCTACTGCCTGCATAGGTGTATTACTTGCAAATTGGTATGGTGTTAACTCCGGATACTTAGGTGCCAGTGGATCCACACTAAAAAACCTCCCTAACCGCGGATCATACACCCGCAATCCATAATCCTGTTGGTTGCCTTCGCCTTTCACCTCATTGTCATTCTCCTTCCCGTTAAACCCATAGCGGTATTTACTACTACTGAATCCTCTCTCAGGCATCTGCATCCCAAACGGATAATACTCCTGAGAAGAAACAATTGCAGCGTCATAATGGTCGAATACACTTCCCGTAAAAATGCTGGTCTTCTTATCTGATACAGTTGCCAACACATTACCCAAATGGTTACTTAACTCAAAGAACTTCTTACCCCGAATAAAATTAATATTAAATCCTGAACCTAGCCCTGTTAAATTGACAGTCACTGGTGTTACACCGGATTCCATATTGGTATTCAATGTATTAATACCTAAACGGCTACTTCCATACAGGTGTGTTTCTGTTTGAGATAAAGTACCACTGTTAATTGCATTATCTCCCTTAGTATACACACTCATGACATTTCCGGAGGCATCACGCACATACCAGGTTTGTATGCCATTCACAGTTTTGCTAACACGGTTACCAGCCACATCGTAAGTATAGCTAATTGTTGTACCATCCGTTTTAGTGATAGCCGCTATCTTTCCATAAACATTCCATCTGATATTTTGAATACCTCCAGCACTGTCTTTTACAAGGTTTCCTACAGCATCATAGTCATAGTTACCAATTAACTGGTTATCAATGTCATTATCATAATTGGTAGCAGCAATATCATCTTTTATGAAATCAAGTTTATTCGTACCTGTCCTGTAGTTGTAACTCAGGCTATCCATTTGTTTGTTTGGAGCAGCCTTGTTACCGTAACGGTCATAAGTAAGAATATTACCATTCGCATCATAACTGATAGACTCTTTGTAATCAGATAAAGCGACGGGTGTCCATGTATTGGTAGCCTTATTCAACCCATTAGACGCCTGCATCTTTTTCAGCCTGTTAAGGACGTCGTAATTGTAGGAATACAGCAAAGGATTACCTAAAGAAGGCAGATTTTGACTGATAGCAGATATATTACCATTAAATAAAGAAGTTAAACCAGAGACAGCAGCAAATGGCGTTAATGTATTATTAACAGGTGAGTATTCATTGTTACCATAGTAGTGTAGTGCCAATCCAAACACATCTTTCGCTACCATACTTCCAGCAGCACCATCATGTCCCATGTCGAATGCTGACGTAACAGCGGTACTGTTTACGCCTTTTAACCAACCTTGTAATGTATATGCATAATCCAGTCCTTGTACCTGTTGCTGGCCTATTACCGCACGCGCCAGTGGTCCATGTTTATAGTATTGGTAAAATGCATCATTCTCCCAATAAATACTATCCTTGCTGGTCTCTACATTGGTTATTCTATTTTCTGCATCATAGCTATAACGGTGATAGAACGCATCCGGTTTTCCGGGTTGATAGGACACTGTATTTACTTTACCACTAATAAGATCATATTGATAAGCTATCTTTTTCCAACGGTTTCCATTGCCTGCATCGGCCATACCCCCTAGCTTGTAGTCCTGTAATAACAGGTTCACATTTCCATGGATATCATAGCTGTAGAAGGTACCTGCACTATAATAACCCGAAGCCTGTTCGGATGCTGAATTATAAATCGCTGACCAGGATACACGGTTGCGCAGATTTGTCGCATTCCATAACTCTCCTTCAAAAGGAGAAATAGATTCATCATACACGGTATGCGAGATCTCTCTTCTACTGCTACCGGCAGCATTCATCCAGGCAGTAAGTACAGATTCCTTTCGGCTAATGCTGTCTGATATGGGAGTTACACTAGTCAGTTCTCCTACTTCTGAAATACGCCCAAGAGGATCATACATCGAATAGCTATATGCATTTACTCCAGCTTGTTTAGCATTCTGCGAAACAGCCACCCTTCCTAATCGGTCATACCAGAACTTACTACCTCCTGCATCAGGCGTTTTTTGCGCTACTACCGCATTCAAAGTATTATATCTGTATTCCGTTGCCATTTTATGCTTAGGCACCAGCTTAACACCATTCAGCCTTGCTGTCTTCACACTGTCCAGCCACGATGCTGAACGGTTCTTGATCACACCAGCAGGTGGTATTGTTTTCACCAGGTTACCCGCCTGATCATAGTAGTAAAGTGTATAGTGATATTCGCTGGTACTATAAGTCACCGCAAACTTCTCTAAAGAAGCTGCTGTTAATGCAGTACGAATGTAATCCTCATTAAAAGTATTCTTCACTATACCAATACAACAGCATTATACGCACGCTCCGCGGCTTGGTACAGGTAAAAGACCGCGTTTTTCAGGCTGCCCCTGTTCAATACGTTTTGTGCATCTATGTAAAATTCCTGTGCGCTCCTATACCACTGGTCATAATATTTCTGCGCAATAACTTTGGCTTCTGCCGCACTTAAAGGCTTGCGCTCGGCCAGGGCTACGTTACCGCTGTCGTACAACAGGATACCTTCTTTTTCTATATCAGTAAAAAAGTATTGCCCCTCTGCATTCCTGACACACAAAACGAGTCTTTATCGTAAGTACGATACAGGCTTGTTTTGTGTGGTGGAGATTGTCAGTCGTTTAAGTGATCATCAGGGCCTTTATTTATTTTTAACACAACGTCCTCTAACTAACTGACATACTATTTTCTGAGAATTTTAATTGAATCGAATAATAATGATGCAAACATTACTCTTAAGGAAAACATTTCAGGCTGACGGTGTGCTTACCTTCAGGTTGTTTGATATATAAGTCTCCCGCTGCATGGTAATAACGTAAAAGCGTATTCGAAAAAACACTTTTTACATCATATAATTCATTCGACCTCTTTTATTATTCCTGCAATATGAAAATACTGCTTAAATTATGATACGCACTAATATCCAGCAAATTGGTCAATACCCCTTTCATTTAGCATCCGCCTTTATTTTATCTATTTCTGGTTGTCATAGTAATTCTCCAGCATTCTTAAATGCTTCTAATACATCCCCAATATTATATGGTTTTGTGGATCCATCCACTTATAAATATAAAGGCAGATTAATCTTTACAGGAACAGACTTATTAAGACAAGCGCCAGGTTTCCATTTAGGCATTTTACATAATACTTTTAATAATTCTTTTTCTACCAACGTTAATTCATTTTTATTCCGGCCCCTTACCCTTGCTGCGATAATAGAACCATCTATATCTACCACAAACTGAATTCTAAAGGATGCCTGAAAATCTGACTTATCAGGATACCTAAAGTTTTTAGCAATAAACTTTAACATTGCAGGATTTCCACCTGGATACTCAGGCATTTCATCTACATATGTAAACACATTCATCATGGCTAAAGAATCAAATTCATAAGGACAATTTAAATTCATATCCTTTTTGTAATCTACTCCTCTATTATAAGAAGATATAGATATTACCATTACACATAAAGCAATGTAAATCTCTTTCACAGTTATTTTTTAGTTGGAACAGCTTGTCTTGGTGGATTAAACCAATAATCATCATAATACTGCATAGCTCGTTTTTGATTAACTTCGTTGCTAGATTTACTGTCATATTTAGGTTGAACTCCATACCCTTGCATCTGCAATCGAATTTCATTCAGAAGAAACTTAACCTGATCACCCGTTACTAGAGTTGCCTTCTTACTTTTCCACAAATCACCTAAACGAGTCCCATTAATACTAATCATTCCATAATTCATTATATTATAGAAAAGTAGCGCCCGCACCGTCACCCTTGTATTCAACTTGTTTACCCACATAGTAATCACCCGTCTTTTTATCTTTTCCTATATCACCACCACCATGAAGCACCTTGTAAGCAAAAGCCATAAACTTAGACTTAAAATCACCATTAGGGTCATTGTAATAAATAGGAAAGCAAGAAAGAACAATAATGCCTTTCTTGCCTTCGCCCCTACAACATGGATATTTTAATCTGACTTTACAACCAAATCTCAATTTTTCAACTTATTCCTAATACGCCTAGTTAGAGTCAGACAACCTATCTTACTCTGGCTTATAGATAATAGGATCTTTATCAAAGCCATTCCAGAAGACATGTAATCTTCCACAAACCTTACACTTCGCTACTATATTAAATTTCTCATATAATTTATCTGGATCTATGCAATCAGCATAAACTTCGTCAAAATTCTCATCAGATATAATAAGTAATTGGTTGGGGCTAGGAATTTCGCTCAGCCCGATTATATTTCCACAAGTACATTCAATTTTTGGCATTTTTTGGCAATATTACAATGTCTTTAATATTTTTTGCTGTACTTCGAACTCTTTGCAAAACATTTCCTCCTAAATCCTCCGCGGTAACCGTAGTTTGAGACAAATCTAGTACAATACCTGTTGTTTGAGAGTTCTTCTTCCTCATATTTGTTATAATATTATTCACCTTATCTGACTTTGGAGTGAAAACATCATAGTTTGTTCCATCGACTACTAAATCTGAAGTCCCTCCTTGGGCCCGTGTCCCCTTTGGTGAACGTAACAACACATCATATCCTAATCCTTTCATATATTTAGCTGCATTAATCTCGCTTTCGGAAAATTGACCTCCCTCTTCAATCCTTAAAGTTCCTATACGCGGCGCCTGTACTCGTGAAACGAATGGAGTAGGCTCAACATTAACTCGTTCTGGAAAAACACTTGAATTTTTTTCAGGAATACCACCAAGCGACAAAGCAATATCATCTACCGCCCCCCACTTAATAGCTCCATTATCACCAGAAAGTTTATACCCTAGAGCTCCAAAAGGGCCTTTGGCTATACTTTCGCCAACAGCGGCATCATGCTGATTTTTAATATATGCAACCCTCTCTCTAACAACTGATGCTGGCCCCATGTAACCATTGCCATATATATCCGCCAATAGTATATGTCCCTCAGGTAACCTTGTACTTTCACTTGCAACCTTGTCTGCTTGCGCCATCTTTATTTCAGCCTTTCGCTTCAAGGCAGAAGCCTGAAGCTCTATCCACTGTTCAGCTCCATCAAGATCAATAGCTTGTATCGGCGTATTTCCTGCAAACTGATACGGCGTGTACCAGGCAAAATCCTTTGTCAATGGATCCACACTCAAAAATTTCCCACTCCTCGAATCATACACACGCATCCCATAATCCTGCTGATTTCCCTCTCCTTTCACCTCATTATCATTCTCTTTCCCATTAAACCCATAACGGTACTTACCGCTACTGAATCCTCTACCTGGCATCTGCATGCCAAACGGATAATACTCCTGAGCAGAAACAATATCAGCTTCATAATGATCAAATACACTTCCAGTGAAGATACTAGTTTTCTTATCTGATACTGTCGCCAATACATTACCCAGATGATTACTTAACTCAAAGAACTTCTTACCCCGAATAAAATTATATTAAATGCGGAACCTCGTCCAGCTAAATTAACCGTCACTAGTGTAATACTGGGTTCCATATTGGCATTCAGTGTATTATTATCAGAAAGAGTTAATAACAGAGAGCCTATACCCATTAGCCGTCCTTAAAACATTCCCGGCTATGATTTTATTACGTTAAGAATATATATATTTGAAGGAAGCACGGGATACTCTGAGTTGTATATTACATTATATTTCCAGAAAATAATTATACCTATGATCAAGTATGGTTTGGTATTGACGCATGAACTCAAGCTACCAGTACTTTGAGCTAAAGAAATGCAGGATTCGATATTTCGTCTTTGTGAAAAGATAAACCAGAATATATGATAGATGCATCTATTTTACCTTTTTTAATTGAAAAATTTGATAAACTAATTATCAAATATAATTTGGCGTTGGATGCTTATAAAAATGGAGGAGGAGCAACTTTAAGCAATAAGAATGTTAAAATTCATGTAATAATATATTCATGGCGGGATGAAGGAGGTGTGAGTATTGTTATTGACATTATTAAACCTGATAAAAAATATTATTTCTCCGATTTACTGGCAGAGATAGGAGTTGATACTGAAATCGAATACAACAATTTAGAGGAACAAGGCTTACTTAATTATGAAAATGATGAGAAGAAAATTATTGCGGGAGCGGCCATTATATTAGAAAAGTACTGCAGTAGGATTCTTACAGGTGAACTTGATTTAGCTACTGGTTAAAGGTTCTTTACCTAATTAACGACTGAGTGATTATGTATAATTGTTCCGATTGTCGCGAGTAAAATTTTAGACAGCTGGTGGTAAATTGTCCTGGTGTTTTTCTACAGCATTACCAGTTCATTTTTATCATACGAATAAATCGAACTATCAAGAAAAAGACGACTTTTTATCTTCTTGATTATCATATTTATTATTTCTTGTAGCATTATCCTTAAAAGCAATCAATCATACTTATATTCAATTAATTACAGTTTGTAAATTTATTTATGTCATAATTACCCAATAAAAAAGAAGGTGCATTGAAACACCTTCTTTTTTATTTAGATTGCTGATTGTTCTGGTTTGTCTGACTATCTGACCAACAGATTAAGAATTATAAATATCATGCATGAATTCTACATCCTGATTATTTAAAATATGAGCTTGCCCGTCATTGTCATTCTTGTACCATAATTCTAATCTGCCTTTATCTGGCCCATCTTCGATAGCCCTTACTCCATCTAAAACACAGAAAAAACCAAAGAGAGCACTTTGTGCTGATTCCGTAATTATTTCTTTTAAAACCTCTCTATCTTCCAGACTCAATTTATTATATAATAATGACATCCTTTTCAATTTTTCACTTGGAAGCGTGGTTTCATCTAATTCCTCCAATAGATTGCTTATTGTAGTATCCTCTACTACTTTTTTAATCGTGAGTATAAATTCTTCAGTATTCATTGATTTACTTTTTAAATGACTCAGGATATTTTTTTCTATTCAGTTCAATTATCTTCAACAAAACATTAATTGGAATCAGTGAATGTTGGCGTAAGTTCCAAATTTCTTTTGCCATCAGATCTCTTGCACTAAACACATCTTCAAATCTTGCCATCTTAAGGTTTTGGTGTGCTTTGAATCGTAGCGCAATGGCTACACCAGTTTTAACATTAAAATTTTTTATCAATCGCTTACTATCTCTAATATTAGGTATATGATGCAGATCGTACATATTTATGGTACTTTAGGTATTCTTGGAGGTCTAATATACGAATTAGGATGTTGCTTTTTAGCTAAATCTACTATCCATTGAATAACTTCTCTTGGCACTGCTACTTGTCGCATATTTTGGGCATCTCTGGCTAAAAGCTCTCTGGCAGAACCTAAATAAGACCCTTTTAAACGAGGTATTAATCTATGAACTTTTTCATTCAGGGCAACTGCTGTCCCAGTCGCTCTGGTATATCCTGGAATTATCTGATTTGCGGCATGCGCTTGTGGAACATGGTGCAAATCCAGTTTATCACCTGATACAGAATTCTTTTCCAAATCTTTAAACTCTCCTACGTCATATTCTTGGACAGGAGCAGCAGGAGGCTTAGTTGCCTTTGCCAATAAACTTACTGCTGTTTGAATTTGAGTTGCTGCTTTAACGGCAACAACTTCGCTATTACTTACCATTGCAAGTTGAGGTGCCACGCCACCTCCGCCGCCAGGGGTAGGTGTTGCATATTGTGCTACTGTACTTGCTGCATCATACCAACCAGCATTCTGCTCATTTATTCCAACGCTTTCAGCAGATCGATGAATAAGTCCCAAAGAAAGTGCTCTGTTCGCGCCGTCCATCATTCCAAGACTGGAGGCTCCAAGTTGGTCCTGCGTAGCTTTAAATCCAGCACCCCACCCCTTAAAGCTAATGGTAAAGAAATTTGCTTGATATACTATGCCGTTCCACAACTTGCGAAACGGGCTAGGATTATCTTCGTCACCTGGACCTCCCGGAGTATTACCTAACAGATCACTATACAGTAAAGGGCTATTATTTAATACAGCGTATTCACTTATCCCCATGGTTGGCTTAGGATCTAAATTCCATCTTCTTCCTGTCCTCGTATCATACTCCCAGAACAAAGCTGTATTATGATTTCCTTCTATTTCGTCAGACTTCTCTTGTCCATTAAATCCATAACGATACTTAATACTACTAAGTCCTCTACCTGGCATTTGCATACCAAATGGATAATACTCCTGTGCAGAAACAATATCAGCTTCATAATGATCAAATACACTTCCAGTGAAGATACTATTTTTCTTATCTGATACTGTCGCCAATACATTACCCAGATGATTACTTAACTCAAAGAACTTCTTACCCCGAATAAAATTAATATTAAATCCTGAACCTAGTCCAGTTAAATTGACCGTCACTGGTGTTACACCGGATTCCATATTGGTATTCAATGTATTAATACCTAAACGGCTACTTCCATACAGGTGAGTTTCTGTTTGAGAAAAAGCACCACTGTTAATGGTGTTATCCCCTTTAGTATACACACTCATAACATTTCCGGAGGCATCACGTACATACCATGTCTGAACCCCATTCACCGTCTTGCTAACACGGTTACCGGTCACATCGTAAGTATAACCAATGGTAGTACCATCCGTTTTAGTAATAGTAGAGATCTTTCCGTAAACATTCCAGCTTATATTACGAATACTACCAGCACTATCTTTTACTAGATTTCCTATAGCGTCATAATCATAGTTACCAATTAACTGGTTATCAATATCATTATCATAATTAGCAGCCGCAATATCATCCTTTATGAACTCAAGTTTATTCGTACCTGTTTTGTAGCTGTAAGCCAGGCTATCCATTTGTTTATTGGGCATAGCCTTGTTACCATAACGGTCATAGGTAAGAATGTTACCATTTGCATCATAACTGATAGATTCCTTATAATCAGATAAAGCGACAGGTGTCCAGGTATTGGTAGTGGTGTTTAAACCATTAGAAGCCTGCATTTTTTTAAGCCTGTTAAGGACGTCGTAACTGTAGGAATACAGCAAAGGATTACCTAAAGACGGTAAATTCTGACTGATAGCAGATATATTACCATCGAATAAAGAAGTTAAACCAGTGACAGAAGCAAATGGTGACACAGTGTTGTTAACTGGTGAGTATTCACCGTTGCCATAGTGGTGAAGCGCAAGTCCAAATACATCTTTTGCAACCATACTTCCAGCAGCACCATCATGTCCCATGTCGAATGCTGACGTAACAGCGGTACTGTTTACGCCTTTTAACCAACCTTGTAATGTATATGCATAATCCAGTCCTTGTACCTGTTGCTGGCCTATTACCGCACGCGCCAGTGGTCCATGTTTATAGTATTGGTAAAATGCATCATTCTCCCAATAAATACTATCCTTGCTGGTCTCTACATTGGTTATTCTATTTTCTGCATCATAGCTATAACGGTGATAGAACGCATCCGGTTTTCCGGGTTGATAGGACACTGTATTTACTTTACCACTAATAAGATCATATTGATAAGCTATCTTTTTCCAACGGTTTCCATTGCCTGCATCGGCCATACCCCCTAGCTTGTAGTCCTGTAATAACAGGTTCACATTTCCAGGTTTTGGAAACGATGTAGGTTCTAGATTACAATCTATTCCCGTCCTTCTAAAAAGAAGTCATCAAACGAGTATTTAAGATCCAAAGAATCTACTGTAACCAAATTCACTAAACCAGAAGTGATAAATTCAAAGTCAGCATTCAAATCAACTACTCTAGTAACAGGTTCTAATATTTCTTTATTCTCCTCTTTATAAATTTTTATTTCAGCATTCTTCCACGAAAATGGGCCTCTAATATAATCGCAAGTAATTCCAATAATATATAAATCCTTTTTTTCATTATGTCGCGACAACCGAATTGCTAAACGTTTATGGGAGATATGAAACAACCAGACCTGCGCATTTGCGCCACGATATTTTTCCAACACTTCATCAAAATTATTACGATCTATGACTTTATCCATTTATCTTTCTATCTGACAACAATGTTTAAATTATTACTTATGATTACCTAACTCAAATATTTTATTTTTAGGAAGCATCTCCTCAGATAATCCATTCACAGTTAACGGCTCTTTGCTTACATAAAATGAAAAAGTATTTATAGAAGGTCTATATTTATTATAACCGGAACTCCCAATAGTTCTTTCAAAAATTACGTTGGTTTTAGGGAACCCTCCCCAACTTAATTTTATAATGGTATCTGTATTGTAATAATAACAATTCATATCATACTTCCCCGCAGGGAATTCATTCGTTTTAACCTTAAAAAATTGAGGATCTTTTGTAATTAAATAAACATATCCATTATTAAAACTTAAAGGTTGAATGGAATTATTACTACTGTCATTAAATATAATATTTACCCATCCGGTATAATTTAACGGAATATAAATATTTACGCTCTGATTACTTCCCCTATCAGAACAACAAAGAAAAAAAGGAATAAAGAAAAGTACTATAATTAGACGTGTCATTATATTTATTTATGAAATGTGCTATTCATTCTTGCGAAACAGCCACCAGACAATAAAAAAATTAAGAAATTATTTTTATTCGAATTTGACTAAATCAAGATAATTGATTTCTTTATAAAACTTCTATTTGAGATAATCACGTCAGATTATATAAAATTACTTTACTTAATAGGGAAGTTACTATGTAGGGTATAGTAAGAGTCATCAGTAAATTCAAAAATTAATTCTCCATCTGTACTTATTCCTGAGACACCAAAACTATTCTCATTGACAATATCCTCCCAGTTGTCTGAAAACAAAATACTTGACAATTCAATAATTGGACTACCAGGATTTAATTCCAAAATTATTTTCCTTTCTGGATTGCAAAGTTTACTTCTTTTTAAAAGAATTGTTATATCATCGTTGCCAATATAATCATAAAAAAAAGAAAAACCTTTCATTGATTTCCAATCCACATGTGTCCGATAAATATGTTGACTTTTATTGATTGGATATCCAAATGATAATAATTTTTTTTCAAAAAATGTATTATTATATTCTGATAGAACTTTAATATCATTATTTTTAAAAAATTTCATTTTACTATTTTTTTATAATTCTCTATGCTGTTTTAACTAATGTTTATCGGCTTTAACAACTTCATTTTTTTTTCATTCTTTCTACCTGTTCCTGACTACTGTTAAACTGAATTGCTCCTTTTTGTTTTCCATTTTTCCAGTTATAATGAGCCCCTTTTTGAGCGTCATAATCCAATCTTAGCTATTTATACAATCCGTCCTCTCCAACCCAACGAAAACCGGTAATACCATCTTGTCGAGAACCAAATTTACCGCTCATTACTTCCGCATCTTTAGGTATATCTCCTATTATAGACTTCTTTCAAAAAAATATCGCTACTCTATAATATAATAAGCGTAGCCAATAACGACTACGCTTACTATAAGTTTTATTCGATCATTCCAGGAATTTTAATCAAAGGGCTAAAATCCGTCTTCCAAATATCAAGTTCTAGTAAATACCCTTTGCAATCTATATTTAAAGATGCAATTACATCTATTCCGTCTTCGTCTGTAAACTGATATTCACTAACTTGCTCGCCAAATAATCGGTCCTCATCTATTATTCCAGAAGGGAATAAATGCAAACTACCCATCCCTGCATCCTCCATTGTTTGTACTAGTAAATCAACTTTCCAATCAAATAGAAACGCTTTTGAGGCTTTTTTAATTAAGATTTCAAGAAGCCTCTCTTCTTGCGGCAACGGCCGTCTTTTTTATTGAACTCCATGGATATCACATGAAATCTTATTACGAACAGTGTCGATCCATAGTGCAAGATATATTCACATTATGATAAAAGTTGTGGGCCACTAATAAGTTTAATGATACACAATTTCGTCTTTTAATTCAATTGTTTTCGCAACTATATAAGTAGGTAAAGTGTCTTCACAGTTAAATTTAAAAATGCTAAGATCTTGTTGAATCCAATATCCCATATTTAACTCTTTCGCAGCTTCATCTGATATCAATTCCAAGCACAACTTGCCTGGAATAATTTGCCAATTTAAAGTACCTAGGATAGCATAAACATCATTAAAAACAATTTCAAAATTATGATAATAAATAAAATCTTTACTTCCGGCAACTAAAAGGGTTTCCTTTTGAAGAGATAAAACCGAGAATTCAAAGAAATAAAGGTCCTTTACTTTATTATTAATTATATCAATAACCTCTGAAAACATATCTTATTTTTAAGTGAAAAATCAATTCCTCTTTGTCTTTTGTTTTAGATTGATAATAAAGGTCATACATCACATTCCCGTGTACCGCCAGTAAAGGTTTACGCTGATTAACAAATACAGGTAATTGCCTTTCTTTCCGGATATGCATCACATAACCGGTTACGGTATCATACGTCTGGCGGGATAATGGAATGAGAACAACGGTAGCAGACTTACATCCTCCCGGCGTATAGTAGATAAGGTTATCTGTAAATTTTTGCGGGTCCCTGAAATAAGGCATTGTTATATTCCATCGGGTACAGTATCCGGAAATCTCCCTAGACAATGCCGATTGACAGTATACATTGCATACTGCAAAAAGAAAAATAAGCACGAGGGATACAAAAAATTTCACGGCAAGTTCTGGATTCTAATGTTGGTATAAGGAAGTTTAAGAGGGAGTAAACCGGGCATAAACATATATTCTCATTCACTTTTGATGAATGATAAACATGATAATAACAGATTACGGGGGTATAAATGCTTAATGCTGTACAATTAAATCTAGCACATGACGAAATACTTGTCTCAAAAATTGTCCCTTAAATTACCCTGCAAACATAACTGTTTTTTCAAATAATTACTATTAATAAATAAAAGAAAAATCTTTACGTGTACTTGCATTGTTAAAAGATACAACAGTATTTCATTTTTATCCTTAATTTTATGTACCAAATGGTCGGTACTATGAATGAATCAAAGGAGCACATTTTAGTCACATCACTGAGACTTTTCCTGCAGAAAAACTTCAAGGAAGTAACCATGAAACAGATCGTGGAAGAAACCGGCATGTCCAAAGGTGCGTTCTATCATTACTTTAGCAGTAAAGAGCAGGTGTTTGAAGAAGTAATACAACACTTCTTCATGGATATGATGTCTATAGATTTCAGTAAAATTCCATTCCATTCCTTAAAACAATTCTATACGGAAATACTGGCAGAATCAGAAAATAAAAGGAAGAAGTCCATGAAATTGATCGGTGGTAATAAAGAGCTGACCTTTACAGCCAACCTTTACTACCTCATTTTTGATGCGATGAAGATTCTCCCCGGCTTCAAAGAAACGCTCCTGCTTTATCAGAAAGAAGAAGTAAAAGCATGGACAGCGAGGGTAAAACATGCCCGGGAAAATGGTGAGATTGAATCTGAAATGAGTGATGCCCAGCTGGCCAAATTATTCATCTACACAGGTGATGGTATCGGCATCAGCAGGATTATGGAAGAGAACAGCAACAAAATAGGAAGCGAACTAAAACCCCTCTGGGATGGGTTATATAAGGCGATAAAAGTATAAAAGCCACAGGTTCCCTCAACCATTAATAGGTCCTTGTTCTTCCGATATAAATATTACGGGCATTGAAATAAGTATCAGCCGTAGGCCCGGGAGCCCCGCTGGAACCTTCCATCTGCATATTAATGATCACATACAAAGGCTTGCCCACGAAGTTGGCATTATGCACCGCCTTCCATACACCATCAATATAATAATGGATATCTACGTTGGTAGCACTCACTTTGGTGATCCATGCCCGGTAAGTATGCCAGCTGCCGGGAGAAGATACCGTCGTCAGCGTACTGGATACATCAGAAGATGTTCTGAAAGTATTCTGCCAGTTGGTAGCGCTGCCCTTAAACTCCATAATATCACTTTCAGGAGGCCAGCTGTTTACGCCTGTTAACCAGAATGCAGGCCAGGAACCGGTTACAGTAGGTACCTGAAAATCACATTTCACTTCCCAGTTGGGAAACTGATCGTTTACAAGTACATGTTCTTTTGTATTGATAGCACCGGAATGATAATGAATGGCCAGGTGCGGATCAGAAGTACTGGTGCCTTCATCCCAGGTAATTTTTGCAGCTTTTATTGTTAATATACTATTGTTTAAATAAATATGATTATGATCCGTACTGCTGCCATACATACGTGCGCTGCCGTTATGATCGGATCCCCAGGGATACAGATAATTCCAGGCAGCTTCAAAAGCGGTGTAATTCGCAAAACTACTGCTGTCTAAAACAGTTTCCCAGGTGTCTGCTGCTACAGCAGCCAGTTGTTGCTGCTGTAAAGATGGCTTGATGCCGGCAGTTTTCTGACAGGCAAACAAAAATGGGACGAGAAGGATTGTGATGATCGTTTTCATAAAGCGGATTTTTGTATTAAAGAATATAGTTGCGAAACCTGTGGCCAGTGTTGGGTTATTGATAATTGTCGGATTAACACTTACAATATAATAAAAAAAACTGGACAGATATTTGCTATACGCGGTTTAATATGAAATATGCCGACAAAGACATCCAGGAGATGGAGGATTTTTTTTCTACTGCCGAATTGCCACAATCAATTGAATTATCAAAGGGAAGTAAGATTATCGACCTTAAAGCATTTGTATTCAGCCACCTGGCTATTATCAAACTGAGGAAAGGAGTAGGTATCTTCGAAGTATTTTACGAGCGTCTGCTTTTCGTAAAGAACAAACTGACACAGAACGATACGGCTAACAAAGCAGCATAATGAGAGGGCTGACCTGGAAACAAACAGGTCAGCCCTCTGATCTTACAGTAATAAAATATCAATACGGTGCGCCTGCACCATCTGTGCTTTTTCCGACCAGGAGAACACGGTGAAATATCCATCCTGAGATGCTACCAGCGCTAAAGCCCCATTCTGATCATGTATAAACTGCGCTGCTGAGAAATGCCTTGTTCCGCCAATACTGGAAGGATGCACCAGCATCGGGATCCCTCCTACCACCGGCTCTGTCATCAGCATCTGATCTACCGGAGTAGACCTTGCAGCGCGTGTAATCTTCGCTCCAAAAGCCATCAGCTCATGCTGATCATTAATAATGGTAGCGCCATCCACGGCTGTCAGTCCCGTCACATTTTCCACTTCACGTCTTAATGCCGTCTGCCAGTAGATCTCTGTCACCTTGCTGCCGTCCTGCCGTATTAAGTCTGCCACACCGCCAAAGGCAGGGAACACCGGGTACTGTAAAGGATGTATGATAGAGTCCCGCCAGTGATCATTACCTGATGGCGTTACCAGCAGAATGCCACCCCGCATATGTGAACGCATGGATACGGCAATCTGGATCAATACATTCACGGGATCATTCCATAAAGGAGAAGAATTCAAGCCCAGTAATGAAGTGAGGATAGCAGGAGTATCGGGTAGCAGTCCGCTGTTTTCGTCCACCACCTGCACCTGGTCGCCTTTCAGTACCGCTACATTGGTAAACTTACCCAATCCTACTATACGGCGGTGTTTCACCACCAGTAATCCCGGTTCGGATACATCCAGTACAAAACAGTAATTGGGTAGTCTCATGGTGGTCCCCCAGATATATAACTCAGTGCCATCAAACCACACGCCTATATGAATACCCGCCCGCCCTACACCGGGAGCTAATTTCGTCAGCACTTTCACTGTCAGTGGCAGGCGTTGTTCAAATAGTAAAGGTCTTCCTGCCTGGCAGGGTTGTAAAAATGCAAGAGAGATACGGGTAGGATTTCCCTCTTCCCTCCGCAGGCTTGCCCAAAACGCTACATCAATCATTTTTTCAATGATCGCCTCATCGGGCATTGTTGCCAGGTCTTCTTCACCATTTGCCTTTGCTGCTGCCAGATGTTTCTGAAAATGTCCTTCTATTGTGCCAGCTACCTTACTGGCAGCCTGATAAGTCGATTCGTTCGTCAATTCCATAAAGAAGCCATTAAATAACTTCAAAGCTATAGAAAAACAAAATAGTGTTTGCCCAATTACGTAAAATGATGTACAATCTATTGATGGCAAAGAATTTGTAACAATTATTACTCAATTTCCACTCACAAAACCCAATTCAGAATGTCAAAAACCATAGCAGCCAAACTGGTAGCACAATTGGTACAGGCTGGTGTAAAGCGTGTACATGGCGTAACAGGAGATTCGTTAAATGGTATAGTAGATGAGATACGCCAGTGCGGAAAAATTGAGTGGATCCATTACAGGCACGAAGAGGCGGCCGCTTTTGCAGCAGGTGCGGAAGCTCAGCTGACAGGCGCACTGGCCGTATGCGCCGGTAGCTGTGGCCCGGGAAACCTTCACCTCATCAATGGTTTGTACGATTGCCATCGCAGTATGGCCCCCGTACTGGCTATCGCGGCGCATATTCCCAGCAGTGAAATAGGGACCGGCTACTTCCAGGAAACACATCCCGAATTAATCTTCCGGGAATGCAGTCATTATTGCGAGATCATCTCTTCTGCCAGGCAGATGCCCCGCGTATTACAGATCGCTATGCAAAATGCGATCGGCCTGCGTGGTGTAGCTGTTATCGGCATCTCCGGGGATGTGGCGATGGAGAAAGTGGAAGACGATTACCTGGAACATCCCATCTTATTAACACGCCCTGCTATCCGCCCTTCAGATACAGAGCTGGATAAACTGGCCACACTTATCAACCAGGCTTCCAAAGTGACCCTGCTATGCGGCCGTGGCTGCGCCGGGGCGCATGATGCCCTGATACAGTTTGGGGAAACCGTCTACTCTCCTATGGTACATGCGTTAAGAGGCAAGGAACATGTGGAATATGATAATCCTTTTGATGTGGGCATGACCGGCCTCATTGGATTTTCTTCCGGCTTCCGTGCCATGGAAGCGGCAGACCTTATCCTATTATTAGGTACAGATTTTCCTTACTCCAATTTCCTGCCTACAAAATCCAAGAAAGTTGTACAGCTGGATATCCGGGCAGAACGCCTGGGCAGAAGATGCCGTATAGACCTGGGACTGGTGGGCGATGTGAAAGAAACACTGGAAGCCTTACTCCCGCTGTTACAACCAAAAACCGACAGGGATCACCTGGACCAATGTGTAGATCATTATAAAGACAGCCGCAAATCACTGGATGCTCATGCTACCGGTAAGGAAGGTACAACTCCCATCCACCCGGAATATCTTACAAAAATCATCAGTGAAACGGCGGCTGATAATGCCATCTTCACCGCAGACGTAGGCGAACCTACGGTATGGGCTGCCCGTTACCTGAAAATGACCAAAGAACGCAGACTGCTGGGCTCTTTCAATCATGGATCCATGGCCAGCGCTATGCCACAGGCTATCGGCGCACAACTGGAATTCCCCGGAAGACAGGTGATCTCTCTATCCGGTGATGGTGGTTTTGCGATGATGATGGGCGATCTGCTCACTATCTATCAATATAATCTCCCTGTTAAAATAGTGATCTATAATAACGGACAACTGGGATTTGTAGCGATGGAAATGAAAGTAGCAGGTTTGCCTCCTTTCGGTACAGACCTGAAGAATCCAGACTTTGCAAAAATGGCTGCTGCTATAGGCATTAAAGGTATACGGGTGGAAAGTCCGGAAAATATTCAGGAAGCCATAGAAAAAGCCCTCGCGCACGACGGGCCGGTGTTAATAGATGTAGTAGTCAATCCCAGCGCATTAACAATGCCGCCAAAGATTGAATTATCACAGGCAAAAGGATTCGGTATCTATATGCTGAAACAGATCTTTAATGGTAACGGCAGTGAAGTGTGGCAAACACTTAAAAGCAATTTCCTGGAATAAAACTAGAGTTTATAACAAATAGCATTGATATTCATACCAGCGCCGACAGAAGCAAAGAGAACGATATCTCCCTGTTTTAATGCATGGTCAGTTATCGTTCCTCTTTTTACCATGTCGAACAGGGTTGGAACCGTGGCTACAGAACTATTACCCAGCTCCTTAATATTCATCGGCATAATATTAACAGGGATCGTACTGATATCATAGAGCATATAAAATGCTTTGATAATAGCGATATCCATCTTTTCATTTGCCTGATGTATAAAGATCTTCTTTACGTCTCTGATATCTACCTTACTTTTTTCCAGACAAGCCTTCATGGCTTCAGGTACATGTTTCAGTGAAAACTCGTATACCTTACGGCCCTGCATCTTGATATAACGGATACGGGGATCTGCTTCCGGGAAATAAGATTTTCCCATGTAGATATAATTGAGTTCATCCATCACAAAAGACTGTGCAACGGCGCCTAATATGCCAGGCCCGGCTTCGCCTTCCTGTGCTTCTATGATCACGGCTCCTGCTCCATCACTGAAAATCATGCTGTCGCGGTCATAACAGTCAATTACACGGCTCAGGGTTTCGGTCCCGATTACCAGGCATCTTTTAGCCTGACCGGATTTAAAGAATGCATCTGCATGGATCAATCCCTGTATCCAGCCCGGACAACCGAATAAAAGATCGTAAGGTATGCAGGAAGGGTTTTTGATACCCAGTATTTGTTTAACACGCGATGCCAGGGACGGTACCGCGTCAGATTGTATCGTATGTTTACTAACGTTCCCGAAGTTGTGCGCAACAATGATCTGATCAATGGACTCAGGATCAATGCCTGCATCTTTAATGGCTACACTGGCAGCAATAGCCGCCATGTCTGATGCATTCATTTCCTTGTTCGCATATCGCCGTTCATGGATCCCCGTTATCTGTTCAAACTTCTTAATGATGTCTACAGCAGCATTAGGGATACGTTGCTGATGCTCATCATAAAAATCATGGATGGCAAATTCGCTGTTGATCTTTTTATTCTCTGGTACAAAACTACCGGTACCTGTTATTACTGTTCTTATCGGAAACATATCTTAATTCGTTGTTTATACTCTAAACGTATACTTTGCTATTTTTTCATAAGCCAAAGATATGAGATATGAAGGTAAGCCAAATTGATAACAATCAGCTATATATATGATCTGAATAATTCATACCTTAACTTCGCATAAAGACAGGTAATGAACAAAGATCATGAGTTTTACATGCACAGGTGCGTGGCACTGGGCATACTGGCCGGTCACCGGGGGGATAGTCCGGTAGGATCAGTGATTGTAAAGGACGGACATATTATAGGAGAAGGCATGGAAGGTGGGAAAACCAATATGGACATAACATTCCATGCTGAAATAGAGGCCATCAGGCATGCTACTCATGCTTTAAAGAGCCAGGACCTTTCTGATTGTACCCTATACACCACGCATGAACCCTGTATCATGTGTTCCTATGTGATCAGGCATACAAGAATTAATACGGTCGTGATGGGACTGACTACAGGGGAAATTGGCGGATACAGTTCTTTATATCCCATATTAAAAGATACTTCTATAAAACATTGGGATAATCCTCCAACTATTATCACGGGTATACTGGAAGATCACTGCAGAGGATTACATAAATAAGCTGAGATCATGACAGTCCTCCATCCAACTGTTTAAAGGCCTTTTTCATCTTCGGTATTAATACATCAAGGGGGACCTCTAATTTCTCAGCAGCATCCTGCAGGCTTAATCCTTTAAAGAAAACAAGAGAGATGGCATCATTCAGGTATTGAAGGTCTGATATACCTGTGTCTGCCTTATTGACCGTACCTGTTTCGGGCAAAGCATTAATAGAAACCCTCATTGTTATCTTCAGCATCCAGGTTAACAGCCGTTCCTTTTCAGGCTCGTACATTGCCAGACCTTTCCATATTAGTATAAAACTATGCTGTAAAACGCTCTCTGCAATAAAAGGATCATCTACGATCCTGTTAATGAAACCAAACAGCACACCCGCATACTGATCGTACAGTTTGGAAATTGCTTCCGGGTCGCCCTGTCTGATAGCAACTACTATGTTATGTCCTCCATTATTTCCCGGAGTATGAGGCACGTTGGAATCGTCTTTAGTCGGTAGCACTGTAAATAAAGATAATTTATTAATCTCACATAGTAATAAAACTATATACCAACCCCTATCTTTATCACAACCTTCTTTACAGAAACCGGTGTTCCAACACGAATATTAGGCATGTGCAGGTCGGTAGGAAAGAAAACCGCAAAGTTCCCCTGATTCAGTTTTGAGAAGAATAAAGGCTTTTCCGCAAATAACATAAAGTCGGTCTCTGCTTCATAGGCTTTGGATGGGATTTGTTGCTGCAGGAAGTCGTGCCCGATCAGTTCCTCTCCCTTTACGATGTATTGCACATCAATATATTTGCGGTGGGATTCCATCTGTTCCCCTTCTGTATCTATCGTATCATATTCATTTACAATGGCAAAGATATTAGTACCTTCTATTTCATACCGGCCTTTTTCTACTTTGTCGAAATCAGTGTTTGCCAGGTATTCAAATGCTTTTATAAAGCGGGGGCCGAGGCCATAATAAAGATGTGCGTTTTGTAATGTATCCAGTATCATATGGCCGCAAAAGTAATTATTTGCGGCTATAAGTACGAACAGGATTTTATAACCCTCCCTGCTCCGGGCACCATATTACCGGTTGATCTCATTCAACAGTACTGCGAACCTTTTCATCAGTTCCATTGTTTCAGGGATATTATTCTCTGATTCTATCAGCAAGGGCATAAAAGCTTCCATCCGTTCTATCAGGGTAGCGGGTATGTTCGGATATTTCCTGAGTATGCCAATACTTTCTTCTACCTGTAGCCTGGCATACCCTGATAATTTGAAAGAATAAGGAGGCTCCCTGAAGTAAATCCTGATCTCTGTCAGTCTTGTAATATCCTTATTATTGAGTTTCATCATTACAAAGTTATCACTTATCCTTTAATTCATTACGCTCAACCTTTTTAACACTCGTGTATGCATGGTTTTCCTATAATTTTATAAAAATTAATACATCATATCATGTCTAAAAGGAAATGGTTGTTAGGTTTGTTATTCCTGCTTATCTGTTTCACAGGTATCCAGTTCATTCGCCCGGAAATAAAGAATCCACCGGTAACTGCTGATATACAGGCGCCGGATGATGTAAAAAAGATCCTTAAAAAATCATGCTACGACTGCCACTCCAATGAAACCGAACTGAAATGGTTCGACCAGATAGCTCCTGCTTACTGGCTGGTAGCAGACCATGTTAAAGAAGGCAGGGAAGATCTGAATTTTTCCAACTGGGACAGCCTTGCTCCCGGAGATAAAAAGGGTAGTCTCTTTCTTTCCATGAATCAGATCCTCTTTAAGGAAATGCCTCTCAGCGATTATACGATGCTGCATCCGGAGGCAAAGATCTCTGACAATGATATCACAATTCTTAAGAATTATCTGATCAGTCTCACGCCTGTTAAAACATCCGATTCTGCCAGGTTCAGCGCGGCTGAGAAACAATATAACGACTGGATCAATAAAGCTGCCATAGCGGTAAATCCTGCCCTTAACGGCATTGAATTCATAAAAGGATATGGTCAATGGAAAGCTATCAGTACTACCGACAGGTTTGATAACAGCACCTTACGCGTGATATTCGGTAATGCTATTGCCGTGAAAGCGATTGAAGAACATCATACCAATCCCTGGCCTGATGGTACCACCTTCGCTAAAGTAGCCTGGGAACAACTGGTAGATGCGGATAGTGTGGTACATGCAGGGGAATTTAAACAGGTAGAGTTTATGATCAAGGATGCAGATAAATACAAAAAGACCAAAGGATGGGGATGGGCAAGATGGAAAGGAATGGACCTGAAACCTTATGGGAAAACAGTATTATTTGCCAATGAATGTGTAAGTTGTCACAAGCCTTTAAAAGATAATGACTACGTATTTACAACACCGCTTGCACTGGAAACTGATACGCTGTTACAATGGAAAGTCATCAGTACCAGGGTAGATAAACAACATAAAACGATGTCTACTTTATATGCGAATGATATTGCTTACCAATACGCACGTACGCGGGGAGACAGTAATTATCCTGCCCAGGCGCAACTGACCCTTGTAACGTGGAACCAGCAATCAGATGCTCACTGGTTTGGGGCAAATACACCTGCACAGGTAAAGTCTGTTGAACTCGTGAAGTTTGATCCGGCACCTGGTTATAAAGTGATTAAAGGAACACCTGAAAGAGATAATATGAATGCGATGATCCATCAGCGGTTATCGGTAACAGCGGAATAAGATTTTTTTTGTGGATGGTGCTTCGCACCATCCACAAAAAAAACCGATAATTATATTTTCAAACGTAAGTTTTTCTTTTCCAGCCAGCCTGCTATCAATATCACTACAAAAGCAACTGCCAGGGAACGGAGAATCCCTCCTATCCCTTCACTCAATACGGCGGGGAAATGAAAGTGTACCAGCACAAAGATGGAATATAACAGGTAAGGGATCAGGTAACAGGTGAGTGTACTGGTCCCTGCCGGACGAATGATACTGAACCAGTTCATCTTTCCCTTCACATCTACCAGCCAGATCATCAGATTAAACAGCAATACACTGATACCGGAACAGATCAGCACCCAGGCTGGTGTGGAATGTATTTTTGAAATCCCGGCCGTATAAGGACGTAATATGAATCCTGCGGCTATCATTCCTATTCCAATTACTGTAAAAATGAGCATCTGGGTACTGCGTTTGCCCTCCTTCATCAACCTGAGATACAGAGATGAAACTACGACACCTCCCATAATCAGCGATACAGAACCACCGTCCCCTATGAGAAATAAATGAGGAACGAACCATTCCCCGTGATGCAATATATTGATCAGCAAAAAGATACCATAAATAGCCACCAGCAGAGGGAACTTTCCCTTTGCCACCAGGAACAGGGTGGCACATACCAGGTACGCCCAACCAATAATCCCAAGGATACCCCACCATTCCGGCTGCATACCATGAGGATCGTCCCTGCTGCCACCTTCATACAACAAGGCCATTAACAGCAATAAAGCTACGCCTACGCCCATAATAGCGTATTTACGGGTACGGTTCATCGTTTCAGGATAATCCAGCCATATCATGAAAAAGGCTACGGTAATCAGGAGCTCCCAAACGGCATGGGGTAAGACTGCCAGACTGCTGTAACTCTCCAGGTTTACGTGGAAGAAACCCATTACTATCAGCGCAAAGGAACGCACAATGATATGCCATTCAGTACTGAAGAACGAGTCCTGACGACTAATACGCTTGCCAATGGCAATAGGGATGGAGAGTCCTACAATGAACAGGAATGCCGGAAAAACAGTATCAGCGAAGCCCATACCATCCTCATTGCCCTTTACATGGTCTATCCAGGCGGGAATATTACTGACACCACTTACATCGTTCACAAAGATCATAGCCAGCATGGTAATAGCGCGGAAAGCATCAATAGATAACAGGCGTTGAGATAATTTCATAAGTGAACTTTGGTTATGGCTACTAACATACAAATATTATAACAAAAAGAAAAGCCGCATTGCTGCGGCTTTCTAAGGACAAGCATGATTAAGTCTATGCAATTATGCGTTTTGTTTAATAACCTGTTCCAGGCTATTGGCGGGAACGACCCCGGACTGTCTCCAAAGGACTTTCCCCTTCTTAAACAGGATCAGTGTTGGTACGCCCTGAATCTGGTAAGCAGATGCAGCTGCGGGATTCTTATCTACATCAATTTTTATGATCGTTGCGTCAGTGCCCACTTTTTGCTTTACCTGCTCTAAAATCGGCGCCATTGTTTTACATGGCCCACACCAGGTGGCAAAAAAGTCTACTAATACCGGCTTATCACTATTGATTACTTCTGAAAATGTAGCCATGCCATTATGATTGTATCTAAAGTTACGCTTCTTTTACCAAAAATGTATGGTTCAGGCAGGCTAGGTAACATAATCTTCGTGTCAGCTGTTATTGCTCATAAATACACCTTATCTGACGTGAATATTAGATGAAGTTAAATTGAAAAACAAATCCTGAACCCATATTCCAATGCTAAATCAAAGAACTAAACAGTCAGATCCAGTGTATTTATGAGCAATAACAGCTGACAATCTTCCCTATTTCCAGTAAAATTCGTACGTACCCGACCCTGTAGACACCATCTCTCCCTCCACCGGTTTTCCGTCCAGGTAGGGCTTTAAACCTGCTATTACAGGCAACACGATGGTTGCCGTGGAATTGGCCGGGATGATGACCGTGTAATTCACCTTTTTGCCTTTCTTCGTCCAGGAGGAAGAGATCGTACCTTGAGGTCCTTCATGCGTGGCTTCAAAATGATCAAGTCCCTCTACGAAATGAGGCATGAGTATTACATTCCTGAAACCGGGATGGGACGCATCCGGGTAGATGCCACCAAGACCTTTATACATCCAGGCTCCTATCTCTCCGAACATAATATGGTTCAGGGACATATCACTGGATGCATCAATCTTCCAGTTCTCATATAAAGTTGTAGCGCCATTCTCTATCCACCAGCCCCAGGACGGGTATGTTTTCTGAGAAGCTACTTTATATGCTATATCCGCATAACCATTTTCACTTAATGCATTCAGGATAGCTTTTTGCCCCAGTAAACCTACATCCAGGTGAAACAGGTCCGCTTCCACACGTTTAGCCAGGTTAGCTGCTACCTTACTTTTAAACTCGTCCGGTACAAGCCCCCAGTAAAGCGGACAGCTTAATGCGGTTTGTACACCCTCTCCATAAATACCTGTTTCCTTATTCAGGTATTTATTGTTAAATGCGTTCTTTATTTTAACGGAAAGCGCCAGGTATTTTTCATAGTCCGGCTCATTCCCTAAAATCTTCGCGGCATTGGATAAGATCAATGCATCGGCATAATAGTAGCAGGTAGATGTCAGTTCTACCGGAGTTACTGATTTTACAGGTACCCAGTCGCCCAGCCCCCAGGTAGTTAAACCCGTAGGACTGATCAGATCAATATGGTCTACGTAACGTTTGATGTTGTCATAACAATCAGACAGCAGCTTTTTATCTCCGTAGAAAAGATAAATATTCCAGGGGATGATAGCAATGGTGCTGGTCCAGTCCGGGCCATTACCCCATTCATATCCCCAGCCATCTGTAGGAATGATGGAAGGTAATACACCATTGGGCTGCTGCTCATCTCTGTGATCTGCCAGCCATTTTTCATAGATGGTAATGCCATCGAAGCTGTATAATCCTGTTTCTATAGCTATCTGTGCATCGCCTGTCCAACCGTTCTTTTCCCGCTGAGGACAATCTGTGGGATAACCAAAAAGATTAGAGAGATAAGAGTTATTGGTGGCAGCCCAGATCTTATTAATAACAGGATTGGAAGAGTTGATATGCCCCACTGATGGTACATCACTATGCATAAAATAACCTGCCAGGCTTTCTTTATTCAATACAACCGGATTAGTACTATTGATTTCAATATACTGGAATCCTTTATAGTCGAAGTGCGGCATAAAGGTTTCTTCTCCGTTGCCACTGAGAATATAGATATCTGTCTGGAAAGGGTCTTTATCATCTGTTGGACGGTAGTGTACATCTATATTGGAAATATCTGCGTGACCGTTAGTATATAACCTTTCTGCGTGTTTGAGACGGATGACCGTTCCTGCGGGCCCTTTCACCGTAATCTTACTTACACCGGCAATGTTCCTGCCAAGGTCAAAGATGTAATTGGAATCACTGAATTTCTTCACGCTCTTGGCAGGGATCTCTTCAATATTCCTTACCGGATGCATCACCTGGGCTACAATATTGGCAGATGGCGCTTCACGATAGATGACATGGCCCCATGCGGAATCATTGTATACAGGCGTATTCCAGCCTTTCTTTTCCAGACGGGCGTCATAATGTTCCGCAGTATAAATACTGTTGAATATAACAGGACTGAGCGCTGTTTTCCAGTCTTTCCCCGATCTGATGATCTCTGTAGTACCATCTTCATAAGTAATCCTTAAGTCCAGGCAAAAAGCCGGACGGTTACGCCAGGGTGCTTTGTGGAAGTCCCATACGGCGGTTGACTGATGATTATACCAGCCATTCCCCAACAACACACCGATAGCATTTTTACCGGATTGCAACTGTTGGGTAACGTCGTAGGTGAGGTATAATGTTCTGCGGTCAAAACGGGTATACATAGGATCTAAACGGTGATTACCTATCTTTTCCCCATTGATGTACAACTCATATAAACCCGCAACGGCGATGTAAGCACGTGCGGATTGTACCTTTTTAGCAGTGGTAAAGGTTTTCCTGAAATAAGGGGCCGGTTTCATGTTCCGGTCGTCATTATCGGAAATCCAGGCGCCACGCCAGTTCTTCATCTCCATCATACCGGTCTCGAAACTGGCTATCCCTGCGGATGTTTGATTGTCGCGGTCTTTGACCGCTACTTTCCAGTAATACTTAGTGAACGGCTGTAATGGCTGACCTTTATACACGATGAGGGTACTGTCTGATTCTACCCAGCCGGTACTCCACACACTCCCTCTTCCTTCTGCCACGGCGCTGGAATCAGTATCTACCAGGATGTTATAGGCGCCCTGAAGGCTATTTTGACGTGGATCAGACAAGTGCCAGGATAGGCGTGGGTTACGGGTATCTATACCGATAGGGTTTTTAAGATATTCACTTTGCATACCTGCAACAACCACCTGAGCCAGGGAAGCTGTTGCGCAGCATGTAATAAATAAAAATACAGAGGCAAAAGCCCTGAGACCTGATGTGGATTTTAGCATGACAAATACTTGTTGAGGAGACGAATATATAGTTTAGATGAAAAAAATCATAACGGATAGCAATATAATGCCCTAAAATCTATAAACTGTCCCTCAGTATCTTATCTGCTTTACTCGGCCTTTTTCACCGGAATAGTCTGGTCAAATGCCAGTCCGCTATGCCCTTCTCCCCTGCCGGTCTGTTTACGGATACCCAGCCAGGTACATACACCGCCATTGTACCAGCGTGAGCGCTGGTAAGACTGGTACACATTCGTACCGGCACGGGGTACTTCTTCTTCATTAATAAAATAAGGCTTGCAGAGGTCTATATCCAATCCTTCCCGCAGCAGTGTAGTCCGCGGACGGATCTTTTCAGGTTTGGCAGCATCGCCGTTTAGAATCCTTGGCATAGCGGCACGCTGCAGGCGGATACTCCTGTTACTGCCTTCCATACGTGCAGGAATAAACGGGATCCAGTTTTCAGGAACACCGTTCATCACCTGGTAACGGATATCTGCTTTATATACAGGAACCGGACTTACAACCGTTCCATCTGAAATATCCTTATCCAGTAACTGCTGATAACGTTTCCTCAGTTCATCGGCGGCTTCACTGCCACGTTTGGAAGCACCAGTCATGAGGGGAACAGTATGTTCGATCGCCCATACCATATTGGCCGTTTCATCCCGGATAAACCGTATCTCTTCCAGCGGTTTGCTTTCCAGTATCTTAGGCGTTACGGGTAACACCAGCAAACCGGGATCTGTTAATTCTCCCAGGTTGCCCTTTGTATTCAATGTAAACATGCTCCACTTGTTCCAGTCATCATCCAGCCCTTTCCCCGCAGCTTCTATCCAGTACCTTTCTCCGAATACATTGGTCACGGACATGCCCTTTATATTGGCAATACTACCCGCATCAAGGGTAAAAGGCAGCAGGAACCAGTCATTGGCAAACACCAACCCGAACTCCATCAGCAGCAGTTTACCCAGGTCTGTAGTACCCGGATTAATATTCCCGAAATTGGTACGCCCGTTTTCGAATGTCCACCAGCGGGTATCCGGCATACCATCAAACGTAACAGGTACGGGTATAAATGAGCGGGTATATGTTTTGGGAGGAGCTACCGGCACACCGGTGTCTCCTAATGTAGTCGACAGCGGATCTATGTCCACGCTGTACCAGTCCAGGTGACCATCACAGTACTGATCTGCTGTAAGTACCTTCTCCCCGCTGCCCTGCGGTGCAGAACAACCAAACTGGTATTCCAGGAAATCAGGCTTCCAGGCATTGTTTTCGGGGTCTAAAGGTTGATAGTATAATTTCTCATACCAGATAATGAACTTACCGGCTAAGATATCAATCGCATCCTGTTGCACAGGCGTCATAGGGATCGTATCATAAGCGTGATGGGCAGCATCTGATTTCAGATAAATATAGAGTTCATAACCGTCCATACAACGCTGTGCAGTGGCCGCAACCTGTTGCCAGGCTTCTCTGTGAGCGGTAACCATTACGTCGTTTTTATCTGTTATATCAGGTATGCTGATCGCATATTTCGTGACGTAAGCAGTTTTAAAATTACCGGTAGATGCAATCATCTTTAACCATTGACGGCCCATTAACAACCTTATATCCAGTGATACTTTCTGTGTATCGATGGTAAAAGGAATTGGCCGCTGCTCTGCCTTAGCTTCCAGCGGAACAGTATCATCAAATACCTGCACATCATGGTTCCCCGCCACATATTTGGACAATTTGGTAGTGCTCATATGAATCTTCGACGTAACAGGAGATCCCGCATCATCTCCCCGGAACTCTCCCATCTGCCATTGTTTGGTCAGCATCCACAGCGCATCCCGTACTTCCGCTTTCAATGCACGGTCGAAGTTATCCGTACGCGGACGGGCTTCCAGCCTGTTCCACAAAGTGATAGCAGGAATTGTTCTCAACGTCAGCTCCTGACGGATATTATCTAAAGCAACGTATTGATTCATGATTTGCTAAGTATTTCCTGAACGTTATTGTTAAAAGCAAAATTCAACGATGCTGTCAGCGGATATACCGTCATGGACGAAACGACCGCAGGCAGGAAACGCGCGTAATCCCATTTGTCAATATCATCAGGCTCTATCGCACGCTTCTTTGTCATATCCAGTGTTTCATGCAGAATATTCACCAGGTCCTGCCATTGCCAGCCACCCCTGAAATCGGAAGGCATGGCTAATAACATTACCTGCGGTGGCTCTGAATTTGGCCGGTCGTAATGGAAGGCAACACCTATCGTCTCTTCACGGGCAGGGATCACTTCCGTCCATTCATCCAGTAATAACCCGCACTGCTGTTTCGTCTTATCAAAAGGAACGGCATAGTGGGCAGTATATAACAAACGATCGCTTTCTATTACATAAGTTGACGGATAGGCCAGTGCCAGCCAGCTATCTGCCGTATTAAACGGTAACTGTACGGGGTGTAATACCCGTTCAGTACTACCAAAGGCTTCAGACAGGATCGTTGTATTCTCCCAGTGATACATTTTTTCACGTACACGGGCTACACCATATAACCATTCGTCTACGGGGAAATCAACTTTCTCCGTATTGATAAGATGATCTAACAGTTGAGTAGTAGCGCCATAGGAATTCGCCCATTCATCTGCTTTATCTGCAGGCATCGTAAACGAAGGCACTATCTTAAAATCTTCATGGAAGAGTTGTTTCCCCGCCTGTAATAACAAATCAACAGATGCTTTGCTTTCAGTAGCAGCAGCGGCATCCGTGAGCAAAGAGGCTGCGGTGGTCAAACGTGTTTTCAGGTCTTTTGCCAGTCCGGTTGCCCTGGTAGCCATATCGGTTGCCAGGACAATGATCAGTTGCTCTACATCCGACACATCAAATGATATCTGGTCAAAAGTAGTGATGGGCAACAATGCTTTGATATTAGTAAGGAAAGTAGATAAAGCCCTTTCATTGGTATGATACAGGTTATTGAAATCATCCCGTTTATTCTTAAACGTTAAACGCCCTGCTATCAGGTCATTTTTTAGATCATCAGGATTGACCGGTAACAATACTTCAGGATCGGCCGTAATATCCCTTCTGGCTTTCAGTAGTAAATCAAACTTCTCATCATCAGTGGTTAAACTTCCATAAGTGGCTATCAGGCCATCAAAATGTACCAGTCTGTCATCCCAGCGTTTTATCAGTTCATCCAGTTTATTCAATAGATTAATGAACAGCTGTTTTTTCCTGTCATGAATAAATCCATAGCCAGCCTGGGGTATACCCGACTGCCCAACCGCAGATAAGATCTTCACCAGGTCTGTCATCAGGACGTCTATGGTATTCAGGATCTGTGCTTTGTTAGTAACAGTATCTGCTACCAGCGGATCAATGACGGCACTGTAATTCGTCAACTGGGTTGCACGCAACCCTTCCAGCCTGTCATATGCCATCTGTAACCTGCTGCTGTCAAGCGACTGGGCCTGATCTGCCTGCTGCTGTGCATTATTGGACAATACGATATCATTGGCAGTAAGCGGTCTTGAATGCAATAATAAATGACGCAGGCTATTCATCAGCGGGGCCAGTTCAAAGAAACTCACTTTGCCCGCTATGCGTTTCATATAGTTAATGGTAATGACAGTATCTGGTCTTACCGTTACTTTATCCAGTACGAACCTGTTGATGCGATCATCCAGGTCCGTCATCGCGGGTTCGTTATCTATGTTTACGAGGTATAATAAATCGATAGGTTCCAGTCCAAGTGTAGCGGCACTTATTTCCTCATCGGTCACCGCATTATAACTAACAGTGCAGACTATATTATTCACAGCGGGAATCATGCTCTTCAGCCACTTGTTAACAGCTGGTTCTGCTTTGGCCCTTGGTGTTATCTCTACAGCAGGATTCAGTCCTGTTTCAAAATGAAGTCCGACGCGATGCGTGAGATTCACACCACTACGTGGTGTCTGGATCACATCCGGTACCGGCGGAAAATTACCTTTGCTGTAGGTATCCAGCGTAGCCGCCCCCCTGTCATAGTTGCCCTGTACTACCTGGTGTACGCTCTCTGCCAGTGCAGTATCTGCTATAGCATCATTCAGGTCCATGATCTGCTGTACTTCTGCTGCAATAGCAATTCCCTGGGCAGTATTGTCCAAAGGGTCCAACACCTTCCCGAAAGGATAAGTACTGATGCCTGTTACACGTATCTGCTCTAACAGTGCCAGGCCGTCTATTACATTATTTGCTTCAATCGCTTCCACACTGCTGAGTGCAGCATCATCCAGCAATGTTTCTTTGTTCTTATTGGCAGCCAGCGGGAAAGCTTTCCTCAACTGGTAAATGAAATAATCCAGCTCTACACCGGGATGCCCTTCATGTAACCCTCTTTCAAAATAATATCCCAGCAAAGCGCCTAATGCCTGTCCGCCACGCATGCCCTCAATAAGGGATAATGCTTTGCGTACACGCTCTGAAGAAAGGTTGATGCGCAAAGCGTCCGGATTAGCATTTGTCATGTATCCGTTGCGTAATACGGAAGCCGTTACGGCATGGTTTAAGGAAGGTGCCAGTATATATCCGCCGTTGGTATTGTCTTTTACCAATGTCGTTTTCTGGTCTTTAATGAAGAGGTCTTTCAATACCGGATCATCTTCAAGGTTTACTTCAGTTAATATTTTATTCTCACTGCGTACGTTTTCCAGCCAGCCATAGGCGCCAATATAAGTTCCTTTTTTATAATCAGCCTCCCCATTATCATTCACGCTGCTGCGCATTAATGATAACTGGTAATTGAGGATACCATTCTTCCAGGCATCGAGACGGTAACTACAGCAATCTATATGCTCTGCAAAAATCCTTTCCAGTCGGGCCGTTGGAATCCCTTTTAATAATTCCACGCTTTTTAACTGTTCGTTCAGGTATTGCGTAGCAACATCTGTTTTAATGATCTTCGGGATATAATCCCCTACTAATAACTCATTATCACCTGTGACCTTAGATTCCGGAGCATACAGGTATTGCCAGCGGCTTTCTGTTTTTGTGGCCTTCTGACTGATATGCAGAAAAGCAGGTTCTGTTTTAGAAGACGTTACCTGCTCCGGAGTAAGTAATGCAGCCCGTTGGAACAACAGCAGGCTTACTTCCACATAGCTCAGGTCCAGCGCATGATGCAGGACATGATATAACAAAGCAGCAGGGATCTTTCCATCTATAAACCCCTCCTGCTTACGTAATGTATCATGAGAGGTTTCTGCGGCAGTAATCAGCCATTGCAGGTAATTCACTCCATTGGGGTCCGGGGTATATTTCCTTATTAACTCCTTTTCAGAAAGCGGACTGTCATCAATCAACGGACCTTTTAAAAGATTCTGACTCTGGATAAAGAATTTATTGAGGATATCCGGTAGTACCGGGCCTGTATAACCAAATTTCTTCAACAGGTCTATACCGGATTTCGCATAGCCTGCGACGATAAGAATAGCCGCTATTGCACCCCCGAATCCCATTAAATTAAGGCGGTTATACAATTCTTCCACGCTCTCGGCATTACGCTGATAATACTCTACAGAATCAGGGTTTAAGCCTACTACGTCCAGCAATATCTGGTGTGCATCCCCCGTTTTACCGATCCAGGATACCTGGTTCACCAAAGGCGCCCAGTCTGCATCTATTATCTTCAGTACTTCATAGAGGCGGGAAATATAACTGCGGGAAGCAACGGCTATTCCGGGGACCGGACTGCCACTCAGCCAGGGCAGGTTAGAGAATGTCGCCACCGGCAGAATACCATAAGGCTGTTTGCCTATCTTAATAGCAGGCACGGTACCACGCCCTGCTACAAAGCGGTTGAAGAAGTCGCGGGTACTGATGATATCACTCTCATTAAATACCGGCTGCATCATGGTTTCCATCATATACCCCATGGTTGCCGGCCATAATGCCACATTCATTGCTTTACCTTCCAACTGATCTGTAAAGCCGCTGTTCTTCACTTTATACAAAGATTCATAACTGATACCCAGGCTTTCCGCCAGCCATTGTCCGTCTTTCTTCAGGAACGGGTCTGTCTCTACAGTGAACAGCTGCGATTGTTTCATTTCATCGAAACTCTCATCCGCATCATCCAGGTTCTGATGACCGGCAGCCGTTGTATCAGTATTATTGGTAGCAGTCCCCTGCTTCAGGAGGGATAATCCTTTACGGCTTAAACGATGATGGTCCAGCAGCTCTTCCAACAATTCAGCACCTTTCCGTTCATCGTTACTCAGTCTTACACCTAACGCAAAGATCTTATCAAAACCGGCCTCCGCCTGTGCTGGTGTCAGATCGATCTTAAATCCTAACCCTTTTGCAATCGCCTCATCAAAATCAACCATCCAGCGGATATCGTCCCCTACTACCATCTCCCCGTTTGCATCCTGTGTGAACTCATCTCCCGGTGTTGCGTTGGGATCCGGCCCTACTACCAACGGAGAAGGGACCTGCGAACCCGTTACTTCAAATACCACACTACCGTTCTGATAACCACTCACGACAAAACAGTCGGGCATTACGTTTACATGTGGCGCCTGTGACCAGGACTGCAACTTTGTATCCGTTGTACCCGGAGCAGGCAACTGCTGGAAGACCACTGTTACCGTTACAGTTGTATCCGATTTGTACAATAATGACAAAGCCGCAAAATCCATCGGCAGGTAATCTTTTACACCCTGCGCGGCGTTGTCGGCCCCAACTACCTTTACAAGATCTGTATAGGCTTTTGTTTCTGCTGCTTTATTCCCGGCAGATTTCAATAATGCGGTCCAGTAATCACGCCATGTATTATCAGGCACCGCAGGCGAACTTACCACCAGGATAATATCCGTCTTCTTTACCTTCACCGGCTTATCCGCCTCATTCACCGGCCTGTACTGACTGATTATATAAGAGGCCCTTCCTGAACCATGACTGGATACCAGCGTTCTCCACGCAGCCCGTTCATCATCTTCCACACCACCCGCCTGCCATAAACGGTTCCAGTAAGACACCGCATTCTTTACCTCTGTCTCTGATAATAATTTCTCAAAAGTATCTACGGCACAATCATCCGGAAAAATCCTTATCCACAGCTGATTGTTACTGTCTATTTTCTTAAATCTTGTCTCTATTCTTACCGGCAATAGTAAGAACGGATAAGCATCATCCAGTCTGCTGATATTTTCCTTTGGGTCTAAAAACAGTTGGAACTGTTTGGAGATATCTGCTACGGTTGTACCGGCAGTTATTAAATTCTTTTTAAGCGTATTTACAGTATCTGCTGTACTGGTCTGCAACTTATTCAGCTCTTCCAGCTTTTTCACATGTGCAGGATTACCGGCATCATAACTTCTCTGCAATTGCTCCTTCTCCCTGTTAATCCTGCTTAACTTCTCTTTCGCAGCAGTCAGCGATTCCTGTGTTTGCGCCTTGCTGTTACGCGCATCCGTTAGTTGTTGTCTTATCTCATTAAACTCAGCCATGGAATTCTGTATTAAGGTTTGGGAAGCATTTCAGATGCATGTACTGCCACCAGTACCGGCGCCTGATAAAGAATGTAAGCCACTTCTGCCGCGTTCATATCCTTGTTCCAGGAAACGAAGTTGTCATCTGCACGCTGCTCTGTTTTTTCATTGTCCGTGACATCGAGCGGACTTAAAGTGATCGTAGGCGTAGCATCTGTTATCTGCATAAAAGAACCGGCCGCTCCACCAGGTAATACATCCTGCCAGGACAAATCATTCCATACATTAGGTGTGGTATCTTTATCTATATCTAATCCAAAACGTGGTTCACCCGGACGTTCCTTGATACAGAAGAACCATCCCGCATTATTCAGGTCCGCATTCGTTTCTCCTGTACCACCTCTTGCTTTCAATGCAGTCAGATCAAAGCCGAAGAAATAAATATCGGGATCTACCTTAGCTTCGTACAATGGTGTTTTAACGATTGTACGCGGTGGATTATCTTCCTGTGCCGGCGTGAGTGTTACCAGCTCTCTTTCCACTTGATTATTGATGGTGCCATCATCATTCAGCTGCCATTTAGCCTGATGTGCATAGATCACGGCATTGGGGTATTTCTTCAGTAATTCCCCACGGATCACCAGTACCAGTTCTTCCTCTTTATCACCATATGCTTCGCGGTTATCATGATCTTTCAGTTTGGAATGTTTAGACCAGGTATGTATCGGGGTAATATCCCTTAATCTTTCTTTCAATGCAACAGGGTCTGTTACACTGCCATCAAAGAAACTGCTCACATCCCAGAACTGCCGGAAATAACTGCCCCGCTGGTCTGTAGGATATTCTCTCCAGAATAACTCTCTTGAAAATTCATGGTTCAGTCCTACCATGTAAGCCTCTATGAATTTCTGATTTGTTTCCAGTAAGGAGATCGTGTTTTCACTGATGAAATTGATATTGGGAACGAATAATTCTGAGGATATTTTCGCCAGTGGTTTATACATGGGAATATCTATTTCAGGATAAGCCCATACTTCTGTAAACTCTTCTGCCAGCAGTACTCGTATCCTTTCAGGTATCAGCACGCTGCTGTATATCAGGCGGGGAATAGTTAATACGGGATTAATGCCTTTAAACGTCACATCTACAACAGCAGGTAAATCAATTTTAGGTCTTTCTGTTATCTGTCCGCTTTGTTTTGTCACTTCCAGCATATTCAAAGCATCTTTCAATGCACTCTTATACTGTACGGCTTCTTTGCTGTCCGTAGGGCCTTTGGAAGGTCTAAACTGATCACTGGGTTTGCTCAGTACGAAATCCGGACTGGTAGGCAATGCATCCACCGAAGAAGGTGTCTGATCTGTCAATGCTTCCGTAGCATCCTGTTGTTTCTTCCATTTGCCCGTAAGAAGGAAGAAGGCTATCAGCAATGCGACCAATACACCCAGTATGGGTATAAAGAACGCCAGGATGATAAACAACAATGCCAGTAATAAAGCAGCAATCCTTATCCAGGGAGCAGTCTTTAATGCAGACAGCAATAACGGTGGTACGTCTTTAGGCCCTAATGCATCTGCCAGTTGTTGAGGAGTAGGTAAGGTGGCCGGGATCACTTTAGGCGGCGCTATCACTACGGCAGCATCGTTTATACGCTGTGCCAGATTGGTAGGTGTCACAGTTGCCGTAAAGGAAAGTCTTTTCATCACTCTTCCACCCGGGCGCATAATTTTACGCATCGGAGAGGATATGACGGACGATGTTACACGGCTTTGATTCACCTGGTAGTATACCGTCATGTTGCTGTCAAGTACTCTTTTCTGTACAGGAGCCAGCAGTTGTAATGACCGGTCATCTGCATTTTGCACCAGCGGGGCAAATTGTTTCTGGTACCAGCTCCAGGAAGCCGCTTTAGCCAGTTGTGCCAATCGCATTTTACGGTTTGCTTCCAGCACATCCCCTACCTGTTTCCAGGCAGCGCTCATATAATCCTCCTGGTTATCCTGTATAACTTTGGTACCATACCCGGCGGCTACACGAAAACGTGGATCGAGGTTGAGCTGATGTACCCAGTTCTCATTATCGGCATCGCCGCTCTTCAGCAAACGGTTCACCAATGCATGCCAGCGGCCGTATAACGGCGCTGTAATGAGAGGGTCACAGTCCGATTGAATAGCAGGGTCCAGTGAAGTAGCACTGTTGGCAGTAGCGGCCGCAGTAGTGCTGTAATCGTCTGCCAGGTTGATAAACGCGGCAAGGTCCTGCTGAAATGCTACCGGGTAAGCAGGATGCTGGTCCCACTCCTCATATTTCGTTACCTCATCTTTATCCGGTTGAGTCATTGTATCAAATGGCACCTGTAAAGCACCACCCAGTTTGAGAATCCCTCCCGGTGCAGGAGTTACGATCCCCCGCAGGTTACTGCCGGGGTCCTGTACGTCCATATCTTTACGGCCTACTTTTTTATCTACCGGTCTGGGTTGCAGCAGTCTTACCAGGTATTCAAAATCCCCTACAGATCCTGTTCTGAAATACCAGCGGTGATAATACGGGAAGCTGGCTGGTTCATCCTTTCCGGTATAATCGGCCCAGGCAGAAAGAGTAGCATGCACAGGAGCAGGTATGTCTGCGGGGTTCATGCTCTTGCCCAATCCGGCTAACCTGCCTGTTTCAAATGAAGGAATAAGAAACGCATGATAGGCTGTATTTTCTTCCAGTTTGATAGGGCACATGATACGGCTGCTGGCGATATCAGGATTACTCCCCACCTTCTGTGTGAAATTATTCAGTATCTGGTCTTTATTGGCTGGTAAACCTGATATCTCTGTCATCAGGCTATCACTTACATGTACGTGCGACCAGGCCCATAATTGTTCTGCGGGCGGGAACTTCGTAGCCGCATTATCTACGGTGATAAACGACAGCGGTTTTCCCTGTATATTCTTTCCCTCTTCAAAATCCCCTTCTTTTATAATTACCAGCGCTATCCAGGGACGTAGTCTGTCGCGCGTAGTATCCGGAGCAGCGGGGGTATATCTCCAGGGGAAATCTTCATCGTAAAACTCAATATAAGGCAGGTAATTCGGCTCAAAATTAGTGATCCAGTTATGTGGTTCATTTTTTACGATAGCCCTGGAATCGATCCCTATTATATCACCAGGGCCATACAACTGTATATCTTTGGAGATAGCCTCTGTAATAGCGCCTCCATCCCCGTCGATCTTCAACGCCACATTGATGGTAGCGCGAACCTTTACGGCAGGGTCCATATCGGCCGCAGTGATCTTGTTTGCAACGCCCTGCCGTAGCCAGGGGAGAAAAGTATATGTGGCTATAGTCTCGCTCATGCTGCGGTGTTTAATTCGTGTTGTGGAATAACATGTAATGTTTCCTGTAGGTTAGCGCTTTGTTGCTGCATATATTCCCTTGCCTGGGCTTCACTGGCAAAAGTGGCCACTGCTTTATTGTTCATCACACTGGCTACAGCGTAACCGCCCTGTACCACCTGTACTTTCTCATCAAAAGGCTGCAATTGTTTGCTGCTCTTCATCGACAGCGAAGATTTTGCCACGGCATTTCCTTTGAGGAAATGATTGAACAGGGCACCACTGAAGAAGTTGAAGAAGCGGCGTAAGAAGCGTTTGTAATTGGTATCTATCACTATTAATTCATACCGTACGATGCGTTTCACTGCTTTACCACTAGCTACAGAATGACCTGCAACAGAGAGTTCCAGTCCGCCGTTTTCTTTTTCAAAAGACGGGCGGGATAATTTGGTAGCGTTATCCATGTCCTGGAACTGCGCCATGGCAAATGCTTCCTGTACATCATTCTTTTTATTCAGTCCTGTTGCGCTAACGGTAAATATCGTCGCATCGCTGGGTTTCTGTGTACCAACCTTATTGAGTGTTAATCCCAGTGGTACATAACGCTGGCTTACCTGTAATGTACCAACCGGATGTAATACCAGTTCGGCAGCAGCATCTATTGTACGCAATGATACCAGGATGTTATTACCGGCAGGTAATTGAGCCTTCCAGTTTACCAGCTTATCGAATTCGGCCTTCAGCAATGGCATAACAGCTATCGGAGGCAGTACTGTATTTTGTGTTTCACCCCATGTAAAGTCGAAGTCAACATCCACATCAAAGAACAGCAGGGAAATAGAACCTGTTCCTTTGGCCCTGTAAGGCGTAGGCCCTTCCAGCGACATTTCCACTCTTACGCTCAACAGTCCTATTCCGAATACTTTCACAGAAAGAGAAGCGGATAATGATATGATAAAATAAAAAGGCGAGAACTGGAATAATGCATCAAACGCAATATGTCCGTCTATGTTCAGCGCACTGAATCCGAAGTATAATTCAGCTCTTGCGCCAAACTGCACGGTATTGGACGTAACAGCAAAATAAGCCATCACACGTATCCTCCCCCAGTCCTCATTGAGAACATTGAGGGAGAGCCTTGCAGGAGAAGGGAATGGTAAAGGCGGAGGATTAAATGCAGGGTGGAAACCTCCTACACTCACCACGAAATTACCATCACTACCCCAGGCTACCAGTAAGCCCATTTCCCCTTCCAGTGTAATGAACAGGATACGGGAATCGTACAAACTGGCAAAGAACCAGAGCCTGCTTTTATCGAATTCTATTGCACCAATGAAATTGATCTGTAGTTTTAATATCGCAGCTTCGTCTGTTGGCAGCGCTATTTTTAAAATACCCAGGATAGCGATATTACCGGGGATCTCGATGATGATGCCTAATGATACCGTCACCAGCGCCGGTGTCCCCCATCCCAGTTTAGCCATAGGCCCTATCAGGAATTTCCCTTCTTCCACCGGGAAAAAGGTACGCAGGTCACTGATGATGCGCGGCGCGTTCTCTACGATGTTCGTAGGGAACATGATGCCGTTTACAGCACCGCTGCGCACACCTTCGGCCAGGGGTTGCAGGTTCATTCTCCTGTTGAGCCCCAGTAAGCCGCCTACGCCCAGTAATACAAAGCCGAAGCCCAGTTGTATACCGGTACCGAATTCCGCTGAAATGATGATGAGTAAAGAAAATCCCGGTGTACCATCCGGCATTTTAGTATTGATGATACCGATGGCTTTTAAGGAGACGATCTCACTGAATGTCAGTTCCAAAGCACCGGCATATTCGCCTTTATCATAATCCAGGAAGAGATATCCGCCTCCTTTCACTACACCGGCATCCACGGCCAGTCCCACCCCGTTAGGTGGTTTAAAGCCCGGCGTTACATTAAACATCCCGAACTTATCACTGTTACTATCTGAGAAGGAGAAGTCTATCTTAGCACCTATACGCTCCACAGCCGCCGATAAAGGGCCCAGCATGGCCTTAAATCCTGCGGAGGCTTCCAGGGACAGCGTACCATCTGTCAGTATCTTTAAAGCCAGGTAAATGGTATCTATTTCCAACGGACCTAACTGCTTATGTATAGGCAGCGCGATTTCTATACCACCACTGGCTTTTACACGTAGTCCTTTACTGGCCAGCCATTCCAGTCCGAGGTCGAAATTGCCTTCTATATCTGCGCTGGCCAGCAGTTTTGCAATGAAGCCATCGCCATCTGCAGAACCAATGCGCAGGGTAGCGCCTGTGATTTCCGCAAAGATCATCGGTTCTACGATAGCAGCGTGTTTCCCGATATCCCAGCTGGCAGATAATCCTACACCTGCTGCTACATTGGTAGCAGAGAGATTGATCAGTCCATTGTTGCCGATGATATCAAAGGGTCTGGCAGATTCGTTACGGTCGAGGAAGAGTTTTATATCACCGGATACATCTGCGCCGGGAGGTGTCAGTTCAAAGTTCAGTGGTGGAGCCACCTTTAATGCAATCTGGCCATCCAGACCAAAGTGAGCGGAGAAACCTATGCCCCATTGATCATTGAGGTTTATCCTGGCGCCAACGCTTTCTGTAAAGGATAGTTTAAATTCGAATTGCAATCCGCCGGAGAGTCGTCGCACCCGGAAATTCCCATATTGAAAATAAGGATCTCCATCTACCACGCCTACAACTACTGCATCTTCTGCGTCAAAGAAATCTAACAGTGTATTAAAGCTGTTGGTAGGATCAAAGGATGGATCTCCCCATTTCACATAATCTTTGAAATGCTTAGCGGGATCATTGATCAACCCCTTAATCCTTTCCAGGTACAATCCCTTTTTCACATAGGCGTTACTCAGGTTATTGCCTGTATCTGCGGGGGTGAACTGCCATTCGGCCAGACCTAATATTTTCAGTCCGAACATCACCTGTGGCACAGACCCTTCAATAGCAGAGATGATAATACCATCGGCGATCTTTTTCCCCAGTATAGCTATCAGTGCAGTAGCAGCTGCGCGGTCATTGCTATCAGGGATAGTACCGGCATTAATACTCCCCGAAACAGCAGATACCAGGTTACCAATAGCAGAGAAATAAGCCACGAGATTTTGTCCCAGATCAAATATGGCTTTAATGATAGCAGCCGTATCATCAGCCGCCACGGCAGTTTCCAGGTCAGTAGCCGCCTTGGTGAGCGCGTTTGCTGCAAACGATCCCTGTTTCTGCGCACTGGTCACCGCGGATGTCTGTAACACGGCATCGGGTAATTTCAGTCCCAGTGATTGGGTGCTGAAATCATCAAAGAAGGAAGCGCCGCCACCCAGGGCTTTAGCCAGGGAAGTAGCGATGCGTACGATAGTATCTTTTCCTGCCATAATTGAATGCTTTCTTAGGGTACAATAATGCTCCATCCATGATTTGCATCTACCTTACCGCTGCCGGCTATACTGGCAGATACCAGCGGAGTAGCCGGCAGCGTACCTGCACTTGTTTGCGGACATGTCTCTGTTGCAGGGAATGTCTGCGGACGGGCGCGCGCAGTAGACTGTAAAGCGGTTTTGATCTCGGCCACTGTCTGGGTAGACTTCTTTTGCAGCATCAGCGCCACTACGCCTGCAATATGCGGAGACGCCATACTGGTACCGCCTTTTTGAGTATACCCGCCCAGTATATCACGTATGGCAAAGAATACAGAACCCATAGGCTCCGCTGTTGTATGATAACTTTTGGCAGACCAGATCTTTACACCGGGCGCTGACAGTTCTGGCTTGGCTGCCAGTACTCCGGAGCCGGAGTAATCCACTAATGGCCCCTGTGAAGAAAAGCAGGCCATATGACCATCTGCATCATCATAAGCACCTACAGTCACTACACTGGGTGTATGTGCCGGCCCACTGATCGTATTGGCATCCGTCACATTTACTCCGGCGGGAATCGCCGCATCCGGAGCCAGCTTTATCTGATATCCTCTGGCTTGTCTGCACCATAAGTGGATAACAGCGCCCGCAGGACCGGTAAGTTTAACCGTATAACGGCCATTCCGATGGATAAGTCCATTAGGAAAGATCGTAACAGAAATGTGCTTGCGCGACAATGGACTCGCATTACGTGTAACATTTGTCGTTGTATGACTGATTGAAAACTCCTTGTTTGCAGCACTAGGATGATTGAATAAAGCAGCTCCCACTGCCACTCCGGGACTGGGATGAAAAGCAGCATCCGGAGGAGGTTGCTTCATCCCGATGGTTACACCTGCCACACTATTATTGTACCACAAATCAAGTCCCAACGGTAAGGTATTCTCCACCGTGGCGCAGGTATTAAAATCGCTTCTGGAGCTACGGGGATCATCTAAATCAAAGGGTATTTCTATAGCCCCCCCCGCAGGTATTGTAATAATAGCATGTTGTCTGTGCCTGGCGCTGTTGCCTGCAGCAAACACACAGATCTTACCGGTAGCTGCGGCAAATGTAGATTCCAGGAATATCTCCTGCCCATCTATACCATCTTCCACCAGACCATCATGTGGCCCTGTATCACGGCCAAAACTGCAATTAATCACTACCGGTCTGGCACCTGCAACATTCAGAATATAAGAAACAGCATCTTTAAAACGCTTTACCTGATTAACACCTGGATCAATCTCCGGGTAAAGCATCTTTACAATTACCAGCGTTGCTTTCGGTGCTACACCTGTAAATACAAAGCGGGGATCTGTTGAAAAGTTCTTCTGCTTACCGTTACCCGCAGCAATGCCTGCTACATGTGTACCATGACTGTTACAGTCTCTTGTACGCACATTGAAAGTAGCCGGCGTAGCCAGCGCTCCGTTAATATTGCCTTCTGTATATTCAACACCATAAGTAGGACCTGCAGATAATAATCCCACAGCTGGAGAACTTTCTCCGGCTACAGGTACTAACCCCTGGTCCCAGATCCTGAAGATCCTGGTATCTGTAGAATTCTCTTTCTGAAAAGATTCATGCCTGTAATCAATACCGGTATCTATAATACCTATCACTACTCCCTCACCTGTCATTCCGGTAAATACACCGGTAGATGGTACTACAGACCATATACAACCGGTACCCGCCGTAGTTCCTCTTGCCAGTATTTCCAGCGTACTGGTATCTATATTGGGGTGCATTTCATGTCCGTACACCAGCTTTATGACATCAGGATGAGCCGACAAATCTCCCAGTTGTTCATACATCACATGACCATTTGCCACACCTTCCCTTTCAACAGAAGCCGTTTTAAACCCTGCAGCTTCAATCGCCTGCAGGCTCCCTTTGTATTGCAGCGTAAGGAAAATTTCTTCCGGGTTATTTTTTAAAGCAGTATGCAGATATTGTCCGGGAGTAACGGGCGTGGATTTAAGTGCCAGATAAGTACTGTAGATATCGGCAAGTTCATTATCGAACTTTGACCAGACAGGTTCCATCGTTTATTTTTTAAGGTCTTAAACAATAAAGGAATCCTTCACCGGAAGATCCTTCCGGCAGTAAAGAGCTGTGATAATAAAAAAACAATGTTGTACTATGTATTCATAGCCGAATCATTCAATGGGCGTTATTCCTTTGGGGTAAATGTTTATTGATTCTTACATTCTGCTGGTGGACCTTTTGGGGGGCTCGTTCTTTGGGGTATTTACTTTCGATTATCAGGTTTTGCGTACTATATGAAAAGTAAATTAATTCAAATATCTGATATAATCAATAAATTTGTTACAATTTCATTTTCCGGAAGGTAAGGCTCATCCTCCCTTCATTGGTATCTGCAGCAGGGATGGAATGCTGCCATACATGCTGTACTTCCTGTGTCATATAGATCAATGATCCGGAAGGTAATTCAAAATCCACCACTTCATTTCTATCCTGTATATTTCTGAACCTGAGCGTTCTTGTTTCTCCTACAGATAAAATCGCAATGCCTGTATTATCTTCTAATATATCAATCTGATCTGAATGAAATCCCATTTTTGAACTTCCGTCCAGGTAATAATTAATCAGACAGTTATTGGGCTCAAAACCCAGTTCGTCGTCAATCCTGTTCAGGATATTGATCAACTCCGGAATGAATGGCGTATCAGGATAATGGATCTGGGAATAGTTATAGGCAACGCCAAAACTAGCCGTTCTTCGTGCAGCCATCCGGGTATCCCATATCACATTATCTCTCAATAATCTGAAAAGGTCTTCCGGTGAGCTGATAAATTCATCTATATACCTGATTCCATGCATTTGCGCAAAATAACAATAAATCAGGTAAAAGGACTACTTTAGCATATAAATTTTATTTAATACCTAAACCTATACCATGAAAGTTAGTTATGTCCCCTTGCTATGCCTTTTTCTGACTATTTCTATGGCCGTGCAGGCACAGAGTAAATTAAGTATTACGATGGTTGGCAACGGCGCTATTCGTGCCGTAATCGATGACAGGAATTATATTTGTCAGGATAATTCACTGACCATAGAAGATCTGGCTCCTGGTTATCATTCTGTAAAATTGTTCCTCGTAAGAAAAGAGAGATGGAATAATGCCGCTTATGGACAACAGGTGTATAATGCTAATCTGCTGATAAAATCTCAGTATTATACAGATATTGTAGTGAACAGGTTTGGTAAGACACTGGTAGATGAACAGCCTTTAACCAGAGGGGATTATTATGATAATATGGATCGGGGGAATGGCGGAAAGGATTGGAATAATCATGATAACCGCCCCGGGCAGGGGTACAATAACCCACGCGCGCCACAGCAGATGTCTGATGACGCTTTTGCTATGGCCAGAGAAGCTATCCGCAAAGAGAGCTTTGATAATACCCGTATGACAGTAGCACAGCAGATTGCGGATAATAATTATTTTACTACAGCGCAGGTAAAAGAACTCGTTAAACTATTCGCTTTTGAAGATCGTAAACTGGACTTTGCTAAATATGCTTACGCCAGAACATTAGACAGGAATAATTATTTCACGATTAACGAAGTGTTCAGTTTTTCCAGGACTAAAGAAGATCTGGCAGATTATATAAAGAACTTCAGATAAATAAAAAGATCAGCTTAAAGCCCGGTTAGGAGTTGCCTGTTTCTACAAACAAGCTAATCCTAACCGGGCTATGATATTGAGCGCGCATTACTCTCTTCTTGTAAAACCACCCACCTGTTTTTTCTCTGCCGGTTGTTTATATATAATAGTAAACAATATAGAAGCCCCATGAGACTGATCCGTTGATACGATCTCTATTCCTTCGTTGGCAGCAAAGAAAGTATCCAGCTTCTCTGTAAGTTCTGCCGCGTTCCCTGCTTCTGCCACATATGTTTTGTAAATCATGTTAATTGTTTTGTCTAAAGTGCAGGATTTCACGTAGAAAAACAAAAATCATTTGTAAGAAAACGTATAAATACGTAATAGATGAAGTATTTATACCCTACCCTTTCATTTATATCCCGCCTAAATTTGTGTCCATTACCCCAAATCATAATTCCATTTTATTATCAGTTACCTCCAAAAAAAAAATTATGGAAAGTTTAAAAATTCCCGATCAGTCTCCGGAACAATTATCACAACTCCTCTTCAACCGGCAGACCTTCCTGTTGAACAAAGTATTTTCACAGGACATTCAGATTAACAGTATCAGCTACTGGGAAGAAATTACCTGTGTAGGTTACAATCCCGAAAAAGGCAAGCTGGAAGCGATTGTCAGTATCAAGCAGTCTACCGGTTACAGTGGCGGACTTTGCTCTAACGGCTCCAGGGAATACGTGCGTTTCTTTGTTGATTTCAAAGATGGCAGCGGATTCCAGGATATGGGTTATTCCAGCTTTAAAGTAGCCGATATTTCAGAGGCGCCTCCCGGTCCTCAGCATCCACTCAAATACATGACCCACTTATTCATCAATGATGAAAAGTACCGTAAATTCCTGGACTGCCAGACAGCGGTAATTCCAACTGTACGTGCAGTATTATCATGGAATACGATCCCTTCTTCCAACCCGAATGCTGCTCCATATTATGGTAATGTAAAAGATGTGAACATCCAGCTGAAGCGCAGGAGTTTCATCCTCTGGGGCGATATCTTTACAGCTTTGAATGTAAAAGAGAAACCGGATTTCCTGGCGAATATCGATCTTAAAGAACAGGTACATATTCCAGTTCCACCGTTGCCGCCAATAGAGACCTATTATAAAGCGTACAAACGTGCGGGTGTTCCGGATCACCGTACCTTCTTTTCTTCCATTGCGCCCGCTATTGCCAACGGTACTAAATTTGTACAGGCCGCCAGTTATAACCTCTATGACATCCAAAAGCTAAAAATTGATTTTAAGGCGGCTGCAGAGTTCATCCTGAAACCTGTTGACCAGGCAGATGTAACTTTCGAAGAACTGCAATGTGTAGGCTTAAATACCGCATTAGATACGCTCGGCGCTGTTGTGAAGATCAAGAAGAATAGCGGTTTCAGCGGAGATCTTTGTCATGCCGGTTCACAGGAACATGTAGCTTTCTGGGCCGACTGGGACAATAACGGTACATTCGATCAATACCTGGGTACTTCCAGCATTACGGTACATGATATCAGCAATATTCCGGCTGATGGTCTCTGTTATAATATAGACCTGCCCATTGACCTGAAAGGACATATTAAGAGCTGTACCCAGCCAAACATTATCCGTATACGTGCGGTGTTGTCATGGCAGTCGCTTCCATCTACGACCAACCCCAACCTGCTCAATACCTGGGGTAACCGTAAAGATGCGGTAGTACAGATCCGTCCGAGCCAGTCGCCTCACGTAGACGCTGAACTGACATTCGTAGGGGGTGTGGACCGCGATTTAATCAGTGCCAGTACCTTCCTCGTTAACTCCGACCTGACCAACCCAACATCCTACAACAACCGTCCTTACGGTGGCTGGGTGAGCTTCAATGGTCTCATTGACCGCAACGGTTTTAATGGTATCATTAAATACAAGATCGAATACAAGAAATACGGTGCATCAGACAGCACTTATGCTTCCGTTTCCAATACGGAAAGCTTTCCGATGATCGATTTCACACCTAATCCGAACCTCGAATTCACCGATACACAATCTGCTGTTGGCGGCTGGTACATTTATAAAGCGAATCCTGCTATCGGCCTTTATAATGAAACCAACTACCTCGCCGGCTGGAGTACGGACGGGTTGGACGATGGTACTTACACTATCCGTTTTACGCATACAGATGCAAATGGCAATGAAATAGTGAAGGATGTTTTCTCCCTCATTATCTGTAACGTACACATGACCATCAACCCACTCGCCACAGCGACTGTCGATTTTACCAAAACACTCGACCTGGTAATTGATGGCGGAGATTGTCATTGTTATGATAAAACGCCTTCCAATAATATCATCAATGGTCATTTACGGGCAGTACATCCGTATTTTGCATCATGGGGACTTGATCTGCAACCTACTTCTCATACACATGGGATTGTGCCCAATCCGGTGAGCCGTTATTACGATGCATTGCCCAATGCAGGCGATATAGGCAACCTTGGCAATAACGCCGATGATGGTGACGCTAATGCAGTATGGAGCCTGAATGTTTCCGGTTTGGATAATTGCGGGTACACCGTAAGTCTATATGCACATTCACGTGTTATCAGGGACAGTTCTACCCTGTTCCCATGGTATGGTGTAAAGGCAGTAGGATTTTCAGTAACGGATGTTTGTCCGAATAAGTAGTGGTTTTTTTTAGTTAGTAGCCCCGGCGTAATTGCCGGGGTTACTTTTTTTATATCTTTGCCCCGACATATCTTATAAAAACCTGAGTTACTTATTTTGTTATGAAACCTATGCATTTTATTGCTGGTCTTATTATCTTATCCGGCTGTAGCAAAACATCTTCTGTCCCTGATCCTGAAAGGAATGCTGCTACCTGGTGGCAACCTGTTGCCGGTGTCACCTTCGACTGGGACCTGAGCAACATTTCGTCCACAGACACTTTCTCTACAGACGTTGTAGATGTCGACGCTTTTGAAACTTCCAAAGCTACGGTTGATGCCTTACATGCTAAAGGCAGGAAAGTCATTGCTTACGTCTCCGTAGGTACACTTGAAAACTACCGTCCGGATAGTGCGCTTCTTCCGCCGTCTGTCATTGGTAAAATCTATCCCGAATGGCCGGATGAAAGGTGGCTGGATATCCGCAAGTTAGATAGCATGAAACCATGGCTGATATCCCGTTTCACTATGATCCGGCAGAAAGGCTTTGATGCTATTGAACCGGATAACCTGGACGCTTACGGGAACGAAACCGGCTTCGACATTTCTATTACAGACACCAAAGCCTTCTGTACTTACATTATTACGCTAGCACATTCTATGGGCCTTGGCATTGGCCAGAAGAACGTCTCCGAACTTACCGGCGACTTCTCTTCTTCTTTCGACTGGGCGCTAACAGAAGATGCATTTGACCAGGGCTGGCAGGATGATATGCTGCCTTACATCGCGAAGAACAAACCTGTGTTCGTAACGGAATATACGGACAAAATGACGCAGACAAAGTTCCAGTCTACGGTGTGCCCTGCGGCGAAGACGAAGAAGTATAGTGCGGTGCTGAAGAAAAGGGATTTGAGTAAGTGGAGTTATTTTTGCCAGTAGGCGATAAATAAGGCGGTCAAAATATTGACCGCCTTATTTATTATCATAGTATCTGCCTTTACGATTCCGCTGTAGTCCAATTGAAAGGAGGTCGAACCCCTCCCTCTTGTCAATGGTTCCTTACTCGTCCGGGTAGTGATTGTTTCTACCGTAAGAGCCGGCCAGCTTTCCCCGAATCCTACTCTGGCTAACATGCGCTTTTTTTTTGCCAGGCCCTGCGACATGATACAATTTTTATAATTTGAATCCATATACTACTACAGGTTGTTAATAACAACAGTAAGTAGTGGAATCACAACTAAAAGGTTCGGCGTTTTTGCTGATTTTGGGAACGACCAGAATAACTTTGTAATGTCTAAAGAATAAAAAAAAGACAGTATATATGGATATTAAAATGATCGGCAGCAAAATTGCCAAAGTACGAAAGGAGAAAAATATGTCTCAATCGCAACTTGCCCAACTTCTGTTTATTAGCCCACAGGCTGTCGGGAAATGGGAACGCGGAGAATCCATTCCGGACATCGTCACAATTAACCAGCTCGCGGAAATTTTAGGTGTTGACCTTAACTATTTTTCAGAAAACTTCCAATCCACGTATGATGAAGCGGCTTTTAAGGCCATTGACGATAATGAGGACATTGAGCAAACGGACCAGGAAGTCGCCAACCCCTCGCGGGAGGAACGCCAGTTGCTGACGAACTTCAGCGGGAGCAGTCTCTCGGAAAGTGACTTCGCCGGTGTTACCGCACATAAAAGGAAATTTAATGGGAGTGCATTGCGCGGCTCCGACTTTTCGGGCGCGGACCTGACTGGCAGCTCATTTACCGCCAGCGACGTACATGAAGCCAATTTCGACGGAACGAACCTGACAGACTGTACCCTGTCTGCCAATGACCTTACAAATGCGAGCTTCAACAAGACCATCCTTATACGCACCACATTCAGTGCATCAGGACTTGCCGGGGCAACATTCACCGATGCAAAATTGATCGATGTAAAACTGGCCAAGACAGACCTTAGAAAAACGGTCTTTAAAAATTGTGTCTTTAACGGCGTGGATTTTAAGTATTCCGATCTGCGGGGACTATGCCTTGACGGACAGACCTTTATTGGCGTCAAGTTCGATAAGGCGGCGCTGAACGATGCCACGTTTAATGGCGCGACCCTCAAAAATGTATCTTTCCGTCCGACCTATGCCTTAACTAACAAATATTACCGTGCCATCAAAACTATCTGCTTTGACGGCGCGATGATGGATAAACTGACCTATGCCGAACTCAAAGGCCTGGGAGCCGAATTGTCAAAGGTTACATTTATCTAAAGAGCGAAGTATATGCAAAACAACTCCATTCAGGTGAAAGGGCTTCAAAAGTCCTACAAGCAGCTTAATGTGCTGAAAGGCGTGGATTTCGAGGTGGAAAAGGGCAGTATTTTCGCCCTGCTCGGTTCCAACGGCTCAGGCAAGACAACGATCGTTAAGATCCTCACCACACTGCTAAAACAAGACAGCGGGACCGCCGTCGTAAACGGACTCGATGTTTTGGCAAAACCCGCCAATGTGCGGCAGTCGATCAGTCTGACCGGGCAGTTTGCCGCCGTAGATGAGATATTGACCGGGCGTGAAAATTTGATCATGATCGCCAGGCTGCGGCACCTTAGTAATCCGCGTCAGGTTGCGGATGATCTGCTGAACCGCTTCGGGTTGACCGATGCCGCCCACCGCAGGGCATCAACTTATTCGGGTGGTATGCGCCGCCGACTTGACATCGCCATGAGCCTTGCTGGAAGATCGCCGATTATTTTCCTCGACGAGCCGACCACCGGACTTGATCCTGAGGCTCGTATCGAGGTTTGGAAAATGGTCAGGGAACTTGCTACTAACGGCACCACCGTATTCCTGACCACCCAGTATCTGGACGAAGCAGAGCAACTCGCAGATCAGATCGCCATTCTTCATGAGGGTAGGATCATTGTGAGTGGCACGCTCGCAGACCTGAAAAAGCTGTTCCCGCCCGCACAAGTAGAATATATTGAAAAACAGCCGACTTTGGAGGACATATTCCTTGCGATCATCGGCAAAAAAGAGAAAAATTAAAATGGAAACAATAAAGAATTATTTCTTCAGTGATATGGGAGTTATGCTTGGACGTTCCATGCGCCATATCTTTCGCAGCCTGGACACCATCATCACCGTTACTATCATGCCAATCGCGATGATGCTGTTATTCGTCTATGTGTTAGGCGGCGCCATTCAAACCGGCACGAGTAATTATGTGGATTACCTGTTGCCCGGCATACTGCTCATTGCCATTGCAAACAGTGTAGGCTATACGTCTTACCGCCTGTTTACTGATGTACAACGGGGAATATTTGAGCGTTTCAACTCCATGCCAATTGCACGTTCGGCCGCGCTCTGGGGACATGTGCTGACCTCTCTGGTTTCCAATGCGATTTCACTTGTCGTGATCATTCTGGTAGCGCTCCTCATGGGCTTCCGCTCACCGGCAGGAATATTGTCATGGCTTGCCGTGGCCGGTATACTCGCGCTGTTTTCGCTGACCCTGACCTGGATCGCCGCGATCGCCGGGTTGTCCGCAAAATCAGTGGATGGCGCCGGTGTAATTGCCTATCCAATTCACTTCCTGCCATTGATTAGCTCCGCATTTGTGCCCACCAGGACGATGCCATCGGGTGTTCGCGCCTTTGCCGAATATCAGCCGGTGACCCCGATAGTGGAGACTATCCGTGCACTACTTTCAAATCAACCTGTAGGTAATGAAATATGGATCGCTCTTGCATGGTGTGTCGGAATTAGCTGTATAGCTTACATCTTTGCGATGAGAGTATATAAAAAACGGGGGTAAGAGGTTGTTTTTGCTGAAGTGGTATAAAGATATGCCTCTCTCTTTGAGTGGGGCATATTTGTAATAAGCAGTAATGCTAATTAAACAAAACTATTCCTCATTTATCCTTCACAAGCGGGTTATTAGCAGCAGCAACACTTGCCATAATATTAATCATAGGATTTAGTTTTGACGAATCTATATCCAGGTCAAGTTCCCAGCCACTCTTACTCTTGATTCCCAGGGTATTCTTAAATTCCTGGCTGTCCTCGAAGTATTTATATAATAGCGCCAAGCTTCCCACTGAACCCAAATCAGCAGTTCCGGATGCACCCGGATAAGCATTCTTCATTGTTATGATATGCTGAGCAATTGCCCCTACCATTCTTCGTTGATAAGAAGTCCAGGTCTCCATATTCTCAATATCAAAGTCATCAACGACCTTTTTCTTAGGTGCTTTACTTTGCGGCGTCAGGGCTATAAAGTTACCTGAGGGTTTCTTCGAATCCACTTCAGCATATTCAGTAGCGGATTCTGCGTCAAACAGGCACCATAATAGTCCGCATGCATATGCTGGTGCGGAGAGCTTTACTCCTTGCGGAATAGCTTTGTCCTTTTCAAATTCCCATAATCTATCATTAATGTTAGACTCACCTTTCCCTTTATTATCTTTAGTTGCCACGGCAGTTAAAGGAACTGCATTTCTTGCTTCGAGGTACGCCATCACCAAATCCTGCAAATACCGCGTTCTATTTGTTTCAGCAATATCTACTATTGAAATAAGTTGTTTTAGTTTTTCGGAAGTCTTAGTATATAAATCTTCATACACCCCGAATAGGTATCCACTCCTGAGATGGCCTGGCAATGAAAAAAAATTAATCGCAAGTGCTTTCATTTTTTCAATAGCAGTAGTTGTTTTCATTCCAGGATGGATGGCCTGGGCTATTTCTGATGTAAACGCAACCCATGCTGTAAGATGCCCTCCGTGTTTCTCTCCGGACGTACCTTCTGGTCTTGCCGGAGGAATGATCACATGACTTATTATAGGGTCTGGATCAACCGCACCGTAGCCCTCTTGTGCAATCTTTATTGAAACTGCAAATTCTGATACAGGTTTTACGGCATTCGTTTTCTTTTCTGGTTCTTTTTCTGTTTTAGTGTCTTTTTTACTATCAGAGCTTTCTTTTTTGTCAGGGATCTTCTGTTCAGTTTTAGTGTCTTCTTCACTATCAGAGTTTTCTTCATCATTGCTATCCTCGTCCTCTTTATATTCCTTGCTTAAGGATTCTGTGTATTTACATAGTACTCCAAAAACACAGTGACTACCGGAACCGCTTATAACGGTATAGAGATATTTTTGATCCTCATCAATATAAATAGCTTTACCTTTTTTTATTTTGTATTTTTCCTGACAATTAAGATATAAATTTCTATTCTCTTTTTCAGGTAACTTTGTAAGGTCCTCCTCTTCTTCCTTTCCATCGGGAAGCACTATCCTATGACATTGTATTATTCCTTGTGTACTGTTATTAATTCTTTCCCCGGCATTGATTGGTTTTAATTGAAATGGTTTAATTGCCGGTACTCTTCCATCATAAATCTGAACAGGGTCATCCTTTGACACCTCTTGATATGGCTGAACCGCTGGCCTGGATATGCCCGAAGATCTGGGGCTAAATGAAGCGGTAGAGGAAGTAGGATTTACAGGTTCTGGATGTTTACTTTCAATTGGCATTGTAAGGGAACGGATGATGTTAATAATTGAAATATACTTATTTTAATTAAAACTATTACCGTATATTTATTGTCCTTTGTAGCTTTTTGTAAGTATTAACTTTCTAATGGCACCAGCTTTTAGTGCATACTTCGTTGCCTTTACTGAAGCAACCGGAGTCATATTTCTGATCCTGGGACTGGGTACGAGGATAATTGCTATCCCCCTTATGATTACTATGCTGGTAGCCATCAGGACCATCCATTGGGCTAACGGTTTCGAAGCAGGCAATAACGGATTTGAAATACCACTGTACTACCTGCTCATGCTGTTAGTATTGCTCATTTATGGAGCAGGGAGGTTCAGCCTTGACAGGATCATTGACAAAAAGTTAAAGAAATGAATGACCTAAATAACAAATCCTACGCCATTAACATCATATTAACTTTCTTCTGATTTCCAATGCATATCTTGCAAACGCTGATACCATCACATAGTCCTGTAGATATGTTATGATAAGGACTGTCTGTACCTAGTTAATATACCAAAGAAATCAGATGCAGGATAAAGCCATTGTACAAATAGGGAAAATAGCATTAAAAGAGATGGATGATAAAGAGCCCTACGAGCTTTTCATTCAAAATATGTTTCCTGATAAAGATAATTACAAAATGATACTACCCGTTTTTGAAATAGCTACAGGGGACGATTCCTGTAAGTGTGTTTATAAAAACGTAGATATACAAAATGTAAGTACTCAGAATTATCTAAAATATGCATACCGTAAGGGTTCAGCCCGTGGTGGGGATATCACATTTACTACCAAATTCGGAGACATAGAAAAGAAATTCCCTACGCTTGCAGGTAATCAATTCAAAGCACTTATTTCCCATTTTAAAGACAAAAGCGTTGAGGAATTCAAAATATTAAACGCCGTTTATCAGTTCCTATTGCTAAAAGAGAATTATGACCGTATCAAATCTGATCTTTCTGCTGTTTATGATACTATAGGCAAAGAAGACAAAAACACTTCCGGATTAAGCTTACTGTTTATAATAAACGGTGCAGAGAAATATCTGGCCGACTTTAAAATCATACAACAGATCATCTTAAACAATGGAACCGAAGAAAAGTCCGAAAAATATGGTGTTAAATCAGAAGGCGCAAGTGCCACATGCTCTATCTGTTTTCAGTCAGATAAAAAGGTACATGGATTTGCATCTCCTTTTAAGTATGCGACTGTAGACAAACCTGGAATGGTTAGCGGATTTTTCAAACAAGCTGATAACTGGAAAAACTATCCAATCTGTACTGACTGTAGCCTTGAATTTGAATTAGGCCGTACTTATATAACAAACAATCTAAGTAGCTATTTCTATGGAAAGGCATACTATATAATCCCGAAAACACTATTAAGTAAGGACACCACTAATCTGAAGAAGGCTGTATCCAGACTTAAAGATCTTTATAAGGATATTTCAAAAACAGGAGAAATCACGGGTAAAGAAGAACTACTTGAAAAAAAGATTGCTGAGGAGGAAGACTATTTCAATGTAAATCTTCTTTTTTACGAAGAAAATCCTACGACAAAGGCTATTAAGATAAAGTTATTGCTGGAAGAAATACTACCATCGCGCTTCAAAAAACTATTTGTAGATGCTCCAAAGGAAATAAATACAAATAGTTTATATAAAGAGGCAGTATCAAATAAAAAAGTAAAGTCTGATCTTACATTTAACCTCGGGGTTCTGAAAACATTCTTTGAGCATGACTTCTATGATCTCATCCATAAAGTATTTACGCTCCAAACATTCTCTACAGAATCCTTATATGGTCGATTCATGGCCGTTATTCGCAGCAACTACAACAGGATACAAACCGGTGATTATGCTGAATCAACCAGGCTTACTGTACTAAAAGCACATCTCACACTCTCCTATCTTAAACAACTAAAGCTAATCGATAATCATTCAAATTTTACGTTCATGGATACTATTGAACCACAGGAAAAGAAAGCAAGTTTTGATATAGAAAAACTAAACAGGTTTATAGCAGATAATAATAGTTTTCTGGATACAGAATACAAAATCGGTATTTTCTCGGTAGGCATATTAGTGCGACTACTATTAAATATTCAGAATGCAAGCCTGGGTAATACTCCTTTCGAAAAGAAATTAAAAGGCTATAATCTAAATTCCGCATTATTAAAAAGCATCTATAAAGAAGCATTGAGTAAGATATCTCAGTATCAGGGCTTTTATGCTTATTCAAACCTGCGCGAATTTATTGATCAGTATTTTATTCTAAATATTGAAGCAATCAATAAATTATCTAATAATGAATTATCCTTCTTTTTTGTAGCGGGCATTGAATTCGGTAGCCAGTTCAGAAATAAGGAAGTAAAAGAAGAAACACCAACTCTAAATTAATATACTTATGGCTGAAGCGCTAAAAAAAAGAAGTGAGATCTTATTCCTGTATGAAATCGAGAATGCCAACCCGAATGGCGATCCGCTTGATGAAAACCGGCCTCGTTTTGATAATGAAGATGCGACCGTTATCGTTTCAGATGTACGTCTGAAACGTACAATCAGAGACTATTGGTATGAGTACAAAGGTTATAACGGAGAGAATGGGAAAGATATCTTTGTCCGGGAAACAAAATATGCCGATGGAGATAAAGAATATGTTTCCGACGGAAAAAGACGTGCAGTAGCATTTTCAGAAAGTAGGGAGAAGGTATTGGATACCTGTATAGATATCCGTGTTTTCGGAGGTGTTCTACCGCTGAAAAATGATTCTATCACACTTACAGGCCCTACCCAGTTTCAAATGGGCAGATCAATCAATAAAACCGAAATCATAACAGAACAGGGCACAGGGGCATTTGCATCCGGTGATAAAAAGGGGCAGGCTACCTTCCGTACTGAGTATAAAGTACCATATGCCTTAATCGGTTTTAACGGTGTGATCAATGAAAAATCTGCTCAATATTCCAAAATGTCCGATGATGATAAAACATTACTGGAAGAGGGCATCTGGGACGGTACGAAGAATCTCATTTCCCGTTCCAAATTTGGTCAAAACCCGGTTTTATTACTGGTAGTCAACTATAAAGATTCCTTTTATATAGGGAACCTGCGGCAGCGTTTAAAACTGATCTCAGAAAAGAATGATCTTGGAATACGAGGTCTTTCTGATTTCAGACTGGATGTATCAGCCATTATTAAAGAGCTCAAAGCAAATAAAGACCAGATTGATTCCGTAGAGGTGAGGTTTGACGAAAGGCTGCAATTGTCTCCTGCAATATCCATTATTGACGGAAAATTGGATCTAAATGCAATTTGATCATGTTTTAATCTTCGATATCAAAAGCGAGTATGGTCATTTCCGGAAATTCAACACAACGACTTCCCCTTTGACATACACTATACCTACCCGTCCTGCCATTGCAGGGCTGTTAGGTGCTATGCTGGGTGTTGAAAGGGAATCTGCTGGTGGAAAATACCCGGAGGGAAGCCTCTCTGTTACTGAATTGTTCTCAAAAGACAACACTGGCATTGCAATACAAATCGTTAATCCTGTTAAGAAGGTAAATATTGCATTTAACCTGCTGGATACAGAAAAAGCTGCTACCAGTTTCTTTAACATCAAACAACGTACACAGATAGAATTTGAGTTATTAAAAATGCCTCACTTCAGGATCTTTGTCGGGGTTAAAGACGAAAAGCTATTTATTGATCTCTGTAACAGGATTAAAGAGAATAAATTACATTTTACACCTTATCTGGGGCTTAGTCAGTTTACAGCTATAGTAGAATATAAGGATATAGCAAAAGTTGCGAAATTGGAATCTGACACATTTACAGAAGTATTAACAGCCGTTAACCTTAACAATGTATCTCCGGATAATGCTGTTGATTTTAATTATGCAAAAAACTTTAAGTATACTTCAGATACTATGCCTGTAGCAATGCAAAAAGACAGGACTGTCACAGAGTATGCAGAAATAATAATGGAAACCAACGGTCATCCGATTGCTATCAAATCAAAACATATATTACAATTACAGGACTGGGGAAATATCCTTTTTCTATGAACCTTTACTCACATGACTCAAAGCTGTTGATTGATCATTTGCGGGAGGTAGCATACAAATGCCGGAATACAATCGGGGAATTAAAGTTGTTCTGCCAAAACTCCGAAAGGAAGGAGGTAATAAAACAATTAGCCTTTCTCGCAGGCGCATTTCATGATCTTGGTAAAGCAACGAGATTCTTTCAATACTATTTATTACATCCTGAGCATGAAACGAATGGGCCTAAAAGTCATGCTTTAATTTCCGCTCTTTTTGTTAAAGAAGTAGCTATTGAATATCTGAAAAAAACGACAATCCCGGATATTGACAAAAGGCTATTTGCCCACATGGTCTTTACGGCTGTAAAACGTCATCACGGAAAACTGGATAATTTTGAACAAGAGTTATATATTGATTTGTATGATAACTCCAACAGCAATATGCTGAAGGTACAGGTAGAGGCATTTGAAGAAAAAGAAACTAAAGAAATTATTTCTTTTTTCCTTAAGGATTTAGACATACAATATGATTTAAAGAAATTCAAGGGATATATTCTTTCTGGTTCTTATTTATCCGATATGCCAGAATTCTATATAGATGATATTGAGGATGGTGACTTTAACAGTTTCACTTCTCAGGAGAAGATAGAATATTATTACCTGCACCATTTATTATTCAGCAGCCTTTTATTATCAGATAAAACCGATGTTATTCTTGATAAGGAAATTTTATCTTCAGAAATCTCAATCCCTGATAACATAGTAGACAAATTCAGAGAAAGTAAGGGCTTTAACATTCCTAAAAAAACGATTGACATTCAAAAGAATGAGGCATATTATAGTGCTTTAAATAATCTTGAGATTGTATTCTCATCAGAAAAGCATATTTATTCTCTCACATTACCTACCGGCCTGGGCAAAACAATTACGTCTTTTGCTGTTGCCCGAAAAATGAAACAGCTATTAGGGCCTGATTGTAAACGTACAATTATTACAATACCATTCACGTCCATTATTGATCAGAATTATGAGATATATGGAGAACTTGTTAATACCAAAGATTCTGCTATTTTATTAAAACATCATCATCTGGCAGAGCCGGTTTATAAGATGGATGAAACTTCGCTTTCTCCAGGAAAAAGTCAGTTCCTCATTGAAACATGGGATTCACAAATAGTAGTCACGACATTCGTTCAGCTATTCAATTCCCTATTCTCAAATGATAAATCCTTCTTGATGAAATTGCCTAATCTGGCAAACTCAATCATCATACTGGATGAAATTCAGATGATGCCATATAAGTACTGGCAACTGGTTAAAAATGTATTTGAAGTGTTGGGAAAGACTTATAACTGCTACTTCATCTTAATGTCTGCAACACAGCCATTAATGTTTCTTCCGGAAATCGAAATCATTGAAATCATCCCCGATTATAAAAAATATTTTAGATACTTCAACAGGACCAGACTTTTTAACAAAACAGCAAAGCCGGTATCACTAGCTGAATTTACAGACGAGATATATCACTATCTTCAGAAAGATATACATAAAGACGTACTTATCATTTTAAATACAAAGAAACATTCCAAACAATGTTTTGAAGTATTAAGGAGTATGATTGATGTTGAATCAGAAGATATTTATTATCTGTCAACGATGATCACTCCTTATGAAAGGAAACATATTATGCGTCTCATAAAGGAAAAGAGCTGTAAGCGAAAGATTATTGTTTCTACTCAATTAATAGAAGCCGGTGTGGATATTTCAGTTGATACTGTATTCAGATCGCTGGCGCCAATAGATTCAATTATACAGGCTGCTGGCAGAGCAAATCGTTATGGAGAGAAGCTACAACAGGGAGAAGTATATTTATACGAAATAGAGGAGCTTAAAAAAGCTACATCGCTGATTTATGGCGCTGATTTAATTCAGAAAACAAAAAACGTACTAAAGGAGATAAATGAAGTTGATGAGACATTCTATCTCCCGCTTATCGAAAGTTATTTCAAAGAGGTAAGAAAGCAATCTGATAGCTATTCTTCTGAGTATCTTGATGGTATTTGTTCTTTAAATTTTAAAGATGTGGGAACATTTTCATTAATAGAGGAAAGAAAGACAGAATCTGTATTTATACAACTAAATGAAGAAGCGAAGAATGTATGGGAGCGTTATGTAAATATCTATCAGAATAATGAGACTGATCAGTTTCAAAAGAAACAGGAGTTTGCTATGCTTAAATCCCGTTTTTATGATTATGTGATTAATGTTCCGGTACCATATGATAAAAAAGAAATTGACTTTGACAGTGTGTCCATTTTAGGATTCTATTTATCTCTTCTTGAGTCTCCCAGCCGGTTCTACAATTATAGTGCGGAAGATATTTCTCAGAATACAGGTTATGAAGCAGTAAATACTCTAAGTTTTTGATCAATGTCAGTTCAACTTCATCAAACAATCATCCGGATGCCGGAAATTAAACTGGTCACACGGGATGCACATAAACTCAGAGGATTTCTGGGTAATTTATTTAAAGAAGAATCTCCTTTGCTCCATAATCACCTGGAGTCCGGTCAATTGCTGTATCATTATCCTATGGTACAGTATAAAGTACTAAAAGGCATACCAACTTTGGTAGGCATTAATGACGGGGCTGATTTACTGATGCAACTTTTCATGAGGATCAAAATGCTGGAAATTGATGGTGAACATTATCCGGTACTGTCTAAGAATATAGAAAACAGTCAGATATCGATGGGGCTTTCAGAAGATTTACATGCTTACAGATTTGAGACTTTGTGGATGGCATTAAATCAGAAGAATTATACTGACTATTTAACCGAAGATGAAACACAGCGCTCCAGGCATTTAAAATCATTACTGGTTGGCAATATCCTGAGTTTCTGCAAAGCAGCCAATTATCTTGTAGAAGGTCCTATTATGGCTAATTTAAAAATCACCGGGCAGAAAGAAACCAGGTTTAAGAATAATGCGATGCTCGCATTTGAAGCTGAATTTGTTACTAATATGCTGCTCCCGGATGCAATTGGGCTAGGGAAACAAACTTCCCGTGGATTTGGAACTATAATAAAGATATGATCAATGCAGATCTACCTTAACACATATGGAACTTACCTTCATGTAAAGGATGAGATGTTCGAGATAAAGGTACCTTCTAAAGACGCAGTACCATCTAAACAACACATTGCTGCACATAAGATCAGTTCAATTATCATGTCTACATCTGCATCTTTGAGTACAGATGCAGTGCGGCTTGCCCTTATGAATAATATTGATATTATATTCACGCATTCAGACGGGCATCCTATGGGACGTATATGGCATAGTAAGTTGGGGAGTACCACGCGTATCAGGAAACGACAACTGGAGGCGAGTTTGAGTATTGAAGCTGTTAAATTCACGAAACTATGGATTGGAGAGAAAATAAACAATCAGCTTGAGTTTATTAAGGATTTAAAAAAACATCGTCCTCAGATGGCAGATTATCTCAATGACAAAATTGCGCGTATAGAGAATCTTCATCTATCCTTAAATAACTTACAAGCGGATAAGATTGAATTGTTAGCAGACACAATTCGTGGATTGGAAGGAACTGCCGGCCGTTTATATTTTGAAACGATCAGTTATGTCCTGCCTCCCCAATACCAATATTCAGGTAGAAGTATGCGTCCTGCCAGGGATGCTTTTAATGTATTACTGAACTATGGGTTTGGCATTTTATATTCCAGGGTAGAGAAATGTCTGATGATCGCAGGTCTTGACCCTTATGTTGGTTTCCTGCACAGGGATGATTATAATCAAAAAAGTATGGTATTCGATTTTATTGAACCTTACAGGATTTTCGTGGAAACAACTGTATTCCGTTTATGCTCTGCTAAAAAAGTGAATAAAGCTCATACAGACGGAATTACAAATGGCATTACACTCAATAAAGAAGGGAAAGAATTGCTTGTTACTGCATTAAACAATTACATGGAAGTTGAAACGATCCGTTATAAAGGGAGAAACCAGACAAGAGCCAATGCTATGCAGCAGGACGCCCATACTTTTGCTAACGAACTGATTAAATATGATAGCCTGGGTACTTTATGATATTGAGAACGACAGCGTCCGTAATAAGGTTGCCAAATATTGCAAACAGGCAGGTTTGTATAGGGTTCAGTTTTCGGTATTTCTTGGTACTCTGGAGAAAAATCAGAAAGATACGTTACAACTACAGATAGAGAACCTGATAGCTGAAGATAAAGACTCTGTATATATCTTTCCAATGTCTAAAAATGAATTACAACAAACGGTTTTACTAGGTAAGGCTTTCGATAAAAAGCTCATTACAGACGAAGTAAAGGCCTTGTTTCTTTAAAACACATGACATTAACACCATCACATATCATAGAATATTTATATTGTCCCAGGTTCACATACTTTGAGTATGTGTTAACTATTCCGCAATATGAACAACGCAATTACAAAGTGATGCGTGGACGCGAACTTCATGACAGAAAACTGGAAGAGAATAAAGAATATCTGAGAAGTAGAATTGGAGTTATAGAACGATGCAATGATCAATACCTTACTAACTCATTACTCCGTGGAAAAATAGATGAAGTCCTTAAATTAGAAGATGGGACAATGGCTCCTTTAGATTATAAATTTGCTGTTTATGAAGATCAGGTATTTGAAACATATAAAACACAGCTTTTTTGTTATGCCTGGTTGATTGAAGATAATTTCAATACTATTGTTAAGAAAGGGTTTTTAGTCTATACGAGAAGTAAGAATAAACTGGTTGAAATTCCCGTAACAGATGCGGATAAGCATGCTGTTAAAGAATGTGCACACGAGATCATCAGAATTATTGATACCAACTTTTATCCTAAAGCGACGAAATATAAGCAGCGATGTATTGATTGTACTTATAGGAATATTTGTACGAAGTAATATTTTTCCGGGTAGGAATTTATTTTCTTGGCTACATTTCACTCTTCTAAATTATTGATATACAATTATTTGAGCTTTCGGAAAATGGGTTAAATGTATTGTTTAAGCTCTTTGAAATATTGGTTTAATTAAAAAATGAGTACTTTGTAAAGTAGGTTGGTATGTTGGGAATCATTAATTTAGGAGAGGGGACGGCTTCCTACAGGTAATCCAGAATAAGAAGGATTGAAACAACCTGACATCTGTCAATAGAGGTATATTAAAGTATCTTCCTACAGGTAATCCAGAATAAGAAGGATTGAAACTTGATTATCGCCGATGAGGCGCACATAGGCACTATGACTTCCTACAGGTAATCCAGAATAAGAAGGATTGAAACCCCTTAGCCATGCCTCCCATACCAGGGGTCCATCCTCTTCCTACAGGTAATCCAGAATAAGAAGGATTGAAACCTATTTCAAGTGCTGTGACTGGGTTTTTGTCTGCCACTTCCTACAGGTAATCCAGAATAAGAAGGATTGAAACAAGAACTCGTATAGATATCGCTTACACAGTTCCGCTCTTCCTACAGGTAATCCAGAATAAGAAGGATTGAAACCCGGGAAGGGCTGTTTCAGCATACCACGGGGGCTAACTTCCTACAGGTAATCCAGAATAAGAAGGATTGAAACAATGGTATCAATATGTAGGATCTACGATAGTAACTACTTCCTACAGGTAATCCAGAATAAGAAGGATTGAAACCAAAATTACGTGAAGGAATAATATTGAATAGACATACTTCCTACAGGTAATCCAGAATAAGAAGGATTGAAACTGCATGTTCTTAGATGCTCTTTTATCCCAATACACTCTTCCTACAGGTAATCCAGAATAAGAAGGATTGAAACATTAGAGGTATGGACCATCAATCACTATTTGATTTTGACTTCCTACAGGTAATCCAGAATAAGAAGGATTGAAACCTATGGGTGATGGAGCCGGAGCTGTGCAATATGCGTCTTCCTACAGGTAATCCAGAATAAGAAGGATTGAAACTCAACATAATCGGCATAATCCAGCATGAATATTTCCCTTCCTACAGGTAATCCAGAATAAGAAGGATTGAAACAACAGCTCAATGTCTTTGTATCTGAGAGCTTCAATCCTTCCTACAGGTAATCCAGAATAAGAAGGATTGAAACTCAGTAAGAAATCAAACCTTAGATAGCACTATTCATCTTCCTACAGGTAATCCAGAATAAGAAGGATTGAAACTAATTTGACCGTCTATAAAATGACGCACAACTGTATCTTCCTACAGGTAATCCAGAATAAGAAGGATTGAAACATCTATCATCATCCAAATACCCAACGCCTAATGCACCTTCCTACAGGTAATCCAGAATAAGAAGGATTGAAACTATCTTCAGTATAATTTATTAATGAATCACGATATTCACTTCCTACAGGTAATCCAGAATAAGAAGGATTGAAACTGTAATTTGGTCTTACCTCATGTGGTGATTGTGAGACTTCCTACAGGTAATCCAGAATAAGAAGGATTGAAACTTCAGATGCTTCGGTTGGGGGCATCTGATGACAGACCCTTCCTACAGGTAATCCAGAATAAGAAGGATTGAAACAAATTTCTTCATGTTCTTCTGTGAATTCAGGCATATCTTCCTACAGGTAATCCAGAATAAGAAGGATTGAAACAAATACTTTGTTCTTTATCCTTATCCATATCCTTACCTTCCTACAGGTAATCCAGAATAAGAAGGATTGAAACGATACTTTTATTACATTAGGTGAAGGCTTAGGGTATCTTCCTACAGGTAATCCAGAATAAGAAGGATTGAAACGATCAACTGGATGTTGCTTACCATATTGAAACGTCCCTTCCTACAGGTAATCCAGAATAAGAAGGATTGAAACGCCCTTGCAGCCTCATTTTCTTCCAAATCCTTTATGCTTCCTACAGGTAATCCAGAATAAGAAGGATTGAAACAAGTTTGAAGAAATTGCACTGGACGGAAATATCAAACTTCCTACAGGTAATCCAGAATAAGAAGGATTGAAACCTGCAGGCAAGTACAGCAAGCGCACAAGATTGTTTGACTTCCTACAGGTAATCCAGAATAAGAAGGATTGAAACATGAATCCCTTCGAGTACACACGTTGATAAGCAGTACTTCCTACAGGTAATCCAGAATAAGAAGGATTGAAACGAATCCCTGCAACAACTGAACGCCATTGATGGTATTCTTCCTACAGGTAATCCAGAATAAGAAGGATTGAAACTACGATCAATTAATAGAACCATGGCATTTCGGTGGCCTTCCTACAGGTAATCCAGAATAAGAAGGATTGAAACTACCAATCTTACGGGACTGATAAGTGATTAACCCCACCAAGAGAAGAAGGATTGAAACATAGTTTCGTCGGTGTAGGCACTGATGTTAAAGTGTCTTCCTCAGTATAATCCAAGAGAAGAAGGATTGAAACGTTCGAAATTGATCAGATTGTCTAGCCATTCAAAGACTTCCTGGGTATAATCCAAGTGAAGAAGGATCGAAACTCAATGAAACCAGCCGTATATCTACTGCCCCGTACTTCCTAAGTATAATACAGAAGAAAAAGGATTAAAACATCGTTTTCAGACAACGGTAGATAAAGCTTTGGCAGCAAAAGAATTTAACAAAAAAGGCAGCATAAAATGCAATGTTGAAATCGTGTCGTGTAAGGAGATACCCGAACTAAGTGTAGTGGTCTATTTGACGTTGGCAATTCAGAGAAAATTGTTAACCGGGGAAAGTGGCTATTTTGATACACTATAGTCTAAATATGATACAGTGTTAAACTTGTACGACAATGAAGAAAAATAAAAAACTATAAAATCCTTTTGCCCCAGTGCCAGTAATGGCAACACCCATCATGGAATGAGATATGCAGACTCAAAACTCTTTAGCACTTAAACGATACGTAAAACAATCATTATTTCAACCTCACTCGTTATAACCCTCTATACTTTGTAATTGTTCCTCAATATAATACCTAAACCCCGGGTATCTTTGATCCCCGGGCAGCCAGTATGCGAAAAAAAAAGTCTGCCATGAAGTTATATTTCCAACCGTTGTCGGAATCAACCAAATCATTTGCTCGTCCGGATAGCGACTGATCATGATACCCCTCGACAGATAATCTTTGAATGTTTCAGGATCATCGTCGTCAACTGGCCAATCTGAAAGGCTGTCAAAAGTATCAGCATCCAATATATTGCCAATAAAGTCAATTTCATTTACAGGTAGCAATGCAGGATTATTCAGTGGAAATGGCCTGATACCATTCGTGATTTCGAGAAAGAGCTTATAATCTGTAGGAAGAGTTATGCCTAACCTGTTTTCTGCAAGAGTAATTTCGCTGACCGTAGCTCCGTCGAAACCTATCCAACCGGAAATCCTGACTGATTCGTCATATTCTCCATCTTCGAGCTCTATCGAGTGCCGGCTAATTTTGTGAAGCAAGTCTTTCCATGTGAGATCACCGTATAGCATAGTCCTTCCATCCTGAAACCGTTTATCCAAAACAGTTATCGCCTGCGAAAGGAATTCCTGAACAATTGTTTCAGAAAGGTTCAGTTCATCAGCTATACCCTTTTGCAATAATACTGGAGCAACATGCCTGCTGCATGCCAGAAGGGGGAAAAGATAACCCAGTGTTTTTTTATGGTATCCGTTGGCCCATATTTTAGCCAGTCGAATGCCCGTATCTGCTTTCCCATTCCTGGCGGCTAATTCTGCTCCCAGGGCGAATCCTTCACAGGAAGTTACATTTTCTGCGGCGAGTTTTTCCAGCATGGACAGTGCTTCCAGTTCGTTTTGGGAAGATGGGAAACTGCCATCTACATTTACCAGTGCAGCAGTTATATAGGATTTTCTCAACAGGTCCTGATCTGTCAGCTCATTCCAGGGTTTATCCGGCATTTTGTAAGCCCATCTGTCTACGGCTATATATCTCCGTATATTCTTCTCGATAGACTCAATATCATCAAGGGGAAAAGGTGTAAAACCGGGATAACTTCCTGCAGCGTCCCATAAAACCATAAAAGCGGTATCCGCCAGCCAGGTATCTCTATCATGTGGCAATTTGTATTTCCATAGCTCTGACAACAGCTGGTTGGCAGCTTCAAGAAAACCACCGGTAGCCATATATAAAGCGACATCTGTAACTTGTGTATATACTTCCTTATCAGATCCCGACTGAATAGTATTGAGTGTACCTTTAGTAAGCATGGAATTACTTTGGATGTCGATCAATCAAACATAATCTTGCGCCGCATTTTAAGCCCGTGGCATATATTTCTTAAAGTAAGCATATATGGTATCGTAGTACTCCACCATATCTTAGTAATTTTCTCATTATGGATAGGTATGTTGATGAGATGCATTAACAAAATTAATTATAAACAAATACATATTAGCATAGTTAGCTTTATCATGAACTCCCCTCCTTCTCCTGGTTCCATTAACCCCGGTCTTGCAAACACCCGGAATATGAAATAGCCCTTTAACGACTACCTTCCTACATGGCTGCTTCACCTCTGAAGCATAGCTCCTCCTACTCTCCGCCTCATTAACCGCGCACTTTGACTTGTACGCCTGCCGTAACCTCGCTTCAACAACAGGAATAGAACTCCCTTCTTTCAGCCATAAAATAGCCTTCCCGGTCATTTCCCGGTACAAAGGATACTCCTTCACTATAAACTGCCTGTAAACAGCAGAAGCGATCCTGGAGGCTATACGCAACCGGGAGGAACTATCCCGGAACCCCGCAAAAGCTTTATCTTTCTTAATCCGTTTACCGGTAATGGAACTCTGTATACGCACATAATACTGCTCACCCTCTAACTGATAAATAGTGAGGCCGTCTTGTGTCCCTACAAAGGGCGGAGATCCAATCAATTTCGCCATACAGCAATTTAATGATTTTCCTGAATGCAAATTCTCCCCATTATTTTATATTTTACCCCTGGTCTCAACATAATATCATGAAAAAACTTGGCGTATTAGCAACTTTGCTATTATCAGCAGTCACTTCCCATGCTCAAAAAGTAAAAACAACCTTTCAGATCGCCGAAAAATGGCGACCCGAATACGACGTCCGCGCAGACGTTGTAATGTTATATGGCATGGACAGCACCTTCCACGACAGACTTACATCCTGGAAACAACAAGGATACGGTATCCAGTTCATGACAGGCATCGCCTGGGGCAATTACCAGGATTACTTCTCCGGAAAATTCGACGGGAAGACCCACTGGGAAGAAAGCCAGACAGATATCAACGGTCACGTAATAGGACATGGCAGGGATGTTCCTTACATAGTACCCACGGAATCTTATATCACCTACATGAAGTCCAGGGTAAAAAAGGCAATCGACGAAGGAGTAACGGCCATTTACCTCGAAGAACCAGAATTCTGGGCAAGAGGAGGATACAGTGAACCATTTAAGAAAGAATGGCAGAAATTCTACGGGTTCCCCTGGATGGCACAGGATAAATCTCCGGAAGCCACTTACTTATCTTCTAAACTAAAGTACCAGTTGTATTTCAATGCTTTGAAAGAAGTATTCCTCTACGTATCCGAATACAGCCATAAAAAGGTGAAATGTTACGTACCTACGCATTCGCTGTTAAACTATGCAGCATGGCAGATCGTAAGCCCTGAAGCCAGTTTGGCAGCATTACCAGGTATGGATGGATATATTGCCCAGGTATGGACAGGCACCTCCAGAGAACCCGTATATTTCAATGGCGTAAAAAAAGAACGCGTATTTGAGAACGCTTTTATGGAATACGGTACTTTATATTCCATGATCGCACCTACGCATAAAGACGTTTACTTCCTCACAGATCCTATAGAAGACAGGCCAAGATCATGGGACGATTACAAACGTAATTACCAGGCTACGTTTACGGCTCAACTGATGTACCCAAACGTAGATCATTATGAAGTAATGCCCTGGCCCAACAGAATTTACCTGGGCAAATTTAAAGTAGAGAATACGGATTCATTGCAGCACATCTCCTCTGCCTACGCGACTCAGATGCAGGTGATGGTAAACACACTGAATGATATGCCTAAATCAACCAACAAAGTGTCCGGTACACCAGGAATAGGCGTATTGTTAGGCAATTCAATTATGTTTCAGCGATTCCCTACCCATAAAGATTACGAAGATCCGCAGTTATCCAACTTCTACGGTATGGTAATGCCCTTGCTGAAAAGAGGGATCCCGGTGCAGACTGTACACATGGAAAACCTCGGTTTCCCTGATGCATTAGCGAATATTAAAGTGCTGATCATGAGTTATTCGGATATGAAGCCTTATTCACAGAAAGTACATCAACAACTGGCAGCCTGGGTAAACAAAGGCGGTAAATTGATTTATATAGGCCGAGACAATGATCCTTTCCAGGAAGTAAAAGAATGGTGGAATAGTAATGGGTTAACTTATAAAGCTCCTTCAGAAGATCTTTTCAGAAGATTAAAAGACAAAGTGGTAATAGTAAGAAAAGATCCTAAAGAACTGGTGTTAGCCCCTGATCAGGATAGTGATTATGTAGCGCTGGTAAAAATATCGTACGGCAAAGGCTGGCAGACAAAAAACAACTTTATTCTAGACAGAGGGCCTTATAAAATAGTGTCCGTATTAGATGAAAATACGGATAAAACACCGGTAAGTATAAAAGGAAAAATGATAGATCTCTTTGATCCCGAATTACCTGTTATAAACGAAAAAATAATAAATCCGGGAGAACAGGCTTTCCTCTATACTATACCAGCGGCTACTACACCTAAAGTACTCTGTGCTGCGGCCAGGATCACAAATGGATATTACGGCCCATACCTTACCACTGATTTCAGTCCATAGTTTACCAGCGTTTCAGTTCAAAGTTTACCATTTTTAATGGTTCGATTTAGGTTATTTCAGTGCAAAGTGTACCACTGCACCAAG
>NZ_WRXO01000018.1 GCF_009758125.1 Chitinophaga oryziterrae
GTATAGGAAGAGGGTGTTTGGATCAAGACCAATCTTAGCACATCTCCTTTGCGGATGTCAAGACTCGATTGGTATTCTTCTGCATGACACAAGAGACTGGTGGTGAAGTCTGTTGATCCACTCAGATTCAATTCATAAAGTTGTATTTTAGGGGATGTTCCATAATGTTGTATCCATCTGCCGTTTATTTGCTCATATGTAAAACGTAAGGCATCGTGGTGCTCCCGTAAGAAAGTAAATGCATGTTCCAGCGAAGGACCAAGGAAAGACTTGTCTATACCTAATAACAGCGATTGGTTGAAGTGGGATACTTCCTCTGGACAGGATGCAAAATATTGCTGCTGGATAGGTAATAAGCCACTCTCTCCTGTCAGTAAGCCCTGTTCTCCTCTCAGCATGTTACTCGTACCACGGGCCAGGATACATGCCGAGAGGCTGGCCACAGACTGGTGTTCGAACAGGTCAACTACCTGCAAGTCATAACCATGACGACGAACACGGCTTACAACCTGGATGGTAATGATAGAATCTCCCCCTAATTCGAAGAAATTATCGTGGATGCTGATACGGGTCGCGCCTAACAGTTCTTCCCAGGTGTCTATCAACAGCTTTTCCAGTTCGTTACGGGCGCTTTCATACTGTTGTGTTTCCTCCTTAACAGCCGACAGATCCAGCAGTTTCTTTTTATCCGTTTTACCGTTCGAGGTTAATGGTATGTATTCTATTTCTATCAACTGTGCCGGTACCATGTAGTCTGGCAACTGGCTTTGCAGGTAATGTTGTACAACTGCCTGCTCATAATCTTCTGAGACTACTATATAACCTACTAGCCGTTTGTTATTCAACAGCACAACGGCATGCCTGATGCCGGGTGCCTGTTGCAGCACAGTACCGATTTCACCCAGTTCTATACGATAGCCTCGTACCTTTACCTGTTCATCCCCGCGGCCCATAAACATAATATTGCCATCTGGCAACCAACGTGCATCATCTCCCGTACGATAGACCCGCTCTCCATTGCGAAGAATAAAATGACTGGCTGTCTGCGAGGGTTGATTCAGGTAACCACGACCTACCTGTATGCCACCGATGTACAACTCTCCCGTGATACCGATACCTGCCAGTTCACCATAGTTATCTATGATGTAAGCACGCGTATTACCTAAAGGACGACCTATTGGTAGGATGTCTTCACCGGCTTCTCCTGCTGTTGTCTGCCACTCTATGGCTGTGACAGTTGTTTCTGTGGGACCGTATTCATTATAGAATGTCAACAGGCTACCCCACTTCTCCGCCAGTGATTTATTACAGGCTTCTCCACCGGCTATCACTCGTTTTAAACCACCGTATAAACCAGGCCGAAGGGTTTCTAAAAAGCCTGGTGTAGCATGCAGGTGGGTTACCTGTTGTGTTAGTAATAACGCTTCAAATGCAACAGGATCCAACTGTGTTTTTTTGTCCATCAGTACCAGTGTTGCGCCACTCAGTAATGCCAGGAAAATCTGTTCTACAGATGCGTCAAAACTGTAATTGGAGAATTGCAGGATACGTTCTGAGGAATCAATACCAAATGTCTTTAACTGGCTGCCGATTAAGTTCACAACAGAACCATGCTCTATCAGCACTCCCTTCGGGTGACCGGTACTTCCTGATGTATAGATCACATAAGCAAGGTCAGTTGGTGTTATACCAGCATCTGGTAATGCAGTACTTTTTGTTGACGCTTCATCTATATAAATAATCGACGGCCCTAATGGCAAATGACTGTCTAAATCCATTGTACTAATAACCAGCCGGCAACCACTGTCTTCCAACAGATAAGACAAACGCTCATGAGGGTAAGATGGTTCCAGCGGAACATAGGCTCCTCCTGCCTTTAAGATGCCCAAAATGGCCACAATCATATCGATGCCTCGTTCCATGAATATGCCCACCAGTTCACCACGCTGTACACCTAATTGACGCAGGTGATTACCTAACTGGTTGCTTCTTATTTCCAGTGCGTTATAACTTAGTGAGTCTGTACCGAATAATAGTGCGGTAGATTCAGGTGTCAGACATGCCTGTGCGGAGAAAAGGGATGACACATTACTTTCCGGGGGGTAATAGCTGGCTGTTTCACCCCTGCCCCAACCCAGTAATTGCTGTGTTTCTACTGCTGATAACATCGGCAACGACCCGATACGCAGTGACATTTCTGATGCAATTGCTTCCAGTATATGCTGGTAATGAGACAGCATACGGGTGACTGTCGGTTCATTGAAAAGATCAGCGCAATAGGTCAGTGATAAACGTAAACCATCCCTAAAAGGGGTAATATCAAGGTTCAGTTCAAACTGTGAGGTGATCGTTGCAGATCCAGCTCCTTCCAATTCTACATCTCCTAATCTTAATTCTCCTCCACCCGGCATATTCTGTAATACCAGCCAGACCTGGAATACCGCGTTGCGTGTCCGGTCACGCTCCACGCCCAGCACTTCCACTATCTTCTCAAAAGGTACTTCCTGGTGCTCATAAGCGCCTAACGTGGTTTGTTTAATTTCCTGTAGTAATGAAGAGAAAGATTGATTACTGTCCACATGGCTGCGTAATGCCAGGGTATTCAGGAAAAATCCAATGAGGCCTTCTGTTTCCTGCTGACCACGACCCGCTGCAGGACTGCCTACACAGATATCTTCCTGACCGCTGGAACGGTGTAATAATACTTTAAAAGCTGCCAATAACAGCATAAACAAGGTGACACCTTCCCTCTGTGCACAAGCCTCTAAACGCTCATGCAATACATGGTCAGTCATCATTGTCACACGACCACCACGAATGCGCTGTTCTGCGGGGTAAGGATAATCCACCGGCAGAGACAAGGGCGCAACACCCTTCAATTGTTGTTCCCAATAAGATAATTTCTTTTCCAGGACTTCGCCCGACAACCAGTTACGCTGCCATATTGCAAAATCAGCATACTGCACCGGTAAGGGTTGCAACGGAGAGGGGTCGCCTTTGAGTTTACTTTCATAAAGGTTTACCAGTTCGTCCACGATGATACCGATAGACCAGCCATCACAGGCGATATGATGGACTACACCTGAGAGGTAATATTCTCTTTCAGCAACCGTGACCAGACTTACACGCAGCATAAAATCATTGGCCAGGTCGAAAGGTTTTTCCGCCTGCTGGCCGATCCATACATGCACATCTTCCATGATCTCACTCCTGCTGATACGCTGCATATGCCAGCCCGCTGCATCACGCAGCAATTGGTAGCCAACACCATCTTCTTCACGAATCACGGTACGCAACACTTCATGTCTCGCTATGATTTCCCGGAAAGAAGATTCCAATGCATCTATATTCAGTTCACCTGTTAAATGGAATCCCCAAGGAACGTGATACTGGATGCTTCCACTCAATTTATCAATAAACCATAAACGTTCCTGACCATAAGATAATGGAATGAGACCTATGCGTGGATATGCGGATATAGGCGGTAACACTTCTTTGTGATCCGGCATATCCAATTCTGCAGATAGCAAAGCAACCGTAGGGAATTCGAATATAGCACCCACCGACAATTCTTTGCCAAACTGATTGCGAATAGCAGAGACAACTCTCACAGCCATCAATGAGTGACCACCCTGTTCGAAAAAGTTAGCATGAATGCTTAGCGGTTTAACCTCTAATAAATCTTCCCATATCGCTAACATTCTTTTTTCCGCTGCTGTACGAGGGCCTTCATAAAGTTGTGGGTCTTCTTTAACTGAGAGATCTAATAGTTTCTTTTTATCTGTTTTACCATTTGATGTTAATGGTATGTATTCTATTTCTATCAACTGTGCAGGAACCATGTAGTCTGGCAGTTGACTTTCAAGGTACTGCAGCACTATTGGTTTCTCATAATCTTCTGAGGTAACGATATAAGCGATGAGTTGTTTATTATTAAATAGTACAACGGCTTGCAAGATACCGGGAGACTGTTGCAGCACAGTACTGATCTCTCCCAGTTCTATACGGTAACCCCGTACCTTCACCTGTTCATCACGACGACCCATAAATGCAATATTGCCATCTGGCAACCAACGCGCATCGTCTCCCGTGCGATATACCAGCTCTCCATTGCGAAGAATGAAATGAGTGGCCGTCAGCTCCGGTCTGTTCAGATAACCTCTTGCAACACCGGCACCACCAATATATAATTCACCTGTGATACCGATACCTGCCAGTTCTCCATAGTTATCTACGATATAGGCGTGTGTATTACGTAAAGGGCGACCTATTGGTAAAATGTCTTCACCTCCTTCTCCTGCTGTTGCCTGCCATTCTATGGCTGTTACGGTTGTTTCTGTAGGACCGTATTCATTGTAAAAAGGCAACAGGCTGCCCCACTTGTCTGCCAGCGATTTATTGCAGGCTTCTCCACCGGCTATCACTCGTTTTAAACCACCGTACAAACCCGGGCGAAGGATTTCCAAAAAGCCCGGTGTGGCATGCAGGTGTGTTATCTGTTGTGTTATTAATAACGCTTCAAAAGCAACAGGGTCCAGCTGTGTCTGTTTATCCATCAGTACTAATGTAGCACCGCTCAGTAATGCAAGGAAAATCTGTTCCACAGACGCGTCAAAGCTGTAATTGGAGAATTGCAGGATACGTTCTGAGGAATCAATGCCAAATGTCTTTAACTGGCTGCCGATTAAGTTCACTACAGAACCATGTTCTATCAATACTCCTTTAGGGTGACCCGTACTACCTGATGTATAGATCACATAGGCCAGGTCTGTTGGTGTTATATCAGCATCCGGTAATGCAGTACTTTTTGTTGAGGTTTCATCTACATAAATAATTGCAGGACCTGATGGCAAATGGCTTTCCAGGTTTATTGTACTCACAACAAGGCGGCAGGCACTGTCTTCCAGCAGATAAGACAAGCGTTCATAAGGATAGGATGGTTCCAGCGGAACATAAGCTCCACCAGCCTTTAAGATGCCCAAAATGGCCACAATCATATCGATACCCCGTTCCAAAAATATGCCCACCAGTTCTCCACGCTGTACGCCTAATTGACGCAAGTGGTTACCTAACTGGTTGCTGCGTATTTCCAGTGCGTTATAACTTAGTGAGCATGTACCGGATAATAGTGCGGTAGATTCAGGTGTCAGAGATACCTGTGCGGAGAAAAGCGACGATACATTACTTTCCGGGGGGAAATAGCTAGCTGTTTCACCCCGGCCCCAATCCAGTAATTGCTGTGTTTCTATTTCTGACAACAACTGTACTTCATTCACAGCAGTAACAACATTCTCAGCAATCTGCAATAATAATGTTTCGAAATGCCGGGCAATATTCTTTACCTGCTGCCGGTCGAGGACACTCTGTTTATACACAAACTGCAGTGAGGTGGTTTCCCTTACAACGATACGGATGCTCAACGGATAGTTAGATGTCTGCTCTTCCTTACCCAGGAAAGATACATCCATTTTCCAGTCCCTGTTACCGATAACTTTTGATACCGGATAATTCTCAAATACAAGGATGGTATCAAACAGTTCTCCGGCAACATCCGTCCATTCCCGTATATCATTGAGTGCTGTATACTGGTATTTTCTTGCTGCAAGTTGTCCATCCTGCATTAACTGCAACCAGGAAGCAAAGGTCTCATCTCCCTTCATCCGTGAGTGCAACGGAATGGTGTTTATATACATGCCTATTCTACGCTCAACATCGGCCAGTGCTTCCGGCCGTCCTGATACAACTACACCATAAGCGATATTCTGCTGACCTGTATAACGATGTAAGAGATAAGACCAGACACCCTGCATCAATGTATTAACGGTGATATGCTGTTGCTGTGCATATGCCTGCAGCGAAGCTGTCTGATCAATATTCAATGTGTGCTCCAGTGCATTGAATTTCTCTACATTTCTGCTACGTTCGATACCTGCCGGAATGAATGGCAACAATGTACTTTCCGATAAGCCCCCCATATAGTTTGTCCAGAACTCCTGCTGCGCTATTTTAGAAATGCGATTTATATGGTGGATATAATCTTCATACAAATCTTCTTTATAATTTGTCACAGGGCTACCAGAAACCAGCTCATCATAAGTATTTAAGAATTCCTCCAGAATAACAGGCAATGACCATCCGTCAAATACAAGGTGATGGACAGTCCACAACAAGCGGTATTTATTATCCGACAGTTGTATTAATGTTACACGCATGAGCGGAGGTTGCTCAAAATTAAATTGCCTGTAAAGATCCGCATGTTCATATGACAACAGTGCGTCTTCCTGTTCCTTACCGCTCACATTGCGGAAGTCGATCAGTTCCAGCGGAATTGAAACATTCTTATATACGGCCTGTACTGCAACTTTGAAAATGTTATAATAAAACGCTGTGCGTAAGATACTATGACGCCCTAACAGCAAGTCCCAACTTTTACGGAATGAACGGATATCCGGACTAACGATCTCGCATCTTAACTGTTCTACATAAGAACCGCCCTTGTCATCTGATAAACTATGGAACAATAAGCCTTCCTGCAATGCGCTCAGCCGGTATATACGTTCCGGTTTGTTACTGCCTTTATCTGCAAAGAAATTATTCAGTTCTTTACAGGTAACATCTCCTGTGAGTCCATAGTCTGAAGGTGTAAAGGTTGGCTGTTCCTGCTGAAGGCAATGTCCTATCAACAACTGAAGATTACGGATAAACTGACTGGTCAGCGCATTCACTGTAGCAGTTTCATAATGACGGGTACTGTAGCTCCAGCTGATTATAAACTCTCCTCCTTTTACCAGGCAGTTTATGTTCATCAGTCCCTGCCAGACATTATTTTCATTTACGGCATCACCGGTATGTTCAACGGCCGGAGAGAAGAGGCTGTCGACACCTGCAATATTATCCAATTGTCCGAGATAATTAAATGTCAGATCCCATGGCAGTTTGCCCTGCAATGCGGGTATTTTTTCCAGATATCTCAATACGCCATATCCTATTCCTTTATCAGGTATGCAACGAAGCTGTTCTTTTGTTGCACTAATTCCGTCTGACAGTTCCATGTCATCTGTATATTCCAGCAGCACCGGGTACATACTGGTGAACCAGCCCACAGTGTGACTGGGATCAGTTTCCATGTTCAATGCTTCTCTTCCATGCCCTTCCAAACCGATTACAAGGTGTTCATTACCTGTAAATTCATGCATGGTTTTCGCCAGTACACAAAGCAGTATATCATTTATCTCGGTACTGTATGCAGTCTGAATATTCTGGAGAAGGTTACGTGTCCATGAGGGGTCCAGTTTTTCAATACAGTTGTCCACGTCTTTTGACAATACAATCCCTGCACCAGCTTTGTCGGTAAACAACGGTGTATAATATCCTGTTATTTTCTGCCAGTAATCTTTCTGCGATTGACCGCTCAATCCTTTACCATAGGATGACAGGGCATCAAACCAATCTCTGTAAGTTGCATTGTTTACAACAGGTAAATTCACTGTTCCATTCAAAGATGTCCGCAACATGTTTTCCAGATCATCAAGTATGATTCTCCAGGACACGCCGTCCACCAGCAGATGATGTATGACGATGAATAAACGGTTTGCATCCATCACGGACGGTGTCTTTATCAATACAAAACGGAAAAGGTTGCCGTTACTAATATCAAGTGATTCCTGATATGCCTGCAGATGTTGCTCTATTGCAAGGGCAAATCCGTGTCCATTCATATCAGCAAGATCGAGCAACACGGTTTCCACAGGGCGATGTCCATATTCCTGTTCCCAGTCAGCAGCCCTTTTATGATAGATAAAACGTAAAGATTCATGTATTTTCACCAACTGCTCCGTTGCATGTTGCAGTATCTCAATATTGATTGTTTTGGGAATATTCAGAAGGACAGCCTGATTAAAATGCGAAACCATTTCCGGCTGACTTTCAAAGAACCACTGCTGTATGGGCAAAAGGCCGCATATACCCGTAGATGGACCCTGTTGTAATAAAGATGATACATCGTTCTTCTCCATCACGGCAGACAGCGTAGCAATGGTCTGATATGTAAACAGATCACCTATTTTCACTTCATATCCCTGTCTTCTTGCACGGCTTGCCAGTTGAATAGTGATAATGGAATCACCACCCAGCTCAAAGAAATTATCGTTGATACCTACCTGTTCAACACCCAGCAGATCCTGCCAGATCTTTACCAATGCCTCTTCCATAGGAGTACGCGGGCCTGCATAAGTTGATCCGGATGTAACGGCAATATCAATATCAGACAGTTTTTTCCTGTCTATTTTACCATTTGCTGTAAGCGGGAATACAGGTATGTCTACCAAAGTTGCAGGCAGCATATAATCAGGTAATCTCTCCGTCAGGAATGAAAGTACCGTATCTCTGTTAAAGCCTTCCGTGGTGGTGAAATAACCTATGAGTCTTTTTGTACGGCGTTCATCTTCCTGTACCATTACCAATGCCTGTTTAACACCCGGTGCCTGTTGTAATACATGTTCTACTTCAGCCGGTTCAATACGATAACCACGAATCTTTATCTGGCTATCCTGCCTTCCGAGGAAGTCGATGTTATGATCCAATCGCCAGCGGGCCATATCTCCGGTACTATACAATCTTAGTCCGGGTATATAATCTTTAAATTTTGCAGTAGTCAATTCGGGTTGATTCAGGTATCCGGCGGATAAGCCGGCGCCACCCACAAACAATTCTCCGGCGACACCCAGTGGACATAACCTTCCATTAGCGTCCAGAATAAAGGCAGTACGATGATCCAAAGGCTTTCCGATTGGGATATCGCTGTCTGCCGCAACATCCGTTATATTCATCGTTACTGAAAAAGTAGTGTTTTCCGTGGGTCCATATCCGTTAATAATCTGCAACAAGGGGAATTGTTCTCTCAATGTTTTTATGTGTACAGGAGATAAACGATCTCCCCCTACCAGAACGGTCCGAAGTGATGCAAAAAGGTTGATATCTGTATCCAGCAACTGATTAAACCAGCCGGCGGTAAACCACATCTGAGTAATCTTTTCATCTATTATTAGCTGTTGCAGCAGAGAGATGTCCAATAACACCTCCTGTTGACATAATACGAGTCTGCCACCATTGAGCAGCATGCCCCAGTATTCATAAGTAGTAGCATCGAAAGAGACCGCTCCAGTAGAAAGCAGGGTTTCAGCAGCCGATAAGGGAGCATAGGTTATATCTTTGACAAGGCTTAGCACATTAGCATGTGTGACCATTACTCCCTTTGGCTGACCAGTGGAACCGGAGGTATACATAATATAAGCGAGTGAGTCCGGCGCTACCGGCTTGTTCTCATATACCGGAGGCAGGCATGCTATATCGGTCTGCCACAGGAGATCAATATCTGTCTTCCTTATCTGTTTATCAAGAACATGATGAGACGTGGACAATAATAGCACGGCATCAGCGTCTTTCAGCATGAATAAGACCCTTTCCGAAGGATAGGCAGGGTCTATGGGCATATATGCACAACCCGCCTTTAATATTGCCAGGATAGCCAGTATCAGTTCTGTTGAACGTCCCATACAAACGGCGATGACAGCTCCTTCCGTAACACCTGTCTGTTGCAGATAGGCCGCCAGCCGGCTGCTATTCTCATCTAATACGGCATATGATAACCGTTGGTCCTCATATACCAATGCAATGGCATCAGGCGTAGATAAACATTGTTCTTTGAAGGCACTGATAATACCGGTACTGAGAGTTATATTGGACCCTATACCAGACAGTTGCAGGAGCTGTTCCTCTTCATCGGCAGTAAGCAGACGGATCTCTGAAATGAGGTTTACAGTTCCATTTATCATTTGTATCAACACCTCTTTAAAATGTCCCTGAATCATACGTACATATGCTTCTTCGAGCAGCGAACATTTATAAATGAATTGCAGCAGCATTTCTGAACTCTGGCTTATCCGGATACAAAGGGGGTAATTGGTAGACTGTTCAAGCATCTCAATTCCGGAAATATGCAGCTGCCACTCTTTTGATGCAAGCACTTCGCTTATGGGATAATTCTGAAAGGTCAGTATTGTATCAAACAGATCTCCCGGTACATCTATCCAGTGCCGGATGTCATTGATAGCACTATATTGAAATTCCAGTGAAGATTGTTGTTCCTGCTGCAACTCCTGTAACCAGGCTGCCACTGGCTTGTTTTCGGAGATAACGGCGCGCAGGGGAATTGTATTGATATACATACCAATCCGCTGCTCGACGTCTGTAAGGTCTGCAGGGCGGCCGGAAACGGTGACTCCAAAAATGACATCCTGAGCAGCGGTATAACGATATAATAAATAGGACCATACGCCCTGCATTAGTGTATTGACAGTAATCTGCTGTTGTTGTGCATACTGTTTTATCTGCCCTGTAATGTGTTCATCCAGCGAAAGTGATACAACGTTAAAATCTTCGACTGAGCGGTTGCGGTTTGCCAGGGTTTCGACAAAAGGAAGCAATGTTCCTTTTTCAATCCCATTGAGGTATTTTTTCCAGTATTCATCTTCCTGCAAAAGTTTCTTTTCTCCGATATAACGGATATAATCACGGTACCGGTCCGCCTTTTGCACCGGTAACTCTTTAGCATAAGCTATTGCATCATAGGTAGTCAGGAATTCTTTTACCAGCAATTGCAAAGACCATCCATCCAGCAAGAGATGATGATGCGTCCAGAGCAAATGGAAATGACCGTCCTTCTTTTTTAACAAAGTCATGCGCATGACAGGCGGCTTTGTGAAATCGAATTTCTTTTGCCGGTCGATCTCTGCAAAGTCACTGATAGCTATCTCCTGTGCATCCGGGGAGAGATGAACAAGATCAATGATTTCAACAGGGAAAGGTGCTTCTTTCCAAACAATCTGTACAGGTACATTGAATACATCGTGATAGAAACCGGTCCTCAGGATAGTATGCTGAGCAATCAGTTTTTCCCAACTGCGGATAAATGCATTCACATCCAAACCGGTGATATCACATTTGAACTGTTCAGCATAAGCGGTCCCTTTATCGTATAAAGTATGAAAGAAAATCCCCTGTTGCAATCCGCTCAGGCGGTATAGGCTTTCAATTTTATCCCGCAGTATTACACCATCTTTCACCTGATCAAGAAATGCATCCAGTTCCCTGTAGTGCACATCCTGTCCAAGACCAAAGTCTGATGGCGTGTACATTGCCTGGGATTGTTTCCTCTCAATACAATGACGAAGCAGGGATTCAAGCCGGGATATAAATTTCCCGGACAGGGACCTGATTGTTCCGGCATCATAATGTTTATTGCTGAAACTGCATGTAAACATCAGTTTAGCATCTGCCACCATACTATTGAGTACCAACTTGTGCTGAACAGGGAATTCAGGATCCACTGCATCACCCGCAGACTCGGCGGCTATCAGCAATTGTTGTCCGCCATTGCCGATATTATCTGTCTGGCCCAGATAATTGAATATAATATCCCATGGTTCTTTTCCCCCAGGTAATTGATCCTTTTGCAGGTATTTCAGTATGCCATAACCCATTCCTTTACCAGGAATTGCACGCAATTGTTCTTTAGTATTTTTTATCAACGCAGCTTCATCAGCATACTGTTCTACCTCAAGCATTACCGGATATAAGTTTGTGAACCATCCTACTGTGCGGCTTGTATCTATACTGTTACCAGGGATTTCCCGGCCATGTCCTTCCACTGCGACAACTATCTTTTGTAGTCCGCTCCACTCAGACAAGGTTGCGGACAATGCTGCCAATAATATATCATTCGTCTCTGTATGGTAAACCGCTGCAGCATCTTTCAGTAAAACAGCCGTCATTTCTGCATCCAGACTGAATCTAACATCCTGTAAGTCGCTTATGGTAAGCGTGCCTTTATAGTCATGATCCACAGGTAATGCCTGATAGTCATTGACAACAGCCGACCAGTATTCTCTTTGAGATTGCAGACCTGAGGTTTCCCCGTATGCTTTCAATGTATTATACCATTCGCGATAAGAGGCCGTCTTCACAAACGATACATCCTCCTGGTACAGCAATGCTTCCAGATCATCCAGAATGATGCGCCATGAAACGCCATCTATTACAAGATGATGGATGATAATCAGTAAACGGTTGTCTTTCTCTGAAGCAGGCGTCTGCATCAGGACAACTTTTATCAGCGACCCTTCTGTGATGTTCAGGCTTCGCTGGTACTGCTGACAAACACCTGTGATCAAAGCAGGAAGCTCGTCCGTAGCAGCTGTAACCAGGTTTTCCACGGCGAGTATACTATCGACGGGAATATATTCCTGCATCCACGTTGTATCATTCCGGTAATACCTGAAACGAAGCGCATCGTGCTGTTGTATAAGCCGGGAAACGATGGTTTGTAACTGTATGGTGTTTATATCTTTACTAATACTGAGGAGTACAGACTGATTAAAATGTGATGCTGCCGCGCCTGCATTTTGCAGGAACCATTCCTGAATAGGTAATAAGCCGCTAAAGCCGGTAAGGATACCGGTTTCACCGGTATATGCCGGAGTGCCGGTGGTGCGGTTATCAATGACAGCAGCAAGTTCGCCGATAGTCTGGTGCATAAAAATATCACGTGGAGAGATATGATATCCCTGACGGTTTATACGACTCACCAACTGGATACTAACGATAGAGTCTCCTCCCAGTGAAAAGAAATTGCTGCGCGTGTCTATCCTCACGAGCCCCAGAAGTTGCTGCCATACTTCCGCAAGCCGGCGTTCCGTCTCTGTTGCCGGTGCTACAAAGTCTGTTTCAGCAACAACCAATGTATTCATTGCTATGAGCGCTTTACGGTCAGTTTTCCCATTAGAAGTTAAAGGAATGCTTTCGATCCGGACGATAGCAGCCGGCACCATATAGGCCGGCAGATAACTTTTGACGTGTGCCATCAACCGGGCCTTATCAACAGTTCCATCCTCAACGACGAATGCGGTCAGGTTTTTCAGGCCGGAAGGATCTTCCTGCAAAACAACTTTCGCTTCACGGACATCCGGATGCTGTTCCAGTACAGCTTCTATTTCGCCTGGTTCAATACGGAATCCACGTACTTTGACTTGTTCGTCAATACGTCCTACATATACTATATTTCCGTCCGTCAACCATTTTCCCGTATCACCGGTACGGTACATTCTTGCAGCAGGCACAGAAGAGAATGGATCAGGCAGGAATTTAGCTGCTGTTAATGCTGGCTGATGCAAATAACCACGGGCCACCTGTGCCCCGCCAAGGTATATTTCTCCTTCAACCCCAACCGGCACAGGACGCTGATACACGTCCAGTATATAGATCTTTACGTTAGCTGATGGTTTTCCTATTACCACCTTTCCTGACACATGTAAGGGATGGGACGTAATGGTGCTTCCCACGGTATTTTCTGTAGGACCATAGGCATTGAACAAGCGTATACCTTTACCTTCTATTGCCCTGGCAAGTGCAGGCGAAAGCTTTTCTCCCGCGGACACTATGGTGTTTATATTCAGTTCTTCGTCTTTTACCGCAGCCAGATATGCAGGAGGAAGTGTAGCCCATTCTACCTGTCTGCGGCGGAGCAGTGCAACAAACAGACTACTATCCAGAATTTCTTCTTCAGCGGGAATGATTAATTGTCCTCCATGTAACAATGCACTAAAGATTTCCGCGCAGGCAGCATCGAAACTAAAGGATGAAAACTGTAACATTCTTGTTCCGGGTTGCAGATCCTGATACCTTACGGACCCATAGATAAAATTCAGCAGACTACGGTGCTCTATCATTACTCCCTTAGGCCGGCCGGTGGATCCTGAGGTATAAATGACATATGCAAGATCAGTAGCAGCGATTTCATTTTCAGGAGTCGTATTATTTAGTTCCGAAAGGGTCTCTTCCAAAATATCCAGACAAATTACATCTGACATTTGTATGCCGGTGCCGATGTTTTTTATGTTCTCTTCAATAGTTACTACTACCCGGCAGTCACTGTCTTTCAGCATATATGAGATGCGGTTCTCCGGATATGATGGATCAAGTGGCAGATAAGCAGCGCCTGCCTTCAGGATTGCCAGCATACTGACAACTCTTTCTATTGATCTTTTTATACAGATGCCCACCAGCATATCCTTTCCGATACCTTTTGCTTTAAGATACCGTGCCAATCTGTTGGCCTGTTCATTCAACTGATTGTATGTTAAGTACTGATCTCCGCATATAACTGCTATGGATAAAGGAAAATCCAATACCTGTTTTTCAAAACGGGTGACGATCGTTTCATCCGGTGGCAATATTGAAACAGCGCTATTAAATTCATACAATATCTTTCTCCGCTCAGTTTCTGTTAGTAATGCAAAGTCACGGATCAAGCTGTTCTTGTTTATGACAATATTCTCCAGCAGTAAACAATAGTGATCAAGCAATTGATTTATTGTACCGGCGGAGAAAAGATCCGTATTGTATAGTATTGACAGTTGCAGTCCTTCAGACGATTCATTCACGATCAGATCAAAATCATTGTCGGCCATCATATGGCCCGGATTGGCACTTTCCAACCGGATATCGCCCAGTGTGAGTTGTCCTGCATCCGGTGTGTTCTGTAGTATGAACATATGCTGAAACAGCGGGTTCCTGCTCATATCCCTTGTTACACCAAGGGCCTCTACTACTTTATCGTATGGTATTTCCTGATGAGCGAAAGCATCAAGAGATGTTTTCCTTACCTGTTGAAGGAACGCAGAGAAAGTAGTTTCGGCATCCAGTTGACTACGCATAACAAGCGTATTAACAAAGAATCCGATCATATCTTCCACTTCATGCTGATGACGACCAGCCACCGGCGTCCCAATACAGATATCGGAGTGTCCGCTGTACCGGTAAATCAGCACCTTAAATGCAGCCAGCAGGGTCATGTACAGTGTAACGTTCTCCTCATGTGAGAGTCCGATAAGACTGTTGTACACAGAGACGTTCAGCACACGGCTCAGCATATTGCCATTCATACTTTGCACATCCGGGCGGGTATAGTCTGGTTCTATTCCGGTTGCGGTTGCACCTGCAAGTTGTTCCTGCCAGTATCTGAGGCCATTCTGCATCCATTTTCCTGAAAGATTATCCCGTTGCCAGATAGCATAATCTGTGTATTGTAAAGGGAGTGGCTTTAAGGCAGCAGGTTCCTTCGCTTTAAATGCATCATAGAGCGCGCTGAGTTCCCGCACTACAATACCGATGGACCAGCCATCAAAAGCAATATGATGCACCAGTGCCAGTAAAAGGTATTCTCTTTCGGTCAGTTGAACCAGCAATACTTTGAAAACAGGATCTTTTGAAAGATCAAAAGGCTGTTTTGCAACCTGTTGCAGATATGCATCTACCGATGGTGCTCCTGACGCTAACAGTGCTTTTTCTGTAAGGTATTCCATTCTCCATTGTCCGGGCGGTGTCAGCACCTGGAATGCCTTGCCGTCATCTTCCGAAATAACCGTCCGCAGTACATCATGTCTGCTAACAATTTCCAGAAAGGATGCTTCCAATGCAGGAATATCCAGCTCTCCCGACAAGCGGAATAACCATGGCATGTGATATTGCACTGTTCCCTGCAACTTATCAATAAACCATAGTCTTTCCTGTGAAAACGATAAGGGAATATATTTCCTATCTCCCGCAGGTAAGATCGGCGGCATTTTCAAACCCGTATCTTCTTGTTGCAGTAGTAGTGCCAATGCGGAGATATCCGGTGCATCGAAAATATTCCTGATAGAAACTATTTTGTCAAAGTGTTTCCTGATGGCTGCAATAAGACGGACTGCGAGCAGAGAGTGACCACCAAGTACAAAAAAGTTATCTTTCACACCGATCTTTTCCAAACCGAGAAGTTCCTGCCAGATAATTACCAATGCGGCTTCTGTTGCATTCTCCGGTGCCACATAATTATCTACCTGCTGATTAAGGTCAGGTAATTCCAATAAAGCCTTCCTGTCAATTTTTCCATTGACTGTTAGCGGGAAGGTATCTGTGATGATAAATCCTCCAGGCACCATATACTCAGGCAACTTTTTTCTGGCGGCGGAGGCAACCTGTGTTATGAAATCCTGCGGAGACAGCCATTGCTGTGCACGCACTTCTGCCTTATCCTCTAGTGAGGCCATGCCACTGCTTTCCGTATCCCTGCGGGCGAATATATTATACAGGATATCATCACCAGCGAGCGCTTTCTCTTTTTCGACAAACGTATGGAATCCCTTTTCTTCCAGCAGTTGCTGTATGCGGGCAAGACGGTTGTCGATATTGTGTACCTCGATGATAACATTATCGATCCTGGCCCAGTCGCCTTCCTCAATACCTTCCAGCACATAGTGTTCTGAATTCTCTACGTCTATCTTGAGCAGATCTATGTGATCAAGTTTTCTGGACCTGATCACTTCGGACACTGTGATCGTTTTACATTTTATGCGCACGCTGTTCAGCTTTACATCCAGCACTTCATCAAGCTCGCTGATGCTGGCATCTGTTCCTTCAGTACCCTGTATATAAGACCTTACGACGTCCCTTACCTGTTCTATGTCTTCGCTGATACCAGATACAATGGTCACATCGGGATAATAGGTAAAGTCAATTTCGGTTTCTTTATTAAAAACGGCCAGCTGGAAACATTCTCCCTGAATATTATACAACTGTCTGTTTTGTGAAAGATGATGGTATACTACCGGTATTGGTTCGAATGAATACACGCGGATGCCAGGACAGAGTATATTCAAAAAGACGGTAAAGAAACCTGCATTGGCACCAATATCGAGCACACAGCTATCTTCCTTCAACGTAATACCATGCTTCAGATAACATTGATCTAAAAAGATTTCCTTATAAAGAAAAGTTACCTCATTTAAATTGGAGTTGAAGATTGGTAAGCCATTGGGCAGGACCTGAAAAGAGGCGGGATCAATTTCCCCGTTGTATAACATCTGCTGGTAAACTGCCAGAAGAGGGTATTTTTCTTCATCGACGCGTAAATAAGCCTTCAGGCTATCTGACTGAGCATTTACAAGTACAACTGTTTCTTTAACGCCATCGACAGCCTGCAGGCAATGGGCGATTTCTCCCGGCTCAATACGGTAACCATTTATTTTTACCTGATCATCTATTCTTCCTGAAAAGTGAAGATTCCCATCCGGCAGCCATTTCCCTTTATCTCCCGTACGATACATCCTTTGTCCGGCTTCCCGGCTGAACGGATCATCAATAAACCGGGTTGCTGTCATTCCCGGCTGATGCAGGTATCCACGTCCGACCTGCGCGCCGCCTATACATAACTCTCCTTCAACGCCCGGAGGACAGAGTACTTCCGCATTATTTACGTCAACAACATAGATATACATATTATTAACGGGAATGCCTATCGGAAGACTGGTCCCGATAGTATACAATTTTTTTTCAGGCCGGAAATGATAGGTGGTACATCCTACAGTTGTTTCTGTAGGCCCATATTCATTGATGATCTCTATATCTGCATCTGCCAGAAACTTTACATGACGCAACTCTAATGCCTCTCCCCCTACAACCAGCTTTTGGGTAAGCATTGTAACGCCAGCCGCTCCCATCAGTGATTCCAGCACCGGCAAATGAGCCGGGGTAAGTTTAATGAAATCATAAGGAGCGTACTTCAACAACTGAGGGTCCTCAAAAGCTGTCACAGACCTTCCCTGCGCCAATATCAGACGACGCCCCTGCAATAAGGGAACAAATAAGGCCGTGACCGATGCGTCAAAAGTATAAGATAAATGCATAAAGCTACCGGCACCTTCCCTATTGCCGTTACTACCATACATTGTAATAGCATTCAACAAATAGTTTAAGAGCTGAGCGTGTTCTATCATCACCCCCTTTGGCGTACCCGTGCTACCGGAAGTATAGATAATATAAGCCAATGTATGGCCGGATATCTCATTATGTACTCTGCCTTCCGGCTGCAGACTAATCTGCGCCCAATGACTATCTAAACTGATAATCATGACATCATCCGGCAACAGATTTTCGGTGGAAGCATCCGCAAGCACAAAACGGCATCCGGTATCTTTCAATATATATTCTATCCTCGATGCAGGATATTCCGGATCTACCGGTACATAAGCCCCGCCAGCCTTGAGTATACCAAGCATACTCACTACCATGGAAATGGAGCGCTGTATGCAGACCGGCACCAGCACTTCTTCTCTGACACCCAGTTTTTGTAAATAAACAGCCAGCTGATCAGACTGTTTGTTCAATTCATCATAGGTCAGTTGATCATCGCCGCAGATAAGCGCAACGGCATCAGGTGTCTGTAACACCTTTTGCTCAAATATATCCAACAGATTGCTGTCAGCAGCTTGTATGCCAGTGTAAACGGATATTAATTTATCCGTTTCTTCTCTGCCCAGTATTGTAAGTGCGGTCAAAGAACGGCTTGTATCTTTTACGATTTCTCTCAGCAGATTTTCATAATGTTGCAGCAGACGTCCGGCTGTTTCTGCTTTATACAAATCCTTACAATAGGTCAATAGTAAGCGTAGTCCGGCATCAGATTCTGTCGCCTCCAGATTAAGGTCAAATTTGGCTGTAACAGCCCCTGCGGCTTCCATTGACAACTGTGCATCTCCCAGTGTCAATACTTTTGACTGCGGCGCATTCTGCAAGGTAAACACAACCTGAAAAACAGGTGTACGGCTCAGATCACGTTCTATGTCCAGTACCTCCACTACTTTCTCAAAAGGAACATCCTGATGTTCGTATGCATCCAACGTCATCTCCTTTACGGCCTGCAGTAATTCACTGAAGGTCATGTCTTCGCGTAACTTTGAACGAAGAGCAAGGGTGTTTATAAAAAACCCGATCAGGTCCTCTGTCTCTTTCTGATCTCTTCCAGCCACGACGCTGCCGACCGTAATATCCGGGCTGCCGGCATAACGATACAGCACAACTTTGAATGCTGCCAGCATCGTCATAAAAAGGGTCACTCCTTCGCGGGCAGACAATAGCGCAAGGTCTTCCTGCAATTCCCTATCCAGCATGCTGATGGCAATAGCTCCATTTATACTTTGTACGGCAGGACGCGGATAATCAGGTGTAATGCTAACGGGTTCTATTTCCTGCAATTGTTGTTTCCAGTATTTCAGGCGTTTTGACAGCACCCCGTCTGTCAGCAGATTCCGCTGCCAGACTGCATAATCTGCATATTGTAAAGGAAGTGCCGGCAATTCCGGTGGACGTCCGGCAATACCTGCTGCATATAGTTCTACCAGCTCCTTTACCATAATACCCACAGACCATGCATCGAATACGATATGATGCACCACTCCCGCCATTACGTATTCCTGTGCGGAGATACGAAAGATGGTAACTTTTAACATACTGTCAGCAGACAGATTGAACGGAGTGGCTACAAATGCTGCTATCTGATCCCGGAGAGTGTCTTCCGCATGTATTTCGTTTGTGAGATCCTTATATACAAACCGCCAGTTGGCTGCGGGCTGGATTGCCTGATACCCGATCCCGTTTTCTTCTCTTATTACTGTGCGTAAAACCTCGTGCCGGTCTACAATGGTCCTGAATACCTGTTCCAGCAAGGCCAGGTCCAGTTGGCCCTCAATACGGAATACCCATGGTAAATGATATTGTGTACTACCCTGTAGCTGATCTATAAACCACAGACGTTCCTGAGCAAAGGAAAGTCTGATCTTTCCATCCTCCTTACGGGGCTGTATTGCAGGTATTGCTTCCTCTGTCTGATTTTCCAGCACCTGGCAAAGCGTTGCGATAGTAGGGTGTTGAAAAAGCGTTCTGATACTGACTTCTTTACCTGATTGTTTTCTTATAGCTGCAATCAGCTGCATTGCCATCAGTGAGTGTCCTCCTGACTCAAAGAAATTGTCATTTATACCAATAGCTGCTTTACCGAGGAGTACCTGCCAGATATCTGCCATTACCTCTTCCTGCGAATTACGCGGAGCTTCATATGTACTTACAATGGCAGGTAATACCATTGTTTCCAGCAATACCTTTCTATTCACTTTCCCGTTGGCCGTAAGTGGTATTTCTACTAATTCGAGTATTGCAGCAGGTATCATATACGCCGGCAACTTTTGCTCCAGAAGACGGAGCATATTTTCCCTGACGTAATGGTCCTTTGTTACTACAAATGCCAGCAATTGCTGTGTAGATGATTGCCATACCACAACAGCCTGACTTATACCGGGCAAGCCCTGCATCACCTGTTCTATCTCTCCGGTTTCTACCCTGTAACCTCTGATCTTTACCTGATCGTCTTTCCTTCCGAGGAAGGTGATATTACCATCTGTCATCCATCTGGCCATATCACCTGTGCGATACAAACGGGACTCTTTCAGTTTTTCAAAAGGGCCGGTGACAAACTTTGCTGCCGTGAGTTCCGGCTGCCTCCAATAACCACGAGAGAGGCCAGCGCCCCCTACATATAATTCTCCCATCACAGCCGGCGGACATATTCTGCCATGGCTATCCAGTATATAGGCAGAGCGATTAGACAGCGGAAGTCCCACTGGTATATCTTTCAGTTCCTCCACATTTCTGATCTCACAGGTCAATGAGAACGTTGTATTTTCTGTGGGGCCATAACCGTTGATGATCTGCAAAGAAGGATAAGCTTTCCTGACACGTCCGATATGATAGGACGATAGGCGGTCACCACCCACTAAAATTGAGCGGAGTGTACCAAATATGCTAATATCGGTTTCAACCAGCTGATTGAACCATCCGCTGGTAAACCACATTGTTGTAATGTGTTCTTTGGTCAGAAGCGTCTTTAGCTGGCAGATATCAAGCAGCGTTTCCTGAGGACATAAAACAAGACGGCCTCCATTCAGCAGTGCACCCCAATATTCTACAGTAGTTGCGTCGAAAGCAGGCGAACCGGTAGACAGCCATATAGTGTCTGCAGAGATGTCTGTATAAGATACTCCTTTTACGAGGCTGATCACGTTCCGGTGTTCCACCATCACTCCTTTGGGCGAACCTGTGGACCCTGAAGTATACATTACATATGCCAGCGACCCGGGTGATAATGCTACACTGAGACTTTCTGCCGGTTGGGATAACAGCAGCTCCTCTATCCCTGCAGGATTGATTGTTTCGATATCCGCAAATGAATATCCGGATGCATCTATTAATAGTTCCGCTTTTACATCAGCAAGTATATATTGTATCCTTTCCTGCGGATATGAAGTGTCAACAGGTACATATACCCCTCCTGCCTTAATAACAGCCAGCATTGCTACGATTAAATCATCTGAGCGGTCCAGACATACCGGCACCAGCATGCCTGTTCTCAATTGTTTACTTTGCAGGTAATGAGCAAGGCGGGTGCTCTTTATATCAAGTTCCCGGTAAGTAAGTTGTCTGCCTTCAAATACAACAGCAATATTCTCCGGCGTCATTGATACCTGCTGTCCAAATAGTTCCACTATTGTTTTGTCCTGTGGATAAGGAACTATATTGTTATTCAGTCCTGCAAGTAACTTATATTCTTCTTCGTCCGTCAACAATGGTAAGGCCGATAATGTCAGATCTGCATTCTGCGGTATTGTATGCAACAGATTTACATAATGACTGAGCATTCCTTCGATCGTTGTCGCTTCGTACAGATCTGTACTGTAGGTAAGTGATAGTTGCAAGCCGTCCTCAAATTCAGTCATATCGAGGCTCAGATCAAATTTAGACGTAATACTGCCTGAAGAAGCAGGAGACAATACCACATCTCCCAAATCCAGCGGACCGCCATCGGGGATATTCTGTAATGTCAATACAGTCTGGATAAGCGGATGTCTTCTGAGATCTCTTTTTACCCCCAATGCCTCAACTACTTTTTCAAAAGGCACATCCTGATGATCATATGCCTGTAACAATGTTGTCTTTATTTCCTGCAAAAGGCGACAAAAAGACCATTGTTCATCAATGATATTCCGGATAGCCAGTGTGTTTACAAAAAAGCCGATGAGTGTTTCTGTCTGCTGCTGACGACGTCCCGCAACAGAAGTCCCGATACATATATCTGTTTGCCCGCTGTAACGGTATAATAAAACTTTAAAAGCCCCCATCAGGGTCATGAACAGTGTTACACCTTCCTGCAGGGAGAACTTCTTTAATCCGTCTTTTACGGCAGCGGGAACCGTCATATGGAGACGACCTCCCCTGTTGCTCCTCAAGTCTGGCAGAGGATGATCTTCCGGCAGGACCAGTTGCTCAGTATCTGCGAGTTGTTTTTTCCAGTAGTCCAGTTGTCTCTTCAGGTTATTTCCTGAAAGGCTGTTGCGTTGCCAGATGGCATAATCAGCATACTGTATCTGTAGTTCCGGCAAAACGGCCGTCCGGCCTTTTATACCGGCCATATACAAAGCCGTCAGTTCTCTGATAAGAATAGCGATTGACCATCCATCGAACGCGATATGATGGGCTTTGATAATGATTGTATGAGATGTGGGTGAACTGCAGACAACGATCACTTTCAACGGATATTCTTCCGAGAGATCAAATACCTGATCCAATATAGATTCCGTATACTCCTGCAATCCTTTTGAAGGAATCTCTTCAGCATGAAGAAACTCCATCCCCCATTCTTCTGCATTCTTAACCACCTGGTAAGGTACTCCGTCCTGCTCCCTGATAACTGTCCTCAAAACTTCATGACGGCCTACAATAGCCTTAAAAGCAGCTTCAAGCACATGTATATCAAGTACTCCTTCCGCATGTGCCACCCATGGCAGGTCATAAGATTGGTCTGCCTGTGCCCGCTGCAGGAACCATAAGCGCTCCTGACCGAAAGACAATGGCATATGTACATGGGGCTTCCTGCGTGTAATCGGAGGCTGTACCGGTATAGAAGTATTATCCGTTGCATGGTACTGTTTGAAATAAGAGACCAGCCGCCCCTTGTTTTCCCTCAACTCATCCAGGAAGAGAGCAGCGGGCATTTTCTCCTTATTGACTTTCACGATCAACTCGTCGCGCTCGAATGATATTTTCACATCAAGGTCCTCTGCTTTCTTTAACAAACCGATAACTGTGGTTAACTCAAGGCTAGTCATGATTACAATGATTTTATAATTTTATTGCTTCGTATTTATCTGCGTCATATGCAGCTTTAGCGCCGTGGACGTCAATATATGCTGCGATAGCAGCCGGAGTACTCAACTGGAAAAAAATACTGACCGCCATCTCTATGTCAAACGTGGTACGTATTGCAGCAGCCAGCCGGGTCACGAGCAGCGAGTGCCCACCAACTTCAAAGAAATTGTCATGGATACCAATCTTGGTAAGTGACAGCAACTGTTGCCATATTCTGATAATCTCTTCTTCTGTTTGATTACGTGGGCCTTCATACTCAGATCCGGATTTCAGATGCAACTCCACATCCGGTAAACGCCGTTTGTCGGCCTTACCGTTTGCAGTGACGGGTATGCGCTCTACCGGCATGATGATGCCCGGTATCATATAATCGGGCAGATGGGCTTTCATATACTGCTGGAGCACCGTCCGGTCCAATTCGACATCAGTTGTAACGTATGCGACCAGGCGTTTACTACCGGAGCTGTCTTCACGGGCAACCACTACAACATTTTTTATATTCTCTGCCTGCTGAAGCACTGCTTCCACTTCTCCCAGCTCTATTCTGTATCCCCGGATCTTCACCTGATCATCTATCCTTCCCAGAAATTCAATGTTGCCATCAGGTAACCAACGGGCTTTGTCTCCGGTGCAATACATTGTCGCAGCTTCTTTCCCACTGAAATGATCTGCCACGAAACGTGCGGTGGTCAGGCCGGGATTATTCAGGTATCCGCGGCCCACCTGTATGCCACCTATATAAAGCATTCCCGGAATACCGATACCACAGGCATTTCCATTTTTATCCAATATGTATAACTGTGTGTTATTAACAGGTGCACCTATGGGGGGTAAAACTCTTGACCTGTAATCTGCCTCCTGTATCTTATAGGCACTGACTACATGCGCCTCAGAAGGTCCATACTGGTTATAAAGAACAGCGCCTGTTCCCTGCATGAATGCATGAATGTCTGGTGTAAGTTTCAGCTGTTCTCCTGCTGTAAATATTTCATGCAGGCTTTGAGGATAATCATTAAACTCCTTTGCGTATTCAGCAATATTCTTCAATACAACAAAAGGCACAAACAAGGTGGTTATTTTCTGTTTTGAGATATCCGAAAGTAATGCCTGCATATCCTTCCTGCGTTCATCTTCTATCAGAAACAATGTCCTGCCTGCACATAAGGTGGAAAATATCTCCTGAAAACTGACATCAAAACTAAGACTTGCAAATTGCAGTACCCGATAACCCGTTCCTGCTCCCTGTTGTGTAAACTGCCATTTAATAAGGTTTGATAACCCCTTTACCGTTAGTCCGACTCCCTTGGGCATACCGGTAGAACCGGATGTGTAAATTACATATGCCAGTGCCTTATGAGACAGTTTTATACATGGATTTTTTTCATCCCGTTCCCACATATAAAGATGGTCTTCCATCTCTATGTTCCTGCGGCTATTACTGTTTTTCAACAGCATGCCACATGTCCTTGTCGTAAGTACGATGCTGGCAGCTGTGTCATCCAAAATATAGTTCAGACGATCCTGAGGATAATTAACATCCAGTGGGGTGTAAGCACCACCGGCTTTCAATACCGCGAGCACCGCGATCACCATTTCTATGGAACGTTCAACACAGATAGCTACAAGAGCGTCCTCCTTTACACCATACCGGATCAGATCGTATGCGAGAAAATTTGCTCTTTCATTCAGCTCTGTATAAGTCATTTTTCTATCGCCCGCTACTACGGCTGTCGCATCGGGATGACCATGCACCTGTGCTTCGAAAAGTTGCAGAAAAGACGTTCCGTCATCCTCTACAATATCTCCGGTACTATATCTGGTCAACACTTCCCTTTCACTGTCTGATATCATCTGCAGCCTGCTTATATTATCAGCAGGTGAACTCATTGCCGCATATAATAACGACTGATAATGCCCGAACATGCGGGCGATGGTATCTGCCGTAAACAGATCTGTGCAATATTCAATCTGTACATGTATTTCTCCGGCAGCCTCCACCAGATTGAAAAACAAATCAAACTTGGAAGTATCATGCACTGTGGTGACAGGAATGCAACTAATACCATCGAGATTAAAATCTTTTACTTCGGGTGTATTCTGCAGAACAAACATAACCTGAAAAAGAGGGCTATATGTTTGATTACGATCAACAGCAAGTACCTCTACAACCTTTTCAAACGGGGTATCCTGATGGGCGTAGGCATCCAGTGCTGTTTGTTTAACCCGCTGCAAGACACTAAGAAAATCCGGATCTCCGCTGAGATCACTTCTAAGCACCAGCGTGTTTACAAAGAGGCCTATCAGGAATTCTGTTACGCCTTCTGTTCTGTTTGCCACTGGCGTACCTACGCAGATATCATCCTGTCCTGTATAACGGCTCAGTAATACCTTAAAGCCCGCCAACAATGTCATAAACAGTGTGACGCCCTGCTTCAGGGAGAAGCTGTTAAGTTGTTCCTGTAAACGGCCATCAAAAGTAAAGGTCCGCAGACTACCCCGTATGCTTTGTATTGCCGGTCTTACAGCATCAAGTGGTAACTCAAGCGGACTTACAGCCTTCAGTTTTTCTTTCCAGTAAGCCAGTTTTTTATCCAGGATATCGCCGCTCAGATATTTGCGTTGCCAGATGGCATAATCTGCATATTGGACAGGCAGGGTATCGAGTGAAGATGCTCTTTTAAAACGACGGCTATTATATAATTCAACCAGTTCTTTTACCAATACTGACAGTGACCATCCATCAAAAGCTATGTGGTGTAATACTAGTCCCAGCAGGTATTCCTTATCGTTTATTTTTATCAGTGTTACTTTCAGCATATCTCCGTGGGAAAGATCATAAGGCTGCCCAAGTAAACTTTCCATATATGCTTCCGGCTCCAGACCAGCAGCAATGATATCGTCCGGCCGCACATAATTTATAGTCCATGTCCCCGCAGGGTTTACCAACTGATATGGAACACCATCCTTTTCCCTGATAACAGTTCTGAGAATCTCATGGCGGTCTGTTATCGTACGAAAAGCCCTGTTCAAAGCACTCACATCCAATGTGCCCTTTAAGCGGAACATACGTGGCATATTATACTGTCTGCTGCCTTGCTGCAGACGGTCAATAAACCATAATCTTTCCTGTGAATGAGATAAGGGTACAGGGTCAATTCTTTCATATTTCCTGATAGCAGGTAGTTGCTCACGTCCGTTCATAGCTATCAATTGCAGAGCCAGTGAAGCAATGGTTGGATGATCAAATATTGCGATGATAGGTAGTTCCTTTTCCAAACGACTGCGGATAGCTGCTATCATTCTTACTGCCAGCAGAGAATGTCCACCAAGTGCAAAGAAATTGGCATGTACGCCAATATTATCTACTTCCAGCAATTCCTCCCAGATAGAAACGAGTAATTGCTCTGTTTCATTCTCCGCAGCCCTGTATTCGTTTGAAGTAAGCGGAAGGATTATCTCCTGCAATAGTTTTTTCCTGTCCGTCTTTCCATTCGGAGTTAAAGGAATTGCAGGAATGATATTTATAACTGCCGGCACCATATAATCCGGTAGTCTGCCCCGGAGATAAGTACCAAGATCTTCAAGACTTATTTCTGCATCCAATACTACAAAGGCAACCAGATATTTGTCTCCCCGGTTATCTTCCGGAGAAAGAGTCACGGCCTGAAGTACCCCCGGATAAGTTTCCAGTGTGCGGGAAATTTCTCCCGGTTCTACCCTGTAACCACGGATCTTTACCTGGTCATCTTTTCTTCCGATATATTCCATATTTCCGTCCGCCAGCCATTTGCCCATATCTCCGGTTTTGTATATACCGGCACCTGGTATTCCGGACACAGGGTCCGGAACAAACCTGGCAGCTGTCCATTCTGGCTGTCCCAGATAAGCTGCTGCCAACCCTGCACCACCGATACAAATTTCCCCCGCAACACCCAGCGGGCAGAGTTTCCCCATATCATTCAAAACATAGGCAACAGTACGAGAGAATGGGCGTCCTATAGGAATATACTGCTGATATTCTCTTCCCGGAATCACTTCATGTAACAACTTACCTATTGTTGTTTCCGTAGGGCCATAATGATTGACAATACGTCCGGTATAACCAGTATTCTGTATCTCTGACACAAAGGATGCTTTCAGCAATTCTCCCCCGAAGATCAGCAGTTTACGTGGCAGTAATAATTCATTTTCATTACACAACGCTTTCCAATGTGAAGGCACGATTTTGACACAATCAATTGCATTGTCTTCAAAATAGTCCCGTATCTTTTGCCCGTCACTCACCATATTCCCGGATAACACATGTAATGTACCTCCTGTAAGCAACGCGGTATATATCACCGTATTACCAAGATCTGCAGCCAATGTTGACACCAGGGCAAAAGATTTACTTTGAGCTATTTGTGTTCTGTCCATTAAGCCATACACGTAATCCATAACACTGGCATGCCTGATTGCAACACCTCTAGGATTACCTGTAGAACCAGACGTGAAGATGACATATGCCAGATCATCAGGCTGAATTTCCAATGATAACGGTAATACCGACTGTGCACTGATCACCGGACCAGCGCTCTCTACACTCACAACAGAGACATTATGTAACGCCGTATGCTGCATAATGATCCGGTCCATCCGCAACTGCTGATCAGGGCTAACAAGAAATAATGAGGGAGAGACAGCCGCCAGCATGTTTGCAATGCGGTCGTCCGGATTACCTGTATCCAGCGGCACATAGGCTGCTCCTGCTTTTGTAATAGCAAGCAACGCGACAATCATATCCGGACCACGTTCCATACACAGTGGTACCAAAGCACCTTTTCCAATACCGTTCAACCTGAGATAATGCGCCAGCTGATTTGAAAATACATCCAATTCTCTATAGCTGACATAGTGGCCTTCGAATGCCAGTGCCGGAACATCAGGTGAAGAAATCACCTGCTCACTAAAGATCTGTACCCATGTTTTATCGTGTGCATATGCCAGCGGTCCGTTGCCGGAAAACGATAGTATTTGCTGTTTTTCTTTTTCTTCCAGTAATTCAATGCTTCCAATGGATATATCAGGATCACGGGTTATAGCATCCAGCACATTTTCGTAATGCTTCAGCATACGACTGATCAGCTCTTCCGAATAGAGATCACGCCTGTAGATCATATGTAACTGCAATTCATCCCCACGGTAACTGGCACTGAAACGCATATCAAACTTTGATGTGGTAACGGGCACATCTTCCTGTACCAGCAGGATATCTCCCATTTCAAGAGCGGCAGAAGCAGGTGTATTTTCCAATACAAAGACCACCTGAAATAAAGGATGTTTACCAGTTTCCCTTTCTGTACCCAAGGCTTCTACTACCTTTTCAAACGGTATATGCTGATAAGAGTAAGCATCCAGTGTGGTCCTCTTAACCTGCTGTAACAGGTCCCTGAATGAATTATTGCTATCGACATAACTCCGCAAAGCAACTGTATTGATAAAAAAGCCTATCAGTTCTTCCATAGAAGCCTGCTGACGACCAGCAATGGTAGTTCCTATGCAGATATCCTCCTGCCCTGAGTAACGATGTAAAAGCGCCTTAAAAGCGCTAAGCAATACCATAAACAAAGTCACTCCCTCCTGAACAGCCAACTTTGATAATTTATCCGTCAGCTCTTTATTCAGTAATGAAGCGGCTGTTGCTCCCTGCTCTTCTTCATCAGGACCTGTTTTCTTATACCTGTCAGCAGGCAACACCAGCGGACTTGTACCTGAGAGTTGATTCATCCAGTATGTGATGCCCTGCTCCAGTATTTTCCCTGAAATGTATTCACGCTGCCATATGGCATAATCTGAATATTGAATCTTTAACGGAGGCAATATGCTATTGTCCCCTTCGTAGAATGTTACGAACTCCTGCACCAGTCTTCCGAGTGACCAGCCATCAAAAGCGATGTGATGGACAACGCAGACAAGTATACTTTCTTCCGGAGAAACCTGTATCAATGTTACCTTCAGCATTTGATCATCTGATAAGCGGAAAGGGCGACGCAGCAGTTCTGCCACGAATGCAGGTCCGGCAGCGGCTACTATGTCCATTTTCCACAGGTCCGGCGCTACGATCTGCTGATACCCCACCCCATTCACTTCACGGATAACAGTACGCAATATTTCATGGCGGTTAACAATTTGCCCAAATGCGGCATTCAGACGTGCAATATCAGGAGTACCATACAGACGGAATACCCAGGGGATATTATATTGATTTCCCTGCCCCAGTTTATCCATGAACCAAAGACGCTCCTGCTGGAATGACAATGGAATTTTCCCCTTTTCCGGAATGACCGTGATCAAGGGCAGAGACATTTCCGTTCCTTCAATGGATAATTGGGACGACAGTAAAGCGATGGTGGGGTAAATAAAAATCTTCCTGACCGGGATATCGGTTCCCGTACGGTTACGAATGGCTGATACCATTCGCATTGCCATGAGGGAATGCCCTCCCATTTCAAAGAAATTATCATGGATGCCAATATCATTCAGCATTAAGACCTCCGCCCAGATAGTAACCAATAGCTCTTCCAAGGCATTACGCGGAGCCTCGTATTTGCTTCCCGGACGATGAGAGGCTGACATCGCAGATAATTTCTTTCTGTCTGTTTTTCCGTTTGGTGTCAGCGGGATTGCATCAATGCCGAGCAGTACTGAAGGCACCATATATGCGGGCAACCTGTCATTTAAATATGTTCTGAGCGACAGCATCTCAACATTCTCCTCTGCTACTATATAAGCTACCAGATATTTTTCATTGGCTCCCATATTTTCCGCCTGCACGACAGCCTGTTTTATGCCGGGAGCCTGCAATAATACATGTTCTATTTCTCCGGGTTCTATACGAAACCCTCTTAATTTCACCTGATCATCGGCCCTGCCCGCAAAAAGAATATTGCCATCAGAAGACCACTTTGCCCTGTCACCGGTTTTATATAAAAATGCGTTCTTCTTTCCGGTCAAATGGTCCGGCAGGAACTTCTCAGCGCTGAGCGCCAGTTGTTTCCAATAACCTGCTGCCACCTGTGCACCACACACATATAACTCTCCGGTTACACCTATTGCTGCGGGCTGCATATGCCTGTCAAGTATAAATACTTTTGTATTACTGACCGGTTTACCGATCATGGCCAGTCCGCTATCTCCTCCCTCCATTTTACAGAAAGTCGATACAACAGTATTCTCTGTCGGGCCATAGTTATTAATGACTTTATACGGGATGTTTTCCAGGTTGATCAACGGTAAGCGGTCACCACCTGTCAGCAGATATTTCAATGAAAGTGGTTTACCAAGAGACTCATTGATAAAACCAGTCACCAATGCAGTGGCAACAAAGCTATGGCTAATGCCTTCCATACGGAAGTAATCCAACAGCTTTGGTAATGCCATTCGTTCATCGTCACTGATAAGATAAACCGTAGCACCAGCAGATAAGTAAGGCCATACTTCCCATCCAAAAGCATCAAAGCCCACTCCTGCCATCGCGGTAGCTCTGCTGTCGCTATTGACATCAAACTCACTTATATGCCAATGAATCAAATTAAGCAGATTGGCATGACGAATAACTACTCCCTTAGGTTGTCCTGTGGATCCTGAAGTATAAATGATGTAAGCCGTATCTGAAGGCTCCGGAAAAGCCATCTCCTCATTTATTCCGAACTTGTTAAACAATACTTCATCCCGCTCTATACAAATAATATTCTCAGCAACACCTGTGCTTTCCAGCAACCGGACCTGATTAGTGCCTGCTATCATCAATTGTGCGCCCGTATCAGTTATCATATAGCTGATACGTTCAGCCGGATATTCCGGATCAACCGGCACATAGGCCGCACCCATCCTGGCGATCGCCAGCAAAGCGACGATAATATCTATCCTTCTATCCATGCATACTATGACCGGATCTCCCTTTCCAATTCCTTTGTATTTTAAATAACCTGCCAACTGCTTTACACGGGCATAAAGACTGTAATAGGTGATATTCCCGTTACCAGCCACAAGTGCGGTTTTCTCAGGCATTGATTCAGCTATTTCTGCAATCAGTTCAGGCAATGTTTTTCCCGCAGGGAAATCTGTATCTGTATTATTGAACGCTGTCAGCACCAACTGTTCCTCCTGCGCTGATAATAATTTCAGATCGCTGACCTTGATTGCAGGGTCTGCAATTGCCGAAGTCAACAATGTTTCATAATGTTCCAGCATCCTCAGAGCTGTATCTTCCTTGTACAGATCCTTGTTGTATGTAAGACTTATTGTTATTCCGGTTGCGGCAGTATGTACGTTCAGATGGAGATCTACTATTGCAGTAGTGTCTTTGTTTTCTATCGCCAGGAAGCGGGCATCTCCAAACGCAGCTACATCATGCAGGGATTCCTTTTGTGTAGAGAACATTACCTGGAACACGGGGTTGTGACTCACGGTACGCTCCACACCAAGTAATTCTACTACTTTTTCGAAGGGCATATCCTGATAGGAAAATGCCTCCGCCGTCACTAACTTTACCTGTTGTAAAAGCTGATTAAACGAAAGATCCCGGCTCATATCTGTACACAGTGCAATTGTATTGACGAAGAAACCGATCAGGTGTTCTACTTCAGGTTGCTCTCTTCCTGCCACAGGTGTACCTACACAAATCAATGATTGCCCGGAATACCTATACAACTGTACCTTAAAGACCGTCAGCAGCAACATAAACAAAGTCACATTCTCTTTCACGGCAAGCTGCTGCAATCCGGTTGCCAGCTCTTTTCCCAGTTCCTTTTTCACCACACCGCCAGCTACTCCAGGTTCCAGCGGACGTGCATAATCTGTAAAAATATCCAATGGCGTTACTTCAGAGAGACTGTTCTTCCAGAACGCTGTCATCTTTTCATAGTATTGCTCCTCTATCAGCTGTCTCTGCCAGTAAGCATAATCTTTATATTGCACTGATAATTCCGGAAGAATAGCCTGCTCATTATTTATACGGGCGTTATATAGCGCAGTCAGTTCTTTGATCATAAGGCCAATAGACCAGCCATCAAATGCAATATGATGTATAACTATGTTCAACAGGCATTCTTCTGCGGAGCGCTGGATGAGCATTACACGCAGAGGATAATCCCTGGAAAGATCAAAAGAACCGGCTAACACGTCCGCGATATATTGCTGGATATCTATTTCCTTTCTATCTGTTATGTATATCATTTCCCATGCCTCTGCATCCATCACTTCCTGATATGCCACACCGGCGTTATCCCTGATAACTGTACGCAGTATTTCATGTCTTCTCAGAATCTCTTTGAAAGATATTCCAAGAGCAATTATATCCAATTTCCCCTGCACACTGAATGTCCAGTGCATATGATATTGCCTGTGTTCCCCATATTGATCAAGAAACCACAAACGCTCCTGAGAATAAGACAGGGGTATGTGTGTAATGCCATTGCTGTCAACAGGCATGATCTTTTGCCGGGAGGTCACCGCATGTTCATTGCGGAGAAAATCAATAAGTTGCTTTTCCTGGTCTTTAATTTCCCTTAGTAGTTGCGGACTTACCACTTTTCCTCTGGGAACTTTCAACTGAAGTCTATTTTCGTCCAGTATAATATCGATACTGTTCTCTTTTGCAGACAACAACAAAGCAATGGCGCTGTTCCAGGCAGTATTCATAACTTTCAGGAGGGTTTAAGTCAAAGATTTATAAGTTCATATTCCTGCTGATCTTCGTTTTCATTCTTTTCAGGGAATTTCAGCGTTATGTACTTAGAGAGATCATTGATATTATTTAAATGGAATAATATGTTCATTGGAACTGATATTTCAAGCCGCTTCCTGATATAAGCCACCATTCTCATTGCTAAAAGGGAATGTCCACCAAGTTCAAAGAAGTTATCATATACGCCTACACGCTTCACTTCCAACAGCTCCTCCCATATCTCACATAATATAGCTTCCGTTTCATTCCCTGGCGGCTCATAAGTATTTTCCGGTAAGAGTGAAGAAAGTGGCAATGCTTCTAATTGTTTCCTGTCTATTTTACCACTGATCATCAGCGGTATTTTTTCTATCCCGATGATCATAGAAGGTAACATATAGTCAGGCAGGTATCTTTTCAGGTATTGCACTATTTCCTGTTTTTTAAATTCTCCTTCAGGTACAACATAAGCCACCAGCAGTTTATCCTTATTCTTTCCTGCATGTATAACAACAACTGATTGCTTTACATCAGGGGAACCATTCAGTGTATTTTCAATTTCCCCCAGCTCCATCCTGTTACCTCTTATCTTTACCTGATGATCTATCCGGCCCAGATAAGCCAGAATGCCGTCAGGAGACCATCTTCCCAAATCGCCGGTACTGTACATGAATGAACCGTTATCATTAAACGGATCTCTGATAAATTTACTTTCCATCAATTCAGGATGATTGAGATACCCTCTTGCAACCGGGATCCCCCCCACAAATATTTCTCCCTGCACACCTACAGGACATAACCTATGTTGTTTATCCAACACGTAGATACGGGCGTTGGCTACCGGCCTTCCTATCGGTACATTCTTATAATCACCCGCCTCACTCATATCCAGCTTTCCATTAACAAATTTTACCGGGTGTTTTCCACCTTCTGCCAACATATCCGGCTGTTCAATTGAGAAGTCGTAATATGTTACGTCCGCAGTAACCTCAGTACTTCCATAAATATTGATAAGACGGGCGGATGGGAGCAGTATGCGGAAAACATCTGTAAGATTACTGGTCAGCGCTTCACCGCTGCAGGTCCAGTATTTCAGCTGAGAAAGGTCGGTTTCATCAGCGGCAACTTTTCCAAGCACCGCATGTAACAACGAAGGCACCAGTATGATCCTTGTAATTTTATGCATTGTCAATTGCTGCATAAATATATCCAGATCAAATAGCTCTTCTCCCGCAAGCAGTAAACTGGGTATTCCCTGTAATAAAGGACCAAATATTTCCCAGATGTGATCCCCAAAAGAAAAAGATGTTTTAAGTACGCATGTTTCATGGGATTCAAATGGATAAGATTCCCACATCCAGTAAAATCTATTCAGGATACTGTCATTGACAAGTTCAACGCCCTTTGGTTTACCTGATGAACCGGAAGTAAATAATACACATATCAACTGATCCTTATCAGGTGATAAATCCGTATTCGTCAGCGCCTGTTCCCTGATATTATTTTGTCCGTCAAGACAGATCATGTTCTTCATACCGGGAGCACTCACTATTTCACTATGCTTTTTATCCGTGATCATGACCCCTGCTCCGGAGTTTTGAAGAATATAATTAATCCTTTCCTGTGGATAACCGGCATCGAGCGGTATGTAAGCCGCACCTGCCTTCAGGATACCAAGCAAGGCAATAATCACTTCCACAGAACGGTCAAGCAATACCGGCACCAGTGTTTCTTTTCCCACACCTGATTTCAGCAGGTAATGGGCTATCTGGTTCGCGCGTTCATTTATTTCACGGTAGCTGTATCTCTTGTCTCTGAAAATAATAGCAGTAGCTTCCGGTGATATTTCCACTCTTGCTTCAAATATCGATTTGATCGTAGTATCCGGCAGATACCGGCGATTTGTATCGTTAAACGAATGCAGCAGTGTATGTTCTTCCCGGGTAGTTAACAGGCTAATTTCTTTGACAGTACTAACGTTACTATCTATTATCTGCAATAAGACATGCCTGAAATGTTCACTAATCTGAAGCAGTGTTGTTTCATCCAGTAGCGATGCATTGTACTTAAATTGTACTTCAAGACGGTCTCCGGTAAAGATGATAATATTCAACGGATAGTTAGTGTCTTCGTTCATGATTACATTATCCACCTTCAGCAACCATTCATCACTTTCCAGTACTTTGGCAACCGGGAAGTTTTCAAAGACGAGGATACTGTCGAACAGATCTCCCGGCAGTTCAGTCCAACGCTGGATGTCACTCAACGATGCATATTGGTATTTCCTTGATCGTATTTGTTCCTGCTGTAAACCCTGCA
>NZ_WRXO01000019.1 GCF_009758125.1 Chitinophaga oryziterrae
GTGGTACAGCTACAGACCAGATAGCTGTAACATTTAAAGACTGTGATCCGAGACCACAGTTCCCGAATGCCTTCACACCAAATGGCGACGGTAACAACGATACGTTCAAACCGATTGTTAACGGCCCAATGTATGATTACGACTTACGTATCTACAACCGTTGGGGTGAAATGATCTTCATCAGCAAAGACTCCCAGACCGGATGGAATGGTAAGTACGGAGGAAGATTTGTAGACAACGGAACATATGTGTGGATGCTGAGCTACAAGAAATTAATGGGCGGACCTGTTCATGTAGTGAAAGGTGAAGTAACTGTTATCCGATAAGAAGTATAAAATACAAATAGGCAAGTCGCCCCGGATTTTCCGGGGCGACTTTTTTGTTATAAGACCTTTCTGCCCTTTTATTTATATTAAATTATATACACATCTTTTATATTACACATATTATCCATACCTTTAATGTTAATATATCTCCACTTTTAGCCATATCGATAGTAATTAACCTAACCTGTGAAAAGCTTTTACTCTTCTAAAATGCCATCCCGATAAGGGTTTGGAAGACCTTTTCATAGGAAAAATGATAAATCAGGGAAATGAACATGATACTTAATGCTCATGATCTGATACTTTTTTAATAAATAATTGGATAATGAGAAAGATCGTAGCGCTATTAATTTTCTGCGTATTCTGTGCACTTGGCATGGTGCAGGCACAGTCGAAGTACATGAACGTACCGGATACGGTCTGTATGTCGACTAGCAGCAGTACTGCGGATCAGGCTAAGTTTACCAGTGTGAATGCTGTTATGACCGGAGGTACGGGGTATACTTATACTTCAAAAGCCAACTGGACAATCACTACCCCCAGCGGAACAGATGCAGATTATAATATATTATACTCTGCTAACACTTCTACAGTTAAGGCAACAAAGCTGACAAATACGACATCCCTGACACTGGAATTCCTGGTGCCAGGCACTTACGTTTTTACAGCTACCTTCCCTTATACGAAAGGTGGTGTAGCAAAAACGGACGTTATTACCAAAACATTGGTAGCCAAAAACTGTACAATTTCTACCTGTAATGGTGGATACGCTGTAATGGCAGGCTTCAACGAAGACTTTGGTACTACTACTGTCCGCAGGGCTTACCCTGTGGATAGCGTGGTATTTTATAAATACCTGGGAACAGGTACCCTTGCAGATGAATACTATTCAATTGATAAAACCACTCACTTACGTGATGAATGGATAACTTTACCAGACCATACAGGTAATACGAATGGCGCTATGCTTGTGGTGAATTCGGCTGCTGTACCTCAGAGATTTTATCAGAAAAAAGTAACCGGTCTTTGTAGTGGATCTGTTTACAATTTCAGCGCATGGGCACTGAACTTAAATACTCAAAATACATTTGAGAATGGTTGCGTGAGTGATTACAAGTATGCAGGGGTAACCTTTCAGGTGGTCAATGCGGCTAATCCAACCCAGGAACTCGCTAATTTCAGGACCTATGCGATATCAATGAAGCTCCCCGATGCGAGCGCCAGCTGGCAACGTTATGGTGGTCAGTTTACCATTCCATCCGGTGTAACAGATGTATTGGTGCGTATTATTAATAATAAGCCTGGTGGTTGTGGTAACGATATCGCCCTTGATGATATTAACTTTACTTATTGTAGCCCTATTATTACTGCCGGTCTGGTAGGTACTAATACCAGTTTGAAAGAGGTATTGTGTGAAGGGACCCCGGATACATTATCATCCTCTATATTACCAGTCGGATATTTCGTTAAACCCGTTTATCAATGGGAGATGAGTGATAACGGGGGTATTTCCTGGTTTAATGTACCTTATGGCACGGCGAGGGATTCTTTACTGAAGATCCCTGCGGGAGCATTAAAAGGTACTAAAACGGTAGCGGCTGACTACCTTTTCCGCGTTCGTGTATATGATAAAGGAATCCCTGATTCCTTAGGTTGCGCTAATCCGTCAAGCCCGGTCAAAATTACGATCTTACCAATGCCCATCCTGTCTCTTACCAAGAGTCAGGTCTGCGTGGGGGATGCTGTTGACTTAGAAGCATCAGGCGGTTTCGATTCTTTTTCATGGAAAGACCTTCCAGGATATACAGGTGCGACAAGATCGGTCACGTTAACAAAGGACACTACTATCTGGGTGTATGGTTATGTGTACTATGGTGAAGGAGGTGGCAGAACATGTATCGATTCAAATAGTGCCGCCATTAAAACAGATATTAAGCCTGTTGTGGATGTTGCTCCTGATACGATAGCCATTTGTCTGGGAGAAGTGGTGGATTACAAAATCAACAAATCACTGGCTGGTAAGGAAATCAGGTGGTATCATGGTTCTCATGGTACTGCAATAGATACTACATTAATGTCTGAATGGAATGGTGCCACTGATATTGAGGTCCAACCCGGATCATTGGCGGATAGTATTTATTCTGTGATGGTGAGGTCCGGGACCTGTGAGGTCGAATCGGCCCCTCTAAGGGTTATCATTACGCAAACACCACCTAAGATCAAGTTCCCGCCGATCATAAATTGCTCCAGTGTTAATACAACGGGGGTATTCAACCTGCCGGATTCTACGCAGGCTGGTGTAATCGGTTCATGGTCTATTGTATCTTATTCAGGTATTGATCTTCAACCGGGTGAAACGATCGATGACTATGTCAAGATCTTCAATCCCTCCAAGATGAATACCAAAGTAAGTATGCCATATGGTAGTACGGTGGTAATCGGTTGGACGGCTCAGCCTACAGTTAACGGAAACTGTAAGATCACTTCTACAGATACCCTCTCCCTGGTGAACAATCCTACCTACAGCGATGCTGGTCCGGATCAGACACAGTGCGGTAGCTCGAATGTATTCACGATGGCAGCTTCTGCTCCGGATCTTACATTGACCGGCCTTGCTGCGGAAAGCGGTAAATGGACACTGGTATCTGGTGTAGCTACAATTGCAGATGCTACCTCTCCTACTACAACGGTTACAGTGGCTGGGATACAGGATGTAGTATTAACCTGGGCCATTACCAATGCTGCCGGTTGCGCAGGTAACGTGGCGACTGTTACCTTACACAAAACAGCTCCTCCATCTGCTGTACTGAAAGCGCCTCTCACTATCTGTAGTTCTGCGGGTACCTTTAATGTGGATACATTATCAACAACAGGTGCACCAACTAAATATGTGCTGAAAGCGGGTACCCCTGCCCTGCCTGGTTTTGTAACAATGACCGATACGCTTGTATGGCCTATCACCGTTACTTACCCAACAGGTACATTACCTGCTCCTAATACTTATAACTTCATTCTTACGGTGGCTACTGCCAACCCTGGATGTACGACAGATATTCCTTTCTCTTTAAACATTTCTTCTCCTCCAACCGCTCCTACAGGCGTGACCGTTGGTACGCCCAGTATTTGCGATACAGGTAGTACCATACTGACAGTTGTAGGTGGTGACCTTGGAAAGAAAGCAGATGGTGTTACACCGGATGCAAAATGGAAGTGGTATGCAGGAGCATGTGGTGGTACACCTATAGACAGTGGTGCTTCTATCGCTGTTCATGGTATCGCTGCTACCACTACTTATTATGTGAGAGCAGAAGGTACCTGCGGAAATACTACCTGCGCAAGCGGAACGGTGACTGTATATGTTAAACCACCCACAGCAGCTGCTGGTCCAGACCAGTCACATTGTTCTGACTCCCTGTTCACCATGGCGGCTAACACCGCTACTCCCGGTACAGGTGCGTGGACGATCGTTTCCGGTACTGCTACCATTACTACACCTGCCAGTCCTACAAGTACTGTGTTCGTGTTAGCTGGTAACACGGCTACTTTACGCTGGACCATCGTAAATGGTATTTGTTCTACCAGTGATGACATTGTACTGACCAACTATAAAAAAATCCAGGCTAATGCCGGTGCTGACCAGAATCATTGCGCTACTCCTGCCTTCACCATGGCAGCTAACACGCCTGCTACCGGATCAGGCTTATGGACAGTGGTTTCAGGTGCTGCTACCATCACAACTCCTGCGAGTGCTACTTCGGCAGTGACGGTTGCTACAGGCGCTACCGCTACTTTACGCTGGACCATCACTAACGGAAGTTGTACAACAACTGACGATGTAGTGTTAACGAACTACGCTACACCAACAACTTCTGCTGCCGGTGCTGCTCAGACACATTGTAATGATTCTCTGTTCACCATGGCTGCTAACACGCCGACTGTAGGAACAGGATTATGGACAATTGTTTCAGGTACTGCTACTATCACAACACCTGCCAGTCCTACAAGTACTGTCTTCGTGTTAGCGGGTAACAGTGCTACGCTGCAGTGGACCATTTCCAATGGTACATGTACGCCTTCTTCAACGACTCTTGTTCTTACCAATAACAAAAATATCCAGGCTACTGCTGGTGCTGACCAGACCCATTGTGCTACACCTGCTTTCACCATGGCGGCTAACACACCTGCCACCGGATCAGGTTTATGGACAGTGGTTTCAGGTGCTGCCACCATCACAACACCTGCAAGTGCTACTTCTGCAGTAACGGTTGCGACAGGTGCTACCGCTACTCTGAGATGGACAATCACCAACGGAACTTGTATAACAACAGATGATGTAGTTTTAACGAACTACGCTACACCAACCACTTCGGTTGCTGGTTCTAATCAATCACATTGTTCTGATTCTCTGTTCACGATGGCGGCTAATACGCCAACAGTTGGAACAGGATTATGGACAATTGTTTCGGGTACTGCAACTATCACAACACCAACCAGTCCTACCACGACTGTCTTTGTATTAGCTGGTAAAACAGCTACCCTGCAGTGGACCATTTCCAATGGAACATGTGCCGCGTCTTCAACGACTGTTGTTCTGACCAATAGCGCTGCGCCAACGCCAATCACTCCGGCTCCGGACCAGACACATTGCTCAGACTCCCTGTTTACAATGGCAGCTACTCCTGCTAGTCTGGGTGCTGGTGTATGGACCATCCTTTCAGGTACTGCTACCATCACAACACCTGCCAGTCCTACAAGTACTGTCTTCGTGTTAGCTGGTAACACTGCTACCTTACGCTGGACCATCACTAACGGAGCCTGCGTATTAACAGATGATGTTGTACTGACAAATAATAAGAAGATACAGGCTACTGCTGGTGCTGACCAGAACCATTGTGCTACACCTGCCTTCACTATGGCGGCTAACACGCCTGCTACCGGATCAGGCTTATGGACAGTGGTTTCAGGTGCTGCTACCATCACTACACCTGCCAGTGCTACTTCGGCTGTGACGGTTGCTACAGGTGCTACCGCTACCTTACGCTGGACCATCACTAACGGAAATTGTACAACAACTGACGATGTAGTGTTAACGAACTACGCTACACCAACAACTTCTGCTGCCGGTGCTGCTCAGACACATTGTAATGACTCTCTGTTCACTATGGCTGCTAACGCGCCAGCTGTTGGAACAGGATTATGGACAGTTACTTCCGGTACTGCTACTATCACAACACCAACCAGTCCTACAAGTACTGTGTTCGTATTAGCTGGTAATACCGCTACTTTACAGTGGACGATTTCGAATGGTACATGTACTGCTTCTTCAACAACAGTTATACTTACTAACTATAAGAATATCCAGGCGAATGCTGGTCCTGCTCAGAACCATTGCGCTACTCCTACTTTCGCCATGGCGGGGAATACGCCTGCTACGGGTTCAGGATTATGGACAGTGGTTGCTGGTACAGCTACCATCACAGCACCTGCAAGTGCTACAACTACGGTGACAATTGTCAGCGGCAGTACCGCTACATTACGCTGGACTATCACTAACGGAACCTGTACCACAACAAGTGATGTAGTGTTAACAAACTACGCTACACCAACAACTTCTGTTGCCGGTTCTAATCAATCTCATTGTTCTGATTCTCTGTTCACCATGGCGGCTAACACGCCAACGGTTGGTACAGGATTGTGGACAGTTACTTCCGGTACTGCAACTATCACGACACCTTCCAGTCCTACTACGACAGTGTTTGTATTAGCTGGCAAAACAGCTACGCTGCAGTGGTCCATTTCCAATGGTACCTGTACACCTTCTTCAACGACTGTCGTACTGACCAATAACGCTGCGCCTACGCCAATCACTCCGGCGCCTGACCAGACACATTGTAATGATTCTCTGTTTACAATGGCGGCTACTCCTGCAAGTCTGGGTGCTGGTGTATGGACCATCCTTTCAGGTACTGCTACCATCACAACACCTGCCAGTCCTACAAGTACGGTGTTCGTGTTAGCGGGTAACACCGCTACTTTACGCTGGACCATCACTAATGGTACCTGCGTATTAACAGATGATGTTGTACTGACAAATAATAAGAATATCCAGGCTACTGCCGGTGCTGATCAGAACCATTGCGCTACACCAGCCTTCACCATGGCGGCTAACGCGCCTGCTACCGGATCAGGATTATGGACAGTGGTTTCAGGTACTGCTACCATCACAACACCTGCAAGTGCTACTACCGGAGTAACGGTTGCTACAGGAGCTACCGCTACCCTGAGATGGACCATCACCAACGGTAATTGTATAACAACAGATGATGTAGTGTTAACGAACTACGCCACGCCAACAACATCTGCTGCGGGTCCTGCTCAATCACATTGTTCTGATTCTCTGTTCACGATGGCGGCTAATACGCCAACTGTTGGAACAGGATTATGGACAGTTACTTCCGGTACTGCTACTATCACAACACCAACCAGTCCTACAAGTACTGTGTTCGTGTTAGCGGGCAAAACAGCTACGCTGCAGTGGACCATTTCCAACGGTACATGTACCGCTTCTTCAACGACTGTCGTTCTGACCAATTATATGAAGCCTGCTAACGCAGCAGCCGGACCAGATCTGTCTCATTGTAATGATTCACTGTTTACCATGGTAGCCAACAAAGCCACTTTCGGAACAGGAACATGGACCATTGTTTCAGGTGCCGGTACTATTACCAGTCCTAACAGTGAAGTAAGCACCGTCTTTGTAACAGCCGGTAACACCGCTACATTAAGATGGACTATCACCAATGGCGTTTGTACTACCAGTGATGATATCATCCTGAGCAATGCACAGAATATACAGGCGGTTGCTGGTCCTGACCAGAATCAATGTTCAAATACTTCCTTTACCATGGCGGCTAACAGTCCAGGTACAGGAACCGGTGTATGGACAATATCAAAAGGAGCGGCTACTATCACAACACCAACCAGTCCGACAACCGCGGTAACCGTGAACAACGGTGACTCTGCTTACCTGGTTTGGACCATCACAAATGGTACATGTATAACTACTTCGCAGGTTATTTTAAGAAACTACGAAATACCAACAACTTCAAATGCTGGTACTGATAATTCACATTGTAATGACTCCCTGTTTATCATGGCGGCTAACAAGCCAACAGTAGGAACAGGTTTATGGACCGTTGTTTCAGGAACTGCTCAGATAAGAACTCCGACAAGTGATACCAGCTCAGTTATAGTAAAAGCAGGAACAACTGCAACATTGCAATGGACTATCTCCAACGGTGTATGTACTCCTTCCTCTTCTACGGTTGTATTGCATAATGCTCAGAATATACTGGCGATTGCCGGCCCTGACCAGACTCATTGCGCTACTCCTCTCTTTACCCTCGCGGCCAACGATGCAGGTACAGCAACAGGTGCATGGTCAATTGCACAAGGAACAGCAACTATCACAGATCCCACCAGTCCAACATCAACAGTAACAGTTCCAGATGGTGACTCTGCTTACCTGGTATGGACAATCAATGATGGTTCTGATGGTTCATGTACCAGTTTATCAACAGTAATTTTAAGGAATAATGCTATTCCAACAACATCTGTTGCCGGTCCTGCTCAACAACATTGTAATGACTCTCTGTTCACCATGGCGGCTAACAAACCAACCATCGGAACAGGTTTATGGACGGTTGTTTCCGGAACGGCCGTTATCAGAACTCCAACAAGTGATACCAGTTCAGTAATAGTAACAGCAGGAAATACCGCAACATTACAATGGACTATTTCCAATGGCATATGCGCGCCTTCTACTGCTACTGTTGTACTGACTAACTATCAGAATATTCAGTCAGTTGCTGGACCCGACCAGGCTCATTGTGCAACTCCTGCCTTCACGCTTGCGGCGAACAGCCCGGGTACAGGCACAGGTGTATGGACAGTTGCACAGGGAACTGCGACTATCACATCACCCAACAGTCCGACATCAGCCGTAACTGTTCCAGATGGAGATTCTGCTTACCTGGTATGGACAATTACTAATGGTGTATGTACAACCAGTTCAACAGTAATTCTAAGGAACTACGCTCCTCCAACAACATCTGTTGCGGGTCCTGCACAACAACATTGTTCTGACTCTCTGTTCACCATGGCTGCAAACACGCCAACTGTTGGAACAGGATTATGGACAGTTACTTCCGGTACTGCTACTATCACAACACCAACCAGTCCTGCAAGTACTGTGTTCGTGTTAGCGGGTAAAACAGCTACCCTGCAGTGGACGATTTCTAATGGAACATGTGCCGCGTCTTCAACGACTGTCGTACTGACCAATTATATGAAGCCTGCTAACGCAACTGCCGGACCAGATCTGTCTCATTGTAATGATTCACTGTTTACAATGGCAGCTAATAATGCTACGTTCGGAACCGGTGTATGGACAATCGTTTCGGGAACGGCGACTATCACTACTCCTTCAAGTGCAGTCACCACCGTGATAATAAAAGCCGGTAATACTGCCACTTTAAGATGGACCATCACAAATGGTGTTTGTACAACCAGTGATGATATCATCCTGAGCAATGCACAGAAAATACAGGCAGTTGCTGGTCCCGATCAGGCACACTGTATGGATCCAAACTTTACCATGGCAGCTAACAGTCCTGGTACAGGAACAGGCGCATGGTCTCTGTTAAAAGGAACGGCTACTATCGCCGCACCAACCAGTCCTACATCAGGTATAACAGTTGCCGCAGGTGATTCTGCTTACCTGGTATGGACCATCACTAACGGAACCTGTTCAACTACCTCTCAGATAATTTTAAAAAATGCACAGAAAGCAGTAGATGCGGATGCAGGTATTGCACAGGAACATTGTGGAGATCCTATTTTCACCCTGGCTGGTAATACACCTGATCTGCCGTCTGCTATTGGTACCTGGACCGTTCTGTCGCCTGCTTCTGTGAAGATCGCGGCTACAGAAATCCATAAACCAAATGCAGTCATAAATGTACCTGCCGGTGTGACTGCTACACTGACATGGACCATTACTAACTTTACATGTTCCACTTCTTCCAATGTAACACTCACTAACTTCGGTCCGATACTGGGTAACACCATTACGGCTGACCAAACGTTGTGTGCTACTGAAACACCTGCTACTCTCAACGGTGGCGCTATAAGTGGTGGTAAAGGAACATACACCTACCAGTGGATCATCAGTACTGACAGTACCAACTATGCTTCTATTGCAGGGGCAACTAACAACACGTATTCACCTGGTGTAATAGCTGTCACCACCTGGTTTAAACGGGTAGTGACTTCCGGTGCATGTGCATCTGATACCAGCAAACCAGTGAAATTACAACTGATCACCAAACCGCCTGTAGTAGTAACCGTACCCGCTGCCATCACAACAGATTGTATCCAGGGTAAAGATTACACTACACTCTTTGGTACACCTACCTTCAGCCATGAGCCATACAGTAAAGAAGTACTGACCGTTACTTCCGCTGATGTAACGACTGTGGTAGATGCCTGTACAACAACCATCAAACGTACATGGACAGCCACTGACCGTTGCGGATTGACAACTTCAGCACAACAGACCATTACGGTGATAGACAGAACGGCTCCGGTATTCACCACCACCGCACCTGCTAACATCACTGTAAATTGTGATGCAGTACCTGCTGCTGTAAACCTGACCGCAAAAGATGATTGCGCAGGGATGCTTACCGTTGTACCGATCGAAGTAAGACAGGATATTCCTGGTGCTTGTACCAGCAATTACCTGCTGATCCGTAAATGGGTGATCGCTGATGCCTGTGGTAATGTGAGTGATACCTTGAGACAGACCATTACAGTGAAAGACTTAACACCACCTGTATTTAACATGGTACAGCCTGCAAACATCACCGTAGATTGCGATAAGGTACCTGCTAAAACAGACCTCACCGCTACTGATAATTGCACTCCGGGTATCATTACAGTAACGCCTACAGATTCGCTGGCCACTATAACAGGAAACACCTGTAAACAGAACTATCGTATCATCCGCAAATGGGTGGCTACTGATAACTGTGGTAACACCACCATACTCAGACAAACAATTACAGTACAGGATACTTCAAGACCGGTATTCTCTATCCCACAACCTGCTAACATTACAGTAGATTGTGATAAGGTACCTGCCCTGCCAACTGTCACCGCTACCGACAACTGTACGGCTGTCGTAACAGTTACCGTTGGACAGAAAAAAGAATTCCTGTCAACCACCTGTTCTAATAATTATAAATTAACACGTACCTGGACAGCTAAGGACGATTGTGGTAATACCACCACTATGTCTCAGGTGATCGTAGTACAGGATACGACCAGACCAACATTCA
>NZ_WRXO01000001.1 GCF_009758125.1 Chitinophaga oryziterrae
CGGTTATGTCTATGATTACTTTGTAAAAGATCATTTGGGCAATGTGCGGATGGTATTAGGCACTCAAACCGATACAGCCCTGTATGTGGCCACAATGGAAACAGCAGCGAGTGCAGTTGAGAACGCCCTGTTTTCTAATATCGATAATACACGTACCGCCAAACCTACCGGGTATCCGACCGACAATACCACTAATCCGAATGCCTATGTAGCTAAGTTAAATGCTTCCAATGGACAGAAGATAGGGCCATCGCTGGTTCTGCGGGTAATGGCAGGAGATAGTATCACTATCGCGGTAAAAGCCTTGTATAAGAATGCAGGGGCTAGTACTCCATATACAACATCTTCCAGTATGGTCACTTCCATTCTGCAGGCATTTAGTGGAGGGGGAATTACAGACGGGGTGCATAGTGGTACTGGCGCATCAGCACCTGTTAACATGCTCACCAGCGGTGTTTACGACGGTCTTAAATCAAAGGATTCTTTACAAAACTTATCTGGCAAACCCAAAGCGTACCTCAACTTCGCACTGTTTGACGACCAGTTCAACCTCGTAGACGAGAACTCAGGTGTTCGGCAGGTACAAGGGCCAATTGATTCACTAGTCCCATTAGTACTAAATAAGACCCCAATAAAGAAAACAGGATTTCTGTATATTTATACAAGCAATGAGAGTGCCCAGGATGTGTTCTTTGATAATTTGATCGTTACCCATAATACAGGGCCATTGTTGGAAGAGACGCATTACTATCCATTTGGCCTCACCATGGCGGGCATTAGTTCGAATGCGCTGAAAAGTGCCAGCTATCCGGAGAATAAGAAGAAATTCCAAGGGCAGGAATTTGATAATAGCTTGGATTTAAACTGGTATCAGTTTAAATGGCGTAATCATGATCCTCAGATAGGACGGTTTATTGAAATAGACCCACTGGCAAGTAAGTATGATTATAATTCACCTTACGCTTTTTCAGAAAACAAGGTAACTTCTCATGTAGAATTAGAAGGTCTAGAAGCTGCAGATTTTAGAATTGAACGAGACCTGAGAGATGTATCATCAGGTAAAATTACTGGTGAGGAACTTGCAAATAGAATAGATATTCGGGGTAAAGCAGACTTAATTGCCGTTGGAGGTGGACTAATCGCTGGAGGATCTGTCGTATTATCATTTACCTATCCTGTTGACGCTCAAATTATAATTTCTGCCGCATTATTTGGCGGTCCGTCGCCAGGCGCGCCAGGTTCTGCAGCAGCAAATATAGTAGCGGGAACTTCTAAAATGGCTACTGAAGTAGGTGCTACTGAAAGTCTCGCAACAAGAGCAAAAGATGTTCATGATGCGTTACCTTTACAAACACAATCTAGAACAACTACTGCAGTCGCATCAGCAACAACTTCGGAAGGCGAAAATGTAACTCTTGTTGCTTCCAGCGAACCCAGATTAAGACCAGCCCAACGCGCTGCTTTGAGACCAGGTGAAGTAGAAGTAAAAGGAATGGGACATGCTGAACAGACTATCATAAATCACGCTAATGCAAATGGAATGAAGGTCAACGAAGTGGCGGCAAGCAGGCCTATTTGTCCGTCGTGTGCTGCAGCTATTAATAATTCAGGAGCTAAACCTGCGTCAGAATTAAAGAGAATAAACTTATTAGCTCCAATTAAACCAAATTAAGTTGCGTAGAATACTGAAATGAAGCAACAGAAATTTTCAATAACAGGAAGAATATATGCTGAATAAAAATTAATAATGATGAATTCGGCGTAAAAACAATATGGCTGTGGATATAGACCAATTTATCCGTCTTACACCACAGCCATTTTTAGCTGAAATATTTTATTTAACAGGATGGAAATAAATCAGATTATTATTTAACGGATAATGATCTAAATTTTTAGGTGAAAAATAGCAGAACGGTTTATAAATTCAAACTGCCCCTGTTATTTTCCTGCAATCGTATAAGTGTTTGTAAGTCAGATGGTTCTAGTTCAGTAATTTGCGATAGATATGTAATGATTCCTTGTTGCATTGCTATCTCCCTTTTCATTATAGGATGACGATCGATCTTCAGTTGGAAATCTTTATCTGTATTGAAATCAAGATCGTCTATTTCTTGAATGTACATATCCGCGGTATCCGTTGCCATCGTCGAAATGTCACTAAGTCTTTTAACGTCTTTATCAACTAAAAAGTTAAGTGTTTCAAAAATTACATTGCATGCATCCAAACTAGCAGATACTAAAACTGTATCGTAATTTTCAGGATAAGGAGTCGCTTTGTCTAATTCTTCAAGAAAGTTTTTAATTGTCGGTATATCGATCTTGTGTTGAAATATATTTTGATGAATATAGTTTATAGATTTTTCAAGTATATCCGGACTGCCAAAATTATACTTTGCGGAAAAGTACACATAATTAGGGTAAAGACGAGCGCAAGTAAGGTAAGCAAACACAAGTTGCTTTTGAAAATTTAATTCTGATAATGTGTTAAACTCTTTTATTGCCATACACAATATTGATTTATGATAAAGTTAAGAAGAAAAATTTAGTGCCGAATTATTGATATAAAGTGATTTAGGTATTTCTCCGATTACTGTACATAAACTACAACATTCTACTGAAAAAGTAAAGAAAAAATAATAATTATGACTGCAGAATATTATAAAATTAGTCAAAGGGAAATAGATTCCGTACTTAGTGAGTCGCCAGAAAAGCGATTTGAATATACTATTAAGCGAATTGCTGATTGGGAAACATTATGGACTATTGTAGATGAAGCCGGAGCCTTAGGCATGTTAACTGATGAAGTTCAAAATGTCATATTTCCTATATGGCCTTTCAAAGAGTTTACGCAGTTATATTGTACCGGTGATTTTGCAAACTATACACCTATGGTTATTGAGCTTAGTGACTTTCTTGAGGAATATCTGCCTGATTATGAAAACAAGAATTATAAGCTTTCACTTTTGCCATTGCCAACTAAAAAAGGAGAAGTCATGGATATTTCCCTGTTTAGAGAAGCATTAAACAGTGAACTAAACAAAATCGAATAGTGAACAGAAAAAAGTTAGTAATCTCGTTTGGATAGGAGCCTATTTATGATTATGGGTTCGGCAATAAAGAGTTGAACGATAACATTGCAGGGGCTAAATGGATAATCCCAATACAGGAGAGATAAAACCATCGACCAAAGAGGAATGCCGGGCTTGGAAGCAACTGCGTCATGGGAGGCTCACCACGTAGAAGATCGTTTATGCGATTATTATGCAGGAAAGCCTAACAAATGGTTGGAACAGTTACGGATTAAAGATTAGTTGTACTTCACGATACGCTTGTTCACTAATTATAGGGGAGGATGCATCCTCCCCTATAAATTGCGGTGATTTTTAATTCGTTCGATATAACTTTCAAGAGTGTCAAATGCAAAAAGTTCTTCGCGATTGACGTCGGTAGAGAAATTTGCTATTTCTATATAATCAATATCAAGTACGGCTGACTTTTCACCTAAAACATTATCTAATGTTAAGTAAGTACCCCTACGGTAGATTTCACTTTTTAGAGCATCGTAATTTTCAAAGTAAACTTTTAAACCAAATTTGTTTACTGTTGGACTGTATAATGGTTTAAACCAAATCGTTTTCGGATTGAATTCAAGCCCTGCGTATTTGATGATGTAACCTTTCATTGGAGGCTTAAAAGCTATTACATTCCAGTATTCTAAATGTGGGGTCAGACCAACAAGTGTCTCTACTTGCTCGAAGAAATCTATATTTCCCTCCGCTGTAATAATTAGATTTTGATGGTTAGCATTGGGATGTCCTCCTATTTCAAAATACAGTTTGTTACAAAACTTATGTAAGTGAAGTAATAAATCATCTAAAAGCTTTTCCTTTTTTACTGAATCATTATTTTGATTAATAAAAAAATATTGAGCTTCATTTTTTTTAAACCAGTCCCAAAATTGCTCCGCAGTATTCATGATAATTTGTTTTGTAATTATTAGTGAGGGAAGCAGAGGCATTGCTACCTAAAATTTCAGTTCATCCAATGTTTCGAGAAACTTAAATAATATCTTTATAGCCTCAATAAGACAATTAAATTATGCAAATTTGTTCCTAATAGTAATGAATACCTAAAATATAAAATAGTATAAAAGAGGTTTTACATATGCTGAGAGAAGAAATATGATAATGATAATGACTCCTCGTAAAGGGCAAATATAAAAAACGTTGCACGGAAGACAGGTAAAGATCGTGATGAATTTCCTCCTGCTGTATTAAAGCCCAACGGAGCAACCAGCGTAAAAACAATTTTATCAGGAGATAATAGAGGCGCAGGAGCATCTATTGGTCAACAGCTTAAAAATGTACCCGATAATACTAGGGTAGAAATTAAAGTTATTAATTTACAGAAAATAACAAAACAATGATTAAGGAATATGAATTTTTTCTAGAAAATAAGATGAAAGATCAAATTTCTTTTGAAGTTGATAGTTTCGTTTTGAGGAAATGCGCGTCGACTACAAAAAGTAAAGACTATTTGGAATTCATTTCTTCAATCGGAAACGGTGGATTTTTCTTTGGTCAATCCCTACAATTCTATAGTTTGATAAGTGAGAAATCATTCCGGAGCATAATATCAGTAAATGAGCTATTGATTCAAGAATTTGATTTTTTATTTAGAGGACTATATTCGTTCGCACAAGACGTTTTTGGAAATCAATTTGTTTTTAATAATGGAGGTCAAATTTTATTATTTAATATTGAATCGGGTAGTTGTGAGATTGTTGCACAGAACTTCAAAGAGTCTTTAAGTATATTGATTAACGATATTGATTATTATGCCGGAATTACTTATGAAAAAATGTGGAAAGGAGAATATGAATTATGTTTAGATCAACGTATACAACCCAAAATTCCATTTGTAATAGGAGGAGAGTATAAACTAGATAATTTTTATGTCAACAATTATCCTGCTTATCTGTCTTATAATGCTGATATTGCTAAACAGATATACAATTTAAAGGATGGGGAGAAAGTGAAATTGAGAATCAGATTTTAATAATAAGTATCAAATGTGACTTAGTTTCCATAATCTGATTCTTGACACTTTAGATAGAGAGTGTGCGATGAAACAAATCAAATTAAATGCATGAATACAGTTGATATACTCCCGTCATAAATTAAAACTACCCTTATTATTTTCTTGCAATTGGACGTCTTGATGACTTCTTGAATGAGTTTATACCAGATTTTGAAAAAAGCAAATACAAGCTGTCTTGACTGTCTTTGCCGACTGGAAAAGGGATGGCTATAGACATGTCAATGTTCAAGGAGGCTTTAAATAGTGAACTTGAAAAATATGAGTAATGTGTCTTATGTTAAATAGGCTGCCTTTTTGGTGGTCTATTTTTTACATTGAATGGAATTGTCTCTGAATTTCGAGGTTGGTCGCCTCGCCTAATGAGGCCAGATCATCAAGTCGAAGAAGAAAAGGGTTTTTGCTCTGTAACCTTCGCGATATGTCAGGTTACGATGGAACTTGGTATGAAAGTCCATGAAATTCATCCGGTGAAATTTGGAGGAAGTCCCACCGATCCTGCTAACAAAATTCCTCTTGCACCCGAAGTACACAAACAGTATACTGCATGGTGGAATAGCAAGATGTGGGAGATTAAAAAACAACAAAAATAATAACTGAGATTATATGCAAAAACATATAGAACATTTAAAAAGGAATGCTCCATGTGACCATAATGAATTAAGCATATTTTTATCACAAATAGACTTTACTCCCCCTGCCGATTATATTGATTTTATGAAAATAGCAAATGGCGCGGAAGGTACAATTGGCGAAAATTCATATCTACAGATTTGGCAGGTAGGGGAACTGATTCAAAATAATAAAGATTATGAAGTTGATATTTATGCTCCTGTTTATTTTATTTTTGCAACGAATTTAGGTGGTACCGCTTACGCATTTAATAAAATAGATTCATCAATCGTGCAATTTGAATTTATGGGTATGTTAATAGATGATGATCCAATTTTTTGTGGTACAACTCTTACAGAATTCTTTAGCTATTTATACATTCAAACAGAAGAATGAAAGTTATAAAACATACAACAGGGCCAAAATTGATGTTGGCTTATTACTATGAAGTTCATAAAATAGGTTCATATGGCAGCCAAGATTGATGAATTATTAAAAAAGCTAAATAAGAAAGCGAAGGCAGAGGACAGTTTGATAACTAATCTAATCAATAAAATGGATTTTAATATTGATCCAGATTATCTAGACTTTTTAAAGTCATATGATGGCGCAGAAGGCTTTGTCGGGGAGGATTCGTATATCCTCTTCTGGTCGGTACAGGAGATTATAAATTTAAATCCCTACTACGAAGAAGATGTTGATGATGGATACTCGAAGGGCTTTTTCTTCTTTGGCTCCAATGGTAGCGATACTGGTTATGGAATAAGGAAGTCAGATGGTGCCTTTATAGAAGTTCCCTTTATAGATATGTCAGAAGAAGATACAACAGAGCTGGGTAAGAATTTTGCTGAATTCTTGGAATATTTGGCAACTGGTAATTTAAAAGAAGATATAGGCTAATAATCTATATATCTTCTACATAATCTTCTATGTGCTAATTGTGATATTTATGCTTTTAATAATAAAGTCATGGTCGTATTCTTCAAAAGAAGAAAACTATTTTTAAAATATTACCTGATGGAAGATTGAAATTTTCTTATGAATGGAAAAGAGTCTTTTATGTTAGAGAACTATAAAATCGCATAGAATAAAAATCAGGATTTCATCAATCGATATTAATGAAATTCTGATTTTGTTATACGAGCTTATCAATCTCTGCTGTCTAGGCTAAATCATACTTTTATCATAACCAAAAGGATGGCAAATGGGTGGGGTATTTTGATAATGGAAACTTGTCATTTGAAGGAACCTTTGTAGAGAACGAAAAGGATGGGATTTTCACTATATACTATCCTAATGGCAAGGTATCTACAATTGAGACATAAAAAAAAGGAAGAAATGTAGGAGTATGGGAATATTATGATACATTGGGCAATTTGATCAGGAAAGAAACTATGAAATGATGAGCTTTCTAAAAAATATACTAGCACAGCTATTTAATAAAGGTGAGAAAATTAATCCTAATGGATTTCTTAAGCAAACAGGGGAGTGTATGGTTATAGAGTCTGAGCAATTTGAAATTGTCAGTACAATAAAATACACTGATGAAATTAAAAATAATGCTTCACTGGAGGTACAGATGTTGGACGGCTTAATAGGGAAAAAAACAGCAGATACCCAAAGTATGAATGTGTGCTATCTTGTTTACTGCTATGAAGTTGATGGGAAACGGGTTAAAATGGCTAGCCCTCCAATTTATAAAGACCGTATTACAATCCATTATTTATTAGAGCAAAAAAAAAATATTTCAATTTACGTAGATCGGGAAAATAAGGATAACTATTATTTTGACCTGGAATTTCTTAGTTAAGATAATTTGGAAGGCTTTAATGTTTCCCCGCTACATTGCATCTCATATGATTCTAAATTCTTCTCGCTGACAAATAGGAAATGTCTGTCGCAAGACTCATGCATAATCAGCCTGCGAATGATGCAGCTCCATTATTTCTGGTGTTGAGAGTTGAATTTTATCGGGCGTTTAACGGTATTTTATATCGGTTAAAGACAGCAGGTTGCAATGCCCTGTTGTTGATCCAAATTAACGGCCAGGGTGATGTATCATACATTTCCACTTACTAAATTGGACAAAAGAAAAATTTCGCCAAAATATTAGATTACGTAAATTAGCTATCATAAAAATTAACAAAATGAAGATAGATTTTGCAAGGCCCTTAACAACCAGGTCTGAAACAGGAATTTTTAATCGTACAAAAGATCATTATGTCGATGTCAGTTACTACTCTGACCAGTATTGTTTACCACCTTTGCAATGTAAAAGAAGATAACCTTAGAGACAAGAAACAATACGAAGCTCAGAAAGCCGCGCTCTTAGCGGAAATCCACACTATCAGGGAAGCCATTGTAATAAACGCCCTTTCCATTGTTAACGAACAGGAATACCAGCAGTTTATCGCGCATAAATATCGTATACTAACAGTACTTAAAAGTCTGTTGGAAGATGCTATTTCCCAAAAGGAAAACGAATATTCTTTCACCACACAATTGCTGAAAGAAGTCTTATCTCACACCGGAGTACTTAATTATTTCGTACGCTATCATTTTTCGAAGACTTCAAAAGTTTCAGCGGAAAGCTCGTCAGCCAGCGACCAGCACTTTACTGCGATAGAAAAAATAAAACTGGATATCTCCGCAGGAGGAATGGCTGCTCTTACAAAAGCGCTTGTGAAAACAACGTCGCATATCCCCAGTAAATCTCAGGAGGAACTTGTACCCTATATAGTTGCGAATTTCAGTTCAAAAAAAACGGATGATTTGGCAATTACAACGTTTAAGAAAAATTATCAGGGTCCTAAACCTGACGCTATTAAAGATGCAATCGGGTTTCTTACCCGGATGATCAGCTATCTTAGAAATCTATAAATATTTATTTTCCTTCAATTTATTGATAATGAACTTGTTGCACAGGGGTACAAACCCCTGTGCAGCTGTTCTTGTATTGATTATTTTTTTTGATTTGCATAAAACATTCAAAGTATGCAAACAAACATTCCCATTGCTCAGAATGGGCAACAACAAGTAAGGAAATTTATTTCTCCTCTCAAAAAGACAAACCTGCCAAACCGTAGAATACTACGTCAGCAGAACTATCAACGAATTCTTAAAGGACAAAAAACTAAATGATGAATTACATTATTCACATGCAAAATTTTCATTATCTCGTAGAAAGGGATAACCGTCTGAAACCCTGGCACATTAGCTTGTACATCGCACTGTTCAATACCTGGCACAAGTACCATTTTACACCTGTATTCAGGATCTCGCGTGGCTTACTGATGAATGCCAGCCGTATAGGCAGTAAGAATACGTTTGCCCAAACGCTTAAACAACTGAATGAATACGGTTACATCATCTATCAGCCGGAGTTGGACAAAGGGGATTACCCGAAAGTAACGATCATCCGGTTAACGGATCATGAGATTGTAAAGAATCAGTTGAATCTCTTCCCCGGGAGTAGTAACCGTCCTGATACTGAAGGTCGTACTTCCTCTGTATCAGGGGGCGTACCAGACGTGAACGGAGTTACACCAGATGTAGGCACAACCTATGCCAGTGTTACTACCGAAGCAGTACCTGCACAGGTAGACAATAAAATACAATCTTCTAAACAATGCAAAACAATTGAGTGTGAGACACACGGGCAAAAGTATCCAACCCTGCAAGAGATTTTAAGCTGGTTTGATAAAGAACATGCAAACGAAGAAATAGCCCTCGCCTTTTTTCATCACTATTCAGCCAATGGCTGGATGATAGGTAAGCATCCCATTAGAAGATGGCAGGCAGTGGCTTCAAAATGGCTTTTAACAACAAAATCATCGTTATGATCTGTTCATCGAGGAACATCTGATCAATTTTTCACCGGACAATAAAGACAAAAGAAAATGAAAACACATATTATCATCATTATTTTACTCATATTTTTCACTTTTATAACGATAAGAACATGTTTCCATAAACAAAGACATATCAACGTTATTCAAGACAGTGCCGTATACTGGAAGGACAAATACAATACGGAGCATATCAGGAAAATGGCCGGCAGTATACAACAACCTTCCGCGTTCTTAAACGATATAAAGAACCAGATGAAACAGAAGGACGTCCAGGAAGCAACAGCCATTGGCGCTACAGCTTCCGGCTTCCTCCATCCAACGGTAGACACCGTATACCTTCCGGATTCTACTACAGCATACAAATTACGCTTTCAAGACCAGTGGCTGAATCTTAACGGTGAAATCGGAAAAGAGCCGGTTATTAATTACCGGTTTACGGATTCGATTATTATCACCGCTTATCAGCAGCATAGAAAAACTTACATAGATGCTTATAGTCTGAATCCAAATGTTCACCTGACAGGTATTACTGCGCTGAGGATGGTGAACAGGCAACATTTTACAATTGGACCATACGCCGGTTACGGATGGAACGGAAAAGCGTTTACGCCTTCTATTGGCATCTCATTACAATATTCATTTATAAAATTCTGATTATGCGAAACATAAAATATATCGTTATTCATTGTACGGCAACGCCGCCTTTAACACCGGTTGCGGCTATACAGAACTATTGGAGAACGCAACTTCGCTGGAAGAATCCCGGGTATCATTACATCATATCTGCAGATGGTATCATACAGCAGTTGCTGAATGAAGAGCTGGTTGCAAATGGAGTTGCGGGATATAATAATGTTTGCATTCATGTTAGTTACATTGGTGGTGTTGACGGGGATAATAATCCTCAGGATACACGGACAATGAAACAGAAAGAGGCTATGTACTATATAATTTGTGTACTGAGAGAAAAGTATCCTGCAGCTGTTATTCAGGGGCACAGGGATTTCCCGAATGTACATAAGGCATGTCCGTCGTTTAATGTAAAGGATTGGCTGAAGGAATTTATACCTTAATTATAGAATATAGAAGAGATTGTATCATTGACGATACAATCTCTTTTATATTCTAATAAGTACCAGGAAATATGTTAGACCGGCAATGCCAGGAACCGAAACCTGACAAGGATATCGTAACTTTAATACTCACCCAAAAACACAATACTCCATGGCACAGAAGAAAATTCTCTTTCTTACAGGCGATTACGCCGAAGATTATGAAACGATGGTCCCATTTCAGATGCTGCAGATGATAGGACACGTTGTGCATGCTGTTTGCCCGGAAAAATCAGCAGGTGATAAAATAATCACGGCCATTCACGATTTTGAAGGCGATCAGACATATAGTGAAAAACGGGGGCATTATTTTGTTTTAAATGCATCTTTTGCCGATGTACAGGTAGCTTCTTATGATGCCCTGATGATTGCAGGAGGAAGAGCTCCGGAGTATTTGCGTTTAAACCCAAAGGTGATCGAGATGGTGAAGCACTTTGCAACTGCCAATAAACCAATTGCAGCTGTTTGTCATGGTATACAGATCCTGACCGCCGCTGACGTAGTAAGAGGAAAAAGGCTGACAGCTTATCCTGCTGTTGGACCGGAAGTAACCATTGCCGGAGGGCATTTTGAAGCTGTGAATGTATATGAGGCAGTTACAGATGGGAACCTGGTAACAGCACCTGCCTGGCCAGCCCATCCTCAATGGATAGCCGCTTTTTTGAAAGTACTGGGAACAAAGATCGAGTTATAGGGAAATAACCCGCTTTTTTGCTATTTTTGGTATAATAATCAGCATCCTATGAAAAAGACTTATTTATTATCCATCTGCCTGTTTTTTGCGGTGACCGTTACCAATGCACAATTGGTAAAGATTGAAAAGGACGGGAAATTCGGCTTTAGTAATGCAGCCGGGAAGGTGGTAATTCCTGCTAAGTACGACTCTGTAGGTAGTTTTCAGAACGGATATGCGGTGGTACGGCAGAAACATAAGTTTGGGTATGCCTTTGAGAATGGGCGGGTATCTGCGGTGAAGTACGATACTGTATGGGTTAAAGATCCGTTGTACCCGGGGATAGGGCTGAAAGGGAAGAAAGGAGCGATGGATACCAGTGGAAGGGAGTTTGTTCCCCCTGTATATGACGAAGTGGTAAGGGTTAAAGAAGGATTTGCCACAGTGCAGCTTAATGATAAATACGGGGTGGTTAATCAGAAAGGGAAAGCGGTACTGAAGCCTGTTTATGATGTGGTTGGGATCGTTTCTAACGGAAGTACCATTGTATATATGGATGGCAAGTGCGGCCGGGCAGATTTGAAGAAAGGGAATGTGGTGATGACGGTTTATGAGAAAATCGGGGTCTTTAAGGATGGCCTCGCCTGGGTTCGCCTCAATAAGAAATATGGTTACATTAATACAAAAGGAGAACTGGTAATACCTGTTACATATGACAGAGCCCGCGACTTTAATGACGGACTGGCTGCTGTGAGCTCAGGAGGAAAATACGGGTTTATCGATAAAATGAACCATGTTGTTATTCCCCAGAAGTACGATAATGCCTATATCTTCTCAGAAGGTCAGGCCCTGATACAGCTCAATGGCAGAGTAGGTTATGTAGATAAAGCGGGTAATGAATCCTGGACAGAATCCGTTCCCGGAACAGAAACAGCCGTAAAAGAAGAGAATAACTGAGTATTGATTCTTACTTAGGAAGAAATTATTTACCTTTGCAGCCAAATTCAAAAGGCCCTGAGGGCTTTATTATCGTACAAAATAAAGTAATACATAAAACATTATGTCCGGTCAGCTTAAAGAAGTTCGCAACCGTATAAAGTCTACTCAGTCCAATCTGCAGATCACCAAAGCCATGAAAATGGTAAGTGCTGCAAAGCTGCGTCGTGCCCAGGATGCTATCCTGCTCATGCGCCCTTACGCTGTGAAACTGCAGGAAATGTTACAAAATATCGTTTCTAACAGTGAAGGTAGTATTGAACTTGCATTGGCTGCCCAACGCCCGGTAGAGAAGGTACTGATCATCGCGATCACTTCAGACAGGGGATTATGTGGTGCTTACAACTCCAATGTAATTAAGCTGGCAAAACAGGTGATCCGCGAGAAATACGCAGAACAGTTTGCTAAAGGACAGGTAGAAATCCTGCCTATCGGTAAAAAAGGATGGGAACATTTCAGCAAGAGCGGTTATAAACAAAACGAAGCTTACTGGAATATGTTCAGTCATCTTGATTTTGAACATGTTAAGGAAGCTGCAGCAGTAGCCATGGACGGTTTTACCAAAGGGGACTACGATGCAGTGGAAATCATATACAGCGAATTCAAAAATGCTGCTACCCAGCGTTTTGTATCTGAACAGTTCCTTCCTATCGCCAAAGTGGAAACACAGGCAGGACAGAAAGCAACCCGTGCAGATTTTATCTTTGAACCTGAGAAACAAGCACTCATCGCTGAGTTAATGCCGAAAATCCTGAACACTCAGTTATATAAAGCCATGCTGGATGCAAATGCTTCTGAACATGGTGCACGTATGACTGCAATGGATAAGGCCACTGAAAATGCGAACGAATTGTTACGCAATTACAAGATCAGCTACAACCGTGCGCGTCAGGCAGCAATTACTACAGAACTCACTGAGATTGTGAGTGGTGCAGCTGCTTTGAATGGTTGATCCAGGTAAGTTATACACATCAAATTAACATCAAAATATTTTGATTTCTTTCTAAGAGTCAAAGGCTGTATTTTCGGTCTTTGACTTTTTTCTTTAAAGGATGCAGGCCGGATATTTCCCTGCAAATAGAAAACCGGACAATGGAGATCTCACAGATAATACCGCATGTTGAATCGTTGATATTTGCAGCAGACAGGCCCCTGCCTACGCTGGAAATTACTGACTTACTAAATAATGCAATGGCTTTCCTCGAAGACAGGGCTACTTTAGACCAGGTGGAAGCTGCACTGGAAGCCGTAAGGGAGAAGTATTCTTCTGAGTTTTACGCTTTTGAAGTAAGAGAAAGCGGAGGTGGCTATCAGTTCCTGACTAAAAAAGATTATTACCAGACAGTGGCACAACTGAACGGAGAGAAGTTCCTGAAACGCCTGTCTACTGCCGCACTGGAAACCCTGGCGATCATTGCTTATAAACAACCTATCTCTAAAGGGGAAATAGAACATATCCGTGGTGTGGCTACTGATTATTCTATTCAGAAATTGCTGGAAAAAGAGTTGATCGTTATTACCGGCCGTAGTGAACAATTGCCCGGTAAACCTTTGATATATGGTACTTCCAAGGCGTTTATGGATTACTTTGGACTGAATTCCCCTAAGGACCTTCCTAAGCTGAAAGAAGTATTTGAAGAGGATGTTGCTCCTACATTGATGCTTGATCTGGATGCGAATGGTAATACCATTGATGAACCGTTGAATATGATCGTTTCTGAAACGGGAGAGCTGGTAGAACAGATAGAGTTACCGGATGGAGAGGCGTTATCTCCTGTGATAGCTGGTGTGGTAAGTGATGAGACTTTGGAAAGACTGGATATCGACGTGCCGGGAGGAATTGAACATATAAGTGTTGATGATGAACCTGTTGCGGAAGAAGAACCTGTTTCTGAGGATATCATAGAAGCCCCTGAAGCGATTGCTGATATTGAAGAAGAGATAATAGTTACGGAAGAAATACAGGAAATTGTTGTTGCCAGTGTTGGCCCCGGAGATGAAGAGGACGAGGATGATGAGGACAGTGATGAAGAGGACGAAGATGATATCGATGAGGATGAGGACAGTGAAGATGAAGATAATGATGAGGACGAGGACGACGAATATGAAAAATAACTTAAAACTCCTGACGGTTAACCGTCAGGAGTTTTTTTATGGTCATAAGTGTTTGATCACTGAAACAAACAGCTCACTTAGTTTTTTATCAGCAGTGCCTGCTACAGCAATGATCTCTTCCAAAGAAACGGCTTTGAGATTATCGGGATCACATTCATCAGTAATCACTGATATAGCCGCACAGGGCAACTGTAACTGATTCGCTACTATCACTTCAGGCACAGTACTCATCCCCACCATATCAGCCCCGATAAGCCTTAAGAAACGATACTCCGCTCTTGTCTCCAGATTAGGTCCTGTTACAGATACGTATACACCTGTATGTAAGGTTAAGCCTTTATCCGCAGCGGCTGATTGTAACAGGGAGCCCAGCTGTTTGTCGTAAGGCTGGCTCATATCGGGGAAACGGGTGCCAAAAAAAGATGAATTAAGTCCACGCAGCGGGTTCTCCGGCTGTAAGTTGATATGATCATCCAGCAGTACCATATCTCCGTTCTTAAAGGCCGGGTTCATGCCGCCGGCAGCATTGCTTAACAGCAGATGCCGAATGCCCAATGCTTTCATGACACGTATAGGGAAAGTGATCTCCTGCATGGAGTAGCCTTCATAATAATGAAAACGGCCCTGCATGGCAATAACAGGGGTATCGCCGATTTTGCCGTAGATCAACTGGCCTTTATGAGATTCCACAGTACTCAGCGGAAAATGCGGGATCTCATTATACGGAATACTCTTTTCTATCTGTATGTGATGGATCAGCTGACCTAAACCTGTTCCCAGTACAATACCTACCCGCGCCTGATGGTAGTTAAATCCCTGTAAGTAATTGACAGCCGTGTTAATCTGTTCTTCCAGTTTATGCATCTTTATTTAAGTTGTTTAATCTCAATATTTCTCCAGCGTACTTTAATGCCGCCACCAGCATGGATCTGCAAAGCGATCTGTCCTGTTTTCTCTCCGATCTTCGCATCTTTCAGCGTAATCATCTCATGACCGTTCAGCCAGGTGGTGACATCATCTCCGTCTACTCTCACTTTCATCGTATTCCATTCCCCCATTTTTAAATACTGTTCTTTCTCCGCCGCAGGTTGTATCAGCCATCCGCGTCCGTAAGATTCATAGATACCGCCGGTATGTTGTCCCGGAGGCGCCACTTCCGCCTGCCAGCCGGCAATTTTAGTACCTTCTATGGAAGAGTGGAAGAAGACTCCGCTGTTACCATTGGCTTCCTGTTTGAATTCTACAGTAAGTTCGAAGTTCTTATATTCTTTGGCAGTACCAAGGTAGCCGTATTCTTTATCAGGACCGCTTTCACATACGAGTGTGCCATTCTCCGCATACCATTTCTCGGTACCATAAATTTTCCATCCGTCGAGGTTCCTACCGTTGAATAAAGATTGGGCAAATGTAGGAGAAGCAAACAGGGCCACAAATAAAACGGAAATGAGTTTTTTCATAATCTGGAGATTTTTAGACTTAAAAAGTATAAAAAAAAGGCGTCCTATTCAAATAAGACGCCTTTTTTTAACTATCATGATACTTTTACCTGGCCACGTTCACCGCACGTTTTTCACGAATAACGGTTACTTTGATCTGACCGGGGTATTGCATTTCTGTCTGTATTTTAGTGGCAATCTCAAAAGAGAGGCGATCTGCATCAGCATCGGTCACCTTATCACTTTCAACGATCACGCGCAGTTCACGACCTGCCTGGATAGCATATGCTTTTTCCACACCATCGTGGGCAAGCGCCAGGTTTTCGAGGTCTTTGATACGCTGTAAGTAGCTCTGCATGATTTCACGACGGGCACCGGGACGCGCACCACTGATGGCATCGCAGGCTTGTATAATCGGGGAGATCACGTATTGCATTTCCATTTCATCATGGTGAGCACCGATCGCATTTACTACCGCGGCATGTTCACCATATTTCTCAGCCAGTTTGGCACCTAACAGTGCGTGGCTCAGTTCTGTTTCTTCATCCGGCACTTTACCGATGTCATGCAGCAGACCTGCACGTTTTGCTAATTTAGGGTTGAGGCCCAGTTCTGCAGCCATCACACCGCAAAGGTTCGCAGTTTCTTTAGAGTGCATTAAGAGGTTCTGACCATAAGAAGAGCGGAAACGCATCTTACCTACGAGGCGGACCAGTTCTTTATGCAGGCCATGGATACCCAGTTCAATCACGGTACGCTCACCGATGTCCATTACCTGTTCTTCCAGTTGTTTCTTCGTCTTTTCAACTACTTCCTCGATACGTGCAGGGTGGATACGGCCATCCTGTACCAGACGCTGCAGCGATAAACGTGCAATTTCACGGCGTAACGGGTCGAAAGAGGAGAGTACAATTGCTTCAGGGGTATCGTCAACGATCAGGTCAACGCCGGTAGCCGCTTCAATAGCGCGGATGTTACGACCTTCACGGCCAATGATCTGGCCTTTGATCTCATCGCTTTCCAGGTTAAATACAGTAATGGCATTTTCGATGGTATGTTCTGCCGCTGTACGCTGGATAGACTGAATAATGATTTTCTTTGCCTCTTTGTTTGCTTTCAGCTTCGCATCCTCGATAATTTCCTGAATATGAGACATCGCCTGGTTACGGGCTTCATCTTTCAGGCTTTCTATTAACTGGTGACGTGCTTCATCTGCGGTGAGGGCAGCCACTTTTTCAAGGCGGCGGATATGTTCTTCCTGGTGTTTTTCCAGTTCTGTACGCTTCACAGCTACTAATTCCATCTGGCGGTTCAGGTTTTCCTTGATCGCCTCATTTTCCTGCAATTGTTTCTGCAGGCTCTCTGCCTTCAGTACTACGCCCTGTTCTTTCTGTTTGATCCTGTTTTCTGCATCGGCCAGTTTCTGGTTACGCTGCATTGTCTCTTTCTCATGTTCACTCTTCAGATGGAGAAATTTCTCTTTTGCTTCGAGTAACCTGTCTTTCTTCAGGTTTTCTGCGGTCATCTGACCTTCTGCTATTATTTTCTGGGCTTGTAATTCTGCATCCGTTATCTTTTGCTGTGTGCTTTTGGCAAAAATCACCTTACCTAACAAAATGCCTATGATCAAAGCCGCCACTGCGGCTATTGTCGTTATTAAAGTAGAATCCATACAAAAAATTTAAACTTGATTTATGTTGCATTCCTGGCCACATTCCCGTTCCGTGGAAAAGGTAGAGGGTTAGAACTTGATTCGCGAAAATACAAAAAGATGTGCGAAATGATGAGATAATGCGCTGAGAAGCAGATTATTTCAGGTGTTCGTCCAGCAATGTTTCCAGGTGTTGTAATTTTTCCTGAAGGAAGGGCGCCATTCCGGCCTGTTCCTTTCCTCCGCTGGTAACAGGATGGGTGGCGTACATAATGAGGGCCATCGCGATATAATCCTGGAGGTCTTTACCCGCATAAGCGGTTTTGAACTCCACGATCTTCTCGTTGACTTCCTTCATGGTGCGACGCACTGCTTCCTCTTCCTCCGGTTTGATCTTAATACGGTAGGACCGGTCGGCCACTATTATATTAATAGGGATGAGATTTTCCATGTTGTTCTTGGTTGTAGGCGGCTTTACTAGCTGTTCAGTAAGGCGATGCAGCGGTCAATTTCCCGGATATAGTCATTGATCCTTGTCCGCATCTCCTTCTTAAACTCATCATCATCTTCTTTATTTGATGGAGCTCCCTGTGTATTCCCTGCAATCTTGGTCATTTGCAGTTTGTTAGACAGGGTAGCAATGGCATCGTTCTGCGCACTCAGTTCTTCTTCATTTAATCGGATCTGCTCTCTCAGCAATACATTTTCTCCCTGCACCTGCTGTAATTTCCTTACCAGCAATTGCAGTTTATCCTCAATGCGTTGTATGTATTGCTCTAAAGCCATAATAATTATTTCCTTATTTCAGCATTTAGCTGTCCTTCAAATGCTTTTACCAGCTTTTCCATTACACTATCGATCTCCTTATCCGTAAGGGTCTTTTGTGCGTCCTGGAATGTAAAGCTCACTGCATATGATTTTTTATCTGCGCCAAGCTTCTCACTTTCAAAAACATCAAACAGGTTCAGCTGTTGCAAAAGTGGCGATTTTACCGTTTTCGCGGCTGCTTCTACTGCTACGAACTGTATTTTCCTGTCGAGAATCAGTGCCAGGTCGCGACGTACGGCCGGGAACTTTGGTATTTCTTTGTAGAAGTTATTGCTTTTTTGCAGCAATCCCAACACATTCGTCCAGTTGAAGTCAGCAAACCACACTGGTTGTTTGATATCGAACTGTTTAAGTTTACCGGAAGAGATGGCTCCAAGGGTCACAACTGTCTTATTACGAACGGTTATTTGCCACAGGCCGTCAGTTTCGGGCTCTTTCCATTGCAGGCCGGTGATGCCGAGTAACTGCAACAGGTTCTGTACATACCCTTTCAGGAAGTAGAAATCGACCGGTTGCGCTTTATGCAGCCAGCTTTCCATTGTTTTCTGTCCGGTCAGGTACAGGCATAAGTGAGGCGTTTCCTCATACACGTTCTTCTCGTAAGAAGCATATGTATTACCGAATTCGAAGAATAACAGGTTGTCATTCCGCCTGTTAAGATTATGTGCCACGCTTTCCAGTCCGGTTTCCAGCATGGAAGGGCGCATCACGTCCAGATCGGCGCTGAGGCTGTTAATCATTTTCACCGTATGGGCCAGTACTTCGGGAGAGAAGTACTTACTGTTGGTGATAGAATTGGTGAAGATTTCGTTGAAACCATTAGCAGCGAGATAGTTAGCTGCCTTTTCACGGACCTTCTCTTTATCCGGTCTTGCGGCAGCAGCTGGTGTGATCGTTACCTGTGAAGGTATTTCGATATTATCCAGGCCGTCGATACGCATGATCTCTTCCACGATATCCGGTGCGATACTGATATCGGGCTTACTGTAAGGTACTGCTACTTTGAACTTTTCCCCTGTTTTCAGCAGGAAGGTGAAGCCCAGGCTGGTTAAGATACGTTCTACCTTATCCGCAGGATAGAATTTACCACTTAACTTTTTGATATAAGCCCAGGTGGTTTCCACTTCTGTCTGTGCCTTTGGATTGGGGTAAACATCTGTGATGACAGAAGCCGCCTGACCGCCTGCGAGTTCGCAGATCAGTGCAGCCGCACGTTCCAGTACGTATACGGTGCCGGAAACGTCCACCCCTTTTTCGAAACGGGCAGCCGCGTCCGTACGCAGGCCATGCCTGAAAGAGGTAGGGCGTATACTGGCAGGACTGAAGCAGGCACTTTCCAGGAAGATGTGCCTGGTTGTATCGGTAACGCCGGAGTGAAGGCCGCCGAATACACCCGCAAGAGCCATTGGTTCCCCATCGCCGTTACAGATAACGAGGTCTGCCGCATCCAGTTTCCTTTCTTTTTCATCCAGTGTTACAAAAGGCGTGTTCTGGGGAAGGTTTTTTACAATGATCTTCCCGCCTTTGATCGCGTTGGCATCAAAAGCATGCAGGGGTTGCCCTGTTTCATGCAGGATGAAGTTGGTAATGTCCACTATGTTGTTGATAGGCCTTACACCTATTGCTAACAGCTTGTTTTTCAGCCAGTCGGGAGAAGGTTTGATCGTTACCCCTGAGATGGTGATACCCGCATAACGCAGGCAGGCATCTGTATTTTCTATGGTCACCGTGATCGGAAAGGCTTCTTTTGCCTGGGGCAAAGGAGTGATTGCCGGTACTAACGCCTTGTATTGCAGGGTGTTCTCTGCATTATTCAGGTAAGCACATACGTCTTTCACCACACCCAGGTGGCTCATGGCATCCATACGGTTAGGGGTCAGGCCAATTTCGAAGATCCAGTCCTGAACGGGTTGAAAGATTTCCCTCGCCTGGGTACCTGGTATTAAAGAAGGGTCCAGCACCAATATACCGGCATGACTTCCGCCTAAACCGATCTCATCTTCGGCGCAAAGCATCCCATGGCTTTCTTCGCCGCGGATTTTGGCCTTTTTCATGGTGAGGGGTTCACCGCTGGCGGGGTAGATAGTAGCGCCGATGGGGGCAACTACTACTTTCTGTCCTACGGCAACATTAGGGGCTCCACATACGATGTTGAGGGGTTCCCCGTTACCGATATTGACAGTTGTCAGCTTCAGTTTATCTGCATTGGGATGTTGTGCGGTGGTCAGCACTTCTCCTATGATAAGCCCTTCCAGGCTACCTTTAACGGATTCAAATTGTTCCAGGCTTTCCACTTCCAGACCTATACGCGTCAGGATAACAGATAGTTCCTCCGGTGATGGTTTTACCGGCAAATAGTCACACAGCCAATTGTACGAAATAGTCATTTGTAAGTTTATAAGTGGCGTAAAGTTAATAAATAAGGACAAAGGGTAAAAAGGAGATTGCATAATGCACAAAAACTGCACATCCGTCTTTCCCAAATGTTATGTGGAAAATCTTTTTACACAAAGTTTGTGAATATGCTGACCTTTGTCTGGGGATTGAAAATCGATTTGGTGAATAAGTGTGTCCCAGTCAGTGGATAACTGACAAATTGCGGGTGGATAACATGTGAAAGTGGTCTTATAAACTATATCAGGAATCAATCTTTAATAAGTGGGAAATTGCGGTTACCTTAGTTTTTCAGGCCCTAAAAAGTTTACAATTTGGTAAGGACATCATAATGAAACTGGTACAATAAAATTGTAGAAACTAAGGAATAGCCCATATTATTTCACAAACTTTTTTAATAGGCATTAATTACATAAATGGATCTGAATCTTAAGAAAGACCGCAATGTGCGCCGTAAGCCGTCCGTTGACATTTCATCTATGATGTATGGCAAGATACCGCCGCAGGCTAAAGAAATGGAAGAAGCGGTACTGGGTGCAATCATGCTTGAGAAAGGCGCGTTTGATTCTGTTATTGAAATATTGAAGGGGGAGTGCTTTTACGTAGAGGCACACCAGAAGATTTATTCGGCAATGACCAAGCTGGCGGGTAAATCCATGCCTATCGATATTCTTACTGTAGTAGAGGAGCTCAAATCATTGGGTGAGCTTGAAATGGTAGGGGGACCTTATTATATAACAAGACTCACCAACATGGTGGTGTCTTCTGCCAATATTGCGGCACATGCCCGTATAATCCTTCAGAAATTCATTCAGCGTGAGCTGATCCGTATCTCCGGAGAAATCCTCAGTGAATCCTATGAGGATACTGCTGATGTATTCGACCTGCTCGATTCTGCAGAAAGCAAACTTTTTGAAGTAACGAATAATCACCTTCGTAAGAACTACGATAGTATCGATAAGATCCTTGTAAATACCATGAAGAGGATCGAGGACCTGCGTAACAGGGGGGATGATATTACCGGGGTCCCTTCCGGTTTCCCTTCACTGGACAAAGTGACTTATGGCTGGCAATCAACGGATTTAATTATCCTGGCTGCCCGTCCCGCGGTGGGTAAGACCGCGTTCGCGCTGAACCTTGCCAGGAATGCGGCCTTGCATCCCCGTTTCCCTAAAGGTGCTGCATTGTTCTCCCTTGAAATGTCGTCCGGACAGATCGTTCAACGTATCCTGTCCGCGGAATCTGAGATAAAGCTGGAAAAGATTTCCCGTGGTAAGCTGGAAGAGTATGAGATGAAGAAGCTGATGACCCATGGTATTGAACGGCTGGCAAAGGCCCCTATCTTTATAGATGATACGCCGGCGTTGAATATCTTTGAGTTACGTGCAAAGGCAAGAAGGCTGGTGCATAATCATGGCGTAGGTCTGATCATCATCGACTACCTGCAGCTGATGAGTGGTTCTTCGGATGGTAAGGGTAGTAACCGTGAGCAGGAAATCAGTAAGATCTCCAGGGACCTGAAAGGGATGGCGAAGGAATTGGGAGTACCCATTATTGCGTTGTCCCAGTTGAGCCGTGACGTGGAAAAACGTAAAGACGGTAACAAGATGCCACAGTTGAGTGACCTTCGTGAATCCGGTGCGATCGAGCAGGATGCGGACATGGTATTGTTCCTGTACCGTCCTGAGTATTATGAGATCAATACAAATGAGATGGGAGAATCCAATAAAGGTGAGACCCACGTGCGTATAGCGAAACACCGTAACGGTCAGCTGGATACTATCAAGCTGCGTGCGGTACTGGAGTTCCAGCGTTTTGAAGACGATGGTAGCCTGGAGAACCCGGCCAGCACCAGCGGTAACTCTTATGCAGGATTCCCCAATCCTGGTGATGGTGGTAATAATGAAGCTAAGTTCTTTATCCAGAAAGGTTCCAAGATGAACGATATGGAGTTTGAAGAAGACGCTCCTTTTTAAATAATATTTTTAAAAGGTAACAGGGTGTCTCGCTAATAACGGGACACCCTTTATATTTTTATGTGGAAGAAGTATCAACAGTATTACAGAGATAATTTCCGTTTAGCTTATCCCGTAGTGATATCCCAGCTTGGACACACGATGGTTGCCCTGTCAGATACCGTTATTATTGGTCATACCGGGGACGTTCCTCTTGCTGCTGTTGCATTGGGCAGTAGTTTGTTTTCTGTATTTATGGTGATGGGTATTGGGATGTCTTACGGACTTACACCGTTGATTGCGCAGGAACATGGACGTGGTAATATCGAAGCCTGTGGCTCCCTGCTGCGTCATAGTTTGTTTATCAATTTAATTCTGGGCCTGATATTATCTACTGCTATCATTATTGGTAGTAATTACCTGCATTTATTGCATCAGGAGCCTGATGTACAGGCACAGGCGCGTCCCTTCCTGCAATGCCTGGGCGCTTCCTTTTTCCCGCTGATGGTGTTTCTGAGCTTCAAGCAGTTTGCAGAAGGGCTGGGATTTACACGTCAGGCAATGAACATCAGTATTATAGGTAATGTGATCAATATTGTGATAGGGATCACGCTGGTATATGGATTTCATCTGGGTGTTATCGGGGTAGGGATCGCAACGTTTGCCGACAGGCTTTTGATGGGATTAGCCATGGCCTGGTATGTATTGAAGGGCAACCGCTTTAAGAAGTATATTCATCAGTTTGGACATTGGAATTTATCCGGAGCCGCTATTAAGAAAATATTAGGGATTGGTGCGCCGGTGGCCATGCAATACATTTTTGAGATCAGCGCTTTTAGCGGGGCTATAATTATGGCGGGATGGATAGGTGCGAAAGAACAGGCTGCCCACCAGATAGCGATCAACCTGGCCTCCATTACTTATATGATGGCCAGCGGGATTTCTGCGGCTGCGGGCATTAAGAGCGGGAACTATTTCGGGGCCAGGCAGTTCAGGGAGCTGCGTATGTCTGCCATTGCCAGTTATCATATGGTATTGATAATGATGAGTACTACAGCGCTGATATTTATGGTGTTCTGCCGGCTGCTGCCTCTGATATATATCAGCGATGTGGCAGTAGTGGAACTGGCGGCGCACCTGATTATCATTGCAGCGTTCTTCCAGTTATTTGACGGGACACAGGTGTTGGGGCTGGGTATCCTTCGTGGTCTTGGCGATGTGAAGATGCCCACTATCATTACATTCCTGGCTTACTGGGTACTTGGGTTGCCTGTCGGTTATTTCCTGGGTATCTATCTGGGTTTTGGTGTACAGGGGATCTGGTGGGGATTGTTATTAGGGTTGCTGACTGCATCTATCCTGTTGTTTTTCAGATTCCAGCATAAGACGAGAAAGGCTATTCTTGAAAATGATAATTTTGCAGCAATTTAAAGATATGTTTTACGCAAAAGATGTTTCTCCGCAGGCAGATAGTTATACGATGGATGAACCGACTTCCAAGTATTGTATCATGGTGTTACGGCATACTGCCGGGGATGAGGTATTACTGACGGATGGCCGTGGGGGCCGTTATACGGCTGTGATCACAGATGATAACAGGAAGAAGTGTGTGCTGAAGATCACCTTATATACGTTGATACCTCCTGTTGTCAGTCCTGTACGGATAGCGATCTCTTTTACCAAGAATACTTCCCGGATAGAGTGGTTCCTGGAAAAGGCCACGGAGATAGGGGTGCAAACGGTGTTCCCGTTGGTGAGCCAGCGTACGGAGAAGGAAAAATTCAGGGCAGACCGTTTTGAGAATATACTGGTATCGGCCATGCTGCAATCGCAGCAGTATTATTTACCGGAGCTGGCAGCACCGGTTTCTTTTGATAAGCTGATACAACAACCGGGTGCTGAGCAGTTGTTTATAGCGCATTGTTTACCCGAAGAGAAGGCGCATTTATGGCAGGCCATGCAGGCGGGGAAAGATAGCCTGATGCTGATTGGCCCTGAAGGCGATTTTACGCCGGAAGAGATAAAGGCAGCGCTGGGACAGGGGTTCAGGCCGGTGTCGCTGGGCAATACCCGGCTGCGTACGGAAACAGCCGGGGTAGTAGCCTGTACTATGATGAATGCGGTGAATGTTATTTAAGTCCCGCGCAGATTTTCTTTACGATAGTAGGGCCTTCGTATACAAATCCTGTATATACCTGTACCAGAGAGGCGCCTGCATCTAATTTCTCCTGTGCATCTGCCGCAGTAAAAATCCCCCCTACAGCAATGATAGGGATGCTCCCGTTAGTATGCTGATGGATGTATTTAATCACTTGAGTTGCCCTTTCCTTTACAGGCAGACCGCTTAATCCACCCGCGCCGATAGCTGTTACTTCTGCTTCAGGTGTCTGGAGCCCTTCCCGGCTGATGGTGGTATTGGTAGCTACGATACCTGCCAGTTTGGTTTCCTGTATAATTTCTATGATATCATCCAGCTGGCTGTCCGTTAAATCCGGTGCGATCTTCAGCAGGATGGGTTTAGGTTTGGTTTTAAGGGAGTTTAATGTTTGCAGATGGTGCAGCAATTGTTTCAGCGGTTCTTTTTCCTGCAATGCGCGGAGATTGGGCGTATTGGGAGAGCTGACATTCACTACGAAATAATCTACCACATCAAATAAGGCATGGAAGCATTTCTCATAATCACTGATGGCTTCTTCGTTGGGCGTGATCTTGTTCTTGCCGATGTTACCGCCTATGATGATATCCGAGCGGCGTTTCTGCAGGCGTTTGGCTGCTGCTACGGCTCCGCCGTTATTGAAGCCCATACGGTTGATGAGCGCCTTGTCTTTCGGAAGACGGAATAAACGGGGCTGATCGTTACCCGGTTGGGCCACAGGCGTTACAGTACCTATTTCCACAAACCCGAATCCCAGGCTGGCCAGTTCATCTGTGTATTTAGCATCTTTATCAAAACCAGCTGCGAGTCCTACCGGATTTTTGAATGTAAGTCCCCAGAGCTTTTTTTCCAGGTCTTTACGTGCAGGCATACAATATGTGTGTACCAGTTTTCGTCCCATAGGCAGGCTATGCAGAATTTGCAGGCCTTTCATTACCTGGTAATGAATATTTTCCGGCGGGAAGCGGAATAATAAGTTTTTGATAAGGTTGTACATGCGGGCACAAATATAATACATAAGGATTTTGGGTTGTGAAAAAAGCAGGATATCATAAACATTAACTTTTTATTATTTATAATCGCATTGATCTTTACGCCGGAGTATTATTTTTGTATCTGTAACCATGCTCGACCGCCATACATTAGAAGCTATCTTTAAAGAACATCATGCACATTGCCTGGCTTTTGCCGTGCATTATACCGGTGATGCCCATGACGCCGAAGAGGTGATTCAGCAGGTATTCCTGCGGTTATGGGAAAAGCGGGCCACCATTGAGATCACAGGGGGGACCAAATCCTATCTGTTTGCTGCGATCCGGAATACGGCGATTAGTAACTGGCGGAAGGAGACGGTGCGACTGGAAAAGGAGAATGCTGCGGGGACTTTCCGTTTTGCGGATTTGTCAGTGCAATCTCCTGTGTGGGAGCTGGAACGGTTGTATCAGCAGGCGTTGGACCTGTTGCCGGAACGTTGCCGGGAAGTGTTTGTCTTAAGCCGGCAGCAGCAGCTGAAGTATGCTGAAATTGCTGAAGTAATGAATATCTCTGTGAAAACAGTGGAGAACCAGATGGGAAAGGCGTTAAAGATCCTGCATAAGGAGTTACGGGAGTACCTGAATAGTGTATTGTTGTTTTGAAAATTTCCCACAAATTTCTATCCCCATAGGGGAATCCTCCTTCCACCCGCGTCCGATATATATCGTTTAAACCACACTGACTTGACTATGCTCTATTCTGATGAAGCATTATATACCTTGTTATGCAAATATGTGCTTTCCGAAGCAGATACGGAAGAACGCCTGTGGGTGGAAGAGTGGCTGCAGACAGACGCTCGGCATCCGCAGCTCCTGGCGGCCCTGGAAAAGGTTTTGAGGCAGATCCCGTACAGGGAAGATGCAGCGGATACGGAGATCGCCTGGCAACGCCTGAGTGCTAAAATGGAAGATGACCAGGTGAAAGAGAGCCCGATAAAGGATAACCGGAAGGGAAACAGCCCGGTGGAAGAGAGCCTTCGGACAGAGCCAAAGCGTAATACCTGGTGGATGGCCGCAGCTATATTTGTGCTGGCTGCAGGAGCGGGATTATGGTGGATAGCTGCAAGGAATAACAGGGCACAGACTTTTACCGGGCCGGTGATGGCACAACTGAAGGATGGTTCCACCATACAGCTGGATAGCCTGGCTCAGTTAGAGGTACTGCCTGGTTTTGGCAGCAGGCAGCGCCTGGTAAAATTGACGGGTAAAGCAGTGTTTGATGTAACGCCGGATGCGGTTCATCCGTTTATAGTGAAACTGGGAGAGCGGGAAGTAAAGGTACTGGGAACAAAATTTACTATAGATTGTACCGATAAAGGGTTTTTACGTGTGCATGTGAACAGTGGCAGGGTGATGGTGAAGGATAACAGGGACAGCGTGATATTATCCACCGGCATGTTGCTGGAACATCAGGCAGGGCAATCTGTGAAAGTAGCAGGGCATGTGATGAATGCAGAAAAGAAGGAGCTGGTATTCACTGATACGCCACTGAGTGAAGTATTGCAAACGATCGGTGTAGTATATAATAAACAGGTAACTGCGGATAGTATGTTACTGGGTTTACCGGTTACAGCTACTTTTACCGGGGAACCGGTAGAAAATGTACTGTCGGCCATAGCCTATATGACCAATACAATAATTATACAGCATGTTTCGGGTATTGAGTTGAAGAAGCATGAAGAATAAAGAGTCGTCTATGATGGGAAAAGTACTGCTGTGGGTGATGCTGACAGGCATACCGGGGCAGGTGTTTGCATGGGACTGGCACACAAAGGTAACTGTCGCCATACATGAACAGCCTTTACAGGCCGTATGTGAACTGCTTGAACAGCAGTATGGAATTCATTTTTCATATAGCAGGGATATTGTGAACCTGTCGCGCAAGGTAACCGTGAGTGCACAGGAGAAACCTTTAAAGGATTTGCTGGATGAGATATTCACTCCTTTTGATATTTACTTTGCACGCATAGGCGGACAGATCGTACTAACCGTGAAAAAAGACCCGCAGCGTACTGTCAGCGGATATGTACAGGATGTACGGACCGGCGAGCGGCTGATAGGGGCTACGGTTTATTCGCCTGTACAGCGGTTAGGAACGACCACTAACCAATATGGATTTTTCAGTCTTACATTGCCGAAGGACACCTGTAGTTTACAGATAACATATATAGGGTATGGTCCTTTCCGCTTGCCGGTAGCCGGTTTAAATAAGAAGCAGGTCATTGTCTCTTTACAACCATTGAATAGTTTACAGGAGGTAGTTGTTACGGAAGCGCAACTGGAGAGGCAACCGGGGCAAATGCAGATGAGCAGGATCAATGTGCCGGTATCTGATGTAAAGTCTATGCCCCGTTTATTAGGAGAGGCAGATGTCATGCGCACGATTGCGGCGCTGCCGGGAGTATCCGGAGGGCTTGAAGGTGGGGGTGAATTAAATGTAAGAGGGGGTAGCCCTGATCAGAATCTTATCCTGCTGGACGGAACGCCTGTATTTAATACCTCTCATCTTCTTGGTATTTTTTCTGTGTTTAATCCTGACATCGTGAAGAGTGCTGATTTTTATAAGGGCGCCTTTCCTGCACGTTATGGCGGAAGGTTATCATCTGTGGTTGATATCACCATGAAGGACGGGGATATGCAGCATGTACACGGAGAAGCTGCCATAGGGCTGATTGCAGCCAAAGCAATGGTAGAAGGCCCTATCGTAAAAGATAAAACATCTTTTGTAGCCTCTTTCCGTCGTTCGTATACAGATCTCCTGTTGAATAATTTAATTGTTAAGGGTGATGATAATAAACAAAAGGGAAATACTGTCAACATTTATTTTTATGATGCGAATGTGAAGCTCAATCATATTTTCTCGGCCAAAGACAGGATTTATTTTAGCGGATATATGGGGCAGGATAAGTTCTCTTTGAGAAGATATGATAATGCAGATAATACCCGTACCCATTTCGACTGGGGCAATACGACCGGTACATTGCGCTGGAACCATATATTTAATCCACGTTTATTTGCCAATGCTACACTGAATTATTCCCAGTATACTTTTTCTACTTCTTATAGTTATGATTATGCTGCTGATAATAGTAGTGACGCTATTTATCTGTATGGGAAATATTATTCAAGGATAAGGGATGCCGTTGGCAAGCTGGATTTTGAATACAGACCCAATCCTGCTCATACAGTGAAATTTGGATTTGGAAGGATCTCACATACTTTTAATCCCGGACAATCTATCTTGAAAAATTATTCAGGGACGCAGGCCCCTTTGGATACTTCCTATAATGATGAGGTATATAATGGGAAAGAGATGTTGCTGTATGCAGAAGATGAATGGAATATTACTTCTTCGCTGCAGGTAAATGCAGGATTACATATTTCCGGTTTTGTAGTAGATAAAATCTGGTATAATTCTGTGCAGCCGAGACTGGGTCTCCGTTACCAGTTGCCACATCGCTGGACCGTGAAGATGTCCTATACGCATATGAACCAGTACCTGCACCTGTTAACGAACAGTGTTACCAGTTTGCCAACGGACTTATGGGTGCCATCTACCAGCAAGGTAAAGCCCATGTTTTCTAAACAAACATCTGTGGGTATCTGCAAAACAAGCCCGAATAATATGTTTTCATATTCTGTAGAAGCGTATTACAAGACGATGGATAATGTGATAGAATATAAAGATAATTATTCCGTGTTTAATACATCAGGCAAGAAATGGGACGAGCAGGTAGCGGTAGGGAAAGGTAGTAGTTATGGAGGAGAAGTATTGCTGGAAAAGAAAAAAGGGAAACTGAAAGGATGGATAGGATATACACTGGCGTGGTCCAACAGGCAATTTGCAAATGTAAATGATGGACAGGCATTCCCTTATAAATATGATCGCAGGCATGATGTGGAAGTAGTGGTTACAAGGCAACTGGGTAAGCGCTGGGAAGTATCTGCCAGTTGGGAATATACATCGGGATTGCCATTGACTTTACCTACTGCCAGTTATGAAGGGATAGATGGTTCGTCTCCCTGGGAGGCTAACCCCAATACACCCATCCTGGACCATATGAGCAGGCGTAATCAGTTTCGCAGCAGGGACCTGCACCGGCTGGACCTGAGCGCTACTTATACGAAGAAGAAAAGGTTATGGGTGAAGAGCTGGACATTCAGTTTATTTAATGCCTATAATCAACAGAACCCTTTTTATTATACTGTTGTAACGGACAGGGCTAAACAGGAACGTTATATCGCAGAGGTGAGTATTCTTCCTTTTTTGCCAAGTGTTACTTACGCGATAAAATTTTAAAGTTATGCGTTTCGTGTATTCCATATTGTTAGTAATAATTTTCGGTGCCTGTGAAAAGGAATCTAAAATGTATATTCCTTATGATGGAGATAAGATTGTGTTGAACAGTTTAATTCAACCGGATAGCCTTATTTATATCCGTGTAACACAGAGCAAGGAAGTGCGGGTGTACGGGAACCTGCAATTTCCTGAATTGAGCAATGCTATGGTAACGCTGTACGAAAATGGAATTGAGTTACCTACACCTCAGTGGCAGGTAATTAATGGCTTTGGTTATTATGTGTCGGCTGGTGTGGCGCAGGAAGGAAAACAGTATAGCATTGGTGTGGAATACAAGGGGCTTACTTCTGTAAGTGGAGCAGACAGTACGCCGGCGCGTCCGGTAATCAAAGATGCACATGCACAGCGGAGCAACAGCCGTCTGCGTTTTACATTGAGTGACAATGCTGCTGAGACAAATTATTACAGCATCCGCTTCTTTAATGCAGACAGTGTGAACGGAACGCTGGTCGTTAACAGGACTGATACCTTGAGATGTCGGCTGGACCCCAGTTTCGAAAATAACTTTGTCGATATTATAGGCAATAATTATTATGGTGAGATTGACATTGCCGATGATCGGATTAATGGAAAGGAGACAGTATTTGTATTACAGACAGAAAAGCAAATGACATCCTCACATATTATTGTAGAGGTGAGAGGCCTTACTGAAGGGGCATATAAATATCTCCAGGCCACATATTCCCAGCGGCAAAATGATAAGCCCGATGTTTCTCTTGATCCTGTTAATGTCTACTCTAATGTGCAGAATGGCTATGGCATTGTAGCTGGTGTAAATGCAAGAGCGCTGTCGTTTAAGGTGGAATGACAAGCCTACTCTTCTACATAATATTTCGCTATGATCTCATTCAGTTTACATGACAACTTCACGCACTCCGCAATAATAGTTGTGTCCAGTTCTGTATACCCCGCCGACTCCAGATGATAGATCTGGGGATAGATAGAAGATATCAGTCTTTTTGTAGCAGTGATCAACCCATCCTGCAGGTTGACCAGTCTTTGTTGTTCGCACATCGCATCCTGATAGTAGGGCGATAGTGGATTCAGTAATTCATCCCAGTCCATGGGTATTATTTTTTCAGATGATCAGGTAAAGCATTTATGAATTAACAACTATTGAAAGGGTTTGGTTTAACTGCTGCCTATTTATATTTCCTTTTGCGTAAAGATTGTCATGAAATTTTCCCGATTTGATAAATACATTACATTTCTATGACGTAGCTTTACACTACTCAACTACTCCGCCACACCCGTCAGTCCTTTGTAAGGTATGATCCGCATGCCTTTACGAGATTGCTGATCCATTTATTTACGACAAGTAACAGCACCGGAATGTCATAAAGTTCCGTAAGGGAACGCTATTGTGCCAATGCAGCACTTTATGACCTTTTAGTGTCTGGACTACATTTATCAAGATACTTGCCGGAGCATGGCGGAGTAAAAATGCTTCCGGTGAGCGATGGCTGGCCCTAACCCCGGGTAAGGTCAGCCATTAATTTTTCTCATCTGTCAATACTATATTAATAATGAACCGTTACCTGATCATATTATTTTCTTTGTTGTCTTTGAATGCAGATGCACAGAAACGCATCGTATCCCTTAATGGGGCTGTAACAGAAATTGTTTGTGCTCTTGGATTTGAAAAAACACTGGTGGGTGTGGATGTTACCAGCACTTATCCCGCTTCCATGCAGCAGGTGCCTAAAGTAGGGCATAACCGTAATATCTCTGCAGAACCGGTGCTGGCTCTGCATCCGGACCTTATTCTGGCAACAGATAACTTCATACAGCCAACTGTCATTGACCAGTTTAAAAATGTAGGCGTGAAGACAGTCCTGTTAAAACAGGAGTTTTCCATAGAAGGCACAAAAAAACTAATTACTGAGATCGCTGCTGCTTTGCAGGTCCCTGCCAAAGGTCTTGCCTTGTGTAAACAGTTGGATAAAGAACAGAAGGAGCTGCATATTGCTACTTTGGACAAGAAAGTATTATTTATATATGCCCGCGGAGCCGGGACGATGATGGTAGCCGGTAAAGAAACACCACTGGATAAGATCATAGGGCTGGCAGGTGCAAAGAATGCTGCTGCCGGCTTTAATGATTTCAAGCCGTTGACCCCCGAGGCGCTGGTAACAGCTAATCCTGATGTGATCCTGATGTTTGACGATGGTCTGAAAAGTATGGGTGGAGTAGATGGCCTGCTGAAAGTTCAGGGTATCCCACAAACGAATGCGGGTAAGCAGAAAAAAGTAATCGTGATGGATGGACAATTCCTGACGGGCTTTGGGCCGAGAGTAATACAGGCCGTAAAGGAATTATCTGAAAAACTGAAGGCTGCCGCGTGATTAAAAGTCTGAGTATTTCCTTTTTAACGATACTACTTGTATTAGTAATACTGATCGCTACGGGTACCGGTGCTATGCATATGTCCCCCCTTCAGGTACTGGCCATATTGCTGGAACGTACGGGGATTCATCTGCCGGTGGTATATGAAGAGAATATGTCCGGCGTATTATGGATGATACGTTTGCCGAGGGTAATACTGGGAGTACTGATAGGAGCAGGACTGGGAGTAGCGGGAGCTGCTTTGCAGGGACTTTTCCGTAATCCCCTGGCAGATCCGGGGCTCATAGGTATTAGCTCCGGCGCATCTATGGCTGCCGTGGTCATGATCATTATACAAAATGCATTGCCCGTCTTTCATAGTGTACCTGCTTTGAATTTCTATGCCTTAAATCTGGCTGCATTCGGAGGCGCTGTTATTACTACCCTGTTTATTTTCCGTGTGGCACGTACCGGCGGCCAGGCCGCTGTATCTACTATGCTGCTGGCGGGTATTGCGGTAAGAGCATTGTGTGAGTCCGTAACAGGACTGATGACCTATATGGCAAACAATGAACAGTTGCGTAGTATTACTTTCTGGTCGCTTGGCAGTCTTGGTGGCGCCAGTTGGCAAACTGTGCTGGGCGTATTGCCTTTCATCGTTATACCATTGATATTATTACCACGACTGGCATCTGCATTAAACTTATTATCGCTGGGGGAAAGGGAAGCAATGCATAGCGGAGTAAAGGTACAGCGTCTTAAAACGCAGCTGATCGTACTGGCAACGATGGCCGTAGCAGCAGGAGTGGCAGTCGCCGGGATCATCGGGTTTATCGGGTTGATAGTGCCGCATATTGTGCGGCAGTTCACCGGGCCCGATTACAGGGTACTGGTACCAGGCGCTGCATTAGCAGGGGCGGTATTATTGAGTGTAGCAGATTTGTTGTGCCGTACTATTGTAGCGCCGGCAGAATTACCGGTAGGTATTATTACGGCTATTATCGGCGCGCCCTTTTTTATATGGCTTATTATTAAAGAGAAAAGAACAATCATTGCATAATGCTTCGTGTAAAGGATATATCACTCACATTGGGTAAAACCGGTATCCTGAACAAGGTTTCCCTGGAAGCCGGGGCAGGAGAGCTTTGTGTGATCATGGGAGCCAACGGAGCTGGTAAGTCCTCTCTGTTAAAAGTAATAGCGGGAGAGTATGCGCATTATCGCGGCAGCGTGAACATAGCCGGCAATGAATTACGGAATATGCCGGTCGCTGAACAGGCACGTACGCGTGCAGTACTATCCCAGCAGCTCAGTTTAAATCAGCCTTTTCCGGTGATAGATGTAGTGAGCATGGGACGTTTTGTTTACGGTTCATACTTATCTGTACCGGATAAAGAAATTATCACCTGCGCATTAAAGACGATGCAGGTATACAACTTAAAAGACCGCGCTTATCCTACTTTATCAGGCGGGCAGAAGCAACGGGTACAAATGGCACGTGTACTGGCGCAACTGCTGGAAGAGCCGGATTTGTATGCTGCAAACTATGCAGGAAAAAAGATGTTATTACTGGATGAACCGGTGACCGGAATGGACATCCTTCATCAGCAGTTAGCCCTGCAACTGGCCACTACATTGGCTGCACAGGGAGTACTGGTAATAGCTGTCTTACATGATTTTCAACTGGCAGCTGCATATGCCCGGCGTCTTTTTTTACTGAAAGACGGGAGTTTGTATGCGACTGGTAGTGTAGAAGAAGTATTTACACCACAACACATAAAACATTGTTTCGGTGTGGATGTTGCGGTACTGCAACACCCGCACTGTAACTATCCGCTGGTAGTTTCCGCCGCTGCCGCCGGGTTATTTCAATCACCAGCCGTTATGGCAATAAACGAATTGTAAACATGAACGTAACTGCAACGCCAACATTAAAAGAACAATGGATCGCTTTCCGGGAACAAAACCCTAAAACAAGGATACGTGATGCGGCGACTCAGCTAAAGGTGAGTGAAGGCGAACTGGTGGCTGCCTGCACAGGATCAGCCGTACAGCATCTGAGAAACGAATTTCCTGCCTTTATTCAGCGTATGAAGGAGCCGGGAAAAGTGATGGTGCTTACACGCAATGAAAATTGTGTGATAGAACGCAAAGGGATCTTTGAAATGATCAATACAGAAAATAAACATGTAGGTACTGTACTGGGTAAAGATATTGACCTGCGTATGTTTTTCTCCCGCTGGAAGTTTGGCTTTGCGGTGAACGATGATGAAGCAACAGGGTTTAAAAGATCATGGCAGATATTTGATGCACAGGGAAATGCGGTGATCAAAATATATCCTACAGATCTTACTGATACTGCTGCATGGGATTCATTAGTGAAGGATTTTGCTGCTGCGGAACAACCGGGTAGTATCACTGTTAGTCCTGCTGCTGCACCATCTGTATATGCACAGGATGTTGATGCAACTGCTTTCCTGCAGGATTGGTCATCATTACAGGATACACACGATTTCTTTCCATTACTGATGAAGTATAAAGTATCCCGTGTACATGCGCTGGAACTGGCTGTAGGTAAGTTTACCCGTCGTGTAGCGAATGATTGTGTGAAAACGATTCTGGAGGATGCTGCAGTAAGCGGATTAGAGATTATGGTGTTTGTAGGTAATCCCGGTAATATTGAAATTCATACTGGGCCGGTGAATAAGATACTGGAAATTCCTTCCTGGATTAATGTGATGGACCCTGATTTCAATCTGCATTTAAAAACAGATGGTATCGCACAATGCTGGGTAGTAGAAAAACCTTCTGTAGATGGAGTCGTTACTTCAGTAGAAGTGTTTGATGCCGCAGGAGAAATGATCGTACAGTTTTTTGGAAAGCGTAAACCGGGATCTCCTGAACTGGAAGACTGGCGCACGTTGACAAAGAAATTATCATAAGTGAGGGTTAGAAAATTAAAGGCCCGCTTCCTCAAGCGGGCCTTCGTCTACCTTAACCTTAACATGAACTATTAAAGCGACTTTAATTATTTAGTATACACTCTTACCCAGTCGATATAGGTAGTACCTACCTGTATTTTTGAAGTATCGAGATTATCAAAGTTATCTCCGCCTACAGCAGCGTTCAGCGCTATGCGTTGCAGTTTACCGAACATGCTGTGAATGAATCCGCCACCGCCGGTAGCATCGCCGGTGTATTTAGTGTTTACTACTTTACCATCCAGTAAGAACTGCAGGGTATCTTTCTGCCAGATAGATTCATATACGTGAAAGCAGGTAGTAAGATCAACGGTAGAGGTGATTACTGCCCCATCTTTAGCCGTAATTTCTTCCGGTTCTTCGAATGTAGCGCCGTACCAGTAGTCGGTAGTATATACTTTAGGATATTGGCCCTGCGATTCGAGGATGTCTATTTCACCATTGGTAGGCCAGTCTTCGCCATATGTCCAGAAAGCAGGCCACATACCATAACCCGCTGCCAGTTTGATACGTGCAGAGAAGCGTACTTTAGGTGTAGTGGTATTTGCAGAGAAATAATTGTTGCTTTCAAGTCTGCCTGAAGTGTAGTTGAACGTCTTCTTGGTAGCGTTGTCCGGATCAGTGGCTCCTTTCATGGTCTCTTTCTTAGCCGTCAGTACCAGTTTACCATCTGCTATAGTAACATTGGCCGGTTTGTAAAGTTGTAACTCGTTGTTATAGGCCCCGCTATTCCATACTTGCCATTTACTGAGATCTGAGGTTGTGAATTCTTCACCGAATACTTTTGTATAGCCTTGCGCCAGGATGAATGAATCGGTCTGGTCGTAGTCGCAGATACCTGTAGCGGGTACATTTACTACAGCTTCTGTGGATATTGTTGGTTTTTGATCTACTTTATTGTTGTCTTTAGTACAGCTGGTTAAGCTTACCAAAGCGGTAACAGAACAGGTGAGAATGCTTGAGGCAATCGTTTTTCTCATAAAAATTGGTTTAAAGGTTATTTCAGGCTTCCGGTTAAAATGGCCATTTTTTCATTTGCCTATCATAAAGACATCTGAAAAAGGTTAAACATTGATGCCCGGGAGATATTTTTTTAATAATTTTTCTATTGCCCTACAGATAGTACATTTGACAGACCCGTTAGCCTGTTACACGTTATTTTTTATCAATAAAACCCAACACCATGAAATCCCTCATTCAATTAACCATGCTGCTACTGCTGTTACAACTGCGCAGTGTAGGCCAGCTCAATGTTTACGGCCCGGTAGCCGACAATTTACAGACCAGTACTTATAACACATTTGGCGTTCCAACATCTAATTACTGGTGGTGCGCTCATGGCATTGATGTATTACTGGATGGATACCTGCGTACCCGGCAGGATATCTATAAAACCCGTATGAAGAACCTGTTGCTTGGCATTAAAAGTTTTAACGGAAATACGTATATCAACACTTTTTATGATGATATGGAGTGGCTGGGGATTGCCAGTTTACGTTCCTATCAGACTACTGGTGATGCGGATTACCTGGCTGTAGCGAATCAGCTATGGACGGATATTCAGACCGGGTATTCGAATGGAGCGCTTGACTGGAACAAGAACTGTCCAAATTGTAAGAATACCTGTGCTAATACGCCCGCTGTAATTATGGGCGTGCGTTTATACCGCATGACCGGGGTAGCGGCAGACCTGCAAAGGTGTAAGGATATTTACGCTTTTGTAAAGGCTCACCTGGTAGATGCGACTACCGGGGCTGTATGGGATAACTACAATCCCAGCACCGGCGCTCTTGGCGCGGCTGTGTTTTCCTATAACGTAGGGACTTATATAGGAGCCGGTCTGGAATTATACAAAGTAACCGGTGATGTTACCTATCTGAATGACGCCGTGAAAAGCGCAGAGTATGTAATGACATCCAGGATCACCAACGGAATGTTCTTCCTGGGTGCCACCGGTATGGGTGACGGCGGATTATTCAATGGGATATTTGTCCGTTATTTTGCCCTGCTGGCAAGAGAAGGGAATATTCCTGCGGATACCAGGGCGCGGTATAATGAGGCCATCCGGTTTAATGCAGAGAAACTGAGGACCAGTGGTATCAGCAGTTCAAATCTGGTGGGACCTAACTGGACAGTTCCTCCTACTACAACAGATTATGCCACACAATTAAGCGGTGTGATGTTAATGGAGGCCGCAGCTACCCTGGACCAGTCTTTCTTCTATAAAGATATCAACTATGGCGGCGCATATTGGGGATTGGCAGCGGGTAGTTATAATACTGCAGCGCTGGTGGCAAAAGGTATTAAGGATAATGATATCACAGCTTATACTATTCCTGCGGGTTACCAGGTTACTTTCTACAAGAATGATAACTTCTCTGGTGGCAGTATGGTTGTAACCGGCAACAGCTCATGGATAGGCGGAGCCTGGAATGACAGTATCTCTTCACTGATCGTAGCACCTGTTGGCGCAACGGGTACGCTGATACAGGCAGAGAATTACAGCAGTATGTCCGGCATCATTACAGAAACCACCACAGATACTGATGGCGGACAAAATGTAGGCGCTATTGATACGGGCGACTGGATGGCATATAACAGCATCTATTTCCCTACTACAGGTACTTATAAGGTGGAATACCGCGTTTCCAGTTTAAGTGGCGGTGGCAGGTTGTCTATCGACTTAAATGCCGGTACTACTATTCTCGGCTACCTGGATATTCCTTCTACTGGTGCCTGGCAGTCCTTTACCACTATCTCTCATAATGTAACTGTTACAGCAGGTACTTATAATCTGGGAGTGTATGCACAAAGCGGTGGCTGGAATATCAACTGGTTAAGGATTACACCGGTAGCCAGTGGGGCAAGGGTAGCTGTAGCTCCTGCAAAAACAACTACTACGCTAACATTATATCCAAATCCTGTGCATGATGTGTTAAGGATCAAAGCGCCTTTTGATCTTGCAGATGCTAAAATACAGATCGTGGATATGGCGGGTAAAGTGGTGATGCTTACCCGCAGCAGTGCTGGTAGTATAGATGTATCACATCTGCCTTCCGGTGTGTATAATCTGGTGATTATGCATAATGGGCAGCAGTTCGTGAAACGTTTCGTGAAATAACTTAGCAGATCAATAATAAAAAGGGGATCATTTCTGTAAGAGATGGTCCCCTTTTTATTTTCCCTTTTGCGTAAATCATTTTCCTGATCAGATAAAGCCAATTGCTGATAACATGCTTTCTTTGCATGTACAATTTACTCCGCTAAAATCAGTATTGTGTAGCAGCTGTTAACTCCGAAACAGTTAGCACGATACAGAAAGATCATTATTGCCACAGGCTATGCCAGCCTTTGCTGCTATGCTTTCATAAGCGTAGCGGTGATGTATGTGCATGCATTATACCTACTTATGAAGCTACAAGCTATTGTGCTATTCTTTGCTGTTGCGCTTTATAGCCGCTCTGATGCACAGAAGATGGATTCTGTGTTATTAAATGATGTGGTGATAACAGGACAATATAAGCCACAGTCATTAAAAAATTCTGTTTACCAGGTGAGGACCATCACCCGTGAATATATTCAGCAGCGGGGCGCTACCAGCATTCCTGGAGTGCTGGATTATGAACTGGGAGTACGCTTTTCCAATGACGCCACTTTGGGAGAAACCGATGTGGAGTTAATGGGAATGTCGGGCGCCAGTGTAAAAGTGCTGCTGGATGGTGTGCCGCTGGTAGACAGAGGTAGTACACGTCAGAGTCTTACGCAGATAGATGTAAATACAATAGAGCGTATTGAAATAGTAGAAGGCCCAATGTCTGTAGTATATGGTACAGATGCATTGGCCGGAGTGATAAATATTATTACGAAGAAGAATAACAATAGTGCGCTTTCTGTATACGCAAGGGTACAGGAAGAATCAACAGGTAAAGAATATGCTGCGTTTAAAGGGAAAGGACAACACAATGAGAGTGCGGGTCTTAACTGGGGACATAAAGGATTCTTTGCCGGTGCAGGGGTTTCCCGTAATGATTTTGGGGGATGGGCGGATACGCTTACAGGCCGTAAAAAAGCATGGAAGCCGAAGGACCAGTTGATGACATACGGAACTTTCGGATATGGTAATCAGCACTTTAAAATATGGTACAGGCTTGATTATCTGAATGAAGATCTGATCAGTAAAGGAGATGTGAATTATGGCAACGGGAAGGCAACAGATCAGCATTATTTTACAGAAAGATATACGCATCAGGCACAGGCGGTATGGGAGCTGAATAAAGATCTGAGTATAAACGGAACGGCTTCTTATCAGCAATACCAGCGTCGTACACGTACAACTATAAAATCTTTTGATACAGGTGCGGAAGTATTATCTACCGATGAGGGAGCACAGGACGTTTCTACCTTTAATACATTGTTCTTCCGCGGAACCGCACAGTATACACTATCGTCCGTTCTATCTTTTCAACCTGGTATTGAATTCAAAAGAGATGCTTCTACAGGAGAACGTATTGAAGGAACGCCGGTTATCAATGATTATTCTGTATTCCTCTCTTCAGAAATAAAACCAACTGCAGGTATTAATATTCGTCCGGGTGTAAGATTAAATAAGAACTCGCTGTACGACGCACCACCGGTAATACCTTCTATCAATACAAAGTTTTCTTTATCTAAAAATGTAGATCTCCGTTTATCTTATGCACGTGGTTTCAGAGCGCCCGCATTACGTGAATTATACTTTCATTTCTTTGATGCCAGTCATTCCATTAAGGGAAACCCTGATTTAAAAGCAGAGTACTCTAACAGCTTTACAGGTTCTGTATCATGGCAGGCATTGCAGAAAAGTAATATACGCGTAGGCGTTACTGCTGCCGGTTTTTATAACCAGTTTAATAACCGCATTGATATTGCTTATCCGGCTAATTCGGATACAGCTACGTATGTGAACATCAGCAAGTTTAAAACGACTGGTGGTACATTGAGTGGTACACTTAACTGGAAAAAGATACAGGCTGGCGTGGGATTCTCTTATATAGGCAGGTATAACGCTTTTGCGGAAGATAAACGTGTTTCTTCTCCGGAGTTTGTATGGACACCGGAAGTGAATAGTAGCATTACTTATAAGTTTACACGGGTTGGCGCTACGTTAAATTTGTCTTATAAATACAATGGTGTAAGACCTGCATATGAACAGGTGACCAATACAGATGGCAGTACTTTTATCCATCTGGCCAATACATCTGCATTTCATAGTGCAGAGCTGGGAGCGACTAAAAAGATAGCAAAATACATAACGATTAATGCCGGTGCACGTAACCTGCTTAATACGACGAATGTAAAGAATACGACATTGAATAGTGGGCAGGCGCATAGTGAAGGTAGTTTGTTACCGATGTTCTATGGCCGTTCTTATTTTCTTGGATTGAGTTTTAACTGGAATAAATAATATAAAATGAAATTAAGCAGACTTTTCCTTGTACTTTCTATCGCGGGAATATTTAGTGCGTGTTCTAACAATGATGATGATACTACTGTAGTGATCCCACCTTCTGATGGATCTCAGCTGACATTGCAGGGCGGTGGGGGGACCGGCGCACCTAATACGGCATATGTAGATATGAGTACAGATAAGCAATCCGATGTGGTACGCACCAGCTGGTCGTTAGGTTTTTACAGTGGTACTGATTACCGTGTTATCCTGAATGGATTTACTTCTATGAGTGCAGTGGCTACTGCTAAAACAGATATTACACAGGTAGGCAGTGCTGATGCAGCAGGTGTTAGCCTGGCTGTTGGTCAGGGTGCAGGTACGTTATCCATGATAGATGATGTATTCGGAGATATCACTAAAACGGTGATTGCCGCAGTATCTGCTACTGATGCGGACAATAAGGTCTATCTGATAAAACCGGAAACTGCCAGCGCTACAGATTCAAGTACCTGGTACAAGGTCCGTGTTACACGTAGCAGCAACGGATATACCTTACAATATGCTAAACTGACTGAGACAACTATTAAGACAGCAACGATTGCAAAGTCTTCTGATTATAACTTTGTTTTCTTCTCCCTGGAAAGCGGCGCCAATGTAACAGTAGAACCTAAAAAAGCGGAGTGGGATTTTGCATGGTCTTACGCTGCTTATTATACGGCGACCATCCCTTATTTCTTCTCAGACTTTGTAGTGATCAATAACCTGGCAGGTGTGCAGGCCGCAAGAGTAGATTCTGCTACGGTGAGCTATAGTAACTTTGCAGCAGCAGATCTGTCTGCATTAACTTTTACATCTACCCGTGATGCCATTGGCAGTAAATGGAGAGTGACCAGCGGTACTACAGTAGGGATATTATATAACTATTTCTTTGTGGTAAAAGATCCCGCAGGTAATTATTACAAGCTGAAATTTATCAGCATGGGATTAAATGATGGTGGTAGCAGAGGTTATCCTGTAGTGGAATATAAACTGGTGAAAGCTGCGGGTTGATAATGTAATTATTTAGACGAACTCCGTCAGGAATAACATTCCTGACGGAGTTCGTTTTTTTACTTATTCCTGCTTTATTCTTTTTTCCTGATTGCGTAAATTGTTTTCCCGTTTCGTCATGTGGCTTTCGACCCGTTATTATAATTTTGCAAAACTACTCCGCCCCATATTGGTAATAACCCATTACCGGATCATCATGTAATAGAACCTATAAACAAAAATGCGAATCAGCAGGTACCCGTTTATTATTTTATGTTTCAGTTCCCATATTGTACTGGCTCAATCGGATAGCAGTCATCATCTGCATGGGGTAGAGGTAAAAGCGGTGCGTCTGGAAACACTCACCAGTAAAGCGGCCATGCCTGTTACTGTCATCAGCAGGAAAACGCTTGATATGATGGGGAGCCGTCGACTGGACGAAGTCATGCGTGAGCAAACAGGAATTGCTATTGTGAATGATGTGGCTGCAGGTTCCCGCGCTATTGGTATGCAGATGCAGGGCTTTAGTTCCGATTACATATTAATACTGATTGACGGACAACCGATGGTAGGGCGTAACATGGGTAACTTCGATCTGTCCAGGATCACTGTTTCGGATATAGAACGTATTGAGATTGTGAAAGGCGCTTCTTCCAGCTTGTTTGGCAGTGAGGCGTTGGGTGGTGTAGTGAACATCATTACCCGCCAGCATGTAGCGAATGCACAGGGGCAAGCCATTGTGAGATATGGGTCTCAGCATACTCAGGATGTTACACTGGAAGGAGAAACTCCCTTTGCACAGGGGAAAGCATCGGCTTCGCTTTCCGGTAACTTTTATCATACGGATGGATATAATGTGAATTCATACCTGAGTAAAGGGGCTACCGCTCCTCCTTATGACAGTTATAGTTTACAGGGACGAATGCGTTATCGCTTCAGTGATAAAAATATGCTGAACCTTTCGGGTAGATGGGCATTACGTAACTCTGTAAATGAATCTGTATATAGTTCAGGGCAGGTACAGAACAGTACCCGCGATGTATTACACGAAAGTGATGTGAATGCTGCCGCGGCATTACAAACATCTTTTAAAAAGGGATGGCGACTGAATAGTCAGTATTACCTGACACGCTATAGCTCAGGACAGGATGTGAATACCGGCAAACAGGTATCTCTGAAAGAGAATGACTTTACACAATATTTTCATCGGCTGGAAGAGCAGATAACGTTCCAGCCTTCGAACCAGCTTTCCTTTATAGGTGGGGCAGGCGCTAATATAGAAGTGATGGATGATACGGAGTTTCGCAGCGGAAACAACATGCACAGTGAGTATGCCTATTTTCAGGGCGATTGGAAACCTGATGTTCATTTCAGCACCCGTGCAGGATTAAGATATGATCATCATGATTTTTACGGGGGAAGAATAAACCCCAGTATAGGTATCAGTTATAGTCCGCTTCCTCAACTTACTTTTAAAGCAGCTGTAGGTACCGGTTATAAAACACCTGATTTCAAAAAGCGTTATCAGGTGTTTACGAATCCACAGGCCGGATATACTGTACTGGGTGTAGAAGAAGTGTCCGGTAAACTGGCAGAAATGCAGTCCGCAGGATTGATCAGTGAAATAAGACCTATTGCAAAAGATATCAATGCTAATCTGCAACCAGAAACTTCTCTTTCTTATAATGTGGGGGTTTCTTATCAACCGGTAAAAGAGATCAGGGTTGATGTGAATGGTTTTTATAATAACCTGCGCAACTTTATCAATACAGTACAAATAGCCACGCGTACTAATTATCAACCAGTATATTCTTATGTAAATCTTGACAGGTCTTATACTGCAGGACTGGAAGGAGGTGTTATTGTAAATCCGCTGCCAGGGCTGGATATATCCATAGGTTATCAGCTGCTGTATGCAAAAGACAGGGGAATTATGGATTCTATTAAGCTGGGCCGGTATCCTTATAATAAAATGCGCAACAGTAATACAGGAGAAACACGTGCCGCTGTTGTGGGAGATTATATAGGACTGGAAAACAGATCGCGGCATATGGGTAACCTGCGCATCTTTTATGAATACACGCCATGGGGGATCAGTGCTACTTTTCGTGCTAATTATCGCGGTCGTTCTGGTTATGATGATGCTAATAATAACCGTTTTTTAGATAGGTATGATACGTTCATTGATGGCAATTGCCTGCTGTATGCTTCTCTGGAAAAGAAATTATGTAATAAACATTTATCTGTACAACTCACTGCCGATAACCTGATGGACTATACGGATATGCTGATGCCCGGACAACCAGGGCGCATTCTGATGGCCGGAGTAAAATGGCGGTTCTTTAAAAAATAACTATGTATATCCGAATGATGGCCCTTATACTGTTGTTATCTTCCTGTAAGAAGGAGGATAACAATGTAGCCAAAACAAATTATGAAGATGGCATTAGCACGGTGATCAGAGACCTTGCCGGCGATACGGAGGCTTCTGTAGCAGATGGTGTAGAAGGAAAGGAGAGACGTCCTTTTAAAACATTTTATTTTAAGCTGGGAACAAAGTTACAATCATGGGACAGCTCTGCTGCCAACCGGAAAAGTAATAGCTGGGACCTTGCTTTTACGGAGGTCTATAATGCGCTGGTATACGTGAATAACGGCAGTGTGGCAGGCCCTGGTTTTGGTGGCCCTGGTAAGGGAACGATCATCGCAGTAGATTCTCCTTATTCCGCAGTAACGATGGCTCCTGTTACAGACAGTAACCTGAATTTTGTAGGTTGGGATGGTTATCCGCAGGCATATAATACAGGATGGTATTTTTATTCGCTTAGTACACATCTGGCTATACCTATCAGGAACCGGACTTTCATTTTACGTACAGCAGAAGGTAAATATGCCAAGCTGGAACTGATCAATGTATACCAGGGAAATCCTCCTGCAGTAACGGATCTTTACTGGCCGGCGCCTTATTTCACATTCAGGTATTTTGTACAGGAAGATGGTAGTAGAAATCTGAAGACACCTTAAGTAGATTATATGAAAAAGATCAGCATTTTATGCGTGGCCCTGGCCATACTGGCAATCGCATGCTCAAAAGGTTCCGATACAGAACCGGAAAAGGTAACACCTGTAGATACCACTACGATTAATACCGGTGTATTTATGTTATATAACATTGCCGCAGATACGGCCGCTAACTCTTCCAATGCGGCCAAAGCATTTTATTACAGTCTGGAAGATCAGAAAGTAATTCCTGCATCGCAGGCACAGACATCCAACTGGGACCTTGCATTTACCGGCACTTATAACAGCAGTATTTATGCAAATAACGGGAAGGCACAGTATTCACCAGGGTATGGTGGCCCGGGTAAAGGAGGGATTTATATGGAGATGAACAGTGGCATAGATGGGACTTATTATAACGGAGAAGGAAAACCCTTTACCATGATCCCGTCACGTAATTTATTTGATTCCGCCTTTTCCCTGGTAAAAACGGTGAATGAGGGCCTGTTTAAAACAAATGAATCCATAGGGCTGGACCATTTCAGTGGTAGCGGAGATGGCTGGGCTTTCTATGATTTTTATGGTCAGCAGTTTCCTGATCAGCCTTATGATTCCGTTACACACGTATGTTATAATATGCCACGTACACTGGTAGTAAGAACTGCGAAAGGGAATTATGCAAAGGTGATCATCTATAGTATTTATAAGGATGCTCCTGTTATTCCTACACGCTCATACAAACCGGGCTTTATCACATTTAAATATGCCATACAAAAAGACGGCACCAAAAATCTGGATATAAAATGAAGATCAAATTAGTAGCATTACTGCTGATGGCAGTTGCCTGTACAAAAACAGAAACCATCAATCCTCCCTCTCTTGCTACCAATCGTGTACTGGAATATAAGGTAACGAATGTATCGGGAGATCCTATTTATGGAGTGATTAATGATGAAAATAAAACGATTACAGCGTATATCCCTTATTACTATTATCTCACTTCATTGCAGGCGGAAATTAAAGTCTCTGATGGCGCGAGTATTACTCCCGGTAGTAATACACTGATCACAGGATTGGATAGTTTATTCTTTGCAGAGAACCTGCAATACAAAGTGACTGCTAAAGATGGTAGTGTGGCTTCTTATAATCTGGTAGTAGAAACACAGCAACCTGCATTATCAGTAAATGAAATAACAGAAGATAGCTGGATGACCAGCAGTGTGTCTGATACCTATCCGTACGACAGGCCGGTGACGTATACCATCACCGGAAAGAATTTTATTGTCAATAGTAGTTTAACAGTAAAACCGCAGGTGATATTTATTGCAGCAGATGGGAAAGAATATAAACCTGTAGGGACTACGGATTTTAGTACTACGAATGGTATTGATGGTTCTTTCTCTGTATATATGCCTTATGCTGCAACAATTCCTGAAGGTACTTATAAGATAAAAGTGGTGAATTACAGCAGAGCAGTACTGTTAGAAAAGACCATCCGGATATTATACCCTGTTAACTAAATACAACCTGAAAAATGCGATTCAATTATACACTAATAATAGCGTTCATTCTATTCATCTGTGCCTGTAAAAAGGAAACAGTCAATGCGCCTTATCCTTATAATGAGATCACCTCATTTACTGTAAACGATCATTTAGAAGGGGCTATCAATGATGGGAACATTATTCTTTACTGGCCTTCATCCGAAGTGTTACCAGATTCTATTTCACCTGTTATCAGCGTATCCGAAAATGCAACGGTATCACCTGCGTCCGGGCAGAAGATAGCACTGAAAGACAGTGTTATTTATATAGTTACTTCACAGAGTGGCAGTGTCGCAAAATATGTATTACATCTTAACATCAACCAACCGGATATTTTGCTGAATGAGAATGCGGATGTGTTGTCTTCACTTGGTAGTACGCTTGATTTAGGTAATCTGTACAACGTGATCACTGATACTGCTAAAACCAGTATTTACCTGATATCCAAAACAGGCGTAATAACACGTTTATCCATAAACGGACTGGGATATGGAGGCTACGCCAACTGGTTGCAGGCGAATGTTCCGGAAGAAGGGGTGGATACAGGCTGGTACAAAATAAAGATCAACAGTGGAATACGCAGTATTACCAGCAACCGGTATTTTGTGTATGTGGCTCCTGGTGTACCTGAATTAATTTTAACGGATGCATTTACATTGAAACGAGGGGATACGCATACTTTCCCCGGGAAGTTTCTGCCTGAGCTTACATTTATAAGAGCGCGTTATGCGCCGGAGTTCACGTATTATAATCTGGAAATAGTAAGTCGTACTCCGAATGGTGTAACTGTTCGTATACCGGGTACTTATCCGTTGGGATCGTATAGTAAATTGCAGATCTCCTATGTAGGTACAGACGGATATGACAGCTATGTGGATATCCCGCAAAGCTTTACCGTTACAGAATAGAAGTTAACCTAAATATGAAAGGGTAGCCTGATGTTGTTATAAAAAGACCGGACAGTTGCATTGTCCGGTCCTGCAAATGATTACAGAAGGACACCTAAAATCCTAACATTTTAAAAACACAAAAATGAAAAATTTAAATGTCACCCCTGCAACTGCAGGTAAAAGTACAAAAACCAACCGTATAATTCTTGGTATAGCAGCAGGCGTACTGGCTGTACTTGCTGTTGCATGTCAGAAGGAGAATAATGCAGGTTTGCGTCCAGGTAATGAAGTAGCAGTTGTTATCGGCAATCCGGGAGATTCTGCCGCCTTTACTTATGCCAATACTTTTGGAAAGTTGTTCAGAAGTTCAACCAATGAGATTTATACCGTTAAGAACTTCCTACAGGGGACTGTTAATAATACGGGTAATCCACCGCACATCGCGAATTCAAAGTATTATTATAGTCTGAGATCCAATGATGGTACTGATTCTGTCAATGCAGACCTGGTCTTTAGTGGTACTGCCAATGCAGATGTAAGCGTGTATACAGCCTATACACTTGCATTTGCCCGTACCTCTTTTGACTCTATTGCTACAGGGTTGGTGTCTCCTGCCTGGACAAACATTACTACTAAAAAGATCGGATTAAACAGTATTGATACTGTTAATTATACCGTAGTATCAGGATGGTATAATTATAACATCGTAAGGCATGAGGCATTACCGGTAATAGAGCATGGTAAGTATCTGACGGTAAAGGCAACAACTGCAGGTGGTCGTACCTTTATCATAGAATTGCAGGATCTGTACAGCAACCGTACACCGAATGCCTACAAAACTCCGAGCAACTATCCTTATTTACACTTCCGGTACAAAGAAATTTAGTTAAACAGCCATCGGCTACCTCACATTATTATACGGTTAACCACATCAGAAACCCCGGTATTTACCGGGGTTTTTGTATATTCATATATTCTTAAATTCGTCTATAAATTATACCCGGTGAAAACTTATGCCTCCCTCATACTGATTGTGCTTCTTGCCCTCGCCTGTAAAAAGGATGATAAGCCGGCCCCTCCTGTATCTCCTGCCGAAGGTACCCGTGAACAACTGACACTTGACTCCCTTTATTTGTATGCAAAAGAAATTTACCTCTGGTATGATGCGTTACCGGATTATGCTACTTTCAATCCCCGCCAGTATGCGACAGGGGGGGATGTATTAAGTAACTACAAAAGGGAATTATACCTTATCACCCAATACAAAATTAACCCTACAACGGGCAATCCTTATGAGTATTCCGGTTATCCGGGTGTGCCAAAATATTCCTTTATGGAAGAAGGGAATGTCACTGCCGGAGGAAGAAAGGCGACAGTCTCCCTGGCTGATAAAGGCAATGATTACGGTATTGCACTTACAGCGGCGGCAGATGCTGACATCCGTATCCGCTATGTAAATCCGGCATCACCGGCAGATCTGGCGGGGTTGGTAAGAGGTGACCGTATACTGAGTATAAACGGCACTACTATTTCTTCCGGGTCTTCTTCTTTTGTGAATGCGGCGCTTGAAGGCTCAACTGTTACACTGAATGTGAAGAAGAACAGCAGTGGCAATACCAGTACTATAACGCTGACGCAAAGTGCATATACTACTAATCCGGTGTTTAAACAGGCAGTATTAACGGCAGGTACGCAGAAGGTTGGATATGTGGCAGTTAGCCGGTTTTCAACACCGTCCAGTTTTACCCCTGCGCTGGAACAGGTGTTCTCGTCGTTTGCTACTGCTGGTGTAACTGCGCTGGTGATAGATCTCCGGTACAACGGAGGGGGGTATACCACCGCCGCGGAAGAGCTGGTGAACCTGGCAGCTCCTTCTTCACTGAACGGGAAAACGATGTATACAGAGTATTTTAATACCTTATTACAGAACGGAAAGGCGCCCATCCTGCAGCAGCAGTTGTACCTGGATGCGAATGGGAAACCGGTCAGTTATCAGGGGCGTAATGCCACCTATGCGGATATCGATTATTCTGTAGGAGGGAATACGTATACATTTAATAAAAAAGGCGCTTTACAGACAGTGAAGCAGGTGGTATTTATTGTGACAGGTAATACGGCCTCTGCCAGTGAGCTGACCATCAACAGTCTGAAACCTTATCTTCCCGTGAAGCTGGTAGGGCAACAGACTTATGGAAAACCGGTAGGTTTCTTTGGTATTAAAATAGATGCTTATACGGTGTATATGTCCAGTTTTTCTATGCGGAATGCCAGTGGGGAAGGGGATTATTTTCATGGTATGACACCGGATTATTCGGCAGGTGATGATGTGACGCACGATTTCGGAGATCCTGCGGAAACCAGCCTGGCTTCCGCACTGGCTTATATCAGTGGAAATCCGGGTGGCCGTACCGGTAGCGTTGTAACACCACTGGTACACATGGGGCCGTCATCATTCAATGGGATGATTGAGAACAGGGCAAAATTCCGTTGATAATTCCCGTTTGCGCAATGTTTTTTCCCGATCCGATCTGCTTTTTGGAGTCTCAGGTGGTAGCTTTGCGTAGCTTCCTTTAGAAAATGCTTGTTGCCCCTGATTTTTGACTTCAACAATATAATTCTTAAAAGTACAAGTCCTTCAAAGTAGTCCCGGGATTTAATCCCGGGACTACGGAGGCACAATTCCACGGTTCCTTGTTATTTTGCGATTTTATTTAAGTAATTTTAGCCGTTAAATTTAAAAACTGGATGATCAGAAAGGTGCAACGTACGCGGAAATGTATACTGGTGGCTGATGATGATGCAGACGACAGAGAGCTGATTAAGGTTGCATTTGAAGAAAGCGGCGCAGAAACAGAATTATATTTTGTTGAGAACGGAGAAGAATTGATGCATTACCTCAACAGGCAGGGAAAATATGCTGATGTGGAAAAATACCCCTTCCCCAGTATTATCCTGCTGGATCTTAATATGCCCCGTAAGGATGGCCGAGAAGCATTACGTGAGATCAAAGAGCATATTAATCTTAAATGGTTACCTATCATTATTCTTACTACTTCTACCGAAGCAAAGGACATCTCTAAATGTTACGAACTGGGGGTGAACAGTTATACGATTAAACCCGCTAATTTCTCAGATTTAGTGGCATTCACCCGCATGCTTTATACCTACTGGTTCACAGTGGTGCAACTGCCGTAGAGATTATTCCACACGATAAGGACATTTATTCGCCGTAATTTTAATCATCAGTCTGAAAATCTGTAATTAAGATGATGATCAAGTATTTACGGGAAAGTACGGAACCCTTGCACCAGGAACTGGAGCAGGTCCTTATTCCCAGAATAAAGCAAACCAATACCCAAGCCGCATATATCAGCCTTTTACAATTGTTTTACGGATACTACTACCCGTTAGAACAGTATATTGCTGCTCATCTGGATACCACTTTCCCCGGAGGCTTTGATCAACGGCGTAAGGCATCCCTGTTGCTGCAGGATATGGCAGCTATAAACGGGGCTCCTGTAGAGCCTCCTCCACTATGTACGGATATTCCTGAAATAGCAGATGCCGGGCAGGCCCTGGGCGCTTTATATGGACTGGAAAGAGCTGCTTTGGGCGAAGAGGTGATCAGCCAGCTTCTTCATAATGTTCCTGATGTTGCCAAAGCATTTACCTTTTTTGAAGGGTACGGGACTAACAGTCAGGCCATGTGGGACAGTTTCGAACATTATCTGGACGGGTATAATGGTACGGATGTTCAAAAAGCAAGACTGATACAATCTGCCGTTGATACCTTCCTCAAATTCAAATTATGGGCATCCGCTGCTAAATAAGTGCATCTTTTGGTATGAAAATGGTTTAGATTAAGTACCCTTAATGAAGAAAGCGAATTACATAATAGCAATTGGGGCTTCGGCCGGGGGATTGGAGGCAATTCATGAATTTTTTGATAATATGCCGGAATATGGCAATCTCTCTTTCGTGATCATACAGCATCTATCCCCTGATTATAAAAGCCTGTTGGTGGAACTCGTCTCCAAGCATACGAACATGAAGGTAAGAGAAGTGGAGAAAGATATGCTGATAGAGAATGACTGTGTCTATGTAATTCCTAATAATAAAGAGATCATTATAGATCATGGTCGCCTGCAGTTACAACAAAAGCCATTGGAAAAAGCGCCCAATACTGCGATAGATACCTTCTTATTTTCTCTGGCTAAAGATAAAGGCCGTTATGCCATCTGCATTATCCTGTCAGGGACAGGTACGGATGGTACCCGTGGCGCCGGCGCTATTAAGAAAGCCGGAGGTATGGTGATGGTACAGGACCCGGAGACTGCCAAGTTCGATGGCATGCCCAGGAGTGCCATCAATTCAGAAAATGTCGATTATGTGCTGTCGCCGGAGTTCATGCCCGGAGAGATCTACAATTATATCCAGGATATGCCTGTACAGGTATTTGATGGAAAGATAGATGAAGCGCTGTTGCCTGAAATATTCCAGTTGGTAAAAGAAAATAGCGGTCAGGATTTCAATCATTATAAATCTCCTACTATTACCAGGCGCATTGCAAAGCGCATGGCCCAGTCCAATATAAAAAGCGTGGATGATTACCTGCAGTTGCTGCGGGGAAATCCGGAAGAGAATAAATTGCTTGCACAGGATTTCCTGATCGGGGTGACCCGCTTTTTCAGGGACAAAGCGGCGTTTGAAGTATTGAAAGACCAGGTGCTTGGTAAATTGTTAGAGAGTAAGGAAGAAGGGGCTATCCTCAAAATATGGGTCACTGCCTGTAGTACCGGCGAAGAAGTATATTCTATTGCTATTATGCTGGACCAGGCGCTCCATAAAAGAAACAAATGGCTGGACATAAAGATCTTTGCTACGGATATTGATAGTAACGCGATCGAATTCGCTTCCAAAGGTTGTTATCCTGCCAGTATAGTGAAAGAGGTAGAACCGGAAATCCTTAAAAAATATTTCATTAAGGAGGGTAATAAATACCAGATCGTTCCGCGTTTACGCAAACAGATCGTATTTGCGCGGCATAATATTCTTAAAGACCCTCCATTTATAAAAAATGATCTGGTTACCTGCCGTAACATGCTCATTTATTTTGATAATGTATTACAACGCCAGGTATTGGCCTCTCTTCATTTTGCCATGAATGGGGGAGGATACCTGTTCCTGGGACCCAGTGAATCTGCCGCTGTCATCCGGGGAGGGTTGGAAGAGATCAGTCCTAAGTGGAAGATTTACAGAAAGAACAATACTTCGAGGGCTGCCATGCCGGAAAACCTGTCCAGTCCCCTGGAGTATATCCGGCAGGCGCGTGAAATGAGGGCCAATGGCGTTCCTGAGAAACGGGTAGCAACAGAATTGCTGGAAGAATTCAGGGAAGTAATGGCGGATGATTATGGTTATGCAGCGGTATATATCGATAAGAATTACGAGATCCGTGAAGCGATCGGTAACTATAAAAAATACCTCTCTCTTCCTGAAAAGAAATTAAACCTGAACCTGTTAAAAATGATCCCGCCGGACCTTTCCATGGTATTGAATATGGCATTACGCCAGGCCTGGAAAACAGAACAGAAAGTGCCGGTAAAAGGAGTGAAGCTGAATAACAAAGACGGAGTGCGGGTGGTGAATATGCTGGTGAAACCCGGAACTAACAGCGGGCATCAGTATACACTGATCGTATTTGGAGAGGAACCGGAAAGGATCAGTGTATCGGATCATTATGTGGCCTCTTCTGATGCACATACTATTGGTGTGAATGATCATATTTTATCGCTGGAAGCCGAGCTGGGAGAAACCAGGACGAATCTGCAGATGGCTATTGAAGGACTGGAAACTTCCAATGAAGAGATGCAGTCAAGCAATGAAGAATTATTATCTGCCAATGAAGAGTTACAGTCCAGCAATGAGGAACTGCAATCTCTCAATGAAGAGCTGCATACACTGAATACGGAACATCAGCTGAAAATAAAAGAGCTGGTAGAGCTGAATGATGATATGGACAACTATTTCCGGAGTACGGATATAGGACAGGTGTTTGTGGATGTAAGGTTGCGCATCCGGAAGTTCAATCCTGCAGCGGTGAAGATGATCAATCTTATTCCTACAGATATAGGTCGCCCTATTAATCATATTTCTACCAATATTCAACAGGACAATCTCGTTGATGATATCAATGCCGTAATCCATAACAAGCATACGGTAGAAAAGGAGCTGATGCTGAGTAATGGTAATATGCATCTGATGAAGATCATGCCATATATCCGTCAGGATAAACAAACGGATGGCGCGGTGATCACCTTTGTGGACATTACGGCCATTAAGGAACTGGATATGCTGCTGAAGGGCGTGTTTAATGCCAGTACGAGTATGATCATGGCCTTTAAAGCGGTCCCCGGCGACTTCATGTTGCAGACAGCTAATAAAGCGGCAGAGCGGTTGCTGGGCAGGGACGCGATGAGGAAGAAGCAGGTGTCTATGTTATCTTTTCCGCAATTAACACAGAACGGATTATTTGATAAATATAATCAGGTAGTAGCGAAAGGCCGCGTGCTGCATACGGAATTTAAAACGAAGCTGGATGGGATGGATACGTGGTTTGAACTGGCAGCCGTTAAAACACAGGATGGTATAGTGATCACCTGTAATGATCTTACAGAGAAGAAAGATACGGAAGACCGCCTGCGTAAGGCCAATCAGGAACTGGAATCCAGTAATACAGAGCTGCAGCAATATGCATTTGTCGCTTCTCATGACCTGAAAGAGCCGCTGCGGAAGATCCATATGTTTGGTAATATGCTCAGGGAGCGGTATCAGGAAAATATGGAAGAGAAGGCGATAGATTACCTGAATCGCATTATCAGCTCCTCTTCACGTATGACCAATCTCATTAATGATTTGTTAAAATTCTCCCGCTTATCGCAGGTGAATTTCTTTGAGCAGGTGAACCTGGAAATAATTATTAAAGAGATCTTATCAGACCTTGAAGTCCTTATCCAGGAGAAAAATGCGATTGTGACCGTGAGCCCGTTACCTGTAATAGAAGCAGTACCAGGGCAGCTTAGACAGGTTTTTCAGAATCTTCTCAGTAATGCATTTAAATTCTCCCGTAAAGATATACAGCCGGTGATCAGCATCTCGGCTACCCGTCTTAAATACAAACGTTTTGATAGTCCGGCTGATTTAGACGGCCCTTACCTCTGTATTACGATCTCCGATAACGGTATTGGCTTCGATGAGAAATATCTCGATAAAATATTTGTGTTGTTCCAACGTTTACATACGAAGGACAAATTTGAGGGCACCGGTATCGGGCTGGCAGTTACCCGCAAGATCGTAGATAAACACAACGGACTGATTACAGCACATAGCCGTGAAAAGGAAGGCGCTACATTTACGATTATACTACCTGTAAAACAGGAACAGGTAGCAGGGTAATTTTCCTTAATTTTGCGCATTATTTTATATGCCACTTTAAACAATCCCTGATTATGATAAGGAGAATGCTCTCAGTATTTATTAGCATTGCTGTTTCTACTGCTGCTTTCGGACAAAGCAAAACTGTAATAGGTATCGCCCCTTTTAAAAGCGGTGCTTCTCAAAATAGTAATAACGTAGTTTCCTTACAGGAAACGGTTTCAGATGTATTTTCCCGCAATAAGCGGCTTACCCTGGTAGAGAAGGATAAGATGACCCAGGTGAAGGGCGACTCTGTACAAGCGGCAGATGCGGTGGACCCGCTGCTGCTGGAACAGGCAAAAGCTACAGGGGCTCAGTATGTTATCACCGGAAATGTTTCCAAAGCCGCTGTTGAGATCAAACAGACGAATATTCCTGTTATCGGGGTTACTACGGCCAATGTGGCAGAAATATCCTTTACCATGAGCGTGATAGATGTGGCAAGGGCAGAAGTGGTTGCCACCAGTACTTTTAATGGTAATGGCAGAGGGAAGATCGCTTTTGAAGATGCCCTGAAAGACCTTAAACCCCAGATAGAGAAGTTTATTAAGGACAATTTTAAGGTGACCGTCTCTATTGCGGAAATAGAGGAAAAGAATAGTAACGGCGGAGCGGCCAAGGTGTTAATTGTAGCGGGCAGCCTGCTGGGCGTGAAGGAACTGGATGAGTTCCGGGTATACGAATTGACGGAACTGACCGTTGACGGCAAGAAGATGACCCGTAAGAAGACGCTGGGTAAAATAGCCGTAGCTAAGGTAGAGGATGAGAATTTCTCTGTTTGCACAGTGCAGGAAGGCGGAATTGAGATTGCGAAGAAGGTGGAAGAAGGCGCAAAGATCAAGTGTGAGATGATCACCGAGTAAATTAAAATGCTTATATATGGAAGGGCGGTATCAGACATGATACGGCCCTTTTTGTTTGATTTTTATATTTATTTGTTTGATAAATATAGCCGGCAGTGTATCCGGACTATCTACCTTTGCTATATGAATAACAAACAAGTATGGTACGTTACCGGGGCCTCCAAAGGATTGGGGCTTGCCCTGGTTAAGAAACTGCTATCTGAGGGATACCGGGTAGCTGCTACTTCCAGGAATATTGCTTCTCTGACCCGGGCAGTGGGTACAGAAGAGAATTTCCTTCCCCTGGAAGTCGATCTTGGTAATGATGCATCTGTCGCCGCTTCCATGAAGGCAACGCATGAGAAATTTGGCAGTATCGATGTGGTCGTGAACAATGCCGGTTATGGTATTGGGGGCGCAGTGGAAGAATTAAGCCGCAAAGAGGTTGCAGACAGCTTTGATGTGAATGTATTTGCCACTATCACCGTTATGCAGAAGGCGATGCCTTACCTGCGTGCGCAGCGTTCCGGTCATATCATGAACATCGCTTCTATTGCAGGTATAGCCGGCGCTGTCGGATGGGCGGTATATGCTGCCGCGAAGAATGCGGTGATTGCCTTGTCGGATGTGATGGCACAGGATGTGAAGGCGTTAGGTATTAAAGTGACGGCTGTTGCCCCTGGTGCTTTCCGTACGCAATTCCTTTCCCAGGAGTCGCTGGCGCTTTCGGAGAACAAGATCGATGACTATCAGGATATCAGGGCTTCACATGCCAGGTACCTGGAGATGGATGGTAAGCAGATGGGTGACCCTGTAAAGGCTGCAGAAGCGCTTATTAAGGTCTCATTGATGCCTGAGCCGCCGGTATTGCTGTTTTTGGGCAGCGATGCTTATATGCGGGCTTCCGCTAAATTGAATGCAATGGTTGGGCAACTGGAACAGTGGAAGGATATTTCAGATTCCACGCAGTTGCAGGAATAAGTAGAGATTCACAAAAAAGCCGCCCGGGAATGACTCCCGGGACGGCTTACCTGGTTTTAAAATGAGCGCGCTTATATTTTATTCATTACAAATAACCCGTTCCTGAAAGGCATGATAAACCGGAGGAAGGTGCCGGTTAATGAATCATACCAGCTATACTCGGTGACTTTTTTATTATTGTCATTGCGGGTAACCTTTACGATATGAGAGAAGCTGGTGCTGCCAGGCAGGAAGTCTTCTCCCACGTATTCTATTTGGTGCGGATCTGCGCCATTCTTTTCAAAGGTGTAAAGGTTTATTGATGCCGCATACCCGTCTTTATACGGTAAAAATCCTATGAGATATTCAAAGAGGTTGGAATCAAAATAACCTGCATCTATCTTGTGGGTAGTATCTGTATAGGTATTATTCTTATGTACGACTGCATGCACAGCAATGTTATTGAATGCAAGGTCCATTTGCATAACGGGAGGGTTAGTGACCATACGCATACGTATGGGAGACAATGTTTTCAGGTCGGCAACAGTAGAGTCATACCTTTCAAAACCACCCGGGAAGTATTGGTGTTGTGACCTGGTCAGCAAGCCTTTTACGGTGTCTATGGTAATCATGTCTATAACCATCATCTCCATGATTTTTTTTCCAAGAGAATCATAAATCACGCCTTTATAAGTATTGGAGCATGATTTTAACAGGGCATAGTTAATTGTTTTGTCGCCGGGTCTGAGTATTGATTGTGCATATAGCAATGGGTAGAATGAAAACCGGAGCATGAAGCAAAACAGGATCAGGATGCGGGCAATAGTTCTGTTCATAAATATCTGTTTTATGAAATGAAATTGCGATTGTTATCTCCTGTAAACAATTGATTTCTATGCATAGGGGTGAGTTTTAAATATTCAGGGGAGAATATTCAAGATCTCAACCGTTGAAAAAAAGAGGGGAAGTATTTAAAATGCTGTAACGAGGCGCTGATAACCAGTATATTTGAAGGTATGATTTCCTTCAGCTCTCATATCTCTTTTCCCAAAGTACAATGGATCGTATGGTCTTTTGTATTGCTGTTGTTGTTTGGGATATATTTACAGAATGATTCTTTTGCAGAAGCAGCTACTTATGCTATTACAACTACCCTGTTTTATGCCATCGTTATTTATGGGAATGCGATGTGGCTTATTCCCCGTTTGTATGAAAAGGAGAGAAGAACTGCTTATATCATATTGATCATACTTTTCCTGATAGTGGTGTCCATTTGCAGGCTGCAATTACAGAATGCCCTGTACCTTCAATTCTTTTCAAAGGGAAAGCCTATGCCTGATAAGAATTCCAGCTATTTTGTGATGTATTATCTGTCCTATTTTCTTTCCAGTATCCTGATCTTCATCTTCAGTATCGCATTTCATTTGTCCATTGAATATTTCCGTGTACGCGAGCAACAACAGCTATTACAAAAAAGAACAGCAGAAGCAGAGTTGAAGCTGTTGAAGTCGCAGGTGCAACCCCACTTTTTATTTAATACGCTGAATAATATTTATTTTGTTGCACAACGGGAATCCCCGGATACAGCGGTGTTGCTGGAGAGGTTGTCTAATATCATGCGGTACTTTGTAGATGAAGGAACAAAAGACCTGATACCGTTAACGACAGAGATCAATTTTATCCACGATTATATTCATCTGGAGAAGTTACGGATGCGTCATCCGCTACAGGTGCAGTTTGATATTCATGGAGAGCCGGATAGTCTGCTGATACCTCCGATGTTGTTAATTCCCCTGATAGAGAATGTGTTTAAGCATGGTATTGATAAAAGATATGAGAACAATTTCCTGGTGGCGACTATCACCATCAGGGAGGAATCGCTGGATGCCGTTATCTCTAACAGGATTTACAGATCGGAATTGAAAAGTGGTAGCGGGATAATGAACCTTACTTCAAGATTACAGTTGCTGTACGGGAATCGTTATATATTTGAAACAAGTGAGAAAGATGCTTTATTCTATGCCCATTTAAATATCCCATTGTGAATACTATTACCTGTCTTATAGTGGATGATGAACCGAATGCGGTGCAATTGCTGGAAGATCATATCCGAAAAGTACCGCGACTGGTATTAAAGCAAAAGTGTTATGATGCTTTTGAAGCCCTGGCGTTTTTGCAATCGGACCAGGCTGATTTGCTGTTCCTGGATATACAGATGCCAGGGTTATCGGGTATGGAGATGGCTACTTTTTTAAACAAGGAACAACGGATCATATTTACGACCGCTTTTGCTAATTATGCACTGGAAGGATATGAATATAATGCGATAGATTATCTCTTAAAGCCTGTTACGTTTAAACGTTTCGTACAGGCGATCAATAAAGCGGTGTTATCGTTTCCGGCTGTTATGCCGGTTGCGCCTGCTGAGAATTTACCTGATTACATTTTTATCAAGTCGGGGAAGCAGATTATTAAAATAGCCTACATCGATATTTTATTTATTGAGGCACTGAAGGAATATGTGAACATTGTTTTGCCTGATGGGAAAGTACTGGCGTATAAAAGGATGAAGGATCTTGAAGAACAGTTACCGGAGAATTTTATCCGGATACATAATTCCTATATTATCAATATCCGGCATTTAGAGAAGATCGTAGATAATCATGTGATGATCGGTAATATGAAATTACCGGTGAGTAGTTCCTGCCGTCCGCAGTTGCTGGCGATGATTAACAGGAGACTACTGTAGATGGAGCAGCGAATCCGGCTGTATATCAATTGTATAAGCATATAAAAAAGCCGCCTCAAAATTGCTTCTGAGACGGCTTACCTTGTTGTATTGTTCCCTATTCTATATCTTCTTCATCTTTAACAGCATGTTTCACTGACCTGTTTCTTTCTACCCACCAGTACAGTGCAGGTATCAATAGCGGGGCGAAGATCAGTGTGCTGGTTAAACCACCGATGATAACGGTTGCCAGGGGCCTTTGTACATCCGAACCGATACCTGAGGAAGTCGCCGCCGGTATAAGACCAGCAATGGCAACGATCAGGATGGAGAGGATGGCGCTCAGTTGCTCTTTGGCTCCCAGGAAGATGCTCTGTTGCAGGGAGAGGTCCGGCCGTGTCCTGACCCTGTTAATGGCTGAGACAAGCAGTACTCCTGCCATCACTGATATCCCGAATATGCTCACAAAACCAACACCTGCGGATACGTTAAAATGGTATCCCCTGATAAGCAGTGCAACGATACCGCCTGCCAGTGCAAACAAGATACAACTAATCGTAACAAGGGTTTGCGGCATGTTACGGAATAGGATGAAAAGTACCAGGAAAACCATAACAATTGTAAGTGGTATTGTCATGGACAGCTGTTTGCCCGCACGTTGGAGGTTCTCATACTGACCGCCATACACAATGGAATATCCTTTAGGGATATGCAGTTTTGCGTTGATCTTATCGTTTACTTCAGCTACAAAACCACCCTGGTCGCGGCCACGGATGTTTGTGCGGACAGTCACCATACGTTTGCTGTTATAGCGGTAGATGTTTGTTTGTCCGCGTACGTACGAGATATCTGCCAGCTCATTCATGGGAATGAGTGCACCGGTAGCAGAAGGCACCTGCAGATTTTTTACAGATTCGATGGTATTGCGTTCGCCGGGCAGGTACCGGATGACCAGGTCGTAACGTTTGGTACCATCGTAAAGAGTGGAGATGGTTTTACCTCCGATGGCAGCTTCGATCATCGCCTGGATATCTGCCACATTGATGCCGTAGCGGGCAGCGTTTTCCCGGTTGATGTTAATGGCTATCTGTTCCTGCGGGCCTTCCTGTTCGATGTTCACGGATTCGGAGCCCTGCATATGTTTCACGATGTCGGAGATAGTATCTGCTTTCGCCCGCATCATGGTGAGGTCATCACCTACAATGGAGATGGCCAGATCCGCCGCACTACCGGTCACGATTTCCATTACCTGGTCGATGATAGGCTGGCCGGAAGAGAACTTCACGGATGGCATCGCCTTTTCAAGATCGTGACGGATATTGGTAACGAGTGTCTTTTTAGAGATGGTATCGCTCCAGAGTTTATATTCTTTTAAACCAACCAGGATTTCATTACGGTTGGCCGGGAACGGGTCCGTACCATCGTCATTACGTCCTGCCTGTGTGATTACAAAGGAGATCTGCGGATATTTGGCGATTACCTGCCTGATGAGCGGCGAGTAACGCGCGTTCTCCTGGATGGTAATACCCGCCGGGAAGTTCCCGCGGAGGAAGATAGAGCCTTCATCCAGTTCGGGCAGGAATTCCGTTCCCAGTTTAGCGCCGAACAATACCAGCATGATCACTACACCGAAGCCCACAATAACGGTCATTTTAGGCCGTTTAAGCGTGCCGCCCAGCACCTTGCCGTATTGCTTGCTGAGGAAGTCAAGCACCACGTTACGGTGCTCTTTCATGGGTTTATCGGTATTGTTGAACGCTTTCTTAAAGGCGAAGGAGATCAGCACCGGAATTAATGTCAATGCTGCCAGCATGGAACCGATTACCGCGAATGCCAGGGTAAGGGCCATGGGAGAGAACAGCTTTCCTTCCACGCGGGTCATCAGCAGGATAGGCATATATGCCAGTATGATGATGGTAACGGAGAAGAATATCTCACGGCCTACTTCCTGTGAAGAGCGAAGGGTGAGGGCAATAATCCCCCGCTTCTTTTCTTCCGGTGGCGCCGTCCGGTACGTTCGTATGAGATGCTCTGCCATTACGCAGGCGCCGTCTACAATGATCCCGAAGTCGATAGCGCCGAGTGATAACAGGTTTGCCGGAATACCGGTGAGGCGCATGAGTATGAATGCGAACAGCAGGGAGAACGGGATAGTGAGCGCCACTACCAGTGCACTGCGTAAGCTACCCAGGAAGAAGATAAGGATGATCACCACGATAGACACCCCTTCCAGCAGGGTATGCCCTACGGTTTCCAGGGAGTGGTCTATCAGGAAGCTACGGTCATAAAGGGTGCGCAGATGCACGCCTTTAGGCAGTTCGTCGCGTTCCAGGTCTTTCACTCTTTCTTTCAGGATTTTGAGGACCTCGCTGGGGTTTTCATAACGCCTCAGCAGAATGATACCTTCCACACCGTTGTTAGCGTTTGTTTTGGTCTCGTTGATGGTATAGCCCATTACACCGCTGGGCGGTGGTGGCGCTACTTCTACGGTAGCCACATCGCGCAGGTATATGGGCATGCCGTTGGCTGCTTTCAGCACGATGTTCTGGATATCCTGTTCTGTTTTCACCGCACCAAGACCACGTACTGCAAAGCCCTGTTCGCCGCGGTTGATGATATTCCCACCGGTATTCTGGTTATTCTTCTGTACGGCCTCTATTACATCCTGAATGGTTAAACTGTATTTACGCAGTTTATCCGGAGCCGTGAGGATATGAAACTGTTTGAGCGGCCCCCCGAAGGTGGTAATATCTGCGATGCCCGGCACCTGTAAGAGGTAGGGTTTGATGACCCAGTCCTGCAGGTCCCTGATCTCTGTAGGCGTATAATTGGGCGGTGCTTCAACAACGTAACGCAGGATTTCCCCTACGGCGGTAGTGAGTGGCGCCAGTTCAGGCGCTACGCCATCCGGCAGTTCCGCGGTAGCCAGTCGTTCATTCACCTGCTGACGGGCGAAGTAATCGTCCGTACCATCAGTGAAGGTAAGCTGTACCACGCTGAGGCCGAAGATGGTGCGGCTTCTGCGGTCAAGTACATTGGGCGTGTTCTGCAAAGCCCTTTCGATGGGGATGGTCACCTGTTGCTCTACCTCTTCAGCAGCGCGACCGGGATATTGCGCTACAATGATCACATTAGTATCTGCAATATCAGGATAGGCTTCTATTTTCAGCATGGTAAAACACCAGTAGCCTATGCCCATCAGGCCAAGCCCCATCAGTATAACTACCCACCTGTTCTTTAAAGAGAATATTAATAGGTTACGAATCATTGCGTGTGTGTTTCAATCAAAATCTAGAATCGTTCTACTTTACCGGTAACTATGAACCCGCTGCTTACCCGCTTACGCAGTTCTTTTAATACGTGCAGCACCTTTTCCTCTTCATCTATGAAGGTGATGAGCATCGGTGGTTCATCGAAACTAAACAGGCTATCCGGGCGTTTTACCTGGTGATGTTCACCAAAGCCTATTTGTCCGCGGAAGGCGGTAGCTCCTGCTACCTTATGTTTAAGTAAGAACTGTACGATGAATTCATATAAGGGTTGTGATCCGAATACTTCATCTTTATCTATAAATATCTGCGCTTGTAACATGTTGTAGATTTTAATATCCGAAGCTTAGACCTTTCAATTGCATGACGCCTCTCACAACTACTTTATCTCCATTCTGCAAGCCGCTGTATACGGCGATACGATCGCCGATCTGCTGACCGGTACGTACTTCACGCCTTGTAAAAGCGGTGGGGGATGTTTTTACGAACACATAGTTCTGTCCGTCTGAAGTCAACAGGGCATCCCTGCTTACGTTGATGTTTTTACTATCGCCTTTTACATCGAAGGTGACCATGGCAAACATTCCTGCGCGGATATCGCTGTTGGGAGTAGCCAGACGGATACGGATCTTTACCATACGGGTAATGTTGTCTATCACATCGGCAATACCTTCCACACGACCGGTAAAGGGTGTGTTAGGGAAAGAAGATAAAGTGATGGTGCAAGGGGAGCCTTTGCTGACATTATTCAGTTGGTTTTCCGGGATATCACAGATGACATAGGCATTGCCGGGAGCAGTAGCGCGGAGCACTTCAGGGTCGAACCCCGCTGCTTTAAGGTCGGATTCATGTTCTATCAGCTGTGTTTTTTCGTTGGCCAGGTTGGTCTGTTCTATGGAGAGATTAGACCTGGCTTCCAGGATATCTTTTCCGCTGGCAGCACCATGGTCGTACAGGTCCTGTGTACGGTCCAGTTCTATTTTACGTTGTTTGATATTGACTTCCCGGATATGATTGATGTTTACTTTATGTTGTATTAACTGGGAGTAATCGCTTTCCAGGTCGGGATTATCGAATAATACGATATTTTGTCCGCCTTCGGCCGAGCGTAATACAGTAGCGGCTACTTTTCCCGGCGCGTGTAAAGTACCGCTGAGAGTAGAGTCGCCTACCGGTTCTGTGATGAAGGTATTGGCAGAGGCGGTATCATCAAAGGTGATAACCTGTCCGTTATTTGTAATGGCAGGACCCGGATTGTCTGTTACAGCAGCTTTGTGTTCCTTAGCCCCACATCCCGCCAGCAGGAGGGTAGCGATTAAAAAATAGCGTTGCATATTATAATTGATTTATAAGGCCGGTGGCGAATAATAATTGTACATAACTCTGGTAGTATGCCTGCAGTGCATCATAATACAGCAGGCGGGTATCGTACCAGTTGCGCTGGGCATCCAGGAAGTCGATGATGGTAGTGCCACCGCGCAGGTAGGCATACTTCACGTTGTCCAGGATCTGTTGTGATTGTTGGAGGATACCTTCATACTTTTTGAGATTTTGTTTTTGCAGCTGGTAGGTTTTGTAGGAAGTCGCTACATCTGTCATTACCTGACGGCGGGTAGCGGCCAATTCCTGTTCGGCCTGTTGTTCCTGGATATGTGCTTTTTTGATCTCGCCCTGATTCCGGTTAAAGAAAGGGAGGTCTATAGCCCCGTAGAAGCCGATGTAAGGCACCGAGTTTTGCGGGTTATAGATCACTCCCAGCTGAGGTTGAGGTACGGCCATGGCCTGCTGGAACTTGATGTTGCTGCTGCGTTCATCAATGTTGCTTTTTGCCAGGACCACATCCGTACGGTTTTCCATGGTCAGCGTAATGAGGCTGTCCAGGGTAGCAGTAGGTTCTATTGACTGAACCAGGCTGCTGGTGTCGATGTCTACGCTATCGGTAGTACCAGTGAGCAGTTGTAGGTTTTGTAATTCATTTTTATAGTCCTGCATAAATACGCTCAGTTGCAGGTTGTACTGGTCCAGTAATACGCGGGTCCTCGTGAGGTCCGTTTGCGTGATTACCTGGTTTTTGTACCGAAGCTCATTGATCTTTACAAGGGTATCCAGATTGCCTCTGCTGTCATTCAGTAATGTCAGTCGCTTTTTTAAGACCCAGCATGTGATCCAGCTATTACCTACCTGCAGGGAAAGGTTCCTTACATTTTCCTGGTAGACATTACTGGCGAGGGTCACGTTCTTGTTGGCCGTTTCGATCTTGTATTTGCGTTGGTTGGGCCACTGGATTGGTTTGGTTACCTGGTACCATACCTGCCTGTTGTCTTTAGAGGACCACCTGGTACCGGGGGCAAACCGATCGGAACTGACCAGTTGCATGGTCTGATTGTTCAGATTGGGATTGGGCCGCAGTTTAGCGGTAATAACATCTGCCTGTGACGCGCCAATATTCATGTACTGGGCTTTTAACACCGGGCTGCTTACTCTGGCAGTATCTATTGCCGCTGCCAGCGTGTAGGTGGTTTGGGCGGTAGCAACATATCGTATACAGGAAAGTATCAATGTTGCTACAGCCAGGACGATCGTTCGCTTCATGAGATGCTGTTTGTCCGCAGTTTTATTAAATTTCCAACACAAAGGTTAACAATGCTGATAAGCAACAGAATATGCCGGCATGATTTTAACCAGTTTTTAATTTAAATATTAAACTTCATGATGGGTTGATAGTATAAGTATAAACAAGAATAAGATAGAAATGTTTGATTTCTAGCAAGTTGGGTATTGGCGCCACATGAGGGATGTGGCGCTGGCGGCTTAAAAAAAAAGAGAGGTTTTGGGGACTGAAAAGAGGACTTTCCGGATCAGATAGTTTTATGCTCCATTTGCTGGATAATATTTTCTACTTCTGCTTCTGTAGCCCTTAACCTTGTCTGGCAAAAAGTGATCAGTTCAGATGCCCGTTTTACTCTGGCGGCCAGTACGTCCACAGATACTGATTCTGTTTCTATTTCCCTGGCTATTTCCTGTAGTTCCTTATAGGCTGCTTCATATGTCAGACTCGTTTCCATCGATGATCGTTTTTGATGTGATTGTAGCATGTACAGCGGCATCTGCCAGTTGTACCGTGATAGTGTCTCCTGTTGAAAGGGAGGAGGCCCCTGTGACTACCTTCCCGTTGTGATATACCATGGCAAAGCCTTTTTTCAATAAGGCCGCAGGACTTAAGATCCTTATCACTGTAGCGTGATGTTGTAATTCCTGCTGTTGCTGTTGAAGTAGTTTACGGGCAAAGGACTGTATATTCTGACGAATGTGTATTAATTCCTGTAAGCGGCTGGCTGTTACCTGTCCGGGTTTGGCCAGTAGTTGCCCCGAAAGCTGCGCCATACCGGAACGTTGTTTTAACAGCAGGTGTCTGGCGGATTGGGGGATGGTTTGCCTGCACTGGCTGAGCCCTTCTTTGTAACCGGAGAGTAAGTCGCGGGAACGGTTTACAATATGCGCGTGCAGGGATGTTAACTGCTGCTGCCGGCCGGACACCGTCTGCTGCATGCGGATGATGATATTGCGTTGCTCTTTCAGCAGGGCATCTTCAAAAGAGCGGTTATGCGTGATGATCATTTCCGCAGCCATGGTAGGCGTTTTTACGGAAGTATGCGCCATGAGGTCTGTAATGGTCTCATTGATCTCATGCCCGATACCTGCTATAATGGGAATAGGAAAACCTGCTACTGCTTTTCCTATCTCGAATTTTTCAAATAAGAGCAGGTCTGTCTGTGCGCCGCCGCCGCGGATGATCACTACTGTATCGTATATTTTACCGGATGCTTTGATGGCGTCCAGTTGAGCGCATACCTGTGCTACATTTGCTTCTCCCTGTACGGTAGTGAAATAATTGTCCATGTAGAAAGTATATCCATGGATGTTATCCTTCAGTGATTTTTTAAAGTCCCCAAAACCTGCAGCAGAAGAAGAGGTGATCACAGCGATGCGCTGGATAACGGATTGCAGTTGTAAGGACTTGTTACGGGTGTGATAACCATCTGCCGTTTTACGGACGATATCTCCGCACTCTGTTACGAGACGCAGCAGGGTAGCCTGTTTCTGTTGTTCCAGTTGTCCTTTTGTAAAGCTGGTATCAATATCCTGTAAAGATAATTTTAATCCGTAGAGGGGATGGTATTCTACGGCTACTTTTATCAGCACATGCAGATCGTTCCCGAAGCGCTGGCCGGTGGCGCGTTCAAATTCTTTAATGCGCAGGGTACCCTGGCTCCAGGCATTGGCCTGGACCTTAGCCGTTAACTGATGCGTTTGCGGATCTTTTTCTACCAGGTCAAAGAAGTGAAATCCTTTGGCTGGATAATAAGAGTGGCCGGTAATATCTGCTACTACCCAGAAAGATTTTCCGGAAAAGGCATTTCTGATAGTGCCCTGGATAGCCGCTGTTAATTGCGATAATGTTATGTATGGATTTGTATTCACGTACGGCAACAAAGGTACGTTTTATAAGGCATGCACAAAAAAAACGACCGCCTGAACAGGCAATCGTTATATACTTCCACGTTATGAAAACAAATCCTAAAAAGCTGCGGTAGCTACTTTTTATATAGCAGCAAATTATGCGATTGCCTGCGTAATAAGGTTAATAACTGGTTAAACAATTCGTTAATGGAATTAACTGCCGACCTCGTTCTCCGCGTATACTGCTCTGGCTTTCTCATCTCCCTTGCGGATATAAGGTCTTATGATCAGCCTGTTTCCTTTGTCGTATGTGAAAAGGTTCCAGATCCAGTTTGTCAGTACCAGTATTTTATTACGGAAGGTAGAGAGGAAGGTGATATGCACAAAGAGCCAGATATACCATGCAATCCTGCCTCCGATCATAATATTTCCCGGCAGGTCTGCTACGGCCTTGCCCCTGCCAATGGTGGCCAGAGATCCTTTATCAAAATATCTGAATGGTTTTACGGGTTGCTGCTGGTGTAATGCCCAGAGGTTCTTCGCTAAATATTTCCCCATTTGTATGGCGGGTTGTGCCACACCGGGATGACCTTTGGGATATGTATCTGATTTCATCATGGAGATATCCCCTATGGCAAAAATGTTATAGCTGCCAATGATACGGCAATTGAGATCTGTTAACAAACGTCCACGTTCTGCCCATTCTGCGGGCAATCCGGGCATTGTTTCTCCGGTTACTCCGGCAGACCAGATCACACAAAATGATTTGATAGGTTCGCCGTCCCTGATGGTAACTGTTTCCCCGTCGTAGTCCTGCACCATCGTTTTCAGACGGATGTTCACCCCCATCTTTTCAAGGTCTTTTTGTGCTCTCGCACTGGCTTTGGGAGACATGGGCGGTAATACTCTGTCCAATCCTTCCAGTAAGTAAATGCGCATTTTATTAAAGTCCAGCCGGGGATAGTCTTTAGGAAGAATATGCTTTTTGAGTTCAGATAAGGCGCCTGACATTTCCACACCAGTGGGGCCTGCGCCAATCAGAACGATATTGAGGATATGATCTTCTATAGCCGGATCTGAATTCAGACTGGCCCATTCGAACAGTTGCATGAGCTGGCTGCGCAGGTTCAGCGCATCCGGTATACTTTTTAATGAAGACGCAAATTTCTTCATATTCTCATTGCCGAAATAATTTGTTTTGGCCCCGCCGGAGATGATGAGATAATCATATTTTAAATTCCCTGCACTGGTACTAATGGTATTCGCAACAGGGTCTATGGACAATACTTTCAGCATGCGGAAATGAAAGTCCTTTCTTTTATGGAAGAGATTGCGGAGTGGGCCGGCAATAGAATCGGCCTGAAGGCCCGCAGACGCTACCTGGTAGAGCAGGGGTTGAAAGGTGTGATAGTTATGTTTGTCAAACAATACTACCTGGAATTTATCATCTGATAAACCGGTTGCAGCATTTAGACCGCCGAAGCCGGCACCGATGATAACTACCCTGGGTTTTTGCGTATCCGGGATATTCAGCGTGATTTGCCTCATTTCCATAAAACAATGATTTTGTTTATAATGGAAGGCCCAAAAACCATGCCCTGTGGGGGGAATGAATGTGACTACACAATTGTGCTAAGGAAAGTATCCAGACTTTCTTCCTTTTGTAAGTTTAGTTTTTGTTTTAAACGATAGCGTGCCATGCGGATACTTTTTGCTTCTACTGCCAGCCGGCTGGCGATTTCTTTATTGGATAATCCCATCCTGATGTAGGCACAGTATTTAAGATCGAGGCGGGTAAGACTTTCTGCTGCTTTTTCCTGCAGGCGTGTACTGAATTCGGGATGTAAATCTGCAAAGTCTGATTTGGCAGATTCAAAGTCCTCATCCATTTTACGGCTATCCGTAATGATGCGGTCCATCTGTCTTAATACCGGATCTGCGCTGTTATGTGTGGTGATTTTCTTTTGCAGCGTCTGCAATAATTCATTCTTTTCTTCCACCTGTAAGGCGCCTGCCAGCAGTTCATTCTGCAGGCGTTCCTGTCTTTCCTGCAAGAGTTGTTGTTCTGCTTCTAATCTTGCTGTTGCTTCTGCCTGTAATTGTAATTGCAGTTCCAGTTGCTTCGCTTTTGTTTCATTTAATAATGATTGTTGCAGAGAAGCTCTTAAACGAAAATGATAAGCACGGAAAAAGAAAATTAATGCAAACAGGGCAGCCGCTGCCAGGCAAATATAAAAGAAGTTCAGTTTTCTGTTAAAGTCGGCACGTTGTTGTAAAAGCGCCAGTTCTTTTTCTTTTTTCTCGGATTGATATTGTGCTTCTAATTTTTTTGCAGTGGCCTGTTGTTGTGCATCAAAAGCCGTTTTATAAAAATCGATGTATTGTTTATAATATTCTAAAGCCTGGGCTTTGTCCCCTTTTTTCTCTGCTACTTTTGACAGTGCCTGCATGATACGGGCTTTGGTAACGCTGCTGCCGGAAGGGAATCTTTCTATGGCTTCCAAACTCATATGGAGTAAGAATTCTGCCTGATTATAATCACCTGCCGCCACGGAATAATCGCTTAGCATACCGTAACAGCTGGCCACGATTTCCTGCTGTGTGGTTTCCTTTGCTAATGAAAGGGCCGTGTTGATATATTTGATGGCACTGTCTTTTTTATCAGGATAAAACTCTGCATAAATATTGGCGGTGTTCAATGCTACCAATGCCAGTGTGCTGCTGATAACGAAGCGTTCGTGTTGTTGCAGCCCTATTGAGAGCGCCTGCCTGTTATAATATAATGCGGAGTCGAGTTGTATGCTTTTAGATTGTTTGCGGTATTGTATGATGAAGTAACTGCCCAGCGACTGATATCCCATACAGATCTCGTCTGGTGTTTGTGCCTGTAGTCCTTTCTGTAAACAGAGGCGGGCATATTTTAATTCATTCTCCGGATCATTCCAGTCGCCATAAATACCCGCAATAAAATAATAAATACCGCATTCATAATTATATGCTTTTTGTCCATCCAGGTAGCGAAGTGCTTCTAACAGGTTTTTCATGGCGCTGTCGGGCTGTTCTTCCATCACCTGTAACCATCCTTTGCGATACATGGCAAATCCTTTGGAGGCCTTATTACCAGATTTATCGGCATACCAGATAGCACTGTCTACTGCTTTGCGGGCCAGTTGAGTACTGTCGTTAAGTTCATAGAGGTGTACCAGGCAGCCATATATGAAGGAGCGGTATTGGGGATCTTTGACAGTGCTGCTCATGACGAGCGCCTGCTGGTCGAGTCCTATGCCCGTTTTAACATCCCTGTTGCCGGCGATCTTAGCCAGTAGTGCGGTGGCCATGATACGGTTCTCCACGGTCGTTTCCTTCCGTGCAAGTACATCTTTCAGGGAATCTGTAAGAATAGACTGTGCTTTCAGTAAGTGGCATGACAATATGAGGATGATCCCCAGAATATGGCGTTTACGAATAGTTGGCATCGTACAAAAATAATCAGTTTGCTGATATATTGCGTCTTTCGCCTATCTGCTGTCTCCACATAGCATAATATAACCCCTTAATTTCCAGGAGTTCTTCGTGGGTACCGGTTTCCACTACTTTCCCTTTTTCCAGCACATAGATAGTATCTGCGTGCATGATAGTAGACAGGCGGTGGGCGATGAGGATATTGATCTGTTCGCGGCGGGCGGAGATGCTGCGTACCGTATCGGTTATGGCTTCTTCTGTGAGGGAATCCAGTGCAGACGTAGCCTCGTCGAAAATGAGCAGTCGCGGGTGGCGGATAAGTGCTCTGGCGATGGAAATACGTTGTTTCTCTCCCCCTGATAATTTTAATCCGCCTTCACCCAGTACGGTATTTAATCCGTTGGGAGAGCGGGCCAGTAACTGGGTACAGGAGGCTTTGTCCAGGGCTTCCAGCATTTCGGCATCGGTAGCATCTGCTTTTACGAACAGCAGGTTGTCTTTGATGGTACCTGCAAAGAGCTGGGTATCCTGGGAAACGAATCCTATCTGGCGCCGCAGTTGGTTATAACGGATTTCGCTGGAAGGAACGTCGTTGAAATAGATTTCGCCGGATACCGGCTGGTATAACCCCAGCAACAGTTTTACCAGGGTAGACTTCCCGGAGCCGGAGGGCCCCACAAAGGCGACGGTATCGCCCATGCCCGCGCTGAAGCTGATGCCGTCCAGGGCATTTTGAGTAGCCGTCTGATGCCGGAATACGATGTTGGAAAACCGGATACGGTCCAGGGTTCCCAGTTCTGTAGGACTAACAGGGCGTTCTTCCACCGGTTTATGCATCAGCTGGTCAAATAGCAGCAGGGAGCCTTCTGCTTCCCGGTAAAAGAGGATAATACTACCCAGCTCCTGCAGGGGGCTAAAGATGGTGGTGGAGATAAACTGCATGGTGATCAGTTCCCCGGTGCTTAATACTTTATGGAAGATGAGCCATAAGAGGATGAAAAGGATGGATTGCCGCAGCAGGTTGAGGGTAGTACCCTGTAAAAAGGAAAGGGTACGTACCTGCTTTACCTTTTTCATCTCCAGGTCATAAATATTCTTTGTAAATGTGCGCAGGCGGCGTATCTCAGGAAAGGTAAGGCCCAGGCTTTTCACCAGCTCTATGTTCCTCAGCGATTCTGTAATAGAGCCCGACATTTTGAGGGTTTCTTTATTAATGGCCCGCTGGATCTTTTTCATTTTTCTGCTCAGCATACCTGTGAGGGTCCCCAGTACCACTACGCCAAAAAAGAATACCGGCACCAATGCCCAGTGTTTATTGATGGCGTACCAGATGAGGAAGCCGATGCCAACGGCGGAAGAAAAAAGGATATTAATAAAGGAGTTGATAAAGCGTTCAGTGTCTGTACGTACTTTTTGTAAAAGGGCAACGGTTTCTCCGCTGCGTTGTTCTTCAAATTCCTGGAAAGAGAGGCGTAATGTTTGTTTGAGTCCGTCGTTGAATACCTGCATGCCGAAGCGCTGAACGATTTTGCGCATGACGAAATCCTGTAAGGACCTTGCCAGCCTGGCAACCATGGCAACGCCTATTGCCACGGCCAGCCAGAAGGAAACTCCTTTTACCAGTTCATTCTCCGGGCGGCCGTTTGGATGCAGGGCGTAGTTATCGATGATCTTCCCAAAGATCATAGGATCTATCATCGTCATTATCTGTCCTGTCCCTGCCAGCAATAGCGATAATAGTATCAGCCAGCGGTGGGGACGCATGTAGTTCCAGAAGATCTTCATGCCGCAAAGTGCGCAAAAACTACACCACTATCGGGTGTCAGGACGGTTTGTCTGCTGTGTTCCTGATAAGTCCGATGCCGGCAAAGAAGAATACCGCGCCGAGTATGCCGAAGATGATAATTGACTTCACACTCCGGGCTCCGCCGCTGGTGTTCATGAAGTTGACGGCTGCCATAATAAGGCCTGCCACGCCTAATAAACTGAGGATAATACCGAGTATTCGCTTTTCCATTGTAGGTCTTTAACAGGGATAATACAAATTGTATGCCCCCCTTAAATAAGGCATTTGGAAACTATTTTTAAAATAGATGTATAAATATGTTGATTTTATTGAATAGATTGAGTAATTTAGGAACCGTAGCAAATTTTTGTCATATATTAGTAATTATCAATGACTTGCGCAAACGTTTGCATGTTTCATAAAAAGGTGTACATTGTAATACATTTTTCGCATGTAGTGGTATTATATAATCAGCCAATATTCCCACGCCGACTATGAAAAACAAAAAAGGGATGAAGCACTATACTAACTATACTATTAAACGAACCCTATATATATGGAAAGAAGAAATTTTCTAAAACAGGCAATAGTTACAGCGGCAGGTAGTGCGTTGTTGCCTGGGATTACGAAAGCAGGTGCATTTTGGGAGGACACACCGCTTGTTATTGATGGAAAGGGACCAGGGAAAGGATTTACTAATTTTTGGACCAAAACAGTAGGCGCAGGCCGGGCAAGTGAGGGATTAAGAGCAAACTGGCTGGAGCAGTTACAATTCAGTAAAAAACATTGTGGATTTGAATATGCACGTCTGCATGGAATATTCCATGATGATATGTTTGTCATAAAAAACAACAACGGAACGACGGTATATAACTGGCAATATGTGGATGAGGTCTATGATAAGATGCTGAAATCGGGCGTGAAACCCTTTGTGGAACTCAGCTTTTTCCCAAAAGACATCAGTAGCGGACAATCTTCACAGTTGTGGTGGAAAGCACATGTTACCCCACCGGCAGACTTTGTGAAATGGACAGACCTGGTGACCAGTTTTGCCAAACATTGTATAGAACGTTTTGGAATAGAAGAAGTAAGCACCTGGTATTTTGAAGTGTGGAATGAACCTGATCAGCGTGCATTCTGGGATGGTACCAAAGCGCAATACTTTGAATTGTATAAAGCGTCGGCGACTGCCCTGAAAGCAGTTTCTCCGCGTTTGCGCGTAGGCGGCCCTGCTACGGGCAGCTTTGGCGCAGATGGGAAAGGTGTATGGATAGAGGAGTTCCTGGCATATTGTGCGGGTGAGAAACTACCGGTAGACTTTGTGTCCACGCATCCTTATCCGGCCAATGGCGGTCAGCCAAGAGAACTGGATGCAACTTCCAAAGACCTGTTATGGTTGAATGGCGTGGTGCGTAAGAGTCCGTTCCCGCAGGCAGAGATCCATTGTACAGAATGGAATTCCAGTGCATCTGTCCATGATGCTATGCATGATGGATTACCGGTGGCGGCATACATTGTGAAAGTAAATGCAGACAGTATAGGATTAGTGGACTCCCTGGCTTATTCCTCATTCTCCGACGGGTATGATGAAACAGGTGCAGGCGATGCTTTTCATGGCGGAGTAGGACTGGTAAACAATTTTAGTATTCCCAAACCGTCTTTCCATGCTTACCGCATGTTGCATGCAATGGGGGATGAGTTGTTATATAATAAAGATGGAATTGTCGTTACAAGACATAAGGATTCTAAAAGATTAAGCGCTATTTTATATAATTTACCGGCTGCAATAAAGACAGTTCCGATGGGTGCGGCAGATGCGCTTTTTAGTGTAGGCGAGGACAAGGCTTTTAACTTTAAGCTCACGGGTACGCATCCTGATGCACGCTTTAATGTGGAGATACTGGACCGTGATAACGGGAATGCATTGAAAGCTTTTAAAGATGCAGGTAGCCCGGAATCTCCTGCAAAAGATCAGATACAGACATTACAACAGATGGCAATGGCGGTGAAAGAAGCGCAGATCCTGGCCAGTACGACAGGGATATTGCAGGTGGGAATGACATTGAGATCATGGGATGTAGTGTTGATAGATGAGGTAAAATAAAATAACGATTACAGAGGCTGTGCTGATAGTCTTCGCCATTACTCTCGTCTGCTGCTTTAACGGCATCAGGGAGGGGTGGCTTTATTTATTATAAGCAACTATTCCAGTTATGAAAAGATTAACCCTTCTGCTTGTGAGTCTGCTCACACTGAAAACATTTGCACAACAACCCCTGAAGTTATGGTACCGGCAGCCTGCCGGTAATACATGGACAGCAGCTTTACCTGTTGGTAATGGTCGTATGGGAGCCATGGTATACGGCAATCCTGCACAGGAATGTATTCAGTTGAATGAATCCAGTGTATGGACCGGAAGTCCTAACCGTAACGATAACCCGGATGCGCTGGCAGCTTTACCGGAAATAAGAAAACTGATCTTTGCGGGTAAACAGAAAGAGGCTCAGGACCTGGCCCGTGAGAAAGTACAAAGCCGTGCTTCCAATGGGCAGATGTTCCAGCCGGTGGGAAGTTTGAACCTGACTTTCCCCGGGCATGAGAAATATACTGATTACTACCGGGAACTGGATATTGAACAAGCCGTGGCCACTACTACTTATACCGTAAACGGGGTGCATTATAAAAGAGAAGTATTTGCGTCCGTGCCTGCACAGGCTATTATTGTAAAACTGACCAGCAGTGTACCGGGAGCGTTAGCCTTTACCGCATTTTTATCTACTCCGCAAACGAATGTTAGTATCAAAGCAAAGAGCAATGAGCTGGTTATTCATGGAACAACGGCTGGTCATGAAGGCGTGGAAGGAAAGGTGAAATTTAACGGGATTACCAGGATTATGGCTCCGGGCGGGAAAATCATGACTACTGATACTGCTGTCACTATCAGCAATGCTACTACAGCGCTGATCTATATTTCCATTGCTTCGAACTATGTAAACTATAAGGATATCAGTGCAGATGAAGTGAAACGTTCTTCCGCTTATCTCACCGCTGCATTGAAGAAAACATACCCGCAATTATTGGAGGAACATATCACTGCCTATCAGCATTATTTTAATCGTGTGAAAATAGATCTGGGTACGTCTGATGCAGCAGTTGCACCTACAGATGAACGATTGAAGAAATTTGCGGATGTAAATGATCCGCAGTTCGTATCGCTTTATTTTCAGTATGGCCGTTATCTGCTGATCTCTTCTTCTCAGCCAGGTGGGCAGCCAGCCAATCTGCAAGGTATATGGAATGCCGAAGTGAAACCACCCTGGGATAGTAAATACACGATCAATATTAACACTGAAATGAATTACTGGCCGGCAGAGAAAGACAACCTGCCGGAGATGCATGAGCCGTTGATACAGATGGTGAAAGAATTATCTGTTACGGGGCAGGGTACAGCCCGTACCGTATACGGCGCAAGGGGATGGGTGGCACATCATAACACAGATATCTGGCGTATTACAGGGCCGGTAGATAATATTTTCTATGGTATATGGAGTATGGGAGGCGCGTGGCTGAGTCAGCATTTATGGGAGAGATATCTGTATAACGGAGATAAGAAATATCTGGAAGAGGTGTATCCTGCTATTAAAGGAGCTGCGATGTTTTTTGTAGATGACCTGCAGGAAGAGCCTGTACATAAATGGCTGGTCGTAAATCCCGGTACTTCTCCGGAGAATGCACCTGCTTTCAGGAAAGGCGTTTCTTTTGATGCCGGTACAACGATGGATAACCAGATCGTATTTGATATGCTGACGGCTGCTATTAATGCAGCAGCCGTGTTACAGAAAGATGTTGCCTTTACGGATACGCTGAAGGCCATCCGTAAAAGACTGCCGCCTATGCAGGTAGGGAAGTATGGACAGTTGCAGGAGTGGATGCAGGACCTGGATGATCCGGAAGATCATCACCGGCATATTTCTCATCTGTATGGATTGTTTCCTTCTTCACAGATTTCTCCATACCGTACACCTGCATTATACAGCGCTGCCAATACCACTTTATTACAGCGCGGAGATATCTCTACCGGTTGGAGCATGGGCTGGAAAGTAAACTGGTGGGCGCGTTTGCTGAATGGAGAACATGCGCTGAAATTAATTACCAACCAGCTGAGCCCCGTAGGGACTAAAGGCGGTGGTGGTACTTATACCAATCTGTTTGATGCACATGCACCGTTCCAGATAGATGGGAACTTTGGATGTACGTCAGGGATTACGGAGATGCTGATGCAGAGTTATGATGGTGCTATACAGTTATTGCCGGCTTTACCGGCGGCATGGAAAAGCGGTAGTATAAAAGGCCTGAGGGCAAGAGGCGGGTTTGAAATTACGGATCTTGAATGGAAAGAGGGGAAGGTCGTGAAGGTGGTGATCAGGGCTAACTTAGATGGCAATTGCCGCTTACGTGTCCCTAATGAGTTGCAGGGAGTTGTATTGAAGGCTGCTGTGGGGGATAATCCGAATCCTTTTTACCAGACACCTGTGGTCACACAACCGTTAATTGCAGATTCGGCGAAGGTGAAACCGTTTACATTACCGGAAACATTTTTATATGATGTGGCTGCACAAAAAGGGAAAGAATATACATTCCTGATAAAGTAACTTAGCGAAATGAAAAGAAGTTTTTTAAGTATGCTGGTGATACTGATCACCGTAATTTCCTGCACGGCACAGCATGTTTATGTGTTTGCTTATTTCAAGGGGAATGGGGAAGATGGGTTACATCTTGCATATAGTAAAGATGGGTATAAATGGGCTGCTTTGAAGAATGATCAGTCGTTTCTGACGCCTGTGGTGAGTAAGGATAGGCTGATGCGCGATCCCTGTATTATCAGGGGAGGGGATGGATTGTTTCATATGGTGTGGACAGTGAGCTGGAATGATAAGGGGATAGGATATGCCAGTTCCAAAGATCTGGTCCATTGGTCGCAGCAGGAGTATGTGCCTGTAATGGAAAAGGAAGCCGGCGCCAGGAATTGCTGGGCTCCTGAGATCACCTACGATCAGAAAACCGGCACTTATATGATCTACTGGGCTACAACGGTCACGGGTAAATACACAGAGACCTTATCCGGTAAGGAAAGCAGTTATAATCATCGCCTGTATTATGTGACAACGAAAGATTTCAAAACATATTCTCCCGCTCAGTTGCTGTACGAACCTGGCTTTAATGTGATAGATGCAACTATTGTGAAAGCAGGCAGGCAATACATGATGGTGATGAAGGATGAGACAGTAGAACCTGCGAAGAAGAACCTGCGTCTGGCATACAGTGACGAACTTACAGGGCCTTACAGCAAAGCGGGTCTCCCTATTACCGGTAATTACTGGGCAGAGGGGCCTACTACATTACAGCTGGGAAAGGACTGGCTCATCTATTTCGACCGTTATAAGGACCATCGTTACGGTGTCATTCTGTCGTCTGACAGGCAGAAATGGACCGATGTGTCGGATAAAATCAGTTTGCCTGAGGGAATCCGCCACGGGACGATTTTCACAGTTAGTGAGCAGGAATTACAAGGGCTACTTTAGAAAAGTTGGCATGTATAATGCGGCAATGAAGACTGAAAAGTCTTTTTAAATTCATTGCTTAAATAAATAAAGATGGAAACTAAACAATCACTGACTTACAAACTGGGAGGTCAGTTGGAAATCAATCGTCTTGGTTATGGCGCTATGCAGTTGACCGGAACCGGTGTGTTTGGAGAAGTAGCAGACCGGGAAAATGCGAAAAAAGTATTGCAAAGTGCGGTAGCATCCGGCGTGAATTTCATTGATACAGCAGAAGCATATGGGCCAAAATTAAATGAGAGCCTGATAGCTGATGCGTTGTATCCGTATAAGAAGGACCTCGTGATTGCCACGAAGGGCGGGTTTAATCGTCCTGGTCCAAACCAGTGGGTACCTAACGGTCGTCCTGATTATATCCGGGAAAATATAGAAGGCAGTTTACAGCGTTTAAAAGTAGATACGATTGATCTGTGGCAGTTGCACCGGTTTGATCCTGCAGTTCCTGTAGAAGAAACACTGGGTCCTGTAGTAGAAGCAGTGAAGGCCGGAAAGATCAGGTATGTAGGTTTATCAGAGGTAAATATAGAACAGATAGAGCGTGCGGAAAAAGTGATACCGATTGTTTCCGTTCAGAATTTATACAACCTGGGTAACAGGCAATGGGAAGAAATACTGGATTATACGGCTAAACGTAACATGGCATTTATTCCCTGGTTCCCGTTGGCTTCAGGACCTGATAAATTAGCAGAAAAGATTGACAGGATTGCAGCTAAACATGGCGCTACAACGTCGCAGATCGCATTAGCGTGGTTGTTGAAACGTTCCGCCAATATACTGTTGATCCCTGGTACCAAATCAATAGATCACCTGGAAGAGAATTTACAGTCAGCCAGGATTGAATTATCAGAAGAAGAATTTGCAGAGTTGTCTAAATAATTAATGTTTGATGTGTTATAAAGGTTGGTCTTAAAAAGATCAACCTTTTTTATAATAGCTATTTTGGAATAACAGGATGTGGTTATAAAGTATAACTTTAATACGGTATTAATTTTTGACCCAACCCACTTCCTCATGAAGCCATTTGTTTCCGCATTGTTCGATTGTATTTCTCAATGTCCGGTTTACTGTTGTAAATCTTCCTGCTAAAAGGCAGTGAAAGTTTCCCTGACCGTTCCTTCATGGCCAATTACGTAGTAGTACCCGTTATTATAAATCATTTTTAAAACACACAAAGATTTTTTCAAACCCTTTAAACATTCAATTCTATGAAGAAATTATTGCCTGTTGCACTATTGCTGTGCACATTATTTAGTATGTCTGGCTTCAAGCCTGCACCTTTCGTAAATGTTAAAGAGAATGTTGCAAAATTCGTCGATCTGCCTCTTACAGGTACCGTAGATGGATCAGGTGGTACCTACACTTATACTGTTTATACTTCTTCAATTACCTTTAAATTGGGGGCTACTACAGTTGGTACCTGGTATTCCACCTATGATGGTGTCAACACTTATACATTCACCGGTATGCAAAGTGCAACCGGTATCTCATCAGTTTTATTGCACCATGCGACATGGGACCCATACTGGATTGTTGAATTTTTTAGTCCGTTTTAATCATTCATAGTGTAGTAAATTAAAAGAGCCTGTATCGTACGATACAGGCTCTTTTAATTTACTGCTTGTCTCTTTGCCCGGTCAATTCAGGAGAGAAAATATAACCAGTTATTGCATATGTAGTTTTTTATGTTTACTTTTTTCGTCAATTAGTCCACGTCGCAAATATCCACGAACAATCAATAATCAATAATCAATCAAACATGTTCTCTTACCCAGTTAGAATAGCATTAATCGCCGCCATTGGAGGTTTCTTATTCGGTTTTGAAACCGCTGTCATATCCGGAGCGGATAAAATAATAGAAAAGTTATGGTCGCTGAGTTCTTTCTGGCATGGCTTTACAGTTGCTTCCAGTCTCATCGGCACTGTACTGGGGTCATTGGTAGTTGGTACTCCTGCGAAGATTTACGGCCGTAAAAAAGTACTGCTCACGATTGCGGTTATTTACCTGTTATCTGCTGTAGGATGTGCTTCTATTTCCACCTGGCTGCTGTTCGTATTTTTCCGTTTTACCGGAGGTATTGCAGTAGGGGCATCCTCGGTGGTAGGCCCAATGTATATCTCTGAAATAGCTCCGGCACATTTGCGCGGAAGGCTGGCAGGGTCTTTTCAACTGAATATTGTAGGAGGTATTTTCATTGCGTACCTCACTAACTTCCTGTTTGCAGGACTGGGTGATGAAGCCTGGCGCTGGATGTTGGGTGTGATGGTGATTCCCGCCGGACTGTTCTGGATCTTACTGCGTACCATTCCTGAAAGTCCGCGCTGGCTGATTCTGAATAACAGGGAAGAAGAAGCGATACCTGTGATGCGTAAACTACAGGAGATAGATGTGCCTGGAGCTGTACGTGCGATCCGTGAATCGGTGAAGTCGCACCAGGAATCACTGTTTCAGAAAAGATATGCCAAACCGGTATTGTATGCGGTGTTACTGGCGATGTTCAACCAGTTATCCGGTATCAATGCCATTCTTTATTATGCTCCCCGTATTTTTGAAATGGCCGGTTTTGATAAAAGTGCCGCTTACCTGCAACCGGTGTATATAGGCGCGGCCAATTTACTGTTTACGCTGCTGGCGATGACAGTGATTGATAAATTTGGCCGTAAAACGCTGATGCTCATAGGATCTGTGGGGATGATCGTTTTCCTGGCGCTGACTGCCTATGCATTCAGGGATGCACACAGTGCTAATAGTAATGTGCTGATTTACCTGATCGGGTTCATTGCTTTCTTTGCCTTCTCCCAGGGAGCGGTTATCTGGGTGTTTATCTCTGAAATATTCCCTAATTCTGTACGTTCCCAGGGAGGTTCACTGGGTAGTTTTACCCATTGGATCATGGCGGCCATTATTTCCTGGACATTCCCTGTAATTGTTGAGGGGAGTGCACATGGCGGGTTTTACTCTTTCGTGTTTTACAGTGGTATGATGTTGCTGCAACTGCTCTTTATCTGGAAGATGATGCCGGAAACAAAGGGGCGGTCTCTTGAGGAGATCCAGAAAGACCTGGGTATAGAGTAGGGGGGATGAATGGTGAGAGCGCCTTTATGAATGGCATTCCCACTTCATTTAAAAATCCTATTTTTAGGCACAACGTAAAATCAAAACCAACATGACCAAAACATTATTATTTACGATGCTGCTTTCTCCGGCGGTACTGTTCGCCCAGAAGGGTGATTTTGTACTGAAAGGGAAGATTGGTAGTCTGAATGCGCCTGCTAAGATATACCTGATGTACCGTGATGGGGCTACGCAGATACAGGATTCTTCTGAACTGAAGGATGGTGCATTTGAAATTAAAGGAAAGGTAGATGGCCCTTCCAATGCGATGCTGATCTTAAAGCATCCGTTACCGGGGCCTGATCCAAGACAGCGTGATGCCATGTATTTTTATGTAGATAAGGGTACTATTGTATTGAACAGTCCTGATTCCCTGCAGAAAGCCAAATTCAGCGGCTCTCTTATCAATGAGGATAACCAGCGTCTGACTAAGCAACTGGAGCCAATCATGGCCAGGAATAAGGCCCTGAGTGCAGAGTACTATGGTGCTACTGAGGAAGTACGCCAGTCAGAGGCTTTCCAGAAAAGCCTGGAAGAAAAGAGCGAAGCGATCTATGCTGATGAGAAAGTGATATACCTGGCATTTATCAAAGCAAATCCTAAATCTTTGATCAGCCTGGACGCTCTGCAGCGTTATGGCGGCGGTGTACCGGACAATCTGAAACAGCTCGATTCTATTTTTAATAAATTGTCTCCTGATGTAAGGAGCAGTAAGGGTGGAAAGGAATATGCCACATTGCTGAGTAGCTGGAAGAAAACAGAGGTTGGCGTAGAAGCGCCTGCTTTTACCCAGAACGATACACTGGGCAAGCCGGTGAACCTGTCGGATTTCAGGGGTAAATATGTACTGGTAGATTTCTGGGCTTCCTGGTGTGGTCCCTGCCGTGCAGAAAACCCTAATGTAGTGGCTGCGTTTAATAAGTATAAGGAGAAGCAGTTTACGATATTGAGTGTATCCCTGGACCAGCCTGCTGGTCGTGATGCCTGGCTGAAAGCCATCAACAAGGATGGTCTTACCTGGACACATGTTTCTGACCTGAAATACTGGGATAATGCCGTAGCTAAGTTATATGGAGTAAGATCTGTACCGCAGAATTTCCTGCTGGACCCACAGGGTAAGATCGTAGCGAAGAACCTGAGAGGGGAAGCGCTGGATAAAAAGCTGGCGGAGTTGTTACCTAACTAATACTATATTCACATTATATAAAAGCCGTTTCCTTTGGGAAGCGGCTTTTTTAAATCAACCTATATGGAAAAAGTATTTATAGAGGATAAGGATATCAGTTGGGAATTCCCTGATCCGGGAATCCGGCGCAAGGTAATGGCGTATAATGATCAGTTGATGCTGGTAAAGGTGGATTTTGAGCAGGGAGCCGTAGGAACGTTGCATCATCATTCCCATACCCAGATCTCGCATGTGGAACGAGGTGTTTTTGAGGTGGAGATTGACGGGCGGAAGAAAATTTTGCGGGCCGGGGATGCATTTTATGTACCTTCTGACCTGGTACATGGGGTCGTTTGCCTGGAAGCGGGCGTGTTGATCGATGTGTTTAATCCCAGCCGGAAAGATTTCGTAAATTTATAGCACTCACATCTTTACAACCTAAATAGGAGGGATTGTCTCTTTTTGACAGGACATTATGACAATGAGAGAATGAGTATGATAGAAGATGAATAATTTTTTTCCTGAAATCAGGATAAGAGGGTAAAAAAATATAAAAGGAGAAAGGACGATTTGTTGTATTTCAACAGGTCGTCCTTTCTCCTTTTTTTATCGGTTTATATATCCATTTTGCCTTGATTAACGTATATAATATATATTATAAATAATTAATCCAGAAACATTTATTATTTTTATTTGACATATACTTTTATTACATTGCCGTCTGAAATATAATGAAAATTTAGAATGCAAAAAGAGGTTAATATAAATGATCTATGGGAGCGCATCACAGTTGATAGCGACTCTAAATCATTTGAGGTTTTATTCCATGAATTAAACCCCAGACTCATCAAGTTTTGCACGCTGTACGTTCATTATCAACAAGTTGCAGAAGAGATTGTATCTGATGTATTTGTGAAATGCTGGATGGACAGGGCACAGATGAAGGAAGTTCTGAAGCCTGAAACATATCTTTTTATTGCAGTTAAGAACCACGCTCTGAACTATAATAAGCGCTTTTCCAGTATGCAAATCGTCAATATTGACGATCATTCGGGAGGGGCACAGCTTATAAATAGCAGTTCTCCGGAAATGGAACTGGAGAAAAAAGAGTTGTTTTTCCAGATGGATCAGGCTATTGCGTCTTTACCGAAGCAGTGCGGGATTATTTTCCGCCTGGTGAAAGAGAACGGCATGAAATACAAGGAAGTAGGTGAAATTTTGGGTATTTCCCACCGCACGGTACATACACAGATGTTACGTGCTATGAAAAAGATGACGAAAGCCATGGACCCCTATCTGACAAAGACCGGGAACACGGCTCCAGACAATATAATTACCACATTGCTTATATTAATAATATTTATGAGTAATTAGGTTGCCGATGTATATGTTAAAATTTTTTTTAAAGCTTGTACGCATATCGCCTCTTAAAAGTTGTCCTATATATAAAGGGTTATTCCATCGGACAATGAGCGAACGTTTTTTTGAAATTGTTATTAAGGACCTGGCAGGTGATATTTCACCGCAAGAAGGCCAGGAACTGCAACATATCATGAGTGAGGATACTGTCTCCGCACGACAGTATGAGCTGTTCCGCATGTACTGGGCCCAGAATCATCATGATTATATTGATGGCAGGCAGTTATTTGAGAATGTGCAATCACGTATCAATGAGCTGGAGAAGGAAGCGGGTATTTCAGCAATGAAGCCGCTTATGCAGCCAGTTCGCAATATAAGACGGTTGGGCTGGATCACAGGAGTGGCGGCAACAGTGGCACTATTGATTACTGCAGGTGGTTATTTCTATAGTCATAGAAATACATTGGTAGCTAAATCTACGGTAAGGGGAGAGAAATCAACTTTTATCATGGAGGATGGTACCAGGGTTACATTGAATGCGGACAGCAAGCTGGAATATGCTGCTAATTTTCCAGAAAAGAATCGTGAGGTGTATTTGACCGGAGAGGCATTCTTTGATGTGCATTCGGATGCGAACAAGCCGTTTATTATTCATACGGCGAACATGAATGTGAAAGTATTGGGGACAGCATTTAATATAAAATCATATCCTAATGAAGCGTCTACAGAAGCTACACTGCTAAGAGGATCTATAGAGGTGACAGTACCCAGCAATCCTTCTGAAAGGATTTTGCTGAAGCCATCCCAAAAGTTAGTTATTCATAATGCTGAGAATCATGATTCAACCAAAACCAAATCGGTAGCAGTTAAAAATGTATATCCGGCATTAACTACCCTGAGTTATTTCCAGCAGCGTGATACGATGATCATGGAAACATCATGGCTGCAAAATAAACTGGTATTCCAGGACGAAGATTTTGAGAGTCTGGCAAAGAGAATGGAACGGTGGTACAATATCAGCATTCGCTTCAGTAAAACAGGTTCCAGGCAGTTAAGATTTACAGGTATCCTGGAGGGCGAAACCATTGCAGAAGCATTACATGCGCTGCACATGACCGAGAATTTCAATTACAGAATAGAAGATTCGACGATAGTTATATACTAAGAAGGAAGAGAACGTAATTAATCAGTAAAAAAATATCCTTTCATAATCGTGAAAGGTGAGATGAAGATCCTATGACGATGCCTATGTATTCCTATGTATTCGCCTATTCATTTCACCAGAAACAAAGTATTAACGTTTAAAATTTTGTCTATGGGAGAAAAACGCGACTACTGACAGCACGGGGATTACCGTAATAATCAACGTAGAAAAGATGCCTTATACCAGAAATAGTTTAATCACCTTTAACATCTAAGTTATGAATTTTTTCCTACGCCCCAAGGGCGTAAAGATCCCCTACGGGCTCCTAAAGCCATTACTAACTATGAAATTAACTTTCGGGTTCATTCTTTTTATGAGCCTGTCTGTTAGCGCTAATGTTTCCTCTGAAACCAAAATCACATTAAATCTCCGTTCCGCAGAATTTAAACAGGTACTCTCTGTAATAGAAAGCCAGAGCGATTACCGTTTTATGTTCAGCAACAGGAATATTCCAAGTAATAACAAACTGGATATTTCTGTAAAAGATGCACAGATTTCTACGGTGATGGATATGATTCTGGACAATTCCGGGTATACTTACCAGGAGCTGGCCAACAACCTGATTGTGATCATGCCAAAAGGTGCAAGAATGAGCTCTGTTAAAATAACAGGTAAGGTTCTGGACCAGACGGGTGAAACACTGATCGGTGCTTCAGTAAAGATCAAAGGAACTTCTGAAGGTGTAACTACCGATGAAAATGGAGCGTTCACTATCAATGTTCCGGATGATGCTGTGCTGATCATATCATATGTAGGTTTTAAGACACAGGAAATTCCTGTTGCCGGAAAAACTACATTGAACATTACCATGCAGCCGAATGAGAAGATGATGAATGAGATCGTTGTAACGGCGCTGGGTATTAAAAGAGAACAAAAAGCGCTTGGATATGCAGTTAGTACTGTAACATCTGAACAGATCAACGCTTCTGGTAACACCAACTTTGCCTCTGCCTTATATGGTAAGGCGGCTGGTGTTAAGATCACCACCGCTCCCGGTGGTGCTACCAGTGCTGTGAATGTTCAGATTCGTGGTGTTAACTCTTTGAACTATAACACACAGCCACTGTATGTAGTGGATGGTGTGCAGATCAGGAATAATAATGAGACAGGCGGTGCTGGTGGTAACACAGGCGACTACTGGTCTGATCAGCGTATTCGTGGTAATGGTATCCTCGATATTAACCCTACAGATATTGAAAATCTGACGGTATTGAAAGGAGCCAGTGCAACGGCTTTGTACGGATCGGATGCATCTAGTGGTGTGGTTGTTATCACTACTAAGAAAGGTGTTAAAGGCAGAGGACTTGGCGTTGACGTAAACTACTCAGCTACTGCGGAAAGGATAGCTTTCGCTCCCCAGTACCAGAATGTTTATGGCCCTGGTAGGGACAGAGCAATGAACTTAGCTAATGGCGCACGGGCAGATGGTTGGGTCCCTGTAGGAACAGATGGCACCGTTCGCCCCAGGTTTGAGGACTCAAGGGATTTCGGCCCTAAAATGGAAGGCCAGATGGTTCCATGGTGGGATGGTTCTATGCACCCATATTCACCACAGCCTGATAACTTTAAACAGATGTTCCAGAAGGGATACAATTCAAATTTGAATGTATCCCTTTCGAATATGAACGAGAAGGCAAATTACCGTTTCTCCTATACCCGTAGCGATTACAAGGGTATACAAATTGGTGGTGGCCAGAAGCGTAATACATTTAACCTGAACAGTACTATCAAATTACACAGTAAGATCAGCCTGGACGTTGTGGGTGGTTATGTGAACACGACTATTGTTAACCGGCCTTATTCTATGAACCGTGTTTTTGACGCATATGATGGCTTTTATAGCAGGGCTGAAGATATGGCGGTTGTATTTGATAAATACAAAACATCTCAGGGTTATAAGTATGTACCTTATAATGACTCTCAGAAAAATCCTGATGAAGCGTTGGCTTATCCTGTTAAGTATGAGCTGATGAATCTCCTCTGGATGCAGTTACGTAATACTGAGACGGAAGCACAGGACCGTTTGTTGTCTAGTGTGACCCTTAATATTGATGTTGCCAAAGGGTTGAAATTCCGTACCAGGGTTGGTAATGACTTTACCAGTATCAATACGGAAGCTAAACAATACAATGAATATCCGGTTGCGTTCAATACTACACAAAGTACCGGTGCTTATAATGTTATGAAAGGGCGTTACAGCATTGTATATGGAGACGTATTGTTAACTTATGCAAGTGATCCGGTTAAAAACTTTACTTACTCTGTTAGTGGTGGTTACCAGGGCCGTAAAGAAAACTTCAGTGATCAGAAGTCTGGTACCAATGGTGGTTTGGTTACTGCAAACTGGTTCAGTATCAATAACTCTTACCAAACACAGTCAACCTCTGAAAAACGTAGTGGTTTGCTGAAATATGCTTACCTGGGTATCTTGAACTTAGGCTACAAGGATTATCTGTTTCTTGAAGCAACTGCGCGTCAGGAGTATTCTTCTACATTACCTCCTGCTAACAATGGGTATTTCTATCCTTCAGCGAATGCGAGCTTTGTATTTACAGAAGCTTTCCATTTGCCAAGGTTCATTAACTATGGTAAAGTGCGTGCTTCTTACGGTTTAGTGGGTAATGCTCCTCCGCCATTTGAGTCTAACGTAACTTATACACAGAGACCTCTGCCAACTACTACCGGTTCCGTACCTGTATTGGTTTCACAGAGTGCCTATGGTAATGAAAATCTGAAATCTGAAAGAAAAACAGAAACTGAGTTTGGATTTGAAACAAAGATGTTTAACAGTGCAATTGGTGTGGATGTTTCTTATTATAACAGCATCGTAACTGACCTGTTAATGCGCTTGTCTGTTGCTGCAAGTAACGGTGCAAATACCAGGATCACGAACGTGGGCCGTTTGCATAGTAAGGGGCTTGAGGTTGCTTTCACTGCTACCCCGGTATCCCGTAAAGTCAAATGGAATACACGTCTGAACTTTGCTTCGAATACTTCTTCTGTAGAAGAACTGGCGCCAGGTGTAGACCGGATCGTATTTGCTGGTTTCGATTCCCAATCAGCAATGGTGGTAGCTGAAAAAGGCCAGCCTATCGGTAACATTTATGTTTATCCTCATCAGAAAGATGCTAAAGGGAATGATTTAGTCGGACCTGATGGCGTAATGATGACAGATAAGACCAAGTATATAAAAGCAGGTAACGTATTGCCTAAGGTTGTAGGTGGGTTCTCCAATACTGTTTCTTACAGGAACCTGTTTATAGATTTCATGCTGGATTACCGTTTTGGTGGTAAGATCGTTTCTCCTCCACAGAAATATGCAACAAGCGCTGGTTTGTATAAGAACACACTGAAGTACAGAGACGAAGCGAATGGTGGCATTCCTTATTATGTAGACGCTTCTGGCACTTTTGTAAGACTCCCAAGTCATACCAGCGCTTCTCCAAACGGACCAGTATATCATGATGGTGTTATTGTTGATGGGGTAAAAGCAGATGGTACAAAGAATGACAGAATCATTCAGGCTGCTACTTACTACATCTACAACTTCGACTCCAGCGATAATGGTGAACCAATGGCATTCTTGTACAAGAACGATTATATAAAATTGAGAGAGCTTGTGCTGGGGTACAATGTTTCTAAAACATTTGCCAACAAACTGCACTTCCAGAACCTGCGTGTTTCTTTGATCGGCAGAAACTTGCTGTATGTTTACAGAACCATGAAGAATCTTGATCCCGAAGCCCCATTGGGAGGTAGCTGGTTAAGACAAGGTATCGATGAAGGTTCAACCGGAGCTACACGTAGCTATGGTTTTAGTGTAAATGCAAGTTTTTAATTTTTTTAAATTGATCGGTACAAACAGTTATTTATGAAAAAGACATTAAAAAATATAAGTTGCTTTATGATGCTGGCAGTTGCTCTGGCCGGCTGTTCGAAGAGCCAACTGGAAGATAAATATAACGACCCTGACAAAACTACTAATCCATCTATCGAGAAATTGTTTTCCGGCATGATGGATAATAACAGGGTACGTCCACAATACTGGGATATACGAACAATAGTTTTTGTACATACAGGTGTTTATAGTCAGGTGAGTACGTCTTTAAATGAATCTACAGTGTACCAGGGTAACCTGACTTATCAGGGACAGCGCTGGAATGACTACTACGTTCCAAATAACTTTACCAATAACCAGGGAGATGTAAACTCCGGTTCTGGTCCTATGGCTGAGTACCGCACCATTATGCGTTTGTATAATGAAACGCCTATTGAATCCCGTTTAAATGTGCAGGTATTTACGATAGCTGCGAAAACACTGTTGCTGGACCAGACTTCACAGATGGTAGACTTGTTTGGAGACATGCCTTATACTGAAGCCGGATCACTGGACGTTTCCAATACTATCTCTAATGCAAAATTCCAGGACCAGAAAGCATTATATGATACTATCATGGCTGGCTTGAAGGATTGTGCTGATTACTTTGCAGGTACTGCTTTGAATACGAATGCCGCGGCTTCTTTTTCCGTGCAGGATTATGCTTTGCATGGCAGTCTTGATAAATGGCGCAGATATGCTAATTCATTGAGATTGCGTTTACTGATGCGTACTTCATTTGTAGATGAAGCCACTGCAAAGGCTGCTGTACAGGAGATGTTTGCAACTCCGCTCCAGTATCCACTGATTGATGGTGCTAACGTTGGAGATAATTACAGTCCGGCCAATACAGACGTAATGATCATGCAGCCTACTGTGTACACAGATAACCTGGGTAGTGCATTCAGTGACTTGCAGGCTCCGATGGGTGCACCCGATTATATGTTGAATGTAGCAATGAGCCCGGCAAATGACCCAAGGATACCTTTCATGTTTGATAAATACGGTAAAAAAGTAGGCAATACTTTTGTCCCAAATGCAACGTATAGGGCTATGCCTGGTGACTGGGGTAGTTCTACCCAGTTAGACAGTTTATCTTATTTTGCTACTTATGACTCTACTACTTTCCGTTTTAACTCTAAGTTACCAGGTATCATGATGACTGCTGCCGAAGTAAACTTCCTGAAAGCAGAAGCGGTAGAACGCTGGGGTATTACAGGACCAGGAGCATTATCTGCTGCTCAGTATTATGAATTGGGTGTTCGTCAGGCAATTGCATTCATATATTACTTATACACTACGAATTCAACTAAATATGAGGCATTGAATCAACCTTCTACTGCGACAGTAGATGCTTTCATGACTCAGCCAACAATTGCTTACACCGGTACTTCTCAGGAAAAACTGGAAAAGATATGGGTACAGAAATGGCTCCACTTTAATATCCTCCAGGCTACTCAGGCATGGTCTGAGACCAGAAGAACCGATTATCCGAAATTCCAGAGAGTGTTTGTTTCTACATTGCCCGGGTTTGAAAATGCTCCTAACCGTTTCAGGTATCCTCTTAGCGAAACTGCTTATAACACCAGTTATAAAGATGTTCAGGCAAAAGATACCCGTGACGCTAAAATATTCTGGGACGTACCACAGCCTTGATAAGGTGATTAAAGGCTATAAGGCAGGATTTATAATTTAGATGGGAACAAGGCCACAAAGCTAACAATGCGAGACATTGTTATCTTTGTGGCCTTGTCTATTTATTGATTATGAAGAGCGTATTATTGTCATGCATGCTGGTAGGGAGTTTCCTGTTCTCCTACGCACAAGTTAGTCTGGTAAAAGAGGAATTCCTGATGCAGCATCCGCCTGTACCGGCGGTCCATGCGTCTACTATCACAGAACTGCCCGGCGGGCAACTGGTGGCCTCCTGGTTTGGCGGCAGTCGTGAAAGCGCTCCTGATGTATGTATCTACACTTCTGTGTTTACAAAAGGGAAATGGTCTGCCCCGGCTATAGCTGCTACAGGGATAGTGGATGACAAAACACGCTATGCTGCCTGGAACCCGGTACTGATTACCACCAGGGCGCATAAACTGATCCTGTTCTATAAAGTTGGCCCCAATCCCAGGGAATGGTGGGGACTGATGAAATACAGTACCGACAAAGGCCGTACCTGGTCTAAAGAAGAAAAATTACCCGAAGGGATCTTAGGCCCTATCAAGAATAAACCGGTGCAACTGGCCAATGGTACTATTTTACATCCTTCCAGTACCGAAAGCAAAGACGAAAAACAATGGCATATCCATGTGGAATTGTCGGACAGCAACGGGCATAACTGGAGAAGTATTCCCATCAACTGCGATACCTTTGGGGTGATCCAGCCTTCTGCATTGTTCTATCCGGGCGGTCGCCTGCAATTGCTGTGCAGGAGCCGGCAGAACGTAATTGTACAGACATTCTCCGATGATAACGGGGAAACCTGGTCTCCATTAACCAGACAGACGATTTTGAACCCTAATTCAGGGATTGATGCCGTTACCACTAAAAGCGGGTTGCAGGTATTAATTTATAATCCTGCGAAAATGGGGGCAGACTGGTCTGACGGCCGTAACGAATTACGCGTAGCGGTTTCTAAAGACGGAGAGAACTGGCGTGATGTATATGAACTGGAAAAACAGCCTGAAGGAGAATTCAGTTATCCGGCTGTTATACAAACAAAAGACGGACTGCTGCATATAACTTATACTTATAACCGGCAGAATATTAAACATGTAGTGTTGAAATTAAAAAAGATGTAAATATGCCAGAAGTATGGATGCGGGGACCCGTTGCTGATGTCCCTGCTTTATTACAACCAGTAGCACATGCTTTATTACAGGCACAGGAAGAAATACATGCATTGGTGGCTGGCTTTCCTGATGAATTGCTGTGGCAGCAACCTGCCGGAGTAGCTGCTGTCGGCTTCCATCTGCAACATATTACGGGCGTACTGGACCGCATGTATACATATGCTGCCGGTGAGGCTTTATCTGAAACTCAACTGGCCTGTTTATCTGCAGAGGGAAAACCTGCGGGAGATCTGAGCTCATTGTTAACCGCACTCGATACAAGACTGCAAACATTTATTGATCAGTTAAAAACAACGGAAGAAAGTAGTTTGACAGATGCCAGAACAGTAGGCCGTAAAAAACTGCCAACAACCCTGATAGGGCTGCTTTTTCACGCAGCAGAACATACTATGCGGCATACGGGTCAGTTACATGTAACCGTTCGCGTTATACAGCATTTATTCTGACTTTTATTCATCAAATAATGATAGCTGATTATTGGGTTTCTCAGTCTGTATTATCTCATTGAAATTAGAAAGAGAGATACCCAGTAAACGGATCTTTTTATCTTCCGGATAAGTAGCTAATAATAATTGTTTAGCTGTTTTTGTGATGATGTCAAGTGCGTTAACAGGGTATGGGAAAGACTGGTTGCGGGTAATTTGCCTGAAGTCGCTGTATTTTATTTTAAGCGTAATAGTCCTGCCTTTTAATCCATATTTCAGCAAACGTTCGTGTACCGTTCTGGCAATTTTATCCAACTCCGGATTCATCTCTTCTATCGTTGTGAGATCATAGGCAAAGGTATCTTCAGCGCCCAGCGATTTGGTTTCGCGATGAGGTTGTACTTCCCGGTTATCAATCCCTCTCACTATCTTATAATAAAATCCACCTGCTTTTCCGAAGTGCTGGCGTAAATCATTTTCTGAGAGTTTTTTCAGATCGGCCCCTGTATGCAGCCCCATCTTTTTCATTTTATCCGCGGTTACTCTTCCCACACCAAAGAATTTCTCTACGGGTAATTTTTCCATGAATTCTTCTATGGAAGAAGGACCTATGAATGTAAGTCCGTCCGGTTTGTTGAGATCAGACGCTATTTTGGCTACGAATTTATTGATGGAGACACCGGCGGATGCTGTTAATTGCAGTTCATCTTTGATAGCTTGTTTGATCTGCCTGGCAATTTCAATGGCGGAACCTATCTGCAGTTTATCTACGGTAACATCCAGGAATGCTTCATCTAATGACAGGGGTTCTATCAGGTCTGTATAACGACTGAATATTTCACGGATTTTGCGGGAAGATTCTTTGTAGGCATCGAAGCGGGGGCGGATGAAAATAACATCCGGACAGAGTTGTTGTGCGCGTTTTGATGGCATCGCAGAGCGGATGCCGAATTTGCGTGCTTCATAACTGGCGGTAGCCACAACGCCGCCTCTGCCTTCAGGAGAACCGCCTACTACAATGGCCTTGCCTCGGTATTCGGGATTGTCCCGCTGCTCGACGGACGCGTAGAAAGCATCCATATCAATATGGATGATTTTACGCTGTTTGTTATTTTCTTCATTTTCCATAGCACGCAGGTAATACAAAGATATCTTAACCTGCTGATAAAGTTCAGGACTGGCTTATGGGCCAGTCCTGGTAATTATTTATGAGGTTATGCCTTGTATACAGAGCTGTCTTCATCTGCGCTTGGTCCATAACTTCCCGGAATGGGAACGTCCAGCAATCGCAGGAAAACGCCTAACTGAGCCCTGTGATGCACCGTCTGGCAGTAGGCCATACGGATCGTTTCTCCCTTTGTGGATTCGCTGATGATGAAGTCGCCATTGCGTAATACCCAGGGTTCGTCCAGTTGTGAGAGGCTTGCTTTTTCCAGTTCGGCTTTTCCACTGGCAAATGACTTATCGAATAATTCGAGTACGCCGGAGGTATCCTTAATCCCAGCAGGTTTATAATCCATTTTTGAAAAATCAAGTTCATCTGTAGTGAGTGCCATACTTACCCAGCCTGGTAATTCTGCAATATGATTGGATAGCTGCATGATAGTCATGCTTTTGGGATGAGGTTGCCAATCGTATTTGTCGTTGGGTATACGGGAAAGCATTTTGCGGGTGGTGGCTGCTTCCTGTTCAAGTTCTGCTAACAATGATTTGATGATATCCATGGTTATATGTTTTTGTATATAGCAAAGAAACGATGGGGAAGTGACAACAGTATGTCAGTAGGATTTTAAAAAGTTTATTGTTCCAGTACAGCTATATAATCTTTTTCGAATGTTTCGCCATAAATGGCCTGGTATTCCTTTGTAAAATTGCTGTAGAGGGCTTTGGCGGTGGAATGCTGACGAAGGGCTACCAGTGCGCGGCATTTGAACATAATGGCTTCTTCACAGAGTGAATCGAAGTGGAGGATACAATTACATACGGCGATGATGAATCCCGGGTCAGGGGCCTGATCTTCCAGGAACTGTGTCAGTACCGGAATGATGTCTGCAGAGATATCTGATTTGAATTTATCCAGCCAGGAGTATTCTGTTTCGCCAAGGAAGATGCCTCTGCCGGTAATCCTGACTAACTCCTCAATGTCTTTATTGGATAGTAAGTGATAGAAATTTTGCAGGTCTATATCAACGGTACCTTCGCTAAATAATAACAGCCATTTCCCATTTTCTTTAATAAGGGTGTATTCACCTATTTTATCGAGGATATTCTTCAGCTTTACCATGTTTACAGAACGGTTGTTCTTGGCGTCTTTCACTGATCTTCCCGCCCATAGTATTTCATTGATCTTTTCTGATGAGATACCGGTTTTGTTTGTCACAGAATGAAGCAGTAACAACAGGAACAGTTCTTTTAAAAGCGGACTGAATAGTTTGCTGATATCCTCCCCGGTTTTATCTATAACGGTGAAGTCCCCGAATAGTAATATGGCAGGTTTAGGCAGTATTTCCGGAACAGGGATTTCTTCCTGTACATTGATGGCAATAAATGCAGGCTTCACTACCACTTTTTTCTTTCTTTTGATAATACTTAAAAAGGCGACTATCCCCAGCAGCAGGCAGGCCAGCGGCGTCCACAAATAAGAGTTTTTTTCAGATACTGTATGTGGGGTCAGTTCAGAAGGTGGAAAGAGGATAGTATAAATCTGTACTCTTGTGGTGTTGTTCTCTGAAAATAATATAACCGTTATTAGTTTCTCATTTTGCTGATCATAGAAAAGTTCTGCCCTGGATTTGACATCAAAATACCGGAAAGGGATGGAACTGGCCAGCCGGGTATATACCGGTTTGCTTAAAGATCCTTTTATGAGTTGAAGAGATGACTGAGAGCGGTCGTTCGCAAAAGTAAGTGCATAATAACACTGCTGATGTGTATCGATGATCATGGAGTTCCCAAAGACAAATGGTTGTGCGGGTTCCGGTAACTCGTATATCTTCTTAAATGTTTTATGCTTTACATCAAAGAGGGTAAGATCGTAGAGGTTATGCGGATTGAGCAGCTGATCTCCTTTTAAACTGCCGTACCCACCGATGATATAAGCGGAGTCTCCATTGATATTAGCGCCTAAAGCTGCCATATACCGGGGCGTAAAGTGATCTCCTGTGACTTTGAGAGTTTCCCAGGTCTTACCGGCGCGTTGCACTTCATTTTTGTAATGATAGTCGCCATACCCGCCAAAGATATAAATGGAGCTGTCGTAACGGGAGAAGAACCTGTTTGAATGCCAGTAGCGGGTTACACTTTCTGCATTGGTAACATTATCCCACGTGTGGTGAGTGGAATCATAGCGGGCCACTTTTTTCTCATCTACTAAAAAATTACATATCTGGTGCGTCTGTTCATCAAAAACGGCAATGTTACCGGAAGAAAGCCCTCTGGGCCGGGCCAGTTTACTGGTTGTAAGGTTATTGTTATTGGAGATGTAGATGGAATCGCTGCCATTAATATATAAGGTACCGGTGCGGTGGTCGTAGGCGACACTTGCATTTCCTTTTATTACAAAGTCGCGGGTTTTATTCCATTCATGATAGGTATGTGCCAGCCATACCGGGTTATTGATGAAGGCAACCTTTTTATTTACCAGGTCAGTATCGGTGTTCCCGTTCGTTTGATTAAGCGCCCAGTGATATTGTAATTGATCTTCCTGATAAATCTTTATATCCTTTAAGCGCATAGGAGGAAGATCGAAGAATGTCAATTCCTTATAATGATTAACGCCGAAGAATATCTTTAGCTGATGCCCCGGGGAGAGAGCTGTAATGGCGCTATCGATGGTCTGACCGTTTAAAGAGAGCTTAATTAAGCGCTTGTTAATGTTGAAGTCCAGCCGTACATGCTGCCATTGGTGGCATATCTTATCGAAATCGGCTTTAAAAGAGATACCGGAGAATTCATTTCCGGTCACGAGATTGAACGACTGGTTATGTACATCATATACAAGATCTATATTCTGGTCTTTATTATCAACCATGCGGAAAACATAGCCAAAATAAGAAGGTGCATTGGGAGTAAGCGAGAGATCAAATGTCAGGGAAAACTCATTTTTCACATCCATAGCAGTACCGGGGAAGAGCTCCAGTGTGGTGCGGTATTCCTGTGCAATTCCTTTGCTGGCAAATTCCAGCCCATACTTCTCCTGGGCGGTAGTGGGCAATGGCATTAAACATATTAATGTCAGGAAGATGAATAAAGATGTGGCAAGCCCTGGCATATTCCGGCTGTAATACATGACGTTGCAAACTTAATCCTTCTATGTTAACTTAACTTTAACAATGCCGGTTAACGCCCTGTGTTAATCGCTAATTAACCCCTTTGTTCACCCTGTGGGACGTCCTTTGTGCCCATTAAAAAAATTATACCCAAATGAAAAGATGGCTAAGCATCCTTGTACTTACATGTTGCTTTTTTAGCAGTTATGCGCAAACGCGCCTTGTAAAAGGCAGGGTGGTTGATGAAAGCGGACAGCCCGTTATCGGCGCTACCGTTAAAATACTGGGTACCGTGACTGGTACCGGTACAGATGAAAAGGGAAATTTTAATCTTACCAGCGGAGGTACCCCTACGCTGGTATTTAGTTCTGTCGGTTACAAGTCAGATACTATTATTGTAGCCGGAGAAGCATCCGTGAATGTTGTATTAAAGAACAATGTATCTGCTCTTAACGATGTGATCGTGGTAGGATATGGTACACAAAAGAAAGCGAACCTGACAGGCGCTGTTGCGCAGGTTTCAGGCAAAGAACTGGATAACCGGGCTATTCCCAACCTTAGCCAGGGTTTACAGGGGCTGCTTCCCAACCTGAACCTGGTAATGGGGGATGGTAAGCCTATTCAGTCGCCCGCTTATAACATCCGCGGAACTACTTCTATTGGTCAGGGTGGAAACGCCCTGGTAATTATAGACGGAGTGGAAGGAGATCCCAGCATGCTGAATCCGGCAGATATTGCTACCGTTACAATACTGAAGGATGCCTCTTCCGCTGCTATTTATGGTGCAAGAGGTGTTTTTGGGGTGGTGCTGATCACGACAAAAACGCCCGCCAAGGACAAGGTAACGGTCACTTACAGCTCTAATTATTCCATTAAGAGCCCTACTACAGTACCGGATATGGTCTCTAACGGTTACCAGTATGCATCTGGTTTTAATGAGGCATGGTCTGCATGGAATGATTATGCCCAGACTCCGCAGAACATCAACAAAACACAGAAGTTCTCCGCAGCTTACCTGGCGGCTCTGAAAGCACATAATGATGATCCTTCCCTGCCAAAGACAGCGCTGGATGCAAACGGTAATTATGTGTATTATGGTAATACCGACTGGTATCACCTTTTATATAAGAACCACACTACATCCACTAACCAGAACCTGTCTGTTTCAGGCAGCAGTGGCAAGGCCAGTTATTATATTACCGGCAGGTATAACGGACAGGACGGTTTGTTCCGCTATAACTCTGATGATTATAAGATGTATAATATGAGGGCCAAGGGTTCTATAGAGGTTACTCCCTGGTTGCAGATCTACGATAACGTGGAATATGCCAACAGGCAGTATCACAATCCCCTGAACACAGGTGAAGGTGGTGGTATCTGGAGGAATATGGCAGATGAGGCCCATCCTTCTTCTATGTTATTTAACCCTGATGGAACCCTTACCTATACGGCTGCGTATACTGTGGGTGACTTCTATTATGGCAAGAATGGTATTGATATGACCCGTCAGTTGTTCAAAAACACGGCAGGTTTTGCAGCTAAGATTTATAAAGACCAGCTGCGTTTGAAAGGGGATTTCACTTTCCAGATGCTGAGAGACGGTCAGAAACGTAAAAGAGTACAGGTGCCTTATAGTGCAGCTCCTGGTGTAACTGCTTATGTAGGAACCTCTACCAATGACCTGCAGATGAGAGACAGTACCAACAATTACCTGGCTACCAATCTTTATGCAGAATATGAGACTCATTTCGGCACTGCACATGCTTTCAAAGCAATGGCAGGTTTTAACTATGAGCAATCTACCTATAACGGGTATACTACTACCAGGAATGGATTGATCTTCAGTAATGCAGGTGACCTGAACCTGGCGTTGGGAAGTAATATCTCTACCGCCGGCGGATATGACAGATGGGCATTTATGGGAGAATTTTTCCGTCTGAACTATGGTTATAAAGACCGTTACTTACTGGAAGTAAATGGCCGTTATGACGGGTCTTCCAAGTTCCTGCCGAATGAGCGTTATACATTCTTCCCTTCAGTATCTGCTGCATGGAGAGTGTCTAAAGAGCCTTTCTGGAAAGTACCGGCCAGCGCTATCTCCGATGTGAAGGTCCGTGCTTCTTATGGTTCACTGGGTAATGGTAACATTAACTCTTATGCTTTCAGGGAACAGTTTGCTATTACACAATCCGGCCGTGTTATTAATGGTATCAGGCAGCAGCAAACCAGTCAGCCAGGCGTAATTCCGAATGGCCTTACCTGGGAAACTGCCACTACCCGTAACATAGGTTTGGATATAGCTGCGCTTAATGATCATTTAACTTTTACGGGAGACGCATATATCCGCAGAACAAATAACATGTTCACCGTAGGACAAACATTACCTGCTGTATTTGGTGCAGATGTACCAAAAGGTAACTATGCCGATCTTAAAACGGTAGGATGGGAAGCATCTGTCACCTGGAGAGATCAGTTTACGGTAGGCACAAAACCACTGCACTACAGTGTTACTGCATCAATGGCCGATTATCAGGCTACTATTACCCGTTATAATAATACAAATTCAAAACTCTCCGATTATTATGCCGGTATGAAGTACGGTGAGATATGGGGTTATGAAAATGATGGTTACTGGACTTCTGCAAATGTAGCAGGTGCGTCCAAAGCACAGGCATTATTCAAAGCATCCACCAGCGGACAATGGCTGCCAGGTGATATCAGGTTCAAAGACAGGGATGGGAACGGTGTGATCAACAACGGTGCTAATACACTGGCGGATCACGGAGATATGAAGATCATCGGTAACAGCACTCCACGTTATACTTATAGCATGAACCTGAATGCCGACTGGCATAACTTCTTCTTAGGCGCTTTCTTCCAGGGAGTAGCTAAGCAGGACTGGTGGCCAGGTGGCGAAGCAGATGCATTCTGGGGACAGTATAACAGGCCTTACAACTATATGCCTAAATCACAGATAGGTAAGATCTGGTCTGAACAGAATCCTAATTCCTACTTCCCCCGTTACCGTGGTTATGTAGCACAGAATGGTTCCGGAGAGTTGTATGCCAAACAAACCAAATACCTGCAGAATGCAGCTTATATCAGGATGAAGAATATCCAGATAGGTTATAATGTACCAAAGGCGCTGGTATCCAGGGCTAAATTATCTGCTGCCCGTTTTTATATCTCAGCAGAGAACCTGTGGTCATGGTCGCCTTTGTATAAAGTAACGAAGGACATTGATCCGGAAAGCATCGGCAGATCAGATGCCGTGCTGGAAACCAGCAACTTTGGTAATGGTAACAACTACCCGATTTTAAAGAGTGTGACCCTTGGTTTGAGTGCAACCTTTTAATGAAAAAATATAAACATACTATTATGCAACGATATATATTGGTGATGGTAGCGTTGTCGGTCCTGATACTGACAGGCTGCTCCAAGAACCTGGACCAGCAACCTAAATCAACAGCAGGTAATGCGGCTGTTTTTGGGAGCGAAGACGGACTGAAATTATATTCCAATTCGTTTTATGACGGGCTGCCCGGTATCAGTGACGTCTATAAAACAGATGCAATGGCAGATTATAGCGCTGTGAATTCCGTACCTGATTTTTTAAGAGCAGGCGCTTACAATTCACGCGTGAGTGATGGCTGGACATGGAGTACACTGCGCAATATCAATTATTTTATTGCCAACTGTAATAATCCGGCGATATCGGCTACAGTAAGGAATAATTACATCGGACTGGCACGTTTCTTCCGGGCATGGTTTTACTATGATAAAGTGAAACGTTTCGGGGATGTGCCCTGGATAGGTAAGCCTATTACAATTGATGATAATGCTACTTTGTATGCTGGGAGGGATTCCCGCACAGTAGTGATGGACTCTGTCATTGCAGACCTGAATTTCGCTATAGATAACATTACCCTCAAGACGGATGCCACCGGCAGCCAGATCACAAAATATGTAGCCTGCGGATTCAAATCGAGAGTATGTTTGTTTGAAGGTACTTTCAGGAAATACCAGGGTGTAGCCGGCGGCGCAGACACGCTGTTGCAACTGGCAGCAGATGCCGCGAAGAGAGTGATGGATGAAGGAGGATTTAGTCTGAATCAGGCAACCGGTACCAGCTTGTCTTACCGCCAGTTGTTTACAAGTGCAGCGCCTGTTACTTCGGAAATCATGCTGGCAAATGTAGCCAGCAGTACGCTGGCTGTATATAATGATGCCAACTGGTATTTCACCAGTGCCACATACGGTTCCCGTCTCAGCTTTACCAAAACGTTTATCAATACTTATTTGGATATTGACGGAACCCCATTTACCAGTAAAGCGGGTTATGATACCTTACCGTTCGTAAAAGAAACACAGGGCCGCGATAAACGCCTGCAGCAGACTATCCGTATGGGAAGCTATACAAGGACCGATAATGGAAAAGTTATTGCAGCTCCACCTGTATTTTCTTATACTTACACCGGGTATATGCCTATTAAGTGGAGTGTGGATGATACGTATTTTGATAACGGAACTACGAACGTTACTTCTGTCAGCCTGATGCGTTATGCAGAAATACTGCTGAACTATGCAGAAGCGATGGAAGAACTGGGTAAGCTGTCTGATGCCGATTGGACAAAAACAATTGGTGCGTTACGTGCACGGGCAGGTATTACCGGCGGAACTACAGCCAAACCAGCTGTTGCAGACAGTTACCTGCAGACGAATTATTTCCCGGGTATCACAGATGCTGCATTGCTGGAAATAAGAAGGGAGAGAGGTATAGAGCTGGCACTGGAAGGCTTCCGTTTTGCGGACCTGATCAGATGGAAACGTGGGGATTTACTGGCAGGATCATGGCATGGTATGTACGTACCGGCCCTGAATGTACCAATGGACCTGAACGGAGACGGGGTGTATGATGTATGTTTCTATCAGACCTTACCGGCAAACCAGGTAACAGGTGTTACGTATATCAATGTATCTTCCACTTTGAATGGTGTTACAAATCCTTTGCAGTTGTCTAACGGTACTTCCGGAGAAATTCACTGGCTGGATAATGTGGCAAAAGAATGGGCAGATTATAAATACCTGTACCCGATCCCATATACGGATTTACAACTGAATCCTAAACTGGGACAGAATCCGATTTGGCAATAATTAAATGATAGTTATATGAAAAGATGGATGTTTCTGATGGCTTGTTTTGCTTTACTGGTATATACTGCGGAGGCGCAGCAATTTACCGTGGGTACTTACAATATGCGCTATGATAATAAGGATGATGAAAAAGAAGGCAATGGCTGGAAACAGCGCTACCCGGTAATTGCAGGGCTGATCCGCTTTCATGGATTTGATATTTTTGGTACACAGGAAGGATTGCAAAATATGCTGGAAGATATCAAAGGCAGCTTACCCGGATTCTCCTATATCGGAGTAGGGCGTGATGATGGAAAAGATGCCGGTGAGCATTCCGCTATCTTTTACAATACTGAAAAGTTTAAGTTGCTGGAGAACGGGAATTTCTGGTTATCTGCTATCACAGACAAGCCCAATAAAGGCTGGGATGCAGTATTGCCAAGGATCTGTTCATGGGGTAAATTCCAGGAGATCAAAACAGGATTTACGTTTTATTTCTTCAACCTGCATATGGACCATGTAGGTGTAAAAGCCCGTGCTGAAAGCGCTAAGCTGGTATTGGAAAAAGTAAAGACAATGGCAGGTGATATACCGGCTATCTTAACCGGCGACTTTAACGTAGATCAGCATAATGAATCTTATGCATTGATCAATAACTCCGGTTTATTGAAAGACGCCTATGAAACAACTGCTTTCAGATACGCCACCAATGGTACGTTCAATGCCTTTAACACGAACGGTAAAACGGATAGCCGTATAGATCATATCTTTTTAACTAATCAGTTTAAGGTAGAGAAATACGGTATATTAACAGATACCTATCGTAATAAAGAAGGAAAGAGTGGTAATGCAAATACAGATAACTTCCCTAAAGAAGTATCTATGGAAAAATATACTGCGCGTGAACCTTCTGATCACTTTCCTGTAATGATTGTCGTAGATTATAAAAAATAAAGAGTACTGCTTTTCTTCATACAAGGCCTGCTGTAGTAATGTACAGCAGGCCTTGTGCTTCAGGTCATGCAGTATAAGTACTCATATCGGTAAATATTTGTGCCTTAGTAACAGTTGTAACATCATTTTGCGGAGTATTGATATACAGAGAGTTAATATACAATCATATTATTGTTATATATAATCATCCTGAAAATATAGTTTTCCGGAAATTGTTTGTATATATATTGTGTATATCTTGAATGTATTAGAATAACAATTGCGCTTTTACTTATACCTATGATACACTTACAAGACAACACTCTGTTAACAGCTATTATTGGATTGTTATTTTCTTTGATTGTTTTTCTCGTGACTAGTTATTTTTTTTCAAAGCGAGACAAAACGGAGTATCGTAAGAAGATAGAAACCGCTAACAATGAAATGTTATATTCTATCAGACCACTCTTAGTTGAAAAGAAAGTACCCTCAAAAGACATCCTGGTTGCCGTACGTTTTTCCACAGCAAAAAAGTATGGCGTAGAGCAACATGATCTGTATGATGAATTTTCGCTTACCAGCGATTTGATCAATGAAACAATAGCAAATGTGTTCTTAACGTCTGATGAGAAGATTGAATTCTGCAATTTATTGCAGGCAATCAAATAGCAGCACTGTTACAAACTATTTTACAATGAAGCCTTCTGAGCGATGTCTTGGAAGGTTTTTTTATTTAGTCTGTCAGCTTTGTTTTCATCATAATATTCATGAAAGCGGTAGCAGCCTGTTTAGCCAGTGGATGTGCGCAGTTCATCATAATTACATAGGCTCTTTTCTCTGTACTGTCTATCATTGCGTAGGTGAAAAAAGTACCTGCGGAACCAGTGTGAAAGGAGACTGATTTTTCTCCTATCAGTCCATTACTCCATCCCATGGAGTAATCTTTAATACCAAAATGCATGAACTTATAGGTGCTTGATTTCAACTCATTGTCCTGTCCTAACAATCCATTCAAATGCAGCTGTATAAATTTAGCGTAATCTGTTACAGGCATACTAAGATCTGAGCCCGGTTGAATGAAGCTTATTTTATAGGGATTATCCGGTGTCAGTGCTTTGATCCTGTTATCTTCTATCCAGTGTCCGTAAGGCTGTGTGGTATCATGGTTTGAATTAGGCCAGCCGAATTTGAATTGCATGCCTAACTGATCTCCGATGATATCTTTTACCAGTGCTTCCCAGGACTGACCGCTTACTTTTTCCAGCATGCTGGCCGCGAGGGTATAATCAGCATTGGAATAGTGGTATGAGCCTATAGGGCCCAAAGGGGTGCTTCTGAGAATATGCTGTGCAAACTCTTTTCTTTGCTGTTCTTTTTCTCCTTCAAAAGCGGGAAGGATGGCAAATTCTGCTCCGTCTGTATAAGCGGGAATGCCAGCCTGGTGGGATAAAAGATTTTGCAGGGTGATATCTTCGTAAGCCTGATTAGACATGGATAACCAGGTAGGGAAGATGTCGAAGAAACGGGTATCCCAGTTGATCTTTTTCTCTTCTACAAGGATAGCTGCTATAAAAGAAGTGATTGCTTTTGTGTTGGAGCCAAGATGAAAGTAGTCGCGGATATCGGACTGTGTTCTTGTATTGGGATCATCTATCCTGTGGTGGCCGCCTGTATGTAGTTCGAGGATACCGGTAGGACCAATGATAGCGTAACTCATTTCGGGGATACCGTTTTTTATCCTGATGCTATCTGCTACTTTCGTCAGTATCTGGGCATGGGTAGTATTCATTACATAGCCCGCCATGACTAATAACCACCATTTTTTCATAGATAAAGGGTATAATCGTTTTTCTAATAGGAATAACTGTCCATCACGTAGTTAGGAGCGACCAGTATAAAGATCTGGCCTGTAGACAAATATAATTAAATAAGGATATATTAACTGTTATATTCTGCCAATCTTTGTAAAAGGGGGAGGAATGCTTCTATTAATACCAGTTCTTCGGCAGAGAACAGGTGATCCATGGCTTTTACCAGCCATTCTTCTTTTATGCGGCGGGTTTCGTAGAGGTGTTGTGTCCCTTTTTCTGTAAGGGAGATCACGAGTTTGCGGCGGTCTGTTTCGTCGGGTACGCGGTCTACACAGCCAGCTTCCGCCAGTCGGTTCACGATCTGGGAGATCGCCTGGGCAGAGATCCTTTCCATTTCGGCCAGTTCTGAAGGCAGCAGTTTACCGTGCTGGTCCAGCAGTCCCATAGTGAGCAGTTCTGCATTGGAAAAGTCCGATAAGATGTTTTGCTTTCGCAACTGCCGGATAAGACGGGTGACAGTGCTTCGTAGAGAGGCTGCTACCTCATAAGTATTTGTGGACATATAGATTTAGACAATATTAGCAAAGTTACTTTACATTTATTTAACTAATAAAATTAATTTTCTCCCTGTCTATTATCTGCAAAATCCCTAACTTTGTAAAGTTACTTTACTAATTTACTTTACGGCAATGTTAATCTTTCGTTCACTTAAATATTATAACTTTCGTTTACATTTCATAGGACAATCAATCTCTCTTATCGGAACCTGGATGCAAAGAGTTGCCATCAGCTGGTTGGTGTACCGGCTTACCGGATCGGCTTTATTACTTGGGTTAGTGACTTTTCTTAGTTTAATTCCCTCTCTTGTATTGTCCCCTTTTGCCGGTAGCTTTATAGACAGACACAACAAGTTCCGGGTGGTTAAGATTACCCAGATAGCGTTGATGTTGCAGGCTGGAGCGTTGGCGGCCATGGTATGGCTGAACCGCTATGATATTACCCTGATCGCTATTCTAAGCCTTGTACAGGGTGTAATCAGTGCTTTTGATACAACGGCAAGGCAGTCGTTAATGGTAGACCTGGTAGATGATCATGATGATCTCCCTAATGCGATTGCGCTGAACTCATCTGTGTTTAACGCGGCCCGGCTGGTAGGTCCTGCCTTTGCCGGGATTATACTGAGCTCTTTTGGTGAAGATGTCTGTTTCCTGATTAACTTCTTAAGTTTCATTGCTGTAATATGCTGTCTGATGATGATGAAGCTGAACATCACCGTGGCGGCAAAGTCAGAGGAGAATATCTGGATAGATCTGCGCAAAGGATATGATTATCTGAAAGAATCTCCCGATCTGCTTTCCCTGATATTGGTATTAGGAGCGTCCAGTTTAATGGTGATACCTTTCACAACGATGCTGCCTGTATTTGCCAAGGATGTTTTTCATGGAGATGCTACTACTTTCAGCTGGTTTGAAAGTGCTGCCGGTTTTGGAGCGTTGATTGGCGCGGTGTATATGGCAATGCTCCGGCCAGGTAAAGATCTGAATACGCTTACGATCGTTTCAGGAACTATTTTCGCTGTTTCATTGATCGCGTTATCCATATCCTCTACTTTATTCCTGGCGCTGGTATCTACTGCTATTACAGGTATTGGCCTGATGGTACAGAACTCTGCGATCAATACTTACATACAGATGCATGCGTCTTCAGAAATGCGTGCAAGAGCATTGAGTTATTACATCATGGCTTATCAGGGTATATTGCCTATAGGTAGTTTACTGATAGGTTTTCTGGCGCATTATCTTGGTGTAAATATGGTAGTATTCGGAGAAGGTATTGCCGGTATCCTGATCGTCTTTGTATTTATGGTGTACCAGAAACATATTCATCATAACAGTTGGAAGAGATATTTGATCATCCCGGTAAGGCGCAAGTACTTCCGTTAGGGGAATTATCTATGGCGCGAAGCATATATGGGAATATAAGTTCAATTTTAACTTTACAATAATTATTCTTTCCTTGACCACACACTGCATGTATACTTCATAAATTGGGGTTCATAAAACCCATCTATATGAAACCCACTGGAAAACTCCTGTTAGTGCTGTGTGCAGCAGCCATTTTCGCATCATGTAAAAAAGATGCTGTCACAACCCCTGTTAATGAGCAAATTACGAGGAAAGCTACTTCAGAATTAACAACTACTTTATCTGAAACCTTCGAGTCCGGCACTAAAACGGCGTACGCTTCCGCCAGTGTAACCCTTGGCAGCGGCAGCTGGACACTGAACGATGCGCTGATTGGCAATCTGTCTACAGACCTTAAAAACGGCACTCAATCTGCCAGGATCCGTAACACCGGTACTCTGAACATGAATTTTGACGCTACCGGCGGAGCGACTACCATCACCATTTCTCATGGTGTGTTCGGTAGTGACGGCAGCAGTACCTGGCAGTTATGGATCTCTACCAACAGCGGGTCTTCGTATACCCAGGTTGGCAGTACGGTTACTTCATCTGCTACTTCCCTGTCAACAGCTACTTTTACAGTTGCTGTAACCGGTAGTTATCGTTTATCCATCCGCAAGATCAGTGGCGGTACCAACAGGATCAACATTGATGATATCACGGTTACTACAGGTACCGGCACTGGTGGAGGTGGCGGTACGACCGGCGATAACAGTAACCTGCTGATGGGGAATCCCAGTAATGCAACCACCTCTGTTGTACTGGTTACTAATTACCTGATGGACAAAACTTACTACACTTCTTCTTACAACAGTACACGTGGTACGCCTAACTGGGTAAGCTGGCACATTAATTCTTCTGATATTGGCAGTACTGCCCGTCAGGATGATTTCCGCGCAGATGTTACGCTGCCTTCCGGCTGGTATGAAGTAGGATCTACTTCTTATTCCGGTTCAGGATTCGACAGAGGGCATAATTGTCCGTCCGGCGACCGCACTGCTTCTGTAGCAGCCAACAGCGCTACTTTCCTGATGGATAACATGATCCCGCAGGCGCCGGTGAATAATCAGCAAACCTGGGCGAATATGGAAAATTATATCAGAACACTGGTAACTGCCGGTAATGAGGTATATGTTGTGATGGGAAGTTATGGTACGGGTGGAACAGGTTCCAGTGGTGCTGCCAATACCATTGATGGGGGGCATGTAACAGTACCTTCTAATATCTGGAAAGTGGTAGTGGTGATTCCGGATGGTAACGGTGACTTAGCCCGTGTAACGACCTCTACCCGTGTAATAGCGGTGAACACCCCTAATATTAATACAACCAATAGCGACTGGAAAACTTATCGTACATCAGTAGATGCAATAGAATCTGCTACCGGGTATGATATTTTGTCTGCATTACCAACAAGTGTGCAGTCGGTCGTAGAAGCTACGGTTGATAATCAGTAATTAATGACGGTACCGGCGGTACTGCATAAATCGCCGGTACTGATCTATCTTACCAGGGTTAAAACGCCCTGTTGTTTCGTGTCTTGTTTTTTGTTATCCAGGTAGGTTACTGTCCAGAGGTAAGTGTTGGCAGGCGCCTGTAAGCTGCCATGTGTACCATCCCATCCTTTAGTAGGGTCATGGCTTTCAAATACCAGGTGTCCCCACCGGTCATAAATCAGCATATGAAATTGGGAGATATCGTCCTGTATCTTTACCCGGAATATATCATTCAATCCATCTCCGTTAGGGCTAAATGCTGAAGGGACAAAGATGGAACAATAGCGCCACTCCTTTTTTACGGTAATAATCCCTTCCACATAATCTCCTTTACTATCTGTAATACGGCAATTGTATTTAGCCGCTTCCAGGTGTTTTATGACACTGTCTGACTGTACGATATACCCTGGGATACTGTAAGTGTAGGGTGGTTTGCCCCCGCTTGCGGACATGATTATCTGTCCGTCTTTTGATTCACTGCACCTGATATTGATGGAAACAAGGTTTACCAGCATGAGTGGGATGGTATCTTCAATGTCTTTGGCAAATAAGTCGTCCGTACGACTAATTTTCTGAGCGTCGCTGACCTGGTGAATGATGGTTAAACAACTGAATATCAGTAGTAAGAGAAAACTCAGTCTGACATTTGTTAGATCAATAAATCGGGCACAATTGAATTGGTTCAATGGTACCTGGCTGGTCTTTCTCTTCATAGGATAATGGGTTTCAATAAAAATCGGTTCGATGGCTTCAGCTAACCCATAGCTGCTGACAAAACCAGACAAATATATAACACTTCAACAAGTGATATTATTATTTAATATCAATAATTATTATATAGGTATTAGAAAGATTAATAAGGTTTTTGCGTAATGGGTTCACAATCATTTATTAGTATATCCAGGGGATTATTATTACTCAGAGGGTACTCAAAAAAGGCTGGCTCCGTAAGGGCCAGCCTTTTCATTTTAGTTCAGCGGGGGCATCATATGTGTGCTGATAGCGATCCTGTTCCATGCATTGATTGAAATAATGGCCATAATTACCAGTGCGGTATATTTTTCGCCTAACAGTTCAACTGCTTTATTGTATGTTTCACTCGCTACATGATGTTGTATGAGTGTGGTTTCTTCTGTCAATGCCAGTATGGCCTGTTCTTCTTCTGTAAAGAAGGGCGTTTCTCTCCATGCGTTGAGGGCATAAATGCGTTGTTCTGTTTCGCCTGCTTTGCGTGCCTCTTTGGTATGCATGTCAATACAGAAAGCACAGCCATTGATCTGTGATGCCCTTATTTTAATCAGGTCTTTATGGGTAGCTGTTAATTCGCTTTTTGAAAGAAATTCTTCTAACGGATATAAGGCTTTATAGCCATCCGGGATTACTTCTTTTAGTTTCATTCTGTTGTCCATATCATTGAATTTTAAACAAAGTTCTATGGATGCGGAGGAAAAAAACTTAATCATGATTAAGAAAATTTATATTTACTCATCAGATGGAAAAATTACATACGATAAATAGACTATCCGCGCTCAGACAGAAAGATAAATTCTCTGCTCCGGAATGGGAGAAGAGAGGGCTGAGTCCTTCAGGAGCAGAATGTTGTCTGCAATTGGATATGCAGTTTAATGATACGCTGGATGCTTTAATCACAGCGGTAGAGAACAATGCTTCTTCCAGGCAGTTGAAGTCGTTATTATCTCAGCATTTATCAGCATTCGATAAGTCGGAATACGATACAGAAGAAAGAGAGTTTATTGCGGATACTTTTCACAAGCTTTCTACGATCGTTGATGTGGATATTAAATATGCACTTAACAGTTGGATGTACGGTATTGTATTAGGTACGCTGATAAAGATCAGTACATTGTTTAAGCGTCCCAGGAAAGTAATAGAAACGTTATCTCAGGAATGCAGTAATTGTAAAACGGCGCTGGATACTTTTATACTGGAGAGGGGAAATGAGATTCCCGATTTATGCTGGGATATTATTCAGTGTGATAGTTGTAATGAGTTTAATTTACTCAATAAGGGGCCGCATATACGACAACTGAGATTTGGTAATTACAGATGGGTGGAACAGTTGAGTAAAGATGAGTTTAATGAAGAGCAGGCGATCGTGAGATTAGAACAGATTAAATACTTCCGCAAAAAATAAATTTTGAATATTAAATCTTTCGCTTACCTTCGCGCCCTTATTGCGAGGTAGAGCAGAGGTAGCTCGTCGGGCTCATAACCCGAAGGTCAGAGGTTCGAATCCCCTCCTCGCTACAGAATTAAAAAGGCTTTCAGACGTAACGTCTGAAAGCTTTTTTAATTTCGTCAAATATAGGTGCAACATTTTGAGCCATTCTTTTGGATCAGGTGAAATTCCAATGTTCTATCGCCAATATTTGGATGACGTTTATCTATTTCTCAGCGATAAGGGTTTCAGGTTTTCGCCATGTAAATATTGCCGCTTCATCATTTGTCTTCTACTATTGTCCAATAAAAACAGGCACCGTCTTTACGGTCGGGTCTTGTACCCGGTGCATCCGCCGAACAAAGACTTTTAGCATTGGGGTCGGCAAACAGGTACTTATGTGTATAGAGCGACATGAGCATTAAGTCGCCACGAAGCATGTCTTGCCATTGGAACTGAGAGTCTTCGCCTTTTTCATCTTTCTCGATACGCACCTCCGCCATTGTGCCTATGCCAGTCACCGTTGCCCATCCGCCGTTGGCTACAGACTGCAAAGCGATCCGGCCGTTGCCGCGGTCAACCACCCTGAACTTCGCATTATCTCCCTGCGCTGGTTTTTCACTGGATGGAACCGGTCTGATAAAATTTTTCCAATTCACCAGCACTGTACTATCGGCCAGGCTGGTGAGTGTAATGATTTTTCCGTAAGGTATAGGTTTTGTCAAGCCATGCGGCCGCGGTTCATCCACGATAAATGAATTAAAGTCAACATAACCGCCTTCTTTGTTAAGCGTATTGTAGTTGAATAAACTATAGCGCACCCCCTGAAAGGTTCGCCCCTGAAAGATCATTATGAATTCATCGCCAAGGCGGGTATAATTTTTCCCGTCGATGCTATAGCTGAACAGCGCCTTTTCACTATCAAAATTGCAGTGAGCTTGCAGCCATATACGAGTGCCATTTAATTTTGCGACATTCAATTTTCCTGTCTGCTGGTCAAATTGCTGAATCTCGAAACCGCCTGCTTTTTTGGTCACGCCAATCCAGGCATAAGGCAGGTTGAGTAAAGCCAGTCCTGCCACATCGCATTCCTTCATTTTGGCCAGATCGGCTTCAACAGATACAACCGACTCGGGCCCGATGGCCCGTTGGGTGAGTGTATTTTTCGCCGACCAGAAATCCGTTGCCTGCAGGGAATGCAGCCGCAGGTATCCCTTTCTTTCTTTCAATGACCATTTGCTGTTTACTGATACATGATTCCATTGCCACACCGGTTGAAGGCTAAGGGATGTAAAATCATCACTCCTTCGGTAAGGTGCATTCGGCAAGGAATGAAAACCTGTATTTGGTTTTACCCAGGTCCGCGGGCTGCGGGTCAGGTTTCCTGGCAATCCAAAGTATGGCCAACCGTCCTGCCAGGTTACGGGTGAGAGACAAACCAGCCTTCCCACGGAATTGTTATCCATCATGGACCATCCCCACCATTCGCCTGACTGAATTTGTACGATGCCGCCCTGATGCATAGGCATGCGGCCTACGTAGTTCTCAACCGGTGGAACCAGTTTGAAGGGTGGTCCCTCACGTTCATTGGCCAGCCGCCAGCCGCTACCCTCTCCAAGACTTTCCTTTGCGCTCATGACCCTTATTTCATAAGGTCCACTGGGATTATCGGCCCGCAGGCAAACCTGGTAGCAAACCGGATCGTAATTGGTGCTGGTGATGTAATATTTCCCGTTGATCTTGTAAAAATGCGAGCCCTCGCCAGCGCCGCTTCCACTTGGTACGATGACCTGTTCGCTTCCTGGTTTAATGTCGGTTAACGAATCATTCAACTCGGCCAGCCGGACCTCATCATAACCCCAGACCACGTATGCCTTTCCATCGTCATCGAACAACACGGAAAGATCATGAAAGCTTTTGTTCATCCTGGTGTGCTTCCAGGGACCTTTGGGATCAGTAGCCGTAAAGAGTTGTGTAGAGAAGTGATTCACATTGCTGAAGATGTAATAGATGCCTTTATGATAGCGGAAACAGGGCGCCCAAATACCTTGTCCGTATATATTATTTTGGTTCTCCAGGCGGAACGCAGCTCCCAGATCCAAACGGTCAACCGCATAGCTTACAAAATCCCAATTCACCAGGTCGCGTGAATGCAACACCGGCAGTCCGGGCATGGCGTGCATGGTGGTACCAGTAAGATAATAATCGTCTCCCACCCGGATCACATCGGGGTCAGAGAACTCGTCATAAAAAAGCGGATTGGTGAACGTTCCATTCCCATTATCAGCTGTCCATGTAGGTGCTTTAAGATAATCGGCTTCGCCTGTGGACGAGTGTTGTGCAACGCTTACCAAGGCTTGCAGTATCAAAACAGGGAGTAAACACCCGATTCGTTTGAATGAAAAATGAAACATGTGGAAGTGGATTGATTTCACTGGTTACAATGTAACACTTTCATCCATAAATTTAATCCTCCGCTGCTGCGCTTGCAAATAAATGGAGTGTTGTAACGGCGGCAGCGGGTGAGTATCAGTTTGCCTGTAAGATTGAAGAGTAATGACCGGGCTGGCACGGAAGTTTCAAAATTTAATTCATCATCCGGTAATCATTCGGCGTAACGCCTACTTTTTGTTTGAATAAACGGCTGAAATGCTGCGGGTATTTAAAGCCCAGTTCGTAGGCAATTTCACTCACAGATTTATTCATGTCAAACACTCTCTCTTTCGCCATATCTATCACTTTTGATTGAATGTATTCCTGAGCAGATCTGCCGGTTTCTTTCTTTACCAGGTCGCCAAAATAGTTAGATGATAAATGTAGGGCTTCGGCGCAGTAAGCTACGGAAGGCAAGCCTTCGTGCTGCGGTTTATCGGATGAAAAATAGCCTTTCAATAAATATTCAAACCGTTCCAGGATTCCTTTGTTTGCATTGTCGCGCGTAATGAACTGGCGGTCGTAAAAACGGATGCAATAATTGAGTAGCAACTCGATGTTGGATGCAATCAGTCGTTTGCTGTGCTTGTCTATATTTTGATCGAGTTCATACTCGATTTTTGAGAAGCAATCAATCACAATACTCCGCTCTTTATCCGACAGGTGAAGCGCTTCATTTACATCATACGAAAAGAAAGAATAATCCTGAATGTGTTTGCCCAACTGAGTGCCGTTTATCAGGTCGGGATGAAAGAGCAATACCCAGCCTTTCGGAGCAAATGGTTCAACGCCGGGTTGCACACCTAACACCTGTCCGGGTGCTACAAATACCATACTTCCTTCCTGGTAGTCATAGTGCTTTCTTCCATAGCGCAATTGACCATTGTTCAGTTCTTTCAGACCCACCGCATACAAACCAAAGTTGAATGACATGGCGGGCATCGGTTGCGCTTTCGAGAGGTCAATTACCGAAACCAGAGGATGTTTGGTAGTTACGCCCCGCATGGTATTGTATTGCGCGATGCTGTCAATTTTTACGATCTCTTCCATACCTTATTCTTTTGTCGTTACAAAAGTACAGGTTCCGGCAATCCCTTTTTGATACCGGCCTTCCCAATCAGTAATATTGGTAGGGAAGCCCGTAATCTATATACAAAACGGCTCGCCCTTCTTCCGCAATTTTGCAGCAATAAACATACAAAATGAAAACACGACAATTAGGAACCTCAGGATTAGAAGTGTCCGAACTTGGTTTCGGCTGCATGGGATTAAGCCATGGTTACGCTAACCAGCCGGACCGGAATGAAGCCATTCGCGTGTTACGCGACGCCGTGGAACAAGGTATCACCTTCTTTGATACAGCAGAGGTTTATGGCCCTTACACCAACGAGGACATCGTGGGAGAGGCGCTGGAACCGTTCAAGGGCAAGGTGGTGATCGCCACCAAATTTGGATTCAAGAATGGATCGAACGCGGAACTCGACAGTCGCCCGGAGACAATCCGCAAAGTGGTGGACGCATCACTCAGGCGCCTGCGCATCGATACGATCGATCTCCTCTACCAGCACCGTGTGGATCCGACCGTTCCCATTGAGGATGTGGCTGGCACCGTGAAGGATCTCATTGCCTCGGGTAAGGTGAAGCACTTCGGGCTATCAGAGGCTGGGGGCGTAAACATCCGTAAAGCCCACGCTGAGCAACCTGTGACGGTGTTGCAAAGCGAGTACTCCCTTTGGTGGCGCGAACCCGAAGAAAAGGTCTTTCCCGTGCTTGAAGAGCTCGGGATCGGTTTTGTGCCCTTCAGCCCACTCGGCAGAGGCTTTCTGACCGGCAAAATGAATGCCGACACGCGCTTTGAGAAAGAGGATGGCCGGAGTTACTTCCCACGTTTTCAGAAAGAGAACATGGAAGCTAATCAAGCCTTTGTGGATGTTCTCAACCGCGTTGCGACGGCGAAGGGAGCCTCCACCGCGCAGGTGGCGCTCGCCTGGATCCTGGCACAGAAGCCATGGATCGTTCCGATCCCGGGTACCACGAAATCGGAACGCGTGAAGGAAAATATCGGCGCGGTGGCTCTGGAGCTTTCTCCCACGGAGCTAAGCACGATCACCGAGGGTGCAGATAGCATCGAAGCCAGGGGCGGCCGGTATCCAGAAAATTTGGACAAGGTGATAGACCGGAAAGCTTAGACGATTGTGCGATCCAGGTAACCGGCTCTACGAATAGAGCCGGCTACCTGGATTGCTACTAAGCCTCACCAATACCGACAGCTCAGGCAGCGTTGCAATAAACCCGTTACCACAAGCCCAGGCATGCGTTTAAAATGCATTGGTTGTTTCGGGCTTTATCGGCCATATGGCAAATACCCTGTTAGCGGTGCTTCATCTTTGTTACCAGGGTATTTCTCCTGTTTCAGGATTATTTTCTTCACTAAAAAATTTTCCTGTTGGGCCATCATTGTCAATCAGCGCATATTTTACTATCCGTTTTCCGGCATCTTTAACAGTTCCGGGCCCACGATGTCCATTGAAATCTGTTTTTGTATATCCCGGGCAAACGGCATTTACTTTGAAGTTGGTATTTTTCAATTCATATGCCAAAACAACAGTGTACATATTCAAGGCCGATTTTGAAGAAAGATATGCAACGCCTTTGTAGTCATAGTATTTATATGTTGGATCACTGTGCAGGGTAATTGAACCCTGACTTGAACTTACATTTACAATACGAGGTGCTGACGACTTTTTCAATAAATCAATAAATGCCTGTGTAACCCGCACCACACCGTAAACATTTGCATCATAAGCTGCTTTAAACTGGTCAATAGTTGCGTCAAGTGCCGTTTGTGGGTAACCACCATAAATACCCGCATTATTAATAAGTATGTCCAGCACTTTTGTTTTTTTGCCTATTTCTCTACTGGCTTTAATTACTGATTCGTCATCTGTAATGTCAAGCTGAATAACTTCTACATTGTTGAATCCCTTCGCTTTTAATTTAGCAACGGCTTCAACACCATTTTCTAAATTACGACTGCCGAGGTAGACATAAATCCCTTTTTGAGCAAGTTGCTGTGCAACTTCGAATCCAATGCTTTTGTTAGCTCCTGTTACCAATGCAAATTTCATTTCTTGTGTGAATTTTATGAAGCAAAAGTAGAGAGCCGAAAAATAGCGGAAATGGACAATTCAATTTATTTCCCCGACAAATCTTGCCTGGGCAAAAAATCACTTGCACTTTTTCCTGTGCTTTTTTTGAAGAGCCTTGAAAAATAATCAGGGTCATTAAAGCCCAATTCATAGGCCAATTCTTTGATAGAAGTATTAGAATAACGCAATTTTCTTTGAGCTTCCGCCATCAAACGGTTAGTAAAATAATCTTTGGGCGATGTTCCGGCATATTCTTTTACAATCCGATATAAACTGTTTGTAGATAAAGCTAATTTTTCGGCAATTACGTTGATAGAAGGTTGCTCTGTAAGGTGCGTTTCCACGACTAGCTTGAACTCGATAAACTTTGAAAGGTTAGTGTTTAAGATATTGACGGATTCTTTGTTTTTGAAATAAGCGCTGTTTAATTCTGATAACAATAAGTTCAGGTAAGCTAATATTATTTCAGTGTCGGTCTCATATTTATCTAAGTAAAGTATCTGATTTAAAATTCCAAAAACCTTTATTACTCTTTCTTTTGCAGCACTGTCAAGAACGATGGTTTGTGCATTTGAAGGGTTGACCAGAAAGGTAAATTGTTGTGGCAGCAATGCCAATGTATTTTCATCAAACAGCAGTTTGAAATATTTAAGATCGTCTGTTTTAGCGGGTGGCGTAAAAATTTGATTGGGCATTGCAAAAAGCAAGTGCCCGTCAGTAAGCGTAAAGTCCTGTAAGTCTAAATTGTATGTAATTGAACCGCTTTCAATTAATACAATAAAATAAGAAGATAATCTGCGAGGTTGCAGCAATTTTTTTTGATTATCAACAGAAAGATAAGGATTGTCGTTTGAGCGGATCTTTATTCCCAGCTCATCATTCTGTAAACCCTCATATTCCCCTTTTTGTTCCTGCATACTATTTGTTCAAAAGGTTATAGGTAATTTATTAAGGCAAATCCCCTTTATACATTATCTCGTAATATTCTTTCGCCATCCTTGCAGATTCAAAAGCAGGTACTACGTCTGTGGCTGCTTTTTTGAGGATCTTCAGCCATTGCTGCTGGTCTTTGTAATACATGGGGAGGATTACTTTTTCCAGCGTATCCATGAGCTGACTGTTTGCATTTTCAGGTTGTATGATGAAACAGTTTTTTTGGTCTTTCGCAAATTCAGGAACCCACCCGTCAGGAATAGAGAAATTGATACTGCCGTTCATGGCGGCGGTCATACCACTGGTGCCGGAGGCTTCTCTGTACATCTGCGGATTGTTTAACCATACGTCAGAACCTTTTTTGAGCAGGGCAGACAGACTTAGTTCATAACCTGTCAGTACTGCACAGTTGGGGAGCGGAGCAGCCTTTGTGAGGATCTGGTTAAAGAGTTCGTTCGCGGTGCTGTCTTCCGGATAAGGTTTTCCTGCCCAGATGATCTGGATAGGATATACGGTGTTGCTCATTAAACTGATGAAGCGGTTCCAGTCCTGCATGATGAGGTCTGCGCGTTTGTAACCTGCAAAACGCCTGGCCCATACGATGGTAAGTACGTTCTCGCTAAACAGTTTTCCGCATTGATCAGCTACAACTTTGAACAGTTGTTTCTTCAGTTCTTTCTTTCTTGCTGTAATACCTTTATCATTATTTGCTGTAATGGCATTATCCAGTATTTCATCTTTCCAGTAAGTTTTATTCTGCGCATTGGTGATAGAAGTGATCTCACAGATACCTGGGTTATTCCCCCACATTTTTCTGGCGACTTCCCCATGTATTTTAGATACGCCATTCGCCTTGCGGGAGAATTTAAGCGCAGCCAGTGTATAGTTGAAGCGGTCCCCATCCATGCCCAGCAGGTGCTTTACTTCATGGTCCTGCATGTGATAGAAGAAAGACATGTCTTTTAGCAATCCGAAGTCGTGTTCTTCGTTTCCGGCCATTTCCGGGGTATGTGTAGTAAAGACCACTCTCTTCTTTACTTCTTCCAGGCTTTTGTGTTTGGCATACAGGTAGAAGTTCAGTGAAACGGAATGTCCTTCATTCATGTGGTACACTTCAGGTGTCATGGATAACAGGTCCAGTAATGTAGCGCCGCCTGTACCCAGTAGAATACTCTGTGCAATGCGGGTAGCTTCATTGGGATCGTATAGCCGGTGCGTGATAGTACGGGAAAGGAAATCGTTTTCCGGAATGTCAGTACTTAATAAGAAGAGGGGAGCGGTATTGAATGTTTCAGGGCGTAACAGGTATACTTTAATATGTACGGGTGAATCGTGGATGTTTATCTGGAAGGTAATGCCTGTATCCTGTAAGAAAGAATAATCTTTTTGCACGAATACCGGCTTCATCAGGGCGTTGACATCCCTGGCCTGATCATAGTATCCGAACTTCCAGAGGATACCAATGCCTACGAGGTTTTGTTTCAACTCATACGCGCTGCGCAGGTGTGAACCGGCGAGAAATCCAAGTCCTCCGCTATAAATTTTCAGTGCCTGATCTATTGCGAATTCCATAGAGAAATAAGCAACGGAAGTAGTATAAGGGCTGGCGGGTTTATATCCGGAGATATGTTTCTTGCTGATCATGATTTCTGAATTATTTTTTTCTTATGTTCCTTACCCCATGCAATCATTGCAAGGATAACGGGGCCAAATGATTTACAGTAATCGGTAGATTCATATTCTACCAGAACAGGAGTTTCGTCATACACTGTTCTGGTAATAAGTTTATTCATCTCAAGATCCTTCAGCTCCCTGGAGAGCATCCTGGTGGTAATACCCGGAATACTCCTTTCTATCTCACGGAAACGTTTGTTGCCATTACAGATAGAGTTGATAATGGGTAATCGCCATTTACCTCCGATCACATAAATGGTATCCTGTAACGCCTGTACTTCTTCTTGCTGATTTCTTATCATAGCTGGTATACTCTGTTATACTGGTTACAAAGTTATACCATTCTGCTCATACCTTTGTGCTGTCTTAAAACAAAAATCATGTCAAAAGTAATTTTTATAACGGGCACAAGCAGTGGCCTGGGGAAACTGACTGCCAGATATTTTGCGGAGCAAGGCTGGAATGTAGCCGCTACCATGCGTACTCCTGAAAAAGAGACGGAACTTACGCAGTATGATAACATTAAAATAATTAAACAGGATGTAACCGATGTGGAACAGACAAAAAACGCTGTTTCCGAAGCAATAAACACCTTTGGCCGGATAGATGTTGTGGTAAACAATGCCGGAATGGGCACTTACGGAGCACTGGAATTGGCGAAAGAGGCTGATATTGACTGGCAGTTTGCGGTGAATACACGTGGCCCTATTAATGTCATCCGTGCATTTTTACCCCATTTCAGGGAGAACGGGGGCGGTATGTTCATTAATATCAGTTCGTTTATGGGGGTGACTACAGCTGTACCGCTGGGGTCATTGTATAATATGTCCAAATTTGCACTGGAAGGCTTAACAGAAGGGCTTTATTACGAGTTAAAACCACTGAATATCTCTCTCCGGCTGATTGAACAGGGCGGCTCAACAGGGAATAACTTTGTAGAAAATATTTCCTGGAATGAAAGTTCTTCCATTACGGCTTATGATGAGCTTACCAATAAGTTAAAAGGACTTATGACCAGCAGAGATGCGAGCCTCGTGGATGATCCGGGGATGATTGTGAATGCAATTGCTGATCTGGCAACGGGAAAGAGTAACAAGTTCCGCACAGTGATCGGGCAGATGGGGAATAATTTAATGGCGTTGAGGAATTCTGTGCCTGTTGAGGAGTACCTGGAGAAGATGTCGGCGAATTTCAGCTGACGCATTCATAAAGCTGCCAGGTTGTAAGTGAATAATATTTAAATTTCACTACTTTCATATTCAGAATTGTTCGAATAGATGAAATATACCTGCCTCCTACTGCCTCTTTTCCTTGTAACGACCTGCTTCGCACAGGATGAGTTAAAAATGAAAAATGTAAGCGATACTATTCTACAGCAGAATCGTACGCTTGAAATGCCGGACCCTTTTGATGCTACCAAAGCATTGTTGAAACTCTTTCCGGGGAAATATGCTAACCTGTCTAAGGACCAGTATATCAATGATATGATCAACTGGGAATGTAAGACTTGCGTTGCAAAACCTTATACGGATGTAAACGAAGACAGCAATTCTCCTTTCCCCTTTGAGGATGGCGTGGCTACACGTTTGATCAATATTATGAGTTACAGTGACTCTTCGGGGACAAGGTATAAAGTCATTAGTTTCAATCATTCTGCATTTGATCCTGATGGCGCGCAAACGTCACGTTTTACCGGTGGAGTACTGGGATTAGCCAAGTTTGTGTTGGTAAATGGTAAATGGGTGTTGAAATTCTTTCAGCCGGCTATTGCTGCTTACGGCGCATTCTCCCAATGCCCTAAGCCGACGGCTTTGCTGATAGGGCATGATCAGTACGCATTTATGTTAAAACATAGCAACGGGGGCGGCGGTGGGCCGTTCGATGGGGCCTTTTTCCTGATTGCAGGCGCAAATGGCGCTTATCAGCAGGTACTGGCTGCTTATGGTATTGAACGCACGGAAGGGGGCGAAGAAGAAGGATCTGTATGGACAAGTGAATATAGCGTCCCGCCAAGTGATAAAAGGTTCTTCCGTGATATCGTCATTACCATAAAAGGAACGTACCGGTCTACAGATGTGGAAAGTCTGCCGGAGGAAGTTACGGCATTGATAAAGGGTAAGAAACAAGGTAAATTCATGGCTGAAGAACGATATGTGTATAAAGGAGGCAGTAAAGGATATGTGCTGCAACAACCTGTAAAAGCATCATTGGTAGACTAAACAGTATGCACATCTTTGATGTGCATACTGTTGCTGGAAATATCGTTAAAGCGCTATCGCCCGGGTAATAACTCCTCTTCCTCCGGACATCTGTCCGAAGAAAAACTGTAAACTGATCATCATATAGCGCTGCAACGCATTCACCTGTTTTGTTTCTATATAAGTGGCTGTTGTCGTTCGGGAAATGTTCCTGTTGTTATTGAAAATGTCATTCACACTGAACTTCAATACCAATTGCTCTTTTTTAAAGAATTTACAGGCTGCTGCACTATTACAGATAAACACTTCGGGAAGACGGGAATGATTAGTATAATTCATATCTCCTGAGATCTCTATTCTTTTCAGAGGCGTTAACAGCCAGTCCAAACGAACAGATTTAGTGGTATAACTTATATCGTCAATGCCCGGCAGGGAATAAGTCGTTTTATTCAACTCTATATTATAAGAAGGAGATAAGGTGAACAGTTTCTTAAAATCTATAGAGCAATAGATACTACCCCTGCTCTTCCATTCTACAGAAACATTTTTCTGTCTTAATACAAAACCTATGTTATTGGTCCTGCCACTACCGGCACTTACACTGGTGCTGATATTCCAGTTATTCAACTGCTTCCGTACACTGAAATTGGCATTCACATTAAACATCCAGGCGCCGCTCACATTCTGATAAGTACTGGTTTGCCTTCCAATAGAATCATAATACTGGTCGCTCACGATCTGGTTACGGAAGAAGGATGCATTGCCCATTGCATTTAAACTGATCGCATTGGCAGGATTATAATAAAATACATTGCTAAAGATGTTCTGCGTAAAGGAACTTTTAAGTCCGGGATTACCTTTCTTTACAAACAAAGGATTGGAGTTGTCCACTACTGATGATAACTGTTCTGCAGAAGGTGCGGAAGAAGAAACGGCATAGCCTGTAGACAGGTGACCGCTCTGACTAAAATTATAATTAAACTGAAGATTAGGAGAGAACTGCTGCTGATGAATATTGATGACAGAATCTTTTAAACGGTTTTGTTGTTGCGTAAAGCGCATACCTGAATTCAGTGCAATGCTCATACGATCATTTTTCCAGGCAATTTGAACAGATGGTGCATGCGCAAAACTGTAACTCTTACTACTGCCGGATAATGTACTATCATTCATTACATCCCGGAGTTGATTATTATATATCGCATCCAATGTATAATCCAGCGCAGCTACAAAACCCTTTCCTATATCAGCAGATAAATTAAAAGTAAAGTTATTGTTGAGATCATTTTCGCGTACATGTACATATTGATTACTGGAATCCTGCTGACTGATCACATTAAAATTGTGCTGATCTTCATCTTTATTATTTAACCCGAACCGCCATGAAGTATTGAGATTCACTTTTTTATTACGACTGGTCTTATTGAATGAGATGTCACTTCCTACGCTTAGCGTATTACCATGCGTATCCATCTGAGAGAATAATGTATTCAACACTTTACCTTCGGCAGTAGTTGATATCTCATTACTGACACTGGCATTGTTTGTTTTTCCTATGCCAAATGTTGGCCTGAAATTCCATACAGTAAGGGTGTCCTTTTCATAGGTAATACCAGCATATACCTGGTGCTGATCAGAACGATTTTGAGTCCTGTCATTACTGTTGCTGGTAAAGCTGTTTCCCGGTATCAGGTTAAGGCGTGTTGTCTGCTGTTCACTGGTGTTTGTTCTTCCATTATAACTATAAGTAAGATCAGAAGCGCGGCCCATATTTAAATTAATACTTCCTGTTTGTCGTGTGGATAGTCCGCTGCTGCCTGAACCCGGGCCCGCCATCATTATTCTGCTACCGGAACCACCCTCCACATTGGATACGGCTCCCATTACGCTAACCCGAACAGGTTGCTGAAAGGAGTTGATCATTCCGTCTGCATTGTATCTGTTGCGGGTACCTGCGCCGGCGGTCAGATTCGCTATTATACCGGTATTCTTATTTTTCTTCAGGGTAAGGTTGATGGTAACATCTTCAGAAGGGGGCTTCACGGATAAAGAACGTTGTTGTGCGATGGTTTTTGTGGGCGCTACTTCTATCTTGTCTATAATGTCGGCTGGCAGGTATCTGGTAGCAGCATCTTTATTATCTCCAAAGAAATTCCTGCCATCTACCTGTATCTTATTAACGGTTTTACCGTTCACGGTAATATTGCCGTCTTTGTCTATCACTACTCCGGGTAATTTCTTTAAAAGATCACCTACTGCTGCATTGGGAGATAACTTAAATGCGGTCGCATCAAATACCAGGGTATCATGACGTATGGAAAAAACGGCTTTGGATGCCTTTACTTCAATACTTTTGAGATTGACGGTCTTAACGGTGTCTGAAACTTTTTCCTGTGCATATGCTGCACAGGAAAAAGTTATTAGTAAAAGGAATATTATTTTCAATTGACTGGTATTTGAATCACCCGGATGTAATTCGAGTTGTTTAAGTATTTCACGGCAGTCTGTTGTAGACTTTCTGCGGTAATTTTCTGTTGTCTGTTCTTTATGTCCGGTAATTGTAAAGCTTCCTGGTTCATCAGTGAAGAAGAAATATAGTTTAACCAGAAACCGTTATCTTTCAAAGCTCTTTCAGCACTGGATTTATATCCTGCTTTATATTTTGTGATATCATCTTCTGCAGGTCCTTCTGTTTTCAATTTCATGATCTCACTGTTTGCACTAAGGATCAGCGATTCAACATTACGTGGATCACAGATAAAATTGATCATGAAGATGTATTCTCCTGTAGGAAGTTTACGTGTGTTGGCATTAACGTTCACATTATATACACCTGCTTCCTGTTCGCGTAAACGTTCCGTAAGCCTTATGGTTAATATACCTGCCAGGGCTTTCATCTGGTCGGATGTTGTCATGTCGTATTTGAACGTGCCACTGAATGCCAGTGTTACGATAGACTGTGGCTCTTTACCTGCCACTATCTTGCGGGATATCCTTCCCTGGGGGTAATCAAGCTGCAGGTCTTTTAATGCTTCATTTTTATACAATGCAGGTAACGCCCCCAGGTATTTTTCTAACAGTGGCTTAATGGTGGCCGTATCAAAATTACCTACAAAGGTGAAAGTGAAATTGCTGGCGTCACTGAACCTGCTTTTATAAACAGCCATGGCCTGATCAGCATCTAATGCATTCAACTGCTCCAGTGGCATTTGTACTTTACGGAAATGATAATTGCCTAATATAGCAGAGAGCGTATCTCCGTATATTTTCCTGGGAGAGTTATTATTAGATGAATAGGACAAACGGGCCTGTTCTATCATGTTATTAAATACAACAGGGTCTTTACGCGGACTGGTGAAATACAGGTATGTCAGTTGCAATGCAGTTTCCAGATCTTCGGTAGAAGCGCCTCCTGAAATGCCTTCGGATATTTCCCCTATAAAAGGAGATATAGAGACGTTTTTGCCTGTCAGCATTTTACGTAATTCCTGCTGGGACATATCCGCTACTCCGCTGGCAGAAATCAATGTTGAAGCAATACTGCCTGCGTAAAAATCAGCATCGCTTACCAGTGATAAGCCACCCGGACCGAATCCCTGGAATGCAACCTGGTCTTTCTTGAAAGTAGTAGGTTTCAATAATACCCTCATGCCATTGCTTAGCACGATATCTGTTATGCCCAGGTCTTTTATAAAAGTCTCGCTGGTAATGGTACCTGGTACCGGTGCTTTATCCAGTAATGCCGTTCTGTTGATTGTTTTATCTACATAAGCAGTTAGCGGTGCAGACGCCGCTTCCTTTAACCAGGAAGAAACCATCGCTTCTGACGGCAGTGAGTCTTTTTGTTTATCATTCGTTGTAATGACGATGTCGCGGTTGATATCGCTGAAGTATTGAGGGATACCTTTTACCGTCAGTGTATCCGTTACAGACTTATACAATGCATATTCATAGGCGATTCCCGGGCTACCGACATCGTGCAGGAAATGGTCCACATATTCCCGTACATAAGCTTCGGAAGGTGTTTTTTCACGCTCTTTATAATTCAGCTCCAGGCTACTCATGAAGTTGATTTTTGCCCGTTGTAGTTCGGTTTCCGTAAAACCGTACTGCTGTACACGTACCAGTTCTGTCCAATAGGCTTTGATACCCCTTTCGGTTTGACCTGGTTTTAAGACCACCTGGCCGCTGAAAGCATCGAGGTTGGCCATCATCTGGCCCACACTGCCACCTGCGCTTAAGAAAGGCGCAGCTGCTAACTGTGCCTGTTCATTGAGACGGTTACTGATCATCATATTGAACAGTGTTCTTTTCAGGCTTTCTGTAAACTGCTCCCTGGTTTTCATTTCCAGTGCAGGGCGTTTCATGGTTACCTGAAAACGTGTGGTCACCAGCTCCGGATCAGTGAGCGTAAGGAACTGGTTTTTGCCGGTAAGCGGAATAGTCACATGTTTCCTTTCCCGTGGATGGGCGGGTACACGCAGATCGGAGAACATGGACTTAATTGTTTTTTCCACCTGCTGCACATTTACATCTCCGACAATGATCAATGCCTGCTGGTCCGGACGATACCAGTCGTGGTAGAATTCACGCAACTCTTCATGTTTGAAATTGCGGAGTACCTCTTCAGTGCCTATAGGCAGACGGTCTGCGTATAAAGACTGATTCACCGCCAGCGGCATTGTCATTGCCTGTATGCGTTGGGAAGCGCCTAACTTCTGGCGTTTCTCTTCGAGGATCACCCCTCTTTCATTATCTATCTCCTCATCACTGAGGGTAACGCTTTGTGCCCAGTCGCGCATTACCTGTATGGCATTGCGGAAAACGGTTTTATCCTCAGTAGATACCGGTAATTGAAATACTGTTTCATCAAAACCAGTATAGGCATTGAGGTCTGCGCCGAAGCGCACACCTGCCTTTTGTAAATAATCTACCAGTTCATTCTTTGGATAATGGGCGGTACCATTAAATGCCATATGTTCCAGGAAATGTGCTAACCCACGCTGTTCATCAGTTTCTAGTATTGAACCTACCTTGTTCACGAGGTACATGACGGCTCTTTGTTCGGGCGTATTATTCTTCCTGATATAATAGGTGAATCCGTTTGGCAGTTTGCCTACTGTCACCCCGGGGTCCAGTGGAACTACCTGTGCATTGGCCACGCCAGACAATAGTATCGCCAATGTTGCGATGCTGCAACAAAATTTTATCATAATAAATAGTTGTTTTGAAAGATGATTATGGCATCCACCAGATCTTACTGGTAAATATGTCTATTGTTCCCTGTGCCAACAGGTTCTCTTTATTCTGTATTAATTCCTGCACAGGATAAGGAGCCCTTACAGGCATTGTGTTACCCACTCTGCCCGGATCATAAGACAACGGGATGTCAGGGAATGCGCCATTACGGCGATAGTCTACCCATGATTCAAATGGTTCGATCCCATTAAAGGCCATGTATTTCTGGAACATCAGGAGTTTATATTTATCTGTAGCAGCAGCCCAGTTGACTTTTGCATTAGATACTTCGGATGTATACCAGTTATCAAAAGCCGCATCTGATAATGAAGGTGTATTGCTGTTACCGCCAACATTCAACCAGCGGAAAGATTCTTTCACTGCGTTCTTATAAGCGGTTTCAGGATCACCTGTCATCCAGCCTCTCTGGATAGCTTCTGCCTGTAAGAAAAGGCTTTCTATGCTGGTCATGATCCAGCAGTCCATGTCATATCCTTTTACAATACCGGTAGATACGGGAGAAACGGCTGTACGGTAAGTCCTTACTCCTCCTACCTGAGATACATATTCTGTGCGCTGATAAGGGTATATTGCTTCATCAATTGGTAGTCCGTATTTATTCCCCCTGTATTGCTGATCGCCGGGCTGGGTAAATGGTTCGGGAGCGCCTGCGGGTAATGGCACACGTGCGGGGCCATAAAAGAATCCAAGACGCGGGTCATTGTTTTCCTTCAGCATGTTCAGCGCTGTTACATTGGCAGATGCAATTTCCCAGTTGTTAATCCAGATGTTACCTATGTTAAGACTATAACGGTTGTAAACATCATATGCAGAATATCTTGCGTAATATTTTGAGGGTTTATCTACTGTAAACCCTGGGTTCATATCAGCATCTTCTCCACTGGCCAGAAAGCCTGAACCTTGTGCCACGATTTTAGCCAGTTCTGCTTTGATATAGGTCTCCCTGTCTGATCTGCATGCCTGGTGCATGAGCAGACGTAACTTCAGGGTATTGATAAATCTGAACCACTTGTCTTTGTTACCATGGAACATGATGTCTGCTACACTTATATGAAGCGCTTTGTCCTGTTGTGCATCGTGAATAAGTATGATGGCAGAGTCCAGCTGTTTCATCAGGTCTTCATAAATGAACTGACCATTATCATAACGTGGTTTCCTGATCTCTATATTGCCCGCATCCTGGTAGGGCATATTGTTGTTGTTATCAACTGCACGGCTCCATTGCAGCGCTTTCAGCACCTTGGCGATACCTGAATAATAAGGCTGACCATGTTGCTGTGCATTTTTTTCAAAAAGAAAAAGTGTTACATCAGGAGAAGAACTTCCAAACTGACTGTTATCCATCATGTAATAAGTCAGATAAGACTGCCCTGAGGGATATTGTCCGTAAGCCCAGTATCCCATCCATTCGGCTATCATATCATTATTCACAGCCGACATGCTGTTGATCAGCATATTTGGTAACATGAGGTCTGGTGTAGCATTCGTTTCAGTTAGCTGAAGCGGATTATAATTGATATCGATCCAGCCTTTTTTGCAACTTGTCGCAGAAAAGGAGCAAAGGATGATGGCTATAATTTTATATCTTTTAAACATTGTAGTAGGATTATTATTTAGAAACTTACTGTAGTGATAAAACCATATTGTGCAACGCCGGGAACAGTAGAAACGCCGCCGGCAGAACCTGTAAGGTTATCCGGAATAGTTCTGTAACCTCTGTCACCAGGACCTTTAATCAACTGTGGATCACCATAGATATTATCCTTTGAATAGAAGTTGAATACATTTCTGCCGTATATACTTAGGTTAAGCTTCCTGATCGTTTTAGTTTTAAAGTAACGTTCATAACCGATTACTACTTCTCTTATTTTAAAGAAGTCTGCTTTAGTGAGATAGTTGACGGAAGAGTTGGTATAATGACTATATAGTTCCTGGTTCGTATTTGTCGTATATACATCTTTGTTAGGGATGTATTTACCTGTACCATCATCATAAGAAGAATTAGGGAAGATAAAAGGCTTACGGTCGTTGTAGGTAGTATATACACTCATACCATATTGAACATCGTACTGGCCAAGGTCAGAATAATGCATCGCGCCGGTATTAAATTCTCCCAGTACAGCCAGTGAAAACCCTTTGTATGAAAAGTTGAGGTTCATACCACCGGTATATTTGGGAAGTGTTCTGCCGGAATAGATATCCTTATCCATATCTGTATCGGGCATACCGGTAGTCTTGTCCACGATCACCCTTCCATTCGGATCTCTTTTAAAGTCGTATACCTGGTATTCAAAGGCACGGTGTCCTGTACGGGCAACAATACCATAGTTACTGCCATAGTAGGCTGTTTTCAGCGGGAATGAACCATCGTAGGCATTACTGATAGATATTACCTTGTTATCATTCATTGCCAGTCTTACATCAGCGCTGAATACGAATCCGCTTTTTGTCTGGATGATGGGAGCGAATTTCAAATCTGCTTCCCATCCGTAGTTTCTCATTACTCCCAGGTTATCTATCGTACTACCACCGCTTAACCATGGAATTTTCACTTTCATGATCACCCCGTTATTACGTTGTGTATAATAAGTGAAGTCCAGTGATGCCCGGTTTTTCCATAAACTTACACTGGCTCCGTACTCCTGACTGAGGATCTTTTCCGGTTTAAGGAAAGGATTGGGATTACCTTCCATGTACATATAACTAAGTACTCCCTGGTCTGATGTACCCGGATAAGGGAAATTGTTGGAATATGCCAGCATCAATGTGCGTTCTGACTGGTACGGCTCTATATTCATGTTAGCCGTGGTATTTACTGCAGCACGCACCTGCAGACGTGTTAACCAGCGGTATTGTTTTAATGAAGGAATTACTTCATTCAGTATCACAGATGTATTACCTCCCAGATAGAGGTCCTTTCCACGACCCACTCTTGCACGTTTGGAATCCCAGTCGTTGCGTGCCATCAGTTCCAGGAATACCTTGTCTTTATAACCAATACCTGAAGTACCGAAGAAAGAATAATTACGGGTGAGTAAAGATTCTTCACTACCATATGGTATATCGCGGGAGAAACCGAGGTTATATACAGGAACGATTGGATTACCGGATCCTGACAGCAGCTTGTAATAGTTCTCTTTTACAGAGTTGCCGATAGTTGTACGGAAGTTGAAGTTACCAGCATGGTTCAGCGCTGTTATTAACAGGTCATTATTCAATGTACTGTTAGTACGGGTTTGTTCCTGCAGACCTGCCAGCTGGTCCCTGTAACGATTGTAGCCTCCATATAATTTAGCAAAGTCTGAGAAGTTAACGGGAGCAGTTGTAGCCTTTTGATAAATACCGTCGTATACTACACCCGGTTTGTCCGTTATCGTTAACCATGGGAGAGGTTTGGCAGTTAGTACAAGCCCTCCTACGATTGCATTATCTGTGGACCTTTTCTTAAAATTGGCGGCTCTCTGGTAAGGGCTCATTACATCATTATCCGACCAGTAGTGATTATTATCAGCCCATTCATTATTATTATAGTCTTTATAACTCAGTAAAGGAATATAGGTAGGCGTACTGAGCAAATTATCGAATGATGGTCCTTTTACAGAACTGACGCGGGAATAATTCAGATTGATCTGTACACTGAATTTCCCCATCTTTCTGCCTCCGCTGAAAAAGATATTGGTAGCATCCTGTTTATCGCCAGGGACCAGGCCTGTCTGGGTTGCTTCATTTAAGCCTAAATAGAAATCGGAGTTTGCATCTGATTGTGATACGGAAAGGTTGTTTTGTACAGTACGGGCTACATTGAAGAAACGTCTGGCATCTTTTTTATCAGAATAAGTCACCTGTTGAAAATTCCCGTTTTCATCTGGTCTTCCGATAGACACCAGATGGCCATCATAAGCAGGCCCCCATCCGTTTACATCTGTAGCGCTGAATATACCATTACCATCAGTATCTGTGAGCCCGGTACCGGTACCAAAGCGGCGTTGTTTGCTTTTATCATTACGGAAATCGAGGCGCTGGAAGCTGATGCTGTTGCGGAAATTGATAACAGGTTTTCCTTTCTGTCCTTTTTTAGTACTGATAATGATTACGCCGTTCACCCCTTCCGGTCCGTACAAGGCCGTACCATTCGCGCCTTTCAATACTGTTACGTTCTCTATATCAGCAGGATTGATGTTATTGATAAAGTCCATAATCAGACTGGCAGAAGCCTGATCAGAACCAAATGAAAGCGGGGTGCCATTCAGGATGAACAGCGGCTGGTTATTGCTGGATGCTCCGAAAGAGCGGATCCCACGGATCAGAACCTGCATCTGTGGATTCATGTCAGCACTCTGAGTGGCGATGTTCAATCCGGATACTTTACCTGCAAGACCAGTCAGCAGGTTCCCGGAGTTGGCGCGGTTAATATCCTCACCACTCACTTTAGCCACACTATACCCTATTTCTTTAGCGCTCTTTTCTATACCAAATGCTGTTACCACTGTTTCTTCCAGTTTGGTCACAGATGGATGCATCATGATGGTAAGGAAAGGCTGATTAGGGATGATTTTTATCTCCTGTGTTTCATATTGTAAAGAAGAGATGACCAGTATATTTCCAGGTGTGGCGTTTAATCTGAAATTACCGCCGGCATCAGAGATCACGCCTGTGGCTTGTCCTTTTACCTTTATGGTAGCAGATGCAATAGGCTCATTGTTCACTGCATTCAGTATCTTACCGCTTACTTCGTTCTGTATTTTCGGACTGAAATAAATGAGGACAGGCGTAGGTTTTGCCGACAATGCAATCACCTTGTCTGTAATCTTATATGTCAGTGGCTGATCTTTGAACATGGCGTCCAGGAATGCTGATAATGGCATGTTCTCGGCCTGTACGGTAACGGGTTTTCCTTCTTTCAACAATTCACTGTTGTAGAAAACGACATAGCCGGTTTGCTGTTCAATAGCAGAAAAGATCTTTTTAAGGGATAATTCTTTACCCGAAAGTGTGATACTCTGCGAAACACCGGACGCATGAACACTTAAAAAAGTAACGGTCAGCAGTAAAAAAGTGAGCCTCATTACGAACAGGATTTTGGTAATGTAACGATGCCTCCACCAGGGCAGGTGGCCACAGCAAGCATTTTTTTGCATAAATTGCGTTTGGTTTGGTTGATAATAAAATTCTCGTAGTTGAAATTTAATTTGAGTCCGAACTAATAGCCGGAAGTGCTTCGAACCACTTCCGGTTTTCGTTTTTTTAATGATGGTTGGTCCTCTATTTTGGCTGTATAATTAATTTCCCCCCTTTATCAAGTCTGAAATGAATGTCTGCGTCTTCCAGGATCTTGAGTAATTGTGTAAGACTTATATTACGTAATATTTTACCTCCGAAAACAACATCAGGCACATCCTGCTCATATACTACATCGATGTCATACCATCTGGACAACTGACGCATTACTTCTTTCAGATGTTGTCCCTCAAAATTGAAAATTCCGTTGCGCCAGGCCATTACAGCGCTTGTATCTACGGTGTTCAGTACGCGTACTGTTCCGGCCTGTAAAACGCCCTGCTGGCCGGGAGATAATAATGTTGTGTTGAATTTGATACGTCCTTCCAGTAATGTAGACCGGATGGCATCTTCATCGGTATATGCGTTTATATTGAAATGTGTCCCTAATACGTCTATGTAATTGTCCTGCTTATTGATCTTTAACCTGAATGGTTTCCTGTCGTCTTTTGCTACTTCAAAATAGGCTTCCCCGCTTACTTCTACCAGTCTTACGGCTCCTTTGAAAGCGGTAGGATAGGTAAGGGAAGAGGCTGCGTTCAGCCATACCCTGGTCCCGTCAGGTAATACTACCTGGAACTGTCCACCCCGGGGAGTGGTGAGTATATTGATACCTACGTCCTCTGTGCCGGTATAGTTTAATTGTCCGTGTACCTGTTGCACGGTGGTATTTCCCTGGTGTATTTCTCTTTTTGACGCGCTATCCAGCGTGATCACTGATCCGTCTGCCAGTTTTAATACTGCTTTCTTGCTGCCAGGTGCTATATCGTATTTCTCTGCCAGTTGCGGATGGGAAACAGGCCGTTGTCTGAGCAAAAAGCCTATACCTATTACTACCAGTAAAGCTGCGGCGGCGGCCCACCAGATGCGCAGGCTGCGTACCTTCTGTGGCCCATATATGAAAGCATCCTTTCCGTATTCCGACTGGTCCACTGCTGCCAGTGCTTCCAGCATCTCATCCAGCCGGGCCGTATTGGCTTCATCCAATAGCATAATACGCCACTGCCGGAATTCTTCCGGTGTCATCGTATCATCGACATACTTTTGAAACAAGACCTTAAAATCCTCGTCAGAAATGTACATACTCATAAGACGAAATATATATAGGGGGGTAATGCATGCTAATTGAAAAAAAATGGCGTCAGGTATAAAATGACCACCAATGCAATGTCAGGATAATGCTCTTCCAGGTATTTACGAATAATTGCCAGTGCCCGGACAAGGTGACTTTTAGAAGTGATGGGTGAAATATTCATCCGTTGCGCTATTTCCATATGTGTGAGTCCCTGGAAGCGGCTGAGCGTGAATGCTGTTTTCAGTTGTGGTGATAGCTGGTCTACGGCTTGTCTGATAGCGCCTTCCAGTTGTTTCAATGCAAGATTCTCTTCTGCAGAAGGAGTGAGGTCGCTGAAGAAGTTGATCATGTACTCCTCATTGGAAGGAGCGGCCACCTTTTTACGGAGGTAATCCAGCGCCATATTCCTGGAGATGGTATTCAGCCATGGTCTGAATTGCTGAATATCAGAGAGTAGTTCCCGTTTTACCCATACCCTTACGAAGATTTCCTGGGTAAGGTCCTGCGCTAATTCCGGTGATTTCATTAAACGGAGTGCCAGTCCATACACATGTCTGGCATAGTGATCATGCAATATTTTAAACGCTTCCTGGCTGGAGCCGGCTATGCGTTGAAGCAACTCCTTCTCATTTTCTAGCTGATGCATTCCATTTTGGTCGGTCGTGTAAAGCTAATAAAAAAGCCGCCAGGTTTTTCCGGCGGCTTTTCTACAACTAGAAAATATATCGTAGTCCCAGCTGGAGCTGCCATCTGGAAGGCAGGTCGGGGCTGGTCGTGAAGGTGTTTTTCTGGGAAGGGTCGAACTGGTAGATGGTTTTGCCATTGGTGTCTTTGCCGGCATAGGTAAGGGGCTGATAGTAGCCGGTAGTACTGGCATATTTACGTAATCCCCATTTACTGCTGATCAGGTTACCCAGGTTCACCACGTCCAGGCTTACCTGGAATGTATTACCGCTGCTTTTGAACTTGAAGTCCTGCAGAATGCGAAGGTCCAGTTGACTGAACCATGGGGTTACCCCTGCATATTTGCCGGTATACTGTCCGCGGTGTTTGCTCAGATATTTATCCTGTCCGATGAAGGCTTCCAGCGCAGCACCTTGTGCAGCGGCATCCTGTACATTTCCTTCAACATCTGTTAAAGGGGCAAAGTTCATCTGTCCGATTTCTGCCCTGGTAGGCACATACATCAGGTCATTGGCAGCAGAACCATCATTGTTCAGGTCTCCTCCATATACATAAGAGAAGCGGTTACCGCTGGTCCAGTTGCTGAAAAAGGAAATGATAGTCGCATATTTGCCGCTGCCATATTCGAATTTCCTGATACCTGCCAGTACGATGCGGTGAGTGTTGCCATACAGGGACGTAGATTCTACCGCTTTATTGGCATTGCCAATTACAGGGTTACGGTCGAAAGCATCCCCTGAAATCTCTGCGGAGATAGAGCTGGCATCTTTAGCGATGAGATAATTATATCCCAGCATCAGGAAGTAGCCCTTTCTGAATGTCTGCTGGGCCTGGAATGAGGTGTTGAAGGAATAGCCGATTTTTGTGTTGGTGAACACATAGGTGGATGTATTGCCTTTATCGCTTGCCAGGTATACGTTACGGTTATCACCAGTACTGGAATTCAATACACCGGTGGGGGTACCTAATCCGTAATCACGCACCATCATTGAGTTTACATCTTTGGAATAAGCCACATCTGCTGTTAAGATGGTCCCTGTTGGCAGTTTGTAATCCAGACCGATATTAGATCGCCATATCTGTGGCCATTTGAAATTACGCGCTGTTACATTGTAATAACCCGTAAATGGGTTACCGATGGCATTACCCACCCATACAAAAGGGAAACGGCCGGTGAACAGACCTGTACCACCTCTCAGCTGCACTGTTTTATCTCCTTTTATATCCCAGTTAAAACCTAAGCGGGGAGATACGAGGATCTTGCCGCTGGGCATACGGGTATTATCTATTTCCTGTCCGGGGCCGTTCTTTACAGGGTTTCCGTTTTCATCGTATAATGTTAAGTTATCAGAATTGGGGACGGTAGGGGAGCCGGTTACATAGGTTCCTGCGAAGGTCCCGTCTGTATTTACGTTCGGGCTTTTATAACTGGCTTTGCCCGGGTAATAGAGTGCTTTATCAAAACGAACACCGTAAGTCAGTTTAAAGTTGCTGGCAGGGGTCCATTCGTCCTGTGCATATGCCGAAGCCTGACCAACAGTAAGGTAATACCAGGTCCACTGGTCTGCCGCCGCACGGTTTTTATCATAGGCCACAGTGGCATCGTAAGCACCGGCAGCAGCGTTGGTGAGGAAGGTACTGATATCTACAGGTGTAAACACATCAAATCCGAAGCCGGTAAGGTTAAAGGAGTTGCCGAATTTGAACTGTTCATAGGAAGCGCCTATGGTGAGTGTATGTTTGGGTAGTACGATATTGAAGTTATCAGTTAACTGCAAAGCGTCCTGGTTCAGTACGTTATTAATGGAGAACGGTTCATAACCGGCTACTATATAAGGCGTGTTGTATTTAGTGATATTCAGCACCGGGAAAGGGGTAGAAAAAGGGTTACGCTTATCTCTGAAAGAGGTATATACTGCCCTTAGCTTATTTGAATAGGTGCTGTTGAAGTTGGATTTGAGTTCCAGGCCGAATGAGTTGAGCTTATTGACCATTTCATAACCTGAGTTTTTGAATTGCAGGGTAATGGCATCCGGTCCGCGGCGGTTAATAGCGTTAGGATGCGCTGGTTTATCCTGTTTGGCATCCAGTCCGTTATAAGTAAAGGAGAGGGTATGTTTATCACTGATGATCCAGTCGATTTTAGCCAGCCATTTATAGTTGCTGCGTTTGAGGTCATAATTCTGATAAGGACCGGTTACATAACTGTATTTATCGAACAGCAGTTTGCTTACAGCGTCCAGGTCAGATTGTAGAACGCGGGAAGTCGTTACATCCCCTGCATTGGAATTATTCCTGGCTACATAAGCGCTGGCTCCGTCTTTTCGTTGTTCTGTTTCGAAGTTGACGAAGTAGAACAGTTTATTTTTTTTGATGGCTCCGCCCAGTGAAAATCCTCCCTGAAAATGATCAAGTGTAGGTACGGTCAGTTTCTGACCATCTATTTTATTACCTGAAATGGCATCATTGCGGTAGAAGGCGTATACTGTTCCTGCGAATTTGTTGCTACCGCTTTTGGTAACGGTGTTGATACCTGCACCGGTAAAACCAGATTGTGTCACATCATAAGGAGCGATGTTAATCTGTATCTGGTCAATAGCGTCCAGGGAAATAGGTTGTGCGTTTGTTTGTCCACCGGGAGTAGGGGCATCCAGTCCGAACGGGTTGTTGAACACGGCTCCGTCCAGGGAGAAGTTGTTATACTGCCCGTTTCTACCTGCAAAAGAGATCCCGTTATAGGTAGGGGAAGCCGATGGCGTCAGGCGCAGGTAATCATCCGCAGAGCGGGAGATAGTAGGCAGTTGACGGATTTGTGTAGCACTGATATTGGTAGAGGCGCCGGTGCGCTGATCGTTGAAAATGGTGGAGCGTCCGCTGATGACTACTTCATTGAGTTTACCTGCTGCCTCATTCAGGCGCAGATCGAGGGCGGTGTTTTGCCCCAGGTTGAGGTATATGTTGGAGGCCGTGAGTGTAGCGAAGCCTGTGAAAGAAACGGTAACCGTATAGGGGCCGCCTACACGAAGGTTGGGGACGAGGAAGCTACCATCAGATTTGGTAACCAATCCTTTATTAATACCGGCATCGTTGAAGGCTACTCTCACCGTAGCGCCGGGAAGTGCTTGTCCTGCTTCATTTTTCACAATACCGCTCAGGGTGGCGGTCGTTACCTGGGCCTGGGTTTTTGCAAAAAGGAAACAATAGACCAGAAAGCACAAGACTATCTTGTTTAGATTTAGATTTGGTTGATACATCTTTATATTATTGGTGATTAATGGCTACACTTAAACAATCGGGCGGTCAATCTTTAACAACATATACAAGATACTATATTTTTTCAACCAGATTTAACAAAAAAACAACATAGAGAGAATTTTAATGTATTGGGTTAACGTTGTAAAAGATGTTTTAATCTTTCCTGCTGCTGGTTGCGTTTGAGTGAAAATATCTTGTGCTCTCTTTCCTTCTGATAGGTGTACTGAATGAGGAAATCAACTTTAGATATTAATAGCTTTTTATCTGCAATGATATCTATCTCTTCTAAAAGAAGATCTATGAACAGGTCCAGTGATCTGTAATCTATATTGTTCTCTTCTATGAACTTTCCCAGTTGATCTGCACTCAGACTATCAAAGAATGCTTTATCCCTGAACTTTGTTCCATGAAAAGCAGTAGCGATGATCTCCATAGCTTTTACAGGATTTTCGTTCTTCAGATCAAGGACTGCCCTGAGCGTACGTCCAAATTCTTCCACCATATCTAACATGTAATCTCTTGGCATAATTGAGTGTATTAAGGTTCGAATATAGTACAAACAGCGCAGAGATATAGAGATATAGAGATCAGATAAGGAAGTACAGGTTCTGAACAGGCTTATCCTACGTTTAAAAACGGAGGATAAGCCTGTTCAGAACCTGTTTCAAAGCCTGTTCAATACCGGATAATCTGTATAACCGTTTGCCCCTGGTGTATAAGCCGTTGCAAAATCCGGAGCATTTAATGTTGCATTATCTGCAATACGTTTATCCAGATCAGGGTTGGCGAGAAAAGCCCTTCCAAAGGCAATCAGATCAGCGAAGCCATTGTTTAAAGTCTGTTCGGCAGTGGCAGGAGTAAGTCCGTTACAAAGTATAATAGTGCCTTTAAATGCTGCACGTATTCCATCAAGTGTTTTTTGAGGGATCTTTGCAGATACGCCAATATGGATGTAGGCGATGCCTGTTTTATCCATTTCCCGTGCAAGGTAAATATAAGTCTGGTGTACTTCTTCTTCTTCATAGGGTTGTAAATCTCCCAATGTGTTAAACGGAGAAAAGCGGATGCCTGTTTTATCTTTACCAATAGCAGCTGCAACGCCTTTGACCATTTCTATTGCTATCGCTGCACGTTTCTCTATACTTCCCCCATATTCATCAGTACGGTTATTGACGTTAGGATTTAAGAACTGTTCTATCAGGTAGCCATTGGCGCCATGCAGTTCTATACCATCAAAGCCTGCTTCAACAGCGTTTTTAGCAGCGGTGATATGTTGTTTGATCACTTCCTTTACACCTGCGGTTGTTAAGGCTATGGGTGTGGAATGATTTTGCATCCCTTTAGTATCTGTAAAGATCTGTCCTGCTGCTTTGATATCAGAAGGTCCTACCAGTTCCACTCCTTCAGGCAGATTGTCTTTATGACCTATCCGGCCTGTATGCATTAATTGTACGAAGATTTTGCTGTTACCGGCATGCACAGCGGATGTTATTTTTTTCCAGCCATTGATCTGTTCCTGTAAGAATACACCTGGAATGCGTGGATATCCTAATCCTTCCGCAGCAGGGGCTGTACCTTCTGTTATAATAAGTCCTGCGCCTGTGCGTTGACCATAATATTCGGCCATTAATTCATTAGGAATGTTGTTGATAGCTCTGCTACGTGTCATAGGGGCCATTACCAGGTGATTCTTGAGTCCGAGTTTTGCGTATGGGGTAAGTACCTTGTTCATAATTTATAATTTTATGATACAAATGTCTGACAATGCATAAAGGGAAAATAGCCCGGATCAACTGAAAAATAGCCCTATTTGCCGGAAGCGTATTTTTTAGGTTTTACGCCAATGTGTTTTTCAAATAAGCGGCTGAAATGGCTCAGGTTAGAAAAGCCAAGCTGATAACCGACTTCAGAAACAGAATAGCCTGCTTGTTTTAATTTAAACGCGGCCTCTTCCATTCTTGCTTTCTGGAAATAGTTGTAAATGCTGTTACCAAATACCTGTTTGAATAAATCACGCATTTTAGTTTCACTCATGTCGGCCATTTTGGCTAGGTCCTCCAAACGGGGAGGATTACTAAGGTCTGATAACACGGCTGCTCTCACAACGAACAACTTTTCTATATCAGCTTTGTGAACAGGTCGTTGTTGCCGCTTTAACAGCTTTTCAAATAGCAGGTATAGTAATTCCTGTACCCGGATCTTATAATAAAAGGGGCTTAAATTGATTTCTTCTTTTGTATCGGCTAACTGATGTAATAACTTTCTCATATCCTGACTCATACTTTCATAAAACAGGAAATCAGGGGAACCGCTTGTTACCATTTGTATCGCGTTATTGGGCTTGTCGGTACTTAACAGGGAGCTAAGGAGTGATGCCCTGATACCGACCACGGTAAAGTTGATTTCTTTATTAGCAGGGAAGCGGGTTTCTGAGTCCAGTATACTGGAAGTAATCTGTACTGCCGCATCTGTGTTTTTAGAAAACTGAATTTGTGCATGGCCGTCAATGGATAATTTGGCAAGATCTTCATTACAATGAAAGAGAATAGTAATGATGTCATGATTATCATCAGGTGCTACACATTTAAGTACAAACTCTTCTTTAAACGTATACTGATGCAGGAGCAGTTTAAACTCCGGTCCCAGGTCAATTTTACGAATACTGCCTTCTCCCAGAGAAGCTGGGATTATGAGTTTTTCCCCATCAAAAGGAATATTAAACTTCTGTGCAAAGCTGCTTAGAAAGTTGAAATCATGATTGGCTACAAATTCGAATAACATATGGGGCTAAATATAGGTAATTAGTAGTTGAGTTGTATAATAAACACTAATTAGATTTATAATCATATGGTACCAGTTCAGCTATTTTTTCCCATCCCCAGTATCCGCTAAAAATCATAGCCATCGGGTCTTCGCACAATCCTTCTTTACTGAAAATACAATAGGGTTTTTGAAACCGTATCATTGATTCCTGGTAGCGGGGTCTTCTGCCCTGTGTTTTAGCATATCCTGCTTCTTCCTCTTCTTTGGTATAAGTCACCAGCAGGAAATGATCGAAGTGAAGGATGTATTTTTCAGGTATAGAATCCGACTGGCTGATTAACTCTGATGGTTTCAATTGCGCGGGCATTCTATAGTTGGCGTAACTATCATCTTCTGCATAAGCATCTCTGCTTAGCATGATCTTCGCTTCGGATGTTGCAGAGTCTTTTATATATCCTGATACCCTCTTTTTCCTGATGATCTCATTCATCGTAAATCCTTCCTCTTGTGTATCTCCCTGAATCAGCGTACGGAAGAAGTGGAGAGAGGACCCATGGTATGCTTTTTCCCGATTCTCCATCCATAGTTTTTTCTGTGCTTTCTTTTTGGTAGGCAGGTTTTCGTAAAATGCATATCCGTAGTAAGAAATGAAGTTATGTTTTTCAGAGTTCGTATATTGTTTCAGCAGAAATCTTACCCGGTATCCCAGTGCTTTGTTTTCTACGATGAGATAATCATCACTGGTTGCCTCTAATGCGTCATCCATCTTATTATATCCTATATCCAGGATTTCATCATTCATTAGTTTACAAAGTTTGGAATTGACACTTTTTCCGATGAATGTTTCTTTAAACTTCTTGATATATGCCTCTCTGTTAGGATCGCGCTTTACTTCAAACGCTTTTAAGACAGTTGCTTTGGGTTTCATCGTGATCCTGATGCTGATATTATCATTGATCACTTCCACATCATTAGAGATCGTTTCATACCCAACATAAGAAGCGATGAGCTGATATTTGCCTGCCGCTACATCTTTAATCGTGAAAGTGCCGTTTTCGGCAGTAGTGGCCCCTTTCATTGTATTGTTGATAAATACATTGGCAAACCCCAATGGTTTACCATCGGTTTCTGACACTACGGTGCCGCTGATCTTCACCTGTGAGTATGCCAGTAACGTTAAAGTTAAGTTAATACATATCAACAAAATCTTCCTCATAAGCAAAATAACGCGCTTATTTCCCCATAGATGCCATTTATTCTGTGTATACCCTGTTTCCATCTGTTGATGTTCACTTTTATTCGATCTTTTCTATCTTTAATTATGCAATCGATCAGACAGGCGGTATTCACGTTGCATCCTAATGTACATTTACTGGATATTACCGGAGAGGGAATGATAATTCCTGTAAAATAAGTACAGGGAACAGGCTGTCAGAAGTAAGATACTTTTTGTATTTTACTCTTAATGAGAACCATCTTTTATTTACTGGCAGCTATTATTGTCGCAGGCTGTCATCGACCAGCCGGGACTACCAATCAGGAATTATCTGTAAAAGGTATGCAGGATGATCTTTCCATCCTCTGGATGTCTATTAAGGAAATACATCCGGCTTATGGTCTTTATACGCCTGTAGACAGTTTACAGAAAGTATATGAGGAAACCGTCAGGTCTATCAATGCACCTATGTCCGAAACTGATTTTATCAGTCATGTTTATCCTTTGCTGAGTCATCTGCGTTGCGGACATACACAACTCAGGCACTCTGCCGGGTATAAAAATATGAAAGAGCCTCATTTGCCTTTTGAAGTGTTGGTGCGGGACCATCATGCCTGGGTCACTACTCATCAGGCAAAAGAGCTTAATACCGGTGATGAAATATTAAGTATGAATAATACGCCTGTTGCAGAGATAATTGATCATGGATATGATTTGTATGCAGGAGACGGGTATAATGAAACTTTCAAGGAATTATTTCTGAGCGAATATGATGGGTTTGAAGATGTCTGTAATAAATATTATCACTGGGAAGCCCCTTATCATATCGCTGTTCGTACAAAGGAAGGTCTTTTGAAAAATATTCAGCTTGAAAGATCAACAGATAACAGCATATCTGAAAAACAAGCTGATATTGATACAAGCTGGATGGAAGCAGCTGATTTACCACTTCGGTTCTTAAAGCACTCTTCCACTGCATGGCTGGAAGTGAAGAGTTATCAGTATAGTGATACGATTGTGTTTAAAGAAGCTTTTAAGCAGATACATACAAAAGGAATTAAAAACCTGATCGTTGATTTGAGGCATAATACAGGCGGTGATATCAGGATAGCGACTAAGTTATTGACTTACCTGGCGGATTCGTCTTTTCATATTGTCAGTGATGTAAGGTCAAGGATACCCAATCCTGCGATAAACCATTTTGAAAAATATTTTGATACTTCCCGGACTGCCAGTTTTAATGAAGGGTTTAGTGCCGGTGAGAAGGAAGGCAGCTATTATCATATCAATTTTAAACCTGCCTTTGGAGATTTGCTTAGTACTATCGCCATTGATAGCGCAGATCATTTTAAAGGTCAGTTATTCGTTTTAATTGATGGTGCTACGTTCTCTGCAGGAGCACATTCTGCTACGGCCATTGCCGCGCAATGTAAAAACGCCGTCTTTATCGGAAGGGAAACTGCCGGGAGTGAGGATGGTTGCAGTGGTGGGACTATCCAGCATTTGACATTACCAAACACAGGGGTTGTTGTAGAGTTTCCCTGGATGCGTCTTGTCTCGGTCGCTAAACACCCGGTATTGGGGCATGGCGTTATTCCTGCTTATACAGTTGTGTATAGTGCAGAAGATATTGTGAATAAAACAGATCTTGATATAAAGAAGGCAGTGAGCCTGATTCATTAAAATCAACCCATCTCAGCAATGGTTTAAATCAGTTAATAGTATGAAACTTATGGAATATTTATTATATTTATACTACAAACGCTTTACACCTGCACAATGAGCTTTTTCAAAAAGATTTTTAGCAAACATGTACCGGAAACCATCAATCAACCGGCAGGGAAGACCCTTGCCAGGTTTATTGTTGAGTTTCAACAGGAGCTGAATCTGATAGAATGGGACAGTTTAAAGGATGTTGAATACGCTATGTGGCTTCCCGCTGATCAGGATGCTAAGTTTGCGGCCTCGCCTATTACCGAAAAATGGACACAGGTTTATAGTATTACAAAAGACTACTGGAGTTATATTACCGCCAATCTGTTAGAAACATTAGGATTGATAGAGAAAGGGATGTTTAGAACGGAACTGCCGGAGGAGCTTCAGGCATATGCTTTTACTACAAAAGGGGGAGAGCAGGTCATTCTTTCCTTATCAAAGGAAAAAGGTATCAGATTACATTTTGCCAGTACTACCTCGTTAGATTCCCGTTTGCATATCCTCAATAAATTCATCCTGTACTGCAAAGCCTGGAAAGATATGATCGCACTGACCAATGAAGCGCCTGATAAGGATTTAGGTTTTGCCGGCTGGTGGGGCCTGCTGAAGAAAACATCAGAAGAGGTTGAAAAGGGTGAACCACTAGAGGGTGTTGGCAAGATTTTAAAATAACCATTTCCATACTTTACGTTCTTTCAATTAAATAACTCACTAATGCCGGATTCACCTGTTCTACCGGGTGAGGTGTGCCGGGTAACATTGCCATCTGTGCATCCGGGAGGCTTTTATATATAGCCACAGTTTCTTCCAGCGTAACCATCCTGTCCCTATCGCCCAGCATGATCAAAGAAGGGATTTTTATTTCTTTGTAATCTTCCGGTTTCAGCGGATTATCTCTGCCCATTTCTATCAGCATATTTGCTGTCCGTTGCAGGATATCTTTCCAGTCATTGGGTGCATGCATTTCTTCCAGGGCCGCCGCAAATGCCGGAACTTTAGCAACGATGGCAGCAGCATCCAGCATTTTGATTTCTTTGGAGGCAGTTGCCTCATCCCAATGAAATTTGGTACCAAGTGTAATGATCCTGTTGATGAACGCCGGATAATATTTAGCAAGATGCATAGCTACGTATCCACCCATGCTATAACCAAAAATAGTTAGCTGCTGTAGCTTATTCTCCTGTATATAACTCAATACCGCCGCTGAAAAAAGTGCTATAGAGAACGGTTTGTCTGGCAGTTCTTTTCCACCATGACCAGGGAAATCGAAAAGATGTACGTCATAATTTACTGATAGCTTTCCTGCAATAGCTTTCAGCTGAGAAGAGGCGCCAATAGCACCGTGGAGTATTAATAAAGATCGTTTCATGAAGTTTTTTATCATACATGGAAAGTAACACGGCCGATTTGAAAAAGTTCAATGGAGATATAGGCCTTCAAATGGATTGGCCTTACGATCTTTCCTGCTTTCTCCGGTAAAGAATTCCTTAATCATCGCGTAAGCATATGTGCCAGTATAGGTGCGCATTTTTCCTTGCAGGGCGAATAAAACTGCCCATGTTTCCACGCAGCTGATTTAGGTGATAATCCCCACCAGAATTCCGCCAGGGCTAATGGCTCCATTCTGTTATGGAAGGCATATTGTAACAGCTTTGGCGCTGCACATTCCCCTGCGCCTGCAGGCGGACTCTTATAACCGGCACTTTCAAAAAGCTCCACTAAACTTTTTGATTCGCCATCTTTATTCAGAAAATGATATTGATCAAAAATCTTATTCTGCAAAGAGAGCGAATGGGTTTTCCTTAATATTTTCAGTAACCTTATTTCTTCTTTATACGTTTCATTTTCAACTAATTCCAGTGTATTGATCTCTCCGTTAATCTGAGTCAGTTTTGTCATCCCTTCATTCAGGAATCCTCCTTCTGCCATTCCATCAAAGATGGGCGGAACAAATTTAGCATGGTAATTCCCGTTGGCTAATTTACCCGAAAAGGCAGCAAGATACCCCAGTCCCTGTTGTTCTGTTCGTACTACCAGCACGCCAAACATCTTTCCAATAACGGTCCCTTCTGCTTCAGATGATAAACCGAAGTTGTGATTCCATTCCTGTTGATGCTGCAGGTGTAATTGTAGCTGCTCCGCGGCAAGCAGACAGAGCGGGTGACGTTCATTCTCCAATGAAAAAGTAAGTCCTTCGGCCAATGCATATACCTCCGGGGAATTATCAAAAAAAGAGACAGGCATAGTAGTTAAATAAAATCCCAGATGATTAAGCGGGGGCAAAGTTACTTTAATTCTTTTGGGAAATCCTTCTAATATATATGGGTGGTGACTCAGTTTGAATATTATAACAGCATAGATTGTCAGGTGTTGTTAATCATAAATACACTGCATCTGACTGTTTAGTTCTCTGATTTAGCTTTGGAATATGGGTTCAGCATTTGTTTTTCAATTTAACTTCACCTGATATTCACGTCAGATAAGGTGTATTTATCGATTAACGACACCTGCCGCAAAGATTATGTAATCAAACTGAGCCACTACCTATATTTGTAATATGCAACCCAACGAAATATTTAAGAAAGCTGTTACTATTCAGGCTTCAGCCCCGGAAGTCTGGGACATATTGACAACTCCGGTGTTAATGAAGAAATGGATGTTCGAAACAGATATTGATGTAATTACAGACTGGAAAACAGGAAGCCCGATAATTATTCGTGGTGATTTACATGGAATGTATTTTGAGAATAACGGGACCGTCTTAGCATTTGAACAGGGGGAGAAACTTCAATACAATCATCTGAGTTCATTATCAAAACTTCCAGATGATTTGAAGAATTATTCCATTATTGAATTTATATTATCGCCAATAGAAAATCAGACAATCCTTACGTTAACAATTAGTAATTTCCCAACAGAAGAAATATACAGACATTTAGCTTTTTACTGGAATGTTACTTTGGAAATATTGAAGAAACAGATAGAGAAATAATGACAGTTATGGATAATTAAGCCGTCTCATTTGAGACGGCTGCTAAGCTTATATTATAGTATTGAGAACACCACCATCTGCACGCAGCGCAGCGCCATTTGTCGCTATTGACAGTGGACTGGCAAGATATACTGCCAGCGTGGCAATTTCAGAAGGATCAATAAAGCGTTGTAATAGTGAAGTGGGGTTTAACGTTTTCATCAGGTCCTTTTTCACCTGTTCAACAGGCTGCTTTTGTGCTGCTGAAATTTGCCCGACCGCACCCGCTACACCTTCGGAGTAAGTAGGCCCACCTATGATAGTATTTACGGTAACCGCAGTGTTTTTGGTAAGCTGCGCCAGGCCACGACTGATAGACAGCATCGCGGTTTTAGTCATGCCATAATGGATCATGTGTTCAGGAATATTGATGCCGGATTCACTGCTGATAAAAATAATTCTGCCCTGGTTTTTTGCCAGCATTTTAGGCAATAAAGACCTGGACAACCGGATACCACTTAATACATTCACCTCAAAGAATTTTGTCCACTCTTCATCGCGGATATCTGCGAATGGCTTGAGATCAAATATGCCTACATTATTTATTAGAATATCGATCTCAGGAAGTATTGCTAATAATTTATTCACCTCATCAACATTGGCAAAATCTGCCGCTATTCCGGAAATTGTTGCAGCTGGTATTTCCTGCTTTAATTTTTCTACAGCAGTATCTATTTTTTCCTGTGTTCTTCCATTGATAATAACTTTTACCCCTTCAATAAGTAATAGTCTGGCAATGGCAAAGCCAATACCCTGTGTTGATCCGCTGACAAAGGCAGTCTTTGATCTCAGTTGTAAATCCATAAGAGTTTTTATTTTTGTGTTGATTACTACAAAATTTGGTAAAAAAATTAACTGATGATTTCGAGCTGCATTTCAATCTGTTTGATCAGCTGTTTGTGATCCGGATACATGCGTCTTAAAATATTTAAACCACCCCAGAATGTAATCAGATAACGGCCCAGGACCGCCGGGTTTGTCTGGTTTTTTAACGTTCCTTTTTTCTGTGCTTTCTCAATGGCGGCGGTAAACATTTGCTCCACTTCTTTTAAGATCGTGACGGCTTCTTTTTCCAGGTCTTCATCCAGAGATGCCATTTCTACCACCGTGTTAACGATGATACAACCTTGTAAATGGGTTTGCCTGTCATCTTTTGAAATACTGCGGAAAAAGTCTTTGATCAGGTCTATGGGAGATTCACTCTTATTCAATTCTTCTTTGAACTGGTTAAATGCTTCCCTGCGTTGGAGAATTGCTTTTCTGAATAACTCCTTTTTCCCCCCTTTAAAGGCATTATAAAAGCTTCCGCTACCCATACCTATGGCTCCGAGAATATCTTCTAAAGAAGTGGCGGTAAAGCCTTTTGTCCAAAAGACTTTCTGTGCTTTCATCAGAACGTCCTTGTCATCGTATATGGTTGGTCTGCCTCTCATATTCAGTGTGTCACAATTTTGTGTTGTTCACTACAAAAATAGGTAAATTTCTACAAAATAGATGTTTTCAGGGCTTAGGTTATTTCAATAAAAAAATATTATTTTACTTTGTTTTGTATATGACAAAACATACCTATACCCAAAATATCTTCTATTTCGTTTAAAATCAATCTACATGTTTAAAAAACTATTTTCGTTTAAGGGACGTATCAGAAGAACCGAATACGGCATTTCTCTGATTATTTATTTAATCTTCTTAGTTCTTGTCCAGATTTTACCTGAATCAGGAAGCGACTCTGATGTTATATTAGCCATGATATATGCTCTCCTGTTAATACCTATGATCTGGATGCTCTATGCTCAGGGAGCTAAAAGATGCCATGATGTAGGTAAAAGCGGTTGGTGGCAGATCATTCCGTTTTACGTTTTGTTGTTGTTGTTTAAGGGGGGGGATGAAGGACCGAATGAATATGGGCCGAATCCAAAATCTGATTCCGCAGAGGATATAATTGATTCCATAGGGAAGGAATGATAATATCAGGGTGTCAAAATTTTTTGACACCCTGATATTATGTCTTTACCGTATTATTACCAACGGCCCTTTATATATTTTTATCCTTCCTTCTTCTTTTACTTCCAGTATATAACTATACAAGCCCTGATAACATCCTTGTCCATCCCAGTCATTCGTATAATTTTTTGACTGATAAACCAATGTTCCGCCTCGCAGCAGATTATAGATGAATAACTTTGAATCCGGGTATTTTTCCAGTCCGCGGATCACAAATTTATCATCCTTACCATCTCCGTCAGGTGTAATTACATTCGGGATGAAGAGTCTGTCGGGCCTGCAATGTGTGGATCTACGATCATTATCTTCAATGGAAACAGTAATATCTGTTAAATGGCGCTTTGAATTTCAACAGCGAAAGCTTCAGTATATTCCAGTATGTTGTCATTAATGGTATGTACCGGTATTGTGATACTGCCACTTCCTGCAGCAACAGGGATTGTAACTGTTAAGGGAATGGTTACATAATCCACTCCTGCCTTTGCCTTTCCTGTTGCGGAATATGTGAGGGTCACGGTATCTGTTACAGCTCCATCGGCAATTACATTAATAGTAAAGCTGCCATCTGCTCCATTTTCTGTTGCATCTTTAATATTGCTGAATGAAATTTGATAACCTGCAAAACGGACAGATCGTTCCAGTTGATGACGGAAGTCCGCAGTAGTGAAAGACCAGTGGGTAATACCGGCAGATACAGATATGCTGCTACATACAAATAGCAGCACTAAAAGTAGTGATGGTTTCATAAAGAGAAGATTATTAGGGGTACATGAAAATATTGGCTATAGACTTAGCTCACAGCTTGAGGAAAATGTGTTCGCAACAAAAATAACAGAAGTGTAAAATTGTGCATAACCGGGGAATTAGAGGTTAAGTATGACTCTTATTATCAGCTGGAGGACTACAATCTTAACTAAGTTACAGGATCTTAATGTGTTTATTATTACTCGATTAAGTAAGAATTCTGTAACAGACTTCGTTATTTTCCAAAATTTCTTATTTTTGCAACGCTAAACCAAAAACTCATTCTTCAATGTAAGATATAATTTCTTTCAGGAAAATAAACAGGGTCTGCACAGCGGACCTCGTAATTATTCACTCTTCAAAGAAAGAAGTTATGCTTATTCTTCAAGGTATTACGTACCTCCATCCCAACAGAGATTTACTGTTTACTGATATTAATCTTAGCATTAATAAACAAGATAAAATTGCCTTAATAGGCAATAATGGTGTGGGGAAATCTACGCTTTTGAAAATCCTGGCCGGAAATTTACAGCCTTCGCATGGACTTGTAAAGGCTGATTCAACGCCTTATTATGTGCCGCAGATTTTCGGCCAGTTTAATGATCATAGTATCGCTCAGTCCCTTCGGATTGCAGGGAAACTAAACGCATTAAGGGAAATCCTGGATGGTAATGTAACAGATGAAAACCTGACATTACTGGATGATGACTGGGCCATTGAAGAGCGGTGCAAAGAAGCCTTTGCGCATTGGCAACTAAACGGATCAGACCTTGATCAGAAGATGGGGACCCTTAGTGGTGGACAGAAAACGAAAGTTTTCCTTGCAGGTATTCACATACACCAGCCTGATATCGTTTTATTGGATGAACCAAGTAACCATTTGGATACACTCAGCAGAAACATGCTGTACGATTATATAAATTCAACGACAAACACTTTAGTAGTGGTCAGTCACGACAGAACATTATTAAATCTGTTGAATACCGTTTATGAACTCAGTAAACGTGGTATCACCATCTATGGCGGTAATTATGATTTCTATGCAGAACAGAAAATGATTGAGAGTGATGCGTTGAACCAGGACCTGAAGAGCAAAGAAAAAGCATTGCGTAAAGCGAAAGAAACGGAAAGAGAATCTCTGGAACGACAACAAAAGCTGGATGCCCGTGGAAAGAAGAAGCAGGAAAAGGCGGGTCTGCCTACTATTTCAATGAATACCCTCAGAAATAATGCGGAGAAAAGTACTTCCCGCTTGAAAGGTGTTCATGATGAAAAAGTAACATCCATTGCTGATGAACTGAATCAATTGCGGAAAGAGCTGCCGGATATGGATAAGATGAAGATGGATTTTGATAATTCAGCATTGCATAATGGGAAAATACTGATTACGGCAAAGGATGTGAATATTGGATATGATGATCAGTTGCTCTGGAAACAGGCGTTGAGCTTTCAAATCAGGAGCGGGGAACGCATTGTTGTGAAAGGAGTGAATGGCTCAGGTAAAACAACACTGATAAAAATGATGCTGGGGGAACTCCAACCCCGATCAGGAACTATTGAGAGAGCTGTTGTTAAGGCGATTTATATCGACCAGGACTATTCACTAATTGATAATACACGCAGCGTTTACGAACAGGCGCAACAGTTTAATTCCGGTGCATTACAGGAACATGAGATCAAGATCCGCCTGAACCGGTTCCTGTTCACAAAAGAGTATTGGGATAAGCCATGTGAAACCCTGAGCGGTGGAGAGAAAATGCGATTGATACTTTGTTGCTTAACGATCAGTAATCAGGCCCCGGACATCATTGTGTTGGATGAGCCTACAAACAACCTGGATATTCAAAATATAGAGATCTTAACGGCTGCTATTAATCAATGTAAGGGAACGCTGCTGGTGGTATCTCATGATGAATATTTCCTGAAACAGATACAGGTGAATGGTTTGATTGTTGTAGAATAAGCCTCTGAAATTAAGATTTTTACATCTTAACTTAGCGCTCATTTAAAACTATAGCCATACTAAACAAATGAAGATAGAAAAAATCGGCCTGACTGATATTCCTGAATTGACTGATTTAATTAACAGCGCATATAAGGGGGGAGATTCAGAGAATGGATGGACATCTGAAGGTCATCTTGTTGAAGGATCAAGAGTTAATGAACAAATGATCATAAAGTATCTGGATAACAAAGATGTAACGATCCTTAAGTTAACAGATGAGACAAATAGAATAATTGGTTCAGTATACCTCGAAACTAAAGGATCGTCCAAACTGTACCTGGGTATGTTAAGTGTATCACCTTCTGTTCAGAATAAGGGAGTAGGGAGGATCTTATTGGAAGAGTCAGAAAATTTTGCGAAACAACATCACCGTAATGTGATCACTATCTCCGTAATCAGTGTGAGGACTGAACTGATTAGTTGGTATGAACGCCGCGGATTTATTAAGTCGGGGAAATTGCTGCCCTTTCCGACTAATGTTGGTAATCCTAAAACGCCATTGGAACTGGTAGAAATGGAGAAAGCTGTTTAGTTCTCACACAGGAGTTACCTTTTACTTATAAATGTTTTTGATTAAATTTGGCTCAAACGCAAGGGGGTGGCCAATAACGGCATTTCAGATACTAATCAGCTTTATAGTGATCCGAATATCATATCACGCTTTTCGCAGGGTGATGATGCCGCGTTCCGTATGATATTTAATGAACAGTTACGTCCCCTTTGTTACTTCGCCCATAAGTTAATAGGCCAGAAAGAAGAGGCCGAAGATATCTTCAGTACTGCATTTGCGAGCTTATGGGAACGCAGGCAACAGTTCTCCCATTTCAATGCTATAAAATCATTTTTTATATATTGCCGTACGCAATCACTGCTATGATTTACTGAAACATCGTAATGTGGTAAACAAAGCAGAAGATGTTCTTATATCTACCGGTACTGCACCGGATATTGCTGTTGATGCCCGTCTGCTGCAAACCGAATTATTACAGATTATCCTCGGGGAACTGAACAATCTTCCGGAACGTTCCCGTCAGATCCTGGAATGATGTGTTTTTAATCAGAATGACGAATAAAATTGATATTTTAGACATAGGGAGTAAAAAAGACTTTATGGTGAAATTATATAATGCATGTGAATCACGAATGGTTGTTGTTCTTATAGTGCTTATTATATTTAGTTCTTGCGGAATAACACATCACTCAACCAATCATCCATTGACATTAATGAATGACTATTGCCAGCCTGCAACTACTTTAGTAAATTTTCACCAGTCAGATTATCACAATGCGGATTCTCTTTTAAATAATGATACAGTCTTAAGCAGAAGCCTGTCTGTTCATAGTATTATGATGTCGAATGTTACAGGGACTTTGCCACTTATAAAGAGATTACTTACCAATATAAAAGACACTTCCCTTGAAGGGAGAGTAAGAGGAATGCAAATGCAGCAGCAATTGCAGCAGGAAATGGCCATTGCCAGGCTGGAAATTGAAAGCATCTCCGCAGAATTGGACTGTGAGGCAGAAAGAACGAACAGGATTATTAATTATCTGAATAATAAGGGTAGTAAGAGGACGAACAGACTTACAGTAGCCGCAATAATTACAGGATCTGTCACCACATTGATCCCGATAATTATCAAAAGCAGCAGGCCTCAGAATGCGGCGGTAATTACAGGGGCTGGCATATCTTTATTAATTGGTATTGCTGCATTAAAACCGAATCCTAATATTGTTAAATTAACCTACGAACGTAACCTTTTGTCTGATATATGGTATGGTCCAAACCAATCAACTGTTTTCCCGGAATTCATCTGGTTAATGTTAACACAGAAAGAATTTAATCATGACCAGCAAATATCTGTCAGGGAGAATATGAAGAAGCGTTGGATGAATCTGGAGTTTAATAAGGGATCAATAGATCCGGAAACTGAAAAATTACTTTTTGCCCATGGAGGTGCTTTTACTTCGGATGATCTGCAGACCAGGTATAACTTATTAAAACAGACGCAGGCTGCTATTATGCTAATGAGTAAAGATGTAGAAGCATTTCTTACAGATATAAATAAGCAGTTTTGACAATTATCAGACTTCTTTTAGCTTAGCTTTTAGTGTTCTTATTTCATCCTCTAATTGGCTGATTTGATTTATCTGAGAAGCAAGCGCCTCCTCAATCTCTTCCACAGTATATCTGGGGATAATATGTTGTGGACAATTCCAGTCATAGGCTTCAATATTTAATACGATCATACGCTCAGGCTTAAATTTATATCCGGGTAAATTGAGCAGCCCGTATAGTGCAGGATCGTCGTTCAGTTCTACAATAGTCGCTTTCGCCAGGATCTTTAACCTGGCTCTTGATGGGTAATCAATCATGATAAGCGAAACATTGTTATTGGTTTGAATATTCCCAACGGAAATATATTGCATGTTTCCCTTAAAGTCTATAAACCCGATTCGTTTTGGATCAAGCACTTTTACAAATCCTTTAGGCCCTCCCCGGTGTTGTATATAAGGATATTCATTCTCTCCAAAGGATGCCATATAAAAACTATCCCGGTCACCGATAAACGCGATTTCATTTTGCGTTAATCCGTCAACATAAGTATCTTTTTCCAGCCTTGCATAACTGGCCCTGCTACCCAGTTTTTCCTGCATTTTTTTTACTGCGGCAGTAAACGCTATCGAAGGGTAATTCTTTGCCATGTTCTAAATATTAACTTTCTTTATCCGGATGAGCGTGTTTGTCTTTTACTTCGTCCTGGGCCAACACGTCATCCCATAAGGTATCTCCGCATTCATCAGGTATGATGACTTTTTCATCTGCAGGCCTGTCAGTTTCTTTTTTTGCACGGTTTTGTAAAACCGAAGCCAGCGATGGATCAGGGGCTTTTTTCATTATTTGTGTTTTGATAAATGTAACAATTTTTCGGTTTCCGTTCCTGATTAGATGAATTAACGTCCATGACAAAAATCATGCGCAGTGCTGATCAGCATTAATCTTTCCCATACACGAGGTAAATATCTTTGCCTTACAACAACAAATTTTTACATTTTTAAATATTTCCCATGTTACCAAAAAAAATGAAGGCAGCCGTTCTCTATGAATTTGGCGGAGAACTCAAGATTGAAGAGATGCCTGTAAAAGAACCAGGCGAAAACCAGATCCTTGTGAAAGTTGTCTCCTGTGGGGTATGTCATACAGATCTTCATGCCTGCGAGGGCGATTGGCCTGTGAAGCCTAAAACCCCGTTGATTCCGGGGCATGAAGCGATCGGTTATGTGGCTGCCCTGGGACGTGGGGTAACAAATATGAAAGAAGGGGATATCGTTGGTGTTCCGTGGTTGTTCAGCGCCTGCGGTGGTTGTGAATATTGTATAACAGGATGGGAAACCTTGTGTGAAAGCCAGCAGAATGGTGGTTACAGTGTAGATGGGGGATATGCTGAATATGTAGTGGCTGATGCCCGTTATGTCGCTCATTTTCCTGCTGGTATTAATTTCCTGCAGATGGCCCCTATCATTTGTGCGGGAGTGACCGTATATAAGGGTTTGAAGGAAACGGATACCAAACCCGGTGAATGGGTAGCTATTTCAGGTGTAGGCGGATTGGGGCATTTGGCTGTGCAATATGCCAAAGCCATGGGATTACATGTAGCGGCCATTGATGTGTCGGATGATAAATTGAAACTCGCAAAAAGCCTGGGGGCGGAGTTGACCGTCAATGCCAGGGAACAGGATCCCGGAAAGTACCTGCAAAAAGCAGTGGGTGGTATGCATGGTGTACTGGTGACAGCACCTTCTCCGATAGCTTTCAGACAAGGGTTATCTGCGCTCAGACGCAAAGGTACCATTTCCCTCAATGGTCTGCCTGCCGGCAGTTTTGACCTGCCCATTTTTGACACTGTGATCAATGGTTACACCGTAAGGGGTTCCATTGTGGGGACGAGGAAGGACATGCAGGAAGCTGTGGCTTTTGCGGTAGAAGGTAAAGTTAAGGCCACCGTTCATGCCGCTAAAATGGAAAATATTAATGCTGTGTTCGATGAAATGAAAAAGGGGGAAATAGATGGCCGTATTGTGCTGGATATCTCTCAACCCTGATCTCAATTCTGATCATCATCCATTATACATAGATGAAAAAGGACGCGATTATTCGTGTCTTTTTTCATTATATACCTTTAGAAAATCCCCGTCAATAATCATCAGTTTCACCCCATTGGCAGATACGGAACGATGAGAACTCAGTTCATCCGAAACAATGTATGTCATTCCCTGGGATAGGCGCGCGCTTTCCCCATTTTGTAATTCACTGATGAATTCCCCTTCTAAACAATGTACGATATGTCCTTTCTGACACCAGTGGTCAGCAATATATCCCTGTGAATATTCCACTATCCGGATTCTTAACCCCGGGAACTGAAGTGTTTGCCAGTAAGCGGTACCGGTTTCTCCGGTATGTACTGTTTTGGGGATTTCAGACCAGTCGATCGTTTGAAAGGGAATATTTATACTCATGGTGTAAATGGGTTTTGAAGCGTATCGTAAAGATACATGAATGCGCATCTATGACCCAATACCGATCCTGATAATAAATGAGATTATACTTATATTTATGAATACAGGTAAATTCAGCATTATGCAAAATGAAGTTAACAGACGGAAATTCATCTCCAATATTACAAAAGGTGTTGGCGCTACCATGATATTATCATCGCCATTGGTAAGTTTTGCCTCCGGTTTTCTGAGAGAGCCTGTTACTGTAGGGGAGGTCATTGATCTATTTAAGAAAGAAGTGTCTCATGAAATGGGGAAAGACACGGTGGATACTTTAAAGGCCGGTAACAGGGACATTGTAGTGACCGGTATTGTAACAACCATGTTTGCTACTATAGAAGTGATCAGAAAGGCCATTGCGCTGGGAGCAAACTTTATCATTGCCCATGAACCTACTTTTTACAATCACCGGGATGATACCAAATGGCTGGAGAATGATGAGGTATATCGTTATAAGGCAGATCTGTTAAAACAGCATAATATTGCCGTATGGCGTAATCATGATTACATTCACAGCACAAAACCGGATGGTGTAATGGAAGGAGTGGCCGGTCAATTGGGATGGGAAAAATATCAGGACGCTAATCAGGTGATCTATAATTTACCTGCTGCCTTAACGCTCAAAGCAATGATCAGTCATTTGAAGACGAAATTGCATATTCAGACAGTACGTTATATTGGAAACCCTGATCAATTGTGCAAAAAGATCCTGTTATTACCTGGTGCGGCCGGTGGCACAACACAAATTGAAAGTATCAGTACCATGAAACCGGATGTACTGGTGTGCGGAGAAATATCCGAATGGGAAACCGCAGAATATGTGAGGGATGCCCGCGCCCAAGGACAGCAATTATCATTAGTGGTATTAGGGCATATTGCCAGTGAAGAACCCGGATCTGTATTTATGGCGCAATGGCTCAGGGAGAAATTCCCGCAGATTAAAACATCACATGTACCGGCTGGTAATTCTTTATCATTTTTATAAAGATGGCTGTTTTACAATAAAAAACCCATGATAACTACGGTAATAATAATTGGTATTCTTTTACTAATACTCATCATTGGCAGATATAACTTGTCCATGCAGTTTCGTAAAGAAGTAAAGGACCTGTTTGCTGTATCAACATCTATTTCAGGCAATAACTTTAGTTACGCACAATTAACCGGCTTACCTGAACCTGTTCAACGATATTTTAAGCTTGTCTTAAAAGACGGGCAACCTTACATCAGCTATATAAGACTATTACACAACGGACAGTTTAAAACCGGCTTGGATAAAGACTGGGTAAGTATAAAAGGTGAGCAATACTTCACTACTGAAAAGCCCGGTTTTATATGGAAAGGTACGACCCGGATGTTTACAGCCCGTGATAGTTATATTGCCGGTAAAGGAAGGTTGGTCGTGTCGCTTTTCTCACTTTATAATATAGTTGATGGCCGGGGGGAAACATTTGACCAGGGAGAATTATTACGCTGGCTTGCTGAAGGTGTGTGGTTCCCGACGAATCTGTTACCCGGTGAAAAATTACATTGGACCGCCATTAATGAAAATACGGCAAGGCTTACATTTAACTATAACGGTCTGTCACTATTTTACATTGTAACCTTTAACGATACCGGAGAGATTACACAGTTGGAAACGAAACGGTATATGGATAAAGAGAAGCTGGAAACGTGGATAGGTAAAGTAAATGATTATAAGGAGATCAATGGGGTATTGATACCCACCGCAATTGAGGCTGTATGGAGATTAGAAAAAGGAGATTTCAGTTATGCTAAATTCAGGGTAACCAGTATAACGTATGATCATCCCGGGATGTTTTCATAGGTAAGTTTTCCAGCGGAAATATACATAAACAAAAAGTCGCGATTAATCGCGACTTTTTGTTTATGATCCCCTGATGAAATTAAAATTAAATGATCTTATTAACCCCCGGAATTTTTACAAGTATCTTACCCAATAATATCGCACTTATAACACCCAGTGGCGCCACAATCAGGAATTTCAAGGCAGCATCTGCATTCCAGTCGGCCAGCAGTAATGAGAACACAACTAAGGGCAGTGGATGAAAGATATAAATGGCAAATGCTTCTCTGGATAACAGGGTAGAGGGGCCGTTCCATTTATATTTGAAGATGCCTGTCATAGCAACGATAATAGAGACCCCGGTTACCTGTTCCCAGATGCTGTACATAAAGGAAAGCATATTCCATCCACCCTGGAAATTGGCAACAGGGCTGTGCCAGGTGGTACTGAGGAAGAACATGGCAGGGAAGCCTATAATGATCATCAACACGGCGATCCATCTGAATTTCTTTGCAGTATTATGCTGTAATTGTTCTGCCCAGTTATTACGCCTTGCTATGATACCGATGATAAACAATGCGATATATTGAGGGAAATGCCCGAACTGAAAACCTACAGGATGTAATACCCAGCCTACCGGGAATACTAATCTTACGAGGAAGCTAATTAATCCAAGGCCAATTGCGAATAACAATATCCGCTTTGTTCCCGGCAACGGACTATCACCTGTTTTTATATTTCTCAATGCTATGAATAAAAACGTAAATACTAAAAGCGCAGCAACAAACCATAACACACCAAATTCTATCCAGTTATCATAGCCTTGCAGGTATTGCAGATAACTGATTGGATGATTGTGGTGATAGACAAGAAAACTCATGAACGGAGATAGCAGCAGGGAATAAAATACAAGTGGTATCCCGAATCTTATTAACCGGTCCTGCATAAATTTCTTCGTTCCTTTTCGTTGTAAAGAAGGCTCTGTGAAATAAGCAGATAGTAAAAAGAAAAACCCCATGAAAAAGGACTGGTTAGTTGCTACGAAAACCGTCATCGCAATCAATGCACCTTCAATGTTGGTAGGTTGTCTGAAATACCATCCTCCGGGTGCTCCATAGCAAACACAAACATGGTGGAGGATTACGAGAATGGTAAGGGCTACTTTAATATGATCGAGGTAATTTGTACGGGACTGTTGCATAGCGATATTTTGTTGAACGTGAAATTACAGTTCTTTGAATATCTATGCGATGTCTTTTGACAACAGGACAATAATCCGGGATCAATGATGAGATCATGCTACTCCGGTTGCCCATCTGAGCAGGTAAGCTTTCTCATCCCTCTCTGCTATCCGCAAAAGTAGTTTAATGATTGATTATGTATAATTTATTAGTAAACAGGTATAATATTGCATCACTATTTTAATAGCTTATGCTAACCTATTGATACACTGAGCTTTCAGGTATATAACCCGTATATAAGCCCTATATAACCCCTATATAAGCGGTATATAAGCTGTAGTTATATAGATACGGCTTATATAGGGGTTGTATTTGTTGTAATTATATTTTTTATTTAAATTACAGTAGATATTAACATTGTTTAAAAACCCATCCCCAATGGCTATACTTAGAGGAAATATCGACTTCACCGGAAGTCTTAGCGGCCTCTCCGCTTACAAAAGAAAAGATATGGACGTAACCATCGTCCGGAGTAAAGGAGGCGCATCAAAAAGCAGGATTAAAAATTCCCCTGCTTTTGTACGTACCAGAGAGAATAACAGCGAGTTTACCGGTTGTGGAAAAGCGTCCGGTATCATCAGATGGGCACTGAAAGATGTGAGACACCTGGCAGATTATAACTTTACCTACTCACTAACGAAACTGGCTAAGCTAATGCAGAAGCAGGATACGGTAAGTGTAAGAGGAGAGCGGTCTGTACTCATCTCTGAATGCCGTTACATGCTGGAAGGCTTTCATCTGAACAGGAAGCATACTTTTGACAATGTATTGCGTTATCCGCTGAGAGGAAGTATCAACAGGTCTAAAGGCAGTGCTGAAGTGGTGTTGCCTAATATTCGCCCGGATATAAACCTGTTCCTGCCCTGGAAATATCCGCTTTACCGCTTTGTTGTTTCCCTGCAGGGTATTCCAGACGTGCATTATAACTACCCCGGCCTGTCTCTTGGGCAATTGGGCGGTACGCCGGCAGTGTATTCGGAATGGTTAACAGCGCAGCAGTCTTATAGCGAAGAAACGTTTCAGCTGGCCATAGACAACTGGAAGGAAGATAAAACGCTGATCCTGTCTGTTGGGATTGAAATGGGCATGCCTGTGAGTAATACTGTGGTAGACACAGTAAAGTATGTAGGATGTGCGAAGATCCTGGCGGCAGGGTAAAATAAGAACAGAAGACTTATTCTGTTCTTAATCTTTTTACGGGGTTGCCAACTGCCGCTTTAATAGCCTGTGTACTTACTGTTAGCAGGGCAATGGCAATTGCAAGTATCCCTGCACCGGCAAATATCCATCAGCTTATATCAATGCGGTATTCATATTTTTGCAACCAGTTTTTCATTTAGTTTGAGATTAATCAGTTGGACTGTCCGGTTTTGATACAATAAATGTTCATTAGTGAACCTTGGGGTTGCCCTGCTTGCAGAGATGAGTGCAAGGCAGGGATGTTGCCACTTTAGTATTCGAACCAATTGTCTGCAATATTGTTATAGTTAACATACATTAAAAAAACATTGCATTATGAGTAAATTCATTGTTACAAAAAGCTCAAACGGAGAATACCGTTTTAAGCTCAATGCTGGTAATGGGGAAACCATTCTTACCAGTGAAGGTTATTCAGCCAAGTCCGGTTGTATGAATGGTATTGATTCTGTAAAAAGCAATGCGCCACATGAAGAACGGTATGAAAAGAAGATGTCCACTAATGACAAATTTTATTTTAACCTGAAAGCTGCAAACGGACAGGTTATCGGGACGAGTCAAATGTATGCGGGTAGTTCCGGAAGGGATAATGGTATTGAATCTGTAAAGACGAATGCCCCTGTTGCAATTATAGATGATCAGACGGTATGAAGAATTCCTCATTCCCGGAGTTTATCTGGATTCTGATCATATAAATGAAAAAGACGCGGGTAATCGCGTCTCTTTTGTATTTCAAGCAGGTAATTAAATCCGGTTTTTCCAAATACGCGCTGAGATACTCTCAGTCAGTTCTTTCGAAGGGTACAAGGTTTTGTTCTTTCAATTTCGCCAACAAAAGATCTGCGTACCTGTGTGCATAGCGTTCTTTAACATCCACCGGAATTTTGGAGTAGAAGTCGTGACGTTTTTCCCATTCTTCAAACTCTTCTTCTTCCTTAGCAGGTCGTTCAACGACTTCAAAATAATGTACATAATGTCCAAATTCATGTAATAACGTTCGATACAACTGAGTATTCCTGACAGTATTCATTTTGAATTTTGCAGTATAACCTCGTTTATCAACTATAAATTGATGTCCATCAGCCTTAAGACGTTCTAATTCTGCCTGGTCATCGGGGATAAGGCTTTTTTTCCAATGGATTTTTTTATTACAGTCTATAGCTTCAAGAATGATAGCAGGAGAATAGTCATTTTCAAACTCATAAGAATATATTAATCTTCCCCAAACCGGAGAGATAATTTCTTCTTTTCTTTTAGGCTGTCTTAAAACTATTAATTTTAAAAGACCATAATCTTTAGTGGGGACAAGTTTGATCATGTTTTCAATATCCTCAATTGAACAGGCATGCCGGGTTGACGACCGTGTTCTTTCGATTATAAAAGTAAATTCATGACCATTTATAACCTTCTCTACTTTTTTGTAATCGTCCAGGCGCTCAAAGAAGCTCCTGGAGACAAGACAGGGGGAGGGAATAGTAAGTCTGTTATTTTTCCCGTGACCTTGTTTTGAGGTCCCGATATTTCTATTTCTTCTAATGGGATTTCGCATTTTTTACAACAGATGATTTATTCATATTGGGGATACTTACAATCTACTTTTTGATCCTGTTAACTTGTCCCGGTACCTGAAAATATTGGGGAATGATTAATGCTTTATTTTATCATTATGTATAATTTATTAGTAAACAGATTGGATATTTAATAGCTTTTTTAACCTATTGATATTCTATTCTTTAGGGTGTGTTATCCGTATATAAAGATATGGGTTATATAGGGTTTATATTTGCTGTAGCTACGGTTTTTTATTTACAGTATAATTTAACCTTGTTTCCCCCCCTTATCATGGCTATCCCTGGAGGGAATATCGGGTCTCTCCGCTTACAAAAGAAAATACTGGCAGCAGGCTAAAATCAGACGTTGGTTGAGAATTATGCCCGTTACATTGAACCTGTTAGAAGAAATGTAGGAAATGACCTAAATTTAGCTGATGATCTGGTTGCATTCCCTGGTGTGGGCATTAATTTTCATCATTAGCTTCTTTTCAATGTTACCAGCGGACGGAGTAGAACGTTCCGCAATGTCTGCCTGTATCAGTTGTATTTTTTATGCCTTTATCATATATGGTAATATCAGCATCCTCTACCCCCGGCTGTATGAAAAGAAAAAATATGTCCAATACTTTCTGGGAGCTATAGTGCTGTTGCTTATTGGAGGACTTGGCCGCGGATACCTGTCAATGTATATACGTAACACGTCCTTCGCTTCGGCACCTCACTGGCTGGAAGTCCAGGCTCATTTCACCTTTTTACTGTCCATAACCACCGTCTTTATTCTCAGCTTTATATTCCGGCTTGCAATGGCGTATTTTACGGTAAAGCGACAATCGGAAGAAATATTGTTGCAGCGAAGCGAGACCGAGCTTCGGCTGCTAAAGGCCCAGGTGCAGCCCCACTTTCTGTTCAATACATTGAATACCATGTACTATGAAGCATACATGGAATCCCCGCGAACAGCGCTTCTTATCGAACGGCTTTCTGATATCATGCGTTATTTTGTAGATCAAAGTACAAAAGAGTCTGTGCTGTTAGCTACAGAGATAAATTTTATCAACAATTATATTGCTCTTGAAAGGATACGGATAAAGCCCGAACCTGAAATCATATTTCACAGGAGTGTTGATGAAGACCGGAAAATTCCGCCTATGCTGCTGATGACATTCGTAGAGAACATCTTTAAGCATGGTATTGATAAAATTACCGGGAACAATAAGATAGATCTTTTGCTATGTGAAAAAGACGGTTATCTCTTCTTTCAGACAAAGAATCTCATAAACAGGTATGCAGACTCCCGGCAAAGAGAAGGATTAGGCTTAACGAACCTGCGACAACGCCTGACAATCCTTTATGGAAAGGATTTTGAAATGCATACTGAGAAAGACGACCAATATTTTATAGCCAGTCTGAAATTCCCATTAACATGAGGTTACGTTGTATGATCGTGGATGACGAGCCCGGAGCGGTCAATCTGCTGGAAGTACTGATCCGGCAGGCTACCGGTTGGCAATTGATGTCGAAATGTTATAATGCACTGGAGGCTATTTCTTTCTTAAAGAATAACGAAGTTGATCTGGTATTTATGGATATTAATATGCCATTGATCAACGGCATAGAACTAGCTACATTGCTGCCTAAGAAAAACGGGATCGTTTTCACTACTGCATATAGCGAATATGCAGCGGAAAGTTATACTTTCAATACGCTTGATTATTTGCTTAAACCAATCGTCCTTAGCCGCTTTCTTGCGTCTGTTCAGAAAGTAGAGAATTACTTCAAAAATGAAAATATCAGTGACGAATATTTTTTTGTAAAATCTGGTTCAGAGTTAAGGAAAATCCTGTTGAGTGAAATCCTTTTTTTTGAAAGCCGGAAGGAGTATGTGGGGGTTGTTACCATGTCTTTCGAAATTCTTACTTACAGACGGCTCAAGGACATAGAGGCGCAGCTTCCATCGTCATTTGTACGCGTTCATCAATCCTATATTGTCAATTTAAGCCAATTGGTTAAAATACGGGACAATCACATACATATCGGCGAAAAAAGGATACCGATAGGAGATAAGTTCAGAGAAGGGCTGATGGAACTGGTGCGAAAACGAACTTTTTAAGTAGAATGTTGAGGCAAAAAGGGTTTTCGTTGAATACAATTTCCTGTAAGGAGCCGTTATCGCAGATTTGCCTCATGAAAAAGATAATAAAAAACTATTTGTTAGCCGGCATTACCGCAATTATGACGATACCAGCTTTAGGGCAATCAAACCAATTGATTGGCTCCTGGCGTCTTATCGCTGCAGACAAGATCCTTCCGGATGGGAGGCAGGTCCCCGATATGGGAACTAATCCGGGGGGCATTGCCATTTTTACCAAAGACGGTCGTTATGTTGTGGAAATTTTCCGGGGAGATCGTATGAAGTTTGCAACAGGCGATCGTTCCAAGGGTACACCTGAGGAATACAGGAATGCAGTGTTAGGTAACAGTTGCCATTTCGGTACTTATGCTGTAAACGTTGATAAAGGCAGCATTACATTTAACATTGACCATGCTTCTTATCCCAATTGGGACCAGACTTCGCGTATGTCTCCTTTTACGTTGAAAGGAGATACGTTGAGATGGCAGGTGCCGCCCCGGCCTGACGGGGTCACTCCTGTGTCGATTTTTACCCGTATTCAATAGCATTCTTGCTGCTTCGTTACAGGGAGGTGTTCGGATCTTTTTCGGCGTCTTCCTGTGTATATGTAAGATCAACTTGAGGTCGATCATAGCGATGTAGGGCAAATTACGCCCTCTTTTAGTAATTACCAGAGCAATGCTGTATTCAGCTTGCCTTTTTTCTGCAAGTCCTCAAGGGAAATATCTGACTTCATCTGATTATCAGGTATGTTTTTAGAAGGGGCAGGAGATGTTTCCCCTGCCAGCGGAAAATAAAACTTCAGGTACCTGATTACATGTGTTGCGCTTGATGGATAGTATTCTCCCGGATAACTGGTAATCATGAGATTATCAGTTATTTTTTTTCCATTCGAGAACAATAATACATTGGATTTCTTATCAAAATTTTCACTTGGTAAATAAACTATTCCATACTTATCAGGTTTAAGACGGTAGGTACTTGTCTTTATTTTCCTCGCTTCCATAATATGAATCCAGCCATGGTATTCAGGATTTACCTCTATTTCTACTTTTCCTCTACAGGATATTAAAAGAATAGTCAGTAAAGAAATTATAAATGTTTTTTTCATGATTAACAGATATTATTGTGGGTTTCCTGCGTTAAACCCTGTAAATCTAACACAACTTTTATTGATATTTTTTTGCGGCATAATCATTTTTAAAAGGCTGATAATTACTCATCAGATTAGCTTTCTGCTGACTTCCTAAAGTGATACATCTTTCGGTGAAACGCTGCAAAGCATTGATTTTTATATCTGGAATTGTCATTCTGCATGGAACTAATTTCTATCTTTGTCTTATCCTTTATAAACGATTCTCCCAATGATTAAATGCATACGAACTACTTCGGACAATAAGGACTTTCAACAACTAGTAAAAGCACTTGATGCGGATTTAAGGATCCGTGATGGAGAAGAACATTCATTTTATGCGCAATTCAACAAAATAGATGCATTAAAGTATGTGATTGTTGCTTATGATGATGACACAGCCGTTGGTTGCGGGGCGATAAAAGATTATTCCAGGGACACAATGGAAGTTAAACGGATGTATGTATCAGAAAATAAAAGAGGGCAGGGAGTTGCATCAACCGTTTTAAAAGAATTGGAAAAATGGGCAGTAGAATTAAATTATAGTAAGTGTGTGCTGGAAACGGGGAAAAAACAACCGGAAGCAATAGCACTCTATAAGAAGAGTAATTACAACATAATACCTAATTACGGGCAATATGAAAATGTAGAAAACAGTGTTTGTTTTGAGAAAAAGTTGACTGAGATAGTGTAATGAAAGTTTTACGAGAGGAAGTCTATCTTCCTCTCGTAAGAACAAATTAGTCTTTAACACACGGTATATAGATCTTTCCGGTTTTCATATCCATAAATCCCTGTTTGCCATCAGGCATTTCTATATGCCAGGCTCTTATCTGATAATCTCCCTCTAAAATGTGTTTAAGCACAGGAGGCCTCAGCTGCTTGAGGTCGGTCGAGATCACCCCTTCTTGCTTATCCTGTATGGTTTTGTAGAAGTCACCATTGTTTTCTATGTCATCGTATGTACATGGCAGTACTTCGCTGTTATTAAGTGTTATCAGTCCAACCTTTCCATACTTTCGCACTTTAAGCAAAGCTTTGGGATTGCTGGATGGGCTGTAGTAGAACTTTTCCACAGAATCGTACCCATTCAGTTCATAGACAGGAGGCAGTTGTTCTCCCGGTACATTCTTCCTTTTACGGTATTCATAAGCCACCTTCCAGGTCTTATCAGCTGTTTTGTATACATACAGGTCTACACCAGGGGAGAAGTAGGAATCCTCAAAAACAGGCGGTTGTTCTACGAATGCGGACGAAGACGCAGATTCTGTAGCAGTTAGCCCTGTAGTACTTCCTGGTCGTGCTTTACCATCTAAAAGGTCTGTCGGCAAAAAGGGAGTGATTATTTTAGAAGCACGGTCGCTGAATTTTTCCATTGCTATGCGTAATGCATCAGAAGATGATATATTTATAGTTATAGCACGAAGTATTCATTATATGATATGTAACCCACGTTTACTATGAAAAATCTTATCTGTATGTCATTGCTTGCTTATCTCTCCATTTCTACTTAAACTTTTTCTTTTTTGATCTACCAAATCATAGTACGGGGATATACACGAAACTGCTATTGTCTGTGGATTTTTATATATTTATCACTATGATAATTGTTATGAAACAGTTTTCTTATAAAAAAGCCGTTTAAATGGAAAAGTCTGACCAATCAATTCATAATATTTGCATTGCTTCTATAAAGAGAAGCACAAGGAAACCATACGACTTTAAGTGGACAAGATTTTATGAAGAAAGCGCAGATTTCAAAAATTCATTTCCGGAAATAGAAATTGAACTATCAGACAGCGAATTAGTTATTTGCTCAACTGTAATTGATAAGGATAACTTCAGTGTCTTGACAACACAAAAACTAATTACAAAAGAAAACGGGATATTATGTTCTGGGGATTTCAATAATGCTATTGACAAAGGATATGGAGATTTCAAAGGATACGTAAAGTTCAATGAATACAAAAGAGAACCGTTAACTTTTGGATTAATTCAACTGAATAACGGTAATGAGTTAAAATATTTTATTGAAACAGGCAGTGCTTCAATGGTGATGATTCATGGAGTAAGGACAAAAATTCAAACTGAAGGCATGACGAATGTTCAGGTAGACAGGGTAGCTAACATTTGGACAAGAAAACTCAATAAGGAATAGGTTGGTGTTATCTATCTATAGATAAAGATTTGATATTTTTTCATAACAAGCCAGAATACTATTTATGCAAGGCTGTATAAACCAGGTGGTATTTTTTAATGTGGTATGTCGAAGATCCTTCCTGTAGCTTATACAATTCCCCCAATTATTCATAGAATTTAGCTCCTGACAAAATATCAGCAAATACCTTCCATGTGGGGGTGTCCGCATTTATGTTTTGATTTGTATTATCATAGTATCCCTGGATATCTTCTGCATAACGCGCCATTGCTTCCAAAAAGGATCCCAGATCAGCATTTTCCCAGCCCTCTTTATTCTGTAAATAGTTTTTGAGAAGGAGGGATATAAATTTGATGAATGTTTGTCGGTCTGTGACTTCAGGTAATTTATCCATATAGATTTGGAATATGAAGATATTGATAACTATGCATAAATGAACAAAGCCATGAATTATTCTATCTCAATAGTGTAAGTCTCTATGCCGCGATGTAAAGCTAGTACACAATTATATCCTTATCTTCCGTCTCAATCTTCCTGAACGGGTTATCCAGGAACATCTTCATTATCCTGCAGCTTTCTTTTCCGCCAAACACCATATGGGACTTGTTGATATATAGCAGCCGCTGGCTGTTAGGCATATAATGATGGATCATGTCGATATATATAGGTCTGCAGGCGGGGTCCATTTCTCCATCGCCCAACAGTACAGGCTTGGCGGAATAATAGGGTTGTTTCGTCCGTATTGCTATGGGCGGTACCTTCCAGCAGTCGCACATCTCCCGGTATACGTCATTAATATGATACCCTTTCATATAGGGGTAAGGATCATTCAGCTGATGAAGAACGGCTTCATCATGATAGGCTGTCTGATCTGCGCAGTAGACGGATATTCTCATGCCGGAAGGACCAGGTTTCTGCATGAAAATATCATCCAGTATTTCTTTAATATAAATATCATGATGCCCTTTGATAAGCTCAGTAATGACATAAGGGACTTCCTTTATTTTCGGATAATCCACCATCCTGTTCTCTATCACGTTCAGCAGGTCGTTCCTTGTATACTGTATACTCAATGTGTCCTGTTTATTTTTCCCGACGTAGGGCATATAGAATATCTTACCCTCTATAGATGAAAAATACTCCCGGAACTTTCTTTTCAGATCGCCGTATAATTCTCTGTTGACGGAGTCCTTTTCACAATGCCGGAACAGGACATTCAGCGCTTCATTGAAGTTGGCAGGTTCGTCTTCATCTATGGGAACAAAGGTGGGCAGGGGAGAGTCCAGCATCAGGGACCTTATCCTTGATGGATCTTTGGCCAATACGGCCAGCATTAGTCCGCCGCTGTAGGAACCGCCCATAAGGTTAACAGAATCTATTTTCAGCGCCTTTAACAGGTCGTGAATGTCATTCACCGTTTCATCAGTATTGTAGCCTGACAGGTCAATTCCCCGGGCTTCCAACGCTTTTTTGTACCGCCTGACGCCCACCAGCACCATACTGTCTTTGGGCAGATTTTTCCGGTAGGATTCCTGGATGCTCAGGGGCAGTTCCTCACTCCACAGGTTGGGTATGGCAAACCGGGTGCCCCGTTGTTCAAAAGCGATACAATCCCTGTCGTCTGTGAATCCGTTCCTGATGGCGCCATTCACCCAGCCCAGCGAACTGCCGCCGGGGCCACCTGTTGTAAAAAGGAGAGGGTCGTGTTTTTTGCCGGGGTTATTGCTTTTAACGATAATGAAAGGCAGTTTGATCATTTTGCCGTTATTCTTTTTCCTGTTCTCCGGCACAACAAGATATCCGCATCGGGTCTTAAACGTGCTGTCTACTTTCACAGGACAATCACAGGGCTCTATTACCTGTGCATGGGATAACGAGGAGAAAGCAATAATGCCTGAGATAATGAATACCAGGATACGTTTCATTTTAATTGTTTATACGAAACTATAAAGGATTCCGGAACAAAGTTTTGTAAAAAACGGACAATTTTAGTGCGTGTGCAGTGTCAGCTTTTTACCTGTAAATCCGAATATTTCCTTATGGAAGTGACTCATATCATAATACCCGAAATCTGTCGGAAGGAAAGCTTTTTTGTCAGCTACAAAGGTAGTCAGCGCCGTTCTTGCCCTGAGGATCGAAAAATAGTTTTTAGGACTAATACCTATAACCTGGTTAAAATACCTGTTGATAGTTTTTGATGTAGTAAATAATCTGGCGGAAAGGTCGTTCACATTATACTGCATACCCGTGGTTTCGTAGCTGGCGATAGTGTCATTTACGAATTTTAAATAATGGTCCCTTTTTTTTCTTTTTATTAACTGACTGAGAAAATAGTCCTGTAATAAATTCATGCGGTGTTCAAACCGCTGTACTGTCCTGATCCGCATTATCAAGCCGGCAGGAAGGACCTGACGAAGGTCGATCACCTGGCTCTTCATGCGGGACTGGTCGATGCCGAAAATGGCTTCCAGTCCGCCGGGAAAAAACTTGATGCTGAATATGTGATCTGCAGGAAGATTATACCTTTCTACTGTGCAGTCCCTGATAAGGAGAACATCTTTACCCGGAGGAATAAGGGTTGTATTTAAGTAATAGGCCGCACCGAGATTGAACCAGAAAGTAGGTGTCCAACTGGGGAACATTTTCACTGTAAAGGTATTATTCCCGATGTAGTAGCTGGTAGCGTCAGGGGAAGATTCCGAGAAGAATTCGACATAGGCCGCCAATTCATCACAGGGAGGATGAAACTGGTATATTTTCCGGATGTTGTCGAAGATTTCTGTCATCGGGTTTCTGCAGATGGGTTTACTCTAAATTAACTCTTTTCATAAATTTATTTCAGGCTGGTATAATTTATTACAAACAATAGACTTGCAAATTAAAACAGATGATTTCTTCATATAGTAAAAAAAAGCAGGTTTGTCTGGTCCTGTAAAATCTTACTATAGGGGTACGCGGTAATATATCGTTTTACTATTGATGCCTTTTTTATTTAAATTATATCGCTGTACTGGAATCATGAAGTTAGAATTTCACAGGAAAAGACTAACCTGTATCCTTTGTTATAAAACACATTTCTTATTTCTGCTGATGCTGGTCTTTGTCAGGATAGATGGATTAAGTGCACAATGGATGATCTCGGGCATGGTAAAAGACCTGCAGACAGAAGCACCATTGTCGTTTGCCAATGTTTATTTCAAAGGGACTGCAACAGGTACGCGTACCAATGAAAAGGGCTATTTTGAACTAAGGCTCGCTAAATTACCTGCAGATAGCCTCTCGGCCTCCTTGTTGGGTTACACGGCTGTGATGAAGCGGATAGACAGGGATAAAAAAGTTTTGGTCATAGACTTTGAACTGGGAAGAGGGGTGAATATGAAACAATTTGTAGTGAATGCCGGCGTGAACCCTGCGCTGATCATCCTGCGCAAAGTGATCCGGGAGAAGCCAGTACATAATATAAGATCGCTCGGAGATTATTCATGTAATATCTATAACAAGATAGAGTTGGATATTGCCAATTTCAAGAAGGAAAGCATAGCAGGCAACAGGTGGTTGAAACCGTTTGCATTTTTATTGAATAATATTGACAGCACATCTGAAGATAAGCCATTTCTGCCGGTGTTCCTATCGGAAACGTATTCATCATTCTATCGTCAACGCTCATCGGCAAAGCAGAAGGAGGTGATCAGTGCACATCATACATCTGGTATCAATACGAACGCTGTACAGGAGTATCTGGGAGGTATGTACCAGCAGGTAAATGTGTATGATAACTATATCATCCTGTTCGGTAAACAATTTGTAAGCCCGGTTCATGACAATGGTCCTTTCTTTTACAATTACAAGCTGTTGGATACCCAATACATTCTTGGGAAAAGGTATTTCCGGATTGAATTTACACCCAAAAGACCGGCAGAACTTGTATTTAACGGAGAAATGTGGGTGCATGATACTTCCTTTGCAATCAGCAGGATTTCGCTTCTGGCGGGCAAGGAGGCTAATATCAATTTCATAAACAGATTGTCGGTAGTACAGGAATTCACACAGCAAACAGGTACTGTATGGTTCCTCTCAAAAGATAAAATGATCGCGGATATAAGTCCCCCCGGCAAAAAAATGCCTCATTTAATAGGACGCAGGAGCTTATGGTATGACAGTGTATTCCTGAATAACCCGGCAATAGCCGGTGTTGTAGCAGGGCAGGCGCAGGACGCAGTGGTAGAAACTGTATTGCGGCAGGGGGGACATGTGCAGCAACATTGGGACAGTTTACGTATGGACACTCTTCGTAAACATGAACGAATGCTCTACACGATGATGGATACGCTCAAAACTATTCCATTATTCCGTACTTATACCAATACGGTAAAATTTCTGGCTACTGGTAAAAAAGAATATGGACCATTGGAGATAGGTCCTGTATACCGCATGTTTAGTATGAATCAGTTGGAAGGCAAAAGGCTGCGTGTTGATCTTGCCACTACCTCTGCTTTTAGCCAATATCTGCGTTTTAAAGGTCACCTGGCCTATGGTATAAATGATGAAGCCTTTAAAGGGCATATTTCCGCATTGTGGCTGTTATCCAGGTCTCCGCGTTCTTATCTGCAGGCTACCTACTTACATGAACTTGACAACGGGGTTATACAGGACAAAGGGAAAGAAGAAGTGGGCACAGATAATATTTTCATTATGCTGCTCCGTAAGCCGGGCATCAGGCAAAAATTCCTGCTGCGGGATGAAAAGCGTCTGGAGTATTATAAGGAATGGAACAGTGGTTTCTCGGTGCAGTTCAAAGGTGCTCAGTTGCATTACTATCCTTTTGCGCCATTGCCGGTTATTGACATCATGAAGGATGGAAAACAGGATGCTATACTCAGCGATGCGGTTTCCGGCTCAATAAAGCTGCAATATGCACCAGGGGAGCATTTTGTTCAGGGGAAATTTGACAGGGTGCTGATCGGTAGCAAATATCCTGCTTTAACGATGGAATATGAGACCGGTGTTGCCGGTAAGGGACAGTATGGGAGAACGTTTCATAAATTATCTGCAAGTATCACTAAAAAGCATTTGCCATTAGGTATGTGGGGAAAACTGGATTTTAATGTGTATGCAGGAAAAATATGGGGCACCTTACCTTACTATCTGCTGGCGGTTCATCCTGGTAATGAGATCTATTACTATAATGATCATGGATTTAATATGATGAACCGTTTTGAATTCATCAGCGATCAGTATGCCGGCTTCTCGCTGGAGCACAACCTGGGTGGAGGGTTATTCAATTACATACCACTGATAAAGAAACTTAAGCTTCGACAGTTCTGGAATGCCAAAAGTGTGATAGGAAGTTTGTCTGCCGGAAATAAGATGCTGAATTTTAACCGGGGATATATGTTCCGTACATTGGAACAGGCACCTTACGTAGAAGTAGGAACGGGTGTAGATAATATTTTCAAATTCTTTCGGGTAGATCTGGTTTGGCGTCTTACACCACCACCATTAACACAGGGAAGTGGAAAAGCGTTTGGCCTGTTTGGAAGTTTCAGGCTTGATTTCTGATACATTTTCTATCGATAACAGGTACGGCGATGGAACGGATACATTATCCGTTCCATCGCTTTTTTACTGTTGCCTTTATTGAAAAAGCTTTTAACAGTGGTTTAACAGATAATGGATTGCCTTCTGCTAGGGGTAGGTGACTGCTCCCCGTTTTACATGTATACTACAGCAATAAGACCTGCTGATTTAACAAACGTACTTTCTTAACACAAAAAAATGATCAACATGCAAAACAAAAAATGGGGAATGCTGGCTTTTACAGCTGCTACAATGGCTACAACAACTGTAATGGCTCAACAGCCGGTAGTAGCTAAACAGGCGCAGAAAAAAATCGCTACCGATACCAGTAAAAAAACTGCAAAGGTAGCTTTGTTCCCTGTACAAAAAACAGATGATCTTAAGAGCCCTAAGGTTAGGAAGTCCGCTAAAAAGCAATAGGAAGCTTTCTCCCGTTTTTACAATATCCGTCCCGTTTGATTATGGGACGGATATTTGTTTTAGGTATTTTCTGTACAGATAAATAGCACACGGGGATTGAGTCTGCTGATCGTAAAAATAAAAAGCGCACCGGTTATGAAAGAGCGTGTAGCCCTTTTATAACCGGTGCGCTTAATTTTACCTGATCGGGATACTTCTGATCTCCTATTTGTGTTGTATCAGATGAATACCGAGTGTGTTCGCATCAGTAAGTCCGCTTAATCCTTTCAGCGAAATGGTGAATATCTTTTGATCTGCCAGTACTACATTCGGAATCACCAGAATTGTTTTCAGCTTATTACCGCTATCTGTTATTTTTACCTTTATCACATATGTACCGCTGTTGATCGTACTGAACCTGGCAGCTTCAGCAACGGCAGTAGCGCTTGTTAAATAAACGGCAGGCGTGGAGGTCAGGCGAAGGCTGTCTTTATCCTTGATAATATCAATATGTACAGCCGGTGTATTAGGCGATAAATGAAAGAAGCGTATGTTGCTTTTGCCCTTTGCGGGGGGAGTAATGTCATCCGGCAATAAGGTATACAACAATTTTGATGTACCTGTTTTAGCTAAAGTATCATAAACGATCAGCGAATAGCGTTTATTAGCTTCCAGCTTCAGCTTATCATCTATAACTACAGTACCGCTGCCTGTTGCTACTTTCAGGGAACTGGCTGCATTGGCACTAACTGATAAATAAGGAGCACCAGGCTGCCCGGAGTAGCTGCCATAAGCTAGTTTATCTGCCAGTTTTTTACCGGCCAGTGTTATATCCAGCGGGCCAGCTTTAGGCGCAACGTTTACAATAACCAGGTTTGATTGAGCCGGCGCCTGGGAATCATTGTTGTTCTTTTTGCAGGAGAGCAGCATGGAAGATGCGCATACCAATACTAACAGTCCTTTGTACAGAAACAGGTCTTTTTTCATGTTGTGATTTTTTACTTTGATAATATATATGTTATAAAATGAGACTTACCTGGAGGATAGCATTTTTGTAAATGCTTTGCGATTAATGTAGTAACCCAATGTCATCATGAATGACTGGTTTGTTATTTTTTTTCCGGTAACACCGGAGGGGGTTAAGTTGCATAAGCCTGCCTGGTACTGTCCGTTAATGCTTAAACCATTGGCAAAGTCTAATCCACTGGTAAAAACAAGTCCATAATCCATTCGTCTTATACTATTTGCAGCATCATTACCCGCCAACGGGGAAGTTACGGAGACTGCTTCCATCCGGGAATTGCTCTCCAGTACCTGTCGCCGGCCTTTTAAGGCATACGCTGCATAGGTACCAGTGCCAAAAAGTACTTTCATATCGGGATTGATATCGCAACGAAATATTAATGAAACAGGTACTTGCAGATAAGTGACCCTGGTAGTAGTTGTAATATCAGATATGATGTTATTGCGGTTGCCGGTAGTAAAGAAGGTTGATCCCATTTGCTTAAGCGATATTCCCGGTTGAAGGCACAGTGTCATTGATACCGGGATGTCTGCTTTTACGCAGAATTGATAGCCGATGATGATATCACTTATATCTGTTTTGTCATGTTCCTTCAATACCTGTTTGGACAGTGCTACCCCGCCTTCTACTTTTATCAGTTGTGCAGATAGTGGTACGGAGGTGAGGCATAACGCTACCTGCAGTAACAGTTTTGCTGTTTTACTTTTCATATTATAAAGCATGCGTATATTGTTACATGCATTTATTATAAAACACAAAAAGCAGGAGTTCCCCTATAAGCAGATGATTTTTTTATTGGGGAGTTGGTATTAGAAAGTGTCAAAATAATAGGTGAGTACATATCTGAAAGAACCTCCGAATATCCCCAGACCATTGGTTATATTACCTGGAGGAAGGCTTAGCTGACTGGAAGGAAAAGTGCCAAAATCTATTTTGTATTTTTCATACAGGAATAGGTAATCATACAATTCCCTGCTGACAGATTTTACCATAAATAATACTTTGCCTTTCATTTGCGGGCTGTCGGAAATAAAGTTTTTAGTGATAACGGAAACAGATGTACTGTATAAAGGATTATTGAAAACAGAACTTTGCAGGAACACCCGGCGGAACAAACCTGTTGTGCTGTTTAATAAAGTGTTATCTGCATTCGGATCAAACGTAAGCAGGTTCAGCCGGATGAAATTATTAGTAGGAATTGTATCTGTTAACAAGGGAACAGGTGGTTGTTCATTTTTTATCCTGTTATAAAGTGCCTGTCCATCCGGTGTATCATAATTGTAAGTAACATTCCTGTAAATGAAATGCCTGTATATTTTGGTTACCTGTTTCAATGCTTCAATGATGTAATAGTTATCTGTATCCGGCACATCATTAATAGTGAAATGAAAAGTGAGCATTTCCTGGTCATTATATATTTCCCGCAGTGTATCCACTTCCGTTATAACAAATGCCGGAGGTATATGCGTACTTGCTTTAGCTGTTCCCAGTTCCGGATCGCTTACTTCAATAGTGTAGGTGGTGTTGGGTTGTAATATTTGCGAATTGGAATAGACTGAAGTGGCCCCTCCGGAAAACTCAGGAGCGGTATTTAATGGTATTAACCATGAATGTCCCAGGGTATCCTGTAAATGCACAATAGCATTATTTACTGTTCCAAAAGAAACCGTATTGTTATTCTCTATCAATGTGCTTTTCCCGATAGGTATCTTTACTGAATCACCGGCAGTCAATTCTGTAAGCACCACTAATGTGTTGCTTAATTTATGGGTAGAATAAGGGTTCTTTTTACAGGCGGCTGGCAGTAGTAAGCCTGTCACTATGAGCAAAAAGATTATCTGTTTATTACGGGATATGGTATGCAATATGTGCATCAGTTATCAAAAAATAATTGTATAAGAAATATAAGGTGAGATGTTGAATAACCTGTTCCTGGATAAAGATATATTAAACTTCCCGTCTAACGAAGCCTGCAGGTCATAGTTATAGCTACTGGCAGTACCCAGCACATTATAGACGCCTGCGGATAATTTATGACTGACCTTTTTGCCGGTATGAACAGCATAATCAGTGCCGGCATCCAGTCGCTGATAGGGCCGCGTGTGGAACTGATTAAGCGCTGAATAATGATAGATGAAACGGTATGCAGCCAATGGGTCCCCGGGGTCAACAATATGCTGGCCGTTATCAAAGTCCGGATATATCTTTTCCGGCAGGGTAAATGCATCCCCTGAAGAAAAGTTCCATACTGCTGAAACGCTCCAGTTGTTGCGCGGCTTATAAGCAACAGTGATATTCAATACATGTCGCCGGTCGTATTTAAATGGAAACCTGCGCCCATTATTAAGGTTATTAAATTGCCGCCAGTTCCAGGACAGTGTGTAAGCACACATAATTTGCCAGTGCAGGAATTTCTTTTCTGCCTGGAATTCCAGTCCATAGCTCCATCCCTTGCCAGTAAGGATACTTTGTTCCCAGGTGTTATCATTGGAGAAAATGTTCCCACCCTCTATGTAGCTTGTCAGGTTGTTCATTTTTTTCCAGTATGCTTCGGCAGACAGCGATACGCCAGTGGTATTCCGCAGCGAGTAACCGAGGCTCATGGAAGTGCTTTCTTCCGGCTTAACAAGCCGGGTACTGGGCACCCATATCATATTATTAACGCCCATGAATGGATTGCTCACCATGTGCAGATACTGTGTCATTTTGTTATAGGCGGCATATAACTGTTGCCTGTCATCCAGCTTATATGAGGCAAAGAAGCGGGGTTGAATGGAATTGAAATGGAAATTCCGGAATCTGTAATGATTAAAATGGACACCGGGCCTTATCAGTAAACGGTTATCAATATTGATCTCATTTTCATAATACAGCGTATATTCCTTAAAAGGTAATGTCATTACGAGGTTATAGTCATCCACATTTTCTATGAATCCATCGGATAGGTTTGTACTGAAGGGTTTTATCATAGTATAAGCTATTTTTCCTCCGAAATTGAATCTGATGTTATTGGCCGGTTGTACTTCAAATTGTGTCTTAACATCATAATGCGAGATGGAAGAGTAAGTATTGAAAGTACTTATGATAACAGGTACATCCGAGGAATCATCATATAATGGATATTGATAGCCGGCGAGGTTGTTATAATGGCTTACATTAAAAGCTGTATTCATAAAGGAGCGTGCCCCCAGCAGATGGTTCCAGTTTAGCGAACCAAGTTTGTTCCCCCATTTCTGCAGATTGTTACTGTTACTCTGCTGTAACTTCATACGGTCGTGGCCGGTATATACATTCAGCATCAGCTTATTGTTTTCGTTTAGCAGGTGCGTTATTTTAAAATGAACATCATAGAAGCGGGCATTGAATTTTTCATCCAGCAACCGGACAGCCGGCGTGGTCAGACTGCGGCGGAAAGAAAACATTACCGCTGTTTTATTTTTTCTGACAGGCCCCTCCACTGCTGCAGATGCCGCCAGGAAGCCCAGGTTGGCTTCTCCCTGCCATTGCTCCATATTGCCGTCTTTGGTATATACGTCCATTATAGAAGATAAGCCGCCTCCAAATCGTGAAGGGAAATCGCTTTTATGCAACAGCATGGATTTGAAGGACGTTTTATTCACAATAGAAAGGGAGCCTAACAGATGTGTGGGGTTAAAAACTTCATTACCATCCAGCAGGAACTGGTTCTGATCAGGACTACCCCCTCTTACCAGGAAGCCATCTGCATAGTCCTGCACGCTGATGACCCCGGGTAGCAGGTTACGGGAACGTATAGGATCATTTTCTCCTACCAGCTCATTACCTGCCGGATACTGGTTTGCCTGTTCTGCATTAATATTTTTCGCTGCATATTTCTTAAGCCTGCTACCGGAGGCAACCACTATCTCTGGAACAGGGGTGCCAGGGGAAAGGGAGATATCTGTACGGCTGTTTTCATTAAGCGTGATCCCGATGGTCCTTGTAGCGTACCCCACGTAAGAAATGCGTAGGGTATGTGGCCCTGCGGGTAAAGAAAGTGTAAAATAACCAAAGGTATTTGTAAGGGTGCCCTTGCCGGTTAAAGGCTCCTGTATCGTGGCATTAATAAGTGGTTCTTTGCTACCTTCTTCTTTGATAAAACCAAATATGGCATAGGTAGAAGCAAATGCATCCTGATCCCCTGCCGGCGGTTTGATGGGCACCAGGATCAGTTTACCATTTTTTTCCAGTACCGTTACCCGCTGGGTCTGTAATACGTGTTGCAGAAAGACGCTCACAGTAGTTTCATTTCCGGTAAGTGAAACCACCCTGTCTGTTTCCAGAAAGTTGGAAATGTATTCCACAACAATACCACTTTCATCAATGAAAGTTTGCAGCAATTCCCTGATTGTACCTTTTTTTAACTTACTGTGGTAGGAACGGGAAAGCAATGGGCCTTGCTGTCCTTTTACCGGCATAGCCAATAAGGTGAGGAACAACAAGACCGTTATACCTATATTTTTCATGCAGGTACTGACAATAAGATACAATACAGAATATAGTTGTCTGGTTTAAAAAAATATTATTTTCCTGCTGCCGGCTGCAGTTCATACAGCATGAAGTTTTTTTGCGCATCACGCTTTAGCTCCAGGCCTGTTGTCAGCTTTATTTCTTCCAGCACATATGGCAAATCCTGGTTGTCAAAACGGGCGGTTACCATAATATGGTCCGCTTTGGCCGCGATCTCCGGTGATAGGATAACCGATGCATTGTAGTAATCGTTTAGCGTTTCTATCACCTGCTGCAATGGTGTATTGTTAAAATTGAGCACCCCATTTTGCCAGGCCAGATAGTTGCTGTCTTTAACCCCTCCCTGCGTAAATTGTCCGTCGGTAAATACCGCTTTCTGACCGGCGGAGAGGATAAGATGATTGCCGGCTTTATCTTCCTCCGTAAACATTATTTTACCGCTGGCTACCCATATCTTATCTGCAGCTGATGTTGCGCTTATCATAAATGAGGTGCCCAGTACTTCCACTATGGAATGAAAAGCATTGATACGGAAGGGTGCTTTCGCATTAGTGGTTACATCAAAAAAGGCGTCCCCTTCAAGCCGCACAATACGCTCTTTTTCACTAAAGGAACGGGGATAGTTCAGAACAGCGTTTTTCCGTAAAAATACAACGGAGCCGTCCGGTAGCTTCACCTGCTGGTTATTATACCGTGCGGTAATATGTTGCATGCTGCCGGCGGTTGTTACACTGTAATACCGCCATACGCCCGTAGCAATAAGCCCGATAATAGCGGCAGCGACAGCCATTTTTGTCCATGGAAGCAATTTAAAGGTGCGTACGCGGGTAGCAGACGGTAACGCTGTGATGCGTGCATTTATGGAGGTCCAGGCATTGGAGGTATTAAACTGGTGTTGAAGCAATACCCCTTCGCTGGCCCGCCATATCTCCGCCATCTCCTCGTATTCCTGTTGATGAGATGCGTCCGCCTGTAACCATTCCTGCAGGTATGCTTCCTCTTCTGCGGAAACCTCCTGCTTCAGGTATTTGCCAATGATCTCTTCTATTTTAATATTTGGCTCCATGCGATTCATTCATATAATAAAATGCAAAAAAATGATATACCCCTATCTTTGTCTATCTATTTATCAAAAAAAAGATAATTGGCCACCACCAATAAAGGGCATGTCTCATAAAGGCCCTCAGGCGCTTTAATGCCGTCCCCATTTGATTTTCTACTGTTTTAACGGATATTCCCAGGCTGTCTGCGATTTGCTGGTAGGTGAGCTTGCTCATACGGCTCATGACGAAAACTTCCCGGCATCTGGGAGGTAGCCGTGCCAGCGCGACTGCCAGCAGCGCGTCATAGTCAGTCTCCTGATAAACCTCCCCTGCAAAAACTATCTGATCTTCGGCAGCATCATAGTCATTCAGTTCCACCTGCGGGTTCTTTCTCTCCTTGCGCAGATAAGAGATACTATTGTTGCGGACGGCAACAAACAGGTAATACCGGATATCGGAAGATACTATCAGGTCCGGCCGTTTCTCCCATACTTTTATAAAAGTATCCTGCACAATATCTTCACTGGCCTCCTCTGATTTAACAAATGTTAATGCATAATTACAAAGAGCATTGTAATGTTGCTCGAAAACAAGCCGGAATTTTTCGTGTAGCGCGTTTGTCTGCAAAGAAAAAGATTTAATATTCAATACTTTAAAGTATTCAATATTAAAAGTACCCCGATTTTTTTAGATTCGAATAAATAATAATCTATTAGTTTTTGATCAATCCGGCGGCTGCATGATGTGAAGATGAAACAGTTACTGGCTTAGTCGCAGTTGTTACTCTGATAGGGAATCCTGCAATTTCAAAACCTCGTATAATGTGTTCATACCATTGCATAAATAAAATGTCTTATGGACATTTGATATGACAAGGGATACGGAAATATCATTTTATGATTCATCATCTGTTATTGCATAAAGGCTAACTTAGGTTGTCGGTCAGAAGATAGTACAATGACATGCAAGAAAAATGCAAGTATGCAGGAGCTGTTCGGTTTCCGGAATGAGTGCTATTGCATTATCTGCTGAATATCTTCCGCATCTAAACGCACTATTCCATCATGGAAACCTCTATCTTTTCACGATAACCTGATTCCTATGAAGTATATGAGTCAATGTTTTACTGTTTGTTGTCTGAACAAGCCAGCAACTTTGAATGCGTTATCATCTTTTTAATCTCTCTCAAGTTAGTAACTTGGCGTCGAAAAATGCGATTGTCCTGTTACTCAGATAGGATATTTCGTTCTTTTGATAATACCATATTCAATTCTATGAGAACCAGAAAAAAAGTACTGTTTGCATTACCCATGCTACTGAGCATTTTATCCTGCTCCAAAACCGAAAAATCTAACCTGTCACAACCGGAAAAACTGGCCCAGGCACAGGTCCAGGCTGCTATTGATTACAGGGCCGAGATGCGGAACTTTGTGATCGGCATCAGCCAGTATGCGAAAGCACAGAATTCACAATTTGCAATTATCCCGCAGAACGGGATAGAACTGATTACCACCAACGGGGAATCCAATGGTACCCTGGCACAGACCTACATAAATGCCATTGACGCCGTGGGACAGGAAGACCTGTTCTATGGCTATAATGATGACAATGTGGCCACACCTTCCGCGGATAACCTGTACATCAGGGGATACCTCGACAGGATCAAGACCAGCAAAAAGGTGCTGGTAACGGATTATTGTTCCAGTAAGACGAACATGGACAAATCCTACAGCTCCAATAACACCAACGGATATATTTCTTTTGCCGCGAATCACCGGGAGCTGAATAACATCCCGACTTACCCTGCCACGCCATATGGGGTGAACAGTAATAATATCACCAGCTTGTCCCAGGCAAAGAATTTCCTGTACATGATCAATCCGGAGAACTATTCTACCAAGACGCAGTTCATCAACGCTGTAAAGGCCACGAACTATGATGTGATCCTGATGGACCTGTTCCTGAACGATACTGAATTTACCGCAGCGGAGATTGATCAGCTTAAAACAAAGGCCAATGGTGGTAAACGCCTGGTCATTTGTTATATGTCTATCGGAGAGGCCGAAGATTACCGTTACTATTGGAAGAGTACCTGGAAAGTTGGCAACCCACCGTTTATCGTAGCAGAGAATCCTGACTGGCCCGGTAATTATAAAGTGCAGTACTGGAACACCGATTGGAAAAGTATCATTTTCGGTAATGACACTTCTTATGCGAAAAAGCTGCTGAACGGTCATTTCGATGGTGTCTATCTCGATATTATAGATGGCTTCGAATACTTCGAAGGCAACTAAAGATCATTCCATAATGATGCAGTATGTTTAGCGCTGCTGCATCATTTTCTATTATTCATTTCATTTTACCGCGAATCTTTTCTTGCGTGGAAGTAAGGAGGTTGATAGATTGCTGCAGGCGGTCATATGTCGTGCCGTTGTCAAGAGCCATCTCTTTTTTAGTCACGGCCAAACCGCTCAGGAAGGCTTCAAGGTAGGACAGGAACTGGTTTCCATCCCCGTTCAGCACGTTATAAATCTTATCGTTCAGGCGATCTCCCTCCTCCCTTAATTCATTATTCGTAAGGTCCGTAACATTGCGCATCTGCCGGATCACTTCTCCCATCTGGCCCTTCAGTAGCTCCAGGTTTTTCGGGTCCTTGTTCCCCGGAGCGATGTTTTTACGAAAGATACTATCAGAAAGGTTTTTTCTTGTCTTCGCGTAAAGCGTAAGAGCTTGTTTAAAAGCATCCAGATTGCGGATAAGTTCGTCTCGTTTTTCTCGGGTGAAGTATTTATCTACGTCTGCATTGAGGTGTTGTGTCCAGTTGAGCATGCTTTTGGAGACGTCTTCCACGGGTACGGATTGTGCGGAAGCGTAAGAGGCGCATAGCGAGGTTATAATCAGGAACAGGAGGGGGCGAAGCATCATTTTTGTATTTGAAAATAAGCAATCTTGTTCATCAGGCATTTAATGATTTCAACGCTTCATATACAAGTAATGCCGGCCATACCAATGCCTTCAGAAAACCGAGGACACCAGGCCAGAAACCTGTGGCATGAGAAATATAGTATATGGCTGCGCCAATAAAGCCCATTCCATATATAGCACTGTGAGGCGCATGGCCGGGAATTTTCTTTTGCATGATTTATTTTTTTTGGATGAAGATCTCGATAAAGTAGCTAATGAAAAATGAGAATGGTTAACGGTGTTGCTGACTCTTATCAGTAATATGTTTTTCACTTCCAATATGTCCTGTCTATGTAACAACCTTCCTCAGGAAAAGTTTATCAGAAATAGCCTTTGAATGTGTTTATATAATCCTTACTAATGAAATAAAACATCTTAGTTTTGTCTCTTTTTTCAAAATATGGCAAACGGAAATTGTAACAATTTATCTTATGAGAAAAGTAATTTTAGATTTAGCAGTAACCTTAGACGGATTTATCGAAGGTCCAAATGGAGAAATTGATTGGTGTATTATGGACGATGATATGAACCTGGATGATTTTATATCAGGTATAGACACGATATTTTACGGCAGGGTGAGTTATGACGCCTGGGGGAATTTCCAACCAGAAGCAAATGCCAGCCCAATGGAACAAATGATATGGCAGGGAGTACATTCAAAGAATAAAGTTGTTTTTTCCAGCCAGAACAGACAGGATGAAAAAGCTACTTTCATAAGTACTGACATCGCTAATAAAGTAGTTGAAATTAAAGAGCAGGAAGGAAAAGATATTTGGCTGTATGGTGGAGCAAGCCTTATCAGGACGTTCATCAATTTAGGTCTTATTGATCAATACAGAGTATCGGTACACCCAATAGCTTTAGGAAGTGGAAAGCCGTTATTTGATAACTTAAAAGAACGGATAAGATTGAACTTAATTAAGACCAATGTGTTCAAATCGGGAGTAGTACAACTTATTTACGAACCTGAAGCAACTCCTAGTCTCACAGATTTTTTGTAGATTCATTTATGAATAAGCTTTTTTTTTGTTATCTATTGTTTCCACTTGTAGTTGCCTGTAAAAAACAAAGTTCTGTAACTGCCTCTGGTTTGCCTGAACCTGATACTGCTATTATTGACAATTCTTATTCTCTTGTAACCGCGGCAAGTAGTATATCCTTGGACACAGGTACCATGTATAGGCTTGGTTTGGCACCATATGCATCCTTCTTTAAATTCGACCGAAGCGTAAAAAATGGGGACTTATACTATAAAGCAATTTTGGAAAGTGCGGAACAATTCAGTCCATTAAAGTTCTTTATATTAAATAATGGAACCGGAGAGATTATTGCAATTGCATCCCCCTCAAAACCCGAGCTGGAAAAGTTCAATAAAGAATGGCAACGATAACTGATAAATAATCTGAACTGTATTAAAAAGGAAATCCTTTATGAAAAAGAAACTATTAACCTATTTCTTTACAAAGAAATTTTATTATCTGTCTCTGATATTGCTATTAGCAGCAACTTTTGGATCAGGATGCCAAAAAACATCACAATCTAATCCTTGCGAAGGCTTACTTAATGAGGGGATGCCGACCCAGGTAGGGCTGATATTTGTGGATGGACAAACGGGGGAGAATATTCTTTTGTCAAAGAATATTGATACGGCTACTATAACAATTACGCCAGCGCCAACAGATTTTTATTTAAAACGAGGTGTGATTGTAAAAGATACAAGCTCTCTCATGCATGGCGCCCTGATGTTTCCTATTTCTGATACGGAAAAAGGTATGTTCAAATATAAAATAGACAATCCAAATGTTGGTAGTGCTACGCTATCTTATACTAATTTGGAAGAGAAAAGGAACGATAATTGTAACTCGTATTATATCAGTGTAACCGATCCTGTCATCGAGGATCATCAGTTTACAGTTTCACGAACGGCCTTTCGGTTGGTATTCAAAGTAACGCTTTAACAAAAGGAACTCAACTAAACACCCGACTAAAAAAGAAACCCCGGGACTAGCGAGAGGTTTCAATCTTAGAGTGACCCCGGTGGTGCGGATTTCAAACCGGAGGATTCTTAGAAAACTACCTGATCTGAATTTCATGGTTTTTATATAAAGAATCCTATATAATTACTTTCCATGATTAGTAATTGCATCTCACCAATTCTGGATAATACCAACTGTTATCCGATCCCAGGCCGGATTTTCAGAATAGTTAACCTGATAATATCAGGATCACTACCGACTTACTGGTGGCAGCTTATTTAAATCAATGATTTTTTACAATTTCTGCCGCAGGCGGATGTGTAGTTTTGTGTTGTAAAAACAATACACATGAAACCATTACTGCTCATTGCTTCGCTGCTGTTAAGCATGCAGCTGAACGCACAGCATAATCCGACAGTCAACACTATTTCTTCCACTACACAAAACAAAACGATGAAAAAATTCATACTGGTGATGCGCATCAATCCGGCAGGCATTACACCCGAACAAACAAAAGACATACATGATAAATGGGATGCGCTGGTGCCTGCATGGAAAGCCAAAGGCATTTACCTGCAGGGCAATCCTATTGTAGCCGAAGGCATGGTGGTTACAGCCAAAGGTGCTGAAAAAGGCGCCATATACGCCGAAACAGGGCGCGTGGTAAGTGTGATTACCATTGAAGCCGCTGATATGGATGAAGCGGTTGCGCTGGCCAGGCAAACGCCTTTGCTGCAATACGGCGGTAGTGCCGAAGTACGCGAGCTGCCACCACCGCCCCCACCTGCTGCTAAGTAAAACATAGAATAAACCCCGGTGCCGTGGAGCAGCGGGGTTTGTTGTTACATGGTTGGATGCTGTTCGTAAATAGTCCATTCCTGTGCAGCAGTACCGTTTTTCTTTGCCAGTATTACCGGCGTATTTATTTTGGCATCGGCCCCTGCAGGTGTAAGGTATAAATCGGTCCCTTGTAATTTGATGAGGTATACATTTTTGCGCAGCGGCACAAATTCATATTGCTGTGCGGTAGATTGCTGTACCAGCGGTTGTTCTGTAAAAGCTTCTCCTGCGGCTGGTTTAGCGGCTTCAAAGGTTTTGCCTGTGAACAGGTTTTTGAGCTTGTACACCTGCCCGTTCACCTGCTCAAAATTCCAGGTCATACATTTCCAGTTTTCCGGTTCATATACTACCAGTGGTGTACCATTGGCGCTGCCTGCATCTTTTACGCGCAGCAGCAGCCCCTGCTGAACGTTTTTAATGGCAAAATCGCCTTTGATCTCCTGTGCCATAACAGCCGGTAAAGTACTGCACAACAACAATACTACGGCGAGGAAAATAAAACTTTTCATACAGTCAGGTTTTATAGCAAGTTAGAAATCCATTGTTAATCCCTTTATATACTATTTGTCAAGCCTCCTTAAATCCTTTAATTGTACCATAGCCGCTTTGTGACCCAGTGCAGCTGCCTTTTCGAAGTAATATTTTGCCCATCTTTTAGAATAAATAACACCGTCTCCGGTTTTGTAGCATAAACCAAGATTGTAGATAGCCATTTGATCGTTTTTACTTGCGGCCAGTCTATAGAAATAGATAGCTTTCAGGTAATTTATTTTCACACCCTTGCCGTGAAAATAACAGTATCCCATCTCTCTTCTGGCTTCAATATCGCCTTTCAACGCAGCCAATTTAAACCAATGTACAGCCGTCTTCAAATCTTGTTTTACAACTTCCCCGTCTCTATAAAAAAGTGCAATATTGTATTGAGAATCCATATGCCCACGTTTGGCTGCTTTGAGAAACCATTCGAAAGCCTCTTTTACATTTTTTTGTACTCCATAGCCGTTGTCATAGCAAGTCGCCAAATAAAATTGGGCCCTCAAATGTCCGCCAGATGCAGCCGAATACCAGAGATTAAAAATCTCGATCCATTTCTTTTTATTGGATTTTGTTTCAAAGGCCAGATGATAGCCCGCAGCAAATCGCCTGCTTTGCTCTGCCTTGCTTAGTTGTTGTGACATTTTTACTATTGTGACTAAGCAAAAGGTAGCTATTATAAGTTAATTATTTATTCATCGGAAACTGAATTAACTGTTTTTCATGTTTCATGTGGTAATAGACATTGACCTGTTCGAAGCCAGTTACGATATATTAAACCGATTCACTTTAATAACGAGTATAAAAGCGAATCGGTTGATTATGGAGTAAAATTTGGCTTTATACCCGGCTAACTCCCCGATGCTAATAATTCAGTAGGTGCATAACCAAAATGCTTTTTAAATGCGAAGGAGAAATGGGAAAGATTCTCAAATCCAACTTCGTAACAAACGTCAACGGGTTTCTTTTTCTTTTCCACGAACTGATAGTGCGCCAGCTCCAGTCGTTTTTGGGTCAACCATCTCTGTGGCGTGGTATCAAAGATTTTCCTGAAGTCCCTTTTAAACGTTGTCAGGCTTCTGCCGGTGAGGTAGCCAAATCTTTCCAGGGGCATATTGAACATAAAGTTCTTTTCCATATACCCGGCCAGGTCAATCTTTCCAGGCTCCTCGAAATTAGCGAGCATGCTGTCGATATCAGGATCGATTGATCTAAGTATACTGACCGCTTCGGTTATTTTCAGATGGGCAATATTGGGGGGTAGCTCTGTCATCTCAAAATACGGAATGAGCGATTGCAGGCAGCTTTCCAGCAATGGATGATTATTATAATGTCGGATCTGCGCCGAAACCACTGTCTGGGGTTTCACACCGACCTTATCATAATAATTGCATAGCCAATCAGCGGTCAGGTGCATAACCACCGTTTTATGAGGGAGCCCGTCTTTGGGATAATTGATAATAGTGGCGAGCTGATTTCTTGGTATCAGGAATATATCCCCCTTATTAAACAGGTAAGTCCCTTCTGCCTGGACAACCTTTGTTTCTCCGGAGATAAACCAAATAAGCATATGGTGTTCAAACATGATGTCAGATTTGAAGAACCTATCTTCATAGCAGGACAGCTTGATATCCTCTGTTATATATTTAGCATTATATTCCATATCCAATAGTTTAAGATGGGTTCCGGTGCTGTCTGAAAATGCCTGGCAAAGTCAGGCCGGATTTGCTTTGCTCAGGAAGTCATATTCCCGCTCTTATCTAAGCATAAAATTAATTAATTTATGCCACCTCTGCGGTGTGGTTAAGCTTCTGCCGGTCAGATAGCCGAACCGTTCAATACATCATATCCTCTTAGTTGATATTGAATTTGATTCCTGTCATCTCTTCAGTGAGTGCCCACAGGTGCCTGGCGCTGGTCTCATCCAGTGAATATTGCATCACGCCGCTTTGATGAAGTTTTGCGCTGGTCTGAACGGCAGGGTCAGAGGAAAACAGTTCAGCGATGTCGCCATCTTCGCAGTATACGCCGCCAATGTTGTCCAGAAGCGGACTGGTAGCAACCCATACGGTAGTAGCAGCGCCCTGAGGGATTGTTTTCAACGAAGCGAGAACTTCCGGACGCATATTTCCGTTTTCATCGAGGAAGCCCATTTGCTGGAACAACTCCACCGGTGCTTCGCGGCCTAATTCAGTACCGGCGATGGACCCGGGGTGTACTGAATAGGCACGTACGTTATAGGCGCTTGCATGGTTGTCCAGTTCCAGGGCGAACAAATTACTGGCTGTTTTGGATTGGCCGTAAGCCTGCAGTGTTTCGTAGTCGCGATGTTGAAAATTAGGATCTTCAAAATTGAAGTTTCCCATGTGATGCCCCAGTGAAGAAACATTAATCACACGTGCACCGTTTGCCTGTTTCAGTGCAGGAAAAAGTTTGGAAGTCAGGTGAAATTGTCCGATGTAATTGGTAGCTAGTTGTGATTCTATGCCACGTGCATCTTTGCGCAGTGGCACCCACATGATACCTGCGTTGTTGATGAGCAGGTGTAACGGTCTGCCGGATGACAGAAATTTTTCTGCAAAAGCATCGATAGAAGCAGGGTCCATGAAATCCAGTGCCTCAACTTCCACACGGGCTATGCCTTCCAGGTTTTTCCAGGCTTTCTCCACATCTCTTGCTGCTACTATCACCATAGCGCCGGCAGCAGCCAGGGTCTTTGTGGTTTCCAGGCCGATACCTGTATTACCACCTGTGACGATAGCAACCTTACCGGTGAGGTCGATTCCTTTGATCACGTCTGAAGCTGTGGATTGGGCGTTAAAACTCGTGCCGAGCGGGTGCTGAAGTGCTCCCTGATTGTTAGTTTGTATCATTGTCATTTATCGTTTTGTTGATACAAATGTAGAGGATGTATTTCCCTGCAACTTTGTTTAAAAGGCCTATTTTGCTTTGTTTAGCGGACCACTATTTATATACCTGCCCAATGCGGAATTAGTGAAAATACGCTGTTAACTGATCGGAGAAATACACCTGGATTAAGGAGCAATATGATCAATAACTAGCCGGATCCTCTTCTGAGGTCATTTCGAAATCGTACACATCCATATTCAGGTAATGTCATTATTCAAAATTCCGGCTTACTTTGCTTTAATATCAGAAAAACGATTAGTATGAAAATGAAATTATTTTTTCTCCTGATTACCTGCTTCGCGGTACGTACCAATGCCCAGGACCCATGGAAGATGAAGGCTGAAAAAATAGATCCCAATAACTATTATGGGGTAACCGTGGCAAATGGCATTATTGGTGTCGTATCGTCACCTCAACCTTTTAAAGTTAAAAACGTGGTTTTAGCCGGTGCTTATGATACTTACGGGCGCGGCCGTGTAAGTAATTTCTTAAATGGCTTTAACCTGCTTAATATGTACCTTGAAATTGATGGTATACGTCTTGATGAGCGAAATACGCAACAACTGCAACAGGAACTGGATATGCATCATGCCTCATTTACGACACAACTCCTATATGGCAAAAAGGCAGCAGTAAAATACACCTATTATGCGTTGAGGCATCTTCCTTTTTCAGTTTTAATGGATGTGACCATAATAGCAAAAGAAGATGTAAGTATAACTGCTGCCAGTATCATGGAAACCCCTGAAGCTTTGCGTGATGTTCAAAATTATTATAATGAAATTGACAGGCCGCATGTTACCCTGAGCTTACTTACTTCTACTGCCAAAAGTCCTACAGGAAAGCTGCAGCTCTGTGCGTCGAACAGTTTTCTGTTTACTGAGCAACATGGAAATGAACCTAAGATTATCCATGAAATGTGGGATAATAATAGTCATCTGATGAAATTTAGTAAAACCTTAAAGGCTGGGGAAAGTTATACCTACTCGGTTATCGGGAGTACAATTAGCTCTGCACAGCATGCCGACCCGCTCAATGAAGCAGAAAGGATGACCATTTTTGCGAAACTCGAAGGAAGGGACAGGTTAATTAAATTTCATAATGCCGCCTGGGATGAACTTTGGAAATCGGATATTACAATAGAGGGTGATCCGCAGGCTCAGCAGGATGTACATAGCATGTTATATCATTTAACCTCTTTTTCAAGATCAGGCACTTCTTATTCACTCTCACCAATGGGGTTATCAGGTCTGGGTTACAATGGTCATATATTTTGGGATACTGATATCTGGATGTTTCCTGCACTGCTGGTCCTTCATCCGGAAATCGCAAAATCTTTAATCGAATATCGTTTTGAACGACTGGGACAAGCTGAAAAAAACGCTTTTTCTCATGGTTATAAAGGTGCTATGTATCCCTGGGAAAGTGCAGATAGCGGGGTCGAAGAAACACCTGTATGGGCTCTCAGCGGGCCATTTGAACACCATATCTCCGCCGATGTTGCATTAGCTGCCTGGAACTACTATTGTGTTACACAAGATAAAACCTGGCTTAGAGAAAAAGGGTGGCCGATTTTATCGCAGACAGCCGATTTTTGGGCAAGTAGAGTGGAGAGAGACGGATTAAATCAGTATGATATTAAAAATGTTGTAGCCGCGGATGAATGGGCAGAAAATGTAGATAATAATGCGTTTACAAATGCAGCAGCAAAAGTGAACCTGCATAATGCAAATTCGGCTGCATTAATTTTAGGGATTCCTCTGAATAAAGATTGGGAACTGGTTGAAAAGAATATTCCGATTTTGAAATTTGATAACGGCGTAACAAAGGAACATGCATCTTATAATGGTGAGGGAATTAAGCAGGCAGATGTTAATTTACTGGCTTACCCTTTAAATATCATAAGGGCTAAAGATCAGATTGAAAAAGATCTGGCTTACTATGAAACCAGAATACCTGAAGAAGGAACACCTGCAATGACTCATGCTATTTTTGCACTTCTTTATGCCAGAACAGGTAACCAAAATAAAGCCTATTCATTTTTTAAAGAAGCCTATGAACCTAACTTAAATCCACCATTCAGGGTAATCGCAGAAACTAAAGGTGGCACAAATCCCTACTTTGCAACAGGTGCAGGAGGTATTCTGCAAAGCGTACTGATGGGCTTCGGAGGATTGGAAATTTCGGATAAAGGAATTGTGCAGATCCATAGCTCATTACCTGGAAATTGGAAATCTCTTAAAATTTCCGGCGTGGGTATGGACAAAAGAACCTATATAATAAATCAGAAGAATTGACATTGACACACAGCCGGATCTATTATCTACACAATAATTTACAAATTTTCCTTAACTTAATAGACACGTGCAAATCAATACTATTGTTTACCAAACAATACTCATCAAATGCCCCGCTCATTAAATGACCCCGTTATACAGGATGTGTTTAATGCACAGCCGACCACCACACAAACCACATCGGGAACTGAAATTCCTTATCCATTTCCTTCGCCTGAAGACTGGCGCGATCACTGGATCTATTTTTTATTGGTAGACCGGTTTAACAACCCTTCCCATCCGCCATCACCGGGCGAGTATCCCTGCGCTGTATACCAGGGGGGTAATTTTTCCGGTATCAAACAACAGCTGCCTTATCTTAAAAAACTGGGTGTTGGCGCCCTATGGATCTCGCCGGTGCTGATAAACCCACAGTGGTTCAAAAATTACTGGGGTGGTTACGGTACTCTTGACTTCCTGCGCATCGAGCCCCGGTTTTGTGATGATCCTGTTTCAGCATTGCAGGACCCTACGGTGGGCGATGCTGAATTTCGGAGTTTGGTAGATGAGGTGCATGCCCATGGCATGTATGTGATTCTGGATATTGTGCTTAACCACACGGGTGATGTGTTTAATTACGAAGGCATGCGTGATGAGGCGCCATGGAATGACACCGGGGAATATACCATCTATTGGCGTGACGGACAAGGGCAGGCAAGGGGGGAGTGGACGGATATCAGCAACATTCCGGACCGGCCTGGTGATGGCGTGGTCTGGCCCAAAGAATTACAACAGAACGACTTCTTTCGGCGACGCGGTGATGGCGGGTTACGCGGTGATTTCTCCCGTATGAAAGAACTGGTTACTGAATATCTTATTCCGGATACAATGATCTACCCGGTGCGCAATCACCTGATCAGGGCTTATCAATATCTTATGGCAAGGTTTGACCTTGATGGCTATCGCATAGATACGTTGCAATACATAGAAGCTGATTTTGCCCGCGTATTTGGCAATGCTATGCGTGAGTTCGCGCTATCAATCGGCAAAAAGAATTTCTTCACCTTCGGTGAAGTGTGGCAGGACGATGACGAAGCAAGGATTGCTGAATTTATTGGCCGCAATACTGAAAAAGATGAGGAATTCATTGGTGTGGATGCTGCCATCGATTTCCCGATGCGCAAACGCCTGGTTGATGTTTGTAAAGGTGTAGCACCCCCGAAGGACCTTGCTGATCACTTTGATTACCGGCTTAAAATCCTTCGGCAAATAGTGAGCTCGCACGGTGATGCCGGCAAGAGCTACGTAACCTTTCTCGATAACCATGATCTGGATCGCCGCTTTCACAATAAACAATTTCCTGAGCAGACAAAACTGGCCTTAATCTGTCTGTTGTGCATGCAAGGCGTTCCCTGCATTTATTATGGCACCGAGCAAGGGCTCGATGGCGCGGGTAACATGCGGGAGTATGCCAGAGAGGCCTTGTGGGGACTGGCGAATGCTTTTAATGAGCAGGAAGACTTGTATCAGTTCATCGGTGAACTGAGCAAATTACGCGCTGCAGTGCCGGCACTCCGCTATGGCCGGCAGTATTTCCGCCCTTGTAGCGGCGATGGCGTCAATTTTGGACATTCACCGTATAAAGGCGGTCTTATTGCTTTTTCCCGCGTGCTGAACGACAAAGAAGTGTTAATCCTGGCGAATACCAATACAGAAAGAGGGGTAGTAGTCGATGTTGTGGTGGATAAGAATCTCCATTCCGAAGGTAGCGAATGGGAAGTCCTCTTCCCTCTGGCAAGGCGGGGAACGTTTCAGACGCGCAGCAGATCGCAGGGTGTTTTCAGAACGATACAGATAGAATTATCACCGTCTGATTATTTAATTCTTACTTAACGTTTTTCCCAGGCTGCCCTGCCGGTGTTCGGTATGAAAATGGCAGGCAGATCTGGTGGTATGTTCTTCAAGGCAGGGCCAGATGTGCTTAAATAAGAAGATAAAGTGTCGACAAAGTGTCTACAGGCTATAATGGATTGTTCAATGCGCTAATTTGCGGGGATACATTATTTCTTTCGGCGGTACATAATCCGTTACATTCCCATATTTGTCTACCCTCAGGAAGCAGCTTTTTTTCACTGTATCGTTTATCTTCTTCTTTGCCCTTTGTACCCTTGATTTAACGGTACTCAATGGCAAATTGTGCATTTTTGCAAATTGCGTCTGACTTATCCCATTTAATTCAATGGCTTCCATCACCTCCTTCTGTTCCTCCGGCAATGTTTTTATCAATAAAGAGATGCACTTTAGTAAATAAACATTTCCTTCATTATATTCCTCTTCATTTTGATCCGGCAACAGAAATTTCTTATCCTTCTTCCGGTAATGATCGATGACGGTGTTATATACAATTACCCTTAGCCAGGATAACAACTTTTCATCACTTTTCAGTGTATTGATGTGTTGATGCGCTTTTACAAAAATGTCCTGCCTGATATCCTGTATAATTTCAGCATCTACGTTTATCTTCTGCAAATACAACTCAATATCATTGTACAGTTTTAATTGCCAGTTATCATCCATGTATTGAAACCTATTTAACGATCATGTATTCGGAAAGCTACAAAGCTATATAATTACTTCATTTTAGGTGAAACAGCCATCAACATTAACACCTGGCTGGTTCCGAAGTTGTGTATTACTAATTACCGATTTCAGTGCATTGCCATTTGCCGATCATATCTCCCGTTATGAATGTTGGTCAATTAGCATTTTAAGAGAGTTGTATATCCAAACTTAACGTTTTTCTCAAGCTGCGCTGCCGGGGTTCGAGACGCAGTTGTCGAGTCTTTTATATAACTAACAGTTACCAGAGCTGAAGCATAGGGGAGTGCCCTATAGGGGGCTCTCTTGAGCTGTATTTTTCTTGACTGCAAAGCCTTAAATAAAACTCCTGTTCGGAGGCATACTAAAACTAAAAAGCCTTCAGATCTTTTGATCTGAAGGCTTTTTAGTTTTGTGCCCCCGCAGGTGCGGATTTCAAACCAGGTGGTTAAATATTTGGGAAAATTAAGCAAGCCGGATATAAAAGGCAGGAGGTAAAAATGGACATAACTATACATAAAATAAAGGGAGTGCTGAATAATACACATACGCATATTGATTCCTTAATCCTTATCTATATATAAGTTGTATTTGTCAGGAAAAAGTTTCTTGTTTACAACACTGAGATCTTCTTATGCAATCCGCTTAGGCCCAAGAGAATTATTCCTGAACCGAGTCAGTAAATCATAAAGGGCTTTTGACTTATATTTGTTATAGACAACAATTGTTGAAAATACCATCAATGGATTTACAAAATCAGGATTATAAAGAGCTTATTACCGGAATAGGAGATTTGCTTATTTCTGGAAGACAGAAGGCGGCTCAACAGGTGAATACCATTTTGGTTGAAACTTATTGGACAATAGGCCTGTATATTGTAGAATATGAACAGGGAGGGAACGAGAAGTCCGAATATGGAAGTCAATTATTCGAGCGTCTTTCCCGCGACCTGACTCAAGCTTATGGAAAAGGTTTTAGTCGGTCCAACTTACTATATATAAGGAAATTCTATATCACTTTCCAAAAACGTGAGACAGTGTCTCACAAATTGACATGGAGCCACTATTTTGAGATTCTTAAAGCCGACAATGAACTGGAAATAAGCTTTTATGCCAAACAGGCTGAAAAGGAGAAATGGAGTGTACGGGAACTAAAAAGGCAAATGAAAAGTATGTTGTTTCACAGATTGGCTTTAAGCACTGATAAAGAAGGCGTATTAAAACTGGCGAATAAAGGTCATGAAGTTCAGCAGCCTGAAGATTTAATTAAAGATCCGTTTGTGCTGGAATTTTTAAATATACCAGAGCAACATCAATATCATGAGAATGAGCTGGAAGAAAAGTTGATTAATAACCTACAACATTTTTTACTTGAACTAGGAAAAGGATTTGCTTTTATTGCCAGACAATATCGTATCAGTATTGGGGGTAAACATTTTCGGTTAGACTTATTATTCTATCATCGCATACTGAAATGTTTTGTTCTTATTGATTTAAAAAGAGGAGAGATCGATCATAATGATGTGGGCCAAATGAACTTATACCTTAATTATTTTAAGAAAGAGGAGGCGACTGAGGGAGATAATGAACCAGTTGGAATATTACTGGGGGCTTATAAAGACCATATATTGGTAGAATATGCTACCAGCAGTATAACAAACAAAATATTGCTGGCAAAATATCAACTGTATCTTCCGGATAAGACGCAATTAGAGAGTGCATTGAAGAAGTTATTAGACGTTTGATTTATCAAACATAGCAGACATAAATGTCCCTAAACGCAAACGGCTGGGAGTAATATCGACTTTTGGTGAACCTGGTAGTAAGGATTTCAAGTCTGATGGTTATATCTTATGAAGAATTAAGTAAATTGATGATGGACATGATTAAATAATAAACACAAGAAGTATGAACTTGACCTAGAAATTCGGACACGTAGTTAAGCCGCTTTGGTTAAGATTCGTTTGTGAATCCGGTACATGTAAGTTTTATTTTCAGTTCAAACCTTACATCTCTTTATTTACTAACAGCCGTTTCAGTATTTATTTTGTTAGTAAAAACTTACCGAACTATTGCCTTACAATATCGACATGTTATTAATTTACATATACCCCATTACTAAAGTAATAATTAAATGAAAGAAAAGATAGAGGCCTACTTCTCAAGTATAAGAGATAAGATAAATATTATCCGCAATGTTAATAAAGAAATCGAATTGCGTGATGCACCGAGGTTTAGCGTGTTTGATTACATTGACATTGATGAAAATAAACTATCTGATATAATTGCAGATTTTTTGAATCCAAAAGGTAAACATGGACAGGGCAATGTGTTTCTACTAGAATTTCTTAAACTAATCAACCTCGAAAATATTGATCATAATAAATTTGTGAGTATCAGAAGGGAAGTCTCTACTAGGTTAATCAATCCAACACAACGGAGAATGGACATCGTGATTAATTTCGAAAATCAAACCGTTATGATCGAAAATAAACCCTGGGCGGCGGATCAATATAAACAGCTATCACATTACAAGGAGCATCTGTACCGGGACTATGGGGAAAAATTCATCATCATTTACTTGGCTTCTAATAATAGGAAACCTTCAGAGGTGAGTATTGCGGAAGTTGAGCTGAATGAATTGATAGTTAAAAATCAGTTTTTACAGATATCCTTTGATAAGGATTTGGTTGCATGGATCGAAAAATGTTTAGAAAAATGTAAGCCTCAAAATATAAAACAATTTTTGCAAGACTTTAAGTTTTATTTACTCAACAATTTTAATACGGAAATTGCATGATACAGGAACAACAGGCTGTTGTAAATTTTGCTCTCGAAAGTAGAGAAAATCTTGAATTAACCTTCTTAGCGCATCAGTCTTATAGCCTACTTTGTAAAGACCTAGCTTTTAAGTTTCACAGTGAGCTAAGTAAAAGAGTGGGGGAAGTATACGTAGGTGATGACTGGATACTACCAGAGAATCCTCCTGGGAATTTGATCGAATTTATGATAGGAAATAGAAAATGGCCTGGTAATGTAAAGTTTGGTTGGCGTGATTTTGATGATATAGACAGATTATGCTTCTATGTAAAAACTGATAACGATTTTAGGAGTACTATTTTCTCCGCTATCAATTCTGCAATAAAAGGAAAAGAAACAGGAGCTGGCTGGTGGTTCAGATTCAGGGAGCCATATAATAGATGGGAGTCATCATTGGACGGTATCAATTCGTTGTATGATTCTAAAAATATGATCAACTATGTGATAGAAAATTTTATGTCGATCAGTAGCGCCATAGAGGCGCACTTCATGCAGCCAGCTGAAATGCCAGGGATTTAATCTTATAATTTAGATTAAATTTTAATCTAAAAATTAAAATTATTCTATCTCATTTTCGGAGGGATATTTTACAAAAGACCAACCTTGAGCAGCAAAATAGACCCTTTGTTATAGTTCGTTGCAGACCTGGAGGGAACTTCATACACAAAAAGTCAGGCTTCTAAAAAAAGCCGGACTTTTTGTGCCCCATGTATTGGAATCCAAACTGAGTCATTACTTAATAGTTGATGTTGTCACATTGTCTATAAAAACGATATTTGAGGCATTTCTTCATTGAATCCTTTATTTTTCCTATTGAGGTATCGAAGCATTCTGCTATTTTCTCTTTCTCCGCATTGCTCAGTTTATTATCACTAGGCCTTGCTTTCCTGTAGTATGTGGGTATTGAGTAACCGCACTCACGCATATAACATCACGGAACACGTTACTTAGTTTAATTGTCTGTGTGTGCATTTCATGCAGCATATTAGTCTCAATTGGTAAGGTCATTTCCTCATTTATTACTATGATTAGATTGAACAATTTGCATCTAATGTTTTACCGATTTAAGACAATGTTATTCCTTCTTATCTTTAATAAATTTCTCCAATATTCGCTTTATTAGAAATCTTGTCTCTTTAATTAATATAAAAGACTCCTTTGACTCCCCATATAGATCTCTAAGCATAGGATGACCTAACATATCAGTTGCATGTTCAAAGCTTCTAATTAACTTCTCCTTTTCTATAGAACTTTTTGAAGTTCTTAGCCCCCGATATGTTTCCATTCCAATTTCGTAAAACCATGGAAAGTCTTCTTTATATAATCCAATAATCATCAGAAAACCAATACTAGGATCATCGTCCGACATGCTAAGATGAAACATATCCTCCATTAACATTGGATGGAATCGTCTCTTCCTTTTTCTAGATTCAGGATCTAACCTGTTCTCAATTCTGCCTGGTAGACTATCAAACATTATTTTCACTTCTTCAAACAGCTTTGCCACAGAATTTTCATCATCTTTATCAACCTTCTCATTTTTAGTGTTTTTGATTTTGTTGGTAATATCTGCAGCTTTTTTTACAAAATTTTCAACCAATTGCCGAACGAGTAGTGGATCTGGGTCTAATCCAGGAACCTTCTTAACTAACTCAAGTACAAGTTTAGTTATGGATTCTACATCCCCATCATTGTTTTGAAATTGGGCAAAAGGTCCACCTATTGCAGAACTTAAAGGAATACCTAAAGCAATACCAATTACTTTTTTATCAAGCTTTCCTTTCGCAACCCCCGCTTCATATAATATCCAAGGCCTGTCGACACTATGCTTTGTTAACAAACATACTACATCGGAAGCCTCGTCAATTTTATCCATAATTGCGGGATACCATTCTTGCCCATATTCTATTCCTTGCGTTCCCTTTTTATCTGATGAACGGAATGATTTCAAAGCTCCGGCACTGGCGCTTTTTAATAAACTACTAAATTCCTCTGCCAATTCTGCATCTCTAGTGTCATGACTGATAAATACTAAGGGATGTTGAGTGTTAGAAACGAGGGGTTCAGGTGTTACTTTAGTAACGGTTGAAGCTTTTATGTCTTTCTTTTTTAATGTCATTATGGTCCTTTAACAATTGTAATTTTTAATTAGTTTGAATTACATACTTCATAACTACTTTCACGTTAATCCATTGTTCACGATGTTACATATGTTCCTACTTCCATCTTCATAATCAATACTCTAGTAAATTTGAACGTAATTGGTCTAATATCGAAAATCATATTCATCTTTTTCTAAATATATGGAATAGCTACCACGTTAGTTTTATTAACTGAAGAATTGTTTATTATAATAAAGTTGGATCACGTCATGATAACTAAGTTACTTTTATGAAAAAAGTAATGTCACCTTTATCTTATTAACTAGTAATTAACAAGTGTTATAGCAGTGAAGTTTATTATATTAAGGTGTAGGCCTGTTATATTGTTTATGGGACTATTCAGAAACTATCAAAGAGCATTCTTTAAAATATATATATATGATTGCTGAGAATCAGAGAAGGTGATGCTTTGATTGTTTTCTGAAAGAAAATGTAAGTTAAATGGTTGGAGAGGTGTCATTGTAATTTGATTAATACAGTTTAGTCTATCTGTATAATGCATAGTGACGCATTTTAAAAAGGTTACGGAAAAGTAGAAATTTTGCCGTACCCTTTTTGTAACCATTTAGAGTGGTTTGAATTAGATCAACATTGTAGCTTAAAAACAGAAAAGCCGCGTAAATCATGCGATTTATGCGGCTTTGATACTGTTTGATGATCTTAGTGTGACCCCTCAGGGACTCGAACCCTGGACCTACTGATTAAGAGTCAGTAGCTCTAACCAGCTGAGCTAAGGAGTCATCGTTTTACCGTTGAACGGGCTGCAAATCTAACACCTTGTTTTATAATTCGCAAAACTTCTTTAACTTAAATAAAAAAAATCGGGCAAAACGCCCGGAAAAGGAGTCTTAAGAATGGAAACAGCTTACATAGTAGCCGGGTATAGAACCGCCGTGGGCAAGGCCAAGCGTGGCGGATTCCGCTTTTCCCGGCCTGATGATCTGGCCGTAGAAGTAATTACAGGATTATTGAAAAGTGTCCCGCAACTCGATCCGAAACGGGTGGATGACCTCATTGTAGGTAATGCCGTCCCCGAAGCAGAGCAGGGTTTGCAGATAGGTCGCATGATATCCGTAAGAGCTTTGGGAATAGAAGTTCCTGGCATGACCGTAAACCGGTATTGCGCTTCCGGGCTGGAAACAATTGCCATTGCCACTGCTAAGATCCAGTCGGGCATGGCACATTGTATCGTTGCCGGTGGTACTGAAAGTATGAGCCTGGTGCCGGTAGCCGGTTGGAAAACCGTTCCCAATTATAAAGTCGCTACCACTACACCCGAGTATTACCTGGGCATGGGACTGACAGCAGAAGCCGTTGCCCGTGAATATAACGTCTCCAGAGAGGACCAGGATACATTCTCCTTCAGATCTCATCAGAAGGCCTTAAATGCCATCCAAAACGGGTATTTCAAAGAAGGTATACTGCCTATCTCAGTAGACGAAGTGTATGTAGATGAAAGAGGTAAGAAACAACAACGCACATATGTTGTTGATACTGATGAAGGTCCGCGTGCAGATACTTCCGCAGAAGCCCTTGCCAAACTGAAACCGGTATTTGCTGCCGGCGGCAGTGTCACCGCAGGTAACTCCTCCCAGACATCCGACGGAGCTGCCTTCGTGGTAGTAATGAGCGAGACGATGATGAAGGAACTGGGGCTCCAGCCAATTGGCAGGTTGATAGGCTGCGCTTCAGCAGGCGTTCACCCGCGTATCATGGGTATAGGGCCGGTGGCTGCTATTCCTAAAGTATTGCAACAGGTAGGTAAGACACTGAACGATATAGACCTGGTAGAGCTGAATGAGGCATTCGCTTCTCAGTCAATAGCTGTGATAAGAGAACTGGGGATTAACCCGGATATCGTAAATATTAATGGCGGAGCTATCGCATTGGGGCATCCGCTGGGATGTACCGGGGCTAAACTCACGGTACAGATCTTAGGTGATCTGAAACGACTGAATAAGAAATACGGTATCGTAACAGCATGCGTAGGCGGTGGCCAGGGCATTGCAGGCGTAATCGAAAGATTTTAATAATAAAGAGTCGTTTAGTTGTATCAGCTAAACGACTCTTATCAGTACTCAGTCTGGGAAATGGTCCCTTAATAAACAAAAGTCTCCTGCCGTGTATACCCAATACTCCTGTCAAACACCTCTTCCTCTGTCAGCCTTTTACTGATCACATACATTCTATGAATCTCATCCTCAAGCAATAGCGGATCTGTTGTAAACAAATCCTTACCATCTTTTGTCACTACGAGGTACTCATTGCCAGCAATCAGGTTGGAAGTCGCCCTGCAAATAATAAACCCGTCTTTCACACGCAGGCAGATAGATTTCACGGGTACTCCTGCGTAAATAATCTTAAACGCAGGCTCAACATAAAACTCTCCATAAATTACATCTTGTATAGTGTTATACATATACACAGGGATATTATAATGCAATGCAGGGTCCTTCAATGCCTGCTGCATCTTAGAGAAATTATCATAACAGATCTTGTTTTTCCTGATGGAGGCGGAGAGGTTAACACCTAATTTATCCCTGTATAGTTGAAGGAAGGATGCACTGATATTATACTGATTACTTTCATAAGCAATATACGTAGATGCCGGGACCTTCAGATATTTATACATTCTCATTACGCTTACACCTAATAGTTCACGTACCATTAATAACGGAGTAACCATATATTTTAATTTACGGATTGGAAATGGGGGATTTATTTATCTTTATATCATATTATGATAAAACATAATAATGAGATGCTCAATCTGATTATCATAATATTTCTCTGTAAAAATAACTGTATTTGAAATACAATTCGCAAATAAAGTTAACTATGTTATAAATTGATAAATAGGATGTTATAGTGAATATATGCGTCTTAAAATGATAAAAAGCGTATCAAAATGACAAGTAATTGATTAGTTTAGGAAAGATATACAGAGAATAAAGATCTTGCTATCAAAATCCAGTATCCTGATATCAATAATGTTGATAATCATCTCATTCCGGCTAAACTCAATGAATTACAAATAAAATAATCCCAATGAATTAAACTTTTTACTAATTTGCTACCGTAAAACTTTGGGGGGACCCTGTGCAAAAGCCTATATCAATCCAGAATTCATCCCTATAATTATATAACCATATCATTTTTATGGATCGCAGACAATTCCTTACGCTTTCTCCTGAAAGCAGGCAAACAGTGAAAGCGACTACCACCGGCGCTCGTACAGATTCCGGTACTAACGCCTACACAGGAGCTTTTGATACCGCTCAGGTCGTACACCTGCTCAAACGTACCATGTTCGGTGCTACCCCCGCAGATATTGCATGGGCCAAAGGACTGGGTATGGACGCGGCAGTTGAAGCCCTTATCACCACTACAAGCACAATAGCTACTTCTCCGTTAAATACCTACGGCGATGATGTTACTGGTATCGCCCCCGGCGCTACCTGGGTAAACTCAACTCCTCCTCCTGTGGCAACAGACGATCTCGACCTGGACAAAATGCGCCGGCCTACCTACCAGGCCTGGTGGGTGAGCATCATGCTCTCCCAGGGACGCAGCATTCAGGAAAAAATGATGCTCTTCTGGGCCAATCACTTTTCTATAGAAACCGATAAGGTACTGGATGCCCGCCTCGTATACAGATATAATAATATGCTGCGCGCGAACGCTCTCGGTAACTTCAAAACACTCGTAAAAGAAGTTACACTGGCCCCCGCCATGCTGATCTATCTCAACGGTAACCTCAATGGTAAAGAAGCGGCAGACGAAAACTACGGCCGCGAATTACAGGAACTGTTCACCGTAGGTAAAGGCCCGGATTCTCATTACACGGAAGACGATGTAAGAGCCGCTGCCCGCGTCCTGACCGGCTTCAGAGTAGACCCGGTTACCATGACCAGCTACTTCGAAACCACTCAGCACGACATCACCAACAAAGAATTCTCTGATTTCTATCTCAATAAAAAAGTATCAGGAAAAACAGGACCTGATGGTGCTACAGAACTCGACGATCTGTTAGCGATTATTTTCTCCTCTAACGAAGTGGCTAAACACATCGTGCGGAAAATCTACCGCTTCTTCGTTTACTACCTGATAGATGATGCTGTTGAAGCGAATGTAATCACCCCATTAGCTGCTATCTTCGTTGCCAACAACTATGATATCACTCCCGTACTCAGGGCATTATTCAAAAGCGAACATTTCTACGATCCGTTAAACATGGCCTGCCTGATCAAAAGTCCGGTAGACTTTACCATAGGAATGTGCCGCGAATTTGGTGTGCAATTCCCTTCTGCTTACATGGACGCATATACCGCCTGGGATACCATGCGTGATACGATGAAGAATATGCTGCAGGACATTGGTCAGCCTCCGCTGGTGGCTGGTTGGGACGCTTACTACCAGGAACCGCAATACCATGAACTGTGGATCAACACCGATACGCTGCCTAAACGTAACATGCTGAGCGATATGCTCATCAGCAACGGTGGTTTTGCTAACCTGAAAATAGATGTACTGACCTTCGCAGATAAACTGTCCGATCCTTCTAATCCCGTTACACTCGTAAACGATTCTCTGGATCTGATGTACCGTATCGAAGTATCTGATGCTACCCGTGCTTTCCTGAAAAATACCCTGCTGCTGAGCGGACAAAATCCGGATAGTGATTACTACTGGACCGATGCCTGGAATACCTACAAAGCAAATCCCGGTGATGCCGCTTCGCGTCAGATAGTAGAAAGCCGTTTACAATCGCTCTACAAGTACCTGATGGACCTGTCTGAATATCAATTAGCCTGATCTTAGAAAGACCTAACCTATTACTATGAAACGCAGAGACTTTCTTAAATATACCGCGCCGGCCACCGTATTACCCACTTTTATAAATGGGTTTGCCGTAAAAGCTTTTGGCTCATCATCATCGCTTCTGGCTGCGCTGGAAGCTTCTGCCACAGATAATGACCACGTACTGGTAATGATCCAGCTGGCAGGTGGTAATGACGGCCTTAACATGGTGGTGCCACTGGACATATATGGTAAATACCAGGCTGCACGCCCCAACATTGCCATCGCCGAAGGCAAGGTGCTGCCACTCGTTAATAATATTAAAACAGGCCTGCATCCTGCATTAAAAGGGATACAGGAATTATACGATGATGGGAAAGTATGTATCGTACAGAGTGTAGGATACCCTTCTCCGGATTACTCCCACTTCCGCGCTACCGATATCTGGTTAACCGGTTCCGATCAGAATCAGGTATTAACTACCGGTTGGGCAGGACGTTATCTGTCTACCGAATATCCCGATTTCCCGGATAACTATCCGAACGATAAGGATACTGATCCTTTGGCTATCCAGATTGGTTCGATCGTATCGCCAGCCTTCAACGGTACCAATGCTAACATGGGTATCGCCATCACCAGCGCTACAGACTTCTACAACCTGATTGATGGTGTACAGGACCCCGTTCCCAATACCCATGCTGGTTTAGAACTGGAATATATCCGTACCATCGCCCGTCAGACCAACAAGTTTGCAGATTCCATCAAAGCGGCTGCGTCTAAAGTGACTTCCCAAAGCCCTTATCCTGATAACGGTCTGGCTGAACAACTTAAAATAGTAGCACGCCTTATCGCCGGCGGACTCAAAACCCGCCTCTACATGGTAAGTCTGGGTTATTTTGATACACATGCGAGTCAGACACAGGGTGGAGATAATACCACCGGTTACCACGCAGAACTGCTGGGCCGCCTGTCTACTTCTATCAAAGCATTCATGGACGACCTCACCAACCTGAAAGTATCCCGCCGCGTGGCTGGTATGACCTTCTCAGAGTTTGGCCGTCGTACCAAATCCAATGGTAGTATGGGTACAGACCATGGTGCTGCTGCTCCTATGATCCTCTTCGGGGATTATGTGCTGCAAGGCGTACTGGGTGCTTCTCCTACCATCCCGGATGCTACTTCCGTGAATGATAACATGCCTATGCAGTACGACTTCCGTTCTGTATACGCGTCCCTGCTGGAACAATGGTTCTGCGTGGATAATACCACCCTGCAGACCATCCTGCTAAAGGATTATCAACGCCTGCCAATCATCAGCGGTATTGCCTGCGGTACCATCACGGCTATCGATGATGTCAACAACGGCAGCACACACCTCATCACCAATTACCCGAATCCTTTTGTGGACACTACCACATTAAAATATAAGTCCAAAGGCGGTCATACCATGATCCAGATCTTTGATACCATGGGCCGCCTGATAGGCGTGCCGGTAAATAAAGTACTGGCAGTAGGGGAGTACACCACTTCTTTTGATGCCAGACAACTGGCCACCGGAACATATTACGCCCGACTCCAGAATGGGCCTTACCAACAGGTAAGAACAATGCTGAAAGTGAAATAAAAAAGATGCTCCTGGTTTAACCAGGAGCATCTTTTTTTAAACGGTGTTGCAAATTCTTTTATCTTTGCCTTCGTAGGTGAAAAAACAGTTTCTATATAAAATATTAGCGATAACGCTCCTGGGTGTATTTACATTTAATACCATCCCCAGGGAGTTTATTCACCAGTTCCTAGACCATCACGATACAAAAGATATCCCTGTATCACATGATGGTCCTGCATTTTCCGTTAAACACCAGCACTGCGCCTTCCTGCAGATAGAACCAGAACCATACGTACACGTTACTGCCTTCTATCATGCACTGATACAAAATATCATCTGGAATTACGCTTCCCCGTACATGCCTGTTATCAGGTATACTCCCTTCAGGGCATTATCCCTTCGTGCGCCTCCGGTAGCATAAGCCCATACTACTCTCTCACAAATCATTATTGAATAATTAAGAAATTATTATGCACTATTTACGTGTCTCTATATTCAGCGCCATCGCTGTTTTAATATTCTCATCTGCATTTGCCAACGATGCCGATAATTCATTAAGCGGAAACATCACTGATAAATCATCCAAAGCTGCTTTACCCGGAGCCACTGTATATCTGCCAGACCTGCACGTAGGTGCTTCTGCAGACGCACAGGGCCATTACTCCATTAAAAATCTGCCTAAAGGAAGATACCTGGTAGAAGTACATTACATAGGGTATGCTGCTTTTACACAATCAACACTCATCAGCGGCGATACCAGACTGGATATTTCCCTGTCAGAAACACTGATAGAAAAGAACGAAGTAGTGATCACAGGTGTGAACCTGGCCACTACGCTCAAACAAACGCCCACACCGGTTAGTATTGTAAGACGGGATTACCTGGATGCTAATATCTCTACCAATATCATAGATGCTATCGCCAAATTACCGGGTATTAGTCAGCTGACTACCGGTCCTGCTGTTTCTAAACCTTTTATCCGCGGACTAGGTTACAACCGGGTTGTAGTGGTAAGTAATGATGTAAGACAGGAAGGACAACAATGGGGGGATGAACATGGTATTGAAATAGATGACTATAATGTAAGTAAAGTAGAAGTACTGAAAGGTCCTGCTTCTTTAGTATACGGATCCGATGCGCTGGCAGGTGTAGTGAATATCGTTCCTCCCGGTCCGGTATCAGAGGGGCATATCAAAGGAAATGTGGCCGCCAACTATCTTTCCAATAACGGTCAGATTGCTTACCATGCTGATATCGCCGGTAATCACAACGGCTTCAACTGGAGCCTCTACGGTACACAGAAATGGGCACACGATTACCAGAATAAATATGATGGTTATGTATATGGCTCAGGGTTTAATAACACTAACTTCGGCGCAGCTATAGGTCTCAGTAAAAGCTGGGGATCATCCACTTTAAGCTTTACTTCTTTCAATCAACATTTAGGTATTGTAGAAGGAGATCGTAATGCAGAAGGGCAGTTCATCAAACCTGTCAATAATAATGGAGTGGCAGATGAAGCCGTAGCTACCAACAGTGATTTTAAATCTTACAGCCTGGGCTTACCCCGTCAGCAAATCAATCACCAGAAGATTGTCTGGGATAATAATATTTACCTGAATAATGGTGGACGCTTAGGGTTAACATTAGGCTACCAGTTAAACCGTCGCCAGGAATTCGGGGATGTACTTGCGCCCAATGAAGCAGGCTTATATCTTAAACTGAATACATTCAACTATGCACTGAAATATTATCTGCCGGAAATGAAAGGCTGGCAAACGACTGTTGGGGTAAATGGTATGCAGCAGCATAATGATATCTCTTCCAGCAAGGAATTCCTGATCCCGGGGTATGATTTGTTTGATGCAGGTGTTTTTGCTGTTACCAGTAAGACGTTCAACAAACTGACATTAAGTGGTGGATTAAGGTTTGATAACCGTTCCATGAGTGTAAAAGCACTTTCTTTAGATGGTGAAGGGAAGCCTGTCAGCACTGGTGGAGATGCTAAATTCACCGCCTTCGATAAGAACTTCTCCAACATCTCCGGAAGTGTGGGTATCAGCTATGCCGCCAGTGATATGGTAACATTAAAATTAAACGCGGCCCGTGGTTTCAGGGCGCCTAATATTTCAGAACTGGCGGCGAATGGTGTGCATGAAGGTACTATCAAATATGAATACGGAAATAATGATTTAAAGCCTGAAGTAAGTACCCAGGGAGATGCCGGTATTGATTTCAGTTCTGAGCATGTATCTGTTGCTGCCAGCGTATTCTACAATCATATTACCAATTTTATCTTCAGTCGTAAATTATTCAATGCAGCAGGCAGCGATTCTATTCCTTCTACGGATAATGCTGAAGGATACAGCGCTTTTAAATACCAGCAGACTACCGCCAATTTATATGGGGGAGAATTTACCCTGGATATTCATCCTCATCCGATCGACTGGCTACATTTCGAGAACACGGTTTCTTATGTAAGAGCTGTAATCCCTGATGGCACGGATTCTACGAAGTATTTGCCTAATATTCCTGCTGGCCGCTGGTTATCAGAATTAAAGGGAAGGTTTAAGAAAGTAGGTGGAGTGATGCAGAATGCATATATCAGTGTTGGAATGGACATGACATTTGCACAAAATGATGTTTTCTCTGCCTACCAGACAGAGACTGCTACACCTGGTTATACCTTGTTCAATGCGGGATTGGGAACTGATTTTGTGAATAAGAACAATAAGGTATTATTCTCATTACACCTGGCTGCCAACAACCTCACGGATGTTGCTTATCAGAATCACTTAAGTCGTTTGAAATATGGGCCTGAGAACGACGTAACGGGTCGGTATGGCGTATTTAATATGGGGAGGAACTTCAGTGTGAAAGTGACGATACCAATTGATTTCAAATAATAACAAAAAAGGGAGGCTTTTAAAGTCTCCCTTTTTTTATGGACAATGTTGTCTTAAAGCACTGATCAGTGTTTTATCGTAAGTAAGGAGGTTTGGCTTGTCCGGATCTATTGTAATATCTTCCAGTTTCTCATTAGCCTTATCCAGTCTTAACCATCCTATAGTAGATTCATGATCTTTCTCACTGGAAAAGAGTTGTATGAACAGTTTACTTTTTTCCTCACGGTCTATCCTCACTTTGATATTTTCCTTTTTAGTACCATCAGATTCAAAGCTGGAACTGAGGACGATATCAGAAATAGCCTTATAACATTCGGGGGGATAATACCCCGCCTGTGGCCGCAAAGTATCTGAAGTGGGGACTATAGACGCGGTATCTGCGCCTATATTCTTAATGGCCGAAGTATCTGCCCTGGTTTCCTGCGAGGCAGATACGCAACTGCTTAACAATACTACAGACAGAATGTACAACAGGTGTGATGGTTGCATGATAGATCTTTTGTGATGAGTATTACAAAAGTCGTGCAATGATTATTTTTCAGGAAGGTCTGCTGTACTCTCATCGTAGTAAACAAAGAAGTACAGGTAGATAACCCTGCTGATACGCATGAGCCATGGTTGTAATACAACCAGTAATACGCCGTTTATCCCCAGCCATATAAAGATGCTGTTATCCTGCCAGGAGATGCCGATCAATACCCAATAGGCAACAAGGGTAGCTACAGAGAGGGCTACACTTAATGCATAACTCACATAACCGGTACCAAACCAGAAGCCTTGTTCCAGTTCGAATTTCTGACCACAAACCGGGCAACGCTCCGGCATATCGAAAATTTTGGATAAACGCCAGTGAAAAGGGTTTTTGTCCTTGTACATATGGCCTTTACGGCAATGGGGACATTTCATACCCAACAGGCTGAGAAGATAATTCGGACGCTTTTTACTCATGATGCAAAGATAAAGAGGAAAACCGGGGTTTTCCTCTTGTTAATGTTGTACTTCCCGTTCTCCTATTTGCTGTCTCCACATAGCGTAATACAATCCTTTCTCATTCAGCAGGTTTGCATGCGTACCTGTTTCTATGATGCGTCCTTTTTCCAGCACATAAATCCTGTCTGCATGCATAATAGTAGATAACCTGTGTGCGATCATCACGGTAATATGCTCACGGGTAGAAGTAATTTCCCTTACAGTAGTGGTAATAGCCTGTTCTGTGATGGAATCCAGTGCGGAAGTAGCCTCGTCAAATACCAGCAAACGCGGGTGACGGAGTAATGCCCGCGCAATGGATAAACGTTGCTTTTCTCCACCGGAGATCTTCATTCCGCCTTCACCTATTACAGAATCAAGTCCATGGTCTGCCCTGGCTAGCAGGGTGTCACAACTGGCCTGTCTCATAGCATGCAGGATCTCTGCATCTGTGGCACGGGGATTCACGAATAACAGGTTCTCTTTAATACTACCGGAGAATAACTGTGTATCCTGTGTTACAAAACCTATCTGGTAACGTAATTCTTCGATATCAATTTTCGTGCTTTCTATCCCGTTATACTTAATAGTTCCTTCGGGTGGGTTGTATAAACCTACCAGGAGTTTTACCAGGGTGGTTTTACCGGAACCCGACGGGCCTACAAAGGCAATTGTTTCACCGGTCCTTACCTTAAAGGTGATATGGTCCAGGGCCTTGGTAGAGGCGGTCAGATGTTGAAAACCTACGTTCTCGAATGACAACGTATCGATGTGATTTATTGTCACAGGATTTGCCGGCATTTCTTCTACCGGGGTGTTCAGGATGCCTTCAAAATTCAGCAGGGATACCTGTGCTTCCCGGTAGGAGAGGATAATATTTCCCAGTTCCTGTAACGGGCCAAAGATAAAGAAGGAGTATAACTGTAAGGTAAAGAGCTGCCCTACGGTTACGGTGTCTTTGTAAATCAGGAACAATAACATAAAGAGGATCACCTGGCGTAGCAGGTTCACAAATGTTCCCTGTACAAAGCTGATACTACGGATGCTGCGTACCTTTTTCAGTTCCAGCATCAGGATACGGATGGTGGTAGAGTTGAGCCTGCGGATCTCCTGGTTGGTCAACCCAAGGCTTTTTACCAGCTCTATATTACGGAGCGATTCTGTAGTAGCTCCTGCCAGCATGGTCGTTTCCTTTACGATAGTCTTCTGAATGGTCTTGATTTTACGGCTTAGTACATTCATGAGCCAGCCCAGTAGCAGACATCCGCCGAAGTATACGAATACCAGGCTCCAATGTACCCGGAAAGCATATACCATCACGAATACCACTCCTACCAGGGCCACGAACAGTACATTCACAAAAGAAGTAATGAACTTCTCACAATCAACCCTTACTTTCTGCAGAACGGCCAGTGTTTCGCCGCTTCGCTGGTCCTCAAACTGCTGGTAAGGCAGCCTTAATGAGTGACGTAACCCATCCGTATACACCCTGGCCCCAAACTTCTGAATGATCACATTCACAAAGTAGTCCTGGAAGGCTTTGGCAATACGGGAAATCATGGCCACACCGATGGATGCCAGTAATAACCACAACACTCCATTAATATAACCCGACTGATTACGCGGCAATGCCTTGGCATCGGTATGCGGATGCGAGGCAAACATATCTATGATCTTGCCGAAGATATATGGGTCCAGTAAGGAAAATACCTGGTTAATGGTGGCTAGAAATAGTGCCAGCACGATCAACCACTTATAACTCTTTAAATAATGCAAAAACAATTTCATGCTTGAATATGGTCTAGGTTGCAAAGGTACATTAAGTTGATGTTGCAACATATTATAATGATAGTTGTACTCAGAAAAATGCAGTAACTTAATAGGAAGAACAGGTCACACAGCTACTTCGCAACGGCAAAGCTCACCAAAACGGCAATTTCCACGTTTCCCAAATTATCTGCGCATCATCTCTTAATCTTTTCATTATGAAGGACTACGATGAAAAACACATCCGAAACATCGTACTATTGGGTGCCGCCAAGAGCGGCAAAACTACCCTGTGCGAAACCATGTTATTTGAAGCCGGCATTATTCCCCGCCGCGGTACGGTAGAAGAACGAAACACCGTATCTGATTATCATGATATTGAACACGAAAGAGGTAGCTCCGTGTATGCTACCTGCCTGCACACCGAATGGCGTAATTACAAGATCAATATTATCGATACACCCGGACTGGAAGACTTCATCGGTGAAGTAATCGCTTCTATCCGTGTATGCGATACAGCTCTTTTACTGCTCAACGCCCAGCATGGGGTGGAAGTAGGGACAGAGTTGATATGGGATTATGTAGATAAATACCGGAAACCTACTATATTGATTGTCAACCAGCTGGATACAGAGTTCGCCAACTTTACGGCTACTGTGGATGATGCCCGCCGGGCATTCGGTTCTGCTGTTACCGTCATGCAATATCCTGTTAACCAGGGTATTGGTTTTAACAGCGTAATAGACCTGCTTAAAATGACTTTATACCGTTTCCCTGAAAACGGAGGGAAACCGGAAAAACTACCTATTCCCGACAGCGAAAAGGAAACTGCGGAACGCCTGCATAATGAACTGGTGGAAAAAGCAGCCGAGAATGATGATACCCTGATGGAACAGTATTTTGAAAAAGGGAACCTGGACGAGGACGAACTGAGGCAAGGATTGAAGATAGGGATGCTGAAACACCAGGTATTCCCTGTATTCTGCCTGTCCGCCGTAAATAACATGGGTAGCGGCCGCCTGATGGGGTTTATAGACAATGTTGCCCCTGCGGCAATAGAGATGCCACCGGAACAGACCGAAGACGGGGAACCTATTCCTTGTGATCCTGCTGGTCCTCCGGTGTTATTTGTTTTTAAGACCCTGCTGGAACCTCATATCGGCCGGCTATCCTTCTTTAAAGTGATTTCCGGTGAGATAAGACCAGGTATCGAACTCTATAATGAGAAAGGAAATACCTCCGAACGCCTCAACCAGCTGTTCATTGCTGATGGGCGGAACCGTAACCCGGTGGAATTATTACGATCGGGAGACATCGGGTGTACGCTCAAACTGAAGAATACGTTAACAAATCATACTTTAAGTGATAAGCAATCCGGTACACAGGTGGCGCCTATCGTGTTCCCGTTACCTAAAGTACGGGTAGCTGTAGAAGTGATCAATAAGGCAGATGATGAGAAACTGGGAGAAGTGCTGGCAGAGATTCACATGGAAGACCCTACCCTGGAGATAGAATACAACAAAGAGCTGAAGCAGGTTATTCTGCATGCACAGGGAGAACTGCACCTTTCATTGATCCGCTGGCGGCTGGAACATGTCTATAAAATGCCTGTTGAGTTTCTTCCGGCTAAGATCCCTTACCGGGAAACTATCCGTCAGTCTGCGATGTCTAATTACCGGCATAAGAAGCAGTCGGGCGGAGCAGGGCAGTTTGGAGAGGTTTATATGAAGATAGAGCCTTATTATGATGGGATGCCTGCGCTAAAGGATTATCCTGTAAGGGATACGGATACCATAGACCTTGCCTGGGGGGGTAAACTGGTGTTCAACAATTGTATTGTCGGAGGCGTGATTGATAACAGGTTCCTGCCATCTATTTTAAAGGGGATCATGGAAAAGATGCAGGAAGGACCGCTAACGGGGTCTTATGTACGTGATATACGCGTGAGCGTGTATGACGGCAAAATGCATCCGGTAGACAGTAATGATATCTCTTTCAAAATAGCAGGTATGATGGCATTCAAAGAGGCTTTCCATCAGGCGGATCCTCAGCTCTTAGAACCGGTCTTTGATGTAGAAACGACTGCACCGGACAGTATGATGGGAGATATTATGGGTGAGCTGCAAACCCGGCGCAGCATTATTACGGGGATGGATACGCTGAATGGTTTCCAGGTGATCCGCGCCCGCACGCCACAGGCTGAATTGGACAAGCTATATGCAGCACTGCGGAATGTTACCCAGGGTAAGGCAAAGGTCAAAGCGGTGTTTGCTGAATATGCCCCTGTTCCCGGAGATTTACAAAAGAAATTAATGGAAGAATATAAGAGAGAAGAAGTGGCGGTGTAAATTCTATCCAGCCTCCGCATTTTGCGGAGGCTGGATAGAATTTACTGCCTGGCACACCAGTCATTGATATACTTTTCAAGTACGGTCAGTGGCATATCTCCCTGAGCCAGCAGGGCATCATGAAATTTAATGATACTGAATTTCTTCCCCAGTCGTTTTTCACACATCGCGCGCAGACGTAGGATCTCCAATTCTCCGGTCTTATAAGAAAGCGCCTGCCCGGGTATGGCCATATACCTCTCGGTAGCACTGGTCGCATCTGCCTCACTGGTAGGCAGATTAGCCATGATATAAGCAATACTTCCTTCGCGTGTCATCTTACCGGTATGAAGACCGACATCGGTAACAAGTCTGATAGCCCGCATCATTTCATTGTTAAGCGCACCCATTTCCTGGTAAGGATCTGTATAACACCCCAATCTGCTTCCTAAAGATTCTATATACAGTGCCCACCCTTCCGTAAATGCATTAAAGGAAATACTTCTTCTGAATGTAGGCAGTGTCGTATTTTCCTGTTGCAGGGATATCTGGAAATGGTGTCCGGGGATGGCCTCGTGAATAAAAGTTGCTTCCAGGGCCGGACTTATAGTACTGATTTTAGTTGCATCCGGCACCGGCACATAAAAGACGCCTGGTTTTTTGCCATCAATGGAACCAAGTGTATAAGAAGGACCGTTCTGGCCGGCTTCCCGGAAAGACTCTACTCTTCTGATCTCGAAATCTGCCTTGGGGAATACACTGAACAGCTCGGGCAGATGTGGCTTTATTTTCGCGTATACATCCCGGTAGGCCTGCAATACCTGTTCGGGCGTTTTAAAAGGCATGAACTGAGGATCTGATTTCAGAAATGCGAAAAACTCATTCAGCGTACCGGAAAAGCCAGTCCGGGTTTTAATCAGTTCCATTTTTGCCCTGATACGTGAAACCTCATCCAGTCCTTTTTGGTATATCTCTTCCGGACTGGAATTGGTGGTGGTGTAGTACTTTACATAGTATCTGTACATTGCAGCTCCGCCCGTGATGCCTGATAAACCTGAGGAGTCTGTTGCTTGGGCCAGGTATTCATTTTTAAGATAATCCGCCAGATGTTTGTAAGCGGGCAATAATTGTTCACGAATAGCTTTTCCCAGTTCGGCGCTGACCTCCTGCTTTTGTACAGATGTAAATTCAGCCGGCAGTGTTTTCAGCGGGGTATAAAATGCGTTCAGGGAATCATCTTTTCCAAGCGCTTCCATTTGCGGAATGATTCTCATTACCAGTACTTTGGGAAGTACGGTCCCAACTTCGGCACCTTTTTTCATATTAAGGATAGCGGTGGCTGCCCATATTTTAAAAGCTGCAATACGCTTTATCCAGTTGCGATAATCCTGTACCGTTTTAAAAGGCTGGGCCGAACTACCCGAACCTAACTGACCAATAAATAAAGGGATAGAATTGAAATGATTTAAAGGAAGGTATTCCAGGTGGAGTTTTCTGCTTTCCAGATCTCTGGTTAATATCTTCTTTAAAACATCAACGGAAATACGGTCAGCCGGTGTTAGCTGTTCTTTATCAAAAGATGACAACGATCTGAGGTATTTCTCATCAAACCGGGAAACTTCAGCAATATATGGGGCTGAAATGTCATTGGCCAGTTGATCATCATATTCATGGTATCCTAAAAAGGTAGCATCCAGCGGTTGGAGCTTTAGAGATTCCCGGTAGTAATTTTCAAATAACTGTTGAAGGTCCTTTTGCTGCGCAATGCCATTTCGTGTAATGAAAAGGCTGCTTGTTATCAGCATACATCTGATTATATATTGCATCTGAGCTTGTTTGATGCTGTAAAATTAGCGGGTCTGTAAGGTTTAAAATTGTATGAGATTAGCTTAAAATAGTGATTATTTATTATTTTTATATATGTTAATGACTGATGACTCAAAAAATGCGGAGTGCTTTTCAAATGGCCGTTATGTAGGTCCTGCTAAGAAGGAGTTACATTTCGGAGACATCATAGCCAGTGAAAATGAATATGCCGAAGGGATTTCATCCGTATGGCATTACCATGAGAACCCGCACTTTTCACATATACTTAATGGTGGAAGTATTGAGGTAGGGGAATACAATACGGTCTGTCAGACAGAAGGGGACTCGTTGTTCTATAACCCATGCATGCTGCATAAAAACACGGACTACAAAGAGAATACAAGGATTTTTAACCTTGAATTACAGCCCGGATTTTTCACCAGGAACAAATTGAAATATTCTGCAGCAGATAATTACTGGTCATATTATGATGAGCATTTAAAAAAGGTATTGGTAATAAAGATATTAAAGGAGTATTTATTGAATGATACCGATTCCGGACTTTCAATAGAACAATTATGCGTATTGCTCTGCCAGCAGGATGGGGGGAAGCCTAAACCCGAAAAGAACAATCACTGGTCATCATTGCTGAAAGAATACCTGCACGAGAAATGGAATACGCCATTTAGCCTGAGTGAGCTGTCTGAAGAAGTGCAGATTCATCCGGTAAATATTTCAAAATACTTTTCAAAATATTTCAACTGCACATTAGGAGAATATATAAGGAGGATTAAAATTGAAAGATCACTGGCTTTGGTCAGAAATAAAAGATACAGCCTTACGGAAATAGCTTACGAATGTGGCTTTACTGATCAAAGCCACTTTACCAGAACTTTCAGGAATATTACCGGGATTCTGCCAAAAGACTACAGGCAATTTTAGTGGAGTTGTCTAAATTAAAAATACCTCTTTCCGTTTTTTTAGCTAAAAAAAGATTAACTTAAAGGTATATAAACCTCCTTAAATATTTGTTTTATGGATACTGTAAGAGATATCCTGCAAATAAAAGGAAATATGGTGTACACAATCTGCATCACCTGCTCTGTGTACGAAGCATTGGAAGTACTTGAAGAAAAAAATCTAGGCGCACTTGTAGTAGTGGACGAAAGTGGAAAATTGATAGGCATATTCACTGAACGGGATTACGCACGCAAAGTTGTCCTCAAAGGACGTTCTTCTAAGGAAACACTAGTCAGGGACATTATGGATAACAGACCGGTATTCGTTACTCCTGATACAAAGATTGAGTATTGCATGCAATTGATGACGAATAAGTTCATCCGCCATCTCCCCGTTATTGAAAACAATGAACTGACTGGCCTTATCTCCATCGGTGACATTCTCAAATATGTCATCAGCAACAAAGACTTCATTATTCAGAATCTCGAACATTACATCGTTAGCTAGGATCCTTCTGCGCCATTATTGGGTATGTCGATTGGATTAAACACCATCTTTCTTTTTTATTAAAAGAAGAATACGTATCGTATTCTCTTCAGGAAAAAATTTACGTTATGGGAAACGAAATACTAAGTATTCCCCTGTGGCCTCTTTTGCTCTATACAAGCCTGGTGGTAGTATTGATAGCTGCCATACTTGCGTTATCCTATGTGTTAGGACAACGACATAACGACCGTGCTACCGGTAAACCCTACGAGGGTGGTATAGAGCAAACCGGGACCGCACGCATTCGCTTCTCTACACAATTCTATCTGGTTGCCATGCTATTTGTCATCTTCGACGTTGAGGCTGTTTTTATTATGCTTTGGGCGTTGGGGTTATATGACCTGGGATGGCCTGGTTATATTGGTGCCGGCCTGTTCATTGCACAGTTGGTAGTTGTGCTGATCTATGAATGGGGCATTGGTGCACTTGACATTGGTGCAGACGCAAAAAAAATATTAAAGGCTCACAAACTAAAACAACAGCAAAATGAAATGGTGGCTAAGTAAAACAGGTGATCAGTCGGGCCATATCTCGGGAACCGGCAGTATGGAAGATGCCGTTAGCAAAAGTATTATGCTGACCACCGTACAAGACCTGCTTGCATGGGGACGCAAAAATTCCATGTGGCCATTCCATTTTGGTTTGAGCTGTTGCTTTGTAGAAATGGCTACCAGTATCACCAGCAAATATGATGTAGCAAGGTTCGGTGCGGAAGTGATCCGTGGTACACCGCGGGAAGCAGATGTGATGGTCATTGCCGGGACGGTCTTTATTAAAATGGTACCTATCATCAAACGGCTTCATGAACAGATGATGGAACCCCGCTGGGTTATTTCCATGGGAAGCTGTGCCAACAGTGGTGGTATGTATGATATATATAGTGTGGTACAGGGAGTGGACAAATTCCTGCCGGTAGATGTATATGTGCCAGGCTGCCCTCCCAGACCAGATGCCTTTATGCAGGGATTGATGCTCCTGGCTGATGCGGTAGGTAAAGAAGCCCGTCCGCTTAGCTGGGCCATTGGTGAACAGGGGGTAATAAAACCAGACATGCTTTCAATGAAAGAGAAAAAACGTGAAGAGCGGACAAAGATGACCTCTTTCAGAGGAATCGACGAAATATAAAATTGGTATAGATATGCAGACTGTTGATCATATTCCCTCATATTTAATACAACACTTCGGCCCCGACGCTTTTCAACAGCAGGTAACTGCCGACGGGATACTTACGCTATGGGCCAGTAAGGACATTATTGTGTCTGTTATTGAATACCTTAAATCAAACTCCTTTCCATTCCTGTACGATCTATGCGGTATAGACGAACGGGACCGGGCAGGAAAAGAGCAGCTCCCCGTTGCCGACTTTACCATTGTTTATCACCTGTTCTCATTTAAGCAGAATAATTTCATACGACTCAAAGTAGCATTGGTTGGCGAATATCCCACGATGCCCTCCATAACAGCTGTTTTTAAAAATGCCAACTGGTACGAACGGGAAGTATATGACATGTTTGGTATCCGCTTTGAAGGCCATCCCCACTTGCAACGTATCCTGATGCCCCTTACCTGGGAAGGTCATCCACTCCGCAAAGAACATCCGGCCAGAGCAACAGAAATGGGCCCATTTCGCCTATGGAATGAAAAACAGGACATTGAACAGGAAGCCCTGCGCTTCAAACCGGAAGAATGGGGCCTGCAATCATATAGTGAAGACTCCGATTTTATGTTTCTGAACATCGGGCCTCAACACCCCGGCACCCACGGTGTACTGCGTATCATCCTGCAACTGGATGGGGAAGAGATCGTTGATGCGATACCGGAGATCGGCTTTCATCACCGCGGAGCAGAAAAAATGGGAGAACGCCAGAGCTGGCATACCTACATCCCTTATACGGACCGGGTGGACTACCTGGGCGGCGTTATGAATAACCTCGCCTACCTGCTGGCAGTAGAAGAACTGGCAGGTATAAAAGTGCCGGAAAGGGTCAAAGTGATCAGGATCATGTTATGTGAATTATTCCGTATTAACAGTCACCTCGTTTGGTTTGGAACATTTGCACAGGATCTCGGGCAACTATCCCCCGTCTTCTATATGTTCACCGAAAGAGAAAAAATATTCGATATCATTGAAGCCATCTGTGGCGACCGTATGCATCCCAACTGGTTCCGTATTGGCGGGGTGGTCCAGGACCTGCCCAAAGGATGGGATAGACTTGTACGTGAATTTGTAGACAATTTTCCGAAGCAGCTGAAGCAATACAATAATATGGTATTACGCAACAGTCTGATAAAGGCCCGTACCAAAGGCATTGGTATATATACCCTGGAAGAAGCCATTGAATGGGGCGTAACAGGCCCCGGACTAAGAGCCTGTGGTTTCGAATGGGACTTCCGCAAAAAACGCCCTTACTCCGGTTATGAAATGTTTGATTTCGATATTCCCATTGCACAGCACGGCGACTGCTATGACCGCTCTGTTGTGAGAGTAGAGGAAATGCGGCAAAGCCTGCGGATCATAGAACAATGTCTGCATAATATGCCCGAAGGGAGTTACAAGGCAGACCATCCCCTAACCACACCTCCTGTTAAAAAGCATACTATGCAGGATATAGAAACCCTCATCACCCATTTCCTGAGCGTAAGCTGGGGCCCCGTTATCCCCCCGGGAGAAGCAATGAGTTGCATAGAAGCTACCAAAGGAGCGAACAGTTATTACCTGGTGAGTGATGGTAATACATCATCCTATCGCACACGCATACGCACCCCCTCATTTGCACACATGCAGATGGTACCGTATATCAGTAAAGGTTATACAGTGGCAGACCTGCTTTCCATTCTGGGAAGTGTGGATTATGTACTGGCAGATATAGACAGATAGTGAAATAAAACTTTTATGCTTACAGCAATAGAAAAAAAAGCAATAGATCACGAAATAGAACTGGTGCCTTATAAGAAAGCATCCGTGATTGAAGCATTGAAGATCGTGCAGCAGCACCGCGGCTGGATCAGTGATGAAAGCATTGAAGCAATTGCCGATTATCTGGAAATAAGTCCTGCGGAAGTAGATAGCGTGGCTACCTTCTATAACCTCATCTTCCGTAAGCCTGTAGGCAGACACATCATTCTCCTGTGCGACAGTATCTCCTGTTATGTAATGGGATACCGGCTGTTACATAAGGCGCTGGAAGAAAAACTGCATATACGCATGGGCCAGACAAGTGAGGATAACCGTTTTACACTGTTACCAAATGTATGTCTCGGCTGCTGTGATCACGCTCCTGCTTTGATGATAGATAAAGATTTATACAGGGATGTGGAACCGGCGCTGTTGGATGACATTTTAAAAAAATACACATAATAAATGGAACGTCCGCTTACCAGTAATATTTACCCCGACCGCCCGCCACTCAATCTGAAGGAGTATGAACAAGCTGGCGGATATGCTGCGCTACGCAAAGTATGTAGTGGTATGTCACCGGCTGCCCTTCAAAAACTGGTACAGGACAGTAATCTGAAAGGGCGTGGCGGAGCTGGTTTTAACACTGGTATAAAATGGAGTCTTGTTCCAATGGGAGATGAGGCACCTCATCCTAAATATCTTATTGCCAATGCTGACGAAATGGAGCCAGGCACTTTCAAAGACAGGGTGTTACTGGAAGGCAACCCGCATCAACTGATAGAAGGAATGATCCTGGCGGCCTATGCTATCCAGGCAGACACCGCTTATGTATTCTTACGCTGGGCTTATCATGAGGCAGCAGCACTATTGCGTAAAAGTATTCAGGAAGCATATGATGCCGGGTACCTGGGCCAGGATATCCTGGGAAGCGGTTTCCATCTGGACATGCACCTCCATACCGGAGTAGGCCGCTATATGTGCGGAGAAGAAACCGCTTTACTGAATGCGTTGGAAGGCAAACGGGCTACCCCCAGGGCCAAACCTCCTTTTCCGCAAATCAGCGGATTATTTGGTAAGCCTACTATCGTGAATAATGTAGAGACACTTTGTTGTATTCCACATATCGTAAACAATGGAGCCGATTGGTTTAAGGGGTTGAGTTATAGTGAAGACGGTGGCACAAAACTATATGGCGTGAGTGGTAAAGTGAAAAAACCGGGCGCCTGGGAACTGCCTATGGGGATTACTATGCGCGAACTGATCGAAGAACACGCAGGAGGTATGAAATCCGGTTTTCAATTGAGGGGTGTATTACCGGGCGGAGCATCTACAGATTTTCTGACGGTACAGCACCTGGATATCAAACTGGATTACAAATCTGTTGCAGCAGCAGGTAGCCGTTTAGGTACCGGTACTATGATCGTAATGGATGATGGCACCTGTCCTGTTGGCTTTGTACATAACCTGCAGCATTTTTTTGCACAGGAAAGCTGCGGATGGTGTACTCCCTGCCGGGAAGGGCTACCCTGGGTAGAAAAGATCCTCCTGGCCATGGAAAAAGGGGAAGGCCGAAAAGAAGATCTTGAACTGCTGCAAATGCATACGCAATTACTGGGACCAGGTAATACTTTCTGTGCACTGGCTCCCGGTGCTATGGAACCATTACAAAGTGCCTTAAAATATTTCCGGGATGATTTTGAAAAACATATTGACCATAAAAAATGTCCGTATGACTAACAATATTCACAATGCCTACAATTTATATTGATAATAAACCCTTCGATGTAAAAACAGGTAAGAACCTGTTGGAAGCCTGTCTGAGCCTGGGCCTTGATCTCCCATACTTCTGCTGGCATCCTGCCATGGGCAGCATTGGCGCCTGCCGGCAGTGTGCCGTAAAAGTATTTAAAGACGAAGAAGACACACGTGGACGGATCGTGATGAGTTGTATGGAAGGTGTGAAAGACGGATTACGTGTATCCATAAACGATGAAACAGCCAAAGCTTTCCGCTCACAGGTGGTAGAATGGCTGATGACCAATCATCCGCATGATTGTCCGGTATGCGATGAAGGCGGTTCCTGCCACCTGCAGGATATGACTGTGATGACAGGACATAATTACCGGCGTTACGAGTTTAAGAAACGGACCTATACCAACCAATACCTCGGCCCCCTCATCAATCACGAAATGAACCGTTGTATACAGTGTTACCGCTGTGTACGTTTTTACAAGGATTATGCAGGAGGGAAGGATCTCAATGTTTTCTCCGCACATAATCATGTTTATTTCGGCAGGGAAAAAGACGGGGTGTTACAAAGCCCCTATAGCGGGAATCTCGCAGAAGTATGTCCCACGGGGGTCTTTACAGATAAAACATTAAAAGAACATTATACCCGGAAATGGGACCTCACCAATGCGCCTTCCGTTTGCCAGCACTGCAGCCTTGGCTGTAACGTAATTGCCGGCGAACGTTATGGTAAACTGCGCAATATCGTAAACCGGTATAATGGTGAAGTGAACGGCTATTTCCTTTGTGATAAAGGACGTTTCGGATATGAATTTGTGAATAGTGAAAATCGTATCACACAGCCACTTATCCGTAACCAAACAATAGAAGCAACAGCCTATGATAAGCTGATACAACATGCAGGCAAACTGTTGTCCGGACATACCCTGGTTGGTATTGGCTCGCCAAGGGCTTCTCTCGAAAGCAACTATGCCCTCCTTGAACTGGTAGGTAAAGAAAACTTCTATCAGGGCATACCGGATGACCTGGCATATGTTGAACAAAAAATAGTGGACATTCTGGAATCCGGCGCTATCCACACGCCTTCCCTGAAAGAGATCGAAGAGGCAGATGCCGTGCTGATATTGGGTGAAGATATCTGGAATACGGCATCTGTTATGGCGCTGGCAGTGCGTCAGTCAGTGATGAAGACCGCTGCAAACCATACAACGGAACAGATCCCTCTTCCTTCCTGGCAGGATCTGGCCATTAAAGAACTTGTACAGGAGACCAAAGGATTCCTGGCAAATGTGACGGTAGTGCCTTCGCCACTTGACGAAATAGCAGCCGTCTCGATGCGGGCAGCGCCGGATGATCTGGCAAGACTGGGCTTTGCGATAGCGCATGTACTCAACCCGTCTCTGCCTGAAGTTCCTGATGCAGGAGAAATGATCAACACCCAGGCTGCAATCATTGGTAAAGCCTTGCAACAAGCCAGGCATCCTGTGATCATTACCGGCACATCCTGCTGGAGCAATGCCCTGATCCGGGCCTCGTTTGACATTGCCGCAACGTTGAATGCGGGACTGGCCTTCGTACTGCAGGAATGCAATAGTCTGGGACTGGCCATGATGCGCGCGCCTTCCTTTGAGAAAGCGGCCGCTTATGCAGAGGAGACAACAAACATCACTGCTATTATCCTGGAAAATGATCTCTACCGTTGTATCCCCGCCATCGAAGCAGATACTTTTTTCAGCAAGTGTAAACATATCATCGTACTCGACACATTACATAACCGTACCACTGAAAAGGCGCATGTCCTGATCCCGGCAGCTACCTTCGCCGAAGCGGATGGTACTTTCGTGAATAACGAAGGCCGCGCACAGCGCAGCTGCCAGGTATTTATGCCAGCCAATAAGGAGATCAGGGAAAGCTTTAAATGGCTCTCGGATATCAGAACATTACAAACAACTGCCGGCAATGGGCATGAAAGAAATCCTGACGACTTACTACTGGCATTTGAAAACAGGTTCCCAAAATTTGCGGGTATCAGTAAAGTGGCGCCACCCCACAATTTTCGCATTCATGGGGCCCGTATTCCCCGGGAAGCACACCGGTATAGTGGTCGTACAGCTATGACGGCCAATATGGCCGTAAGCGAGCCCAAACCGCTGCAGGATGATGACTCCTCCCTGTCATATACCATGGAAGGATACAGAGGATTACCTCCTGCTCCTTTGATCCCCTTCTTCTGGTCACCGGGATGGAACTCCGGGCAGTCGGTAAACAAGTACCAGCAGGAAGTTGGTGGCATGTTAAAAGGCGGAGATCCGGGTATCCGCTTGTTTGAAAAGACGACCACGCTCCCCGCTTTCTACCAGGATGCACCGGAAGCATTTGTACCCCGTCCGGATAAATGGATGCTGCTACCACAGTACCATCTCTTCGGATCCGGCGAACTGAGTGTATACACAGCGGGAATTGCATCTCTTTCTTCCGGACCTTATGTATCGTTGTCTAAACACGATGCGGAAAGGCACCATGTAAGGAACGGGGATATGGTTTCTGTTAAAGCTGATAATAAAACATACACATTCCCACTTTCTATACAGGAATCATTACCGGATGGCATTGTACTGGTACCGGCAGGACTAAGAGGTACGGACGCATTGAGCTGGGGATCATGGGTAAACATCTCAACAGAAATAGTATGACGGTCATGCAACACATATGGATCGTTTTAGGCGTACTCTTCGTATTCCTGAATATTGCCGCAGGTCTTATCTGGGTAGAGCGCAGACTGCTGGCCCTTTGGCAAGACAGGCTGGGACCTAACCGTGCCGGTCCGCTCGGGCTTTTTATTGTGCTGGCTGATACGCTGAAACTTTTCTTTAAAGAAGACTGGATCCCGCCATTCGCAGACAAACTGGTATTCATCGTGGCGCCTGCCATAGTAGTAGCCAGTGTATTGATGGGCCTTGCAGTTATTCCTTTCGCACCAGGCATTGTAGTCGCAGATCTGAATGTCGGGCTGTTGTTTTTTCTGGCCATGTCATCATTGGGTGCATATAGTATTGTATTGGGAGGTTGGGCATCCAATAACAAATATTCCCTGCTTGGCGCCTTACGCGGAGCCTCACAGATGATAGCATATGAAGTATTTATGGGACTTTCCCTGATGGGGGTGGTAATGTTGAGCGGGTCTTTTAATCTGACAACTATTGTAACAGCGCAGCAGCACGTTTGGTTTGTTGTTACGCAGCCCGTCGGTTTCATTATTTTCTTTATCGCAGGGATAGCAGAAACGCATCGTCTTCCCTTTGATATACCGGAAGCTGAAAGTGAATTGATCGCAGGTTTCCATGCAGAATATTCCGGGATGAAATTCGGGATGTTCTTTATAGGAGAGTACCTCGGCATTTCACTGATATCGGCAATGACGGTTACCATGTTTTTCGGTGGCTGGCTGGGCCCCGGATTTCTGCCGCCGGTAGTATGGTTCTTCCTGAAGACGTTTGTATTCATCGCACTTTTCATCCTGCTGAGGGCTTCACTCCCTCGTCCGCGGTATGATCAGCTGTTAGGGTATGGATGGAAAATATTGCTGCCCTTGGTACTGGTAAACCTGTTAGTAACCGGCGCAATAGCGCTTTGGCTCAGATCTTAAAAAAAATAAAAACATCATCATGATTAGTCACCTGCGTACAATGTGGTTGGTCTTCATCCACCTCTTTCATAAAAAGGTCACTATTGAATATCCGGAAGAAAGAGCGCCGCTGGCAGCGCGCTGGCGTGGACGTATTGTGCTGACAAAAGATCCGGATGGAGGAGAGCGCTGTGTGGGTTGTTACCTGTGTGCTGCTGCGTGCCCGGTGGATTGTATCGCGTTACAGGCTACAGAAGATGAAGATGGCCGCAGATATCCGGCATTCTTCCGCATTAATTTTTCCCGCTGCATTTTTTGCGGATACTGTGAAGAAGCATGCCCGACTTATGCCATCCAGCTTATTCCGGACTTTGAAATGGGAGAATATAAACGCCAGGACCTCGTGTATGAAAAGGAAGACCTGCTCATTGATAGTCAGGGAAAATATCCTGGTTACAACTTTTACAATGTGGCCGGGTTGGATGCAGGCGTGAAAGAAAAAGGAAAAGGAAGCAATGAAGAAGAACCGGTGGATATAAAAAGTTTATTACCCTGAAATAACTAAAGAACATGCCCCTTCTTTTTTACATATCATCAGTCATTGCGATCCTCGCCACTATTATGGTGATCACCCGCTATAGCCCGGTACATGCATTATTATATCTCGTCGTTTCTTTTTTGGCCATTGCTGTTATATTCCTCTCGCTGGGAGCTCCTTTCGCAGCTGCACTGGAAGTGATCATTTATGCAGGTGCTATTATGGTGCTGTTCCTTTTTGTGACAATGATGCTTAACCTCGGTAAGCAAACCGCGCTTCAGGAGAAAGAATGGCTACAACCGAAAGTCTGGATCGGCCCGTCTTTAATGGCATTTGCATTACTTGCAGAGATGATCATATTGCTGTTACGGCCAGAATCCGTTGCTATGCCATTTGCTGTTGTTACCCCACGGCAGGTGTCAATGTCGCTGTACGGAGAATATATCATTGCTGTGGAATTGGTGGGATTTCTGATGATGACAGGAATTGTAGGGGCTGCACATATTGGTAAACATAAAAAGAAGAACCTGCACAGGTTCCTGCAAACATAAAACGATGTCATCTATTCACGCACATACGGTCTTAATAGTTGCCGCCATACTGTTCGTACTGGGGCTGGCAGGAGCATTGATCAGGAGGAATGTCATCTTCATGCTGCTTTCCATTGAGATCATGCTCAATGCAGCCGGACTAGCCTTTGTAGTTGCCGGGGCCAGATGGCAGCAGCCGGACGGACAGATCATGTACCTGTTCATCCTGGCCATGGCAGCCGCAGAAGTCTCCGTAGCACTGGCGCTGGTACTACAGATTCATCATCAGCACAAGACATTGGATATTGAACAACTAAAGGAATTAAAAGATTAAATTTTATATGGAACAATACCTGTATCTGATACCTGCACTGCCTCTCATCGGCTTCCTGGTGTTATCACTGGCAGGGAAATATTTGTCCCGTAATTTCATTGCAGGGATAGGGGCCGGCAGTGTTTGTGTGTCTGCACTTATCACTATCATATTAGGTGTCCGTTTCCTCCAATCACCACCAGGTACAGTATATACCCAGCTATTGTGGCATTGGTTTCTTACAGGGCATTTATCGGCAGATTTAAGTCTGCGCATAGATGCGCTATCACTTATTTTTATTTGCATCATTACTTTCATAGGAGCGCTGATCCATATTTATTCTATTGCCTTCATGCGTAATGACCGGGATTATGCACGCTTTTTCGCCAGCATGAATCTCTTCGTTTGTGCCATGCTGTTATTGGTGATGGCGGACAACCTGGTATTGTTGTACCTGGGTTGGGAAGGAGTAGGATTATGTAGTTATCTGCTCATCGGGTTCTGGTATGAAACGCCGGCCAATTACAGGGCCGCGAATAAAGCTTTTGTGATCACCCGTATCGGGGACACTGCTATGATCATTGGTCTCTTTCTTATTTTTAAAGAGCTGGGGACATTGTACATCCCGGATATACTTATACAGTCAACACAACATTTTAACAGTGGTTCCGCTACCATTACGCTCATCGCATTATTATTGCTGTCGGGCGGCATTGGTAAATCGGCACAACTTCCCCTGCAGACCTGGTTGCCGGATGCAATGGCTGGCCCATCTCCGGTAAGTGCCTTAATCCATGCAGCAACAATGGTAACTGCGGGTGTGTATCTCATTTCAAGGATGCATACGATATTTGAACTATCCCCGCTGGCGATGCATGTCACAGCAGTAATCGGCGCGGTTACCCTCTTCATGGCAGGCTGCAGTGCCATGGTCCAGACCGATATAAAAAGAGTACTGGCTTACTCTACTATCAGCCAGATCGGGTATATGTTCCTGGCCATGGGCGTAGGAGCCTGGAGTGCCGCTATCTTTCATTTCTTTACACATGCGTTCTTTAAAGCGCTGTTATTCCTTGCCGCCGGTGCTGTTATTGAAACATTACACCATGAACATAACATTTTTAAAATGGGCGGTCTGAGAAAGGAGATGCCGGTCATCTACTACACCTTTACCATCGGTGCGGCTGCATTAGCAGCATTACCATTGGTCACCGCAGGGTTTTTTAGTAAAGACCAGATCCTCTGGTATGCGTGGAGTGCCGGCGGCGGACATCCCGCACTTTGGGCATTAGCACTGTCGGGAGCTTTTATTACCGCATTTTATTCTACAAGGCTGATACTGGTTGTATTCTGGGGAGACATGAAAACAACGCCCGGTCATCTTCCCTCAGGTATTATGACTGTCCCGCTGATCATCCTGGCTTTCTTTTCAATAGCAGGCGGCTGGATAGAATGGCCGCATAATCTTTTGCACATCTCTCTTTTTTCCGAACAGGTGCAACAGGTATTGCCGGTTACCCAACTGAAACCCCATCTGCCGGAGGAAATAGTATTCCAGCTGATAGCAGTAGTTGTGTCTCTCTTCGGTATTTATACCGGCTATGCGTTATACTACAGGCAAAGTGAATTGATGACACTGTGGCGGCAGTCAGCAAATGTAATGACGGTACGAAACTTCCTGTTGAACGGATGGAGATTTGACCAGCTGTATGATACCTTGCTGGTAAGACCTTTCCTGTTCATCACCCGCATTAATAAATCCGATGTAACAGACAAACTATATACCGGCATCGCTGATATTCACCTGCAGCTCAATAAACTGTTCTCCTTCTTCCAGAATGGTTCTTTAAGATGGTATGTTGCCGGAGTGTTGATTGGTATCCTCTTTATCATCACCTTACAATTATTGCTATGATACTGATCTGGATGATATGCATATTACTTAGCGGTGGCATATTATGCTGGCTGACAGCGCAAAGACTACCCTTACTTGCAAAGTGGATAGCCTTGCTCACTGTCATCGCGGACATGTTGATCGCATGCTGGCTTTTCCGTGTCTACGAGGCATTTCCGGATAATACATCCTGGTTCATCAATTACCAGGCGAACTGGATACCGTCAGTGGGTATCAGTTTCCACGTGGCCCTGGATGGATTCAGTCATTTATTATTACTGCTGACTTTCTTCCTTGGCATCTTATCCGTGCTCTGTTCGTGGAAAGAGGTCCGCGAAAAAACGGGTTTCTATTTTTTCTGCCTGTTATGGTCACTGGCAGGTATCAGTGGAGTGTTCATTGCGATGGACCTCTTCCTGTTCTATTTCTGCTGGGAGATCATGCTGATCCCCATGTTTTTCCTGATCGTCATATGGGGCGATGCCCGCCGCCGTTATGCCGCGTATAAATTTTTCATCTTTACACAGGTAGGCAGTCTGCTCATGTTATTAGCTATCCTGGCCCTGTATTTCATTCATGGGCGGCAGACAGGCAACTACACTTTCGATTATTTCGGTCTGCTACATACAGTAACAGATGGCGCCACAGCAAAATGGATCATGCTGGGATTCCTCTTTGCATTTGCCATTAAGCTGCCGGTAGTACCTTTTCATAACTGGTTGCCGGATGCGCATAGTGAAGCACCTACCGCGGGCAGTCTTTTACTGGCGGGTTTATTATTGAAGACAGGGGCTTACGGGATCATTCGTTTTGTTTTGCCTTTCTTCCCTGAGGCATCTGTTTCAATTGCCCCATGGATGATATTCCTTGGTGTTACAGGTATTATCTATGGAGCCTTACTGGCTTTTTCACAAACAGACCTGAAGCGTCTGATCGCATATACTTCCGTGAGCCATATGGGTTTTGTGCTGGTGGGTATTTTCTCTTTCAGTAATATCGCGATGCAGGGAGTAGTGATGCAGATCCTTACGCATGGTATCAGTACCGGAGCGCTGTTCGTGATGGCCGGTATGCTCAAGGAAAGACTGCATACCAGGGATATTACACAGATGGGCGGCTTATGGACTTCCATGCCGGCGCTGGGAGGAGTTGCCATTCTGTTTACAATGGCTTCTGCCGGACTTCCTGCGTTGGGTAACTTCATTGCGGAGTTCTTCATCCTGTTGGGTGCATTTGCGGGTAACCCGGTCTTCAGTGTGATAGCCACGCTTGGGTTAATTCTTTCAGCCCTGTATTCGCTGCGCATGCTGCAGAAAGTATTCATGGGACAACAGACCGTTACAGTACCTGTAAAGGATATCAGTACCAGAGAATTTATCATTATGGCCGCGCTAAGCATCAGTATTGTGATACTGGGGCTATTCCCGCAGCCTGTAATAGATACCGTGCGCCATTTATCTACGATTCATCCTTCAATCCATGAATGAACTGCAACTTTTAGCACTGCTTCCTTTTATTGTGTTGGCAATGGCATCTGTCATTGTGATATTACTGATTGCTTTCCGGCTGAGCCATACTGTCATCCAGGTAGTTGGGTTCCTGATGATGTGCCTGGTGGTTTTCGCAACATGGTATGTAAAAGATACATTACCGAAGGAGATAGCACCACTTTTTATAGTGGATGGGCAGGCAGCTTTATTCACAGGTCTCATCATTTTCTCCGTATTGGTGATAGGCTTGTTTTCATACATCTACTTTGAAGAACGGGAAGAGAATCCCAAAGAATATTATATACTCTTATTCCTGGCCACCCTGGGAGCAGCCATACTTACTATCAGTCAGCATTTCATCTCACTTTTCATCGGACTGGAATTATTAAGCGTAAGCTTATATGCATTGATCGCCTACCTGCGAAACCGTAATAATGCGGTGGAAGCAGGCATGAAGTACCTTATACTGGCAGCTATTTCATCTGCTTTCCTTCTCTTTGGAATGGCACTTATCTATATGGAAACAGGTAGTATGAAATTTGCCGGCATAGCAACAGTGTTAGGGCAGGCAGGGGCCTCTCCATTGTTCCTGATGGGACTTGGTATGATCGTCGTAGCGATTGGTTTTAAGCTGGCCCTTGTACCATTCCATCTCTGGGCGGCAGACGTTTATCAGGGTTCCCCTTCCCCTGTTACGGCTTTTATTGCCACCATTTCAAAGATCGGGACATTTGCGGTACTGCTCCGCTTTTCACAGATCATTCATTTGCAACATTATCCGCTGGTCATCATCATTTTTTCCGTCATTTCCATTGCTTCCATGATAGCAGGGAATATCCTGGCACTGCGGCAACAAAATCTTAAACGCCTGCTGGCCTATTCTTCCATTGCACATTTCGGGTACTTACTCGTGGCATTTCTCCCCGGCAATGAAGCGGGAACAGAAGCCGCCATTTTTTACCTGATCGCGTATGCAATTACATTATTAACTGCCTTTGGGGTGATCATTCTCCTCTCTTCCAGGCAGCGGGAAGCGGATAATCTCAATATATATGAAGGACTGATCTGGAAACAACCCATTATTGCCTCTATACTGGCTATTGCATTGTTCTCCCTGGCGGGCATCCCGTTGACTGCCGGTTTTCTGGCAAAATTCTTTATACTTTCTGCCGGTGTACAACAAGCCGTCTGGCTACCGCTGATCGTCCTGGTATTGACCAGCGTGATTGGTTTATATTATTACCTGCGTATCATCACTACCCTGTTTTCTTCAACAGTGTCAACCGAAAGTATGCCCAAAACGATACATCCGTTTTTTCATATCTCCACTTATATAACATTAGTGATCATGGCAGGTCTGTTGTGTTGGCTGGGGGTATTTCCGGGCATTATACTCAGTAGTATACGGACCTTCCTGTTGCTGCATTAAAATTCCAATGGTAATATCATCTGCATTACTATTGGTTCCAGGTTCTCCCAGGTAGCCCTCTGTTTTCCATTTTTTCCTTTAAAGGTAATAAAACTGCAAATAAGGTCATTGTAAGCCCACCAACAAGTCTGGCTGCCTCTGCCTTTTGTTTAAACCTGATAAAGGAACGCAGAAAAGAGCTGGTTTGCAGGCACAGCCTTAAATATATGATCGGCTTGCCAGAATTATAATCAGGGAAAATACAGAACTGTCATTTTTTAAGATCAAGCATAAAAAATGTCAGATTTTCTGAAAAAAAATCAGTCCGCTTTTGGTGGCATAACCTTTGATGATTTTTTAAGAGAAAGGGTTGGCCGACCTCTTCAATCGGATTATTAAATTTATTCTTCAACTATTAAAAAGGAGGTTATTATGTCTCTCATCAAAAGGAGCGGGAATGTATTCCCTCCATTCCCGGCGTTGTTCGACGACCTTTTCAGCCGCGAACTTTTTAATTGGGGAAACAATAATTTTTCTGCTACCAGTACTACCGTGCCTTCAGTAAACATTAAAGAAACATCCAATGATTTTGAGGTGGAAGTAGTAGCTCCAGGTATGGACAAAAAAGACTTTGATATTACGCTGAATGGCAACCTGCTGACGATTTCTTCATCCAGGGAGCACGAGGATGAAAAAAAGGAAGAAAACTATATCCGCAGGGAATTTAGCTATCAGTCATTTCAGCGCAGTTTTGAACTACCCAAAAACGTTGTGGACCCAGAAAAGATCAATGCCCGTTATGAAAATGGGCTCCTGTATCTGACGATTCCTAAAAAGGAAGAAGTCAAACAGAGTGCTCCGCGGGTAATTGCAGTAGAATAATCGAAGCCCGCCCAACAGGGCGGGTTTTTTATTCCATTTTTTAAAAGTATAGTTATGTTGGAGGCAACAAGCTACAGTGTTACTATTAACATGTATGTAGGAAACGGCTACGTTCAAACAGGAAGCTTTTTCGTTGGACACGATAAAGAGGAAGCCTCCGAATTGTTTGCGCAACTCAATGGTAATAGTATAGCAATGAGTAGAACAGTATTGCGACTGGAGTTAATGGCAACTAATGAGCAAGGGCTGGATACTGTTTTAGACACACTTGGATGCACACTATGTGAGATGAGTGAAAATATAAAAGTTATCCTCAAAGAGACGTTCAGGATGCTGAATATGGTTTAGTATAATACTTTGCTCATTTCTTGTTATCCGCATTAGTTTTACTATTTTGGTCTCAAATTACAGATATGGACAGAAAGAGTTGTCTTCCCCCTCCAGGGTTTAATAATTAACACATCTTGTAACCTATGTTTTGGGCGATCCGGTTATCGTCATTTTAACTTCAGTGACAAGCCAGTTTATTTATTAATCTTTAATTTCTTGTTCTTAAGAACGGGCAGATGATCCTATATGAAAAAATCATATTTTGGCTTACACATTGCCGTAATTCTTGCTGGCTTTACCGGTATATTTGGCAAGCTCATATCACTCAACGAAGGGCTCTTAGTTTGGTATAGGGTATTTTTCTCTGCTATTATTTTATCGCTTGTTGTTAAACTATTCAGCGTAGCAACAAATATCAAATTCAAAGAGAAATTTGATATTGCGAAAATTGGGATGTTCATTACTGTGCATTGGGTGTTTTTCTATGCCAGCATCAAATACTCGAACATCTCGGTGGGGGTAGTCTGCTATTGTTTAACCAGCTTTTTCACTGCAATCTTTAGCCCACTGATAAACCGGCGCAGGCTTAATTTATCCGAATTATTGTTAAGTGCAATCACATTGCTGGGCATAGGTTTAATTTTCCATTTCGATTCGTCATATCAATTAGGTATAGCTCTGGGGGTAATATCTTCAGCTTTTGCGGCACTCTACACCGTATATAATGAGAGACTGGTTAGAGCATATGACAGTAGACTAATCAATTACTATCAAATGATAGGAGGAACAGTAGGTCTGGGCGTTTTACTTCCTGTATATCTTTATTTCTTTCCTGTAAAAAACATACTTCCAGGTCTGAAAGATACAGGATACCTGATTTTGTTATCTTCCTTTTGTACTGTAGTTCTTTACATTTTGTTTGCCGAATCTTTAAAACGCATATCCGCTTTTACAGTGAATCTGAGTTTTAATCTTGAACCTGTATATGCGATTATACTGGCTTTTATATTCTTTAATGAGAGTAAGGAATTGAATCTGTCGTTTTACGTTGGGTTACTTTTTGTGATGACTTCTGTCCTGTTACAGACACTGATTTCAGTTAGAAAATAAGATGTACATTTAACTGATTACTGCTAAATTAAAATAATATGGTTAAGTTGACTATTACTTTTATTTTATTAATTGTAAGCTTAAACTCTTTTGCTCAGTTTAACTACCCAACGCAGGACAGTGCCTATATTTTTTGGCAGCCTGGTATCACATTAACTTATAATGATTATAGAGGAGACACGGTTGGTGGAAAGTATACAGAATGGTACAAAAAAGTTGGCTTGCAGATGGAGGCTTACATTGGAATATGGTCAATCCTTGATATTCCCAAAAAAAAGAAAGACCGGGGACGGAAATTAGAAAAAGTATATATCGTACCTGCTTTTGACAAGACAGCATCTTTTGCTATTACAAATGATACAATGCAGATAGCGATACATCAGGTTTATTTTGATATTGCTGAGATCTGGGCCAGGTGGGCGAGACAACAATTGTCTATGTACCAGGATACAATGAAAGGATACGGGAGTTTGCTTCTAATGTATTCAACCGTTATAAAAGATACCAAAGCAGGGCGGCAGCAAATGAATAGCGTTTACGCCGAAGAGGTTATAATTAACAAAAAGGAGGGAGCCTTTGAGAAGTGGCGAAAATTTGTCAATGATCAATTAAATAAGACAACCTTATGGGCTACAAAACCGGAAGATTGTTACCGTTTTATAGTAAGAAAGGCGATAGACAAAGACTATAAGCAATCGCCGGTTGTTGTAGGGGTATCCCCTGACTGATATACTCATTAATAAAGAGAGCCTTGCTATTTATAGGGATGTTGTTGCTCGGATTAATATTTAATACCTGCACTGGAAGGTATTAAATATCGCTTGTATAATCATTAATCAACCATTTATTTCCAACCTTTTTCAAATTAAATACTATGGCAACAGTAAAATCCCCCTGGTTGTTGGTTGCAATAATTTTGGCTGTTTCAGCTGAAACCTTTTCTTCTTTAAAATGATAAACCTTTTTGTTGCTGAGGTATTTAGCTCTTTTAGACGGTGTCATACTGTCCGAAGCTTTTTTAATATTTTGTAATGATTTAAGGTTGTTGTCATTTAGAATAAGCAATTTTTTTGCCTTTACATAATCAAAGCTGTCAATAGCAGAAAGGTATTCCTTTACCACATTTACGGGACTTGTCTGAGCATCGCAATTTGTTACTAATAGTGTAAAACAAAATAAGATCAGATACTTCATGTCGATATTATTAATAGTTTCTGGCTATTTATTTTAGTTAAAGTATAGCCAGCAACTTGTGAAGGACATGAAATTACTTAAAATTTTATCTGCTTTTGTTGAATGTTTCTGGCAGGAATACAACTGTGTGGGTATCAACTATCCCCACCAATTTTCTCTGTCTAAACTTCTATACTGTATAGCCTCCGCAATATGCATAGGCTGTATATTTTCCCCGGCAGCTAAATCCGCAATCGTACGGCTTACTTTTAATATCCTGTCATATGCTCTGGCCGAGAGTTTCAGCTTATTCATGGCATTCCGCAGCAAGGTTTCTGAGGGAGTATCCAGTTTGCAATATATATTCATCAATTTTGTGCTCATCTGTGCATTGCAATGAATACCCGGGTGTCCGGCAAACCGTAGTATCTGTATGTCCCTTGCTGCAATGACTCTCTGACGGATAATCTCACTGGGTTCACCGGTGGTATGTTCGAGTAGGGAATTCACCGGTACGGGCGTCACTTCTATCTGCAAATCTATCCTGTCCATCAATGGTCCGGATACCTTGTTCAGGTAACGTTGTACCATGCCCGGAGGACAGGTGCATTCCTTTTCAGGATGGTTAAAATAACCGCAGGGGCAGGGGTTCATAGACGCTATCAGCATGAAGCCTGCGGGGAAGTCTACCGACATTTTAGCCCTTGAAATGGTGACTTTACGCTCTTCAATGGGCTGCCGCATTACTTCCAGTGCCTTACGCCTGAACTCCGGGAGTTCGTCTAAAAACAGCACACCATTGTGTGCCAGGGAAATCTCCCCTGGCTGGGGAATAGTTCCACCACCTACTAATGCAGTATCACTGATAGTATGATGTGGTGCACGGAACGGCCGCTGTGTAATTAAAGAAGCATGTATGGGTAATTTGCCGGCGACAGAATGGATTTTAGTTGTTTCCAGTGCTTCCTGCAAACTGAGAGGTGGGAGTATCGTACATAATCTTTGGGCCAGCATCGTCTTACCGGCTCCCGGAGGGCCTATTAGCAAAGCATTATGCCCACCCGCAGCAGAGATTTCCATCGCACGTTTAATGGTATATTGTCCTTTTACATCGTTGAAGTCTATATCAAAATGATGTTCTGTAGAGAAGAATTCTTCGCGTGTATTCACCTGTACGGGTTGTAAAGTACCCGGTTCCTGGAAAAATGTGATCACTTCGCGAAGATGAGTAACCCCATATACATTCAGGTTATTGACCATCGCAGCTTCACGGGCATTCTGGGCCGGTAATATCAGCCCTTTAAAGCCTTCCTGCCTGGCTTGAATAGCCATTGGTAAAGCACCCCGTACGGGCAGGATAGTCCCGTCAAGAGATAATTCACCCATAATAGTATAGTGCTGTAACTGTTCACCGTTAATCTGTCCTGAGGCAGCAATTAAACAAAGTGCGATGGGAAGATCGTAAGCAGAACCGGCTTTACGGATATCTGCCGGAGCCATGTTAACGACGGTCCTGAAGCGGGGGAAACGGTAACCTAAATTGGTAATAGCAGATTCTATACGCCGTTCACTTTCCTTAACGGCATTATCGGGTAACCCGACGATATAGAATTTAGTGCCTTTAGGTGCTACATTGATTTCAATGACAATGGAAATGGCTTCTACGCCCTGAACGGCGCTGCCAAAGGTTTTAACAATCATGGATGAAAAAAATTATATCCGCTAAGTTAATAAAAAAGCACAATGCTTATCAGATCTCTTCAAAAAGATCCAATAAGCATTGTGCTTATAAGTAGAAATTTATCTAATCTCTTTCAAAAGATCTAAAACTTTTTCTCTCTTCAGGATCAGATATCCAATCTTTTCTTTTGCAATACCATCTTTCAGTTGGTAAGTAAAATACAGATTATCATCTATCACTTCTGATTCAAAATATTTAAACCGGATATTAGGTGCCTTCTCTAATTCATCCGCAATTTCATACAGGTGTGTAGATAGAATAAAGAGGCAACTGGTACTCTGTAATAACCCGTTAATCACCGCCAGGGAACAGTTCCGGGCATCTTCCACATTAGTACCTTTGAACATTTCATCTATCAGCACCAGCCATTTCCTGTTATCAGATATCTTAACAATCGTATTCTTGATACGTTGTACCTCGTTATAAAAATAGCTCTCTCCTTTAAAGATATTATCTGTAACGGAGATATTACTGAAGATACCGTTAAAGAAACTGAGACGCATACTTTGAGCCGGTACGCCCATACCTATATGAGCAAGGAACACGGCAACACCCACCGCTTTAATAAAGGTAGTTTTACCCGCCATATTTGCACCTGTCAGGAATAGGAAATGAGATTGCGGTTTCAGTGCAATATCATAGGATACCGGTTTAGGCAGGATAATATGGTACAGTTTTTCTAATTCAACAAAAGGTTTAGGCTGATCATCAAAAACAGGGAACTGTAAATTGAAGTGCCGCACGGCTTTCGCCATCGAATAAAAGGCATCGAGCTTACGGTAGATGTCCAGTAATTCAGAAATTGTTTTACGGTGTTTTTTACGGATATAATGATCATAACGCAGGATTTGCACAAAGGAGATAGCACCCTGTTCATCTGCAGCAATGATGTCGTTGAATTCTTTCTGATATAAGAGATGATGTGCCCTGTCTAATAACTGCTTTAAGATCTTCGGTGTCTGATCTGTATTGAACCCGTGCACCAGTCCGCGGAAGCCTTTCAGCAGATGCAGTAATTGTGTAAAGGAAAACTGGATAAAGCCATAATCAGGGGCATACATGGTGCGTGTAAGTACAGCGCTCACCATTAAAGCAATGCCTTCAGGATTACTGATAGGTGCAATCTGTGCTTCCAGGTAATTCTCCATCACCACGATAGTGCCGTTGGTGATTTCCACCGGCCAGCTGTCTTCCTGTTTCAGGATATATTGCAAGGCCTGCTGCCTGTTCTGAATGGATGGAATATCCTTCAAAGGCGTACTATACAGTTGCCTTAAATAATCCCTCCCACCGGTGGTAGTGGTAAAGTCCAGCTTATGAAAAAGCGAAAACTCTTCCTCACGGTTAAAAATGGAGAGATCATAGTAGGTCGTTTTATCCAATTCCATGCACAGGTATATTTTATTTTTATATAGATGTGGAAAGCCGCAGTTTCCATAATTAGCGGTTGAACAGCAAACGCTGCCCTTTCACTGATTCATGGAAAGTACCATTCTCGTAGGCCAGGTGGCCATTTACAAAAGTGTGTGTAACCGCAGCGGGGAAGGTATGTTCTTCAAAAGGTGACCATCCGCATTTGTAGTACACGTTGCTTTTATCTACCATTGTAGCCTGTTGCAGATCTACAATCACACAATCGGCAAAGTAGCCCTCCCGGAGATATCCTCTGTCTTTGATCTGGAAACAGATAGCAGGAGCATGGCTCATTTTCTCTACTGTTTTTTCTATAGAGATATTGCCCAGCGCTACATGTTCCAGCATCATCAGCAGACTATGCTGCACCAAAGGAACACCGGATGGTGCCTGTAAATAAGGCTGCTGTTTTTCTTCCCAGGTATGCGGAGCATGGTCGGTCGCAATGATGTCCAGACGGTCATCGAGCAGTCCTTTCCAGAGGCCGTGTTTATTATGTTCTGCTTTGATGGCAGGATTACATTTTATGAGGTTGCCATAGCGTGCATAATCATCTGCGGTGAAGTAGAGGTGATGCACACATACTTCTGCGGTAATACGTTTCTCTGCTAAGGGCAGCATATTACTGAACAGTTGTAATTCTTTCTCTGTGGAGATATGCAGGATGTGCAGGCGGGAGTTATGTTTCTTGGCGAACTGTATAGCAACCAGGGATGATTCGAAACAGGCCTCCTCATTACGGATCAGCGGGTGATAGGCCACGGTAAGATTATCAGCTCCTACTTCCTGTTTGTATTTCTCCATGTTGGCTTTGATGATCTTCTCTTCTTCACAGTGGGTCGCGATGAGCAGCTCACTGCCGGAGAAAATGCGTTCCAGCGTAATGAAATTGTCTACCAGCATATTGCCGGTGGAAGATCCCATAAAGATCTTAACGCCACAGATGCGGTCTTTCTTTTCATTGGTCCTCAGCACTTCTTCTGTATTATCATTGGCCACACCCATAAAGAAGGAGTAGTTGGCTAATGAATGTTGGGAAGCGATGATATATTTATCTTCCAGTAATTGCTGGGTGAGGGCCGCAGGATTTGTATTAGGCATTTCCATAAAGCTGGTAGTACCACCGGCTACGGCTGCACGGGCTTCCGTATAGATGCTGGCTTTATGGGTAAGACCTGGTTCACGGAAATGTACCTGGTCGTCTATGACGCCTGGCAGCAGGTGTTTACCTTCCCCGTTAATTTCAGTGTATTGTTCTGTAATCTGTAGCTGAGGGGCTATCCTTTCAATGCGGTCGTTCCTGATGTATACGTCCTGCACCGTGGTTTGGCCTTCATTTACCACGGATATATTACGGATTAAGTAGTTCTGCATAGCCGCAAAGATAATAAACTGTCGTTTATACTATCCTTCCAGGTGTATAGAAAACACGAGCATGCGGGATTGCAGTTTATCGATGACATTAGAGTAGCGCAGATTGGGGTCTTTCACATGTACATTCCCCAAACCATTGCTGATTTTGAATTCAGGCGAGAAGATAAAGCTGGGGAAATAGAACTCGAAGCCAGCTCCCAGTTCATAGCCATAATCGCCTGCTCTGATCTTAACGAGTTCTTCCGCACGGCGGGCCCTGGCATTGGAAGCAAGGTCATAGTCGTACTTCAGACCGGCAATGGTGTATACACGCATGTTGCCGATACGGTCAGATTTGAACTTGATCTGTATAGGAAAACTGACGAGAATAGACTCAATGTTCTTGGTCGTTTCCCGGTATGGATAGTTCTCTTTGTAGAAGAGGTTTTTGGACGCAAATAGCAACTGAGGATTGACACGAAGGTCAAAAAACTCACTCAGGCGTACGTTGCCCAGCAGGCCCAGGTTAAACCCAAAGGTTTTTAATGGTTCTGCCACTACGATAGAATCCTGTTTCAGGAAGATATCGTCATGAAACAACTTAAAGTTGGAGTTATTCCCTGCGAGGGTAATACCAAAGTAATAGGGTTTGGCATCGTGTTCTTCCATATTCATCTGGTATTGTGCTTTCGCACCACCTGAATTCCATAGGATGATGAATAGTACTAGCGGGATGCGCAATAAATAGAGCTGATGCCGAATGTAAGTTTTTTGCATGTTACTGCTTGGAAACCGGTATTAGTTAAAATATTACACATTTCTTTACCCTGTGGGAATGCTTTTACTGATGCCGGCAGATAACTATATGCTGCTTCGCTTCGTGCAACCCATTTCCCTATCAGGGGTGTAATATAGCGAAAATACAAATTATATAATTGTTTAATAGGAAAAACAGTGGGATTGGAAAATTCCAGTATCACTAATTTACCTCCCGGCTTCAGTACACGTAACATTTCTGACAGTCCTTTTTCCAGGTGTTCAAAGTTCCTCACGCCAAACGCCACCGTTATGGCATCAAACGTCTGGTCGGGAAAACTTATTGTTTCGCTGTCGCCCAATTCAAGGGTTATTTTATCGGACAGGCCCAGCTTATTGATCTTTTCGCGGCCATGGGAGAGCATCCCTTCGGAGATGTCTATACCCGTAACACTATTGGGTTGCAACATTTTATGAGCCATAATGGCAAAATCCCCGGTCCCGGTTGCCACATCCAGCATCTTTTTTGGCTGCAGATCTTTTAATTTTCTCAATGCTTTTTTACGCCACTGGATATCTATCCCCATGGACATAAAGTGGTTCAAAAAGTCGTAGCGGTAAGCAATGTCATTGAACATTTCCGCTATTTGTTCCTTCTTGCTTAAATTTGACGTAGCAAATGGCACTATCTTCTTATCTGACATAGCCCGCAAAGTTAGGGTGTAAATATGATAATGTGAGGGGGATAAGAAGTACTTTTGTATTTTAAAACATTCTGCGGCCTCCGGGGCGCGAACTATAAGCAAGAATATGATTATTAAATCAGCAGAATATCTTATCAGCAATGTGGAATATGACAAGTGCCCGCCGGCAACCCTGCCGGAATATGCCTTTATAGGGCGTTCCAACGTGGGAAAATCGTCCCTGATAAATATGCTGACCAACCACGAGAAACTGGCAAAAACATCCGGTACACCGGGTAAAACCCAGTTAATCAATCACTTTATTATCAATAAGGACTGGTATATTGTCGATCTGCCCGGTTACGGCTTTGCCAAAGTAAGCCAGGCGCAACGGAAGAAATGGGAGAAGATGATAGAAGATTATCTGCGTAAACGGGAGAACCTCGTAAATGTATTTGTACTGATAGACAGCCGTCATACGCCTCAGCAGTTAGACCTTGACTTTGTTAACCAGCTGGGTGAATGGCGCGTACCATTCAGCCTGGTATTTACCAAGGCTGATAAGAGTACACAGCTGAATGTGAGCCGTAATGTAAAAGCCTTCCTCAATAAGCTAAAGGAAACATGGGAATTCCTGCCGGCAAACTACGTTACCAGCACTGAAAAGAAAATGGGAAGGGATAAGATCCTGACATTCATTGATGAAATGAATATGCAGTTCAGGGCGATAGCCTAATAACGGGTATATACTTCTCCAAACATGTCTGCGCCATCCATCTGTTGCATGAAGAGTGTATCATGGCTGATAGCAATGGAATAATTGATGGTCTGCTGATGATCTTTTATCCTGATACAGGGTTGGTTATTGTGCATTACAACGGTGTATGGAAGTGATGAAACCATGGTATCATGCTCATATTTCCATTCTATAACTTTATCAAATTTTGTAATCGAAAGCCGTCCCGGAGTTAGTTTAGAACCCCTGCCGGTAAATCCTCCTGTATAGTATTCCAGTTTCCAGCTACCCTTTAATTTATCGCGCAGCGTTTTTAAACTTTCCTTTTTACATTGAGAAGCTGAGCAGAGTAAGAATAGCAATACAGTACAGATACGGATATACATGAAGCAGATTTGCCTTTAAAACGGGCGTCACCTTTTTAATGTTACAATTTTACCCTGAGATATATTTGAACCACTAGAACTGCAAAAACGGGAAAGTTAAGGGGGATAGATTCCTATGGATGTGCGAAGCACGTCCAAAAAAGGGGGGGTAATAGTAAGGTTAACAGCCTTTTAGTTCACCATCTTATCTGCACAGCAGCTGCTGGCAAATGCATCCGGTTTGGCTTTAAAGGCGAATCCCATACCCAGTATATAACCCATTGCTTCGCGTAAGGCCAGGTTACTTTTAAACTGGGGATTGGTGTTAATGTCTGCATGTACTTCCATGTCTACATCGTAGTCGGTGAACATGTCACAGAGTTCGTAAGCGATCTCAATGCTTTTGGCCACTTCAATGAGCATACGCTCTTTAATGGAATACACATCTTTGGTTTTTTCATTGTGAATGAACATGAAACCTCCATGTCCCTCGCGCAGAAAAACGATCACCGTAGCAAATTCCGTGTCAGCACCTTTTACCTGTGAGTCTGTGCCAATACATACTTTCAGGTGAAAGCCCTTACCGGTTTCCCGGATAATGGCCTCCCGCACTTCTTCCTTAATGGGCAAATGAATTGGTTCGCCGTTGAATCTTCTCCATTTCATCATTGTATATATGATTAGAGTGAATAGGCTTCGCAGTTACATTAATGCCAGTCTTGTAGTAATGCCGGTCTTATGAATCTGGTATATCCGAATATACAAAATATTCAGATAACTAGTATTGTCCGGTGCTCAGCATCACCAGCGTACATGCTTCCACGGGTTCTATCCCTTTACTCTCAGCCTGTTTTGCCAGTTCATCATTCTCCGTACCGGGGTTGAAGATGATTCTTTTGGGATGCAGCTGGAAGATATAATCGTAGTATTCCTTTTGTAATCCGGGATTCATATACAGCGTTACCGTATCTACATTTCCGGGAAGAGGATGATCTTTTGTGATGGGGATATCGCCTATTTGTCCGTCTCTTTTGCCGATAGCCAGTACGGGATGTCCCTTCGCTACCAACCGGTTTACTGCCAGGTAACTATACCTGCCCGGGTTAGGAGAGGCGCCCAGTACTACCGTAAGTTTCTTATCGCTCATAATCTTTGTTTTAAATTAAGCGGGGCCGACAAGTGCCGGCCCCGCATCCTTCAATCTTAAAACACAAACATTAAACCAGAATGGCTAAAGAAGCTGATACCGCCTCCTTGGCAGTTGGGATATTAATTCAGAACTTTCAATAAACACTGAAATACATAAACAAAAAAAAGCTACTTGAATAGCTTTAGCAGAGTAGAATAAAACCAGCTTTCTTCTGATTTAATGAAGGTGCTGATCGTTTTATCCGTCTGATGAGCGAATTTGTTGATGTTATGGATGGAATCTTTAAACGCTTTGACATGTTTGTCTTTGGTATCGCCTTCTACTTCCTGTAACTGGTTGAGTGTTTTGATGATAGGGTCCAGTTCCCTGCGTTTCCTTTCACGGGCAATATCGGTGGCTACTTTCCAGATATCTTTTTCTGCACTGAAGTATTCTTTCCTTTCGCCGGGAATCAGCACTCTTTCTACCAGTCCCCAGTTAATCAGTTCCCGTACGTTCATATTGGTATTACCGCGGGAGATGTTGAGTTCCGCCATAATATCCTCTGCACTTAAAGGATCTGGCATAATCATCAGCAACGCGTGGATCTGGGCCATTGTGCGGTTAATACCCCACTGGGCACCCAGGGAACCCCAGGTTTGGATAAATTGTGCCTTTGCCTCTGTTAACTTCATAACACAAAGATATATATAGTTACTGAACTTTCAAAAGTATTTGAAAGTATGCTTAATGCATAGAGTGGAGGGCAACCCTGTTGTTATCTATATCATAGATGATAGCGAAGTAGCCAAGGTCCTGCTCTTCGGATACGAGGCGTTTACCCAGTTCTATTTTACCGCCTGCTTCTTCTACACGGTTTAGTACGGAGATAAGATCATTACCGGCGTGCAGGTAGATCAATGCACCGCGCTGGCTGGGGAGGTATTCTGCTCCCTGTACGATAGCGCCGCCTGCGCCGCCATTCTGATGATCATAAAGGAAGAAGCCCATTCGTTTGTAACCAGTGTTACTTTCAGGCATTTCATAGTCGAAAATTTGGCTGTAGAATTTCCTTGCCCTGTCAAAATCATGTACAGGGATTTCGAACCAGTTTAATGCATTCTTAGGAATTTCCATATGTGGTATCATTGTTATGGGGCTACCTAAATTTAAATAATTATATGGCAAATCCCAAATACTCAGTTTGCAATAATATCCTAAAAACAAAACAGGCATTCCGTTCAAAACGAAATGCCTGTTATTATAATAATTAGATAGTTTAAAGGTTATACCAGCATCGTTACCGGGTTCTCCAGGTAGCCTTTCAGTGTAGCCAGGAAGCGTGCGCCTACTGCTCCATCCACGCTACGGTGGTCACAGCTGAGGGTTAACTTCATGATGTTCACTGCTTTGAACTGGCCCTTTTCAGAGATGACAGTTTCCTTGATATTACCTACCGCCAGAATTGCAGAATCCGGAGGATTGATAATAGCGGTGAATTCGTCGATACCTAACATTCCCAGGTTGGAAACGGTAAAGGTATTACCGGAGAAATCCTGTGGTTGCAGTTTCTTGTTCTTCGCTTTGTCGTACAGGTCTTTTGCTTCACCAGCAATCTGGCTAAGTGTTTTCTGATCTGCGAAACGAACGACCGGAACGATCAGGCCTTCTTCGATAGCCACAGCGGAACCGATGTGAATATGATGGTTCTGACGGATGAAATCACCATACCAGCTGCTGTTTACAGCAGGGTGTTGACGCAGTGCCAAAGCAGATGCTTTGATCACCATATCATTGAAGGAGATTTTAACCGGAGAGATTTCATTGATTGATTTACGGGCCTCCATGGCTTTATCCATGTTCACATCTATTTTCAGGTAGAAGTGAGGCGCCGAGAATTTGCTTTCGCTGAGGCGTTTGGCAATTACCTTACGCATCTGTGTCAGCGGAATATCGGTAAAGCCTTCCTGACCTGCAGGTACGAATGCTGCCGCTTTCGCTGCCGGCGCTCCGGCGGCCTTCGCAGGCTGCTGTGCAGGCGCTGCTGCCGGTACATAATTGTCAATGTCTTTCTTAATGATCCTGCCGCTGTCGCCGGAACCGGTTACCTGTTTGATATCGATCCCTTTCTCTTCTGCCAGTTTCTTGGCAAGCGGAGAGGCTTTGATACGGCCGTTATCTGAAGTAGATGTCTCAGGAGTAGCTGTCGGAGCCGCGGATGCTACCGGAGTAGCCTGCTTTTCTTCTGCTTTCGCTGCCGGTGCTGCAGGTTTACCTTCAGCAGCCAGTATAGCATCTACATTTGTTCCTTTTTTACCTACGATGGCGATGATACCATTTACTTTAGCGGCCTCACCTTCTTTCACACCTACATACAGTAATTCACCTTCTGCATAACCGATCACTTCCATAGTTGCCTTATCGGTTTCTACTTCTGCCAGTACATCGTCACTCTTCACAGTATCACCCACTTTCTTGTTCCAGGCAATGATCTTACCTTCTGTCATCGTATCACTCAGCAGTGGCATACGGATAACAGTAGCGTTTTTCAGCGCTTCCGCTGCTGCGCCGTTATCTGCAACGGGGGCAGCAACAGCTGCAGCAGGCTTAGCTTCTTCCTTTGCAGGAGCAGCAGCAGCAGCTGCCGGTGCATTATTATTACCGCCTTCCAGCAAAGACTTATAGTCCTCACCTGGCTTACCTACAATAGCTATAATTCCATTTACTTTAGCAGCCTTACCTTTCTCCACACCGATATATAAAAGTGTACCCTCAACATATCCAATTACTTCCATGGTGGCCTTATCAGTTTCCACCTCAGCAATTACATCGTCTGCTTTTACGGTATCTCCTACCTTTTTATGCCATTCCGCGATCACCCCTTCAGTCATTGTGTCACTCAAAAGGGGCATTCTGATAACTTCTGCCATAGTCTTTTTCCAAATTTTGCTCAAACCTACAAAAGAAAAGCGAATTGTAAAAGTCGGATTGCGGAAGATATACTTCCGGTATCCTTATTAAAAATCAAGTTCAAGATTAAGTCTGTCCTTCAGCTCTTTTATCAGCGGGTAGCTTTCCGTCATTTTTTGGAACTGCTCCCTGCTGGAAAGTGGGGCAGGGCCTATATCCACGGCCTGCTGTGTCTCATCCAGCAGCAAGGTCAGCACAATGCCCAGGTTATGGAATTTGTCTTTGAAAAAGGCTGAAATGGCCAGCTTTTCTTCTTCCATAAAACGGAACTGCACAATATTACGGCTGGTAATCGCTATTTCTTCAGGAGCGGGCAGTGTAATAGCTGCTAACTGAAGATTACTTACGACTGTCATTTTGTTAGCCTGCCGGAAGCGGTCGATGAACTCTTCCCAGTAAACGTGTAAAGCGCCCAATGTGATAGGGATCGCTTGTTTTACCGGACCTGTCTGTTGTTTTGCTGCCAGGGCCTCCTTCATGGCGGCGAGGCCGGTCATCTTAGGCTGTGGGGTAGCGGGCTTCGAAGTGGCGGTGGTAGTAGCTGCCGGTATTGTGCCATTCGCCACCAGCGCTTCCTTCATAGAAGTAAGCCCGCCGGTTTTGGGCTGGGCTACCGGCACCGTCTTTACCGGTTCCGGTGTTTCTATCGTCAGCCTTGCTTCACTGGCTGCAATAGACGCCGTAGTAGCTGGCTGCCCGGCACTTCCTTTAGCCAAAGTGGCAAAAGGCGCTCTTAAACGCTGGGGCGCCGCGCCATCAGCTACTAATTTTTTTTTTACTACCTCACCGGTCTGTTCATCACTCACTAAGTTTACCGCCTGTTGGAGGTAACACAGTTTTATCAGCGCCATCTCCACATGCAGCCGTTTATTCCGCGCCATGCGGTAGTTGATCTCTGTTTCGTTCAGCAGGTGCAGGGCGGTGATCAGGTAAGAAGGACTCACCTTGCCGGACATCTGCCGGTAGCGGTCTTTCAGGTTACCCGATACTTCTACCAGGTGCATCACCTTTTCTTCTTTGCACATCAGCAGGTTACGCAGGAATTCTGCCCAGCCGTTCAGGAAATTATCTCCTTCAAATCCTTTTTGCAGAATTTCGTCAAAGATCAGCAGGGCAGTAGCTACATCCTGTACCATCACGGCTTCCATTACTTTAAAGAAGTAATCATAGTCCAGGATGTTCAGGTGTTCCAGCGTATTGGAATAAGTCAGATGCCCGCCTGTAAAGCTGACGATCTTATCCAGTGTACTCAGGGAGTCGCGCATACAGCCGTCCGTTTTCTGGGCTACCAGGTGCAGGGCGTCTGTTTCGGCTTCAATATTTTCTTTCTGGCAGATCTCCAGCAGGTGATCTACCGTATCCTGAATAGTAATGCGTTTAAAATCAAAGATCTGGCAACGACTGAGGATCGTTGGTAAGATCTTATGTTTTTCTGTTGTTGCCAGGATAAAAATGGCGTAAGGAGGTGGCTCCTCCAGCGTTTTCAGGAACGCGTTAAAAGCGGAGGAACTGAGCATGTGTACCTCATCTATAATATAGATTTTGTACTTGCCTGCCTGCGGAGCAAAACGTACCTGCTCCACCAGGGTGCGGATATCATCTACAGAGTTGTTAGACGCCGCATCCAGCTCGTGAATATTAAAAGAACTGCCTTCATTGAATGATGTACAGGAATGACACTGGTTACAGGCTTCCCCATCAGGCTGAAGGTTCTCACAGTTAATGGTTTTGGCCAATATACGCGCACAGGTAGTTTTACCTACCCCTCTCGGACCGCAAAACAAAAAGGCATGTGCCAGCTGGTTATTACGGATAGCATTCTTGAGCGTGGTGGTAATATGTGCTTGTCCTACTACGGTAGAAAAATTCTGTGGGCGGTATTTACGGGCAGAAACTATAAAATTCTCCATATGTCATCTTCATTCGCAAGGCCGAAAGTACAGAAAATTGTCCATAGGCGATAGCGCAAAACAAGGATCGGCTACTATGGCGAGGTTGGCAGCATCATCTCCAGTAACTCCTTTTTCATTAGCAGTACACTGTTGTTAAAATGTTCCAGTACTCCGGAAACGATGGCATGTATATTCTGTATTTCTACATTTACCGGTTCATTTTCCAGCAGATAAACATAATCGTAAGATAAAAAGTGACTGATCTGTTCATCTAATGCAGGCTCCCAGTATGCAGCAATAAGATTATCGTTAAAATATTGAGCCAGAAAATCCCGCAATTCCCTGCTGGCGGCTCTTAGCTGATCAAAATAGGGAAGCGACCTTTTAACACTGATACCACCGGAACCAAAAATAAAAGTAATGCTCTCCATGATCTTTACCGCAATATTACTTAGCCAGGTTGCCTGGTTTTCATATAGATGTACTAAATGATACTGTTCCAGCAGCCGGGGGGCCTGATCATTACCATTTATGATCGCCAGGGTATAGTGATAACCAAAAGCTAACTGATCGTTTTTCCTCAGCCATTCACCGTCTACCTCAATGGCCTTCTGTAAACCAGGTAGTTGTGCCCGGGCTTGTGATACAGGATACTGTATTCCCCGGAATTCGAAAAATTTCACTTTGATATTCCCGTCTGCTATTGTCTGCAGGGTTTCTGCATCCTGCCGGTTCATAAAGTAACGACGTATACGCAGGCTGTTTTCAGGATTATACAATACATAAAATGAGAGATTTTCCATTACGTCATCTGGCAGTCTTGCCGGATGACTGATAGTTGGAAAAGGCCTGTTATCATAGTATTCATGAAAATTCCGGGGGAGTGCAAAGACCACCTGCTTTGTTTCCATGTCTGAAATGAAATCGTCTGCAGTGTATAAATCGCAAAGCCCGGAGTCCGGTACTTCCAGCTCATAAATAAGGGCAGACATGGCTTCCTGTAGTTGTTCCGCGTTATTGAACAGCGTCCAGGCACTGCCGTGGACCGTCTGAGAGGGAATGTCTGCTGCCAGGTACCGGCGTTCCCTCTCTTCCCGGGTAGGGTGAGTGGCCCACTGGTCGCCTAACTTTACCTGGCTGGTTAAGATCGTCTTAAAGTACTCGTCCGTAATCACCGGCAACTGATCTTCATCCAATGGTACATTGTTCCGGATAGCATAATGACGTATCATGGCCAGATGTGCTTCATAGATATTGAAGAACTTCAGCTGATCTTCAGCCAGTTCAGGTAGTTGCTGCAAACAGTTCTCAAAACAGAAAATGCTCATTTCCATTCTGCGCATGGTGGATATCGCGGTTTGTGTACCGCATACAGACAATGCCACAGCATCTGCATGAAATTCCATTTCCCTGCGCAGCTTCATGTACTGGCGGTTCAGCAGGGTATACATTTTACGCAGCAGGTACTGGATACCATTGGCCAGATACATCGTTACCCTGGCAAAAAAGATATTTAACACGCCGAAGCCCGACCAGCGCATGATGGCGGTATTCCAGCTGTCGTTCTCGTATAATATATTATGGACGACTTTGTTGAGAGAATATATATAACTGCCTATGGCCGTGCTACGCTGGGTAAAATGACCGAATTCATGTGCCAGTGCCATTTTAAACTCGCTGATATTCAAACTGTTTGCCAGTCCCATCCCTATTTCCAGGTTTTTACCGGAAGGCCAGAACATGCTCAAAAAACTGGAATTATAGAAAACACCGGCATTTACATCCGGTATCAGGAATACCCGTTTAGGAAACCTGGTTTTTGTTTCAATCGCCAGCTCATGGATGAATGCGAATAATCCGGGATGTTCTTCTGCAAAGATTTCCATCCGGTAAGGGTTGGCCGGTTTTTGCCTGCGGAACAGGAATTTTACCAGGAATACCACCAGCATTATACCCAGTACCATCATGGCAATACCTACCGGTATAGCGATATGACGGGTATAATCAGGTACGCGGACGATCATCAGTATGCCTCCTGCAATACATCCCGCAGCCAGTATAACTGCAAGGGATAGCAATACACAGTAGGACACAAAGAATAAAAATATACCCACCACCATTTTAATCATCTGCATTCTTAAAAAAGTGGTCTTTTGCATATAGGACTCCTCTGCTGGGTTGGCACCGGCAGGAAACACGTTGGACATAGTTATTATCTGGTTTGCATCGAACAGAAACAAAAAGAGGTTAAATATAATTCTATTTTAGCAGGGATGTACCCTTTTGTTATGGTTCTCCGGACAATAACAAAAGGGTAAAAAGTTTTCTTTCTCATCAGTTTTATATAATTTAGTTGTAGTTATCATTTTGATAATCAACAAACTTTATCAATCATCCACCAGCTTTAGGCGCGTTTGTTATTCTTAATAAGAAGCACTAATGTTTTTTTAACTTCAAATGCTCGCAATGTTTCAGTTGATTGTTATTAAAATAATCACATTAATGTTAACCCAGGTGCAGTTGGCTGTAGCTATTGTCGTACTATGTCTGTTATCGTTCCTGGTACTGGCATTACTGCGTATCGGCAAGATGAAGAAAATATTGCAGCAGAAAGATGAGATCATCGCTCAGCAACTACAATCCCGGGTAGACATTCTTACCAATATCAACCAGGAAATACGTACACCACTGAATGCGATCGTTGGATTCACGGAACAATTGTCGCACAGCTCTCTGGAAAAAGATCAGCGGGAACTACTCAAAACCGTTGAAAATGCAGGGAGTATGCTGCTGAAAATGGTGAATAACGTGCAGGACCTCAGTAAGTTGGAGAAGAACGAACTTCAGCTGGAACAACAGCCCTTTTCTCTCTATCAGACTTTTACTGAAATTACAACTATACTGCGGGTACAGGCCTCCCGTAAGCAACTACAGCTGAACGCCATCTATGAAGGCAACCGGCAGATACAGATAACAGGCGATAACGCCCGGCTGAAACAGATCCTGATCAACCTGGGAGATAATGCTATCCGCTATACAGATAGTGGCATCGTTACCCTGAAAATGCAGGTAGATAAGACGCCGGATGAAAAGGCGGTTGTCAGCATCGTGGTGAACGATACCGGTAGAGGCATTCCTGCAACAACACTTCCTTTTATATTCGAACATTTTTCCCGTAGACGGGTACCTTATGTCGCTGCCGTCAATGGGGCCGGACTGGGGCTGGCCATTACCAAAGGCCTGCTGGACCTGCATAACGGAAATATCAATATCAGCAGCATTGAAGGCTCCGGTAGTACCGTATCCTGTAACATTCATTACAGGGTGGTCCCCGCAAGGCAAACGATACTGATCACGCAGCGAGAGGTAGAAGAGATGACCGGCAACTTTATGGAAGGCCGGTATGTACTGGTGGCAGACGACCAGGAAATGAACCTGATACTGATAGAAAAGATACTCTCCCGCTGGAAATGCCGCTTTGATAAGGCCATTGACGGTAAAGTAGCCTATGACCTGTTTTGTGCAAACAAATATGATATGGTGCTGCTGGATTTGCAGATGCCCCGTATGAGCGGTATTGAAGTAGTGAAAAGGATCAGGGCTGATAAAGATTCCCTGAAAGCGAATGTTCCCGTACTGGCTTTAACAGCAGATACCACCCTGCCGGATAATGATGCCTTCCTGGAAGTAGGCTTTGATGATTACCTGCTAAAACCTTTCAGGGAAAGAGATATTTATAATGTGATCATCCGGCATCTGCCTTATAATAATGAACAGGTGATAGAACCTGTAAAGAAATAAAATCCGGCTTTTACAGAAGCCGGATTTTATTTTTAACCTAATATCGGATGTCTCTTAAACTCTTTCGTTCTGTCAAAAAGATACCTGTAAGTAGTTAGTTTACGGCTGCGCTTTGTTCCCAGGCTTTCCGCAATATTCATCATCTTGGGATTAAAATCGCCTATCCACTGCATCTCGTACTCTGTATAAGGCAGTTTATGCTGAATGATCTTTGCTCCTTCCACGATCATATAAGTATCGGCTCCTTTCCCCTGGAACTCCGGTATCACGCCAAATACGATCCCTACAAATTTCTTGGAAGCGCCTATCTTTTTCAGCCAGAGGAACTGTAATTTCTGTAACAGTCCGAACTTCCCGTTCATATGCTTAAAGAACTGGTTAAGTTCAGGTAGATTCAGCCAGCAGCCTATCGGTTCGTCATTATAATACAGGAACCACACAATCCTTTCATCCATTACCGGAGCCATGGTTTTGAAGATCAGGTAAGCCTGCTGTTTGGTCATGTCTTTGCCTCCCCCATGTTTAGACCAGGCTTTGTTATAAACAGTGCAGAAGTCTTCCGCATATTTTGCCAGGTGTTTCTTATCGATGTATTTCGCAACATAACCAGGGTCCTGGGCCAGCTTTGCATGCCGCTCGATAAATTTAGGCTGCAGGTTATGGTCTACACGGGTAGCATAACAGATCTGGTGAAAGAATACCTGGAAACCGTATGTTTCAAATAATTGCTGATAATAAGGAGGATTGTAGTTCATGCAATAGAGCGGTTCGTAAAAACCCTCTACCAGTAATCCCCACCAGCGGTCACGTTCCCCGAAGTTGATAGGACCATCCATAGCGCCCATGCCTCTCTCTTCCAGCCATGCTTTAGCCGCATCCAGCAGGAAGTTGGCCGCGGCCTGGTCATTGATACAATCAAAGAAGCCGACACCACCTGTTGGCTGTTCATCCCCTTTGGTTTTATATTTTTTATTTACAAAGGCAGCTATACGCCCTATCAGTTCTCCCTTTTCATTTTTCAGCAACCAGCGGATGATCTCTCCGTTACGGAATGCTTTATTTTTCTCAGGATCAAAAACCATTTTTATATCCTTATCCAGAGGACGTATCCATCCGGGAAATTGCTTGTTGATAGCAACGTGCACTTCCAGGAATTGCTTTGCTGTTTGCTCATTATTAACGATTACCAGTTCCATAGGCTCATTTATAAATGTAAAAATAATGTTTGTCTTATGTTTTAACATTTATTTTTCAAATAGACGTATACTTTTATGCCGTTACTGTACTCAACCTGATATCATAAATCCATTATACCGTTATGTTCAAAAACAGAAGGTGGCTTTGGTTAGCCCTTGTAATTCCTATTGTTGTAATACTTTATTTTTTCCTGGCCAATAAAACAGCAGATAGCAGTATCTCCGCTAAAGTGCGTAAAGGCAGTTTCCGTGATGTAGTGAATAACTCCGGTGAATTGCAGGCAGAAAATACCGTGTATATCTCTGCGCCTGCTGATCTGCAATCCAACCAGATTTATGAGGAGATCAAGATCCAGGACATGGCGCCGGAAGGCTCTCATGTAAAACAGGGGGAGTACATTGCTACCCTGGATCCTGCCATTGTGAACAAGAAGATAGGGGATATGCAGCTGGCGCTGGAAAAAGCCAACTCCCTGATCATACAAACCTCCCTGGATACCGCACTTACACTCAGAGATGCCCGCGATCAGATGGCCAACCTGCAATTTCAGATGGAACAGAAAAAGCTGGCGCTGGACCTGAGTAAATACGAACCTCCTGCTACTATCCGCCAGGCAGAAATCGACCTGGAGAAATCGCAACGCGACCTGGTACAGATGAAGGAGAACTACAAGATCAAACAACAGCAGGCTGCCAGCAAAATATTTGCGGCTAACCGGGATGTACAGGTCCTGCATACCGACATTGGTAAACTGGAAGACCTGAGAAACCGCTTTGTGATCAAAGCGCCTACGAACGGACTGCTGGTATATATTAACGACTGGGCCAGTGGCGGTAAGAAAAAATCAGGCTCTGTGGTCCGCTCCTGGGACCCGCGTGTGGCCATGTTGCCAGACCTCTCCTCCATGTTATCAAAAGTATTTATCAACGAAGTTGATATCAGCAAAATACATAAAGACCAGAAAGTGACGATGGGACTGGATGCTTTTCCGGAAGTAAAAATGGAAGGCGTCGTGAAAACAGTGGCGAACATAGGTGAGACCCGTCCCGGTGCTACCGCTAAAGTATTTGAGGTGAATATCAAACTGAATAAAGTTGATTCTATCCTCAAACCAGGTATGACTACTTCCAACAACATCTTAATCAATGAAATTCCCAATAAGCTCATCATCCCGCTGGAAGCTGTTTTTGCCGAAGGCAAGACGAGTTTCGTGTACCTGAAAAAAGGGAACAATATCGACAAACAGGAAGTGAAACTGGGTAAATCAAATGATGAGGAAGTGATTGTTGAAAAAGGACTGGCAGAAGGAGATGTAGTGTATCTGTCTTTACCTGAAAAGGCAAAGGACAGGAAAATAACGATGTTAAAATAATCCCCGAACATGTTAGACCGTAATTTCAACAATCTGTACATCGCCCTGGATTCCCTCGGGGCCAACAGACTGCGTTCTTTTCTGACCGCCCTCGGGATTATTTTCGGTGTATCTGCCGTGATAGCCATGCTGGCTATCGGTAAAGGTGCGAAGGAAGAAATCATGAACCAGATGAAACTGGTGGGGGTAAATAATATTGTGATCAAACCTAAATCACAGGAGAAAAAAGATGACCAGCAACAACAGCAATCATCGTCCTCTCAATCATCTTCCAAAAAAGAAGAAGCAGGTAAGAACCGTTTCTCCAAAGGATTAAGTCTGGCCGATGCAGAAAGCATCCGTAGAATGTTACCTACCGTATCTGCTATCAGTCCGGAGATGATCTCTGAACAAAACATCATTTACGGCAGTAAAAGCAGTAAGCTGAAAGTGATCGGTATCCAGCCGGCTTTCTTTGGTATCAATAATATCAGACTGGGCGCAGGTACTATATTTAATGAACGGCAGCAACAATCCGGTGAAGCAGTATGCATCATTGGCAGTGATGTAAAACGTAAGTTTTTCATTTCCGAAGATCCTTTAGGTAAAACGATTAAATGCGGTGATCAGTGGTTGAAAATTATAGGCGTTACTGAGGAGAAAATGATCAGTAGTGCTACTAAAGAAAACCTTGGTATCCGTGACTATAACCTGGATATTTATATTCCTATACAAACCTCTCTTGTGAGGTTTAAGAACCCTTCTCTTTACCTGGGCGCCGGTGAAGGTTTCCAGGAACAAGGCCCTTCTTCCAATATCATTTTTCATCAGCTGGACCAGTTAGTGATACAGGTATCAGAAACAGATGCCTTGTCTGCATCCGCATCTATAGTAAGCCGTATGCTGCGTCGCCGGCATAATGATGTGCTGGATTTTGAGATCACTATTCCGGAACAACTGCTGAAACAACAACAGAAAACAAAAGATGTATTCAATATTGTGTTAAGTGCGATTGCCGGTATTTCATTACTGGTAGGGGGTATTGGGATCATGAACATCATGCTGGCTTCTGTACTGGAGCGTACTCGTGAAATAGGTATCCGTATGGCATTGGGCGCACAGAAAAGTGATATCGTGATGCAGTTCCTTTTTGAAGCGGTGCTGATCAGTCTTTCCGGTGGTATCATCGGCGTATTGCTGGGCGTGTCCGGCGCTTACCTGGTAGATAAACTGGCGGATATTCATACGCTGATCTCGGGTATTTCTATCGTTTTATCTTTCCTGCTGGCGTCTGCCGTGGGACTGATATTTGGTATTTCTCCTGCCCGCAAGGCGGCTCAAAAGAATCCTATTGAATGCTTACGCCATGACTAAAATATTATTGCCTCTTTTGCTTGTTTGTTCTACTACGTTTGCGCAACAGACATTATCATTAAATGATGTGGTACAACAGGCGCAAAAGAATTCACCTTCTTATTACAAAGCGCGGAGTAATGCGCTTAACAGCCTGTATGCATATCGTTATTATGCAGCGGGCCGTCGTCCGCAACTGAAGCTGACGGCCAGTAACAGCAGCAGTTTCCTGGGTAGTACGCAAAGTATACAGCAGCCGGATGGCACGTATGCTTTTAGCCGCAGTTCTTATTCCTATAGTTTTGCAGGGTTATCAGCAGATCAGATCATACCGTTTACCGGTGGTCAGTTATCGCTGACGACTAACTTACAACGGAATGATGTATTTGATCCCAGCAGTGATGTGAGTTATTTATCCGTACCGTTTTCTGTGAATTATTCTCAGCCGATGATCCTGTATAATCCTTATCGCTGGGATAAGAAGATTCAGCCGCTGTTGTATGAAGAATCCAAAAAACAATACATAGAAGATCTGGAGCGTGCAGCTTTGCAGGCCAACGGATATTTCTTTGATGCATTAGCCGCCCAGCAACGGGAGAAGATCCTTTTGCAGAATGTAGCGAATACGGATACGTTGTATAAAATTTCCAGGGGTAGATATGAGCTGGGAAAGATTGCGGAAAATGAATTATTACAGATAGAGTTGAATTTATTGAATGCACGTAATAGCCTGGAACAGGCTACACTGAATAAAGAGATCGCTTACCGCGGGCTTACACAGTTTCTGAATATGCCTAAGAACAGTGCGGTGGATGTGGCTCCGCCTTCCAATGTACCTACTTTACAGATCGCAGTGGATTCTGCGCAGCAGGAAGCCCTGGATAACCGTCAGGCGGTATTGTCTTTTCGCAGGCAGCGCTTGCAGGCAGAGCAACAGGTAGCAGAGGCAAAGGGGAATAACGGGTATGAGCTGAATCTTTCCGCCAATTTTGGTCAGGCCAGGCAGGGGAATACTTTTAAACAGGCGTATACCGGCAATAGTTTGCAGCAGAACCAGTTATTATCTGTAGGGGTAGCTATTCCTATTGTAGACTGGGGCAAGGCGCGTAATAAGATCCGGCAGGCGAAGGCCAATCAGGAACTGGTGGAGATAGATGTGCAGCAGCAGGAACGTAGTTTTGAGCAGGAGATCTATTTGCAGACACAACAGTTCAATATCCAGCAGAAGTTGTTTGCCAGTGCGGCCAAAGCAGATACGATCGCGGCGCAACGGTATGAGATTACCAAACAGCGGTATTTTATAGGGAAGATCTCTATTACCGATTTGAACCTTGCACAGCAGGAAAAAGATCAGGCAAGTCAGAATTATATTGATGCGCTGCGTGCTTTCTGGAATGCTTATTATACGGTGCGTTTGCTCACTTTGTATGATTTTGAGAAAAAGGACAAGATTAAGTATGACTTTGTAGAGCGTACAAAATAGCTTCTGGCATTATTTTTTCTATCTCGCTGATATGAAGCGACATATAGGGTATTCTATTGTGATCATTTTCCTGGTTATTTTTCTGGTGATGAGTTATTCCAGGGACCAGAAACGTATTAAGCAGGTATTGGCTCAGAATGAGCGCTTGCAGAATGAGAACCGTCATCTGCAGGAATCTCTGGATATCAACAGCCAGACTACCCAGCAGATAGAGAACCGCCATGAGGTGCAGGAGCGTACCGACGTAGCACAGAAGGGGACCTTTGTGGAGAGGCGTACGTATTTCCGTAAGAACTGGAAGCAATTCATTACGGTGAGCACGGGTGACTATCATACCCGTTTTTTGGGAGGGATTAAGGATTTAAAGGTAATTGTACGTAATCAGACGGAGTATCCGCTGGATAATGTGGTGGTTTCCGTGCAGTACCTGAAGGGGAATGGAGATGTGTTCAAAACGGAGCAGTATACGGTCAATAATGTACCGGCTAAGGGTGCACAGTCGGTGAGTGCTGCGGATAGCAGGAAGGGGCAGAAAGTGGAGATTACGCTGGTTAGTATTACCAGTCAGCCAATGAATTTTTGCTGGGCGGTAAATAAGCCGGCACCTGCAGGAAATGATGATCCTTATATGTGTGTACCGAATTAGGGATTTATTATCAGTCCTCTCAATAATTCTGATCATATGTACACTGGAACAGTTATTTTACCTTTGTGCATGCATGATCGCTATCTGTACTTTACAAGTTATTCCTGCTGAAGTAGTATTACTCTATGAGTTATCTTTCCCTGTAGAGGAAAGGCGTAATTTATCTGCCCAGCAGGAACTGCTGGAAGCTGGTACTTTACAGTTGCAGATAGTAAAGAATGATGATGTCTTTGCCGGTTTTGTCTTTTGCTGGCTATTAACAGATTTTATATTCATAGAGCATTTTGCCATTGATGCCAGTCAGCGGGGTGGCGGGATAGGCAGTAAGGTGATCACTTTATTGCAGTCTCAATACCCCCGGATAGTATTAGAAGTAGAACCTCCTCATTCTACAGACGCCGGAAGGCGTATCAGGTTTTACGAAGGCCTGGGCTTTCAATCTTACCCTTATTCATACCGGCAACCTTCTTACCTCGCCGGGGGAGAACCTTTAGAGATGTTATTAATGCAAACAGGCATGCCCGCCGGAGAAGATGCTTTCTCAGGGATCAGTAGTGAGATTTACAGGGAAGTCTATGGTATTTAAGGAGTTGTGAATCTTTAAGCAGTTTAGCGGGTTCTGGACAACAGCTGAAACCCTTTCTGCTGGCACATTCTATCGGTATTCTATCATCATTCCTTTATCACTCCTATAGCATTCCTATAGCATTCTACTGGCATTCCTATATCAAAACGATATAGGAATGCCGAAAGAATGCTGAAGGAATGAGCTTTCAGTGATAAAGGGATATAGGATTTCAATGAAAATCATTGCCAGTAGGGGATCCTGTAAACGTAAAAAAGGCGCTCCCCCGAGGGACGCGCCTTTTGAAATGTATATATGAGAGTTGATGGTAACCTTAGTTCCTGTCACGTCCCTCACGGGGCTCTCTGGCCGGAGCTGGCTGAGAACGTGCAGGTTGTTCCTGTACACGTTGTGGCTGTTGCGCTGGCTGAGGACGAGGTTGGGCCTGTTGAACAGGACGGGGCTGCGCTTGCTGTTGCGGCTGTACACGCTGTGGCTGCATTTGCTGCGGCTGTTGTACCGGCCTGTCAGGCTGTGAAGGCATTACCCTTGGCTGTGTAATAGGCTGTGGCCTGTTGTTATTGTTATTCACCGGCTGTGTACGTCCGGGGAAGTTGTTATTGTTGTTCGATGGCTGCGTACGTCCGGGGAAATTGTTGTTATTATTGCCGGGCGCCGGAGTTGTTACCGGACGACCAGGATTGTTATTCACCGGTTGTGTACGGCCGGGGACGTAGTTGTTGTTATTATCTGGCGTAACAGTACGACCAGGGTTATTATTATTGTTCACCGGTTGATTACGGCCAGGTACATTGTTATTATTAGGCACCGGGTTGGTAACAGGCTGGTTATTACCAGGGTTGTTTATTCTTCCGGGTAAATTGTTACTAGGTCGTCCCTCATTATTATTCCCAGGCGTAGGCCTGTTCGTACCGGGATTGGGCTGATTCACCCTGCCTGGCATATTAGGCCTGTCAGATCCGTTATTAGGACGGTTGTCTCCGTTGGTAAAGTTATTGTTATTACCACGTGAAGGCTGACGAAGGGTCGTTTCCTGAGGACGATAGATCCTTACCTGGTTGCTACCCACACTGGCTCTGCCCGGACGGCTGTCATTGGTAACACGTAAAGGACGTACAGGTGCATTGGTAAAACGTTCCACATCCCTGGTAGCAGGACCGCGGTAATAAGTGCGGTTATTGATGATGGTCGTATTATTAATGATAGTTGTATTATGATAGATGTTCACACGGCTGCCACGGTCTACATAATAACGGTTTATGTACGGATTGGTGATGTACCGGCAAGGTACGAATGACCAGTAGGTAACCGGTATGTTATAGCTGATGCCGATGGTCATACCGGGGCCAAGAGGCGCCCATCCGTAGTAATCATCATTGTTTCTCCAGCTCACCCATGCAGGGCCCCATTCGGTACCCGGTATCCATAACCAGCCATAGCTGTTATCAAATGTCCAGCGGCCGTAGTGGAACGGAGCCCATCCCCAGTCATAGTCAGACATCCATGTCCAGCCATAGTCGGTATACACCCAGTGACCCGCCGTAGCGTAGGGCTGGAAGTCCTGGCCTACATTAGGTTGCCATACTTCGCCGTAGCCATCGTAATTTATCCAGTTACCATAAGGACTCAGTGCGGAATAGAACCCGCCGTCGTTAGATACCTGCTGGTACTGCTGTTGCGGCGCCCTTGCTGTCACGCAGGAAGTGATTCCAGGCAATGCACTGAAAGACGCTGCTATGATGGTGAAAGTGATATAATTTTTTATGTTTTTCATTGTCGTTTGTTTTAAGGTCGTAGTTGCTATATTGTTTAATTGTCCCTGAGTTTGTACAGTTGTACGCAGATTGTTGAAGATTATAAATTTTAATTGTGAATACTGTAGGCTTTTAAGGCTGGCCTGGCGCATCTCTTTGTGATGGAACGGTGTCAGATGTTAGCTTGACTTAAGTAAGACAATTATTGTGCCTGATCATTTAAAACTGCCGTAGTGGCTGATTTAACCGAAAATATGGGTGTATTTTTAACAAAACCTTTTATTTTAAAGAAAGCTGATTTGAGAGAAGGGGTATAGGTGTGGTATTATTTATTTTGTATATTTGAAAGGTCCTTTCAACCACCTTTGTGCGATACATCTCTCTGGTGGCGGTTCTTTGCAGGTGAGCAAATACCGCAGGCGATTCTTTGCGCTTATTTTGAATTTCCCCTATTAACAGTTACCTTTGCGCAAATTTAACAAATCGCTCATTTTAGCATTTATAAACCTCTTTAAAATATGCCTAACACAGGTAAGATCAAGCAAATTATCGGTGCAGTGGTGGACGTCCACTTCGATGGACAGTTGCCCGAAATCTACAACGCACTGGAAATTACCCGCGAAAATGGTCAGAAAGTAGTACTGGAAGTGCAGCAGCACCTTGGAGAAGACAGTGTTCGTTGCGTAGCAATGGACTCTACAGACGGTTTCGTTAGGGGAATGTCTGTAATAGACAAGGGTACTCCAATTAAAATGCCGGTAGGCGATCATATCAAAGGACGTTTGTTCAACGTGGTAGGAGAGGCGATCGACGGTCTGGGTGATATCGATACCACCAATGGTTATTCTATCCACCGTAAGCCGCCAAAATTCGAAGATCTGGCAACAGATACAGAAGTATTGTTTACAGGTATCAAGGTAATTGACCTGATCGAGCCGTACGCAAAAGGTGGTAAGATTGGTTTGTTCGGTGGTGCTGGTGTGGGTAAAACCGTACTTATCCAGGAGCTGATCAATAATATCGCAAAAGGATATGAAGGGTTATCTGTATTCGCAGGTGTTGGAGAGCGTACCCGTGAAGGGAATGATCTGATGCGTGAAATGATCGAAGCAGGTATCGTAAAATATGGTGAGAAATTCAACGAATCCATGGAACATGGTGGTTGGGACCTCAGCGCTGTAAATATGGAAGAACTGAAAAAATCTCAGGCAACTTTCGTATTCGGACAAATGAACGAACCACCAGGAGCACGTGCACGTGTGGCATTATCCGGTCTTACGATGGCGGAATATTTCCGTGATGGTGATGGTACTGCAGGTAGTGGTCGTGATATCCTTTTCTTCGTAGATAACATCTTCCGTTTCACACAGGCAGGTTCTGAAGTATCCGCACTGTTAGGCCGTATGCCTTCAGCGGTGGGTTATCAGCCAACACTGGCTACAGAAATGGGTCTGATGCAGGAACGTATCACTTCAACTAAAAATGGTTCAATCACTTCCGTACAGGCGGTTTACGTACCTGCGGATGACTTGACTGACCCTGCTCCGGCTACAACATTTGCTCACCTGGATGCTACTACCGTACTGGATCGTAAGATCTCCGATCTTGGTATCTATCCTGCAGTGAGTCCGCTGGAATCTACTTCACGTATTCTTAGCCCGTCTATCGTTGGTGAAGCACATTACAATTGTGCACAGAGAGTGAAAATGATTTTACAACGTTACAAGGAATTACAGGATATCATTGCGATTCTTGGTATGGATGAACTGAGTGATGAAGATAAATTAACGGTATCGCGTGCACGTCGTGTACAACGTTTCTTATCTCAGCCATTCCACGTAGCAGAACAGTTCACCGGTCTGAAAGGTGTACTGGTACCTATCGAAGAAACTATCAAAGGATTTAACATGATCATGGATGGTGAAGTAGATGAGTATCCTGAAGCTGCGTTTAACCTTGTAGGTAATATCGAAGCGGCAATAGAAAAAGGTAAGAAACTGCTTGAATCAGCTAAAAACTAATTGTATGTTATTAGAGGTATTAACACCTGAAAGAAAAATTTATTCCGGCGAAGTGTACGGCGTACAATTGCCTGGTATAGACGGCTCTTTCGAAGTGCTGGACAAGCATGCACCATTAATCGCAGCCTTGGGAAAAGGCAAGATGAAAGTGCTGAAAGATAAAACAAGCAATGAGTTCTATACGATAGAAGGCGGGTTTGTTGAAGTGTTGAGGAATAAAGCTACAGTGCTTGTAGAAGGTGCCGTTGCGCAATAGTTTTCAGCTTACATTTTTAGCATAAAATAACAGGCCGGGTATGATTACCCGGCCTTCGTTTTGTCCTAACTATTCCAATCTAATTATTAATGGCCAAAGCGCAGTAGGATTACCGGCTAAGGCGTCTTACAAATCAGACCCACGCTGCACAGGATAATAAAATCCTGCAGCCGCAATTGGGCCCGTTCCTATGAAAATGAATGTCTTATGTACTGAATGATTTTTTGTCGTAAACCTTTCAATCAAAGCACAGCTCTAACCCCCATAGAAAGGGCTTCAGCCATTTATATTTTAGTTGTTAAAAAGTCTTAGTCCAGGAAGGATTGCAAAATCTGAAATCAAATTTGCCCTTCATAGGTATATATATTCGGTTAAATAGTTTTCTCTCTAATTCCTCATATGTCTGATATACAGGGTTATAACAACAGACTGTCCGTATCCAATGATTCTTTTGCATAGGCAAGATATTCGATTTTTTTTAAATATCCTCTTGTGTCACGACTGTTTTGGACAAGAATGCGCAGGCGATGACGTTAGTCATTGGACCTCAAAGTGTAGGCAGTAAATTATTTTTTTTCTTTTTTTTCCACAGCCTGTTAGTAAGGCCATGTTTGACGTACGGTGGAGTATATACGATACTAATTCAGGAGTGGGTCTATCGGGAAATTGGCCATGATGGCAAAGTTGCTCCCTAAATTCTTTAAAGCCTGCTTCCAGATGTTTTGTTCTTCTTCTTCAAAAATGATGGATATATCGCCTGTAGAAGTGATCCAGGATTTATCATTCATCTCATTTTCAAGCTGTCCGCTGCTCCATCCGCTATAACCAATGAAGAATTTGATCTTTGTAAGGTCCAGTTTACCGTTGTTGATTAATGATACAACAGTATCAAATTCTCCTCCCCAGTAAACACCTTTAATGATTTCAAAACCACCTTTGATCAATTCCGGTTGCTGATGAATAAAATGAATGGTATCTATTTGCACAGGTCCGCCATAAAACACAGGAATTGTGTTTATCAGTATTTCCGGTACCAGGTCATTGAGCTGCTGATCGAATAATTTATTGAGAACAAAGCCAAAGCTACCTTTTGTGTCCTGATGTTCACAAAGCAATACAACCGTGCGTGCAAAATTCGGATCTTTCAGAAATGGGTCTGCTATCAGTAATGTACCAGGCGATAATGAAACCATACACAATCAATTTTATCACTGAGTCAAATTTAACTAATTGAGCGCAAGTAGAATAGTATTTGTTGCTATAGAAACCTTAAAATTTGGCGGAGTATATCAAAAATAATAAAGGAGGCTAGAAAGCCTCCTTACCATTTTATCAACCAAAATCTAAATCGCTTATGGAGTCGAATCCATTTCGATGTATGTAGAAATTTAAAATTTTACTTGTTAATTATCAATCTGTACATCAAATTTGATACCAGTTTGATAAGGCAAATGTACATAAAGAAGATCAATTTCAAGTGTAATTACCCAGTTAAAATTACGTTAAAGTGATGCTTTATTGTTAAACTCAATACAGTAAAAGGTTCCAGCGTATTAATTTTGTATTAACGTTGCTATAGCAAATATTTATTTTTAACAATTTTTACGATGGCAGCCTCAATGATTGTAAGTATCTTGTGCGTTTTACACTTGATGTAGCATGGTACCACTGAAGAAAGTATTTCCCGTAATTGTGGTGTTAATTACACTATCCCTGCTTGGGGTCATTTATATCCAGGCAAACTGGATGTATAATGCCTTACTCGTCCGCCGGGAACAGATCGAAGAAAAAACCAATAGCAGCTTTAATAACGTTAGGGAACAGATGATAGCCCGTCAGGGTCCCCCTATGCGGTTTAAAGTGAATGGCACTACGATTCGCCCTACGGAAAAAGGACTGGCCATTGATAAATATGAACTGGCTAACGGGTTCTTTAACGTGAACATCAGTGACCGTTTTACTACAGATGAAGTACAGAAGCTGATATACAACAGCTTACGTAAGGAACACCTGGACACCACCTTCGAATTTGCCATCATAGGCAAAGGAGATTTTGATAATAACGGGGTGAAAATGCAATCGGAAGGCCTGCGTAAAATGGTTACCAAAGCCAATTACGACAGTGCCGGTTATAACATCCATTATATTCCCCTGTTATCTACTTTCGAAAACCTGACCGGAGAGACGGAAACCCTGTATATCATTCAGCCTAAAAACAACCTCTTGCTGTTGTTATCTCTGGGTAAAATGATGGGTATCGGGTTGTTGTTTACTGTTGTTATCATCACAGCGTTTATCCTTACTATCCGCACCATGTTAAATCAGAAGAAGATCTCCGAGATCAAATCTGACTTTATCAATAACATGACGCATGAACTGAAAACACCACTGGCTACTATTTCATTGGCTATTGATGCGATCGGTAATGAAAAGGTGATGAACAACAAAGAGAAAATCCAGTACTTCTCCGGTATCATCAAAGAAGAAAATAAACGTATGAACAAGCAGGTGGAAAGCATCCTGCAATCTGCGCTGCTGGAGAAGAATGAGATCTCATTAAATCTCCAGGTAACAGATGCGCATGAAGTGATCCAGCATACGATAGATAATATTCAGTTACAGTTAACAGCGAAGAATGGTCGTGCCGAAGTGCGGTTGGATGCTATCAATCCTATCATCCAGGCAGATGATGTGCATTTCTCCAATGTGATCTTTAACCTGCTGGATAATGCGATCAAATATTCTAAAGACAACCTTGAAGTAGTGATCTCTACCTACAATACAAAAAAGAGCCTGGTCATTACAATTACCGATAACGGCATCGGGATGAGCCGCGATACGATTTCCCGTATCTTTGAAAAGTTTTACCGCGCACATACGGGCAATGTACATAACGTGAAAGGATTTGGTTTAGGACTGAGTTATGTAAAAGCGATCGTTGATGCACACAAGGGTAAGATAAAAGTAGAGAGCACACCGGGGAAGGGTAGTAAATTTACAATGGAGTTTCCACAGGAATAAAAAAAGATCAACTTATGGCGTTAAGTGAAAAGGAACTACAGCATTTTAAACACGCGATAGCTGTTCCGGGCATGGGTGTTGCCATGCAGGAAAAACTGAAGGATACAAGGATACTGGTAGTCGGTGCGGGCGGATTGGGATGCCCTGTCATTCAGTACCTGAGCAGTAGTGGTGTAGGCGTACTCGGTATTGCTGATTATGGCGTGATCAATGATGAGGATATGCATCGTCAGCCTATCTTCCAGGTGCAGGACCTGCGTAAACACAAAGCTAAAATGGCGGCCAGCCGTTTATGGGCAAGTAATCCTTTTACAAAACATTATCCCCTGTTGTTACAGGTGAAACCGCAGAATATATTGCAGTTACTGGAAGGGATGGATTTTGTGATAGACTGTTCACAAAATATAGCCACCCATCTGGTGATTAATGATGCATGTATGGCACAGGGCAAACCTTTTATGATAGGGGAAGTGCATAACTGGGTATCCTGGTGGGCAGGGTACAATATCGCTCCTGCCAGCGGGGATGCAGCGGCTTCTTACCGTTGCTCTTTAGAACTTACTGATGAGTACCGCAACTTTGATGCGGGCATCATTGGTGTTACTCACGGCGCTACGGGTATGATGATGGTGAATGAGATCCTGAAATATATTGCAGGTGTACCGGATGGTCTTGCCAACAAGCTGTACAGCATGAATTATCTGCATAATGCTTATCTGTCGCATACCATTTATTCCAATGCCGCTGTAATTGCGGATACACTGGAAAAAGGATTGCTGACTGCAGAAGAATACGGGCTTGATATCGTTCCTGACATCGAAGACTAACTTAAAACAAACTGAATGTACCGTAAAAAAATACGCCCTGTACTTTTCTGGATACTGGTGATTTACCTGGTGCCTGCTGCTGCTTTATACATGCTGCAGAAGAAACTGATCTTTCATCCGGATGTACTGGCGGCAGATTACAAATTCCAGTTTGATATTCCATTTGACGAGATAAAAATTCCGGTGAAAAAGGATGAGATACTGAGCGCTGTATTATTTAAAGCAACCGCTCCTAAAGGCATCGTTATTTATTTCCATGGCAATGCCAGGAACATCTCTAAATATGCCTCAAAAACGCCTGATTTTATCAATCATGGGTATGATGTGCTGATGATGGATTACCCTTCCTTCGGAAAGAGTACCGGTCCATTAGTGGAATCTGAGATTTATGCCAATGCGTTGCATATGTATGAGATGGCGCGTCAGCGTTTCCCTCCTGACAGCATTATCATTTATGGTCGTTCCCTAGGTTCTGGTGTAGCCGCACAACTGGCCAGCATAAGGGATTGCAGGAGATTGATCCTGGAAGCTCCCTATTACAGCATGACGGATATGGCGAACCGGTTTGCCCCGATTTATCCTTATGGTCTGATGCTGGAATATAAGTTCCCTACCAATGAATATCTGAAGAAAGTAACGGCTCCCGTAACGATTATTCATGGCACAGATGATCATACCGTGCCCATGTCTTCCGGTAAAAAGCTGGAAGCGTTATTTAAGCCCGGAGATAAGTTCATCGCTATTGACGGCGCTGATCATACTAATCTGAATAAATACACCCGTTATCACCAGGCATTAGACAATGCACTGGAATAACTTCGACTGTTTTTCAGTGATTGTCAGCTCATGTTCCATGCCTAACTTCAGTGCATAATTTTCTGGCGTATGTCCGGAAGGGAAACCAAAGCAAACAGGATACCTGTACTCTTTCACGATATCGCGGATAATCTCGTATTCTGTCTGCCCGAAAGGGATATGAGTTTCTTTGCTTTCTGTAAAGGCGCCTACGACTAATCCGGCCAGTTTATCCAGCCAGCCGGCCCTTTTCAGGTTATACATCATACGGTCTACGTTATACCGGTATTCCCCGATATCTTCCAGTAACAATATTTTGCCCCTGGTGCTGGGCTGTGAATTGGTCCCTGACAGGTTGGCCAGTAAGGATAAATTACCACCAATCAGTATGCCACTGGCTTTACCGCTGCGGTTTAATTCGTGGGGAGCGCAGTTGTACTTCGCCGCTTTACCTTTCAGCGCCTGTTTCAGACTAGCCACATATTCGTTGTCGACGGTTTCGGGGGTAATTCCGCTGCACATCATGGAATGTATGGTAGGAATGCCGTATAATGACTGTACATGGTTGTGTAAGGTGGTCACATCACTGTATCCGCAGAGCCATTTGGGATGTTTCTTAAATTTGGTAAAATCCAGCTGATCAAGGATACAGACCATTCCATAACCTCCCCGGCCAAACACAATGGCTTTCATTTCGGTATCATCCAGCATATCCTGCAGTTCTTCCAGCCGCAGTTCATCCGGGGCAGAGAAATTATAGAAACTGGTGCCTACCGTAATGCCCAGGTGTACACGGAATCCCCAGGAGTTGAATACGCCTGCGGCATATTCTGCCGCCTGCAGCTCCATTTTACTGCTGCTGCAGGTGATCCCTATCAGGTCTCCTTTTTTGAGATATGGTGGAATTTTCATTCTTCTATGCTTTAAGTTACCTTTGTCGATTAATACCCGACGGGGCTAAGTTGATAAATACTTTCGGCTCTTCCAAAAGCACAAAACAGAATTTCGATTATTTAAGTATTCTTTAAGCGAACATGGCAAAATTTAACAGATATCTAATAACGGCGGCACTGCCTTACGCCAATGGACCGGTCCACATCGGTCACCTGGCGGGTTGCTATTTACCTGCCGACATCTATGTACGCTACCTGCGTGCTAAAAAGGCGGATGTTAAGTTCATCGGCGGTACGGATGAACATGGGGTTCCTATCACCATTACCGCGATGAGGGAGGGTGTGACACCGCAGGATGTAGTGGACAAATACCACAAAATTATCTCCGATAGTTTTTCTGATATGGGTATCTCTTTTGATATCTTCTCCCGTACTACCAATCCCGTGCATCATGAAACGGCTTCTGCCTTTTTCAAAAAGATGTATGATGATGGCCTGTTTGAAGAACATGAATCAGAACAATATTTCGATACCGCCAACAACGTATTCCTGGCCGACCGTTACATCATTGGTACCTGCCCTAACTGTGGCAACCCGAATGCATATGGCGACCAGTGCGAACGTTGCGGAACAACGCTGAGCCCGGATGAGCTGATTAACCCGCGCTCTGCGCTGAGTGATGCTCCTTTGGTGAAGAAATTAACCAAACACTGGTATATGCCGCTGCAGAACTACGAACCTTTCTTAAAGGAGTGGTTGCTGGATGGTCATAAAGAGTGGAAAAATAACGTGTACGGCCAGTGTAAAAGCTGGATAGACAATGGTTTACAGAGCCGTGCGATGACCCGCGACAGCAACTGGGGTATTAAAGTCCCTTTGCCTGATGCGGAAGGAAAAGTGCTGTACGTTTGGTTCGATGCCCCTATCGGGTACATCTCTGCTACCAAAGAACTGACCCCGGATTGGGCGGATTACTGGTGTAAGGACGATACCAAACTGGTACACTTTATCGGAAAGGATAATATCGTTTTCCATTGTATCATTTTCCCGGCGATGTTAAAGGCACATGGCAACTTCGTTCTCCCGGAGAACGTACCTGCCAATGAGTTCCTGAACCTGGAAGGGGAGAAGATCTCTACTTCCCGTAACTGGGCGGTATGGGTGGATGACTATGTGAAAGATTTCCCTGATCAGCAGGATGTATTACGTTACGTATTATGTAGTACGGCTCCGGAAACCAAGGATAACGACTTTAGCTGGAAGGATTTCCAGGACAGGAATAACAATGAGCTGGTAGCTATTTTTGGCAACTTCATCAACCGTACGATGGTGCTGATGCACAAGTTGTGCGGCGGTAAAGTGCCCGTATTCCATCAGGAGATTAAAGATGCTACTGACGATGCGCTGATTGCCGCTATTCAGCAGGGCAGGAAAAACATTGAAGAGTCGCTGGAAAACTACCGTTTCCGTGAGGCATTGGCAGAAGTGATCAATGTAGCCCGTGAAGGGAATAAATACTTACAGGAAAAGGCGCCATGGCTGCTGGCTAAAACACCTGAATTGCAGGCGGCTAACCAGCAGGCGATAGACAACTGTCTGCACCTTTGCTTACAGCTGACTGCCAACCTGGCCATCTTCGCCAATCCTTTCCTGCCTTTTACGGCGAAGAAGATCTGTCACATGTTAAAAGTGGTAGACCGTATTCTGGACTGGGAAAATGCGGGCAGCCTGAAACTGGTGAGTGTAGGGTATTCACTGCGTCCGCCGGAATTGTTGTTCAAGAAGGTGGAAGACGAGGAAGTGGCTACGCAGGTGGCAAGACTGCATGAAAGACGTGCTAAGGCAGAAGCTGCGAAAGCTGCCGCTGCTGGTCACACTGCATCCGGAGAAGTTAAACCGGCCGCAGAGCCTAAAGCAACGATCGAATTTGAAGACTTTGCAAAACTGGACCTGCGGGTAGGTACTATCCTGGAAGCGGAGAAAGTAGCTAAAGCGGATAAACTGCTGAAATTACTGGTAGATATAGGTACTGAAAAACGTACCGTAGTTTCCGGTATAGCTTTGCATTTCACTCCGGAAGAAGTAATAGGCAAGCAGGTAACACTGGTAGCTAACCTGGCTCCCCGCAAAATGAGGGGTATTGAAAGCCAGGGAATGATCCTGATGGCAGAGAATGCGGCGGGTAAACTGGTATTTGTGAACCCGGACGCGGCAGTGGATGCCGGTAGTGAGGTAAGGTAATAACGTATAATATTCTATTTTTCGTAACCCTTCTGAGGCATGGGCTTTGGAAGGGTTATGAAAATAGAATTGATATATGATTTTCAAACCTTGATAGAAAAGAAGTATTCAAATACAACTCATTCCTGGGCATCAATCATAGCTTTTTATTCCATAGATAATAAAGATCAAATTCCTTTTTTCTTTAAAAATTCCAATGATACCCCGTTTTGCGCAGATAAGCTGCGTAGTAAAGCTATAATATTGTACCCGAATGTTATGAATGTGTGATAAGAAATCATAAAAGTATAGAATACTTTTATGATTGAATGGTAAGTTATCCTTATAGTCTTTTATTATTCAATATGTTAAACAGGCTATAGTATTACAAGTAGCATTGTTACCCCCTATATAATTATCATTCTGTACACATTGCATTGTTCATTCTGTTCCATCAATAATTAAAAATATACCTAATGCGAATTACGAGGATCCTATTGCTATTGTTATCGGCTTTTTGTTTCAGCGATAATGTGTTTTCCCAGATTACCGACACTTTTACAGTTCAGGGCGATGCTACCAAATTTTACCCTGTTTCATTTTATAATGGGGGGTATGATAACAATGTAGCTACCTCTGTTGAAATAGGGAGGTCAATCATCCATGAAGCACCTTCCAATACTGACTGGAGAACTCTATAACTGCTAAAATAAGGTTTCACACAAACTGAACAGTCTGAAACCAGGTCTGAAGAATAAAGTACTTGGTAATTTACCATTAGGGGGTAATGTTGATCTGGATACCCTGCAAAATTCACTGAATTTCCTGAAAATGTAGACATAGGTACAACAACCTTTGGTGCTCATATGTTGGCGGTGAAAGGTTCTATGAAGGCTCGTAGAGTAAAGGTAAGTACGGGTTGAACTGGCTGACCTGATTTCGTATTCCAGTCGGATTATTTGTAACCCTCTTTACAGGAATGACCAGTAGGAATGTACCTCCGATGAGTGCATTGAAAGTGCGGATGGGCTATAATTTTTAAGCTAAATAATACGAATTACATTTTCTAAATAAATTTTCCTAAGATGAAGTTTGCGAAAACTATACTTATAATCTTTCTCTTTATAACAAGGCTAAACCTGTTGTATTCACAAAGTTTGCTAAAACAGGTATTGCCGCCATCCCCCAATGCTGCTTCCTTGGGAAAATTTGCAAACTTCCCGGTAAACTTATATAATGGGGTACCACAAATAGATATTCCAATATGGACAATTGATCAATGGGGAATGAAAGTACCGGTGTCTTTGAGCTATCATGCAGGAGGAATACAAGTTGCGGAAGTTCCATCATGGGTAGGATTAGGCTGGACATTAAATGCAGGAGGAGTAATAACCCGTTTTCTATACAAGGCATACCAGATGATGGGAATGGTGGTTTTCTGGTAAATCCGAATTTACCTTTACCGGAATGTACCAGCTCCCTGGGAAGCGGAGACGCTGCGTATGATTATTTTGAAGCAGTAACCAGGCAAAGCAACGATACGGAGTCTGATATGTATTACTTTAATTTTTGCGGAAAATCCGGAAAATTTGTATTTGACAAAAGTGGAAACGTACATACCATTCCTTATCAGAAAATAAAAATAAAAAAGAATCCTTCAAATCCTTCTGCAACAGGATTGACTGAATGGGAAATAACTACCGAAGATGGTACCATCTTTTACTTTAACGTAACAGAAACTATGCAAACGGTTACCAATACTTTCGGTAGTGATCAGGGAGCATCAGCGACTTCCTATATTGGCAGCTGGTATTTAAAGGAAATCAGATCGCCCAGGACCAACCAGAAAATTTCCTTTGAGTATACCTCTGACCGCTATGAATATGAGATGCCTTCATCTGAAACAAAATATGATTGGGATCCGGCCAGCCCTTTAGGTTGTGTTCTTCATGGATCATATTCAATAAACAAGACGATCATCCAGGATGCCAAGAAAATTTCAAAAATCATATTTCCTACTGGTAGTGTAGAGTTTGTAGCTGGAAAATACAGGCACGACTTACAAGGTAGTCAGGTTTTGGATAAGATTGTTATCAAGAATACTTTGGATACGATCAAAAGTTATACTTTACTGTATAACTATTTTTCAACCAGTATGGTTGAATTTGCAAGCTTACCTGATGCGGGCTCTAATACGGTGGCTAATACTTCTTACAGGCTATCGTTAAAAGGAATACAGGAATTGTCTGCAAATAGCCTGGTGGGACAATCCTACGAATTTACGTATGAAAATAGTATTTATTTACCGAACCGGGTAACTTCAAAAGCAGTGGACCACTGGGGATATTATAATGGGCAAACAGGGAATACAACTTTGATACCTTCTTATACAAGTAATACGGGAACTTATGTTGTTGGTGCGTTCAGGCAAACAGTTGAACCTTATGCTCAGGCAGGTGTATTGAAGAAAATAAAATATCCAACCGGAGGGTCTACTCTGTTTGAATATGAGTCGAATGAAACTAACAATCCTTTTTATTGGGACGACGTTCAAAAAGCAAATTATATTGGAGGAGGTGGGATGTGCCATATTACACCAGGCCAGGTATTTGAGCTTTTGTATCCGACAACTTTTAAACTCTCTTTTACCGGAACTAAATGGCCGGTAGCCGTATCCGGTAGTTGTACCAACCAACCTTTCAATCCGAGCCAACCGTCGACTTATGTGTATTTTAATGTTTTTAAAGTCAATGATCCGGCTAATCCTGTAAATATGGATGTATTAGGGAATGGTTCAGTGGGACCAATCACTATTGGATATGCAAGCGCAAACTATACCACAACTATCGTTCTGCCGGCAGGTAAATATCAAATCCAGGCGAGGGTTGGTAGTGCATCAGGTCCCCTCATTCAGTCAGGAGTAAATGTGGATGGCATGTATACATTTGGACTGGAAGGAGATATAATTACAAGGAAGGGAACTAAAAAAGTTGGTGGTCTTCGTGTAGCCCAAATGACAGATTATGATCCCGTTTCGGACAAAGGGATTATAAAAGTGTATAAGTATAATATTGATGATACCACGTCTTCCGGAATAATTAATTATATCCCTACTTATAAGTATCAGTTCAGAGAAGCCCAGTTATGTACCAATGCCTCTGGAGGTACGGATGTATTCGTTCCTGAGTATACAGTATATTCTTCATCTTCCTATGCTCCTCTTACTTCTCTGCAAGGTGGTAATGTGGGATACGACAAGGTTATTGTATATTATGGAAAAGATGGTAATGGAAATATAGGTACAAATGGTAAATCTGAATATTACTATAATTCCAGGACGGATTTTTCTTTTTTGCCTTCTAGAATAACACTTAACCAACCACAGAATGTTTGTTATAATCCTGGAAGAATAGGACAAACCAGCTTATTTCCATTTGCCACACCTGTTTCTGTGGACTGGGCACGCGGATATGTATTGCAGGAAATAAACTATAAGAATGTGAACAACTCTTTCGTCAAGGTAGACGAAACTTTTAATACTTATAAAGACGATTTCCAGGGGATCTGGGATACTTATAATCCTTTATTTGATGTACTTGGAGCCAAAGTCGACTGGGCTTTAAGAGTTCCCACACAAGCACAACTGACACCGAAACCTGTTTTGATCGTTCAATATTATTTTGTACCATCGAGATATGTTAAACTCACAAAGGCGGAAAAACGTACATATGATGTTAGCGGTTCCACTTACCTGAGTCTGGTCAATGAATATCAATATAATGACATTAATAGCGATCTGCAGTTAAAAACGGAAACATTCCTGGATAGCAAAGGTGATGCTGTTAAGACAGAATACAAATATCCAGGTGATTATCCATCCATACCTGTTTACGGCAGTATGAAAACTAATAACATCCTGGATGCTGTTATTGAAAAAAATATCTATCACAAAGATGTTATCACTAAAGGTATAAAAAATAATTACATACAGCTTAGTAACCTGTTTGTTCCTGAAAGCAGTGAATTGAAAATAGGAAACCTGTCGGCGTCCAAATTTTATTTTTCAAGATATGATAGTTATGGTAATTTGTTAGAACAGCAGAAAAGCGATGACATCTTCTCTTCGTATATATATGACTATACCGGTGTACACCTTATTTCAGAGACCAGAAATGCACGTTATAATGACATCGCGTATACATCGTTCGAATCAGATGGTAAAGGCAACTGGGAATTCTCAGGAGTTCCAGTCCAGGATGACACTTCACCTACTGGTAATAAATGTTACAATCTCTCAAGTGGTAATCTTAGCAGATCAGGATTAACAACTACGATGACTTATAAGGTGTCCTACTGGACAAAAAATAGTGTTCCGTTTAATATTACAGGAACTCAAAATGGTTATCCGGTAAAGAGCGAGACTATTAACGGTTGGACTTATTATGAACACAACATTACGGGCCAAAGTGTTATCTCAATCAGTGGAACAGGGCTCATAGATGAAGCAAGGGCATACCCTGAAAATGCTCAAATGACCACTTATACCTGGAATCCCCTAATTGGCTTAACACATCAATGTGATGCTAAAAGTCAGATTACATACTACGAATATGATGATTTTGGCCGCTTGAAATTGATCAGAGATCAAAACCGTATGATATTGAAGCAATATGATTATCAATATCAAAAACCAATCACTCAATAATTTTAATCCCAATGATAAATACATTGCGCGTCTTCCTAATAATGCTCCTGTTGATTGTATCTGGTTATATATATGCACAAACTCCAAACGAACCAACACGCGTAACAGCTACTGCAGTTACTGTTCCTGCCGCATATACGAATACAACAACTAATTATATCCGCACATGGGTGCCGAATAAGCCGCTAACAGATGCAACCGCCGTTAGCGCTACCAGCACAACAATATCTGAAGTAACACAAACAACGCAATATTTTGATGGGTTGGCTCGTCCTTTGCAAATGGTTTCCAAAGGAATCAGTACTACTGGAAAGGATCTTGTATCTCCGGTGGTATACGATGCCTTTGGACAGGAGCAATATAAATACCTGCCTTATGTAGCTCAAACGGGTAATGCAAGTGATGGTAAGTTTAAAACTAATCCTTTTAATGATCAGAAAGCATTTTATCAGGATGCTGTTTTGAATCCCGGTGCCAGCGGAGAATCTATATATTATAACCAGACAGAGTTTGAGGCTTCTCCTTTAAACAGGGTAATGAAAACTTTTTCTCCTGGTAACAGTTGGGCAAAGGAAGGTGGCAATCATCCCATTGAAAATAAATACCTGGTAAATGCATTGACTGACTCTGTTCGGATATGGACTATCGGAGCTGGTCTGCCGGCAAGTAGTAGTACTTATGCGCCCGGTACTTTATTTAAGGATGTAACGATTAATGAAGCAGGTAACCAGGTAGTAACCTATAAGGATGTAGAAGACCAGATTGTGTTAAAAAAGGTACAGTCTGCCACTACTCCCGGCACTGCACATATAGGCTGGTTATGTACCTATTATGTATATGATGACCTGAATAATCTTCGCTTTGTGATTCCACCACTGGCTGTTGAAAGAAGTATGATAGCCGGATGGAATGTAAGTGCCGTTGCTGATGAGTTATGTTTCCAGTATCAATAAGATGATCGTAACCGAATGATCGTGAAAAAGATGCCTGGTGCCGGACCTGTATACCTTGTTTATGATATCAGGGACCGGTTGGTGTTTACGCAGGATGCAGTGCAACGGTTAAAGTCGCCACAGGAATGGCTGGTTACTTTCTATGATGGATTGAACCGTCCCTCCATGACGGCCATTTACAAAGCAAATACAACGCAGACTGCGCTTCAGACAAGTTTGAATACTGCTACGTCCACTACACAGACTATCAGTTATGTATTCCCGGGTACTGCCGATCTGGTATTGGGTAGTTATGATGGAAGCAGTATAATTACTGCTTCCAATAGTATTATCTTTCAGGACAGCTTCGACTCCGGTACGGGTGCTGAATTTATTGCAGAGATCAATCCTGCCGGTACAGGAGGGACTACTACGATCACTGCCACCAACCCTTCGCCCGGAATATCTTCCAGTGAGCTTACTCCTCTTAGTTATACTTTTTATGATAACTATAATTATGCGGGTAGGTTACCTTATGAGACTGGAGATATAAATAAGCCACTAGCCGTTAATAATCCTTATCCGGAAGCATTGTCTTCTACCTCTGGTAATCTAACAATAGGATTGGTAACAGGTACTAAGATCAGAGTGTTGGGTACTGACCAATGGCTAACAACAACAGTCTATTATAATGATAAGGGACGTGTGATCCAAACATCATCAAATAATAATGCAGGGGGAAAAGACATTACTACGAATCTCTATGATTTTAGCGGGAAAGTATTAAGCAGTTATCTCCGGCATACCAATCCACGCAGTGGACAAACGCCGAAAATTACCCTGCTTACAATGATGGAGTATGATGCTGCGGGACGTGTACTCAATGTTAAGAAAAGGTTGAATAATGATAGCAACCAGGATAAGATTGTGGTAGCAAACAGCTATGATGAATTAGGGCAACTTAAACAAAAACGTTTGGGAGTAACAGGTTCCTCTTCACAATTGGATGCACTTAACTATACCTATAATATTCAGGGATGGCTCCAGGGAATTAACAAAGCTATTGTAAATACTACGAGTACTGACAACTGGTTTGGACAGGAATTAAACTATGACTATGGATTCACTACCAATCAGTACAATGGTAATATTGCCGGTGTTAAATGGAAAAGTAAGTCTGACGGAATAACACGTGCATTTGGCTATAGCTATGATAAGGTAAATCGCCTGACGGCCGCCAATTTTACACAGCAGAATAGCACTGGTGCCGCCTGGACTCAGAATACGGTGGATTTTTCAGTAAGTAACCTTGCTTACGACGCGAATGGTAATATTAAGACCATGACACAAAAAGGAATGGTAGGTGCTGTTCCCAGTACAATAGATCAGCTTACTTATTCCTACCTAACTACAGGAAGTAACAAATTGTCTGCTGTATTGGATGCCAGCAATACTTCATCTGCTAAACTGGGCGATTTTAATAATGGTAGCAATACAGGAGATGATTATAGCTATGATGGAAATGGAAACCTGTTAACGGACCAGAATAAAGGGATCAGTGTTATTACTTATAATCACTTGAACCTACCATCCAGTATTACGATCACAGGTAAAGGCAGTATAAGTTACCAATATGATGCTGCTGGTAATAAACTGAAAAAGACAGTAACAGATAATACAACAAGTACTCCTAAAATAACAGTTACAGACTATATCGGTAGTTTTGTTTACCAGCAGGATACTTTACAGTTTTTATCTCAAGAGGAAGGGCGCATCCGCCTTGTATATAATACTGGCCAGCCGGTGAGTTTCACCTACGACTATTTTGAGAAAGATCATCTGGGTAATGTACGGGTAGTATTGGGTACGCGAAGTGAAAGCAGTAAGTATGCAGCTACTATGGAAACAAGAGCTACCGCTACTGAGAATGCGTTGTTTAGTAATATTGATAATACGCGTACAGCTCTGCCGGCCGGTTATCCAGCCGATAATACAACCAATCCTAATACTTATGTTGCGAGGTTGAATGCAGTCAATGGACAGAAGATTGGGCCATCATTAGTATTGCGCGTAATGGCTGGTGATACTATCCAGTTGGGGGTAAAAGCTTTCTATAAAAGTACAGGTACCAGTACATCTGGTACTACGTCCGCTAATATGCTTGCAGCTTTGTTACAGGCGTTCAGTGGTTCTAGTGTGAGTGAGGGGGCACATACCGCTACAGGAACTGGTTCCCCTCTTTCTACGAGTTTTAGCAGTACAGATTATGATGCATTAAAACAGAAAGATCCAACACAGAATCTAACAGACAAACCCAAATCCTACCTGAATTATGCACTGTTTGATGATAGGCTTAGCATGGTAAATGAAAACAGTGGTGCGAAACAGGTTCAGGGTAGCCCGGATCAATTGCAGACTCTCGGTACAGACAGAATTGTGATAAAGAAAACCGGATTTCTGTATATTTATACAAGTAATGAGAGTGGAGAGGATATGTTCTTTGATAATCTGATAGTTGCGCATAATACTGGGCCTTTGCTAGAAGAGACGCATTATTATCCCTTTGGGTTGACGATGGCAGGGATTTCTTCTAAAGCATTAAAGGGTTCAAGCTACGCGGAGAACAAGTTCAAGTATAATGGGAAGGAGTTGCAGAGTGGTGAGTTTAAGGATGACAGTGGATTAGAGTTATACGATTATGGTGCAAGGATGTATGATGCGCAGATTGGAAGGTGGCATGTTCAAGATCCGATGGCAACTAAATATGCCGGTTATTCCCCATACAATTATGTATTGAATAATCCATTAAGTATGGTGGATCCCAATGGCATGGAAGGTACTTCTACCCATACAGATTTGGCTGGTAAGGTACTCGCTGTATATAATGATGGAGATTTAGGAGTATATAAACACAATGATGCGAAAACAGCAAAAGATGTTGATGAAAGCAGACGAAAAACTAAATCTGCTTCAGGTGGAGGTGAGAAAATGGGGGAAACGCTTTATTGGAATGAGTTTATTGTTCCAAATACCAATAGGGCAGAAGGCAGAATATTATTTCGCGAATCCTGGGCTTCTACAATTGCAGGCTATCATGAAGAAGCAATGAAATATGATCTGAGAGAAGTTGCAAATAAATCAAAGAATAACCAGGATTTTGACATTAAAACTAAAAGAGATGTGGCTCCATATGGTCCAATGACAGGTAAGAAATTGTTAGGTTATTATGCATCTGCTCGATCGGCAGGTAATTTCTTGGCAGGCTTTAATGGTAGGCAGGGTGAATTGGGAGGCGTGCATATTAGTTATGAAACATATATGAAGTTGGCAGGTGCGTTGAATGTAGGGGAATTTAACAAGTGGAATGCATTTAGAATCGTAACGTTCGGAACGAGTTTCGGACCTGCTCCTTGGTATGGAGAAGATGAGTATTCAGGAAGGCAAATACAAAATGGCTGGCAAGGGGGAGCGAATTTATTTAAGTCTAACCCTGATAAGAGGATTAATTTAACACCTAACAACATAGAATAACTAAATATAGTTTATGATTAAGTTGCGATTTATGGAAAAGAGGCGAATTTTTTTATTATCGATTTCTATTGTAGTAATTCTGGCTGCAATTGCAATTTATTTTAATTGGGATAATAAGAATGATTATTTTCAAACAACTATAACAAAATTGCCTTCAAAAAAGGGATATCCATCGGTCTTTATTAAGAGGATGGTATGGGGATTAACAGGTGATAAGCAAGTAATAGTTATTTCAAACACTGACAATAAAAATTTCAAAGCTCCAAAATCGAATGAATATGTTTATGAAGGGCTTTTTGAGATGTTTTACAAAATACAGCGTGATACATTATTTATTTATACACTCATATCATCTCCGGTGCCGAATAAATTCAGCGCGCCTTATAAAATAGTTCAGGTAGAATTGAATAATCCTGAATTAATGGATTTAATAGAGAATGATAAGTATAAGCAATTGGGACTTATAAAAATTGAATGAAACCTTGTACTGTCGTGTTTTTATTATTTCTATATCCAACATAGAGTAAATGATGGCTTATTCTCAATAAAACGCTGAGAAATTTAAGGCTGTTCTTCTTTCTAAAGAGGAACGGCCTTTTTAATTTCCCGGAAGGACACTTTATAGACTACTTTTTTAAAGGGATACCTTTAAATTTTCTGATTTTTTAAGCGTATACGTTTAAAAAAGGGTAATGATTTTAAGATATACCTTTTAACGTATAGTTGGTATTTCTTCCTCCTCCATCAGCCTTCATCAGAATATTCTTATTGACTAAATCATTGATGTCCCTTAATGCTGTATCGGTAGAACAGTTGTTCATTTTAGCCCACTTGGATACATTGAGATTACCAAAGAAATCATCCAGCAATACATTCACCATTTTTAATTGTCTGACGTTAAATTGAGTTTCCTGGTTTTTTTCCCAGAACTCAGTTCTTGTCATAATCTTTCCGAGTATCTGATCTGTACTATCCATAGACCTGTAAAGGCAATCCAGAAACCATTTTAACCATCCTGTTATATCCAGAGATCCTTTTTGAGTATTCTCCAATATGTTATAATACTCCGTTCGTTCTTTCTGTATCTGAGCAGACATACTGTAAAACCTTTGTGCAGTCTGATCTGCACGGGCTAACTGCATATCTGTAATGGCACGTGTGATCCTGCCATTCCCATCTTCAAAAGGATGTATAGTTACAAACCATAAATGGGCAATACCTGCTTTTATAACAGGATCTATTTCCTGTTTATCATTGAACCAGGTTAAAAAAGCAGACATTTCTTTAGGAAGCTGATGAACGGCTGGTGCTTCAAAGTGTATTTTTTCATTCCCCATCATTCCGGAAACGACCTGCATGGGGCCATTTCTCCAGGCACCTGTTGTTATCTGGTAAACACCACTTCGCCCGGCAGGGAACATGGAATGATGCCATCCATAAAGACGATCTTCTGTTAAAGCCGCATCATATTTTTGAGTAGCATCCAGCATCATTTCAACAACGCCCTCAACATGACGATCTGCCGGTATCAGGCCTCCAATATCAATTCCAAGACGTTTAGCAATAGAGGAACGAACCTGTTCAGGATTCAATATCTCCCCTTCAATTTCACTTGATTTCAATACATCCAGCGTGAGCGTTTGCAGGATAGCTTCTTCCTTCAGATTAAATCCAACGGCATTCATCTGCCCAAGTATCTTACCCTGCCGGTATCTTACTTCGGCCAGTTTCGTTGCCAGTTTTTCGTAATCCCAGGTGAATTGAGGCCAATTATCTAGCTCATATATATACATATTCGCCGCATTTATGCGGTGAATATAGCCATTATTCGCCGCATATGAAAGATTTCTATCAGGTTCTAAAAACTCTGTAAGTCCCGCAAAAAATGCTAAATTCATTTCTCGATTAATTAAGACTTTCTATGAAAAGACACATCAATAAGGTGGCCGTTTTAGGTTCAGGAGTAATGGGTTCCCGTATTGCAGCCCATTTTGCAGGAATAGGCGTACAGGTGTTGTTGCTGGATATAGCCCCTAAAGAATTAAATGAAGCGGAAATCAAAAAGGGCCTGTCGCTGGACAGTAAAGCCGTTAAGAACCGCATTGTAAATGATGCCTTACAGTCCGCGTTGAAGGCTAACCCATCCCCGGTTTACACAAAAGATGTGATCAAAAACATCCGCACAGGCAACTTTACGGATGATATGAAAGAAATAGGCGGATATGACTGGATCATAGAAGTAGTGGTAGAAAACCTGGCGGTAAAGAAAACAGTGTTCGAAGAGGTAGAGAAATACCGCAAACCCGGTACACTCATTACCTCCAATACTTCCGGCATTCCTATTCATCTCATGGCCGAAGGCCGCAGTGAAGATTTTCAGAAACACTTCTGTGGTACACACTTCTTCAACCCGCCGCGTTACCTGCGTTTATTAGAAATTATTCCCACTCCGCATACAGATCAGGAAATCGTGGATTTCCTGATGCACTACGGTGATCTTTACCTGGGTAAAACCACGGTACTCTGTAAAGATACGCCTGCGTTCATCGCCAACAGGGTAGGGGTGTTCTCTATCATGGCTATCTTCCATATCATGCAGGAAATGGGCCTGAATATAGATGAAGTGGATGCACTCACCGGGCCGGTAATAGGCCATCCTAAATCGGCTACTTTCCGTACAGCCGATGTAGTGGGTATTGATACACTGGTGAGAGTAGCAAATGGAGTGGCAGAGAACTGCCCTGCGGATGAAGCAAAAGATATCTTCGTAATACCTCCTTTCCTGCAGAAAATAGTAGAGAACAAATGGCTGGGCGATAAAACAGGACAAGGGTTTTATAAAAAGACCAAAGGGGAAGGCGGTAAGGAAATCCTTACGCTTAACCTGCAAACGATGGAATATGGCCCCCGCCAAAAATCCAAATTCGCCAGTATAGAAGCTGCGAAGCCGGTAGAAGACCTGAAACAGCGTATGAAGATACTGGGAGCAGCTACCGATAAAGCGGGATTATTCTATCAGCAGTTCCACTCTTACCTGTTTTCATATATCTCTCACCGTATCCCTGAAATTGCAGACGATATCTACAAAGTAGATGATGGCATGAAAGCCGGTTTCGGATGGGAAATAGGTCCTTTCGAAATATGGGACCTTTTAGGAGTGGAAGCCAGTGTGAAACTGCTGGAAGAAAAAGGACATACCGTAGCTGCCTGGGTGAAAGATATGCTGGCTAAGGGTATCAAAAATTTCTACAAAATTGATAACGGTAAGAAGTTCTATTATGATATTAGCAGTCAGGCTTACAAACTCCTGCCTGGTGCTGATACATTTATCATACTGGAAAACCTTTCGGGAAATATAGTGTGGAAGAACAGTGCCTGTAACCTGTACGATTTAGGCGATGGTATCGTTTCCCTCGACTGGAAAACTAAAATGAATACAATTGGCGGTGAGGTACTGGAAGGTGTGAATAAAGCAATTGATCGCGCGGAAAAAGATTTCCGTGGATTGATATTAGCGAATGATGGCGCTAATTTTTCTGCCGGTGCCAATGTAGGGATGATCTTCATGCTGGCCGCAGAGCAGGAGTACGACGAGCTGGATATGGCCGTACGTTTATTCCAGAAAACCACTATGCGTTTACGTTATTCAGCCATACCAACAATCGTGGCACCTCATGCGCTGACGCTGGGTGGTGGTTGTGAAATGTGTTTACATGCAGATAAAGTGCAGGCAGCAGCCGAATCTTATATAGGTTTAGTGGAGCTGGGTGTTGGATTGATTCCCGGTGGTGGTGGTACCAAAGAAATGGCGGTACGTGCCAGCGATGAATTTAAGGAAGGGCGCATAGAAGAAGAGCCGTTGAAAGATCGCTTTATGACCGTGGCGATGGCGAAAGTGAGTACTTCAGCGCACGAAGCTTATGAACTGGGTATTCTGCGAAAAGGTCATGATGAAATTACCATGAACCTGAGCAGGCAGATAGCAGATGCCAAACGCAGTGTGCTGCTGATGGCAGATGAAGGGTATAGCCGTCCGGTAGAAAGAAAAGATATTAAAGTGCTGGGCCGTACCGGCCTGGGAATGTTGCTGACAGGCGTTCACAGTATGCGCTTTGCTAATTATATATCAGATCATGATGCGAAAATTGCAGGTAAATTAGCCTATGTAATGTGTGGGGGAGATTTATCAGAATCCACGATCGTAAGTGAGCAGTATCTGTTGGATCTTGAAAGAGAAGCTTTCCTTAGCCTGGCAGGAGAGCGTAAAACATTAGAGCGACTGCAAAGCGTTCTGAAAACAGGGAAGCCAATAAGAAATTAATAACAGGGGGGACAAAATACAAGTATCTGATAGCGTTCACTAGCAGGTAGATCGTGGTATTTTGTCCTCCCGTATAAAACACCCAAATATGCCTATCCTTTCCCTTCAGAACATCTCCAAGAAGTATGGTCCTGTACAGGCGCTTTCACAGGTGTCTTTTGATGTTCCTCCCGGTAGCGTATTCGGTATACTTGGCCCCAATGGTAGCGGAAAAACTACCCTGCTGAGTATTGTCACTGATGTACTCAGTGCCGACGAGGGTTCTTTTACTTTGTTCGACCAGCAACCTTCTGCAAAGCAGCGCCGGAACATAGGTACGCTGCTGGAAACGCCTAACTTCTATCATTACCTCTCTGCCTACAGGAATTTGCAGGTAGTAGCAGGGATCAAACAAAGAAGCGAAGAAGATATTCCGAGAGTACTGGAACTGGCCGGGTTAACCGCCCGTCAGCATTCTGCTTTTAAAACCTATTCATTAGGGATGAAACAGCGGCTGGCCATTGCATCTGCTTTGCTGGGAGATCCTGATGTGCTGATTTTAGATGAGCCTTCCAATGGACTGGACCCGGTAGGTATATCTGAAGTGAGGACCCTGGTGAAACAACTGGCACAGGCAGGTAAGACGATCATCATGGCCAGTCACCTGCTGGATGAAGTGGAAAAGGTGTGTACACATGTAGCTATTCTCAGAAAGGGGAAACTGCTGTTATCCGGACCTGTGAATGCAGTGATTACCAGGGATGATTTCCTGGAAGTGGGCAGTGCGGATAATAAAGCGCTGAAAGGGGTCATTGAAAAGCATCCTGCTTTTCTGCAATTGTCTGTCACGCCCGAAGGATTGCTTCAGGTGATCTTTAAAGAACCGGTAGATCCTGCAGCGCTGAACAACTGGTGTTCGCAGCAGGGTATCTGGCTGAGTCATTTACAGGTAAGAAGAAAGAGCCTGGAAACTGCATTCCTGGAGTTAACCAATAACTAACAATCCCTATGTTACAAATCATTAAAATAGAATGGCTGAAAGTAAAGACCTATCGTACTTTCTGGATCTTACTGGGATTGGCGGTAATCATTATCCCGGCATCTAACCTTCTGGTACAGGATATTACCAGCCGGATCCCTAAACAGGTACAAAGCCTGCTGGGTACTTCTGCCTATGATTTCCCGCTGGTATGGCAGTCTGTAGCCAATGTGAACTCATACACCTCTGCTATTTTTGCGTTACTGCTGTTAACGCTTGTCACCAACGAATTCACCTTTAAAACCCACCGGCAGAACGTCATTGACGGCTGGGAAAGAAAGGATTTCGTGTTTTCCAAACTGTTCTGGGTACTGGCATTATCTGTGCTCGCGTTTGTTGTATCCGTATTAACAGCCCTGTTTTTCGGGTTCTTTTATGGTACGTCCGCATTTAATATGGAAGGCTTTTATTACCTGGGATATTATTTCCTGCAGATATTGTTATCACTTTGTCTGGCTTTACTGACAGGTATACTGGTAAAGAGGGCCGGGCTTGCCATCGTATTGTATTTAGGTTATGTGATGATCTTCGAACAACTGCTGGTGGTAACGCTCAAACGCTTCTGGGGAAGTGTGGGAGGCCTGCTGCCCCTGCAAACCGCAGATGAACTGCTGCCTTTTCCGCTGATAGGTAAGATGTTGCCTGGTGTGCAGCAATATGACAATATGGTGTACCTGATTGCGTTATTAGGATATATTGCAGTAGCATTGTGGCTGATATTCAGAAGATTGCTGAAGGCCGACCTTTAGACTATTAAATTAATTTAACATTCTTTATCAACGTAATATATTCAATACATATTAAATTTGTACAAAGTGGCAGAGGAAAAGATCATACTGGTAACTAATGATGATGGTGTAACAGCTCCGGGTATCCGTGCGCTGATAGAAGCAGTGAGCCCTCTGGGCAGAGTAGTGGTAGTAGCACCGGATAGTCCGCAGTCGGGTCAGGGGCATGCGATTACGATAGGAACACCGTTAAGGTTAGAGCCTGTTACTATTTTTGAGGGGATAGAAGCCTGGCAATGTTCCGGTACACCGGTAGACTGCGTGAAGCTGGCCCGTGCCAGGATATTACACCGCCTGCCGGACATCTGTGTAAGCGGGATCAATCATGGCGCCAATCATTCTATCAATGTGATCTATTCCGGTACGATGTCTGCAGCAATGGAAGCCGCTATAGAAGGCGTACCGTCTGTAGGGTTTTCCAGTCTGGATTACAGCTATGAACAGAATTTTGTTTTATCAAAGAAAGTAGCGTTTGCCGTAGCGAAGAAGATGCTGGAAACAGCTTTGCCGGTAGGGACGCTTTTTAATGTAAATATCCCGGCTGCCACAGAAGAAGATTTTAAAGGGATCAGGGTTGCCCGTCAGGCAGATGCCAAATGGGTAGAAGCCTTTGATGAACGCAGAGATCCACGTGGGAAGAAGTATTACTGGCTGACAGGAGAGTTCGTAAACAGAGACAAAGGAGAGGATACGGATGTGTGGGCATTAGCCAACAATTATGCATCACTGGTACCGGTGCAGTTTGATCTGACAAATCATAAGCTGAAAAAACAAATAGAGGCCGAATGGACGTTCTGACGGCTCAAAACTACAATATGTTAAAGAAGGATAATCTGGTATTAGGTATCGTGTTAGGTTTGCTGACACCATTTGTTACTTTTTTTATTTACTACTTCCTGGCAGTATATATGCCCTATCACCGGGGACTGAGTGAATTTGTACAGATTCTGCTTGGCAACCGGCAAATGCTCCCCAAAATAATCAGCATCTGTCTGCTGTTCAATGGCGCTGTATTCTATTTATATACCCGGAAAAGAAAAGATCTGACAGCTAAAGGGATCTTCCTCGTTACCATGTTATATGCGATCACTATCATATTACTTAAGCTATTACATGGTTAAGTATATTTGCTGCGGGTTTAATGTGAAAAAATGAAGTATTACATCATAGCGGGGGAAGCTTCCGGCGACCTCCATGGCAGCAATCTTATCAAACAGTTAAAACAACAGGACCCCTCTGCAGACATTCGTTGCTGGGGAGGAGACCTGATGCAACAGGCCGGTGGTACGCTGGCAAAACATTACAAAGATCTGGCTTTTATGGGCTTTATCGAGGTAGTGATGAACCTGCGCACCGTACTCCGCAACCTGGAGTTCTGTAAGAAAGATATACAGGCATACCAACCCGATGTACTCGTACTGATAGACTATGCAGGCTTCAATCTGCGTATCGCCGAATGGGCAAAACCGCTCGGTTATAAGATCATCTTCTATATCTCTCCGCAGGTATGGGCCTGGAAAGAGAACAGGGTAAAGAAGATTAAAAAGAGTGTGGATAAGATGTTGTGCATCCTGCCTTTTGAAAAGGACTTCTACAAAAAGTGGGATTACGAAGTAGAGTATGTGGGACACCCGCTGATAGAAGTGATAAAAGAAGCAAAAGAAGGAAAGGTATTGCCTTTCTCTGATAAGCCGGTGATTGCTATATTGCCGGGTAGCCGTCGCCAGGAAGTAAGTGTGAAGCTGCCTATTATGCTCACGATGGCAAAACATTTCCCGGAATACCAGTTTGTAGTAGCACAGGCTCCCAGTCTGGATGACGATTTCATGCAGGGGCTCACAGGTGCACATACGAACGTTTGCACTGTTAAAGGAAAAACTTACCCCTTACTGCGTCAGGCAAAAGCCGCGCTGGTAACGTCCGGTACCGCCACACTTGAAACCGCGTTATTTGGTGTACCGGAAGTAGTGTGTTACAAAGGGAGTGCGATCTCCTACTTTTTAGCGAAACGACTGATCAAAGTAAAATATATCTCCCTGGTAAACCTGATCATGGATAAACTGGTGGTGCATGAACTGATCCAGGATGATCTGACCGAAGAAAATTTGCTGAAGGAACTCACATTATTGCTGAAGGACGAGGCGACGCGTGTACAGTTGCAGGCAGATTATACTGCTCTCTGGACGAAACTGGGCGAAAAGAATGCCAGTCGCCGTGCAGCAGAAGTGATTATCAGTGCCGCTTCGTAAATAAGCGGATACACATGATGATGATAGCGATCAGGAACACGATAATAGATATCCTGTTCATGCCATGCATCATGGATACATACCGTGACTTTGGTGCATTTGGGTCCTTCTTCCCTATATACAGATAACGCAGAAATTGCTGCCATATACTTTTCATGGTACAAAGATAACTGCGGAAAGGTAATATTATACATGAAACAGGTAAAGGACAATAAGTTCCTGAGTGATAATGTGCATTACTTTGTAGATACCTCCATCAACTGAAATTATTAGATACATTTAAAAAATAATCATGCGAAAACTACTAATGTTATTAAGTGGTGCGATAATGGCATTTTCCACGGCCAGCGCACAGGAGAAAATGCCTCCTTACATCCCTGAGACGGACAAGGCCGTATTGCAGAAACTGGATGAATGGAGCGACTGGAAATTCGGGATGCTGATCCACTGGGGTACTTACTCAGAACTGGGTATAGTGGAATCCTGGAGTATTTGTCCGGAAGATGAAGGCTGGACACAGCGTCAGCCTTATGGCATTCCTTACTACGAGTATGTAAAGAAGTATGAGGCATTAAAATCTCAGTTCAATCCTACTAAATTCAATCCTGAAAAATGGGCGAAAGCAGCTAAAGGAGCAGGTATGCAATACGTAGTATTCACTACGAAACACCATGATGGGTTTTGTATGTTCGATACTAAACAGACAGACTACCGCGTAACAGCACCGGATTGTCCTTTCAGCAAAGATCCCCGTTCCAATATCGCTAAAGAAGTATTTGAAGCATTCCGTAAGGAAGGGGTACATGCCGGCGCTTATTTCTCAAAACCTGACTGGCATTGCCAGGATTACTGGTGGAATTATTTTCCGCCTAAAGACAGGCACGTGAACTACGATATCACCAAATATCCTGATCGCTGGAAAAAGTATAAAGAATATACTTACAACCAGATAGAAGAACTGATGAGTGATTACGGTAAGATAGATATTCTATGGCTGGATGGTGGATGGGTCCGCCCACGCAAGCAGTCTGAAAAGAAAGCCGCAGATATTACTGCCGCAGAAACAGATGGCAGACCACTTAAACAGGATGAAGATATCGACATGGCCGGCATTGCAGCCATGGCACGCAAACACCAGCCAGGTCTGATCGTAGTAGACCGCGATGTACATGGTCCTTTCGAGAACTACCGCACACCGGAACAGCAGATCCCTGCCAAACCACTGGATTATCCATGGGAAACCTGTATGACAATGGCGAACTCCTGGTCGTATGTACCGAACGATACTTACAAACCTGTTGAGAAGATCATTCACAACCTGGTGGATATTGTTGCAAAAGGTGGTAATTACCTGTTGAATGTAGGGCCCGGACCAGATGGACAACTGCACGATGAAGCCTATACCACGATGACTGCCATCGGTGAATGGATGAATGTGAATGGAGAAGCTATCTATGCAACAAAATCTGTTGCTCCGTATAAAGATGGTAAAGTATGTTTTACCCGTAAGAAGAACGGGAATGTATATGCGATTTATTTGTTGGATAAAGGAGAAAAATTACCCGCCACAATTTCTTTCAGTGGTCTGAAACCCGCAAAGGGAGCTAAGCTGACTATGCTGGGTGCAAAAAATAAATTATCATGGAAAGTGATAGGGGACGGCACACAGATCAGTATACCTGCAGCATTACAGAAGAAAGACTGGAAATGTGCCGTGGCTATACAGATCCCCGCAGTAGAATAGCATTTAACAGTGAAAAGGCAGTGAACAATGAACAGACTGCCAATAAAAAAAAAGGGTTGCCTTTGAACAGGCAGCCCTTTTTTTTGTTGTATATAAAACTATTGAACGCAAACCTACGAATATCATTAATACTGTATTGATGTCATTCTGATCGTTAGTGCCATTTAAAGCGAAATTCTAAAATCAATAACTTCTTATTAACTAAAGTGCGTCGCTTTATTCGGCAATATTGCAATGCTATCGTAGTGAGTATCTTGTTTTGTTAACTTAAAATTGAACCAGATAAACTTTATTGCATGGAAAGTAATGCGCAAATTCTCCTGGCAGAAGATGACTACTATTATGGAAATATCATTAAAAAACAGCTGGAAGCGGCAGGTTACACAGTAACGCACTGCCTGGACGGAGAAATTGCGTGGAAGAAGTTTCAGCGGGATGATTTTGATCTGTGCATACTTGATATCATGATGCCCAAAAAAGATGGCTTCACACTGGCGCAGGAGATACGTAAAAGGAATGGCATGGTACCTATCATCTTTGTTTCATCCAGAGGGCTGGATGAAGACCGCCTGAACGGGTTCAGAATAGGCGGGGATGATTATATGGTTAAACCGTTTAGTATCAAGGAACTGGTAATGCGTGTAAAAGTATTCCTGAAAAGAACTTTGCCGAAAGACATACCCTGTGATGGCATTTATAAAATTGGTCATGTAAGGTTCAATTATGAAGAAAAAGAACTGACGAGGGATAACAGTGAAGAAGTATTCGCATCACTGACCAAAAAAGAAGCGAAGGTGCTGAAATACCTGGTGGAGAATAGTAATAAGCTGGTAAAGCGGGATGAAATACTCCTGAAAGTATGGGGTAACAGCAGCTTCTTTTCCAGCAGAAGTATGGACGTATTTATCACACGCCTGAGAAAACATTTTAAACTGGAAGCAGGCATTGAATTGGAAACATTACATAATATCGGAATAAGATTAAATATACCGGAAGAGACAGCAACTCCAAGAGAAAACAATCGGCAATAACCAACAACAGCAGCGCTTACTTTAACCACCCCAATTTCATGTTAAACCCCTAATTGTTCAAAATGAACTTTTATAGACGTAACCAGCCAGGAAAGCCTCAGTCTCCTGCGCACGATCCCCGACCTAAACAACGTTTTCGTCCCAGGGCCAGCCCGCGGAAAGAAGAGCAGAATATCTACTTTATTGCTTTACTGCCCAATGCAGCAACAGGAAAGGAGATCATACGCATTAAACAGGAATTCGCAGATAACTACGATGCCCGCCAGTCTCTGCGTGTGTTACCGTATATCACTTTGCAGGTGCCATTTACGGCTAAGCCGGAGATAGAAAATGCACTATGCCGGGAACTGGCAGACTTTGCCGCAGCACAATCCCCTTTTGACATTCACCTGAAAGGTTTTGGTGCTATTCACCTCAAAAACAGACGGGTACTCTATATCCATGTGGAAAAAGACCCTGCCCTGCAAGAGCTGCATACCAAACTGATGGGTTTTCTGAGAAAGGAATTCGGGTTCAGCAGTATGCTGGCACGTTATGGGTACAATCCGCATATTTCGGTGGCCGTGGATGACCTGAAGAACCGGGAACTGGAAGCAGCCTGGGAAGAATACCATAACAAGCCTTTTGAAGCGACCTTCCGTGTAAATAACCTCTACATTTTCAGGCATACAGGTACTTCCTGGGAAGTATTACAGAAGTGCCGGCTGGGTTCCCCGAAGTAAGGCCACCCCCGTATTTCCTATGCAATAAAATCGTAACTTTAAGGCAATGGAAACAGTGGCCGTTCAAAAATATGACCTGGACGAGGAACAGGAAAAGAAAGAGATCGTTCGACATTACCGTGCCTTATTACGCGCTCTTAAACCACGCTTAAAGAAAGGAGACCGCGAACTGGTGCGCACTGCCTTTGAAATGGCAGCCGATGCGCATAAGGAAATGCGGCGTAAATCTGGTGAACCTTACATCTTACATCCTCTTGCAGTAGCGCAGATCTGCGTAGATGAGATAGGTTTGGGGGTACGTTCCGCTATTTGTGCGCTCCTGCACGATACCGTGGAAGATACAGAAGTAACCCTGGAAGATATTGAAAGGGCTTTAGGTGCTGAGATATCCCATATCGTAGATGGCCTTACCAAAATCTCTACCGTAATAGATTCCAGTACCAGTACTGCTCAGGCAGAGAATTTCAAGAAAATACTCCTTACGCTGGCAGATGACCCGCGTGTAATACTCATCAAGCTGGCAGACAGGTTGCATAACATGCGTACCCTGGACAGCATGAACCGGGAAAAACAGCTGAAAATAGCCTCTGAAACAGTATTTATCTATGCGCCACTGGCTCACCGCCTGGGCTTGTATAATATCAAGTCCGAGCTGGAAGACCTGGCCATGAAATATACCGAGCAGCAGACCTACCGGGATATTGCCAAACGCCTCAAAGAGACAAAACGCGAGCGTACCCGCTATATCAACGAATTCATCAAACCTATCAAAGAGGTATTACAGGAAGAGGGACTAACCTTCGAAATATTCGGCAGGCCCAAATCCATACACTCTATCTGGAATAAAATAAAGAAGAAGGGCGTCACCTTTGAAGAGGTATACGACCTTTTTGCCATCCGTATTATTTTAGATACTCCGGTGGATAAGGAAAAGTCGGATTGCTGGAAAGTGTACTCCATCATTACAGACTTTTATCATCCCAGTCCGGAAAGGACCCGCGACTGGCTCAGTAATCCCAAATCCAATGGTTATGAGGCTTTACACGTAACCGTAATGGGGCCACAGGGTAAATGGGTGGAAGTACAGATCCGTACCAAACGCATGAACGATTATGCGGAAAAAGGACTGGCTGCTCACTGGCGTTATAAAGAAGGCAGTAATCAGAATACGAATACGGAATCCAAATTCGATCAGTGGTTTACTCAGATAAGGGAAATCCTGAATAACCCGGATTCCAACACACTGGACTTCCTGGCCGATTTTAAGAGCAACCTGTTTACGGAAGAGATTTATGTATATACGCCTAAGGGAGACCTTAAAATACTGCCCGTAGGCTCTACTGCGCTGGACTTTGCCTATGCGATCCATAGTGCGGTAGGGAATAAGTGCATAGGCGCTAAGGTGAACTATAAGCTGGTACCTCTGAGTCATAAGCTGCGTAGCGGAGACCAGGTGGAGATCATTACTTCCAATAAGCAGAAGCCTTCGGAAGACTGGCTGAATTCTGTATTAACTGCTAAGGCCAAGTCCAAGATCAAAGATGCACTGAAGGAAGAAAAGCGTACCATTGCCATGGACGGGAAGGATGTGCTGGAGCGTAAGCTGGACCATCTGAAGATCACTGCCAGTCAGTATAACATTAACGAACTCGTACAGTTTTATAAACAGCCGTCCCCGCTGGACCTCTACTACCAGATTGCAATCAAGAACATTGACCTGAAAGAGTTAAAACAGTTCAATGTACTGGGAGATAAGCTGGAAGCGCCAAGGCCGGTAGCAGTAAAACAACCGGAGCATATTGCGGAAGACCATATCAAGCACCAGTTGCCTTCCAAGAAGGATGCGGAGCTGATCATCTTTGGAGAAAGTTCAGACAAGATTGCCTATAAACTGGCCAATTGCTGCCGTCCTATTCCCGGGGATGATGTATTCGGGTTCATTACTGCCAGTGAAGGATTGAAGATCCATCGTACTAATTGTCCGAATGCAGCGCAATTACTGGCTAATTACGGGCATAGGGTAGTAAAGACCAAGTGGGTGAAGAACAGGGAGATATCCTTCCTTACAGGGCTGCGGATTATCGGTATGGACGATGTGGGGGTTATTCACAAGATCACCAACGTTATTTCAGGAGAGCTGAAGGTAAATATTGCCGGTTTAACGATCGAGTCCAAGGAAGGCCTGTTTGAAGGGCTTATCAAGGTGTTCGTGCATGACAAGGAAGAGCTGGACGAGTTGTTCGAACGATTGAAGAAACTGGATGGTATACAGTCTGTTAGCAGGCTGGAAGATGAGTAGGCCCTACCTTCAATATATTTGTAAAAGGCTCCGTGAAGGGGCCTTTTATCGTTATATATTCTTTCAATTGATTAGCCAATCTTTCAAACTCGCTTGCTTTCTTCCTTTTTACCCGTAATTTTGCCACTTCTTTTTAAAAATCAATAACAACACACCTATGGTAGATGTTTTGCTGGGCCTGCAGTGGGGCGACGAAGGCAAGGGAAAGATTGTGGATTACTTTGCAGGTAAATATGATGTCATTGCCCGTTTCCAGGGCGGACCTAATGCAGGGCACACTTTATACGTAGAGGGTGAAAAGGTAGTATTACATACCATTCCATCCGGTGTATTCCATCGTAACACCACCAACCTGATTGGGAATGGAGTGGTGCTGGACCCTGTTACTTTCAAAAAGGAATGCGATAAGATCACTGCCCTGGGTGTGGATCTGAAAAAGAATCTCTACATTGCTGAAAGAACACATCTCATTGTACCAACGCACCGTGCGCTGGACAAGGCCTCCGAGCTGTCTAAGGGAACCGAGAAGATCGGTTCTACCCTGAAAGGTATCGGTCCTGCCTATATGGATAAAACCGGTCGTAACGGTCTGAGAGTAGGGGATTTACTGCGTACGGACTTTAAAGACCGCTACCAGAACCTAAAGCACAAACATGAGCACCTGCTGGCAGGATATGATTTCTCTGCTGAGGTAAGAAATGAAATAGCCAAAGATATTGCTGACTGGGAAGCTGAATTTTTCGATGGAGTTACGTACCTTAAAGAGATGAATATCGTGAATGGAGAATACTTCCTGAACGAAAAGCTGAAAGCCGGACAAAAAGTACTGGCAGAAGGTGCACAGGGAAGTATGCTGGACGTTGACTTTGGTACTTATCCGTTCGTAACATCATCCAATACTATCTCTGCCGGCGTATGTACCGGTTTAGGTGTTGCTCCGCAGTGGATCAGAGAGGTGATTGGTGTAACAAAAGCGTATTGTACCCGTGTAGGTAGCGGACCATTCCCTACAGAACTGCATGATGCTACCGGCGAGAAGCTGCGTGCTGAAGGAAATGAATTTGGCGCTACTACAGGCCGTCCACGCCGTTGCGGATGGATTGACCTGGTTGCTCTTCAGTATACCTGTATGCTGAGTGGTGTAACACAGCTGGTAATGACAAAAAGCGATGTATTGGATGCCTTTGATGAGGTATATGCATGTACAGCGTATGAAATAAATGGAAAGCAAACGAAAGCAATGCCTTTCCAGTTGAATGATGCAGAGGTGAAACCCATCTGGGAGAAACATAAAGGCTGGAGTGATGAAACAGCGGCTAAGAGCAAGCAGTTCAGTGAGTTACCTGCAGAAATGAAAGCTTTTGTGAAGGCTGTGGAAAAATATCTTGAAGTGCCTGTAAAATACGTATCCAACGGTCCAGGGCGCGATCAGATACTGCAACAGTAAATTGCAAAAAAGTACGACAAAAAATCGGCAAAAAAAATTTGGCTAATACAAAAAACTGTTAAAACTTTACGTCAAAGAAATACGCTAAAGACTTAAGTGAACCTATTATGAAATCAAAATCTGATAACGAAAAAGAGACAAAAAAGACGAGTTCTCCAAAGACTACTAAAGCCACGCCTAAAGCTGCAAGTAAGCCCAAGAAGGACGAGGATGAGGAGGATGATGATGAGCTGGATGAGGAGGAAACTCCCCGTAAGTCTGCTGCTTCAAAAAAATCAGATAAGCCGGCCTCTAAATCAAAACGGAAAGATGACGACGATCTGGATGATGAAGATGAAGTAGAGGACGAAGACGATGATAATTGGGAAAAGGGAGAAGACTCCGAGGACTATGATCCTGACTTTGAGGAGTTTGATATGCCTAAGCCTAAGAACAAACGCGGTCGCCCGGGTAAAAAGAGTGCGGATGATGATGACGATGACCTGAGCATTGATGATGAGTTCAAGGATATGGGCCTGTTCAATGACCGTGGCGGTTTTGACGATGACGACGATGATTTTTAAGCATTAAATGCACGCATTATCAGGATATTTCACGATTTTCCGGTTAATGATCCAACGCTATTTAAACAACAAATGTTGAACTTGGGTAACACGTTCAACATTTGTTGTTTTTTGGACAATAACAATTACGCTTCAATATACCACCAAAACGAAGCCATCCTTGCCGCTGACGCGCTGGATACACTGTCTTGCAACGCCGGCAATGCCTTCTCTGCATTGCAGCAGTACTATGATAAACAGCCAGACTGGCTTTTCGGACATCTGGGATACGACCTCAAGAACGAAACTTTTAATTCTCTTCAGTCTTTACATCCTGATCACATTAATTTCCCCGACCTGTTCTTTTTCAGGCCCCGCTTTATTATGCAGCTGGAACAAGGGCGGGTAAGGATTGGTGGCTGGAATTTAGATCATGCCGGTGCTGCATTGATTTATGATCAGTGTGCAGCAATGCCGGTATCTCATTCAGCTCATCGTTCGGCTCCCGCATCCGCTGCTTATCTGGATAAAGAAGCTTACCTGGAATCTGTAAGAGCTTTACAAAGGCATATTCTGAGGGGAGATTGTTATGAGGTGAATTTCTGCCGGGAGAATTATATAACGGATGCAGTGGTGAATCCCTTAACGCTGTTTCAACGGCTGAATACCCTTTCACCAGCTCCATTTGCGGCTTATTACCGCGTAAATGATAAATACCTGGTATGTAGCAGTCCGGAACGTTTTGTGCAGAAAAAAGGCCCCCTGGTGATTTCCCAGCCTATTAAAGGTACGATCAGACGGGAAGAAGACGCCGCAGCAGATGCCTTTAACAGACTGGCATTACAGCAGAACAGCAAGGAAAGGGCAGAGAATGTAATGGTGGTAGACCTGGTACGCAATGACCTGTCACATACGGCTTCTCCCGGGAGTGTGAAAGTGACGGAGCTGTTCGGCATCTATTCTTTTGCCCATGTACATCACATGATTTCTACGGTAACGGCTATTCCTGAAGCGGGGGTTCCCTTTACAGAGATCATCCGGCAGGCGTTTCCGATGGGATCTATGACAGGCGCGCCCAAGCTGAGGGTGTTACAGCTGATAGAAGAATATGAGAAAAGCCGCCGGGGATTATTTTCCGGCGCATTGGGATATATCACCCCGGAGGGGGATTTCGATTTTAATGTAGTGATCAGGAGTATCCTGTATAATGAAGAAAACAGATACCTGTCTTTCCCAACCGGTTCTGCGATTACCTATTATGCAGATCCGGGGAAAGAATGGGAAGAGTGCCTGCTGAAAGCAGCCTCCATGAAGAAAATTCTTGAATAAGAATTTTTGGGTGCAGGGCGTAGCCCTGCAAAACCCTTCATTTTAATCCTGCTTCGGCGCAAATATATTCTCCATCGCCGATTTAATAGTCGGATAGGAAAACACAAATCCTGTTTGCTGGATTTTAGCTGAAGAAACATTGCAGCTCTTCAACACTTCCACACTCATCTCACCAAGCCCTATTTTTAAGGCAAAAGAAGGCACATGCAGAGAAATGAAGCTCTTGCCCTTGGCTACCTGGGCCATGGTCATTACAAGCTCCTTATGCTGCACAGGATTAGGTGCAACAGCATTAAAGATACCATGTAGTTCGTGGTTAACGATGGCGCTTAAATAAAGTCTTACCAGGTCATGAATATGAATCCAGCTGATATATTGTTCTCCGTTACCCAGGATGGTGGCAAAACCGAATCTCAGCGGTTTGTAGAATTCTTTGAGCGCGCCGCCTTCCTTGCTGAGTGTAATGCCGGTGCGCAGGATCACTACTTTCTTACCCAGTTGTTTCATCTTCAGCACACTTTCTTCCCAGGCCACACAGGTAGTTCCCAGGAAATCGATTGCAGGAGGGTCTGTTTCCACAAAAGCATGGCCCTGGTCTTCTCCGTAGTAACCGGTAGCAGAAGCGCTGATGATTTTTTTTACTTTATTGGGGTGTTTCTCCAGGGAGTCGTATAACAGACCGGAACTCTGCACACGGCTGTTCACTATTTCTTTCTTACGGGACGTCGTCCATCGCTTGTCCCCAACGTTAGCACCTGCCAGGTGTACAATGTAATCAGCCTGTTGAAGGGCCTCTATATCTATTGTTTGCCGGGATACATCCCATTGTGCATAGCTGATAAGCTCATTGTCTGAAGCCGTGGCCTTTTGGCGGCTCAGGATAATCACCCTGTAGCCAACCTCAGTAAGTAGTTGGGAAAGCGCCCGGCCTACCAATCCGGTACCGCCGGTTATTAATACCGTATCCATGGAGGTTTGAAAAATGCGTTTTGTAAGAAATAAACTAAAAGTACACAAATAAATGATGAATGAAATACAGCCAAGATCGCACCAATCTTTTATTTACACTGGTTTTGCAGTAAGCAAATTTTCGTGTAGGTTTGGTAACAGAATGGAGAAAAGAAAGACCCTCCACGTTAATTAGCGGCTTTCGCAATGAATTACAGCCGTTTACCGTTTATATCTAATATATCCTTAACTACATTTTTTAAAATATACAGCAATGCGTATTCTATTTCTCTATGCTTTACTGGTTTTATGGAGCGGAGCTGCCATCGCACAGAAGGTAAGCTATACCGATCCTGAAAAAGACGATTACAAAAGCACAGAATTCGAAATCCTGGGTAAAGTATCAGGCAATATCCTTGTTTACAAAAGCGACAGGGGAGATTATGCAGTATCTGTATACGATAATACCATGCAGCTGAAAGAACGCGTAAAACTCGACTTCCTGCCCAGAAAACTTATCAGCGTTGATTTCGTGTCTTATGCAGATAAGATTTATATGTTATACCAGTTCCAGCGTAAGGATGCGGTATACAGCTTCTGCGCTACCATGAACGGTGAAGGGAAGTTCAACGACGCTCCTACCATGGTAGATTCTACCCGCATCGGTAATTACACAAAAGAAAATAAAGTATACTCCGTAGAATTCTCTGAAGACAAGAGCAAGATCCTGGTGTACAAGATCAACCAGGATAAAGAGAACGATAACGTGTTCTACACCTTCCTGTACGACAGTACCTTCCATCTTATCAATAATAGCCGCGTATCATTGCCAATGGAAACAAAGAAGTCTTTCCTGAGCAATTTTAACCTCACTAACAACGGCGACCTGCTGTTTAATAAACTGGAACGTACCAGCAACCGGGATTATATCATCAGTGGTGCCCTGGTCATCAAACGTGCCGTGGTAGACTCCTTTGAACAGGTAGTACTGCAACTGAAAACGCAACTGCTGGACGAAGTGAAGATGAAGGTGGATAACAACAATCATAAGGTACTTGTCACTGCTTTCTATTATAAACAGAAACGGGGTAACGTAGAAGGTTTATACGTTAGTAAATACGACTATGCGCAAAACCAGCTGCTGTATGAAAAAGAAGTACCTTTTTCTCCGGAACTGAAAGGCAATGCAAAAGGGGAATCCTCTACCAATGCTGCGTTTAACGATTATTTCATCAGGCGTATCATTAATACCAAAAATGGTGGGTTCATTGTTACGGCGGAATCATTCTATACCACTTCGCGTTACCAGCCCTGGAACCGGTGGAATTATATGTACGGAGCCCCTTATGGCATGTATACTCCCTACTACTATTCTCCTTATTCTCCCTGGTACTACAACCCCTGGTATAACAATAACAACAATAACCAGGCAAACCGTTATCATTACGACAACGTAGCCATCCTTTCCCTGGATGATGAAGGTAACCTGCTGTGGAGCAACTTTATACATAAAGATCAGTATGATGACGGGGAAGACCTGTACCTCTCTTATATGATGGTAAACATCGGCAGTGAACTGCGCTTCCTTTATAATGAACTGGACAGGCGTAATTACATCATGACAGACGTAGGGGTGGAACCGGACGGACAAAGCAACCGTAAGCCTACTTTACGTAACCTGGATAAGGGGTTTGTGTGGATGCCAAGATATGGTAAACAGATAAGCGGACGCTCCATACTGATACCATGCGTGTACAGGAATTACATCTGTTTTGCTAAAGTAGATTTCTAAAGAAAATAACTTTTGATAGAAAAAGGCTCCCTTGAGGAGCCTTTTTTATTAGGCACCCCTCAGAAATATCAAACTATTCTTGACTAATTCCCATTTTATCATAAAATAGCTATGATTTTTTGATTATTTTTTGTTTTTTTATATGATCAACCAACCAAAAAGACTAAAAAGGACTATATTATTAAAAAAATAAATACATATAGTGAAGCCGAACTCATTGCCTTATTAATAAAAGGTGACAGGGATGCTTACGAATGTATTTACAACGATTACTGGTCCAGATTATACGCTTTTGTATATAACCGCCTGAAAACGAAGGAAGCTGCCGAGGAAATCATCCAGGAAGTATTCTTTTCCCTATGGACCAGGCGTGCAGAATTATCCCTCACTCATTCTCTCTCTGCCTACCTGTTTACCGCCGTAAAATACCAGGTATTCAATTATATCAAAGCCGATAAAGTAAGGAAAACCTATGCCAGCCAGATTTCCCAGTTTAAAATGACAGATAACTCTAACCAGGAGCATATTGAATTATCCGACCTGGCCAATGCAGTAGAAAAAGAAGTAGCCCGCCTGCCTGAAAAATGCCAGCAGGTTTTCAGAATGAGCCGCAATGAACACCGGTCTATCCATGATATAGCCGAAACCCTGAACATCTCTCATAAAACAGTGGAAAACCACCTGACGAAGGCTCTCCGCCAGCTTAGACTGGCTTTCAGTGAGTACTTCTGGTTCTTTTAAAATATTTTTTAGGATAGAGTAGGTGTATGCCCTTTATCAGTTTACTTATCTTATATAGAAAGTTTGAGAAGCTGATGAACAACCAAAATTTTGACTCTTTAATCGACAGATATTTAAAAGGACAGCTGAGTGAACAGGAAATGGAGCAGGTAGAGAAATGGCTGGACGCTCTGGAAGATAAAGATGCATTTAATAAACTGTCCTCACAGGAACTGACCGAAGCCAAAAAGGCGATGTACGGTCGTTTAACAGCGCGGATAAACCGTAGAAGTTTCAGCTTCTTAAAGATCGCTGCTTCTGTTTTAGTGATCTTCATAACCGGGTATTTATTCAGGGCAAGCCTGTTGAATACAATTGCTCCGCACAGGAATGTTGCCATCGCAGGAACAACAGGAGGGATCAGAAAACAGATCTTATCGGATGGTTCTATTGTATGGTTGAAAGGTAACAGTAAGCTCATCTTTCCCGTAACATTCGGAAGCGGCAACCGTACCGTAACCCTGGAAGGAGAAGCCCTATTTGAAGTGACAAAAGATGCGGCACACCCTTTCATGATCTATTGCGGTACATTGACTACAAAAGTATTGGGTACCAGTTTTAATATTCGTAATAATGGCCGCGAAACAGCGGTGTCAGTACTAACCGGGAAGATATCCCTGACAGCAGGACAATCAAAAGAGATCCTTCTTTCGGCTAATGAAAATGCCGTTTATTCAGAGCCACAGGCTATCATAACAAAAGCAAAAGGTACAGCCACACATGAGCTGACCAAAGGAACAGAGTACGATATGTCATTTAACGACGCAGGCATGCGTGATGTTATTCACAGAATAGAGCAAAAGTTTGACGTAAACATTCAGCTAAAGGATACCGCTATTGCCAACAATTTAATTACAGCGGACATGACCGACCAGTCTTTACAAAAAACAATGGAAATGATCAGCCAGGCACTCAACCTGGAAGTACAGATTAAAGGGAATATTATTTTGCTTCAACCAAAAAACTAAAATAGAGTAAGCCTATGCGTAAACAGAAACTACATAACATTTAAAAGCAGGAGGTGACAGCCCCCTGCTAAGAATTATAGCCCATGTAATAACCACGTGACAGCGTGGTAATGGAATTCCTTTGTCTCATTCAACCAGAAATCTAACAAAGTAAATAGGTCTATGAACATAAATGTAAAGACAAATGCCTGTATCACCAAATTCATGAAGAGAGCAACCGGGAGTATGATAGTCTTATTATTATCCGCTATTTCCTGCGTCAGTGGCGCTTATTCACAAGGTATTCTGAGCAAAAAAATCTCCCTGCAGGCGGATGATGTAAGCCTGAAACTGGTGTTAAACCAGATCAAAGATAAAGCAGACGTAAAGTTTGTTTACAGTTCCAACCGTATTGCCATGGATAAAAAAGTATCTGCTAATGCAGATGGCGAAGAACTTGGCAAAGTACTGGATAAATTACTGGGAAAGCTGGATATCAATTTCGTGGTGAACGATGGTTTTATCATTTTAAAAGATAAACCGGTTATGACGGCTCCCGCTGCTGATACGATCATCAGGGGTAAAATAATAAGTGAGAACGGAGAACCTTTTCCCGGATGTACGATCGTGGAAAAGGGAACATCGAACGGTGTTACTTCTGCAGGGGACGGATCGTTCGTATTAAAAGTAAAACAGGATGCCACACTGATGATCACCGCAGTTGGCTATCACGTTATAGAAATAAAAGCAGCGAATGCGGGTACTGTTAAACTGGAAGCTGCAGTGAAACAATTGCACGATATCGTAGTAACGGCAGCAGGTATCGCACGTCAGAAAAACAGTTTAGGCTACTCCGTTAGTACGGTTAATTCTGATAAACTGGCACAGAAATCAGAACCGGACCCGGTACGTGCATTAACAGGAAAAGTAGCTGGTGTGAATATACAATCTGCCGGTGGTGTGGCGGGTGGTGGTACCAATATCACTATTCGTGGTAACTCTTCTTTAAATGGAAATAACCAGCCCCTGTTTGTAGTGGACGGGGTGCCTTTCGATAACTCCAGTTTTGCAAATGTAGGTTCTGCTACGGTGGGTGGCGCTGGTGTTACCAACCGCGCATTTGACCTGGACCCTAACAATATCCAGAGTATGACAGTACTCAAGGGTGCCGCTGCGGCGGCATTGTATGGCTCCAGGGCAGCAAACGGGGCTATCATTATCACGACCAAAGCCGGTAAGAAAAAAAGCAGGAAGGGTACGGAGATCACTTACAATACTTCCTATGCGATCGAGAATGTAGCTGGACTGCCGGATTACCAGACTAAATACGGTCAGGGTACAAATAATGATTATCGTCAGGGTGTATATGCTTCCTGGGGACAACCATTTGAAGGGGTACCGAGTATGTTACCTACAAGGTCTACTGTACCTCATCAGTTAACAAGGCAATTCAGTTCTGCTGTATTCCCACAGTTTTATCAGGCAGATGGCGTAACACCCATACAGGTGCCTTACAAGTCTTATGCTAAAGAAAATGCAAAGAACTTTTTCAGAACAGGTAGTGTATATGAAAATGCATTGTCTATTTCCTCCGGTAGTGAGAAAGGTAATTTCAATGCAGGGTTTTCCAATACCGTGAATAAAGGAGTCGTACCTGAAAATGAGATCAAACGTACCTCCGTTAATATAGGTGGTAATATCCGCCTGGAGAATAAGTTTTATGCCAGCGGCTCCATCAACTATGTAACTACCCGGCAGAAAACGCCACCTGTGGGCGGGTTGACCGGCTCTATCATGTCTACACTGATGTACGTTCCTACCAGCTATGATTTAACGCATTATCCTTACGAGAATCCTATAGATGGTAGTAACGTGTATGATTATACCGGGGTGGATAATCCTTACTGGTCTGTTAAACATAGTCCGAATACCAGTGATGTGGACCGTTACTACGGTAACCTGATACTCGGGTTTGATCCGTTGCCCTGGCTGAATGTGCAGAACACCATTGGTTTTAATGCTTATACAGACAGACGTATGAGTGTGCGCGGAAAGGGTTCTGCTTCTTATTCCAATGGTAGTATTACTACGGATAATATTTACAGGCAGGAACTGGATAATACCTTGCTGTTGACAGCAACACATGCTATCCGTCCTGATCTCTCTATCCGTGCTATCCTTGGTAATAACGTGAACCAGCGCTTCACGGACCGCAAAGCATTTTATGGAGATAATATCATTGTAGCTGATCTGCATGATATGAATAATACCAGCTCTGTTACCGGTGTACAACTGACCAATAACAGGAATCTGCTGAAGCAACGTTACTACGCTTTCTTTACAGATATCACCCTTGATTATAAAAACTTCGCTTCATTAAACCTGGTAGGAAGAAATGATATTTCTTCTACATTACCTGCCAACAACAGGAGTTATTTCTACGGTGGTGTGAATGGATCGTTAGTATTTACAGAAGCATTACATCTGCCTAAAAATGTATTGAACTTTGGTAAGGTAAGGGCCGGTTATACAAAGGTGGGTAATGAAGCGTCTCCTTATCAGACTGCAGGCTTCTATCAGATCAATGCCATTCTTGGTGGCTCTACTACTCCTTCTAATGTGGGCCTGCCTTTTACGCCGGCAAATGGAAGTACCTACAATATTGTTACGCAGTCGAACTTACTGACTAACGCCAACTTAAAACCTGAGTTCATTACGGAACTGGAACTGGGAACAGAATTACAGTTCTTTAATAACCGCATCGGTATCGATTTCACTTATTATAACAAACGTAGTACCTCGCAGATCTTTGAGGTTACGGCAGCACCTTCTTCCGGTTATACTACACAGATCCTGAACCTGGGAGAAGCTACCAACAAAGGGATAGAGATAGGACTGAACCTTTCCCCCGTCCAGACCAACAACGGGTTTAACTGGGATATCAATGCCAACTTCACCCGTAACAGGAACATGATCAAAAACCTGGGAGGGTATGAGAAATTCAGCTATGGTGGTACCAGTGGCACCAGCAGTGTGCACATTGTAGGACAGCCGTATGGATTGATCCAGGGAACTGCTTATGCCCGTGATGAAGAAGGGAATGTATTGATAGACCCCAGCAGTGGTAAGCCTCTTGTATCCGGCGCTTTAAAAGCTATTGGTAATCCGAACCCCGATTTTATGGTAGGATTGACGAATACGTTCAGGTTTAGAAGTTTGTCGCTGAATATACTGTTCGACTGGAAACAGGGTGGACAGATGTATTCTAATACAGTAGGTCAGATGTTATCCCGTGGTGTGACGAGAGACACAGAGAACCGTGAATTCCAGACAGTATCTGCCGGTGTACTGGGAGATGCGAAAACATTGACGGCATTACGTGGTGCTGATGGAAAGAAGATCAAAAATAATGTAGCAATGTCTTATGAAGATCTCTTCTTTAACTCAGGTATTGGCCCCGGTGGATTGAATGAAGGGTCTATATTTGATGCCACTGTTTTCAGACTGCGTGAAATTTCTCTGGCGTATGACTTACCTAAAAGCCTGTTAGGGAAAACACCATTTGGTTCTGCTACCATTTCTCTTTCCGGACGTAACCTCTGGTATGATGCGCCCAACTTTCCGAAGTATACCAATTTCGATCCTGAAGTCAGTTCACTGGGCGTAGGTAACTCACAAGGCTATGATAACCTGGCAGTACCTACTACCAAAAGGTTTGGTGTCAATTTAAGGTGTTCTTTCTAAATAATTATTATGAGATATACATACATAACGATATTAATTATTTCCTTAGTGGCCGGTGGGTGTAAGAAGTTTGTAGATATCAACACCGACCCTAATAATCCTACTACTGCACAACGCTCTTTGTTGTTGCCTTCTACACAGGTATCCATGGCGGCGAATATGTACCTGATAAATAGTGGTACATCCACTTTTATGCAGCAGGCCGTTTTCTCCGCAGATCTTAGCCGGTATCAGCAACAGGGGACCAGCTTTGACGATTCCTGGAATGGATTTTACAGTCAGACGTTGAACGACCTGGAATCTATTATCAGTACAGGTTCTGCACAGGGCGACTGGGGCTATGTTGCTATCGCGAGACTGGAAAAAGCTTACCTGGTAAGTCTGATGGTAGATTTGTGGGGAGATATCCCTTATTCTGAATCTGAGAAAGGACAGGAATCGGTAAGTCCTGCGTTTGACAAAGGCACACCTATCTATGAAAGTGTGCTGGTGCTGATAGACTCTGCACTGGTGAATGCCGGTAAGGTAACAACGTCTACACTGGTACCTGCTTCGGCAGATATGATTTATGGCGGTACTAAAGCATCGTGGATCGGTATGGGTAATTCGCTGAAGCTGAAATTGTATAATCAGATCAGACTGGTGGACCCTACCCGTTCTGCTACAGCTATTAAAGCGTTGATCAGTGATCCCACTACTTTGATCACAAGCAATGCAACTGATTATACCTTTAAGTTCGGTAGTGCACAGAATCCTAACAACAGGCATCCGTGGCATAGAATAGAGTATCAGTCGGCCAAGACGTTTTATATGTGTCAGGCATTCATTGATCTTTTATTCAATAATGATGATCCGCGCTTACGTTATTTTATTTATCGTCAGAATGCAACAGCAGGGTTGAATAATTCTACCAACAGCAATGGTTATTACGGACGTAATCCTGGAGATGGTACAGCAGCTCCCGCAGATTTAAACAGGCGTTCTACGTTTGGGGTGTATCCTGCGGGTGGATTGTATGACAATGCTCCTATCAATAACCTGCCTGTTACCAATGTATTCCTCACGAATACCGGCGCTACTTCTACATTAAAGGTAGTGGCCACTACTGATGGAACAGGTGCGGGTATCATTCCTTTTATCACAAATGCAATGGTGAAGTTTATCCGGGCAGAAGCCGCGCTTACGCTGGCTACCGGTGACGATGCCAGGCAGAACTTCAGTGATGGGGTGGTGGCTAATTTAAGCAGTGTGAGCGCATTTGGCGCTGCGAATGGTGGCGTAGCATTATCTGCGGCAACGATCACGGCGTTTAAGGATAAACTACTGGTATCATATGATGCCGCGGATGATGCCGGCAAACTGAATATGGTAATGACACAGAAATACATTGCCACTTATGGCAATGGAATGGAATCATACAATGATTACCGCAGAACAGCATTACCGGTATTACGTACGCCCTTATCTCCGCTCACTACTTTCCCTTTGCGCCTGTATTATTCTCAGACAGAATTATCTGCAAATACCAGTTTAGGAGACAATGTAAGTGCGTTACAAATTGCGCAGCAGATCACACCTGTTTTTTGGGACAAATAAATTAAAATACTCATTATGAAATATCTGTTAGTTATCATCATAGTATTATTTGGTTGTAAGAAGGCACATTATGAGTGGGAAGATTATCAGTATACGGCTGTTCCTGTAGTAACGATAGATACTACCAAAACAGCGCTGCCTACAAGACAGGCCGGTAAGGTAGCATTCTTTAATCTGAAAGGACCGGATGTTGCCAGTCAGGAGTTTGCTTTTACGCTCGACTGGGCCGGGTTTAATAAAGAAACGGTTACTTCTATAGAAGTGTATACGACCTATAATAAAGCAGAATCAAGCGTGCCTGCTTATCCGTTAGTTATTTCATCTCCGGGAAACCAATACACCAATATTGCACAATTCCCTTTGCCAAGTATTGTGGGCTCCGGTGAACTGTTGTATGAAACGGTGACTACTTTTCCCAAGACCTTTTCTTTTACTGCGGCACAACTGGCTACTATCAATAATGTTGACCTTAGTACAGTGGGCGTGAATGATTACTTCCTGTTTAAATTCATTCTCAACTTAGGTGATGGCCGCAGGATCGTAAGTTTCTATAATAACATTTGTGATGAAGCACGTGGAGAGCCTGGTGATTGCAGGGTAGGTGTACGGTTTAAGAATCTATAGTTCCAGTCCGAAAAAAAATATTATGAAAAAGGTTTCACTTTCATTCGCTCTGATAATGGCGGGCCTGGGCATTCGTGCCCAGGACAAGCCCGCCCCAAAGTACACGGCCGAGATTAAAACTATTGCAGATAAACCGGCAGTAAAAAAAGCACTACAAACGATTATCGACTTTGAACCGCAAACATTGAGTAACCATATCTTACTCACTGAAATTCCGGCGCCTCCTTACAAAGAATCTGTACGGGCAACGCAGTTTGCAGCGATGCTGAAAGAAGCCGGTGTTGATTCTGTATGGATCGATAATGTGGGCAACGTCATTGGTCTGCGTAAAGGAAAAGGCGGGAAGAAAACAGTAGTACTGGAAGGTCATATGGATACTGTGTTCCCGGAAGGTACTGATACGAAGATCGTACACAAAGGAGATACGCTGTATGCACCCGGTGTGGCAGATGATACAAGGGCGCTGTCTGTTGTGTTAACTGTGGTTAAAGCGTTGGAGAAAACAGGAATAGAAACGGATGCAGATGTATTGTTTATCGGTACGGTTGGTGAAGAAGGACAGGGTGATCTGAGAGGCGTGAAGAATCTGTTCAGTGAAAAGGGACCCGGGAAAATAGACAGTTACATTGCAATGGATGGATGGGAGAGTCAGGGTATTACGCACAGAGCGTTAGGCTCTCACCGTTACCGGATCAGCTTTAATGGCACCGGTGGTCATTCTTCCTATAATTTTGGATTTGCGAATCCACATAATGCTTTGGGCCGGGCCATTCACTACTGGTCTGCTGCAGCTGATTCATTGTCACTGGTCCCCGGGGTACGTGTTACCTATAATGTGGGTGTGATAGGCGGAGGAACTTCTGTCAACTCTATCCCTTTCGAATCGTGGATGGAAGTGGATATGCGTTCTGAAAGCCCTGAACGGGTAGCTGGTATGGATACTTTATTACAGCAGGCGGTGAGAAGAGCATTGGCAGAAGAAAATAAAATGAAACATAGCGGATCAGACCTGACGGTGACAGTAAAGCTGATAGGTGACCGTCCACCTGGTAGTCTTGATTCAACTTTGCCGATCATACAGCGCATGATGGCCGTTATACAATTCGAAGGCGCAACACCCAAACTGACAGCCGGTTCTACTAATTCGAACATTCCTATTTCCAGAGGTATTCCTTCCATGACTATTGGTTGTGGAGGTACTGGTGGTAATCCGCATGCATTAAAAGAATGGTGGGTAAATGATAAAGGTGCTGTGGCAATACAACAGGCGTTGTTAATTTTATTAGCTGAAGCTGGTATCGCAAAATAATAATTCTGTTTTATGAAAAAGAAACTCTATAGTATGTTAGCGTTGTTGCTTTCCATGGCAACAACGCAGGCCCAGACAATTCCATCTCCTAAAGAACATTTCGGTTTTAACATTGGTGACGATTATCAGCTGGCTACCTATACCCAAACGGAAGCTTATTTTAAAAAGCTGGCCGCATCAGACCGGGCAAAACTGGTAGATATTGGTATGACGGAAGAAGGGCGTCATCAGTATATGCTGATCGTATCTTCTCCGGAGAATATGAAACAACTGGAAAAGTATAAAGCGATCTCCCGGCAACTGGCACATGCCACCGGATTAACGGATGAACAGGCAAAGAGCCTGGCGGCAGAAGGGAAATCCGTGATATGGATAGATGGGGGTTTACATGCCACAGAGGTAGTGGGTACACATCAGCTGATAGAAACAATGTGGCAGCTGGTGAGCCGAACAGATCCTGAAACAATGGAGATCCTTAAGAATGATATCATTCTGTTTGCACATGCAAATCCTGATGGACAGGAGCTGGTGACCAACTGGTATATGCGGACAGCGGACCCTAAAAAACGTGCGATGAATATTCCGCGTTTGTATGAGAAGTATGTAGGGCATGATAATAACAGGGACTTTTATATGATGAATATGAAAGAGTCTCAGAATATCAGCCGGCAGTTATATGTTGAGTGGATTCCGCAGATCATGTACAACCATCATCAGCGCGGCCCCAATGGCTCTGTATTGGCAGGTCCTCCATACCGCGATCCTTTTAATCATGTATTTGATCCCTTAATTGTAACAAGTATTGATGCGGTAGGTGCCGCAATGAATAACCGACTGAATGCAGAAGGTAAACCGGGATATACACAGCGTGCAGGATCACAGTTTTCTACCTGGTGGAATGGTGGTCTGCGTACAGCGCCTTACTTTCATAATATGATAGGTTTGTTAACAGAGATCATTGGTGGCCCCACACCAGAAACAGTACCACTGGTACCTGAAAGGCTGATCCCTAATGGTGCAACACCTAATCCTGTTGCTCCTCAGGAATGGCATTTCCGGCAGTCGATAGATTATTCTGTATCCTTGAATTATGCGGTACTGGATTATGCGGCACGTTACCGTAGTGAGTTGTTATATAACATTTACAGAATGGGCAGGAATGCGATTGCCCGTGGAGATGCAGACCACTGGACCTTTTATCCGAGGTATGTAGATTCTATACAGACAGCTTATAAGAAAGATAAGAAGGATTCATTACTGGCATCCGGTAAAAAGGATACTGTTAAGGAATCTGCAGAGGAATATACTTTAGGTAAAGAAGATACGATTGCGGCAAAGTATTATAATAATATTTTGAAAAACCCTGCATACAGGGATGCGCGCGCCTATATTATTCCTGCTGATCAGCAGGATTTCCCTACCGCCGTTAAATTCATCAATGCATTGAGTCGTGCCGGTATAACAATACAAAAAGCCACAGCAGATTTCACAGTAGCAGGGAAGACCTATCCGGCCGGTTCTTATGTTGTTAAAACAGCGCAGGCATTTCGTCCGCATGTAATAGATATGTTTGAACCGCAGGACCATCCGAATGATTTTCATTATGCAGGCGGCCCTCCCGTGCGGCCATATGATGCCGCAGGATGGACGCTGGCATTTCAGATGGGTGTGCAGTTTGACCGTGTACTGGATAGTGTAGGCGGACCATTTACACAGTTGCCTTACGGGCAGATAGAGTCTGCACCTGCGCATACTTTTGCAGTTTCCAGGACAGGTTATTTGTTAAGTCCTGCGGTGAATAATTCGTTCATTGCAGTGAATGATCTGCTGAAGGCAGGTGCGAAAGTTTATCGTTTATCTAATGGAGATTTTTACATTCCGGCTTCTTCCAAAGCACAGGAATCATTAACGAGATCTGTGGCAGAATTAGGTATTACCGTAAATGCGGCTACCGGTTCTTCTAAAGACATGAAAGCAGTTGCCCCCATGAGAATTGCTATCTGGAATACTTATGGTGGTTCTATTCCTGCCGGATGGGTAAGCTGGTTAATGGAACAATATCACTACGATTACAAAACAATATATTCCCAGGAGATTGATGCAGGTGCATTGCGTAAGAAGTATGATATGATCATCTTTGTCACTGGTGCTATTCCTGATACAGGGAAACCTAAGAAGTCAGATTACTGGTTTGGTAAATTACCTAAACCGGAAGAGCTGACGGCTGAATTTAAGCCATGGCTGGGAAGAATCAGTGCAGATACGTCTATTCCTCAGTTAAAAACTTTCCTGGAAGCAGGCGGGCAGATATTTACTATTGGCACCAGTACCAACCTTGCTTATCATCTGAAATTACCTGTTGAAAATGCTTTAGTGGAAAAGAACGGCAAAGGAGAATTGAAGCCATTGGCGGGCGCCAAATATTACATTCCCGGTAGTCTGTTAACAGCAGATCTCGATACTACTGCGGCAGAGAACCGGGGTATGCATGCGAAGAATGATGTTTATTTCGAGCGTAGCCCTGTATTCAAAATATTACCTGGCAGTAACATAAAACAACTGATGTGGTTTTCTACCGGCACACCGCTGCATAGTGGCTGGGCATGGGGACAAAAATACCTGAAGGATGGTGTTGCTGCATTCTCTGTACCTGTAGGCACAGGCAAGCTATATGCCTTTGGTCCGGAGATCACTTTCAGAGGTCAATCACACAGTACTTTCAAATTGTTATTTAATCAATTGTACAAATGAGACAATTCATTCTTCCCGTACTCTGTTGCCTGTCGTCACTGACCATAGCACAGAACAAAGATAAAGCAGCGCTGATATCTTATCTGGATCAGCATACATCCGAATACGATACGATCGCAAAAAAGATCTGGGGATTTGCGGAGGTAGGTTACCAGGAACAAAAGAGTTCTGCGTTGTTACAGGCTACTTTGGAGCAGCAGGGCTTTACTGTAAAAGCGGGTATAGCCGGTATCCCTACCGCATTTATGGCCAGCTACGGCAGCGGGGAACCAGTGATCGGTATTTTGGCCGAATACGATGCTCTGCCCGGTTTATCTCAGACAGAAGACCCTGAACAAAAGGCCATCATAGATGGAGGCGCAGGACATGGCTGTGGTCATAACCTGTTTGGTACGGCCTCTGTAGCAGCAGCTATCAGTATAAAAGAATGGTTAAAGAAATCCGGAGGAAAAGGGACGGTCCGTTTGTATGGTTGTCCTGCTGAAGAAGGAGGTTCCGGTAAAGTATACATGGTAAGAGCGGGATTGTTTAATGATGTCAGCGCTGTGTTGCACTGGCATCCCGGTAATGACAACTCTGCCGCTATATTTCCGTGGTTATCCAACAAGAATGCAAAGTTCAGATTTTATGGGGTGGCTTCGCATGCTGCCGGTGCACCCGAAAAAGGACGTTCTGCACTTGATGCAGTAGAAGCGATGGATTATATGGTAAACATGATGCGTGAGCATGTACCTCAGGAAACGCGTATCCATTATGTGATCACTAAAGGTGGAGACGCGCCGAATGTAGTACCTGCATTTGCGGAAGTGTATTATTATGTGCGTCATCCCGATATGCAGGTAGTGAAAGATATATGGGAGAGGATGGTGAAAGCCGCAGAAGGAGCCGCTATGGGAACGGGTACACGTATGGATTATGAAGTGATAGGAGGCGTATACAATATGCTGCCGAATGAAACTTTATCTAAGCTGATGGATGCTAACCTGCATACCGTTGGTGGGTTTACCTATACTGCCAGTGAAAGGGAGTTTGCGAAGAAGATCCAGTCTACATTAATAGACAAAACACATCTGCCTGATCTGGACAAAGCTACTGCTACCATACAACCATTTAAGATGGAGAAAGAAGGGGGGATCGGTTCTTCAGATGTAGCCGATGTGAGCTGGGTAGCGCCTACTGCTGGTTTATCCACTGCCACCTTTGTACCTGGTTCCGGAGGGCACAGCTGGCAAAATGTAGCCGCTGCGGGTAGTACTATTGGTGCAAAGGGGATGATGGTCGCCGCAAAAACATTAGCGCTTACGGCCTATGATCTTTTTAACAGTCCTGCGAGTTTAACAGCCGCCAAACAGGAATTGAAACAGAGACAAGGCCCCGGTTTCAAATATGAGGCTATGCTGGGCAACCGTGCACCGGCTTTAGATTACCGTAAAAAATAACCCATCGCATGAAAAATATTTTATGGATCGTTTTGCTATATACTTCTGTAGCTGTGGCGCAAACAGTACCTTCTCCCAAAGAACATTTTGGTTTTAATATAGGGGATGATTATAAACTGGCTACTTATACCCAGACAGCCGCTTATTTTGAAAAACTGGCAGCTACTTCAGACAGGGTGAAATTAGTGGATATCGGTTTAACAGAAGAAGGGCGGCATCAATACATGTTAATCGTCTCTTCTCCTGAAAACCTCAAACATTTAGATCAATATAAAAAAATCTCCCAGCAGCTGGCAAGAGCGGAAGGACTCTCGGATCAACAGGCGCATGCCCTTGCTGCGGAAGGCAAAGCGATTGTATGGATAGATGGCGGACTGCATGCGACAGAAGTAGTAGGTATACATCAGCTGATAGAAACAGCCTGGCAGTTCGTGAGCCGCAAAGACCCGGAAACAATGCGTATCCTGGACAACGTAGTTATTCTGATGACGCACGCCAATCCGGATGGACAGGAACTTACCACCAACTGGTATATGCGTAATGCAGATACGTTAAAAAGATCTACAGAGCAATTACCGGTGTTGTATGAAAAATATATTGGTCATGATAATAACCGCGACTTCTACATCATGAACATGAAGGAGAGCAGCAACATGGGGAAACAACTTTTCCTGGAATGGATGCCGCAGATCATGTATAATCATCACCAGCGGGGGCCGGAAGGTTCTGTATTGGCAGGGCCTCCTTACCGCGATCCCTTCAATTATGTTTTTGATCCTTTAATGATTACCGGTATTGATGCGTTGGGCGCAGCTATGTATAACCGCCTTAATGTAGAAGACAAGCCAGGCTATACCCGTTTGAACGGCTCCAGTTTTTCTACCTGGTATAATGGTGGTTTACGTACTACCACGCAATATCACAATATGATTGGGCTGCTCACAGAAATCATCGGTAATCCTACTCCTGAAAAAATCCCTGTCGTACCATCCCGCCTGGTCCCTAACGGAGCTACACCTAACCCTGTAATACCACAGGACAACTGGCATTTCAGGAGATCTATTGATTATTCTGTATCGTTGAATTATTCTGTACTGGATTATGCAGCGCGTCAGCGGGATGAAGTGTTGTATAACATTTATAAAATGGGAAAGAATGGGATAGATAAAGGCAATAAAGATTCCTGGACACTTTCTCCCAAACGTGCAGATGCTATTACGGCTGCGTATAAAAAAGATAAGAATGACACGACAAAAGACGATGGCAGTGATCCTTACGGCTGGATGAAAAGAGGCAGTAATATCCCCATGTCTTATTACGATGCCATATATAAAAATCCTGCTTTAAGAGATCCCCGTGGATATATTATTTCTGCTGATCAGCCGGATTTTGCAACAGCCGTGAAGTTCATTAATGCATTGATCAAAGCAGGTATTAGTGTATATAAGGCAACTGATTCATTCACTGTTGCAGGTAAGCATTATCCAACCGGTTCTTATATCGTTAAAACAGCGCAGGCTTTCCGTCCGCATGTACTGGATATGTTCGAACCACAGGACCATCCTAATGATTTCCAGTATCCTGGTGGTCCTCCTATTCGTCCTTATGATGCAGCAGGATGGACGCTGGCTTTTCAGATGGGGATTCAGTACGACAGGCAGCTGGATGCCTTTGACGGTCCTTTTCAGCGCCTTCCTTATGGAGAATTACAGCAGACGTCCAGGACTTCTGTTACAGTTGCTAACGGTTACCTGTTAAGTGCCCATGCGAACAATTCATTCATTGCAGTGAATGACCTGCTGAAAGCAGGCGTAAAAGTATACCGGCTTACAAGCGGTACAGCAGATTATCCCGCAGGTACTTTTTATATTCCTGGTAATGCAACGGCGCAGTTACAGCAGGTAATAGCAACATTGGGCGTAAAGCCTGCCGGCGTTAGCAAAAAGCCCAAAGGGCTGGCAGCCATCACTTCCATGCGCATTGCCCTCTGGGATAATTACGGCGGCTCTATTCCATCGGGATGGATTCGCTGGATAATGGAGCAATATCATTTCCCGATAACTGTTATTTATCCACAGGATATAGATTCCGGTGATCTGAGAAAGAAGTATGATGCCATCATCTTTGTAACCCGTGCTATTCCGCCTGTGAAAGGAGAGGAGCCTAACCGTTATGGTTTTTCTTTAAAACCACCTGCGCCGGAAGAAATTCCTGAACAATACCGGCATATGCTGGGCAAGATCACAAAAGATACTTCTGTTCCTAAACTGAAAGAATTCCTGGAAGCAGGAGGGACTATCATCACTATTGGTACCAGTACCAATCTTGCCTATCACCTGGGTTTACCGGTGCATAATGCCCTGGTAGAAGCAGGAACAGAAAAGCCTTTGCCCGGTACAAAATATTTTGTTCCCGGCAGTATCCTGCAGGTAGCATTCGACAGCACCCAGACGGCTGCATGGGGAATGCCTTCTACCGGGGATATTAACTTCGATAACAGTCCGGTATTTAAACTGGATGCTACTGCCGCAGAAAAAGGTGTAAAACCGCTTGCCTGGTTTACGACCGACAAACCTTTGCGCAGTGGCTGGGCCTGGGGACAGGCTTATCTGAAAGACGGAGTAGCTGCATTTGTAGCGCCGGTAGGAAAGGGCACATTATATGCTTTTGGTCCTGAGATCACTTTCCGGGGACAATCCCATGGTACATTTAAACTACTGTTCAACGGATTATACACTGTTAAGTAACATGTGAATTTTTCCCAGCGTTTAAAAGCCGTCACCTGATCGTGACGGCTTTTTTAATTAGCTCATTAAAAAGTCATATTTTCCCTTATCGATTCAAAGCAGTTTTTATTGTAGATATGAAGCATAAAAAGGATATTATTCAACTGGGAGTGTTAGTGGTTTTGTTTATAGGAATCTGTTTTGGCAAAACAATGTGGTATGCAATTTTCCCAACTGCTGATTCTTTTGGCGTAAAATTCAATAAGGAAAGAACACGCCTGGGCATTCTGCCATTACCTGATAACTGGACAACAGAGCAGGGAGAGAAGGAGACTAAAGTGTGGTTCCCGCCTGCTGTTGATACCGGAGCAGTACATAGGGAAATGAAAGTAGTAGGAGTGGAGAATGACAGGATAAAATATGAAAATGATTTTATCCTGAAACCTGTGCCGGATAAGGAGGAACTGACGATCGGTTACCGTTTTACCGATACCACATGGAACTATGCGCTCAGTAGCCGGCTGACGCATGAAAAGCCTTACCCGGTTACCCGCCAGCAGGCAGATAGTATCCTGGATGCCTGGAATTTTAAACATAAATAGTATGAGTGAGATCAAGTTACTGGAAAAGGCTTTACAGAAACTGACCGGGATGGATGAAAAGGAATTTGCTTTATCGCTTCCATTCTGGCAGGTAAAGCAATATAAGAAGGGGGAGTATTACAACGAATATAAGAACGTTTGTAAGCATCTGGGGTTTGTCATCAACGGTATTTTCCGTACTTACTATATGAATGAGACGACCGGAGAGGAGAAGAATATGTTGTTTTATTCCGATCACCAGATCGTTTCCGCCTATAAGAGCTTTATCAGCCAGACCCCTTGTAATTATTACACAGAGAGTATGGTTGATTCCACCATTTTATACATTCATATAGACCATTTACAGGAATTGTATGAGCAGTCGCATCAGTGGGAAAGGTTTGGCAGACATGTGGCAGAGATCGCTTTCAACCTGGTAATGAATCATACGGAGGATTTTTTATTTAAAACCCCCGAACAGCGGTATGTGGAGTTATTAGAGCTGCACCCGGGCATCTTCAATACAATACCACTCTATCATATAGCGTCTTACCTGGGGATCCAGGGACCGTCTTTAAGCAGGATCAGGAAAAGGATGCTTAACAAGGGATAATCATCAATTTATACATGATTATCATAATATTTTGATTTTCTCCTGCTTTAAAATACCTTTGGAACGCTTTCAAAAGTTGAATAAAGAGATAACAGATTGTGGTAAAATTTTTCCGCTCCGGCAACCCACTGACGGTTTTGCTGTTGTTAATATATACGTTACTGGTAAAGTTCTATTACCTGTTGCACCCGTCCACCTTTGTGGCAGACGGCTCAGAAGGGTTATTATATGACCTTTTTGTGAAATGGATACAGCGGGTGATAGGGAACAGCCCCTATTTGTTTACCAGTCTTGCTATATTGCTACTGCTGTTACAGGCATTGCTCGTTACCAAGATCGTTAACCACCAGCGGCTCTTTGCCAAACCTACCTATTTACCGGCTATGAGTTACATGCTCTTTACTTCCCTGCTGGAAGGATGGAATGTGTTTTCTCCTGCTTTGCTGGTAAACCTGGTAATGTTATGGGTGTTTTCAAGTATCACATTGCTGTATACACGTACGTCTGCCAGGGATGTGGTGTTTAATATAGGGTTTGCACTGGGGGTATGTGGATTGTTCTACTTCCCTTCTGTGGTTTTCTGCCTGCTGCTGTTATTGAGTCTGCTTATTATGCGGCCGTTCAGGCTGGCAGAGTGGATTATTGCAGTGCTGGGGCTGATTTGCCCGTTGTACCTGCTGGGTACTTACCTGTATCTTACTGATCAATGGAGCCTGTTTACAAAGATCCCCCGTATAGGTATCAATTTCCCTGTAATAGCCGATTATAAGGTTTGGGGAGCTATGGTGGCGAGTATCTTCTTCTTTATCCTGGGCTGGCTGTTATTGCAGAGTACTATCAAAAAGATGCTGATTCAGGGCAGGAAGATCTGGAGTGTGCTGATCGTATATGTGTTTGTAGCGATGGTGGTACCTTTCTTCAATGTACATTTTTCTCCCTTATACTGGTTAATGGCAATATTGCCGCTTTCTTTGTTCGTAGCTAATGTGTATTGGTCTATCAGGAACAACACTGTAGCTAACATTATCCACTTCATTACGCTGGGATATGTGATCGTAATGCAGTATTTCAGCCGATAACCTCTTGTACCATTTGTTAAAACCGGATGAACGGCCATTGAAATATGCGGACGGCGCAGTAATTTTGTAGCTTTTCCGGTAATTTCGTCCAGTGGTTTAAACCGTTATATTACCGGATAGAAGCTGGAATTAATATTTTAGATCATAAAATTCAATTAATTAGGTATGAAATTTGGCGTTGTCACCTTCCCGGGCTCTAACTGTGACCATGATATGATAGATTCATTACGTAATGACCTTGGTCAGGAAGTAATAGAGTTATGGCATAAGGACAAGGACCTGAGTAAGTTCAGCAAAGAAGATTGCATTGTACTTCCGGGTGGGTTCTCTTATGGTGATTATCTGCGCTGTGGTGCAATTGCACGTTTCAGTCCGATGATGCAGAGTGTGATAGAGTTCGCAAATAAGGGTGGTCGTGTGATTGGTATCTGCAATGGTTTCCAGATCCTTTGTGAAGCCGGTTTACTGCCAGGAGTGCTGTTACAGAATGGCGACCAGCAGTTTGTATGCAAGAATATCTTCCTGAAGAGTGAAAATACTGTCGCTGCCATGACCAAAGATGTAACCGGTCGTCCGTTGATGATTCCGGTAGCACATGGTGAAGGCCGTTATTATGCTGACGATGCTACACTGGAAGGGTTGTTTGCCAACAATCAGGTTCTTTTCCGTTATTGCGATGAGTTCGGTAATATAGTAGACGCTGCCAATCCAAATGGAGCGATGCGTAACATTGCAGGGATCTGCAACAGCACGCGTAACGTATTTGGTATGATGCCGCATCCGGAAAGAGCTACCAGCTCTGTATTGGGGAATACGGACGGTCAGCTGATTTTCCAGAGTCTGATCAACAACAATAACTGATAAGATTACTACACCAATAATCAATCAATCAACCAACCAGTTAAAAAAACGAGTATGAGAAAAGTATTGACAGCATTCTTATTGTTTGCTCTGCCGGTATTGGCGAGTGCGCAAATAGAGAACCCGGTTAAGTGGAGCTTTACTTCCAAGAAGATTAATGCGACTACATATGAGTTGCACATGACAGCCAGTATTGACGGCGGCTGGCATCTGTATGCGCAGGTAGCAGGTGAAGGTCCGGTACCAACTTCTTTCAAACTCAGTAAAAACCCTTTAGTTGTACCTACCGGTAAAATTGAAGAAGTGGGTAAACTGCACAAGGCATTTGACAAGAACTTTGATTCTGAACTGAAATATTACGAAGGCGAAGTAGACTTTATACAGAAAGTGACTGTAAAAGGTAAAGCTGCTACAAAGGTAAAAGGTACGGTAGAATTCATGACATGTGATGATCACCAGTGTCTGCCACCTAAAGAGCTTGAATTTGCTATCAGTGTCGGAGGAAAATAATTTAACATAACATTCTTCTAAACAATAAACGAGTTCTCCCGGAGAACTCGTTTATTGTTTAGAAGAATGCAAAGTCTCTAAAGCCTATTATATATATGAAGCAGTTGCTTACGTTTATTGTACTTATCGCCGCAACCTTTGGCGTAAAGGCACAGTCCAGAATTGTAAAATGGGAATATAGTGCTGAAAAGAAAGGGGAACAGGAATATATATTACATCTGAAAGGAACAGTAGAAAAGGGATGGCTGATATTTTCAACTTCTATGAAGGATGATGAGGCTAATACCCGTGTTGTTGTAGATACTGCAAAAGCAACGTTGATCAGTGTACAGGAGCAGGGGACCGTACAGACCCGTAAGGAACCTTTGCTGGATAATGCTGATATCAAATACCTGGAGAACAATGTGGAATTGCTGGCTACTGTAAAGCTGAAATCACCAGTCAGTAAGTTAGGAGGTACGATCACTGCGATGGTGTTGAAAGGAGAGGAGATCAATCCTGAAGAAGCAACATTTGATATAGTGCTGGGCGGCACTCCGGCGAAAGCAGTGAAAGCCGGTGAAGAAGTGGCAAAGGACGGTGTGGCAGCAGATGATGCTTCCAATAAATCTTTATGGTGGATTTTCCTGGCTTGTTTAGGCGGAGGATTTATTGCATTGATTACTCCTTGTGTATTCTCAATGATTCCTATTACGGTGAGCTTCTTTACCAAACGTAGTGAAACACGTGCGCAGGGTATCAAAAATGCTTTCCAGTATTCTTTCTCTATCATTGTTATTTATACATTCCTTGGTTTTGCCATTACAAAGATCTTTGGAGCCAGCGCATTGAATTCACTGGCCAGTAATGGTATCGCTAACATGATCTTCTTTGTTATTTTCATATTATTCGGCTTCTCATTCCTGGGAGCATTCGAGATCAATCTCCCGAGTGCCTGGGCAAATAAAGCCGATTCCAGGGCCAGTAAAGGTAGCTTCATAGGTATCTTCTTTATGGCGCTCACGCTGGCTATTGTATCATTCTCCTGCACAGGGCCTATCATTGGTAACCTGTTGGTGCTGGCAGCGAAAGGTGGTAATTCCGGTCCGCTGGTAGGGATGTTTGGTTTCTCGTTGGCCCTTGCAATTCCTTTCTCACTGTTTGCGTTGTTCCCAAGCTGGCTGAATAAAATCGGCAAGTCCGGTGGCTGGCTGAATGCAGTGAAAGTAACCTTAGGGTTCCTGGAGTTAGCACTGGCATTGAAGTTCCTGTCTAATGTAGATATGGCTTACCATTGGAACCTGCTGGACAGGGAGATTTTCCTGGCGTTGTGGATCGTGTTGTTTACGCTGACAGGTTTTTATCTGCTGGGTAAGATCAAGTTTAGTCATGATAGTGATGTACCGTATGTTTCTGTAAGCAGGCTTTGTTTTGCGGTAACTGCATTTGCATTTGTTGTATATATGGTGCCGGGTATGTGGGGTGCACCTTTGAAAGGTATCAGTGGTTTCCTGCCACATGAAGGTTCTCAGGATTTCAATATCAGCCGTTCTCTGACGGATATTGCAGCATCCCTGGATGGTGGCGTATCTACAGGCAATAAGAATGCTAATACGATCAGACCTAAGAAGTATACGGATATATTGCATTCGGAGATTCCGGGAGTAGAGAATTTATTCTTTGATTTTGATGAAGCGCTGGCAGCCGCCAAAGCAGCTAATAAGCCTTTGATGCTGGATTTTACAGGTCATACCTGCGTGAATTGCCGCAAGTTTGAAAAGTCTGTATTATCAAATCCTGCGGTAATGAAGATCCTGCGTAATGACTTTGTGGTAGCTTCTTTATATACAGATGAGAAAACATCGCTGCCAGAGATGGAGCAATATGTTTCTAAGTTTGATAACAGCAAGGTTACTAATGTAGGTCAGAAGAACCAGGACTTTGAAGTGACTCACTTTACCCGTAATTCCCAACCTTATTATATTCCGGTTGATAATGAAGGGAAAGCGCTGGTAGACAAGGGATACGGCTATGATCCTCAAGAGGATGCAGATGCATTTATTGCTTATCTGGAAAGTGCGAAAGCTGAATTTGCGAAGAGAAGCAAGTAAGTAAGTTTTTAAATAAAAAGGGGGGGCTAAAAAAGTCCCCCCTTTTTTATATCAGTCATATCAGGAGAATCTACGGAGCCTGGCTAAATGACATTGAATTTTCTACTATTTTCCTGATATAATAATTCCCCTTATATTTTAATGTATTGCTAATCAGTAGTAAAAAAGCATTGAAATATTAGTTGCTACTAATAACCTACTGAGACTCTGTGCATTAGCATATATAACCCGTATATAAGCCCTATATAACTGGTATATAACCTGTATATAAGCCGTACTTATATAGATAGGGCTTATATACAGGTCATATAGTAGTCTATGAACAGTTATAAAGAGTTTGCAGGAAAGTTTAGGCTCTTGGAAGTATGTTCCCATCTGGGGTAGTGCACCAGTTTCGATTTTTCCTAAAAGTGATATAATGGCTTTGCTCTCCTTATTATTCAGTACTTATACAAATTAACAGTGTCTTCGGGTAGAGTTCGGGGAGTGTTATGGAATTGGCTATACGTAGAACATAGCTTGGAGATAGGTCGAACATACTTTGATGCTTCGGAAATGACCAATGTATGTTCAACCTATCTCCAACGTATAGCCAATTCCATAACACTCCCCGAACTCTACCCGAAGACACTAGCTTGTATCCTTGGTAGGGTTAATAAATCAAACTGATGCACCACCTGATCTGCAAGGCGGTTAGTGCATCAGTTACATAATCTTCGCGCCAGATGTTGTTGATCGATAAATACACCTTATCTGACGTGAGTATTAGGTGAAGTTAAATTGAAAAACAAATCCCGGGCTCATATTCCGAAGCTAAATCAGAGAACTAAACAGTCAGATGCAGTGTATTTATGATTAACAACATCTGCCAATCTGCGCTGTCAGGGATTGACCGCGGCTTTTTGTTTAGAATGAATATGTTGTTAATTCCTCTTTTTTAATTTTTGTCTGTTCTCCTGTTATCATATTCTTTACACTCAGCATACCTTCCTGTATTTCACTTTCACCCATGATGATTACATATGGAATACCGCGCTTATTGGCGTATTTCATTTGTTTATCCATCTTGGCCGGTTCGTGGAATAATTCAGAGGCGATGCCTCTTTCGCGCAGTTGCATCAGCATGGTGAATGCAGTAGCCGATGTGTTGGCGTCGAGATTGAAGAATAATACCTGGGTGCTTTGTTGTGCAGTAGCAGGGAACAGTTGCAGTTCTTCCAGTACATCGTAGATTCTGTCTACACCGAAGGAGATACCTACGCCTGAAAGGCCCGGTAATCCGAATAAGCCGGTGAGGTCATCGTAACGGCCACCGCCGCCGATGCTGCCCATTTTAACGGTAGCAGGCGCTTTCACTTCCACGATCATACCTGTGTAGTAGTTCAGACCGCGGGCGAGTGTTACATCCAGGATGGGTGTTGTTTTGAATGCAGCAGGTTGAGTGTGCAGGACATAAGATATTTCTTCAATACCTTTAAGACCTGTGGCAGATTGCTGTAATAATACACCAAGCTGTTGTAATTTCTCCTCATTACTGCCGTCAATTTTCAGGAAGCTCTCGATAGTGGTAATTTCTGAGTCGGAAAGTCCACGTTCCTGTAATTCAACCTTTACTTTTTCGATGCCTATTTTATCCAGTTTATCGATAGCAATGGTGATATCTGTTAATAAAGATGGCTGGCCAATTACTTCTGCTAATCCGCTCAGGATCTTACGGTTATTGATACGCACTTCGTAACCGTTCATTCCCAGTTTGGTAAATACACGGTCGTATATCAATAGTAATTCTATTTCATTTAAAAGAGAATTACTTCCTACCACATCAGCATCACACTGATAGAATTCGCGGTAACGGCCTTTCTGTGGCTTATCCGCACGCCATACCGGTTGCATCTGGTAACGTTTGAACGGCAATGCCAGTTCATTCTGGTTCATTACCACGTAACGTGCAAAAGGAATGGTAAGATCGTAGCGTAATGCTTTTTCGCATAATAAAATACCCAGTTCACGGCTGTCTTTAGCTTGTTGTGAGCGGCCGAATATATCTCCGTTATCCAGTATTTTGAAGATCAGTTTATCACCTTCCTCACCATATTTTCCTGTAAGCGTATCCAGGTTTTCCATGGAAGGAGTTTCCAGTGGCTGGAATCCAAACAGTTCAAATGTTTCGCGGATCGTCTGGAAAATGTATTGCCGTTTTCTTACCACAACAGGGCCGAAATCGCGGGTACCTTTTGGTATACTGGGTTTTATCATTATCGTTCAGTATTATTAATTATTTTTTCGCAGGCTTTGTAGATCATATCATACACTGGTTCAAACAGTGCATCATCATACCATGGATCAGGCACAGGTTGCTGGTTGTCAAGCAGCAGCTGTACTTTGGCTTTGTCCACATCGGTACGAGCTTTACGTATTACATCGCGATAGTTATCCAGGTCCATTACGTAAATGCGGTCAAACCCGTCATAATCATCTGTATGGAATTGTCTGCCTCTGAGTCCGGAAATATCAATACCATGGCGGCGTGCCACCGCTACGGACCGTCTGTCCGGAGGATCTCCCACATGCCAGCCGCCTGTGCCGGCGGAATCTATTTCCCAGTCAGGGGCCAGTTGCCTTAAAATACCTTCTGCCAGCGGCGAGCGGCAAATATTGCCGAGGCATACCATTAAAACCTTCATAATTTGCGCAAACCTACAGGATTTTGGGCAGATTCGCCACCCCGGCCCTTTATGGAAATTTTTACTTTTTGCATCTATATAGTGATACTATACCCTCACTTTATGCGTATATAACTACAATGCAAGGGGCGGAATTATAGTATTTAACATGCCTTTAACAAGTTAGTGGATAATAATCTGTAGATTGATTTGATTAATATATGTGAGGGTGACGGTTATGGAATCTGCTGTAGTAGCGGATTTAGGAGATTATGTTTACACAGGGGACTTGTTTTTTTTAATATTCTTCTAAAAGAACAGGTATTTGTTTAGAAATTTTTTTTTGTATACTTGTAATTCGCAACAATGCAGATGGAACACGAAAGAACGGAAAACAGGCGGAAAGGAATAGATTACCGGCCGCTGGGAGAATTATTAAGAGGTATATTTTTTATACTCTTTGGACTGTATGCATGCTTTGCTCAAAGGTTCAATATGGGACACTTTGAAGTATCGCAAACCATTTTAAATGTTTTGGGAGGGGTACTGATCGCTTATGGCCTTTTCCGTGTATATAGAGGAGTGAAGAATACATTTTTTAACAAGGACTAACCGAAGAGCTATGTTTACCAGGTTAATTAAACGGAACAGGGCTTATATCGCACTGTTAGCAACCGCAACTATGCTGGCATCATGCGGAGAGTCTAAATCAGAAGCGGAGAGGGACACGCCAACGTCCGGAACTGTCCGTATCAGTGTAGACGAGACCTATAAGCCACTTTTAACATCAGAGATAAAAGTATTCGAATCATTATATCCGAAGGCCCACATTATTGCGGAATACAAACCTGAAGCAGATTGCTTTAAGGACCTGCTGGCAGATAGTGCCCGCCTGATAATTGTAACGAGGGACTTCAATGAGCAGGAGAAAGGGTTCATGCAGAAGCTGAAAATAACGCCGCAGAGTATGTTACTGGCATGGGACGGGGTAGCGTTGATTACTAATAAGAGTAATCCCGATTCTATCCTCACGATGGACCAGTTACGTAAAATTATGGACGGTAGCGAAACAGAAAAGAAATGGCAGATTGTTTTTGACAATCAGAATTCAAGTACTGTAAGATTTATCCGCGACTCAATCAACCAGGGAAAACCATTGCCGGCCAGTGTAATGGCTGCGAAAACCAATCCCGAAGTGGTTGATTATGTAGCTAAAATGCCAAATGCACTGGGAGTAATTGGGGTAAGCTGGATCTCTGATCCAAATGATTCCACCTCTATAGAATTTAATAGTAAAGTGAACGTGGTGAAAGTGCGTGCAGATTATGGTTCGGAATTTGTAAAACCATATCAGGCATATATCGCTTTGGGATCATACCCGTTGAAGAGAGGATTTTTCTTTTGTTTAAAAGAACCTTACTCCGGATTGGGATCAGGCTTTGCCACCTTCCTGGGAAGTTATGAAGGACAGACATTAATCGGGAAATTCAGATTGTTCCCCGCGAGGTTGAACATCGTTTTCAGGCAGGCTAATTTAAAGTAAGGATTGAAAAAACTAACACAACTAAAATTTTAAAACCGGAGTGCTCATGACCAGACGGAAAAGTTTAATCGTAGCCATGTTATGTGTCGCCGCAAACGGCGCAATGGCCCAATCCGTAGATGATGGATTGAAAGACCTGTATTATGGCAAGTATGAAACAGCCAAACAAACTTTTGACAAGGTAATTACTGCTAAACCTACTGACGACAAAGCATATTACTACCAGGGGATTGCTTTCCTGGGAATGAACGATCAGGTTGCCGCTGCTGCTGCTTTCCAGAAAGGATTACAGGCAGTTCCTACTTCTGCTTTATTACAGGTAGGTTTAGGCCGCCTGGATTTACTGAAAGGGGATGCTGCTGCTGCCAAACAAAAATTTGAAGCTGCCAGCGCTGCCACTCAGGGCCGTGATGGTGATGTTGCCCGTGCAATTGCTGATGCAAGTGCGGATATTAAAGGTGGTGACCGCGGTTACGCACTCAGCGTAATGGAAAAACTGCTGAATAACGAAGGTCGTAAGAAGAAAGAGGTATACACGCCTAAGGCGGTCGACTATATTGAACTGGGTGACGCTTACCGTCAGTTGGGTGGTGAAAATGGAGGTAAAGCCATTGCAACCTATGATAAAGCACTGGAACTGGAACCAAACAGGGCAGAAGCAGTAATGAAAGAAGGTCTGGTTAACTATAATGCCAAACTGTTGCAGGATGCGGTGAATGATTTCACCAAAGCTACCAACATGGACCCTCAGTATGCACCTGCTTTCTATGAACTGTATCAGTTCTATATCACCAAAACCAAAGCGCAGTTTTCCCTGGAAAATGCAGCTAAATACCTCGAAAGCTACATGGCTATCGTAGGTGAAGGTGCAGGTAAACTGGAAAACGAATATAACCTGGCAGCTATCTCTTTCTACAAGAAAGACTATGATGCAGCTATTTCTAAAGCAAAGGCTGTATTGCCAACTGCTACAGAAGGTTATAAAGATAAATTCACCCTGTTGCTGACAGATGCCTATCTGCAGAAAGGTGATACTGCTACCGGTAAACAAATCATTGAAGATTATGTGAAGAGCGTGGGTGAAGCTAAACTGGGGCCTAACGATTACAAACTGTTAAGCGCTATTTACCAGGCTAAAACTCCGGATGCAGCTCAGGCAGCTATCAATGACTCTCTTGCATCTTTATATCTGGAGAAATATGCATTGTCTGATACTACCAAGGATGTTGAAAAATACAGAAATGTAGCTGAATCATTCAAAAGCATGCGCGATTTCAAACGTGCTGCAGAATGGTATGGTAAACTGGTAACAGACTTTACTGACGAGCAGAACGGCAGTAAAATCCAGGACCAGTTCTTCAAAGGAACCTGGGAAATATATGCTCATGAGTACGATATGGCAGATTCTACCTTTGGTGCTTTCGTAGCTAAATATCCTGCTCAGGAAGCATTAGGTACTTACTGGAGAGGCCGTGCAAACATGGCTAAGGACCCGGATGCTAAGCAGGGACTGGCATTACCTTACTTCCAGCATTTCTTTGAAATCAAGGGAGAGGATAAGGTAAAAACTCCGTTGCTGATGTTCCCTTACCAGTATCTGATGATTTACTACTACAACAAAGATGATATGACCAATATGAAGCTTTGGATGGATAAAGTAGTAAGTATGGATCCTAACAACGCTACTGTGAAGGCGATACAGGAAAACCTGGCAAACAGGTCCAAAACCGCTAAGCCGGCAGCTTCAGGCAATAAAAAATAAAATAAAGAGTTCTTTATATGGAAACCCCGGCAACTGCTGGGGTTTTTTTATTTCCGGTTGGCAAAAAAAGATAATATTTTAATCACTCATAGATTTGATATTTGGTATAGTTAGCCTATTTTTGCGCATTCGGAGAAATGTTCATCTTATCAGGGAAGCTTATGTTTACAGACACAGTATTATTGTCGGCGACTACTCCTTTTAGCTATTTTCCTATAGTGTTACAGCTAATTGCAGCCCTCGGCTTTGTGGGCATTACTATGTTCGCAACACACTTTTTAGGCCCAAAACGTAAAACGAGCGACAAACTTGTTACCTTTGAAAGCGGTATCGAGCAGCAAGGGAACGCACGCCAGCCTGTAGCCATTAAATATTTTCTTACCGCCATTTTGTTCGTTCTGTTCGATGTGGAAGTGATCTTTTTCTACCCTTATGCCGTGAATTTCAGAGAGTTGGGCTGGGAAGGCTTTATGGCTATGTTGCTCTTTGTTGCTTTCTTCCTGGGTGGCTTTGTCTACATCCTGAAGAAAGGTGCGCTAAAATGGGAAGACTGATACAAAAATTTGTAAGTCAAATCTGATTCTGAAATCTTTAAATCTGAAATGGTATGTCTCGTCCGGTTCAGTATAATGAAAAAGTGAAGTCTGTGGATATACCTGAGGGGTATTCCGGAGAAGGTTTTTTTGCTACCTCTTTCGATAAAGTGATAGGTCTTGCCCGTAAAAATTCTATATGGCCGTTGCCTTTTGCAACTTCCTGCTGTGGGATCGAATTTATGGCAACGATGGCATCTACTTACGATCTGGCGCGTTTTGGTGCGGAAAGAATGGCTTTCACGCCAAGGCAGTGTGATCTGTTGATGGTGATGGGGACCATTTCCAAGAAAATGGGCCCTGTATTACGCCAGGTATACCTGCAAATGGCAGAACCCCGTTGGGTAATTGCTGTAGGCGCCTGTGCCAGCAGTGGTGGTATCTTCGATACTTACTCTGTATTGCAGGGGATAGACCAGGTGATTCCGGTAGATGTATATGTACCGGGATGTCCTCCACGCCCTGAAGCTATCATTGATGGCTTTATGCGTATCCAGGACCTGATAGGCCAGGAAAGTATGCGCCGCCGCAATTCTGAAAAGTATAAGGACCTGCTGAACTCTTACGGAATCCAGTAACCTAGTATCCCTTAAAAATCGAAAATCTGAAATCGTAATGTCTTTGACAAGCGACTATATAAAGCAAAGATTGGCAGAAAAGTTTGGGGAGTCCATCTCCCAGGTAGAAGAATCCTTTGGGACGCTATCATTTGCAGCACCTAAAGACCTGAACCTGAAAGTAATGCAGTTCCTGTACGATGATGAGGAACTGCAATTTCGTTTTTTAACGGATCTGACGGCTGTACACTACCCCGAAAGGAAAGGAGAGGAACTCGCTGTAGTTTATCACCTCTACAATTTCAGGGAAAGGGTACGACTTCGTCTGAAGGTTTACGCCAGCGTGGAAGACCCTAAGGTGTTTACAGCTACCAAACTCTATGAATCTGCCAACTGGATGGAAAGAGAAACATATGATTTCTTTGGGGTAGAGTTTGTAGGACATCCTAACCTGAAACGCATCCTGAACGTGGACGAAATGACCTATTTCCCCATGCGTAAGGAATTCCCACTGGAAGATCAATCCCGTGTAGATAAAGACGATGAAATGTTCGGCCGCGGCGGGCATATTGGCATTTAATAAATTATTCGTTGAACATGTCAGAGCAGCAACATATAACACTGCCGGAAGGCTCAATAGAAAGGCAAACGCAAACCCTTAACCTGGGTCCTACCCACCCTGCTACGCATGGTGTATTCCAGAATATCCTGGAAATAGACGGGGAACGCATTGTGAGTTCAGAGTCTACAGTAGGATACATTCACAGGGCATTTGAGAAAATAGCGGAACGCCGTCCCTACTACCAGATCACTCCTTTAACAGACCGTCTGAACTACTGTTCGTCCCCTATCAATAATATGGGATGGCACCTGACCGTAGAAAAGCTGCTGGGCGTGAAAACACCTAAGCGGGTAGACTACATGCGTGTGGTCATCATGGAACTGGCACGTATTACGGACCACCTGATCTGTAATGGTGTGGTTGGTGTGGACACTGGCGCCTTTACAGGTTTCCTGTACCTCATGAAGCACCGTGAAGTGGCGTATGAGGTGTATGAGGAAATATGCGGATCCCGTCTGACTACTAATATTGGTCGTGTAGGTGGTTTTGAAAGAAACTTCACACCAGCCGTATTTGAGAAATTAGAAAAGTTCCTGAAAGAGTTCCCGGTTGCATTGAAAGAGTTCGAATCACTCATGACCCGCAACCGCATCTTCATGGAAAGAACACAGGGTGTAGGCGCTATCAGCGCCGAAAGAGCGTTGAACTACGGCTTTACGGGTCCTAACCTGCGCGCTGCAGGGGTGGATTACGATGTGCGCGTGGCGCAGCCGTACAGCTCTTACGAGGATTTTGACTTCACTATTCCTGTAGGAACCACCGGCGACTGCTACGACCGTTTCCTGGTGCGTAACGCCGAAATGTGGGAGAGCCTCAGCATTATCCGTCAGGCGCTGGATAAGATGAAAACGCTGCCATCTGATGTATGGCATGCAGATGTACCTGCTTACTACCTGCCTGAAAAAAGCGATGTATACACAAAAATGGAAGCGCTCATTTATCACTTTAAGATAATCATGGGTGAATCTGATATACTGCCTGGTGAATTATACAACCCGGTAGAAGGCGCTAACGGAGAACTTGGCTATTATTTGATCAGTGATGGTGGCCGTAGCCCTTACAGGCTGCACTTCCGCCGTCCCTGCTTTATATATTACCAGGCGTATGCCGAACTGGTAAAAGGGGCCATGCTTAGTGATGCAATAATCTGTATGAGTAGCCTGAACCTGATTGCAGGTGAACTGGATGCTTAATTTTTAATTTTTTCTCTCATAGTTATGTTTTCTGAAGCGAAACTGAATAAAGTAAAAGAGATCATTGCCCGCTACCCGCAAGGGAAGCAGAAGAGCGCTTTGCTGCCGGTATTACACCTGGCACAGGAAGAGTTTGGCGGATGGCTGAGTGCAGAAACCATGGATTACGTGGCATCCCTGTTACAGATTACGCCAATCGAAGTGTATGAGGTGGCTACCTTTTACTCCATGTTTAACATGAAGCCTGTAGGCAAATATGTATTTGAAGTATGTCATACAGGTCCCTGCATGCTGCGTGGCTCAGATAATATCGTAGACTATATCAAAAAGAAGCTGGACATCAATGTGGGTGAAACCACCAAAGACGGACTCTTCACCCTCAAAACAGTGGAATGCCTGGGCGCCTGCGGTTACGCACCAATGATGCAACTGGGTAAACACTTCCGTGAACACCTCACTCCTGAGAGAGTAGATGAGATTATTAACGAATGCAGGGTAAACGCTAATTAATAAAAGTAAGATGGGACGCAAACTACTTTTGGACAAGGCTCATATAGAAAATATCCGGTACTACGATGTGTACCGGGCCAACGGAGGGTATGAATCTGCTGAAAAGGCATTGAAAATGACTCCTGAACTGGTGCTGGACGAAGTGAAGAAGAGCGGCCTGAGAGGTCGTGGTGGCGCTGGTTTCCCTACCGGTATGAAATGGAGCTTTATTGCAAAACCGGAAGGCGTACCCCGCTACCTGGTATGCAATGCGGATGAATCTGAACCAGGTACGTTCAAAGACCGTTACCTGATGGAGTTCCTCCCGCATCTCCTGATAGAAGGTTTACTGATCTCCAGTTATACACTGGGTGCTAATAGCTGTTATATCTATATCCGTGGTGAATACGCCTGGATCCCTGATATCCTGGAAGAAGCCATTGCTGATGCCAAGAAGAATGGCTGGCTGGGTAAGAATATCCAGGGTACCGGTTTCGACCTTGAAATATATGTGCAGCGTGGTGCTGGTGCGTATATCTGCGGTGAGGAAACGGCTTTGATAGAATCACTGGAAGGTAAACGCGGTAATCCACGTATCAAACCACCATTCCCGGCTATCAAAGGTCTGTGGGATTGCCCGACCGTGGTGAACAACGTGGAAACACTGGCTGCCATTGTGCCTATTCTGCGCATTGGTGGTGAAGAGTACGCCAAATACGGTACAGGTAAATCTACCGGTACCAAACTGATCTCTGCCTGTGGTAATATTAACAAACCAGGGGTGTATGAGATAGAAATGAACATTTCGGTAGAAGAGTTTATTTATTCTGAAGAATATTGCGGCGGTATAGCTAATGGCAAACGCCTGAAAGCATGTATCCCGGGCGGATCTTCCGTACCTATCGTACCGGCTAACCTGCTGCTGAAAACAGCCAAAGGCGAAACCCGTATGATGACTTACGAAAGCCTGTCCGACGGAGGTTTTGCTACCGGTACCATGATGGGTTCCGGTGGATTCATTGTACTGGACGAAGACCAGTGCATCGTAAAAAACACCCTTACTTTCGCCCGCTTCTACCATCACGAAAGCTGTGGACAATGCAGTCCCTGCCGTGAAGGTACCGGCTGGATGGAAAGAGTGCTGAAGAACATTGAGAAGGGTAAGGGTAAAATGAGTGATATAGACCTGCTGTGGGATATTCAACGCAAAATAGAAGGTAACACCATCTGCCCGCTGGGAGATGCTGCTGCCTGGCCGGTAGCTGCTGCTATCCGTCATTTCCGCGATGAATTTGAATGGCATGTGCTGAACCCGGAAGAGAGCCAGGTGCGCAACTTCGGGCTGGCACACTATGCAGATCCGCTGGAAATTGCTGCTCCTGCCGCAGTGTAAGAATCAATAGTAATTGTAAGCAAAGTTTAAGCGAAGCAAAATGGCTGAAGAAAAGAAACTTTTTAAGGTTAAGATTGATGGTATCCCTGTGGAAGTGGAGCCGGGCACTACTATTTTGAATGCTGCCCGCCAGATAGGAGGAGATATCGTGCCACCTGCAATGTGTTACTATTCCAAGCTGCAGGGAAGTGGTGGTAAATGCCGTACCTGCCTGGTAAAAGTAAGCAAAGGATCTGAAGCAGATCCCCGCCCTATGCCTAAACTGGTGGCCAGTTGCCGTACTACCGTAATGGATGGTATGGAAGTAGCCAATATCACCTCTCCGGAAGTGCTGGATGCACGTAAAGGCGTGGTGGAATTCCTGTTGCTGAACCATCCGCTGGATTGCCCTGTGTGCGACCAGGCAGGAGAGTGCAGCCTTCAGGACTTAGGTTATGAACATGGTGCAGATGGTACCCGCTACGAATTTAAACGCCGTACGTTTGAAAAGATAGATATCGGCGATAAGATACAACTGCACATGACGCGCTGCATACTCTGCTACCGTTGTGTGTATACAGCAGATCAGCTGACAGAAAAACGCGAACACGGTATCCTTGGCCGTGGTGAAGTATCTGAAATCAGTACTTATATCCATAAATCACTGGATAACGAATTCATTGGTAACGTGATAGATGTTTGTCCTGTAGGCGCACTGACCGATAAAACCTTCCGTTTCAAAAACCGCGTATGGTTCCTGAAACCGGTAGATGCTCACCGCGACTGTGATAAATGCTGTGGTAAAACAGTACTGTGGCTGCGTGGTGATGAAGTGTTCCGTGTAACTGCCCGCAAGGACAAATACGGTGAAGTGGAAGCGTTCATTTGTGATACCTGCCGTTTTGATAAGAAGGAAACGAAAGACTGGATCGTGGAAGGACCTCGTAAGATCGATCGTCACAGCGTTATCTCTCAGGGTCAGTATGTAGGTGTGGTGAAACCACATGATGCATTACCTGATGTACTGGAGGGACGTCAGCCTAAACTGCTGATGAACATTCACAGTATCAGCCAGGTGAACCGCCCGGAAATAGACCTTTCTAAAATAGAGGGCCCTGCGCACTCTGATGATTTTAAAAATTAACGAGCAATATTTTAAAAGATGACAATAGACTGGGTGCTTATTCTGGAAAAGATCCTTTTGATATCAGGAGTGCTGGTAATCTCACTGGTAGTAGCGATGTATTCTACCTGGGGTGAAAGAAAGGTAGCTGCCATTATGCAGGACCGCCTGGGTCCCAACAGGGCCGGATGGATAGGTTTATTACAACCACTGGCGGATGGTGGTAAACTGTTCTTTAAAGAAGAGATCATTCCCGGAAGCTCTAACCGCTTCCTGTTTATATTAGGGCCTTCCCTCGCTATGATGGTGGCGTGTATGACCAGCGCTGTGATCCCATGGGGTGATACCCTTATTATCGCAGGGCATACCGTTTCATTGCAGATAGCAGACATCAACATTGGTATGTTATACATTTTCGGCGTAGTGAGCCTTGGTGTATATGGTATCATGCTGGGTGGATGGGCTTCCAATAATAAATACTCCCTGCTGGCATCAGTACGTGCTGCTTCCCAGATCATTTCCTATGAACTGGCAATGGGGCTGTCACTGATTGCCCTGGTAATGCTGACCGGCACGCTGAGTCTGAAAGAGATTGTGGAACAGCAACGCCACGGTTACTGGAACTTTGTTTATCAGCCACTTGGCTTTGTCTTATTCCTGATATGTTCTTTTGCAGAATGTAACCGTTCTCCGTTTGACTTACCAGAGGCAGAGAATGAATTGAATGGTGGTTATCACCTGGAATATTCTTCCATGAAACTGGGCTTCTACCTGTTTGCTGAATACATCAACATGTTCATCAGTTCTGCAGTAATGGCCAGTTTATACTTCGGTGGTTATTGCTTTCCGTTCATGGATAAGCTGGGACTGGATCATAATCTGCTCACAATACTCGGTACCGCAGCATTATTCTTCAAAACCATTTGTTTTATTTTCTTCTTCATGTGGGTACGCTGGACCATTCCAAGGTTCCGTTATGATCAACTGATGCGTTTGGGATGGAACATGATGATTCCCCTGGCACTGGCAAATATGTTGCTCACAGGAGCTGCTATTTTATGGAAACAGGGACATTGATTAAAGACTTTTAAATAACCGCATTATATGCAAGCATTAACTAACAGGGCAAAACCAGTAGACCGGAGGCCGATGACTTTCGTGGAGAGAATGTATCTGCCGGCTATTGCTAAAGGGATGGCCATCACATTCAAACATATCTTCCAGAAGAAAGAAGTAGTGAGCTACCCGGAACAAAAACGTGAATTCAGCCCGGTATTCCGTGGTCTGCACGTATTAAACCGGGATGCGGAAGGACGTGAAAATTGTACTGCCTGCGGTTTGTGTGCCGTATCCTGCCCTGCAGAGGCTATTACAATGGAAGGTGCTGAAAGGAAACCAGGGGAAGAACACCTGTATCGTGAAGAGAAATATGCAGCCCGTTATGAAATCAATATGCTGCGTTGCATTTTCTGTGGCTTTTGTGAAGAGGCTTGTCCTAAAGACGCTATTTATCTTACAGAGACATTTGCGCCTTCCAATTACAAGCGTGAAAGCTTTATCTATGGTAAAGAGGACCTGTTGATCCCTATGCCTGGTGAAAAGAAGAAAGCATAAAAAGTAAAACTTACTAGTCAATTATAGCAATGGGAATGAGTTTACAACAAATAATTTTCGGGGTTCTTTCAGTTATCTCGCTTGTATCTGCCCTGGGGGTAGTACTTAGCAAGAATCCCGTAACCAGCGTTCTTTGCCTTATAGTAACCTTCTTTACCATCGCGGGGCATTACATCATGCTGAATGCACAGTTCCTGGCAGTGGTACATATTATTGTATACGCAGGAGCTATCATGGTACTGTTCCTCTTTGTGATCATGCTGATGAACCTGAATGCTGAGATAGAACCTCAGAAACGTAACTGGCTGAAGTATGCCGGCGCGATCAGCGGCGGTGCTTTTCTGGTAGTGTTACTGGCTGCTCTTCGTGAGGCAAGTATGCCTGCTTTGTTACCAGGTTCCAATGAAATAGGACTGATATCCAATCTTGGTAAAACATTATTCAATCAGTATGTTGTTCCTTTCGAAGTGAGTAGCATCCTGTTCCTGAGTGCCATGGTAGGTGCAGTAGTAATAGGAAAGAAAGAGAACTAATTCTATCATCAGAAATTTACAATCAAAATAAGATGCCTGTTCAATATTACATTTTCTTAAGCATTGCACTGTTCTGTATAGGTGTTATGGGTGTGCTGATGCGCAGGAATGCCATCATTATATTCATGTGTGTGGAGCTGATGCTGAATGCTGTGAACCTGCTGATGGTCGCCTTCTCTAAAATGTGGGCAGATGCCGGTCGTGTGGATGCTGGTTCCGCGCAGATCTTTGTATTCTTTATCATGGTGGTAGCTGCTGCGGAAGTAGCGGTAGGACTGGCCATCATCGTGATGGTGTACAGGAATTCCCATTCAGTGGATATTAATATAATGAACAGACTGAAGAATTAGCAGCATAGTTCATTGCTAATTGTAACTGTAACTTGTAATCGTCGTAAATCAGATTGTATAAATGATGAATCTCGTTTGGCTGGTACCATTTTTACCATTATTAGGTTTCCTGGTGAATGGATTGGGAAGAAGATACCTCTCCAAATCTCTGTCGGGTATTATAGGAAGCGGGGCTGTACTGGCGGCCTTTGTTATAAGTCTGCTAATCTTCCTTGAAGTAAGGCAGCCAGGATTCCAGGCCCAGGTGGTGAATCTGTTCGATTTTATTTCAGCGGGTAGTCTGCATATACCTTTTGCATTCCAGGTAGACCAGCTGAGCGCTTTGTTCCTCCTGATTATTACCGGCGTTGGTACGCTGATCCATATTTACTCTACTTCATACATGCATGATGAAACCAGCGAAGGATTTGCACGTTACTTTGCATATCTCAACCTGTTCATCTTCTCCATGCTTATATTAGTACTCGGTGCTAACTATGTAATGATGTTCATTGGCTGGGAAGGTGTAGGACTTTGTTCTTACCTGCTCATCGGCTTCTGGTATAAAAACACTAATTATAATAATGCTGCCAAGAAAGCATTCATCATGAACCGTATCGGTGACCTCGGCTTCCTGCTGGGTATCTTTATGATGATCGTGAATTTTGGTAGTGTTACTTTCCCTGAAGTATTTGAAAAGGCCGCCGCCCTGGGCGCACATAGCGCTGTGATTCCTGTTATCGCTATCCTGCTCTTTGTAGGTGCGATGGGTAAATCTGCACAGTTGCCTTTGTATACCTGGTTACCGGATGCGATGGCGGGTCCAACACCTGTATCTGCCCTGATCCATGCTGCTACGATGGTAACAGCAGGTATCTATATGATCGCCCGCAGTAACATCCTGTATACACTGGCCCCATGCATACAAACTTTTGTTGCAGTGATTGGTCTGGTTACAGCCGTACTTGCAGCATCTATTGCTTTAAAGCAGGATGATATCAAGAAAGTACTGGCTTATTCTACAGTAAGTCAGCTGGGATATATGTTCCTGGCGCTGGGTGTAGGGGCTTACACCACTGCTGTGTTCCACGTAATGACACATGCATTCTTTAAGGCATTATTGTTCCTGGGTTCCGGTTCTGTGATCCATGCAATGGGTGGAGAACAGGATATCCGCAAGATGGGTGGTCTGAAAAAATACATGCCCGTCACCAACATTACTTTCCTGATCGGTTGCCTGGCAATTGCCGGTGTACCTGGTTTATCAGGATTCTTCTCCAAAGACGAAATTTTGTCCAGCACATTTGAAGTAAATAAGATCATGTATGTGGTTGGTTTACTCACTGCGCTGATGACAGCCTTCTATATGTTCCGTTTATACTACATGACCTTCCAGGGTAAATTCCGTGGAACGCATGAACAGGAACATCACCTGCATGAAAGTCCGGGTGCAATGACCTTCCCGCTGATCGTACTGGCTATTCTTGCCGTATTTGCAGGATACATTGGATTACCGGAAGTATTTGGTGCAAAGAACTTACTTGCAGAATACTTAGCTCCTGTATTTGCACCTTCTGCACCATTTGCGGAAGTGCATCACCTGGAACATAATACTGAATGGTTGCTGATGGGATTAAGTTCCGTACTGGTGATCATTACCATCTTCCTTGCCCGTAGCTGGTTCCGTAACTATGAAGATACCGGTGTACAACGTACCGGTTTTGCCAAAGTGCTGGAAAACAAGTGGTATGTGGATGAGATATACGATGCTATCATCGTAAAACCCCTGATGGGACTGAGCCGTTTCTTTGAAGAGGCAATAGAAAAATCAGGAATAGACCGGTTGATAAATGGCGTAGGGCGCAGTGTATATTGGAGCAGCCAGCAGGTACGTTTGTTACAGAGCGGCCAGGTTGGTTTCTACATCTTTGCCATGGTGATAGGGATGGTTGTATTATTTGTGATCGGGTTTTTATTGAAATAAAAGGATCTAAGCGTAAGATAAATTATGTTGACAGTATTACTCATATTAATTCCTCTGGTTGCGGGCCTGGTCACATTTGGTCTGAAGGGGTCGGGCCCTAAAACGCTGGGTTTGATAGCATCTGTGGCTTCGCTGGCAGTAACAGTTGGCGCCTTATTCCAGTACCGGACAGCTCCGGAAAGCGTACAGTTTTCTGCCTGCTGGATACCGCAGCTGGGAGCCCGGTTTAGTGTAGGTCTGGACGGAATGGGCATGATGCTTTGTTTACTCACAGCCATCTCTTTCCTGCTGATTTTTGTTGTTATTTATGGACGGAATTACGAGCGTTCCAATAGCTTCTATGGTCTGATGCTGCTTTCGCAGGCGGGTCTTACAGGCGTATTTACCGCTTATGATGCCATGCTGTTCTACGTTTTCTGGGAACTGGCACTGATCCCGGTATACTTCCTTTGTTCTCTCTGGGGTGGGGAAAAACGTATTCCTGTTACTTTCAAGTTCTTTGTATACACCTTTACAGGTTCCCTGCTGATGCTGGTAGGTATCATTTACATCTACCTGCAATCGCCGGATAAATCTTTCAGTTATGCCAGCTTCACGGCCGGTAATATTGATGCACATGCACAGTCGTGGTTATTCTGGTTATTCTTTGCCGCTTTTGCGATCAAGATGCCGGTATTCCCATTCCATACCTGGCAGCCAGATACATACGAACAATCACCGACCCCTGTTACGATGGTACTTTCCGGTATCATGGTGAAGATGGGATTGTTCGGGGTGATGCGCTGGCTGTTGCCTGTATTGCCGAAAGGCGCTGATATGTGGTCAGATGCAGCGATCGTACTGTCTATTATCGGTATTGTTTATGCCTCCTGTATTGCTATCGTTCAATCTGATTTCAAACGCCTGATCGCTTATTCATCTATTGCGCACATCGGTTTAATGAGTGCTGCTATTTTTGCCAATAACGAACAGAGCTTACAGGGTGTGCTGATCCAGTTGTTCAATCACGGTATCAACATTATCGGATTGTGGATCATTGTTGAGATCATCCAGGACCGTCTGAAGGTAAAGAACCTGAACGACCTGGGAGGTATTGCACAATATGCACCCCGTATGGCTATCTTCTTAGTGATCATCAGTCTTGCAAATATCGGTTTACCACTTACCAATGGTTTTGTTGGGGAGTTCCTGATGTTCAGCGGTTTATTCCAGTTTAATCCCTGGTTTATGGCTGTAGCCGGACTCGGTATTATCCTGGCAGCAGTATATACGCTCAACATGGTGCAGAAAGTAATTTTCGGGCAGAGCAATCAGCTTACAGAAACTACTACAGATCTGAAGGGAAATGAATTACTGGTATTAACTGTAATAGTAGTACTCATCATTGCATTGGGAGTATATCCCAAACCCATGCTGGATCTGGTAAGCAGCACTACGGAATTGGTTAATAAGGTTTATTAAAAAGTTGTTTTCGTAACACAGGAATATGAATGCATTAATATTTACTGCTTTATCGGGTGTTGTAATGATGTTTGCGGGTTTATTTGTTCGCAATAAGCAGCACATTAAGTTTATTGCCATAGCGGCGTTGCTCATTACGTTCGGCGCTAACCTGGCAGAATTATCTACCATCGCAGCAGGCAGCCGCACCGTATATGGTATGATCACTATCAGTAATTTCAGCATATTGTTTAATGCTGTGGCATTTGGTGCTACTTTGTTATACTTCATGTTATCTGGTAGCGCGTTTGAGAAAGTAGGAGAACATGTTTCCGACTATTTTGCGCTGATCTTTTTTATCCTGTCCGGTATTACACTGGCGGTTTCTTTCAGCAGTTTATTAATGCTTTTCCTGGCAATAGAGATCATGTCTATTCCGCAGTACATACTGGCAGGCAGCGATAAGAAGAACCCGAAAAGTAATGAAGCTTCGCTGAAGTACTTCCTGATGGGTTCTTTCTCTACCGGTATCCTGCTGATGGGTATAACGCTCATCTATGGTGCTACAGGTACATTTAATATCAGTGACCTCGGATTGGGAGAAGGAGAAGTGAGCCCATTGGCACTTTGTGGTATCATTCTGCTGGCTTTTGCATTATCCTTCAAAGTATCTGCTGCCCCATTCCATTTCTGGACACCGGATGTATATGATGGTTCTCCTTCCGTATTCACATCCTTTATGGCAACTGTAGTGAAGGCAGGTGGTTTCATCGCTTTTATCCGCATTTTCCATGTCGCATTTGCAGGAGGGGCCCTCAGCGCACACTGGCAACTGCTGTTGTCTATCATTACCGCTGTAACACTGATCATTGGTAATTTCACCGCTGTGTTCCAGCAGAGTGTAAAGCGTATGCTGGCGTATTCCAGTATCGCGCAGGCAGGATTTATGCTGCTGTCTGTTATTGCACTGAATGACATGGCTACAAAAGGGATCATTCTGTATGCTGCTGCTTACAGCGTAGCGACGATCGGTGTGTTTGCAGTACTGATCAAATTAAAAGATTATACTTTTGATGGTTTCAATGGCCTGGCACGTACACAACCGCTGCTGGCTGTTACCACTACTATATTCCTGTTCTCACTGGCAGGTATTCCGCTTACCGCAGGGTTCTTTGCGAAATACTTTGTGCTGACAGCCGCCGTACAACAGGGTAACCTGCTTTGGCTGGTGATTGTTGCGGTGCTTTGTGCGGCTATCAGTGTATACTATTATTTCAGGGTGATCATTGCCATGTTCTTTAAACAGGGCGAACCGAAGACGTCGGAGATTACCGGCGGGTTTAAATTCATGCTGGTGGTGACTGCTGCCATCGTGATCATTCTGGGTGTATTCCCTGGATTATTATTACAGCTTATCTGATTATAACCTGATTGTTATAAAACGACAAAACCGGCCACATGGCCGGTTTTGTTCTTTGGTGGTGCTGCTTTTCAAACGACACGGTCGTTGTAAGATTATCATGCAACAGAGCTGCCGTGCATGGCGACCGCTTGAAAAAATTCTGCTTCTTTTTCTGTGATTCTATCCAATAACGTGAGCTGATTCCCTGCTCTTACCAGGTTATGTTTTTCATATTTTGCGCCGTAATAGGCATCATTATTCAGATAATCTGTTAAGAAACGGATACACTGCATGTATACCATGAACTGGCCTGCGTAAATCATATGTCTTATCTCTTCATGACTTAACTCTTCTTTCAACTCTCCCAGGTATCCGTCTACTATTGCTTTGAAATATGGTTCTCTGGCTTCTATCTTACTGAAATCCGCTTCTTCTTCATTCGCCGGCGACAGGTACGTACGCATCATATCTCCGAAATCACTGATGAAATAACCAGGCATCACAGTGTCCAGATCAATCACGCAAAGGCCATTACCAGCTTTATCAAACAGTACGTTGTTTATCTTGGTATCATGATGCATTACCCTAGTTTTGAAACCAGGATGCTGCTTGATCGTTTCAAAAGTAGCTGTGATGAACTGATACCGGCGTATGGCCTGGATGAGTGCCGCTGACTCTTTTATTCTCTCGGGATTACCATTTATTACTGCCTGTTCAAACTGTTCGTATCTCAGGGTGAGGTTATGGAAATCCGGTAAGGTCACCTGTATCGTATTGATATCTATTGCTGATAACAGACGGGTGAATTTCCCAAACTGACGGGCAGCTTCGAAGGCCAGGTCCTCACTCATCACCACATCATAACTCACAGAGTCTGAAACAAAGGGCTGTAAGCGGAAATACTCCCCATTTTCTGTAATTACCAGCCCTTTGTTGTCCAGTGTTTGTACTGGCATTACAAAGAAATAGCCGGGATGATGAAGGCTAAAGTGGTCTCCTATGTTTTGAATATTCTGTGCTATCAGCGCAGGTTTTTTAAATACCTGGTGATTGATACGTTGTAAGATATAAGAGCGGTCTCCACACGTTACTTTCCACGTGGTATTGATAAGGCCACTTCCGAAAGGCTGAATATTACATTCGTCCTCCACTAATCCGTAAGCTGCTAGTATCGTAGCCTGCATGTTTTTGGTTGAAATGATTACTGATATCCCAAACTTATGAAGAAGATTGATAGAAAGTAAACGCAAACGGTTGCGCAAATTTTATCTCCCTGGAGCAAGTACCAGACGGGAGTCGAGGGTAATGTTGTGGAAAGTGTCCGTTTTACCAGGTGCCGCCAGTAGTTCCAGTAATATTTCAGTGGCTTTCTGTCCCTGCTGATAGGGATATTGTTCTACAGAAGCGAAGGGAGGGTAAGCCATGTAACTACTGAGGGGAAGATTGGCGTAACTGACAAAGGTGATGTCTTTGTTGATTTCCAGGTGTTGTTCCAGGGCATATTGCACGGCATCCTGAGACACATAGTCATTAAAGGCAACAATGGCCGTAACCTTTCTTTTATGCGCCAGCAATTGCCGCATGGCAGCACGGGTGCCTTCTTTGGTGAGGTCTGAGGATACGATCAGGCTGGCGTCGAATTTTAACCGGCGTTTTTGTAAGGCCTGTTGATAGCCGCTGGTGCGTTGCTGACTGGCAATCAGTTTTTCCGGTCCGTTGATCATACCTATTACCCGGTGTCCCTGTTCGAGTAATAAAGAGACCGCCTGCAGTGTGCCTGACTGCATATTGCAGGCAACGTAGTGAATATCAGTAAGATTGGGGATACGGTCGAAAAATACTACCGGGATATCATAATGCTTCAGCATCTCAAAGTGGGAATAATCCGCTGTATTCTTGGCGATGGATACCAGGAGGCCATCTACCCGGTGATTTTTCATTATCTCCACGATCTTTTTTTCCCGGGATTCATCATCATGGGATTGCCCCAGAAGGACCATGTAATTATGTTTGTTTGCCGTATCCTCTATACCGCTGATGGCAGCGGAAAAGAAAGCTTCTGACAGCTCTGGCAATACAATACCTATGGTGAACGTCTTTTTTTGCTGGAAGAAGATGGCGGTCTGGTTAGGCTCGTAATGTAGTTCTTTGGCCAGTGCCTGTACCTGCATGCGGGTCCTCAGCCCAATACTTGGGTGGTCGTGCAGCGCTCTTGAGACTGTAGATTTAGCCAGGTTGAGCCTTTTTGCAATCTCCTTTATGGTTGTCGGGCCTTTTATGTAATAAAAGTAGCGGAAAAAAAGTTTTTATTAACTTTAAATCATGCAATCCCGTGACATCTTTTCCCTCGCATACCGCTCTGTAAGTGCAAATCGTTTGCGCGCAGGGCTTACCATTGCTATTATAGCTTTTGGTATTATGGCCCTGGTGGGCATATTAACTGCCATTGACAGTATGAAAGGCAGCATTTACAGCAGCTTTGCCAATATGGGAGCTAACAGCTTTTCCATACAGAGCAGGGCTCTGAGGATCCGTATGGGAAGGGACGATGGTCCTACCAAAGGGAATAAGAACGTAAAGAAGGTGAAAACCTCCAACAGTAATATTCCTATTACCTATGTGGAAGCCAGGGATTTTAAAGAGCGGTTTACTTTCCCTGCCTCGGTAAGTCTTTCCACGGTGGCGACCACTTCCGCTACTGTATACAGGGGAGAGAAAAAGACAAATCCCAATGTGCGCATGATAGGAGGGGATGAGAATTACCTGGAATCGTCCAGTTACGGGCTGAAGGAAGGACGTAACCTGAATGAGCTGGATGTGCAGTCGGGCCGTAATGTGGTCATCATAGGGGAAGATGTAGCTAAAAAGCTATTTGGGGATAATCGAAAGAACATTATTAACAGCAGTATACGGGTAGGGAATGTGCGTTACCGTATAGTAGGCTTGCTGGCAGTCAAGGGAAGCGGTGGATTTATGAGTGCAGATAATGTAGTGATCACTACGGTGAATAATACACGCAGGATCTTTAACAGGCCGAATATGTCCTACAACGTAGGCGTTTCCGTGAAAGATGTTACCAGGATGGATGCCGCAGTGGGCGAAGCTACGGGTCTGATGAGGATCATCCGTCACCTGCATCTTAATGAAGATGATAATTTCTATATCAGTAAGAGTGACAGTATTGCAGAAATGCTGTTCAGCAGTTTAAGCAAAGTGACATTTGCTGCCGGTGCAATTGGTGTTATTACATTGTTGGGTTCAGCTATCGGATTGATGAATATCATGCTGGTATCTGTAGCAGAACGTACACGTGAAATAGGGGTTAATAAAGCGCTGGGAGCTACCCGTTTTACTATTCGCCGTCAATTTGTATATGAGGCCATTATCATCAGTACTTTAGGGGGAATGCTGGGGGTATTCCTGGGAATGCTGGTAGGAAATCTTGTTTCTGTATTATTGAAAACCAGCTTTATTGTGCCCTGGTTGTGGATATTCCTTGGTATTATTACCTGTGCCGCGGTGGGATTGATTTCAGGTATTTATCCTGCTATTAAAGCCTCCCGGCTGGATCCTATTGTTGCATTACGTTACGAATAAAAACAGTTACCAACACTTAATACTTATTCATGGCCATATTAGTTGTTCTGCTTTCAATTTTGTTGTTGGTATTCCTCGTTGCTTATCTCCGGCTAAATACGTTTATCGCCTTCCTGGTCGTATGTCTGTTCATGGGGTTGGCGTTGAGAATGAAGATCGCAGATATTACCCAGTCTGTGCAGACTGGTATTGGTAAAACACTGGGATCACTGGTGATCATTATTGTGTTTGGCAGTATGCTCGGCAAACTGGTAGCAGAGAGCGGAGCAGCACAGCGTATAGCCAATGGACTGATGCATGTGTTTGGCCGTAAATATGTGCAGTGGTCGCTGATGCTGACAGGGTTTATCGTAGGTATTCCTTTGTTTTATAATATTGGTTTTGTGTTGATGGTGCCGCTTATTTTTACGGTAGCCGCCCGTACAAAACTACCGGCTGTATATCTCGGTATTCCTATGCTGGCGTCCTTATCGGTTACGCATGGTTATCTGCCTCCCCATCCTTCTCCCACTGCATTGGTAGGTACCTTTCATGCAAACATGGGTATCACATTATTACTTGGCATGGTAGTGGCCATTCCTTCCATTATACTTGCAGGGCCGGTATTCAGTCGCTTTCTTAAGAAATATACACAGGAGCCTGCACCGCTTTTTAACATTGCCGCATTACCGGAAGAGCAGTTGCCTTCCATGTTGAATAGTATCCTTGCAGCCTTACTGCCGGTGATTTTGCTGGCGGGTACTGCTTTACTGAAACTGGTGGTAGCACCCGGTAGCGTCTGCTTCAAAGTAGCGACCTGGCTCGGTGATCCTGTAATCGTGATGTTGCTGGCCGTATTTAATGGTATCTACATATTGGGATTACGCAGAGGCACACCTGTAAAAAAAGTAATGAGCTTGCTGGATGAAGCGATCAGGGATGTATCTGTGATCATCCTGATCATAGGTGGTTCCGGTGCACTGACGCAGATGTTACTGGACAGCAACGTGAGTAAGGTGATAGAAACCGGCTTTCGGAATATGCATATGAATCCGTTGTTACTGGCATGGAGTATTGCTGCACTGATCCGTGTAAGTGTAGGTTCTGCTACGGTAGCAGGGTTAACAACAGCCGGTATTGTAGCGCCTATTGTAGCGAGTTCTTCTATCAATCCTTCCCTGATGGTATTGGCAACAGGTGCAGGAAGTCTTATGTTCTCTCATGTGAATGACGGTGGTTTCTGGATGTTCAAGGAATATTTCAATTTATCAGTAAAGGATACTTTTAAAACCTGGACAGTGATGGAAACGATTGTATCTGTGGTAGGGCTGGGTGTTTGTCTGCTACTTAGTTTATTTGTATAATTATATCTTTAGTCTATAAAACAGTGAATTATATGTCAGCTACAGAAAATTTTAAAGCATTAGGATTATCATTACCACCTGCACCAACACCACTGGGTGTATATAAGCCATGTCTGGTAGACGGTAAATATCTTTATTTATCAGGACATGGTCCGGTACAGGATGATAAGAGCCTGATTATTGGTCGTATCGGTAGCGAGATGGATATTGAACAGGGTAAGCTGGCTGCACGTCAGGTAGGATTGACGATGTTGTCTACGATTGTTGCCAACATTGGCAGTCTTGATAAAATCAAAAGAGTGATCAAAGTATTGGGAATGGTGAATTGTACACCTGACTTTGGCCGCCATCCGTATGTAATAAATGGTTGTAGTGAACTGTTTGCAAAAATATGGGGTGAAGAGAATGGTATAGGCGTGCGTAGCGCGGTAGGTATGGGTTCATTGCCCGATAATATACCGGTAGAAGTAGAAGCGTTGTTTGAGTTATATTAATCTGACAATTATGCATTGGTACGAAGTTCATAACATCAACACTGTAGACTCCCCTGCGTTACTGGTTTACACAGAGCGTATGCGCGACAACATCCTGGCGCTGAAAGCAACAGTAAATGATGTACAGCGTTTACGACCTCACGTAAAGACCAGTAAAATGACAGAGGCCGTGCAGTTGTTGATGGAAGAGGGAATTCATAAGTTCAAGTGCGCCACTATTGCCGAAGCAGAAATGCTTGGCCTTGCGGGTGCAACTGATGTATTACTGGCCTATCAGCCGGTAGGGCCTAAAGTAAGCAGGCTGCTGGATATTGTACAGCAATATCCGGATACTAAATTCTCCTGTTTAACAGATAACAGTACCGCTGCAATTGCTATTGCTGCCTGTTTTGCAACTGCGGAACTGGTGATGCCGGTGTACCTGGACCTGAACGTGGGTATGAACCGGACCGGCATTGTTCCGGGAGAAGCTGCCCTGGCATTATACCAGGAACTGGAGCATCTGCCGGGTATCCATCCCCTGGGCCTGCATGCATATGATGGTCATCTGCATGATGAGGATGCTGCTGTGCGCAAGGAAAAATGCGACGCCGCATTTACGCCTGTGCAGGCGTTAGCGCAGGCTATCACAGACAGCGGATCACCTGCCCCTTTAATCATTGCAGGAGGAACACCGACCTATCTTTTTCATGCGGCACGCCCCGGTGTGGAATGCAGTCCCGGTACATTTATCTTCTGGGACTGGGGATACCGTCAGCATATACCGGAACAGGGTTTTGAATATGCTGCATTGGTAATAACAAGAGTAATCTCTGTCATAGATCAGGAACGTTTATGCCTGGATCTGGGACATAAATCTATAGCAGCGGAAAATCCGCAGCCACGTGTACATTTTCTGAATGTGCCGGGTGTAGAGATTGTATCACAAAGTGAAGAACACCTGGTAGTGAAAGTAGCAGATACATCGTTATACCAGATAGGTACCGTTTTCTACGGGGTACCTTATCATATCTGTCCTACCGTTGCTTTATACGAACGGGCAAATGTAATCGAAAACAATACCTGCATTGCACAATGGAAAGTTGTAGCGAGGGACAGGAAGATCATGATCTAAAAATAATAACATGTTTGCTATAGATGCGCACCTGGATCTTAGTATGAATGCAATGGAATGGAACCGTGATCTGCGGTTGCCTGTAAATGATATCAGGAAGCGTGAAGCGGGAATGACAGATAAGCCGGACAGGGCCAAAGGAGTGGTATCCTTCCCGGAGTTGCGCAAAGGTAATATCGGGCTGGTAGCAGGAACGCAAATCGCGCGCTATGTAGCTCCGGACAATCCATTACCGGGCTGGTTCTCTCCTGAGCAGGCCTGGGCACAGACGCAGGGACAGCTTGCCTGGTATAAAACGATGGAAGAGGAAGGGGAGATTACACCTGTCACCGACCTGGCATCTCTGGAAAAACACCTGGCATTATGGAATGATGGAACACCTAATACCAACAAACCTATCGGTTATATTCTCAGCCTGGAAGGAGCTGATTCTATCGTGAACGTCAGCTATCTTGAAAGGGCGTATAAGAATGGTTTACGGGCAGTAGGTCCCGCGCATTATGGCCCTGGCCGTTATGCACAGGGAACGGATGCTACCGGTTTTATGGGAGAGCGTGGACATGCCCTGTTAAAGGAAATGGAACGCCTGAACATTATCCTGGATGCTACGCATTTATGCGATGATAGTTTCTGGGAAGCACTGAAACATTTTAACGGACCAGTATGGGCCAGTCATAATAATTGCCGGGCGCTGGTGAACCATAACCGCCAGTTCTCTGATGACATGATAAAAGAACTGGTTAGCCGGGGAGCCGTGATAGGCGGTGCGATGGATGCCTGGATGATGGTACCTGGCTGGGTAAGAGGCGTATCAGAGCCGAAGGCAATGGGAGCTTCTCTGGATGTGGTGATCAATCATATGGACCATATCTGCCAGTTGGCGGGTAATACTTTGCATGTAGGGATTGGATCGGACCTGGACGGGGCTTTTGGGAAAGAGCAATGTCCTTATGACCTGGAAACTATTGCAGACCTGCAGAAGATCCCGGATCTTTTAAAGAAAAGAGGATATACTGATACCGATGTGGAGAATGTGATGCATGGTAACTGGCTGCGGTTTTTGAGAAAGGCCTGGGCTCAGTAATACAATTGCGATAATACATTGGTAGTATCATTATCTGCCGGTTTCAATGTCAGGAATCTGGCATACTGATCTGCGGTTAAAATACTTTTCAGCTTCCTGTAAAACCCGTTATGCATGCTATTCAGCTTTGTATCGTAGGTTTTGGGATTGCTGCCGGCCAGCGGGAGAATAAGGGAGCGCTGGTTGAGAAAAGCGGTTATCACTTCCGGTAACTTCGTTTTTTGTACATCTGTAAATGTCAGTGCTGTATTGAGTTTGCTCATTATGGCATTGACATTTCCCTCAATATTCTGCATAGGCGCCTGGGCAAAACTCTGTTGCGCCGGGGTAATGATCGCAAAAATGCATACAATCAGGGCAGAGATCCACATAGTTTTCATACAAAAGGACTTTATCAGGAAGTTACTTTATTTACCCCATCCCAAAAATATTTTGTTCTGTATAGCGTAGTTACTGCATTACTATTTTAACAGGTTTAATCACCTTATTCATAGTTGAATCCAGACTGATATGTTCGGCAACGAATGTGTTATTATCTATCCATTTTACCTGGCCGGGACCCCAGTTATCGAGTTCTATTTCTCCTACAGGTGTGATCGTACCGTTCACGTAAGAATACAATTGAAAACCATTGGCAGTGAAACCGGCTTCCAGGTCATAAGAAGGGCAGAGGAAGTATTTTTTATCAGGAGAGATAATAGGAGCACCCCAGGTATGGGTAGTTACACCTGTGGTCTGATCTACCAGTAAGAAATCTGTTGATTCATAATAAGTACCGAATATGCCGTATTGTTTTATATCCGGGAGGTAACCGGTATAAGTATATTCCGTATAGCTGTCATCATGTTTAGGATGTGCATTACTGGCCAATACTATATGGCGTCCATTCTCCAGTGTAATGATTAATGAATCGCCGAGCCGCTTTACATGTCCGTTTTTATCATGACGCAGGAGGGTAAGTTCTGCACTATCAGACTCTATTGCCGGTTCTTCGGTAAAGGGGGATTCAGCCGGATCCATGTCATATACAAGAAAGTTTTTATTCCCCATCTGAAATGTGTCTGTAGCAATATCGGCAGGTTGAGCTTTGGGTCGTGCTGTAGAATCGATAGAGGTATTGCTGGCCGTTTTCTGATGGCAGGCAGCGATGGATAATGTTAGCAGTAGGAGCGGCAGGTATTTTTTCATATGACGGAACAAAGATAGTGGGCATGGGGGGAACAAAAAAATCCCGGGACGGAGCCCGGGACCTTTTAAACTAAAGATATTTGAGTCTTACTCAGCTACTACTTCAAATTCCAGTTCAGCTTCATTGCCTTTACCGAAATCCAGTCTCGCTTTGTATGTACCTAATTCTTTTACATCATCCAGGATGTGGATGCGGCGACGGTCGATTTCATAACCTTTTTGCTCTTTAATAGCACGTGCAATCTGCACGCCGGTTACGCTACCGAATATCTTACCGGATGTACCGGTTTTAGCGCCAATTTTAACAGGGCCTGCTTTCAGCACTTCCACCACTTTGGCGATTTCAGCCAACATTTTCTCTTCCTTGGCTTTCTGCACCTTCAGGCGTTCCTGCAGTTGCTTCATGTTGGAAGGACTGGCTTCTACCGCAAATTTCTGCGGAATCAGAAAGTTTCTGGCATAACCGTTTCTCACGGCAGCCAGTTCATTCTTCTGGCCCAGGTTATCTACGTCTTGTATTAAGATTACTTGCATTGTTAGTCGGTTTTAAGCACCTTTTACTTCCCGATTTACATCAGGATTCGCTGAGGTTTACTTTAAAAGGTCAGTAACGTAAGGCAACAAAGCCAGTTGACGGGCTTTTTTAATAGCCTGGGCTACTTTGCGCTGGAATTTCAGAGAGTTACCTGTGATACGGCGAGGTAACATTTTACCTTGATCGTTCAGGAATTTCTTCAGGAATTCTCCGTCTTTGTAATCCACATACCGGATGCCCATTTTCTTAAAACGGCAGTATTTCTTCTGACGTTTCTCGGTTTTTACGGCCGTTAAGTACTTAATTTCTTGTTTTACTGCCATAATTTTAAGCTTCTACGGTTTTAGAATCAGTGTTCGCGCCATGCCTTTTGCGGTTATTGTAGATAACAGCGTATTTGTCAAGTGCGGTAACCATGTGACGTAATACATTTTCGTCGCGGTTGAGCTGAATTTTCAGCTTCTCATTGAGGTCGGATGGCGCAGTGTATTCCAGAACAAGATACATACCTGTAGTCTTTTTCTGAATAGGGTACGCCAGTGATCTTAATCCCCAGGGATTTTCGTGCGTAACTTCGCCACCATTATCTTTAATGATATCGGCGAATTTCTTTTGGGCGACTTTGTAGTCTTCCTCAGAAAGCACAGGGGTAAAGATCACCATCAATTCGTAGTTCATAATTTCCCTGATTTTAGAAAATTGTTAATAAAAAAATTTGGAGTGCAAAGATACTCAAAATGTGGAGACGAGCAAATAAAAGGCCGTTCCCGGAATGGAAACGGCCTCTTTGGTTTTCAAAAAAGATTAGTGGTTTACAAAAACCTTACTTACCTGAGACCCTTCCAGGCTTTGTACGCGAAGGAAGTATATGCCTGTTGGTAAATTATTGATATCCAATGTTTTAAAATTTCTGCCTTTGTTGACCGTAATCTGAGACTGATACCTGATATGACCTTGTAAGTCAATCAGTTGTAACTGAGCCGGTCCGTATTTTTCCATGTCCAGCCATATCTGCAACTGGTGACCAAAGATACACCAGAAAAGTTTTTTCCAGATATCCCTGAGTGTCACTACAACTCTTTGTGTATCACTATAAGTAACAGTACCATCTTTTCCAACTATTCTGAGACGGTAAAAAGATAATCCCAGCCACGGACGGGTATCATAAGTAAGATAACTGCTGGGCAGGTTAACAGTACCATGTGCTGTAATCGTATCTATTGCGTCAAAGTTGCGCATATTACGGGAGCGTTCCACCACAAAACAGGCAGCATTGATCTCGTACGGCGTCTGCCAGCTGATTTTCACATTACCTGAATCTTCAACAGCAGTGAAGTTATTAACAGGCAACGGATTCGCCAGGGTATGCAGGTTGTAACTGGTTTGTACCGGGTAGTGGTCTGTAGTGGTGGTACTGTAACTGCCTACCAGCTTTTCCACTTCCTTACGCACACGGGCAGAGCCAGGTACATAAGATACTCCCATTTCATCTGAGGCTAACACATTATCTATCACCGTATTATAAGAGGTGGTGGATTGTTGTCCGGCCAGGGCGAGCGGCAGCGTAAGTGGTTTATAATGAATGGTATCATTCATGAAATCTATGTAAGAGGTCGTAGTATCCGGTGCTTTTTCCGTGGTGATGGTTTTATTCAGTGCATCATTGAAATCACCAAGGACCACGAAGTTGCCGGAAGGGTATTGTGCGTCCAGGGAATCCTTTAATTCCAGGTTGCCGTCTTTCCGGCGCTGCCAGGAAGTGATCTTTTCTGCTGCGGTGCCTGTATTGGCTTTCGCATGGATCAGTATAAAATTGATCAGCGCACTGTCACCATTCAGCTTCGCTTTTGCTTCCATGAGGAAGGGGAAGCGGCCGGAAGACCAATTATAATAGGCGTTACTGCTACCCCCTTTTCTTAATATGCCATAAGCGCGAAGGCTGCTGACAATGGACGTTTTATAGACAAAGGCCAGTTTCTGGGCAGAGATATAGTCAGGATCTGCGATGCTGTCTGCATAAGAGCCAAAGTCGGAGAGTATGTAACTATATCCGTTCAACTGGCTTACTACCGTTCTGAACCGGGCAGTATCCACAACTTCTGCCAGGGCGAAAATATCAGCATCCAGCTTTTTGAGGATAGTGGTCACATTGGCCTGTTGCAGGCTATCGTTGGCCGGGTTCTGTACCGGGCTGCCAAACCATTCTATGTTCCAGTTCACCACTTTCAGTGAACGGAGGGAAGTACCGGAAAGTGTAATATCAGGAGTGCTGATGCCTGAGAAGCTGATACTGCCGCTGTAAGCCTGGTTGGCGGTTGCAGGCAGGAACTTCACCCAGGCAGTCTGAAGGCTGTCTGCCTGTGCCGCGGTGTAAGTCAGCGACGGACTGTAGGAACCGCTGCTGTCTTTGGCCAGGAGGAATCCTGTGGAAGCGGTGATTGTCAGGTTACCTGTGAAGTCGTTGCCCTGGAAGGCAAACGACTGAGGAGCTGATTGCTGTCCGGCAGGTATATAGTCGAAGTCAATGCTGGCAGGGCTTTTATCGATTGTAGGCAGCGGTGCGGTAGCGCTGTTGCCAATATGTACGTCATCTATTGTCCAGCGGGCGGCGCCAAGTGCAGGGGAAGCAGTGTATACAAACGCTACATACACGCTGGCCTGCTTATAGGCGGCTAAATTTATACTGTCAGATGTTTTCCATACATCAGACAGCAACTGGGGGAAGCGCCCGTTAATGGCAGTCCAGGTGGCATTGTGAGGATTGCCGGTTCCGCTGTAATTGGTAGATACCAGCAGTTGCAGGGTAGGGCCGGCGAAGGTAGTCCGGCTGGCAAAACCCAGCAGCGGGTAATCGAACCCGGTGAGGTCAAATGCCGGAGATATCAGCCAGTCCTCATTTTCAACCGGTCCGCCACTATAACCGTTGATCTGTACGCCATTAGTGCTGTTTTGTCCGAATGTGGTACAGTCCCATACCTGAGCGCCGCTCAGGCTATATTGGGTGAAACCGCTAAGGGTACCGGTACCGGAAGTGCAGTTATTGAAATCAAAAATAAGTTGTTGAGCGCCGGTGCTGAACCGCCATGTTGTGCTGTCTGTAATACCTGCAAAGGCATTACCGCTCAGGTCCAGTATGGCAGCGCTGTCTAATGTAATAAAGTAGGTGTGCAGAGGGTGAAGGGCTGTTGTTAAAGTAAGGGCAGCGTTACTGATAGTAAGGCCGCTTACCGGAAATGCCTGTTGTGTACCTGTCGTAACATCATGTAGCATAAGCTGTCCGCTGCCAGCCTGTATGTTCTCAGTGAAGGTAATAACAGGCTGTGTAGTCGGAGCGATGTCAGTAGCGCCATTTGCCGGCAGCAGTGTTATGATGGCAGGAGGAGTTGTATCCGCGCCGCTGCCTCCTGCTATTATGTTATCTACAGCAAAGGAAGGACGTGAGCCGGCACCGCTTACCTGCCTGTTTACCCAACGGAGCTGCACGAGAGACTGGTTGTTACAGTCAGCCGGTAATACCAGTGTTTTAGTCGCAGGGTCCAGCGGAGTTGTCACTCCGGAAGTAGTTTGCGTGGTTGTCGTATTCTGATATTCCGTACCGGTGATGTTGGTAAAACTGCCGGTACTACCTATGCGGTATTGCAGGATCACCTCATTGATGCGGGTATTACTGGTGCCATCGTAGGGATTGCGCAGTGTCATCACATCATATTGCAAAGAGATATTTACCTGTCCGCTTGTATTAATGGCCAATACCAGGGAATTGTCTGCACTGCCACTATTGAGGAACCCCAGTTTACCATTGTAATTATATACCCCATTGGTAGTGCTGGAAGCAGTACCGGTAGCCAGCGCTTTATCTGCTGACGGAGTGGCGGTGTTAAAAACGGCAGAAGGGGAACCAGTGAGTGTCCATCCCTGCCAGCCATCCGGGTAGGTGGTGGAAGAGGAGGGCAGGGCATCAAATGTCTGCTGGTAAGGCAACGGTTGTGGAGACGGCTGTGTCTGCGCATAGGCGTGGGAAAAACCGATAACCACAAGAAACGGGAGTAGAGTTTTCTTCATGTAAAAAGACAGTTTATCAGGGGTGGGTAATGACTATAATGTATTCAAGCTAATAATGGTCATTAAAACTACAATATTTGTGTTAGAGTTCTAAAGGTCTGTGCATGAATTATTTGTTAAGATAAGGCGGACAGTTTGTCAGCTATCTGTCTGCTGGCATGTCCTTTGGAACCCCTTCTTTAAAAATTGACACCCATGCAGAAAGGCGCAATACGTGTTCAAACAGAGAACATTTTCCCCATTATCAAAAAATTCCTCTATTCGGATCATGAGATCTTTATCCGCGAGCTGGTGAGCAATGCAGTTGATGCGACCCAAAAGCTGAAAACCCTTGCCAGTGTTGGCGAGTTCAAAGGCGAGCTGGGCGCCCTGGAAATAACTGTAAAACTGGATAAAGAGAAAAAAACGCTGACTATTTCCGACCGTGGGGTTGGTATGACGGCAGAAGAAGTAGATAAATACATTAACCAGGTAGCTTTTTCAGGTGCAGAAGAGTTCCTGACTAAGTATAAAGGTCAGGGTGACGGAACGAATATAATCGGCCATTTTGGCTTAGGGTTCTATTCTTCCTTCATGGTGAGCAATGAAGTGGAGATCATTACCAAATCTCATAAGGAAGGCGTTGCTGCTGTTCGCTGGGAATGTGATGGCAGTCCGGAATATACACTGGAAGAGACGACTAAAGAAGATCGCGGTACTGACATCGTGATGCATATCAATGAAGAGAGTGAGGAGTTCCTGGATGAGCATCGCATACAGACCATCCTTGAAAAATTCTGTAAGTTCCTGCCCGTACCTGTGAAGTTTGGCGACAAACAGATTAATAATACAAGTCCTGCCTGGACTAAAAAGCCGAGTGAATTAACTACTGAAGATTATCAGAGTTTTTACAAGGAATTATATCCTTTTTCAGAACCACCACTGTTCTGGATTCATCTGAATGTGGATTATCCTTTCAGTCTTACAGGTATTCTTTACTTCCCTAAGATCAATAAGAGCTACGAAATACAGAAGGATAAGATCAGTCTTTATTCCAACCAGGTATTTGTAACTGATGAAGTAAAAGATATCGTCCCTGAATTCCTGATGTTACTGCATGGTGTTATTGACAGTCCGGATATTCCACTGAATGTAAGCAGAAGTTATCTGCAGGGAGATCCAAATGTGAAAAAGATCAGTGCTTACATTACAAGGAAAGTAGCGGATAAGCTGGATGAAATATTCCGCAATGACCGTCCTGGTTTTGAAGAAAAATGGGAATCTATCGGTTTGTTTGCCAAATATGGCATGATGACAGACGACAAGTTCCAGGAAAAAGGGAACAAGTTCCTGATCATGCAGGATGTGGATGCCAGCAAATATTATACACTGGAAGAATACAAACAGGAAGCTGCCGCTTTGCAAACTAATAAAGATGGTAACCTGGTAATCCTGTACGGAACTAATCCTATTCAACAGGATAGTTATATACAGGCTGCTAAAAACAAAGGATATAAAATTGTGAAGATGGATACGCTGGTGGACGCCGCGTTTATCAACACAATGGAATCTAAATGGGAAAAAGTATCCTTTACCCGTGTGGATGCAGATATCGCTGATAACCTGATTGACCAGAATGAGAAAGCAGACAGCGTACTTACGCAGGACCAGGAAACAAAACTGAAAGAGTTGTTTGGTCACCTGCCACAGCTGCATGTTAAAGTAGAACTCAAAGGGCTGAGTGCAGAAGCACAGCCGGTAATCGTAACCCGTCCGGAATTAATGCGTCGTATGAAAGATATGGCAGCAGCCGGTGGTAGTGGAATGAGCTGGTATGCCAGTATGCCTGATGAGATCAATATGACAGTAAACGCAAATCATCCTATTTATTTGCAGATCCTGAATGAAGGTGATGAGGAAAGACAACAGAAGAAAGTGCGTAACCTGGCCGATCTGGCGTTGTTATCACAAAACCTGTTGACAGGTGCGGACCTTACTGCTTTTGTGAACAGAAGTGTGGAATTAATGGAAGGTGAGAAAAGGAACTAGATAATAAATGTATAAGTATAAATCCCGTCTGTGGTATATAACCCGGACGGGATTTTTTATGTGAGAAAGTGAGAATTACCCAAAATGATGAATGATAAGCAAATTGTGATAATAGCTCTACAATCTCAGGGATTCGAACTTCTGATATCGATGACTTTTAACTGCAGATTCATTTTACCATTCCATTCTATTTCATCAATGGTAAAAACCATATCAAATGGTTGATGACCGGATACAATGGGGAATTTTTCGGACATGTAGAATCCGATACCTGTGTGAGAGATAGATGATCTACCCTGTTTTACAGAAAATTTTATGTGTTCATCTTTTACGAGACGGGAATACCCGCTGTCCATTACATTTCTTACCAGGAAAACCGGACGGAGATTGTCGGGTCCCAGTGGTTCAAATTGCTGGAGTATTCTGAAAAACTTGGGTGTAATATCGTGTAATGTGATCTCTGTGTCGATCACTATTTCCGGCTTCAGCAGCTCGGGGTCTATGCTTTCAGCAACTACCTGCTCAAACCGTTCCTGGAAGGCAGGAACATTTTCGGGCTTCAGCGTCATGCCGGCAGCATAAAAGTGACCACCATAGTTTTCAAGAAGATCTTTACATTTATGGATAGCCTCGTATACATTAAATCCGGTCACAGAGCGGGCCGAGCCCGCAACTTTATCATTGCTGAGTGTCAGAATGATAGTGGGTCTGTAATAATGTTTATCTATAAGACGGGAGGCAACAATCCCCACCACACCTTTATGCCAGTCCGGTTTATAGAGTACTGTTGATTTGCGTCCTTGTAATTCTATATCATTTTCTATAATGGCAACTGCTTCTTTAGTAATAGTGCTGTCTACTTCTTTACGGTCGAAGTTATCTGCGTGTAATACTTTCGCAATTTCCATAGCCTTTTCCATATCTGTTTCTACGAAAAGGTTAACGGCTTTACGGGCATCATCCATTCTACCGGCAGCGTTTACACGTGGTGCAATTACGAATACCAGGTTAGAGATGGTGAGTTGTTCTTTCAGTCCACTCAGCTGTATCAGGGCTTGTATACCGGGAAGGGGGGATTCATTTACCTTTTTAAGTCCATGAAAAGCCAGCACCCTGTTTTCACCTGTCATGGGAACGATATCCGCTGCAATGCTGGTAGCTACCAGGTCAAGATAACGGTGAACGCTTTGTTCAGGTACATTCTGTTTCTGTGCAAAAGCGGAGATCAGCTTATAGCCAATACCGCAGCCACTCAGTTCTTTATATGGATAAGGACAGTCGTATTGTTTAGGGTTTAATATCGCTACAGCCGGAGGAAGTATAGCATCCGGCAGGTGGTGATCACATATTATAAAATCAATCCCATTTTCTTTTGCCCAGGTGATCTGTTCTACGGCTTTAATGCCGCAATCCAGTGCTATCACAAGTTTTACGTCATTATCACGTGCATATTCTATACCCTGAGTGGATATACCATATCCTTCGCGGTAGCGATGAGGGATATAAAATTCTATATTATCATATAAGGCGTGCAGAAAATCATATACAGTAGCCACGGCAGTGGTACCGTCCACATCGTAATCTCCGAATACCAGTATTTTTTCTTTCATGAAAAAGGCATGTTCAATGCGGGAAACCGCTTTGTCCATGTCTTTCATTAACCAGGGATCGTGAAGATCGGCCAGGGTAGGGCGGAAAAATAACCGGGATTCTTCATACGTATGCATTCCCCGCTGTACCAGTAACCTGCATAACAGGGGGTGTATGCGCAGTAGGGACTGTAGCAATGTTTCCTGTTTAGGTTGATAAGATCTTACTGTCCAGCGTTTTTGCATCAAGGCGTATTAGTTGTAGTATCTAAAGAAGGTTAAATTGTCTCTTTTGTCGGAAGATAGGTTTTATATTTTAAAAAGTACGGTCTGTTGTATATCTAACGAGCGTTTCTAACCCTGCCCGGATGTCATTTTCGGGAAGACTGTGGAGGATTGCAAGGGCTTCGTCCCTGTATTCGAACATTTTATCTCTGGTATATTCAATACCTCCCGATGCTTTCACCAGTTCTATGACTTCAGCTACACGTTCTTTATCTGTGTTGTGATTCTTCACAATATTGATAATACGGCGTCTGATTTCAGTAGTGGCATGTTCGAGTGTATAAATAAGAGGTAGTGTGAGTTTTTTTTCCCGGATATCTATGCCGGTAGGTTTGCCTATTTTGTCAGAACCATAATCGAAGAGGTCATCTTTGATCTGGAAGGCGACTCCCACCTTTTCCCCGAACAGGCGCATCTTTTCTGTGATTTCCTCATCTGCAGTGGTGCTCCATGCGCCTGCAGCACAGGCAGATGCCAGCAGGGAGGCTGTTTTACGGCGGATAATTTCGAAGTAGATATCTTCTTTAATATTAAGCTTGCGTGTTTTCTCTATCTGGAGTAATTCGCCTTCGCTCATTTCCTTTACGGCTTCGGAGAGTATCTGTAAAGATCTGAAGTCATTATTATTAAGAGACAATAACAATCCTTTAGATAGTAAATAATCTCCTACAAGCACTGCGATCTTATTTTTCCACAAAGCGTTGATAGAGAAAAATCCACGTCTTTCATTGGCATCATCCACAACATCATCATGAACGAGAGTGGCTGTATGAAGAAGTTCTACAAGTGCAGCGGCTCTGTAGGTAGCTTCCTGTATGTCGTTACTGAATAGTTTTGCAGAAAGGAGTACAAACATGGGCCTGATCTGCTTTCCTTTGCGTTTAACGATGTAATGCATGATCCTGTCCAGCAGGGGGACATGACTTTTTACAGAGTCTGCAAATTTGCTTTCAAAATCGCGTAATTCCTTACTGATCAGGTGTTTAATTTCGTCCATAGGTGTACTAAAAAGATTGCTAAGCTATGCTTTAAAAGTCAAATTTTAACAATTTGGCCCCTAATTTGTATATAAGGGAGTAACATAACTTTAACATTACTTTGTTTTAGTTATAACAAATATGCTTATTCGTTATATACCAAACCAAATTAAGGTATGACATTTGTTTTGCCTAAGCGCTAATAGTTAAGTAGTTATCAATGAAAATAATATTGCAACAAAAATTTGAATTATCGTTTGAGAATTTTACCTTTGCTGGGTAAAAAAACGGGTTATTAGTAAATTTTTAACAGTTTTTAAATAGAAAACAATTATGGCAAGCAAAAAGTACTTATTACTGGGCGGCGCTATGCTCTTGGCGGCGTCTACCAGTTTTGCACAAGTTACCCCTGTTTATGACGCTTTGGATTCAACCAAAGTTCCAGCTTCAAGACAGGCCCAACAGAACAATTTCTCCAACCACCAGTATGATTTCCCTGCGAAACCACGCGACATGTGGGAATTAGGTTTCCACGGTGGATTGCATGTGATCAACGGTACCGTTCCTGCCAGACCAGGATTTGGTGGTGGTATCTCTCTGAGAAAATCACTCGGTCACACTTTTTCTGTAAGAGCTGAATACACTGGTTCTTTCGATAAAGGACAGGACTACAGATTAAGACCAGTTATCACTACCGGTAGTAGTGCATGGGCTGCAACAGCTGCTGCGAATGGTGGTATGATCGTTCCTAACTACAAAACAGCAACTCACCAGCTGTCTTTGGACATGATAGCTTCTCTGAGTAACATTCTGTTTTACAAGGCCCAGCCTAAAGTAAACTGGTATGTATTTGGTGGTTATAGCCTCGGTCTGATCGACGTTGACGTTGATGCACTGAACGGTACTACTGCTTACAATTATAGCGGTATAAATTTTAGTGGCAGCCGTAAAGATATCCGCAGTCAACTGAAATCTTTGCAGGATGGAGATTATGAATCTAACGCTCCTTCTCAGGGTAACAGGGCTAACATTGGTCGTAAAAGCGACAACCAGCTGCTGCGTCACGGTGCTGACTTCGGTACTGGTGTTGCATTCAGAGTGTCTAAACGTTTCAACATTGGTGTTGAAGAAAAATACACAATGTACTTTGATGACTATCTGGACGGTTATTCCTCTCCTTACACCAGCCACAAAGATGCATTCAGCTACACCAGCATTCGTCTGAACTTCAACCTGGGTAACCCTGCTAAACGTGTTGAACCATTATGGTGGATCAACCCGCTGAACTACGCTTACAACGAACTGAGCGCTCCTCGTCACATGAAGCTGCCTACTCCGGTACTGCCTGATGCTGATGGTGATGGCGTAACTGATCAATTCGATCGTGAGCCTAACACTCCGGCAGGTGCTCCTGTAGATGTACACGGTGTTGCTAAAGATACCGATGGTGATGGTGTTCCTGACTTCAAAGACAAACAGCTGATCACGCCTACTTATTGCCAGCCAGTTGATGCTGATGGTGTTGGTAAATGCCCAGATCCTGAATGTTGCAAGAACATAGTTGCTAAAACTGATTGCAATAGCCTGGTTCTGCCAAGCGCTTCTTTCAAAGGTAACTCTACCAAGATTTCTGCAGAGAACGAAGCAATTCTGTCTAGCGTAGCTAACACGCTGAGAACTAGCCCATCTTGTAATATCCTGGTTACCGGTCACGCTGGTGCTAAGGGTAAGAAAGGTGGTGTTGATCTGAGCAGCAGAAGAGTAGATGCAGTTATTGATTACCTGGCTGACAAGCAAGGTATCGATCGCGGTCGCTTCATCAAACAAAACACTCCTGGTGAGTCCAGCACTGTAGATTTAGCTCCTGCTAACTAATAAGTGTTTCACTGGTGAAGATATAAAACCCCGTCCCGGCAGCTAGCCGGGACGGGGTTTTCACTTGGGTATATCCTGTCAAAGACTCATTTGTAGATATCCACATTTCGACTTACCTTTGGTCGCTTTTTTAATCAATTGCATACTTGTGAGAAAAGAAGACATTAACAGGGTAAGCCTTGCCGGCTTAGTAGTAGCACTAGGTATTATTTACGGTGATATTGGGACCTCTCCGTTATACGTTTTCAAAGCTATAGTAGGTAATAACCCCGTAAGCGATCTGCTTATAATAGGTGGTATCTCCTGTATCATCTGGACGTTAACTTTACAGACGACCATCAAATACGTAATTCTGACACTTCGTGCCGATAACAAGGGCGAAGGCGGGATTTTTTCATTATATGCTCTCGTAAGAAGACATGCCAAATGGGCCGTAATATTTGGTATGATCGGAGGTGCAGCTCTGCTGGCTGATGGCATCATCACTCCTCCTATTACGGTAACCTCCGCTATAGAAGGGCTACGTACACTGGAAATATTTAAGGACCTTAGTCAGTGGACAATTATTAAGATCGTACTTACCATTATAACAGGAATGTTTGTGGTACAGCAGTTTGGTACCGTATCCATCGGAAAACTGTTTGGTCCTATCATGGTCGTGTGGTTTTCAATGCTTGGTATACTGGGGATGTCGCATCTTGCTGATGACCTCTCTATATTAAAGGCGTTCAGTCCGTATTACGCTATTGAGTTACTGACTACCTATCCACGCGGATTCATGATATTAGGTGCAGTATTCCTTTGTACTACCGGGGCCGAAGCCCTTTACTCCGATCTGGGGCATTGCGGAAGAGGCAATATCCGGGTTTCCTGGATATTTGTAAAAACCTGCCTGATCCTTAATTATTTAGGACAGGGTGCATGGCTACTTACACAACGTGGTCAGATCATCCCTAAAGATCAGAACCCATTCTTCACTATTATGCCTGAATGGTTTGTCATCTTTGGGGTACTCATCGCTACGCTGGCATCTATCATCGCCAGTCAGGCATTGATCTCAGGATCCTTTACACTGATCTCCGAGGCAATGCGTCTGAATCTGTGGCCTAAATTAAAGATCAATTACCCCACAGAAATGCGTGGGCAATTATATATTCCCGGTATTAACACCATGCTCTTTGTGGGATGTGTGGCGATAGTCCTGATCTTCAAAGAGTCCAGTGCGATGGAGGCGGCCTATGGATTGTCCATAACGATCTGTATGCTCATGACATCCTGCCTGTTTGCGTTCTATTTATATACGCGACGGGTACGGCTAAGCCTGATACTCATCTACCTCATTATCTATTTTACTATCGAGTTTTCCTTCCTTTTTGCCAACCTGGTGAAATTCATGCATGGTGGTTATGTAACGGTAATAGTTGCAGGCATCCTCTTCCTGATTATGATCGTATGGTTTAAATCCCGTAAGATCAAAAACCGGTATGTGGAATTTGTGCGTCTGGAAGATCATCTGCCTATCATGCAGGAACTCAGTAACGATACTACGATCCCCAAGTATGCTACTCACCTTGTATATATGAGTAGTGCGGATAACCCGAAAGAAATTGAACATAAGATCATTTACTCCATATTAAATAAGAAGCCTAAACGGGCAGATATCTATTGGTTTGTGCATGTGGACGTAGTAGATGAGCCTTACCTTAGTGAATATTCTGTGCAGACAATCATTCCTAATGAAGTGATCCGTGTAGAGTTCAGGCTGGGATTTAAAGTGGAACAGCGTATTAACCTGATGTTCCGCATGGTGGTGGAAGATATGGTGCGTAACAAGGAAGTGAATATCACCAGTCGTTACGAGTCACTGAGCAAGAACAACGTGGTAGGCGACTTCCAGTTTATTGTAATGGAAAAATTCCTTTCCCATGATAATGACCTTCCGCTATATGAGCGCCTGGTTATGCGGATGTACTTCTTCCTGAAAAAGATTAGTCTTTCGGAAGAAAGAGGCTTCGGTCTGGATTCCAGTTATGTGACAATTGAAAAATATCCTTTGGTGGTGGCGCCGGTCACCAATCTGCAGCTAAAGCGGATTATACACTCTTAAAAAAGCAGACGGTTTACCGTCTGCTTTTTTTCTTCACTTTTCCCGCTATTGTTTGTACTTTATCTGTCGAAAGCAGCTAAAACCAAAACCACTTTATGTTCAGTAAACTTTATTGGGCCACCATACCAATGGCCCTAACCTGTGCATCCTATGCGCAACAGGTAAATTTGCCTTACCGGGATCTGCCAGATCCGGCACCCCAAACTTCCTGGGAAACCGTTACCGGCCTGCACGTCAGTTTTGCCAGTGCTGATATCCGCTATGAGAAGGGCAGAGCCCCGGATGCAGGCTTACAATCTGAATGGAAGACAAAAGCCTGGAAAGGGGAGCAGGTACATACACAATTGCTGATATGGACCACAAAGCCTTTGACCGGGGTCACTGTGAACACGCAACCCTTACAGGATGGCAAAGGGCATACCATCCCTGCTACAGCCAGTTTTGTACGTTATGTGATGACGGACGGCCTAAATAAGGATGGCACGGGTTGCGGTTACCGGAAGTCAACCGATTATGATTCATCGCTGGTGGAAGATGCTATAGACATTGTAAAGAAACAGGACATAGCAGCTAATACTACACAGCCGGTATGGCTAAGTATAAAAGTACCCGCTGGTGCTCCTGCGGGCATTTATCATGGCGTGGTGAAGATAGGGACGATAACCCTGCCTTACCAGGTGCAGGTATCAGCGCATACCCTCCCTCCGGCATCTAAATGGCAGTACCACCTGGATTTGTGGCAAAGCCCGTATGCCATCAGCCGGATGCACAAAGTGAAAGACTGGAGCCCCGCGCATTTTGCCGCAATGAAGCCTTACATGAAAATGTTGGCAGATGCAGGACAAAAGGTGATTACCACCACGCTGATATATGATCCCTGGAATGGACAAACAGAAGATATCTATGGCAGCATGATCAAATGGACAAGGCAGTCCAATGGCAAATGGTCCTATGACTATACCATTTTTGACAAATGGGTACAATTTATGCTGGACCTGGGAATTCGTAAGGAAGTAAACTGTTATAGCATGATACCCTGGAATCTTAAGTTCTGGTATTATGATGCAGCAACAGGGAAGGATACCTTTATTGTGGCCAAACCGGGTTCTGCAGAATATGATGCCCACTGGCGACCTATGCTTACAGATTTTGTAAAACATCTTAAAACAAAGGGCTGGTTCAATATTACTACTATCGCGATGGACGAGCGTACGATGGAAGATATGAAATGGACTATTGCGCTTATAAAGAGCGTTGATAAGGACTTCAAAGTATCACTGGCGGGTAGTTATCATGCTGAAATAGAAAGTGGCCTGGTAGACCTCTGTATCGCTTCTGCGGAAGTGATGCCTGCGGAAGTACTGGCTGAAAGAAAAAAGCGTGGCGATATCACCACTTATTATACTTATTGCCACGAAGGACATCCAAACACCTTTACATTTTCTCCACCTGCTGAAGCCACCTGGTTAAGCTGGTACGCAGCAATGAAAGGCTTTGATGGTTACCTGCGCTGGGCATATAACAGCTGGGTGAAAGACCCCCTGCATGATTCCCGCTTCCGGAGCTGGTCCGCCGGAGACACATACTTTGTATATCCCGGTGTGAGATCGTCTATCCGTTTTGAACGTCTGAAAGAAGGCATACAGGATTATGAAAAGATACGCCTACTGCGGGAGCAGTTTATTAAAGAGAATAATACCGCAAAGCTGCAGCAACTGGAAACGTTGTTGTCATCCTTTCAGCTGGATACGCTAAAAACGCGATCAGCGGCTGATATGGTGCAAAAGGCACAGGCGGGATTAAATGAATTCTGATATTAGAACAGGCAGGCTTATAAAGCCTGCCTGTTTATTTAGTCTATATAAAAACCGAATTTTCCCATTCTTTCATCCCGCATTGCTTCCATGATTTCTGTTTGTGTATTCATCACATACGGACCATGCCAGGCCACAGGTTCATTCAAAGGCAATCCATCACAGTACAATATTATTGCATCACTGCTGGCTTTTATATTGATCGCATCGCCTCCGTTGTTAAAGAGTACCAGGCTTCTGTCTCCGGCGGCTGCCCCGTTTACTGTTACATTTCCTCTCAAAACATAGAATAATACGTTCCTTGTTTCCTCTACAGCAATATCAACATTCCCACCTTCTTTTACTTTTATCAAAAAGGCATTTATACCGGTAAGTGAGTTGACCGCACCTTTATTCCCATTCCAGTTACCACCTGCAACAGCGACTTCTGATTTTCCATCAACAGAAGTAATCACAGGAATATCTTTTTTCTGTAATCCTGTGTAATGGGGTTGCTGCATTTTTAACTTTGCCGGCAGGTTAATCCAGAGTTGTAATAACTCCAGTTCTCCGCCATTTTCTTTAAAAGATTGCTCTACAAATTCGTTGTGAATTAATCCACGCCCGGCAGTCATCCATTGTACACCACCTTCTTCTATCTTACTATGAAATCCATGAGAGTCTTTATGTACAAGATGGCCGCTTACTATCCAGGTAACTGTTTCAAATCCTCTGTGCGGATGAGGTCCGAAAGGCATGCCGCTGTTCTGCGGAGGTAAGTTCATTGGTCCATGGTGATGCAACAGCAAAAAAGGATCTATGGTATCACCATTCTTCATGGGTAAAGCATTAAAGAAATGATAAGATTTTAGTGAACCACTGACAGGATGATTATTTATGATTTTGTTAACTGTTTTTTGCATAGTATAAAGGTACAATGAGTCCAGCTGAAGAGCGGTGGACTATTATAAGATTCTTATGGATGATTTTATCACAAAAAGGGGATGGGTGGTCACATAAAAAGATATCTTATTATATGAAGCCACAATTTTGCAGGGATAGAGACGTAATCTATTAAAACCATTAACCTTGCTAACTTATCATTTAAAGAAACTGTTAACCATTACCGGACTTATATACGCTGGTTATATACTTTCCTTTTGCGTCATAACAAGAAAGTTTACATTTTCTTACCAGGATTATTTATATGGCGATACTATCGCTTTTACGTTATTGTTTGCCATAATTATCCATGTACATTACGCGTTTATTTTTAGTAAATATGCCAGCAGGAAAAAGTGGATACAGTACCTTTTGTTTTCTTTTTTATTATCCATTGCATTTTTTATAACTGATTACCTGATTTATGATGATACCGGGAGTAATATGATGCAACAGTTTATTATTGTATATCCTGCAACGTTTGTATATGCCTTACTCATTTCGCGGATCCGCCAGCGTACAATCAGAGCTGAGATGGAGAAGGCGTTGGCAGAAGCCAGGGTAAAAGCTATGCAGGCACAGATACATCCTCATTTCCTGTTCAATACACTTAATAGCATTTACAGTACTTCCCTGCAGGAAGATGCCAGAAAAACATCTCATCTCATCGAAATGTTTTCTGATCTGTTAAGATATTCCATTGATGATAATGATAAAAAAAGAGATATCATACAGGAGTTTGATTTTATAACGAATTATGTAAATCTTCATAGAACACGCTTGCTTGCCGATCATATTTTGGAGTATGATGTAAGCCTTGATGCCAATAATTGCAAAATCTATGCAATGCTTTTATTGCCGTTTATTGAGAATGCTTTTAAGTATGGACTGGCAACAAACAAGCCATCTAAAGTAAGGATTGATCTTCGTGTTAAGTCCATGCAATTATTGCTGCATATTGAGAATGATATTCAGGCTGCAACCGGCAAAGGATCAGGTATCGGACTAAAGAATACCAGAGCACGACTGAACCTGTTTTATCCCGGAAAATTTGCACTAAAGAATGAGTGGCATAACAACAAATATATTGTCTCGCTGGAAATAGATTTAGTCAATGATTAAGGCAATAGCAATAGATGATGAACCTCTTGCTCTGGAAGTTATAAAAAACCATTTCCAGGAATTTAAAGGAGTTGAACTGACGGCTTGTTTTACTAATGCTGTTGATATGTATTCATTTTTAGAAGTGAATGATATCAGACTAATATTTCTGGATATCCATTTAAAAGAAGCTTCCGGTGTAGACATTGCTAATTCTTTAAAGGATAAATATGCGATTATTTTTACGACTGCTCATACTGATTATGCGTTACAGGGCTACGACCTGGATGTAGTGGACTATCTGTTAAAACCCATAGGCTATAAAAGATTTGCAGCAGCATGTAATAAGTTTTTAAGCAGGTATGCACAGCTTGTCAGCACAGAATTATTGGTAAAGCAAGGAAATACTATACACAAAATAGATGCACAGGATATCCTGTACCTTGAATCTGCAGGAAATTACGTTAAACTATATTTTGCAAACAGGTTCATTTTAAGCAGAAGTACACTGAAGGAAATAATCAGGGAGTTGCCGCTTGGAATGTTTGTAAGAACACATAAAAGCTTTGCAATAAACAAAGCGAAAGTTACTGCTATCGAACCCACGCAGGTATGGCTGAAAAATATAAGTATTCCGATAAGCAGTAGTTTTAAAGAGAAGGTGATTTCAGGAATAAACAGAGGAGAATTATAGGATAATAAAAAGTCCTCCGGGGAACCGGAGGACTTTTTTTAACACAACTAAAAAACAATCAAACATCGAATAGATCAATCGGGTTTTTTCCCGTCTAAAAAGGTATTAATCGTATTGATTTCTGCCTGGTTATTATGACTATCGGTTACAGTATAGTTAGAGTAAAAACTTTCCGCGGAACCCGAGCCGTTATCGAGATCGATATTGCGACGGATATAAGCCGGAACGTTTTCTAATTCAGTTGCATTGTCTATGCCTTTCACATTAAAGCTGATGCTACGGAGTTTTGCGACTCTTTCAGCCTGCTTCCTTTTCTGTTCTTCCATCTGCTCATCAAAGTAATGCAGCTGAGGATGATGATCGGCATGTGCATCAGGAGCCTGCTGGTCTTCTTCACGGAATACCATCTTCATGGCTGGAGCATCATCTGCAGAAGGAGGCGTATTGCCTGGTTCTATGAAGATGTGTGAAGGCCTGGCAGACTGATTTGGCTGAATCACATTAATACCACCAGCAGATTGGGAAGATGGAGGAGCAGATACAGGCTCAATATTGAGCGTATAGTTTTGCCTCTCTGGCTGTGGTGGAGTATAAGAGGTAACAGGTTGTGTCACAACCGGTTCTACCAGTCGTGGTGCCATATGGTCTGTAGGCTCTACCGTAAGGTTAGGCTTTTGACTCATTTTTTTTTCATCACCATCACGACCCAGTTCCATTACGATCTTAGGTTGTTCTTCCACAGCATCCTGCGGGAGCCTTAGCTGCTGGATGGGTCTCTGTTCAAAACCTGTCGCAATGATGGTTACACCCAGATTGCGGTCAAGTGACTGATCATAACCAATACCCAGGATAACATCGCAATCCTCACCAGCCTGGCTTTGTACGTAAGCCTGTATAGAGTCCATTTCATCCAGTGTATGCTCGAAGTCGCCTTCAGCAGATGAGATGTTGATAAGGATCCATTTAGCACCACGGATGTCGTTATCATTCAGCAACGGAGATGTCAGAGCTTCCTCGATAGCTCTCTGTGCACGGCCTTCGCCTTCTGCAACAGCGGAACCAAGTATAGCCACGCCACCATTACGCATAACGGTACATACGTCGGCAAAGTCTACGTTGATCTGACCGGTAGAGTTGATCACATCAGTAATACATTTAGCCGCAGTAGCGAGTACGTTATCTGCTTTTTCAAAGGCTGCTCTGGATTTCAGGTCACCAAATCTTTGGCGCAGTTTATCATTGGATATGATAAGTAAAGTATCAACATAGTCTTTCAACCTGTTCACGCCTTCATCAGCCTGTGCCATCCTTTTTTTACCTTCGTAAGAGAAAGGAGTGGTAACAATACCCACGGTTAAAATACCGAGTTCCTTACATATTTTAGCAATGATAGGAGCGCCACCGGTACCGGTACCACCACCCATGCCTGCCGTAATGAAGGCCATCTTTGTATTTACCTCCAGTATCTTTTTGATTTCTTCAAAGGACTCTTCCGTCGCCTGTTCTCCGATGCGCGGATTAGCACCTGCACCTAGTCCCTGCGTTAAGTGCGGTCCCAGCTGAATTTTGTTGGGCACGGGACTGTTAGCAATAGCCTGTGCATCGGTATTGCAGATGATAAAATTCACACCCTCAATGCCTTGGTTGAACATGTGGTTCACCGCATTGCTTCCTCCACCACCAATGCCTATCACCTTAATGATGGAGGATTTTTCTTTAGGAAGATCAAAATGTATCATGACTCTAATTCTTTTATGGGTTAGTTAGTTATAATTAATAATGCCCACAACAACTTATCCTATGGTCTATCTTATGTTATTAATTATTCGCGTATTAATTCCTGATTTTAAAACCGTTTGAAGCTGCAACAATTAAGCCACATACTATAAAAAACGGGTTAAAGCTTTGCATCTTCTTCTTCCGTGAACATATCAATGATCTTTGTTTTCATCCTGTCCAGGAATGTTTTCAGAGAAGCGTTTCTTTCCCTTACTCTCTTTTCCTGTGCCTGTTCAACAGTAGGCTCTTGCTCCCAGCCACTTTCCTCCTGTACAGTTGCATTTGCGGCCTGTTCTTTGGCGAGGTAACTGGTATTTATTTTAACATAGTTTTCTTCTAATGCCCTGCGATCGTTCTCATAATCATTGTAGCCTTTGAGAATGAGACCAACGCATGTTGCATACATTGGTCTTGTAAGTTCATCAATATGACCATTGGCAAGATGCTCGTTCGGATAACCTATACGGGCGCTTACACCGGTAGTATATTCTGTTAACTGTATCAGGTGTTTCAGTTGTGATCCTCCACCGGTAAGGATAATGCCGCCATTCAGCATTTTATTGTCCATACCGATCTGTTTCAGGTGATACACTACAAAGTCCATGATCTCACTCATACGTGCCTGTATGATATGTGCCAGGTTCTTTACAGAGATCTCTTTCGGGCTCTGACCACGCAGACCAGGTATTGTGATGTAGGCATTGTTTTTAGCCTCATCAGCCAGTGCGTATCCGAACTGTACCTTCATTTGTTCTGCCTGTGTTTTTAATACGCCCAGGCCGTTTTTGATATCGTTGGTAATGTTCTCTCCACCATAAGGAATCACCGCTGTATGTTTCAGGATACCTTCGTAGAAAACAGCCAGGTCGGTAGTACCGCCTCCTATATCCACAATGGCAACTCCTGCTTCAAAGTCCATATCACACATAACAGCGGCAGCAGACGCCAGTGGCTGCAATACCAGATCATGTATTTTAAGTCCGGATTTCTCCACACTGCGGTTAATGTTACGGATGGCGTTTTTATCGCCCGTAATAATGTGGAAGTTAGCACCCACTTTCACACCAGACATCCCGATAGGATAGGTGATGTTCTGCAGGCTATCCACGATATACTGTTGTGGTATTACGTCAATGATCTGATCACTGGCGGGTATCACTGTTTTATACTGGTCATTGATCAGCTGATCAATATCTTTTTGAGAAATTTCTGCGTCAGTATCGCTGCGAACGATGTCGCCACGTGTCTGCAAACTTTTAATATGATGTCCTGCAATACCTACGTATACTTCATTTATCTCCAGGTTAGGATTGGACGCATAGCAGTTCTCCAGGGCCTGACGTATGGCCTTGATAGTTTGGTCGATATTCAGCACCATGCCATGCTGAACACCAAAAGATGGGGCTTTACCGAATCCCAGGATTTCCAATTTCCCGTATTCATTCTTTCTTCCTGCAATGGCAGCAATCTTTGTAGTTCCAATATCGAGACCTACAATGATGGGAGCTTCCTGATTCATGGCGTTCTATTGTTTTTTGTTGTGTTAACAGATCTCTTCACCGGCTTATACACAGCTTTCGGTTCCTTCGTATGGGGTACCTTTTCCTTTTGTATTTTCGGTTTTGCTGGCGCGGATTTGGGTGTTGCCACCTTCGTCTTTGCCTTTGTTGTTTCGGGTTGCTTTACTTCTTTCGCATGTGTTTGTACATGTTCAGTGCTGTCATGCGCTGCCGCAAGCATTGCACTGTCTGCAGCTGTCAGCGGTTTAGGCTGTTCTGCAGCATTTCTGCGTGTACATACTACCTCGTTCTCATAAGCAACATCTATGCGTGAATAATTATTCCAGCCCACTTTACTCAATCCTTCTTTATAAAACGCCAACAGTTTGCTGAATTTCTTTTCTATATCAGTACCGTCACCAAATGCGATTACATGATCGCCTAGTTTTGGTGTCAGTTCAAATTCACGTTGTGGTGTGATTAATACCTGGTCAACCTGCGCTAACCAGAATGGATCTGCCATAATAAAGCTGCCCATCTCTATCACCTGTGATGCAAGCGCACTGTCTGCCTTTTGCAGCTTAACTGCATCAGTAGGGAAGTCCGTGAACACCGGTACCCTGGCTGCGTAACGGGTAGATACCGGTATGCGGTCTCCATCCTTATCAAAGTAAAAGCTACTGCCGGATACAGTAAATACACGTGCTACCGGTTCCCGCTGTGTTACTTTGATATTCAGCTTGCGCTGATTATCGATGTATATCTCAGCATTCTTTACCCAGGGATCGCGTGATACGATCTTTTCCAGGTTGGCAATGTTGATATTGCTGATAGGCTTTCCCACAGGGTTTAATGCCTTGTCGTATGCTATCAGGGCTTTAATATCTTTTTCTTCTACAAAGAAATTGCTTTCATCACCTGCCAGTTTCACGACGATGCCTTTGCATTTGCTGGCTTCTTTATCCTGCACCGCCGCCATCAGCAATACCACGAAACCACACATCACTGCCATCCATAGCAGTGTTGTGCCTATCCGTTTTAATGCCTTTTTGGTTTTGGGTTGCATTATCTAATTTTCGTTTGTAATAATTCTTTCTCCATTCAGGATCTCCTGCACCGGTTCTCTAAACTGATCGATATCTCCTGCACCCGCCGTAATAAACAGGGGTACATTATGAGATTTAAGCCAGTCCTGCACATTTTCTTTTTCTATCACCTGCACTGGTACTTTCGTGATCTTCGCTGCTATCATTTCACTGCTAACACCTTCGATCGGTAATTCCCTGGCCGGATAAATCGGCAAAAGTAATACTTCATCTGCCAGCGAGAGGCTTTCTGCGAACCCATCTGCAAAGTCGCGTGTACGTGTGTACAGATGCGGCTGAAATATGACGGTACACTTTTTACCAGGAAACAGTTCACGGGCGCTGCTGATGAGTGCGCGTAACTCTTCAGGATGATGTGCATAGTCGTCTATATACACCTGGTAATCGTTTCTGATAAGGTATTCGAACCTGCGCCTGATACCTTTAAAGTCAGCTATAGCTGCTTTTATTTTGTCATCTCCAATACCCAGCAGGTGAGCCACTGCCACTGCCGCTACCGTATTTTCTATATTGTGCGTACCTCCAATTGGTAAATGTATATCATGCAGTGTCCAGTCTTTTTTTATTACATCAAACCTGTACCCACCATCTTCTAGCTTAATATTGGCAGCATATACACCTGCTTTGTTGTCCTGCAGGTGGTACCATAATTTGTTATCACCTTTCAGATCAGCTGCACGTTGTAGTCCCAGTCTGGCCACCAGTGTCCCATTTGGTTTTATGTTGGCAGAGTACTGTACAAATGCATCCTGTACTTCTTCTTCCGTACCGTAAATATCCAGATGGTCTGCATCCATAGCTGTTAATACAGCAATATCCGGGTGCAGTTTCAGGAAAGAACGGTCGTATTCGTCTGCTTCAATCACGGCCACATTTCTGTCACTGCTCCAGAAATTCTGATTGTAGTTGGCACTAATGCCACCAAGGAAGGCATTGCAACCATAACCGCTATCTCTTAGTATATGCGCAATAAGGGTAGAGGTGGTTGTTTTACCATGTGTACCGCCTACTGTAACAGCAAACATTTCGCGGGTAATTTCCTGCAGTACATCACTGCGTTTTACTACCTCATAATTGTTTGCCTTATACCATTTCAATTCTTCATGTATAGACGGAATAGCGGGGGTATACACTACCAGTTGCACATCTTTGTCTATCAGTGTTATATCTTCCGAATAATGGATCCGCATACCTTCTTTTGTCAGCTGGCGGGTAAGCCCTGTTTCGGTACGGTCATAACCGCTCACATGCACGCCCTTTTCATTGAAGAACCGTGCAATGGCGCTCATGCCAATGCCGCCGATGCCGACGAAGTATACACGTTGTATGTTATTCAGATCCATTTTATTATTTATCCGATTAATGTCATTACCTGTTTTGCGATTACCATATCAGCATTGCTGTTTCCCAGCTTACCGATATTCTGCTCCAGTTGTTCCAGCAATGCTTTGTTTTGCACAAGGCTGAATAAAGTATTGCCTAACTGGGCGGCTGCGTCATCATTTTTGATGATAAGAGCAGCATTCTTCATTACCAGGCTTTGTGCGTTGAAAGTCTGATGATCTTCGGCCGCAAAAGGGTAGGGCACAAATATCACTGGCTTTTTCACTACACATAGTTCAGCAATGGCCAGCGCACCTGCACGGGATATTACCACATCTGCCGCTTTATAGGCAAAGTCCATCAGGTTAATAAAGTCAAACACTTTTACATGCGAACTATATGCAGACGCTGCTGCTTTGGCAGTATCAAAATATGGTTTGCCTGTTTGCCATATCAGCTGAATGTCTTTTTCAACAAAAGCAGGCAGTAAAGGATGTAATGCTTCATTGATTGCTTTTGCACCCAGGCTGCCACCTACAGCAAACACAGTCGTTTTGCCTGATTGCAAACCAAAATGTTGCAATGCTTCCTCCTTTGTAACAGACGACTGTGTGATGTTTCCGCGAACAGGGTTCCCGGTTACCACGAGCTTGTCTGCCGGAAAGAATTTTTCCATACCATCGTAAGCGACGCAGATCTTTTTTGCTTTCTTTCCCAATATCATATTGGTTTTTCCGGCAAAAGAGTTTTGCTCCTGTATCAATGTTGGAATGCCTTTACCTTGTGCTTTCCGCAACATGGGGAAACTTGCATAACCACCAACGCCTACCACTGCATGTGGTTGGAAGCGATCGATAATGCTGCGTGCCTGCCCCAGGCTTTTTAATATTTTGAACGGCAGCAAAAGGTTCTTCAACATATTGCTGCGGTTAAAACCCGCTATTTCCAATCCTTCTATCTGGTAACCTGCCTGCGGCACTTTCTCCATCTCCATCTTGCCTTTGGCCCCGACAAAAAGGATCTCCGTATTGGCATCTATCTTTTTCAACGCATTGGCAATAGCAATAGCCGGGAAGATATGTCCTCCTGTACCGCCGCCTGCTATGATAATTTTGCGTTGCATCCTTTTTAATTTTAAGCTGTCTGCATATTTTGTTGTTCCATCACTTTCGCAATCCTTTCCTGTTCAATACGTTTGCCTTCCAGTTCATCCACATTTCGTGATACACTCAATATGATACCGATGGCAAAACTGGTAAATATTACTGAAGACCCTCCCATACTTACCAGTGGTAGTGTAACCCCTGTAACAGGGAATAGCCCTACGTTCACCGCCATATTCGTAAGTGCCTGTATTACAAGTGTGACGCTCAGTCCTACTGCGAGAAAAGCACCAAATGCGTATGGGCATTGACGAAATATGCGTATACTCCTTAAGAGTAATAACATATAGGCCATCAATATCAAAAAGGCGCCAAAGATACCATACTCCTCAATAATAGTTGCATATATATAATCACTATATGCGTGAGGAAGAAAATTTCTTTGTGTACTGTTACCCGGCCCCTTGCCCAATAGACCTCCGCCTGCTATTGCGATGTTTGCCTGTTGCACCTGGTAGGGTGTTTCAGAATCTTCATTATTTGTAAAATGTTCAATCCTTTTCGCCCATGTTTCTGTACGCATCTTTATGCCTGTAATCTTTGCAAAAACAAACATCAGCAGGATTAATCCCACACCAGCGCCTATCATTGATAACAGGTACTTAACCGGCACCCTGCCTATAAAGCACAATAGCATGCAACTGGCGCCCAGGAGCAATGCGGTAGACATGTTAGCTGGCATGATCAGTACACAAACGATACCCACCGGAATAATAATAGGCAGAAAGCCTTTCTTAAAATCAGTGATCACATGCTGCCGTTTGGATAACTGTCTGCTTACATACATAAAGATGGCCAGCTTGGCTACATCGGATGTCTGGAACGTCAGATTAATCACCGGAAGCCGGATCCACCGGCTTGCTTCATTAAGATTGGACCCAAATGCCAATGTATATATCAGAAGAGGAATGGAGATGATAAACCCTATCTGTGCCGCACGTGAGTAGACTGTATAATTTACACGGTGGGCAAAATAGATGATCAGCAAACCCATTACCAGCACACTCAATTGTTTAAACAGGTAATACTCGGTATGCCCTCCCTGCTCACGGTACGCCAGTGATCCCGTTGCGCTGTAAACAGCCAACAGGCTCACAAGTGACAGGAAGACCACGATGGTCCATATCACTTTATCGCCCTTAGTTCTTTGAAGTATACCGTCCATTTTATCTGTTTTAATTGTTACAGCTCCCTTACTGCCTCTTTGAACTGCCTGCCTCTGTCCTCATAATTTTTGAAGAGGTCAAAGCTGGCGCAGGCAGGGGAGAGCAATACCACATCTCCTTTAGCCGCATGCTTAAAAGCTGCCTGTACGGCATCTTTCATATTGCGTGTGTCTATCATCAGCGGGGTATCATTTGATAATGCTTCCCTGATAGGAGCATTGTCAACACCCAGACAAACAATCGCCTTTACTTTTTCTTTCACCAGTTCCCTGATAGCACTGTAGTCATTGCCTTTATCTACTCCACCCATGATAAGGACCACTGGTGTTTCCATACTTTCAAGCGCAAACCAGAGAGAGTTTACGTTTGTAGCTTTACTATCGTTGATGAAATCAATCCCGCGCACAGAAGCTACATACTCCATGCGATGCTCCAGGCTCTTAAAGGAAGTAAGGCTTTCGCGTATCTTCTCTTTTCTGATGTCCATGGTGCGTCCTGCAATACCCGCTGCCATTGAATTATATAAATTATGTTTGCCTTTAAGAGCAAGATCATACATTGATACGATCACCGGCTCGTCATTTACCTGGATGTTCACTTGTTCGTTTGCCATAAATCCTCCTTGCTTTAATGGTTCCATGATAGTAAAGGGTATTGTTGTTGAGTAAATTGTTTGTTTTTCTAAATGTTTGATGATTTCAGGATCGTCCTTGCAATACACGAAGTAATCTTCCGGCCCCTGGTTCATCGCTATGCGGAATTTGGATGCCACGTAGTTCTCCATTTTGTAATCGTAACGGTCCAGGTGATCTGGTGTTATGTTTAGTAAAATAGCTACGTTAGGTTTAAATTCTTTTATATCGTCCAGTTGAAAACTGCTTATTTCCACTACATAGTAATCTACCGGGGCAGTAGCAACCTGCCTGGCATAACTAAGTCCAATGTTGCCTACCATGGCTACATTGAGCCCTGCCGTTTCAAAAATGTGAAACGTCAGCGCAGTAGTGGTGCTTTTGCCATTACTGCCTGTGATAGCAATGATCTTTTTATCCTTGCTGAAGCGGTATGCCAGTTCTATCTCTGAAATAACAGGTACCTGCATCTCCCTCACTTTCTTCATCAGTTCATTCTTCTCCGGAATACCCGGGCTTTTCACAATTTCATCTGTGTTCAGGATGATATCCCAGGAATGATGTCCTTCTTCAAAAGGAATATGATTTACCGCCAGTTCCTGCCTGTAAATATCTTTGATCACGCCACCGTCAGATACGAATACATCATACCCCTGCTGCTTGCCTAATAGGGCAGCACCAATTCCGCTTTCGCCGGCACCTAGTATGACGAGTTTTTTCTGCATACTTATCTCATTTTTAATGTTGCGATCGCTACTACTGCACACATGATCGTTACGATCCAGAACCTCACGGCAATCTTACTTTCATGATATCCCAGTTTCTGATAGTGATGATGAAGCGGAGACATTTTGAAAATGCGTCTTCCTTCTCCGTACTTCTTCTTTGTGTATTTAAAATAAGAGACCTGCAACACCACGCTCAGGTTTTCTACAAGGAATACCCCGCAGAAAATAGGTATCAGCAATTCTTTCCTTACAATAATGGCCAGGGAAGCAATGATACCACCCAGTGCAAGACTGCCCGTATCTCCCATAAATACCTGTGCCGGGTAGGCATTGTACCAGAGGAAACCCACACATGCCCCTACGAAGGCGGCAATGAAAATGGACAGCTCCCCCAGGTTGGGTATGTACATGATGTTCAGGTACTCTGCAAACTGTATGTTACCCGATACGTAAGCAAATACCCCAAGACATACCCCGATCACTGCCGATACTCCCGTCGCCAGTCCATCCAGCCCGTCCGTAAGGTTTGCCCCGTTGGATACTGCTGTGATGATAACGATCACGATGAATATATACAGAATGTAAGTGTATTTTTCAGCGCCAGGTCCCATCCAGGAAATGAGTTTTGCATAGTTGAACTCATGGTTCTTTACAAATGGAATAGTAGTGATTGGCGTTTTTACATCTGCGAAACGGTGACCGTCTTTGGTGACCCTTTCACTGCTGCTGATCATTCTCTCATAAGGAGCCAGTTTCTTTGCACCTATTATCTCCCGGGAGATGACTACGTTCTCATTAAAGTATAAGGTGCTGCCGATAATAATGCCCAGGCCGATTTGCCCGAGGACTTTGAACTTACCAGCTAAACCTTCTTTGTTCTTTTTAAATACCTTGATGTAATCGTCCAGGAAGCCTATAAGGCCAAGCCATACTGTGCATAACAGCATCAGCCATATATATACCGTTTTTATCTGTGCAAAAAGGAGAGTAGGAATTACAATCGCAGACAATATGATAAGACCTCCCATAGTTGGAGTTCCTTTTTTTGTATTCTCACCTGCCAGTCCCAGATCACGGATCGTTTCTCCAATCTGTTTACGTTGCAGGAATCTTACAATGCTCTTACCCAACAATAAAGATATAACCAGTGACAACAAAAGTGCCATGGTAATACGGAACGTAATGAATTGAAACATTCCGCTTCCGCTGAAATTCAAAGTTTTCAAATAGTTGAATAAGTAATATAGCATATAGTTAGTTAGTCTCGGATCGACAGTCCACGTGACTGTTTTGTTGTTTCAGATTTCCTTATTTTCCCATCAGTTCCAGCATCTCACGTAATACCTGTTTATCATCAAAAGGATGTTTTACCCCATTGATATCCTGGTATTTTTCATGTCCTTTACCCGCAACCAGGATGATATCTTCCGGGTTGGCCAGGCTACACGCAGTTTTAATAGCTTCCTTCCTGTCTACGATAGACAATACTCTCTTTTTAAGATGCACAGGAACACCTGCTTCCATCTGACGGATAATCTCTGCCGGATCTTCCGAGCGTGGATTATCTGAAGTGAGTATCACTTTATCGCTGCGTTCCGCTGCCACTTCTGCCATAACAGGACGTTTTGTTGTATCACGGTCGCCTCCGCAGCCTACTACAGTAATCACCTGTTCAATACCTTTACGGAGGTTCTTAATAGTAGCCAGTACATTCAGTAATGCATCCGGTGTGTGCGCATAGTCAACGATACCAATGATTTTCTGTTCTGCGGACAGAATGTAATCGAAGCGTCCTTCTGCACCGGACAAGCCACTAAGCGCCTGCAATACAGCATCTTTTTCCTGACCCAGCATAATGGCTGCACCATATACTGCCAGCAGGTTATAAGCATTGAACTCTCCGATAAGGCGGAAGTGTACTTCTTTTTCATTCACTACCATAATCAGCCCTGTGAGATTGTTCTCAAGGATTTTACCCTTGAAATCAGCTACAGTACGCAGGCTGTAAGTCGTTTTCTTTGCCTTTGTATTCTGCAACATCACGCTACCTCTCTTATCATCCAGGTTAGTGAGTGCAAACGCTGTATTGGGAAGTCCGTCAAAGAAGGCTTTCTTCACCTTTATATATTCATCGAACGTTTTATGGTAATCGAGGTGATCATGTGTAATGTTGCTGAAGATGCCGCCTGCGAACTTCAGCCCGGCAATGCGTTGCTGGTGTATTGCATGCGAGCTTACTTCCATGAACACGTATTCACATCCTTCCGCTACCATATCCGCCAGCAATCCATTCAGATGAATGGCATCCGGTGTTGTATGTGTAGCAGGAACGATCTTCTCACCGATCTGATTCTGCACAGTAGACAGCAATCCGCAATGGTATCCCAGTTCGCTGAACAGTTTGAACAGGAGAGTAGCGATGGTCGTTTTACCATTTGTGCCGGTAACTCCTACCAGTTGCAGCTTCTGTGACGGGTTGTTATAAAAATTACCTGCAATGGTACCAGCTGCAATAGCGCTGTTTACCACCTGTATATAACATACAGTTTCGGATAATTGCGCAGGCAGTTCTTCACAGATGATTACCGTAGCGCCTAATTGCAATGCTTTATCAATAAAGAGATGACCATCGGCGTGTACTCCCCTGATAGCAATAAAGGCATCTCCCTCACCAATGGCGCGGGAGTCTATGCTCAGTGCGTTCACAGTAATATCTGTACTACCATGCACCGCCTGGATGTTCACGTTGTATAATATGTCACTCAGTGTCCTCATCTCTTAACTAAGTTCTATTACGATTGTCTGATCTCTTGATAACTGAGTGCCGCCGGGTATAGATTGATTCTTTACCTTGCCGGCACCTTTTATAACCACACGCAAACCTGCATTTTCCAGCAGGTACAGCGCATCTTTTAATCCCATTCCTGTTACATTGGGTACAGCACCTTTATTTTGTGCCACCTGTGCAAAGGCGATTTTCTTGTCATCCACTTTTGCACTTACCCAACTGTTGTTGTTCACACTGCCCTGCATAGGGATGTTCAATGTGTTCAGTATTTCTTTCCACTCATGGCCCTGTCCGTTCTTGAAAGCCATCAGCGTATCCATTTGCAGGCCGGCTTTGATAGGCAGTTGCTTTTCTACTGCTATGGCAAACAGCTTGTCTGCTACTTCACGGAATACTGGTCCTGCTACTGCTGCACCATAAAACTTAGCGGCATGTGCTTTGTTCTTGATCACGACCACGCAGGTGAATTGCGGATCATTTGCCGGAAAATACCCTGCAAATGATGACTGGTATATCTTATCTGCATAACCCCGGTTGCCATTGGCTACCAGGGCCGTACCGGTTTTAGCGGCAAATTTGTAATAGCGTGTCCATAACCCTTTAGCAGTTCCGTTCATTACCACACCTTCCAGCATCTGTTTCACCTGTTTCAAAGTACTCCTGGAACAAATGCTATCCATTACAACGGTAGGCTCAAATTCCTTTACAGGTTTGCCATATTCCACAATGGAATTCACCAGGTAAGGCTTCATCATTTTTCCGTTGTTAGCTACAGCGTTGTACAGCATGCAGGTTTGTAACGGACTAACCAGTACCTCATAACCAAAGGCCATCCAGGGTAAGCTGGTTGCGCTCCATGTTTTAGAAGCGGTAGATTTTATAACTGGCTTTCCTTCACCTACCAGGTCTATGCCCGTAGGCTGGTCCAGCTTTAACTTTTTCAGATGTGCAACAAAATCGTTCGGCTTTTTATAATAATACTGGTAAGCCAGTTTAGCCATTCCCACATTGGAACTCAGTTCAAAGGCGTGTTTGATAGTCACGTTTGTTTGTCCGGGATGTGGTTCCGAATCGAATACAGTTCTTTTGCCTATCTGCCATTCACCTTCATGCAGGTTTACCATATCGTCCATGGTTGCATATTTATCGTCCAGTACAGATATGATGGTGGCCAGTTTGAAAGTAGAACCCGGTTCTGCTACCTGCAGTGCGTAGTTCATATCTTCGAAATAACTGCCGTCCGGTTGTCTGCCCAGATTGGCGATAGCTTTTATTTTGCCGGTCTTCACTTCCATCAGGATGCAGCTGCCATGTTCTGCTTCGTTGCTCACCATCATGTTCATGAGGGCTGTTTCAACGATATCCTGCATATTCACGTCCATGGTGGTGATGACATCCCTGCCATTTTCCGGTTCGATATCATATCCTTCTACCGGTATATAGGTGCCGCCTGCTATGCGGCGCATTAATCTTTTCCCTGTTACCCCTCTCAGGAAATCGTCATAAGTTCTTTCGAGCCCTACGTTCTGTGCATTTTCCCTTGACAGTCCTATTGTGCGGTTGGCCAACAGTTTAAAAGGGTTAATGCGTTTATTCTTTGTTTCAGCTATCAGCCCACCTTTGTTCTTGCCCAGCCGGAACATGGGAAAGTTGCGGAGTTGCTGAAACTGATTAAACTGTATATCACGTTTTAAAAGAAAATAACGGTCCTTGCTTTTGAAGCCTTCCCGTAATATCTGTTTATATTCTTCCGGTGTATGATCATTGAACAGGCGGGAAAGATAAATGGACAACGAGTCTACATTGTCCCTGAAAACTTTTCCGTTTTTTTCGCGCAGGTTATCAGCTGCAAAATCCACCCGTACATCGAAATAGGGGATGGAAGTAGAGAGCATCCTGCCTTCTTCAGAATAAATGGTACCACGGTCAGCATCCAGGGATACATAGCGGGTGTGCAGGCTGTCTGCCATGCTACGCCAGTAGTTGCCCTGTACATTCTGAACAAAGAACACTTTCACCAGTATTGCCACAGCAAACAGCCCCATGCCGATGAAGCATAGATACACTCTCCACAATATGTCCTTCTTTACTTCCACTATCTGATTATTCTGTTTTTTGTAGTTCTATTTTTTGGGGTGGGATGCTGAGTTCTTTCAGTCCCAGCGGTTCTACAGCTCTGCTCACTTCACTCATCTTGCTGCGGAACATCAGTTCACTCTTCACATTCAGGTATTCCCACTTCAGTTCTTTTATTTCCCTGCCCAGCTTATTGATGCGGCGAACTTTTTTCTCCGCCAGATGGCTGTTGGCGATATATATCAGTGCCAGTACTGCAAGGAACAATATGAAGGGCATGTTCTGTGTGATGGCCCTGTAATTGATGCGCAGGCGCCATTCCCTTTTTTGTTCCGGTTCCTCCGGCATTACTTCGTCTGGTATATTCTCTTCCTGCAACACGGTCTTTTATTTAGCTAATAAGCCAATGTACCTGTCGCATAACAAGCACATTGGCATAGCGGATTCATAATCTGTCTTATATCTTTTCGGCTACCCTTAGTTTCGCACTCCGGGACCTTGTATTACGTTTCAGTTCTTCCTCACTGGCGGTTACCGGCTTTTTGGTAATTAGTCTGAACAATTTGGCTGGAGTTTCAAATGAATACTGATCATCCTGTATCTCAAATTGTCCTGCCTTCATAAAATTCTTCACCAGCCTGTCTTCCAGAGAGTGGAAAGTGATTATTGCCAGTTTGCCTCCAGGTTTTAGTATTTCGGCAGACTGTACCAGTAAATCTTTCAATGCTCCCAATTCATCATTCACTGCTATCCGGAGTGCCTGGAACACCTGTGCCAGGTATTTCTGCGGATTTCCTTTCACTATAGGTTGTATAACTGATTTAAACTCATTGATGGTGCGCATGGGCCGGGCCTTGCGTTGTTGTACAATTGTTTTTGCCAGGGTTTTTGCGTTTGTGACTTCTCCGTAATCCTGGAACATCAGGTGAAGCTGGTGTTCTGAATAGGTTTGCAGCAATTGGGCCGCCGTAAGGGTTGCCCGCTGGTCCATTCTCATATCCAGCGCACCTTCAAACCGGGTGCTGAACCCTCTTTCCGCAGTATCAAACTGCCAGGAGGATACCCCCAGATCAGCCAGTATACCATCTACAGGGGCTGTTTTATAGAGTTTCAGAAAACGCTGCATATGCCGGAAGTTATGTTGTACAAAAGTGACCCTGGGGTCATCTATCCGGTTCTTATATGCATCTTCATCCTGGTCAAACACGATGAGCTGCCCGTTCTCATTCAGGTGTTCCAGTATTGCCCTGGAATGGCCGCCTCCGCCAAAAGTGGCATCTACATACACCCCATCCGGGCGGATCTGTAGCTGCGTGATCACTTCCTGCAGCAATACGGGCAGGTGATATTGTGAAGGTTCTCCCATACTCTTAAATCGAAATATTGTTATCTCCACCTCCCATTACCTGCTGAGCAAGATCACTAAACGATCCTGGTGAAAAATTTTCAAAGAACTCCTGGTATTTTACTTTATCCCAGATCTCTATTTTATTTGAAGCCGCTGCCAGTACAATGTCTTTTTCAAGGTTGGCATACGACATCAGGCCTTTGGGTAATAATAACCTTCCTGCACTGTCCAGTTCAACGATGGTCGCCCCATTGAGGAAATAGCGGCGGAATTCCCTAACTTTCGGATCAAAGTCGTTCAGCTTGCTGATCTTCTCAAAAATTGGCTGCCATTCACTCATGGGATATAAAGACAAACATTTTTCGAACCCCCGGTTGATGACATACTGGTCTCCGGCGCTTTCTGCCAGCTGTTTTTTAAATCCAGCAGGTAGTAAAAAGCGCCCCTTTGCGTCCAGCGTAGCCTCGTATTCACCCAGAAAACCTGTCATACTTGGGGGAGAAAGTCCTTAAATTCCATTTCCTAACACAAAATAACACTTTTTCCCACTCTCTAACGAGGAATTGGAATATATATTTTTTCCACAGCACTTTTATGCCCATAGGAGTGGGTTCTGACAGCTTTTTTCAGTGTTGAATGTGGATAGTGTGAATGTAAATGTGGACAAATTGTTCAAAACAGTAATTAATTTGTTTATAAACTACTATGTGATTCATTGCTCGCTGCTTTCATCAGGTATATCCCGTCACTTAAAGACAAAAAATGCGCGGTTAAAGTACCCCTCTATTATGTAAGAAGAGGCATAAAAGATCGAAAATGACCTTTTGTGGTAAAAAGTGGGGTATCCGGTTTTTGCAAAATTTTAACAGCTTCAATTCCTTCCCTATCTTACATTTACATTTAATTCTTAACTTTGCCCACATTTATGCGGAAAATTCTCTTATACATCAGTCTTTTATTAGTGGTTATAGCTTCTTCCTGTAATGTGGAGCTGCGCAGAATTGAAAAAAGTAAGGACTACGAGGCCAAGCTTGCTTATGCCGATAAACTTTACGAAAAAAAGAAGTATACATCAGCTCAGGGATTATACGAATCGCTGTTCCAGGTATATAAGGGTACTGAAAAGTACGAACCTATATATTATAAGTATTGCTACTGCTCCTATAAATTAAAGGATTATGTACAGGCTGGGTTCTATTTTAAGAACTACCTGGATAACTTCCCGAACAGCCCGCGCGCTACCGAAATGGACTATATGCAGGCTTATTGCTACTATAAGCAATCTCCTAAAATACCGCTGGATCAGACCAATACACAAAAGGCTATTGCTGCTATGCAGACCTTCATCAATAACTATCCTACTTCCGATAAAGTGGCAGAAGCTAACCTGGTGATCGAATTATGCCGCAAGAAACTGGAAAGGAAAGAATTTAACAGTGCAGAACTCTATTATAACCTGGGATACTACAAATCAGCTGCCATTTCATTCAAAAGCCTGATGCGTAACTACCCGGATTCTGATAAGAGTGATGATTATAAATACATGGCTATCAAAGCTTATTTCAAATATGCAGAACATAGCATCATGGACAAGCAGAAAGAACGCTACGATGACGTTGTAACCGAATACCTGGACTTTGCAGACCACTACCCGGACAGCCATTTGAAGCCTGATGCCGAAAAATACTATAACTTAGCACAAAGCAATATCAAAACACTCGAGTCTTATACCAAGCCCGAGCATAAAAGATCAAGCTTAGACAACATCAATTAATAAACAATATAATTCCCTGGAGAATGAGCAAAATAAAAAGAGGCCTGACCAGTAGTATTAATCCAATGGTGGAAACCAAAAGTACTACCGAGATTAAAAGCAAAACTGGTAACCTGTATGAATCTATTGCCGTAATAGCCAAACGCGCCAATCAGATTAACATATCTGTAAAGGAAGAGCTGCACTCCAAACTGGAAGAATTTGCCAGCCATACAGATAACCTGGAAGAAGTGCACGAGAACAAAGAGCAGATAGAGATTTCCCGTTTTTACGAAAGAATGGCTAATCCTGCTATCCAGGCTACACAGGAATTCCTGGAAGACAAGATCTATTTCAGAAGAAATGATGACGACCTGTATAGTTAAGTAATGACTGAAAAATATCTAACTTCATGGCGGCAGAAATAACATTCTGCCGCCATTTTATTTATATGCTTCAAGGAAAAAAGATCTTACTCGGCGTATCAGGCAGTATTGCGGCTTATAAAGCAGCTACCATTGTCCGGCTGTTGGTAAAAGAAGGTGCTGATGTGAAAGTGATCATGACCCCGGCCGCCTGTGATTTTATTACGCCCCTTACACTGGCTACCTTATCAAAGCACGAAGTACCTGTCACCATCAGTGATAACCAGAGCTGGAATAACCATGTCATGCTGGGTCGCTGGGCAGACGTAATGCTGATAGCTCCTGCCTCTGCCAACACAATTGCCAAAATGGCTAATGGCTTCTGCGATAACCTGTTACTCGCTACTTATCTTTCTGCTACATGTCCCGTGCTTTTTGCGCCGGCGATGGATGAAGATATGTGGCATCACACTGCTACCCGCCATAATATTGAAAAACTCCTGTCTTACGGGCATAAACAACTGCCGGTAGAGAAAGGAGAACTGGCCAGCGGGTTGTTTGGTGAAGGCCGTATGGCTGAACCGGCAGATATTATCACCTACCTGCATGCCCATTTTGAAGATAAAAAACCATTAACCGGGAAAAAAGCCCTGGTTACTGCCGGTCCTACACAAGAACCATTAGATCCCGTACGTTATATAAGCAATCATTCCAGTGGGAAAATGGGTATTGCCATTGCAGAGGCACTGGCAGCTGCCGGTGCAGAAGTAACATTAGTGCTGGGACCTACTCACTTATCTTCTACTGTAAACACCATCAGGGTGGTAACGGCCGAGGATATGCTAAACAACAGCAAGGCACATTTTTATACATCTGATGTGGTGGTAATGGCCGCAGCAGTAGCTGACTACCGGCCTAAATTCGTGGAAGATAAGAAGATCAAGAAAGGAGCAGGAGATGAGCTGACACTGGAACTGGAGAAAACACAGGACATCCTGCGCACCCTGGGGACCGACCGTCCCGCAGGACAGGTACTGGTTGGGTTTTCCCTTGAAACGAATAATGAGCAGGAATATGCGTTAAAGAAGTTACGTGAAAAGAACCTGGACCTGATCGTGATGAATTCCCTGAATGATCCGGGTGCCGGGTTTAACTATGATACCAACAAAGTAACCCTGTTTGATCGTAACGGTGTAGCAAAAGACCTGCCGCTGAAATCCAAACAGGAAGTGGCAAAGGACATTGTTACTGCAATAACAGACATTCTCCAAAGCCGGAACGTATGAAAATCTGTATAATGGTAAATAATCTACAATTGAAGACAGGCTTCTTATTTCTGATAATACTGTTTGCTACTGTGTTCGTACAGGCACAGGAACTGCGTGTAAATGTTACCGTTAACAGTAACCAGATAAGCGGTTCAGATAAGAAGATGTTCACCACCCTGCAAAATTCTATCAAAGAGTTCCTGAATGGCCGTCGCTGGTCTGATGATGTATATACACCTGCTGAACGGATAGAATGCAATTTCCTGCTCAACATCACAGGAGACATGGGAGGGAACCAATACAAAGCTACGCTCACCATACAGGCTACACGTCCGGTATTTAATTCCGGGTATGTAAGCAGCCTGCTTAACATGCAGGATAATAACATCGTATTCCGTTATGTAGAATTCCAGCCATTGGAATTCAGTGATAACCGCGTAGTAGGGAATGATCCGCTGGCATCTAATTTAACGGCTACCCTGGCCTATTATGCTTACATCATCCTGGGACTGGATAACGACTCTTTTTCTCCCCGTGGAGGTGATGCGTTTTTCAAAAAGGCACTGAACATTGTAAGCAATGCACCGGATGGCAAGGATATAGCCGGATGGAAACCTTTTGAAGGTAACCGTAACCGCTACTGGCTGCAGGATAACCTGCTGAATGTAAAATTTAGCCGTTTTCATGATGTGATGTATCAATACCACAGGCAGGGGCTGGATGTGATGTATGATGATATGACAAAAGGACGTGGAGCGATCATGAACTGCCTGAACATGTTATACGCAGTGTACCAGGATATTCCTAACTCTATGCTGATGGCAACGTTCTTCACTTCCAAATCGGACGAATTACAGAAGATATTTTCCAAAGCTCCCCCACAGGAAAAATCCCGTGCAGCACAGTTACTTGCACAAATGGACGTAACCAATGCTGCAAAATACCAGCAGATGAAATAGCTTTGTACTGTATTAAGAGGAAAATATTTTATGTATAGGACCGTTATCGTTTTTCTTTTGCTGTTTACTATTGCCTGCGGACAGGCGGACAGGGTTCCTGAAGGAGTCCTTTCCAAGGAAGAAATGAGGGATGTGCTGATAGATATGAATCTGGCTGATGTATACAGCAGTGAGAGCGGAGATCATGGTATGCCGTTGCTGGATTCTGTACGCCAGGGCAAAGTGAAAATATATTATACCCAGATATTACAGCTGCATAAGATTACTGTAAAACAGTTCAGGAAAAGCTATGATTTTTATGAAAGTCATCCGGACAGGTTTAAAGAGGTCTATGACATGATGAAAGATGTAGTCACAGCAGACAAGGATGCAATAGAGAATGGCAATCTGGTAAAGGAGTATATCAACAATCCGCAGACACCTTTGCCATTTGGTAAGAATGTGCTAATTTCAGCCGTACGCGATACTATTATTCCATTTGTTAAGAAAAATAAGAGGGTGGAACTCAAACGATAAGCTCTCTGCACAAAACACCAAAACATGAACAAAGTTGTAGCAAATGCCGATGAAGCATTGCATGACATCCGGGATGGGGCCACACTGATGCTGGGTGGATTCGGCCTTTGCGGAATTCCGGAAAACTGTATAACTGCGTTGGTACGCAAAGGTATACAACAGTTAACCTGCATCTCCAACAATGCTGGTATTGATGATTTTGGCCTGGGGCTGTTGCTGCAGACAAGACAGATCAAAAAGATGATGTCTTCTTATGTAGGGGAGAATGCCGAATTTGAAAGACAACTGCTTTCCGGTGAACTGGAAGTAGAACTGATACCCCAGGGTACGCTGGCCACCCGTATACAGATGGCAGGTATGGGCATCCCCGCTTTTTTTACACCTGCAGGTTATGGTACGGAGATCGCCGAAGGAAAAGAATCACGCGTGTTCAATGGCAAGCATTACCTGATGGAACTGGCACTACATGCCGATTTTGCAATGGTGAAGGCCTGGAAGGGAGATACAATGGGCAACCTTGTTTTTCGTAAAACTACCCGCAACTTCAGTACTTCAATGGCAAAAGCCGGCACCATCACCATTGCAGAAGTAGAACACCTGGTACAACCCGGAGAACTGGACCCCGATAATATACACGTTCCCGGTATTTATGTACACCGCATTTTCCAGGGCAGTGATTATGAAAAACGTATTGAACGGAAAACGGTGAAAATGAATTAACGGTTCCCAACCTTAAACCTCAGAATCAATATGTCTTTAGATAAATATAGTATAGCTAAAAGAATAGCGCAGGAACTGCGTGACGGTATGTATGTAAACTTAGGTATAGGCATTCCTACGCTGGTAGCTAATTTTATACCGCAGGGCATTTCCATTATGCTGCAGTCCGAGAATGGACTGTTAGGTATGGGGCCTTATCCGGCAGAGGATGAGATAGATGCTGATCTTATCAACGCAGGCAAGGAAACAGTAACATTACTGCCAGGTGGTTGTTATTTTGATTCTGCCGAAAGCTTTGGAATGATAAGGGCAGGAAAGGTGGATCTGACCGTATTAGGAGCGATGGAAGTTTCTGAAGCAGGAGATATTGCCAACTGGAAGATCCCTGGAAAAATGGTAAAAGGAATGGGTGGAGCAATGGACCTGGTAGCTGCTGCCAGGAATATTATTGTAGCCATGATGCATACAAATCCCAAAGGGGAAAGTAAATTATTGCCCGCATGCAGCCTGCCTCTTACTGGTGTTGGCTGCGTAAAAAAGGTAGTAACAGAACTGGCCGTACTTGACGTCACTCCCGAGGGATTCCGGTTACTGGAACGTGCGCCAGGCGTAAGCGTGGAAGAGATCATCGCTAAAACCGCCGGCCGGCTGATAGTGGAAGGGGACATACCCGAAATGCAACGCTGACTTTTTTAAGGGCTGAAATTAATTCAGCCCTTTTTTATACAAGTGTCTTTGTTACACCTATAAGCATTCTGCTTGAAATTAGCAATACCCATAAGTGGTTATTGTATTAAGCTACAAATAAAGCATCTTTGTTCTGTCAACAGTTGTCAGGGATTATTCTATCGTCATCAGGGGCATTCGGGAGTATTGTATCTAAGGGGACCAAAGGCCAAACTAAAATATTAATGATGCATAATGCATCTGGATCGTCAGTGAACAAATGAATTATCTTACAGCGTTTTAGCGACACGACACAGTGTGTCTATCTATCCTTTATAGCAAAGGGACAAAAAGATAATAAATTATTATAGGATTTTATATTATTAAAATATAAATTATATAATAGTTTTGCTCCTTCCTTGTCCTATTTATCCTTAATCTGTGTATATGACCAAAACTGTGTCCACTAAATATTCAGTAAGTTTGCCATCGACTTTAGATATTGATGTAGATTATCATTTGCATGTTAATGCTGACGGTCAGATAGCACTGACCAAAGGGACCAACAAACCTTACAATGGACCGTATTATTCAGGGGGGGCAATAACCTCGCGTTATGAAGGTTGTAAATATGGTTTCTTCCTTCCTCTAAGTTATAACAGCCTATCAAAATTCAATGCAGGATTTAGCTTATGGGCGGATCCGTTGTATGAGGGGGCAGGCAGTGTGCTGAGTGCATTGATGGGCGATCCCCAACAGGCTGATGTATTCATCGGTTTCAGATTTGGACAATTGTACAGCGCTAAAAGATAATTGATAAGGACAAGTGTTCATCTCCGGCCATGGCCAGGGAAGGACCCCTGTCCTATGTTAAAAAAAGCGGTTGTCCCGGACTCTTGCCGGGATGACCGCTACCTGTTTTTAACCCATTAATTTTCCGTAACTTAACAGTACTTTTCACAGTTAAAGTGTTCGATGTGCAACCAGGGTATTTATGTTACAATGGGAAATTCGTGCCGGCCTCAGAGACCGTTTTAACGGCAGATAACCGCTCTTTTCGTTATGGAGATGGCTGTTTTGAAACTATGAGGGTATACCAGGGTGAAGTATTACTCGCAGATCTTCATTTTGAACGGCTAATGGCCAGCCTGCACCTCCTGCATTTTACACCTCCTTTACATTTCACCAGATCTTATTTTACAAAGCTGGTAATGGACTTATGTGCCAGGAATAACCACGATCAGCTGGCCAGGGTAAGATTGACCATTTTCCGGTCAGATGGAGGTTTATATGATCCGGTTAATAATATACCCTGTTTCATTATTCAAAGTTGGGACCTTGACAAAAAAGTGTTAGAGCTGAATGATACAGGACTGGAAATTGATGTCTTCCCCGACGTAAAAATAAGCTGTGATAAATTTTCTTCTATCAAATCAAATAACTGCCTGCCTTATGTAATGGCAGCCATGTATGCAAAACAACACCGTATTAACGAAACTATTCTGCTGAACCCTTATGGACGTGTGGCTGATACAACAATCGCCAACCTGTTCATTGTACATCGCGGACAACTTATAACGCCACCTTTGTCTGAAGGAGGTGTTTGTGGTGTGATGCGTAAACACCTGCTGCAGATGGACCTGCCCTTCCCTGTTATAGAAAAACCATTAACAATAGAAGACCTTGAAAATGCGGATGAAATATTCCTCACCAATGCCATCTCAGGTATCCGCTGGGTAGGAATGTTTCGCGACAGTAGTTACGGTAATGCTTCGGCAGTAATTATCCACGAATTATTACACGAAGGGATATCGTAATCTGACTACTGATAAAGACTGAAAACGCGCCGCAGTGGCATTCTTTTAGTACCACTATTTTAATTTTTTCCGACTTATCTTGCTGTTGATTGTGTACGTGTAACCGAGAACTGCAAAACTAACCACTTTATGCCTGCAACAGTAAATTTATGCTGGTTGCGCCGTGATCTGCGTCTGCTTGATCAGGCCGCGCTATACCATGCTTTAAAGTCCGGCAATCCTGTAGTGCCGGTATTTATATTTGACTCCGATATCCTTAATGATCTTGAAGATAAACATGACCGCAGGATCACATTTATCCATGATACCCTGGAGGAAATGCAGAAACAACTGGCCAGACTAGGAAGTACAATGGACGTATTTTACGGTACTCCCACAGAAGCTTTTCAATATTATATAAAACAGTATGATGTAAAGGCCGTGTTCACCAATATAGATTACGAACCTTACGCTACTAAGCGGGATGCAGCTGTCGCTAAAATGCTGAAAGAAAAGAAGATCTCTTTTCATCAGTATAAAGACCAGGTAATATTTGACCGTAATGAGGTATTGAAAGATAATGGAGATCCCTATACAATTTTTACACCCTACAGTAAAAAATGGAAAACCTTATTAAACGATTTTTACCTTCGTCCTTATCCTACAGAAAAATATTTCCGCAACTTCTATAAACAGAAAATTAAAAAAATCCCGGCATTGCGTACACTCGGTTTTCAGGCTGGTGAACGGCATTTCCCTCCAATAAAAGTAAAGGATAGCCTGATAGAGAAATACGATCAGACGCGCGACTTCCCTGCACTGCCAGGTACTTCCCATCTTGGATTGCATCTGCGTTTCGGAACAGTAAGTGTGCGCGAACTGGCTGAAAGAGCAACCCATCTGAACGATACATTCCTGGGTGAATTGATATGGAGGGATTTCTTTCAGATGATCTTATGGCATTTCCCGCACGTAGTGCATCAGTCGTTCCATAAGGATTATGACAACATCAAATGGCGCAATAATGAGGCGGATTTTAGACGCTGGTGTAATGGAGAAACAGGGTATCCGATTGTGGATGCTGGCATGAGAGAACTGAATGCAACGGGTTTTATGCATAACCGCGTACGAATGATTACCGCCAGTTTTTTAACAAAACATCTGTTGATAGACTGGCGCTGGGGAGAGGCCTATTTTGCGAAGAAATTACTTGATTACGATTTGTCTGCAAACAATGGAAACTGGCAATGGGCCGCAGGTTGTGGTTGTGATGCAGCACCTTATTTCCGGGTATTCAATCCTGCATTACAAGCACAAAAGTTCGACAAGGATTTGAAGTATATCAGAACATGGGTGCCTGAATTTGAAGAACTTACGTATGCGAAACCAATCGTTGTGCATGAAGATGCGCGGAAGCGGGTACTGGAAGTATATAAAAAAGCATTGGACAGACCAATGCAAAAGGGACAAAAATAAATATAGCGTATGGGAATCTGATTTACGCAAAGAGGAATAAAACAACAACTGGTAAGGTTCAAAAGAGCAATATCCAATACTTGCCCTTCGCATTTAAGTGACGGGCAAGTATTGGATATTGCTCTTTTGAAGCCGTTCTGAACCTCTTTCGGGTATCAGGAGACACTAAAAAGTCTATTTATTAACTGACATCAGCCTGTCTACCGCTGCTTTACCAGCTTCACCCAGTCCAAGACTAAAATCATTTACATACAGATCTATATGCTGGCGCATCACCTTTTCATCCATTTCCTGTGCATGTTCAGTTACATAAGAAGAAAGAGCAGGATAATGCTGATAGGAATATTGTAAGCTGTCGTGAATCAGCTGATCAACTTCCTGTTTGATATGATCAGGAATATCTTTGCGTATAAATATCCCACCAAGAGGAATAGGACTGCCTGTAGTATTTTCCCAGTATTCACCCAGGTCAATGATCTTTACCAGCCCTTTCAGCTGATACGTGAACCGGTTTTCATGAATGATTACACCAGCATCCACACGTCCGTCCAGCACCGCATTTTCAATATCGGAAAATACCAGGATCTCTTTATTTTTTGCCGCAGGATAGGCAAGAGAGAACAGCAGATTCGCGGTAGTGTTTTCACCTGGAATCGCAATTTTGCAATCCTTGATCTTCTCTTCAGGAATATGTTCCCTGGCAATCAGTAATGGTCCGCAACCTCTTCCCAATGCGCTGCCGCTGTTCAGCAATTCGTACTGGTCTTTTACTTTTGCGTATACACCAAAACTCAGTTTGGTAACAGCCAGTTTTCCCTGCATAGCCAGCTTGTTCAGTGTTTCCACGTCTTCGAGCTGTGTCTTGAATGTTAAGCCTTTCGTATCGATCTTTTTGTTCACCATGGCATCGAAGATGAATGTGTCGTTAGGACATGGTGAAAAACCCAGTGTTAGTTCCATTGTTCAATATATTTAATCAATGATTCATTCAATGTTCTGACGGCAAGTGGAATGTTCCATTTGCTTTTATCCCTTACTTCTACGTAGTTGGAAATGCTGCGGAACTGTAAAAAAGGAATTTTCTCCAGTAAGCAGGCATAATGAAAGGCGGCGCCTTCCATACTCTCTACTTCCGGTGCATATTTTTCTACCAGCAGGTTACGGGTACGTTCGCTGCCGCTTACGGTATTAATAGTAACACCTGATACCCTGGGTAATTCCGGTATAAAAGGAAGGTTATCAAGGGGATTTACCAATTGTTTATTGGTAAAAGGAGGCATGTCGGGTTGCCATAACTGTATGTCAAACAGGTCTTTAAAGGCATGATCATCTTCCACACCCAGGTCGCCAACCTGTTCTTTATCAATGATCACTACCTTGCCGATTTCCCAGGAATGGTCAAAACAGCCGGCAATACCGGCCTGGATCGCTATATCCGGACGCATTTTTGTGAGTTGCCGTCCCAGTTGGAAAGCTGTATGCATCATGCCAATGCCTCCGATGAGCGTAGTGATCTGACAATCAGGGTAGTTTTGTTTGGCCAGGTGATCCAGAAACGGTTGTATTTCAAAAGGAGTGGCTGCCGTAACCAGTATTTTCATGGTGCAAATTTAGGGGTTTTTGATTAGTAAGGGGGGATAGTGTACAAACCACTATTGGTCTAATTGTCGTACTTTTGCGGAAAATTAAAGGATAATAATGATCTATTTAACGCGTGTGGAGAATTTCAATGCCGCGCATAAGTTGTCCAATCCTGCCTGGAGCAAGGAAAAGAACGAAGAGGTGTTTGGCAAGTGTGCTAATGAGAACTGGCATGGCCATAATTATGAGCTACACGTAACAGTGAAGGGAGATCCTGATCCTGAGACCGGCTTTGTGTTCAATGCTAAAACATTGGGCGTGATCATCAAAGACGAGGTAACAGAAAAGATAGACCACCGGAATCTGAATATGGATGTGGATTTCATGGCGGGGAAGTTTACTTCTGCCGAAAATCTGGCTATTGGCATCTGGGAGCAATTGACGCCACATCTACCTGCTGGCGTGCATTTGCATTGTATCAAGTTATATGAGACTCCCCGCATTTATGTGGAGTATTTTGGTAATAGTAAGTAAGGATTTGTTAATCAAGTTTAATAACCAAGATGGCATATAGTAAAACAGAATCATATGACGAGAAGGTAACTTCCGGGCTTATTGAGAATTACAAAAACGCTATACATTTACTGGGAGAGGATCCTGAAAGGGAAGGGTTATTGAAGACGCCGGAACGCATAGCCAAAGCCATGCAGTACATGACGGTAGGTTATCAGCAGGATGCAAAGGCGATACTGGAAGGGGCGAAATTCACTGAATCATACAGTGAAATGGTTATTGTAAAAGATATAGAGCTGTATTCCATGTGCGAGCATCATATGTTGCCTTTCTTTGGTAAAGCACATATTGCCTATATTCCCAATGGTTATATCACAGGTCTCAGCAAGCTGGCGCGTGTGGTAGATGTGTTTTCCCGCAGGTTACAGGTACAGGAGCGTTTAACGCACCAGATCCTGGATGCCATACAGGAAACCCTGCAGCCGGAAGGTGTAGCAGTGGTGATAGAAGCACAGCACCTGTGCATGATGATGCGTGGTGTACAGAAACAGAATTCTACGACTACCACCTCTGCTTTTTCCGGACAATTCCAGGACAACACCACAAGAAGCGAATTTTTACGGTTGATCAGCGCTAATCTGATCGGCAAGTAAAATTTAAGACATACCAGAACTATAGACCCGGTGCTGTTATTGACAGCGTCGGGTTTTTTATTTTGATATATCACAAAGAGTATGAATATTTGCAATCCAATCACGAAGATATATGTAGAAACATTAATGCATATGTCTGATTGGCAACCGTAAATCAATCCAGATGAAACACGCTTACGTTTTCCCGGGGCAGGGTGCCCAGTTTACCGGAATGGGAAAGAACCTGTATGATAACAATCCTAAAGCAAAGGAACTCTTTGAAAAGGCCAATGAAATCCTCGGCTTTCGTATCTCGGATATCCTGTTTACCGGTACTGAGGAAGACCTGAAGCAGACAAAGGTGACTCAGCCAGCTGTGTTCCTGCATAGCATAATCGCTTTTTTATGTGCAGAACCCGCTGCTAAACCGGATATGGTGGCAGGTCACTCTCTGGGAGAGTTTTCGGCGCTGGTAGCAAATGGTACACTTACTTTCGAAGATGCACTGCGCCTGGTGTTTATCAGGGCTACAGCCATGCAGAAAGCCTGTGAGAAACAGCCTTCTACGATGGCTGCTGTACTGGGACTGGAAGATGCTAAGGTAGAAGAGATCTGCGCCGCAGTAAGTGAGGAGACAGGGGAAATAGTGGTTGCCGCTAACTATAATTGTCCGGGTCAGCTGGTAATTTCAGGAACAGTCAAAGGGATAGAAATAGCCTGTGAAAGGATGAAAGCCGCGGGTGCTAAAAGAGCCCTGGTATTGCCTGTAGGCGGTGCTTTCCACAGCCCTCTGATGGCTCCTGCAAAGGAAGAACTGAAAGCAGCTATTGAGCAGACTACCTTCAGTACGCCATCCTGCCCGGTATACCAGAACGTGGTAGCGAAAGCGGTAAGCGAGCCGGCTGCTATCAAACAGAACCTGATTGATCAGTTGACAGGTGCTGTAAGATGGACACAGTCTGTACAGGCCATGGTGGCCGATGGTGCTACCCGCTTCACAGAAGCGGGTCCTGGAAAAGTATTACAGGGACTTATCGGTAAGATTCAGAAAGATGCCGTGGTAAGCGGAATCAGCTAATAATAGAAAAGGCTCCATGTACCGGAGCCTTTTTTTATACTGTAATACTTGCGTTCCACCACTCAGGGTCGAATGTTGCACCGTATTTCTTATAGAAATTGATGGCAGGTTCATTCCATTCAAGCACCTGCCAGGCTATCCCGCCTAATTCTTTTTCACGGGCCTCTTCGATCAGCTTTTCAAACAGCAGACTGCCGATCCCTTTGCCTCTATAGTTTTCATTTACTATAATGTCTTCCAGGTACATACGGCTGCCCTTCCAGGTGGAATAGCGGATATAATAAAGGGCAAAGCCGATAATGGTTTCAATGCCGTTTTCTGTGTTAACGGCTGCAAATGCTTTCCATACCGGTTTTTCACCAAAACCAGCATTGGCAAAGTGTTCCAGGGTCACAGTAACGGCCTGTGGTGCCTTTTCAAATTCCGCCAGTTCCTGTATAAGTTCCAGTAACCGGGGACAGTCTTCTCTTCGTACATCCCTGATGGTAACAGCTGACATATTCTTTTGATTATTTGTATGTGAGTAATTTTTGGTATTTTGTTGAAGGTAGTAAACAAAACTAATATCCATGAAGGATATCCTGCTTAGTTATGCAGCTTATAATATTTGGGCAAACGGTAAGATGATAGAGGTGCTAAAGAAGTTACCGGAGTCCCAACTGGATCATGAAACAGGTAATAGCTTTGGTAGTTTGCGCAAAACCGCCTATCATATGTGGGATGCGGAAAGCCTCTGGTACCAGCGCTTACATCTTACAGAGCAGGCTGTAAAACCTACAGACAGCTTTGAAGGATCTTTTCAGGATGCCTGTCACTTATGGCAGGAACAATCACAATTGTTCCTGGAATGGGTGAAAAAAGCAACCCCGCTGAAGCTGGAACATGTGGTAGCTTATTATGATACACGGAAACAATATGGTAAATCAACCGTTATAGAAATACTGATGCAGGTGTTTAATCATGCCACTTATCATCGGGGGCAGCTGGTAACTATGTTACGACAGGCCGGTATTAACAAGATTCCCGTTACGGATTACAGTGAATTCGCGAAGAACAGGAAACTGTAACTACGCAGACAATAATATTTCAATGAGTGCACAATCATTTTATGCAAATGTCCCTCAGCACCTGGTAGCAGTAGATTGTATAATTCTGGGTTTTGAAAATGGAAAGCTGAAACTATTGATCATGCAACGGAAAGTAGATCCTATGCAGGGAGAATGGTCTTTGATGGGAGGCTTTTTACAAAATGAAGAAAGCGTTGATGAAGCAGCTGCAAGGGTGCTGAAACAAACGACCGGCCTGGAGAATATCTACATGGAACAACTGGCCTGTTACGGAAATGTAAGGCGCGATACAGGTGCAAGAGTTATTTCCATGGCTTATTATGCACTGATCCGCATCACAGAGCACGATCACTTCCTTGCACAGCAATATGCAGCCCACTGGCTGGAATTACACCAGATACCGGAACTGATTTTTGACCACCGCCAAATGATCGCTGATGCACTAAAAAAGCTCCGTGAAAATGCCCATTTCCATCCCATTGGCTTCGAATTACTGCCTGAAAAGTTCACCCTTTCACAGCTACGTAGTCTGTATGAAGAAATTTATCAGCATGAACTGGATAAACGTAACTTCAGGAAGAAGATCTTATCTATGAACATATTGGAAAAGCTGGAAGAGAAGGATAAAACCACTTCCAAGAAAGGGGCCTATCTTTACCGTTTCGATAAGCAACAGTACGAAGAATTGAAAAGAAGAGGATTGGTTTTTGAGATTTAACTTCAAATACGTCAGGCATCAAAAAGACCGTACTATTCTTTTGGTTGATAGTTTGTTCCGGGTGCCTTGCCCGGAGCCCGGATCTGTACGCGCAGCAAAAAATTGATAGCCTGAATAAGCTCGCATCGCAATACCTGCATCGCCAGCTGGATACCTGTTTCTCTTACCTGTCTGCTGCCAGGAATGCCGCCCGCCAGTGCGGATATAAAAAAGGAGAAGCGCAGGCTTTCCGCACACTGGGTAGTTATTATGCTTACCGCGATGACAGATACCTCTCTTTCCGTTTTTACCAGGATGCACTGAAAACCTATGAAGCATTGGGCGATAGCGCCGGTATCTGCCTGTTGAACATGGATATAGGTACTTATTACCAGTTTGAAGGCAAACACAACGAGGCACTGCCGTACATAAAGAAGGCGATGGATATTGGTCGCCGTATGCACCAGGACAGCCTCTATCTCTCCGTACTTGCCAGATACTACTTTATATACCGCTCCGACAGTATACATGCTAATGATGCTATAAATGCGTTGTTTACTGCTGGCAGGCTGGCTCATAAATACGGGGATATAAGTATGATCCTTTATACCGGTATGCTGGAAGCTGATGAGTTGATGGATAAAGGAGATACCACTAAAGCGATAGATCAGCTGTCTGCCATGATAACAGCATCTTTTCTCAGAGGATATGCCTACCATGCTATATACGGGCTGTCGCAAATGGCAGAATATAAAAGTTTACAGCATCAGGCTGATTCCCTGTATTATCGGCGGGATATGGTAAACATAGCAATGACAGCAGGATACAGGGAGCTGGTATTGCCGGAGGCGCTGGAGCTCTACGCATATTATGCGAAATATGGTCCGGCAGATTCCGCTACACATTACAGCAGTGTGATAGCAGAAATCATGGAGAAACAGGAGAAGAGCAAAACACAAGGGGAACTGGATTATGTAGATTACTATATGCAGGAAAAACAGTTAAGGGAACTGCAACTGCAACATGATTATCAACAGCAATTACTGGACAAAAAAACGACCGGGGACCGCGACAGATACATCATCATTATCACCCTCATCCTACTGCTCCTGTTAACGGTTTTATTACTGGCGGATATCAACCGCTCTTATCGTCGCTCAGGAAAAAATGCAAAAGACCTGGGAGAAAAGAACAGGGAGATCAGTGAGAAAAATGTACTGCTGCGTACACATGACGACTTTAAAAATAAACTGATAACCCTGATAGCACACGACTTCCGCGCGCCACTGATCCATATCACGGATATCACTTCCCTGTTAAAAGATGAGTTGCTGACATTTGATGAAGCAGCGAAACTATTCAAAAGACTGGAAGGTAATTCACAACATACACTGCACGTATTTGATAATATTTTACGTTGGATAAGCTCCCAGCTAAGTGGATTTGTATATACACCTGTGCCATGCCGCCCTGCAACAATGATCAGGGAAGCGTTACAGGCATTGAAAGAGGGTTGTGAAGAAAAATCGTTGCAGATAAACATGCAACTGCCCGAAGAAATCCTTTTGCTGGCAGACAGGGAAATGTTGCAATTTGTACATCGTAACCTGTTGCATAACGCTGTAAAGTTTAGTCCTGCCTCAGGTACTATTTACATCTATGCAACAATGCAAAACGGAACACTCACGGTATCTTTTAAAGATGAAGGGAAAGGTATACGACCAGAAGTACTGTCACATTTATTCGAATATCAGGACACCCTGAAAAACAACGGTGGCGCTGGTCTGGCATTGATTATCTGTAAAGATTTTATGGATAAGATGAATGGCACGATACAGGCTGTTAATAACCCGGATAAGGGATGTACATTTTCATACACGTTGCCGGTTATAAAACATAAGAAACGGTGAGAATATTCCATTACATATCGATCCTGTTATTGATATTCGCCGGTTCGCTCTCTGCGCAGGACAAGGTAATTCATGAACTAAAACAATCCCTTGCCGCAAAGAAAGACAGTATCGGTTATGTAAATGTGTTGAACCAGTTGGGTATGCAGTATCACCTGAGCAACGCAGACAGTTGTTTCCTGTTTACCGTAAAAGCCCGTGATATAGCTACCCGCCTGGGATACAAAAAAGGTATGGCCGATGCGCTCAATAACCTCAGTATCTTTTATGCACTGAAGGCCAACATGAAACTGGCTATTGAATACGACTATAAAGCCTTGTTACTATACCGTTATTTAGGTGATTCCGCTAACGTCTGCCAGGTGCTGATGAACAGTAGTATATATCACAACTATGAAGGCACGAAACCTGCTGCCGGAATATTCCTGCAACAGGCGATGAACATTGGCAAACATCTGCCCAATGATTCTATCTACGGATTAGTACTGATCAATTATGCTATCCATTTTGGCGGAGATACTCTCCGGCAGGATTCCGTAATATGGGCTATCCAAAAAGCAAAAGAGATACTGGCAAAATATCCGGGAAGCAGGAATCATTATTACATAGAAGCGTTTGAAGCAGATGGATGGATGAAGAGGGGAGAAGCTGATAAAGCCGTGAAAAAGATCAATCAACTGGCCAACCGGGCTATCGGTGAAGGATTGATTTTCGTTGGGATTGATATGCTGGAGCATATTGAAACCTATACTAAGAACGGGCATTATGCAGATGTAATACCCTATAAAGAAAAGATATTCGCATTGGCGAAACAGGCAGGGTATACAGAGCTGATGTTACCTACCATTACCAGTTTATATCGCTACTATGCAGATAAAAAAGACGCGGCAAAAACAGCCGCCTATGGAAAAGTGCTGTACGAATTGGTCCGCCGCCGCCAGGAAATGAAAAGTAATATACAGGTGAATCACCTCGACTACTTCCTTAAAGAACAGGCATTGACGGAATGGCAATTGAGCAATAAAGTACAAAAGGAGAAGATCGCAAAAACCAACATGAAAAAGGAGCACCGGCAGATACTGATCGGGCTTTTATCAGGCGTGCTTTTATTATTGGGTGGATTTACATTCTCCCGTTACCGCTCTTACCGCAACCTGCGGCAGCAGGAATTGATGCTGGCAGATATGAACGCAGTCATTTCTGAAAAGAACAAACAACTACAGATCAACGATGATTTTAAGAATAAACTGATCGCTATCATTGCCAATGATTTCAGAGAGCCGCTCAACAACATTATAAAGGTGGCGGTGATGTTCCGGAATAATGCCGGCAAGGAAGCATTGCAGGAAGTGATAGACCAGGTAGATATTTCTTCCCGTAATACCCTGGTTGTTTTTGATAACATATTAAGGTGGATAAAGTCCCAGTTGTCCGGGTTCGTTTACAGCCCCATGGCCTGCCCGCTGTTACTGTTTTTCGAAGAGATACTACAGGGGATGGCGCCGGTACTGATAAACAGGCAGATCTCGGCCGGACTCGATGTTGCCGGTGATATCCTGCTGGCAGGAGAGCCGGAAATGTTACAGTTTGTGAACCGCAGCCTCTTACAATACGTCGTTTCGTTCTCACCTGATAATCATACAATTGGTATCATGGCTATAAAGGAAGCACACCGGGTGAAGGTCGTGTTTACTTCTACAGCTCCGCAGATTACGGCAGAGATGGCGGCACGTTTATTCGTACATCAGGAGGTGATCACAATGGTCATCTGTAAAGACTTTATGGATAAGATGGGAGGGCAGATATGGGCAGAAAAAACAGGAACGCAGTTACAGTTGATATATACACTACCGTCTTTTAATTAAAAAAGCCGGCCATAATCCTACCGTGTGGACACATCTCTAAAAAGCAACCATCCTTGCATAATGGCAGAGAATTTTTGTAGCCTTATCCCAAAGGTGGTTATACCTGGTTTTCTTTGGGAGCTATAACCTTTCCATCCTCCCAATCTGGCAATAACCCATATATATCGCTTCAAATCGGGCGATCTATATGGGTTTTTCTGTTTCTCAGTTTTGCCTTCGAGTTGTGGGGCCTGCCATTCCATGCATTGCACTTCTTCCCTTGAAAAGCAACTTTGCGAGTCTGTTTTAGTCTCTGTTGCATAGGCAATTTGCACAATAAAAAGCTTGATGATCGTTTCCTGCATCATCAAACAAAGCTTTCTGATAGCTTTACCCTGAGAAAGTTCACTGGCTTCTATATCAAAGCCTTCCTTCTTTAAAATTCGGAATACTTCTGTGATCCACCGACAGGTATACCATTCTATACAAAGCAGGGCGGCTTCTAAGTCTTCTACTTTTTTAGTGGTCAATAATCTCCAGTGAATGGGATTGGGGATTTGATCGCCTTCTTCTTTAGCTTCAATACCATATAAACTTACTTTATGTGGAAGCTCTCGGGCCGAATATTAATGTTTGTTTATTTCAACTTTGCTAAAACGTACTTCAAGAGTAGTTGTTCTGGTTTTGGTATTTCGTTTTTTGTCTCCCTCTATTTTAACCTGGTAGGTTCCCTGCCGTGGTTGGCTGGAAAGATGTTCAAAAAGACGCGACTTATCCGTTAATATGCAATTGGTTTTGGGCTTCCTCTGGGAACTTACGCACTAATCGATCTTTACTGCACTGATTTGGATTGTTGAAACTCAAAGTTTCTCTATCTTTTACACCTGAGCCTGATAATTGTTTATAATTCTCAAAAGAATTAAATAGTTCAATTTGGATTACTTGTAATTGGTTTAACCATCTTTCAGGATAAATACAAGTGTCAGGAAGTTACTGACTAATATTTTCTCTTCAATTTGCTTATCTGGCATCTAACAAAAGGGTCTTTAACATAAAGGTCTTCCGCCACCGCCGCCATTCTGGCCCCGCTGTAGCAAGTCGCATCTTCGTCATTTTTCTTAGTCTTGAGCGCAGCGCAAGGACAAAGAATTAGATGAAGACCGGGGTCAGTTGGCAGGTGGCGGACGAAATGGGCAGCGGTTGGATTTTTTATGCCGGTTAACGAAAGCACTCGCGGTATTCAACATTGCATGAAAAATCAAAAGAGCTGCCCGGGCTACGTGTTGGTGTTGGACAAAAACATGCGCCGACACGTAGCGAGACCACTGGATCACACTTGTTCAAATCAATCCTACAGCATTACCGCTGAATTACGAATTTTTTAGTAAGTGAAAGAGCCGTTCCGGGAGAAACAACATTAAGGAAATATACACCATTACTTAAATCGCTGATATTTACATTAATAGTGCTGTTATTCGTATAACCACGATATATTTTAACCAGGTGGTTATTGGCATCATAGATCAGTACATCCTTCTTCATAAGATCATGAATGTTTGTAATCTTTGCTACTATTTTATCATTTACAGGGTTGCCATAAATCACCAGCTGTATTGGATCATCAGCAGATAGCTTAGTGGAAGCACTGGTAGCTGTGGCATTTGATAGCCTTGCAGTGCCAGACCTGGCAGTAATACTGAAAGAGGCGCTCAATGTACCGCAACCACTCACCCCGGCTTGAAGCATAACAGTTCCTGAAGTGGGAACAGTTGTATTGGAAGAAATACTTACTGTAGACAGATTATCCGCTCCGCTAACGGAGAATGAATTACCAGTTACAGACCATTTATAAGTAGTATTTGCTGTGGCTGTTGATACATAACCGTTGAGTGTTTTACTACCTGAGTAAACACCTGCAAAGATCTGACGGGTAATTATTACATTATTGTCTGCGGTGATCTCTACCGTGGGTGGAGGTATAATGCTGATAGAAAGAGGTTTTAGTTGCCCTGTATTATTATCTGCATTGCAGACAGACTGAAACACAATGCCGATCAAATCACCATTGGGAAAGGAACCAAAGTTAATGTTAAAGGTCAGATTAAAATCCTGGTAAAGTCGACCATCGGAAAGGGTCCCACTGGTAACAAAGGTATGAGAGATCAGGTTGCCACCTCCCATATTCTGGTTGTACTTCCTGATATCAACAACATTTGGATTTGAACAGGTATTGTTGAAAATGACCCTATATGTTATGGGGACATTAGCACAAACAGAGAGCGGGCCATCTACTTCAGCGATATTATCCTGAGCCTTAGCCTGCATTAAAAAGGGAATTAAAAAGCATAGTAAAAGGGTAATTTTCCTAATCATAGGGTGTCTATTTTTGAAGGTGAATAATTAACATGGGTATGGCATGAGGAATTTTAAAACTGGGTTAAAAAATAAAAGGAATATCATTACCGGGTTATTCTATTTCATTCTGGGTATACTAAACAACAATCAAATGTAGGAAATATTTTCATTTAGCTACATTAAGTTTGTTTAATTTAGGCGAGCCATTAAGACACCTCAATTCAGATGTATAATCTATAACGCCATTCAGGCACTTGTAAAAAAATCGGATACACTTACCATGCTAATATGCAGGATTGAGAATATGAAGTCGCTGCATTTGCTGACATCAAAAATACCTCACAGAATACAGTACTACAAATAACGATGATATTCGTTTCCTGTTAATGGAAATGACGTAAGCCTCCGGGCAAATGCATATATGCAATCGGTAATCCCTAATGCAAATCTCATTACCAGGGTATTTGTGGTTATCGTATAGAAGAAATCGAGGATCCTTTAACCAGAACAAGTTCGATATTTGGATAGTTAGTGGATGAGTTGGCGAAAGGCAGGAAGATAGAAAAGTGTGCGCTGATCCGAATACCGGAAAACTTTTTTACACAATATGTTTTATAGTCTCTCTCAATTAAAACTAAACGGCTTGAGCCCAGTACAATACTGAACTTAAACCGCTTAAATTATTAAACTTTTGTCTAAGATTTTAGTGCACCTCAAATTTCTCCGACCTTTCCTTTTTCTATCTCTTCTGAGCCGCTACAGATCTGCTCATTAACTCAATATTTACATATCACGTTACTTTATAAAAATCTTCATCATCAGATTATACAGTGTATTGATAATATAACCGATTGAGTTGATTGAATATTGTTTCCCGGTGTTCAATTTATTGATTTCACCTATGTCCTCGTTTTCTCCAAAATATGAAGCCCTATCCATCTATATTTAGAGGGTCTATAGGAATATAATCTTGTTGTTGATCGCCTAAATATGTAGCGAGTTTTTGTTTAAATTCACAGCCAGCCGGCGGATAAGAATATATGGATATTTTTTTTCATTGAACAGATTTTGTATCGATGTGTTTCTATTCTAAAAGCATGCAGGGCAAGCAGTTGCCCGATAATGTTTTCATTAGTGAAGAAGTAGAACATCACATACAAGCACTAAAGCAACAGGCCGATAAAGAGATGCTTATATTGGGCAGCCCTTCAGCAACACACTCATTGTTGCAATACGATTTAATAGATGAATTATGGCTGTTTGTAAACCCTGTTCTGCTGGACAAGGGTATGCCTCTTTTCAAAAATGCACACGAAACAACACAGCTCACACTGGTAGGCTCAAAGATCTTCGCCAATGGGGGCGTATGTATGCATTATAAGAAGGCTTAAAAAGTGCCTTTATAAAAGGGAGGCTGTCTTTCAAAACTAGCCTGAGGACTTTGAGAATTGTTTAAACGAAATTTTGCTCTATCAGATACTAATTTCTTAAAAATCGATACCAACTGGCTAGAACACATACCTGTTCTGGGCACGACAAATGGGAAACCCGCAATGAGAGCTACCATCTGGACACATTTTATTTCAAAAATAGAAAAAAAAATGTGTCCAGATGGTAGCTCTCATTGCGGGTTTCCTTACTAGGCCGGCTTGAAATTATATACAGATGATTATTTACTGTCGTATGCCCACTTTACATAACTGGCTCCCCAGGTAAACCCACCACCAAAGGCAGCCAATACCAGGTTATCACCTTTTTTAAGCTGTTTTTCGTAGTCCCACAGGCAAAGAGGAAGTGTGCCCGCAGTGGTGTTACCATAGCGTTGGATGTTCATCATCACTTTCTCATCTGGCAGTCCCATCCGGTGTGCTGTAGCATCAATGATACGTTTGTTGGCCTGGTGTGGTACCAGCCATGCGATATCTTCAGGAGTCAGGTCGTTACGCTTCATAATGTCATGAGCTGCTTCAGACATATTGCCTACCGCATATTTAAATACCATTTTACCTTCCTGGTACACATAGTGTTCCCTGTTGGCAATAGTTTCAAGGGTAGCTGGCTGTGCAGAACCGCCCGCCTTCATATGAAGGTACTCGCGGCCATGACCATCGCTTTTCAGGATACTGTCTATTAAGCCATATCCCTCTTCGTTTGGTTCCAGCAGTACGCCGGCGCCACCATCCCCGAAAATGATACAGGTAGTACGGTCGGTGTAATCAATAATGGAACTCATTTTATCGGCTCCTATTACCATTACTTTCTTATAACGGCCACTTTCTATGAATCTTGCGCCGGTGTCCAGTGCATACAGGAAACCTGAACAGGCAGCAGCTATATCAAATCCAAAGGCATTTTTAGCGCCTATTTTATCAGTTACAATGTTGGCAGTTGCGGGGAATACCATGTCTGGCGTAACAGTAGCTACTATCAGCAGGTCTATTTCTTCCGGGCTAATCCCCCTTTTACGGCATATTTCCAGCGCAACAGGTACACATAGCTCAGAGGTCCCCATCTTATCGCCTTTCAATATCCTTCTTTCGCTTATCCCTGTACGGGTAATAATCCATTCGTCTGTAGTATCAACCAGTTTTTCCAGTTCTTTGTTAGAAAGCACGTAGTCGGGTACATAGCCACCTACCGCCGTAATAGCGGCCGTTATTTTAGTCATATTAGAAATATAGATGTTTTAAACGAGGGCGTAAAAATACATAAGAATTTGGAAATCGTAGGATAAGAAATAAAGAGGGGGGTAGTTCCTGCCTCCTTCTTGCTAAATTTTTACTAGGTTTGCCAAACATTTTATACCCGTATGATTGCTTACCTCAATGGAAAACTGTCCTATAAATCCCCTGCCATGGTACATCTCGATGTGCAGGGCGTGGGATATGAAGTGCAGATCAGTCTTAACACCTATTCACGCATACAGGCGCTGGAAAGCTGCAAATTGCTGGCTTACCTCCACATAAAGGAAGATGCCCATACGCTGTATGGCTTTTTTGACGAAGCGGAACGTAGTATGTTCCTGTTACTCATGGGCGTATCCGGTATTGGCGCCAATACCGCCCGTATGATGTTGTCTTCTTTACAACCGGAAGATATCCAGCGGGCCATTACAATGGAAAATGAAAAGATGCTGGAAAGCATTAAGGGGATAGGGGCTAAAACGGCCAAACGCTTAATACTGGAACTAAAGGATAAGTTTAAGAAACAAAAAGATATTGGATATCAAATATCTGTTACATCAAACAATACAATGCAGGAAGATGCGTTAAATGCATTAGTCACACTGGGAATTGCGCGAAATGTAGCGGAACAGGCTATTTCCAAAGTACTTAAAGCAGAACCACTATTGGAAGATCTGGAAGGGCTGATTAAAAAATCCCTGAAAGGTCTTTAAAACTTTACCCTGACCTCTATAAAAACCTATTTCTCTTGTCAAGAAAGACATATTTCGGTGCTATAGCAGTAATAGGAGTTGCATCTTTTTTTATTGTTGACACTGCAGCAAGGAATCGTTCGGGTTACACCAACAATGATCGTACCAATTGGCAACCAAAACTGAAGACTGATACCACGGCTAAAGATACCGTTGTAAAGAAGGATACTTTGAAATATCCTATCAAAGACCGCTATGGTACCAGTATCACAGATCCGGTGCAAAATAAAATGGACCTGAAAGATCCTGCCGGTATCTCAAAAACAGTTGATTACGATCCGATTACCAAAGAATATACTGTCACAGAAAAAATAGGAGACCACTACTACCGCAATCCTACCTACCTGAGTTTCGACGAGTTTTACAAACTGCAATCCCAGAAAAGTGAACAGGACTACTGGCAGAAAAGGGCCAGCACACTAGGCTCCCTGAACCAGAAAAGTGATGGTCCGGAACTCTACAAGGGAAGTAAACTGTTCGACAGGATCTTTGGTGGTAACAAAGTGGATATCAAACCACAAGGTAGCCTGGAACTGACCTTCGGCTACGAAGGCCAGAACATCAAGAACCCGGTTCTGACAGAACAGGCCCGTAAAACCGGCGGCTTTGCGTTCGATATGAATATCAATATGAACGTAACCGGTAAGATCGGAGACAAACTGAAACTGATCACCAATTATAATACACAATCTACCTTCGACTTTGAAAACCAGGTAAAACTGGAATATACCGGTTACGACGACGAAATCATTAAAAAGATAGAAGCGGGGAACGTGAGTTTCCCTTTACGCAGTTCACTTATTTCGGGTGTGCAATCCCTGTTTGGTATCAAAACACAGTTACAGTTTGGCCGTTTAACAGTGACCAGCGTACTGTCCAATCAGAAATCCCAGAAACAAAACCTGCTCATTAAAGGCGGTAGCCAGGTACAGGATTACTCCATAAAAGCAGACGAATATGAGGATAACCGCCACTTCTTACTGGGGCAGTTCTTCCGCGATACCTTCAACTACTCCATGAGCAACCTGCCGGTGATCCGTTCCCTTGCATATATTAACCGCATAGAGGTATGGGTAACCAATAAAACAGGTGCTACTACCAATACAAGAGACGTGGTGGGTCTGATGGACCTTGGTGAATACAAACCATATAGTCCTAATGTAACCCCGTCTGGATCCGCAAGCGACCACTTGACAGACAACCGTGCCAATAACCTGTATGGTATTATGGCCGCCAGTCCAGCCAGTCGGTATACAGGTACGGTAGTCAGCCAGTTACAAGCCAACGGTTTCCAGGGTGTACAGGACTATGAAAAAACATTTGCCCGTAAACTGGACTCCTCAGAGTATACTGTTAACAGGCAATTAGGTTTTATCTCCCTCAATCAGCAGCTACAGGCCGATGAGGTACTGGCTGTTGCGTATCAGTATACTTATAACGGACGTGTACATAATGTGGGAGAGTTCTCACAGGACGTGCCGCCCGATCAGAATAACAGCGCCAATCAGAAGATCCTCTTCCTGAAATTGCTGAAAGCTACTTCTGCCCGTCCTAATCTGCCCATCTGGGACCTGATGATGAAGAACATCTATTCTACAGGTGCCTACCAGATTAACCGGGCCGACTTTAAAATGGACGTATATTATAAAGATCCGGGTACAGAAACACGTGCTCCCAGTGATAAACGTTATCTGCCGGATGCCAAAGGTCAGTGGACCGGGGCGCCGCTGATTACCATCCTGAACCTGGACCGTCTGAATAACCAGAACGACCCGCAACCGGATGGGGTATTTGACTATGTGGAAGGGTATACGATCAATTCTCAAACCGGCCGTCTCATGTTCCCTCAACTGGAACCATTCGCCGGTGGAGTGCAAAAAGCTTTTGAAGGAGATGCAACCCTTGAGAAACAATACCTCTTCAGAGTGTTGTACGACTCCATCAAAGTAGTGGCGCAGCAGTTCCCGCAATTGAACAGATATATCATCAAAGGTTCCTATAAATCCAGCAACTCCTCTGAAATACAACTGGGAGGTTATAACATCCCTCCCGGTTCCGTAACGGTAACAGCAGGTGGGCAGCAACTCCGTGAGAATGTGGACTTTGTGATAGATTATAACCTGGGACGTATCAAAATCATCAACTCAGGTATCCTGAACTCCGGTCAGGCTATCAACGTACAGTTTGAAAATAATGCGGCCTTTGGTACACAGGTAAGAAATTACTTTGGTACCCGCCTGGATTATGTGGTGAATGATAAACTGAGCTTAGGATCTACCATCGCCAGGATGAGTGAACGTCCTTACTACCAGAAAGTGAACTACGGGGAAGACCCCATCAAGAACACCGTGGTAGGTTTCGACGTAAACTATAACTCTCAGTGGAAAGGGCTTACCCGCTTACTGAATAAATTACCTAACTATAAGAGCACCACTCCGTCGAATATCATGTTCACCGGTGAGGTGGCGAAATTGTTCCCGGGGCACAGTAAACTGGTAAATGCATCCGGTAGTAACCAGGGACAGATCTATATTGATGATTTTGAAGGATCGCAGAGTGGGTACGACCTCAAATTCCCGGCTACCAGCTGGGCATTGGCTTCTACTCCAAAAGATGCGTCCGATAGCACCGGTACCATTTTGTTCCCGGAAGCGAATGCCAATGACCAGCTTACCTACGGCACAAACAGGGCCAAACTGGCCTGGTATATTATTGAACCTACCTTACAGATCCCCAGTTCAGGAGGGTTGCCGGCAGGTATCAGTAAGGATGATCAGTCGGATCCCCGTGTACGCCTGGTATACCAGACAGAGGTATTTGCCAACCGCTCTACCGATTTCGGACAAAGCCAGCTGAGTACATTGGACCTTGCCTATTACCCAACAGAACGGGGCCCTTATAACTTTACGGCCGGCGCAGATAGTATAGATGCAAACGGTAAACTGCGTTCGCCTAAAAAGAAATGGGCGGGTATCATGCGCTCCATCGATAACAGTGACTTTGAAACACAAAACGTAGAGTTTATCGAATTCTGGATACAGGACCCTTTCATTAAAGAACCTAACAGTAACGGTGGGCAGCTCTATTTTAACCTTGGTAACGTTTCTGAAGATATCCTGAAAGATTCCAAGAAGTTCTTCGAGAACGGGATGCCAAATCCTACTACGGACCTGGCTAAAGTAGACACTTCCATCTGGGGCCGTACTCCTAAATTCCAGCAGCAGATTACCCAGGCCTTTGATAATGACCCTGAAATCCGTAAGTACCAGGACATTGGTTATGATGGTTTACAGGATAATGATGAGGCTGTGTTCCGTAAGAGTTACCTGGACAGACTGGCTGCCAACTTCGGTATAGGTTCCCAGATCTATAGAGAAGCACAGGCGGATCCGTCCAATGACGATTACAAACATTACCGGGATTATTCAAACACGCCTATTCTGCAGCGTTACAAGAAATACAGCAATCCGGAAGGCAACTCCCCGGTTTCTACCAATGCTGCTTATTCTACCGCTGCTACAAATATTCCGGAATCAGAAGACCTGAACAGGGATAACACCCTCAACGAAACAGAAGAATACTTCCAGTACCGCGTGAACCTGAAACCAAACATGGTGGTGGGTACTAACTACATCGTGGACAAGATCGTTGCAGATGTGACCCTGGCCAACGGTACCAAGACTACCGAAAACTGGTACCAGTTCAAAGTGCCGGTGAATGGCTTCGACAAAAAAGTAGGCAGCATTCCGGATTTCAAATCCATCCGCTTCATGCGTATGTTCCTGACCGGTTTCGAAGATTCCGTAGTCGTTCGTTTCGCCAAACTGCAACTGGTACGTAACCAGTGGCGCCAGTACAACTATAAATTGCAGGCAGGCGATCCTATTCCAAACGATGATGCTACTTCTTTTAATACTTCCGCTGTAAACATCGAAGAGAACTCTTCCCGCAAGCCTATACCATATGTATTGCCTCCGGGTGTAGTACGTCAGAATACAGTAAGTACCAACAATACCACCCTGCAACTGAATGAACAATCCATGTCCTTACAGGTATGCGACCTGAAAGATGGCGATACCCGCGGTGTTTCCAAAAACCTGAACATGGACCTCCGCCAGTATAAAAGACTGCAATTAGATTTGCACGCAGAGGCTGCGAATGATGCTAACTCCCTGAAAGACGGTGAACTGCGTGCAGTGATCCGCATGGGTAGTGACTTCGTTGAAAACTACTACGAATACCAGGTACCATTGAAAGTGACTCCATGGGGTAGCACTAACAACCAGGTAATCTGGCCGGATGCCAATAATGTAGACCTGGACCTGTCAACGCTTACACAACTGAAACAACGCCGTAACCAGTGCGATACCTGTTCCCCTTTAAAACCTTACACCGAACAGAATGCGAATGGTGGTTTTATTAGTGTGGTTGGTAACCCTAATCTCGGAGATGTAAGGACCATGTTGCTGGGTATCACCAATCCTAAAAATGACGGACTACCCAAATGTGGTGAAGTCTGGTTCAATGAACTGCGCCTGTCCGGACTGGATGAGAAAGGTGGTTATGCCGGTTTGGGACGTGTGGATGTACAACTGGCCGACCTGGGTACCGTTAGCGTCTCCGGTAATATGCACACCGCCGGATTCGGTAACCTGGACCAGCGCGTGAATGAACGCTTCCGCGATAACTACCTGCAATACGATGCTGCTGCTAACCTGGACCTGGGTAAACTGTTACCTAAGAAAGCAGGCTTGAGCATCCCTGTATACGCCGGGTATTCCCAGGCTGTAAGCCGTCCGGAATACGATCCTTACGACCTGGATATTAAACTGAAGGATAAACTGAGAATGGCAAGAAGCGCCTACGAAAGAGATTCTATCAGAAGAGCGGCAGAAGACTTTACCTCTATCAAAAGCCTGAACTTTACCAACGTACGTAAGCTGAACCTGAACCGTAAAAAGAGCCACCTCTGGGATATCGAAAACTTCGATATCAGCTATTCATATACTCAAACACTGACGCATAGCCCTATTATAGAAAACGACGTACTCACCAAACATCGCGGTGGGCTGGGGTACAATTTCAGCGGCCAGAGCAAATTCTATCAGCCGTTCAAGAAACTGTTCAAAACTAAAACCCACTGGCTGGACCTGATCCGCGATTTTAACGTGAACTATGTACCTTCTCTCATCAGTTTCCGCGCAGACGTTACCCGCCAGTTTGGTGCTACCCGTATCAGGAACGTGGGTGGGGATGGTACCTTTAAACTGCCGGAAACCTATAATAAGTACTTTACGTTCGATCGTTACTACGGCCTTAAATGGGACCTTACCCGCAGCCTGAGCATAGATTTCAACGCAGTGAACAATGCCCGTATCGACGAACCTAACGGAAGACTCAATACAAAAGCGAAGAAAGATTCTCTCTGGAGTAACTTCTTCAAACTGGGCAGGACCACCAACTACTTCCATACGCTTAACGCAACCTACACACTGCCTACTTCGAAATTCCCGCTGTTAAGCTGGACGAACATAGCACTGGGTTACTCTGCGGAATACCGTTGGACTGGCGCTTCCCTGCTGGCACAATACCTTGGTAATGCCATAGAGAATACCCAGCAGAAAACGATCATGGCAGAGTTTAAGTTCTCTGACCTGTACAACCGTTCTAAGTTCTTAAGAGCGATCAACAACTCCGGTAATAAGAATAAACCTAATCAGCAACAGAACCAGCAAGGCATGAATGGCAACAAACAACCGCCAAACAAGCAACCGGCCAAACAGGAAACTACACCGGAGATTTCTCCTATCCTGAAAGCTGTAATGAAACCGTTGTTGTCTATCAAACGTATTAATGTTGACTACTCTGAAAATGGTGGTACAAGATTGCCGGGTTATATAGACAGTACCAAAATACTGGGTATGAACTGGGCCAGCATGGCACCGGGTATTCCATTTGTGGCAGGTAAACAGCCGGACAAAGCCTGGTTGGATAATTTTGCAAAGAGAGGATTGATCACACCGGATACATTGTTTAACGTTCAGTATCAACAGCAATTTACACAGCGTCTGCAGATCCAGGCACAACTGGAACCGGCAACAGATCTGCGTATAGACCTGAATGTTACCAAATCATTTACTAAAACACATACAGAGTTGTTCAAGAACCTCAGCGGTGACGGCTTTGAACATCTTAGTCCATACGACGCCGGTGGATTTGAAATCTCTTACCTGGCAGTAAAAACCATCTTCGGAAAAATAGATTCAGAAACAGGGACCACGAAAACCTTCTCGGATTTCCAACGTTACCGTCAGACGATCTCTTCCCGTCTTGGTGCACTAAACCCTTATAACAAAGACCCGGGAGTTCCCATTAATGATCCCAAAGATCCGAACTACCGCTATGGTTATGGCCGTTATGCACAGGATGTACTGGTTCCTGCCTTCCTGGCTGCCTACACCGGTAAAGACCCGGAGAAGATTGGCCTGTTGAAGAATGGCGGTGCAGCCAGCGTACGCAGTAATCCTTTCAGTAACTATATTCCAAGACCAAACTGGCGTATTACTTATAATGGGCTCACCAAACTGGAACCATTCAAAAGTATCTTTACCAATGTCTCTTTAACACATGCTTATGTAGGTTCACTGAGCATGAGTTCTTACAATACCAACCTGTTGTATGAAGATCCTCGCCTGGCTGGTTATCCTGGTTTCGTGGATACAGTATCCGGTAACTATGTTCCATACTTCATGTTACCGAACATCACCATGACAGAACAGTTTGCGCCGCTGCTGGGTGTGGATGTGACGCTTACCAACAGTTTGAACTTAAGAGTAGAATTCAAAAAGAGCCGCTCCCTCAGTCTTAGTCTGATAGATTATCAGCTGACGGAATTACGCTCCAGTGAAATCACCATCGGCGGTAGCTACCGCTTACGCAACGTTAAATTCGCCTTCCTGGGGCCACCTAAAGATGGCAAGAAGGTACAGAACGATATGAACTTCAGACTGGATATGAGCTTCCGTGATGATAAGACCGTAAACAACAGGCTCGATGCCGACCTGGTAATCCCTACCAGCGGACAGAAAGTAATAGGTATCTCTCCATCTATAGATTATGTGGTCAATAACCGGCTCAACCTTCGCTTCTTCTATGACCGAAGGCAGACGATACCGGTTATCTCCACCGCTTATCCGATTACGAATACAAGGGGAGGCCTCACACTACGATTTATGCTGGCACAATAAATATCAGACTCCGGAGCAAAAAACTCCGGAGTTTTTTTATGCTGATAGTTGTCATTTTTTACACTGATAATTATCATTTCTAATTAATTGATGTTCCCTAACTTTACGCCGTGAAATATTTTTTCCTCATATCCGTCCTGACCGGGTTGTTGTTGCAAAACTTCAACCAGTTCGTGATTATGCTGGAATACAAAATCAATTTCAGCTACGTTGCGAACGTACTGTGCGAAAACAGGGATAAACCTGAAATGCACTGTAACGGTAAATGTCACCTCAGGAAGCAACTGGAAAAAGATCAGCAACAGGAGCGTAACAGCACTTCAGCAAAGGAACAGATAGTCTTCATAGACGATCTCATCACCTTTAGCTTCGAGCCTTTAGCTCCTTTTACACGGGTAACCGCTTTTTACCAGGACCCTGCGCTGCACAACCCTTCCTTCTCTTTCTTTCGCCCCCCACAAGCTTAGTTGATATACAGATGAATAATGTTCATTCGCTGATAACGATATCGGCGGGTGCACTCACGACTATCAACAACTGATCTATCAACATGAAGAGATTTATATTAATTGTAACAGGCATACTCCTGTTCATGCAATCGCGCGCGCAAATAAATGGGAGCGTAATCGATGCACAAACAGGAGAAGTATTACCAGGCGTAAACGTTCAGTTACTGCACCAGTCAAAAGGCAGCAGTACAGACGCTCGCGGGCATTTTATATTATCAACCGGCAAAACAGAAGATTCCGTACAGGTTTCCTTCATCGGATACCAGTCAAGAAAACTCACATTACAACAACCTTTCATCATTTCATTAACCCCAAAAACTGCCAGCCTGAACGAGATCATTGTAACATCCAGTCGCGACAGGCAAAACCGTACAGATGCACCGGTAGCTATCAGCACTATTTCCACACAGGAAATGAGAGATACAAAAGCTACCTCACTGGAACAATTGCTGAACAAGGTAAGTGGTGTATACATGGTAGACCTGGGCAATGAACAGCATACTATGGCTATCCGTCAGCCTATTGGCTATAAGAGTTTGTTCCTGTATATGGAAGATGGTATTCCTATCCGTACAATAGGCGACTTTAACCACAATGCACTGATAGAGATCAATATGGCTGCATTGAAAAATATTGAAGTGATAAGAGGTCCTGCATCTTCTTTATATGGTAGCGAAGCAGTAGGTGGCGCAGTTAATTTCATTACGGCTGCTCCGTCTTTACAACCTGCCGTAAAAGTACAGGCAGAGGCCAGCGACCGCGGGTACAAACGTACCGACTTCAATATATCCAACACTTTTAATAAAGCAGGCATTACCATCGGCGGATATTATGCTGATCAGCGCAACGGTTACATGGACCACAGTGATTTTCATAAACTGGCATTAACACTGCGTGCAGATTACCAGATCAACGAACGCAATAAATGGATCAACGCAGCCACACTGGTAAACTATTATACAGACCAGGTAGGCGGTTTAGACAGCACACATTTTTACAACAAGGATTATCGCAATTTTCAAACCTTCTCCTACCGTAAAGTAAATGCACTACGATACAGAAGTACTCTGGAACATACCTGGGATAATACGAATCACACTACGCTTACTGCATTCTTCCGGCATAACAGCATAGGACAGAATCCTTTTTATGCACTTAAGAATTCAGCAACAGATCCGTTAAAAGCGGCCGGTGAGATCAATGATGACAGCTTTAACAGTTATGGTCTTATTATACAGCATAAGAAACAGTTCGCATGGAAAAATGCATCGCTGATAGCTGGTGTCAGTGCAGATTACAGCCCTGCTACTTACCTTGCTAATTACATCGATGTTACTAAAAATTCCGCAGGTTATTTTACCGGTTACACTAAAACAGATTCCGTATTAACAGACTATAATGCAGGCTTGCTAAACACAGCCGCTTATGCGCAACTGGATATGGAACTGGTACAGGGATTAAAAGTGTTGGCAGCAGTACGTTACGACAGGATGGATTATAATTTTGATAATCATCTTCCCCCGTCTGCATATACCGGTGCTCCGGACGACCGTAATAATTTCAATGCGCTTACGCCCAAGCTGGGCCTTACATACGACTTTGGCAGAAGCCGCGGTTTATATGCCAATTACAGCGTAGGGTTTGCACCACCTAACATTTCGGAATTATACGATGGTGTGAAAGTGCCTGTATTAAAACCTGCTACTTATCGGAACTATGAGGCAGGTGGATGGTTTGGTTTTGCGAATGATAAAGGATATGCAGATGTAAGTGTATACAAAATGAATGGCACCAATGAAATCATCAGTGTAAAACTGAATGATGGTTCTTATGAAAACCGTAACACCGGAGGTACTACTCACAGAGGTATAGAATGGAATGTACGGTATGCGGTTTTACGTTCTTTATGGATTCGGAGCAGTGGTACTTATGCAGAACACTTCTTCAATAAGTACATAGAAAAAGGAGTCGTATATGATGGTAACCAGATGAGCGGTGCGCCTAAAGTAATCATGAATACGGAACTCACATGGAAATTAAAAGGGTTCCGTTTAAGTGGTGAGTGGCAGCACATCAGCCGTTATTATATGGACCCGCAGAATACACGATATTACAAAGGTTACAACCTGCTGAATGCACGCACAGGATATGCCTGGAGAAATATTGAATGCTGGATGAACTGCCGCAATATCGGAGACATTATCTATTCAACTACATCAGAGAAAACCGCTTACGGCACTACTTACAGACCAGGGCCTAAACGCACTTTTAATATTGGCCTGGCATATACATTTACAGGTAAAAAATGATAATGATGAGAGGATGGATATTATCAATGATGCTGATAGCAGCCTGTAAACAACAGGATGTTTCAGAACATATACTTTCCAATAAAGGCAAAGATGCATCGTGTGCACATATAACGGGAACGGCAGATGGAAAAACAGTCATCAGCTGGATAGAAACAGAGAAGGGAGCGGAAACAGGTATGTTGTATTATGCAGTATCCGCAAATGATACCTTCTCAGCACCGCTGCCGGTAACAACGTCAACAGGTGTGTTACCACATGCAGAGAATATGCCCAAGATGGTATTTAAGCCCGATGGAGAGGTGATAGCGATGTATGGCGTAGAGCAGAATGATGCACGTAACAAATATGCAGGACGGGTGTTGTACACCCGTTCTCCTGACGGTGGTAAAACATGGTTGACGCCACAGTCACTGGTAGCTGATACCGGCAGTTACGATCAGCGTTATTTTGATATGACGATACTCCCCAATGGAGAAGCCGCTGCAATATGGCTGGATAACCGCAAACATACAAATGATGAAGGCTCTACATTGTATTATGCAGTAACAGATGGTCATGATGGATTTAAGCAGGAAAAGCCGCTGGCAGAAACAGTTTGTCAGTGTTGCCGTACCGCCCTGTATACGGATACAAAAGGAGATATTCATATTGCGTTCCGGGATATCATCAACGATTCTATCCGTGATATGGTGCATATGGTATCTACAGATGGAGGTGCTTCTTTCAGTACACATAGCCGCATCAGTGCCGATAACTGGGTAGTGCGTGGTTGTCCGCACACAGGCCCGGCTATGGTAAGGAACGGTACGGCCATGCATTTTGCCTGGTTTACTATGGGGGGAGGACAAGGAGTATTCTATTGCAGGTCTCTGGATAACGGAAAAACATATACGCAAAAGGAACCTGTAAGTACGGCTCCCATGGCAAAGCATCCGCAGATAACGGCATTGGGAGATAAAAGTGTGATGATGGTATGGGACGAGCCGGTGAAAGTGGTTAATAACTTTAACTACCGTATCGGTTTCCAGAAACGGAACAAAGAAGGGGAAGTGCTGGAAACAGGATTGCTCACCTCAGATTCCTCATACAGTACATTCCCGGTCATAAAGGCGATGGATGATAGCAGGGTGCTGGTAGCTTATACAAAGAAGGCAGGGGAGCTGGAAGAAGTAGTATACAGGTTCAAATAAAAAAAGTCCCGGGCTTTGCCTGGGACTTTGATTTCTCTGCTTAGTAGCTAAAAGCTCCGGCCCATTCCTGGCGCGTAGCCCAGCGACCGTAGTTATTCCTTTTGGATTTGTCAGCGTAGAAGCGCCATTCTGCTTTCCACTTGGGATAGTAAAGGCGCAACAAATACAGTGTTGCAAATGTAAGCATAGGGATTAGGATTATCGGTTTTAGGATAGATAGTTAGCATCATCAATACGTTAGTTAGTCGGCATTCATTTTCCCCCGGGATAATATGGTTTTCAATAAAAATAACTGCATCATCCGCCAATATTTCACATGTAAATCACCAATCCAAATATATGTTAATTATATCGACTATGACATAACATCTATGTGGTATTTTGACATTTTTTTATTCTTTTTGAAAGTAGTACGCGTTGGCTTGTTGTAAACAAGTGATCACCAGATCGTTAATACAAACATGTGCCGGCAGGGTGGCGCAATAATAAATTGTGTCTGCCACATCTTCTCCTCTTAAAGGAGTAAAGCCCTTGTAAACATTACCTGCTTTTTCTGCATCTCCCTTAAAACGGACCACTGCAAACTCCGTTTGTGCGGCCCCGGGATGTACCGCAGTTACCTTAATACGATATGGCAGCAGGTCTATACGCATGGCCTGGGAAAGAGAATCCACCGCCGCTTTGGTAGCGCAATAGACGTTTCCGTTGGCATATACCTGTTTGGCAGCGGTAGAGCCCAGGTTAATGATATGCCCCTTGCCCTGTGCCTTCAGCCAGGGGATCACAGTGCGGGATACATACAGCAGTCCCTTTACATTGGTGTCTATCATGACATCCCAGTCAGAGAATTCACCCTGGTCAATACTGCTGGCGCCCATTGCCAGGCCGGCATTATTGATCAGTATATCCACAGCCTTCCATTGTTCGGGTATGGCATTCAGTGTGGCCGTTACCGCTTTCTCATCCCTTACATCAAAACACAGGGGTAATACTTTGATATTATGTTGTTGTTCAAGTTGTTGCTGAAGGAGTTGTAATCTTTCGGCACGGCGTCCGGTAATAATAAGATCGTAACCGTTAGCCGCAAACTTTTTTGCACATGCTTCACCGAACCCGGATGTTGCGCCTGTAATCAGAACTATAGCCATTTAATGAATATTTACTTTACCAAAGTTACAGTGCCTTTGCGTAAAATTGTTTTACCAGTGAAATCTTTTCCTTCCAGTATCCAGATATAGGTGTCTACAGGCGCAGGAGCGCCTTTGATAGTGCCGTCCCAGCCGGTACGGAAATCAGTGGAAGAATAGATCAGCTGCCCCCAGCGGTTAAAGATGCGGAAGAAATTATATTCGGTGATGCCCACCGGTATAAAGCGGAAGTGGTCGTTCTGCCCGTCCCCGTTAGGACTGAAAGCTGATGGCACATAGATATCAGGCCCGGTATAATACTTAACATGTATAGAGTCATACCCTTCACATCCCTGTACATCCGCTACTTTCAGCGTATACGTAATATCCTGGTTCCAGTTGACCATCGGGTCCGGCAGGCCGGTATTACTCAGTCCTTCCGGTGGATACCAGTTGTAAAAATCCCCGCCCGTGGCATGTAACTGGAATTGCTGTCCCTTGGCAATGATGGTATCGTTGCCGGCAAAAGGGTGTACTTCATAGATCCTTACATCTTTGGTAAGCGTTGTCATACAGTCATGGTTGGTATACAGTGTTAACGCCACGGTGTATAAGCCGCCTTTATCATAAATAAAGTCTACATGCGGACCATAGGCGCGGTTCAGCATACTATCATCTTCCAGGCCCATATCCCAGCGCCGGTCTGTTATCTTTCCATAGGTATAGGAAGAGTGGTCATCAAATTGTATCAGGCTCCCTTTACAAAAGCCGGAAGTACTAAAATCTGCTGATAGCCCGGGATAATTACTGATAGTTCCTGTAGTACTGTCCGTACACGCCAGGCCGGGGTTCACCACCAGTTTTACTTTATACATCCCGGTATCAGGGAACTGATGCCTGAATACTGTTTTGTTATAGGTGATCGTATCTGTACCATCGCTGAAGCTCCAGTAATAAGCAGAGGTAAAACCGGCATTACTGGAATTGGGAATCAGTACACTGAGGTCAGCATCTGCCACACAATTTTGTAAGAGCGAAGGGAAACCTGCTTTGATACTGGTAGAACAATTGAATACAGTAAGCAGGATGTCCTTATGATGGGTGCCTATCAGCATTTTACTTTTACGGTCATATTCACTCACACATACAGATACAACAAACTGCCCTTCTTTGGTAGGGGTGCCATACAATAGCCCGTTTTCATCAATACTTATCTGCGGGGAACCACCCATGGGGTTGCTGCCTGAATAAGGAGCAATATAGCTCACGGTAGTATTATAAGGCGGAGGATCGGCAGATGCTACTTCATTGCGGGTAGTTCCGCCGGTAAGGGCATCGCAGAGGTTATAGGTAAGACTGTCGCCATCGGCATCATAAGCAGCATAATTATACCTGAAAGGAAGATTGGAGCAGATGACGATAGCCGCATCTTTATTAAAGTGTACACTGTTATTGGTAGGGCGATTTTCCGTACCGGGGATCATCGTATAAAACGTAGAACCTTCATGTTCAGAATCGTAGATATTAGCCAGTTTCTGCCCGCGGCAGCAACGCTGGTAAGTAATGTAATAACCACCTCTGATAGGGGCCAGTGCAATCGTATCACGATAAAAAACTACTTCCAGGTTTTGAGTGCGTGGTGCAAGGCAGGGATTCTTCAGGGTATCACGCAGGGGCTTTGTTTCTTTGATATATATGAGGATAGCATTTTGAACACGTTCTCCCCTGGCATTATAAATGTTTATAGGTACCGGGTTCTCAAAGTGGTCCAGGCAACCCTGAATATCTCCGCAGGTAAAGTCTGCATTACGGTATAGCTTTAATGTGATAACGTATACGTATTTATCACGTTCCGGAGTTATTCCTGCATACTCATAGTAAATCTCGCCGCCAATAATATGGTAACCAGCTGCAGTAACGTGGATTAGAATGCAGCAAAGGGCCAGAATGAAAGATTTGCGCATTAACAGGGGTACAGTAATAGAAATGGTAATTTCCTATAGGAATTTACTGAAAAAAAAATACCCCTGCAACATCAATTAAAACAGTATATACAGCCGTTTGGTAATCATCACTTACCTCAAAAGTGTAACTGTTCCTTTTCGCAAAACAGTTTCATTATTGATGTTTTTCCCCTGTACCACCCATACGTAAGTACCTATGGCAGCAGGTTCTCCATTGTAGTATCCATCCCATCCCTTCATGTATTCATTGGTGCTGTACATTAGTTTTCCCCAGCGGTCGTATACCCGGAAAAACTCAAGTTGCAGAATACCTACAGGCAAAGGACGGAATACGTCATTCGTACCATCACCATTAGGAGTAAAGCCCGTTGGAACATAAATATCCGGGCCGGCAATGAAGCGTATACGAATATCATCTTTACCGGAACATCCTTCTATCGTATAGGCTGTAACAGTATACGTAACATCATGATTGATAATAGTGACCGGATTATAAACAGTAGGATCATCCAGGCCATCTACAGGCGTCCATACATAAGACACGCCTCCGCTGGCATGCAACTGGAATGGCTGATTGAGTATAGCGATCGTATCATTGCCTGCAAAGGCCGGTACCTTCGGCACTACAGATACCCATACGGTATCCGTTACTGCTTTTGGACAACCCTTTGTATCTGTAACAGTAACGATGTACATCGTGGTATCTGTTGGTCTGGCAATCGTACTGGACTGCTGTGGTGTCAGTAATGTAAAGGTGGGGGACCACTGGTAATAAGTACCGCCTGACGCCTGTAACAGTATCTGGTCTCCGTAACAGATCGTACTATCAGCTCCTGCATCAGGAACAGGAGGATCTATCAGCGTGAGCTGCACCGTATCACTGCCACTGCAGTCGCCTAATTCTCCTACGACAGAATATGTAGCGGAAGGAGGATCAGGTGTAATATACAGGTCCGCACTATCACCAACCTGTGCATTGTTGCCCAGGTTATACCATGTAAGCGGATAGTCTCCATCTACAGTCGCATGCAGGTGTACTTCATCTCCTGTACAGATAGTACTGTCTGCACTCGTTTTTACGGTCAGTTTATCTCGTACATCAACGGCTACACTTTTTGTATTTGTACAACCGGTGGCATCAGTGAATGTAACGGTATATGTGGTATCCACCTTTGGTGTAACAACCGGAGTCGCCGTATTGGCGCCGGTGATATTATAATTGGGCGTCCATGCATAAGAACCATTGACCACATTACCATCTACATTACTTTCTGCAAAAAGTGATAATGAGTTGCGTATACACAGCAAAGTATCACCGGTAGTATAAAGTGGAGGATTATTGTACACAATGATATTACTTGTATCATACCGCTCGCATCCTTTGAGTGTTCTCAATAAGAGTACTACCTGGTAATTACCCGGTCCGGGATATTTATACTGGGGACTTTTTAACAACGAGGTATCATCACTGACATTACTAACGCCAAAGTCCCAACGATAATAATTGATCGCATCACTCTGCCCGGATGTGGTAGAGTTATTCCCGAAAGTAGTAATCGTATTACTGCAAAATCCGCTGATGCTGACAGCAGGTTTCAATAATGGGTACACATAGGCGGTCGCTGTTGCACTGTCTCCGCAATTACTTAAACTATCAACATATAATTTCACCGTATACACACCATCCGCAGCATAAGTATGCTGAATCGGATCTGTGCTTGTGGTAGTAAGTGTAGAACCATCTCCGAAGTTCCAGTCGTACGTTTTACCCTCTGTGCTGTTATTGAGGAAAGTAATCGTATAACCGGAGCAGTCATTGTATTTATCAGGCATTGCAGCTACTACTTCTTTCACACAGGTAGTAACGTTCATGTGAAAATCTTTACGATGGATACCAAGCAGCACCCCGTTCCTGTATTCATACACACATACGGTTACTACATATTTACCTGCCGGCGGAGCGATCCCTGAAATAACGCCTGTTTTAGGATCTATGTTTGCACCTGTTCCCAACGGGCCTCCACCGGTATAAGGGCTTTTATAAGGTACGGACGTATAAGGAGGAGCAACAGCAGCAGGAGGAGTAGCTTCTTTATCATTGCTTTTTGTTACCTGTCCGCCGCCATATGCCTCGCAGAATACATAAGAAAGACTATCACCATCTATATCAGTAGCAGAAAAATCATACGTAAATTTCTTACCCGCACAAACCAGTACAGCTTCATCTTTTGCAAATACGGGACTTGAATTACCCGTAGGATTAGATCCCGGTAACTCTGTAAAATAAGAAGCGCCATTACCCGGATAATTATCCTGGTCATCAGCTCTGTGTGTATCAATTATATTTGCCATAGAGTTATCTCTGCAGCAACTCTGGAAGGATACGGTATATCCTGCTGTGTTAATGGGTACTGTAATCGTTGTAATATAAATACCTATCTGGAAACATACTGTTGGAGGGTTTACTATACAGGGATCTACCTGCGCCAATGTCTTTTCTTCTTTGCTGGCACGTGGCACCAGCACCGGAAATCCGGCCGGCTGGCTTCCATCTGTTTTACTGAAGACCCCGAAATATACCGAAGCTGGTAATTCTGCTAAATTATCTGCATGCGTACATACACGGAATAATTTCAGCGTTATCTGGTAGGTGACACCTGTAGAGGTAGCGCTTATATATTTGTATGACATCTCGCCCCCAATAATATGGGAAGCCCGGGATATGAGCCCGCAGGAAAGGATAAAAAGCAGTATGAGGGTTCGTTTCACAATCAGTATTGTTGGCAAAAAAGAATAAACTCCTGTAACAGGCCATTGCTGGCTTCAGGGACTTCCCACATACCCATATGTCCTGTCTCAGGGAATATATGTATACTGCTGGTATAGGGCATAGATACCTGTGGTAATACACCTTTCAGCGGAACTGCCGTATCATCTTTCCCTATTACAAACAACACCGGTACCTGCAGGGATGATAACACAGCCGTACGATCGGGACGGTCGATCATGGCGTGATAATATGATATCAGTGATGCCTGCGGACATTGCATTCCCATTGTCACATAGGCATCCACCTGTTCGGGATGTTGCTGTTTATAAACAGGACTGAACATATTCGGCAATGCTTGTTTTATAAACGCTTCTCCTCCGTATTGTCTTATAATATTGATGGATTTAAGACGACCTTCTTTTTTCTCTTCACTATCAGGAGCCGCTGTAGAGTGGAATAATCCCAACCCTTTTACCATGGCCGGATATTTTTCAGCCAGTGCCAGGGCTACATAACCACCCATAGAATGGCCGATAATCACCGCGCTTTCAATTCCGTCCGCCTGTAAAGTAGAATGAACAAAATCGGCCATACTCTCAATGCTAAGTGGCTCAGTAAGCGGTGTTTGCCCACTGCCGGGTAAGTCCGGAGCTATCACGTAGAATTGTTCGCTTAGGTAAGCCTGCTGTTGTTCCCATATCCGGTTGTTTTCTGCAAACCCATGAATCAATACGACAGCGGGCTCTTTTACTTTGTTTAGAGTACTATTTCCGGCAGAAAGTTTAGTCTGCATTATAAATTATTTATTTAAAACACGGTTAACTTGCCAGATAGCTGACAGGCCTCTGACAAGTAACGAATAATGTAACTCAGATTATATATATGCGTAAACCGCAATCAATCACTTACTATCCAAACGGGTTATGATATCTTCTTCTGCCTGAACCGCAGGTAATAACTATATATGATCAGCAATATACAAAAAGCTGATGCAGCCTTTGAGATAAGATCACCATATTTTACATAGAACGTCAAAATGTAACCGGGTGTTACATTTCCTTTAATAACTCCTTCTTTCCAGTAGGGCAGGGGTTGCTGTATCCTTCCCATAGGGTCTATGATACAGGAGACACCGGTGTTTGCGCTGCGCGCTACCCAGCGTCTTGTTTCAATCGCCCGTAAACGGGCGTATTGCAGATGTTGCCTGTGCCCTTCTGTATTTCCCCACCAGCCATCATTGGTAATAATGAAGAGGAGATTGGCGCCCATACGCACATGCTCTGCCACATATTCTCCATATACAGATTCATAACAGATAGCAGCAGATACTTTAATATGTTTGTTTGTACTGGTCAGTATATTTTCATCTGGAGTACGGCCATAACTACCTGTGATCCCACCCATATCCAATGCCAGGTATTTCATGAAGAACATATAACGGGCATAAGGCACCATTTCCACGCCAGGTACCAGTTTATACTTATGATACACCTGTACGGTCCCGGAAGTATCTATCTGTACCGCTGAATTAAATACATCATACGAAGAGTTATCATCCATACTGCGTGCCGTATATGGAATCTCATCCGGTTTCCCGTAATGTTTAAGGGTAATGGCGCCGCTGATGAGCGTAGCTTTTGGATATTGCTGCAGGAAATAATGGATGCTTTGCGTACTACCTTCGGTAGCCAGGTTATTTTCCCAGGCGCCATTGGTGAACAGGGCTGTTTCCGGCCAGATGATATACGCCGTCTGGCTATCAGTTTTTTGTTTGGAGAGCTGTAATAATTTATCCAGTTGCATGGATGCGTTGTTCTCCGCAAATTTATCGTAGGGATCAATGTTCGGTTGAACGATGACTACGGGGGTAGAAGGGCCTTCCGGTGTTTTGAAAGTATATTGTACCAGGGAACTTAAGAGTAATGGGAGGATGATGATGGCTGCCGGTATCCATCCTGTTTTCCAGATAAAGGTAGAGATGGGTACAGGATAGCGTTTGCGTAACAGCCAGGCGTGATAAATGGAAATATTGCACAGCAGTACCCATAATGTGCCACCGCTTACACCGGTATATTCATACCACTGTATCCAGGAAGGATGCATAGCAAAAGCGTTGCCCAGGCTCAGCCATGGCCAGCTGAACTCCCAGTTCAGATGCACATACTCAAACGTTATCCAATATACGATGAGTGCAAAATAGCTGGCGGTCGTACCTAATCGTTTGCGTATACGATAATATCCCAGCAGGGGGACGCTCATCACCGTGGTATTAATAAGATTGGCTGCCAGTCCGCTGACAGGTACGGTCGTATTACCTACCCACCAGGTGCTGCCCGCATTCCAGATAAATAAAGAAAGATAGATACAGCCGTAGTATTTTCCGGTAGACTCCACCGTATCCGCAAGGCGCAGCAGGGGAATAAATGCAATGAAAATAAGAAAGGTAAGGGGAGAGGTGGGCCATGCTGCCCATAATAGGGCCCCGCCAATAAGACTTAATAATACCGGAACCCATCTTTGCGCACTTCTTTTTGCCATTTCTATTGTACTAGGTATATTATATGAGCTTAATTAATCCCGTCCGATAAGACGGGTTTCCAAAAATAACACTTCACAACCAATACTCCATATCCCTTCCATACAGCGAACACGGCCTGTTATATATAATCCCTTAAATAACAAAGCCCCTTGTCATAGACAAGAGGCCCTATTAATTTATAATTAATTATAATTATCTGCTGTAATTCGGCGCTTCGTTGGTAATTACCACATCATGGGGGTGGTTTTCCTTCACAGTAGCCGGAGATATTTTGATAAACTGAGCGCCCTGCAGGGTAGTAATATCTTTAGAACCGGTAAGCCCCATCCCGGCACGCAACCCACCAACAAATTGCTGGATTACTTCTGCGAGCATGCCTTTGTAAGGAACACGGCCCACGATACCTTCCGGTACCAGTTTCCTGATATCATCTTCTTCCTGGAAATAACGGTCTTTACTACCTTCCATCATCGCTTCCAGGGAACCCATACCACGGTAAGACTTGAATTTACGTCCTTCGTAGATGATAGTTTCTCCGGGGCTTTCTTCCACACCGGCGAAGATAGAACCTGCCATGATGCAGGAAGCGCCTGCTGCCAGGGCTTTCACCATATCACCGGTATAACGGATACCACCATCAGCGATAACGGGTACACCTGTTTTCTTCAATGCTTCCGCTGCATTCATTACAGCAGACAATTGAGGGAAACCAGCACCGGTAACAACGCGGGTAGTACAGATAGAACCTGGTCCTACACCTACTTTCACCGCATCTGCACCTGCTTCTACCAGTGCAAGTGCACCTTCGGCAGTGGCTACGTTGCCTGCTATCACCTGTAATTTAGGGAAGGTCTTTTTCAGCTTCTTTAGGGTGTTCAGTACTGCGATGGAATGCCCGTGAGAGCTATCCAGGCAAACCACGTCCACACCTACGTTAATAAGTGCCTGTGCCCTTTCTATTACATCCGGAGTGATACCTAAGGCCGCACCAACCAGTAAACGGCCAAATGCATCTTTAACCGCATTCGGGTAACTGGTAAGCTGAAGGATGTCCCTGTATGTGATCAGTCCTGCCAGTTTACCGTGTTTATTCACAACGGGCAGTTTTTCTATCTTATTCTGTTGTAAGATCTTTTCTGCTTTCTTGAGGTCAGTCCCTTCAGGCGCTACTACCAGGTTTTCAGAGGTCATTACCTCGTGTACCAGGCGTTTGTGGTCTTTTTCAAAACGGAGATCACGATTAGTAAGGATGCCCACCAGCTTGTCTTTTTCGTCAACGATGGGAATACCGCCTATCTTGTTCTCTTTCATCAGCCTCAGGGCTTCAGCGATGGTGGCATTGGCACGCAGGGTAATGGGATCGATGATCATGCCGCTCTCACTGCGTTTCACCTTTCTCACCTGTTCTGCCTGTTTTTCAATGCTCATGTTCTTATGCAGAATACCAATACCCCCCTGGCGGGCCAGTGAAATGGCCAGTTCAGCTTCGGTAACAGTATCCATGGCAGCAGATACCATTGGCAGATTTATGCGTAAGTTTTTAGTAAGTTGCGTTGTAAGATTTACATCTCTGGGCAATACTTCAGAGTAGGCTGGAACCAGCAGCACGTCGTCAAAGGTGAGTCCTTCTTCAACAAATTTCGGTTTTGATTTTCCGGCAGGCATGTTGCAACTATTTGTCAGTTATTAAATAATTGCACGCAAATGTACGATAAAAAAAGGACAATGCCGCCTAATTTTATACCAATTGGTATTTTCGACCCGGTAAACTCTTTAATATATGCTGCATTTCCATCTGCATCACCAGGCTGTTTACCTGGCTGCCCGGAAGGGGTATCTGCCGGCAGATCTCGTCTATATGTTTCTCTTCCTGTCCGGCAAACAAGGACAGGATCCGCTGTTCTTCCGCACTTAACTCAACAAAAAAAGCCTTTTGAGGATTGGGGAGGGGTTTTACCAGCGGTGCCCATCCCATAACATCCAATATGTCACTGGCGCTGGTGATCAGCATGGCCTTGTTCGCCTTAATCAGCTCATTACAGCCCGCAGCGTTAGGATCTCCTACACGTCCCGGAAGGGCCATTACATCCCTGTTATAGCTATTGGCAATATCTGCCGTAATCAGTGAACCACCTTTAGTGCCACTCTCTATAACAATAGTGACATCCGCCATCCCTGCCACTATCCTGTTCCTTCTGGGAAAGTTCTGTTTATCCGGATTTGTTTCACTGATAAATTCCGTAATCAGTCCACCATTGTTAATCATTTGCATGGCGGTGGATTTATGCATAGCCGGGTAAATACGGTCCAGTCCATGTGCCATCACGCCAAGTGTAGGCATATTATTTTCAACAGCAGTTCTGTGCGCAATAATATCTATGCCGTAAGCCATCCCGCTTACAACTGTCACATTATAAGGCGCCAGTGCTGCTACTAACCTGGCACACATCTGTTTCCCATATTCTCCCGGTGCACGGGTGCCAACTACATTTACGATCCTGGATGCATTGAGATTGGCAGTCCCTTTAAAATACAGCATTACCGGGCTGTCATAACACTGTTGCAACCGTTGCGGATATTTGGGATCTGTATAAAAAACCGGTTGAATATTATACTTCTCTATAAAAGCGATCTCTTTATCTGCTTTCGTAAAATCATTAAATGATTTAATTGCCTGTGCCCTGCTGCTGCCTACATCTTCAATGCATGCAAGCTCCCGCTTGCCGGCCGAAAAAATAGCGCTGGCAGTACCAAAACAGGTAAGCAGTTTCTTCGCAATAACATCTCCTATCTGTGAAATTTGAGTGAGGGCAATTTGGTAACGTAACTCATCTTGCATATTCCTTACTTTTGTGGTCAACATTCCAAATTTATCACTTTACCCCCGGTCTTCCATGCAAAAGTTCACCTTTTTATTAACATTTGTTCTGCTCGCTTCCACGCCAGCCTGCAAAATAGTAAAACCAACTGTGTCGAAAACTACGTTAGTTCCCTATGGGCCTGCATTCGCAGCTTTATGGCAACAACGGTCTGCCGAGTATAAAGCACTCTGTTTTCAGGCATATAATATCGCTGAATTACGCCTGAATGAGCGCCTGCAACAGGCACATGAAAAGCCACTGGCAATCGTAACAGATATTGATGAAACCATTCTCGATAACAGTCCTTATACGGTGCATACTTCTCTGCACGGACAATCATACTCAGATAAAACATGGTTTGAATGGACTGCAAAAACTGCTGCTGATACTGTTCCTGGCGCGCTGTCTTTTTTACAGTTTGCAGCATCAAAAGGAGTGCATATATTTTACATTACCAACCGTGCAGAAACAGAACGTGAAGTTACCTTAAAGAACCTGCAGCACTGGCATTTCCCGGATGCTGATAATGCACACCTGTTATTAAAAACGACTACTTCCGGCAAAGAAAGCCGCCGGCAACAGGTAGCAGCAACACATGATATTGCATTGCTGATGGGAGATAATCTCAGCGATTTTGCAGTGATATTTGATAAATTGCCTTCAGATCAGAGGGAACAGGTAACAAAACGATCAGCAGCTGATTTTGGTAACCGCTTTATAGTATTACCCAACCCCATGTACGGAGATTGGCTACCGGCAATGTTCCAGTACAACTATAAAAGAAGCACTCCGGAAATGGATTCAATATTAAAAAGCAAACTGAAAGATTATTAGAGAACGTTTATCATTTATAAAAGGAATGGCCCGCAGTTGCGGGCCATTCCTTTTATAAAAATCTTTATCAGGATCTTAATAAGTAAAACACAAAATCTTGAACTCTGTTCTCCTGTTCTCCGCTCTTCCGGCTTCTGTAGTATTAGGCGCTACAGGCATCGTCTCTCCATAACCTTTCGGCTGCAATCTCCACTCTTCAATTCCCTTACTTACCATATACTGTACCACCGCCTTCGCACGGCGTTCAGACAATTGCATATTATCATAATCACTCCCCACATCATCTGTATGTCCACCCACTTCTGTCGTCATCATAGGGTTATCTTTCATCAACGCTACAACCCTGTCAAGCTCAGGGAAGGATTGTGGTTTCAGCACATACTGCTTGCTGTCAAAGAAGATATTATGCAACACCAGTACCGCTGCTGAATCAATCGTCTGAAGAGGAATATTCTTCTCATAAGAAGAATCCTGGTCCCCTGCGTTCTTCAAAGAGAAGTTATCAGAGTAAAACAAAAACCCTTTCTTATTCACATTAAAAGCATAGTCTTTTCCAACCGGTAATGTCACCAGGTAATTACCATATTCATCACTCTTAATATTGGCAATATTAAAGCCGGTAGCCACATCCGTCAGTTCTATATTCGCTATTAAACGACGGTTGATATTTTTCGCATCATGCACAAAACCTCTCACATACAACGTCTTCAAAGGTCTTGCAGCAGGATACAACTCAAAGCTGTAAATATCCAGTTCCCCCCTGCTGTCCGCACGGTCAGAAGCATAATAGGCGGTCTTACCATCAGAAGCTACTACCAGACTAGCTTCCTCATCAATCGTATTGATAGGGTAACCAAGATTGGTTGCCGGTCCCCAGCTACCATCCGCCTGACGGCGTGAGTAAAATATATCCATGCCTCCATACCCCTGCAAACCATTGGACGCAAAGTATAAGGTCTGGTTATCCGCATGAATAAAAGGGGTCGTTTCCCTGCCTTTGGTATTAATGTTAGGGCCTAACCTTTCCGGTACGCCCCATTTACCATTTGGCTGCAACTGACTCATAAAAATATCAGACCCGGCATCCGGTGTCTCTTTAGCAAAATAGAGTGTTTGTTTATCAGGAGATAAGCAGGGCTGGGATTCCCAGTCACGGCTGTTTATTGGCGCTCCCATGTTAATCGGTTCTATCCACAAGCCTTCCTGTGTTTTTAATGTGTAATAGATATCACAACTACCTCTGCCTCCGGGGAAATCACACCCGGTAAATACCAGCATTTTTCCATCCTGGGAAATATTCTGCGCGCCCTCATTAAAAGAAGAGGAGTTCACAGGCTGACCAATACTCACTGCTGGTCCCCATCTGGAACTATCATCTTTTTCAGACACATAAAAATCCTCATTCCTGCCATTCACACGCCTGGTAAAAATGAGTGTTTTATTATCAATTGTAAGAGAAGGAAAGTATTCGGGATCTTTAGTGTTGATGCTGTCTCCCATATTATGTGGTTGAAAGGGAACAGCCTGCTGGGCCATGTTTACCGCGAAATCCAAATTCACTTTCAGGGCTTCGGCCTTGGCGCTTTTTACTTTATTGGTAGCGATATAAGCATTCACCAGTTCCAGTGCTTCTTTAAAACGACCTACCCCGGACAATGCCTTACAATAGGCCAACATAGCCGGTCTGGTGGAAGCGCTGTCCAGGCGTACCAGTACTTCAAAGCTATTGATAGCTTCCTTATATTTTCGCATTTCAACAGAGGTGATCACCATCTGTCCGTAAGCATCAGTAAATCCGGGTTCAGTTTTAATGGCATCCTGCAGGAGTGAAACCGCATCTTCCAGCTTATATTCCCGAACAGCCATCTGTGCTTCATCAAAACTTTTCTGGGCCTTTTTTTTCGCAGTTTCATATGTCACTACCTGGGCATGCAAACCGGCACACGTCACAAGACAGATCAGGAGTAATAAGACTTTATTCATAACATACTATTGTCATCGCTGGACAATATATGAAAAAATCTGTAAATGTAAGGTGTTAAATGAGTATTAAGGGACGTGTATGTACTTGTGGATCTGCAGGGAAAGCTGCCACTGGGGGTTCGCTTTAATGTAATCTATGATGAGCGGTGTAACTTCTGCCGCCTTATCCCATTCAGGCTGAAGGTAGAGCTTGCAATGAGCGTTCGCCAGGGCTGCATATTTCTCTGCCCATGCAAAGTCCGACTTATTGAAAATAACTACTTTCAGCTCGTTCGCCAGCGTACATATTTCCGGCAAAGGGGCTTTGAATTTTTTGGGAGATAAAGTAATCCAGTCCCAGTGTCCACTCAGCGGAGAGGAACCGGATGTTTCGATATGTGTATGAAATCCTTCCTGGTGCAGCGCTTCAGTCAGCGCGTCCAGATCGTGCATTAACGGCTCTCCGCCGGTAATCACCGCAATGCGGCCGGGATTTTCGGCCGCATCGCGTGCTAAATTATTTACAGATAACAACGGATGTCTGGAAGCATCCCAGCTGTCTTTTACATCACACCAGTGACAACCTACATCACAGCCCCCCAGGCGTATAAAATACGCAGCTCTGCCCTGATGGTAGCCTTCACCCTGTATGGTGTAAAAGCGTTCCATTACCGGCAGCTGGAGAGTGCCTGAAAGAGATGTTACTGATGTCGTCATTAATTCAAATTTACTTTTTGTCCGATAGAAGCGTGGTACGTGTTCTTCAGCAATGCTGCGATGGTCATGGGACCAACACCACCCGGTACCGGAGTGATATAGCTGCATTTATCAGCCACATCATTAAAATTCACATCACCTACCAGTCTGAATCCGCTCTTTTTGCTCGCATCCGGTATACGGTTGATACCCACGTCAATGATCACCGCTCCTTCTTTCACCATTTCAGCCGTCACAAATTCAGGGCGGCCAATGGCAGCCACAATGATATCCGCCTGTTTGCACATCTCTGTGAGGTTAGGCGTTTGTGAGTGACATAATGTAACCGTACAGTTACCAGGGTAGCTGTTACGGCTCAGAAGTATGCTCATCGGCGTACCTACGATATGGCTGCGGCCTATTACTACAGCATGTTTGCCTTTGGTCGGGACCTTGTAATGTTCCAGCATCAGCATAATACCATAAGGAGTAGCAGGAATAAAAGTAGGCAGTCCACTCACCATTTTACCCACATTTACCGGATGAAAACCATCCACGTCTTTACTGGGATCAATAGTGTTGATCACCAGTTCTTCGTTAATATGTTTAGGCAAAGGAAGTTGTACGAGGATTCCGTCTACATCCGGATTTTCATTCAGCAGGATAATGTTATCCAGCAGATGTTTTTCAGAAATCTGAGCATCAAAACGCAATAGTGTGGAATGGTACCCGACTTCGGCACAGGATTTTACCTTGGAAGCCACATACGTTTCGCTGGCGGCGCTGTCGCCCACCAGTATAGCCGCCAGGTGAGGCACCTTCTGGCCCATCGCCTTCAATTCAGTTACCTTATCTGCTAATTGGGCCTTGATAGCCGCTGAAACAAGTTTACCGTCTAAAATTTGCATGCGCAAAGGTACAGTAAAAATTGTAAAATGGGAGAGTGCAAGTTCTGCAAAACAAGTTTCCTGCTTTCAAATATGAATAAGGTCACTTGTTTTGCTACAGGCAAAACCTGTATAGGATAGAACTTGTAATAGTAGTGGAAATTTTAAAGGCAGGAATTGAGTCCCTAATATAGACTAAATATTCGGAGATGCAGATAAAATTTCATGATCGGCAAAGGAAGCATACTTTTCAAAGTTTTTCACAAACCGGGCCGCCAGTTCCCTTGACTGTACATCATATGCTTCTTTATCCTCCCATGTATTGCGCGGATCCAGGATATGCTCCGGAACGCCAGGGCATGCTTCAGGGATGGCAAAGCCAAATACCACATCATGTTTATAAGACATTTTTTCCAGTTGCCCGTTCAATGCCGCCGCTACCATGGCCCGGGTATAACCCAGCTTAATACGTTGTCCGATGCCATAAGCTCCACCTGTCCAGCCGGTATTCACCAGCCATACCTGCACTTTATGACTACGCAGTTTCTCGCCCAGTACCTTAGCATACTGTACAGGATGTAATGGCAGGAAAGGGGCGCCAAAACAGGTGCTGAAAGTAGTGCTGGGTTCTGTTACGCCCGCTTCCGTACCCGCTACCCTGGCAGTATAGCCTGAAATAAACTGGTACATGGCCTGTTCCGGCGTTAATTTAGAAATGGGTGGTAATACGCCGTACGCATCGCAGGTAAGGAAGAAGATATTCTGCGGAACTGACCCTACAGAAGGGATCATCGCATTATCTATGTAATGCAGCGGATAAGATACCCGCGTATTTTCTGTAATGACTTTATCCGCATAGTTCACCACAGCTGTATTCTCATGGAAGGTGATGTTTTCCAGCAAAGCGCCTTCCCGTATCGCACGGTAGATCTGCGGTTCTTTTTCTTCGCTCAGGTCTATACATTTCGCATAACAGCCTCCTTCAAAATTGAAGACACTGTCAGCAGCCCAGCCATGCTCATCATCTCCGATCAGCTTACGATGCGGATCGGCGCTCAGCGTGGTCTTGCCCGTACCGCTAAGACCAAAGAAAATAGCCGTATCGCCATCTTTTCCCTGGTTGGCAGAACAGTGCATGCTTAATACCCCATGCTCATGCGGCAGTATATAATTAAGTATAGTGAAAATGCCTTTCTTGATCTCCCCGGTATAAGCGGTACCACCAATAATAATGGTCTTGCGGGTAAAGCTCACCATCGTAAAGTTAGGCTGACGGGTACCGTCCACAGCAGGATCTGCCAGGAAACCCGGAGCCTGTATGATTGTCCATTCGGGATGCATATATTCCAGTTCTTCCTCTGCAGGACGCAGGAACATATTATAGGCAAAGAGATTGGCCCAGGGGGTGTCGGTGATCACCTGGATATTGATCCGGTAGGCCGGGTTTGCACAGGCATAACAATCCCTTATCCATACATCCTTCCCGGAAAAATACCCGGTGATTTTCTTATAAAGATTGTCAAAGGTCTCTGCAGAAACAGGGATGTTAAAATCATTCCAGTTCACAGTATCTGCTGTCAGATGGTCCTTTACAATAAACTTGTCTTTGGGAGAACGGCCTGTAAATTTACCAGTATTCACAGATAGGGCACCACTGCTGGTGAGTGCCCCTTGTCTGCGTGATAAAGTTTGCGATACCAGCACGGAAGGTTCCAGTTGGTAGTATACATTAGCTGGCTGCCTGATACCTAGTGCTGAAAGGTCGGCAACGAAATCCCTTACGCTGCTAGCTTGCATAGTAAGATTGTTTTGGTGTGTAAAAGCAAATCTAGTGCTTTTTTGATATTATCAAATTATTAGCCCCGGATTAACATAAATTTAGAATTTCACGATGCTAAATGGTTGTTTGTTTAGTATATTTCTAAAATGCGCCTGCATGAGCTATGGAAAACAGCAAGGAATAAAAGGGTATAAATACACTTAATAAATAACCCCGAGAGGGGAGATCATCCATGCCTGATGCATAGCTCCTTCATGTCTCCTTCATGTCTCCGTCATACCTGAAGCATGGATGAAGCATATCTCAGCCATATTAACCGCGCACTTTATTGCGAAATTTCAGTAGGTTTGACGCGCATTTATATAAGACACCACCGTAAAACATGCACATGAAAAATTTGCCTCTGGACTCTCAGACTTTCATTAAGAACCGTCAGCGCTTTATTGCAGAAATGCAGCCACACTCTATCGCTATCATCAACTCCAATGATGAACTGCCTGCGAACGGCGATGCACTCTATAAATTTCAACAGAATGCAGACCTCTATTGGCTTACAGGTGTAGAACAGGAAGATACGATGGTGATTTTATATCCTGATAACCCGGATCCTAAATACCGCGAAGTACTGGTACTGGTACGCCCTAACGAGCTGAAAGAAAAATGGGATGGTCATCGCCTGCGCAAAGACGAAGCCCTGGCAGTTTCCGGTATTGCTACCGTAGTATGGCTGGATGCATTGGATGCCCTGTTACAGCAATGGATCCATGAAGCCACCAACATTTACCTGAACTCAAATGAAAATAACCGCAAGGCCAGCCTGGTACCGGTAAGAGATTACCGTTATGCGGAAGAGCTGCGCGCCCGCTACCCGCTGCACACTTACCTGCGTGCAGCCGTGATCTTCAAAAAACTCCGTGCCGTTAAAACCCCGGAAGAAATAAAGATCATGCAGGTGGCCATGGATATTACAGAAAAAGCCTTCCGCCGGTTATTGACCTTCATCCGTCCCGGCGTGTGGGAACATGAGATCCAGGCAGAAATCGTACACGAATTCCTCCGCAACCGCTCAGACGGGGAAGCATATACTTCTATTATCGCCAGTGGCGACCGTGCGCGTACCCTGCACTACATCAGTAACAACCAGGAATGTAAAGACGGGGAACTGGTGCTGATGGACTTTGGCGCTGCTTATGGCGGATACAATGCAGACCTTACCCGTACTGTACCTGTAAACGGCAAATTCTCAGCCCGTCAGCGTCAGGTATATGATGCCTGCCTGCACCTGCATAACTATTGCAGATCTATCCTCAAACCAGGCATCACCATCGCTAAATACCATGAAATGGTGGGTATAGAAGCAGGGAAGGAGTTCGTAAAACTGGGACTGATTACCGAAGCAGATATAAAAAATCAGGACCCCGAAACCCCTGCTTACCGTAAATACCTCTACCATGGAATTTCTCACCACCTGGGTGTAGGCGTGCATGACCTGGGACCATCCTTCTTCCAGCCTATCCCGAAAGATTCCGTAATGACCATAGAACCGGGTATTTATATAGAAGAAGAACAAATGGGCGTTCGTATAGAGAATAACATCTGGATCACTGCCAAAGGCAATATCGACCTGATGAAAAATATTCCCATTACCGCAGATGAGATTGAAACATTGATGAAGAAATAGTATATATATTTACTTAATATTAAAGGCTGATTAAAGTTCCATTATAATTGGAGCCAACTGCTTATAACAAGGATTTATAATATTAATTTCGTCTGATAGCAAAGCCAACAATCTGTTTGCATATAAAAATAGAATGAAACAACTTCCAAATATCCTTACGCTCGGCAACCTGTTCTGTGGCTCACTGGCCATTATCTTTATCCTGCATGCTCCGCAATACATCGCGGAATTCAATGGGGTAGAATATACTATTACCAACCCGGAACCCGTTTACTGGGCTTCTGCACTGGTAGTACTGGCAGGTTTGTTCGACTTCCTGGACGGATTGGTTGCGCGTTGGCTGAAGTTGCAATCCCCCTTCGGGAAAGAACTGGATTCCCTGGCAGATGTAATCAGCTTCGGCCTCGTACCAGGTATGATCTTCTTCCGCCTGCTGCGTAGTGCGTACATGCGCATGCCCGATGTATTCGATGTTTCTTACATTAACCTGGCGCCCGCGTTATTAATACCCTGCTTTGCGGCCTACCGCCTGGCAAAGTTCAACCTGGATACAAGACAGTCAGAAAACTTTATAGGGATGCCTACTCCGGCAGTAGGACTGCTGGTAGCTTCCTTCCCGCTCATCGTCCTGTACAATCCCTTTAACCTGGCGCCCATGCTGCAGAATCTCTGGATATTGTACACGATCATCCTGGTATTATGCTACCTGATGGTAGCAGAAATACCAATGCTGAGCCTTAAGTTCAAAACGCTCTCGATGTCAGAGAACTGGCCCCGTGTTGCGTTGATCATACTGGCCATAGCCGGCGCTCCTTTACTCAGATTTGCGACTGTACCGGTAGTGTTCGTTTGTTATGTTTTACTGTCCGTAATAGCACGTCCTGCAACGGGAAACACCGGAAAATGACTTGTTTTTTGGGATTAAAGTATTAGGTTTGCGTCAAAATTTTTAGGAAATGACGTTTACTGCACATATCAATGTGATGCCGCTGAAAGAATTACTGGACCCGCAGGGCAAAGCGGTTATGAGTGGTTTAAAAAACCTGGGCATCAGCCATGTACAAGACGTAAGAATAGGTAAACACATTACCCTGCAGATAGATGCTGCTACCAAAGAGGAAGCAGAAAAACTGGCGTCTGACGCCTGTCAGAAATTACTGGCAAACCAGGTAATGGAGTCTTTTGAAGTACACATTCAATAAGCTGCAAGCTACAAGCTACAAGGTGTATTGCATCTTGTAGCTTGTCATCTTATAGCTTCTACGTAGCTTGTAGCTTGCGGCTGTTGCTAAATATTCATCATGTCGAAGCTATATCTCGTTCCTTCTCCCATTGGCAATCTGGCCGATATCACATACCGCGCAGTTAAAGTGCTGGAAGAAGCAGCGTTGGTGCTGGCGGAAGATACCCGCACATCCGGAGTGCTGTTAAAGCACTATAATATCAACAAACCCATCACTCCCTACCATCAACATAACGAACACAAAATTGTACAGCACCTGTTACAACAGATGCAGTCAGGCAAAGTCATGGCCCTCATCACCGATGCCGGTACTCCAGGCATCTCTGATCCCGGTTTCCTGCTGGTACGTGAATGCATACGTGGCGGGGTTCCGGTAGAATGCCTGCCCGGCGCTACAGCCTTCGTACCGGCCCTGGTAAACAGCGGTATTCCCATGAACCGCTTCTCCTTCGAAGGCTTTCCTCCCCTTAAAAAAGGCCGTCATACCTTGTTTACGCAACTGGCTACAGACGAGCGTACACTGGTGTTTTACGAATCTCCCCACAGACTGGTACGAACACTGGAAGACATGATCGGCTACTTTGGGGCTGAAAGGAACTGCTGCGTCAGCAGGGAACTTACCAAAATGTTCGAAGAGAACAAAAGAGGCACCTTACAGGAAGTACATGACTACTTTAAAGAAAAAGGTGTTAAGGGAGAGATCGTATTGATCGTAGAAGGAGTATCTTAAAGGTAATTAATCATAAAACGCATATTCTGAATGAAGAAATTGACAGTCATAAAATGCCTGTTGGTATCTCTGTTGGCAACCGGCTGGCAGGGCACACAGGCACAGTCAGACCGCTGGCAGCAAAGAGTAAAGTACGCCATGGATATCAATATGGACGCAGCTACCAACCGTTTCAGCGGTAAACAGAAATTAGAGTATATCAATAATTCCCCTGATACACTGTATAAAGTATTCTATCATTTATACTGGAACGCTTTCCAGCCTGGCAGCATGATGGACGTCCGCAGCCGCGAGCTGGGGAAAACCGTGCTGTACAAGGATAAAAACGGTAATGAGAAACATGACTGGGATGCCCGTGTTACCGATCGTATCTCAAAACTGCAGCCAGACCAGATCGGCTATCAGAAAATCCTGTCCTTAAAACAGGACGGCGTTACCCAGGCATATAACGTAATCGGTACCATCCTGGAAGTGCCGCTAAAAAAGCCCATCCCTCCGCACAGTACCACCGTGTTTGATATGGAATTTGAAGCCCAGGTGCCCGTACAGATCCGCCGCAGCGGCCGTAATAATTCCGAAGGAGTGGACTACTCCATGGCTCAGTGGTATCCTAAAATGTGTGAATACGACTATGAAGGATGGCACCCGACCCCTTATATTGCCCGCGAATTCTACGGCGTATGGGGAGACTATGACGTTAAAATAGCTATTGATAAAAAATTCGTAATAGCTGCTACCGGTTACCTGCAAAACCCCAACCAGATAGGGTATGGCTATGAAATGCCCGGTACCCGCGTTGTTCGCCCGAAGGGGGAGAAGCTCACCTGGCACTTCAATGCGCCAAACGTCCACGACTTTGTATGGGCCGCAGATCCGGACTATAAACATATCACCCAGGAAGTAGATGGCTTCAGGGCCCACTTCTTCTATATAGAAAATGATATCACAAAGAACACCTGGCCGGAGTTTGCAAAGATGATACCCCGCATGTATGCCTTTATCAAATCCCATTACGGCCCTTACCCTTATAAAAGCTACTCTTTTATACAAGGCGGAGATGGCGGTATGGAATACCCGATGGCTACTTTAATCATGGGTAACGGTAAGCTGGAAGGTTTATACGGCCTGGCAGCTCATGAATGGATGCACAGCTGGTACCAGGGAATGCTGGCCACCAACGAAAGCCTCTATCCATGGATGGACGAAGGCTTCACCACTTTCGCTGAGAACAATATCATCTTCCATACACTGGATTCTACCCATACTTCTGCCCAGTCAGGCGCTTACGGTGGCTACTTCGCCCTCGTGAACAGCGGCTACGAAGAACCTATGAGTACCCATTCGGACCATTATAACACCAACTACGGATACAGCTTAACTGCTTATGCCAAAGGAGCCGTATTCCTGGAACAACTGGGTTATATCATCGGTACGGAAAACCGTGACAAAGGACTGTTACGCTACTACCGTAACTGGCGTTTCAAACACCCTAATCCGAATGATTTTGTAAGAGAGATGGAAATGCAGAGCGGATTGCAGTTGGACTGGTACAAACAATACCTGGTATACACCACCAAACATATCGATTATGGAATAGATAGTGTATATGAAAATAACGGCAAAACAATTGTAAGACTGCGCTGTGTAGAACGTATGCCTATGCCCATTGATCTGCTGGTAACTGCAAAAGACGGTAAAAAGGTGATGCATTATATACCTCTATCCCTGATGTACGGGTCAAAACCGGCAGAAGATAGTGCGCCACGGGTAATACATGATTACTGGGCCTGGACGAACCCTACTTATGAAGTGGAAGTAGACCTGCCTGTGAGTGAGATTAAAACCCTGGAAATAGATCCAAGTCTTAGGATGGCAGATATAAACAGGAGCAACAATAAATTAGAACTGAGTAAATAGTCTTTGAAGAGGAATGAAACAGGAATAAAACAAGAATAAAGCAGGAACAAAACAGGTTCATCCTCCGTTTATCCTTCGTTCATGAACGAAGGATAAACGGAGGATGAACCTGTTCATAAGCCGATCGGAACCTGTTCATAAGCTGATCAGAATCTGTTTTGAACCTGTTTAATCCAATACCTCACAGTCAAACCCCTGCTGTTGTACAAAATTGATCACAGCTTTTTCTTCTACTTTCATTTCCGTAATCCTCAGTACTTTATCACAATCTTCCAGGTCTACGTGGCAATTGCCTACTTCAAACCTGTTACGGATAGCATGGATAATGTTTTGTCTGTCTTCAAGAGTCGCTATATTAGTTTTGAATATCCCTATCATAGCATAAAATGTTGAATGGTTAATAGCAGCAGAGAGCATAACAGCTAGATATTAGTTTCCGGTTTGGTTTGAGTATCATCTTTTTCTTCTTCGTTCCAGTCGTTCCAGCGGGCAAATCTGCCACCTGCACAACGTTTAAAGCGTTCGCGCATCTTTTCCTTTTCTTCCGGGGTCATATGTTGCATACGGTCCTTGAACTTTTGGCGCCATGCGTCCGGCCCTCTTGGTCCGAATTTATGACCGCCACCATGCCAGCCAAACAGGAGTTTGCCAAGAAGGCAAAGGCCCAGTGCCTGCCAGAAGGTAATTACAGGTCCGTGAAAAAGGTCTGGTATCAGGCAGTTCCATAATTCTCTTACCCCAAAGCCCAATGCTGTAAGGAAGATAAGTCCCAGCAGCAGGAACTTAAATACATGAAAAATCTTTGATTTACTACGCATATCTTAATGTTTTTAATTTTTTAAAAGTTCCTGGTATAGTTCTGCCAGCCGTTCCCGTAAATACAGCACTGCATATCGCTTTCTCGACAATAAGGTATTAACGGATACGCCGGTTTCGGCAGACATTTCCTTGAATGATTTCCCTTCTATCTCGTGCTGAAGAAAAACATACCGCTGATCTTCCGGTAATTCCTCTATCGCTTCCATGATCGCTTCTGCCATGATTTTGCGGGTCATGGGGGCATCACTCTGTGCAGAGGGATCTGCAATGATTTCAGCCAGGAACATCGTTTCTTCCCCCTCATACTCCCGGGTATGATCGCTGAAGGTAGTTTCCCTCTTTTTACGGAACCAGTCGGTGATTTTATTGCGGGTAACAGTAAACAACCAGGCGGTGATGGAATCTATATGGCTGCCTACCCTTGAATATTCAGTAAACTGGTAGAGCACGTCCTGTAAAATATCTTCCGCGTCCGCTACGTTATTAACTCTTTTTTTGATGAAGTTTAGTAAGCGCTTACGCTCCTGCTGCACCGTTTGCTGTATGCGCTCGTTTTGTTCTGCAGCCATAGCCAGTGGTGTTTTATTTAGGAGCATTTCTTTCATCTTAGTTATGGAGACGAAAAAACAAACCTGATATTTTACAGTTTACGAAGTTTTTGTGGGATTTTTTTCGCTATTTCTGTGTAAGGGCTGAAAATCAGTTATTTATTTACTACCACAATATGTTTTTCCTGGAAAAATTCTTCCGGGAACAGCTTATATATATTGGTGATCCTGGGTCTTACTGTGCTATCAGCTATTTCCTGGGTCAGGTCTCCGCCCTTCAGGCAGATCAATCCGGGTTGTTGTTCATGGGCCGGCGCGGTTTTAAGCAGGGGTTTGCTCCAGAACCATAAATCTTTAAGGGGTGCTACTGCCCTGGATACCACCAGGTCGAATTTACGGTCTTTAATCTCCTCTGCCCGGGTATGGGCGGTGGTGACGTTCTGTAAACCAATGGCTTCTGCCACTCCCTGCACCACTTTGATCTTTTTACCAATAGAATCTACCAGGTGAAACTTTACTTCCGGGAAGAAGATAGCGAGGGGAATGCCGGGAAAGCCACCGCCCGTACCTAAATCAAGGATCTGGGTGCGGGCGGGAAAATCTGCTATTGCAGCTATACTGAGTGAATGTAATACATGCTTTTCGTACAGGGCATCAATATCCTTGCGGGATATCACATTGATCTTCTCATTCCATTCCTTGTACAGCTCACCTAATGCCTGTAATTGCTGCAGTTGTTTCTCTGTAAAATCCGAAAAGTATTTAAGTACGATCTCCATCTATATTTACCACTTGTTCTTTGATTTGAACAATAAAGCGGGCGTGAAGATAAGATAATACAATAACATAAACAGGTCCATGAACCAGCTGAACTTGAACAGGTCAGACTCATCCAGTTTACGCATTGCCAGGAAAGTGATCACAGACTGCACCAGGAATTTAAACACGAAAACGCCGAGTGTGTACATCCATAAAGGATGATAGAACATCGCAGCAATAAACAGCGGATAAAATAAGAAGTGACTCATAGAGAACATGCCCAGCAGGAACTTATGACTGAAACGGTAATGCTTACCGGTAGACATATGCCTTGTTTTCTGCAGGAACCAGCTGCGCCAGCTGGTCTTAGGCTCCGAATAGGTAAATGCCTTTTTGTCGATCACCACACCCACATTCTTACTGGTGGCAGCAGCATTCACAAAAAGGTCATCATCGCCGGAAGCCAGGTGGTGATGGGCAGTAAACCCTTTCAAACGGAAGAACAACTCACGTTTGTAAGCCAGGTTACGGCCAACACCCATATAGGTAACCCCGCTAAGGGCAAAAGAAAGATATTGTAAAGCACTGAAGTAAGTCTCATAACGGATCACCTTATTCAGCAGGCCCGGTTTCTTGGTATAAGGACTGTAACCCAGTACGATCTCTTTCCCATCAGTAAAGCCCTGACTCATAAAAGACAACCAGTAAGTACTGGCAGGCTTGCAGTCGGCGTCCGTCAGCAACAGGTTTTCATAATTGGCGCCCCTTATCCCCATAGACAACGGATATTTCTTACCAGGAATGAATTTAGCAGGTTGCTTGATCTCAATATGCCGGTAATGAGGGTAGCCGGGTTCTATAGAGCGCAGGTAATATTTGGAATCGTCTTCCGAGTTATCATTGACTACTATCACCTCAAAGGCAGGGTCTTTAACACCGTGGAACCTTTGTTGCAATACGGAAGGGAGATTCCGCTGCAGGTTCATTTCTTCATCTTTTGCACAAATGATAACAGAGCATTTCTGCTCCGGTTCGTGGTCATTATCGAAGGTACGGCGATAAAAGGCTACCCGGGAGAAAAATATCAGGTAATACAGTATCTGTAAGCCTGCAATAGTAGCAAAACAGTAAAAGGCCATTAAGCCCAAGTTATACAACATAGCATAGCAAATATATATGATTTTGATTATCTGTATGTGTCTGTGGAAAAAAAAGATTATGCACAAAAGGTGTATTGCGGAATGCAGGTTGTAACTGCTATTCAGCATTCCACTTCTTTTCCCTTATTTTTGCCCCCTGAAAACAGGGGCGTGTTTCATTTTTACCCCACCAGAGGGTGGGCAATGAACACTACCGAACTTGTAAAGAGATGATTTTTGAACTGAAAACAACAGACAGCGGCAGCAAAGCGCGTGCAGGAGTGATCACTACCGGCCATGGCGTTATCGAAACACCCATTTTTATGCCGGTAGGTACAGTAGGCAGCGTGAAGGCTGTAACGCAGGAACAGTTGCGTACAGACATCAATGCTCAGATTATACTGGGTAATACCTATCACTTATACCTCAGACCCGGTCTGGAAGTACTCTCCAAAGCCGGTGGATTACATAAATTCAATGGCTGGGACCGTCCCCTTTTAACCGATAGCGGTGGTTACCAGGTATTTTCCCTGGCTGCCAACCGTAAAATAAAGGAAGAAGGTTGCATGTTCCAGTCGCATATAGACGGTTCCCGTCACCTTTTCACACCGGAAAATGTAATGGATATCCAGCGTACCATCGGGGCCGATATCATTATGGCCTTCGATGAATGCCCGCCTTACCCTTCCGAATACCGCTATGCAAGAAAATCAATGGAGCTGACCCACCGCTGGTTAGACCGCTGCATCAAACGCATGGCCGAAACAGAACCGGCCTATGGGCATGAACAAACCCTGTTCCCCATCGTTCAGGGTAGTACCTATAAAGATCTCCGTACCATCTCTGCTACAGAGATCGCTGCCCGCGAATGCGCCGGGAATGCGATCGGTGGCCTTAGCGTAGGGGAACCGGAAGAAGATATGTACGAAATGTGCGGCCTCGTATGCGATATCCTGCCGGCACATAAACCCCGCTACCTCATGGGAGTGGGCAACCCCTGGAACATATTGGAAAACATTGCATTGGGCGTAGACATGTTCGATTGCGTAATGCCAACACGTAACGGTCGTAACGGTATGTTGTTCACCTGGGAAGGTGTCATCAACATCAAGAATAAGAAATTTGCTACCGACTTTACCCCGATAGCAGAAAGTACCGATTGCTTTGCCAGCCGCCAGTACTCAAAAGCCTATCTGCGTCACCTGTTTGCTGCCGGGGAAATCCTGGGTATGCAACTGGCCAGCATCCATAACCTGGCCTTTTACCTGGAACTGGTGAAAGAAGCAAGAAAACAGATACTGGCAGGTACTTTTGCACCATGGAAGGAAAAAATGGTGCCCCAGCTGAAAACAAGGCTGTAGGCATCCGGCCAAATGTTATAGAATTGCTAATAGCTTCTTCTTTATAGCATTTCAGGGCCACCCTTTCATATTATTTATTATTTTGCCTATATATTATGACTAAGATCGACTGGTATATATTACGCAAGTTCATAAGTACCTTCATTTATTCACTGTCAATCCTGCTGGTTATCTCTATCGTGATAGATATAACTGAAAAGATCGATGACTTCATGAACAGTAACCTGTCCTTTTACAGGATAGTGGTAGACTATTACTTTGGTTTTATCCCATATATAGCTGCCCTGTTATTCCCCCTGTTCATCTTTATATCAGTGATCTTCTTCACCTCTAAAATGGCCTACCGTACAGAGATCGTGGCCATTTTATGCAGCGGCGTCAGCTTCCGCCGCTTCTTACGCCCTTACTGGGTAGGTGCTTTTTTATTCGGTGGATTATTATGGGCCGGTAACCGCTGGACCGTACCCACCGCCAACCGTATAAGGAACAAATTCGAAAACGTATATGTAGACAGGAAAAAGGCCCAGGAAAACCTGTATGACAAAACCATGCGTATAGACAGCTTCACGTATGTAACTTTCGGTTCCTACGATCCTAACTATAAAAGCGGAGGAAACTTCCTACTGGAAGATATCCGCGGGCAGGAGATGGACCTGAAAATGAAGGCCGAGCGTATCGCCTGGGATTCCGTCGCAGGAAAATGGAAACTCAGCTTAGTGACCATCCGTACCATCAACGGACTGAAAGAACACTGGATCAACAGCCCGGATACGGCTATAAAGATCCCTCTCCGGCCGGAAGAAATGAAGGAAGAGAAGAATAAAGAGCAGTCAATGACCACTCCGGAACTCAACAAATACATCCACAGGGAAGAACTGAAAGGGGCTGAAGGCCTCAATGTATTGTACGTAGAACGTTACCGCCGTACCTCTTCTGCTGCCGCCGTAGTCATCCTCACCCTCATCGGTGCCATTATCGCATCCAAGAAAGTAAGGGGAGGAAGTGGGCTGCACCTGGCAGTAGGGATCGTGATCAGCGCCAGCTATATCATCTTTTTACAGTTTTCCACGGTGTTTTCTATTAAGGCCTCGCTGAACCCGCTGCTGGCAGTGTGGATCCCTAATGTGATGTTCGGGATCTTGGCTTTCTGGTTGTATTTCAGGGCGCCTAAATAAAAATTCACATTTCTTTAATACATTGCTTACGCAATAAACATATCTTTTAATAATTTGATAGCCAATTGCTTATGATTTTATCAGACTGTACAATCCCTCTTTTACATGATCGGGAACTGTTAAGTTCATTAACAAATCATTACTTTTGACAATCGATCGATTTTTTGTTACTATTACCAAATCAACAGTTTAAAATGGGGTATATAAAAGAAAAATTCAAGGTAAAGGCTGATGAGCTCAACGCTGAAGTAAAAGACCTCGTGAAGAACCATGGCACCAGGAAGATAGAAGACGTTACGCTTGCACAGGTTTACCAGGGAATGCGTGGTATCACAGGTTTGGTTACAGAAACATCCTTACTGGATGCCAATGAAGGGATCCGTTTCCGTGGTTACTCCATTCCTGAATTACGTGAAAAAATGCCAAAGGCGCCAAATGGTGCAGAACCATTGCCGGAAGGTTTATTTTACCTGATGCTGATAGGTGAATTACCTACTGAAGCAGACGTTCAGCATTTATCCAGCCAGTGGGGCCGCCGTTCACATGTACCCAACCACGTTTTTGATGCTATCGAAGCATTGCCTGTAACCACTCACCCTATGACCATGTTCACAGTAGGGGTAATGGCCATGCAAACAGAATCTGCTTTTGCAAAAGCCTATGGAGAAGGGATCAATAAAAAAGACTACTGGAGCTATATGTACGACGATGCAATGGACCTCATTGCCCGTCTGCCACGTGTAGCCGCATATATCTATCGTCGTAAATATAAAGGTGGTAATCATATTCAGCCAAACGGGCTGCTGGACTGGGCTGGTAACTTTGCTCACATGCTGGGTTACTCAGACGAAGGGTTCAGAGAACTGATGCGCCTGTACATGACCATTCACGCAGACCATGAAGGTGGTAACGTGAGTGCACACACCACCCACCTGGTAGGTTCTGCCCTCAGCGATGCTTACTTATCATTCGCAGCCGGTATGAACGGCCTTGCAGGTCCGCTGCATGGTCTGGCTAACCAGGAAGTGATCAAGTGGATACTTAGCATGCGCGAAGAACTGGGCGGCGGTATCCCTACCAAAGAACAGATCGCTGATTACGTAAAGAAAACATTGTCAGAAGGTAAGGTAGTGCCAGGTTATGGTCATGCCGTACTGCGCAAAACAGATCCACGCTTTACTGCTCAGATGGAGTTCGCAAAAAAACACCTCGCAGACGATGAACTCGTGAACATCGTTTGGCTGGTATACGAAACAGTACCACCAATCCTGGAAGACCTGGGTAAAGTAAAGAACCCATGGCCTAACGTAGATGCACATTCCGGGGCCCTGCTGGTACATTACGGAATGGTAGAATACGAATTCTACACCGTACTGTTTGGCGTTTCCCGCGCACTGGGCGTACTGGCTTCCCTCTGTTGGGACCGTGCATTAGGTTTCTCTCTCGAAAGACCTAAATCCGTTACTACAGAATGGATGAAACAGTTCGTAGAAGGAAAAGTAGAAGCAGAATAACTGATATACTATCAAATTATAGAAAGGTAAATGGCATATGCTATTTACCTTTTATTTTTGTACCCGAATAATACGATCATCACAACCGTCACTTCCATATTATCCAATCCGATAGAGTACCTGAAAGGCGTAGGCCCCCAGAAAGGAGAACTGCTGCGTAAAGAGATCAACCTGCATACTTTCAGAGACCTGCTGGATTATTTTCCATTCAGGTACGTAGACCGTACCAAAGTGGAAAAGATCATCAGTCTGCATGCGCAGATGGATTACGTACAGATAAGAGGACGTATCACCCGTCTGGAAGTGATGGGAGAGAACCGTGCTAAAAGACTCGTTGCTACCCTCAAAGATGAAACAGGGGAGATGTCACTGATCTGGTTCCAGGGATGGCAGTGGATGGAGAAATCATTACAGCTGAATGTGGCCTATCTTGTGTTTGGTAAGCTCTCTCTCTTTAATGGTTACCTGCAGATGTCCCATCCGGAAATGGAACTGCTAACCGGAGAAACCGTGACCGGCAAACAGTTCCTGGAGCCGGTGTATTATACTACCGAAAAACTGAAAGCCCGCGGCCTTACCGCCAAAGCGATCGGTAAGCTCTCCAAAAACCTGCTGGAGCAGATGTCGCCGAATGAAATCCAGGAAAACATCCCCAAACCGGTATTAGAGCAATACCGGCTGATGGACCGCTCAAAGGCGTACTTCAAAATCCATCTTCCTGCGGGAGAAGAAGATGCACAGCAGGCCAGGCGTCGCCTGAAATTCGAAGAACTCTTCCTGGCACAGATCAGGATCTGCCGCCTTAAAATAAGAAGGCAGCAGTCGTCTCACGGGTTTCTCTTCAACCTCGTCGGCGATACATTCAATACCTTCTATAACGAACACCTGCCCTTTACACTCACGGGTGCGCAAAAGCGCGTACTGAAAGAGATCCGGCAGGATACCGTAACAGGCCGGCAGATGAACCGCCTGATACAGGGAGATGTGGGTAGCGGTAAAACAATGGTAGCATTGTTAACCATGCTGCTGGCAGTAGACAATGGCTTCCAGGCCTGTCTCATGGCCCCCACGGAAATATTATCACAGCAGCATTATAAAAGCATTTCAGAACTATTGGAGAAAATGCCGGTAAGAGTGGCATTGCTCACCGGTAATGTGAAAGGAAAAGCACGTAAACAGATTCTCAAAGACGTGGCATCCGGAGAAATCCACTTGCTGATAGGTACACATGCCCTGCTGGAAAACCAGGTGGAATTCCGTAACCTGGGAATGGCAATTGTGGACGAACAACACCGTTTTGGTGTGGCACAGCGTGCCCGGCTGTGGCAAAAGAACGTCATGCCACCACACATCCTGGTAATGACGGCTACGCCTATCCCGCGAACACTGGCCATGACCGTCTACGGAGACCTCGATGTTTCCGTGATCGATGAGCTGCCACCCGGCCGTAAACCGATTACTACCGTACATCGTACAGAATTCCAACGCCCCCAGGTAATGGACTTCATCAGGGAAGAAATTCAAAAAGGTCGCCAGGCATATATCGTATACCCGTTAATTGAAGAATCGGAAACCCTGGACTACGAAAACCTGATGAAAGGATACGAAGAAGTGAAAGCCTTCTTCCCGGAACCCAGGTTTTATATCAGCATGGTACACGGACGCCAGCCCGTGGCCATGAAAGAAGCCAACATGCACCGTTTTGTGACCGGAGATACGCAGATCATGGTGGCTACCACCGTGATAGAGGTAGGTGTAAACGTACCCAATGCATCCGTGATGGTGATTGAGAGTACCGAACGTTTTGGCCTCTCCCAATTGCACCAGCTGAGGGGCAGGGTAGGCAGGGGAGCGGAACAGTCTTTCTGTATCCTTATGACAGGCAACAAACTGGGTCATGATGGTAAAGAACGTATACAGGTAATGGTGCAAACCAACGACGGTTTCCTGATTTCAGAAAAGGACATGGAATTACGTGGACCGGGAGATATCGAAGGCACCCGCCAGAGTGGACTACTTGATCTGAAACTGGCTGATATTGTGGCCGACAGGGCCATTCTGGAAGCCGCCAGAGCCAGCGCAGAGAAAATTTTACAGGAAGATCCTGATCTTACTATGCCGGAAAATCAGCCCTTACAACAATTTTTGGCTGCACAGCTGGGAAAATCTCAGTGGAGTAAAATTTCCTAACCTCTTTTTACGTTTATTATATAATCCACCCCGGTTAACTGGTATAATAAAAGCGCAAACTTTAAACTCCGGCCTGATTTAAGCATCTAAAAATCAGGTGGCCGGTTACAGGGTCTTTAAATCGTAAATAATGCTAAGGTTGGCGCTGTTATTGCGGTAACAATTGTACCATCATCTGCGTTTATAAGTAATAATAACTTGTTTTCCAGGACAAAAATTAAATCTATTCCGTTGAATTTTACTTTCCCTATAGGCTGTTTAGCTTTCGTTTTTTCGCTGTTTACCAGCGAACAGGCTGTGGCACAGGCGCAAACGCAGACGTTTTATGATAATACGCCTTTGCAGTTCACAGAGAATAAAGGGCAGTGGAGCGGTGACTTTTTATACAAGACAGATATGGGAGGCGGCGCCGCTTTTTTAAAGCGTACCGGTTTTGTATTTGTACTACAGGATAAAGCCGACTTTGAAAAGCTGACAGAAAGAGTACATGGTCACGCAAATCTCAGCGATACCATCATTCACCTCGATCCGTCAGGTGGTTCTTCCTTTAAAGCTGCCAGTTCTGTCACTACTACTGCCGCTTCTGCAGCCGCTCCCCAGCCGGGTGTGATGCCAAACGTAAAAGGGCATGCTTATGAAGTAACATTCCTGAACGCGGCTGCCAATCCGCAGATAATACCTGATAAAGCGGCAGATAGTTATGCCAATTATCTCATCGGAAATGATAAATCCAAATGGGCCTCTAACGTAAAATCTTATCAGCTCGTTAATTACAAATCATTATATCCTGGTATAGATATGCAGGTGTATTCAGAATCATCTGTATTGAAGTATGACCTCATCGTGCAACCTGGTGCAGATCCTTCCCGGATCCTGCTGCAATACACAGGTGTAGATAAAATGGAGATCAAAAAAGAGCAGCTGGTCATCACTACTTCTGTAGGTACAATCACGGAACAAATGCCTTTTGCTTACCAGTATATTGATAATCAACGTGTATCCGTAAAGGTTTCTTATGCGTTAAGTGGTAATAAACTGCATTTTAAGGTGTCTGGTAAATATAATGACGCCTATCCGCTGGTCATAGATCCTTCTTATATCTTCTCCACCGTATCCGGTTCCAAAGCGGATAACTGGGGTTTTACCGCTACTTATGACGGACAAGGCTGCCTCTATGGAGGTGGTATCGTCTTTGACGTTGGTTATCCTACTACTACCGGTGCTTTACAAACTACTTATCAGGGTGGCAGTTTCGATATCGGTATCAGCAAATTCTCTTCCAACGGACGTAGTCTGCTCTATGCTACCTACGTAGGTGGTAACGGCGCAGAACAGCCGCATAGCCTGTTCGTGGATGCCGCAGGCGAGTTAGTGATCTCCGGAAGAACAACTTCAACTAATTATCCGGTTACTAATACTGTAGGTACCAGGGGCCGCTGGGATATAGCCATCACTAAACTGAATGCAGCAGGTTCCGGTATTGTCGGTTCCCTGATTATTGCCAGTCCGGATGATGATGCCGTAAATATCAACGAAGACCGTAAAACAGGTACTTCCGTATTACTGCGTAACTACGGGGATGACGCCCGCAGTGAAGTGGTCATCGATGGTGCCGGTAATATCTATGTAGCCAGTTGCACACGTTCTGCTAATTTCCCGGTAACATCGGGTGTTTTCCAGCCAACTTTTGGTGGTTCACAGGATGGTGTAGTGATGAAAATAGATCCTACCTGTAATAACCTGGTATGGGCCAGTTATATCGGAGGCAGCAAAGAAGATGCGGCTTATGTGCTTGCTTTGGATGGCATGAACAGCTTATATGTGGCAGGAGGTACTGCCAGCAGCGACTTCCCGATAAAAGGCAGTCCAATATACAACAGTTACCGCGGAGGTGTTTGTGATGGTTTTGTTGCTCATATTTCTACAGATGGTAAAACGTTATTGCAGAGTACCTATATGGGTTCCAGCAGTGCTGCGGCAGACCAGGTATATGGCGTACAGATGGATGCCAAAGGCTTTGTTTATATCATGGGTACAACGGAAGGCTCCTGGCCGAGTGTGCAGCCTACCGGCACAACTACTTTTTACAACGATAATTCCAAACAGTTCATTGCCAAGTTGCAACCCGACCTGTCTGCATTTGTATATACCACTACCTTCGGTAAGGTAGCATCCACGCCAAGTATCTCTCCGGTAGCCTTTCTGGTAGACCGTTGCGAGAACGTGTATGTATCCGGATGGGGTGGGGGTATCAATACTGCTTTACATTATTCTAATTCCAATACTGCCGGTTTACGTACAAAGAACGCTTTGCAGAGTACAACTGATAGTCAGGACTTCTACTTTTTCGTATTACAGCGCGATGCTACCGATGTGCTGTTTGCCAGTTACTTTGGTGGTAATGGTACTTACGAACACGTGGATGGTGGTACGAGCCGTTTTGACCGTAACGGTGTAATATACCAGGCAATCTGTGCATGGTGTCCAAGTGGTAACTCCGAATTCAGGCCCCGTTACCCGACTACACCGGGTGCGTATTCTACTACCCAGCCTAAAGATTGTAACCTGGGCTGTCTGAAAATTGCGTTTAACCTGGATGGTGTAAAAGCAGGTATCAAAACAATAGACAGGAAAACGAATTACTGCGTACCTGCCGATATCACTTTTATAGATACTACGGGAACACCTGCAGTGACCTGGACATGGAATTTCGGGGACGGTTCTGCCCCTGTATCCGGTACCAGCGATACTATCAAACATACTTATGCTGTTGCAGGGGATTATACGGTGATGCTGGTAAAATGTGATCCTGCCAGTTGTAATGGTTGTGATACATCCAGACTGTTGCTGCGTATCCGTACAGACGAAGCGAAATTCAATATGACGGCTACCAGGCAACCACCCTGCCAGTCGCTGAGTTACTTATTTGATCTTATCAGTACACCGCCAAAACCTTATCAGTCCAATTCATTTGTACTTAATTTTGGGGATAATACAGCGCCTGTTACAGTAGGCCCTGCCAACTTCCCATATGCACACCAATATGCAGTGGAAGGAGTATACAATGCCACGCTGACACTGGTGGACAGCAATTATTGTAATGCACCGCAAACAGATACGGTTACCTTACGTGTAGCCGCTAATGTGGTCCCTTCCTTTGTAGCACCGGACAGTTCCTGCGTACCTGCCACCATTACATTTGAGAATACCAGTAAAGGCGGTGAAACCTTTGCCTGGGATTTCGGTGATGGCAGTACCTCTACAGATGTAAGCCCTACGCATGTTTACATGAATGCGAATGCTTATACTGTTAGTCTGATCGTAACAGATAATAATACCTGTAACAAAATAGACAGTATCAAGAAGGTGATAAACGTATTCCCGCCACCAACGGCCGACTTCAACTATTCACCGACCAAGCCGGTAGAGAATACGCCAATAAGTTTCCTTAACCAGTCTTCTCCTGATGCAGTCAGCTACATCTGGGAATTCGGTGATGGTAACGGATCTCACGAAACCAACCCTGTTTACCAGTATAACAAAACAGGCGTATATGATGTATACCTGATCGCTACTAACCGTACCGGATGTACGGACACCGTACACAAACAGGTAAGTGCAATTGTAATACCTTTGTTCGATATCCCTTCCGCTTTCTCACCAAACAGGGACGGAGTGAACGATGTATTCCTGGTGAAGGGTTTTGGTATTGCCAAGTTTAGTATGAAAATATTTAATCGCTGGGGTCAGCTGATGTTTGAATCAAATGATCCTGCTGTAGGATGGAATGGGATCTCCAAGGGAGCCCTTCAGCCTATGGATGCATATGCCTATGTAATCAACGTAGAGTTTAGTGACGGCACTACAGCTACCAAAAACGGAAGTGTAACCTTGTTAAGATGACGGACATGAAGCAGATTGTAAAATACATAGCCGGTTGTTCAATGCTGCTCATTGCAGCATTGCAGGGCAGCGCCCAGGATCTGCATTTCTCGCAGTACTTCAACTCGCCGCTTACTACCAATCCTGCCAACACAGGATTTATCCCGGATGGTAATTACCGGATCGGTATCAACTACCGCGATCAGTGGGCCAGCATTCCTGTACCTTATAAAACGATGTCTGCATTCGGAGATTTCCAGTTGTTCCGCGACAGACTGGAATATGGCTGGGTAGGTGTTGGGGGTGTGATCCTGCGCGATGTGGCGGGTACCGGTAATCTTACTTCCACCAAGGTATATGGCTCTGTTGCCTATCACCAGTTGCTGGGACAAAGCAGTTTGTTATCATTAGGTTTTAATGTGGGGTCCGCCAGTAAAAGGGTAGACGTTACAAAACTCACATTCGGCGACCAGTGGAATGGAAAGTTCTTCGATGCGCAGGTGCCTACGGCAGAACCTTTCGACCAGACAAAGGTCAGTTATTTCGATATGCAGGTAGGGATGAACTACGCATATTTCCCTACGGAAAACATTTATATCAATGCCGGTGTGTCGGTACAGCATATCAACAAACCAAGAGAAACATTTTATGCTTCTGATAATCAGATATCACGTCGCGGTATTGTTTTTCTGAACGCAAGTCTGAAAGTAAGTGATAAAGTGATCCTGAATCCTTCTGCGTATTACTCAAGACAGGCCAACTCCAATGAAACAGTATTTGGTGGTAATGCTGCCTACAATCTTTCCGGAGACGGCGATAAACAGTTATATGGTGGTCTCTATTACCGTATGCATGACGCCGCAGTATTCCTGGTGGGTTACCAGTTATCAAATGTAAAACTGATGTTCAGTTATGATGTCACCACCTCCTCAATAGCCCAGGCCAATAACCGGCGTGGTGCTTATGAAATAGGCATCGTATACACAGGGATTTATCCTAACCGCAGTTTCTCCAATGCGAAGAGAGCTGCATTGTGCCCTTCATTTTAACAACGTGCATTAAAGAAGAAATAAAACCATTTTAAAAGGAGAAGTATGAAACGTTTATTGTTATGTTTGTTATTGTTAACTGCAGTACATCTCGCAGAGGCTCAGTATTATAAAACAGGAGATACTACTACTACTACTACAAACAGCAAGAAAAAAATCGATCCATCCCGTCTTATCATAGGAGGATCACTTGGATTGGCATTCGGAGATTATACTAATATCAATATTTCTCCATTAATCGGATACCGCATTTCCCAGTTATTCGCTGCAGGTATCAATATTAATGCACAGTTTGGTTCAGAACGCTTAAGCAATTACAACAATGTAACCATTCAACGCAACCAGTATACGATCTTTGGAGGAGGTGTATGGGGTCGTGTATACCCGGTTGATTTCCTGTTCATACATGTACAACCTGAGTATAATGCAGTAAGCCTGAAAAGCACTTATTACGATCCCAAGACTGTAGTTAAGGATCACTACGGTGTACCCAGTCTGTTGATGGGTGGTGGTTATTCACAACCGGTAGGTGGCCGTGCAGCTTTCAGCATCATGGCATTGTATGATGTATTGCAGGATAGCAGATCTCCTTACCAGAACGGACTAATATTAAGGATAGGAGCCAGTTTAGGCATATAAAATCCAATGTTGTTTAGTTAAGTAACAACACATAACAGGCCCCGTGTTTGACCGGATGCCGGTGCATGAAGTGCTGCTGCCAATTCCTGATTTTATTGTGATGGTGCATCGCACCATCACAATAAAACACAGTAAAGAAGTTTACGGAGTAATCGTCTCTATACTGCCATCCTCATTATAATGTAACTCAGTGACTTTTACATTACGCAGGTACGTTTTACCGGACAGCTGAACATCATGATAAAAAAGGTACCATTTTCCGTCTTTCTCAATAATAGAGTGGTGGCTGGTCCAGCCTTCAACAGGTTTTAGTATGACGCCTTTATATGTAAATGGTCCATAAGGATTATCGCCAATGGCGTAGCACAGTTGATGAGTGTCTCCTGTGGAGTAGGAGAAGTAATATTTACCCTTGTATTTGTGTACCCATGATGCCTCAAAAAAACGTTTATCATTATCTTTCTCTTTAAAGAGATCACCCTTTTCATCGACCAGCTTTATCTCTTTCACAGGGGTGGCAAAACTTTTCATGTCAGGCGAAAGTTGAGCCATACGGGGTAATATGGCCTGATCATTGGGTTTGCGGTTGCCTTTTGATGAGTCATATTGATTATTGTTCCAACGTTGTAGTTGTCCGCCCCAGATACCACCAAAGTATAGATAGTATTTCCCGTCGTCATCGCGGAACACACAGGGATCAATGCTATAGCTGCCTTTAATGGGTGTTTTTTCTGCCTTGAAAGGGCCTTCCGGTTTGGAGCTGCTGGCAACACCGATATGAAAAATATCCTGACTGTCCTTCACAGGAAAAAAGAGGTAGTAAGTATTATTGGCAAAGGCAGCATCCGGTGCCCACAACTGACGGTGTGCCCATGGAATATTTTTTATATCAAGCGCTACTCCATGGTCTGTAACATGCCCACCAACTGAATCCATAGAAAGCACATGGAAGTCTCTCATATCGAAATGGCTGCCAAGATCGTCTTCAGGTACGCCGGTAGCAGTATCGTGTGAGGGATAGATATAAATTCTTCCGTTAAATACATGGGCAGATGGATCTGCAGTGTAAATATGCGTGACAAGCGGTTGGGAAAGATATTTTTTTTCCGGGCTTTTGACGGTTGTTGTATCCGTCGTCTGCTTTGGAGCGGATTGATTGCAGCTGTAAATTGTGCCTGCTGCAATAAAGGTAAATAGATAACGTAAGGAATTCATATGTTGTGTTTTTTAGAGATTCAGATTTTTAGTAATGTCATAAATGGTAACCTCCCGCTCGTTTGTCATAACTGGAATTTAGACGCATATAAAGCTAAACTAAACTTTTTTTAAAAAAAATCTACACAATCGGTTGCGTTTTTCAAAAATGTCCTTACTTTAGCCCCCGAAAGAATAGTGCGACTAGTTTGTCAGGCCCAGTATATGATAATACGCCTGTATTTTATCATATTCAGAATTTAATAATATTCCAGTTTGAAAACAATATTTTCTTCCAGACAGAAGAGTAATAATGCCGTTTTTAATACAATCGGTTGCGTGATTCCATGATTATTTTTAAACTCTTAATTCCCCTTGTTATGAAGCCTTTGCCAGGAGCCTTTTTTCGAATCTGTTCGGCTCCCAAAAAACTTTTGCTTACCGTAATTTTATTTCCGGTCTTTATCATTGTAAACGCTCAAAGCAGTAAACCCATACAGGGTAAGGTTACTGACGATACCGGGCAACCACTGTCAGGCGTTACGATAGCCGTGAAAAATTCCAATCGTGGTACCGTTACGACTGCTGATGGTACTTATAAGATCAATGCTTCGGCCGGTGAGACACTTACTTTTACCTTTATAGGGCATACAACGGGTGAACGCACGGTAGGCACCGGTTCTCAGTATGATATCAGTCTTGCACCTCAGTCTCAGTTATTGGAGCAGATGGTAGTAATCGGTTATGGCAGCCAGCGGAAAAGTTCATTAACCGGTTCTGTTGCGTCTGTAAGTAGCAAAACCATCAATGAACTTCCTGTAGCAAGTGTACAACAGGCATTGCAGGGCCGTGTAGCAGGTGTAACCGTTACCAATAACGGTACACCGGGTTCAGACCCTATCGTAAGAATCAGGGGGATCAGTTCTATTAGTTATGCATCGGATCCGCTGTATGTGATTGACGGCTTTCCTACTTCCAATCTTGCCAATTTCGACAGCAAGGATGTACAGTCTGTTGAAGTATTGAAAGATGCAAGTGCCGCCGCAATTTATGGCTCAAGGGCTACCAATGGGGTGGTTATTCTTACAACAAAAAAAGGCAGCAGGGATGGTAAGCCACATTTCAATTTTGATGCTTATACCGGTGTGCAGTCTGCCTGGAAAAAGGTAGACCTGTTGAATACACAACAGTACCTGTTGTATGAAAGAGCGCTGAATGGTGCTGCCGGTATTGCTAAACCACCCAGGCTGGAAGATGCTGCTTTTAATCAACCCATTTACGCGGGCGCTTCACAAACATATGCGCAAACAAATACCGACTGGCAGGATGCCTATTTTAAGAGCGGTCTTATTGCACAAACCAATTTATCCGTGAATGGAGGCAATGAAAAGTCCCGCTATTATATTTCCGGTGGTTACTTTAAACAGGATGGTATCACAGAGGGCGTGAATTACCAACGGGGTAATTTCAGGATCAATTCCGAACATAATCTCAGCAAGGTGTTTACATTAGGACAGAACCTCTTACTGTCCTATTCGAAACAACGCTATGATAATACCTCGGGTAACAGAACCCGTATCGCAAACGTGGTAAGAGCGCTTCCTTACCTGCCGGTGCATGATCCAACCACACTGGGTGGTTACCGGAATGCGGAGAACAGTGTAGATGGTGCTGACCCCACCAATCCCGTTGAAGATGCATTGCTTTTAGGAGATGCACACCGTCAGGTGTTTAAACTGCTGGGAACTGTATATGCGCAGGTAAACTTCACGCCCTGGCTTAATTTCAGATCCACCTTCGGTACTGATTATGTAACACAATTCCAGCACGAGTTTCTCCCTATCTATAATGACAAGGGAAGGAGTTCCACCGTTGCTACCATCACTGATCAGCGGGCTAACAGAACTACCTTATTATTCACGGAGCAATTAACTTTTGATAAAACATTTGGAAAGCATCATGTAAATGCGGTGGCTGTTTTTGAAAGACAAGGTGCACAGAACTTCGGTGAATCACAAAAAGGAAATCAAAGTACAAATGATATAGAAACATTTGTGGGTGCAACCAATGTGTCTTCCTACTCATCCAGAACAGCATCGCTTATTCAGTCTTATATCGGCAGACTGAATTATGACTTTGCCGGGAAATACCTGTTGAGTGGTGCAATCCGCCGTGATGGTTTATCCATATGGGCGCCAGGTCGTAAAATTCAAAGTTTTCCTTCCTTTTCTGCAGGATGGAGACTGGACCAGGAGGCTTTCATCAAACCTGTTACTGCTATATCTGAATTAAAGTTAAGAGGCGGTTGGGGCGTTACCGGTTTAAATGCGATTGGCGTTTTCCCTGCCTTGCAAAACTCCATTCTTAACAATGAATATCCATGGCAGGGAGTCGTTCAGGCCAATGGAGCCAGCTATCCTTTTGGTAATACCCTCACCACAGGAAATGCTTCGTATTATAACCAGCTGGCCAGCAGCGATCTCGAATGGGAAAAAACGAAGCAGGTGAATATTGGTTTTGACCTCGGTTTGTTCAATAACAAAATAACATTAACGGCTGAGTGGTATCGCAGGCAAACAGATAATCTTATCCTCACGATTCCCACACCTGGTAGTTTTGGCTTTGCCGGCACAGGTTCAGATCAGAATGCTGCATCGATGAGAAATACGGGTATTGATATACAGTTGGGTTATAACAAAACATCAGGTGCCTTTACATGGAATCTTAATGGGAACATTGGCTTCATCAGAAACAAAATTTTAAGCCTTAATACATCCAGTGCGACCATTGATGCGGGATCAGACGCAGATTTCGGCAATGGAAATATTACACGTACTATTGCAGGACAGCCCATTCAGTCCTTTTATGGATACGTAGTAGACGGTATCTTCCAGAGTCAGGATGAGGTCAATAAAGCCCCTGTGCAATTATCAGGTACTAATCCTGCAAAATCAACCTCAGCAGGAGATATCCGGTTCAAGGACCTGAATAAAGATGGAAAAATAACTGCAGACGACCGGACTTTCCTGGGTTCTTATGTCCCCGACTTTACTTATGCACTCAATTACAGCGGTGCGTATAAAAATTTCGATATATCGCTCTTTTTTCAGGGTGTACAGGGCAATAAAATATATAACGGTACAAGAGTACTGCGGGAAGGAATGGCACGCTTGTTTGGTGCCGGAACAGAAGTACTGAATGCATGGACGGTTGATCATACCAATACCGATATTCCAAGAGCTATAAGCGGAGATCCTAATCAGAATGCCCGTGTATCAGACCGCTGGATAGAGGACGGTTCCTACCTGAGACTAAAGAATGTGATCATCGGATATAACATCCCCCAGTCGGCTTTGCGTTCGTTAACAAAGGGGACGATCAATAGTTTCAGGATGTACATCTCTTCTCAGAACCTGCTCACATTTACCCGCTATAAAGGCTGGGATCCTGAAATAGGTTCGAAGAATACAACGCTTACAAATGGTATCGATTATGGACAATACCCGTCCGCAAGGTCTTTTCAGTTTGGCCTGCAGGTAGGTTTTTAAAAAAGAACAATCATGAAGAAAAATAATATAATTATAGCAGGCTTTTTAATAATGGTGCTTGCCTGTAATAAAGATTTAAATAAAACAAACCCAAGTTATGTTACGCTTGATAACTACTTTAAGAACAGCAATGAATTGCTGAGTGGCACCAATGCTATCTATTCTACAGTGCATGGTGGTTACCTGGTAGCACGGGAGTGGTTTTTCCTGGAAGACCTCAGAAGTGATGATGTAAGTTCCGGGGGTAGTCAGCTTGAAGTGCCCCGTGCACAAATTCTGAATGGTGCCATCACGGCTGACAATTCGGTTATGAATAGCGTTTGGAATGGTCTTTACACTGTTATACATCGCGCTAATACAGTAATCGGTAGTGCTCCGAATGTTACAGACAATGATGCTGTTCGTGATCAGTGTGCTGCTCAGGCAAAGTTCTTAAGAGGATGGGCTTATTTTGAACTGGTAAGTCTTTGGGGCCCTGTGCCACTATATAAAGAGGTAGTAAAGAAGTCTGACGAATATCAGCCAAGAGCAGCAGAAGATGTTGTCTATGAACAAATCATACAGGATTTTAAAGACGCAGCAGCTGTGTTAGCCACAACTTATTCTTCTGCAGAACAAGGCCGGGTTACTGCTGGTGCAGCTAATGCAATGCTTGGAAGAGTATATATGCAAAAAGGAGATTATGCAGCAGCAAAAGAAGCATTGCTAAAGGTAACCGGCTCGGGTCTTTATCATCTTATAGATAATTTCAGTGATAATTTTCTGGAAGAAACTGAATTCAATGCGGAATCCATCTGGGAAACAGTTTATATTGATAAAGGCGATAACGCTTTTGATTGGAATGGTACAAATGACGGTGCGGGTATTGCCCAATCCACTATACGCAATCAGGAGTATTGTCCGCTTTCGTGGAGGAATCTTATTCCGTCAGACAAATTCCTGAATGAGTTTGAGAATACAGCAACCGGTGCTGCCAAAACAGATCCTCGTTATAAGGCAACCGTTTATGAAACAGGTGATAAGTTCAATAATGATGCAGATGTATTGACAGATGGTATGCAAAACGGGAATGCCTCTACCGTGAATGGCGTAACAAAAAAGGTGAGCTGGCGTAAATTTATGCTTATCTATAAGCAAAGTGTTTCCACTGCTTCCTATCATCCGGGAGGCAATAACCAACGCATGATCCGTTATGCGGAAGTGTTATTGATGCTTGCTGAATGTGAGAATGAATTGGGGAATACTGCTGTCGCCGTAGATTACTTAAATGAGGTGAGGGACAGGCCTTCTGTTGCCATGCCACATTATCCTACTGCACAATTCCCTGTGTCCAATAAAGACCAGGTGACCAAAGCTATTATGCATGAAAAGACAGTCGAACTCGGAGATGAACAGGTGCGTAATCGTGATATCCTGAGATGGCGCAAAAAAGACTATTTCATAACAGAGCCGATCAGTTATTTCAGAAAGAACAGGGATGAATTATTACCATTACCTCAGCAGGAGATTGATAATAATCCGAAACTTGACGCAAACGGTATCAACAAACAAAATCAGGGTTATTAAGTTAAACGCTGGGTGCTGTACTGCGCCCCAATGTCATTAAGTTAAGCTAACCAAGTATTCTATATAATCCTGCTCCGTCAGGAGCCAGATTACCTGATATGATACATTGGCTGATCAATGCCTGTTAAAGCAAGCCTTAACTTAATGATATTGATATAAAATCTATAAATTCTTATAAACAGAAGGCTCCTTATGGAGCCTTTTTTTTGTATATTACAATGGTCACCTGAGCAATCATATGATAATCCACGTTAAATGAAAGCCCCTGCTTACATTTCTCAAAACTATATTTTGAAGTTACGTTATGCTATGGATTAAAATTATGCGGCTGTCTGGAAACGGCAGTTGCATGTTCATAACGTGTTAAATGTTAAGCAGGTTTCTTTTGAGTTACCTGCTTCTTTTAGGAATTTACAGGTTGTTCACAGCGCTCTTTTCACTATTTTAGCGAACAAATAACTTTCGGCAATGAATGATCGTTTAAAGCATCTGAAGGAAAGAGACTGGACCGAGACCAAAGCACATTCAAGCTGGCAGATCTTCAAGATCATGGCAGAATTTGTAGACGGTTTTGAGGCCCTTGCCAAAATGGGACCCTGCATATCTGTATTCGGTTCTGCTCGTACCAAACAGGGAAACAAATATTATGAGCTGGCGCATGAAATCGCCCGCAGACTGTCTGACGAAGGATTCGGTATCATCACCGGTGGTGGTCCCGGAGTAATGGAAGCGGCCAACAGGGGGGCGCAGGAAGCGAAGGGGAAATCTGTAGGTGTGAATATCACACTGCCTCACGAACAATACCCTAATCCATACGTAGACTACGATAAAAACCTCAACTTCGATTATTTCTTCATAAGAAAAGTAATGTTCACCAAATATTCCCAGGGCTTTATTATGATGCCCGGGGGCTTTGGAACAATGGATGAATTCTTTGAAGTAGCCACATTGATACAAACCAAGAAGATGACGGAAACGCCCATGGTACTGGTAGGTAAGGAGTACTGGAGCGGGCTGCTGGATTGGATCCGCAGCACTATGATGGAGAAAGAGAGCAACATTGCCCCGGAAGATCTTGGACTGTTAAAACTATTTGATACCGCGGATGAAGTAGTAGAATATTTCAGAGTATTTTATACCACCAATAAGTTACGGCCTAATTTCTGATAACTGATCTGCGCAATATGAAACCTGTGTTATGCGTTGAGGAATATTCGTAGGTTTGCACAAATTTAGCTCATGGAACTAATACCTGTTGCGGTAGAAGCATACGCAGAAAAGTATACCAGTCCGGAAAGCGGGCTGTTACAGCGTTTGAACCGCGAAACGTATTTAAAGATAGAGCAGCCGCATATGTTAAGCGGCCATCTGCAGGGTCAGTACCTGAGTATGGTAAGTCATATGATGCGCCCCTCACGTATACTGGAACTGGGCACGTACACCGGGTATTCTGCTATCTGCCTGGCGCAGGGCCTTACAGAAAATGGGATCCTGCATACGATAGATATCAACGAAGAACGGGAAGATATGTGCCGGCGTTATTTCGAAGAAGCCGGGCTATCACATAAAATAAAAATGCACATTGGTAAAGCCGCAGGCATTATCACTGAGCTGGATGAAGTGTTTGACCTGGTGTTCATCGATGCTGATAAGGCAGGCTATGAACAGTATTATGATCTTGTGTGGAGTAAATTACGCCCGGGCGGATTTATACTGGCAGATAACGTATTGTATCACGGGGAAACATTGCTGGAAAGTTCACAGCAGAGCAACAATGCCAAAGCAATGGTCCGCTTCTGCGAAAAAGTAGCCGCAGATGATAGAGCGGAACAATTATTATTAACGATCAGGGACGGACTCCTGATAATCAGAAAACTTGGCTGATCCCCATTAAATTCATATACATGCAACTAAAGAGATGCTTTTTAGTGGTTAGTTTTCTTATTGGCAGCTTGCCATTACTGAAAGCTCAAACCATGAGTACGGAGCAGTATATAGCTATATACAAGGACGTAGCTATTAATGAGATGAAGGCAAACGGCATACCTGCTTCCATTACACTGGCGCAGGGAGTCCTGGAAACTCAGTCGGGCAATGGCTGGCTGGTGCAGAATTCCAACAATCACTTCGGTATAAAATGCAAGAACAACTGGACGGGCGCTACGGTTAATTATGATGATGATGCCCGCCAGGAATGTTTCCGTAAATACAATAATGCGGCAGAATCTTATCGCGATCACTCTGTATTCCTGAAAGCAAATCCGCGTTATGCATTCCTGTTCCAGTTCCAGTCAGAGGATTATAAATCCTGGGCCTATGGCCTTAAACAGGCGGGTTATGCTACCAGCAAAACCTACCCTCAGCAACTGATCAAGATCATTGAAGATTATAACTTACAGCAATATACGTTGCAGGCAGAAGGTGTAGCCAAAGCAGGTACATTTGAAGATAGCCGTGCAGAGAAAGATGCTCAGAACCGCGATTATCAGCCTGGCCGTGCCACTGCAGCCAATCCTTCTTCCCCATCACCTGCTACCGGTACTGCCAGTATTCCCAAAGGTGTATTCGAGATCAATGGCCGTAAAGTAATTTATCTGCCGGCAGGTACTGCATTGATACAGGTAGCTAATGACCGTGATATAAAACTCCGTAACCTGGTCCGTTATAATGATTTACCGGATGATAATCCGCTCCCGAAAGATATGTTCGTCTATTTGCAGAAGAAAGGCAAACAGGGTAAGGACGATTATCACATCGTAAAGCAGGGCGAAACCATGTACGACATTGCACAGGCGGAAGGTATCCAGTTGCGCTGGCTGCGTCGCCGCAACAGGATGGACGAAGGCCAGGAACCTGCTGCCGGCGAGAAACTCGCCCTTGGCGGATATGCCAGCAGCACGCCACGTCTTGCTAAACAGGCGCCCAAAGAAGATCCTACTGTAGGAGACCTTTCTCCCAAAGCGATAGTAAAGGATGTGAAAGATCAGATGGAAGCTGCCCAGCAGGCAGCCGCACAGCAGCAAGTCGCACAACAGGCTGCAACGCCTGCCCCGGCACAGAATAACCTGCCGGCCGGTATGATGGATGACCTGAAGAAAGTAGCGGACGTGAAGCCAGCGGGAAGCAATACAACGCCTGCACCGGCGGCTCCTGTTGTAAAGAACAATCCGGCTCCGGCTGCCCCTGTTGTAAAACCTCCGGTGGTAAATAATACCCCTGCTCCTGTAAAAACCGGTGAAGGTCCCCTTTACCACGAAGTACAGCCTAAAGAAACATTATACGGTATTGCAAAACAATACAATGTAACGATCGTGCAACTGCAGGAGTGGAACCACATCGACGCCTTTGATATTAAAATCGGGCAACGCCTTTTAGTAGGAAAAATGTAGATATCTGAAAGAACAAACAAGAACTTTCAGAGACGGGGCCTTTCTAAAACCACCACAGCTTTAACAGGAATATATCCAAAATAGTAAACCAGCTCACATGTCTGTTATACAGGTACACGACAAGAAATTTCAACCTTACATAAACGCTGTTGAGCTGCAACAGCGTATCCGGGAATTAGCCGCTGAAATCAGCAAAGACTTACAGGGCGAACGCCCTTTATTTATCGCTATCCTGAATGGCTCCTTCATGTTCGCCGCAGATGTTTTCAAATATCTCACCATAGAAGCAGAGATCTCTTTCATTAAATTAGTCTCCTACAAAGGCACTAAATCCACCGGTAACGTCGTAACCTCCATAGGTCTGGACGAAGACCTCTACGGCCGTACAGTAGTGATACTGGAAGATATCGTAGACACCGGTAAAACGCTCAGCCAGTTCTTACCACAATTAGAGCACCAGCAGCCTAAAAAGCTGGTAATCGCAGCCCTGCTCACCAAACCGGAAGCACTGCAATACAAGATACCCATCGATTACCTGGGCTTCTCAGTACCCAACAAGTTCCTGCTGGGATATGGCCTGGATTATGATGGTCTGGGACGCAATCTGCCGGAGATCTACCAGTTGGTAGAATAAAAAATGCATCTTTAAATCTGATAACCAGGAAGATAAAGAGTTGGATCTTAATAGCATGATCCCTTCACTCCCCCGTCAGTTATTAAAAAATAACAGTCTTTTTTGTTATATTTATACAACGCGTATATGATATAACTAAATGCAAAGGCTCTTTTTGCTGCTCGTCAGCGTAATATTCCTTGTACCTGCAATTGCACAAAAAATCTGGATAACCGGAGCTGTTGAAGATAGTATCTCCCACAACCCCTTACCAGGAGTAACTGTCGAAGTGATCAATGACACGGCTAAAGTGACCACCAATCAATATGGTCTTTTCCGTATCCCGGTACCCTCCAGAGATGCTGTATTGTTATTCAGGCACAATAAATATCGCCCCAAACAGGTGGCAGTGGGAAGTTATGACCGTATGCTCGTTGACATGGACATGCAGGATGGAACAGATGATCCTATCTCCAAAGCTAAAGCCATTGCAAGAGAACGTTCTTCCAACAGTTCCAATCCCAACTACGGTAACTCAGGAATGGGGATCCGCGCCTTCTTCGATGAAACGTACGGTATCCTCTATGAGAACAAATTCATCCAAACAGAAAACAAAACTACTTCCGCCTTCGCTGTAGATGTGGACAGAGCTGCCTACAGCAATATCCGCCGCTTTGTAAAACTAAAAGAACGCATCCCCGTAGATGCTGTCCGCATAGAAGAGATGGTGAACTATTTCCAGTATCACTATCCATTACCTCCTTCCGGAGAAAAACTGGCCATCTACAGCAGCTTCGCCGGCTGTCCCTGGGAACCGGCTCACCAGTTACTACAGATAGCAGTACGCAGCGCCGCTGTAAACATAGACAGCCTTCCGCCCAGCAATCTCGTATTCCTCATAGATGCTTCCGGCTCTATGGGTACGCCTAACAAACTGCCACTCTTGCAGGCTGCCTTTCGTATACTGGTCAACAATCTGCGGAAAAATGACCACGTGGCCATTGTTGCCTATGCCGGTACTCCCGGAGTAGTACTGCCCAGCACCCCCGGCAATCAGAAGGAAAAAATACTGAATGCCATCGACTATCTCAGCGCCGGCGGCGCCACCGCCGGAGAAGCCGCCATTAAACTGGCTTACCAGATAGCAGGCGAGAACTTCATACAAGGCGGTAATAACCGTGTTATCATGGCTACAGACGGCGATTTTAACGTTGGGCAAACCAGTGATCAGGACATGGAGCAACTAATCCTCGGAAAAAAGGAAACCGGCGTCTTATTAACCTGCCTCGGCTTCGGTATGAAAGATTATAAAGATTCAAAACTGGAAACTTTGTCAAGTAAGGGGAATGGCAACTTCGCCTATATAGATAACCTGGAAGAAGCCAGTAAGATCTTTGCCAGGGAATTTGGCAGCACTTTGTTCACAATTGCCAAGGACGTAAGAGCAGATGTAACATTCAACCCGGCCCGTGTAAAAGCTTACCGGCTGATAGGATATGAGAATAAAGTAATAAAAGATGAGGCAACATCCGGAGATAAGGTTTCCGGGGGTATCATTGGCCCTGGTCACTGCGCTGTAGCCATTTACGAGATCATACCACAGCCCGGTACGGATATCATTCCCAAAACGATTGTTGATGGCCCGCTGGCAGAGGTCACCCTGCACTATAAAGAAGTGGATACGGTATCACATATGGTCAATTATGAAGTTCCCGGTAAACTCGTTCCCTTCGCAGATGCCAGTTCCGACTTCCGCTTTTCCAGCGCCGTAGCCCTGCTGGGCATGTTACTGCGAAAGTCTGCCTACAAAGGCAATGGCAACAGTAAAATGGTGCTGGATATTGCTAAAAGATCATTGGCTGATGACCCCGGAGATTATAGAAAAGAATTCCTGAAGCTGGTAAAAGAGATGAAGAAATCAGGGCATTTGGAAGAATAGTTATTTAGTGATCTTATAACATTTCCTGATCAGTTTCTGCTGAAAATCGAAAGGCATCGTCTGTGCCGTTATATCCTTAATCGCAGTGGCATTTACCTGATCAGCCTCCAGCGAAAACCGCCTGTAATTATTACTGAAATAAACCGTCCCGCCTGGTTTGGTCGCACGCAGTACTTTGTTCAATAGGCTCACATGGTCCCGCTGAATATCCAGGAACTCTTTCATTCGTTTACTATTGGAAAAAGTAGGAGGGTCCAGCACAACCAGGTCAAACTCATCTTCAGGTAACGTATCTAAATACTGCAACACATCAGCATGTACAAAAGGATGTTTCCCGGCATCAAACCCATTTAGTTTCATATTTTCTTCCGCCCAGGCAAGATAGGTTTTGGAAAGATCTACGGATACCACCTGCGAAGCTCCGCCGGCCGCCGCATACACAGAGAAAGACCCGGTATAGCAAAAGAGGTTCAGTACTTTTTTCCCGGCAGCTTCATCGCGTACCATCCCTCTTGTAATACGGTGATCAAGAAATAACCCGGTATCTAAATAATCAGAAAGGTTCACTTTAAAAGAAAGCCCGGACTCATGTGCAATCATCTCATGACTCTCAAAAGATAGCTTTTCGTACTGGTCCTGCCGGCTGGCCTTCCGCTGCCGTTGCTTCACCCATATCTTCTCAGGCGCGATTTCCAGCACTTTAGAGATCACCAGCAGGCTGTTATCCAGCCAATCCTCATGCGCATCTTCATCCATCCCATGCGGACGCTGGTACTCTGCCACATACACATGATCTTCATACAGTTCCACACTGAATGGGAACTCATTGATATCATCATCATATACCCGGTAACAGGTGATATTTTGACGGCGGGCTGCTTTACGGAGATGCTTAAACACCTTTACCAGCCTGTTCTCTAGCATTTGTAGTTTGGAAGGATCGAACATGTAACCTGTAAAAATAATCAATAAATTAAAAGGGGAGTTCCCATTAGCTACGTGTTTTCAATAAAACATAACAGGCTCCTTTAGGAGCCCCGTATTATTTGTACTAACAAACACAGACTCCGGAGGAATCCCCCTGAATTGCTAATAGAAGGGGACTCCTCCGGAGTCAATTAAAGAGGATATAAATATTTTCTACAAACACGCAGCTCCGTCAGGAGCTTTAATTTGACTACCTCTTATATCTATCTTATAAGATGATTTATCAGCTGAAAATATCCCGTACTTTCTCAAAGAATCCCTTCTCTGACTTCTCAGGATTAGGCTTGAAGTTCTCAGAAGACTGTGCTTTCTCCAGGAATGCCTTTTCTTCTGCGCTCACCTGCTGTGGTGTCCATACATTTACATGTATCAACTGGTCACCTTTCTCATAAGAGTTAACAGAAGGGAACCCTTTTCCTTTCAGACGGAAAATCTTGCCACTCTGTGTTCCGGGTGGGATCTTGATTTTCGCTTTACCATCGATGGTAGGCACTTCCAGCTGCATACCGAATACAGCATCCGAGAAGGATATGTACAGGTCATAAGCAACATTCAGTCCGTCGCGCTGTAACTCCGGATGTGGCTCTTCTTCTATCAGAATAAGCAGATCCCCGGGAGCGCCACCTCTTTCACCGGCATTTCCTTTACCACTAAGGCTCAGTTGCATGCCTTCCTGTACACCTGCCGGAATGTCTATGTTCACCATTTCCTCACCATACATACGGCCTTCACCTTTACAGTGTCCGCACTTGCTGGTAATGATCTGGCCTTCACCATGACAGGTAGGGCAGGTCGTAACGGTTTGCATTTGTCCAAGGAAAGTCTGGGTAACCTTTCTTACCTGGCCGGAACCACCGCATGTACCACAATTCTGGAATGCGTTTTTATCTTTAGCGCCCAGTCCGCCACAATGCTGACAGGGTACGTATTTTTTAACTTTGATCTTCTTGTTGGCACCTTTTGCGATCTCCTCATAGGTAAGGCGGATCTTGATACGCAGGTTGGAACCACGGGTCCCCCTTGTACGTCTGCCGCCACCACCACCACCGCCACCGCGGTTACCACCGAAGAAGCTGCCGAAAATATCATCCCCGAAGATATCCCCGAAGTTGGAGAAGATATCGTCCATGTTCATGCTGCCGCCACTGTATCCGCCGCCACCGCGGTTACCGTTCACACCAGCATGACCGAAACGGTCATATTGAGCTCGTTTATCAGCATCACTTAAAACTTCATAGGCCTCAGCAGCCTCTTTGAATTTTTCTTCCGCTTCCTTATTATCAGGATTTCTGTCGGGATGGTATTGCATAGCCACCTTACGGTAGGCTTTCTTAATTTCATCCTGGGATGCGGTCTTGGCAATTACCAGTATTTCGTAATAATCTCTTTTGGTAGACATATATCACACTAAAGCCGGCAATAGTGCCGGCACGGTTAATGAAAAACATTTCTGTCAGAAAGTCACTTATTTCCCCACTATCACCCTTGCGTGACGGATCAATTTGTCATTAAGATAATAACCTTTCTGCATGTCATCCACTACCTTACCCTGTAAGTCCTTGGAAGGAGCGGGTATTTCAGTAATGGCTTCGTGAAGGTCCGGGTTAAAGTCCGTGTGCAAACTCTCCATAGGTTTAAGGCCTTTGTTTTGCAGGGTTGATTTTAACTTATTGAAAACCAGCATGACGCCATCTTTTACAGCATTGAGGTCTGCGGCGGTTTCCAGTTGTTTTGCTGCTCTTTCGCTATCGTCCAGCACGTCCAGCAAGGAAACAATTACTTCCTTATTGGCCGTTTGCATTAGTTCTATACGTTCTTTGGCAGTGCGTTTCTTATAGTTATCGAATTCCGCTATCAGGCGAAGGTATTTATCCCTCATCTCATCCAGCTCCTGTTGCTTTTTATCCTGAGCACTATCATCAGCCAAGGCATCGTTCAGGTGATTGGTGCCGGCCATGTTCTCATCAGCATTTATATTCGGCATGTCTTTACCATTTTCGGTGTCCTGTCCGTTTGTCTGCATATTAGTATCGTTTTCTATCATGATGTAATGTTGTCACATAGTCAATTAGCCTGCCAACCAACTCTCAAAAGACAAATTGACACAAATCTAAGGAACAGAGAGGAGCTTTTCTTACCTTTGCGGCCTCGAAACATTGATAATGACTAAAGTTTTTTTAAAGAAAAAGATACAAAACCGCGTGCTGCAGGGTCATCCCTGGATATTTGGAAATGAAGTAGGGCAGATTGACGGTGATGTAAATGCAGGAGATATCGTAGATGTTTTCACTCATCAGGGCTTTTTTGTAGGCCGGGGATATATCAATCCACAGTCACAGATCCTGGTACGCCTGCTTACCCGCGATAAAGACGAGACCATCGATGAGCAGTTCTTTTACCGCCGGTTGCTGAAAGCATGGAAATACCGTCAGCAACTGGGCTACGTGGAAAACTGCCGCCTGGTATTCGGGGAGGCAGACGAAATGCCCGCCCTGGTAGTAGATAAATTCAATGACTACTTCGTTATACAAACCCTGGCATTAGGGATGGACCGCTGGAAAGGCGCTATCGTGGATGCCCTGCAAAAGATCTTCTCTCCAAAAGGGATCTATGAGCGTAACGACGTTCCGGTTCGTGAACTGGAAGGCATGCCTCAGCAGAAAGGTTTCCTTACGGCCCCGTTTGATACCAATATTATCATCAGGGAAAACGGCCTGCAATTTCATGTAGATATAGAAAATGGTCAGAAAACCGGCTATTTCCTGGATCAGCAGGATAACCGCCGCGAGATAAAAAATATAGTAAAAGGAGCGGACGTGCTGGAAGCATTCTGTTATACCGGTACTTTTTCCTGCCATGCAGGTCATTATGGTGCTAAAAGTGTAATGGGACTGGATATCTCCGAACATGCCGTAAACACTGCGCGTCGCAATGCACAACTGAACAAACTGGATGATATCTGTAAATTCCAGGCTGTAAACGCCTTCGATGTACTGAAACAGTGGACAAGGGAAGAGAAGAAGTTTGATGTAGTGATCCTCGATCCACCAGCTTTTACCAAAAGCAGGGAAAACATCAATAAAGCTATCACTGGTTATAAAGAGATCAACCTGAGAGGGATGAAGCTGCTGAAACCGGGTGGATTCCTGGTAACAGCCTCCTGTACTAACCTGGTACCACCATCTATGTTCCTGGAAATCATTGATATGGCGGCAAAAGATGCCAAAAAGAAACTACGCCAGGTTACCTTCCAGACCCAGGCTCAGGACCATCCTATCATGTGGAATATTGAAAATACTACCTACCTGAAGTTCTTAATAGTAGAAGTTCAGTAAGATATAAAAAAGAACAGGGCGAATGATTATCATTCGCCCTGTTTAGTTATGTTAAGAGAAGAAGTATAAAATTACTTGACCACGTTGAATTTGCCGGACTCTATCAGCGTACCTTGTCTGTCACGCAACTGAAAGATATATATGCCACTATAATAATTATCCAGTTCTACTGTAGTGCGTGCACTCACGTTCTTTATCTGATCAACCCGCTTTCCTAAAAAATTAAATACAATAAGATCATAAACCTCATCGTTATTAGCATGTTGCAATTCAAAATTGATTCTGCTGGTAGCAGGGTTGGGATATAACTTTACGATTTTATTACCACCATCAGTGAATGGGAGTTTATTACTCTGTGCCTTCCCCTGGAAGATCATCAGACAAATAAAGCATGTTAGCAATAGTGTAAAGGTTTTCCACATATTATAAAGATAAAGATTTTTTCAAATATCAATTGATTTTTATTTCTAAATGTCTCTTGTAAAAATAACAAATGGCAAGCCAAATAAGTTGGCATGCCACTAGTTTTGTACAAATTTTAACGCTTTTGAACCTGGTTTTATTATAAGCCAGCTAAGGTTTTCTTAACTGCCTCAAAATCAGGCAAATCGCCAGCGGATTCCAAAACCTGGGCATATCTGATAATTCCTTCTTTATCTACGACAAAAGCAGCCCTTTTGGATACTCCTTTCAGATCTAAAACGAAATTCTCATAAAAAGCACCATAAGCCTGGGATGCTTCCTTGTTAAAATCAGATAACAAAGGGAAGTTCAGCTTTTGCTCTTCCTTGAACTTACCCAGGGTAAATGGTGAATCTACAGAAATACCAACCACTGCTGTATTCAGACCATTATACGTTGAAATGTTATCCCTGATGCTGCAAAGCTCTGCGGTGCAGACACTTGTAAATGCCATCGGGAAAAACAGGATCACCAGGTTCTGTCCTTTAAAATCTTCCAAAGAAACTTTCTGTTTTTCTGTATTTACCAATGTAAATGCCGGTGCCTTACTGCCAATTGTTACGCTCATATATTTTTTTTAGATGGTTAATTTAGTGAAAAGTTTAAAACCGCGGGCAATGTACGCTTTCTAATGTACTGTTCCGGCTGTTGAGGAAACCTTTGAATACCAGTGATATCTCAAATCCTCCAAAACTCTGACTGGCAGTTTTGAGTTTAGAGATATTGGCATCATAACTCATACCTATTTCATAAGTATCCATATCTATACGGAAAGAAGGTACGATCGCGTCATTCCAGCGCATAAATACGCCCCCGTATACAGCATGGGTACTTTCCAGCCCCTGGTTCAGCAGGCTGTAACCCACCAGCGCGCCGCCAATATACTCAGAATAGCTGCCCATATGCAATTCGTTGTACTGACCGATGATCTTTACCCTTTCATCCACCGGGATCGTGATCCCTGCATTAAAAGTGATCTTCCGGTCCATCGTAATACTGTTATCCTTATAAAAAGATACTTTAGGTCTGTTAAAATGATAAAGCGCTGCCCCTATAAAGTAGTTAATATCTTCTCCGATCGTACTGTTAAAACTCATACCTACGCCTGCATCCAGGTAAGTATACCCCCGCAATGCCAGGCGACCTTCCTCTCCGGTTGCCAGTGTAGGATCATAACGCCCGTTCATGTACTGGTTGTTGAACGTTAGCTTGGTCGCATCAAACTGACGCTGCACAACGCCCCCCGTAAAACCCAGGGAGAGGAACATGTTCCTGTTCTGGCTAAGGGATTTATGATAGTTAATGGCCGGTAATACCTGTACCGATTGCAGCCTGGCAGTACCTGCCCTGTCGTATGTAAACTGGATACCCGTTGTCACAAAATCCTCACTCTTTCCTACCGGGAATTTAAGTTCCGCGCTCAATGCTCCCGTCTGATACGGGATCGTCACACTGTTCCACTGATTTCGGTAAACGGCCTGTACGCGATAGTCGCCGTTAAAAATACCTATCAGTGCCGGGTTGCGCAAAATAGGCGTCGCATCAAACTGCGACAGGTGAATATCCTGTGCTGCTAATTGCTCTACGCTACAGATGCTAAGTGCCAATAACAGTTTTCTACAAATCATTCTCATGGCGGCAATGTTTAATGATAATGCTATCTCAACAGCATTACGTTTCCTTTGAGGGTGAATGGCTCGTTGGTATCACAAACCAATTCGGCCACATAAATAAATACATCAGGATTTACCAGTACCCCTTTGGCTTTTCCGTCCCATCCGAAAGCCGGGTCTTCAATATTGAAATTGGACCTTTCAAATACCAGTTGTCCCCAGCGGTTATAAATTCTGAAAGACTTCACCGTATTAATACCCTTACCCCTGATATAAAAAATGTCGTTTTGTCCATCTCCGTTAGGGGTGAATGTATTCGGCAGGAATACCACACCGGATTCGCACACCATCTTAATATTGATCTCATCCGAAGCAATACAGCCATACTGGTTGGTAGCCGTTAAACGGTAAGTAGTGGTTTGTTTCGGAGTAGCAGTTGGTGTAAGACAGTCTACGCAACTCAGCCAGCTTGGCGGGAACCATTCGTATTTGGTTACATCAGCACTACCTGTTGCTGCTATCTGTATAGAAGAGCCTACAGGCAGTTCAACATCTTCTCCTGCATTCACGACCGGTAACGTATGTACCGTCACCACTACATCTTTTGTATCTGTAAAACAATTATCATTACCCGTACCCGTTACCTGGTAAGTGGTAGTTACCGTAGGATTAGCGATCGGATTAGCGGCTGTAGCATCATTCAGCCCCGTTGCCGGAGACCAGCTGTAATGACTGGCGCCGGATGCCTGTAACTGTGCTGATTTTCCTTCACATATATCTACATCACTTACTGTTAATGTGAACGGCTGCGAAACTTTCACTGTTACATCTGCATTGCTTGTACAACCGGTAGCATTTACTGCTGTAACATGATAAATGGTGTCTTTTTCAGGGCTCACCATTGGACTTGCGCTATGTATATCTGATATCTTATAGTCTGTCCAGGTAATGGTGGCGTCTGCATCTGAATTGGCCAGCAATTGCACCGAAGTTCCTAAGCAGATACTGGCAGTAGCAGGTGTTGGCTTCAGTGCCGGGTATGCCGATACTTCTACCGTTTTGTTATCTGTACTGCTACAGATGCCGCTGGCGGTTGTAATCACCAGTTGTACCGGCTGACTGCCGGCATTATTAAAGACAACAGGAGGTGGAGTTGTTGCATTATAATCTTTACCTGCAACCGTCCATACCCATTTGGTGCCAGGCAGGTTCTTGTTATCACGTCCCTGGAGCTGTACCGTTGTTCCTGCACAAATAGGCGCAACCGCTATTATCTCCGCAGCTGGTTTAGGTTCTATCACGATATCCATAGTGGTATCGTCCACGCAACCATACACACTGGTACTGGTGAGTTTTACGCTATAAGTGCCCGGTGTTGGATAATCGAAAGTAGGAGTGGCGCCGGTGCCTACATCATCTGTACGGGTGGTGATACCAAAATCCCATGCAAAAGAAGGGGCTGATCCCATATCTACAGATACGCCGGTAGTTTTGTCTGTGAATAAAACAGTACCGCCATCACATGCCTGGCTCACGTCCGTACTGAAGTCTGCATGGATCTTATCGGCTACTATTTTGGGATTACCTATTGCCGCTACTTTACATCCCCTGTTATCTTCCAGTAATACTACCGGGAAGTAAATGCCTTCCTGAGGATAGGTATAAGCAGGAGAAGTAGGCGTAGTGGTCGTAACGGAATATCCATCTCCAAAATCCCAGATGTATTTCTGTGCATTCGGAGATACAGCCGTCATGGTAGTCGTCAGTGGGAAACAACCTGTTTCAGGTGTAACGCTGAATGTACCATCAGGACCAGCAATCGTTATATTTTTCGGACCGGCAGGGGCACTTGCGCAATCACCGGCAGAATAAACAGTTAAGCTGACAGGGAAGGTACCAGGTCTTATATAGTTATGCAGCGGATTATCTTCTGTAGAGGTACTACCATCTCCGAATGTCCATACAGAACGTACATAATCAGAAGAGTTGTTGGTCAGCTGGACTTTTACCGGCGGACAAACATCTGCTGCTACGGCAGGAACTGAGAAGTCAGCTATCGGGTTAGGTACGCGCAGGAAATTCTTGATCTCAGCATGAGAAGTACAACCGGTGCTGCCTACAATATCCAGTGTGATGCTGTATACTCCCGGTGTATTATAAGTATGTAAAGGTTCTTTATCGGTGCTGGTCCCGCCATCGCCGAATGTCCATGCGTAAGTCAGCGGATCTTCTGTGGAAGAATTCGTAAACTGGAATGGCGTATTCAAACAAGCGATAGAATCATTAGCGCCAAAGCTGGCCACAATGTTGGCAATATGAACGATATCAGTATAAGTATCAGTACATCCTGTATTATCGGTTACCGTCAGTTTTACAGGATAATCCTTGATAACACTATAAGTATGTGTAACATTCGCAGGTTTGGTAGTAACGGTAACCGGCGCACTGCCATCTCCAAAATCCCATACCCATGAAACGATCGTATTACCGGCGCGGGTGGTAGAAATATCTGTAAAGGAGATCGGCTCGTCTTTACATTGTTTTGGGTTGATCGTGTAACCGGCAACAGAACCATTCACGGTAATCGTAGCATTATCGGAAACATGCTGACAAGTATAAATATCCGTGAGCGTCAGATTTACTGTATACACACCCGGTACAGTATAAATATTGGTTGTTGTTGAATTACCAGCCACAGGGGTTGTACTGCCATTTCCCCAGCTCCATATAAAAGTTTGAAAGTTGTTAGTCTGTACAGGGTCCATGGCGAACTTAATGGTATCACCACGGCAGATCACCGTTTTGCTGGGATAGATCACCGGCTTGTCTGTAATAATATTTACGGTAGTCGCGAATTTGGATTGACAGCTTCCGTTATCTACAGTTAATGTCACCGGGTACACGCCCCCTGCTGCATAAGTATGAGAAGGAGATTGCAGATTAGAAGTGGTACCATCTCCAAAATCCCATGACCATAGCCTGGTCGTGCTGCTGCCGAAATCCGATAGGTCCGTGAAAACACGTTGTAAGATGTTTGCACAATCCGTAGACATTACAGTAAAAAAAGCTGCAGGCGGGAAGATCTCAATGTAGTCTGTTTTTACAAGCTGCTGTGTACAACCGTTATTGTTAACTATCAGTGTTACATCATGTTTACCGGTAGTAGCAAATACATACGGTGGATTCTCCAGTGCAGAGCTCCCCACACCAGCGCCGTTTTCTTCAAACAGCCAGGTCCATTCATCTCCTGCAGGTACGGATTTATTGGTAAAGTTGAATACCGTAGGCTGACATCCGCTGGTTTTATCAACAGTAAAATCCACTTTTACAGGCACACCTACTCTCACAGCCAGTGTAGCAGTTTGTGTACATCCTCCCAGTGTGGTGATAGTCAGTTTTACGGTATAGTTACCCTGGGCAGCAAATGTATGTGTAGGTATTTTGGTCGTCGCAGTACCACCGTCTCCGAAATCCCAGGCGTATTTAACAACAGGATCTGCACTTCCGATAGTAGGCGTATATGTAACATCCAGTGGTACACAACCTGCTGTAGGGCCGTCAATAGTTAATATTGGTTTCTGAATGGCAATGGTATCTCTCGCTGTAGCAGTACATCCTGCTGCATTGGTAGCGACCAGCACTACCGGATATGTACCTTCCGCAGTGTATTTGTGAGCAGGGTTTTGCAGGGTAGAGGTACCTCCATCTGCGAAGTCCCATTGCCATGCGATAGCACCTGTTGTATTAGTATTGAATGTAGCGTTCACAGGTACGGTACAGGCAGTTGCCGGTAATATGGTGAAACTGGCTGTTGGAGGATCTGTAACATGAATGGTTCTTGTAACAGTAGCCTGACAACCATCTACCGTAATAGCATTCATCACGATCTGGTAATCACCGGCAGCAGGAAATGATTTTACTGCATTGATGGTAGTTTGTACATCACCATCAGGGAATGTCCAGGTAGCTGAAGTCGGATCCGGTTTTGTCGTATTGGTGAAAGTCAGATTGGCGCCACTACAGAGTTTCTCCTGTATGGTAAAATCTGCCTGCATGGTAGCGACCTGTATATAATCAGCCTGAGTGAGTGTTTGCGTACATCCGTCGGCAGTAGTAGCAGTTAGTTTAACAGTAAATTTCCCCTGTGTGGTATACACATGGGTAGGGTCCTGGGCCGCACTGGTACTGCCATCTCCAAAGTCCCATGCATAGGTAACAGCTACAGGAGAGGTAGTGTTTAGCGTAGTATTGTTGGTGAAGTTGACAGTTACCGGAGATTTACATCCACCCTGGTTATTACTGGTAAAAGCTACCTGGGGGGTAGCTTTTACTTTTATTGCTTGTTCCGCACTGTTTGTACAACCGAAGCTGTTAGTAACAATGGAGGTGGCTATCACATCCATACCCTGGTTGTAAGTGTACGAGGCTGTTGGGCCTGTGCCACCATTACCATCACCAAAGTCCCAGTTAATACTGGAAATGGTACCATCTCCTGCGGTTGACTGGTCCGTAAAAGTTACCTGCAACGGAGTACATCCATCCAGTGGGGTGGTAGCGAATTTTACGTCCGGCTTCTTGTAGACGTTAACTGTATGGCTGACTGTTCCTGTTTTCCCATCAGGGAATTTAACCGTCAGGGTCACTACGTACACACCTGGTTTACTAAAAGAGCGGGTAGCATTCCACAGCGTGGATTTAGCCCCTCCGTCTCCAAAGTCCCAGGAGGCAGTTCCCCCCGTAGGGGTAGACTTGTTCATGAACTGCACATAAGCAGTTCCACAACCGGTCCAGTTGTCAGCTGTAAAATCGGTAACATTCTGAGCCTGAGCTTTTGTGCTTGTAAAGAACAAAAATCCAAGAAGGCATAAAATAGTATGCCAGGTTAATAAGTTGCGGCGTAGGTGGTATTGGTGTCTCATTTCCGATATGGCTAAATGTCATTGATTGAGGACATATAGCATAGGTTGAAATAAAATGATAAAAAAATAAATATAATATATTAAGCTTGATTATTAATGCCACGTCTTATTAACTAAACGTAATCAATTTGGCTATAGTTCTTATCAGGATTCAAAATCACACAAAAGTTATTCCAAACTCTTCGCTTTTGGATAACTGCATAGATATAAGTATATCAATATGTTATGAGAAATTATAACGTATAGATGTTCCCGTATTTTTTAGTGGAGTAATCGAGGAAATATTTGAAATCCAAGGGTTTACCTGTTACTTTTTCACACAGCTCATTTGAGGTATAAAAACGGCCAAAATGATGGATTTTTTCACGCAGCCATGTTAATAAATTTGTATAACTCCCTTTAATAATATCTGTTTCTAAACCCGGGATCTGCTGTTCTGCAGCTGCAAAAAATTGTGCAGCATAAAAACTGCCGAGGGAATAAGTAGGGAAGTAACCGAAACTGCCATGCGACCAGTGAATGTCCTGTAATACGCCTTCTACATCGTTGGGAACAGTAACATGCAGATACTCATTGTAATATCGGTTCCATATCTCTTTAAGGTCTTTTGTACTGTAAGTACCATCTAATAATCCCTTTTCAATTTCATACCGGATCATCACGTGGAAATGGTAGGTGAGTTCATCAGCCTCAGTTCTGATAAGGGATGGCCTTACCTGGTTGATAGCTTTATAGAAGTCCTGTAAAGGAACGGATTGAAGGTTTTCGGGGAATGCCTGTTGTAAAGGGACATAGTGAGACTCCCAGAAAGAAAGGCTGCGGCCTACGTTGTTTTCCCATAGGCGTGATTGTGATTCATGGATACCTAAACTGGCTGCTTCTCCTGCAGGTAATCCATATGCACTGATATCCAGTCCCTGCTCATAGAGAGCATGACCACCTTCGTGAATACAGCTCCAGGTCATATTGCCGAAGTCATTTTCATCTATGCGGGTAGTGACACGTACATCCTGGGGGTTGAAACTGGTGGTAAACGGATGCTCGGAAATATCCTGCCGTCCTGCTTTCATATCATAGCCCATCGCTTTCAGCAGGTTGATACCAAATTCCCACTGGCGGTCACGGTCGTAATGCAGGTGCAGGAAGTCCTTATTTACCTGTGGCTTTTGTTCTATCTGGCGCAGGAGTGGGGTGAGGGCGGTCTTTACATCGGTGAATACAGCGTCCAGCATGGTAGTAGTGGCGCCTTTCTCGTATTCATTCAGCAAAGCATTGTAGCAATGTCCTTCAAAACCCAGCAAGGCAGTTTCCTGTCTTTTTAAAGCGACCATCTTCGCCAGCACAGGCTCAAAGTCTGCATAAGTACCGGATTTACGTGCCTTTATCCATGCATGGTAACACTCGTTGGTAGTCTGTGACATCTCTGCCACAAAGCTGGCCGGATACTTTTTATTCTTTTCATAGTCTTCCAGTGAAAGACTGATATTCTTCGCAGATACAGGGTCTAAATCACCCCTGGAATGCAATTCCTGCAACAAATGCCCCAGTGGTTCTTCTGTAAACATTTCATGGGCAATGGAACTGAGCGTGGTAATTTGCTGACCGCGGAAGTTGGCACTTTTCTCGGGAAGATAAGTTTCCTGGTCCCAGCCCAATACGGCTATAGCGTTGCGAACATCAGCTATCTGCTGCATTTTGGCTTTGTATTGGTCGTAAAGTTCCGCGGTGGATTGTGCAAGTACCATGCTATTGATTTTTTGCAAAGGTAAAGTTATTCTTCCTGTTGCTTAAAACCAATGAGTGTTCTTTCTGATTGGATTAGCTTTTTAGATCCGGGCATTCTACCGAATATGGTTGTTAACAAACACTGATTTTAAAAATTAAATAAAACCTTTCATATTTGTTAATAATATGAAGATCAGGGATATCACTAACGCTATTGCCGCCTTTGCGCCACTCCAGTACCAGGAGAGCTATGATAATGCCGGTTTGCTGTTTGGCAATGCCGACTGGGAAGTGACCGGTGTGTTGTTAACACTGGATGCTACCGAGGCTGTAATTGAAGAAGCCAGAGAAAAGGGTTGCAATCTGGTGGTGGCCCATCATCCCATTGTTTTCGGCGGACTGAAAAAGATCAATGGCAATAACTATGTAGAGCGGGTGGCTATCAAAGCTATCAAAAATGATATTGCGGTATATGCCGCACATACCAACCTGGATAATGTGCGCAATGGAGTAAGCGATATGATGGCCAGCAGGCTGAAACTTACAGATTGCAGGGTACTGGACCCCAAACGGGAACTGCTGGGTAAACTCTACACCTTTGTGCCTCATGCCCAGGCAGAAACGGTACTGAATGCTTTATTTACTGCCGGAGCCGGCCATATCGGTAATTATAGTGAGGCCAGCTTCAATGTTACCGGTACCGGCACCTATAAAGCGGAAGAAGGCGCGCAACCCTATATCGGGCAGGTAGGGCAACGCCATCTGGAACCCGAAACAAAGCTGGAAGTGATTTTTCCCCTATATTTGGAATCGCGTGTGATCCAGGCATTACTGGAAAGCCATCCCTACGAAGAGGTGGCTTATGATGTGGTAAAACTCGGGAATGCAAATAAAGAAGTCGGTTCCGGGCTGATAGGCAATCTGCCTCAACCCATGGACGAGCTGGCCTTCCTGCAGCTGGTAAAAGAACAGTTCCTCACCGGTTGCGTCCGGTATACCCCTTTAAGGGGGAAGCCCGTACAAAAGGTGGCTTTATGCGGCGGAGCAGGCAGTTTCCTCTTAAAAAAGGCGATAGCAGCAGGAGCAGATGCTTATATTTCTGCCGACTTTAAATACCATGAGTTTTTTGATGCTGATAATCAAATAGTTGTAGCGGATATAGGGCATTTTGAAAGCGAGCAGTTCACGGTTGAATTATTTTATCATATATTGACCGAGAAATTCCGTAATTTTGCGCCTCTTAAATCTACAATTCGTACAAACCCGGTAAATTATTTATAAATACATGGCTACTGTAAAAGAATACTCCGTAGAAGAAAAATTGGCGTCTGTACTTAGGCTACAGAAGATGGACTCCAGGCTGGATGAAATCCAGGTGCTGAAAGGGGAGTTGCCAATGGAAGTAAAAGATCTCGAAGACGAGATCGAAGGGTTGAATACGCGTCTTGCCCATGTGGAAGATGAAATCCGTGGTATTCAGGACTTTGTCACCAATAAAAAGGCGGCAATTAAAGAGTCAGAAGCCCTGATGAAGAAATATGAGAAGCAGCAGGACAACGTGAAGAACAATCGCGAGTTTGAAGCTATCACCAAGGAAATCGAAATGCAATCCCTGGAAATCAAACTGGCAGAGAAGCATATCAAGGACGCAAATGAAGAAGTAAAGGATAAGAGCCGTTTACTGGAATCCGCTAAAAAAGCGATTGCAGAAAAGGAATCTAACCTGAAACATAAGAAAGGTGAACTGGAAAAGATCATTGCTGAAACTGACAAGGAAGAAAAAGCTTTCCGTAAACAGAGTGACGAAGCCCGTACTAAAGTAGAGCCCCGTTTACTTGGCGCTTATGAAAAGATCCGCAAAAATTACCGTAACGGTCTGGCCGTGGTAACTGTTGCCCGTGACTCCTGCGGTGGTTGTTTCAATGCCATCCCTCCACAACGCCAGGCTGAAATACGCCAGCGTAAAAAGATCATCGTTTGCGAACATTGCGGACGTGTTCTGGTGGACAACGATCTGGATGCTACCGTAACCATCTGATCTCACTAAGCTTAATTTCTTGTATAATGTATTGAGTCCCGGGCAAATACCCGGGACTTTTATATTCAGCAGATGGGCCGGCGGAAAGTTTGGTTTGGAATTTGGTGATTAGGCCCGGAATCTAAAATTGATATGCGTATACTATTTCTGCTGGGATTATTTTTGACTTTCTCTTTTTCAGTGACTGGCCGGCAAAAAGTCTACGACTTTAACCCGCGCTGCCAACAGGCATATGCAGCTATTATGCAGCTGCGCATTGCTGCCGGAACAGCTTTACTGGATCAGGAGAAAAAAGAACACCCGGATAACCTGATCCCTTACTTTCTGGATAATTACGCTGACTTTTTTACATTGTTCTTTAATGAAGATCCTTCCCTGTATGCACAGCGTAAGGATCAGCGGGCACAACGCCTTGCCATGATGGAAGAAGGCCCCACCAACTCTCCGTATTACCTTTATACACAGGCCGCTATCCGCTTCCAGTGGGGAATGGTAAGAGTGAAGTTCAGTGAGAAATGGGATGCCGTATGGGAAGTCCGTAAGGCATATATTATGCTGAAGGATAACCAGAAAAGGTTTCCGCAGTTTATGCCCAACAACATGCTGGCGGGCGCCATGCAAACTGTATTCGGTACCATCCCCGAAGGCTACCGCTGGATCTCGAATATCCTGGGCCTGAAAGGTAGTATCCGGCAAGGTATGCAACAGGTACAGCAGGCAATAGAGAGTAACTCCGATGTGGCTGTATTATTTAAACCGGAAGCCTATTATTACTACTGCTACCTCAAATTATACATAGAAAACAAACCGGAAGACGTATGGGGATTTGTCCAGCAACATCAGTTAGATACAAAAAATAACTACCTGTTTGCATTGATGATCGCCAATATCTCCATGAATAACCAGAAGGCTGCCATCGGTATTAAAATATTGACGGAGAGGAATGACAGCGTGCAATACACAGATATTCCTTATTGTAATTATTTAATGGGAGAGCTGAAATTATCCCGGCAGGATGAAGATGCTAATATCTATCTCCAGAAATTCCTGGATAAATTCAAAGGCAGGTTTTTTGTGAAGGAATGTTTGCAGCGTTTAAGCTGGTATTATTTCCTGCATGGAAATATGGATGCTGCCAATAAATACCGGAACATGATCCTCACCCGTGGTAACACGGAAACGGATGCAGATAAACAGGCATTGAAAGATGCAAAGAGCGGCAAATGGCCGAACCCTTTATTGCTGAAAGCACGCCTGTTAAGCGATGGCGGGTTCTTTACAGAAGCGCTGAGATTATTACAGGCTAAAAAGGCAGCAGATTTCGACCGTATGGAAGAAAAGCTGGAATACGCTTACCGCCTGGGCCGTATCTATGACGAAACAGGCTTGGATGATAACGCCATCATTATGTACCAGGTAACTGTCAGAACAGGCGCCAGCCGTCCTGAATATTTTGCAGCAAGGGCTTCCCTGCAAATGGGGTATATTTATGAAAAACGTAAAGAGAAGGCAAAAGCCATTGAATGTTACCAGGCTTGTCTGGATATGAAAGAACACGATTACAAAAATTCACTTGATCAGCGGGCCAAAGCCGGTATTCAACGGGTAAATGGAAGCTGAGTTGTCAATACGCAGATACAGTTCGTGCTGCATGTATTAATTTGCGGGATAATCCGAAGTCATATATTCGTATTTCCAATACTCCTTATGCTACAAAAACTAACGATTAAGAATTACGCTATCATCGATCACCTGGAAGTGGACTTCTCAGGTAACCTGAATGTAATTACAGGGGAAACAGGGGCAGGTAAATCTATCCTGCTGGGGGCATTGTCATTGATATTGGGAGAGCGTGCAGATCCGGGGGTGTTATATGATAAGCAGTCAAAGTGCGTAATAGAAGGGGCGTTTAAAGTGAAGAAGACACAGGTGGCCGGCTTTTTCCAGCAATATGAGCTGGACCTGGAAGATCAGCTCATCATCCGCCGGGAGATCAGTACCGCCGGGAAATCACGTGCATTCATCAATGATACGCCGGTAAACCTTTCCCAGTTGGGAGAACTAAGTCAGTACCTGGTAGACCTTCATCAGCAGTTTGACACACTGGACCTGGAAAAATCAGATTTCCAGAGAGAAGTGCTGGATGCACTGGTGAATCAGCCAGCCCTGCATCAGCAATATCACCAGTTGTTCTTACGCTATGTACAGGTACAGAAACAGCTTAAACAGCTACAGGACCAACGCAATAACGCGAACAAAGAGCTGGACTATAATAAATTCCTGCTGGATGAACTGAACGATGCTGCCTTTGCACCCAATGAAATAGAAGAACTGGATGCAGAGCTGAAGATATTAAGTCATGCGGAAGAGATCAGGACCACCCTCACCCGTGCTTATTTCCAGTTAAAGGAAGATGAGCAGCCTATCTTATCCCAGTTAAGGCAGATACAGACCTCTGTACAGGGACTTTCCGCTTTCCATAAGGAAGCACCGGCCATCGCTGCAAGGCTCCAGTCAGCCTACCTCGAACTACAGGATATCACAGCAGAGATTGAACAGGTAAACGACCAGGTTCAGTTTGACGGTGCCCGTATAGAAGTTGTGAACGAGCGTATCTCCACAGGATATAAGCTGCTTAAAAAGCACGGTGTACAAACCACCGCTGAACTGTTAGCGATAAAAGAAGACCTCTCCGTTAAGGTAGAAGGGGCGCTCAATATGGATGAACAGCTGGCACAGCTGGAAAAAGAGCAGGAAACTTTGCGCGAATCACTCCGGAAGCAGGCGGCAGTTATTACGGCTGCCCGTGCAAAAGCGGCCATACCATTCGAAAAGGATGTGAACGGCCTGCTGGCACAGATAGGCATGCCCAACGCACAATTAAAGGCATCCATCATGCAGGGTGGACTGAACCCTTATGGTCAGGACACGATAGAATTCCTGTTCGATGCCAATAAGAGCGGCAATTTTGGCCCTATCCGCAAGGTGGCATCCGGTGGTGAGTTAAGCAGGTTGATGCTGTGCATCAAATCCCTGGTAGCACAATCGGTAGCATTACCGACCATGATCTTCGATGAGATCGATACCGGTATCTCTGGGGAAGCGGCCCGCCAGGTGAGCATCATTATGCAGGCGATGGCCCGCAGACACCAGGTAATCTGTATCACGCACCAGCCACAGATAGCCGGTAAAGCAGATGCTCATTACTTTGTGTACAAAGAGAGCAAAGACGGTAAAGTGACCACCAACGTGAGGATTCTGAGCAGGGAAGAGCGTATCAACCATATCGCACAGATGCTGAGTGGAGAGAAGCCTACGGCAGCAGCGCTGGAGAATGCAAGAGAGCTGGTAAAATAACCGCTATTCAATTAATCTTTTTTTTTCAACTATAACAACTATTTTTGCCAAAATTAATTTTTGAACCCAATGGCTCATAACTTATTAAAAGGAAAGAAAGGTATCATATTCGGCGCGTTGGACGAAAAGTCTATCGCCTGGAAAATCGCATTACATTGTGTTGAAGAAGGCGCAGAGATAGTGCTTACCAATGCTCCTATTGCTTTACGTATGGGAGAGATCAATAAGCTGTCAGAACAGTGTAAAGCACCTGTAATACCTGCTGATGTTACTAATATGGATGATCTGAAAAATCTTTTCACTAAATCCATGGAGCATTTTGGCGGCAAGATTGATTTTGTACTTCATTCTGTAGGTATGAGTATCAATATGCGTAAAGGAAAGTCTTATACCGAACTGGACTATGACTTCTCTCACAAGACAATGGATATCTCCGCTATGTCCCTGCACCGCGTATTGCAGACTGCTTACCAGCTGGATGCACTGAATGAGTGGGCATCAGTAGTGGCACTCACTTACATTGCAGCACAGCGTGTATTCCCTGACTACAGCGAAATGGCAGATGCCAAGTCCATGCTGGAGTCTATTGCCCGCAGCTTTGGCTACCACTATGGTATGAAGAACAAAGTGCGTGTGAATACGATCTCTCAGTCCCCAACCAGGACTACCGCAGGTGGTGGTGTAAAAGGCTTCGATGGCTTTATCACTTATGCAGAGAAAATGAGCCCTTTAGGCAATGCAACAGCTGACCAGTGCGCAGATTATTGTGTAACACTGTTCTCTGACCTTACCAGGATGGTAACGATGCAGAACCTGTTCCATGATGGTGGTTTCTCAGCTACCGGTGTTACAGCAGATGTGATCAATCAGATGGAAAAATAGATCTGTAGTAATATTATTTCTGACTCCGTTAGAGGGCAACCTTCTAACGGAGTCAGTGTTTTATGGAATCCCGGGTCCATAATCCGGACGATATGCCACAAAAAAAGCCGTTCCTTTTTATTAAAAGGAGCGGCTAAGTTTTTTAAGCATAGGCGAATTGCTGAGGCTACAATGGAAAATAGTCTGATCTAATACTCATCCTCGTTAAAGAAGAAGTCGTCCTGCGACGGATAATCAGACCAAATATCTTCTATGCCCTCGTAAATTTCCCCTTCATCTTCCAGTTCCTGTAAGTTCTCAATCACTTCAATTGGCGCACCGGAGCGGATGGCGTAATCTATTAATTCGTCCTTCGTAGCTGGCCAAGGAGCGTCCTCCAGGTATGAAGCTAATTCTAATGTCCAGTACATGTTATCGAAATTTTTACTTTCTGAAATTTCCGCAAAAGTATTATTTAATTTGAAATAAACAACTATTACTATTTTATCGGTTAATTACTTTTCTTTGAGTATGCTAACCGCACGCAATCTTACCAAAAATTATTCCAATTTACACGTACTGAAGGGTGTAGACATCACAGTAGGTAAAGGGGAAATCGTTACTATCGTTGGGTCTTCCGGTGCCGGAAAGAGTACCTTATTACATATCCTTGGCACCCTGGATACGCCATCATCGGGCGAAGTATGGCTTCGTGATGTAAATCTGGGGACCCTGAAAGGGAACGCACTGGCTGATTTCAGGAACCGTCATATGGGCTTTATTTTCCAGTTTCACCACCTTTTACCCGAGTTTTCTGCCCTGGAAAACGTTTGTATTCCCGGTTTTATTGCCGGATCAAAGAAAGCGGCTGTCAGGGAAAGGGCTGCCTTTTTGCTGGAAACACTCGGTTTGGCAGACCGGATGGAGCATAAACCCAACCAGTTGTCTGGTGGAGAACAGCAACGCGTAGCCGTGGCAAGGGCATTAATCAATGCTCCGGACATCATTATGGCCGACGAACCTACCGGTAACCTGGATTCAAAAAACGCCCGGGAATTACATCACCTGTTCATAGAACTGAGAGATAAATTTCAGCAAACCTTTATCATCGTTACCCATAACGAAGAACTGGCGCCATTAAGCGACAGGCAGCTGGTGATGCGGGATGGCAAAATAATTTCGGAAGAACTGACGGCGAAGACCATCAGTTAAATACGCGGTTTCCAGGGGATCTCCGCTACCTGCAACTGGTGTCCTATCCAACGGGACAATACAAAGAGATAGTCGCTCAGGCGGTTCATATATTGTAATACCAGCGGGTCTATAAACTGGTTCTGCTCCTGCAGGCCCACGCAAAGGCGTTCCGCCCGGCGGCATACGCAGCGGGCAATATGGCAGGTGGATACTGCCACATGACCTCCCGGCAGCAGGAAAGACTTCATTTCCGGTAATACCTCATTCATCTGGTCCATACTGTTTTCCAGTATAGTAACATCTCCTGCATGCAGGTCCGGGATACGCATTTTGGTTTCCTTCTCAGGATCACATGCCAGGGAGGAGCCTATAGTGAACAGGCGGTCCTGTATTTCCCTCAGAAAGTTAATAGTGGGAGTATCAGTCAGATAATCACTTACAAGCCCTATATAGGAGTTTAATTCATCTACAGTGCCATAGGATTCTATGCGCAGATTACTTTTGGATACTTTGGTACCGCCGATCAATGCGGTTTTACCTTTATCCCCTGTTTTGGTGTAAATCTTAAATGACATTGGAAGCAGCTTTATACCATTACGGCATGATGTGCATTCAGTTTATCTGATTCTATCAGGCCATCACGCAAACGGATCACACGGCGTGCATGGTCGGCTATATCTTCTTCGTGCGTCACCAGTACCACCGTATTACCGGAGGCATGGATCTTACCGAAGATTTCCATGATCTCTATAGAAGTCTTGGAATCCAGGTTACCGGTAGGCTCATCGGCCAGGATCAGCGAAGGGTCGTTGACCAGGGCACGGGCAATAGCCACACGCTGGCATTGTCCACCTGATAATTCATTCGGTTTGTGTTTATAACGATCTCCCAGTCCTACTTTTTCCAGCATAGCCCTGGCCTTGTCTTCCCTGTCTCTCTTACTGACACCCGCATAAATAAGGGGAACCGCTACATTTTCTAAGGCGCTGAGACGGGGCATCAGGTTAAACTGCTGGAAAACGAACCCTATTTCCTGGTTACGCACCCTTGCCAGTTCATCATCTTTCATGGTACTTACATCATGGCCGCTCAGGATATACTTACCACTGGTAGGGGTATCCAGGCAACCCAGCATGTTCATGAGTGTAGATTTACCGGAACCGGAAGGCCCCATCAGTGCAACATATTCATTTTTTAAAATGTCCATGTTGATACCTTTCAGAACGGGCAACTCATTTTTGCCGATAAAGTAGCTTTTACGGATTGCTTCCAGATGGATGACAGCCTGTGGGTGCATAAGATTGATAGATTACGGGTTACTTCTTAATAACTTTAGGAACTTTGAAATATTGGTCACTCGCAGCAGGCGCGTTCTTCAAACCCTCTTCCCGGGTTATGGAAGGCACTACCCGGTCCTCACGGAGCGCGTTGCCGTCTGCGGTCATGTGTAATAATGGTTTCACATTAGTGGTATCCAGCTCATTCAGTTTTTCTACAAAGGTGATCATCCGCTGCAGATCGCCTTTTATTTCCGTTGTTTCCTGTTCGCTGAATTCCAGTCTTGCCAGGTCTGCCAGTTGCTGTACCAGCTTCTCATTCACTTCCATAATTCAAATTAGATGAAAAGATAATAAAATATAGGTGATATTTATTATAGCTCGCGTTAAAGTTAGCTTAAATACTCCAGAGTCAAAAGATGATGAAGGTAGATGAACATGCAGGAATTTATTAATTTGCACCCCATTATGGCTACATCAAAAGAGATAGTGGTAAGCGGTATTCGCTCTACCGGATATTTACACCTGGGCAATTATTTTGGCGCTATCCGCAACTACATTAAGATGCAGGAAACTTTTAACTGCTATTTTTTCGTGGCTGACTGGCATTCGCTGACTACCCATCCTGATCCGAAAGACCTTAGAGCCAACGTGTTCCGCGTACTGGCAGAAAATATAGCCTCCGGCTTAGATCCTGAGAAGGTAGCATTGTACGCACAGAGTGACGTGCCTGAAATAGCAGAATTATACCTGTTACTCAACATGCTGGCATACAAAGGCGAACTGGAAAAGGTACCTACCTTTAAAGATAAGGTACGCCAGCAACCGGAAAACGTGAACGCCGGGTTACTCACTTACCCCGTGCTGATGAGTGCAGATATACTCATTCACCGCGGCGTAAAAGTGCCTGTAGGTAAAGACCAGGAACAACACCTGGAAATGGCCCGCAATTTTGCACAGCGCTTCAACAACCGTTATGGTTACCTTTTCCCCGAACCGGTAGCGTTTAACTTCGGAGATGACCTGATAAAAGTCCCTAGTCTGGACGGTACAGGTAAAATGAGTAAAAGCGAAAATCAGATGGCTACGCTGTATCTTTCTGATAGTGATGAACTGATCCTCAATAAGATAAAAAAAGCGAAATCAGACAGCGGTGTTGCTGTAGAAGGAGCTCCCATGCCCGAATCTGTGCAGAACCTCTTCCTGTTAATGCAACAGGTATCTACCCCGGATGTAATTAAGTTCTTTGAAGATCAATATCAGAATCAGGGTATCCGTTTCGGTGATATGAAAAAACAATTGGGTGAAGATATGGTGCGTTTTATCACACCTATCCGTGAGAAAGCCCTTGAGCTTCAGGAAGATCATGCTTATTTAAACCGTATAATGAAAGCAGGGGCAGAGAAAGCAAGGGAAAGTGCGGCACAGACTTTGCATGAAGCCAGAAAACTTATCGGTATTAATTACTATTAATTACCTGCTGTAACAAGTTTTTTAGATTGATAATCAAATAATTTTATGTAAATTATGGGATTGTAGTCTGCTACTTATTACCACAACCGGCCCCGCCGAAAAGAACGATTAACGACCCTGATAATGTCATGGCAAAACTAAATAAGATTAAACATATCGCGATAGCCGGTAATATTGGTGCAGGGAAAACCACCCTTACTGAACTGTTATCAAAGCATTACAAATGGACACCCCAGTTTGAAGATGTAGAACATAATCCTTATCTGAATGACTTCTACGAAGATATGCCCCGCTGGTCTTTTAACCTGCAGGTATATTTCCTTCATGGCCGTTTAAAACAACTGCTGGAAATCCAGAACGGAAAGGATATTGTTATACAGGACAGAACTATCTACGAGGATGCACACATTTTTGCACCTAACCTGTACGAAATGGGATTGATGACCAAAAGGGACTTCGATAACTATTTCAACTTCTTTGAAACATTAAAGTCGATGGTAAAACCACCCGACCTGCTGATATATCTGCGCGCTTCCGTGCCTACCTTAGTTGCACAGATCCAGAAAAGAGGACGTGAATACGAAGAGAATATCCGCCTGGATTACCTGAAAAGACTGAACGAATATTATAACAACTGGATAGAGAAATATACAGAAGGACCGCTACTCATTATCGATATCGATAAGAATAAATTTCCTGAGAGTGATGAAGACCTGGGAGAGATTATCTCCCGTATTGATTCTCAGTTGCACGGACTTTTTTAATCGATATTAAAATAATTTCCTAATATTGCCTCCTCACTTCCCGGTGAGGAGTTTTTTTTGTTTGTTAACGAATACCGGTTGTTTTGAAAAAGATGTTTGTTTCCATTGTTTGTACAATGTGCAGTGTGCTTTCGTGCGCACAAAATTTATGGCTTTCCGCAGAAAAGCAACAGTACCCGGGCACATACAGCCGCCATTTTCAGCAGGTATTTACTGCTGTGCAAAACCAGGCTGCACTGGCTTATATAACTGTGCCATCCGCCGGTATAAATACCGAAAGAAGGTTCATGTTAAAGGCGCTCAGTTTATACAGCGCTGTGGTCACATTACCAGCCCCGCCAGGAACTTTTGCATTCAATATTCAGCAGGCAGGGTACAGCGCTTACCAGCAGCAACAACTGGGCATTGCCTATGGCAGACAGTTAGGGAATAAACTAAGCATAGGTATGCAGATAGATTACCTCTCCAGCGCCATCCGGCAATATGGCAGCGCAACCACCATTACTTTCGAATTGGGATGCCTGCTGCATATCACACCACAATTACACGCAGGGCTGCACCTGTTCAATCCTGTTAACAGAAAACTGGGCGATGAACCATTATCCGTTATCTACACCGCAGGCATCGGTTACGAAGTCTCCGAAGACTTCCTGATCAGCACTGTAGTAGTACAGGAAAATGATGTATCACCTGTCACAAAAGTCATGTGTGAATACCGTATCATTCCGCAGTTATCACTGCAATTAGGCACTTCTCCGACCAATGCTGCCGCCAGTTTTACACTTGGCAGAATGCGCATTTTCTTCTCCGCTTCTCATCATCCTCAACTGGGCTTTACACCCAATACATCCATTGTATGGCAATTAAAAAAAGCTTAATACTGTTGCTGTTATATAGCCAGTATATACACGCACAGGAATTAACTGCAACAGCAGAAAATCAGCTGGAAAATCATATGGCAATACCAGATGATGATGCACAGCTACAACTACTAAACGGTTACACCCGTCATAAGATTTCTTTAAACACTGCGGATGCTGCCGCCTTACAATCGCTGGGTTTATTAAGCCCTTTACAGATCACTAATTTCATGTTATACCGCCAGTTATTGGGTAAGCTGTTAAGTATCTATGAATTACAGGCAATACCAGGCTTTGATGCGGCCCTCATCCGCAGTTTACTGCCCTATGTACAGGTAGGTGAAGACCTGCAACCACACCATACTTTAAAAGACTATACGCACAATGGGGATCATGCATTCCTGTGCCGCTACAACAATCCCGGTAAACTATTACTCCGCTACCGGTATAATTACCCTAATTACATAAGCTGGGGTATGCTGACAGAAAAAGATGCAGGAGAAAGACTATTCGATTTCAACAGCGCGCACCTGTTCGTAAAAAACTACAAACACATTAAAGCATTGGCACTGGGAGATTTTACCGTAAACATGGGGCAGGGCCTCATCAACTGGCAAACACTGGCATTGGGTAAAGGCCCCGCTGTAATGCAGATAAAAAGAGAAAGCGATTTGTTACGTCCCTATGCTTCGGCTGGAGAATTTTATTTCTACAGAGGTGCCGGTATTACGATACAACACGACAACTGGCAGGGAACAGCATTTATTTCATTAAGACAATTAGATGGAACAATAGATACATTACTGGCATCGCTTTACAGCAGTGGTTATCATCGTACAGATACAGAACGGAAAAAAAGGAATGCGATACAGCAATTTACAACAGGCGGCAATCTCTCCTTCATAAAACAAAACTGGCATGCAGGTATTAACATCATCCGGCATCACTACTCTGTTCCGCTACAAAAAGATAACAAACCCTACAATCTTTTTGCATTCTCAGGTACACAATTAACCAACGCCAGCATAGACTACGCCGCTACCTGGAAGAACCTGCATTTCTTCGGAGAAATAGCCATCAGTGATAATCTCAAAACAGGGATGGTACACGGAATACTGGCCAGTGTGGCAAAAAATGCAGATATCAGTATATTATACCGCCATTACAACCAGGCCTACCAATCTATGTACAACAATGCATTCGGAGAATATTACAAAGCCGTAAATGAACGTGGATTATATACCGCTATTGCATTAAAAATCACTCCGTATTTAATAGTAAACGGTTATGCAGATGTATTCAGTTTTCCCTGGTTATCATACAGTATAAATACACCTGCTAACGGAAAAGAAGTATTGCTCTCCCTCACTTATACCCCGGACAAACACACCGAGGCATTTATCCGTTACAGCTATTCAACCAAACAACAAAAAGAGAACGATAACAACTTTATCAAATGGCCTGTACAGGTTAAAAAACAAAGCTGGCGATGCCAGACAACCATGCAGCTAAAAGAAGGACTAATTATAAAGAGCAGGGTAGAAGTAAACAGATCTGCCAATCAACAAGGTTTTTTATTATTTCTTGACGCTGCTTACCAACTTCCAAAAACATCATTTACATTTTCAGGCAGATATATAACATTCGTCACCGGAGGTACCGCAACAACAATGTATGTTATAACATCTGGTATCTTATATGAGTATATGTTGTCTCAATTATATGGTAGAGGATGCCAGTACCAACTTTGTACCCGATGGCGTTTAATGCCCCGGTTATCGCTATGGGCGCGGTTTCAGCAGACAGTCTACTCAGCCTTTGCATCAGAACAAAGTAATAAAAATGTTATCACGTTACAGATGCAACAGTTATTCTAGAGATATAATGGACAAATAACATTAAAGAACTAACACTTTTTTTGTACTTATAATATTGTGAATAATATTATTACATATTTAAAATTTATCTGCTCCTAAAAAAAAGTTAAAATATTCTTGGTAGTGAGAAAAAAAAATCTATAAATTGTGCTTCTCAACCAAAATCTAAATCGTAATATGAAAGAGGCCAACATCTCTTTTTCCTGCTGTGCTGTGAATTACCTTTTGTCAACCTTTTTACAGCGGTTCTGTTCTATGCATTTCGCAGCAGGGAATGAGTTATGTACTGTGCCACACACAGCCATCCAGGTTCTTGCCGCCTTCACCCCGGATGGTTTTTTTAGCAAAAAAGTTATTATTATAAAAACTGTGGTTTAAGCTTATGAGGCTTTTGCTGTAATGGCTGTTGGTTGGCTATTGCGGCAAGAGCGTAACTCATTTTAATTTTTTATTGTCAACTAAATCTAAATCGTTTTATGAAAAGAGCGTTACTCTTTCTCACTATGCTTATGGTGAGCGTAACTCTGGCGTTTGCCCAACAGCGTCAGATTACGGGTAAGGTTACCGGCGCAGACGGATCTCCTTTACCTTTCGCAACAGTACAACTTAAAGGGACAACAACAGGGACAACAACAGATCAGCAGGGAAGTTTTAAACTGACAGTAACAGGAAGTAATCCTGTTCTCACCATTAGAAGTGTAGGATTTGCCTCACAGGAAATTACCCTTGGAAGTAGCAATGCTGTTACCATAAAACTGAAAGAGGAAGACAAAAATCTTCAGGAAGTAGTAGTGACTGCATTGGGTATTGCCAGAAAAAAGAATGAGCTGGCTTACTCTGCACAAACAGTAAGTGCAGAAGAGCTGAACAGGACTCGTGATCCTAACGTTGTAAACTCTTTATCAGGTAAAGTTGCAGGTCTGGAAGTACGCAGAAACAGTACAATGGGGGGTTCTACCAACATCGTGCTGCGTGGTAATAAATCTTTTCAAAACTCAAACCAGGCATTGTTTGTAGTAGATGGAGTACCTATCGATAACTCTACTACCAACACCTCTGACCAGGCTTCCGGCCGCGGTGGTTTCGACTACGGTAATGCTGCTGCAGATATCAATCCTGATGACGTACAATCAATCAACGTTCTGAAAGGAGCTGCTGCTGCTGCATTGTACGGTTCCCGTGCTGCAAATGGTGTGATCATGATCACTACCAAAAAAGGCAGAAAAGGATTGGGCGTAACTGTCAATGTAGGCGGTACAATAGGTACTATGGACAAGAGTACCTTCCCTAAATATCAGAAACAATACGGTGCTGGTTACTACGATCAGGACGATTATACATACGAATCTCCGGATGGCCATTTCCTTTACAGGGATGTTAACGGTGACGGTCAGAACGATCTGGTTGTACCAATGTCAGAAGATGCTTCTTTCGGTGCTAAATTCGATCCAAACCTGATGGTATACAACTACCGTTCATTCGATCCAACCTCTCCCCAGTATAAAAAAGCAAGCCCCTGGGTGGCTGCACAACACGATCCATCTTACTTCTTCAAAAATACAACCGCTTCTAATACCAGTGTTACTATCGATGGTGGCGGAGATCAGGGTTATTTCAAACTCGGTTATACAAAAACCATTGAGAACGGTATGATCCCTAATGCCAAACTGGCAAAGGACATGCTGAACTTCGGTGCTTCTTATAATCTGACCAGCAAATTAACGGCCAGCGCTGCTGTGAATATGTCTAAGATAGATGGTAAAGGCCGTTATGGTACCGGTTATGACGAATACAACCCTATGCAGGGCTTCCGCCAGTGGTGGGAGATGAACGTAGACATGAAACAACAGGAAGAAGATTATCAGAGAACCAAACTGAATAAAAGCTGGAACCTGCAGGACCCGGACAATCCGGTTCCTATCTATACAGATAACATGTATTTCATGAGATACGAAAACTACGAAAAAGATAACCGTGTTCGTTATTTCGGAAATGTTGCGCTGAACTATAAAATCACTAACTGGATGAACTTGCTGGGTAGAGTGAGTATGGATACTTACTCCCAGTCTCAGGAAGAAAGAAACGCTGTAGGTAGTAAAAACACCTCTTCCTATTCAAGATATGACGGTACGTTTGGTGAATATAACTACGACCTGTTACTGAATATCGATAAGGAAATTAATAACAACTTCAAGTTTACAGGACTGGTAGGTGGTAACGTCCGTAACACCCGCGTAAAATATGTTCGCGAAGAAACGAACGGTGGACTGGTAGTACCTAAATTATATTCTTTATCTAACTCTGTAAATCCTATACAGGCACCAGTTGAAGCGGATAGCGCAATGCAGGTGAATGGAGTTTTTGCCAGCGTGGGATTAGGATATAAGAAAATGTTATTCCTGGATCTGACCGGTCGTCGTGATCAGTCTTCCACTTTACCTAAAGGGAATAATGCATACTATTACCCATCTGCATCACTCGGTTTCGTGTTCTCTGAAGTAGTACACGCTCCATGGTTATCTTATGGTAAATTACGTGTGAACTATGCACAGGTAGGTAACAGTGCACCTGCACAGGCGTTGATCGATGCTTACGACAAACCAAGTGGTTTCGGTAGCGTTCCTCTTTTCTCAGTACCGGCTACTAAAGCAAATGCTCACCTGAAACCAGAACAGACAAAGAGTTTTGAAACAGGGGTGGAAGCATCTTTCTTCCAGAACCGCGTTAGCCTGGACGTTACTTACTACACTTCAAAAAGTATTGATCAGATCCTGCGTTTACCCGTTTCAAGGGCTACCGGTTATGATCAGATTTATATAAATGCAGGTACCATCAGCAATAAAGGGGTGGAAGTAAGCCTGAATGTAACACCAGTAAAAACACGCGACTTCTCCTGGGTTGTTGGTGTAAACTGGTCTAAGAACAAGAGTAAAGTACTTGACCTGCCTTCTGGTGTAGACTTCATCCAGTTGGGTTCTTTCACCTTACAGGGTGGTATCACCATTGGTCATGCTAAGAACGATGCATATGGTGTAATCCGTGGTACAGACTATATATATGACAAAACAACAGGTAAAAAAGTAGTGTATGATGCAGATGGGGACAGTCCTGGTTACTATGAGAAAACCGGTTCTGCCAACAATGTAATCGGTAACTATACTCCGGACTGGATAGGTGGTATTACCAATACCTTAAGATATAAGGATCTGTCTTTAGCATTCCTGGTAGATATGAAACAAGGTGGAGATGTATTCTCTCTCGATCAGTATTATGGCCAGTCTACCGGTATCTATGCTGAAAGCGTAAGACTGAACGACAAAGGTAAATCTATCAGAGACGCAGTTGAAGATGGTGGTGGTATCATTTTCGATGGTGTAACTCCTGATGGAAAAGTAAATACCCAGAGAGTTCGTGTAAGTGGTACCCGTGGTTTAGGCGTAAATGGTTATCCCGCTAAAGCATTTATTTATGATGCCAGCTTTATAAAATTACGTGAAGTATCTCTTACTTATTCTTTGCCTGTAAGCCTCATCAGCCATATAAAGGCATTTAAAGGAATTGATGTGAGCCTGTTAGGTCGGAACCTCTGGATCATTCATAAAAACTTACCAATGGCTGACCCTGAAGAAAACCTCAGCGCAGGTAACATCCAGGGTTATCAGAGTGGTGTGTATCCTACTTACCGCACTTTTGGTGCGAACTTAAGGTTCCGGTTCTAATTATCAGTTAAGAAAATATTCGACATGAAAAAGATATTCGTAATTATATCATCAGTGCTTGTTTTTGCTACTTCATGTACAAAACTTAGCAGTCTGAATGACGATCCTAAAAAGGCTGCCGTTGTTCCCGGAGAGATGCTGTTCTCTTCCGCAGAAAAAAACCTCTATGATAACCTGACGTCCAACAGCGTGAATCTGAACGTATTCAGGTTGCTGGCACAGTATCAGGCACAGGTAACCTACATAGACGAAAGCCGTTATGACCTGGGTACCCGTAACATTCCGCAGGCTTTCTGGCAGGCATTATACAGAGACGTGTTAAAAGATCTCTCTGCCGGTAAAGCGCTCATCAAAGCTGATTCTGCTTTATTGCCCGCTGATGCGATCATTAAAAAGAATAAACTGGCTATCATCGATATCACAGAAGCATATACCAATTTTATACTGGTAACCTGCTATGGTAATATCCCTTATACCGAAACAATGGATATCAATAAACTGGACCCTAAGTTTGATGATCAGAAAACGGTGTATTATGATCTGCTGGACCGTCTGAAGGCAGACGTTGCCGCACTGGATGTGTCACAGGGTAGTTTCGGTACCGCCGACCTCATATACCAGGGTAACGTGGCTTCCTGGATTAAGTTAGCCAACAGCATGAGATTAAAAATGGGGCTGGTGATTGCTGATATAGACAATGCCAAAGCTGTGGAAGTGATAAATGACGCAGCAACAAACGTCTTTACCTCCAATGCAGACAATGCGATATTGAAATACCTGAGTTCTGAACCAAATACAAACCCTATCTGGGTGGACCTGGTAAAGAGCAAACGTAAAGACTATGTGATACCTACCACACTGGTAGATCCAATGAACGCTACCAATGACCCAAGACGCCCTTTCTATTACACCGCAACAGGATCAGGTGCGTATGTTGGTGGTGTGTATGGCTCAGGTAATGTTTATTCCAGCTACTCACATGTAAGTGCAAAGATTACCGCACCCGATTTTGAAGCAATACTGATGGACTACGCAGAAGTAGAATTTGCACTGGCAGAAGCAGTTGCCCGCGGCGGATTTTCCGTGTCAGGTACAGCTGCTGATCACTATAACAAAGGTATTGCAGCTTCTATTACCTATTGGGGTGGTTCTGCGGCAGATGCAGCTACTTTCATTGCACAGCCAACCGTAGATTACGCTACATTGACCGGCACCTGGCAGCAAAAAATAGGTATGCAGAAATATATCGCCTTATATAACAGGGGATATGATGCCTGGCTGGAATGGAGAAGACTGGATTATCCTATCTTAAACGCTCCGGTAGATATTTCGTATAGTAATATCCCTGTAAGACTGACATACCCTGTCAGTGAACAGAACCTGAATAAAACACAATATGACGCAGCCGCAGCTGCAATAGGCGGAGATAAGGTAACTACCAAGTTATTCTGGGATAGATTCTAACCTGAACAGGACAATAATTGTTAAAAGGCCCCGGCATATGCCGGGGCCTTTTTTGTTATTGGTACACTTAAAAATGCGGTTGAACGCTCATTTCCCAAAAATATCTTTCTAAATATAGAACCCTTAGTAGTTTTTTTTGTTAATCCTACAGACCCGACCCAAATAAAGGAACAATACAATCGGAATCATGTTAGCTAAAAGTGTATATGGGACTCTTATAAATGGACTTTATTATATACAACTACAGTGCATTTAATCATTTGCATAAATCTCAGAACCGTTATGCTAAAACAACTACTAATCCTGTTTTCGTTCTTTCTTCTTACTCTCAACATTTATGCCCAGCAACGTGAAGTTACTGGAAAGGTGACCGGTAACGATGGTGCACCAATACCGTATGCCACTATACAGATCAAGGGTACCAACAGGGGTACTACCGCTGGTCAGAACGGGACCTTCCGTTTAATGGTGGACGGCAATAATGTTGTTTTACAAGTCAGAAGTATAGGTTTTGCCGTTAAGGAAATTGCCGTAGGAGATAATTCCAATCTGAATGTTACGCTTGCTCAGGATAATACCAACCTGGAGGAAGTAATCGTAACGGGGTTGGGTATCCGGCGTGAGAAAAAAGCGTTGGGATATGCTGTTCAGGATGTAAAGGGGGATGATCTGGTAAAGGCCAGTCAGGGCGATGCTTTAAGAGCATTGTCGGGTAAAGTGGCCGGATTGCAGGTAGTAGGTTCCGGTGGTACACCAGGTGCAGCTACCTACGTTAAGTTAAGGGGTACCAATTCACTTACAGGCAATAATCAGCCGCTGTTTGTGATTGATGGTATTCCAATAGATAACTCACAGAATTATTCAGGAGACCCTTCGGATGGTACCAATAATGTATTACAGGGGGCTACCAATACGAACCGTGGTGCAGATATTAACCCGGACGATATAGAAAGTATTTCTGTATTGAAGGGGCCGGCTGCTGCGGCTCTTTATGGTATTGATGCTGCTAACGGCGCTATTATCATTACCACTAAAAAAGGGAAATCCGGCAGAATACAGGTAGAATTCAGTACCGGCGTTTCATTCGATGTGGTAAACAGGTTGCCCAAAATACAGTTGGTATACGCCAGAGGTACGGGAGGAAAACTGTTGCCATTTTCATCAACCAACCGTTATTCCTGGGGACCAAGAGCAGATACGCTGTCCTGGACAGGTGTACCAAATGAATATGATCAGCATGGAGATGTAGTGGGAAGGTCTGATCCTTCCGCTAAAATACCTTTCCGTCCTTATAATAATACAAAAGACTTCTGGAGAACAGGGACTACCTACAATAATTCCCTTTCTTTTACCGGAGGTTCGGACGTTGCCACCTACCGGATGTCCGTATCCCATCTTTATCAGAACTCCATTGTACCTACGCAAAGCCTGCAACGCAGTTCTGTGGCATTTGCAGGTCAGTTGAAGGTTTCTGAAAAGGTGAAAGTATCCAGCAATGTTAACTTTACGACATCCGGTGGTAATATGCCTCAGAATGGTAGTAACCTCTCCGGTATCATGCTGGGATTAACGAGAACGCCTATTACCTTTGACAATTCCAATGGCGGACTAAAAGCCGATAATCCTAAGACCTATTTATTCTCCAATGGATTACAAAGGTCTTACCGCAATGGTATCTATGATAATCCCTATTGGACAATTAACCAGAACCCTTACACTACAGCGGTGAACCGTATTATAGGGAATGTGCAAATGGACTGGGGTATTTCGCAGGACTTTACCCTTACTTACCGCGTAGGAACGGATATCTATAGTGATAACCGTCACCAGTATTATGAAATACAGTCTGGTGCTTATTCTGGAGGTAGAGTGTTTGATGACAGGTACACCTATAAAAGTGTGAACTCTGATCTGATCCTTGGCTACAGTAAGCAGCTATCTAAAAATTTCCGTCTGGACGCCAAGGTGGGTAACAACTATTACTCCCGTAAACTGGATGAATTATATGTTCAGGGAGATGGATTAACCTCTCCCGGTTATGATAATATCAGTAATGCAACCGCACAGAAGTCATATAATTTCGTCACTCCATACAGAAGAGCGTCCGGTTATTTTGATATTAACCTGGACTTCATGTCAATGCTGTACCTGGAAATAACAGGACGTAATGACTGGTCTTCCACTTTACCTAAAAAAAGCAATTCATTCTTTTATCCTTCTGCCAGCCTTGGATTTGTGTTTACAGAGCTGGAAGGTCTAAAGGGTGGAGATGTGTTAAGTATGGGTAAGCTCCGTTTATCAGCTGCTCAGGTAGGTAAAGACCCTGGTCCTTTCAATATCCGCTCTTTCTTTACACCTACAACTTATCCTGATGGATATACTACCGGTGTTACTTTCCCGTATAATGGCAAAGGTAGTTTCAGTTTAAATAATGTATTGGGTAATCCTGACCTGAAACCAGAGAAAACAGTTTCTTACGAAATCGGTTTGCAGTTACAGTTCTTACAGAACAGATTGGGACTGGATGCAACCTATTATTATTCCAAGGGTACGGACCTGCTGGTACGCTCTCCTATAGCAGGGTCTACCGGGTTCCAGTATGTTACGCTTAATGCAGGTTCTATTCAGAACAAGGGGCTGGAAATGTCGCTCACTGCAAAACCAATCGTTGGGAAGGTTTTCTCCTGGGACATGGTGGTTAACTACAGCATGAACAGGAGCAAGGTCCTGAAACTGGCACCAGGTATCAATCAGATCACCGTAAATGGGTTTACCGGTACTACAATTTCACATCTGCCGGGTAAACCTGCCGGTATCATCTATGCTTATGGATGGTTGAGGGATAGTCATGGCAACATCGTGATTAGTGACCAGAGCGGAGATTTTGGCTACCCTGTAGTATCAACACAACAGACACAGGTAGGGGACCCCAACCCTAAGTTCCTGTTGGGATTTGGTAATACTTTCACCTATAAAGGGCTGTCACTGTATACATTGTTAGATTGGAAACACAAGGGTGACATGTGGAATGGTACCCGTGGTTCTTTAATGGCGATCGGTACTTCAGCCTATACATTGAACCGTGGTACTAACAATCTTTTCCAGGGTGTTTTGGGGCATCTGAATGATGCCGGCGAGATTGTACATAATGATGGCGCTGCAGAGAAACCGGGGACAGGAGCAGCCAATACCACAGCGGTACCTCTTGATCAGGCCTGGTACCAGGGTAATGGTGGTGGCTTTGGCGCACAGACAGAATCATTTATAGATGATGCTTCTTATATTAAACTGCGCGAGGTAAGTCTTGCTTACGATTTTAACCTGTCAAAATTTGATAACGGGAAATTCATTAAAACGATATCCGTCAGTGCATTTGCCCGTAATATCCTGTTATGGTCCCCCTATAAAGGGATAGATCCGGAAACCAGTCTTACAGGAGCTACCAATGCACAGGGCATCGATTATTTTAATATGCCCGGCACCTCCAGTTATGGATTGAACCTGAAGTTTAAATTCTAAACCGTTAAAAAGTAAGACATGTTACGTACTATAAAATATATACTACCAATGTTGACCCTGCTGCTGGTTACGCAGGGTTGTAAGAAAGCATACTTTTATAATGGCATTAATGACGATCCTTCCCAGTTAAAAGCGCCTACACCATCTGCCATACTGCCAGGGGCCATTCTATCAAGCGCTTACACCTGGGGTGGGGATGCCTCCCGTTTTGCTTCCATCTTTATGCAGCAGGTTACAGGTGCCGCTAATCAGTCGGCCAGTTATAACAGCTATGTATTAACACCGGATGACGTGGATAATATGTGGTATGCCGGTTTTTACGGAGCCATTATGACCAATGTAGATACCCTCATAAGAATCGCTGAGAGCAAAGGACAGGGACATTATGCAGCAGTGGGTAAAATCCTGATGGCCAATGATCTGGGAGAGGTTACTGATTACTGGGGAGATGTTCCTTATACAGAAGCATTCCAGGGGTTAAACAACACTCAACCAAAATACGACAGTCAAAAAGCGCTTTACGACACTTTACAGAGTTTACTGGACCAGGCAATTACAGCTTTATCCTCAGATGATGGCAGTGCTTTCCAGCCCGGCAGTTCGGATGATCTTCTATTTAACGGAGATCTGGGGCTGTGGCTCAGATTTGCGCATTCACTAAAAGCCAAATTTTATCTGCATGTGGTGAAGGTCGATGGTACTGCGCTGGCAAAAGCAAAGGCACAGATCGCTGACGGATTTGCCGATGGGGAAGGTGCATTTGTAAAGTTTGTAGGAAGCAGTGCAGCCACTACCCAGGCTCCCTGGTTTCAGTTTAACGATCAGCGCGCGGATATTACATTTGACGGATATCTGAATGATCTGTTGCTTAACAGTGAAGATCCGCGGTACAGTGTTTATTATGACCCTTCAGACGGTACCCTGTTGGGGTCCTTGTATGGTTCCGCCAATTCCCCTGTATATTTCATGTCTTATGATGAACTGAAGTTCATTGAGGCAGAAGTGGCATTCAGGAACAGTGATAAAACAACGGCTGCTGCATCCTACAATGAAGCGGTAAGGGCAAACCTGCAAAGAACGGTAGGCAGCACTACTTATCTGGCCACGGTAATGAAAACGTCCGCTACTATCACTTTAAAGGATATTATGGTACAGAAATATATTGCTTTGTTTCTGGACCCGGAAGTATGGACAGACTGGCGCAGGACGGGCTATCCTGTATTAACGGCCCCTGCTAACAATTCGTTGAACGGAGCGCTGCCCCGCTCCGTATATTATCCCAGCAGTGAGGTCCGTTATAACAAAAATACCCCGGCCAATACTACGCTCACACGCCGGGTATGGTGGGATGTAGAGTAAATTAAGGGGAACATAATACAATACTTATAAAAAAGAGACCTTTCATATTGAGGTCTCTTTTTTACATTTGTACCGCAAAAGCAAAATAATATGGAAAATCAGCAGGAAGAACAAAGCCAGCTTAATATTGAATTAAGTGAAGAAATAGCAGAAGGTGTGTATGCCAATCTGGCTATCATTACACATTCCAATGCAGAGTTTGTAGTGGATTTTGTTAATGTGATGCCCGGTTTGCCAAAGGCAAAGGTGAAGTCCCGTATTATATTGACGCCACAGCATGCCAAGCGCTTCATGAGAGCCATGGTGGATAATATCAAGAAGTATGAGTCTGTCCATGGCGCTATCCAGGACCAGGAACCGGTAAACCTGCCCATGAATTTTGGCGGACCTACAGCACAGGCATAATCGTATAATCGGATCATGAGTCATATAGTTTCCTATCAACACCTGCGGGATTTTACCAGGGAAGTCTTTGTGCGTATGGGTTGTTCTCCCGCAGATGCGGATACAGCCAGCGAAGTATTATTGTCTGCCGACCTTAGAGGCATCGATTCCCACGGAGTAGCCCGGTTAACCGGTTATGTGCGTTTATGGGAAGCCGGACGTATCAACACAAAGCCCAACATCCGTATTGTACACGAAACGCCCAGCACGGCAGTTGTAGATGGCGATAGCGGTCTGGGACTGGTAGTAGCGCCTTTTGCCATGGCCATCGCCATTCAGAAGGCCACTGCTGTAGGCACCGGCTGGGTAAGCGTTAAGAATTCCAATCACTTCGGTATTGCTGGTCAGCATGCGATGATGGCCCTCGAAAAGGACATGATCGGTATGGCCATGACCAATGCCAGCCCGCTGGTAGCGCCTACTTTTGCTACAGAGCGTATGCTGGGAACCAACCCTATTGCGGTAGCCATCCCTGCCAATGAGCAGCCGCCCTTCGTGGCTGACTTTGCCACTACTACCGCTGCCAATGGCAAGCTGGAGATACTGCAGCGCAAGCACGAGGAAGCTCCTACCGGCTGGATACAGGACAAAGACGGACAGTCCAGCACCAACCCGCATGAACTGAAAGATGGCGGAGCCTTGCTGCCCCTGGGTGGCGACCGTGATCATGGGAGTCATAAGGGATATTGCCTGGGTTCCATCGTGGATATATTCTCGGCTGTTCTCTCGGGCGCCAACTATGGCCCCTGGGCTCCTCCGTTCGTGAGCTTTTTACCACTGGCTCCAGACCCTGTAGGGCAGGGCCTCGGGCATTTCCTGGGCGCTATGCGCATTGACGCATTCCGGCCGGCAGATGAGTTTAAATCGCATATGGACAACTGGATCACCCGTTTCAGAAATGCTACCCCGGTAGCCGGAGAAAAGGTGCTGATCCCGGGAGATCCGGAGCGTGAAATGGAAACGGAGAGGAGGGAAGCAGGTATTCCATTGCTGGAAGCTGTAGTAAAAGATCTGCAGGAAGTAGCCGGGAAATTTAAATTGAATTTTTAAAATAAGGTTAAACACCGAACTTGCGGCTTTTTAAGCCAGTAAACATAACAATACAACAGCAAATGAAGATCTTAAAATTTGGCGGCACTTCTGTAGGTAAACCTGAAAGGATGCATGCCGTAGCCGAACTGGTGACTGCCGATAATTCCCCTAAAATAGTGGTATTGTCTGCATTGTCCGGCACTACCAACTCACTGGTAGAGATTGGACAATCATTGTCTGAAGGAAAAAAGGAACAGGCCAAGGAACGGATAGATAAGCTGGAGGCACATTACAGAACATTCTGTGAAGCACTGGTGAAACAGGCATCCTTCCGTGCTAAAGCCAATGCTGTTGTAGATGAACATTTTGAGTTCCTGAACATCATTCTTAAGATCTCTTTCAACGAGGCGCTTAATAAAGACATCCTGGCACAGGGTGAGTTATTATCCACCAAATTGTTCAGCGTATACCTGGAAGAAGCCGGTGTTCCGGCTGTGCTGATCCCTGCGCTCGACTTCATGAGCATAGACGAGTTTGAAGAGCCGGAAATTCCCCGTATTAAGATCAGACTGGGTACTATGCTGGAAAAGCATCCCGGCCAGAACATCTTCATTACACAGGGATACATCTGCCGTAATGCAAGAGGTGAAGTAGATAACCTGAAACGTGGTGGCAGCGACTACTCTGCTTCCCTGATCGGCGCTGCCATACAGGCCAGCGAAATACAGATCTGGACAGATATCGACGGCATGCACAATAACGATCCAAGGGTAGTGAACAAAACCTTCCCGATTGAGCAGTTGTCTTTTGATGAAGCGGCAGAACTGGCTTACTTCGGCGCTAAAATCTTACATCCTGCTTCTATATGGCCTGCTCAGCATTTTAACATCCCGGTTAAATTGCTGAACACGATGCAGCCGGAAGCAAGAGGTACTATCATTACCGAATTACCTAACGGTGATGGCGTAAAAGCCATCGCTGCAAAAGACGGTATCATTGCTATCAAAATCAAATCCAGCCGTATGCTGCTGGCATATGGTTTCCTGCGTAAGATCTTCGAAGTGTTTGAAAAATACCGTACTCCTATCGATATGATCACTACTTCAGAAGTAGCTGTTTCCCTGACGATAGAAAGTACCCTGCACCTGGACCAGCTGCTGAAAGAACTGCAGCCGTTTGGTACAGTAGAACTGGACCATCACCAGACAATCGTATCGATTGTAGGTAATGAAGTAGCTGCTACACCATCTATCCTGAAAAGATTATTTGATGCACTGAATGAAGTGCCTTTAAGAATGATCTCTTATGGTGGCAGCCGTCATAACATTTCTATCCTGATAGGCGGACAACATAAAATCAAAACATTACAACTCCTGAACAAAGGGTTGTTTGATCTTGAATAATCATATTGAAAAAGGATGGCGATCTGCCATCCTTTTTCATTTATCCTCAAAGTATCCGATCTTCCTCATATAACTTACCTCGATCGTATACACATCATATTCTTCTGTTACTTTCCCCTGTAGTATATAAAACCCGCCTTTCTGAAAAGGGTACGTTCTCAGTATATCCGGAAAATGTACCGTATCAATAAAGTCTCCTTTTGCGTCCATGAAAGTACCAAAGCTCATAGGAATGCCTTTAGCGGTATGAATACCTTTTGTGCATACTAAGTAACCAAGAGTGGAAATCGTTTCGTTTTTATACTGTTTAAAATCGCTTGCAGGGATATAATGATTTTGCTCATGATGCAGCAGACTAAAAGGAGAACATAAAGGAAATCCCAGTAATGCAATTTCATCAAAAGCATTTTCATGTTCGTAATAAGAAAGCATAGGCAACTGGCAGTCGGGCAGCTGTTCCACAAAGAGGGGCTGCACATGATCAGGTACTTTACTCCTCAGCAGCAGGCTGCTCTTCCACAGCAATTCTTTTTTGGTATAGGTATCAAAACCAAACGCACCAATCCTGATGAGGATATCCAGTTGTTCGGGAGGAGGAGCGATACGTGTGGTAAAGTCTTCCAGGCTTTTATACAAACCGTAGGCAGCGCGTTCTTCCAGTACATCCTCTATCCATTTTTGTTCCAGTCCTTCTATATGTATGAAACCTGTATATACTGTTTTACCTGTTATTCTTGTATAATAATCGCTGTTATTCATACAAGGTGGTTGTATGGAAACACCCGTCTTTTGCAGTTCGCGGAAATATAATTCCCGGTTATAAAAACCACCGAAGTTATTGATCACCGCTACCATGAATTCTGCAGGATAATATGTTTTTAAAAAGAGGCTCTGATAGCTCTCCACTGCAAAACTGGCGGAGTGTGCCTTGGAGAAGGAAAAGCCTGAAAAGCTGGCGATCTGCCGCCATAATTCTTTCGTTACTTCGGGTGGACGATTCAGTCTTGTGCAGTTATCGAAGAACTGGTCTTCTATCTTCTGAAAATCTCCCTGTCCCCGGTATTTCCCTGCCATGGCCCTGCGCAGGATATCCGCGTCTGCAAGGTCCATATCTGCATATTCATGTACGATCTTGATCACATCTTCCTGGTATACCATGATACCAAATGTTTCATACAATACATCTTTGATGATAGGATGTAAATATGTCACTTTATCCTGGTTGCGGAAATTATGTACATACTGCCGCATCATGCCGGATTGTGCTACACCAGGGCGTATTACGGAACTGGCAGCTACCAGTGTAAGGTAATCCCCACATTGCAGTTTCAGTAACAACTGCCGCATGGCAGGAGATTCTATATAGAAACAACCAATGGTATTAACGGTGCTTAATTGTTTTTTAATAAGCGGATCGCGCATAAAAGATTTTACATCATGAATATCTATATCTGCTCCATGATTCTCTTTGATGATACCAATGGCATCGCGTATATGTCCCAGCCCGCGCTGACTTAAAATATCAAATTTAAATAACCCGATGGCCTCTGCCTGGTGCATATCCAGCTGTGCCGTGCTGAACCCTTTGGGTGGCATATAAGTGGCGCAATGCTGATGGATAGGGGCTTCACTGATCAGTATCCCTCCTGCGTGAATACTCAGGTGATTCGGGAATGCTTTTTTTCCAGCCATTAACTGACTGAATTTTAAAATCTGCGCCTGCACATTATCTCCTTTCAGATCAATGGCAAAAGGGGTATCCAGTATCTTATCTATTTCATGTTTAGGTAAGCCATATACCTTCCCTAGTTCACGGATAGTCGCATTCTCCTGGAAGGTAGTAACAGTACCTAATAAGGCAGTATGTTCATCGCCATAGGTCTTAAATACATAGTCGATGATCTCATCCCTGTCGCGCCAGGAAAAGTCTATGTCAAAGTCGGGAGGAGAGCTGCGGTATGGATTCAAGAATCGTTCAAAATAGAGTTTTAGTTCGATAGGATCCACGTCTGTGATCTCCAGGCAATAAGCCAGGATGGAGTTGGCGCCACTACCACGACCTACATAGAAAAACCCTTTCTTCTGTGCAAACCGTATGATATCCCAGGTGATGAGAAAGTAGCCGTTAAAGTGTTGCTGTTGTACTACTTTTAATTCCTTTTCAATACGTTCTCTTGCTTCGTCATTATCAGGACCATAACGTTTCAGCATTCCTTCATAAGCCAGCTCACGTAATTTCGCCTGGTCTTCTGCCTCACTGTTTAAGAAGTATTTTTTATTCCGTGGTACTTTGAAATTAAAGTCTATTTCACAGGCATCCATCACCTTTAATGTATTAGCGATAATATGAGGGTACTGTTCATACTTATCAAATAATTCTCCCGGAGTGATCAGGCATTCATCCGGTTTAGCAGTAGTATGATCAGATAGCTGACTGATGAGTATATTCTGATCTATCGCACGTAATACCCGGTGTAGCTGATAATGTGCTTCATCCTGAAAAGTAACTGGTTGCAGGATCACCAGTTTATCTTTGTGTGTGAGTGTATCTACACGGAACAATTTATTGATCTCTCCCGGCCGTATACCTGCCAGTTCGTTCTCTGCCAGTTCTGGTAAACGAATGCGGCCCCAGGCATAGATGACAAATGTTCCCGGGAAGAAAGGAGCGCGGTCCGGGAAGGGTTCTTTTTTATGCAGATGATCAGATAAGAAACGGTTGATATGAAACCATCCGTTCATATCACGTGCTAAGAGGATGTATTTGAAATCATGTTCATTGCGGCACTCTAATCCTATGATAGGTTTAATAGCATTATCCCGGCATTCTTTTACGAAGTTCCAGGTATCAGAAGTGATATTGATATTGGTAAGCGCAAGGGAAGTGATGCCGTTTTCACGGGCATGTTTTACAAGGTTATCAGTACTGATAGTACCATAACGCAGGCTAAAGAATGTTTTACAGTTCAGGAACATAATTATTTCGTTTTCCTGGGGAATGGAGTGACTTCGGCTTTAGGTTGTTTTGCAGGAGGAATGGCATTGGTCCCTTTCATCAGATACTGCCATCCAAATCTGTTTTTAATATGATCTATTGCCTGGTATAATGCAATCATCTCCTGTGTATCATCAAACAGGCTAATCTGGTAATTCCCTTGTACCAGATGACTGAAACGTACGCCTATCAGTCGTACGAGCAATCTTTTATCATACAGTTTATGGAACAGTTCTTTTACTTTTTCCAGTAAAATATGATCTGATCCTGTGTAGGGAATAGTCATTTGTCTGGTCACTGTTTCAAAATCGGAGTAACGGAGTTTGACGGTAACGCATCCCGCCAGTTTATCCTGCTGCCGTAGTTCAAAAGCAATCTTTTCTGTCATGCGTACCAGTTCTGCATGCATGAATTTCATGTCTATCGTATCTGTAGGGAAGGTACTTTCTGTAGAGATGGATTTCTGTTCATGGTAGGGTACTACCGGGGATTCATCGATGCCATTCGCTTTATTCCATAATGAGATCCCGTTTTTCCCCAGCCATGCTTCCAGCAGGGCTACCGGTATTTCACTCAGCGTTTTAACTGTTTCCACGCCACGTCGTCTTAGTTGTCCGGCAGTTTCTTTTCCCACCATGGGCAGTTTTTCTACAGGCATAGGCGCCAGAAATGACTTCTCTTCACCGAAAATGATTTCCTTTTGTCCATTGGGTTTGGCTTCGTTGGTAGCCACTTTGGAAATCATTTTATTGGATGCCAGTCCGAATGAAACAGGGAGTTTCATTTTACGGATGATATGCTGTCTTAGTTCTATGGTCCATTTCATGGAGCCGAAGAATTTATCCATGCCGGTAAGGTCCAGGTAAAATTCATCGATGGATGACTTCTCATACAAAGGAGCCTTCTCCGCAATAATATCGGTAATCTCCCGGGAGAGGTTGCTGTATAATTCCATATCGCCCCTGCGTATCAGTGCATGCGGGCATAATTTAAGTGCCGTTTTCATGGGCATGGCAGAGTGAATTCCATATCGCCGGGCTTCATAGCTGCAGGCAGCTACTACTGCACGGTCGCCCAGGCCGCCTACAAGCAGTGGTTTCCCTTTCAGACTGTTATCTTCCCTGCATTCTACAGACACAAAGAAGCTATCCATATCGAAATGAGCGATGGACCTGTGTTGTAAAGTGATCATAAGTAAAATATGGCCAGCACCCGGTTTTTTCAGGGAAGACGTTAAGCGATTCAAATGGTTTCTACTGTTCTTTCTCAAGTAACCGGGATGGGGCTCTTTTTGTCAAAACTACTAATATTATTAGCAATAACTAAAAATATTAGTAATATAACTAAACAATAACAAACTGATTAGAACAATCAGGTATAGATGCGGGTATAGTATTTGATCTCATCTACTTACACAAAAACACTTTTCCATGAAAAAGCCTGATATTGGCCAAGAGCTGCTGTTATTGTTGTTATTACTTTTGCCCATGGTTTACCTGGGTGTTATATGGCCATCACTACCTGCTACCATCCCTACAAATTTCAATATTGAAGGTGTTCCTGAACGGGTAGGTCTCAAGAGTGATTTCCTGTTACTGATGATTTTCCTTTTCCTGACCAATCTGATGTTATATTTCCTTTTCCGTTATATTCCTCATGTGGAAGAACCTACGCTCAGTATCGAACCGCTGAAGATATTGCAGGCTAAGTATTACCGGATCCGTTTCCAGATCCATATTTACCTGGCAGTATTTACCAGTGTGATCATTTTTATGGTCAGTCAGGGAAGGCCGTTTGTAATGGAGAGATGGGTATTTCCCGGGGTAGGCGTTTTAATAGTGGGGATAGGGTTTTATCTGAGGAGATTACAGCCTAATTATTTTGTAGGAGTAAGAACACCGTGGACGTTAAAGAGTACTGATATCTGGCGGCAAACGCATCAGATGGCAGGTACGCTGTGGATCAGTGCAGGTGCTGCAAGCGTTATCGCCGGGTTCTTCATGCCGGTGGTACCGGGCGTGTTCCTGCTGATATTCTTAGGGGCAATACTGGCCGCATTGCCTTATATCTATTCTTACCGTTTATTTAATACGGACAAGGGGTAAAATAAAAGAGGGTGTATACTTTGAAGTACCTCAAAGTATACACCCTTTTAGTGCTGGTTTATTACAGCCAGCCTCTGCCTGCACCTGCCATACGGAACGGCCATGGAACAAGCAGGAATACCAGGATCAGCGCAATGCCGAAAAATATGAGAGCAGTTTTGTGTTTCTGTGCATCAGTAGATGCTTTTTTCACTTTGGAATAGCCAATATGCACCAGTACAAAGGCAATGACTGCCATTGTAATGTGTTCTACAGCATAAAAGCGGAGTACACTATCTTTCATCGCAAATTTCATATTCTGCAATGCCGTTTGTACTACGGGGCTGGTTACAAAGTAAAGCACCAGGCCCACGACTAACTGCAGGTCAAAGAAGATCATATAGAAAAGACCTGCTTTTTTATCAGCGCCTGTAAAAGGTGTTTTACCGCTAACGCCCATAAAAGCACGAAGAACGGCCCAGATGCCGGCCAGCAAAATAGCCCATCTTAACAGCGAGTGAATAAGTAACAAAGTGTTATGCATAAATATTGAGTTGGATTTACCGCGCAAAAATAAGTCACCTGACCGAAGGTAGTGCACCCGTTTTGATTTTTCGTGAAAGTATATCCCAAATAATTGTAAATCAGTTGATTTTTGAATAGTATACCTGTTTTGCCATGATATAATGGCTTCCCTCTCCGTACTATTCAGGACTTATACTTCTTAAGAATGTCTTCGGGGAGAGTTAGAGAGTTGAACATACTTTGAACATAGCCAGAAGATAGATTGAACATACTTTGATGATGCTTCAGAAACGATCAAAGTATGTTCGACCTATGTTCAACGTATGTTCAATTCCATAACTCTCCCGGATGGGGTTAATAAATCAAACTGATGTACTACCCAACCGGAATATATTTGGTTATTACCAAAATTATATGCTAATTTTGTTAGTAATGTACTAAAATATTTAGATTATGTCAGTAGTGTGCCGCAATTTGAAGTTCCTGCGTAAGCAGAAAGGATGGACTCAGCAAGAGTTTGCTGATAAATTAGGGATTAAACGTTCCCTGCTTGGAGCTTATGAAGAAGAGCGTGCAGAGCCGCGTACGGAAGTACTGGAACTGGTAAGTGATATGTTCCGTGTATCCATTGACGATTTATTACGTCGGGATGTGGGATCTCAGAAAGAAAATTTTCTGGAAAAGCGCCGTCAGCTGAAAATGTCTAACGACAGGCAGCAGATAGAGTTTGTACCGGTAAAAGCAGCTGCAGGTTACCTGGCGGGATATAATGATGATGAGTTCATTGAGGAACTGAACACATTTACCTTACCGATGATGGGTGCAGGCAGTTACCGTGCTTTTGAAATAGCCGGAGACTCTATGTTACCTACACCTTCCGGTTCTGTGATCGTTTGTCATAAGGTAGATGGATGGGAAGAGATCCGCAATAACGAGGCGTATGTGGTGGTAACTACCCGTGAAGGGATTGTGTACAAACGTATCCTCAAGAGTAACCGTACTAAAGGAAAGATCACCCTGGTATCCGATAACCCCCAGTTTGAGCCTTATGCGGTGGGTATGGACGAGGTACTGGAACTCTGGCAGTCAGATGCTGTCATCAGCAAATCAGGGCAGCAGAGCCGCCTTAGCGTAAACCACCTGGCAGATATGGTCAGCCATTTACAGGATCAGGTAAGTTTACTGAAGAAGCGGATTAAGAATTAGATCATTTATTTGTTTTGTGAATAAAACTCCTATTGAAATTATTTTATACCAGATTAAAAGTGCAGGTTCGAATCCGGTACTGGGCACACTAGTGGAAAGGTCGGAGAATTCTCCGACCTTTCTTTTTTTGTCTTCTTCTGAGCCCGCTACGGGCCTGCTTATCAATTCTAATATTACATTCGGTTCTGCGGTTCGAAGTTTGTTTTCTGAGAAAATCAGTTTTTCCGGGAAGATCGAACCAATGATTTGTTTTTTGCCGATTGGGGAAGCTGCGATATAGCGGGTGGCTATGTTTTTCATGATCTCCCCTCCTTGGGCCAGATATTCCTGGTAATCATCTTTGGCGGATAGTAACTTCGTTTTCTCCTTTTCAAGCGCTTCTATCTTTTTTAAAAGGTCAGTCTTTATGTCTTTAAATTCTTCTGCTGTAAATTCATCGTCTAGCCTCATAGACCGGGCGTTTTGTATTCTGTGGTAGAACTTATCTATTTCGGTCTGTATCTCTTTTAATTCCTGCTCTTGCCTCTTATTATCTTTCTGTAGAGAGGTGCGTATCAATTGACAGTAATAGTCAATGATCGGAGCATTAGCTGCGATCTGGCTTAATTGTTTTACAAACGCCTCGTTGGCGGTTTCAGCCCGGAAACGCTCTTTACATAATTTCACTGATTGACAATGATAATAGTAATATACTCCTCCGTTACCACGGGAGCCACTACCACTTAATGGCTTACCGCAGCGCTGACAAGTCAAGAAACCTCTAAGTGGCAGGTATTCATCAATCTCTGTAAAGGAGTTTACTCTTACCTTACGCTTCTTACCTTTTAATACGTCCTGCACATCATCAAATAACTCTTCCGATACAATTGATTGATGAATACCCTTTACACAATGTGCGGCTTCGTTCTTATAAGCAGCCAGAAACACTTTACCACAATAGACAGGGTTACGTACTAAGCTCCAGAACTGACTACGACCAACCTTAATCCCCATACGGTTTACCATACGTCTGAGAGCATCTATATCCCATATACCTCTTGATAGTTCCTCAAATGCCCATAGCACGGTTGCCGCCTTTTCATTAGGAATGAGGAAAGGTTTATTATGGGCATCCCTGCCATTATTATATCCTATTGGTGCAATGCCCAGGTAACGGCCATCCTTCTTTGCCCGTCGCATACCATGTAAGGTATTTAATGCTCTCCTGTCGTTTTCTACTTCGGGTGTAGTCAGGTAGATAGCCAGCATGATCTTACTCTCTGGAATCTCCATATCTAAAGGCTGCTCAATAGACTGGGGTTCTACAGCATACTTCTTTAACTTGCCTATCATTTCATAGGCTGCTGCTACATTACGAGAGAACCGATCCCACTTGGAGAACAGAATCAAATTAACAATGCCTTTATTCTTGCTTACCACATTCAACATCTTCTGAAATTCAGGTCTGTCAAATGTTTTGGCAGAGTGATCCTCCCGGTAAATACCGACGACTTGTATATTCTCTTTTTCACAGTAACGTATCAATACATCTTCCTGATGGGCAAGGCTATAACCGTCAGCCTGTTCGTCTGTGCTGACCCTGGGATATAGGAATGCTTTTCGCTGAGTGATCATCTTTATACTCTTTAATTTGAATGACTGGCGTATCTTTTCTTATTGCGTCTTCGTAAATGTTAAGATCAATAGCTGCTAAACGATGTAAGAAGTCAATTATCAGGGAGACTTCTTCATCTGTATAATCATATTTATCTGCTTGCAGTAAGCGTTTGGATACCTCCATAGATGGCTTAGCGGGTAACTGACGTTGGATTTCATGTTTCATATAATTGGATATAAAACGAAGATATAACAACGTAAAATTTCACTTTCACACTTGTGCTCAATCGTGCCCGAACGTGTACGAATGTTTCCAAAAGTTGCAAAGAAATGTTGTTTTATGCAAAATTTACTGCCTACTGTCAACATGAGATTTATTTTACTGCAATATATTACAGCCTAATAAGCCCAATTACCAGTTATGCAGACTTATGTAGAATTGTGCAGACTTGTGCGCAGTTGTGCAGAATAATGAGAAATTGTGTAAAAACATAGTTACCGAATAATTAGCCGTATGTTTGAAATGTAAACTAATAACAGGATTGACAAAACTGTAAACTAAAACCAGGATTATCTAACCAAGGGTGTAAACCTATAGCCGGACGAGACTCCACCCAGGTGTACCTATTGGCCTACATATTGATTACACATTGATTACCTGTTGAAAATCTTTGAAAATATTTACGTTCTATTCAATTTCATTTGAAAGCAGGTTTAAATAGTATTACATTTCTCACCACGCGTTATTACATCTGCTATCTGCACCTCATAATACTTACAAAGTCGGAGCAGTCTTGTTAAACAAAGGTTATCGTATTGGCCCTTTTCCACTTTACTGATTATACCGGGAGACATTTTTGTAGCCTTCGCGACCGTCTTTAAACTTTTATTATGGCTTTTCCGCAATTCAGACATTTCCTTCCCGATACATTGCAGGAAATTGTCCAATTTCTGCTTAAGATTACTTTTATTAAATTCAGACTGGCTCATTTATTATTTATTTTTAAAGGGAAGCTAATAGGTTGACTGGATTCCAGGCTAAGCTGCTTCCTGTCGTAAAACTTTTCAGCCAAGTCTAATAAAGTCGTGACCCTACCTAGTAATATTTTCGCAATCTCAGTAGTTACTGTGTACTTCTCATTGTATCGAGCCTCTGAATAAGCCCTGTTCAATGTATTAAAGAGGTCTGTTTCCTCTTTTGTCTGGCGGGGAAAGAGCGTTACCAGTTCCTGGGAGAAATTACATATTAAGTCCAATAAGCGGGAAAGATTATGTGTTGTTGGCCGGAAGCCCGTATATACCCTTATTATTGCGACACAGGCATGTTCTACTGACTGGTGTAAGTCAAAGATTGTCTGTTCATTCCAACCATTGTCAAAACAATAATTTGCTGTCTTTAAAAAGCGACGTGACATACCAAAACGTCTGTGCCAATTATCTTCCAATAAATTTTTCAACACAGATATATCTGATTCGTCGGGAGGCGTAGATAAGGGTAAACCGTTACCATTATATAGCATTACGCCCTTACGATACACAGTAGAAATAAAACGGCTACCATTTTCCAATGCTTTGTTAGCCTCGTTCAGTTGTTGCACAATAATAGTGGTATCACAACCCATTGGGAACGCTTGTTGTTCTGCAATTTCAATTATTTCATAATGGGCTCTTTTTTCTTCGTCATTCGTTATAATCAAAAAGTCATAGGTAGGATTTATCCTTTTATTGTGGGTATCTCCATCAAAAAAACAACTCCAGTCATCCATAGTGCAGGTGCGATAACCATAACATATAATTTTGACTGGATAAATAGCTTGCACTATCCTCTGTATTAACTGTACAAGTTGTGCTACCTGTTGTTTGGGCAGATGTTGTAAAGCCGTTGCATCCATATAAAAGAGTTAAATTTTAGTTATTGAGTTAGGCTTATCCTTGTGTATTTATCAGGACTAAAAAGGAGGTGCCACTGGTATCGCTCTTAGCAAGCATAAGGTCTCCTCCTAATGATGCGGCATATAACTTACTGATGTATAGCCCCAATCCCATACCACCTAACCCTTCATCAATAGATTGAAACGGTTGAAATAAAAAGGGAATCTTATCAGCGGGAATACCTTGACCAGAATCAGATATTTGGAGAAACAAACGGTCTTCTCTCAGGGAACAGATGTAAATGCAAATATTCGTGTTAGCCGGGGCAAATTTCAAAGCATTGTCTATTAAATTCTTTAAAATTTGCCCCAGCTTTACTTCATCTGTTGTAATGTATTCTGGTACGTTACGTCGAAAATTGGTTTTGATTTTTACGGAACGGATGGCGGTAATGAGCTTATATTGTAGAATCTGCTCCTTTAACCAATCGCGAATTTGGATACGTTTCGGTAACGCCTTTATTGCCAGTTTCCCATCTTCAATGGTACTTGTTGCCATCATATTATTTAAAACATGCAAGACATTTATACTCATTGACTTAATGTGTGATAGATAGAAGTTCTTATTCTTTCGGCTCTCTGTCTCATGCAAGAGTAGATTACTTGCTGTACAGATACCGGCTATCTGAGTTCGCATCTCATGGGCAAGCATTCCCATAAAGGTTTGCATTGTTTGACTATCAGCCGCAGGGATAGCTTTAGATGGGTTGTTGGGTACTGCTAACATAAAAAGGATTTAGAGAGTAAATGACATAGATTTGCCGTATCCCATTTGAGGGATAATTTGAAGAGGATAAATACTTGGGAATTGTTGGAGAAGTATCCAGGGTGGGAACGGGCAAAAATAAAAGGTGCAGGCTATTCTCACTGGTGCTGAAGGGCTACGACACCCCGTGACTCCAAATAAGAACGCCCACACCAGTGATGTGAGCGATTTACCTTACTATCCGGAGTCGTTGAAAGGTCGTAGTTTTCAGCACCGAACATAAAGCAAACACGCTTATAATATTTTATGTGTTCGCAAATTACACTTCTTTTTTAACAAGTGTTATTCAATAGAACGATATTCATATTATTGTTTTTTCAATTAAGTAAACAGGCGAATATTTCTTTTTTATTATTATTTATAACAATAATAGTCATATTTATTGATTTTATTGTTATTTATTTGATTAATAAAATCACTATAATGATAATAAAGTCACTTTAATGACTAAAAATCAGTTAGTTAAATTTGCTTATAGCCTAATAGCAAATGAAAAAAGTTGAATATAATAGGATAAAAATTGTGCTGGTCGAGAAGAAAAAGACTAATAAGGAATTAGCGACCTACTTGAAAAATAAACCCGAGACGGTTTCACGTTGGTGTACTAATGATAGTCAGCCCAATATAGCGACGTTGTTTAAGATTGCGAAATTTCTGGGGGTCAAGGCATCAACGTTGTTAGTTGATCAAGATTAAATTAAATGCTATTTAAGGCTATTGGTATTACATATTATGCTATCCTTCAAAATTATTGTCTGTTTATTTAGAATTCTAAATATGTATTGTATTATTTAAATAAAATCATTAGTTCCAAATGGTATATGAAAAACTAATTAAAAATGGAATTTCTTCATGCCATCTCTGTTTATGAGATGAAAAGCAAAACTGCGTTCAATAGTATGGGATGACTTTCTACCTCCTAATTTTTAGAATCTAATGGGCATTGAAATTCTTGATGGCGATGTTTAGTCGATATATAAAATTGTTATTGACCACCAACCCCTTGTTGTCAATAGCAAAAGTTGTATTTTATAATCTGAGCCTAATTTATTTTATTGATTATTGGGAAGTTTCAATATTAACTAAGTCATGATTATTAGATTGCAGCTAAATGTGGTCCGAAAATAATTGTATCTTATGTGTCAAGGCACTCGTGGGTCGTATACATGTAGAGAACAATTGGAGCATCATTTTTATGCAATACCTATATAAAGACTAGTTCAGCTTTTTCATCAACTGATACGTTGTTATGTCAAATGATTTAGTTGCCTACTCCAGAGCAGGAGATGTTTTTCACTATCGATGGGCTGCTAGACGTTGTCTACACCTGATTTATCCAAATGCCGTCTTACATAGCATTGTCATTGAAGGCGCAATGCCATCCGAAACCGTGCACCAAGGGGAATATGTCATTGATCTCGCTGAGTATTCCACTATTAACGGTGTAGAACACGTACACTATTATCAGCTCAAACATACTACTGTACAGATTGAGTCTCCTTTTACACTCGGAGATTTTAGTAAAACGTTAACCGGCTTTGCAAAAAAATTTGCACAACATCTTGTTAACGGCGACATCATTCCAAGTAACATCACCTTTACGATTCTAACTAACAGACCGATTGAGGTTGCAGTAAAGAATAACATTACGGCAATATCGGAGGGGCGTACCGTTAATTTTCGTACTATAAAAGCCATACGGAGATATGGCGAAGGGCTAAACGAAGATGATTTGCGAAGGTTTTGTAGCAGGTTGCGATTGGAAGATGGTCATGGAAATTATAACGTGCAACGGGATGAACTGAGAATAGAGATGAATCAGCTCATAGTAGGTAGTATTGAAAATGCGCAAATGAACAACCTGACAACACTGATGCAAGACAAGGTAATGCCCGACTCCGATGGTATTATAAAAAGGGAGGATGTACTGTTGAGATTCGGCGTGACCTCTGAGCGGGATCTGTATCCTGCACCTGCCGTATTCAGTCTTATCGAAAATATCATTGTTAGGGAGGCATATAGTGCACTGATCCCTCAAATCCAAATGGCTTCCGAACCAATAGTCATCCATGCGGGTGGAGGGATCGGAAAATCTGTATTTTGTCAACAGTTATTGCGTATGTTGCCCGAAGGTTGGTTTGGGATTGCCTATGACTGCTTTGGCGCGGGTGGTTACAGGAATCGGAGTACATCTCGGCACAGACATCGCGATGCACTGGTACAGGTCGCCAATGAACTGGCTTCACACGGATTATGCGCTCCAATGATTGTTCATTCCGGTAGTCAGGATAAAGACATTATGAGAACCTTTATTGCCAGAATAGAGGTGAGCGTTTTGTCACTGCGTAGATCTCATAAAGAAGCACAACTGGTTATTATCTTCGATGCTGCCGACAATGCTGAAATGGCAGCCAGTGAACTTGGAGACTCATGCTTTGCTAAGGAGCTACTTAGAGAAGTTTTGCCGGATGGATGTAAGTTGGTTTTTTCTTGTCGAACTGAACGTGTGCATTTGCTGCAGCCTGGAAATTCCATACATTTATTATCACTTGTTTCCTTTAGTCAGGCAGAATCTCTGCAAAATTTGCGGAAACAGTTTCCCGATTGCGAGGAAATTGAAGGCGCTGAATTTCATCGTTTAACATCTGGAAATCCGCGTGTGCAGGCCAATGCCTTAGAGACAGGATTCGAAAGTGTGGATGCGTTGCTTAAATCGCTTGGCCCCTCGGGTGTATCAGTAGATGAACAGATCGCCCACCAATTGCATCAGGCCATTGGCAGGCTGAAAAATAGCCTGCCGCATCAGTACCATGAGAATGTCAATGCGATTTGTCTAGGGCTTGCCAGTCTTCCTCCATATATTCCTATAGAAGTTTTGGCCACGGTTTCTGGAATTGGCGTGCAGGATATACGCAGCTTTGTTGCCGATATAGGAAGGCCTCTGTGGATTACAGATAGCTCCGTGCAGTTCAGGGATGAGCCAACCGAAACATGGTTTCGTAACTCATTCACGGCTGACCCAAAAGCATACGAGATGTATGTACAGTTACTTGAGCCGATAGCCACTCAATTCACCTACGTCGCCAGCGTTTTGCCGCAACTATACCTGAACGCCAAGCAATATAGCAAACTGATTGAAGTAGCGCTCTCTGATCAATATCTGCCTTTGGCTAATCCAATTGATACACGAAATGTGCGTGTTTATCGTCTACAATTCGCGTTTAAGGCTGCTTTAAGGCTATCTCGCTATCAGGATGCTCCTAAGTTGGCGATGCGTGCGGGTGAGGAAGTGGCTGGGGATCACCGTCAATTCCTCCTCATGCGTGACAATATTGATTTGCTAGTATGCCTACAGAGCAAAGAGAAGATACAGGAAATTGCGTTTAAGCGATTGTTGCGAGGCGCATGGAACGGCTCCGAGAATGTGTATGCAGCAGCACTGTTGTCAGGCATTAAGGAGTTTCACGGTGAAGCTTCAGGTTTTCTACGGGCGGCGCGCGGGTGGTTGAAAATTCACTATGAACAAGTCGGAGACAAAGATGATGGATATAATCGAGAGCAGGAAGTCTCAGAAAAGGATATACTCGAAATTGCTTATGCGTATTTGAATATTCATGGTGTTAATGCGTGCTGGAATTTTTTATCCGGCATCACTCCGGAGCAAGCCCGTTTCCAAATATCGCAAGATTTGGCCAAAAAGTTGATTGACCTTGAGCGGTATACAGAAATAGAAGAATTAATTCTCTATTGTGAACGCGAACCGTATATCACGGTGGCGATTACAGCAGTGCTAATGGACTTAGGTCACCAGCCAGAACCGGTCGCTCTAATTCCTTGTTTAGACCTGCTGTGCCATTCAGCAACAAGAATTATTAAACCAGGTTTTGTTATCCGTGACAGAATCGTGCCTGCAATTGTTTCTTTTCTAGAAGCTTGCCTTGCGGCACATCTTTCCAGTGTTAAAATACTATGGGTTTTGCGCGCATATGTCCCTACAAGAGCCTCCACAATGGTCGCCAGTGCTAGCTACACACACGATAGAACAGTATTTTTTAAAGCAGTAGCTATTAGGAGTATATTGTCACAGATTTCAACAATATCAAGTAGAGACCTCCAGCCAGTGGAATGGTTACAGAAAATGGATGGGTACGATAGCCAGACTTATGGTGAGTTTACAGAGTTAGTTGACGGTCTAATGCCTTGGTACATCCTTAGAGCCCAGTTAATTAATGAGTCGAATACTGCTGTATTGGAGCTAGTTACTGATGTGGATTCGGCGTCAAAAAAAGGGATCGAGCATCGCTACCGAAGCTATGATACACTGCCTACGGAAATTGCTACAGTCCAATCTAACATTTTAGTAAACTTTAAACAGGGGCGATCAGAAGAGATTTTTCAATTTTATCAGAAATTTCTTCAACACGCAACGGCATTTGATATTAAAATACGATTACAGACCATTCATGCTGCCAACCGGTTACCACATCTTAGTAATGTTGTTCAGGAAATGGAATTGTCTACCTTTGAAATGCTCAAAACCGGGCACGATCGAGGACCCAATGAAATATCCGACGATTACCTAACGTTGGCCCGTGCAGTTGTCAATACATCCGTTGATGATGCAGGCATTTATTTTAACGAGGCGGTAACCAGCGTTTCCAAGTTTGGTGAAGAACTAATTCAGCGTTGGGAAGCGCTAAGTAAAGTTGCCGAACAATCGGCTACAAATTACCATATGCACGAGCTGGCATACCGGTTTATTCGTTGCGCGGAACTTGTTGGCGCCAATGTCAGTCGAGAGAAACACTGGGACAGAAGTGATGCAGTGCGTATTTGCGCAAAAATTTCGCCTGATATTGCTATCGCTGCCTTAAGCAGGTGGAGGGATAGAGCCGTATACGGGTTTCCCTATAATTTAATGTCATTATTAAAACAATTAACACAGTCTGGATATATGGCTCCGGTAACAGGCTGGTCATTGGTCCGTCTGCTTCCAGGTTATGATATCGAAAAGTATCTTGGCATTTGCCTGAGCCAGGATCTTTTGCCTGCCGTAAAGCAACAGATATATGATGATGCAATAGAACAGCTAGCACGACAAGGCGCCAATGAAAAATTGTGGCAGAAAATGTTGATGTTGGGAGAAAAATGTAATTTGACTGTTACAGACTTTGTAAAACAAAAGTCTCCTAGAGTATTTACTACAAGCGATGTTAGACAAAACGATGCCCAAGAGAATGCGAATAAGGATTACTGGAATAAGGTGTTTTCGGGGGTAGAAATTAAGAATAGCTCAGAATTACTGGACTGGTTTCTAAGTATAAACGAAACGGCGGAAGAAACTAATAATTATACTTCACCAGCGGATTTTTATAAAGAACTGATAAACCGAATTAAAGAAACGCAGTTATGGGATGTTAGCAAAATACTGTTGGAATCTGATGACGTCAACTATTATGAGATATCAGTATTTTTATCAGGCATTCCAACGGCTTGGAAAAAAAGAGTGAGCTTCAAAAACAAATGGGAACAACTGATTCAAGAATGTGGTAGTTGTTATGCGCGAGAACTATGTAGTAATTATGCTTTCAAGTCATTTGTCCGCGAGTTAGCCCTTACAGATGAATTAAAGGCGCATTTGAGAATTGGTATAATAAATGGGATGGCAGCAGGAACCGAAATGGATGATGCTACCGTGCTGTTTGGTTTCGTTGAGGTCATAACTCCCTTGCTGGAAGCCCAACAGGCTGTACAGGTTGCCTCTTATTGCCTGGAGCGGTTTGAATTGCATATGGAAGCAGAATTTGGAGATGGGCCATGGGCGGAATGGTTGTATCCTCATAGTACGCCCATACGAAATATTGCTAATTTAATATGGTCTGTACTGGGATCACCAAAATCCAGTGAGCGATGGTGTGCAGCCCACTGCGTGCGGACACTGGCTGATTTCAATTGCACCAGCGAATTGGAAGAATTGATACAATGTCTCCCAGGGGAAAACATCGGTGCATTTGGTGGGCAAGGTTACATTTTTTATCATTTACATGCCAAGCAATTTCTACTGATGGCTTTTGCCAGCATTAGTCATAAATACCCGGCCCAACTTAAGCAGCATGTCAGCATATTTTCAAATATAGCTCTTACACAGGAGCATATATTAATCCAAACTGCTGCAAAAGATACTGCGTTAACATTAGAAATGTACTTCCCGGGGAGTATAGACCTGCCTGTGCTACAGTCCTTGAACGATGTTGGAAAACCTGTAGAAGTCAAAATAGTAGAGCGCGGTTATATGACCGAAAGCGTTTTGCATCAAGAAGGTAGCATTGACACAACATTAAAATTTGACTTTGATTGGGACTTCGATAGATACTGGTTCGATCCACTGGCAGATGTTTTCTGCATCTCCGAAGCCCAGGTGGAACAAATAGCAACAGAAGTTATTATCAACGACTGGGCAAAGGGTGATGAAAAGGCTTTTCAAGATGATCCTCGTAGGTTAGTTTGGAAGTCTCATTCTTATCAGGAAGAGGTGTGGCATCACCATGGCGAATACCCGCGGACGGACACACTTTCATTTTATCTATCGTATCATTCAATGTTAGTTGTAGCCGCCAAATTACTCAAAACGATGCCTGTAGTTAAAGAGGAATACGATGGCGATACCTGGCTCGATTGGTTATCTCATCATTGGCTAACGCGAAATAACGGTAGTTGGCTTGCAGATGGCAGAACGGCGTTACCTATAAAAACTGTCTTAGAAGCTAAGCCGAGCGAACGTTGGCTCGGCCATGTGTTGGAAACGGAGTTTGTCACCTGCATAAAAGGAGGGGACTTGAACGACGTATGGCTGAATGTAAAAGCTGGATGGAAGGAAGGCTTTGAATCCTTCTCTCAATCGGTATCCATTACATCTGCGCTGGTATCACCCAAAACATCCTCTGCGCTCATGAGGGCGTTATCAACTTATTCAAACCCATATCTTTATCATCTTCCAGCTTATGAGGATAGCCCGATGGATTTCAATGCAGAGCCATTCTCTCTAAAAGGATGGATATTGGACCGAAATATTTCGAAAGGTATCGATGAACAGGATCCGTATGCAGATCATATAGATTACCCATTCTTTCAATTGGCGGATAGTATCATAACTGCCTGTGCATTAGTTCCAGGAAAGAAAGAGCACCAATGGCATGATCCAACTACTGGGGAGTTAGTTCTTTATTGCGAGGCATGGAGTAGTGGGCGTGATACGAGAGATAAAGAGCCCAGTCAGTCGGGGATGCGTTTGAGGGCTTCCATTCCCTTTTTGCAGCTTGTATGTCAAACTTTTGCATGCGATATCATATTCGAGGTGGAAATTAGAAAAGATACGCTCCGAGAGTATAGGACCTCCGAAGCAGAATACAGATCACCATTAGCAAAGATTTTTATACTTTCTCAAGATGGAATACTTAGAACAACAACAGATACTTACACTGGGGAAACTGATTGTGAAACAGCTTGATGCCGATGATGACAACGATATGCTTTCCCGCTGGATGGCTCATTATCTGGCGGAAAAGATGACATTGTTGGAATCCGTTACCACAGTTGAGCACAGAGAAGCATTGCGTAAAGAATGTTTTGAACTCATTTTAAACTTATGGGAACAGCGGTGGCATTATCCGGAAGGGAAACAGCCGCTCAGAAATTTTGATCATATACTCGCCGTCCTGGAAAGACTAGAGCCCGATGCCAGCCAGCCATTTTATTCTATATACTTCGACGTTGATTGGGTATCTAAAAAGCTTCAGGAACCCGAAGAAGACGAAGGTCAGAAGTATGCGAATGCAATTACAGCTGTCGATAAAGGCCCCAAGGCCTGTATCAAACAACTGTCACACCGGGCAGCGCAACTTGTAGATGATGAACATACTCGCCAATTTCTGAACGCAAGTGAAACAATACCTGACAGTGTTGATATCCAGGTGCTGCAAATGCTTGCTGGTGATCCAGAAGAGCAAGACAGTCAACAAAGAGAGGGCGCCTATAGTAGATATGAAATTGAAAGGTTGAAAAGAGATATCGGATTGATGGAAGGACTGGCTAAAGTAAATGAACAACTATTGCAGGATCTGAAACAGCAGTTGTCGTCATTTTATAAGTGATAATGGGAATATAGTAAATTTAAAAAATGATTTAAATTGGAATAGATATAATCTTGTACACTCCGTACGTTGGGTGATTGCCTTGAACTTCAAGAGACGATGAACTCAATATCCTTATCTTCATTTATTCAGGCCGTTGTGTGCAATACCCTGTAACGCTACTGTTTGTTATCTGCCAGGTTAAAGCTTCTGTCAATTCCGGAAACTCTCTTAACCCACCAGCTGTAAAGGAAGATCCTTTACAGCTGGTGGGAGATATACAGATATTTGACGGGAGAAATAATGGCAAGCTAGGTCGCCGGCCCTGACTGGTGATAGTTGACTAGCATTGTTTGCCCGAAAAGTATAGAGAAGAAATTACATGGTTGACTCCATAAACCGAAATTATATGATCTTTCAGGTATAAAAAAACTTTGTGTCTCCGACGTTACTCTCTTGTCCAAATTGCAGATCATGGACTTGAAAAATAAAGGCTGGAACATACTTGTTTATCCTGCAGTTCCCTAAGATAAGTTGAATAGAATCATATACATGAAAACCGGACTCACAGGCATCAACTCCAGAATCGGCGAGAAGGCAATCCAATGAGGGAATACCCGGTTTTATATCTCCGGCTGTTTTGTTTTATCTAACTTTAATCCTGGGCTCTTACTATATAAATCCTCCATCAGTTTTTGACTATCTTCGGTTAAATCTAATTTTTACCAACCTCGATTTTTAAAACTTACCCACTTTTTGAAATAGTCGCTTAACAGGTCGCATTTCCAATACCTCAGCGCTTATTAATATTATTTTTTAGATTCTCCCACAATGGTTTAGAAGCAGGCCCAGCATGTCCTGTTTTAGGATCAGTATACAAAAGGATAAAATCGGCATCTGCAATGTGATCAGGAAAAGTAGACATTTGTTCCATTTCCTCTTTCATTGAAAAAAGAATGTTTACAATAGAATCAATGGTAGCATGAATCAGCCATTCTGATGTAAATGCCACCGTTAAGTTATGAGTTTTCGCCTTTTCCTTTAAACTGGGAAAAGACTTGATCAAACCATCAGTGGATATGAATTTCACAACAGCTTTGCTGGAAGCGATTTTCAAACTAAGTGAAATAGCATTTATCTCACTCCTTTCATGAATAACCCTCGAACGATATCTATATAGCTTATCAACGAAATTTTCATTCTCAGAAATAATAACTGATGCAATCTTTTTCCCGGAATAAGTATTTTCTCTGTCCCTGCATGACTTAGCCAGTTGTGACCATTTCGTTATCGACTTATCTTTTTTATTACAAATGAAGTTTATGGCGGCACTTAAATAGTCATAAACTGATGCTAAATGGAATATAATACTATCAAATACTGACGTTATTTCTCTTTCACAATAATCAAATAAGGGATGTGAAGGATAGACGGGGTTTAAAACTTTCCCCGGATCATCTCGAAAAATTTCTTGTATTCTACCCTCAATTGCAAAATGTTGCCTCAACAAAAGTTCAAGATGAAATTTAGAGCTAAACAGCCTGTAGTCTATATTCTCCTTTAGCCTGAGTATATCATGTTGTTTACCATTTGTAACTTCTATATGATGCGAATAATCTGCATAAAGAGCTCGAAAACCTTCGTCTAACAGTTCCAGTCGATTAGCAATAGACTCAAAAGTCTTCTGCCTATCCTGAATGTCCAGTAATATTTTTTTGTCGTTACCCATTTGAAAAATATTAAATTAAAAAATTACTCAAACCTTCACAAGGGCAACGTGCACCTTTGAAACAGTAATAAAATCACCTTCGGAAAAATCAGTTATCGTATGGCGGCGCCCTCCAATGCTGGTAGAACTGGTTGAAATGTAATATTTTCATCAACTGAAAAAGTATGTCTTTTACGCCTGTATCGTAATTGTTCATAGATATTTAGCTCAGTAGCAGCCAAACGATCTATGAAGTTTATTATTATGGTAATTTCCTTGTCTGTATAAGCGTATTGATCTGCCTGGGGGATTTGTTTTGCTTCCTCGATTGAGGGCTTTGTGAGTAACTGACGTTGGACTTCATGTCTCATATGATTAAATAAGAAGTCAATATACAGCCACTCAAAAATTCACTCTCCCTCATTTACACGGAAATGCTTGCTTTCTCAAAAAGATACTCGAATCTTGTCGGATTTTCTGATAAATGGTTGTTTTACCCTGTAAACTAAATTCCGGACTAGCAAAAGCTACAGCTGGTGCATGCTTTTCGCCCCCTACCAGAAGGATCAAAACCTATTGAGCTAGCTATGACAGGTAAAGCTTATTCTATCCTTAAATATTCCAGAAAATAAATCGATGATACATTCCAGCTCTCGTAACTCCCCAAGCGTCCACCACTAAAAACCCGAAGGGCTGCGCTCTCCACCCAAATGCAGATTATCAACGATAAACTCAGCCATATCTGCATAAAATTTTTGCCGTCTGTTCTTATAGTCGACCAGGAGTATAGCGGAATGGCTTTTCTGGTCAGAAATTATCAGATTATCCAGATAGAACTCGAAAATAAATCCCCCCGTAAACAAGCTAACCCTTACTTGTGTATAACCTTCTAACTGTGTAAATACTATAAGGTGTTTACATTCGCCGGTATCAAGCATCTCCATTGGCGTACCGAAGGCCATCTTCAAACCGGATGTGGTTCCTCCTTTCATAACGTATTCAATCGCCGGGTCAATCATTGGAGATTTGCTAGACGTAGGGTAGTAAAACAGCAAAGCATTCAGACCTATCTTTACCAAAGCTTGCTGCATCTTCTCAACATTAACCTTCATTGTAAGTTTGAGCCTGTCCTTTGTTCCCTTCCCGGAAAAAGATTTGATGTACATCTTATCTTTAGTAAACCCATCGAGCAGCCGCCAAAGGAATTTCAAAGCCTCTTGCTTTGATCTTGATCGTAAGACTAGTCGTTGCTCTTCACTAAAAAATAGCCTTGGCTCAAAGGCCTCCCAATACTCATGACCTGGCTGCAAAAGAATAAGTGAAATCCCATCTTTTACTTTGGGGGCGGTGCCGATCTCCGATATATACCGCCCATCAATCAATTTGAAAGTAACAATCCCTAAAGTCGGCGGTTTATCTTCGCTGACGTAAGTCACAACGATACCACAATTCTGCCGCCATTTCTCAATTGCCGTAATAAATTTTGTCATTTCACCCTGATTTGCCCCTTCAGCGTAAATGTCTCCCTGTATCTGAATAAGCTGCGGCCGAGTATAACCTCGAGTACTCTGTACTACACCAATTTCATAAATTACGTTGTCTGCCTCCACGTACTGAAACATTTCTGGAAAGGTCAGCGCTCCTTCGCGCAGCTTCTTTCCGCCGTACCCGGACACATTCTCTGAACTACGCATCAAAGCAATCGGCGAATTCCGGAACAGCTCCCCTTCAAGCCCCGAAAAGTAGTTATTACAAAAGTCACAAATGTTACTCATGTAGATATCCTGGCCTCCAAGCCCTTTCGGGAATACATGTTCCGAATTTCCAGCTGGCCTTAATCTGCAATAAATACACACGCTATTATTACTCGACATTTTCCTAATATGTTAGACCTTAACAGTAGTATGTTACTTTATGCGGAAAAAGGTAACCTATTAATCTAATAATTGTCCTTCCGGCTTCGAAATTTGGAAAATCTCTATTGCTTGTTGAGGATATCAGCCAAAATCTATTAAGTTTTTCATTTGGCTCAATTACATTACGAACAATTTTCCCGTATTTTCGTTTATTCTCTAATACTTATGAAATATTTTCTCATTTACATTGTAATATTAGTCCCATCCTTTGCTTCATCGCAACAAGTGCCTGTCGGGGCTACCAGAGACCAATCTCACTACCTTCTTATCCACGCTGACAGCATAAAACTGGCACTAAATAAGATAGCCCCCGGTAAAATTAACCTAAAGGCAAGAGCTGAAGAAGTGATGCTTTCGTCAAGGGATTCTACAAGAAGAATTCGAAGAAAGGAAACAGATTACAAAGAAAGCATCTTATTCACCGATTGGTTACCACTGATCTCCCTGCTTGTCGGCATTGTTCTTACGCTCGTCGTTGGGGGAATACGGGCATGGTTAGCTACTAAAAATGCCGGCCAAAAAATGACATCCCGGCTTGAAGATCCGAAAGCTGTAGAACTGGCCGAAGATCTTTTTTATGAGAACCGCAGAAGGACGCGAAATATTTGGCATGCTATTATTTTTATTGTCCTTGGTATGCTAATCATTGGAGCTTCTATATGGATTATGGAAGCTCCGGATCGAATGTTACGAATGGGTGATGACTACTATAACAAATTCTCAAAGACAGGTGTAATTGGCGATACTTATGGTGGGTTGATCGGCCCTTGGATTGCTTTGATAGCAGCGATCCTTACATTTCTGGCATTTATGGTGCAATACCGCGCCAATCTCCTCCAACGTGAGCAGTTTGAAGCGTCCTTTAGGGCACAGGCAAGACAATTCAACCAGACGATGTCCGAACAACGCGATGCCAGTAAAAAACAGAAAAAACAAGCCAATCGAGAGCGATTTGAAAGCCGCTTCTTTGAGCTTTTACGTCTCCATAAAGAAAACGTTAATGAAATGGATCTGCGCAACCAGTTGACCAAAGGAAGGCGCTGCTTTTTTTCCATGTTCGCGGAACTCAAAATGATTTATGCCATCATAGAGGAAGCAAAAATCAAAACAGAACAGGAAACCGGTGTAACTCTCAAAAATGTAAATCTTCTTAATATCGCATATCCTGCCTTCTATTATGGGTTGGCAAATGAAGCTAGTTACCTGGACGACTTTAATACTGAAGAAGAGGCATTTTATAAGAATGCAGTTTCAATCCGCCTGGGCCTTTTTCAAAGTGGCTATAGTGTTGCACAAGGCATTCCTGAATTCGATGAATGGTATCGGGAACAAGACTTTGAACCATGTGGAGGACATTCCGACAAACTCGGTCATTATTATAGACATTTGTTCCAGACAGCTGAATATATTCGAGACACATCTTTAATAGGAGAAAAAGAGAAATTTAACTATCTAAAAACATTAAGAGCCCAGCTTAGCGATCATGAGCAACTTATGCTTTTCTATAATGGGACCACGTGGTTCGAAGAAGAATGGAGCCAGCTTTTCACCCAATACCGGTTCATTAAAAATGTACCCCTTGATCTTGCCACTCTAGGTAAAAAACCAACAGAGTTTTATGAAGAAGCGATGGTGAATATGTACAAAAGAGAGAATGGCAAAAAAATGTTTGAGCAACAAGGGAATATTGATAATATTTTAAATAAATATCATCAATAGGTCAATGCAAAAAATCTATTGCAATAATGTTTTCAAGTAAGTATACGCCAAATATGAATAGAGACCAGGACTACCTGATAAAAGTCAACTTAGAATATAATGCATTGATTGTTGTACAGTCGTTGCCTATAGAGGAGCCACAAACTGGCCAGAAATTATATGAGGACATCATCGCCCGGTTTTGCGGCCGGGATGGAATTTTAGCATACTTTAAAATCCCTGACAACCGTCACGACTTCTTTTCTCTGTTGAAGGAACTCGTTGAGGCGTAAATAAGCGGGAACATATGCCGATCCTTCACTTCGAAATCCATGTAAACCATAATGGCCTTGGCTTAGTCAGCGGTGAATTGGTAGAATGGGACGAACTCGCTAGTCTTCTCGAGCCAATCAATATTTCAATGAAAAATTAATTGCTCTTAACCCTTGCTGTCTGCAAAGGCATCTATGGCTTCAAAATGTTTGATTTTACCAACTAACGCCAGTGTGGGCGATTGTAGGCCCGAAAAACCCAATTCCCAATAGAACATTGCTTGCGAACTTCACAGAATTTTATACTCTTTTACTCGGTAACAAGGATATTCAGTCAGCCATCGAGTCTCTCAATATTCAAAAGGGTTACTACGAATATGCGATCATGACCGGAGCATCATTCTACAAAAGCTTTAGGAACTTGTTGTTGAACAACAACGATCCGCAGCAAATTTAGCTGAAATCCGGCGGGTGTTTTTTATGGAGGAATAATCGGCTTAAATAGCCCCTAGCAAATTCTGCACTTTAATGTTGAAGATCCCTTCGTGATGACATTGGTGATCAATGTAACACCTACGGCAGAGAAATATTCAGAAAGTGTTACCGATTTTGTCAAATCACAATATGAGAGCTTATTGAAAATATTGTACTGGGCAAAAGAATAGGTGCCCAGTTTCGCTAATACATGTTATTATTTATTTTGTTTATCCCATTAAACATATCTTATTAATTCTACTTTGGCATGTTAAAATAGGGAAAAAATCAGACCTTAGCAGAATGTAAATCAATGATATAAATATAGAACATGGTCAAACGCCGACACAACCAGCCGACAACAATCGGCTTGAAAAATATATTCGGCGAAACCGTTCCGTCTTTAAAACCCTTACTCACGATAAGATGGATTTTGGGATTGAATATATCAGAAGCTTGTTTCAAAGCCGTAAAAGAAATATAGAGCGACTGACAGAACAGACAACAGATGTTGACTATAACCGCATGCACCATTTCATTAGTGAGTCGCCGTGGGATCACAGAGTTGGATTTGTAATAGCTACTACTTAATCGGACAATTGATTGCTGGTGGTTACGAGTTTATTTTACAATAAATATTTGGTATCATATCTTTATCACATGAAACCAGTCTTCCCTGCAACTTACTCTACCCTTTGCCCTATAGCGCTATCCTCGGTGATCCAGGAAAAATACGGAGTAGGCAGTGTTAAATGTCAACTTTTGGTTCGGGGAGTAGGTGATACCTACTTGGTTCAATCATCCGAAGCCCGCTTTATACTTCGGGTTTATCGCTCATCACATCGAAGTTTGCCTCAAATAAAAGAGGAAGTGGAATTGCTTTTGGCGTTGAAGCAGGCGAATGTATCCGTGTCTTATCCTATTTTCGATATTTGGGGAGAGGCTATTCAGCAGTTTGAAGCAGTTGAAGGAGAAAGGCATGCGGTGCTATTTAGCTATGCACCCGGCCAGGCTGTAAAGCTGCTGAATAAAGATCAACTTCGTCTCCTGGGCCATGAAATGGCCCGCTTTCATAATGTATCGTCTGAAATCAGACTGGGAGAAAAAAGGTGGAATCTTGATCTCAAAACAACCCTATTTAAACCCCTGGAAATGTTGAAACCCGTTTTTGCAGAAGATCCTGAAGGGCATGGCTGGCTGCTACAGGCGGCGAGGCAGGTAGAGAACAAGTTGTCGCAATTAAATACATCCAACTTCTCAAAAGGCTATTGTCACTTTGACTTCCTCCCCAAAAACTTTCACTTTGAAGGTGATTTGATTACCTTTTTTGACTTTGATTTTATGGGCTATGGCTGGTTGGCGAACGATATTATGTCCTTTTGGCAACACCTTATCCTGGATGTATATACTGGAAGGATGACGCAGCAGGATGCCGATGACGCCTATTCCATTTTTCTGGATGGATATCGAACACACCGTCCTATAAATGATCAGGAATTGGTTGTCGTACCTTACCTTTCTCTGGGATTCTGGCTTTTCTACATGGGCTTTCATACTACTCACGACCAATTCTATGCTTTTAGCCAGCCTTCACAGGTAAAGGCTTACACCGGACTTTTAAAACATATGGTCGCCACTTATTGGAACAAAGAGGGCGATTTGTAAGATTAAGTTTGAACCAGGGACACAAAGCTGTATTATCAAATTTTAACTTTTACACATCACACCTTCTGAATCATCAATTCTCCTTTTTATCTCCGGCCAGCACTGCACTTGAAGATATAATTAGACCATTTTGTTTTAATATCTTCACATACTCATCATGAGATAATGGGCAATTCGCCAAATCCATAAATTGTTTTTTTGACAATTTGCATTGTTTGCTCATTTGAGAAATAAGATAATCATTAATATCCTGATTATTATGACTAGTCCTAGTGTGTAAAATCATCTTCTCTTCATACCAAAATTCTAGGACATGGTGATGGGAATCAACTTTTACAAATCCTTTTTTACAAAGATTTGAAATTGTGCTTTTAGGATCTAATATAGACATATTATACTTCAATAACTTGTTTAACGAGAAGATTGATAAATTTCTTTACCTTGAGCAGGCGAACTGATAGTTGATTTTCTGGAAGTGAATTATAACGCGTATATATATAATCAAATTCTTGATTAAAAATATTCTCAGCTTCCTCCTCAGTTTGCCCAGTTGCTACAATATCCAGCATTTCGCATTCAATAATAAAATGTCCATCTTCCTTACTTAGGGAAGATCGTAAAGGAAAATCCAATATATACTGCCTCCCTGGCACATTAATAATATCCGGAGCAAATGACAAGCTGGCTTCTTTAGAAATGTAATATTCAGAAATTTTTGGCACTAATTTTCCTTTTTTATTTTTTTTCACTTTCACAGTTGCCACACCATTTAATAATTCATCGGCTGAATTGGGTAATTCCAACTCTACTACCTTACTTATAAGTTCCTCTTTTATTTTGGGATTAAATTTTTTGATCGAATATAGTGACGAAAATCCCTTTCCTTTTTTGTTAACAATCTCAACAGGAGAATTACCAAAACTGGAAACAAAATCATACACTTTCTCTGCAATATCATTCCGAACTACTATACTTGTATATTGCTTCTTTAATTCCAAGTAGCTACCGCTGCCAGCAATATTCATCAACACAGAAAAGCGCCTGCTAACCACTTCTCTTTGAGCATAAACATCACTTACAGTTGGTTTAACTCGCGGAGTCAGCTTAAAATTAGGAACAGCGCTTCCTTTAAAGAAATCTGCAAGTTCAATATCGAAATTTGCCAAATCAATAGCCTGGTCATTATTAATTTCATTTTTTGCTATTGATCTTATCAATTCCTGCAATGAATCACCTACCTTCTTTAACATATCCCATGGCAATGTATTATACTTTCCTGCTTCTCCTTGTATCCGGAGCATCAGTGATTTTTCCAAATCAATCTTTTTTATTCTTGTTGCTTTTGCCATTATTCATTTGTGAAATTAAATATTAACAGTAACTAAGTAAGAAGATTTGATTTTGAGTTAGATCGCAAGCGATCCTTATTGCAGCTAAGGAAGATGCTGCCGAATTCTTATTTATTTTCACCAACCAACAGATCGACTACTACCCATAAAGCTCAACTGCAGAAAATTGGTTATCCTTTTTTGTTGCTTTCAGGTCATATTATTGATTACTAACCTTAATTACAGAAGTGCATGGTACACTGTAATTAATCTATTAGGTAGTCAAATAATAAAACATAGCTTCATTTTGCAAAAACTAATAATTAAGAGGTTTCTAATAAATAGCAGAGGCAACACATTGTATAACAAATTAAATAACAATAAGTTTAGAACTTTTTTCCCTGTAACTGTACCAGATAACATGTATCAGGCATTTTCCATACATCTTCTACTACTCTTACAAAGCTGCATCAATAACTTACCCGAAAGGGCTGCAAAGAATTTTAATGGAAATAAATACCTTTGCCCCTGCAATATGGAAACAGCATGTAGAGAACTAGGTATGTACAATCATTTACCTTTTATCGAAGCAGCTAACACAGATGTACTCCAGGTGCTTTTGTTCAGTTAGTGGGAAAGGCAAATGGATACCCTGCATGAGCATGGGTACTTTCCTGTTTGTTTTCTTTCAACTGATGATCCCGAGATACCTGCTGGCATGTAGATGCCAGTTTTTTCGGAACTGATCCCAACAATTATTTCAACTGGCGGTTTAATATCAACTCAAAAGGACGAGCGTTTCTGATGCTCTTTCTCTTCTCTGATGTGACTGAATTCGATGCGCCAACAAAATCCTGAAGGAGTCACATGTCGATATTGCCCGGTTACTAAAACCGGAGGGTGATGCCGGACTAACTTTTATGGAGCTAGCTATGAAGTTGGCGGAATTGTCGGGGAGAATTGAGGTGCCAGCTACCGGAAAAGCAAGTACGGCATATCTCTATCATCCATTCCTGGATCACAGTACTCAGCAGCAGATTAGGTAAGCGTACAACCTATTTATTTTCATTAGTAAGAATTTTTTTTAAGTAGTTTAGGTATAGAAAAGATACTCAGACAGAACATACTCGTCTGTTTTACACTACTGTGTTCACGTATTGATAGATGCGCCAGTTATACTATTTCAATTTGTAAATATCTATGGCCTCAAAAAGTATCCGTTAATCTACCAAGTTTTTCAATTGCCTTTTCAATCTTTAATGACTTTGAAACAACTCTGTAAGATTCGCCGAATATCCCATCTGAAACTGAGTAAATGCATCTACTTTAGTTTTAAGATTAATCCAGTGACAATATCTGAAAAATATTTTGCTGGACGAAGTTCTTTTTGCGTAATACATTAACTCAATTGAAGGTTTAACCCACGGCTCCCATCCATGATTAGAAATGCCTGAACTTTCCTTCAGATTAATAAAATAAAAGGGTAGGCTCAACGCCATATTAAAGTTTCTGTAGCGGGTAAAGGAAACAAGCGGTTCTATAAATAGTTGATTGTGTGTAACAGTATGATAAGAAGAATCCATTATGGCAGGCGCAGAGGGATCCTTAGGTTTGATTATCAGTACCTGCGAACCAATGAAAGAATAACCGGCATTAAGCTGCATATCCTGTATAAGGCGTTTAGGTAAGGGAGACAAAACCCCATGAATAAGGTTTGCTTTTATGCCTAATGTATACTTCGCCCTCTGCAGCAGATCTCTTCTATTGATACTATCTCCCGGCAAAAGCAATGTACCTTTGAATTCATTATCGAATTTGGCGATATTTCCATTAAAGGCAACATAGTTAAACAATATCCACGCGCTGCCCTTTATATTTGCAGTATTGGTAATGAACCTCGCACTTCCAGTTAGTTGTGCAAGACCATTCGCGTCTCCGGAAATTCCTTTTAGATCAGTAAACAATGCAACATCGAAGTAGGAATTAATAGATGTACTTTCTCTGATCCAATAACTTTCATTCTTGTGAGATGAATCCCTGAAAAGTGTGATATTAAACTGAGTGTAAGGAAGATCATTAAAGGACCTGGTTGGTGTATACTTGATGATCCGGCTAATCTTGATGTATTCATGTTTGTAAACATTTTCTCCATCCCTGTAAAGTCTATCATCTAGTCTCCGGCCTATATGCACCAGATCGATAGGACTTTGCAGATTTCGAAACACTCCCCAACTGGTTTTGACAATGAGTTCTCTTATAATCCCCTCATTAACATCTATATTAACTTCATATACTTTTGCATTCGTCCTGCAAGGCTTGCACAAAGAATCCAAAAATTGTCCTGTATTAATTATAGAATCCAGTAAAGTACTGCGGTAGCATTTAAATCCGGTCGAATCTAATGCTTTAAGGACTTCCGCTCTTGCTTCCCGTTGTTCATCCGGTGAAGTCTTTCGATTTATATTGACTAGTTCTGCCTTTGCTCTTTTAAGATCAAACTCTATATAACTTTTGGGAGCCAGTTCGATTTTTGCAATCACTTCCAGTGAATCTTCAACTTTCGACAATTCAGCCTTTCTGATACTCAACTCGTCATTTGCTGCTTCTATTTCTGCATTGGTTTTATTAAGATCTGAATCAAGTTTAGCTTTCTTATCTTCTACACTCGTTATAACAGCATTTATCGAATCCAAGCTCTTTTGTTTCTGGGCTGCGTCACTCGCAAGTTCATCCTTCCTTTTGCTATATTCTTCGGCTATTTTATTAAGAGTGTCAATTTTATTTCTCAACGCGTCTAACTCTGATTTAGCAGCCGTTTTCTTTTGAGTTGCAACTTCAAATAAACGAAAAGCATTTTTTATCTCAGCTTGAAGGGTATCAAGCTTGTTTTGTTCGGTGGTATGCTGCGCGTTTATAGATGCCTGACTTTTTTGCAACACACTGTCCGCTTTTCGCAGTGCAGTAATTGAATCCTGTTGTTGCGGTGAAGGTTCTACCGGTTGATTCTGCGCTAACGCAATTTCACTAAACAAGAGACATGCAAAAAGCAATAAAAAACTAGGGGATAAATTATAAATATTCATCTATAATACTTTGAGATTAAGCTAAAAGCCAAAGCTAGTCATCTATCCCCTTCCTAAAAATACCAACAAGTTTGTATTTTTAGATCGTTTCTCTTAAAGTAAAGTTGCTAAATTGACTGGACAAGAAGTGAATTACATCTTCCGTTACCGCCATGCTTGTGTAAAAATATATTATGATTAGTCGACGAGTTCTCCAGTTATTAAAACTCTCACACCAATCGGGGAAGCTTTAGTAGCTATTATTATCATACTTTTTCACAAAGTATACTACAGAATTATAAGATTAATGGCCAACCTCATATTTAATCAATCCGCAACACCGTAAACTAATTTCTTATATCGGATCACAGGTCCAATAACATCTTGGATATCCTATCCTGTTTGTGAATGCTTACAGCTTGTCAGAGTAGATCGGTTACCTGTCAGATAATGTCGAGGTGTTTCATATAATGGTCCTCAAATACTAACATCTGTAAATATGTTAACTACTGGAATTAATATCAAGAACTATCTAATGTTGTTATTTGTCGGCATGTTTCAATTAGATTCGAATTATTCTAAAATATTGGGAAAATGCCAGTCGTAGACATTGTGAGAAAAAAGTATTTACTATTATAGACTTTACTGATTCTGTATCTAATATTGTTTTTAGCTTTTATTAACGCTTAAGAATATCCATCATTTAACACTAATTTACTGATAATCAATATTATTTGGTTCGATAATCTACCGCTACTGGGCACTTTATAGCTCTGTAAATCATTGATTTACAGAGTTTTTTTTATGTGCTGAGTGTCAAAAATCACGCTTTTTAACCCTTTCTACCACTATTTACGACACTCAAATGACACTCGCAATGACACTCAGTTTTGCAGGCATCCAACCGGAATACCTCCGGCACTATTCAAGGGGAATTATGTTTAAAAATGTGGCTAAAACACCCGATTTGACACTCCAAATGACACTCCGTTTTGGCAGTCATTCGAAAGCCGTAATGTCAGTACTGACAAGAGTTATAGGCTGGCTGCAAAAATTAATTTCAAGTTTCTTTTTCTCACCTTTTCACAAGAACTCTCGTTTGCTCTTAGACGTTGTTTCTCTAGGGTCTTTTTTTATTGGCATGGCACATTCATTGAGCCTTTCTGCTGTCACCATTAAAAAAACACTTTTATGAACATTGGAGAAAAGCTAAACAAGAAAGGAGATAAAATTCATTTCTTTTATGACCTTGGACGGAGACCAGGACAACGCCCTTCTACTGGTATCTTTATTTATGCCAGGCCCAATGGCCAGGAACAGAAAAACTTCAACAAAGAGGCGTTAAAAATCCTGGAAACAAAGAAAAGCCAGTTAACCATAGAGCAACAAGCTATAGGTACGTCCATTATTCCTACCCATAAGTTCAAGGCCAATTTCATCGAATATTTTGAGGAGTATATCAAATTAAATAAAAGAGAAGGAAACAGGCATCTAACCTGCTGCCTTACCAAATTTAAAGAGTTCATAAAAAGTGATTTCATTTCCCCGGTTGATATCACGGAGAACTTCTGTAAGCGGTTCCGTAGATACCTCCTTGATAAACTTACAGGCGAAACACCAGCAAATTATTATGCTCGTTTTAAATGGGTGATAAAGGCCGCCTCCAGGGATAGTTATTTCAGGATAAACCCTACCGAAGATATACCAGCGGTAAGTAATCCTAGTGTATCTTTAAAAGAACATCTGGAAGCAGAAGAATATATAGCCCTGTTAAATACACCGTGTTTTAATCAGCAAGTTAAGTTGGCATTCCTTTTTAGTTGCTACACAGGATTAAGATGGGTAGATGTCAAAAAAATGGAATGGAAGGATATTCAGGGAGGTGTATTGATAACACGGATTATCCAAAAGAAAACTGGGAAGCCAGTAACCTTGACCCTTCATCCTATTGCATTGGCCATCCTGGAAGAAATCAAAAGGTTATCTCTGGGCAAGTTCGGGGCAAGCAGCAAGGCTTTTAATCTTCCAACGGCGAATGGCTGTAATAAGGTGCTTAATGAATGGGTAAAACCTGCAAAGATCTGTAAGCATATTACTTGGTCCTGCGCCCGTTTGAGTTTTTCAATCTTATTGAAAGATCAGAATGTGGACGATGTAACCATTGCTTACCTAATGGGACATACCACTACAAGGCAGGTACAGCAGACATATAAAAGGCATAAACCCAAAGATCAATCTGCGGCAATTAGTCATCTGCCGTATTCTGATATAACTTCGTTTGTGTAAGTCCTATAAGATATAAAAGGCTATCCCAAAAGTGGAATAGCCTTTTATATCTTATTTTCAGCGAAAAAAAAATTACAAATGGCTGTTACGAATATGGTTTTTATCCGAATATTTTTCCTTCTGATCGGATAAAGACTGTATCCATTCCTGATACATTCTTTCTGGCATCTCCTTATAGCCCAAATCCATGGCTTTTAGATATAAAGTCTCCATACTGGGGTAAAGACTGACGGCCAATTCCGCGCCGGAATTTTTAGAAATTTGATAGACCTTTTTCAAGACTTCCGCTTTATAGACTATTGCGTTAATATTATTAGGGTGGTACTTCAAAACCAAATCACAACAACGCACAATAAAGCTATCTGTATAATTATGAGTTTTTCGCTCATACCCTTTAGCTAGATCCAACATGCAATTTGCAAGTGCCTGCTTGTTACTTAAGGTATCCATATAAATACCACTTCTTATTGCGTCCATTGAGATATACCCCGATGCTGTTATCCAGGCATCTACAGGAAACTGACCACTGCTAAGCTCTGTATTATACCACCCTGTTTGTTTACAACGATTTTTTATATAAATGTGATAAGGAGCAAAAGAAAGCCAACAAGTTGCGCCTAATTCATCGGCAAGAATTTTATATAAGTAAGGCAGGGAACGACAATTACCTTCATTCGTTGTCAGAAGAGAAATAACAAATGTACTTGTCCAATCTTTATCACCTTGAGGATCCTGGAAGTTATATCTACATGGATAAACAATTAAATCTTTCCCCATTATACTACTTAATCTTGTAGTATCGCTAATTACATTGAAAATTGCTAGATTCTTTATCAGATTTAGACTGTCTTCCATTTTATATTGGAGATGTCTGTTATTCTTAACCCTTAACCACGCAAGGTTAACAAGAGTTTGAATTTCATCTTCAAATTCATCATACGTAATACTATTATTTAAATAAACGTTTTCCGTGATAAATACCGCCTTTTTAAAACAGGTCGGATCTTTTGTTTGCAACAACAAACTAATTTTTAAAAATGCTTCTTCATAAATTTCCTTAGAAGAATACTGCCCATAAGAGGTATTGTTGAATAAGAAGAAAACACTTAAAACCATTACTATTCTTGCCATACCTTCCTAATATTGCTCAGTCTTTATCAATTCACCGGATTTACTATAAATATTCCATTGCCCTATACGTTGCAATTGGTTACTTTTAGTTTCGACTATTCTGCTTTTGCTGAATGAGACATCCCTGGCAAGTGCTTTTTGGATTATTATGTTATTAACATTCTTATACTTACCACATTCAATCAATGAACTGTCTTTCCGGTTAAAGCATTGAACATCTATTTCATTACAGTTATTAAGTAATTTAATTCTCACATATCTCATATCCCGGATAATCATTGTTATTTCACCGGAACAGCTATCTGATTCGAAATAACAATGATATTCAGGCATATAGAATGCTTCACGTTGATTTGATCTTTTAGCTTGCGCAAAAGAAGATATAGTAAAAAGTATGCCTGTTACTATTATCATAAAAGATGGATTTAATCTGCACATATCCTTGAAATATTAACGTTTTAATTTTATATCAATTCCTCCAGAACCTCCTGGTTGATCACGAAGCGCATTAACATTAATTCTCACATTTTTCACACCTGCTTTATTAAATAATGCCTGATACTGCTTTCCGGCGTACTCTAACCCTCGCTTATATGCTGCAAATTCCTCCAAACTTGCTCCTGATACACTTGATGTCAATGTAATTTCCGCAGTTTTAATACCGCCATCCTCCTTTATATCTTTTAATAGCTTAAGTATTTTTTCTCCACCAGGATAATCAAGTGTCAATGTCCCATTTTTAACACCACTGCCAACAATATCAGCTATACCTGTAAATGCAAAGACACCACCGGAAAAAGATTGGTGCAAATCTTTAATCACAGGAATTCTTTTTTCGGCCTCCCTATATTCAAATATTTGCCCATCAAATTTATTTGAAACTATCCCTGCCCCATTTCGTTGATCAGTAAAATCATAGAAGATCTTATCCACGTCTGGGTCATTACTTCCAGATGACCTGGCCGCACCATATAACTTTCGCTCATCTTTACTTAGATCATTCCTTTCTATTGGACTTGCTTTCTGCTTTCCATTCATATAAAGGTTTCTGACATACACATCCTTATTTGTAAGATCGGAACCATTACTGAGAATAAGCACAAAAATTGATTTAAAAACCTATAATAGAAATAGCAGTGCATTAATACAGAAAACCGAAGAGCCAAAGAGGAACCTTTGGACCAAAGCCCGTTTCAATATCATCAGCTGCAACCAGATAATTTTCTGCATCTTTTACCTGTTTAGAAGTTTTTGATTTGCCTCCAACTTCTATTATAAGGTTTGAAGTTGAAAAATCTCCTTCTACTGGTGATGTAACATCTATTCCTGTATTCAATAATTGATTCAGGAGAAAAGTTTCTCTGATATTCCCTTTATCCGGGTGGGTATCTATTGCATAAGCAAGATTCGTATTTTCCAGAAAAATCTTATCCGGTTTTTGCAGCCTCGAAACCCCCTTTCCTTCTGCAGAAAGGATATTTAATAATCTTGCATCTCTAAGCTGGTAAACATATTCATACAGGGCTTCTCTATTTATTTCCAACTTACGTGCCAGTGCAGACATATTAGGCTTGAACGGAGCCGATTCTGCAATTACACCCAACAACCGTTTTACTTTTACAGCAGTACCTGCATTATAACTGGCAATATATGCGAGGTCTGTATCTACAATAGCATTGATCACCTGCTCCAGCTTAGGCAAATATTCTGCTTCACCTTCTGCAATTATGGGTAAATAACCATTTCTTAAATATCTATTGAATGCTGGTAACGGTTGAATTTTTTCCAGGATATTGTTGCTAATATCCCTATGATTAGACTGTATATCATTTAAGCTTACAGGATCAAAAGTAAGCCCCTCTGTAAAGGAAAGATATTCTCTTAAAGATAATCCGGCAAGGGAGTAGCTGATCACTCTTCTGCTTAAATCTGCTTCTCCACGGTAAATGTCCAATGCCGATGAAGCAGAAAAAATAACACGCATTTCGGGCAGGCCATCGTAAATATTCTTAAGCTCTCTGGACCATGCAGGATATTTATGTACTTCATCTATGAATAAAATTCTACCTCCATGTTTAAACCAATCCATAGCTGTATCCAACAAAGTATGGTTGTAAAACCAGGTATGATCAGCAGTAACATACAATGCTTTTGATTTTTCTTCTTTTAAATCAAATTTCATGTATTGCAGCATCAAGGTTGTTTTTCCGGCCCCTCTTGGTCCTTTAATGGCAATCATTCTTTGTTTCCAGTTTATTTCCGAATGCAGGTAGCGCCTAAATTTGTTGTCTACCCCTCTTAATAAGTTATCCTGATACTGAAATAGTGGTTCCATAATTGATGTTTGCTAGTTTAAAGGTACAATAATTAATCATTTTGTCTGTTGCATCCGACAAAATAAGGCGAATTCTGTATGTTTAAACATGCAAAATAATTACTTTCCGATATTTTAGGGGTGACTAAAAATCTAAAGAAGGCCATTTATGAACCGATCATTCAGAAAAGCACTGGAATATTTTGCAAATAACATTCAATTGCTCAGCGTCTCCGAAACAAGAGTTAGTAAATAACGCAGTCCTTATCTAACTAAAGACAATTTCAAGATGACAGTTCTTCCCGGACCGATACTCTTAAATCATATATGCAATAGATTTAACTTGTTAACAATCATTACCATTTGGTTCGATAACTTACCGCTACTGGGCACTTAAAGGTTGATTATCAATAGATAGTCAACCTTTTTTGTTTCTGGGTTGTTAAATTTGTGTCGCGGTTTTATCTCTATTATTGACATACAGAATGACACACAAAATTGTGAGATTTCTTATCATTTAACTCAACCCGTATCCTTTTAGTGAAACACGTTTTAATCTGCTTGAAGCAGGGAGTTGAGTTTGAATCTAGAACAGGAATGTATCTTCAAAATCTTGCTCTTGCCAGACAAATCGTCTTTATAAAGGTTCAGCAATTAATGCAGCCAGGTTCTTGAAATCACTATGGTAACGGCATACAAAAATATCTATATATTGATGTCGTTATTACTCTATTACTCGCCGTGCCAGCCATTGAAATAAATTGTAATTCCGATTTATTCGGTTATATTAGTTGTGTTATGCCACGTTAGCGATTGTTGTTATACCTTTTTATGAAGCCTTAGGACCTTATTGTTTGTAGCTTATATTCAACACACTTTTTAATCTGCGTATTTTTTAACCCTCAATGAATATTTCCACTTATGAAGAGCAAATTTACACTCCTCGCATGCCTCATGCTGTTACAGTCAAGTTTATGGGCGCAACAGGTTATCCTGCAAACTGATACCGCCAGCAACGGTAAGGTGAAATTTATGCGCCTGGACACAAAACAACGTCCTCAACCGGTCGCCAATGCTCAGGGTTTTATGAAGCAAACCCTGAAAATGTCATCAGATGATAGTCTGCGGCTGGATAAGGTGATTACAGACAAAGACCGTGATCATCTCCTGTATCAGCAGTATTATAAGGGGTACAAAGTGCCCACCGGTACCTATGCTGTACATTCACAGAACGGTATCATCGAATCAGCAAATGGCTTCTTTCAGAACATTGGCAAACCGTCTGTCCAGGTGAAAGTGGATGAAAAAACTGCCCTGAAAAATGCACTTAATTTCATTCATGCCAGAACTTACGGATGGGAAGATGAATTCACACAAAAAAGATATCAGGAAGTAACTAAAGATCCCAAAGCAACCCTTTACCCTAAAGGAGAACTGGTAATCAGCAGGGATGACAGTATTACTCACTCCTTCCGGCTGGCTTACAAATTTCACATCTATGCAGTAGTGCCGTTGAGTGATAACAACGTATATATAGATGCTATCACCGGAAATGTGATTGGAAGGGAGCAACTGATCCTGGACGCGAATACCGCCGGAACCGTCGCAACATTATACAGCGGTTCGCAAAGTGTTACCCTCGACTCTTACACCGGCGGTTTCCGTCTTAGGGAAACCAGGTCTGTTGGTGCACTCAGTGCACAGATACAGACACTGAACATGCAAAACGGAAGCAACTATTCGGCAGCAGTTGACTTCAGTAATGCAGCTACCAGCTGGACTACCGCCAATGCCGGTCAGGATGTACACTGGGGTACTGAGAAAGTGTTTGACTACTGGGCCTCTGTGAGAGGCCGGAATAGTTATGATAATCTGGGCGCTACATTATTTGGTTATGTACATGCAGATCTGCATGGAATTAACAGCCAGTTCTCCAATAATGATAATGCATTCTGGGACCCTACCATGCATAGTATGACTTACGGGGATGGAACTACTCAATTTAAAGCAGTCACCTCGCTTGATGTAATCGCCCATGAAATAGGTCATGGTATCTGTCAGTATACTGCCGGTCTTGCAGGTGGCGCCAGCGAACCGGGGGCGATGAATGAAGGTCTCAGTGATATATGGGGAGCTGTAATAGAATACTACGCATCGCCTTACAAACAAACCTGGCTGATAGGAGAAGAAATCATGAAAAACGGACAACCCTGCCTTCGCTCTATGGTTGATCCAAATTCATTATCTTATCCCGATACCTATCATGGTAGCTACTGGGACTACAATAATGAACCACATAAAAACAGTACTGTGATCAGTCACTGGTTTTACCTATTGAGTCAGGGTGGCAGTGGCACCAATGATCTTGGGAATAGTTATTCCGTAACAGCTCAGGGAATAACCATTGCTGCCAATATTATATGGAATGCAGAATCTACCGGTAAACTACAGCCCCAAAGTCAATATGCTGATGCACGGACAGCTACCATCAATGCCGCTACTGAGTTATATGGCGCGGGTAGTTGTCAGGTGAAAGCAGTGACCGATGCCTGGTATGCTGTAGGTGTAGGTGCAGCGCCACCTAATGCAAATCTGGTAATTTCCGGTGCGGCAGCCTTCTGTTCTTCCTCCACTTATACAGTAAGTGGTGTACCAGCCGGACAAACAGTTACATGGACCGCCTCACCTGCCGGGTACGTTACAATCAGTCCTTCCGGTAATTCTGTAACCTTAACGAAGACCGGCTCAGGCAATGTTACACTTACCGCCAGTTTGCCGAACTGTATTTTTGCTACAAAAGCTGTAAGTACAATGTCGATGATGAATGTTACCTATAACCAGAGCGGATCATGTAGCGGTGGATGGCAGGGCTGGAACGTCAATACCGCTCCCAATATGCCGCTTAACAATTATGTCTGGACTACCACAACTACATCCGGCAGTACAATTAATGTATATAGTCCCACTTCTCCATCCTCCTATGTGAGTGTATATGGTGGCGGTGGTGTTAATATTACAGCTACGAATGCCTGTGGTGAGACCGTGCATGATGGTGTAACGGTTTACAGTAGTTGTCCGCGTTCCCTGGTTTTTGCTGTATCCCCTAATCCTGCGGTAAGTACCCTGAATATACAGCCTAAACCGAATACAGACCCAATGGCTCAAAAACTAACAGTGGCTCCGCAGATTACTAACGTAAGTATTTACGATCAGATGGGGAATCTGTTAAGAAAACAGAAATACGCTAATGTAAATAATGCGCAGCTTAATGTCGGCGGACTCAGAACAGGTGTTTATTATTTAGAAATAGAATATGATAAAACTAAAGAAAGGCAACCGCTGATCATTGGTCAGCAATAGTGTCTGAGCTATATGTTGAAAAACAAGCCCGAGGACAAAAAATAAAAGCTGGTCTAAAAAATCAGCTTTTATTTTTCCTATAAAAACAATCTTCTAACATTCCCTTTACTTCAGCTGTTCCATAGTTTTTATCCCACCAAATAATCCATATTCTTCACGAAGAACCAGCATTAATTCTATACAAGTTCGATTGCTGACAAGGTAGTCGTAAACTCTTGATAGCATATTCCCAAGCAAAGCGTTGTACGAGCATGCGCGATTAGTTTAGAAAGGTCGTTATTTTGATGCGATTGGTGTATTGGGAGATTATTAATTGTTTGATAATCAAACATAATTGGTTCGAAAACTTACTGCTACTGGGCACTTAAATAGAAAATCCGCTGTACTAGCGGATTTTCTATTTAAGTCAGTTTAACTCAACTTATAACTCCTTCCTAATCAACCCAAAGTAAGTTCGAATCCTTGATTGGCCTTCAGAATATCGGTTGAATGATAAAGATCTCGTAACGCAGCGGAAGGGATGCTTTCTTAAATATCTAACGTCTTTGAATCATCGGAAAACCCACTTAAAATTACAGGAATATCATATGGGGTTAGTATGATGCCCCTTATCAACAGGTAGTGTAGTATACATTTTTATCCACTCTCTGATTTGCTCTTCATTCGCATTTAATCTACTGATATCGATGTTTACACTCAAATAACTATTGGAAAGTTTTAGTATCAAATAGGTACAGTTTCCAGTTTCCGAATCATGATAAGTAACAGTTTCAAAATCGACTATTGTATTCCACCTCATCATCTTTCCTTCATATTTCATACCATCGCTACTGATGAGTAAAACCACCTCTCCCCTTAATAAACAAATCCAGTTATATAAAGCCACTACAGAGGAAGTAATTAGCAATATCCACATTAAGCGCGTTTGTCCCCCGCAAATGTATATTAAAACTGAAGCCATGGTATATAACAGGCATCGGATCATTGCAGTAGTAAAGCGAACTGTTAGTTTTATTTCGTCATCTCGCATAGGGCATATTAATCTAGTGATTATTCTCAAACATGTAACAATTTGCCAACACTATTGATGTGGCATTCTGATGTTTAGAATAGGTTCGAATCCTCAAATACATTTTTATTAACCGTTATGCATTGAAGTTTATAAAGATTTGCAGCCATGATATTTTTATACGAACAGTTCGAAGGCTATTTTCTGAGAAAATCAGCTTTTTCGGGAATGTCGAAGTTGTGATGACTAAACATTTTAGCCCTGCCGTTGGCTCCCTAACATTCTTAATCCAGTTTGTACCCGGGATATTCAAATCTCAGCACAAGCCTGAGCCGTTCATTAGATGAAAAATAGATACTGAGCGTCTTTACAAATTGATTAGGATAGTAATAATAATCCGCCGTAAAAGGAGTGACCACCGCATTATTCGCTGTATTACCACTATTGCGCCAACTTCTGGAGTAGCTCTTTAATATTAACTGATCCGGATTCAACAGTTGATCGCTAATATTTTGCTCTCCACTTGAGGAAAACAAATGGGGGTTATCTCTCAATGCCAGAAACAACAAATAATCATGGTCTATAAACGCTTTTTGCTGAGATTTAGCATTATTATACGTAATTGTTGCAGAGCTCTCCGTATACGAGAAGGCATTAATCTCACGTACAACTCTGCTGGAATCCAATATTCCAGCAGCATCCCTAAAGTAATAAACATGTGCAAATACAACAGGGGTATCCTTTGGTATCGCAAACATCTTCACTTCACTGATCCTTCCATTTTTATCATAAAAAAACTTGCCATTTATTGTATCCGTGAGTGAACCATATTCTAATACGTGCATACTATCCATTCGGCCCAGAGCGTCGTAATGAAAATCATAATCCTCGTTATAAAAACCACCACGTGATCTCATTGTTAATGTCTCTACCCGCCCATTGGTATTATATCCAAACTGAGAATAAATACTATCATACAAGTAATCCAGACGTTTAGATATTATCTTATCAATACGTCCATCAGAGAGGTAATAAATACTATCACTCCAGGTATAAAATGCTATATTATTTGGATAAAAACCATAATATACTCTATTAGGTTTAGTGCTGATATCAACACTGTGATCATTTTTGTCTTTGCCACAGGCAGCTACAAATATTATAATCAGCAGTGCTATAGATCTGAGAAATTTAGGATTTGAAAACATACGTCAAAGATATAATAGGAAAGGATCTTTTCCTATGTTCACTATTTTAACAGACCTTTTTTACACAAAGCACTTATAATCAACATTAATTGGTTCGAAAACTTACCGCTACTGGGCACTTGGCGAAAAGCCGGAGATATTATCTCCGGCTTTTTTGTTTTTATGCTGCACTTATTGAAGTCCTCCCGACACCTTGATCCTGTCTCCTGTGATCCACCCTAAGATCAGAAAGAACACTAGGAATAAGCTATCATTTCCTATAGATGACGCAATAATGAAATCTGTATATCTGGCTTTAAGGGAAGCATCCTAAAAATGGACGCTTACTTTAATAGCCATAATTAATTTAAATTTGGAAGCTGTCTATGCTTCATTATATAATAATAACCGATGAGGTGATAAATTAGTAGAAAAATAGTTTGCTACCCCAAAAAACCTCGGAACATTTGCGTTTATTTAACTATCGTAAACGATTCATTGGGTGGTCACCCAAAGACATTTTTATAGTTGTTCATATACAAGCAAATTAATAACAGCAGCCGTTATCACATTTAATTCTAAATTCAAAAATTTCAGAGGTGACCTTTATTATATTTCCTTGTGGGGAGGTCCCACCTGCGGCAGCAAAGTAGATAATATGTATTTTTATACAAATATTGCATTGAATGAAATCAAAACTTCTAATCTCCTTTTTAGTAATTATTTTCAGCGTTACATGTAAGGCGCAGACCAAAGCAGCTCCGGATCAGAACATTATTATGTTAAAGCAGTTTTATACCAGTTATATTACTCAAGTCGCAAGCAGCGAGGGTACGGAGAAAAAACTGGATATAATCAAAAAGCGGTATTGTACAGCTAAATTGTTAAATAAAATAGATAAGGAAGAGCTGGATAGTGATCCTTTTATAGATGCACAGGATGCTGATATTGATTGGGTAAGGACATTGTTTGTAGGTAAGGATGCCCAAAAGCACGACGTATATATTGTATCTTATATGGACAATTACAACAAGAAGCGAACTGTGATTAAATTACAGGTAATAAATGCTAAAATAACTGCAATTCTGTAAATAAAAGTAAATATTGAAAAACGGCCAGGGTGTTATAGATATTCTCAGTGATGGATTTGTAACTTGTTTTAAAATACGGAAAGCTGTTGCTGTAGATTTTTTTGATTACACAGGTTCTTCGGAACTGGCATTTTGTAGCAAATGGATTCGGATTGAAACAAATTAAAGTCACGGCGCAATTTCCCAAACCGGCTGACGCAGTATACCTGTCACGTCAGAGTCGGACTTACACGACTGGATGAGTTATTTCTTTGAAAAGAGCATTGATGAGATTAAAAATAAAATTCCTTAATGAAGAAGATTCTTTTCATAATGCTGGTTTGCTGCTTTCCATTAATATCTATTGCACAAACTTCGTTAAACGGTTTCTACATTGGATTGGAAGAAATGTGTTCAACAGATAGTGCAGGGCTTAAAGAATGTTATACCGATCCCGGACATCCGGAAAGAAAGTGGTATCACCTGACGCAGATGACAATTCATGGCGACAGTATATTCTGGGATCAAAGCCCCATTTCTGTTTATAAAAAAGACACCTTGCATTCAGCATCGGATGGAGCTTTTTTCTATTACAAAGGAGCCTTTAACAGAAACAAAGATTTATTAACGATTAATTTCACTGAAATTAGTTGTGATTATTGTGCCACAGAAGTAATAACGCAAAGCGATGGTGCTGAGGTGGAAGTTAAAAGAACAAGACAGCTTGTAGCCACTGTGACAAATAAAGGAATTCTTATTAACGGGTATTTATTTACTAAGAGAAAGCCTAAACGTTTCCAATAAACAATCCAATGATTGGTAGTCCTGAACATTTTCATAAACTTGAAAAATCACTTGCACTCAAGTTGGGCCTTGCAGCATTTAAGAGTGGTCCCCAGGTAATAAGAAATGAACGCGGCTGGCGTGAAAACGATATTTCAATCGACTATATCTGGATGGTAACAGTAGACCATTTATATTTCGGGAAAGGCGGGATTTTTGCCATTAAGTATAATGAAAGCAGATTTCGTGAAAAGGTAAATCCAGGAGGGCTGGTACAGGGGATTTTCATTTATAAAGATGAAATTAGTCAAATCTACACTGAACCCGGTATTACTGATTTAAGGGGTATTTTCAACTTCAATTTATTTGAAGGCAGCAAAGGAATAGCTTTAGACGGAGTAAGTTATACTGTAAGAATATCCGGGCGTAATATTGATACATTTATAAGCCTCAATAACCCTGATACTGATTCCTGGAAAAATGGGAAGCAGAGATATGGGCGCTTGGCAACAGGATGGCCGCAGCATCTGAAAACAAAGAGATGATTGATTTATTCCAATAAATTAGTTTAATTCCTACATAACATCTTTATAATCAATATCATTTGGTTCGAAAACCTACCGCTACCGGGTACATAAATAGTAAACCCGCTCATAGAGCGGGTTTACTATTTATGTTTATTCAATCTTCTCAAATGCGCAGGTGCCAGCTTGATTATCCGATGTAATATATTGACAATAGTACCTATTCCCACGCCACGATGTTATCCTGACTTTAAAATATTCTATGTTCTCATTTATGGGTGGTGCTGATACATACTTTAGCCGATGTAACAGGTAGTCGCTGTCCGAAAGCCATTCGATTTTATATTCTGTGTCTGACTCGATCTGTTTATTCTCCTCTCTGGTCATGATAGCAGTTATATCATTTCCGTTAACATATTGGAAACGCCCCGTTTTAAAAATAGCAGGAGGTCTGCAATCACCAATCGGCAGAAGGTTGAACCAATTATCATCTGGGTTTTTATCAATTTTAATATCACGAAGAAAGGAAGTGGAGATATTACCTTTTGCATCACTTAGCAGTAAGTCCTTGCCATATAAAAGTCCCTGGTAAGGCAGAAAGCTTTTGAATATGGTTCTGCTTCCGGAGGGATACATGATCATAATACAATTTCCCGTCTCTTTATCGTAATAGTTGACTGTTTTACTTCCTAATGGTGATTCAGCAAGTACCCCGTAACAATTGAAGTTAGAAAACTGCAGGTCTTCTATCCGACTAAGCTTATAGCCCAATTTTTTGTATCCATAATCAATTGAAGAATAGCAATTTAATGCCAGGGACTCTAATTTTATGGGATCTGTTATTCTTTCTGCAGTATTGTTTTTGATCAAAACTGCATTGCCATTATTAAATACGGTCGTTGTATTCTCATAACGGAAGCTCATAACACTGATATAGTATTTATCAGATCCCTTTCTTTTTACAGAAAAATATAAAGTATCATTATCGCCGGTTATAATTTGCGATATGAATTCAGCCGATTTAACTGCTTTTAATTTTTTATCTCCTCCAGCATTGTCTATAGCTCTCTGTACAATTTCCTCCGCAGTTATTTTTGCATTAGTTTCTTTTTGCTGCGCAGCAGCAGTTACTGCATAAATTAACATGCCGAAAAAAAAACTCCATTTTATTTGTATACGCATAGGTCTTTGATTACAGAACTAATACAAGATAGGTGAAAGAACCGGACAATCTCTGCCAAGTACAGATTTACTGCCCGACAGATAAGCTGTATTGAAAAAATGGAATACTTTGATAAGCACTCTTTCGAATCAACCGCTTTATTGTTTCATAATAGTTACTTTCATGAAGCAATTATACAAAATAATTCACTCGAATGAGTTGGTTGATTTAAACTGTAAACGGGGAATTGATTTACAGGAAAACGGATCCCCTCAATCATATAAAGGTCTTTACTCTCATTTGCAAATACATCCGTACGATTTCAGCAATGTTACTATCAGATTTTGAAAAGACTATATCACTGGAATTATTAGTGTAATTGCGTGTATCAAGATATAAAAGGTTTCTTCCTCCTATTATAGGATTCAGTGCATTTCTGTTTGGAGATAATTGACTGCTATTCCATTTACAAATATTTCTGATCTTCTTTCGATATGACAAGTAGAATACTAATTTTCTGATCCTATCTAACATTAATCCACCAAACTATTCTCCATTTCCTCAATAGTAGGAAGCTGCGTTTTTAAATTTTCAGGAATAATCTCAGATAATTCAAAGGCGCTAACTCCAATAGGCTTATTCAAGTCACGAAGAGCATACTCTACTTCTATCTTATCTTTCATCCGACATAAAATAATACCAATAGACTTACTATCATCAGGATGCCTCAATTGACTATCTACACCAGATAAATAAAAGTTCAATTTACCAGCATATTCTGGTTTAAATTTCCCCGCTTTCAATTCAATTACTACATAACACCGAAGATGCAGATGGTAAAAGAGCAAATCAAGGAAATAATCAGCTTCGTTTATTTCTAATTTGTACTGACGGCCAACAAATGCAAACCCTTTTCCGAGCTCCAGCATAAAATCTGTTATTCTTTGGGTTAAGGCCTGTTCGATTTCACGTTCTTGTGCATCATCTTCCAATCCCAGAAAATCAAAATGATAAGGATCTTTTATATTTTCAACTGCAAGGTCTGATTGTGGTTTTGGAAGAGTTGCCGCGAAATTATGATCTGCCTTACCTAATCTCAAATGATAATTTCCATTTATATTTGCTTCCAAGGTATCTCGGGACCACCCGTTCTTATGAGTGGAATTCGCGTAAATAATAGCGATATCAATATCTTTAACCTTGGAAATCAGTAGTCTTTGATATGACCAGGGTAATTGTGCCACAGCCTGTGGCACAAATTCAAATTGTTGTGAAAAGAACAGGTACCACTGCCTTATGGTATATAGATTTCTCCGGGAGAAGCCATTTATTTGAGGAAAACTTGATTTTAAGTCAATTGCAAGCTGCTGAAGAAAGTTATCTCCCCACTTAAAATCTTTCTGGCGTGCTACAATTTCACGTCCCAAGTCCCAGTAAAGTTCAATCAGAACAACGTTGAAATTTTGAGCAGCTCTTAATTGAGCCTTCTGAACCTTGTATTTGATTTGCGAAAACCATTCCTGATATTCTTTATTCATAGTCAAACAATTGGATGAATTCTGCAAAAATAATCCTCTGCTGACTCCGGTAAGTTAACTTGATGTTAAACCCAGTAAATAGTATCAGGACTCCTAAGAAGATATTAATCTACATATTATCAATATCAATTAGTTTGAAAACATACTACTTCATGTATGAGAAGTAGCGATTTAAAAGCACTTCACTTTTAGTTTGGTACAAAACTTCATTAGAGTAAAGACCTTCAATTTACCACGCCCCCCGCTATTTCTTATACACGTTGTTGTGCGCTCGCTTTTTGTTTATTTCTGTAACGTCAATTTTTCTAAATTAATCATTCCACAATGAATTTCTTTATCGTTAATTCTATAAAAAGATTTCCCCCTTTTAGGCTGAGTCCTGTTCGCAAGGTACCATCTACTCCTCTATTAAAGAGCGTTACGACATAAAATGCACTTGATTCTTTGATTATGTGCTATGAAAAGCAAAGTCCCCAGACACTCACTGTCCGGGGACTTTTAACCTAAGTATTATAATTTGAAAAAACACCTGGGCTCATCACTATTCATCAGCCGAACTTGACCAGGTCCTTAAAGATCAGTTGACCCCAACTGTTTCCGCGCGCCTGCACAAGCAGTCCACCTTCCGAAAGCCCGCCAAGTTGGATTGGTGAAAAACCGAGATTTTCCGCAAGCGCACCAATCTCCGCTGCTGCGCCGTCATCGTCGCTCGCCAGGAACACGACTCTCCTGCCACCGTATACGGCCGGATCTTTGTCAAAGACGGCAGCAACTAAATGGTTGAAGCCCTTAACCAGTCTACCGCCAGTGAAGGCCTGCGCGACGAACCTGGAAGAAGGCAGTCCTCCCAGCTTCTCAGGGGGTACGCCGTAGGCATTTGTCACATCGACGATGGTCTTCCCCTGCCAGGTGGGCAGTGCCTTTGCGACATCCGGGTGCGATTCAAAACGCACAGCCAAAAAGATGACGTCCGCCTTGACAGCTTCCGCCAGTGTTGTGGGAATGATCTCGGGTCCGATCGCGGCCGCGGCGGATGCAAAGCTTTCCGGTGCGCGCGTGGTTGCGACCGATACTTCGATGCCGTTGCGGGCAAACGCCTTGGCCAGCGCCTTGCCGATATTGCCGAAGCCGACAATTGCGTAGCTCGCTACTTTGTTTTCTGCTTTACTCATTTTGAAAATTATTTTAATTAGCAGCTCGAGTTACAAACTCGTGCCCCGCGTGGGTTCAATTACTTAGCCAAATAGGTCATACCACCATCAACGAGGAGCTCAGCACCAAGCATAAAAGAGGAATCATCAGAGGCCAGGAAAACTGCTGTTTTACCAATGTCGGATGGTTGCCCAATCCTGCCTGTCGGCATTACACTTGCAAAGTGTGTTTTTACAGCTTCAATTTGTTCTGCGGGAACAAACTTTTCAAATGCTGGTGTATCTGTTGTACCTGGTGTTATTACATTTACTCTGATTTTTCTATCTAAAAGGTCGCTTGAAAATCCTTTTGCTAAATAGATTACAGCCGCTTTTGCAGCGCCATAAAGCGTAAAATTCGCATATGCCCGATGTGCAGCATTTGACCCGATAAGAATAATAGAACCACCATCATTCATATAGGGCAATGCTTTTTGAACAGTGAAGTAAACACTTTTCAGGTTTAAATCCATTGTCTTGTCATAGTCGGCTTCGCCAATAGTTGCCACAGTTCCTACAGCTCCACCACCCGCGTTGGCTACAATCACGTCTATTTTACCAAATTTTTCAGATGTTTCTTTAAACACTCTTTCCAGGTCGGCAAGGCTGGTTACATCGGCATTTATGGCTATAAAATTATCTCCAAGTTGAGCCACTGAACTATCCAAAGTTTCCTGATTTCTGCCGACAATAACTCCTTTAGCACCTTCATTTTTAAATTCCCGGGCAATGCCAAACCCAATGCCACTATTACCACCTGTGACAACTGCTACTTTATTTTTTAATCTACTCATTATTTCTTTTTTTAAGATTGAGTGACGAAGGTAGTCTCTGAAGGTTATTTTTAGTAACTTAGTGCTGAAAAATAACAGTAACATCGGTGTAACCAGGTAACATTATGGGGTGTAAAATAGAAGAGTTCCAACAGGAACAAAAGAAAAGAATGAGAGCCGTACAAGATTCAATGGACGCGCTGAACGGGAAATGGAAGATTCCGATTATTTCGTCTATTTGCTGTTACGGTAAAAGGCGATTTTCCGATATTTTGAATGATATAGAAGGACTTTCCAACAGAATGCTAAGTAAAGAACTAAAGGAATTAGAAATAAACCAGTTGGTTAAACGAACCGTTTTAGATACTCAACCAATAACAGTTCAGTATGAACTTACGGAACACGGCAATACGCTACAAACCATAATCAGCAATCTTACAGATTGGGGAAATGTACACCGAAAGAAAATTGTCGGGAAATAATGTTTGTTCTTTATTGGGTGTCGTCCAACCATCGCTGCTGGCAACCCCGTATCAGCTATTTGGCCAATATTTGAAGACTTCCATCCAGGTTGGGCAACGCCTGTATTATGGTTAATTCCCCGGTTCCCGGCTACTAAACGTCCCATAAGGAAGCACATCTGCCAGTCCTCGCCCGGAATGATCCGCGCAATATCTTCGGCAGACAATGCCGGCAGACCCTGCTTATCGCTGCGGCCCATTGCCGCAAAAAAATCCTTCACAGTCCGAACATTCTCTTGTGTTATTTTACTTCCTGATTGCAAAAAAAGGAGGCACTATATCTCCCTCTTACTTAGTTTTTTGTATGATCTTATTTTAATGGGTTAACCATACCCTGCACATTCAATCAACACCAATTGGTTCGAAAACTTACCGCTACCGGGCACAAAAAATGCAAAACCCGCTCTTAGAGCGGGTTTTGCATTTTTTGTGCTATTTTACTTTATTTTATCAATGGTCAATAAGCCAATTTATTTTTCTATGACATAACCATTGTTTGAACTGACTGTCGACGCAAATCGGAGCTATTACAAACTTAATCGCAAAAAGGATAAAGAGGGCAGAGTTTCAACTTAGCTTTTTTGATAGATTCGTAACTAACTTCAAACTCTTCGGTATTGTTGCTTTTAGGTGTCTGTGCACCTTTGATTTCTGTTAACAATGTCCGGTAGCGTTCAAGGATCTTAGCCAGATTTTTACTTGATCCATCGTGCTGGTACGCCTCTGTTGCTTTCTGCGTTAAGAAATCAAACGCCTTATTCGCGTTATCGTTAATAACGATATTCGCCAATATCTCACGTTTGGCTTCAGCCAGCTTTACATTCAATGAATCTTTGGATTGTGCTTTGGTTTGCAGGCAGAAAAGCAGCAGGAATCCACATAATAGTTTGTACATCTTCATAAGATTTAGTTAAAAAGGAATTAAATAAGTGCTGTACAAGCAGACCCAATAGTAGCGTCTGGTGTTTTACTTTGGACAAGCATTTAATCCCTGAAGTTGTAAAAATACCAACTACCTGGTAGTTTTACAAACTGCCTTGCCAGATCGTGTTCCAAACTTTAGGATTTAATTAACGGCCTGCATAATTGGTTTGTCGCCACATAATAGCCGCATTAACCAGTGAATTTAATCTCAGCGTCACATAACTTGTTAAAAATCAGTGCCAACTGCTTAGGAGATCTGGCGGGTCGTTCAACCTGACACATAGTGCCGACATTCACAGACCTCGTAAAATGTCATAGCTTTGCAATTACATAAATATGCGAAAGATATATTAACTATCATGATAGATTTATCTCATGCTGAGAATCAAATTCACTGTGTCACGAATTTTCAAGACCTTGTTTCTACGCCATTTAGTGGAGAAATTAATGCGGTTTGCTGGACTCGTAAACTAACAGGTGATTTTTCTGAGATCGTTAAAAAGGTAGCCCTAAGCGGAAATATAACGGCAATTGAACCAGAGGAACTTTGTGAACTTCAGTTGAGTGAACAAGGGCAACTTGCCCGTGAAATTCTTTTAAATGACCTGAAGGTATTGAACGCTCATGGCGCATCGCCAATCCTTAATGTGATCAAATACTATGATCGGGATGATACCTACCCTTTTTTTCCAACCGATGTTTATTCTTTTCATGTAGATCGCTCTCCTATACCAATCAATACCTTTTTATGCACTTACTATGGCGAGTCGAGTGAAATATTGCCAAATTCACAAGGCAAAAAGAAAGTACTTATTCCAGAAATACGTAATGAACTCAAAAAGCTATATCATGGAGCAGATGAAGGATTTGAATCATTCTTAAGTGAAAATTTCTTTGATCTACACTATCAGGCCAAACCTAATGCACGTCCAATAAGCTTAGGCCTTGGTCATTTATGGAGGTTGGCGGTTGATCATCCTGAAAGTCAGGTTCCTCCTTGTATTCACCGTGCACCAAAGGAAAAATCCGGACAGAATAGGTTGTTGATGATCTGTTGAACAGTATGATACACCTTCACGGATTATAATAAAACCCTATGTAAAGTAGCATTGAACAGGTATTGATAAGGTTCATCCTACGTTCGCAACGTAGGATGAACGTAGGATGAACCTTATCAATACCTGTTCTTAACAATACTTCTTAGAATCTGAATACCTGTTAAAGTGTCTTATCGATTAGAAACACTATTCTTCCATATATTAAAAGCACTGCCCCTCCTTGTTTTTATCGTAGTCATAATTTCCGGCCAGGAATAACTTACCTTTAGCGTTTTAAATATTAGGAATGACATTACCTGCACTGAAACAAGATCTGATAGACAGATGGTTAACTGTTTACGATGAATATGAACTTAGAAAGGAGATGAAGGATACATCTGTGAAGATGGTGTATGCAGAAACAATCCGATTTGGCTTAGATAAATATACTAAAGAGAAATTCCCCGCACAAGGCCCTCTTTCTGCAGAAGAGCGCCCGGAACATAGTTATGCTTACGGACTGGATGCATTAGGGAAGCCCTGTTTTTCCATGTTTGAAGAGCAGAAAAATTATTACACGTATACAGATTCACTGATAGAGTATGTGGAGTATAATCAGAATTCGCCCATTCCATCCAGTTTACAACGCGTGATATATGAAGGTGACAGAAAAGTTGGTTTTCAGTCAATCATACTGAATGATATAAATACTCGTCAGTTCGCGGGAATGACGGGTAAGCCCATCCTGACCAAACTGTTGAAAGAGGCCTCCTCAGTAATCTGTATAATTGAATCATATGATTACAAAGAAGACCGCATCATCAATGCTGATTGCCTGCATATCATGCCGGGCGTAGGTGAATATTCCCTGCGTAAAAAATATAATTATAATTCTACTGGCGAACTGGAAGAAATAATAAATGTATTTGGTGACAAACGTACTTCTTATGATTATGTAAAAATACCATCAAACATTACACTACAGCAACTCTCAGAGCAAGTATCTTCATTAATTGCTGAGGATATTATTAAAACACTTGCAGATGAAGATTTAAAAGAACCGTTAGGTATTTTAGAAATCAACTACCAGGAAATAGGGGATTATAGCCCTGTGTTGACAATCTATTCAGAAAAAGAACAAAAGAAAATAGAAAAATCAGCCGACAGATTAACGGAATTACTTGCAAATGATGAAAGAGATTACTATATCGACCTTTCTGCAAATACGCATGAACGCTTACTTGTTGCTTTTATGCAAGAAGTAGAAGAACTCGAAGATTTTTCACTGGCTGAATCTATGATCAGGAAAGTAGCATGTTTATTGAATGCCAGTAAGCTGAATAATGAAGTTACTACAGGCGCTAAATTTATGGCTTATTCAGTAGATTGGAGCATAGGCCCTGAAGACTTTTCAACACTTTTAGCCGAGTGCGGGTTACCGGAAAACATCGTTAAGGAATGGAGAAGTTAAGGTATAGAACAGACTGTATCATAATAATTGTTGTTTGATGTATCTTACGATCCTAACTTATTAATAATCAACATATTTTTGTTCGAAAACCAGAAGAGACATAACTGGATAAATACTTCCTGCACCGATTTTGAATCTTTTCCTTAAAATATCTCCCCCGCTGCTTTGAACGTATTACAATGTGCATTTACAATATCTTTTATCCGGGTAGAATACCCTCCACCCATAGCTACTGCACAGGGAATACCATGCTTCTTCAGTGTGTTAAACACCAGTTCATCCCTTTGCAAACAACCCTGCGCAGAGACTTTTAATTTCCCATACCGGTCTGTTTCAAGAATATCCACGCCGGAGAGATAAAATACAAAATCAGGCTTCACTTTATTAATCAACACAGGCAGGCAATCCTGTAAAGTTTTCAGATAATCATTATCATTCATCCCATCGGGGAGAGGTACATCCCAGTCAGAAACCTCTTTATGAAAAGGATAGTTATGATCACCATGCATACTGAAAGTATACACCTGTTCATTACCCATAAAAAGCGCCGCAGTACCATTTCCCTGATGTACATCTAAATCTATGATCAATATTTTTTTTACAAGATGCTGAGAGAGTAAATAATTGGAAGCAATGGCAAAATCATTTAGCAGGCAGAAGCCTTCACCTCTGTCTGCAAAAGCATGATGTGTGCCGCCAGCTACATTTAACGCTACACCATGTTCCAGTGCATGTAATGCACAGTCAATTGTACCACGGGAAATAGTGATCTCACGTAATGTTAATGCAGGGGATTGTGGTAACCCTATCCGTCTTTGTTCTTTATCTGATAATGTTTGTTGTTGTAACTGACGCCAGTAATGAAGTGTATGTGTTTGCAGAATAATATCTTCTTCCAGTGGAGCGGGTTTTATGATCTGATTCTCTGTGATAATCCCTTCGCGTAATAACTGTGCTGGTATCAGTTCATATTTTACCATCGGGAAACGATGACCTTCAGGCAAAGGATGTGCATATATCGGATCGTAGGCTATCAGCATAAAATTAATTCACTTTTAAAACAGTGTTTTCAGCAATCACAAACACCGCTTCATCTTCTTCCGGTTCTAGCATAGCCAGACCGGTAAACATCCCGAAAGCAGGAAGAATACTACAGTTCCTGCCAAAATAAAAACATGGTAACCGTAACCGTTGCCTGCCGGCGCCAGCTACTGCGATCCCCGGATGTAAATGACCGGAGAAAGTATATCCATCCGAACTATCGCAAGGCTCATGCACAAAATGTATTGCTCTGATAGAAAGCGTATCGTACACTTCTACATTCATCGCCTCATAAAGATGCGCACCTAAAATATCATGATTTCCTTTCACCAGTTTAAAACTGATATGCGCAAACTGCTGACGCCACAATTTAAAATAAGGCACATCATTATTCTCGGAACTATGGAACATATCACCCACAATAATCACCTGTACAGGATTATATGCGGTAATCAGCAATTGCAAACGATAAAGGTCATCCTGACCAATATTCGCAGGAACAGGAATCCCTGCTTTTCTGAAATGGGTAGATTTACCAAGATGAAGATCTGATACGATCAACGCCTGTTCTTCCTGCCAGAAGATGGCCCGGTGGGCAGATAAATGCCAGGTCTGTTCCTGGAAATTGTAAATCACATCCTCCATATATTAAAACTGTGGCCGCATTTTTTTAATCCTGTCCGCCAGTTTCTCACTGGTCAGGCTCTCCCTTAAACTATCCACTTTAATAGGAAAGCAGAAAGGAGTCAATTGCGCAGGTTCTGTAATGATAATTTTATTATTGTAGATCCGCTCCAGGCTTTCCCGCAAACGGGCTTCTTCCATCTGGTAAAAGAAAGCCTCACTAAACGCTTGTCGCAGTAAGAGATTCTGCGGGTCATAATCCCTGAAAACATTAAACAGTAAAGATGCAGATGATTGTAAATGCCGGTTCGCTTTATGCTTACCCGGATAACCCTGAAATATCAATCCTGCAATCACCGCAATATCCCGGAATTTACGCCTTGCCATCTCCGTCGCATTCACACTGGTCTGCAGATCTGTACTCAGGTTCTCCAGAGAGAAAAGTTCATGTACATCTTCATCCGTTACCGGTATTTCCTGATCAGAAAGCAACTCAAATCCATAATCATTCATCGCAATGGAGAAAGTAATCGGCTGACGTTTACTGATCCTGTAAGCCAGCAAAGTAGCCATTACTTCATGTACCAGTCGCCCTTCAAAAGGATATACAAAAAGATGGAACCCATCCTGTGTATTAATCTTCTCTACCAGTAGTTCATCATCTTTAGGCACATGAGAAAGGTTCTCCTGCAGATTAAATAAAGGCTGCAGGATCTTCAGCTCCGGCTCTGTCGTATTTCCGGACATCGCCTCACTAAACGTACGGCGAAGTACACTCCCTAAATTAGCGGATAAAGGTAATCGTCCGCCCATCCAGCTGGGTATGATCGCCCGCTTGGCTTTGGATTTGCGTACGAGGGCAGTCATATCCTTGATCATCACAAATTCAAGCGTATGCCCTGCTAAACTAAACGCATCTCCGGGTTGTAACCGTGCAATAAATCCTTCTTCTATCACACCGATGAAACCACCGCTGATGAACTTTACTTTCAGCATGGCATCACTCACAATTGTCCCTATATGCAGGCGGTGCCGCAACGCCAGTTGGCGACTCCGGCAAATATAAAAGTCATCTTCTCTTTCCAGCTTTTTGAACTCATCATAGCTATACAACGCTTCTCCACCTGTAGTAAGAAAGGAGAGGGTCCATTGCCATTCTTCTTCCGTCATATCACGGAAGCAAAAGGTGCCGGTGATTTCTTCCCATATTTCAGCCCCATGAAAACCATCTGAAATACCCAGCGTCATTAAGTATTGTATCAGCACATCAAACGCCAGCAGCACCGGCATACGGCTCTCTACCAGTTGTTCCTTCATAGCAGCCTTCAACGCTGCCGCTTCCACCAGTTCCAAACTATGCGTGGGCAGGAACCATATCTTGCTTACAGCTCCCGGCTGATGACCGCTACGCCCTGCTCTCTGCAGGAAACGCGCAACGCCTTTTGGACTACCCACCTGTATCACAGTATCTACCGGGCGGAAGTCCACGCCTAAATCCAGACTGGAAGTACATACCACTGCTTTGAGAATACCTTCGTGGAGGGCATCTTCCACCCATACCCGCAGTTCCATATCTATAGAGCCGTGATGCAGGGCGATAGCGCCTGCCAGTTCAGGACATTGCCGTAATATTTCGTGGTACCAGATTTCTGTTTGAGAACGTACGTTGGTAAAAATGAGCGTTGTCTTGCTGTTGAGAATAATAGGCAGCGCTTTAGGCAGTAATTTGGTGCCTAAGTGTCCTGCCCAGGGATACTTCTCAATTTCATCCGGCAGTATGCTTTGCAGTTCGATCTGCTTATCAAGTCTTGCACGCACAATTACTGCTGTAGGATCAGGTTTACCCAGCAATACGTCCAGGGCTTCATCCAGGTTCCCGATGGTCGCTGAAATGCCCCATACCCGCAAGGGCGCCCGGCCTTTGGCCAGTCCCCGAAGCCTGCTGAGGCCAAGTTCCACCATCACGCCACGTTTGCTACCCAGCAGTTCATGCCACTCATCAGCCACTACAGTGGTCAGTGTTGTAAATACTTTGGGATAATCTTTCTGTCCCAGTAATAAGTGCAGGCTTTCCGGTGTGATAATCAGGATCTCCGGCATCTGCTTTTTCTGCTGTTGCCGGGTAGACACAGGTGTATCACCACTGCGTATACCTACCTGCCAGGGCATATCGAGTTCCTCTAATACTTCAATCATTGCACGTGCAATGTCTTTGGCCAGCGCCCTCAGCGGGGTGATCCATAACATTTGCAGGCCATTCTTAGTTTTTTGTTTGTAGTCTTTTGGGTGTTGATTGATCCAGTCGATCACTGAACCCAGGAAAAGAGAGAATGTTTTACCATAACCGGTAGGGGCATTCACCAGGCCCGACCGCCCCTGAATATAATGTTCCCAGGCTTCTTCCTGGAATACAAAGGGCTGCCTGTCATGAGCAGCCAGCCATTCTGTTATCACTTGCCATCCGCGCGCTTTATTTTTCATCAGTGTATGAAATTATGAAAAATCAGCGAGCAATATGATGTGGCGCGGGAAATAACGCTACACTATTATCTCATTTAATATAACATTATCCTTTTGTACATCCAGTTTATGCATCACCCCACATTTCAGTGCATAGTTATTCTTCTGATGCCCTACAGGGAAATTAAAGCAGACGGGATATGTACAATCCTTTACTTTTTCCATCACGATATCCGCGACAGTCCTGCCGAATTCTTCTCCGGGATCATCTGGCCTCAACCGGTTAAATCCACCGATGATCAGTCCTGCGAGGTTATCCAGTTTGTGAGATCTTTGCAGGTTGTTTAACATACGATCGAGGTTGTACATATATTCACCCACTTCTTCCAGGAACAGTATTTTACCAATGGTATTCGGCTCGGAATTGGTAGCGGCAATACTTTGTATCATAGAAAGATTACCGCCTATTAAAATACCGCTGGCAGTGCCAATACGGTTGTTGGGATCTGCAGGAAGGGAATATTGCATCCGCTGTCCGGTAAGGGCCTGTTTGATAGATAAGATCGTTTCCTGTACTATAGGTTCTGCTTTGCTGAAATCATCCGGGAAACTGTTGCACATTTTAGAATGTAAAGTAGCAATGCCAAACAGGCGGTTGATATGACAATGAAGCACTGTAATATCACTGAATCCAATCACCCATTTAGGGTATTGTATAAAGTTGGAGAAGTTAAGCTGATCAATGATACGCGCACTGCCATAACCGCCTCTGGCGCACATGATCGCTTTGATGGAAGGGTCATCCAGCATGGCCTGTAAATCCTGTTGTCTTTCTGTATCCGTACCGCCAAAAGAGAAATCGCGCTTATTCACAGTACTGCCTGCACGTATTTTAAACCCCCAGCTTTCCATGATGCGGATAGCCGGTGTGATTTCTTCCAGTGTAATATGTCCGGCAGGGGCAGTGATACCGATGGTGTCACCTGGTTGCAGGTAGGAGGGCATCAGGGCTGCTGCTTCGGGAATACCTATACGCGCTGCCATTGCAGGCACTTTCGAAAAAGAAGGATATGCTAATCCCGTAACAGCCAGCGCAGACAGGAAATACTTACGATTCATACAATTAATGTAAGCATTATTTATATAAAAATGAATGGCCTGTTTTTTGTCTTAATACCTACATGAAGAACCTGTATTTTTTACTTACTTTCCTGATAACGGCCGTACAGCCGGTCATTGCACAAACAGCGTGGAGAATTGAACCCGGTAAATACATAGGGAACACTAAACTGGGGGTTTCCGGAGAAGAATTAGGCAAACAACTGGGACACCCGGACGGTGGTGACGCTGCCATGGGAAAAGCATGGAGTATCTGGTATAGCCATAAAGCAGACAATAGTTTAGATTCCAGCCGTTACCTCGCGGTATATTTATCGATAGGCGCAGTAGGTAGTGGTAATGAAGGTATGCACGTAAAGCAGGTCCGTATTAACACCGCTTCTTTTAAAACAAAGGCCGGTATTAAAGTAGGCAGCTCATATGCCAGTGTGAAGAAAGCATTCCCTCATATCAGCCGTGCAGCTGTTTATGAAGATACAATGCGCCATAAACGCCTTGAGTTATATGATGATGTTAAAGGAGGAATTGCGTTTGAAATAGCGGGAAAGGTTTGTACCGCAGTAACAGTGCATGAAAGCGGAGAAAGTATGAATACTTATATCCAGTTTCCGGGTTATGAAGGATACATAAAGCGCTAGTACACTACCCGGTGGGTAGCTTTGATCACGGACATCACGAACACACTTTCCATGTGGCGGATATTATCCAGTTCGCCCAGTTTGTTCACGTTAAATTCGTGGTAGGCATACATGTCTTTTACCTGCACTTTCAGCATGAAATCAAACTCTCCGGAGATATTCAGGCATTCCATTACTTCAGGAAAAGCAATGATCTCTTTGATGAACTTTCCACCTGCTTTTTTACCATGTTCCTTCAGGGAAATGTAACAGAGTACGGTAAGGGCTTTATCAATCTTGCTGGGGTCTATGATCGCTGCATACTGACGGATCACGCCTGCCTGTTCCATTTTACGGATGCGTTCATAAACGGGAGTAGCACTCAGGTTAAGACGTGCTGCCAGATCGCGGATCGTCATTTTTGCATCTTCTTCCAGCAGTTGCAGGATGGCAATGTCCTTCTCGTCCAGTGTGATGTTCTCAGTGGTACTTTCCTTTTTATTATTTCCCAGGTTCATAAGAGTATAGAATAATGTTCCAATAATAAAGCAAAAATAAGTACAATATACTAATTACCGAGGAGAATTGTGCAATTTTAGGAGGATTTAAATAAATCACACAATTTTCATGCGCAAAAAAAAAGAGGGACCTAAGCCCCTCTTCTCAAAATATAATAAGATAATTAATTCTTCACGTTCATCTTGATGTCATTGCTATCCCCCTTCTGAATAATGTAAATATTCTTATTCTCGAAGTAATCAGGAGTTGGTTCTCCTTCTTTCAGATAAACAGGCTGATAATTAAAATCGCTGAATATTTTCTTTGAAGGATCATTGATATTGCTATTAAAATAAACACCTTTATCTGATAACTGTTTTACAAAATACCATGTCAGCTCAAAGCCTTTAAACGCCATATCAGAAGGGCGGGATTTATACACTCTCTTAAAATAATCAGTGATATAACGGCTGTATGCATCGGTTTTATCATTGAAATAAGGAGAGGAATAATAGATCTGCATACCCTTAAACTCAGGCTCTTTGAACTTCATGATATCCCATGTAGGCATACCAAATACCTGGATAGGGTAAGTGGGCATCTGCACACTTAACTTACGCATGATATCTTTAGCGCTGGTTTCATCCAGTGCGGTCACCACACAAAGATTCGGACGGTCTGCAATTAAATACTGAGCTAATTCAGCGTCCGTTGTTGCATCACTCCAGATCACTTCCCGCAGACGGGACTTCTTAGGATTGGTGGTCTTCTCATAGTCTGCTTTGAAATCAGCTACCAGGTGTTTTTCCAGCGGAGTGTTATGAGAGAGTATCAGAATATTCTTAGTAGCAAAAGCATCCTGTAAGTACTGCTGTATCGCTTCGCAATGCGTTTTCAGCAGACTGTTGGTAATGAGCAGGAAAGGATTGCTGTTAATGCCACCATCATTCGGATAGGTAGCAGATACCAGGTTAATCTGTTTTTCCCTGGCTACATCGCTCAGCTCTTTCAGTTCCGGAGTTCCTACAGCTGCAATGATCAGGTCCGTAGAATCCAGTGCTTTATTATGAAATAACGTCTGGGGATTATTTTGTCTTGCTTTGCTGTCGTACACAACAACATTCAGTTTAACACCCTGTATTTGCAGACTGTCAAGCGCCAGTTGTACGCCTTCGTAAAAGTCAAGCCCGGGTAACACATAACGGGGCAGGGTACGCCCGGGTATTTCGGTCGTATTGGAAAATACGGAATCAAGATACAGTGGAGAAAAGAGTGCAATGTTGTAGGCATCTTTTTTTACTTCACGACCAAAAGCAGGCACATTGAACGGAGCTGCTTTTTCTTCTTTTTTACCGTTGTCTTTCTTTACTTCCTGAACAGGTTTCGATACAGTTGGCGGCGGCATATTTGTCGTTTTACTGCTCTTTCTGGTAGTGGAACAGGCAGACAACAAAACAGCCAGCACGCATGCAGCAATAAGATGGCTGCATATTTTGGATTTACTCATAGCGATCATTAAATTACAAAAATCATTCCCAACAAACATATTACAAAGAAAGCCCCGTCCGGAGCTTCCTTTGTAATATCAAAAACTATTCCCACTCAATAGTAGCAGGCGGCTTGGAGCTGATGTCGTACACCACTCTGTTAATACCTTTCACTCTGTTTATAATATCGTTGGACATTTTTGCCAGGAATTCATATGGAAGATGTGCCCAGTCGGCAGTCATTCCATCCGTAGAAGTTACCGCACGTAATGCAATGGTAAATTCATACGTTCTTTCATCGCCCATTACACCTACACTCTGTACCGGAAGAAGGATAGTACCCGCCTGCCATACTTTGTCGTAGAGTCCCGCATCACGCAGTCCGTCTATATATATGGCGTCCGCTTCCTGCAGCATCGCTACTTTATCCGGCGTGATATCACCCAGAATACGGATAGCCAGACCAGGGCCCGGGAACGGATGACGGCCCAGGAATACTTCACTGATGCCTATCTCACGGCCTACACGCCTTACTTCATCTTTAAAAAGGAAACGTAATGGTTCTACCAGGCCCATCTTCATCTTTTCCGGTAATCCACCTACGTTGTGATGGGATTTAATAGTCACGGAAGGACCATTTACAGAAACAGACTCGATTACATCAGGATAGATAGTACCCTGTCCCAGGAAAGAAATATCCTGTAACTGGGTAGATTCCTGCTGGAATACCTCAATGAAGAGGCGGCCGATGATCTTACGTTTTGTTTCAGGATCACTCACCCCTTTCAGTTCACCGTAAAAGAGTTCTTGTGCATTCACTCCTTTTACGTTCAATCCCATATGTTTATATGAGTCCAGTACAGTCGCATATTCATCTTTACGAAGCAGTCCGTTATCCACAAATACGCAATACAGGTTTTTACCTATTGCTTTGTGGATCAGTTCTGCCGCTACAGTAGAATCTACCCCTCCGCTCAGGGCCATCACTACTTTCTTATCACCTACCTGGTTCCTGATCTTTTCTATAGTCTCCTGTACAAAAGCAGCAGGGGTCCAGTCCTGTTTGCAACCGCAGATATGTACCAGGAAGTTGCGCAACAGCAGCTTACCTTCCAGGGAATGTGTTACTTCCGGATGGAACTGCAGGCCCAGCAGCGGATTTGCAGCTATTTTATCTGCCTTGAAGGCTGCTACGGGAATGGTATCCGTAGTGGCGATCACTTCAAAACCGGCCGGCAGTTTCACGATAGAATCTGAATGGCTCATCCATACCTGGCTGCGGGGAGAGATATCGTATAATAACTTTTCTTCCCTGTTGTCGTGCTCCATGAAAGCACGGCCATATTCACGGATAGTACTTTTAGCTACTTCTCCGCCAAAATTTTTAGCCATCAGCTGGGCGCCATAGCAAACCCCCAGTACCGGAACTTTAGCCGCCATGGCTGCAATATCTACCGAAGGAGCCTGTGCATCGTTCACAGAGAACGGGCTGCCTGATAAAATAATGCCTTTAATCGTATCATCCCATTGTACCGGTTGAAGACAAGGTTTGATTTCACAATAAATATTCAGCTCCCTGATGCTACGTGCAATCAATTGCGTATACTGGGAGCCAAAATCGAGGATTAGTATCTTTTCTGTCATGGTGGTGCAAAGATAAAGGCCTAATATCAAATCCCAAGTCTGAAAATAAGAATAGTCTTACACAATCGAAAATTTAATAATATGATTACTATGCATGGCATTGTCAATCAGTTTTGTATTTTCGGGCCGTTATCCGCCATTTTAAAGACCCATAAATATTATCTAATGAAGCATTTATCTTACGCTACATCGTTGATCCTGTTTGCCCTGACCCTGTTTTCCTGTGATGGAAGACATATAAAAGGCAGTGGCCACGTAACTACAGCAACCAAAAACGTAGGAAGTTATAAAACAGTGTCAGTACACTCCTCTGTGGACGTATACGTGACCCAGGGCCCGGAAGCTGCCGTGGTGATAGAGGCAGAGGACAATATCATTCCTTATATCATAATTGAAGAGGATGGGGGTGAATTGTCTATCAGGCAAAAAAACAATACCTCTTATAGTACGTCTCATCCCATTAAGATAAAACTGACAGCGCCTGATATCACCGGGCTGAATCTGACCAGCTCCGGTAGTATCCATCTGGTAAATACGATTGATAATGAGGAATCTGTAACTTTGAGCGTAACCGGCAGCGGTGAAATCAAAGGAAATATCCATACTCCGGAAGTAAAGGCAAATATTACAGGATCCGGCGATATGACCATTACCGGAGAAACCAGGGACATAGAGTATGAAGGTACCGGTAGCGGGGATTTCAGGGCAAAAGGACTGAAGGCGGAGAATGCCACAGTAAGCCTCACCGGCAGCGGCGATGCTGACATCAACGCCAGCGCAAAACTGGAGGCTAATACCACCGGTTCCGGAGACGTGAATTATTATGGCAATCCGCAGGTGACTTCCAACAAGACCGGATCCGGTGACGTTCACAAAAAAGGTTAAATATGGATATGAAGTTCGCGGAAGCGGCCCGACAGCTACGACAGCCGGAAGGTGAAGGTGGCGTGAAAATGGGGGAGCAGATGAATAAGTCCAACCGCCTGATATACGAAATGACATTGAACTTCCTGCAGATGAAAAGAGAAGATGCCATTCTGGAAATAGGAATGGGAAATGGTCATTTTGTGCGGGAACTGATAGAAAAAGAACCTTCTGTTCATTACACCGGTATAGATTTATCCGATGTAATGGTGGAAGCAGCACGCCGTGAAAATGAAGGGATTACTTTTCATTGCGCAACAGCAGAAAAAATGCCGGTAGAAGATGCTGGCTTCAATAAAGTATTTGGTGTAAACGTATTGTACTTCTGGGACCAACCTGCCGTTACACTCAAAGAAATTGCCCGTGTACTAAAACCGGAAGGAGAGCTGATACTGGCGATCCGCTCTAAAGCTACCATGCAACTGCTGCCTTTTATCGACAACGGTTTTACATTGTATGATATTGAAACGGCCACAAAACTGCTACAGGAAAATGGTTTTCGCGTAACAGAAGTCATCAGTGCAATAGAGCCTGAAAAGCTGGCTGCTGACGGTAGCAGGCTGGTGCAGCTGGAAAATATATGCATACGGGGCGTGAAAATTTAAGTTGTATTTAACATTTGGTTAATCATACAAACGGCATCTTTGTAGTTCTTAAGGAAAATATTAAGTCCTTTGGCCACGGTACTGTTGTAAACAAATGCAGAGGATTGCAGCAGTACCTGGCTAAGGCACAAGAACTACTTCCCGCCACCATCACACCTCCATACCCGTATCATATAACAAAAAAATATCTTTACTCTACAGTTGTTTTTTGTATGTTTACAGGAACAATTGTTCAACTCCTATTCCTTGTATGACTGAACGACCTAAGATCCTGGTAGTATATTATACGCAAACCGGGCAACTGAAAAGAATCATCGATAATGTGGTAGGACCTTTACAAGACAAGGCTACTATTGTGTATGAGGAGATTAAGCCTGTGCAGCCATTTACGTTCCCATGGGATAAGCAAGTGTTTTTTGATACCATGCCTGAAACAGTATTGGGAAGACCCCGTGCAATAGAACCGTTAAAGGTTGATCCGGACGAACATTTTGATCTTGTTATACTGGCCTACCAACCCTGGTTCCTGTCTCCGTCACAGCCAACAGCTGCATTCCTGCAAAATGAAACTGCGAAACGTTTACTGAAAGATAAACCGGTAGTTACACTGATGGGATGCCGTAACATGTGGCTGAACGCGCAGGAAAAGGTAAAAGGTTACCTGCAGCAGGCTGGTGCTAAACTGGTAGGTAATATAGTACTGGTAGATACTTCTCCAAACCTGATAGCGTTGCTCACCGTATTACGCTGGCAGTTCAAAGGACAGAAAGAAGCGACTAAATGGTTACCCGCGGCCGGTGTACAGGAGAAAGATATCATGGCATCTTCCCGTTTTGCTGCACCCTTGCAGAAAGCCCTGGATTCCGGACAGTGGGATGCCCTGCATCCTGAACTGATGGAACTCAAAGCCGTTGAATTAAAACCTAACCTGATATTACTTGAACAGAGAGGGATCAGTGCTTTTGGCTTCTGGTCTAAATTCATAAGTGCCAAAGGTGGGCCGGGCGCACCTGAAAGAAAGGGCCGGTTAACCATGTACCGTTTATTGTTATTAGCTGGTATCTTTGTCCTTACACCCATTGATAAGGTATCTTCAATCATAAAGTTAACCTTCAGGAAAACCAAACTGCAGGAAGACGTTGAGTACTTTAAAGGTATACACCTGCGTTAAATTTCGCAGGCAGTCATGTAATTAGCTAACATTGAGGGGAAGTATTATCTGCTATTTACGGTTATATCCGTATTGTATTTTATATTTACAGGCGTTTGTATGCAGTTTTATGCTAAAATAGCACTAGAAAAAGGGGGAAGGGACAACGCCAGTCAGCCCGGTAGGGTGTCCGGCATCAAAATAAACACAAAAAAATAGGAACCTAATTCAAATGAAGGAAGTTTATATTACAAGGCTCTCTAAATTTTTGCCAAACGAGCCAGTCGGGAATGATGATATGGAAAGCATACTGGGAATGGTGAATGGAAAGCCTTCACGTGCGCGTGTGAGGATTCTGGGGAATAATAAAATTAAAACCCGCTATTACTCATTAGATAAAGAAGGTAACTCCACCCACACCAATGCTGATATGACAGCCCTGGCGGTGAAAGGACTTTTCGACGATAAATTCCCTATCAGCAAGCTGCAATTGCTGGCTTGCGGTACTACTTCTCCCGACCAGTTATTACCTAACCATGCCGTAATGGTCCATGGCCTGCTCAAATGCCAGCCTGTAGAACTGATTTCAGCTACGGGCGCCTGTGCTGCAGGAATGCAGGCTTTTAAATACGCCTGGATGTCCATCAAATGTGGTAACTCTGAGAATGGTGTAAGTACAGGTTCCGAAAAACTGTCCAGCTGGATGCAGGCAGAGAAATTCGAACCTGAAACAGACAACCTCAAACTGCTGGATGAAAATCCTATCATCGCTTTTGAAAAAGACTTCCTGCGCTGGATGTTGTCCGACGGTGCCTGCGCTGCTTTATTCCAGGATAAACCTAATGAAGACGGATTATCCCTGCGCGTAGACTGGGTAGAGATCGCTTCCTATGCACATGAGCTGGAAACCTGTATGTATGCCGGTTCTGTGAAAAATGAAGATGGTTCCGTTACCGGCTGGTCCGTCATGAAACCGGACCAATGGGTGAAACAAAGCGTATTCGCTTTCAAACAGGATACCCGTTTACTGGGCAATAACATTGTTCCGTCCGGTGCTAAAATGTGGAAAGAACTGGTAGAACGCTATAATATAGATATTGATAAGGTGGATTATTTCCTGCCTCATCTGTCATCCGAATTCTTCCGTGCTAAAATAGATGAAGAGATCACCCGTCTGGGCGTTGCTATCCCACAGGAAAAATGGTTTACCAACCTGGTGAAAGTAGGGAATGTCGGTACGGCTTCTCCTTATTTTATGCTGGAAGAAATGATGAATACCGGGATGCTGAAAAAAGGACAAACCATTGTAATGATGGTGCCTGAAAGCGCCCGTTTTACATACGCATACGCATACCTCACGGTTGTTTAATGAGCAACCTGTAACTTATATAAAGGAGCTTAGTGTTATTACACGGCTCCTTTTATTTTAATGTAAATTTGGCTTTTGTGAAGATGCAGATCACTTAAAGACAATAAAAACCATGAAAAAAGAGGAAGTTCCCCAGGATGGTAATAACATGCATGAAGGTACCTTCAAACAGTTATTCTATGCTACAGATAATGAGGGAAAGTATGTACCGGTGACCAGTGTAGGCTGGGAACCCGAAAATGTGGCCATGCAACAGGCCTGGGAAGAGGTACATGCCCGTGTGGAAAAGGCGCGGCAACTGGTGCTGTCCGGCGAAATAAGCCCCATCAGCTACTACATGGAAAAGAATATTATGGACCTGGCACTGCTGGCCAGTTATGTCAGCAAATTCCAATGGCAGGTGAAACGGCATATGAAACCTGCTGTATTTAAGAATCTGAGCGAACGCACCTTACAGCGCTATGCTGCGGCGTTTAAGATCACTGTTGATGAATTAAAGCATATTAAGGAATAGTAATTATGAGCGATATACAGTTCAGTCATGTGCAAACTGCGCATTGTGAAAGCGGAGTTATTTCAAACATTTTCCGTCACTATGGCTTACATATCAGCGAACCAATGGCCTTCGGTATTGGTGCAGGTATCTTCTTCGGGCATTTACCTTTTCTGAAGGTAAACGGTGTTCCCGGTACTACCTACCGCATATGGCCGGGCGCTATCTTCCAGCGCGTATGTAAACGCCTGGGAGTTAAAATGCAGTCGCAGAATTTCTCTACACCGGAAAAAGCCATGCTGGAGCTGGACCGTATACTGGAAAAAGGTACACCGGTAGGCATGTTATCCAGCGTGTACTACCTGCCCTACTTACCTGCTGCTTACCGTTTCCATTTCAACGCTCATAATATTCTGGCATTTGGCAAGAGCGGGGACAACTACCAGATCAGTGATCCGGTAATGGACCACATCACGGAAATAGACCCCAAAAGCCTGGCAGAAGCCCGCTTTGCGAAAGGTTTTCCGGCTCCTAAAGGTAAAATGTATTATGCGCTGAGCGTTCCCGAACAGGTATCCTTACAGAAACCTATTAAAGAAGGGATCGATCAGTCTTGTCATTATATGCTAAAACTGCGCCTGCCTATGTTTGGCGTTAGTGGTATCCGCTACCTTGCCAAACGTTTAAAGCATTACCCTGAAAAAGTAGGAGAACGCAAAGCCGTGCTATACCTGGGAAATATCATCAGGATGCAGGAAGAAATAGGTACCGGTGGCGCCGGATTCCGTTTCATGTATGCTGCTTTCTTACAGGAAGCTGCTAACCTGCTACAGAAGGAGGAACTGGGGGTATTGTCACAGGACCTTACCCGTGTGGGAGACCTCTGGCGCAACTTTGCCTTCAACGCCGGCAGGGTATGCAAGAACAGGGCCGTGAATAACGTGTCCTATGGAGAACTGAGTGAAATGCTGATGCAATGTGCCGCGGAAGAAGAACTGGTGTTCAAACGCCTGTCCAAAGTAAAATTATAAAGAATGACGAGCATCGCGGTAAAGGACCTGCATAAAACATACAAAGGTGCGTTGGAACCTTCTCTCAGAGGACTGTCCTTTAGCTTTCAGAAGGATGCTATTGTAGGATTGTTAGGGCCTAACGGTGCAGGGAAAACGACGACGATCTCTATTTTATGCGGACTGGTAAAAGCGGACAGCGGGCAGGTGAAAATATTTGATATGCCGCAGGACGCCGCTCACCGGGAAGAGATTAAACGACTGGTAGGCGTAGTGCCACAGCAGATCGCTTTATTCCCGGAACTCACCGCTATAGAAAACCTCGTTTATTTCGGCAACCTCTACGGATTAAAAGGAAAAGGACTGCGGTCCCGCATAGATGAATACTTACAGCTATTCGGACTGGAAAAGAACGGTAACAAAGAAGTGCACCGCTTTTCCGGAGGAATGAAACGCCGTACAAATATTATAGCAGCCATCCTGCATCAGCCACAATTGCTGATCCTGGATGAGCCTACTGCCGGTGTGGATGTACAGTCGCGCAGCATGATCCTGCAATTCCTGCGGGAATACAACAAGCAGGGGGTGAGCATTGTATACACATCACATTTACTGGAAGAAGCGCAGACCATCTGCAGTGAGGTAGCCATCATCGATGAGGGCCGGTTGATCGTACAGGGTACTCCGGATGCACTGATTGCTAAACACAGCAATTGTCGCAACCTGGAAGATGTGTTTTTGCATTATACCGGTTATGCGGTGAGGGATTAATTATAAAATATTCATGTTAAGATTACTGGCTACCATAAGGAAAGAATGGCTGTTGTTACTGCGCGACAGAACAGGGATCACCCTGCTGTTTGCAATGCCGCTGGTGCTGATCACCGTGATGGCGCTGATAGAAGATGCACCGTTCAGGGATTACCAGGAAGTAAAGTTTGATATTCTTACCGTAGATAATGATCATGGACGTTTAGGAAGATATATCCAGGACGGATTGCAATCCAGCGGACAGTTCAACATTGTTGATTCCGTGAAAGGCCATCCTGTTACAGAACAGGCAGCCAAAGAAATGGTGAATGCCGGCGACTACAAAATCTGTATCATCATCCCGCAGGGGGCTACCGGCGCTATTGTAAGCAATGCTAACAAAATAGTGAACGACATTTCCCACAGAATGGGCATGTCAATTGCACTACCGGTAAGTACACGTACGGATTCGTTACATGTAACGGTCTATTTTGATCCTGCAGCCAAAAAAGCGTTCAAAAGCGCTATTCACCAGGCATTGGATAATTTCCTTACGCAGGTGGAAACAGATCTGCTGATGGACCGTATAAAACAACAGTTAAAGAGAAAGGACGTTCAGGAAACGGATACCATGCAGATACAGTTAAAGGCTGTAGGATTGAAAGAGCAGTTTGCCGGTGAATCAAAACAGGTAGATGTGATCTCTAATTCTGTTCAGCATAATGTACCGGCATGGAGCATTTTTGCGATGTTCTTTATAGTGATACCGATTGGAGGGAATATGATCCGTGAAAGAGAGGACGGTAGCTTGTTGAGAATGAAACTGATACCAGGTTCTTATCTCGCTATACTGGCGGGCAAGATGTTGTTCTTTGTAGGCGTTTGCGTGGTACAGTTTTACCTGATGATCCTGGTGGGCATTTACCTGTTACCGCTGTTTGGCTTGCCTGAACTATTACTGGGACATAGTCATGTGGCTACTTTCATAGTAGCTGCCTGCATAGGACTGGCAGCCACGGCATACGGCATACTGGTAGGTACTGTATTCAAAACGCCCAACCAGGCATTGAATTTCGGGGCTATCTCCATCGTCATCCTGTCTGCCATTGGCGGTATCTGGATACCATTGGAGATCATGCCGCCAACATTGCAGTATATAGGGCATCTGTCGCCGTTAAGCTGGGGACTGGATGCTATTAATAATATCTATCTGCGCAATATGGGGCTGGAACATATCCTCGCAGATGTAAGTAAGCTGGTAGTATGTGCCGCTGTGATGCTATGTATAGCAGCAGGGATAGAGAAAAGAAGGATCAGCTGATATTGACTATTGAAGGTAAAACTGTATTTTTATGACCGTTTGGCCACAAAAAGGCAGGCTTTGCTTTCTTGGATAAACAAAGGAGAGTATAAACCTACAACACACATATGGAAGAATTAAAACAGAAATTGAAAGAACAGATCATCGAAGCTTTGAATCTGCAGGATACCCGTCCGGAAGACATTAAAGACGATGCGCCATTGTTTGGAGAAGGTCTTGGTCTGGATAGTATTGATTCCCTGGAATTAATGGTATTACTGGAAAGATCTTATCATATTAAAGTGGAAGATCCCCGTGAAGGCCGTAAGATATTGCAGTCAGTACAATCCATGGCAGAATTTATCAAATCTAAACAACCTGCATAAGAATAACCTGGTATGGCGGAACGTGTGTTTATAACAGGAATGGGGATGATTACCGCCATTGGTGATGATGTAGCAGGGAACCTTCGCAGCCTGCGCTCACAGCAGAGTGGACTGGGTTTTACCAGCCACCTCGATACCATTTACAAAACGATACTCCCGGTAGCGGAAGTAAAATATACTACTCAACAGCTCAGTGAAATGGCTGGTGTAGCCGGTATTGACGGTTATACCCGTACCACTTTACTGGGACTGATCGCCATGCGTGAAGCGCTGGCACAGGCAGGTATCACCGACGTGCAGCAGGAGCCTACCGGCTTTATCAATGCATCTACCGTTGGTGGTATGTGTGATACCGAAAACGTTTATTTCGATATCGTAGACCCGGAGAAAACGGGCGACTTCCTCAAATTTATTGATACCCTTGATTGTGCGGACTGTACACAGCGGATTGCTGATACAGTAGGTATTACAGAACATATTGCCACTATCAGTACGGCCTGTTCTTCTTCTGCCAATGCACTGATGTATGGCGCCCGTCTTATCAGGGCCGGACTTACACGCAGGGTCATCTGCGGAGGAACGGAAGCGCTCACGCGGTTTACGCTAAATGGTTTTAATTCACTCAAGAATATAGACAAGCGGCCCTGCCGGCCTTTTGATCAGCAACGTAACGGGTTAAATCTCGGAGAAGGCGCTGCTTATATGGTGCTGGAAAGTGAGTCTTTAGTAAGAGAGAATAATAGTAAAGTGATAGCGGAGCTGAGCGGGTATGCGAATACCAACGAGGCTTTTCACCCTACGTCACCCTCTCCGGAAGGAGATGGCGCTTTTGCCGCGATGCGGGATGCGCTGGCGATGAGCGGACGTACGATTGCAGATGTGCAGTATGTGAATGTGCATGGTACGGCCACACTCAGCAATGATGTGTCCGAGGGGAAAGCATTGCAGCGTTTGTTTGGCACTACGGTCCCGCCATTCAGCAGTACCAAGCCTTTCACAGGGCATACACTGGCTGCAGCAGGAGCGATAGAAGCTATTTATTCTGTACTGGCTATTCAAAACGAACTGGTGTTTCCCAATCTCAATTTTACAGAAGGGATGGAGGAATTGTATATCACTCCGGAAACACAGTTGAAGGAAGGATATCCTGTACACCATGTTATTTCAAATTCATTCGGTTTCGGGGGTAATAATGCCTCCCTGATGATCAGCAAATATGAAGGGTAAATGTTACATACAAGGTATGGCGGCTATCTCTCCTCAGCATACGTTTGAGGGAGATCTTTCTGTGCAGCCTATGGTGATCAGCAGCGGCAATATGCTTTCCTGCGTGGAACCGGATTATAAAGCCTTTATTCCCGGCAATAGTCTGCGCCGTATGAGCCGCATTTTAAAGATTGGGCTGACTACTGCACTGCGTTGTTTACAGGACAGTGGTATTGAAACGCCCGGGGCTATTGTTACCGGTACAGGCAAAGGCAGCTTACAGGATACCGAGAAATTTATTAAGGAGATCCTTGATTATAAGGAGACTGCACTCAATCCCACTCCGTTTATACAATCTACCTATAATGCAGTGAATGGCCTGATAGCCTTACAGCAGAAGTGTACTCAGTATAATAACACCTTTGTGCATCGTGGTTTTTCTTTTGAGAACGCGCTGCTGGATAGTATGCTGTTACTACATGAGGGAAAGGAGAATGTACTAGCTGGTGCTTTTGAAGAAATTACAGCAGAGCATTTTTATATTAAAAGCCGCGTAGGGCAGTGGAAGTCAGAGGATATCTCTAACGATACTTTATACCAGCATTTTTCCCCGGGCACTATCTCAGGAGAAGGTGCTGCGTTTTTTGTATTAGGCCCGGAAGCTACAGCTAACACTTATGCAGAGCTGGCCGGATTGAAAATGTTGTACAAACCAAGTCAGGAAAAACTGGCGGCTTCTTTACAAACTTTCCTTCAATCCCATGAAGAGATTGATATGGTATTGACCGGCCGTAATGCAGATATTAATTACGACCGATACTACCAGGTAGTAGATCAGCAGTTATCCGGTATACCACAATTACCATTCAAACACCTGTGCGGGGAATATGATACTGCCGGCGCTTTTGCTTTATGGCTGGGAGCGCAGTTGCTGAAAACACAACAGTTACCGCTGCAGTGGTTCCCTATGCAGCATCAGACACCAGCGAAGCTGCGTAATATTCTCATCTACAATAACTTCTTTGGAGAGCAACATGTGTTCATGTTGCTAAAGGGTATATAAACAAGAAAGCTCCGCTATGGCTAAACTTTTAGGTACATATCCGCCTCATACGGGTAGCATATTATTCCGTTTTAGATTAGTTATCAGCAGGTAGTTGTTTTGCTGGTGCTTGTAAGGCCATTTGAGCAATACGTTTATTAAGTTCTGCAATTTCTTCAAGAATTTCATCAAAATCTAACGACTCACCGTAGATCATTTCAGTGCGCATTACAGTGTAATCTGATCTATATCTCTCTAGTAAGGAGGGTGGTGGTAAAAAAGAAACAGAGGCTGGATAAAGAGTATCATATTCTAGTCCTCTGTAAGAGATCCAATGTCTACGGTGTTCAACTATTTGTTGATATAACGTTGGATTTTGTAAAAGCTGCTCTCCATATCCCTGCCGGCTTAATGAAATGATATCTCCCAAATGTCTGGATTGTCTTTCTGCCAAAGCAGGATCTGTTTGTTCGGGATTGTCTCCTAAGGCTATAAACTTTTCATGCAATAAAAATATTTTTTCCATTAAGGTCTTAAGAGGGTGGGCGGCAGTGATAGTAAAAGGTGTCTCTTGATAGGCGTTGTTGGAAAAGTGTTCCCATAACAGGGACGAAATAACAACTGGCTCCGTTGGTTCATGTAAAGACCTAATGCTAAATTCAACTTTTACTTCGTCCGCCAGATAGGGATTGGCAAGATATAGTGACTGATATTTTACAAACAGTGTTTGTGGGTCAGTATCAGGCATCTTTTCAGGGATAGGTTTGGCGGTAATTGTTACGAGATCGGCACCTACACCGTAAGAAGCCAGTTGTTGACGCAAAGCTGGTTGAATTTCGTTGGTTGTAAACCTACAGCCTAGTTTTTTCAATCGTTTGACAAAGGTTTTTGAAGGTTGTACTGTATATTCCTGATCCAATGCTTGTGGATCTAGTGATATATCAATGTCTTCCGAAAAACGTTGTATGAGTTTAAACCCTTTACTTAAACAGGTGCCTCCTTTAAATACAAAGTGAGATGATATGGGGAGTTCAAATAATGCTTTCAACACCAATGTGACCCACCAATCTTTTTCAATGGCTTTTGCCGTAATGCCACTTTGAATTGCTGCCTGGTTAATTGCGATGCGTCTTTGCTCCGGAGTTAGTTGAAGCCATCCTATCATTGTCTGAGTTTAGAAGTGTTATTAAAAAATCATAAATATGAGCTGGTGCTATACTTAGGTCCTTTTTAAGTAGCACTGGGTCCTCTGTAAGTAACACTGTCTTGATTTTTTTTCTCATTTCTGCATCCAGATGAAGCGTTCCAATATCATCCAACCCTAATATGACAAGTGTGCTCAATGGCCCCATCAATGACATTTTTTTAGGAGTAGTAGGTTTAAATTGGATAAGGGTTTTGCCGATTCTGATTTGGCGTCGTTCTCCGTCAGTTAGATATACAAGTTTGGTGGGAACTTGAGTCGTAAGTCCAAGTTGATGTAAGGCTTTAGCACCAGTAGGTTTTATTCTTACTTTATGCTTTTGAGCAATCGTGATGGCAATTTTTTCAATGGAAGGATATACTTCACCAAATAATGGATCTTTTTTAGGTATATAATAAATGCCATGAGCTAGGCGCTTAATTTTTTCTTTTTGGACTAAGCGAGACAAAGACATTTTAATAGCCGCAGCCGTACCTATCCCCCTGAAATCTTCGGGGATAACAATGGTACCTTTCTTATAATGCCGCAATTTTTTTTCTATATGGTCTTGTATACTCATGCCGATACAAAGATAAGGCTAAATGCGGTTAGTTTCGTTACTGGAATCCTCAAATTAGTAACAAATTTGTTACTAATTTCCTCAAATTGGTAACAAGAATTCATTTGTAATTTTTAATAGTAACTAAATAAGTAAATTATTTTTAACTGTTAATTAGTTAATTAGTTGATATTTGAAAAGTCAAATTAGCTAAATAGGTGAAAAATACTGATTTTAACCCAATTGGGTTGTGTAATTGTTATGGCCAGTGTTGACAATGAGTACTGAGAGAACTAGAGTGGATATCTCTTTACAAGATTTAATGTGTGCATAATCACACAAAATCTTCCACAAACCACTTCGATATTCCCTCACTCCATTTGAATAAAACACAATTGGCTGCGTTATGAGCCTATTGTGTTTTTATGATATAAGTTTATTACAAATTGAAGATCATTTCACCCTGAAAACCGGGTATCGTAAATATCCTGGTTCTGCATAAACAGAATGTTCATATACAAATCTTAACTGTGCATCTGCACTTTTAGCAAACGTGCTATCACTTGCTCTCTTATCTTTTAATGCTTGTTGTAAAGAAGGATGAGTAGATAAATACTCCGCAGCCACATCTTCAAACACATAAGCAGAATACCCTTCTTTTCTGCCTAATATCGCATCAAAGAAATTCCAGGCAAAGAAAGAATCTCCACCGGTAGGTTCTAAAGTCTCTATTAAATACCTGTTCGCCACCTGGTTCAAAGGAATATAATAATCCCCTTTTCTAAAATGGATACTATCAGCGCTGGTATTCACCTGCACACTATTATGCAGATAATGTCCTTCATAAGGACGAAGCGCCGTTTTAAAATCAGCTATATGATAAGTCTCTACAAAGATGGTAGTATCATGGGAGAGCGGTATCATCACCACTTTATTATTCTTCAGGATATCCAGTACGGTCCACCATCCCTGCGGGATAATATAAGCACTTGGTTTTTGCACAAAATTCCCCGGAATCATGTAATTATAAAACTTTACCTGACGGGTATAAGGTCTTGAACGGTTATAATACAAACGAGGTAAACCGGAAACGGCGCTGGGATGATGCTCTGCCTCAAAGCCGGAAAAAGTCAGATAGCTATAGCGGGTTGTATCCAGGTTCCAGGCCAGCGGAAAAGTAGCCTGTGTTTTCACTTGCTCTTTGGTTTGCGCACGTAACGATTTAATTTCTTCACTATGTTCGCTTACAAACTGTATAAAAGATTCCATCAGCGCATAAGTAGCCTGTACCCGTAAAGGATATGCTTTCAGCATATGAGTTTCAGGAACAAATCCAAAAGTATGGAAGAGGGTAGTATACCCACTGGAAAACCGGGGACTATCATCAAATGTCATCCAGCCGCTCTCAGGTGTTTCTCCTTCAAAATCCACATAAGGAACGATATCATATCCTTTCGTCTTCATCAGTTTATACAAACCTGGCTCAAATGTGGAATGCAGAAAGGCGCCCATTGGGCCGCCCAGTTTGGTATATTCAGTAGATAACAGGGTCATGATATGCTGATAATCAGCGCCATTGCTCACATGATTATCAATAAATACATCCGGGTCCGTTAACTGGTAAATCTGCTGGAAAGCACGTGCGTTCCTGGAGTCTGCCTTAATAAAATCCCTGTTAAGATCAAGATTCCTCGCATTGCCACGGGAGCCAAAAGCATCCGGACCATTCTGATCTACCCTGAAATCCGTACTACGGTTTAATGCACCACCAATATTATACAATGGAATAACGGCCAGCACAACATTGTCCGGTAACTTCTTTTTGCCAAGTGCAAGATCGCGTAAGAGCATCATACTGGCATCGATACCATCCGGCTCACCAGGATGAATCCCGTTATTGATGAGGATGATGCGTTTATTTTTACTGCGAAGGCTGGTGAAATTAAAATCTTTGGAAGGAGAATACACCACAAGATTAAGCGGATAGCCACTATCAGTATTCCCGATCTTCAACATATGAATCTGAGGGAATTTCTTTACTAACAGACGATAATAGGCAATGCATTCAGTGTAGGTAACGGTTTCTTTCCCCTGCGTCTTTTCATACCGGGTAGTAAGGTCCTGTGCAAGAGCGGGAGAGCATAGCAAAACCAGCAGAGTTATCTTTATAAGCTGTTTCATAGAGGAAAATAGATAAACAAAGAAATGAGCGACTAAGATTTTGGCATATTGTAATCTCATAACCGGGCGCTGTAGGAGCCTCGTGTTTGTAGAGAACGAATAATAGGACACAATAAGCTCCGTTAGGGTAGTGCCTCAGTTTGATTACGTAATCTTCGTGTCAGATGTTATTGATAAATACACCTTATCTGACGTGAATATTAGGTGAAGTTAAATTGAAAAACAAATCCTGAGCCCATATTCCAAAGCTAAATCAGAGAACTAAACAGTCAGATGTAGTGTATTTATCAATAACATCTGGCAATCTATGTTGTCATAACATTCAAACCTATTAACATAGGTAAAACAAAAAGCCCTTCCCAGTTACAGGAAGAGCAATTGCATCAAATATTTTAATTCAAAAGCTGCTTAAGCGATAGCATTCACTTTCTTAGTGAGTTTGCTTTTCAGGTTGGCTGCTTTATTCTTGTGAATGATATTGCGTTTAGCCAACTTGTCAATCATAGAGATCACGTCAGTCAACTTCTCGTCAGCAGCCGCCTTCTCAGTCAATTTCTTCAGATCACGGATCGCGTTACGGGTAGTTTTACCGTGGTAACGGTTACGCTCATTCCGTTTGTTGCTTTGACGGACGTCTTTTTTCGTTGCTTTATGGTTTGCCATTTTTGTAATTTCAAGTTTCGGACGGCAAAGGTAACTATTACTTTCTTAGAAAACAAAAAATTCCGAAATAATCCCATTTTGCCTAAAGCACAAATGTAATCAAAAACTCCTTTAAGTGTATTGCTAACAATCAACTAAACATATATTAACAAATTCAACCTATGAAATCCTTTTTTCCTCTTCTCCTTTATCAAAAAACGAACGATATTTGCAATCCCATATATTATATTGTGGGGGCCATTCATCAGAATAGCAATTTGAATCGAAGCTTTAGCAAAACTCGTTGTAAATGAAGGACTTCTCATTTGTTACCAACTCACATCCTGCCTACATAGAATCTTTATACCAGGATTACCGTAAAGACCCTGGGGCAGTAGACCCTGAATGGGGCAAGTTTTTTGAAGGGTTTGACTTTGCGGTAAACAACGTTAATGGAAAGGCAGGGGCACCGGCAGCAGCCGGGGCCGGGCTACCAGTGAGCAGTGATCAGTTAACAAAGGAGCTGAATGTTTACCGGTTGATACAGGCTTACCGTAAAAAGGGCCACCTGATCTCTAAAACTAATCCTATCCGTGAAAGGAAGGACAGACAAGCCAACCTGGATATCTCTTTTTATGGTTTATCTGAGGCCGACCTCAAAACCGAATTTTATGCCGGCCAGGTACTGGGTCTTGGAAAGACCAGCCTGGAAAACATCGTAAACCGCGTTAAAACAGTGTATACAGGTCCTGTAGGACTCGAATTCACCTATATTAACGACGCTAAGAAGGTGGAATGGCTGCAACGTGAAATGGAAACCACTTTCCAGAAACCACTCAGCCTGGAACAACGTAAGCGCATCCTGCTGAAACTGAACCAGGGTGTTATGTTCGAAAGATTCCTCCACACTAAATATATAGGTCAGAAAAGATTCGGACTGGAAGGTGGTGAAAACACCATCCCTGCCCTGGATGCTATCATCAATACCGCTGCCGGCGCAGGCGTTCAGGAAGCGGTTATCGGGATGGCTCACCGTGGCCGTCTGAGCGTACTGGCAAATATCCTTGGTAAAACGTATGAGCAGATCTTCAACGAATTTGAAGGTCATGCCGTACCAGACCTTACCATGGGTAGCGGTGACGTTAAATATCACCTGGGTTTCCACTCTATCGTAGAAACCCCTGCCGGTAACAAAGTGAATCTCCAGCTGATCCCTAACCCTTCCCACCTGGAAGTGGTAGATCCCCTGGTGACCGGTTACGCCCGCAGCAAGGCAGACGTCATCTACAACAGCGACTACGATAAGATCCTTCCTATCCTCATCCACGGTGATGCCGCGGTTGCCGGTCAGGGTGTGATCTACGAACTGCTGCAGATGAGTAACCTCAAAGGTTACTACACCGGCGGTACCATGCACCTGGTTATCAATAACCAGATAGGCTTTACCACCGACTTCGACGATGCCCGTTCTTCCGACTACTGTACTTCTATCGCTTCTACCGTACAGGCTCCTGTATTCCATGTAAATGGAGATGATGCAGAAGCAGTGGTGAAAGTGGCTGAGATAGCTACCCGCTACCGTCAGGAGTTCAATTCAGATATATTCATCGACTTACTATGCTACCGCAGACATGGCCATAACGAAGGTGATGAACCTAAGTTCACCCAGCCAAGCCTGTACGCACTGATAGATAAACATCCTAATCCAAGGGAAGTATACACCCAGTACCTGCTGAACAACGGTGAGACCGCTGCACAGGAAATGGCCAAGGAAATGGAGAAGAGTTTCTGGGCAGATCTCCAGGAACGCCTGGACGATGTAAGGCAGCACCCGCTTCCTTATACTTACCAGAAACCGGAAGAATGGTGGGCTTCCCTCCGTAAATCCAAATCAGAGGATTTCGAAAAATCCCCTGTTACTGCCGTAAAAGAAGAGGATATCAAACGCCTGTTTGGCGCCCTCACCCAATGGCCGAAGGAATTCGTGCCTTTACGTAAAGTAGAGAAACTGCTCCAGGAAAAGATCAAGTTATTCGAAGCAGAAGGCAAGATCGACTGGGCTACCGGTGAACTCCTGGCTTATGCTACTTTATTAACAGAAGGTAAAGACGTTCGTATGAGCGGGGAAGACGTGAAGAGAGGTACTTTCTCTCACCGTCACGCCATCCTGTTCGATGAAAATACGAACGCTACCTATAACAGATTAGGCAACTTACAGGAAAAACAAGGCCAGTTCCGCATCTATAACTCTTTACTGAGCGAGTTTGCAGTACTGGGTTTTGAATACGGCTACGCAATGGCCAATCCCAACACCCTGGTGTTGTGGGAAGCGCAGTACGGCGACTTTGCCAACGGTGCGCAAACAGTAATAGACCAGTACGTGACCAGTGCAGAACAGAAATGGGCGACACAAAACGGGCTGGTAATGTTATTGCCACATGGGTATGAAGGGGGCGGACCAGACCACTCCAATGCCCGTCCTGAAAGATTCTTACAGGCATGTGCTGAACTGAACATCATTGTTACCAATATCACTACTTCTGCCAACTTCTTCCACGCGTTGCGCCGTCAGTTAACCTGGCCGTTCCGCAAACCGCTGGTGAACTTTGCTCCAAAAGCTAACTTACGTCATATCGGTTCTTACTCTCCTTTATCTGCTTTCACAGAAGGAGGATTTAAAGAAGTACTGGATGATGAATTTGTAGAGGATGCCTCAAAAGTGAAGAAAGTATTGTTATGTACCGGTAAAATGTATTTTGACCTGAGTGAGAAACAACTGAAGGATAACAGGAAAGATGTGGCGATCGTAAGACTGGAACAATTATATCCTTTACCTGTACAACAATTGGAGGCGCTGAATCAGAAATATAAAGCTGCTACCTGGTTCTGGGTTCAGGAAGAACCTTTAAATATGGGCGCAGCGTCTTACCTTCAGATGAACTTAAAGCAGATCAATTATGGTGTAATCAGCCGTAATCCAAGTGCAGCTACGGCTACAGGGTATGCAAAGGTTCACGGACGTGAGCAGCTGGAGATCATTGAAACAGCTTTTAACATTTAAGAAAGGAACAAAAGTGAAGGATGATTTCACTTTTTAACATTGCACACAGAAATTAGAAATATGGCTATCGAAATCAAAGTTCCTACGGTAGGAGAATCTATTAGCGAGGTAACAATTGCAAAGTGGTTGAAGAAAGACGGAGATTATGTGCAGCAGGATGAAGTGATCTGTGAACTGGAATCTGAAAAAGCCACCTTTGAACTGAATGCAGAGAAGGCGGGTATCCTGAGAATTGCGGCCCCTGAAGGCGCTACTTTGAAAGTAGGCGATGTGGCTTGTACTATTGACACTGATGCTGCAGCACCTGCAGCCACCAGTAGCCCGGCACCGGCCGCTCAACCAGCAACTGCTGCTCCGGCACCTGTTGCGGAACCTGCACCAGCCGCTGCTCCTGCTCCCAACAAAGGAACAATAGAGATGAAAGTGCCTACTGTGGGAGAGTCTATCAGTGAAGTGACTTTGATCAAATGGATCAAAAACAATGGTGACTACGTAGAGCGTGATGAAGTGATCTGTGAACTGGAATCTGAAAAGGCCACCTTCGAACTGAATGCAGAAGAAGCAGGTGTGTTACAAACCCTTGCTAAAGAAGGAGACGTATTAAAAATAGGCGATGTCGCCTGTAAAATAGATACCAGTGCTGCCCGTCCTGCGGGTAAAGCGCAACCTGCTGCGGCAGTGGCTGCCCCTAAAGCGGAAGCTGCTCCTCAGCCACAGGTACAACAGGCCCCGGTTACGGCTATCCCTAACGATATCAAAGCTACTCCTGTAGCGGCGGCCGTTATTGCCGACAAACACGTTGATCCGTCCTCTATTAAAGGTACCGGTGCTCATGGCAAGATCCTGAAAGATGATGTATTCGCGGCATTGCAGAACCCGGGCGTGGCTATCGGTCAGGAATTGTTTGGCCGTACAGAACGTCGTGAGAAAATGAGCAACCTGCGTAAGACTGTTTCCCGCCGCCTGGTGGAAGCCAAGAATACAACGGCTATGCTCACTACCTTCAACGAGGTGGACATGACTGCCATCATGGAACTGCGTGCTAAATACAAAGAAGTATTCAAGAAACAACACGAAGTGAACCTGGGCTTTATGAGCTTCTTTACCAAGGCCTGCTGCTTTGGTTTACAGGAATTCCCTTCCGTGAATGCTTATATAGATGGGGAAGAACTGGTGTACCACGATTTCTGCGATATCTCTATTGCCGTATCTGCTCCGAAAGGACTGGTAGTACCGGTAATACGTAATGCAGAAAGCCTGGATATGGCCGGTATCGAGAAAAAGGTGGTTGAACTGGCTACCAAAGCCCGCGACAACAAACTCAAAATGGAAGAAATGACCGGCGGTACTTTCACTATCACCAATGGTGGTGTGTTCGGCTCCCTGTTAAGTACACCTATCATCAACATCCCGCAGTCTGCTATCCTGGGTATGCACAAAATTCAGGAGCGTCCGATGGCGGTGAACGGACAGGTAGTGATCCGTCCGATGATGTACGTAGCACTGAGTTACGATCACCGTATTATCGATGGTCGTGAGTCTGTCAGCTTCCTGGTACGTGTAAAAGAAATGCTGGAAAATCCTGAACAACTGTTGTTCGGTAAGGACCCGATGAAAGCATTATTGAAATTATAAAAGTTGCTTTAATAGTAAATGTAAAACGCTCAATGTTACATTGGGCGTTTTGCTTTTAGCATCACTTATTAGTATGACCCGCTGGGAAAATTACTTATCTACTGCAGAAGAAATCATACTCGTTTACGACGGAGAACTGCCTTTGCATCATTTCCTGAAAGGGTTCTTTAAACAACGTCCTTTTATGGGTAGCCGCGATCGTCGCTGGGTATCACAACTGGTATATCATTATTACCGCCTGGGACATCTGTGGAAAGATGAAAGGGCCGTGCCGGAGAGAATATTAAAAGGTACTTTTTTATGTGAATCATCCGCCAATGAACTGTTACAGTTCTTCCGCCCGGAATGGAATGAAAAGATACAACTGCCTTTGGCAGAGAAGTTATCTATACTTTCATTTGATGGGGATGTAAAAGATATCTTTCCGCTGTTATCTTTGATTTCTGAAGATATTGATGCAGATAAATTTGCTTATTCTTTCTTCACACAGCCGTATCTTTTTATCCGTACAAGGAATAAAAAACAAGGAGCCGTTATCAAACTGCTGGAAGCAGCAAATACCACATTCACCGCAGTCAGCAATGATGCGATTGCTTTGTCTAACAGTACCAAAATAGATACTATTATCACTGATAAAAGCTGGTATGAGATCCAGGACCTTTCTTCTCAGAAAGTGGGTAATCTGTTCCATGCAAAAGCAGGAGAAACATGGTGGGATTGCTGCGCCGCAAGTGGTGGGAAATCTATCATGTTAATGGACAAGGAACCGGGCGTAAAGCTGCTGGTAAGTGACGTACGCTCCTCTATCCTTCAAAACTTACATCAGCGCTTTAAAGAGGCTAATATCCGCAGTTATGAGGATGTTATACTGGACCTTACATCCCCTGTCACCAATTCCCCGGTCGCTGACCGTAGATTCGACCAGATCATACTCGATGCCCCCTGTACCGGTTCCGGCACCTGGGGCCGTTCTCCGGAGAACCTGTATTACTTCAGTGAAGAAAGCATTGATACTTACCAGGATTTACAAAAGCGTATCGCGGAGAATGTGGTGCAGTTATTAAAACCCGGAGGGTCATTGATCTACATCACCTGTTCTGTTTTTAAGAAGGAGAATGAAGAGGTCGTACAGTACATAGAAGAAAAGACAGGATTGAAAAAGCAGGAGGGAGGAGTGATAACGGGCTATGAGGAGAAGGCTGACAGTATGTTTGCCGTGAGGCTGACAAAAGTATGATCACAACTTAAAATTCAATGTAGCGAGGAAGGTAGTGCCTAACTGACTGAAGTGTGAGCCATCATAAGTTACAATGCCATACCGGCCATTAAAGGTGATGGCATTGATGTTCCTTTTAACCAGGGCTGCATCGTTCAAAACAGCCTGGCCCTCTGCATTTAATGCTTTCAGCTTATATTCAGGTAGGATATTCAAAATGTTGTTTACAGCCAGCGATACACCCAGCCGGTGGTTGAACTGGTAGCTTATATGGATGTCTGTCACCACTTTGCTGTTGAAAACCAGTTTTATGTTCCGGTCCAGCCCTTCGCTGCGGAAAGTGGCAGGGCCAAATAGTGAATTGTTCAGGAAAAAGCCCCATCTGTTCAGCGTAAGGTCCCCACCCAATATGGCTTTGTATTTTGGTCTGCTCGTTAACAACAGCGCTTCCTGTGTATAGTCAAAAACAGCCTGCCCTGCATTTGCGATCAGTTTCGGGTTTGAGACCATACCAAGCAGCTTGTTTGAAATAGTATAATTACCTGCAAGATTAACCGTTAGCCAGCTACCTGTATTTATCTGTATGTTCCTGTAATTAGCCACCAGGTCAATGCCCTGTGTGTTGGTCCTTATACCATTGGTAAAAAAGCTGACACCAACAATGCCATTGGTACTTAACACTTCGTCCAGTTGCGTATTACCGCCGGGAGTATGCCCGATGTTGGAACTCAGGATGATCCTGTCTTTGATATCAATATTGTAATAATCCAGCGTAAGGCTAAAGTCCTTTGATGGTCTCAGACCAAATCCTGCGGTAAAGTTGAGCGACCGCTCCGGTTTCAGGGCGGGTACTTCCAGTAAACGGGCCTGCACACTTTTATTGCTTATTACTCCTTGTGTCTGGATGCCATGCCCCGGAACAAAGATCTGTTGTGCGATCTGCAGGTTTACCTGGTGCAGGCCTGGGGCACGGAAGCCGGTGGATAGAGATGAACGCAGGGTTAGTTTATCTCCCATCAATTTAGTTCTGCCACTCACCTTCCACACAAAAGCACTCCCAAAATCATTGTAATATTCCTGTCGTGCTGTTGCGTTGATCAGTACCGACTTTGAAAGATCATAGCTTACATCAAGGTAGCCGCCGATATTAAAGCGATACGCTTTAATGGCATTCGCTGCACTGATGCCGAAAAAGGAAATGGGACCAATGCCGGAAGAAGAGGCCGTGTCTCCTTCAATGATCCGGAAGCGTTCATTACGGAATTCATAGCCAAAACCAATGGATAACCTGTCACTGACCGCTCTTGTAATATCAATATTTCCTACTACATGATTAAAAGCGTAACCACCAGGCTTGAATGAAACGGGGCTTTGCCCTTCCAGTGAAGGGTTCCAGGTATTGTTCACTGAATATAATTGTCTGTTCCCTCCAACTGTAAGGCTGATATCAGTATTCCAGCTGCCTACCTCACTTTTTAAGCCAAGGGTTGCATTATAGTCATTGAGGTCTCCTGCAAACGTAGGCCCAAAACCGAGATACTCAGTTCCGGCTGCATGTAATAAATTATAGGGGTCCTGTTTCCAGTAAGGGGTCCTGTAATTGGCAAAGCTTTGAATTTTTTTATACACGTAAGCTGCGTTGCCATAAAAGGTGGTGTTGTCTTTTAAAGGAATGCCGGCGTTGACCAGGAATTTTGCCGACCTGTTGATGGGTGTTCCGTTGATATTATTGGCATCGGGGAAACGTGCGAGGTAGGCTTTTACCTGGGCAAGACCCGCAGCAGTGCCATCGCCCAGATCTTTGTTATCCTGTTCTGCATCTACTGTACCGGGACGGTTTGTTTTATTTTCCTTTTGAAAATTAATCGTGTAATTGATAAATCCTTTGGCCCCGATATTGGCGCCGCTGTTAAGACTGGTGGATAGCGAAAAACCATCGCCTTCATGCGTAATGCCGCTGGCTATTTTAAAATTTGTGTATTCGAACCTGTCTTTAAGAATGATGTTCATGACACCGGCAATGGCATCCGATCCATATTGGGCAGAGGCGCCGTCACGCAGGATCTCTACCCGTTTAATGGCGTCGGTAGGAATGGCGGAGAGATCGGTTTCTGTTTCACCGCGTCCCGGCGAGGTCTGTATATACACCAGCGAACCTGCATTCTTTCGTTTGCCGTTTATCAATATCAGTGTACGGCTGGGCCCCATATTCCTTATCTCATAGGGATCTGACAAAGACGTGGCATCATGTACAGGCATGTTAATCGTATTAAAAGAAGGAGCCCGCAACTGCAACGCTTTATCAAATGACAACTGACCGGTAGTCTGCAACTCGGCAGCATTGATGTTGTCAACCGGAAGTGGCGTATTGGTAAACGTTCGTTGCGATGCACGGCTGCCGACAGTTACTACTACCCCACTTAGGTCCGCCACAGCATTGTTGAGCATTATATCTCTTCTTATGTCCGCATTTTCAATTTTAACCGTAGTGGCGTGACTGTTATATCCAACACTGCTGAAGAGAATTTTATGCGTCCCGCTACCAAGTAATAGCCGGTAATTTCCGTAGGCATCTGTAACAGTTCCTTTGGGGATGCCCATGATGATCACAGATGCATTTGGCATCGGTTCGCCTTTTTCATTTCTCACCGTTCCTCTTAACAGGTTTTGCTGGTCATTGATGTAGCCGGGTCCTTTTTCTCCTCCTGTTTTTGATCCGGACGTTTCTGAAATGATGATCTGTGTGGCCGTAATTTTTTTGAATGTTAGCCCAAGAGGGGTAAGCAGGATATAGAGGGCCGTATCAGTATTGTAGTTGTCCGTTTTGAGGACATCCACCATTTTATTCTGAACAAGACTTTCCCTGTACAGGATATTGATATTGTATTTTTTTTCGAATGCTGCCAGTACATTTTTCAACGGAACTTTGTCATCCTGTTTATTGTCAGGAGAGGAGGTTGAGATCTTATCTTTCTTAATCAGTTGTACAAAGTCCTGCCCCTGCAGTGTATTTACTGCACAGGTCAACAGGCTTATCACAATAAACCATTCCCGTAGCATGTTTTGGATCATATGCTCATAACAGTTTCTTGCTAAAAAGGTGACTTACTCTATAATAATATCCTTTCCATTTTTGGTGATAGAAGCATTCAGCAACTCAGAAAGAGTGTTCAGCAGCAATTGTTCATTTTGTAACTCCAATGTTCCGGAAATATGCTGTTCTGACAGTTCCGCGCGCCGGAAAATGAAACTATAACCAAAATAGGCCGTAAGGGTCTGGCATACTTCCCTGGCTGGTGTTTTTTCAAACCTGTATTTGTGTTTCATCCATGATGTATACAACTCAGGATCTATAGGGCTGGTAGTAATTTTTCCAAGTGATGCATCATACTGGCAATAATCGTCAGGTTGCATGATCGTTTGCTTCTTCAGCGCCGGAACGCTGAATTTTACTTTCCCTCTCTGCAGCATTACGCCTGTAGTATTATCAGTACTTTTTACATTGAATTCGGTTCCAAGTACTTCAATTTCCGCATTGGCCGTATATACTTTAAAGTGCGGTGTTTCCCCGGCAGTAGTGATATGTCTTACTTTGAAAAATGCCTCACCGGTTATCCATACTTCTCTTTTATGCTTCTGCCAGCTGCTGAGGTACCTGATCTTTGAATGGGCATTCAGCACTACTTCAGAACTATCAGGCAGCCATATCGTTTTGGTTGCTGCATAAGGAGTAGCAACAACGGTATAAGAAGGTTTCATGAAATAGTATACCAGAGCGCCACCCAATAGTATACCGGTAACAACGGCAGCTACGCTCAGCCATTTTGGGAATAAGGTAGCCGCTTTGGTAGTCGCCTGGTTTTGATAACCGATTGTCTGATCAATGCTTTGTTTGAGATCAGTATAAAAATTTTCCGCTACCGGTTCCTGCTTAAAATCAAAAGAGCGGATAATATCTATTGCTTTCTGGACTGTTTCTTTTTTATATGGATTGGATTTTACCCAGGCGGCCCATGATTTGTTGTTCGCTTCTTCCGGGTTCAGTACCCAGTTGATAAACGATTCATCCTGAAGAAAATCTTCGGTTTGATAAAGCCGGTACTTGTCCATAGCATTTTTCATTACAGTTCCATTGTTAGGAGGAAAATACAAAAAAATTACTCCATTCCGGCTAATAACATTGCGTTTACTTTTTCCAGTCCCATAATACAATGCTCCATGTTTCACCATCGGGTGCCTGGTACTCGTAAATGGTGTCGAACCCGATCCGTTTATGAGCATTCAGGGAACGCTGATTCCGGTTTGAGATCTCTGTTATGGCAAAGTCATACTTATTTTCAAAGTGTTTTTTATATTCGGCATAACAGGTGTCCAGAATGCCTTTCCCGCGGTACCCCGCTGCAACACAGACCTGGCCGACAACGATATACTGATAATCAGATATTTTTTTATTGCGAAATGCTATGTTGTCAAAGGCTTCGAACATAGGGATTAGTATAGGTATATCCAGTTTCGACTTTTCCGTCATCGCCAATAAATAGGCTATAACGTGGTCATGGTCTTTGGCAATGATACTTTCTTCTATGCTATTCATTTTTTGCAGATCCCCAAAACTATGGGATACTGTTACAAAGCCCTGTGTTGCAATCTGTTCACTTGTTAAGCCGGCCGGCAGGTTGTTCTTTTGCAGCTCCAGTACCTGTAACAGGTCTTTGTCCGTTTTTGATGTGGTATAAATGATCATATAGTTATAAAATTATTAAAAGGGGACGGCATTTTGCGATACTACCGCCCCCTTTTACCAACTGCACCGGTCAACCACTTTTACAATCTGAAATTCAATGTGGCCAGGAAGGTCGTACCCAGTTGGCTGAAGTGCGAAGCATCGTAGGTAACCATGCTGTACCGGCCATTAAAAGTGATGGCATTGATATTGTTCTTCAACTGTACAGGATCGTTTAAAACGGCCTGTCCGTCACTGTTTAATGCTTTCAACTGATATTCCGGCGTTATATTCAGGATATTATTTACTGCTATGGAAGCACTTACCCGGTTACCAAAGCGGTAGCCTATATTAATGTCCGTCAGCACTTTGGTTTTGAAAACCAGTTTCAGGTTCTTATCCAGCCCGTCATTGCGGAAAGTGGCTGGCCCGTACAATGTATTATTCAAACTGAAGCTCCATTTGTTGATATCCAGGTCACCACCCAATATAGCTTTGTATTTTGGCCTGCTGGTCAAAAGCAGCGCTTCCTGTATATAGTCAAAGGTCGACTGCCCCGCTTCGCTAATGAGCTTTGGATCTGTAGGGGCTCCATCCAGTTTATTGGAAATGGTATAGTTACCGGCAAAGTTAAGGGTAAGTCTGCCGGAGGTCCCGATCAACAGGTTCTTATAAGTGGCCACCACATCAATTCCCTGCGTTTTTGTACGGATACCATTGGTGAAGAAACTAACGCCTACAATGCCGTTGTTGGTCAATACAGTGTCCAGCGCTGCAGTTCCGCTGGCAGTGTGAGTAATGTTAGAACTCAGGATGATCCTGTCTTTAACATCAATATTATAGTAATCAACAGTAAGGCTGAAGTTCCTTGATGGCTTGAAGCCCAAACCTGCTGTAAAGTTTACGGATTTCTCCGGCTTCAGAGCGGGTACTCCCAGCAGATGTGCCTGGGGGCTGTGGTTATTTACAATACCTTTTGTCTGGATCCCCTGGCCCGGAACAAAACTTTGTTGTGCAATCTGCAGGTTTATCTGGTGCAGGCTGGGTGCACGGAAACCTGTGGATATGGATGAACGCAGGGTGAGCATATCATCAGCTAATTTGGCTCTTCCGCTTATCTTCCATACAAAGGCACTACCAAAATCGCTGTAATATTCCTCTCTGACGGTGCCGTTGAAAAGCAGGGCCTGGGAAAGATCATAGCTCAGGTCCAGATATCCGCCCATATTAAAACGGTTTGCCTTCAGTGCGTTGGGCTGGCTGATACCCGGAAAAGAGTTAGCACCTTCACCGGAGTATGAGGCAGTATCCCCTGCAATGATCTGGAAATTCTCACTCCGGAACTCGCTGCCAAAACCTACAGACAGTTTATCACCCACCGCTTTTGTGATATCAATATTCCCTACCATCTGGTTAAAAGAAAAACCACCGGGTTTGAAAGAAATAGGACTATTTGCGCCTAAAGAATGGTTCACGGTATTATCTACTGTATATAACTGCTTGTTACCTCCGGTAGTAAAGCTTATATCATGTGTCCATCCATCTTTTTCTGTTTTAAATCCAACGGTGGCGTTGTAATCATTCAGATCGCCCTGAAAGGTAGGTCCATAGCCAAGGTATTCTGTTCCTGCAGCATGCAGCAATCCATAATCCTGTTTCCAGTAAGGGGTACGGTAATTGGCATAGCTTTGCACCTTCTTGTATATATAGGCCGCATTGGCATAAAAGGTCGTATAGTCGTTTAAGGGAAGGCCGGTGTTCACCAGGAATTTAGCAGCCGTATTGGTGGGTGTGCCATTGATATTCTTTGCATCCGGAAAGCGTGCCAGGAAAGCCTTTACATTCGCAAGACTTGCTTCGGAGCCATCGCTCAGGTCTTTGTTATCCTGTTCTGCATCTACTTTACCAGGGCGATTGGTTTTATTCTCTCTTTGAAAATTAATGGTATAATTGATGAAGCCTTTACGGCCAATATTGGCGCCGCTGTTCAGACTTGTTGATAGTGAAAAACCATCCCCTTTATGGGTAATACCGCTGGCTATTTTAAAGTTGGTGTACTCGAACTTATCTTTCAGGATAATGTTCATAACACCGGCAATGGCATCAGAGCCATATTGCGCGGAGGCGCCATCGCGCAGGATCTCTACTCTTTTGATGGCATCCGTAGGGATGGCTGCAAGGTCGGCGCCTGTTTCACCACGTCCCGGCGATGTTTGAATATATACCAGGGCACTGGGGTTCTTACGCTTACCATTGACCAATATCAGCGTACGGCTGGGGCCCATGTTCCTGATCTCATAAGGGTCCAGTAAAGAAGATGCATCATTCACCGGTGTGTTCACAGTATTAAAAGAAGGTACTCTTAATTGTAATGCTTTATCAAATGATAACTGACCGGTGGTCTGCAGTTCTGATGCACTGATATTGTCAACAGGAAGCAGTGAACTGGTGGATGTTCGTTGTGAGGCACGGCTACCCACCGCTACTATTATTTCGCTTAAGTCGACCGCAGCAGTGTTCAGGATAATATCCTTTGTTATATCTGCATGTTCTATTTTAACAGGAAGGGAAGAAGGGGTGTAGCCTATACTGGTGAAGGAAATTTTGTAGGAGCCGGCAGCGAGTGATAGTTGGTAAGCGCCACCGGTATTTGTAGACGTTCCGCCTTTTTGTCCGGAGATGGTGATGGATACATTTTCCAGCGGTTCGCCTTTTTCATTTTTTACAGTTCCCTTTAATATGCCCTGCGAAACTGCAGACGTGCAGACATGCAGCAGTATAGCCATCACAGGGATGGCATAAATGAACTTATTCATACGATTTAGAATTTAGATAGATTCTGGTTAAGAGTATTTACAACGAAAAAGCAGGCATCCCCTTGAGGGCTTGCTTTTTTTAACCGCAAGTGTATATTGTAATGGTTTGCAGGCCTGCATCAACCCATTATTACCAGCGGATCAGATACAAGAGGAGGAAGCCCCGGAAATTACCCCATGAGTTTAAAACTTTTTTTATCCGGTATTTCTTTAGTGGAGGTGAAGTAATACAAGCAGCAGTACCCGGGAACCAGGCATGTTTTCGCGGAGAGTGGCAATAGCCCGTCCCATTAATTTGTAGGATGCTTTCACAGAAAGATTCATGTTTTGGGCAATGTCTTCAAAGTTTAGTCCTTCGTAATAGCGTAGGTAAATGACCTCTTTTTGTTTAGCGGTGAGTTTATGCAGGAGGCTTTCGATCTGTTCTCTGGTTTGCTTCCTGTCTTCATTTTGCAGCATGAGGGTTTCCGGTGATAGTTCCAGTTCAAAACTGTATTCATTTCCTTCTTCGGGGTGCAACGGTCTTAATTTATTTTTCTTCTCGAGTGTGTGGAGAATGGAGGTACGGACAGATTTGAAAAGATAGCTTTTGACAGAGTGATGAATCGTTAACTTATACCGGTTTGTCCATAGCCATACAAATACATCATGCAGGCAATCCTGTATAACCGGGAGATCAACATTGAACTTAAGTCCATATTGTGTTAACTGCCGCACATATTTATTGTAGAGATGAGTGAACGCGTCATAATTTCCTGATTTTATTTGTGTTATCAGGGCCTGATCTTCGTGTAAATTATTTAAGTCAAAGGTTGCGTTGGCCATGTAAGGATCACATTGTTCAGCTTGTTGTAATATGTAAATAAAAATTATATAATATTTATTAAAGGCTTCTTGTAATATAATGATAAAAAAACTTACTTCATATGACATGGTGAAATTTTAATATTCGTATCTGGCCTGTTTGATGAAAAGAATGGGAATAAAAGCAAAGCGGCGCTGTCAGGATCCTGACAGCGCCGCTTTGCTTTTTATTTAACTACTTATTTTATCCCTGCTCTCTGGATAATTCCGCCGCCGATCACATCATCTCCATCATAAAACACGGCAGATTGTCCGGGTGCAATCCCTTTCACCTGTTCGTAGAAATTCACTTTCACTTTACCCTCTTCGTTATAGAGGTTGCTCAGTGAAGGAGTGCTTTTATAACGGATCTTGGTTAAAGCTTCCATGCCTTCAGGAATATGATCGTATTTGATCATGTTGATCCCGCCTACGAACATTTCGCTACGGTCTAACTCATTTTCTCCGCCTAAAACAACGGTATTGGTTTCAGGAATGATCTCGGTAACGAACATCGGTCTGCCCAGGGCAATTTCAAGCCCTTTACGCTGCCCGATGGTATAAAAGGGGTAACCCTTATGATGACCTACGATCGTGCCGTCACGCAGTACGAAATTGCCACCGTTTACCCGTTCTTCCAGTCCGTCTACCCGGCGTTTCAGGAATCCTCGGTAATCATTATCCGGCACAAAGCATATTTCATAGCTTTCTGCCTTTTTCGCCAGTTCAGGATATCCGAAGTCTTCTGCCATCTGGCGGATAGCCGGTTTACGGTATCCACCCAGGGGAAGCATGGTGCGTTTTAATACATCCTGTTGTAAACCCCAGAGCACATAACTCTGGTCTTTCAGTTCGTCGATGCCTTTGCTTAATACAAAGCGGTCGTTTTCTTCCCTGATCTGTGCATAGTGGCCGGTGGCAATGAATGCGCAATCCAGTGCGTCCGCTCTTTTCATGAGCGCCCGCCATTTAATGTGTGTGTTACACAATACACAGGGATTAGGTGTACGTCCTGCTATATATTCGTCTACAAAGTTCTCAATTACAAAATCCCCGAATTCATCTCTTATATCCAGCACGAAGTGTGAGAAGCCGTGGTGAACAGCCGCCGCACGCGCGTCGTTAAAGGAGTCCAGGTTACAGCATCCCGTCTCTTTTTTACTGGAACCAGCTGACGCATAATCCCAGGTTTTCATGGTGATACCCACCACTTCATACCCTTGTTCATTCAACATCAGCGCTGTTACCGTACTATCTATACCGCCGCTCATCGCTACCAGTACTTTGCCATGTCTGCTCATTGTTGCATATTATTAAGGCTGCAAAATTACTGAAAAATCACCAAACGGGGGGTGTTACGAACGTGGGAGATAACCGGTTGAATAAGAGGGAAAGTATGGGATTGCCAGCAGAAACACTCCCATAAATTCTTTATAACTGCTTTATAAACCCTATATAAGCCCTATCTATATAAGTACAGCTTATATACAGCTTAAATAGGGCTTATATAGGGCTTATATACGGGTTATATATCCTAAAGGGTAGAATATCAATTAGTTGTAAGTAGTAACTATTATCTTGATGCTTTTTTACTACTGATTAACAATGAATTAAAATATAAGAGAAATTATTATAGCAGGAAAGGGTAAAAAATTATTGAGGAAAGTTCTTCCGGAGTTATATATTTATTGATCAAATTTCACTGAATAACTAAAATTACTAACATGTTACCTATACTAAATAAGGCTCATGTATTGAAGCATCCCGATTTTGGCATTACAGAGCGTTATTTAAACTATCCTGAAAAGATCTTACAGTTCGGGACAGGAGTATTATTGCGAGGACTGGTAGATTACCTGGTTGATAAGGCCAACAAACAGGGCCTCTTCGAAGGAAGGATCGTGATCGTAAAATCTACGGACGGGCCAACGACGGATTTCGCTTCCCAGGATAACCTGTATACTACCAGTATCAAAGGCGTAGCCCAGGGAGAGCTGGTGAATCAACGGATAATCAATGCTTCTGTTAGCCGGGTTTTGCAATCGAATGCAGAATGGACAAAAATACTGGAAGCTGTTCATCAACCCGACCTGCAAATCATCATTTCCAATACAACAGAGGTTGGTATTCAATATGTTGCAGAGAAAATAGACAAAGGCGTACCCGCTTCTTACCCCGGTAAATTGCTGGCAATCCTCCACGAGCGCTACACTCATTTCAAAGGGGCCTCACATAGCGGTTTTGTCATCGTACCTACAGAACTGGTAGTCAATAACGGCAGCTTATTACAGGAGATCATATTAAAACTGGCTGCTTATAACGAACTGCCCGAAGCCTTCATCAACTGGATCACTGCCAATAACCAGTTCTGCAATTCGCTGGTAGACCGTATCGTTCCCGGTAAGCCTAAAGAATTAGCGACGCTGGAAGAAGAAGCCGGGTATACAGATCAGTTATGGATAGATGCAGAACCTTACTTGTTATGGGCTATCGAAGGAGATGAAACCATCTGTAATACATTGTGTTTCTGTGAGGCAGATGACCGCATGCTCATCACGCCGGATATCACCCCTTACAGAGAACAGAAACTGCGCATCCTGAATGGAAGTCATACGATATCCGTACCACTGGCTTTCCTGAAAGGGTTAAACACCGTGTATGAAAGCATGAGTAATGAATACATGCGCACGTTTTTCAGAACGGTGATCACAGAAGAAATAGTACCTACCATAAAAGACACCTGCCCGCAGGCGCCTGTTTTTGCAGAAGATGTACTGGACAGGTTCGCCAATCCCTACATCGCGCATAAACTGATCAGCATTACCTTCCAGGAAAGCTCCAAGATGAACGCCCGGAACGTACGCACCATCGCCCGCTATTACGAACGCGAACATATCGTGCCTTCACATATGGCGCTGGGCTTTGCCGCTATGCTGCTTTTCCTGCGTCCTGCAAAGGAAGAGAACGGGGTGTATGCCGGTTTACGCGGAACAGAATACTACACGATCACAGATGATAACGCGGCTATTTTTGCGGCCTGCTGGAAGAATAAAAATACAGCAGAAATGGTGAAAGAGATTTGTGCAGATAAACGCTTATGGGAGATAGACCTGAGCGCTATTCCCAATTTCTGCGAATCCGTAACAACGCACTTGCAGAACATGCTGCAGGATGGATCAGGAACGTATTTAGATTAATGGAACTATAGATTATGAAGCAATTCCTGTGTGCTGATTTCCTGTTACGTACAGAAACAGCAAAACAACTATTCCACGATTATGCTAAAGAGATGCCTGTCATCGATTATCATAATCACCTGGCTCCTGATGAAATAGCGGGCAACAGACAATTTGAAAGTCTTAGCGCTATGTGGCTGAAAGGCGACCATTACAAATGGAGAGCCATGCGGGCTAACGGTGTAGATGAAAAATATATCACCGGCGATACCGATGATCTTACCAAATTTAAACACTGGGCGGCGACGGTACCTTATACCATGCGCAATCCTTTATACCACTGGACGCACATGGAATTGCTCAACCCCTTTGGTATAAAGCAATTGCTGGATGCAGACAGTGCTTCCGCTATATATGACCAGTGCAATGAGCAGTTGTCTCATTGGAGAACACAATCGCTTTTAACACATTTTAAAGTGCATGCTTTATGCACAACAGATGATCCCTGCGATGCACTGGAACACCATAAGAATATTCAGCAGTCGGCTTTCAATGTAAAGGTATTGCCGACTTTCCGGCCGGATAAAATCCTGGCGGTAGAAGATGTTACTGCATTCAATGCATATGTAGATAAACTAAGCATCACTGCTGATACAGAAGCCGGTACTTACAGCAAATTACTGGATGCACTGCGTAGCAGACATGATTATTTCCACGCTGCAGGTGGCCGCTTATCAGATCATGGTATCAGTACTTTTTACGGCAGCCCGTTTACGGCTGCTTCACTGGAAAAGATCTACACTAAACTGCGTGCAGGGCAAACCATCACCACAGCCGAAGCGGAAGAATTCAAATCAGGCACCCTGCATTTTATCTGCGAGTGGAACCATGAACGCAACTGGGTACAGCAGTTCCATGTAGGCGCCATCCGCAATAATAACAGCCGCTTATTACAATCCGTAGGGGCAGACGCGGGGGTAGATTCCATTGGCGACTGGCAGGTGGCTCAGGCCATGTCCTCATTTTTAGATGGATTGGACAAAAAAGGGAAGCTGGCCAAGACAGTCGTGTATAATTTAAACCCCGCTTACAACGAGGTATTTGCTACGATGGTCGGTAATTTCCAGGGTGGTACAGTGCCCGGTAAAATGCAGTTCGGCTCCGGATGGTGGTTCCTGGACCAGAAAGATGGCATGGAAAAACAACTGAATACCTTAAGCAATATGGGCCTGCTGAGCAGGTTCGTAGGTATGCTCACGGATTCAAGAAGTTTCCTGTCGTTTTCCCGGCATGAATATTTTCGACGTATTTTGTGTAACCTCATCGGCAACGATGTGGAGAACGGAGAACTGCCGGGAGATATTAAGTGGCTGGGAAAGATGGTGCAGGATATCTGCTACAATAATGCGAAAACATATTTTAAGTTTGAGGATAATGAAGCCAGTTAAAGTTATTTCATTCGGAGAAATTCTGCTTCGGCTGTCGCCGGAGTTCGCACAACATAGCGCTGCGATATATGTAGGCGGTGCAGAAGCAAATGTAGCTGCTGCACTGGCGAACTGGGGTACGCCCGTTACTTACATCAGCCGGGTGCCGGACAATGGTATCGCAACGCAGGTACTGCAACAGCTGGAAGAGATAGGCGTAGAAACGGACCGCATGCTGAAAGGCGGGGACCGTATCGGTATCTACTACCTGGAACAGGGGAAAGACCTGAAAAACGCCGGTGTAGTGTACGACAGAAAATATTCTTCCTTCAGCCAACTGCAACCCGGGACCGTAGACTGGGACAGCCTGCTGGGCGATGCGGAGTGGTTCCACTGGAGCGCGCTCACCCCCGCACTGAACGAAGACGCGGCCATCATCTGCAAAGAAGTACTGGAAGCAGCTACAAGAAAGGGACTGACCATCTCCACAGATCTCAATTACCGCAGTAAACTATGGCAATACGGAAAACAACCTGGTGCTGTAATGCCTGAACTGGCGCAGTACTGCGATGTGATCATGGGCAATATCTGGGCCGCTCACCAGATGCTGGACACCACGTTAAACACTGCCGCATTAACCGCAGATACAAAGGATGTATATTTGGAGGAGGCCGGTAAAGTAGCGAAAGAAATAAGAGAGAAATATCCGCGTTGCAAAAAAGTAGCTTTTACATTCCGCTTTTCAAATGCGCCTACGCATAATTTATATTACGCTACCTGGCATGATGAAAAAGGAGACGTGGTATCAAAGCAGTATGAAACAAATGCCGTAGTGGACAGAGTAGGGAGTGGCGACTGTTTCATGGCGGGATTGATACATGCGCAACTGGAAGGTATGAATGCACAGCAAACCGTTTCATTTGCCGCCGCCGCCGCCTGGTCCAAGTTATTCCTGAAAGGAGATTTTAATCTAACAGCTAAAGCAGACATTCAAAAATTAATATAGATATGGCACCAGCAACCGCAGAGATCATTGCTGCATTTGAAAAAAGTAAGCTCATACCTGTATTTTATCACGAAGAAGAAGAGGTATGTTATGAAGTGATGAAAGCCTGTTATGAGGCAGGTATCCGTGTATTTGAATTTACCAACAGGGGAGATAATGCACGCCGTAATTTTGCTTATATGCGCGATAAGAAACTGGCTGCTATGCCGGACATGTTCCTGGGAATAGGCACCATTAAAAACGCGGAAGATGCAAAGCTGTTTGCCGGTATGGGCGCAGATTTTATAGTAAGCCCTATCACCGACGTGTCTGTCGCAGACGCCTGTAAAAAGGAAGAAATCGCCTGGATACCCGGTTGTATGACGCCTTCGGAAATCGCTGTTGCAGAGAAAACAGGGGCTTCGTTTGCTAAATTGTTCCCCGGCAATGTACTGGGCACCGGTTTCGTGACTGCCATCAAACCCCTTTTCCCGAATATGAAGTTTATGCCAACAGGTGGGGTAGATGCAACTAAAGAAAGCATGCAGGCCTGGTTCGATGCCGGGGTCGTATGTGTAGGGATGGGATCAGGATTATTAAAAAAAGACCTGATAGAAAAGAAAGACTGGGCCGGACTGAAAGCCCAGTTATCCAAAGCAGTGGATATTGCAAAAACTATCAATAAATAAAAGAACGATCATATTAAGGTGTTAGAAAGCATTAATAAATGCAAACGTTTGCATTATTGGTCGTAGTGTTGTAAATTGACTATACTTTATAAATTCCAAAATGAAAGGCATGGATACCACAACAATTGGCAGATATCGTTGGCGCATTTGTGCCCTCCTGTTCTTTGCAACTACTATCAACTATATAGACAGGCAGGTGATCGGACTCCTGAAACCTATGTTGGAAAAGGATTTCAACTGGACTGAAGTTGATTATGGTCATATCGTTACCGCATTCTCCGCTTCCTATGCAATAGGTCTGTTACTCTTTGGCCGCCTGGTAGATAAGATCGGTACCAAAATGGGGTATATCCTTTCCATTATCGTATGGAGCGTGGCTGCTATGGCACATGCCCTGGCAAAATCCACCATTGGCTTTGGTATGGCCCGCGTATTACTGGGCCTGGGTGAATCCGGCAACTTCCCGGTAGCCATTAAATCAGTAGCAGAATGGTTCCCTAAAAAGGAACGTGCCCTGGCTACCGGTATTTTCAATTCAGGGGCTAATATAGGGGCCGTAGTTGCCCCGATAGTAGTACCCTGGCTGGCAGGTACTTATGGCTGGCAACAGGCGTTTATTTGGACTGGCGTGCTTGGTTTCATATGGCTCATCTTCTGGATCTTCATGTATGAAATCCCTGCCCGGCATAAAATGCTTAGCTCGGAAGAATTTGATTATATCCATAGCGATCATGATGAAGTGAAGGATATCACCGATGAAAAACCACGTATCGGCTGGATGCAATTATTAGGGATCCGCCAGACCTGGGCATTTGTATTCGGGAAACTGCTCACAGACCCTATCTGGTGGTTCTTCCTCTTCTGGTTACCCTCTTATTTCTCTACTACGTTCCACCTCGATTTTACAAAGCCTAATATACAGCTGATCATCATTTATACCGCCAGTACAATTGGCAGTATCGGCGGGGGATACTTATCTTCCTGGCTGATCAAATCGAAGCAATGGCCGGTGTTTAAAGCCCGCAAAGCTTCCATGCTGTTATTTGCGGTGTGCATAGTGCCGGTGATATTTGTAAAGCAAACCGGGAATATCTGGGTAGTAGTGGCTATTATCGGTCTGGCCGCGGCCGCTCACCAGGCATGGTCGGCTAATATCTTTACAACGGTATCTGACATGTTCCCCAAGTACGCGGTAAGTTCCGTCGTAGGCATTGGTGGCATGGCAGGTTCCATAGGCGGTAGTTTGTTTCCCCTGGTAGTAGGCTGGTTACTGAATCATTATAAATTATTAGGAAATATCGGCGCAGGTTACAACATTCTGTTCATTATCTGCGGTTGCGCGTATCTCATTGCATGGGGTATGATGCACCTGTTCGCACCGAAGATGGAAAGAGTAAGCATCTGAGGAAAGATGGGGGTGGCCGGAGGGGCCTAACCAAACTTCCTGTTTGTAGCAAATTTAAAGCTCCGTCAGCTCCGTGTTTATAGCAAAAATAATCTTCTCTTTTATTTGCTACAAACACGGAGCTTTTTGAATAGTACTAAAGACTTACACCCCGTTTCCACGGAATGAAATCGTCCTGGTTTAAAAGTTCTGCTTTGGTATGTACTTCTCCATTAGCGGTCCTGATCACAAACTCCATAATCTCTTCACCCATCTCTTCAATACTTTTTTCTCCACTGATGATGGTACCGGTATTGATATCGATGATATCAGGCATGCGTTGTGCCAGTTTGGTATTGGTAGCCAGTTTCACTACAGGAGCGATAGGATTGCCGGTAGGCGTGCCTAATCCCGTTGTGAACAGTACGATATTAGCGCCGGACCCTACTTCCGCAGAGGTAGATTCCACATCATTACCAGGAGTGCACAGCAGGTTCAACCCCGGTTTCTTCACATATTCCGTATAGTCCAGTACGTCAGTAACAGGGGAGATACCACCTTTTTTAGCCGCGCCTGCCGATTTGATCGCATCTGTGATCAGACCGTCTTTGATATTACCCGGAGAAGGGTTCATATAAAAACCGGAGCCAACAGATTCTGCCTTACTTTCATACGCACGCATGATGCGGATGAATTTATCCGAAGTATCTTTTTCCACGCAACGGTTGATCAGTTCCTGCTCTACACCGCAGAGTTCGGGGAATTCTGATAAGATAGAGGTGCCACCCAACGCCACCAGCAGGTCGGAAGTATGACCAACGGCCGGGTTAGCTGAAATACCGGAGAAGCCGTCAGATCCACCGCATTCCAGTCCGATTACCAGTTTGGATAAAGGAGCAGGCTGACGGGTTATTTTATCCGCCTCTATCAGCGCCAGGAAAGTCTCTTTGATGGCGTCAGACAGCATGGCGTATTCAGAAGCGCTTTTCTGCTGTTCGAATACCAGTAAAGGTTTGTCGAATGCAGGGTTCAGTCTTTGCAGGGATGCCTGCAGGATAGATACCTGTGCATGCTGGCAACCCAGGCTGAGGATAGTAGCGCCTGCCACGTTGGGGTGATGGATATAACCTGCCAGCAGGGCGCAAAGCGCATCTGCATCCTGGCGGGTACCCCCGCAGCCACCTTCATGTGTAAGGAATTTGATACCATCTATATTGGAGAATACGGTGTTGCGTTTGCCGGCAGCAGCCATTGCTTCTGCCTTGTATTCCTTAATAGCAGCTACATTGCCTTGTTTATATAAGGAAACCAGGTCCTGCACCTGCTCGTTGTAAACTTCAGTAGGAGCGAAGCCCAGTCCTTTTTCAAAAGCGGTCTTAATCACGCCCACATTGCGGTTCTCGCAGAATACCAGTGGAATTACCAGCCAGTAATTACGAGTACCTACCTGTCCGTCTTTACGATGGAAACCGTTGAAGGTGCGTGTTTTCCATTTGCTTACATCAGGCTTTTTCCATTCTATATTGCCTTCTTTTTCGTGGAAAGCATTGGCATCATGCCTGATATTGGATATAGTGATCACTTCTCCTTTGTGAACAGGCTCATTGGCTTTACCCACCAGTACACCGTACATGATGATAGGGTCACCGGCCTGTACATCGGCGATCATAAATTTATGTTTGGCAGGGACGTTTTTCAGCAGTTTGATCGTGGAACCATTAAACCCGATCTCAGTGCCGCTTTGCAGATCCTGCAAGGCTACCAGAACATTGTCGTCGGGATGTATTTGTAGAAACGTATTCATGGTGGCTAAAGTATGAAATAAGACAACCCGCTGTTAATACTAAAATCTTAATCCATGATGAGATTTTGACTTCACTTCTTTGCTAAATCCGTTTAGCGGAAAATTTAACATTAAAAAGGGAGGGTGTCCTATACTGTCCTACCTTTTTTGCCCTTGCTGTATTTATAGTGCAAACGTTTGCAATTTTCGGCATTATATTCTATCTTTCCATCCCGTTATGAAGAATACCTTCATCATTTCTAAAATTAATATGTCGAGATTATGACCGCAGAAACGAGGTATGCCTCCAGTCCGGCTGCTGCGCAGCGTTGGAATACAGAAGAAACAAGGAATGAACTCTTAATAGATAAACTGTTTGAGAAGGATAATGTAAGACTGGTATACAGCCATTACGACCGCTTCATTACCGGTGGTATCATGCCTGTGGCCGGTCCTGTAAAGCTGGAAGCGCCGGACCAGTTAAAGGCTGTATACTTCCTGGAAAGGCGTGAACTGGGCATCATTAACGTGGGTGGTGCAGGCACTGTGACCGTAGACGGAGAAGTATTTGAAATAGGCTATAAAGAAGCATTGTATGTAGGAAGAGGTAAACAGGAAGTGCTGTTCAGCAGTAAAGATGCCGGTTCTCCTGCTAAGTTTTACCTGAACTCCACACCTGCACATAAAGAATTCCCTACCCGTCATGTTACCCGCAAAGACGCAGAGGTGGTTACTTTAGGCGCCCTGGAAACATCCAATCACCGTACCATCAATAAGCTGATAGTCAGCACCGTACTGCCTACCTGCCAGTTGCAGATGGGTATGACAGAGCTGAAAACAGGCAGTGTATGGAACACGATGCCGGCACATACGCACGACAGGCGTATGGAAGTATACTTCTATTTTGAAGTACCACAGGGGCAGTCTGTCTGCCATTTCTGGGGGCAGCCACAGGAAACAAGGCATATCTGGATGCAGAACGAGCAGGCAGTCATTTCTCCGCCATGGTCTGTACACTCCGGCGCCGGTACCAGCAACTATACCTTTATATGGGGGATGGCCGGCGAGAACCTGGACTATGGAGATATGGATGTATGTGCAATTCCTGACCTGCGATAAACTCATCAATCATGGTATTACAATCATTTGACCTTACAGGAAAAACAGCGCTGGTAACAGGTTGTAAAAGAGGTATCGGCTTTGGGATGGCATTGGCGCTGGCAGAAGCGGGCGCCGATATCATCGGTGTTTCAGCTACTTTGGAAAAAGAAGGCAGTGAGATAGGAAAGGCGGTAACAGCGCTGGGCAGACAATTTCATGCCTACCAGGCCGACTTTAGCGACCGTACCGTTTTATATAATTTCATTAAAGAAGTAACCGGACGATTTCCTGTTATAGATATACTGGTGAACAATGCAGGTACTATTCTGAGAAAGCCCGCGGCCGAACATCCGGATGAATACTGGGATGAAGTATTGGATATCAATCTGAATAGTCCTTTTATACTTACCCGTGAAATAGGTAAACAGATGCTTTCTCATGGCAGCGGAAAGATTATCTTTACTGCATCGTTACTTACATTCCAGGGGGGGATTAATGTACCTGGTTATGCCGCAAGCAAGGGCGCAGTAGGTTCACTGGTGAAAGCCTTCGCCAATGAATGGGCGGGCAAAGGCATCAATGTAAATGCCATTGCACCCGGATATATTGCCACGGATAATACAGCAGCATTACGTGCAGATGAAAAAAGAAGTGCTGCTATACTGGACCGCATACCGGCAGGACGCTGGGGTAGTCCGGACGATTTTAAAGGTCCGGCCGTATTCCTGGCTTCCAAAGCATCGGACTATGTGCATGGTACCATCTTAACAGTAGACGGGGGATGGATGGGACGATAAAATTCCACCTGAATACTGATATATGAGCAAAAGAACAGAAAAGACAATTGTCGACATTGCAGAAGAGTTAAATCTCTCCGTTTCCACCGTTTCCCGGGCATTGAATGATCATCCCAACATCAGTGCAAAGACAAAGGAAAAGGTAAAGAAGATGGCCCGTAAAATGGGTTATCGTCCAAATACCATGGCTGCCGGATTGCGCAATAATAAAAGCAAGACCATTGGCCTGGTAGTACCGCGTATCTCCATGTTCTTCCCTGCTACTATCAGCACCGTTATCCAGAACAAATTGCAGGAGCATGGGTATAACCTGCTGATCTGTCAATCCAATGATTCGTACGAACAGGAGATAGCCCTGGCAGATACATTGTATTCCGCGCGTGTGGACGCACTGGCGGTATCTACTACTTTATATACCACCGACTTCTCTCATTTTGATGTATTCATTGAGAACAATATCCCCCTGGTATTCTTCGACAGGGTACCGAAAGATTACAATGTGAAAGTGATTAAGGGGGATGATTACCTGGGTGGGCTTACTGTTACCAAACACCTGATAGAAAGAGGATGTAAGGACATTGTACATATTTCAGGTCCGCTTACCTGTAACCTGTATATAGAAAGAGTGGCAGGGTATAAAAGCGCCTTGCAGCAGCATAAGATCCCCTTTAAGAAATCGCGGATCTTTTATCATGAACTAACCCGCGAAAATGCCTTACAGACCTGCGAGAAAATATTCGCGCAGCAGCCGTACCCGGATGGCATTTTCGCTGCCAATGATACCACCGCCATTACTATCCTGGAGTATTGCAGGAAAATAAAGCTGCGTGTGCCGGAGGATATTAAAATAGCGGGTTATTCCAACGACCCGCGTACGGAGATCATTACGCCTTCCATTACTTCTGTTGATCAGTACCCTGCATTGATGGGAGAGAAGGTAGCGGCGGCCCTGCTGGAATTGTTACAGCAGTCTAAGCCTGTGCAGCAGAAGTATAACGAAGAGATTATTCCCATTAAATTAATTGCCCGCGCTTCTACGGAAGGTCCTGTAGTGAAAGTCCGCGGAAAGAAAAAGTAATAATTTAAAAAATACACGGATGAAAAAACTCAGTTTCACATTATTTGTGTTGCTTTTTGTGATGCAGGTAATTGCCCAGACCCCTGCCCGTAAAAAACAGATGATAGCCCTGGCAGATAAGACACTTGATTTTGCTGCCAGTCAGTATAAGTTAATGATGCAGCATTTACCAGATACCGTGTTACCCCGCTCTACCAGTAAAACAGGTAGCCTGGTCACTGCGAAGTCTGATTGGTGGACGGCTGGTTTTTATCCCGGTACTTTATGGTATTTATATCAATATACTAAAGACAATACTTTAAAAGAGGAAGCCGTTAAACGCGATGCGCTTGTAGAGAAAGAGAAGAATAACAAGCATACACATGACCTCGGGTTTATGATGTATTGCAGTTTTGGTAACGGATATCGTCTCACTAATAATCCTGCTTATAAAGAAGTGCTATTGACCAGTGCGCGTTCCCTTTCCACCCGTTTTAATCCTAAAGTAGGTTGTATCAAATCATGGGACCATGGCGCCTGGGAGTTTCCTGTGATCATTGATAATATGATGAACCTGGAGCTGCTTACCTGGGCCAGCAGGGTTACGCACGATACTTCTTTTGCACATATTGCCCGTACACATGCGAATACGACTATGCTGCACCATTTCCGGAAGGACTACAGCTCTTATCATGTGGTAGCGTATGATTCCACTACCGGTGCGGTGCTGAAAAGACAAACGCACCAGGGCGCTGCGGACAGCTCTGCATGGTCGAGAGGACAGGCATGGGGATTATATGGTTATACCATGATGTACCGCGAAACGAAGGACAGGAGATATCTTGATCAGGCACAGCATATTGCTGATTTTATCTTAAATCATCCGAGGCTGCCTAAAGACCTGATCCCTTACTGGGATTATGATGCACCGGATATCCCGTCTGCTCCGAGAGATGCTTCTGCCGGTGCTGTAGCAGCTTCTGCTTTACTGGAGTTAAGCCGTTATACAAAAGGTACCGGCTCTGCCCGTTACTGGAATGCAGGAGAGAAGATGTTAGAGAGTTTATGCAGCCCTGCTTATCTGGCCAAAGCAGGAGAGAATAATGATTTTATCCTGATGCATAGTGTAGGCTCTTTACCCCACAATTCAGAGGTAGATGTGCCACTTACTTATGCAGATTATTATTTTGTAGAAGCATTGTTACGATATAAACAATGGGCTAAATAATGCAGAGACGTAATTTCATAAAAGCTATTCCATTAGTAGGCATGGCTGGTGTGGTAAAAAAAGGAGAACGTGTTTTTGTAGCAGATAACGAAGGAGAGGCGATAAATACCAGCACAGATCCTGTAAATACAGACAGAGCCTACTGGGCTTCCTTATTAAACCGCATTGCAACACCTGTTTTACTGAACCTCAGCAAAGGGCAGTTAAAACAGGTGATGCCGCTGGTGACAGCACCCGGGTATAACAAACCGGTAGAAAAGGTCACTTATTTGGAAGCCTTCGGCCGTACTATGGCAGGTATTGCTCCCTGGTTAGAACTGGGTGCTGATAATACGATGGAAGGCAGTATGCGGGCCACCTTAACAAAATATGCGCTGGAAGCAACCGCGCAGGCAGTGAACCCGGATGGCCCGGATTACATGAACTTTACAGGTAAATATGACGGGCAGCCATTAGTAGATGGCGCTTTCCTGGCGCATGCCTTTATCCGCGCCCCAAAGCAGTTATGGGCGCCGTTGCCGGCCACTGTAAAGCAACAGGTGATCAGTAGTTTTAAAAGTTTGCGCAGCATTACCCCCGGTTATAGCAACTGGTTATTATTCTCTGCTATTATAGAAGCTGCTTTATTATTATTCGGAGAGGAATGGGATGGTATGCGTGTAGATTACGCTGTTAAGAAACATGCAGAATGGTATAAAGGAGATGGGATGTATGGAGATGGGCCGGACTTCCATTTCGATTATTACAATGCTTTCGTTATCCATCCCATGTTGACTGATATACTGAAAGTATTATCAGATAAAGGAAAAATCAATAAAAAGGAATACGATACTGCTATTACAAGAATGCAACGTTACGGTGTTATCCAGGAAAGACTGATTTCTCCGGAGGGGACCTTCCCTGTAGTCGGAAGGTCAATGGTATACCGGAATGCGGCATTCCAGCCGCTGGTACAGCTTGCATTACATGAGCAGCTACCGGAAGTATTGTCCCCGGCACAGGTACGTTGTGCCTTAACAGCAGTGATGAAGAACATCTTTGAAACAAAAGGGACCTTTGATGACAAAGGCTGGCTGCAACCTGGTTTTTGTGGTTATCAGCCGGAGATCGCAGATGTATATACAGCAACCGGTAGCTTATATCTATGCACTACCGGGTTTCTGGCCCTTGGGTTACCTCCTGAACATGCTTTCTGGGCGGGAAAGCCGGAGGAATGGACAGCTCAGAGAGCCTGGAAAGGAAAGACCGTCTTTAAAGACCATGCATTGTAATGAATCAATGCTATTTATTATCAATCAGTATTGATATCGATCAAACCATATCTGATCCCGAAAATCACCAGTCCTACCCTTGTTTTTACTTTCAGTTTATCACAAAGACTGCTTTTGTAATCATCAATGGTACGCGGGCTTACGAACATCTTCTGCGCGATCTCTTTATAGGATAATTCAGTACAGAGATACTGTAAGAACGTTTTCTCTTTAGGTGTCAGCTCTATCTTCTCATTGAGTGATAATACATCCTTCTGCAGGCCGGAAATCACTTTCCCTGAGATATAATCAGGGAGATAGAAGTCTTTTTTGATAATAGAATCAAATGCTTCCTGCAAATCGTCCGGCTCCACATTTTTCATGATATAGCCTTTAGCGCCTGATTTCAGCATCTTGATGATCACAGATTCATCATTCAGCATAGACAGGGCCAGTACTTTGATCTGAGGGAAGTGGTTATTGATCCAGGTAGCAGTTTCGTATCCGTTCATACCGGGCATATTCACGTCCAGGATAAGGATATCCGGTAGCTGTAGTTCACGGTTATTAATGATCTTCACTACTTCTTCTCCGTTGCTGGCTTCAAACAAAATGAAGTAATCCTGGAAGGTATTAATTAGCCTGCTGAGTGCTTTTCTTACCAGTACATGGTCGTCGGCAATGGCCACACTATATTTCGATTTCCTCGTTATGCTCATGGAATGACTGTTTGTTTACTGGGATAGTGATCCTGATAGCAGTACCACTATTTTTTACACTATGGATATGGAAAGTGCCACCTATCAGAGAGGCCCTTTTACGAATGTTTCTTAGTCCTAAACCTTTTTGATTTTCCTGTTCAGCAAATAATGCTTCGGGATCAAACCCAATACCATTATCTGTTATTTCCAGTACGATGATGTCGGCATTACGGGACAGGCTAACCTCTACTTTGCTTGCGCGGGCATGTTTAACAATGTTGTTCAGCATTTCCTGTACAATACGAAAGAGGATGATCTCTGTCTGATGGTCAAGCAGGTTCCGGATATCAACAAAATTAACAGAAGTTTCGTATAAATTGGTCCTTTTCAGTCTTTCGAGTTCGAATTCGATGGAATTGGCCAATCCAACTTCCGTAACGCGGTCGGTATGCAGACTGCGGGACAGATCTCTTAATTCAGTAATGGCCTTTTGCAAAGCTTTCCTGCTTTCCTCAATATATTCCTGTGCTTCGCTGTTATTTTCCACCGGTACTGTTAACAGGGACAAGGCTACGAAGGTGAGCGACTGCCCGATGTTATCATGAATCTCCTGAGAAAGATGTCCAAACACGTTTTCCTGTATCTCGAGCTGGGATTTCAGCAGCTCCTGTTCGTATCTTTCTTTCATCAGGTGTAATTCCTGTGTTTGTGCCTGTCTGCCTTTCTGGTTGAGTATCAACATAATTACGATGAACCCTACCAGCAAAACAAGCAGGAAGATGGATGTGAAAATAACTATGAAGACTTCCTGAAAATTAGATTGCATACAAACGAAATGCTGAATAATAAATATAGAATAATATTCATCACAACATTAATAGGATAAATAATCCTATAAACATAGGGTGGCATGTTGGCAATAACATTTAAAATTCCGTTTATTGGCAGGCTGCAGGTATTATAGAATAGTATGCCTGTTGATATCCAGAATGTAGGATCATGCAAAAGGCTTTGAGGGCTGGGATATTTAATACGTTCATAGAAGTAAGAAATACTGGCCATTACTACTAAAGTGCAGCCACATATAAGCGAATAAGTATTGAAAGTGTGTAATCCCTGTATGAACACCACATTTATCAGCGCCAGGATAGGGTATATAACAGCTACCCAGGTGAGGATAGACATCACTTTCCTGTTTTGCAGGAAAGATCTCATCAGGTATATAAGATAGGTAAAGTTGATGATGGTGTAAAAATTATAGAAGATCAGGTTGTTTTTCCAATGCAGACTGTACCACCAGCCAATGACCTCTACAGTGATCGTCAGTAGTATATATAGGATGAAAGAGTTGAAGTAATGAGGACGTTGGTTTTTTATCCTGGAAAACAGGGCAATGATGAAACAAAGAATATAAATGACCACATGTAAAGGTAGTTTGTACAGTGAATTATGCGCGAAAGCAAGGACATGTAGGCCTACACAGAACGATGAATATTGAAAACAACTATTTAGCACTGACACAAGGATATTTATAGTGGATGGCAAATTAAGAAAACTGGGGGTTAAATAATTTTTGTTTAAAAATAAACTGCCGGATATGTATCCGGCAGTTTAGATGACATTTATATAAATGGGGCAAATGTTTATATATTGATGGTTTCTTTTTGAGCGAGTTTTGGTGTTGATTTTACATCTGGGCCACACGCAGGAGGGCAAGGAAGTCCATAATTAAAGGCTATGATCTCAGCTCCTTTAGGTGTAGAAACATACAGATCTTTATTTTCGGTTTTACCGGTTTGGCTCGTTTTCTGCTGGGTAGCAACAAAAACAATTGTTTGTCTGTCTTCCAGCAGGATGTTTTCAGGGAAAGAAGAAGGATACACACCAAAGTAAACCCTTATACCATCTGCACCAGCTGTTTCAGCCGTTTCTATGTATTGCTTCAGCTCTTCAAGGCTATACCATACGCTCAGGGAATCCATTTTGCCCAGGCGTTCGGAGTTAGCTTTCCACCTGTTTTCTTTATAATTATCGCGCAGCATTGTAACATGCTTATCATTCACAAACTGACCGGCTTTCATGATTTTAATGGCAGACATAAGATATTAATTTAGGTTTTTAGATCTCATTAACAATCTAAAACTACATTTAATGTGAGGACATAAATTACCCTAAGTTATTAATAATCATAACATTACAAACATGATAAATTCATAATTACTAGCTAATCAGTTCATATATAATTTTCTTTAATCTAAAAACCGGTCTTTCCTGATAAATATTCATGTAAATATGAATAAAAAACTGCGTAAATAACGGTACTATTTTGCCGTATTTTATCGGCATAAATTAATATTCTGAGAAGGATATCCTATTTTCTGACAAGCCTGGACGGAATAATGATACCCGCACGTGTGTTTTATAATGAGCGACTAAAACCTACCGTGAAATACCGGGATAATACATACCGTGATTCACGCAGTTTGTTGTCACATAGAGCTACATTTCCTCTTGATTTATTGCCGGTTTTTTCCACCTGCTAACCTGTGATCTGAGGATTAATTATCAATTATTTACATGCTGAAATGACGCTATTACCATGAGGCACAGGGGTTTTGGCTGTTTTGACCCAAATAAGATGTTGTAACTTGCATATTGCCGTTTACGTTTGTCCAGTCCGTTTACTTTTCTCACCGCACTACAGCAACTATATTTTTAATAATATTGATGCAGGCAATAAGCCTGAATGCTGATTTAAAATATTGTACCCTTTGAAAACCCTATAATTGTATTGTCCCCCCCAAAGTACCATAACTGGCCTGCTTTTTAGCAGGCCTTTTCTTTTGCTATATACTCACAGCAATGAGGTAATCTTTCAGTGCAGGAACGTCGTAGAAGAAGCGGAAAGAGATGACAGTGTTGATGGAAGTTTCGTATACAGGACTGAAGAGAGAGACTTCTGTTTCGCCTTCTGTAACCCATAGGCTTTGGGTCCCAACCAGCTTTCCTGCAACAGTGGATTTACAGATTTCAGGCTCTCCGTAAAGTTGACTGAGCCTGCTGACAAGGTGTTTGTTCACTTCTCTCGGATAAAGAAAAATGCGGTTGATAAAGCCTTCTTCGTTCGTAGATGCAAACAGGTGACGCAGCTCTAAACCTGTGTCCCTGCTTTCTATGGTGCATTTCAGATCGCCGTCAAATACATGGTAAAGGGAAGTGGCAGGAAAGACGTCGAAGGTATGCCTACCCATGAAATGATCAAAGGGTAACATGCCGTATAGTTGTTCCGGTCTTTTGCCCAGCTGTATATCACCAATGCCCAGGTGGTTAAACCTGAAACTGTGCTGTTGCGGTGTGGGTTTCATATATACACGTTAGTATATATAAATGTACACATAAAACTCAGAAGGTCAGCAACAAATGGGATGAACCATTCGCTGCTGACCTTCTGCGTAGCCTGGTATTTACTTATTTTTTTGGCTTGGCTCCCATATAGAAAACCAGTTTTCCGCCATTCATGATATCTGCATGTGTGATGGAATTCGTCGTTACAGGCTGGCCGTTCAACGTTACTTTCTGTACATATACGTTCTTGTCACTTTGTCCGGGAGCCTCTATGGTAAAGGTTTTGCCGTTTTCCAGTGTTAAAGTCGCTTCCTTTACGGCAGGGCTGCCCAGGATGTACTGATCGGAACCAGGACAAACAGGATAAAAGCCCAGGGAAGTGAAGATATACCAGGCACTCATCTGGCCACAGTCGTCATTACCACCTAATCCGTCTGAGGATGGACGGTACATCTTTTTCAGGATCATACGCACTCTTTCCTGTGTTTTCCATGGTTCGCCGGTCCAGTTGTACAGATAAGCCGCATGATGGGAGGGCTCGTTACCGTGTACATAGTTACCAATGATACCATCGCGGGTAATGTCTTCTGTTTCTGCGAAGAATTCGTCCGGCAGATGCATGGTGAACAGGGAATCCAGGTGTTTGGAGAAGCTCTTTTTACCGCCGCGCAGTTCAATCATTTCTGCAGGATACTGTGGTACATACAAACTGTAGTTCCATGCATTCCCTTCAATGAAGCCCTGGTTGTCTGTTTTCAGCGGATCGAACTCCTTACGGAAAGTGCCGTTATCCAAACGGGGACGCATATATCCGCTGGCTGCATCATATACGTTACTGTAGTTCTTTGAACGTTTGATGAACTCATCGTAAATATCCTGTCTGTTCAGCTTCTTTGCCATCTGTGCGATACACCAGTCGTCATAAGCATATTCCAGTGTTTTGGAAACAGAAGCACCGCTTTTATCTTCAGGCACATAACCTTTGTCTATGTAGTAACCCAGTCCATCATAACTACGGTGACGGGCAGTGGTTACACAGGCTTCCAGCGCTTTACCGGCATCAAACGGAGCATTGCCTTTCACTACTGCATCAGCAATGACAGATACGCTGTGGTAGCCGATCATACACCAGTTTTCATTGGCGTAGTGCGACCATACCGGCAGCATATGCTGTACGCTCTGATCGTAGTGTGCTACCATTGATTGTATCATATCTGCATTACGTTTAGGCTGTATGATATTGAACAGCGGATGTAATGCACGGTAAGTATCCCAGAGAGAGAAAGTAGTATAATTGGTGAACCCTTCAGCTTTGTGATTGTTCTGGTCCAGGCCACGGTAGCCGCCATCTACGTCCATATAGGTAGTAGGACTGATGAATGCGTGATACATGGCAGTGTAGAAGTTTACCATTTCATCTTCGCTGTTCAGTTGTGCATTGATCTTATGCAGTTCTTTGTTCCATTGTGCCTGACCATCAGCTTTCACTTTTTCAAAATCCCATCCTGGTATTTCACTACGCAGATTTTTCAATGCACCTTCCGTACTTACAGGAGAGAGGGCAAATTTGATCTTGATCTTTTCACCTGCAGTGGCTTTAAAGTCGAACCAGGCGCGGACCTGCCGGCCTGCCATTTCCGGGAAGTTATGATTGATATCAAACTTGCGCCAGAAGCCTCTGTATACATCGTTGGCATAGGTCTGATGACCATACTGATAGAATGGTTTGGAGAAAGACATCGCGAAGTATTCCACACGCGTACGTGCCCAGCCGTTAGTCTGCCGGTAACCGGTGATCAGTGTATCGTTTTCTACTCTTACGAATGTCCACACATCTTTGTTACCGTAGTTGTAGATACCTGCCATCAGGTCCAGTACAATATGCGCCTGGTCTGTAGCCTCTGCAAATGTGTACTGGTGGAAACCCACGCGGTTACTGGCCGTCAACTCGGCAGTGATATTATACTTATCGAGTTTTACTTTGTAGTAATCCGCTTCTGCCACTTCGTTATCGTGAGAGAAAGTTGAACGGTAACCGCTTTCAGGATGAGCAGCGGTGCCGGGGTTTAACATCAGTTTACCAGTGGTAGGCATGATCAGGAAATCTCCCAGATCAGAGTGACCGGTACCGCTTAAGTGGGTATGACTGAAGCCGGTGATGGTTTTATCTGCATACTGATAACCTGCGCAGTATTTGTATACGTCCGGGTTATAGTGTCCATTCTCTTCGTAGGGAATGGTATCGGTTTCAGGACTCAGTTGCACCATACCGAAAGGAACGGTAGCGCCGGGATAGGTATGTCCCATTTTTTCTGTACCGATGATAGGCTTTACATATGGCACCAGGTTTTTCTCCTGTGCATTTGCGTATAATGCAATGAAGGTAAAGAGTGAAAGGTGGTAAGCGAAACGTACACCCATTGTCTAAAGTGATTTTAAGCGTTCGGATTTTGTGACGGTCAAAAATAAACGAAATTTAATGAGATACAGGCCCGATATGGTTTCCAGTGTCACCGTTGGGTAAAAGAGTTTAAATGGATTTTAAATTAGAGTAATTTATTGCAGGAGTAACCCAAAAACCAATTAAAAGTACTCGATAACAGGCTCCGGCAGGAGCCTATTATGTTTTGTTGCAAACAGGGAACTCCTATGGGAGCTTTTGATTTGCTACAAGTTTAGACCCTTTGGGGGCATTCCCTTATTGCAGGTAAGGTTGCAGGAAATGCGCCAGTTTGTTGTAGCCTGTTTCATTGGGATGTAATCCGTCCGTAAACAGGGAGGCATCTATGGTAGCATCAGGTTTTAACAACACTGTTCCCGGGTTAATGAACTGCACCTGTTCCTCTCCTGCCATCTGCATAATGCCCTGGTTAATACCCACTATTCTTTTCTCCATGTTCAGGCGGGGCAGTATACCACTGAGTAATATACCTGCTTTTGGCTGACGCTGACGGATGGCTTTTACTAAAGCCCTTAATCCTGTGATAATCTCTTCATCCGTATTCATGTCCAGGTTATTGGTGCCGATGGCGATATACACTTTATTCGCATTGTAGCCATCCAGTTCATCATGATATACACGCCATAATACGTTTTCCACCCTGTCCCATCCAAAACCGAAGTTCCTGGCGCCAACAGGGTCCATCACTTCTTTCCATGAATCAGCGCCTCTTGCGATAGGAGCAGCGGGCAATCCTCCCCAGAAGTGGGTGATAGAGTTACCCATCAGTACTGTTTTAGGTGCTTTGGCAGCGTTCATGGTCAGGAGTTCATTGTGACGTGCGTCCCAATCATAACGGTGTAATTCCCGGTACTGGCGGCAGGGGATAGTGGTGTTGATAGTGCCGGTAGGTTCGTGTAAGATGTTACGCAGACTGGTTTCATACGCTTTTGTATATTCCAGCATACCGGCATCACCGGGATGAACACCATCTACAGTAGCAGACAGGTCGAAGTTGATCTGGGCCGCGTTTAAAATGTATACTTCTTTAACGCCTTCTGATTGCAGCTTTTCGTAAGCATCCTGCAGGGCTTTATTGGCGATAGCATTACTCGCATTCCCATTGAGTGATTGCAGAGAGGCTGCCGAATTTGCTGCGAGTAATATAGGAGCCGTTCTTTTCTTACGAAGTGTATGAACCGCTGTAATGACGCGTTCCTGTATTTCTGCAGGCGGTAGTTCACTGATATTGGGCAGGCAATCCAAGACATACACTTTCGCATCTATTTCAGATACGAGCGCAGTTACCGGAGGTTCCAGTTTACCATTGCCGGAAAAACCCAGGTCGATCACCTGTCTGTCCATTTGCCTGTCGAGCAGGTTAGTCCAGGCAAGGCCGGGACGTGAAGCACAGCCACCCTGGGCAATGGAAGTACCATATACTACGATAGGTTTCTCTTTGCGTGTTTGCAGGGGAACTACTGCTGTATTACCCGGTACGCCTATTTGCATCCACTTTACATTGTTGTACAACGGCAGGTAAAGCCGGTATTCCCTTGCTTCGTCGCTGAGATTGGAGAATTTATAGGTGATCGTATCGCCAAAGGTGTACCTGCCGGAAGCCCATTTCCAGGCCCCGTTGGGATCTATGGCGTAGAGGTCAACCCCGCTAACGCCAGTAGCCGGCATATGGGGCATTTCGAATTTACCGGATACGGTGTACCGGACGATGATCTCTTTGGCAGGTGTTCTGAAACGGATAGACAGTCCTGCTGTCTGGTGAGAAATGTTCCATACGTTCGTTTGTACGGTTTTCTCCGCCCGTGCCGGCAGGCGGTCGTAAGGCAAGCCCACTTCTTTGGGCCATGCCTGGCCTTCTATAGCCGGGAAACTGTTAGTGGCGGGGTTCCACCAGGAATATTCCTGTGCCTTTACAACAAGGCTTAATAACGTGGTACTAACTACAATTACTGCTGTTCTGATATTTAAAATTACCATACGATTTGCGCTGTATTTTAATTACTACTAAAAATATTGCTTTCTTATTGATTATTATATAGTGTTTTTCATGAAAAAACGCTGTTTTTTCAATATTTTGGCAGCAAATTCAGTGAACAGTGAACAAACCGATTGTAGTTATAAAATTTGGGACGGCATCTATTACACATGAAAATGGTGAGCTGGATGAGACGATACTGGCATCTATAGCCAGGCAGGCAGCGGATTTGCAGCAGGAGTACAATATTGTGCTGGTGTCTTCGGGAGCGGTAGCCGCCGGCAAGAAATACCTGAAGCACTATAACGGCACTATCAGCGAGCGTAAAGCCGCAGCAGCCATCGGTAACCCCTTGCTGCTGAGTAAATACGCACGGTATTTTGCACCTTACGATATCGCGATTGCCCAAAGTTTGTGCGAGCGCAGACATTTCAGCAACCGTGCGCAATTCCTGCAGTTAAAGAAAACATATGAAGAGTTGTGGGAGAGCGGCGTAATTCCGGTAGCTAATGAAAATGACGTAGTCAGTGATCTGGAGCTGAAATTCTCCGATAACGATGAACTGGCTACCCTGATCGCGGTGGGCTTTGGTGCATCTATATTGCTGTTCAGTACTTCAGTAGGTGGGGTATTGGATAAGGATGGTAAGGTAGTGCCGCTGATACAACAGATCGATGAAAGCATCTTATCACTGGCAGATACAAAGAAATCAAGTCTTGGGTTAGGTGGTATGGTCTCCAAACTCACCTTTGCCCGTCTGGCCACCCGCATGGGCATTAAAGTGGTGATCTTTGGCATTCATACGCCTGATGGTATTATCAACGCGATCGAAGAGAAAACGGGTACCCTGTGTTTACCGCAGGAGTGCAGTATGCCCGCCCGTAAAAAATGGCTGGCCAGTGGCAGCCTGGTAACCGGCAGGGTGCTGGTAGACGAAGGTGCCCTTACTGCCTTGCAGAAAAGGCGTAGCTTGCTGGCAGTAGGTGTGTTGACGGTGTTAGAGAAATTTGAATGCGGAGAGGTGTTTGAAATAGTGGATGAAGAGCATAATGTGATTGCCGTGGCACGTGCGAAAGTATCTTCAGAGATTTTAACTGAAGATGGGAAAGTGCAGAATTTAGAGATTGCACATGCAGATGATATTGTATTGTTATAGTAGTACGAAAAAAGTAACATGGAATCTATACAGGGTTTATTGGAACAGGCACAGGCAGCCACCCGTTCAGTAAAGGGATTGCCTGATCAGCAGAAGCAGCAGTTGTTGCAGCGGCTGGCCGTGCATGTAGTGGAGAATACGGCTGCTATTGTGGCCGAGAACAGAAAAGACGTGGAGAAGATGTCCGCACAGGACCCGAAAATGGATCGCCTGGTGCTGAATGAAACCCGTATTAAACAACTGGCGGATAGCCTGAATGAGATAGCGTTGTTACCTGATCCTGCTAACCAGATCATGCTGGAAAGAACGCTGGATAATGGGCTGCATGTGCAGAAACGTACTGTTCCGCTGGGAGTAGTAGGTGTGATTTATGAATCAAGACCAAACGTTACTTTAGATGTAGCTGCGTTATGCATCCGCTCTGGTAATGTATGTGTACTGCGTGGAGGATCAGATGCCTTCTTTACCAATACCATACTGGTAAGCCTGATACAGGATGTATTAAGGGAGTTTAATGTAGATGTAAACGCTGTACAGTTATTACCGGTAGACCGTGCGCTGATAGGAGACATGCTTACTGCGGTGAAATATATTGATATCATTATTCCCCGCGGATCACAGCAACTGATAGAATATGTACGTGCTAATTCCCGTGTGCCTGTAATAGAAACGGGGGCCGGTGTCTGTCATACTTATGTGGAGAAGACGGCAGATTTAAATATGGCCAGCGCTATTGTTACCAATGCAAAAGTATCCCGTCCTTCTGTATGTAATTCACTGGATACAGTGCTGGTGGACAAAGAAGTAGCGAAAGCGCTGTTATCCTTATTAGCGCCTTCATTGAAAGCATATGATGTAGAGATCTTTGCAGATGAAACAGCATATGCTATTTTGAAAAAACTGGATTATCCTTTACTGCAACATGCAGCTCCTGAAGATTTCGGTCGTGAGTTCCTGGACTTCAAATGTTCCGTGAAAGTAGTGTCCGGGCCAGATGAAGCCTTGCAGCATATACAGGAATATTCTTCCAAACATTCTGAAGCTATTGTATCTGCGGACACCGCTATCAGTGAGCGGTTTTTGAATGAAGTAGATGCAGCAGCCGTATATATCAACGCCTCTACCCGTTTTACAGATGGCGGCGTGTTTGGACTAGGTGCGGAGATTGGTATCTCTACTCAGAAGTTGCATGCACGCGGACCATTTGCATTAGAAAAACTGGTAACAGAGAAATGGTTTATAAGAGGAAATGGGCAGGTAAGGAATTAGTTCCCTACCAGCTCATTTATCTTTTTAAACTGATAGCCTTCTTTTTTTAATTCGCTGATCAGTTGATTGAGTTTGTTATAAAACTTATCTGTCCTTCTGGGATCAGTACCTGCATGTATAAGTAATATCACTCCGTTTAAATTCCCTTTTCTGTTTTTATCAAATTGCATGATCCCGTTATAAATCTCTTTACTGCTTTTATAATTATTCATACCGGGATAGGTGTAATCCGAATTGCTACCCGTGCCGGGTGTGAAGTTTACCAGTTGTAACCCTATTTTATAAGACCATGTAGCGATAGCGTTGTTCCACCATTCATAGGGAGGAATGTAGTATTTAACAGCAGTTGTATCTATACCTGATTTTTTCATTTTAGATAAATTCCGGGACATGTCTGTTTCAAATTCCTGTTGTGTCACTAACAGGCTATCCCGGTTTTGCCAGTCGCAGTATAACAGGTGTTTATCTGAATGAGGGCCCAGGTAATGACCGGCTTTATACAGGGCTTTAACAGGGAGTTGATATGCTTTTGTATTATAGAACCTTCCTGTGAAAAAGAAGGATGCTTTAACTTTTTGTTGTTGTAATGTATTGGATATTGTTGTTAATCCATCTCCGAATTCATCCGCTGTAAATACTAATGCGATTTCTTTTTTGGTGCTGTCTGCTCTTGTAATTGCACCTTGTGTAATTGTTTTTCCTTCTGCTTCTTTAGCAGCTAATAAGTAAATCATTACAGCGGTACCGTCCATGGTTGGCTCGTTGGTGCTGTAATCTCCGAAGTCGTCGTGATATACGGCAAGATCGCTTTGGAAGTCTGCATATTCATCTGCATCTTCTAATTTTATGCCTATGAGATTCCTGAAGATATTGGTGTAAACGGGACCATCAACCAATCCGCCATCCAGTGGATAATGTTTTAAATGTGATAAGGAAGAATGAGGATCTGAGGGCGTATCACCATTGGCGGGTAATCCATAGACCATGCCTGTACCCCAGGGATTGCAGCCAAAGATCCAGTCGAAGCAGGCCTGCTCTAATTGTATGTAAGTCTGGTCACCGCTTAACTGGCGGTACCAGTAACATTGAATAGCGAAGGCGACTGTCAGGTTGTTACTGCACCAGATGTAAGGGATACCTCTGTAGAAGCTGTTGTGGGAGGCTTTATTCCATACTTTTTCGATGCCTGATCTATAATATTGGATAATGGTATCCCTGTTATGACCTTTTAATTGTCTGGCCAGTTCAAAGTGACCTACGTTGATAAAAGGATACCACTGGTAATGTTTTGCGGTGTCTTTGCCCAGCCAGGGAGTAACAGGTTCCTGTCTGGCAAAGGAGAGCGCATCAGCAGTATTGGTCAGGGCCGCAGCTGCCAGTTCCATATCATCTGTATAATTGTCTTCTTCATAGAAATAAGGAGATCTTCCCGGCGCTGTCTGGCAAACGCCTGGTTTTGCTATTCCCAATTGCCAGGCCGCGCGGGCTTTGTGTAACAGAGAATCCGCATAGGCCGGTTGTAATGGCGATAACAGGTGGTAGCCCAGTGCAAAGGAGCTGCTGAATTTTCCCGCAGTAGAAGCAATACCGGTACTCCTGTTCTTATATTTCAATAAGCCCTGTGGAGTTCCTGTGCAGAAATAAACCGGGCGTTCCAGTCCGTGATTATAAAAGTTGGTATCCTGTTTAGGGATCCTCATACCCTGGTGATCCCTGTCGTCTCCGATCTGGTTATACATCCTGTCATCCGCAGGGTACATTTTCATCAGCCAGTCTAAGCCCCATTTAGCCTCATCCAGCACGTCTGCCATCCCGTTGTTGCCTGAGAGACCATTTGCCTGTAAGCTGTCCGTAAAAACGCCCGGGAAATCGCGGTACGCTGCCAGCAGGTGCCAGGTAGCATTGGCAGAGGTAGTGACATATTGTAAATAGTCAGACGCATCATGCCATCCACCTGAAACCGGCACAAAAACGCTATCCGGTCCGTAAACCGGAAAACCATCGTGTGTATGGCAGGAATCTTTTAAAAAAGGATTGAACCCGCTTCTTTGCTGACGCATATAGCGCAGGCAGAAATCCGCAGCCCCTTTATATACGGTGTCGCTGATAGTAAACACAGGGGATACCGTTATGCCCATAGCAATGGCCGAACTCTTAAGTCCGGCTGTAGTCGTAGTGCCCATGGCATTTATCACCTTTGTTTGCAGGTAATATTGCCCCGGCTGCCGGAATGCAGAAAAGTCCAGGCGGTAAGTTTGCCGGAATGGTCCATATGCGCCAAAGGCAGTACCTGCCGTATGATGGTACACTACTTTATGCGTACGCGCATCTATCAGCTCAAAATATTTTAATGTATCTTGTTCTTTACTGCACCATACCGCTACCTTACTGCCAGCAGGAGTATAGCCCATCTGGTTAATACGGATCCAGTCGGCGGATGCAGTAATATTAATAAAAGCAAACAACAAGCATAAGAGCAGTGTTTTCATACTTAAGATTGTAATTAGTGGAATATGCAGCAGTACTAAAATAAGATTTTATTCGGTTTTCTGCATATATTTTTAGTTTTTCTGCGTTTTTGTATTTACATTTAAGAAAGAATGTGCGTTTTTATGCAGTTTTAATAACTGTAACAACCAAATAGCTAGTATGTCACCAATCCTCCTGTTTTCTATCGTTATCATTTATTTTGCCGTATTGTTGCTGGTAGCGTGGTATACCGGTCGTAATTCCAGTAATGAATCTTTCTTTATTGGCAACCGTAACAGTAACTGGATGCTGGTAGCATTTGGGATGGTAGGTACTTCGTTAAGTGGTGTCACCTTTGTAAGTGTACCGGGTGGAGTGGCCACCACAGCCTTCTCGTATTTCCAGGTAATGCTGGGATATTTCCTGGGATACATGGTGATCGCTTATGTATTGCTGCCTTTATATTATAAGCTGCATCTTACCTCTATCTATAATTATTTAAATGACCGCTTCGGGAAAGCTTCTTATAAAACAGGTGCTTCTTTCTTTATATTATCAAGAACGCTGGGGGCCACTGCCCGCCTGTACCTGGTAGTAAACATCCTGCAGGAAGCGATCATGAATCAGTTTAATGTCCCTTTCTGGGTAACTACACTGGTCATCCTCATTATGATATTATTATACACTTTTGAAGGTGGTGTAAAGACTATCGTATATACGGATACCATGCAAACCAGTTGTATGCTGCTGGGCCTTGTTATCTGTGTGATCTATATCCTGCATACCATGAATCTTAGTCTGGGTGATAGTTTTACGGCTATGATCAACAAGCATATGACGCAGATATTTTTCACCGATCCCGATGATAAGTCCTTCTTCCTGAAACAGATTTTAGGCGGGATGTTCATTACGATTACCATGACGGGCATGGACCAGGAAATGATGCAGAAGAACATCTCCGTGAAGACCCTGAAAGGTGCACAGAAGAATGTGGTAACCCTGTCATTCGTGTTGCTGGGGGTTATTCTGTTATTCCTTTTCCTGGGTGGGTTATTATACCTGTATGCCGACTTCCTGCATGTATCTGCCATAGGGGATAAGATCTTCCCTGTACTGGCGCTGGAGCATATGCCTGCCTATATGTCCATCATCTTTATCATTGCACTGATCTCCGCACTGTTCCCCAGTGCAGACGGTGCTATCACCGCATTAACTTCTTCCTTCTGTATAGATATACTGGATATACGCCAGCGTGGCAACCTTACGGAAGCACAGCAGAAAAAGACCAGACAGAAGGTACATCTGGTGGTGTCCTTTATCTTTTTGCTGTTCGTGCTGCTGTTTAAATATATCAACAGCGCCAGTATGATCAGTGTCATCCTTGTGGTGGCCAGTTATACCTATGGCCCGTTGCTGGGATTATTCTCTTTCGGGATTCTTACCCGGCGCAGGGTGAATGATGCCGTGGTACCGGTGCTGGCCGTGGCAGCACCGCTGATCTGTCTTTTCCTGGATACTTACCAGGCAAAGGTACTGGGCGATTATAAAATAGGATTGGAATTACTGGTAATAAATGGTTTACTGATGTTTACCGGGTTATTACTGTTTTCAAAACCGGCAGAAAAAAAGCTACTATAATCTTAATGTAATACTGATATGTTAACTACAGAGATGTCTTCCCGTTTTAACAACCTGGAGCAAATGAGTGTGACGGCCATACTGGAAGGTATTAACAGCGAGGACATGACTGTTCCGCTGGCTGTTGCAAAAGCCATTCCCCAGGTAGAGCCGCTGGTAACTGCCATTGTCAAACGCATGAAACAGGGTGGCCGCCTTTTTTATATAGGCGCCGGGACCAGTGGCAGGCTGGGTATCCTGGACGCATCTGAATGTCCGCCAACGTTTGGCGTACCACATGAACTGGTAGTGGGCATCATTGCCGGGGGTGATACCGCCATCCGCAAAGCGGTGGAGTTTGCTGAAGATGATGCGGAGCAGGCCGTAAAAGACCTGGCGCAGTTCTCACTCACGGATAAAGATACAGTGATAGGTATTGCAGCATCGGGTACTACTCCGTATGTGATCGGAGGCGTAACAACATTGCGTAAGCAGGGTATCCTTACGGGATGTGTGACCTGTAATACAGGCAGTCCGCTGGCTGCTGCCGTGGAATATCCTGTAGAAGCGGAAGTAGGCGCAGAGTTCCTGACCGGTAGTACGCGTATGAAAGCAGGGACTGCACAGAAGCTGATCCTGAATATGATTTCTACTACAGTGATGATACAGCTGGGACATGTGAAAGGGAATAAGATGGTGGATATGCAGCTGAGTAATAAAAAACTGATCAGCCGCGCAGTGAAGATGGTGATGACGGAATTAGCAGTAGATGAAGAAACTGCAAAGCAACTGATAAAGGAAAAGGGTAGCATCAGATCAGCAATTGAAAGTGGAAAGTCATGAATAAAAATCTGCGTAAACTCTTCGATATTTCCAATAAACCGGTGAGACGTATTATCGGCTTAATGTCTGGTACATCACTGGATGGGCTGGACGTGGCCCTATGTGCTGTCAGTGGCAGTGGGATGGAAACCAAAGTAACACTGGAGCATTTTGATACGGTCTCTTATCCTGTTACTGTAAAAGATGAAATACGTAAAGTCTTTGCGAAAGAGATGGTCAGTTTTGAGCAGTTATGCTTACTGAATCCCTGGCTGGCAAACCTGCATGCTGCTTATATACTGGAATGCCTGCATAAATGGGGCATAAAACCGCAGGAAGTTGATTTAATAGCTTCTCACGGACAAACGGTGTACCACAGTCCTAAGATATTACATCAGCGGGAAGGATTCCCTAATGCTACTTTACAAATCGTAGATGGAGATCATATTGCTGTTGATGCAGGTATCATCACCCTCAGCGATTTCAGGCAGAAGCATATTGCTGCCGGTGGAGAAGGGGCGCCGCTGGCTTTATACGGCGACTACTGTCTTTTCTCAAAGCATGGCGAAGACAGGATCATGCTGAATATGGGAGGCATTTCCAACTTCACCTTTTTACCTGCTACATTAGATGCTTCTGCGGTGTACGTAACGGATACGGGGCCGGGCAATACTTTACTGGACGCCTTTGCACGTGTTTATTTCAATGAAGAATACGACAAGGATGCTTTGTTTGCAAAACAGGGGAAGGTAAGTGAAGCGCTGTTGGCAGCATTAAAGGACCATCCTTTTTTCAAAGAGCCTTTTCCCAGAACCACCGGCCCTGAGTTATTCAATAAAACATATGTGGAAAAAGCGCAGGAGCGCAGTAATACGAAGGGTATTTCTTCTTACGATGTTATGGCAACTTTAACGCATTTCAGTGCGGATACTATTACGGACGCGTTATTAAGTGTATTAGATAAAGATAAAGATTATGCGGTGTATGTAAGCGGTGGTGGCGCACATAATCCTTTATTAATAAGCCTGATAAAACAACGGATGCCACGTTTACAGATCCGCAGTACCGGAGAGATAGGAATAGCAGGAGATGCAAAAGAAGCCGTATTATTTGCAATACTGGCTAATGAGGCGATAGCAGGAGAGGGGATAGACTTTGGAAAACCGGGTATGCCGGCAATTACTATGGGTAAGATTTCATTTCCCGCATAAATCTGCTAAAAACAGCAAGAAAATGCGGGTTTATATTTTGTTTTCTGCGTTTATTTGCCGAAATTCAATTTTCAATCAGATTCAACCAAAATCAGATGTTAAAGGAAGAACGCCACGCATATATATTACATCAGGTAAACCTGCATAATAAGGTGTTGTCCTCTCATCTGAGTGAACAGATACAGGTGTCTGAAGATACGATCAGGCGTGATCTTGCGGAGCTGGCACAGGATGGAAAGATCATAAAGGTACATGGAGGGGCGTTATCAAACTCATTTCATCTGGGCATTACTTCCCAGGACGTATATGCAGTAGAGGACAAAAAAACAATTGCGTTAAAGGCCGTACAACTTATACAGGACGGGATGTTCGTACTGACCACGGGAGGAACTACTATCGCTGAACTGGCACGTATTCTGCCAAAGGACCTGCAGGCCACATTTATCACGGTAAGTTTACCGGCCGCTTTTGAATATGCGAATCATCCGAATATAGAAGTAATAGTAATAGGAGACAAGTTATCTAAAGGATCTAAGATTACAGTAGGTGGAGAAGCTATCTCTAAGATAAAAATGATCAAGGCAGATCTTTGTTTTCTGGGCAACAATGCCATAGATGTGGAAGATGGGTTAACAGATAACGACTGGGACGTAGTACAGGTGAAACGCGCTATGATCAGTACTTCCAAGAAAGTTATCGTGTTATCTATTTCAGAAAAGATTGATGCCTCTGAACAATTAAAGATTTGTGATGTGAATGAGATAGATATTTTAATCACCGAATTACCACCTAATTCTAAGAAGTTACAACCGTATAAGAAAAAGGGAATACAAATACTATAAATAACAGCCAATATAATTTTTGAAGTCATCGGTGGGAATAAAGTACCCACAGGGCTTTAGGGTATCTTATTGCCTATCAGCCAAACAAATAGCAGTAATAAATTCAATATTGTTCAGTTAAGCTTAATGTTTTTTATAACAAAACATAACAGACTCCTAACGGAGCTTAGCTAAAGGACATCGTAATTAATTAATTCGTAAAGGGACTATTTAGAGTATAGGTGTATACACCAATTAGAGTTCGGGAAGTATACTGCCATCATTTATCAACTTCAATTATTTAAAATTTAGTTATGAGAATGTATCAATTATTCCGGCGCGTCAGGTGCAGGTATCTGTTACTTTTGCTTGTCATGCATTGTTTAACGGCTGCTGCTTTTGCACAGGTTAAACTGTCAGGTAAGGTAACTGATGAAACAGGTGCGCCACTACCAGGTATAACTGTTGCTGTTAAAAATACCAAGTTTGGTACGCAGACAAACGTAGATGGTAATTATGTGCTGAATGCAGATCTGAAGCCGGGTAATTATACGGTCGTATATTCCGGTATCGGCTTTTCTGCAAAAGAAAATCCGCTGACTATTACAAGTGCAAGCAGTTATACACTGAATGCTTCACTAAGTACATCGGTATCCAAACTGGATGAGGTGGTGATCACCGGTACTTCGGCAGGAACAACGCGTAAACAGCTGGGTACTTATATCAGCACAGTGAAAGCGGATGAACTGACAAAAGGCGCTACCGGTAACGTACTGGCAGCTTTACAGGGTAAAACTGCAGGTGCGCAGGTAACACAGAACTCCGGTGATCCTGCCGGTGGTATTTCTGTGAAATTGCGTGGTATCAGTACTATTTCTGGTTCTACAGATCCATTATATATTATAGATGGTGTGATCATTGATAACTCTACTACACGTGTAACAAATGCTGATGCGAGTTATAATGGTGGTAACTCGGTAGGTTCTGTAGGGCAGAACCGTATGGTAGATATCAATCCCGCAGATATAGAAAGTATTGAAGTACTGAATGGTGCGGCCGCCGCTGCTATCTATGGTTCCAGAGCGAATGCCGGTGTGGTGCAGATCTTTACCAAAAAAGGGAAAGGTGGCGCGCCGGTAGTAAGTTTCTCTACCAGCTTTAATGTGAACTCACTGCGTAAGAAGTTGGATGTAAACGAGGCGCCTACCAAATTTGGTGGTACTCCGGATGTATCTACACAAACGATACTGAGTCCTGCCATTACTAATACGACAGCAGTAAACCGGTACGATTATCAGGATTATATTTTCCGTACCGGTGTAGGTTCTGATAATAACGTATCTGTAGTAGGGGGGCAGAATAAAACGAGGTATTACGCTTCAGCCGGTTATTTATACAATCAGGGTATTGTAAAGAATACTGATTTTAACCGTTACAGTTTCCGTTTAAACCTGGACCAGGAATTGAATAAATGGATCAGCTTTAATGCTACCATGAACTATGTATATAGCAAGTCTAACGAGAAACCGGATGGCAACACCTTCTATTCTCCTACAAATGCTGTCACTATTATTGGTAACTATTATGATATCCAGAAACGTGATGCATTGGGTAATCTGCTGGCAGTGGGTGAACGCGGACGTGTGAACCCTGTTTCAGTTATTGAAGATATCAAACAACGTCAGCAAACCAGCAGGATTATTGCAGGTGCAGGTATCAAACTGACGCCTACAAAGAACCTGACAGTAGATTATCACATGGGTATAGATAATTATAGCCAGGATGGTACTACTTTCATTCCTCCTTATGCCTATAATGTAAGCTTAGGTTTCTTTGGCGGTGGTGCAACACTTGATCCTACCCAGAATGGTTATGCAAGTGCAGGTAATAATAACTCCTTCCTGATCAATCATGACCTGAATGCTACCTATAATGCAAAGATCAGTAAGTCATTATCATCTGTTACGCAGGTAGGTTACTCTTTGCAGTATCAGCGTCAGCATTACTCATTGCAGCAAGGTCGTGGATTACCTCCTTTTGTACAGGTAGTAAGCGGAGCAGCTACGCCTATCACAGGTGCTGATCAGCGCACAGAGTTATCTATATCAGGTGAATTCATTCAACAGAATTTTAAGTACCGGGATCAATTGTTTGTTACCGGTGCATTGCGTGTGGATGGATCTTCTGTATTCGGAACACATGAACGTAATCAGGTATACACTAAATTAAGTGGTAGTTATGTTGTTTCTGGTACTGATTACTGGAAACGTTTAGGTGTATCCAAATGGTGGAACCTCTTTAAACTGCGTGCGGCTTATGGAGAGTCTGGTAACCTTACTGGTATAGGTGCATATGACAGATACAATACCTATATGGCAAGTGCTTTTATAGGTAGTGCTTCCTTCCTGTCATCTACTGTCTATACAAATCCGGAAATAAAACCGGAAAAACAGAAAGAATTTGAATTTGGTACAGATATGGCATTCTGGGATAACAGAATTAACTTATCCGTAAACTATTATACTAAGAAAGTAGAAGATCTTATCATAAAAAGTGCCATTGCTCCTACACAAGGTTTTTCAGTACGCCAGGATAATGTGGGTACTCTCTCTAATAAAGGTATTGAAGTCGTATTGGGCATTACTCCTGTTAAAACAAAAGATTTCAGCTGGGAGCTGACCACAATTTTTAACCGCAACAGAAATAAAGCACTCAGCATAGGACAGTCGTTTTTACTGTATCCTACTAACAGTGGCGCTCCTGTTGCTATTGCAGCAGGTCAGCCTATTGGGTTCTTCTACGGTACTTTCTTTGCACGTGATGCGAATGGTAATGAAGTGAAGAATGCTGCAGGTATTCCGTTAACGGAAATGGGGACACAGAACGGTTCTTTAGGTTATACCACAAAGCGTGATGCAAACGGGTTACCTACAGGAGCTTCTTTACAGAAGAAAATAGGTGATCCTAATCCAGAGTGGACCGGTACTTTAACAAATGACTTTAACTATAAAAAATTCAGTCTGCATACACAGTTAGATGCTGTACAGGGTGTTAGTGTATTTAATGCTGACTTCAGAACAAGACAAGGTGTTGATAATGGAAAAGTAGCAGAACAGGAAGACAGGGGATTGATTCCACGTGGTTACATTGCCGGTGTATATGGTATCCAGGAATGGAGAATAGATGATGGCTCTTTTGTGAAACTGAGAGAAGTATCATTAAGCTATAATATAGGTAAGGTAAAAAGCATCAGTGATCTTACAGTAAGTGTAGGCGGTAGAAACCTTTATTCATGGGATAAATACAAAGGATATGACCCTGAGGTGAATGCAGCCGGACAGAGTACAGTTCTTCGTGGTATTGATTTCGGTACGGTGCCTGCTCCAAGAACATTCAATGTGGCTCTTCGTGCCAAATTCTAAACTATCAAAAAGAAATTTATGAAAAGGTATATCAATAAATATAACAGTTCGATGATGGCGGTATTGCTGTTGTTCTCTGTTACTTCCTGTAAAAAGGATTATACAGATCCTTCCGGGCCTTCTTCTGATAAAGCATTCAGTTCTCCTAATGCATTGACTGATGTTGCTGTAGGGTTACAGAATCTTTATACCGCAAACAGGACCGGCCTTATTTACACCACCGTTACTGCCAGCAGCCTGCTAACGGGAGAAACATATGTAGTGAATGCAGGTAATACAGATGAAAACCAGTTGGGGTTGGGTGGAGTGAATGTGCAGAATACCAATACAGTAGTGACAGGTATGTGGACTGTTGCCAACAAGATTATCTATGATGCCAACAACGTATTGAATAATACGAATGCGGTAGTAACGGATAAGACTTATGCCAGCGGTGTTATTGCCTATACATCTATCTTCAAGGCACTGGCGATTGGTGATATGGCGATGTTCTGGGACCATGTGCCGGATACAGTTGGTACAAACGTTCCGTTTATTACTAGTCAGCAGGCCTATACCAAAGCTGTGGGTGTTCTGAACAATGCATTAACGACAGTATCTGCGAATCCTATCAGTACTACTTTTACGAAGAATATACCAGGAGGTATTGATATTGTAAATACGTTGAACGCGCTGAAAGCACGTTATGCATTATTTGCAGGTGATTATGCAACTGCACTTGATGCTGCAAACAGTACAACGCTAACGGCATCTACTTTTAATTATAATAGTCTTACTACTAATCCTATTTTTGCACTGGTAACTGCTACTAATAATATTTACCAGGTAGTAGATTCATCAATGAGTTTACCTGTAGGATTGCAGCCTGATGCAGCAGACAAAAGGGTGCCTTTTTATGTAGGTAGCGGCATCAGTCCACGCTTTAAAATTAAAGGTTTTTACGCTTCTACCACACAGTCAATACCTGTATTCCTGCCGGGAGAAATCACGCTGATTAAAGCAGAGTGTTATGCTCGTATGCATGATGTACCTAACGGACTGATTGAACTGAACAAGGTAGTAACCAAGACTACTGATGCTGTTGGTGTAGGCGCTGCATTACCGGGAGTAGTCGTTGCTACAGAAGCAGACCTGCTTTTACAGATCTACAAACACCGTCGTATTGAGTTATTTATGGCAGGACTGGCACTGGAAGACGAGCGCAGATTTGATCGCCCTGTAGCGGAGCGCAAACGCACTTATTTCCCTTTCCCGTTTGTTGAACGTAACGGGAATACTAATACCCCGACCGATCCTGCGTATTAATATATAAAGAAGGTTTGTTTGAGAAAGAGTTGTGCCGGTCCGCCGGTGCAACTCTTTTTTATTGCTATCTGTCTATAAATAATCCCCGTTCGCATATTATTTTGCCCCAATTACCCTATTAGGATATTTTTGTTGTACCAGTCAGCCTTTATTCCCCACTAGAGCATACGCGAAGCACTATACCTGTCATTATCAATCGAAACAATGAAAATCATTAAAGGCTATTGCTGCCTTCTTGTGCTATTCCTGTGTATCTCATATACCTCAGAGGCGCAGTTATGTACGGGCAGTTTGGGTGACCCCGTTGTAAGTTTAAACTTTGGCGCAGGTACGGCCACCTTTGCCGGCGCATTAGGCACTGGTATCACTACTTACTCTTATGTGGCACAGAGCTTCCCTTATGATGGGTCTTACACCGTAGAAAATACTACTGCGGGGGCGGGGAATGTCTGGTGGTCTGCTACAGACCACACCGGGAATACAGGTGGTTATATGATGGTGGTGAATGCCAGTACCTCTGTAACGGATTATTTCTATCAGAAATCAGTATCAGGATTATGTCCCAATACAACATATGAATTCGCCGCCTGGGTAGTGAACCTGTTGCGGTCTTCTGATAACAACCCTCCCAATATTACATTCTCTATTTTAACATCAGATGGCAGTACTGTTATTCAGTCCTATACCACTGGTAGTATTGCCAGGACCAGCAGTGGCCCTGTATGGCGGCAGTTCGGGTTTTACTTTACCACACCTGCCGGTACATCGGACGTGATCATCAAAATGAGTAATAGCAGTCCGGGTGGCGCACCAGCCAATGACCTGGCGCTGGATGACATTACGTTTCGTCCCTGTGGCCCCAGTGTAAGCGCAGCTATTACCAGCGGCGCAACATCTGCCGAAGTGTGTAAAGGCGATGCAACGGTATTTAATCTAACGGGAACGGTTTCCAGCGGATATAGCAGTCCGGCATATCAGTGGCAGGTAAGTACGGATTCAGGAACTACCTGGACGGATATTGCCGGCGCTACCAGCACCACCTATGCACGTTTGCCTACGGGTCCCGGTACTTATCTGTACAGGATGGCTGCCGCACAGAGTGCCAACATCGGCTCTTCTGCATGCCGTGTTGCCTCTAATGTAATCACTATCACAGTAGATGATAATCCGGACCCTGCCGCCAGCAGTAATAATCCTTCCTGCGAAGGCGATACGTTGCAACTAAGCTCGTCTACCGGAGCTACCTATAGCTGGACAGGCCCCAACGGATTTACCAGTACATCTCAGAACCCTGTGATCAATGGTATTACATCAGCGGGTAATGGGACATATTATGTAACACTGACAACTGCATTGGGTTGTAGTAATAAAGATTCTACGGTGGTGAATGTAAACCCTGCACCTGTAGCAGATGCAGGCAGTGATGTGAATATCTGCGAAGGCAGTACGGTTACTTTGCAGGGCAGTGGTGGCAGTACCTATTTATGGTCTCCGGCTTCCAGCTTATCCGATTCATCTATCGCATCACCGGTTGCTTCTCCCGCTGATACTACCACATACTTATTAACGGTCAGCAACGGGCAATGCAAGGCATACGATGAGGTGTCAGTATTTGTATGGAAGAAACCTACAGCCGATGCGGGCCCTGATCAGAAGATCTTTGAAGGAGACCCTGCACAGTTAGCCGGTATTGCAGGAGGCACAGATGTCACTTATGCATGGACGCCGGTATATAATATCACGGACGCCACTATTTTAAATCCCATTGTAACACCAGACAGTGATACCACTTATACGTTGACGGTAGTATCCGGAGACGGATGCGGGACGGCATCTGATAAAGTGTTTATCAGGGTGTATAAGAAGATCATCATTCCAAATGCATTCTCTCCCAATAACGATGGAATTAATGATACCTGGCATATCGCAAAGCTGGACACCTATCCTGATGCAGATGTTTCTGTGTTTAACCGTTACGGCCAACTGGTATTCAAGAGCAGGGGATATGCCAATGAGTGGAAGGGAACTTATGATGGCAAGCCATTACCGGTAGGTACTTATTATTATGTGATAGATCTCAAAACCGGTTTCGGAAAAAATCCTACCGGTTGGGTAGTGATTTTGCGATAAAAATACAGACGATGAATAAAGTAATAATCCTGTGTGCGTGCGTATTCGTTACTGCCGGTTCTTATGCACAGCAGAAGCCGCATTACACACAATATATCCTTAACCAGTATATCATCAATCCTGCTCTTTCCGGTATAGAGAACTACTGGGATATCAAGCTCAGTCACAGGCACCAGTGGACAGGACTGAGTGGTTCACCTGTTACCACGTATTTTACTATACAGGGGCCTATCGGTAAAAAGGACTACCGTACTACCGCCACTTCCTTTGCGGTACCCGGAGAGAACCCGAGAGGGCATCGTTACTGGGAAGATTATACGGCTGCGGAACCTCATCATGGAGTAGGTCTGCAGGTCATCAATGATGCAACGGGGCCTTTAAGTAATCTAAGTGTGTATGGTACCTATGCGTATCATATAGGTCTAACACCCCGTACCAGTTTATCCGCAGGTTTTGGAGCAGGTTTCAGTCGTTTCAGTCTGAAGAGTTCGGGCCTGGATTTTGAGAATACCACCATCGATCCGGTGGTGTATTCCAGTGGTATCGTCAATACGACGAAGTTTGATATGACGGCAGGTTTGTATCTCTATTCAGCAGATTATTTTGTGGGAGTATCTGCACAACAGATCGTACCGTCGCGGCTTAACTTTTCCAATCATGCGGTAACTGCCGAAACGGGAAAGACGGTGCCACATCTGTTCTTTACGGGTGGTTACCGTTTCCTGATTACAGAAGATTTTAACCTGATCCCTTCCCTGATGGTGAAATATATCAACCCATTACCTGTGCAGGCAGAGGTAAATACCAAGTTGCAATACAGGGACCTGATATGGGTAGGGGCCAGTTACCGGCATAAAGACAGCTTTGCCGGGATGATGGGCGTAAATATTTCAAACAAATTTAATATCGGGTATTCTTACGACAATTCCACTACAGCACTGGCCACCTATGGGAAAGGGACACATGAGATCATTCTTGGTTTTATTATCGGGAACAGGTATGATGATTCCTGTCCAAAGAATGTATGGTGATGAAATGTTTAAAAGCACTATATTAACGGTTGAAAGTTATTTATACCTACAACTGAGCGACAGCCTGTTCCTGTTTTACAACTATCCGGAGCGGGCTGTTTGCATGTCTGATATGCCGTTTATATAAAATAAAGGTTACGAAGAGCAATATCTGATGTTCTTTTTGTAAGTTTCAATTTATAATCTGAGGAGCTTATTATTTATTACAAAACCCATGGTCAATGCAATTTAAAAAGTCACTTGCTGTACCGTTGTCACTGGTAGTGGCAGCGATGCTGTGTTCCCTAGCCCTACCCCCAGAGGAAGAAAAGGCGAAGAACCTTAAGGTATTACCTAAGAATATCAGTCACGAAGAACTGATGAAAAACATGCACTTCTATAACAAGGCTTTAGGTGTGAAGTGCGATTTTTGCCATGCAAAGTCCAAGGATAATCCGCAGAAGATGGATTTTGCCAGTGATGAGAAGGAAGAGAAGGAAACGACCAGGGAGATGATGAAGATGACCAACCGGATCAATAAGAAGTTCTTCAGGTCAGGTAAAGATGAGAGTGGTCAGCGTATTATGACGGTATCCTGTTATACTTGTCACAACGGAGAAGCAGAGCCAAAGAAGCTGCCGGTGGGCGGACCGGAAGGGGCTCCTCATGGAGATGCGCCACATGACCATTAATTAAGGAGTGGAGAGAATGATATTTTTTTCTCGTTTTGGAGGAAAAAATTATCTTTATAATAATAGAATTCCACTATATTATCAGATAATCATTAGAACCACAACTTAAATTGATTGTTATGACCGCATTTAACTCCCTTGTCATTCTGGCGTTGGTCTTTTTTTTAGCACACGTAGTATTGCTGTTTACCTCATTCGGAAAAAACGGGTATCAGAAAACGAGATATCTGTATTCGCACATTACCCTCTGGATCTGCGGGGGCCTTCTTTTTTTACTGGCTTCATTGTATGCAGGGAAACAGGTATCAGGTATCGTGGACGTATTTGATACACCGGTAAAGCAATTGCTGATTATCGGCCTAGTATTGTTACTGTCTTTCACAGCACATACCATTGTACGCTACCTGGTGATGCCGAAGTATACTATAGATAGAAGATAATAAAAAAAAGCGGATGATCTCCATCCGCTTTTTTTTATTATCTTCCTTTTTTATTGTATTTATGACAATTATTAATCATGGAAAGAAGAACAGTCATAAAAGGGTTGGCGGGTACCTTACCTGCACTATGGTTATCCCGGGCGTTGGGCGCCGGACTGGTAGAAACATTGCAGCCGGGAGAACCTGTTGCAAAAGGCCCTTTTAAGCCTTCCTGGGACTCTTTAAAGCAATATGCGGTACCCGACTGGTATAAGCGGGCAAAATTCGGTATATGGGCGCATTGGGGGGCACAATGTCAACCGGAACATGGGGATTGGTATGCCAGGGAAATGTACCAGGAAGGGAGCAGGGATTATAAGTCGCATATAGCAGAATACGGACATCCTTCCAAATCAGGGTTTAAAGATATTATTCCTAAATGGAAAGCGGAGAAATGGGACCCTGATCATCTATTGGAGCTATATAAAAAAGCAGGCGCCCGGTATTTTGTGGCAATGGCCAATCACCACGACAACTTTGATAATTACGATAGTAAGTACCAGCCATGGAATTCCACTAAACTGGGACCTGAAAAAGATATCATCGGCGGATGGGCCAAAGCAGCCCGTAAGCAGGGAATGCATTTTGGGGTAAGCGTGCATGCTGCGCATGCCTGGACCTGGTACGAGGTGGCGCAGCGTGCGGATAAAACAGGCCCTATGGCAGGTATCCCCTACGATGGTAAATTGACAAAAGCAGACGGTAAAGGTACCTGGTGGGATGGCATGGACCCTCAGGCGCTGTATGCACAGGACCACGCGCTTAGTAAGAATTCAGAAGACAATGGTACCATTCATAAAATATGGGGCTGGGACGCCGCACAGGGAGCCAGTATTCCTGATAAGGAATATTGTGAAAAGTTTTATAACCGCACTGCAGATCTGATCAATAAATATTCTCCTGACCTTATTTATTTTGACGATACGGTATTGCCGCTCTATCCTATCAGCGATGCAGGTTTGCGTATTGCTGCGCATCTGTATAACAGCAGCATTAAAAAACATGGCAAGCTGGAAGCAGTATTGAATGGGAAAATACTGGATGAAGAACAGCGCAAGTGTATGGTATGGGACATAGAAAGAGGGCAAAGCAACCGTATAGAACCTTTTGTATGGCAGACAGACACTTGTATAGGTAGCTGGCACTACGACCGCTCTATCTATGATAATCATTATTATAAGAGTGCGAAGACAGTCATTCATACACTCGCAGATGTAGTGAGCAAAAACGGGAATCTCCTGTTAAGCGTACCGGTGCGTGCAGATGGTACTATAGACAGTGATGAACAGGCGGTAGTAGCCGGTATTACAGCCTGGATGTCTCAATACAGTGAGGCGATCTATGACACTACCCCCTGGAAGATTTTTGGGGAAGGGCCAGCCATGGAAGAAGCAGCGCCATTGTCCGCACAGGGATTCAATGAAGGAAAGGGCAAACCTTTTGGTGCGGAAGATATACGCTTTACGCTGAAAGGGGATGTGCTGTACTGTATTGTGCTGGGATCTCCTGCGAACGGGCAGGTAGTCGTGAAGTCCCTTGCTGCCGGTAGTAAACATTATCCGGGAGAGATTGCAGGAGTGGAGTTATTGGGTCAGCGGCTGACCGTTGAACGTAACAGTAATGGCCTGGTGGTGAAATTGCCGGAAGGTAAACAGGATGATATTGCACTTGTATTGAAGGTCTTACCGGCATAATAGTTAATTCTTATTATAGGAAGCTGCTCTTTTATCAGGAGCGGCTTTTTTTATTATTATAAAAAAACAGTTTTCCACGGTCCTACTTCTTCGCGCGTTCGTCTTTAATATGAAATACCCAAACCCACTCACCTTTAAATGTAGTTTTGCGATGAAAAACACCCTTGCAGCATGCCTGCTGATTATTGCGGCCACGGCCTGTAATAAAGAAAATGTAACCAAGCTTACCAACAAAGATGCATTGGCCGTTACCACATTGACCATCACGAATTATTATGTAAGCCCTACAGGTAATGACACGAATGCAGGTACCTCTTCAGCTACGGCACTGAAAACCATCCAGGCAGCCCTCAATAAGACCACGAACGGTGCAGGCAGTACCATCTATGTAGCTGCAGGTACTTATGGTGAAAGGCTTACATGGCCCAACTCCGGCGCCGATTCCACCGCGCCTATTACATTGACAAATTATGCCGGCGGTACCGTTATCCTTGATGGCAGCACTACCACCGGCAGTACAGCAAATGCAATGATCACTGTGGCCAGCAAAAGTCATATACGCATCAACAACATCAGCATTGCTAACAACATCCGTCAGAATGCGTCCGGTATTTATATAAGTGGCGCCGGTACAGATGTACAGGTAACATCCTGCAAAATTTATAATGTAGGTTATACCACCGATTCTACCGCTATCCCTACTTCCTCACAAAATGCAAATCCTTTTGTGGTGGTTGGTTCTTTGGATTCTTCCTACAATAAGATCTATATCGGCAGTAACCAGGTATATAGTTGTAATACAGGTTATAGTGAGGCAATGACACTGAATGGTAATATTGAAAACTTCCTGATTGAAAGCAATATTATTCACAACGTAAGGAATATCGGAATAGATATAGCCGGTCATTATTCCTGGACAGGCGCACCTGCCAGCGTGAACTATGCACGCAATGGAAATGTGAAATATAATATTGTATATAAATGCGTATCGCTGGCGGCTGTCAGTGCAGGTATCTATGTGGATGGTGCACAGTACGTGAATGTAGAAGGGAACACTATTTATCAGAATGGTGTAGGGGTAAGTGTTGGTTGTGAGAACAATGGATTTGTTGCAAACGGTATTAATATCCGCGACAATTTTATCTATAATAATATTGATGCGGGCATTTATGTTGGCGCCAACGCGGCTAACAGTAAAGTAACCTATTCAACTATTATGAATAATACTTTCTTTAATAATTATACAAAAGGTGGATGGGGAGCCGAAATCCATATTCAGAATACAGATTATTTAAGTATTAAGAACAATATCATGCAATCCGGGAATGCTAATAATTTAGAGGTGCTTGCATTATCCGGTTATACTACTACTAATCTGTCTATGGATTACAACCGGTATTATTCTGTTTCAGGTGTTGCGACCAATGTTGCTTTCGACTGGGGTGGTATTACCGGGACCGGATATGGCTCACTCGCTGATTTCACGACCGCCACAGGACTGGATGCCCATTCTACTTACGGAATTCCTTCATTTGTAAGCAGTACAACACCTAACCTGCATCTGGCCAGTGGTTCTGCCTGTATTAATACCGGAGACCCTGCCTTTGTACTTGGATACCAGGAGCTTGATATTGATAAACAAACCCGCAAACAGGGTGGTCGTGTGGATATAGGCGCTGATGAAACGGCTAATTAAATCACATTTATATTACCTTTTAGGCCTGGCTTCCATCATTGGAAGCCAGGCCTTTGTAATTATTTCAATACTGCCTCATTTATGAAACTATGTATCTTATCTGTGGTTGAATAAATTGTTTTCTTTTCTATTCCATCTTTTGTAGAATACAATACGCCACGATGAGAGAAAAAGAAAGCTTCTTTATAATAAATAAACCAGTCGAAATCGCGTTCGGGTATCTTTTTTAAAAGCAATTTTCGTTCATTCGTTTTGAGATCGTATTCGAAGATACCACCATTGTCATTGAGAGTTGTATGCTTATAATACACTAATATGTTTGTATCAGTCCACTGACTGACGTTAAATTTATCTGCATCTCCTAAAAATCCATAATTTATTAACTTAGCACTATCAATAGTTTTTATCGTCTTGTTTTTTAAATTATAGACTCTTAAAAAAAAACTCGTTAGCTTTTCATTATCGATATTTTTTGTATCAACAAAGCTAATCTGATTACAATTATCAGATAAATTTAAATTCGTGATATTTACTTTGAAAGGAAGATGGATATTTTCTTTAGATCCATTGTGAATATTGATTTTGATCAGTTTTATTCCATTGTTAGAATATCGTTTATCAGCTTCATTAACAACGTTCTTCTCATTATTATAAGCAACAAATATAGTGCTATCCCGTACTACAAATTCAAGTATATAATACAGGCCGGTAGTAACCACTGTGTTTTTTCCATTTGCAGGATTGAATTTATAAATGTTCTCATTGTTTGTCCAATAAATCGTATGATCATCTCCTACTCCCCATTTTGTCAGGAAGTCTATCATTGTTCCCTTCAGAATGGCATAAGAGCAATTAACTATTTTACTCTGATTAGTCTGCAGATTCTTTATGATGAAATCTGTAGCAGATTTATTTTGTTCTGAGTTTGATCTTATATAAATGTTCTGAGCTTGTAATTTTAAGCTCAGAACAAACAGGCATAACAAAAAAGTAAATTTCATATTCTTAATTTATATTTATCATAAGTATATCTCCCAGATAATAATACCCTCCGCTGTTTGGCGGTTGCAGGTATTGTGGAATAGCGAAGGTATCTCTATATACCTGCACTTTAAAATTTTGAACGCCTTGCATTGTCTTATTAAAGGAGGACCAGTCGTTAGGATGTATTAATAAACAACCTTCAGAAATACCTTCCATCTTTTTTGACTTCTTGCTCCAATATTCGCCTGCGAATCCACTCTGATTGCTTGAGTGAATAAAAACACCTTCCAGATAACCTTCTCCTGTTAATGGATCACATCCATCATCATCAGGTACATGGCCCCTTTTATTAATAGTCCAGTGAGACTTTAAAGCTCCTGATTTTCCAGCCACATCAAAATTTCCATCATAGATACCATCTCTTACAACACCATATTTTTTTGGGTTTGAACTCATTGTGTATCCATTGTAATGATGTATATCATCTTCTCCATCTGGTCCATATACGGTAACATTAGCAATAAGTCCTTCTTCTCCATTGATAAACCCCGGCGACTTATTTAGTGTTCCTAAATGCTCTGATTTTGAGCCTTCAAAAACGACCACAGCTTCGGTACCATGTAAAACTATATCTTCACCATTTTCATCTTTTACGCCGGTATTATATTCGCTGCCATCATGCCAGTTCCAGGTAGGAGGGCTTTTCCCATCTTTAGAATAATAAAACCAATCTCTGCCATCCGGATCAGTAAATAAGAGTGGATTATTCCCAACATATACATAAGGGGAATAAGCGTTATATCTTTCACTATGTGGATCTATCGTATGCCATGCACCAATTTGTGCATCATAAAACCTTGCACCATAATCATATAGTTCCAATCCACTTCCATCTTTAAACTCTCCGCTCTGTAACTCTTTACCATTATACTTCAACCTGTTAGTTGCATAATCTGAACCTTTAAGCGCTGAAGAACTTATGCCTGCCATAGTGAGCCCAAATGGATAATAATGTGTTTCATCCAGTAATGGCCCATTATTATGTACTACCACAAGATTATCAAAGTATACATTCTCCGAACTCTCATTACTTGTATAAATATACAAAAAACCGGTCCTCTTTACTACCATTTTATCTGTCGCAAGTGTTTGTAATTCATCCGGATTACCCTGCACCTGTTTAACACCACTATTCTCATTTACCATACTAAAGCTGTTATCAAACAATGCATAGTTCAGGTATGCTTTGGGTTTATCTGAAAGATTTTGTGTTGGATCTTTTTGTTTTAAGGCATCATAATCACTGCTACTAAAATTCGTAGCGATAGGAGAAGCTGTGCCGGTGGCAGCATGAACACCTTCACTTACTCCTGTACCACTAAATGTCTGTAATAAAGCAATTAGCATATTACTGCTGGTAGTAGTGGATGTACTGGCCCCCGTACTTTTATAGAATGCTTTTACACCTAACTGAATCGTATCACCAGCCATAACACGTAATACCAGTGAAGGGCCTATTTTCTGTCCATTTGAAGCATTCAACCCAGCTACATACTCATTGGGGTTTGTGGTATTATCCACGGGATAACCTGCAGGTAAAGCCGTTCGTGTATTATCAATATTACTGAATAATGCATTTTCTTTTGCTGTGGCCGCATTTTCCATAGTGGCTGCATACACTGCAGTATCCGTTTGTGTTGTTAATATCATACGAATATCACCTAAATGATCTTTCACAAAATAATCATAATAATACCGGGTATTCGCAGACGTCCAGGCAGCGCTGGTATCAATACGTTTTGCTCTTAAACGGCCTTCTTCAAAGCTTATGTATTGTAAAGTATCATTCTGGTAAACATAAGCGCCAGTGTAAGTTGTAGTGGTTATTTTAACAGGAGTAACAGTACTGTCTGTTGTTATTTTCTTTAACTTAATACCGGCAGCATCATATATGTAATGAATATTTCCTTTACCGTTTATTTTAATTGTATCGGGAAGATTGAGATAATTATAGGAAACAGTGCTTTTTTTATTCTGATCTGATATGAGGCTTCCGTTTCCATTATAGCTATAATCATTACCACTGTTGACACCATTGATAAAATCTCCCAGTTTGGCGGCCGCATTATTAGCGGTATCAGCTACAGCAGATAGTTTATTGCTGTTGGTAAGATAGCTGTAAGTTAATTTATCAATCACTGTTGGAGTAATACCTATCATACCTTTTTGAGTCATGGTACTGATGTTTCCATTTACATCATAGGTAAGTCCATCTACTGAAAAGTCAACTTTATCCTGCGTCCAGGCAGTACTTCCACTATTTTGCTGATTAAATACAGCAGACGTAATCCTGTTCACCGGATCGTAGGAATATCCGTATGAACGGGCTATTCCATCTGACAGGCTCTTCCACTTTATACCAGCCATATTCCCATTGTACAGGCTTTTACTAAAGCCGTAATCATAACTCATTTCCTGTCCAAACCAATTGCTGCTACTAGCAGAAGTTGTTACAAAATCTTTATTAATACTCTTCATCCATCCGCGGATATTATAAGTATAGTTCTGGGTTTCCAGGGAATTGCCAAGCACTTTACTCTTTAACTGTCCTAACTGATCATATGTTTTGGAAACAATGGTTGTGCCTGAGGAAGAGCCATTGAGATATTTTTTAACCAGTAGTTCGATGCCATTTGCATCATAATTATGAGCAGTAACAAGTTTACTATATTTAACAGTTCCGGCAATAGCTGCTATAGAATGTGTTTCGCAGGTACTTAATATTTTGCCCCCGAAATCATAACGGATGGTTAATGTATCCCATTCACCAGTTATATTCTTAGACTGCATCTGTAAAATTCTGTTATGATCATCGTACCAGTTGACAGCATACTGGTAGAGGTTTGCGTTGTCCGGATCAAGTACTTTTGTTCGCATTCCTGTTACGAGCCCTCTTGTTTGCGGACTCACGGCAGACGCGGTCAATGCATAATTATTATCCTGTATGATGGGCAGATCTGTTGCATTATTAAAAGTACTGCTAAAAGTATGTGTAGTACCTATATCAGTATAATTACTCTGCCAGCTGTAATCATCATAGAATACTTCTGTCTGAACACTGTAAGTACCACTAAGCACGGGATAGGCATTGCTATTATAGGCAATCCCCTGATGATATGCTATGGTACCGGTATTATTCCATAAGATCACTTTCACCGCTCTGTCAAGGCTATCATACGTCATTACCAGCCACTGGCCATTTTTGCGAAGGGATGAATCCTGTGTCATTACCAGTCGTTCTCTTCCATCATATACCATATTTACTACACCAGTTCCTGGTACTGTCTTTTGTATCAGCCTTTTCCGTTTGTCATAACTGTATTTAAAGCAGAGTTCATCTGATATACCTTGTGTCATTATCCAGCTGTTATGGCTAAGATATTGTACCGCCTTTGGAGATAATATATATCGCTGGTTGTTCAGATCATCATATACATAATAAGTAGATGTCCAGTTGTCATAAGCAGGATATCCCGCATCTGTAAGCTGCACTTTTTTCAATACCAGTATTTCATCAAAATTTTTGTATTCGATGATTTTATTGTCGTGTTCATCGGTTGTTTCATGAACGTATAAAGTACCTGGTGAATAGTAACCAGCTTTCTGTGGCAGGCTACTCATGGATGTATCGATATTCCAGATCACGACAGAGTCCTGCAGCGTATTTCCCCGGTCTTTTTGTTTTATACCAACATTGTGGCCTGTCCAGCTTTTTCCAGGAGCTGTTGTTTTCTGTACACGATTCAGCATAGAATTTTCGAAAGTATTATTCGAGTAATAATAACTCTCCTGGTTGCTAAAGAAAGCGTTATAAAACGCCGGTTGTTTTGTAGCAGGATCTATTCTGAAGTTACCGGTGGCTTTAGCATCTGAGTATTGCTGGTATACCTGTGTTTGTCTGCTGTATGAGTCATAAAAATTAGTGCCGATCATATCAGACATATCGGGAGATGCATGTTTCGCAACTGTTTGCAGTGGTCTTCCCAATCCATCGAAATAATCAGTCACCTGTTGTACACCATATACATTTGCTTCAGTACGAGCAAGAGCTGTATCTGTAATACCTGGCTTTGCATAAATCCTTAACCTGATATAGTTCATATTTGTGGTATCGAGGCTACTACTGTATGCAGGCATGGTTATTACCTGTTGCGTACCCGCTGCCGGTGCTGTAGTAAGATCGGGTAACTGGGAAGTGACAGTAGCCTGTACTTTCACTCTTATGATGTTGGAATATGCTATATTCCCGTTACAGGATGCCTGTCTTCTGAAGTAAGTAGTTGTAGTAAGATTGGTAATACTGGTACTTGGGATATTTGTCCAGTCATAATCATCCGGAGAGCTTTGCCATTGATAACTATACACAGTACAGTTACCATTAGTTGCCGCACTTACGCTATTCAATGTAGCAGCACTCCCACTACTTACAATCGCTGCACTGGCGCTGATTTCACCTCCATTTAACGGCGCGTATATTATACTTGTATTACTATACGCAATGACGCCATTACTGGTTACTGACAATCGGTAATAGCTATTGTAGGTAACGGTTGCAGGGAGGTAACTAAGTAAGGTAGCTGCACTGATATTAGTCCAGCTATTGTTATCTGTAGAGCTTTGCCATTGATAAGTATAAATGCCGTTACCACCGGTAGCCGGAGATGCTGTTAAACTATCAGATATTGCTCCGTAATTATTACGCGTTTGAACAGTTGGGCTTACAGTTCCAGCTACTAACTGCGTATAAACAAAGATCGTTATTACATTGCTGTTCAGGCTTACACCATTACTGGTAGCTACCCTTTTGTAATAAATTTTACTGGTTAAATTTCCTGGTGTATACTGCTGAGCTGTGGCGCTGCTGATATTCGTCCAGGTACTACTATCCGCTGAACTTTGCCATTGGTAAGTATAAGTGCCATTACCACCTGTTGCGGTTGTACCAGTTAACTGGCCTGGACTGGTATTATAATTAATATTAAGGGATACAGGACTAATGCTACCGGCAACCAGTTGCGGATAAATGCTTATGGTACTTATATTACTGGTGACGGATACACCATTGCTGGTGGTAACCACCCTGTAATAAGTAATCGCGGTTAAACTACCCGGTGTATAATTCTGGGCAGTAGCCCCGCTAATATTCACCCAGGTACTGTTATCAACTGAGCTTTGCCATTGGTAAGTATAGGTCCCATTACCACCACTCCTGGTATTTGCCAAAAGTCCGGGGCCCGTATTGTAATTAATACTAGCGCTGGTTGGACTTACACTGGTGGCCAATTGAGGATATACTGTTATGGTAGTTGTATTACTGGTAACAGATACACCATTACTGGTTGTAACCACCCGGTAATAAGTAGTAGCTGTTAAACTACCTGGTGTATAATTTTGTGCGGTGGCCCCACTCACGGCTGTCCAGGTACTGTTATCAATTGAACTTTGCCATTGATAGGTATAAGTTCCACTACCGCCACTCCTGGTATTTGTTAAAAGCCCCGGACTTGTATTGTAATTAATACTGGTACTTGTTGGACTTACGCTGGTGGTCAATTGTGGATACACTGTTACAGTAACTGTATTGCTGGTAACAAATACACCATTACTAGTGGTAATCACCCTGTAATAAGCAGGGGCGGTTAAACTACCTGGTGTATAATTCTGGGAAGTAGCACCACTGATGGCTGTCCAGGTGCTATTATCCGCAGAACTCTGCCATTGATAAGTATAGGTACTATTACCACCACTCCTTGTGTTTGTTAAAAGACCGGGACTGGTATTATAATTAATAGTGGTACTTGTTGGAGTTATGCTGGAGGTCAATTGCGGATACACTGTTATAGTAGTTGTATTACTATTAACAGATGCTCCATTGCTGGTGGTAACGACCCGGTAATAAGTAGTCGCGGTTAAACTACCCGGCGTATAATTCTGAGAAGTAGCGCCACTAATGTTTACCCAGGTGCTATTATCCACTGAACTTTGCCACTGGTAGGTATAGCTACTGTTACCACCACTCACTGTGCTGGTCAACTGACCAGGACTGCTATTGTAATTAATACTGGAGCTTACAGGGCTGATAGTGGCGATCACTTGTGGATATACGGTTACTACCGCAAAAATGCTAGTCGACGCATTGTTACTTATAGCAGTAACACGATAAGAAGTACTGATGGTCAAATTGCCTGGTGAATATGTCGATGATGTGGCCCCACTGATAGTTGTCCAGGTGCTCCCGTCTGTTGAGCTTTTCCAGTTGTAAGTATAGGTTCCATCGCCACCGCTGGTGGTAGTTACAAACTGACCCAGGTTTGCGTTGTAATTAATAGTGATAGTAGAAGGGCTTACACTCATAACCAGTTGAGGATATACTGTCACTTTACTACTTGCTGTATAAGATGTAACCCCATTGCTGGTAACAGCTCGCCTGTAATAAGTCGTAGCCGTTAAACTCCCTGGTGTATAGTTCTGTGAAGTAGCCCCACTGACGTTAGTCCACGTGCTGTTATCTGAAGAGCTTTGCCATTGATATGCATAAGTACTGTTACCACCTGTGGCTGCAGTACCCGTTAGCTGACCAGGAGTGCTACTATAGTTAATTGTAATAGCTGTTGGACTGATACTACCGGCAACTAATTGCGGATAAACAGTTATTAATACACTATTTGTGTATACCACCTCTGTACCACAGGTTATCTTCAGTTTATAATAGGTATTAGCTGTTAAACTCCCTGGTGTGTAAGTCAGGGCCGTCGCGCCCGAGATATCCGTAAAGGTAGAATTATCAGCGCTTTGCTGCCATTGATACACATAACTGCCAATACCCCCTGTTGGAGTAGTACTGGTGAGTTGCCCGGGACTGATATTGTAATTAATCGTTAATGATGCAGGAGTCACTGTTCCGGCAGCCAGATGCGCACTTATATTTACTGTGGCGATAGGACTATAAACGCTTTGACCAGTAGTAGTGCTGGTCATATATACCTGGTAATACTGCGTCTGCGAAATAGCTCCGGGTGAGTAAGAAATGCTGGTGGCACCGGATATATTGTAAAAAGTGGAACCATTAGTAGAGATCTGCCATTGATACCGGTAACCGGTAACATCTGGCCCAACCAAGGAGATCGTGGCTGCAGAAGTACCAGAAAAAACACTCTGAGTTTGCGGACTGATGCTCCCTGTGGTAAATAAACGGATGGCAGTAGCTGAAAAAACTGTTTGACAAAACATACACATGATAGCAACAGGTAAGACAACCTTTCCCTTTCGCATAGTAGTGATGCAAGCCTTATTTAATGTATATATAAAATGAATAATTGTTTGCATAATCATAGAATAAGGGGCCAGATTAATTTTTGTAATGGTACTCAAATGTCTTGATGATGTTATTATCCAGATCCCGGACAGTCTTCAGTCTTCCTATCCCGTCATATTCATAATAAACGATATGATTGACGGCGTCACACTGGCCAGCTACACCAATAAGCGGACTATAAGTATAAGTGGTCATCAGTGCATCAGAGGGATACAGTCGTAGTTCATCTATAGTTACACTTCCACTGATATTTATAGCAGACGTTCCTGCAGGGATTTTATGTTCATAATAATTCCAGCCCATTTTACTGAGTGTAGATGTAGCTGTTGAACCATTTACCGTAGCCGTACCGGATTTACTCCAGTAGGAAACGATATAACTTTTAGTCGTATTTAACGAGGACTTGCTGATTGCCCCATTTGTTAATGCATATGAGCTGCTGCCGGTGATTCCCCGGGTTGCATCTCTTACAGAGGATGCGATAGTCCAGTTACCATCTCCATCAATTTCAAATGAAGTGTATGCAACATCTGCAAGATTAGCATTCTTTACTTCGGCTGTTGGAGAAGCTGTTTTTGAACTCCACACGTAAGTAGTATGCATATCATTGGTTTTCGACATTTCAAGAATATTCGATGCCGCATCATACCGGTAAAAAGATAATCTCCGCTCCATATTACCACCTGTGGTCTGATAATTCACAGATTCTGGCTTAACGATTTTCTGTTGGGTATCCCAAACTTTATAATCTGTACGGGTAGTGCTGAGTAAAGTTTGATTTTTGTATTGATCAACCTGTATTACAGGTCCGATTTTATGAATAGCAACCATTGTATCCAATGCAATACCAGCAGAGGAAGAAAGGTCCGTAATCTGGCTTTTATCATTTGGGTACTTATTAACGACTGTGATCAGTTCTCCCTTACTGTTTAAGTTAGTTGTTCTTGTAAGTAAGCCATGTGCCGGATTGTCATAATAAAAGTTGGTAGTAGTCGTAATGGGATTAAGGCCTTCACTATCAAATACACTATCCACAGTGTTTGTTTTATATACCCATGGGCAAATTACTTTATAATTGGCAAGCCTGTATTCAAATACGGTGGTATTAGATCCATCAGTATTTCCCACTGTGCAAACAGGATGTTTGTAACCGACTTTACAATTGATTTCAAAATAATTGCCGGAACTGACATCTAATAGTGCAGGATAGTTATAGGAGATATCTTTTTCTTTAATTTTAACATTGGAGGCGGTATAAAATACTTCCTTCAATGGCATTCCCCTGTAAAAGTCATATGCAGTCAGATACCTGCCGGATTTGCCATTTAATATCGCAATAACAGTGTTATTGGTAGAAGATACCTCGTTAAAATAATACTCATCAGAATAATATTGATTATCCGGAGTTCCCCATTGTGACGAAGTAAAATAAGATACCTTTTGCCCCAGATAGCTTACTTTATTACTATCGGTTTCTATCACCTTTGTATATCCGATATGACTACCCTGTGTTAAACCAAGATAATTATTAGAACTGGAACTTCTATCCAGTCCGGCACCACAGTTACAATCCTGCTTACCAGTAGGTATAGAATAGATTAAAGAGACCAGTGCACCTAAAGAACCTGATGAGCGCGTAGAGTCCAGTTCGGCCGTGTATTTAAAATTCTTAAAGTACTGGGACCCGGTTTCCGGGTCAGTATCAATGATCTGCTTTATGCGTACACCACCAGTAATCTTCGTTTTAACCGAATCTCCCAGTGAAAAATAAGTTACATTGGCGGTAGCTGTCTGACCTGTTCCATCCACACTTGCTATGATTTCATAGTTCCCCACAGCCAGCGCAGGATATTGAGTAGAAGTAACACTAATCATATATTGCTGAATAACGGTCGTATAAGTACCGTCACTATTTACTTTTCTCAGCAATATAGATGGTCCATTATCTACTGGCGGTGGACTTCCATAACTACCCTGGATAACAACGGTAATTGACTGAGGGCTCTGAATTGTAAATGCCCTTGTCATGCTGGGAGCTGATGGTACCGCCTGCACCATGAAAGTGTTCTGAATATGCTTTAATTCATTTACAGATGTCCCTCCAACATTCCCATAATCATTAGACTCATATATGAATTCCGAAGTACCTTTTGTAGGATATGTTATTTTCTTTATTGTACCTACTCTCGACTTTTCAAATACCGGTTGCCTGTTTCCATAAAAAGAATTGGCCCTGTTAGCTGCATAGTCTCCGTAAATTGTCGGATCTACATATTCAAGCAGAGAAGAGTTTAATACTCCGTTAAAAAATCCCCAGTAATCCTGGGACTTTGACTTTAGAGAAGGTACAAGGGTTGGATCATAGTATTCAAACAGATGACGGACATAATCGTTATCATTTAATATAGATACCTGTCTAAGTTCATCCAATTTTAATCTTACATCTTCCGGAGCAGAAGAGGCGGTGTTACCAAAATAACTATGGATTAATTTCCATTTATTTCTTGTTATATTGTTCAGATCTTTTACCTCAATACTTTCCAGCATATTGGCAGATGGCATATCTGTTCTGTTACCCGTAAGATTGAATACGATTTTCTCATATGGTGTATTGATCTCTGTTAATACTTTTGAATCGACATCAATATAAGAGGTAAGCGAACTTGAATTATATAAGTCCGCACAGTGAACAGGATCGTAGTATGTTGATGGCAAATGCTGCGCTTCTGAAAGCTGAATGGAGGTATTGGTTTCAGAAGCATACGTAAATGTGATATCACCTTCAGGAGTAGTTATCTTTGATAAATACCATGAAGACGTGAACGTTCTGATAGCCGGAGCCACATTATCAGATACAGTTGTTTCTTTTGCATCAAATAAATATTTGATTCCCTGATCATCTGTTACTTCAAATTGTTCCAGCTTTGAGCTATGAGTGATCTTAAGATTATCAAAAGGGATAAGATGTGCATCATGTGTCCCTTTGGGGTCCAGTATAAACTTTCCACTTTTATTGCCGAAATTGTAATAAAACATATCGACCTCCATGTCATACACCCCGTCGCAAAAGTTGATCAACTTGGGAAAGTCTGTCATAACGCTATCCATGGTCCAGTTTGCAGCGTTCCAGTAGCCCGATCTGGTCCCCCCTTCATCAGGATTGCCATGAACAGATCTTGTGATGACACCTCCGGTACTGAGTGACCAGTTCAGACCTATCCAGTTTGAGATTTCTTCCACTTTTAATCCCTGTGAATGATATCGCAAAGAGATAGGTAAAGAGAATGAGCCTAACTTAACCGTATATATGGGAATTGAGATATCCGGGATGCCTGTATATCCGCCAATCGATATATCTCCAAATTTGCCCAGGGATGCTGCATTTGGGGATGGGGGGATTACGATTGGTAAATCAAAGACTTTATCCTGTGCCCCTGCATTAAAAACATTCAATACCGAAAAACAGCAGATGACTACACTAAAAAATAGCTTCATATATATTATTTCAACAGTTATTTACGTGGGGATGTTTGTGATGCAATCAATGTGCAGGAATATAATATGCCTTCAACAAATAAAAGGAACAATACTTACGAACACATGTAGAACTTATTATATTAGAGTCTGTCTTTTTTATGGTACATGACAATGACTATATTATAAATGTATCTTTCTGTTTCCATATCTCTAATACTACTTTAGTGTCAGTTATACATTTATTCCTAAAAGAATTTTTACGGAATGTTTACTTTAATTAATTGGTTATAAGTATTTTAAGTATATTAAGCACTATCAGGGTTTCATGAAACCTTTTTTTTGTATTTTTAGCAGAACACTCACCAAAAAGCAGCTAAAGGGGAGACCTGAGGAGAAAACTCATGCAGTCAACTACCGATACCGAATTGTTACAAAAGCTTAGGGAAGGGGATGAAACAGCCTTCCGGGAGCTATATGACCGGCATAGCAGGACGGTATCTGCATTTGTATATCACCTTACCCATTCTGCCGTAGATGCCGAGGATATCTTACAGGATACCTTTTTAAAGCTCTGGACCAGCCGGGAACAACTCCCCCCGATAGACAATATCGGTAACTATGTCTTTATGATAGCCAGGAATAAAACACTGGACCACCTGCGCAAAATAGCCCAGCAACAAAAACTGCTGGACCGTGTATGGGCAAATATCAGCGCACCCGCAGATGGTATTGAGCAACAACTGGATGCCCGGGAAAGCCAGCAACTGATCAATAAGGCTTTTTCACAACTCACTGAACAGCAACAGACTATTTTCAGATTAAGCCGCCAGGAAGGAATGACCCATGAAGCGATTGCACAGCAACTGCGTCTTTCCAAAAGCAGGGTAAAGAATGTACAGGTAGAAACACTCCGCTATATCAGACAATTTCTTGCACAATATGCCGGGCCTCTCGGTGTATTATTCGTAGTAACATCCTTAATGAAAAGCTAACATTCAAAGCGGGGCCTATTATTTAGTTTCGTGCTGTAATGGCCCAGGATCATTTTGATGAAGACAAATACCTGCAATTATTCATCTCCGGCAGTGAAGATGCCTTTGATACTATCTTCAAAAGATATTATGAAGGGCTGCTGAACTTTGCGAAGGTCTTAATACCCTATCCCACTGATGAAGCAGAAGATATTGTTGCAGAGATGTTCTGCACCTTGTGGCATAACCGCAAACATATCACTATCAATAATACATTAAGCGCTTATTTATATACTGCTGTTAAAAACAGGGTGTTTGATTATTTCCGTAAACGTAAAATTATCTTTCATATTCCTGAAGAGAATGATACTGTTGCTGCGGGTTACCAGCAACCGGACCATCTGCTGATGTACAAAGATGTCACTCATCGTATTCAATATCTTATCAGCCAGCTCCCCCCTCAAATGAGACTGGTATTTCAACTGAACCGCTATGAGGGATTCAGTTATGAAGAGATTGCAGGATTGCTGAATATATCCGTAAACTCTGTAAAAACACATATGTTCCGCGCGATGAAATCACTGAAAGCATCCTATGCAATATTACCAAACTGTTAAGCAATTACCCTCCAATATTACCAAACTGTTAACTCCGTTTTCCCTGTCACGATCCTTCTCCTGAAATACGTCTTACTGCTATTAAACAACGAACTGATTGGAACAGCAGGACATTTATTTATTGATCGCACGCCATTTTAATGCGGAAACCACTACTGAAGAAGAGACTTTTTTAACAGACTGGTTACAGCAGTCAGCAGAGAACAGGGAGACCTTTTCTGTATTGCAGGAAATATGGACAACAGATAAAGTGCAGGATAATGAAATAATTACTGCCGGGTTAAAGAAGGTTAAATATAAGATAACCGCTTCGCGGAGAAGAGTAAGGTATATGGCTGCCGCCGCCATGGTAGCGGTGATGGTGATCTCCTGTGCGTTATTGTTTTACAGACCGGGTAGTAGTTATATAGCGCAGACCAGCCTGGCAGGACAGGTATTACACCTGCGTTTACCAGATGGTACACTGGTACACCTGGCACCAAAAAGTACGATCCGTTATCCTGCGAAAGCAGGCCGGGAAATCATCCTGGAAGGAGAAGCATTTTTTGAGGTAAACAAAGATGCACATCACCCGTTTTCTGTACGCGCAGGCAAGCTGTCTGTAAATGTACTGGGCACACGATTTAATGTTTCTGATACCGCTGTATCACTGGTAGATGGTAAAGTACAGGTAACCGTAGATGAAAAAGCCTATACGTTAACACCGGGCCGTCAGTTGCGTTATAAAGATGGCCGTTATTATGAGCAGGTATATGATGTAGATGATGTAACCGGATGGGCGTCTGCATTGCTCGTATTCAGGAACGAAAGTTTTGCGTCGGCAGCCGCTAAAATAGAGAAGATGTATGATGTAAAGATCATTTTTTCTGACCCTGAAACTGCAACTCACAGGCTGTTTGCAAAGTTTAGCAATAAGCCGCTGACCTATGTGCTGGATGTAATTAAAGCATCAGATAATCTTGATTATACTATTAAAGGAAAGACTGTATATATCTCAGGAATAAAATAAAATTAACCAGAACTCGTTCACGCTAAACACCTATATATGTTTCTTTTTTACAAGAATTTAATGCCAAAACATGGCAAGATACTGCTATGTATCCTGTTCTGTCATGTATTCCTGCAGGGCTTTGCAGCTCCTGCAAGAATAGATCTTCAAAAGGTACCCTGTTCACTTTCTGTACAGAATAAACCACTGGAAGAAGTGTTTGAAATAATAGAAAAACAAACACATTATTCTATTGTTTGTATGGACCAGTCGGGCCTTATGAGCAGAAAAGTAAATGTAAATGCACCCAATGCCACTTTAGAGAAAGTATTGCAGCTACTGGCTACACAGGCTACTTTTAATTACAAATGCCTGGACAATAATATTATCATTCGTGCGGCTGTAGCACAACCAGCAGAAGCACCTGAAGAAAGAACGGTCTCCGGTAAAATAACGGACGCTAAGAAACAACCATTACCAGGTGTATCTATTATGGTAAAAGGAACGAGGAGAGGTACTGTCACCAATGATAACGGGGATTTCCAGATAAAGGTGCAGGAAGGTGATATACTCACCATCTCCTTTACAGGTTATGTACAACAACAGATTGCAGTCAGCAAAACCGCTAACTTCCAGGTAACACTGCTGGAAGATGAGAAGAAATTATCCGAAGTAGTAGTAACCGCTTTAGGTATCAAAAAAGAAAAAGCAAAACTGGGTTATGCTGCGCAGGAGGTAAAAGGTGCAGATCTTGTAAAAGCCCGTGAATCAAATGTGATCAGTTCTCTGACGGGTAAGGTTGCCGGTTTAACTATCCATAATACCACAGACCTTTTCCAGGACCCTGAGATCTCCTTACGTGGCAGAAAACCATTGATCGTTATTGATGGTATTCCCGATCAGTCGGCAGACCTTTTTAAGATCAATGCCGATGATGTGGAAAGCATGACCGTACTGAAAGGTGCTTCTGCTTCTGCACTGTATGGTTCTATCGGACAGAACGGCGCTATCATGATCACTACTAAAAGAGGTGGTTCAAAAGACCTGAGTGTAGAGTTTAATTCATCCACACAGTTCCAGACCAGCTTTATCCGTATACCTAAAGTGCAAAGTTCTTATGGTAATGGATTTAAAGGTCAGTATACCTATATTGATGGTTCCGGTAGCGGTCCGGAAGGTTCCGGCTGGATCTGGGGTCCTAAACTGGATCAAAAAGATCCTACAACCCCAAGTGGTTATTTTGAAACACCACAATTCAATAGCCCTGTTGATCCTACCACGGGTAAACTGGTGCCATTACCATTTTTATCAAGAGGGAAGGACAACGTGAAGAACTTCTTCCGTACCGGTGTTATCTCCAGTAATAATATCAGCTTTACCAAGTCCGGTGAGAAAGGAAGTTTCAGAGCATCTGCATCGCATATTTATCAGCAGGGTATTGTTCCTAATACGGATCTGAAGAATACTTCTTTTAACATGGCCGGTAATTACAATCTCAGCGATGCATTCAGCATGAATGCGAGGATCAGCTATAACAAAGAGTATACGCATAACTTCCCGGAAACGGGTTATGGACCTACCAATTACCTGTATAACCTGATCCTGTGGACAGGGCCGGATATTGATGTACGTGACCTGCGTAATTACTGGGTACCAGGAAAAGAAGGTGTACAGCAAAGACATTATAATACTTCTTATTATAACAACCCTTATTTCCAGGCATATGAATATCTGCGTGGTTATAATAAAGATAATACCTTCGGATCGGTGGACCTGAATTACCAGTTCAGTCCATCTTTTAGTGCGAAATTCCGTAACGGTATTAATGAGTACGGACTTAACCGCAATTATAACGAGCCTAAGAGTTATATCGGTTATGGTAATAAATCAAGAGGACAGTATACGGTATCAACAGGTAATTACTTTGATATTGTGTCTGATCTTGTGGTTGATTATAACCATACTTTCAGCAGCAAATTTAAGGTCCGTGCACAGGTAGGGGGTTCCAACTACTACCGCAACTTTAAATATGGCACCAGCAATACAGATGGTTTAACTATTCCCGGCTTTTATAACCTAAGCAATTCGGCCAGTCCTGTATTAGCTACCAATGGAATAGAAGAACGCAGGACCAGGAGTTTCTATGGGTTGGTAGATGTTGAGTTGTATAACGCATTATACTTCTCTGTAACAGGACGTAATGATAAGATCTCAACATTACCCGTTGCTAACAACAGTTTCTTCTATCCTTCATTAACTGGTGCAGTGGTTATTTCTCAACTGGTTAAATTACCAGACTGGTTCTCTTTCCTGAAAGCAAGAGGATCGTTGTCAAGAGTATCCAGTGGAACGTTGGATGATAATACTTATACCTATAGTTACCTGCCATCTTACAGCAAGGGAACTATCTGGAATAATACGCCATCCCTGACATACGGAGATAAAATCTATGATGCCTCTCTGCGTCCGCAAACATCAGACAGCTGGGAAGCAGGTGTGGATACCAAGTTCTTTGGTAACAGGTTGGGCGTTGAATTTACTTACTTCCAGACAAAGGATTATAACAACCTTGACTCCGTGCCTGTTTCATTAGGTAGTGGTTTTGGAAGCATATTAAAAAATGGCAACGTATACCAGCGCAGAGGTGTGGAAATAGTATTGAATGCAAATCCTATCCGTAAAGGTGATTTCAGATGGGATATTATGTTGAACCTGAGTACTTATCGCCGTTACCTGAAAAAAATTACAAGCGGTGCAAGCCGTTTGAACTATCTGAAAGCAGGCGACAGAACTGACCGCATCTTTACAGACGTTTATCAGAAGGACCCTTCCGGTAATGTGATTTATAATACGAACGGATTCCCTTTAGCGGATAACTTCCAGCGTTTTGTAGGCAATCAGGACCCCGACTGGATCTATGGTATAGAGAACAGCTTCAGCTATAAGAATTTCAGTTTACGTTTTTTAGTAGACGGCCGTATTGGTGGTATGATCTATTCAACAACCAACCAGAAAATGTGGTGGGGAGGAACCAATCGAGGTACAGTAAATTCATTCAGGGATGATGCCAATGCAGGTAAATCTACGTACGTAGGTAAGGGAGTAGTGGTAACCGGAGGAGCTGCTACCTATGATGCAAACGGTGATATCACCAGTGATACACGCACCTTCGCCACCAACACGCAGGCTGTTAACTACATTGATTACATGACCAATACCAGCAATGGTGCCAACAATAACTATAACTATTTTTCACAGACATTCCTGAAGTTAAGAGAAGTAACGCTTACCTGGAAAGTACCCGGTAAATGGCTGAAAGGTACCTTCTTCCATAGTGCAGATGTATCAGCAGTTGGCAGAAACCTGTTACTGTTTTCTAAAATGCCCAACGTTGATCCGGATGCAGGTGCAGATAATTTACAGACACCTTCTACCAGAAGTATGGGATTCAATGTCAATCTTAAATTCTAATCATGAGAAAGATATATACTGTAGCAACCCTGCTGCTGATAATGGCCGCCGGTTGTAAGAAATTCGAAGATTTTCAGACAGATCCAAATAAATCCACCACAGCTACACCAGACCTGTTGCTTAATACCGTTGAACAGAACGCCTTTTCTGTATTAGACCTGAGTGCTGCACTGGCAACAAGACAAATGGTATTTACCAACTCTGTTTCCAACGAACAGTACTATGGATGGACAAGAGCAACTTTTAATACTTATTCGAACCTGCGTCAGGTTGTAAAAATGGAACAGGAAGCGAACCGTTTGGGCAAGCCGGAATATCTTCCTCTTGTAAAGTTCTTTAAGGCATGGTACTTCCTGAAACTAACCAATACTTTCGGGGATGTTCCATATACGGAAGCGTTGAAAGGGGATGGGGGTGTTTCATCACCGGTATATGACAAACAGGAAGATATCTTCATCGCTATCCTGAAAGATCTGGATGATGCCAATGCCGCAATTACTTCCAGTACTGCCGCTGTACAGGGTGACATTGTATTCGGTGGTAAAATGATCAAATGGAAACAACTGATCAATTCCCTTTCTCTGCGTGTATTAATGAGTTTATCATTAAAAGAAAGTAATACGACACTGAACATAAAAGCGAAGTTTGCCAATATTGTCAACAATCCTGATACTTATCCCCTGATGACAGGAAATGCGGATGCAGGGCAACTGACGTTTTATGATCTGCAGGGTAACCGTTACACGCATTATAATGATAATGATCTGCAAACGGCTTATTATATGGAAGAGACCTTCATCGATTTACTGAAAGGGTTAAAAGACCCGAGGTTATTCACCTTTGCAGAGAAAGCGCCTAAGTATTCTTCATTACCGGATAATGATTTCAGTGCTTATGGTGGCGTAAAAGGAAGTGCGCCTATCAGTGAAAATAACGACCGCGTAGTAGCCGGAGAAGCATCTAAAATCAAGTCCCGTTATTTCAATAACCCGGTGAACGAGCCAAGTGTGGCGCTGGGGTATCCTGAGCTGCAATTCATCCTTGCCGAAGGGGTGATCCGTGGCTGGACAGGCGGTAATGCTGCCGACTATTACAACAAAGGAGTAACAGCGTCCATGCAGTTTTACGGGATTAGTCAGACTGCCATTGATGCCTATCTTACCTTGAATCCTTATCCTGTTACCAACAGCCTGCAAACAGTGATGACACAAAAATACCTGTCTTCTTTCCTGAGTGGCGGATGGCAGATGTTTTATGAGCAGCGCCGTACAGGTATGCCGGTATTTGATGTATCAGGAGCAGGTGTTTTGAACAACAAAAAGATCCCTGTACGCTGGATGTACCCGGAAACGGAGTTGCAGAATAACCAGCAGCATGTGAATGAAGCGATCTCCCGTCAGTATAGTGCCGGGGATGATATCAATGCATTGATGTGGTTACTGAAAGCTGAATAATAATTATCTGTATATTGGCTCCCTGTTTATTATTCATTAAACAGGGAGCTTTTTAATCTGAACGTATGAAGCGATTTATTGTATTTGCCGGATGCCTTTTAATAGCAGGTTCTTTATCTGCACAGAGAACTAAAAAGGTGGTATTTGTTATTGCGGACGGGATACCTGCTGACGTGATCGAGAAATTGGCTACGCCTAATATAGATAAGATCAAAGCGGTGGGTAATTATACCCGCATGCATGTAGGCGGTGATAAAGGTACCTACTCTGAGACGCCTACTATTTCAGCGGTTGGGTATAATAGTCTGCTGACCGGTGTATGGGTGAACAAACACAATGTACCGGATAACGATATTACTGCGCCTGACTATCATTACTTCAATATTTTCAGACTGTTTAAAGAACAGTATCCGGCTAAAAGAACGGCCATCTATTCCAGTTGGCAGGATAACCGTACTAAACTGGCAGGAAATGCGTATGTGAATTTTTATGCAGATGGCTATGAACTGGACACCGTTCAGTTCAAACATGATAAAGAAAGGGATTTCATGCATGCCATTGATGAGAAAGTTGTGTCGGAAGCGGTGACAGGGATGCTGAACGACGCGGCCGATCTTTCCTGGGTGTACCTGGAGTATACGGATGATATGGGGCATATGCATGGTGACAGTCCGGAGTTTTATACTGCGGTGAAGATGATGGACAAGCAGATGGGTAAACTCTGGGATGCGATCACCTATCGTCAGAAGAACTTCCCCGAGGACTGGATGATCATCATCACTACGGATCATGGCCGTGATGAAAAGACCGGCAGAAATCATGGAGGTCAATCAGCCAGGCAGCGTGGCACCTGGATGGTGACCAATTACAAAGACCTGAACAATTATGCCCGGTATTATGAACCGGCTATCGTGGATATTATGCCCACCATGGCCAGGTTCCTGAATGTGACGATTCCTGTAAACACTGCCCGTGAGGTCGATGGGGTGCCTTTAATCGGTAAAGTAGCAGTAGCCAATGCTGTGGTGAACTATATCCAGGGCAATATTGATATCAAATGGCAGCCTTTGCAGGATACCGGGAAAGTTAAAATATGGGTAACGACCACCAATGAATTTAAGAATGGGGGAACTGATACCTATAAATTACTGGCAGAGGTACCGGTGAAAATGGGACATGCCCTGGTAGATGTACAACAATTACCCGCTGAAATGTATAAAATTGTGTTGGAAACCAGTCAAAATACTATCAACAGATGGCTAAAACCGTAGGTTAAAAAAAATATTGTTTTTTGACGGTCCTATTTGCCGTAGCAATCGTCTTTATAATAATATGCCTGATTATCCATCAAGAATACAATATCTCCTGGAACGTTATGTGAATAAATCCTGCACCCGTGAGGAACTGGAGGAATTATTCAGCTACATAGGAGAAGAACGCAACCGCGAAGTGTTACAACACTTCATGTCAACCGTTTATGAGGGAGATCATACTGCACCGGATTTAGATTTCAACGAAATATATGCACAGATCCTTGCACCGGCACCCGCTGCCCGTGCAGGGATTTTTTCATTACGGCGGATGGCAGCGGCAGCCATTGTATTATTGCTGGCCGGCAGCGCTTATTTCTTCCTGCAGCGTAAGGCCCCTGAGAAGGCTATTGTTGCCTTACAGGAAAAATCGCATACCGATATAGCACCGGGGGTTAATAAGGCCATCCTTACTTTGTCAGATGGTTCTACAGTAACACTGGACAGTGCCGGTAATCAGGTGATCAGCCAGGGGCATACCACTATCCGCAAACAGAACGGTCAATTACTGTATGCCGCCCAGGGAGACGGGGCCGGCGTACATTATAATAAGTTAACTACGCCCAGGGGAGGGCAGTTCAAATTAGTATTACCAGACGGTACGAAAGTCTGGTTAAATTCAGCATCCACACTCCGGTATCCGACCACATTTACCGGGGAACAGCGAACCGTGGAGCTGGAAGGACAGGGATATTTTGAAGTAGCAAAAAATGCATCACAACCGTTCCGGGTGATGGTTGGCAATATGGAAGTACAGGTACTGGGTACCGACTTTGACGTAATGGCCTACCCGGATGAAACTACGGTGAACACCACGTTATTGGCAGGTAGTGTACAGGTAAAGGAAGGACCTGCACTGCAATTGTTACAGCCGGGTCAGCAGGCGGTACTGGACAACCAGCATCATGCGATTACGGTAAGGAATGCTGACCTTAAAAAAGTAACAGCCTGGAAAAACGGTCTTTTTGTTTTTAATAATATGGCATTGCCCGCTATCCTCCGGGAAGTAGCACGCTGGTACGATGTAGACATCGTATATGCTGCCAAACCCAGTGAAGAACTTTATGGCGGTGGAATAGGCAGGAACCTGAACCTTTCCGGCGTATTGGACCTGTTAGAAGGCAATGGCTATAATCATTTCAGAATAGAAGGAAGAAAAGTAATAGTTCTGCCATAAGGGTAGTAGAAGATCAAAATCAGTAGAAATTAATTAAACCAGAATTTAAGCAGCTGTCCGGTAAGCACCGGCAATTCAATCAGACAATTCTATCAGGGGGAAAAAGGACTTGTATAAAACCGGAGATGCTCGCAACACCTCCGGCTATTTATCTGGTATCCTTTAATAATCGCTGTAAGACCATTTTAGTACTACCAAACACTACAAAAGTATGCATTTCGATTGTAATGTAATGGCCCGTCGTGCGCGCGGGCTAACAACCAAAATTTGCCTGGTTATGAAATTGACCGCATTTGTTCTGTTAGTCACCTGTCTGCATGTATGTGCGGCAGGTTATTCCCAGAAGGTTACTTTAGCCGTGAAAGATGTTCCGCTGCAACAGGTGTTTGCAGAGATTATTACACAAACAGGCGTGTCTATTGTGTATTCGGAGAAAGCATTGTCCAACACCAGCCCTGTCACCTTAAACGTAAAAAATGCCAGTGTACAGGAAGTGCTGGACCTCTGCTTAAAGAACCAGCGGGTGATGTATTCTCATGAAGGGAATAACTTTGTTATTAAACCGGCAGTAGTTGTAACGGCCCCGGCTGATACATTGATCACTATCAGTGGAAAAGTGAGTACCGCCAGCGGTACCCCGTTACCCGGAGCTACGGTAATTGTAAAAGGTACACACAAGGGTACGCAGACGGATGCACAGGGTAACTTTATATTGCGTGGCCTGAATAGTAAAGCTGTCCTGGTGATCAGTAATATCGGTTATACTACCAGAGAGATGCCTGCAAGGGATAATCTCAGTATATCGCTGGAAGAAGATACCCGCAAGTTTAACGAAGTGGTTGTGGTGGGATACAGTGATAAAAAGAAGAGTGAACTGACCAGCGCCGTAAGTGTGGTCTCTGCTGATAAACTGAAAGATGTGACCACCAACGATGTGGGTTCCATGTTACAGGGAAAGGTAGCCGGTTTGCAGGTAGTGAACAGCTCCGGTGTACCGGGTACTACTTCAGAGATCAGGTTGCGTGGTGTTTCTTCCGTAAATGCCTCGCAAAGCCCGCTGTTTGTCGTAGATGGTATCATCGGTGGCAATTATGATCCTAATGATGTGGAAAGCGTAACCGTACTGAAAGATGCAGGCGCTACCGCTATGTATGGTTCGCAGGCTAATGCCGGGGTGATCATCGTTACTACCAAAAAAGCAAAGCTGGGTAAGACCCGTTTTGAAGCAAAAGTAACCACCGGTTTCCGTACACCTGATTTTGGCAGGATGCAGATGATGAATGGCAGCCAGTTGTACGACCGCCAGAAAGAATATTACCGTGATTATATTCCGGGAACTACCAATAACTCCTACAAGATAGATATCCTGAAGTTTTATAGCGAACGTCCAAAGACATTACAGGGTCAGAATAACAACTGGCTAACCACCATGTTCCAGACAGCTCCTATGCAGAATGTCTATCTGTCTGCCAGCGGCAGTACCGAGAAGAACGAGTATTATACCGGTATCTCTTATTACAATGAGAAAGGTACTTTCATGAATACAGGTTACCAGCGGGTGAATCTGCGTGCGAACTCTACCTATCATTTTTCAAAGAGTGTGAGTGTTACCAACAATATCAACCTCAGCGGATCTTCAGGAAAGAGCTATAACTATGAAGATGTATATTATGCGTACCTGAATCTGCCCTGGGATAATCCTTATGATAGTAAAGGTCAGCCGGTATACGTAGATGGGAATTCTACTTTCAAGTGGTGGTCCCGGGATAAAACGAACCCTATCCATACTATTAAAAATTCCAGTCATCCGTACAAGAGTTTTGATGTGAACTATGACCTGGGACTGAATGTAAAAATCACTGACTGGCTGTCATTTTCCAGTAACAATCGTGTAGCTGCAAATTATAACAAGTCTAAAGAATATTATTCTCCGGTAGTAGCAGGGCAATACAGTGGTACTGGTTACCTGAATGAGCAGAGTACATTATCTTATGGTATTATCTCCAACGATCTGTTAAAGTTTAATTTCAAAAAAGGAGATCATAGCATTAGCGGTCTGGCTGGTATTGCCATAGAAAACAGCAAGACAGAAGTATTGGGAGGGTCAGGTAAAGGATTACCGGAAGGATTGTCGGTGCTGAATGTAGCGTCTAATAATAAACTGGTATTTGGCTCTACGGATGCCGCTATCATCCAGTCATTTATTTCCCAGGTGAGTTATGGTTATAAGGAGACCTACTTCCTTACAGGGTCTTATCGTGTGGATGGTTCTACCGCATTTCCTTCCAGTCACAGGTATGGCTCTTTCCCTGCGGTATCAGCAGCCTGGCTGATAAGCAATGAAGGTTTCCTGCAGGATAATCCGTTCATCAATACGCTGAAACTGAGAGCCAGTTACGGAGTAACCGGTACACAGGATATAGGCTCTTCCCGTTACCTGGGATTGTATTCACTGAATGGCCAGTATAACGGTGGAACAGTGGCTACTCCTTTACAGTTGCCCAGTCCTGACCTTACCTGGGAAAGCAAGCAGCAGGCCAATGTGGGTGTAGATCTTACTGTATTAAAAAACAGGATCAATTTTACCGTGGATGCTTATAATAACGTAACGAAGAAATTGTTGTTACAGGTACCTCAGCCTTTGTCTGTAGGGTTTGAACAGCGTTGGGAAAATGTGGGTCAGGTGATCAATAATGGTATAGAGCTGGGTATTAATACGGTGAATATAAAAAGGAAAGACTTTGAGTGGACCACAGATTTCAATATCAGCTTTAACAGCAACAAGTTAAAGCAGTTACCCACTGATATTACCCGTACACAGCCGACATGGAGCATTTCACAGATCTATCGCAATGACGGAAACCTGTATGAATTCTATATGCCTAAATGGCTGGGCGTAAATACACAAACAGGCGCACCACAGTGGGAAATAGTGAATAAGGACGCAGACGGTAAAGTAACCTCAAGGGAAGCCACATCTGACTATTCAAAAGCTACTTACCAGGAAGTAGGATCTGCCTTGCCAAAGTTCCAGGGTGGATTTAATTCAGCGTGGACGTATAAAAATATCTCCCTGAGTGTGAATGCTTATTTCTTATCAGGTAACAAAGTGTTCAGTAATACATTACGTTTTGTGATGAACGATGGTAATGAACCATACTATAACCAGATCGTATTACCAAAGGGATATTCGATATGGACAAAACCAGGAGATATAGCAACAGAGCCTAGTCCGCAGAATGCTGCCAACTCTACAGAAACATCTACCCGTTATTTAAAGGATGGTAGTTTCCTGTCTATCCGCAATATTACATTATCGTATGCATTGCCTAAAACATTGATCAGTCACTGGCATATGGATGGTGTTACGTTTGCGCTCACGGCGGACAACGTATACACGTTCACGAAATTCCTGGGACAGGACCCCGGTACAACGATCACTGCCGGTGATTATGTAATGCCCGGTGTATCGGATTTCAAATATCCGAACAACCGCCAGTTTCTGTTTAACATCAACATCAGGTTTTAGTTAAAACGATCAGACCATGAGAACAAGATTTTTCATCATCATACTAGCCTTGCCGCTGCTTATTACCAGTTGCTTAAAGGATGTGACGCCAAGCGATTCATTAACCACCGGTACTTTAACGAATACGACACAGGGATTGAAGAATGCACTGAATGGTGCATATGCCCTGTTTAAAGATCATACGGAGTTTAACGGTACCACGGACCTTAACAATATGTACCTGCGTCAGTACTTCCAGATGAGTGATTTTGCCAGTGATGATATTGTATGCGGGCAAAGTACTACCGATCCGCTGTATTACAGCTTCACATTGAATCATACGCCTACACAGACCAATAGCCGTTATTTCTGGTATATCTCCTATAAGATCATCAATGACGTGAATACCGTGATTGAAGCTGCACAAAGTATCAGTAATCCTGATGCCAATATACAGCAACTGATAGGGGAGTGTTATTTTCTGCGTGCTTTCTGTCATTTTAACCTGGCACGTTTTTATGCAAGGCCTTATACGCAGGACCCTGCTGCCAGTGGTGTTATATTACGTACTTCCACCAGCGATCCTGCAGATAAAGCCAGGGCCAGCGTATCAGAAGTATATGCGGCTGTTATTGCAGATGCAGAGAAAGGAGCCGCACTGATGACAGCTTCACGTGGCGTGCAGTATGCTTCGCAGGAAGCCGCCTGGGCTTTGTTATCCAGGGTGTTCCTGTATAAAGGAGATAACGACAGCACTATTTACTACTCAGACAAAGTAATTAACTCAGGGAAGTTCAGTATTGCGACCGCTGCTAATTATCCTGCCATGTTTGCCAATGCAACAACCAGTACGGAGACAATTCTGTGTGTAGCTTTTACAGAGGTAGATGATTATGGTAAGGGAGGCTCTATTGCTTCTATGATCTATTCTGATGGTAACTCCGGCTGGGGAGAAGAATATGCTTCTGCCTCACTGAGGGATACGATGTCTGAACATCCGGAAGATCTGCGCTGGTCTTATATTGTACCATTGAAAGATGCAGATGGTAACATGCAAAAGAAGAACGGTATAGAGATCTATTATATCACCAAGTTCTCTTTCCAGGATGGTAAACCTACACTTAGTTCACCCATCATGTTCCGTTTGTCTGAAATGTACCTGAATAAAGCAGAGGCAGAAACGAAAGCAAATAATGCAACAGCCGCGCTGAATGATGTGGATATGATCCGTAAGAACCGGGGACTGGAAGATTACCTGTACAAGGGAACTGCACCGGCCGGTAAGACAGTACTGGAAACCGTGTTGAAAGAAAGACGTCTTGAACTGGCATTTGAAGGACACCGTTCTGCAGATGTATACCGCAATAAGCTGTCGATGAACCGTACTTACTGGGGTTATCATCTTCCCGGATTAAAGGAATCTGATATAGACCTGAGTACGCAGCCTGGTAACTATGCGAACGAGATCGTTAACTGGGATAACAACAGGATCATCTATTTTATTCCGATAGATGAAGTGCAGACAAATAAGTTATGTCAGCAGAATCCCTGATTAGTTATTTATTCATCTTTTAATGCAGTACAATCATGCAACTCAAACATATATTTTCTTTCTTTTTACTGGTAACGGTATTAGCTGCCTGTAAAAAAGATAACAATACGCCGGAAGCGGATGTCTTTTATGCTGTAAGCATTAGTGGATATGATGTTACATTCACGAATACCACTACAGGTGCCGTATCTTATAAATGGGATTTCGGGGACAGTACTACCTCTACGGAAGCCAGTCCTGTACATACTTATCCCGGTAAGGGAAAGTATGTGCCTACACTGTATGCTACAACCAAAGAAGGACGCGTAACAGAAGCATCTACCGTAGTGTATATTGCTAAATCATCACCTGTAAAACTGGATGATAGTACGTTGTCTGACTGGGATAATGTAACCACCTCTGAAACGATTTCCGGTGCAGGTGAGACCTATTTTAAGAAGTCGAAGATCGATTACGATGCGAACTATATTTATTTTTATTTCGAGATGAATTCAAATAAGAATAATGGGGACATCTTCGATTTTTATCTGGATACTGATAATGATGCGACTACCGGATTGCTGACAGGTACATTTCCTGATGGAGGATACGATGTGTTACTGGAAGGTGGAGTGCTGGCAAACTGGTTTGATGTATACAATCATTCCGGTGCGCAGGATGCGTTTAGCTTTCAACCCACCGGTGTGGCCGAATTTTATACGGTGGGTACGGTCGTACAGGACGGTACTACGCTGAAATTTGAAATGAGGTTAGTCCGTTCGAAGATCAAAGGACTGGCGGCTACTAAGGCCTTCAGGGTAGGTATACAGACTACGAAGAGCGATTGGTCTGCTACATTGGGAAACATGCCAAATGCAAATCAATCATCTATTTTAGTTAATTTTGAATAGTATTATAAACAGGAGACTTCATGCAGGGGTCTCCTGTTATAAAATTACACCTATGCGACCCTGGTTAATGTTAATATCCGCGCTGGTAATAATGAGCTGTGGCAAAACCAGCAGCAGTGATAATACTGCTTCCACACAGCAAAGCGCCACAAAAGTTACCTATACTGAAAGTACTACCGATTTTCCCAACCCGGAACGTGGTTTCTACAGATACTCCGAAACAACTGTAGATAATTATGACCCACTGGATGCACAAACGCTTGCAGGTTTCCGCGCGGGTCAAAGCGTCTCCGGTACAGTTTATAATGTCCTTAGCACATTGGTGTTCCGGTATTTTATCCTGGATGGATATACAGGAAAAGCATTACCTGCATCTTTCCTTACTAATATAACCAAAGATTGTGCTACCGCCCGGGCAGCAGGTTTCAAACTCATACCCCGTTTTACGTATACCGTTTCTGTAACAGCAGGTAGCTGTCCTGAGCAGTTTATCTGTACTCCTTACGGAGATGCCCCTAAAAGTATTGTGCTGAATCATATCAGCCAGTTAAAACCTGTATTACAGGCAAATGCAGATGTCATTGCCTGTGTACAACTGGGTTTCATCGGTACCTGGGGAGAGAACTATTATACCGATTACTTCGGCGATGCTTCTTCCAACGGGCAAAAACTGTTGTATGATAATAACTGGAATGACAGGGCAGAAGTGCTAAAAGCCATGCTGGATGCACTGCCTGCCGACAGGATGGTGCAGGTACGTTATCCGCAGATCAAACAGCGCTTTGTGTACGGTGTGAATGCACCTGCTTCTTCAGCTGCTTTAACACAGGACGAAGCAGCACTGGGTACAGATAAGGCAAGGATAGGATTTCATAACGACTGCTTTCTGGCCAGTGCCAATGACTATGGCACTTATGCCGACTATGGTAACTCTTCCTCTTCACCCAAAGAAGCCACTACCGCCTTCCGTAATTATTACAGCATGGACAGCAAATACGTAGTAGTAGGAGGAGAGACCTGTAGCGATGAGTACAGTCCGCAGAATGATTGTGAACCTGCCGGACATGCAGAACAGGAATTCGGTGATATGCATTACAGCTTCCTGAATGCCGATTACAATCCTGATGTAAACAACGACTGGCAAACCGGTGGATGCCTGGATAATATCAAACGTAAACTGGGCTACCGGCTGGTATTAAAGGATGCTTCTTTCCAGCAGGGCGATTCCCTTTCCGTATTGATACACCTGCAAAATACCGGGTATGCTGCGCCCTATAATCCAAGACCTGTGCAACTGTTATTACGTAATACGGCTACCAAACAGGTATATCCCTATACGTTCAACACAGAAATACGCAAGTGGTTAACAGGCGCTGTTACCTTACAGCAATCATTTGTCCTGCCACCCGCAGGTACTTACGATCTGCTGCTGAACTTACCGGATAAATACACGTCTTTAAATACGAAACCTCTGTATAGTGTGCGACTGGCCAATGAGAATGTATGGGAAGAAACAACAGGTTATAACAAACTCAACTATGCAATCACTGTTAAATAGTAACAAACGTTTATTGTCGTTGGATGTAATGCGCGGTGTGATCATGATCCTGCTGGCAGGAGAAAGCTGCCTGGTATATGAATCCCTGAGACATCTGGATAATAACATTCTCATTAATGAGTTTTTCCACCATCCCTGGCACGGATTACATTTCTGGGACCTTGTACAGCCAGCCTTTATGTTCATGGCAGGAACGGCCATGTACATCTCTTTTGAGAGCAAAAGAAAGAAAGGCATTACCTGGAAACAGAACTTTAAACATATCCTGATAAGAAGTGCTAAACTATTCTTATTAGGCACCGGTTTACATTGTATCTATTCCGGTAAGATGGTATGGGAACTATGGAATGTATTAACACAGTTATCTGTTACCACTATTATTGCTTACCTGATCATAGACCGCTCCATTACTTTTCAGATTGTAACAGGGTTATTATTAATTATTCTGAGCGATGTATTATACAGAACAGTATTAATGCCGGGATATGATCAACCCTTTGTTGAGTACCATAATTTTGGAGCCTACATGGATACGTTGCTGATGGGAAAGATCAATCCTGATGGCTGGGTAGCTATTAACATTATTCCTACTGCCGCCCATACAATATGGGGGATGACAGCAGGTAAATTCCTGATGACAGCCAGTAGTGGTAATAAGAAAACGGGGGTGCTGTTAATAGCAGGAGTGATTGCGCTGATACTTGGTTTTGGCGCAGACATCAGTAATATTTCGCCTATCATCAAACGTATCAGTACCGCAGGTTTTGTACTCGCCTCTGCAGGATGGGTATTGTTGATCCTGGCAGCGCTGTACTGGTGGATAGACGTAAAGGAACACAGCAGGTATACCTGGATAGCCGTAGTGGTAGGAATGAACGCTATATTCCTGTACCTGTTTTTTGAAACAGTCGGAGGACAATGGGTAAATGGTGTGGTAGCGATCTTTGTACCAATAAAAATATTATCCGCGCTGGTTACCTTATTCCTGGAATGGTACCTGTGCTACTGGTTATATAAGAAGCAGATATTTTTTAAATTATAGATATTTTTCTTTCAGGATTTTGATATGATACAGTTCATGTCCTGCCATCATATATACCAATGCTCTTGCTGAAAGCGGGTTGTTATTGGACTTGCCGATATTAGCCAGTTGCTGTTCATTCAGATTGCGTACAAGGTACAGTGAGGATTCACGTACGGCCCTGAATTCGTCGGCCAGGTCATGCAACAGGCGTTCGTTGGCAAAGGACTGCTTTGCGTAGTCGTCCTGTTCAAATCCGGGTAATCCCTGTTTTTCACCACGGGCAAAAGCTAAGAGACGGTATGCGAAGATCCTCTCTGTATCTATCATATGATTCACGACTTCTTTAACGGTCCATTTACCTGGTGCATAAGCATATTCTTCCTTCTCTAAAGGGATGCTGTATAACAGTGCATGTGTGTTTGACTTTGATGCTGTCAATACATCCAGCACAGGCAGGTCACCTACCATGTTAATGTATGTTCCCTGGTAATCTACATATTCGCCGGGTTGTGGCTTACTGATCATGAGTGATAAATTTTGCTGAAATTAAAACATAATTAGGTATTTTTTATCAGTATCGATCAGTTATTCTATATGTACTGCTTTTCTGTTCATCTTTACCTCATAATCTGTGGCGAAAATGGCGAAGCCTTTATCTGTGATGGTTTTAATCAGTTTCCTGATATGTTGTTGTATGGGGAGAGGTAAGGTATAAAAGGATGCATCTATATCGGTAATTCTTGCACCGTCCATTACAGAATTCTGATGTCTGATAGCTGTTTTTTGTCCCTTATAATAGAGCAGTATTTTTATTCTTCCATCATCGGTACCATTTAACCCTGCGCTACCGTATATAATAAGAGGTTCTGCGATACCATCACCGTCAAGATCTTTTACTTCACAGAATTTTGTCCAGAACCAGATGGAAGATTCTTCATCTTTATCTGGTCTTTTATGATCATTCAGTTCCCATTTTTTTACAAGTCCTTCCCGTGTTTCCTGCAAACAGGTCCCTTTAATGGTATAATGTAAAGTGTCGTTACCGGCTGCTATTGAATCAATGCTTTCTGACAATGCCAGGTAGTATTTCCCTGTTTTATCGCTGTAGCTGTAAGTCCTGCGGATAGGGAATTTAATGCCGTTTTTAGCTTTAATACTATCTGTGAAGATTGCAGTTGTTTCTGTTGCAGATAAGATCGTTTGTGCATGTAGCTGACATACAATAAATACGATCATTATAGTTAGTAAACATCCCCTTATTTTCATGCCTGAAAAATACAAATAAAACTCTCTCCCGGAGTTTTTATTTAATGTGCAAAGCCATAACGGCCACCACCGGAAACAAAGGTAGCCAGCATCCTGGTTTTTTGTCCGGCTGTGAACATATACATACAGGCATCATCGGAATAATCCATGTAGTTCATGGTCATTTCCACAGGAGTACCTGTGCAGGTACTGAGGTGCGGATAAGAAGGGCAACCAAAGTTAGCGGCATTATGCAGTGGGGTATCGCCCACCAGATCATCACCACAGGTCGCATCTCCCCATATATGGCGGAGGTTCAGGTAATGACCTATTTCATGTGTGGCGGTTCTGCCCAGGCCAAATGGAGCTGTTGCAGTACCGGTATTACCGAAACAGTCATATGCAATCACTACTCCATCGGTAGCGCTGGCGCCACCGGGGAATTGTGCATAACCGATTACGCCGCCGCTCATAGCACCTACTACCCAGAGGTTTAACACTGAGTCGGGCGTAGTTGGATTGATACCACCCGACGTGCTTTTCTTCATGGCATCGTTGGTAGACCAGGTGGTTACTGTTGTGGACTTGCGTACTACTGATTTAAGTACGAAATGCACCCCTACGCTTGCTTTTACAGATGAAAACAGGGCAGGTACAGTGCTGAATTCTGAATTAAGTCCGTTATAATCATTGTTTAATACGTCGATCTGTGACTGTATCTGTGCCGCTGAAATATTCTGTGCGGTCGTTTTATACAACACATTTACAACAACAGGGATCATAATACTACCATCCGGCAGGAGACGGTAAAGTGATTTGTTTTCCATGATCCGGTTTGTATTGGCTTCTATTGCAGCCATCCGGGATGCCAGGGCCGGGTCATTTTTTAGTTGCTCATTTAATACTTCCATAGTGCCGCAATGTCTCTCTCTTACAGCGGTAGTCGTGTTGCCCGTTACAGGTTTTTCAGATGAATTTTTGTCTGGTTTGGAACACGATGTAATAAAGATAATTCCGCAGGCTAATAAAATTGATAGCTTTTTCATTTGTTACAGATTTGAGTTGACTCATGCATCTATCTTGAGGGTTGATTTCACCGGGAGAGAGATTGATAGACTCCAGAGGATCGGGTTTACAAACCGAATATAATTCAAATTTACATACGTTTACCTTCCGGCTGCAAAAAAAACGGATTACCGGTAAAAAAGAATATTCACCGCAACAAAAGGGCGATTTACCGCTTAAATACAATAAAGGGCTGTTTCCGGCGATATATTTATAGTACGGTTAATTTATATGCAACGACCACTCATCTTTAAAAACGGCGAACAATGGAAAGAAAACATTTTTTGAAAAGCGGACTGGCAGCTTTAGGGCTTGCCGCAATAGCCCCACTGGCAGGTTCCTGCGGCAAGGACAATGATACAACCGCTGCCACTAACACCACTACCGATAGTACTTCTACCGGGAGTTCCAGTTCCGGCTCCTGCACGGCTACTTCTTCTGAAACGGCAGGCCCTTATCCTACAATAACGCCTTCTTCTTATGTAAGAAGCAATATTGTTGACGGACAATCAGGGGTACCATTAACCATTAAGATCACGATTAATAATAAAAACAACAGTTGCGCGGCGCTTTCCGGCGCACTGGTGGATATCTGGCATTGTACTGCCGTGGGATATTATTCAGAGTATGTAGATACGCCCGGCGGCAGTTATGCCAGTATAGACTATACAGCATCGCATTTCCTGCGTGGCAGACAAACGACCGATTCGAATGGACTGGTTACTTTTACCAGTATTTTCCCTGGTTGGTATTCTCCCAGAGCTCCGCATATTCATGTGCATGTTTACAATTCTGCAGGTACCTCTTTACTGGTAACACAGATCGCATTCCCTACGGATGTTTGTAATACAGTGTACACAACTGCAACAGATTATAAGGCACATGGTACACAGGATACGGCCAATACGGCAGACATGGTTTTCAGTGATTCACTGGCGACTGAATTGTCTACTGTTACAGGCAGTGTGTCTGCGGGCTATACCCTTACTCACACTATTTATGTAAGTGCCTGATGAGAGTTATTCGCTTATTGTATAGGAAGATCATTGATGCCAGCTCCCAGTCCGCCTGGGAGAAACTGGTATTCAATGACTCCTATACTGAGTTCATAATGCAGGCACAGCTATATAACCAGGAGAAGAAATACATCACATTTGGTGAGCTGATCGCGTATGTACCAAATGCAGAGAAATTACATTTTCTTGTGAGCGGATCTGTGGTTGGATATTTGAAACAACTGAACAGGAAAGTGCCAGATATCCTGAATAATTCAGGGAAACTTTTTCTGCCCTTTTCAAATTATAAGTTTGAGATCATCAATTCTGATATTAAGGATAAGAGTAAACATCAGGTGGCTGTTAACTTCATGTCAGAGCCGCTTACATGGTATGATACTATAGGTAACCAGTTACTGGTTGCTCTTGATACAACACCTGTAAATGATGAAATACTGACAGAGCAGTTTGCGATGCAACCTTTTCTCAGCATCTGTTCATTAAAGGAAATTAAATAATCATGGTACCTCAATCCAAAGGAAAAATATTCCTGGCAGCAGAACGTGGTTTGAATGAACTATCCTGGTTCAGGAGTTACAATACCTTTAATTTCGGCAGATATTATAATGAACATAAAACACCATTTGGAGCCTTATATGTTTTAAATGAAGATACCCTTGCCGGAGGGCATGTTATTACGATGAATGTGGAAGAAGATTCGGATATTATTTTAATTCCTGTAGTGGGGGCCATTGCCTGTGATAATGATGTTATTACAGCCGGACAGATACAGTTGTTAAGTATGAAAGCCGGAACTTCTTTTTCAGTAGCCAATCCTTATGAAACGGAGCTGGTTAAGTTTCTGCAGATATGGATTAAGGGCACGACCTCCTCAAGGTTGATTGATTTTGATCTGGATGCAGAAAAAAATCAGCTCCTTGAATTATGTAAGGGCGTAATGATAGGAAAGTTCGGAGGCAGAGAAGAAGCAGTGTATAAGCTTTCAGGCCCCGGAAACAGTATGTTTGCTTTTGTAATAGAGGGCGTATTTGAAGTGCAGTACCGGTTGTTGCATGCAGGGGATAGTCTGGGGTTATCTGAGATCGAGGAAGTAGAGCTGGAGGCGTTATCGAACAATGCTATTATCCTGATGATAGAAATATTGCCCACCTGTAAATAATACAGGCAGGCAATATTCACTGTTCACTGATTATGGCATAGGAGCAGCCGCTGTGCTCAGGTTTACATATGGCCATACGCCAGGTGTTGGTACGCTTACACCTTTTGTATTACCTCTTGTTTGTGCATCAGGACCGAAATAATATAAAGGCCATCCTTTATAAGTGATCTGTGATTTTCCGAAAACATTGATTTTTACGAACGATGCTTTGTCCAGTATGGACGGAATGCTTTTAATACTATCTACTTCGTAAATAGGCCATGTGGCGTTATTACTAAAGTCTGCTTTTGTATAAACATTGGTATTGTTATGATCATGAGAGAATGCATATAACGTTCTGCCATAAGCATCTGTAATGTACTGTGTTACTTCCTGTCCTGGTTGCAACTGACTGTTGTACTGCACACCGTCATTACCGGTTAACTGCTGATTAGCGAGCATTACAGTATAGTCGGGTTTAGCTATGAACCAGATATTATTAGCACCATCTCCATTAATATCTCCTGCTTTTACATCACCTGCATAATAATACAGGGGCCATCCTTTATAGGTAGTTTGTTTTGAACCATCAGCACGGGTAATTACTCCGAAGTCAGCAGCTTTCAGTGAAGTGTCGATAGTAAGATGTTCTTTATAGAACACAGGCCATGCAGCAAGGCAACCTCCTGTACAACCGGATGTACCATTTGCGTCCAGTGAAAAGAAGTACAGGCTTTGTCCCAGACTGTCTGTCATTACACTACCGAATTTAGTGGTGTTAGCCAGCTTGACAGTCGTTCCTTTGGGCGTATTATCTACCGAAGGGTTATCATCCTTTGAACAGCTTGAAAGTACAGACACGATAAAGCACATCGCGACAAATGCCGCAATTTTAAATTGATATTTCATCTTCTTAAGGTTTTATTTAAAGCACGTTATTGTTGTATCAATACCTTAATACGGAGAATGTGGGAAAGGGTTGCCTGGGGGTAATAATTTATTATAATGCAGGTTTAGGGACCTGCAACGGAATATCCCGGGTATTACTACCCGGGTATTATCAAAAGAATTAAAAAATGTGTCGTATGTGTAACTTCCATGTATTAGTTTTAATGCATAGGAGTGCTGGTTATTACTTCCAATAATTCAGGGTGTTCTTTCTTTTCCCTGCTCAATACTTTGTAGGCAATAATGACACTTGACAACATACATACAGCTCCAATCAGGAAGTGTATTCCGGGGAAATAAAAGGGTGCTTTATCTGTAGTAAAGTAGCTGAATGTACTGTTCATGATCAGTGGGCCGATGATGGTAGTAAGGCTCATCAGGCTTGTGAGTGCGCCTTGCAGTTCTCCCTGCTGATTGGGTGGTACATGACCTGATATAACAGATTGGAGCGAAGGGCCGCAGATACCTCCCAGGCAATAAGGGATCAGAAAAGCAAACATCATCCAGCCCTGAGTGGCAAAAGCAAATAGTACCAGGCCCATGGTATATAGTGAGAGACCGAGGTATATACTTTTTTCATTCCCGATTTTCGGGATGATCACTCTGGTTAACCCTGCCTGAACGGCTCCCACCAGCACACCTACTACTGCCAGGGAAATACCTACCATTTTCTCACTCCAGTTAAAGCGGTAAATGGTAAAGAAGTTCCAGTTACCCTGTACAGCCTGGCTGCCAAGATAGATGAGGAAGAAGCTGGCTGCGAGTCCGCCTATCTCTTTGTGCCGGGTTAAGAATTTCAGTGAGCCAAATGGGTTGGCACGTTTCCAGTCGAAAGCCCGGCGGTTTTCTTTGCTTAAGGATTCTGGCAGTAAAAAGTAGCCATATAAACAGTTGAGCAGGCAAAGTGCTGCTGCCGCATAAAAGGGCGCTCTGATGCCCCAGGTGGCCAGTAATGCACCAAGAGCAGGTCCCAGTACAAAACCCAGACCGAAGGCTGCGCCTATCATACCGAAATTCTTAGCCTTAGAAGTTTCATCTGTGCTGATATCAGCAATGTAGGCGGTAGCGGTGGTAAAGCTGGCGCCTGTAATGCCGGCGATAATGCGTCCTACAAACAGCCATCCATAAGTGGGGGCCAGTGCAAGGATAATATAATCTATACCAAAGCCTAACAGGGATGACAGCAGGATAGGGCGGCGGCCAAACCTGTCGCTCAGGTTCCCGATTACAGGTGAGAATAAAAACTGTGTAATAGCAAATACTGATAATAACAGGGCACCATAGGTGCTGGCCTGGTTAACTGGTATCCCTTTTAACCGGGCAATCAGATCGGCCATTACCGGGATAATCAATCCCCAGCCCATAACATCAATCAATAATGTAATAAATATAAAGCCGATTGCGGACTTCTTAGATGTTTGCATAGTAAAATGTTTATTGCCCCTATAGTTGGAAATAAGACAACTTAATGGCCGGGACAAACTTACATCTAAACACTTAATATCATAGGTGCTAAATACGCCAAATTACAGGGTGAATTGCGTCAATATATAAGATGCTGCTGAGAAAATGTAGCATTTAATACTTCAAAAAGAAGTTTATAGTTTTTATAATTATGTTTTCTAGTTAGTGAAAATTGAAATGGGCGCTCTTTGTTAATCGGTTTTTAGAGAATGTTCGGGGAGAGTTCGGGGAGTCTCTGAGAGTAGAACATACTTTGAACATAGCTGGGAGATAGGTTGAACATACTTTGATGCTTCGGAAATGCCCCAGGTATGTTCAACCCATGTTCAAAGTATCGCCAATTCCATAACACTCCCCGATGTCTCCTATACTATAGCTATTTATCATTCAACAACTCTGTGAGTCCACCGGTGGTGGGGCTTTGATAAGTGATCCTGCTAACCTTATGATCAGAGACGGTTACAATCATCGGATATATATCATTTTTTTTATCAGGATATTCAATAGTATTTGCCGTATCAAGCAATATTTTTCTGCTGCTCATAATATCATTCCCTAATTTTATCTTCAATAATTTAGTGGATTGTATTCTTGTAAATACATATCTGATATTGTCCTTCGTTATATTCTTTTTTACAAAAGCTTCAGCCTGACTGATACATCCTTCGCAACCCTGATTAGGGATTATTACATAAGTTCCTGTTGAAAGCATATCGGCGTCCAGTGAATGAATGCTTTTACGCAGAGATGCATGATCTTCAGCGCAGGCGTTGAAAAAAAACAGACATAAGAAAAGCAGGCTATAGTTCAATCTTACATTGTACATACTGGGCGATGTTTTGATCTTTGTTATGTGCATTTAGAAAATAGATCCCATTAGCGGTAATGAAGAAATTATCTAATGCCAGGGCTTTAGGAAGGGAAGCCTCTCCAAGATATTTAAAGTCTTTATCAAAGGCGATCAGACTGGATTCTTTGTCAGCCATTTGATGATGTGCTGCTGGTGGTAATTCCAATATTCTGTAATACCGGTCATGATATTGATCATAAATAATATTGCGATAGGAGGGGGTATTGATAAAGTATTGTAGTGTATACTCTGCATCTGATACCTTCTTGTTATTCTTTGACAACTCCATGGATGTAATACAGATATTTTTTCTGGTAGCTGCGGATATTTCCTTTACCTGCCAGTTCGTATCAATTACGAGAATATGGTGATCTGCCGGAAGACTTAACAGAATGTTCTTTGTTTGTTCATTGTAGGTTGTATAAGGAGTCCGCATATGCGATCCTCCCCAGTTATGAGACCAGTACAGACGCGAATAAGGTATCCGGTTGCGGACATTCTCTTCAGGAAGATGAATGACAGAACAGATGGTACGACCAACGGGATTTTCATTATCACTTTCTCCTATCAGGAATCCAAAGCCGATGATGGTACTGCTATTGAAAAGGAGAGGAGATGCCGCATTCGCATATGGAGGAGCTGCATGGTTACCGGTTGTCTTATTTATAAACGTCAGCTTTTTGCTGATCTGATCACTGGTGATATCATAATACAGCAATTCTGCGCCTGTATAGGAATACAATATCAGACTATCCGGAGATAGATACCTGAAATAGGAGATCTTCTTTTTAATCTTAACCGGGTGGATATTTCCCGGATGTATTATTTCTTTTGTAACACTGAGGGGATACTCCAGTAAGCGGTTATTGTAATTATCAAACGCATATAACTTGTTGTCTTTTTCGTGATAATCAACAGGCGTAGATATGCCCATTACCATCAGGCTATCCAGATAAAGATTGAGCGTATCGCTTTGTGTTATCATTAATGGAGAGGCTGTATCATGGGTAGTTGTACAGTTTGAATAAGGAGGTGCTGTTCCGTTATGGCAGCTACTGAAACAGATTATTGTTATCAACAATAACACTACTCTTTCCGGCATAAGCAAATGGATAATGGCTGTAATGAAAAACAGGGCATTTGCCCTGTTTATTAATTTACTCTACATAATAAGTACAATCAGTAATTTCCGGGTCAATGGCGGACACGCAATCATAGTGGTACACACCGTTAACAAGCGTGATTCTGCATTTTCCACGCAGCCCGTGGTGATCATCTGCACAAGCACTTCCCTGGGAAGTTCCTGATACAAAGAGGACAACTGCTGTTACTGCAATACCAATAAAAACTAGCCTTTTTTTCATGTTTACATGATTTAGAATGATGAGGGAAGACGGGTTATAATACAAGCGTTCATTAATAGATTGTTCGCATGGGTTAAGGATATAATGTATTCAACGTATTTCAAATATAAATAAATAAATCATTTCTGACAAGACGAAATGGGCGCTAGAAAAGTACGGTGTTGGCTTATGGTTTGCTTTAAATGGTTGGGACAGCAAAAGCGAAGCTCGCTTGCTTTTACCAACAGAAACGGCGGTTCATGCGAAAAATACCCTATTATATTGTTAATGGTATTACTCTATGGCGGATCCTGATGGCGCCGGTGATTATCTTTCTGGCTATACGTGGTGATGGGGAGCTGTTCAAATGGTTCCTTGCTATTAGTTTCCTGACTGACGCCATTGACGGAATACTGGCAAGGCGGTATCATATTTCCAGTAAGATGGGGGCGAAACTAGACTCCATCGGAGATGACCTGACCGTCTTTGCAGCTTTTGTCGGTATGCTGATTTTTCATCCCGGCTTTGTGCGGCAGGAACTCACCCTGCTGCTACTGCTGGGAGGGCTTTATCTTCTGCAACTGGTACTAGCCCTGTACCGATATGGTAAGATGACGGCCTTTCACACTGTTCTGGCTAAAGGAGCGGCCATTCTCCAGGCGGCATTCCTGCTCACCTTCTTTTTTTGGCCGGCGGTTTCGGGATTGCTTTTTTATGCAGCGGTTGTGTTAACTGCCCTTGATCTGGCCGAAGAAATTGTACTTGTACTGTTGTTGCGGGAATGGAAAGCAGACGTAAGAGGGTTGTATTGGATCTTAAAAGACAGATCAGGCCACAGGTAAAAAGGTTAAATAAAGCAGGCCACGTCGTCATAACTTTCAGCTGGTGAGGACGGGAAGCATGTGTAACATCGGCATGATTTTTTAGGCTTTCAAATAAGAAGTTTCTGAAAAGGCTCATTCTCTATCATTCTTACTTACCAGATCATTTTATGGGTTCCGGGTGTGGCTGCTGTAGTCCAAAGTAAAGCAGGATGATTTTTAAAACGAATTATAAAATCTGTAATTATGTACTTTTTAGATCGGTATGATGCTGCCAGGCAACTGGCAATACCTTTAGAAAAATACAAACATGAAGAAGGGGTAATACTCGCGGTGCCCCGGGGCGGAGTCCCGATTGGCTATTACCTGGCCAAACATCTTGATTTGCCATTGGATCTGTTAATGACAAAAAAATTGGGGCATCCCTCACAGAAGGAATATGCCATCGGCGCTGTTGGGATTGAAGACAGTATAGTAGAACAATCGGCAGGTATACCGCCGGAATACATTGAGCGGGAAATCAGACACATTCGCCGGCAATTAATAGAACGATACAAAAAATTTATGGGAAGCAAACAACCAGCGGACCTCCGGGGTAAAACAGTGATCATTGTAGACGATGGTGTAGCAACCGGGAGAACGATCTTAGCTACCATAAAAATGCTCAGGAGCAGGCATCCCGCAAAGTTGGTGGTAGCTGTTCCGGTTGCTTCCGAGGAAGCGGCCTTGCGTATTAAACAGGAAGTGGATGATTTTATTTGTCTTTATATACCTTCTGTTTTTTATGGTGTAGGCCAGTTTTATACTGATTTTAGCCAGACTACTGATGAAGAAGTGATGGTGCTTTTAAAAGAGCTGAATGCAAGAGATCATGCTGCATAATGGGTTTTTGGCCAGGTGATATGGGTGTTGGTACGACAATTGTGCGCTGTAAGCGCAGAGTTCGTATCCTTTCTTTCCTCTTTTAACAGCAAAATGGAATGGGGAAATTTGGGTAAAAAAATCATCATTCCGCCTCATGACTACCGGCAGGAGAAAGAAGCGGAATTTGTCTTATCAGGCGTTATAGTCCCTTTATTTGCCTGGATCGAACAAAGGCTTTACATCCTTTGTATATGTAGTAGTATAAAGAAAAACGCGGGATGTACGCAATTATCAATAATTAATACTAAAACCATGTTTTACGGTTATTACTTTTGGGGAATGCACGCAATGTGGTGGTTCATCTGGTTTATATTTTTATTCTGGATTTTCGTTTTGCCATACGATATTCCCGGTGAGCGTAGAAATAAAAAAAGCGAATCTCCGCTTGACATTCTGAAGAGGCGATTTGCCTCAGGACAAATAACCAAAGCAGAGTATGAGGAGTCTAAGAAAGTTCTTGAAAGCGACTCTGTCAAAAATAATTCTATGTGATTGATTAAATTTCAAGCAGCATAAAAAGAAAGGGAATATGCATAGTAAAAGGCGTCAAATATCAACTTACATCCGGCATGAAATGATAGATCATGTAGTCCAAAACGAAAGGCTGCTATACACTTGTCCAATACATCCGGAAGTTGTAATGGACAGACCTGGTATATGCCCTGAATGTGGTATGCAACTGGTACCAAAAGAACCGGAGATCCGTATAGCTGGAGAGTCGATGACGATATTAAAAAGACAGAAATGAACAACTATTTCGAAGATAATATAGGAATTTCATTGGACAAGGTTGTCCTGGAAGGCAGGCTTGTGCTTCCTAAAAGAGCAGCCCCGATTGTTATTTTTTCGCACGGAAGCGGAAGTAGCCGCTTTAGTCCGCGCAATCAGGCGGTGGCAGAACGGTTGCAATTGACTGGTATCGGCACTTTACTATTTGATTTACTAACACCCCTGGAAGATCAGGAATATGAGAATCGCTTTGATATAGAATTGCTGACTGTTCGATTGGTGCACGTAACGAAATGGCTCGAAAGGTTCGCGCCGGCAACAGATTGCTCTTTAGGATATTTTGGCGCCAGCACAGGAGCGGCTTCGGCATTAAAAGCAGCAGCCCGTCTGCCGCAGATATCGGCGGTAATATCCCGGGGCGGCCGTCCTGACCTGGCAATGGAAGCATTGGATAAAGTGAAGGCGCCTACACTGCTGATAGTCGGCGGGCTTGATATTGAGGTATTGCGTTTAAATGAACAAGCCTATGACTGGCTTGAATGTCCCAAGAAATTGGCAATCGTGGAAGGCGCTACCCACCTGTTTGAGGAAGAAGGCGCAATGGACGAAGTGATGGATTTGGCTGTTGGCTGGTTCACTAAATATCTGCAGAAGAAAGCCATTGTCTGAGTAAGGAACCGATATCAGGTTTGCAGATAATTTACCTGAAATTCACGTATTCATTGGGCAAACTCATTTTTAAACAGATTTTTGATACCCATATTTTACGCAGCAGATGATCAACTGATACTTAGCAAAGAACATTCTTTAAAATCACAATTCTTTCATCGGGTCCCAGAATATTCTTTTGAAGTCTGCTATTTTGCCGGCATTTACGGTTATACCTTCTGCTTCGAGTTTTTTTTGCCGTCGCCCATCATCTCCACTCAGGCCCCCCGTACTGTTTACTACCCTTTGGACGGGTACAGCGGGCTTCAGGCCCATCGTATGACCCATTGCCCGACCTACCATTCTTGCCCCCGATTTCAGGCCTACGGCCTTAGCTATCGCGCCGTAACTGCTAACCCGGCCCCTGGGTATGCTACGCACTACATCAAAAATAGCTTTGTATATAGCTTCAGTATCTATTGTGTTTGCTTTCATGTTATATGTATTAGTTCGGGAAAATAATTTTACTAATGAGGGAGGACTAAATTACAAAAAATGACTGTAGCATTAACTATTGTATCTACTGATTGATTTTTTAGGGTAGTTATTCCCAGGGGTTATTGTATATGCTAACCACTAATAAAAGAATAATTTACGCGACATTTTATACAAAAAAGCTATATTTGTGCATATTGAATTATCTATATCTATAGATAGTTCTACGTCTTCCGTAACGATGTTTTAGCAAATCTTTTTGCGGGCATAAACGGCTATCATAATCTAAAAGATCATGTGATGCCTTTATATGCCTTTATTATTCTTCGACAGAAAGTTCCTCCATAATTATTCTACCGATCAAGAAAGTTATATCGCTTAATCTTAGCGGTGAATTCTATTTTTTACAAAAAATTAGCACAGAATAAAATGACGATAATAATTATTGGTGCAGGTATTGGAGGATTATGTCTTGCACAAATGTTGAAGAAAAATGGAATGAATGTTCAGGTTTTTGAACGAGATGCAAATGCTTCTGACAGGCCTCAAGGTTATCGGCTTCACCTTGATGCAGACGGTATTTCAGCTATTAAGGAATCATTACCTGAAAAGCTATTTGAATTGTTTGAGCTAACATCAACAAATCCATTAGCATATACAACAATTCTGGATACGGCGTTAAAATTGAAGAGACGATTCCCCATTGATGAATACAGTAAGACAGAACACCATATTGAGAGGGGAGTTGCCAGACACCTCAATGTAAATAGAGCCACATTAAGGGAAATATTACTGACTGGATTAGATGACATTTGCTATTATGGAGCTAAATTAGATCATTATGAGGCAGATGAGAAAGGAATAACAGCATTTTTTGAAGATGGAAGAATTATAAAAGGAGATTTGCTGATTGGTGCAGATGGAGCAGGATCTGTCGTAAGGAAACAAAGAGCCCCTGAAGCAAAACTTATGGACTCGGGTGCCAGAGCTATCTATGGACGTATTAAATTAGAGGATGCGAGAAAAGTATTACCACAACTATGTATTGCAGATGTTTTCACTGCAGCCTCAGATGCCCGTAAATTGATTTTAGGTGTAGGGCCGATCATTTTTCCAGTACGTCCGGAATCTGCAGCTCAAAGTTTAGGTCTTGATAGAACATTAAACGAACAACACGATTACGTAGGATGTATTATTTCGGGGCGTAAAGAATTTTTTGGTTCTGATGATACAGAAGTAAGAAAGAAAACAAGCGACGAGTTACAACAAATGGCTATTGAACTTTTAAGTGACTGGCCAAGCGAAGCATCATCTGTTCCGGCAGCCGGTGAAAAAGGTTCTTTTTTTTATATTGAAATGAATTCCAGCATTCCTTTTGATTTAAAACCTCACCATAATGTTACTCTTTTGGGAGATGCCATTCATAATATGACACCCAGTTTGGGAAGGGGGGCCAATGTAGCCCTAAAGGATGCCGTGCTTCTTGGAAAGGAGCTTATTGAAGTAGCCTTGGGCAAAAAAGAGTTAGTCAATTCTTTGGCAGACTATGAAAGGGAAATGACTGAATATGGCTTTAATGTTGTTCGTCACTCAGCCGAAATGGGAACAAAGTTATTGGGGCAGGATCCGCTGACTGAGTAAGGAGGAAATGGACGTTTTAATCAACATTTGAATAAAACAATGAAAAGTAGATTTATGGCCGTACAGCCGTAATCCATAGATTTTAAAAACAGACCCGCTTCTGTAGCGGGTCTGTTTTTACATGCAATCTTAACGAACTTTTATATCTGCAAGGTTTAGAGCAATAACATTCGTCTGCGGTTTTAACCGTAAAACAGCTCCGGTATCCGGTTTTAAAAACGAACCCTTCGTCGCTTGTAACTTATAATTCATCCCTTCAAAACTACAATCAATTTGCTTTAAATTAATCTGATTAAAAGGCAGTTTAGCACCGCTGGCTGTATTTAAGTCCAGGTACCAGTTAACAGCCGTTTTACTGATCAGTTTAATGTTAACGGTCTTTTCATCCAGATCAAATTCCAATGAACCGTTTACAGAAGTGAGTGGCCATGATATATGCACATTACTTACACCATTTTGTGTAAATGTTGGATCTTTCCCCTCCGGTAAGATTTCTTTGCCATCTATTACTGCTTTTAGACGTAATCCGGCTATTTGATCCTGTTTACTCCAGATATACCCATCAACCACCGGAAGTGTGAAAAATGAGCACTCGTTGGAGGTTGCCACTTGTGTAGTATAGATATCCGGAAAACTCTCATCAAATAAATGAATATCACGAATCCGCAGATGATTGTTTTCCCACAACATATTAATCCTGTAAAACCTGCTGTTATACCAGACCGTTTTAAGGTTACTGCCTGCTATATCCTTTGAAACAGAGAAAGAAGTAGCGGGTGTTACCTTATAGTTCTTCCTGAACCAGAGAGCTGAATGCTCCAATGTTTCAACCCTGAGTTTTCCTGTTGCACGTAATTTCGCTATTAGCGGCATTTGAATCTCAAAACCTTTAGCCATTGGATCCCAGGTAAAAGAATTTTCCTGTCCGGCCTGCGTATAATTGAAACCTAAAGAGGGGTCATCTGTAAAAACTTTAAAGAACCAGTTTACCCAAAGTGAATCTCCGCCGCCGAATTCGTAAACAGGTTCGAGGGTAACAACTCCCTGCCGGTTTGTACCTAATCCATTATCATATTGTCTGATGGGATCGCTTCCCAGCATTCTGAAGATGGGAACAGGTATCTGATTCTGCGCATTTTGTGCGGGCATATAAGAGTTGATTTTACTCGGGTAATAGGCCTGGTTCCAGTAACCACCCCATAGCGTATAGCCATCTGTTCCGTATTGATCTTTACAATTAGCGGAGGCTATGATATGATATTTCTCATACATGTAATTCAGACTGTGCGCATCAATAAACCATGAAGCCACTGATTTAGGATAATAGCCAAAAACCTTTTTAAAGTCGGCCATATAAACATCTATCAGTTTTTCCCGTTCTGCAGGAGTATAACCGGTTGAAAATCCAATATTCGCCCGCCAGTCCCAGGGATAGCGGCCCCGCCATGGAAGGCCGGCCTTTTCAACCAGCGGCTGTGGTATTTCCCACCATCCGCCAATCTCAAATGAGTCTTTGGGCAACCCGGCTAAAAGTTGCTGATATCTTGAATCTATCAAAGCATCATATTGTAACAGGAATGTTCCCGGGAGCTTGTATTTTCTCATGATCTCCACCTGTTTTACAACAGTCTGATATAATACATCTTCTGTGATTTTAGGGTCCCTTGGTTCAAGTAAGCGGATAAAGTTCACAATGTTTACGATCTTAGGACCGTCCTTAGCATAGCTAGCCGAAGAAAACAGGATCATGAATGACAAGCCTGCCATCATAAAAACCGATACCCTTATACTTTTATTCATTTGTACGAAATTTTAGCTACTAACTCAATCTAATTATATAATCAGCAACATCCGGCAATTTACGATAAGATAAATTCTACATAAACTCCAGTCACTACCATCCTTGATTTTGTTCCAATGTTTTACCATTGGCACTATAGAATGCGACTTCCTTTGTAGGCAGTGGTTGCAGGTAATCCCGGTTTGGATCAAATTTCCTTCCTGTTTCAGCAATCAGAAAACCATTTGCATCTACCTTATTCAGATAACTGGGATCACTGTACGGGGCTCTTGTAGCCCAGTCCGTGCCGGTTATTTTAATACCTTTAACATCCTGTGGCAATTCGGTCTCAGCCGTCTTCCACCGTCTTATATCATCGTATCTGAATCCTTCCAGCGCCAGTTCTACTGTTCTTTCCCTTCTGATTTCAGTCCGCATATTGAGGCCGTTTGCCGTAACGAAAGTATTTGTCAGATGTGGCATGTTCACCCTGTCTCTCAGTCTGTTAATGGAAAGATCGAGGTCATTATCACTGATAGCATCGGATTTCTCATACACTGCTTCCGCATAAATTAGCAAAACTTCTGCGTAACGGATTAAGTGTCTGTCGTAATCAAATAAACTTTCGTCACCTAAGCGTCCGGAGTTGTTTGCTACAGGGTCTTCAGACATGTACTTATAAAGAATATAACCGGTGTTAAAGTTACGCTGAGGTTTATCTGGCCAATTGGCTACTTTGGTAACCGGAAAAAACACACGGTTAGTCAATGTACCTGGTATAATCATCGTCATTGTCATTCTTGGATCCCGGTCCTGGAATTCAGAACTAAAAGTATTGTAACCTTGAAAAAGGGTACCTGTTGAAGTGATAGGTAAACCATTTTTATCCAGGTACAAATCTGCCAGTTTCCGGGTTGGATTATACCCGTCCTGGTCATATTGATAAGGTGTATCATGACCTATGATATTTCGGGCGTATCTTCTGTCCAGTATTGTTTCCCGGGAGTCATCACCGGCTTCCAGGAACAAATAGCGATAACTCTGTGAAGCACTTCCTGTATAAAGATCATAGGTGCCGCTGTTAATTAACACTGAAGATGCTGTGATAGCCATGTCAAGATATATGGTTGCATTGGCGCCGCCTCTTGATTTCTCCCAGCTTCCTTCAAATAAGGCAACCCTGGCCGCAAGCGCAAGCGCTGCACCTTTCGTAATTCTTCCGATATCAGAAGACGGCAAATCAGACTGAACCGGCAGATCATTCTTTGCTTCATCAAGATCTTTTAGTATCAGGTCTGCGGTTTCAGTACGGCTGGATCTTGCTGTAAACAAAGCAGGATCATCAGCAGATAAAACTTTTGTGATCAATGGCACTCCTCCGTAAATTCTTAACAGCTTCCAGTAATACCAGGCCCTGAAGAATTTCGCCTCAGCCATATACCTTTTGATTTCTGCATCTGTACTGGCTGCACCTTTTTCAAGGATGTTATTGGCAGACCTGATATAGCCATAACTGCTGTTCCACTGATCGGATATTTCTGAAGGCTGTAAGTTACCATTGCTGACAGAGTTTGGAAAATTGAAAGCAATGTCAGATTCTGTATCTTCAGATCCAAACCTGTCCAATCCGTTGTAAAGATTGTTAGCAGCCAGTTTAAAATCACTGCCTGTTTTCCAGAAGGTAGCATCGGTGATACTATCTTTGGAAACAAGGTTTAGATCATTTTTACAACTGGTCCAGATTATGGATAATGATAAAAGATATATAATTCTCATCGTAAGTTCATTTAAAATTTAACATTCAGACCCAGTGAAAAAACTCTGTTAAACGGATAAGTACCTTCATTCCGATAACCGTCTTCCGGATCAAAGTTTCCACCCAATGTTCCTTTGGATATAGTGAACAGATCCTGTCCGCTAAAGAAAATTCTTGCTGATTTGATCCTGATACGGGAGAGCATACCTGCAGACAGGTTATAGCCTAACGTAATGACTTTAAATCTCAGGTAAGCTACATTATGCATCGTCAATGCTGATGCACGGTAATCATAGCTTCTGATATCATCGTACCCAACACTACCGGGAAGGTATCTTGGATATTGTGCATCCGGTCTTTCCGGGCTCCAGGTCTTACCTGAATAGTAGGCTAATGTTGGCCAGTAAAATGCATTAGGTCTGCTGATTGCACCTTCATAGATAACATCTCTTTTTCCGACACCTTGTAGAAATACCTGCAGGTCAAATTGTTTATAGCCAACAGTGATATTTGATGAATACGTATATCTTGGTGTCAGATTGCCCAGGTAAGTCATATCACCTGCAAGCCCTTTTGATTTATCTCCAAAAGCAGTGAGCTTACCATCTCCGTCAACGTCTTTATACATCACATCTCCGATGCCAATTCTGGACGGTATTCCCTGCAACTGTTTGTAATCGTCCAGCTGCTTTTGAGTTCTGATGATTCCATCATATACATACCCAAAGTAAGAGTAGATAGGATATCCTTGTCTGGTATAATTCAGCCCTTCACCATAACTATCATTGTTTTTCAATTCCACCAGTTTGTTCCTGCTGTCACTTAACTGTAAGGAAATGCTGTATCTGAAATCATTGATCTGATCCTTCCATGTCAGGGATGTTTCAAAGCCTTTGGTGAACACTTTACCCTGATTGGTAGATGGCGGCGTAGCGCCAAAAGTTGCAGGCACTGCTATATTGACCAACATATCATTGTTGATCTTGTTGAAATAATCAAATGAGAAACTTAGTCTTGACCGATATACAGATACGTCGATACCAATGTTCCTGTTCTCAATGGTTTCCCATGTACGACTGGCAGATGCAGGATTGGCATTCGCACCGGTTACCCCTACATTGGGAGATCCCAGCGGATAATTGCCGTCGATAGATATCAGTGGAATATAATCGTAAAGACCTAAATTTCCAAGCTCCTGGTTACCCATTTTCCCATATGATACCCTGAGCTTTAATAACTCAAATGTGTGCAAAGATTTGATGAAACTTTCTTCAGATAAATTATAGGCAAGCGCTGCGGATGGGAACACTGCGCTCCAGCGTTTTTCGGGAGCAAACTTTGAACTGCCATCTGCACGGGCGGTCAGGTCTAATATGAGTTTGTTTTTATAAGAATAGCTTAACCTGCCGAAATAGGAACCGAGCGCCTGGTTGTTGAGATTCCCTGTAAAGTCAGCATATGCTGCTTTTGTACGATCTGCAAGGTTCAGTGTAAATATATTATTCCCGATAAAGTTGTATCCGGTGGTGGATTGTCTTTCTACTTTAGTTTGTTCCAGTGATGCACCACCTGTAAAGTTAATACTGTGATCCTGTCCAAATTGTTTGTTATAGTCCAGGTACACCTGGTACAATTTATTTAAGAGCCTTTGATTCGCATAAAAAGCCGAATTAGGGGTATTACGGACGTCCTGTATTTCACCCACATAATTATAACGCGTAAACGTACGGGTATTACCATTGTCATTGTTATAATCCATTCGGATCGCAGCCTGTCCTGTTAATTTCAATGAAGGTATAATGCTGTAATCCACTTTGAAATTGGTGCTTATCCTTGAAAAGTTACTCAATTGTGAGCCGCCTTCTTCCAGCGACTGCGCCGGATTTTCATAGCCCTGATACCCATAAAACTTACCTACACTGTTATATACCGGCTGATATGGAAATTGCCGGGTTACATTACTTAAAGCATTACCAATCATTGTTGGTGTTACAGTGGCCTGGCTCTCAAAACTGTTGCGGGTTTCAATACTTAACTTTTTACTCAGCCGGAAATCATAATTCAGCCGGAGATTGTATCGTTCAGATTTGTTTTCTCCGAATTTGAGGGAACCTTCATCGCGATTGTATCCAAGCGATATCAGGTAATTATTATTTTCACTACCACCGGAAACAGCCACATTATGCATCTGCTGCACTGAATTTTTGTATATGACCTTATTCCAGTTGGTATACCCGTAAAAGCCCGGATAGTTTGTGATACCATAATTCCATCCTCCGCTAAGGTCAGCTGCCGCATTGGCCCTGATCTTGTCAAATACATCGGGCGAGAACCCTGCAATGCCGGCATTACGAAGTCCCTCATCCATAAATTCCGCAAATTGCAAGGTGTTCTGTATCTTTCTAAGGTAAGTAGGGTTTTTAATACCGACATTAGCGCTATAAGCAACTTCAGGTGGTCCTTTTTTACCTTTTTTAGTTGTTACAATAATCACCCCGTTTGCGGCACGGGCACCGTAAATGGAAGCTGCCGCATCTTTTAGCACAGAGATTTCCGCAATATCATTTGTATTGATGGTATTCATATCACCGGGTATACCATCCACCAATACTAATGGCTGACTCCCGTTTATTGAAGAATAGCCACGAACCTGCAGCCCATAACTTTGGTTGCCGGGTTGTCCGCTACCCTTTGTGATAGTTAACCCTGGTATGGTCCCCTGCAATGCATCGAAACTGTTGTTTAATGGTCTGTTTTCAAAGACGTCCGCCTTCACGGTAGAAATAGCGCCTGTAATAGCTCCTTTTGTTTTAGTGCCATAGCCCACCACTACCACTTCATCCAGTTTCGTGTCCGTCCTCACCATTTTTACTTCAATATTTGTCTGGTCATTCACCGTTATTTTCTGAGTTGAGAAGCCGATATAGGAAAATACCAATATTGAATTTGGTCCCGGCACTTCTAAAGAGAATGCTCCTTTGTCATTTGTACTGGTCCCCGTCGCTGTACCCTCAACACCAACGATTACACCCGTCAAAGGCTCACCGTTGCTGCCATCTCTGACCGATCCCAATATTCTTCTTGTCTGATGCCCGCCGGCAGATTTTACTGACCGTTCATTTGTTTTTGCGAGGATTAAGACTGTTTTATTCTTTATGGTATATTCAAAAGGCTGACCCTCGAAACAACGATCCAGCACTTTAATAATATCCATATTTCTGACCTGTAAAGTGATGGGTTTAGCATCCTTCAGTGTCTGGTTGTTATAAAGGAAATCATAGTCTGTTTGTTTCCTTATCTGTGCAATGATCTCCACCAGCGTTGCCTTATCAGCAATCACAGTAACTTTTTGTCCAAAAGTTTCGGCTTTTACCTGTAGAAAGAGGATGGTCAATAAAAGAAGGATGAGCTTCATTCTTAGTAAGAAACTGGAATGTACATAGGTATCCCCCCTGAAACGTGGTTCAAGAATTTTTTTGTGCATTTGGTTGTTATGTTTAATTAAATCTGTTGATTAGCTACATTACCTGGCCTGTTGTACGGCAGAATACCAGGGACACTTCCGATTGGCATTAGATACTGGATTGCCTGAATTTTTTGTTGATATATTCCTCCTTTTTGATTATTGGTGATATAAAGATTCCATAACGTACATTAATCTGTTACTGTGATTTTCTTAGCCTGAATATTGAAATGTATATGTCCCACCTGTTCTAAATTGTGTAAGATTTCCGATAGGTTTGAGGAACGCGAGAAGGTTCCGCCAAATCTTTCGCTTGTATTGTGATAATTGTATTCTACATCCACATCATACCACCTGCTCATTGTTTTCATTATACTTTTGATGTCCTGACCGTCAAACAGGAAGTACCCGTTTTTCCAGGAAATGGCAGCTTCGGCGTTGACTTTTTTTATACTGATCTGGTCCTTGTCTTTAATAATGGTGGATTGTTGCCCCGGGATTAATAAACTTGATTTTCCGGATATTAAATTCCTGATCTTAATACTACCGGTAAGCAGGGTAGTGCTGATTGCGGTTTCATCTGCATATGCATTCACATTGAAACGGGTTCCTAATACCGTAATCTCCTGATTGGCACTCATTACCTTAAAAGGTTGGTTTTCGTTGTGGGCAATCTCAAAATATACTTCACCACTGGCTACAACCTTTCTTTCTTCATGTAAAAACCTCACGGGGTATGTGATAGAAGATTCAGCGTTCATCCAGACCTGTGTACCGTCTGAGAGGACAATCTGGTACTGGCCTCCTCTGCCGGTAGTGATCGTGTTGTAAAGTATTTCATCCGCTGTACTTCCGGTATTGGAGGTGCCATATACCAGTTGCCCGTTAGTCTTTTTACTGATTACTACAGAACCCTGATTAGCTATTGTACCATTTTGTACGTCAGTCAGTGCAATTTGTTTTCCATTGGACAATGTTAGCAAAGCCTTGTTACTGCCGGGTTTGATGTCGGAAGCGGGACTATTTACTATAGCGGTTTCAGGTTTCCTGGTTGGTGTGCGTAATAAATAATAGGTAGATGCGGAGAGCAACAGAAGTAGGGATGCTGCTGCTGCAATTCCCGGCCATAGCCTGATCCTGGTAGTATTTGCCGGCAACGGAGCCACAGCCTGCCAGACCTCCTCCTTAACCGCCAGCAATTCTTCATATGATACGTCCAGATCTTCCGGTTGCCATTGCAGATACCAGGTTTCCAGCAAGGCCAGTTCCTCGCTGTTTATACTACCGTCCCTGTATTTTTGTAATAAATCCTGTATGTTTAGCTTGTCCATTTATATATAGACAAGGAAGATAAAGGTCATGGGGGTAATAAAAATCTAAATTATTTATAAAAAATATAAAAGAGGTATACCAGCACACCGAGTTTCATTCTTAATATCTTAAGGGCATTCTTTACATGGCTCCGTACTGATTGTTCAGTCAGGTCTAATTTTTCTGCAATTTCTTTGTAGCTCATGTTTGATTTTCTGCTCAGTTCAAAGACGGCTCTCATTCTGGGGGGTAAAGCATCAATTTCCTTCTCTATGATGGCTGCTAATTGCCGCTCACGCACGCGGTGGTCTGTAAGGGACTCTGCATCATTGGTCCAGCCAGGCAATGATGACAGGTATTTTTCTTCAACGGCCTTATGTGCAATGATATTTAGTATACTGTTCCTTACCCAGGTATAAAGGTAATTGGAGAAGCTGGTCCGGGGTTCGAGGGTGTCGCGTTTAGACCAAAGATGAGAAAAGAGTTCCTGAACCAGGTCCCTGGCTTCATCTTTATCTCTTATTCTCTTATAGGCATGTAAATAAAGTGGTCCGAAATAGCGCTCATATATTTCAGCAAACGCATGCTGATTGCCGGATTTCAGCAAATCCATCAATTCCAGATCACTCAATGAATTATATGGGAGAGATTTTCTCACGTGAATTTTTTCTCAGTTACATGACTGAACTAAAGTTGTTACTGGCAAATCAAAGCTATGTAATAATTCTTAATAGTTGCAGTTTGAATTTTTGGTATGGGAATCTTCCCCTATTTTTCAGAGATGGTGCGAAGAACTATCTCTGAAAATATAAAGTGTGTTTATTGATAATGTAAATGAAAGAAAAAAAGGGGGGTTAACATTCAGGTTTTCAATAAAGATAGGGCTAAAATAATAGGAAATAGTTTTGCAGGTTTCCTGCATCGCTCTCTTAATAATGTTGATTGAAATAGTTGTGTGTTATTGCTTAGTTGTATTCATCATTTCGATACAAAAGTAACAGATGTATTTTATTCTCTATATCCCTGAAAAAAGGTATTTTCCCAGAAAGCCTTCCTGCACAGGCGTTGCAACAATAGATGTATCAATATAATTATGCTTTAGTTCAATTTAAAATGTTGAAAAACAGGCATGTTATTATTTAACTCGTAATGCAATTATATGAAATATGACCTGGACCAATCTTACAGGCTGGTGTTTACTCCTCACGAGAAGCCAATTCCCACCAACGAACATGGTCAATATATATTTGGACGGAGATTAGAGGAATAGAAGTTAACGAAATAGTAAACTATCATAAAGAGAAATAATCATGGCCAGGCAAAATCAAAAGGATGTGATATTTATTCAATAAGAAAGCAAAGTGAACTTGTCTTAAAAAAGGATAAAAGAAAGAAGATACCAGATGGCTACTTTAAAACTGAGATCATTGAGAATGATAGTCTGGTATTAATCCAGCGGTTGGCAACGAATGGAAATATCGGGAATACGGGTGGTGTGTACGTGGAGGTCTCAAAGGCAACATATAAGGTAACAACGCTCAAGGTTTTTTAATAAGCGATTTTGGAATGAGTTTTTAATTGGGGAGTCTCTCTTTTAATTTACTGTAGTATACGGGTAAGACAGATGCAAATGAAAAGTGACAAACTATCTTTTGATAATTTGTCCCTTTGCGGCCCCTCTTAGTTATTAATACAGATGCATCTCTGCGAGGTATCAGCCAACGTTTTAGATACCAGTAAGGACTGTTGGATCTCCCGTACGCCAGACATTGTCGATTGTGACGCCTTGAATAACCCAGACGTCGTCCTGTCTTACCAGTTCGACATCATACCTGTTTTTCATGAGATAGTGACGAGAGTGGTTGTTTAAAGGCAAATGTTGCGCTTCTACCAGCGCGTCCATTACTGCCTTATCTCCATCGATACTTACCCGCGGATTGCTTACGGAATGAGTAGTGTCAATTTGGTTTAATGAACCCATAAGTGCTGCGATGATATTTTCCCTGCCTTCCAATACCGGATACTCAAAGCCGGCTTTTTTTCCGGCAGGTCTGAAATCAGATATGGCATTAGCTGCAAAAGCAGATGAAAGAAGATCATTGTCGCGTAGGTCAATGCCCGCGGCGAAACGGTAGAGCGTCTCAATAACGGCAAATTTGTCTGCGGTTTCCTGAAGATTTATCATTTGAAATTTTATTGGTTTAAACGGTAACATTAACTCCACAAATAGCAGGTATCCTGTACGCCCAACTGTTCCCATCCATATATCACGTTGGGCGAAGAAAACACCAGTGTTGCATCCTGGAACTCGTACACGAATTGCGGCTAATTTTAATAATCTGTAATGCGGATATCTAATAATGTATCCAGTAATTCTTCGCCATAAGCAGAAGCCGGAGACTGAAATCCAGTTTTATAACTTCCGTTCAGTGCCCTGGAAACGATCTCTATCGAAGAAGTAACCGTTGGCATGTATCCGGATGGTATATCTATCATTGATCGTAGAACTTCGCCGTTCCCGCTGATAACTTCTGCAACTATTTTACTTCGTTCCAGGCCCCCTATGGCGGCGCTATGTATTCCTATAGTAGCCCTTTCTCCCGAGGCCGCTGGAAGGGCCATTATAATAGGTTCCAGTGTATGGGCATATTAATGAAGCCGCTTATAGGTCGTAAAGATGGGAAGAATCTTCTGGAAAAAGCTTTAGCGTCAGATGAAGCTGAATTAATTGCAGTTTTTGGACGACGGCGGGTAGGTAAGACATTCTTGATAAGGGAAGTCTTCAACAGCAAAATGATATTGGAATTTTCGGGGGTTCACAATACCACATTAAAGGAGCAGTTAACTAATTTCAGAAATAAATTAGCCGAAGTCATGAAACTGGAGAGATAAAAAAGGAAATTTTTCAGAAGGGCTTCAAATGTGAAGTTTATATATCTATTTTCCATCCGGTTGTTTATAAGATGATTTATCAGCAACCACAGCCACAGCTTGGACGGGCAGCTCCACAACCATCTCCGGCGCTGAAAAAGTTGGCTGTTTTCTGGAATAAGGGAATATCAGAAACACCGTTGAAACGATTCAGAATGATTGCCTGCTGGTGTAAGGTCCTGATGTCGTTAAGAACACCCATCTGTTTTTTTAGTGCTCTTCCCATAATAGTATGATCGCTGTCCGGAGTCTGCCAGGAAACGATTGAAATCAGGCACAGGAAGAAAAATATACCATATAAAAAACCGCTAATCAAATTAACTTCTTCAGCAGGAAAACAATAGATGATCATTGCCGAAAACGCCAGCCAAACAGGATAAAGTATGGCATCTTTTTCAGGAGGCGCTGTTTGTACGGTGGAAATGGGATGCAGGTATTCACTTAGTGCAGATGCCAACTGGGGAAGACTGAATTTTGATTTATTGTAGAGGTGATCCATTGATTGAAACAACACTTCAGGCTGGATGAAATTTTGATCTTCGAAAGCACTTGTTTGATCTGTTATAAGTGAAAAGTATTTTTTTGAGAACTCTTTTTTGGTATCGCGTATCTTAATCCAGTTATTTTCTACGAGATCATTTGTCAATAATAAAAACGCATTGTTATAGCCACCGGATAAATAGGCCAGTTGATAGCGATTGTAAAGTGGCAAATTCCTGATGACGGGTTTTAGATGCCGCTCCTCATTCATTGCGACAAGCTTCCTGATGATAAAGAGCAATGGTGTAAAAAGAACAAAGTATTGGAATACGGAAAGATCGGAAAGTGGCAATTCACCAAATAATAACCAGGTGACTATAAATGGGATCACTATTGTCAGATAATAAGCCGCTGGAGCTGTTTTGCTGCCGGAAGCACTGAGTGCTTGTTTTGTGGCATAAATTTTATCAGGGTATAAGAAAGGTGTTAATGCCGGAGGAATGCGCCAGAATTTTGCAGGTGGGTTTTGCTTAAACACCTGTATGTATAAGGTTAGAGTTTCCAGGTACCAATCATGATGTTTTTTATAATCTATAATGCCACCTACGTTGGGGAAATGATGAAGTTCACGTTGCAGGATATTGGGGCAAAATTTTTTCCAGTATTCGGTAGTATACAATAAATGCATATGCCATACCTTATCTACTACAACAGATGGGGATGCTCCGTTTTTAGCTATGCAACAGAGGTAAACAAAGCGCTTATATTCCTGAATGGCATCTCTGGTAAAATCATCAGTCCAATTCTCTGTTTGTGCAATTTTTTTAGAAAACGGAATGACAGCATTGGCATCGTCAATAGCATAATTCTCAATCCGTATCCAAAGCGCGTTTTCCCGGTAATTTATATGTTCGTCAGTTAGCAGAATATTTGAATGTAGAGGTTTCATCGCTTTTTTTTTTCAATAGTAAACTTCTAAAAATGCTAAAATATAAAAGTCTTATATTAGTATTATTTGACTCTATTTTTATCTTATATTCGTCTTATGAAGAAAGAGGATTTAGTACATCTTGAAAAACTGATGAATTTTCTGTCTGCTCATTTTGTCAGGAAGAATGCCTGGAAAGATGTCTCAAAATCGGAGTGGACGCATATTGCTGAGGAGCTAAACAGACTGTTGGAGGAACAGAACAGGAGGCATAAAATAAGGAAGGACGCAGATTTACTGGGTACAAACTATCTTTACGAACATCTTATTATTAATAAGTTAAAAGCATACGAAGGGAAAGAAAACATGGCTGGGGCCAGTAAACCTAACCTGAGTAAATTAAGCCGGATTGTCCAGGTATTAGGGTATGATAACTACTTTGATTTTATTAATTCACATAAAGAGACATTCAGTTTTAATGATTTAAAAATCGAAATTCCGAAGGTAGCGGTGAATACTAAACTATTGGATGAATTAATTGGATTTTGGTATTCCTTTAACCGCAACCTGCCCGATAACCCGGACAAAATTAATGAAGAACGAATCTGGCGCTCATCAGTGGAAATATACAAATCAGAAGCTTCAGGCGAATATCTGATAGAGAGAAGTGGAGGAGACAATCATAAGTATTATGGCAAAATAACAGCTTATGCGGATTATGTTTTCATTATTATGAATAGCAATACCTTTATCCGGCAACGGCATTTTATTTCGCGTCTGAAAGATATTAATGAAAAACTCAAACAACCGGATTATAAATTAAGTGAGATGCATTTTATCAGTACCTGTATCAGTTTTAACCAGGAACCTATTGCTCTGTTTGAAATTTTCCAAAAGGTGAAAAATACAAAAAACTTTGTTGCCGATTCTGTAAGCTTTCTCATGGAAAGCAAGGAGCTTCCTGTCAGTGTGGTGGCTCATTTAAAGAATGCAGAAGGGAATAGAATTAATTACAGGTGATTTTTACAATCGAACACCTGATACCCTTTTTTAACGTTTGCAGGGTTTGATACGATGGCAATTTGTTTAGATTGTCTCGATAGGTATTCCTGAATAGCTTTCTTTAGGGTCAACTATTAATTTTCAGCGCTGGTTTAAAAAAACTAAGTCATTCACTATGGGTGAATGGGTGAAGGCAAGGGTGATACCACCATAGTTACTACTCTCGGAAGTGAATATTCAAATGAATTTATCTTTTCAGATGCCGTAACGAGTACTTTTACATGTACTGCCAGTCAGGTATATATTCACCTCGACTCCATGATTCTGGCCGATGGCCAGACTTACACCTACTCCAGTACAGACTCTGTAGGATACAATCCTGTTAAAAAGACAGACGATGTTTATGGAGTAAGTTAGAATCTTAAATACAGCAAACATACCATTACAGGTAAGTATGTTTGTAAGATGAGTCATAGCGAAAAAGCTAGTATTACGTTATTATAGATCATCCCAGAGTTGTTTAACAAACAATTCTGGGATTTCTTTTTGCTTATATAAAGGAAAATAAGTATCTTATCCCAAAGAGATAAACATATTACCATTCCTCGAAAGAATGGTGATACCTGTAATTGCCCCTATAAAGGAAATGCCAAGAAGAAGACAAATTATTATTTACCCTCCTAAACATCCTCATTATGATTACACAGAAAAGGAAACTCCTCTTGTCCAACATTGAAAAAATCGGCGGAATCATTACGATGACCGAAGCCCTTGAAATGATGGCAACTTATCAACATCAGATACCCGATGGTATCGGAGCTGTTCTATACCGCAGGGAACTGTTTGATAAGTTACTAAACGTTCCAGGTTGTGCAGGCATACGTTTAGTAAATGCCATGCATGAAGGTCATCACTCAATAGTGCTGGTAGCTGTAGACAATCGCAACGTAAACATCACTACTGTGATAGCAGGTAAGGGAAGCATCAGTCCTTATTATAACCCCTGGGAGAGTAATTATATCGTTGATAAAACAGGTGACTTTATCAGTAAAGATGTTGCTACTGATATGATCAAAGCATACCAGGATCTGAACCCGGGTACTATCAAGTCAAATTTATATGGCAGAGAAGCTTTTGAGACATTACTGAGTGCTCCTGGTTGTGCAGGCATTCGTTTGTTCAATGGTATTGCTAAAGATGGAGATCATAAATTTGTGCTGGTACCTGTGGATGCTGCACAAAATGCAATTGGCAAATGTCAGTTGACAACAAGCGCAGGCATGCTGTTCGTTGATCCACCGATTATAGATGGTGGGATGCCATGCCCTCCTGTTTGTTCGCCATTTGCTGTAGTTCTGTAAACATTTATTATGAGAGCCGTTCCTTTTGGCCTGCCCCCAAAAAGTTAGACACTTTTTGGGGGCTTTTTTATGAAGTATAGTATTAAGGGAAAATTGAAAGCTGTAAAAAGCGTGCTTTCAGGGAAAGAAACGACCTTATCAACAGGTCGCAAGTTAGCTGCAGGAGAAAAAACAGTTCGGCGATCATAAGGTTTGTTTTCTACAATACACCTGCCGGAGATATACGGATAGAAGTAATCTTTAATGATGAAACATTTTGGCTTACTCAGAAACGGATGGCGGAATTATTTGGGGTAGAAGTACCTGCGATTAGTAAACACCTGAATAATATATATGAGTCTGGGGAGCTGGATAAAGATTCAACAATTTCCATTTTGGAAACAGTTCAACAGGAAGGAGCACGGCAGATAAAACGTAAATTGGAATTTTACAATCTGGATGCAATAATAGCGGTTGGTTACAGAGTAAATTCGATGCAGGCTACTCAGTTCAGAATTTGGGCTACCAAAAGTCTACGGGAGTTTATTGTTAAAGGTTTTACAGGCATCAAGACAGATATCTATGAAAATGACAGATTGGATTAGTCGATTGGATGCCTTCCTGCAATTTAACGAATACCAGATACTCAAGGATGCCGGCACAGTAAGCCATGCAGTAGCTATTAAATTAGCAGAGAAAGAATACGAAAAGTTCCGGATAACACAAGATGAAAATTTCGAAAGCGATTTTGATAAAGAGATACAAAAAATTACTATATCATCTAAGAGCAGAAAAAAGGACAATTCTTAATCAACTTCTGTTTTCTCCAATAGTGTCATTGGCGACAAACGATAAAAGGATTTGTTAGAAGCTTTCATTAAGCTTCTTCGAACTTTAAAGCCTCCAAATCTTTCGATTTAGAGGCTTTAAAGCTTGCAGCCCCAGGTATCATAACCTCGAACCAAATTATGCAGGATTGGGTGGATTTAGGAACTATTTAGGTCAGAAAAGCGAATTTGGTATGTATAAAGTTCGAGGTTGGTATAACTTTTATTGAGAACAATTGCATCGAATTGCATTTCCACAAATGCACGCTTTTTTGTTTGGTTTGCAGATTCAATGCATTAGTCGATCATAAGCTGGTTATTCACATCAGATACCGAACTGTTGTAAATGATGATTTAGATGTATATAGGCCAGTTGGCCGATCTGCTCCCTGCTCATGCGACCAAAAAAAGGATGAATAAAACTGTAATCAGGTTTATCGTAATTTGCATAGCGATCAAGCAATGAGATCAGCTTGCGCCGCTCTTCGGTCATATCAATCCCGGTTTCCGTGATCCGCATTTCGGATATAGTTGGACTATTGCGGCGGAAGTTGGGCGTTTTTAATACCTGTTTTAGGATTAACGGGCCAATGAGCCTACCAATCAGCGTGCGGTTATAAATTTTGTTTTCGTGAATCATTTCTTCCCAGAGGCGAAGGTGTCTGAGCATTTGTGCTACCGTCATTTGTCCCCATAATGATTGGCTGTCGGGTGTTAGTTGTTCTAGCCGCTGTACAAACTTCTGGCGTTGTGCGGTGTCAAATAGTGTCTTCATTTTTCGATATCTAACTGTGAAAGGGAAAACCAGTTGCCGGAATCATCACTAAACAAAGCCTCAAAACCGTAAAACTCTTTAGTTGGCGGCTTTTTAAATACCACACCTTTGACTTTCAATTCTTCGTAAGTAACCATCAAATCCTGGCAGGTAAATACGGCTGCGCCGAAAGTGCCTTTCTTTATCAGTTCAATCATAGTCTTTGAAGTTTCCGCATTGAACATGCTGCCTTCTTTGACCGGAAACAGCGTGATCTCCAGTTCAGGCTGATCGGGTGGGGTGACAGTCAGCCAGCGGGAATCTGCTCCCATAGGTACATCGGTATGTACCTTAAAGCCAAGCTTGTTAATATAAAAATCGTAGGCACTGTCCTGGTCAAGAACATAAATGCACATGTGGGTGACTTTAGTAATCATGCGATTATTTTTATTCAAAACTAATTGCATCACGCCAAATTAACCTATCGGATATTGCTATTTTTCCAGCCGTAAGTTTCGGCAAAGCAATTAGGTACCGCATGTAGCGGATTGTGGTTGAAAAGCGCCTTCCTTTGCAACTGTTTTGCCTGATAAACTGATGGAGCCATACCCGCGTGTTTTTTAAATAAAGCGGCAAAGGACGTGGAGCTGTCAAAACCCACACTAAAACAGACCTGCGTCACCGGTTCACCATCTGCGAGTAGGCGTTTGGCCTGATCAAGGCGTACCTGTGTAAGGTAATAGTGTGGAGTTTTGCCATAAGCTTGTTTAAAAAGCCTCGTAAAATGAAACTTAGAGAAGTATGCTTCATCAGCAATCTGATGGAGATCGATCGGCTGTGCATAGTGCCGGTCGATGAACAATTTGGCCTGCACAATACGACGATACAAATAAAACTTATGATAAGGTTCAATTTCAGGCTTTGTCATAAGCTTCCTGTATATCTTTAATGATAATTTTCTTCATTTTCATCATGGCCTTCATAACCGCAGATGCCTTTTGGGAATTCGGATCGTTCATCAGACGCGGAAGCATTTGGTGCGCAACCTGCCAGGTCAAATCGTATTTATCTTTCAGCCAGCCGCAGGACACATAAAAGTGGGCTGCTTTTTCCGCTTCGGTATTGAACAGCAGGAATGGGGTGATTTGTGCATGCATGACAATTCATTTGGTCCTGACAAAGTTATTAATTTAATGGAAGTAAATGTTCCCGTAATGTACATTGAACTGGCGGCTATCCGTGTTACAGAACCCACGTCGATGTGGGTTCTCAGTAACTACGTAGAAAAACAAAGATTACAATTGAGGATTTTTTATAACAAGAAAACGCATACATGAATAAATTGTTCGCCTTCGTTGCAGAGCTAACAGGTGTTTCGGAGAAAAAAGAAACCCGACTTTCTCAGATTACTCTCAAGAAGTCGGATTTTGCAGACCCGGGTATCGTAACCTCGAACCAAATTATGCAGGATTGAATAGATTTAGGAGGTGTTTAGGGTAAATGAGTGAATAGCGTATACTAAAAGTTCGAGGTAGTACATCACAAAAACTTATTGTAGAAAAATCCGGCATAAGCATTGACAAATCTACGCTTGCCACCTTACTGCTGTGTGGCTTATTAACTACTTATGGTTGCGGAAAGCCTTCCAATAATCGTGGCCCCAATGTAGTAAATCCCATTGGATGCGCGATTGCAAGTGATGTCGACCAGGCGCTTGGTTTCCGTAATTTTGAGTAATCACACCGCCTATCGTTGAAACACACTGTAGGGGCTGAATAATAGGAGCTGTATGATGCGCAAGTATCACGTACGGATCTGTGAGGGACTCAGGGGGGCCCTGGGTCTACTCCATCAGACGCTCGTTCATAACGATCCCTATCCGCGAATATCCCTTCTTATTCTACTCAGTGACGACTGAGTGATGCCAAGATAAGACGCCAGATATGACAGGGGTATCCTGTTTGCCAGGGCAGGGAAATTAGCCAAAAAACTAAGATACCGCTCTTTTGCATCATGTGCCATCATCGGGCTGATTCGATTGACTTTATCTATCATACCTTTGGCAGTTATTTTCGCAACTATGGCATCCCAACCGATGATCGTCATCGACAATTCTTCCAAAACATTTTTTGACAACACAATATATTGACAATCAGTAACAGCCTGAACATATTCGACTGATGGAATAGCCAGATTTAAGCTGTTTATATCTGCAATAAAGTGATTCTCGTCAAAAAAGTACTTAGTTATTTCGTCGCCTTTATTGTTATAATAGCACACCCGCATGACCCCTTCGGTCAGAAAAATGACTGCACGAGATATCTTTCCGGCTTCGTGATAATATTGATCTTTTTTTATGGTCTTTATCGCAGCTTTGCTTTTGATAAGATCGATCTGTTGCTGGTTCAGTTGCCCGAACTGGAGTAAATAATTAATCAGTTGTTCCATGGATACATTATTTCATCTGGCTCATCAACATCTTATCAAATAATTTGTCCGATAACACTTTTCTAATAAATAACATTGGCTTTGCCATAGTACCACCAATATATCTTGTCCTCGGATGTTTCGCCTCGATACCTTTTTTAATCAGTTTAGCAATAACAATAGGATCGACAGCATTCTTTTCCATCGATGAATACATTTTTCCAATGGCGGCTGCTAGTTTACCGTAAACTGTATTGCCTGAAACACGCATCATATCGTCGGCGCCTATAGTAGTCATTTCAGATTTTGTACCACCTGGTTCAATTACAATTACATCAACGCCAAATTGTCTTACTTCATTTCGTAGTGAATCACTCAAGCCTTCTATAGCAAATTTACTGGCATGATACCAACTGCCCATCGGCAAGCCAACTTTACCTCCTACAGAGGAGATATTAACGATCTTTCCATACTTTTTTTCCCGCATTCCGGGTAACACCAATTGTATCAGTCGCGCTACACCGAACAGATTTATTTCCAGCTGTTTTTTTGCTTCGGCTATTGGTACGTCCTCCAGTGCACCATAAGAACCAAGTCCTGCACTATTGATCAGGATATCTACGCTCCCTGTCTCATCTAATACTTTATCAACACAGGCAACGACACTGTCATCACTGATAATATCCAGCGCAATAGGCTGTATACCGTATTCTTTCAATTCCTGCATTTTTTCAATTCTGCGCGCTGCACCATAAACTTTGTAACCCTTTTGGGCCATGTATATAGCTGTTGCTTGACCGATCCCTGAAGACGCACCTGTAACTAACACTGTCTTTGTCATTTCTTCGATTTTAAAAGTTAAAGAATAAGGCAAAGGTCTCTTATAAAAAAATGATACGATTTGCCATTTGGCAAAAAAGGAGGCTTCTCAATTATCTTTCAGATCAGGAGACTATACCGTGTATATACCAGCAGGGAATAAACATTTAAAATGCCGCAACAGAATATTTTATACTCAAAAGTAAGGCTTTTAGAAATGTGATGAGAGGAGTAAGAGATATCCAATTCTTTCTTTTTAGACTAACTAAACTTAATACATGACAAAACTCAATCCCCAAGAATTCAACTTGATCCAATTCAACTTGATCCTCTTTCGGGCGAGATAAGCACCAATGAAAAAAGGACAAACCATCTTTCGATAATTTGTCCCTTTTCTTAGCGGCCCCAGGTATCGGAACCTCGAACCAAATTATGCAGGATTGGATCCATTTGGGAGGTGTTTAGGGCCTGGAAGGTGAATATAATATAATAAAAGTTCGAGGTTGGTATAGCATGAAGTTTGAGCTTTAGTTATAATTTTATAATATAAAATCTTATTTATACGTGTTGGTGTGTTTCGGATTTGCTACTTTTATCTGCCACTGAACAGTCTTATTCCTGAACAAAAATCCCGGCAATTTACTTTAAATAGGTATTCATTTCATTGATAATGTTTGTTTCTATCACTGAAAAGATTAATACAAATATTGTTAAAACGTGTCAATGATGGCTGACAGGTAATTTTTATTTCCAGCAATATGGGATTGCTTCGTAATGCTGCATAGAATGGCTCCGGTTATCGTTTATCAAAGGCCGCAGTTAATATGTATGCAGCAATGTTAGGAACAAGAGTAGCGAATAAAAATATAAAGGTTACTTGCAGGCGAAATCAGGTGGTGAACATGCGCCATTAACAGTGGAAGAATCTGCAGAAGGACTTTATCATGGTATAATTACGAACACGGAGAGTGGGAAGTTTTGGAATATCATGATTGCGGGTATTGATAGGCATGGGCTGGTGGTAAGCCAAATCTTGTTAACGTAGCAGTCACCAGAGCGAAGGAAGTGATGTATGTGGTGGGCAATCGCAACTTATGGAAAGATGCAGGTGTATTTAAAGAATTATCAGATAAACTTCCTGTAAGAAAGGCTACCCGATAGGGCAGCCTTTCTTACAGGAAGTTTATCAACAATTTATTTACAGCTTCTGGTGCTTCTAAATTTGTAAGATGGGGATGCATCCGGAATGATAATGATATGAACGTTTGTTGTTCTTAATGCTTCTGCAAGCGCATAGACTGAGGCAACAGGTGTACTGGTATCTTTATCTCCCACAATAATCAATGCAGGCTCATCCGACCTTATTTGCGCACTGGAAGTTTGGAATCACACCGCCTATGGTTGAAACACACCGTAGGGGCTGAATAATAGGAGCCGTATGATGCGCAAGTATCACGTACGGATCTGTGAGGGACTCAGGGGGAGGTTCCCTGGGTCTACTCGATTATCTGCAATTCTGTCCTTTATTATGAAATGAAATGGATTTCCGTTTTGGGACTATTTTTTAAATGTTTGAACACTATGGTTATACTACGTAGTTAATCTATCAATTATTGCATTTCATATAGTATCTCGTTCAAGGTAATCAGCATTTCCCCCCATTCTTCAAAGGAATCAGATAGGCGGATTTTTCAAACCAGAATACTTTATGTGGTTGGATTAAATTGCCCGATACCGTCAGCATAAAGAAAACAGGCGGAGGGAAAAACATTGCTATTCAGGATAATATATTAATTTGCAGCTATACTAAATTGATCTCTATCAATATCCTAGCCTTTTTTAAGTCCTTTATGCACAAAAAGCAAACATTGCTCATCCCTGAAGACTATACCGAGTTTTTGTACTGGGTGAAGGAAAGAACGGAAACATTCTGGAGCAAAAGCAAATCCTCCAGCAATACTGAGGCATATCCCTGTCCTCAATGGGTAGAGGGGGCAAAATGGATCGGAATGACCGATGAACAGATTGATGCCACCGAGGCAAAGTATGACATCAAGTTTATGCCGGAGCATAGAGCCTTCTTACGTATCCTGCATACTATAGACAGGAAAAAGGTAAGTGAGTATGAAGAAGAAAGAGAAACCCAAACTTATCAAACATCTTTCTTCTATAATTGGCTGAAAGATGAGGATGAAATCGTTTCTAGACTGAACTGGCCTTACCGGACCGTGTTTGAGGATGTATCACCACCTCAGGGCGTATGGCTAAAGTCCTGGGGCACAAGACCATCGTCCGTAGAAGAGAAGGAGCGTATCTTTGCAGACTGGTATGCGAAGGCACCTAAATTACTGCCGCTTACTTCACATAGATTTTTAGTTAGTCGGGATGATCTGGCCGACCGTCCTGTGTTATCTGTTTATGGGTCTGATACCATTGTGTATGGATGGGATCTCCGGTTATATTTGCTGAATGAGATCACGGACCATCTAGATCTCTACGTACCGGTTTTTGACGAAGAAGATCAATGCTATTATGCTGAGTACAGAGATGAATTAACGGAAGTATTTGACCTTGCGAAACAGAAGTTACCAGGTAAAGATATTCCTTATTGGAAGGAATTAATGCTGTATTGGAGTTCGGGGTGGTCTAGTTTTGGATTAAAACATCCTGGTGATAATGGAGAAACAGTCCAGCCCATCATGCCTACATATGTACCGGATGACCAGGAACCGGCTCAGAAAAGGTTCAGAGGGTTTGAATAAATGGGGCATAATTTTCTCATGAATATCCTGTCATTGCAAATGCCGATTCGTTATATGTAATCTTAATTCTTGTGTAGAATTGATCGGTTTTGATCATCTAATTATTTAAACTTAAAAGCCTCCAAGTTATTGAACTTGAAGGCTTTTAAAGCTTGCGGGGTGTAGGTTACAACTTTCGAACCGGTTTACAGATGATTTATCTGGTATTTACTCATTTATTAGGCAGGCTCATTTATAATAAGCATAGCATAAGCTGCCATAATGCATTATTTACCAGCAGTTATGGCGAAATATAAATTTTTATATTCTGCCACAAGTGTTTATTTTTGAACAGTTGTGGCGAAATATAAATTATACCTAGATGGAACAACTTATAGGAAGAGAAGAAGAAAAGCTACTATTACAGAGGGCCTTGGACTCTAATGAAGCTGAATTGGTGGCCATATACGGCCGTCGAAGAATAGGGAAAACTTTTCTAATCAGGAAGTTCTTTGAGAAGCAAATAATTTTTGAATTTTCGGGCATCCATAATGCAACGCTGAGTGACCAACTGGCCAATTTCGGTCAGGCGCTGACACTCTCTATGAAAAGTTTGCCTGTAGAAACCCCGGTTAATTGGCGGCAGGCTTTTAACATGCTGGAAAAATGTATAGGTCCTCTTATAAAAAAGCAAAAGCGAGTTTTATTCTTTGATGAATTTCCCTGGATACAAACACCAAGATCAGGGTTTATGCAGGCATTTGAATATTTCTGGAATATGTGGGCCTCCCGGCAAAAAAATCTGGTCGTAGTAATCTGCGGATCTGCTGCGTCCTGGATGATTCAGAAAGTAATTAACAACCGCGGTGGACTTCATAACAGGGTAACAAAAAGAATTCGCCTGCTACCTTTTAATCTTAGTGAAACGGCAGCCTATCTGAAAAGTAGAAAGATAAACCTGGATCAATATCAATTGCTGCAGCTTTACATGGCAATGGGTGGTGTTCCTTTATATCTTAAAGAAGTGAATACCGGAGAAAGCGCAGCACAGGTATTAGATAGAACATGTTTTAAAAAGAGCGGTTTGTTGCATGATGAATTCAAAATACTTTATCATTCATTATTTGAAAAAGCCATATATCATATAGAAGTGGTCAGAGCATTGGCGGCTAAATCCGGCGGGCTTACAAGAAATGAAATAATTGAAGCCTGCTCGCTTACATCCGGAGGGGGAACCACACAATTATTGGAAGAACTGTCGGAATCAGGATTTATAACTCCCTATATACCTTTTGATAAAACTGTCAGGGACAGCATATATAAGCTTACGGATGAATATTCACTTTTCTACATAAAATTCATAGAAAATATCAAATCGCAAGGGGCCGGTACCTGGTTAAGGCTATCAGAAAGCACATCATGGAAAAGCTGGAGTGGCCTTGCATTCGAAAGTATATGTCTTAAACACGCTCAGCAGATTAAAAAAGCAATAGGAATAGCTGATGTGTATACCGAAGTATCTCCATGGCGTTATGCTTCCAAAAAGAAGGAGCAAGGGGCCCAAATAGATCTTCTGTTTGACAGAAAAGATAATTGTATCAATCTATGTGAGATTAAATTTACTCTTTCCGAATTTATTATAGATAAAAACTACGCTGCGGTATTAAAACAAAAAGAAGCTATATTTCGTGAGAGAACCCAAACCCGTAAAACGCTTTTTCTTACACTTATCACCACCTATGGCGCAAAAAAAAACAATAACTACATTAATCTTATACAGAAAGAAATTACTATGGAGGCTTTATTTAAAGACTAAATACCGTGGTGTCTTCCCAGGAAGTTCAGCTCGATCTGTTTTATTGAAGATCTACTCGATCCAGATCGACTATGAAAAAATTAAAGAGGGATAATTATCAAGTTTACATAAAACTAATGGGAATAATCAAGCATAATCATACTTAATTATTCCCATTCAACTTGCGGCCCCAGGTATCGTAAACTCGAACCAGATTATGCAGGATTGGATGGGTTTGGGAGGTGTTTAGGCCGAATGAGTGAATTTAGTATGCAAAAAGTTCGAGGTTGGTACAATTGGAAAATAGAATGTGAGTTAGTCTTTAGCGTTTACCTCCCGTTTTAGATTGCAGGACTTACGGACATTGTTTCAAATGGCGACTGTCGGCCTATCATTCAATTGCCTTAGATAGTTGGATAACTTGAGTTGTTGATGCACAAAAACTGCATAAATGAGCTCAAGAGTAAAAGTAAATTAGCCTGGAGTAACTTCCAGATGCATGTTGAATTGAATTAATTATTCAATTAACTATCGACTGCAACTTCAGGAGGAGAATCGTGTATCTATGTCTATTGTAAAGGATTGAATGGACAGACTTACTTCTGCAAAAAAAGACACTAACTCTACCTCATCTGTAACAACAGTTTTTTTATTATATGGTAAGACTTATAATTAACATTTGGAAATTATCCACGTAAGAGATGATTTCTTCCAAACTGATTTCCAAATTTACAGTTAAAGTGTATGAGCAATGTTAACATTTCGTTTAAGATTTAACGTTGCTATTAACAGTTCATTTAACGTTTTAGAATATGAAATTATCCATGAATCTTTTTTCCTTTTTTTTAAAATTTAGCTTTACTTTAGACAAACAATCGGACGATGTAGCGTTTAATCCAATAACCCGAACCGATAACGAAATCTGAATGAAGGGAGGAAACTCATACATAATGTAATTGTTTGTAAAGTGACTATTATTGAGAATGTTAGCTATTTAGTTCAATATATGACCTGCTACGTTGAATTGTATCAAACCAATTTTTAAATAAAGCAATATGAAAAGAACCACTATTAAAGTAAGAATAACCGGCGTTACACTTGCGACAATATTTTTGTAAAATAAGATCATAATCCAATCTTAAAGTGTTGCAACCCATACCCCGTGATCATGGCACGCTTCCCTGTTCTACACCTGCACACAGTTTAACCTATGCAATACTAATCTGATAGGATACCATCACTATACACTGATAATTTTCAGCCATTGAATCAAAAAAATCATGAAAAAGAACTATCTCAAAAACATTACCATTGGTTTAGGCCTTGCTGCATTCCTCATCGGAGTGAGCATTTCCTTTTCTTCTTATGGTTCAGCCAACGCTGCCACAGCGGCGGTAACAGCACCTTGCTATACTCCTAATTATAGCATGACTTGTCCTGCCCAGACGACAGCTACTGTAACTATTACAGGTTCCTCTAGTCAGACAGTTGCGCTGACCCCAACTGCCAATGGTGGATTTAAGATCTCGCTTTTTGGACAGGAAATCACTATACCTGTAGGATCCGGAAAAACTACTACTACTGTGACAGACTCAAACGGGTCAACTTATACCGTTACAATTACCATTGGAAGTAGTTATCAAATTGTTTGCAAAACAGCAACTTCAGGAGGACAAGCTTGTGCCACCATCGATTGTAAAGGCAACAATTTACAAACTTACACTTGCGCAGATCCTGGTACCAGCACTAGCTCATCTGTAACAACAATTTTTTAATCATTAAAACCAGGAGATTCCTTTAAGCCTTGTAAAGTGCTGTAAGGATCATTATTAACATTTGGAGACTATGAGTGTAAGAGATGGTATTCTTCTAAGCAGGTTTCCCAATTTACTTTTACCAATGAAATATCTATTAACTATAAGCCTGGCGTTGCTGGCGATTACATCCTGTAAAGAGAAAAAAGCGCATATTCATAGTAAGGCTGTAACAATAAAGATAGAACCATCTTCTTATAGGTCAATGGATTCAATTGATAATATCATATCAGACATTAAGTTCATCCCTATAGGAACAAGTGATACCAATCTGATTGGGAACATTGAAAAGATATCAATAGCAGGAGATAAGTTTGTATTGCTGGATAATCTGGGCAATGGTAGTATAAAAATTATTAGTGATAAAGGAAAAATATTACAAACCATTACTTATCAGGAAAAGAAAAAGATCACCGATTTTGTAGTAAATAACGATAAGTTAGAAGTGTATCTGGAGTTGGACAGAAAGATAGATATATTTGATCTGACAGGCCATTTCATCCAGTCAAAGATGCTTAGCAGGAATTTGTTGGCAACAAAGATGGAACATCTGGATAATCAGAGCTATGCTTTCTGGTCCGGTACTACTTTGAATAAAGATGGCTATTACAGGATGCTGGTGTACGATAGATTTAATGAGCTCAGCGATGGATTCTTCCCGATAACTGCCAAAATAGGTGGGAATACGGGAACCCTGAACATGTATCCCTTTTATGCTATTGCTCCTGATCAGTTGAATGTATGTTTTCCTTTGTGCGATACTATATTTACTTTATTCCATGATAAGGAAACTACAGACCTTTACCCGAAATATTATATCTCTTTTACTGACAACCCTCTTCCAAAGAATTATATTAATGATCCGGATATCGTGTATTACCTGATCTCCGCATGTGATCATAGATATTCTTTTTTTATGGGCCCTTTCATGGAATTTGGATCAAACATTATTTTTGGAGATATTGTCAGTGGTATAAAGTTTTATGGTATATGGGATAAACAGGCCAACAAAATGGTTACAAATGCGGCCCGGTGTAAACTACATAACCTGGACCTGGAAATTCCGATGAATACTATACAGCAAATAGGAAAGGATAAGGCGCTTGTATATTATTATCCTTATTTGCTAATGGAATGGGCCGCTGCACATAAAGATGCAGCAAACAATAAATATGTTAAAGAATTATTAGCATTGTGTAAAAAACTGAAGAAGCTGGATAATCCCATTCTGGCCCAAATTACAATAAAATGAAGTCTGTTTATTATATCATAACGATCATTATTACTTTGTCGGTGATTGGCATGTTCTTTTTTTTGTCTTACCGGTTAAAGGCACAACAACAATCCCTGAGCGGGTTACAGGACCAGATAGACTTATATAACATAGCGGCCTCTAATGTAGAGCAGGAACGGAAATTAAATGCATCTGCTATCACTTTTGGAAATCTTCCTGTTCGAAAAGACGTAGCGTTGACAAACGGTAGTGAAACTACCAGTTTGTTTCGTTATGCAGAAGAGATAACCTCTCCTAAACTGATATTGCGTTTCTCTTATATTAGCTGCGACGTTTGTGTAGATACAATTCTGAATGTGCTAAAGGGAATAAAAGGAGGCATAAAAAAAGAGGATATTATATTGCTGCTGACCTACGACAATATCGAGAATTTAAACAGGTTCGAGCACGTGAACAATATTGCGTATAGAACTTATTCCATACCGCAATATGATTCACTGGGTCATTTTGAGAATTATAATATTCCTTATTTATTTGTGTTACTTCCTAAAAGAAACACCTTAAATGACCTTTTCTTTCCCCTTAGGGAAAATCCTTTAAGAACAAGAGAATATTTGTACGCTATAGGAAATAAATATTTTGACAATGAAAAGTATTAAGATCATATTGTTCATCATTTTTTTATCAGGAGCATTGTACGCTCAGGATTCTGTAACGATACGTATGGATCCTGATAACGTACTGGGAGGAAGTGTTTCTCAGCTCTTTGATTCAGTAGAGTATATTCCCCTGCAAACGACAAAGGAAAGCCTTTTTGGCAGGATTGACCGGTTGCAGGTTGCCGATGACCTCTTTTTTATACTTGACAGGAGTTCCGATCAGGTCCTGATCTTTAAGAAGGATGGAAAATATAAGTCAAAGATACAGATGCAGCGATATGTAAAGTCTACGACGCAGCAGGGGATCAGTAGCTTTATGGTAGATGAGGACAAAAAGTGGGTGATCGTGAACAACGATACGAAACCTGACGTATTGTACTTTTTTAACTATCAGGGAAATCTGGTAAAGACCATTGTAGGGAAACAATGGAGTAATTTTGGTTATCTCGATCAACACAATTATTTGATGGCAGCAAATGGAGATATACTTGATAGCGCTTCTGGACTACGGGCCAATTGTTTAATCACTGATACTTCGACAAAAGTCATAAAAAAAAGCCTGGTGAAAATTGTGCCTGGCATGATGGGCTCAGGGCAGGTAGTAGATAAAGTGCCAGGTGAAAAAGAAGTAATTTATGCGGGTGCATTCGACTTTTCTATTTATAAAATAGGTATAACAGGTATTGAAAATAAGATTAAATTTATATTTCCTGTTATCTATACTCCTCCAAAAGAAATCTATGGTACCAGTTATGAAAACCAGATAAAATACACTCATGAGGTGAACCCTAAAATGCTAATGGGCTTTTTAGATATACACACTTCCGGCAATTTCCTTACATTCAGCCTGATGCATATAGGGTTTGGACACCCTTCCTATATTTATAGCGCCTCTTCGCAGAATATTTATTCAATGGGGAATATAAATACAGACAGTGCACATTATTTCCTACCTGTTATTTCTGATGGAGGTAATATTTATGCAGCAGATAGGAATTATTTCTATTCACATATACCAGTTTATTATTTTAAATCAGGCTACAACGATAACCTGAAGAACAGAAAGGCGGCCTATCCGGATAAAATTAGGCGCTTATATACATCTTTTGGGAATTATGACAATCCAATAATAATCAGACTTAAACCCAAACAAGGCATTTAGAATGAAATCTATAAAGTGGGTTATTGTTGGAATATTATTTAGCTGTGCTGTGCATGCGCAAAGCAAAGATTCCCTGCATATAGGAAAGATCTCAGGGATTGCTTTTGATTCTTCTCATAACTATGTACTGAAGAACGCCAGTATTGCTGTTTACAATAGCAATAAGGAACTTATTACCTTTACAATGAGTAATAACCTGGGTGAATTCGTATTGCAACAATTACCCGTTAATCAAAATATCAGGCTTGTCATTTCTTATGTCGGATATCAACCTTTTATAAAGGAAATGTTTCTGAATAGGAAAAATGATACTATAGACCTTCACTATCTAAATGTAATACCAGGCGATAACAACCTGCATGAAATAGTCATCGCCGGAATTCCCCCTGTGCGAATGAACGGAGATACCCTGGAGTTCAGTGCAGATGCATTTCACCTGGACAAGAACGCAGTGGCAGAAGACTTGCTCACCCGTTTACCTGGTGTAACCTTGTGGGGAGATGGTACAATCACAGTAAATGGTAAAACTGTATCCCACGTATTGGTAGAGGGAAAACCTTTCTTCGGTGGGAGTACCGTTGTTGCAACCCAGAATATACCTAAAGATGCGATTGATAAAATCCAGGTCTATCAGAAAAATAAACGTGAAGACAATCCTAATCCTTTTGATTCTGTTACAGAAATGAATATACAGCTTAAAGCAGATAAGAAAGCAGGACGGTTTGGAAAAGTGTCAGCAGGGTATGGAACCAGAGATACTTACGAAGGTGACTTAAGTATGAATTTCTTTTCGCCTGCTACGCAATTCGGGATCATAGGAGCAGCCAATAATACCAATAAAACAGCAGGTAGTGTTGGACAGCTAATGGAGAACAGTACTTTCAAAGGACGTCAGGCGAACATCGACTATCAGCCGGATTTCAGTAGAAGTGGCGTTAATAAGGCAATCGCCAGTGGTTTAACATATAACCATAATTTTACGCACATACTTACTGATAAACCTCATATATTGATGGATAACATTGGGGGAGATTATTCCTTCAGAGATAACCGCACCAACAACCGGTCCGCAAGTACCACATTGATGACGTTTGGCGCTGATAGTACGCTCACCCAAAAATCAAATGGAACCAATGAAAGCCTGCAGATCACACATGACCTTTCATTACATAAGCTGAAGATTCATAAAGGAAATAAGATTGGTCTGGAATTTACTCCCAGCGCTTCAATTACACAGAATGATAATACTTACAATACTTCGGCTTCCAGTACGTCGAATAAGAATGATCTGCTAAGTATCAGCAATACAACGTCGAACACCCATACCGGATCCGGCCGCTATACAGCAAACACTCAGTTTAATGACAAACTGAAAAATGGTTCAGAGCTGTTGGTATATCATTCTGTCAATTATCAGCATAGTGATAATACACTATCCTCTTTATCATCATTTAAATCTTACACTAATCAATCTGCCAATCAGCAGATTGATCGTAGTGCAAAATACATTACATCCAATTTGCAGCAGCAACTGAATGTAACCTGGCAAAACATTTCACCGCTTATTTTCGGATATGGACATTTTATGTCTACAGTAAATATTGATCTGTATAATGAACTATACCAGACAACTGAGTCCAATGATAACCATGTAAATGATAAAGATACACTGACGAAGAACTTCCTGGCAAATACCTATCTGACTTATAATAACAGGCTTAATGTTATTAATGAAAATCCAAACATCAGGATAGCCAAAACTTTTAGCAGGATATTAGCCGATAGGTATTCAAAGTCTTTGGAAGTCGTTTTAATTGCTACAGTGCAATTCTATATTCAACAAAATCACTCATCCCATTCGTTCCAGGAATATAAAAGGGATTATAACGCATTTGTACCTTACTTAGGATTTCGTTATGAAAATGATCAGTTTGGGCGGCACCGAAACAGTATTAACATGGACATCAAGCGTAGTTATCAATATGCTACGACTGATATGCTTTACCCTATAGTAGATAGCACTAATTTTTATTACCGTACCGAAGGAAATCCATCCCTTAAGCCGGCAGATAATAATGTACTGTCATTAAAGTATGATCACACCAGTAAGAAAATTGATTATACATTCAATGTAACAGAGACTGTGACCGGCAATTACCTGGGTAGTAGTTCCTATGTCAATGAGAGTGGTATGACTGTCAATAAAACAGTCAATTTAAATGGAAGAAGGAGACTTGAAGTGAACGGGGTAGCGAAAAAGAATTTTAAATTAAGTAAACTTAACCAGTTACAGGTCTCTGATGAAGCTGTTTATTCTAATGATCGTATACCCAATTATCTGAATAATGTATTAAATACTTCCATTACGGATATGTTAAGCAACAAGGTGACACTTTATTTCAGTCATCTGGATAAACTCGCGCTTAATTTATCTCAGAATGTTTCTCATTATACTTCTGTCCAGCAAGGCTTAGATAATGCGAGGATAAAAAACCTTTCTTTGAATACTGTACTAAGTGCCAGCTATAACCTGACAAAGAAATGGTATATCGGCAGTAATTTAACCAGTAACAGGTTCTCTTCTTCAGCGGCGGCCCCTGTTAATTTTAATATCTGGAATGCCAGTACAAGTTACCGATTGTTGAAGGGGAGTAACCTTGAACTTAAACTGGCAGCCCTGGACATATTAGGTCAGAATAAAAATGTTGCTAACTATGGTAATAGTTATACTGTAACCCAGACAGTTAATAACGTTCTTCAACAATATTTTATGCTAACGGTTTCTTACTTCCCACGGAAGTTTGGAAAATGATCATTATAAATAACCCGACCATGAACTATATGCCACCTCTTAAAGTAGCCTGCTGCTGCATTTTTTTTCTGGCTGTTGCATACATATATCATCCCATCATGCATATGAGTTTCTCGATCATTGATGACCCCTGGATGCTATTGGTAAATAAATATACGCATCCTGCTGACTTCGGAGCACAGTATTTTAAGGCGGTTTTTACAAGGATTAATGATATACAATATTCTCCCGTTAATACGTTGTACTATGCACTGATCTATCGCGTTAATAAGTTTGATCCTTATTTTTTTCATTTATTTAATGTTGTTCTCCATCTGTGCAATGCTTTGATGATCTTATTAGTGTCTGAAAGAATCCTTCAATTGTTTGATATAGATCATCGTAAAATCATTAGCATTATCACAGCTATGATTTGGTGTATACATCCAATTAATGTAGAACCAGTGATATGGGTATCAGGTTCCAAGATTCTGTTGTGTACCTTATTTTCGCTGCTCTCTTTTTATGGTTTCCTATTGGCTTTTTCCCGTGGAAAGTCTATACACTGGCTGATTTGTATAGTCTGTTTCATTATATCCATGTTCATAAAGGAGCAAGGAATGATGACTCCTTACATGTTCATACTTTTTATCCTGGCCTATAAATTGAGATTTCCCGATCAGCAATGGAGCGTATTATTCAAATCTTATCCGGTTTATTTCATACTGATTGTTATGTCAGTTACATTTTGTTTGTTCACCGTCTTCAAGGTTAATGAAGTTGAGACCAGCAATTTCAAACCTATCGCTACTTATCCGTTGCTTCAGCGGATCTTATTATGTTTCTTTTGTTTAAGGTTTTACCTGGTTAATCTGATCTTTCCTGTTAATCTTCATTATCATTATCCATTTCCTATAAGACCTTACGATCCAGTGCCACTAAGCTTTTACGCCTTCCCTTTGATGTTTGTACTGTTCTTTATATGCCTTATTCTTTATATCTGGAAAAGCAAAAATTTTCCATTCATTTTTCTTTGTGTAGGAATATTACTGATACAACTGTCATTGGAATTACAGATCATTCCTATGACAAGGCCAGCTATCATGGCAGACAGATATATGTACCTGCCATCCTTTAGCCTCATCCTGTTGGCTGTTTCCTGGAGTGTAAACAGCTTGTACAAGAAGATTCACCATTTTCTTCCCAAAAGGTTGCTTCTGATGTTTGTACTTATCCTTTTTTTCTTTTTTGTTACATACAGTGAGCAGTTGGTATTTAACTGGTCACAATTCAATATTGTAAAATGAGTAAAGATAAAAAGCTAATCACTGTTTTGTCAGGTATATCCATTATCGCCACTATGATGGCAGTTGCTGGTTTTCTTGGGAGGGGGCGAGCTACTGCTCCTGTTGTAGTGAGAATGTCACAGGATACCTTAAGCCCTGATCTGGTCAAAAAGAATGAGAAGTTATGGGATAATTATCCAGATCTTGTAATTGGGAGCAGAAGGGTTACATTGGATAATGGAACTCTTGCAGAGATAGGGGTAGACGATAGTATCATACTTCATAAAAGGGATATATTATTTTTCAGATGTCATTTTGGAGCAAATATGCAGGACACCGTGTTAGCAAAACAACTATTAGATGAAATCATCCATTCTAATAGAAAGATTACGGTTCTGCTTGATAAGTTTTCCGCTGATTTTTTAAAACAGATAAAGCTAATAGATGCGTATCTACCTGTTTCCATTGTTCTTCTCAGAGATCTTCCTGTTAATATTGAACGGGTTAAAATTTCTTTCTTTTTTAAGATAGATGAGACCGAGAAACTGGAAGATCTGTTCTTCCCTAAAGTGGCCATGGAGGAAGTAACACATAAATATCTCTTAAACGCTAATTAACCCGAAAATGAATACTGTTCAAAGGAGAACTCTTTATTTTATAATAGCTGCCATCATTTATTACATAACGGCGTTCAATGCCACAGGTTATTATAATCCTGATGAACATTTCCAGATTTTTGAGTTTGCAGCTTTAAAAATACCGGGAAATGGAATAGAACGAATGCCCTGGGAACATTTGGAAATGATGCGTTCTTCTTTTCAGCCATGGATCGCTTATTGCCTGATCGTAGTATGCCGTAGTTTTCATGTAAGCGATCCTTATCTGATAACATTAATATTGCGTGTCTTTACTGCAACCCTTTCGTTAACAGCCATTGCATTATTTTTTAACCGGTATAAATCAGTATTTAAAGGTAAGTGGGCAGATGTGTTCCTATTGTTATTCCTGTTCCTGTGGTTTCTGCCCTATATTAATGTAAGGTTTAATTCCGAAAGCTGGTCTGGCATCTTTATCCTGCTGGGAGTATCTCTTATCCCACCCGATCGTGAAATGAAGCACCTGAATATAGTGGGATGTGGTTTACTGTGCGGAATATCCTTCTTATGCAGATTCCAATGTGGTATTATCGTATTATCCTTATCCATCTGGCTTGTTTTAAATAAGATCAAACCAGGGTATATCTTCATTTTTTACCTTCCCTTTTTATTGATCATTGCGGGAGGAACTTTTCTGGATAAACTTTATTACAATCAATGGACCTTTGCTCCATGGAACTATGTGAGGGCAAATATTATTAACGATGTAGCTTCCCAGTTTGGCACCACCTTCTGGTTATTGTATGTGAAGGATATTGTATATGCTTCTGTAATACCAGTAGGAATCTTTGTTATTATTTTTTATATACTTTATGCAGCCGTTTATCCGGGTGCGATGTTCTTATGGATAACGCTGCCTTTTGTACTGATCCATTTATTGATCCCGCATAAGGAACTACGTTTTATCTTTCCTATTCTGAACCTGTTACCTTTTATAATTGTAAGGGGAATGGAGGCGGTTGAAAGGATCTATCGATCATTTATTCATCATTATCGTAAGCCGCTGATAACAGTTGGGTCGGCATTATTAATGTTAAATCTGACAGCGCTTATAGTCATGACTTATACCCCTCCATCCGGAGGAAGAATCGGGATTACCCAATTTGTATACGATAATTATAGAAATAAGAATATCAGGTTATTCCATTTGGGAATGGAAGAAGAAAATCCTTACGAGCCTTTTTCATTTCTGAGCCAGTCCTTTTATTATAATCCACATATAAAAAGTATCATCCTGAATGACTCATCGGTTACTTCCCTTAATGGAAATGTGCCGGATTCATTGACATTTATTGTATTAAGAGGTCAGACCGGACGAAGGTTTATTGATAATAAGAATGTAAGGTTGATCAGGAGAGGGTATCCATTAATAGCAGAAAAGATAGTTGGATGGTATTCTAACGAGATGAACATGGGAGAATACTTTTTATATGAAAAGAAAGATTAATGGCTGCGTTTCGGAAAGTTTTTTATGATCCCAACTTCATTTAATGCTAAACAAAAAAAACTCCAAATCTTTCGACTTAGAGGCTTTAAAGCTTGCGGGCTACCGGGGACGAAGTTCGAACCGGTTTGTAGATGATTTATCTGAAATTCAGGTATTTATTGGAGAAATTGATTTAAAACAGGTTAAAAGCTCCTGACTTAGCCAGGAGCTTTAACCTATCTATTGGAAATCCGCGGGAAGTCCCATCTGTTTTTTCACAACAAGAAAACCTTGAGGTACTTTCCGGAAAGTATACGAAAAACCGTATACATACTGGAATTCTAAGGAACCTTTAGTTACTTTTTCAATTTTATTACATATTACACCAATCCGATAATTTCCGTCTACTTCCTGGATAGGAAGAAATTCAATTACATGATGACCAATCAATGAATGGGAAGCAATAAAATCTCCATTTATAAATCTTACCCGTGCCTGGTTCTTTTTACTCCTAACTCTTTTAGGAAGAAACCCTGTTTTGAGAAAGCGGATTTCGTCAACTTGGTTGAAGCGCTGCTCTACAAACACTTGAATGTCTTTTATCATCAATTTATATGGATGACGAGTTATAATACTTGAATCATTAGGCGAAACTGCCCTAGAAGGAACAGCCTTGAATAAAATAATGAAAACCAGTAAAAATTTTATCATTTCTGTAAGTCTCATTTTATACCAATTTTAAAAAATACTTCAAATGAAATAGTGAGAATCGTTCCCCCACTGTTATATATTCTTACATGCTGATCTCTGGCACCTAGCACAAAATGATTCCCTTTTACTGCAGCGGCTCCCGATCGATTTTCCATGTCTTTTGCAGTAGGCAGGTCTCCATGATTAGGCTTTGAAGCATCCTCATCGCGAATATTACTTGGCTCTTGGTCAAAACGATATATCTTGAATTCCGCTTGATCTGAATTATAATGGTAGACTACACCTTCAGGATGTACATGGTACGTTCCTTCAACCTCATCTAAAAATAAACCATTGGGATCTTCTCCACTATATGGATCCACGTTGGCCTCTTTCGCTACTAACATATCGGCATAAGCCCCTGGTTTTGCCGGGATAGCAATCTGTACACCAAGTCTTTTGCCATACATACCCCCTTCCTCATGAAACCCACCATATTTATCATCTTTACTTGGCAAGGATGATCGTTTAATAGCTGCTTTCATCTCTTCTCTTACATTTTCTCCCGGAATTTCTACAGCTGAATTAAGTGAACCCTTATTGACATGTCCTTCACCATTTTCTCTGTTACTAACACTAATGACTGCCTTATCTTTTTCCGATGTAACCACATATATCTTACCATCATCAACTCCATCAGACCCCAGTTTAGTATTGTTCATGTCATAAAAATCTCCAGGATCCATACCATCCGGGTCAATAAACCTGATAGGGTTACCGAAAGCGTAATTATACGGACTAAACCTTCTCATTTTGTCAGCTAATGGATCTAATACCCACCAACGGCCTAACTGAGGGTCCTGCATTCTTGCGCCATAATCGTATAATTCCAGACCACTCCCATCTTTAAACTCTCCAATCTGCAATTCTTTTCCGTTATACTTAATTTTGTTTTCAGGATAAGTGGCACTTTTAAGCGCTTTTGAAGAGATACCTGCCATTGTCAATCCATAGGGGTAGTAATGTGTGTTTTCCAGTAGCGGTCCGGTAGTATGCGCAACTAACAAATTGTCAAAATATACATTATCTCCGCTTTCATTACTGGTATAAATATAAATAAATCCTGTCTTTTTCATCACCATTCTCGATGTCCCAAGCATCTGCAAAACATCAGGAGATTGCTGAACCTGTTTCACACCGCTGTTTTCATTCACAATATTAAACTGATCATCAAACATGGCATAGTTCAAATAAGCTTTAGGTTTCAACGGATTATTCTGATCTGCATTATTATTCTTTATTGCCTGATAAATACTACTGTTAAAACGGGAGTTGATAGCCGAGTTGGCCCCTGTGGCATTATGTGCACCATCATTCAGGCCTGTTCGGCTTATAGCCTGTAATAGAGAGTTCAGCATCTGTTCAGGTGTTGCATAGGCATTACTCTGTGTACCTCCACTTTTGTAAAAAGAAGTAACACCTATCTGAATAGTATCTCCGGCCATTACACGTAATACCAGTGAAGGTCCTATTTTCTGGCCATTATTTGCATTCAATAAAGCCACACTTTGATTAGAACTTGTTGTGTTATCAGCTGGGTAACCTGCAGGTAATGGTACTCTTGTTGATTCAATGTTACTAAATAGTGCATTTTCCATTCCGGACACAGCTGTTTCCATGGTTGCGGCGTACAGGCTGGTATCACTTCGTGTTCCTAACACGACTCTGGTATTACCCAGATGATCTTTTTCAAAATAATCATAAGTAAAACTTAATGGCAGCCCTGTTTTATAAACGGGCCTTATTCGTCCTTCTTCCTGGGCAATTAATTGTAAACTGTCTTGTACGTAGACAAACCCTCCTATATAATTTGTAACTGTGACTTTAGGAACACTAAATGTGCTGTCAGTAACAATCTTTTTTAATTTAGTCCCAATAGCATCATATTGATAACTAATATTACCCTTACCAATAAAACTGATGGTTGTTGGCCGGTTCAGATAGTTATAGGTAATATTACCGATTCCCTTGTTCAAATCCTGAATAAGATTTCCATTTACGTCGTACTTATAATCGTTGGCACTACGATTCAGATCTAAAAAATCTCCAAGTTTTGTTGCCGCTGTACTACTTGTATCTGAATCTGCTACAGCTGTTAACTGATTTCCGGATGAATAAGAATAAGTGAGTTGATCAATTGCGCTGATTCTGATTCCATTCATTCCTTTCTGAGTCATGTTTTTTATATTCCCGTTAGCATCGTATTGAAGGTTGCTTACGGAGAAATCTATTGTATCCCGTGTCCAGGCAATTGAATTGGTATTTTGCTGGGTAAAATCAGCTATTACTACTCGATTGGTACTATCGTAGTTGTAACCATATGCACGGGCTATATCATCAGCCCTGCTCTTCCACTTAGTACCAGCGATATTACCATTGTACTGATTCGAAGTAAATCCATTGTCATAGTTCAGCTCCTCGCCAAACCAGTTTGTACTGCTACCTGGTGTATTTACATATGGTCTGTTTATACCAAGTAACCAACCCCGCATATTATAAACATAAGTTAGTGAATCTATTTGGGAGCTACCTATCACTCCTATTCGTTTTTGCTTAAGTTGACCAAGTTCATAGTAGGAATTTGATGTAATTGTTTTCCTTTGAGTAGAATCATCATTCAATTGCCTTTTTGTTTCTAGCAATCGTCCTGCAAAATCGTAAGACATCATGCTTAATAGGGTTGTCTGGGGGGTTACTCCACTGCGCGGATTTTTATGGCGCAGATAGCTACTAAGTAGCTTTCCGTTAAAGTCGTACAGATTAGTTACAATATCTTTGCCTCCGGCAATATTGTCCGCAATAACCTGCGACACACGACCCTTATCATCATAATAAGTTGTTGTCGTTATCCATTGATCCGAGTCAAGTACCCTCACCTTTGTTCCCGTTAACAAACCATTTGTTAAATTGCCTGGAGCAGAAGACAGATACTCTGGATATGGATTATTACCCGCCTGAGGCTTGTTAATATCTCCATTTTCATAGCTGAAAACCCCGGCATAATTATAATTATCATAAAATGTATAAGTAAGAGGAGTAAGTAAGTTAGGGTCCAGTGCTGGTAGAGGATTTGTGACAGTTAGTGTAGTGCTTCCCTGTGTACTGGCAGGATCAATTGTAGCAGTAAATGAGGCTCCTTCCCCTGAATCAAATCCGTCCTGGAAAGTAATACTTGAGGTAGCTGTATAAGCTACACCGCCATCATAATTTGCAAGGACCAGGTCCGCTATTCCCGGAAATGTATAACCAATATTCTGTGTACCGGAATTAACTGTATTTAAGCTCGTCTGCAATGCCGTCTGCGTAGTATTTGATTTGTAAATTGCAGTCATTGTAGGCCGGTTAAAATCATCATAGAAATTAACCATCCATTCCTGGGGATTTTTTAATCTTTGTACACCATCCTGTGCAAATACTAATCTGTCGCGTGTATCATATACCATATAATTTTCTGCTGCTCCTGGTAATTTTTTCCAGTTGATACGCCTGTGGTCATCATACCGGTACTCGAAACACAGATCGGATATAATGGCTGCGCTTACAACCCATCCTGCTACCATGCATTTCTCAGCTGCAAGAGGTGGAATTACAAAACGTAACTCTCCTATATCATCATAGATGTAATAAGTATTTAACCAGCCGACGTGAGCGTTACCAGGGGTATTAGATAATTTCACTTTTTTTAGTACTACATGCTCATCCTTATCCTTATACTCTATCACCTGGTTATTTGCTTCATCAGTTATCACATTCTTAAATAATGTTCCTGCAGCATAAATTCCTCCCGCACTAATCGTATTACTAACAATGTTCCATACTCTTACAGAGTCTGAGGCATCGTTTATGAGATACTGCTTCGTTCCTGGACGGTTTCCGCCTGTTTTTGCCCAGCTGTTCCCAGGTGAATACACTTTAGATACTCTGTTTAGCGGGGATGGTTCGTATTCTGTTTCCTCATAAAAAATGCTGTCTCCTGTCATTCCTGGATTAAGGCCAGCGTCTTTATAAAAGGAACGTTGATTAACAAATGGAGTGGATTTGAATTTCCCATCGTTTGTATTACCTGTCTGTTGAGCATATGGGTGATATTTATATTGTATCCGTCCGTAAGTGTCATATAACACAGTTTCTACCAGGTCATTTCCTGTTGCGCTTATACCCTTGGAAACTGTTTGATATATCCGTCCCAATCCATCAAAATATTGCGTCAATTGTTTTACATCCGCAACAGTTGTACCCGCTGATTTTACAGTAGAGGTATCGGTCAACGGCTTATATGGAGTCCATGTCCTTACATAGTTAACGGTTGTATTAGTATAGGGGGAAGGAAGCGTTACAGGTGCAGCCGAAATCTTTACCGTATCTCTGGGCTTAATCTGTGCATAAGTAACAATAGAAAGGCTGTACAGAATAAGAGTGCTTGTAAGCCTGAATAACATATGATATCTCATAAAATAATCTTCAATTATTGATTGACAGGAACCTGATACTGATAATCATAAAACTTAAGGATTTTGCCGTCATTGTCTTTGACGACCTTCAGTCTGCCCTGGCTGTCAAATAGATAATAAAGTGCTCTTCCTTTTGAATTTACAGAAGTTGTCATTCCTATCCACGGTATGAAAGTATAGGTATTCACAAAGCCTCTGCCTACAAGGCCGTTACGCACTTTGGTCACTTCATCTTTAATTGTCTGATCTGAGGGTAGTGCACTATTTACCAGGTTAGTATTGAGATAAGATATAGCGTCTGCATAGTTCACGCCTACCACCTTCGCTATGGGATATTTGTTCTTGTATCCCCATATATAGGATTCGACTACTCCATTGGCTTTTACAAGTTGCTGAAGATTACCGAACGTATCATATTTCTGATAAGTTGTTTTAATAATAGAATTAGATGTACCTGACTTTTCTTCTACGGAAGAAGGTAATGGAAGCTGCCCAAAAAGTAAGTAATTTGTTTTATCATTTTTAACGAACTGATTGCTTCGATATTGATCCTCCTGAATAATTGGAAGTATATTTCTGCTGACCATAGTATCATAAACTGGCGTTCCTGCAAAATCCTGGGGGTATTTTCTCAATAGTTGAATTAATCTTCCTTTACTGTCCAAAGATGCAATTGTAGTTGGCTGTACATGATCAAGATTGGCATAGGAATATTGAACACTATCAATTAAAGTTTGATTATTACCGCCATAATAGAACTTCTTTTGCTGGTCCAGCCTTACCCATGTGCTTTTACACTCAAAAGTCTCATAAATAAATTCTGCCGGAAATGTAAGTCCCGCATTTGATAATTCCGTCTTAAGGTATCTTAATCTGAAATTAGGCACTAATTCTTCATGTTCCTGGGGATACCCTGGTGTTAACATTGCCTGTGGATGAAAATTTGTTTTATAAACAGCTTGTTCTTTTTCTACTACGATCCAGCTGGTTGTAGCTGGATTATACTGTTCTGTTATGCTTTCAATTTGTTTCCCTCTGCACCATTCAGGAGTTCCAGGTACAGAAATATCTCCAATTAAGTCAGATGGTTTAATAGAGAATTTATATTTCTTCCTGCCTACCAATCCCAATGAATCTTTTTTCACCGTTACGTATTGGTATCCAATAGGATTTTCATTGAGATCAGTTCCAAGATCCGGATAAGAGGAGGAAGACAGCACATTATAAGAGCACTCTGTAAAAGATGAAGCACTCGCCGTCCTGGTATAAAAAGAATTAATAAGACCTGGCGATTTATGTGTATAGGTTATACTTGACTTAGTCGTGTTGGGAATATTATAATCATAAAAAGTACTTTTTTCAGCTCCGGTGGTGCTTATATCTGTCATTTTGGCAATCCTGACTCCACCAACAATAACAACTTCTTTCGTGTTATAAGTACTATCAACTGTGCTACTGATGCCAATTGATTTAACAACATTTGCATTAGTGTTGTTGATAGCAATTATATAAGTACCATTGTTAAGTGCCCGGGAAAGGCTATTAAACCCTGGGGTTGTTAAAGATAATATCGTACCATCAGGGTATTGAATACTGCCTGTAGAACGATCTGTACTGCTTTCGGAAACATAGTAGGATATAGTACAATTTCTGCTGATACCACTAAGTACGACAGTATCTCTGAAAGACCTTCCCAGCCCTGTTCCAGTATACCCGAGGTATAGCGTTTTTGTCACCGCGGCTGTATGCTGTACAAACTGAGAATCGGTATGAGGCTCATAACGAAATGATGTACTTCCCCCTGTAGGGTACATCATTTTCTCAAGTAAAAATGCAGTTTTGAAGTTGCTGATAGATGTTCTGTTGGCTCCCCTTCCATCGGGATAAAGTTCTTTGGGTATTAAAGAGGTATTTGCATTTTTCTGATTATAATATCCCCATAAATCCTGTGCAAAAGACAAACGTGCAGGTAACAACTCGCGTTCATTATAATTAAAAACATAGCTTCCTACACCTTCTTCGCTCACACTAGTGAGTTTCAATCTTGAGTTTAGAGACTGATCGTCAATTGACTGAGTAGTATTATAAGCCTGAGTTCTAAAGTAATCATGACTCAATGTAAACCGTTTTTGCAATACGGAATTACAATAAACCTCAATACTTTTCAGCCTGTTACCATATCTTATATTGTCAAGAGCGATGTCTTCTCTTGTTGTTATATCATAATTAAAATTTATAACGAGCGAACTATCATCAAATGTAATTGTCTTAAGTCGACGCTGTTGACTTAAGCTGATCATTTGACATAGTCTGTCTTTAGAATCAAGCAGGGAACATTGACCACTGGGCTGGCTGGCAGGAGATACATATCTTGTCTCATCCATGCCTACCGGATATTTTAGATCAATAGATTCATAAGAAAAGTTAATCTTCCTGCCATTTGCAGTTGTAATCTGAGATAGACTGCTGCCAGTGATATTATTAGTGCTGGAGCCCCTTAAATTACTAACTCCTACAGAGCAACGTTGTGTAGTAGAGATCGTTTCCGGATCAGCAAAAACATATTCTACACCTTTAGTATCCCGGATACGGTATCCATTCTGTTTTGTTATTTTTAGGTTGCTATAAGGAACCTGAATTATTCTTGTAAGATCATTGTTCATGAAGAATTTTCCCGAATAATCACCTACCGTGTAATAATAAATATCCTGCTCTGTATCATAATTGTTGTCAATCATAAATTTGGCCCATTCATAATCACTTCTACCTCCACCTGTGGGTAATGTCTGATCATCAGGAGAAAAATCATTATAATTCGCGAGGACATAACGGTTAGCGAGGTTATCGGATCTTCCTCTCACACTTATTGCAATATTACCGCCTGCGAATAATGACCAACCTAGTCCTACAGCACTTGACATTTCATCTACCTTAAACCCCGATGCATTGTATTTGAGTGATATCGGCAATGAAAAATTATCAACTGATATCGTATATATGGGTATACCTATATTAGGCACCCCATTAAAGAGATTTGACTGAATATCTCCATATTCCGCAATCTTTGCTACATCAGGAGTGGGGGGAACTACTACTATATTATTAGGAGTACCATCATCCCCTTTCTGACCATAACTATAAATGGCTATGATGAGTATATTAAAAACCATTAAACCAAATGTCTTCATGCCAATTTATATTTTCTGTTAATTATCATTATTGAAATTTTTATACGCGAAGCCTTTTGATCATCTTTATGATGAAATGCAGCAGTTATTGAAATTGGAAAATTTCTCTTCTTAATTGAAGTGACATGATGAGTTACACATAAAAAGATATAGGCAACGAACAATGCAGGTATAATAAGGAACATACTGATTAGAATATAGGGCAAAACTGTCAATCTAAAAGTTGTACATAGCCAACAGGGCAAAAATATTTATCCTTCCTGATGAATGCAATAACACATTCGTTTATGATGGTCGGATAAGCCTCTGATTTTGATTTACTTTGCAAAATCTTTTACAGGGTCATATACTATAACTCTTTTCGCATGACAGTGACAGTAATAAATGCTTATTATACTCTTTCTTATGGTCACTGCTTTCGAGTTCGAATATCAAATACACAGTATAAATTCCAAGTTTTACTTCTGCGGTGAACATTGAAATAGCTGCCAGTTGCTCAGCGTTTTTTAGATATTTCTGACATTATAGTGTACCGCTTTCAACTTGATCCAACAAAGTGATAATCCGATCAGACTAAACAAAAGCCTTCAAATCTTTCGACTTGAAGGCTTAAAGCTTGCGGACCAGACGGGACTCGAACCCGCGACCTCCGCCGTGACAGGGCGGCATTCTAACCAACTGAACTACTGATCCTTCCCGTTTTGGGATTGCAAATATTGGATAAATATTTCAATCACGCAAATAAATTTATTTCCTTTTAAAAGAGCATGTAAAAATTGTAATTGACAAGGTCAAAACTGTACATTTATAATACATGCAGTTATGGGAAAAGCAGCTGTAAGGGACATTTTCTTTAGTTTTACAGCCTGGGGTAGCTTAAATGTTCAATTGATATGGATCGTATGCCGTTGGAGGAAGAGGTATTGTTAAGGATGAAGCAGGGGGATGAGTCAGCATTCACAACTATTTACCGGCATTATCACTCTTCGCTTTATATATACCTGTTACGGTTTTGCAAGATCCCTTCCCTTGCAGAAGATCTTGTTCATGACGTTTTTCTGAAAGTATGGGAGATAAGGGACCGCATTAACCCTGAATTGTCCTTTACGGGATACCTGTACCGCATTGCGCGTAATCATGTCATTAAAACGATCGATAAACTCGCTACCGACCAGCTACTGAGAGAACAACTGTTTAGTCAGCTCGATGAACCTGCTGATGCTCATCCTGAACAACTCATTAGAGCGAAAGAATACGACCGCCTCTTTCATGAAGCGCTTACACATATGCCTCCCCAACGCCTGAAAGTATTTACCCTCTGCCGGCAGGAAGGAAAAAGTTATGAGGAGGCCGCTGAAATCCTGGGCGTTTCCCGCAATGCCATCAAAAAACACATGGTCCTGAGTATGCGTTTTATATACGATTATGTACACCGCTATGGTGATATCCTCCTGGCCGTATACCTGGTCAGAAAGTTTTTTTAACTTTTTTTTAAGAAGAGGGTACCCTATCTCCTTATTTCCGGATATTATATATACAGATACTTGTCACCTATGTCTCAATCCACGGAGCATTACGAAAAATTATTGCAGAAGTACCTTGATGGTCAATGTAGTATGGCTGAAACTGAAGAGTTATACGCCTGGCTGCAGACCTCTTCCTCCCATCGTTCCCTGCTGGTTACCATGCAGCGCGAATTTGAACAGGCCATGAACAACCGTCATGAAATACCGGCGGAACTGAGTGACAGGATTGAAAAGCGCCTGCTGGAAGAAATCACCCATCATAAGATCGTCAAAATCAACCGTTGGCGCTGGGTCGCTGCTGCGGCAGTCGTTCTCCTGATAGGGGGGATTTACTTTTTACGCTCCACTACTTCTATTTCTCCGGAAATTCCCCCTGTTGCATTAAATACATCTAAAGATGTGGCCCCGGGTACCAATAAAGCTATACTCACCCTGGCCAATGGGGATGTGGTTACGCTGGACAGTACCGGTAACAGGGTGATTACACAGGGGAAAACAGTTGTAAGGCAGAAGAACGGTCAGTTGCAATATGCTGCACAGAGCAATGGAGATGCGGTGGTATATAATACGCTGACAGTGCCAAGGGGCGGCCAGTTTAATATCGTATTACCGGATGGCAGCCATGTATGGTTAAATGCAGCCTCCAGCCTTAAATACCCTACTGCTTTTAATGGTACACAGCGCAAGGTGGAAATACAGGGGCAGGGATACTTTGAAGTGACTAAAAATACAAAACAACCCTTCTTTGTGAGGGTAAACAATATGGAAGTGCAGGTGCTGGGTACCAGCTTCGACATAATGGCCTACACCGATGAGAAAAGCATAAATACTACGCTTGTGGAAGGAGCCGTAAATGTACACCAGGGGAGTATCTCCCAGCGCTTACAGCCTGGTCAGCAGGCCGTGTTAGACCCGGTTACAGGGGCTATCACCGTGCATCCGGCAGATGTAGACCAGGTGATTGCCTGGAAAACAGGCTTCTTTGAGTTTGATAATGCACCGCTGTCAGATATTATGCGTCAGCTTTCAAGATGGTACGATATCGATGTCAACTATAATCAGGCGAATGATAGCCGGCTTTTTGGGGGGCGTATCAGCAGAAGCCTTCCGCTGTCCGATATTCTGCATATGCTGGAAGCAAACGGACCTAAATTCTTATTGTCAGGAAGAAAACTTATTGTGAAATAAAATCTGTACTACGCTGGATCCACGTACGGCGGGGGCAGGGATATTAATTAATAAAAAAGTAAAACGTTATGGTAAAAACAACTGATACAAATTAAAGGAGCAGTGTGTCCACAAAAAACCGGAAGCGCTTGCAACACTTCCGGCGTAATAGCCTGGTCATACTGAAAACCCACAACCCGTTAGAATTATTGATCTTCTAATTCCCAAACACTACAAAAGTATGTATTTAAACTTTAGTGGTAGGACTTCCTGTTACCGGAAGTGCTTATCAACCAAAATTGTCCACGTTATGAAACTGACAACCTTTTTGTTGCTTGCAGTTTGCTTGCAAATCAGCGCAAAAGGAGTATCACAGCAAATCTCTATCTCTGAGAAAAAGGTGCCTATCAGAAAGATTCTCAGGGAAGTATCCCGTCAGGCCGGGGTTTCTATTATATATGATGAGACCTTACTGGCAGGCGCCCGTCCTGTAACTATAGATGTGAAAAATGCAAGTGTGAAGGAGGTACTGGACCTTTGTCTTTCAAATCTGCCTTTATCTTATTCTATAGACGGTTCAAGGATCATTGTACAGCGCCTGGCGGAAGACAGGAAAGCGGCTGCTGATACTACCATCACGATTACCGGCCGTATCACGGACGAAGGCGGTGGGGCATTACCCGGCGCTACCGTGCGTATAAAAGGTGGCGTTAGCGGTACTGTAACCGATGTTGCCGGTAAATACAGCATCAGGGTAGCGGGTACCGGCGTTGAACTGGTGTTCAGCGCGGTAGGGTACACCACCCTCACCCGCGTTGTAAATGACCGTATTATCAACGTTAAATTAGAAATCTCCCAGACCGCCTTAACAGAAACTGTTGTGGTAGGTTATGGTGTGCAAAAGAAAAGTGTAGTGACCGGCGCTATCTCCAGCGTAAAAGCTTCTGACCTGGAAAGTCAGCCCGTTACCCGCCTGGAACAGGCATTGCAGGGCCGTACTTCCGGCGTGACCATTGCTTCCAGCTCCGGCCAGCCAGGTTCCGGTTCTTCCGTGAGGGTAAGAGGTATTACCACCTTTAACAATAACGATCCTTTGTGGGTGATAGATGGTGTGGTGGTTGATAATGGCGGTATAGGCTACCTGAACCAGTACGATATCGAATCTATAGAAGTACTGAAAGATGCTGCTTCCCAGGCTATTTATGGGGCACGTGCTGCTGCCGGTGTTATCCTGGTGACTACCAAAAAAGGGAAAGCGGGTAAATTGACCGTAAGCTATAATGGCTACTACGGTACTTCCGAACCTGCCCGTAAACTGAAACTGCTGGATGCTACCCAGTACGCTACACTGAGGAATGAAGCCTCTGTTGCCGGCGGTGGTGGCATCGTTTATGCAGATCCAAAGTCATACGGTAAGGGGACCGACTGGCAGGCACAAATCTTCAACAACAGTGCCATGAGACAGAACCATGAAGTGAGCGTAAGTGGTGGTAATGATAAATCTACCTTCTACAGCTCTTTCGGTTACCTGAAACAGGATGGTATCGTAGCTACTGATATCTCTAAATATCAAAGAGTAAACCTGCGCCTGAACTCAACGCATAAACTGTCGCAATACGTTACTTTCGGTGAGAATGTAGGATACGCTTATGATAAGGCATTAGGTGTAGGTAACACCAACAGTGAGTTTGGTGGCCCTTTAAGTTCCGCTATCAACCTCGATCCTATTACGCCGGTAGTAGTCACTGATCCTGCTGTTGCGGCAGCGGCTCCTTATAACAATGCAGGCATTCGCAGGGATGCAAATGGCAATCCTTATGGTATTTCCAGTGCAGTAGGACAGGAGATCACTAACCCCCTGGCCTATATTTCTACCCGCCTGGGCAACTATAACTGGTCGCACAACATCGTAGGTAATGCTTACCTTGAAATAGCGCCTGTCAAAGGATTGAAACTGCGTTCCACCATTGGCTCCAAGATCGCTTTCTGGGGTGGTGAATCATATACTCCCATCTCTTACCTTAACTCATCTACGATCTCTTCCCGTACTTCTTTTAACCGTAGTACGAACCAGGGTTACAACTGGAACCTGGAAAATATCGTTTCCTATACAAAAGGATTCCGGAAACATAATTTTACTTTACTGTTAGGACAGGGTGCGTACATGGATAACCGTACCAAGGCTATCAACGTTACCTTCAATGATGTTCCGGCAGATAATTTTGATGATGCTTCCCTTAACTTTAAAGTGGCATCAGACAAACGTGTCTCTGATGGTAGTGAAGGTGCTGACCACAGGATTTCTTCCCTGTTCGGTCGTATCGATTATAACTATGATGAGAAATACCTGTTTGAAGGTATTATGCGCCGTGATGGTTCTTCCCGCTTCGGTGCCAATAACAAATACGGTGTGTTCCCTTCCTTCTCCATGGGTTGGGTTGCTTCCCGTGAGAAATTCTTCCCGCAGACAGACATCGTGAGTTTCCTGAAAATCCGCGGTGGATATGGTGTGGTTGGTAACGATAATATCGGTGACTTCGCCTACCTGTCAACCATAGGCAGTGGCAGAAACTATGCTTTCGGCAACTCCGGTAGTTACCAGATAGGATACAGTCCTAATGCACCTTCCAATCCGGACCTTAAATGGGAATCTACCAGTCAGACCAACGTCGGTTTTGAAGCTACTGTTTACCGCGACTTCATCGTAGCTTTCGACTGGTTTAAGAAAACGACCAAAGACATTCTGCAGAACCCGCGTATCCCTGCTTATGTAGGCGCTATTTCCAATCCTGCTGCCAACGTAGCCAATATGGATAATACCGGTGTGGAACTGGAACTGGGATATCATAAAACTTTAGGGGATGTAACGTTATCCCTGAATGGTAACGTTTCTTATCTGAAGAATAAAGTGACAAATTTAGGTAGAGGAGTGAGCTACCTGTCAGGTGGACAAAACTTCCAGTCAACCAGTTATCCTATTACCCGTACAGCGCTGAATCAGCCGCTGAACAGCTTCTTTGGATGGAAGACAAAAGGCATTTTCCAGACACAGTCAGATATAGATAATTATACAAATAAGGCAGGTCAGAAGATTCAACCGAATGCAGTACCTGGTGATTTCCGTTGGGAAGATACAAATGGAGATGGTCAGATCACAGAAACAGACCGTCAGTTCATTGGTAACCCAACGCCAAGCTGGACATACGGTTTTACTGCCAATGCAGGATACAAAGGATTTGATGTGGTAGTATTCATACAGGGCGCTGCCGGTAATAAAATATTCCAGGGCTTGCGCCGTCTGGATATCCAGAATGCCAACTGGCAGACAAAAGCACTGGGACGCTGGACTGGCGCCGGTTCTACCAATGACTATCCAAGGTTAACCATTGATGATAAGAACAGAAACTTCACTAACCCTTCTGATTTTTATCTGGAAGATGGCAGCTATTGCAGAATCAAATCTTTGCAGCTGGGATATACCATATCCAACACCCTCACAAAGAAAGTAGGTGTAGATAGATTCCGCGTTTACCTGATGAGCGAAAACCTGCTGACATTCACCAAATACACCGGTTATGATCCTGAAATAGGTGGTGGCGTATTTAGTATTGACAGGGGGATCTATCCTCAGGCACGTTCTTTCATGTTGGGTGTAAACGCCAGTTTCTAACAATTTAAAGCTGATTAAAATGAAGAGAAAACACATTTATATAATAGCCCTTGCTACAGGCTTACAGCTTGCAGGTGGTTGCAGTGATAAATTCCTTGAGGTAAAACCAAAAGGTACAGACCTCGAAACAAACTATTACAAGAATGCTACAGAAGCCTTTAATGGCCTGGTAGCAGTATATGATGTGATGGGATGGCAGAGTAATGGTTACGTAACAAAAGTAGGCGCCATGGATGCTGGTTCAGATGATCATCTGGCAGGTGGCGGCGGACAAAGTGATGTTACCGCTTTCCAGGTATTCTCCAATTATACATTAACACCGGATGTTGGCCCGCAGGGCGACTTATGGTCAAAAGGATATTCAGGTATCTTCCGCGCAAACGTATTGCTGCAAAAACTCCCCGATGTTCCTATGGATGAAAATCAGAAGAAGAGATTTGTTGCGGAAGCTAAATTCCTGCGTGCTTTCTTTTACTTCGACCTGGTACGTTTGTTTAAAAATATACCGCTGACTACTACCACTATTTCTACTGCTGATATGTATAATGTCTTACAGGCAACACCTGAAGAAGTATATGCCCAGATAGAAACAGACCTGAAAGATGCGATTGCAGAAACCAATCTGCCGGACCAGGTACCGGTAGCTACAGAAGGTGGCCGTGCTACAAAAGGCGCCGTACATGCTTTGTTAGGTAAGGTATATTTATATGAAAAGAAACATTCTGAAGCAGCAGCTGAACTGGCATTGGTGAATGGAGCAACACCCGGACAAACAAATGCGCAGTACGGTTATAAATTACTGGATAGCTTCCCTAATCTTTGGAGATCTGATAATGCCAGCAAATTCAACAGCGAATCTATCCTGGAAGTAGCATTCACCTCTACTTCTGCGGGTACCTGGGATTGCGTGTCCTGTACAGAAGGTAATGTACTGAACATCATGACTGGCCCAAGAGGTTACAAGATCTTAAAACCTACTGCGCCCGATCTGGTATCCGGATGGAGCTTCCTGGTGGTGACACCATCCCTGTTTAATGCTATCCATTTTGATCCCCGTTATAATGCGACCGTCCTTAACCTGGACAGCCTGAAGGCAAATGGTATAGCCTCCTATGAAGAAGGGTATAAAAATACCGGCTATTTCCTGGCAAAATTTGCAGGACATTCCGCTAACACAACGACAGGTGGCGGTACTAAGGAACTCAACTATCCGCAGAACCTTTATGAAATACGCCTGGCGGATACTTACCTGATGGAAGCCGAAGCCCTCGTAAAAGGCGGAGAAAGCGGCGCTCCGGGTACCCGTTCCTATCAATTGCTGAATGCAGTAAGGGCTCGTGTTAAACTTACACCGGAACTGGCTACAGACGATAACATCTTCAATGAAAGACGCCTGGAACTGGCAGGTGAAGGACACCGCTGGTTCGACCTGGTACGTACAGGAAGAGCTGCGACCGTACTGGCAGCTAAAGGATTCGTTGCCGGTAAAAATGAAATCCTGCCTATTCCATTATTAGAGCTGGAAAATACCAAGCTGGAACAGAGCAAGGAGTGGGGTGGAACTAAATAATGTCTTTAACAATTAATGCATTCAGAATGAAAAATATTTGCTTCGTGGCAATAGCTGCAATCATATCATCTTGTTCACCGGAGTCTTCATCCAAACAACTGGGCCCTTTGCCAACGGCATCTTTTACAGTAACGCCGATGGAAGGTAAGCCTTACAAGATGATTGTAAAAAGCACTACCAATGGCGGATTCTTATGGCGCTGGAACTATCGCGATACAAAAGTAGCAGTCCGTGAAACGGATACTCTGAGTTTTGCTAAACAAGGTGAATATCCTATTCAGTTCACTGTATTTACAGATGGTGGTTATGCTACTACTTCCCAGAATGTGACCGTTACCGCAGATGCTCCTGTGGCTGATATCCTGAAAGGGGGTGATATGGAAGCCGGCAGCGGACAATACTGGACATTATTAAATACCGGTGGTACGCAAACATCTATCCAGGTTACAAATGGTGTGATGCAGTTTGGTAATACAGGCGATTCTAACGGTGCGATCTACCAGAAATTAAAGGTAATCCCTGGAAGGGAATACACTTTCTCCGGTGATGTAAAAGGTACCGGCGCTACTAACACCTGGTTTGAAGTATACTTCGGTACAAAGGCTCCTGCACAGGGTTCTGATTATTCCGGTACGGGTGTAACCAAGTACATTGCTTTGAATACCTGGTCTGGTTGCGGATTGGTACCATTTGATGGTAACCTGGCAGAGATCGGTTGCGATGGCGATGGTAAGGGAAAAGGTGGTACAATGGTATTCGCTGGCAGCGATACCACGGTTTACATGGTGATCAAAGCGGGCAGTGCCGGTGGTAACATGGGAACAGGTATTACCCTGGATAATGTGAAGTTCATGGAAGAACAATAGTTTTCACAACATTTATGAGGCTGATCACTAATATTGTGGTCAGCTTCATTTTTTAAAAGATACAATATGAGAGTATTATTTCTGTTGCTGGGATTGAGCATAATAACATCCTGTTCAGGTAAAGGTGGCGGCAGTGCTACCGGTACTGATACAATAGCACCACAAGGACCTGTAGATAAAGGCTGGACCTTTGAAACTACGCCGGTATGGGCGGATGAATTTAACTATACAGGTTTACCTGACAGTACAAAATGGGGGTATGATATAGGCGGTCGTGGCTGGGGAAATAATGAGCTGGAATATTATACCAATAGCATAGATAACGCAGGAGTAGCGAATGGAGTATTGACCATCACTGCTAAAAAAGAAGCGAAAGAAGGAAAGAATTATACTTCGGCAAGATTAGTAACAACGAACAAAGGCGATTTCCTCTATGGCCGTATAGAGGTAAAAGCAAAATTACCGGCAGGCAGAGGTACATGGCCGGCTATCTGGATGTTGCCTACGGACTGGGCATACGGAGACTGGCCCAGGTCCGGTGAGGTAGATATCATGGAGCATGTAGGATATGATCCGGATGTGATCCATATCAGCTCTCACACTGAAGCATATTACTTCAAGATCAATACACAGAAAACAAGTACTAAGAAGATAGCAAACGCTACTACTGAATTCCATTTATACCGGATGGACTGGACGCCTTATGCCCTGCGCGGATACATAGACGATCAGTTGATTTTTCAGTTTGCCAATGAAGGCAAAGGATATACAGTATGGCCTTTTGATAAAAGATTCCATTTGTTGCTGAATGTAGCAGTAGGAGGAGACTGGGGTGGTGCTAATGGTGTGGATGATACGATTTTCCCTACCACTATGCAGGTAGATTATGTAAGAGTCTATAAAATGATTGATAAATGAACAATAAATTCATCGCCTGCATAGCAACCCTGTTTTTAGCATGTAGTTCTAAAGGTGGTAGTAATGGACCTGTTACACCAATAGACCCACCGGCAAAAGCTTCTGATGTAGCGTTCTGGTTAACCAACCCTGATAAATCAGCACTATTAAAAAAACAAACGGTCAGCCTGATATTTAAAGACACGGTGAATATTTACCCTACTATCAAAGTAGATGAAACAAAAACGTTTCAGTCTATGGATGGTTTCGGATATACACTCACCGGTGGCAGCGCTTCTTTAATAAATTCCCTGGCGCCTGCCGTTCAGGATGCTTTGCTGAAAGAACTCTTTCAGGCAGACAGTACATTCATTGGGGTTAGTTACCTGCGCATCAGTATCGGCGCTTCCGACCTGAGTGCAACGACTTTTACCTATGATGATATACCTTCCGGGCAAACAGATACTACACTGCAACAATTCAGTATTGAAAAAGAAAAGACCGACCTGATACCCATACTGAAAAAGATCATTGCCCTGGCGCCGGATATTAAAATCCTAGGCTCTCCCTGGTCTGCTCCGGTATGGATGAAAACAGGAGGTAGTTTTATAGGTGGTAGCCTGAAGCCCGAATATTATGCGGCCTATGCACAATACTTTGTAAAGTACATACAGGCGATGAAGGCGGAAGGTATTACAATAGATGCCATCACTCCGCAGAATGAGCCCTTACATGGCGGTAATAACCCCAGTATGGTGATGCAGGCTGCTGAACAGGCCGCCTTTATCAAAAATAACCTGGGGCCTGCTTTTAAAACAGCAGGTATCGGCACAAAGATCATCGCTTACGATCATAATGCAGATCGTCCGGATTACCCTGCAGCTGTGCTGGGTGATGCAGCTGCCTATCCTTTTGTGGATGGCTCTGCTTTCCATCTGTACGGAGGCGATATCAGCGCATTAACACAGGTCCATAATGCATTTCCTGACAAGAATGTGTATTTTACAGAGCAATGGGTAGGTGGGCCCGGCGAATTTGCCAGCGACCTGAAATGGCATGTAAGCACATTAATAATTGGAGCAACCCGCAACTGGAGCAGAAACGTACTGGAATGGAACCTCGCTGCTGACCCGGCTTATAAACCACATACAGATGGAGGCTGCAGTACCTGTCTGGGTGCATTGACAATCACCGGCGCTGTTTCCCGCAATGTTTCTTATTACATCATTGCGCATGCCGCTAAATTTGTTCGTCCTGGTTCCGTAAGGATTGGATCGGAGTTTACCAGCCAGCTGGAAAACGTTGCTTTCAAAACACCAGACGGAAAAAGAGTACTGATCGTATTAAACAGCGCTGCTGCTCCGCAAACGTTTAATATCCAGTCTAACGGTAAGATAGTAACCACTACACTGAATAACGGTGCCGTAGGCACATATATCTGGTAATTATTATGAGAAAGATTGTTTTAGGGCTGTTGCTCGCTTCCTCTGCTGCTAAAGGCATGAACCCGGCAGATACGACCATCACCGTTTTTACAACCGCGGAGAATACCAAATTAAGACTCACTGAAACAGGTAAACTGCATTTCAAACCCTCTAAACAACCTATGGAAACGGAGGTCTGTATCTTTGTAGACCCTGCTAAAAGTTTTCAGACCTTAACCGGTATTGGTGGTGCGCTGACAGACGCTTCTGCGGAAACCTTTGCCAAATTGCCAAAGGACAGACAACAGGAATTATTACAGGCTTATTATAACCCGGTAAAAGGTATAGGGTATACACTGGCCAGGACCAACATCCAGAGTTGTGATTTCTCCAGTGATACTTACAGTTATGTTGCAGAGCATGACAGCCTGTTAAAGACTTTCAGCGTACAACATGATCAGCAATACCGCATTCCTTTCATTAAGGCTGCTATTGCTGCAGCAGGGGGTAAATTAACGCTGTTTGTGAGTCCCTGGAGCCCTCCTTCCTGGATGAAAGACAATAACAACGTATTGCAGGGTGGTAAACTGCTGCCTAAGTACTACCAGGCCTGGGCTAACTTCTTCGTGAAGTTCATCCGTACATATGAGGCACTGGGTATTCCTGTATGGGGTTTGTCTGTGCAGAATGAACCGATGGCCAAACAGAAATGGGAGTCCTGTATCTATACCGCGGAAGAAGAGCGGGATTTTATCAAAGGTTATCTTGGCCCTACTTTGCAGAAGCAGGGGATGAGCAGCAAGAAACTCATTGCCTGGGACCATAACAGGGACCTGGTATTCCAGCGTGCAAGCACGATTCTCGAAGATCCTGCTGCGGCTAAATATGTATGGGGAATTGGTTATCACTGGTATGAAACCTGGACAGGCAGCGATATGCAATTCGGTAACGTACAAAAAGTAAAGGAATCTTTTCCTGCCAAGAACCTCTTATTTACAGAAGGTTGTATAGAATCTTTTAAACGGGACCGTATCAATGAATGGTTTATAGGTGAGAGATATGGTTATTCGATGGTGAATGACTTTAATAGTGGTACAGTTGCGTGGACTGACTGGAATATTCTATTAGATGAAAATGGAGGCCCTAATCACGTAGGTAACTTCTGTTTTGCACCTGTACATGCAGATACTAAAACCGGTGAGTTGATTTATACAAACGCTTATTATTATCTGGGACACTTTTCAAAGTTCATCCGTCCTGGTGCAAAACGTGTGATCAGTTCTTCCAACAGAACACAGTTACAGACTACAGCCTTCCTCAATAAAGACGGAAAACTGGCGGTAGTTGTATTAAATCTTACAGATAAGGAAATACCTTATCAGTTGTGGATTAAAGGCAAGGCAGCGCCTACCGTTAGTTTACCGCATTCAATAGCTACATTGGTAGTAGAATAAAAAGGCTCTGCCAGGAGCCCCGTGTTTGTAGTCAACAATTTATCCAACAAAACACAGACTCCGCAGGAGTCCCCTAAATCGCGAATAATAGGGGACTCCTACGGAGTCAATTAAGGAGAATATCAATGTTTTCTACAAACACGGGGCTCCTAACGGAGCCTATTATGATATAAGGAGGAACTATTGTTTACTATCCCACCACAGTCTCGTTCCTCCATTATCTGCACCACCCAGTAACTGGATCGCTTTATTCACTTCAGTTGCATTCGTGTTATACTCATTCTGTGGGAATGGTAAACGTCTGATCTGTACATCAGTACTGATCGTACCACCACTGTTGTTGTTTACAACAGGGAACAGTTTAGGATAACCAGTACGGCGATATTCTGTCCAGGCTTCCTGTCCTTCAGGGAACATCGCGATCCATTTCTGTGTAATGATACGTTCCATTTTATGATCTATATCAGCCGCATCGTCCCACTGGATCCTGATATCAGAGAGCGCATTGATATCATTCGCTGCATTCTTCGGATCTTTATAATCAGCAGGTTTACCGGTGGTATCACTTACATAATTACCAACAGTAGCACCCCACTGGGTCATTGAAGTATTAATACCCTGCTCATACAGTGTTTGTGCTGTACTGCCTGCATTCGCCCAGTTACGCACCGCAACTTCTGCACGTAAGAAATATACTTCTGCTGCTGTCATGATCTGCACTGGAGTTGTCAGCGAAAAAGAAGGACTTCCATTTTTATAATTGATGCTGGAGTAACCTACATAATCATCTTTGGAATTGGATCCCGTAATACTACCGATACGGATCCCTATATATTGAGCAGGAAAGGCAGCATCTGTAGATTTATCAAAATACCTGCTGGTACGCGGGTCATTATATCCTGTCATATAAGATATAATAGAAGCGCCTATCCTGGTATCAGCCCAGTTCTGCGCTATAAATACCAATGGGTTGGTAAGGCCGGCACCGGACATTTTAACTGTCATGTTACCATCGTTAGATGTGATCACACCACCATTAGCCGGATCAAGCGCTTTCTCTGCCTGAGCTTTAGCAGTGGCAGGATCTGCCCTCACAATATGCATGGCTAAACGCAGACGTAATGAGTTGGCGAACTGTAACCACTTATTGAAATTACCACTGTAAACAAGATCAAAGTTGGCAAAATTGAAAGGCAGGGTATCTGTTCCGCTGAGATAAGTACGAAGATTAGTAGTAGCAGAATCCAGTTCCAGGAAGAAACGGTTGTAAACATCCTGCTGACTGTCATATGCTACATCTGTTTTGGAGCCACCAGCCTGGCTGTAAGGAATAGGACCATAGATATCTGTAAGACGGCTCATGCCTGCCACCTGTACGATCTGTGCCACTGCCCATACCGCAGGGAAATTCTTATTTACTCCATTGTTCCGCAGCTTACGGATAGGCGACATGATATTGAGATAACCTACTTTAAACGGTTCCCCGTTCCATCCGTTTACCAGGAAATAATTCAGATTGTTCAACCCACCGTTAAAAGGAGTAGGAGACATCATATAACCTGAATAGCAGTCAGCATTCAGATTCTGTTGTAACTGGTAAGAGTTGGGATCACCACCGCCGGAGAAGTTAATGATAGACATTTCCGCAGTTTTAAGATAAGCACCCAGGTCGTTAAAATCAGCACCCAGCTGACCATTGGAAAGACCGGTGTTATCCGTGTTGTATCGTTCAAAGTTTTTTGTACAGGCACCCAGCAGCAAGGCCAGTCCTACAACACAAAGAGATATATAATAGCGTTTCATTTTTCTCGTTTTAGCAAATTAAAAAGTAGCATTCAGTGTCAGTCCATAACTGCGTGTAGCCGGTGGCATGAAGATGTCTACACCGGAAAGTCCGTTCGCTGTAGACATGGTCAGTTCCGGATCAAATGGTGCTTTCTTGGAGAAGTAAAACAGGTTACGTCCTGCAAGAGACAGCTTTAATGCTTTCACAAAGGTGTTCTTTACCGGTATGGTATAACCCAGTGCTACTTCGCGTAAACGTACCGTGGTTGCGCTGTACATGTATTCACTGGAAGCCGCTTCACGTCCGCCGATAGTAGTATACCATTTCTGCGCATCTACAGTACTTACTGCATTACCGTTAGGATCTACACCATTTACTTTTACACCACCTGCATTACGGGCATCCCCGGTTACTTTGGAAACACCGTACTGGTCCATCATGGATTGGGTGACAGACATTACTTTACCACCAAATTTGCCATCTATGAGTAATGACAAGGTGAAATCTTTATAAGCCAGGTTGTTATTCCATCCCAGTTGCCATTTCGTGTTGGCATTACCGAGATATACGAAGTCACCACCCTGTTTGATAGGGTTGCCATTGGCATCTATCTTCACACGGCCCTGTGCATCGTGTTGTAATACGGTACCATAAATATCACCGTAAGAACCACCTACCGAGAATTTGGAAGCATAGTTGGAACCGGAAGCACCGCTTAATGTAAAGCTGTTGATACCAGGCGCCAGTTCCAGGATCTTATTATCATTCATCGCATAGTTAATACCGGTATTCCATTTCAGTTTAGTGTTTTTCAGCACATCATATTTGATGACAGCTTCAATACCCTGGTTCTGGATATTACCTGCGTTGATGTAGTAAGAATCATAGAAGGAGGCATTGCTGGCCGCGATCTGTAACGTCTGGTTTTTGGTATTGGTTTTATAGTAGGTAACATCTGCACTCAGGCGGTTCTCAAAGAAATGCCATTCTGTACCAAATTCTATAGACACTGTTTTCTCAGGTTTCAGGTCGGTAAAAGGCGCTACATTATTACCTATGATGCCACCACCTGCACCGATAGTATTCTGCGCAGGGAAGGTCTGGTAGGCCAGTGGGGAGTTACCCACCTGTGCATAAGAACCACGTACTTTGGCAAAACTGATCGCTGAAGGCAGATGGGCTAACTGACTCAGGATGACATTAAGACCGGCAGAAGGGTAGAAGTACGACTTGTTAGGCGTATACGCCAGGTTGGAAGACCAGTCATTACGGGCAGTCAGGTCGAGGAATGCCCATTCTTTATACGAAATGTTTGCACTACCGAAAACAGACTGGAACTGACTATGATTTTCCTGTAAGGTGCCTGAATTGGCGGCATTGATATTTTTGAAGTTCTGGATGGTAAAGATATTAGCGTAGTAAAGCCCGTCCTGGCCGGAATTGAATTTCTCACCACCGGTTTTTACATCGCGGATACTACCGCCTAAAACACCGGTAACCCTGATATCTTTATTTACGGGTATATTAAAGTTGGCCAATAAATCACCATACTGCTGATTGGTAGTTGTGTTACTGTACACATATACACCATTGGCAGGAGAGAGGGTCGCGATGGTACCGGCATATATTTTCTGCTCGTACACATCGTTGATCCTGTCTATGCTTCCTCTTGCCTGAATGCTTAACCATGGGGTCACTTCATATTTCAGACTGGCATTCATCAGCAGGCGGTTCCTGTTTAATGAGTTAGGATTACGGTTTACGATCCACCATGGATTCTGCTGTACGTCTTCATTGAAAGGCCAGTTCTGCACTTTCAGGTAATTACGGGCAGGATCTGCCACCTCGTAATTATTTTTATACTGTTGCATATCCAGTCCGCGTGGGAACAGGTACAATCCTGTTAACGGATTAAAGTAAAGACCTGTAAGCGGGGTGTTATCAATCGTCTGTGTCACATAGTTTACATCCGCTTCAGCCGTTAATTTATCATTCAGGAAATGTCCGGTTTCTTTGAAGCTAAGGTTGTTCCTGCCCAGTTTATTCTTTGGTTCAATGCCTTTGGCAGCCGTATTGGCATAAGAAAAATACGTTTGCATTTTATCTGTACCACCGGCCAGGCTGATAGAGTTGGTAAGGGTTGAACCTGTCTGGAAGAAAGAAGACAGGTTATCCTGGGCCCCGGAAATTTTAGCTCCCCAGCTTTGTGTTTTACCTATATCCGTTTGTCCGTAGCTATTCTGGAAAGAAGGTTTATAAGCCGCCTGGTTAAGGGTGAGGCTGGAAGAGAAATTGATCTGCGTACGACCTGCTTTGCCACTTTTCGTAGTGATGAGGATTACACCGTTTGCACCCTGGCTGCCATACAATGCTGCCGCAGAAGCACCTTTTAACACAGAGATACTTTCGATATCTTCCGGGTTCATGTTGGAGATAGGATCTCCGCCATCGTAAGAGCCGCTACCACCATAAGCACTGTTAGGCTGAGTACTGAGCGTATTGTTCATCGGCACGCCATCTATCACGTATAAGGCCTGGTTGCTTCCTAATCCTGATTTATTACCACGCAGAATTACTTTCGCAGAACCTCCCACACCGGAAGAACTGGAAGAGATCGTCATACCTGCTACTTTACCGTTCAGGGTATTGATCAGGTTGGGATCTTTTGCTTTGGTGAGTTCCACACCGCTTACCTGTTGGGTAGCGTAGGTGATGGATTTTTCAGAACGTTTAATACCCAGTGCTGTTACTACCACTGTGCCCAGTTGTTTGTTGGATTCGGTCAGTGCAACGGACAAAGTGGTATTACTGCCTACCGGTACTTCTTTCGTTTCAAATCCCAGGTAGCTGAACACCAGTATATCTGTACTTTCAGCCTGTAAAGAGAAATTACCATTATCATCTGTCAGCGCACCGCGGGTAGTCCCTTTTACCTGCACGCTTACATTAGCCAGCGGATGACCGGCAGCATCTGTCACCTTACCCTGTACAGGGGCAGCAGGTTGTACTGCGGCTACTTCCTTTTTCACCGCCCTGGGGCTGATCACTATTATTTTGTCTACAATAGAATAGGCGAGAGGCTTGTTCTTCAGACATTTGTCCAGTACTTCCTGTAAAGCAGCGCTTTTTACGTCAAGGCTGATTGTACCGGTACCCTGCAGGAGTTTTTCGTCGTAAACAAACTCGTATCCTGTTTGTTTACTGATGGTATTGAACACCTCATAGAGGGAAAGGTTTTTACCAGTAATGGTAACTGTTTGAGAAAAAGATCTGGCGCTCAGGTTTAATGAGAATACCAGCGTGAGAATGGCAGTTAATTTCATAACCATCAATAGTTTACTGTGTACAAATCCACTCCTTTCAGGGGATTTGCATGTAACGCGTAGTTCCATACTTTTGTGTTCTTGGCTTAATAATCGATTTTCAAACGTTAAGGAAATTGGAGCCATTTTTTGCCGGGCCCTGATTGCAGTCGGGGTCCGGTTTTTTCCAGGCCGTGGATTTATTTCTTACGTGGTCATAACTGGAAAATTTTAATTGTTAATGTGGTATTACTGTAATTTTATTCCCATTCACTTCAAAATGTACCCTTTGCGTGGTTTCCAGAGCTTTCAGCAGTTTGTCTGCCTCTTCCCGCCTGGATATCACACCGGTAAGGTCTATATCAGAAACATCTCCCTGGTAAGTCACGTCCATATCATACCAGCGTGATAACTGCCGCATGATGGTTTTGATATTGGTGTTCCTGAAACGGAACTTTCCGTCTTTCCATGCCAGGGTTTGTTCCATATCTGCCGGTGTAATCACAAATTGTTTGTCCTGTACCGACAGGCTTGCCTGTAATCCTGGTTTAAGTACGCTGCTCTGACCGTTATGTGTCAGTTGTACGACGCCTTCCACCAGGGTTGTCTTCACCGCCTGTTCATCGCTGTACGCCATGATATTAAAGCTGGTCCCCAGTACTTTTATGTCTATATCATTCACCCGCACACTAAAGGGCTGACTAGCCTGTTTCGCAATTTCAAAGTACACTTCACCAGTCACCTCTACCTGTCTTTCACTACCGGTAAAGGCTGTAGGGAAGCGGATGCTGCTGGCGGCGTTGAGCCATACCCGGCTGCCATCTGCAAGCGTAAGCTGGTATTGGCCACCATGAGGCGTCATCACTTTGTTATACATCACTTCCGCTGTATTGCCCTGTGTCTTATAACTAAGGTGGCCATTGGCATTCAACACCTGTGTATTACCCTGTTGGGCGAGGGTGCCTGTACTGGCGCTGTCTAAGGGCACGACTGTACCATCTGCCAGGGTCAGCATTGCTTTTGTGGCTCCGGGAGTTAAAGCATGGTGTTCAACCCTGGCTGTAACTACCGGTTTCTTCTCCGGCAAAGTATAGATCCCCACGATGATCATTCCCCCTGCCAGTACGGCAGCAAGGGCGATGTAACCCCTTTTTCTGCTACGCGGTTTTTCCGCCCTGAAGATGGACATTAACATCCCTTCTTCATTCCAGCCTGCATCAGGTACTTTACTATGTAAAGCAGCAAGGATGTCTGCTTTAATAGCTTCCGCATGCTCATCATCTGCTACTTCCCGCAGCAGGTGAAGGCATTCCTCCTCACTGATCTCGTTATTCTTATACTTTTCAAGTAATAGCTTAATTTCTGACGTTGTCATAAACGATACATTTGGCAGCGGTAGATACGGAGTAAAGACGAGCGGTAAAATCAAAAGGAGTATTGGGGCAGAAAATATTTTTAAGAAAGGCGTTGTTTGATAAAAGTGCGTACAGAGGACATCGCGAGTTGCATCTGTTTCTTTACAGTATGGATAGAAATATTAAGGTGATGGGAGATCTCTTCATTGCTGAAACCCTCTTTTCTGGCTACATATACCTTTTTACGTTCCGGGGGCAGATGGGAAACAGCTTTATCCAGCAGATTTTCATACTGATGGTCCTGGAGGCGGTAATCGGCATCATCTACAGCGGTAGGCTGGTGATGGAACAGGTAATCATAGGCTTTACTGCGTACGGCCTGTTTTTTAAAGGAATCATATATATGGTTCCTGGTGAGGATAAAGAGGTAATCTTCGAAATTGTTGATAGAAGGCATAGTTTCCCTCTTCAGCCATACTTTAAGAAAGACTTCCTGTACTATTTCACGTGCAGTAATGGTGTCTTTTACGTAAAGCATAGCCACATCAAACACCTGTTTGCTGTATTTATTAAAGACAAGTGTATACGCAGATTCATCCCCTCTGGCGATCTGCTTCATCAATTCCCGCTCCTCTGGCAATAGTCCTTATTTTTGAATGCTGAAATAAAATTAAGCACAAATTTCAATACAGCCCGCATTTGTAATGACAGACGGTGTTGGGAAAAGAAAACTGCTATTACTATCTTGTAGGCCTAAACTGGAAATATTATGAGGAAGGCACTAATGCTGCTGCTACTTATTGGTTTATGGTATTCTGCTGATGCACAGCAAAAAAAGAGGTCCGGCAACCCTATTATCCAGGGATGGTATGCCGATCCCGAGGCTGCTATTTTCGGCAGGCAATATTGGATTTACCCTACTTTTTCAGACAGATATGAGAAACAGGTATTTTTTGATGCCTTCTCCTCCCGCGACCTGGTAAACTGGACCAAACACGACCATATCCTGGATACGGCTGCTGTAAAATGGGCCAACAGGGCTATGTGGGCGCCCGCTATCGTGGAAAAGGAAGGCAGGTTCTATTTCTTCTTTGCAGCAAATGATATCCAGAATAATGACGCTAAAGGCGGGATTGGCGTAGCAGTGGCAGATAGTCCGGCCGGGCCCTATAAAGACTACCTTGGTAAACCATTGATAGATAAGTTCCACAATGGGGCGCAACCTATAGATCAGTTTGTATTTCATGATAAAGACGGACAGTATTATATCATTTACGGTGGCTGGCAGCATTGCAACATTGCAAAACTGAGTGCTGACTTTAAAACGGTAGATACTGTTTTTAATGAGATTACACCATCCGGTTATGTAGAAGGACCCTTTATGTTTATCAGGAATGGTAAATATTATTTTATGTGGTCTGAAGGGGGATGGGGTGGCCCGGATTATTCTGTGGCCTATGCTATCGCAGATTCTCCTGCCGGTCCTTTTAAGAGGATAGGTAAGATTTTACAACAGGATACAGCCGTGGCAACCGGCGCCGGGCATCATTCTGTGATTAATGTACCAGGTACGGATCGCTGGTATATTGTTTACCACAGACGGCCTTTAACAGAGACAGCTGCCAATAACAGGGTACTCTGTATAGATGAAATGCATTTTGATGAGAATGGGTTTATTATCCCGGTAAAGATTACCAAAGAAGGCGTAAAAGCAGATAAACTAAAATAAGAATGGTGCGGTATTGAATTGCCCCCGGGAGCATTTAACATTTGGGTACTGTCAGGTGTTATTTATGAGGGAGAGGAAGCATAGAATGCGTTTTATTCCTTTATATGATAATGGGTTAAAGGATTTAGTGAATTGGGTCTTTAAACAATATAGGAATTAATAACATATTTATTACTAATATGGGTGGAATAAATATTTAATAATATTAACTTGCATAAGACTAAAAATTTAACCTTTATTTCACAAGTTTTTTTTGGTTAATTAAGCTATTGGGTAAAGAAAAGCCCTGGTGATACAAAGAAAAATGGAGTAAAGCGTATATACTGCCAGTAGTTGTTAAAATAGTATTTGTTTTAACTCTTAATAGGTTATAACTATGTGGAACTTCTTGGCTATTGTACAAAATGTTAAAATTTAGTACTTTGTGTTAGAATAACAGTGAACGTAAACAGTGAATGTATTAAGAACGCAGAATAGAGCTTGTTGTGTTAAACGTATTATCTCGAGAGAACTTATCATTGGATTTATTGAACTATTGAATTTTTATTAGGAAGCAACCAATTAATCTTGTAATCACGTAACAGAAAAAACTTCATTTTTTAGGATAATACGGTGTGTGGGACATTGTAATTTAATAGTACTTGTCATTGTGAATTATTGAACAATTGAATTTTCGGGAAGTAACCAATAATCTTTTAATCACGTAATAGAAAAACACTTCATTTTTTTGGAATAATACGGTATGAGACATTAGTAATCTGAGAGATATACTGCCTCATTTTGCCGTCTTCAATTATGGAAAATTTATTGAGATAAATATAACAGGCTGATAGCCTGTATCTGGTTTTGAACTTAGTGATAATTCGTGTGTGTTATAGCAGTTGAACAATGAAAAAAAATAACACCACTTAATAAATAATCATCTTCAGGATGATCAACCAATTCTTGCCTAAAAGGCGAGCAGGATTTGTATTGCTCATTTTTTAATTCTATAAAACAAAAACAATGAAAAAATAGCTCTACTTAATTAAATAATCATTTCAGAATACTCAACCAAATTCTTGCCTAAAAGGCGAGCTGACATCGTATTGCTCATTAAATACTATAAAACAGAAAAACAGGAACAATGATGAAATGTAGGACCAATCCGGAGCTCTTTGCCCGTGAATCAGAGAGAGTGCAAGGCGCTCGTTTATTTTCAAACCAAAAACTAAATCGATAATGAGACAACTTCGTTTGCTGGTTATTGCGCTGCTACTGTCTTCAGTAGCATTTGCCCAAACAAGACAGTTGAAAGGAACTGTCAAAGATGCAAAATCAGGGGCACCACTTCCAGGTGTAACTATTTTGGCTAAAGGAAAGAATCTCGCTACAGTTTCAGGTAATGATGGTTCTTTCACATTAAATGCCCCCTTGGGTGTTTTTACATTGCAGGTTTCACTTGTAGGATATGGTACTAAATCTATGCAGGTTACTGCCGATCAATCTTCACTCGATCTGTTGATGGACGAATCTGCCACTCAATTGGGAGAGTTGGTGGTAACGGCATTGGGTATTACTAAAGATGTAGGTAAAGTAGGTTACTCTGTTTCTAAAATTGATGGATCACTGATGACTCAGGCAAGGGAAAGTAACGTAGCACTTTCTCTCGGAGGCCGTATTGCCGGTGTGAGTGTGCATGGTTCAAGCGGCGGTCCGGGTTCATCAGCCCGTATCCTGTTAAGAGGTATGCCAAGTATGAACCAGGCAGGTTCTCCGTTATTTGTAATTAACGGTGTACCTATGGACAATACACAGCGTGGTGCTGCTGGTGAGTGGGGTGGTGCTGATGCCGGTGATGGTATCGGTAATATCAATCCGGATGATATCGAAAGCATGACTGTACTGAAAGGTCAGGCAGCATCTGCTTTATATGGTGCAAGAGCAGCTAACGGTGTTATCCAGATCACTACCAAGTCTGGTAAAAAAGGTGCTTTCACTGTTGAGTATAACATGAACTACGCAATAGATAAAGCGATAGATTATACAGATTACCAGTATACATATGGTCAGGGCCTGAACGGTGTGAAACCAGTGAATGCTGCAGATGCACAGGGAGCTGCAAGGTTTGCTTTCGGTGGCAAAATGGATGGTTCTTCCTTTACCCAGTTTGATGGTAAATCTTATGCTTACTCTCCTTATAAAAAGAATATTGCTAATTTCTATAGAAAAGGGCCTTCTTTCACTAATACAGTCTCTGTATCCGGTGGCGGAGAAAAAGGTACTTTCCGTTTGTCAATGTCGAACCTGGACAACCAGTCTATTGTTCGTAACAGTGGTCTTACCAGGAAAAGCATCAACCTGAATGTGGATCAGAAAATCACTGACAAGTTGAATGTGAAGGTAATGGCAAACTATGTGGATGAACAGCAACAGAATAAACCACAGTTGAGTGACGGACCGCTGAACGCAAATAATGGATTGTTCCTCGCTCCTAACATTAACGAAGACATCCTGAAGCCAGGTTTCAACCCAGCGACTGGTCGTGAAATAGTATTCAGTGATGATAACTATGTTACCAACCCATGGTTCGTAATAAATAAGTATGTAAATAATATCAGCAGGAAACGCTTTATCAGTGCGATTACTGCACGTTATGACCTTACAAGCTGGTTATATGCACAGGGACGTTTAGGATATGATCTGTCAAACGACCGTATTTTAAAAATTGAGCCTTCCGGAACTGATTATACTTTTGGTTCTACTTATCCGGGCCATTCAGGTAGCATTAACATGCAGACGATTCAGTATTACCAGTTAAACGGTGACTTTTTCCTGGGTTCCAGTACTAAGCTGACTGAAGACCTTCATCTGGATGTTGTAGCAGGTGCTAACATTCTGAAGAATGGATTTGATAATGTTACCATCAGTGGTGGTCCTTTCATTATTGATAATTTTTATACACCTTCCAACGTGTATTCCTATAACAGGAATTATGATTATTATAAGAAAGAATCTCATTCCGGGTATTACACAGTGGATCTGAGTTATAAAAACTTCCTCACATTAAATACTACAGGCAGGTATGATGCATTCTCTACTCTTGCAGGTGTTGGAATACCAAGCAGTCAGACACACATATTTACGCCATCTGTATCAGGTAGCTTTATATTCTCCGAAGTAGCACATATACCTCATATGAGTTATGGTAAGGTACGTGCTTCTTATGCACAAACAAGTGGTGAACCTGCTGATGCTTACAAAACTTCTGTTTATTATTCTCTGGAAGGTACCGTTAATGGTTATCCTACTGCCAGATTCAGCAATTCTTTACCAAGTGGTATTTTGAAACCATTCAAGGTGAAAGAAATAGAAGTAGGTGCGGAAGTAAAATTCTTTGATAACCGTTTAGGATTGGATATCGCCTACTTTGACCGCAAAACAAGGAATGAAATTATGCAGTCTTCTTTCAGTACTTCAACTGGTTATTCCCAGGGATATGTACCTACCGGTAGTACCCAGAATAAAGGTTTGGAAGTATTGCTGACCGGTACTCCTGTACAGTCAAAAGACTTTGGATGGAATGTTTCCTTTAACCTTACTTCAGTGAAGAATAAGATCCTGGAAACCGATCAGAATGGTAATACCGTAAGCCAGGGTACTTACCGTGCTGCTCCCGGATCCGGTGTAACCGCATTCGTGAAAGGTATGGCAGGTCCACAGATCCAGGCATATGATTACTCTTATAATGCAAAAGGTGAGATGATTGTAGCGAGTGGTTTACCTGTGAGAGGTGCACTGAAAAACTGGGGTTCTGTATTACCTACTTTGTATGGTGGTCTGAACAATGATTTTAACTACAAAGGGTTTAATCTGTCTTTCCTGATCGATTATAACTATGGTAATAAAATCCTTTCCGCAACCCAGGCATACACCATTTTACGTGGTCTGAATAAATCAACACTGGTAGGCAGGGATGCAAATGCGATAACTGTAGGTGTAAATGCAGATGGTACCACAAATACTACAGCTGTTACGCCAAAAGCATACTTCCAGCAGGTTGCAACCGGTATCACATCTACAAGTGTGCTGAACGGAGATTACATCAAGTTACGTCAGGTGACACTTGGCTATACTATTTCTGAAAAAGTATTGTCAGGTTTACCATTGATACGCAGTGCCCAGATTTCCCTGGTTGGACGTAACCTCTGGACAATCATGAAACATTCAGATAACATCGATCCTGAAGCAGGATTCTCTACCCTGGTTAGATATGCAGGTATCGAAGGTACAAGTGTTCCTTCTACCAGGACTTATGGAGTGAACGTTAATATCAAATTTAAATAAGTATAGACATGAAAAAAATACTCTTATATATTGGTATTGCTTCTGCTCTTCTACAGGTGGGATGTACCAAAGATTTTAATGCAATTAATACGGATCCAAAGGCAACCAGTGCAGATCTGCTCGATCCGAATTACCTGATCACAAGTGGTCAGATGGCTTTTTCTTCACAGGGATATAATTTATTCCTGTTCTCCAGTATGTGGGCGCAAACACTGGCTTCCACTTCTTCTCTGCAGTCCAACTATTTGTCCAACCCGGATAAATACGTGGCATCAGGGTCTACCCCCGATTACCAGGGCCGTATATGGAATACTGATTATGGTGCTACTGACCAGTACTATACCGGTGCAGGTAACCTGGTAGCTGAAGCGATCAAGTTAACTTCAGCTGATGCTACCAAGGCAAATGTAACTGCTGTTAGTACAATCATGAAACTGATGATCATGCAGCAGGTAACAGATGTGTATGGAGACGTTCCATATTCCCAGGCTTTCCAGGGAAAAGAAGGGATCACACTGCCCGTATACGATAAACAACAGGATATCTATAATTCCTTCTTTACAGAACTGACTGCTGCTATCGCTATGTTAGATGCAAGTAAAACAGTAGCTACCGGTGATATGTATTATAAAGGAGATGTTGCCAAATGGAAGAAGTTCGGTTATTCGTTAATGTTACGCATGGCTATGCGCTTAACTAAAATAGATGCCACCACTGCACAGAAATGGGCAGAGGCAGCTGCTGCCGGTGGAACTTTCGCAAGTAATGCTGATAATGCAGTGCTGGCTGTGCAAAATTCCAACGGACATGATAATGCACAGAACAGGGTATATGGTGTAGATATTTATCAGACAAAATGGAGTAGAACATTGATCAATTATCTTAGAAAGAATAACGATCCCAGATTGACTGTATGCGCGGAAATATCTACTGATGCAGAAACAAACGGAAATGCTGTTGCTGGTATCGTAGATTCGTCTAAACAAATTGGTATGCCCAATGGGTTTGACCTGAATGGTAGCACAACAGATATCAGTAATCTGCTTACTAATCCTACTTATCCGGGTGCTACTACCGGTAGCCCGATTGGCAAATATTCCCGTCCACGTTACACGGTATACGCTAATACCAATGCTCCCATTTTTGTACTGACTTATGCAGAAACAGAACTGATGCTGGCTGAAGCTGCTGCAAGAGGATGGAATGTGGGTAGTACTGCTGCAGTACATTATGCAAATGGTGTAATGGCAGCGCAGACCGAATTGGCCTCACTTGGTACAGATCTTACGATTTCCTCTGCAACTGCTACGGCTTTTGCGGCTGCACATCCGTTGGATATAAGTTCTACTACTGCTTCCCTGAAACAGATCAATGAGCAATACTGGGCTACTACCGGACTGGCGTTTAATTATATTGAGTCATACCTTAACTGGAAAAGATCAGATTATCCCGTACTGACTCCGGTAGTATACTCTGGTAATTTCTCCAATGGTACTATTCCGAGAAGGCAGCCTTATCCACCATCAGAAGCGACGCTTAACACTGTAAACTACAATACTGCTGTAGGCCGTTTATCCGGTGGTGATACATGGACTTCCAGAATATGGTGGGATGCACAATAAATAATTTGTAAGAGCTTTTTGACTATTGAACATGTGTAAAAGTTAATGTGGCTTCGGCTGCATTAACTTTTACCTTTTTGCCTTCTCCTTTTGTAGTGCGTTTCTAAAAAAAACTTCCTTCAATGAATTGTTCCACTACCACAACACGATTACTTATTTTACTGCTGTTCATCTTTCCCGGTATCACTACAGCACAAGCGCTTTTTCAGTTACTCCCCTCCAAAACAACAAATGTAAAGTTCAGTAACACACTCAATGAGACAGAAAAACTCAATGTACTGGCTTACGAATATTTCTATAACGGCGGCGGCGTTGCCGTAGGCGATATTAATAATGACGGCTTGCAGGACCTTTATTTCACCGCCAATATGATGCCCGATAAGTTATATCTCAACATGGGCAACATGAAATTTAAAGACATTACCAAAGAGGCCGGTAAAGGCCTTGAAGGCAAACAGGGCGGCTGGAAAACAGGGGTAACAATGGCGGATGTGAATGGGGATGGCTTGCTGGATATTTACGTATGTTACTCCGGCAAATTCAGTGATGAACTGCGCAGAAACCAATTGTTCATCAATAAAGGCAACGCGAAGTTTGAAGAAAAAGCAGCAGCCTATGGTTTGGACGATCCGGGATATAGCACTAATGCGGTGTTCTTTGATTACGATAATGACGGTGACCTGGACATGTTCCTGCTAAACCATAATGTGAAGAAAATCGATAACATAGACTTTGCCCAGTTAAAGAATGAAACCGATTCCCTGGCCGGTAATAAATTGTACAGGAACGATAACAATCATTTTACAGATGTATCCCGGAAAGCAGGTATTATACAAAACCCGCTCACCTTTGGACTGGGGGTGGCTATTGCGGACGTGAACCAGGATGGCTGGCAGGATATCTATGTAACCAATGATTATAACGAACCTGATTATTGTTATATCAATAATCATGATGGTACTTTTAACGAAGATTCCAAAAGCTGCTTCAGGCATCTTTCCCAGTTTTCAATGGGCGTGGACATCGCAGATTTCAACAACGATGGCTTACCGGATATCATGACCCTGGATATGCTGCCCGAAGACAACCAGCGACAGAAACTCCTGCAACTACAGGAGAGCTACGAAACCTTTGAACTGATGCAGTCACAGAACCTCTACAAGCAGTACATGCGCAACATGTTGCAGCTGAACAACGGAGATGGTACATTCAGCGAAATAGGGCAGATGGCCGGGATATCCAATACCGACTGGAGCTGGTGCCCGCTGATAGCAGATTTTGATAACGATGGCTTTAAGGATATATTCGTTACAAACGGCTATCTCCGCGATTATACCAACAAAGATTTCCTTAAATACTGGGGTGACTATAAAGTGAAAAAGGCCATTGACCGCGAGCCTGTGAAGCTCATGGAGCTGGTTTCTTCTATGCCTTCTACCTCACTTAAAAACTACATCTTCAAAAATAAACATGACCTCACCTTCTCCAATATGCAGGCAGACTGGGGCATGAATAAATCCGGTATTTCCAGTGGCGCTGTATATGCCGATCTGGATAACGACGGAGACCTGGACCTTGTAGTGAATAACATTGATGATGAAGCGTCCATCTATCAGAATATGAGCCGGGAGAACAATCATACTTCTTATATCGCCTTTAAATTAAAAGGGAACGGTGCTAATACCAATGCTATCGGCGCTAAAGTATATGTGTATTCAAACGGGTTGTCACAATTCCAGGAAGTAAATCCCAACAGAGGGTATCTCTCTGCTGTATCTACTCAACTGTTGTTTGGACTGGGCAATGCTACTACCATAGATTCTGTTCGTATCATATGGCCGGATAATAAGGTGCAGCACATGAAAGGAGTGGCAGCCAACGAATTGCTGAAAGTAGATTATGCTCCTGATGCTACCTTTACCGTTACTCCTTCTCCAAAAGGCATCTTCAGCAAAACAAATGGCATCATAGACTATAAACATACTGATAACGGCAGGAACGATTTTAAACGCCAGTTACTGATGATGTTTATGTATTCCAAAGCAGGACCTGTAATAGCAAAAGCAGATGTGAACAAGGATGGATTGGAAGATCTCTTTATCAGCGGAGATACGGAGAAGCCCGGAAAGATTTACCTGCAACAGAAAGATGGCAGTTTTGCTGCGAACGATAAAGTGACACTGGAAGATGAGACGGAGACGATGGTAGCTGATGCGGCATTCTTTGATGCGAATGGGGATGGTTTCCCTGATCTCTATCTGGCTATGGGTGGATATGGCATTATAGACCCTAATACGCCTTCATTACAGGATCAGCTATACCTTAATGACGGAAAGGGAAACTTCTACCGTACAAAGCAGGCTTTACCCGATTTAAGTGCCAATAGTAAATCCTGTGTTCGTCCCTGTGACTTTGATAATGACGGTGATATAGACCTTTTTGTAGGGGGCCGCGTAATCCCTGGCCAGTATCCTGTAGCACCGGTTTCCTACCTGTTGGTGAATAATGGCAAAGGTCAGTTTACCGTCGCGGACGTGCCTTTTGCCAAAGCAGGTATGATCACAGATGCACAATGGTCGGACCTCGATAATGACGGCAGAAAAGATCTCGTGATCTGCGGAGAGTTTATGCCTGTAATGGTATTTGCCAATAAGGCTACCGGGTTCACAGATAAAACAGCAGCATACTTTGATCAGCCATTGGGTGGCTTCTGGTTCAGCTTATCATTGGCAGATGTAGATGGTGATGGGCATGATGATATCATCGCAGGTAATCTGGGTAATAATACACAGATCCATGTGTCTGCAAAAGAACCTGCTGAATTATACTATGCAGATTTCGATAAGAATGGTTCTATCGATCCATTCCTGAACTTTTATATACAGGGAGTGAGTTATCCTTTTGTTAGCCGGGATGAACTAAATGACCAGATTTATCCGATGCGCCGGAAATTCAGTTCTTATAAGAACTATGCGAATGCTACCATGAAGGAAATTATCGCTCCGGAAGATCTTGCAAAAGCAGGTAAGCTGACGGTCAATGAAACAAGAACAATATGCCTGTTGTATAAAAACGGAAAATTTATTCCTGATCCGTTACCGTCACAGGCACAATTCTCTGTGGTCTCAAAAATAGTGACAGGAGATTTTGACCATGATGGTAAAGCGGACCTCTTATTGTTCGGTAATCACAGCGATAACAGACTAAAACTGGGAAGTATAGACGCCTGTTATGGCTGTCTGCTCAAAGGCAATGGTAAAGGAGATTTCAGTTATGTTGATCAGCCGGATGCGGGTCTTTCTGTAAAGGGCGATGTGAAGTCAGCTACCGCTATCACGATTGGCGGTAAGAAGTATGTGATCGTAGGTGTTAATAATGAAGGTGTATCACTCTATAAAGAAAAGTAAACCATGAAAAGATTTATCATAGGACTATTATTATTTTGTCAGTTTGGATACGCACAGCAGAAAGAGAATCGGGGTATCGTTGATTATATTCAGCCTTCTGTTTTTTCATTGACGATGGTGATGATGCATGATGTAATCAATCCACCGGCGGCTACCCGTTTTTATAGTTATGCCACCCTGGCTGCTTACCAGATAGTAGCCATGAATAATAAAGACATTCCTTCGCCTAAAGGATTCATTAAATCATATCCTGTTATCACTATCAGCGATACGGTGGGTAAATATGATTACCATGTTGCCGCGGTATATGCTATTCTGGAAGCCGGTAAACAATTATTGCCTTCCGGTTTTATGCTGCAACAGGATGAGGAAAAACTGATAGCGTTATTTAAGAAAGATAAAGTACCTGATAGTATCATTAAACATTCTGTGGCTGCAGCTACAGAGGTAGCTGCACAGATTGTGAAATGGTCTAAAGGAGATGGTTATGGTAAGTTAAGTACCCGTTTACGTTATACTCCGTTAAAAGGAGACGCATACTGGTATCCTACTCCGCCTGCCTACATGGATGCGGTAGAGCCACACTGGCGTACCATCAGGCCTATGATCATTGATTCCTGTAATCAGTATCCGGCTTTGCCACCTACACCGTTCAGCAAAGATACCAGCAGTGATTTTTATAAGTTAAACATGGAAGTATATCGTACCAGTGCCGCACTGAAAGATAACCAGGAATATCTGAACATTGCTTCCTTCTGGGATTGTAATCCTTTTGCAGTAAGCACTTATGGTCATATGGCCATTGGTTTTAAGAAGATTACGCCAGGTGGTCACTGGATGAATGTAACAGGGATCGCTGCACGAAAAGCAAACCTTGATTTTGATCATACCATCATCTTACATGCTATCTCTGCTACTACCATGATGGATGCTTTTATTGCCTGCTGGGATACGAAATATTCCACTAACCGTGTTCGTCCTGAAACGTTCATCCAGAAGAATATTGATGCTAAATGGAAGCCACTGCTGCAAACACCCCCATTCCCTGAGTATGTGAGCGGACATAGTATTGCATCTACTGCGGAATCGACCGTATTAACTTATATGCTGGGAGATAACTTCTCCTTTACTGATAATTCCGAAGAGATGTTCGAAATCCCTGCACGTTCATTTACCTCTTTTAACCAGGCTTCACAGGAAGCTGCTATTTCCCGCCTGTATGGTGGCATCCATTATCGCGATGCTATTGAGAATGGTGTAACACAGGGAAGGCAGCTGGCAGAAGGCGTGATCAAAAAATTAAAAGCAGCCGGAATTAACCCGGTTTATCCTAAAAAATAAGTCTTATACCGGTATTAATATAAAAAGGAAAGCTGCCCTTTTATGGGGCAGCTTTCCTTTTTTATGATAGCATTAAAGATTATCAGCTTTTGATTCATTGGTCTTTTTATTCCCTAACTCTTCCAGCAATTTTAATCCTAATAAGCCACTGATAGGGCCATTAGCGCCATCTCCACCGCTGATCAGTACATCAGGCATGATCTTGATATGCTGTTCACCTATCGCTTCCATCACTTTCAGTTGAGTGAAGTTATTTCCTCCCATTGCTTCCACTGCCAGTTTATAAGATTCAGCGCTGGATTTACCGATAGCCAGTATCTTTCCTGCTTCTGCATTACCCGTTAAAGTGATTTTCTCTGCATCCGCTTTCGCTACCAGTTCTGTACGTTCTGCTTCAGCGATTGCTAACAGACGTACTTTTTCTGCTTCACCACTTGCCATCAGCTTCATCCTGTCGGCTTCCGCATTGGCCTGTAAACGCATACTGTTGGCATCACCGGTTGCTTTCTTCACGGTAGCATCTGCAATTCTTTCAGCGATCAATACGCCCTGATCTGCCTTTACAATCTCTTTCTGAATCTCTGCGATCGCTGTTTCCTTTTCAAGCGCCTGTCTTGTTTCCTGCGCACGCATCTGCGTTTCGTAGGTCACTTTCTGCTCTTCCGCAATTTTACGGTCGGTCAGTGTTTTCATCAGACTTTCAGGTGGAACGATATCTCCGATCAGTGTATCCACACCGAATACGTTGTATTGTTCCAGCACGGTGCCGATATGACTTCTGGCAGATTCCTGTCTTTCTTTACGGCTTTTCAGGAAGTCGATGACATCGGAATCCTGTGCGGAGTTACGGAAATAGTTACCGATGGTAGGTTCCAGTACCTGTGTGACGAGGTTACCCATATTACCGAAACGGGCAATTACTTTAGGCGCTTCTATGGCAGGAATATGAATGATCTGTGCCACATCCAGGTTAAAGGTAAACCCATCTTTACTACGTACTGTAATAGTAGAAAGGTTCTTATCCAGCTGGTGTGCTTCACTGCGTGATGCCGCCCAGTTTAAAACCAGGTTGGTAGTAGGCACATATTCTACCTTCATGATATAAGGGTTGATAGGATATTTACCTGGCCCCAGTGGCTCTGCCCATACACCTTTATGGTTTTTGCCAACGATGTTACCATGTTTGAATTCAACACCACTCAGGTCTTCCCCGTCACTACCCACATAAGAGATCACAACACCCACATGGCTGATAGGGATCTCGGTCATCTTCAGCATTTCCACTTTCGCAAACCAGGGATTTAAGAAATAAGATCCGGAGAGGATCACCTGTTCCTGTAAACCTTTGTAACCACCGGCAGCAAGGAAGGTATCCGTATCCTGATAGTTGTTATGGTTAGGGATCATCTTACCGGCAATCTGTCCGCTTTCGATGGCTTTACCTTCCATGGTGGTCACAATACCCACCGCATTATCAGGTACGTTGATCATATCCGTTATTTCCACTTCAAAAATGAACGTGTTAATACGATAAGAACCTGGTGTCATAATAGCTGTCTGACGTCCTTTTTGTCCGCCATTGCGCAGGAATGCTTGGCATTCTGGAAGGCATCGCAATCTACGCGACGGGCCAATACGGCGCCCGGTTGCAGCTCTGTACCATCTTTGGCCAGTACAAGACCGATTTTACCGGTAGGAATGATGGTGAAGGGCTGGAAAGTAACATCATATTGCCAGAACCATTTCCCGAAATAAACACCGGGAGCAAGTGTCTGTGCCTGGAAACCAGCCTGACCGTCCGTAGCGATGATACGGCCTTCGGGTAACGACTGGTTACCTACTAATACGAACTTTTTGGTAACAAGTCCGATCTTATCTTCAGGAACAATAATAACACCGAAGAAAGTACGGAGGATAATGCGGTAAAGAACCAGGCATAGAATGGGCAGGCCGATGATTATCAGCCACTTAATTAAAACAGTTGATTCCATATGTATTTTGTTGAAGTAATAGGTATTGGACCATGTACAATCATGTACAAGGAGTTGTATAGGTAGTTTAACTAGATCTTTGGAGGAGAAGTGTTAAAGATGGTGAAGGGATGGTAAAAAAACTTTGTAAGATTAAATGAATCAGTGTCCATTTTATTTTTAATTGCTATACAAAGGTTATACAATTTTTCTGAATCAAAAAAAATATTCCTTTAGCGCTTTCCGTCTTCCGGAAAGAACTGAAGGAATATTACCGTATAGTAGTGGTTTTAATCTTCTTTATGCTTGCGCTGGAAATGGATACTTGAGAAGATGCTTATCACCGCAATTCCTGCAAAGAAAACGGGGATATTTAAAGGCCCGGCAGTCAGCAGGAGATATCCCACAACCATATTGAACAAAGCCCATATAACATTCGTCGTGGAAGACGATAATCCTATTCCTCCCGGTTTGGAAAAGGGAGTAGGAAATTTGTTGCCGGAAATGCCATGCACGAAATGAGGGAGTGCATTGGTCAAAAAAACGCCTGCGAAGAAGCCGGATAAATAGTGATACCATTCCATTCCATAAAGGTAAAGCAGGTCTGTAAACCCTACCTGAGACAAAAGTCTCAAAATATCGTGCTCTATGCTTTATTAGACTGTGGTTTGAGTATAAATCCTATATCCCTTCATCGCTGAAAGCTCATTCCTTCAGCATTCTTTCATCATTCCTATATCGTTTGGATATAGGAATGCCAGTAGAATGATATAGGAGTGCTATAGGTGTGATAAAGGAATGATGATAGAATGAGCCATCAGAGAACTTTTTAAATGGCCTGTTAATGAATTTTCAGGGCTGTAATGCATGAGGGGAATTGAAGGGGAATGTATCATAGTGGCTAATCTGCCCAAATCTGATCTGGTCAAAAAAAACAATTCTGCATCTGTTTTAATATGGATATATGGTTTTACTTTGCGGTATGGAAACTACAGCATTGAACCCCCGGGAAATACAGCAATTCAGGGCTGAAACTAAAGGAACAGCCGGAAAAATCCACTTTAATAACGCAGGTTCTTCCCTGAACCCGGATATAGTCGTTGACACGGTGATCGAATACCTGAAAGACGAAGCCTTATTGGGTGGATATGAAGCTGAGAATAAGTACAGTGTGGCATTGGAAAACACTTATACCCTGATCGCTAAACTGATCAATGCCGATGTGAGTGAAGTGGCTGTTGTCGAGAATGCCAGTGTGGGCTGGGGCATATTATTTAACGGGATTGATTTTAAAAAGGGGGATGAGGTAATTACTTCAGAGATGGAGTATGTGAGTAACCTGATAGGATTTTTACATGCACAGAAAGTGCATGGCATTGTCTTTAAGGTGATACCGAATGATGCAAAGGGGAATTTCTCATTAAAAGCATTGGAAGAGGCGATTTCAGTCCAAACGAAATTGATCGCTATCACCCATATCGCTTCTTCAGCGGGTGGTATGATGCCGATTGTAGAAATCGGTAAGATCGCCCGTAAAAACAATATCCTTTATCTGGTAGATGCTTGTCAGAGTGCGGGGCATGTGCCTATAGATGTAAAGGAGATCGATTGCGACATGTTATCAGTAACAGGACGTAAGTATATGCGTGCGCCACGGGGTACCGGTTTTTTATTTATAAGGAAAGCGGCCCAGGATAAAGTGAAGCCATTATTTATGGATGGGCATAGCATAGAGTGGATAAGTGAGGATGATTATAAATTAAGGGATGATGCCCGCAGGTTTGAATTATATGAAAAGAGCCGCGCATTGACCCTTGGTTTGGGGAAGGCAATTGAGTATGCGCTTAACATTGGTATAGACAGAATCTGGCAGCGTATACAATATTTAGCTGGTATAATGCGTCTTAGGCTGGGGGAGATGGAAGGGGTCACAGTGCATGATATTGGAGACCAGAAATGTGGGATAGTGACCTTCTCCTTACACGGAACAGAGAGTGGCACTGTAAAAAGCAAACTGGCGGAAAATAATATTAATGTTTCTGTGGGAATAGCTAGGTCAACATTGATATACATGAATAAAAATCAGCTGAGTAATGTTGTAAGGGCTTCCGTACATTATTATAATACAGAAGAGGAAATAGAAGTGATGTGTGATGTACTTAAAAAGATGAAACATTGAAAACAAAACTGGTTATTGTCTTTTTGTTACTTGTTGGTATAACGGGATATGCTGTCAACAGGATGAGTCATCATAAAATAAAGGATGGCGATATTATTTTCCAGACATCTTCGTCCGGGCAAAGTAAGGCTATCCAGTTGGCTACGCATTCAAAGTACAGTCATTGCGGGATCGTGTACAAAAAGGGCAATGAGTTGTTTGTTTTTGAAGCGGTAGGACCTGTTAAGCTAACACCTTTAAGTAAATGGATAGCCAGGGGAGAAGGAGGTAAATTTGAAATAAGGCGGTTGAAAAAACGGGAGCAGATACTGACGCCTGCGGTATTGGAGAAGATGAAACAGGTAGAGGACCGCTTTGCCGGAAAACATTATGATATTTATTTTGACTGGTCAGATGACAATATCTATTGTTCTGAATTAGTCTGGAAAGTATATAAAGAAACAACAGGATTAGAAGTAGGTCAGTTAGAGAAACTGAGGAATTTTGATCTGAGTAGTGAAGCGGTAAAACAAAAAATGAAAGAGAGATATGGTGACCATATCCCTCTTGATGAAAATGTTATTTCACCGGTAAGTATTTATAACAGTGAGTTATTGAAGCGGGTGAATTAAGTCAGTCCCTGTACGGTCCGGCTCCGGTAGTATAAAGTTCATCCCAGGTGCAGGCCGCAGAATAAGACGTATAGTTTTTCATATAGTATACATTTAGATTAATTACCGCGGTGTTTGGGCTTCAATGACTTCTCCATCAGAAAATTTTATCTGATCGTTCTCAAAACTCACCACATGGGTACTTGGGTAAGTGCCGAAGGCTATAAAGTGCTGTCAGCATCTGCGCGGGAGATGATAGTGAGTGCGGTCAGCAGTTCCTGCTGAAAACTTTTTCCTTTATCATGATTATACCAGTTTTGCAACTGCAGCTTTGTTTCCTCGTCCTCCGCCTGTTCTGCCCTCAGGCGATTGTAAAGTTGCTGACAGGCCAGTGGTCTGGGCCCCCAGACCAACAGATCATTACCATCGTCGTTTCTGATGATCAGTTTGGGAATAGACCTGCTTTGATTTGGGCCGGTGAGATAATGTTCTATCAGGAGTGGTGGAGTATCGCGAAGCTGAAGGTCCAGTCTGATGAAAGGATTCAGTTGGATAAGCTTGTGAATGAATGGCAGGGTATGCGCAGCGTCCCCACACCAGGGTTCGGTAATAACAACCCACTGCTGCCCGGATTTAATACTTTTAATTAATCCTGCCAGCTCATTATTTAATTCGCCCACTTTAAACCAACGCTGCTGCCTGGCCCAATTAAGCCTGGTATAGTTCACGTATGCCGGATTTTCGTATGGATGGATGGTCTGTTCGCCATTTAATACGGTCTGAAAGTATAGTTGGTAGCCTGTAAAATCCATTTCCTATTATTTAATAATCACAAATTTACCTGTAAATTAATTTGTAACAGGATTTGTTTGAATACTGCACAGTTTATGTAAAGATACCGGACAATCCAATCAATTGTTGTGTAAAATGTAACTAGATTTGGATAACAGTTATCCAAATGGACAGAATACCAATAAGACATATTCACGGAACACAAAAAGAGCAGGATTTTTCTGAAAGCTTTAGCATAAGGGATATTGGGACTTTACTTGCTGGAAAAGACATGGTTCAGGAATTGCACAGGCACCACTTTTTTTATATTCTGGTTTTAGAAAAAGGAGCAGGTAATCATGATATAGACTTTACTCCTTATACGGTTTGCGACAATGCTGTTTTCTTCCTGCGTCCCGGGCAGGTACACCAACTTGTACTGAAGGCAGAAAGTACTGGATATCTGATACAATTCAGAGATGATTTTTCAAACCCCTTATTACGTAAGGCAAGTAAAATCAACCATTATCAACTTAGTGCCAACAGGTTTTCAAAGTTGCTCACTATATTGACTTATATCTTTCAGGAATATGAAGAGAAACAAGAAGGGTATTGGGAGGTTATTAAGGCAAATATGAATATTTTCTCTATAGAGCTTGCCCGGCAGTACAGCAGCGATCCTTCCGGAAATGTCAACCTTTATATGCAGGAGAGGCTTGAGGAATTATTATCACTTTTGGAGACGCATGTGTTTAACCATAAGCCAGTATCTGAATATGCTGCTATGATGAATCTTTCCATGTATCAGCTTAATGCAATCACAAGAGAAACCCTGGGCAAAACCTGTTCAGAACTTATTAATGAACATATTATCCTGGAGGCCAAAAGATACCTGCTGGCAACATCTAATCAGATAAATCAGATAGCAGATCATTTGGGATACGAAGATGTTTCCTATTTTATCAGGTTCTTTAAAAAGCATACCGGGCATTCGCCTGAGACCTTTAGATATAACTTCAGATAAGTCCTGTACAACTACATTTTTGTCCCATCCTTCAGTCTACTGCAGCAATTATTTTTGCATTATAATCGTAACAATTTAAAACAAACAGCTATGAATCAGTTGAGGGATGAACAATACAAAAATATGTGGGACAATCGATATAAAGAAGAGGGGCATGCCTATGGGAAAGAGCCTAATATGTTTTTTAAAGAATGGTTGCAGAAATCTGAACCCGGGTCTATATTGATGCCAGCAGATGGTGAAGGGCGTAATGGGGTGTTTGCTGCAAAATCAGGATGGGAAGTAACTTCATTTGATCTAAGTACAGAGGGAAAGTCAAAGGCGCTGGAACTGGCAAAAGAGAACCATGTTACTTTAGATTATATTGTTGGAGATCTGGAACAACTTGAGTTTGAAAGAGAGTCATTTGACGCGATTGGACTTATCTACGCACATTTTACAGCTGATAAGAAGTCTTTGTTGCATAGAAAATTAGATAGTTATCTCAAACCCGGAGGGATAATTATTCTGGAGGCTTTCAGTAAAAAACATTTACACCTGATCAATCTTAATCCTAAAGTCGGTGGACCAAAAGATATTGATATGTTATTTTCTATAGCAGAAATAAAAGCTGACTTTGAAAATTATGATGTATCAATACTGGAGGAGAAAGAAATTCTTTTAGATGAGGGCAGGTATCATACCGGGAATGGCTCTGTAGTGAGATTTGTAGGGAGAAAGCGGTAATCAGGATATTAATGAAAAACGGACAAATCATACTTGTAATGATTTGTCCGTTACAGTGGGGACGGAATTGCTTGGTCTACGCTTGCGGATCTGACAATCTTATTTTTAAAACGGATCAGCATATTCACTGAACCTTACCAGTTTTTTATTCACAAATTCTTCGATGCCCAGGCTTGACAGTTCACGTCCGTAACCAGAATGTTTAGTACCTCCAAAAGGAAGGTCTGGTTGTGTCCAGGTGGGGTGATTGATAAATACCATCCCGGTATCAATTTGCGCAGCTACGTTTTTGCCCCTGTTTTTGTCAGAGGTAAATACAGAACCTCCTAAGCCAAAAGGTGAATCGTTAGCCAGTTTAATGGCTTCTTTTTCATCTTTAACCCTGTAGAAAGAAGCGACAGGCCCGAAGAGTTCCTCGTGGTAGGCCGCCATGCCGGGCTTAATATCAGTCAGGATAGTAGTTTCCATAAATGCACCCGGACGGTCGATACGCTTTCCGCCCAATACGATTTTTGCCCCTGCATCAACGGAACGTTTAACCTGGTCTGCCAGCTCAACTGCCGCGCTTTCGCTGCTTAATGGGCCTAACTCGGTGGTTTCATCCATGGGGTCACCAACCTTTAAACCAGTCAGTTTTGCTTTGAATTTGGTCAGGAATTCATCTGCAACCGCCTCAACAACAATAAATCTTTTAGCGGCCACACAACATTGCCCGGTATTGTTCATCCGGCCAATAACTCCCCATTCCACAGCCTGATCTATGTTCGCATCTTCGAGCACAATAAAGGCATCACTTCCGCCAAGTTCCAATACTGATTTTTTCAGAGATTTTCCTGCAGCTTCGGCTAAACTTGCGCCCGCTTTTTCACTTCCGGTCAGAGATACACCTTTGATCCTGTCGTCAGTAACATATGCAGAAACACTGCTTCCTGAAAGGAAAAGATTCGTATACAATCCTTCAGGCGCTCCGGCTTCTTTAAACAACTCTTCTATAGCTGCTGCACACTGCGGAACATTAGACGCATGTTTTACCAGTATAACATTTCCCACCATAATATTGGGCGCGGCAAAACGAGCTACCTGGTAGAAAGGGAAATTCCAGGGCTCAACCCCTAGTAATACGCCTATGGGACTACTGGTTATATAAGCTTCCCCATATTCCGGTTCAAGTTTTTTATCTGCTAAAAAGGCCGCACCATTAGTGGCATAATAATCTATGATATCAGCGCTCAATGAGATCTCGCCCTTGCTTTGAGCAAATAATTTACCCATTTCCAGGGTTATTAACTGCGCTAATTGAGTGGATTTTTTCCGCATGAGATCGGCAACGCAGTGGAGGATGGCAGCACGTTCTTCGTAGCTGGTATGTTTCCAGCTTCCGAACGTTTTTTCAGCAAGGGTAATGGCAGCATCAACTGCCTGTGGAGTCATCTCCTCAAATGTTTTAACAACCTGGTTGTTAAAAGGATTAACTGTTTGAATAGCCATGATTTTATTTTTATTTAGTTTATAATATCTGATAGGAAAGTATTGAACCAAAGCGTTATCCTTTTCCCGGAATACCGACAGCTTTACTTTTAGTGCTGCAGGTCAGTCGGGTTTAGCTTCAGTTTTTTAACCCACAATCATAAAGATGAGTTATTCAGGTTTTCCTTGCAATGTCCGCCGTCATAATGAAGAATGATCCTTATTAAATGTCGATCCTGCCGGAATTTTATAATCTGGATAAAATAAGCTGTTGGTTACAGGGAAATTTCGATGCAGGTTTGAGGTAGGTACAATTATCTGATAAAATACATAGAGGCACTTTAAATTATTAGTCAGGTTTTATTAATAACTTTGCAAAGAATTTAATAAACCGCTGTAAAGGGATGCGCAAACAACTAATAATGGCTTTTTTAATGCTGATCTGGCTTAGCCAGCTGTCAGGCCGTTATTTTGTTATGCTCGATTTTTACATTAATCAGGAGTTTATCGCTAAGAATCTTTGTATTAACCGGAATAACCCCGGTATGCATTGTAACGGTCATTGTCAGCTTAAAAGAAGATTAACAGAAGAAGAGAAGAAAGAGCAGGAAAGCCCCGAACGTAGAACAGATAACAGAAGTGAAATATTTTATGCTGCCAGCTTTTATCAAAATTCAATCCTTCCTCTTTTTATTAATATTATCAGAAATTATCAATATCCTCACTGTATAGGAACTCCTATAGATCAGCCTTCTGCGGTATTTCACCCTCCAATGGCATAAGTTTCATATCGTACCTTTTTTACAATGCATTTTTATGTAATGATAGCTATGTGCTTTATCAACTGATATAGTACTGCTATGTATTTAATTGCTATAACATGCCTGCATCATTGCAGGCAGATGAAATTTTATTGCCTGATAAACAGATTTACTCATATGAAACATATTTTATTGCTTTCCACTGTTGCCGCCTTATTCCTGACTTCCTGCAGCAAAGATGATAATAATGCGATATCCACTACTGAACTTGGAGGACAAACAACCTTAACATTTAATTCAACTGTAGGTACAGCAGATTTTTCGCTTAATAAAGACTTTACCATTAATGGCAGTACATATAATTTCACCCAGTTGCGTTATTGGGTAAGTAACATATCATTGATCAATGATAAAGGGGGAGCTTATAAAGTGCCAAACTCTTATTTCCTGCTGGAAGAGAATAACGCAATTGCGGTACAGGATGGTAGCTTTACTTACCCTGCTCACAAAAGAGAAGATGTAATTATTAATGAGATACCTGCTGGTACTTATAAAAGGATCACCTTCTCAGTTGGTATAGACTCGATCTATAATAATAACCTGAGCCTGCAGGCAGGCGAACTCTCTCAGTTAAATGGTATGACCAACATCTCATGGATGTGGCATACAAGCTATATCTTCTCTTCACTGAAGGGTTCAATGAAAGTGGGTGTGGACTCTACAGCTATAACTGTTGAAACAGGGCTGAATAAGAATTACCGCACTTTAAGTATTGATTTCCCTGCTTCAGTAAATATTGGTGCTTCTGCAGCTACCGCTATTAAATTTAATGTAGATGTAGCTAAGGTCATTGATGGACTGGATCTGTCAACTACACCAGTTATCGGTGCGGCACAGGCTACTCAGATGACAATGGTTGCAGATAATTACAGTACAAAAGCAATTGTTGCATCATCCACCGCATCTAAATAATTATGGGCATTAACAGATATCTTTTGCTGTTATTAATGGGGTTATATGCTTGCCAGCATAAAGATCTTTCTCCGGAACCACAGGATTATAGTCTGTCGGTTCCGGGGAATTTCCCTGTGCCAGCAGTAATGAAAGACAATCCACAGACGAAACAGGGTATCGCATTAGGTAAATTGTTATTCTATGATAAAAGATTATCCGGTAATAATCAGCTTTCCTGTGCAAGCTGTCATGGTCAGTCATTGGCTTTTACAGACGGACTTGCATTGAGTACCCAAGGCGCATCTGGTAAAATGCTTCCCCGTACGGCTCCTGCACTGATCAATCTTGCATGGGCAAATAATGGGCTGTTCTGGGATGGCGGGGCTACTAACCTTGAATCACAGGCTTTCGGCCCGCTTACGAACGCAGATGAGATGAATCAGAACCTTGAAGAACTGGTGTCCGAATTAAACCAGGTACCTGAATATGTAAACCGCTTCAAAAGCATGTTTAATGATACCATCAAGGCTGCTTACATTGTCAGGGCGCTGGCACAGTTCCAGCGTACAATGATATCCGGTAATTCAAGGTATGATAAATATGTACGTAAGGAAACGGGTGGAGTATTCAGTGAGAAAGAATTGCAGGGGTTGGTGTTATTCAATACACGTTGCCGTAGTTGCCATACAGGAGAATTATTTACAGATAATAACTATCATAATAACGGTATTGATAACGATTTCAGCAATGATGCCCTCCAGGGAATTTACCAGGGCCGCTTTCGTATCTCTTATAACGCAGCAGACCTGGGTAAGTTCAAAACACCGACTTTAAGAAACATTGCTTTAACAGCACCATACATGCACGACGGAAGATTGCCAGATCTCAAAAGTGTGCTGGAACATTACAGCAATGGCATTAAAGTATCTGCAACAACAGATACACTATTGCTGGGAAACACACAGTTAAGCGCAAATGAGCAAACCGCTATCATCGCCTTCCTGCATACTTTAACAGACAGCACATTTATTCATAATAAGGATCTCAGCGAACCAGTGATCCCTTAACGGTAAAACATGAAAAATATAATAGCAATAATACTTATTATCATTTGTTTTTCTTCCTGTAGCAAGGATGTTGTAACGCCTTCAGGAGATACCAGTATAAAATCAACTTTATCTATTCAGTTTGATAACATCGCGGGTGATAAGAATGTACAACTAAATACAGGAAGCTATACCAATGTTGTTGGAGAAGTATTCAATATCTCCCTGCTACAGTATTTCATAAGTAATATAAAAGTAAAGAATGCAGCAGGAGTAGAGTATACTGTACCGCAGGATAGTAGTTACTTTCTTGTATCCGAGGCGGATGCAGCTTCTCAGTTCGTAAAAGTGCGCGTACCTGAAGGAGAATATAGTTCAGTTAGTTTTGTATTGGGGGTAGACAGTCTGCGCTGTACAATGGATATTAGCAAAAGGACGGGCGTACTGGACCCATCTGCCGGAATGGATGATGGGATGTACTGGGGCTGGAATAGTGGCTATATTTTCTTTAAAATGGAAGGTACGTCCAATGTTGCACCTGTTGATCCCAGTGGTCAGAATAAGTTTCGTTATCATATTGGTGGATTTGGCGGATATAATGCGCCTACCCTTAATAACATAAAAACGATTACAGTAGATCTTACAGCTGGTGGCGTAGCAAAAGTACGTACCGGACGTGAATCTAATATACACCTGATGGTGGATATCCTGAAAATGTTCAATGGTAGTACTAATATAAGCATTGCGACCAACCCCACTGTCATGTTCAGCGATTTCAGTGTGAACATAGCTAATAACTATGTGAATATGTTCCATCATGATCATACAGAGAATTAAGTACTATGAGCAAATTACAATGGCTGATATTATCAGGTTTTATCTTCTTGATCTTTGCCTGTAGCAAAAGTGAACAGATAGCAGGATTTATCGGTTTCCAGCAACCGGCAACATTTCCGGCTCCTGCATATAACCTGGCAAATAACCCTGTTACAAAAGAAGGGTTTGAACTTGGAAGAAAGTTGTTCTATGAATCGCGGCTTTCCCGTAATAACACTATCTCCTGTGGTTTTTGTCATTTACAGACCTCTGCCTTTACCCATCATGGACATGATGTTAGTCATGGTATAGATGACCGGCTGGGCAGTCGTAATTCTCCACCTATCATGAACCTTGCATGGAATACCACTTTTATGTGGGATGGTGGTGTATTTGACATGGACTTGCAGCCCATAGCGCCTATTACCAACTTTGTGGAAATGGATGAAACGATGGAGAACGTGCTGAATAAGTTACGTAATACACCGCCTTATCCTGCCATGTTCAAAAAGGCATTTGGCTCGGATGAAATCACTACTGCTCATATGATGAAAGCATTATCGCAATTTATGTTGATGCTGGTCAGTGATCAGTCGAAGTACGATAGTGTCACCCGTAAACAAGGCGTCAGTTTTACAACAGAAGAGGAGCAGGGGTATGAGCTATATCAGCAAAAATGCAGCAGTTGCCATAAAGAGCCTTTATTTACGGATCACTCTTTTCGTAATAACGGTATCGGTGTAGGACCCAATAATGACAAAGGCCGTTATGCAATCACCCTTAATCCCGACGATAAGTACAAGTTTAAAGTACCTGGCCTGCGAAACCTTGCCTATACAGCTCCCTATATGCATGATGGGCGGTTTTACACACTGCAGGCCGTGCTTAATCATTACACATCAGAAGTACAGGATGGCGCAACGCTGGACCCTTTATTAAAACAAAACGGTCGGTTAGGAATAGCGCTAACTACAAATGAACAGCAAAAGCTGCTGGCTTTTCTGAACACCCTGAACGACAGGAATTTTATTACCGATAAAAGATTCTCTGAAGAATCACAGTAGTATATGTATATGAAAAGGATAATGATATTATTGATATTTCTGCTAACAGGTCTCTATGAAGCACATGCCTGCGATATTTGTGGTTGTGGCGTAGGCAGTTATTACATAGGCATCTTACCGGATTTTAAAAAACGTTTCCTTGGACTGCGATACCAGTATAAAACATTAAGATCTCACCTGGGACCAGCAGGAACAACCTCTTACCTTACTACGGATGAGACTTACCAAACAACTGAATTATGGGGAGGTTGGAATATTGGCAAACACTTTCGGGTACTGGGCTTTGTACCCGTTAACTTTAACAGTCGGGAGAATCAGGGAGTTACCATGAGCAAATCAGGTATTGGTGATATCGCCATCATAGGATATTATCAGCTGCTGGATAAACAGCAAACCATACTTAACAGTAAGCTGCTGGTGCAATCTTTATGGATTGGCGGAGGTATTAAGGTGCCTACCGGTAAATACGAACCAACTGAGAGGCAGGAAAATGAGGATACTCCTAATAATTTTCAGTTGGGTACAGCCAGTACAGACTTTACGTTAAACGTTATGTATGATGTAAGGCTTATGGATTTTGGGGTTAACACCAATATGAGTTATAAAATCAATACTGCTAACAAATACGATTACCGTTATGGCAATAAGTTCTCTGCCAACATCCTGGCTTATTACAAGTTCAGGGTAGCAGAGAAAATGACTGTAGCACCTAATGCCGGAATTCTATATGAAACTGCTGTAAAAGACAAGGAAGATAAAAAGTATGCAGTAGATATCTCGGGAGGACATTCGCTGATGGCTACTACAGGTATTGAAGCAACTTTTGGTCCTATTTCTCTGGGAGGTAACTTTCAACCGGTTATTTCACAACAGTTGGCGGATAAACGTATTAAAGCAGGTAACAGAGGAATGGTGCATCTTACCTACCTGTTTTAAAAAACTGTATAGATATACTTTACTGTCACAAGATGGACGTTGTAAGATAAAGATGTGAAAATATTAGCAGCAGCCTTTTAGCGAAGAAGATATCAGAAGTTTTGTAAAGCAATTCAATATTCTTCCGGCAATTGTATTTGGCCGACTGCAAGAATATTTATGCTTGATTTTTCTACAACATTACTACGGAGAAATAAATGATAAAAATCAAGAGGGTGTCAAAAGTAATTTGACACCCTCTATCTATAGTATGCCGGGAAATTATGAATGGAAAGCAATGACACTCACCCCAGTGGAGACCACTTTTCTTCAGGGAATCAACCGGTTGCATGGTCAGTTCCCCCAGGGCCTTGGGTCCAGGTCAGCCGGATATCTGCCTCCCATACATACCAGGTGCTTCACTTTCATCTTCACGAGGTCAACACCTTTCAATTCGCTAAATTGATCTGCTGGGGTGCCCGTTCTGGTCTTCGGCCCTGACAGTATATTGCTGCTGTTTTCCAGGCAGGATAGACAGGCCAGTCTTTTCAGGAAATGTATGTGAGCGTTTCAGGTCCGGATTATGCCGTTTGGGTCGGGATTTCAATCAGATAATCCATTCCCGTTGCATCTTTGCGCCCTAATTACTCAAAATGTATCCAACAAAAAACATCTTTACATTTTCCGCTGTAGCAATTATCACCTTTTTTATCAGTAGTTGTTCATCTAATCATACTGAAGCAGTAGCTGCTACTGAAGTAAAGAAGCTGGCTATTCTTACATTAGAAGAAAGGACCGTCACTGGTGAAGTGGTTTTCCCCGCTCATATTGAAGGGAAGGTAAACGTAGATATTAAACCACAGGTAGATGGTTACATAGAAAAGATTTATGTGGAAGAAGGTGCTGCGGTGAAGAAAGGAGCTCCCTTATTTAAAATTGAGGACGCTGTGTATATACAGCAATTGAACAATGCGCAGGCTAACCTGTCAATAGCCCGCGCAGCAATGAAATCTGCTGCACTGGAAGTAGAAAAACAAACAGAACTGAATAACAGTAAGGTGACGTCTGACTTCCCTCTTAAAACAGCCAGCGTAGCATTTGAATCCGCACAGGCAAATGTGGCACTGCAAACCTCCATCGTAGAGGCTGCGAGAATCAACCTGAACTTTACCCTGATTAAAGCGCCGGTAGATGGTATGATCAGCAGGATCCCGAAAAGGAAAGGTAACCTGGCTTCCAAATCGGATGCTACCGCATTAACAACCCTGTCAGATATCAGCGAAGTATATGCTTACTTTTCAATGACGGAAAAAGACTTCCTGCAGTTTAACCTGACACATGCGGGAAAAACAGTTCCGCAGATCATTGCAGCGCTGCCGGATGTGTCTTTGTTGCTGGCAGATGGAAATCGTTACGGGCAGCCTGGGAAAATACAGATCGTAGACGGACAATTTAATACAGGTACCGGTGCGATCAGCCTCCGGGCGATGTTCAGAAATCCAAAGCTGCTTTTGCGCTCTGGCAATACCGGTCGTATTAGTCTTCCCGAAACAACATCAAAGGCATTACTTGTACCTGTTAGTGCCACTGTGGATATGCAGAATAAAGTTTTTGTATACCGTCTGACAAAGGATAACAAAGCAGAACGTGTGGCGGTTGTTGTTAGTGCTACCAGCGGTGATGACTATGTGATCAGAGAAGGATTGAAAGCCGGAGACAGGATCATAGCGAAAGAAGTGAGCAGTGTGATAGAAGGTGAAAGTATCCAACCGATAGTAGCGCCAATTCAACAATCTAAAACCAACTAGGCCATGCTCAAGAAAATTATCAATAAGCCTGTGCTGGCAACGGTTATCTCTATTGTACTGGTCCTGCTCGGTATTGTCAGCTTTACTAAACTGTCGGTGACACAGTTCCCTGATATTGCACCACCTACCATCAGTGTGGCAGGCTCTTATCCCGGAGGTAATAGCGAAAGCGTAACCCGTTCAGTGATTACTCCGCTGGAAGAAGCGATCAACGGGGTGGAAAACATGCAGTATATGTCATCCACTGCCGGTAGTGATGGCTCCTTTTCGATACAGGTTGTTTTTAAACTGGGCGTAAACCCCGATCAGGCTGCCGTTAATATACAGAACAGGGTGGCACAGGTAAACAGTCAGATCCCGGCAGAAGTGGTGCTTGCTGGTATTACCACCAGCAAGCAGCAGAACGGGAATATTATGTTTTTTAATGTGATCAGTGAGGATGGAGAGAAGTACGACGAACTGTTCCTTCAGAATTATTCCAAGATAAATATAATACCGACGCTCAAGCGAATTCCGGGTATTGGTAATGTACAGCTATTTGGTCAGAAGGATTATTCCATGCGTGTATGGCTGGATCCCCAGAAGTTAACAGTAAACAACCTGGTACCGTTGGATATCCAGAATGCAATTAGTAACAATAGCTTTGAGGTTTCTCCCGGTAGATTAGGTGAGGAGTCCGATGCCCCTATGCAGTATGTGATTAAATATAAAGGCAAGCTCAGTGAACCTCAGCAGTTTGAACAGATCGTTGTAAAGTCCAATACAGATGGTTCCATCCTCAGACTAAAAGATGTTGCCAGGATCGAATTCGGGTCCGCTTCTTATGGCGGCGATGGCAATGAAGATGGTAAACCGGCAGTCACCATCGGTATTCAGCAAACAAGCGGATCCAATGCTAATGAGATTGAAGAGCAGGTACGTAGTACACTGGCCGAATCAGATAAAACTTTTCCCAAAGGAATTGGTACCCATATTATCTATAGTGTGAAGGAAAGGCTGGATCAGTCAATTGAACAGGTCGAACACACCCTGATAGAAGCATTTATCCTGGTGTTCGTTGTCGTATATTTATTTTTACAGGATTTCCGTTCAACACTTATCCCGGCAATCGCTGTGCCTGTCGCCATCATCGGTACCTTTTTCTTTTTAAATCTTATTGGATTTACAATTAATGTGCTGACGCTGTTTGCACTCGTACTCGCAATAGGTATTGTCGTCGATGATGCGATTGTTGTCGTGGAGGCCGTTCATACAAAGATGAAGCGTTTTAATATTGACGCAAAGCATGCTACTACTGCAGCAATGGGTGAAATTACGGGAGCTATTATCTCTATTACTTTGGTCATGTCCGCTGTATTTTTGCCGATAGGATTTATGGATGGTCCCGCAGGTATTTTCTACAAACAGTTTGCATTTACACTGGCTATCGCGATTATTATCTCCGCATTAAACGCATTGACCCTTAGCCCTGCATTATGTGCACTGTTTCTGAAAAATGATCATGCGCATACAAATGAAACGGAGGGCTTCAAACAACGTTTCTTTACAGGCTTTAATGCCGGCTTTGACAACTTAACCAGAAGATATGTATACAGTATTCGTTTTCTGATCTCCAAAAAATGGTGGAGTCTTGGTGTACTGGCCCTCATGAGTGGTATTGCTTTCTGGATGATGAATCGTGCTCCGAAAGAGTTTGTGCCGTCAGAAGATGACAGGTTTCTGACTTACGCCATCGGGCTCTCTTCTGGTACAAACCTGAAATTCACGACAGTTGCCATGGCAAAACTGGATAAAGCACTTAAACAGATGCCGGAGGTAGAATCGGTTACCAGCGTATCCGGATTCAATCTGCTCAGTGGCAGTGCGGGTCCATCTTACGGCATGGGTTTTATCCGCTTAAAAACGGAAAAAGAACGGGGAGTTGTCAAAGATATGAATCAGCTGATAGAAGTGATGACGGAACGGTTAAAAGACGTGAAAGAGGGCAGTCTGACGATCTTCCGGAATCCTCCCGTGGACGGTTTTGGAACAGTGAATGGAGCTGAATTAGTGTTACAGGATAAAACAGGAGGCAGCCTTGATAAATTCAGCGGAGTGGCGCAGCAGCTTACAGGGAAATTGTTTGAGGAGCCTGCGGTATCAGTCGCGTTCACCACTTTCAGGAATGATTTTCCTCAGTTTGAAGTACTGGTAGACGAAGATAAAGCCAGCCAGCTAGGAACAACACCCAGGGATGTGATGAATACCCTACAGCTTTTCTATGGAGGGGCACAGTCAGGTGATTTTGTACGGTTCGGGAAGTTTTACAGGGTCAACATCAAATCAGAAGGATTGTATCGTATGGATGAACAATCCCTTAACCAGGTGTATGTGAAGAATAACCGGAATGAAATGGTGCCTGTCAGTACATTGGTTACCCTGCATAAAGTGTATGGCCCGGAAGTAGTGAACCGCTATAATCTTTTTAATAGCATCACCATAAATATCATGGCAAAACCAGGAAGAAGCAATTCGGAAGTAATGGCTGCAGCGGAAAGGATTATGGCTACCTCCCTGCCGGCCGGATACGGATATGAGTGGGGCGGATTAAGCCGGGAAGAAAAGAAATCAGGAGATCAGATGATTTTTATATTCGGTTTGTGTATCCTCTTTACCTACTTTCTGCTGGCAGCGCAATACGAAAGTTATATACTTCCGCTAGCAGTTTTATTTTCTATTCCTACAGGTTTGCTGGGTGTTTATCTCGCTATTGGTATGGCAGGTATCACCAACAATATCTATGTGCAGGTAGGATTGATTATGCTCGTCGGACTGTTAGCGAAAAACGCCATCCTGATTGTGGAGTTCGCATTGAAGGCAAGGCAATCAGGTATGGGGCTTCTGAAGGCAGCGGTGGAAGGCGCTAAACAGCGTTTGAGGCCTATTCTGATGACATCCCTCGCATTTATTGCAGGACTGGTACCCCTGATGTTCGCCACAGGCCCTTCAGCAGTAGGTAACCACTCTATCAGTATCAGCGCTGCCGGAGGCATGTTCACTGGTGTACTGCTTGGATTGTTTATCATCCCCGTTCTTTTTATCGTTTTTCAACATTTGCAGGAAAAAGCCAGTGGTGTAAAAAACAGTAAGATTGAAAATGAGACTGTCTAAAATAAAATCAATGAAACAACAATATATTGTCCTGTTAATATTTATTATATCATTTGCCGCATGCAGGACAGGAAAAAACTATGTGCGTCCTGAACTGAGTATGCCTGCGCAGTACCGTGGTGACACCGTTCTGGTAAATGATACATCTACGATACCCGGATATAAAACATTTTTTAATAACAAAAAACTGGTCGCTCTGATTGATAGTGCCCTGTTTCAAAACAGGGATATGCAGATTGCTGCTAAAAATATTGAGTCTGCCAGATTGGTATTTAAAAGGATAAAACTCAATTACATGCCGGAACTAACTGCGCAGGTAACAGGGAGCTATACACGATCGTCCAATAATAGCCTGGCCGGAATCGGAAATTCACAGTTCGCAGGTTCATACGGTATACCGGATTATACCGCATCGATGGGGCTTACCTGGGAAATAGATCTGTGGGGCCGCATCAGAAGAGAAAAGGAAGAGAGTCTGGCCAATCTCGTACAGACAGAGGAAATAAAAAAGGGTATTCAGACAAGGCTGATAGCTGATATAGCAAATGGTTATTACAACCTGTTGATGCTGGATGAACAACTGAAAGTGGCATTGAAAAGCATTTTACTTAGTGACAGTACCGTACAGATAACTACTGTGCTGTTCCGGGTAGGAGAGGCCAATAACCTTGCATTGCAGCAGGCAAAGGCACAGTTGGAAGTAGCCCGTCAGTTATTGCCTGATCTGGAACGCAGTATCGCATTACAGGAAAATGCGCTAAGTCTGCTTTGCGGACATTACGCCCACAAAATAGAACGTACTGCAGATGATGGGAACGACTTTAATAAAGAGATAAAAAAGGCCTATCCGGTGGCCGTATTAGCATCAAGACCGGATATCATGGCCGCTGAGCAGGTGTTGAGAGCTGCAAATGCCAGAGTAGGTATAACGCAGACAGCCATGTACCCGGCCCTAACGATCAACGGTACTGGAGGATTGAATTCATTTAAATCATCCAATTGGTTTGCTATCCCCGGCTCATTATTCGGTAATATTGCAGAAGGGTTGGCACAGCCGGTGTTTCAGCGTCGCAAATTAAGGATACAGTACGAACAGGCAAAGATAGACAGGGAGAAAGCAGTGATAGAATTCCGGCAAACGGTGCTACAAGGGTATGCCGACGTATCGGATGCATTGATCAGTAATCAGCAGTTAGCTATGCAATATCAGGCCGCCAGAAACAGGAATCAGTCGCTGGAACAGGCCGTAAATTCGGCGAACACGCTGTTCAAAACCGGTATGGCTAATTACCTGGAAATAATAGTGGCACAGAATAATTATCTTCAATCCAGTCTGAATGAATCTCAGCTTTCACGAGAAATAGCAGGAGGAAAGATAGAACTCTACAGAGCGCTGGGAGGAGGAAAATAAGTAATGTCATATCTTCCGAAATAGATGTTGCATTACGCAGGGAAAAAACGCTAAAACTTAATATTGGTGAGCCTTTTAGATAAAAGATATAATCTCTCGTTAAAACTGGTATTTATACCAGTGGTGCTTGTATTAATTTATTCTTTTACATATATGATAGATCCATATAGTGATATATGGAGTGAATTCGAAAACGGAGAAGTTAAATGCATCTTATTAGAAGTCTTTATAGACCTGCTCCTGAGTTGGGCTATCTTAGAGATTAGTGTAGGTATATCACATGCGCTGGAACGTAGATTCCAGTGGACAAGATCTCCTGTTCTGCGTTTTATTCTGCAAACCGTTCTGACTATCGTAACCGTTGGATGTGTACTTTACCTTCAACATCTGGTATTCTATTTTATATATGGAGATGTAGAGTTAACTGAGAGTCAGAATATGAATGTATGGCGGTTCGTCTGGGTTTCCATTTTTGTATCTGTGATTGTCAGTGCCGTGCATACCGGCTACTTTTTTCTGCAGAGATGGCAGCTTTCCATGTCTGAAGCAACAGCACTTAAACTAAAAACAGCAGAGCTGAAGGAAATAGCTATGCAGGCTGAATTGCAGTCGCTTAAACTGCAGCTCGACCCTCATTTTATGTTTAATAATTTCAGTACATTATCTGAATTAATTAATGAAGATCCTGCTGTTGCTTCGGAGTTTCTGAATAATCTCTCCCGCGTATACCGTTATATGATTCAGAATTTAAAAAAGGATCTGGTACAGTTGAAAGTAGAAATCGAGTTCCTGAAATCCTATATCTATTTAATGAAAATTCGCCATGATGATAATATGCAGGTAATCATTCAGTTAGATGAAAATGTCATGGATAGTGCAATTCCGCCTGTTACATTACAGATGCTGACAGAGAACGCCATCAAACATAACATAGCAACAGGCAATAGTCCATTGGTCATACATATTATCTGTAAAGAAGGATATATCACGATTACTAACAACCTGCAGCGAATAGCGCATACTATACCATCTACTGGAATGGGACTACGAAATATTACAGATAGATACCGGATTCTGTCAGGACGTGAACCCGTAATTGCAGAAACGGATACTACTTTTTATGTAGCACTACCAGTTTTAAATTTATAATCCGCCCACAATGAAAATCTTAATAATAGAAGATGAAAAACATAATGCGGCAAGACTGCAAAGGATATTACTGGAGATAGACGCCAGGATTGATGTGGTGGGACTACTGGAAACAATGAAGGATAGCATTACCTGGTTTAAGAATAATCCTGCCCCCGATGTGGCATTGATGGATGTCAGACTTTCTGATGGCTTAAGTTTTGATATCTTTTCAGAAGTGACCGTAAAGTGTCCGATTATTTTTACCACAGCTTATGATGAATATGCGGTCAGAGCATTTAAAGTGAACAGCATCGACTATCTCCTGAAACCAATAGAAAAGAATGAGCTGATAACCGCATTAGGAAAAGTAAAGGTGAACAATAATATTCCCCAGTATATTAATGTTAATCAACTCTCGGAACTTCTTAATCAACGTACACTGATGTTTCGGAAACGTTTCCTGCTACCAAGCTACGACGGGTATAAGACGTTACTCACGGAAGAAATTGAATTTATCTATTCTGAATTTAAAACAACTCATGTAGTATTAAAAGATGGAAGAGTTGAAATACTTCCGCAAAGTATGGAAGAACTGGAAGAAGAACTGGATCCCGATGTTTTTTTCAGGGCGAATAGACAACTGATTGTTCATATCAATAGCATCGGAAGTATACAGAACAGTTTTAACGGAAAACTGAAAATAATCTTAAAAAAAAATAAAACCAGAGAGGTAATTGTGAGTAGAGAAAAAGCGCCCCTCTTAAAGGCGTGGCTGGATAGATAAACCAAGCCGTTTGTTATTGATGCCTGGACTTTACTGAATTACAGGCTTCAGGACAGATATCTATGAGAATGACAGATACTCAAAGATGCCGGCACTGTAAATCTTTTACGATCATAGGTAATATTGCAAAAATAGCCCTTCAATCAAAAGGTCAAACCTTAGTTGAAAAATGATACCTATATCCATCTATTTTAACATAGTATTAGCAGACGGTTAATTTAGCCATAACGACGCTGGTTTTAGAATGATGCAGGAGGACTGAAAATAATCCGGTGATTGCCCCTTTTGTCTTGGATATCCCCTGTTTGATATAATTATTCCAACTGCTTTATTTGTTTTGTGTTATTTAGCAGATATTCAATTAAAGCATTTGTCATTGGAGAAGGCGCAAGACAATAACCGCATTATTAGATTTCTGATCGAACCTAAATTCCGGGTCTACCGGCATTTGCTGGTCCTCCTCTATATAGCATGCATGTTTGTAATAATCCCCAAAGACCCTGAGCAAACCTTGGGGAATACTATTTTAAGGAAATTAGTCTGGAATAGTTATTTCCTGGTAATGTTCTACATCAATATGTACGTATTGATTCCTGTATTTTTATACAAGGCTAAATATGCGTTCTATCTGTTTGTGATGATCTTTATGGTGGTGGGCTGTTACCTTGCTGTAGCAAAAATTACCAATAGCGCCCTCGATGGTTACAAGTTTGTAGAAGGGATGTCATTCCCTTTTGATAACATCAACGAATTGTTACTTTCAGTACACAAGATTTTCTTAATGGTATTTAGCTCAACATCTATCAAGCTTTTCCAGCGCTGGGCAAAAGATGGCAACCGTATCAATGAATTGGAGAAGAGTTCGCTTCAATCAGAACTAAGGGAACTAAAGAACCAGATCAACCCACATTTTCTTTTTAATATGCTCAATAATGTGAATGTGCTGGTTAAGAAAGATCCCGGAAAAGCTTCCCAGGTGATTTTGAAATTGTCTGATTTCCTGCGCCACCAGCTTTACGGAAATAATCAACAGGAGGTATTACTTTCTGCTGAAATCGTTTTTCTGGGTGATTTTATGGCGTTGGAGAAAATCAGACGGGATGAATTCAGCTTCGATATAATAACCAATAATAAAAGTGGCAATCCGGACAGGCTGGCAACACTGAAGCTTCCACCCAATCTTTTTATACCATTTGTGGAAAATGCCGTAAAGCATAGTTTTGATCCGGATCATGCTTCACAGGCTAATGTTGTATTTACAATCTACCGCGACCGGCTTATTTTTGAATGCCGCAATACAAAAGCCGGACAACCTATTGTTTATTCAGGAAGTGGTGGCCTTGGATTGACCAATATAAAACGAAGACTTGAGTTGTTGTATGCAACGGTTTTTGTACTTGATATTAAAGATACTGAAACAACCTATTCTATAATCTTAACACTGCCCTTATGAATTGTATCATTGTAGATGATGAACCATTAGCACGTGAAGGCATATTGTTACTGATACAGGATATTCCGGAGCTGGTCATTACCGGATCTTTCAATACCGTGGGGAAAGCAAAAAACTTTATGCTCAGTAATATGGTGGATCTCATTTTCCTGGACATCGAGATGCCCGGTACCAATGGGCTTGAGTTTGCCGAAACCATTTCAGGAGAAACACTGGTCATATTTACCACCGCTTTTTCGCAATATGCACTGAAAAGTTATGAGGTAGATGCTATCGACTACCTGGTAAAACCTATCATAAAAGAACGCCTGGAGAAAGCAGTTAAGAAAGCATCCGGTTATCATAAGCTACTGCGGGAGAATAAGACCAGCCAGTCTACATTGGAAAATCTGTCCGATGATTATATGCTCATCAAGGCTGACAGGAAATACTATAAACTCCTTTTCAATGATATTCTCTATATCGAAGGACTTAAAGATTATGTGGTGATCTACATCGGAGATACACGTAGAATCACAGCGATGAATTTAAAGACAATCTCCGCGCAGCTGCCGCCTGATCAGTTCCTTCGCGTGAGCAAATCGTATCTGGTCAACAACAGTCATATTGATTCATTTGATAACCATACCATATACATCAGGAATAATGAAATTCCTATTGGAGATATCTACAGGAAGAAATTCCTCGAATCATATCTCGGTAAAAAGGGTTTGAACGAGCTCTAAAACAGCATAACCTATAAGACAACACTCATGAAAAGAACATTATCATTCTTTACATTGGCATTGCTATGCCATTTTGTGAATGCTCAGGATACAGCAACTTTCAAAAAAAGAGCAATGGCACTTATCACAGATAAGTTTCCGGTTACCCGCACTTTTGATATCCAGTACCAGCAATACCTGCCAGGTAATTTTGATTCGGAACTATATGACCGGCATTTTAGCAAGGCCAAAATTCAAACCCATTACAGACTTAAGGTTGCCGCTAACATTCCATTGCTGGAAACAAAAAAGTGGCGTATAACGGGATCTGCAAACTATCGCTATGAGGCATTTAAATTCAAAGATGTCGAGGCAGCACCCAACTTCGCTGAGGCCGGGTTAGATAATAATAAGCATGAATTCCATTATTTTTCCGGCGCAATAAGCGCTACCTATTTTTCTGTACTCTTCAAAAAGCCAGTGATTTATACTGCCAGTATTATAGTCGATGGTAGCGAAAAGGATATCGAAAGGCTCAATGGTTTTGTCAGTGCAACGATGTTTCTCAAACGCAACCGGCAGACACGCATTGGTGTTGGAGTAATGGCATTTATTGACCCTGCCATGCAGATTCCTTTTGCGCCGATTATTATGATTGAACACCAGTTTAGGAACGCTGTCTGGACAATGGACTTGATCCTTCCCCAAAGACTCTTGTTTAAAAGACCCATATTTGAAAATGGCCGCTTATCTATTGGTTCCGAACTTGCTAACGACAACTTTTATACATACCCGAATTCCTCTTTATTTAAATCGAAAGTATATGATTACAGGCAACTTGAACTCAGATCAGGTATTACCTACGAACATAAGTTAAACAGTTTTATCATTGCAACCTTCAAAACCGGTGTATCTAATGTTTTCAGTTCAAGGTTATCAGCACGTGGAGAGTCTTCCAAAAACTACGTTCTTTCCACCACAGCTGGAGCTGCCGGCTATTTCAGTGTTGGCCTTTCATTTAACCCTTCGCTTAAAAAGAAAAAACAACCTTAATTATAATACCATGATCGCCATATTTAAAACCTCGGTTATAAACAGCGAACAGGCAGAAAATATTAAGCCATACCTGGATCAATTACATACCATCATCGCGTGGAATTTTGATCTGGAAGACTGTGACAATATTCTGCGGATTGAAAGTACAACAAACGTTTCAGTTAGTGTCATCAGCATACTGGAAGAATACGGCTTTCTTTGCGAAGAAATTTATTAATTATCTAACCGGAAGGAGATTTCTCAATCACCATGTAGTGATTCAGTTTGATTTGTAATTGCTTGCCATCTAGTTGGAAGAAATGAGCTAACTGGACTGTCATCCAAATGTTTCTTAATTCTGTTAACTGTCGATAGTCTTGATCCAATGCTGATGTTGCTTAATTCAGCTGCAAAAAAACAAATTTTTATCATTCCCCCCAAGTATTCAACTTGATCCCAAAAATACCAAACCTGTCAGGCAACACGAACTTTAATGAAAAAGGGACAAATCATCTTTCGATAATTTGTCCCTTTTCTTGCGGACCAGACGAGACTCGAACTCGCGACCTCCGCCGTGACAGGGCGGCATTCTAACCAACTGAACTACTGATCCTTCCCGTTTTGGGATTGCAAAGATAGGGAAAGACGAAGCAATTTCACAAATCTTTTTAAAAAAAGTTTTTACAGCTTTATCTTTACATCGTTCTTTAACCAATTTATACTAAAATATGCAATTCCTGGATTTTGAGAAACCTATTGCGGACCTGTACGATCAGTTGGAAAAACTGAAAGAAAACGGGGAGAAGTCAGGTGTGGATGTAACCGCAACTGTTAGGGAGTATGAACAAAAGATAGTAAATACCCGGAAAGATGTGTATGACCACCTCTCCAGTTATCAGCGCGTACTGTTAAGCAGACACCCGGAAAGGCCGTACACCCTGGCATATATCGAGAAGATGTGTACCAATTTCGTTGAGTTGCATGGCGACAGGAACGTAAAGGACGATAAGGCCATGGTAGGCGGATTTGCCGAACTGGATGGCGAAACAGTGATGTTTATTGGTCAACAGAAAGGTATTAATACCAAAATGCGCCAGATCCGTAATTTCGGTATGGCCAATCCTGAAGGTTACCGTAAGGCCCTGCGCCTCATGAAACTGGCCGAGAAGTTCAATAAGCCCATCGTTACGCTGATTGATACTCCCGGTGCTTATCCGGGTCTGGAAGCGGAAGAAAGGGGACAGGGCGAGGCCATTGCCCGTAATATCTTCGAAATGGTGAAGCTGCGGGTACCTGTTATCTGCATTATCATAGGGGAAGGTGCTTCCGGTGGTGCGCTGGGTATTGGTATCGGCGACAGGATCCTGATGCTGGAAAACAGCTGGTATACCGTGATCTCTCCGGAAAACTGCTCTACTATCCTGTGGCGTAGCTGGAATTTCAAGGAAAAGGCTGCTGAAGAGCTGAAGCTTACTTCTGATCATATGAGCCGTTTTGGCCTTGTAGACGGCGTAATCAAGGAGCCTCTGGGCGGTGCTCATGTGAATCCTGATGAAATGGCGGTCATTCTGAAGCAAACCATTAAGGATACGCTGGCAGAATTACGAAAGATTGACCCTGAAACCCGCATTGAACAACGTATTGACAAGTTCAGCCGCATGGGTTTTTACGACGAGCGCTAAAAATATTTGCAACATCACATTTCAAATTATCATCTTTGCAGCTCCTTAGGGGAACGGAAAGAGGTAATTTGGAATTTGTTATCTGGAACTTAATAAGATATGGAACAATTAAGAGGCACCGGCGTTGCGCTGGTTACGCCCTTTAAAAAGGATGAAAGCATCGATTGGAATGCTTTTGAAAGATTGATTGATCATGTGATTACCGGCGGGGTAGACTATGTAGTACCCCTGGGTACCACCGGAGAAACACCCACTCTCAGCGCAGATGAGAAGCTGGAACTTATGAAATTCACATTCGAAAAAGTAAGCAAGCGTGTTCCTGTAGTGGTAGGCATCGGTGATTATAACACCCGTGATGTGGTGAAGCGACTGGAAACCTGCCCCCTGGACCAGGCGGTAGCGGTCCTGAGCGTTGCGCCTTATTACAGCAAGCCTAGTCAGGAAGGGATCTTCCAGCATTATAAAGCGATTGCTGCGGCTTCCCCGAAGCCAATCATCCTGTATAACGTTCCCGGCCGTACGGGCCGCAATATGAGTGCCCAGACCACGCTCAGACTGGCTCACGAGGTGCCGAACATCGTAGCTATGAAGGAAGCCAGCGGGGATATGGTGCAGTGTATGCAGATCATCAAAGACAAGCCGAAAGACTTCCTCGTTATCAGCGGGGATGATGCACTGGCAATGCCGCAGGTAGCTGCCGGTATGGATGGTCTGATCTCAGTAGCAGCGAACTATTTTGCCAAAGATGTATCTGGTATGATTAAAGCCGCTCTGGGGAACGATATGCCATTAGCCCGTAAATTGCATTATAAGCTCCAGGAAGCATTTGATCTGATGTTTGAAGAGAATAACCCTGCCGGGGTAAAAGCGTTCTTACATGACGCCGGAATTAGTGAAAACGTGTTCCGTTTACCGGTAGTACCGGTAAGTGATGGCTTAAAGAGCCGGATCAGTGCTTTCTTTAAGAATTACAAATAAATGGGGCATTTGCCTTTTAAAATATCAATCCCCGTCCAAAAGACGGGGATTTTTTTATACAGAAATATTTTAAATCAGATATGTTACCCCTTCTTCGGCCAGGTCTGTATTTTCAAATACAGGACGGCTTTCTTCCAGGAAAGGTTCCAGATCGGAATACTTGGAGGAGAAATGTCCGATTATCAGTCGTTTTGCGTCTGCGTTCAGCGCCAGGGTAGCTGCCTGCACACTGGTGCTGTGATAACGTTCTGCGGCTCTTTCTGCCAGATTATGGAGATAAGTTGTTTCGTGGTAAAGAAGATCGGCTTTTTCAGCATGGGGCAGGAGTTCCTCCGTATACATCGTATCTGCACAGTACACATACCTTTTGCCTGGTAAAGGCGGTAATGTTACCCAGTCGTTTTTCACCAGCAAGCCATCTTTACGCTGGTAATCAGCACCTTCCTGCAGTTTGGAGAAATAAGCCGCCGGGATTTCATATGCCCTGGTTTGTTCCGGGATGATCTTGCGTTTACGTTTCTGTACTTCGAAGATGAAACCATAACAGGGAATACGGTGTCTGGTAGGGAAGAAGCTGACGCACAGGTCCTTATCTTCCAGGATAACACCCTGGTTCTCTGCTGTTAAGGGGACAAATTGCAACTGAAACTGCAGGGTAGTGCCGGAGCACTCGAGCTGGAGAAGGAGAATCGTTTCCAGTTCTGGAGGAGCAAATACGGTTAAAGTCTCTGTTCTGCCTAACAGGCTAAGGCTGTTGAGGAGCCCTATGAGTCCAAAGTAGTGATCCCCATGCAGATGACTGATGAAGATGTACCTTAACCGGCTTCTTTTGATTTTGTAACGGGCCATTTGCAGCTGGGTGCCCTCACCACAGTCTACGAGCAGCAACTGATCATTACACGTAACTATCTGTGCCGTCGGATGTCTGTCTAACGTGGGGATAGCTGAATTATTACCTAAGATGGTTACCGCAAACATGCGCTAAAATAAATAATTAGAAATCATTTTCCGTAAAATGGAACATAAATCCACATTTGGGAATAACATTTGGCATCAGATTGATACACAGAGAAATTATTCTTCGTCCTGCAGCAACTCTCTCTCAAGATCTTCCATCATCACCAGGTCAATCGCCTCAGTCATAGTAGGAGCAAGGTTATACACGGTTTCGTCTGCTTGCTTGATGAGAAGTGTTAAAGCGCTGTTAAGGCCAGTGATAGCGCAGGAGAGGGCGCTGTCATACTGCTGGTGATAGACTGTTAATATGGCTTGAATCCCAATATCGTCGGCCTTTTCCACTAATGCCATGTCCAGTATAAGGTTACGTCCTTCCATTTCAGGTAATTCAGAGATGCCGGTGATAAAGGGGGCTGCCAAATTAGCATTCAACTCACTAATTTCCGGACTTATTACCACTATTTTTTCTTTGGTATCAATTTTGAATTTCATTAGCAAGATTTTGTTTTATAAATTAGTAAATAAGTAATCTGGAATCCTGCCGAAAAACAGCCTTCTTCTTACTTCGCTCTCACCTATACTATTAAAGTGTTAGGGTAAAGGTAAATCAAAATTATTTGCTAATATTGTATAAGCAAGTCCCCGTAAGGGTTTTAATAATTTAATATTCTCACAATGGACCAGAATTTTTCACCGCAAGTAAAGGAAATTATTTCGTTCAGCAGGGAGGAAGCTCTTCGCTTAGGGAATGATTTCATCGGCACAGAACACCTGCTGCTCGGCATTATAAGAGAAGGGGAAGGGACAGCTGTTAAAATTCTGCAGGCTTTAAATGTAGACCTTTATGAACTGCGTAAGGAGGTTGAATTGGCCGTCAAAGACAAGACAGGAAAAAACATCGCCAATATCAATAGTCTCCCGCTTACAAGGCAGGCAGAAAAGGTCATACGGGTAACCGTACTTGAAGCAAAGGCGCTGAAAAGCCCTACTGTAGAGACAGAGCATTTAATGCTTTCTATCCTCAAGAATAAAGAAAACGTTTGTACACAAATCTTACAACAGTTTGACGTGGATTACGACACTTTTAAAAACGAACTGGGCTTTGTAAAATCTGCTGATCCCAAAGCAGAGTTTGATGATCCTGGAGAGGAAGAATTTGAAGATGAACGCAAGAGTTTTGCCTCGAAAGCCAAACAAACTAATACAAAGTCTAAAACCCCCGTGCTGGATAATTTCGGCCGGGACATTACCAAGCTGGCCGAGAGTGGCAGCTTAGATCCGATCGTGGGTCGCGAGCAGGAAATTGAGCGTGTATCGCAGATATTGTCCCGCCGTAAAAAGAACAATCCTATCCTCATCGGGGAACCGGGAGTGGGTAAAACCGCTATCGTGGAGGGCCTGGCACTGCGCATTGTGCAGCGTAAGGTATCCCGCGTGCTTTTTGACAAGCGCGTGGTAAGCCTCGACCTGGCAGCGCTGGTGGCTGGTACCAAGTACCGTGGCCAGTTTGAGGAAAGGATGAAGGCTATCATGAATGAACTGGAGAAGAACCGGGATGTGATATTGTTCATTGATGAGATCCACACGATCGTAGGTGCTGGTGGTGCTTCCGGCTCGCTGGATGCTTCCAACATCTTCAAACCGGCACTGGCTCGCGGAGAACTGCAATGCATCGGTGCTTCTACTTTGGATGAATACCGCATGTACATCGAGAAAGATGGTGCTTTAGACCGTCGTTTCCAGAAAGTAATGGTAGAACCTCCAACCGTAGAAGAAACCATTCAGATCCTGAACAACATCAAGCCCCGCTATGAAGAGTATCATAACGTGAGCTATTCTCAGGATGCAATCGATGCCTGCGTGAAACTGAGCGACCGTTACATGACAGACCGTTTACTGCCCGACAAGGCGATAGACGTACTGGATGAAGTAGGTGCCCGTGTACACTTAAAGAACATCAACGTTCCTACCAACATCCTCGACCTGGAAAAACAGATCGAAGATATCAAGCAGGAAAAGAATAAAGTTGTAAAGAGCCAGCGTTTCGAAGAAGCAGCGGCGCTGCGCGACACTGAGAAGAAACTGGGTGAAGACCTGGAACGTGCAAAAGCAGTGTGGGAAGAAGAAGTGAAGCACAAACGCTACCCGATTGATGAAGAAGCGATTGCTGAAGTAGTAAGCATGATGACCGGTATCCCTGTTAAAAGGATGGTACAGGCCGAAACTGAGAAACTGCGCCGCATGGGCGATGACCTGAAAGGTGCTGTTGTAGGACAGGATGATGCTATCAGCAAAGTAACCAAAGCAATACAGCGTAACCGTGTAGGATTGAAAGATCCTAAGAAACCAATCGGTACCTTCATATTCCTCGGACCAACAGGCGTGGGTAAAACCGAGCTGGCTAAATCGCTGGCACGCTACATGTTCGACTCCGAAGATGCACTGATCCGTATCGATATGACGGAATACATGGAGAAATTCTCCCTGAGCCGTCTGATCGGAGCGCCTCCGGGCTATGTAGGATATGAAGAAGGTGGTCAGCTGACTGAAAAAGTTCGCCGTAAACCTTACTCCGTGATCCTGCTGGATGAAATCGAAAAAGCACATCCGGATATCTACAATATCCTGTTACAGGTGCTGGACGATGGTATCCTCACAGATGGTCTTGGTCGTAAAGTGGATTTCAAGAATACACTGATCATCATGACCTCTAACATCGGGGCCCGTCAGTTGAAAGACTTCGGAGCCGGTGTTGGTTTCACTACCGCTGCTAAATCAGGCAATGAAGACGAGAACACCAAATCAGTGATTGAAAAAGCACTGAAACGTACCTTCTCTCCTGAATTCCTGAACCGTATAGATGATGTGATCATATTCAACTCACTCAGCAAGGAACATATCTATACCATTATAGATATCACTATGAAGAGCGTGCTGAAACGCCTTGAAAACCTGGGCTTCAGCCTGGAACTGACAGAAGCAGCGAAAGGCTTCCTCGCAGAGAAAGGATACGACCAGCAATTCGGTGCACGTCCGCTGCACAGGGCCATCCAGAAATACCTGGAAGATCCTTTGGCAGAAGAGATACTGAATATGAATATTCACAACGGAGATATTCTGATCGCTGACCTCGACAAGGAAAATCAGAAATTGACTTTCACCCTGAAGAATTCAGAAGAAAAGAACACGATCTCTGATCAGAAAGAAGCATAAACAGTAAGCCATAGTTGATAAAAATTGTTTTTGAGAAAGTCCCGGGCATCGTCCCGGGATTTTTTTTGCCCTAAAAAGTAGCACTTTAGTGTTAATATTCTGCTGTTTATAGATTAGTTATAAAATAAATTAAATATTTATTTTATGATTATGACCTGCCTGACAGGGGATTTTGGCTATTCTTATGGCCTTGATTTGTAAGGGATCTCTGTTATTGTTAGAAATAATTCAGATAAAATGGTGATTATCTGGATATATTTTAAGAATTTTACACTCACTTTTAAATTATGACAAATGAGCCAGATACCAACTACATTATTTGATAAAGTATGGGATTCCCACGTGGTCAGGAAAATTGAAGATGGCCCTGATGTACTTTTTATAGACCGGCATTTTATTCATGAGGTAACCAGCCCGGTAGCTTTCCTGGGTTTGGAAAGCCGGGGACTTAAAGTAATGTTTTCCGGAAAAACATTTGCTACGGCTGATCATAATACACCTACCATCAACCAGCACCTGCCTGTACAGGACCCGCTTTCTGCCAATCAGTTGAAGGCTTTGGAAACCAACTCGGCAAAATATGGTATTTCGCACTGGGGCTTAGGTAATCCAAAGAACGGTATTGTACATGTGGTTGGTCCCGAAAACGGGATCACACTTCCAGGTATGACAATTGTTTGCGGAGATTCACATACATCTACTCATGGTGCATTTGGCGCTATCGCATTTGGTATTGGTACTTCCGAAGTGGAAATGGTACTTTCTTCACAATGTATTATGCAGCCCAAGCCAAAGAAAATGCGCATAAATGTGAATGGTAAGCTGGGTAAAGGCATCGTTCCGAAAGATGTGGTACTCTATATCATTGCTAAATTGACTGCAGCGGGTGCTACCGGCTATTTTGTTGAATTTGCAGGAGAAGTATTTGAGAACATGAGTATGGAAGGCCGTATGACTGTTTGTAATATGAGTATTGAGATGGGGGCCCGTGGTGGTATGATCGCACCTGATGAAACTACTTTTGCTTACATCAAAGGCCGGGAAAAAGCACCGAAAGATGCTGCCTGGGATACAGCGCTTGCCTACTGGAAAACACTGAAGACCGATGAAGGCGCAGGTTTTGACCTGGAATATAATTTTGATGCGGCAGATATAGAGCCTATGATCACTTACGGTACCAATCCGGGTATGGGTATGGGAATCACCAGACATATCCCTGTTGCGGCGGAAACCGGTGGTAGTAAAGCCAGTTATGAAAAGTCACTTGAATATATGGGCTTTCATGAAGAAGACGGAATGCTTGGGAAAAAGGTGGATTATATATTTGTCGGTAGCTGTACCAATGGACGTATTGAAGATTTCCGTGCATTTGCATCTATAGTAAAAGGTCGTAAAAAAGCCGAACACATTACGGCATGGATAGTACCCGGTTCTCATATCGTGGAACAACAGATTAAAGAGGAAGGGATATTGGATATCCTGACTGAAGCCGGATTCCAGTTACGTCAGCCCGGATGTTCTGCCTGCCTGGCAATGAATGATGATAAAATTCCTGCAGGTAAGTATGCAGTAAGTACCAGCAACAGGAATTTTGAAGGAAGACAGGGACCTGGAGCGAGAACAATGCTGGCAAGTCCGCTGGTGGCAGCGGCAGCAGCCGTAACCGGTGTTGTAACAGACCCGAGAGCATTAATGGCTGAATAATAGTGAAACAAAAAATTATAAACGACGATATAATTAAAAAATGGCTTACGATAAATTCACAGTATTAAAAAGTTCAGCGGTTCCTATGCCGATTGAAAATGTGGACACTGATCAGATCATTCCCGCCCGTTTTTTAAAAGCAACCGAGCGTAAAGGGTTTGGTGATAATCTTTTTCGCGACTGGCGCTATAACACAGATGGATCAGAGAAAAAAGATTTCGTGCTGAATAACCCTATTTATTCAGGCAAAATACTGGTAGGCGGCAAGAACTTTGGAAGTGGCAGCAGCCGTGAACATGCGGCATGGGCTATATATGATTATGGCTTCCGTTGTGTGGTATCCAGTTTCTTTGCTGATATCTTTAAGAACAATTCTCTGAACATCGGCATATTACCCGTACAGGTAAGCGCTGTATTTTTAGACAAGATATTTACGGCTATTGAAGCAAATCCTGCGGCAGAACTTGAAGTGAACCTTCCTGAGCAGAAGATTACCATCCTCACAACAGGGGAAAGTGAATCATTTGATATCAATACCTATAAAAAACATAACATGACGAATGGCTATGATGATATTGACTATCTGCAGGCCATGAAAAGCGAAATCCAATTATTTGCTGAAAAAAGCATGTATTAAAAAAACAGCTCAGAACTACTATGTCAGTTAGCCAGCGTTATATTGAAGTAATGGATACCACCCTTCGTGATGGTGAACAAACCAGCGGTGTTTCTTTCTCTCCGATCGAAAAATTGACCATTGCCCAGCTTTTATTAACTGAAGTAAAAGTGGACAGGATCGAAATTGCGTCGGCTCGTGTATCTGAGGGAGAATTTGCTGCTGTAAAAGCTATTACCAAATGGGCAAAGGCAAACGGTTTTTTAAACAGGATAGAAGTACTGACGTTTGTTGATGGGGATGTTTCTGTTCAATGGATGCAGAAAGCAGGGGCCAAAGTAATGAACCTGCTGACGAAAGGTTCCCTTAATCATTTAACACACCAGTTAAAGAAAAAGCCTGAACAGCATTTTGAGGAAGTCGCTGCCGTTATTGCGCTGGCAAAGAAGAAGGGATTGGAGTGTAATGTGTATCTGGAGGACTGGAGCAATGGTATGCGCGACTCTAAGGAATATGTTTTTCAATACCTGGATTTTTTACAGCATCAGCCTGTAAAAAGGATTATGCTACCGGATACTTTAGGGGTACTCATTCCTTCTGAAGTGTATGCATACATTTCAGAGATTGTACAACGCTATCCTGGTATTCATTTCGATTTTCATGCACATAATGACTATGATCTGGGTACAGCAAATGTGCTGGAAGGAGTAAAGGCGGGTGCGCATGGTATCCATCTTACCATTAACGGCATGGGAGAAAGGGCCGGTAATGCACCTTTAGCCAGTGCGATCGCCGTACTGAATGATTTTATGCCTTCTGTAAAAACTTCAGTGGCGGAAAAATCATTATATACTGTAAGCAAACTGGTAGAAACCTTTTCCGGTTTCCGTATCCCGGTTAATAAACCGGTAGTGGGAGAGAATGTGTTTACACAAACGGCCGGTATTCATGCTGATGGTGACAAAAAGAATAAATTGTACTTCAGCGACCTGATGCCGGAACGTTTTGGCCGTAAACGCGAATATGCTTTAGGTAAAACAAGCGGTAAAGCCAATATTGAAAACAATTTACAACAGTTGGGCATACAGCTTTCCGAACCTGACCTGAAAAAAGTAACACAGCGGATCATTGAACTGGGAGACAGGAAAGAAGTCGTTACGCAGGCTGATCTTCCTTATATCATTTCTGATATATTGGACAGTAATACGATTGAGAACAAAGTGAGGATAGAGAACTATGTGCTTACTCATGCAAGCAGGCTCAGACCTTCCGCAACGGTGGAGATCGTTATTAATGGTGAACTGTTTGAAGAACATGCGCAAGGTGACGGGCAATATGATGCTTTTATGAATGCACTGAAGAAAGTGTATAAGAAAAAGAAGCAGGAATTGCCCACATTAACGGATTATGCTGTTCGTATACCCCCAGGTGGTAAAACTGATGCTTTATGCGAAACAATTATTACCTGGAACTATAGTAACAAAGAGTTCAAAACAAGAGGCCTTGACAGTGATCAGACCGTATCGGCAATAAAGGCCACACAAAAAATGCTTAATTTAATATAAAACACGCTTCATTTCAATAAATAACCGGATGGCAACCAAGCATATTTTAATTGTTCCAGGTGATGGAATAGGACAGGAAGTAACAGCAGTTGGTAAAAAAGTTTTGGACAAAATCGCTGTAAAATTTGGACATACATTTACTTACGATGAAGCATTGATCGGTCATGTGGCAATTGAGGCTACAGGAAACCCTTTACCGGACGAGTCGCTTGAGAAAATGCGGAAGTCTGATGCGGTGTTATTTGGCGCTGTAGGCCATCCGAAATACGATAACGATCCTTCTGCTAAAGTAAGACCGGAACAGGGTTTACTGAAAATGCGCAAAGAACTGGGATTGTACGCGAATCTTCGTCCTATCAAATTGTTTGATGAATTACTGGAAGCTTCCAGTATCAAACCGGAGATATTAAAAGGTGCTGATATTTTATTTTTCCGCGAGCTGACCGGCGATATTTATTTTGGTGAAAAAGGAAGGAAGAATAATGGTGATACCGCCTATGATATTGCAGAATACAGCCGTTATGAGGTAGAGCGTATCGCCCGCAAGGCATTTGACGCTGCCAGGACCAGAAGAAAGAAATTATGTTCTGTAGATAAAGCCAATGTGATTGAAACATCCAGGCTGTGGAGGGAAGTAGTACAGAAAGTAGCCCTGGAATATCCTGATGTAGAAGTTGAACATCAGTTCGTTGATGCTACAGCTATGCTGCTGATAAAAGATCCGCGTCGTTTTGATGTAGTCGTTACAGCAAACCTGTTCGGTGACATCCTCACTGATGAGGCATCACAGATAGCAGGTTCTATGGGTATGCTGGCCTCTGCTTCAATAGGCGATGGCACGGGTGTATATGAGCCTATTCATGGCTCGGCTCACGACATTACCGGTATGGGAGTGGCTAATCCATTAGCCTCTATCTTATCTGCAGCCTTGTTACTCGACATCTCCTTTAATATGAAGGCCGAATCAGAAACTGTTATTAAAGCGGTAGAGAATGTATTAAAAGAAGGCTTCCGGACAAGAGATATTGCCAATGCTCAAACACCTGCTGACAAAATATTAGGTACGGCGGCAATGGGAGAAGAAGTGCTGAAATTTATTTAAGTCAATAAAATAGTTTTTGAGAAGGTCCCGGGCATTGTCCCGGGATTTTTTTTGTTGTTTTGCTTACCCTTAAGTGTTATGATCTACCAGTTATTTTAGATAGTTTTAAATTTTAACTTATTTTTTTGTTTTTGACCTTATCCGCTCATTTTAACTTTTTCTTTTAAGAAGTGCATGCATCCCCGCCAGTCTGCAATAAAGAAAATATCCCATTTCCCTTGTAGTACCATTTCTACAAACGTGTTACTCTACTTTACTCAAAATACCAATAATGGTATTATTTTAACATCTGTAAGTACTAAAATATCGGTTAACAAGTCATTTACAATTCATATTATAGCACTAATGTGTTAGATGAATTCAGGGAGTATATTACATAACTCCATCATTTACAATGAAAAATTGTATTGTTTCAATCCTATCCTTATCCCCCTTTTTTTGCATTATAACTATTAACCTATGATAATCAATTATATATACAAATGTATTGATTCCCAAAATGATACATTGATGTCATTTTATAAAGTTTAATAATATTATACATTTGTACAATACAATTATAATCAGATACTTCAGGTTCGTGGACAATGACAATACGTGAACGATATACATCCACTTCTTTTTTAACCGACGCTTTTGATATTTTTTAATAAACGGTTAAATATTATATAAATCAATTAACAATTAAATCTATCTATCCCTATACTATGAAAGCAGTTATACGCAATGTCTCGCGCACACTAATTATGGCCGGAGCTATTTCTCTGGCTGCAACTGCGGCTAATGCCCAGATGAAAATAGGTAATAATCCTTCTGTAATTAAAAAATCAGCCATCCTGGATCTGGAAACTACCAAACAGGGTCTGTTATTACCAAGGTTAGCAGATTTTACAGCCATTGATGCGGCTATCGGAACCGATATCGTAGATGGTATGATCGTTTATCTCGCCAGTGGTGTACCTGCTACTGAAGGGGTATACATGCGTAAAGCGGGTGCCTGGGTAAAGATCTCCAGCGCTGCTGATGCGGTTTCTAACTGGAGCCTTCTTGGTAACACCGGTACTACGGCAGCTAATTATGTTGGAACTACCGACGCAATGCCGTTGTCTCTCCGTTCTAATGCTACGGAAGGTATCAGTATCCAGACAGATGGTAGCGTACAGTTGAAACAGGTTGCTGCAAGTGCTACCTTATTTGATGTAATGGTGATTGATCCTACTACCGGTACTGTTGCCAAAAGAACATTACCTATCACCGCTTTTAGCTCTCTGTTAAGCAATGTTGCCGTAAAAGCTGATTCTGCTTTTGCCACCATGAACGTAACAGAAGATCCAACAACAAAAGCGATCACTATTAACACACCTATTATGGCTGCGTCTTCAACCGCTCCATATGGTTTTATAACAAAAGCTGACTGGGATAAATTACAGGCACTGTCTGCTGGTGGTAACTTCACCATCGCAGATTTCATCACCACTATTGCTGCTGGTCAGGAAAACAGAGGTGGTCAGATTACATACAATGCCGCTACTGCAAGTTATAAACTGGAATTAGTAGCTGCCAGCGCAACATTAGCTGGTATCGTTACCACTACTGCACAAACCTTCGGTGGCGACAAGACCTTTACTGGTGCGGTTGCTGTTGGTGGTACATTAGGTGTAACCGGTGCTACTACGCTTAACAGCACATTAGATGTAACTGGTAATACTACTGTAGGTGGTACATTGGGTGTGACTGGTGCTGCTACTTTAGCAGATAACCTGAGTGTTGCCGGTACTTCTACCTTAACCGGTGCGACTACTGTTGGTAGTACATTAGGTGTAACAGGTGCTACTACCCTTAACAGCACATTGAATGTAGTTGGCGCTTCTACTTTAGGTGGTGCTGTTACTTTAGGTTCAGTTGCGGCAACTGCAACTGCTCCTTCTTACGACCTGTTGGTTAAGAACTCAGGAACTAATGCTGTTGAAAAGAAAGCATTTAATTTAGATGCACTGACTACTGCTGTACAGTTCATCACTACTGGTGGTGCAACTGCTTCTACAAGCGGTACAAGTGTTGAATTCCAGGGTGGAACTACCGGTGCAGATTTCAATATCGTTGCCGATGGTACCGCTAAAACAGTAACCTTCAATCTGCCGGATGCGAGTGGTATTGATGCTACTCACACTGCTGTTCAACGAGGTGTTGTTTCTTCTGCCGACCAGACTTTTGCCGGTAACAAGAGCTTCACTGCAAATGTTGCAGTAGGTGCAAATACAGTTGCCAACTCTACCTTACAGGTAGCGGGTTCTGTATCAATGGCGATCAAATCTGTTACTGCTGCTTACACGATCACAGCTACTGATAATACAATTCTGGCTGATGCTACTGCAGCAGGGTTCACTATTACTTTACCTGCTCCTTCAGCAGCTATTACCGGCCGCATTTATACTATTAAGAAAATCGGAACTGGTGATATTGATAATGCAGTTACTATAATGCCAGGTGGTGGTACTATTGAAGGTGGTGCCAGCTATATCATCTATAATGACTGGACTTATATTACAGTTCAGACAGATGGTGCTAATTGGTATATCGTCAAGAAATAATAAGAAATGAGATAACAGGAGTGGTATTATACCACTCCTGTTAATCTTTATAAATGATATTTCTTGAAACCAATTATTACCTATGAAAACAATGAAATGCAGTGGAGCGCTGATGTGCCTGTTTTTGTTGTTAACCCCGTTTGTAAACGCACAGCAACTTAAGCTGGGCACGGCTCCTAATGTAATTGAGAAATCTGCTTTATTAGATCTGAACAGTGATAAACAAGGCTTATTATTACCCCGTGTCAGTGATTACACGGTAGCGCCTTTAAGTACAGCCCCTGATGGCATGCTTATCTACTCTGTAACTGATAAATTATTGTATATAAGAAAGAATGGCATCTGGAGAAAATTGATAGACGAAACAAATGGCATTACATCCGTAAACGGACAAACTGGTCCGGTTGTTAACTTAACCACTAACAATATTTCTGAATCTGTCAACCTCTATTATACTGATACGAGGGCAAGAGCAGCATTCAGCGCAGGTACCGGTATTAACTTATCTGGTGCAGGCGTTATCTCAGCTTTAAATACTTCCGCTCTCTGGAATGCTTCACAGCTCCAGGGCCGTAATATATCCACCAATGCTCCTGCTAATAACGATGTGCTTTCCTGGGATAATGCCACCAGCACATGGTTACCCAAAGCTGTTGCAAGCGGAAGCGGATCCGTTACTTCCGTAGGATTGGCATTGCCATCCATTTTTACTGTAAGTGGTAGTCCTGTAACATCAACGGGTACATTAACAGGAGCTCTTGCTTCACAGACATTAAGGACCGTATTTGCTGCACCTGTTGCCGCAAACGGAGTTCCTTCTTTCAGGGCATTAGATCCCCTGGATATCCCTTCCGGTTCAACGAATTATATTCAGAATATTAGCTCGGGCACACAAACGGCCAGTTTTGCTGTGAGTGGGAACGGAAATGTAGGTGGAACATTTAGCCTGCCATCACTGACTACCGGTTCTGTTTTATTCACAGGTGCCAGTGGGTTAGTCTCTCAGAACAACACTAATTTCTTCTGGGATAATACCAATAACCGCTTAGGGCTTGGTACCAACAGTCCAAACAACACATTGGAAGTAGGGGGTACAGTTGCCGCTTCCGGTTTATCCGGGTTGCGCCTTACAGGAATGGGGGCCGCAACATTGCAATCACCACTTCCGAATGTATTGGCCGTAAACGCCACCGGGGATGTGATCGTTACTAGTAATCCTGCTGCCAATAACTGGTTGCTCACTGGTAATACCGGTAATGCAAGTACTGCATTCCTTGGAAACACAGATGACAAGGCAATGGTCATCAAATCCAATAACTTATCCTATCTGGAATTCGCACGCAGACAAACTCTGGGTCTTGTTCAGAGTTATACAGACTATACCGACCCGGATGAAAAAGTAACGTACGTACGTTCTGCGCTACAATTCGAAGTACCGGCAACAGTGAGTTTTTATAAACCTAAAATGTGGACTACCTCAGATGGTAATTTCAGAATGAAAGGACCTTCCGCTGGTACTGACTATTTTGAGTTTGGCGCTACAGGTACAAGTAATAACGGAGGTTTTGAATTCATTATCGGAGATGATGGAGATGAGCCTATCGTATTCAAAAGTTATAATTATACGGGCCCAACATTCACTGAAATAATGAGGCTGCAGAATAATAACGTAGGTATTGGCCTCGCAGGTGCTACTCCTGTGAAGCGTTTACATATTGATGCCAATAGCGATGCGATCCGTATCGTTAATCTGGCAAGTAGTGGTACAGGTAATCCATTAGTAATAAATTCTTCAGGTGATATTAAACAAACAACGGCATTGGATGGTGTGACTGTTGGAGCGACTACTAGGGCCTCAGGCGCGTTTACTACATTAGCTGGTGCAAGTACTTCTATAACTATTTCTTCAAATACTAATAATGACCTGGCAATCGGAAATTATTCCTTTATCAGGCTTACGAGTAGTACCGGCAATTATACAGTTACTGGTATTGCGGCAGGTGTAGATGGGCAAATGATTACCATCTATAATACAACTAGTAATATGACTATCGCAAATCAGAATGCATCGAGTACAGCAGCTAACAGGATTATAAGTACTACTGGTGCTAACATTGTGACTACTGGAATAGGTACTGTAACAATGATCTATTCCGCAGCAGATGCCAGATGGATTATTACATCAACTACTTTATAAATGTTGACATAACAGAAATCGATTTAATATGGTAAAAACATAATAATTACATGAAGCGATATTTACTCTTATTATGTTTCCTTATTTCTTTCACAAATGCTTTCGCTCAGCAGGCGACTTACATCGCTTCGGACGGTAAGGTATGGAGTTATGGCAACGTTGCGTTTTTTGGTGATGTTACCAATGACGGATTATTAGGTTCAAATCCTTCATCCATTCTGTATTTTATTGGTAAGCAGTGGACCAATGGTTTCGCTGCTTTACTGAAAGACGAAAGTGCTTCAGGTGTGGACGGTATCGGTGGTATCTTCCGCTTTGCCGGTATTACCGGTCAGCAAACCGTTGCAGGTGGTTATAACGTGGCATCCAGGTCCGGTGCCAGTTTCCCCAACCTGGAAGTAAGTAACCCAAACGGTATACTGCTGGCAGACCTGAATGATCTGAAAGTAAGGGACACCCTCAAATTCACCAATGGCAGCATTTTCCTGAATGGATGGAACTTGCAGGTAGGCCAGAATAACCCAGGCAACATTACCGGTTATAACCAGTCACGTTTTGTAGTTACCGGCACCGGTAGCTCAGGCGGTTTTTTATACCGTTCGAAATTAACAACATCAACAGGCCCCATCGTATTTCCTATAGGTACTACTGCTACCAACTATGCTCCCGCAGGTGTAGTATATGGTGGTCCCGCAGATGATTTTAAAGCAAGAGTGTTTGACAGTGTTTATCAGTTTGCGATGTCCGGTTACACCATTAACGACAGCGTAGTGTATAAAACCTGGAATGTAGGACAGGAAAACCCGGGTCAGGGCCCTGTGACTATGACCCTGCAACATATGGATACAGAGGAAGGAGTGGATTATGTGGCCAACAGGGATAGCAGCTATATCAGTCAGTTTGTAAGTGGTAACTGGGAAAGACGCACAGGTGTGAATGATAATATGGGACCCGGTACACTGATTTACAGTGGTGCACTCACCGGTGCTACTATGCATGCCCGCACCTTTGCCGACCTGGGTATGAACACATATCTGACCAAGTTTGCTTCAATCGCATATTATCTGCCTGCTGATATCATACACTTTAATGCTTATCGCGTAAGTTATGCACTGGCAGACCTGGTATGGACAACTTCCCGTGAAACCAACAACGCAGTATTTGAGATAGAGCGGATGTATGATAATGAAACTTCATTCACAAAAATTGCAACTGTACCAACAAAAGCACCGGGAGGAAACAGTACTTCCCGACTGGATTATTTCTATGAAGATCCGAACAGCTATGATGGATGGACTTACTATCGCATTAAGGTAGTGTCTATATCAGGTAAATACCTGTACACAGATGTAAGAGAAGTACCACCACTGATAAAAGTAACTGTTTATCCGAACCCGAACTTTGGTCAGTTCAAGGTAGATATCAAGGGTATCAAGGTTCCGTTGGTACTACAGATGATCGATACATGGGGACAGGTAGTCCGTTCACAGGTAGTGGTGAAGAGCGGAGAAGTACAGATAACAGATATGCCGGCGGGCACTTACTTCCTGGTATTAACGTATAAAGATTCCAGGAAACAGGCCTATGTGTGCAAAGTAATTGTGATAGATCATTGATAATTACGATGACGACTTTTGAAATATTAGAAAGGGACATATAATAAAAACTGAAGAAAAGCGCAGGACTTGCCACCTGCGCTCTTCTTCATCCCTCATTTATACCGTCCTGACTAACCAAGTTATATTTATGAAGACAACATCTTACATTCGATTATTTACATTGTTTTTATACCTGACGCCTACAGTATTATTTGCACAGCAGTTAAAACTGGGTGATAATCCAAGTAATCTGCAGAAGTCTGCTTTGCTTGAACTGGAAAGTAAATCTCAGGGTTTGTTATTACCGCGTATTTCAGATACCACGCTGGCAACCATTAAAGCATCACCTGATGGGATGATCATTTTCCTTACCCTGAACAACAGTTTATGTATCCGTGCAAACGGTGCCTGGCAAAAACTGATTCCGGAAGGACAGGCAATTACCTCCATGAACGGGTCTACCGTTCCTGTACAAACGATTACTGCCACCAGTAATGCTGCACCTGCATCGATTACTACCACAGCTGGTAATCATTTCGTAAATCTGCCGGATGCAAGTTCATCTTACAGCGGGTTTATGGGAACTGGCATACAAACCTTTGCGGGCGACAAAACATTCAATGGTAATCTGACAGCTAATCAGGATTTCTACCTGACAGGCATTGCAGTAGATAATACAAAGGATAGTGTGCTGCTGATTAACAGTGGTAAAGTATGGAAGAAACAGTTAACTGGTCTGCCTCCAACAGGCACTGCCGGTGGAGATCTTACAGGAACATATCCTAACCCTGTTATAGCCGCAGGTGCGGTAACCGGAGCCAAAATGGCTCAGGCTGGCGCAACTACCGGACAGGTATTAAAGTGGAATGGCACTACCTGGGCACCTGCTGCGGATGATAATACCGGCAGTTTATCTTCTGTTGGTTTAACACTGCCCTCTCTTTTTACAGTTACGAATTCACCGCTTACAGCAAATGGAAGTATAACGGCAACACTACAATCACAAACAGCGAATACCGTATTTGCAGCGCCTGACGGAGCCGCAGGTACACCTGCTTTCCGTGCATTGGCAGCGGCAGATATTCCTGCATTGCCTTTCAGTAATATTACAGGTGTTGTACCTATCGCACAGGGTGGAACGGCATTAAGCGCTGTTGGTGCTAACGGTACTTTCCTGACCAGTAATGGTACCTCAATTGCTTACCGTACTTTAGCTGCTGCGGATATTCCCAGCCTGCCTTTTTCTAAGATAACAGGTGTTGTACCAATTTCACAGGGCGGTACAGCATTAAGTGCTGTAGGTGCAGCAGGTACTGTACTGACGAGTAACGGAACGAGTCTTACTTATACAGCGCCATCTGTTACCTTAGCAGGAGATGTTACCGGTGCAAGTGGAGCGAATACAATTGCTGCAAAGGCGGTGACGTATGCTAAAATACAAGACGTAACCACACAGAAAATATTAGGAAGATACACAGCGAGTACAGGTAGTGTGCAGGAAGTATCCCTGGATAATTCATTGAAGTTAACTACAGGAGGGATCTTGTATGCAGATAGTTCTTTGGCTATCTGGAATGCAAGTAAATTTTTAGGAAGATCATTATCTCCTACTGCGCCAACCACAGGACAGATATTAAAATGGAATGGAGCAACATGGGCTCCTGCCGCGGATGATAACAGCGCGGGATTGTCTTCTGTAGGTTTAACAATGCCTTCCATCTTTACGGTTACTAATTCACCGTTAACGGCGAATGGTACTATTGCTACAACATTGGCAACACAGACTGCCAATACGCTCTTTGCTGGTCCTGGTACGGGTGCAGCTGCGGCCCCTGCCTTCCGTTCTATGGTCACTGCTGATATTCCTGATCAGGGAGTTACTTATGCTAAAATACAGAACGTTACCTCTCAGAAATTGTTGGGAAGATATGCTGCAACGGCAGGTAGTACACAGGAAGTATCTCTTGATAATTCCTTAAAACTGACGACAACAGGTACATTATATGCCGACAGCTCCCTGGCTATCTGGAATGCCAGCAGAATTCTCGGACTTGCAGTATCTCCAAAAGCACCGGCTACCGGTGAAGTGTTAAAATGGAACGGTACTAACTGGGAGTCCAATACAGATAATGATGGTGGCGCTACTTATGGTACTGTTGATAATACAAACGATGCTGCTACTGCGGACGTAGCTGGTTCTACTACCCGTATGAAAATATGGAATAGTGGAACAACTGGTACCGTGGTTAACGGTCCTTTAGGTACATCCGCTTATGCATGGAGCGTGCTGGCCTTCAGAGGTAGTGGTTTTACTACGCAGTTGTATTTTGACAAGAATACACTGGCAGTAAAAGAGTGGGGAGGCAATACAGCACCGCTTGCCACGAATACAGGTAATGGCTGGTATAAGATGATCTCAACAAACGGTAATAACAATATTGCAGTCGGATCTATACTTTTTGGTTACAAGACAAGTGATGCATCAGCAGAGGTAAGTCAAAATAATGCCGAACTTTTCTGGGATAATACAAACCTGAGATTAGGGGTTGGAACAAATACTCCTGTAGCAGCAGTTAGTATAGATGGTGGTATTTCCATGGCTATAACATCTACCAATGGCAGTTACACTGTGACAGATAATGATTATACAGTTATTAAAACAGGGAATGGTACTGCGACAATAACACTACCTTCTGCTAGTGGCCGTAAGGGAAGAATTTTTGTGATAAAACGAATTTCTGCAACAGGAACAGTTACAATTAACGGCGGAGGCAGTGGATTTGAAGGTGTCGCCGCCACGACTACGATGACGATGGCATCCACTGCTTTGAAAACTTACACATTTCAGTCGGACGGTACATATTGGTATGTTATTTCTTCCTATTTATAATTAAATAATACAGTTAATTTATTCAAACCAGCTTCTTTTAAATGTTTTATGTCAAAAACATTTAAAAGAAGCTGGTTTTTTACTACAACTTTGAGTACAAGCCCTCTATTCTACTTTTCTCTCTTCCCAATTCCCCCTTTTTCCTGTTAACTTTATACAAACCTGGTTATACCATACCTATACCTAAGAGACCTACCCATGAATGCACAACTGAAACTGTATGTAATATTCATACTGTTATTGTTTATGTCCACGCTTACATATGCCCAGTTGAAACTGGGAGATAATCCTGGTAACATACAAAAGTCTGCTTTACTTGAACTGGAAAGCAAATCCCAGGGATTATTATTGCCGCGTATAGCAGATACCACACAGACCACACTTAAAAATTCACCCGATGGGATGATCATCTACTTTATACCAAATAAAAGTCTGTATATCCATGCCAACAACGCATGGGTAAAACTGTTGCCGGAAGGGAATACCATCACATCCCTCAACGGGCAAACGGTCTCCACGCAGTTACTGAAAACAACTAACGTGGCAGGCACATATGCAATTACTTCAACAGCAGGTAATCACACTCTCAATATTCCCAACGCTACTGCTACTACAAACGGGTTTATGAGCACCGGTGCCCAGACATTCGCCGGCAGCAAAGTATTCAACAGCGCTGTTATTGCCAATGGTTCTTTCATCCTCAATAACGGGATGACATCCACCACTGGCGCCGTGAATATTATTACGTCCGCATCTCAGCCTATACAACTGATCAGTGGGGATATTACTGAAATATATGGGACATCGGTCTCTATCGGAAGCGCTACAGGGACTACTATTGCACAGGACCTGTACCTGCCGCATATCCAGGTGGATGACACAAAAGACACTGTGTTGCTGGTAGACCAGGGGAAAGTATGGAAGAAACGGTTAGGCGCCAGCGCACAAACACTGCCTGTAAGAGTGGTAACGACTTCCACCGGCATCACAGATGATGATTATACTGTGATAAGAAGTGGAAGCAGTGGAGCAGTTAACATTACGCTACCAGCGGCTAATGGCCGCACGGGCAGGATATTCATCATAAAACTGGCCAAAGGCGCATCGGACGTAGTTGTAAATGCCAGTGGCAGCAGTTTTGACGGAGATGACAGTAACACCGGTTTTAACCTCACCAATGGTGAAAGTGCTACAGTACAATCGGACGGTACTTACTGGTATATCATATCAACAGCTAATCCACTTTAAGGTAGTGCCTCAGTTTGATTACACCATCTTCGCGCCAGATGTTGTTGGGCATAAATACACCTTATCTGACGTGAATATCAGGTGAAGTTAAATTGAAAACAAATCCCGAACCCATATTCCAAAGCTAAATCGGAGAGCTAAACAGTCAGATGCAGTGTATTTATGCCAACAACATCTGCCAATCTACGCATTCATAACATTCAACTGAGTTTAACATAATTACTGGGTTGATTTTTCCATTTTTCCTTTAACTTTACACCGTCAATTCTTACCCTTGTTCATTTAATTACCTGGTTTTGAAAAAAGTTATTATCACAATAGATGGTTACTCTTCCTGTGGGAAAAGCACGCTGGCCAAACAACTGGCCGCAGAACTGGACTATGTGTATATAGACAGCGGAGCCATGTACCGTGCTATCACGCTGTATTTCATACAGAACCGTGTGGACTGGAACGATACGGATGAGGTAAACGAGGCCCTGGGTAATATTTCCCTGGAGTTTGTGTACAACCCCATTACCAACGTATCGGAGATGACCCTGAACGGAGAGAACGTAGAGCATATGATCCGCGAAATGCTGGTAGCCGAAAAGGTAAGCGAAGTGGCAGCCATAAAAGAAGTACGGGAATTTGCCGTGGCGCAGCAACAGCAGATGGGAAAGCAGCGTGGTATTGTGATGGACGGACGTGATATAGGGACCACCGTATTCCCCCATGCAGAATTGAAGATATTTATGACGGCAGATACTGCCATCCGTGTGGAACGCAGGTACAAAGAACTGTATGCCAAGAACAAAAACATCACCCTGCACGAAATAAAAGAGAACCTGGAATTACGCGATTATATCGATACCAATAGGGAGATTAGCCCCCTTCGTAAGGCAGAAGATGCTATCATATTGGATAACAGTCAGTTAAGTACGGATGAGCAACTTAAACTTGTGATGCAATGGGTTGAGGATGCGATTATGGTGCAATCTTAACCAGGAAAAGACCCGATTATAGAACAATCTTTCAGATTTTATTTTAATATCAGAAAAACCTTTATTAAATTTGCTTAATTCCCGGTTTTATTGCGGGTGAGAGACCCTTATAATTTTCCACATCCTCCAGAATTTCCTGCATTTTATTATTACCGTATTTTTTTGAATACTGCCAATAAGCACTTTCAAAATCAACATATATATTTCCCAAAGGGGTCAAGAGACATCTTGTAGGATCTTTGAGGTCTTATCATAGCTGTATCCGGAAACCTGCTATTAACCGTAAGAACATTCGACACTTAATATATAGCGTTGTGGCTAGTAATATTTAAACTTAATGTGGGTAAGGCGGGTTCGCCTGTACTTGTCCATATTTTCAGTAGGTGTATTCGGTTAATAGGAAGAAGGGGCGAATTCTTTCGCCCTTTCGCTTTTTTAACTAACTTGTGCTTATACCTTGCTGATGCATGTTTAAAGGCTGTTACTTATTACTTATCCTGCTCTGTTTAACAAAAGGGGACATTTACGGACAGGATTCTATCCTTGTTTTCCATACACTGGATTCCGCCAGACTATTGCCCGGCGATACCAATAAGGTGAACTGGCTGATAGACAAGGGTAAGGCCATGGGCCGTTATTTTGATAAACATAAAGCAGAGAACCCTTTCTTTCAGGAAGCCATCGTTACTTCCCAGCATCTCCGGTATTTCCGTGGCCTGTTCAGTGTGTACAATGAACTGGGCATCTCCAAAAGAAATAAATCAGAATATATCCTGGCTTCAGATTACCATGAGAAGGCCGTTAAATATGCCGAAGAAGCAAAAAACGACCTGATGCTGGCTATTGCCCTGAATAATACAGGGGTGGATTACCGGCGGCAGGAAAAGCTGGAAAAAGCATTTGGCTATCATTTCCGTGCATTACAACTGGCGGAAAAGATTAATGATGTTCGTAATATCTGCGTGGCTATCAATAGTATAGGTAATATTCAGCTGTCTTCCGGAAAGTATGATGAGGCTATTGCCCATTTCAATAAGGCCTTATTGCTGGAACGGGAGAATAAGAATAGTCTGGGTACGGCCATCAATCTTGGAAATATAGGTTATGCCTACCAGGGATTAGGTAAGCTTGACCTGGCCATAGAATATTATAAGAAGTCACTGGCCGTTAATCAGGTACTGAATAACAGTACCGGACTGGCGATCTGTTATAATTCACTGGGGGGCGCCTATAAGGAAAAGAAGGACTATGCCAGTGCACTGGAATACCTGCATAAAGCCCTGGCAGTGAATAGCAAAGTGGAAGATAAAGTGCATGAGGCAGAGAGTTACCTGAGCATCGGCAAGTTATGGAGCCTGCAGGGTAAACATGAGGAAGCACGCAAAAATATCCAGGCATCTATCGATCTGAGCCTTTTATGGCGGTTCAAGCTGATGCTGAAGGATGCCTATAAAGCATTGGCGGAGGATTATAAGGCCAGCGGGGATTTTGAAAAGTCTTTGGGAGCAATGGATAAGTCGTTATTGTACAAAGACAGCCTGCTGGATGAAAACTCGGCCCAGTCACTGGCGCAGACACAGGCCATTTATGAAGTAGACCGGAAAGACAACCAGATCAAACTACTGGAACATGATAAACAGCTAAGTGAACTGCGTACCAAACGTAATGTAGTGTATATCATATCCTTGGCAGGGTTTTTATTGATGCTTACCGTAGGTGGCTTCTTTTATATCCGCCACAGGAACCTGGAAACCAAGAAACAGACCTTACAACTGGAGCTGCGCTCATTACGTGCGCAGATGAACCCACACTTTATATTTAACTCACTCAGTTCCATACATCGTTTTATCTGGAGCAACAACCAGGAAGAAGCATCAGACTACCTCACCAAATTCTCCCGGTTGATGCGTATGATCCTGGATAATACACAGTACACCTTTATTTCTCTGAATAAAGAACTGGAATCGTTACGTTTGTATCTCGATCTTGAAAAGTTGCGTTGTAATGGTATTTTTGATTACCAGATCAATGTATCGGAAGAGATTAATGAAGAAGAAGCGATGATCCCGCCCATGATCATACAACCCTACGTTGAAAATGCTATCTGGCATGGGCTGGTACATAAATCCGGCAAAGGACTATTGGAAATAAACGTAACGCTGAAAGGGCGTGTATTGACCTGCATCGTTACAGATAATGGAATAGGAAGGAAAAAAGCGATAGAAATAAAAGAAAAAAAGGGACAAACGCACCGTTCGATGGGAATGAAGGTAACGGAAGGCCGGATAGATCTGATCAGAAAGATCAACAATACAAAAGAAGCAAACGTTAACATTACAGACCTGGAAGACGATGCCGGAACAGCCACCGGTACAGAGGTTAAACTCGTCTTACCGGTAGAATTTATTTTTTAATACACATTAAGAGCATGAGCGAAATAAGAGCCATCATCGTTGATGATGAGCAGCACTGTATTGAAGCCCTTCATACAATGCTGCAAAAGAAATGCCCCGAAGTAACTGTAGTGGGAAGCGTGAACAGTGTAAAAGACGCGAAGGATATGATCTCCGAATTACAGCCGGATGTAGTATTCCTGGACGTAGAAATGCCTCATCAGAATGGTTTTGAATTATTGAAACTGTTTGATAAGATCAATTTCGACGTGATATTCACTACTGCCTACGAACAGTATGCTTTAAAAGCGATTAAGTTTAATGCGCTGGATTACCTGTTAAAGCCTTTTAGTGTAAAAGAGCTGCAGGATGCTATTCAGAAATGTGTGGGCAGGCGTAACGGACCGGCGGGTGAAACACAGCATTCCCCTATTGAAGTATTCCTGCAGAACATGAAAACACTGCATCAGACGCATAAGAAGATCGCACTGCCTACCATTAACGGATTGGTATTTATGCCGGTACAGAATATCGTACGGTGTGAATCTACCGGTAACTATACCCGGATATTCTTTACAGACAAGAAAAACCTGATGGTATCCCGTCCGTTGAAAGAGTTTGAAGAGCTGCTTACTGATGTAGACTTTTTCCGTGTACATAACTCACATCTTATTAATCTTCAGCAGATGCAATCTTACATACAGGGAGAAGGTGGGTTTGCACTCATGAGTGATGGAACGCAGGTAGAAGTTTCGAGAAGACGTAAGGCAGATTTCCTGAAAAAGGCGATGCAGTTCTAACCAGATTTAAGGTGTTTTATGCCACTTACAGGAAATTGACCACCAGATAATAATTGTTGGTTGCTGGCTGAAAAGGTAAAAAGTACTTTTGGATCAGATTCTACCTTATTACAATATATGAATTTTTTTCTCTGCATTACTAGCATTGATTAGCCCCAAAGACAAAAGACACCACGTGGTGTCTTTTGTGTTTTATGACTACTTGAATTTCGCCGCTAATTCTTCAATTTTATGTTCCAGTCCGTAGAAGGAGAGTAGTTTCCGTATTACTGCTTCTACTAATGCGTCCGGGCAGGAAGCTCCGCTTGTGAGCATAATAGTTACCTGTTCTTTTTGAGGCAGAAAGGTAAAGCTGTGTAATTCCTGCTTATGGTGAAAATCCCAGTGTTCCACTTCATTGGCTGATACCAGCTTCTCATCTGAGGAGATGAAAAAGGTAGGCAGCCTCTCTTCACAGAGTTCTACCAGGTGAGAGGTGTTGGAGCTGTTATAGCCACCTACTACGATGGCAAGATCTGCTTCTTCCTGGAGCAGGCCGGTTACGGCGCTCTGGTTATCGTTTGTGGCATAGCAGAGGGTATCCCTTGCATCTGCGAAATGTTCACCTGCAGTGGCGGCGGTCAATGCGTAGCGGTCCATCATTACATTGCGGATATAGTCCGCAATGGCCTGGGTTTCAGTGGCCAGCATGGTGGTCTGGTTCACTACTCCTACACGTTGTAAGTCTTTTACCACATCAAAACCGGGGGAGTATTGTCCTTTAAAGAGTTCGTAGAACTCCGCCGCAGGTTTTTCTCCTGTGATGAATGTAGCCAGTAGTTGAGCTTCTGCCATGTCTTTTACGACTACGGTAGGTGTACTGCTGGTACTATGGGAGAAGGTAGCCCTGGTTTCTTCATGACCAGGTTTACCGTGTACGATGACGGTGTAGGATTGTTGCCCGATCTGTTCTGCCTTGTTCCATACCCTTTCCACAAAGGGGCAGGTGGTATTATATTGAAGGGGGGCAATGCCCAGGGATGTTAGTTTCGCTTCTATTTCCAGGGTGGTACCGAAGGCAGGGATGATAACGATATCTTCCGGGTTGAGTGATTCCCAGGGGACCAGCTGTTTGCCTGCTGTGTCCATAATGAACTGTACCCCTCTTGCCAGCAGGTCATTGTTGACGTGCGGGTTGTGAATCATTTCACTGAGGAGGAAGATCCTTTTGTCCGGGTTCTCATCCAGTGTTCTGAAAGCTATCTCTATAGCATTTTCCACACCGAAGCAGAAGCCGAAATGACGGGCCAGTAATACTTTCAGCGGACCGAAATCCAGTACGGTCGGTGTAAAATCCTTCTTCATGCGGTCCAGTTGCTTGCGGCTGTTTTTGATAGCCGTGATCAGCGGACTGCGATATATAACAGGGACGTTGAATGTTTTCATCTGGAGGCGAAGTTACAAATTTTGAAGGCCAGTTATTCCTGGCTCATTCTCTTTAACCAGGCTTTTTCTTCAGGACTCAGGCTTTCGAAGCCTTTATCATTGATTTTGTCCAGGAGCTGGTCCAGGCGAAGCTGCCTGTTTTCTTCCGGTCCGTTCTTCACCACTTTCAGCGGGGATTTCTTGGGTTTGAACATGCGTTTACGTCTGGTGGTAGCTTCTACACGTACCCGTCTGTTGAACAGCCATATTAAAGGCTGGCAGATATCGGTACCATTGTCCAGGAGCTTCACGTATACAAAACCCATTAATGCACCACCCAGGTGAGCCGCGATACCACCGGTGTTACCATCGGGAATGGCAATAGCGTCCAGTACCACGATGGCCAGGGCCAGCCACTTTAAGCGGATGGAACCCAGGAAGAGCAAGCCTATTTCGTAATTGGGGATCTTGGTAGCACAGGCTACCAGTAAACATATTACAGAAGCAGAGGCACCTATAAGGGTACCATCGAGGCCGGGGTAAATGAGATTATAGACTAAGAGGAATACCAGTCCGCCTGTGATACCGCCCAGCAGATAGAGGGGCAGTACGCGGTGATTGCCGAGGAATGACCGGAAGAGGTTACCAAACCAGTAGAGGTTCAACATGTTGAAGAATATATGAAAAATGGCAACATGGGTGAACATATAGGTAAATAACCCCCAGGGTTTAATTATAAAAGCAGGTAATGCTGAATGCAGGGACAGCTGCTCATATAAAAAGGTAGGTATAAAACCTGCGGCAGGAGATATCCATCCCACCACATGCACTACTCCCAGCAGGAGGAATACAACAATGTTCCAGAAAAGTAAATGGTTAATTGTGTTTCCTTGTCTCAGCCAGTAGCGAATATCAGATCTGAAAGACGTTCCGTTCATACTTGAAAATTAGTACAAAATCTGCATTCCTAAATCTATTTTGGCTACATTTTTACAAGTGGCAGGGACGAGGATTTTGAAGGTTTTTTTATGATTATTCAGTATCTTTGCCGTCCAATTAAAACTTCCGGCTTAATCTCCGGGGGATATTTTATCAAAAAGTAATAACAAAATTTTGGAAGAAAACAACATTATTAACGAACAAAACGCTGAACAGCAGGCTCCTGCGGCAGTTAGTGCCCAGGCAGAAACAGCGACAAAAAATGCACCTGTTGCAGTACAGACCGCTCACGATGATTTTGACTGGAGCGTGGACAAACGTAACGTATCTTCTTATAGCCAGGAAGAGAAAGTTAAGTATGACCAGACTTACGACAGCACTTTCAAGGTGATTGAAGAAAACGGTTTGCTTACTGGTACCGTGGTTGGCTTAACCAAAACGGACGTTGTAATCAACATTGGTTTCAAATCAGATGGTCTTATCTCTCTGAACGAGTTCCGCGATCTGCAGGGCCTGAAAGTAGGAGATGAAGTAGAAGTACTGGTTGTAGAAAAAGAAGACCGGGATGGTAACCTGCACCTGAGCCGTAAACAAGCTCGTCAACAGCGTGCATGGGAAAAAATCGTGGAAGTGTACAAAACAGGCGAAGTTGTTACTGGTACTGTTACCAGCAAAACTAAGGGCGGCCTGATCGTGGACGTTTATGGTATGGAAACATTCTTACCAGGTTCACAGATCGACGTTAAACCTGTTACTGATTACGATCAGTTTGTTGGTAAAACAATGGAATTCAAAGTGGTTAAGGTTAACGAAGCCATCAGAAACGCAGTTGTTTCCCACAAAGCGCTTATCGAAAGCGATATCGAACAGCAAAGAGTGGATATTATCTCCAAACTGGAAAAAGGCCAGGTATTGGAAGGTACTATCAAAAATATCACAGACTTCGGTGCATTCATCGATCTGGGTGGTCTGGACGGCTTGCTGTACATCACCGATATCAGCTGGGGCCGTATTTCTCACCCAAGCGAAGTACTGCAGATGGATCAGAAGATCAATGTGGTTGTACTGGACTTCGACGACGAGAAAAAACGTATCAGCCTTGGTTACAAACAACTCACTCCCCATCCTTGGGATACCTTACCAGCTAACATCACAGAAGGTGCGCGCGTGAAAGGTAAAGTAGTGAACATTGAAGATTATGGTGCATTCCTGGAAATTCTGCCTGGTGTGGAAGGACTGGTACACGTATCTGAAATCTCATGGGCTTCCACCCCGATCAATGCTAAGGAATTCTTCAAATTAGGAGAAGAGTACGAAGCAGTGGTAGTTACCCTGAGCAAAGACGAGCGTAAAATGAGCCTGTCTATCAAGCAACTGACTGAAGATCCTTGGGCTACTATCGAAACTAAATTCCCGCTGGAAAGCCGTCACAAAGGTATTGTGAAGAACATTACTCCTTATGGCGTGTTCGTTGAGCTGGAAACAGGTATCGGTGGTATGATCCACATCTCTGATCTGAGCTGGATCAAACGTTTCAATCACCCAAGTGAGTACACTAAAGTAGGTAGCGAAATCGAAGTAGTGATACTGGGTATTGACAAGGATAACCGCAAACTGAGCCTGGGCCACAAACAAATTGAAGAAGATCCATGGAACACTTTTGAAACTATCTTCCCGATTGGTTCTATCCATGAAGGTACTGTAGTGAAGAAAGATGACAAGGGTGCTACTGTTCAGTTACAATATGGTCTGGAAGCTTACGCTCCTGCCCGTCACCTGCGCACTGAAGATGATAAACCAATCAGCGTTGAAGATGTGAAAGAATTCATGATCATTGAATTCGATCGTAGCGAAAAACGTATCCTGGTTTCTCATACAAGAGTTTGGGAACAGGTGAAGAACGAAGAGAAAGCTGTAGTTGCGAAAGAAAAGAGAGCAGATGCTGATAACACTCGCAAAGCAGTTAAAACCATTCAGAGCAAAGTAGAAAAAGCTACTTTAGGTGATCTGGGTGCTTTAGCTGAACTGAGAGAAAAACTGAAGCAGTCTGAAGGTGGTGAAGAAGAGAAAAAAGCGTAATAACTTTTTTAGGTTGAAATAATACAGGGGCTGTTTCGAAAGGAACGGCCCCTGTTGTTTTTTCATCAGATACATAGATTTAATGAGGCTCCGTCAGGGGCCTTCTTTGTATATATAATTGATTTATAGTCAATTAAGTAAAAAACTCCATAGTCCATCACTGATAGCCCTTTTAAGAAGGATCCCTGAAAGGCCTTAACAGGCTTGTGATCAGGAGTATAATCCATATATAAGCCATATGTAAACCATATATGAAGCATATATAAGCTATACTTCTAGAGGTATGCTTTATATATGCTTTATAGCTGTTTTATTAATGCAATAAATAAATTTAAGAGGACTAGTCCGCACCTTGTTAAGAGCCTGTACCGGTATATAAAAGCCCCGTATACAGATATACAAAACCCGGCCCGGAATCAGTTTAACTCATTCCGGGCCGGGTTTTATAGTATGTTGATGTTTTATAGTTTCGCCAAGATCCCGTCGTTGAACTCGGTCAGGGAGTTTAACTGTACATCTGCCAGGGCATAACGCTTGTTATTGCGGTTATGTGGCTCCGGGACCACCACTACCTTCATGCGGGCAGCTTTGGCGGCTGTCATACCGGTAACGGAATCCTCGAAGGCAATGCATTGCAATGGCGTACTGCCCAGTGCCTTTGCACAGGAAAGGTAAACTGCCGGATGTGGTTTACCATGTGTCTCAAACTCTGCTGAAGAGATCACCTGGAAACGGTCCTTAATACCGAAATGCGTTACCGCAGCCAGGATCAGGCGCATAGGAGAGGAGGATGCCAGTCCTATTTTGAAATTCTTCTGTTCGAAATAGTCGAGAATGTATTCCAGTCCTTCCATTATCACACCTTCTGCCACGATTTTGGCGGTAACGCTGTCAATAATCTCGGAAGTCACCAGTTCTGAATTTTTTCCTTCCCATTTGAAGAAATTATGCCAGTATTCCACCACTTCTGCTGTGCGTAAGCCCGTAGTATGACTAGCCTGTTCCATTGACAATTCCACTCCAACAGTAGCGAACACTTCCCGCATCGCCCGCCCCCATAGGGGTTCGGAGTCAATCAACAATCCATCCATATCAAAAATCACCGTATTGATCATGTGCTCTTTTCGTTTGTTTTGCGCGGCAAAGTTACATTATCATTCCAATGACAATAGAAAAATCCGGGATCTATCCCCCCTGACCTTTAAATAAATTCTAATATTCACCCCCTTTTTTTATGAAAATTTCCTTTGGAAATCTCACTTAGATTTATAACTTTGCTATAGTCTACAAAAACGATGGGAAATATGGATAGTAATCTGATGATAGCGAGTTTTGAGTGCCGTTGCTGTAATGCAAAGGTAAAAGCGGAGGCGTAGATGTATACCAACTGATGATCAATCAAGAATCAAACAAGATATACAAAGCCTCCGTTCTTACGGAGGTTTTGTGCTTTATATAGGCTTAATAAGGAAGTGTTTAATCTGATAATTTACCACCACCCAAGAAAATAATTGATATGCAAAGCTTCAGAACAGAACTGGAAAATCCTGTTGTAGAGAAGGACATAATAGAACTGGAGAAAAAGATTCGTTTATTCCGTGAAGGACAGATACCGGAAGAGAAATTCCGTAGTCTGCGTCTCGCAAGAGGTATTTACGGACAGAGACAGCCGGGAGTTCAAATGATACGTATCAAACTGCCCTACGGTAAAATGACCCTGGAACAGTGGAAACGTATGTCTGACGTTTCTGACGAATATTCTACCGGTAACCTGCACCTGACCACCCGTCAGGACATTCAGATCCACTTCGTGAGTCTGGAAAAGACACCTGAACTGTGGACCAAACTGGACCTCGATGATATTACCATTCGTGAAGCCTGCGGTAACACCGTAAGAAATATTACCGCTTCTGATAAAGCGGGTATAGACCCTGCCGAACCATTTGATATTACCCCTTATGCTGATGCTGCGTTCCGCTATTTCCTGCGTAACCCTGTATGCCAGGACATGGGACGTAAATTCAAGATAGCTTTCTCCAGCAGTGATGCTGATACCGCCTGGGCTTTCATGCATGATATAGGCGTTATACCTAAGATCCGCGAAATTAACGGACAGCAGGTACGCGGCTTTAAAGTGATGATAGGCGGTGGCCTGGGAGCACAGCCTTACCTGGCACACATTGCTTACGAATTCCTGGAAGCAGATCAGCTGATCCCATATATAGAGACCGTATTGCGTGTATTTGACAGAAATGGTGAAAGGGCCAGTCGTCATAAAGCACGTATGAAGTTCCTGATCCAGAAACTCGGGTTTGAAGAATTCTCCAGACTGGTAGAGGAAGAACGCCTTGCCAACAAAGTGAAGACTTTCCATGTAGATGCTGATGTATGGGAAGAACCGGAATTGCCTGCAGCAGATGCAGTATTACCGGCTTACACGATTAAGGACCCTAAGAAATACGAAATATGGAAGGCTACCAACGCTTTCCGTCAGAAGCAGGCAGATTATTATGCCGCTTATGTGCGCGTGCCATTGGGTAACATCAGTTCCGTTATTTCCCGCCAGATCATTGAAGGGCTGAAACCAGCTATCGGCAACGATGTGCGTGTAACAGCCAACCAGGGTTTACTGCTGAAATATATATTACCGGCTCACCTGCCTTACGTGTTCAGCGTGCTGGAAACGGCAGGTTTTGCGGAACCCGGCTTTGACAGTGTTGCCGATATCACGGCCTGCCCTGGTACTGATACCTGTAACCTGGCTATCTCCAGCAGCACCGGTATTGCTACTGCACTGGAACTGGTGATTCAGGAAGAATTCCCGGACCTGGTATATAATAAAGATATTAAGATCAAGATAAGTGGTTGTATGAACTCCTGCGGTCAGCATGGTATTGCCGCTATCGGCTTCCATGGCAGTTCCGTGAAGAGTGGCGGTAAGGTATTGCCAGCCCTGCAGGTATTGCTGGGTGGTGGTATTGTTGGAGATGGCGTGGGCCGTGTAGCAGATAAGGTGATCAAGGTGCCAAGTAAACGTGGCCCGGATGTACTACGCTCCCTGCTGAACGACTACGAAGCCAATGCGCAGGAAAGCGAAAAATTCAATGATTACTACGATCGTCAGGGAGAAAAATACTTCTACGACCTGCTGAAACCATTGACAGACCTGACTACCCTGCAGAACGATGATTTCATCGACTGGGGACAGGGCGACAAGTTCGCGACTGCTATTGGTGTGGGTGAGTGCGCAAGCGTGGTAATAGACCTGGTAGCTACCCTGTTATTTGAAGGGGAAGAAAAGCTGCAGTCATCTATCGTAGCTTTGGAAAGCAATCAGTTCGCAGACAGTATCTATCATTCTTACTCCACTTTTATACAGACAGCGAAAGCGTTACTGTTAGGAGAAGGCGTAAACTGTAATACACAGACCGGCATCATCAATGACTTTGACAAACATTTCATAGAAACAGGCAAGTGGCCAATCGACGGAGGTTTCAAGGAACTGGTGTTACAAATCAATCAGCACGAACCATCAGAAAGCTTTGCGAAAGCATATCACAAACAGGCGGCAGACTTTTATCAGCAGGCACATGCCCTCAGGCAGCAGCCAAGCGCTGAAGTACCTGCGTCTTAATCTTTAAAAGAGTACACTATGCAAAATATACATCCAAAATTAATACTGGTAGGCGCTGGTCCTGGTGATCCTGAGCTGATCACTGTAAAAGGGCTGAAAGCCATACAACAGGCCAGGGTAATTCTGTACGACGCATTGTCTAACAATGAACTGCTGGAGCATGCACCCTGCAACTGCTTAAAGCGTTTTGTTGGGAAACGTGCCGGTATGCATGTGTACTCTCAGGATGAGATTAACCGCATGATCGTGAAGTACGCATTGACTTATGGGAATGTGGTACGCCTGAAAGGAGGAGATTCTTTTGTGTTTGGGCGCGGACAGGAAGAACTGGCTTTTGCCCAGCAGTTTAATATAGATACGGAAGTCATTCCCGGTATCAGCAGCGCGATATCGGTGCCGGCTTTTAACGGGATTCCGGTGACGGCGCGTAACGTGAGTGAGGGATTCTGGGTACTGACCGGTACCACACAGAATGGTAACCTGGCAAGAGACCTGGATCATGCTATTCAGGTGAAAACGACCGTTGTGATATTGATGGGAATGAGTAAGCTGGAAGAGATATCTTCCGCATATATTGCGCAGGGAAAAGGTAATACCCCTGCTGCCATTATCCAGAATGGTACATTGCCTAACCAGAAAGTGGGCGTAGGTACCGTGGGAGAACTGGCAGCGATCGCCAGCAGGGGAGACCTCCGTAATCCCGCTATTATTGTTGTAGGAGAGGTGGTACGTTTCCATGAAGCGTTCCAGTCCGTGAAGGAGAAGCTGGCCGCCGGATTTAAAATAGCCGTATAATCAGTTTGATTTTTGGATACAGGGCTTCGCCCTGCAAAATCCCTTCAATTTTTTTGTGATGGTGCTTAGCGCCATCACAAAAAAATTACTCTTTGATCAAAATAAATCAAACTGAGTCCCTGAAAGTGAGATTCTTTTATCTGCTGATATTTGAGTAACTTTTAAGTCAGTCTTTTTTATAAATGTGCCCATATGGAAGAGAATAATCTGTTTCCGGTATTTTTCAAGGTAAACCGTCTGCAACTGCTTGTAGTTGGCGGCGGTAATATCGGGCATGAAAAAGTAAGCGCTATCCTCAGCAATTGCCTGGACGCCAACATAACAGTGGTGGCTACCTGGTTCTTACCGGAACTGGTAACGCTGGCCAAAACCGCGCCCAATGTTACATTAGTTCAAAAACCTTTCTCCTGCGGGGATATGCTGGGTAAAGACCTGGCTATTGCTGCCACTAACGACAAAGAACTGAACGGTTTCATCTGGGAAAAGGCGAAGGGCAGCCGGGTGCTGATCAATGTGGCTGATACACCGGAGTTATGTGATTTTTATTTAGGTTCTGTTGTACAGAAGGGCAATCTCAAAATAGCTATTTCTACCAATGGTAAATCTCCCACCGTTGCGAAACGTTTAAAAGAAGTATTACAGGAAGCCATACCAGGATCCATTAATGAGGTGCTGGATAAGTTACAGACAATACGTGACAGGCTGAAAGGTGATTTTACCGAGAAGGTGAAACAACTGAACCAGATTACTGAGGTACTGGTAAAGAGAGACTAAAAATTATAAATTATCGATATATTCCATTTTTACTGCAAAACAGCCCCATTTTCCACCCACCAACGGAATAATTCAGCATATTTTCTTAGAAATAGATAGTTTTTTAACCATCTCTGGATAAAATTATCTTTCATTTTGTGCTTAATTTTCTTTTTATATTACATGATTAATAAAAATATATTTATAATTTAGTATCATTGTATGTAAAAATTCAACAAGGCTTGTTATTTTTATAGAAAATTAGAAGGTATTTGCTGTTTTGGTAGAGATTTTCAGATTACTGGTTAAAATATATTTATTTTTAATGTGTCATTAGTCTCTTGTTATGCGTAATGTTTCGAAAAACAGGTTCAGCAGGGTAGTTATTAAGAAATCACCCTATATTAATTCGGTTTCTGTCACGAAATCCAATACATCAGATATCAAAACACACACAGTCATAAAACCAGCCAAAGGAGCAGTGTCAACCTATGATCGGCGGATAATAGCTGGCTCTGCTCTCTAAAATATTGAGGCATATAGCAAGTATATGCCCGAAGATAAAGTAAGTAGCGGTTACAGGCGGGGAACTTCCGGGGCTAGGGTCAGCAAAGGCCAGCAAAGTTCTTGACCTCGCAGTTTCGGATAGTTATCGTATCCCCGCCTTATGCCGCGCCAATTACAAAGAGATTTCCCGCTTCCCTGAAGTATATACCTTACGCCGGAGGCCTGAAAGGGGCCTCGCTGAGGTATCATAAAGAATTAAGACCGTTTATCAACCAAAATCTGAATTGTATCCTGACTATTCACTATTTCATTTTATCAACCATTACTAAGCTGCACCAAACTAATCTGTCGATTAATAAAAGAGAAAAACGAAGAAAATCTAGTGAAGCAGATCCCCTGTAATATTCTTTGCATGCTGCCGGAATTCAGGGAAGGGAAACGGTTCATTGCAGGCTATGCGTCCTTAACCGTTTCTCTTTTTCTTCGTTTTTTGTAGCTGTATATTTGCCCCCATGATCCTTTCCCAAACAGAAGCATTCGTTAAAAAAGAACTGGCAGGCGCCGAAGGCGGGCACGACTGGTGGCATATTTACAGGGTATGGCAACTGGCTAAACACATTGCTGCACAGGAAGATGTGAATATGCTGGTAGTTGAACTGGGCGCACTGCTGCATGACATTGCAGATGCCAAATTCCATGGCGGAGATGAAAGCATAGGGCCGGCAAAGGCCCGCCAGTTCATGGAATCTATCCAGGTACCGGCCGGTGTGGTGCAACACGTGACTAATATCATCGAACACATTTCTTTTAAAGGCGGACACCAGGCAGGTAAATTTTACTCTCCGGAACTGGGAGTGGTACAGGATGCTGACCGCCTGGATGCACTGGGCGCTATCGGTATTGCCCGGACGTTCAACTATGGCGGTTTTAAGAACAGGGCCATTTATGATCCGGGGATTTCTCCTGATTTACAGATGACCAAAGAACAGTACAAGCATAGCACGGCCCCTACGATCAATCATTTTTACGAGAAGTTGTTATTGCTGAAAGACAGGATGAATACTGCTACCGGCAGAAAGCTGGCCGAAGAAAGGCATTTGTTTATGGAGCAGTTCCTGGAAAGGTTTTATAAAGAGTGGGAGGGGATATCCTGATGTGTGAAAGAGATCCTTTCACACATCAGCAACCTTTTATGCAAATAATGCTTTCAGTTCTTCCGCATCCTGCGGCTTCATCTTGCCACTAAGGATAAGACGAAGCTGGCGGCGGCGTAAAGCACCGTCATATAAGCTCTTCTCATCTTCTGTATCGGGGATAATGGGAGGTACTATCCGGGACTTGCCATTAGGGTCCAGGGCCACGAAAGTCATGAACGCCTCGTTTGACTTATAACGGTACTGCTGTACAGGATCTTCGCCCCATACCCGCAGGTGTACTTCCATAGAGGTAGTAAACGCCCTGCTCACCTTTGCTTCAATATGTACGACGTTGCCCAGCTTAATGGGATTTTCGAAAGAGATATTGTCTACAGATGCCGTTACTACCGGTGCGCTGCAATGTTTCATAGACGCCAGCGCAGCGGCGATGTCCATCCAGTACATTAAACGGCCGCCCATCAGGTTGCCAAAAGTGTTGGTATCATTGGGCAGTACCAGTTCCGTCATCTGGATAACCGAGTCCTGCGTGCGCTTGGGCGTTATAGTCATGTTATTGTTTGTTCGGCGGCAAAATTAGTAAGAAGTTTGATGCTATTGGTAAGAAATAAAATGTGGCAGCCTTCAGGATAAATTTATAAGCCCTCAAAAACGGGTTAAATATTTTTATATTATTTCTTTATATATGTAATAAATATACAATCTTAAAAAGCCTTTTGGGCGGGTAGCAAATTTTTGTAACTTTGCCTGACCTTCGGAAGTTAGTTTTTACTTGACTGGTTACACCATTTATGTCGTCCGGCACTTCCTCTTTAGGTCAAGTATTCTACAGAATTAGATCTTATGGCAAAATATATCTTCGTTACGGGAGGTGTTACATCCTCGTTGGGTAAAGGAATCATAGCTGCTTCGCTGGCAAAATTATTGCAGTTGCGCGGTTTTAGAGTGACTATTCAGAAGTTTGATCCATATATCAATGTGGACCCGGGGACATTAAACCCTTATGAACACGGAGAGTGTTATGTAACCGAAGATGGTGCTGAAACTGACCTCGATCTGGGGCACTATGAGCGTTTCCTTAATACACCTACGTCCCAGGCTAATAATGTGACTACCGGTCGTATTTACCAGACTGTAATTAACAAGGAACGTGAGGGGGCTTACCTTGGTAAGACCGTTCAGGTAGTTCCGCATATTACAGATGAGATCAAGCGCAGGATCCTGCTGCTGGGTAAAGATGGTAATTATGATATCGTGATCACTGAATTAGGCGGAACAGTGGGTGATATCGAATCACTGCCTTATATAGAGGCGGTTCGTCAGTTACAATGGGAACTGGAAGAGCAGGATTGCCTGGTGGTACACCTGACCCTCATTCCTTACCTGCGTGCAGCTAAAGAACTGAAAACCAAGCCAACACAGCACTCTGTGAAAATGATGAGTGAGAACGGCGTTCATCCGGACGTGATCGTTTGCCGTACAGAAGAACCTATGTACAATGATCTGAAGAAGAAAATTGCACTGTTCTGTAATGTTACGGTGGATGCTGTGATAGAAGCAACAGACATGAGTACCATCTATGAAGTGCCGCTGGAAATGCTGCGCGAAAAGCTGGATGTCATTGTGATGAAGAAACTGCATATCCCTATTGAGAAGGAACCGGATATGACCAAATGGAAAGGATTCCTGGACAAACTGAAGTACCCTAAATCCAAAGTGACCATCGGTCTCATTGGTAAATACGTGGAACTGCAGGATGCCTACAAATCCATCCTGGAGTCATTTATCCATGCAGGGGCGATGAATGAGTGTAAAGTAATAGTGCAAAATATTCATTCTGAATTCCTTACTCCTGAGAACGTGGCTGAGAAGCTCCGCAACCTGGATGGTTTGCTGGTGGCTCCCGGTTTTGGACATCGTGGTATAGAAGGAAAGATAACGGCTATCCAGTATGCGCGTGAAAACAACCTGCCTTTCTTTGGTATTTGCCTGGGAATGCAGATGAGCGTAGTGGAATATGCACGTAACGTAATAGGATGGAAGGATGCACACTCTACTGAAATGAATCCTGAAACCACTCATGCGGTAATAGGATTGATGGAAGAACAAAAGAAAATTACGGCTAAAGGCGGTACCATGCGTTTAGGCTCTTATGCCTGCGAACTGGAGCCAGGCTCCAGAGCTGCTTCTATCTATGAAGGGACCAGCATCACTGAACGCCACCGTCACCGCTACGAATTCAACAGTAAGTTCCTGGAAGATTTCGAGAAAGCAGGTATGGTAGCTTCCGGTAAGAACCCGGAAAGTGGACTGGTAGAAGTGGTAGAACTGCCTGATCATCCTTTCTTTGTAGGATGCCAGTTTCACCCGGAACTGAAAAGTACCGTGGAAAGACCGGCTCCGCTGTTTGTTCATTTCATAGCTGCTGCCAAAGAATATGCAGAAATTAAGACAAACAATGCAAAACTGGCGGAAGAGAAAATCGCCCACCAGTAATAAATAATTAGTAGCCGCAAGCTATTAGTTGCACCCTGCAAGCAACATTTCAATATTAACTTAACAGAATATTGGGATGATACTTGTCGCTGACAGCTAAAAGCTTGCGGCTTTTACATACCTTTGCAGCCTAAATTTCAATTAGAATTTCATGGACAGAAACTCGGTCATTGGCTTCATCTTGCTGGGAGTATTACTGGTAGGATATATCTTCTATAACCAAGGTCAACAGGTAGAAGCACGGAAAGAGAAAGCCCGTCAGGATTCCATCGCAAACATCAACAAGCCTAAAGTACCCACAGATACAACAGGTTATGCTGCTGCCGGCACTACCGGTACCCAGGATTCCTCCCGTCTGGCAGGTGAATATGGCGCCTTTGCGAATGCAGCGAAAGGTACTGCTCAAACTGCTGTACTGGAAAACGACGTTGTAAAAATCACTTTTACCAACCAGGGTGGACAGCCGGCTACTGTTCAGCTGAAAAAATTCAAAACTTTTGATGGCGGTCCTTTAATGCTGGTAGACGGTTCTTTCAACCGTATTTCCATGCAGTTACCTGCTAATAACAATACCTTATTAAATACTGCAGACCTGTTCTTCACCGGTGGTTCCGTTCAGAAACTGGCAGATGGCAGTCAGGCTGTTACTTACCGCCTCTCTACCTCTAATCCTGAACAGTTCCTGGAATATGTGTATACACTGAAACAGGATGGTTATGCGGTTGACTTTGACATTCATGCGGTAGGACTTGAAAATGTGCTGCCTGCTTCCCAGAAAACGCTGGCCCTGCAATGGGATAACCAGAACGACAGACAGGAACAGGATATGCAGAATGAACGTCTCAACAACCAGGTCCATTATGAGTCCGGTGAGGGTAAACACGATTATTTCACCCTGCAGCGTACCAGTCATCAGCAACTGGAGAACAAACTGCAATGGGTAAGTGTGAAACAACAGTTCTTCAACACTACCTTCATCTCCCAAAAAGATAACAACTTCGCAGGAGCTGATATCAATACCAAAGTGCCTGAAAGCGGTAATATTGTCGGACAGACCTTCACCACCCTGTCTATCCCTTACACCCGCGCACATGATTTCAAATTCCCGATAGAAATATATTACGGTCCTAACCATTATAAGACGTTAAAATCTTTTGGTATAGGCCTGGAAAATATCATCCCGCTGGGTTCCGGTATTTTTGCTTTCGTAAAGTATGTGAACAAATGGGTGATCATCCCTGTGTTTAACTTCCTGAGTGGATTTATTCACAATTATGGTATCATCATCATCCTGCTCACCTTATTTATACGCTTACTGATAGCGCCGTTCACTTATCAGAGTTATGTATCGTCTGCTAAAATGAAGGTGTTAAAGCCCGAAATTGATGCATTGCGTGCGAAACATGGTGATGACCAGCAGGCTTTTGGTATGGACCAGATGAAACTCTTTAAGAGCGCCGGTGTAAACCCTCTCGGAGGTTGTTTACCTGCTGTGATGCAGTTACCTATCCTGGTAGCGATGTACAGCTTCTTCCCGTCCTCTATTGAGTTACGCCAGGAGAGTTTCCTGTGGGCGAAAGACCTTTCGACCTACGATTCTATCTTCCATCTGCCGTTTACCATTCCTTTTTATGGTGATCACGTGAGTCTTTTCACCTTGCTGATGACGGCTACCAGTTTGATGCTGGCTTTCAACAACCGCGGTATGGCCGATCAGAGCAACCCGGTAATGAAATATATGCCTTACGTATTCCCGGTAATGCTGTTAGGGATATTCAACCGTCTTGCTTCGGCTTTGACATTCTACTACTTCCTGTCTAACGTGATCAGTATCCTGTTACAGTGGGTGATACAGAAGTTTATCATCAACCACGACAAGATCCACGCACAGATCCAGGAGAACAAGAAGAAACCTAAGAGCAAATCCAAATGGCAGGAAAAGCTGGAAGAGATGCAGCAAAGGCAGCAGGGTGTACAACCGAAAAAGAAGTAACTTATTATTATTATATTTGATAGAAGGCTCCCACGATGGGAGCCTTCTTTATTTACAGGGCTTAATCGTAAACATGAAACAATTGTTGTTACTGGCAACGGCCAGCACTTTGTATTTATCCTCCTATGCACAGGATTACATTCCTTCTCCCAGCCGTATCCAGCACACGGTGAACTACCTGGCCTCTGAGAAACTGAAAGGCAGGGGATCTGATGAAAAAGGCGGTATGAAGGCCGGTAAATATGTGGCCAGGCAGTTTAAGAAACTGGGACTGAAGCCGGTTAATAATGGTAGTTATTACCAGGACTTTACTTTTGACAAGAACTCCCATAAGAACGTTCCCAGTCGTAATGTGATCGGTTTTTTAGATAATGGCGCTGCCCGTACGATCATCATAGGCGCACATTACGATCACCTGGGGCTAGCTACATTGTATGACGGTAAATATCCGCTCAATGTCATTCATAACGGAGCAGATGATAATGCTTCCGGTGTAGCCGGTTTGCTGGAATTTATCCGTTATTATAGCCAGAACGGGGAGAAAGAACCTTTTAACTTCCTGTTTATTGCGATGGGGGCTGAAGAGCCGGGTCTAATGGGATCTAAATATTTTGTGGATCATCCTGTTATTCCGCTGAGCAGTGTTCACCTGATGCTGAATATGGATATGATAGGACGTTATAATGATACGAGGGGATTGGGTATCGGTGGTTATGGTTCTGCGCAGGAATGGCCTGCCGTGTTTAAAGATGTGCAGCAGCCGGGGATTCACTATTTCACGGATGGCGGCAGCAAAGGAGCATCTGATCACCATAACTTTTATATGAGCGGAATACCGGTAATATTCCTGCATACAGGCCCTCATGATGATTATCATAAGCCTACGGATGATGCGGATAAGTTAGAACCGAAGGAAGAAGCGCTGGTATTACAGCTGGGGATAAAACTGGTAGCGAATGCGATGAAGTATGATTCGTTACATTATGTAGGAGAAGAGAAGAAGTAATTTTTGGGTACAGGGCGAAGCCCTGCAAAATCCCTTAAACAAAAAAATCCCCGAACGGAACGTTCGGGGATTTTTTTGTTTAATTATCTTTCTTAGGAGGAAGCACCGCTTTGGGTGTTTGTGCCGGTTGTGCCGGCGCTTTTTCTTTCTCCTTTTCCTTCATCTCTTTATTCGCTTCTTCTTCCAGTTTATTCACATCATAATAATCACTCGCAGCACCGTTCCCCTGATCTTCTGATTCAGCACCAGGCTTGATGTTATCCTCATAAGGAGTATAACTGTTCTCTATAGAGGCAGGGATGGCAAAGGTAGCTTTCTCATCAATCTTCAGCGATTTATCTGCAAATACCTTCTGGAAGAAATAAGCCCAGATAGGTAAGCCTGTACTGGCACCCTGACCGTTTGCGGTTGTAGAAAAGTGCAGGAAGTTGTTTTCGCAACCCACCCAGGCACCTGCCAGCAGTTGTGGCGTATAACCCAGGAACCAGCCATCCGTGTTATCGTTGGTCGTACCGGTCTTACCTGCTACTTCACCCGTGATGTTATAACGGAAACGCAGACGGGCTGCTGTACCGCCGGGACCTGTTACGCCCTGCATCATTTTCACCATAGTGTAAGACTCATTCTCACTGATCACTTCTTTCTTTTCCGGTGCAAATGTTTGCAGGATGTTACCATTCCTGTCTTCTATACGGGTAATATATATAGGCTTGGAGATGATACCCCTTGCAGGGAACATCGTGTATGCCCGTAACATTTCATACAGGGATATTTCCGGTGTACCCAGACAGATAGAAGGGTAGGGAGGAATATCGCTGGTGAAACCTATTTTATTCTTTGCAAAATCGGCTACAGCCCTTGCGCCTAACTGCTTGATGAGGTAAGCTGATACCAGGTTCAGGGACTTGGCCAGTGCGCCTGCCATGGTAATACTTCCGCCTACACTACCTTCTGAGTTATGCGTAAGTGTCCAGTGTTCTTTAGGGAAAGTAACCGGTTCGTTGGGTAGTATAGTGTTTGGAGACATACCATTCATGATAGCGAAACAGTACAGGAATGGTTTAAAAGTTGAACCCACCTGACGTCTTGTTTTCATGACGTGGTCATTCTTGAAATAACGGAAATCTGGTCCGCCTACCCAAGCTTTCACTTCACCGCTCTCAGGGTCCACAGCCATAAAGCCCGCCTGTAAGATAGCGCGCATGTATTTGATGGAGTCTATAGGCGTCATCACGGTATCTATCTCGTTCAGGTCTGGTTCAGTATAACTTCTCCAGGAAAATACCTTCATTTTGGTAGGGGTATTGAAAGCTTTGGTGATTTCTTCATCAGAGAGCTCCTCGTCTTTCATCGCCTTATAACGGTCAGATTCCTTCATGTAGCGGTCGATGTACTGTTGCCAGTTCTTCCATGCGCTGCCGGATTTGATATTAGATTGTTGGGAGAATGTTTTCTGCAGGTCTTTCAGGTGATGATCTACAGCTTCCTCTGCATACATCTGCATGCGTGGATTGATGGTGGTGTAAATTTTCAGACCATCGCGGTACAGGTTGTATTCTGCGCCATCTGCTTTTTTGTGGTCTTTACACCAGGTTTTAAGTTCATCACGCAATACTTCCCTGAAGTAAGGCGCTAATCCTTTATTATGATCTATCTTATTATATCTCAGTACGATAGGGCTGCTCTTGGCTGCATTGGCCTCTGCTTCCGTGATAAAGTCGTTCTTCTGCATCAGCTCTATCACCGTATTACGGCGATCGCGTGCTATTACAGGATTACGACGGGGATTGTATAGGTTGGTACCCTTCAGCATAGCGATGAGGGTAGCTGCTTCTTCAATGGAAAGATGACCCGCATCTTTACTGAAGAAGGTCCTTGCACCATTTTCGATACCGTACACATTATCGCCGAAAGGCACTGTATTTAAGTAGAGCGTAACGATTTCCTGTTTGGTGAAATTGCGTTCCAGCTTAATGGCGATGAGCCATTCCTGCATTTTCTGGAAGCCCCTTTTGATAATATTGGAAGCACGGAGCGTTCCGTTATTATCTGCCTGAAGGTTCAGGGCCAGCTGCTGTGTGATCGTACTGGAACCTCTTTTTTTACCGATGGCCAGGTAAAAAGGAATGGCCATGGTACCATAAGGGTCTATACCGGAGTGATCGTAGAACCGCACATCTTCTGTAGCGATGAGGGCATTGATCACATTCTTTGAAATCTCATTGTAGTCAGAACTGGACCTGTCTACCTGGTAATATTTACCGAGGATGGTCCCATCTTCCGCGATCACTTCTGAAGCCAGGGCAGCCCTTGGATTTTCCAGGGTTTCCATGGATGGCATATTGCCAATAATGCGGAAATTGATCAGTAATAACATTAAAATGAATATCCCCATCACCCCCAACACCGTGATCCACAATATTTTAACAGATTTTTTCATACTTACCTTTGAATTGGCTTTCCTGATTATAGCAATTTACGGGCCTTATTGCCCATACATAGTGTAACAGCCGGGCAAAAATATTAAAAAAATCCCGGCGAATTCCTTCAATTAATGTTAAAAGGCATATTAATTTGATCAAATCCATTAATATGTTTTTGTCTCATTATTGCGTGATATAGTTGTCGTTAAAGAACTTTTTATAGCCGTCGAGGTCCTTTGTGCTGTTTAACTGAATGAAATTGTCCCTGGATATGATAAATAAGCTGTAGTCAGATGGTCTGATCTTCGGCGCTATTTTCTCTGCCGATGTTCTGATATCATCGAAATAGTCGAGCGCTTTATCTTCATTGGTGAACAGGCGGAAGATGATCATCACTTCTGTTGGTGTGAGCACAAAGCTGGCCACCTGCACATTTTCACCTGCATGTTTCTCCGCATTGTAACGGGTGTACTGGTTCAGCGCTTCTTCTGTGAGTGCTTTGGACACACGGTTGAAGGAGAGTACCACGAAATGAGGGTTGGCAGCATTCAGTTTATAAAGCGTGACCGGTTTCAGCGGCGGAGGCAGCGGAGCGATCTTGAGATTGTTGTTAACGAGTTTCAGAGAATCTGCGGTAGCCGTTTTCAGTTTAAGGGAATCGAATGCGGGCTGCGGATTCTGCCATGGGTAGCGGATGGAAATGTTTTCATCCAGTGTATCCTGGTTGTTTTTCTTTTTGTCCACTTCCAGCATAGAGAGGTATACTACCAGCGCCGGCCTGTCGTTCAGCGCGTCGAGTAATGACTGTGCTTTTGCATGGATGGCTTCATCCTGCTGATATTTATGCAGCACATCGGTGATAGCCTGGCGTCCGAATTCGCAGGTATCTATCTTCATGAGGATCATGGCTTCCAGCAGGTCGAATTTCGGCTGCATAAAATTGAGTCCGAAGGTGGTATCTGCCGCCTTCTTCATTGCCAGGGCGCCCATGTAGTTACAGTCGAGGTAAGCCATGTACATTTCGCCGTATGCCGCGGAAATCTCTTTCTTTTTCGCCTTGTTGGCATCCTGTAAGCCGCCGTATTTGATCATGCTGGCGAACTTGGAATCTCCGTACTGGTTCACCACACCTTCGCGGTAGCTGTTAGCTAATGCGGTGTGGTTCAGTTGGTTATTCCATAAGTACAGCGAGTACATCACTTCCGGTTTGCGCGGATGGCGTGGGTATCGTTGCAGGAGCGTATCGTATGTTTCGATGCCAAGGACTGCATTATCGAGTTTGTCGTGGTAGAGTTTACCGAGATCAAACAGGGCGTCTTCGATGATGATGTTGGATTTGAGCAGATCGTCCGGAGTAAGCGGAAGACCGGCCGCCAGTGTTTTGGCAGTGGCGCTGTCGGCAGGCACTGTTTTGGTTTTGCCTTTACCGGCTACACCTAAAGGATTGCCTTCATCATCTTCAGGTTGAGTACCCTGATTGAGGCTGGCAGTGCTGTTCTGGCTTCTGCGCCAGTTATCTGAAAGGGTACGGTTTCCCCAGCGTTTTTTGAACTCTGAGTAACCGGATGTTTTGCTGGCGTTGTTATAGAAGTACCAGTCGCCTGCATCATCTTTTTTAGGGCCCAGGTTGCTGTTGTTGTTATTTGTTGAAAAAGGATTGTTGGCGAGTCCCTGATCGGTATTAGCCGCATTCAGTTTAGCCTGTTTCGCTTTTTCTTCTGCGTCTTTACGGATGTTAGCCGCCAGTTTTTCCAGGAATATGTTCCTGTCGGATTCCGGCATAGCAGCGATCCTTTGCAGGCTGTCCTCGCGCTGGATGGCTTCTACGCGCACCACAACATCTGTCAGTACCCGTTTGCGGGTATTTACCACGGCAGTGTCCAGGAATTCTTTGGGCATTACGGAAGCGGTACTGTCGTAGAAGTTTTTGGCAAAGCGGTACTGTCGCTGGGTATAATAAATATCGGCAATGGCTTTGTAGGTCAGTGCCTTCTGAAGGGTATTGTTGCTTTCTGCTTTTAAGGACTGGTGCAGGTATCCCATTGCCGCATCGGGGTCTTTGGGCAGTACCAGGTTAGCCATGGTATAGTAAATAGCATCTCTGAAAAGGATATACTTCTCTTTTTTTGCCATTTTCTGTAGTACGGCCAGGCTTTTATCGAGAGATCCGCCGGGTATTGATACGTTCAGTTTAGCGATCTGTATGCGGGCCTGGAATTCCATCATGGGGTCCGGTTTGGCAGCGATCACTTTTTTGAACATCAGCAGGGCGGAGTCCGGCTTATTGTAGTTGGTATAGATCTGACCGAGGATGTAGGACATACGGGCCCTTTCATCGCGGTTATTTTTCTTTTTCAGGGCTATCTGCATGGGAGCGACCGCTTCCGCGAAACGTTCCTGTTTGTAGAGGGTATAAGCCTGTACTTCAGCGAGTTGTCCGTTCAGTCTTTTCGGGAAGAAGGGGTCATGTTCCAGGATGTTGAGCATGGAACGGGCTTCATCGAATTCCTTTTGTTCCAGTAATGTTTTCGCTCTCCATATGAAAGCGTCGTTACGGGCGTAGGTATGTTTGAAAAAGCCGATAATGCCTTTGCGTTTTTCGCGGGAAGCGATGGATAGCTGGTCGTTCTGACTGGAGCCTACCACTGCTTTATAATCGTCTTTCTTTTTAGGCGCGTAGGTGGTGTTGATGAACTGGAAGGTCCTGTTGGCTTTGTCCCATTCACCCTGGTAGAAGTAGGCCTCGCCAATCACGAGATAACTATCGTCTATCCATTTGCTGCGGGGATCGCGGATCTGGATATTGATAGAAGCCTTTTCTATTACAGAGTCCAGGTCGCCTTTGCTAAGGCCGAGGCTTTGCAGGCTGTAAGGGTAGAAGGGCAGCAGGTAATTGTAGTTATCAATACCCTGCCGGCTTACTGTATGACTGATATCGTGTAATTTCTTATTGGCGTGGTAGTAGTAATTATAGCGGGCAAGGATATTCTGGACGATCCGTCGTTTGATGGTCCATTTTTTTTCCAGCATTTTTTCAGAAGGCGGCCTGCGGTCGTCTACCTTAACTGGCGCAGGAGTGACCAGCGGCTTTTGCATGGTACGCTGCTGAGGAAACTTGCTATTACCACGTGGTCGGTTGGTACTGGTCGTATCCCGTTTCTGGGCATTAACACGGGTAATGACGGTACAGCACAAAAAAAGACTAACCAGGCAGATATATGATATATGTGTAAAAACAGATCTGTAATGATTCATGGATGCCAGGGTGTATAGGCTTACCTATATAACTTATATGTTGATAATTTATTTTTAAAGATAGGATAAATTTTTTGAGGGGGCAGGGAGAGGGGTAAGAATGCGCCTTGTAATTTTTTAAATACGAAATAATATAAATGTTTAACTTTAGCCAGTTGATAATCAGAAATCTTTTTTAAGTTTTATAGCAGATATGGCTAAAAAGCGCGATAGCAAAGGCAGGAGTATAGGTCAGATCGGCAACAGGTACCGCCTGGTAATTATGAATGACAACACCTATGAAGAGGTAACGTCTTTCAAATTATCGCGTATGAGTGTGTACGTAGCGTTGAGCACTCTTTTTGTGTTACTGGTAACAATTACTGTGGCAACAGTGGTATTTACGCCGTTACGATATTATATTCCGGGGTATGGTGACCTGAAGCAACGGCGGGAGTTTATCCGGCTGAAGATGCGGACGGATTCGCTGGAGACCGCTATTAATGCACGTGATCAGTATTTAAATAATATCAAACAGGTGATAAACGGAGAATTTTCGACAAGCAAATTAGATACAACGACTATTCCAATACCTAAAGTAGATAACAGTACTTATTAATTAACGATTCAATAAAAGGGACAATTTACCGTTATGGGGGATGTGGACAACTTCTGGAAAGAAGTGATAGCCAATCTTTAATAATATGTAAACTATTAATACTATCTTGTAAACACTAACGCTGAAAAACCTTAATCCTATGTTTAGCAACAACAACCGCAATGCCAGAAATGAAAGCAAATCAGTAATGCCTACTTCCAATGTAAACATCATTGGCAGTGGTACATCTATTCAGGGGGACATTGTATGCGAAGGGGACATTCGCATTGACGGACAAGTAAATGGCCTGGTATCTACAAAAGCAAAGATCGTAGTAGGACCAGAAGGAGAAATCACCGGCGACCTGGTATGCAACAGTGCAGATATCCTGGGCAAAGTGACCGGTATCATTAAAGTGGAGGATTTGCTTTTCCTGAAGGCAAGTGCGCTTGTAAAAGGGGACGTATACACCGCTCATTTTGAGATGGAACCATCTGCAAAATTCAATGGCCGTTGTTATATGGAGCCTGAAGATGTAGCATCTGCTCCAGACAGTCAGAAAGAAAAAAATGGAAGATCCACAATCACAGCACAAGCAACAGAAGAAGCCTAATCAGCTCTTACGCTATGCAGGCCTGGCTTTTCAGATGATGGCCGCATTAGGATTGGGTGTATTTGCCGGTTATAAACTTGACAAGTTAACAGGTTGGAAATTTCCTGTTTTCATGATCATTTTTTCTTTACTGGCATTAACCCTAATTTTGTGGCAAATCATCAAAGACACCCGCAGGAATGACTGACAGGTTTTATATCAGGCTAATTGGCCTTTTTATCATAATTAACGGTACTCTTATTTTTCTGAAAGTCCGGTTGCTGGAAACGGGAGCTCATCATAATGTGCTGCTTATTGGCAACCTGGCTTTGGCCCTTATCTCTGGTTTATCATATTATATGAACCGGAAGGGGTTACAATCTTCCAATAATAACGCCTTTGTGCGAATGGTATATGCTTCTACGCTCAGCAAACTGATGTTGTGCCTGGTAGGTATCGCTGTGTATGTAATCATCAACAGGGCGGATACAAGCAGGGTTACCATTTTTATACTGATGTTTTTATATGTGGCTTATACGGTAGTAGAAACGTTAAGCCTTCAACGGGTGACAAAGAAAAAAAGTTGAACTGGTTGTGAAGCAGGAGGCCCCTTTACATGCATTGTCCGGATACCTGCCAGATGGAACCTTTGAGCAGGTGATGGCTTACCTTACAGAATATAAAGTACATCTTACCGTTACACGTGAGCGGCAGAGTATACTGGGAGATTATCGCCATCCGGACAGGAAAGGCGGGCATCGTATCAGTATTAACGGCAACCTTAACAGGTATGCTTTCCTTATTACTCTTCTGCACGAGATTTCCCATCTCACTACCTATATGCATTTCGGCAATACGGTGGCTTCTCATGGGAAGGAGTGGAAATTACAGTTCTCAGGTATCCTTAAACAGTTTGTAGGCAAAGGCTTTTTACCGCATGATGTGGAAGCTGCCGTAAGGCAGAGTATTCAGAACCCTGCGGCGAGTTCCTGTGCGGATGATGACCTGATGCGGGTATTGAAAAGGTATGACCTGCAAAAGGAGAATCATTACCTGGTGGAGCAGTTACCTTTGCATCAGCTTTTCCGGACCAGGGACGGAAGGGTTTTCAGGAAAGGAGAAAAGATCCGTAAGCGGTACCGGTGTGAGGAAGTAGCGACGAAGAGGGTTTATCTGTTCAGTCCTGTATATGAGGTGGAAGTAGTAGCTGCGTAGGTGATTAAAAAGGCCACCTGCTATGAGCAGGTAGCCCTCTGATTAGTTTTTAGGCATTCGTGGCCGGACGGCCTATCACCATTCTTTCTTCATAAGCCCTTTCCATTTTCTCGATACGTTCCCTTTTATAGATTTTAAAGCTATGTTCATGTACATCCAGCAGGTCATCGTATGGCCCGCGCGGAGAGATGAGCTTTACAAATACAGGCGCTGTTTCTATTGTGATGAACAGCAGGGTGATGAACCAGTTAGCCCATTTTACGGAGTCGCTCCGGTCTGTAAGATGCCCTAAGGCGTCGATACGTGAGGCCAGGCCGTCTATATGGCTGCGGTCCATCTGCCGGATGGTGCTTTTGAAGGTAGAGTCTATGGCGTGCAGTTCCTGTTGTTTTTGTCTGATGAGCGTACCATTCTGATTGCTGATGGTGAGCAGCAGGGCAGCGGCGCTGTCAGCATCTGCTTTTTTAACCTTGTAGATAGGCCCCAGGTTTTGTTTACGGGAGCCCCCCGTACCATCTGCTTCCTGTTGGGCGATACGCAGCAGGGTATCCCTTTTAATGGCTTGTTGCTGGATACCATTGTTTAGCAGGGCGATATCAGCGTTTAGCTCGTTGATGCGTTGCTGATAACGTTCTTTAGCCTTGTCTTCCTGGGTTTTGAACACCTGTTGTTCCATGATGATCAGTTCCTGCTGAATTTCTTTGTTGAATACCTGTAGTTCTAATGGTTTGGAAATGACGATGGCGATTAATACCGCCAGGACTATACGTGGCATGGCCAGTGCTAATTCTTTCCCGAAACCGTCCCGTTTTTTCATGCCGGAAACGATGTAGCGGTCTAAGTTGAAGATCATGAGTCCCCAGACGGTAGCGAATAAGACAGCGGCCCATATCTGCCCGAATACGGTCCATAGTGCATAGCCGCCGGAGAGGGCGGCCAGTAATCCTGTAAAAAAGATAGTGGCGCCAATACCGCCGTATTTATTGGTTTCCGATGGTGCGCGCCGAAGCATAGGAATATGAGCCCCCGAACAAAAAAGGAAGAAATCGCGAATGCGCTTCATTTTCAGCATACATTTTAAAATAATAAAAAAAGTAGTCCCCGCGGGCCGCAGGTGCATAATAAGGATGGATTATGAAGGTAGGTTTTTCCCCTGAGAAAAACGGGAAAAGTGACCGAAGGGCTGAAAAAAGTGACAGATAAATTCAGGTTGATTTATTCTGATCAAAGAGCAATTTTTTTGTGACGGTGCTTCGCACCACCACAAAAAAATGAAGGGGTTTTGCAGGGCGAAGCCCTGCACCCAAAATAAAAAGCCCCGGACCATGGTCCGGGGCGCTATATCTATCTGTAAAAATCTAATTAACTGCTTTGTTTACCAGTGCAGCAGCTTCGCTGAGGAGGATGGCAGACTGTACTTTCAGGCCGCTTTCAGCGATCAGTTGCTGTGCTTCTTCTGCGTTGGTACCCTGCAGACGAACGATGATAGGAACGTTAATGTTTCCGATGGAGTTGTAAGCATCGATTACACCCTGTGCAACACGGTCGCAACGAACGATACCACCAAAGATATTGATGAGGATAGCCTTCACCTTAGGATCTTTCAGGATGATACGGAAACCTGCTTCCACTGTCTGTGCGTTTGCGCTACCTCCTACGTCCAGGAAATTAGCCGGTTCACCGCCGCTCAGTTTAATCATGTCCATGGTAGCCATAGCCAGACCAGCGCCGTTTACCATACAACCTACGTTACCGTCCAGTTTTACGAAGTTCAGGTTGTGTTTACCTGCTTCTACTTCGGTAGGGTCTTCTTCAGAAGTATCACGCAGCGCTTCCAGTTCCGGATGACGCATCAGGGAGTTATCGTCCAGGCTCAGTTTACAGTCAACCGCAATGATCTTTTCATCGCTGGTTTTGAATAATGGATTGATTTCCAGCATACCTGCATCTAATCCTACGTAAGCATTGTACACGTTGGTTACGAACCTCACCATGTTTTTGAATGCTTCACCACTTAAACCGAAGTTAAAAGCGATCTTCCTTGCCTGGAATGGCTGAAGGGTAGTGTTAGGCTGTACCCACTCCTTAAAGATCTTCTCTGGTGTGTTGTGTGCAACTTCCTCGATGTCCATACCACCTTCGGTAGAGTACATGATAACGTTCTCACCTTTTGCACGGTCCAGCAGGATGGACAGGTATAATTCTTTTACGGGATGAGCTCCAGGGTAGTATACATCCTGTGCTACCAGTACCTTGTTTACCAGTTTACCGGCTTCTCCGGTCTGGATAGTAACCAGGACACCGCCCAGGATATTTCCGGCAATTCTTTTAACATCTTCAGCATTCTTACCAACAGCGACACCTCTCTGATCTTTTCCACGAATGGTACCTTTTCCACGTCCGCCCGCATGTATCTGCGCTTTTACCACTGCATATTCATTACCATATTGCACTTTCAATTGCTTGTAAGCTTCTGCCGCCGCTTCCGGAGTTTCTACCGGAATCCCTTCCTGTACCGGTACGTTATATTTCTTCAACAGTTCTTTAGCCTGGTATTCATGTAAGTTCATCTGATAAAAATTTGCGCTAAAATAGGTCATTATGATTTAAATATAAAACAGCAGTGTTTTGTGAATTAAAAATAACTTTGCGCAACCTGACTAAAGGACATAATAATGAGTGATCTGTTACAACAAATAGCTGCTGCTGCGGACCATATTAAGAAATTGTGGTCTGAAACGCCACAAGTTGGTATTATACTGGGCAGCGGATTAGGAAATCTGGCCAGTGAGATTAAAGACAGTATAGAGATCCCTTATGAGGAGATCCCGCATTTCCCGGTTGCTTCTGTAGAAGGGCATAAAGGAAGACTGATACTGGGGAAAATGAATGGCCGCCCCGTGGTAGCCATGGCAGGCAGATTCCATTATTATGAAGGGTATTCCATGCTACAGGTGACTTTTCCTGTGCGGGTGATGAAAGCGTTGGGCGTGCATACTTTGCTGTTATCCAATGCGGCGGGCGGCATGAATGCCGCTTTCCAGGTGGGTGACCTGATGATTATCCGGGACCATATTAACCTGCAACCGGAACATCCTTTAAGGGGCGCTAATATTGCGGAACTGGGCCCCCGGTTCCCGGATATGAGTGAGCCTTATTCCAAAGCACTGATCGTCAAAGCCAAAGGAATTGCGGCCGCCAACAATATTAAAGTACATACGGGCGTCTATGTGGGCGTACAGGGTCCAACCTTTGAGACCCGTTCGGAGTATAAGTATATGCATACGATAGGTGGGGATGCTGTGGGAATGAGTACCGTGCCGGAAGTAATTGTGGGCATACACAGTGGTTTACAGGTATTTGCGATGAGCGTGATCACAGACATTGGTATAAGAGACGAGGAGAATGTTATCACCCATGAAGAGGTGCTGGAGGCAGCAAACGCTGCTGAACCGAAATTAACCCTTATTTTCAGGGAATTGATTAGTGTTTTATAATAAGAAGAAAAGAAGCAGGAAATATATCAAAGGATGAGGTCATTTATTTTAATATGTTGTTTGTTGTTTGGTGTTCAACAGCTACATGCGCAGATCAGCAACCGCCTGAACAGTTTTGGCAGTGGCGGAGGTGGGTCCTCCAAGATGACCAGGGATACTGCCAAGCACACGCATGATGTGGACACGATCACCATTACTTACCGCCATCTGGGAGAGCCTACTGATTTCAGGTTAGATTCTTCCATCGCGGATTTTAATGGTAGTTTCCTGCGGTTGCCTGCTAACTATGTTTTCCTGGGTAATAACGGGTCTCCTGCGCGCAGTATTACTTTTGCACCAAGGATGCAGTCGGGTTTCGATGCTGGTTTTCACAGCTTTGATGCCTATGGGTTCTCCCATGAAAATGCACGGATTTACAATTCCAACCGTCCGTATACAGAAATGCTGTACATGGTAGGCAGCCAGAAGGAACAACAGCTGGGCGTGATGCATACGCAGAACCGTACCGACCGTTTTAACTTCGGATTTGAGTATCAGAAGATCTATGCTCCGGGATATTTCCGTGCGCAGACGGCGGCTCATGATATCTACAGGCTGACGTCCCGGTTTATCAGTAAGAACCAGCGCTATAATGCTACTTTAAGTTATTTCTATAATAAAGATCAGAACGGGGAGAATGGTGGTATCAAGCGGGAGGAAGACCTTACGAATTCCCGGTACAAGCAGCGTCAGACGCTGGACGTGAACCTGGGAAACAGTGCTACTACTACCTCCAGTCTTTTCAGTACTACCATCCCGGTGAAAACGGCTTATGGCAGGTCGGGTTTTTTGCTGATGCAGTCGTACGACTGGGGCAAAGGGGATACCATTCATGTGAATGATACTACAGACTATTACAAGTTTGATCCGCTGTTCCGGGTGCAGTATACGTTTAAATATTCCAATGACGACTACCGGTTCACGGACGGTCAGCCGGATACTACTTTCTATACAAAACATTATGGCTGGGCTTTTAACGGAGATACGGTGGCCGCCCGTCATAACTGGCGTACATTATCCAATGATTTCTCCCTGATCCAGTTCCCGATAAGGGGTAATCTGGCGCATTTTATTAATGTGGGTGCACGATATGATAATATCAGCGGTACATTCCTGGATTCTAAGATCAGTTTTAACAATCTTGCCCTGCATGGGGAATACCGGAATAAGACCCGTAATAAGCTATGGGACTTCTCTGCCAAAGGAGAGTTTTATGTAGCAGGGCAGAATATAGGGGATTACAATGTGAGCGGAATGCTGAGCCGTTACCTGAATGAAACGCTGGGTAACATTCATTTGTCTTTCAGTAATGTGAACCGTGAGGCATCGTATGTATACAAGTATTTCAGCAGTACGTATGACTCCTGGTACAACAGTACTTTAGGGAAAGAAAATATCACCCAGTTACAGTTTGCGGCGGACAACAGAAAGTTGAAATATAATTTCGCGGTGAACTATTTCATTATAGGCAATTATACCTACTTCAAGGATTATTACCAGAGTGCGCAGGCGCCTGCTGTATTTAACCTGTTGCAGGTGATTGTGAGCAAACATTTCCGGGCCGGGCATTATAACTGGTACGCGGATTTTGCTTTCCAGCAGGTACACGGGGATGGCCGTATTAATATCCCTACTTTGTGGACCAGGCACAGGCTTGCTTATGAAAACAGGCTGTTTAATAATCTGAATTTAATGATCGGTATTGAAGCTAAATACAATACGAGTTATTATGCGGATGATTACTCTCCGGTAACAGGTCAGTTTGTGTATCAGACTACCCAAAAAGTACAGTATTATTTCCCGGACCTGGCAGCTTATGTGCATTTCAGAATTAAATCTTTTTCTGCTTTTATAAGAGGAGAAAACCTGAATACTTTCTTCTCGAAAAACAACTTTGCAGCACCACTCTACCCTTACAACAATTTCTCTTTCAGACTGGGTATCCGTTGGTGGTTCATCAATTAATTTTTGCCTTGTAACTGCTGTCCTTTGGCGTGGCATTTGTTTAAGTTTGGTATAAAGCATAAACATTATGAAGGCCTTCACAGTATTGTATAACGCAAACAGATATGATGTAAGACCACTAAGCGGTCATTCTCAGAGATTTAAGGTAGATGTTGATGGAACGGCGGTGTATTTTGAGCATGATACCGATGGTCATGTACGTGCCGAAATGACGAATGGAGTAAGTACATCTTTATTGATGGCATTGGCGGATAAAATTGAAGAGACCGAAAGAAGTTAGTTTTGAAAGGATACAATGTTGTAAATTTGCATCCTGTAACAAATGAAGAAATTTACCACTATAATAATCGCCTTATTATATACTGCTATGACCAGCGGGTTCACCCTGCATGCGCATTACTGTATGGGCAAGCTGGCAGAGGTAAATTTCAAAGCGTCTTCTGATGTTTGCGGCAAATGCGGTAAGACTGGCAAATGCTGTCATGATGAGTACAGGTTCTGCAAGGTAACTGTGCAGCATGAAACCGTTAATGTACAGCAAACCATTGTCCCTGCGTCCAAAGATCTTAGCTTACCGGTGATCATTTTACCGGTTCCTGCTGTTAATATTTCTACTCCATTTACCATTTATCGTGATCATGCTCCGCCTTCCGGAGATCATCCCCTTTATATTCAATATTGCACTTATCTGATCTGATTTGAATTACATCTCTTGTAATCAATCTTTTACATTTATTTAATTCATCAGATCATGAAGAAATTATCTGTTATTATATTACTGGCCACCGGCCTGCATTTCTCTGCATTTTCCCAGATTAAAAAAGCATCTCTTCAGGCAGCAGGATTAACCTGTGCCATGTGTTCCAGGGCCACGCTGGAAGCGTTGAAGACACTTCCTTTTGTAGACAAGATCGATACGGATCTCAACAGCACTACTTTTCTCCTTTCCTTTAAACCAGGTGTACCTGTTGATATCGACCAGATAAAACAGAAGGTGGATGATGCCGGGTTCTCTGTCGCCAAACTGGTGCTTACCGCCAATTTTGATAAGGTGTCCGTGCAAAATGACACGCATATAAATTATGCCGGCAGCACGTTTCATTTTATCAATGCCCGGAACCAGGTTTTGTCTGGTGATAGAGATATTACTGTGATAGACAAGGACTTCGTATCTGCGAAGCAGTTTAAGAAGTTCAGTACGCAAACGGCTATGCCCTGTTATCAGACAGGTGTAATGGCGAATTGCTGTAAGATGGAAGCGAATGCAACTTCTCACCGGATCTATCACGTAACTATCTGATCATAATGAAAAGAATTATATTGTTTATACCGCTGCTGCTGTCTTTGTACGCAGGAGCGCAGGAATTATATGTATCTACAGAGCCGGCAAGTAATATGCCGGCTAATTCCCTGGGCATCAGGATGAGCAGCCGGTTTTTTAAGATGGAACATGAAGGGATTACCGGAACGCGTTTTGAGCCGGAACTGATGTGGGGTGTTTCTAAAAAACTGATGGTACATGTGGCTGCATATGCTTCTAATCAGATGCAGCCATCCATAGAGCCGGAAGGTGGGAGTATTTATGCGAAATACAGATTTTTCTCAAAAGATGACTTGCATTCACATTTTCGTATGGCCGCTTATGTGAAGGGAGCGTTAATTAACAATCCCTATTACCCCGAAAGTTATCATAATGCAGATATGGACCTGGATGGAGGAACGTCCGGAATAACTACCGGTGTGATAGCCACACAGTTAATTCATAAACTGGCTGTTTCCGGTTCACTGGGTTACAACAGGTACATGAACAACACGAAGGACAAGCTGCCGGATAATATGTCTGCAAATGCAGTAAATTACAGTCTGTCTGCAGGGTATTTATTATTGCCACGTACTTACCGCAGTTTTGAGCAAACGAATCTGAATCTGTATGTGGAATTGCTGGGAAAATCGAATACGGATGCTGTGAGCCGTAATCATTACGTGGATATCGCTCCGGCCATTCAGTTCATTTTCAATAGTGCTACGCGTCTGGACCTGTCTTACAGGACGCAGTTGTTTGGGAATATGCAGAGGAATGTGTTCAATACTTTTATGGTAAGGTTTGAGCATAATATTTTTAATGTTGTAAAGAAGAAGAGATGAAAAAGGTAGTCGTGACCGTATTAAAGTTTATTCAGTCACTTTTTGTTAAGAAGAACTGCTGCAAGTGAAGGCGAAATCCTTATCTTTAAGGAATTGTTTTGTATCGCCAATGAAGTATAATTATAAAAGGGGCAATCTGCTATATATAGCGGTTTTATTTGTATTGTTCGCTTGTCACAGAAAAAAAGTACTCCGGGAAAGAGAGGTAGTGAAGAATGTAGCAGAATTACAGGAAGTTATACCGGAAAATATTGCAGAGCGCTTAAATTACATCGCTGATAATGATAGTAAGATGGAAGATAAGATTCCGGTATTACGTTTATCAGCTTTGCAATATTTTTATGAGCAAACCGGTAATGCCCCCGGATGGTCGTCCCGGGGAATATTGACCCCTTCGGCAGATACCCTGTTCAACTTCATTCTGAATGCGGAACAGGAAGGACTGCAACCTGCCGATTATCATTTCCTTGCATTGAATGCAGCTTTCCAGCTTTTCAGAACCGATGAAACGGCGAAAAAAGATGCTGCTTTGCTGGCACAGCTGGATATAATGATGACGGATGCTTTTATGAAGATGGCTTCCGATCTGCACTATGGAATAGCCCCGCGCGACAGTATTACTTTCAGGAAAGACTCCGTGTTCACAGATACTTTGCTGACCAGTCTGTTACGGACTTCCTTGCAGGAAAACAATGTAGGGAAGGTGTTACATCAGCTGGAACCACAACATCCCGGGTATGTACAGCTTAAAATAGCCATGCGGGCATTTGAAAGAAAGTACGCACCCCTGAGATGGGATACATTACCTACCAGCTATACAGATACGATTGCTTTCAGACAGCTGTTAATCAACCGTCTTGTACAAACGCATCACCTGGATACTTCCGGAGGACATGCCACCGATACTTCGTTACTGAAGAAAGGCATCCTTGCTTTTCAGAAGGAGTTTAATATGTATGAGGATGGTCTTGCCGGTAAGAAAACGGTGCAGACGCTGAATCGTCCGTTTCGCGACTGGATGATACAGGGAGCGGTGAATATGGACCGCTGGCGTAAGCTGCCGGATACCCTGCCGCCACGGTTTATCCTGGTGAATGTACCTGGGTACAGGATGGAGTTGTGGGATAGCGGAAGGGTGGTGTTGGAATCCCGCGTGATCGTGGGTGCGCCGCGTACACGTACGCCATTGCTGAACTCCCGTATGACGAACTTTGTGATGTTCCCCTTCTGGAGAGTACCGTTCAGTATTACTATCAAGGAGATGCTGCCGGCTATCAAGAAAGACCCCGGATATCTGACCAGGAAGAACCTGGAAGTGATAGACAGGGATGGGAATGCGGTGAACCCGGATAGTGTTAACTGGAACAGGATGAGTAAGAATTACTTTCCTTATGTGTTAAGGCAGATGGATGGGATGGAGAATTCCCTGGGGATCATGAAGTTTAACTTCTTTAATAAGTATAGCGTATACCTGCATGATACGAATAACCACGGGTTGTTCCGGAATACTTACAGGGCAATGAGCCATGGTTGTGTGAGACTGCAGCAGTGGGATAGTTTGGCAATGTACCTTATAAAGAATGATACAAGACATCCGAGGGATAGCGTTCGTGCGTGGCTGAGCAGGGGAGAGAAGAGGATGGTGGATATACAGCGTCCGGTACCTATCTTTTTAAGGTATTTTACAGCAGAGGGGAAGGACGGACAGATCGTGTTTCATGAAGATATTTACGGAGAGGATAAGGTGATGAGGAAGTTAATGAGATTATAATAAAAATGTCCCGGAAGTCCGGGACATTTTTGTTCATATCAGTATTGCAATCGTGGTCTTATTTGTTCAGCTTTACCTTTAAAGCCTTGTCCAGTTCTGTGAGGAACTCTTCAGTGTAAAGGTAATGTTTTCCATGTTCAACTTTGTTGCCATGTATACATACAGCCAGATCTTTTGTCATTTTGCCGCTTTCAACGACTTCGATGCACACTTGTTCCAGGGCCTGGCAGAAATCGATCAGCTCCTGGTTGTTATCCAGACGGCCACGGAATTCCAGTCCACGGGTCCATGCGAAGATAGACGCGATAGGGTTGGTAGAGGTTGGTTTACCAGCCTGGTGATCGCGGTAGTGACGGGTAACAGTACCGTGAGCAGCTTCTGCTTCCATGGTTTTACCATCTGGTGTAACCAGGGTGGAAGTCATGAGACCCAGAGAACCGAAGCCCTGTGCTACTGTATCTGACTGTACATCGCCATCGTAGTTCTTACAGGCCCATACGAAGTTACCGTGCCATTTCAGTGCGCTGGCCACCATGTCATCGATCAGGCGATGTTCGTAGGTAAGACCGTTCTTCTGGAATTCAGCTTTGAATTCTTTCTGGTAGATGTCTTCGAAGATATCTTTGAAACGGCCATCGTATTTCTTGAGGATGGTGTTTTTGGTGCTGAGGTATAAAGGCCATTTTTTCAGCAGGGCCTGGTTAAAGCAGGCGCGTGCAAAACCGATGATAGATTCATCTGTATTGTACATAGCTAAAGCAACGCCATCACCTTTGAAGTTGTATACTTCATGTTCTATCACTTCTCCGTTCTCTCCTTCGAATTTGATAGTGAGTTTACCTTTACCTTTTGTAACGAAGTCGGTAGCACGGTACTGGTCGCCAAATGCGTGACGGCCGATACAGATAGGGGCAGTCCAGTTAGGCACCAGGCGTGGTACGTTGCTCATTACGATAGGTTCGCGGAACACGGTACCGTCGAGGATGTTACGGATAGTACCGTTTGGTGACTTCCACATCTGTTTCAGGTTGAATTCCTTTACGCGGTCTTCATCGGGAGTGATAGTTGCGCATTTGATACCAACGCCTACTTCTCTGATAGCGTTAGCGGCGTCTATTGTAACCTGGTCATTGGTAGCATCGCGGTGTTCCATGCCCAGGTCATAGTATTTGATATCCACTTCCAGGTAGGGAAGTATCAGTTTATCCTTAATGAATTTCCAGATGATCCTTGTCATCTCATCTCCGTCCAGTTCTACAACCGGTTTAGCGACTTTAATTTTTGCAGCCATTTTCAGGTTTGAGTTTTAATAAGTTACAAATGCTTGCTTGTAAACGTGAAATATACAAAATGGGTCACAATTTACAATATAAGACACAAAAAGCTGAATGCAGTTTTTAACATGCATTCAGCTTTTTGGTGTAGAATAGTTTAGAGGTGTTTGATCACTTCATCTGCAAACTCGCTGGTTTTAACCAGGGTAGCGTCGTCCATGAGCTTGTAGAAGTCGATGGTAACGCGTTTACGTGCGATGGCGGTACTGAGGCCGTGTACGATGATGTCTGCGGCTTCTTTCCAGCCCATGTATTCCAGCATCATTACACCACTGAGGATAACGGAGCTGGGGTTCATGGTATCTGTATTGGCGAAGCGCGGAGCAGTACCGTGTGTAGCTTCAAATACAGCATAACCTGTAGAGTAGTTGACATTGGCGCCGGGAGCGATACCGATACCACCTACGGCAGCAGCGAGTGCATCGGAGATGTAGTCACCGTTCAGGTTAAGGGTAGCCACTACGGAGTAGTCCTGTGGCGCCAGGAGGATCTGTTGCAGGAAGTTATCCGCAATGACATCCTTTATGATGAGTTTTTTGTGAGCGATGGCCACGTTCATTTCTTTGTTGGCTTCGTCTTCACCTTTTGCTTTTTTGGTAGCTTCCCACTGTTCCCAGGTGTATACCTGTTCACCGTATTCACGCAGCGCCAGTTCGTAACCCCATGTTTTAAATCCACCTTCGGTGAACTTCATGATATTACCCTTATGAACGAGTGTAACGGAAGGCAGTTGCTTTTCCAGTGCGTACTTGATAGCAGCACGGATAAGTCTTTCAGAACCTTCTTTGGATACTGGTTTGATACCCAGGGAAGAGGTTTCCGGGAAGCGGATCTTGGTTACGCCCATTTCATTTTGCAGGAAATTGAGCAGTTTGGTAGCCTCGGGGGTACCATACATATATTCGATACCGGCATAGATATCTTCTGTGTTTTCACGGAAGATGACCATGTCTACCTTTTCCGGGTGTTTCACCGGGGAAGGTACTTTGTTGAACCAGCGTACGGGGCGGATACAGGCGTAGAGGTCCAGTTCCTGGCGCATAGCCACGTTCAGTGAGCGGATACCGCCACCAACCGGGGTAGACAGCGGACCTTTGATAGATACCAGGTATTCCTTAAAGGCATCCAGGGTATCTTTAGGCAGCCATTCACCGGTTTGCTGGAAGGCTTTTTCGCCAGCAAGCACTTCTTTCCATTCTATCTTTCTTTTACCACCATAGGCTTTTTCCACAGCGGCGTCAAATACACGCACACTGGCCCGCCAGATATCAGGTCCTATGCCATCGCCTTCTATAAAAGGAATAATAGGATGGTTTGGCACCTGTAACTGGCCATTGGTCATTGATATTTTTTCTGCCGGCATAAAAAACAGTTTCGTTACGTATTTCGTAATTAATTATAGTATAATCGAGCGCAAAGGTACGTATTATTAGTCCAAGTGGGTAGTTGTTGCGCGGCAAAAACTTTTTCCTATGTTCAGATTAATCTTAATTTGCTCAATATTCTTTGGTTGCAAAAATAAAGAGGTCCCTATGATTCCCGGTACAAATTTGAGCACAGACACAGGATTTACTTACCTGGCATTGGGAGATAGTTATACGATCGGGCAAAGTGTACCCGAATCTGACCGTTACCCGGTGCAGGCAGCAAAGCTGCTGAGAGAAAGTGGGGTAGCCATGGCTGATCCCGTAATAGTGGCCCGTACCGGCTGGACTACCGACGAATTGAACACCGGGATACAGGAAGCCGGCATTACAGGCAGCACCTATGATGTGGTGACCCTGCTGATAGGGGTCAATGACCAGTACAGGGGGAGGCCGGTGGATGCGTACAAGCCCGGTTTCACAATGTTGCTGCAACAGGCTATTGCCTTTGCGGGCGGGCATTCCGACAGGGTAGTGGTGTTGTCTATCCCCGACTGGAGCAAGGTCCCTTTTGCGGAGGGGCGGGACCGGGATGGGATCTCAGCGGAGATAGATGAGTATAATAACGCCAACAGGAAGATTGCGAAGAAAATGAAAGTCCATTATATTGATATAACCCCCGGTACGCTTAAAGCAGCCAGTGACCCCAGTCTGGTAGCCAGTGACGGCCTGCATTATTCCGGCAAGGAAATGGCGTTCTGGGCCCATAAACTGGCCGATACGCTCAAAGGTATCCTCCATTAAATAGTTTTTACCGGCAGTTTCCTGCTGTTTACCGGAACACTCCCTTTTTTAGCCTAAATGCGCTTTTATAAGCAGTGTGGTCTTGCTAATATTGTATCGTAAATGAAACATACAAATGAGCAAGAAAGATATTACAAGAAATTCAAGGTCCACGATCGGAAAAGGATTTATCTTTTTGATAGTAGGAGCATTCTTTTTATTAAGAAGTCTGGATCTTGATATTCCGGAATGGGCAGGTTCCTGGGAAGTGCTGATGATAGGGATAGGTGCCATTATATGGTTCAGCAGTAATTTCAAAAACAATGCAGGTATAATACTGATGCTGGTCGGTAGTGCTTTCCTGGCAAAAGATATTTACGCATGGCCTTTTGATCTGTCACGCTTTATATGGCCGGCGTGTCTTATATTCATTGGTATTGCCCTGATATTCAAAAAGAAGAGGGACAAATCAGATTGGTCGGCTCATTCCACTCCTTTCCCCGATGACACCATGCGTAAAGATGAGAAGTACCACGCATTTTCCTATTCATCCGTATCTGATGACTTCCTGGATGTTACGGCTATATTCAGTGGTGTAAACAGGGTAGTGGTTTCCAAAGAATTTAAAGGAGGAACAGCTACGGCCGTTTTCGGCGGTTCTGATATCAACCTGACCCAGGCAGATTTTAACGGTACCATTGAAATAGAGGCTAACTGTGTTTTTGGTGGTGTGGAAATTATTGTGCCTGCCAACTGGAATGTAAAAGTAAAAATGGACACCGTCTTTGGCGGTGTGGAAGATAATCGTCCGGTAGAGATGATGTCTAACGATCCCGACAAGGTCCTTGTTATTAAAGGCACCTGTGTATTCGGTGGAGTAGAAATCAAAAGTTATAATTAACCCGATTAATTTTATTTATATGCAATGGTTTGTGACCAAAATAGTTTACCAGATCATTTGTGGAAATGGCAATCATGCCCCACAGTTCGATGAACAACTGCGCCTGATCAGCGCTTCAGACAGAGAAGAAGCCTGGAAAAGAGCTTATGAGATAGGTGTACAGGGACAGTATTCGTTTAATAATCAACGGCAGGAACTGGTGCAGTGGCGCTTTATCAATGTACCGGAAATGAATACACTGGAAATGCTGGGAGATGGCATGGAACTGTATTCACGTATAGAAGAGCCCAGTGATGCAGATGCTTATATCTCATGGCTGCAGGTAAAAGCGGCCAGTCTGAGAGGTCAGGAGTATATTGATATTCATTCTTAATAAAATATTGTTTAGTTAGCTAAACAACATTGACTTTTAATCCAACATTAATTGGCCAAACAATTACTCACTGATAAACCTTTTCGCCGGACGTTCATTGGAACAACTTATGTTTTCCTGGTGGTGCATGCAGCGGTACTGTTATACTGGTACAAACTGGGTAATGGCGTGGCCTGGACAGACAGTGCGGTACATATTATATTGCTTGCGCTGTCTTCAAGAGCTACCAGTTTTAGTCTGGCGTATTACAGACCGGCAAGGGGAAAGTATACCTTTCTGCTGACTTATACGATTGCTCAGGCTGCACTATGGCTGTTTATCAGTACCAGCATGATGCAGTGCTATTTCCCGGGAGAACAGGCATATTTAGACTGGGCACATGAAGCTTTACCCGCGCGTTTCGTAATAGGCTGGCTGATCATCTGTTTTTTAGCCTTCAGGAGCCTGTGGTGGCATGATATTGAAGCACAGCGGGAAGAGTTGTTACGCAAGGATACAGCAGAAAGACTGGCCCGTGAAGCAGAGTTATATAAGCTGAGACAACAGCTGCAACCACATTTCCTGTTTAACAGTCTTAATTCTATCAATGCACTGATCATGCTGCGTCCGCAACAGGCACGTGAGATGGTACTGAAGCTGAGTGATTTCCTGAGAGGAACATTGAAAAGAGAAGACCAGCACTGGATCGCATTACCGGATGAACTGCAATACCTGCAATGGTACCTGGATATTGAAAAGGTAAGGTTCGGACACCGTTTAAGCACTAACGTTACTGCTACTGATGCTACGGCTGATCTGAAAATTCCGCCCATGTTACTACAACCGGTAGTGGAAAATGCGATTAAGTACGGATTATATGATACAACGGATGCGATTACCATTACGATAGAAGCATGGGTGCAGGATGAGTTGTTATATGTACAGGTGCAGAACCCGTTTGACTCAACATTACAGCAACCCCAGACGGGGACAGGATTCGGTCTTACGTCCATACGCAGGCGTTTATACCTGCTGTTTGCCCGGCATGATCTGCTGGAGACCACAGCAAAAGATAACATTTATACCACACTCATTAAAGTGCCACAACTATATGATAAAAGCGATAATAATTGATGATGAACCACTGGCAAGGGAGATTGTAAAAGAGTACCTGCAGTCATATACACAGGTGCAGCTTTTACAGGAATGTAATGATGGGTTTGAAGGGTTAAAAGCGATACAGCAACATCAGCCGGATATTGTATTCCTGGATGTGCAGATGCCTAAGATCACCGGCTTTGAAATGCTGGAACTGGTGGAAGCGTTGCCTGCGGTTATATTTACTACTGCTTTTGAGGAGCATGCGATACGTGCATTCGAAGTGAACGCAGTGGATTATCTGTTAAAGCCTTTTTCTAAAGAACGTTTTGATAAAGCATTGCAGAAATGGCTGGACCGCCATGCTGCCGATACGCCAGCGGAAACAACGGCCTTACTGGAAACCGCTGCCGGTTCTCCTTTACAGAATAACCGTATTGTAGTGAAGATAAACGGGAAGATCAAGATTATTCCTGTGGCGGATATTCATTACCTGGAAGCTGCGGATGACTATGTGAAAATCATTACTTCCGAGGGGGCTTTCCTGAAAAATAAAACAATGGCCTTTTTTGATCAGACATTGGATGCACAACAGTTTTCGCGTGTACACAGGTCTTATATGCTGAATGTGAACCAGGTAACCCGTATAGAGCCTTATGAAAAGGAAAACCACCTGGCGATATTGCGTTCCGGGGCTAAAATACCGGTGAGTAAGACAGGCTATCCGAGATTAAAATCTGCACTGGGACTATAGTATATTTTGCTTTTTTCATAGAAGAAAAGCACCTGTCGTTTGGCAGGTGCTTTCTTTTTATTGTACTACCAGTACCGGAATTCTTACCTGATGTCTTACCTGGTTGGCAGTTTCACCATAGATCCAGTCTTTAATACCGGTGTGGCCGTGGCCACCTAATACAAGGAAATCTGCTTTCTCTTCTTTTACAAGACGTACAATTTCTTTTGCCCTGTGCCTGTAGCCCAGTAATCCTTTTGCACGGATATCCCTGGAGCGGAGCAGGGTGACATATTTATCCATCTGTTCCTGATCTTTCCGTGTTTCAAAATCGTCTGATTCACGGCCCAGGTATTTGGCAGATGCGCTTTCTACAATATGTATCAGGAGATATTCCGTCTGCGGGTTACCATGAGCCAGTGCATTGGCGATGATCTTTTCATCATCCTTACTGAAATCCAATGCCATGGCGATACGGTAGTACACAGGGACCTGTAATTTTCCCAGTGTGATTTCGTGGGTATGATGGATCTGTGCAGAAGCTTTTGGCCAGGAGCGGCTCATCATTGGATAAATGATGGTGATGAACAGCAGCGTAATGAATCCAATTCCTGCAGCTATGATAATGATGTCAACGAATACATTGCTGTTACCGGCGATGTATTTGGCAGCTTCGGTATATACCATACGTCCATTGAGGTATACCAGTATGATGGTAATGATCCAGGCAGCCACTTTCACTATTGGTTTAATGGTGAACTTACCCATTGTTTTTTTATCACTTACGAAATGAATGAGAGGGATCACTGCGAAGCCGAGTTGCATACTTAATAACACCTGGCTGAATACCAGCAGGTCTCCTACTTTGTCCGGGCCTGCGATGAGGATGACCAGTAATGCCGGAATAATAGCCAGCAGGCGCGTAATAAGTCTGCGCAGCCATGGATTGATACGCAGGCTAAGGTAACCTTCCATTACTATTTGTCCGGCAAGTGTACCTGTTACGGTGGAACTTTGTCCCGCAGCGATCAACGCAATTGCAAACAACATAGGAGCCAGTTTACTGCCCAGCAGGCCTTCCATCAGTTTATGCGCATCCTGTATTTCTGCAATGTCGGTATGACCGGCTTTGAAGAAGACGGATGCTGCAAGGATGAGGATGGCCGCGTTGACAAGGAATGCCAGGTTGAGGGCAACGGCGCTGTCTATAAAGTTAAGTTTAAGTGCCTGTTTAATGCCGGCATCATCGCGTTTTATTTTGCGTGTCTGTACTAATGCTGAATGCAGATAGAGGTTATGCGGCATCACGGTAGCCCCTATGATACCAATGGCGATATAGAGCGCCGCGTTATCCGGAATAGAGGGGATAAAGCCCACTACGACCTCATTTAAGGCCGGCTTGGCCATGATCAGCTCTATGAGGAAAGAAATGCCTACAATGGCCACTAAAGCGATAATAAAGGCCTCCATTTTCCGGATACCGTACCGTTGTAATACTAAAAGCAGGAAGGTATCAAAAACGGTAATGCTTACGCCCCATTCCAGGGGCAGGCCGGTCAGTAACTGTATACCGATGGCCATCCCCAGCACCTCTGCAAGGTCGGTAGCTGCGATGGCTATTTCTGCCAGGATGTAAAGGATGAAATTGACGGGAGCGGGGTAGGTTTCACGGTTGGCCTGTGCAAGGTCGCGGCCTCTTACGATACCCAGGCGTGCGCTGAGGCTTTGTAAGAGTAGCGCCATCAGGTTGCTCATTAACAGTACCCATAATAGTTTGTAACCGTACTGGCTGCCACCCGCCAGATCGGTAGCCCAGTTACCCGGGTCCATGTATCCCACGCTGACGAGGTATGCAGGTCCGAAGAAAGCAAGGAGTTTCCTCCAGCGGGCCCCGCCGGAGCCGGTCATATCTACACTTTGATGAACGTCGCCAAGAGATGTGTGCTGATGATTCATATTGCTTTAACCATTATATTCTTTGACACCTGTTCACTGATGGTGAAGGCAGGTTGATTACGGATCTTGATTTCAATCGAATTGTCGAATGCGTAGCGTTCTATAACATCCAGTTGTGTACCGAGCCGGATACCTTTGGCAGTAAGGAATTCCAGGAGAGCGGCGGATTTATCTGATACGGCCATGACTTCCAGCCGTTTAGCCTGAGATTTATGTAAAGAGGTTTGCGTACGGGGTTTACCCATTTTACCCTGTGCATCAGGAATAGGATCGCCGTGGGGGTCAATTGCCGGATTTCCAAGAAATTCGCTGAGGCGGTTGGTGAGTTTTTCACTGCGCACATGTTCCAGTTCTTCTGCCAGTTCATGTACTTCTTCCCAGCTGAAAGCCAGTTTTTCTACCAGGAAACACTCCCACAGGCGGTGTCTGCGTACGATTTGCAGGGCCGCTTTTTTGCCTTCCGGCGTGAGGTTGATGCCCTGATATTTTTCATATGCAATGAGCTTCTTTTCCTTGAGCTTTTTAGCCATATCCGTTACTGAAGCTGGTTTTGTGTCCAGTTCATAGGCAAGTGCATTTGTGGTAACGGAATCCTGTCCTTCTTCCAGCTTGTATATCGACTTTATATAATTCTCTTCTGAAACAGACAAGTTCATAACTCTTAAAATAATATTTAGGTAAATCTAAATAATAATCGGCGGATTTGCAAGTGTGAGAGAGGGGGCCGGTGACCATCTTTACATTTTTTACACTTCATATCAATTTTTTCTTTAACTTTTCGGCCGTAATAAACAAGCAAATACGCATGAATAAGATAGTGTTAGCGCTATTGGCCATCTGCTTACTGGGTGCCTGTAAGTCGAAACATAAAAAGGTAGCAGGGGATGAATTTACATTTGAAGATTTTCGTGATTTATTCACCACTACCCAACTGCCTTATAAGCTGACACTTGATTCCCTGAAGGCGGAAGAGGATGATTCCAGCGCCATTGAACCGGAACTGATGAAGCAATTCCTGACGGATACGCTGGCCACCAGGGATTTTCAGGCAGGCAGTGCCGTGCAGTATTTTCCACTGGCTTACCTGGAAGGGGATAAGATCAATTACTTTGTGGTAAAGGCAACGGGCAAAACTACCCGGATGGCCTATCTGTGTATAATAGACAAAAAGGGCCATTACCTGAACCGGTTACAGGTGGGCAAGCTGGTTGATAACGGAAATAGTACGAAGTATTTTTCTATAGATAATAAGCGGGCCGTTAAGATAACAGAAGAGCAGCAACTGGGCCCGGGCCGTACGGCTACCAAAGAAGAGTTCTATGATGTGGCAGCAGATGGCAAGGCCATGCTGGTAATGACGAATTCCAGCGGGGATGCTGTTGCAGGACAGATCTTCAATCCGATAGATACCCTGCCCCGTAAACATAAATTATCCGGCGATTATGAAGCCGGTGAGCTGAGCATTGTATCTGTCAGGGATGGTAAGGATGCAAAGTCGTTCCAGTTCTTTATTTCTTTCGCCAAGGAAAGTGGATGTAAAGGAGAGTTATCCGGTACAGGTCATTTTACAGGCGCTAATAAGGGAGAATACAAGGATAAGGATTCAGACTGCGGTATTTCCTTTCAGTTCTCAGCCGGGCATCTGAGTATCAAAGAGATAGGGGGATGTGGCGCTTACAGGGGAGTGAGATGCTTCTTTGAAGGCAGTTTTAAGAAGAAGCAGTAACTCAGTTTGAATGGGTAGATTGCCAGCGCGAAGAACTTCATCCATGCTTTCAGGTATGAAGGAGAGAGGACGGAGAGTGGAAGCAGGGTAGTTAAAACTGGTATTTCTTAATAATATCGATAAAGTCTTTCCTGGTGATAAATCTTGCTCCGAAAGAAGCCAGGTGATCTGTATATACCTGGCAATCAATAATTTCAATTCCTTCTTTTGCAGCACGTTGTACAAACGTAATAAAAGCCGCTTTTGAGGCGTTGCTGACTCTCGCGAACATAGATTCTCCGAAAAAGCATTTTCCCAGCCGGATACCATAAAATCCACCGGCGAGTTTGCCATCCATCCAGCATTCTACAGAGTGTGCCCAGCCGTCTTTATGCAGTTTGGTATAGGCCGCTTCCACTTCATTTGTGATCCAGGTACTATCCTGTCCGGGGCGGTAGGTTTCTTTGCAGCCGGCAATCACACCGGGAAAGTCCTGGTCGAAAGTAATAGTGAACAGGTTCTTTTTCAGCACCTGTTTCATGCTGGCGGTCACCTGCAATTCATTGGGAAATAATACAAAGCGGGGATCCGGGCTCCACCATAGTATTGGTGGCTCGTTATACCAGGGGAAGATCCCTTCACGGTAAGCGAGCAGTAATCTTTCAGTAGAAAGATCGCCACCATAAGCCAGCAGTCCATCTGGTTCTGCCGACTCAACGGGTGGAAACATTAATTTTGAAGTAATGCGGGAAACGGGCATCAGTGGGCGATGGCTTCTTCAAGAGTAGCGCTGATACCTCTGTCCAGTAACGCGTCGCACAGGGGGCGTAATTTGGTGAACTCGCCTTGTTTTACAGCGTATTTCCCATTGTGATGAATAATAAGAGCGCATTGCTCGGCCTGTTCCTGCGTATGGCTACATACTTCCATTAGTGACTGGATAACCCAATCAAAGGTGTTGACTTCATCGTTCCAAACGATCAGACTGAATGGGAATTGTTCGTCTTCGGCTACCATTACATCTTCCCATTCCTTAGTTTGCGTGCCTGTTTGCTTCCGCTGGCTCATATCAGGTAAAAACTTTACACGAAATTACAGTTAATAATCGTTAAATTAAATAGGAAAGTTTTAACAAAAACGTCAGAGTATAGTTTTGATAATCATTTAATTAACATATTCTATAACCATTGGCTGATATTCATTATTATTGTAATTGCTAGAATCAAGCTTATGAGTGTATTGAATGGAATTAAATTATTAATAGACATCAGCTTACCGTTGAAGGACCCTGTACCTATCTTCTCACTGGTATTATTTATCATTCTTTTAGCTCCCATCATCTTAAGAAAGTTCCGGATCCCCAGTATTATCGGATTGATACTGGCAGGTATGTTTATAGGAGATCACGGAATTAAGATTATTGAAAAAGGGAGTATTGATCTTTTTGGAAAAGCAGGATTATTGTATATAATGTTCCTGGCGGGTCTGGAACTGGATATGACGGAATTCAGGAAGAACCGGAACCGGAGTATGGTGTTTGGCGCCTTTACTTTTTTCATCCCGCTGATACTTGGGTATTTTGTATGTACGTACCTGCTGCATTTCAATTTTATGGCCACATTGCTGGTCTCCAGTATGTTTGCCACACATACGCTGGTGGCTTATCCGCTGGCCAGCAGACTGGGGATTACCAAAAATGAGGCGGTCACCGTTGCGGTAGGAGGCACCATCATTACCGATACAGCGGTACTGGTGATACTGGCTATTATTACAGGGGCCGCAGCGGGCAATCTTAACCGTGATTTCTGGATACGGCTGAGCGTTTCGCTGGTGGTATTTGCCGCAATTATCCTATGGATATTCCCCATGATAGGGCGTTGTTTTTTTAAGAAGATAAAGGACGATAAAACATCGCATTTTATTTTTGTGCTGGCGCTTGTATTTCTTGCCGCCTTCCTGGCAGAACTGGCAGGAGTGGAAGGAATTATCGGCGCTTTCCTGGCAGGACTGGCACTGAACCAACTGATTCCGCATACGTCTCCGTTGATGAACAGGATACAGTTTACCGGCAACGCCTTATTCATCCCCTTTTTCCTGATCAGTGTAGGCATGCTGGTTGATCTGCGGGTATTGCTGAAAGGTCCGGAAGCTTTGCTGGTAGCAGGTTCTCTCACTATCATGGCAATTGCCAGTAAATGGCTGGCCGCTTACTTTACACAGATCTCTTTTAAATATACACCCGTACAGCGGAATGTAATATTCGGATTGAGCAGCGCACATGCTGCCGCCACTATTGCTGTAATACTGATAGGATTTAATATGGGGATCATCGACGAAGCTGTGTTGAATGGTACTGTGGTATTGATACTGATCACCTGCCTGGTAAGTTCCTTCGTAACAGAGAGTGCAGGCCGTAAACTGGCTATTGTGGAAGCAGAGCGTAAACCCGCAGCAGAAGATACCCAGGAGCGCATTCTGATACCTATTTCGGGAGCAGACCGTATTGAAGCCATGCTGGACTTTGCCGTGATGCTGAAAGACCCGAAATCGGCTACGCCTATTTATCCGCTGGCAGTTGTACAGGATGATGAAGAAGCGAAAGAGAAGATCCCATTGACGAACAGGATCATGGAAAAAGCAGTGGTGCATGCTGCTGCTACGGAGAGTAATGTGCAGGTGGTAACGCGTATAGACCTGAATGTATCTGATGGTATTGCACGTGCTGCAAAGGAGCTGATGATTACGGATGTGATACTGGGACGCACAGACAAGACCAGCACCACAGACCGTTTATTCGGTTCTATCTTTGGTACTACGCTGGATAATGTGTTGCATAGTGTATGGGAAACGGTGTATGTATGTGATTTTAATTATCCGCTGAATGCAACGAGGAAACTGGTGCTGGTGATGCCTAAGAATGCAGAGTACGAGATCGGGTTTTCACATTACCTGCAAAAGATCATCCTGCTGAGTAAACAGGTAGGAGCGAGGTTGCTGGTATGTTGTCATCATAAAACGCAGGCGGTGATAGAAGCAAAGCTGTTACAATCAAAACAAAGTGTAGATATTGTTTTCAAGCAGTTTGATGAGATAGAGGAGTTACTGTTACTGTCGCGTGAGATCACGGGGAATGACCTGATCGTAGTGATTTCTGCACGTAAGGGAACGATCTCCTACAGGCCTTATTTCGAAGGGATGTCTGCAAGGTTAAACAGGCACTTCAGTGATAACAATGTGATACTGCTGTTTCCTGAGCAAACGGAGATCGATTATGTGGAAGCCGGATTACAACCGGAAGATCTTACATTGGCTCCTATACAGGAACAATTAGCGAATCTGAATAAATTAAGTAAAGCCGTGAGGCGCATCTTCAAAGGCAATAAATAATTTTATGCTGTGCTGACGGGCGATTATAGGTTTACGGATGAGTTTTTCTGAAAAAAATTTGGTGGAATAAAAATAGTTTTTACCTTTGCAATCCCATCAGACAAACGGTTTGATGAAAATGTAAAAAGGGAGCTTAGCTCAGCTGGTTCAGAGCATCTGCCTTACAAGCAGAGGGTCACTGGTTCGAATCCAGTAGCTCCCACTCTTTTTACTTTATTGGTTTTTTCAAGGGAGCTTAGCTCAGCTGGTTCAGAGCATCTGCCTTACAAGCAGAGGGTCACTGGTTCGAATCCAGTAGCTCCCACAGTAAATTGGACAAGTCAGGTAATACTGCACTTGTCCTTTTTTTTTGTTGTAAAGCTCCGCTAGCTTATAGAGTGGTACTTTTAACTGTTTTGTTGAGTTATCCTCTGAGCATGTCTTTTATCTTAAATCCCACTCAACAATACTGTTGACCCATTCCTGGCGGAAGGGAGTGGTAATCTTGATATAATTATCTGTGTAACCTTCCATCATCCCATCTTTCCCTTGTATCTCAAACAATACTTTACGGGTTTGTCCCAGGTGTTGTTCTGTGAAATACTGTAGCTTTTTAAGGCTCAGGTTGCGCAGCATTTTATTACGTTCGTTGCGGATGTGAACAGGTACGATCGGTTTTATTTCTATTGCGCCTGTATTGGGTCGTTCTGAGTAAGTGAATACGTGCAGGTACGATACATCCAGCGCGTGCAGGAAATCGTACGTTTCGCGGAAATGCTCTTCTGATTCAGAAGGGAAGCCCACGATCACGTCCACACCTATGCTGCAGTGCGGAATGAACTGGCGGATCAATGCTACTTTCTCTGCATATAATTCACGGCGATAACGGCGGCGCATTAATCCGAGGATATCATTACTGCCGCTTTGCAGGGGAATATGAAAATGAGGCATGAATTTGCGGCTGTTGGCTACGAATTCAATGATCTCGTTCGTTAAGAGGTTAGGTTCGATAGAAGAGATCCTGTAACGTTCTATGCCTTCTACTTTATCCAGTTCCTGTATCAGTTCATAAAAGCTTTCTTCTCTCTTTTTACCCCCTTCGAATCCTTTTCCGAAATCGCCCAGGTTTACGCCGGTCAATACGATTTCTTTGACTCCCGTAGCTGCCAGGTCTTTAGCGTGCTGTATTACGTTGGCAACACTATCGCTACGGCTTTTACCGCGGGCCATGGGAATGGTACAGAAGGAGCAGGTATAATCGCAGCCATCCTGTACTTTCAGGAAGGTGCGGGTACGATCGTTCATGGAATAAGACGCATGGAAGGTATTGACGTCTTCGATATCGCAGGAGCATATTTTGGTACTGTCTCCTTTGGTGAGGGTTTTGAGGTGTTCAACGATGTTGAACTTTTCCGCAGCGCCCAGTACGAGGTCTACTCCTTCAATTTCGGCAATCTCCTTTGGTTTCAGCTGTGCATAACAACCGGTGATCACTACCATACTTTCCGGTGCGCGCCGCTGGATACGGCGTACCAGGTGCCGGCATTCCTTGTCGGCATTATCTGTAACAGAGCAGGTGTTGATTACGTACACATCGGCCTGTCCGTCAAAATCTGTTTTCACAAAACCATCCTGTTCCAGTAACCTGCTGATAGAGGAGGTTTCTGAAAAGTTCAGCTTGCAGCCGAGGGTATGAAATGCTACTGTTTTACCTGTTGTCATAAAGTCCGCAAAGTTACATCTTTTTGCAATGTGCCTTCATATGCTAATTTAATACCGCTTATATTGGCAAAATTACATAGATTGCCGTCGCTTGAGCAATACTAACGTGTTATACTGAGTAACCACTATGAAATCAAAGGGTAAGTACATACCTGTCATATTACTGGCTTTATTATTATTCATGGCCTGGCGCCAGCAGTGGTGGAAGGGACCACGGCCAGTAACACCACCATATACCAAAACAGGTCATAGTCCACGCAGCACGGTGAATGATCCTGCTGTCCTGAACCGTCATGCCCGGCTGGAATATACTGTTCATGCCCGTTGCCGGATGGAATGCCGTCATATTACCGAGGCAGAGGTGAGTGAAATACTGGCAGATGGCCGTATAAACACGGAGAAGTCCAATCCACGCGACCAGCCTTGTCCAACATTTGCGTTGGAAGGTTATTCCGAAGAGGGGCAACACCTTCGTATTGTTTTTGCCCCCTGTGATGGTACCACCCGGGTAGTTACCTGTATCGACCTCGATAAGGAATGGAGTTGCAACTGTAATTAGCACTTATTAGGTATTTACGGTCACTTGCAGTAATTTTCAGGTTTGCTACCGTCGTTATTTTATGAAGTTACTGCTGAAACCATTACAATTCGTATACGCTATATACGCTTCTATCTTATTCTTAGGCATCATGTTGCTTATTCTTCCGCCTATTTTCCTGGCCTCTCTCTTTGGCAGGATAAAGGGTGGAAATATCATCTTCTACTTTCTCTGGTTCTGGTCAAATTCCTGGTTCCCACTGGTGGGTATGCGGGTGAAAAGGATCTACAAATGTGAAAGGGATAACGAGCCCTGTATCTATGTGGTGAATCACCGTTCCTACCTGGATGCGGCCCTCGCCGTGGGTGTAATGCGTTTGCCGTTCCGTCCCCTGGGGAAGATAGAACTGAAGAAGGTGCCATTATTCGGGTTTATTTATAAAAACTCTGTGGTGTTGGTAGACAGGGCCAATGCCAAAGCACGTTCCCGTAGTGTACGTGAAATGATGAATACCCTGAAGGAAGGAGTGTCTATCCTGATATTTCCGGAAGGGACTACCAACGATACTGACAGACCTTTACAGCCTTTTCATAACGGGGCTTTCCGGATAGCGATAGAAACACAGACACCTATTCAGCCGGTATTATATCTGGATAACGGGGCCCGTTTACCACATACCGGTTTTTTTAAGATCAATCCGGGCCGTTGCAGGATCGTGTACCTGCCTCCTGTGCCTGTAAAAGGACTGGGAATGGATGATTTGCCGGCGTTGAAGCAACAGGTGTTTGATATTATGGAGAAAGAACTGATAAGCTGGAAATAATGAAATTTGCCGATGTTATACTGCCACTGGCGCTGCCAAAGAATTACACTTACGCTGTACCTCCGGAAATGGAAGATGCCGTGCAGGTGGGAAGCCGTGTTGCCGTACAACTGGGCAAGCAAAAAAAATATACCGGTATTGTAAAGGCGGTGCATGGAATGGCTCCGCTGGAATATAAGACCAAACCCCTGCTGGACGTGCTGGATAGAGACCCGGTCGTATATCCCAACCAGCTTTTATTATGGCAATGGCTGGCGTCTTATTACATGTGTACCGAAGGGGAAGTGCTGAATGCGGCTTTACCTGCCCACCTTAAATTGTCCAGCGAAACGTTACTGTTGTTCAATGATGCTTTCGGGGATGATTTCACCGGGCTGGATGATAGCGAATATCTCATAGCAGAAGCATTACATATACGCAAGGAACTACGCATTGAGGAAGTACAGCTGATCCTCGATAAGTCGGACGTGTATTCCGTGATAAAAAAACTGATAGAAAAGAATGTGCTGCTGGTATATGAGGAACTGAAAGAAGTATACAAAGAGAAGAAGGAAAATTATGTGCAGCTGCATGAGCACTATGCAGCGGAAGAACAACTGGCAGGGTTATTCAATGAGCTGGGGAAAGCGCCTAAGCAGATGGAATTACTGCTGGCGTACCTGCACCTGTTAAAAACGCAGGGCAGTGTATTGCAGAGTGAATTACTGAAGAAATCAGGTGCTTCGGCCGCACAGTTGAAAGGACTGGTAGATAAAAACGTAGTGTGGATAGAAAAGAGGACGGTAGACCGTGTACCAGGTGCAGGGAAAGCAGATGCACAGGTGGATTTTGTGCTGAGTCCTGCCCAGGAGAAGGCTTTAGCGGAGCTGCATCACTGCTTTGAAAGCAAACAGGTAACGTTGCTGCACGGGATTACTTCCAGTGGTAAAACGCAGCTGTACATGAAGCTGATAGAGGAGCATGTGAACAGCGGTAAGCAGGTATTGTACCTGTTACCGGAAATAGCGTTGACAGCACAGATCATACGACGCCTGCAGAAACATTTCGGTAAGAAAATAGGTATTTATCATTCCCGGTTCAGTAATAATGAACGTGTGGAGATATGGAATAAAGTAAAGACCGGCGAGTTACAGATAGTACTGGGCGCACGTTCCAGCCTGTTGCTGCCATTCAGGGATTTAGGGCTGATTATCCTTGATGAGGAACACGATGCGTCCTTTAAACAGCAGGACCCCGCCCCGCGTTATCATGCGCGGGATTCGGCTATTTATTATGCCGGGTTGTTTGGCGCTAAAGTATTGCTAGGTTCCGCCACACCTGCGCTGGAATCTTATTTTAATGCGCAGCAGGGGAAGTATGGACTGGTAGAGTTAACAGAACGTTTTGGAGGAGTGGCGATGCCTGCCATAGAGATCATAGATCTGAAGAAGGAGCAGGCAGAAAAGACGATGCAGGAGAACTTTACACCACAGCTTCGTAATGCTATCGGTGTGAGCCTGGCCGATAATAAGCAGGTGATCCTGTTCCAGAACAGACGTGGTTATGCGCCTTTCCTGATGTGTACTACCTGCGGATGGATCCCTAACTGTCAGAACTGTGATGTATCGCTGACGTATCACCGTAACCAGGATAAATTACAGTGCCATTACTGTGGTACGCGTTATCCTTACGTACATACCTGTGCTGCCTGCGGAAGCAGTAATACGCTGGTCCCTAAAAACTTTGGTACAGAGAAGATAGAGGATGACCTGATACAGGTGTTTCCCAAGGCGCGTATTGCCCGTATGGACATGGATGCCGTAAGGAATAAGGATAGTCATAATAAGATGATACAGCTGCTGGAACAGCAGGGGATAGATATACTGGTGGGAACGCAGATGGTGGTGAAAGGACTTGACTTTGATAATGTAAACCTCATCGGGATTTTAAGTGCGGATAGCTTGCTGAGTTTTCCTGATTTCAGGGTGAATGAGCGTGCGTTCCAACTGATGGAACAGGTGGCAGGGCGTGCCGGTCGCCGTGACGGGCAGGGGAAGGTGATCATACAGGCGAGTAATACCCGTCATCCTATATTGCATTTTGTCACTACACACGATTATAAAGGCATGTATGCCGCTGAGGTAGCAGAGCGGCAGCGCTTTGGTTATCCTCCTTTTTACCGGCTGTTAAAGATCACGATGAAGCATAAGCAGCAACAGGTGGTGGAACAGGCAGCGCATATCCTCAGTAACTGGTTAAGGCCGCATATAGGCGCTAACCTGGTGGGGCCTGCGGCCCCATTGGTAGGGCGCGTGCGTACTTATTACCTGCAGGAGATGCTGATCAAGTTACCCCGGGATACGAAAGTCATTGCGCAAACAAAGCAACTGCTGCGTGAACATTTCACTAAGTTACAGGCAGAGAAACAGTACCGTTCCGTGCTGATAGTACCGGACGTAGATCCGGTGTAGCAGAGACATGTTATTGTTCTGTGCTGATAGTACTGAACGTAGTGTTAGCTTTTAGAGATGTACAGTCTTTTGTTTTTTATTTCATTATCTGCTTGCAGGATCATCCCGAATACTTTCTTTTCTTCGTTATTATAACTGCTTTTCTTAAACCATTTCAGCGCGTAGATAGTGATCTTATTACCTTCCTGTTTGCAGGTGATTTTATACCCCAGGGAAGTACCGGGAATATCCACTATATAGTCGGCCGTGTTCGCCATTTTATACCCTTCAGGTACTGTAATGTAAATCCTGCTTTCCTGGTAAAAAGGGAAGGCCATTTCAACGGGTATGTTCACCGGCGGCATAGATACGTATTGCTGTACCAGTCCGTTTATCAGCATACCTATATTGATAGAGTCCGTTTTAAAAGAAGATTCAAGGATAAAGGGGGCATCAGCAACCGGCTGGTCCCAGTAACCATTCTGCATTTTATGCGTAAGGCCGGATACCCTGATGGGGCCTGTAGGCAACATGGAATTATATTGTTCGTCCAGGGAAGCAATGAGCGTATTGCCTATAATGGTCTTAATGGCCATGCCCGGATAGCCGCCTGCCGTTTGTTTGAGTTTTACATCGTTAACGCCCAGGTTATTGATATCTATATTTGCTTCCAGGCTGATATTATTCTTTGTGTAATCGGAGACAGGTGTACGGATAAAGTCGACCAGCACTTCTGCTTTTTTATCTATCAGTGTATCGCGGCAACGCAGCGCCATTATGCCTGTCCAGGAGGCAGGATAAAAGGGGAAACGGGTATCGGCAGCAGCGGGTGCTAATGCCTGGCGTAGTTCAGGAAAGTAAATGAGTACGTTACTGGCCAGTTCTATATTCACAATACTGCTGTCCAGCGGAACCGATTCTTTACCCGATGTAAAGAGGATCTGGGTGTGAATGCCCAGCAGGTAATAGACGGATGCCATCAGCTTTACGATGCCTGTTTCATTGCATGTCTTTGTTCTTAGAATAGCATTGATATCAGACAGGTCAGAATTATCCGGATCGTCTATCAGTTTATATTGTGATTTTATCTGTTGTTCTACCTGGTAGATAAGTACCGGAAGGGGCGAACGGGTTTTCAGGAATTCCCATCTGCTTACTTCTTTTTCCAGTTTTTTATACTCCGGTTTTTCTATATATACATATTGCAGGAACTGATCTTTAGCGGGTTGTTCCCAGGTTGTTTCGCGCAGGGAAAATTCCGTGCGTTGCAACCATGTATTATAGTAAAACAGATCGCCGGGAAGGAGGGCCGGGATATGGTATGCGGTAGCATGAAAATAGTGTATGCCGTTTGATGCAATGCTGTCCCTTACATCGGGGAAGCCGTTGCTTCCCCTTGTGCGGAACAGTACGTTCGGTGGTAATACCAGCATGAAGGTAGCTTCATTGCAGGGAGTAGTACTTTGCATGTATTCAAAGCCTGCCCATGTAGTGGCTTCGTATATCAGCATATCGTATTCCACTTCACAACCGGGCACGAGTTTTAACGGCGCTATTCTTATCGTTTCCGCTTTGCCGCCGGCATATATTTTTAATACGGGCACTCCCTGTATATGACCATCAGGATAGATGACCCTTGCATCTACGGATTTGATACTTTCGTAAGGCTCCAGTGGTATGATGAGCTGAGAAATACTGTCTGCTGCTTTTTGGGTGTTAATATGTATCCGTTTGTAGATGGTACGGCAATGGGAACCATCTGATGTAGGACGGTTAAAGTCTCTGGCCACGATGAATTTAAGCAGGGTAACGGGTACGCTGGTGTCTGTCTGATGATGAAGTTGTGGCTGTGTCTCCCAGGTGTTATTTACATAACGGTTTATCTGTGAGAAGGCTAACGTACAGCATAGAAGGCACAGCAAGGTGCATATAGGTACTCTCATAAATTATTTACCAGCCAACTCCTTAATGGCATCTAATTCATAAACGTGTGTGCCGGAAGGTATGTTGATAGCGGCTTTGATCATCGCCCTGGCTACATTCACGGCTTTTATGGGGCGGTATTTCTTCCAGCGGCCCTGCAAAAAGTAGTAAAATACCAGTATCAGGAATTTACCGATCCATTCGCCCGGCCGGAATTCTTCCCGGGCACCCAGCAATACGGAAGGGCGGAAAATATGTAACGCAGGAAAACCGATTTTTTCTATCGCCTGTTCTGTTTCTCCTTTGGTGCGTGCATAGAAATTAATTGATGAAGGATTGGCGCCAACAGCAGAGACGAGCAGGAACTGCTGCATATTTTGCCGGTGGGCAATGGTAGCGCAGCGAACGGGTATCTCAAAATCCACTTTCCTGAAGCTCTCTTTACTTCCGGCCTTTGCGATGGTAGTACCTATACAACAGAATAATACATCGCCATGCAGTGCTGATGCAAGGCTTTCTTCATCGTCAAAATCAACGATTATGGGTTCCAGTCCCGGGCGTTGTTTGAGCGATGGTGAGCGCAGCAGTACTTTTACTTTGCTGAAACGGTTATCATGCAAAAGCAGTGTTACCAGGCTATTGCCTGTAAGACCGGTGGCTCCTAATACAACAGCTGTTAGCGGCATGCTTTTATTATTATCTTTGTTTGATAAATTTACTAAAGTTTTGTCCGATCATATGCTGATATCTGAAAATGTTTTACTCCGGCCCTATAATACGTTTGGTATCGCAGCCCATACCCGTTATTTTACTTCATTTTCATCTGCGGCAGCACTACAGGAGATCTTGTCTGCTCCGGAACGGCGGGGATTAGCGCATATGATTCTGGGTGGAGGCAGTAATATGCTGTTCACGAAAGACTTTGACGGGATCATCCTGAAGAATGAAATAAAGGGGATTACGGTGGTAAAAGAGGATGATGCTCATGTGTACGTGAAAGCAGGGGCAGGAGAGAACTGGCATGGCTTTGTAATGGACTGTATCGGACATAACCGTGCAGGACTGGAAAACCTGTCGCTGATTCCGGGTAATGTGGGGGCCAGTCCTATGCAGAACATAGGTGCGTACGGGGTAGAGATCAGGGATACATTTTATGAATTAGAGGCTTTTAACCTGGAGGACTTTACGACGGTGACGTTCAATAACCCGGAGTGTGAGTTTGGTTACCGGGAGAGTGTGTTTAAAAGGAAATACAAAGGACAGTTCGCGATATTGTCAGTTACATTTAAGCTGAATAAAAACCCTCATTTTAATATTAAATACGGAGCTATTGAAGAGGAACTGAAAAGGATGGGCGTGCATGAATTGTCTATTCAGGCAATCAGTCAGGCCGTCATCAATATCCGTTCTTCCAAACTGCCTAACCCCGCAGAGATTGGCAATGCCGGCAGTTTCTTTAAGAATCCGACCATTGATGCTACTACCTATGAGCGTCTGAAAACAGCGTTCCCGCATATTGTTGCCTATCCTGTAGAGGGTGGTCATTATAAACTGGCCGCAGGCTGGCTGATAGAGCAGTGCGGGTGGAAAGGCTACCGTGAGGGAGATGCAGGTGTGCATGCCAAACAGGCCCTGGTACTGGTGAATTACGGGCATGCCAGTGGAGAGGACATCTACCGCTTATCGCAGCAGGTGCTGGACAGTGTACATGCAAAATTCGGGGTAGACCTGGAAAGAGAGGTTAATATCGTGTAGCCTTTATGTGTGCGATGATCTTATCTGCATGATCTCTTGAGTTTTCAATAAACCATACGTGGGTATCCATCCCACCGCAAACGACTCCGGCCAGGTATATGCCTGGCATGTTTGTTTCCATGGTATCCGGATTATAGGAGGGATGTTTCTTTTCATCTTCAGAAAGTTTTATCCCTGCTTTTTCGAGGAAGCTGAAATTAGGCTGATAACCGGTGAGCGCCAGTACAAAATCATTCTCCAGGGTTATGATACCATCAGGCGTGAGAATATCTACTTCATGCTCTCTGATGGCCTGTACGGTGGAATGTGTGTAGGCTTTGATGCTTCCTTCGCTGATCCTGTTTTCTATATCCGGTTTCACCCAGTATTTTACGCGTTTACCGATCCCTTCTTCCCTGATGACCATGGTCACGGCTGCGCCTTTGCGATATGTTTCCAGGGCAGCGTCCACAGAAGAATTATTCGCTCCTATTACCAGTACTTTCTGCATGGCGTAGAAGTGAGGGTCTTTGTAATAGTGGTTTACTTTAGGAAGATGTTCGCCGGGTATATTCAGCATATTGGGAATGTCATAGAAGCCGGTGGCGATGATGACATGTTTTGTGGTGTAAGAGGTATTTGTTGTTGTGACGGTATATGAACCGTTTGTTTGTTTTATTGTTTCCACGGCTTCGAAAAGATGTGTATTCAGGTGGTTGGAAACAGCCACGCGCCTGTAATATTCCAGGGCTTCCGGGCGTATCGGTTTAGCGCTGATGGATACAAAGGGAACACCACCTATTTCCAGCTTTTCTGAAGTAGAGAAGAAGGTCATATAGAGTGGATAGTTGTACAGAGAGTTGGTGAGGCAACCTTTTTCAATGATGAGGTAATTCAGTCCTGCTTTTTGTGCTGCAAGTCCACATGCCAATCCAATTGGTCCGGCCCCGATGATCAGTATATCATATGTTTCCATGGCTATAAAAATACGAATGATCATTCGTATTTACTATTCTCATTGAACAACGGCCATTGCTACCCTGTAATATTCATATCCTTTCATTTTAGCGGCGCGTTCTTTTCCGAAGTATATTTCGCGATAGGCATCGGCCCCTTCATCATAGATTAATTTCATGTTATAACCTGCCAGGAATTCGCTGATTTTTGCGGGGTCTATTCCGAAGTTCCAGAACTCGTTATTACTTTGAAGGAGTTTGGTGACGTTCGCCGCGCCTACAAAGAGTTCGGGATTGGACAATACTTTTTCATCTACATAGGTAAAGATGATGAAGGTACCGGGCAGGAATGATTTAAAGTACTGGAAGATTTTGTCTGCTATGGGAGCGGTAAAGTAATTGGTAACGCCTTCCCATATGAACATGGTTTTATAATGTGTGTTATGGAACAGGCCTGGCAGTACATCTTCCAGGCGTTGTTTGTGAAAATCTACCGAGATAGAATCCACGTGTATAACAGGTTTAAGCGGAGAATTTTCCAGGATGGCCAGTTTGGCTTCCTGTTTAACAGGATCATCTATCTCTACAAACATCACTCTTTCTTTCATTTTGAGCCTGTGTACCCTGCAATCGTATCCTGCGCCGAATATGATGACCTGGTTGATGCCTTCATCTTTGACTAGATTGGTGGTCATCACGTCTATGAGCCTGTTCCGGGCTACACAGGAAGTAAGGGCGCCGGTCCAGCGCTGATCGATGTACCAGGAGATGATGCGATTGAGAAAAGTAACTCTCGACAGCCATTCTACCAGTTTCAGATGGGGTGGGAGAAATAGCTTAGCGTAAGGGTCATAAAACAACCTTTCTTTGAGTGGAACATTTGAGGCAACTGCACGTAGCAGTGCCAGATAGGCCGCAGCTTTGCTGGCGGTGACCATTTTCATAAAATTATCGGGTTTACTAAAAATGAGTATGAAGAAAATTGAGGTTTGACAATCACACTGATAAACGTGCTAACGATATTGGTTGAAACTTTATAAGTTATAAATGTAACGAATATTTTGATTACAATATTTGGGTACTCATATTCATAGGTAGGGGTTAAAAAAAATACCGGGATGATTGTACTCATCCCGGTATAATTATTTTGTGAGTATTGTAATGCTAAATGAAATGATATCTTACGAAAGCCTCCATCGCAGCATACTGCTGTAATCCAAGGTGGTCGTACATCTGAGCGGTATTAGCGTTACGGTCTTCTGCCCTCTGCCAGAACTCACGGACGTCGGTACCCTGGAATGGAATAACGTCTTTCTGAGACTGGTGAATGAAGATACCGAGACGTTTCTGTAATACCTGGTCGGGGCTCATTGGTACAGCCATTTCGATTTCATGGATGTTCCATTCCTGCCATGCGCCTTTGTACAGCCATACCCAGCAATCTTTCATGAAATCTTCGTGTTTCAGTCTTTCGAGTGCCGCGAAGATAACGTCCAGACATACTTTATGGGTACCATGTGGATCTGCGAGGTCACCGGCGCAGAAGATCTGCTGAGGTTTCACCTGGCGCAGGAGTTCTACGGTGATATCAACATCCGCGTCGCTCATTGGTTTCTTTTCTACCAGTCCTGTTTCATAGAAAGGCAGGTTCTGGAAGTGGATATTTTCCTCCGGGATACCCACGTAGCGGCAGGTAGCTTTAGCTTCACCGCGACGGATCAGACCTTTAATAGCGCGGTTTTCAGGGGTATCTTTCTGACTTGGCTTTTTCACTCTCAGGAAGGCTTTAGCGTCTTCCAGGATCTGAGAGCTTTTGCTGCGGTCGATGTCGAACATCCCTTCAAAACCTACGGCGAAGTCGATAAAGCGGAGCAGGAATTCGTCTGTAACGGCGATGTTACCGGAAGTCTGGTAAGCAACGTGTACATCGTGGCCCTGTTCGTGCAGGCGTATAAAAGTACCGCCCATAGAGATGATATCATCATCAGGATGGGGAGAGAAGATGATAACACGTTTATGTTGCGGTTCGGAGCGTTCCGGGTGACTGGGTAACTGAGCGCCTGGTTTACCACCGGGCCAGCCGGTGATGGTATCGCGGATGCCGTTGAATTCCTCGATATTCAGTTCATATGCAGAACCGTACTGAACGATCAGGTCGTTTAAACCATTCTCATTGTAATCGCTGTCGGTCAGCATCAGGATGGGCTTATTCAGTTTCAGCGCCAGGCTGGTTACTGCTTTACGGCGCATTTTAGGCGTCCATTCGCAATCTCCGGTGAGCCATGGTTCTTTAAAGCGTGTCAGCTCTTCAGCCGCCTGCTCATCGATTACAAATTTGCAGTCGGGATGTTGTTGCAGTAAGGAAGCAGGTACCTGGTCGGTAGAATGTCCTTCTACTGCTCTGCGAACGATCTTGGCTTTGTGCGTACCCCAGGCCAGCAAAACGATGCGTTTAGCCTTGAAGATAGTGCTGAGACCCATTGTGATAGCGAGACGGGGAACCTGGCTCATATTGGCAAATTCGAATGCATTTGCCATCCTGGTTGAGTTGTCCAGGGTTACCAGGCGGGTATGTGAGCTAAGGCTGGAGCCCGGCTCATTGAACCCGATATGCCCGTTCGTACCGATGCCCAGGATCTGGATATCAATACCACCGGCTTCTTCCACACGGCGCTCGTAATCTGCGCAGTATTCTTTTACTTTTTCCTTTGGCACAGTACCATCCGGGATAAAATAGTTACCCTCAGGAATGTCGATGTGGTTCAGCAACTGTTCCCTCATGAACCGGTTGTAGCTTTGCAGCGCATCTGGTTCAATGGGATAGTACTCATCCAGATTGAAGGTAACTACGTTTTTAAAGCTTAGCCCTTCTTCCTTGTGTAACCGGATCAGTTCTGCGTAGAGGTATTTGGGAGTTGAGCCTGTTGCAAGACCTAAAACCACTTTCTGATTGGTGGCTTGTCTTGATTTAATTAGTGCTGCTATTTCCTGCGCAACTGCTCTGGAACCCTCTTTAGCTGTAGGATGTATATCCACGGCTATCTGTTCGAAACTGTCAATCAGTTCAATTTCCTGATGATTAAGCGTCATGATTAGTGTTTTGAATTAGATGCGGTTTAAAAACGAAACGGAAAATTAAAAAAAATCTCTCTAATCTAATAGAACTTTATACTTTGGTTAAGAATAAACCAGAAATTCCTATAAATGTATAAGGTACGTTTAACAAAACATTCACTTTAGAATGAAAACCGGGGAGGGTTAAATAACGTTTATAATAGTAGAGATGTGAAGGGGATAATAACAAATGACATTTGATGATGTAGAAAATAGAAGATGAATGCTTGATGCTGAAAGGCTGAATATCAATTGATATTCAGCCTTTTGCCTGTTGGGCCAGTTCAAGAATGAGTTTTACGTCATCAACCTGTGTTAATGAGATGCCATATTCCGGTACGCCGGGGATACCACCCATGCTAACATGGGGGTTGCGATAGACCATTTTACTTTCCACATATGATCTGGCGGTGGTGTGAAACTCGGTAGCGCCGGTTTCCTGTACCAACATTGTGATGTTGTTAGCCCTTACGCCGGATCCCGCCATAATGATAATACGTCCTTCCGCCAGTTGTACCAGTGTTTTCAGCAGCTCTGTGCCTTCAGGAGCGGTATTCCGCTGTCCGGAAGAGAGGATGCGTTCGCAGCCCGTACTGATGACATCTTCCAGCGCCTGTATAGGATCTGCTGTCATGTCAAAGGCCCGGTGAAAGGTAACGCCCATAGGCCAGGCCTGCTCCACCAGTATTTTGGTCCTTTCGACATCCACCTGTCCGTCTGCTGTAAGTAAACCGATCACTACGCCATTGCATCCCAGTTGTTTGCACATGGCGATATCTTTCTGCATGATGGCAAATTCAAGGTCGTCATACAGGAAGTCTCCCCCACGGGGGCGGATGATAGGGTAGATATCAATATCCACCTTTTCCCTGGCCAGCGCGATGGTTGCATAGCTGGGTGTGGTACCGCCTTCCAGCAGGTTATCACACAGTTCTATCCGTTTTGCGCCACCCTGTTGCGCCGCTATGCAGGACGCAACAGAGCTTGCGCATATTTCAAGTGTTATCATCCGGGGAAGTAGCTTTTACCGTCTATCAGCACGTTGTTGGAATCGTTGGATAATACGGCATAGTTAAAGCCTTTCTGCAGGCAGTAAGCACCGTGTTGTCCTTTCTTATTCACTGCCAGGAAACCTACCTGTAAGCCTTTGGCCCTGGCAGGGTTCTTTTTCACGATACGGGTAACCGCTTCTTTACAGGCGTTTTCAGGAGAGTAACCCTGACGCATCAGTTCTACAACGAGGTGACTGCCTACAATGCGGATCACTTCTTCACCTACACCGGTGGAGGTAGCGGCGCCTATTTCATTATCTACGTATAATCCTGCACCAATGATAGGGGAGTCTCCTACGCGGCCATGTAATTTAAACGCCATACCACTGGTGGTACAGGCGCCGGAAAGGTTACCTTCTGCGTCCATTGCCACCATGCCGATGGTATCGTGGTTGTACACATTACCCGGCAGTTTAAGCGGGTTAAAGGTGGTTTCCTTCTCTGCACCGTAGGAACTGTTCTCTATGTTCATTACGGGCTTGTATTCAGACTTTTTCAGCCATTCTCTCCAGGCCTTTTCAGATTCCGGTGTCAGCAGGTTTTCTTTTTTGAATCCCTGAGACAGTGCGAACTGCAAAGCGCCATCGCCTACCAGCATAACGTGTGGCGTTTTCTCCATCACCAGGCGGGCTACGGAGATCGCATGGGTAATGTGTTCCAGGGCAGCTACAGAGCCGCAGTTACCCAGTTCGTCCATAATACAGGCATCCAGTGTAACACGACCGTCACGGTCGGGGAAACCACTGTACCCTACGGTATGGTTGTTAGGGTCTGCTTCCGGTACTTTCACCCCGGCTTCCACTGCATCCAGTGCACGGCCGCCGTTCTTCAGGATCTCCCAGGCAGCAAGGTTGGCAGCACGGCCAAAGTCCCACGTAGAGAGGACCATTGGTTTGGCTTTGGTTGGCTTTACATATGGAGCAGCTTTGCTAACGCCATCTAAAGATAAAGCAGCGGCACTGAGGGCCGCTGCTTTTAAAAAATGTCTGCGATCTTGCATAATTTTTTTATTTATGATTTTAGTCTTTCATCTCCCATGCGAGGGCGCTGGCGCCTAAGATGGCGGCATCGCTTTCCTGCAGTTCGGAGAAGACCAGTTTTACCTTATTCTGGAAGATCGGAAGCAGGTTTTTTTCCATATGTTCACGTACCGGCTTCATGATCAGGTCGCCGGCCTTTGTAAGACCACCGAACAGCACGATTGCTTCAGGACTGGAGAACATAACGAAGTTGGCCAGGGCTTCACCCAGGATCTTACCGGTAAATTCATATACTTCCATGGCCAGCGGATCGCCTTTCATGGCAGCCTCATATATTACTTTGGAGTTGATATCTTCCTTCGCGTATTCGCGCAGGATACTTTTGGTATCAGGGCGGGCTTCCAGGAATTCGTATGCTGTGTTGGTAACACCGGTAGCGGAAGCGTATGCTTCCAGGGAACCGTGTGCGCCGGTGCCGGTGTGCAGACGACCTCCGGGGATCACGATACAGTGACCCAGTTCACCTGCAAAACCGTCATGTCCGTAAATCAGCTGACCATTCGCAACGATACCGCTACCTACGCCTGTACCCAGGGTGATAACAATAAAGTCTCTCATGCTTCTTGCTGCGCCGTACATGAATTCACCCAATGCAGCAGCATTGGCGTCGTTGGTAAGAATAGCCGGTACGCCAAATTTGGCTTCCAGCAATTTTGCCAGGGGAACAACCCCTTTCCAGCGAAGGTTAGGAGCATATTCAATGTTACCTGTATAAAAGTTACCGTTAGGCGCGCCTACGCCGATACCTCTGATGTTTTCAATACCACCTACCTGGTTGATCAGTACGGAAAGATGTCCGTGTAATTCGTCCAGGAAAGCATCTACTTCTTCATGCTGGTTTGTCAACATACGCCCATCACACAGAATGTTACCTCTGCGATCTACTATGCCGAACTTCGTATTGGTGCCTCCTATATCAATGCCCACCGCTAATTGCTGACTCATAATCAATGCCCTGTGATTTTAATATGTTTTTGACTCTAAATGCAAAGAATGCCAGGTACGCAAAGCATACGACCGGTATTATATAAGAATGGTGAATTCCTATGAAAGGAATATCTGCCAGACCGCCCTGTACGGGAGGAATGAGAGAGCCACCGAGGATCATAAGAATAAGGAAAGAAGATCCCTGGCTGGTATATTTGCCTAAACCTGCGATGGATAATGCGAAAATGCAGGACCACATTACAGAGCAGAATAAACCACCACTGATAAAAGCAAAAATCGAAACAGAACCGGTAGACAATAAACCGGTTACCATTGCCAATATACCTAACAGCGCAAATATCATTAATGTTTTAGCTGGTTTATCCTGACCGGCAAAGAAGCCGATGATCTGGACAACCAATACGCCGGCATAAGGATATAACACACTTACATCAGTCCCTTTCAGTGAGTTTGCCCCCAATACTACCCCATAAGCCACGAATGGTACTATAACGGAGAGCAGTTTGTTGGTTCTTTTTGAAAAGTTGAATACGGTGATAGCACCTGTCCAGCGGCCCACCATCATACTTCCCCAGAAGAGGGAAACATAAGGGTCGATCTCTGATTCAGACAGACCTGATGGTGTAAGATAACCGGGATGTTTCAGCAGGGCGCCCATGTTACTGGCAATGGTCACTTCCACGCCTACATATACAAAGATGGCGATCATGCCGAGTACCAGCTGCGGATACTTCATAGCGCCCCAGCCCTCGCTGTTCTTCTGTGAAGTGAGCTTTGCATAGAACAGGATACCGAGGATACCTACAATACCGGTGATAAAGAATGGCAGTTCCTGGTGCAGACCGATACCTACCAGGATCAGGATGAACATAGCTGATATAGCTGTGAGGGCACCGCTGGCTTTGGAAGAGGTTTCGAAAGGTTCGTCGGAAGTTTCTTTAGGCATTTTAGAGAACCAGAAGATCACTGCAGCGATGAGGAACAGTACGATCAGCAGTATATACAGACTGTTGATCTTGCTGATGTCTGTGTGTGCAGCATCACTGGCATTCTTGGCGCTGCCAAAAAGCAGGATACTTACTACCAGCGGACCGATAGTTGTACCGAAAGAGTTGATACCACCCGCCAGGTTGAGGCGGTGTGTACCTTTTGCCGGATCTCCCAATAAGATGGCGAAAGGGTTTGCAGCGGTTTGCTGCAGGGAAAAGCCCAGTGCTACAATAAAGAAGGCTCCTAAAATAAGATAGAAGGCATACGTGGTATTGGCCATGCCGTTACCGATATTCACTGCTGCGATTAACGCAACTGCACCTACCACCGAAATGAGCAGGCCGTAAATAATTCCTTTCTGGTAGCCGATCTTGTTTAAAATGTCTACGCCACGTATTGCTGAGAAAAGATACAGCAGTAACGAGCCGATAAAGTAAGCGCCATAGAATGAGAAGTCGATCAACTGGGATTCCAGCTGATTCAAATGAAAGTGGGCCTTACAGAAGGGGATGAAAATGCTGTTGGAAGCAGCAACAAATCCCCAGAAAAAAAATACAAGTATCAGTACAAAGAAAGAAGGATGTGTACTTTGCTTTGTTTGTTGAGCCATAAACGTGTTAAATTACTGTAATTTTTGCGTGTTAAATGTATAAATTATTTTTCGACAATTCCTAAATTTTCAAATAATTATTGAGTATTTTTCTGATGCAAAAACGTTTTAGCTAATATGTTGTAAAATTTCTATCTAAACCAAATGAAATTTGATTAAATCCTAAAATGGCATTCTTAAGGTGTACTTTTTGAGCTATTTACCATATAAAATTAGCATCTGTCTATTATTAAGTGTTAGTTGATCGTTAATCATTATGAAATGCGGAATTTGTTGAGTATGTTCGCAAGTATCAATCAAATCAGTAAAAAACATTAAAGCAGCAGTATGACAAACACCGCGTCATCGTCACTTGCCATCCCTAAGCAGGCCAGTTTCGTGCAGTCCATGAGTATTCTTGGTATCCTTTATTTTTTGATGGGATTTATTACGTGGGTGAACGGGACAATGATCCAGTTTCTGAAAATAGCTTGTGAGCTGAGCACTTCTCAGGCTTTGCTGGTTACACTGGCGTTTTTTGTTGCCTATTTTGTTTTCGGTTTACCGGCGTCTGTGGTAATTAATAAAACAGGTTATAAAGCAGGTATGGCATGGAGCCTTGCAATAGTTGCTATTGGATGCCTGATTTTTATTCCTGCTGCTAACAGCCGCAGTTATGGTCTGTTTCTTACCGGTTTTTTCGTACAGTGTGCCGGTTTGGCATTACTGCAAACAGCTTCTAATCCTTACGCCAGTATAATTGGTCCTATAGAAAGTGCTGCAAAGCGTATTAGTATTCTTGGTATCTGTAATAAAATTGCCGGGGCTATCAGCCCTTATGTAATAGGTTCTATTGTATTGAAAAATGCAACTGCACTGGAAACTCAGATAGACAAAACTACAGATCTGGCAGAGAAAACGGTATTGCTGAATAATCTTGCTTCAAGAGTAATTATGCCTTACCTGGTATTGGCTATTGTTCTTATTATTATCGCTTTCCTGATCAACCGTTCTTCGCTTCCTGAAATAGATACAACTGAAGAGCCGGCGGAAACAGGTGCTGCTGTTACTACTAAACGTACCAGCATTTTCCAGTTTCCTTATCTTCTGTTGGGTGTACTTTGTATCTTCATGTATGTAGGTGTTGAAGTAATGGCTGGAGACATTATTGGTATCTACGGTAAATCACTGGGTATGAGCCTGGATAAAACAAAGTACTTTACTTCATTTACACTGGTCGCAATGCTGGTAGGTTATGTAATAGGCATCGTCACTATTCCTAAATATATTTCTCAGGAAAAAAGTTTAAGGATTTGTGCGATACTCGGCCTTCTCTTTACTACCGGTGCATTTCTTACAACAGGTAACACAGCTATTACTTTTATCGCTTTATTAGGATTGGCAAACTCCCTGATGTGGCCTGCTATCTTCCCACTTGCTATTTCCAAACTGGGACGTTTTACCAAGATCGGTTCTGCCATGCTGGTAATGGGTATCGTAGGTGGTGGTGTTCTTCCTCAGATCTATGGTGCACTGGCAAATCACATTAACTTCACACATGCGTTCTTTTATTGTATGATCCCCGGTTATATTTATATCCTGTATTATGCTATGGCAGGTCATAAAGTAGGGTTACGATAATCTTAAATATCTTATTATACTTAAGAGGGGCTTTTCACCAGAAGAGCCCCTCCTTTTTTTATATACTTAAACTGATAATAACCTCTATACAAGCCCCTCTAAATAAGGTGAGATTGTATGGGACTTATAGGGGGCTTATACCTTTTTAAGAGCAGGATCTCAGTACCTTATGCCATACATTAAAAAGGGGCTACCTCATATACTGAGATAGCCCCTTTTTTATACATTGATAAAATATTAATACTGGTCGTCCAGCGCAAAGATCGGCTTTCTGTTCATCCAGCGGCCACGGGTAAAGTCCGGGATGTACTGCACATTACCGCCTTCGGCTACAGATTGTTCACTGAGTGGGGTGATGGCGTACCAGGTAGCAAGGTCATATACATCCAGTGCATATGGTGCTCCCCGTTTTACGCTTTCAATAAATGAATTCATCACGTACCAGTCCATACCGCCGTGCCCTGCACCTGCAGCGCTTGCTGTAAAGCGTTTCCACAGCGGATGGTCGTATTTCTCCATATAGCTGCCGGCAGTTTTTTCATCGCCTGCTTTTTCCCATTCATCATAAGGACTTTTTCCTTCTACATAAACGGATGCTTTATCGTCCATCCAAAGTCCATTAGTCCCCTGTACGCGGAAATTTAGTGAATAAGGGCGGGGAGAGTTAGTATCATGAGACAGCATAATGGTTTCGCCATTGTTGGTGCGAATCAGTGTGGTGACGATATCGCCCAGTTTGAACTCCACTTTTGCGTTTGGATGGTCTGCTCCACCTTTCTCAACGATGTATTTGTGTAATCCGCGTGCTTTGGTAGCTACGGATGTAAGTGACAGCAGGCGGTTGCCCCTGTTGATGTTGATCATGTTGGAAACGGGTCCCAGGCCATGAGTAGGGTAGAGGTCGCCATTGCGGTGTACGCTGTGATTGGTCCTCCATTTGGCTTCGGAGATGCCTTTGTCGCCAAATTCCACGCCACCACCGGAAATCTGTTTCCCGTTATTGAATTTAATAGGGCGAAGATCGTGCTGATAACCGCCCTGTAAGTGGGTGATTTCTCCGAATAAGCCCTGGCGGACCATGTTCAGCACTGCCATCACATCCCGGCGGTAACAAACGTTTTCCATACCAAAGAGGGGAATGCCTGTGTCCTCACTGGTGTTTACGAGGTTCCAGCATTCCTGTACATCTGATGCGCCGCATACTTCCACGGCAGGTGTTTTACCCGCTTTCATAGCGGCAACGGCCTGGATGGTATGCCATTCCCAGGGGGTAGCAATGATGACAGCATCAATGTCATCTCTTTTTAACAGGTTGTAAAAATCTTCCGGACCGTTGGTATATTCTGCCACTTTTCTTTTGCCGCCGTAGATCTTTGTGATCAGTTCGCGGCATTGAGGAATAGCGAAGTTTACGTCGGGGTCCGCGATGGCAACAACGTCTACATCATCCCGATGCAGGCAGAGGCTGAGATGACCCTGGCCACGGGCGCCTACCCCGATAAGGCCTACTCTTACCTTTTCTTTTTTGACATTAGCGAATAGCCGGGCCGGCGTGTTCAGGAGCGAAAGTCCTACACCTGCGGCCACAGTGGTTTTGAGAAAGTTTCTCCTGTGTAATTGCTGCTTTTTCATGCTTTGTTTGGTTTACTCCTGCCGATAACGTGATTGCTGGTGGTGTATGAGTAGCTGGTGTTTAAAAATAGAGAATTAGATTGTTCTTTTATAATGATTTCTGCAAAAAGTGATGGAAGGCCGGATACTCATTTGAGGGTCTCCGTTGGGCTGGTAGTGAGCCTTTCATATTTAAGTCATTGATAATGAATACTATTCAATATTTGGCCCATAATTTGCAAATAGGTGATTATAATTTAACGTATCGTCTTAATTTTTTTCAGCGTTATAAAAAAATAATATTATAACTTTGCGTTTGAATTTAATTTAGACAGTTTTTAACAATTTAATGTTGAACAGAAGTTGGAAAACTTTTCAAATCATACTAACGTTTCCGCTTATCATCCTTCCTTAACGGAAGGTGTGTACTCTGTTGCCTTCAACGTCTGTAGATTCCTTTCCCGACGACCTCGTATTTGATAGTGTCCGCTTACAAAATGCACGCTATCGCACCGTGATACTCCTTTATCACATATGGTGATTTTATCCAGCGATGGATTTCTAGACTTATTATTTATTGATTTACATTTTCAATTGACAAAATTGGAAAATCCAAATATCATTGTCAGGGTTGCGACCGCTGACGATCAGCATTACGGTAAAACCATCACCGATGAGATGGAATCTTCTGCCAAGGCACGTGGAACAGGCATTGCCAAACGTTCTCCGGAATATGTGCAGTTGAAAATGGAAGAAGGTAAGGCCGTAATTGCGGTAACAGACAAAGGCGAATGGGTAGGTTTCTGCTATATAGAGGCATGGGGTCATGAGAAGTTCGTGGCAAACTCCGGGCTGATCGTAAACCCGGCTTTCCGGGGGCATGGTGTGGCCAAGGCTATTAAAATGCGTGTGTTCGAATTATCCAGACAAAAATATCCTGATGCCAAGATCTTCGGTCTAACGACCGGTCTTGCAGTAATGAAGATTAACTCAGAGCTTGGTTATGAGCCGGTTACCTATTCAGAGCTGACAGATGACGAAGAATTCTGGAAAGGATGCAGAAGCTGTGTGAACTTCGACGTACTAACCAGCAAAGGTCGTAAGAACTGCCTCTGTACTGCTATGCTGTACGATCCGGCAGAGAAAGCGAAGGAAGCTGAAGAGAAGGCCGCTAATATGAGAGCATCTTCTATCACCCTGCTGACAGACGTACAACCTCAGATGCTGGTAGCTGCCAACGGGCAGATGCATCATAAAAAGAAGGACAGGACCTTTAAAGGAAACTTTAAGTTATTCGAACGGTGGATCCGTTTTAAAAGGTATGTGCTGCTGAAAAGTGGAAAAGACAATGGCGGTGGCGCTGCTTCTTCCAGCAGGAAGAAGTTCTTTTTATTCAATCTGTTTTAATTTTAAAATATTATCATAAATGAAAAAAGTAGTACTGGGTTTTAGCGGAGGTCTTGATACATCATACTGCGTAAAATATCTGACAGAAGAGAAAGGATATGAAGTGCATTCCGTGATTGTAAATACCGGCGGTTTCACAGAAGAAGAACTGGTGGAAATCGAGAAACGCGCTTATAACCTGGGAGTAAAGAGCCACAAAGCTGTAAATACAGTACACTCTTATTATGATAATGTAATTAAGTATCTGGTATTCGGTAACGTACTGAAAAACAATACTTATCCGTTGAGCGTAAGTGCTGAGCGTATGAGCCAGGCAATTGCCATTGCCGAACATGTGAAGGAAGTAGGTGCTACTGCGGTGGCGCATGGCAGTACCGGTGCGGGTAACGACCAGGTGCGTTTTGATATGATCTTTCATATCATGATCCCCGGTGTTGAAATTATTACTCCTATACGTGATCTGAAACTGAGCCGTGAAGAAGAGATTTCCTATCTCAAGGGTAAAGGGGTACAGATGAACTTTGAAAAAGCTGCATACTCTATTAATAAAGGTATCTGGGGTACTTCTGTAGGTGGTAAGGAAACACTGAACTCCAACGGTTTCCTGCCGGAAGAAGCATGGCCTACCCAGTTATCCAGAACGGATGCTGAACAGGTGAAACTGCATTTCGGGAAAGGTGAATTGACCGGTGTGAATGATAAGACGTTTGCACATCCTACCGACGCTATCCAGTATTTACAAACACTGGCAGGACCATTTGCTATTGGCCGTGATATACATGTGGGGGATACCATCATTGGTATTAAAGGCCGCGTTGGTTTTGAAGCTGCCGCTCCTGTAGTGATCATCAAAGCACATCATGCTTTGGAAAAACACGTACTTACAAAATGGCAGTTAAGCTGGAAAGATCAGCTGTCACAGTTCTACGGTAACTGGCTGCATGAAGGTCAGATTATGGACCCGGTAATGCGCGACATTGAAGCTTACCTGCAGAATAGCCAGCAGCATGTTACAGGCGATGTGTTTGTAACATTACAGCCATACCGGTTCCAGGTAACAGGTATCGAGTCTGTTTATGATCTGATGAGCAGCAAATTTGGTAAGTACGGGGAAATGAATAACGGCTGGAGTGGTGAAGACGTAAGAGGCTTCAGCAAGATATTCGGTAACCAGACCATGATCTGGCACCAGGTATCTGAAAGCGCTAAATAGACTATAAAATGGCAAACGATAAAAAGATAAAGGCAGGGATCATCGGTGGTGCAGGGTATACAGGCGGAGAGATGATCCGTATCTTATTAAATCATCCTGATGTAATTATTTCTTTTGTTCATAGCCGGAGTAATGCCGGTAATCCCCTGTATGCCGTACATGCAGATTTATTAGGGGAAACAGAGCTGACCTTTACAGGTGAGCTGAGTAATGAGATAGACGTCCTCTTCCTGTGTCTCGGACATGGGGAAGCAAAGAAATTCCTGGAAGCCAATGAGATCGCAGCGGCTGTGAAGGTGATAGATCTGAGTCAGGATTTCAGACTGGGCGAAAGCGTGAAGGGCCGGGAGTTTGTGTACGGATTGCCCGAGATGCAACGTGAAAAGATAGCTACAGCGAAAAATATTGCCAATCCGGGTTGTTTTGCTACAGCTATACAACTTGGATTATTACCACTGGCCAAAGCAGGGCTGCTGAAAGAAGTGCATACGACCGGTATCACCGGTTCTACAGGCGCTGGTCAGAGCCTGCAATCTACTTCCCATTTTACATGGAGGGCCAATAACGTATCCACCTATAAAGTACTCACTCATCAGCATCTGAAAGAGATACGACGAAGCCTGCAGTTGTTGCAGCCTTCTTTTGCCGCCGATATCAACTTTATACCGGTACGCGGGGATTTCGCCAGAGGGATCTGGGTGACTTCCTACCTGGAAAGTGATCTTTCCCTGGAAGAAGCACAACAACTGTATAAAGCATATTATGCCGGTCATCCGTTCACACATGTAAGCGACAGACAAATAGACCTCAAGCAGGTAGTGAATACTAATAAATGCCTGATCCAACTGGAAAAAACAGGTAATAAACTGGTGATTCATTCTATAGAAGATAACCTGCTGAAAGGTGCATCAGGACAAGCGGTGCAGAATATGAACATCATGTGCGGACTGGAAGAAACGGCAGGACTTAAGTTGAAGTCGATCGTATTTTAAGTATCTCTTTCATCACAAGATGGACCAATAATCTTCAGGATGGTCCCGCAACTTAATAACAAATGCAACTATTTGACGTATATCCCGTTAACGATATCACTATAGAGAAAGCCCTGGGTTCTAATGTATGGGACGATAAAGGTACCAAATACCTGGACCTGTATGGCGGTCATGCCGTTATTTCTATCGGTCATACACATCCCCATTACGTAAAACGGCTGACAGACCAGCTCCATAAAGTAGGATTTTATTCTAACTCTATTCATATTCCTTTACAGAAGCAGTTAGCAGAAAAACTGGGTAAGATCTCCGGTAAGGAAGATTACCAGTTATTCCTGTGTAACTCCGGTGCAGAAGCCAATGAGAACGCATTAAAACTGGCTTCTTTCCATAATGGCAGGAAGAAAGTGATTGCCTTCAGGAAATCATTCCATGGCAGAACTTCTCTGGCAGTAGCGGTGACGGACAATCCCAAGATCGTAGCGCCGGTAAATGAAACAGATAATGTGATATTTCTTCCATGGGAAGATGAAGCAGCGCTGCAAATAGCATTTGAAGAAAACGACATATCCTCTGTGATCATAGAAGGTATACAGGGTGTAGGTGGTATCAGGGTAGCCAGTTTCTCTTTCCTGCAAAAGATCAGGGTACTGTGTAATAAATATGAGGCAGTATTCATTGCAGACAGCGTACAGTGCGGTTATGGCAGAAGCGGCAGATTCTTTTCTCATGACTATGCAGATGTAAATGCGGATATTTATACGATGGCCAAGGGTATGGGTAATGGTTTCCCTATAGGTGGTATCATTATAGCGCCACATATCCAGGCTTCTTATGGTTTACTGGGCACTACCTTTGGTGGTAATCACCTGGCCTGCGCCGCCGCTCTGGCAGTACTGGAAGTGATTGAAAAAGATAACCTGATAGAGAATGCGGCTGAAGTAGGCGCTTACCTGATGGAAGAGCTGAAGAAATTCCCGCAGGTACTGGAAGTAAGAGGAAGAGGACTGATGATTGGTATTGAGTTACCGGAATCACTGGCCCATGTGAAAAAGGAACTGCTGTTCAAACATAAGATCTTTACCGGGGAAGCGAAGCCAAATGTAATAAGGCTGTTACCTTCACTGGCGCTTACCAGGGAGCATGCAGATGAGTTCCTGGCAGCATTCAAAAAGGAACTGGAAAACAATTAAATTCATCATTACAGCGCTATATATACAATGAAACAATTTATTTCCGTAGATGATGTACCGAGTGTCCCGCGTTTAGTGGAGACTGCACTGGACTACAAAAAGCAACCTTTCAAAGACAAAACTTTGGGTGAAAACAAAACCCTGGGCATGATATTCCTGAACCCAAGCCTGCGAACACGATTAAGTACGCAGGTGGCTGCTAAAAACCTGGGGATGGAAGTTGTGGTCTTTAATATAGATAAGGAAGGCTGGCAGCTGGAAATGAATGATGGCGCTATAATGAATGGAAATACGACGGAACACGTAAAGGAAGCAGCTGCTGTTATGGGACAGTATTTTGATATCCTGTCGATCCGTACTTTTCCGGGATTAAAAGATAAAGAAGCTGATTATACGGAGAAATATATCAATCAGTTCATTAAATATGCCGGCGTTCCGGTGGTGAGCCTGGAAAGCGCTACCCTGCACCCGTTGCAGAGCCTGACAGATGTGATCACTATCAAAGAACAGTGGCAGCAGGCCCGTCGTCCCAAGGTGGTAATGACCTGGGCCCCGCACGTGAAGCCATTGCCACAGGCAGTGCCGAACTCATTTGCACAGTGGATCAATGCATGGGGTGAAGCAGATTTTGTGATTACACATCCGAAAGGGTATGACCTGGATAAAAAATTCACCGGTAATGCACCGATAGAATACGACCAGGATAAAGCGCTGGAAGGAGCTGATTTTGTATACGTGAAGAACTGGTCTTCTTATGAAGATTATGGTAAAATCACTTGTACAGACAGTAACTGGATGGTGACGAACGAGAAACTCCGTGGTACTAACCAGGCAAAAGTAATGCACTGTTTACCGGTAAGAAGGAATGTGGTGATAGCGGATGAAGTGCTGGACGGACCACAGTCCATCGTTATCAAAGAAGCAGGTAACCGTACATGGGCCGCACAGGCCGTGTTGAGCGAGATCCTAAAAAGCAATTTATGATCTTTGTTATTAAAGTAGGTGGTAATGTAATTGACAATCCGGAACTGCTGCAACGTTTCCTTAAGAACTTTGCAGCAGTTCCCGGTAAGAAGATATTGATCCATGGAGGTGGCAAGATAGCTACCCGCATAGGAGATAAACTGGGTATCGAATCCAGATATGTGAATGGACGCCGTATTACAGATGCGGAAACTATTGACGTAGTGACGATGGTATATGGTGGCCTGGTCAACAAACAACTGGTAGCTAAATTACAGGCGAATGGCTGTAATGCTATTGGATTAACCGGTGCAGACGCGAATATTATCCCGGCGGTGAAACGCCCGGTGAAAGAGATTGATTATGGATTTGCAGGAGATATTTCCACTGTGCAGGCAGCCCCGCTGAAAGCATTGCTGGAAGCAGGTCTTACGCCTGTGTTTGCTCCGCTTACGCATGATGGTAAAGGGCAGATGCTGAATACGAATGCAGACACTATTGCCTCTTCGTTAGCAACAGCTTTATCAGCATATTATGAAGTAAGACTGATCTATTGTTTTGAGAAGAAGGGAGTACTGCATGATGCGAACAATGATGATGCTGTGATTAACCTGATCGATCGTCAAATATACCAGGAGCTGCTGGAAGACAAGGTATTGACAGATGGGATTCTGCCTAAGCTGGAAAACGCTTTTGCTGCTATTGAAAGTGGGGTAAAAGAAGTGCTGATAGGACATGCAGATGATGTACTGAGTAATACTTCTGATACAGTAGCGGGTACTTTAATACGCTGACCTATGTGGAACCAACAATTGTATGATGATGCAGTAAAACTTTTACAGTCGCTGATTGCTACCCCTTCCATCAGCAGGGAAGAGCAGGGTACGGCACAACTGATTGGCAATTTCCTTAAAGAAAGAGACATCCCGTACCAGCAGCACTTAAACAACATATGGGCAAAGAACAAGTATTTTGATCCTGCCAAACCCGTAATCCTTTTCAATTCTCATCACGATACTGTAAAGCCTAATCCGCAATACACCCGTGACCCTTTTTCTCCTGATGTAGTGGATGGCCGCCTGTATGGCCTTGGCAGCAATGATGCCGGGGGATGCCTGGTAAGCCTTATCGCTACCTTCCTGCATTTCTACGAACGTAATGACCTGAAGTATAATCTCATCCTTACAGCTACCGCTGAAGAAGAGATCAGTGGTGTAAATGGCATAGAAAGTATCCTTGCCTCTTTACCGGCTATTGAGTTTGCTATTGTAGGTGAACCTACACAAACACAACTGGCGATCGCTGAAAAAGGACTGATGGTGCTGGATTGTACGGTGCATGGTAAAGCGGGGCATGCTGCACGTGATGAAGGAGAGAATGCGTTGTATAAAGCATTACCGGATATTGAGTGGTTCCGTACTTACCGTTATCCTAAGGTGTCTGAAACATTAGGACCGGTAAAGATGAGTGTGACGGTGATCAATACTTCCAATAAAGCACATAACGTAGTACCGGCAGATTGTACCTTCGTGGTGGATGTGCGGGTAACGGAACAATATACTTTAGAACAGGTATTGGAGATCATTAAGGAGCATGTACAATGTGAAGTGAAGCCACGCTCTATGCGTATGCGTCCTTCCGGTATTCCTTTAGATCATCCTTTTGTACTGGGTGGCATTAAACATGGTAAAACATGTTACGGTTCACCTACTACCTCAGATCAGGCACTGATACCTGCTACTTCTATTAAAATGGGGCCAGGTGATTCTGCCCGTTCACATACAGCAGATGAATATATTTACCTGGATGAAATTCGTCAGGGTATAGACAGTTATATTAAATTGCTGGAAGAAATCTTGTAATTATGAAAATTTGGCAAAAGGATAAAGCCGCGCTGGCTGAGGTGGATAAGTTCACAGTGGGAAAAGACCGCGAGATGGATGCTTACCTGGCGCCGTTTGATGTGCTGGGGTCCCTGGCGCATACTATTATGCTGGAAAGCATTGGACTGCTGACTGCAGATGAACTGGTCATCTTACAGAAAGAATTAAAACAGATTTATAAAGAGATCGCTGCCGGTGATTTTGAGCTGGAAGAAGGGGTAGAGGATATCCACTCCCAGGTGGAATTGTTGCTGACCCGTCGACTGGGTGAAGTGGGTAAGAAGATCCATAGTGGCCGTTCCAGGAACGACCAGGTTTTGGTAGACCTGAAACTTTTTTTGCGTCATGAGTTACAGACGCTGGTGCAGGAAGTGAATGTACTGTTTGAATTATTACAGAAGAAAAGCGCTGAATATAAAGACCATCTTTTACCGGGGTATACACATTTGCAGATAGCGATGCCTTCCTCTTTCGGATTGTGGTTTGGTGCGTACGCAGAGAGCCTGGTGGATGATCTTACGGTATTACAGAGTGCGTATAAAGTAGTGAATAAAAATCCCCTGGGTTCTGCTGCGGGGTATGGTTCTTCCTTCCCGCTTAACCGTACCATGACTACAGCGTTGTTGGGTTTTGATGACCTGAATTATAATGTGGTGTATGCACAGATGGGACGTGGTAAGACGGAGAAGATCGTTGCATTTGGATTAGCGGGTATTGCGGCTACATTGGCTAAAATGGCGATGGATGCATGCCTGTTCATGAACCAGAATTTTGGGTTCATTACATTCCCTGATGAGCTGACAACAGGTTCCAGTATTATGCCGCATAAGAAGAATCCTGATGTATGGGAGTTGATCCGTTCTCATGGTAATAAGTTACAGGCGTTGCCGAATGAGATCGCGATGATGATCACTAATTTACCAAGTGGTTATCATAGGGATTTGCAGTTGCTGAAAGAGAATTTATTCCCTGCGTTTCAGTCGTTGAAAGATTGTTTACGCATGACGGGATTGATGCTGGATAATATCCGTATTAAAGAGAATATTCTGGATGATGCGAAATACCAGTATTTGTTCAGTGTGGAAGTGGTGAATGATTTAGTGTTGTCCGGTGTGCCTTTCAGAGAGGCTTATAAGCAGGTAGGGCTGGATATTGAACGCGGTAGTTTTACTCCGGGAAAAGAGGTGAAACATACGCATGAAGGAAGTATCGGTAATCCTGGTAATGAAGAAGTGAGCAGGATGATGAAAGAGGTAATTGCAGGTTTTCCTTTTGAGAAAGTGGATAAGGCGATAGAGAAATTAGTAAGTTAGAAAAGGCTGCACATTGATGCAGCCTTTTGTTTTTATATGGTATTCCTCTCTTTTTTATTACGTAAATAGAGTGCGTAACAGTGCGGTAACATTCTACTAACACAATGAATATATTAGGTTTTGATTATTCAAGTGGGAAACTTGGATCAGATGGACATGAATGGTTCAAGGATGCGGCTGCCGATCAACAAGCGATTAAAACTGGTTTCTTTTATAAGGTTGGAACCACGGAAATTAGGGGAGCAGGGAATTATCATTACTTGCCATTAAAACCATTTGATTAATAAGCTTAAAGTATGAACATGTATAAAATTTTAAGAAAAGAGATTATACGGTGGTGGGAAGGTAGAAGGTTTTTATATAACCTTGTTGTGATAGTCGGTATGATTGTATGCTTAGTAATAATGAAGCAGCTTAACAGTGCATCTGTAAACTTTTTTATGTTGCCTTTTTTGATTTTATATGTGCTTGGTTTAAATATTATTTACACCATCTATTTATTCAGTATTAAAAGCAATAAAGAAAATGTATATAGATGGTTAATTGCTGTAACGCTTCTTATGCATGTAGTTTTAGCTATTAGTTTAGTTCTTAAGGTGCCTCACAGATAGTATTTTAAATGAAAAATAGCCTGTATCATAAGTACGATACAGGCTATTTTTCGGATACCTGGTGGAGATTAATAATCGTTTAAACGATTATCAGTCCCTATTTTTATTTTTGATACTACCTCTTTTGGTTTAGAAGGAGATATTAATCCCTGCAAAGAAGTTCGTTCCTGCCATTGGATAATAACCATTGCTATTCACTAATTTCCCACTCTCTGTATACATATAAGTATATCCGTTAGGAGAATATTTCTTGTCAAAAATATTATTAAGCATAAAGGATAATCCTAACTCTTTAAACAGTTTTTGAGGTACTACATAATTGAAACGAAGATCATTGGTATAATACCCATCGAGGCTGCGTTCTTTCACTCCTGTATTATCCATGTATTGTCTGCTTACATATTTACCCAGTAAGCTGATTTCTAGATGTTTAACAGGCTTCGCTGTTAAGGTATATCCACCAACGAAAGAAGGAGAGAAGGCGATGGTACTGTTCTTATAGGTAGCAGTATCCTGTAAGCCTGTATCATAATTATCAATATAGGTAGTAAAGTCTTTTACTTTATTCTGACTCAGCGCTGCATTCAATCCTAATACAAAAATGTTCCCTAAACGTGTACTGCCCTGTAACTCTATACCGGTGCGGTAGCTCTTAGGAATATTAGTACGGGTGTATGCACCAACATTATTGAGCTTACCGGTTTGTACCAACTGGTTTTTGTAATCCATGTAATATACATTGGCAGATAATACTACATTATTACCATGTAAGGTATAACCGGCTTCTACATCGCGTAATGTTTCTGCTTTAGGTGTTTGTTGTAAAGCAGCTTCGAAATCATCACGGTTAGGTTCTTTATTACCGATAGCAAAAGAAGCGTATACTTCCTGCTGATCGTTGAGAGAGTATGTGATACCTGCTTTAGGATTGAAGAAGTTATAGTTGTTGTGTTGAATGAGGGTAGGATTATCTTCAAAACCATCGATGTTATATTTCACATTGCGGTATTGCAGGTCTGCAAATAAACGTAATGCGCTGGTGAGTTTGTATTCTCCTTTCCAGTATACGTTCACATCTCTTTTTGTTGCATTCAGGTCATAGTATTTATGGTCTTTATCTATGGCATATTGTGCCCAGATAATTTTACCGTAGTGGCCGCCTTCATAACGGTTCCAGCCGCCACCTAAACTCCAGTTGAGGCGATCTCCTTTATAATTGATGGAGTAGATGCTACCGTAGAAATTATTGTCTAACCATAGCTGGCGTATAAGATCTGTATTGGTCACAGGAGTGCCGTTGATAACAGGATCTGCTATACCGTAAGCTGCATAGGTATCCTGTTCCCTGTATTGTTCGTAATAACCTTTACCACGGGTATAATGCAGTGCAACGTTGAAGTTTAATTTACTGCTGAGGGACTGGTTCAGGAATAACTGGTAGTTATCCTGCTGGTAGTTGTCCGTTTCATTATTGTAGTAGGTCCCGTCGGAACGCTGGCCGGCAGAGTTATAGGTACGGTGTGTTTTCAGGGAATCCTGTGGCACGCCGTTCCAGGCCTGGTAAGTCTTTTCCGTACCGGAGAAGATATTAAACCTGATAGCTGTGTTTTTGGAAATGTAAGCAGCGGAGGTATAGAAGGATTTCAGGTCTGAAGAAGCGCGGTCTATATATCCGTCGGAGGATATTTTAGAGAGTCTTGCATCTATGGTAAAGTGGCCGTTAATCAAACCGGAACCTGCTCTTACGGTGTTCTTCCATGAGTTGAAAGAGCCGAAGCTGCTGCTGATTTCGCCGTAGGCTTTATCTCTGAAATCGTTGGTGCTGAGGTTCAGGGAAGCTCCGAAAGCCCCTGCACCATTGGTAGAAGTACCAACACCACGTTGTAGCTGGATGCTGCTAACGGAAGAGGCGAAGTCGGGCATGTCTACGAAGTAAGTGCCTTGTGATTCCGCATCGTTAACGGGGATACCGTTAGCGGTAACGTTGATACGGGTAATATCAGAACCTCTTACACGGATACCGGTGTAACCGATGCCGGTACCGGCGTCGGAGTTTACAACTACTCCTGGTTGCTGGTTGAGCAGCATGGGAAGGTCCTGTCCGAGGTTTTGTTTTTTGATTTCTTCAGCTGTCAGCGTAGACTGTGTAAAGGGAGCGTGTTCACCGGCGCGTAAGCTGGTGATTTCAACTGGCTTCACGAATAGTCCGGTTTCTTCCAGTATGATATCAATATGGGTATCGCTGTTGACAGCAGTGCTGAACGTTTTATATCCCAGATAACTTGCCTGTAGTGTATAGGGACCTTTAGCTGGCAGGGCAAGGCGGTAGTGTCCGTTGATATTGGTACGTGTACCTGTGTTATTGGGCAGCAGGGTAACAGATACGCCTTCCAGCGGATGGCCGCTTTTTTTATCTGTGACGGTACCGGTAAGAATGGTTTGTGCGTGTAGCATCCCGGTGCTGCATAGCAGCAATAAGCATAGAAGTTGTCTCATGGACTATTGTAATTTAATAGCTACAAATTATCGGCAGCAATTGGCAGACTGTAAGCAATGAAACATGCTTATAGCCGGCGGCTTGTTGCTTATTTATTTTCCGGGTAAGGAAGAGATTGTTCGCTTACCTTTCCTGATCAGCATTACCTGGTCAGGTTCAACGGGTCTGATCTCAGCCTGATAGTAAGGCACCCCGAGGTGAAGCCGGCAGTAGTAATATTTGCGTTACGTACGCAACTCCGGTTTCCAATGCAAAGGTATAGCTGCTGCTGTTAAAAAGAGAAAATATTTTTGCGGGTGTAAAAAATTATCTAATTTCCATATGCAAATGGATTTATTGATCCATCTATATCTCCCCGTTCGAACTTCCGCTTTTTATCGTTAACCATTATTCAATTTAATCAGTATGATCAAACTTCAGTTCATCGGTTATCTGGGGCATGATGCTGTCCGGAAGGAAGTAAACGGCACACCATTGTTAAGTTTCCGGGCTGCGCATACGCGCAGGTTCACAAATCTACAGGGAGAAAAGCATGAACATACTACCTGGGTAGATTGTACCTGCTGGAAGCAGGTAAATGTGGCTCCTTATCTTACTACAGGCAAGCAGGTGTATCTGGAAGGGGTACCCAGTGTGGAATCTTATGTTAGTCATGCAGGGGAACCTATGGCAGGATTAAAACTGCATGTAACAAGACTGGAACTGTTAGGGAGGGCAAACGACGAATCTCAAAAGCCCGATGAGGTGACCGGGGAGAATGCTGCAGAGGATTTACCGTTCTGAAACAGCAGATTTCACGCCTCGGCAAGACATGGCCGTGACAAATGAAACTGCTTCTGAGACAGAGGACCTTCCATTCAAAAACAGGCAGACCTCGCTACAGCTGCTGTGGTGGCTGATAGCGGGGCCTGCTTTTAATTTTTCTTAAAAAGATTTGGTGGGAATATTATTTCCCTTATCTTTGCACCCTCATTGCGAGGTAGAGCAGAGGTAGCTCGTCGGGCTCATAACCCGAAGGTCAGAGGTTCGAATCCCCTCCTCGCTACAAAAACATAGCACTAAAAGAGCCGAAGTGATTCGGCTTTTTTTATTTCAGGAAGTTCCGGAAATTTGTGAGGGTTGCTATAAAAGGTAGAATACATGCACAAAGCAGGATTTGTAAATATTTTTGGTAAGGCTAATGCAGGCAAAAGCACCCTGATGAACGCTCTGGTGGGTGAGAAGCTGGCTATTGTGTCTCCAAAGGTGCAAACCACGCGGCATCGTATTACCGGAGTGGTATCCACAGTAGATTACCAGATCGTTTTTTCTGATACACCCGGTATCATTGATCCCAAATACAGGCTACACGAAAAGATGATGGGTGCGGTAAAATCTGCGCTGGAAGATGCAGATATCGCCATGCTGATAATGGACGCGAGGGACAACGTTGCAGAGAACCTGGAATTGTTTAGCTCATTAAGATTAAAAGCTACCTGTATCCTTGTTGTAAACAAGGCGGACCTTCTGAAAAAAGAAGCCCTGGATGAAGTGGTAAAGCAATGTGAAGCATGGGGGAAAGCCGAAGTGGTGGCTATTTCTGCACTAAAGAAAGACGGAATACCAGCGTTGCTCGAACGCATAGTAGGTCTGTTACCGGAAAGCGAAGCGTTTTACCCGGATGATACGTTAACTGATAAGTCTACACGGTTCTTTGTTGCAGAGATGATCCGGGAGAAGATCTTTCATCTTTTTGATGAAGAAATTCCCTACCATACTGCCGTAGCCGTTACACAGTATCAGGAGAAAACAACGCTGATCAAAATAACAGCAGAAATTATCGTTACAAGAGAAACACAGAAAGCAATTATACTTGGTGATAAAGGGTCTTCTATTAAAAAGATAGGAACCTTAGCCCGCCAGGATATCGAAAAGTTTGTGGGTCAGAAAGTATTCCTTGAATTGTTTGTGAAAGTGCGCGGCAAGTGGCGCGACAATGATATTTATTTGAAGGAATACGGTTATTAGTCAATTTTCAATGATCAATGCCTGTCATTGATCATTCGCAATTTTTAAATTTTATGTCAGGATTTACAGTAGCAATCGTTGGTCGTCCTAATGTGGGTAAATCTACCCTGTTCAACCGTTTGCTGGAACAGCGTAAGGCAATTGTGGATGATGTCAGCGGTGTAACACGCGACCGGCAGTATGGTATTGCTGACTGGAACGGGAAATCGTTCAACGTAATAGATACCGGCGGATTTGTGCCGAGAAGCGAAGAAATATTTGAACGCGAAATACGCAAGCAGGTGCAGACAGCGATGGAGGAATCCAATCTGCTGCTTTTCATTTGTGATGTGGCTACAGGTATTACTGATCTGGACCAGGAAATGGCACATGTATTACGCCGTTCTTCCAAACCGGTTTACCTGGTGATCAATAAAGTAGATAACAGCAACCGCATGCTGGAAGCAACAGAGTTTTACAGCCTGGGCTTCGACAAAGTATTCTTTATCTCCTCTATGAGCGGCAGTGGCACCGGCGAATTACTGGATGAAGTAGCTGCCATTATCCCTGAAGACGAACAGGCATTACCTGGTGATGATGAAGTACCAAAATTCGCGATCATCGGTCAGCCGAACGTAGGGAAATCCTCTTTGCTGAATGCACTGATAGGAGCGGAACGTAACATCGTTTCCGATATTCCCGGTACTACACGCGATACCATTCACACCCACTATAAATTATTCCAGAAAGAATTCATACTGATAGATACAGCGGGTATCCGCCGTAAAGCGAAAGTACATGAAGACCTGGAGTTTTATTCCGTTATCCGCGCCATTAAGGCAATGGATGAAGCAGATGTATGTCTGTTGCTGCTGGATGCTACACAAGGAATTACCGGGCAGGACCTTAACATCTTCAGTATGGCAGGCCGCAAAGGAAAGGGACTGGTAGTACTGGTGAACAAATGGGACCTGATAGATGATAAGGGTACCAACACTGCCCGTGATTATGAAAAGGAACTGAGAAGCCGGCTGGCCCCATTCAGTAATGTACCTATCATCTTTACCTCTGTTACAGAAAAACAACGCATATTCAGAGCTATTGAAGAAGGGTTGCGTGTATATGAGAACAGGAAGCGCAGAATAGCTACTTCCAAACTGAATGAGGTAATGCTGAAAGCAATTGAAGCATTTCATCCGCCGGTAGTAAGAGGTATCGCTATTAAAATCAAGTATGTAACGCAGTTACCTACGCATACACCTGCCTTTGCATTCTTCTGTAATCTGCCAGATGATGTAAAACAACCTTATAAAAATTACCTGGAAAATAAACTTCGTGAGAATTTTGACTTCGAAGGAGTGCCTGTGAGGCTGTTTTTCAGGAAAAAATAAAAATATTGCCATATTGTCAGCGCCAGGGGTTTCATAATTAAAAATATCTATATACCTTTGCGCTTCTTTAAAACATTAAAGCATGAAAAAATTATTCTTCTTAGCAGCTGCTGCTGGTATCTTCTTTGTAGCTTGTAACGGTGGTTCTTCAGAATCAACTGCTGATTCTACTGCTACTGCTCCTGCTGTTGACACTGTAGCTGCTGCTCCAGCTGTTGATACTGCATCTGTTGTAGCTGATTCAGCTGCTGTTGTAGCTGATACTACTGCTGCTCCTGCTACTGAAGCAAAACACTAATCTGTTTTGTCAAGTTATTGGCCGCACCGTTTTATACGGTGCGGCTTTTTTATTTTATGTATGTATCCGATCAGTAGTTTTTTTCATAGTATGAAATAAAAAAAAGGGCTGATCATCTGACCAGCCCCTTTCTATTTTGATATCTTATTATTTCTCTGTCTGTAAAATCCCTACAGCTTTCTTCACCATTTCGTCATCCTTATTCATCGATTCATAAAAACCTTCGTAACTCCATATCTGACGAGCTAATAATGCTTTCAGACGGGTCCTGATTTCTACTTCATCATGCGGTTTGATAGATTCAATACCGCGTACACTATCTTTTGCCGCAAAGGTTTTGTACGCATTATAGATATCGTTGTTCAGCTCAAACTTTTTGGTGAATGCGGTAGCATCTTTATATGATTTGAACTCATCTCTGTGTGAGTTATAGTACTGGTAAGCAAAGTTGCTGAAAGTACTGCGTGCATACATGTTAGCAATTACATTAGAGAAGCGGCTGGTGTCAAAAGGAATAAAAATATCCGGTGTGATACCACCACCACCATACACAACGCGGCCATTTGCAGTTTTATATCGTACGGTATCCAGTTGTTTGATACTGTCTTTGTTTACAAACTCACCGTGATTGAAGCGGTTCATGATGTCTTCATCATATGCTACACGACCATTTGCATAAGACTTCTGAATACTTCTGCCGGAAGGGGTGTAGTAACGCGCTACCGTAAGGCGTAATGCACCGCCGTTGCTGAGATCGAATTGTTCCTGTACCAGTCCTTTTCCGAAAGTACGGCGACCGATGATCGTACCACGGTCCCAGTCCTGCACTGCACCGGCTAATATTTCACTGGCGCTGGCTGAACCTTCGTCAGCTAGAATGGCCAATGCACCTTTCTCAAAGAGACCTGGTTTTTCGCAATCGTAGTCTGTACGTGGATAGCTTTTACCTTTGGTGTAGAGGATCAGTTTATTATCGTCCAGCAGTTCATCTGCAATACGGGTAGCCGCATCCAGATATCCACCGGGATTCTGCCGCAGGTCTATCACGAGTTTGGTCATGCCCGTCTTTTGCAGTTTACGCATTGCCTCTATAAACTCCTGGTAGGTAGTACCTGCAAACTTGCTGATTTTGATATAACCTATTTCAGGCGTGATCATGTAGCTGGCGTCTACGCTGTATAAAGGGATGACGCCGCGGGTAATCTCTATCTGCTGTATTTTCTGCTGGCGTAACATGCTGATCATCACTTTAGATTCCTTTGGTCCGCGTAACAATTTGCGGATCTTGTCAGCAGTGATGCCATTGCCGGCCACCAGGGAATCGTTCACTTTAATGATCTTATCGCCTGTTTTTACACCAGCGGTTTCTGAAGGGCCGCCAGCTATCACAGAAATCACGTTCACGGTATCCGCAGTAATATTGAATTCTACGCCGATACCCTGAAAAGCACCGTCCAGGTCTTCATTCACTTCTTCCACGTTGGAAGGCGGGATGTAAATGGAGTGAGGGTCCAGATGACCTAACAGGCCCTCGATGGCTTCCTGCTGGAGGTCTGCTACCTTTAAGGTATCTACGTATTTCACTTTCAGGAGGTCCATCACTTCCTGCAGGGGACCCTGAGGAGCTCTGCTGAACAGCAGCGTCTGCGCACCTGAGTTGGAACCGGGCATCTGATGTCCCAGGTACATACCCAGCGCCAGCACTATTGCAAATAAAAGAGGTAAAAAAACATTCAGTTTCCTGTTCAACATAGTATCAGTATTGAAAAATAGCCTGCAATAAGTAACCTGTGGCTAATTTTGGCAGCATTTGTATATGTAATCCCGTTTTGTTTAACTTGTGGCAAAAATAGTATAATAAGTTTATGGATTGAAGTTTGACATTGGATGTTTGAATAACGTATCTTCAAATTGCAAATACGGAACATTTAAGGGTTAAACCTCACCTACAACAGATGTGTCATGAAAATTAAACTTATAGCGGATAGCGGAGGCAGTAAGGCGGATTGGTGTTTGGTGGCAGGCGATCAAAGCTGGCACTATAAAACATTGGGAATAAGTCCCTATTTCCTGAATGCAAAGCAGATACAGGAACTCCTGGAAAAGGAACTCCTGCCACAATTACCCCCGGCATTTCAGATAGAAGAAATATTTTACTATGGTACCGGCTGCCTGCAGCCCAAGAGCGTAGAGATCGTACAATCGGCTTTAAAAGCAGTGTGGCCATCGGCCGCAGTGGACGTAAAGCACGATCTGATGGGAGCTGCCAGGGCATTGTGCGGACGGGAACCAGGTGTAGCCAGTATCCTGGGCACAGGTGGTAATTCCTGTTATTATGATGGGAAAGAGATCGTGAAGAACAATCCCGGACTGGGTTTTATCCTGGGGGATGAGGCCAGTGGCGCTTATCTGGGTAAAAAACTGCTGCAGTTGTATATGTATAAGTCGTTCGACGAAGAGCTGAGAGCCCGTTTTGACGCCCAGTACAATACCAATAATGACGAAATCCTGGAGAATGTGTACCGTAAGCCAATGGCGAACCGTTATCTGGCAAGCTTTGCGCCTTTTCTTTCGGAAAACAGGGGACATTATCTGATCGAAAATATCCTGGAAGACAGTTTCAATGAATTCTTCTTTAACCATATTTATAAGTACAGCGAAAGCTGGACGCACCCACTGCACTTTACCGGTAGCATAGCCTGGAATTTCCGGGACGTATTGAAAGAACTATGTGAACTGTATGAACTGCAGCTGGGCAAGATATTGCGCAGCCCCATGGAAGGATTGATCGCATATCATCAATAATCCAAATTTATACCTGATGTCTTTCACGAGAGTAACCGAGGAAACCTCACACTACCGTCATTTAGAGAAAATGAGTGTGCAGGAAGTCCTGAGCAATATCAATAAAGAAGATAAAACCGTACCGGAGGCGATAGAAAAAGTATTGCCTCAGATAGAAAAGCTGGTATCCGCCATTTCAGATAAAATGCTGGCCGGTGGCCGTTTATTTTACCTGGGAGCAGGTACCAGTGGCCGTTTGGGCATTGTGGACGCCTCTGAATGCCCGCCTACTTTTGGCGTACCTCATGGGCTTGTAATAGGCCTGATTGCCGGTGGCGACGCTGCCATCCGTAAGGCAGTTGAATTTGCGGAAGACGACCGGGAGCAGGGCTGGAAAGACCTGCAGGAATGTAACATTACCGAAAAGGATGTGGTAGTGGGTATTGCTGCCAGCGGTACCACTCCATATGTAATAGGGGCCTTAAAGAGATGCAGAAGGGAAGGCATTATCACCGGCAGTATCTGTTGTAACCCGGGAGCACCCTTGTCTGATGAAGCAGATTTTCCGATAGAAGTGGTGGTAGGTCCTGAATTCATTACCGGCAGCACCCGTATGAAAAGCGGTACTGCACAGAAGCTGGTGTTGAATATGATCTCTACGGCAGTGATGATACAGTTGGGAAGGGTAGAGGATAATAAGATGGTGAATATGCAGCTGAGTAATGATAAACTGGTAGACAGAGGTGTGAAGATGCTGATGGAGAAACTGTCACTGACAGATTATGAAGAAGCGAAAAATATGCTGTTGAAAGCGGGCAGTGTGAGAAAGGCCATCGAAGCTTATATATAGGTACGAATTTTTTCAGAAACGCCGCACTACTATTTTTTGATTTTTATATTGAAATTTGTGAAAACATACATCCGGGGAGGCCGATTTCCCGGATAAATATGATTTTCATGCATAATATAGAACCATTTTATAACTGGCGTCATTTATATACATCGGAGGAAGATGAGCAATCACCTTTCTTTGGGAGAGAGTACAGTGAGTTTCAGTATGTCAATACTGTTTATAATTATTATATCCATCCTCAGTGGGATGAGTTTGGCTCCCGTACCTTGTATAGTAAGATCCTGTTTGTAGACTATCAGTTCAATTTTGCCATTATTGAATTACTGGGAGAGTGGAATGATTGTATAGAGAATGATATCATGACCCTGAAAAGGGATGTTATTGATATCATGACTGCAAGCGGCATCAATAAGTTTATATTAATTACTGAGAATGTAATGAACTTTCACTCTTCGGATGATTGTTATTATGAGGAGTGGTGGGATGATATCCGCGATGAAGGCGGATGGATTGTCAGTTTGAACATGCCGGAACACACCCGGCAGGAATTCGAGAGGGCACGTATCGATAATTATGTAAATCTGCTGGATGTTGATAAATGGCGTACTTTCCAGCCCCAGCACCTATATAACCTGGTAGATAACCTTATGATAAGAAGGTTAGAGTAGTTACATGTGTTGAAAAACTGAGAAATATCATTTGCTTTTTACTTTTCCTGCGTTAAATTTGCCCGATATATTCGAAATATTATCATATCATCTTTTAGGAAGCTTAGAATTTTAGTTATGAAGTGGTCACAGTTTTTTAATACCTCTATCGGTAAGAAATTATTAGTGGGTGCTACCGGCCTGTTCCTTTGTAGTTTTATAATTGTACACCTTGCTGGTAATTTCCAACTGCTTTACAACGATGGTGGTAAGGCTTTCAACACGTATGCTGCCTTCATGGGGCATAATGAGCTTATCCAGCTTATTGCCTGGGGCCTTAAGATCGCGATCCTTCTCCACGCTTTCATCGCTTTACAGCTTACCTTCCGCAACAGGGCTGCACGTCCTGTAAAGTATGCTGTTAATCCCGGTAATCAGACATCTTCCTGGTTCAGCCGTCAGATGGCTATTATGGGCAGTATCCTGCTGATCTTCATTGTTATCCACCTGGCTAATTTCTGGTGGAAATTCCACTTTGGAGAGATCCCAACACAAAATTATGGCGGAGAAGAACCTTTGAAAGATCTCTACACTGTCGTACAGGTAGCTTTTAAAGAATTGTGGATAGTTGTACTGTATGTGATCGGTATGATAGCGCTGTCCTTTCACCTGATCCATGGCTTTAAGAGTGCTTTCCAGACATTTGGTCTGAATCACGTAAAGTACAATGGTCTTATCAGTTTTGTAGGAGTATGGCTGTTCGGGATACTTATCCCTGTAGGTTTTGCTATTATTCCCGTGGTAATCTATTTCAAATAATTCAGTAAAGTAAGGATATATGTTGGACTCAAAAATTCCTAAAGGTTCATTAGGGTCGAAGTGGGAAGATTATAAGGGGCATTGTAAGCTGGTAAACCCGGCTAACAAGCGCAACATGGAAATAATCATTGTGGGTACAGGTTTGGCAGGTGCTTCAGCTGCAGCTTCTCTTGCAGAATTAGGCTATAAAGTAAAAGCTTTCTGTTTTCAGGATAGTCCCCGCCGTGCACATAGTATTGCTGCACAGGGAGGGATCAATGCTGCTAAAAACTACCAGAACGACGGAGACTCCGTGTTCCGTTTGTTCTACGATACTGTAAAAGGTGGCGACTACCGCGCACGCGAAGCCAATGTGCATCGCCTGGCAGAGGTAAGTGGCAATATTATAGACCAGTGCGTGGCACAGGGTGTTCCTTTTGCCCGTGAATATGGCGGATTACTCAGTAACCGCTCTTTCGGTGGTACACAGGTACAGCGTACGTTTTATGCTGCAGGCCAGACAGGTCAGCAGTTATTATTAGGCGCTTACTCTGCACTGGAACGCCAGATCGCATTGGGTAACGTAACAATGTACAGCCGTCATGAGATGCTGGACATCGTTAAGATAGATGGTAAGGCCCGCGGTATCATTGCGCGTGACCTTATCACCGGTAAGCTGGAACGTCATTCCGGTAATGCTGTGTTATTATGCAGCGGTGGTTACGGTAACGTATTCTACTTATCTACCAATGCGATGGGTTCTAACGTAACAGCTGCCTGGAAAGCTACCCGTAAAGGTGCTTTCTTCGGTAACCCCTGCTTTACGCAGATCCACCCTACCTGTATCCCTGTTTCCGGTGATCACCAGTCTAAGCTGACGCTGATGTCTGAGTCACTGCGTAACGATGGTCGTATATGGGTACCTAAAAAACAAAACGACAACCGCAAGCCTTCTGATATTCCTGAAGACGAAAGGGATTACTACCTGGAAAGGAGATATCCTGCCTTTGGTAACCTGGTACCACGTGACGTGGCTTCCCGTGCTGCTAAAGAAAGATGTGACGCCGGTTATGGTGTAGGTAGCTCTAAACAGGCGGTGTACCTGGATTTCGCTTTCAACATGGAACGTTATGGTAAGATTGAAGTCAGCAAAAGACAGATCTCCAACGCGTCTCATGAAGATATCATGAAACTGGGTAAAGAAGTGGTAGCTGAGAAATACGGTAACCTCTTCGATATGTACGCAAAGATCACCGGTGAGAACCCTTACGAAGTGCCAATGCGTATCTATCCTGCAGTGCACTATACAATGGGTGGCCTGTGGGTGGATTATGAACTGATGACAACTGTTACCGGTCTGTACGCACTGGGAGAAGCTAACTTCTCTGATCACGGTGCAAACCGCCTGGGTGCTTCTGCGCTGATGCAGGGGCTGGCAGATGGTTACTTCGTTATCCCTTACACTATGGGTAATTACCTGGCAGATGATATCAAGACAAAGGATATCCCTACCGATCACGCTGCATTTGTGGAAGCAGAGAAAGCGGTGCAGGCAGATATTGACAAGCTGATGAACATCAAAGGCACCAAGTCTGTAGACCATTTCCATAAAGCGCTTGGTAAGATCATGTGGGACAAGTGCGGTATGGCGCGTAACGAAAAAGGCCTGAAAGAAGCCATCGTTGAAATCCAGCAACTGCGTGCAGAATTCTGGAAAGATGTGCGCGTACCAGGTACTGCCAACGAATTCAATCCTGAACTGGAAAAGGCCGGCCGTGTGGCTGACTTCCTGGAACTGGGTGAGCTGATGTGCGTAGATGCACTGAACCGCCGCGAATCCTGTGGTGGTCACTTCCGTGAAGAGTCTCAGACCGATGAAGGAGAAGCTTTACGTAACGATGCAGCATTCAGCTACGTAGCTGCATGGGAATATAAAGGCCCAAGCCAGTTCGAGCTGCATAAAGAAGAGCTGGTGTTTGAAGAATGTAAGCCAACACAGCGCAGTTATAAATAAGATACCGGTTTATTCACTACAATAATTGTCCAACTATGGAACATTATAATATGAATCTCACACTCAAGGTGTGGAGGCAGAAAAATACAGATGCTCAGGGAAAGTTTGAAACATACCCGGTTTCGGGAATTTCATCAGAAATGTCTTTCCTTGAAATGTTTGATGTGCTGAATGAAAAACTGATCAATGAAGGCAAAGAGCCTATCGCATTTGATCATGATTGCCGCGAGGGCATCTGTGGTGCATGTTCCATGCACATCAATGGCCGTGCTCATGGTCCATGGGCTGGTACTACTACCTGTCAGCTGCATATGCGTGCTTTCAAGGATGGTGATACTGTTACCGTAGAACCATGGAGAGCTGGTTCCTTCCCGGTAGTAAAGGACCTGACCGTAGACAGAAGCGCTTTTGACCGTATCATCGAAGCGGGTGGTTATGTGTCTGTAAATACCGGTAATGCACAGGATGCTAATAGCATTCTGGTACCAAAAGATCAGTCGGACGAAGCTTTCGCTGCTGCTGCCTGTATCGGTTGTGGTGCCTGCGTAGCTGCCTGTAAGAATTCATCTGCCATGCTGTTCGTATCTGCTAAAGTTTCCCAGCTGGCTTTACTGCCACAGGGACAGCCTGAAAGAAAGAGCCGTGCACTGAATATGATCGCACAGATGGACAAGGAAATGTTCGGTAGCTGTACCAATACCGGTGCATGCGAAGCGGAATGTCCTAAAGAGATCTCCCTCACCAACATCGCACGTCTGAACCGCGAGTTTATCTCCGCCGGGTTCACATATGAGAAATAGTTGTTGAACACAATATATTGAAAGCAGGACGCCTGATGCAAACCGCATCGGGCGTTCTGCTTTTTGCGTTAAAGTGTTTATATTGTTATAAAAACCCACAGTTCTCAACCCATAACGTTATGACAAATAATTCCCGTAGAAAATTCATCCGCAATCTAGGCGGTACTGCAGCTTTGCTGGGTGCCGGCTCATTGGCCGCTTTAGGAAAAGGCAAAGAACAGGTACACATCCTGCAACCCGGCAAACCACCTTCTTCCACTGATAATATCCGCCTGGGCTGTATAGGCATGGGTATCATGGGCTTTGGCGATGTACAGACCGCCATTAAAGTCCCGGGAGTGGAGTTCGTTGCTGCAGCAGACCTCTATGATGGGCATCTTACAAAAGTAAAAGAGTTGTATGGCGATAAGGTCTTTACTACCCGCGATTACCGCGAACTGCTGAACAGGAAAGATATAGACGCTGTGATCATCGCAACGCCCGACCTGTGGCATGATACGATTGCCATTGCTGCCATGGAAAAAGGAAAGGCCGTTTACTGCGAAAAACCTATGGTACAGCAGATAGAAGAAGGACATCAGGTGATAGCCGCCCAGCAGCGTACTAAAGCCGTATTCCAGGTAGGCAGCCAGCGCGTAAGCAGTGTAATGCTGGCAGAAGCGCGTAAACGGTACCAGGCTGGTGAAATAGGGCAGCTGAACATCGTAGAGGCCCGTATGGACCGTCACGATGCGCTGGGTGCATGGCAATACTCTATCCCTCCGGATGCTTCACCTAAAACCATTGATTTCGATACTTTCCTGAAAGATACGGCCAAAGTGCCTTTTGATCCTACCCGCTTTTTCCGCTGGCGTAACTACCGGGCTTATGGTACCGGCATTCCGGGCGACCTGTTCGTACACCTGATCTCCGGCCTGCACTTCATCACTGGTTCTATGGGGCCGGAACGTGTGTATGCCAGTGGTAACCTGGTGCAATGGAAAGATGGCCGGGACGTACCGGATGTCGTTGTCGCTATTTTCGATTACCCGGAAACCAAACAACACGCTGCCTTCCAGATGACCCTTCGCGTGAATTTCGCAGATGGTGGCGGTGGTGGTGAATTTACCCGCCTGATAGGTACCGATGGTGTGATGGAACTGGGCTGGAATGATTTCAGGATCAAAAAACATAAGTTGTCTGCTGCTCCCGGTTATGGTGGCTGGGATACCTACAATACCTTTCCAAAGACGATGCAGGAAGAATATGTAAAACAATACAACGCGAAGTATACCGAGGAACAACGTAAACCGGCACAGGTATCTGAAAGCAGTTATGCGGCGCCTAATGGTTATGATGACCGCTACGACCATTTCGTCAATTTCTTTGAGGCCATGCGCGGTGGTAAACCCATTGTGGAAGATGCTTCTTTCGGGTTGCGTGCAGCAGGACCGGCATTACTTACCAATGAAAGTTATTTCAGAAAGAAAGCAATTGACTGGGACCCTGTTAAAATGAAGATAGTGTAGTACATTCGTAACCTTAACTAATAAGCACCTATGAGGAGATCCGCTGCATTTTGCATAATGCTGTCAGGCGTAAGCCTGTTTGCCTGTAAGGAAAAAAAACGAGTTATGTCAGAGGAAGTTGTAACGATTGCGCCCCCTGTGGCGGATAAAGTAAATAAGGAATTAACGATTCACGGAGATACCCGCACAGATAATTACTACTGGATGAATGACAGGGAAGATCCGAAAGTGATCGCTTATCTGAAGGCTGAAAACGCCTATCTGGATACGATGACCCGCTCATCCGCAAAATTACGTACAAAGCTATACGAGGAAATGAAAAGCCGCATCATGGAAACTGATGTGAGCGTGCCTTACCTGAAGGAAGGATACTACTATTACTCCCGCTATGAGCAGGGAAAGGAATATCCTGTTTATTGCCGTAAGAAAGGAAGTACAGAAGCTGCGGAAGAGATCATTCTCAATGTAAATGATCTTGCTAAAGGACATGCTTATTACCAGGTAGGTGGAATGACGGTGAGCCCGGATGGACAATGGCTCGCTTATGGCGTGGATACAGTGAGCCGCCGCAGGTATGTGATCCATATCAAGAACCTGCAGACAGGTGAATTACAACCGGAACTGATCAGCGAAACATCCGGTAATGTTGCCTGGGCCAGTGATAATAAAACGTTCTTCTACACAACGAAAGACACGAGCACTTTACGTGAGAATAAGATCTTCAGACATCTGACCGGCACTAAAGCCAGCGATGATCAGCTGGTGTATGAAGAGAAGGATGAAACATATTCTGCCGGTGTTACCAGGTGTAAATCCGGGAAGTACATCATGATAGAAAGCGGCAGTACTTTATCTTCTGAATACCGCATACTGGATGCTTCCAAACCTACTGCCGCGTTTAAGGTATTTCAACCCCGGCAGAAGGATATGCTGTATCATATCGATCATCAGGATAACCAGTTTTATATTGTTACCAACTGGGATGCTGTGAACTTCAGGCTGATGCAATGTCCGCTGGATAAAACAGAACGCAGTAACTGGAAGGAAGTGATCGCCCACCGTCCGGACGTATTACTGGAAGGGCTGGACCTTTTCCGCGACCATATGGTGTTGAGTGAACGTTCAAAAGGTCTTACACAACTGCGTGTGATCAATACCCGCACACATGAAGACCATTACCTTCATTTCGACGAACCGGCATATGTGGCGTCTACTTCTGTCAATCCTGAGTTTGATACAAAGGTGCTGCGTTACTCGTATACTTCCATGACTACGCCTGTGTCCACTTATGATTATAACATGGATACGAAACAAAACGAACTGCGTAAAAGACAGGAAGTACTGGGTGGTTATGATCCTAAGAACTACATAACGGAACGCATATACGTAACAGCAAGAGATGGAGCCAAAGTACCGGTATCAATTGTGTATAAAAAAGGTTTCGAGAAGAATGGCAAGATGCCTTTATTGCTTTATGGGTACGGTTCTTACGGGCATAGTATAGATCCTGTATTCAGTTCTAACCGCCTTAGTTTGTTAGACAGGGGATTTGCTTATGCTATTGCGCATATCAGGGGCGGAGAGGAAATGGGAAGACAGTGGTATGAGGATGGCAAGCTGTTTAAAAAGAAGAATACGTTTACTGATTTTATTGATTGTGCTGATTACCTTGTAGCACAGCATTATACAGACAGTGCACATTTATATGCGATGGGAGGCAGCGCCGGTGGCCTGCTGATGGGGGCTGTAGTGAATATGCGTCCGACCTTATGGAATGGGGTGATTGCAGCGGTACCTTTTGTGGATGTAGTAACTACCATGCTGGATGAAAGTATCCCATTGACAACCGGTGAATTTGATGAGTGGGGTAATCCTAAGAAGAAAGAGTATTACGATTATATGAAGTCGTATTCCCCTTATGATAACGTCACTCCCCAGGCATATCCGAATATGCTGGTAACAACAGGTTTGCATGATTCACAGGTGCAATACTGGGAGCCTGCAAAGTGGGTAGCGAAGCTGCGTGAAGTAAAAACAGATCATCATCTGCTGTTATTACACACCAATATGGAAGCCGGGCATGGCGGGGCTTCCGGAAGGTTTAAGCCTTTGGAAGAAATAGCGATGCAGTATGCATTCCTGATAACATTGGAAGGAAAATAATCTGGGTGCAGGGCGAAGCCCTGCAAAAACCTATACTTTTTTATGATGGTGCGAAGCACCATCATAAAAAAGTTTTAATCAGCAATTAACTCCGCCCGCTACATCCAGTTTTTCTGTTTTCACAGTAGCGCCGAAGAATATATTCGTCAGCTTCTCAAATATCTGCGGATCATCAGTCGTATAAAATTTCTGTTCCCCGTTTTTACTTAAACGTGTTTCCATTTCAGGATGTCGGTGTAAATAGTCTTTCAGACTATGCGCTACTATTTTACCCTGAGATAGTAAAGTAATACCACCCGGTAAATGCTGTTTTATTTTCTTAGTGAGGATAGGATAATGTGTGCAGGCTAATACCAGTGTATCTATATTTGGAGCCTCAGTAAGTATCTGATCTAAATACTTCTTTACAAAATAATCCGCCCCGTCACTATCCGCTTCATTATTCTCAATCAAAGGTACCCACATAGGGCAGGCCAGCTGATGCACTTTTACTTCCGGAAAGAATTTCCGGATCTCTATAGGGTAAGATTCGGAGGTAACAGTCCCCTGGGTCGCCAGAATGCCCACTTCTCCCGTCTGTGTCAGTGTACCTACCATTTCGGTAGTAGGGCGTATCACGCCTAATACGCGTCTGTCCGGCGCAATATGCGGCAGGTCTTTCTGCTGAATAGTACGCAGGGCTTTGGCAGAGGCCGTATTACAGGCCAGTACTACCAATGGGCAGCCCATGCGGAAAAGATGCTGCACGCACTCTAAAGTATACGAATGAATGGTTTCGAACCCCCGGTTGCCATAAGGCGCACGGGCATTATCCCCTAAATAGATATAATCATACTGCGGAAGTTCCGCAATAATCTCTTTCAAAACTGTCAATCCACCATAACCGGAGTCAAATACACCAATGGGTCCGGTCAATTGTTCAGACTTTAATCCTGTCATTTGCTGCCTTTTTTCTTCATGAGTCTTCCTGTGCCTGTCAGATCATAGATTTCCTGTATTTCATGCAGGATCTTTTCAAAATCGATCTTCAGGTCTATCAGTTCTCCGTTATGAATATCGTATACCCAGCCGTGTACGGTAGGATAGTGGTCAGCGAGGTATGACTGCTGTACAGCAGCTGTTTTGATCACATTTACGCATTGTTCCTGTACGTTCAGTTCTACCAGGCGGTTGTATTGGGCATGCTCATCTTCGATGGCATTCAGTTCTTCCTTATGCAGGCGGTAAACGTCCCGGATATTTCGCAGCCAGGGGTTCAGCAGGCCGAGGTCTGCAGATTCCATGGCTGCCTTTACACCACCGCAATTGTAGTGTCCGCACACGATAATGTGCTTTACCTGCAGATGGCGGACGGCATAATTGATCACAGACATTACATTCAGGTCCACGTTATTTACCAGGTTGGCGATATTCCGGTGAACGAACACTTCCCCTGCATCCAGTCCCATGATCTCATTGGTCGGTACCCGGCTGTCGCTACAGCCTATATAGAGGTAATCCGGTTTTTGTTCCAGGGCCAGTTTCTCAAAGAATTTCTCATCTGTCGCTGTTTTGGTAGCTACCCAGCGCTTATTATTCTCAAAAATCTCGTTATAATCGGTCATGGGTGTGATTTAGTGAACATTCAATATGTTAAAGATAAGGAATATGGAAGCTATCTATAAACTAGTAAACATTTCGTAACTTTGCGCCTTAAATTTCTTTAGCTAGCATGATCAGTGTTAAAAACGTATCGCTCTCTTTCGGAAAAAGGGTATTGTTTGATGAAGTTAACCTCAATTTCTTCAAAGGCAATTGTTATGGAGTTATCGGAGCCAATGGCGCCGGTAAGACAACCTTCATGAAAATTTTATCAGGGGAAATCGAACCCAGTAAAGGTAGTGTGGAAATCACCCCCGGTGAGCGTATGAGCGTACTGAAACAGAACCATTTTGAATTCGATGAAGTTACGGTACTCAATACCGTGCTGATGGGTAATAAAAAACTGTGGGATATAGCCAACGAAAAGGACGCTATATACGCAAAAGAGGACTTTACAGAGGAAGACGGGATGCGTGCAGGTGAACTGGAGGCAGAATACGGCGAAATGGGCGGTTATACTGCCGAAAGTGATGCCGGAGTGCTGCTGGGTGACCTTGGCGTAAGTGAGGAGCTGCACGGGCTTTTAATGAAGGACCTGAGTGGTAGTTTGAAAGTGCGTGTACTGCTGGCACAGGCCCTGTTCGGTAACCCGGATATCCTGCTGCTGGATGAGCCTACCAACCACCTGGATGTGGAAACCATCGGCTGGCTGGAAAACTTCCTGGCAGATTATGAGAACATCGTGATCGTTGTATCCCATGACCGTCACTTCCTGGATGCTGTTTGTACGCACGTAGCAGACGTTGACCGTACCAAAATCCAGATCTTCTCCGGTAACTACACCTTCTGGTATGAAACTTCCCAGTTAATGGCCCGCCAGGTAGCTGATAAGAACAAGAAGATGGAAGATAAGCGTAAAGATCTGCTGGACTTTATCGCCCGGTTCAGTGCCAACGCTTCCAAGAGTAAGCAGGCTACTTCCCGTAAGAAAGCCCTGGAAAAACTGGTTATTGAAGATATCCAGCCTTCCAACCGTAAATATCCTGGTATCATCTTCAAGCAACAGCGTGAAGTAGGTAACCAGATCCTGAATGTGGAGAAACTGGAAAAGATAGTAGATGGGGAGAAGCTGTTCAGCAATGTGAGCTTTAGCGTGAACAAGGGCGATAAGATCGCTTTCCTGTCCAAAGATCACCTGGCGCTGTCCACTTTCTTTGAAATCATCAATGGCGAACAAAAGGCTGATGGCGGTAAATACGAGTGGGGAACTACCGTAACGACTGCTTTCCTGCCTAATGATAATGCGAAGTTCTTCGAGGATAAGTCAGTGAACCTGATGGATTGGTTACGCCAGTTCGTTCCGCCACACGTAACCGATGTGGATGAGCCATTCCTGCGTGGGTTCCTGGGTAAGATGCTGTTCAGCGGGGAAGAGATCATGAAGAAGACCAGCGTACTGAGCGGTGGTGAGAAAGTACGTTGTATGACCAGCCGCATGATGCTGCAGGACCCTAACGTAGTGATCCTGGATGAACCTACGAATCACCTTGACCTGGAATCTATCCAGTCATTCAACGAAAGTATGATCAACTTTAAAGGGGTGGTGCTGTTTACAACGCATGACCATACCTTTATGCAATCTGTGGCTAACCGTATAATAGAAATTACGCCGAAAGGGGTGATAGACAGGCTGACCACATTTGATGAATACCTGGCTGATGACAGAGTAAGGGCCCTGAGAGAGGAAATGTACGGAGAGAGAGTACCGGTACAATAATTCAGTAAAACAAAATACTAAATGGTCAATTGCAGCAATGCAACTGGCCATTTTCATTTATACCAGGCAGTCGGTGATCTGTTTCACTTTAACAGGGTCCAGCGGTTTGGTAATGTATGCCATCAGTTCTGGCGTACGTTTCACCTTTTGCATATCCCTCATATCCATTGAAGAAGAACACATTATGATAGGGATTTGTTGCTGCAGGGTGCCTTTGATGCCCCGGTAGGCATCAATAAAGTCCCATCCGTTCATCCGCTGCATATTCATATCGAGGATGATCAGTGAGGGAAGTGAACACAATGGCAGATGTTGTAGTTGCTCTATAGCATCCTCCGCACAAAGAAATGAAGTCACTTCCAGATGCTCGGTCTGTTGTTCAAGCATCTTTTTCAGGATGAAATGAAATATTTCATCGTCGTCTACAACGTACACCTGCTTAGAGTTTTCCTGCATAATTTGCTTCCTGTATTTTATCTCTGATAATAACATTCAAAAGAGCAAGGGGTCACTTAGTATATGCAAACGTATGCATACCCCGATTCACATAACTACGAACTTTCCAGATGCGCGGATGATCATCCCTGTAATAAAGTTACATGCAAAGAAACACTAATTAAACATATTTTTATATATGAGTTTTTCACAATAACTAATCATTAACAAAATGACTTTATTATTGTCTATTTAATAGTTGCAGATAATGAGGATTCCTAACATGCCCGGGCAAAAAAAATCCCAGATTCCTGATCCACAAGGGATAAAGAATCTGGGAGGTGGATCTGAGATCCGGCAGAGACTACTAGAACAGTCCGCCTTTCTTCAGGGTAACTTTACCTGAACCTATTTTATAACCATCATGATAGATCTCAACGCTGTAATCACCTGGTTTAAAGTCGGAATTCTGTTTCCAGTCCATACTAACGGTTTGTTTTTCACCCTGAGTATAGCTGACAGTCTTCTTAGCGGTATATAATTTTTCTGTACCGTCAGACAATGTAAACCTGCCTGAACCCAGTGCTTCAACAGCCAGTGGAGAACCATCCGGAGCAGAAATAGCTACATACAGTTCTTTATCGCCGGTTTCAGCAATCCTGTTTTCGTCCAGGTCAAAGGTAATACGCATCATATCTGCACGTTTAGCCTTTGTCGTTTCTACTTCCTTACCATTCTTCTTCACATTGATCGGCAGTAAGTGGATGTTGGAAGCATGCAGTACGGAACCCAGGCTAACTTTCTTATCCAGGTTTTGTTTCTGTACACCCAGGGAATCCCTTTCTTTACGTGCGTAATCACGCTCACCGGTGAGGACGATCTTTTCACCTTCCAGGCGTTCGATGGTCTGAGTATAGCCTTCGATGTTACCTTTCAGTTGTTCAATCATCTTACGTGCCTGTGCCAGTTCTGCCTGAGTTGCATTCTTGTTGCTCAGGATGCTCTGGATCCTGGACTTCATATCAGCCAGTTCCTTGTCTTTTGTTTTAACAAGGCTATCCATGCGGCTGTTCTGAGAAATCAGATCATCCAGACGTGCGTTGGCAGCATTGTATTCCTGCTGTAATGCATCCCTGGAAGAAGAGATGGAATCTATCTGCATACCTTGCTGAGCGATGGTATCAGTGGTCTTGTTCTTATCATACAACATGTAGATCCATGTACCGGCCAGTGCTGCGATCAGAATACCATATATGAGGCCATTACGGCTTCTTGGTTTTTCAGATCCGGGAGATCCCGGAGCAGGCTTGTTAAAAGTGTTCTCAGTCATAGTTGTTTTGTTTTTTATAGTTAAATTCTTATATGGTTAAAACTTGCTATACAAAGTTAAAGGTTAGAATTGTTTAATTTAGAAAAATTATAAACTGTTAATAACTGTGTTACCAAATATATCGCTAGATCAACTTTTACTCCTGGACATTGAAACAACTCCGGGTGTTTCCTCCTTCGACCATCTGCAGGAAAGGATGAAAGCACTATGGCTGGACAAAATTGCAAAAACTGCGCCAGATTCAACTGATATGGAAGGAGCATACGCAGACAGGGCCGGACTTTATGCCGAATTCGGCAAGATAGTGTGCATTTCAGCGGGATACTTCAGTGTGGAAAACAATCGTTATCAATTACGTATAAAATCTTTCTGCGATGATGATGAAAAGGTTGTATTAAACAGTTTTTTAGAATTGATAAATAAATTTCATATAAAATTCCCCCGTTTCCAGTTTGCCGGACATAATATAAAGGAGTTTGATATTCCTTTTATTTGCAGGAGGTCTGTTATTCATCAACTATCTTTGCCCCTTCCTTTACAGGTACATGGCTTCAAACCCTGGGAACTCCCCATGCTGGATACCATGCACTTATGGCGTTTTGGGGACTTTAAGAACTATACTTCACTGAAACTGCTGACCGCTGTCCTGGACATTCCAACACCCAAGGATGATATAGATGGCAGCATGGTAGGGAAAGTATACTGGGAGGAGCGGGACCTGGAGCGGATCGCCAGTTATTGTCAGAAGGATGTAATAGCCGTTGCACAGTTATTAACACGTTTTAAGGGCGTACCCCTGCTGCAACCAGACGATGTAGTATATATTAAATAGGTAATAAAGGATGGATTATCAGGATATTATAAAAGAATGGAAACAAAAGAAGTTCCGCTCTCTGTACTGGTTGGAAGGTGAAGAAGACTTTTTTATAGACCAGGTAAGTAACTATGCGGAGGAACATATACTGGATGAATCCGAAAGAGGGTTCAATCTCACCGTTCTATACGGTAAAGATACCGACTGGAGTACCGTTGTGAATGCCTGCCGACGGTATCCCATGTTTGCAGAAAGACAGGTAGTCGTTATCAAAGAGGCGCAGGCAATGAAGGATATCCTCAAACTGGAGTCCTATATAGATAAACCCCTGGAATCTACCATCCTGGTAGTGGCCCATAAACAAGGCAAAATAGATGGCCGCAGCAAAATGGCCAAGCTGATTAAAGACAGGGGGGTGCTGCTGAGTACCAAGAAGATGTACGATAACCAGCTGCCTGCCTGGGTTGAAGCTTATGTGCATGGATTAGGCAGGGCTATTTCCCAGAAAGCAGGTATCCTGCTGGTAGATCATATCGGGAACGACCTGGCCCGTATGGCCAATGAAATAGATAAACTGCTGGTAAACCTGCCGGAAGGGAAAAAGATAGACGAGAATGATATCGAGAAGTATGTAGGTATCAGTAAAGAATACAACGTATTTGAGTTACAAAATGCTATAGGTCAGAAGGATATCACTAAAGTAATGCGTATCATCCACTACTTTTCCTCTAATCCTAAAGCAGGCCCTATACAAATGGTCCTCCCTGCTTTGTATAATTTCTTTAGCAAGATGAATATGGTGTTTGGCGTAAAAGGGGGTGAAAAAGAGATTGCCGCTGCCCTTGGGGTACATCCGTTCTTTGTAAAGGATTATATAAAGGCTGCCCAGCAATATGGGGCGGAAGGGGCTGAAAAGGCCATCCTTTTACTGCATGCCTATAACTTACGCAGCATTGGTATCAATGACAGTGGGGTAGAGGATGGTGAGCTGATGAAGGAGCTGGTATATAAGATGATGTATTAAGCCAGCATTTCCCTGGCGATCAGGCTGTCTTTATCCATCTGAACGATCAGGTCTTCTATGTTATCGAATTTCTGGCTGGCGCGGATGAAGCCGATTATTTCCACCCTTATCAGCTGGTCGTAGATGTCTTCACTGAAATCAAACACATGCGCTTCCAGTCTGAGGTCCGTACCATCGAAAGTGGGGCGGGTGCCTATGCTCATTACGCCTTTTAAAGGAAGCGCATGCTTTTTCAGATGTACCCGGATAGCATAAATACCATGCGCCGGGATGAGCTTGCGCGGATCAGGCAACAGCATGTTAGCCGTAGGGTAACCCAGCTGACGGCCCATTTTATCCCCATGCACCACAGTGCCTTCCAGGAAATAATCGTATCCCAGTAATTCGTTGGCCAGGTGAATATTTCCTTCCTGTAAGCTCTTACGGATCTTGGTAGAGCTTACGGAGAGGTCATGTACTACCTGCTGGGGGATTTCTATCAACTGAAAGCCATAGCGGCTTTGTTCCACTTCCAGCAGTTCCAGTCCGCCTTCCCGGTTATGCCCGAAACGGTGGTCATAGCCGATGATGATGGTATGTGGTTTGAATCTTTCTATGAGGAAGTCTTCCAGGTAGGCCTGGGCAGACAGTTCAGAAAAAGCTTTTGTAAAAGGAACGATGACGAGGTGGTCTATGCCATGTTTGGATAACAGTTCAATCTTTTCGCCGAGGGTAGTAAGCAGGCGTACGGGATTGGTACCGGGTTGCAGTACTTCCCTGGGATGCGGATCAAAAGTTATGATCACTGTTTCGCCTTCACATGTTGCTGCTGCCTGCTGTAACTGCTGTATAATATAACGGTGTCCTGTATGAACACCATCAAAAGTTCCGATAGTAATAACTGCCCGCCTTAAAGCCGGCAAGTGGGCCAGGTCCCTGTGTATCTGCATAAAACGCCTTAAAAACGATCTGTATTCATATGCAAAATACAACATTTACGTGTGAGAATAGTCCGGGTTTACGCGCTACCCGTCCAAAATAGACACTAATCTGTTACTTTTGCACTTGATTGTTCATTTTAAAATTACTCAGTGGATCAGAATATCTACGCGCAGCGCGGTGTTTCGGCAGGAAAAGAGGATGTACACAATGCCATTAAGCATATCGACAAAGGACTTTTTCCGAAGGCATTTTGTAAAATAGTACCCGATATACTGGGCAGGCAGGACGAATGGTGCAATATTATGCATGCAGACGGTGCCGGTACAAAATCATCCCTGGCTTACACTTACTGGAAAGAAACCGGTAACCTGGACGTTTGGAGAGGTATTGCACAGGATGCCATCATCATGAACCTGGACGACCTGTTATGTGTGGGCGCTACTGAGAACATCCTGTTATCATCTACTATTGGCCGTAATAAACAACTGATTCCCGGAGAAGTGATTGCTGCCATTATCAATGGTACGGAAGAGATCCTGGAAGAGTTGCGCAGTTATGGTATCAGTATTTATTCCACCGGTGGTGAAACGGCTGATGTGGGTGACCTGGTGCGGACTATCATCGTAGATTCTACGGTTACCTGCCGGATGAAGAAATCTGAGGTGATCTCTAATCATACTATCCAGGCAGGTGATGTGATCGTTGGGTTGTCTTCTTCAGGGCAGGCTACTTACGAAAAGTCTTATAATGGCGGTATGGGCAGTAATGGCCTTACCTCTGCCCGTCATGATGTATTCAATAAAGAGGTGGCTGCAAAGTTCCCGGAGAGTTTTGATCCCGGTATTCCGGCTAACCTGGTATTCAGCGGTAAAAAATCCCTGACAGATAAGGTGGAGGTGCCTGGTTTTGGCGCTATTGATGCGGGGCTGCTGGTATTATCACCTACACGTACCTACGCACCGGTGATTAAGAAAGTACTGGAAGGCTACCGTTCCCGGATACATGGATTGGTACATTGCAGTGGTGGAGCGCAGACGAAAGTGCTGCATTTTATAGATAATCTGCATGTAATCAAAGATAACCTGTTCCCGGTCCCTCCTTTATTCAGCCTGATCCAGGAGCAGTCCGGTACCGGCTGGAAGGAAATGTACCAGGTATTTAATATGGGGCACCGCATGGAGTTGTATGTACCTGAGAACATAGCAGCGGAGATCATTAAGATCAGTAAGAGTTTTAATATTGATGCGCAGATAGTAGGAAGGGTAGAAGCAGCAGAGAAGAAACAGGTGACGGTGAAAAGCGAAAAAGGAGAATTTATATATCATTAAATAAAAAGAGAAGAGGCCCGTAACATACCGGCCTCTTCTCTTTTTATCCCCCCCATACAACCCTTATATACCTCTGGTATACCCTGCACAAAGCCCCTTCGGATTTCAGTCCGTAGTAAAACAGTGTGAAATAAATAATGAGAGTATGAGTTAACGGGCTGGCAATAAACTAATTAAGCCAGCAATAAGGAGATAAAGAACAGGGTACTTTTATTTCGTTATCTGATATCTTATAGGGAGGTTAAATTCCACCGCTACAAACTTTCCTTCCTGCGTACCAGGTATCCAGTTGGGCATAGCTTTTACCACCCGGATAGATTCATCTTCGAAGCCATAGCCTTTAGCCGCACCAACTGTTTTTACATGCTGTATGCTACCATCAGCGGCTACTACAAAATTTACGAACACAGTGGCATTTACATTTTTCTTTACAGCTTCTTTGGGATAATGTATTTGTTCCGACAGGAACTCCATCAGTGCTTTTTCTCCGCCGGGAAAGGTAGGTGGTTTCTCAACGAAAGTGTATACAGTGGTATCCTTTTTATCAGTTGTTTGTGCAACGCTATCGTTTTTCTGCAGACAACTGATGAATACAACGAGTGCGGTCAGCACCGGAAAGACAATCATCTTCTTCATAAGTGAGTGGTTTTTATGAGTGTTAAAAAGCATATTGATGCGCCGCTTAACCGGCTTGTGTGTGAAATTGTTGACGGTGGCCAGCAGCTTACTATCCAGGGTCATATACAGGATAGTTTCTGCATAATCCGCAGCATCCTTTTCAGCCGCTGCTTTATCGGCTATAAACTCATGCACCATACTCAGTTCCCGTTTAAACAGGTGAAAGAAAGGATTCACCCAGCACATAGCGCATAGTACCTCCATCAACAGTTTATCTGTAGTATGATGACCATTTATATGCGCCAGTTCATGACGCAGGATCTGTTGTCCTTCTTTGCTGTCTGTATTAAAATCATTATGCAGGAATATGTTCCTGAAGAAGGAAAAAGGAGACTTTATCTCTTGATTTTCTACCAGCTGATAGCCTGTAAGTTTATTCACACGGCTCTTCTTAAGCAGCAGGTACACGCGCCGGCAGTTATATGCTATTCTGCATAACAATCCGGTTGCAACCAGTCCGTAAAGGATACCTATAAGCAGACCCGGAGTTACAAAGAAGTCAGCAACAGGCTTATTATTAATAATAAATTCCTGCATGGTGATCAGTGGCGCCGGGGTATCTGCAGAAGGATACAATGACACAGGAATTTTAAGCAGCGGCAGTACCAGTGATAAAAGAGGCGCCAGCAACAGGTAATACCTGTTCCACTGATGAAAATGATTGTCTCTCAATGCCAGCGCATAATAGGCATACAATACGCCGGAACAGATAAATACCTTGATAAAATAAATACTAAGCAACATCATTGTTTTTTGTTTTTAGCGTCCTTTATCTGATCCAGTAATTGTTCGAGTTCATTCACGCTGATATCTTTTTCTTTTACAAAAAAGGATACCATTTCACTGAAGGAACCGGCGAAATAACCTTTTACAAAATGCTTCATGGTATTCCGGCTGTAATCGTCTTTGCTGATAAGGGAAAAATACTGGTGAGACTTACCATATGCTTTATAATCAACAAAGCCTTTTTCGATTAAGATCTTTACCAGCGTGGATACCGTGTTGTAATGCGGCTTGGGTTCCGGCATGGCATCAATCAGTTCTTTAACGAATGCAGGACCTGTTTTCCACAGTGCCTGCATGATCTGTTCTTCTGCTTTTGTTAAAACTTTTACGCTGCTCATCTGGTATGTTTTAGAAGTCTGAAACTAAGATAAAACTAATTATTTAGTTATCAAACTATATTTTTAGTTGGTCATGCATCCCTTTCGATTTTCCCTGAGAGTATATTTCAAATAATTGTAAATCAGTTGATTTTAAAACAGCATACTTGCTTTTTGCCATACAAATTAACAGTGTCTCCGGGGAGAGTTAGAGAGTAGAACATACTTTGAACATGGTCAGGAGATAGATTGAACATACTTTGATCGGCCCCGGCCCCGGCCAAAGTATGTTCAGCCTATGTTGAACGTATAGCCAATTCCATAACACTCCCCGATGTCACCAGCTTGTATCCCGGGTGGGCACTCCCTTTTAGTTTGAAGTTGTCTTATACTACCCGGAATAGGGGTTAACATAGGTCAGGAAGTGCATAAACCTTCCTCTATACGCTTTATAATTGTTAATTGACTATGATATAACCGGTATATAAGCCCTATCTATATAAGTACAGCTTATATACCTGTTATATAGGGGTTATATAGGGGTTATATAGGGCTTATATACGGGTTATATACCTGAAGGCACAGAGTATCAGTAGGTTAACAGGATAGACTAATATTTCGATGCTTTTTTACTACTGATTATCAATATATTAAACTATAATGAGAAATATAATGGCAGGAAATATGGCAAATATTAAGCGTCAGAACAGACTTATAACAAAGGATACCAGCTGCCTTTACCGGGTAAAAACTTCCCCTACGGTTATTATTTATAATTGGCTATTTTTGTTTTACTACTAAACTCATTTTCATAGGACATATGGCCGAGCAACCGATTATACAGTTATCAAATGTGAATATATACCAGGGGAATTCCCTGATCCTTTCTGATGTGAATATCAGTGTGGACAAGGGAGAATTTGTGTACCTGATCGGTAAAACGGGTACGGGAAAATCCAGCCTGCTGAAAACGCTCTATGGCGATCTTTATCTGCGCGAGGGAGCAGGACAGGTAGTAGGATTTGACCTGAAGAAGATGGACTGGAAGAAGGTGCCTTACCTGCGCCGTAATCTGGGAGTCGTTTTCCAGGATTTTCAGTTGCTGACAGACAGGACGGTGCATGATAACCTGAAATTTGCCCTGAAGGCCACCGGCTGGGAGGATAATAAGAAGATGGAGGAAAAGATCCATGATGTACTGGAAAAGGTAGGATTGGGGACAAAGGGCTTTAAAATGCCATATGAACTGAGTGGAGGCGAGCAACAGCGCGTGGATATTGCCCGGGCAATGCTGAATTCCCCTAAATTGATCCTGGCAGATGAGCCTACCGGTAACCTGGACCCCGAGACTTCAGACGGAATTATGCAGTTATTATTCCGTATCAGCCGGGAAGAAGGCGCTGCGGTGGTGATGGCCACGCATGATTATATCCTGCTGCAAAAGTTCCCTTCCCGCGTACTGCGCACGGAAAACGGACGGGTAACGGACAACGCAACGATCAATTTTGTATAAGCAATTCGTATTCAAAGGGGACTCTTCCGGGGAAGCTCCGGAAGCCAATTATTATTTATGATTGTTAATTCGTAATTTTTAATTTACCTTTGCCTCCGGAAAAATAGCGAATAAATAAACCTTTATCATTTTATTATTTATCAAAGATGTCTTACTTAACTGTTGAAAAGAAAGCCAATATTTTTAAAGAATTTGGTGGAAACGAGAAAAATACAGGTTCATCAGAAGCGCAAATCGCACTGCTGACAGAGCGTATCAACAGCATTTCCAGTCACCTGAAAGCAAACAAAAAGGACTTTTCTACACACCGTGGTTTAATGAAGATGGTAGGCCAAAGAAAGCGTTTGCTTTCTTACCTGTCTAAAACTAACCTCACAGGCTATCGTGCCTTACTTGAGAAGTTAGGTCTCAGAAAATAACAAAGAACTTTTTTATAGCGCTATTCCCAACTTATTAGGTTGGGAATAGTTTTTTTTTAGGTATACCAATTTAATCCTCACTTTTTATGAATCTGACACCTATTTCAGTCAATTTCGATATAGGAGATGGCCGGATCGTGACCATTGAGACTGGCAAGTTAGCCCGCCAGGCAGATGGTGCCGTTACGGTACGTCTAGGCAATAGTATCCTGCTGGCTACTGTTGTCGCAAATAAAACTCCCAAACCAGGACAATCATTCTTTCCACTTACTGTTGACTACCAGGAAAAATTTGCTTCTGCAGGCCGTATCCCGGGTTCGTTCTTTAAACGCGAAGGTAAACTGTCTGATTCTGAAGTTTTAATATCCCGTCTGATCGACCGCGCGCTGCGCCCGCTGTTCCCTGATGATTATTACTGTGAAGTACAGGTACTGGTTTCCCTCATTTCTTCTGATGCAGAAGTGATGCCGGATGCCCTTGCTGCGCTGGCTGCTTCTGCAGCACTGGCAGTTTCTGATGTGCCCATCCAGGAAATCATCTCCGAAGTAAGGGTTGCCCGCATAGATGGCAACTTCGTTGTAAATCCTAACCGTACCCTGCTGGAAAAAGCAGATATGGACTTTATCATAGCCGCTACCGAAAAGAACATCATGATGGTGGAAGGCGAAAGTAAGGAGTGCAGTGAAGAAGATGTAATCAAAGCGATCGAGATCGCTCACGCAGCCATTAAAGTACAGGTGAAGGCGCAGGAAGAACTGCATAAGCTGGCTGGCAATAAAGCGAAACGTCCTTTTGAATTACCGCGTGAGAACGAAGAACTGAAAGCTAAAATCGCCGCATTCTCTACAGACCGTATCCTTGCAGTAGCTAAAGCTGCAATGGGTAAGCACGAACGTGGAGATGCATTTGATGCTATAAGTAAAGAACTGGTTGAATCCCTGGGCGAATTGCCTGAGGAAGATGCTCCGTTGGTAGGTAAATATTTCCATGACCTGGAAAAAGAAGTGATCCGTAACATGATCCTGGACGATAAGGTTCGTCTGGATGGCCGTAGCCTGGACCAGGTACGTCCACTGAACATGGAAGTGGATATCCTGCCTTCTCCGCATGGTTCTGCACTGTTCACCCGTGGTGAAACACAATCTTTAACAACGGTGACCCTGGGTACTCCGGATGACGAGCTGCTGATTGAAAGCGCTGCTGTTTCCAAGTATTCCAAATTCATCCTGCATTATAACTTCCCACCTTTCTCTACAGGAGAGGTGAAAATGATGCGCGGCCCCGGCCGTCGTGAAGTGGGTCATGGTAACCTGGCAATGCGCTCTCTGAAGCAAATGATGCCGGGTAGTGACTATGCTTACACTGTAAGGGTAGTATCTGATATCCTGGAATCTAATGGTTCTTCTTCCATGGCTACCGTTTGTGCCGGTTCACTGGCGCTGATGGATGCGGGTGTTCCTTTGCCTAAACACGTTTCCGGTGTGGCAATGGGTCTTATCTCCCGTGCTGCCGATGGAAAATGGGCCGTACTGACAGATATCCTCGGAGATGAAGATCACCTGGGAGACATGGACTTTAAAGTAACAGGTACCCGCGAAGGTATCGTGGGTATCCAGATGGATATCAAGGTGGATGGTTTGAGCATGGACGTAATGCGTGCTGCATTATCCCAGGCCCGCCAGGGACGCCTGCACATCATTGAGGCCATGTATGGCTGTATCGGTGCTGCACGCCCTGAACCAAAACCACATGCTCCACGTATGGAGAAACTGATCATCGACCGCGAATTTATTGGCGCTGTGATCGGACCCGGTGGTAAAGTTATTCAGGAAATTCAACGCGAAACCGGTACTAACATCAACATCGAAGAAGTTGGTGAAACTGGTGAAGTAAGCATTTTCTGCGCGAACAGAGAAGGTCTGATGAAGGCCCTCGACTGGATAAAAGGCATCGTTGCCGTACCTGTAGTAGGTGAAGTATACGAATCAACCGTTAAGTCAGTGATGCCTTATGGTGCGTTCGTAGAGTTCCTGCCTGGTAAACAAGGTTTGTTACATATCTCTGAAGTATCCTGGAAACGCCTGGAAACTATGGAGGGTGTGCTGACAGACGGTGAAAAAGTAAAGGTGAAACTGGTAGGTACCGATCCTAAGACCGGTAAGTTCAAATTAAGCCGTCGTGTGCTGATGCCAAAACCGGAAGGTTATGTGGAAAGGCCTGAAGGTGACCGTGAAGACAGAGGCGAACGCAGAGACCGTGGTGACAGAGGAGATCGTGGTGGTGACAGAGGTGGCGACCGTGGGGGACGTCCTTCCTTCCGCAATAACGATCGTGGTGGCGACAGAGGCGGTGACCGCTTTGACCGTGGTGACAGGAACGACCGTGGCCCACGCCCGTCTCCCAAATCAGAACCGGATGAGCCTACTTTCGACGAACAGTAGAATCGACTTGATTTAATATACTTAACAGCCGTTCTGAGTTATCAGAACGGCTGTTTGTTTTTAATTTAAAAGCTCCATTAACAAAACATAATAGGCTCCGTTAGGAGCTTTTTAAGGCTTTTATGTTTTACCATTCTTAACATTTTCCCCACGTTATTTCTTTTTTCATGATATATTTCGCAAAATGATTTTCACGTGAAAAGTACGCATGCACTCATCATGCTGGCCCTGTTGTTTTCAGGTTTCGCACAGGCCGGCCAGCTTCCTCCTCAAAAGGAATATTATAGTATTCTCGTCTATCATCTGAAAGATGCTGCCCAGGAAACCCGCCTGGATGCTTATCTGAAAGATGCTTTATTACCAGCCGTTCATAAAGCCGGTATTACCAGAGTAGGGGTCTTTAAACCTATAGACAATGATACCACGGCAGACCGCCGTGTATATGTATTCATACCCGGCCGTTCAGCAGAACAACTGCTTAAGCTGCCTGGCCAGTTACTGACAAACAGCAGCTATGTCAGCGCAGGTAAAGACTATATTGATGCAGCCTGGGACCAGCCGGTATATACCCGTATGGAAACCATCATCCTGGAAGCATTTCCCGGTATGACCAAAATGGAAGTGCCTGTATTGAAATCTGCTAAAAGTGAAAGAGTATACGAGTTACGCAGTTACGAAAGTGCATCTGAAAAACTGCACCAGAACAAAGTAGATATGTTCAACAAAGGAGATGAAATCGGTCTGTTCAAAAGACTGGGCTTTAACGCTGTATTTTATGCAGATGTATTGAGCGGCAGTCACATGCCTAACCTCATGTACATGACTACTTTCGAGAACCGCGCATCCAGGGAAGAACACTGGAAAGCATTCAGCAGTGATCCTGTATGGAAAGCATTATTGCCACAGCCGCAATACGCTCATAATACTTCTCATTCAGATGTGATTTTATTACACCCCGCAGAATATTCTGATTTCTAAAACAAGAGAGGCCATATCAGAAATGATACGGCCTCTTTTCATAATTGTTGCAATCCGTAAACTAGCTCTTTGCCTTCACATACTGCTCTATATAAAAATTACTTTCCTTGAAAATAATCTTACCTGTAGGCAACTTGTATATCTTAAACGGTTGTCCGTCAATATCTTCATAAAACACTGAATACTGAGGTACAGAAACCTTACTCGACCTGTCTATCACCTTGATCCTTGCATCAGTTAAAAGCGTTGTTAACAGCTCTTCGATGTAAGGGAGAAGGATACCTTCATTGGGCGTCCAGAACAGTGTGAATTTATCAGTATTGAAATTGAGATCCGTATGAGAAGAATCTGCCAGGTACGCTTTTGCCTGCAGAAAATGCGATTGCACTTCCGCCGGTGTCAGGTGACTGAATTGTATGTTACGGAACGTCCTGTTATTATAACAATTGTTCTGCAGCATGGTATCCAGTACCTGGAAATAGTTCTGTAAATCTACTTTGTTGATAACGAGAATACTGGTAGAAGTCTGGTAGGTAATAGAGTCCTTCATGGTATCATCAGGCAGTAACTTGATGATCTCCTGAGCTTTGGTGGCCACGCATAGCGCAAGCCCTGTAATAAATAAAATTAAGGTCTTCATTAAAATATGGTTTACATTAAGAATTATGCAAATATATTCATTTTTTTCTATGTTAATGCCAGTGAGTCTCAGATGCGATCAAATCATTAACATTACAATAACATGTACTACATCTTACGCGGTATAAATAGCTGATTATCTTGTTTTACCTTTATTCTCTATGTCACATACATCAATCACCCTTACCTGTAACGCAGAGCTGAAGGATATCCTCATCGCCGAATTATCCGAGAGCGGATTTGAAGGTTTTGAGGAGAGGGGTAACGAATTAGTTGCCTATATCCCCGAGAATGATTTTAGTGAAGTTGCCGTTGAAAGGCTGACTAAGATCTATGGCATTTCCTATAAAAAGGAGAATATTGCACAAACAAACTGGAATGCAGTTTGGGAAAGTAATTTCGAACCCGTGCGTGTAGATACTTTCTGCGGTATCCGCGCTGGTTTCCATCCACCTTTTGATCCGCAGCCACAGCACGAGATCATCATCACACCTAAAATGTCTTTTGGTACAGGCCATCATGCCACTACCTCCTCGATGATACGCCTGATGAAGGATGTGGAGTTCAGAGGCAAAAGAGTATTCGATTTTGGAACAGGAACAGGTATCCTGGCTATCCTGGCATCCAAAATGGGCGCATCTGTGATCGAGGCCATTGATATCGACGAATGGTCGGTAGAAAACACCAAAGAAAATATTATCACCAATAATGCGCTGGCTGTAAAAGTATGGCGGTCAGATACCCCTAAAAGCATTATAAATACTTATAATGTTGTATTGGCGAATATCAATCGCAATATTTTACTTGAATTTATGGGAGATATGCGCCGTTTGCTGGTAAGCGGGGGCGTATTGCTACTTAGCGGTATCCTGAAAGAAGACGAAAAAGCGATATTGGAAGCTGCAAGACAGCATGCTTTAGTACTGGACCAACAAATAGAAAAAGATAACTGGCTGGCAATGAAGTTATTAGCAAGGTAATAAACCAGGCGTTAGAAATAACTTATATGAAAGTGTCTGATTATCCCATCTTTGTGTTAATTAAAATCTTAATATTAGCTTAACTTTAACGCTGGAATTTACTATCTTAGCAAAACCTAACTTATTTTGATGCTTGAATTATTGTTGCTTTTTTGCGCTTATCTGATCGGATCTATACCTACTGCGGTTTGGGTCAGCAAAGGGATTTATGGTATGGACATCCGGGAGTATGGTAGCGGCAATGCCGGTGCCACCAACACTTTCCGTGTGCTTGGATCTAAAGCCGGGACCTTTGTAATGATTGTGGATATGTTCAAAGGTGTATTGGCAGTTCGTCTTTCTTACCTGTTATCTTACTATCACAATCCTGATCATCTTACACAACTGGTCAATTTCCAGATAGGTCTGGGACTGGCGGCCGTAGTTGGCCACATCTTCCCGATCTGGGCAAATTTCCGTGGTGGTAAGGGTATCGCCACATTATTTGGCCTGGTACTGGCCATTCAGCCCCTGGTAGCGATCTGCTGTGTAGGTGTGTTTCTGCTGATCCTGTCACTGACCAGGTATGTATCCCTGAGTTCTATTATTGCCAGTATAGCCTTCCCTATTCTCATTTTGTACATCTTTAATGAGCCGGAAGTATTTTACCGCATATTTGCGATCGCTGTTGCGCTGATGGTGGTGCTTACTCACCAGAAGAACATTACCCGCCTTTTAAGTGGTAATGAAAATAAAGTACCGCTGTTCAAGAACAGACGGACAAGGGACTAAAACCTGCACTTCCTTTCTGGCATATCTATTGCTCTAAAGATCAAAAATATTAACTTTCCGACGCTTTTGATTATTACCGGTCCTGTATCCGTAATAATCAAAAGCGTATTATTAACTGTAGCAAAAAGTCCTGTTTAAATTCGTTCTCAGATGCAAAAGAAATTCCTTTTAATCGGTAGTCTTGCTTTAATGATGGGTTGTGCCCGTGTCCCTATTACCGGTCGCAGCCAGTTAAACCTGATCCCCGAAAGTACTATGCAGTCAATGGCGCTGCAGGAGTACCAGACGTTTTTAACAACCAACAAAGCTATATCCTCTGCCACCAGCAAAGATGCTGAAATGGTAAAGAGGGTAGGACAGCGTATTTCTGCTGCGGTTACCCGTTATATGGCACAGAACAACTTATCTGCTGAAGTAGCTAATTATAAATGGGAGTTTAATCTCGTGGATAATAAAGAGGTGAACGCCTGGTGTATGCCCGGTGGTAAAGTAGTGGTATATACAGGTCTATTGCCTGTGACACAGAATGAAACTGCGCTTTCCTGCGTAATGGGCCATGAAATTGCACATGCTATTGCGCGTCATGGTAACGAGCGTATGAGTCAGCAACTGGTATCTCAGGGTATACAGGTAGCAGGACAGGTAGCGCTTAACCGTAATCCTACTGCGCAGAATGTTTTCTTACAGTCGTTTGGTGTAGGTAGTAACCTGGGGTTACTGGCTTTCTCCCGTAAGGATGAACTGGAAGCCGATCACCTGGGTGTTATCTTCATGGCAATGGCGGGTTATAACCCACAGGAAGCAATTCCTTTCTGGAAGCGTATGGCGAGTGCCAGCACCGGTAGCAAACCACCTGAGCTGACAAGTACGCATCCGAGTGATGACCGTCGTATCGCACAGTTACAGGCTGTTATGCCGGAAGCAATGAAGTATTATCAGCCGATAAAATAATGGGTGCAGAGCAAAGCTCTGCAAAACCACTTCAATTTTTTTGTGATGGTGCGCGAAGCACCATCACAAAAAATGACTTTTATTTCTCTATTATTATATCTACCACCTTCCTGTTCTTCTGTACCTTCATCTTATCCGGTACATGTGCCAGTATTTCCTTCTTAAACGCCTCAATAAGCGCCTGTTTAATAAAGAACCTATGAGTTACCAGGCTAATCTCCCTAACCGGCTCAGGGGCCTTAAAATACCTCACCATGTTCATCTGGCGGGCTGACAGGTCCTGCAAAGACAGTTCCGGCAGAATAGTATAGCCTGCGTTCAGGTCAACCATCCTTTTCAGTGTCTCTACGCTACCCGTATTATACTCCAGGTTCTTATATTCACCCATCGTGAATTTATCTTTACAGATATTCAGCACCTGGTTACGCATACAATGCCCTTCGTTCAGCAGCCATACATCCCGTGCATCAATATCTTCCGGTTTAATATACTTCTTTTCAAACAGGCTGTTAGTTTTGGCAGCATACACTACAAAAGACTCATAAAACAAGGGTTGTTCTTCCAGGTTGGGATTCTGCAGGGGAGTCGCTAACAACCCGCAATCCAGTTGCTCCTGTTTTAACAACTGCACTATCTGTTCTGTAGGATGTTCCCATATCTCCAGTTTTACCTTCGGATATTTCTTCATGAAACCTGTCAGAATTCTTGGCAGTAAATAAGGCGCCAATGTAGGAATGATCCCTACACGCAAAGTACCCTGTACTTCTTTTTTATGCCCTGCGATAATCTCTTTGATCCGGCCACTCTCTTTGAGTATGATCCGGCCCTGCGCTACTACCGCAATACCTATTTCTGTAGGTACAACGGGCAGTTTACTTCTGTCAAATATCTTTACTCCCAGCTCATCTTCCAGCTTCTGTATCTGCATACTAAGCGTAGGCTGTGTAACAAAACACTTTTCGGCTGCAACGACAAAACTTCTATACGTATCAACCGCAACAACGTATTCCAATTGGACTGTGGTCATATCACAAAATTAAACAGCCTTGAGGTATTGATGAAATCTATTTCTCCGGTGAAAGATATAGGCAGGAAAAAATAAAGGCCCCTAACGGAGCCTGTGATAAGTGTGAATATTTTGCTACAAACACGGGGCTCCTAACCGAGCCTCTTGTATTTAAGGCTCCGTTAGGAGCCCCGTGTTTGCAGACTAGAAAATCCTATATCTGTATTTGATCTTATCCGTGTTGTTATACAGTTCTTTTATGTTGATAGAAGCCTGTATTTCTTTCACTGCATCATCTTTCAGGTTACGGAACTCAGCTTGTTTGGCATCAATAACACTCTTATCAGCTAATCCGTTATCCTGTGCTATTTTCAAAGAGCTGTTTACCTTACCATAATAAGAGTCCAGTAAAGTAAAATATTCATTATAAAGATTTTCGAAACGTTTGGTTTGCAGGATCAGATCTTCCAGCTGGTTATTTACCTCTTTCAGATTTGGATTCTCACGCAGTAATGCTTCGTAATCTATCTTTTTACCTTTGGTATATTTGGTTTCAAGATCATTGAAAAATACCACTACTTTTTCCTTTTTGAAATCAAAGAAGAAATCATTCAGTGTTTCTCCAATAGATTTATTTCCACGCTGCGGCAACTGGTATTTCAATGCACTGGCAGTGAACATGATATGATCATACAGATTATCATGTAATAAATTCAACTGATCTTTATTGAAATTCAAACCATATTCAAACTTCTGGTTCGCATCATTCAACGCACTGTAATACACTACGTATTTATTGAGTTCTTTCTCAAACTCTTTTAAAGTTTTCTGATTGATCTCTTTATTATTCACACTCACACTGTGCAGGAAATTCATCACAGAGTTAGCAATAGCTAAAGGTGGCGTTAAAGATGTGAAGCTCTGGAAGATAGGGCTGGCGATAATGGATTTGGTAGACTCTATGATCTTACTGTTCTTCTCATCCTTATCACCTTTACCTTTTAACACTACCTTTTCTACCAGTTCCACGATACGGTCGCTCAGTGAAAAGCCCAGCTCTTTACTTTCCGGGTTATTCAGGGATGTGATGAATATGTCGAGGTTACTGGTAGTAGTACGTGATTTCAGGTCAATGATCTTTTTATTCAGCAGGTAATATGTTTCGCTGGCATATACGATGTTGTTCCTGATGAGCTCATACTTGGTGATATTATCGATTTCGCGGCCCTGCAATAATCCCTGAATGGCATTGGAGTTTTGCTTGTCGCTGTCCGTAATACGTTGTAATTCATCAACAATCCTCCTGAGTGTGGTGTCGGCTGCCCTCACCTGAGGCATAACAGTCTTCAATTCGTTAGGGTCCTGTACTTTAGTAGGTTCCTGCGCGTTGGCCAGTTGAAAACCAGTAAGGAAGATCAATAGTAGTGTCAGATATCTCATCATAGATTTTAAATGCATGTTGTTGCCTGGTTTAAGTGCAAATTCATTCACTTGAGGGTGCGACATTTTCGGTAGGCCGGTAAAATACACAGCCCCCAGTTTCGACCTGTAAGTGTTTTTTGCATGCTATGCACGCATTTCAATAACAAAAAGCTAAGAAAATATGGTGCCAAAAAACTTTTCGCTGCAAAGATAACAATTTATAATAAGTTGAAATTGTCAGTCTTTCAACTACTTTATTACCTTTGCAGCCAAATTATCCACTTTCATGTTAAATAATAAGAAGATAGTGGTGGTATTGCCGGCATATAACGCAGCTTTAACACTGGAAAAAACTTACCTGGAAATACCCATGGATATCGTGGATGACGTGGTACTGGTGGACGATGCCAGTAAGGACGATACAGTAATTGTTGGTAAACAGCTGGGTATCAGGCATATTATCCGTCACGACAACAACAAGGGGTATGGCGGGAACCAGAAATCCTGCTATAACAAGGCATTAGAGCTGGGCGCTGATATTGTGATCATGTTACATCCTGATTATCAATACACTCCCAAACTGATAACGGCAATGAGTTCCATTATTGCCAACGAAGTATACCCTGTTGTGCTGGGTTCCAGGATTCTGGGCAAAGGCGCCTTAAAAGGCGGTATGCCGGGTTATAAATACGTATTTAACCGTTTCCTCACCCTGGCTCAGAATATCCTTATCGGGCAGAAACTGAGTGAATATCATACCGGTTACAGGGCTTTCTCCGGGGAGGTGCTGAGGGATATCGACTATATGGCCAACAGCGACGACTTTATCTTTGATAATGAGATGTTATCGCAGATCTTCATGAAAGGATATGAGATAGGAGAGGTAACCTGTCCAACCAAGTATTTCGATGAAGCCTCCAGCATTAACTTCAAACGCAGCAGTATTTACGGACTTGGGGTATTGCGTGTATCATTACAGCACCGTTTGCATAAATGGGGACTGATAAAAGCAAAAATCTATAATTAACCCTTATGGGCTTACAGTGGGAATTAGCTAAGAAATACCTGCATTACTATTTTACTGCCGGCAACCGCCATGATGTGCATTCTCCCTTTGTATATACACTGGTAGAGGAGATCCTGCGCGATAAAAAGAAACCGGCAGCCTTCAGGGAAATTGAGCAGGTACGCAAGTCCCTGCTGCAAAGTGATGAAACCCTACAGGTAACAGACCTGGGTGCGGGTTCACTGGTAAACAGCGGTACAGAGCGGAAAGTGAGGGATATTACCCGCAATGCAGCCAAACCGGCTAAATACGGACAGCTTTTTTACAGGCTGATCCAATACTATAAACCGGAATACCTGCTGGAGCTGGGTACTTCCATGGGCATGTCTACTTCCTATATGGCCAAAGCTGCTCCCAATGCCCAGGTGATCACAATAGAAGGATGTCCGAACATCGCTGCCCGTGCAGCGCAGAATTTTAAGGACTTACAGTTAAATAATATCAAACAGTACGTGGGCAACTTTGATGCGGTATTACCTGCTGTATTACAGCAAGTGCCCAAGCTGGATTATGTATATATCGATGGTAACCATCGTTCTGCGCCAACATTACAATACTTTGAGCAATGCCTGGGCAAAGCCCATGACGAGTCCCTGTTCATCTTTGATGATATTCACTGGACGCCGGATATGGAAGCTGCCTGGCATACCATTCAACAGCATCCAAGGGTCACCTTCACCATAGACCTGTTTTTCATAGGATTGGTGTTTTTCCGTCCGGACATGAAAATCAAACAGCATTTCATACTGAAGTACTAGGTTATTATTATCTTGGGGAAAACATTCCAGGATGAAAAAGCTTTGTTACCTGATTATCTTCTTATGCATGCAGCAGTTTGCCCAGGCCCAGGGGTATGATGCTTACACTCGTGAAACATACATTCATAACGGAGATACGCTGCGCTACCGCATGCTTGCCCCTCTCAATTATGATGTCCATAAATCCTATCCGCTGGTAATTTTCCTGCATGGTGCAGGAGAAAGAGGCCGTGATAATGCAGCCCAGCTAATACACGGTGGGAGTTTATTCCTGGAAGATTCCCTGCGCAGGGAATATCCTGCTTTTGTGATCTTCCCGCAATGCCCATCGGATTCTACCTGGGCGCCTTTTCACCTGAAGAGGGACAGCACGGGTAAAGTGACGGGATTTGACTTCCTGGCGGCTGACCGTCAGCCGACTCCCGGACAGCTCGTAAAGTCCCTGCTGGACAGCCTCCTGGCTACCCATAAAGTAAACAGTAAAAAAGTATACATCGGTGGATTGTCTCTCGGAGGTATGGGAACATTTGATATGCTGGCCCGTTATCCTAAAACATGGGCAGCAGGTTTCCCTATCTGCGGTGCAGGTTTTGCAGAAAATGCAAAGAAGTTTGCGAAGATACCGGTGTGGATTTTCCATGGAGGAGCAGATCCTGTAGTACCGGTTACTTATTCGCAGAATTATTATAAGGCATTAAAGGCATTACATGCAGATGTGCAGTATACAGAATATCCGGGTGTAGGACATAACAGCTGGGATAATGTTTTTGCAGAACCAGGGTTATTGAAATGGCTCTTCTCAAATACAAAGAAATAAAAATAAAAACGCCCCGGCACTTGACCGGGGCGTTTCTCCACTCTGCACAGGATTTGAATTGTTAACTATTTGATGACAGCAATAACTTCTTTTACAGTTGCTATTGTCTTGTCCATATCTTCGATCGTTAAAGCGTTACTGATAAACCAGCTTTCAAAAGCAGATGGTGGAAGATAGATTCCACGTTCTAACATGGCATGAAAGAAGTTCTTAAATAATTCATTGTTGGCTCCGGATGCGGCATCAAAATTAATGATAGGATATTCTGCGAAATGAACACTCAACATAGACCCAAGGTTATTTACCTGATGAACAATGCCTGCTGCACTTAATGCTGATTGTATTCCACCTGACAGATAAGCTCCTTTTTCCGCCAGTTGCCGGTATATATCCGGGTTTTCGTCCAATGTCTGTAGTAAAGTATATCCTGCTATCATGGCAATTGGATTGCCGCTCAAAGTTCCTGCCTGGTATATCTTACCAACAGGCGCTACGTGTTGCATAATTTCACGGCGTCCGGCAAAGGCTCCCACTGGCATACCTGCGCCAATAATCTTGCCAAAGGTAACCAAATCTGCTTTAATATTAAACAGTTCTTGTGCACCCCCTCTTGCCAATCTGAAACCAGTCATTACTTCATCAAAAATCAGCAGGATATTATTGGCATCACATACTGCACGCAAGCCTTCCAGGAAGCCCGGTTGTGGCAGGATACAGCCCATGTTACCAGCTACCGGTTCTACAATTATGGCTGCAATCTGGTCCGGAAATTCTGCTACCAGCTTTTCTACTGCCGGCAGATTATTATATGGGGCGGTCAGGGTGTCTGCTGCAACGCTTTGCGTAACACCCGGAACGGATTGTATATCAAGTGTAGCCACGCCACTTCCCGCACTCACTAAAAATGCATCTGCATGACCATGATAATTACCTTCAAATTTGATGAATTTATTGCGACCGGTAAATCCTCTTGCTACTCTTAAAGCAGACATACAGGCTTCCGTTCCTGAATTCACCATACGTACCTGGTCGATGTTAGGCACCATATGCACGATCAGTTCCGCTATCTTTGTTTCGAGCTCAGTAGGCGCGCCGAAAGAAGTAGAGTAGGTAGCATATTCCTGGATTTTTTTCACCACTGGTTCATACGCATGACCCAGGATCATCGGACCCCATGAATTGATGTAATCTATGTAGGTATTGCCATCCACATCATACAGGTAAGCGCCTTTGGCGCTCTTCATGAAAATGGGCGTACCGCCTACACCTTTAAATGCACGCACCGGTGAATTAACGCCACCCGGGATAACTCTTTGTGCCCTCTCAAATAATGTTTTACTCAGATTGTACATGGTGTTCATTGTATTTTATGATTGCAATAACCGCACCGCATCTTTTGCAAAGTAAGTAGCTATCAGATCTGCACCCGCACGTTTGATGCTGGTCATGATTTCCAGGACCGCTTTATCTTCATCCAGCCATCCCATTTTAGCGGCTGCTTTTACCATCGCATACTCACCACTTACGTGATAAGCGCTTACCGGTACTGTTACACGGTCCTTGATGATCCTGATAATATCCAGGTAAGCCAGCGCTGGTTTCACCATCACGATATCTGCTCCTTCCTCAATATCCATCAGTGTTTCCTTGATGGATTCGCGGGAATTCGCATAATCCATCTGGTATGTTTTCTTATCTCCGAAACCAGGTGCGGAATCCAGTGCATCACGGAAAGGACCGTAAAAGCAGGAAGCATATTTGGCACTGTATGCCATAATGCCAACGTTGGTAAAGTTATTATGTTCGAGGGTATTACGGATAGATAAAATCCTGCCGTCCATCATATCGCTGGGTGCCACAAAATCTGCTCCTGCTTCTGCATGGCTGAGGCTCATGCGTGACAGTACCTCTACTGTTACATCATTCACGATCTGTGTGCCTTCTACGATACCATCGTGGCCGTAGGTAGAGTAGGGGTCCAGCGCCACGTCCGTCATCACTATCATCTCCGGAATGGCATTTTTTATGGCTTTGATACCACGCTGCATTAACCCATGGGGGTTTACGGCTTCCGTTCCTTTATTATCTTTTAATTCATCCGGGCATTTGATAAACAGTAGTACACTCTTAATTCCCATGCTCCAGAGTTCTTTCGCCTCTTTTACGGTGAGGTCCAGCGAATGGCGGAAATAACCTGGCATTGAACTGATCTCTTCTTTCACATTCTCTCCTTCAACGATAAATAAGGGAGCGATAAAATCGCCGGGCCTTAATATTGTTTCTGCTACCATCGCACGAATGGCCGGAGATGTCCTCAAAATCCTGTTTCTGCGTATCATGATTTGTATTTTATGATGGTTATACGGCCCATTCCCTGGGCTTGAGATATTCTTCCAGTTCAGCTTCCGGGCTACCTGGTACTGTATGATAATCATACTCCCAGCGGGCTCTCGGAGGCAGGCTCATTAAAATAGATTCTATCCTTCCGTTCGTTTTTAAACCAAACAGCGTTCCTCTGTCGTGGATCAGGTTAAATTCCACATAACGTCCGCGTCTGTATTCCTGCCAGTCTTTCTGGGCAGTTGTATAAGGAAGGTCCTTTGTTTTGTTTACTATTGGCAGATAAGCGTGTATGAATGCTTCTCCGTTTGCTTTTGCAAAGCTGAACAGATCTTCTGCGGTACGTTCTGCTGTCGGGCGCAGATAATCGTAAAATATACCGCCTATACCTCTTGCTTCGTTATTACGATGTTTGTTTACAAAGTATTCGTCGCAATGTTTTTTATAGAGAGGATATAACTCTTTTCCGAAAGGATCGCAGGCATTTTTAAATGTCTGATGAAAGTGAATGCCATCTTTTTCATCCAGGTAATAAGGGGTGAGATCTGCTCCACCGCCAAACCAGCTGTCTTTCAGATTACCCTGTTCATCATACAGTTCGAAGTAACGGAAGTTAGCATGAACGGTAGGTACGAAAGGATTGATAGGATGGATGACCAAAGAGACGCCACAGGCCATGAACTGCGCCTCGCTCACGCCAAACTGTCTGGCCATCAGTTCGGGCAATTGTCCATGTACCACAGATGTATTTACGCCGCCTTTTTCAATCACAGCGCCATCTGCAATGACGCGGGAAATACCGCCGCCACCACCGGGACGTTCCCAGCGGTCCTCACGGAATTTAGCTTTCCCGTCTACTTCTTCCAGTGCAGTACAAATCTCGTTCTGCAACCTTTGTATAAGCGCTATAAAGTTCTCTTTGATACTCATTTATATTCCTTTACAGTATCTACAAATGCTCTTGCATGATCTACAGGCACGTTTGGCAGAATACCATGGCCTAAGTTAGCAATGTAGCGATGGTTCCCAAAACCGGCCATCATTTCCTTCACGGCCTTTTTAATTTCCGGGATAGGGGCCAGCAGTCTGGCCGGGTCGAAGTTCCCTTGTAACGTAACGTTGTTACCGGCAAACTGTCTTGCACGCTGAGGCTGTATGCACCAGTCGATACCCAGGCAGTTAGCGCCTGTGGCTGCCATTTCTTCCAGTGCGAACCAGGCACCTTTGGCGAATACGGTTACCGGAGCCGCATCTTTTACCGCAGCAACGATCTGCCGCATATAATAGAGGGAGAATGTTTCGAAGTCCTGCGGACTTAATAACCCTCCCCATGAATCGAATAGCTGTACACAGTCGGCCCCTGCTTCCACCTGTGCTTTCAGGTAAGCGATCGTAGTATCTGTGATCATCTGTAGCAGCTTATGTGCAACAGCAGGTTGCTGATAACAGAATGCTTTGGCAGCATCAAATGTTTTAGAACCTTTGCCCTGTACCATATAACACAACAGTGTCCATGGAGCGCCGGCAAAACCGATCAGCGGCACAGCACCATCCAGTGTTTTTTTCGTTAAACTCAGTGCATCGAACACATAGTGCAATGTATCTTTTACATCAGGTACTACCAGGCGTTTCAGGTCTTCTGCACTTTTAACAGGGTCTGGTAATACCGGGCCTGTTTTTTCTATCAGCTGTACTTCCATACCCATTGCCTGTGGAACAACCAGTATATCTGAAAAGATGATCGCCGCATCTACACCTACCTGGTGTACCGGCATCACGGTAATTTCGGTAGCCAGTTCGGGTTTCATGCAACGTTCGAAGAAGGAATATTTTTCCCGCAATTTGATGTAATCAGGCAGATATCTGCCTGCCTGGCGCATCATCCATACGGGTGTACGTTCTGTTGTTTCTCCGCGTAAAGCTTTCAGCAAAAGGTCATTCTTCAATGCACTCATTTGTATCAGTTGATGTTGTTAAAATAAGATATAGCCGTTTGTAACATCTGCGTCGCCGAAGGTACGTCCGGATTGGTAATAATTTTATTGGTGGTATATTCTTTCAATGTGCCGGCAGTGGTATTACCGATAGCAAAACATACAGTGTTTGCAGGTAATGTGTTCACTGTGAAATAACTTCTTACGCCACTTGGACTGAAAAAGAAAATGCCGTCATAATTGTTTGTTGTAACCGCTGGTATTGCTGTCGTTTCATAGACAACTATCTCCTGTACAGTGATATGGTGTTGATGTAGCAGGTCGGGCAGTTCGTTCCGGCGTATATTACCACAGAAGAAAACAACATTGCTGATATTTCCCTGTTCTATGATATGTGCTGCCAGTGTTGCAGCATTGGATGCGGTGGCTGTTACCTGTGCATCAGGGCGTCTTGCCAGCAGGGCTTCCAGTGTGGCCCCACCCAGGCAGAAGATCTGCCAGGTTGGATATATCAGCCGCACATTATTCACTGCATTCGCGCTGGTAAATATGACTACGCTGTTTTCCGGTATACTGTATGTTGCCGCAACAGGCTGTATGTGAATGAACTGAGCAACTGTAATATCCATACCTTGTTCTGCTGCTGCTGCGAGCAGTGACAGAGGTAATTCTTTCGTACTTAAGATGCTAACCTGCATTTCTTATTTGTGCTACGATTTTATCGCCGCCCTGTGCCAGTATCTTCTCAGCTGCGCTGATACCCACTGTAGCCGCATGTGTCAGGCTGGCTTCTTCCTGTATGGTCAGGAGTTCAGTACCGTCAAGACTGCATAATTCACCGGAGAAAATAATGGTATTATCTTTAATGAAAGCATAGGCACTGATAGGCGTCGTACATCCGCCCATGAGTGTACGTAAAAAGTCCCTTTCAATACGTGTGCATAATGCAGTCGTTAAGTCATTTAAGGGGGAGCATGCCTGCCTGGAATAATCATCTTCTCCACGGCAAACCACTACTACTGCACCTTGTGCAGGAGCGGGCAGCATCCAGTCTAGCTCTACTGAGTTAGCAGGGCGAACACCGATCCTTTCCAGTCCGGCAGTAGCAAAGATGGCACCGTCCCAGTTCTCTGCTGCTAGCTTCTGCAAACGGGTATTTACATTCCCGCGCAGGTTATGCAACTGATGCTGAGGGTATTTACGTAACCATTGCGCTTTGCGTCTTACACTGCTGGTAGCAATATTTGCTACTGTATTATCAAGAAAGGAAAGATCATTTTTATATACCAGCAAATCCTTCACAGGACCTCTTTCCAGCACTGCAGCCTGTATGATTCCTTGTGGTAACTGGGTAGGAACATCTTTAAGAGAATGTACGGCAATATCTATACGGCCGTTCAGTAAGGCGAGGTCGAGGCTTTTGGTGAAAATACCCTGTACACCTATTTCATACAGCGGAGTTACCAGGTCGATATCCCCTTCACTTTTAATAGGCACGAGCACGGTGGTATAGCCCTGTGCTTCCAGCAGGTCTTTTACTTTATTTGCCTGCCATAAGGCCAGCTGACTTTCCCTGGTACCTATCCTTATCTCTTTGTTCATGGTTTATTCCTGATTAACGCCTGTCTCAAAAATATCGTTGATCATTGCAATGTACTGATCGCTCTTATCTGTTTCTTTGCGCACTTTTCCGGCCATCAGGTTGATCATCTTCTGAATGATACGGGAAGACACGGCTTCCACATCTTCCAGGTTATATTGAGCGCTGTTCTTTTGTTGTTGTATTTCTTTTGTGTGGATTTCGTGTAGTTTATCTTTTACTGCTTTCAGCACTACTGCATGTTTACGCATCTTGTACCAGTAAAGGAACTCTGTCATATGCTCTCCGATAATTGCGTGTGCTTTAGGCACTTCCTGCAAACGCATCTGTAAAGTTTCATCCTGGATCCTGGACAATTCGTCCACATTGATCAGCTCTACATGTGGCAGATCATTTACTTCAGGAGCAACGTTGAATGGAATGGAGAGATCGATGATCAGTTTGGACGATGAGTTCGTGAAGTGAGCAGGTAATATGGTGGGTTCAGGTGCATTGGACGCCACTAATATAATATCTGCGGCCTCTAATTCTTCAGCCAGTTGTTCAAACGGCGCATAACGAAGTCCGTGTTGTCCTGCAAAATCTGCGGCCACAGTGGTGGTACGGTTTACGAGAGTGATCTGTTTCACGCCCAGGTAATCCATGATGTTCTTGGTAGTATTACGACCAATTTTACCGACACCTACCAGCAGGATCTTTTTATTGAGGATATCCGGTACTTTACTTTCCAGTAATCTTACGGTAGCGAAGGCAACGGAGACGGTGCCGGCACTGAGACCTGTTTCGTTCTTGATCAGTTTTGATACCTGTAACACGCTGTTGATCAGCCTTTCCTGGAAGCCGCCAAGGCAACCATGTTCTTTGGCGAATCTTGTAGCGGTACGTATCTGACCGATGATCTCATAGTCGCCCAGGATCTGGGAATCCAGTCCTGTGCCCACCTGGTAAAGGTGCCTGATGGCATCTTCCCCTGATTTGATGTATGAGAGCTGACTGAACAGATTGCAATCACCATTTGTTTCGCGGCAAACCAACTCTACCAGTTGCTGGGGATCATCGGCAAAGCCGTAGATCTCAGTTCTGTTACAGGTGGAAAGCACGAACACATCATCCATGTGTATAGCTTTCGCATCTTCCAGCAAGTGCTGGTATTGTGACTGATTAATAGCAAACGATCCTCTTATAGCAGCATCTGTTTTCTTATAGTTGATACCAACAATATGAAAATGGGCTATATCTTTTGAATAACTACCCTGCATTTTATTTTATAAGCTTCCGTTTGCAAAAGTACTTGCATACAACTGAAGAATGTCATGGAGCTGGTCATTAGTGTGTCATTTCTACCGCTGGTATCAGATACTACTGAAAAATGACTTTTATCAGTTAATGAGATGACAGCCGTTATAAACAATAGCATTCTTTAATTCAACAATTGTATGACATTTGGAGCGTTATTTACTGGTTACATTTGCAACAATTTAAAGCAAGGGATGGAAGCTAAATCTGATATAGGAATCATTTTGATGAACCTGGGTTCGCCGGATTCTACGGCCGTACCTGATGTTAAACGTTATCTCAACGAGTTTTTGATGGATGAGCGGGTGATTGATTATCCGTATCTGTTCCGTTTATTGCTGATCAAAGGGATCATCGTTCCCAAACGTGCGCCTAATTCTGCAGAAGCTTATAAGAAGATATGGTGGAAAGATGGTTCTCCGCTGGTGGTGCTGACAAAACAATTACAGAACGCTGTGCAGAATGATCTGTCTATGCCGGTGGAAATAGCGATGCGATACGGGAATCCTTCACAGGAGTCTGCCTATGAAAACCTGTTAAAGCATAATCCTGCGCTGAAGGAAGTGATCCTTTTACCGTTATATCCTCATTATGCGATGTCTTCTTATGAGACAGCAGTAGAACATGCGAAAGCTGTTTATCAAAAAAAAGGGTACAGGTTTAAGCTTACCATGGTACCACCGTTCTATAGTGAACCGGATTATATCAATGCCATGGCAGAGAGTATGCGCCCTTATTTACAACAGGATTACGACCAGTTATTATTCAGTTATCATGGATTGCCCGAAAGGCATATGACGAAGGCTGATCCTACACATAAACATTGTTTACAGGTAAATGACTGTTGTCATGTAGATTCTCCGGCGCATGCAACCTGTTACCGTCACCAGGTGTTCAAAACATCAGAGCTGGTAGCTGAAAAACTGGGTATACCACGTGAGAAATGGGCGTTATCCTTTCAGTCGCGTCTGGGACGTGAGGAATGGCTGAAACCTTATACGGCATTGCGTTTGGAAGAGTTGCCTAAAGAAGGGGTGAAGAAGTTGCTGATCGTGTGCCCCGCGTTTGTGTCGGATTGTCTGGAAACACTGGAAGAGATTGCAATGGAAGGAAAGAAGAGTTTCCTGGCAAGTGGCGGAGATAGTTTTACGATGATCCCCTGCATGAATATTCATCCGTTATGGGTGCAGGCAGTAGTGAAATGGCTTTCCGCATTACAGCATTAAAACATAGTTTCTTTCAGGAACAACTCAAATTACCACTTGTGAATACACAACCAGTTATTATTGCCGGCGCCGGATTATCCGGGCTCACAATCGCATATGAGCTGCAAAAGAAGGGGATTCCCTACCAGCTGATGGAGTCTGCACCACAGGCCGGAGGGGTCGTTAAATCGCTGCATATAGATGGTTATGAGCTGGATGCAGGCCCTAATTCCATAGGCGCCACGCCGGAAACAATTGCCTTCATAGAAGAACTGGGATTAAAAGATGTATTGATGGAAGCATCGGCTGCCAGCAAAAACCGTTTCCTGGTAAGGAATGAGCAGTTGCATGCGGTATCTCCTCATCCTCTTAAAATACTGCGTTCCGCGTATATCAGCGGAGGCGCTAAATTCCGCCTGTTTACTGAAAGGTTTAGAAAAGCGCGTAAAACAGATGATGAAGAATCTGTATCTTCTTTTGTGAACCGCCGCTTCGGCAGGGAAATAAACGAGTATCTGTTCGAACCTATATTATCCGGTATTTATGCCGGTAACCCGGATGATCTTTCCATAAAAGAGGTACTACCTATGCTGCCCGGCTGGGAGAAGGAATATGGTAGTGTAACCGCCGGATTAATGAAGAACATGAAAGCGATGGGAGGCAGGAAGATTGTTGCGTTCAAAGGTGGTAATGTGGTATTGACAGAACGCCTGTTTTCGCTGCTAACAGGCCCGGTGCGCTTTAATTGTGCGATTACAGGCATTACGAAGGGCGCTACGGATTATATCGTACAATACAATGAAAACGGTCATACGGCCATGCTAAATGCAGACAGGGTGATCTTTACGACTCCAGCCTATAGTACCGGCGCTGCAATTGCTTCTTTGGATATTTCCTTATCAACAGCGCTCAATAATATTCACTATCCTCATATGGGAGTGCTGCACCTGGGCTTTGGCGCGGAAGCGCTGGAGAAAGTACCCGCAGGATTTGGTTTCCTGGTGCCTCATGCAGCCGGTAAACACTTCCTGGGAGCCATCTGTAATTCAGCTATTTTCCCATCCCGGGCTCCCGAAGGGAAAGTGTTGTTCACTATTTTCATCGGTGGAGCAAGGCAGGAACAATTATTTACTGATTTAGGGAAGGAGAAACTGCAACAGACGGTGATCAGTGAATTCATGTCATTACTGGGCTTGCAGACACCCCCGGAATTACAACACTTTAACGAATGGCAGAGGGCCATTCCGCAACTGAATGTAGGGCATGCGCAAATTCGTCAGCATATAAAAGCTTTTGAACAGCAGTATCCAGGTATACAGCTGGCGGGTAATTATGTGACAGGGGTAGCCATGCCCGCTATAATGCAGGCTGCAAAAGGGATCGCATAATGACTCAGTTACATTTTGGGTGCAGGGCGAAGCCCTGCCATTCGCTTTCAATTTTTTGTGATGAGGCGAAGCCTCATCACAAAAAATTGCTCTATATGTTATCCACTGTGGAAAAGTAATTGACCTGCAAAAGCAGATGATCAAAGCACCCGGGGAATGAATGGCTCCCGCTGTTTCTATGGACTAATTTTGTTATTTTGCCGTAAAATAGTGGGGTGGATTTTTTACCAGATACATTTACAAACACTTTAGCAGCTTTGCCGGAGATAGATTTGGCAGCTTTTTTGCGTGTACATGCAGCAGGAGAGAAAATTACTTCCCTGCGAATTAATCCGAACAAAATAAGGGAAGAGGCGACAGCGCAAAAGGTGCTACAGTCTCTGGTCGATGCACCAACAAGTAAGGTACCGTGGTCACAGTATGGTTATTACCTGGCTACGCGTCCTTTTTTTACGTTTGATCCGTTTTTCCATGCGGGTGCTTATTACGTACAGGAGGCATCATCGATGTTCCTGGAACAGATAGTACGGCACGCATGCGATCTGTCGGCCCCATTGAAAGTGCTGGACCTTTGTGCTGCGCCGGGTGGTAAATCAACGTTGCTGCAATCGCTGATCAGTGAAGAAAGTTTGCTGGTGTCCAATGAAGTGATCAAGAGCAGGGCCGCCCTGCTGGCAGATAATATCAGTAAATGGGGCGCTGCGAATGTGGTGGTGACAAACAATGATCCCCGCGATTTCAGGCGTTTACCCGGATATTTTGATGTGATGGTGGTAGATGCTCCCTGCTCCGGTTCAGGATTATTTCGCCGTGATCCGGAATCTGTAGAGGAATGGTCGCCGGAAAATGTAGCTTTATGCAGCGAGCGGCAGCAGCGGATACTGGCAGATGCTTTACCGGCGTTAAAAGAAAACGGGATTCTCATTTATGCTACCTGTTCTTACTCGCGTGAAGAGGACGAAGCGATCATGGAATGGCTGGAAGATAATTTTTCTTTGGAAAATATTGCAGTACCGGTGTCTGCTTCCTGGAATATTGTCACTACTATTGCAGGTAAGAAGAAAGCAGAGGGATATCGCTTTTATCCGGATAAAGTGAAGGGAGAAGGATTCTTTATCACCTGCTTCCGTAAAACGGCCGGTGATGTGTTTGTGGCTAAAAAGCAAAAGGATATACTCACGCCGGTACCCAGAAAAGAACTGGGAAAAGTGTTACCATGGATGGAAGATCTGTCGGATGCTTTCCTGATGGAACACCAGGGGGAGGTGTTAATATTTCCGGAAAAGATAGCTCCTGCTGTGTCGTTATTGCAGCAGCACTTATATTTGCGGAAAGCCGGGGTAAAAGCAGGGCAACTGGCCCAGAAGGAACTGATCCCCGATCACCAGCTGGCCATGAGTACACTGGTATCATCAGCAACACCCTCTGTATCACTGACCCGTGAACAGGCTTTGCGTTACCTGAGAAAAGAAGACCCGCAGGTGACGGTCAATACCAGGGGTTGGACACTAATGCGTTATGAGGATATGCATCTTGGATGGGCCAAGATCTTACCCAACCGCATTAATAATTACTATCCTAAAGAACTCCGTATACTAAAGGATGTTTGAAGTGCATAAACCTCAAAACCTAAATAATTTTATAATTTCGTTACCCGAAAGGTACAAACAGCGTAGTATGGTAAAAACGTTCATGACAATTGTAGCAGGACTTGTATTATGTGTGGCAGGAGCAAATGCACAGGATATGTTGCAGGTTGAGGGTACTACCCCCGACCTCTATTTAACGCACACGGTAAAAAAAGGAGAAACATTTTATAGCCTGGGAAGGGCATATAGTATATCTCCCAAGGATATAGCTACAGAAAACAGTATTTCATTTGATAAGGGTTTGCAACTGGGGCAGACAGTGAAAATTCCTTTGAATAACAACAACTTCTCACAGAAAGCAGATGCGGTAACAGGGAATACACCTGTTTATCATAAGGTGGAAGAGAAGGAAACACTGTATCGCTTAAGCCTGAATCATAATAAAGTTCCTCTGGATAATATCCGTCACTGGAATAATCTGACCGGAGATGGTTTGAAGAAAGACAGTTATGTGATTGTAGGATTTCTGAAGAGTGGTGGTGGTATACCAGCTCCTGCTGCTCCGGCAACCACACCTGTGCCTGTGGCTACAACGCCGGTAAATACGCCGCCTGCCACGAAGCCGGAACCTGCTCCTGCCAAATCGGAACCAGTTGTTACTAAACCAGAGCCAGCTAAGCCGGAACCGGTTACAACCAAACCTGATACACCAGTAACTACACCACCGGCATCAACACCAGCCCCGGAGCCAGTGAAAACGGCGCCGGTTGCTTCGGGTTCTTTCGAACAACTGTACGCACAGCAGACCAGCAAGGGTAAAGTAACTACAGAGAAAGGCCCTGGTGGATGGTTTAAGAGCAATGCCGGTGCAGGTAAATATTATGCGCTGCATAATACTGCGCAGAGAGGAACTATCATCAAAGTAACCAATCCGCTGAACGGTAAATATATTTATGCAAAAGTGCTGGAATCCATTCCGCAGATCAAGCAGAATGCCGGACTTATCATTAAACTGAGTGATTCTGCGCTGGAAGCATTAGGTACCAGCGATACTAAGTTCTATGTAGAGCTGAATTACGAAGACTAAATTATTTCAGGGGGGAGCGCTTCTCCCTGCAAAAACCGCTTCTTTTTTTGTGATGGCGCTTTGAACCATCACAAAAAAAAGAAGCGGTTTTTTAGTTTGTAACTCTGTATCCTCTTAAAAAAGCTTCTATATCCATTTTCTTTTTCCCCTCTAACTGTATCTCTGACAAAGAAAGATAACCATCTGCCGCTGCAATTTTCAGATACGTTTTATTGTCTGTCACAAACTCTCCGGGAGCTACTTTAGGTGTAACATGTTCTTTCTCCGCCTTGAAAATTTTAATCCCTTTGCCCTGTAACGTAGACCAGGCAGCGGGATAAGGACTTAATCCCCTTATTAAATTATAGATCTGGTCAACAGGTAATTTCCAGTCGATCTGGCAATTCTCTTTAAAGATCTTAGGTGCATGTTTAACATCCGCAGCATTCATCTGTGCCTGCGGTTTTTCATGTGCATCCCCGGAAATTATTGCCTGTACTGTTTTTAACAACAACTGTGCACCTGTCTGCATCAGCTCATCATGCAGTTCCCCGGCAGTTTCATCATCCCTGATCGGCACTGCCTGACTGAATAACACATCGCCGGTATCAATCTCATGCTGCAATTTAAACGTCGTAACACCGGATTCTTTCTCTCCGTTAATGATCGCCCAGTTAATTGGCGCGGCCCCGCGATAATTGGGGAGGAGAGAGGCATGCACGTTGATAGTCCCCAGAGGAGGCATATCCCACACCAGTTCCGGTAACATACGGAAGGCCACCACTACCTGTAAATCAGCCTGTAAAGCCTTCAGTTCTTCCAGGAAGGCAGGGTTTTTCAGCTTCTCGGGTTGTAAAACTTTAATATTTTTGGAGACGGCATATTGTTTTACCGCACTTTCCTGTAACTGTAATCCACGTCCGGCAGGTTTATCAGGAGCTGTAATCACCGCTACTACGTTATATCCATTCTGTACCAGTATATCCAGTGAAGCCACTGCGAAGTCCGGTGTACCCATAAAGATGATCCTGGTATTATTCTGCATATAATAAATATTTCTTCCTCGTAGTTTTAAATCTTGTTAAACCTGGTTCCCAGCTTTTACGGATCTCTTCCTCACTTAACCCTTTTTTGATCTGTTCCTGCAGCATCGCATTACCTGCCAGTTTCTTAAAATAGGGGATAAAGAATTTTTCTTTATCAGGGAATAGTTTGTAAGCCTGTATCAGCCATTTCAACTGCACCCGTCCATCCATTTCAGCCCTTACCTGTTCCGGAGTTCCGGTAAGATTGTACCCGTAACAGGTAGTATCTTTCAGGGGAGGGTTTTTAGCGCCTTCAGTGCTGTGAGGCGTAAAAGAGAAGAGGTTTTTAGACAGCAGCGGAGAGCCGAATACCTGGAATGGCAGGTCTGTACCACGTCCCAGGCTAAAGGCCGTACCTTCAAATAAGCAGGTGGAAGGGTACAGGTAAATGGATGCCATATTGGGCAGATTGGGCGAAGGGCTTATTGGCAGCAGGTAAATAGTATGATGGTCATAATGCTGGCAATGAATAACCGTCAGCCGGCAGTGTACCTTATTCTTCAGCATTTTTTCCCCGTTCAGCATCCCTGCATATTCTCCTACGGTCATACCATGTACAATGGGAACAGGCTGCATGCCCACGAAGGAGCGGAAGGCTGTATCCAGGATAGGCCCGTCTACATAATGTCCGTTAGGATTGGGTCTGTCCAGTACGATCAGTGGTTTTTTATTTTCTGCGGCAGCTTCCATTAGCTCCTGTAAAGAGGAGATGTAAGTATAGAAGCGTGCGCCTACATCCTGTATATCAAACACTAAGATATCTACATCTTTTAAATCTGTTGCATCCGCCTTCCTGTGTTTACCGTATAAGGATACAATAGTAAGGCCGGTAGCGGCATCTTTACCGTTACCCACTTTCTCTCCGGCATCCGCTTTCCCGCGGAACCCATGTTCCGGACTGAATATTTTCTGGATATGTATGCCCAGTTTTAACAAAGAATCTACGAGATGTGTATGTCCTATGGTAGCAGTCTGATTGACCAGCAACGCCACCCTTTTGCCTTTCAGCAGGGGAAGGTATTCATTGGTCCTGTCGGCTCCGGTAATAACCTGGCTGCTGGCAGTAAAGCTGCAGGCCATCCATATAAATAACGGGATGATGATTTTATACATGGGCGTAAATTTACTTTAAATAGTCCATAGACGATAGACCTCTATAACCAATGCTAAGGCTGGTTCGTGGGTATATAAATTTTCTTACCTTGCAGGTATTAATCCAGTAAACACTTAATACTTTATTATTATGCAAGTTAAAAACGGAGATACGGTACGTGTACATTATCATGGCCGCCTGACCGATGGAACTACATTTGATTCTTCAGAAGGCAGGGACCCGCTGGAGTTCCAGGTAGGTGCAGGTATGGTTATTAAAGGCTTCGATAATGGTGTGATCGATATGAAAGTGGGTGATAAAAGAACCCTCGAAATTCCTGTTGATGAAGCATACGGCCCTAAAAACGCTGAGCTGATCATGGAATTTCCAAAAGATAACATCCCGGCTGAATTGAATCCGGAAGTTGGTATGGACTTGCAGATGAGCAATCCTGAAGGACAGGTATTCCCTGTAAAGGTAGCGGCTATCGGCAGTGAATTTATTACCCTGGATGCTAACCACCCGCTGGCTGGTGAAGCACTGGTGTTTGATATCGAGCTGGTAGAGATCAAATAGGAGTAAGTTATTACACAATAGAAAAGGTCACGTAGCAGTACGTGACCTTTTTATTTTTAATCATGTAGTAATACGATCTGTGTCGGTCTTTTCTGATCATCAATGGCCACAAAGGTAAAACTGCCTGATATGGCTCTTTCACGATGTGTGTTGTACATCTGTTCCACAAAAATATCTACTTCTACTTTCAGACTTGTTTTCCCTACATGCACTACTTTTCCCACGAGTTCTATAATGGTACCACCCGGTATTGCTTTCTTGAAATCTATACGATCGCTGGAAACCGTTACCATGCGCATACGGCTGAAACGTGTAGCGGTGATAAAAGCTGCTTCGTCCATGAGTTGCATCGCAGTACCACCGAAAAGCGTATCATAATGGTTTACTGTGTTTGGAAATACGGCTTTAAAGATGCGGGTAACTGATTCTTCAATCTGTTTTTCGTATGCCATGACTATTGTATATTTTTTGCATTATTGTGAGACAGTTGGCACACAGGCATTCTCTGTATGTTTCATTGATATAGGCACGCTCTTCTTCCGTTAATATCACCTGCTGGCACTGGCATTGGAGTATTGAACCAACCCGGCACTCAAAGGCTGTTTTACAGCGCGGACATGTTACGGTTTCATGATGGGCCATGCCCCAAAATTAGTCTAAAAAAAGGCCGTATCAAATTACTTTTGATACGGCCCTTTTTTTTAAATACAGTTGTTTAAAGCGAATGGATCGTAAAGTCGAACCCTGCATCAGTACTGATATTCTGCTTTCCATCAGCTGTATACACCGTTGCCTGAACATGGAAAATCCCAAATTTGTTTTCAAAGGCGCCATAGTGTACTACTGCCAGCACACTGGCGCCAGGCGCCAGGCTGTCCATTGCTTCAGTTGGCAATTCCAGTGGTGGGTTCTGGTCTCCACTCAGTACGAATTTCACCATAAAGCTGCCTGAATCCGTCTTACCCTTGTTGGCGATGGTGATACAGAAATCATAGGGTTCACCCTGTACAGGATCGGAAACAATGGTGGTACCGCCATCGTTGCTTACCCATGTGTTTTCTGTAGGAACGAGAGAGGAAGGATCTTCTGCTTTAGCTGTAGTGTCTGCATCTCCTGTGGTGCCGGTATCCCTGCTGTCCATACCGAAAATATCAGTAACGCCCTGGTTAGCTGTATCTGCTATTGTTCCACCCTGTGCATCAGGAGATCTGTAAAATGTAGTTTTCATGATTGTTATTTTTGGAGTGTTTAAAATTGACTTCTTGATAAAGCATCATTCAGCATCAATGAAGGAATAGCCTGATGCATAGCCTGCCAATCTGAATTGCTGATGATGTTTTTGAAAAATGCTTGTCCGAGTTGCGCAAAAGAGCGATTAGGATTATCGCTGTTTACAACCAGTTTACTGCTGACAGGCGCCTGACCTTTGGCCAGTAACAGGTTCACGTTGGTGGGTGTCCACTGAGAATAGGCTCTTACCACTTTTTCTTCCCCATATTTCTGTGCCCATGCATTTGCCAGTTGTACCCAGTTGTCGTTGGTTTGAACAGGTGCATCAAACATGTATACTTCCTGCAAGGCATCTCCGTAGAATTCGCTGAAACTGTTGTTGCCGGAAGCCTGCAGAAGATTATTACTGCATAAATGTCCGCTGCTGAAAGCTGAAACAGCGCACTTACCTATGGGTAACAGATTTTCATTTACAGTTCCCTGCCGGTTAAGCAAAAACTGTTGTACTTCTTTTAAGATCTGCAAATGGCTATCTGGTTTTTCAAAGTCACCACCATTTTTTTGTGGATCAAGAACAGGAATAATATTGATCACATGTTTATCTGCATTCGCTATTTGATAGAGCAGCCCTTTACCTGCCCATTCATTGATAACATTGTTTGCATTGATATTTGTATTGGCCTGATAGCTTAGATTCCGAAGGATGATAAAGAATAAAAAATCCCAGCCATAAGGAGAGTAGTTCCCGTCAATGGTGTCTTTCAAAGATTCTCTTCCGGTTTGGTTAACAGCAGTATAATATGATGCGGTGTTCTGACCCAGTGTAGGATGGAAGAATACATGAAATGGCAATCCGCCTGCTGTAAATGAAGATAAATCCAATGAGGCCGGAAGGCTTACAGCTACAAGTTTAGGGATTACATCCCCATCCCTTTCCAGTATGATCGTCTCAAAATCCGGCTGGGTTTGATTATCCGTAACTAATAATGTTTGTTCATTTAGAGTGGTGTCTTCCACTGTTGTGAAGCGGACCTGTTTTTCCTGTGTATCAAAAGTAAAATCCAGTACCTGTTTATCCAGTGTTTGTAAATAACCAAAGAGTTCATCGTTATTCATCACGGCTACATTATCATAGTCGGATGCAAAGTATCTTTGTACGAATTCGTATATAAAAGGTTTTGCGTCTTCTATTCTGGAGAGTCCGGGTCTTACACTTGTTCCGGGTATGGTATTGAGTTCATCCAATACCCTTGTTGTTACGTCGTTCATGGGGTTAATATTTTTTAATGTTATGATATAATGTTCGGGTCTCCCTGAGCCGGTAGTTTGGGTAATACTTCGCACATCCAGCCAATGATCTGCATACCGGGAGTGATCAGTGCATTGTCGATAAATTCACTGTTATTCAGATTGAATACGCCCAGACCAATACTGTTTTTTGCATTTGACTTATCATCATCTGTCCAGGCAGCTGTTATTTTCAAATTTTTTATCAGGATCATGGCTGTTGGAATGCACTTCAGTATTCCGTGGTTACTTTCATCTTTCAGACCATTGGAAAAATAATTTTCCTGTAAAGAGAGACTATACCAGACGTTTGAAAAAGTGAATAGCGATGTATTGAACCATGGTCTTTGCAGGTATACCAGACAGTAATCAAACGACATGGAAAATGCATTGGAATGTACAGGAGCCACATTGGCCGTATCATCTTTTACTAACTGCTGGGTAACACGGATCCTGTCGGAAAAATCTATCTTATTTAAGAGATTTAAGTTTCGCATTTCCATCACAGGTTTTGCAGCTACCGGATTTACTGTTGTATTCAATGCAGCGACAGTATTCATGGGTCTGACAGTAGCCGCAACGTTAACCGGTCTGTTAATCTCCTGGAACCGTGTACGCAACGGAATATTTAATCTGGCTGGCCGGGTTGCGGCAGGTGGAGTTTGAATATTCGCTACGATCAATGTTTCCGGGTCTACGGACAGTTTGGTCCTCCATCCTAAAAAGGGTCTTCTGCCAGGGGGAGGAGGAGATGTAGCCGGAGGTGGTGTTTCAGCGGAAGAAAAAGTTTTATTTACCCAGAAAGAGCCGCTTGTATCATACCATTTTTTAGGGAAGCTGTATACAGGAAGATAACTTCCTTCCGGCATATTGATGGATGCTTTTCTCCCTTCGTCCAGTTTTAACAGGGCTTCTGATTTTTCTTCACTAAAACGGGCGATATAGCTGGATTTGTCTTCTGCTTTAATCTTCACACCCGAAAAAACAGCGCTTTCGATGAGTGTTTCATAGGCACTGCTTAACCGGCCTGTATCAGGTATAAAAACTTCTTCTATCTGTGGAAGACGGTCACCTAATATAGACAGTTGTTCAATTGCCTTGAGATCAGATACCCCGTTATTATCATCCATGAAATCTGAGGGATCTATCATACTGCCGAGGGGCTCGAAAGAGATGAAGGAATTGGAGTTCTCTACACCTTTATATTGCTCGGAGAAAAATGCACGCACATTTTCCATGAGATTGTTGATGTCCATGATAAAGGATTAGTCATCATTCAAAAGAAAGTATACTTTCTTTTGAATGATGTTTTGGGGAATTTGTTTTAGTACAGCCTCAATGGTGAAGGTGATTACTTAACCGGGGCCGGAGCTGGTGCAGGCTGGGCAGGAGTAGCTGCAGGAGTAGTCTTTGGCTGTTCATCTTTTTTCTTCTGCATAAAATCCTTGCCATTTTTCTTGGGTGATCCGGGTGTGATGACAGATACATAGCCAATCACCTGTACACCTTCAATGGAGATCCCCTGGCTGTTCTCATCAAACGTAAAATCCTGTTTGTTGTGAGATTCACTGTGATGAGCAGATATAGAGAATGGTCCGTAACCTACAGATCCTCCGCCGGAAGCTGCTGTTCTCAATGTTTCGATATCAGTAGATTTTTTGTTCCATTTGATCACTACATTTCTGGCGACAATCAGGCTGGTAACAATTGAAGGCAGGAACAGCATTGCAGTTGGATTGTCCTGTCTGAATTGCTGGTTAAATGTACCGTTAGAGATACAACTGGCAGGATAATCGCCCACCAGGAACCAGTTATTAAGATTCAGTAAGGTAGTATCCAGCCAGGGACGTTGAATATCTACCGTTGCATATTCAAATTCGATGGTCAGTCCTTCTGTCTGAATGTTCAGCGATGTTTTTGTTTTGTCGGCAGAGCCACCTCCTCCAACAGAAAAGAAACCTATGCTGAAACCGCCACCGGCATCAGTATGACTGGTTTGGGAGTCAAAATGTACTTCTGAGTGAAAATCGGTTTGAGAATAACTGTTCCAGCCATCGCCATCAGTGGCAGAATACCATTTAGAAGGGGTCATAAAGGTATAAGGGATATTTCCTACAGAAGGAATAGTTACCAGGCTGTTCTCATATTTGTGTTTTGCCCTGGCGATCATTAATATAGCAGGATCTATACCCTGACTGGCTAATATTGCGATAGCTTCATCAATCTCCTGTTTAAAACCAAAAGATTGCCATTGGTCCCATGCAAAATCCACATCGTCCTGATAGGTTTTGCCCTGCATGGGCCACATTTGTAATTTCATAGGATCTGAAAGCGCATTGGCGTACTGTTTATCCCTGGTGCGTACGGCTGTCTGGTACTTATCGCGGGACTCCACGTATTTTTCGTAATGCGGGGTGGAGTCTCCGTTGGCATCCATTAACACGGCATGTGCTTTGTCGACGGATTTTTTCATCTCGTCGTTCAGTTCCAGATCGGGAGCAATGCCATTGGCGCCATTGACGATCGCAAACCAGGCGTCATTGATCTTGCTTTGGTCCGGAGCAGCACGATAAGAGCTATCCAGCACAATCTTGGCATCGGTCAGCATAAAGGTTTGCAGAAATGCCTGCATGCTTGCTCCGATACCAGCGCTCAGGAATTGCATATCATCCAGTTGCTTACTTGCTGATACCGGCTGTATCGTAGCAGGGTCCTGGCCCGTAGTACTATTACTACCTGGTGTTTTAGACTTCGAATCAAGGATTTGTTTCAGATTGGAGCCGGTAGGCGTCCATGGATTTTCAAAATCTTCTTTAGGGATTGGTAATCCGATGGGGCGAAAAGATACAAAATACCCTTCAGGCATTTTTTGGGCGTTGGGGTCAACACCTACAGCTTTGTACTTGAGATCACTAAGTACTTTCATTACGTCTGCCATAACATTTTGTTTTTGGGGGTGATTAATTGTTGTGGAGTCGAAAGTAGTTATGTTGGGCAGACGCTTAAGGAATTACTCTGTAAACGTGATGAAATAATCTGTAAACGAATTTAAGCAGGTAAAAAGGGAATGTAGATCTGTAGATGGATATGTCCGTTGGTATATGTCAGATCAATGGCAGCATGCAGTTTCTGCATAAATTCTTTTGTAAGGAATAGTCCCAGTCCATTGCTGCCGCTATCGGGAGAAGCATGCAGTAACCTGAGTTCAAGCAGTTCAAACGTAGTTTTATCTGCCTCATTTATGATAGAACAGATAATGCCTTTATCAGTAGTGCCGGCATTCAGCATTACAGTAGAATGTGGTAATGCATGACTAATAGCATTGGAAATCGTATTACGCAGGATCGTTTTCAGGAGATTCTCGTCTGTGCGGATTTTTATTTCGGGTGCTGTATTATTTACAATAGTGATATGCCTTTCTTCTGCCACATCATGGTATAATCTGATCAGTTCCTGATAGACGTCGTGAACCATTAACATAACTGGCTGAAGGGTAAATTTGTTCATCTGGCTCTTGCTCCAGATCAGCAGGTCTTCCATAGTGTCCAGCAGTGGGGTTAGCTGCTCACTTTCCTCACCCTCACCACCGGCTTTTATTTCCTTTAATTTAAACAGCGCGTATAATGAACTGATAGGACTGCGGAGATCATGGCTGATAATAGAGAACAGTTTTGCTTTTGTTTGATTGGCTTCTTCCAGTTCGCCTGCCAGTGTTTCTACTTTCTGCTTTTCCAATTCCAGTTTCTGATTCGCTCTTTTACGAATGCCCAGGTTTCTGAAAGCAAGGAAGGCCAGCAGGCTGATAGCAAGGGCAATAATGAGTACGATGATAAAATTGCGCTGCCTTACACTGGACTGATCTTTTGATAGTGCAAGGTTTTGCTGGCTGATCAACAGGCTGTCGTGGTTCCTGCGTACCTCAAATTTAGCATCTGCTTCAGCTGCTGCCCGTTCAATGTCAGCAGTATTGATACTGTCTTTTAAAACAGCTTCCAGGTTTTTATAAAAGAAAGCGTTTTTATAGTCACCGGTATTGTCATATACGTACGCAAGATTATGATATAATACTTTTGTATCATTATCATCAGTGGCTGCATGGAGGTATTTTTGTGCCTGTTTCAGGCTGGACATGCTTTCTGTAAAGCGGTCCTGTTTCATCAGGCAATCCCCCTTATTGAGATAGCCGATGAACAGATAAGCGCTATCATTTAGTGATAGCAGGATATCGATTGCTTTATTATAATAGTTCAATGCCCGTTCATACTGCTTCATTAATGAGTATGTGTCTGCCGTAAATAACAATGCCCTGTTCCTGGAAGTGTTATAGATGGAATTATCGGCAGTCACTTTACTAAAATAAGTAAGCGCTGAATCATACTGGTTGATGATCTTGTAAGCAATGCCTATATTATTATAACAATCAAACAGGCTGCTGCTGTCTTTTTGTAGCAGCGAATAGCTGGCCTGTCTTTTGAAATAATCTATTGCTTTATCATATCTCTTTGTAAAGTTGATTTCTGCCGAGGCAAGGTGGTTATAGATAAAAGCAATTGAGGCATAATCTTTTGTGCCTTCATAATACTTTAGTGCTTCTCCGTAATAATAGATACTTGAATCAATTTTATTCAATGCTTCATAATTGTTGCCGTAATACAGATTTATTGATTCATTATAGCCGGTATCAGTCCCTTTCAAAGCAGCGGCCGTATGTAATAAATTGATGGCTGTACGGTATTGACCATGCATACTGCTATCATAAGCTGCGGATACCAGCTTTTTAAATTTGTTTTGAGCGAGGCTGCAAAAGCCTGTTGATAAAAAGAACAGGATTAGAATGATCCTGCCCATACTACTTATCAGGATGATTTGAAGTAGTGATAGTGAACTTCAGGTTCTTTAATATATCCTTCAAAGGTCGTTTATGTCCTTTAGGCGGCGGCGGTGGATTAAGGATTTTTTTTATGCCTGTCGCCTGGTTGGAAACTTTCTCTGTTGGAGTTCCCAGGTCTATAATGATCTGTTGGTTTTTAACAGAGACCTTCATTTTGTCGCTGTTCAGTTCGATACCATGTGGTACCACCAGATGAATGCCCATTTCAGGATTATCAGTGGGTTCAATTGATTTGGTTTTGGAAGTTTTCATGTAATTTATTTTTGGGGGTATGTTAAGAAGCTAATTCCATTTTTAGGGTTAGACGGAATGTTTTACCAATGGGTAATTGTTGTCCTGCAATTTTTAATTCGTTCCCGGTTATGTTTTCAATTGATTGTTTAGCGACAGCATAACTACGGTGGATCCTGATAAAATCTTTTGAAGGTAATTTTTCTAAAAAGTGCTTCAGTTTGCTGAGTGTAATATAGTTCCTTGTTTTAGTAACTACCTTGCTATAGTCGTTCAGTGCCTCAATATAAATAATATCATTCAGTGGTACCCTGTGTACAGCAGTACCTTCTTTGATCATGACAGACTGTGTTTCGAATAAGGTATCGTAAAGATCGGCCCTTTTTTTTAATTGTTCATATTCTGTAAGGCGACTTACACAGCGGTTAAAACGATTGGCCGTAAGGGGTTTTAAAATGAAATCGAATGCCTGTGTTTCATAACTTTCTATTGCATATTCGCTATGGGCCGTTACAAAAATGCAGACAGGACGGTATTGTAGTTTTTTATAAAGGTCAATTCCTTTCATTACGGGCATATCAATATCCATAAAAAGGAGAGGGGGCTCAAATTCATTTATGTAAGAAAGTGCATCCGGAACGGAAGTAAATGATGCTTTCAGTTCAAGACTGCTTTCCTGCGTAATATACCATCGTATTAAATCCAGATCCTGGGGGTTATCCTCAAGTATTATGCATTTCATAAACAATGTTTACTACGCTAAAGCTACATAATCTATGGCAGGATTTGAACTTTTGAAGTATGGAAAATGTGTCAAAAGCAGTTTTCTGTCTGGCAGTACTGCTTTTGATGCATTTTCTCACTGTTTAAGCATGTTCTTTTATCGCTATACGCATATTCTGAGCAGCAGCCACCATGTTCCGCAATGCCTGTTCAGTCTCCGGCCATTTACGGGTTTTCAGTCCACAGTCGGGGTTTACCCATATATTCCTTGCAGGTAATAACTGTACTGCTTTTTCCAGTAATTCCGTCATTTCCTGAACGGTAGGTACACGGGGAGAATGAATATCATATACACCGGGGCCGATCTCATAAGGATATTTGAATACAGAGAATACTTCCAGCAGTTCCATCTGTGAGCGCGATGTTTCTATCGTAATCACATCCGCATCCATGGCCGCAATATTGTTGATAATATCATTGAACTCAGCATAACACATGTGGGTGTGAATCTGTGTTGCATCCTCTACAGAAGAGACAGCAATCCTGAAAGCTTTCACTGCCCAGTTGAGGTACTGTTGCCAGTCGGCATGCCGTAAAGGAAGGCCTTCGCGTATAGCAGGTTCATCCACCTGTATCACTTTAATACCTGCTTTTTCAAGATCCGTTACTTCATCTCTGATAGCCAGTGCTATTTGCATGGTCGTATCTTCCCTTGGCTGATCATCGCGTACAAAAGACCATTGCAGGATAGTCACAGGACCTGTTAACATCCCCTTCACAGGCTTATTGGTGATAGACTGTGCATAGCTGCTCCACTTCACGGTCATCGGTGCAATGCGCTCTACATCGCCATATATAACGGGTGGTTTTACACAGCGGGAACCATAACTCTGTACCCAGCCATTCTTTGTAAACACAAATCCTTCCAGTTGTTCACCAAAGTATTCCACCATATCATTGCGCTCAAATTCACCATGTACGAGTACATCAATTTTAAGTCCTTCCTGCCATCTTACAGATTCAGTAATGGCTTTACTGATCTCTGCATCATATTGATCCTGGTCGATCTTTCCTTTTTTCAGATCAGCCCTTAATTTTCTGATCTCTTCCGTCTGAGGAAAAGAGCCGATAGTGGTAGTAGGGAAGAGAGGGAGTTGTAATATTTCTTCCTGTACTTTTTGTCTTATTCCGAAAGTATTTTTACGTTGGTCATCAGTATCAGTAAGTGCAGCCAGACGTGCTTTTACAGCAGGTTTGTGTATGATGGAAGAGGTGCTTCTGTCTTTCATTGCAGCCTGATTTAAGGCTAACAAAGAAGTATTGCCCGCTATGATCTGTTTCAGTTCTTTTAACTCATTTACTTTCTGTTTGGCGAAGGCCATCCAGTTTTTTTGTAGAGGAAGTTCTTCCAGTTCAAGATCATAAGGAGTATGTAATAAAGAGCAGGAAGTAGCGATGAATACACGTTCCTCACCTAAGGCAGCTATGGCTTTTTTAATCAGTACCAGCGACTGATCATAGTTATTTTTCCAGATATTACGGCCGTTCACCACACCTATAGACAACTGCATGGCCGATGGTATCAGAGATAAGATGTGGTCCAGTTGCTCCGGCGCCCTTACCAGATCAATATGCAGTGCCTGTACCGGTAATTTGAGTGTGAGTGCGGTATTATCCTGCAATCCGCCAAAATATGTAGCCAGTATGATCTTCAGTTCCGGAACAGCCGCTTTGATCTTATTATATGCATACTGGAAAAGTGATTGCTCTATAGGGGTAAGGTCCAGCACCAGTGTAGGCTCATCTATCTGCACCCAGGTAGCACCTGCCTGTTGCAGGGATTGTAACATCTCAATATAAACGGGCAGCAGTTTATCCAGCAGATCAGCTATCTGTAATTGCTCATCTTTGATCTTACCCAGTAATAAAAAGCTAACGGGGCCTATTAACACAGGTTTGGTGTGAATACCTATGGATAATGCTTCTTTAAATTCATCCAGGCACTTATTATAGAATAGTCTGTATGTCTGAGAAGCATCGAATTCCGGTACCAGGTAGTGATAATTGGTATCGAACCATTTGGTCATTTCCATAGCAGTGCTATCATAGCCGTTCTTCTGATAACCGCGTGCCATGGCGAAATATAACTCAGGACTGCTAACATTTGCCAGGCTTTCCATCAGAGGTTTAAAGCGGGCCGGCACGGTGCCGGTCATCAGACACATATCCAGTACCTGGTCATACAGGGAGAAATCATTGGAGGGGATGAGGTCTATACCGGCAGCCTGCAAGGTTTCCCAGTTTTGTCTGCGAAGTTCTCTTGCAGTGAGCTGTAATCTTTCCAAGGACATTTTACCTGCCCAGAAGGCTTCGTTCGCTTTTTTTAATTCACGGTTACTACCGATACGCGGATATCCAAGAACGTTGGTTTGCATATATATGGGTTGTTGGTTTAATGTTCTTTACAAACCTAAATATATAGTTCAAATAAATAGTTAAATGTTTATTATTTGGTGTTTTGTTCTTTATAATAAGGTTGTACAAGTGTTATATTCTGTTTAGTCAGAAAACAAAGAGGTAAACAGTAAAATTTTCTGTCTCATTTACCGCCATCCGAAATTTGTGTACGTTTGCAATATGTTTAGCGATTATAAATACACGGTGACCGAACGCTTTATGCGTTATGTTCAGATAGATACACAGTCTGATCCGCTCAGCAAGAGCTTTCCCTCCACGGAAAAACAGAAAGACCTGGGACGCTTGCTCGTAGCCGAATTGCAGGCTATTGGCATCACGGATGCCGCGCTGGACGAACATGGATATGTATATGCTACACTACCTTCCAATACAGAGAAAAAGGTGCCTGTCATCTGTTTCTGCTCGCATATGGACACCTCTGCGGACAGCAGTGGAAAAGATGTAAAGCCAATTATTCATTCTAATTATGATGGAGGGGATATTGTACTGCCCGAAGGCGATACCATTATCAAATCATCTGTACATACTTATTTACAGGAAAGAAAAGGTGACGACATCATCACTGCCAGCGGTACCACCTTACTGGGAGCAGATGATAAGGCCGGTGTGGCTGAAATCATGGATGCCGTTAACTTCCTGATCAATCATCCTGAGATTAAACATGGAGCTGTCCGCATCCTCTTTACCCCGGACGAAGAAGTGGGGCGTGGCGTGGAAAAGCTGGACATGCAGAAGCTGGGAGCGCAGTTTGGTTATACCATGGATGGTGGGGAACGTGGTTCTCTGGAAAACGAGTCCTTTTCTGCTGATGGGGCTAAAATAGTGATCAAAGGGGTGAGCGTACATCCGGGTACTGCTAAAGACAAGTTAATAAGTGCGGTAAAAATCGCCGCTGAAATAATAGATGCCCTGCCTAAGGACAGTTTATCTCCCGAAACTACGGAAGACAGGCAGGGGTTCATTCACCCGGTTAGAGTGAATGGTATTGTAGAGCAGGCAGAGATCGACTTCATTCTGCGCGACTTTATCACTTCCAAACTGGACGAACATGCTGCTTTCCTGCGCAATATCATGGAAACAGTAATGGCTAAGTATCCGCAGGCCAGCGCCACATTAACGGTTACGGAGCAGTATCGTAATATGAGAGAGATGCTGGACCTGCATCCACAGGTAACCGCTTATGCCGAAGAAGCCATCAGGCGTGCCGGTGTTGAGCCTTTACGTATGATCATCCGGGGAGGGACAGATGGTTCCCGTCTTTCTTTTATGGGATTACCCTGTCCGAATATATTTACGGGGGAAATGGCGTTACATGGCAAATATGAGTATGTGAGCGTCCAGGATATGCAGAAAGCGGTACAAACAATCGTGCATCTGGCACAGGTTTGGGAAGAGCATTCATAATATTTTGGCGCGATATTCGTTAAATGTTTACCATATTATTGGTATCTTCCCTCTTATTGCATTTGAATTTAATACTTTTGCAGGGTTAAAATTTTTTTCATGCTCTTAGGATTAGTTACATTATTACAGGATTCTTTATTACGGCCAAAGGCAGATACAGTAGCCGGTGGGGTAAGTCAAATCGCTTCTTCAGAACAGACGCTCAGGTTATGGGATCTGCTGATGAAGGGTGGGGTGTTAATGATACCATTGGGTATCCTTTCCGTGATTGCCGTTTTCGCATTCGTAGAAAGATTTCTCACTATTTCGAAGGCAGGCAAGCTGGAAGATAACTTTATGCCTATGATCAGGGACCACATTTCCAGTGGGAATATTGCGGCTGCGCGTTCTTTGTCGAAGAACACCAACAGTCCTATAGCCCGTATGATAGACAAAGGTATACAGCGTATAGGCAAGCCTATCGATAGTATAGAAAAATCAATGGAGAACGTAGGTAAGCTGGAAATATACAAGATGGAAAAGAACCTGGTGATCCTGTCTATTATAGCAGGTATCGCTCCTATGTTCGGTTTCCTCGGTACAATTGCCGGTATGATCCAGACTTTCTACAATATCTCCCTTACATCGGATATCACGCTGGGAACAATTGCCGGTGGTATTTATGTGAAGATGGTCACTTCCGCCAGTGGTCTGATCATTGGTCTGGTAGCCTTCATTGGTTACAGCTTTTTGAATGCACAGATAGATAAAGTGATCAATAAGATGGAAGGCGCTTCGTCCGAGTTTATTGATATTTTGCAGGAGCCGACAAGGTAATTTGATCATTTTCGTAATTGTAAATATGGACCTACGCAATAGAAAATTAAAACGGCACGTAGAGATGAACAGCGGAGCACTGAATGATATCCTGTTCATTCTGTTGTTGTTCTTCCTGATCGTATCTACGCTGGCCAATCCAAACGTAATCAAACTCACGCTTCCCAAAGCGAAAAGCAATACCAAGTCTAAGCAGACGGTCGTAGTGAGTATTAATGATAAAAGAGAGTTCTTTATTGGTACTAATAAAGTTCCTTTTGAAAGTCTGAAAGAGAAGCTGGCCCCTGTTTTGTCTAAAGAGAACGTAGATCCTACGATTGTTATCAATGCAGAGAAATCCGTACCGGTAGAAGATATTGTAAGGATCATGGAACTGGCCAGGGAGATAGGAGCGAAGGTGGTGCTGGCAACAGCGAATCCGCAGAGTAAGGGATAGATCCTGGTAAGAAATTGATATAAATAAAAACCGGCTCATGAGAGCCGGTTTTTTTATGTCTTAATTTTCTCCTCTAACCATCCTGTCCTTCGTGTACAAGTCTTGTTTTAAAATTACATTCTTAAATCCCTGCTTTTCTAACAATGCTACAACCTCTTTTCCGAATGCTTCATTTATTTCAAAGTATAACAAGCCTCCGGGTACTAACTTTTCTTTAGCTAATAAACCTATCTGCCTGTAAAAAAGTAATGCATCGTTATCGGGTACAAAGAGGGCTATCCTGGGTTCATAGGCTATTACCTGCTCTTCCATATCTTTCTGCTCACTTTCGCAAATATAAGGAGGATTGCTGACTATTATATCAAACAAAGGCAGGGAATGAGTTGCTGTAGTATCTAATATATCTATTTGTTCAAAATGAACATTTAAGTTTAATTGTGTGGCGTTTTGAGATGCTACTTCCAATGCCCCTGCACTAACATCTACGGACCACACTGTGGCAGCCGGGAGATCTTTTTTCAGGGCAATGGGAATCGCTCCGCTACCTGTACCTATATCCAGTATTTTAACCGGCGTGTGTGTATCCTTTACAATCCATTCTACCAGTTCTTCAGTTTCTGGTCTTGGGATCAGTACATTCCTGTTTACTGTAAACTCTAACCCGTAAAACCAGGCTTTACCGGTGACGTACTGAACAGGTTCGTGTTTTAGTAATGCATTAAGAGCCTGCTGTAATTGTTCTTCCTGAGCAGGTGAAAGCAGTTTATCCTTATAAATAACCCTGTCCATCCTACCCATTCCTGTAATGTGTTCAATCACTATATGAGCGATATTAGCCGCTTCCCTGTTGCCTTGCAGGGGACCCAGTGTATTGATGATCAGTGTAAATGCGGCTTGTATTGTCATAAAAAATTGAAGTTCAGAGGAAAATCGCCGATGAAACGATATTTTTGCACACAAAAGTATAATATTGGACAGCACCTTTGATGAATTTTTTATGCAGCGTTGCCTGCAACTGGCAAAGCTGGGGGCAGGACATGTAGCGCCTAACCCTATGGTAGGTGCTGTGCTGGTGTACCGGGGCCGTATTATAGGAGAGGGGTATCACCGCCAGTATGGCTTTGCACATGCAGAAGTAAATTGTGTGAACTCCGTAAAAGAGGAAGATAAGCCACTGATAGCGGTTTCTACAATCTATGTGAGCCTGGAACCCTGCGCCCATCATGGTAAAACACCACCCTGTGCGAATCTGATAGTCGCCCAGGGGATAAAAGAAGTGGTCATCGGTTGTGTAGATACATTCTCGAAAGTCTCCGGTAAAGGAATAGAGATATTGAAAAATGCCGGGATACAGGTCCGCACAGGGATACTGGAAAAAGAATGCCGGGAGCTGAACAGCCGTTTTTTCACCTTTCATGAGCAGAAACGCCCTTATATTATATTAAAATGGGCGCAATCGCCTGCCGGTTTTATTGCGCCTCCGGATGGTAAGCCGGTAAGGATCTCCAACGCTTTCACAGACCGTCTGGTGCATCGCTGGCGTAGTGAGGAAATGAGTATCCTGGTAGGGACGTCAACAGCCCTCACAGATAATCCGCGCCTGAATAACCGTCTCTGGACAGGCAAAGACCCTATCCGGCTGGTAATAGACCGTACTCTGAAAATCCCCCGTAATTATCATTTGTGGAAGGGTAATACTTTATTCTTTACGGAAGCGAAGGACGATCAAAAGGAAACCGTGCAGGTAGATTTTCAACAGCCGGTATTACCACAGATCATGCAGCATTTACACGAACGCAGTATTCAAAGCGTACTCGTGGAAGGCGGTGCAAATACTTTACAGCAGTTCATCGATGCAGGACTATGGGATGAAGCCCGTATAATTACAGGTAGAACCCAGTTCCCCGAAGGACTGCCAGCTCCTGTTTTACAAAATGCATTGCTCACAAATGAAACAGATCTGGAAGGAGACCGGATCATGTATTACAGGAAAACATCATGAGAATTATAGTAACCCTGATATTATTATGTTGTGTGCTGACAGCAACTGCCCAGACAGATAAATGGACAGGCACCTGGAGAATGGAACATAAACCATACGCTACGGCTGCTCCTATTCAGATAGAATTGCAGATAGGCAAGCCAGAGCGTAATGCGCTGTATCCCGCACAACTAAAACTATCATACGGTGGATTCTCTGGCATTTATGAATTACTCCTCGCAAAAAAGAATGACGGGCAGTTAGGTATAGGCAGGAATAAATTCCCCATACAGGAAAAGCCTTTCAGTCTTGGCTCCTGGATGCTGTACCTCAATGGTACACTGAATTACAATAAAAACGTACTATCCCTGCAAAGAATGTGGATCAGCTCTTTCGGATTATTCATGAAGGGATTATATGACGATGATGAAATCTATGAAAGCTCCAAAGTAGCGTTGCGCAATTTCTTGTATCAGGATTCTATCGCACTGAAAAAAATAAACAATACACCGTGGATACATCCGCATACCAACCGGATTTTACATCCTGAAAAAGATAGTATCTACTTCGGTATTTATGATAAAATCACTTTATCTGATTTGATGTTACATGTACTCATAAGGGATGAAGATGCGATTGACAGGGATACTATATCATTAGTACTTAACGGAAACCCGCTGCTGGACAGGGCATTTATCAGCAGTGAAGATAAAGTGCTCGCAATACCGCTGGATACAGGTATGAACATACTTACTTTCTTTGCGGATAATTACGGCAGGCTCCCGCCTAACACAGGGGCTTTCAGGACACAGACAGACAGCGGCTATTACACCTACGATTTTTCACAAAGGCCTAATGCATACGCCACTTTCCTGGTAGCACAGTTTTACAGGACGCCACCACCTTTTAAACCGGTTCCTGTTATAGCTCCTCCTGCACGAATAACGGGGCCAGCGCCGGTGTCGCCTCCTGCGAGAGTATCGCCTCCGGCGATGGTATCAGTACCTTCACTTTCAGAGTTGAAGAAATTGCAGCAGGACCCGCGTACCACCTTACGTAAAAACAGTCTCGTTGACCAGCTGACAGTCGCGACACCGCAGGTAGAACTGGAACTATGGGACGATGCAGCAGAAGATGGGGACAGTGTCTCCATCCGCCTCAACGACCGGTTGATAGTCACCAGTTTCCCGGTATTAAAACAAAATCAAAAGTTATCTGTTGTACTGGAACCGGGAGAGAATCGCCTGTTGTTACTGGCAGATAATTTGGGTAGTATTCCCCCGAATACCGCTGTGATGAAGATTACCGCAGGTACTATAAAGAAATATGTGCGGATTAAAACCGATCTGAAACAGAATAACCTGTTACTGATCAATTATATAGGGCCGGCATCCAAAAAATAGAGCATGGAAATTTATTTTACTATAGAGAAAACAGCCAAAGCAGAATTTAAAGACAGGGGCAGTAAGTTCCTGGCTTATGCATGGCCGGTGAAAACGACAGAACAGGTAAAAGAATGTCTGCAGGAAGTGAAGAAAGAACATCCCAAAGCTACACATCATTGTTTCGCTTACCGCCTGGGGACAGACGGATTGCAGTTTCGTGCCAGTGATGACGGTGAACCTTCCGGTACAGCAGGCAAGCCTATCCTTGGACAAATAGACAGCAAACAACTAACAGATATACTGGTAGTCGTAGTTCGTTATTTCGGAGGTACATTATTGGGTGCGCCCGGACTAATTAACGCTTATAAAATGTCCGCAGCAATGGTGCTGCAACTCGTTCCTGCGGTACAAAAAAACATAGAAATAAAATACCAGCTCAGTTTTGATTACACGATTTTAAATGATGTAATGATGGTTGTAAAACAACAGAACTGTACCATCCATTCACAGGAGTTACAACTATTCTGCTCCATGAACATCGGAGTGCCCAAAGCCCTAGAGGAACAGACGTTGCTGAAATTAAAAGATATTCATCGGCTGGAGATAAGAGTGGTATCCACTGCCTTGTTATAAAATTAAGGTGGGATTTCGCCCAACTTTTGTTTATTACAGTTTCTCCAGTATAAATGTATCTTCAAGCGTAACAGTAAAATTGCTGCTCAAATGGAGGTATCTACTTGATAAAGTGATAATGTCTGGAACTAAATCCGAAGAACTTTTTTTTCAAAGCAACTGACCTCATGGTATTACTCATCTCTAAGAAAAAAAGAGGCATCTTATTCATTATGCGGATGTTGGCTGGACATTAGTAAACATGAAGATTATAAGATTGCACAAGATATTAAGTATGTCAATTTCTAAAAGCAATGTCGTCAATATTAATTACCATATGTGCCCGGGGAGGATCGAAAGGGATTCCCGGAAAGAATATAAAACCATTAGCGGGCAGGCCTTTGATAGATTATACTATCAAAATAGCTAAGCTTTTTGCTGAAAAGCATAATGGCACAGTCGCATTATCTACAGACGATGATGCAATCCGTAGCATAGCGACCAACTGTGGTTTGGTATCCGGTTATCAACGCCCCGAAACCCTTGCTTCTGATACAGCGGGCAAAGTTGATGCTATCAAAGATATCCTGTTGTTTGAAGAAAAGGGCCTAAGTACCACTTTCGATTATATATTGGATCTCGATGTGACTTCTCCCTTACGCACCTTAGAGGATTTGGAAGCAGCCTATGAATCGTTTGTTGCCGATGAAAAAGCGCAGACCTTATTCTCTGTAAATAAGGCCGGAAGAAATCCTTATTTCAATATGGTGGAAAAGAAGGAAAATGGATTCTATTTCCTGGTAAAAAATAGTGCCAATGGCCCCTTAACAAGACAAAGTGCTCCCCAGGTATATGAGTTAAACGCTTCTTTCTACCTGTATAGAAGAGTTTTTTTTGAACAGGCTTCTAATAAGGTGATTACAGAGCAGTCAGTTATTTATGAGATGCCCCACACCTGTTTTGATCTGGATCATCCTATAGATTTTGATTTCCTGGAATATCTTATTCAAAATAATAAACTGGATTTTGAATTATCATGAATGTGTTATTCATTGGATATGGATCAATAGCTGCGAAGCACAAGCAGGCACTGGATAATCTTTATCCTGACGCTATCTGTTATGCATTACGTTCACATGCCGGATCAGCACCTGTGGCAGGAGTGGTAAATATCTATGGATGGGAAGAATTAGCAGAGAAAGTTGATTTTGCAATTGTTTCAACGCCCACATTCAGACATACGGAATATGTGAAAATCCTAACAGAAAAGGGCATTCCAGTATTTCTTGAAAAGCCTATTGCAAGTGTACTGGATGATCTTGATATCCTGGACCAGCAAATTAGTCAGTGGAAACTTCCTACGTATGTTGCCTGTAATCTCCGCTTCCTCCCAGTATTACAGTTTTTGCATGCGTATATAAGTGATGAAAGGCCGCGTATCAATGAAGTGTTGGTATACGCAGGTTCTTATTTACCAGACTGGCGTCCCAAAATTGACTTTAGAGAAAATTACAGTGCAAGGGCAGATATGGGTGGTGGTGTTCACCTGGATTTGTTTCATGAGCTGGACTATATAAGCTGGTTATTCGGATTGCCCAGCCGGAGTATTAGTATAAAGACCAGCGCTTCTTCTTTAGAGATCTCTGCTGTTGATTTTGCATCTTTCAGTTGGGTGTATAATGGATTCACTGCTACTATCCTCTTGAATTATTTCCGTAGAAAGGCAAAACGCACCATCGATATTGTATTTGAGGATGACACCTGGATAGTAGATCTGATGAATAACAGGATCATTGCAGAGAGTGGTAAAGTGGTTTTTGATCAGCCGGATTTTAGTATCAAAGATACCTATACTAAACAGATGGCCTATTTCACAGATTGCATCAGTAAGAATGTAACACCTCTTCTTAACACTTTTGGTAATTCATTGAAAATATTAAAAATCTGTTTACAGGAAGATGAGATTAAAAGATAAAATAATTCTGGTTACCGGCGGTTCTGGTTTGCTTGGCACGGCCATCGTTCAGCAACTAAAGGCGGAAGGTGCAAAAGTGCTGAATGTCGATATCAATGCAACAACTACTGCTGATCTGAGTGTGATACAGGCGGATATTACAGATGGGAAAAGCATTAATGATCTGGTTGTAACTGTGAAGCAGCATTTTGGTCGTATTGATGGATTGGTGAATAATGCTTATCCGAGAACTAAAGACTGGGGGGTTAAGTTTGAAGATATTCCTTATGACTCATGGAAAAAAAATGTGGATGTGCAGATGAACAGCCTATTTTATTTGTGCCAGCAGGTAACAGTACTAATGAAAAAACAAGGTTCCGGTAGCATCGTAAATATGGCATCCATCTATGGCGTAGTAGGACCGGATTTTACCGTATATGATGATACCGGAATGACAATGCCTGCGGCATATTCTGCTATCAAGGGAGGAGTGGTTAATTTTACGAGATATCTGGCTGCTTATATGGGGCCCTATAATATCCGTGTTAACTGTGTTTCACCAGGTGGGATATTCGATAATCAGCCCCCGGTGTTTGTAGATAATTATAATAAAAAGGTACCCATGGGAAGGATGGGATTACCTGCAGATATTGCTCCTTCCGTTGCTTTTTTACTTAGTGATGAGAGCAGTTATATTACAGGACAGAATCTGATTGTTGACGGTGGATGGACTTGTATTTAAAATTATTTGTATGGGTTTATTAAGCAGGATTAAGTATTGGAATAATGCTGACAGAATAGGACCAGATATGTTATCTACCTATTGGCGAATGTTCTTCAAGGAAAAGATGTTGAAGTTGTGTAAGAAGAAATTCCAATCATTTGCAGATACCGCAGAGATCCGTCCCGGCGTTTATGTTGTGGGGTGTTCTAAGATCTCTATTGGAAACAGGGTAGCTATCAGACCAGGAAGCATGATCCACGGAATGTCTGATAACCTGACAACATCGATCATCATTGAAGATGATGTGCTGCTGGGATCGGGTGTTCATATGTACGTTTCAAACCATTGTTATGATAATCCTGATATCCCTATCTATGATCAGGGGCATTATCCTTCCGAACCTATCATCATCAGGAAGGGAGCATGGTTAGGTGCAAATGTGATTGTATTACCGGGTGTTGAGATAGGGGCTAATACAGTAGTCGCAGCAGGTGCAGTAGTAACAAAATCTTTACCAGCGAAAGTAGTTGCTGGAGGTGTACCGGCAAAAATTATTAAAACAATCCAAAATTTCCAGGCAGAAAATAAGGGCTGATATTTCATCAGCCCTGTTATAATTATTTTACAAACCGTTCACTTACTATCAGGTCTTTACTCCCTTTCTCATACCTGTAAAATCCTTCTCCGCTCTTGGCTCCCAGATATCCCGCTGTTACCATATTCACTAACAAAGGGCAAGGTGCATATTTAGGATTTCCAAAACCATCATGTAATACGTTCAATATAGACAAACAAACATCCAGCCCAATAAAATCGGCCAGTTGTAAGGGGCCCATCGGATGTGCCATTCCCAGTTTCATCACGGTATCAATCTCTGCTACATTTGCCACTCCTTCATACAAAGAATAAATCGCTTCATTGATCATCGGCATTAAAATACGATTCGCAATAAAGCCCGGATAATCATTTACGACACAGGGTACTTTGCCCAGCTTTTCAGACAATGTTACAATTGTCCGGGATACGGTTTTCTCTGTAGCATATCCATTAATGATCTCCACCAGTTTCATTACCGGCACGGGATTCATAAAATGCATACCTATCACTTTCCCTGCACGTTTGGTAGCAGCAGCGATACGTGTAATGGAAATGGAAGACGTGTTGGTGGCTAAGATAGCTGCAGGGGGAGCATATGCATCCAGGTCCTGGAAGATTTTTAATTTAAGCGCGATGTTTTCTGTAGCCGCTTCCACTACTAAATCTGCCGTTTTAACGCCTGTGGCCAGATCTGTGTAAGTAGTGATGTTCTGAAGCGTCCGGGCTTTTACCTCAGCGGTAATACTTTCTTTAGCCAGTTGCCTGTCGAGGTTCTTTTCAATAGTTTGTAACGCTTTCTCCAGTGAGGGGGCAGATACATCTACCAGGTTTACTTTAAAACCGTTTTGTGCAAATACGTGGGCGATACCATTTCCCATGGTACCGGCGCCGATAACTGCAATTTGTTGCATATGGTGTATTGATTTTTAATAACCGTAACCGTATTTCGTGTTACTGCCGCTTTTGAAGTCACCCCGCTTCCAGGCCTGTATGAATTGTGCCCATGCCAGCGGATTCAGAATATTCTGGGGAGGCTGCTGCCCTGCATAATACAGCGACTGCGCCTGTTTGTTGAGGTACATATTGGTGGCCTCGCGGGCATCCGGAGGTGTATAACGTGAAAGGGCGCGTAATTGGGCCTGTTGTGTATTCTGACGAGCTATTTCATATTCATCGTCCGGAATATCCGAACTCACAAAAGCCTTATCAAATTCTTCCCTCGTAGGGTAAGGTTTGATGATGGTCACCGGCAGATAGGTTGTATCATCTATCATCAGTTGTATCATCGAATAGTTATTGCCGGGCAGTGACGCAGGAATTTTATAATCCTTCCGTTTAAAACCTACCGCGCTGAAAGTCAGCGTATCACCCTTAAAAGCCACGATAGAGAACACCCCCTGCGTATTGGAGATGGTACCGCGGTTCTGTCCCCTTACGAGGATGCTTACTGCCGGAATGGCCCGTAGACTGTCTGCAGTCATGGTTATACCGGAAATTTGTATGATACTGTCTTTAAACTGAGCAAATTGTGCTTTCAGCAGGAAAGGAAAAAACAGAAATGATAACAATATGTAGGTAATCTTCTTGTGCATGCCGGCTCTAAGATAAAGGATTTGTTGAAAATTCTGCCGCATACGATCGATATAGATGATGAATGGAAAGCTCATCAACAAAAAGTATGGACATGGGCGACAAATTAAGTCTCAATTGGGTTAACTTTGCAGTCTCGAATTAAAATTAACAACTATTTATGATCACTATAGAGCAGATTTATAAGGCCCTCAGCAATGTGGAAGAGCCTGATCTGGGTAAAGACCTGGTAACGCTTAACATGGTTAAGGATGTTGAAGTGGATGGTAACAATGTGAAATTTACCGTAGTACTGACTACGCCGGCATGCCCGTTGAAAGATCTGATCAGGAATGCCTGTGTGAATGCTATTCATCACCTGGTGAGTAAAGAAGCAGTGGTACATGTGAACATGACCGCCAACGTAAACTCAAACCGTAAGGATGCCAAAGGTATATTGCCCCAGGTAAAAAATATCATTGTAGTAGCTTCCGGTAAAGGAGGGGTGGGTAAATCTACCGTAGCTTCTAACCTGGCATTGGCCCTCGCCGAAGGCGGTGCCAAGGTAGGTCTGATGGATGCTGATATCTATGGTCCTTCCGTACCTATTATGTTTGGTGTACGTGGAGAAAGACCTCAGATGGTAAACGTGGAAGGTAAAGGTATGATCGTACCTCTGGAGAAACACGGTATCAAACTGATGTCTATCGGCCTGCTGATAGATGAAAGACAGGCTGTTGTATGGCGTGGCCCTATGGCCAGCAGCGCTCTCAAACAGTTTATCACCGATGTAAACTGGGGAGAGCTGGATTACCTGGTGATAGATATGCCACCGGGAACAGGTGATATCCACCTCACACTGGTACAGACAGTTCCTGTAACGGGAGCAATCATCGTGACTACTCCACAGGACGTAGCACTGGCTGACGCCAAGAAAGGGATTGCCATGTTCAGCGGCTCTCAGATCAATGTACCTATCATTGGACTGGTAGAGAACATGTCTTACTTTACACCGGCAGAACTGCCTGGTAATAAATATTACATCTTTGGTAAAGATGGTGGTAAACGCCTGGCAGACGAGCTGGATATACCTTTCTTAGGACAAATTCCCCTGGTACAAAGTATCCGCGAAGGTGGAGATGATGGAGTTCCTGCAATGATCAGTGGAGATGATGCTACTAAACTGGCCTTTATTGGTTTTGCCAGTCATGCAGCACGTAGTATTGCCATGAGGAATGCGAATGTAGCGCCTACTAAGATCGTAGAAATATTTGTTTAGATAATATTAAAGAGGCCGTATCTGATTGATACGGCCTCTCTCTTTTATTTACAGGATAAACGGTTTCCCGCCTACCATCACTTCCTGTCTTTCCTCGTCAAAAGTAGCTTTCTGCCCGGTACGAAAGGCTGCATTCGCCATGATCAGCGCTATCGAATGGGAATACGCTGCTTCTATAGGTGCATTAGCCGGCTTTCTGTCCCGCACACTCTGCATCCAGTTCCTCATATGCGCATTCGTCAAAGGATCTCCGCCTGTATTAGCGCCGGTAGATACTTTGCTTTCAGTAGAAGCTAATGTCATTTCCGGCAAAAGATTCGCATGCATACCCATTTCCTGTGCTTCACGTTCTGTTAAACCACCGGTTGGACTGATCTTATTCTTATCAATGTCAATTGTTCCTCCATTGGAGAAGTACATTTCCTTGGTTCCACCTGCAGAATTGGAGAACCTGGAGCTATACGCCACCTGGAACCCGCTCTTAGGATCATTATCAGGGCCATATTCAAACACCGCTGTTATTGTATCTGCATTGATACGCCCGTCTTTCCACTGGTAAATACCCCCATTGGCTACAGCGGTACGTGGGTGTTTCAATCCGCTGAACCAATGCACAGTATCAATCTGATGGGTCATCCACTGGCCAAAAATACCGGAGGAATAAGGCCAGAAGAGACGGAATTCCAGGTACTTACGAGGATCCCATTTATCAGCAGGACGACTGGCAAGGAACCGTTTCCAGTCAGTATCCTGTTCCCTGATTTCCTTCACCAGTTCTGGTCTGCGCCAGCGTCCGGGCTGATTCACGTTCCATGTCATTTCTACCATAGAGATAGGCCCAAACTTACCGGATTTGATAAAGTCGTTGGCTGCATGATAACTATCTCCACTACGGCGTTGTGTACCCACCTGGAATATCTTACCGGATTCTTTCACGGCTTTCAGCGCTTTCCGCGCATCGTCCATTGTTTCCGCAAAGGGTTTCTCACAGTATACATCCATGCGGTTGCCCACGGCTTCTATCGTATGATAAGCATGCTGGAAATCGGCCGTAGCCACTATCACAGCATCCAGGTCTTTATTCTTGTATAATTCGTCATTATTGATATAGGCTTTGATATCATGACCGCCCTTTTGTTGCAGGAAAGCCTGTCCTTCTTCCCTACGCCTTTTCCAGATATCAGATACCCCGATGATATCGAAGTTCAGCTCCCTGTTATTGTTATAAAAGCAGGGGAGTAGAGCCTGGCGGGCGCGGTCGGAGAAGCCAACCAGACCAACATTGACCCTGTCATTAGCCCCCATGATGCGGGCATAACTGCTGGCAGGTAGGCCCATTGCGCTGATAGTAACACCAGCGCCGGTGAGCAGTGATTGTTTCAGGAATTCACGACGTGATTTCATTATATGTTATTTATAAGATGAGATGATTTGATTGCGTAAGTACTCAAGGGCAGGTCTTCCCTGTTTTTCCATATTATCCCAGCGGCATTCCAGGCTGATTTTCCCTGTAAAGCCAATACGATGCAATGCCAGCATATAGGGCCTGAAATCATCACCGGCCACACCGGGAGCTGTTCTCTTTTCTCTTTCAGCAATATGGCAATGCACCAGGTTTTTGCCCGCCTTTTCTATATTATCAGCGGTCTCATGCTCTTTCAGCATATGATAGATGTCTGCAGTTAATTTAAAATAAGGATGATGGACCGCATTCACGATATCATTGGCTTCGGCAAGGGTTGTTACGAAGTTGGTCTCCGTCGTGTTCAGGTTCTCAATGGCAATGGTACAATCATAACGGGCGGCTATCACGGCCATCTTGCGGCATAAGTTCACAAACTGCAACCGTACTGTATCATGATTAATCCCATCCGGGATATTCCTGGCAGTCCCGCTTCCCAGCACAATTGTCTTTATCCCGGTAATCTTTGCCCGCTGCATCACTATATCCACGTATGTAAGTACCTGGTTTTCATTTACTGCTGGTCCTACCAGTTTCATAGTTCCTGGAAAAAAACCGTTACAGTTCTCCAGCTTACAACGCATTTTGCGGATCTGCTGTAATTGCAAACGGAACGTATCTTCCGGAATATCAGGCGATAATATCCTGGTGACCGTCTCTTCTATATAGGTAAACCCTTCGGCATACAGAAGACTGTCATTCTTGTAAGAAGTGGTCATCCCAAGCATGGGTAACCTGGTTTGTGCATTCGATTGCAAAACAAAGAAGAATATAGCGCAAAATGGCCATCTGAGGTAGTTTTTCATAATATTTTTCATAAACGCAGATGGTAAAAGTTAGGAACAAAATTTTATAAATCCAAAAACCGGGATTTTCTCATTTAAATAAAATAGCTGAACTTTAAGTGTACAAATAGCCACCTATGGCTGACAAAGACACTAATATTGCTTAACTTCGCGCCCCAAATTGATACTTTATGAACCGACAGGAATTGGTGAATCTGATAAAGGAAAAGCAATCTTATCTCTGTATCGGACTCGATACGGACTTACATAAGATTCCCCGTCACCTGCTTTCTTATCCAGATCCGATATTTGCTTTTAATAAAGCCATTATTGATGCTACAAAAGACCTTTGTGTGTCTTATAAGATCAATACCGCTTTTTATGAATGCATGGGCATCCGTGGCTGGGAAAGTCTGCAACGTACCGTTGAATACATCCCTTCCGGTTTATTCACCATTGCAGACGCTAAACGCGGGGATATCGGCAATACCTCTACCCAGTACGCCAAGACCTTCTTTGAAACATATAAGTTCGATGCGGTGACTGTTGCTCCCTATATGGGCCGCGACAGTGTACTGCCTTTCCTTTCCTTCCATGAAAAATGGACCATTATGCTGGGGCTTACTTCCAATGAAGGCAACAGCGACTTCCAGATGCAGCAGATGGGCGGTGAATACCTCTACGAAAAGGTACTTAAAGCCGGAATGACCTGGGGGACCCCGGACAACCTGATGTTTGTCATCGGCGCAACCAATGACCCTGCCCAGCTGGCACATATCCGTAAACTGGTGCCTGATCACTTCTTCCTGGTGCCAGGTGTCGGCGCTCAGGGGGGCAGCTTACAGGAAATCTCCGCCAATGCGATGAACAAAGACTGTGGTCTGCTGGTAAATGCCAGTCGTTCCATCATCTATGCCGGTAACGGAGAAGACTTTGCCCAGGATGCCCGTGCAGCCGCCCAGGAATTACAAAGGGAAATGGTGGAATACCTGGAAGCTGCATTTGCTGACATTTAGTATATTACAGCATAACGTTCTCCACATGCTGAAAGACTTGTTTCAATCCCCCGATTATTTTCAGGTAGATGATCTGCTCACTCCGGAACACCTGCTGGTGCGCGATACCGTGCGTCAATGGGTGAAGAAAGAGGTGTCTCCCATTATTGAAGATGCCTGCCAGCAGGCAACTTTTCCCAAACAAATCCTTAAAGGTCTGGGAGAGATGGGATGTTTCGGGCCTACCATCCCCCAGGAATACGGCGGAGGGGGAATGGACCATATCGCATACGGGCTCATGATGCAGGAACTGGAAAGGGGCGACAGCGGTATCCGCTCTACTGCTTCTGTACAGGGATCGCTGGTGATGTACCCTATTTTTACCTTCGGCAGTGAAGAGCAGAAACGTAAATTCCTGCCGAAACTGGCAAGTGGAGAATGGATGGGCTGTTTCGGCCTTACAGAGCCCGACTACGGCTCTGATCCTTCCAGCATGATCACCAACTTCCGCGATACAGGGGATGATCATGTTATCCTCAACGGCGCTAAAATGTGGATCTCTAATGCGCCCTTTGCACAGGTGGCCGTTGTATGGGCCAAAGATGAAACCGGTACGATCCGGGGTATCATCGTGGAGAGGGGGATGCCCGGATTTACCACTCCGGAAACCAAAGGCAAGTGGAGCCTGCGGGCCAGCGCCACCGGCGAACTGGTATTCGACAATGTAAAAGTCCCTAAATCAAATATTCTCCCCAATGTAAAAGGATTGAAAGGCCCGTTAAGCTGTCTTTCATCTGCCCGTTATGGTATTGCGTGGGGAGTAGTAGGTGCGGCAATGGATTGTTACGATGCCGCTTTGCGTTACTCAAAAGAACGCATTCAGTTCGGCAAGCCTATCGGCGGTTTCCAGTTGACGCAAAAGAAGCTGGCGGAGATGATCACAGAGATCACGAAAGCACAGTTGCTGAACTGGCGGCTGGGAGTACTTAAAAACGAAGGCAAGGCCACGCCTGCACAGATATCCATGGCAAAGCGTAATTCCTGCGAAATAGCCACTAAAATAGCCCGGGATGCACGGTCTATGCTGGGAGGTATGGGCATTACCGGGGAATACCCCATTATGCGCCATATGATGAACCTGGAAAGTGTGATCACTTATGAAGGTACCCATGAAATTCATTTGCTTATTACCGGGCAGGATATAACCGGTTTAGACGCTTTTCATTAAGAAGATCTCCCATCGATATGATTAGGATTTTTATTTTCCTGCTGTTTATTTCTATTAACACAACTGCTCAACACCTGATGGTTTTCGAAGGAAAAGCACAGGGTACTTATTACATCGTAAAGTATCTCTCCACAGATACTACCTCTTTACAACATCCTATAGATTCCATTTTCGCCAGTATAGATCATTCCTTATCTCTGTACCAGCCAGGCTCTCTTATTAACCGGTTTAATGCAGGAGACAGGATAGAGATGGATGAACACATGCGTGCCGTGGTAGAAAAATCTTTATGGATCAGTAAAGCAACAGCCGGTGCTTTCGATATCACCGTAAAACCGTTGGTAGATGTATGGGGATTCGGGGTACACCGCCCGGCTGTACAAACAGTACCATCCGCAGATACTTTAAAACAGGTTTTAAAACGCGTAGGGTATAAAAATTTACGGATTAAAAATAACTGGTTGATAAAAAAACAAGCAGGTGTAGAGATAGATTGTGATGGGATTGCCCAGGGATATACCTCAGATGTACTGGCTCATTTTTTAGAACTGCATAACATCAAAAATTACCTGGTAGATGTAGGTGGAGAACTATGCAGTAAGGGGGTAAACCAGCATAACAAAACCTGGACAGTAGGAATAGAGAGAACAGATGCTGAACAACCAGCTGTATTGGAACTAAAAGATAAGGCTATCACCACCAGTGGCAACTACCGCCGCTTTTTTGAACAGGGAGGTGTCCACTTCGCCCATACAATAGATCCTGTCAGCGGACAGGCACTGCACAGCAACATCGTTAGTGTAACAGTCATTGCAGAAAATGCAATGACTGCAGATGGTTTCGATAATGCGCTCATATTAATGGGTATAGAAAAAGCCCTGAAATTTATACAACAATACGGACTGGAAGTCTACTTTATTTACAAAGACACAGATGGTATTATCAAAGAAAAATTCTCCCCCGGATTTGAAAAATTACTAGCAAAACAAATGTAAAGGTTGCTGATTCCGGGAAGCTTTCGAAATAGTATTCCCCTTATGTCAAAAGGAAATCACTGTCTATAAAAAAGGGGGCTGCGTATGCAGTCCCCAACCTTGGTTTTATAGAATACGTGATAATTCTTAGTTAATATGTAGTCTCAGACCCACGTTAGCCTGTATCACATTATAACTGGTAATTTCCTGCATTTTATAAGGAGAATAGGAATACTGCACATTCGCGTTAAACAATAACGGAGAACCCTTGCCGAATGGTATATTAATCCCGATTTCAGGAGAGGCCATAAACTGCCACTTGTCATACTTATCGGAAAACTCTCCGTAAAACTTATTGTATTCCATACTGGCCGCACCAGCTGCTAATCCTACATATGGGATTACAGCAGCATCCGGCTTCGCCAACTGGTACTGTACAGTAGCCAGTATTGGTACTACCTGTAGCGTACGTGTCTGTACTGCTGATATTTCACCACCATCTATATGATACACCGCACGTGGCAGCTTCTGAAAAAACTCCTGGTAGCCCGACCGGAGCCCTACTGACAGCCGGTCGTTCAGATGGTATTGTAACCCGGCAGTCCATCCGCGGAAGCTGGTTTTATCGGTATAATCCTTCAGAGATCCCAAAGGTTGCGCAATAGAATAATCAACATTTACAGATAATGGAGAGCGCATCTGGGCAAATGCAGTTTGCATACCCATACAGGCAATCATCAACAAAATCCCGTTCTTTAAGCTTTTCATCTGTAATTATTTTGAAGTTGTAAGATAGGCAGACTGTGCAAAAACTGCTGTCACCATGGAGTCTACATTAGCTATATCCCATACGCCGGAACCCCGTAGCATCGCATTCCATATCGCTACCAGTTCGTTGTTCTTTGGATTCTTCAGATCTATGAGATCTATGGAAACAGCTCTTTCTCTCTGATATACCTGGTAATAAGACGGCCAGTAGTATCCATATCCCGGATATCCCCAGTAAAACGGATCATAATACCCGCCAATACCGCTCCAGTAGCCAGGATCATAATAAATTGCGCTGTAGGTGTTATCGATACGCGTCAGGTTCACGGCCAGGTCTGGTTTGGCGGATTTACCCACCAGTGTATAACCTTTTGCGACCATGGCAGCCGAGACATCTGCTATCAGTTTTTTATCATAATCTGTCAATGCACGCTCATCCTTACCTGAGTTGCTGATGACAGCCACAGAATCGGCGATGCTAAAAGTTTTGTAAGAGGTAAAATCGACACTGTCTGCGCGATTCGTGACATAAATCCTGGATTCCTCGTCTGTCATATTCTTCAGCGGGTCCTTACTGCAACTGCTGATGGACACTGCCAGTCCCAGCATTGCGCTCATTAAATACATGACTCTTTTCATATACTCGGGTTTATATTTTGCTGCTTCAGGGAGGTAGGGGGATAACGAGGTTTATTGCTGATTAACAATCACCAGACATGATCATTAAACGCATTAGATACGAGTATGTTACTTAAAGTTTACAGCAGAAATGTTAAAGTCAGCTTAAAATGGATTTTTGGGCTAAAACCTCTTTTAACTGAAGAGGAGAGGTGAAATGAACGCCTTCTATTCCACAGGCAGCGGCGCCTGCTATATTGCGTTGATTATCATCTATAAAGAGGGTGTTTTGTGCATCGATATTATACCTGGTCAACAGCAGTTCATAGAACTCTGCCTGTGGCTTACGCATCTTCTCCCTGCCGGATACAACAATGCCATCAAACCACTGTAAAAAGGGATACAACAGTAACGCCAGCGGAAAGGTCTCATTAGACCAGTTCGTCAGCGCATACAATTTATAACGATTGCTTTCTTTTAAAGCTTTGAGGATATTTACAGTGTCTTCTATAGGGCCCCCCAGCATTTCTTTCCAGCGGCCATAAAAAGCACGGATATGCGCTTCGTATTCCGGATGTTCACTGATCAGCATTTCTGTTGCATCCTGCAGACTTCTGCCGGCATCCTGTTCTTCGTTCCAGTCTGATGTACAGATATTCTCCAGGAAAAAGTCTGTTTCTGCCGCAGTAGCGAAGATCTTACTATATAGGTAACGGGGATTCCAATCTATCAGCACGGCGCCAAGATCGAATACCAGGTTAGAATATTGTTTTGCAGCATCAGTGTTCATGAAATAAAGATAATGCAATTTATAAATTATGGAAAAATATAAATTGTGTGAGCGTGTATATACTGATCAGACAGACTTATTGAATTGATAAACATTCTTTCAAGTATGATTTTTGACTGATGACTTAAGATAACCCATTTAAAATCATTTCTTTAACAGGAAACTGTGAATTAAATTTGTTCGTTATCAAAAACAAGCTATTTTTGCATCCGCTTCAAAGCTGCGGAGGTGGCGAAATTGGTAGACGCGCTACTTTGAGGTGGTAGTGCCTGAAAGGGCTTGGGAGTTCGAATCTCCTCTTCCGCACGCAACATTAAACCTGCTCATCGAGCAGGTTTTTTTGTGCCCGTAACATTCTTAGGAATATCATTCTGATCCCTGTTTGATCCATATACTATCTGAAGTTATACTCGTCCATAATCGCAATTATTTTGTAGTATAGTATTCGAAAACCTTTGTTAATTCGATGTAATTTCAAATTTTTCAACAAAAACGACTGCTATGGTCGTTGTCTTTTTAGATCAATTACCTGATCTGTCTGTCAATTGATTTAGTTGTTGTCTTTATGAGTAAGTTTAAGCCAATTGTTTGATGTATCTCTCAATATCTGATTGATACTTAGATTATCAATATCTCTTGGTGTAACGGTTTTGATTTTACTATATTTGCGTCATAGTTGCCGTACTACAATACTGAATGCAATATAAAATGTACGATAATCGTACTAAGCACAGTGAAAATATAAATTAATCGTACCAATTAGATATCCGTAAGATTTAACCTCTAACTTAAATGAAACTCAAAGAAGAGTACAATCGCCTTGTTAAATCTGTAAAAGCAAATGCGAAAGAATCGGGTAATAAGATAAAGAATGAGGAGATTGCAAAACGCCTTGGCTTTACAAAATCTTATTTTTCTGAACTCTTAAAGGGGAGTCTTGCTGTAAAAGAAGAACATATTGAAGGGTTTAAAGCGTATTTCAGTAAAGAATTAAGTGGGGACGTGAAACCTGCGCCGGCATGGGATTCAATGAACAGGGAGCGCGCGCTTATTAAAGTGTTGTTACATGAGGTAGCGAAGTTAAAATCGGCAGCTACCGGTGCAGCGATAGAAGTAGTGTTGGCGGAATTTGAGAAAGATACAAGGGATGTGATGAATGAGTTGAATGATTAGAACAGAAAAGCTAGAATTAACCACCTTCTCCATTATCCTAACCCACTTCTTCTTCAAATCCTCAGCTAAATCAGTACCTCACATAAGTTATCTGCCTGTCAGCGGATCAGCGGAATTATTTAAATTATTTATCAGGGAATCTTCTTTGGGTATAGGGGCAAAGTACCAGACCAGGGAGGCTTTGTCTGTGATAGTTTGCTGCTTTTGTACTTTTGTTTTCTTGTTTTTCTTAAGTTTTTTTACCTGCATTTTCATTACCGTGTTTCAATTAATAAAGCTCATAACGAATCAAATGAAAATCATTTGTTCGAAATGTAAAAGAGAGGAGTATTGCTACGCCCTAATTGTCGATTGCTTTGGTGAAACATTAACCCGATTGGTTACGGCGGGTGCCTCCTAAATATTTCTAGGAGACAGCAAAATGAACATTATTCAAATAAAGGAAGTTCTCTTATGGTCAGCTAAGATTTCTTTTGTCTAGCTTCTTTTCAACTTTTATAGGTACTGGTTTTACAACATTCACAGTAAAGTACCATTCTAATTCACAATTTCTTTTTGAGGGCTGTTTCGTTTTTCTTTTATTAGATTTTTTCATTTTAGAATCAGTTTTAATAAATAATGTACAGTGTGCCAATTTTTAATTGACACGACATACGTTACTTCTATTCTTTTAAGCATAACTGATTCTAAAAGACCTTACATGCCCTTCAGATTACCCGATTGGTTACGGCTGTTGCTTTTTATTTTATAATTGTAAGAAAAAGCAGGGTAAAACTACTCAAAATATTTTTATCAAAATCAATACAGCCACATCTTAATTATGAAAAATAAATACTTTAGAAAGGCGTGTTACCTTGTCTCTTTTAATGCAACCTAAAGGGTTTTTCGTTACCTAACGCTTCCTGTTCCTCTCGTTTTCAAGCGTCAATACTTTTTGCTCCAGCAAACTAATCCGCACATTCAAGTCATTCCCGCTCTTTTCACTTTTCTCCTGGAAAGATTCCTGCTTATTCTGCGCAGATTCTAAACGCTGTTGCTCGCTTAACAACGTACGTATATCGTTCTTCATAAATAGTAGAAATGAGGTTATGATGATCACATTTGTCAATATCATAATCATGTCGTTACTACTGAATCTAACATTGTCCCAATTCATAAGTTTTTGTGTTGATTGGTTTCTTAATGATGGTGTTCAAAAGCGTGGCTATATATCTGTTAATACATCAGACTTGTTTTTTACTATATTTGCCCAGAAGCTTGCTTAATGCAAATATATGTATGATATTTATGATAATCGTACATGTAAGTGTACGATTATCGTAAAATCGAAAATCTATAAAGATTTAACCTCTTATTTAATGAAACTCAAAGAAGAGTACAATGACCTTGTTAAATCTGTAAAAACAAACGCGAAAGCATCAGGTAATAAGATTAATAACGAGGATATCGCAAAACGACTTGGGCTTACCAGAACTTACTTCTCCGGATTATTAGGCGGGAGTGTGGCCGTAAAAGAAAAACATATAGAAGACTTCAAAGCTCACTTCAGTAAAGAATTAAGCACAGATATAAAACCCGCAGACGCAGGTGATCCATTGAACAGGGAACGTGCTATAATGAAAACACTATTACATAGATTCGCTAAACTGGAAGCAAAAATTACTGACCGCCCAATAGGAGACATATTGGATGAGTTGGAAGAGGATATCATTGTAAATCTGAAAGATCTGAATAAGATAGATAATAACACTAAGGTTTAACATTCACTTCTTTCACCGGCTCTTTTGGCGTAAGAAAATACCATCTGAGGTCATCATTCTTTTTGATCTTTTTAGCCCGCACCTTTTCAACCTGCTTCTTTTTACTCTTTTTTGCTTGCATTCTACTCAAACATTAAGGTTAATAAAATGGGAAAGAATGATACTTCGCTAACTAAAATTATTAGCTGACACATCACATAACATACCCTGCTAAAGCAGGCGAATCAAAACATTCACGAAATTTCAAAGTTGGTATGTCCAATCAGAATGACCTTACGTATCAATCAGATCGCCCGGTTGGTTACGGCGTTTGCTTTTTAAGCTGGAGTTTGCGCGTAAGTAAAAAGCAGGGCAATATTACTAATATTATTTGAACGTAGTATAATAAATTATTCACATTCCTGTGGATAACTCCTTAGCAGTCAATATTAATATCAATATGAGGTTATCAGTATGTTATTTACAGAATAATACTCTAAATGTTGTCCCTTTGTTTAATTCAAAGGATTTCACTGTTGACCGGGAGCGAGGGATAAAATTACCAGTTAAAGACTTTCTCTGAAGAGCTGTCTGAAAGTTTGGAAATTTTATACAGTCGCCCCAACCTTTTATATCAGATATGCAGTTTCTATATATGATAGCACTTTTGCCTAAACCCATCATATATCCTAATGAAACACGCATATTTAGTTCTGATAACCACAATCTTTCTTTTTGCCTGCCAGAAAGATGCAAAAGAGATCCAGACGACACTAAGACCGGAATACATCGAAACAAGTATCCAGGGTAAAGTACTGGATGATAACCAGCAACCGGTTGCGGGGGCTACTGTAGTAATAAGCAAATACACTACCAGAACAAACGCCAGAGGTATTTTTCGCCTGGATAGTATAGACATTGATATCCACGCCAGTGTTGTAAAAGTCTCCAAAACCGGTTACTTTAACGGGTTCAGGACATTTGTCGCCAATAAAGGCATCCTCAATTTTGTACAACTGCAACTAATTACCAGTAATACCGCCGGGGAATTTACCGCGGCAAGCGGTGGAACGGTTACTGTACCAAATGGAGGATCCATCACCTTTACAGGGAGTGGTATCGTTACGGCAGCCGATAATGCTGCATACACAGGTAACGTGAATGTAAGCGCTCATTTCATAAATCCTACCCTGCCGGAATTGCCGGAGGTAATGCCGGGAGATTTAAGAGGTCTCACCACCACCGGTCAGGAAAAAGGCTTACAATCCTTTGGAATGATGGCCGTAGAACTGACAGATGATGCAGGTGTTAAATTACAGCTGTCAAAACCTGCTACATTAAACATGCCCATTCCGGCAGCACTAAGAGCCACCGCTCCTGCAACGATACCATTATGGTCATTCAATGAAGCAAACGGTTTGTGGAAAGAAGAAGGGACCGCGACAAAAAATGATACCAGCTACATCGCGACGGTTACTCACTTTTCCTACTGGAATTGCGATGCACCATTCCCACTGGTCAGTTTTCAGGCAGTAATAAAAGGAACGAACGGGGAACCGATGTTCAATACGTTGGTGGAGATAAAGGTAGAAAATGAATCTTATCAGGCATATGGCCGTACCGATAGCACAGGCAAAGTATCCGGAAAGATCCCTGCCGGTAAATCGCTGCAGATAGTGGTATCTGACAAATGTAATAATGTAGTGTATAGTAAGAAAATAGGTCCGTTTACACAGTACGCAGATCTTGGAATACTAAGCGTTCCAATTCCTTACAGTGAAAACGTTATTATCTCCGGGAAGGCCGTTAATTGTGATGGAGCGCCTGTTACAAAGGGTAACGCATTTATCTTTTTTGACGATAATTATTATAGTGCAAAGATCAGCAATGGTAGCTTTACTTTTACTATGGACAGATGTGATATCAGTCCCGCAGAAGTAAGTCTTACAGTGCAGGATGAAGATGCATCCAAAGAAAGTTTTGCTTCAAAATTTAATATAACGGCAGGAACATACGATGTAGGAACATCTTCTGCCTGTGATATTTCCACTACACAGTTCTTTAATATTACGGTAGATGGAACACTCTACACCGTATCGCCCGATGATTCATTATTAACATTTGCTTACAGAAATAATATTAACAGTTTATACGCAAGCACTGGTAAGATGTCGTTTGGCGCTTCGGCAACAGGTACTACTACTACGGGTACATTTCCGCTCAGCTATATGTATCTTATTACAGAAACGGAAGGCTATGATGAAGATCTGCTTAGCGATGCTACAAATCAGATTATTTTTACAGAGTACGGTGGAGTAGGTAAGTATGCTGCAGGTACATTTTCTACCAAAATGACAGGAAGGATGACCAGCAAAAAAATAGATGTCAGTGGAAGCTTCCGCCTGAAAATTAAATAAATTAAATAAGGGAACAACTCATTTACGTAGCAATATTCTGAATGTTGTTCCCTTATTTAATTCAGAAGATTTCACCGTTAACCGCCCTTTATGATAATCCTCTATAATCCGCTTGGCTAAAGATAAGCCCAGTCCCCAGCCACGCTTCTTGGTACTGAACCCCGGCTTAAATACTTTCTCGAAATTGGCTTTGGGAATACCTTTACCCGTGTCTGTGATATCTATAATAATATGTGCCGGGTAACTCTCGATATAAATATCGATCGCTCCTTTCCCTTCCATAGAATCCAGTGCGTTCTTCAGCAGGTTTTCTATTACCCAGTCGAACAGGGAAGGGGAAATCATAGCAGGGATCTCATTCTCCTGGGTATGCATGGTAAAGAGTACTTTCTGCGGCGCTCTCTTCTTAATATATATCATCATTGCTTCCACCTGCTGGATCACATCCTTCTCTTCCAGTTGTGGCACACTGCCTATTTTGGAAAAACGTTCAGTGATCAGTTTCAGCCGGTCTACGTCTTTGCGTAGTTCTGAAGCTACCAGTTCGTTACCTTCACTTTCTTTCAGGAGTTCTATCCATGCTTCTATAGAGGAGAGAGGTGTTCCCAGCTGATGGGCGGTTTCTTTGGCCATACCCACCCATACCAGGTTCTGAGTAGCCCGGTTAGTACTGGAAAGGGCTATAAGTACGAGAAATATAAAAAACGCAACTACCACCAGCTGTATATAAGGGTAGTACCGTACCTGCTTCAGGATCAGAGAGTCCCCGTAATAAATAAAGTTATACTGCCTGGTTCGCCCATCGATCTCCATTACAAAGGGAGGATGTTGTTTCCGGAAGATATCCAGCTGCTCCTGTATATAGTCGGTATCATGGGCAAGACGTACGCTGTCCAGGTTCCGGGAATCGATAATATGCCCTTCTTTATTGGTGATAATAACAGGAATGGAAGTATTGTTTGTGATGATTTCTGCTGCCAGGTTGATGTTGGTTTCATCAGAGGCCTGCAGTAATTCCCGGTTGGCTGCCACCCAGGTAGCCACTTTTTTTGTCTCTTCCTCTTCAATCTTGCTGGCAAGGCTGCTGACATACCATATGGTTCCCACAACAATGATCACTGCCGTAGATAACAATACGAATTTCCATCCTATAAACTTTTTAAACATATCAGCATCTAAATTAAGATTATAATTTGTTGCATATTTGCAACGCTAAAATTTATTATTTCACGCATAAAGAGAACGCTTTGCCTGCATTGCCATCTGTAGCGGTTGTTATCCTTAACTGGAATGGACGTAGTTTCCTGGAGCAATTCCTGCCCTCTGTTTGCAGGTCTACCTATAGGAACCTGGAGCTGTATGTGGCAGATAATGCTTCTACAGACGACAGCGTGGCATTTCTGCGTGCTCATTATCCCCAGATAAAGATCATCCTCAATAATGAGAATAATGGGTTTGCCGGGGGATATAATGCTGCTTTACAGCATGTGAAGGCCGATATCTACGTGTTGCTGAACCAGGACGTGGAAGTGGAGCCCGGCTGGATAGAGCCTGTAGTCGCACAGATGCAGCGCGATCATCACATTGCTGCCTGTCAGCCTAAACTGCGTGCTTTCTATGATAAAGGGGAGTTTGAATATGCCGGAGCAGCAGGAGGATGGATGGATATCCTCGGTTATACGTTCTGCCGTGGCAGGATTTTATATACTACAGAAGTGGATGAGGGGCAATATGATGATGAACAGGATATTTTCTGGGCTACGGGGGCTGCTTTGTTCATCCGTGCATCCTGTTTTCATGAAATGCATGGTTTTGATGCCGATTTCTTTGCTCATATGGAAGAGGTAGATCTCTGCTGGCGGCTGAAAAGGGCCGGTTACAGGATCTGCTACTGCCCGGAATCTGTTGTATATCACGTAGGAGGGGGGAGTTTACCACAGGGTAATCCCCGTAAACTATACCTCAACTTCCGGAATAACTTAATGATGCTCTGGAAGAACCTGCACCCGGCAGACAGATGGATCGTATTGTTCCAGCGCTTCTTCCTGGATGTACTGGCGGCTGTAAAAAGCCTGGTAGCTGGTAAGCCGGCAGATATGAGGGCAGTATACAGGGCTTACCGGCATTACTGGAAATGGCGCCGTACCTATGACCGTTCCAAATATCCCCTTCCGGAGAAGAAATTACTGGAGTTGAGCGGTGTTTTTCACGGGATTATGATCTGGAGATACTATTTCCTTAACAGAAAGACTTTCCGCACACTGGAAAAATAACTTTATTTCCTTTGATTATTATCTGACATGATGTAAGTTTGCAATGCGAAATAATATAGCTATGGAACAAAATACTGTTGAGAACAAGAACGACTTTACCGGCAGCTGGGTATCATCTTCCCGCTTCCTTTTTTATGTAACAGTGATCTGCCTGCTTTCTTTTGTATTGGGTGGATGCTATAACCTGTACAAACACCGTTATATGGGTAAACCAGAAGTAGTGGTGCCTGAGAACACACTGTACAATCCTAAATATAAATAAGCGATTCAGCGATATTTCTTTCAGACCCCCTTGGCTTTGCTAAGGGGGTTTTTGTTTTTGGACTTATTGGATCGATAGTACTTCCTTAAAACAAAAAAGTCCTGATATTTTGCAATACCAGGACTTTTAAAAAGAGCGGAAGACCGGGCTCGAACCGGCCACCCCGACCTTGGCAAGGTCGTGCTCTACCAAATGAGCTACTTCCGCATATGTATTTGTAAAGATCTTTTTTCCCGATTGGGATTGCAAATGTAAGATATTGTTTGAATTCACAAAATAAAAGCAACATTTTTTTTAATAATTATACGATTTAATTACTTGTATAATTGACAATTATTTTTTCTATCTTAGCGACTGTTCCGCGTCTTCACCGTTAAATATTAAAAATGAAAAGCAAGTCTCCTTTCTTATTATTGTTACTGTTCGTATACAATGTGCATGCACAAAATACTGCCAGCCTCGTTATTCAGAGCAAATCTGATCATACCGTCAGCCGGCATATTTATGGCCACTTTTCAGAACATCTGGGCAGATGTATCTACGATGGCTTTTGGGTAGCTCCAGGTCTGGACGTTCCTAAAAAAGACAGAATCAGGTTAGATATCGTAGAAGCTTTAAAAAAGATAAAAATCCCGAATTTGCGCTGGCCAGGTGGTTGCTTCGCAGATGAATACCACTGGCGCGACGGGATAGGTCCCCGCGACCAACGCCCTAAAATGGTGAATACCAACTGGGGTGGTGTAACAGAAGATAACAGCTTCGGTACACATGAATTCCTGGACCTCTGCGAACTGCTGCATTGCGAACCATACGTATCTGCCAACGTGGGCAGCGGTACTGTGGAAGAAATGGCCAAATGGGTGGAATACCTGAACTTTGACGGCGTAAGCCCGCAAAGTACCATCCGTACACAAAACGGTCATCCTGCACCCTTTAAAGTGAGCTTCTGGGGAGTAGGGAACGAAAGCTGGGGATGCGGTGGTAATATGACGCCCGCTTTCTATGCGGATCAGTATCGTCGTTACGCTACCTATGCAAGAGATTATCCGGGCGCTCCATTAAAGAGAATTGCCAGCGGAGCGAACTCCTTTGATTATAACTGGACAGAAACCGTTATGAAACAAGTTCCAGTGAATGATATGTGGGGACTTTCCCTTCATTATTACACCATTATGAACGGCTGGAACGATAAAGGCTCTGCTACCAGCTTCGACGAAAAGCAATACTTCGCTACTATGAAGAATTGCCTGCTGATGGATTCTCTCGTAACGAAACATTCAGCCATCATGGATAAATATGATTCCAGGAAGAAAGTGGCGCTGGTGGTAGACGAATGGGGCATATGGACCAACGTGGAACCGGGTACCAACCCAGGTTTCCTCTATCAGCAGAACAGCCTTCGCGATGCTCTGATTGCCGGTACTACGCTCAACATCTTCAATAATCACAGCGACCGTGTACGCATGGCGGAACTGGCGCAAACCATAAACGTGCTGCAGGCGCTTATCCTCACCAATAAGGAGAAGATGCTGCTCACGCCTACCTACCATGTATTCGACCTCTATAAAGTACACCAGGATGCGGCTTATCTGCCCATCACACTCAACAGTCCTGCATATAAATCAGGCAATGAGGAGATTCCCGCTGTCAATGTCTCTGCCTCCCGCGATTCCAGTGGCGCTGTACACATCTCTTTCGTAAATCTCAATCCTAAAGAAAAGATAACAGTGAGTACCAGTCTGGATGGTGTGCAATGGAAAGGCGTAACCGGACAGATCCTTACATCTGCAAAATTCACTGACATTAATACATTCGAACAACCTGATAAAATACATATCGTACCTTTCTCAGGCGCAAAGAAACAAGGAGATAAACTGGTAGTGGAATTACCAGCAGAATCAGTGGTAGTACTTGAATTGAAGTAATATCCGATATTGTATAAGAAAAGAGAGGGTTTTCCTGATGTCTTTTAAATAGCTCCGTTAGGAGTCCCCTGATATTCGCTTTTAGGGGACTCCTAACGGAGTCTGTGTTTTGTTGCTTAATGTGTTTGCTACAAACACGGGGCTCCTAACGGAGCCTTTTGGCTGTCTGCTAATACTTTTGAGACGTACTTTTTTATAACACGAACACTTCATCGCAACATACCGAAGCTTTCTTCTCCGGCCCTGCGGCCCTCCACAAAGGCACCTCTGTCAGACACCTGCCGGTAACACGTATATAACGTGTGCTCACCCCCGGTAGCTTAAAATGGAAGTTATTAATCTTAATATCATAATCCTCTCCGGCCAGAGCAGGCACTTGCTGAGAAGCTGCCGTCTTAAAATTTACCCCATCATCAGAGGTTTCAATCACAATATCTGAAGGATTAAAAATATAATGCCTCGGGTCCTGCAGGAAATTCATCTGCACTTCTTTCACAGACAAACTCTTTCCTAAATCTATAGTAGCTACAAGATCTTTCCCATAGATAAATAACCAGTTAATACTAAAATCCTTATCTCCCTGCAATCCATCTGTCAACGTCTTTTCTTTCTTTGCAGGATACTCTTCTGAATAAGGATTCGCCAGCTTCACCGGCGACTGGAAAGCCAGGCTGTTAATCCATTTGCGGCTGAATATAACATTCCATTCCTGCTGGTAAGCATCCGGGGAAAGCCCGCCTTCCGACAATTCTTTCACCCCTGCATCCTTACATTGTGCTACGAACTTTTGCACCCTTACAGGCCATCTCGGGTTTACTATATAACTGCCGTTTTCAGGAATCAGATACCCATACTTTTCAGCGCCAAAGAAACGCGACTGTTGCAATACCGTATATTCAAGTGGTAACCTTGCATTATACACCCGTGCTAATAAAGTCTTGTTTCCCTCCACCGCTTTTTCCGCATTGTCAAGTAACAAAGAATATTGATCAATCGCTTCCGCAGATAAATAATTCGTAAAATTATTCACGGGATTACCGTAAATATCCAATGTCGCTTTAGTTTTATGGAGATTGGTAGTCAATGCCTGCATATATTGAGCTATAAACGTACCCGCCTTCCCGTAATACCCCTCTAAAAAATCAGTAGTTACATCAGCGGCAGGGTTCCATAATAGTTTCGCCTGCACATAGGCATTGAAAAATTCCATATCACCATAAGTCTCCCCGCTACCCTGAGAGAAAATACCCTTTACCTTCTTAGAAAGAAGATATTGTAAGTTGGGTCGCAGATTATTATAATCAGGGAATGGCGCCAGGTAGTTGGTAAACTGCGTCGTATAATCCCAGAGGAAAAGATTGCCGGTGATTGCGCCCCACGCTTCCAGGTTCTTTCTGAAAACAGCCGCAGATGGAGTCGTACTTAAAGGGTCCTGCCGGTAAGCATCAATACTACTCAGCATAATATACACGTTGTCGGACGGCTTTGTATGCAAGGGCGGTTTTGCTGTATTCAGATATGCCAGCGTCGTAAAAGATTGTCCGGGAAACTTCGCTGCTACACGGTTCACAAAACGAATCAGGGAACCGGATGGTCCACCTTCTTCCTCATTGGCCTTACTGCACTGATCACAGGTACAGAATCCGCCACCATCTTCTGCGGAGATAGACCAGTATAATGCATCGGGATTGTCCGTTATGGCCTTCCGGAAATAATCAACAGTGATATTAAAAACCTGTTCATTACTCAGGCAAAGTTGCGTAGCCTGGCGTTGTCCGTTCACCAGTGCATAATATTCGGGATGTGTAGAAAAGTATGTTTTAGGCGGAAGGAGTTTGAAAAAAGAATGCCCCCATAATCCCCAGAGGTCCTCGAAGCGATGCAGCTTATGCCATTCCAGGTATTCATTATCGAAAGCAGGAGGATAATAGGTTTCCCGGTAGATAAAAGCAGGTTCCTGTTTATCCATCAGTTGTTGCCGAATATGAAGGTTCATACTGCGGGGCACAAGAGTAGGTATGTCCGCATATTTTCTGCACCCGAAATAAGTTTCCAGCAAAGTATATACACCGTATAAAACACCTTTGCCTCCACCGCCTTTTATATACAGATTCTGATTATCAGTAGCAATGAAAAAACTTTCATTTTTGAGCTTGCCGGTGTTGAACTTTTCAGCATGACCGGTATTACCAATGAATATCGCTGGTTGTAAAGTAAGTGCGGTTTCATTAATGATTTTGAAAGATACACCGGAGAGCCTTTTCAGGTAATCCTGTAATTTATTTGCCGCACTTATTTCAGCTTTAGAAGCACCTTCAGGTAAAACAATCACATACCTGGTAGTCCCGTTTATCAGAAGATTGATATCCCCTTCAGGAGAATTACAATTCGTAAACAAGGTCATGAACAATAATAAGCAATGCATCATCCGGAACATATTTAAAATTTACGCTGAAGCATAATATAGATATCGTATTGATTCTGGTAATCAGAAGTTGATATTTTTTGATTGATCCATGTACCAAAAAGACCGACCGTAGTGCGGTATTTAAACGTTTTCTGATAACCTGCACCTACACTGCGGGTCAATAATCCTGCCAGTTGCGGGAACTGGATCAACCTGCTTCTGTCGTCCGGAGAAGTCCCCAGTCCTGCTGTAAAGGACAGGTAATCCTGCTGACGGTTCATATAATAGCGTGTAGTCAGATTGAAGGAAGTATAAGACTTTGGGGACTGACTGATATAATAAGCCCTGAAATTGACCCAGAAGTCTTTCCATGTTTTAGCAATGGATGCTACACCGGAAATACTGGTAGAGCTGTCAGCATTCAGATAACGTATACCTAACTCACCCTCAATATTATGTTTGAAAGTTTTGAAGATAGAGTATGCAAGACGCATTTTAGCAAAAGCCACTTCATTGGAATAAGTAGCCAGTGCATACGAGTATAACTTAGGATTGTGGATATAATACAATTCCGCTTCACCCTGTAAGCCCGTTCCCTGGGCACGGCCGGCATAATTCAACCTGGCAGCATAAGATCCCCGTTTTATAAAGTGACGGTATTCCAGTGTAGCAATATTGTACTTGCCATCGGTATAATCATAACTGGAATGCAGGTAGTACATCCCAAACTGGTCTTTCATGACCTTACTATGCAGGTAATCCGCGTAATCCACATTTGCAGGCGTATTATGGACCAGTACAATCGAGTCCGCAGTAACTGCCGCCGGGCCATACATCTTTAGCAATTCAAGCGTTGTAGCGCGTTTCTGCAGGAAGATTTCGTCGGTGGGATAATACCGTAATCCCTGGTTCGCATATAATAAAGCGCTATCATACTCTTTTTTAGTATGGAGGGTATTGATCGTATACAGTAAAGCCATAGAGTCTTTCCTGTTAATAGCCAGTATCTTTTTAAAAGTTGTAAGGGCGCTGTCCGGGGAATTGTTTTTCATAGCGGCATTGCCCGATGCCAGCAAACCTTCTGTATAAGCCGTTCTGTATTTGACCGTAAAAGGATAACGCTGCATCAGTTGATAAGTAATCGCATTTGCTTCATCATACCTTTTCATTTCTGTCAGCACACTGGCCTTTTTCAGCAGCAGGTCTTTGTTATCCGGGTAGTATTGTAATGCCTGATTGGCATAGAGAAGGGCACTGTCGGGCTGTGCTACGGCCATTTCAAGGTTAATCAGATAATTAAGCGCATCCAGGTTGTTGGGAGATTGTGCGATCACTTCCCTGAATTCTCCTGCCGCTAAATCATACTCCTCTGATTGCAGAAGGATACGGCCCGCTGTCAGGCGTAAATCTATAAGATTGGCGGAGAGTTTCTGATCTGAAGGATATTTATTCAACAACTGTTCCGCAATCTCCGCAGCCTCATCATACTGCCCCATATCAGCCAGCACACTGGATTTTTTGATCAGGAAACGCACATTGTCCGGGTTGGAAGCGATCGCTTTATCCAGTACCTGCAACGCATGTACATGGTCTTTCTGACTGATGTAGGTATTCGCCATCATATCCAGTGCGGTCGTGTCAGAAGGGTCTGCCTGTAAGGCTTTCTCAAACTCTGCCAGTGCAAGATCGTATTGCTGCTGTGCTAAATAATCACGTCCGCTGGCTATTTTCAGCGCTATAAAATGACTGCGCATATCTGCTGAAGAATTGCCAAGGCGCAACCTTTCGGCCAGCGCAGCTGCCTCTGTAAACTTACGGTCGCTTTCCAGTACGTCCATCTTTAATCCTAACAAACGCTGATCATTCGGAGCGCTTTTCAACCCCCTGTTAATCCAGGCTAATGCCTCCCGGTAAGCCCCGCGGGACATGCTCATACCTATCACCTTATCCAATGCTTCCCTGTTGCCGGGGTTCTTTTCCAATATCCCCTGGTATAACAGGTAAGGATCTACATTCGCATACCAGGCAGCTGCTTCCATACGCAGGGATGTTTCCATACCACGTGCTTTCCCGTCATTCGGATAACGTTTTAATATCGCCTGCAATATATTCAGTGCTTCCGCATAATCATGTGTATCCTGCAATAATCCCAGTTTACGCATCATCAGGTCATAAGAGCCGGGATTAGCTGCCAGCTCTGCATTCACCTGTTCAATCGCCTTCGTATAACTACCGCTACGGATATACATCCCCGTAATAGCATCTTTGGCTTCGGTATTTCCAGGGTTCAGCATCAGCGCTTTCTCATAGTACTGTTGTGCAAGCAGGTCATTGCCTCTTAGCTGGTAGTATCGTCCTGCGAGCAGAAAATGCCCTGTATATGCTTTCTGAACGGTGGTATCTCCGGAATATTTTTCTAATAAAGAATTCGCATATACTCCTCCCTGGAAGAAGTTCTGTGCTACATCCAGCACCGCCAGTTTCTTTAACATCAGGTCTTTGTCGCCGGCAAAATGATAGAGGGCTTCATCTACATAACATGCAGCCTCTTCATATTTCTTATCACTGATTTCAATATTGATAGCATACAGGTAAGCATCCTTGTATAAGGGATCTTTTTCCAGTACTTTCTTTACATATTTCCTGGCCGGTTCATAATTACCTGTTAACAGGTAGAGTCTGCCCAGGAGTAATTCCTGGTCTGTAAAATCGGGTCTTTTTTCCAGCGCCTGCAGGGACAACTGTATCGCTTTCTGATAATGCTGCTGTTTGGTTTCCTGAACGGCTTCATTATACAGATCGTCTGCATCCTTTCCTTTTTTGAATAGCTGTGCCTGTGTCTGCAACGACAAACAGAGCACTGCACTAAAAAGTATATATTTAAAAACGGACATCATACTAACTTAAGTGTTTGCAGGTTTCTTCTTACCAAATCCCTGGCGTTGCATATTTCCCCAGCTATGTTTCTTGCCGATCATGAAGAAATAATAACCGCGAAGGGCAAAAAACACGATGAGAGGATGGTATACAAAAGGTTCGATAAAGGCCATTAATGCTAATCCTATCACCTCTCTCCAGGTTTTGTAATACTGATAGGTCTTCTGGTCCCACAGTACTGCCAGTGTCGTAATCATGACAGAATACAGGTATACGAACAGCAATAAGATGAGTGCATACTGCCAGTTGATATTACCTGTAATAATGAGATAGATATAATAGATGATACCTGTAAATTCAATGATAGGAGCGAGAAACTCAAATAACAGATTATAAGGCAATACGATCAATCCTAGTTTTCTGTAATGAGGATTGAAAATTACCTTTCGGTGTATAGTAATGATTTCCGCCAGACCACGGCCCCAGCGGGTACGCTGACGACTGAATACCTTCATGTTAGGGGGGCCTTCTGTCCAGCACTGTGTAGTGGGGATATACCGGATAGCATACTTCAGTTTGTTATCGATCATATAGGTACACATACGTGTCACCATATCCATATCTTCAGCAAAGGATTTACTATCATAACCACCTGCTTTAATCGCAATCTCCTTATCAAACAGTCCTAATCCACCGGATACATTCGGTACGCAGTTGATCATGCTCCAGCCTACTTTTCCCAATACATATGCACGCAGGTACTCCATCTCCTGGAAACGGGGTAACCACCTTTCAGGAGGTCTTACACGGGTAATCACTCCTTCATCAATTTCGCAGGAGTTGGCAATACGCAGGGTCGCGCCCGTTGCAATAACACGTACGCTGTCTTCTACCATATGCACGTAACCGCATTCAGGGCAGGGTTCTCCGATTTCTTTGATCTTTTTATGTTCTTCATCCATGAAGGGCTTGATCATGCGTAACAAGGTATCTTTCTCAATGATACAGTCCACGTCCGTACACAGGAAGTAATCATGAGCTGCGGCGTTAATTCCCGCATTAGATGCATCCGCCTTACTCTTCCCATTTACTTTATCTATCACCACCAGTTTGTCGTATGCGCTGTTGGTAGATTTGAACAATCTTTTTACCGGTTGTGATTTAATACGTTCGTTATAGGCAAAGTCTACCTGCACCAGTTCAAATTCATCTACCAGTTTCTGCAACGTTTCGTCCGTACTCCCATCGTTCACAATGATCACTTCAAAACGTGGATAGTTCAATGTTAGCAGTGAGCGCACATTAGAGATGATCGTTACGGCCTCATTGAATGCCGGAGCAATGATAGAGATGCCGGGCGCCAGCGGGGACTGCAGCAGTTTGGTATAGTCCACATAACTGTTCTTCCGCTGGAATCTGATAATCCCCCGCAGAGACAGTACGGCCAGCAACGCATACATGAACAGCATGGTGCAGCCATACACGAATACGAAGCCTTCATAAATATTCTTAAACAGTTCCAATATCTCAGTCTTTATATTGTTATTCTATTTTGCAGCAGCAGTTTTGAATCCGCGTCGCTGCATATTTCCCCAGGTACTTTTCTTCCCTGTGAGGAAGTAAAAATATCCTCTCAGTGCAAATATTACGATCAGGGGATGATACAGGAAAAACTCCATGAAAGGAGTCATGCAGAGGTAAGCCACTTCCCGCCATGTTTTGTAATACCTGAAGGTCAGCTGGTCCCACAATATGGCCAGCGTGGTGATCATCACGGAATAGGTATATACAAAGAATAAAAGTATGATAGCCGTAGGCCAGTTGATAAGTCCCAGGCAGGTCATCACAATATAGTAGATGATACCTGTGAACTCTATAATAGGCGCGAGTAATTCAAAGAAGAAATTATAAGGGAAGATGATCAGTCCCATTCTGCCGTAGCGCGGGTTCATGAACATGCTGAAGTGGGCGGTCATCAGTTGTGCCAGACCTCTGGACCAGCGGGTACGCTGACGGTTGAATACTTTAATGGTTACCGGCGCTTCTGTCCAGCATAACGTTTTGGGAATATAACGGATGGCGTAATCGATCTTGTTATCATATGAATAGCGGCACATTCTGGTCATCAGTTCCATATCTTCACCAAAGGAGCTATGATCATATCCACCGCTGCGGATGGCCACTTCTTTATCAAATAAACCTAATCCTCCGGATACATTGGGCACACAGTTCAACAGGCTCCAGCCCATTTTCCCCAGCACAAATGCCCTGATGTATTCTACTTCCTGGAACCGGGCCAGTAATTCTTTTGGCGGGCGCATACGCGTCATCACTCCTTCATCGAATTCACAGGAATTGGCAATACGCAGCGTTGCACCTGTGGCAATTACTCTTTTATTCTCTTCCTGCATAACTGGTTTTATCAGTTCCAGCAGGGTGTTTTTATCAAGAATGCAATCCACATCCGTGCATACGAAGTAATTGTATGCAGCAGCATTGATAGCGGCATTAGATGCATCCGCCTTACTCTTTCCATTCACTTTATCTATGACCATCAATTTGGCATAGGCCTGGTTGGTAGATTTATAGATCCCTCTTACGGGTTGTGTCTGTATCTTGGCATTGTAGGCAAAGTCTACCTTTATCAGGTCAAATTCATTGATCATCTGTTGCAGGCTGTTATCTGTGCTGCCATCATTTACAATGATGATCTCAAACTTCGGATAATTCAGTGTCAGCAATGAACGTACATTGGAGATGATAGTCATTCCTTCATTAAATGCAGGCGCCAGTACTGTAATACCTGGTGCAAGGGGAGAGCCGAGCAGTGTTATATCCTGGTTAAAGTTATCTTTTTTGGCATAAGTCCTTACAGAGATCATGGAGAATACAGCCAGCAAGGCATAGGTAACAAGCAACACCGATCCATACACGAAAACCGTATTTTCATATATCCTTGCAAGGCCATCCCAGATACTAGTACTTTCCATCTCCTGACTAAAATTTAATTAATGGGTTCATGCAATGTTTCAGGATCAGCTTATTTTCCAGGGTAGCTGTATCTATCAACTCCTGGATCAGGCCCTTGGCAGCCCAGGCATTTCTGATCAGAGATTTAGCAGCATGTTTGCGCACTTCAAAATCGGTGGAGTGCAGGAATTCCTGTCGCAGGAAACCCACATGTTTACCACTGCTGATACGGCCTAATGCCTTCAGTATTTCCAGGCGGCAGTTCAGCGGCTGACTGTCATACATATGGATCAGCTTCTCCTGCACCTCTTCTATTTTCAGTTTGCCAAGGCAGTTGATGGCATCGGCACGCAGGTAATGATCTTTTGTGTCCAGCAGTTTTATAACGGCATGAACTGCGCTCAGTTGGTTATAATGTACTACCAGCTTCAGGCAAAAGGAGACGATCGTTTTATTGGAAGAGTAGGTGATCCATTGTGCAAAGTTGGGAATAGCGATATGTTCTGTTGTAGAAATGATTTTAAACAGTTCAACCTGATCCCATAGCAACAGGGGTTCCGTTACTACGTCAAAGAATTTGAAGGGTTCATTTTTACTCAGTTTGATATACGCATGCCTGGCCGCAGCCCGTAGTTCGCGGTTATTACTGTTTGTCAGTGGCAGAATGGTTACATCTGCTATTGACATATTCATATTGGTGAGTTCAGCCAGCGCCTGTACTTTTTTATCCCATTTATGGGATTTCATTTTCTTCAGGGAATCTTTATCCAGGTTGAGTTGAATATATAGATTACGCAGTTGCTCACCCATGGAACCACGTACGTTATTACGGTAATGAATCAGCCGGTCAATCAGCGCTTCACGGGCCCAGCGGTGTTCAAAAACAGGGAGGCGGAACACTTCTACCGGCAGTTGTACCTGTTCTGCAGGTGTATCACTGGCCAGTTCATCATTCAGCAGAATGTGTTCCATCAGCAGATTATCGATCACAGGGTGCAGGCTGGCCAGTTTCTTTTCACGCCGGTACGCCTTGTATCTTCCCCGGAGTATGGACAGGTAGGCTAGGATGGTGCAGGTTATAGCAACAACAATAAATATGAAAGCTATCTGTATGCTCAGCGGAGCATACCTGAATTCATAAAAGCTAAATTCCATAATAGGATTGGTCAATTAGTCGTCAATAAGCAGGGAACAGTGTATTCCTCTACTTGTCATATTGCATCAGTAGTCTCTTCACCCGGATTAATAGTTCACCCGGAATAACAGGCTTTTTAAGAAAGTCATCGGCTCCCAGTTTAAATCCTTCAAGGATCATGGCTTCGTTACCTGCATTAGAAACAATAATTACCGGAATTGGTTTACCCTCTTTCCTGTTTTTTACTCTGCTCAGTATTTCAAAACCATTTGCATATGGCATCATGATATCTGTAATAATCAGATCGTAATCATAGTTGGTATCTTCTAAGCGTTGGAAGGCTTCCTTTCCATTGGTCACATGTTCAATCTGATAGTCTTCTTTGTGCAGGATTCTTTCCACAATTTTTGGCATCACTTCATCATCTTCTACTAACAGAATTTTACTCATATTGGCTTTTAATTAGTGTATGGTTTAATAATGTTGTGATCCGCAAACCTATATGTGGTTATTATACGCTTCATAGTCCTAATGGTTCAACTATATACTTACTATAAATCAGTCGATTGGGATTTATTTAAAATAAAAAAACATGGAAAAATTATCACATTAAAAATCTTTATAAATCATTTATTACGAACAATGCATTCCTTATGTCAAAAAAAGTGGTTGTTACATCTAAGTTACCAATCACAATCGATAAATAGCCATATTACGTGTATTTATATACGTGTATGTAAACAAATCGTATAGAATTTCGTTAACTGTTGATATACAGCAGATAGCCAAGCAACTTTAAGCATTATATTTGTTACTGCTTATTGTCAACTGTCCGTATATGAAGATTCCTTTAAAAACACGTTTATACATAGGTTTTGGAGTAGCGCTTGTACTGGTAATTGCCGGAGGTATCATTTCATTTGTCACTTTCAATAACCAGAGAGCTGAAGCGAAATGGGTAGAGCATTCCTATGAAGTTATCACACTGGCACAGCGGATAAATCGTTATGTGTACGAAATCGAATCTGCGGGGACCGCTTACAGAAGCACCCATCAGCCAAAATTCCAGGAACCGTATTTTCAGTCGGGCCCTAAGATCATGCCGGCAGTATATGATCTTAAAAAGATGGTAGCAGATGACCGGGCACAGGCAATGAGAGTTGCAACGGTAGAGAACGGGATGATCTCTCTCCTTAACTTCTGGCAGACATTAGGGGCTATGAAGGATACCAATTACATCTTTAATCATGCGGTGGATATAACACTCACAGAAAGGAAATTCCTTGACTCTGTGCATAACAGTCTTACGAACGTTGTCATGGAAGAGCGGACGCTGCTGGTAAACAGGAACCAAACCAATGATACCTCTGTACAACATGCCGTTATAGCGCTTGTAGCAAACACTATATTAATTTTACTGGTAGCCATTACCCTGATGATCGTATCTTTTCAGGAAGCCGGCAACAGGATAAAAGCACAAAAGGAGTTAGCGGATAAATTCAAGGAAGTTGTTAATCTCAACAATGCTGCCAACAGGAATAACTGGTTACTGACAGGAGTAAGCAGGGTGAACGAGAGTTTGCAGGGTGAACTTGACATGAATCTGCTGGCTGCCAGATGCCTGCAGGCACTGGTAGGATACCTGGGAATTCCTGCCGCTGCCTTTTACTGTTTTGATAAAGCTGCGAACCTGCTAAGGTTGTCTGCCGGTGTTGCATTGCCCTCCTCAGTAAAACAGCAGTATGCTTTAGAGGAAGGTATAACAGGCCATGCAGCTACAAAAAGGGAACTGACCGTAATAAAAAATATTCCCACCAGCTACTGGCGTATAGAAACGGCTACCGGCAATACATTACCCGGTACTATTATCTGTATGCCCCTGTGGCTGGAAAATGAACTGACAGGCGTAATAGAGCTGGTAGTATTTGACAAGGTCCCTGCCAGGATGCCGGAACTATTGCAGAATACATCCAATGCGATCGCTGTGGCGCTGGCAGCCGCTGCTGGCAGAACAAGGATCATGGATCTGCTGGAACGGGTACAGGAACAAAAGGAAACCCTGGAAGCACAACAGGAAGAATTGCGGCAGTCGAACGAGGAACTGACCCGCCAGTCCGAAATATTACAGGCTTCAGAAGAAGAATTGAGGGTACAGGAAGAGGAGCTGAGACAGGTAAATGATGAAATGAAAGTGCAGAACACAGCCCTGGAACTCACCCGTGAACAGCTTTCCCTGAAAGCGGAAGAGCTGGAACAAAGCAGTAAGTATAAGTCAGAGTTCCTGGCAAACATGTCTCACGAGTTACGTACACCACTCAACAGTGTATTGATTCTGGCCCGGCTGCTGGAAGAAAATAAAGAGCATAACCTCACTGGTAAACAAATAGAGTATGCCGGTGTCATCCATAAATCCGGATCGGATTTACTTACGCTGATCAATGATATCCTGGACCTGTCCAAGATAGAAGCAGGTAAGATAGAGATGAATATTGAAGACGTTCCGGTAAAGTCGATGGTGATGGACCTGGAGCAACTCTTCCACGTCGTAGCGGAAGAAAAGAATATAAAGTTTATCACATCGATTGAAAGAGGTGTGCCGGAAACGATTCATACAGACAGGCAGCGGCTGGAACAGGTAATCCGCAATCTCTTATCCAATGCATTCAAATTCACTTCAAGGGAAGGGTCCATCAAACTGCATTGGGAAGTAAAAGCAGATGGTCTGCACATCTCTGTATCGGATACCGGCACCGGCATCGCTTCGGATAAGAAACAACTCATCTTTGAAGCATTCCGGCAGGCAGATGGGTCTACCAACCGGAAGTACGGTGGCACCGGCCTTGGACTGTCTATCAGTAAAGAACTCATGAAAAGACTGGGCGGAGAAATACGCATCGAAAGCCAGGAAGGAGTGGGCAGTACATTTACCATCGTGATGCACACGGATATACCGTTAACCCCTCACACAGAAACAATCATCGAACCGGCGCAGCCCGTTATCCCGGAGCTATTCTCTGATACGGTTCAGAAGATAGAAGACGATCGCGATCAGTTATCCTCCAAACAGGATAAGCTGATCCTCATCATAGAAGATGATCCCAATTTTGCTACTATTTTAAGGGACTTTGCCCGTGGAAAAGGGTACAAGACCATTGTGGCATTAAATGGTAACGATGGTCTGTTCTTTGCCCGCAAATACCTGCCCGCTGCCATCCTGCTGGATATGAACCTGCCGCAGATAGATGGGACGAGCATTCTCAAAATATTAAAGAATAACGACGAGCTTAAACACATTCTCATACATGTGATTTCTGCCGGTGGTATCTCATTGCAGGTAAGGGACAAGATACAGGGTTATACGCAAAAGCCTTTGCAGATGACAGACCTGGAATCTGTATTCTCGGGTATCAGTCAGCAGTTGCAGGCCATGTTCAAGAAGGTACTGGTAGTATCTGACGGCGTGCTGTTGCATCATCCTTCTTTACAATCACTCAGCGATGAAAGACAGATGCAGACACAATACCATCGCGTTACTACTGTTGAAGAAGCTGAAGAAGAGTTAAAAGAGAAAAGTTATGATGGTATCATTTTAGATGTAAGTACGGATATGAGAGCGGGTATCGTAAAGCTGGGCCGTCTGAGATACCTGGTAAATAAAAGCAAGCCAATCATCGTATACCTCGACCATGATATTTCGGAAGCAGATGAATTACTCTTGAAAAGAGATGCGGCGGCCATTGTACGCAATTCAACTTTCTCTACAGACAGGCTGATGGATGAACTGGAATTGTTCCTCTACAAACTGAAAGAAACAAACACTTCATTCAGATCTGATAACTACCCGTTAAAAGAAAAGAAGCTGGATGGAATGAAAGTGCTGCTGGCAGATGATGATATGCGGAATGTATTCTCATTAAGCGCATTACTGTCAGAACATGGCATGGACGTAGTAACAGCTGCTGATGGGAAAGAAGCACTGGCAAAACTGGATGAAAATCCGGATGTAAGTATTGTATTGATGGATATTATGATGCCGGAGATGGATGGTTATGAGGCCATGCGGCAAATCCGCATGAACAGCCGTTTTCGTCAGTTGCCGGTAATTGCTTTAACAGCAAAGGCGATGGCAGGAGATCGTGAAAAATGTATTGCCGCAGGGGCATCAGATTATATTGCAAAACCAATAGACAGTAGTAAACTGCTTTCTCTGATGCGTGTATGGATGGTATAACAGGTAATTATGAAGGAAGATATTTCAGCGGTAGATTTTCTGGATATTATTAATATTGTGAAGCTCCAATATGGTTATGATTTTGCCGGTTATGTACAGGCATCGCTGAAACGTCGTATCCTGCGATTTATGAGCAGGACGAACATTTCCACGGTCTTTGATCTCAAACACCGGCTGATAAATGACAGTGAGCTGTTCACCCATATGGTACAGTACATTACAGTGAATGTAACTGAAATGTTCCGCGACCCCCGGTTCTACCGTACGCTAAGAGAAGAAGTACTGCCTAAACTGGCGGCCTATCCTAATATAAAAATATGGCATGCAGGCTGTTCTACCGGCGAAGAAGTTTTTTCGATGGCCATTCTGTTGCAGGAAGCCGGACTATTAAGCCGGACAAAGTTATACGCCAGTGATCTGAACCCGATGAACCTGGAAAAAGCGGCCACAGGCATTATACCATTGGATAATATGAAAGATTATACGTATAATTATATACAATCTGGTGGACTGGCAGACTTTTCTAACTATTATACTGCCAGGTATGATAATGTGCTTATTAAAAAGGAGCTGAGAAAACAGATAAATTTCTTTCAGCACAACCTTGTAACAGATACTGTGTTTAATGAATTTCAGCTGATCTGTTGCAGGAACGTTTTTATATATTTCAACAGGGAACTGCAGAATCATGTGCTGCAATTATTCTACGACAGTCTTTCGTCCCGTGGGTATCTGGCAATGGGTATCCGGGAATCGATGCGGTTTGCAAACATTCATAAGCAATACGAAACGGTACATGCACAAGAGAAAATATACCGTCGTAAATCATAATCATCCAATGAAAGGGGCATACGATATTATTACAATAGGAGGGTCTGCCGGAAGCTTGTCCGTATTAACAATGCTCCTGGATGCCCTTCCTGAGAATATGCGGATGCCTGTAGTTATAGTATTACATCGTCTCCGGAATGTGGAAAGCGAAATGGGAAGATTATTGTCGGCCACAAAAAAGATCAGGGAACCGGAAGATAAAGAGCCGGTGAAAGACCACCACTTCTACCTGGCTCCTCAAAACTATCATCTGATGATAGAGGCCGATAAAACTTTTATGCTGGATTATTCGGAGCTGGTCAATTATAGTCGTCCTGCTATCGATATGACATTCAGCAGTGTGGCAGAAGTTTATGGTCACCGGGCATTGTGCATCCTGCTCAGTGGTGCCAATAAAGACGGGGCAGAAGGGTTATGTGAAGTCATCGCAGCAGGTGGTACCGGCATCGCGCAGGATCCTCAAACGGCTACATTTGAGGCAATGCCACAGTCTGCTATAGACCTTTGCAGAGATGTGAAAATTTTGACGATTGAAGAAATAATAAAATTTATATTTTTTGAAACGTAAGCCGGATTTATATCGTAAGTATTAATTAATGAGCCATTAAGATGAGCATGACTAAAAAATTTACCATCCTGTTGGTAGATGACCGAATGGAAAACCTACTGTCGCTGGAGCAAATGCTCATAGCGGAGAACAGAACTTTTATACAGGCTACTTCAGGGAACGAGGCGTTAAAGCAGGTTTTAAAGAATGAGGAAATAGGGTTGATCATGCTGGATGTGCAGATGCCTGATATGGACGGTTTTGAAGTAGCAAAGCTGTTAAAGGCCAATCCCAGGACCAAGGACATCTCCATCATTTTCGTAACAGCAATCAACAGGGATGAAACTTATGTATTGAAAGGGTTTGAGAAAGGGGGAGTGGATTATCTTTCCAAACCATTGGATATCAATGTTACACGTGCCAAAGTAGATGTGTTTGAACGATTATATTTTTATCAGCGCGAATTAAGACAGGCATTAAAAGAGAAAGAACAGGTGAATGGTCAGCTGGAACGCTTCATGCACGTAGTGGCGCATGACCTGAAATCACCGCTTTCAGGGATTACAGGACTTTTATTACTGATGAAGGAAGAAGAGGAGATCAGGAACTCTCCTTTCCTGCTGGAATATGCAGAGATGGCGGTCGATGCTACCTCCCGCCTGGCAGATATGATTACGGCCATTCTGGATTATAGCCGGGAACATCAGTTCGATGGCCAGGAGGAAGATGTGGATGTAAAGGAAATGCTGAAGGAACTGATAAAGATGCTGTTTCCACCCCCTCATGTAGAGATCCTGATAGGAGATGGATTCCCTATTATGCATACCAGCAGACAAAAACTTGAGCAGGTATTCCAGAACCTGTTGACAAACGCGATCAAGTATAACGATAAAGAGAGCGCTGAAATAGTGATAGGAGCAAATGAAAATGGAGATTTCTATGATTTTTATGTAAAGGATAACGGCCCTGGTATCGAAGAGAAGGACAATGAGCGTATCTTCCGCTTATTCGAAAAAGTAGATGATACAGATCCAAAAGGAACAGGTGTGGGCCTGAATATTTTGAAGTTACTGGTAGAAACACAGGGAGGAAAAGTGTGGGTGGAGTCGACGCGTGGCGAAGGAAGTTGTTTCTACTTCCAGTGGAGAAGGTAATAATCTGTTTTAGAATATGAAGACCTATGCACAACTACAACTGGCAGGTTTATTCCTGTTTATGCTTTCTATTGGCCGGTTCCCACTGATGGCCCAGAAAATTGCCACCAACGTCAACATCGTTTTTATTGGCAACAGTATCACGCATGGCGCAACTTTAAGTGATCCGGGATCACAGGCACCACCGGTAATGGCTGCTGCCTGGATGGAAAAACAGTCCGGCATAGGTAAGGTAACGATTTCAAACCAGGGCGTTAGCGGTGCCACCTCTGTCGATTTTTTACCTTCTACCGCTACTTATTATACAAAAGTAGCTGCTGCTGCCAGAAAATTCATGGCTGATGAAACAGCTACCATGGTCTTCTCTATTATCCTGGGCACCAACGACAGCGCTACACAGGGGCCTAATGGATCTCCCGTATCTCCCGAAGACTACCGTAAGAACCTTGAAGCAATTGCTACCAAATTGCTTACAGACTATCCCAGATGTAAGGTGATCTTCCATTATCCTACCTGGTACAGCCCTAATACCTATAACAGTTCCATTTACCTGCAGGCAGGGCTGGACAGGTTACAAACCTACTTCCCCGAGATCGATGCCCTGGTAAACAGCTATAAAAAAACCTATCCCGGACAAGTAACTGTTGGTGATAAACAGGCTTTTTCGTACTTTAAAAAACATTTTCAAACCGACTTGCAGGCAGAGGAAGGCTGGCAGGGCGTTTTCTACCTTCATCCCAATAAGCAGGGAGCTGCAGCGCTGGGTGAATTCTGGGGAAAAGCCATTTATAAGGCAGTCAGGTAAAACCTAAACCAATAAAATAACAGAGAGATGTTTTTCGATACAAAGGCAGAAAATCAATCTTCGGAGGAGCAGATAGTACATACCGGTTCGGGCGGTGCATTTGAAGGCACAGAAAGACCCGCAAAAGAGATGGACAGGGAAGAGAGTGATGAACACCTTGATGAAAGGCTGGAGAATGATGACATTAATAAAAGGAAACGTCCTCCTGCTTATTAAGCAGTGATACGGACAGTGTAGAAAAAAGAAACCGGCACTAAAGGAATAAAGCGCCGGTATTTCATTTTGCATTGTTCGTAAACGAAGATTAAATCTCTTTATGATGATCATATAGCATTGCTGCTATCTGATATGTATACTATTCTCTTTGTAATAATAATCTGCATTGCAGATCTTCTTTAGCATATTCAGCACTGTTGTGATGTCATCGGATCTCATGATATGCCCTGTTACCACTTTGTCAGCTGTTGCAGGATTATCGAATACTATCTGTACATCATACCATCTTTCCAGCACGGGCATTATCTCTTTTAACGGACTATGCCTGAATATGTATTGATCATTCCGCCAGGCCAGCTCGTTTTCTTCATCAAAGGAATGTACGTCTGTTCCCTTACTACTAACACTTGCGGCATAACCTGGTTTAAGTAACACCTCATTTATTTTAACTGCTCCCTGCACCAGCGCTACCGTTACTTTCCCTGAATCATAACTGTTTACATTAAATGATGTGCCCAGTACCTGTATCGTTGTATGCTGTGTATGTACTATAAACGGTAATGCTGCGTTAGTGGCCACTTCTACAAACGCTTCCCCACTGATAGTGATCTCCCTTTTTCCACCTGAAAACCTGAACGGGAATAATAACTTACTGCCACTGTTCATATGCACTTTTGTACCATCTTCAAGTTTCACACGGTAGTCTTTTCCTGCGGGTACTATGATCGTTGCCGTAGCATTGGTTTCTTTGTTGGCAGTATATACAAATGTATTGTTTGTATTGTTTAGTATAACCGCACCGTCCTCTGTAAGCTGCATGCCATATCTTTCAGAAAGATTGATCTGTTCTCCACTTGTCAGTTGCAGTTGTACCTGCTTGGTAACATCATGTTTCGCCGCAAAATTTTCAACTTTGTTATCTTTCAGGATAATATATAAACATATACTGATCCCAATAGTTGCAACTGCTGCAAATATGCTCATGGCACGTCTTCCTCTTTTCAACCGGCGGACTTCTGCCTTTACATTTGCTATAATACCTTCAGTATCAAATTCCTGTAAGGCCCTTTTGTTCTGTACAGTTGCAAAGTCCGATTGGATCTCCCTCCACAACGCGTATACTTCCGGCTCACTCTCTATTAGCGAGTTAATGTATCCCTCATCAGATTCTGTAATTGAATCAGTAAGTTTTAGCATTAACAGCTGATAGATCTTATCTGTTTGAATATCCATTTCAACAGGTAGTGACAAAAAGAATCAAAACCATTTAGTGGATTATTGTATTTTTTTTAATTTTTCTTTTAATCTTTTACAGGCGGTGTAGATATGCACGTTCACTGTATTAACAGAAATTCCCATGTTGGCCGCAACGTCCTTCCTTTTTTTACCTTCAATAAAAACCTGCGTAAAGATGCTGGACGATTGTATGGGTAATGTTTTAATGGCCGCAGCTATGCTCTGCTGTAATTCCCTTGTCTCTAAGCTGCTTTCTGTTTCTGTACAATCCTCCTGAAAGAACGACCAGGCTGCCGCCTTGTGTTCTTCCGCATTTTTATTTTTAATGTACCGGTAGCATTTATAACGAATAGATTGGAACAGGTAGGACATTATTGTCGATTCTACATTCTTCAGTGAGCGTTTCTCCCAGATTTCTATCAGCAACTCCTGTACTATATCTTTGGCTTCCTGCTGGTCCTGCAAATGGCGGAATGCTTCAGCCCATAAAGCCTTCGCATACTGCTTAAATATCTTTTCGTACGTAACTTCTTCATCTGCAGGCCGGTACCCCTGCTGCAGATCGTTCGTATTCGCATGACGCATTATAATACCCCCTTTACGATTTACGGTTTAATGCTGTTCTTCTACCCTCTAAAATCAATTTAATTATTGTTAAGACGGGGCAAAACTACTAAAGACATTATGTTTTTAACAAATTAAGTTAAATAATAAGTTGTTAACGATTTGTAAATATAGTGAGGACTCCTTAATGATTCATAGTACTAAAGTATTACAAATGTTCATTTTAGCAAGAAATTTTTATGCCAATAAATAAAAATAAATTTGTGCAAACTGTAAGGAGTACTGAGTACATATACGATAAAAATTAAGTAGTCACATTTATGATCTTATCCTTACTTCCTTAGGAGAACAGGCATAATGCTTCCGGAATTCCCGGTTAAAGCTCGATACATTCGTATAGCCAACCTCTGTTGCGATCATTGTAATATCATTATCTGAATGTTGTAACATTTTTAGTGCCTTTTGCATCCTTTGTTCCTGTAAATAAGTCTGTACCGAAGAATTAAGGTACTTTTTAAAGTCCTGTTTCAGCTTGGATTCACTGATAAAATAAATACCCGCCAGCTGGGAAAGAGAAATAGGTTTATGCAGATTATCGTGGATATAGGTTTGAATGTTAGTAATCAATTCATGATGGGGATTGTTCATAGTCATGTTTTTAGGGGTGGATTGTAAAGGGATAATGGCCGTTGTGATCAGTTCCGTAATCTGTATATATAACTTTAGTTGCTGAATACCATCGGTAACCGGTGTTTGCCTTATCTGGGCAATTAACTTCATTAACTTACTATTAGACACACCGGCCGGATGATCATTTCTTTTACGGATAAAAGAGGAATCCGGTAAGAGTTCCTGAAACAGGGCAGGAGAAATGTCAAACTGCATAAACTCATTAACACCAGGGGCCAGTAATAGTTTATGATGTCCTGCATTGATCCTGATCAGGTTATAACCTCCCTTATCCAGGGTGCTGGTCCCTGTACTTATCCTTCCCTGTAGTGTAACCTGTAAGGTAATAGACTTGCTTTTGTAATAATGACGGATCTCCGTTTCCTTTTCGGCAATATTAACGATGCTGCAGACCCGGCACCCTGGAATAGTGGTAACCTGTTCTATACGTGAAAAAGAAGGAGATGTCCTTAGTATGGGCTTTGAAAAAGGGTAGATATAACGTTGATACTGCTCAGGGATCTTTACCTTTTGAGATAACAGTATTGATGGCATAGTTGTGTTTTAATGGTGACGTGGTAATACTTTGGTTAACGCGTGGTCTCTAGAGTAGGCTCATAACAAACTGATTTTGGCTATCCGAAGAACGAATATAATAATAAAAACTGCAAAATCCCTTCAGTATACACTTGCGAAATGATTTTCATATCTTGTACTTTTCAGACAAACCATGGAGCAGAAAAAGAATCATTCCAGGCGCACATTCATCAGGAATACGGCAGGTGCGGTCGCCGCCTTTACCATCGTACCCAGGCACGTACTGGGCCGGGGTTACCTGGCTCCCAGCGATCAGCTGACAAAAGCCGTGATAGGGACAGGAGAGATGGGCCGGAATCATTTCGCCTACGGGGGAACCCGTGTAGTGGCTATTTGCGACGTAGACCGTGGGCATTTGCAACAGGCAAAGGAAATGCTGGACAGCGGGGTTAAAACTTTTGATGATTACCGGGAAGTGATACAACTGCCGGAAGTAGATATTGTACATATTGCCACTCCGCCCCACTGGCATGGCCTGATCGCGGCCCATGCAGCTGCTGCCGGCAAGGATATCTGGTGCGAGAAACCCATGACCCGCACGATTGGCGAAGGCAAAAGGGTGATAGAAGCTATACAACAGTATGGCCGTATCTTCCGGTTAAATACCTGGTTTCGTTTCGAAGATAATTTCTATGGATTAAATACACCTGTAAAACCAGTGAAGAAACTGGTAAACAGTGGATTATTGGGATGGCCGTTAAAAGTGACCGTAGGTAAAACCACCGGGTTCGACTGGAAATTCAACTGGACAGGCAAAACCAACCTGCCTGTCATGCCAGTTCCTGCTGATCTTAACTACGACCGCTGGCTGGGACCTGCGCCATATAAACCCTATCATCCACATCGCGTCCACCAGACCTTCCGGGGTTACTGGGATTATGATGGCGGGGGGCTGGGGGATATGGGCCAGCATTATCTGGACCCTGTGCAATATATCCTTGGTAAAGACAATACCAGCCCCGTTTCTGTGGAAATAGACGCTCCTCAGCAACATCCTGATGCTGTAGGTACCTGGAGAAGGATTACCTATACCTACGAGGACGGTTGCCAGATTATATTAGATGGAGAAGGCACTGATGAAAAGGCGGCTTACATTGAAGGTCCGCTGGGTAAACTATATCCCGGTTTTAAATCAGATATCCCTGACCTGGAAAAGAAACTGGCGATCTATCCGGAGCCGCTGCCGCAACTCACAGATTTTACAGCAGCTGTAAGGCAACGTAAGCAATTTGCGCTCAATGAAATGAACGGACACCGCTCCTGTACACTGGTGAATATGGCGAAAATTGCCTTACAACTGGGACGCTCCCTGCAATTTGACCCTGTAAAACAGGTATTCATATACGATGATGGGGCGAATGAATTGATAGACCCGCCAATGAGGGCTCCCTGGAACTTATATTAAAACATGAAAAAGATACTTCTGATAATATTGACTTGTACCGGTTTACCTGCGAAGGCGCAAACACTACCTGTTACGGGTCTGGAAGCAAAAATCCTGGCGCTCGCAGCTAAGTTAAGGCCGGTAGGGCAGGGGGATAATACCAGCTTACAGTATACCCTTTCCGGTTATGCATACGGGGTTACCGATGCGAATAAGGAAGAGATGCGTAAAACTGCTTCCCGCGCGTTTTGCAAGGCATTGCCAATAGTTAAGGGCCCGGAAAACAAAGCCTTCATTATCTCATTATTACAAATCTGTGGAGACAGCAAAGCGGTGCCGGCACTTAAATTATACTTAAGCAGCAAACGCCTCTGCGATCCGGCTACAAGGGCTTTGGTACAAATCAACAGTCCTGGTGCTAAAGTGGCTTTACTGGCAGCATTGAAAAAAGCGACCGGTAATAACCGGATCACTTTAATAGCCGCGCTGGGGGAAATGCACTACCTGGGCGCTTTAGATGAAATCACGGCGCTTACTGCTTCAAATGATCCGCTGATAAAAAGAACGGCATTACTGGCATTGGCTAATATAGGCGATGAAGATAGTGAGCCCATCCTGGCAGCTGCGGCAGAAAAGAGTCAATTCAATACTGATAGTACACAAGCTACCGCTGCCTATATACTCTATACAAAAAGACTGGCATTGAACTGGCCCATAGGGCCAGCCGCAGCAGCTTCAGAGAAGCTGCTTAAAAAAAGTCACTCGCCTTACATTCGCAGTGCAGCCCTGGAACTGCTCGTACAGACCCGTAGTGCAGAGGCAATATTCATCCTGATGAAAGCCGTGGATGATACTGTGCCGCAATACCGCGCAGCAGCTTTCCAGCTGGCAGGCAGAAATATTACCGGTGACAATGCAGAGCAGTGGGTGCGCAAAGCAGAACTTTCGGAAGGAGCGGTGAAAGCAGGCGTAATAACGATGTTAGGCGTCAGCAAACAAACAGCGGGGGCCCGTCTGATAAAAAACTCCCTTTCCGATAAGGACCCGCGGGTGAAGTTGGCGGCTATAAATGCAGTAGGGGCCCTGGGCAATGTAGAAATGGTGCCGGCACTACTGTACACGATGAAAACAGCGGATACGGTGTCTGTCAATGCTATCCGGGACGTACTGCTCAGCATCCGGGGTGTGGACGTAGTCGACAGGATCACGGCTTCAATGCCCTTCCAGCCACCTTTGGCACAAGCGGCTTTAAAAGAAGTTTTAGCTATCAGAAATCCAACGGAACAGACTATCAGATAATCATGGCATTCATTTTGATATTTATAGAATGTTTAACATAACGTGAATCGCGCTTATATTCTATAACTATCAATAAGTTCTCATTATGAAGTCATTTCTGCTCCTGCCACTGTTGCTAATGGGCGTATTATTTTCCAGCTGTAAGAAAGAGACAATTGTTCAACAGGTAGTAGTACCTAACCGTACGATTACCACTACGATTCCTGCAAGTGCATGGAAAGTAGACAATACTAAGAACACTTACTACGTAACGATCAGCATGCCAGAAATAGATGACCGCGTATACCAGACCAATGGGGTACTCGTTTATTTCTCTTTTGATGGCAAAATCTATGAAGCTATCCCGGATGTACTGGACGGTACTACGCTGGAAGTAACTCATTCCGTAGGTTCCATTTCAATAGACATACAGGGTGCAGACGGTGCTCAGGTAAATCCTCCCAACCAGGACATATTCGTGAAGATAGTGCTGGTGGAATCAGACCCGGCATAAATCATATAATAAATAGGTAAAGGGGTATAAGTGGAGGTTCACTTATACCCCTTTTTTTATGTAATTTACCGCACCATCTTTGATTTTGATTTTTCAACATATACTTTTGTCTCATCAGTGAACAAGGCAACAGGTCTGCCTATAAATTTTATGTATCTATGGTTCGGAGAATGCTGAAGATTACTTTCTTCCTGTTATTACCTTTTTTAGAATTAGCTGCACAAAGTCAGTATGAACTGAACAGCGGATGGGAATGTAGTAACATTTCCGGTGTCACAGTAAAAGGAGAGGCGCTCTCAGTGCCTTCCTACAAGCTTACCGGCTGGTTACCTGCCACCGTACCGGGTACCGTGCTTACTACACTGCTCAATAACAAGCTGGTACCTGATCCGTTTTATGGTATGAACAACATGCGCATACCGGATATCTATCATATCGGACGTGATCATTATACCTACTGGTTCGTAAAAGACTTTACAGAAGCACAACCTGCTGCGGATGGTCAGGTATGGCTGCATTTCAGAGGTGTAAACGACGGCTGTGATATTTACCTGAACGGTCACCGCTTAAACGCCACCACCCACTTCGGTACTTACCTGCGCTTCTCTTATAACATTACACCATGGCTGGCTAAAGACGGTCACAACCGCCTGGCTGTCATCGTATATCCTTCCGCTATCCTGGGTAATCCCAATGGCGGACAAGGCGGTGATGGTACTATCGCCAAAAACGTAGGCCCTCAATACACTGCCGGTTGGGACTGGATTCAGCCTATGCGCGACCGTAACACCGGTATCTGGGATAAAGTGACCATCGAAAGAACGGGCGCCGTACGGATCAAAAACCCGCATATCGTTACAAGGGTCCCTGGCGTAAGACTGCCGGATACCAAAGTGCAGGCTCCTGCTACCATCCTGGTTTCTACGGAACTGGAAAACGCTACCGCTAAAAGTATCGCCGGTACAGTTAGTTATAAACTGGCCGGGAACACCATCAGCAAAAAAGTAACGATTGCGCCTCACGCTACTGTAGAAGTACAGCTGCCCGATCTGGAACTGAAACAACCTGCGCTGTGGTGGCCTGCCGGTTATGGCCCGCAGAACCTATACCAGCTGAAGTTATCTTTCAACACCACGAAAGCAGAAGATACCGAAGATGTGGAATTTGGTGTACGTGAAATCCAGACCTACTGGAATGCACATACCAACAGCCGCGAAGTGGCTGTAAACGGACAAAAAATCTTTATCAAAGGTGGTAACTGGATCACTTCAGATGCTATGTTCCGCTTCAGCAAAGAACGTTACGATGCAGAAATCCGCTTCCACAGGGATATGAACCTGAACCTGATCCGCATATGGGGCGGGAGCTTAACGGAAAGACCGGAGTTCTATGAGGCCTGCGATAAATATGGCCTGCTGGTATTCCAGGACTTCTGGATGTCCGGCGACTGCAACGGCCGCTGGGTAGATCCAATGAAAAAGGAAAGCCAGTGGACAAGACGCCAGTATCCTGATGATCACAGCCTGTTCATCACTTCCGTAATTGATCAGGTGAAGATGCTACGTAACTATGCATCACTGGCCTTCTGGTGTGGTGGTAATGAAATCACTCCTCCGGAAGATATACTGTCGGTCATGAGAGATTCCATCATTCCTAAACTGGACGGTACCCGCTTCTTCTTCCATTATTCCAACACGGACAGCATGTCTTACAACTCCCTGGGAGGTAACGGCGATGGTCCTTATAATATACAGCCGCTCTCCGTTTTCTGGAACGAACGTACTTTCCCCTTCAACTCTGAAGTGGGTTCCGTAGGTGTAGGGGATTACGAATCACTGGAACGCTTTATGCCTGAAGAAAATATGGTAGCTCCTGTGAATACGCCCAACGGAGTGGATTCCGTATGGGATTACCATAAATATATCCCTTACTTCGACCACCTGGACCCATATGGCAAGCCAAAAGACATAAGAGACTTCGCCAATAAGGCTCAACTGGTGAATTACGACCAGTACCGTGGCCTGATGGAAGGCTTCAGTGCTCATATGTGGGACTGGTACACCGGTGTAATTATCTGGAAAACCCAGAACCCATGGACAGCTCTGCGCGGACAGATGTACGATTACTACCTGGATCCGAATGCCTGCCTCTATGGTCTGCATAATGGCAGTGCACCTCTGCATGCAATGTGTAACCCTACAGATGGCTCCATTTACTCCGTAAATAATACCTTTAAATATTATACCGATGTAATGCTGGAACTGAAAGCCTATAATATGGCTGGTAAAGACAGCCTGATTACCCAGGTATTTACAGAGATCAGTCCTAAAACAGTACAGAAATACCTGTCTGTGAAATCAGCAATAGAAGGACTAGGCAGCAAAGAAGGCATGTTCCTGTCTGTGAGGTTAAGAGATAAGAACCAACAGGTTATATCCGATAATCTGTACTGGTTCCCGGATGCAAAGGGTAATTATTCCGGTTTGCAGAAGATGGAAGCCGCTAAGGTACAGATCACCGCCCACAAGGCAGGTACAGACAGTATCGCTGTGAAAATCAGCAATCCTGCGAACGGACCGGTAGCCTTCTTTAACCGCGTATCTCTTGTGGATGCCCAGACAAAGAAGCGTATCCTCCCCGTATTCTATAATGATAACTATGTATCGGTATTACCCGGAGAAGAAAAGATCGTGACTATCAGTGGCGATATGGTAGGCAAAAGCGGAAATGCAGCTGTTTCTGTATACGGTTGGAATGTACCCGAGCAATATATCAGTATAAATTAATACAAAATATATACAATACTTAACAGCCATAAGAATTTTCTTATGGCTGTTTCTATATCTGCCAGTTTTGCACCCAAAAACCATTTCTACTTCCATTTTTGAGTACTTTCGCCAGGAAAATTATTGTTAATTAAATTTTTATTTGATTCTGTAAGTATTTAAATAACAATTAGTTAATCGATTTTATCCAACGAAGGTTGTACTACTATGAGTAAGATATTCCATTGAAAAAAATCATAATAAATAAACTATTTGCTATATTTATAGTGTGTTTATTGCCTATACCTAGATTTTATGCCAAGATTGCGATTTATTTACACGTTTAGAGAGACGTGCTATCCTGTTTTTTGTGAAACGGGGAATATAAAGGATTGTCAGTTCATGAAAAGATTATCACCTGCCGCGGGTGTGATAACTTATACGCTACCGCGGCCGTGGACGCTTACATAATAATGTTTGCCTGTGAGGATTGAACAAAAAATTAAGAATTTACGAATACTAGACGATGCAGCATAAATTTACACTCTTAGCATTTCTTACTTTAATAACGGGTTTACTGGCCGGTTGCGGCGGCGGTAAAGGTTCAGGATGTACTGATATCGTAAACCCAACTGTATCATCAAACGCCCCAATAGGCCAGAATGATACGCTCAGGCTATCTATTTTCGGTGTGGAACCGAGTAATACATATAGATGGACAGGCTCTGACGGATTTACCTCCACGCAGCAGAATCCAACTATTATACATCCTACAAAGGGAAAGAATAAGTACTACGTGGTAGAAATCAAAACTGCCGGTGGTTGTACCTATACAGACTCTGTAACAGGAATTACAGTGGTTGGGCCATGGGCTCCCTGCGGACTGGATAGCAACACTGCCCAGCTGGATGGAGTTACCTATATGTCTTTACGTAGTATAAACGGTTCCGTTACCAGCAGCAATACTTATAAGATAGAAGGCATCAGTACCAATGCTGGTGTAGTGGTGGAATTTGCAGGTACACAGCCTCCATCAGAAGGCGTGTATACTATACAGCCGTCCAGTGGTACACTGGCAACCGGTTATGCAAAGGCTACTATTACTACCACCACCACCGGTGCATGGACCCCTAACTCCGGTAGTGTGTATGTATCTGTAGATGGAGGTTCAATTACCGTCAGTTTCTGTAACCTAGCCTTTACTTCTTCGAATGGCAGTTCCGTGGGACGTATTAATATGACGTTACCGTAGGCTCGCCTCAAACCGTACCATTATTTTATCTATTGCAAGATAATTCAGGGCATATTCCCGGGCATTCCCGGTGATGTGCCCTGGCTCTTTATGGATACCTTTTGTTGGAGGATTTAATGTGTCACTTTGTTTTTTCTGATCGGAAAATCCTGTATCCGGATCTCAGTGTAACCCCTTTTGAATGTAGCTTCTGTTGTTATACCCGACAGGAGGTTAGTTTATTTCTTTCAGATAAATATGAAGCCCATTGGAGGATTGCATTGTTTTAACAAGGTTAAAATACGCTAAAAGTCCCTGAGGAAGTAGAAGTTCTATTAACTGTCGATAGGTCTGCTCCAAAACTGTTATTTCTTAATGAGTTGCAATTTTTTTTTATCATTTCCCAAAACAATTCAACTTGATCCGTTGTTATGAACAATGAAATTTAGCCCGTTCAGATTATACGTGATGGGTTGTAAAACAACCAGAACTATTAACGCCATGAGGTGAAAAGAGTAAAAGATACCATTGAAAGAGGCCTGGTAAATGTAATAGCGATAGAATTCAATGAAATAAATGTGATCTCCAGAACTTTGTTCAGGGATGTTATTGATATGATGCCTGGATATGATTTTTGTAGATTGTTACCAGATGGCTTATTGCCATTGGGGGCTTATAAAATAAAATACCGACTTTAAAATATTCGTATTTAAGAATATTGTAATAATAAAACGTAAAGATGCTTTTTAGTTCCATCAGCTTTGCCATATTCCTTCCCATTGTATTTGCTTTTTACTGGCTGGTAAAAAAAGATTTGAAAATACAGAATATCGTCCTCTTAGTGGCTAGTTATTTTTTTTACTCCTGCTGGAGTTATAAATTTTTATTCCTGCTCATCTTCTCTACTTTCCTGGATTATTTCACCGGGATAAAGATGTTCGATGCAGGTAGCCCTAAAAGTAAAAAGGCCTGGTTCTTATTAAGTGTACTCATTAACGTGGGCTTCCTGGGCGTATTTAAGTATTATAATTTCTTCGTCTCTTCTTTTGCAGAAGGACTCTCTTTATTAGGTATCAGTACCCACCCCTGGACGTTAAATGTGATATTACCGGTAGGGATATCCTTTTATACTTTTCACGGGTTATCATATGTGATAGATATCTATAAGAACAGGATACAACCTGTAAGGAACTTTACTGATTATGCTGTGTTTGTGAGCTTCTTTCCCTTACTTGTTGCCGGACCAATAGAAAGGGCTACGCACCTGTTACCCCAGATACAGCAGCCCAGAACATTTGAGTATGGACAGGCGATTGCGGGCTTACGACAGATATTATGGGGATTATTTAAAAAGATCGTAATCGCAGATAACTGCGCAGAATATGCGAATACCATATTTAATAGTCATATACCTGTAGGTGGAAGTACGGTTGTTATGGGTGCAATATTTTTCACCTTCCAGATCTATTGTGATTTCTCCGGGTACTCTGATATTGCGCAAGGTACAGCGCGCTTATTTGGAATAGAGCTATTACGCAATTTCGCATTCCCTTATTTCTCCAGAGATATTGCAGAGTTTTGGAGAAGATGGCATATCTCTTTATCCAGCTGGTTCAGGGATTATCTCTACATTCCTCTAGGCGGTAGTAAGGTTGGAGTTTGGATGAAGATCCGTAACACCTTTATCATCTTCCTGGTAAGCGGCTTCTGGCATGGAGCTAACTGGACATTCATCTTCTGGGGATTACTAAATGCTATTTATATTATGCCTTCCATCATCTTTAATACAAACAGGAATTACCTGGGTATTGTGGCCCAGGGCAGGCGTTTACCTTCATTCAAGGAAGTTATACAGATAAGTACCACGTTCGCTCTTACTGTATTTGCCTGGATCTTCTTCCGGTCAGAAAACCTGCACCAGGCATTTACGTATGTGCATGCTATATTCTCCCATTCATTACTGTCTGTACCTTATTATAACGGGAGATTCTCTTCTATATTAGTATTGTTACTTGTGGGGATATTTTTGTTAGTAGAATGGCGCGGCAGGGAACGGGAGTTTGCGATAGCAAAAATATTCAGTGGGAATGTATTTTTAAGATGGACAGCTTATTATCTGATTGTATTTGCAATTATTGTTTCTTCAGGTAAACCACAGGCATTTATATACTTTCAATTCTGACAATGAATAAATTTCTTACACGGCTTTTATTATTTTTCATCATACTCATCCTTTTATTGCTGCCTTTAGTATTTATTAAGATAGGTGGAGACAAATTGAGATATATTGATAATCCTACCGCCGCATTGATAGATAAACATGCGAGGTTGGATAGTTTACCTTCCCCTAAACTCATTATAACAGGAGGCTCTAATGCCTTCTATGGTATGAACTCAGAGCGGATCTCCCGTGAGCTGAATATGAATGTAGTTAATATGGGATTATTCGCCGGATTCGGTTTGGATTTTATGCTGAATGAACTGGAAGGAAGAATACATGCAAATGATAAAGTTGTTTTAAGTATAGAATACTTTCTTACATCGAAGTGTAGTGCGGAAGAAGATATATTGAAATATTATCCGTCTGCGTCGGCATATCTGCATGTAAAAGAGCCTTTTTATACTAAATGGATCAATGATGTCAAGATCAATATTGAATCCGTGCAAAACAGGATCCTAACACCTGTTAAAAGATCCAGTAATATCTATGTTCACTCCCGTACTATCAATAAATTCGGCGATGCAGTTGGATATCTTACGTATAAAAAACCTGTTTACGGACATTACGGACGACTGGAGTACAGGCACTACGAAGAAATAGCTACTTTGAACCGCTTCAAACAAAGGATGGATAGTGTAGGTGCAGAAGTATATCTTGTTTTTCCTCCATTCCCGCGCTCAGATTTCGAGAGGAACAAGGATATTTTTGACAGATATTACGCTGATTTAAAAAGAGAATTAAAAATCCCTATACTAGGTACACCGGAAGGAATGGTGTTTGATGACACATTGTTTTACGATACTGTTTATCATTTAGATAAAGACGGAAGAGAAGCAAGAACAGATAGACTAATCAATCTACTATTACAATATCCAACGCACTCAGGAACGACAACGCGCCCGGTAGATTGAATTTTGCATTCTTAATCTTATTTGTCTTCGGATCTATAAGATAATTCTCTGCGTCAACAAAATTTGTGCCTGTGATATCTGTATTGAAGAAAAAGTTAGTGGTACTAAGATTACATTCACTGACATTCACATCCACTGCCACACAGTGGGACGTATTAATATGACGTTACCGTAGGCTCGCCTCAAACCGTACCATTATTTTATCTATTGCAAGATAATTCAGGGCATATTCCCGGGCATTCCCGGTGATGTGCCCTGGCTCTTTATGTACGGCCGAGCGGATACCTTCATTCAACGCCAGCTGGTCTTCAGCGGCTACCAGTATCCCTATATTCCGCTCACTCACTACCTCATATAAACTGGTATCGCTGTTGGCCGTAATCAGTGCAAGCCCGCCTACTGCCATAATGGTAGTAAGTTTGGACGGCATCACCAGGTCCCCTGCATTCGCTTTCTGGATCACCAGGTGAACATCTGCCATGTTCAGGAAATGATTAAAACGCTCAAATGGCTGCAATGGGAAAAAGATCACGTTCTGCAAGTCCTGCTCCCTGGCCATTGTAATCAGTTTTTCCTTATAAGGCCCTGAGCCACAGATTAAAAACTGAATGTCTTTCAGTCCGGCTGCAGTATGCAGGATAGCTTCCAGTCCCTGTTTCTCACCTATTGCACCGGAATACAACACCACCTTATCCGTCAGCTTAAACCCATACTCCGTTTTCAGAGAGTCTCTGTTATCCAGCGGGTAAAACAAGGAAACATCCACCCAGTTAGGAAACAGTACGATTTCCCTTCCTGTTTTCTGCTGTATCTTACGGATCATCCCCTCAGAAATACTGCTGATCACATCTGCCTGTTTCATGATGTACCGCTCTATCCTGAACAACAGCCGGATAAAGGAAGCTGCGTGTATCAAGCCCAGGTCCCTGGCGGCTTCAATCTGTAAATCCTGTATATGGTAGAACAGCTTTGCTCCACGGACCTTTTTATAGAGTACCCCCAGTAATCCAAGATGGAAAGGGGGGACTACGGTCATGACCACATCGAATTTCTTTACAAATAATAACTGCAATAATTTAAAGAAGGCAGACAACAGGAAAGTAAAATCCATCATAATCCGCTTCCTGCCGGAAGGATCTGCCGGTATATATTGCGGACAGCGATAAACTGTGATATTTCCTTCTGCTTCTTTTTTATACCAATGCCTGTTTTTAACATATGGTTCCTGTACTTTCCACTGGGGATAATAAGGATAAGCTGTAATGACAGTGCATTCATATCCGTTATCGGCCAGCCATCTGATCATTTCTCCACTGTATTTACCAATCCCTGTAGGCTCAGGTGCATAGTTCACGCCTATTAGTAATAATCGTCGGGGCATATGCTGTTATCAGTAAGCGTTTTTATCTCCTTTAATCATGTTCATTATTGTCTGGAAAATGATCTGGCAGTCTAACCAGAAACTGTAGTTCTCAATGTACCAGATGTCCATGTCTACACGTTTTTTCATCTGCCCGTTCTGACGGGTTTCTCCCCGGCAGCCATTCACCTGTGCCCATCCTGTAATACCGGGTTTCACCATCTGCCGCAGCATATAATGCTCCACTGTCTCCCTGGATTCAATGTGTAAAGGAGTCGCGTGGGGTCTTGGCCCTACAAAAGACATTTCTCCTCTTAATACATTGATGAACTGTGGTAATTCGTCGAGATTTGTTTTGCGCAGGAAACGGCCAATAGGTGTAACCCGGCTGTCATTCTTTGTTGCCTGCAGAAATTGCCCGTTACTATCTACTTCACTTGTCTGCACTACCATAGAACGGAACTTATAACAGGTGATCTTCTTGTTTTTCAGGCCCCATCTTTCCTGTTTAAATAACACAGGGCCTTTAGAGGTTAGTTTGATAACAGCCGCAATCAGTAAAAACAACCAGCCAAAGACAATAAACATAAACAGTGAAAAGCAGATGTCCAGCATACGTTTAATACGCTGATTACCGGTATCGTCTAACGGGCATGAACGTATGTTTACCAGTGGTACGTTGCCATACACATTCATGCTTACGGAAGGTGTACAGTACTGATGACAGTCCGCAATGATCCTTACCCTTTTAGCGGCCCTTTCACTCTGGTCAATGATCTTCTGTGTTTGTTCTTTCGACTTTCCGGGTAAAGCTACCACTACATCATCTATCTCATTTGCTTCCAGTATACTGGTAAGTTCAGATAGTTTACCCAGGTACTGACCATTGATCAGGCCATTGGTCTGGTCATCCACAAAGCCCACGCAATTATACCCATACTGATTGTTGTTACGGATAGTATGATAAAAGTTCATGCCTGTTTCTCCTGTTCCAGGGCAAGCTTGGAGTTACCCTCAATATCTGTGATCCCTCTTTTTACTTTAAAACTTTCTTCCTGTCTTTCCAGGAATCCCAGTTCGTCTTTCAGGGAATCTATACGTACTGTTAAGAAACGGATCGTTTTAAGGGCAACCCTGTTTTTATCGTCCAGTGTATATTCATTGTAGGTATCCAGCAAGGCGTTGAGGAAGTGTGCCGTTCTTTTAGCTACACGGTCTTCGTAGGTAACCACTATTACGGTGGCATCCCTGTTCACCAGTGCAGTACCTATATCTTCAATCTTCTCGTAAGCCAATTGCGGAATAGAGTCTATCCGTATACGGAACGCAACATTCTGTTCTGCAGTAACAGGATCGTAAGAGATACTGAAACGGTCTTTGCGTATGGTAAACGGTTCTCCTGCATGTATAGTAAAGGGTGTGGCAGATGCGTCATCTACACTTTTTATTTTCAGCAATCCGTTTTCGGGGGTCACATCAAGGGTATAGTTACCGGTTTGTGAACTATCGGTGAGGAAGTGCAGGTTGAGCGGATTGTGTTCATACAGTTCTTCATTGCTTACAGTCCCTTTTTTGAAATAGCGTATATTGAAATTATTATCCTGTATTACTTTTCCTACCAGGATAGGAGATTTCAGTACTTCCATTTCATTCTCAATGTTCTTGCCATTGTTGAAAAGGGAGAGTGATTTAAGCATATCCATTTCTTCGCCGCCGCCTTTCTTATCATCATCCTTCAGATATAACTTAGCGCTGGAAAGATATCTTGGTTTTGCATATCTGAGGTATGAAAGGGCTCCTGTCACCGCAACCGCGACTACAATTAAGTATAATGGCCAGTGGAACGCGATTTTTTTGAAGAGATCATTCATATCGATGATCGTATTGTTCTTATTCATATGCTTGCAACGCTATTTAACAGTAACAATGATAAGGGTAGTGATAAGCGATAACGCACTTATAGCTGCCGGTAAAAATTGTGGAAAGGTGGAATTGGTAAATGCCTTGTTCTTTCCCGGTTTTACATAAACAACATCGTTATTGTTCAGATAATAATAGGGGGATGACAAGGCTTTACTATCGTTCAGGTTCAGGGATACATACTTTTTAATGCCGTCTGTTTCCCTGATGATCATGATATCATCTCTGATAGCAGTGTTGTTTACATCACCGGCCATACTCAGTGCCTCCAGAACAGAAGCTCTTTCGGCAGGTATTTTGAAAGAACCTGGACGGGCTACATCTCCCAGTACAGATATCCTGAAATTAGCGATGCGGGTAGATACGAAAGCGTTGCGGATCGTTTTGTCCAGCTGCTGTGCAACAAGCGTATTGATCTCTGTTGTTGTTTTTTCTTTTACATATACTTTACCGATCATAGGCAGGCCTACATATCCGGTACTGTCTACCAGGTAACCCTGATCTGTCATACTGGACGAAGCGGCCGTTGTACCGCCTATTGACACCGGGTTCAGGATCATAGAGATGTCTTTGTCGATAGTCGTGATGGTGATCTGCAGAACATCGCCCGGCTGGACCTTTAGCGATTGTATCCTGTTATCTGTTGCTGCCCCGTTTGCCTTTTCAATGTCATTGAAGTACGTTAACCTTTTTGTGTTTGCGCAGCCGGCTAACAGGTACAGGCTTACGATGAATAACAGAAGATAGAATTTAGGAATCATGTTTAGTGTATATTGGGATTGAATGTTCAACGTCAGGCGGCAGCAGCCATTGGTTTCCGGGCAGTTTTACTCCCTTTTTTCCTTAGTCTCTGCTGCACGGGTACTTCTATATAATAGTGTATAATAAGACTGGACGGGATTAATACTGCATAAAAGAATAATAAGGTAAATGTTGAGTGGAATATGTCCCGGCTGATGCCAAAGAAATCTACCGCGATAACGGACAATACCATTAATGGAAAATGGAGCAGGTACATGGCTAAACTGGAATTCGCCAATGTCATCATCCATTTTAGCTTCAGGCCGCCATAGGTTGTTTCTGCAAGGGCCATCATCAGTAATGTTACCGGATTGATAAGGGTACGGAAAAATACATTCCTGGTTATGTCAAACAATCTTGTATGGGTTACTGCATCTTTTGCGGGAAGGAATTTTTGTAATAAGATCATAGCTCCATTCCTCATAAACGAAAAAGCGTATTCAGAGAGGCTGAATATCCACAGCAGGATAGCGAGCCCTATCACCACATTGGTTATCTTTTTCAGATAATTTTTCTGCGCGGCCCAGTGGTATATATGATACACGAGCGCACCGAGGAAGAATGAATATATCCCTTGTCCTATCATGGGATAGATATATTGCACCACCAGCGCAAACAGCACTATACCAACAATAACTACCTTGTTCTTATGCAGTTTTAACCAGCAAAGCAGGAAGAATATCAGGTATAGCAGCACTTCTACCGAAGCCGACCAGGAAGGGCCGTTAAACCCGTTTAAAGCAGGTGTTTTTTCAAATCCCCATGTTTGTATGAGGAACAGGTGTAAAAGAAAATGCCAGGCATCGTTGTTATGAACAATGAAATTATGCCCGTTCAGATTATACACGATGGGTTGTAAAACAACCAGGACTATCAATGTCATGAAGTGAACAGGGTACAGGCGGGTAAATCTGAATAACAGGAAGTTGCCGAATGAAGTTTCCCGGGAGGCAATCTTTTCACTGTAAAACCAGAAGAAGATAAAGCCGGATAACAGGAAGAAGAGATCTACCACAAGAGGCGACAGGTTATACAACATGGCGAGGTAAGGATACAGTGGTAAATGCAGGTTTTCCAGAGAGGAATCGAGCGTAAAATCATTCGTATAATAGAAAAACTGCCAGTGAGCCAGCACAACAATAAGTGGTGCAATAGCACGTATAACATCCAGGCTGAAAAAATACCGGGGGGCTTGATGAAAGCGGTGTCATGGAATGGTGTACGTATAAAACAACAGAAACCCTGTAGTGATGGTTAGTCACTACACATATGGAGTTATTTTAAGTATCAAATTGATTATAGCATTCTCAGACGGGGGCAAGTTAAATCAAAATTGTCATTTGCACAAAATTGAAGGAAAAAAGCCTTATTACCCCATCCGGGTGAGATCTCCGGATGTTCATATGTTATGAATAATTAAAAAATGAACAATAATTATATTATTATGTATTTAAGGGAGGAGAAATTTTTTAACCTCAAAACGATATGAAAATTTGATGAAAAGTATAAAGAAATTAACCAATATCTTATACCATTATCTGTATAATCTGAGAAAAACACAACAAGCGGATATCTTATTACTGGGAACATTACTGGCAAGACAAAACAAAGAACTTTCACATATAAACAGTCTGGCTGATGCCGAGTTCAAAGTGTTTTCACAGGCAGGAGATGATGGTATTATTCAGTATCTGATAAATAAAGTACATATACAGGATAAAACATTTATAGAATTTGGAGTAGAAAATTATATAGAATCCAATACCCGTTTCCTGCTGAAACATGATAACTGGTGCGGACTGATTATCGATGGTTCTAAAAAAGCCACCGATTTTATTAAGACAGATGATATTTATTACCAGCATGAATTAAAAGTAGTGACCTCTTTTATCACCGCTGAGAATATTAATGAACTGATAAGTTCTCAGGGAATAAGCGGGGAAATAGGATTGTTATCTATAGATATAGACGGGAATGATTACTGGATATGGAAAGCGATAGAAGTGGTGCAGCCTGCTATCGTGGTGATAGAATATAATAGTGTGTTCGGGGCAGAAAGGCCTGTTACAGTGCCTTACAAGGAGGATTTCGTAAGGGGGGAGGCCCACCATAGCAACCTGTATTTCGGGGCCTCTATACAGTCGCTGTGTATGCTGGGGGATGAAAAAGGGTATGCCTTCGTCGGTTCCAATTCCATAGGCAATAATGCTTATTTCGTTAAAAAGGAACGGTTGGGAAGTTTAAAGTCGCTCACTGCGGCAGAAGGATATGTACTCTCCCGTTTCCGGGAAAGCAGAGATCGGAAAGGTAAGCTCACACATCTGACAGGTGCTGCACGTTATGAATGCATAAAAGGGCTGCCTGTATTTAATGTTTCTTCTAACACCACAGAGTTATTGTAAAATATGAATGCACTCTCTAATACAGTAAAGAAGGTTTACGTATTTCTGTTTGCCCGTAAGGCGCTCTATCGTATGAACCTGTTGTTCTATAAATTAAGCATGACAGGCATCGGTATTCACAATTATGAAAACGATCATGTAAGCGGGGAAAGGGCCTTCATCAGATATATGAAGGCGCGTAATCTGTTTAAGGATGGGGTTATCCTGGATGTAGGCGCTAATGTGGGGCACTATGCGATTATGTTGCGGGAAAACAACATCTTACTTCCCATCTTTGCGTTTGAGCCAAATCCTGTTGCGTTTAAAAAGCTGGAACAGGCTGCCTCCGCACATCATTTCATTCCGGTGGAACGGGGAGCAGGAGCGGTATCTGCGACTGCTGTTATTTATGACTATGCAGGTAATACAGGCTCTGAACATGCCAGCATGTATAAAGAGGTGATCTCTGATTTACGCAATAGTGAAGCGGAAGCCGTGAATATAGACCTGGTATCCATAGACCAGTTTGTAGCAGAAAATAAAATAGCCAAAATAGCTTTGCTGAAAATAGATACGGAAGGACATGAACTGAATGTGTTAAAAGGGGCAAAGGATACGATTGAAAGAGGACTGGTAAATGTAGTACAGATAGAGTTCAATGAGATGAACGTGATCTCCAGGACTTTCTTCAGGGATATTATTGATGCCCTGCCCGGATATGATTTTTACAGATTACTGCCGGATGGGTTATTACCATTAGGGGCTTATAAAATATTGGACTTTGAAATATTCGCATTTCAGAATATAGTCGCAATAAAACGTTAACAGCATCCTGTCAATCTACCAGGCTCCTGGTAGATTGAATTTTTCATTCTACGTGACATACATCACTAATCATAAAAAATCCCGGCAGGATATTCCTGCCGGGATTTTTTATGATTTATGGAAATTACATACTACCTTTTTTCTTCATCATCTTTTTCATTTTTCCACTCATATACATACAGTCTCCTTCTTTCATCATCATTGTTTTACCTTCTTTGGTTTTAACAGTTCCGTCTGCCATTACAGTAGTTCCATTGCTCATGGTCGCGGGCTGCGTCATTTCCATTGTTTTACCACCTTTCATCGTCCACATTTTACCATCTTTCATTATCACACAATCCTTCATGGGTTTGTTCATCTTTGACATGTTCTCCTGCTTGGAGGCCATTTTATCCTGTGCAAAAGTAGCGCCGGCGCTCATAATAAATACGGTGGAAAGAATAAGTAATTTTTTCATAATCTAATTTTTTGTGTGAATTACAGGTTTGTGAATCAGCAGTTATGCTATGCAAATTAAAGGTCTTACGATAGAAAAGATATCACGGAAGTATAACACTTTATATGCCGGAAAAGTTTTACTGTTTAGTCTGCAAACTGATAAATCATCATATGAAAAGAAAACCTGTTTCCATAACCACTCTCTTTTTTAACTTCAAAAGCGTACTGATGCAAATATAAGATCCGCTTTACAATGGATAGCCCTATAGTGGATTTGGAAGGCTTCTTAACGGTATTGTTTTCTTCAGACGCGTTCAGCCATTGGATAAGATCATCGGGTAAAGGAGGGCCTTCATTTTCGATCGTAAACACCAGCTCCCCATCCGTTCTCTCCAGCGTGATACGGATCTTACCCTCTTTGGGCGTATAACTCACTGCATTCACCACCAGGTTCTGAATTACTCTTTCCATTAAACGTATGTCCGCATTAATCCACGATGCATCTGTACCGTTTATGCATTCAATCTGTATCTGCTTTTCAGCAGCGCTTAATGCAAATGCTTTCACCAGTTCCTGCAATACCTCAGAGAAAATGAAAGGCTCTTTCTGGAATTCGAAAGCAGCAGATTCCATTTTTGACAGGTCGAACAACTGCCTTACCATATTCTCTACCTGCTGGATCTTTGTGATGATAAGACTGATATATTCCGTTTGTTCCTGCTCACTGATCTCTTTACTTTCTCTCTTGATCAGTAATGTTTCTGTGTACCCCCTCGCTACAGATAACGGAGTACGCAAATCATGTGATATATTTACGATGAGGTTTTTCCTTTCCTGTTCAGAATTGGTAAGGCGATGGATATTATACACCAGCTGATCGGCCATCTTATTAAATGATTGCGCCACCATTCCCATCTCGTCTTTTTCACTGATATGAAGCCTGGCTTCAAAGTCGCCGTTCTGGAACCTTTCCAGTACACGGATCATCTTGGTAAATCTTTTTTGTAAATTGTTTACATATAAAAATCCGGCGCCGGCAGATATGATGATGATAAAGATAAATGCTTCTAAAGCAAGATTGCCGACATGACTTTTGTACAACATCTGCGTCGCATTGCGATACTCACTGCTGCCAAAGATGACGTAGATATAACCCAGTTTCCCTGTTTTGCCATTTACCACTGCGGCAGAGAATATCTTTTCATTGTCAGGGTCCCGCGGATCATCGTTTTTGATATACAACCTGCCGCCGGAAGCAATATATCGGCGAATGTTTCGCAGCGGTATATGCCAGCGTTTGATATCTTTGGGAGAAGCATGGAAATACATCACCGTGCCGGTGGTATCCAGGAAATACACTTCTGCACTGGGACTGATCACCATTGCATTCTGGAAAACGGAATCAGCTTTCTGTTTATTCAGGCCATTATCTTCGAAGGGAGAGGTGAATGTAGCAATATGTGCAGCTACATCTTTGTTCAGTAACTGTGTACTGGCCTGGTAGAAGTGCATGGCAGCCAGGTAGGTAATAAGAATAAACAGTGCACCCAGGGCCGCTGTTAAAGTAAATACCATAATGGTAATCCGTCTGAATATACCGAAGTGTCTTTGTTTCATTCTGAAAATCTGTAACCAATGCCCCAGGATGTTAAGATATATTCCGGCTTGCTGAGGTCTGGTTCTATTTTAATACGCAGCCTGTTAATATGTGCTGTTACGGTGTGTTCATATCCTTCAAAGGCAAAGCCCCATATCAGTTCCAGTAATTCAAAGCGACTGAATGATTTACCGGGATTGCTTGCTAATAAGTAAAGCAGGTCAAATTCTTTAGGTGTAAGATCTAAACGTTCATTCCTGATAGTTGCTTTTCTTTTTACTTTATCAATATGAATATCTTTAAAGCGGATTTCTTCAGGAGTATCAGGATCTTCCGGTTTACTTTGTTCTGTACGGCGCAGCAGGGCTTTTGTGCGTGCCATTAATTCAAGTATGCTGAATGGTTTTGTAATGTAATCATCTGCACCTAATTCAAGTCCCTGTACTTTATCAGCTTCTTCTCCCAATGAAGTAAGCATAATGACAGGCGTTCCACACTCTTTCATTCTTAGTTGTTTTAATACTTCCCACCCGCTGATATCGGGTAGCATAATATCCAGAATGATCAGATCGTATTTCTCTGTAGTAGCAAGTACAACCGCCTGTTTCCCTTTTTCGCAGGAAGTAAGATGATAAGCGGGCGCATTAAAATGAAGATGCAGCATCTCTGAGATCTGTTTATCATCTTCCACTAAAAGAATTTTTTTCATAGTCCTGTATAATAGTCATAGCCCTGTTCTGCCCAGTAATCAGGCGGACGTTCATTGCTGAATACCATACTCCCGATCCTTTTCAGGTGTTTCACACCATATTTCACGGGTATGATCAATCGCAACGGGTATCCGTTTTCCACGGGCAATGGCTGTCCATTCATCTCATAACAGAGTAATGTCTGCGGATGCATGGCACTTGGCATATCGATACCTACATAGTAGTTTTCATCCGGGGTGGAAAGTCCTACGTATTGCATCTTTGCATGATCTTCCAGATGATAGTGCATGATGAAGTCGCTGAACTTTACACCTGCCCAGTGGGATATCTGTTCCCAGCCTTCTATGCATTTAAAGTCAAAGGTAATATCTGTTTTGGGTAATGCTTTTAAATCATTGAGAGAGATGTGCAGTTCCTGGCCGGATTGTTTTGTGACCAGCAGTTCCCAGTCGGGTCCCGGCGCTGTATCAATGCCTATGTCGCCATTTTGTCTTACTTCTTTTGCCCCCATGGAAGCGGGGTATGTTTTTACTAAATGTTTAGGATCAAAGACCTTTCTGAAAGCCAGTTCTGTTTTATTCAGCGCGGCCCTCAGGGGTTTCCTGGCCCCACCGGTGATACCTGCCACTTCTTCCGGAGCATTGTACAGCCATCTCCATGAGCCGTAAATACCAGCATATAGTACTGCAAACCCTGCAAAGGAGATGATGTTGCGTCTTTTGATCCTCTGCTCAACAGTCAGGGTTTTCCTGCGGAAAAGGTGCTTTATTTTCATGGCTGTTCTGTTACTTCAAATCCCGAAATGACTGACCGGAAATTATTCCATCCGGCCAGGATGACCTGTACGATATGTATCACAAAAAACAAGACGTAACCTATCGTTAAAAGAAAGTGTTCTATTCTTGCCGCGTAATATCCGCCGCATAACCAGCAGAGCCAGTTAAACTGCACTGGTTTGTAAATAGCGAGCCCTGTTATGAATGAGCCTATGCCCATTAGTATAATAGCGCTGTAAGCAATGCGTTGTGCTGCATTGTATTTTTTTTGCGGCGGAATGGTTTTACGGATGTGGAGGTCGTGCAGTAATACCAGCCAGGCTTCTTTAAAGGAATGACGGTTAGGAACGAGTTCCCGCCATTCTCCGGAAACAAGGGTGTATAACACATACATCACCCCGTTAATGATAAAGAACCACATGAACAGGAAGTGAAAGGCCATCCCTTCTGCCAGGCGGAAAGGAATATTAAATAACTTGTAGAACCATTCCGGGAAGAGGATGGGGAGCATGGGGCTGGCCCAGTAAATAAGTATACCACTCCAGATCATGATAGTTAAAAGGGGAAAATTGATCCAGTGGAACCAGCGCATTGCTAACGAATGCTTTTCTTTGATTGTTTTCATTTGACAATCTATATATAGTAATGTACTGATTTTTAACGAAGTAAGGTTAATTGACGGAAAAAGATCTCACAGAAGTATAACAATTTTATATCTGCGCAAAAAGTCTGCGCAGATACACTTGCATATTTGTACCATGAAAACGAACAAAATAACAGCAAAGGATTTAATGTCTGCAGGATATAAGGAAGGAAAGATATTAGGAAAGGCATTATCAGTAGCGGAACAGTTACTGAAAGATATGGACGGTGATACCGTGATATCAATGCTGACAGCAGTGTTGGACGATGTGTATGATGGTGAACTGAGTGAGCTGCGTGATATGGTCCTGGAAGACAGAAAAGTAGCTGATATAATTGTGCTGAAAGAACAGCCTGATAAGTTTGCGATATATGGTGAGGATAATATCGACGCTGGTGCAAAGGCGCAGATGGCAATTGCGATGGCATTGCCTGTTTCAAGGGCTGGCGCTTTAATGCCTGATGCGCATCAGGGATATGGTTTACCGATCGGCGGTGTACTGGCTACACATAATGCGGTAATTCCTTATGGGGTAGGTGTGGACATCGGTTGTCGTATGGCATTATCGATCTTCGATATTCCTGCAATACATTTCGATGAGAACCATGACAAATATAAACGTGAGCTGATTGCCCATACACGATTTGGTGCAGGTCATGGGTTTTTAAAGAAGGAACGCGCCCAGCATGCCGTGCTGGATAATGACGCCTTCAACATGACTCAGTTCATCAGTCAGTTAAAGGATAAAGCTTATTCACAACTCGGTACTTCCGGTGGGGGAAACCATTTCGTGGAATGGGGTATTATTGAATTCTCTGAGCGTGATGAAGTGTTGAATATCGACAAAGGTAGTTATGTAGCATTATTGACACATTCCGGTTCACGTGGTATGGGAGCGCAGATTGCAGGGCATTATACACGACTGGCAAAGGAAATCTGTAAGTTGCCACAGCATGCTGTGAACCTGGCCTACCTGGACATGCACTCTGAAGCCGGACAGGAATACTGGCTGGCCATGAACCTGGCGGGTGATTACGCCTCTGCCTGCCATGATATTATCCACCAGAAACTGGCAAAAGCGATGGGGGGTACTCTGCTGGCCAAAGTAGAAAATCACCACAATTTTGCCTGGAAAGAGAAATGGGGAGGAGAAGAGGTGATCGTACATAGAAAAGGGGCTACTCCGGCCGGGAAAGGGGTGATGGGGATCATTCCGGGCTCTATGACTGCACCGGGGTTCCTGGTGCGTGGAAAAGGGCTTGAAAATGCGATTAATTCGGCATCTCATGGGGCGGGCCGATTGATGAGCCGTACTAAAGCCATCAGCAACATTACAAAACAGGAGATGTCTGCGATACTGAAAGAGAATAAGGTGACGCTGATAGGCGCAGGGCTGGACGAAGCGCCAATGGCATACAAAGATATCAACGTGGTAATGGATGCCCAGCAGGAGCTGGTGGATATTGTGGCAAAGTTTCAGCCACGTATCGTGAGAATGGCAGATGACGGAAGTAAAGAAGATTAAAGCGGTATCACTTTTGTATGCTTTACTGTGTTAATTCCAGAGACATATGAAAAATAAGCAGACACAAGTAATAGTAAGACAACGTATCCGTAAGGAATGGTTTTATGTGGCACCGGGTGTATGGGGTATACAGGACAAAGTCGTGAATGTATACCTTGTACATAACCCACCCGCTAACAACTGGGTGTTGGTAGATACCGGCTTTCATTCCACTGCCGCAAAAATAAAAAGAGTAGCTGAACAACTTTTCTGGCCACAGGTAACACCTTCCGCTATAGTGCTTACACATGGACATTTCGATCATACCGGCAGTGTTATCAGATTGTCCGACGAATGGGATGTTCCTGTATACGCACATTATCTGGAAGCGCCTTATCTCTCCGGGCGTTCTGCTTATCCTCCGCCAGACCCTTCCGTTGGTGGCGGAGCTTTCTCCTGGTTATCCTTTCTCTATCCGCGTCAGCCGCTGGACCTGGAAGGAAGATTACTCTTATTACCTGAAAACGGGAATATACCTGGTTTAGATGAGTGGAAATATATCCATACTCCGGGGCATGCTCCGGGCCATATAAGCCTGTACCGTGAACGCGATGGTGTATTGCTGGCAGGAGATGCATTCGTCACTACCCGCCAGGAATCATTGCTTTCAGTTCTTACGCAGGAGAAACGTTTGTCTGGTCCGCCTAAATACTTTACTTACGACTGGCTCGCTGCTGAAAGGTCCGTTAAAACACTGGCAGCGTTAAAACCTTTGCTGGTAGCTTGTGGTCACGGACGACCCATGGAAGGCAAAGAGCTGAAAGCATTAAACAGTTTAGCAGAAAACTTTAAGAAGGATGCAGTGCCTGTTTCAGGCAGATATGTAAATGATCCGGCAGTGGCTGGCATCGGTGGCGTGGAATATTTACCCAATGCGAACAATAAGAGAATAATATTGCAGGCGGCGGCTGCACTGGCAGTTATAGGAGTGGGGATATTTCTGATAGACAGGATAAAGAAAAGCTTATGATCTTTTGATTGGCATTTTTTTTAATCCTTCTTATTATGCACTAAATCATGTTTGTTATGAAAACGCGAATCGATAAATATTTCATTTTACAGGTTCCACTCTTGTAGAAGTGAAACCTGTGAAAATGAAATCCCTGTCCATTGAGTGTGCAAATTACAACCCATCCATAGAACAGGAAAGAGTAGTTACGCGTATTTTCATGCGTAGATATACGTATTCAATTCATATATCATATAAAGTAGTTGAATACTTTAATATATTTAAATATATGTCTCCGGTAGCTGTCATGGATCGGACTTTCCCGAAATCTTACAAATTTCATGAGTGCTGATACTCAGTATACTAAACAGTTCTGGCTATTATTGGCACAATTTTTAATATTAGGTAATTCATAGTTATTTTAAAAATGCCAATTGTTAATTGCCAAACGTAACATTAGAAATGCCAGCAAGAGTTATTCTGTACAGCGTATTTGCCATCACGTTATTATTTGCCTGTAAAAAGGATGATACATCCCCTATGCCGGGATCTTGTTTTGCGGACAACATTACATTAACACAAACGGAGTTTATTGACTATGCGGGTGCGCATAGCATATTCGTTGCAATGGATGCAAAGAATACTTCTTCAAAAGATTATGATGTGAGCAAAGGAGCTAAACTGGTGAATATGAAGATTGTTATTACAACTACAGATGGTGCACAATACGAAACACATATTGGTCTTACAAAAACGTATATCCCTGCAGGCACTTCCACCTCTGCCATTATCTATGCAGAATATGGCGCTGGTAAAACTTACCAGGATTATAAAGTGATCACTTCCTGCGATTAATTATTTCGCTGCCCCAATGATAATATCTGTTACCTGGAAGCAACTACGCGCAGGTTTCTTTTCTCCCGGTACTATTAATTTATAAGGCCCCTTTCCTTCAGGTAAAGGTTTACCGTCAACCGAATCAGCTAAGATTACTACCCTGTCTGTAAAATTATTATCCAGTTCTGCTAAAGAGAATACTACTTCGTATCCGTCTGCACATTTCACCAGCATATACTTAGCGAGGTTTTTACCACGTAACTGCGCACCGGTGGTCACGCCTGCACTATCCAGTATCTCCGATACGGCTATACCTGAGTAACTATGGGCTTTGCCATCATGGTCATTAGCACTGGCTGTTACTCTTGTCATTTTTACCAGATAAGCGGGGGTTAATTGTAACGCATGTTTTACTTCTCCCTGCACTTTTACCTGTGCCTGTAAAGTATGTGAAGCAAAACAGGCAATAACAGCCAGGCAGCCATATTTTATAATCATAGAGATATTATTGGTCCTAAAAGTAGCCGAAAAAGGGTAAAAGGAATAATGTTGCTTTTTGTATATACTTAATTTGTTGATAGACAAGTATAGTATTGTCAGTTGATAAAAGAGTGCTGATTGAGCTTGTGCAGATACAATCTTAAATCCTATATCCCTTCATCACTGAAAGTCCATTCCTTCGGCATTCTTTCAGCATTCCTATATCGTTTGGATATAGGAATGCCGGTAGAATGCTATAGGAATGCTATAGGAGTGATAAAGGAATGATGATAGAATGCTAGTACTAGCGCGTGTTTTGCTCCTGTTAATTTGCTGTTTTTAATAAATTCTTAAAATAAGTGTAAGTTTCGGGCAGGTAGTGGTACTAATGAATAAACACTTGCAACATGAAAATATATATCTGTCTGAAAACCATTGTTATCTGTATAGTCCTCATCATCACTGGTTTTACTTCTTCCTTTGCCCAGCAGAAAAAAGGGCTGCTTTGGGAGATTTCCGGTAAAGGTATGTCCCATCCGGCTTATTTGTATGGTACTATTCATATGTATGATACATCGGCATACCGTTTACCTGCCGCTCCTTTCGCCATTCTTGATAAAGTGAAAAAGGTATTTTTTGAACTGGATTTCGGTCATATTGATGCTGCTGAAATGATGAATGCCATGTACATCACCGATAGTACACAATTTATTGATAAACTATTGGATGCACCATCCCTGGCAAAGCTGAAACCATTAATGGCCGCTTCCCCCATATTGCAGATGCTGGGCGATAAGGCATATGCCATAAAACCCATTCTTTTATGGAGTATCATAGCAGGAGGTGATGGTAAAACGCCGTCTATTGATATGGAACTGTATAAGGCTGCTATCGCGAAGAAAGATGCGGTAGGCGGACTGGAAACTGTGAAAGAGGAAATGGATGCGCTCAATACGATCAGCATTCCGGCACAGGTACAGATGTTAAAAGATGCTATTCTGAAAGATATTTCTCCAAAGGAAAGTCTGGCCAGACTGACTGCCGTCTATACTAAACAGGATATTGAAAACTTAATGGAGGACCTGAGCGAAGGTGCGATGGTTGATGCCAATTTCAATGAGTATCTGCTGGTAAAAAGGAATATTGTGATGGCTGACAGGATAACTCCTTTGCTGGGTAAAGAGCCAGTATTGTTTTGCATGGGCGCCATGCATCTGGGAGACAAAACAGGCGTGATCGCATTACTGGAAAAGAAAGGATATACCCTGAAGAACATCCCTTTTAATTTTGAGAAGAATGACTAAAGCTGAATTTCTGGACCATACTATGCCGCACCAGGGAATCATTTATAAAGTTGTCAATATTTATGCGGAGTATAAAGAGGATAGAGAAGACCTGTTACAGGAGATCTGGTTGGCTACACATAAGGTCCCTTTATACTGGATGCTGGGTGCGATCCTGTTGTCCGGCATAAGCTTTTATTATTTGAACGTATGGTATCTGCATAAAAGGTTTGGGAAAAGAATGCTGGAATTAAAGTTACTGATCGCAGAATTTAATGAGCCGGACAATTGATTGTCCGGCTTTTTCACCTCTGAAAATGAACAGTTGGCCTCATTTGTTTGTTTTCAAAATGAAAAATCCGGAAGTTGCGGGGGCATATGTTCAAAAAGGGGGGCAAATATTTACTATACCATGTATTGGGGAGCATCGCGTTCCTGGTATTACCGTTACTATTATCTCCAAGGCCACCGGAAGAAGTAGGCTTTTGGTCGCGTCCCACTATCCGGGATTTTACAGGAAATCTCCTGATGTTATTCGTTTTTTATCTCAACTATTACCTGCTTATTCCGGCATTTTATTTTAAGAAAAGGTATATCAGCTATGCGTTCTGTATGCTTACGGCATTGCTGCTTATTTGCTTGTTACCCTCCCTTATTACAGGTGTTGTACCCTGGAGTGATCATCAGCCCATGCACCTTGCTGATGGGATGCCGCCAAGGCCTGCCGGTAGTCGCTTCGCCGAAGAGATCAGGCATCAGGTTTTTCTCTTTTTCATCGTGATCCTGTCTTCCGCCTTACTCAGGGTAAGGGAGCGCTGGTTCCAGGCTGAAACAGCCCGTTATAACGATGAACTCACCCATCTGAAAGCACAGATCAATCCTCACTTTTTATTCAATACCCTGAATAGCATTTATTCCCTTGTCCTGGCCAAAGACGATGGCGCTCCTGATGCCATTGTAGAGTTGTCGGAGCTGATGCGGTATATCATTAAAGATGCAGATAAACATGAAGTATTGCTGGAAAAAGAGCTGGCTTATCTCAATAATTACATTGCTTTACAGCAATCCCGTCTGGGCAGGACAGTCAGCATTGTGTATGAGACAGATGTACTTCCCGGAGCTAAAATGATAGCCCCGTTGATTATGATCTCTTTTATAGAGAATGCATTTAAGTATGGGGTAAATCCCGATAAGGAATCTGTGATTACGATCCGATTACAATTGAAACAGAATATATTCAGTTTATTTGTTGTCAATAAAAAAGTGACAAGAGCGCCCGTGGATGGAGATGGGATAGGCATAGAAAATACGAAAAAGCGCCTGCAACTGTTATATCCTTCCAGGCATGAGTTACAGATAGTGGACAATGATATTGATTTTTCAGTGAACTTAATAATGCATCTGACATGATAAAGGCAATTGCGATAGATGATGAGCCACCAGCGTTGCAGGTGCTGGAGCGTTATTGCAGCAGAACAGATCTGATCAGTCTGGAACGGGTATTTACCAGTACTGTGGAAGCGCTCAGATACCTGGAGAAACATGTAGTAGATTTGCTATTTCTGGATATTCATATGCCGGCCATTTCGGGAATCGATTTTTATAAGTCCTTGTCCAGGAAGGCGATGGTAATTTTTACAACAGCTTACAGCGAATATGCAGTAGAAGGATTTAATATGAAAGCGGCTGATTATCTGTTAAAACCATTTCAATACCCGCGTTTCTTACAGGCCGCCATGAAAGCAAAGCATCAGTTTGATTTATTACAACAAAGTGCGGATACCGGGTTAGAAGGATATTTAGTCGTACATTCAGGTTATAGTCTGTTACAAATAGCATTATCTGATATTCTTTTTATCGAAGGACTGGATGACTACCTGAAGATTCATTTAAAAAGGCAGCAGCCTGTAACGGCCAGGCTTACACTGGATGATATTTTAGCACAATTACCGGCAAATCATTTTGTACGTATACACCGATCGTACATTGTTTCTCTTAGTAAAATAAATAGGTTACAAAACAGGATTCTCACCATTAATGGGGAAGAAGTAATCGTCGGAGCAAATTATGAGCAGAATTTTTTAAAGTACTACACGCAATTATGAAAGAAGCGTTATTACACATGTTATTCGTAGGAGTGGTACTGTTTGCCGCTTCCTACCTGAAAAAAGACAATAATAGAGGCACAACAACAGGGCTGGCTACGCAGGTGCAGACAAGCATTGACAGTAGTTTTCAACGCAAGGCTGATGCTGCACCCGCACTGGCGCTGGTGCGGGATACCATTAAACTGCCGCGCCGGAAATAACCAACTCCATCTGAATATCACAGCGTTCATACGGAGTGCTATGCCCTGCTATCTTTCAAAGCCCCCACTTCTGATATCGGTGAATAACCGGTTCAGGGCCGTATTGCTTTCTAAGTAAATCGTACGTAATTTTAATGCCTGTGTTTTTCAGACCCTTTTTTAATAAATGCTAAATAAATTAGCATGATCCTCATGTTAAGCCAGATTTTCATATCACTAAGTTCGTTCAGGAAAATATAAGTGGTACGGATTAATATAATGACGTAATGGAGGGAAAAAATAATTATAATAATTAATTTTTAATGATTAATTTGATAATCAAAGGGGGCTGATTTCACCTAAGCCAAAATCGATCAAAGCAGCTAATCAACCAGGGCCCGGTGTGCCTGTAATTTATATCACGATATTCTTGTTCCATGAATCACAATCCAGATACAGAGCTGGTTGAGCGATTGAAGGCAGGAGACGTATCCGCGTATGATGCTTTCTTTTTGAAGTACTACAAGTTGTTATGTCTGAATGCATATTGGTTCCTGCACAATGAGCAGGAAGCAAAGGATATTGTTCAAACGTTCTTCCTCGACATATGGGATAAAAAGTTATATCTTGGTTTTAACGGAGATGTAAAGGGGTACCTGCACACAGCCGTCAGGAACCGCTGTCTTAATTATATTAAGAAACAGAAAGTCTACCTGGAAAAACAGGAGACCTTCTCGCATATGCAGGAAGATACCTTTACGATTAACACAGATAGCATTCCCGATTACTATAAACAATTGCGCGCCTCACTAAATGATATGGGTGGACAAAAAAGAGTAGCTATTCAAATGGTATATTTACAGGGCAAAAAATACCAGGAAGCAGCAGATGAGATGGGTATCAGTATCAATTCCTTCAAAACGCATCTCAAAAATGGATTGAAGGTATTGCGTCACGCATTTAATAATAAAGACCATTAACCTTGGAACATCAATATGAACAGGCTTTAAGGTTATACATACAAAAGCTGACGGGTAACTTATCTGCAGCAGAGGAAAGCTATGTACATAAAATGCTGGCAGAAGATGCCGCCTTCAGGGAAATATGGTCATCCCTGGAAAAGGAAAGCATCTCCCTTAATACAGAAGAATACCTTAATAAGATAGATGCAGCAGCCGGTTTACAGGAACTTAAACAACGGCAGACCGTAAACCGGATTTTCCCCTGGAAAAGCGTGGCTGCAGCTGCTGTTGTACTTATAGCAGTAGCTTATTTCCTGTTCCCGCGCGGCACCAATAAACAGCAGATAGCGCAACAAAAGATCTCCAAACCACAACAGATAAGCCTCTTAACCGGTAATGGTCAATCCATTAGATTAGATACTACCGGTACTATCGCGTTGGGCAATGCTACTTTAAATACCAGCGGGGGTACATTAAAATACACTTCCGCAGATACCATACAGAATACTTTGCTGGTCCCTGCCGGTAAGAACTATAAACTCGTTTTGTCCGATGGCTCCGAGGTGTGGCTGAACGCTGCCACCCGTTTACGCTTCCCTTTCCATTTCGCAGGTCCATCCAGGGAAGTATATATTGACGGGGAAGCCTATTTTAAGGTCGCTAAAGACGTTGATCGTCCTTTTATCGTCCATACACCCCTTACGAGGGTAGAAGTGCTGGGAACGGCCTTTAATGTCAATACTTATCAATCCGGCCAGGTACAGACCGCCCTGGTAGAAGGCAGGGTCATTGCCCGCAGTGCCAATGGCGAAAGTCAGGACCTGCGCCCTGGCTATAAAGCAGATTACCAGCAGGCCAAAGGATTCACCACCCGTCCCTTTGACGAAGAAGAGGTGCTCTCCTGGATGAATGGCGTTTATTACTTCCATAGCATGCCTTTAACCGAACTGGCAGGCCTGGCCTCCCGTTTTTATGGTATCCATATCACATTAGATGAAAAGAAATTTGCAGGCGTAGCCACTACAGGCCTGATGGACAGGAACAAGCTCAATGACTTCCTGAACGATCTGCAAACCACCGCTCATATCACTTACCAGTTATCTGGTGATGAGCTGTACATTAAATAATTTATCTCTCCCGAAAAAAATCGTTTTAGCGTTCACCCGTTTTCCATGTTACGTTGTAGTTGTATTGAAAAGCAGTTTTAACAGCTTAATGCTACACCATCGTATAACTTTTAAATGATCAACCAAAATGAGAAAAAGTGTACGCCATTGCCACCTGGCTATGCGGAGAGGTATACTATTATACCTTCTGCTGGGCTTAGGCTTTATTGCAAAAGCGCAGGATACTCCGCTCCAATCCACGGTTACGGTAACAGGCCACGACATTTCCCTGTTACAGATTTTTCAGTCCATTAAAAAGCAGACAGGTTTCACACTTGTTTACAGCAACCAGCTATTAAACGATGGCGAGAAAGTTGACGTCAATTTCAACAAAGTACACTTACAGGAAGTGTTAGCCTCCCTGTTTAAAGACAGGAACATCAGCTACGAGGTGAAAAACAACCGCATAGTGCTTGATAAAAAAGCACCTGAGGCGGCCAATACAACCCAATCTGTAAAAGAGGGAAAGCAGGAAAGCCGGATAGTAAAAGGACAGGTAATGGACGGGGAAGGGCACCCGCTACCCGGCGTAACAGTGTCAGTCAGGGGAACAACTAAAGGAGTGATCACAGATGAACTGGGTGTATTCTCTATCGCCGCTTCCAACGATGATATATTGAGGGTGGCCATGATGGGGATGAACCCGGAAGAAGTTAAAGTGCGGGACCAGAAAACACTGAAGGTAACTTTAAGTGAAAAAATAGATAAGCTTGATGAAGTGGTGGTAGTAGGGTTTGGCAGCCAGAAGAAAGTAACTGTTACGGGTTCTGTGTCTACTGTAAACATGGATGATATGAGAACGCCTGTACGCTCTCTGACCAATGCGCTGGCGGGAAAAGTCGCCGGTATAATATCCATGCAGAGCGGTGGCGGTGAACCGGGTTACGACAATCCTAATTTTACCATTCGTGGTATAGGCACTTTCACGGGTAGTACTTCTCCGCTGATCATTGTAGATGGTGTACAACGCGACGATGTGAACAGTACTTATGGTGGTGCTTTTAATAATATAGATCCGGAAGATGTACAGAGTATCTCTTTATTAAAAGATGCGTCTGCTACTGCAATATATGGTGCCAAAGGTGCCAATGGGGTGTTGATCATCACCACTAAAAGAGGGGTGGCCGGAAAACCTAAGGTCTCAGCGAAAGTAGAATCAGGGGTGAATGGTCTTACCAGGCTGCCTAAGATGCTGGATGGCGTAAATTATATGAAGCTATACAACGAGGCAAGAACAAACGATGGCAATTCCGCTACCTATTCCGATGAAGTGATCGAAAAAACTGCCAGCGGTCTGGACCCTTATCTCTATCCCAATGTAAACTGGATCAATACTATCTATAAAGATCTTACACCCATGACCAACGCCAATGTGAATATAAGCGGTGGGGGAGAGTCTATGAGATATTATGTATCCACCTCTTTTTACAACCAGGACGGTCAGTATAAAGTGAAGAACCTGAGCGGATATAATCCTAATCTTAATTTTAAAAGATACGATTTCCGTACCAATGTTGATCTGAATGTAACGAAGACAACAGTGTTGTCTATGAATATTGCCGCTATGCTGGTGAACAGCCGGTATCCGGGTACTTCTGCCGGTAATATATGGTACGCTGCATATGCTACCAATCCTATTTCTTTCCCCGTTAAATATCCTGGTAATTTATGGGCAGGCCCCAGGAATAATGGTGGTGCCAATCCTTTCAACCTGGTCCAGAATCTGGGATACAGCACAGAGTTCAAACCTTCTGTGCAGTCTGTAGTAACACTGAACCAGAAACTGGATATGATCGTACCGGGATTAACCGCAATGGGAAGGTTTTCTTTTGACACCTATGGTGAATTCAATACCAGCAGAACAGGGTATAATGACCTCTGGTATGCGGGTTCAAGAGATGCTTCCGGAAATCTTGTGTATGAACGTGTAAGGACGGGCAGCACTTATCTTGGCTATGGCACTTCATCTTCGGGTGAACGTATTATGTACCTGGAAGGTAATATTGCTTACGATCATGCTTTTGGGAATCACACTTTCGGTGGATTAATAGTAGGTACAATGCGCAACAGGGTGAGAGGTGCTGCACCGGACCTGAAATCGGCTATTCCTTACCGTAATCAAAGTATGGCAGGCAGGATCACTTATTCCTTTAAAGATAAATACCTGGCAGAATTAAACGTAGGGGCTACCGGATCTGAAAACTTTGAAGCAGGTCACCGGTGGGGATATTTTCCAGCTGTATCTGCAGGTTGGGTAATCTCTAAAGAAGCCTTCTTCGCACCATTAACACATACGGTAAGCCTGCTTAAAATAAGAGGTTCCGTAGGCTCTACAGGTAATGACCAGATAGGGACCCTGGAGGGCGGCGACAGGTTCGGCTATCTTACTTATATCTCTGGTGCAAATGGTATTGTTTTCGGTACTTCTCCTGTTGGTTATGGTGGTATATCCGCTACTGTTATCGGTACACAGAACCTGACGTGGGAAAAATCCGTTAAAACCAATGTAGGTCTTGAAGTGGGATTATGGAATAAATTAAGTCTGACGATAGATGCCTTCAGGGATAAGAGATCGGAGATATTAATTAACCGTCAGTCTATTTCTTCTATCGCAGGTTATAGTGGATTAAAAATCTATACCAATATGGGAGAGATGAAGAACATTGGTATTGATGGTAGTTTTGAATATGATACGCGTATAGGTAAAGATATCACGCTACGCGTTTTTGGTAATATCACCTATGCTAAGAATAGAATTGTTTATGCAGATTATCCCAAATATCTATATACTTATCAGCAACCTGAAGGTCACCGGTTTGGTGAATATATGGGTTATGTAAGCAAAGGATTATTTGTTGATCAGGCTGATGTGGATAAAAGTCCTACACAAACAAGGACCGTATTTCCGGGAGATATCAAGTATGAAGATTTGAACGGAGATGGTGTTATAGACAGTAATGACAGAACTTACTTAGGTAAGTCCTATTTCCCTACCTGGTCTTATGGTTATGGGTTTAATTTCGGTTATAAGAAGATCTCTCTTTCCGCTGTTTTTGCAGGCGTAGCTGATGTAGGTATCATGGCAAATGGCGCTGATATAGTGTCAACGGATGGTTCTGCAAGCGGTGTAGGTGTGGTGCCATTCACCGGTATCGGTCAGTATCCTGCAAATGTATTATCTAATTCAACAAGCAGATGGACAAAAGAAAATCCCAGTCAGAATGTAGATTACCCACGCTTAACAATCACCAATACCAGCGATAACAATTATGTAAACAGCAGCTGGTGGTTGAAAGATGGTAGTTTCATGCGATTGAAACAGGTGTCACTGGGTTATTCATTTATCACACCCGATATGAAGAAGAAGGGCATCAGCAATCTTGAAGTGTATGGAGCCGCTACCAACCTGCTGACCTTCTCGAAGTTCAAACTATGGGACCCTGAACTGGGTGGTAACGGGGCGAAATATCCTTATGCAAAAACAATGACCGTAGGTATAAGGGCTCAATTTTAAACAAGACAAAAAGATAATCATATGAAATACTTATTGTTTCTTTTAGTCGTATTGTCTTCCTGTAGCAAGTATCTTGATAAAAAGCCGGATAATCTTTTAACGGAAGACCAGATATGGCAAACACGTGCAAATGCAGAGGCTTATCTCTATAATATTTATAGTTATGTATATAATACAGACGGAGGAGATTATGCTTCTATGGGAGCTTCTGATGAGACATCTGTTTCAATACCTACAACGACTGTAAGACAAATGGTAAGTGGTAACTGGAATGTTGCCAGCGGATACTTTAATAACTGGTCGAATTATTATGCAGCCATCAAGAAATCGTATGTGTTTGAACAGAATATTGATAAAGTACCCACTAATCAATTGAGTGATGATCTGAAGATACAGTATAAGGGGGAGAACCTTTTTTTACGCGGTTATTATTACTGGATGATTTTAAGACAGTATGGACCTTTTGTAAAATTGACCGGACAGTTGGGGCAGGATGAGGATTTTAGCCAGTATCCACGTGCTCCTTTTGATACCTGTGCATCGTATATATCTTCATTGATGGACCAGGCGGCATTGAACTTACCAGCAGTATGGTCTTCTTCCAGTAATAACGGACGTCCTACCAAAGGAGCCTGTTTAGCGGTAAAAGCCAAGGTAGCACAACTGGCTGCCAGTCCGCTGTGGAATGGGAATACTTACTTTGCCAACTTTAAGAATGCAGATGGTACAGCATTAGCTCCTGCCAGTTATAGTGAAGACAAATGGAAAGTAGCGGCAGCTGCTGCAAAGGCGGTAATTGATGGTGGTAATTATAAGTTGTTTACCAACCTGGATAATGGGGGAACTACGTTTGATCCTTATCTCTCAGTCAGGGATTTATTTTTAACCAACTGGAATGACGAGATCATCTTTGCAAATGTAGGCTGGTCTCGCTGGGGGTATACGAAATGTGTGTCTCCTGGTCCGGGTGGGTATAATCTGTACGATGTTACGCAGAATCTGGTGGACGCATTTTACATGAACAACGGCCGTACAATTGATGATCCTTCTTCCAATTATGTAGAAACAGGGTTTGCTCCTTCTGCCAGTACTAATAGCTGGGGACATCGTAAGAGCGACTGGAACATGTATGCCAACAGGGAACCCCGTTTTTATGCCTATATACAGTATAATGCACGCCCTGTATTACCTGCTCCTACAGTAGATGATAAGAATTTTTATTCTTCTGATGAGAATGTTGATGGCCAGGGAAGAACCGAGTTTTACTATAATGGTAAATCTGGTCAGCGTTCTGCCGGCAGTAATAATATCACCGGTTATTTAGCCTTGAAGAGGGTAAGTCCTAATGATAATATAAGAAATGATGTTAGTTCTTTCCACGGCCCTTATATCCTGATGCGCTACGCGGAGATATTATTAGATTATGCCGAAGCATTGAATGAATACGATCCCGGTAATGGTGATATCGTCACTTATCTCAATATGGTGAGAACAAGAGCAGGATTGCCCGGTATTGAAACCGTATATCCTTCAGCGGTAGGTAATAAAGACCAGATGAGAAAATATATTCTGCAGGAAAGAGAAGTAGAATTATGCTTTGAAGCAGACAGGTATTATACGCTGACCAGAAGGCTGCTGCTGGGTAACCAGGAAAACAAGGCCATCTATAGCATGAATGTAAATGCCAACGACAATGGCTTAGGATTTTCTTTCACCGGTTTTTATACCAGAACGCTTTTCCAGCAAAGATTTTGGGATAATAAGATGTACCTGTTCCCGATAAATCAGGGAGATATTGAGAGAGACAGGGCACTGGTGCAGAATCCGGGATGGTAATAAATTCTTTTACAACACAATTACAGTATTATGATCAGGTATATCATAGCAGGTTGTTTGATCTTCTTTACAGCTTGTAAGAAGGATAACGGGTTTACGCATAGTGCCGGATCTCCGATGTCGGTGGATCATTTTACACCGGAGCAGGGTGGTGGCGCGACATCTATATTAATTACAGGGAGTAATTTCTCTACGGATACAGCTGCTATCTCTGTCACTATCAATGGTAATAAACTGGCCATTACCGGAGCCAGTGCCACGCAGGTGATGGCAGTAGTGCCTGCCAGATGCGGCTCTGGCAAAGTGGTTGTAAAAGTGGGATCTGATAGTGTGGTGAGTACGGATATTTTTAATTATGTGTTCACCCGTACTGTGACTACAATAGCCGGTAACGGTACTGCGGGTTTCTCCAATGGACAGGGGGCAGATGTGATGTTTAATTTTAACGGGCAGCCGTGGTACAGGAGTAAAGGGATTACAGTGGATGATAATCTGAATCTGTATATCGCTGATCCGGGAAATCATTGTATCCGGAAAATAGATGACAAGGGGAATGTGACCACATTTGCGGGTAATCCGAATGCCGCAGGGTATGCAAACGGGCAGGGCCTGGCAGCGCAGTTCAGTTTGCCTTATGATATCGCTATTGATGCGCAGGGGAATTTATATACAGCTGATCCTGGTAACTGGGATATCAGGAAAATTACGCCGGATGGTACGGCCGTTCTTGTGGGATGGGCCAGCCAGGAACCCTGGAGTATAGCGATAGATCCTACTACGGGATTTTTATATTATTCAAATTTTTCCAATTCGGGTAATGTGTATAAGATGGATACTGATGGTAGCAGTACAACGGTGATACAGGGACTTAATAAGCCTGCAGGGATGCACTTTGATAAAGACGGTAATCTCTTCATCGCTATAGCTGATGATCATGTAGTCAAAAGATTTGATAAGAATACCTGGGCAGAGACTACAATTGCCGGTCAGGCAGGAACTCCGGGATATGTAAATGGTGCAGGTATGGACGCGAGGTTTGCAAATCCGTTTGGACTCACAGTGGATGCGGCCTCCAACGTTTACGTGGCAGGTAACGGGACAGTGGATGGTAGTACGTCTAATGTTGATCAGAGTATTCGTTTTATCGCCGGTGGTAGTTGGGTAGTGGGTACATATGCCGGCAGCGGATCTGCAGGTTATGCAGATGCTATCGGAGAAGCAGCCGCTTTTAGTGCACCGGGAGGCGTGGCAGTGGATAAGAATGGCGTGGTGTACGTATTAGATAAGAACAATAACCGCATTAGGAAAATAGTATCACAATAGCATGAAATATATGAACATATTTTTGATAGCCCTGATGATGGCCGCCTGTAGTAAAGGCGGCACATCATCAGACAATAATATTATCCCAAACACACACAAGTATTATGTTTCCCCTGCAGGCAATGATGCCAATGCAGGCACTTTAAATGCTCCTTTCAGGGCTATTAACACTGCTTTAAGTAAAGCGATAGCAGGAGATACCGTTATCGTCAGGCAGGGTATCTATTATGAGAAAGTGAGTTTCCCTAAATCGGGCCGGCTGGATAAGCAGATCACCTTAAAGGCATACCCCGGAGAGATACCTGCGATTGATGGCACAGGGTTGTCCATTACAGGCAAGGAAGCACTGGTAACTTTCAGCAATGCGAGTTACATTACTTTCGAAGGCTTTGACGTATGTAATTACAAAAGCAGTACTCCCTGGGTAAACGTCAACGGGATAATAGCTAATGGAAGCTCCTCCAATCTGATCATCAGGAATAACAGGATTTATAATATAGAACATAATGTTGCGCCTGCAGATGGAAGAAGCGGGCACGGAATAGAGATTGCGGGTAATACCACTACCCCGATGAAGAATATCCTGGTAGAAGGAAATGAGATCCATGACTGCAACACCGGGTATAGTGAGAACTTAACCATCAACGGTTATGTAGATGGGTTTACAATAAAGGGCAACAAAATATACAATGCAGAGAACATTGGTATTGATGCCGCCGGTGGCTATTCCGCCAACCCTACACCTGCACTTAACTATGCCCGTAATGGGGTGATCAGCGATAATGAGCTGTACAATATAGATATGACCACCGGGCCAATAGGCGGTAGTACCGGGCACGGTGCTATCGGTATTTACGTAGACGGTGCCAGGAACATCATTATAGAAAGAAATAAAATTCATGAAGTGGACAGAGGGATTGGTATCGTAAGTGAGAATGATGCTTTTCCTACCAATGATTGTATTGTCCGCAATAACTTTGTGTCTAACAGTTTCCGGGCGGGGATCTATTTGGGGGGATATCTTAATTATACTTCCGGTGGTACCAGCAACTGTTATGTAGTGAATAATACCCTGTATTTTAATAATAAGGAATCAGGCGCTTTTGGAGAGATAGAAGGAGAGATCAGATTAACAGAGCAATGCTTTAATAATGTGATTAAAAACAATATTATTTATGCCCGGCCGGTAGATCTTTTTATCCATAAGTATACTAATTCCGGGAGTAATAATATCATTGATAATAATCTCTATTTTACTACGGGTACACCGCAGTGGATATGGAACAGTACGAATGATGCTCCTGTTACGGATCTTGCTACCTGGCGTACTGTGAGTGGTAATGACGCGGCTTCTGTAAATGGTGTAGACCCTTTACTGGTAAGCAGTACAGATCTGCATATACAGCCTGCTTCTCCTGCTAATAATACAGGAGTAGTGATTTCAGCTGATATAAACGGAACAACGGATATAGACGGGCATCCGCGTATCATTAATAATAAGATTAGCAAAGGGGCGCATCAGCCGCAATAATTAAAGCATGTTCAGGATATTTTGTTTACTGTTATTACCCATACAGTTGTTGGCTGCGGATTTTAGTGGAGTGAAGGGGATTGTTGACAGAAGGGTGCCGTGGTTGCATGTTACATTTAAAACAATACCAGGGAAGGATGTATTCTCCTTAGAAACCAGGAACGGGCAGTTAGTTATCAGCGCTGATAATCCTAATGCAGCTGCTGTTGGTCTCAACTGGTATCTGAAATATTATTGCCACCGGTCTATGTCGCATATGGGAGATAACCTTTCAGCGGTCTTTCCTTTGCCTGTCATCAAAGAAACAATTACAATAAATGCTGCTGCGCAATACCGTTATGCACTCAACTACTGCACCTACAATTACACCATGAGTTTTTACAGTTGGAAAGACTGGGAGCATGAACTGGACTGGATGGCGTTAAACGGTGTGAATGTAATGCTGGTAGCGAATGGTGAAGAAGCCGTATGGCAGAATGTATTGAAACGTATAGGTTATTCTGATAAGGAGATCAGTGATTATATCACTGGTCCTGCTTATAACGCCTGGTGGCTGATGGGTAATATACAGGGATGGGGTGGCCCTATGCCACAGACAGAGATAGATAACCGTGCTTCACTGACGAAAAAGATGATCACACGTATGAAGTTATTAGGTATCTCGCCTGTAATGCCTGCATTTTATGGCATGGTTCCCAGCACACTGAAGAACAAAACCACTGCTCATATCATCAATCAAAGCAAATGGGGAGCTTTTGTAAGACCGGATATATTAGATCCTACAGATACTGCCTTCACACGTATAGCTGGTATCTTCTATGAAGAAACACAACGTATCTATGGTAAAGACATTCATTTCTTTTCAGGAGACCCCTTCCATGAAGGTGGTATCACTGATGGCGTTGATTTAGGCAAAGCTGGTGCCGCTATTCAAAAAGCCATGCAGCAGTATTTCCCTGGTGCTATCTGGGTGTTACAGGGCTGGCAGGATAATCCGCGTAAGGAGTTACTGGCAGAGACAGACAAATCCACTATCCTGGTGCAGGAGTTATTCGGAGAGAATACTAACAACTGGGAAACACGGGACAGTTATGAACATACGCCTTTCATCTGGTGTACCGTTACCAACTTTGGAGAAAGACCGGGATTAAGCGGCAAGCTGCAACGCTTTGCGGACGAAGTGTATCGCGCGTCTCAGGCTTCCGGATATATGAAAGGAGTGGGGATCATGCCGGAAGGGATTAATAACAACCCCGTTACCTACGAATTATTATTGGAGCTGGGATGGCATAAAGAGCATGTAAAAGTCGAAGACTGGATCACAGGGTATATAACAGCCCGTTATGGCAAATATAACCCGGATATAGCCCGTGCCTGGCAGTCTTTCTTATCTACTATCTACAGTAATCCCGGATACCAGGAAGGCCCTCCGGAGAACATTTTATGTGCAAGACCTGCCTTAAAAATAAAATCCGTTTCCAGTTGGGGAAATCTGAAAAAAGGATATGATACAACTGTATTCGCTAATGCCGTGAAAAGTTTTGAATCAGCAGCAGGCTCTTTTTCTAATAGTGAAACATATAAAATAGACCTGATCAATTTTAAAAGACAGGTACTGGCTAATCAGGCGGATAAAGTATTTGCAGATTTTGTGGCTGCTTATAACAGCAAAGACATGCCTGCTTTTGATAAATCTTCCAAAGCATTTTTGCAATTACATGATCTTACTAACCAGTTATTAAATTCACATCCCTATTACCGTCTAAGTACCTATCAGCAGCAGGCAAAATATCACTTGTTAAATGCGATGATGCTGATCACTTACTGGGGAGAGAATGACCCCAAAGAAGATAACCTGCATGATTATGCATATAAAGAATGGAGCGGGATGATGCTCACGTTCTATAAAAAACGCTGGGAGTTGTATTTCGATTATCTGAAAGGGAATACAGCAGTACCTGACTGGTTTACATGGGAGAGGGACTGGGTAAAGAACAATACCCAATCCCATTAAATTTATCTTTGCCCGTAAGCGACGATAGATGCCTTCGCAATGGTATTGCCAAAAATGTTAAACCCGATAAATGCAGCAGTAGCATTTTTATCTAAGGTTAATTTGCTTTTCAGTGCATACACTGTCACCAGGTATTCATGTGGAGGACCAGGATTAGGGGCTGCACCTACATAACCAGGTTTACCCATGTCTGTATTACCCTGGATAGCTCCGGCAGGCAATAAGTTTTTAGTAACATCACCGGCGCCAGCTTGTATTTCTTTGATGTCTGCAGGGATATTATATACCATCCAGTGCCAGAAACCGCTACCGGAAGGCGCATCCTTGTCATAAATAGTGATAGCGAAACTCTGGGTGCCGGCGGGTGCGTTTTCCCATGATAACTGAGGCGATAAGTTTTCGCCGGTGTACCCCATGAAATTGGCGTACTGCTTATTGGATATTTGTCCGCCCATATCATTGCTTTTCAATGTGAAAGTTTGTGCAGATACAGTTGTACAGATCGTAACAATCGCCAAGAGAAACAGGAGTTTTTTCATTTTACCTTTTTATTTAGGATTCAAAGGTAGTATGCCGGGGAGGTGTCCTGTTAGGGATAACAGTTCAAAAATTACAGATAAAAGTTCAATTTCTTTGTTGATACTCGCTGGGGGTGAGCCCGAATGTTTGTTTGAAAGAATGTGTAAAACTGGAATGGTTTTCATATCCTACTTTATGGTAGATATCACTGGGCTTTTCATTACTGTTGCGTAATAAGGTGGCTGCCAGTTCCATTCTCTTTTGCAAAAACCATTTGTTGGGAGAGGTACTGTATAATTTAGAGAACTTCCTTTTGAAGGTAGAGAGGCTCATGTTACAGAGAAATGCCAGTTCATCTATTGTGATGCAATTTCCGATATTAGCTTCTACTGCTTTCCTGATAATAAGATCTTCCTGGTTTTCTAATACGGCCGTGCGTAAGCTGATCACTTCATCCCTGTATTTATCACACATGTATAACATCAGCTCTTCTAACTTTAAAACCCGCATGGCTTTAGAGATAGGTTTGTTAGTAGCCAGCATCAGGTTTAATGAAGCAATAAAATTTTGCAGGAAATCATCTACCTGGAATACTATAAATGGTTCTTCCATAGATCTCTTTATGTTGGTATCAAAGATATCCGGATGTTTCATGAAGAAGTTAACCAGCTCGCTGTTATCGAAGAAGAACAGTACGCTTTTGTAAACCCCGTTTTGTGTAGTCCTTTCGCTCATCAGGCAATTACCGGATGAGAGTAGTAAAAACTCCGTATTATTTATATGTGCACTCTTTTGCGAATAGTAAACACTTTTACTACCTTCTGTTAAGAAACTGAAGATGTTTTGATTGAGTATTATCTTACTTTTTTCAGTATTGGAAGAGGATTGATAGCTGAAAATTGAAATGCTATCAGTGGTATTGAGATCTTCCGGCAATGAAAATATATTCATATACCAAAGGTAATAAATCATTCAACAACATCTGGCAAATAACATGCAAACTACTACCGCACAGGTATAAGATTTACCTGGCAGGCTTCACCCCCCTCGCTGGTCATGATCACTCTTTTCATGCTGCCATCTTTATTATAGTACAGATAGTCTATGCATACGGAACGGCGAAAGCTAAAATAGATAGAATCAGCAGTTTCATAACGGTGGATTTAATAGTCTTTCAAATATAAGTGTTAATCTGACAATTTAGGAATTATATACATCTCAGTAATAATTATATAAATTTCACTAAGGAGCTTTAGCCTTATCTTTGGGGGGTGATGGGTAAAAAGGTCATAAAAGCTTATTTCCTGCTGGTTGTATTCTTCCTGAATACGCTGGTAGGGATGGCCTGCGCCCTGACTCCGCATGACTGCTGCCATAAACATGAGGCGATAGCCAGTAAGCACTGCTGTAATGATGCTGTGCTTAAATTCCAGCAACTGGATAAAAGCCTTGAACAGCACTTTAATACGGTGATGAATGCCCCTGTGGTATTCATTACGCTTCCTTCCCTGCAAATTGTTTATAACAGCTACCCGCAGCAATACCGTATCGTAAGGCAGGAAATACCACCTGATGACATACGTGTGTCTATTCAATCCTTTCAGATTTGATGTGATAGCCCATGTTTTGGCTAATATCCGGCAGGATATTAGCTGCTATTCTTATTGCTATCTTTTAACATTAAATCTTTTACGATGAAAAGTCTGATCCTTTCAACGATATTATTATTTTCCTCTTTTTCTTCTACAGGCCATTTATCTCCCCTGTTAAATCTGTACCTGGATATCAAGGATGCCCTGGTGAACAGTGATGCCGCTACTGCTGCTACTAAAGCGGCTGAATTCGCCAAAGTGGTGAATGCTGTTGATATAAATAGCCTTACAGCAGAAGAACAGGCCGCTTTTAAGCCTTTACAGCAGAAGTTGTCTGCGGATGCTGAATCCATAGCCAAAACTACGGACCTGAGCGGGCAAAGGGTTGCTTTTAAGGCATTTTCTGATCATATGTACGCCTTGTCCAAAGCAGTGAAGTTGTCTGATGAATCATTATACCAGCAGTATTGCCCTATGAAAAAGAGCTACTGGCTGAGTAAAGACGCGGCGATTAAGAATCCTTATTATGGCAAACAGATGCTGACATGCGGAAAAGTAAGCGATACATTATGAGAAAGATACTTTTAATGTTGCTGGTATATTCTTCTGCATCTGCACAACATCCTTTGCCGAAGCAGCGGCCGGAAAGACCGATGAAGATGTCCCATGACAAACTCATGAAGATGAAACATGACTTTCCGCCATCTAAGGGAGTCGTGCGTTATGATTTGTACGTATCAGATACCACCGTTAATTATACGGGGAAGTCCCGGCCGGCAATGGCTATTAACGGGTCTATCCCGGCGCCGGTATTATACTTCACGGAAGGAGACACTGCGGAAGTATACGTGCATAACAACATGCACATGGAAACATCTATACATTGGCATGGACTGATATTACCTAACAGGTATGATGGCGTCTCTTATCTCACTACGGCTCCTGTTAAACCGGGTGAAACACATCTGTACCGTTTCCCAATTGTACAAAGCGGCACGTACTGGTATCACTCACATACCATGTTACAGGAGCAAAGCGGTATGTACGGTGCTATTGTGATACATAAAAAGGACGCTCCCGTGCAAAAGGAACATACTTTACTGTTAAGCGACTGGACAAATGACAAGCCTTACGAAGTGGACCGTCGTTTGCACATCGCCAGCGACTGGTTTGCCATCCGTAAGAACAGTGTACAGAGTTACGGAGAAGCGGCTAAAGCAGGCCATTTTAAGACCAAACTGACCAATGAATGGAAGCGTATGCTGGCAATGGACGTTAGCGATGTATACTATGACCAGGTACTGGCCAATGGTAAAAAAGCAGATGAACAGCCACAGTATAAAGCCGGTGATAAAGTAAGATTGAGGATTGTGAACGGCAGCTCTTCTACTTATTTCTGGTTGAACTATGCAGGTGGGAAAATGACTGTGGTGGCCAATGATGGGATGGATGTGGAACCAGTGGAAGTTGATAGGCTGATCATAGGCGTAGCAGAGACTTACGACATAGTGGTGACCATCCCGGAAGATATGAAGTATGAATTCCTCGCTACCTCAGAAGACCGTACACGGTCAACCTCTTTGTTCCTGGGCAGTGGAATGGAGATGCCGGCGAAACATCTGCCCCGCTTGAAATATTTTGAGGGGATGAAGATGATGAATGATATGATGAAGATGAATGGGGAGATGAATGATATGGATATGCAGATGAGTAACCAGCAGATGGATATGAATACGGTAATGTATCCTGAGTTGAGTGAAGAGAAGCATGATATGGGGGATATGAAGGGAATGAAAATGTCTTCTTCGGAAGATATGGTCACGCTGAATTATGGTATGCTTCGCTCTCCTGTAAAAACTAACCTGCCGGCAGGACCGGAGAAAATCCTGCACTTCAATCTTACCGGTAATATGAACCGGTATGTATGGAGTATCAATAACAAAACCGTTTCTGAATCAGATAAGATCCTTATCAAAAAAGGGGAGAACGTAAAGATCATTCTGTACAACGGAACGATGATGCGCCATCCCATGCATTTACATGGCCATTTCTTCAGGGTATTGAACGGGCAGGGAGATTACTCTCCCCTGAAGAATACACTGGATATTATGCCTATGGAAACAGATACCCTGGAATTTGCAGCAACAGAAAGTGGCGACTGGTTTTTCCATTGCCATATCCTCTATCACATGATGAGTGGTATGGGACGGATATTCAGTTATGAAAACTCTCCTGCCAACCCGGAAATTCCGAACCCTGATAAGTCTATAAAGAAGATCTATGCTGATGACCGCCAGATTCATCCTTCTGCAAAAATAGGACTGGAAAGCAATGGCAGTGACGGAGAACTGATCTTCTCCAACACCAGGTACCGTTTACAGACAGAATGGCGTATTGGATTAACACCGGAGAATGGATATGAAAGTGAGAGCCATCTGGGTAGATACATCGGTAAAATGCAATGGCTGTTTCCTTATATAGGCTGGGATTTCCGTTACAGAAAAATGCAGGCGCCGGAGAAAAACCTTTTCGGTCAGATCAATACAAAGAATTACAGAAGCGCTTTTCATGCAGGGGTAGAATATACATTGCCGATGCTGGTCATCGCCGATGCATCTGTAGATACTGATGGAAGATTAAGATTCCAGCTGAGCAGGGAAGATGTACCACTCACCAAACGTCTGCGCTTCAATTTCATGGCTAACACAGACAAGGAATATATGGCGGGATTCAGGTACATCGTAACGAAGTATTTCTCCTTTTCCACACACTACGATAGTGACATGGGATTTGGTGCAGGTGTTACATTAAATTATTAACTGTATTTTAACCAGATCTGCGCTTATTTTAACTCACATCCGTATAAATTGTCTTTTTTACATTTAATAGTTATCTTGCTGATCATACATTTCACTTAAGTTATGGTCAGCAAGAGACTTTTTTTATCTGCAATAATTACCTGTCTTTCTGTAATTGCTGTGGCACAGTCCGTGCGCACGCATATCAACTTTGATACGGACTGGAAATTCCATCGCGGGCATGCTGCTGATGCTGCCAGGGATTTTAACTACAGCCTGGAGACTATCTTCTCTAAATCAGGATCTGCCTGGGGTACACCTGCTGATCCTGCATTCGATGATAAGAACTGGGAGGATGTACAATTGCCGCACGACTGGGTAGTAGGGTTACCTTTTCAATATGTGAAGAACAACGATATAGACGGACATGGTTACAAACCGGTAGGCGGACTGTTTCCCGAGAACAGTATAGGATGGTACCGGAAATCATTTGAGATGAACCGTGCAGATTCAGGCAATCGTTTTGTTATTCAGCTGGACGGTGTGTACCGTGATAGTAAGGTTTGGATTAACGGCTATTATGTTGGTGGTAATTTCAGCGGCTATAACGGTGCGTCTTATGATATCACAGACTTTATCCGTTTCAATAAAACGAATGTACTGGTGGTACGTGCAGATGCTTCCCAGTATGAAGGCTGGTTTTATGAAGGTGCAGGTATTTACAGGCATGTGTGGCTGAATACTATCAATAATGTACATGTCGCTACTGAAGGTGGTGTATATGTGCATACTGCCGCTAAGACTGTGACGATAGAAACAAAGGTGGTGAATAAGAATATTCATCCTGCTAATGCCAGTGTGTATACCGTTATTACCGACAGAAGCGGGAAGAAGATCGCACAGGGAAAAGAAGTACCGTTTACATTAGCGATCAATGAGAGCAGAACAGTTAAACAGGAACTGAATATTCCTGCGGCTACATTGTGGTCATTGGAGAATCCTTATTTATACAGGGCTATTGTCATTGTAAAATCAGAAGGCCGTGTTGCAGATAGTGTACAGGTGCGTTTTGGGGTTAGAACGATTACGGTTGATAAAGATAAAGGCTTGTTCGTAAATGGCCTTCCGGTAAAAGTAAAAGGAGTTTGTTGTCACCAGGACCATGCAGGTGTTGGTGTTGCCTTACCTGATCAGTTACAGTATTACAGGATAGGGTTATTAAAGGAGATGGGCGCAAATGCTTACCGTACCAGTCATAACCCGCCTACACCGGAGTTACTGGATGCCTGTGATAGTTTGGGTATGCTGGTGCTGGATGAACCGCGTTTATTAAACAGCGGTACTGAATATGAAAACCAGTTCAGGCAGCTGATATTGAGAGATCGTAATCATCCCAGTGTTTTCATGTGGTCTATCGGGAATGAAGAATTTGCTACGCAACGGACAGATATAGGTAAGCGTATCGCACAGAATCAGATATTACTGCAACAGGAGTTAGACCCTTCCAGGACCAGCACCTATGCTGCCAATATGGGCAATGATTTCAAGGGTGTGAATGAAGTGATCCCTGTAAGGGGTTTTAATTATAATCTGTATGGTGTGGATGGTTATCATAAAGATCATCCGAACCAGCCTGTAATAGGCACAGAAGTGGCCAGTACGGTGACTACCAGGAGCATCTATGTGAAAGATACCGTACGTGCTTATGTACCTGATTACGATAGCACCTATCCTTCCTGGGCATCTACTGCGGAACAATGGTGGCAGTTGGCTGCTAAACGCGACTGGTTCATGGGTGGTTTTGCCTGGACAGGCTTCGACTACCGTGGCGAACCTACGCCGTACAACTGGCCTAATATCAACTCGCATTTCGGGATTATGGATATGTGTGGTTTCCCTAAGAACGTTTATTACTACTACCAGGCATGGTGGACAGATAAAGATATCCTGCACATCGCTCCTCACTGGAACTGGCCTGGTAAAGAAGGACAGCCGGTGCTGGTATGGATCAATACCAATGCAGATAATGTAGAGCTGTTCCTGAACGGGAAGAGCCTTGGTAAAAAAGATATGCCGCGTAACGGGCATCTCCGCTGGACGGTGAACTATGAACCAGGTACACTGGAAGCGGTGGCTTTCAAGAATGGCAAGAAGATTACATCTAAGGTAGAGACCACCGGAAAAGCAGCACGTATCATCTTAACGCCTTCTAAAACTACTTTATCAGCAGATAATGAAGATGCGGTAGTGGTGAATGTAAGTGCCGTGGATGCTCAGGGCAGGGAAGTACCTGATGCAGCTGACCTGATCCATTTTTCAACAGAAGGTGGAGCGGTGATCATTGGTGTTGGTAATGGAGATCCCAGTAGCCATGAACCGGATCAATGCGTAACTGGAGCATGGCAGCGTAGTTTGTTCGGAGGAAAGGCACAGGTGATTATCAGGGCGAATAATAAGCAGGGAGCTGTATCATTTAAAGCAGAAGGGAATGGGTTGCAGACAGCAACGTTAACATTATAAGTATAATATTTTTTAGGGGGGGAATGCCATATTTAAGCTCAAAATAAACCTATATATTTTTCGTAAACCCAAATTGTAAACCCACTTAAACTGTAAGTATGAAAAAATCCCCCTGTTTTCTGACGGCGATCGTAGCCCTGACTGTTACGATTGCCAGCTGCTCTAAAGATGAAGCTATTGTAAATGACAAAATGCCGGCGGCAACAACAGTTGCAGAAGCGGCTATCACCGGAAATGTAACCTATACGCTGGTTAAATCTGCTACGCCCACGGCAACAGAACAGGCAGCGTACGACCTGATTACCACCGCTATGGATACAGCGGTAAAGTACATGAACGCATACACTACGTTCACTAAATCCATCACGGTTACTTATGTGCCTTCAGTAGCTACTGCCGATGGGAACATCAATGGTTCCATCCGGTTCGGCTCTAATACCTATTACATGAACGCCGCTACAGCGTTACATGAAATAGCACATACTGTAGGTGTTGGTACTTCCAGTGTATGGTGGAACACATTGATCGTCAGTGGTATTTACACGGGGCCGGTAGCTACCCAGATACTAAGAACGATCACCGGCGACTCTACCGCGCAGATTCATGGTGACAGTCAGCATTTCTGGCCTTATGGGTTTAACTACCCCAGTGAGTTCAGTTCTTATCATGATTACATTTATCATTGTAACATCCTGGAAGGGATGAAGCAGGATGGCTTGTAGATAATCTTTTCATGTAGGCACAAAAAAAAGACGGGGATATGATTATCTCCGTCTATTACTTAACCTACAACTGTTAAAACTGTATTTGTACAGAATTAGTTCGACGCAAAATTAGTATTGCTCACGCATATAGGAAAACCAAAAGAACGGAATAGAAAACCAATTTTTCCAAAGCCCCGGAAAATTGGTCCTTTTATCCCACTAATTGGGGTTGTCTCAGCTGACTACGTTAGTTATATTTGTTAAAAATAAACTATATGAGTAAAAGGAAATGGCTGATAGACGCGGATCATTCTGATGTACAGTTCAAAATCAAGCACATGGTGATCTCTAATATCACCGGTGCATTCAACAACTTCCAGGGCGGAGCAACGACAGATCGTAGTCATATTGAAGATGCAGAAGTGCATTTGTCTGTAGATGTAAATAGTATTGATACCAACCAGGAACAGAGGGACGCGCATTTGCGTTCTGCTGACTTTTTTGACACTGCACAGTTTCCGCATATCGATTTCAAATCTCTTTACTTCAGAAAAATAAAAGGTGATAAATATAGCCTTACAGGTAATCTTACCATGAAAGGTATTACCAAACCTGTAGAACTGCTGGCGGAATACGGTGGTACTGTTGTAGACCCTAATGGTAAAACAAAGATTGGTTTTGAAGTAACAGGTTCTATCAGTCGCTGGGAATTCGGACTTAACTATAATGCTGTGATGGAAGCAGGTGGATTTATGCTGGGAGAAGAAGTGGCATTGTTTGCAAATATTCAGTTAGTAGAGCAATAAATTAGTTTTGGGTGCAGGGCTTCGCCCTGTAAAACCCCTTCAATTTTTTTGTAATGGTGCGAAGCTCCATACTAAAAAATTGCTCTTTAATAAGAATAGGAAAAATTGGTTTTTTTATCCGTCGTATTGGAATTGTTTGAACTTATCGATCGCTATACCTTTGTGTCATCACAGCTGGGATATAAAAACGATAGATAAATAAGTAAAACAAAAGACGATGAAAAAGACAATCATGACAGGCATTGCCGCGTTGACTTTAGTGATGGGACTGGCAATAGGAGCTAACGCACAGAGCAAGAACGAAAGACCGGGTTTAATTTTAAGTGCAGGACCGGAAGCAGGAATTCCGGTAGGTAACTGGAACAATTATTATAAGTGGTCATTAGGAGGATCTGTACAAGCTGATCTTGCTATTATTAAGAAAACGTTGTACGTAAATCTGAATGCCGGTTATACCAATGTTTTCGCTGATTATACTACCAGCGCGAACGATTACCAACTCATCCCCGTTAAGGCTGGTTTAAAGTATTTCCCCGTAAGTAACCTGAACTTGTATGTACAGGGACAGGCAGGTGTGACGTTCATTACGAACAGCACTACTCCGTTCAATAACAAATCAGCAGCCTTTGTTTACAGTCCGCAGATAGGGTATTTAATTCCACTTGGCAAAGGCAACTATTTAGATGCTGGTGTGAAGTTTGAAGGTAATTCCAAATTTGTTGACGGAGGGGAATCAAGCAATCTCTTAGGGATCAGAGTAGCTTACGCATTTGGATTATAAATGTTTCAGGGAGTCACAGAGTATAGCGGGAAAGATCGCCTTGAGTAAAGGCGATCTTTCTATTTCTATGACAAAGATGCAAATGGCAGTTTCTTAAATTCGGATGGATTCTCATCTGCAAATTTCTTGAAGAACCTGCTGAAGTGAGAACTGGTATCAAAGTTCAACTGATCAGAAATTTCTTTTACACTTAATGAAGAAGTGGTTAACAATAAACGTGCTTCCAGGTACATCCTTCCATGAATGATCTGCAAAGCATTTTTTCCTGTTTCCTGTTTTACTACTTCACTGAGATGTTTAGCCGATACATGTAGCATATCTGCATACTCCTGCACGGTTCTTTTCTCCAGGAAATTTTCTTCTACCAGGTTCCTGAATTCTACAAACAAAGTATATTGTCTGGAAAGCTGATGATGCGGACTGCTGCTCGTACATTGTTCAAATGCACGGTTCACTTCATAGAGTAACTCTACCAGTTTCAACCGGATCAACTGTAAATGGAACGGTTTACCATCCCGGTATTCCTCATCCATATTTTCATACAACTGCTTTATTTTTACAAATTCAGCATGAGATAATTTATAGATGGGAGGACAGGCCGGATTTAAATCCATCAAAGGATCAAGTACGTTTTGCTTGATAAAGCTATCTGCAATGAATTCCTTTTTAAACATCACCATGTATAACAGCAGATCGTCCGAGGCATTCTCAAAAGAAGTGATGTACCTGGGAGAGACGATGTGCAGCGACATGGGCGTTACGTCAAAAGTAAAAGCGCCTACTGTTTTAGAGCAGGTGCCACGTATGCAGAGTATAATCGCGTAATGATCAGTTTTGATAGGCATTCCTTTTTTCACACTGCCTTCATTGCTGAGGAGAGCGAAATTGTCAGGATGCAGGAGTTCGTCGTACTTGTCCATCCCAAAACTCTGTGCCACTTTCTTATCGAGCGACAGGTAATATTTTATAGTGGATGGAATATCCAATATGGGAGTAGTCGTATTCATAATAAAGGGGCAAAATTAGGGGGAAATTGGCAAATTGTTGCCAATCATGCTGGTATCCTCTAGTATAGTACCTCTATTTTTTCAACACAATGTCCTCTCTGGCAGCCCATGCATTAAGGTCCTGTTTGCTTAAGGCCGCCGCCATCAGATCGGGGAAGAGATCGGGCGTACAGGCGAATACAGGAATGCCTAAGTTGGTGAAAAACTGTGCGTTATCATGATCGTAGGAAGGTGCGCCTTCGTCGTTGAGGGCCAGGAGAACGACTACCTGTACACCGGCAGCGGCCAGTTCGGTGGCTTTTTTGCGCATTTGCTGTTCGTTGCCTCCCTCGAAGAGGTCGGTAATGAGTACCATTACTGTGTCCAGGGGACGGGTAATGATCTGCTGGCAGTAGGTGAGGGCCGCATTGATGTCTGTACCGCCGCCCAGTTGCACCCCGAAAAGCAGTTCTACAGGATCGGTGAGTTCTTCTGTCAGGTCGGCCACTTTAGTGTCGAAAACGATCATCTTTGTATTGACTGCCGGAATACTGGCCATTACGCTGCCAAAGATGCCCGAATAAACCACGGAAGTTCCCATGGAACCACTTTGATCTATACAAAGAACAACGTCCTTTAAAGAGGTCCTTTTGCGGCCATATCCGATTCTTGTTTCGGGGATGATGGTTTTATAGTCGGGTTGGTAGTGTTTCAGGTTTTTAAGGATAGTGACGTGCCAGTTGATCTCATGATGTCTCGGGCGGGTATTGCGGAGACTTCTGCTGATGCTGCCGGATACTGCCTGTTGCATGGGCTGGGAGAGGCGGGCCAGCAGCTGGTCCACCACTTTACGCACTACCTTACGGGCGGTATCTTTTGTTTTATCGGGGATGACCCTGCTGAGGGTCATCAGGGTAGCTACCAGGTGCACATCGGCTTCTACCTGTTCCAGCATTTCCTTTTCGAAGAGCATCTGGGTGAGGTTGAGGCGTTGCAGGGCGTCCTGCTGCATTACCTGGACTACCGTATTTGGGAAGAAGGTACGGATATCCCCCAGCCAGCGGCTGACGTTGGGAGAGGAGGGGCCGAGACCCCCTTTGCGGTCGCTGTCATAGAGAGCGGATAATGCGCCATCCATCTGCAGGTCTGTTTTCCCGAGTTTGAACCCGGTACCGTCATTCTGCTCACCTCCTAATATTAATCTCCATTTCCGGATTTGTTCTTCTTCCATGTTAAATGTTGTTGTTATAACCTAATAACTGCATAATGACAGGGATGCCCCTGGCACCTCTTTCTTCTGCAATATCGTATTCAGTCTGGGATGTTTGTGTACCGCTGTCTCCCTGTTTCACTTTCTCTCCCAGTTTTCTTCTTTCAGCAGCGGTGAAGCTGGCGAATGTGCGGCGTAATAAAGGAAGTACCTGTATGAAGACTTCCTCCTGCAACTGGTGTACCCAGTTGTTCACTACCCGCCACAGGTCCGGGTCTATCAGCAGTAATGTACCACTGCCTTTTAAGAAACCTTCCAGCCAGGCCGCCGCAGTACCGGGTAATACGGCTGCTGACATGGCGCTGTAGAATGCCTGTACCAGTTGTTCACTGGTGAATAGTTTATGGTCGGCTAGTAAACGGGTGCTGTACCCTGCTATAACAGGACTGGTATTATTCGCTGCCGCAATCACATGCAGTGTTTGTTGCCATTGTGTAGTGATATCAGGTTCCTGCAGCATGTTCACTGCGTTGTTCATTTGCAGGAACAACTGCAGCAGTGTTTGTGCCGCCTCTTCTGCTATACCAGTGCAGACGCCGGGCAGACTGATACAGATACGTGTAATCATCCCTGTTGCAATGCCGGATACAAGCGCCGCATCTGTTTTACGCACGTTGCCATAGCGGCTGATAGTGACTAAAGGCGGAATAACTTCCATCAGCTGGATAACATCACCTGTTGCCGCAGACTGATTGCTTACCTGCCGGATGAGCGTTTCTACGGCATGTGGCAGTTCAGCAGGTAATGCGTTTTCCAGTAACTCACATAGTACTTTTAGTGAGGCAGCACTGGTTGCCAGGTGTTTTACATAGGCATTAGCCGCTGTTTCTACAGTATTACCGTATACCCCTTTGTCGATGATCTCTATGATAAAGGCAGGGTCCCATTGTAAGCGCCATTGCTCTTTGAAGGTACCTTTGCCGCTGATATCCGTTTTCTCTGCCCAGGGGAGTTGTAGTAATTGTAAACGATGTAAAAAGATACTTCTTTCCAGATCGTTTTCTTTTCTCAGATCGAGAATATAATCTTTCCAGTCTGCCGTTGCGGGCAGGCGTAATTTCTTCTGTAACCTTTCTATATCTGATTGCAGTGGCGGCTTTGGGATATCAAAAGGAACGCTGCCTATTTTATTGCCGACGATCAGCTGGTCGTGGATCAGTTGCATGAGCACTGATTCGCCGTTACAAAGCACACTGAGGGTAGCTTCATTGAGCTCTTCGAGGCCGGCCCTTGGCAGTTCCCTTAGTGCTGCCAGGCTTTGGGCCAGGCGTACCGCTTCTATGATATGGGCTACAGAAGTATCCATGTCTTTGCTGCGGAATAACTGAGCTACTTTGGCCATCCATCGGGTACCATCATCCTGGGGAAATTCCCAGAGGTGGTCGTACCAGCCCGGACTTTCAATACCTGCACCATAACCGCTGTGGAAGCTGAGACGTTCGTAGGTCCAGGGAATCCAGGTGCATTCCACTTTCACTTTAGGGAGTCCTTTCAGCAGGTCATTGTCTTCTTTCTGGGAAGGCATCGTTGTGAGGGCCGGTACATGCCATGCACCACAGATCACTGCAATTTCGGTGTACATTTCCTTTTGCGCCTGGCGGATGATCTTTCTCATCCAGGCTTCTCTCAACGGCTCGTTAGGGTCTTTGTCGGGTGGCGCCAGTTCTCTCACTGCATGAATCGCTTCACTGACTGCTTCAAAAACCTGTTCATTGGAAGTCCGCTGTTCGAACATCTTTTCCCACCATTTATCGGTGTCGGAGTATCCGTCGGCCCTTGCCAGCCAGCTTACAGGATCAGCCCTGAAAGAGGGTTCTTCTGGTTTATCCTTGTCAATATTCCTCAATGCGAACGTATGTGTCATCGGCATATCCATGAAGCGCACCGGAACATTATGTTCATAGGCATACTGGATTGCCTGCCATTCAGGTGAGAAGGCAGCAAAAGGGTAAAAGACAGAATGATGCAGGTTGTCTACCTGGTATAAGAGAATAGCTACAGGAGGCTGTAGCTCTGTATTATTACTCCATTGGAGAATGGCATCTGCTTCCGGCGGACCTTCCACCAGTACAATATCGGGTCTTGTGGCTTCCAGGAATTCTTTTACGTTCCTGGCGCTGCCTGGCCCGTGGTGACGTATGCCTAGTGTATGAATCATTACATCATATTTCTACAGGCCCTGTAAATATCTTTCCAGTCCTCTCTTGTTTTTACTACGGTTTCCAGGTATTCCATCCATACGATTTTATCCTGTACAGGATCTTTTATCACGGCACCGATAATACCTGCTGCCATATCTTCTGCAGTTAAACGGCCATCCCCGAAATAACCAGCCATGGCAAGTCCGCTGTTCACTACGGATATCGCTTCAGCAGTGCTGAGTGTACCGGAAGGGACTTTCAGTTTGGTTTTACCATCTGTAGTCATTCCATTGCGTAATTCGCGCATGATGGTTACAATGCGGCGGATCTCTCCCAAAGCAGGTGCTTCGGCAGGAATTTCCATGATCTTTTCAAAGCTCTCTACACGACGGCGAACGATATCAATTTCTTCATCTATACTATCCGGAACAGGAAGGATCACTGTGTTGAACCGGCGTTTCAAAGCGCTGGATAAATCGTTCACGCCTTTATCGCGGTTGTTGGCAGTAGCTATCACGTTGAAGCCCCGCACCGCCTGTACTTCTGTATTGAGTTCGGGAATAGGCAGCATTTTCTCTGAGAGGATGGTGATGAGCGTATCCTGTACATCCGCACCGATACGTGTCAGTTCTTCGATACGAACGATCTTGCCTTCTTTCATGGCACGCATCACCGGCGTTTCCACTACTGCATTGGCGCTGGGGCCTTCTGCCAGTAAGCGTGCATAGTTCCAGCCATAACGGATAGATTCCTCACTGGTACCGGCAGTTCCCTGAATGATCATGGTACTGTCACCGCTGATAGCCGCCGCCAGGTGTTCACTCACCCAGCTTTTGGCGGTACCGGGCAATCCGTATAGTAACAGCGCTCTGTCTGTAGTGAGGGTAGCCACGGCAATTTCCATTAACCGCCGGTTACCGATGTATTTAGGAGATACTTCGAAGCCGTTTTTCAGCTTACCACCTACGAGGTAAGTAACCACGGATTGTGGCGATAATTTCCAGTTGGCAGGCAGTTTACTGCCATCCTGCTTTTTAAGCTCTTCCAATTCCTGTGCGTATAACTGTTCCGCATGACCGCGTAAAACCTGGGACATATTGTTTGTTTTATGAAAAGGATTGTATGGTTCTTTGCTTTAGTTGCAGCAATTTCCTGATATAGTCGGCATTGGTACGCCAGGTATGTTGCTGGTAGGGTTCTGCTGGCAGATAATTATCCAGTTCTGCGGCTGTCTCTACCGGGATGAAATGAACATACCGGTTGTAAAAGCTACGGTTGTACTGGTAAGAGTTGGCTGCAGTATGTTTAAGGACGGCCCTGGCGATGGGTAGTTTCCATTCACGGGTATTTTCCTGTGTAAGGAAAGGAATCACCATGTCTATCATCTGTTCAAAATTCTTTAGCAGGTAAGCATCCCTGTCTGTTTCTGATAATAACGGCAACAGGCTAACGTAATGTCTGTCTTTATCTCCTGTAAACAAAGGCGCCCATGTAAGATCTTTGAATCTTCCGGTAGCTATTACGATAGCAGGGATGAGTTTCGCAGATGTTTTATGCCGGCCAAACAACTGTAAGATATCTGCCGGGGTGGATTGAAAATATTCTTCCCAGAAGTGTGGCGGAATATATCCCACTAACTGGTAGAGAATAAACTCTTCATCTGTAAACTCTTTCTGGTTACTGATTTTTTCTATACCCACTTCGTTGATACCCGCAGGCACCTGGATGGTTAATATGTTTTTGGTAGTCAATCCCAGGAAAGCGCTTTCTTTTTTCAATGAAACGGATTCCTGTACTAATTGCCAGTAATGTTGTATGATAGCAGATGAAGGTATCTGGCGGAGTAAATGCAGCGCTTCCTCCTTTACTTTCTGGCTTTTCTCTGTCATAATGCTTTCCAGCCATTCCACATCTTTTGCCTCAGGATTTACATTGAATGCTTTCAGTAGTTCTGCTTTGCTGTTGGCATTCTCCTGTGGCCAGGTTTCCTGTATCCATTGGCGGGCAAGGGCAGGGTTGGTAGTACGGAGTTGTTCCAGTACTTCTTTCCGCTGTTCCGGTTTACCGGTTAACCAGCGGTCTTCTTCTGTTTCTGCAGCGGTAAAGTTCCAGGACTCGTTAAATGAGGATAGCCATTCCCCGCGTTTGCCCATACAATCTTCTACCAGCGTGCGTAATTTTTTGTGCAGGGTCGCTTTATCCAGTAAAGCCGGCAGCAGGTATGGCGGCATCAGTTGTCCTTTGCGGGAGCATAACTGCAGCCATAGCTGAAGTAAGCTGTCTGCATCTTCGTCCAGGATATCTTTTAATACCTGGGAAGCCTTTGGTGTGCAGTAAGGCTTTTCTTCCGCCGGAGATGGTGGAATGGCGATTTCTTTGTGTAAAGGTTGCACGCCGCTCTGACGGTAGTTAAAAGCCAGGCTGACTATCTGCAGGAATTGTTCTTCCTTGTCGATGTTCGTGTTACCGGTAATCACTGTTACAGCATCTGACAGTACTGCCGGGAGTTCGTCTGCTGTGACCTGTTTTCTTTTGGTACCCAGCATGGCGGTTTGTATGATATTGTTCCAGAATTGCATAAGATTAGTTTGACAGGAAAATGTAATGGGTCCCTGCCAGGATCCCCAGGGGTTCGTAACAGTTTTCGTTGCCCAGTACGGCAAGGTTCACCGGTCTGCCTCCACTGATGGACAACAGTTTGTACATCTCGCGGAAACCTTCCTTTACCTGTACCAGTCTGTTGCTGCTATCAGAAAGCCACCAGCGGCCTTCGTATTGCAGGGGTGTGATTTGCTGCAGGAGGAAAGGTCTGGGTGAGCTGAATGGCAGTACACTGTTGTATGCGGTTTCCAGTTCAGCTACCTGCTGCCAGCCGCTAAGGCCGGAGATGGGGGGAATGGAAGCGGCGGCTGCCTGACTTTTGATGAGCGCACGCAAAGGCTGTGCGGAGGGGTAGAATACGAGTTCTGCATCCAGCATCATTCCCGGAGCGAGGTTGAGTACCATGCTCTGAGACATGACACTGAACTGTAGCACGAGCGAATATTGCTGCGTAGTGATACCGTATAGCCAGTTACGTTCAACAGTAAGCGAGTCTTCTGTTTCAGTTTGTTTACCCAATACCAGCCAGGTATCCTTAATACCAGGCTTTTCCCGCAGTTCTTCCTGGCTTTGGGTAAATCCTATATTGCTGCGCAGATCGTCTGTTAAAGCGGCTGGTTTATGCGTATAACCGGCAATCAGCAGGTACATGCGTGCCAACAGATCGGTGAACTCATTTTGCCAGCCTTCTTTGTAAAAACTGAGATTACCTGCGTTTTTGACAAGGGTTGCCAGTCCGGGTGCTTTGGCATCTACCATTCGCCGGGCCATATCGGTGAAAAAGGAACTGTCTTTTTCCGGGATGCCTACAATGCCGTTGCGTACGATATCTTTGATCCAGAGGAGTAGTTCGGACAGTCCGTCTTCTACGCTCTGTTCGCGGGCCTGTTGCCTTTTAGCCTGAGCGGCTTCATTAACAGCCGGTTTTTTATCTGTAGCCGTATTTTTTATTTCTCTTTTGGAGATCCATTCGCTTACCCAGTCCGGCGCTTCAGTAGTAGTAAAATCAGCGGCGTTCCGGGCAAAGAGTATCAGTAAGCCGATACCGTGTTTACAGGGAAATTTGCGGCTGGGGCAACTACATTTAAAGGCCATTCCGGCCAGGTCTACCTGGGTACGGTAAGGTTTACTGCCGCTGCCCTGGCATTCGCCCCAGAGGGCTTGTTCGTTGGCGCCTTTGGTCACCCATTTGGAAGGACTGCTTAATTCCCTGCCTGCTTTGCGGGATGCATCGTCAGGCGCCAGTGCCATTACTTGTTCTTCTGTCAGTTGCAAAGGATGTTTTTTTAAATTCGTCTTTTAAAGTAATACAAAATTCCAAAAGTGAACACCGGACGTATCAAAAGCGGACATTTACAATATTACGCCTTATTATAAGGTGTTGATAATTAAATCAATATAAACTGGCACTTTCTTGGGGAACCAGGAATTATTAATTTAAGGGTGTATGTTCAAAAACTACTTTAAGATCGCTGTCAGGAATCTTTGGAATAATAAGGTTTTTTCTGCCATTAATATACTGGGTCTTGCCATTGGGTTAGCTATCTGTTTACTGATCGCTTTATTTGTGACGGATGAACTGGGATATGATAAATATAATGAGAAGGCCGATCGCATTTACCGGGTGAATGCAGACTTCCTGGTGAACGGGAGCACTTTTAAAGAAAGGCTGTCCCCTGCACAACTGGGTGCTACGCTGGTGAATGATTATCCGCAGATAGAGAATTCCGTGCGTATGATAGATTTTGGGGATATGCTGATAAAGAAAGGGGAGCAGACACTGGTAGAGCATAATACCGCCTTTGCAGATTCCTCGCTGTTTGATGTATTCACATTATCCCTGATTACCGGTAATCCCAAAACAGCGCTGACGCTGGCTAATACAATGGTGATATCGGAAAGTATGGCAAAAAAATACTTTAACACCACTGATGCTTTAGGCAAAACATTATTGGTGGATAACATCAATACTTATACGATTTCCGGCGTAATGAAAGATATGCCTGCCAATTCGCATATACATCTGAATTTTATCAGGGCAATGGCAGGTAATAACGAAAGCCGGGATGATCACTGGATGTCTGATAACTTTACTACCTACATTTTAGTAAAACCCGGTACAGATGAAGCCATGTTGAATACTTATCTGAAGCAGGTAACAAAAAAATATATGGAACCTGCGCTGATGAAAATGACAGGTAGCAGTATCAGTGATATAGAGAAGAAAGGCGGTCATTTTGGTTATAATGTGATCCCTGTAACAAAGATTCATTTATTCTCCACACTGACCAGTGAAATAGAGCCTTCCGGTAATATACAGTATGTGTACAGTTTTATTGTGATTGCCATCATCATATTGCTGATTGCCTGTGTTAATTTCATGAATCTTTCTACTGCCCGTTCTGCCGGCAGGTCTAAGGAAGTAGGGGTACGTAAAGTATTAGGTTCTCAACGTTCGAATCTTATCTCACAGTTCCTGGTAGAATCTGTATTAACGAGTTTTATAGCATTGGTATTAGCCATTCTGATGGCCGCTGTCTTATTGCCTTTTCTGAATGAATTATCCGGAAAGCAACTGATGTTGGACATTTTTGCAGCCAACCGGATGTTGGTATCCCTGGTACTTACAGCCATAGTGGTGGGGTTACTGGCTGGCAGTTATCCTGCATTTTTCCTCTCTTCCTTTGAACCGGTAAAGGTGCTGAAAGGAAAGATTGCTACAGGTTTTAAAGGAGGATGGTTGAGAAATAGTTTAGTAGTGTTTCAGTTTGCCACGGCGGTTATATTGATAGTAGGTACACTGGTGATCTATAGTCAGTTGAATTATATCAGGAATAAAAAACTGGGTTATAAAAGAGAACAGGTGCTGGTGTTGGGGAATACTGCTTCTTTGTGGACCCATGCACAGACATTTAAAGAGGAGATCTTACATATACCCGGAGTGGAAGCTGTTACGATGGCAGGATCTATGCCTACTTCTACCAGCTTAAATACCGGGATATTTTCTAAAGATGCAGCCGCGAGCGAAGGGCAGGTGTTAGGTTTAACGCAATGGAGCGTAGATGCGGATTATATACCAACACTGGGTATGGAGATGGCAAAGGGAAGGAATTTTTCCCCGAAGCTGTCTACGGATTCGCAGACGGTTATCATTAATGAAACGGCCGCCCGTCTGTTGGGCTTTACCAAAGACCCGTTAAATAAGGTATTGTATAATGGGGGGAATCCATTTAATGTGATAGGAGTGGTAAAGGATTTTAATGCAGGATCTTTGAGAAGTAAGATCCCGCCGGTAGTGTTTCAGTTAACGGAAACAAGGGACCGTATGGCATTGAGGATTACTGCTGATAAGATTTCTTCTGTTATTCCGCAGATCGAAAAGGCTTATCATGGAATGGATAAGATGGCTGGCCAGCCTTTTATATATTTCTTCCTGGATGATGACTTTAACCGCCTGTATAATGCGGAACAACGTACGGGTAAGCTGTTTTTATCCTTTGCTTTTTTTGCTATTCTGATTGCCTGTCTGGGATTATTCGGACTGGTAACTTATGCAGCAGAGCAGCGTACCAAGGAAATAGGGATCCGTAAAGTACTGGGTTCATCTATCACTGGCATTGTAACACTGTTATCAAAAGACTTTTTAAAGCTCGTAGGTATAGCCCTTATAATAGGTTCTCCGCTGGCATGGTTTATTATGAACCGCTGGTTAGAAGATTTTGCTTACCGGATCAATATTAGCTGGTGGGTATTTGCGATGGCTGCATGCTGCGCTATTGCCATCACGCTGATCACTGTTAGTTTCCAGACGATCAAAGCAGCACTGGCCAACCCGGTAAGGAGTTTGAAATCTGAATAAGATCATCCGTTTTTTATTAACCCTCTCAACTTTTCTTCATCTAAGATCCTGATGTTCTTTCCGGAAACATCCAGGATCTTTTGCGTGATGAGTTCATTGGTTAATTTAAACAGTGTTTCGTAGGTGGTGCCTGCGTAGGAGGCGATATCCTGGCGCGTTAAGGTGCTGTTTATTTCCCCTTTATCATTTAAACCGAAGATCGCTGCTATTTTAAGGATAGCTTCTGCTATGCGGCTTTTTACATCCATGTGTACCATATTACGCATCCCTCTTTCTGCTTCCTGTAAGTCATTGGCATAATAGAGCATGAGCTGGTAGGTAAGTTCGTTGTTTACTTTCAAGGTAGTTCTGAGAAATTCCGGTGTAACGAAACAGGCTGTTACATTTTCCAGGGCAGTGGCGGAAACGGGATAGTGCTGATTGGCAGCCAGTGCCCGGTGACCGAGCACATCTCCTGCGGCGGCGAATTTTACGATAAGATCCTTATCTGCTCCCCATTGTTTATGCACTTTTACTTTACCTGTGTGCAGGAAGTAAAAACCAGTAACCGGATCTCCTTCTTTAAAGATCAGTTGTCCTTTTTTTATGGTCAGCAGTTTAGCGTTTGTACTGATGGCGGTAAACCACTCCGGCAGGCTGTACCGGCATAAAAAACAATCGCCATGGTTATAGGTCATATATTGTTTATGCAATGTTTAATGGTGCAAAATTATAAAATTTTGATGAAAAGTATTGTTTATGTAATACTTTTGTGAAAAATAGTTATTCATGTCAGTTCCAATTGCGCCGTCGCTAGATATTAATATAGAACCGTCTCCGGTTGTTTCAAAAAGAGTGTTGTTCTTGAGTTTGCAGGCTATTGTAAATGCGATCGTGATCGGTTTTGTGGCTAAAGGGCTGGTAGCCTTAATCAACCTGATCACTAATTTATCCTTTTACGGCAAGTTTTCATTTGGGGAAGCGAGTCCTGTCCATAATACCCTGGGTTTATTTGTGATTATAGTACCGGTGATAGGTGGTTTGATCGTAGGAGTGATGGCCCGGCTGGGTTCTTCAGCCATCCGCGGGCATGGTATACCGGAGGCGATGGAGCAGGTGTTGACGAATGACAGTAAGATCAAGCCGATCATTACCTGGCTGAAACCCTTATCTGCCGCTTTTGCAATAGGGACCGGTGGTCCGTTTGGGGCAGAAGGACCTATTATTGCTACGGGTGGGGCATTGGGATCCCTGGCCGGGCAGATCATGCATATTACGCCCAATGAAAGGAAGATCATGCTTACTGCAGGAGCAACCGCTGGTATGGCAGCTATTTTTGGTACGCCAATAGCAGCCGTATTGCTGGCAATAGAATTATTGTTGTTTGAGTTTTCGCCGAGGTCTATTATTCCGGTGGCGCTGGCTTGTGCGACTGGTACCGCCATGCATTTTATGTTGTTTGGTACGGATCCCGTTTTTGCGATGCCGGCCATTCCGGCAGCAGGTTCACAGGCCATGTTGTGGTATGTTTTGCTGGGAGTGGTAATAGGTGTGATAGCTGCGTTTATTTCCAAGAGTATTTATTTTATTGAAGACCTGTTCGAGCATCTGCCCTTTCACTGGATGTGGTGGCCGGCCATTGGAGCAGTAGCAGTGGGTGTTACCGGGTATTTTGCACCTTATACATTAGGCGTTGGGTATAGTAATATTTCTTCTTTGCTGAGTGGGAATCTATCTCTTCAGATAGTACTGGGGTTATGTGTACTGAAATTTATTTCCTGGTCCGTTTCTTTGGGAAGTGGTACTTCGGGTGGTACACTGGCGCCTTTGCTGACTATCGGCGGAGCAACCGGTGTAGGTTTGGGAATGCTGGTGTTAACGATTTTCCCTCATAGTGATATTAACCTTCCTACCTGTGCATTGATAGGTATGGCAGCTATGTTTGCCGGTGCAGCCAGGGCTTTATTAACAGCGATCGTATTTGCTTTTGAGACCACTATGCAGCCGCATGGGTTGTTACCTTTACTTGGTGCGTGTACAGCTTCTTATTTTGTCTCTTTCTTTCTGATGAAGAGCAGTATTATGACAGAGAAGATCCAGCGGCGCGGGGTAGCTACTCCGGATGTATATGGGCCGGATGTATTGCAGGGAATAAATGCGGAAGACGCAATGGATAAGTCGATTACCGTGGAAGGAATACCAGAAGCGTATGTGCATCCCGACAGTAAGCTGAGTGTAGCAATTGCATTGATGGACAAGTATAATACCGATTATTTACCAGTGATGGATGATGGTAAAGTAGTTGGTGTATTAACAGCACGGCTGGTACTGGCGGCCTATGGCAAAAAACACAGGGCGAACGAAGATTACCAGCGTGCTATATCTGTGAAGAGAAGTGGATATAAACTGATCGTGAAAGGAAAGAGATTACTGAAGAGGTAGTAATCTAAACAACTAGTATACTTATTTTAACAAATTCATTAAAAAAGAAATATTATCTTCAACGATATTTTATTGTTGAATGGTATTTAAGAATAAATTACCTGTAAGCTATTTACTCTTCACAGGAAGGGGGAGAATTAACCGATTGACGTACTGGACTGTATCTGTGTTTATCTGGACGTCTTTTTACATACTTTTCAACCTTCTTGAATTTGTAGCAGGCTACAGCGCCACCTGGGCCATTTACCCCATTTTAGGCTGGTCTTTACTGGCAACTGCCATCAAAAGATTGCATGACAGCAACAGGTCCGGCCATTGCTTATGGCTGGTCCTGATCCCTGTTGCGGGACCTTTGATCCTTATTTTTTTACTGGGTTTTAAGAAGGGAAGTGTATTGCCTAACCGTTATGGTGTAGTGCCTGGTTCTGCACCGGATTATTTTAAGAATCCGCAGGTAGAGACGATCGTGAATGACGTTACTCAACTGAATCCCATCACTGTTTCAAAGGTAGTTATTCCCGCCAGTATCGGGGAGCTGGGAAGTATTATTAAGGATACTTCCGGCGCTATTGCTATTGGGGGTGGCCGGTTTAGTATGGGCGGGCAAACAGCCAGTCCGGGTTGTACGCATGTGGATATGCGGAAGCTGAACAGGATTATCGCATTCTCTGCACAGGACAAGACCATTAAAGTAGAGGCGGGGATACGCTGGTGCGATATACAGCAATATGTAGATCCGCATAACCTGAGTGTGAAGATCATGCAGACCTACGCCAACTTTACGGTGGGAGGATCATTGAGTGTGAATTGTCATGGCAGGTATATTGGATTAGGGGCGCTGATCTTATCTGTAAAGTCCCTGGAAGTAATTTTAGCCGATGGGCAGCTGGTGAAGACTTCAGCAACAGAAAAGCCGGAGTTGTTCTTTGCCTGTGTGGGTTGTTATAATGCGGTGGCCGTAATCGCTGCTGTTGAACTGGAGCTGGAAGAGAATGTTGCGGTGAAGCGGGAATTCAGGAAAATGAAGAGAAGTAAGTATAAAGATTTCTTCATTGAACATATCCGGGATAATAAGGATGTTGTTTTTCATAACGGCGATCTTTATCCGCCTTATTATAAGAATGCGAGAGCGGTCAGCTGGATAAAAACAACGGAGAAGCCTACCGTAAAAACCCGTTTGATGCCTTTGTCTGCTGCTTATCCTATTGAAAGATATTTTATCAGCGCGTTTAGTAAGAGCAAATTTGGAAAGTGGCGGAGAGAGTATATCATCGATCCTGTTTTATATCTCAGTAAAAAGATTCACTGGCGGAATTATGAAGCCGGGTACGATGTAGCAGAATTGGAGCCCGCATCCAGGGCAGAGAGCACTTATGTGTTGCAGGAATACTTTATCCCCGTACGGCATTTTGATGCCTTCTCTGATCTGATGGCAGAGATTTTTATCAGGCATAATGTGAATACACTGAATGTATCTGTTCGCCATGCGGCGGCTGATAGTGGCTCTTTGATGGCCTGGGCCAGGGAAGAAGTGTTTGCGTTCGTGGTATGGTACAAGCAGTACACGAATGAAGTGGAGAAAAGTAAAGTAGGGGTGTGGACGAGAGAGCTGATTAATGCAGCTATCGCTTTTAACGGCGCTTATTATCTGCCTTACCAGGCGCATGCTACTAAGGAGCAATTCCATCTTGCCTATCCGGATGCTAAAAAATTATTTGACATAAAAGCTAAACTGGATCCCGGTTTTAAATTCAGAAATATACTTTGGGATACTTACTATAAAAAAAATAAATCCATATGAATTCCGAATTCAAAGCTGTTTACTCAGATACCCAATGGAGTGATGATTTTTACCGCTTTTTACAGGTAATTTTTCATTTATATCCTGAAGATAAATTCCATCATCTGATTGCTACTGTTTCTAAAGAAAAGGGCAATGATGAAGAGATATATAAGACAGTGCAGGCAGGTTTACCTAAGATAAAAACATTCCTGTCAGAACTGACGTATGCCTTACCGGCGCTGAAGAAGCAGAAGAAGGAAATGGCCAGGCAGGTATTGCAATTGCTGGGAGATAAGACAAAGATAGATGGTTACCTGGAGATAGGTTCTACCGGCAGATATATCAGTGAATTAAGGAAACATATTTCATTGAGCGGACAGATTTATCTGACCAATGATATTGTAACAGATTATTCACTGGCAGATATTATGGAGAGAGGTCAGATCGCAAAAATAGGTACATTTTTCCCACTGGATTACCAGCCTGTCAGTGCTGCGCAGATTCCGGATGAAAGCGTAGACCTGGTTACCTGTCATATAGGACTGCATCATTGTCCACATGATTTACTGGATGGCTATATTAAATCTGTTAAACGTGTACTGCGTAAGGGTGGTTTGTTTATCATGCGTGATCATGACGTGAAAACTCCTGAGATGGCAACGTTTGTATCGCTGGTACATACGGTGTTTAACCTTGGGTTGAAAGTAACCTGGGAGACGGACCAATCAGAATTTAAATCTTTTAAATCTATAGATGAATGGAGTAAGATCATCAGCTCTTATGGGTTTAAAGATGCTGGTAGCAGGATTTTACAGGAGAGAGATCCTTCTGATAATACACTGGTCTCGTTTACAAAATTGTAATTATGAAGCGACTGAGGATAATGACGCTTTGCACGGTGGTCATTGCAGCCTGCATTTTCTTTTTTAAGAAAAGAGAGCCTGCGACTGTTGCTGCCGGGAAAGGGTTAGTGATAAAAAAGGAATGGCTGGCCGTGAATCAGCATCCGTTAACACCTGTGAAGGATGTACGTCCGGCAGATCAGACTTTCCTTACTTTTCCTGAATGGTACCTGGTATTTAGTCCGGAAGAGCAGGCGAATTACTTCAGGCAATATACTGCCAGTAGTTTTCCTTTTATGAGCCATACTGCGCAGATATGGGAGAGTTATCATATTGTGAATGATCAGATAAAAGATAATTTTCCTGTTAATAAGGGGTATCATTTTATGATATGGGTGATAGGGAGCAGCGCTTCTGTGGAGTACTCCGTTAAAGCCTGGTATGAGACGGTGACAGGCCGGATAACGGATACACATGAGGCTATTACAGAAGAGGACAGGTTCAATGCGAAGTTTACGCAGGAGTATGTTGATTTCATTAAGAACAGCCCCTGGTATGCCTTCGATTTTGGAAGCCAGTTACGTAAGTTATGGAGTACTTCTTTTTTCGGAGATCATTTTCTGAGGAAGATAGAGCGGAAGTACATTCTAACTTCTGAGTTGCTGGTAAAGGCTGGTTATGGGAAGCTCATAGGGATGGGGACGAAGACGGTATATGAGGATGCATTGCTGACTACAGCGGTGGTAGTGGATTCAAAATGTGCTTCGTTAAAGGGGGCAAAAACGTTTGGGGACAGTGCTGTGTTGGTGTATCTGCCAAGGTATAATAGCTTTAACAGGGCGGCCGATATATTAGCTGAGAGTGGTTGTAATTTTAAAGAAGTGGCAGGAAATAATTCAGCGATTTTATTGACAGTGCTGGTGCCTTCTGTGGATACTGCAACATTTGAAGGTACGCAGATTGTTTTTACGCAGGTGATAGCGTCTAAGCCATCGCAGAAGCGGGTAGCGTTGGCGGTACCAGTAACCGGGTTAAGTAAATTATTAAAGCAACTTGATGCAGGAAAGATCAGTGTTGAGCATATATTTGATTTTTAAAAACGATAGTATGAAAATAGTTACGCTTATAGCTTTGTTTTTTATTACGGCGAGTGTGAGCGGGCAGGTAAAGAGAGTGTACCTGGAAGAGCTGGTGAAGAATGATAAGATGAAAGTGTTTAATCGTGAGCTGACGGCAAGGAATTCGGGTGGCAGGAGTTGTGTGCATCTTTCGGCAGCCAAGGGGGATGGTGTGGCATGGATAGAGGGGCTGGATTTTTCCAACGGTATTATTGAGATAGATTTAAAGGGGAAGGATGTTTCCCAGGAGAGTTTCCTGGGAGTGGCTTTTCATGTGCAGAGCCGGAAGGTGCTGGATGCTGTTTATTTCCGGCCTTTCAATTTTCAGGCTAAGGATGCGGTAAAGAAAAGCCATGCTGTACAGTATGTATCCCATCCGGATTTTCCCTGGGAAGTATTAAGGAATAAGTATCCGGGCAAGTATGAGCAGGCGGTTAATCCGGCCCCTGGTCCGGATGACTGGTTCCATGTAAAGATCGTAGTAGAATATCCACAAATAACGGTATATGTTAACCGGAATACGGAGCCAAGTTTAACAGTGACCCAGTTAAATCAGCGTACTTCAGGAAAGTTAGGCTTATGGGTGGGTAATGGTTCTGACGGAGACTTCACAAGTTTGCAGATTCAGCAGAAATAACAGGTCCTTCCTCAATTTTTACTTTAACCAGCTGACTTGTGCTTCACAAGCCAGGGGACTATTAATGTTTTGTCTTGCCGGTTGCATCCCATGTACAACTGAATAAGCACTTTAATGGTCTGGAAATTAGTATTAAACACCTCTATAAGCCCTCTATGAGCCCCCCTTAAATAAGGTGGGCTTATAGGGGGCTTATAGGGGACTATGAGTGGGCTTATATAGGGCTTATACTACCTTATGCCCCGCCTATAGGTTACGTTTGGGACGGTCCTTTAATGGAGTGTACTTACCTGTGAAAACCATCAAATTTTTACTCCTCAACATTTTAACCTGATGGGTATTTTGGGTGGAATGGGTACTTTATAAGTTTTATTTTTAATAAACAGGATAATAATTATCTATTTTATCTTATTGATTACTAGTGAGTTAGTTGTTTTCTTCCTCTTTTCTTCAAAAAAATATTTAATCCCAGGCAACCATTATCCCCTATTCACGTATTATCATTGTAGTACAGCAAATTTTGACCATTACTAAATTGATTTGGAACAACTGATTGCAATAATAGATGGGTGCCGGAATAAGCAGTCCAGATGCCAAAAGCTTCTGTACGAGCGCTATTATGGTTATGCATTTAAGATCGTTTTCAGGTATATTTATAGGTATGAAAGGTCGGCAGACATTGTAAATGACGGGTTTGTGAAGTTATTCAGTCATTTTGAGCGGTTTAGTTACGAGGAATCGGAGGACGTGGAAAAAATGCTCATGGGCTGGATAAGGAAGATAATGGTGAATACGGCGATTGATGAATTGCGCCGGAAGAACATGATACCTGAAATAGGGGGGATTCCTGATTACGTATGGGAGGAAGCTGATGAGGGCGAATCCGCAGAACAAAAGCTGTATTACAAAGAGTTGATCGTATTGATAAAAGAGCTTCCTCCTTCTTACCAGGTCGCGTTTAACATGTATGTAATAGATGGCTTTTCGCACCAGGAGATAGCGGATAAGCTACGTATCAGTATAGGGGCATCCAAGTCTAACCTGGCAAAGGCGAGGGCACATTTAAAGAAGAAATTAAGTAATGATACACAGGAATTTGATGTATGCAGCTTCTAGATGACGATATGGACGAATTATTTCGTAATGCAGCTTCGCAGTATCCCTTAAAGACTGACGGACAGGATTGGGATGCGGTAATGCGTAGGTTGTCTGAGTCTTCTGCTTCTGAGAAGAAGCCTGCCTCTTCATTTAACAGATTGCTGAGGTGGTTCTGGAGACCCATGCTGGCATTGCTGGTGCTGGGAGTTAGTATTCCATCATTGAAGACGGGAGATTTAGTACCGCATACAGAGGCTGAAACTGGTGTGACTAATAATGTAGTTGTTCCGGTTACTGAGACAACATCAAAAACTGTGGTGGGTAATAATGATGTTCCGGTTGCTGAAAAAGTATCAAAAACCGGTATAGATACCAGAATTAAAAAACAGAAAATCAATAATAATATTTATGCACCCGTTATTGTTGCGAACAGTGCTAATAACAATATCGTAAACAAATCTATTCCGGAAAGAATAGTGAACAATACAACCGGAATTACTTTATCCGGTGCGGACAATGATATCGTACCACCTTTAAGCATACATGTGTTGCCTTCTGCTAATGCAGGAGAGTGGAATATATCTGCCGCATTACAGCCTGTAAAGCAACCGGTAATGACTACATCATCTGTGGTTGAAAAAATGAACGTGCCTGTAAAAGTGCAGAAAGGTTTGTATGCAGGTATTGTTGCCAGTCCGGATATCAGTACAGTAAAATTACAGCATGTAAGCAAGGTAGGATATAATGCAGGGATTGTAGTGGGGTACAGGATTTCCAGACGTGTAGCCGTTGAAACGGGAGTATTGTTGGAAAGAAAATATTATTATTCAGATGGTAGCCATTTCAGTACGAAAAAAATACCTGTTCCGTCAGATATGAAGATCATCAATGTAGATGGTTGGTGTAATATGATAGAAATACCTGTTACCGTGCGGTATGTTTTTGGTATAAAAGAGAAGAGCAACTGGTATGTGAATGGAGGACTCACTTCTTATATCATGAATAGGGAGAGTTACGCTTATAAATATGAGATGAACAATTGGGTTGATACGAAAACCTGGGACTATAAAAACTCTACCCGTAACTGGTTTTCTATTATACATGCAGGAGTAGGTTATGAGCATCGTTTAGGTGCTGTAGGTACATTGCGTGTAGAGCCATATCTGAATATACCTACCGGTGGAGTAGGAGTTGGAAATCTGCCAATAACAAGTGTGGGCCTTAACGTTGGTATTACAAGACCAATTCGTTTTTAGTTTTTAAATCAAACATTACATAATGCGAAAAAGGATCATCATTTTCGCAGGGGTAATCCTGTGCCTTACAGTCATGGCCATAGGTTATCACCTGTACAATATGCCCAGGACTACTGCGGCTGAAATGAGCGCGGATAAACTGGTATCTGCCAAAGAGTTATTTGATGCTTATACAAAGGATGAACAGGCTGCTGATGTGCAGTATGGGAATAAAGTGCTTGAAATAACAGGAGCTGTGCTGGATGTGCAGAAAAATGGGAAAGATATATCTGTGTTATTGTCTGGTGGCGGTAATGGAGGAGGTGTGAATTGTACGATGGTCGGTGATGTACCTGCTCCGCGTAAGGGATCACTGATACATGTAAAGGGCCGTTGTACGGGATTCTTAATGGATGTAAGTATTATAGATGCAACTATCGTCAACAAATAAACCGTTAAAATTATGAAGAAAGTACTCCTTCCATTAGCTGCAATGATCATTGTCTGTAACCTGATGATGGTATCTTCCTGTTCTAAAAGTAATGAGGCCGACCTTGCAGCAGATACAACTGGTACTGGTGGTAGCAGTTGCGACACTGTTAATATGAAATATGCGACCAATGTACAGCCTATTATTTCTTCTTACTGTTACGGTTGTCATGGTAACGGATCTGCTTCCGGTGGTATATCCCTTGATAGTTATGCCAGTTTGAAAACACAGGCAGATAATGGTAACCTGATTGCTGTTATTACGCATGCTGCAGGTTATCCGGCTATGCCACAGGGTGCCGCTAAGTTGTCTGATTGCAATATCAATATTATCAAGGACTGGATTAATCGTGGTACACAAAATAACTAATTTATGAAAGTATTATATTCAATCATACTGGCCAGTATGTTATACATACCAACGCAGGCACAGTCATGGATTACACGGAATGGCAAGATAAGCTTCTATTCGAAGACACCGATGGAAGATATCAAGGCGGTTAACAGTCAGGTTTTTGCTGCCATTGACGTCTCGAAGAAAACGATTGCCTTTACATTACTGCAAAAGAATTTTCTTTTTGAGAAACAGCTTATGCAGGAACATTTCAATGAGAATTATATTGAGAGTGATAAATATCCAAAGGCACAGTTTGAGGGTACTATCACAGGAAATATCGGCACAACTCCCGGTGTGTATAAAGTGCAGGTTGATGGTAAGCTTACCATGCATGGAGTTACCCAACCGGTGAGTATGCCTGCGGAGCTGAATTTGCAGCAGGGAAAGCTGGTAGGTAAATCTGCTTTTAGCATCAAGCCATCAGATTATAATATTAAGATACCATCATTAGTTAAAGACAAAATTGCGGCAGAGATACCTGTACAGGTGAGTGCTGAATTTTTACCTAAATAGTTTGTTTTATGCAAAAAACAGCATTCTTATTTCTTTTATTAGTAGCGGGTAACCGGTTAATGGCACAGGATAACAGCCTGCTGCAGTCTTTGGATGATTCACTCAGCATGCAGCAAAAGCATGAAGTGGTAACGGGCACATTTAAAGCTACACAGATAGTAAATTTACCTACGGTAGAATCTCCGGGTAAGAAGAGTTTACAATTTATGATCATGCACCGGTTCGGGAAACTGAATGGTGGTTCGTATGAATTGTTTGGCCTGGACAATGCTTCTATCCGTTTTGGATTTGACTATGGTATTACGGACAGGCTGGCAGTGGGTGTAGGCAGGAGTTCTGAGGATAAAACATTCGACGGTTCACTGAAGTATAAACTGTTGCAGCAGACGACTCATCAGATACCTGTATCTGTGAGTTTGTATGGGCTGGTAACTAATTATACGCAACGTTATACGGATAAGCCTTATCTGGATGCACGTTATCGTACGGCTTATACTACACAGGTAATTATAGCACGTAAGTTTACGCGTAATTTATCGCTGGAAGTAGTACCGGCGTGGATGCACTTTAACCTGGTGCCTACGGCACAGGACAAGAGTGATGTTTTTGCGGTGAGTGCAGGGGGACGTATGAAGTTCACCAAACGAATGAGTATAACAGCAGAATATAATTACCTTTTACCTGATCAGGTAGTGACTACAAGCGTAAAAAGTTCCATGTCCCTGGGAATAGATATTGAAACGGGAGGGCACGTATTTCAGCTGGTGTTTACCAATGCCAGTGGAATGGTGGGGCCTTATTACCTGGCTAAGACGACAGGGACCTGGGGTAAAGGAGATATCTTCTTTGGATTCAATGTTACAAGAGCATTCAACTTTAAGAAGTAGATCATAGCCTATGTAATGTTCGCCCTCCGGATGATTATCCGGGGGGCTTTTTTATCTGAAAGGTAAAGGACGCATGTTCTTAGTAAAATAAGGGATAATTATTAAATAATTGCGACGAAAGGGCGTAAATCATCTACGTATGATTTACGCCCTTTTTCGTGTGAAAATGGCACTGGTCCGGGAATTTAAACTGTCTGTCGGGAAATATCCGCAATGCTTATATTATTGTTACGCATAGTGTGGGATAGCTATTATTTTCCGGCGTATGACTTATGCCAACCGTTTGAATGACCGGTTGTGGGAACCGGTGGATAACAGGCCACTGATTGTTTTCCGCATCCTGCTGGGATTTTTATTGTTCCTGGAATGTATGAATGATATGATATCAGGTAAGGTTACAGACCTGTTTATCGAACCGGCATTTACTTTTCCTTTTATCGGTTTCGAATGGTTACAACCTTTACCAGGAAATGGTATGTATATCTATTTTTCAATCATGAGCATGTTAGGTATAATGATCATGACAGGTGTATTTTACAGGATCGCAATGGCTGTATTTACTGTGATGTGGACGATTATCTACCTGATGCAGAAATGCGATTATAACAACCATTATTACCTGATAATACTTGTTTGTTCGCTGATGTGTTTTATGCCTGCACATCGCCGCTTTGCAGTGGATGTATATATGGGGCTTGTGAAGAAAAGTAATGTTTGTCCGCGATGGGCAGGCTGGTTATTTATTGCTCAATTCGGTATTGTATATACTTTTGCTGCCATTAATAAAATCAATGCGGAATGGCTTAGCGGCAGGTATATGAAATACCTGATGACGGGAATGGATCATCCCTTTTTACAGGAGAAGAGCGTACAGTTATTTCTTTGTTATAGTGGTTTATTATTTGATCTGCTGATTACGCCATTGTTACTGTTTAAGCGGACGAGAATTGTTGCATTCTGCATGGCGTGTGTTTTTCATTTATTCAATGCATTTGTTTTTAAAATAGGCATCTTTCCTTTCCTGTCCTTATCTGCTATGATCTTTTTCTTCCCCGAAACCCGTGTGCAGCGGGCAAGCGTAAATAATAAAAACAGGATAGGGATGTATTTGATGGGTGTATATTTATTGGTCCAGTTATTATTACCTGTGCGTTACCTGTTGTTCGGCACAGATCCTAACTGGACTGAAGAAGGGTTTCGCATGAGCTGGCGGATGATGTTGCGTAATAAAGCAGGATGGGTATATTTCAGGATCACAGATCCTGATTCAGGGAAGACCTGGATAGATGAACCAGAGAACCGGCTGAATTATATTACACTCAATTCACTGGTGGGATTGCCGGATATGATATGGCAATATGCGCAACGATTGAAAAAGGAGTGTAAGGATAACGGGTTCCCGCATGTAAGGATTTATGCAATGAGCGAGGTAAGTTTAAACGGAGGGACACCACAGTTCCTGATAGACCCGAATACAGATCTTGCAGGTGTAAAATGGGAGCCATACCGGCATGCGGCGTGGATTGTCCCTCTGAAATAAAATGGCGACGGATAGTCGTTTAAGCGATCCTCAGGCCCTATTTCTATTTATGACACCCTCTTTTTTGTGTTTACTTCCCTTCAGGATGATCCTAAATGGATAATAGAAAGGCGTAAATGCGCCCTAAAGTGGTCCTTTTTTTCTGTAGATTTACTATGTGAAGAGAATGCAGCCACATATACATGATCTCCGTTTAGAGGATCTTCGGAATTGGGGATTTGAACTGACCAATATGAAGGTTTTCCAGGAAGAGAACCGGGAGATGTTAATACATCCTTTCCGCACAAATGTGTACCATATTATTATGCCTTTCACTTATGTTGATAATCATTTATTAGATTTTGATAAGATCCCGGTGAAACCATATTCTCTTATCTTCTCTAGTAAAAACAGGGTACATCTCTTTGACCAGACAGCCGTTTATGATGGTATAGTCATTGCATTTACAGAGAACTTCTTTTGTAAGAATGATAATGATCTGTCTATGTTACAGCAGAACCCTTTATTTAACAGCACTATCGTACAGGAAATATCTCCTGTTAATATCAGGGAATATATTGCTATTGTTGAATCTATTCAAACCGAACTGCTTCACCCTATGGATGAATTCAGTGCCGTTATTGTAAGGAACCTGGTGCATAATTTTATTATGTTATCTAACCGGGAATTCAATGCGCATAATAATGTGAATGTGGTGAAAGGACCGGATTCACAAATCACACAACGTTATTCATTATTAATAGGCCAGAATTATAAGGTGATAAAATCTGTTGCTGCTTATGCGCAACAATTAAATATTACAGAGAAAAGATTGAATATAGCTACCAGTAATGTACTAGGTAAAACGGCTAAGATGGTCATTGACGATCATGTAGTGATAGAAGCACGGCGTATGATAGCTTTCACCAGTTTATCCGTGAAAGAGATTGGCTTTGAAATGGGATTCTCTCAGACTACCCATTTTATAAAGTATTTTACTAAACATATGGGTATGAGTCCTGCTACATTCAGGCAGCAGCATTCCTGATTATACCATCAAATGGCGCAATTGCGCCTTTCTATCCAGCTAAATACGGGACATCTTGCAGTTGAATAATTGAACTGCTATGCCAAGGTTTAAAATGCCAAAGAAGAGTACATTAGTGGATATGACGGCCATGACGGACATGGTATTCCTCATCCTCAATTTCTTTATTATGTCTACCAGCGCTAAACCGGATGAACCGGTTGCTATCGTTACGCCTTCCTCTATTAATACACAGTTGTTGCCGGATGCAGATGTTATTCTGGTAAGTATTGATAAAACAGGCAGGGTATTCTTTAGTATGGACGGGCAACCTAAAAGAAGGAAGATGATTGAGGACCTGAACCAGCAGTTTAAACTGGGACTGGATGAGAAAGAGATGAATATGTTTATGCTGGGAGCCAGTGTGGGTGTTGATATGAAACATCTGAAAGAGTATCTTGGCTTATCTTCTGCCAACAGGAAAAAATACAACAAGGAAACTGGTATTCCTGCAGATACTATCAATAATGAACTGGCTGTGTGGATTGAATATGCGCAGGCAGCGCAGGGAAGTAACATTAAAGCCCTGAAGTATTGTATTAAGGCAGATAATGCCACCCCTTATCCGATGGTGAAGCAAGTGATGGAAACCTTTAAGAAGAAAGGAGTACAACATTTAAATCTTGTTACTAACCTGGAAGAAGCTCCTGAAGGAACGGCTGCTGCCATGGCAAAAAATGACCGTTAATTTAATCCATAGGTGAGGGTGGTATAATAAAGACCACCTATCTGAGGCCCTCCGAGGAAGGATGTGTAATAGTGATTCAGTACATTGGTAGCTCCGGCTTTTATCCTCACGGGAAGTGTGGGGAAAGCATAACTTACCTGCAGATCTACGGATCCGTTGGCCGGTACATTCCCGTTTACGAGGAATGACTGCCAGTAATAATTATCCTGCCATCTGTAGGTGATACCAGCTCCGAAATGTTTAAAGATGTGTTCTTTGCTGAGCATAATATTCGCCATCCATTTGGGTGTATTGAATCCATCTTCTAATCCATCATCAGAACTTTTCTTTGTCAGTTTCGCATATGATACTATATAACCATTACTGAGGTCATATTTTAAACGAAGGCCAAGGCCGTAATTATAGACAGTAGTGTTGGAGTTGGTCCACATACGGTAACGGGCCTGTGTTTTTTTATCGTATAGTGAGTAGGCAACGGAATCTGCATTTTGGGTGTTGGGAACGCTCATTTCTACCTGTGCAATAAAGGAGCTGTATTTATTGTAGTAGAAATCAAGATCAACGAGTAAACGATTGTCGAGGAATAAACCTTTGTAACCTGCTTCCAGAGAGTGAACATGTTCGGGTTTAAGATAAGTATAGCTGTTGCGTTGCAGCAGTGTTTTATTCTTTTCTATTGCAGCGTTTTTAGTTAGGCCCTGCGTATTGATATCTTTATTTACAGCTGCCAGGAATGCATCGATAGATGATTTTAGCCAGGCATATTCAAAGAGTTTCACGAAATGTTAAACCCAAAGACACCAAAATGGAATCCTCAAAAGTAATAATGGTAGACAATTTACGAATTTTATCTGATGGTAAAAAAGCAGACCTGGACAGCTATAATGGTTTGTTCCTTTTTCTGATGTGGTAGCGGGTGGAACTAATTAAAAGCTCCGTTGGAGCCTATTATGTTTTCTTGTATATAGAGCGTTTAACTAAATGACATTGATAGTAAATCAGTATTCTATTGCTCCATCTCAATATTAAAATCAGCTGTCATTACCAGTTTGCCTTCTTTTTCGGTCTCACTACCTGGAACTTTTAGTCCTTTGATCTTACCGGTTTTTCCTTTGCTTAACAGATCTGTTATTTGTTTGTCTGATAGTTTTTTGCCCAGGATCTCGAAAGGGATTTTAAAACCACATACTTTGAAATTAGCACAGCCATAAGCGGTATTGCCCTTTTTAAGCAATTGTTCTTTGCATTTAGGACAGGAGAGTTCTTCAATGACGATTGCTTTCTTCGGCTCTTTGGGTTTTGGTTCTTCTTTCTCCGGTACCGGCGGCGGATCGGGCGCTATTGTTATTGTCTTATGGGCGTTGGTCTTTACTTCTATGGTGAGGTCCACGACCATTTGTATTAACTCCTGTTTAAAGGTTTCCATGGCGTATTCACCTTTTTCTATCAGGCGTAACTTACGTTCCCATATACCCGTTAGCTCAGGACTTTTAAGGAGTTCCGACTGTATCGTATCTATGAGATCCATGCCGGTTTGAGTAGCAAAGATGTTCTTTTTGCGTTTCTCTATGTATTTTCTGCGGAACAGTGTTTCGATGATGTTAGCGCGGGTGGAAGGTCTGCCAATGCCATTGTCTTTGAGCAGTTCGCGCATTTCTTCATCTTCCACCTGTTTCCCGGCTGTTTCCATTGCCCTTAGCAAAGTAGCTTCTGTAAAGGCTTTAGGGGGAGTGGTTTTACCCTGGTGTACCCTTGGGGTATGCGGGCCGGTTTCTCCTACTACAAATAATGGCAATACTTTCTCTTCTTCTTCGCCTTCTTTTCTGGCGCTGACATCATTGGCATATACTTCTTTCCAGCCTGGTTCCAGGATCTGTTTACCGGTGACCTTAAACTCTACCTGTCCTACTTTCCCGAGGACGGTCGTATTAGAGATCTTACACTCCGGGTAGAAGGCCGCGATGAATCGACGGGCAATGAGGTCGTAGATGCGTTTTTCTTCCAGCCCAATACCTCCCGGGTATACGCCTGTAGGAATGATAGCATGGTGATCCGTTACCTTTTTATCGTCGAAAACGGATTTTAGTTTAGGGATAGGTTTAGCTAATATGGAGGCAGTCAGGGCGCTGTAAGGCGTCATATCCTGCATGATACCGGCAATTTTGGGGTGTAAGTCTTCCGAAAGGTAAGTGGTATCTACCCTGGGGTAGGTAACCAGTTTCTTTTCATAGAGGCTTTGCACATATTTAAGGGTATCATCCGCAGAAAAGCCATATTTCTTATTGGCTTCCACCTGTAAGGCGGTTAAGTCGAATAAGCGGGGATTCCCTTCTTTTCCTTCTTTCTTTTCGAAAGAGGTGATTTCAAAGGGATGTTCCTTCAGGTAAGCAAGTCCTTTATTGGCTTTTTCCAGGTTGCGGAGACGTTCTATAGTAGCCGTAAATTCTGTTTCGCGATAGATGGTTTTTAATTCCCAGTATTCTTCGGAAACGAACGCATTGATTTCTTTTTGTCGTTGTACGATCATGGCCAGGGTAGGTGTTTGTACCCTGCCGATGGATAGTACTACTTTTCCTGAGGCGAATTTCTTCGTGAACAGGCGGGTCGCATTCATGCCTAAGAGCCAGTCGCCAATAGCGCGTGCGCTGCCTGCAGCATATAAGTTGTTGTATTGATCGCTTTCTTTCAGTTTGGTAAAACCTTCGCGGATAGCCTGTTCTGTAAGGGAAGATATCCAGAGGCGTTTGATAGGTACGGCACATTGGGCTTTTAACAGGACCCACCGCTGAATGAGTTCTCCTTCCTGCCCGGCATCCCCGCAGTTGATGACCTCATCACAATTCTGAACGAGGTTTTCTATTACTTTGAATTGTTTTTGTACACCGGAGTTGTCTATGAGCTTGATACCGAAGCTGGATGGGATCATGGGAAGATCTTCCAGCCGCCAGTATTTCCAGTAATCAAAATAATCATGTGGTTCTTTCAGGGTACAGAAATGCCCGAAAGTCCAGGTTACCTGATAACCATTTCCTTCATAATAGCCCTCTTTGCGCTGCTTCGCACCGAGTACTTCGGCAATATCCCTTGCCACACTTGGTTTTTCGGCAATACAAACCTTCATAATAATGCTGAATAGGGCGGCAAATATCGTATAATTAGCGGGAATATCAGCCCCTTGTCCAGATGGTAGTTCTGCCCAGTAGGGTAATACCTATATATCCTTTTATTTTCAGGCTGGTTCCATCCAGTTTCATGAAACAACTGTAGGTCTTACCACTTTTGGGATCGTAGATCTTTCCGCCGTTCCACTCACCATCATCGTAGGTGAAATTTGTAAGGATAACGAGGTTCAGGAGTAACCGGGATTTTAGTTTATTATCGGGGTTTTTGGTATCTGTTCTGGAAGAGCCATCAGGGTTAAAAATGTTCTTTCCCCAGATTATTTTTCCATAGTATTTATTACCTGTTCTATAGATCTCGATCCTGGCATCTTTTTCTGCATTTAACCAGTTACCGAGGACCCTGTCTGCTGCCGGAGTTTGTGCGAATATGCTGCCTGTGGAAATTATAAGAATAATCAGAATGAAAGCTAATCTCTTCATGGATGAAATTTTGAAGTAAATTAGCTTGATTTTGTCAAATCTGATCAAGATATTTTGATGCGTTATTGGTATGCAGTTATATTATTGATTTTAGGGGGAAGTACTACCAGGGGCCAGCAGCCTGTACCTATTGAGAAAGGTTTATCTCAGCATATATTCACTTATGATGAAATTGAATACCTGGAAGATCCGGGAGGGAAGTTACGTTTAGACCAGGTTATAAATGCTCCTTTTAAACCCAGCGCTGTCAGTACTCCGCAGAATGATCATCTGGGTTCTGTTTATTGGTACAGGATCAGTATAAAGCATGATACATCGTCGCATAATTATTATCTGCTGGAGTTTTTTGACCAGACGATAGATGAGATAACGGCTTATCTGCCGGATGGTAAGCAGGTGTTGCTGGGCGATCGTTATCCCTTTTCCCAACGCTGGTTCCGGCATAAGAATTTCGAGCTGCCGGTGGATAACAGTAAGGACGGAACGGATGTGTATTATTTCCGGCTGCGATCTGCACAAACAGCGGATGTGATTATCGTGCTGCGCTCTTTTGATCATTTTGTTTCTTATGCGTTGTCTGAATACATGACGTTTGGGATTTTTTACGGCATGATCTTCATTTTCAGCTTTTATAACCTGATCATGTTCATTGCCATGCGGCAACGGCAGTACCTGTATTATGTGCTGTATAACCTGAGCGTGGTGTTGTATGAGATGTGCACGGACGGTATTGCCTATCAGTGGTTATGGCCCAATTCCCCCAACTGGAATCAGTATGCTTTTGCCTGGCCGTTGCTGAGTATGAGCATTTTTGCCCTGTTGTTTACGCGGAGCCTGTTGTATGTGGAGTTCAGGGCGCCGGTGCTGAACCGCCTGATTATGGGGGTGATAATAGCACGTTGCCTGTTCTTTTTAGCCTGTTTGTTCATCAATCCTTACTGGTTTAATTATAAGTTCATAGAGGTGATCCCGCTGGCGGTAGCATTTTATACGGGGATCCATGTATTGGCCAGGGGCTACCGGCCTGCCCGGTTTTTTGTGCTGGGGTATAGCTTTTTGTTTGTGGGATTTATGCTCAAGTTTTTCATTATGCTTGGGTATAGCTGGCTGAACTTCGGGATTGTGAGTTATTATAGCCTGAGTTTCTGTTTTATCCTGGAGATGTTCTTTTTGTCTTTTGCGGTGGGGGACAAGGTACGTTTGCTGAAAAAGAAAAGGGATAAGGCCAGGCGGATGATGATCCGGCAGATGACGGAGAATGCCAGGCTGAAGGATAACCTGAATATAGAACTGGAAGCACAGGTAAAGGCCAGGACGAAGGAGTTATCTGAGCAGGCTGGGGTAATTGCGGAGCAGAATGAGATCCTGACAGAGACGAATGCGTTATTAGAAAGCCAGGCAGCGGAGATTTCCCGTATGAATGCGTTGCTGGCACAGGATAATATACAGTTGCAGACCAATGTGGAGAAGGTGAGCAGGGCCAGGGCCTTGTCTACTTCCCTTGATTTTGAGGAGTTCAGCAAGATTTATCCTGATAAAGAAAGCTGTTTGCAGTTTCTGGCAGATTTAAAATGGACCGGGACATTTCATTGCCGTAAGTGCGGGAATGAGCATTATTATGCCGGTCATCAGCCTTTTAGCAGGCGTTGCAGTAAGTGTGGGTATGAGGAGTCGGCTACAGCTTATACTATCTATCAGAATATCCGTATCCCTATTAATAAAGCGTTTTATCTCACTTTCCTCGTGTATTCCACTAAAGGGAAGATTTCTTCCCATAAACTGTCTGATATCCTCGAAATCAGGCAAAGTACCTGCTGGTCTTATGCAACCCGGATCATTAAGATGATGGATGAAAGGAAGAAGGAATTGAAGCAGGCGAATGGTCAGGGCTGGAGTTTGCTGGTCTTAGACGACGAAGTGCGCGGTTAAGAAATAATTGAAGGGTATCCAAGCGTATCAGCATCTCTAATCAAATTAATGGAAAATCCCTGTCTTTCCTTTCATTATCAGTACTTTTCTCACTAATCCTTTTATGGTATCCAAGCGTATCATATTTCTCATAAGTAATTAAAAACCAATTATTTGTGAAGATTTTTTTTATTTCGGAATACTAAATCCCCTTATCTTTATACCATCGTTGTGAAAGAAGTCATGTTATGAGAGAATACCTATGCTTAGTTCACAGATCCTTATTCCACAATTAAGAACTGACACATTATGAAAAAAAGGGTGACATTCCTGACAGCATGCCTGTTTATGTTATGCAGCTTTGCGATGGCGCAACAGGACATTACTGTAAAAGGACACGTTCAGGACAAACAGGGTACTTCACTTCCCGGGGTTTCCGTAAAAATCAAAGGTACTAACAGAGGTACCATTACGCAGGCAGATGGTAATTTTTCCATCGAAGCTCCTTCAACAGGTACATTAGAGATTTCCTATGTAGGTTATGAAGGGCAGAACGTTGTATTAAATGGCCGTACACAGTTGAATATCAGTCTGGCCGATACCAAAACAGACCTTAGTGAGGTAGTGGTAATCGGGTATGGTACACAGAAAAAGAAAGATGTGACGACGGCAGTAGTAAGTGTAAGCACCAAAGATATAGGGGAAAGACCTATTACTCAGACAGCCGCCGCTTTACAAGGTAAAGCTGCCGGGGTACAGGTTACACAGCCCAGCGGTAAACCGGGCGCTGCTTTCTCCGTAAGGGTGCGTGGCGCTACTTCCGTACAGGCTGGTAATGAACCATTGTACGTAATAGACGGAGTACCTACTTCCGATACCAGGGACCTGAATCCTAATGATATTGAGAACATTACTGTATTAAAGGATGCGTCCAGCGCTGCCATTTATGGTGCCAGGGCATCTAACGGGGTAGTATTGATTACCACCAAGAGAGGTAAATCAGGTGCAGGGGTGATCAATTTCAATACTTATTATGGTGTATCAAATGTGGGGAAGAAGATCAATGTACTGAATCCAACACAGTATAATGATCTGATGAAAGATCTGGGATATGCTACTACCACTCCTACGGAAACGACCGACTGGCTAAAAGAAGTGTTCAAAACAGGGCATAACCAGAATTATCAGTTGTCTATGTCCGGAGGAAGTGAGAAGTCGCAGTATTTCGTTTCCGGCGCTGTTACCAAAGATGATGGGATGGTGAAACCGGCGCAATATAACCGTTATTCATTCAGGACGAATTTAGATAATCAGCTGAAAGACTGGCTGAAGGTTTCAACAAATATCAGCTACTCGAATGTGGCTTTGAAAGATTTAAAAGACAATGATAATGCGGGGCGTAATGCAGCTATCCTGGGTGCATTGAATGCTCCGCCTATCATGGGTATTTATGAAACGGATGCGGACGGTCACCGTCGTTACACAATGAATCCTTACAAAGCAGGATGGGATAATCCTATGGCAGCGATTGAAGGCCCTACCCAGGGAACAGGTGATAACAGGGTGCTGGGTAATGCTTCTGCGGATATCAACCTGACTAAATCCCTGAAGTTCAGGAGTAATTTCGGGGTGGATTATTTCAGTCATAAGTATGATTATTACCTGGATTATATCATGACCACTCCGGGTCGTAATGATCATGGGTATGCCTCTTCCCAGAAAACTAACAGCTTTACTTATCTGTGGGAGAATACGTTGAACTACGATAAGAAATGGAATAAACATAGTCTTTCGGCATTAGGTGGTGTAACTACCCAGAAGAATAAGTATAACGAATCCAATTTAACGGGTCGTGATTTCCCTGCGGACCCTACTGTGAAAACGCTGAATGCCGCGAACCAGATAGTAGGAGATACGTATGAATCGCAATGGTTCCTGATGTCATATCTGGGCCGTGTGATGTATAATTATGACAGTAAATATCTGGTGACAGCGAACTTCCGTGCGGATGGTTCTTCCAAATTAGATAAGAAACATAAATGGGGATATTTCCCTTCTGTATCTGCCGGCTGGCGTATTTCTGCTGAACCTTTCATGAAAGACGTGAAAGAGATCAGTGACCTGAAAATAAGAGCCGGCTGGGGACAGAATGGTAACCAGGAAGGACTGGACCCTTATGCCGCTTACGGGTTGAATACTTATACCCGTCAGACAGCTACCAGTCCGTTATCAGGTCCGGTCATCAATCCTTCTAAAATCGCTCCTAATCCTGATCTGAAATGGGAAACTACGACACAAACGAACGTAGGTATTGATCTGAGTATGTTTGATTCCCGTTTGACCTTCACTGCAGATGCGTACATTAAAAAGACTTCTGATCTGTTGTTAAATGTAACGCTGCCTCCTCCAACAGGATATGATTATATCACCCGTAATTCCGGTAGTCTGGAGAATAAAGGGCTGGAGTTTGTAGTATCTTCTGTGAATGTTGATAAGAAGGACCTGAAATGGAGTACAGATTTCAATATCGCTTTTAACCGTAACAAGATCACCGACCTGCAGTTATCTAAGGTATATTATTATGCCAGTGTAGAAAACAGGGATAATATCATCATTCTGCAGAAAGGTTTAGCATTAGGTACTTTTTATGGTTATGTATCTGAAGGTGTAGATCCTCAGACAGGAAATATCAGGTATAAAGATGTAAACGGAGATGGGAATGTGACACCGCAGGACCGTACTGTTATTGGTAGTGCGCAGCCTAAGTTTACGTATGGTTTGAATAACAATATAGATTATAAGAACTGGTCATTGTCTTTCCTGTTACAGGGATCACAGGGTAATAAAGTGTTTAATGCTTCCCGTATGGAAACAGAAGGGATGTATGATAGTAAGAATCAGTCGACCGAAGTATTACGCCGCTGGACAACACCCGGACAGGTAACAGATATTCCGAAAGCGACCAATGGGGATGTTACGAATTCACGTACCTCTTCCCGTTTTGTAGAGAATGGATCTTTCCTGCGTATGAAGAGTACTACGTTATCTTATAAGCTGCCGGAGAGCGCTATTTCAAGATTGCATCTGAATAAGCTGATGGTATATGCTACTGCACAGAACCTGTTTACTATTACGAAGTATAAAGGGTTTGATCCGGAAGTAAATGCTTTCGCTACCAATGCTAATAATGGAGTAACACTGGGTATCGACTATGGTACTTATCCTGTTGCCAGAACATTCATCGTAGGTTTAAATCTGCAATTCTAAACGCCACAGTCATGAAAACATCAAGTTATCTCATTATAGTGATCGCATTCGTTTTGGGTGCGTGTAATAAAGAACTGGACCTGAAGCCTATCTCTAATACTACCAGTGGTACTGGCGGACAGGGTACGGCAGGTGCTTTTATCAAAGATGCTGCTACGGCGGAATCTGCGATATCCAGTTGTTATGCTTATTTCCGTAATAGTGGAGGAGAGTATTATGTACTCGACTATTTTAATATCAGTGATGCACAGTCGGACAATGCATATGCGGGCGCCGATAACTCTGCCGGATTTGAGATAGATGAATACCGTATACTTTCTACCAATTCATGGGTACAACGCGACTGGGGATATTTGTATAATCACATTGCATCCTGTAATTCAGTGATTGTAAATGTGCCCAAAGTAACGGATGCTGCATTAACAGATAGCCGTAAAGCGCAGATCGTGGGAGAAGCACAGTTTATACGTGCACGTGCTTATTTTGACCTGGTAAGATTATATAGTGCAGTACCATTGGTATTAACGGAGTTGCCTACTATTACTTCTTCTAACCTGACAGAGATTTATCCGTTGTTATATCCTGCACGTACCAGTGCTGACAGCGTATACGACCAGATCATCGCAGATCTGAAAAGTGCGGCGGATGCGGTGCCTGCTACTGCATCCAATAAAGGATTCGTAACGAAAGGAGCGGTGTATACATTGCTGGCAAAAATATATGCAACGCGTAAACCGGTTGACTGGCCTACGGTGCAGTCGTATTGTGATAAGGTGATCGCATTGGGGTATAGCCTGCTGCCGGTGTATGATCAGTTGTGGGATGGTGCGCATGAGAATTCTGCGGAATCTATTTTTGAATTGAATTTTGACAGTTGGGATACCGGTGGTAACTGGGGAACATCTATGTTCTATGGAACAGACTGGAAGAAGTTCTGTAACCCGAGTAATGATATGATAAGGGCGTATCAGAATGCGCATGATTCTGTTCGTATGAAGTCTACAATCACGTTTGCTGATGTAAATGGTAAGTGGAGTGATACACGTTTATCACTGGATAGCTTTCCTTTCTTTTATAAGATGCGGAAGTCTGATGGTTCTCAGAATATTATCCTGTACCGTTTAGCGGATGTGTTATTATTAAAAGCAGAAGCGTTGAACGAACAGGGCGATGTAGCCGGTGCAAATGATATCGTAACGGAGATACGTACACGTGCTAAACTAAATGCATTGACGGTAACAGATCAGTCTAACATGAGACTGGCCATTGAGAATGAACGGAGGCTGGAGCTGGCTTTTGAAGGGCAGCGCTGGTATGACCTGGTACGTACCGATCGTGCTATTCCTGTGATGGAAGCGGTAACAGATGGCAAAGGAGTGAACCTTGGATATCATTTAACAGCACAGAAATCAATATGGCCTATACCACAGAGTGAGATGGACCAGAATCCTAATTTAACGCAAAACGAAGGGTATTAATGAGGTGGGGAATTTATAGTCTGGCTTTTATTTTAGCAGCTTGTAATCATGTTTCAAAACAGGCAGATGTTTATCTGACTACACCGGATGCAAAACAGTTACTGGCGTTACAACCAGTGTTGCATGCAGGTAAGGATACGGCAGTAGCTAATATACGTATTGATACGGCTTTGCAGTACCAGGAAATAGAAGGATTTGGTGCAGCGATGACAGGGTCTTCTGCATATGTAATGCAGCAGTATATGAGTGCTGCTCAACGTGATACTTTGCTGGAAGCATTGTTTGATGCACAAAAAGGGATAGGAATCAATTATATCAGAATGTCTATGGGAGCCTCCGATTTTTCGGTGGCTCCTTATAGCTATGATGATATGCCGGCAGGTAAACGGGATGATTCCTTATTACATTTCAGTATAGGACGTGATAGTATGTTGTTACCTGTGCTGAAGCAGGTAGTGGCGATTAATCCGGAGATACATATCATGGGAACGCCCTGGAGTCCGCCGGGATGGATGAAGACAAGTGATAAGCTGGAAGGTGGGTCTTTGAAGACAGATGCTTATGAAGTGTATGCAAGGTATTTTGTAAAATACTTGAAGGTGTTTGGTGATAATGGTATTAAGATAACGGCGTTGACGGTACAGAATGAACCGCAGTATGAAGCGTTTTATCCGAGTATGAAAATGACGGCACCCGAGCAGGCGGTATTTATTAAAGATCACCTGGGGCCTATGCTGGTGCGTGAAGGATTGAAGCCGGAGATTATGTTGTTTGATCATAACTGGAATAGTCCGGAGTACCCTATTTCTATTTTGGATGATACGGCTGTAGCCAGATATACTACAGGCGCTGCGTTTCATTGTTATGAAGGAGCGGTTGGCGCTATGAGCCAGGTACATGCGGCGCATCCGGAGAAGGGGCTTTATTTTACGGAATGTTCCGGTGGCAGCTGGGCGCCTTCTTTTGCAGATAACCTGCAATATATGATAGGGAATTTACTGATAGGTACGGTGAATAACTGGTCTAAGAATGTATTGTTATGGAATATGGCGCTGGATGAGCATAACGGGCCTACTACGAATAAGCCTGATACCGCCTCCGGGGTAAACCGGGGATGTATGACGTGCAGGGGAGTGGTAACGGTACAGTCGACTAATGGGGTGGTGACGAAGAATATAGAGTATTATGCGCTGGGGCATTTCAGCAGGTTTGTGAGGCCGGGTGCTGTAAGAGTGTATTCTTCTTTGGTTAAAGGATTGGAGAATACAGCGTTTCTGAATAAGGATGGAAGCAGGGTATTAGTGGTGTTGAATACAAGTAAAGAGGATCGTCAGTTTTCTGTGCAGGATGGTACAGTGGTATATCCGTATTTACTGAAAGCCGGTGCGGTGAGTACAATTATATTGAAATAAGGGGGACGGAAAATTGGGTGTCTCATATGAGGCACCCTTTCTTATGATTGTAACTCCATGTTATCGGGTAAACCAGAGAGCAACTGCCTGCCTGATTGATTGCTCATCAGGGTCGCTGTCAGAAGCCCAGGCGATAAACCCATCAGGGCGTATCAGTACCGCGCTCAAGCCGAATTGTTCTCTCACCGGACCCGAAACATACTTCATTTGATCGCCATATTCACTCGCCAAAGTTTTAAGTGAAGTATTCATATCAAAATCAAGCAATATCCCCTGGCCATCGTGCATTAAGTCGCCAATTTTTACACCATCTTCAAACTCAAAGTTGGGAACGCTGTAGCCTACCAGAGGGTGGTCGCCACCGAGGTTGTAGTGTGTGAAAACGCCCCGCACTCTTCCTGCAATGTAGGTGGCACCATCGCGCGTATCTATAAGGTCGCGGATAATCGCGTTCAGTGCGCGGGCATGGGGTTCTGGTCCCATGATCGCGACCTGGGCGCGTGACCAATCCAGCACCTGTACACCAATTGGGTGCCGTTCTGTATAGTAACTATCCAACAAGCCTTCCGGAGCTTTCTCCTGGATGGTTGCAGCGAGCTTCCAGCCCAGGTTCATGGCATCGCCCAGCCCAAGGTTAAGGCCCTGGCCTCCCAAGGGCGCGTGAATGTGTGCGGCATCGCCGGCTAAAAGTACCCGTCCGTTGCGGTAGGTTGTAGCCTGCCGGGCGCGGTCAGTCCAGGTGTTTGCGATATGCAGGGCGCTGATAGTTACGTCGGTGTTCGAGACACGGCGTAATACTTCCTGCACATGTTCAAGCGTGATTGGCTTTTCTGAACCGTGAAATGCCCCGCGATCAAAATCCTGTATCATCACATAACCTGGTTGGGATTGCAGGTACATGCCTGTTGGTGTTACGTTCCGGCCCGGGTTGAGTTTCCCGGGGTCGGCAATATCAAGCTGGGTAGTGTAGCCGGTGAATTCCGGTTCGGTACCAGCAAATTCAAAACCGCCTGTCTTGCGAACAACACTACGGCTTCCATCGCAACCCACAAGCCACTTACCTTTAAATGATTGGTCACCTGATTGAACAGTTACACCATTCATGGTTTGATGAAAGTCAGTAAGGGCGAACCCTCGCTTGATTTCTACGCCCAAAGCTTCTGCGCGGCGGGTCAACACTGTTTCAAGCTCCTGCATTTCAGAAATCAAACTGGTGTCGGTGGAACCTGGCAGGCGATACTTCCACTGTGAAGTGTCAATATTACCCTCATGGAATGGGATGCCGGCGAAGTGTCCTGCCTGACGGCGTGGCCCTTGTACAGCGTTTGAGTGAGGGTTTTTAAGGCGTTTGTGTACCTCAAGTTCATCAAGTAACCCACGGTGGTAAAGGGCTTCAATAGTAGGTGCGGAGAGTCCCCGTATCCCGAAGGGAAGTTGCTTCAATGGCGAGTGCGGATTTTCCGCTTTTTCCAGTATCAGGACTGAACATTTGGCCAGTGCCAGTTCACAGGCGAGGAACAGACCTACAGGTCCTGCACCGGAAATGATTACATCGTGAATAGAGTGATTTTGTGCGGATTCCCTGCTTTCAGGTGTAGCTTTCATATAGAATTATTGAAACACAAAATTCTGGAAAGCTCCTGTGTCAGGCTTGTACAAACGCGACAAAATGCTGTTTCCTTTTCTTTGCTCTTCGAGCGAATACTGCTGGCGTAGTACCGCTGTAGCGCTTGAATTCCCTGCTTAGGTGGGATTGATCCGTATAGCCCAGTTCATGAGCTAAGCCGGCAAGGTTGGAATCCGGATAATGCCATAAGTGGTTTCGTACCTGCTCAAAGCGTATCAGGCCGGACACGTCTTTAACAGTATATCCGGAAGATTGCTTGAACTTCCTTTCCAGTGTACGAACTGTTGCATGAGCCGCCGCTGCTACCTGGCTTACCGGCATAGTGCCGTTTGCTTTTCTCATAGCAACTCCCGCTTTGAACAGCATACTGTCTGTAGCAATCCCCGACCGTGCATGCAGGAAATACTGTTTTATGTGAACCAGCGCTTCATCTATCCTACCAGCTTCAATCCATTTATTCAACGTGGATTGAAGCTGGGCGATAGGGTGATCAAATATGCGCAATCCGTCTTTACCGGACGGCAGTCCGAGTAAATCAAATACGGTCCAAGGAAAGCACCTGATACCAATGATCTCTAAACAGTTTTTCGTGTAAAAAAGAACAGGCTGATTGAGTAGCCCCATCATAAACGGTGATGGCAATGGCTGCAAGCTTCCATTGTAAGAAGTGCTAGAGAGGCTTCCGAAATGAAAAATAATTTCAGCATAGCCATCAGGCACTACCTTAAAACTCGATTGTAGTTCTCCGAAGTCTTTTCTGTTATACCAAAAGCATTTTATGGTATCCCGTAACTCTTCAGGTGGTTCAAATTCTTGATGCATAAATTATCAATATAGAGTTTCATACCAGCATTACCCAGCTACAGCTATACACTTTTCGAACCTTACAAGAAATTAACGCCAACCTAAGCCGGGAGCAACATGCTTCAGAATAGACGACAGGATGTGTATATTGTAGTCAACTCCTAACGTATTAGGTATAGTCAAAAGGAGGGTATCAGCTTCCTGGATGGCTTCATCCTGAGCTAACTCCCTGATGAGCTGATCCGGTTCTCCAGCATAACTTCTTCCGAAAATGGCACGTTTGTCACTTTCAATAAAACCAATTTTGTCGACCCTATTGGATTCCTGCCCAAAGAAATGTCTGTCCTGATCAGTTATCAGTGCAAAGATGGACCGGCTCACTGAAACCCTTGGCTTGTGCTGGTGTCCTGCTTTTTGCCATGCTTCTTTGTACAACCTGATCTGTTCTGCTTGTTGTACGTGGAACGGCTTGCCACTTTCGTCGAACTTCAAGGTCGAACTTTGCAGGTGCATTCCGTTTTCGGCTGCCCAGATAGCTGTAGCATTAGAAGCTGCTCCCCACCAGATACGTTCCCGCAATCCCCCGGAGTGAGGTTCCAATCGTAACAAGCCCGGTGGATTAGGAAACATTGGGTGAGGGTTTGGCTGTGCAAATCCAACACCTTTGAGTTTATCCAAAAATTGCAACGCTTTCCTGCGTCCCATATCTGCATCAGTTTCGCCTTCAGCTAGTTCATACCCAAAATAACGCCAACCATCGATTACCTGTTCAGGCGAACCTCTGCTGATTCCCAGTTGCAATCGCCCGCCCGAAATCAAGTCGGCAGCTCCGGCGTCTTCCACCATGTAGAGTGGATTTTCATAACGCATGTCAATAACACCCGTTCCAATCTCTATGCTGCTTGTTTTGGCTCCGATGGCAGAAAGCAAAGGAAATGGAGATGCTAACTGAGCTGCAAAATGATGTACCCGAAAATATGCACCATCTAAACCGATTTCTTCGGCAGCGACAGCCAAATCAATAGATTGAAGCAACGTGTCACTCGCCGTACGGGTTTGATAGGCTGGATGATTAGACCAATGTCCGAACGATAAAAATCCTATTTTCTTCATAAGTCTCTTTTCGATCGTAAAATACCACAAATATTTAATGATAATTCATGCCGATGTTCGTTCCAGATCTGTCCTCCCGGCCATTAACTCATCTTTGTTTTGAAATTTCTGACAATACCGATAAATATAATCTTCCAGTTCGGGATATAAACCATTCATATTTTATGTGTTGCTATTTAGATGAATATAAATAAGAGGTACAGAGGAGAGTATGTTTTCAACGTCAATAATGCTGTCATAAATTAACGCTATTTCGTAATCAGGAAACAAGGCATTTTAATATTAAATAATTGATTTTGAATAGGATGTACTATGGTTCGTTTTTTGAAACATCATAGCAAAACATCAAATTAATAATTTATGAAAACTGAATCAACAAATGAAAAGCAGACAGTCGCTTTTGATCCGGCAGATTTTCTGATAGTACCGGCACGAACTTTTGAAGACTTGAAAATAGGCGAAATTTTCAGGGCACCGAGCCGGACCCTTACGGATGCGCATTCCGCAGCGTTTCAAACTGTCTCTTGTGATAATCACCCGGTACATTACGATATGGTATGGGCGCAAAAGCACGGACACAAGGCACCGGTCGTCCACGGACTCCAGGTACTTGCATTTACAGCTCCAGGTGCCACTATGTTTCCTCATGTGATTGGCGAGGTATTTATAGCTTTCACAGAGGTATCCTGTAAATTTTTAAAAGAGGTCAATGCCGGTGATACTTTATATCCTGCTCTAAAAATCATCTCTTTAACGCCACAGGGCAATAAAGGTATTGTAGAGACTGAAGCTACAATTCATAATCAAAACGGTGAGCTCGTTCTGTCGGGCACCCATAAATATCTTTTAAAAGCAAGACAAGCTGGAGATCTGCAAAACAAATGATTAAGTCAGGGAATATTACCCATGTCTATCAGTTAAATACAGGACACTCGTCTTTCCTCTCAAAATCGCAGGAATTACTGGCTATCCTGATTGGAATAAACCGCATTAATATACTACTCATAAATAAATTCAAAATATATGGAGATTGTACAAACCCCCGAAAATGCATTATCACATTCCGTAGTGACTGCAATTATAAACGCGCCAATTGAAAAGATCGATATCGCTGACTGGCTCTTACATCTCCCAGATGCGGAGTATCAGCGTTGTTCGACCCAACACATTGGCGCAGGCATTACAACAACTTATGATGGCCAGCCAATGTCAATTAACGTTGAAACCATTGGTGACGCTTTGATGGTACAACATTATGTCGCAGTGGTGCACCGGGCAGATTACTGCCGGATGTTGTCTGTTTCTGATTCGATCACAAAAAATGGCCGTACAAAAGTTCAGGTACTTTGGGAACTCAGTGTCAGGAAAATCGATGATAACACCTGTGAATATAAAAACGAAATACATGCCACGGCAACGGATGAATTTTTCGAATTTATGAAGGCGCACGAATTAACATTGGAAAAGGCAGCAGCAGCACGGCAGGCGGCTTCGGATAGCCATAATCACGAAGAAACCCCTCTTTTTGCAAAAAGCATAGAAAAAAAGGCTTTGACAGGAACCTATGGGATTTAGGCGATATATCTTCCTGCATTTGAACAAAAGGGGATCAAAATGGGAGAGGTAATGAGAGCTATTCCTGAAGGAAAAGATGAAATCATTGCGGTCGCAAAAGGACTATTATTAACAAAGAGCCGATAAGATCTTTTTAACATCTTATCGGCTCTTTGTTATACTATTATCAAATGTCGTCTATTTTACGTGCTGCAAAAAATCGATAATCAATCCGGTGAGTTGTTCAGGTTGTTCCTGTTGTAACCAGTGACCCGCACCTTCAATGATGTGAAAGCTTTGCATTTTTGTACAGGCCTGGCGCTGCATCTGCTCTAATGCGCCTGGCGGGCGAAATGTTGCCCAGTCAGCGATCCCTGAAATAAAACAGGAAGGCACATCTATTGTGTGACCCGAAAAAAGTTCGAGGTCAGACCTGTTTAATCCGCCCGTGGTGCAGCGGTACCAGTTTAATCCGCCTTGGAAACCAGTACGTTTAAACTCCTGTGTATAGATATCAAGGTCGTTATCCGGAAGCCATTTGCAGGCGGCTATTTCATTCTGTGAGGGCATGTTGGGAGCAACTGATTCCGGCATTGTTTTATCAAGATCCAGAACATAATAAGTTGGCAGTTTGGCGAATTCTTCCGCCGTGCCCGAGGTAAGGGGAAATGGTTTATTCTGGTTCCAGTCGGCACTCTTTACATGAAAGTAAGCCCGCTGAAAATCGTGCAGGCCCTGTTTGCAATTCAGCATTTCATTATTCGCGCTGCGTGATGAGAAATAGGTGGTACTGTCCTTACGGGGTCTTGATAGTAATGCAAGTGGATCTTGAGCAGGTGGCGCCGCCTGGTGCAGATAGGGGGCAGGATGTTCTCCAACGCCAAAAGGTAGAGGTGGCACACCGCCGAAAGGGCAACTTAGAAGAACGACTGACCGAAAAAAATCTGGTCTGACAAGAGCGCAATAGGCCGCTACTGTCGCCCCCACATCGTGTCCGACTATAGAATAAACAGACTCATGCCCCATAGCCATCATCAAACCGAGAGCATCGCGGGAAAGTTCATGTGTCCTAAAAGAGGCGAAATTTCCATCATAATCGTTATCCCAACCTGTTGTGCGGCCATAGCCACGAAGATCAGGGGCGATCACATGGTAACCCGCAGCAGCCAATGGCAGCATTATTTTCCGCCAGCTGTAGGCAAGTTCCGGAAATCCATGCAGCAGTAGTACAGCGGGGCGTTTTGGTGTGTCAAAACCGGCTTCCAGTACATGTACTGTCAGGCCGTTGACCCCGGTAACATACCGTTCACGTATGCCTGCCGGTAGTTTCATGTCATTTAATTGTTCATTTGTTTTCATATGATTTGGTTTTTTTTCTGCTAATACCTCCAAAGGGCGGATCAAAACCGCTCCCAAAGCAACAAGCGCTGTGCTTTTTGCAAAGTTTCTGCGTTTCATATTTGGTATTCATTAAAAGACTTTTTAGTCTTATTTTGTTTATAAAAAAATGGTTTCCCTGATTCAATCATTTAAACCATATAGCTCATTTACGCTTGCTTGATCTCGAAAGATTTTAATTCAGATTTAAGCATCTTTATAACTGTGTACATCGGCTTAACACTATCGGTTACTCTCGAAACCAGAGTTGCTCCTTCCAGCATTACGAGTACTTTTAAACAATACTCTTCAGGGTTCAGTTTATCTGATAATTCTCCGTTTGCTATACCTTGTTTTAAAATATCAATAAAAAGTGTCATAGAGGTTTCGATCATTGCCTTTACCTTTTTTTTGATTGTTGGATTTGTGTTATCCGAGTCTACACCGAAATTCAAAATAGGGCATCCGCCTTCGATAAAGGGATCCAAAGGATTTTTACGAAGATCAATGAACGCAAACAGCTTTTTAACCGCTGTTTTTTCTTTTGACATAACAGAATAAGCTTTGGCGGACATTTTACTGAAAAGAAAATCTACACTGGCGATAGAAATCGCCTCTTTGTTTTCAAAATTCCCGTATATGCCTCCTTTCGCCATCTTTGTGGCCGCCAGTATATCATCTATAGTCGTTCCGGCTATTCCTTTCGAATTGAATATTGGCGCCGATTGTTCAATGATAAATTGCTTAGTTCTTTCCGCTTTTCCTTTTATGTTCATTGCTTATTTTAATTATTCAAATTTAGACTAAAAAGTCTTATTTAAAGAATAAATAAAAAATTAACCAAATTATGGCAATGTAAGGCTATGATATTGGAGGGACTGGGCGCAAAAGATCTAGTGGTGCTGGCGGCTTCAAAACGCAGCTATAGGAAACGGCGCAGCACCTGAATGAGGCGTTGCGGGATATTGGCAAGATCATACACCAGCCGCATTTCAAAACCAAAACAGGAAAGAGACTTTAAAAATTTAAATCGGATTTAAAGCCGTAATCAAATCTTATTAATTTTAAGTGTGTTATTACCCTAAATTCAATTATTACGAGCAAATGGTTGGCTTAACTTTATGACATTGGACCCGGCACCATGTAAGGGGCCGCTTTTTTCTTCGGTTAAATTTGCCCGTTATAATTTGGGTCAAATTCCACTATCCATTCAATACCATACTTGTCCCTGAACATGCCGGCGTAGGTACCCCAGGGACCGTCGCCAATGGGGCCTTCAATATCCCCACCTGCCGATAATCCGTTAAATATTTGGTCGGCCTCTTCCTTACTTTCAGCACTAACAACTATTTTAGACCGGTTTTCGTTTTCGTTTACCCGCCCCATAAATTCGGGAACATCGTTGGCTATCAGTACATTGTGTTTGCCAATAGGTAACGCAATGTGCATTATTTTGTTGGCATCATTCTCGGCTACCTGAAATTCAGCGCTCGATAGGTCCTTGAAGCGAATGATCTTTGTGAACTCACCGCCAAAAACTGATTTGTAAAAAGTGAATGCTTCTTCGGCATTTCCGTTGAAGTTGATCCAAGGGTTAATTGTTCTCATAATTTTTATTCTTGAATGATTAATTTTATATTTCAACATAATTTTTCATTCAATCGGTCTTTTATTAAGCCTGTTGAACATGATAGTCTTCCGCGTGATGGACTAATAGCTGCGCCAGTAATCGCGCTGCTTTTTTGCGATATTGACCTGCCGGCCAGGAAATAGTGGCCAATCGGGTCATACCCTCGCCTGTAATTTTCAGTGCTTTTAATTCAGGATAGTTAAAGATCGACGAACCCATTAATATGGTTGCCCACCGACCACTATCTACCAATTGTAAAAGCATATTGATATCATTTACTTCCATTTTGATATCGGGTATTAAATGATGATCTTCCAATAAAAGATCGAGGTAATTGCGGATGCTATATCCTCTGGTAGGCAATAGCAAAGGCAGACCATCTAATTGCTTAATGTTGATCTGCTTTCTACCGCCCATCGGATGGCTTTTGTGAACTACAAGTGCCAGGCAGGAAGAAAACAAACGTTCAATTTCAAATCCTTCGCCTTTCTCGCCTTGAGAAAAAGATAACATCATATCAATATGACCCTGATCAAGCTTGTCCAGTAAATCCTGAGTGGTGCCAAAGCTGATTTTTATGCTGATTTTTGGGCATTCTTGTGAGAAGTCCAGTATAGCTTTCGTTAACAAGGCCATTAGTCCGTAGGTTACGCCGATCGACAGCGTTCCTGTATTCAGGTTCATCAAATCCTTCAACATGTCCTTGCCGTCTTCGGCATCTTTCGCTGTCTTGAGGGCATAAGGCAAAAACGTTCTACCTGCCTCTGTGAGCCGCACCCGCTTTGCGATCCTGTCAAACAATGGTATTCCCAGTTCATCTTCCAATTGTTTGATCTGTTGAGATAGTGTGCTTTGCGTGATAAATAATGCACCCGAAGCCTCAGTAAAATTTTGTAATTCGGCGGCTTTGATAAAGTATTTCAATTGACGAAGTTCCATTTTTAAAAATATTAAAAATAATCGGTTTTACCGATCAAGTATATCTAAAATAAGAGTTTTAACGATTAGTGAATTTCGGTGACCTTTGAATTATTAAACAAAAAATATCATGGAAATCAAACAAACTACCGAAAACGCGCTTTCCCACTCAACTGTAAAAGCGATCATTAACGCGCCAATTGAAAAAGTAAACATCGCAGATTGGTTATTCAATCTGCCCGATGAAGAATATCAAAGGTGCTCTACAGCTCATATCGCAGCTGGCTTTACACGCACTTTAGCTGGCGAGCCTATGTCAATCAATGTAGAGACCATCGGTAACGCGCTTATCATTCAGCATTATGTGGCTACTGAGTACAGGGCAGATTATTGCCGTATGTTATCGGTTTCTGATGCGATCACTACCAACGGGCGCAGCAAAGTTCAGGTGCTATGGGAACTTAGAGCCACAAAATTGGACGATCAAACCTGTGAATATACCAACGAAATTCATGCAACAGCAACGCCTGAGTTTTTTGAATTTATGAAAGTGCACAACATTTCTTTGACGCAGGCTGCTCACGACCGCCAGGTTGCATCGGATGCTCACAATCATGAAGAAACACCCCTGTTTGCAAAAAGCATCGAAAAGAAAGCCCTTACCGGCAGTTATGGTATTTGATTGAATGGTTAAAAAAATGAAATCGAAATTAATCAGATAGCTGAATATGCCAGCAGGTATGCCGCAAAACGATCGACTACCGATGGTCAGCTATTATTAAAGCCATTATTTATTTCCGTCGACCCATACTTAAGAGCTGCCATGAGTGGTGGACATCCGCCCGGTTTGGGTCAACAATACCGACGAACAAGCCAATAAAGGTTATTCACAGTAATAGGGACATATTTGGTATAGTTCGACCCATTAAAATATTTACCACCTTGATTTATATCGTTTTATAAAATAAGCATAAAATTACCGGAACGACAAAATCTGCTACTGTAGCGGATTTTGTTCTTTCTGCGGAGAGAGGGATTCGAACTATGTTCGTTTAAGTCATTTTTTAGGCCTATTTATACGCGTTTTGAGTTACCTGATAGTATTTATACAATGAAGAATCTGAAACCGGCAACTGAGTACGTATTCAAGCTGGAGATATTAGATTACGATGTATTCATGCGTGTGCAACGGTCAGTTGTTTCAACATTAAAATCGATTGTAAACAATTTTATAAAAAGGTGTGCTGCATACAGCAGCGCACCTTTTATTTTGAAAAGTATCATTAGCATGATGCACAAACACCGGAACTCCGTTAGCTTTAACTTTTTTCCATTTCTTCCGTATACTTCCCTCTGCGGGCAGTACTATTAAGACTTGCCCTGTGGTACAGCGCCTGTTGCGCAGCCGCTATGTTCTCCGGTTTCCCTGCCCATAAATCCATTGCCGGTTGCTGAACCGCTCTTGCATAAGAAAATGTAAGCGCCCAGGGTAGAGAAGGGTAGAGTTTATGCATTGTGTTTAGACGTGCCGTTGCCTGTTGAGGTGACTGCCCTCCGGAAAGGAATGCGACCCCGGGTACAGAAGCAGGTACACAACGCAGTAAGCATTTAATGGTCGTATGTGCGATGATCTCATCATCTTCCTGTACGGGGCAATCCTTAGCAGGCAATATCATATTAGGCTTTAATATTATCCCGTGTAGATCTACCCGTTGATTATGCAATTCGGTAAAGAGCATCAGCAACCCTTCCTGTGTTACTTTCCGGCATCTTTCTAATGTATGAGTACCATCCATCAGCACTTCCGGTTCCACAACCGGTACTATACCTGCTTCCTGACAAATGGCCGCATAGCGTGCCAGTGCATGCATATTCGCTTCCAGGCAACCACCTGAAGGGATATGTTCATTGATAATGATCACTGCCCGCCATTTGGCAAACCTGGCCCCCAGTGTGTAATACTCACTCATACGCTGACGTAAGCCATCCAGTCCTTCAGTGACTTTCTCCCCGGGAAATCCCGCCAGCGCTACTGTTCCCTGATCTACTTTTATCCCCGGGACGATGCCCTTGTTCTTCAGGGCATCTGCGAAGGGAACGCCGGCGAGGGTCTGCTGCCGGATGGTTTCATCACTTAGAATAGCAGCGCTGATGGCTGTTTCCAGGTTAGGTGTGTTAACGATCAGGTCGCGATAGGCCCGCCTGTATTCTTCTGTTTGCGGGATACCGGCTTCCGCAAAACGTTTGTTACAGGTAGGAATACTTTCGTCCATAGCCAGGAGGCCTTTATCGCCTGCCATCATGGCCTTTGTTGTGTCCGTCAGTTCTTGTGTTTTCATGATGTTTTTTTCAGCTGCATTTATTGCATCAAAATTTGATCCGATTATCTGATTGTCCGGAACTTATTGAACAGCTTCAAGGATATGTGCAACCATTTTATCCATCTCATTGTTCTCTATCCATCTAACAACTGCTACGAGATCATGTTGCGGATCTACATAAATAAAGTTCGTGCCGTTGCCAATATGGACAAAAGCATTAGCAGGAGCGCCAGGTAATAATTTACGGTCCGTATTCAGGAACCAGTTCATATAGCCATAACCTGTGTTGGCAGTGGTAGGCGTTAACGCCTGTTGTACCCATTTCTCAGAGATCAGCTGTTTGCCTTTCCAGTTGCCTTTATGCAGTGTGAGCAGGCCAAAGCGCCCCATATCATACGCATTAATGAACATCCCGCCTCCCCAGTGACCGCCGCCACTGACAGACTGTATTGGCTGTCCGTCCAGCACTATCCAGGAGTTACGGTAGCCATACCATCTCCAGGTATTGGAGGCGCCTATAGAATCCATAATGAGTGTTTTGAGTACCTGCGGCAGTGGCTGCCGCCATACGCTGGTAGCCGCGAGGGCCAGGGCATTCACCCGTACGTCGTTATATTTCCATACGCTGCCGGGGGTATTCCTTTTGCGGGTCATCCATTCCGCTGCGTTACCAGAGGGCCTGTCTGCCCAATCAGGTTTCCCCCATAATGTACCTTCCCAGTCGCTGGTCTGGCGAAGCATGACATCCCAGGTAAGGGTGCGGTTATGGGCGCTTGCAAAGGGGGTGAGTAAGCCAGGCTGCCCCAGCTGTTCCGGGGCCGGGTTACCGGCGTTGAATACCTCTATAGGCGGTACATAAGGCGCTACGGTATCATATACGCTGTGGATAAGGCCGCGGTCTACCGCCAGTCCTATGACAGTGGAGAGGAAACTTTTGGTAACGCTGTGCGTCATATCTATCCTGGAAGGGTCTCCCCATTCTGCTACAATATATCCTTTGTAAATGATAATACCGGTAGGGTCTCCGCGTTCAGAGAACGGACCTACGCCATCGCTGTAGGGTTCTTTGCCGAAGCTCAGCGCCTGGGCAATTTCCTGGTTACGGGCAGCTTTGGATTCGTTGTCTTTCGCAAACTGAATAGCGGCTGCCAGTTTAGTAGAATCGAGGCCCAGAGAGGCAGGGGAGCGGTGCTGCCATTGCCCCCGGGGAGGGAAATAAGATTGTGAAAAGCCTGTTACACCCAGACTTATAATAAGGCAAAAGAGGATAATACGTTTCATAATGGGTAATTTACTAAATTCAGGGCCGCATTGCGAAGAATTATGAAGAAGATTATACTTGACCTTTCAGGAGGAGTTGCCGAGCGTCTGCACGTGAATTCTGCCATCTGTTTTAAGCCTTTCATCGATTATCTGAGGAAAAGGGCGGAAGAAGAACAGACCGTTAAAGCAATGTTGTTTAAAAGCACCCTTTCATTGTTTGACAGCCAGAATGTGTATGACCAGGATATTCCGCTGGAGGAAATCCACCAGTATGAAGTATTGCTTGAGCAGGTATACCTCTGCCTTTCTGCGCCACTGGCCGCAGAGAATGAACTGGCCTGGGCGCTTGGTTATCCTATGCAGCCGGTTGTTTTTTATGGTACCAGTACGCTATATGATCTGATGGAAAGAAGGAAAGACTACAATGACTTGTCTATCACTCCAAAGAGAACTGAAGATCATCACCGGGAACGTCTGCAGATTGTATATTCACTCATTCTCAAGAAAGTATATAATTTCCAGGTACCTCTTAAAACAGGACAGTATCATGGCGTTAAGAACATGGATACCGGTTTGCATGAGTACTATGGAGTACAGATGAATGTAGACTTTATAGAGGTGACCGTAAAAGGAGAAAAACCTGATATCGATTTCAAAAAATTATATACAAAACTGACGGATGGCGCAGGCTACGAAATACTGGAAGGTATGTTGCCGCTGGACCTCTTTACTTTCAGGGGAATAACTGCGGTGATGATATCGGATATCACTGCCCGTATGGCTGTACAGCATATACGGAAGGTACAGTTGGACAGTCATCCCGGTGATGAAGATGAGCGGTATAAGAGTGTGATGTTATCGCTGAAAACATTAGTTAAGAATAATAATATCGAATTTGATCTCTTCCCTTTTGTAAGAGTGAATGATGAACCGGTATATGGTTATGTAAAAGGAGGAACAGGCGTGCTGTTTTCTGTATGGGGGGAAGACCGTTTATCTACAGAAGAATTTCAGCGGCAGGTAAAAGGATATACTGCCAGTCCACGTTTCTTTTTCTCCGAAGATATTACTGCACCGGAAGAACAGGGGCATGTTTTCCTGGAGTATTTCCGTAAGCTGGGTGTGCGGTCGCTGGCGCTGATGCCGGTATTTTATAATCATAAACTGGTAGGCGTATTATGTATGCATACCTGGAAAGACCATACTTTCTCCGAAAGTATTCTGCCATTACTGGAGCCTGCTATTTCAGCCGTGGAACAATTATCACAGATATACATCGACGAGTTTAACCTGGAGATAGAAACTATTATCAAGGAACAATTCACGTCTATACAGGAAGCAGTGCAATGGAAGTTTAATGAAGCAGCCTGGAATTATCTGTATAGTAAGAAGAAAGGCCTTCCTGTTAAAACAGTGCCTATCCGTTTCAATGAGGTGTATCCGTTATATGGCGCTGTGGATATCCGCAATTCTACTATAGAAAGGAATAAAGCCATCATTGCTGACCTTGAAGGCCAGTTAAATACATTACTGGAAACACTGTCGGTTTTGCAGGAGTATGATCATTCTGCACTGATGGAAGAGTTGATCTTTAAGTGTGGGAAATGGAAGGAGATGCTGCAACAAGACCAACTGAATGCGGCAGATGAAAACAACCTCACTATTTTTGTGAAGGAAGACGTTATTCCTTACTTAACTCATCTGTCGAAACAGGATAAGAATACTGCTGCTATCATTGATGAATACCTGTTACTGTCTGACCGCAATTTACAAAGCAACAGGCAGGCGCTGGAAACAGCGATGCAGATGATCAATAATGCGGTAGCGGAATATTACGAATCCCAGCATGATACACTGCAACAACCTTTTCCCTGTTACTTTGAGAAGTTCAGGACAGATGGTATAGAGTATGATATTTATATTGGACAGTCTATTGCACCGGATAAACCATTCAATCAGTTCCATCTTAAAAACCTTCGTCTCTGGCAGTTGTCTTCCATGGCAGCCATTGCAAAAATCACCCATGGATTGCTACCGGAAATGCCTACACCTTTGCACACTACGCAATTGATCTTTGTGCATAATAATGTGATCAATATCGCTTTCCGTACAGATGAAAGAAAGTTTGATGTAGAGGGTGCGTACAGTATCCGTTACCAGATGATTAAAAAACGGATTGATAAAGTGCGTGTCCGGGATACAGAAGAACGGTTGACTCAGCCGGATAAGATTGTGTTGATTTATTTTGATAAAGCAGATATACACGACTATTTACCATTCATCCATTATTTACAGGAGAAGGGCACTTTACATAACGACCTCGAAGAGCTGGTACTGGAGGACTTACAAGGCTTAACCGGGTTAAAGGCGCTCAGGGTAGGAGTGGTCTATTAATAGTAATTTAATGTTATCTTTTTTTGTGATGGCTTATTTTTGTTATCTCATGAAAAGATATTTATCAGCAGTTTTTGTTCTCCTGACTAACTGCACTTTTGCACAGGATACGACACAACATGTAGTTGCAGGTAGAATAAATAGTGTTTCCCAACAACAGCAGCCTTATGTAATCATGATTTCCATTGATGGATTCCGGTATGATTATGCAGAGAAATTTAACGCGCATAATCTGTTGGCATTATCTGATGCAGGTGTGCGGGCAACTGCGATGCAACCTGCTTATCCTTCCTTAACTTTTCCCAATCATTATTCTTTAATCACTGGTTTATATCCTGCGCATCATGGTATTGTGGATAATACTTTTTATGATCGTACACGTAAGCGGGAATATAAAGTAAGTAATAAAAAGGAAGTGGAAGATGGCAGCTGGTATGGCGGTACTCCTTTATGGGTGCTGGCAGAGCAGCAGCATATGCTGAGTGCGAGTTATTTCTGGGTAGGTTCTGAGAGCGCTATACAGCATACTTATCCCACGTATTATTTTAATTATCAGGAGAAAACAGGTATTGATCAGCGGATACAGACGGTAGTGAACTGGTTAAGTTTACCGGAAGAGAAACGTCCGCATCTGATCACTTTTTATTTCCCTGAAGTAGATCATCAGGGGCATAAGTATGGTCCTGATTCAGATAGTACAAGAGATGCCGTACAGTTTGTGGATGCCAGTATAGGTAAGATGATGGCAGCGGTATCGAAGCTGCATCTGCCGGTTAATTATATTATAGTATCCGATCATGGTATGACGACAATGGATACCGTGCATAATGTTATAGTTGCCCCGGTAGTGAAGGATATGATAACGGCCAGTGGTAATGAAAAGATGATGTTGTACGGAGATAATGAAGCGCGGGTGAAATTTGTGTATGATTCGTTGAAGCAGCATGCGGCACATTATACGGTTTATCTGAAGGAAGAGACGCCTTTGAGATGGCACTATGGCATGGAAGACGTTTATCACCGGATTGGAGATATTATCCTGGTGGCAGAAGCCGGGTATATGTTTGTGAACGAAGAAACTAAAAAGAGATATCCGGGGCATCATGGGTATGATAATAATCTCACCAATATGAATGCGGTGTTTATGGCGTGGGGACCGGCATTCAAATCGCATTACAGGATCGCTACCTTTGAAAATATACATGTTTATCCGTTGGTAGCGAAGTTGTTAGGGCTTTCAATAACAGAAAAGATAGATGGGAAGATTGAAGTATTGAATGAATGTATTAAATAAAACAGGCTCCGTAAGGAGCCTGTTTTATCTACTTCGCTTTTCTGTCTCCTGCCATAAAGTTGACCATCCATCCCGGATATTCCGGTGCCAGTTTGCTGATATCATCTAAGTGTTTCAGTTCTTCTTCATTGAATTGTACGTCTACAGATTTGATGTTATCATTCAACTGCTGGCTGTCTTTAGCGCCAATGATTACAGAGGTCACTACTTTCTGATGCAACAGCCACGCTAATGCTACCTGTGCCACAGAAATGCCTTTCTCTTTCGCCATTGGGTGAAGCACGTCCAGTATATCATACGTTTTTTCAAGGTTCACAGGCGGAAAGTCGAAGTTCTTTCTGCGGGAGCCTTCCGGTCCTTCTATATTGCGGCCATATTTACCGCTTAAAAGTCCGCCTGCCAGCGGGCTCCATACCAGTAAGCCTACTTTCTGATCTAACAGTAAAGGCGCGAGTTCTCTTTCCAGGTCTCGGCCTGCAATGGTATAATACGCCTGTAGGGATACAAATTTTGAAAGGTCTTTGTATTCGGAGAAGGAGAGGGCTTTCGCCAGCTGCCAGGCCATGAGATTGCTGCATCCGATGTACCTTACTTTACCGCTTTGTACCAATGTATCAAGGGTGCGGATTGTATCCTCGATAGGTGTCAGCGCATCATAACCATGAATCTGGTAGAGATCGATGTAGTCGATGTTCAGGCGTTTCAGGCTTTGATCTACCTGTTCCATGATATGTTTGCGTGTCAATCCAACCTGGTTAGGGCCGGTACCCATCGTACCACGTACTTTGGTTGCAATGATGAGTTCATCCCTGTTAAGCCCCAGGTCGCGGATGGCCTGGCCGGTCATTTCTTCCGAGAGCCCTTCTGAGTATACATTTGCGGTATCAATGAAATTGATCCCGGCTTCTACAGATTCTTTTACCAACTGGTTTACAGCCTCTTGTCCCAGCTGACCTATTGCAGCAAACCTGCCTTTACCGCCAAAAGTCATTGTACCCAGGCACAGCTCAGACACTAGCAGTCCGGTATTACCTAAAAGATTGTACTTCATGATGATATGATTTATATAATGAATAATTATTCATATTTATGATAAAAAAAACTACAATTTCAGTGCGTCCCAGCAGATTGTCCATACCTGATCCGTATAAGTTTTCTGTACCGGCTGGTCCCTGATAAAGCCGGCTAACTGGCCGATAGTGCCGTGCAGAAAAGTGATCATGAATCTGGTATCCATCTCTTTCAGCAGCATTTCTGTTTTACCCCGCTGTAATAATTCAGAGAGAGGCTGAAGCAATCCTTTTGTGGCGTCAACAGTAGATGCTGTTACATATGGGGAATTGTAGAACTGCTGCAGAAAGATGGTCTCCGGGTAGTATTCCAGGAAGAAACGGAGATAATCATTACACATTTTCTTAAACAACACTTTGAAGGGTTTATCTTCATTTAATCCATCAGAAATGGTGCCGTAAAACTTCAGCTTAACGGTAACGTATAGCTTATTAAGCAGTTCTTCTTTGCTTTTGAAATAGATATAGACAGTGCCGGTAGCGATCTTTGCCTGTTTAGCCACGGCTTCCATAGATACGCCGGACAGCCCCACTTGCTCTACCAGCCTGAGTGTAGCGTCAAAGATCAGCTCTTCCTTAGTACTGCCTTTTCCTTTCATTTCTCAAAAATATGAATAATTATTCATACTGATCAAATAAAAAAAATCCTATATTGCCTGATAAGCATAATTATACGCTAATGATCAGGGCAATAGCTTTGGACGACGAACCTCCTGCATTAAATGTGTTGCAATCCTTTTGTGAGAAAATGGGAACAATTGTGCTGGAGAAAACATTTACCGGAGTTGCGGACGCTTTAAAATACCTGGAACAGTTTCCTGTAGATCTGTTATTTCTTGATATCAATATGCCTGCTATTTCGGGAATTGATTTTTATAAATCTATCCCACAAAAGATCATGGTGATATTTACAACTGCTTATAGTGAGCATGCTGTAGAGAGTTATAATCTGAATGCAGTTGATTATTTATTAAAACCTTTTACTTTTCAACGCTTTCTGCAAGCCGTAGAAAAAGCAGATAAATACCTGCGGCTGGAACAGCCTAAGGACCTTGTATTGCGGGTGGATTACGGACTGGTGAAAATTGTGTTAGCAGATATTCTTTTCATAGAAGCCTATGATAATTACCTGAAGATTCATGTGGTAAACCTTAAACCCGTTATTGTAAGGATGACCATGAAAGCATTGTTATCGTCTATACCAGCAGATTTATTTATCAGAGTGCATCGTTCTTATATTGTATCTCTTAGTCATATTGAGCAGGTACGGAATAAGGTTATTTCCGTAGCAGGACAGAAAATCCCATTGGGGAGTAGTTATGAGGAGGGGTTTTTCCAGTCTTTCAGAGGGGAATAGCCTGTTCACCACAACATATCGCCTGTTCACCCCTGTAAACTAAACTTCATTTTATAGTTTCCGTCAGTATAGCATTACTATCAGACAAAGCTATATTATGAAAAAGCGAACCATCTTACTTATCGGTGTTCCTGCGCTATTATTTTTTGCCTGCAGCAAAAAGGATAGTACGGATACTACCACCACGACCACTACAACTGATACAACAACTACAACAACGGATTGCAGCAGCGCTGCTAACTCTCCTGCGAAGGTCGTATGCCTGGCAGAGGCGTTTGAAGCGTTGCTGACATCCTCTCAGCTGGCTACTTTACAGGTGGACTATACGCAAACAAATGCGGTGAAATGGTCTAACCTTCCCTGTGGGGCTACCTGCCGTAATGGGTTACAGATGAGTAATCTTACTACTGCACAGGTGACTGCTGCCCTGGCAATAGTTGCTGCGGCTTCGGGTACTGTAACAGATGAAGGGTATAGTGAGATCCAACAGATCATGGCTGCGGATGATGTATTAAAAGCCGCCAGTGGGGGCACCAGTTATTCATCCGGTATTTACTTCATCGCTTTTTTAGGAACGCCTTCTACAACAGGCACCTGGCAGTTGCAGTTCGGTGGGCATCACCTGGCTGTGAATATTACTTATAAAGCGGGCGAAGTGGCAGGGGCTACTCCAAGGTTCGAAGGGATTGAGCCTAAGAGCTGGGTAACAAGCGGTACCACTTATGCTCCTCTGGCTGGTGAACAATCCGCCATGGCTGCCATGCTGGCTTCTTTAAGCAGCAGTGAGCTGGCCAGTGCGAAACTCTCTGCTACATTCAGCGATGTATTACTTGGGCCTAATGAAGACGGTCAGTTCCCTGCTACGAAACAAGGTCTGGCAGTGAGTTCATTAACCAGTGCACAGCAATTGCTGGTGCTGGCAGCCATGAAGCCCTGGGTAGAAGATGTGGATGATTCTACCGCAGCTACATTACTGGCTACCTATAAAGATGAATTAAGCACTACTTACATTGCTTATTCAGGGAATGCTACACTGGCCACTAATGCGGATTATGTACGTATAGACGGACCAAGTGTATGGATAGAATTTGTTTGTCAGACAGGAGTGGTATATCCAAGCCAGATTCATTATCACAGTATCTGGCGCGATCATAAAAGAGATTACGGGAACAGTTTTACATTTTGATGCATGAGAGGGTTTATATTTTACAGCCGCCGGACTGCCATCCGGTGGCTGCTTTTAGCTTTAACGGTATTTCCCTGCAAGGTCTTCGCGCATCCGATGCCGAACTCTTTTGTAATGCTGGATATAAAAACGGATGGCGTTAATGCCGAATTACAGCTACCACTAAGCGAATTGCAACTGGCCTTTGGACATGATGTAGCACAAAATTCGGGTACGTTGGTGGCGCGGCTGTCTCCGGAACTCCGCGCTTACCTGCTTGCCCATATTCACGCGGTGAGTGCTGACGGGCGTGCATGGACAGTGACTGTCCGGGACCTGCGGGTGCAACCTGTAGAGCAAAGCGCCAGCGGTCCTTATCAGGAATTAACGGCACATCTCTGGTTACAGCCACCAGTCGGTGTTAGTACAAAGGACTTTACACTGAACTATGATGTGATTATTCATCAGCTGGTGACACATAAGGCGCTGGTCGCTATTCGTCAGGACTGGGAAAAAGGTGTTTACAGTGAGCAGCCGGAAGAAGTAGGTGTGATACGCCTGGATATCCCTACCGGTACTATCCTGCCTTTGCATATTAACCAGTCGGGCGGCAGTATGTGGAGAGGTTTTAAAAGTATGGTTTCATTAGGTATGCAGCATATTGCAGAAGGCACAGATCACCTGTTGTTCTTACTGGTGTTATTGTTACCGGCACCGTTGCTGGTAAAAGAGAAACGATGGGGTGCTTTCGGGGGGACTAAATACAGTGTTATCCGTCTTTTAAAAGTAGTGACGGCTTTTACTGCCGGTCATTCAATTACCTTATTAGCCGCCGCTACCGGCTGGTTACGTTTACCAGGGCAACCGGTAGAGGTCTTGATAGCGATTTCTATCCTGGTATCAGCTATCCATGCTTTACGCCCGGTTTTTTCCGGTAAAGAGGCTTATATAGCTGCGGGATTCGGATTGATTCACGGGATGGCTTTTGCCAGTACGCTGGCTAATCTTGACCTCGATACTACCAGGATGGGATTAAGTATTCTTGGATTTAATATCGGGATAGAGCTGATGCAGCTTTTCGTAATCGCCATTACAGTCCCCTGGTTGATTTTATTAAGCAGGACAGGTACTTATCCCTATATCAGGATTGCCGGAGCTATTTTGGCGGCTATTGCGGCATTAGCATGGATTATTCAACGGGTATCAGACAAGACGAATTTTATCACGGACCTGGTACAGCAATTAATGAAGTATGCTCCCTGGATGATATTGTTGTTAGGAATAGCTTCAATTATTAGTGTCAGCAGGGAGAGATATGGTCGTAAACAGGACTTGAACAGGCTCTGAACAGGATAATCCTCCGTTTATCCTCCGTTTTTAAACGGAGGATAAACGGAGGATTATCCTGTTCAGAAGCCATTCAGAAGTCATTCAAGGTGTATTATATTAGTAGTTCTTACCCGGCTTTGTTGTACAAAACTCTTTCCCGAAGAATTTTTTGATAAAGGTTTGTGGACTGATACCCAAATAATGATTGAAGTCTTTGATCAGGTGGCTTTGATCATGATATCCAAAATCATGAATAAGGTCAAACCAGTCTATTTCATTTCCTGTATTTTGTTCAATGCTGGTAATCACCTGTTTGAATCTTAAAAAGCGCAGCATCTCTTTGGGGGAGTATCCTACATATTTTTTAAATCTCGATTGAATAGTACGTTCAGATAAATTGGCATCTTCGGCAATGGCTTTGACAGGTTCGATGGAAGGGTCATTAAAATAACCGGCGCCTTCCAGCAATGGGAGAGATGCGTTGTCAGATATATGAGTAAAAGAGAGAATATAATCACTGAGGATTTGTGGCCTGTCGTTGTAAGGCGTTCCGTTTAAGATAGACCACAATTCATGGTAAGTGGCTTCATCAGGGTAATGAACCGTTTCACTGTCCATTTCATCCATGGGGAGTTGAAATAAGCGGTAAAAGCCATCGAGGTTAAATACAACGGCCAGGATATCCGTATTTTTTAATAACTCATAATTCAGCATTTTCCGTAATGGCCCTAACAATGCAAGATGTTCAATTTGTAGGTTGCTTAACGGCTCTGCGGCAAATGAAATTCTTACAGGAGATCCGAAATTGAAGATCAGCATCATCTCATAATTGGGAGAAAGGTGTCCTGTATTTTCTTCATAATCGGGTGTTGTCTGTATAGCGTAAAAGTGTTTTACGATACCAGATAACGGGGGTTCTGCTTCGAAGTGTTTGCCTGTGAGTCCCATTTATACAGCTTGTTATGGGTACAAATTTAGCCCTTATAGTCCCGATTTGTACATATGGGGTTAAAATTCCCTATCTGATCTATGGTACCGGGCAGTGATCAGGAGAAGTTTTCAGACAGGTAATCATTGAAAGATACCCTTAGATGTTCGACATTTTCCAGGAGTACGATAATCTTTACTTCCAGTCTTTTTTGAAGGTCTATGGTTTTCCTGAGTTGGTGCACATTGGTGGGTTGAAGCAGGTATTCCTGTTCCCTGATCTCATGCCTTAAGAGGCTGATCTGTTCATCAGTTTTCAGGAACCTGTTCTGGAAATATTCCAATACTTCCAGCTGCTCTTTGTCAGGGTCAGTTTTTAGAATATGTGCCAGTCGGGTTTTGAAATAAATGTTTTCATCTTCCAGTGCCTTTAAACTTTTCTTCCAGGATTCGTATTCACTGAGTTTTCCGTTTACCATTTGTCACGCTGTTTCGGCCAAAATTAACCAGACGGGCAAAAACAGATCATGACGAGGGTTATTTCAGGACATGATCTCCGTCATTTTTCAAATATGAGGGATTCTGACTTTACCCCTAATTCTTCCAGCGTAGCATTTACATCCTGGATCATTTTATCCGGGCCGCAAACGTAGAAGTGTTTATTGAAGTCGGGGATTTTTGCCTGTAAGAAGGCTTTATCAATATGAACCTTTTCTTCTCTTGTAAGAATAAAGCGGGCATTTTCTCCCAGCATATGGATTAATTCATCTTTATATATGATGTCTGCGGCCGTTTTATTGGAGAAGAATAAGATATTGCCGTCCAGCTTTTTTTGCTGATGAAGTTCACGTAGAATGGCTATAAATGGTGTGATACCGGCCCCTCCTGCTATAAAATACCCGGGCCCTTTATATTCGATCGCTCCCCATACGTCACGGATCATCAGTTCATCTCCTGTTACCAGCTGATGTAACTGATTGGTAACGTTGTTATATCTTTTGATGGTGAATTCCAGGTAGGCATCACTGTTTAAAGAGGTAAAAGTGAAGGGCCGGGTTTCATTTTCCCATCCTGGTTTATTGATAGATACATCTGTTGCCTGTCCGGGGGTATATTTATAACCTTCCGGTTTTTCTATACGAAAGCATTTTACATCATGAGTCACCTGTTGTATAGAAATGATTTTTACAGAGAAGGTTGTCATATGTATGTGTTTTAATGCAAGGTCTTTATTTTTCTTTATATTCAGAAGATATTCCGCTGTTATTGCCACCATTGTTCTCCCTGTAACGGCCTCTTCCAATTGATAACATTAAATTAAGATACTCCCGCAAATGATTGCATTATTTTGCACTGCGATGCCAAACGAGCAGCTATGCAAAGTAGTGAAGATATAGAGTTGTTACATCAGGTCAGGTCGGGTGATAAAAGCGCTTTTGAAAGGTTTTTCAATGAGCATTGGCATGTATTATTCACATTTGCCGGTAAATTGCTGAAATCTGATGATGATGCAAAAGATGTAGTGCAGATGGTATTTATCTCTTTATGGGACAGACATGAAAAGTTAGAAATAACAGGTTCGCTGCAAAACTACCTGCTACAGGCAGTAAGATATCAGTCGCTCAAAAGGCTCAAAGAGATCATGGATAGCCCTGAAAACCTGGAAAGGGTACAGGAGCAGTTTATGCCGGTATTAAATGTTATATGGGATAAACTCCATGAATCCGATGTATTTAATGAAATAGAAGCCCAGCTGGAAACCCTTCCTTACAAAACCCGGGAAATGTTTTTGCTTAGCCGCCGTCATCATTTATCTGTAGCTGAAATAGCCATACGTATGGGTTTATCTGAAAAAACCGTACGGAATCAATTACATATAGCCCTGAAAACACTCCGTCATAACCTTGCCATCGTCCTCATATTTCTGGTTTGTTAATAATTCCTTAACCTTCCTTTTCGGGACAAGCGATTCCCTTTAGAGAACATATATGTAGGGGAACATATAACTAATGAACATCGCGCAATTAAAAGAAATTATCAGCAGGTATCTGGCCGGTAAGGCTTCTGATAAAGAAACCACATTTATTAATGAATGGTTTGGCCGTGCATTGAAAGATGCGGAACAGGTACCTGTTACAGAATATACAGAAACACAGCGTATAGAGGTACTTGGCAACCTGCATGCAGCAATGAATAAGGACCATAAGATAATATGGCTCAGATGGGTGGGAATGGCTGCTGCTGCCTGCCTTTTATTATTAGCAGGATATACTTACAGGTTTGAACTACTTGATATTACAGACCCTATACCCATGCAGAAAGTAGCTGCTATGAAATTCCAGGTGAAAAAGATAGTGCTCCCGGATAGTTCTGTTGCGATACTGAATTCAGGTAGTGAAATTATATTCCCTGTCCGCTTTCGTGGAAATAAAAGAAATGTACAACTGAACGGGGAAGCGTTCTTCGATATTGCACAGGATCCCTCATCTGTCTTTGCTGTTACAGCTCCGCATATACAGGTGCAGGTACTGGGTACTTCGTTTGTAGTGACAGACGGTACCAGTATCCCTGCTGCCAGCGTAAGCGTAAAAACAGGAAGAGTAGCTGTAACCACTGATGAGAAGAAAACACAATTATCTGCTAACGAGGGACTGGTATACGATCAGTTAAACAGGATAGTGAATATTGATAAGCACATGGATGTGGATATTGAATGGACAAACAAACAACTCGTATTTAATAATTCCACGCTGGCAGATGTTTTCCGTGAAATGGAGAAATTATTCGATGTAAAAATAAAAGTAGCAAAACCTGCTATTGATACAACAAAATTCACCGGGGCATTTGATACAGGTGATTCTTTAGACGGTATGCTTAAAGTAATTTCTCTATCCTACAGATTAACGATAGAGAAAAGTAAAAGCGGGACTATTATGATCAGGTAGCATCATCAATTTCATCATACAGATACTTAAATTATTGCAACGCAATGATAAGGGGGATTCTATTTTCTAAAATTAACTAATCGAATGAAGGAGAAATTTTTACAAAGACTTATATACGGGCCGGGACGTGTTTTAATATTGTTACTGTTCACAGTGTTTTCAGCGATGGCACAGGATGGAGCACTGAATAAAAGAACAAGCATAAGCCTTAAAAATGAAGGATTATCCCGTTCGCTTGAAATCTTACAGCAACGCTCAGGCATCACGTTCTTTTACAATCCTGCAGAATTAAGTGCAGTAACAAAAAAATACACTGTCAGTTTTGATAATAAAACAGTACAGGAAATTTTAAATAGTTTATTGCAAAGTACAGGATTGGAATTTGAAGCTGCGGATAATAAAAAGATCGTCATCCGTAAGATTGTTATACAGCAAAAAACACCTGCACTACGTAAATGGAGGACGGTTACAGGAGAGGTAAGGGATGCAAAAAAGAATACGCCGGTAGGTGGTGTTGAGATACTTGTACAAAGTACAGGTAATCATATTACCGCAGATGCTGCCGGAAAGTTTGCAGTGGAAGTAAAAGATACCGTGGATGTATTGATACTTTATTTTGTAGGATATGCTACCAAAACAGTAAAGGTGGGTGATAAGGAGATATTAAATATCAGTATTACACAGGATAGTAAAACACTGGGTGGCGTGACGGTAGAAGCGCGTCGCCGTACCAATACAGAAGCCTCGCTGTTAAACGACCGTAAGAACTCCGCTATTATCTCTGATGGTATCTCTGCACAGAACATAGAGAAAACGGCCAGTATTACTACCACACAGGCATTACAACGTGTCTCCGGGGTTACTATTACGGATGAAAAGTACGTGGCTATACGGGGATTGGGAGACCGTAGTGTAATAGGACAATTGAACGGCGTACGTCTTGCTTCTTCTGATCCTGATAGAAGCGCTATCCCTCTGGACCTGATCCCAGCCAGTCTGCTTGATAATATCACTGTATATAAAACCAGTTCACCGGATAAACCTGCTGATGCATCGGCAGGTATCGTTGAATTGAAAACAAAATCAATCCCTGAACATGAAACTTTTAATATTACTATACAGAGCGGTTTTAATACGCAGGTAGGTTTGGATGGGAAAGTGAATAGTTTTTATAATAGTGAAACCGGATTTTTAGGACAGAAAGTAAAAGACAAAGGATTAAGCAATGATTTTCTGAACCTGTCTAAACAATATCCTAATGGCTTAAAGGATATTCAGGATAAAATAGCTGCCAGTCGTAACGATCCTGCTTTACTGGCTGAAGCGAACCGTATCAATGGTATTATGCATGAATTTGATCCGGTGATGACTACAAGGTACAAACAGGCTCCGCTGAATCAGATTTATTCTCTTACTTATGGAAATAGTTTCGATGTATTTAAGAAACATAAGATAGGTATCATTGCAGGTGCGAATTATTATAGCCGTACTACAGATATTTATGGTGGGGACCTCACGCAGTGGAGTATTTATCAGGGGGTATTATCCGGTAACAGCGATGTGTACAGTCCGCGTATCATTCCTAATTACATCACACCAAATAATATTCATTTAGGTAGATATCTTACTTATAAGGAGAATACAGGTACACAAACATTAAACTATGGTTTCCTGGGTGGATTAACATATCGTTTTAATCCGCAACATGAGATCAGTATGCAATATCTTGGCAGCCGGGGGGCTGAAACTAAAGCAAGCAATCTGTATGGACATTATGAATATACCGGCTTACCAGGTACTGTATCCAATATCGTTTATTCGCTTAAACAAAGTTACCGTACATTAAATACATTTAATTTACAGGGAGAACATAAGCTGATAAAAGGTATCAGGTTAAGTTATAACATGGCCACTTCTTCATCCGGACAGGATGATCCTGATTACCGTTTCGTGAATCTGGCAGATTATAAACCATTAAACGGAGGTACTTATGACGTGCCATCAACAACACCAAATGCAGGCGCTACTCCTACCTATACTTCTCATCTGTACTCACTGGTATCCGGTTATGTAAATGGCTATGGCCCTTATGGTATCATTCAGGCAGATCCTAATGGACGCAGGTTCAGGAAATTGCGTGAAACAAACTATAACTATAAAGCAGATGTAGCTGTTCCATTTAAAATAGCAGGACTGAAACAGGAATTTAAAACCGGTGTCAACTACCTGCATCGCAAACGGGACTTTACAGAGAACGTATTATTCCTGCCGGGATCTAATTATTCTGAAAGTAAATCATTGCCTTTATATGAAGTAGATGGTAACCTGGATCGCCTGGTGGGATATAACCGTATTGGCATAAGACCAGCCTCCAGCTATAATGGCGAAGGGCAGCCAATGGTAGGCGGGTTCTTATATAATATCCAGAAATCTCCTAATAACTACAGAGGCTTTTATGAAACCCGTGCTTTCTATGGTATGCTGGACCTTCATCTGAGAGAGAACCTGCGCTTCACTGGTGGTGTGCGTTTTGAAATGACAGATATTCAGGCGGCAGTTGATACCTCCGGCGTTTTCCTGGATGCTTCTATCACTACACCTGACAAGAACGGGAATAAGGTAAACCTTGTATACACAGAACCTAACTCTGTATATAAAACGAAATACAAACCTTACTATTCTGCCAACCTTACTTATACCCTGGAGGAAAAAATGAATTTCAGACTGGGATACAGTACTTCACTGGCCCGTCCCGAATTGAGAGAACTGACAAACGTATTTGATTTTGATCCTTTCCAGTTTGCCCTGGTAGTAGGTAATCCTAAACTTAAAAATCAGTTAACGACTAACTACGATTTCAGATGGGAATGGTTTACGGCTCCCGGGGAAGTGATCTCTGCTTCAGTGTTTTATAAAGAGATAGATAATCAGCTGACAAAAGTATACAAACAGAATTCAACAGGATTGGATGCACGTTTCCCTGAGTTTCCGGCCATTGAATTCCAGAATGATCCTAATAAAGGACGTGTATATGGTGTAGAGCTGGAAATAGTAAAGAGCCTGGGTATATTATATAAACCATTAAGCAATTTCTATCTGGGGTCCAACCTGTTGCTGGCACAAAGTGAGATAAAGAAAACAAAGGAGAGAATGGCCGCTTCACAGGCAATAGACCGTCGCGCACCAGCTAATAGCCCGTTGTTCGAACAGGCTCCTTATTCTGTGAATGTTTACCTGAACTATAACAATCCACGCAGAGGCACAGATATCACCACCACGTTTAACATGGTAGGGGAGCGCTTGATACAAGTGAACCTGGATGGTACACCGGATTTATATACCCGTCCTAATCCGGTGCTGGACATAGTATTCAGTCAGCGTTTGTTAAAACACCTGCAACTGAAAGGATATGCGAAGAATATACTGGACCGTCCATTACAGGAAGTATATGCAAATCCTGATACCGGTGGTAAATATTATGGAAAACAGTATATCCGACGGAGTTATAAGCGCGGATCGGAGATAATGCTTGGACTGAGCTATACATTGTAAAATATTAATTAGAATTATGATGATCAGATGTATACAATATTTGTTATTGTGCCTGCTGGGAGCAGGAATGGTATCATGCACCAAAAAGGTTGATTTTTCTTATGATAACCGGGTAAACACCGGTGCGGATGCTGCATCCGGCATACGTATCGTAAATCTGCGTGGCGCCACTGAACTGATGGTGAACGGGCAGCAGTTAACAAGCTTTTTAGCGCCTGACAAGGAAGATGGTTATAATGAGAGTAATACCATCGGAACGATCTATTTTCCCGGAACAGGACGTATGGGACTTACTTATTACATCCCGCAGCGTTTTGTAAATGCTGATGGAATGGCAACAGATATACGTTTTGCAAATCTTACTTTGAAAAGGCGTATTAACTTAACAAGAGGTGTAAGTGCAAAAGATGATTTTAATCATCCAACGGATTATTACTTCACTTCTTTTGCAGGTGCAGACTCCCTGATGGCTATACCACGTTCTATATCCTCTCCTGCAAATCCGGAGAATTTTAAAATACGGTTGCTGAATCTGGGCGTGAATGATTATGCGGTAAAAGGCCCTGTGAGTATGACCTGGGCAGATGGTGCACCTATAGCTGGTCTGGAAAACGTGGCACCCGGCGCTTACTCGGATTATATAGAGATACCTTATGGTACTTATCAGTTTAAAGTATTTGCTACTGCCGGCGGACAGGTGCCAGGGGTAGGAGGTAGTACACTGGATCTGGACGTTATAGATCCGCTTACCGGCAGGATCATGATGGATGGCCGAAGGATTTATCCGAACCAGGTGGGATTAACAGATTCAAAACTCACGTTCTCTCCATTTAAGACATTTCAGCCCGGTGGTGTATATACGATAGTGGTAGCAGATTGCCCCAATTTCAGGTTCCCGACCGGTAATCCGAATGGGGAAACAGTGACAGCAAAGTATAACGCTTTCAGGATTATTAATGATATAGAACCCCAAAACATTACCTATGCAAGATTACAGGCAATCAATGTATTACCGGGTAAAAAAATAAGTGTGACAGTAGATGGGGAAACTGTTGGAGGGGCACTTGATTTTGCGGTTGCTTCTGAATATGCAAGATACATCAGGGGGGAGCATACTGTTAAAGTAATGGATGATGGAGGTGCTGTACTGATAGAGAAATCCCTGTCGCTTTCTCCCGCTGATAACGAAAGCATGTGGGTGTATGAAGGCAAAGATGGTAAAGCAGCTATTAGTTTTGTAGCCAATAACCTGAGCGCAGTGTATTATAACGGCGCAACCGAAGATGGCACTTATAGCAATCTTCAAACAGAATATCCCAGCTGGGTACGGTTCATGAATTTTTGCCCGGATTTACCAGAAGTTACTTTCACACAGGAGAACGGACAACTTTTCTCAGACCCTTTTCCCGGGCAACATTTATTAACAGGCGTTCCTGTTATACAATCACCTTATGTAAAGTTTAATACCGGTTTTTATAATTCCATTCTTGCTTACGCTTCTCAACCTGCTGTATTACCCGGAGACTGGCTTAGAAATGTGGCGGTGTTAAAGGGGCAGCAGTTCATAGCCAATCCTGCATTATATAAAGCAGGCTTACCTGGCAGCGAGCCCGGTTTTTATACGGTAGCGCTGGTCGGTTATATGGAACAAGCCAGGATGATCATTATAAAGCATAATAAATAGCACATGTATCATAGATTTATACTTCTCTTTTTACTGGTACTGTTAGCAGGTACAGCATGCCGGAAAACTGAATTTACTACCATCAGCAATCCTGCTTATTTACGTGTATTCAATAACCTTGATTACAATATTACTATTGATAATAAAGATGCACCACTACCTTTCCTCACTTTCCTGATGGACCCTGAGATGAATGCAGATGGTGCACCCGTAAAATCACTTGTTACAGGAGATTTTTTAGATAAACGGGCTACATGGGCCAGGCCTTATCCTGATGCTGCCAATACAGCTACCTACCAGACAGAGTATCCTGGTACGGCTAAAGTACTGGCAGGACCTATACTGAACGGATACGATCTTTCCAGCTGGGCACAGATCCCTTCCGGTAAACATCGTATTATGTTTCTGAGCAGGCCTTTAAGTACGGTCCCTTTTTATGAACTGAGTAATGACCTGCGTAAAACGGTGCTGATAGATACAGTAGTGGATTTTACCGCCGGTGAAGTATATACGATGCATGTACTGGAGCAGGAAGCTATTCATAAAACAGCGGGTATTTATGTGCGTAATGAAACCTTTGTAAAACAGCCTGTTTCGGATTCCCTGGTATATGTAAACTTTTATAACCTCAGTTCTGAAGGGTATTTCCAGTATGGAAAACTGGCGGATAACGATAACAGGGCAAATGTAAAGATCAGGGATACCATGAATGTGTTTTATACACTGAATAGTATGAAAGATCCTAATCTTGCAAAACCTGTTAGCGGGTATACAGGTGTTTATATGACGCCGCTGATTCGTTCGCTTGTAGCAAAGGTAAGTCCGTATTATAGTTTCCCCCTTTTCCCGGATACCTCTTCCAATAGAATATTTACCGGTAATACCACACAGCTTTTCACTTTTCTGGCACCAGGATATACACCGGAGAATAATCCTTTTTATCAGTACTCGGGTGACAGCTACGGGCGTTTTTCAGAGTTATCAGTGGGGCCTACATCACCCAGTTTTGATGTTGCTTTTAAAATTCCGGCAGATCAACTGACAGGTATGATAGTAAGTATCCGTTCGGGAACATATTTAAACAGGTCTTTCGCAACTGTCAATACTATTGAATACGTGAACGGGAGATTTTTCCTGATGACCATACAGCGCAAGTACGAACCGCCTGTTTACTAATAAATTAATAAAGTATGCAATACAATAAATTGATCACTTTTTTTATATCCCTGCTATTCATTGCAGGCTGCAAGAAAGAAGATCTCACTATACCAGGGGATAAGACTGCCGAGTCAAGGTCTATAGGCAGTTTTATCAGGAATAATTACGATTTGACTTTACTATCCGCCGCACTGGAAAAGGCGGGTTTGTCAGATAGTTTGAATCAGCCAGGACCATTTACATTTTTTGCACCGGATAATGCGGCCTTTAATTCGATTGGTATTACCAGCGCAAAGGACTTCGAAACAATGAATGTGGATAGTCTGCGCTTTGCATTAAAGTGCCAGGGTTTCAGGGACAGAAAATATATTTCTGATTTTCCTTTTCAGTTGGGGAACAGATATGTTTCCATGGCGGGGCCGGAAATGTATGTGTCTGTTTCAAAGAATGTAAACTATGGCAGTGGAGCAAGCGACAGAACGGTGTATGTGAATGGCGCATATGTGTATAGTAACAGCAAAAGGAATATTGCGCTGGCAAATGGAGTAGTGCATGTTGTGCGCATGCCTTTCAGATATACGCAGGGAACAGTGCAGGATTTTTTAATGGCAGATACCAGTCTTTCCCTGTTTGTAACTGCCATGAAACGTTTTAAGCTATGGGACGGGCTGAAAGAAAAAGGACCATTTACGGTGTTTGCACCGCATAATGATGCTTTCCGGAAGTATGACTTAACGGCTGACAGTATTAACAAAATGGATCCTGATAAGTTCCAGGCCATTGCCTTTGGTATATATTCATTGATACAAGAGCCCCGGCATATATTCTCAACAGACTGGCAACAGATCAATGTTGACTATGGAGGTATAAGTACTTATATACACCTTCCTGGTTTCTCTATCAAACCATATTATAATTACAACGAATTTTTACAGCAGGAGACGCATAGTATTACAGTAGTCGATGATGCGGGGCAATCGGGCATTAACGGGCCATACCAGGTCCACTACAAAAACGGTGTGGCAATGGGTGCAGACCATATTGTTACAAATGGTATTGTACATATAGTAGATGACCTGTTATTATATCCGCAGACACTTATCAAATAAAATAATTAAAATGAGATTATCAGTCATCATATTATTACTTGTATTCGTATCCTGCCGTAAACAGGATATATCACCGGCGCCGGTAGGAGAGGCTGTGGATTATAATGGCCCTGCCGCTTCTTTGAATGAAGTATTGGAGAAGTCTCCTTATACCTACTTTAATACTGCCTGGAAACGGGCAGGCATGGATGCAAAACTGGAAGCAACAGGCTCGAAGGCATTTACGTTGCTGGCGCCTACAGATAAAGCGTTTCAGGATGCAGGGTGGACAATGGATAAAATAAATAATGCGACAGCCGATGAATTGAATGACCTGTTGTCTTATTATGTATCAGCAGGTAATGTTCTTCCCGAATCATTATCCCTTGCATTCATTAATATCGTATTGACATCGTTAAAAAAATCAGTGGATATTCCTAACTATTCCGCTGATTATCCCTATACCTACCTGCTGTTTGCCGGTGTGCATAATGATAGTCTCATGATAAACGGCAAGGCCGTTAGTAAATGGGGAATTGCATTACAAAGTGTTACAGCTACTATTTACCCGGTGGACAAGTTGTTGCCACTTCCGCAGATGGATATGCTCACTTATCTTCAATCGGACGAGCGTTTCAGCTTTTATCTGGAAGCCTGCCGGATCAATGATAGCCTGTACCTGGATGCATTTCCCTATGATAATGGTTTGCTGAATCTGCCTTTACTGTCGGCCATGCCGGGAACAGGTGGGCAACTGACTCTATTCGCACCTACCAATAATGCCTTCAAAAAAAGCGGGTTTAATTCAGTAGAAGATATCCGTGAATATTCTGTGCGTGCATTACCTATAGGTTCCCCGGATCTGGATGCCGATAACTATTTCGTAGTGCCTACTTCAGCGATGGATTCCCTTTTATTACCTAACCGTTTGGACTATGCCGGTATTTACGGCCCTGGTACAGGTCCGCGTGATATGAATATGGTTTACTTCGAGAATGAACTACTGGATAATGGAAGTAGCGTAAGCGGGTTGCTAATAAAACAGGGATCTCTGTACAATAATAAATCGCACATCATCCGTCTCGACTTTAGTAATAGCAACGGGCAGGTGTTAGTAAAAAGACTGGGTTCGGATAAACCGGCGCTTCCACTTGCTGATAAGAATATAAGGGTGCTTAATGGGGTGATCCATGTAGTGGATGAAGGATTACTCATGCCATAAATCAGAATAAATGAAAAGAGCAATATATATAGCGATGCTGTTTCTGGCAGCATGTAAAAAGGATGATACAGCACAACCGGATAACAGCGCAAATCGTATCAGTTATGTGATAGCGGATAACCTGTTCAATTTCTCTTCTTTCAATACAGTGCTTGAACGTACCGGTTATATAAAGAAACTGTCGGGTGACGGCCCTTTTACAGTGTTAGTGCCGGATAATAATGCATTTATAAAGGCAGGTTATGCCAATAGCGATGCGGTAAGAATAGAAAGCGGAACTGTATTGAACAATATAGTGTCTTATCATATACTTAGTGGTACATGGGAATTAAACAAACTGCCTTATACTTTTAATCAGGAACTCACCACCGATGCCGGCGCCAAAATGTATGTTACGCATTGGGTGAAGAATGCAGATACAGTGGTGACCATCAATGGTACACGTGTGCTGGCTTATAATCTGGCTGCTGAGAATGGATTGATACAGGTGATGGATGCAGTATTACAGCCATTGGTGAATGCTTCTCTTTCGGATGCTATTGCAGCAGATACCGCGCTTACTTTTTTGAATGTAGCATTACAGCAGGCGGATATGAAAACAATGCTGGCAGGCAGCGATGTATATACCGTACTGGCACCTTCCAATAACGCTTTCCGGAAAATGGGTTATTCATCCATTGATAGTGTAAATGCTACTTCTCCTGCTATATTAAAGGATATGCTGTACTATACGATGTTTCAGGGAAGAAAATTCATCTATGATTATATCCTTACTACAGATGCTACTGATAAGAGTCAGCAAAGTATGCTGAATGGCAATAATATCACCGTTAGACTGATTAAAACTGGTGTGCAGTATACAGGCGTTACTTTGCAGGGATCAGGCAATACAGGGACTATAAACGTCATTAAAAGCAATGTGCTGACAGGGAATGGTGTATTGCATACAATAGACCAGGTGTTAAGGGTGAATCAATAACAATTAAAAGACATTTTGAGATGAAGATATTTTTACTGATTATACTTCTTATTACTTCGGGTCTGGAGATAAGTGCGCAGGAAACGAATGGTAGTTTAAGTGGAAAGATCACCAATGATAAGAACGAGTTACTGCCTGGTGTTACGGTGGTAGCGGTGCATCAGTCGTCCGGAACAAAGTACGGGACAGTTACCGGTGCTGACGGACGCTTTTTTCTTCCTGGCCTGCGTATAGGTGGTCCTTATAGCATCAGCATCAGTATGATGGGGATGGAAGCCCAGACGAAAGAGGGATTTTCGATCCGTTTGGGAGAGCCATTGCAGTTTGATTTCATACTGACAGATAAGGGGAAACAATTATCCGAAGTAGTGATTAAAGGAACCAAAGCAGGACCTAAAGCAAATACATTTGGTGCTGGTCAGAATATCAGCAGGGTGCAGGTTGCTAATATGCCTACTGTTTCCCGCAGCATACAGGATATTACTAAACTGGTGCCGCAGGGTTCAAAAGACAACTCTTTTGCAGGGACAAATTTCCGTTATAATAATGTGACCATTGACGGAGCTATTAATAACGATGCGATAGGGTTTAGTCCTTCTATGGGAGGGATTACCGGTAGCTCCGGCATGGCGGGTTCGGGTACCCGAACCAATGCGATATCGCTGGATGCTATTGAAGACATGCAGGTATATCTGGCGCCTTTTGATGTGAAGATCGGAAACTTTACAGGTGGTAGTATTAATGCGGTTACTCGTAGTGGTACTAATAAGGTAACAGGTTCTGTATATGGGGTTGGCCGCAATGCTGCTTTAACCGGTAAGAGCCCGTTGGGCAAGATGGATAATGACTTTTATGATTATCAGGCAGGTTTGCGCATAGGTTTTCCTATCCTGAAAAATAAGGTGTTTTTCTTTACCAATGAGGAAATTACCCGCAGGCAGGACCCTGCACAATTACAGGTGGGCTATAAAGAGACCGCGAATATCATGAGTATAAAAGATGCGGATGATATACGGAATGCAACCTTACAACGTTATCAAATAGATCCTGGTACTGCCGGTGCGTATAATTCATATGCCCGTTCCATGAAATTCTTTAACAGGATGGACTGGAATATCAATGATAAGAATCAGCTTTCTCTGCGTAACAATACTATCCATTCGGAAGCCATTAATATGGACCGTGATCAGCAGGATTTTCGTTTCAGCAGTATGGCTTATCAGCAGGTCAATAACCAGAGTTCTACTGTAGCAGAACTGAAAACAAGATTCAATAATCAGCTATCGAATAGCTTTATTGCGGGATACAGTATTGTACATGATAAGCGTAACCCTACTGCTAATCCTGCTTTGCCACAGGTGCAGATTATGGGACGTTCTCCCGGTACTACCATTTACTTTGGCACAGACAGGGAAGCATCCATTTTCGATATGAAACAGCGTACTATTGAGATCAGCGATAACTTAACATTGCATAAAGGAAAACATACCCTGCTGTTTGGTACACATAATGAGTTATATCATATTGATTATGGTTTTGTGAACAGTTGGAATGGCCGTGTAGATTATTTAAGTATTGATGATTATCTGAATAATACGCCTTATCGTGTTCGTGGCAGTTATAACTATACTAATAATGATCGTGATTATATTCTGGCACATCCTGAAGCTAAGTTTAATGTGAATATGATGAGTGTGTATGCACAGGATGAAATTCAGCTGACAGACAAATTGAAACTGATGCCGGGTTTGAGAACAGATTATACAATGTTGCCCAATAAACCTGCATTAAGCGAACAAACACGCAACGCGTATACAGATGATTTTTTTGGTAATACTTACACCTATACGCCACTCAATCGTATCAACAATAATTATTTAAATAAAGTACAGCTATCTCCCCGTTTAGGATTCCGTTTCGACTGGAATGGTGATCAGAGCCTTATCCTGCGTGGTGGTACAGGTTTGTTTACAGGCCGTATCCCTTTTGCATGGCTGGCATATGCTTACTATAACAATGGGGTGAATTATGGTTCTTTTGATCAGAAAGCAGATACAAAAGCCTTTGTTCCGGGCAGCGATCCTTTGAAACCAGGGAAGAATGGCATTGCTGATTTTATTACGGCAAATGGGGCTGTAACAAATAATGCACGTGCAGGTAAAACACAGGTAGATGTACTGGATAATAACTTTGTAATGCCGCAGGTGTGGCGTACGAGTATTGCACTGGATTATACAACTCCTGTTGGGTATAAGCTGGGCTTTGAGGGGATCATTACTAAAACCATTAAGGATGTAATGTTTAAGCAGGTAAATATTAAAGATGATCCCCGTTATTATGCGTACGATTCTGCTCATAAACAACCTGTTTTCAGTGGTACGGTGGATCCGCATTTTTCTAATGCTTATGAACTGGGTAATACCAATAAGGGATATCGTTATAGCCTGACAGGAACAATAAACCGTAATTATCCTTTCGGATTATATGCTTCTCTGGCTTATACCTATGGACAATCTAAGGATGTCTCCAATGGTATCAGGAACTCTATGGAAAGTAACTGGCAGCTTAATCAGGCATTAAATCCAAATAACCCCGGACTGGCATCTTCCAACTTCGATATCCGTCACAGGATAGTACTGAACATCAATTATAATAAGAACTGGAATGCGAAATGGAACACTACTGTCAGTCTGTTCGGTTCAGCACAATCCGGTAGTCCTTTTACATACGGTATTGTAAATAACAGTATACAGGGATTGCCACAACAGGTAAGCCTGGTATACATTCCCCGTGCGGCAGATGCGGTTAAGTTCTTCCAGGATGAGCAGCAGGCTGCCGCATTCAATCAATATATAGATGGCGATAAATACCTGCACAGCCGCAGAGGAGATTTTACGGAACGTAATGCTGGTCGTACGCCATGGAATATACAGGCAGACCTTCATTTTGCGCAGGAGTATCATTTCTCAAAAGATCAGTTTATCACATTTACGATAGAGGTGATCAATATTACCAATCTGCTGAACAGTAACTGGGGAAAGGTTTATTTCTCTCCCAATACATTTAACTCTACAGCGAGTGTAGGATTGACGCCAGCTTTCCCTGCAAAGCAGAATCCTGGGAACTATCCTGTATACATCTACGAAAATCCAGGCAAACCGTATGCGGTAGATTTCTTTAATTCCAGGGCACAGGTGCAGATGGGTATGCGGTATTCTTTTTAAAACAATCATGATCATGAAATATTTTATATACTTATTCCTTGGGCTTTTTGTTATTGCAACAGCCTGTAAGAGAGATAAACAGGAGGAGTTGAAGATGACACTTGCTGTAAAATCGTTCTGGCCTAACAGTGGTAAAGCCGGGACTATTATTACCATTAATGGTAGTGGCTTTGCCCGTCGTGCAGCTGATAATGAAGTGACTTTTAACGGAGAGATAGCGAAGGTGGCAGATGTGAATGATACTGTATTGACAGTGCTTGCGCCGGAGAAGGGTACATCCGGACAACTCATTATCAAAGCGTCCGGGAAGCAGGTGGAAGCAGGCACCTATACTTATCAGAACCTGAGTATGCAGGGTGTGAGTCCGTTGAATGGTCCTGCCGGCACTAACATATCTGTTCATGGGGCGGGTTTCAGTAGTTTATCTGCACCGGCAAAGGTGATGGTGAATGGAAAGGAAGCTATTATCACCACTGTGAATGATACATTCTTGATAGCAGCTGTGCCGGTAGGAGCGGGTAGTGGTCCGGTGAAGGTAATTGTAGATGGTAAAGAAGTAACCGGTCCGGTGTTTACATTTCAGAATATTAGTAAAATAAAGCCTTTAAAAGGTGGAAAGGGCACGCATGTTACTGTTAGTGGAGAAGGGTTTAGTACGGTGGCTGCTGAGAACAGTATCGTCTTCAATGGAAAGCCAGGGACTGTCATCAGTGCAACCGGTACAGAGTTAGTGGTAGCTACGCCGGATGATGTAGCTACAGGGCCATTGAGTGTAACTGTTAACGGAGAGAAAACGGTAGGTCCGGTATTTACGGTGGTGCCACCACCGGTGTTAGCTGTAGTAACACCCCTGAGCAGTCCTGCCGGAAAAGATGTTACTATCACCGGTAATTATTTCAGTATAGAGAAAGATGAGAACGAAGTGAGTTTTAATGGAGTGAAAGGAGTGGTGAAATCTGCTGATGAAAAGCAACTGGTGATAACAGTTCCTGCAGGGGCTGGCACAGGCAATATGAAGGTATGGGTAAACGGGCAGGAGACTGGTGGGCCATTATTCAAAGAGCAGAATTTAGGGGTGATAAAATTAAGTCCGGATAACGGATTAGCAGGTACGGTGGTCACCATCACAGGTATTGGTTTTAGTTTGAATGCCGCTGACAACCAGGTAACTTTTAACGGAGTGGTGGCTACTGTTTTAAGTGCTACGGAAACCGAATTGCAGGTACAGACGCCAGCGACAGTAAGTACTGGTACTGTGAATGTAAGGGTAAGTACGCTGGATGCTACGGGTCCTGTGTTTAGACGTGCGGGTGTAATGACGTTTCTTGCAGGTGTATTATCTGCCCCAACAGGTCTTGCAATTGATAAGGCGGGAAATTTATATACGCTTGATCAGAATCAGGTGAAAAAGATTACACCTAACGGAGATGTGAGTTCTTTTGCCGGAAGTAGTAGCGGCGTAAGTGGGCATGGGGACGGTTCTGCTGCCAGTGCATTATTTAACGACCCAAAAACAATTATTATAGACAAACAAGATAATCTGTATGTGAAGGATGGGGATTATCAAAGATCATATGTCCGGAAAATTACTCCTGACGGAGATGTGACTACCCTGGTAAACATTGCAGAAAGGCTGCCTGGTGGATTAGGTGTGGACAAAAACGGTACTATATTCCTTAGCAGAGAGTATCAGGGCGTATATAAATTGGAAGCAAGTGGCGTACTTACGAGAATAGGATCAGGGTATTTATCTGTTCCGCAGCAGATGGTCATTGATGATGCAGGCGTTATTTATTATGGGGGAGGTGATTATTACAATCCTTTTATCCATAAAGTATCGGCGACGTATTCAATACTGGCCGGAGATCAAAGCAATACCGGCTATACCGATGGACAGGGAAATGTTGCCAGAATGGGAAGTCCTTTAGGAGTGGCATTTGATGCCGCCGGCAATATTATCTTTATTGATGACCTGAACCAATCGGTAAGAATGGTTACCCCCGGAGGGTTAGTAACAACTATCACTGGAGCGGGAGGAACTTATCAGTCTTTTAAATCGGGTTTCGTAAATGGCACGCTATCAGAAGCATATTTCAAAAATATGAATGGAATATGTGTAGATAAAGATGGAAATATATATGTAATGGATGCAGGCAATAGCGCTATCCGAAAGATATTTTTAAAATAAGATTAAAAGAGTATGTCAAAAGCATTAGTAGACATTAAAAAGGCTCCGTTAGGAGCCCCGTGTTTGTAGCAACAATCTATCTTCTACATAATAGACTCCGTTAGGAGTCCCCTAACTCGCGAATAATAGGGGACTCCTAACGGAATCAGTGTTTTGTTATTCTATTTGTTTACTACAAAAACGGGGCTCCGTCAGGAGCCTATTATGTTTTGCCACAAACATATCGAGGGTGTATTAGCTACTTTTGACAGCCTGTTTTTTATTCAGCTAATTTCAATGTTATCTTGTTGCCGGATTTAACCGCTTCATAAATAGCATCGATTACTTTCAGGTCTTTCAATGCCTCTTCTCCATCCACTGGTACTACGGGTTGTTTACCTTGCAGTATGATCGCGGACATCTCTTCCATCTGTAAAGTCTGATGTACTACAATGGGCTGGTTCAGTTCACCTTTATTGGTACGTCCTTTAATGGGACCGTAACCTGTGGAAGGTTGTAATTCAGCGAATCCTTTTTCTCCATTCAGGAAAAACCTGTCCAGGTTATTCATGTTGTATGTCGAAAGACAAGAAGCTACCGCTCCTCCGGGGAAGCCCATCTGGAACTGGATGGTTTCATCCACCCCTGGTTTAAACAGATTGTGGTCTGTTTTTGTCTCCTGGGCGGTTACCCATATTGGGTCTTCACCTATCATATACCGGGAGCCATTGAGCGCATAAATGCCTATATCCATCAGGGAGCCACCGCCTGCCAGTTGTTTGTTCAGGCGCCATTGATTAGGATCCCCTATTTTGAATCCGCAGAGGCCCTGGAAAAACAGGATCTTTCCAAATTCCCCTGCTTTCCTCATTCGGATGATTTCTAAGGTATGTGGTTCAAAATGCATGCGATATCCTACCAGGAGTTTCACATTGGCTTTTTTGCATGCGTTGATCATTTCCTGGCCCTCTTTTGCATTCAGTGCCATTGGTTTTTCACAGATCACATGTTTGCCAGCCTGTGCTGCCCTGATTACGTGTGGATGATGCAGGGCGTTAGGCGTGATTACATATACTGCATCTATATCCGGGTTGTCTTTGATTTTATCAAAGGTTTCGTAGTTGTAGCAATTCTTTTCAGGGATACTGTATTTACTTTGCCAGTCTTTGATTTTCGATGGCGTACCACTTATTACTCCCACAAGTTTGGCTTTCTTACAGGATTGCATGGCTTCTGCCACGCGGGAACCGTAACTTCCGAGTCCCATGATGGCTACTCTTAACACAGGACCATCATAAGGCTGTTCGGGCATTGCCATACTGTAGCGTGGCAGTATAGTCAATGCTATTGCAGAAGCTGTAATTTTTTGTAAAAAATCGCGACGTGAATTCATAACAAATGGGTTATTTGATGTGTCTGGATAGGCTTAACGGAATTAAGATAAGAATAAAATATGAAGTTTTATCTTAGCATATGCTTTTCCATTTTAAAACGCAGTTTCCGGAATTAAATGTTTTTTGGGATAAATACCTGGAATTTCAGACCCGACTTGAGATTCCTGCAAAGACTGTTTTGCTGGAAGAAGGGAAAATATCTCAGCAGTATATCTTTATTGAAAAAGGTTGTGTGCGTACTTTTTTCAATAACAACGGCAATGATAAAACAGTGCAGTTCTTTTTTGAAAATGAAGGATTGGCTTCTTTGGAAAGCTTTGTAAATAATATCCCAAGTCAGTTTACAATTGAGACCATAGAATCATCCGTTGTTTATTTACTTCCTAAACAATATGTTACTCAGTTGTTACATGAGCTGAGTCAGGTGCCTGATTTTATGCAATTGTTACTGCAGATTTTTTCCCGTCGGCTTACACATTATACCAAAGAACTTGTTTCTTTTATAAGAGACACACCCGAAGAACGTTATCAGAACCTGCTAAGCGAAAGGCCGCATATTGTGCAACGGGTACCGCAACACTATATCGCCTCTTACCTGGGTGTCAGTACGGTGCATTTAAGCCGTATTAAAAGCAAACTGGCAAAAGGCAAACCACATTTCTGAACTTGATAACATATGTTATCGTCCGGGTACTGCTTCGGGGCTAATTTTGCCTTAACAAAAAGAAAAGAAATGAAAGCAGCAGTAATGTATCAAAAAGGAGAATTGCCTCAGTATGTTGATTTTCCTGAGCCAATAGCACAAAATGACGATGAAGTACTGGTAACTGTAAAAGCGGTTGCTATCAAACACTTTGATAAAGGGCGTGCTAACGGTAAACACTATTCAAGTGATGCACCCGGAGAGGGTGGAAGAGTGATTGGAGGCGACGGTGTTTGCCTGCTCGAAGATGGAACGAAGATATATGGCATGGGCGTAAGTGGTATGCTGGCAGAAAAAGCGACCATTCATAAAGACAGGATAGTCAAATTGCCTAAAGAGCTGGATGATGCCATAGCCGCGGCCTTGCCTAATGCGGTCATTGGTGCGGCAATGGGATTACGGTTTAAAGCGGATATTCAGCCTGGTGATGTAGTGCTGATCAATGGCGCTACCGGTTTTACGGGTAGGGTAGCAGTGCAGATCGCCAAACACTACGGTGCAAAGAAGGTCATTGCTACAGGTAGAAACCAGCAGTCACTGAATGACCTGTTGATGCTGGGCGCGGATGAGATAGTTTCTGTTGTTCAGGATGATGAACAATTTAAAGCACAGCTTATAGCGATTCATAAGCAAACACCTATTGATATTGTTATCGATTATCTCTGGGGACATACAGCGGAAATGATATTGGCGTGTTTAAAAGGCGATGGGGCTTTTACGAACCGGGTGAGATATGTTTCTGTTGGTAGTATGGCCGGCGATCTAATCCAATTATCGGCTGCCAATCTGCGAAGCGTTAATCTTCAGTTAACCGGGTCAGGACTTGGCGCCTGGTCAAAGCAGCAGGTTGGTTTGCTATTTAAGGAAATACTTCCGGAAATGTTCGCATTAGCCGCCGAAGGAAAACTCACCGTAAAAACGATCAACGTTAAAATAGAGGGCATCGCTGAACTTTGGAATTTAGATGTTCCGGATGGGCAACGCCTGGTTGTAACCATATAAATAATCTTTCCCAAACACTTTAAACATTACCATATGATAGCTGCGTTATTAATCGCCGCATGGTCATTTATTGCCTTTAGGTTTCGTAAAACAGCTATATTTAAGAGAATAGTGGCCAGATTTATAAAAGGTGATAAAGCGCATCAATCAAAAGGAATTTGATCTTATTACTACAATGATATAATTTTTCATTGTAGTAATAATTTTATTGATGTTAATTAGATGAGTTCCTGAAACGCATCTAATTAAAAAAACTATTGACGAAGGAGCGATATAAACGAAAGACTGGTGGAAAATTTTATTAAATTGACTAAGATTCAATAGACAATTTATGACAAGCCAGGAAATGATCGCCTTTAAATCCAGTCTGAAAAAAGCCGGAGAGCTACTGATAGCAGAACGAATTGCGATGGCAAAATCGGCTATTGATAACGCGCAGGAAGCGGCTAATAGTGAAGGCAAAAGTTCGGCAGGTGATAAATACGAAACAGGAAGAGCGATGGGGCACCTGGAAAAAGATATGTATGCACGGCAACTGGCAGAAAACATCAAGGAGCTTGACAAGCTACAGAAAGTAAATACAGATATCATTTATACAACTGCTCAAACAGGTGCCTTTGTAAGATGTCCGGACCATTCTTTTTTTATTGCAGCCGGATTGGGTAAGCAACTGATAGATGATCAGCCAATATTTTTTCTTTCACCCTATGCTCCACTTGCAACATTATTACTACACAAAAAAGCAGGTGATAGTTTCCTCTTTAATAAAAAGGATACGGTGATCCTTGAAATTTATTAAATGTGACCCCATGCCGGCATATTGGCAAACGTTATAGTCTTTAAAACATTAATTCTCCTGTGAATGGATCGATCATGGTGGCGATGGGAGGATCAGGCAGATTATTAAGGTAAGGTAGTGTGTTGATTAGATTGCCACCAGGAACATGGAAACCTGGTACCTGAACCATTCCAAATAATAGGAACCCTGCCACTGCTTCCGCAGTCTGGCCTGCATAATTTGCCATCTGCGCTCCGGTAATTTTAGTATCCTGGTCGGATTTGAATTCAGGGTCAGTAAACATGAAAGATAGCCCTTGCCGTTTCATGGGAATAAACCAGTCCACGTTATAACGGTAAAGTTGTCCCTGGTAACACATACCCCAAGGCTGATTAATGATGTTACAGGTACTATCATCATGGATATGGTAGGCAACTACTTTCCCATACTCGACGCCTAGAGTGAAGTTTGTAACAGAGGGTGCATTTTTTAAAAAGTCTTTGTAACTCGTATAAATGCCATCATTAAATTGGCTGGTAGTATAGATTGGCTGCTTATAACCTCTCCATGCTATATTGAGAATTTCATCTTTGGAGTGAAAAGCAGCAGTAATGTTTTGTCTGTCAGCGGCTTTCATTAACAGGTCAATGGCCTGGGTTATATTTTCACTATGAGCACGACTATCACGTTTGTTATCATATACCAGAGTTGTATCTATCTGGCATGAAAGCTGAAATTGCTGATTATCGGCAGAGAGGAAGGCTACAGCTTTGATACGAACATAAGCTTTGTCCACAGCACCTTCGGCTATCCGGAAAGACTGTATCAAACAAAGTAAATCTTTTCCATTATCGCTTTTGTATTGATCGCCATATTGCTTGTTTACATATTCCTGCAGGTAATCCTGTAATGGTTTATCAGGAAGAGCTATGGTCTTTTTAAAATAGTTCTTTTTGTAGGGTAAGTATCCTAAGTTCACGCTGTCTCCGCAAATGGCAATCATCTGGATATCTTTGACGGGCATTACAAAATGATGAACGGGAATGTTAGCATTCAGTTTTATTACCTTGGTTTTGGGTTGTTCCGGAACAGGTATGGGATTATTAGCATAATCCGGATCCTGAGCTAATGAAGGGATGAGTTGGGATAAAAGCAGTGCTACAGTTAGAAACAGTTTCATTTACGCCTTAGTTTGATAGATGCGGTGCTAAAGATAATAAAATCATTATTAGCGGAATATTCGATTGCTGTTTCGACTGTCTTTACAATATTTGCTGGTTTTTAATGAAATTGTCAGACTTACGGTAGGCATTTCAATTATATAGAACTCTTAGAGAAGAAAAAAGATGAAGAGCCAGCCTTTAGGTTTAAAATTCTTTTAATGTACGTACTTTAAGTACTTAAATTCAGTTTGAAATAAACTCTTGCGTTAATTTAAACTATTCGCCGCATCGCTAGCTATGGTGATTGGAATAATATATGTATACCTAAAGCATTATCAGATCGTAAAAATATTCCCCCCTTGCAATAAGAATTGCTTTAGTAGGGAATAAAATCTACTTGAAAAGGATTGGGGTTTAAGAATTAGAAATGAGTTCTAAACCCCAAAAAGGACCGATTTGCATCGATACCTTTTTAGCGTATCTGCATAACAATGATACCCGGAAAATGGACAATATCTAACCAATTATTGCAAAGATTTGCTGGATTTTAGTGGCTGACAAGATTGAAATTGCCCTAAAATTACCTGATTGTGAGTTGTTAAGGCCCTGTTAGTAGGTATTTAAGAATAAGATTATCCTTACTGGTAGCAGCTTTATGTAAGATTCTTGTAAAACTAAAGTATTGCTTTTGAAATTATAAAGGTTATCTTTACTTTTGCAAGGTATGAAAACATTACCCCGTCATATCACCCCTCGATTGCTACAGGCTTTAAATGTAAGTCCTGTCGTTTTTCTTAATGGAGCCAGACAATCCGGTAAAAGTACACTCGTGCAAAATCTCCGGGAACAAATTGGCCGCAATAATGATCCTGCAGCTTATGTATCGTTTGACCGTCCTACCCAAATGGCAGCGGCATCATCAGCTCCTGAAAGTTTTCTGTCTGCTTATAAAGACACTTTAATCATTGACGAAGTGCAGCTTGTCCCTGAACTTTTCCGTGCCCTAAAAGTTGTCGTTGATGAACTAAGATTACAAGATAAAGCGAATGCGAATGGTCGTTATCTTTTGACTGGCTCAGCTAATATTCTGGCTTTACCGAAATTGTCTGATCCGCTTGTTGGGCGTATGACAGTTCTTACGCTTTATCCATTTTGTACGGCGGAGGCTTCACAAGGGAAAGGAAATGGGCTGGATAGACTCGTTAACCTTGATTTTACCAATATCAGTAATCGTGGATTAAGCATCACTGATGCCATGAAATTAGCAACCTTCCCTGAAATAGCTGATAAAAACGCTGCAGAGCGAGGTATCTGGTTTGATGGATACCTTACTACCATCTTGCAGCGGGACGTGCGTCTTCTGGCTGAGCTGGAAAAAATATCTGTTCTTCCTAATCTCCTGCGTATTCTGGCAATCCGTTCCGGGAGTCTATTGAATGATGCAGATGTTGCTCGTGATATTGGGTTAAATCCTGTAACGTCAAAATTGTATCGCAACATTTTAAAAATGATGTTTTTGAATTTCGATGTTGAGCCATGGTATCGCAATATTGGTAAGCGCCTTGTTAAATCCCCCAAAGGCTATCTGACAGATACGTTGATGCTGTGCCATATGCTGGATTTAAATCTGGAAGACATTGAAAAAAATAAGCCTGACCTTTTCGGACATGTCCTGGAGAATTATATTGCCACGGAACTTACAAAGCTGCTGACTTTTAGTGAAACAAAAGCAAAGCTTTTACATTTCAGAACCAGCGATGGAAAGGAAGCTGATTTCGTGCTGGAAAAACCCGATGGATCTGTGTTTGCAATAGAAATAAAAAAATCGGAGTCTGTTAATATTCACGATTTCAAAGGTATTCAGACATTGGCAGAACTCACAGAAAAAGAGTTTATAGGTGGAGTGGTGCTGTATTCAGGAAAAGAAGTAGTTCCTTTCGGGAAAAATCTTTGGGCTGTTCCTTTTCATATATTGTGGCAATAATTTGACGTAAAATAATCCCGTTGTTTGGTATTAATTATGCGGGTCTTTATGGTATTGAAAAGAGGGCGTCAATTACTTTTGAAATACACCTTCTTTTATCTTTTTGAGGGTCTGCTCTGTACCCGGAAACGGAGAATTATCTAACCAAATACCACAAGATTTGTTTATTTTCAGTGAATTATCCAGCTAGCATTTTTGTTATAAAAGTACTTCAAAACTTATTGCATTCTTATCACATCTATTGATTTTCATTAGAATATAATATACTTTTTATTATTAATTCAATGATGGGGCATAATAGTTATTAACTTTAGATAGTCAGAATTTTCTTAATTTACATTGTATAATCCCTGATCAAATTATGAATCGGCTTGCTTCAATATCTGAAAGAATAGATGCATTGTCGACTTTATCCCAAAAGGAAACCATTTTTTTAAATGATCTACAACAAGAATTCAAGCTTGATCTTCAAAACTTTATTATTGGGGAAACACTTTATATGAAGGAAGGAAAGCTTGTTATTGGTAATAATTTATATAAAAAATGGCTTGAAAAAATACAGGCCCATGGATTTGATTACGAGATTGACTTTAAATAATGATTCCAGGAAAAATAGAACAGATTAATGCACTTAAAGACCAGATATCTGAACTCACATCTCACACAGATTGGGACAAAGCCTTTTTAGAAAAAGTAAAAATTGATTTTACTTATCACTCCAATAAATTAGAAGGGAATACACTTACTTACGGTCAAACCATCAAATTACTTAAAGACTTTGTAACTCCCCCCAAAGCAGCTCCCGGAGAACTCTTAGATTTAATAAATCATCAGAATATTTTAGATAGTGTATTTAATAACTACAATTCTAAAGAGTTATCAGAAGAGAATATAAAATCTCTTCATAAAGAACTGATGAAAAATCTGGCTCAATGGAATGATGATGGGCTCTATAGCCCTGGGAGATATAAGTCTTTTGAGAATGTGACTGTCAGAAGCAAAGGAGTAATACATGCTTATACATTTCCAGTAGAAGTGACAGGTGCAATGAAAGAATTAATTCATGATACTAATGAGCGATTAAAGGACATAGATGTAAATGATATTGATAAGCATCCATTAAGGTAGTATTTAATCCTTTGTGTAAATAGTATAATACGCAACTGTATACGAGTTACACAAAGGATTAAATACTACCCTGGAATAGTTGGAGATTCAAGCCGATGGACTGCTACATTACCAAGAAACCTTAAACTGTGTAGTATATTGGAATTGGGTTTTGTCAGCAGACCTTCTTCTGCTAAACCATCAATCTTTTTAAACAGGTCAATCTTTTTACCATTATCTTCTTCATCTTTATAGATTCCCTTGTCATTACAAATGCCTTCTATAATAGATCTCAATCCGGCGGCACATAAGATAAGTTGATCATTATTGAATGCCTTGATTGTTTCTTTATAAATATTTAATACAACTTTGGGTACATTGGTAAATTCTTTTGTGGAAGGCTCTGCTTTAGGATATATCCATTGTTCCCATGGATCAATAAATTCATATCCAGATATCTCAGCTTGGGTGTCCATTGTTTGATCAGTATAAAGTTTACGAAAGCTGATTAAGTCGCATCCCATACATTGGATGACTTGATATTTTTCTGTGGAAAATATCATTACTATCGGATCGTCATCATTAACTACGTGTTCTGTTAGAACCTTTTGATTTGTTGTATGGAACATATGCGCACTCTTTTTGCGCACTTAATGAAAAGTAGGACAATGTAGGAAAATTATAACAGATTATGCTCTGTGTTCATAATCTTCAAGTATAATTACTCCTGATATACAGAGTAATTATACTTGAAGATTTTATATTTTATAAGTTGAGTATAATTATTGTCAGAAGTTTTCGAAAACAAAAAAGGCACCGATTTACATCGATGCCTTTTTTAACGCGTCTGCGTAATAAACGTACCCGGAAACGGAGTTGAACCGTCACTCCCCTTGCGGAGAACAGGATTTTAAGTCCGGCGTGTCTACCAATTCCACCATCCGGGTATCCTGGAAACAAAAAATCCAAACTGCAAGCAATTTGGAAATCTGTATCTGGAGCGGAAGACCGGGCTCGAACCGGCCACCCCGACCTTGGCAAGGTCGTGCTCTACCAAATGAGCTACTTCCGCATATCTTGTAAGAACTTTCCCGCTAAAAGAACCGTTATTTTTTCGTTGGGATTGCAAAGATAGGAATTGTTTTGAAAAAACAAAATTCCTACCCTCTTTTTTTGAAAACTACTTCGAATATTTGTACTTGATCATCCCCAATAACTCCTTCTTTTTACCATAGCATTCCTCTCTATCCGGCAGCCCCTGTGCAGTATAAGTGTACTTCCAGATCGTGTAATTCGCCGATTGCCCGTTCACGGTAGTCATCTGTGAAACCCGCTTCTGTGCATCGTAATCGAACATATAATCCGGTAACATCTTCTGACGGGAAGGAGAGTAGCGGACGATGTCTGTAAGCAGGCCCTGGTCGTTGTATTTATAGTAAATACGCTGACTGTGTATATTGTTGCCTGATTCAAACTCTTCTGTGATCTGGCCCTTTTCATTTAAGGTGAAGGTGACAATAGAAGAATCCTGAATACGGTCGTTATGAAAGTGGATCATTTTGATGATATGCCCCGCTGCATCGTAAATATATCTCCGTGTTTCAGTAAACTGGTATTTGCTCTTCTGGTCCTGGGAAACCAGGTACACTTCCGTGAGTTTGGAAGCCGAATCCCGGATATAATTGATGACCGTGGTACTATTCTGAGAGCTGTCCACTGTTTTGGTCAGGTTGCCTTTCGCAGAGAAGTAAGACATCATGGTGGAATAGCCGGTTGACCTCGACTGCACCTTCGACTTCATCTTCCTGTAGTTCATCAGTATCTCCCGCTCGCACCTGAAATCGTCATCGGATTCCATATTCGCATCCAGGCTCTCCACCCACTGTACAGCGATTTTATTCTGCTTTAGTACATCCAGATTCTCCTCAGTACGTATCGTATTAAGAATATCCTGGTAATAAAACTGTGCGTTAGCTACCCCCTGCAGCCCCAACGCTGCTGCTATCAGCAAAATAAGTTTTCTCATATACATATTAGATGCAAAAATAATGATTCATGAACGGAAGATACAAGAAAGATATTGTATCTAAAAAATACAATATTGATACTCAACCGATTGTTAGTAAGCCTATCTACTTATATTTGCAAATTCCAACATTAAAATTCCCGTAACTTAGGATATGCAACCAGAATATATTATCATACACCGGCAAATCGCCCCTTATGTGGCACAAATACAACTAAACAGGCCTAAAGAACTCAATGCGCTGAATCTGCAGCTTATGACCGAAGTGAAAGAGGCCTTAAAAGTATTGGATGCAGATGACGGTGTACGCGTGATCATAATAAGTGGGAACGAGAAAGCCTTTGCAGCCGGGGCTGATATTAAACAGATGGCGGGAAAAACTGCCATGGATATGTTTAATACCGATCAGTTCAGCACCTGGGATGCAATAAAAAAAACAAAGAAGCCGTTGATTGCGGCAGTCAGTGGTTTTGCATTGGGAGGAGGTTGTGAACTGGTCATGTTATGTGATATGATTGTCGCCAGCGAAACAGCCCGCTTCGGACAACCGGAAATAAAGATAGGTGTTATGCCTGGCGCAGGGGGGACCCAACGTCTTACCAGGGCAGTAGGGAAGGCCCTTGCTATGGAAATGGTACTGACGGGTCGTTTTATTACCGCAGAAGAAGCATTGAGAGCAGGTCTCATTAACCGGGTAGTGCCTGTAGAACTATATCTGCAGGAGGCCGTGAAACTGGCGGAAGAAATTGCCGCATTGAGCCCTTTAGCAGTTAAAATGGCCAAGGAATCAGTATTGAAAGCATTTGATAGCTCCCTCGAGGAAGGTTTGCATTTTGAACGTAAAAACTTTTACCTGCTATTTGCCTCTGATGATCAGAAAGAAGGTATGCAGGCCTTTGTAGAAAAAAGGACACCCATATTTACAGGAAAATGAGTAATAGACAACTGACTGCTTTTTATATGATGGCTGCTTGCATCCTCGGATGTAAACAACCGGTAGCAAACAATAAAATAGAAGAAAAGAAACACGGGACCATTCAACCCGAAACAGATACCATGATTGCTGTCAATGATACCATAGAACCACTTCAGGTGGCTTCCTGGCAGATCTTTGAACAGTATGACGGGAAGTACGCTTTAGAGACCGGGATGCTCCGGAAAGAACCGCTTAAAACGCGTATAAACAAGTTATTGGGAAAAGAAGAACCCGTCTTCACAGAACGCTTCGACGTTACACCTCCTGTAGAAGTGGAGGGCACCATCCTTTATAACCAGGGATGCCGGCGGCATTACTGTGGTACAGATGAAGCTGCCCTGGCTGTAGATATGAACAGGGATATCATCTATATCGGCATAGCTGTAAATGGTATGGTAACATTATATGCAGAAAAGAACGATTCTGTATATCCTGATAAACTATTAAAATGGAAGCAGAAATTCCCGCTTAATTAACCCGCGCAGGTTCGTAACTCACAAAAAAAGAAAGATACAGGGTCCTGGACCAGCGTATCAATCCAGGCATGATCAGCGCCAGGAGAATACCATTTGTTATCAGCCAGTGATAAACACTATCATCCCGCCACGAAATGCCAAAAATGAGCCAGTACCACGCTAAATTAAACAGGGAAAACAATACCGCTATCACATAACTCACATAACCTGTTCCATACCAGAAGCCTATTTCCAGCTCGGTCTTTTGTCCGCATACGGGACAATGATCATGCATATCAAATACCTTCTTCAATACATAAGGGTTCTGGTTCTTAAACAGATCTCCCTTCCTGCATCGGGGGCATTTATTCAGCAAAAGGCTGGATATATAACTCATACGGCCATTAGTGATTGCCTGCGGAGATAAATGATGGCATATCGGTAACAACTCCATTGTGTGCTGGTGCAAAGCAGCGGGGACAGGTTCTCTAAATTACTCTGGAGCTTAGTTAAACATCTCCGGATAATAAGATCATTTTTCTCAATAATAGCTTCTACTTCGGTGTAATTCTCTGCTGTCTTTAATTCCTCAACGATCTGTGATGCGTATTCGTCTGTAGTCATAATTCATGTATGAATGAGAATACCGCAAAGTTACCTTAGTTGACCATCAGTTGCGCTAATTAAAAATTGATTTTTATCAATAAAATAAAAAGGCCTGGTGGAACGTCCCACCAGGCCTGCTAACAGCTAATTTTATTTAATTAAATTTCTTTCTCAGTTCGTTCAGCTTCGCCTGGAAATCATTTATTGGCGCAGGAGCAGCTGGTTTAGAAGAGGATGGCTTCTTATTACTATTATTCTCCCTGCGTGGACCCGAACTATGAGTAGCGGGGGCCTCATTATCCTTCATAGATAAAGAAATCCTCTTTCTTGAAGGATCCACTTCCAGCACCGTTACGGTTACTTTCTGGTTCAGTTTCACCGCTTCGTTTGGATTAGTAATGAACTTATTACTCAGATGAGAGATATGCACCAGACCATCCTGTTTTACTCCTACGTCCACAAAAGCGCCGAAATTAGTAATATTCGTCACCACACCTGGTAATGTCATACCTACTTTCAGGTCTTCCATCGTACGAATACCTTCTGCATATTCAAAGATTGCAATCTCATCACGGGGGTCACGACTAGGTTTATCCAGCTCTTTCAGGATATCTTCCAGGGTCAGCAAACCTACTTCCTCGCTCACATATTCCTTTGGATTGATTTTCTTGCGTAAATCTTCTTTCGCCATCAGGTCCTGCACGGTGCTTCCCTGTCTGCTGGCCATTGTTTCTATCAGCTTATAACGCTCAGGATGCACTGCTGAGTTATCCAGGGGATTATCTCCGTTCTCAATGCGAAGGAAGCCCGCGCACTGTTCAAACGCTTTTTCTCCCAGACGGGTTACTTTTTTCAGTTGCATACGGTTGCTGAATGCGCCGTTCTCTTTCCTGTATTTCACAATATTCTCTGCCAGGGAAGGGCCTAAGCCGGATACATACGCTAATAAGTGCTTGGAGGCAGTATTCAGGTTCACACCCACGTTATTCACGCAGCTTACCACCACTCTGTCCAGGCTCTGTTTCAGGTTGGACTGGTTCACATCATGCTGGTACTGACCAACCCCAATCGCTTTAGGATCTATCTTTACCAGTTCCGCCAGCGGATCTATCAGCCTGCGACCGATAGAAATAGCGCCACGTACGGTAACATCGTACTCAGGGAACTCTTCCCTTGCCACTTCAGAGGCGGAGTAAACGGAAGCGCCGCTTTCATTCACCATAAACACATTGATCTTCTTGCCAAAATCAATTTTCTTCACAAACTCTTCCGTTTCACGGCCAGCTGTACCATTACCTACGGCAATGGCTTCGGTGTTATATTTTTGAGCCCATTTTCTCAATAAGGCTTCTGCATCATCTCTCTTGTAATTTTTTTCCAGGGGATAGATCACATCATTATCCAGCATATTCCCCTGATCGTCAAGCGCTACCACTTTACAACCCGTTCTGTAACCCGGATCCACCGCAATAACTCCCTTAGGTCCTAATGGTGCAGCCAGCAACAACTGACGCAGGTTCTCAGCAAACACGTCAATCGCCTCAGCATCAGCTCTTTCTTTGGCTACAGCCCGGAACTCATTTTCCAGAGACGGACGGAGCAGTCGCTTGTAAGCATCCGCTACTGCTTTGGTTACCTGTTCGCTGCTGGCATTATTACCAGTCACAAACTGTTTGTGCATGATATCCATCGCATCTTCTTCCTCAGGATTGATAGTGCCATACAGGAAACCTTCGGCTTCCCCACGTAAAATGGCCATCACACGGTGAGAAGGGATGGTATGCAGCTCCTCGTTGAAGTCGAAGTAATCCTTATACTTGTTACCTTCCTCTTCCTTGCCTTCTATCACTTTGGATGTCAGTTTGGAGGTATGGGTAAAGAGTTTACGCATTTTATCACGCAGCTCGGCATTTTCATTGATCCACTCTGCCATGATATCACGGGCTCCTTTCAAGGCTTCCTCTGTAGACGCTACCTGTTCGCTAAGGTATTGTTCTGCAACGGTTTGTGGAGCATTCTCAGATTGTTCAAAGATCAGCTTCGCCAGTGGTTCCAGGCCCTTTTCAATGGCCACGGTCGCCCTGGTTTTACGTTTGGTCTTATATGGGAGATACAAATCTTCCAGTTCTGCTATCACCCAGGATTGCTCCAGTTTTTCCAGCAGTTCATCGGTCATTTTGTTCTGTTCCGTGATAGTTTTGATGATGTAAGCCCTGCGTTCATCCACTTCCTTGTATCGTTTCTGCAAATCCTCGATACGCCCTATCTGTACCTCGTCAAGGCTACCTGTCACTTCCTTGCGGTAGCGGCTGATAAAAGGGACCGTAGACCCCTCCGCCAGCAAATTCATGGTGTTCTCCGCTTGTCGCGCCGCGATGTTCAGCTCCGCTGAAATAAGCGCAATGTGTTTGGTATTCATGAATTAAAAATTAGTCGGCAAATGTAACTAAATTGGCCTATCCGTTCATAAAAAGAAATTAACATCTTCGCATGCAGCCTTAGCACTTTGGACCTTATATTTGACAAATGGAAAATAATGCAGCTTTTGAAAGATTGTTACATATTATGGATGACTTAAGGGAAAAATGCCCCTGGGACAAAAAACAAACCATCCATACCCTCAGACAACAGACAATTGAAGAATTATACGAGCTGGTAGATGCTATTACCGGGGAAGACTGGAAATCAATAAAAGAGGAGTTGGGCGATCTGCTTCTTCACATCGTTTTCTACTCAAAAATCGGTACGGAACAACAACAGTTTACCATCGAAGAGGTTATTAACGGAGTTTGTGAAAAACTGATCACTAGGCATCCGCATATCTATGGAGATGTAAAAGTGGATAACGAAGAACAGGTGAAACAAAACTGGGAGAAAATAAAACTGAAAGAAGGGAAAACTTCTGTTCTCAGCGGTGTTCCCAAAGCGCTTCCTGCATTAGTGAAAGCCATGAGACTACAGGGTAAGGCCAAACAGGTGGGATTTGAATGGGATAATACCCAGCAGGTATGGGATAAAGTAAAGGAAGAGATGGATGAACTGCAGGAGATGGTGGAAAACGGGACACAGAAAGATATAGAAGCCGAATTCGGAGATGTACTATTCTCTTTAATTAACTATTCCCGCTTCTTAAATATAGATGCAGAGAATGCACTGGAACGTACCAATAAAAAATTCATCCGCCGTTTCCAATACATAGAGAAAATGGCCACGGAAAAAGGAAGGTCCCTGGATGAAATGTCCCTGGTAGAAATGGATGCACTCTGGAACGAAGCAAAAAAAACTGAATAATTGTTAGATATAAAAGAAATAAGACTTTTCTTCATCCGGCATGGATACCTGCTGATTATTGCTGCCTGGTTATTTACTTTTTCCTTTCTTTTCAGCAATTACTGGTCGTACTATTCTTCCCCGCAGGGAGTAAAACGCAGCCTGGAAAAAAGTATCCGTCAGCGGGAACAATCATTCATAGAACTCACGGGAGATTCTACCTTACTCAATGATATTTTTGCAAGAAAATATAATATCCAGGAAGTAAAACTCCTGGATAATAAAGACTTCTATGTATTTGCGTACGACAGCAGCGCTGCCGGCCGCTGGCTTGTATACTGGAGTACCAACCTGGTACAGCCGGAGGAAAAAGAGGCGCCTCTTGTCCCTGGTACCCGTTTCGTAAAGTTAAAGAACGGGTATTATGAGATGATCTGTAAAAAGATAAGAAGCAAAGATAATCACGACAGATATCTTATCGGGGCCATCCCGGTGATGATGGAATACAGTATCAGCAACAACTACCTGGTAGATCACTTTTATGATAAACCGGCGCTGGGCCCTGAATATTCTATTCATTTACGCCCCAAAGGTATTCCCGTTTTAAACGGCCAGAACTTAATACTCTTTTATCTGAACTATGACAGAACAATGGATGCTGGTGCGCCTAACATCCTCAGTGTCATTTTGCGCGTATTAGGTTGTATCTGTGTTCTCATATTTATCAACCTGTTTGCGGCCATGATCGCCAGGCAAAAGAACCCGCTCTATGGTTTTCTCTTCCTGTTTACGGTGATCTTCATCTTCCGTATTCTCAGCTATTTATATCCATTCCCTTTTAACTTACGTGAACTCAATGTATTCACGCCACTCATTTATGCGAAAGATGAGATCTTCCGCTCTTTGGGTGACCTCTTATTAAACGTACTCCTTACGTTCTGGTTGTTACTGTTTTTCCGGGAACACGTGAAAACCATTAAACCGCCGGTGGTAAAGAACCTATGGCAGCAAAGGCTGGTCATCATACTGGCCAGTTTACTAATGTATATCATCGGACAATTCCTCTCGGAGTTGATCCAGAGTCTTGTGATCGACTCCAAGATCTCTTTCGATGTAGCTAACTTTTTCAGTCTGAATGAATACAGTATTATAGGGTTTATCATCCTTGGATTTATCTCGTTTAGTTTTCTGTTTTTTTCGCAGATCATTAACTACCTGCTGAACGAGCTTACGAATTTCCGCCATCGTACCAAATACATTTTCGTTGCAGTGGTAGGGATTGTATGGCTGTTATTCAGGATCCACAACCAGGAAATCTACTACTCGGTAGTGCTGGTCGTATGGCTGATATTATACGTTGTTCTGCTTGATATTTTGTCTGTTCGTTTTGAGAATAGTTTAGCCACAGTCCCTTTTCTTTTCTGGTTGTTTTTATTAACTATTACCACTTCTGCGGTGTTGGTATATTATAATGATCAAAAAGAAATTTCACTGCGTGAGAGGATGGCTATCGAGTTATCGAAGCAGAAAGATCCTTACCTGGAGATGCTACTGACGGATGTGACAAAACAGATGGAGAGTGATGAACTGCTGCAATTATTCTTCCAGCAGAACAACGTGAGTAACATGCCCAGGACTATGCTGGAAAATGAACTGAAGCAAAAATATTTCAAAGGATATCTGGGCCGCTTCAATGTAACCTTTTATGCCTTTGATGAAAATGGAATGCCGATATACGGGGGAGATACCAGCAGTTTCTCTATCCTTAGCAGGCGTATGCTGGTAGAGTCGGAACTGATAGGGAATGATCTTTATTATAATGAACGTGGTTTCAACGACTTCAGTTATATAGGCCGGAAGGACTTCTATCGTAATGGTATTAAATCCGGCTACCTGGTATATGAGTTAACTCCGGCGGTTGTAAATACACAACGTCTTTACCCGGAATTATTAGTAGATGGTGAGATATACGATCCGGAAAAGGAATCCTCCGTTCCGTATTCATATGCTATATATGACAAGGGGCAACTGGTGATCAACAATAATGATTATCCATTCGAAGTAAAATTGTATACATCGGACCTGCCCAAAGATGAGATATCGATTCGCTCTGTAAATGGTTTTTCAGAGATGATCTACAAAGCATCCAGGGATAAAGTAGTGATAGTCGTTAAGGAGAACAGGAGTTTTGTTGAGTTTATCACCCTCTTTGCCTACATGTTTTGTCTTTTCCTGCTGATTATTGTGATCTACAGGGTCCTTGATCTGCTTGTTAAAGCACGTATGCGCATCGGGAATCTCAAATCGCTGATCAACATCAGTATTCGGAAAAAGGTACACGGTACTATCATTTTTATTGTTGTATTTGCCTTCATCATTTTAGGTCTTACTACGATATTATTTTTTATAGATCGTTCAGAAAGAGAGAATAAGGAGAGATTAAGCCATACTATCAACGAAGTATCCCATGACGTAGAGAAAGTATTTTCTACCCAAAGGATGTTTGATGATCTGGAGGATCTTTATGATCCTATTTTCCAGGCGAGCCTTTCTTCGGCTATCAGCGAAATTGCGGATGACAGGGCATTGGATATCAATGTTTATGACCGGGACGGTAATCTGCAGATCACTACCCAGCCTTTAATTACTGAAAAGGGACTGTTATCCAGGAAGATCAATCCCGACGCGTATTTGCATTTATACAGGGAACAGAAGATCCAGTGGATACAGCGGGAAACTATTGGCTCTATGAGGTATTTGTCTGGTTATGCGCCTTTGCGTAGTAACGGGGAAATCTTCGCTTATCTGAACGTTCCTTACTTTGCTACGCAGACAGAACTGAATCAGCAGATTTCCAACTTCCTGGTAGCGTTAATCAACTTTAATGCGTTTATCTTCCTGATAGCGGGTTTACTGGCTTTACTGATCACCAATTCCATTACTAAATCCTTCTCCCTGGTAACGGAGAAACTCCGGCATGTGAGCCTGGGACAACAGAATGATGAAATAGAATGGTCTAAGGATGATGAAATAGGCGCTTTGGTAAAGGAATATAACAAGATGGTGCGTAAGCTGGAAGTGAGTGCGGCCAGGCTGGCAAAAAGCGAAAGGGAAGGGGCCTGGAGGGAAATGGCCCGGCAGGTAGCCCATGAGATCAAGAACCCGCTTACACCGATGAAGCTAAGTATCCAGTATTTACAGCGGGCTATTGACAATGATGCACCTAATGTAAAGCAACTGTCTCATAATGTGGCACGTACGCTGGTAGAGCAGATAGATCACCTGTCGAATATTGCCTCGGATTTCTCTGCTTTCTCCAGGATAGATGAGTCTAATGATGAGGTATTGCTCTTAAATGAAGTATTACATTCTCTGAAGGACCTCTACCAGAGCCATCAGAACTGCAACATTCACTTTAATCCACCGGGGCATGCCTTTTATGTATTTGCGGATAAGACACAGATGAACAGGCTGTTTACCAATCTGTTGCAGAACGCTATCCAGGCGATTCCGGAAGACAGGGAAGGAGAGGTGAATATCAGTATGAATGAGGTAGAGCAGGGCTGGGTGGTGATCAGTGTCTCAGATAATGGGGACGGTATTCCTCCTGAAATCCAGTCTAAGATCTTCGTACCTAACTTTACTACAAAGAATTCCGGTACTGGTCTTGGTCTGGCGATGTGTAAGAACATCGTGGAGCAGGCACACGGGGAGATCAGTTTTGAGACACAACTGACCGTAGGTACTACTTTCTATGTGAAACTCCCGCTTATAAAAGCTCCTGAGTGATTTTCGGGTGCAGGGCAAAACCCTGCAAAAAACAAAAATACCGGCTGTCTTTCAACAACCGGTATCGAATACCTTTAGGTTTTAATAGGAAGTAAATTATTTCACTAAGCTCTCACGGATCTTATCCACAAGTTTAGATTCATGCACTTTTTGTGCCAGTGAGATCATGTTTTTGAAGGCTACTGCTTTGGCAATACCGTGACCGATGATCACTGGTTTATTAACTCCCAGTACAGGAGTACCGCCAAAGGTCTCATGGTCAAACTTATGCATGTACTCATCGTCTATATGACGTCTTACCGCCATATCATGAATCGACTCAGCCATTTTAAGGACCACATTACCGGTAAAACCTTCACAAACAATAACATCTGCTTTGTTAGTAAAAATATCCCGTCCTTCCACATTACCAATGAAGTTCAGCTGCGGATGTTCTTTCAGCAACGGATAGGTTGCCTGTGCTAACAGATTACCCTTACCTTCCTCTTCTCCGATGTTCAATAATCCTACGGTAGGATTAGGGTTATTCAGAATGTGTTTGGAATAAAGGGAGCCCAATACAGCAAACTGTACCAGGTTCTCAGGTTTGCAATCCGCATTGATACCAACATCCAGTAACAGTCCGTAACCACTGCCATCCCGGGGAACGAGCGTGGAGATCGTAGGACGCTGTATGCCTTCAATTGCTTTAATGGTGTAGAAGGTACCAACCATCATGGCTCCGGTATTACCGGCGCTGATAAAGGCGTCTATTTTGCCATTCTGCAAAAGATAAAAGCCAATACTGATAGAAGACTGAGGTTTTTCCTTCAGTGCTTTGGTAGGATGTTCATCCATCCCGATTACCTGGGATGAATGAACAACTGAATATTTTGATTGGTCTAACTGTGCTTCAGCTAATAAAGGGGCCAGAGCCGCTTCATCACCAATCAGCACCAGATGTACATCTGTAGCACCAGATTCTAAAAATACTTTTACTCCTTTTACTGCTTCCAGGGGTGCAAAGTCGCCACCCATCATATCGAGCCCGATTCTCATGAACTTTAGATTTGTCTGATTTGCGTCGGGGGTAAAAATAGTAAAATTATTTAGTGCTGCTTTGTTTTTCCAATACTACTTTACCTCTGTAGTACAGTTTGTTCTCAACCCAGTGAGCGCGATGTCTCAGGTGCACTTCGCCGGTAGCGCTATCGGTGCTTAAAGTATCAGCGAAGGCCTTGTAATGCGTTCTTCTCTTTGCTGATCTTTGCTGAGAATGTCTGCGTTTCGGATTTGGCATTTTATTTAATTTTAATTGTCTGTGTTTAAATGTTTGTTTGCCCGCCATTTACGGCAATGTCAAGCCTCACGGAGCGCAAAATTATCAATTCTGACGGAACTTATCTAAATCTTTCCAGATTGGATTGTCTTTTTCCCCGGATTGCTGACTCATATTCTCCAGCATCTCCAGTATTTTCGGGTCACAACCGCTCTTCCCATCGCTCTTATCCGGATGGATACGCTGCATAGGTATACTCAGGTTAATGAACTCATAAATCCATTCGGCCACATTTAAATGGGATTCCGACTTGGAGATATACGCCACATCTGCATCTTCGTCATCAATCATCTCCTCAGGATTGTCAACCAGCTTTACTACCTGGTTGAAATCGTCCCACAATTGTAACTCAAATGGCTGCCCGCAACGATCACAATTTACAGTTGCCTTACCGCCGATCTCAAATTTGAGCAGGAAGAAATTGTTATTCTTTTCCAATAACAGCTTCACCGTAGCTTCACAATTCGTAAAATCCTGCGGACCATAGTTTTCAAAAAAACTATCCGTAATTTGGTACTGAAATGTATGCTCTCCGGGTTTTAGCCCCACAAAGGCAATCTCAAATTCACGGAGTGGTTTCATATAAAAATCCTCACTTTTAGAGGGATGCAAAGGTAATTAAATATTCGCAATTGCAAAAATTTCCTAATTTTGATGATTCTCAATATGTATATTTATATATTGTATGTAGTAATTATGTACATCCCCCAGCTGGTAAATGAATAATGGCAAAAGCCCACACTAACAAAGTTACGCGAAAACAAACCATAGCCAACAACTCTGCAGTTGCCGACCATGCGATATTTTCATTGCCTATCAACCTTTTCCTGCAAAACAGTAATGCTGGTATCCTGCTTACTGATGCGCTCCATCGCTTCATCTGGTGTAATCATGTCTTCCTGAGGGATGCGGATACGGATGCTTCTGCCATCATAGGACAACCCTTTAAAGAGGTGATGTCCCATATGGCTACCCTGATGCTGCGGCCGGAAGAGTTCATTGCCAGGATGGAAGACCTTCGTAAAAAGAAGAAGCCCTGTCAGGGCCTTGAACTCGTCCTTACAGATAATCGTATATATGAAGTAAGTTATATCCCCCTGCTTGATAAACGCCGTTTCAACGGCAGTATCTGGCAGATAGTAGATATCTCCAGGCAGAAAATGATGAAGTCCAACCTGGAAAAAGCCCGGCATCAGGCGGAAGAGGCCAGGGGCGCCCAAAAAGAATTCCTGGCCAGCATGAGCCACGAGATCCGTACGCCGCTGAATGTTATTATAGGTATGACCCACCTGCTGGGAGAAACCGATCTGCGGGGTGAACAACAGGATTATATCAACATCCTCAAACATTCTTCAGGCATCCTGCTGGGGCTTATATCAGATATCCTGGATATCTCCCGTATAGAAGCAGGAGAACTGCAGGTGAACCAGCGGGAATTCAATCTTACAGAACTTATACAGTCGCTGCGCCATACCTTCGAACTGAAAATGGGACAGCGACCCATTAAAATATCCGCTGTTATAGATACGGAGCTCCAAAACCTGCTGGTAGGGGATGATACGTTACTGAACCAAATCCTCATGAATTTGTTAGGTAATGCAGAGAAGTTCACCAGAGAGGGCGAAATTGCCATTAAAGTGACCCTGGAAAGCTGGCAGGACGATAAACTCTGGGTGCAGTTCAAAGTATGTGATACCGGTATAGGTATCAGGAAAGACAGGCTGGAACTCATCTTCCGCAGCTATAAACAGGCCGAACAGGAAATAAGGGAAAAATATGGTGGTACTGGTCTTGGCCTTGCCATATCCAAGCAACTCGTTGAATTACAAGGAGGAACCATCCAGGTAATAGATGTACCAGGGTTCAGTACCTGCTTCTCTTTCAATCTGCCTTTTATGAATACGAAGAAGCCGGCCGCACAGGTGGCAGGAACCGCTAGTCAGAGCAAAAAGGCCAACTTTTCAGGCGCCAAGGTCCTCGTCATTGAGGATAACCCTATGAACCTGAGATACATCATCAGCCTGCTGGAGAAATATAACATTCATCACCAACTGGCTACAAATGGTCCTGATGCGCTTTATTTTCTTGACTCCAGACAATACGACCTCGTGTTGCTGGATATCCGTATACCCGGACTAAATGGCCTGGAATTAGCCATAAAGATCAGGGATGATGAAGATAAGCCCAATGTGGCAACGCCTTTGGTGGCTACCACCGCGCTGGCCATGGAAAGTACCTTTACACAGGCCCGTCAGGCAGGGATTACAGATATCCTTACAAAGCCTTACACACCGGACCAGCTGTTACAGGTGCTTAATAAATATCTGAATGATGATGAAACAGAACTAATAATGGAAGAAGCTACAAACATAGACGGATTCGAATTTCATGAGGAACTGGATGTAAAGTATCTCAATACTTTATACGAGAACAACATTTCATACGCTGCCGACCTGTTTGAAATATTTCTGAAGACAGTAAGGGATGAAATGATTAAAATCCAGAAACTGGTTACTGAAAGGGATTGGGAACAACTGAAATTCCAGGTGCATAAACTGAAACCGAACTTTGCAATGGTGGGCCTTACCTGGATCAGCGGTAATATGCAACAACTTGAAAATACATTGAATAACAACACGATCCCCCCTGCGGAAGACGTGGATACCCTATTCAGGGATATCTCCCTGGACCTTGAAAAATTTTATCCGATCATAGAAAAAGAATACGAACGAATGAAAGAAGTGGAAAGCGGTAGCACTAATTAAAAAGCATTCAGTATCTCCTTCACATTATTATGGTAATTACCACCGAACAATAACAGATGCACCATCAGGGGGTAAAGCTGACATATACTTATCCGCTGCTTCCACTCGGGTGCCAGCGGGAACATCGCCTCATAAGTATAATAAAAACGGGTGTCGAAACCCCCAAACAACCTGGCCATTGCCAGGTCCATCTCTCTGTTCCCGTAATACACAGAAGGATCATAAATACAGGCTTTCCCGTCCCTGCCTACCATAAAATTCCCCGACCATAAGTCTCCATGCAGCAATGCAGGCGGCTCATCAGGGAAAATATTGGGTAAATGCCGCCATAACTTCTCCATTTTCTCCACCATGTCCTTGTCCAGCAAATGTTTATCATAAGCGGCCCTTGTCAATGGCTGTAACCGGTTAAATGCATAAAACACAGACCAACTGCTGTAAGGCGAGTTATACTGCTTCATTGTACCGATATAGTTCGTTTCGGGGAAACCGAAATGTGCGTGGCTGTTTCTGTGCATCCTCGACAGGCTGGCGCCAAAATTCTCCCAGAAGTCGGGATTAGCACCGCCCTTCTCCATAAACTCCGTTATCAGAAAACCCTTTTCACCTACCGTACCGTGGTATAGCGGTCTGGGTACCGATATAGTATTCGTCTCCCGCAATGCAGATAACCCGTTAAATTCCCTGGCAAACATCCCGGGATAATTGCGGGAACTGTTCAGCTTCAAAAAGAATAAGCCTTCCCCCGTAGAGAGTTTATACGTTTCGTTAATATCTCCGCCGGGTATTTTTTCTGCGTAATTAATCTGTATTTTCACGCCCGACTGACAGGTAAGTGCTGTTGCAAGTTCGCCCAGTAAAATCTCATCTGTCATCTTCTCGCGGATTAGTATGGAAACAAAAGCAAAAATCAGGCAGACAGGAGTACGTATATTGATCACCGTATCGTGTATACTGTTGTTTAAAGTATTGTTCGGAGTTAGCCAGAGGTTTGCTGGTTTTTACTTTCATAGGTTTTACATTTCAATAAGTATGTTGTTCCGGCAGGTACTGGGGAAAGTTCCTTTCAGCATCGGCGACGTAATTTATATCGCCTGGATTATAACTGCTGGTATTTTTTTGTTAAAACTATGTTATAATATTCTTAAAACGAAATGGTATAACGTGCTATTTTTGTTGTTAAGAGGTACCCAGGCCATACTGGGCCTGTACCTGGCCTTCCTTGTATTATGGGGTTATAATTACGACCGGCAGTCTCTGGAAGAAGACATGCAACTACAGGTAAGTGATTATAATACAGACCAGTTATACCGTCTTACAGATACTTTACTGGTGCAGTTAAATCAGCATAAAATAGCCCTGGGAGATTCTGTAAACGCTACTCATCCTGGTCCGGACAGCGCCAGGTTATTTGAAAAAGCCATTGAAGCATATACGCTGGCTGCTCCTAAATGGCCCAGTGTTACTTATAAACACCCTTGTATCAAACCTTCGTTGTATGGTACCTGGCTGAATTATATGAATGTAGGCGGATATCTGAACCCCTTCACTGCCGAGGCACAGGTAAATATCACCACTCCGGGTTTCCTGCATCCCTTCACTATTTGTCACGAGGTTGCTCATCAGGTCGGTTATGCACCTGAGGAAGAGGCAAATTTTGTCGGATATCTTGTGGCCAGTAATTATCCTGATGAACGTTTCCGATATGCAGCTAACTTTGAGATGTTTATGTACAGCATCCGGCAGCTGGGCAGGGAAGATACCACCCTGGCCGGTCAGTTGTGGCGCAGGGCTGTTCCTGGTGTGAAGGCAGACCTGCATCAGCTGAGGGCCTTTAATGACCGGTATCGCAGCCGTGTGGACGACTACACCGCTATCATCTATGATCATTACCTCAAGGCTAATAAACAGGAGAAAGGTATCCGCAGTTACAGCGAGGTGGTGGGTTGGCTGGTGGCCTATTTCAAAATAAAATAAATCTCGGGACATGAACGCAGAACAAAAACGTTTAGAACAACCAGGCTGGAAAAAATGGGGATCTTATGTAAGTGACAGACAATGGGGGACCGTAAGAGAAGATTATAGCGCCAACGGGGCTTCCTGGGATTATACCACACACGATATGGCCCGCAGTAAAACCTGGCGCTGGGGGGAAGAAGGTATCGCAGGCATATCGGATGATAAACAAAACCTCTGCTTTTCATTAGCGCTCTGGAATAAAAAAGACCCCATCTTAAAAGAAAGATATTTCGGACTCACCAATCAACAGGGAAATCATGGAGAAGATGTAAAGGAACTGTACTACTACCTCGATGCTACTCCTACACACTCCTACATGAAAATGCTGTACAAATATCCACAGCAGGAATATCCCTATCAACGGCTAATAGACGAAAATGCGGCAAGGGGTAAGGATGAGGAAGAATTTGAATTACTGGATACAGGACTATTCGACGAAAATAAATACTTTGATGTTTTCGTGGAATATGCCAAAGGAGATATTGAAGATATACTGATAAAAATAACGGTCCATAACAGGGCAGATGAAGCAGCCAGTCTGCATGTAATTCCCACCTTATGGTTCAGAAATATATGGGTATGGGGCCGGCACAATTATAAACCCGCCATGTGGCAGATAGATAAACAAAGCATCCAGCTGAAAGATGAAGCACTGGCAGTGCAATATCTGCATCAGCAGGGCAATGGGAGAATACTTTTTTGTGAGAATGAAACAAACAATGTCCGCCTGTACAATGTTGCGAACAAAACCCCTTATCCAAAAGACGGGATCAATGATTATATCATCCACGGCGCAAATACTATCAACCCGGGAAAAGAAGGAACGAAGGCGGCTATAGATTATGATATTACAATTCCTGCACAGGGCGAATACACGATCGCGCTGCGCTTAACAGACAAGGATAATTTCGGAACAGATTTCGATACCATCTTCGAACAAAGGATCAATGAGGCAAATGCCTTCTATAACGATTTACAGGCTGAGATCAAAGATAAGGACGAAAGACTGGTACATCGCCAGGCACTCGCCGGTATGCTATGGAATAAACAATTCTATAGCTATAAAGTAGAACAATGGCTGGAAGGAGACCCTGCCATGCCCGAACCTCCTAAAGAACGCTGGACAGGCCGCAACAGCAACTGGCGGCAATTGTATAATGATGACGTGATCAGCGTGCCTGATAAATGGGAATTTCCCTGGTATGCAGCCTGGGACCTGGCTTTCCACTGTGTAACCCTGGCCATGGTAGATCCTGACTTCGCCAAACAGCAACTGCTGCTGCTCACAGAAGAATGGTACATGAATCCTTCCGGTGGGTTCCCGGCATATGAATGGGCATTCGGAGATGTAAATCCGCCGGTACATGCAGGAGCCGTATATCGTGTCTTTAAACTCGATGCCAGTATCAAAGGGAAAAAGGATTACTTTTTCCTGGAAGCACTTTTCCATAAACTGCTGATCAATTTTACCTGGTGGGTGAACAGGAAAGATAACAGTGGCAGCAATATCTTTGAAGGTGGTTTCTTAGGGCTTGATAATATAGGGGTATTCGACCGTAGTTCACCTCTCCCTGAAGGAATGCGGGAAGAACAGGCCGATGCTACCAGCTGGATGGCGGTATATGCACTGAACATGCTGCACATCGCGCTGGAACTGGCTACTTTCAATAAGGTATACACCGGCATGGCTACCAAATTCTTTGAACACTTCATGTACATAGCTGGCGCGATGGCCAATATGGGAGAGGGCGACAGCGGATTATGGGATGAAGAAGATGAGTTTTTCTACGATCAGTTGCGCATGACCGACAACAGCATTGTGAAACTGAAAATAAAGAGCATGGTGGGATTGATCCCGCTCTTCGCCGTAGAAGTCATCAGCAAAAAAACATTAGAGGATAACCCTGTCTTCGAAAAACATATGTCATGGTTTTTGCGGCACAGGCCCGACCTGGCTATGCTGGTATCCCGCTGGTACGAAGAAGGGAAAGAGAACAAACATTTACTGAGCTTACTCCGCGGACATCGTATGAAAAGGATCCTCAGTCGTATGTTAGACGAAACAACATTCCTGAGCGATTACGGTGTAAGATCTTTATCCAAAGAATATCATGATCACCCTTATGTGATAAAACAAAAGGATACTGAACTGACACTTAAATATGCTCCCGGGGAAAGCGACAGTTATACTTACGGCGGTAATTCAAACTGGCGTGGTCCTATCTGGCTACAGATGAACTTCCTCATTATTGAAAGCCTGCGCAAGTTCCATTACTTCTATTCTGATGATTTCAGGATAGAATATCCTACCGGTTCCAGTAACTTTATTTCATTAAAAGAAGCAGGCACAGAACTGGCCTGTCGTTTATTGAAGATCTTCCTGAAAGATGAAAACGGGAAAAGGGCTGTATTCGGTAACAATGAAAAATATCAGAAAGATCCGCACTTTGCAGACCTGATATTATTTCATGAATATTTTCATGGTGATAGTGGTAAAGGCATAGGTGCATCCCATCAGACAGGATGGACTGGCCTGGTGGCGAACCTTATCAAAATGAAAAACAGTAATCCCTGATCAATTCAGCAATAATACGTTTACACTTCGCTGTAAGATATTAAAAGCGATTTCTGCCATCAGATTCTCTTTATCCAGTGTAGGATTTACTTCTGTAATTTCGAAACAGCAGATTTTACGATGCTGCATGAATTTAGAGATTAAATCCTCCACTTCCCTTTCTCTCAGTCCATTGGTTACGGGGGTACCGGTACCTTTGGAGATAGAGGCATCCAGGCTATCTACGTCAAAAGAAACATAGATATACTCACAGTCACTTAAGTACCGGAACACGGAGCGGGCTACCTGTTCTGGTCCCTTACGGCGTACCTCGCTGGTAGTAATGATCTTCATCCCGTATTTCTTGATCAGGTGTTCTTCTTCTTTCTCATAATCTCTGAGGGAGATGAACACAATATCTTCGGGTAATATCTTCGGTGCAATACCACCTATATTTTTAAGCGCATCCCATGTTTTGAGTGTATTCTCATCTACATCATGTACTTTACAATCGAGGTTATCTTCTGCAATAGACACCGCTACCGGCATCCCATGCATGTTCCCTGAAGGTGTAGTGAAAGGCGTATGCAGGTCTGCATGGGCATCTATCCAGATAGCGCCTATCTTAGCCTGTGGACGGGCCATCTTTAACCCTGCAATAGTAGCGCCCGCAGTGCTATGGTCTCCGGAGAGAATGACCGGGAACAGGTTCGCTTTAATCGTTTCACTTACACTTTTGCTGATTCTTTCGTATAGGGTAAGGGTACCCTTAATACGTTTGGCATAGGGTGATTCAATAGGTTCAAACAGTAGTTTATTCTCTGTTTCTATTGTTTCTGTGGGAAAATGCACAAAAAAGTTGCTCATAAAATCAAGCGCCGCAATTTTGATAGCTTCTACACCCAGGCTCGCACCACGTGTTCCTGCTCCTATTTCCGATTTTACCTCAATGATCTTAATGTTCTTCATAAAAGGTTGTTCTTCCTGAATCAGCAATCTAATGGATTTTAACAGAACCCCCTGGTTACCGGACTGTTAAGGCGTATAGTCCCCAGGCATAAACGCTAAAGCAATTGCAATAAGGATGCTGTATCTTCAAATAATCTTTAATATTTCAAGGGGAATGATGGATAACGTGCAATTTTACAGGATGTATTTTTTTTGTAGAGGTTGAAATGGTAATTTGAGAGGATTGCTATACAAAAAACACGTTAAAACACATTCCTGTCCTTTACAGCACCAAAAAACAACTTATGGACTTTCAACTTACAGAAGAACACCTGATGATCCAGAAAGCGGCAAGAGATTTCGCCGTTAGCGAATTATTGCCCGGTGTAATTGAACGCGATGAAAAACAACAGTATCCGGCAGAACAGATCAAAAAACTCGGGGAATTAGGATTTCTGGGGATGATGGTTGATCCGAAATACGGAGGGGCCGGACTGGATACTATCTCTTATGTACTGGCCATGGAAGAGATTTCCAAGATAGATGCCTCTACCTCAGTATGTATGAGCGTAAATAATTCACTGGTTTGCTGGGGCCTGGAAACTTTTGGCTCCGAAGAACAGAAACAACAATATTTAGTCCCCCTGGCTACTGGTCAGATCACCGGCGCCTTCCTGCTCAGTGAGCCGGAAGCGGGCTCTGATGCTACTTCCCAGCGTACCCTGGCGGAGGATAAAGGCGACCATTACCTCGTAAATGGTACCAAAAACTGGATTACCAATGGTAACAGCGCCAGCGTATACCTTGTTATTGCCCAGACTAATCCCGAAAAAAACAGTAAAGGGATCAACGTATTAATCGTAGAGAAAAACACGCCCGGTATTACGATCGGTGCTAAAGAGAACAAACTGGGGATTCGTGGCAGTGATACACATAGCATCATGTTCCAGGATGTCATTGTGCCTAAAAAGAACAGGATAGGGGAAGATGGCTTTGGATTCAAATTCGCGATGAAAACTCTGGGAGGTGGTCGTATTGGTATCGCTTCACAGGCTCTGGGCATTGCCAGTGGCGCTTATGAACTGGCACTGAAGTACTCCAAACAGCGCAAAGCCTTCGGGAAAGAGATCAGTCAGCACCAGGCTATCCAGTTTAAGCTGGCAGATATGGCTACCCGTATAGAAGCGGCGCGTTTGCTTTGCTTTAAAGCGGCGCTGGATAAGGACAATCATAATGATTATACACTTAGCTCCTCTATGGCAAAGGTTTTTGCCTCAGAAACAGCGATGTGGGTCACTACGGAAGCGGTGCAGGTACATGGTGGCTATGGCTATGTGAAAGAATATCATGTAGAACGCCTGATGCGGGACGCTAAGATCACACAGATCTATGAAGGTACCAGCGAGGTGCAGCGTATCGTTATCAGCAGGGCTATTCTGAGCTGATAAATAACAGGGGGATTTTTGCGAAGCCTCTTTAATTTTTATAAATCAAACTGAGTCACTATCTGGGAGTCTCTAGTGACTCAGTTTGAATATTATGACAGCGTAGATTGTCAGATGTTGTTGATTAAATACACTGCATCTGACTGTTTTGTTCCCTGATTTAGCTTTTGAATATGGGTTCAGGATTTATTTTCAATTTAACTTCACCTAATATTCACGTCAGATAAGGTGTATTTAATCAACAACACCTGCCGCAAAGATTATGTAATCAAACTCAGTCACTATCTGCCTGGGAGGTCTGTGTTTGCAACCACCGTTTAAATCTGTTATTTTTGTAGCACTATGTCAGTCAACCTATCAGCTTATAACAAGATAAAAGAAGAGCTTAAACCTTATAATGCAAAGCTGGTAGCTGTAAGTAAGCTAAAGCCTGCGGCGGATATTCAGGCATTATATGACCTTGGTCAGCGCATTTTCGGAGAAAACTACGTACAGGAACTACAGGAAAAACAAGTATTACTGCCAACGGATATTCAATGGCATTTTATTGGCCACCTGCAGAGTAATAAAGTAAAATACATTGCTCCTTTTGTAACTATGATCCATGCGGTAGATAGTATGAAACTACTGGAAGAGATCAACAAACAGGCTGGTAAATTCAATCGTACTATCGAGTGCCTGCTACAGGTGCATATAGCTGAAGAAGAAACCAAATTCGGTCTTAGTGAAAAAGAGCTGGAACAATTGCTGGAAGAATGGCAAAAGCAGCGGGAAAGCCTTCCTAATATCCGCATTGCCGGACTGATGGGTATGGCGACCAACACAGATGACCTGGATCAGGTAAGAAAAGAGTTCAGGCATCTCAAAAGCCTGCAAACAAGCCTTAAAGCCTGCTTCTTTGCAGACGAGGATACTTTCAATGAACTCTCTGTTGGTATGAGCGGCGACTATACTATTGCCCTGGAAGAGGGGAGCACAATGGTACGCATAGGCAGTATGCTCTTTGGCGCAAGGAACTAAACAGCTGAGGCCCGCTTATCGGGCTATATAAGAAGATCCTGAAACCGCTATACCAGTCTGAAAAGTATTTCCTATCTTTACTCTACTGATTTAATAGGATATATGGTAAAGAGATTATTATTTTTATTATTAGCCGTGCCGGTACTCAGTTCCGGCCTTCAACTGGAAAAATGGGATTTAGAAAAAGGTACATGGCAGGCCCGCCTGCACCGCAAAGACGGAGCCGATATCATCTTTAATTTTGAAGTAAAGGACAGTGCTCAGAAAAAGATCATATATATCCTGAATGCCCATGATCGTCTCCTGGTAGATGATGTAAAAGTTTTAGGAGATTCCATCTTCATAAAAATGCCCTTCTTTGATTCCGAATTTAAAGCCGCATTCCGCCCCAATGGCGAAATTGCCGGTACATGGATCCGTCATCTCGCGGATAATGATGTCAGCATCCCTTTTACCGCAGCATATAATATAAAAGAACGTTTTAAGCAGCATGAGCCTGCTAAAAGCAATATAACAGGCCGCTGGTCTACATATTTTGCCGCACCGGGCAAAGATTCTTCCTTTGCAGTAGGGGAGTTTAAACAAAAAGGGAATACGGTCTACGGGACCTTCCTCACTACCACCGGAGATTACCGCTTCCTGGAAGGCATTGTAGACGGGGATAGCCTCAAGCTCTCTACATTTGATGGTTCTCATGCCTATTACTTCACCGCACTGGTAAACAATAATACCCTGGAAAACGGGGTGTTCTATGCCGGTATTGGTGATGGCAGAGAAGGATGGACAGCTCAAAAGGATGATAAGGCCGCTTTACCGGATGAAAGGACGCTGGCTACTATCAAACCGGGTAATAACCGCCTCGATTTCACTTTCCCCGATCTGTCCGGAAAGAAAGTCAGCATTCGTGATAAACGCTTCGAGAATAAAGTAGTGGTCATTACCCTGATGGGGTCCTGGTGTCCCAATTGTATGGATGAAACAGGGTTTCTGTCCAGTTGGTACAAACAGAATAAGAACAGGGGAGTAGAGGTAATAGGATTATCTTATGAACGTACTACCAGCTTTGAAAAATCTAAGAAAGCATTGGACGGATTTCTGAAAAGATTTGATGTATCGTACCCTGTTTTAATCACCGGAGTAACACCTTCTGATCCGCAGAAATCTGAAAAATCATTACCTCAGTTAACAGGTATCAAAGGATTTCCCACAACTATCTTCATTGATAAAAAAGGAAATGTAAGAGAAGTGCATACCGGCTTTAATGGCCCGGGAACAGGTGCTCACTATGAAGAATTTAAAAAGGAATACAATAAGCTGGTAGATGATTTACTGGCAGAAAAATAGACAATAAAAAAAACAGGCAGTGATCATATCACTGCCTGTTTTTTTATTGTCGCATTGCCATCAATATCAACTAGCTACTTCTTTTTTGAATTTGCTGTAATGTTCAATGCTCTCATTTATGAGCGTCATAATACGTTCGCGTACATCATCCTTCAAACCTGTCGCCTCGTTTTCAAAGATATATTTCAACTCACCTAATCCATCTGCCCCCTTCCCTAATATTCTGCTGATACGGCCCTGAAAATGATGAGCTGACCGCTTAATCTTTTTTTTAGTTTCTGCTCCACTATCTGGCGCATTGAGAATCCCTAGCGCTAATCCTGCTGCAACCCCTGCCAATGCTCCGCATAATATTTTTGCCGTACTCATAAAAAATGGTTTTTAAGGTTATACAAATATAATTTTCTTACTGTTTTCCAATAATTAGGCCATACTAAATAGTGATAACGCCTGTTTCTATAAAGTGTTTAAAGCTCAGGATATCTTTTTCAACAATTCTCTTAAAAGCACCATTCAGTAACCAGGCTAATCCTCTACCCACATAACCTGCCGGCGGACGATACGTAATATTTACATCTACTTCGGTACCACCACCGATGATATCACTAAAGCTCACTTTTCCCGCAGTCACGATATCTGAACCAGGCGCAGAACGCCATCCTATTAAACTACCGGGGTCTTCCTTAATCACTTCAGCATCCCATTCCAGCTTACCAATTCCGGCAGGGCCCGTTACCACCCAATGCGAGTTATAGCTGTCCAGGGATTCTACGGAAGCCACATGTTTCATGAAAAGAGGCAGATTATCTACTTCACGCCAGAATGCATATACCTCTGCTCTGGGCCTGTCTACAATTAATTTCTTACGGATATTGATCGCCCGGGTGTGCCCATCTCCCAACCGTTTCCCGGATGCAGCCGCAGATATCGGGCAATTGCCTGAAATACCCCTGTACAGTAAATACCCACCGGTGATCAACCGTAGCAAACTGCGAAAAGGATGTTTATCAATGTTACTGATGGCGGAAGTGGTTAACATAGCTCCGCTTACTATCGAGGCAATACGCCCCGGTTTGCTCACATTGAGAATATTGGACTCCTCATATAAAGCAGTGGCGCGGGGCTCGCCATGTCCGTTTAAGCTGTTGTATGTACTCATAACAATGTTTATTTATAAATGATCGGGTATAAAAATGCACAGTTTATTTATACTCAGCGGCCAGGTGTTGACAAATTTCACTTCCCCAATGCGGATCGATCGCTGTCTTCGGCTTAAAGGCAGCAAATCGTTGCGTTGTCTCCTGTACAATAGGTTCCGCTCTCTTCTTCCCGCCTCCAAAAACTGCCGGTGTATGATAGATTACCAGCGCTTTTACCAGGTATGCCCTTGGATTAGCACTATCTGCTGCTATTGCCTTATTTGCATAACTCCTGCTATCAGAACCAAGTGTGACGCCTCTTATGGGAGAAGCATTGATCCTGGCGGATAACCAATAAGCCATCAGCGTCAGTGTTTCCGTATTATCCGGCTGCAATGCCAGCGCTTTCCTCACATAAGGTTCCGCTTTGTCTGTCAGTGGTTCCGATTCTCCGGGAGGCGCCTGGAAAGAAGGCTGTGTATATGCCCAGCCGGTATAATACTGCAATAACCACTCCTCAGGATGTGCTTTCGTCAACGACTCCAGCTTTTCAATACTTTGTTTCCACACATCAAAGTTTTTCGAAGTATCCAGCTTATAGAGTTCTGTTTTAAGAGATTGCTGCCAGCCGGTATCCTGGCCAAAACAAGAGAAACTAACAAACAAAAGGGGAATGATTAATTTCATAATTGTTGCATTGTGGTTACATTCCTGAAATCTTCCCAATTACATGCCAACTATCTCAGATACAAACGCTATCTTAAAGGCCATAAAAATACAGACGTATGAAAAAACTCTTCACCTGTGGACTCCTCCTGGTAGCGCTGACAGGCATGGCACAGCATAAACAGAAAGGCTGGATTCAGTTGTTCAACGGAAAAGATCTCAAAAACTGGGATATCAAGATAAAAGGACATGATCTCAATGATAACTTTGGGAATACTTTCCGCGTAGAAAACGGCCTGCTCAAAGTAAGGTACGACCACTACAAAAACTTCGACGAACAATACGGGCATATCTTCTACAAAAAACAATTCTCCGCCTATCTGATAGTGGTAGAATACCGTTTTGTGGGAGAACAGGTTCCGGGTGGACCAGGATGGGCTATCCGCAACAACGGTATAATGCTCCATGGGCAAACAGCGGCCAGTATGGGTAAAGACCAGGACTTCCCTATTTCTCTTGAAGAACAGCTCCTGGGTGGTAATGGTAAAGATGAAAGGCCGACCAGTAACCTTTGTACACCAGGTACGAACGTAGTCATAGATGGTAAACTGGTTACAGAACATTGCATTACATCTACCTCTAAAACATATCATGGCGACCAGTGGGTACGTGCTTCTGCACTTGTACTCGGGGACTCTGTTATCAAACATATTGTATTCAAAGACACTGTACTGGTGTACCAGAAACCACAGGTAGGAGGAGGCAACGTTACAAACGCAGATCCTTCACTGCTGCAGGAAGGACGTTTATTGAAAGAAGGTACTATCTCTTTCCAAAGTGAAAGCCATCCTACAGACTTCAGGAAAATTGCACTGTTCGATCTTTCCCCTTATGTAAACGATCCTGAAAAACTGGATGCCATCATCAAAAAGCTACAACAGGAAACGAAATAAAAAAAGGCTGACAATCGTCAGCCTTTTTAATATCTATACCATTACAGGCCGTTCAACTACATGATTAAACTGCACACCATGAGGTGGCATTGGTGGTCTGGGTGGTCGCCGGGCATGACCTGGAGGCACACAACTGGCACCCAATATCAACAGCAGTAGCACGGGCAGAAATCTTAAATATTTCATGTTGTATGTTTTATATAACATAAACAAAGAGCATGCCCGTAAACAGTTATGAATAGTTTGAAATCTCTACCAGTTTCTTCACATCTTTCACAAAGATCTTTCGCCCGTTCGCATTCAGGATCCCTGCTACTTTAAACTCTTTGAGGAACCTCACCACATTTTCCTTCGCTGTTCCCACCATATTTGCTAAATCATTCCTCGAAATATTGATCGCAATTTCTTCTCCTTCTGCCGTTTCCGCCTTAAACTTTTCCCTCAGTACAATGAGCATGATGGCCAGTCGCTCCCGGACAGAACGCTGCGCAAACACGGAAATACTGTTGGTCAGCACGGCAAATTCATGGCTTAGTGTCTTTAAAAGCCTTTGAGACAATACTTTAGATTCCTGTAGGGTATCTAAAAAATCCTTTTTAGGAATAAAAGCGATCACACTCTCTTCAAGCGCCGCCGCAGAGTCCGGATACCGTTCCTCAGAAAGAATGGCATGATAACCCAGCAATTCCCCGGGATTTGCTACGTAAATGATATGCTCTTTGCTGTCATGATCCAGTTTATACTTCTTAATTTTCCCTTTTTTGATGAAAAATATGCCGGATGGGACTGTTCCTTCCCTGAAAAGAACATCACCCTTTTCATATTGTTTTTCGGTCATATTGGCACATAAATGCTCGAATTCCTCCTCAGGAAGGTTATTTAGGACCGATTCTGACTTAAAATTCCACTTATCTATCGGGAAGAGCCCGGTTAAACTCATATTATAAATAATTGATAAAAACGGCGGGTGATATATATCAGCGCATAGTTGCAATACTAAAGTTACCTTTGTAGAATGAATATGTCAACTATTTCCAGACCACGCATTCATTTTACCAAAGATCATGAGTGGATCGATTTTAATGGTACTGTTGGTTTTATTGGCTTGTCCGCCTTTAAATTAGCAGGAATAAAAAAGATTGATAGTGTTAAATGGTTCAATAACAAGGGCTCCATTGAAAAGGGGACCTTGATAGCAAACCTCTATTCAGGAGATGAGATCATCCCCGTGAATGCTCCGGTGAAATGTAAGTTTCTCGGACCGAACATCAGATTGAACAATAACCTGGACCTGATTCTTGAAAGTCCACAGGACCGTGGGTGGATATTTTTCATCACCCCTTCTAAATTTCAGGACAGGGAAGGTCTTCTTCAGCCCGAAGAATATCAGAAATTAATAAGAGTGCCAGTAGCTTTGTAATTAAACATGCAGAAGTTAAATCCTACCGCACAAAATCCCTACAATACTGATGCTGCATTTGACTGGTTGTATCCCGAAAGGATACAACTTTTGTCAAAGCGGCACTGGACGCCTATGAGTGTAGCCCGCAAAGCAGCACACTTCCTCTCTCAGGGAGAAAGAAAGAGGGTCCTCGATATAGGCAGTGGTGTAGGTAAATTCTGCCTGGTAGGTGCAATGTATTACCCCGCGGCCACCTTTTATGGTGTGGAACAGCGGCAGGAACTCTATAATTATGCCCTGGACGCAAGGGATAAACTCAAAGTAAAGAACGTCCATTTTATTCACGGCAATTTCACGCAACTGGACCTGGACAATTATGATAATTTCTATTTCTACAATTCCTTCTTTGAGAATCTCGACAAAGGGGACCGTATAGATCATGAAATTGAATATTCCACCAGCCTGTATGTGTATTATTCAAAATACCTGTCACGCGCACTCGAAAACCGTCCCAGCGGTACACGCCTTGTCACTTTCCACAGCCTGGGCGATGAGGTCCCAAATACTTATCAACTGGTAGATGCCTCAGATGATTTCCTGTACAAAAGTTATATAAAAAGATAGCCCCGTTTATAGGCGTTCTGCCCTGAAATCCTTGACTGTATTAACATTCCATTTAAAATTGTTTTTCCCGTTCATCCTTTTTTCTGCACCAATTTCTTGCGTTGGCAATAAACTATTTATATATTAGCACTTCGTCAAAAGGTCTCAACTTTTCATTTTTTCTTTTGGCTTAACTCATTTTAACGTTATGGTACTTAGATCGAAAAATCATGCAAGCCGGTCTTTGATGGGCTTCCTATGCCTTTGTGGTATGGGAATGGCTGTTGTCAATCCTGCTGCGGGCCAGTCAGTTCCTCTGCAGGACCTTTCCTCATTTCATGATCCGGGAAAGAGCTGGAGTATAGCTGGTGATGCTATCGCAAATTTAGAAAAACCCGATGTGCTGAAAGCCGGCGCCGGTACAGGTGTCTTGCTGAATGTTCCGGATAAGGAACATCCTGGTAAGGACCTCTTCTCAAATGCTGAATACGGAGACGTAGACATTGAACTGGATTATATGATGGCGCCAGGTGCTAATTCCGGCGTTTATCTGCAGGGCAGGTACGAAATCCAGTTGCTGGACAGCTGGTCCGTTACTAACCCTAAATCCGGCGATAATGGCGGTATCTACGAACGCTGGGATGATAGTCGTCCTGCCGGTCAGCAGGGATACGACGGTCATGCTCCCCGTTACAATGTAAGCCGTGCCCCTGGTCTCTGGCAGCATATGAAAATTTCTTTTCAGGCACCCCGTTTCGATGCCGCTGGTCACAAAACAGAAAATGCAAGAATGCTGCTTGTTGAACTGAACGGTGTTACTATTCACGAAGATGTGGAATTGCTGGGTCCTACCCGTGGTTCTGCCAGTGAAGAAAAAGCCGTTGGCCCATTACGTTTACAGGGAGATCATGGTGCTGTTGCTTTCCGCAACATCACTATTACGAAAGCAGATCAGCCCCACAAACCAAAAGATGCGAACCGCAGGGATGAAACAGATCCTATCCTGGTAGATGCGCCGGTAAATACTATTCTCCGCAGCTTTATGGATGTTCCCGGTACACGTATCGTGCATGCGGTGTCTGTAGGAAGTCCCGAAAACGTGCATTACACCTATGATATGGACAGGGGCATGCTGGTACAGGTATGGCGTGGCGGTTTCCTGGATGCGACCTCTATGTGGCACGACAGGGGCAATGGTTGCTCCCGTCCCCGTGGTACGGTGCAGTACCTGGGCAGTCCTGCCTTTACACTGGCAAAGCTGTCTTCTGCTGATGCTGCCTGGTTATCCGATACCACTGGTACCGGTTACCGTCCCAAAGGATATGTGCTGGACGATAAGGACCGTCCCACCTTTAAATACTTCCTGTATGGCGCTGCTGTTACAGATGCGGTACGTGTTGTATCAGAAGGTCACGGTGTACATCGCGAACTCACTGTAGCTGCTCCGGTAGATGGTTTGTATGCGAAGCTGGCACAGGGCCGTACGATAGAAGCGCTTTCAAAGGATATGTATATCATCGATGGAAAATCATATTACCTGCAACTGGAAGATGCCGGTGGAGAAAAGCCTGTCATCCGCGATGCTGGTGGCCTGAAAGAGCTGATTATTCCGGTACGCAGTAAACTGAGCTATTCCATCCTTTTCTAATCTTTTGACTATTGCAAATGAAAAATATTTATAAGGCACTGTTAAAAAAGGCCACATTGTACTCGCTGCTGCTTACAGCGGCAGCAACAACACTGCATGCCCAGGAAACGCCGAAGGAAGAAGACTTCTTTAGGATCATGAAGGTGACTTCTCCGGAAGGGACCCTGCTGGAAGTAGGCGGACTAACGGTATTGCCTAATGGTGATCTGGGAATCTCTACACGTCGCGGAGATGTGTACGTGGTAGAAAACCCCACCAGCCGCAAACCTTACTTCCGCAAATTCGCTTCCGGTCTGCATGAGATCCTGGGACTGGTATGGAAAGATGGTGCATTCTACTGCGCACAGCGCGGGGAACTCACCAAACTGGTAGATACCAATATGGACGGTAAAGCGGACGTCTATGAAACTGTTTACGCATGGCCGCTTTCCGGTCATTATCACGAATATAGCTTCGGTCCTAAGATTGCACCGGATGGTTCTTTCTTTGTATCCGGTAACGTTGCTTTTGGCGATCAGGAATGGTGGCGTGGTGAAAGCAAGGTGCCATGGCGTGGCTGGATGATGCATATCTGGGAAGATGGACGCATGGAGCCTTATGCTACCGGCTTCCGTTCTCCTTGTGGTATCAGTATGCTGAACGGGGAACTGTTCTATACTGAGAATCAGGGCGACTGGGTTGGTTCCGGTGGTCTCTGGAAAATAGACAAAGGTGATTTTATCGGTCATCCGGCTGGTTTACGCTGGTCTCAGGAGCCTGATTCTCCCGTGAAATTATCCGATGAGGAGTTTCATTCACTGGTGAAAGACCGTCGTGAGAAAGGACCAGATGGTCATTATCTCAAACCGGAGAATATCGTCAATGAGCAATTTGTAACACTGGCAGATGTTAAAAAGAAGATCCCTTCTTTACGTTTACCAGCAGTTATTTTACCACATGGCATACAGGGTGTTTCCAACTCGGAGGCTATCATAATCCCTGAAGGAAGCTTTGGCCCTTTCGGTGGACAGATTTTAATTGGTGACCAGGGGCAGAGTAAGATCATGCGTGTGGTGATGGAGAAAGTGGACGGTGAGTACCAGGGTGTTTCTTTTGATTTCCGTGCTGGTTTTCAGTCGGGGGTATTGAGGATGGCCTGGGCTAAGGACGGTTCTACGTTGTTTGTAGGAGAGACCAACAGGGGATGGGGTTCTGCAGGAGATGCCAACGAAGGTTTACAGCGTCTGGTATGGAATGAGAAGATGCCGTTTGAGATGCGTACTATCAAAGCAATGCCTGATGGTTTTGAAATTGAATTCACTTTACCTGTAGATAAGAAATCAGCAGAAGATCTGGCTTCTTATTCTGTGCAGAGCTTTACTTACAAGTATCACTCTGTATATGGGAGTCCTCCGGTAAACAATATCACCTGTCCGATCAAAGGCGTTAAAGTCTCTGAAGACGGTCTTAAGGCCCGTATTATAGTAGACAGCTTACGTCTGGATTATGTGCATAATATTACGCTGGAAGGAGTACGTGCAAAGGATCATTCCTATTCACTGGTGCATCCTACCGGATTCTACACCTTGCATCATATCCCGCAGGGTGATAAGCTGCCATTAAGCAAAGTAAGTACGTTCAATTCTGCTAAGGCAAAGCCTGTTGTTAAGCCGGAGCCTGCGACGGTGAAACCATCTGCTGCTAAACCAGCGGTGACGAAAGCGCCTACCTTTGAGGAAGTGAAGCCTTTACTGGCAAAGTACACTTGTCTGGCATGTCATGCTGCTAACAAGCGTCAGGTAGGCCCGGCTTATTCTGACGTGGCTAAGCGTCATTATACGAATGAGCAGATCCTGAAACTGCTGGCAAATCCAAAGCCTCAGAACTGGCCTGAATTTGCTACTGAAATGCCGCCAATGCCGCAGGTGCCTCGTAATGATGCCCTGAAAATAGCAGCATGGATTAACTCTCTTAAATAATCATCTTTTGAATAAAAAGGGAAGGCCCGCCATTTGGCGGGCCTTCCCTTTTTATTCAAAAGATGATTACTTCGGTAAAGCATGTTTGAGCCTTCTTAGGGTCTTATTAGCTGCTTCTAATTTCTTAGGAGCCAATACTCTTCCCTTTAACTTATTAAGACTTTCATCCACAGTTAAAGTCACTTCCTGCTTAAACAGATCACTTTTATATTTGATGATTTTCTGTTTCATAATGCAAATATCATCTGAGTTTCTTATTTCCTTATATATCTCGTATTTCATCCAATCTTTTGTTTACTTAAAATCGCCTTCATCTCATTTGCATTTATGCCTATTCCGTAACATCTTTGCATGAAAAAAATTATATGCAAACAGACGCTGACCTTTTAGGTAAGTCCCTTCGTTAAGCTAAAGCCAGTTTGTTATAATTCCTTTCTTATGATACTCTTCAGATAATTATGGTACGAATTCCTTCAGCCAATCTTTCACATTAAATGGCGGACATGCTTTATGAACACCGGGGAGTCCCTGTGCCCCTGAATAGAAGTTATCCAAATCTGATGTAACCATCATAGAAGCTGTCGTAGATGCATTCAGCAAAGCCCAGTTAAACGCTGTAAAATAAAAGCCTTCATCAATACATTCAGGATCAATTAATTAAGCGTATTTAGGCCTCTAATTTAAGAGGGCTTATAACCTACTGATATTCACTGCTTATGGTGATATAAGCCCTATATAAGCCCACTATAAGTCCTATACAACTGGTCTACAAGCCCACCTTATTTAAAGTGGGCTTATATAGCAATTATATTTGTCTTAATAACAGATTTTGGGTAAATTGTAGTAGACACCCCACACAATATGGCCCAACTTAGAGGAGGTATCGATTTCACCGGAAGAATCGGAGGTTTATCCGCCTACAAAAGAAGAGATATGGATGGTACGTTTGTTCGAAGCCCCGGCGGAGCATCCAAAAAGAAAATTAAAACAGCTAAAAGTTTTGAAAGAACACGGGAGAACAATCTCGAATGGAAAGGTTGCGGAAGAGCAGCCGCCAGAATCAGATGGGCAGTGTTGTTTGTAAGACATCTTGCAGACCACAACATTGCACCTCAGTTTTCCAAATTATGTAAAGTAATGCAGTTGCAGGATACCGCAAATGTGAGAGGACAACGGTCTGTTCTGCTTTCGAAGCACAGGGAGCTCCTGGAAGGATTCCGCATCACGCAAAAGAATCCTTTTGATGGCGTGGTAAGACATCCGTTGAAATGTGAGATTATAAGGGAAACCGGTAGTGCATGGGTACAGTTGCCTAACCTGATGCCAGAAATAAACCTGTTCATTCCCTGGCAGTATCCGTTGTTCCGGTTCGTAATTTCACTACAGGCTATTACAGATTTGCACTATAACTATCCTGTGTTTACAAGGAAAGACACTGACGCTGCACCAGCTGCTTATACAGCGTGGCAACCAACAGGACAGAATTATACAGGAGAACGCATCGAATTACAATTAGAAGGAGGACAGAAACCGGATGACTCCTGGACTTTTATACTGTCTGTGGGACTTGAAATGGGTACTCCCATCAGCAACAATGTTGTAAACACGATGAAATATGCAGGCTGTGCAAGGATATTGGCATTAGGGTAATTGTCATCCTGAGATCGCGATTCTGACATTTTAGGAGCCTGTATTTAGATCACCTCTTTACACCGCAATGATTTTTATCTTTTACCAGGGCTACTGACATAGGGTTGTCACTCCCGCTATTCAACTTTGTCCTATAAATATTTAATTCTCATTTAAAAGGACATTTATGACTACAAAGGAAATGGCAAACAAATACTATGAGCTGGCATGCCGGAACGAATATGTTGAGATACAGAATGAATATTATGACGATAATGTGATATCAACAGAACCAGAACATGCTGCCTCAAAGGGGATGCAGATTATTACCAGGGGCAAAGCTGCTGTTATGGCCAAAGGCGAAGCCTTTCGTGAATCGCGGGAAACACTTCACAGCCAGTCCTGCAGTGAACCACTGGTTGCCGGGGATTTCTTCAGTGTGATACTAAAAAGGGATATTACCTTTAAAAACAGACCCCGTGTGTTATTAGAGGAGATTGGGATATTCCAGGTTAAAGACGATAAGATCATATCGGAGCAATTCTTTTACTAATCAATGCACCTGGAAAGGGCATTTACAAAGTGGAACCGAAATATATGTCCATACGGATGAATCGGTAGTATTTAATCCTTTGTGTAAATAGTATAGTAAGGATTAAATACTACCAAACTTTTTTCTCGAGGGCTTGTTTTTCAACATAGAAGACACCTCCTTTATTTCACCTTCCCTAATTAGACAAATCATCATTCCTTATCTCTCTTCTGCTTTTATTTATCCCATCTCTCAATCCACCAAAATTGTAATTCAGGCTAAGGTTGAAAGAACGGAAATAATCCCTGCTGGTACTGAATTGCTGAAAGTTTGGACCGAAAGTCTGGTTCCGATTATCCCTGTATTTTGTGAATGGATTTTTAATACTTCCCGCAACGGACAGTTTGTTTTTAACCAATTCTTTATTGAGTCCAAACGCAGTACTGATCCTGCCATTAGAGGTTCCCTGCAAGCCATTCGGTCTATGGCTGATTACATTCAGCTCTGCATTGATCCGCCAGCCTTTATTGAGTTGAAAAGCATTTGATAAAGCAAGAGAATACATCCAGCAGTTATTACTGATAGCCATGCCATCGTTAAGCCAGAGGTACATCACATTCCCATTCAAACCTGCATTATACCATTTAGTCAGCGGGTAACCAATATTGAAGTTACTACCTAAACTCTTCGCCTTGCCAACATTGGCATAAGAGGTACGGGTAATCTTAGTAACAGGATCAAAATTAACCACCTTAAGATCGAGATTATTCATAAAGGAATAATCAAGGCCGATATTCAGGGATAGTTTCTTATTACTGCTATAACCTGCCTGTATATCATTCAACAAAACAGGGCGTAGATAAGGATTCCCTGTTGATTCAATATCTGGATTAGAGCGGTCTGCATAAGGGTTCAGCCTGTTGATGCCTGGTCTTCTCATCCGCTGTGTAAATCCGAAGTTAATATTGCTTTGATCGTTGAAATTCTTACCTACAGCAATGGAAGGAATCACATTCAGGTAGTTCTGATTAGCAACCGCAGCGGAAGAAATAAAATCAGCTTTTATTACTGTTTGTTCAAGTCTTATACCCGCACTGATATTCCAGCTTTTCAATGATAACTGATAGGAGTTATAAGCGCTGAATACTTGCTGTGTATTGGTATACAAATCTGATAACGCAGTATTCAATTCGAATTTGCCATTGTTGAAAGAGTTGTAATGAAAATCGCTGGTGTTCTTTCTGAGAATACCTTTCACACCCGCTTCTATATTCAGTGCTTTTACGGAAGTGACAAAGTCCATCTGAAAGGTATGCTCTTTAAAGCTTTGATGTGCATTCTGGTTATAATCAGGGGTATTAAAATTAACCGCTTTTGATATGTTGATATTAGCGTTCTGATTTCCCGGATTGGTGCTATACATATAAGAGAAGGTCAGAAATCTGCTCTTGGAGGATTTAAATCCAAGCTGGTAATTTATCGCTGCATCAATACCATAAGAATGACTGGTATTATGATTGAGCAAATCATATTGCTGTGAAGAGGTAACAGATGATAAATTACTGTTGCCGTTAGCGCGGGTACCATTGATGTTGAATTGTGCGGAGAGGAGGTTCAGTGAATCAATTTCATAACTCAGCTGTGTACCAAAATAACCATTTGTATTTTTAGATGTAGCTAATCCGCTCTGTTGCAGGTTTGTTGTATCAGTACCTGTTCTGGTATTGGTAAAACTGGTCTGAGGGGAATAATATATACTTACTCCGGCAAAAGCGGAAACGCCTAATTTACCCAGTTTAGCAGTGAAAGAACCACCCGCTCCGGGACCGCCAGCGGGAAAGCCTTCGTTTACATTTAAAGTACCGTTATAACCTTCATTCACCTTTCTGTCAGTAATGATATTAATGATCCCGGCAAGGCCTTCCGCATCATATTTAGCGGGAGGGACCGTGATCACTTCTATTTTCTGGATGGTAGATGCAGGCATGCTTCTCAGTATCGCTGTTAAGTTACCATTCACCATACTGGAAGACTTGCCATTAATCAGCACTTTAAAACCCGCATTTCCTTTTAAAAGAATATTGTCACTACCATCCAACGTGATAAAAGGGATTTTACGCATCATCCCCAAAACGCTGTTGCCTTTACTTTCAGGATCTGCCTGTAGGTTGTAGATGATACGATCTGCCTTTTGTTGAACGAATGTTTTGTTGGCAATGATGGCCACTTCTTTTAAGGTCTTTGCGGAATCAGCGGTTTGTGCCAGCACGGTATTACTAATCAATATGCTGATAATCAGTATTGTAAATTTATTGTACATGGTAATGATGTATTAAATTTGGGACATAGGTATCCTGGTAAGAGCGGGATGCACTTTCAAATCGGGTATCAGAAAATTAACAGGAGTTTAGCCTTTTCTTTTTTGTATCATTAAGTAATAGGTGATAAATCCAAGGGCTATGAAGATCATTTCAACGCCGTAAGGCAAAGGGGAGTTTTCAGCACTATAGGGTATATATTCCATGGCTACCAGGCCTATACCGGCGAAGAACAGTATAATACCCCACTTTAAGGATTCGGAGCCTAAGCTGGTGATTTGTGATAAGAACTTAAGGGAAGTTTCGTCTAAAGGACCGGCATCCAGTATTCTTTTCCTCAACCTGTAGTTGAATACGGAAATGATTACAACGGCAAGGACGATGAAAAATATGATGACGATTATAAAAGGAAGTAATTGTTTCATGATAAGTGATTTTATATAGTAGTCAGCATAAGGGACAAAACGGTTGCAAATATTTATTTTTTTATTTTGCAACCATTCATCAAAATGGATTGACTAATGTAATATGTTAGATGAAAAGGAAATTGTATCCAGGATAATCAGGGGGGATTTCCGCGCTTTTGAGCTTTTGGTAAAAGAGCATGAAAAGCTGGTATTCTTTGTAATTAACCGTCTTGTAAGCGACATACAGGACAAAGAGGACATTTGCCAGGAAGTTTTCATCAAAGTACATAAAAGTCTGCCTGCATTCAAATTTGAGTCAAAGCTGGCCACCTGGATTGCCCGTATAGCCTATTTAACTGCCATCAACTATACCAAAAAGTACAAGCGACAAGCTGCTTATCCTGAGGGTATGGACGATTTCCACTTCACCGATGAGACGCCTGAACATCTTTTAGATAAAAAGAATATGGCAGAATACGTTAATCTGCTGATAGCGCAAATGCCCCTGGCATACAGAACGGCCTTAACCTTGTACCATTTAAACGACTTCTCCTGCAAGGAAATAGAGCAGATCACAGGTACACCAGAGGGGACGGTAAAGAGCAATCTTTTCAGGGCAAGGAAATTACTGAAGGAAAAAATTGAAAAGGACCTTAAAAAAGAACAATTATGAACGATAACGAGATACAATCCTTACTGGATGGAGAGCTGATACCTGATTCCTTATCATACGATGAAAAGCAAACGCTTGAACAGTACCAGCTACTGATTGCAAAACTGGAGGAGGAGCCGCGTGAGGGGTTATCTTATAGTTTTGCTTCAAAGGTGAAAGCCCGCTTGCAGGCGCAGATCAATCGTAAAAGGGATATCAGGTTCTATTGTGCGGTGTTTATCCTTCTTATTCTCGGTTTTGCTGCTTTTTACGGGTTGCTGATTTGGGTAAATGCCAATGCGGGGAATGAGTTTGTCGGGACCTTATCTAAATACAAATGGGCCATCATTTCAGGAGCTTTCTTATTCGTAGGTATACTTTACCTGGATCAGAAATTAGTGAAGGAGAAGATGTTGAACAGGTAATTAATCTAAAAAAATCCATAGCATGTTCAGAAATAATTTAAAGACAGCGTGGCGACGTTTTCTGAGGGACCGGCAATTTACTATCCTTAATTTGATTGGGCTCTCAACGGGCCTGGCCGCTGCGCTATTGATCTGTTTGTGGGTGAGCGATGAGATAAGTGTCAATAAATTTCACAAAAAAGACAGGCAACTATACCAGGTGATAAGTAACCTTAAAACCTCGCAGGGTATTATGACCATGGATATAACGCCGGTCCCGCTGGCGGAATCATTGGTGAAAGAAATGCCCGAAGTGGAATCAGCGGTGTCCGTTAATGATTTTTTTAACTGGCAAAGCAGAGAAGGCATCCTGTCGTCCGGGAACAAGCATATACAGGCGCAGGGATGGAATGCCGGCAAAGATTTTTTTAACGTGTTTTCCTATGATCTTATCCAGGGAAATAGAGACCAGGCATTGGCAGATGAAAATAATATTGTGATATCAGCGACGCTGGCAAAAAAGATATTTAACACTACAGACAACGTTATTGGTAAAACCCTGGAATGGAAATACCCGTTCTTTGATGGCGTATTCCGGGTTTCGGGTATTTTTAAGGACCCACCTGCAAACGCTACAGGCCATTTTGATTTCGTGCTCAACATCGGGGTGTTACTGAAAAATGACCGATCAGCAAAGAACTGGACGAACTGTCTCGCTGAAACGTATTTGATTTTAAGAAAGGGGACAAATGTTGACCGGTTTAATGAAAAGGTCGCCGGTTACTTAAAAACAAAAAATCCCGGATTAGAGGTTTTTTCATTGTTCCTTCAGTTTTGCAGTGACTTTGCATAAAGATATTCAGTCACCCCCTCACATAAAATTAAAATTCGTTTATTAACTTTTGCCTTGCTCATCTGATTGCATCTCTATTAAGAAATCCACATCATTAATAATGGGCGTAGCGCCAAGCCTACCGGTTGCATACCATTTATCGAGCGGTGTTCCGAGACGTAAACCAGTTATATCAGAACACCTGAATAAGTTAGTTGCACCAAATTCATTTTTTTCAGTGAACCATATCTGGTCCCGGCGAAAATTGTCATTAGAAAGTTGTGTTACATCATGTGTCGCAAAAATCAATTGTGCATTTCGTTTGTTAACTAATGGATTATGGAACAGTTGTATAAGGAATTGGGTAATTATTGGGTGAAGGCTTTTTTCAAACTCATCAACAATAAGAACACTTCCTGTTTCCAGCGCCTCGATGATAATACCTCCAATTACAAAAAGGCTTTTAGTACCAGATGATTCTTCGTGTACATCAAATATAACATCTCCAACATGATTCACACCCTCGTATACTGTATGTTTGGTCTTAATATCGTACTTGTAATCCTCCTGAAATCTCTTTTTAACTTCTTCTGACAGACTACCAGGGAACTTAAATCCGCTCCAATCAACTTCTTCCACCGATACCGAAGTAATTCCTGTATCCACAGCACAGATTAAGGCATTAAACCTCTTTGAAAAAACAGATTCCTTGTCCTCTGCAAGACGCCTGGCGTACAATCTGGCATAACTTGATTCATGATAATCCTCCATGAAAGGATAAACCATCATCTTTTGAGTTATAAACCGGTATGGCTCCATCAAAACCTCCACGTTATTCTCCGCCGCTTTAGATAAAAAAAGCTGATTAGGTAATAATAGCTTTTCAAGTGTTTTCTTTGCTCCTTTATAGTAGTCCCCAAACTTCATTTCTTTTTCGGCATATCTCGAATAAAGTAATGTTCTGGTGTTAGTAGGATAATAGTACAGTTCTTCTGTTTCAATTCGTTCCTGGCTGAAGCTTATTGAATAGTCAAACTGGGTCTCATTTGAAATAAAACTAATCTCAAAAAACACGGGAGCTGAAGCAAAACTTTTTTCCAATCTATGTGGCTCATAAAGCTCTACAGCCTGATCCGGTCTAAACCCAGATGAGCGCTCTACTAAAAACTCCAAAACGTTGATCGCCATTAAAAAAACACTTTTCCCCGAGGCGTTTGGCCCATAAACCGCGGACGATCTCAGTAAATGTCTCTTATTAGAAATATCAAAGTAATTAGAGTGAAGCCCTTTTAATCCGGTCTTCAACATATTCAGTTCTACACGCTCACGTATCGACCTGAAATTAGTTACGGCAAATGAAAGTAACATCGATCTGATCTTTTCTTATTTCAAAGATAAGGGTTTTTATTGTGTGTCCGAAATAATATAGTTATTTGCTGTTTTTTGTCAATTAATTAAGTTTAAACGGATTTTTATAGCTGAGAACGGGTTTGATATGCATATAGAATGGCTGGGAATTCTTTTTAATTTACTTCCATATAACCAAACTTTTGTTACTTTTTTAAGATTGGAAATGGTCTCAGGTAAGGTATGTATCTGAGAAAATAATTCCGGGCCTAGTTCTTTCAGGGGTGAGAATTCATCGCTGTTTTCTGCTGCAATCTTGTCTGCATATGAGCATAGTTTTTTCCAGGCGATGGAGTTTTTATCTTGTACATTACCTGATATCAGACTGTTTGCAACAGAATTTTTTAAAGGTAGGTCGGGTTTGTCTCCCAAAGAATTCAGAAAGCATCTTTGAAAGATCCTTAATAATTTATTGTAAATTGAGACAATGTTTGTTAACAATGAGTCTACGGCGAATCCCTTATTTATTGATGAGTTATACTGCATTCCTGCGGATCAGCGTATGTTTGCTCCTTCTTCCATTTATTACTGTCGCACAAACCAGCTTCCATTTATCAACAGATAACGGACTATCAGGCAAATTGCTAACAGTCTTAACACGAGACCATTTAAATAACATGTGGTTTGGCTCTTATAATGGACTTTATAAACACGAAGGCGCTCGTATAAAGTGGTACAACCGTGTGGGCAATGATAGCCTTTCCCTTAGTGGCGGAGAATTACATGCTTTATTTGAAGATAAGGAGGGTAATATGTGGATAGGTACGACCGGAGGCCTTGACAGGATGAATATGCAGAGTGGAATTATACAACATTATGTACTTACCTCATTAAATAATAGCAGCTCGCTGGGTTACATCTATTCAATTTTTGAAGATAAAAAACATTACTTATGGATCTCTACCGATGCAGGCCTGTTCAGAATGGACAAAAATTCGGGCAGGTATCACATTATAGCAGAGAGAAAGGATAATAAGGGAATCCCTTCTCCTATAGCGCAATACCATTGTATGGTAGATACGGATAAAGGATTCTGGCTTAGCACAGCAAGTGGCCTTGTTTATTATGAATACAGTTCAGGGGATTTTTATCATCACTACAATAATCCGGCGAAGGACCCTGTCTTTAACCTTAATTTCTTAACTGGAACAAACACAAGTGATCTGTGTAAAGACTCACAGCAAAACATCTGGTTTGTAGCCAACAGCCATTTGTTGGCAAAATATAATCTTAATACGCACAGGCTTGATACTTTTAAATTTGAACGTCCTAAAGATGCCTGGCCATATTGTTATTCTTTGATTGCGGACTTTAAGGATAATATATGGATAGGTTTCCGTCATGGAGGATTACAAATATTTAATACGGATAACAACACTTTTACAGTCATCCACAAAGAGGATAATAATAAAATATTACATAGTGATTATATTTATTCCCTCTGTGAGGATTACCTGCATAAAATGTGGGTTACAACTGACGAAGGTATTGATATTATCGATTATTATAATGATGCTGTGCAGACCTATAATTTGAGTAATGCTCCGGATTTTACCAGTTTGAAATATGTATCGGGAATGATGTCTTATGATCCATGGAAAAAGAGGGTATACATTCCATTTTCTCAAAAAAGGCAGTTGTTCTGGTTTGATGAAACAACAAAGAAAATTCAATCGCAAAAGCAACTATATACTACTTTATATGTCTGGCCTGTTGAAAATGGCAGATTATTAAAAGGGAAATCCCGTAGCTTTTACGAAACAGGCAACGGGGTATCATATTATCCCAAAGAACTGGCGGACACGCCTTATGAAATTATCTGGGCGGCCAGAGCTCATGGTATATCTTATTTCAAAAAACAGTCTGGCATGCTTTACCGCTATGCACATAATAAGCTGGAAGTTATTCCTTCTGTACAGTTTATGAAACAGGCATGTATTTCAGCAGACAGTCAGTTTCTGTATTTCATAGACCATGCTGAAAACCTTGCCAGGCAAAACATCATAACGGGAATAATAGAACGTTTTGATTTGCAGAGTCAGTCAAAGGCACTACATTTTTCTTTTTCAGATCCCCGGGATATTATTGATGATGGGAAAGGCAGTATCTGGGTAACAAGTCAGAATGGATTGCTTAAATATAATCCCCGGGACAGATCGCTGGAAGTATTTACAACAGCACATGGGCTTTCGCATAGTTTTACTTTTGCATTACTGATTGATAATGCTAAACGTTTATGGGTGTGTTCACTGGGTGGAGTAGATTGGTACGACAGTCTTCACCGTACTTTTCATAATGTGATCAGTAATCCCAATAGTACTTATATGGATGCTTTTTGCAGTGGTATCAGGGGAAAGGATGGCAGTCTGTATTTTCAGGCGGGTAATAAATTGTACCATATTGTTCCGGAAGAGTATTTTAAATATCACGCCATACAACCTGTATTGCGATTAAATAAAGCATTGGTTGATGAAGATAGGCGCCTGACGATAGAATATAGTTTACTGGATTTCGAACGCCCTGAGAAAGTGCATTATTACTACCGTCTTGACGGTGTTGATCATAATTGGATTGATAATGGTAACCACCCGGACGTATTTTATAATAACCTGCGTCCGGGCAACTATACCCTCAATGTGCATGCAGTAACTGAGGGCGGACTGTCGGATATTAAAGACCTTACTTTTGATATCCGCATAACGCCTGCCTTCTGGCAAACAAACTTATTCGAGGTCATCGTCATCTTACTGATTATGTCTCTGATCTTTTTTCTATGCTGGTGGTGGGTGTTTACCATTAAAAGGAAGGCAGATCTCCAGCAGCAAATGAGTGAGCTGGAAGCACGTGCAATAAGGGCACAGATGCACCCTCACTTTATTTTCAATAGCCTTAATGCTATCCAGGAACTGATTGTATTGGAAGATATGCCCTCGGCATATCTGTATCTTTCAAAATTTTCAAAGTTGCTGCGGATGGTATTACATCATTCAGAGCATAATCTCATTTCGTTGAATGATGAGATTGAAATGAACCGTCTTTATCTTGATCTGGAAGCATTGCGATTTAAAAAATCCTTTCAGTATACCATCACAGTCTCAGAAAGAATTGACGACCATGCAACAATTGTACCTTCTCTGCTATTACAACCATTTATTGAAAATGCCATCTGGCATGGGCTCATGTCTAAACACGGGGATAAGAAGCTCACCATTAATTTTACAGAGAATAATGAAACCCTTATTTGTGAAATCACAGATAACGGTATTGGTAGAGAAGCAGCCGGAAATATAAAAGCCCGAAAAATAGGGAACCACAATTTTGACAGCAAGGGCATGCTGCTGGGGAAGCAAAGGATCAATCTGATGAATGCCTGCCAGGGATGGACATCCAGCGTTGATATCATTGATTTAAAAGATGTAAATGGATTGGCTACGGGAACAACTATCAGAATAATATTACAGCAACCAGTATAAAGAAAACTCTTATGATCAGAATATTAATTATAGACGATGAACCCGCAGCTTCCAATATACTAACATTGTTGCTGGACAAACATGTACCTGTTACGAAAGAAGTAGCAATGTGTAATGACCCTGAACTGGCAGTAGCCATGATCGCCGACTTTCATCCTACATTACTGATGCTGGATGTACAGATGCCTGGAATGAACGGATTTGATTTGCTGAATAGTATAGGCAGCTGGGATTTTGACCTGATATTTACGACTGCCTTTGATCAATATGCTATCAAAGCCATTCGCTTCAGTGCACTTGATTATCTGCTAAAACCAATTGACATTCTTGATCTGCAGAATGCGATAAACAGGCATATCGTTAGAAAATCACAGATCTTTCAACAACCACAGCTGGTCACCAATCTGCTACAGAATTTAAAAACAGACAATGCTTCATTTAAATTAACACTATCAACTGCTGAAGGAGTATTCCAGTTTGAGCCTAAAGACATTATACGGGTGGAAGGAATGAATAATTACAGCAAATTCTTATTTAATAACCATGCCCCGGTTATTGTTTCCCGAACGATCAAAGAATACGAAGAGCTATTGGCAGAGTATGGCTTTTTACGGGTGCACAAGTCGCACCTTGTAAACAGGATTTATATCCGGCATATCGACAAAGAGCACCTGTTATGGCTGCAGGATGGTCATAGTGTGGTGATATCCCGTAGAAAGAAAGAAGAGATTGTACAGGCGCTAAGGGGGTAAAAAGAAAGGCTCATTAGCGGATTAGGCTAATGAGCCTGTATAATCAGGGTTAAATCGTATCCCAGTTCTTATGAATCTCTTCCAGCTTTTCCAGTAATTCAAACTCCGCAGTACCGGCATTGCTACCTTGGGGTCCGCAATTCATCATAACGGCAACGCCTCTTCCTGCGTTAGCATAAATACGTATAGCGGCTAAACTGGAACTGGTTGCACCAGTATGCCAGAATTGATCACCACTTACAGCTAGTCCTCCTTTTGCTGCAGTCGTAACGGTCTGATGGTATTGCTGTACATCAAAGATCTGTGAATAATCAATTGCCGGTAAGTTATAGCGTATATACTGTGCAATACCTCCTACGGTACAATGTATGCCACCAGTTGGGAATTTACTGCTGAAAGGCATCAGAGATGTATCCATACTTGTATTTGGAACAAATTTATTCGTGTTGCTGTTAAAGCTGTGGAACTGTGCCCCATTGGTCAGATTCCCGAATTTTATATTAAACAGTCCCTGTAAGGGGCCGGCCAGCACTTCATCCATAAGTTGTTCCCATACCTTCCCTGTTTTACGTTCGGCCATAGCTGTACAGATAGTTACAGTAGCACCATAACCGCTGGAAGCCTGGTTTTGATAGCCCATGTTCTGTGCACTGTTGTACAGGTATTTTTTCTTTTTCATACTTAATACGGTAAACAAATACCGCTGATATAATAGTGATGCATTCGTCATCCATTCAGGGTCTCTGCTATTACCCCCAGCTGTAAGACCCTGGTCCTGCGGAAAACGGAAAGGGTCGGTGTCTCTGTTTTGTGCATCGGGATTTGTAGCGACATTATAATCCGGATAGAACTGTGCGCCGTTCATGCCGGAAACATGCGCCATTAGTTCGTAGACTTTTACCTTCAGGAATAAATCATTCATCCCATGTTTATCCCGGAAGACTTTCGATTTGAATTCCGGAAATACTTCTTCTATGGTCGTATCCCAGGTTAAAATTCCTTTTTTGATCAGACAGGCTAACAAAAATCCCGTAATAGGTTTTGAGATGGAGCCTACATTGAAGTAGTCGGATGCTGTCATCTGGTTGCCTGCTGCTGTTTCACTCAGGTTACTGTTCTTTACTCCCTGTATGGTATTCATAGTAGTAGCACCATTATCACGTACAATTACACCTGCAATATTCGGGATACCATATTTAATTCGGATGGCCTTAGCTGTATCGTTTAACAGCGTTTGTATTTTAGCGATGTTTGCCATAGTTATAAGTCGTTTACATTGTTAAATTGTTTGTCATTAATTTTCCTCCATGCGATATCCCAGGTGGCACCAAAATCGTTTGATCTTGCCTGCCATATGCGGTTATCATTTCCTTCTCCGAATACATGGATTATTTTTCCATCCCAGGAACAACTGACTGATGGCATAGAGGTAAAGATCCCTTCTCCTATAGGTTTCCATGCCATGTCCCATTTTTGCACACCATTGGTAGCATACGCCCACCAGATCCTGTTGTCTTTTCCTTTACCAAATGCATAAATCCGTTTTCCATCTGCAGAACATACTGCAGCAGGCGCAGAAGTAAACAGGGCTTCTCCGATAGGAGACCATGCCATGTCCCAGGAAGATGCGCCATTTGTAGAATAAGCCCACCAGATCCTATCATCTTTCCCTTTGCCAAAAACGGCTACCAGTTTTCCGTCGGTAGAACAGGTAGCGGCAGGAGAGGAGGTAAACGTACCTGTACCAATGGCTTGCCATGCCATGTGCCAGGATTGTCCGCCATTTACAGATGATGCCCACCAGATCCTATTATCCTTTCCTTGCCCGAAGACCAATACTCTCACACCGTCATAACTGGTATGTATTGTATTTTTGCTCTGCCAGCCTGAAACTGAATTCCCATAGCTGCATATAGCAGGCTTTCCATAGAAGGTACCTGCTCCGATAACAGCCCATGGTGTAGTTTTAAATTCGTAGTATTCCTCTAGTCTGCCAAACCAGAAATGGTCGTCGTTGCGGCGGCCAACCACAAAAGTGTCCAGACTATCGCCTGTTATGGCAGCAGCCACCGACGAAGAAAAAGTAGCAGTCTGATTAGGGACCCAGTTATTCACCCAGGTACTGCCATTGTCATAAGAAACAATCCGTTCTATTTGCAGAATATCAATATTTGCGGCACCCAGATTTGCTACAGCAAATACTTCCAGTCTTTTTTCCAATGCGAAAACCGAAGTTGTCATTTTGATCTTTTTGGGGATTATAAATACGTGTTACGATGCCGAAATTACAATAGAGGAGTAGGGTGTGTAGAAGCCAAAGAGGGAACGGTATATTCTAGTTAGGTAACGGTGATTCAGATAAATCTGAAAAAATATTTATATTACTTTTGATGCTACAAAATTGTACAACAACAAATGTTGGCAGAAATCAGGCAGTTCTTTTATCCATAGGGAAGGGTAAAAAAAAAGGCCGTCTTTAAGACAGCCTCTATATAGTTTAGAATTTATTCTTCCACATCATACTTTCGACGGGCTTCACCGTCCTTCCGTTGTATTTTGCGTTCCCTTTCTGATTATACATGGTCTCCACTTCACCTTCCACCACAAAATAAATCAGCTGTCCTATAGGCATTCCTGCATATATTCTTACAGGTTGCGCACAGGAAATCTCCAGTGTCCAGGTATTGCAGAAGCCAACGTCGCCTTTACCCGCTGTTGCATGGATATCAATGCCAAGACGGCCGGTGCTGGATTTCCCTTCCAGGAAAGGCACATGTGCATGGGTTTCTGTGTACTCCTCGGTTACACCAAGATAAAGTGTGCCGGGATGGAGAACATAACCCTCTGCAGGGATCTCAAAATGTTCGATCTGATTGTGTTCACGCGCATCCAGAATCCTGTCTTTATAGGTAGCCAGGTATTTTCCAAGATGTACGTCGTAAGAATTGGTGCCGAGGTACTTCCGGTCGTAAGGAGCGATAACAATCGTTCCCTTGTCAATTTCCTCTAATATCCGTTTGTCTGACAGGATCATATTAGTCGTTAATAGTTATTACGCATTAGCATTGGGTAGTCTCCTGCTTTTTGCTTTAATTTGGCAAGATATGCCATTAATACGTACCATACAAATGAATCCCGGCAGCCGGTTGGGGGTGTGGAAGATAACCGAAGAGGAGGATTTTTTTGCGGGGAAGGTCAATATTTCCACCGCTATCCATCATCCGCACAAGCGCCTGCAGCATTTTGCGGGCCGGTATCTGCTGACGGAGCTATTCCCGGATTTCCCGATAAGGGATATCCGCATCATGGAAAGCCGTAAACCCTATGTCCATGGGAACGACTACCATTTTTCTATTTCCCATTGCGGGGATTATGTGGCCGCGATCGTAAGCAAAGAAGAGGCTGTAGGGATTGATATTGAAGAGATAACGAATAAAATTGAGAAAGTCTCCCACAAATTCCTGTCAGTAACAGAACAGGCGTTTATAGACCCCGGGAACGCATTGGCACAAAAAACCATCTGCTGGAGCGCCAAAGAAGCCGTATTCAAATGGTATGGCCTGGGAAGTGTTGATTTTAAGGAGAATATGACAATAGAACCCTTTACCTTTCAGCCTAAAGGCTTTCTTACCTGTAATTTTAACAAAGCAGATAAAAATGCCCGGCTATATTTGCAATATTTGCTGGATAACGAATTGTGTTTAACTTGGACAGCTTAATCATCCATTTTTAAATCAGATACTTTGAAAATCTTTCTACTTGGTTTCATGGGCGCCGGCAAGTCTTACTGGGGAAAACAACTGGCAGAACACCTCGAATTGCCTTTTTACGATCTCGATGACGTGATCGTAGAGGCCGAATCTATGTCTATCAGCGATATCTTCGCCAATAAAGGAGAAGATTATTTCCGTGCAAAAGAAGGTTTCTGGTTGAGAGAACTCTCTGAATCAGAGAATTTTGTTATTTCCTGTGGGGGGGGAGTACCCTGTTTCCAGGACAACATGGATATCATGAATGAAAGAGGTACTACCATCTGGCTCAACCCCGAATTGCCGGTAATCGTAGAAAGACTCAAACGTAAAAAATCCAAACGTCCCCTCATCCAGGACTTACCTGACGAGGAATTGCTCGCGTTCGTAGAAAAGAAACTGGCAGAAAGGGAATCATTTTACCGGCAGGCACAGATAACTATCGCAGAATCAGATAGCATTACCTTAGACACGTTCACTCAAAGACTCAATAACAATGCATAAAGGATTTCTGGTATGGGCTTCCGCTTTAGGCGGACTGGCAGTTGCACTTGGCGCTTTCGGCGCTCATAAACTTAAAGAACTCGTGCCACCGGAAACGGTCAGTACTTTTCAGACAGGCGTCACTTACCAGTTCTACCATGTATTCGCCCTGCTCGCTATCGCTATGTTATATGCGCAGTTCCCCGGTTCTTTGTTGCAATGGGCCGGCCGCTGCTTTATCATAGGTGTTATATTATTCTCCGGCTCCCTGTATGCGCTTACTTTGCTGAAAATGACCGGCAATGTTGGTTTAAAAGGAGTAGGGATCGTCACTCCCATCGGAGGACTGTTCTTCATCGCAGGCTGGGTCTGCCTGCTGCTGTCCGTATTAAAGAAAGGGTAAAATTATGTTTAAATATATTGTCATGACCTGCCTGGGTATCGCCCTGGCCGGCACTTCATTTTCTCAGTCACTCCACGATGCAAGTGGCAACTGGTACGGGTTTTTCAGAACACCTCAGGGGAATAAACAACGCCTGCAGGTAACCTTTACTTACCAGGATAATGTAATTAAAGGTCAGATGAAAAGTCCGGATGTTACCCAGGACGTTATCAACATAGATGAGGTATTTGCTACAGATGATAGCTTAAAGTTCTCTATCAAAAAGATTGGTCTTGTTTATTTCGGTGGCTGGAATTCCAGGAACGGCCGGTATGAGGGGTATTTCGAACAACTCGGTAACCGTGCGGAACTCAACTTCTCGCGTCGTGAAACAGAACCGGCTGAACACTCCCAGGAACCAAAACCACCCTTTGCATACGATGTTGAAGAAGTGAAATTCGTTAATGCAAAGGATAAAGTACTGCTCACCGGAACCTTCACCAAACCCGGTATAAAAGGCACTTTTCCCGCTATCATCATGATTTCAGGAGAAGGACGGCAGGATAGGGACGGGGAACACCTCGGACATAAACCATTCGCCGTTATAGCTGATTATTTCGCTAAACATGGCATGGCCGTACTTCGTTTTGATGACCGCGGTACCGGCACCAGCACCGGTAACTATGACTCTTCCGATATTTATAACTTTGCAGAAGATGTACGCGCTGCCGTTAGCTTTTTACGCCAGCGTAAAGATGTAGACAGCAATGCGATCGGTATGCTGGGCTATAGCCTTGGTGGCGCCGTAGGACAGATAGTTGCTTCCTCGGACAACAAAATCGCTTTCCTGATGACGATGGCCGCACCCGGAGTCGACGGCCGTACAGAAAAGGCCGGCAATAACAAAGCCTTCAAAGACTACCTGGATGTCCTCGTTGCTGAAAAAGACACCGTAATACGTAAAAAGAAAGCATTCGCCAGCCTTACTACTGTTTATAAGCAAATGGCCGATACAAATACCATACAGGACTGGATGCTGGAAACCAGCTATAAAGCAGATACCCGTCCTGAGGTTTTAAGCTCGCTGGCGTATGATCCGGCTCCCTATCTGGCAAAAATTAAATGCCCGGTACTGGCTATGAACGGGGAAAAGGATGTGGAAGTAAATGCCGCCCAAAACCTGAAAGGCATAGAAGCCGGTATGCTAAAAGGTGGAAATCAAACAATTACGCTACGTACTTTCCGGGGGCTCAACCACCAGTTTCAACGTTGTAATTCCTGCACGATAGAAGAATATGGAACCCTGGACGAAACAATAAATCCTGCGGTATTACAGTTTATGGTCAGGTGGATACAATTATTATATTAAAGTCAGCCAGGCCTGTTCGCAGATAGATACATTTATTATATTAATGTATGATAAACAATCCGAAAGGCGCCAGACGGGGCCTCGTGTTTGTAGCAACACCAAAATAAATTCTTAATATGTCAGCCGGCAGCCTTAATTTTGGAGCGCTATAATTATGTCTAGGAATAAACTGAAAACTGAGAAACCGGAAAGCAAGAAACCTCGTGGTAATGACCCCAATGTACTGAAACAGGAGAAGGAAGCTGAGGTGAAAGTAAAAGAGCTGGTAAAAGATGAGCGCACTCACAAAGTAATGGGTGTGATACTACTGTTATTATCACTCTACTGCTTTATTGCCTTCACATCCTATCTGTTCACCTGGGAAGATGATCAGGATAAAGTTTTCCGTTATGCTGCCAGCGTTTTGTTCATGGATGATCTGAAAGTGGAAAATCTGCTGGGCCGCCTGGGAGCCTTTGTGTCTCACTGGTTCATTTATGGCGGATTCGGTGTTGCCTCCTATCTCTTCTGTTACCTCTTTTTTATACTCGGAATGAATTTTATTGTTGGCCGTCGCGTATTCCGCATCTGGCGTAACATAAAATATATCATGTTTGGCCTGTTGTTCATCAGCACGGCCGCTGCTTTCGTTACCGGTATGGCCGGCTTCCCCTGGGGAGGTGCACTCGGCGATGCGGTAAGTAAGTGGATCACAGGGTTCCTGGGTAAAGCCGGAGCCGCATTATTATTGCTGGTAGCAGGCTTCGCCTGGATCATCTGGAAATATAACCTCGATTTCAAATGGCTGATGGAACGTAAACCTAAAAAAGTAGCCATTGAGGAAGAAGAGGAGGAGGAAGAAATTCCGGTAGTCTCTGATAACAAACGCAGAAACGGATTGAAAGGCAATGGGGTAGTCGTTATTCCGCCAACTGATGAAACAGGGGAAGACGAATTGCCGGAAATGCAGCTCGTCGTAAAAAATATCACTGTCATTCCGCCAGCATCTGTCATAGAAGAGGAAGAAGAAGAGGAGGAGGAAGCCGGTCCATTATTATATATAGAAGAAACCGTAGAACAAACATCATCCCGCAGAAGGAATAACCAGCCCAATGAAGTGGTCTTTGAATTAAAACCACCTGTAGAAGAAGCTGAAGATGACCTTGCGCCGGATGAACAACCTGCTACAGGGCCATTACAACTGGACCCCTACGATCCTATCCTCGATCTGAGAGATTATAAATATCCCGTTCTTGAACTGCTGGACAACCATGGTACAGAAAAGATCGTACAGGATACCTCTGAACTGGACAGGAACAAGAACCAGATTATAGACACACTGAAGAACTACGATATCTCTATCCAGAAAATAAGTGCGACGGTAGGTCCTACCGTTACACTTTACGAGATAGTGCCCGCCGCCGGTGTGCGTATCTCGAAGATTAAGAACCTGGAAGATGATATAGCCCTCAGCCTGTCGGCTTTAGGTATCCGTATTATCGCGCCTATTCCCGGTAAAGGCACTATTGGTATAGAGGTGCCTAACGTAAAGAAGAGTATCGTGTCATTAAGAAACCTGCTGGCTTCTGAAAAGTTCCAGCAGAGTACGATGGACTTACCAATAGCTATCGGGAAAAAGATTGATAACGAGAACTTTATCGCAGATCTTGCCAAAATGCCACACTTGCTGATGGCAGGAGCGACAGGACAAGGTAAATCTGTGGGTATCAACACCTTATTAGTATCATTATTATATAAGAAGCACCCTTCTCAACTCAAATTTGTACTGATAGACCCCAAAAAAGTGGAGTTATCATTGTATAAACTGATAGAGAAACACTTCCTGGCTAAACTACCCGGAGAAGAAGATGCCATTATTACAGACATTAAAAAGGTGATTCACACCCTCAATGCCCTCTGTATAGAGATGGATATCCGTTACGACCTGCTGAAGGAAGCCGGCTCCCGTAATATCCGGGAATACAACGCGAAGTTCACCCAGCGTCGCCTGAATCCTGAAAAAGGACACCGTTACCTGCCGTTTATCGTACTCGTAATAGATGAGTTTGCGGATCTGATCATGACAGCCGGTAAAGAAGTGGAAATGCCTATTGCCCGCCTGGCCCAGTTGGCACGTGCCATTGGTATCCATCTTATTATCGCCACTCAGCGTCCGTCTGTAAATATCATCACAGGTACTATCAAGGCCAACTTCCCGGCCCGTATAGCATTCAAGGTATCTTCCAAGATAGATTCCCGTACCATTCTGGATATCGGCGGTGCTGAACAACTGATAGGACAGGGGGATATGCTGGTGTCCTTCAACAGCGAACTGGTACGTTTACAGTGCGCATTCGTAGATACGCCGGAAGTGGAAAGAGTAGCGGAATTCATTGGTAAACAGCGCGGTTATCCGGAAGCCTTCCTGCTGCCGGAATATGTGGACGATAAGGATATGGAAGGGAAGGAGATCAGCCTGCAGGACAGGGACACCCTCTTTGAAGAGGCTGCCCGTATCATCGTGCAGAACCAGCAGGGATCTACTTCACTCTTACAGCGCCGTATGAAACTGGGCTATAACCGTGCAGGCCGCCTGATGGACCAGCTGGAAGCAGCAGGTATCGTAGGGCCTAACATGGGTAGCAAAGCCAGGGACGTACACGTGAAATCTGAGTCCGAACTCGAAGAAATACTCGATAGCCTCGGCTAATTGGCTTTATATTAACATTGCAAAAAGGTATCGGCATAACATTTGTCTTAAAACAACTAGTAAACTAAAACTTACAAAACGATGAAGAAAATTATATTAATGGCCATATTGACTGGAAGTGTAGTAACGAACGGCGTGGCGCAGGCTAGAGGTTCTTTAGGAGTGAATGATCCTAAGGCAAAGTCAATCCTGGATAATGTGAGCAAGAAATTTTCAACGTTAAAGTCTGTTGTAGCCAACTTCGTTTTAAAGGTTGAAGGGGCTAATAACAGTGTTACTGACTCAAAGAAAGGGACTGTATACCTGAAAGGCGCTAAATATAAAGTAAACCTGGACGGACAGGAAATCATCAGCGATAACAAAACGTCCTGGACATACGCAAAGGATGCTAATGAAGTAACAATCAATAATGTAGATCAGAATAGCACTGCTTTGACGCCTGCTAAACTGTTCACCAACTTCTACGATAAAGATTATCTGTACCGCCTCGATGGCGAATCCAATGAGAAAGGTAAAATACTGGAGAACATCGAAATGACGCCTACAGACAAATCCAAGAACATTTTCAAGGTAATTGTATCTGTAGATAAGAAAAATCAGAGCATTTCCCGTATGAAAGTGTACGAAAAGAACGGTAATCACTACACTTACGAGATTACCAGCTTTACGCCAAATACTAACCTGACAGACGCTACCTTTGTCTTTGATGCTAAAAAGTATCCTGGCGTGGAAGTAGTAGACCTCAGATAAAAAATATTAATAAGATATAAGATAAGCCCGCCCGTTTGGATGGGCTTTTTTTATTTACTACCTTTGGCAAGTTTAAATTAAAATTAAGCAATATGGCATACGACGTAATCGTAATTGGCAGCGGCCCTGGTGGATATGTGGCTGCTATCCGTGCTTCTCAGCTGGGATTTAAGACGGCAATAGTAGAAAGGGAGAGCCTGGGCGGTATTTGTTTGAACTGGGGTTGTATTCCCACAAAGGCATTATTGAAGTCTGCGCAGGTATTGGAATATATACAACATGCCAAAACTTATGGTATTAATGTTGGCGAAGGTAGCGCCGATTTTGATGCGGTTATTAAGCGTAGCCGGGGTGTTGCAGATAAGATGAGCAAGGGTGTTCAGTTCCTGATGAAGAAAAACAAAATTGATGTACTGCTTGGTTCCGGTAAGGTAAAATCCAAAGGACAGATAGAAGTAACTGATAAGGATGGTAAGGTAGCTTTACATGAAGCTAAATTCATTATCCTGGCTACTGGTGCCCGTGCCCGTGAACTGCCTAACCTGAAAATAGACGGTAAAAAGGTAATTGGCTATCGCGAGGCAATGGTATTGCCTAAGCAGCCTAAATCCATGATCGTTGTAGGCTCCGGTGCAATTGGCGTTGAATTCGCGTACTTCTATGCTACCCTGGGTACTAAAGTAACGATCGTTGAGTTCCTCCCACGCATTGTTCCTGTTGAAGATGAGGATATCTCCAAAGAACTGGAAAAGATCTACAAGAAGAAAGGCATTGAAATAATGGTCAATTCTTCTGTAGAAAGCGTAGAAGCTAGTGGCGAAGGCGTTAAAGCAAAAGTAAAAACAGCTACCGGTGAAATCACCCTGGAAGCAGATGTTGTACTGAGCGCTGTTGGTATCGCTGCTAACATAGAAAACCTGGGCCTCGAAGCACTAGGTATCAAAACTGATAAAGGAAAGGTATTGGTAGATAAATACTACCAGACTAATGTACCTGGTATATATGCTATCGGTGACATGGTCCCTGGCCAGGCACTGGCACACGTTGCCTCTAAAGAAGGTATCGTTTGCGTAGAAGCAATCGCATATAACGAAAAGAAATACGCACACAAGCCAGAACCAATTGACTACATGAACATCCCGGGTTGTACTTACTGTGCGCCTGAAATTGCTTCTGTAGGTTATACCGAGAAGGCTGCTAAAGAAGCTGGCTATGAAGTGAAAGTGGGTAAGTTCCCATTCACTGCTTCCGGAAAAGCATCTGCGGCAGGTGCAACCGAAGGCTTCATCAAAGTGATCTTCGACGCAAAATACGGCGAGTGGTTAGGTACACACATGATAGGTGCCAACGTAACGGAAATCATTGCTCAGACAGTGACTGCCCGCAAACTGGAAACTACTTATCAGGAAGTACTGGACTCCATCCATCCGCACCCAACCATGAGCGAATCTGTAAAAGACGCGATCGAGGTTGCTTACGGAGAAGCTATCCACCTTTAATAGTGTATCTACTAAATATAGAAGTCCCGGACAATCGTCCGGGACTTTCTTTTTAGACCTTTTTTGGTCACTTCCTCTATAACAAATTATTCCTTCACCACCTTCTTTGCCACTATTTTCTTCCCATCCCTGAACAACACACAATTATATACCCCTGCCGGCAAATCCTCTACCCAAACGCTCTCCAGCTGATTCTGCAATAATTTTCTCAATACCAACCGTCCACTCATATCATACACCTGCAATTGCATACCATACAACTCCTTACCTAAAACAGATAATGTACTATGCACCGGGTTGGGAAAGAACAGATATTCTTTGTCATTCAGTAAATAGACAGATACAGGATCTGAATAAATGATCTTCCCATCATCGGTTACCAGTTTTACCCTGTAATACACCAATCCTTTTGTCGTATGTTCATCCAGGTAAGTATAATCAACTCCTGCAATCAACTGATCAGATATATCAACATAATCACTGCCTGCTAACCGTTGCCAATATAAATGTTGCAGTTTATAGGCTGTTCCCAGGTTAAGCGACAAAGTCACGGTCCCATCCGCATTCAGGTCTGCCAACAGATTTCTGACATAACATCCGGTACCCTGTATGGTGTAATTCGTTCCGTAACTCTTTAATCCGGTCCATCCATCTTTATGCACAGGGCTGACTGCGAAATAAGGAGAACCTCCGCTTACTGCAAGGAAAGTATCTGTAGGTAAAGCATAAGGACTGAGGTACTGTTCTCCCAGATGATATACTTCGTAAGCTGAAGCATCCTGCACGGAAGACCAGTAAATGAAAGCGCTGTCCCCGCAATTATATCCTGTTTGCAGGGTAAGACGGGGGGAAAGATAAAAGGGTTCACTGATGAACGAGGTATCCGGCAGGGTAAACTTTAGCAATGCAGCGCTGAACAGAGATGGTACAGTCCAGTAATAAAGCCCGTTTTCAGCCCCGACAGACGATATTAACGGCTTCCAGGTAATACCACTGTCGATACTGTAGGAAAGATCGCCTTTGCCTGTTATATTGCTTTGCCAGCGAAAGGGGAGAGGCGTGTTCCCGCCGGCATACAATACTTCATGGTCTCCGGGATTCAGCCATTCAAAATGATGGGAAGGCGTCCATTGATATACGACGTAAAAAGTCTGTTCCGCAACAGGGTTGTGCACATGAATCTGCAAATCCCCGGCCACAGGATGATCAATTGTCACCTGCTCTATATTATTCAGGCTGTCCCGTCCGCGTTTTGCCGCTGCCCCCAGTGAATCCATGGAAGGGGCTGCACTTAGTACCCATGGCGCAAAAGTCTGGCCCGCAGCATCTGTAACAGACAGATCGAGGTCATTCACTAAAGCTTTGGACGCATTCACTGCCGCTGGCGGATCATTCCAGCAAAGCGTTACCTGTAATTGTTCCATTCCTGCCGGAACGTGTATGGTAAATTGCTGCGGACCACTGCCTTTCATAAACTGTGCTGCAGATAGTGTATTCAGTGCGTCCAGTGCATGTAAGCTACCGTATCCGCTTTTATAACTTAAAGGAATATGGTCCACTTTTACAGCGCTGTTAATCAGTAATGCTTTTACCAGTGCAGCAGAAGGAGCAACGCCATATTTTTGCTTATAGGCATCCTGCAAAAGAGCTGCCACACCACTTGTAATTGCTGACGCACCTGAGGTCCCGTCAATTCCGAATGCCACCAGCTCTGGTTTTACCCGTCCATCGTAAGCAGGGCCCCGTGAACTTAATGAAACAACATGTAAGGAATCGTCAGTACCACCTGCTACAAGTACATTTTTTGCCTGCTTAAATGTGCCGGAAAGATTGGCATATCCGTTTATGCCCTGGTAAATGCCGCTGGAATCAGTATTGGAACCTATGTTCCCCGAAGAAAAAACATGTAGCAGTGTATCCGTGTTATACACCTGCTCATCATATGCGACTGCTTCCAGTCCGTAGTAATTTTCTACCCCTGTACCATAGGAGTGATTTTGTATAGTGATATCAAATTGCTTAAAATAATCCGGATCTTCCGGCATCAGGCTTGTATTAAAATCGGCAGAGGTGAACAGCACCTGCGGAGCAGCACCTAAACTCTTTGTGCCTGTATTGCCGGCACCGCCGATCATCGTAGCCATAATAGTAGCATGAGAAGAGCGTTGTGTAGCAGCGAAGGGAGATGGGATATAACGTCCTGTGAAATCAATATCTGTCGTATCCAATAAATCTTCTTTTAATGATACGGTGATGTTTTTACCTCTTACAGAAGGATATTTTTGTTGTGCTGTATTTACTGCATTGGCAGCAGGATCAGCATTGTTGATCAGTATTTCTGTATGTGCTTTTCGGATACCATCTAAAAAAAGTATATCCGGTTGCGTTATAAAATTATCCCAGTCTTTTTTCTGCACACTTACACGCAATACGGCGCCTGACCGGGATATTACCCGGCAATAATTTAAGGAAGGATTGCGTACACCAGCCAGTACTACAATACTATCAGACAGAGCCAGTTGTTGTAACAATAACGCACTTGCTTTCCAGTTGTTATTTGCAGGATAGTTATATACAACTTTGCGTTGTAACGATGTGTCAAAATCAACCCGGCTTAAAATATAATGAAATGGACTCAGCGTTTTTATTACGCCATAATTTTTCACTGCATTACCGGGATATACGCTGAATTTTACCAGATAATAACGCAGCGGACCACCCGTACGTGCTGCGGTATCAGCAACTGCGTACCTTAGTGAAATACTGTCTGGTGGCTGTACTTGCCTTGCTGATATATTTTGCCATAATAAAAGTGAGAACAAAACAAGGATTGTTTTCATAAAGATTTTGGGTTGACATATTTTGCTTTTAAATCTACAATTTTTTTTTTGGTATCCGGGAAAGTTGTAATATTGATTAGAGCAACTGAAATCTAAACGTCGAGTATTTGACCCGAAGAGAAATCTTACAAACTGGTAATGGCCAACCAGTACTAAACCTTAAACATAAATTTTTGAGAACCCGGTAATGACACAGTACTGGCACTATTACTGTCCGTCATACACAGCACTATTAAAATCATGAGCAATAATTGTCAGCGTTAGCTGTATTTACTGATGAATAATGTCCATACGTCGGCATCGCCGCCGTGTATTTGCATTTATTTTCAGCTTATCAGCTAATAATATCCTCTTTTCTTGAAACCCAAATCTAAAAATGTATGCGCAAACAAACATTCACAGCCTTGTTTTGCCTCATAGCAGGCATTTCTGTCGTTACCTTTTACTCTTGCCAGAAAGAGAAAGTAGCAAAAACTCCTGAGCAAACTACTGCTATTCCACAAGCAGTTTTAAACCAGATTGCCAGCCTCGGATTCAGTACTGCTGATGTACACACCTTCGGTGATGATTACCTGGTAGAAGGTGATATCCGTCTGTCCAAAGAAGATCTTAAGAAAAGCTTCAGTGGTCCGGTGCTGCGTGTTGCAGATGCTGAACAGTACAGAACTACAAACCTGGTAACAGGCCTGCCACGTACTATTACTATCAAAGTAGCGAGCAGTCTGGGTGCAGCTTTCGTATCAGGTACAGACCTTGCTATTTCACGCTATAATGCACTGGGACTGAGCATCACGCTGCAGCGTATCACCAGCGGTACAGCAAACATTACGATCTCCGGGTTTAACCAGGGACCAAGTGGTGGTTTCATTACTTTAGGTTCTTCAGGATTCCCTACAAGCTCTGGTAATCCTTACAACTCTATTCAGATGAACACAAATGCTGCTGCTTATGGTAGCAACCCTGACGTTAACTATGTAGGTTCTGTAATTCAGCACGAATTGGGACATTGCTTCGGCTTCCGTCACACAGATTATTACAACCGTGCTATCAGCTGCGGTGGTTCTACTTCAAACGAAGGTAGTGCCGGTGTAGGTGCTATCCTTATTCCGGGTACGCCATCTACAGCAACAAATGCCGCAAATTCATTCATGCTGGCATGTTCTAACGGAGGAAACCGTACGTTCAATTCTAACGATATAGTTGCCCTGAACTATTTGTATTAGTAGATAAGATCCCTTATTGGCTGATGCATGAGCAAATGGTCGATAGTCTTCGGACTATCGGCTATTCCCATTTAATCTGCTTTACATTCGTACACTACAGAACTACATCTGTCCACATCTTTCAGTCCTCTTCTGTAAGAAGCCAGACCATGTAAGAATCCGGGTATCAGGCGACTGCGTCCTGTTTTGTATTTCTCACTCAGCAGGCTCACATAAAAACCATCAAACACCATCGGGTGTTTTTTAACAATGCGGATTTTGTGCTGTTTTAATAACTGCTCCATAGAAGAAGGGGAGAAGTGATAGAGGTGACGGGGTACATCATATGCCGCCCAGTAGGCGCCATAATGTTCCGCATCGGGAGAAGTATAATTGGGTACTGCTATCAGTAAAGTACCTTCCGGTTTCAGTAAAACACGGATCTGTTGTAAATATTCATTCAGTCCATGTACATGTTCCAGCACATGCCACATGGTAATTGCATCATATTTTTGTGCCGGTAAGCGGAATAATTCCGAAGATGGCAAAGGTTCTATGCCGTACAATGTCTTTGCATTATGGCGTGCATTGTCATCCGGTTCCAGCCCCGTAATTTCCCATCCTGCCAGTTTCATATAATGAAGGAAGGCTCCTGTACCACATCCGATATCCAGTAAATTACCCTGCTTAAGACCTGTACCGGCCTTCACCCAGTTTTGTTTGGAACGTAAAGTGATCTTCCTTACGCTATGGTATAAACGGTTTATTAATCCTTTACGTGTTTCAGAATGCGAAATGTATTCCGCCGACTGATAATAACGTCCTATTTCCTGGTTGTTAGGAACATTCTGTGTAAAACGTCCGCTGCAATGTCCGCAATGAAATATGTCAAAGGATTCCAGGGATACGGTGTAATCCTTCGCAGTCAGTACCTTGTGTATATTGGACGACCCGCATATCGGGCAAGTGTTATGGTAGATAAAAGACATGGCCTAAAAATAATACGAATTTTAATACTATCAAGAATGTTCGTACGTATACCTGATACTTTCTCACATGACATTCGTCATATTTTCTATCTGTGTTCTCCCCATACTTTCCGTAAAGTATCCGCAATTTCACCCAGTGTACAATAGTTTTCTACTGCTTCCACCACAACAGGCATCAGGTTCTCCGTAGTATGTGCCGCATTTTCCAGCCGTTGTAAAATGGTCTGTACCATCTGATTATCTCTTCTTTTTCTCAGCAACCGGAGCTTTTCTGTCTGTACCTGCCTGATACTGTCATCTACCCTGAATAACTCAGGAGCCACTTCTTCCGGCACCACAAATTTATTCACCCCCACGATCACCTTCTTGCCATTCTCCACATCTTTCTGGTACTGATAGGCGCTTCGTGCAATCTCATCCTGCACAAACCCCTGTTCAATGGCACTCACCGCCCCACCCATTGCATCTATCCGGTTAATCAGTTCCCAGGCTTTGCTTTCTACCTCATTCGTCAGCGCTTCTACGTAATAAGACCCTGCCAGCGGGTCTACGGTATCCGCAATACCACTCTCATACCCCACGATCTGCTGTGTACGCAGCGCTATACGGGCCGCTGCTTCTGTAGGCAGGGATAATGCTTCGTCATATCCGTTGGTATGCAGGGACTGTGTTCCGCCCAGTGTGGCGGCCAGTGTCTGCACAGCTACCCTTACGATATTATTATGCGGTTGCTGGGCCGTTAATGTGCTGCCCCCTGTTTGTGTATGGAAACGCATCATCTGTGCTTTTGGGTCTGTAGCCCCCAGAGATTGGGTGATATAGGCCCACATACGGCGGGCAGCCCTGAACTTTGCCACCTCTTCAAAAAGATGGTTATGTGCATTGAAGAAGAAGGATAAGCGACGTGCAAATACATTAATGTCCAGTCCTTTTTCCTGGGCAGCTATTAAATAGGCTTTTCCGTTAGAGAGAGTAAAGGCCAGCTCCTGTACAGCATTGGCACCCGCTTCGCGTATATGATAACCGGATATAGAGATCGTATTCCATTTAGGCACTTCCCTGCTGCAATAATCAAAAATGTCGGTAATCAGCCGCATGGAAGGTTTCGGAGGATAGATGAAAGTGCCGCGGGCAGCATATTCTTTCAGGATATCATTCTGTATCGTCCCTGAAATCTTTTTCAGGTCAGCTCCCTGCCTTTTTGCCAGTGCGATATAAAACGCCAGTAATATGAACCCTGTCGCATTAATGGTCATGGACGTTGTAATCTCTTCCAGGTTAATTCCCTGGAATAACCGTTCCATATCTTCCAGGGAATCTATAGCCACACCTACTTTTCCCACTTCTCCTTCGGACATTGCATGATCAGAATCGTACCCTATTTGCGTAGGCAGGTCAAATGCCACACTCAGTCCGCTTACACCCTGGCTTAACAGATAATGATACCGCTGATTAGAAGCCTCTGCTGTGCTAAAACCCGCATACTGACGCATCGTCCACAGTTTGTCGCGATACATGGAAGCATGTACACCACGGGTAAATGGAAACTCCCCCGGTAGCTCGTTCATCGGAACAGGCTGGGTATATACAGGCTTTATCGTGATACCGGCATCTGTTTTGATAATATTTTCCATAATTTAACGCTTAGTGGAATAATGAAGTAGCAGCAATGTTACATAATTATTACGTTATAGCTGTATCGGGTAAATAATTGATAATTTGCAGAAGATTTTTTAGAAAAGCCATGTTCATTTACGGATTGTTATTGCTCACATTCGCCCTGGCCCTGTTAAGCCTTTTCCAGTTATTTATCGCCGGTGGGATCCTTTTGAAGGATAGCTGGAGCCGCCTGCTGCTGGCTCTTTCACTGGGTGTATTTATCTACTTGTACGGTACCTGGGTGTACCTCACTATACATGCGAAATTTGCGTTCGGTATCTGTTTCCTGATCTTTCTCCTGTGGTCGTTCTTCCGTAAAAAGAAACCCGCCAGGAAACCGCGGACCTTGAAAACCAGCGCCAATCTTCTACTATCGGCTTTGCTGATCACATTAAGTGTATTGTATTTTACCGGTACTACAGGCAAGGCAAAGACGATAGAACTCTCTTTCCCGCTCAGAACAGGGCGTTATTTTGTTTTACAGGGGGGCAAGGGGTTGCCCACCAATCTGTTTCACTACAGCCTGCGTGGCGCTATTTACGCGATGGACATTGTGAAACTAAAGCCTAATGGCAGCAGGGCGAATGCTATTTTCAGCAAGCGCCTGGAAGACTACGAAATCTTTGGTGATACGCTTTACAGCCCTTGTAATGGCCGTGTGGTAAAGGCTTATGGTGATAACCCGGATAATATCCCGCCTGATATGAGCCGCGGGCCGCAGAACACTAACCAGGTATTGATCGAGACCGACTCCAGCTTTGTATTCCTAGCCCATTTGAAGAAAGGAAGTGTTATTGTAAAGCAGGGCGATATTGTAACCTATGGTCAGCCATTGGGTTGCGTAGGTAATTCCGGTTTTAGCTCAGAACCCCATCTGCATATACAGGCGCATGTGAAAACACCGGGAGTACCCTGGTTTCAGTCGCCTCCACTGTATATTCATTTCAATAATAAAGGATACTTATTGTACGAAGTAATAAGGCCAAAGAGAGTGATAATGATCAACAAAAAGTAATCAGAATAATTTCTTTGCTTCTGCATTTAATATCTGTGAAGTCAGTTCAGAAGGAGAGTTCTCCGCCTGTAAAAACACTTCCAGAATTTGTTTATTCAGATCCATGGCAGTGGCTTCTTCCGGCAATTGACTAGCCACCTGGTTAATAATGGTAATCGTTTGTTCTTTCAGTGTTTTAACCGCTTCCCAGGCAATAGGGGAGACGTAAATCTGTTGGGCAACATTATGATCAAACTCCGCTTTAATTGTCTGTATAAGGCCAATCTGCATATCTGTAGCAGAGAGCCCCTGCTGGAATATCCGGCCGATCAGGTTCTGCAGGTTAATACGTTCCACCAGCAGTACCAGGCGCTCATAGGCTTGTAGCTGAAAAGGGAGTACAGATTTGTCCGTACTGCGTGGCGCTTCCGGAGCAACAGTCTCTTCTTTTGGTTTGAACAAATCTTTTACAGCCATATACAGCACTGTTAAAACACCAATGGCCAATAACAGGTAAAGCAATGTTTGAGCAGAAGGAAGCGTCATGTAGTTCTATTATTTACAGATGCAAATATATATAAATCAATTAATATGCTGCTACCGGGCATATGTTAAAAGAAATAAAAAAAGCTCCCGGAGGAGCTTTTTACAATATAGATGGTGTTATCTGTTTATACTAATTGTCCCAATCCTTTCGCCAGTCTCCTGATGCCTTCCTGCAGCTTTTCTCTTGAAGCCGCGTAAGACATCCTGATACAGTCGGGCTGTTCAAACGCCGAACCTGTTACCAGTGATACATTCGCCTTGTGTAAGAGATACATGCAAAGGTCATCTGCATTATTAATCACTTCTCCTTCAAAAGACTTACCAAAGAAGGCACTCACGTCCGGGAACATATAAAATGCGCCATCCGGTTCTATCAGCTTCAATCCCGGGATAACCCTTAAAAGGTCGTATACCAGTCTGCGTCTTTCCCTGAACTCTGCTACCATGGTATGTGCGGTACTCAGATCTCCTGTCAGCGCAGTCACAGCTGCCCTTTGTGTGATAGAACAGGTAGCAGAAGTAAACTGGCTCTGTATATTCTCCGCAGCTTTGGCAACCGCTTTAGGCGCGGCTAAATAGCCAAGTCTCCAGCCGGTCATAGCAAAACCTTTACTCAGACCGTTGATAATGATCGTGCGTTCCTGCATTCCTTCAAACTGTGCAATGCTCTCATGTTTGCCTACGTAGTTAATGTACTCGTAGATCTCATCTGCCATGATGTAAATGCCGGGATAGCGTGCAAATACGTCCGCCAGTGCTTTCAGCTCCTCTTTGGAATATACGGACCCTGTAGGGTTACAGGGAGAAGAGAACATGAACAGCTTTGTCTTTGGCGTAATAGCCGCTTCCAGTTGTGCAGGCGTGATTTTATATTTATTCTCTATACTGCATGGGACAAATACCACTTCGCCCTGGCAGAGCTTCACTAATTCGGAGTAGGTTACCCAGTAGGGGGTAGGGATGATCACTTCATCGCCCGGGTTGATGACACTTAACACGGTGTTCGCAATACTCTGCTTCGCACCGGTAGATACTATAATCTGTTCAGACGTGTATTCCAGTCCGTTATCGCGCTGTAATTTCTTCACTACTGCCTGACGCAGGTCCGCATAACCTGCCACCGGTGTATAATGCGTAAATCCTTCATCAATAGCTTTTTTTGCGGCCTCCCGGATGTGCACAGGGGTATCAAAGTCAGGTTCTCCTATACTCAGGTCTACAATGTCTATCCCCTGGGCCTTCAGCTCACGGCTTAATTTGGCCATTTTAATCGTTTGTGGCTCGGATATCCTCGACAGCCTTTCTGCTAATTCCAATTGCTTCGTCATAATAAAAGTTTTATTGGGTTAACTGGAGACAAACGTACAATAAATTTGGAATCGAAATGTAAACATTTGCAGAAAGCTAAATAGGAGAAAATGAAGAAGGGATAACGAAATACTCCGTTATCCCTTCTCTTATATTTTGATAAACAACTTAATAAAGACTCTGTATATAACCTACTACGGGTTTCAGCGGACCAACACTGTCCTTCATCCCTGCCAGGAAAAGTGTATAAGTATACCCGCCACGCAGCGTAGCAGTATTCAGGGTAGCCAGGGCAAGTTTAGAACCGGCGGCCGTTACCTTAATGGTACTGGCAGAGGAAATACCGGACAGTGATTTAAACAGTGTACTTACGCTGGTGTTGCCTACATAAGTAAGGTTACTGTCTACTTTTGTATCTGACAGGTACAGGTCCACTGCGCCCGAATTAGGGCTCAGGTTGAAGAACCTGATATTTACATTGGTACTGGATATGCCGGTAAAATCGTCATGGATTGGTTTAACATAAGCCGCAGATGAATCTCCGTAAGTTACCAACGTATAATACTGCAATGAGTCATACGCGTACGTGGAAGTAGCCCATACTGTTGATGTAGTTGTCTTCATAAAGTCGAACTTGTGAACACCGCCATAAGCCTGGTAATTTATACCGGCAAAGCCCATAGACATCGCAGAACCTGTCGCTTTAGTACCATTATCATAAAAGTCTACAGCAACGCTGCTTACAATGCCATTAATAGCGGCAAATGCTGCCACTGGCCTGGAAGGGGTTGTATCAACGGATTTCAAGCACGCGGTAAATCCGGTTCCGATTACCACAAGGGCTGCTATTGCCCATAAACGATTTGTTTTTGTTGCCATTACGCTCTCTTTAAATTAGTATTTGATGTTGATTATTTGCTATAATTCATTTTAAACCGGGATAAATCCGGCAGATGTTCTTTCTTGCGTTGCAGTTCGTACTGGTAAATGATGGTACCTAATCTTTTCATAAAGGGTTCGCCTGTTGTCTCAAACTGATAATGTTCATCACTGAGGATCCCATCGCTGTTTACATATATAGTGGCTGATAACATAAATTCTACCTTATTGTCAAAATCAACGATGTAGGCTGCATCTGTTAAAAACCCATATGCCCAGCCGGGTTTATTGAATATTCTGATATCGGTTGCTTCGTTTTGCTGCTTTTCTCCGCCAAACAACAGGAATTTCACATAATTATGGTGATACTCTGCCGTATCATAAGAAGGATAGACAGATTCTTCCGGTTGCATTGACATCCAATGATATAAAAATTGATAGTCGCTTTCCCTTAAACGGAAACGTTGAGTTTTTGTTACAGCCTCCGGAAAAATTATACTCCTTAGCATCTGATGAAGGTCTGCCAGCGGTATCCTGTTTTTCATAGAAGCATCCATCGGACTATTCACAAGTACATGCTGGTCATTATAATAAGCGCTGCCCATCTGATCGTGCCGGGGGGAGAAGGCCATTGAACTGTAAAGGGCTGGTTGCTGGTACAACAGCTGCCCGTCTTTGCGGAAGGAAACAGCATTGGTATGCCGGTTTCCCTCTGTTGATATCCCGCCGAGACCAACCCTGTGCCGGATCTGTGTATTGGGGTAACCCTTTGCCCAGAGGCTTTTGTTAAAAGATTCCTGGCCTATAAACTCATACAGCCGGTTAAAAGCATCGTTATCACTCACCAGCAGAATCTTTTTAATATAATGAGCTACGGATGGAAGTCCGTTCTCCGCGGAACTATCTGATGTTACCGCCGGGGTGATATCAGGCAAGCTATCCGTAAACATAGGCGTATTCCTGTCAATATGCAGATCATTGAGTTTTTCCAGGGCCAGGGCAACAGCCGGTAGTTTCACTGTGGACGCGGGGTAGAAGTATTCTGAGGTATCCGCCCGGAAGGAGTAATCATGGAAATGCGGGCGGTTTTGAGCATCTCTGTCTATCCGGGTATAGATGATCTGTACCCGGTATCTGGCGGTATCATTATATATAGGCGTAAATTCCTGTAAATGAGCTCTTAAAAGAGTATCTAAAAAAGAGTTTGAAGGAGGATAATTGGTGGATTGCATAAATTTATTAGTATTGCAGGCTGCAAGGAATAGAATCAACCAAAAAAAATGGCAAAAACGCATAACTTAAGGATTAATTATAAAAAGAAAAGTAAGATTAAGTGTTGATAATCATCATTTTCTACCTTTTTTCTTTTCTATGTTCGTACGGCTTTAATATATCAATTTAAATTCTATCTTTGCAACTCTTAAAAATTTTTTATAAACCCGAAACAATATGCAACTTAAAGGACTGGTTAGATTTTTTGCCGGTGCATTGATCCTTATCTCTGTGTATTATTTGTCTTTCACGTTTTTGGTTCGCAACTACGAGAAGAAAGTAGATGCGCAAGCCTTGAACGACATCAGTAGAGCATTTCCCAGTGCCGAACAGAAATATCCCGGCAATAAGGAGCTGCAGGCTTTTTACCAGGATTCTCTGACTGATCTGATAAAAGTCAGAAGACAGAGACTGTTAGATAGCACCAGCAACAAACAGATAGCGGGTTTCCCATGGTATGTTTCCTATACCAAGGCAAAGGAAAGAGAACTGAACCTCGGACTTGATCTCCAGGGTGGTATGAACGTAGTACTGGATGTTAGTGTGGAGGATGTAATCCGTTCTCTGAGTGGACAGTCCAAGGATCCGGCTTTCAACAAAGCGCTGGAACTGGCAATTCAACGTAAAAAGAACAGCCAGTCTGATTTTGTAACATTGTTCGGACAAGCATACGAAGAAGTACAGCCTGAGGGTCGTCTGGCTTCTATCTTCGCTAACGCTTACCAGAAGGATATTAATTTCAACAGCAGTAACTCGCAGGTATTGACCATCATTCGCCGTGAGGCAAGTGCTGCCATCAAAAATACCTACCTGGTACTGCAGAAACGTATAGATAAGTTCGGGGTTGCTTCTCCAAACATCAGTCTGGACGAAAACAAAGGCATCATCTCCGTGGAGCTGGCCGGCGTTGACAACCCTGAGCGTGTAAGAAGATACCTGCAGGCAACTGCAAACCTCGAATTCCGCGAAGTGTACAGGAATGGTCAGGATTTCGTGACCAACGTCCTGCAGCCTATGAACGAGGCTGTAAAGAACTCACTCAGCGGTAAAAAAGCAATAGACTCTACTAAAAAGGATACCGCTGCTGTTGCTAAAGCTGCAGCCGATACTTCTAAAACCGGTAGCCTTGCTTCTTACCTGTCTAAAGACTCCGGTAAAGCAAAGAGCGCTGCTGATTCTGCCAAAACAAAGGCAGATATGGAAAAAGAAGCAATCGCGGCTAACCCGCTGTTTGCTATCCTGCATCCTTATATTACACAGGACGGTCGTATCATCCCTAGTTCTACTGTAGGTATGATCTCTCCGGCGGATACAGCTACCTTCAAACAGTACCTGCAGTTACCAGCCGTAAAGAACATCTTACCTAAAGACCTGGTATTTGCGTACGGTCCTGAAAACAAAGAAGACAAGCACGGTCCGCTGGAAGTGTTCGCACTGAAAATAAACCCTGCTAACCCTACCCCACGTGTGGGCGGTGAAAGCGTGGTAGATGCAAGGCAGGACTTCGACCAGAACGGTAGCCCTGAAATCAGCATGACGATGGACGCCGTTGGTGCAAGGGAATGGAAAAAGCTGACCGGGGAACTGGCGCCTTCCAATCCTGAAGACCGTTCTACTTTTAACTACGTAGCAGTTGTGCTGGATAGCATCGTTTATTCCGCACCATCTATATTAAATGAAATAGCCGGTGGCCGTTCCTCTATCACGGGTTCCTTTACCCTGGAAGAAGCGAAAGACCTTGCCAACATCCTGAAATCCGGTAAAATGCCGGCTCCTGCCAAAATTGTCCAGGAAATGGTTGTTGGACCAACCCTCGGTGCTGAATCCATCGCCGCTGGTGCTAAATCATTCATGATCTCTTTCGTTGTTATCTTCGTCCTGATGCTGGTGTACTACAACAGCGCAGGTTGGGTAGCTAACATTGCACTGATCCTGAACTTACTGTTCACTTTCGGTATCCTTGCATCCCTCGGTGCAACACTGACAATGCCTGGTATCGCCGGTCTGGTATTGACCATCGGTATGGCAGTGGATACGAACGTAATCATATTCGAACGTATCAAGGATGAACTGGCCCGCGGTAAATCTTACCAGCAGGCAGTAGAGGACGGTTACAAGAAGTCGTATGCGCCTATCCTGGATGGTCACATCACTTCCCTGTTAACTGCCTGTATCCTGTTCTACTTCGGTCTTGGTCCTGTTCTGGGCTTTGCTACCACACAGATCATCGGTTTGCTGCTGTCCCTGTTCTGTGGTATCATGGTTTCCCGTATCGTTACCGACTACTGGACAAACAAGAAAAGACACTTCGAATACTTCACGCCGATCTCCCGTAAGATCTTCAAACATGCTTCTTTCGACTTCGTAGGAAAGAGAAAGTATGCATACGTGATCTCTACAGTGATGATCCTGTTAGGCGCATCTTCCTTCTTCCACGGTTTCCGTCACGGTGTTGACTTCGACGGTGGCCGTAACTACACTGTCCGCTTCGAGCAGCCAATGAAAACAGAAGAAGTACGTGCTGACCTGGAGAAAATATACGGCTCCGAACCGTATGTGAAAACAATCGGTAACACCAACCAGCTCAACATCACTACTAACTATAAGATTGATGAACAGAGCCTGGCCGTGGATAAGGAAGTGACTGAGAAACTGTACCAGGGACTGAAGAAATTCTATGATCCTTCAGTTACCTATGAAGTATTCTCTAACCGTTATATTGTTGCCTCTCAGACAGTATCACCAACCATCTCGGACGACTTACGTGCGGGTGCGGTGAAAGCGACCATATTATCCCTGGTGGTAATCTTCCTGTACATCCTGCTGCGTTTCAGCAAATGGCAATATTCAGTGGGTACTATCTTCTCCCTGTTGCATGACGTAATGGTAACCCTGGCCGTATTCTCATACTGCCGCGATATCGTACCATTTGCACTGGAAGTTGACCAGCACTTCATTGCGGCTATACTAACGGTAATAGGGTTCTCGATGAACGATACCGTGATTGTATTTGACCGTATCCGTGAATACTTCCGCACCGGAACATTCAAGGGTGAAAGCAGAGACTTCGTGATCAACAAAGCCATCAACGCTACCTTAAGCCGTACCGTAATGACTTCCCTCACAGTGTTCCTGACTATCCTGATCCTGTTCATCTTCGGTGGTGAAGTAACCCGCGGATTCGCCTTCGCAATGCTGATAGGTGTGGTAACCGGTACTTACTCTTCCATCTTCGTGGCAGCTCCGGTACTGGTAGACTTTGACAGGAAGAACAAACTCTCTGACGAAAGCGAAGCGATCGTTGCGAAAGTTGTATCTGAACCTGCTACCGCTAAGAAGTAAGACTATCTTAAAATGTTTGATACAGAAAAGCCCCGGGATCATCCCGGGGCTTTTTTATTGGTGTCAGTATCAGATTATCTGTTACCCATAAAAAAACCGGCGCTATAAACGCCGGTCCTTTCATAAAATATACTGAATGCTTAATCCTTCATCAATATCTTAATCAGCTTCTTGTCCGGATTCCCATCATCATCTACTATTCCGAAAGCCCCTTTATAATCCCATAATGTCCAGGCGATCCCGTTTTTCTCAAAGGCATTCCTCATATCCCTGAACCATCGCAATCTGTCTTTACGGGGAACAGTATTTAAACATCCAAACTCTCCACAGTAAAGGCTTAGTTTCATTTTCTTCGCTGCTTTCACTGCTATATCCATCTGATTCATTATTACATCTTCATCGTATTCCTGTGTACTGCCTGCCAGAAGATTTCGTATAGTAGCAGGTTGTTCATTCAGTTCGTTTGGTGTAATAGTAGCGCCCGGGTAATGAATAGGCCCGCTATAATCTTTGTGGCGGGTCCAGCTGGCCTGGTAATGCGTAAAATAGAAAGGATTGTAGTAGTGGAAGCTGAGGATGACACGCCTTTCGCCGGTTGGTATTTTTAACTGAGGCAAAGTGCTGTAAGACTCAAACTGGTTGCTACCGGCGATAATCACACGGTTGGGCTCCAATTGGCGGATCAGCTGAATGCCTTGTGCCAGAAGATCGTTCCATTGCTGGGCGCTGTCAGCTACCGGTTCATTGAGCAGTTCGTAGGCTACCTGGCTTACCGGATATTTCTTTAACTCAGCACTCAGCTCGCGCCATACCTGCAGGAAACGTTCCCGGGCGGCATCACGGTCCCAGAGGGGCTGGTCTTTCGCATTAAAATCATGACTGCGCAGGGTATGCAGGTCTACAATGGCCCGCAGGTGATATTGTTTACACCATTCCAGCGTTTTATGTAAGAGGGTAAAAGCATCCTTGAACTTCTCGTCTTTATAGTCCCAGAGTTCCGCCTCGTCAACAGGAATACGGATATGATCGAAACCACTTTCCGCAATAAAGGCCATATCTTTTTCCGTAAAATATTCTGATTGGGAAATACCCCGGCGCCCTCCTGTCTGGGATAACCAGTGACTGAGATTCACACCACGCTGAATATTAAACCCTTCCGGTTTCTGCTGCTGTGGAGGTTGTGCTAACGCAGCAGTATATGCAAAAAGGAAAACGGCAAGAATGGTTCTGGATAACATAATTCAAATTTCGTAAATAACTTAATGAGGCCAAAAAACTTAGCTGAAAAGGAAAGCCACATCTTCCTCTGTCAGCTTTTTCACAAAACCGGTATCCTCACTGATCAGATCATCCGCAATCATTTTCTTCCGCTGTTGTAAAGCCAGTATCTTTTCTTCCACACTATCCTTACAAATCATCTTATAAGCAAAAACCGGGTTCTGCTGGCCTATACGATGCGTACGGTCAATCGCCTGCTGCTCTGCCGCCGGATTCCACCAGGGATCTACAAGATATACATAATCGGCCGCAGTGAGCGTAAGCCCCACGCCTCCGGCTTTTAAGCTGATCAGGAACACCCGCACGCTTTCATCCTCCTGGAACTGCTTCACCAGCTGCTGGCGGGTCTCCGCTTTCGTTCCCCCATCCAGGTAGAGGAAAGGCAGGCCAGTAGCTTCCATCGACCGTGAAATCAGTTGCAGCATTCCCGTGAACTGGGAAAACACCAGTACTTTATGTGCCCCCGTATTTTCTGTAATCTCCCGCATCAGCTCATCCAGCTTCACTGAACTCTTGATAGAAGCCTCAGCCTCTATAAGTTGAGGGGCATTACACACCTGGCGTAAACGCGTCAGACCTTCCAATACATAAATCGTGCTGGAAGCCATCCCGTCTTCTTTAATACGGTTTAAGAGTTTCTCTTTGTAGAAATCGCGGATACGGTTATACGCCTGGCGTTGCTCATCGCCCATTTCACACCACATAATGATCTCTGTTTTATCGGGGAGATCTTTCGCAATTTGTTCCTTGGTACGGCGTAATAAAAAGGGATAGATCAGCCGGCGTAACTGGCCCGCCTTCTCTGCATCTGCAAATTTATCAATAGGCTGCGCAAACTCGGAACGGAAGAAGGCCTGGTTCCCCAGCAGGCCCGGGTTCGCAAAGTTCATCTGCGCATAGAGGTCCATTGTATTATTCTGAATAGGTGTACCACTTAGTATCAGGCGGTTACGGCTTTGCAGGTCCTGCAATGCCCGTGTAGTCTGGGAAGAAGGGTTTTTGATCACCTGGCTCTCATCCAGTACTACATATCCAAAAACATGTGCACTAAATGTTTCAATATCGCTGCGTACTGTGCCATAACTGGTAATGATGAGCTGTTTCCCGCGCCAGAGATCTGCATCATACTGCCGGTTTGCGCCGTGATACACGGCATAGTGTAAACCGGGGGCGAACTTCTGTAATTCACTCTCCCAGTTATAAATCAATGAAGTAGGACAAATGACCAGGTGTGTTTCACCAGGATATTTCTCTGTAAGGTGTTGTAAGAAAGTAATGGTCTGTAAGGTTTTACCCAAACCCATATCATCCGCCAGGCATCCGCCCCAGCGCATCGCATCCAGTAAACACATCCACTCAAAGCCTGCCTGCTGATAGTTACGCAGTTGTGCCTGGATAGCAGGAGGGATAGGGAAGTGCTGGGAAGACTGGGCCTGCAGTTGTTGCAGTTTTGTCATGGTATCCACAGGGGTGTCCTGGGCTTCCAGCATTTCCTGCGCAATGGTGAAGTGCAGCCTGGAGAGCCTTAGTTTATCCTTCTGGATCTGCCCCAGTTTCCATAGCAGGTCATACTTATGGAGCCACTCTTCCGGGATCACCCCGATAGTACCGTCTTTTAATAACAGGTGAGGTTGTTTATGCTGTAATGCTTTTTGTATATCAGTAAGGGGAACGGAGATATCCCCGTAATGCACTTTTATTTCCAGGTCGAACCAGTCTTTATCATCCCCATGCCAGCGGACATCCATTACCGGTACATGTGTATTGTAGCGGAAGTGCCGGAGCTGGTCCATCCCATATACCCCAATATTGCGGTCTGTCAGTTTACGGTAGCATTTCACTAACCACTGGCTCTTTTCAGCATCCGCAAAAGGCAGGTAAAAGTATCCGTTTTGTTGTTGGGCGAATCGCGCATGCAGGGAACGGATAAAGGTGGTTACTTCCTTCTCGGCCTCCATATCTCTTTTTATCTCATATTGCGTATTCCCTTCGGTACGTATTACGACCGGGGGGCCACCCGCTTCTAAGGTAAAGTTGCCATACTGCCATTGTGGGGTAAGCACTAAAAAAGCTTTGTTCAGTTCACTTAACCATATATTACACACAGGCTCTGCTTCCACAAGGGCCTTTTCCATCAGTATACTCTTATTCACCGGATAAGTAGCACTCAACGGTTCAATAAGATGCAGCAAAATATCACCTTCCTGGTCAGCCGGTATATCCATGAATCCACCTGGTAGGTTTTCCAGGATATCCACGGTTGATGGTGGCAGGATAAATAACTCACCCCGGCTGCGTAGAACAAACCCATAGTGTTCAAAGTCGGAGAGGGGATAGGCCTGCCCGTTGACAGTCATGGTACCGGTAAGTCGCAAAACACCCGCATCTGTTCTTACCAGATCAAAGGATAACTGGGGAGGGAAGTTATTCACTACGGCAGGGCGTGTATGTTTCAGCAGCATACTGTCGTCTGTGATCATGGTATACCAGGGGAGCACAGGCGTTAAGGAGCGTAGTTGCTGCAAGGTATTGTACAGGTAAAGCTGCATGCCTTCCTGGATATACTGTTGTAGCGTCTGCGATTTTACAGGGTTATCCCGGAACTTTTCCTTCAGTTGAAGCTCTTTATATACCATGGCTTCCTGTGTGCAGGGTTGCAGCAGGTATTGTACATTAGGAGGCAGGGTATTAAAAATGGACAATGATTTCTTATCATTGAGCGGCATACGCTGACAGGTACGCCCGCCGGCATCTTCCTTCAATAATCCTGCACTGATCTTTACCGGGGTAGGGTGATTGGTCTGTAACTCTAAAAGTAACACCGGTACCGCTTTCCCGGAATTAATGGTTTTACCCATAGATTGATATTAATTGTTGATGCAAAGCCAGCACCTGGGGTATAACCATTTGCTGCTCATCATTATGGATCACATAATCGCATAACCGCATCTTGATATTGTCGTCTATCTGTTTGTTAATACGTGCCAGCACTTCTTCACGGGTTACATGGTCGCGTTTCATTACGCGCGCTATACGCATGGTTTGAGGAGCAGACACACCGATAATTTTATCCAGGTATTGAAAGGAACCGGATTCAAACAGGAGAGCAGCTTCTTTGATCACATATGGACTGGTTTGCCTGTTGGCCCATTCGTCGCTATGCCTGATGGTAGCGGGGTGTACGATGGAATTCAGCAGTTCCAGTTTGTCTTTATCATTAAACACGATTTTGCCCAGTGCTGCCCGGTCCAGTTTCCCGTCCGGCCCATAGATATCTGCTCCGAAATGCTCTTTTACAGCTTTTTTCAGGGCTTCATCTGTTTGCATGATCTCTTTGGCGGCGGTATCTGCATAATATACCGGGATGCCCAGTAATTCGAAGATCCGGGAGACGGTGCTTTTACCCGAACCAATACCTCCTGTGATACCTACTTTTAACATACGGCTGCAAATTCAAAAAAAAATCCCAAACTCCGCACGGGAATTTGGGACGCGCAATCTGTAGACTGCAATTATTTTGTAGCTGTTTCAGCTGCTTTCTGCTGAGCTGAAGTATATTCCATACTGATAGCAGAACGTTCCATGGTAAAGAATGTACCCGGACTAACTTCTATCTGTAATGTATTGTTATCGTAAATCTTTTTCACTTTACCGTGAATACCTGCAATGGTAACTACTTTATCACCTTCACGCAGGTTGTTGATAAAATCTTTCTGCAGTTTTGCTTTTTTAGTCTGAGGGCGAATCATAAATAACCACATTACCACTATCATACCCCCGAAAAATAATAAAGACATAGCGGATCCACCACCGCCGGCACCTGCAGTTGGCATCAATAAAACGCCCAGATTGTTCATGTACATTGTATTAGTTTGTATTTGTTGTTTTGTATGTTTACTGCTTGATCACAGTACATTGTATTTTAGGTCCCTGTACTACCGGCGGATTCGTATTCGCTTTGATCGTAATTTCCTTTTCAGTGAAGCCTTCTTTGCCGGCACTGTTGAATACTACTTTCATATAAGCGCTTTTTCCGGGTCTTACAGGCTCTTTAGGCCAGTCAGGTACAGTACAGCCGCAACTGGAACTTGCATCCGTAATCAGCAGGTCTCTGTCACCGGTATTGGTGAATTTGAATGAGTATTCCACCTTCTCTCCCTGCGTAACGTTCCCAAAGTTATGAACCGGTTCATCAAAAGAGATTTTCGCAGTACCTTTTGTGGTATCTGTAGCAGCAGTATGCTGATCGCCTTTACTGTTATTTGAGCCGCAAGCACCCATAAACAGGCTGCCGCAGGCAAGTATAAAGAATAGCTTTTTCATGTTTATAGATGCATTAACCTCAAAAATAACTATTTTTTTGTACGGTCAACCTTCTTTATCTGATCAGATGCATCAAGATCTTTCAATATATTATCCAGGATACCATTCACAAACTGCCCGCTCTGAGGGGTGCTGTATGCCTTGGCCAGGTCTATATACTCATTGATTGTCACCTTGGTAGGAATGGTAGGGAAGTAGAGAAATTCACATACGCCCATTTCCATCAGCAGCATGTCTACCGCAGCGATACGTTCCGGGTCCCAGTTCTGTAATTTAGGCTTTATCAGTTCCAGGCAGTAATCTTTCTTATCAAGTACGGTCAGCAGCAGTTCTTTTGCATAGTCCAGCTTTTCCTTACTGATAAGCTGCAGGAAGTTGAAGAGGTGAGGCTTATGCATATAGTTGGCGATCAGGAGGGTCATCATCTCCTCATCGTCACCCCAGTGCAGGAAGCTGTCTTCCATATGCTGCAGGAACAATTCGCTTTTTGACAGGATCTCTTTATACAGGAATTCGATGATTTCCTTTTCCGCCACTTTCGTACGGGCAGGGTCTTGTATGTAAGTCTTGTACGTATCAGATGCTGCCAGCTCATTATACAGTTTCCGCAACATATCCGGCTCGGGCAGGAATTTGAGCTTCCACTGTTCCAGGTTTACCTGGAAGCCTTTATCATTAATAATCTGGAAAATGAATTCGTTGCCTGCGATTTTTGTGTTCACCCGCAGATCTGCAGCAGAAGGGAGGTGCTTGGATGCTCTTGCCTGGGAATCTGTCTCAGCGTACTGAGCCACCTGCGTCAGGCAATAGAGTAAATAAGTAAAGATCTGACTGGTCTGGTCCAGCTTCTCATTCAACAGGCTGGTTGCCGCACCTGGCTTTATTGTACCTGGCTCCATCGTTTCCAGGGCATAAAGGGTTTGCATGACCTTAACCCGGATATTTCTTCTACTAATCATCTTATAATCAAGAACTGTATGAGGCCGCAAAGCTAGGGAAAAAAACTGAACTCCAAACTTTCCGCTGCCGGTACATATTGTTTTAACAAAGCTATTAAATGTCTGTGTCAGGTTTTGTCTGAAAAAATGGCATTTTTGTCAGTGAGCATAAGAAAGCTATATTTGATAACTGAAAATTTGACCCGAAAAATGCCTTGGCACAATTATCGAGGGCCTCAGTGCATAATACTCAACTTACCTTTTTAAAAAGTATAATTATATGGCAAAAGATTTAAGTATTAAACCCTTGGCTGACAGGGTGATCGTGAAACCCGCAGCTGCTGAAGAGAAAACTGCTGGTGGTATCATCATCCCCGATACTGCAAAAGAAAAACCACAGAGAGGTACTGTAGTTGCTGCAGGTCCTGGTAAAAAAGACGAACCGGTAACCGTTAAAGTGGGCGATACTGTATTATACGGCAAGTACTCAGGTACCGAGATCAGTATCGAAGGTGATGATTACTTAATCATGCGTGAATCTGACATTTTAGCAATTGTTTAATTAAACAGGCTGAACCCAAAGAATCTTAAAATCGTTAAAAATCACAAGCTATTATGGCAAAACAAATATTTTTCAATATCGAGGCCCGCAACAAAATGAAGAAGGGCGTAGATATCCTGGCCGATGCCGTTAAGGTAACCCTGGGACCTAAAGGTCGTAACGTAGTAATTGAAAAGAAATTCGGCGCTCCTTCCTTAACCAAGGATGGTGTGAGCGTTGCTAAAGAGATAGAACTGGAAGACCCTATTGAGAACATGGGTGCCCAGATGGTGAAAGAAGTAGCTTCCAAAACAGCAGATATTGCTGGTGATGGTACTACTACTGCTACCGTTCTTGCTCAGTCTATCATCAGCGAAGGTCTGAAGAACGTAGCTGCCGGTGCTAACCCGATGGACCTGAAACGTGGTATCGACAAAGCTGTAAAAGTTGTTGTTGAGAACCTGAAGAAACAATCCGAAAGCGTTGGTAACGATATCAAAAAAATCGAACAGGTTGCTGCTATCTCTGCTAACAATGATGCAACGATCGGTAAACTGATCGCTGAAGCAATGGATAAAGTAACCAAAGATGGTGTTATCACTGTAGAAGAAGCTAAGGGTACCGAAACTACTGTAGAAGTAGTAGAAGGTATGCAGTTCGACCGTGGTTACCTGTCTCCTTACTTCATCACCAACAGCGAAAAAATGCACGCTGAGCTGCAGAATCCTTACATCCTGATCTACGATAAGAAGATCAGCACCCTGAAGGATATCCTGCACATCCTCGAAAAAATCGTTCAGAACGGTCATCAACTGCTGATCATCGCTGAAGATCTGGAAGGTGAAGCATTAGCTACCCTGGTGGTAAACAAACTGCGTGGTCAGTTGAAAGTATCTGCTGTGAAGGCTCCTGGCTTTGGCGACAGAAGAAAAGAAATGCTGCAGGACATTGCTGTCCTTACAGGTGGTATCGTTATCAGCGAAGAACAAGGTTACAAACTGGAAAATGCTGACCTGAGCTACCTCGGCCGTGCTGAATCCGTAACTATCGATAAAGACAATACTACCGTTGTTGGTGGTAAAGGTGAAAAAGAAGCGATCCAGGCCCGTATCAACCAGATCAAGTCTCAGATCGAATCAACTACTTCAGACTACGACCGCGAAAAACTGCAGGAACGTCTTGCTAAATTAAGTGGTGGTGTTGCTGTACTATACGTTGGTGCTGCTACAGAAGTAGAAATGAAAGAGAAGAAAGACCGCGTAGACGATGCACTGCACGCTACACGTGCTGCTGTTGAAGAAGGTATCGTTCCTGGTGGTGGTGTTGCTTACATCCGCGCTATCGCCAGCCTGGACACCCTGGTAGTTGATAACAAAGACGAACAGACCGGTGTAACTATCGTTAAGCGTGCTATCGAAGAGCCTCTTCGCCAGATCACTGCTAACGCAGGTATCGAAGGTTCTATCGTTGTTCAGAAAGTGAAAGAAGGTAAAGGTGACTACGGTTTCAATGCCCGTACAGAAGTTTACGAAAACTTACTGGCAGCTGGTGTTATTGACCCAACTAAAGTTACCCGCATCGCTCTGGAAAATGCAGCTTCCATCGCTGGTATGCTGTTGACTACTGAATGTGTGATAGCAGACAAACCAGAACCTAAATCCTCTGCCCCTGCAATGCCAGGTGGTCACGGTATGGGAATGGACTACTAATATTAGTACTTCAGGAAATAATCAAAAGGGAGAAACGGCATCAGCCTTTCTCCCTTTTCCATTTATTTAGCTGTAACTTTGCCCTTTTTTAGCCGTTATACTGTCATGAAGGTAATTTTACGCTATTGTCTCTTAGTACTGCTCTTGTCGGGTTGTTCCAAAGCCGACTCGTCTGACACGGATGCCCTGGCAGTACTCTATAAAGAGGATGGAATTATCCGGGCATATATTGCAGCGCACAACCTTACTGATATGGTAAAAGATTCCAGTGGTCTGTATTACAAAATCCAGGAACCAGGGGACTCTGTTCACATGACCCTCAACTCCGTCCCTACTATTATTTATTCCCGTAGTAATATTCAGGATAGCCTGCTGGATGCTTCTTTTGGCAGTACCAATTTTGACGGACGTAAACTGAAAGACCATATTGTTGGCTGGCAGATAGTACTACAGAAAATAGGGAAAGGTGGTAAGGTCTTTACAATCATCCCTTCCCCGCTTGCCTTTGGCAACGAAGAAGTAGGCAGCATTATCGCCGCTAATTCTATTCTCGTTTGCGAGATAGAGGTGGTAGATTTCAAATAAGTAACTTCATTATTTATTATATTAAAATCATGAAAAGAGCAAGCATGAGAAATTTAGTACTGTTGGGTGGATTGTTCCTCGTATTACTGGCAGCGTGTAGCAAAAATAAAGACGTATACGATCCGGGGCCGCAACTGACAAAGGACATGGCCACTATCAAAACCTATCTCACTGCACATAATCTTGCAGCTTCACTGGATACTGCTACAGGGATCTACTACAATATTGTAGCACCCGGTAATGGTGTAGATAGCATAAAATATTTTGGGACTACAATAGACGTATTATATAAAGGTAGCCTGATGGCAGACAGTACTGTATTTGATTCAACAACAACCAATACACCGCGTAATTTTGTTTATCAGGAATTAATAAAAGGATGGCAACTTGAGATAATCAGGATCACCAAAGGTGGTAAAATCAAACTTTATATACCCTCTTTCTGGGGTTATGGTACAGTGGCACACCCTGGTATTCCTGCAAATTCTATCCTGATATTTGATATTGAGTTGACAGACCTGAAGAATCCAATATAAGCTAATACTAAAAAAGAGGCAGTTTAAATTACTTTAGACTGCCTCTTTCTATTTTATTAATTAAAAGTGAGACTTATACTGGTAGTTTTTATAGCTCCAAAAATTGTTATAGGAGTTATGGGTTTTTCAGGAACAGGAACATTAGGGCCCTGTTCAGAACTTACATATTCCCAGTAACCAGCTGCACCAAGATAATCATCATTCAGCATGTACTGTTGAGTGCCTAAAAAGGGAGCAGAACTGGTATTTAACTGTGGTATATAACGGGTTGGTCCAGTAAAAGTGACCATATAATAATTAGAGATAGCCAGCATAATACCACCAGTCCAGTCATCTGCCGTTCTTATCTGATCAAGTGGCGTATATAAGTTATAAACTAGTCTTTGAATATTATAGTCCGTAGTTTGATCTGCTTTCTTTGTTAAACCAACCAGAAGATCTCCGGTTACAGTCATTGAACTTGGGATGGCCTTTGTCCAGATAAGAGGTATAACTCTTTCCTCTCCGGCAAAAGTTAACAACGCATAACCACGGTTATTACCATTCACATATTGATTGACAAGGGTCATCTGACCTCTTAGTCTTACACTTCCAGATGAATTTTGCAGAACGATCTGTTGAATAGTAGACTGACCTCCATTTGGATAATCGCCAGGTACCATGTATCTGAAATTTTTACTGTTGATACTGCTTCTTGCGCCATCGGCATTATTATTATATAATATTCTTACATCCCCATCTTCATAATTACGATTGATTTTTTCAATTTTAACAACTAATGAAGCATCATTATTTTTTATGACTGCAATTTTATCTTTCCTGAATACATACAATGAGTCACCTATTTTTACAAGGCCATCTCTGTTTACAACAGTAGCTTCAATATCCGAAGTACAATTTACAATATGATCGTTATCCTCATACCAGTGTACAACAGCACCCATCTCTGATTTTAATTGAGCAAATCCTGTTGTATCTTTCTTTTGGCCCATTTCATAAAGCTTGTCATCAAACTCATTATAGACAGTTTTCATGGACGTAAATCCCTGCTCTTTTTCAAGTTGTAACCGCTCTTTGTTAGTAAGATTCAGATTTGAGATTTGCTTGTTTGTATAAGCCTCAAAATCTTTAAAAGAGAGGTAGGAGATCGTTGTCTGATTGTTGACAGGAGTAACACTCTCTTGTGTGTTTTTCTTGCAGGATGACAATAAGATAATCATCACTGAAAGTGATTGTAGACAGAATAAGGGTTTCATTGAAAATTGGGTTTATCGGGTTAATTTTATCTAGGTCGGCGTAAATATATAATTTATTATTTTAATGTAGATCAGTTTATTTTATATTGATCCTTTCCAGTATTTTTGATTAAAATAAATGATTCTTGGCACACGAATGTATTTCGGTATTCGACATTTTTAAAATAGGGGTAGGTCCTTCCAGTTCTCATACACTGGGCCCCTGGCGGGCAGCTCTCCAGTTTCTGAAGGAACTGCCTCAGCCACTGTCCAACGTAGAACATGTAAGCATTTTACTATACGGCTCATTGGCCAAAACCGGCCATGGCCATGGTACTGATATCGCGGTTCTGCTCGGTCTTTGCGGAGATGACCCTGTTACATTTGATGTAAACCGCATTAACGAAAAAACAGAAGATATCCGCCGTAATAAAACCATATTACTGGGTGGTAGCCAACCGGTTACATTCGATCCCCTGGAAGATATTACTTTCCTCTACGAAGAATCCCTGCCATTCCATCCCAATGCCCTTACTTTCCTGGTGACTTTCCAGGATGGTGAACAGCAGGCGGTTACCTATTACTCTATTGGTGGTGGTTTTGTAGTAAGAGAAGGAGAGGAGAAAGGAAAAAACACCCCACAGTTGGATTTGCCTTTCCCGATAGATACTGCCCGTCAGCTGTTACAGTTCTGTATCAAAACCGGCTATTCTATTTCTGAACTGGTAATGGAAAATGAGCATGCCTGGCGTTCTGAAGAAGAAACAAGAAACGGTATCCTCAATATATGGAAGGTGATGAAAGAATGTACCTTCCGGGGTTCTCATACCGCAGGTGAACTCCCTGGCGGACTAAAAGTAGCCCGCCGTGCGGCAGCACTTAACAAAAGACTGATCAAAGGCAATGCCTATTCAGACTATGACTCCTGGGTAACAGCTATCCGGCAGGGTGGTAACCACTTTGCCTATACGCTGGACTGGGTGAGCTGTTTTGCCCTGGCGGTAAATGAAGAAAATGCGTCCTTCGGACGTGTGGTAACGGCGCCTACCAATGGTGCTGCCGGTGTGATCCCCGCAGTATTACAGTACTTCACTATCTTCTGCGACGGGTACTCCGAAGACAAGATTATCCAGTTTATGCTTACTGCATCTGAAATAGGCAGCATCTTTAAAAAGAGGTCTACCATTTCTGCTGCGATGGGTGGTTGCCAGGCTGAAATCGGCGTATCTTCTGCCATGGCAGCGGCAGCGCTTACCGAATGCCTGGGCGGTTCTCAGCGACAGGTACTGATGGCCGCAGAAATTGCCATGGAACATCATCTTGGCCTTACCTGCGATCCAATCGGAGGCCTGGTACAGGTGCCTTGTATAGAACGCAATACGATGGGAGCCATCAAAGCGATCACTGCTTCCCAGCTGGCATTGCAAAGCAACCCCGAACTGGCCAAAGTATCCCTGGACGCTGTTGTAAAAACGATGTGGGAAACTGCACTGGATATGAACAGCAAATACAAAGAAACTTCCGACGGCGGATTGGCCGTGAATATTCCTCTCAGTCTGCCAGAGTGTTAATAACGCAGAACGCTTTATGCAATTAATCGTTTTGCATAAAGCGTTCTGCATTATTTGCGTATATTGTTTGTTTATACCTACAGCAAAGTTATGAGAGCTTTAACGTGTCTCCTCCTGGTACTATTCCCTGCAACCATACTCGCACAGACGTTTGGTGGTAATCCTCCGTCCATGAAATGGAACCAGATCAATACCGATACCGTTCGCATTATCTTTCCAAAAGGCCTGGAAGCACAGGGGCAACGGGTGGCAAACCTTGTACAATACATCAACAGGTATACACGCCCGTCTATAGGTGACCTGCAAAAGAAGGTAAACATCGTATTACAGAACCAGACGCTGGAATCTAACGGATATGTACAACTGGGGCCTTTTCGCTCAGAATTTTATCTTACACCACCACCATCATCTACAGACCTGGGATCACTGAACTGGGAAGAACAGCTGGCCGTGCATGAATACCGCCATGTACTACAAAACAGTAATTTCCGGCAGGGAGTATCCAAAGTAGCCTCGTATGTACTGGGTGAAATGGGACAGGCTGCAGTAACCAATATAGCTGTCCCTAACTGGTTCTGGGAAGGAGATGCCGTTACCATGGAAACAGCCCTCAGTCCACAGGGAAGAGGACGACTGCCATCTTTTTTCGATGGGTTCAGGGCCTTCTCTTTGGAGAAAAAGAACTATAGTTACATGAAGATCCGCAACGGTTCTTATGTAGATTATATGCCCAATCATTATAACCTTGGTTATCTGATGAGCGTTTACGGACGGGAACATTACGGTCGTACCTTCTGGAAAGACGTTACCACAGATGCTGTGCGTTATAAAGGATTATTCTACCCCTTCTCCCAGAGCCTGAAAAGACGTACCGGTAAAAATATTACCGCTTTCTATCAGGCCATGCTACAGGAGTATCAGCCTGTCTGGAACAACTATGCTGCAGAAAACAGCGTACCCGGAAAGCTGTTAATACCAATAGCTAAAACCGTTACCAACTATAAATACGTTTACGCCGTAAAGGCCGGAGAATGGATCGTCTACAAAGATGCTTATAACAAAGTCCCGGGGTTTTTCCTCTTAGACAGCAGTGGTAAACAAAAACTCATTACCCGCCCGGGCATTAACTTTGACGACTATTTCAGTTACCGCAATGGCAGGATCATATGGACAGAGGCCCGTTACCATCCCCGTTGGTCATGGAAAGACTATTCCATCATCCGCCTGTATAATACGGCCACAGGACATAGCAGAACCATCACCCATGGTACAAGGTATTTCTCTCCGGATATTACTGCAGACGGGAAACGTATCGTAGCGGTATTGACACTTCCTTCCCAACAGTTTAGTTTACAACTGCTGGATGGAGAAACCGGTAAAGTACAAACGACTTTACCCAATCCCAACAACTGGTATTACACCTATCCAAAGTTCTCTGCGGATGAACAATACATCATCAGTAACGTTCGTAACCAGCAGGGACAAATGGCTATGATCCGCCAGTCTGTAACAACAGGAGAAACAGAACAGCTTACACCTTTTAAATACACAGTACTGGGTATTCCGGAAGTACAACATGATACTGTTTATTATACCGCTGCTTATAAAGATGTAGATAACGTATATGCCATAACGCAGTCGGATAAGAAAGTGTATCAGGTGACTAAAAACGCGAACGGTGTACTGCATGCGGCCATAGATCCTGCCACACAGGAAGTAGTATATACCGGTTTTACCAGCAAAGGATATAAACTCTACGAGACGCCACAGTCATGGGAATCCATAGATACCGGCCGTAATTATCATAGTGCCTGGCTGCGACCTGATTTGCAGGAAGGTGGCAGCATACTCGCTAAAACGCCACATGATCTTTTTCCTGTAAAGAAGTATCCGCAAACATTCCAGTTCTTTAAGTTTCACAGCTGGATACCTTCTTTTTATGATCCAACATATAGCCTCTCTTTAATTGGTAATAACATCCTGAATACTACCAGTACCAGTATCGGCTATGCGTATAACCGCAATGAAGGAAGTTCCGCTTTAAGCGCTAATATGATCTTTGGTGGCTGGTTCCCGTATTTGCAGGCGGGGGCTTCCTATACGTTCAACCGCTCGGATCTATTCCGTAACAGGGGACGTTTATATTGGGATGAAACAGATGTACATGCAGGGATCACCATCCCGCTGAATATCTCTTCCGGTCTGTATGGACGTACGATGTCACTCACATCTACTTACCATTACCTGGACAGATATCCGCGGGGGAACTTCAAGTTCACCAACCCTACCTTACAGTACCTGGGTAATACATTTGTATTCACCAATTTCCGCATCAAGGGGCAGCAGAATATCTTCTCTCACTTTGGTCAGTATTTCGTAGCGCAATACAGTCATTCTTTAAGCAGTGTATATTCGGAACAGTTCTTCACCAGACTGGATCTTTACCTGCCGGGATTTTCTCCTAATCACAGTATTGTGTTAAACGCTTCTTATCAGCAAAGGGATACCATGCGCAGGTATTCTTTCTCGGATAACTTCGTGTATGCGAGGGGATATAACACACCTTTCTATGCACATGTTTATAAGCTGGGCGCTAACTATCATTTCCCTATTGCGTACCCCGACTGGGGCTTTGCGCAGATGTTATACATTATGAGAATAAGAGGGAATGTGTTCTACGATTACAGCAGGGCGTATGATTATATCGATAAGATCAATAACCGGTATAGTTCTGCGGGTGCAGAAATGTTCTTTGATACGAAGATTGGCAACATACTGCCCTTTAGTTTCGGCGTACGTTTCAGCCATTTATTTGATCAGGACCCTTCGGATAATGCGAAGCAGCGTATAGAATTTATCATACCGCTTCAGCAGTTATTCAGTTACTAATTCACTTTAAATTTCAGCTTCGGGGCCCGGTATAATTTATCGCCGGTATAACGTACCGTGATATTGTCGAAATAGAGAACTTCTCCTTTCGACAATGTCTCTTTAATGCGGGCAACCCAGAGAGGGGAGAGCTTGTCCCCATCAAAACTATCTCCTACAAATTCAGTATAAATGCCTGGTTTACCGGTGGTATCATTCAGGTAAGGTTCCTTTTTCTCATAAGTAAAGTCGAAGGATACAACAGGGTATTTGTTATTCTTTTCATCCCTTACTACAAGTGCAGAGTCGAGCAATTTTAATAATTCCGGGCGTGGCAGGGTATCGCTGAGGAATATCCCCCAGGTGCTGCGGAACCGCAAAGTGGTTGTTTTAGCAGCAGTTGTGGCCGGTTTTTTGGACTTGCCTGATTGTGCATACAACGGCATGGTGCCTAAAACAACAAAAAGTCCGGATAGTAAATAATATTTCCGCATAGTACAAATGGGATATAAAAAACATCGCCCGGAATAGTTAACGTCCGGGCGATGCTGAAAATTATAGTGATTTTAAACTTTCCGTAATGGCAGCTATTTTGGCCTCTGCATCAGCTTTCTTTTTCTGTTCAGCTTCAACAACTTCCGGTTTGGCATTCTGCACAAAACGTTCGTTACCAAGCTTCTTCTCTACAGATACCAAAAATCCCTGCTGGTAGGTCAGTTCTTTCAGTAATTCTTCTTTCTGTGCCACAGGGTCCAGTACTATTTCTGTTTCCAGGTAGAACTTATCCTGCTGTACTACGATGTTAATACAATCGGCAACTGGTGTTTTAGTGTAGGTAATGGATTTTGCATTCACCTGTTTGGAGAGTGTATCTTCAATCAGTTTGAATACATCTTCCTGTATAGTATCAATATATACACCTATTTCATCTTTTGGTTTCAGCTGGTGTTTGTTACGTGCATCACGGATGCTGCTGATTACCTCTTTAGCCAGTGCACCCTGTAACAGGATGTCTGCATTGGTAGCAGCAGGAGTGGTGAATTGTTTCACGATCAGGTCATCGCCGGCAGTACGTGTCTGTAACAACTGGTAGATCTCTTCTGTAGCAAATGGCATGAACGGATGCAGCAGTTGCATCAGTTGTTCAAAGAAGTAAACAGTTTTCTGATAGATGGCAGCGTCGATTGGCTGTTCAAAACCAGGCTTCACCCATTCCAGGTACCAGCTGCAGAAATCATCCCAAACCAGGCTGTATATAGTTTTAAGCGCTTCGCTTAATTTAAAGTCTTTGAACAGTTCTGCTACCTGTGCCTGTACTTCATTCAATCTGTTTTCGAACCACTCAACAGCAAAATGATTTGCATCCGGTGCGTTGGCAATAGTGCCACGTTCTTCCCACATCTTCACCAGTTTCAGGGCATTCCAGATCTTGTTACAGAAAAAACGGCCCTGTTCCAGGGATGCCTCATCAAACAGCAGGTCATTACCGGCAGGAGAGGAGATCAGGATACCGAAGCGTACAGCATCAGCGCCAAATTTTTCTATGAGTTCCAGCAGATCGGGAGAGTTGTTCAGCTGTTTACTCATCTTACGGCCCAGCTTATCGCGTACCATACCGGTGAAGTATACATCACTGAAAGGTTTTACTTTTTTGTATTCCTCACCCGCCATGATCATACGCGCCACCCAGAAGAAGATAATATCCTGTCCGGTAACGAGTACGGACGTTGGATAATAGTAGTTAATGTCTTCATTATCAGGCTGGGAAATACCGTTGAATACTTCCATTGGCCATAACCAGGAAGAGAACCAGGTATCCAGGCAATCTTCGTCCTGACGCAGGTCGGCAGCTTCCAGCATTACGCCTTTGGCTTTAAACTGCGCCACTGCTTCTTCTATGCTTTCTGCCACTTCGAAAGTACCATCCGGTGCATAATAGGAAGGAATGCGCTGTCCCCACCAGAGCTGACGGGAGATACACCAGTCCTTCACGTTTTCCATCCAGTACTTGTAGGTAGCCAGGAAGCGGTCGCCGGGATGGATATTCACATCACCATTCACTACTGCGTCCAGCGCCGGTTTGGTGAGCTCCGCCATCTTCACGAACCACTGTGTACTGATGCGGGGTTCCACGACAGTGTCCGGGTTACGTTCGCTGTAACCTACGCGGGTAGTGTATTCCTGTTCTTTATCCAGGAGTTCCTGTTCTTTCAGTGTAGCAATCACTTTCTTACGGGCCGCGAAGCGGTCCATACCGATGAATACGCCCGCAGCAGTGCTGAGGGTACCATCGTCGTTCAGTGTATCTATTATTTCCAGGTTGTGTTTCAGACCCAGGTTATAGTCATTGATATCGTGTGCAGGTGTTACTTTCAGCGCACCGGTACCAAATTCCTTATCAACATAAGTATCGAAGATGAAAGGGATGCGGCGGTTCACCAGTGGAACGATGGCGTAATGGCCAACCAGGTGCTGGTAACGTTCATCATCAGGGTTTACGCAGATAGCGCTGTCGCCCATGATGGTTTCAGGACGTTGTGTAGCGATGGTGATATAATCGCCGGTGAGCTGGTCTTCAGAATCAGCGATGGCATACTTTACGTAATAGAGTTTACCCTGTACATCTTTGTACTGTACTTCTTCATCGCTCAGGGCCGTTTTCGCTTTCGGGTCCCAGTTGATCATCCTTGCGCCGCGGTAGATGAGGCCTTTATTATAGAGGTCGTTGAATACCTTGATAACGGCTTTATAGTAATGATCATCCATGGTGAAGGTAACACGGTCCCAGTCGCAGGAACATCCCAGTTTCTTGATCTGGTTATAGATAATACCACCGTATTTATCTTTCCATTCAAAGGCATATTTAAGGAACTCATCGCGGGTAAGCTGGGATTTCTCAATCCCTTTTTCCGTTTTGAGCATGTTCACTACTTTGGCTTCTGTAGCAATGGACGCATGGTCTGATCCGGGCACCCAGCAGGCATTGAAGCCTGTCATACGTGCGCGGCGTACTAAGATATCCTGTACGGTTTCATTCAGGGTATGTCCCATGTGCAGTACTCCCGTAACGTTAGGTGGAGGGATTACAATGGTAAAAGGAGGACGGTTGTCCGGTTTACTCCGGAAATAGCCATTATCCATCCAATACTGGTACCATTTGCCTTCAATAGCAGCAGGTGTATAATTTTTAGAGAGTTCCATGCTTGCGGTATATCATTTAAATAAGTCTGCAAAAATAAGAGAATAACCGATCATACCGACAGTTTTCCTCTCAAAGCCGCCGGATATTAAAGAAAGCACACCGGAAATGCATTCCCGGTTGCGTACAAGAGGGGGAGTTGTTAGATTAGTATTGTTAAAGATTAACCGAAGCATTCAGTATGAAGTAGATAAATAACTTCATCCAGGTGATCTAACCCCAAAAATAAAAAGCCCCTCTGTAGCAATTGCTGCAGAGGGGTTTTAAAGTTATATCAGCGGTACTATTGCATTTCTGCAATGGCGGCGCATGTTTTTTCTATCATGGCAGGTGTCACGTCGAGGTGTGTCACTATCCTCACCTGGTTTTCTGAAATCGGCATCACCAGTATATCATGCTTTTTCAGGTAATCAGCAAAGAACTTAGGGGTCCAGTCGCCTAATACCTCAAAGATGAGGATATTGGTTTCTACCGGCAGCATATGTCCGATGAAAGACTTCTCCAGCAGGGCTTTAGCAATCTGTTTAGCATGATAGTGGTCTTCTGCCAATCTGGCAATATGATGTTCCATGGCGTAAATGCCAGTGGCTGCCATAAAGCCAGCCTGGCGTAATCCACCACCTAATTTTTTACGGATACGGCGGGCAGCTTTGATATAGGCAGCACTGCCTAACAGTACGGAACCCATAGGGCAACCCATGCCTTTATTCAGGCAAACAGAGATACTATCGAACAGTTTTCCATAGATCTTTGGATTGTCTCCTCCCGCCACCAGGGCGTTAAAGAGCCTGGCGCCATCCAGGTGTAATTTGAGATGATTATCCTGGCAAACGGTTTTGATCCTTTTAATTTCTTCGATATCATACATACAGCCACCACCACGGTTGGAAGTATTTTCCAGGCATACCAGTGAGGTGCTGGCTTTGTGTACATCGTCGGGATTGATGGCAGCTGCCACCTGTTCGGCGGTGATCATACCACGTTCGCCTTCGATGGCGCGTACCTGGGCGCCGGCGTTAAAAGCGATGCCGCCACCTTCGTAAATATACACGTGGGCAAGGCTGCTACAGATCACTTCATCACCCGGCTGGGTGTGTACTTTAATGGCTATCTGGTTGCTCATCGTGCCGGAAGGGCAGTATAAGGCTGCCTCTTTGCCAAAATAATCTGCCATCATGGCTTCCAGTCTGTTAACGCTTGGATCTTCCCCGAATACATCATCTCCGGTGGCTGCATTGGTCATAGCCTGCATCATGCCGGTGGTGGGACGGGTAAAAGTATCACTCCTGAAATCGATCGTCATCCTTGAAAAATTTGCAATGTATTGAACAATAAATTAGTGAAGTTATTAATTTGAATGTGATTACTTATCAATTGTTAAAATTTATTTAAAGCATTCGAATAACCTAATAAAGGGCTATAAAATTTCGTTTATATAGAGTACTTTGTTACTAGAATGAAAAGGTTTGTGAAGATATTTGGCAGTATGGGCTATTAGCACGATCTTTGCAGGCTAATTTGTTAGAACGATAATATTGGAGAGTAGGAATAGTTTGTAAGATAAATATTAAAAGTTTTTCAACAAAATAATTCTTTCCAACGTTATTAAATTTAGTAAACTAATAAACTTTCAATATGAGGCAACTTAAAATTGCCACCCAGATCACTAACCGTGATTCGCAGGCGGTAGAAAAATACCTGCAGGAGATTTCAAAGATCCCTTTGTTAACCCCTGAAGAAGAGACCGTATTGGCGCAACGCATTAAAATGGGTGACCAAAAGGCTCTTGAACGTTTAACTACAGGTAACCTCCGTTTCGTTGTATCCGTAGCAAAGCAATATCAGCACCAGGGGCTTAGCCTCAGCGACCTTATAAATGAGGGCAATTTAGGTTTGATTAAAGCTGCGCAACGTTTCGATGAAACCAAAGGTTTCAAATTCATTTCTTATGCAGTGTGGTGGATTCGTCAATCTATTCTGCAGGCTTTAGCAGAGCAGGGCCGTCTGGTTCGTCTGCCTCAAAATAAAATTGGAACCTATAATAAGGCTAATAAAGCCTATATGGCGTTTGAGCAGGAAAATGAAAGAGAACCTTCTACTGAAGAGTTAGCGGAAATCCTGGAAATGTCTGAATCAGAGATCAATAATATTTTTCAGAGTAATACCCGTCACATGTCATTAGATGCTCCGGTACACGAAGCGGAAGATGTAGCCATGGGAGATTTACTGGAAGGTGGTGATATTACTGATGATGATGTAATGCGTGATTCATTGCGTGAAGAGATCCGCAGAGTACTGAAATCCCTCAGTCCCCGCGAAGCTGAAATCGTGAATGCGTATTTTGGTCTGGATGGTGAAAACGGTGCTACGATCGAACAAATTGGGCAGAAATATGATCTGACAAAGGAAAGGATTCGTCAGATCAAAGAACGCGCTATTAAGAGATTGCAGAAAGCCCGCTATAGCGGTGCATTAAAATCTTACCTGGGATAATAGGTCCTGGACGAAGCAAATTACAGAGCTGTTTGAAACGTTATCCATACGTTGTCTGATCTGAAGGTTTGCCAACTACATCTAAAATCTATTATGTCTATAAATGCACCGGCTGTAAATTTTATGGCCGGTGTTTTTTATATATAGCGGATGCGTATTTTTGCAGGCGCTATATGAATTTTTATACCTTATTAATATTACATAGGAAGTATGGAAACTAACCAACAGCAGGAGCATGTGCATTTATTGATCATAGGTTCCGGACCGGCAGGTTATACCGCTGCCATTTATGCAGCCAGGGCTAACCTGAAACCGGTGCTTTACCAGGGAATACAACCGGGTGGACAACTGACCATTACTACAGAGGTAGAGAATTATCCAGGATACCCGGAAGGGGTGCAGGGACCGGAAATGATGGTGGATTTCGAAAAACAGGCGACCCGCATGGGTGCTGATATACGTTTTGGCCTTGCCACTTCTGTAGACTTCAGCAGCCAGCCATATAAAATAACAATAGACGAAACAAAAGTGATGACTGCAGATGCCGTGATCATCGCTACAGGCGCTTCTGCCAAATGGCTTGGACTGCCTTCTGAACAACGTTTGAACGGTAGCGGCGTTTCTGCCTGCGCGGTGTGCGACGGATTCTTTTTCCGTGGTAAGGACGTGGTGATCGTGGGAGCCGGAGATACTGCTGCTGAAGAAGCATTGTACCTGTCCAAGATGTGTAACAACGTGCATATGGTAGTTCGCCGTCATGAAATGCGGGCGTCTATGATCATGCAGGACCGTGTACTGAAGACGACCAATATCATGGTTTACTGGAACTCTGAAACCCTGGAAGTATTGGGCGAGAACAAGGTGGAAGCCGTGAAACTCTTCAACAATAAAACAGAGGAAGAAACTATCATACCGGTAAGCGCTTTCTTTGTGGCAATTGGTCACCAGCCAAATTCAGACATCTTTAAAGATGTACTGGAACTGGATGAACAGGGTTATATTAAAACAGTACCAGGTTCTTCCCGTACAAGCCTGGAAGGGGTGTTTGCATGTGGAGATGTACAGGATAAGATCTATCGTCAGGCAGTAACTGCCGCAGGTAGTGGCTGTATGGCCGCCCTGGATGCAGAACGTTACCTGTCTGCCAAGGGACATCATAATTAAGTGATCAGATATTATATTGCAGGGATATCCAAAGACTTCCATCTTTGGGTATCCCTTACTTATTGAATCTCATTTGTATGTTAACAATCGGTTTAGAACACGTTCATTTCAGAGCTTTTCACGGATTATATCCTGAAGAGCGAGTTATCGGCAATGATTTCATTATCGATGTATATGTTACTATTCCCGGTACTACGCATATAGACAGTATCAGAGAAACCGTCAACTACCAGGGCATCTTTACCATTGTAGAACAGATCATGGCAGTACCCCAGCCGCTGCTGGAACAGGTGGTCTATGCCATCACCGATGCTATCAAACTAAAATATCCCGAAGTACAGAAATCCAATGTTTCTTTACGCAAAATGAACCCTCCTATGGGTGCTTCCGTACGTAATTCGGTGGTGTCATTAGAAAAAAATTACTAAAGTAGTGATGGCCGGTATGCCATTGTTGGTATTAAATTAGTATTTTTAATATATATAGAAACTCCACCCTATGTTAAAAAACGTATTGGCCTTTGCTTATCTGCTGTTATTTTCCGGTGTTTTGTATGCGCAAACAGCTGATGAACTGGTAGAACAGGCCAAACAGCTTGAAAAACAAATGAATGAAGGCGTTGCGCTTGCCCGTTACAAAGATGCCATCAGGATTCAGCCGGATAACCTTACAGCCCTGATTGGCGCCAGTGAACTTTGTTCCCGCGAAGGCTACCGTCAGAAAGATAGTGATGAGAAGGTCCGTAATTACGATGAAGCAAAGGCATATGCAGAAGAAGCCATTAAACTGGCTCCCGAGAATGCTGATGCCAACTATGTAATGGCCGTGGCGATGGGACGTAAAGCCTTGATCGCCGGTGCTAAAGAGAAGGTAGCGGCCTCAAAGGAAGTAAAGAAATACGCGGAGCTGGCCATCAAGTTCAATCCCAACTATGCCAAGGCCTATCATGTATTAGGGAAGTGGAACTATGAAGTCGCCAACCTCAATACTTTTGAAAAGGCAGCAGCCAAAATGTTGTTCGGTGGTCTGCCGGATGGCTCTCTTGCCTCAGCTATCAGCAATTATGAGAAGTGCCGCAAGCTGGACCCTTCCTTCGTATTGAACTACCTGGAACTGGCCAGGGCCTACAAGGAGAATGACGAGCAGGACAAAACGATAGAAGTCCTGAAGAAGGCCGTATCACTGAGAAGTATATATCAGGATGATGCAGATCTCAAATCCCAGTGTAAAAAGATGCTGGAAGGATTAGAATAATACAGGGGGGATAAATCAGCATAAGAAGCAACTCCATTGCAGGTAAAACGCCCTGTAACGGCCGGAATAACAAGGGACTCGCCCCAAAGTCACTATTTTTAGTTATTATTGTGCCATATCTAATGTATTAATAATGTCTGTTACATATAACATACATCCTGCCTTTGCAGTGGATGATTCTTCCTTACTGGAAACAGACCTTACTACCTGTCAGCTGCTGGTACTTACGGGGAAAGGCGTTTTCAGTTACGTAGTCTATAATCCGGTTGCCAAAAAGTTCATGGCGCTGAAATCTTACCGGTTTCAGACGCAGAAAGGAGCGACGGCAGAACTGGAGATGATAGAGCAGGTATTTGATGCCGACAAACTGTTATTCACACATTTCAAAGCAGTATACCTGGCCTTCGATGGAGGAGATACGACTATCGTGCCTGAAAAGCATTATAATCCTTCTCTGAAAAAGGATTACCTGGAGCTGATCTACCCGGAGAAAACGCAGGAGGTCATTCTTGCAGACATCATGCATGAACAGCAGATGGTAAATATCTACGCCGTAGATAAAGACCTGCTGGGTTACCTGCGCAAGGAATTTGCTACCGACAATACATTACACGTCAACACTGCCTTACTGAAATCATACTCTTTCGATAACGACTACCGCGATATTAACGGCGTAGCCTTTATCGATATCCAGCAACATAAGTTTACGCTCACTGTATATAAGTTAGGACAACTGCTGTCGCAGCAGGAAATCGCCTGTCAGAATGGTCTGGATGTAGTATATCATCTGATCAATGCCCTGCGGCAAACCGGTTTAAATGAGCAATACGCCAAGGTAAAAGTAGGAGGGGCCGTTACTGCGGATTCCCAGATCTACGAAGAATTACACCGTTTCATTCCTAAAGTGGAATGGATGCAGCGTTTGCCCGGTTTTGGTTATATCAATAAAATGCAGGAGATCCCCGCTTATTATTTCAACAATTTATATGCACTCGCATTATGCGTATAATAGCAGGAGATAAAGGAGGATTGCGCTTTCAGCCACCGGCTAATATGCCGCATACCCGTCCGACTACAGATCTTGCCAAAGAAGGAGTATTCAATATCATCGAAAATAATCTTGATATTCCTTCCCTTAAAATACTGGACCTCTTCGCCGGTACCGGAAGTATCAGTTATGAACTGGCTTCCAGAGGCGCCACCGATATTACTGCGGTAGAAAAAGATGCAGACATGGCAGCGTTTATCAAAAAGACAGCTGCCGAAATGGATTTCCAGATCAAGGTGCAAAGAATGGATGTGTTCAGCTTCCTGGGACAGTGTACCGAGAAATTTGACTTCATCTTTGCAGATCCGCCTTACGGAATGCCAACACTGGACAAAGTACCGCAGCTTGTTTTTGAGCGGGAACTGCTACCGCCGGAAGGATGGTTCGTCATAGAACATACCCGGAATATGGATTTTAAGAAACATTCTTATTACCGCAGTGAGCGGAACTATGGCTCAACCATCTTTTCTATTTTCATTAACAGGGAAGAACTGAAGAAATAATATGGAACGTATTTGTTTATTTCCCGGCACATTTGACCCTATTACATTGGGGCACACAGATGTGATAGACCGCGCATTGGATTTATTCGACGAACTGGTAGTAGGCATTGGTACCAATTCTACTAAAACGCCTATGTTCCCGGTAGAACAACGCATCCGGTGGATTAAAGATATTTACAGTCATTCGCCCAAAGTAAAAGTAGTTACCTACGAAGGGCTTACTATCAACTTCTGTAAAGAGATCAACGCGCGCTTCATTTTAAGAGGTATCCGGGGCATTGCTGATTTCGAATACGAGAAAGCGATTGCTGATGTGAACCGCATGATGGATAGCAAGGTTGAAACAATTTTTTTAAGTTGTACCCCAAAATATTCTACTATTGCTTCTTCACTGGTACGGGATGTGCTGCGTTACGGAGGAGATGCGTCACAGCTACTACCTGAGAAAGTGTTAAACAGCATCAAATCAACAATATGAAACCAATCTGGCACTCACTGAATGTTTCCCTGGACCAACTCAATGACACTGGTAAAAATACCATGTCTGCTGCACTGGGCATGGAGTTTACGGAAATAGGACCTGATTACCTGCGTATGATTATGCCGGTAAATGACCTTACCCGTCAGCCTTATGGGTTATTGCATGGAGGCGCTTCAGTTGCACTGGCAGAAACGGTAGGCAGTGTTGGTTCATCCCTGATTATTGATTCCACGAAACAGATCTGTGTGGGCCTGGATATTAATGCCAACCACATAAAAGGGGTGAAGGACGGATATGTACATGCCATTGCCCGGCCTTTACATATAGGATCTACTACCCATGTATGGGATATCCGTATCTGCGATGAACATAACAAACTGGTTTGTATCAGTCGCCTGACAGTAGCAATAAGAGATAAAAAAGAATAACGGAGACCGGGATCTCCGTTACCGGTTATTTATACAGGATAACCCTCTTTTTCAAATACATCTGTAATGTTCTGATAAGAGAATTTCAGGTACTTGCTGAGGTTTTCCGGTTTTACCCACTGAATATCAACAATATCTTCTTCTATCTGTGGAATGGTGAGTTCTGTTCCGGTAAACTTCATTTTATACCAGTACGTATGCTTCAGGATTTTCTTTTCCTTGTAGGTATAAAAATGTAAGGTTTCGGTGATTTTATGTTCCAGGGTGATGCTATGCAAACCTGTTTCTTCTTCTACTTCACGTAAGGCACATGCTTCCAGGTTTTCTCCTTCATCCTGTTTCCCTTTGGGGAGGTCCCATTTACCACGGCGGAACATCAGCAATATTTCTTCCTCCTGGTTGGTGATCAGACCACCTGCTGCCACTAATATGTTAAAATAGCTTTTCACTGTATCCAACATCGCATCAGTATCCGGATTGATGAAGATGGCCGCCGGTAATTTATCTGTTTCCAATGCCTGGAGTGTACTTTCTATTGTTACCTGGTCCGGGAGGGTATATAAAACCGCGTCTTTATATTTATTGGGAATAGCCTGGTGAGTAGGCACTATGACCAATGGCCTTTCGTTGAGATATATAATTGAGTCTTTTTGCATGCTGCAAAATTACTGTTTCATCAATAATTCCAGATTAACTCTTTATCGGGAGGAGCGTAAAACATAATTCCGAAATAAGTACTTTTGCCATATATGAGTAAGATCAGCGAAAAACAGATAGCAGAGAAGCTACTTCAGATACAGGCAGTAAAGCTGCGTCCGGCAGAACCCTTTACCTGGGCTTCCGGGTGGAAATCACCTATTTATTGCGATAACCGTAAGATATTGTCGTTCCCGTATGTGCGTGACTATGTAAAGTCTGAGTTGTGCAATGTGGTATTTGAGACATTCCCGGATGCGGCAGTGATTGCCGGGGTGGCTACAGGTGGTATCCCTTTGGGGGCCCTGGTGGCAGATCAGCTGAAGCTGCCATTTATCTATGTACGCGCCAAAGCAAAAGAGCATGGCATGGGAAACCTCATAGAAGGGGTATTACAGCCAGGCCAGCCTGTTGTTGTAGTGGAAGACCTGATCTCTACGGGTAAGAGCAGCCTGGAAGCCGTAGCGGCTATCAGGGCAGCAGGTGGAGAAGTAGTGGGAATGGTATCCATCTTTAACTATGGATTTGATGTAGCCGTAAAAGCATTTGAAGCAGCAGGCGTCACTTTCTACTCTCTCAGCAATTACAGCGCGTTAATTGAGCTGGCAGTAGAGAAAGGGGTAGTTTCTGAATCAGAGCTTGCTACGCTGGAAGCCTGGAGAAGCGCTCCGGATAAATGGAATTTACAGACGGTATAACCGTTCTTCATAAAGGAGATTATCAATTGAAAGGTATTTATTATATTAGAATTACAAAAAGTAAGTTATGCGTATCATCAAACTTGTAATGGTATTATTATTTGTGGGTGTAGGTGTTACTATGGCCCAGGCAAAAAAGGGTACTATGGTAACTGCAAAGATCAGTACCCCGACTGTACAATGCGAACAGTGTAAGAGTCGTATTGAAAGGTATCTGTTAACAGAAGAGGGCGTCGCTTCTTCCAAGGTGGATTACAAACATGGTATTACTACCGTGAAGTTTTTCAGTGACCGTACCAACATCGAGAATGTGAAAACGGCTATCGCAAATGCGGGCTATGATGCTGATAACGTAAAGGCAAACGAAGAGTCTTATGCCAAGTTACCGACCTGCTGTAAGAAGCCGGAAGATGGTGGTGGAGAAGATAAGAAAAAGCACTAAATCCAAAGACGGACATATATAAAAAAATCCCCCTGGTTTTAAATCAGGGGGATTTTTTATATATGCCCGTCAAAAATAAATCTTTGATTTTTATACTTTTGTCAAAAGAAATTCAACGGTTGCTTTGTCTCACATTTTATAGGGAAAGGTAAAAACACCCCTCCTTTACCCACCTTACAATTTCCTGTTGCCTTAATAGTTACCTCTTTATTCATGAAAGCGCCAAGGGCATTTTTGAACACATTCTCCATATTGATCTCCAGTTTTACCGGAAAGTAAAAAGTGTCCTTTGCCGGAATATAGATCATTGTGTCCTGGACGGAATGACCTACCTGGGTATCGTCGAAGAAAAGATCAAAGTTGGCATCTTTGAGTTTCAGGTTAAAACTGTTGGGGTTATAATAAGATAAGGTCATCTCAACGATGCTTTTTGAAAAGCCGAGGTTGCCGACTTTAAATCCTGCTACTCTCACAAATTGGAGGTCCTTCACTTTTTCGCAGGAAGCGGCCATTCCCCAGATAGCCAAAATAAAAATGCTCAGTCTGATATATTTCATGACAAATGATCTAAGTGATATTTTCTCAAACCTACATGAAAGTATATAGATCTCAAAAAGAGGATGGGTGAATTATGAAAGTTTTAACCAGGGCTGGTGTATTACTGCTGAGATAAAAGTCCTCTACTTAACATTTTGCTTTAAGTGCAAAACCTGTTGAAAATGAACAAAAAAGGTACTAAATAGTTTAGTAAATTTGCGGCGGATTATCTTTTGGTTTTATAGCATGGATTGCTAAAAAGGATAGCATATTTTAAATTGTTCTATGAATTGTTTTACAGTTACTTACAATTAATTGTTAAGTAATTAATCATAACTGATACAATGGTTCAGAACACCTGTATTTACATAATAACCACTAAATTTAGACGATATGGCAGTTGATACTACAAAATCAACATTACTAATTGAATCTCAATACTTTCCAAATATTACCTATTATAAAACTTTAATTAACCTCGATATATTATTGATAGAAAGATATGAACACTATCAGAAGCTGAGTTTTCGTAATCGCTGTTATATAGCCGGACCAAACGGACGCATTCTTTTGAGTGTTCCTCTGGCCAGAGGAAAAAACCAGCGGACGGTCATGAAGGATGTGAGAATCAGCAATGAAGAAAAATGGCAGGGACAACATTGGAAGACTTTGGTATCTGCTTACCGTCGTTCTCCCTGGTTCGAATATCATGAAGAGTCGCTGGGAAAATTATATGAACAGCCTGCTGAGTTTCTGCTCGACTGGAACATGGCATGTTTTGAATGGGCCAATAATGTAATTGGGTTAAGTCATCCGGTAGCTTTTACAGATACATATAATAAGGAACCCGATCCGGGAATTACCGATTTAAGAGATACCATGTCTCCGTCTGAGACCATTCCGGGGGATACCGGCCCTGTTTATACCCAGGTTTTCCAGGAAAGGGTGGGTTTTATGCCAAATCTGAGTATCCTGGACCTTATTTTCTGTGAGGGAAGACGCAGTCTGGAGTTACTTAAATTATAGAAATTGACGATATGTAAAAGTCGTTAATGTATTGATAAGGAGTGAATTAAGCTAATATCTAACCGTTTAAAAAAAAGTAGAAATTTTTGTCCCCTCAATAGGACAAAATATTTAGCTTTGCAACCAATTTTGCTGGGTTCCGAACTGACGTAGGTGTGTAAACCAGGAGTTTTCCAGCGAGGGTTGTGATTGCTTTTTCTAATCCTAAAATTTTTCCCGGGTTTTAAATGAACAGCACCTACACAGATCTCGTTAATCAAACCTTTGAGTTTCCGCAGGAAGGCTTTGATGTAAAGAACAACTACCTTGAATTCAATGATTTGAATATCAAGGCATTGATTGACAAGTACGGCACACCTTTCAAGCTAACTTACCTCCCAAAGATCGGGATGCAGGTAAATAAGGCCAAGAAGATGTTCCAGGATGCAATTAAGAAGAACAAGTACGAAGGCAATTATTATTACTGCTATTGTACCAAGAGTTCACACTTCTCCTTTATAATGGAGGAGACACTCAAGCATGGCGTTCATATTGAAACATCCTTTGCATATGACATTGATATTATCAATAAGTTATATGAGCGTAAGAAGATCAATAAAGAGACGAAGATTATCTGTAACGGTTATAAGACAAAACCTTACACCCGTGCAATTTCAAAATTGATCAACACCGGGTTTAAGAATGTAATTCCGGTACTGGATAACAGGGAAGAACTGGAAGACTATAAGAAGTTTGTCCGGTCAAAAGAAAAGGTAAAACTCGGTTTGCGTATCGCAGCGGAAGAAGAACCTAGCTTTGATTTTTATACTTCCCGCCTGGGTGTTCCTTCCCGTGATGTACTGGAGTTTTATGTGGACAAGATCAAAGGCAACGAGAAGTTCGAGCTGAAAATGCTTCACTTCTTTATGAATAAAGGTATCAAAGATGATATCTATTATTGGAGCCAGTTTAACAGGGTGATCAACCTTTACTGCCAGCTGAAGAAGATTTGTCCGGAGCTGGATAGTATAAATGTTGGGGGTGGATTCCCGATTAAACACTCCCTTGGTTTTGACTATGACTACAATTATATCGTAAATGAGATTGTAGCCAACATCAAAAGCATGTGTAAGAAGAATAAAGTGCCGGTACCTGATATTTATACAGAGTTCGGTTCCTTTACCGTAGGCGAAAGCGGTGCGGTAATATATAGTGTGGTTGGAGAAAAGATGCAGAACGACAGGGAGATCTGGTATATGATAGACAGTTCGTTTATCACCACTTTACCGGATACCTGGGGCATCGGAGAAAAGTTCCTGATGTTGCCCATTAATAAATGGGACCAGGAATACCAGGAGGTCCACCTGGGAGGGTTAACCTGTGACGGGTACGACTTCTATACATCAGAAGAGCATATCAACGCAGTGTTTTTGCCCAAGCAGCAGGGACATGAAGAGCCTCTGTATATAGGATTCTTCCATACAGGTGCTTATCAGGACCAGTTGAGCGGTTATGGCGGTATTAAACACTGCCTGATCCCATCACCGAAACACGTAATTGTAGGATATGACAAGAATGGGCAGCTGAAAGACTGGCTGTATGCCAAGGAACAGAGCGCCCAGAGCATGTTAAAGATTTTGGGTTATTAAAAAAATGGGTTAGTAATCCACTTAAATACCTCGCGACTCCTCGCGAGGTTATTTTTTGCCTGTAGGGCAAAAAATAAGGCTCCCCCGAATAACAGAAGAGCCCATTCCTAGGCATAGGTTACATCAAAAGCATAAAAGGAAAATAAGACAAAGGGATAAATGGCGTTTCGTATAGGGAAATAAGACTTCAAAAAGGTGAGGCGGTATAGGAACAATAAGACCGGCTTATTTGATAATTCAAAGGTAGCCTGACTTAAGCAACTAAGAAATACCCGAAAGTTGTAATTTTTCTATTGGGGCAGGACAGTATTGGTCTTATCCTCACACGCTCGTGTAGGGGGGCCTGTTAGTTTTCCGGCAATCTTCCCGCATCCAGGTAATCGATCGCACTTTCGCATTGCTTTTCGATTTCTCCCAGGCAGGCTTCCAGCAGTTCCTTATTACCATCCAGGTATTTGGATTTTCCGGAACGGGACAGTCCTTTCAGTATAATGAATTGTTTTGTAAGATGTTGATTAAGAAGAGAAGAGTGTTGTTTCTGCTTCTGCAGGGTCAGTTTCTCTTCATAGATGAAGATGTTACGGTAGTGCGCTCCCAGCACCCTTATAAGGAACAGGATGAATAGTCCGGACATCAGTGGCACTGTAAAGGCACCTGTTTCGACTACATGTACAGGTATTATATGATGTATGTTTAACCAGGCGGCCAGGTAAAGGTAACCGCATACGAGGCCACCCATTAAAAGAGTGGTAACCATGTTGGTAGTAATAAAACAGAACAGGATACTTAACAACCACATCATAATATAAGGGGACGTAGTTGCCTGGTTATTGAAAAAGGACGAAACCATCGGAATGAGCAGCGTTGTTAAAGTTGCCAGTATGCTGACAGTTTTATTGGACACCCCCTTGTTAAGAAGTAATAAGCCAGATAATAAACATATCATGAAAACTGGTAATAAAAGCAAATCCGTGGTATTTTGGTTATACAGGGAAATCAGGGATTCTGGTATTAAAAGCAGTATATGGAAGAACAGATAATCGAATATCAGCTTGTAATTACAGTGTTCCCGGCTGTCGGTAATTGACTGCAAAGCATTGCCTATCACTGCATTTTCAGCAGCGTTATAGACTTTTACAGTCAATGATCTTATCCTGTTAAATAAATGCGGCATAGGCCTTATGGTTATATGGCAAATTATTCTATAAAAACAGGATACTTGTTCAACGTTTGTGTGAATTATGGAAAGGGGTATAAATAAGAAGTCCTTCCCGGTTTTACCCGGGAAGGACATATACAACTGTATCACATCTCTTCACATCACTTTCACGTTCCAATCTTCACATCCCTGTCACATTATCACCTCACATCCCTTTCACATTTCCAATCTTCACATCTTTATCACATTATCTCCTCACATCGCTGTCACATTTCCGTTCCGCACTTCTCTGTCACAACCTATTCTACCACGATGGCTTTCACTGGATCTTGTATATTCTCTTTTTTAGATAAGGTCACTTTCAAAATCCCGTTCTCGTATTTAGCCTGAATCTTAGCAGCATCTACCTGTTCGTTTAAGGTAAAGGAACGTTTGAATGAGCGGAAACTGAATTCACGACGGATCTGTTTCTGGTTTTCATCCTTGGTTTCTGCTTCTTTTTCTCTCTCAGCACTAACAGTTAATACCTTGTTTTCCAGGCTGATCTTAAAGTCTTCCTTGTTTAATCCTGGTACTAACAGGTCAAGAACATATGCTTCTTTCGTTTCAAGAATGTTTACCGGAGGATGAGCGCCGAAGAAATCAGCAGTGTTAAAATCGTCCTTGATAAACTTGTTGAGGTTGGCGCCGTTAAAGATTTCTTCTACTAAGCCACCAAATGATTTTGCTACCGGAGTGTTGTTGAATTTTACGTAAGTCATGATTATAAGTTTTTAATGTTTTTTGAAAATTTATCGATACTCACTACTAAGCAAACGGGATACCATGCCATTAAACCTGCTATTTTGCTATGAAACATATAACTTGTACAGACTTTTTGTCACTTTCATGTTTGAATTGTTGACAGAAAGTCATATTCATTCAAGTTTTTCTATTTATCCCCTGATTGATTAACTTTGTAAAAACTTAAGAACAAAAAAATTGTATTAATATGTATCCAGCAGAACTTGTAATGCCAATGAAGGCAGAGTTAACAGATAACGGATTTGAAGAATTGCTGACATCTGATAAGGTTGACGAGATATTGAAGAAGGAGGGAACTACTCTGGTAATGATCAATTCTGTATGTGGTTGCTCTGCAGGTACTGCCCGTCCGGGAGTATTACTGGCTGTAGCACATAGCGAAAAGAAACCAGACAGGCTGACTACCAGTTTCGCAGGCTTTGACTTAGCTGCTATTCAGCAGATCCGTTCACACCTGTTACCTTACCCTCCGTCCTCTCCGGCAATCGCTTTATTTAAAGACGGACAGTTAGTACACTTTATTGAGCGTCATATGATTGAAGGCCGCCCGGCTCAGATGATCGCGGCTAACCTGGCAGATGCTTTTGAACAGTACTGCTAATATCTGACGTATAAGAAAATGCTTAATACAGGAACGTGGAATACGTTATTGTATTAAGCATTTGACGTTAAGTATAAATATCATTTGGAATTTGTAATTTTTCCAACTTACTTTGGTGGTTTGATTTTCCTTTCGACTAATTCGGCTTTGTTCATAGGGAAATTTCAGATCACCAATTTTTTTTGGCTATGTATCCTAATCTTTATTACGCATTTAAAGACCTGTTCGGTCTGGATCTTCCTTTTTTTAAACTCTTTCAGACATTTGGCTTCTTTGTAGCCATTGCTTTCCTGGCAGCAGCTTATGTTTTATCAAGCGAGTTGAAAAGGAAGGAGCAATTGGGATTGTTGCATGGTGTGCAGGAGAAAATAACAGTGGGTAAGCCGGTGGGCATGACGGAAATACTCCTTCATGCAGTGCTTGGTTTTGTACTGGGATACAAAATATTAGGTGTAGCATTGAACTGGGCGGAAGCTTCCCAGGATTTCCAGTCCTTTATATTATCTACAAGGGGTAGCTGGCAGGGTGGTATCGTACTGGGAATCGTATTTGGGTTCTTTAAGTACAGAAGCGCTAAAAAGCAGCAATTACCTAAACAGGAAGTACGTACTATCATGGTGATGCCTCATCAGCGGGTACCTGATTTTACGGTGCAGGCAGCAGTAGCCGGTTTGATAGGCGCCAAGATTTTCCACAACCTGGAGAACTGGGGCGACTTTGTACAGGACCCTATCGGAGCGCTGACCTCTTTCAGCGGATTAACCTTTTACGGTGGACTGATAGTCGCTGCTGTGGTAATCATTCGTTATGCAAGATCAAAACAGATCAATATTTTTCATTTGGTAGATAGCTCCGGGCCGGCATTGATGCTGGCTTACGGTATTGGCCGTATGGGCTGTCATTTTTCCGGAGACGGAGACTGGGGTATCTATAACAGCAGTTATGTAACCGATGCCACCGGAAAGGTGACACAGGTAGATCCCGCCAAATTTCAGGAAGTTGTAAAAGGCAGTGAGCAATTCTTTACAAGACAGTATGCCAGTCTGGAACATATCCCGCATGCTCCTTTTGTAAAACCGGGAGCATTGAGCTTTTTACCCGACTGGTTCTTTGCATATGGTTATCCGCATAACGTAATTAATGAAGGTGTGCAGATGGCGGGTTGTACCGGCAAGTACTGCAGTGTGTTACCGGTAGCCGTATATCCTACAGCGTTGTACGAGATCATTGCCTGCCTGATATTGTTCTTTATATTATGGAGTATCCGTAAAAAGATTACAGTACCTGGTGTAATATTCGGCATCTACCTGATGATGAATGGTGTAGAAAGATTCTTTGTAGAGAAGATCAGGGTAAATACTAAATATGATATTTTCGGATTTCACCCTACTCAGGCTGAAATCATTTCTACTTTGTTGGTAATTGGCGGAGCCGTGTTGATCTGGTATAGCCGTAAAGTGTTTAATGCAGCTAAAACGAGGTCCTAACTATGCAACGTCATACTACTTTAATACCCTTATCTCAGGAACATCAACGTTTACTATTTGTATGCCGTTATCTGAAAAAGGATGCAGCTCCTTATGAAGGGTTTCCGCTGGAAACAGATGCAAAGCTGGCTTATATAGTAAAAGTGTTCCAGGAAGTAATGGTACCACATATCCAGAAAGAAGAATACCTTTTTGAGTTATGCCTGGGAAAAAACGAAGAAATAGATACACTTATTAATGAACTGACCCGGGAACATTCTTTAATATCCCGTATGTACAGTGCCCTTACAGATACTACGGATATGATTGATGCGATGGACCTGCTGGCCAGAAGCCTGGAAGAACATATCCGGAAAGAGGAAAGGGTCTTCTTTGAAAAGGTACAGGAGCTGTTGCCGCAGGTGCTGGAGCAGATCAACTGGGAATAGTTATACTATACATTATTATATGGCCTCACAATGATGCATTGTGGGGCTTTTTTTTTGTCTTATAAGGAGCCGTCCTGAACTCGTTCCGGATATAAATAAACTAATCCAGCTCCCGAAAGTTTGTAACCAAATCTGCGCAAAAACGTCTTTAACTTAAAATTTACCAATCATCCCTATCTGGGAACCGTTTATGTAAAAACATGTACTATGCGATACACACTACCTATCTTTACACTGTAGTTTAGAAAGAAAGGAACTGTAGAAGTAAAAGAACTGTAGCAACAAAAGAACTATATATACTAATACGACAACTGATAACTATATATACATCTTAATCCTCCTTATATGAAATCTATTGCCACATTTATTACCCTTAGCGTACTGGTCTGTAAGACTTTCGCTCAAACAACCCCTCCGGTAAAAGTTACCGGTCAGGTAATGCAGGCTGGTAGCAAGCCAGTTGAATTTGCTACCATCACCTTATTAAAGGCACAGGACTCTTCCCTGGTAAAAGGCGCTATTGCCGATATCAGCGGTCTGTATGAATTTGAGCAGGTAAAACCTGGTAAATACCTGGTCGCTGCTGCTTATGTAGGTTTGAAAAAGGCTTACAGTCCCGTTTTCGAAGTAAAGGGTAGTACTGTTAAAATAGCCACTTTATCGCTTGGTACAGATGCTAAGAATCTGAAAGAGGTGAGCGTGACTGGTAAAAAACCTTTCGTTGAGCAGCATGCCGACAAAATGGTGGTGAATGTAGAGAACAGCATCATCGGTGCAGGTGCTTCCGCCATGGAAGTACTGGAAAAATCACCAGGTGTAACAATTGATAAAGATGATAACATCAATCTGAAAGGAAAGAATGGCGTTGTTATAATGATAGATGGTAAGCTCACCAATATGAGTTCCCAGGACGTTGCCCAGCTGCTGAAGAGTATGCCAAGCAGCAATATCGATCAGATAGAGCTGATTACTAATCCTTCCGCCAAATATGATGCAGCTGGCAACGCCGGGATCATTAACATCAAACTGAAAAAGAACAAAACGGTAGGTACCAATGGGAATGTGAACCTGGGCTACGCTTACGGACTTACCCCCAAATATAATGCGGGCCTGAACCTGAACCATCGTAATGAAAAGTTCAACCTCTTTGGCTCCTATAATTATAACCACCGTACAAACGAACAGCACCTGGGATTATACCGTACCAGTACGGATAACGGGAAGTTCACCAAATTTGATCAGCAGAACCTGAATACCAATACGCCTAACTATCATGGAGTAAAAGTAGGTATGGATTACTTTATCAGCAAAAATCATACGATAGGAGTGATGGTAGATGCCGGTTTCAGAAATTCGACTTCACCTGTTGCCGGTACTACGCTGATTGGTGGAAGGGAATCAATAGATTCAACATTGAGAACGAATTCAGAAAATAGTTCCAAATGGAGCCGTTGGGCATACAATATTAACTACAAAGGTGTGCTGGATACAATGGGCAAAGAGTTGAATATTGACCTGGACTATGCGCTGAACAAAGAAACCAAAACATCGAATATCTTTTCTACTACCTGGGATGCTGCCGGTAAGAACTATATGCACGGTGATACTTCCCGCAGTTTACAGCCATCTAACATAAATATTAAAACGATCAAAATTGATTATGTAAATCCACTGAAACATGAGGCTAAGTTTGAAGCAGGATTGAAGTTCTCTTTTGTAAAGACGGATAACAATGCCCGTTTCGATTCTTTACGCAGCGACAACTGGGTGTATGATGTGAACCGTTCCAACCAGTTCATTTATAAAGAGAATGTACAGGCCGGTTATATCAATTTTCACAAACAGTTTAAGAAACTGAGTTTGCAGGTAGGTCTTCGCGGAGAAGCTACACAGGTAGAAGGTAATTCTGTAACGATCAACCGTAAAACGGATACCAGCTATTTTAACCTCTTTCCCAGTGTGTTTTTGAGTTACAAAGTATCGAAGAACCATCAGTTAGGGTTGTCTTACAGCAGAAGATTACAACGTCCCAGCTATGAAGATCTGAATCCCTTTGAGTTTTACCTGGACAGGTACACTATTTTGTCCGGTAACCCTTACCTGCGCCCTTCTTATGCTAATGGTATAGAACTGTCGCATACTTTCAAAGAGTTTTTAACTACCTCCATCGGGTATACACATACAAAGGACCTGATGACACAGATCATAGAAACAGGGAAAGACCCTGTAACCGGCGACAGCTCTATTTTAAGATATAAATATCTGAATGTGGCCAAGTCAGACAACTTTACGATGAATATTTCATTCCCTATCCCGATTACGAAATGGTGGAACAGCTTTACTTATCTGTCTGGTAACTATAGTAAATATCAGACAGTGGTGAACGGTGAGAACGTAAGTATTAACGGTGGTGGATTCATGGCCCGTACACAGCATTCTTTTACCCTGCCTGCAGGGATCTCTACTGAGGTAAGTTTCTTCTACCTGTCCTCACAGATCGCAGATGAAGGGTTATTCAAGATGAAACCGATGTATGCAATGGACCTGGGAGTATCAAAACAGATCCTGCATAAGAAGGGTTCATTAAAGCTGAGTGTAAATGACGTTTTCAACAACCAGGTATTCCGTGGCACATTTGAAAATGCAGGCCGTTACACCTCAGTAAGAAGTAAATGGGAAAGCCAGCAGGTGAGGTTGAATTTCACTTACCGTTTCGGAAGTACCAATATTAAGGCAGCAAGGACCCGTAAGACAGGTTTGGAAGACGAGCAGAACAGGGTGAAGAGTGATAATTAGGTCCGACCTAGGTTTTAGGTACATATAAGGATGGATAGGACGTGATCTCTCGTTAGATTGCGTCCTTTTTTAAACTCTCAATTGATTGGTTATCAGCGATTGTTACGATTTGGAAGAAATTTTTTTCCTGTCTAGTGCAACCTTTTTACAAAATAATGTCTTTATTATGCAAGCATTCGCCAACAACTTGAACCAGACAACCATAACAGACCACCTGGTAGACAGGTGTAAACAAGGAGATGTTCGTGCATTTCGGGAATTGTACAACGCTTATTCAGCGGCAATGTACAATATCTGTTTGCGCATGACAGGAAATGTTGCAGATGCGGAAGACACGCTGCAGGAGGCTTTCATGCAGATATTCAAGAACATTGAACGTCTGGAGAGTGCCAGTAGTGTTACTGCCTGGATCAAGAGGATTGTGGTAAACCACTGTCTTTCCAGGTTGCGTAAAAAGAAAGTGTATTTTGAAGAAGTGGATAATATAGACGTGGAAGAGGACCGTGGAGCAGTAGATGAGGATAGTTTTGCCTGGACAGTGGCTGCGATTAAGGATGCTATACATGTATTACCGCAGGGCTACCGTACTGTATTGAACCTGTATATCTTTGAAGAGTATTCGCATAAGGAGATTGCCGTTATGCTGGATATTTCGGAATCTACAGTGAAAACGCAGTACATGAGGGCAAAAGATAAAGTGAGGCAGATCGTTAAACAAAAAAATGTAATTCGCTGATGCCAGAAAAGAGTTTTGAGGATTTTATCAGTCAACACCGGCCTGATTTTGAGGAGCAGGGCCCGGGGCCGGGCATTTGGGCGCAACTGGAAAAGGAGTTGGCGCCCCCTAAAAAAGGGCTTGTATACATGCTGGGACGTCATTGGCTGAAAGCTGCTGCCGTACTGGTGCTGGTAGTGAACAGCGTAATGATTTTTCAGTTTCTGCAGATGAAAAAGGCGCAACACCTGGAAAATGTATCGCCTGAGTTGCAGGATGCCAAAATGTATTATACCTCCCAGATAGAACAACGGTTAACAGCTATTAAAGCATATCCCTCTTCTGTAGTAGGACTGGATAGTTCCGCCCGTAAAGAACTTGAACTGCGTAACGAAACTTACCAGGTGCTGGAAGCAGAGTTAATACAAAATCCCGGAAATGAACGTATAAAAGCAGCCATGATACATTATTATCAGTTGAAAATGGACCTGCTGGATAAAATATTGGACGAGCTGCATGAAAAGCAGCCCGCTACACAAAAGCAACCTAATTATGAAAGAGAAATTTAAAATACTGTTACTGCTGTTACTGCCCGTGTTTGCGTTTGGTGCTAAAGGAGACAGTGAGTTTAAAAGAGTCATCGTTAAGGAATTCAATAGTAATAATTCATTTGCGACGTTGAACATTTCTAATAAATATGGTAAGGTCATTATTCATAGCTGGTCTAAAAACACGATAAAGGCGACGATCACGATTACAGGCTTTGGTAAGACGATAGATGAAGCAAAGGCGACGAATGACATGGTAGATATTGCCAATAATTCAGGTGGTAATGTAGTGAGCCTGCAAACGGTGTATAATCCTTCAGGTTCAGGTAGCAAGTGGTTTGCCTGGGGTAGCAGTAAGAAAGATTCCAAAGATTATGTGAACATAGATTATGAGGTGTATGTACCGGACGATCTTGGACGTTTAAACATTGAGAATAATTTTGGGGACGTTATTACTGATGTACTTTCTTTTCCTGCGGTACTCACTATGAACTACTGCAACTACGATATCAAGGAAGCACAGAAGTCGCTGGAAATGCATATGAATTATTGTCAGAAAGGGAAGATCGGAAAAGCAGAGGCCGTAATTGTAAAAGCAAACTATTCTAATATCCGTGGAGAATCCTTTGCATCACTTGTTACCAGTTCCAATTACAGTGAATATGTGTTGGGGGTAGTAGGTAAGTTAGAAGCAAAAGGTAACTATGACGATTATACTATTTCAAAAGTAGGGGCTATTACTACAAAGTGTACCTATACTGATTTTCATATAACGGATGTACAGACAGACATCAATGCGACCCTGGTGTATGGCGATATGGACGTGAAAAATGTATCATCAGGATTTAAGAATGTTGATATGCATCTTACCTATGCCGATGTAAAGCTTGGATTTTTACAGAGCGCCAGTTTCCAGCTCAGGGCAACGCTTAATAGCGGAGAGCTTAAAACAGGTGAGCTGTCATTAAAAAACGTGAATTCTATTAAAAAGAATTCAAACCTTATATACAGCGCAACATCAGGTAGTGGTGGCGAACAGTCGCCTTCAATAAATATTCAGGGAGTATATAGCGATATCGCGTTAAGCAGTCGCTGATTTTTATAACCACAAATCCATCAATCAAAAAATTCTTATTATGAAAACGCAACTTTTTGGCCGGTCCTTTTACGGGCCGTTAGTGATCGCTTTGCTTGTACTTTGCTCTTTTACTATAGGTGACCGTAATGAACACATTAAAGGAAGCGGCACTATCAAACAGGAAGTGCGTACACAGAATCCTTTTAAGAGTATCAGTACTTCCGGTAATTACAATGTATACATACAGCAGGGTAGTAAGCGCGATATACAGATAGAGGCAGATGATAACCTGTTGCCATATATCGTAACTACCGTAGAGGGTAATGAACTGCATATCAATACAAAGAAAGGGTATGAGATCAAGCCTTCGAAGACGGTCAATATTTATGTGACGGTAGAAGAGCTGGAAGCGTTGAATTCCAGTGGAAGTGGTGGTTTTTACAGTAAGAACAGTCTGAAAGGGGATAAGGTAGTTTTTTCTTTCAGTGGCAGCACGATAGCAGATATGGACCTTACTTCCAATGCGCTGAATGTACGGATATCCGGTTCCAGCAAGGTGAATCTGAAAGGGAATATTCCTTCCGCCAATTATGGAATTTCAGGTTCCGGTGATATTGATGCGTTCGATCTGCATTCAGATAATGTAAGGGTAGAGGTTTCGGGTAGTGGCAAGCTGGATGTATATGCGGATAAGAAGCTGGATATAAGTGTGTCTGGTATGGGAAATGTGCGGTACAAAGGTAATGCGTCTATCAGCCAGTCATCTTCCGGTATGTCAAAAGTCTCTAAAAAGGATTAATAGATCAGTTGTTGGTCGCTTGTAAGTGACCTCGTGTTAGTGGACTTCAATCCGCTAACATACCCCGGGTATATTCCCGGGGTTTTTGTTTCCATGCTATTCAAGTATATTTGCTGTTCCTAAATAATTTCAATTATGCCGTCCTTTGATATTGTTAGCAAAGTGGATACACAAACACTTGATAATGCTATAAATACAGTAAAGAAAGAAATCACCACCCGGTTTGATTTTAAGGGTTCCCATGTAGAAATGGAGTTGAATAAGAAGGACCTTACTTTGAATGTGGAGGTGGAGAGTGATATGAAGCTGACCCAGGTGATAGATGTGCTGATCAGCCGGACAATGCGTCATGGGCTGGATGCGAATATCTATGATCTGAGTAAGGAGCCTTACCAGAGTGGCAAGGTCTACAAGAAAGAGATCCCGGTGCGGAATGGTATCAAGCAGGAAGATGCCAAGAAGGTAGTGAAGCTGATAAAGGATTCCGGTACCAAGGTACAGGCTGCCATTATGGATGATATTGTGCGCGTAACCGGTAAGAAGATCGATGATTTACAGGAAGTTATGCAAAAAGTGAGGGAAGCGGACCTGGGTGTACCTTTCCAGTTTGTAAATATGAAGAGCTAAAAATATTTCGGTTATAAAGGTCTGAAATTGAAAAATATTATTACCTTTGCAGCCTGTATTATAATAATATTCGTATGAGACCAAACCAGGTGTGAGGTTAGCGTACGATAACTAAAGAAAATTAATTCAAATGAAACAGGGAATCCATCCGGAAAATTACAGATTTGTAATATTCAAAGATATGTCTAACGGTACTGCTTTCTTAAGCCGTTCTACCGCCAGTTCTAAGGAAATGCTGAAATGGGAAGATGGTAACGAGTACCCGGTAATTAAGCTGGAAATCTCCAACACTTCTCACCCGTTCTACACTGGTAAGAACATCCTGTTGGATACAGCTGGTCGTATCGACAAGTTCAACAAACGTTACGCAAAGAAAGCCTAGTCTGGCCTCTTTCAAAATAATTATAGAATCCCATCGGCTTTTTCGATGGGATTTTTTATTTTTAGCCTTTATGGAGCGGAATTACATTCTATTCGACACACCCGCACGCGATTTGTTATTCCCCTTTACTCACACAAGACCGGTAGCGGCTTGCCGCGTGGGTATTCTTACTATCCGCGAAAAATGGGATCTGTTCCTGGGTACTGGTACCAGTTATTTTACTGTTCCCCATTTACAGGAGAAATACCCGATAAAACAACATACCGTGAATGTCCTGATCAATGGACATATACTTCCCTCTAAAACATTAGTGAAAGCGATCCTTTCCCTGGAAACAGGGCAGGAGCTATATAAGGATAATACAGTGCTGGCTAAGGTAGCGGCAGTGGAAATGCCGGATGTAACGTCCAGGGTGGCTTTTACGGATGCCGTGAGCATGATTAACTATCCCTGGGATATTACTTTGCTGAACGACCAGGCACTGCGGGAAGATTTTGAGCTGCTGACTGCCGGCCGGGAATCTGCTCCTTTACCGGAGAATAACCAGGTACGCGGGAGGGAAAATATCTTTTTTGAGCCAGGTGCAGTAGTGAATTTTAGTATGCTGAACGCCAGTACAGGCCCTATTTATATAGGACGTAATGCGGAAGTGATGGAAGGGTGTTTAATAAGAGGGCCTTTTGCACTGGGAGAAGGTGGTGTATTGAAAATGGGGACTAAAATTTACGGGGCCACTTCACTGGGACCCGGTTGTGTAGGAGGTGGAGAGATCAAGAATGTAGTCATGTTCGGATATTCTAATAAAGGGCATGAAGGTTACCTGGGAGATGCAGTACTGGGAGAATGGTGTAATCTGGGAGGAAATACCACCTGTTCTAACCTGAAAAACAACGGCGGCGTAGTGAAAGTATGGCTGGAGGCCCGTAAGGAGGCTTTCCCAGCAGGACGGAAATGTGGTTTGATTATGGGCGACTACAGCCGTTGTGGAATAGGAACAATGTTTAATACAGGTACCGTAGTCGGTGTTTCAAGTAATATCTTTGGGGGCGATTTTCAGCCTAAGTTTGTGCCTTCATTTGCCTGGGGAGTACAAGGGAAATATAGACTGGAAGAAGCTTTACGGGATGCTGGTGTGTGGATGCAGTTTAAAGGGCAGACATTGGGAGAAGTGGAAGAACGGCTGTTAACAGCTGTGTATCAATCAACCGGTAATTAATTATTCAATTAGATATAGACATGAGAAAAAAAATTGTAGCTGGAAACTGGAAAATGAACCTGACACTAGCTCAGGGCGAACAGTTGATCAATGACATTTTGCAGGCCGGCCTGAAGTTGCAGGACGGTCAGGAAGTAGTGGTAGCCACTCCTTTTCCTTACCTGTTGAAGGCAAAGTCATTGTTAAAGAACAATCCTGGTTTTTACCTGGCAGCGCAAAATGTTGCTTCTGAGAAGTCCGGTGCTTATACCGGTGAAGTATCTGCAGAGATGCTGAAATCTGTTGGAGTTGATTACGTAATAATCGGCCATTCTGAAAGAAGGGAGTATTTCCTGGAGAGCAATGCTGCACTGGCAAAGAAAATTGATCTCTCGCTGGCAAATGGCCTGAAACCTATTTTCTGCTGTGGAGAGCCGCTGGAAATCAGGAAGGCAGAAACGCAGAATGATTATGTGGCTAAGCAACTGGAAGAAAGCCTGTATCATTTGAGTGCAGAGCAACTGAAAGATGTGGTGATTGCTTATGAGCCAATCTGGGCGATCGGTACCGGTTTAACGGCAAGTGCCGGGCAGGCGCAGGACATGCATGCTTTTATCCGTTCCCAGATAGCTGCGAAATACGGCAGGGAAGCTGCTTTGCATGTGAGCATCCTGTATGGTGGCAGTGCAAAACCTTCCAATGCAGAAGAACTGTTTGCCTCTCCTGATGTAGATGGCGGTCTGATCGGCGGAGCGTCTCTGGTAGCTGCGGATTTTGTTGCTATCATTCAGAAACTGGCTTAATTATATTGAGATATAGTGCGGGGCACTGTTCGCAAAAGCGGGCAGTGCCCCGTTTGCGTTATTATTTAGCAAAAAATACTAAAAAAGTTAGTAAATGTGATTATTGTAATGTATATTTGTGATGTCAATATTCAAATAACCAATTCACTTTAAGTCTTAAACTTATTTGGTTATGCAAGCAAATAACAACTTAACATTTGAGCAGGAAACATTGTATGATTACCTGCTGGTAGTAACTCCGGGTACTCAGATCAACAATGATGTGAAGGCCATGAAGCAATTAATAGCCCAGGAGCTGGGTTTGAACAGCAGCAGGGTTTCGCAGGCGCATATTAGTCTGTTCCGCTCTGTATTTCCTGAGAAGTACCAGGATGATTTTATTCATCTGCTGGACAGTATTGCAAAGAAGCAATCTAACTTCACGCTGTATACTTCCCGGTTTGATCATTTTCAGCATGGTGATGATAAGCGTACTATCTATGTGAACGTAGCTAATCCCAAACCGATAGCTGAATTGCATGCGAAGATCCTGCAGGAATTTGAGATAAAGCCTACAGCATATAAACCTCATATAGCATTAGCAAGAGCGATCACTACTACTGAATTTCAGAAGGTATATGATCATTTCAATAACCAGATATTTGTGCGCAGTTTTCAGTGCAGGAGTTTCACGTTACTGAGGAAACCCGAGGGTGGTGGCAATTATGAGGTGGTGAAGGATTTTGTGTTTGGACATGAGGTACAGAGAGAAAAGACGCTGTTTAATTACGCAGCATAGGATAATCAGAAAAGACGATATCGTATAGCCGGAGCATAGATCATTCGTGCACTGATGAATATGGAGTATGGTATAGTAGTAGAATATACATTGTTTCGTTAAGTATAATAATCAAGTCATAAATGGTCAGAATAAAACTGTTGAATTATGTCATATTATAAACCCGGTCTGTATCATTCATTGTTTGTGTTTCCCTCAATCGTTCATTAAAACCCGGTTAATAGTTAACCTGTTTCGTAGCTTTGGTGCTTTCATAAATGTAAGCATGCATATGCAACAACTACATTCAATCATTATTGTTAAAGGCAGGGTACATGGTGTCTTTTTCAGAGCCAGTACCAAACATACCGCCGACCACTTAGGTATCCGGGGACAAGTGAAGAACTTACCCGATGGCACTGTATGGATAGCGGCAGAAGGAGAAGCGCATGCAATGGAAGCATTCATTGCGTGGTGCCGGCAGGGCCCGCCTTTAGCAAACGTGACAGACATCACTGTTACAGCAGGAGAGCTACAAAACTTTGAAGGGTTTAAAGTTATCCATTGATCATCCCTATGATTATCCTATAAGACAGGTGGCTCCCGCGGGAGCCGGATCAGACAGCTCCATACTGCTGACCTAAATAGCTCCGGTTCGCCAGGAGCTTCCTGTTTATACGGCAGGGATAACTTTAAAAAGAAGACTCCGTAGGTAATACCTGAAAAGGTAGTGCTTACGGAGTCTTTTTAGTGTTTACCAGTATCTTTGATACCACCTATTATGATCGTCTTTAGTTAGCAGCCAGTTTACCGCTGAGGGGTTTATCCAAAGCGGCTTTAGGTACTACGATAGTAATAGTATTAATAGCAAAATAGGGGACAGAAACATGCATGTATCCTTCAAAAGGACCTGCCTTATTTCCCCATGAGTTTTTAACAATGAAGAAGTCTTTGCCCTGTTTGCTTTTGCCTATACCGGTGATGTGCATCAGGTGATCATCTTCTGTAATTAATTCCTCATATAATTTCTGACGTCCTTCGGGTGTGAATGGCTTTTCTTCCACATCTGCATTAAAAGCACTGCTTCTTCCGATGGTATCAATGGCAGGATATATCGCATATCCTTTGCCTGTCAGCCAGCCCCTGTTAGAGACATCTGCATCCCAGAGTACGGTGTACCCTTTGGTCAGCGCTGTTTTGGCAATGGAGATCATTTCGTTGAGCGGAATATTGAGATAAGTACCATTGGAGAAATTGTCCGGCACTTCCACAATGAAGGGCTTGTAAAAGGGATGATCCGTGAAGGATGTCAGGTTCACATAATCATCCGGATTAAACTTTACCACTTCCCTGGCGAAGGTAAGAGGTGTATAAGTATGGCCGTTGTAGGTAAAAGTAGCAGGAGGAGCGCCCAGGTACTGGTCGAGTATAGCAACCAGGTGTACCTGCCAATCGTCGGGAAGGGGTCTTTTAACCTTCAGGAGGCTGTCCAGGTAAGTTTTCATAGCAGTCACCAATGCGCCATGATCGTGCTCTGTTTGTCCAGGTTTAAGCCCACTGTAGACGGTCTCAGGGACGATGCCATAATGGGCGGCTGCGTAGAGTACATCATGTCCCAGTCCGCCTTCATCAAAACGGGCGAATCCCTGGCGGTGAATGTAGTTCTTTGCCTTTTCAATGTAGATATTGCGTACGGTGAACATTTCGGAGAGGTCCAGGGCTGGTTGCCCTTTCCGCAGAGATTCCGATTCTATCATGGAAGTGGTAGAGAAACACCAGCAGGTGCCAGTCAGGCATTGGTTTTTAACCGGAGTAGCTGCATTATTTTTAACAACGGTAAAGTCCTGCGCCTGTACTTCCATCGTAAGGAAGATCGCCAGGATACCTAAAAAAGTTTTCATATCAACTTTGAGGTTTAGGGTCTAAAGATAAGGGGGAATGGGCAAAAAAAAACGCTACTGCTGTATGAACGGCAGTAGCGATGTATAATTGCGAAAGTATCGTGGTATTAGTCGTTTTCGCTTATAATCAGGTTGTCATCTTTACCTTGTATGCTCAGTTCTTTCACATTACCGAGTTCTTTGCTGTATTTGTCCTTAACAGCTGCGGATTGTACTTCACCGTTTATAGACAGTACTCCGTTTTTTACTGCAATAACGTATCCTTTCTCCGCATCTATCAGTTTATCTTCGGCCATTTTCTTTATCAATAGTTGATATTTGGACTGAGCCTCCTTCGTTGCTGCTATTTCTTTATTGCTTTGTGTTATGCTGTGCCGGGACTGGGTCATTGATATTTGGGCTTTCGCTACTTCTTTTTTGGCCTGTTCCATAGCTTCAGCTACCTGTTTTTTTACATCTTCGGATGAGAAGTTTGCCAGGGCAGCTTTGGCGCTCTGCATTCCTATACGTACATTTTCGGCTATGATTTTAGGATCTACGGATGTCTGTGCATTACTCACGCTTACTTTAATATCTTCGTTGATTTTGTTCCAGTCGATATTTTTCATCGCTGTCTGAACATTTTCATTAATCTCGTCCCAGTTTATATTTTTGATGGCATTGTTAACCTCTGCATTGATTTGGTTCCAGTCAATGTTCTTCATCGCTTCCTGGGCAGCCTCCATGCCTATCTTAGCCGCATCCAGGCTCTTTTCTGCTATATCCAGCTTTTCTGCTTTTGTCTTCTCGGCATGCTGTTTTTCTGCCTGTTGTTTAGTGGCGGGAACCGTATCTTTTGTAAAGGTTGCAAGATGTATTGTATTAGGTACTATCGCAGGAGCGATAGACTCAGGTATCACTTCTACATCTTTTGTGGGCTGTTTCTTTTCTGTCATTGCGCTGGTAGGATTGAGCCATGCAATGGATACAAGGCCTACGGCGATGATCAGTACAGCTAATAATTTTTGCGTATAGTTAATGTTTTTAGTTTTCATTTCCATGATGCGTTTAATGCGGTGAAATAAGTGTTGTTTATTATTTGCAGCCGCCATAGCCAGGGTATTGACAGTTAACCGGTATTCTTCTAGTGCTACCAGGGCTTTGGCATAATGCAACGGATGTACTTTACCTGTTATTACGAGATCGTCGCAACAGTGTTCCCTTTCGATGCGGATATTTTTAGATATCAGCCATATAAAGGGATTAAAGAACAGAATTGTTTCTACGATTGACTGGAAGATATTCAGTAGATAATCATTGCGTTTTATGTGAGCCAGTTCGTGCAGAAGAATTGCTTCCAGCTGCTCGGCTGTCAGGTTGTTAAACATGATGACAGGCAGTATGATCAATGGTTTTAAAAAACCGATCATGACAGGTACCTGTACGTGTTCGGAAATAAGCAGTTTCACTTTCCTGGATAGCTGAAGCTGCAGCAACAGTTTATCAAGGTGTCGTTCCCATGCGGAATCGATAGGAAGTACCTGCTTTCTTCTGATCTGCCGCAGTTGCAGCAGGTCCATTGTCAGCTTTATTGTCATCACAGCTACCCCTGTGATATAGATAACGATGAGCAACGGGAAAAAGAATTCGAGGTTAGGGAAAAGGCTCGTCAGCTGTGTCTGGCTATGATAGAGTACTGGCAGTTCCAGCCTGGCCGGCCGGATGCCTTCATCCACCATTTGTATGGCAACGAGATGGATCTTTTTGATTGTTTGCAATTGCTCCCACAGGGTGATGACGAACCATCCGAAGATGCCCGTGAGGGAGATAAAAGAAAGATTGTATTTGATAGCGGAGCTGGCCTGTGGCCACAGGAGCAGTACCAGCCGTAAACAGGCATATATAAGTAATGCTTGCCAGAGAGAATGCAGCAGGGCCCATCCAAAAGCCTGGATCAGATCTGCAGTGAAGGGTAGTGACGCAGTCATGATAGTCTTGTTTTATGTGCCGCAACGCAGCGGGTTACTTATTTTGTTGATTTTCTATGTCGTTCAGGTATTGTTTTATTTTTTCCAGTTCTTCTTTTGAAGAGCGGTGGTTACCTAATGCCTGCAGCACCAGTTGTGAGGCAGAACCATTGAACACGGTATCAATCATTTTATTGAGTAACTGTTGCTGTGTGCTTTCCTGTGAAATCGCAGCTTCATATATATGCGTTTTACTGGTTGTATCTCTTCTGAGCAGGTTCTTCTCATGCATGATCTGCATCAGCTTGAGGGTAGTAGTATATCCTGCGTCTTTCGTCTTTTCTAATATCTCATGAACTTCTCTTACTGTGCTGGCACCTTTATCCCACAGTATTCCCAATATTTCCAGTTCGCTTTCCGTCGGTTTCGTCTGTTTGGCAGTGCTCATAATTACAATGATTATTGATGTACGAATATCTTCGTATCAAATGTACGATACTTTTCGTAATCACCAAATATTTATGGAAATAAATTAAAACAGGCATGCCGCCCTTCGGTTGGAAATCGTTCCGTCTGAAGAGGCAGCTATGCCTGGCACAAGTCTTATTTTGATGGATTGAGGACTAGAAGATACCGGCTTTCAGGCCTACGTGTACTGATGGATTGCTGAGTTTACTATCTGTGATACCTGTGGTACTTGTTCCTGTAACTAACCTGTAAGAGGCGCCTATATCAAAACGCAGGTTTTTTATGATATTGATTTCGAGGTTGGCAAAGGGTTCTGCTACAAACAATCCGCTCTTATCATAATTATAATCGTGATGATCGCCGTCTTCGTTGAACCTGTATTTGTCCCTTCTGGAAACACCGCCACCTCCAATGAGGGTACCGGCAGTCCAGTGAATCAGTTTATCAGAATTATGGATGTATTCCACTACTGCGCCAGTGTACCAGAGGTTCAGGTAATCTGTAGCACCATTAACATTTACGCCGGGAAGAGCTATGTTATTGACAAGCGACCAGGCGCCTGCTCCCAGCATCCATTTACCATTTAAAAGTACTCCGCCGTAACCGCCTGTCAGCACTCCAAATTTACCATCAATGGATGTAAATTTAGCCGCAGGCGCACCATACGCGGCAATTCTTGTCTTATGTTGGCCATTATTGGAGAATAATGTTTCAGTCTGGGCATGCTGTGCCCGGGCCTGCTGTACTGTAATCAGTATCAGCAGCGCCATCAGCGCTTTTTTCATATAAATTGTTTTTTATTTTTTGTGAAGCAGGCTGGAAAAAGAGACTTTCCAGCCTGCTGTTATATGTGGAGAGAACTATTGTATTACCTTCTCATTGCTGCTTACAGCAGAAGTACCGAACCAGCCTAGCAGTTTTTGTTTACCACCGGGAGTGATATTTGTTGCATTACATCTTACGTTTTCCAGCACTTTGGCAAACAGTCCGCCTGCATCGATCTGCGCCTGTACCTGTGTGAGGAAGAAGTGGCTCTGGTAAGTAAGAGAGCGCATTTTTACGATTATTGTTTCACCCAGTTGATAAGGATGCTCCCTGTCAGTAATGTCTTCCTCCAGGGGTTGTATGAAAGAGGCACCATCCAGTACGCTCTGATCATAGGAACCATCTACAGAATAGACATCTTCCACACGGTGCCATATATTGTTGCGGTAAGACCGGACCCAGTAATAATTTAGTTCACCTTTTATATCCGTTGCATGAAATCTGGCCTCATAGCCATCTTCAGGCACTGCATTTTCACTTTTTGTTTTGTATTTGTAGGTGATAGAATCGATAGGAGGTACATTTTTAATAGTATCTACCGCTTCGAATGTTTCACCTTTGTATACTACACGCAACCTGTATGCATGGCCTCTTACACCTACTGATGCATTATCACCCGGATTGAACGTATAGGCAGAGTCGTTAAAGTTGAACGGGTATGTTTGTCCGGCTGTTTCATCGATGAGTGTAATGACGGCATCTTTGATAATAGTAGCAGGTGTCTGATCTGTATAAGAAGTAACAGACTGTGTGAGTTTGATTACCTGTAAGCCTGGTTCGTTGGTGATCCATGCATCCAGTACCGGATAAGAGGTACCTTTTGCTATATTCAGATCTATCGTATCTGTGCAGGCACTTAATCCTGCCACTATCATCGCTATTATGAATAATTTTTTCATGTAAGTACCGGTTAAAATTTGAAGTTGTAAGTGATACCTGGAATAACAGAGCCTATGATAGAGAGGCGTACTGCTTCTTTTTTGGAAGAATCATCTTTATTCTGCTGGAAGTAGACGGTGTAAGCATTTCTGCGTGCATACACATTATACAGAGAGAATACCCATTCTCCTTTCCAGCGGTGCAGTTGTTTGCCTTTGATGGTGTAAGATAAATCCAGGCGGTGATAAGCAGGCAACCTGTAGTTGTTGCGTCTTTCGGTGCTGTTGTACGGAATATCCCAGCCCTGGAATTCGAGGCGGCTATCTGCAAACGTTGCAGGTGTACCGGATGCAAATACCCAGTTGGCAGACAATGTTCTCCTTGGAGAGAAATCGTGTGTTAATACGAGGTTCAGGTTATGTGTTCTGTCGTAGCGGTTGAGGAACCATTCATTCTGACTGATACCATTTGTCTGACGTTCTGTACGGGACAGCGTATAGCTGATCCATCCGGAAGTAGCGCCTACTTCTTTTTTCGCCATTATTTCCAGTCCGTATGAGCGGCTGTGAGAAGGCAGTAAATCTGCTTCGATCAGCTGGTTCAGTTGCAGACTGGCATTGTCTATATAATCCAGCTGGTGTTCCATGTTCTTATAGAACACTTCGGTAGAGATCTCATAAACGCCGGACGGTGCATCGTATACATATCCTACGGTGTACTGGTCTGCTACCTGTGGTTGAATGTTGTTGGTACTTGGCGTCCAGATATCCAGTGGAGTAGGAGAGGCCGTGTTGGACAACTGATGCATATACTGTGTGGTACGGGCATAAGATGCTTTAACCGCATGATTATCCGAGAACGCGTAACGTGCCGTGATTCTTGGTTCCAGGTAATTGTATGCTTTTATCAGTTCATTGGTACCGTATTCTTTGTAACCGGATAACGTTTTGCGGATGCCAGGTGTGGTATCGTTATAGTAGTAAGCGGTGCCTTTACCCAGGTACTGATAAGCAGAGAACCGTAAGCCATACTGTACACCGAACCTGCTGGTAGGTTTCCACTCGTGATCAACATAGGCGGCTGCTTCAAGACCATGCTGCTGTGTTAATTCTGTAACGTTGGTGGTTGAGCCATCGACAGCAGTACCGGTGCCGGGTTTAAAGGTGTAGTAGATACCCTGTACGCCCATGTGTACACTGTTGTGTGCATTGATATAGTAGGTGAGGGCCGGTTTAACACCATAGTTGATGATGTTCGAAGTCCATTTGTACCGCTGGGTATTATCTCCGGCATCTTTCTTACTACTGTTGTCAAAGTCCAGTGTATAATCGTAGTTACTGTAGAAGGTAGTCAGGTTCAGGAACAACCTGTTTGTGAATACGTGGTTCCATCTTACAGTAGCTGTTTTATTTCCCCAGTTCATATTTACCTGTGTTCCGAAACCGAATACGTCACGCCCCAGGTAACCACTGGCGAAGAGGGTATTGTTCTTATTCAGTTTGAAGTTCACCTTGGCGGTAATATCGTAGAAATTCAGTTTGGTATCTTTCATGTCTCCTTTCAGGAAAGGTTTCATAAGGATATCAATATAAGAGCGGCGGGCAGCGATGATGAAAGAGGATTCATCTTTCTTGATCGGACCTTCCACAGATAACCTGCTGAAGATATTGCCTATGCCGCCATTTACGGCCATATTCTGGTTGTTTCCGTCCTTCATGCGTATATCTAGTACAGAGGAAGTACGGCCGCCATATTCAGCCGGAAAACCACCTTTAATGAGGTTGATGCTTTTCACAGCATCCGGGTTGAATACGGAGAAGAAGCCCAGCATATGGGTAGAGTTATATACAGGTGCATCGTCCAGCAGGATGAGGTTTTCATCTGCTGCACCACCACGTACGTTGAATCCGCTGGCACCTTCACCTACCGTGTTTACACCGGGTAAGGTCTGTATAGAACGGAGTACGTCTACTTCACCCATGAAAGTGGGCATCTTTTTCATCTGGGCAATATCCAGGCGGTTAATACTGGTACTCAGTGTATTCACTGCTTTTTCCTGTTTGGTACCTTTTACAGTGACAGTACTTAACTGGCTGCTGGATTTCTCCAGTTTAATATCCATTGTTTTATTGCCTTTGAGGGATACATTCAATTTCATGGATGTATATCCCACATAGGAAAATTGCAGTACATGGTCTCCTGCGGGCAGGGTAAGGGAGAAGAAACCAAATTCATTTGTAACTGTACCCAATCCGGTACCTGCTTTAGAAACGGAGATCCCGATGAGGCTTTCTCCATTCTGCTGGTCTTTTACATAGCCACTTATAGTGTACCGTTGCTGAGCTTGTGCGTACTGTCCCTGCAATAATAGCAGGACTGGAAACAGCAGCATTATTAACCTTGTCTTCATAAAAGGATCTTAATGTTGTTATTTGGCAGATAGTCGGCCTATTTACGCATATATGACGTAAGCGGAAGGAACTACCCCTATGAGGGGAGAAGAGATTTTTTCAGATATGTAAGGCTATTCTAATACAGTACATTGATAACCCATGTGTTGTACTAACTTTATAATGGCTGTTTCTTCTATGGGCTTAGTTTGGGCTACAATTCTCAATACTTTGTCGCAATCTTCCATATCAATACTACAGGTAGCCACGTTAAATGAAGCAGAGATGGCTTCCAGCACATTTATCTTATCCTGTGTGGTATTAATATTCGTCCTGAATATTCCAATCATAACAAATTATTAAATATTTGGGAATATTTTTGTGCAAATTTGAAGCACTTTGTCCGGTTAACTGTTACACGAGAAGGATTAAAATTTATATTTAACGGATTATTATGGGCATTCAGATATCTAATGACTCGCACGAGGTATTATTCAGGGAAGAGGACCTTTTCCCCCTGGAAAAGCTGCATTCACCTTCCCTGATAGAAGAAACGCAGCAACTGGAGCGTGATTTCGGGGAAGCCAGCCTCCGGGAGATATTTTTTGATGGTTATCATATTGCGATGGGAAGTGCGCAGATCTATCAGAATCTACATATAGAATCTACAGAGAACATCAATACGGTATCCCTGATGTTCCTGATACACGGGCAGATTGACACGGATATGGAAGCTGCCGGGAAACGCCGTTTTTCTTCCCTGGAGCATAATCTTATCTACAACCCTTTTGAGACGGAGAATGCTTCTGTAATCAAACAGAATAACATGGAAATGGTGGCATTGAATTTTTCTGCTGAGCGTTTTCTGGAGCTGGCTGTCAACAATGGACGTGTACTGGATGGTCTGGCCAACAAAGTGGCAGTTGGGAAGGCAATCATGCTGAATAAAAACAGTAATCAACCAATTACCACAAGGATGCTGGCGATACTCGATGATGTGAAGAAGTGCGAATTCAAGGGTGGGTTGAAGAAGTTGTATTTACAGTCTAAGGTCCTGGAGTTACTGGCTTTGCAGTGCGAGCAATATGAGAGAGGAACGGAATTGCACAGTACTGTTTCGAAAACGGATAAAGAGAAGATTTATCATGCACGTGATATACTGCTGATGCAGATGCAGGAACCTCCTTCCTTACAGGAGTTATCGAGATTGACAGGACTGAATGAATTTAAGCTGAAAAGTGGTTTTAAGCAGGTATTTAATAATACAGTGTATGGATATCTGAATGATCACCGGATGGAGCATGCGCGTAAACTGGTACTTGAGGGGAGTGTCTCTCTGACTGATATTGCAGATACGTATGGGTTTTCCTCTATACAGCACTTCAGTACTGCATTTAAGAAAAAGTTTGGGGTAAGCCCGGTAAAAATGAGGTAGCGGCCAGACTAACCGGCCGCATACCCTGTTAATATGCTAAAGTGAATCTTTGTTTGATATGGGCTGGTTTTTCCAGTTCATCTATCATTGCTACCGCGTAATCGCCGGTAGATATCCTGCTATCTCCTTTTTCATCTGCCACTACCTGGTCTCTCCCTAAGCGGAATTTGCCGGTACGTTCTCCTGGTTCTATCATCATGGCCGGACTTAATACCGTCCAGTCCAGGTCATCCTGTTCTTTTATTACATAAAACGCATCGCGGGTGGCGGAAGCACCACCTTTCCATTCTGCGGGGAATTCGGGGGTATCCAGTAATTGTAAACCCGGCTCTATTTCCAGGCTGCCTGCGCCGCTTACTGCCAGGAAGCGTTTAATACCAGCTTTCCTCACGCCGTTGATAATAGCTTTGATAGCATTTACATAGGTAGCTGATTCGTATGCGTTATAAGCGCTGATGACTGCCTCATTGCCGGCTACCAGGCTGGCAACGTCTGCGGTGGTTACATCTGCTTCTTTTATAGTAAGCAGCGGACTGATTGTAGTAATTTTTTCAGCATGTCTTACTATTGCTGTTACGCTATGTCCCCTGTCTAATGCTTCTTTCAAAATGGCTGAACCTATGAAGCCGGAGGCTCCGATAATGGCAATCTTCATGTTTATCTGTTTTAGTGTGATCTAGTACAATAAACATTCCGTAGTGGATATTGTTAACAAAAAAAGCTCCGCTGGTATACCCAACGGAGCCTTTTTATATTAAAAGAGTTTATTTTTTCAGTGCAACTACTTTAGCCTGAATCACTTGTTCTGTTTTTACGGTTGTCTTTTCTTCAACTTTAATGGTATGGAAAAGTTCCGCCAGGGTAGGAGCGATTACCAGGGATACGATAGACATCAGTTTGATAAGGATGTTCATAGAAGGCCCTGAGGTATCTTTAAAAGGATCTCCTACGGTATCTCCTGTAACGGAAGCCTTATGCGGTTCTGATTTCTTATAATAAGTAATGCCGTTGATATCAACCCCTTTCTCAAAAGACTTCTTGGCATTATCCCATGCACCACCCGCATTGTTCTGGAACATCCCCATCAGTACACCACTCACGGTAGCACCTGCCAGGAACCCGCCTAATACTTCGGGGCCGAATACAAAGCCCATGATTAATGGGGACAGTAACGCTATAGCGCCCGGCAACATCATCTTTTTAATAGAAGCCTGGGTAGAGATAGCTACGCACTTATCGTATTCGGGTTTACCGGTACCTTCCATGATCCCCGGGATTTCTTTGAACTGACGGCGAACTTCTTCCACCATACTCATCGCCGCTTCACCCACAGCACGGATGGCCAGGGAAGAGAAGATGAAGGGGATCATGCCGCCTACAAATAAACCTGCCAGTACATCGGCTTTGTAAATATCTATACCGCTGATACCAGCCACGCCTACAAAGGCCGCGAAGAGCGCCAGTGAGGTAAGGGCAGCAGAGGCAATGGCAAAGCCTTTACCGGTAGCGGCGGTGGTGTTACCCACAGCATCCAGGATATCTGTTTTTTCACGTACATCCTTAGGCAATTCGCTCATTTCAGCAATACCACCTGCGTTATCCGCAATAGGGCCGAAAGCGTCGATTGCCAGCTGCATGGCAGTAGTAGCCATCATACCTGCCGCTGCTATTGCAACACCGTATAAGCCTGCAAAATAGAAGGAACCGTAGATACCGGAGGCCAGCACCAGGATAGGTAAAAACGTAGATTCCATACCCACGGCCAGACCGCCGATCACGTTCGTCGCATGGCCTGTGGAAGACTGGCGGATGATGGACATTACGGGGCGTTTACCCATGGCAGTATAATATTCTGTGATGATGCTCATCAGTGTTCCTACCGCGAGGCCCACGAAGATGGCACCTACCACACCGTTTTGTGTAATGGCTTTTGCACCGTCTTTCAGCTGATCAGTACCGGCGATGAAATCACGTTTTAAATAGATGGCATCTGCAGGCATGATATAATATACCAGTGTAGCGCTGGCGATAGCGGAGAGCACGATAGAACCCCAGTTTCCCATGTTTAACGCTCTTTGTACTACGCTGGTGCTGAGACCTGCAGTATCCGAGATGCGTACGAACATTGTGGCAATGATGGAGAATACGATACCCATGCCGGCAATCAGCATTGGTAATATAATGGGGGCGAGTCCGCCGAATTTATCGTGGGAAATAATTTCGCTGCCGAGTACCATGGTAGCGAGTACGGTAGCTACATAAGAGCCGAACAGATCAGCGCCCATACCAGCTACGTCACCTACGTTGTCGCCTACGTTATCGGCGATGGTAGCGGGGTTACGTGGATCATCCTCAGGGATACCTGCTTCCACTTTACCTACCAGGTCGGCTCCTACGTCTGCGGCTTTGGTATAGATACCTCCTCCTACGCGGGCGAAGAGCGCGATGCTTTCAGCACCCAGGGAGAAGCCGGTCAGCACTTCAATCGTCTTGATCATTTGATCTGTATTGGCTTCTGCGCCAAAATATGTTTTGAGCAGGATGAACAGGGAACCTAATCCCAGTACTGCGAGTCCTGCTACCCCCATTCCCATTACAGATCCTCCCGTGAAGGATACTTTAAGGGCCTGGGCGAGGCTGCTGCGTGCTGCCTGTGCGGTACGTACGTTTGCTTTAGTGGCTATCTTCATTCCAATAAAACCAGCTGTGGCAGAAAATACGGCGCCTACGATGAAGGCCAGGGCGATGGTCCAGTCGGAATTCTTGTGGGATGCGCCCATGTAGGCCAACAAAAGGGCCGCGATGATAACGAAATAAGTGAGGATCTTGTATTCTGCCTTCAGGAAAGCCATTGCGCCCTCGGCAATATACTTCGCTATTTCCTGCATTTTTTCATTGCCTGCATCCTGACGGGAAACCCAGGCACTTCGGATCGCTGTGAATAGTAACGCTAATAATCCAAAACAAGGAACGAGATAAACAATATTCATATCGGGAATTTTTACAATTCTATAAATATAAACTTTTATCGGAAACGGTATCTATTGATTTTTATGCAAGGTGAGAAAGGTTCTGCCTAAGTAAGCAGGGATGTCTTCCGCTGTCATGGCTTCCTGTGAGAGTGCGGCTGCGGCGAAATCGCCGGCCAGACCGTGAATGTATACACCAAGCAGCATGGCATCCCTGGAAGAATACCCTTGAGCCACCAGCGAGGTGATGATACCGGTAAGGACGTCTCCACTACCTCCTGTGGCCATGCCGGGGTTACCGGTGGCATTGAAATAGAGTTCGCCATCGGGACTGGCCATTGCGGTATAGCGGCCTTTTAGCAGGATACAGAGTCTCCTTTCCACCGCCTTTTGAGACAACAGCTCCAATCGTGCTATATCATTATCCGTTTTACCAAAAAGGCGTTCAAACTCTTTAGGGTGGGGGGTAAGGATAGAATTCTCAGGTACTTTGGCGAATGTTTTGGGGTTTGTTGATAGTAGATTGAGGGCATCCGCATCTATTACCATTGGCTGCCGGTAATGGTCCAGTAGTTTGTCAAGGGCCCATATGGAGCCGGCGGCAGTGCCAAGACCGGGGCCTATGCCGATCGTCTTATATTTTTTAGCTTCTTCTTCGGAAGGGAAGCTGGAGCTGTGATCGAATTGTTCGTCCGTGATACACATGGCAGCCGGAACGGATATCTGCATGATATCGTAACCGCATTTAGGGATGTGGCAGGTGAGTAAGCCTACGCCTGCCTGCAGACAGGATTTAGCGCTTAATATGGCAGCTCCCATCTTTCCATAACTGCCGGCAATCAGCAGTACATGTCCAAATGTACCTTTGTGTGAAAAGGGTTTACGTGGTTTGTATAAATCCCGCATCATGGCCCCGTCCGTGATGTTGAATTTTGCGGGTGTACGAGCGATATAATCCGGATGTAAGCCGATGGGCAGTATATGTACTTCGCCTATACGCACCGCATTTTCTGGCAGTAAAAAGGCCAGTTTGGGTAGTTCAAAGCTGAGGGTATGATGAGCCTGTACGGAAGGCTGGTTTACACTGGAAGTATCTGTCAGCAAGCCGGAAGGGATATCGATAGCAATGATGGTATGCTGTTCATAACAGCTGTTGATACGACTGATAGTATCTGCAATAAGGCCTTCTGCAGGTCTGTTTAACCCGGTACCCAGGATAGCATCGATAATGACGGTATCTTTTGCCAGTTGGGGGAATGTTTGCAGCGTATGAAGGCTTTCAGGGTAGTAGCGTTGTAAGGATTTGTAATTAGCCTGATGATCTTCAGAAGCCTGCTGGCTATGAGGTATGATGTACGCGTGTGCATCGCAGCCCATGTTGCGCAGCATGCGGGTGATAGCAAGGCCATCTCCGCCGTTGTTGCCCATACCGCAGAATACGGCAAAAGGGTATTTTGTAAAGTGCTGTTCTGCCAGCCAGTCTGTGCAGGCAAGCGCAGCTTTTTCCATTAGCGCCAGGCTGCTTATAGGCGTATGTTTGATTGTATAAGCATCGGCTTCCCGAATCTGTAAAGCAGTAAATATTTTCATCCTGCTTAAATATAAGAATTCCTAAAACGACAAAGCCGGATTACAAATGAAAATTTGCAATCCGGCTTTAAATAAAATAAAGTCTTATTATTTGAATGTATACCTGGCAGAGATACCACCGATCTCTTCACCGAAGTGATGAACACCACCGCTGAAGTTAACGTATGGTTTTAAGTCAGCGCTCAGTACCAACGGAATCTTTTTGAATGTGTATTCTACACCAAAGATACCATCCAGACCGCCGGTTACATAAGTACCATCGCCATGTCTGTAGTAATCATCACGGTAGTAGTCGAAGCGGTCATAAGCACCTATGTGCACACCACCACCTGCGTACATCAGGAATTCTTTCTTACCGAAAACATTCCAGTGGTACTCGTACAAGCCGGTAAATGTAACATTCTGCTGTTCGCTTACATTGGTAGAAACGATGCCTTCAATGGCATGTGGACCTGCAATAAAATGTTTCACAGTAAAGCCTACCAGGAAAGGGTTTACCCTTACACCCAGTGCTGTTGAATAATTAGCGATAGAGCTGTTTCTTTTTTGTGCACTTGCCTGAATGGAGATCATTGCGAACAGGCCAAAGAATAACACAAGTTGTTTCATATATATCTGGTTTTAAAAAAAGATTAACGTCCGAAAGTATATCTTATTGATATGGCAAAATCTGCAAGATCTGATGATGTATTGAAGTGAATGGCTGGTTTCCAGTCGAGGCTTACATTTATCGGTAAATTCAGATCTGCCGGAAAAACATAATCAATTCCACCAATACCATCTACACCTGCAATGAACTTCACATTATCATTCTCTTTACGACTGCCCATATGTGCGCCACCTCCTACAAACCATCCAAACCCCTCTGTTGTTAAAGCGGAAAGGTCGAAATGCCTTTCATATAAACCGGTGATGGTGAAAGTGTGTGCGTATGCTCCGGCTATGGCTTCCACTGCATTGGCGTCATCGAAAAAGTAACGTGCAGTGACACCGAATGGTAGTCCTAAACGGAGGCCTGCCTGAGGATTACCTTTTAACTGTGCATTTGCATGATTGTGGCCCAGTACCAGGAGCATAAATATGAACAGCGTCTTCTTCATATTAGTTGGAATGCTCTGCAATAACGGTGCCAGTGTGGCAATTATTGTTGTTTTTTGATAACAAGATAAAAGTATCCTATAAGTCCCGATAGGAGGGAGGCCGCTATTACGGCTATTTTAGCCGTAATCTGCCGGGCTGGTTCCGGATATGCAAGGGTGGAGATGAAGATGGACATCGTGAAGCCTATACCTGCGATAATGCCTACACCCAATAGCTGTGACCAGTTGGTCTGAGCTGGCAGTGCTGCCAGTTTAAGCTTGGTGGCAATATAAGAGAACCCAAAGATTCCCAATGGTTTACCGATTACCAGTCCTGCCAGAATACCATAGCTGATGGTATTGTTAAAAGCATTGAGCATGTCTGGCGGGAATATAATGGCCGTATTTGAAAGTGCAAATACCGGCATGATAAAGAAGTTCACAGGATCATGGAGCCGGCTGATGAGCGGCGGTAAACGTGTCAGCGGGATACAGCCTGCGAGCAGCACACCGGCGATAGTGGCATGGATACCGGAGTTGTAAATACAGTACCATAATATTAGGCCGGGAATGAGGTAGAACACCGGTTTTTGCACCTTGCAGAGATTTAACACAATGAGCAGCAGCATGATACCTGCAGCAGTGAGCAGATAACCGGTATGCAGGCTGGCAGTGTAAAAAACAGCGATGGTAAGTATCGCGCCGAGATCGTCTATGATGGCCAGGGCAGTGAGGAATATTTTTAGTGTGAGAGGGACCCTTCTTCCTAATAAGGATAGAACGCCCAGTGAAAAAGCGATATCAGTAGCCATGGGTATTCCCCAGCCATGAGAATAAGGCGTGTTGATGTTGAATACCAGGAAGATGATTGCCGGGCAAGCCATTCCTCCAATGGCTGCCAGTACAGGCAACATGGATTTTTTGATGGAAGATAATTCGCCGGTGGTCAGCTCTCTTTTAATCTCCATTCCTACCAGGAAGAAGAAGGGGACCATTAAGCCGTCGTTGATCCAGTGTAGTATAGTGTGCGGGAGATGTTCGCCAATGTGTACGGAAGTATCCCAGAATGATATGTAAGCCTGTTGCCAGGGCGAATTAGCCAGTATCAGAGATACAATAGTGCAAAGGATCAGGATACTCCCTACCGCCCTGCTGTCGTGTAAAAACTGATAGATGGGCGATAGGAATTTTCTAATCATATTTATTGGTTTTCTTTTTCTTCTACTTTTTCAGGTGCTGCTTTGACCGTATTTACAGAACCCATTAACTCGTATTTTGTTTTGGGTCTCCGTTTTATCTCCCAATGGAAATTTTCCAGTAATAACTGATCTAATGGTCGCTGGGAGAACGGGAACATCGTTCCTTCAGGATCTTTGATAAAGGTAACGTGATGTAACTCGCTATTCCTGAAGTAGATGTTGATGATACCGCTGAGTGTTTTGTTTACACTGATAAAGGCGCCATCATCATCCTTAATATAATATATACTTTCTGCGTTCCCATCCACATGCATCCAGTCGAGGGTTTGTCCTACGAAGTAACCGGTGATCTGGTTACCTTTTATCTGGTTATATAATTCTTTTCCTGCTTCTTTTACTATCAGCCCGTTTTGGTCGAGCAGTATTTTATCAGCAGTTTGATTTTTTATATACAGGAAGATGGTGTCTCCGGTAAGCTGTGTACCGGTGGCCCATAATACAGGTTGTTTATAGAAGCGAAAGATAGAATCTTTTGAAGTATAATACAAGCTGTCTGCTACTCCCTGAAGAGAATCGGAGAAGATACGGACATTATGCCAGGCCATCAGATAACGGTGTTCAGTGGTATCTTTTGCCTGTGCGGTATCGGATAGCGGCGCTAATGGTTTGGCTGCGAGAGCACTGTCTGTGGCGGATTTTGGCTTTAATGTCAGCCCTTTACGGGGTATGATAGCAGCCGTATCTTTTGCCAATGCTTTCATTGTGCTATCGGCAGGTTTTAAGGCACTATCAAGTCTTAAAGCAAACGCATTATGTTTACCGGCCGAATCTATACTGAGAGAATCTTTCTGTATAGAAATCCCTATTAGTGCAGAATCTATTGTTGGTGTAACAATAACCTGCTTTTTTGTGCTGGTATCTCTTTTTACAATACCGGAGAACAGCGTATCAGCAGATACATACAGCGTATCTTTCTGCCTTTCCATGATCATCAGCGGATGCTGGGTTGCCAGGACGGTTTTCTGTGCCTGGTTAACGGTACCATAGTTAGAGAGCAGTGTCATTTTCTGCGCGGTATCGCGGTAGATCATATTACCGATGGCATATGCGAAGCCGGTGCGTTTATCCATGGTGATCCTGTCGGCAGTAATGGTAGCGGTACTATCCTGGATGGTAGGACGGCTGTCAAAGTTACCCTGACCAGTTTCCGTATTGTATTCACCAGAGGTGGCATACATGATGGTTTTACCATCGTTGATAGTAGTAGGAGCTACGATAGTAGCTATTTTTGTTTCAGTATTATAAAGAAGTGTATCGGTAGACAGGGTATATTCCGGGTCTATCATCACTACATTCTTCTTAAAGTATACATCTTTGGTATCTGCGTAGTAGAATCCTTCCTGGCTGGTGAGTACACTTTTGCCATTCACCAGCTTACCGCCCTGTTCATAAGTACCGATGCGGGCATTCATGTCGTATTTAAGTTCCGGGCCGGAGATGGTGATCTTTCCATCGGTTAGCCGGGCGTTATCGCGAAGGGTAGCCAGTTTCGTATCTCCTTCATAATGAAGGTAATCTCCGTAGATATTGATACTATCTGCCTGGTTAATATGTATATGACCATAGGCATCCAGTATGTTGGAAGCCCTGTTAATGAGTGCACTATCGCAATAGAAAAGGGTATTTCCCTGGCGAAAGATGGCATTTCCAATAAAACGGTTCAGTTGCACGGTGTCTTTGGTGATAACATTCAGTTTATCTGACTGAATGATATGAATCACCTTGGTAGAATCCGTATTACCTGGCTGAGTTTGTGGTTGCTGAGCCATGGCAGGAAAGAATCCACCGAGGCAGATCCCTGTCAGGATGAGCCCGTATTTTGCTAATTGCTGTATCTTCAAAATCATTGTGCCTTTGCAGTATCTGATGGTAAGGGCTGAGCTTTTGATTTTTTGCCAAACAGAGAGAAGTGCACGTAGCGTTTAGGATTTACGCGAAGGTCTTCCAGCAGTTTATTCAGGTTGCCCAGTGAATATTGCAGGTTGTTATATGCCTTTTTGTCGTTCATTAATAATCCCAGTGAACCGTCTGTGCTGTTCAGCTTTCCTATCGTTTCATTGAGACGTGTAGCCATTTGCTGCAGCTCAAGGAGTGTTTTATCCAGTTGCCCGTTGGCCAGGGCAGAAGTGGTTTTTTCTGCGTTGGCCAGGATGCCGGTTATCTTTTCATTATTATTCTTCAGATTACCGGAAAAGGATTCCAGGTTACTCATGGTAGCCGATACGCTGCCTGTTTTTGGGTCCAGCATCCTGTTGAGGGAAGCGGATGTTTTGCTAAAGTTAGCCATGGTAGCATTCAGGCTGGCAATAGCTTCACGCAGGTTGCCTTTGGTGTTGGGATCGAAAATGGAGTTGACGGTCATCAGGACGGAGTCCACAGATCCTAATGTAACTTCCAGTTTACTTACCAGAGGGTTTAGCTGTTCTTTGAGGGCATCTGTAATAGATCCATCTACAGCTGCATACACGGTATCTCCATCTTTCAGATAATCATTCGCGTTACCAAAATCGATCTGAACGGTTTTGGTACCTAATAAATCGCCTGTAATACGGGCTACGGAGTTACGGGGGATATCTATTTTCTTGGTGATCCTAAGAGTAACAAGTATTTTGCCTGCGCTCTTATTCATCACATCCAGATTAGCTACATTCCCTACTACCAGGCCATTCACCTGTACGCCGTTGGAAGGTTGTAGTCCGTTTACTTGTGTATATACTGCGTAAATAGTCTTACCGGTTGAAAAAAGGCTCTTCCCCTTTAAAAGATTAAAACCCAAAAAAAGCAATGCGATAGATACCGCTGTAAGAATGCCTACTTTGGTTTCATTAGATACTTTAAGCATGAGAATACGTTATACGTTCTTGCAAAAATAAACAAAAAAGGATGCAGGCAATCAATTGCCTGTTTGAATTACAAATAGTCAAATCCGATACCGGGTTTTTGATTCCTGGTAATTACGGGACAATATATGAGTAAAAAAGGGATTTTTCTGGGGATAGGGGTTATAATCTGTGGGGTGGTGTATAGCTAAATGTTATCTGCTTGCCAGTCGGTTGTTATTTTTTAATGGTAAAAGGAAGGCGTTCCAGAAGCCAAGCTGCTTTGCTCTACGCAAAGCAGTATTGGCTTCCGGTTCGGATCTGAAACTTCCCCAGATATACTTATTCAGCCGTTTATGATTAATCGTTATTTGCTCCTGCCTGATATTTCCTGCCAGCTTATTAAAGATAGAAGAGCCGGAATGGTACTTCTTATCTGTGATCATCAACTGGATATCATATGCAAAGGAAGGCTTGACGACCACTTTTTTTGCAGCGATCGCTTTTGAAGGTGTTTTTGATGGTTTCTCTCTGGAAGCCAGCTGTTTATCTTTTTCTTTGGTCGCCTTTTTAGCGATCAGTTTTGTAGTGGCAGTTTTGCTTTTGGAAGCTATAACCGGTTGACGGCCAGCGCCTTTTTTATAACTGATGGGGGTAGGCTGCATGGTAGCCGGTTCAGTTGATTCCGGGTTACTGTAGCGGCCCAGTTCATCTTTATAGCGTTGGATGGCCTTATATATACAGGTGGCAGCTTCCTGCTGCCCGTCTTCCGAGTTCAGGTATTTTTCTTCTTCAGGGTTGCTGATGAAGCCTAATTCTACCAGTACGCTGGGCATGGCGGTTGCCTGCAATACCCAGATCCCTTTTTCATCACGTTGTCTTGCACCACGGCTGATCCTTCCTACGTGGGTGAACTCGTCTTCTATCAGGGTAGAGAGGCGGAGGCTCTGGTCGAAGTAGGTGTTGCGTAATGTATTTAGTAAGATAAATGTTTCAGGATCAGACATATCCATCACAGTGTTAGCACCTTCTGCATTATCCAGCAGGATTACGGGGCTTTCCCTGAGGGATTCTGTTTTAGCGGTGTTTTTACCGGTAGCCCATACATACGTTTCCGTACCTTCCGCGGTACTGGGGGAGGTGGTATATATAGGTTTCTTGGTGGCTACCTTGCGTTTCCCTTTCCTCACCATGACGGTTTTGTAGCCGCTGATGTGGTGGGAAGGGCCGGCAGAGTTACAGTGAATAGATATGAAGAGGTCTCCTTTTTCCCTGTTGGCGATGATGGCTCTTTCGTTGAGATCAGCTTTAAGGGTGGATGCGAGGGCATTGCTCGTTTTACGGGTATATACCACACGTACATCCTTCATATTGTTTTCAATCAGTTTACCCAGTTTCAGGGCTACATCCAGCACAATACCTTCTTCCGTAGAAAATTTACCGTGAGCGCCCGGGGTTTGGGCACTATGTCCCGGGTCTATGATGATTGTCCTGATAGGGGGATTCCTTTTGGTGCCACCGGGGGCTTCTTTGGCATAAATGAAAAAAAGTCCTAGCAAAGTGCTACATCCTAAGATCCAAAATCGGTTCCAGCGCATGACTCAATTTTTATTTTAATATAATGGGCGTTAGTTAGTAATATTTATAAACGACGAATCCCGCTCCTTTATTCCATCTGATCCGTCATAGTTAATCGTTATTCCGTCGGTACATAAGATGTTAAATATCCTTTTCGTTTTACGATTGATAATAATTTGTATAAAATCTTGTAGGTTTGTGCCCGCTATCAAGACATGCACCTGAATCACAAAAATAATTATAAAAAGTTTTTGCGACCTATATACCTGCTATTTGCCGGTATATTAATTGTCGTTCCCTTTATTATAGATGCAGTAGCAACTCCCGCGCCACATCTTTCTGCCGACTTTAACAAAAGTTTCACAGATACCGTGCCGATTGTAAAAGATACGGCGTTGTTACGGAAAAAAGATGCAATATCTGTAAAAAAAGACACTTCCCTGCCTGTTCTCACAGATAGTACGGCAGTTGATAGCATGGATATGCCGAAATTGTCGAAGGATAGCCTTGATGCGCCTGTTACTTATAAAGCTAAGGATTCCATTGTACTGGTGGTGCCGGATAAACGTTTTTTCCTGTATGGTACGGCGAATACGAAGTATAAAAAGGTAGATCTTACTGCGGAAAGGATGAATTTTACCCAGAGTACGGGGATCATGGAAGCTACTACTGCGCTGGATACCAGCGGTAAACCCTATGGCCGGCCGCAACTGAATGACGGAGGGCAGAGTTTCGATTCTGATACGTTACGTTATAATTTTAATACGCAAAGAGCTAAGATATATAATACCCGGTCTCAATATGGAGAAGGGTTTGTGGCCAGTCAGCAGACAAAGCGGCAGCCCGACAACAGTATTTTTGGTTTTAAGAACGGGTATACTACCTGTAACCTGGACACTCCTCACTTCCAGTTCCGCGCCAGGAAAATCAAGGTAATCCCTGATAAACTGGTGATTTCTGGTCCTGCTAATTTAGAGATAGAAGGGGTGCCAACGCCTTTATTCATTCCATTTGCCATCTTTCCTATTACACAGGGACAACGTTCCGGGATGCTGATGCCGGGTTATGTGGTGAATGCGCAGAAGGGGATGGGGCTTGAAAACGGTGGTTATTATGTAGGGCTGGGAGATAATTTTGATCTGACGATGCGGGGGGATATCTATTCTTATGGCAGCTGGTCGCTGACCGCAAGTCCTACCTACCGGAAGCGTTATCATTATAATGGTGGGATGACACTAAGCTTTGCGAATACACGTTTTGGGGACCCTACAGTGAAGACAGAGTTTAGCCGCTCGCGTGACTTCCGTGTAACCTGGAACCATAGTATGGACAGCAAGGCGCGTCCTGGTGTGAACTTCGGAGCGAACGTGAACTTCGGAACATCGAGCTATAATACTTATAACGTCTATGATTATGCGACTCGTGTAAATAACAATATCGGATCATCTATCAGCTTTTCCAAGACCTGGCAGGGCAAGCCTTTCAACTTTACATCCAGCCTTACGCACTCTCAGAACCTGAGTACGCGTGATGTGTCTATATCATTCCCGTCAGCTACATTTAACGTAAACACTTTGTATCCTTTCCAGCCTAAGGAACTGGTGGGACCATCCAAGTGGTATTATAAGTTAGGTATCGGATATTCTACTGTCCTGAATAACAGTGTTACTTTCAAGGATTCTGTGTTTGGGAAGTCTAAGATGTTTGATGCGTTGCAGTCGGGTATGAAGCATAATGTTCCTATTTCATTCTCTATTCCGGTATTTAAGAATTTTACCCTTTCTCCGGGTATTAGTTATGCGGAATACTGGTATACGAAGAAAACGGTGCGTACCTGGAATGCGAATAAACGTGTGAGCATTGATTCATTAGGTGGTATTGACACGACTTACTCTTCCGGATTCTTTGCGGCGAGGCAGGCGAGTGCGAGTCTTTCCTTATCAACGGCGTTGTACGGGATGTACCAGTTCAGTAAGACGTCGAAGATCAGGGCGATCCGTCACGTGATGCGTCCTACGATCAGTGCCAGTTTCCAGCCGGACCTTGCTAAGAATGCTTATTATTATTTGCGCTATAACAAGACAGGGGATAGTTTACGACAGTCGTACTTTACCAGTTCATCAGTGGGTGTACCCTCTGAAGGGCGGGCGGGGTCGATTTCCTTTGGGTTAGATAACAATCTGGAAATGAAGGTGTTCTCGAAGAAGGATACCTCGGCGAATCATGAGAAGAAGATTAAGTTGCTGGACGGGTTTGGGATCAACACGTCTTATAATATGCTGGCGGACAGTTTCAGGCTGTCTACATTTAGTATATATGCCCGTACGAACCTGTTTGATAAGATTAATGTAACGGCGAGTGGTTCTATAGATCCTTACCAGGTGAATGCCCGTGGCCGAAGACTGGATGCATATGTCTGGCAGGCGGGGAAGCTGAGTCTGGGACGTTTGACGAATGCGAATATCTCGATGAGTACCTCATTCCAGTCGTCCGACAAAAAGAGCAAGGACAAAGAGAAGGAGATCAATAACATAGAGAACGAGCAGAGTACAGATGCGGCATTCCAGGCACAGCAAAGACAGCTGGCGGCAGTTCGGAAGAATCCCGGGGAGTATGTGGATTTTGATATTCCGTGGAAGGTGGACCTTTCTTATAGCTTATCCTACAGTAAACAGATCATTCCTGACTCCGGCGGGGTAGTGGTCAGTTTTAACCAGTACCTGAGTTTTAATGGTGATTTCAGTTTAACGCCGAAGTGGAAGGTGGGTGTGAACAGTGGTATAGACTTTATCAATAAACAATTAGCTTATACAAACATCTATATATCGCGTGATTTGCATTGCTGGCAGATGTCTATCAACCTTATACCTATCGGAACTTACAGGCAGTTCAGTATTACGATCAGTCCTAAATCGGGTATTTTACGGGACCTGAGGATTAACCGATCGCGAACGTTCTATGATTTGTAACGTAAGAAAAAAGCCGTTCTGTTTTAAACAGAGCGGCTTTTTTCTATATACTCCCACATTGTTTTGAATACATGTTCTTTTAGCGCAGGGATATCATCCTGTGTCATTCCTGCGGTTTCTACCGGCGGCAGGAAATGAACGTCTATCCGGTGTGGCCGTGCGCCGAAGGACTTACCTGCAGACAGTATCTTGCGGGTATTGAATAATACAGTAGGCATGATGGGCTTTTGGGTCTCTATGGCTAATATAAATGCCCCATCATAAAACGATTTCAGCGGATCATCTGTTTTATTGCGGGTACCTTCCGGGTAGAGTAACATATGTACTCCCATGTTCAGCACCTCTTTCATCTCTGTAAAACTCCTTTTACGGCTCTCAGGATCATCTCTGTTCACCAATACGCTGCCTACCTTATACATGATACTCCAGACAGGTATACGCGCTAATTCCTGCTTTGCAAGGCTTTTGCTGGCACCTGGGATGGCGTAGGTAGTTGCCGGGATGTCTACGTATGAGTTATGATTGCATACAATGATATAAGGCTGTCCTTTTTTGAAATATTGCCGTCCTTTTGTATGGACAGGGCAGAATACCAATGGCATGTATACATGCATCCAGGCACGGCCCAGCCACATAAAACAGCGGATGTTAAGCGGGGCGGGCAGCAGGGAGACCAGCCACATAGGTATTAACATGATCAGCATGGAGCTGACGAAGAGTATCAGTGCGTATACTGCATATATTTTTCTCATAATCTCCAGTCTACGGGTTCTATTCCTGCTTTGGCGAGTAATGCATTAGCTTTTGAGAAGTGTTTGCAGCCGAAGAAGCCTTTATCTGCGCTGAAGGGGGAGGGGTGAGCTGCTTTGAGGATATGATGTTTGGTAGCATCTATCAGTATCTGTTTATCCTGGGCAAACCGTCCCCAGAGCATGAATACGACATCCTTTTTAGTATCCGAGATCTTTTTTATAACAGCATCAGTAAAGTTTTCCCAGCCTATTTTGCTGTGGGAAGCTGGTTCGTTGGCTCTTACGGTCAGAATAGCGTTTAATAACAGTACGCCATGTTCAGCCCATTTGGTCAGATTGCCGCTTTGCGGGATGGGCATCCCGATATCATCGCGTAATTCTTTGAATATATTTACCAGCGAAGGAGGAGGTTTTACGCCATCCTGAACGGAAAAGCAGAGGCCGTGGGCTTGTCCGGGGCCATGATAAGGGTCTTGCCCTAAGATCACTACTTTTACATTATCGAAGGGCGTTTTATCGAAAGCATTGAATATCAGGTTGCCGGGCGGGTAGATAATATGATTGAGCGCTTTTTCGTGTTTTAGAAACATTGCGATCTGATCAAAGTAAGATTTGTGGAATTCATCTTTAAGGGCTTCTTTCCAACTAGCTTCGATTTTTACGTCCATAAAAGTCTTTAATTTTAAGAATGGCTGAAATTTTGAATTATTTTACATAGATTTGCACTCCCAAATAAAACGATAAATATACGGGAAATTTGGGAATCGGACCGGTAGCTCAGCTGGATAGAGCAGCTGCCTTCTAAGCAGCAGGTCATTGGTTCGAATCCAATCCGGTTCACGAAAGTGGACAAATCGAAATTAGTTTCGGTTTGTCCATTTTTATTTTGGGCGAATCCCTTGTCCAGACTGTATATTAGCTTAACGGCTTCGTTGATTTGGGTGGTTCGATAATTGAATCCGTCAAAAGTGAGTTTTTCGGGAAATATCGAACCAATAATGTGCCGCTTCTTCTTTACATCACTGTCAAGATACAGTTGTTCAAGCCTGACTAAAGATGTTATTGCCTTGTCAAGCAAGGCTTCTATATTAGTGGTTGTTCTGGAAAGTTCTATTAGACCGGCTTCGAGTTGGGTAATTCTTTTCTCACAATCAGCTTTGATTTCCTTATAATCGGCAGCGCTAATATCCTCCCTTAACAATAATTTTCTTGCTTTTACAATATCAGCCTGTGCTTCATTTAGCTGATCCGTAATTTGTCTGACTTCACCATGATGCCCTTTTGCATGTACTTTATAGGCGGAATTAATTACGTATTTATAAGATTCTGCCATGCCGGGGTTGGGTATAAATTTGCGTAGTTCCTTTGAAAAAAGGTCATTAGCCTGTTCTGCTTTAAATCTTGCACCACAGGAGGAAATGCAGTGATAATAATAATACTGGCCATTTCTACCACGAGAAGCACTGCCCGTTAATAGTTTACCACATCTGGGGCAAAGTAAATAGCCACGCAGTTGCATTATTTCCTGTGAACCAACTTTTGTGCGGTAATCCTTCTTTTTGCCATCCAATATATCCTGCACTTCATAAAATAGTGCTTCCGATATAATAGGTTCATGCAGACCCTGTACCTGCTTACTTTCTTCATCTTTAAAAGCAGATAGGTATATTTTACCACAATAGACCGGGTTTCTCAATAATTTCCAGAAATTAGCCTTGCAGCAACGAATGCCTTTTAAACAGGCCTCCTTATATAATTGCTCTACCTGATACTGGCCGGTTGCCAACATATCAAATACCCATTTCATAATACTGGCAGAAGGTTCCTCAGGGGCTATATACTTTCTGAAATCTTCTGTTATCTTATTGACATATCCTACAGGAGCTGGCCCCATCCACCGCCCTTCCTTTTTTGCCCTGCGCATGCCGTATCTTACATTAAGTGCCCTACGATCATTTTCGACTTCCGGCGTTGCCAAATAGACCGCAAGCATTATTTTGCTTTCCGGGACTGTCATATCCAATGGCTGTTCTATGGCCTGTGGTTCTACTCCCTGCTTACGAAGAATATTAATCATTTGGTAAGCATCTCCTGCGTTACGGCTAAACCTATCCCATTTGGTAAACAGGATTACATCAATCTGCCCTTTCCGTTTCTTTAGGTCTAAAAGCTCAGTGCTCCATCCCGGCCGGTCAAACGTCTTCGCTGAATAATCCTCAAATATTACTTTCCGGACAGTAATTCCATTGTTAAGGCAATATTTCTGCAAACGTTCCTCCTGATCTCTCTGGGAGAAACCTTTGTCAGCCTGTTCGTCAGTACTGACGCGTATATATAAGTCTGCTTTCATTTTCCTAAATATGTGTTTAAAGCAATTTGAGCTAACTTGTACATAAATTCCAAAATCAATTTAGCTTCTTCAATAGTTACATGCGTACCATGCCCCTTTAGTATTTCAACTATTTTCTCGGGCTGAATGTTTTCCATCTGCACCTCCACTTTTATCAACTTCACAAAATCTCTCTGTGCAAGAGAATATACCCTCCAATGCTAATATAGTAAATTTGTTAGGTTAATTTATATTTTACCAAAACTTTTTATTAATTTGGAGTGTTTATTTTGAAAGCCTTACCCAAATTGGTCAGCTTTAGCATACTTTGGTATGATTTGTATACTGGGAATAAGGGTATATTAGATTCTGTTACACGTTTTGATGCCATTACGTATAAAATGAGTAAAAAATGGAAAAGACGTATAAGGTTAGCTATAAAACATATTTAAATGACCGGCTAAAACAGGTGTTTTTTCACGGTCAGCTTACGTATCCTTTATATGTACAGGTAACTTTTGACAGGAAAACAATTGTTTTTAAGAGTTACTATTTTGAATTGTTTTCCAAAGCCAGATATGTAATATTCATGGATGGGAAAATGCATGGCCCTTCGCTGGAACAGATTATGGAGAAGGAAGAACTTTTGATTAATTACATTATTGATAAGCGACTGCCTGATTTTTCTTTAGACCAGTTTAAGCTGGACTATACTTTTTACAGCAAAGATTTGTGTGACGAAATGGAGCCGGGGTTCATAGATTACCTGTTTGTTTTCTTCCAGGATAAGGGAATGCCTGCATTAGCTACTACTATACAACAAGGCAGTAAATTTCGCATCCTGTATGATGTGATACAGGATATGAAAAGGGCGTTTAATCGCCCTTTATATGATGAACTGGTAGATAACTCCTTTTACTATGCCCCGCCTTATCTGCCATTATATGGATTTATGCAACAAACCAAGAAATGGCCGATGTTAAGCCTCACGGTTATGGAATGGGAAGATATTAAGACGAAAGCTAAGTTTGCTGATTATATGCTGAATAATAACCCGGAAAAGGATGTGCAGGAAATCTATGATCAGGTAGAAAAGTGGCTGACACATATTAAAGATGTTGGTGAATAGCCGTATCCCTAATCCATACCTTCAAATAAATCTGACAGCATTATGTGGTAGTATTTGGCCAATCGGAAAAGTACTAATATCCTTATATGCTGGTACTTCCCTTTCTCAATATTATGTAGTGTGTATACGGAGATACCAGTATCAGTCGAAGTAGCAGACAGGCTAATCCCCTTTTCCATACGGATACAAATTAGATTGTGGCCTAATTTGCAAGTGTATTTATCAATTTTTTTCTGTAGTGTTTTCCCCTTCATTGTTTATTGTGTTAATAGTTTTTACTATGATTTCTCCGTTAGACCATTCAAATTCCCGGACGCTGATTAAGTGGCAGGCATCTGCAAGTTTATCAAGATGCTTTTTAAATGCCAATACATCAATTACATCTCCAGTGGCCTCCATGTTATCGCCTGTTAAAGCAATATGTAAAATATTGTGCAGTTCCTCTTTCCATTCGGATAGTGTACGAAACTGAAAGAATTTAGGAAAGACTTTATAAGGGGTAATAAATTCTTTCCGCGTAAGATTACGGGGAAAATAATCCCAAGGGTAGTCTTTATGTACAAATTTGCAATACAAGGCAGGGTTCATCATGTCAATTTCTCCTTCCGGATACTGCAACCTTAGGTTAGCCAGCCTTTCGCTATTGTCCATCTGATTAATAAGCCATCCGGCTTCAATTAACCGGAAAAGTCTTTCAAGAAAATAAACAAGATTACCGGGGGATTCGTGGTTCCAGCTGGCCGCTTTATATACCGCTGCCATCCAACTGGCAATGGTTCTTTTTACATAGGCTAAGTCATATTCATGGAAAAAGGTATTAGCTACCATGTATGGATTGGCTATTTCAGATACGGATAAGTTTTGCGGGTAAAAGTCGTGTGGTTGTGGCATAAACAGTAATTTATTTGGTGATTAAATGTTTTACAGACTGGCCGAATGCTTCAATTTTTTTCATACAAACCTCTTTGGCTCTGAATTGCAGGTATTCAACACGTTCCAGCAGGACAGATACTTCATACTCGCTGATTTCGTAATCATTAGTATATCTCGCCTTTACATAGGCCGTGTTTAACAGCTGAAAAAACTCTTTTTCTTTATCCGTATCCCGTGGAAATACGGTTGTTATTTCTTTGGCACATAACCGGCATGTCTGTAGCAAACTGGTGAGGTTATGGGTAAATACGTTCCGGTTCATTAGGCAGGCAATGACAGCCCGCAGTAGGTGTTCTACTACCTGTTGTAACATAAATGCTGCTATGCCGTACTTTTTTGTAAGCAGGTAATACCTGGCTCCGTCTATAAATGTGTCACATTTAGGGGTATCCTGCTCAAAAGTTTTATACGCTTTTTCCTGTATTTCTGTTATGGGTAAATGTTCAGGAACTGGCAAGGGGACGGTATTTATACTATATACAAGCGCCTTATCTGTACAAACCACAGAGTAAAATATATGTCCCTGTTGCAAAAAGCTATATACTTCCTGCGCTTTCCGTATTAAGACCTTGACTGATGTCATATCCTTACAGGCAGCAGTAATACTATTGTGGTATTCATCAAACGGCTTAGAGGCCGTTTCAGGCAGCAATACCATTAGCTCTAACTGTAAATTCTCTCCGCTTTGGCCGTCACTAATCGGGTTAATGAGAAATATCCTTTCTGGCAGCGCTTCTTTGACTATTGCCTGTATCACCTGCTGTAATGTTTCATCCGGGGTTATGGATACCACGGTTTCGTCTGGTTTGACTACAGGTATTTCTGGCAGTGGAGCTGCTTCTTTTGCTGCATCTTTCCTTTTTTTCTTATTATAGAGCAAATAAGCGGCTTCTATCAGCATTTCAGTATGAGTATAGAAAAGCAGTATGGTGCTGGCTTCATTATGCTCAGTTCCTTGTCTTTCATGGTTAATTACCCAATAGCTATATAGTTCCCAAAGGCGCTTCCGGCAATCTTCTACTGTGAAATCATTAAAAAAGACCTCCAGCGCTTCATGAGGCTTACCTACACCGTTACACTCCATTTCAGTGGGCCTATAGGAGAGCGTCTTATATTCCTGCTTTGTCATATGGTATCGATTTGGTAATCAAAACAACATAACAATACCCTCATATTCAATACTTTAATTATCTATCTTGCCGAATAAATAGAATATCTTAGCGGTATTTTATACCCCTTTGGGGTTCATTATTCCATTGATAGATTTATTATATTTGTAGCATGACAAATACTGATATGCCAAACAAAGTACACGAAGGAAAGAACGTTAAACGTTTCAGGGAAATGCTGGGTATGAAGCAGGAAGGACTTGCCTATGAATTAGGCGATGATTGGACACAAAAGAAAATCTCTCTATTGGAACAGAAAGAAACTATAGAACCGGATATTTTAGAACAGGTAGCTAAAGTATTGAAGGTAACCCCCGAAGCTATTCAGAAATTTAACGAAGAAGCTGCGATTAATGTTATTGCGAATACGTTTAATAGTAACGATAGTTCTACGTTGAATGCCATTAATTACTATTGCAGTTTTAATCCTATTGATAAGGTAGTGGAGTTATATGAACGGTTGTTGGCAAGTGAAAAGGAAAAAGTAGAATTGTTGCAAGGGAAACCTAAGAACTAAAATTGACGAACAACAATATAGAAAAAGCCACCTTGTTGGTGGCTTTTTTCTATATTTTGCTTATTGAATCTGTTATAATTCAAATTATTCATTTTGGTTTTAAAATTACCTGCATCTAAAAAGGACTAAACTAATGAGTATTTTAATTGACATTGTAAGAATTTCTAACTTCCGCTCTCTAAAGAATATCGAAGTACATTTAACGCCTCTTACTTTGCTTGTTGGTGCTAATAACGCGGGGAAAACCACATTCCTAAAGGCAATTAACCTGGCTTTAGGAATTGAAAAACGTTTTGTATCAAAAGAAGATTTTCATATAAGTAAAGAAGATGTTTCTAATGAAGCAAAGAAAATTCGAATTGATGTAAGGATTATTCCTGTAAATGAGAACAGCGAAAGAATAAAAGAGTTTACGGATTTGTGGAGAGATGTTGAATTTGGTGATCTAATAAATATTGATAGGAATGATAACCAGTATGTGGCTTTTAGAACTGAGGTGTCATATAACATCTTCAAAAATGATTACGAAATAAAAAAGTATAAGATTGGTGATTGGAAGGAAAACGTTGAAAACTGGGAGAAAGAGGAATATTTAGATCCTTTAAAGTCGTCATTTCAAACATTGCCATTGTTTTTTATAGATGCTCAACGAGATATATTAGGTGACCTGAAGGATCGTTCCTCCTATCTCGGGAAACTTATTTCTAAAATTGAAATAGATCCAAAGAAAATTGAGGAACTCGAAAAAAAAATAAAGAGTCTAAATGATGATATTGTAGGGAATAGTGAAGTTTTATCCCATTTACGTGATAGGTTAAAAGAATTAAGTAACACGATTCCATCAGGAAGTACAGGTATTGATATTACTCCTTTAAACAAAAAAATTAGAGATCTGAATAAAGGATTGAATATTAATTTTCAAGATGGTGAAAATGAAAGTTTCCCCCTTGAATATCATGGGATGGGAACTAGAAGCTGGGCTTCCCTTTTGGCATTCAAAGCATATATAACGTGGCTGGCCGATAGTTTTGAAAAGGGGAAAGTAAGCCCATATTATCCCATTTTAGCACTTGAAGAGCCAGAAGCTCATTTACATCCTAATGCACAAAGGCATTTATATTCTCAGCTAATAGAGATCAAAGGTCAAAAAATTATTACCTCGCACTCTCCATATATTGCAGGACAATGCGATTTAGAAGAGATTAGACACTTTTATAAATCAAATGACCTTCCTCAAGTATCTCAATTTAGTATAGATGGAATGTTCCCAGAAGATTTGAGAAAATTACGAAGAGAAGTAATGCATTCCAGAGGAGAATTGCTTTTTGCAAAGGCTGTTGTTCTTTTTGAAGGAGAAACGGAAGAACAATCTTTGCCGATTTTCGGTAAAGGGTACTGGGCCAAACACACTTTTGAGCTAGGGATAAACTTCGTAGGAGTTGGAGGAGCAGGTAATTATTTACCTTTTATTCGCCTTTGTAAAACATTCAATATTCCTTGGTACATACTTAGTGATGGAGAGCCTGATCCTGTCAAAAAAGTAAAATCAGCTCTTTCAAAAATTAAGATTAGTCTCGATGATAGTCCCTCAAATCTATTTGTAATTCCAAACTCTAATGACTTTGAAAAATATTTGATTGAGTTAGGCTATCAAAACGAAATTAAGAATGGAATTATTGAAATCGAAAACGCAATCTATAAAAATTTAGTTTTTAATAGTGAACAGGAGAAAACTGCCAGAGCAGAACTTCTTGAGAAAAGGAAAGTTGAAATATCTGCATTTAGTGATTTGGATATTTTAAATTATATGTCTAAGAACAAAACCTCAATAAGCCCTATTGTTACTGAAATTATCGTGAAATTAGAAGATAAAAACAGACGATTCCCTCCAATCTTGAAAAGTCTTTTTGATAAAATATCTGCTGATTTGAAAATTGAAATTGATAAAGCTAATATATAATGGAAATCAGGCTTTCATATAAACAAAGATTAATAGTTGAGTCAAAAGACGGGCCTATGCTTGTTTTGGCAAGTGCAGGAAGCGGTAAAACGAGAGTTTTGACTGAACGTGTAAGATATTTACTCTCTTCGCAACCAGGAACATTTAAAGTGTTAGCATTAACATTTACAAATAAAGCTGCGGATGAAATGCAAACACGCCTTAAAGATGTACAGAGCATAAAGGATAGGGCATTCATTGGAACTATTCATAAATTTTGCCTTGAGCTTATTCGTTCAAAAGGTACTGCAATAGGGATAGATAAAATGCCGCATATTTTTGAGCGGGAGAATGATAGAAGAGAAATTTTACTTGAGGTATTTGAGAATAACCTATCATTAAAAAAATACGTTACAGGAGCTTCAGATAAAGATAGGCAGAAGTTCATATTTGATGTTTTAAATTACATCAGCCAGCAAAAAAAGAATTTATGTGGGCTTGTTCAGACGAACGAAGCGACTGATGAAGAAACAATGTTACTTTTCAATGAATATAACGCTGTGTTATCTTCTCAAAATGCCATAGATTTTGATGATGTAATTTGTCTCGCTTATAAAATCCTTGTTGAACGTCCGGCTGTCGCCGATTTATATAGAAAGATGTTTAGATATGTATGCATTGATGAAGCTCAAGACTTAAATTTTGCGCAATATGAATTAATCAAAGCACTATGCGGTAAGCAACACAATAATATTTTAATGGTTGGAGATCCTAATCAAGCGATTTATGGATTTAATGGGTCAAGTAAAACTTTTATGACTGAAAACTTTGTCATTGATTTTAACGCCCAGATAATACAGCTTGCGGAAAATTTCAGATCTTCTATTTCCGTCTTAACAGCAGCACAAAAGTTAATTCCAAATTCAGTGGATATTTCTGATGCTGTAATCAATGGTGAATTTTCAATTTCTGAATGTCAAAATGAACAGTCAGAAGCAGAGTTCATAGCTAATAAGATTAAATTTTTCCTGGATTCTAAAAAGCACAATGATATCGAGGGGGATATAACTGCTGAAAGAATTGCTGTTTTAGGAAGAAATAAATATGTATTTAAAAGTCTTGAAAAGGAACTAGGAAAAGAGCGAATTCCATTTGTTTATAAAAAGACTAATGATCTGAGCGAGCCTGTAAGTGATTTACTTAAAATGTATGATTTAGGCATTAGAATTCTAGTGAACTCTTTGGATAAACTTCATTTTATACAGTTGTGTAAACTTTTAGAGTTAGAAAAAATTCCTTTATTAGATACTAATGTTGGGATTGATAAGCTATATAAATTATCTGATTTTATTATTTCACCTGATATAAAAAATGAATATACCATTCTATTTGAGTCCTGGAAAGTTGTTAATTCAAGTATAAATAATTTTATAAAGGGATTGGAACTGATAGAAGCATATGTTAATACTTCACCTCATTATTCGAACGACTTAATAAAGAAGGGATTTGTAATACAAGATATAGAAGAGCTAAAAGCATTATGGAAGGTATACTCTCTGCAAACAACTGCTGAGAATAAAACATTATCTAACTTTAGGAATCAAATTGCTTTAGGGATTTCCCTAAATAATAACAAAAATACCGGAGTTACATTAGGTACAGTTCATTCTGTGAAAGGATTAGAATTTGATATAGTTTTTTTGATGGGGATGAATGAGGGTACATTTCCTGATTATCGAGCGGTTAAGGAAGGTGGAGCGTCTCTTAATGAAGAAAAGAATAATGCATTTGTAGCTTTAACACGCTCTAAGCGTCTTTTATATGTCACTTACCCCAAACAGAAGTTCATGCCATGGGATAAGGAAACACCTGTTAACCAAGCACCTTCAAGATTTTTGAGAAATTTGTCGTGACACTCTATTGTTAGTGGGACATTTTTCTTTTGATATAGTCTGTTAAAATTGGTGTTGCAGATTAAGCTCTTTGTCAGTTGGATACCAAATGAAGTTATTTTTTCGTACAGATTTATTTGCTAAAATATCTGTAAGATTTGAAATAAAAAAAGGGAATGATAAGTCTTCGATGTTATATAGGGAATGTGGTTTTTTGTCTTGTGGCCAAAATTTCAAGAACAAATCCTTATTTAAAGAAACATGGTTTACTTTGAATTTCTTATAACTCTCTTGGGTAACAAAGCCGATCTCACCTTCAGAGAATCTTTCCGCAAATATTACATTATCAAAATTATTTTCATAGCCTTCAAATGAAAATATACCATTGAATAAAACTTGGCTCTTATTTTCTTTTCCTGAAAAAACGAAATTCCCATTTTCATTTGCTTGTCTGACTACATTCGTTAGATTTTGATTCTGTAGGTTAGCTTTTACCTCAATAATGCCTCTGACAGCATCGGCTGTCAGAATAATAAAATCGCCCTCTTTAAATAGAATAGGACTTGTATCATCGTAGATAATTAAGTCAATCTGTTTTGAAGATAAATGCTCACCGCGATTGTGTGTTTGTTTAATTACGAAACCTGTTCCTATTGAATACTTTTCGGGAATAAATCGTTTAATGACATTTTTAAGAACTGCTTCTTTATGTCTTCCTACTTCGGGCCAATGATGTATTAGATTTTTAACTCTGTTTGTTATTGCCAGAAGCTCGTCGGTAGTCGTTTTATGAAATTCCTTTAAGTTCATTACAATGTGTCAATTATTGCTAATTAAGTCCTTTAGCTCAGTTTTAAAATCCTTTTAATTACTCATGTTTTATGATTTAAACGCTAACTTTTCATTCCACATAAATTTTTATTACCATATACTGAACTTTCTTGATTTAAATACACATACAAGTAGATTACATACATTAGTTTCATCAATACTTATTTCTATCAATTTACAGTTTTTATCTTTGCAAATTGGCAAATTTGTTTTTTCAACAATTCTGTCAATATAAAGTTCCCAACTTTTGTTATGAAGTGGAATCGGGAATAATATAAAAGCCACAAACCCTTGATCTGAATTTAATTTTATTGCGTCGTTAATAATCGATTGTATATTCTTAGTTATAGGTTTTTTGCAATTTCTGACGCCTTCATTTTTCCAATTTGTATTTGATGTTTTTAACTCGATGCTATAAAAAATTTCTTTATGAAAGAACGTGATATCAGTAGCATTTCGATTATAGCATGCTTTAGTCTCTACTTCAACAGACTCCATCCCTATCTGAATTAAACGATGGGCTAATTCAAATTTTAACCAGCCTTCAAATTTTGCTTTTTGCCTTAAAGGAATTCTGAGCAAGTCTTTCCGATCGATTAGTAATTCTGAAATTGCTTTACAAATTAGATTATCCATCAGAATAAAATATTCAGTTTAAACTCCCAATATATAAATTTTACAGCACACGGTAGCTACAAAGTCCGAATGATTGAAACTCTATCTTTCCTTCATTTACCAATTCAGCAATAATTTGAGTAGTCTTTTCGTCACTAAACCCAATATTTAAACCAATCGAAATTTCATCAATTCGGCCATTATTTTTTTTAAGCGCCATTAAATATTTTTCTTTATCGGATATCATATTTTTTCTTTTATCAAAGTAAGCTGTTTAATAAATCTCTAATCTCTTCTAACCTTGGTCGTAAGATACTTATGTTTGCTTGGTAATAATCTTTAATCTCTTGTACTCTAGGTTCTGAAATTATTTGTTCATTGAGGTTTGAAACTATTCTTTCCGAATTTTGACCTGTTAGTATTGAGGTTATAATCAATGTTGTCAGGTCAAGTGTTCTATGAAGTGGCAATTCCTCACTTTGTCTACTCCAGTTATTACCAGTATGGCGAAAGACCTTAACAGAAATTTCGTCTTCATCATATTGTGCTTGCCCAATGGATAAAACTTTAGCATCGCTATTGGGAGCATATTGTCCATCAATCTTATCGTAGTCGTTTACAGCTATAATTGGTTTGTGTTGTAAATGCTCGGGGACTGCCATATATTTTCTAATTGGAGGTGTTAAATAAAAAATGTTTTGGGCCTTTTTCTCTTTTCATGTTGTTGAATAAATATAGTCCTTATTGTTATAAATATACGTAAGTTTTCAATTTTATTAAATATCAAATGATATCTAATTATTCGGGATCATATGAATATGATCGCTATTTTCGATAGATACTTGTAGGGTGTCTTTATTAGTAATCACAGATTTTGGTAAATATTATTTATTTATTTTCGGAATGTGATTTTGTCCGAGCGTCATCCATCCTTTTTTTTACATCTCTTCCACTTTGAGAATATAGATAATTCCAAGCCCTTTTAATTCTATAATTTTCTAGCTGCTGTAGCTTTATCTCCTTTTGGTTGTCGCACCAATGAATACTAAATTTATACAAGTTAGTAAGGAATAGCATAATTACCAACCAAAGGAACCAACGTCCAAATACTATCTTGTAAAACAGTTTTGCATCCTGTTCCGGGAAAAGCAATAGCTGAAATTTCCGTATCACGTTCTTGGGTTGTCCAGCTGCCGTCAATTTCATATCTACGACCCCTTTCTAACAATTTCCTGTATCGGCCTGGTATCAGTAGATACGGAAATCCCCTTCGGTGTATTCAGCTTTTCCTCAAAGTTGTTAAACTTGTTGGTTAATACATTAACAGCTGTAACCAGGTCAGCAATGGATTTTACATGTGACTTTTGTTCCTCTGCAAATTCTTCCAATACCAGTTCCAAACTGTCTTTTTCAATACCGGTTATGTTTTTTGTAGTTTCCATAATAAATGTGTTTTGAATGAAATAATGGGGTTACAGGCTCATTTTGAATTTCTTTTTCTTCTTGCGCTTGGCTTCTTTTAACAGTTCAGGGTTTATATAATCAAATGACTGTTCCGGCTTAAGGATCTGATAAAGAAGGTTAGAAATTTCCTTCTGAATTTGGGCAACGGGGGACTTATCCCATTCCTTCGTTTGGCTCACCGTTTGCAACATCCTTTGAGTAGGAGTAAACGAATGCCTTACACGGTGCTGTTGATATTCAGGTTGCTTTGCCTTTTCTTCCGCTTGTTTAATCTTCAATTGGCTTTTTAGATGCAGCACCTTTTCAATAGTAGCCAGCGAAAAACCGACTTCGCTGCCTTTTATTTTCACCTTCTTCTCATCAATAAAAGAAATACCACGCCCTTTAATAACCTTGTATCCTAATGCCTGCATCTTCTGCTCAAACTCTGAATATTGATGTACATTTTCTAAGGTCTGCCGAATGTCCGTTCTCAGTTTTTCCTTCCGCATATCCTGCCGGGGCAATAACCGGTCTTGGGGAGATAAAAAGGCACGCGGACTTAATACTTCTTGTAACTTATATTGCTTTTCAAGCCTGCGGCAAAGGGCCGCCATTCTTTTATAGCTGTTGCTGTCACTGGCTACTTTTCCGTCAAAACCTACCCGGTTGGCGGCAATATGTATGTGTTGTTCTCTGGTATCATTATGCATTACGCAGATATATTGGTTATCCGCTATGCCAAATTCCTTTGCGCATTCACTGCCTATTTTCGTAAGCTGGTCTTTGGTGAGCATCTCTCCGGGAGCCAGTCGAAGGGATAAATGCAATACCGGCTTTTCCACCCGTTTATTCAACTTCCGAACATCTTTAAAATCATTCGTCAACTCGTACTTATCTCCGAAACATTTATTGTAAAACAGTACTTCTGCCCGGTTTTTATGTTGTAGGTTATCTTTCAGTGAAAGCTGCAGCTTCTGTTCTTCGGAAAATCCCCGTTTATCCTCCAGACAATAACTGATGCAGTGATAAAAAGATGCTCCTATAGATACATGCCCGATCATTGTAAATAGCTTTTAATTTGTTTTGCCAATTCCTTCACCTCTCCGGATTGGACTTTTAAATTGGCCCGTTCTAAAGGGCTTAATTCTTCGATGCCATTTCGCTTCTTGGCAATCTGGTTAAGGTTTGCTGCCATGTGATTAAGCGTACCGGTTAGTTCTAAAACTTCTTTAGGCAGCGCTTTTTCTCGCCTGTCTATTTTTCCGGTTATACCTATTTCCCGCAGGTATTCCGAAACGGAAAGGTCCACACTTCTGGCCCTTGCTTCTATGATGCGCCTTTCATAAAGGCTGCATTTTATGGCCATCAATTGATCTTTCTTAACGTCCTTTTTAGGGCGACCTCCTTTGTTTTTAGTTTGTGCATTCCGCTGCTCCATATCTTCCTCCTCTTTATTTTTTGAATGCGATAGCATGAAAAAAATCCTCCCCGAATGCGGTAGCATGAGGGGAGCCAGTAGTTTTGGTTTTACCAAAACATAGCTGGCTACCCGAACGTCAAAGTCGCCTTCCTATCCGCTGGCTTTCCTCTTTGATATGGTGATGGTGAATAAGCCACGCGTTTAAATCCTTGTGGCCTTTATAAAACTCGCTCCGATTAATGTATTTATCCTGCTGGCCGGTGTTCCAATCCAATGCCTTTTTAGTGGCATTTATTCCGGCAGTATCCCGGTCTAAAATCAAATGAACCGTCTTGTATTCCTCCATCACGGGACGACTTTTTTCAAAGAAGGAAAGGGAGTTTAGTATCAGGCAATTTGACAGGGGGGCTTGCTTTTCCCGGTTGATCGTTTGAAAAGAAAGGAAGTTAAAAAAGCCCTCGAACACCACCAGATCATCCGACCGTCTGCCTTGTTGCAGGGTTACATCTTTAGGTGAGCTGCTGCCTTTAAAGTTTTCATTTCGTAGTTCATACCCTCCGGCGTTGTTGGGAAACCCGATGACGGTATGCTTCTTACCATACAAAAGAAAATCTACTTCTTTACAAAACCGGGTGGCAATTTCCAGCGGTATGCTTCTTTTTTGCAGATACTCCAACAAGGGTTTTTCAGCCAGGAGGCGGGTGTCCAGAATAACAATTTTGTTTTCGGTGGTATTTTTCTTTTCACCAGCAAAAGGAGACGGGGTGAGTTGCTGACCGATGGACGGGGTAGGCGGTTGAAAAGAAAAACTCCGGGTAGGCAGGTGTTGTGACAGGCGGCCAAGTAAAACTCCAACAGTACAATTAAAGTAAAGGATTCCAAAATCTACCAGATTACCACCTTTCCCGGTTCCGTGATCGTACCATACATTCAGCTGTCTGTTTATTTTAAAAGATGGTGTTTTTTCCTCCCGAAATGGAGATAAATACCAATAATCTTGGTTGCTTGCCTTTTGTGGCCGGTAACCCAATGAGGCCAGATAATCTACCAGATCAATCCGATTGGCCTCTGCACACATTAATTTTTCCATACACTTCAATTTCAATTTCACATTAAGTATGTTTGCAATACAAATGAAAAAGCGGCTTGCAAGCACTGGTTTTTATACCAAAATGCTTGCAAGCCGCTGCAAATCAATTATAAAATGGTTCGAGAATACTCTACTACAGTTCACCACACAGAAAGTCGCGAGTAATCGTGACTTTCTGCGTTTATGCACAATTATGTACGATGACAACCTTACTTTCAATTTTATTGCTCATTTTATCTATGATTTTGTTCGATCAAATTTCGGATATCATTAAACCATGGAAGTATCCAAACCGAAGCAAGTTCAGACCCTAAAAAACTATTAGCTACCGACGTTACAGATATTGACAGTAGTGCGCTTAGTTATGACGCCGCCGGGAGACTCATTCTTTTTGAACAGCATGAACCGGCAGATAATTTTACATCTTTTCTGAAACCGGTATATGAAAATGACAGGCTTACCGCTGCCCTGCTCGGTATGTCGAAAAATGATACCACTCATAAGTTCAAGACTTTCGAATACAACAGCGGAGGTAAAGTGCTCAAAGCATATTCTTATGAATATGGCTTTGATAAATACGATAGGTATGACAGTCTGGTATATAAGGCAACAGGTCTTATAGCAACCATTTATATTGCTGCGATCACTGAAGCAGGAGGTAGCATCGGTTTATTTCAGAAAAATGTGCTCGAATGGGATACGCGCCAGAATATCACCCAAAAGTATAGTATTCTCATGAGGGATGGCAAAGAAACCAAAGACACCACTGTGACAGTATATACCTACGACAACAAGATTAACTATGCAGCACAACAACCGATACTGTTCAACTTACAAATGGACGATCCCGCCGATGCACTTTCTACGAACAACGTGCTGACTTCTATCACCACTTCCGGCAGTGATGGCGAAGAGATCTCCAACGTATTCACTTACGATAATGGGAACTATCCAATTACCGTAATAACCACTACGAAAGAATTACATAATGGCGTTGTAGTCAGCACCCAGCAAAAAAGCCATAAGCTTACTTATGTAAAATTATAAATTCCTGGGGTTGGTTTAATAGAAAACTTCTTCTGGCTATATGCACAAACAAGGCTTCATTTAAGACCAGGACCGTATTTATAAAGAGGTTGCCTTCAAAAGCAGCCTCTTTTCATTCGGGTACCTAATTTCGTCTGTTACTTTATTTTGTTAAATAATTTTCTTGTTACGTCAAGATCGGTAGAGTTGTCGCTTTTAATTGTCAAAAAGTATTCAGTCTGCCAACTTTTAGTTTTTTCTGCTTGTCTGTTAGTTACAGCATCCCACGGTGGATAAACCCGAATTCCTCTTTTTCCATCTTTCCCGTTTTGAGAGATAATTCCTTTGTCGGCCAAAACTGATTTTGGAAAAATAAATTGTCCAATGTTGTCGCCAATTTTTGATGTTATTACTACAAAATCAATGTCGTCAAAAATGTCAAAAGGTTCTGTTATTCCATCCTTATTTCGCTTCCAGATAGTCACAAATTGCCCTGTTTTTGTCGGTGTAACTTTAGAAACTCTATGTTCAATTGTCTGTCCATTAAGTTTAAACGAACAAGCACCGTATTCTACACTTTCAGAATTCAGTTTTAGATCTGTCAAGTGGAAACCGCATTTGTCATAAACCAATTCTTTCACAATTTCAAGGTCGTTATGAAGAGAGTTTTCAGTTGTCATAATCTACGGTTTTTTATTCCTGTTTGGTGTCACTCTACAATGACCGCCAACGGAAAAGTATTGGCTGGCTGTTATTATTTGTCATTTGGTCAAAGCGTTTAGGTACGTCAAGATATGAAAAACCCCGGTTATCAATAAGGCCTAAAAATTGCCGGATCGGCAAGACTACTTCCCCGCTGGTTGAAAATTATTAAATAGCAAGTTCAATGAGCCAGGTAGCAATTAATTGAAGGATCAATACGTTTTTTGAACTGTTTTAAGCAGATCATGCGGATACCCCATAGTCACGGCGCTTATATTATCCAACTGTGTAACCTGATCGGCACTCAGACAGATCTCAACCGCTTTAAGGCTATCCTCCAGATGAGCAACTGTACGCGCACCAATTACCGGAAAAGCGTTTCGTGTTAGCGTCCAGGCTAATGCCACCTGACCAGGAGTTACTCCCAGCTCCGCAGCGATCAATTCTAACTGATCTATGATATTTTTAGTAGCGGTATCTTCCTGGCAACCATCCGGTGCAGAAAGTGTTAGCCTTCCTGCGGCACCCTTCCGGTATTTACCGGTTAGCAATCCCCCTGCTAAAGGCGAATAGAGCATCGTACCCAAGCCGAAATAACCGGCCATGCCTATTAACTCACGCTCAGCAGTTCGTTGAACCAAATTGTATTCGATCTGCAATGCAGCCAGCGGAATAGCGCTAGCGATGGCCGCCGCCTTCCATGCGGGAAAATTTGCCAGGCCGGTGTAAAGTACCTTTCCGCTTTTAACCAGGTCTTCAAGGCCCCGGGCGATTTCGTCAATCGGGGTCAGTCCATCATCGTAATGAGGCATGTAAATGTCAATATAATCCGTTTTAAGGCGATTCAAACTGCTTTCGGCTGCCTGACGCATAGCCTTACGGTGGTTGCCTGAATTGGCAGGCGAAGGATCCCTTTCACTGCTGCGGGTATATTTGGTGCAAATGATGAAATTGTGACGGTGTGGCTCAATAAACCTTCCAACGATCTCTTCCGCTTCCCCAAGCTGGTATTGGTCAGATACATCAATAAAATTGCCTCCTGCATCAGTATAGACCGACAGAATCTTTGGAATGTCTTCAGCCACTGCACCATAACCCCGGCGTTCACCTAAACTCGCAGCTCCTAATATCAGTTCACTGGCGGGTAGACCTGTGTGCGTTCCGAATAATTTATTTTTCATAATTCAAAGTTCGTCTAGCTGCCAGGTAAAGTCAAGTATGGCTAAATTCAGCCGTATCAAATAAGATGATAGAATGACTGATATTTGCGGGATGTACGAAAGAAAGTTACCTGTTGAACTGGACTGCGGCCTTCACCTGTTTATGGAAGTAATGAACGGAAAATGGAAGATTAACCTGATCTGGTCCATCTATTCCGGCATAAAGAGGCCAGGTGAATTACATAGGCGCATGCCCAAAGCTTCCCGGCGGCTGTTAGATATCCAACTGAAACAACTCACGGATCAGGGCATTATCACGAAGATAATATTTGATCAATGGCCACTGAAAGTAGAGTATGAACTAACGGCGCTGGGCAAAACATTAATACCCGTGATCGAAGTTACAGCTCGATGGGGTGAAGCTCACCGCGATGTACTGGAGCCTTTGTTTAGATCCACAAACTCAACGTAATAGTATAAACCATAAACCAAGCGCAAAGAACGCTACTTCAGAATATTGGATAGTGACAAATATTGTCAGCTACAAAGTAGATTGACGGGTATTATTCAATACATATTCCTATACTCATATTAAATAATAGTAAGCCCATTATTTTAAGCCAGAGATAGGGCAAGTCCATTAGCATCTTCAACAAATAAAGCGCCTTCAAATCTTCATAAAACCGGTTCGGGAATTGTCCTAACGGGGTCACAAAAGATAAAAAAGGCTTCAGAACATGTTTGTTTTGAAGCCTTCTTTGGTTCGATACGCGATCGATAAATTAATATTAACTTCAACTCATGATTTGCACAGGTGTCTGGCTCGAGTTCCATACGGGTAATTAATGATACTTTTAAACTCTGACCGCTATCCCCATACTTACTCAGATTCATCAAAGTTCAGAATTTGTTGGATTTAAAATCTTTGCATGATTGGGACAATTGCGTATATTCAGAAATATATGGCAATTAGAGAATTTAATAATGAGCAAATCGAACTTAATAATACCAGACTTTACTGAGGATATTGTTGGATTTATGATTCAATCTATACTCACAATAACAAGGTTTCCAAGGGCGCCTTTTGCTTTAGTTCCATTATCAAAAAAAGATGAAGTGATATATGGAGCAGATGCTTTAATTGATTCCATTAGTCCAATATATATTCAATTCAAAAGGTCTTTTGCATATCCTGACAATAGTACTTCAAGTATTATCAAGGATAGAAAGAAGTTAAGAGTGAATTGCTCACCCAGAACATTATTTTTTGAATTACGGGATAAACAACCAAAGCATACGGATTATCAACACAATGTACTTTTTAATTTGAAAGCGAAATTGGACGCAACAGGAAAAGGTAAGGCTTTTTATACCGCACCATTGTTTTTGAACAGAACTGCTTATTTATTAGCAGTGCACATGTCTTCGCTTTTAAGTTGGAGACCCTGGCATTGGTTCATGCATGACCCTTTTTATGAACAAACACAAAATATTCTGGATTCAACCGGAAATATGAGATTTCAGAACATTCCAATTTTAAAGGAGCATATTGTCATTCCACCGCACACAATAGTGACTACTCATAAACATAAATATAGTTATTTGGAGACTGGAGGAGAAATATGTTTTCATGACCCGACTTATCTTAACAACCAATCAACACTTGGACAAACTATTTACGATTTTTTGAGATTTCGAGACGGACAGCCTACGACTGAAATGATGAATCTGACTGAGTCCACATCGTTGTTAGATAGTTTGCAAAATGGGCAATTAGGTGGAACCACAGATCGACAAAGAAGCATAATCGACAGATGGCTAGATTTCGGAGAGATGTTACGGATTGATTTTGATATTTATCAATTTATGTTATTGAAACTTAAGAACGAATGATATATAACTTGCGTATATTAATTAGAGAGTTGGCTGTAATTCTAACACAAACCTAATATGACATTTCCTTCGATATAACTATCAACCTTAACCAGACTGGCATTGTAGGTATTCATTTCAGGTCTCAGGCCGTTTAATCTTGTAAAAACTGTGGTTGGCATGCTCTCCAATATCTCATATTCAGGTATATCATTACTAAGCCAACCGAAATATTTTTCTTCGGGGCTAGTATTATTAAAGGTTTCTGAATAATCTTGAAAGCTCTTTTCACTTAATGACACCCAAACTCCGTAGTCGAGACCTTCACAATGGTCAATTACCTTTAAAGTTAAAGTACCTCGAATAAATCTATCTGTCTGTCCAGGATGACGGACAATACAGAAATCAGCATTGAGTTCGCCGATTTGGTTTTTCATACTATCAGACAGAATATTGTAAGATGTTGGAGAGTCAAATGTTAAAGCAGGCCACTCCTCATGTACCTGACCGCAAGAACTACAAGTATATTTCATTATGTAAATTGAAATCAGTAAGAACCTCAACGAGGTTCAACCGCTGTTATACGATTTTTAAGATACTAATTAAATCAGATAAAATGAACTAAATAAAATACTTTTAAATCTCGCCGATAATCATATTAAATGGAAGATTAAAGGGAATCTTAGTTTTCATGCCTGCATTCGATAACTGATCAATATTGTGTAAGTAGCCATCTTTTAACATTAGTGTTTCGCCTAAGCGCTGATATTTCTGAGTGTCATACTTCAAATACAAGAAATTGCCAATCTGCTTCCATGTTCCAATATATCACGTATCAAAAAAGAAAACCCCTGTCCAATGTAGTTCGAATGATTTGTCACTTCTGAATTTTAATGTAGCCTGGTTCTGTGTCCCTTCGTAGCAAGCCCCTATCGGGATGAGCAACGTCAGGAAAATTCTGCTCTCAGGACTCCATTAGTTGATCAGGGAGTTATTCTGGATTCCAATTACCTTTTCTCTGTGCAAATGCCCCCAATCCTTTAAAGAGTTTATAACTGTTTCTAAAGAGTTGGTGTGATCAGTACCGCTATATTCCACTACCGGTGGGAACGTATCAAATACATTCCTTTTAACTAAACTATGAGCTTCAAGTTCTTTTAGTTCTTTTGATAGCATTCGGTCACTGATACCGTCAATTTCACGGGTAATTTCTTTAAACCGTTTATTTCCACTTAGTATTGCTATGAGTATTTGCAATTTCCACTTTCCGCTTAATACTTCCAAAGCATCGCGAACAGCTCTCAAGTCTTTTTTCGAACAATTACTTGTATTTCCTTCCATAATTTTTCTTGCTTACTAAAAGTATAGCGCTAAACAAATGTATAGTACTTACTACTGTTTAGCTAATGTAAGTAGTTTTGCGCTACTTAAGAAGTGCATTTTATACAGCAACAATATCATTATTAAGAAATAACAAATCCATTTTAAATTACGTAACGATAATCAAATGTCAAAACGAATACTAATATTTGGAGCAACCGGAAGAACGGGACACGAAGTCATCAACTACGCTTTAGAAAAAGGCTATCATGTTGTTGCCTTAGTAAGAAACCCCGACAAACTGCATATAAATTCAGAACAAGTAACACTAATTAAGGGGCTTCCTACAAATATCGAAGATGTACGCGCTGCTATGAAAGGATGTTATGCTGTTATCAGTTTATTAAGTGCGTTACCGGAAAAAGAGAGTTTTTCTTTCAAAAGGATTACTCCTCCCCATACATTGGAAAAAAGTCTATCTAACGCCATTACTACCATGAAGGAATATAACATCAAAAGGGTCATGATCTTATCATCCATAGGGGCTGGAAATTCTTATCAATATGCACCCTGGTATATGAGACTTATCATTAAGATCACAAATTTCAAATTTGTATTTGCAGATCATAATGCACAAGAAAAGTTACTTGAAAACGCTGATCTGAACTGGACCATTGCCAGGCCAGTTGCGCTCAATAATAACGAAACCATGGGAAAACTTACTATAAATTATTCAAGCACCCCTAAACCTTTTAAAATTAGTCGGAAGCAGTTGGCGAGATTCTTTGTTGACAATCTCGATACCATAACTTTTGAACACAAAGCACCAATTCTATCTGAAATATAGCAATATCAATAAAACAAAATATGGAATTGGCTTAATAAACGGATACGTTTGCGCCTTGGTCCGACATTTTGAGTAATGCTCTTACCCGGTTTTGCAATAAAATTGAGCACAGCGCCAAGATTACATTCGACACCAAAGTTTGTTGCCACTACTCCGGGATGATAGGCATTTCAGATCCTGGTAAAACATCTTCTCCGGATTTATTACAAGATGTGGTAATAAACAATAAAATGCACGTGCTTGAGAGAATAATAGGGATGCGAAAAATCTTTATCATATATGGTATAGGCTTTGTAAACTTAGGCCAGATAGCCGCTGCTTGTCCCAAAAAACACGATGCCATTGGCCACCGTGGCCTGCGTGGCTGCCGGATGTTCAGATAGCGTGTTGCCATATGTCCATGCCGACCTGCCAGTGGCTGCATTAATAGCATAGTTCTCGCCATCATTATTCCCCGCGAAGACAATGCCATTGGCGTATACAGGGCTGGACCACAGCCCGACGGTGATGCCGGTTGCGTCCTGGTACCCCATATATTGGATACCATTATGATTTACACGGCTTTTGATTTTTCCAGATTTTAGAATTTTAACCCTGTATGAATATTTTAATGCGTATTAGTAATGATGTTATGTCTTTGTAAGACAGACAAAAGTCGTGAGTCTGCTTAAGCATTTATAGATGCTGATAAAACCGGTTCGGGAATTGTCCAGACAGGGTGAAGCAATAAAGAACGGAAGAACGGAAATATAAATGCCTTGCAGACATCATCGTCTGCAGGGCATTTTTTTTGGTGTAAAAGATCGAAGGAAACGTTGAGACGATTAAAATAATCGTTTTGTCGGTTCATTTTCAGCGTTTATCTCGTTTTAACAAAACAAAACCAGCATATCTGCTGAAATTCAATCAAAATGAATTTGATGCAAATAATTATGACTATGCAGGAAACGGAACTATTTCAGAAGATCTTATGTTATGCTCGCAAGAAGCGTTATGAATTGCTGCTCATCAGTTTTATGGTCTTCATATTTGGTAATACTTTTTCGGAACATGTGCATGTGGCGGCAATATTCAATATTTATCAGAATATGATCGTGGGATTTATCGTTTTTTATTATAATAAGCGTTTGCGCATATTTATCCTCGTTGTGATAACCTGTACTGTTTTCCTTGATCTGTGTCAACGCGAACTGGGTATCACCGATATCAAGAGCTGGCTGGGCATCCTGTACCTGTTATTCTTTTTCATAGTGGCAACAGATGTTTTTAAAGAGGTGTTGTATGCAAAGCGTGTTTCAAGAAGCCTGCTATCGGCGGCTTTGTGTGGGTTTGTGCTGCTTTGTCTTATAGGCACTTTTGTCTTTTATCAGATCCAGATCAAAGAACCTAATGCGTTTTCAAATACAGGCACAGGCTATGAAGTGATGAATAACCTTAACTACTTTAGTTTTACGACGCTGCTTACGATAGGGTATGGAGATATTTTACCTTTATCATTATTGGCGAGAAGAGCTGTGATGCTGATTGGACTTGCGGGCCATTTCTACACAGTATTTGTTACCAGTATCATTATCGGTAAATATCTTTCGGCGAACAATAAGAAGTTGAGACTTTCTTACCAGCATGAGGATCATTAACTTACAGCTGCCTTTGCGGTCATATCATTACTGCAAAAATTGTGTTATTGAAATTATTTTCATAGCCTTCAAAAGCCACATACGCATGCACTTCATCCCCGGTAAAATTCACCGGTAGTTGAATCGTATATGTTAATGCAGATCGGGATGCTGCGTTAGTGCTTGTTATAAATTCAGTCTTTTCTGAGTGATCATTAGCAAATCTGCAGGATGAGTCAACTTCCGGACAATCTCACTTGCTGTCCATGTAAATTTAACTTTAAGGCCTGCTAACGCTTCAGCAGTAACACTTTTAGGACCAATTAACTTACCCTGGCTAAAAGATAACTCAGGTAAATTGATACTAAAGTCACGTGATATACCTGTCACTGCATATTTGAGATTATAGGCTACAGTTGCATTCATAGCAGATACTGATGCTTTATGCTCCTGGAAGCCTATGTCTATCAGGTTACTAATGTATCCTAACAGATGGGTAATCATACCAAACTTAAAGCGTTGGACCTTACCTGAAAAGCCACCGAACAGTCCTTTTAATTGTATTCCCATATTTTTTGTTTTTAAATTTTGCTAATAAGTGTGCTACGTGGATTAAATCAGGGTTAACTGTAGCTATTTGGCAAAGTGGAGGTGTTTTTCAACAAGTGGTAAGCGTCCTTTCCTTCCTTCAATTCGTATTGCGAAATTAAGACCAATACTTGAAACCAATCTCTACTGATCCTAGATTTAACAGAATTTTTAGTGTAGTATAGGAGCGTTCGGGAAGCGTTCGGAGAGTCTCTATAGTTAGATCGGATTTAAGTCGCGTTTAAGTCGGGGTTTGATCGTATGGAGCCGACTTAACCCCGACTTAAACGCGGCCTAACCCCGATCTAACCCTGATCTAAACCTTAACTCTTCCCGAACACTTTCCGAACATTCTCTACAGAAATTAAATCAGTGAAAGTATAGTACCCCACTGTCCCTACCCACCATGGTACATAATCCGCGAGCAGATATCGTTTAGCGATAATCTTTGCTTTAAGATGTGGACTTATACGAAACATCACAGATGAGTGGTGTTTATGCTGTTGGGCTATCTGTGTTATTTTGTCTCTCAACTCCTTTATAAAAGCTATATATGGGTAATCGGTTGGAAGCCCGGTAAAAGCGGCAGATGAGGCAAGTTTCTCAAGCGCTTCTTTTATGGCAGTAAGTGTGTTGCCCTCAATAGTTGCCAGATTACTTATCCTGGATAGGTATCCCCCTATAGGAGTACCTATATTTCAAAAAAAGTAAGGGTCAGTCCTCGCGGAAGGGTTTAACGCTTTACCTTATCATACGTTTAACGGTAAATCTCATGTTATCATCCTGTTAAGTTGTTGAAGAGCAATACTTTATTGGTCAGTTGAGCAGGTGTCTGGTTCTCCCGGCATCCTGGGGTTATTCTGGCAGAAAAGTTTAACTTTGTAAAACGATTGGGAATAAGTATTTTGAAAATAGGGTTTAGACAGAAGAACGATACTCATGGAACTTATAATTGATTTTGACAATATTGAGGATGCTTCAAAAAAGGAGTGGTTGATAAGCACCCTGAAAATTATGGGGATAGGCTATCATACTTCTGAAAAACCGCAAACTCTTGATCTCAAGAAAAAATAACAAAACAATTGTACATTGATAAAGGAGCCATTGAAGTGAATGAAATAATTGAACGAAAAATAGATGAACAGATGAATAGGTTAATTGAAAATGCTTCTTTACCAAATGGTAATACCTATACGCCTGATGCAGGAGATCTTAATGAAGATACCGACTCGAATATTTCTGAGTTTATGGAGCTCGAGAAGCTTATAAACGCATTTTTAGAGAATAGGAAACATAGGGTGTCACTAATGCATAAGATGAAAAAAATACTGTCTCCAATTGGACAGTAAGGTAGTATTTAATCTTTTGTATAAATAGATCATAGCAATTGTATACGAGTTAAAACCACCCAGCCGGGTGGCGTGAAGGGTGGCGAAGCGTAGCCAACCGTAACGAAGCCGGCTGGGTATGGCTACAAAATTGCTACGTATTTTTTAACTTTGAATGCAGTTTTTTCACGGAAAATCACCAACCAAATTTCTCAAAAGACTTTTATAAGAGGTTACTGAATATGGAAGAGTTTCATTCCTTTTTCAGTAACCTCTTTAAGCAAGGTATGCTGTAAGCAGAACTGGATGAACAATTTGGGGTTAACCGATAATAGTTTTTATAGAATCATATAGTCCGATTTATTCTGAAAATGGGACTATATTTCAGACACCGGAGATAGATTCTTACAGTTATCTTTTTACTTTAGAAATTTATTATTAACTAATTGTAATTCCGAAGTTTAATAGTCTGAAACAGCTTCAAATCCTCCCTTAACGGTTTGAAAACTCTCCAATCCGGTTCACAGAAAATTAAACGCTTCAAGTTCAATAACTTGGAGCGTTTTTGTTTTATGCCATTTTACATACTTATCAACGATTGGTAAGGTTCGAGTAGTGTTGGGCATGATAACATCTTTACATATCATGCAACTTAGCATTCCATATTTGTCTAAAATCGTCATTGCATACTTATTTACCAACTGGGCAATGGTGAGTTTGTGAGTGATATTTAGGTGATATTATTTATCGTTGGTTAACAGGAGCTTAATATTGTAAAGCACTCTTAAATGCTCATAAAACCGGTTCGGGAATTGTCGAACTGGGGTAACAAAAAGAACATCAAGCAGTAACAAAGTCGCATAAATCAAATGATTTACGCGGCTTTTCTGTTTTTAGCTTATAATTTTTTACCAAATGGTAAATGAACTGCTTATTATAATCCCTATCTTCTACCTATGAAAGCATTTATTGATTACATATTACAGTTTGGGAATCTGAACAAACATCAGACAGACCTCATCGTGAGCAAAGCAAAAATGCTGGAACTTCATAAAGACGAATATTTTTCGGAAGCCGGCAAGATTCCCAGGCAGGTTGGATTTATTCTTGAAGGTGTCGTTCGTTTCTGCTATTACAACAACAAAGGCCAGGAGATCACTCATCATTTCATTGACGAGAACAATTTTGTTTCTGACCACCAGAAGTTTGAGGCACAAGTAGTGGCTTCCGAGTATATACAGGCAGTTACCGACTGCAAATTGCTTGTTTTTTCAAAGAAAGATTGGGACGATATTGGAAATACCATTGTTGGCTGGGACAATATTACAGGATTGATAGTAAAAAATTGTCTGTTAAAAACGATTGAAAGAAGAAGCCCGTTGGTATCTGAAGATGCTACCACCCGTTATTTATCGTTCATTGAACATTTCCCTGGTCTTGTCAATCGTATTCCGCTTTCTCATATCGCTTCTTACCTTGGAATTACGCAGCAATCATTAAGCAGAATACGAAAAAATATCCGTTAAAATCTCTTTTTACCATATGGTAAGTGCTTTCATTTTTTTAATACCAACATTTGCATCATTAATTTAAATAAAAAAATGAGCAAAAAAATTGTATTAATAACAGGGACAAATAGTGGGTTTGGATGGCTTACCGCCAACACCGTTGCAGCTTTGGGGCATAAAGTTTATGCTACCATGAGGGACACCGACGGAAAGAATGCTGATAAAGCTAAGGCTCTGGGACAGGTAGAAAATGTAACCGTTTTAGATGTTTTACTAACTGACGAAACAAGTGTAAAAAATGCCATTGATACCATTATAGCTACAGAAGGAACAATAGATGTATTGGTAAACAATGCAGGTTCTGCGATGTTCGGTGTGGCTGAAAGTTCTACTATTGCTGATGTGCAGCGGATGTTTGATGTCAATGTTTTCGCCCCATGGAGATTAATGAAATTGGCATTACCATATATGCGTAAACAATCGGAAGGTTTAATTATTAATGTTTCAAGTGGGTGGGGAAGATTTGCCGCTCCTTTTTCAGCAGTGTATGGTGCTTCAAAATTCGCTTTGGAAGGTTTAAGCGAAGGTTTGCATTATGAATTACGACCATTAGGAGTTGATGTAGCCATTATTCAACCAGGAGCTTTTCCTACGGAGATGTCCCAAAAGGTCCAATTTGGCTCTGATACATCAGTTCTTGACGGTTATAAAGTGATAGCTGAATTTCCAGATAAAATGTTTGGTGCCATTGGTCAAATGTTTGAAACAGCAAAACCTAATCCGCAGGATGTTGCAGACGCAGTGGTAAACCTGATTAATTTACCCAAAGGACAAAGGCCATTAAGAACAGTTGTGGACCCAGCTACAGGAGAAATTGTAAAAACAGCTAACGATGCTGTAAATGTTGAATACGCAAAAGTTTTAACAGCATTTGGTATGAAAGAACTTTTAGCGTAAGCTATACTACTGGCGGCTTATCTGGGGGGGATCTCGTGAGATCCATAGTAACAGTATATAGTACCTGTGCCAGCGTCAGTGACTTTACTGTTTCCACTAATCCGGCAACATATATTGTTACTATAACTTCAGGTGCGGAGTCCAATGCAATAGCCAGGAATAAAAACAAAGCAACATCCAGGGTGTTGATATATAACGTTAAGGTTACTAACGCTAATGGTAAACTTATGAAAAGCATGAATTTCTCAGATCTTGAACTGATAACATTCTATGTTCAGGATTTAATGCCAGGTATATATTTTTTAGACATCTTTGATGGTGAAAAAACACGCGAACCAAAAATTACTAATACAACATTAACGAACGTTTTATTGCATATTTATTTACTACCTGGGCCATGGTCGGTTTATGAGTGATATTTAGGTAATCTTATTTATCCTTGGTTAACAAACATTTAATATTGTGAAGCACTCTTAAATGCTCATAAAACCGGTTCGAGAATTGTCCAGACCGGGTCACAAAGGTGCGATTAATCGCACCTTTTTCCGTTTATTGCGCTTTCTCATGTTATAGATTCTACTAAAAACGGTTATGACCATTCTGTACGTGGTTGTGAAAATTGACGGATTGGCATTATTTTCCTTGTAAATGTTAAACCATGATACCCAAGAAAAACTTGAAAATATCATTCGAGGAATTGTCGTTGAAGGGGCGGAAGATCATTGCACAGCAACCAGAAACTTCTTATGCGAAGGCTATAGCACAAGTTCTACAGTTAAAAAAGATTTCGACCGTCAATCAATTATCAAAAAAGAGAAGGCCGAATCTTTGAAGCTTTATAGTACTAACAACAACCTATGGTTAAAAAACTTACCTGATCATAGTGAAATGATAGCAAAAGGAGGGGAGGCGCAGATTTATCTGGATAGTGATAACAGAAGCGTTTTAAAACTGAATGATGCTGTTTATTCTTTGGTATAGCTAATTAAAAGATTCCCTGAAATCAGCCGGTGAAAGCTTTGTTTTACTTTTGAATAATTTACTAAAGGACTGGGGATAGTCAAACCCCAGCGCATAGGCAACTTCGCCAACAGACAGCCGGGTGGTCGACAGCATTTCTTTAGCACGTCTGATCAGCTTATCCTGGATATGCTGTTGTGTGCTTTTGCCGGTAAGCGTCTTTAGCAAGCTACTGAGATAATTAGGTGAAACATGAAGTGATGCGGCAAGAGACAACACAGTGGGCAACCCTTTACTTCTCAGATTTTCATCAAGAAATGAGCTGTTAAGTACCTCTTCCAGCCGGGTGAGTATATCATGGTTGCTGATCTTGCGGGTATAGAACTGCCGTTGATAAAATCGCTGAGCATAGGCCAGCAGCACTTCCAACTGACCAATAATGATGTTTTGGGTGAACGGATCAATACTTCGTTGATATTCCGTTAGAATGTTCAGCATGATACCATTTAGGATAGTTTCCTCCTGTTCAGAAAGGAAAAGCGCTTCATTAACGGAATAGTCGAAGTATTTATATTGCCTGATGCTTTTAGCCATAGATGTATTCCAAAGAAAATCGGAATGGAAAATCAGTAGCCAACCAGCATGTTCAATGGCTTCGTTTGGGTCAGACTCGATGCCTATCTTTTGTCCGGGCGCCATGAAAGTCATAGTACCTTCGTCGAAATCATATACCTGCTGACCGTATTTGAGCTTTGCATGAAAATTTCTTTTCAGGGCTATGGCGTAAAAATCAAGCACCCAACTTTGCGGATGGCCCGCTTCCTGTTTCATGTCTTCAAAGCGTATTACACTGACCAACGGATGTACCGGCCCGGGTAAACCACGGAGCCGGTGAAACTCAGCTATAGTTTTAATATGTTGTGGCTGGTGATCTGTCATGGTCTAATGTACCTGTTTTTGAAAAGCCAATGCAAAATCTTTTGCAAAATCTGTCATTTTTACTTTACCCAATACGGGTCTGTGTTTGTAATAATCTTCGCCTATCAGCCCTTTGTGATGCCCCGCCTGAAGTTCAACCATTAATGCCGCTGAACGTGATGGCAAGCCTGCCTTTTCCAGGTTTTGCTGCGCCAGCTCTTCGGAAATTAAATCCCATTGCAGATTGGGGTGGCCAATAGCTTCACCTAAAATACGGGCTACCTCGTTACAGGTCAGTTCATCACTGGCAACATAGCGTATTTTTCTGCCCGTTGTAATGCTCTCCAATTCCTCGGCAACTACGGCTGCAATGTCCTCCGGTGCAACAAGTACGGTACGGTCTTCACCGCCATAATTAGCTGCTATCTTGCCGGTATATTTTATTGCTGGTATTAAGTTGAAGAGATTGTAGTAGAAAGACGTCGGACGAATATGTGTGATGGCTACATCATCCGGCAGCCCATTCATGATCTGCTCCAGGTAATAAGCTCCTACAATCCCACCGGTACCATTATCGCGATGCGCGCCCCAACTGCTCAGATTAACTACCTTACGAATGCCCACCTCCCGGACGGCCGCTGCATAACTGCTACCGATACTGCTGAAACGCGCAATAGGGTCCAGATCCGGATCCATGTAGTTCGCGGGGGGGACCATAGTATATATGGCATCTGCACCTGAGAATACCTTAGCTAAAAATTGAGCGTCATTTACAGAACCGATGGCTGCTACCGCACCTATTTCCTCAATGACTCCCTGCTTATCAGGATCCCTGCTGATCACAATCACATTGTGTCCTTTTTGAAGCAAGTCTTTTGTAAGTGGTTTACTTATATTTCCTATTGAACCTGTGACAACTATATTCATAAAATAAAATTTTATGAAGCAAAGGTCTCACACAGAGCACAAACAATTTTAATCAAATCTAAGGTTGTTGTGCTATAATCTACTATACGGATTTTTTAGAATACTAATTAAACCGGATAAACGCATCTATAAACAACCGGTCACATAGAAATTTCACTATAAGTTTGATTACCGGGAAGGTCTTCTGCCATAGCCACTATTTTCCCGCCTTTTAGGGCTGTGTTTTTCTTTGTGGCAGTATATGTCCAGTCGATGCTGTTTCTGCCCATAACGGCATTCCCTTGCTCCAGCAATGCACCTGCGGCGGTATAGATGGCCACAACTACCTGGAATACCCTGAAAACGTCTATAGCGCGTACCACGATCTGATCACCTGCGTTACCGGTGTAATTATCCGTTATAACGCTTTTTATTTCCGGAGGATTACGGGCATCTCTTACTGCCATGTTATGGGCATTTTGTCCTGGTAACGCTACTGCCTTGTAGAGTGCTTTCAGGTCCGGGTCAAGCATCACCTTATTTGCATACAGGATTGCCCCGGAGAATTTTTCCTGGACTTCCAGTTGTGCTTCAGTAGATCGTTTTTTACTCTTTTTCTGTTTTTTTGAAACGATGGTGGATCCACCTCTATGTCTGATCGTCATCTGATTGCCAATCGTACCGGATAGATTGGACATAAACAGGTTATTATCTGCTCTTGCCATGGTTAATTTGAGTTTGGGATTATACAATACAATTACATCAGCAATTTAATAAAAAAAGTGATCCAAACACTTTCTGACACTAACATTCCTTCATCATTCCTTTATCACACCTATAGCATTCCTATAGCATTCTACTGGCATTCCTATATCCAAACGATATAGGAATGCTGAAAGAATGCCGAAGGAATGGACTTTCAGTGATGAAGGGATATAGGATTTTGGAATTGGACCATACAGACTGTCATAGTACCCGGGCTGAATAACGGTGCGAATCAAAACTAAAAGAGTTAGATCCGGCAGATGTAGCAAGGAAATAAGGTCTCTTCCGGTAATATCCGACCTGACAAAATCCTATTGAAGATTGTTAAAATATGTGAAACGAGATGTACGCTATTGATCTAGTTTAGCGGCGTAGCAAATATTCTCAGAAAACCATATAAAAAACTTGTAGCCCATTTCACGTACTCATTAAAACCCGATTCTCTTAGCCTGTTTACTAACAACAAAACCTAAGAAAACCCAACAAGAAAAACCTATTTTATGAACAAAGTAAAATTCTCAATCCTGAGTTTAGGATTAGTTTTGTATTGCTCTTTAATGAAAGCGCAAACAAACATTGCTCCACAGGCCACGGCTACGACTTCGTACGTATCACCCTGGGAAACTATTACCGCCTTAAATGACAATTTCACACCGGCGAATTCTAATGATAAGTCGCACGGTGCTTATGGTAACTGGAACAATCCGAACACGATCGAATGGGTGCAGTACAACTGGTCACAGAATTATACAGTAACTTCTATGGAAGTATACTGGTTTAATGATGGAGGGGGAGTACTGACACCAACAACTGCTTATGCAGAATACTGGAATGGTTCATCCTGGGTTCGCCTGGCTGATATACCATTGCAGACCAATGCATTTAACGTAGTTCCGATCGCATCGATGAATATAGACAGGATCCGCGTATCGATGCTGAATCCCTCTCAGTCCACAGGAATGCTTGAATGGCGTGTAATGGGTACTGCCGGAGGAGGAACAGTAGATACTACAGGAGGGAAACCTTATACATGGCCTGCCTATTCTCCTACCATCAGTTACAATTTCAGAGACGAATTCCCAAGTTTACCTGCTCCTACGGTGGCATTAAATGATTGCCCCCAGGTTGTTGGAACGCAATCTTCCCAATGGTGGGCTTTCCGTTGGGGACCCAATAAAAATTCATTGGTTACGACTGCTGCCATTACGCCACTGCTTGCGAGATTAAATACTGACTTTGCCTATTTCCGCGATCAAATGGGCTGGCCTCCGGATTTACGTGCGAAGAAGGGTTATTTCAGTTCAGTATACCTGTACGGTTCAGGGCTTTGTACCGATAATGCACCCAATACAGAATTGGGTGGCTGGCAAAGTACTATATACTATAACGGAGTTAGCTGGCCAATGGTGCTGGCATCCTATTATCCTATTTACAGTTATGACCCTGCCTGCTCTTATAGTGACCGGGAATTTCAGAAAGGAGCAATGGTGCATGAAGGTATTCATGCTTTATTGGCCGACTTACCAGGTGTAAAGCAGTCTGCATGGTTCCAGGAAGGTGGTAATGTCTGGTTACAACAAACTGCTGATGCAAGAAGGTCCGGTAATTTTAATACGATGGGAGATCTGAACGGTACGGATTTCATCGCCCCTTTTATGCCAATTGAATGTTACTCAGGTTGGTTACAGGATGGTAGCTTTGGTGGACCTTCAGCAGAAGGGGTTAACATGTTCAATGGCAATCAGCAGATTTGTACATGGCGTACCTATTTAGGCGGACACCAGTACAGCAGCTCATTCCCAACATTTTTGGGTAATGCATTGGGTGATGGCGCTGTTCCCTGGATATGGAGAAATGCACCTGGCCGCGTACTGGAAGGAATTGCTTCCGGAGTTGGCGCTACACAAATGCGCAGATTAATTACAGAATACCGCGCTAAACAGGCTCTGGTAGATTTTGGTCCATGGAAAACTGCTGTACTGGCATTATTAAATGGGCACTTCGGACAATCAATTGGTGCAGAATGGCAACCTTCCTGGTTAAATCCTGATGCATGGATTGCTACTCCATACGTTAAAACTACGAACAATGCAGGACTGCTTACTCCTGAAGCCCGCACATTACCAGGATGGTCAGGAGCCAATCAGATCCCTCTGACAGTAACAGGTAATATCGTTACTGTTAACTTTGAACCAATTGGTGCGAATATGACCTGTCAGCTGGTTTATCGCTCAACAACAGGTGTTCCGGTATATAGCCAGTATGTTTCAAGTGGTACTTGTAGTTTGAAGCTGGATGTTCCTCCTGCAAATGGGGTTGTCATTGCCGTTATTACAAATACTGATTACATCTATAATGGTGAAAGTACCCGCACAGCTCATTATGATTATCGTTTGAGATTGGTTACCGGTGTTACAGGCGCTGCCAGCGTTAACACCAAATGGTATAATTCAGCTACGCTAGCGAGTGCAAGAACAGCTGGTAATGATACCACTGGTGAAATAGGGATAGACTGGTCAAAGTATTGCAATCATTCATTTGAGAGTACCCGCGTAGTTGCTGAAGTGAAAGAGATAGTAAATCCTGCTGAGTTTTTGATGTACCCTAATCCCGTTGTTGAAAGCACTAATGTAAAGCTTGAATTTATCAATCCTGTAATGGAAAAGACCGTTATCACTATTATTTCAATGAATGGTGGAAGAGTTTTTGAAACTGTTACTACTGGTAAAAATTATATGATTAATACAAAGAATTTTAAAAGTGGAATATATCTGGTGAGAATTAAGAACACTAAGACGAACACCACTCAAAAGCTTGTTGTAATGTAACTTTTATACCACATTAACAAAAAAAGGCTGTCCTGCGGGGCAGCCTTCTTGCTTTGTACGATAGCCGTAACAAAATTTATTTTTTCAATGGACAAACCACTTAATCTGCTGGTAAAATTGTAAATTTGGATGGGTAGCCGAATACTCCTGGAACATATAGATTCTCAATTGTGTCAACAAGGTCAACATTATTTTCATATCTGAATCTCCTATGCAAAAAGAACAACCTTCAATTTTCGACCGCGATTTCATACAGGAAACATTGATTCGTCGTCGCCAGCTTATGCCGCTGGCATTGAAAATATATGTGTGGTTTTTTATGTTACTTCCTTTTCTTTCATGGGCCAGCAGATCTTACTTTTATTTTAATCATAAGATATCATTCAATATCAGTTCCATTAAGGGCTTAGTCTTAGTGACTGCATTTGGCAGCCTGTTGTTACCGGCTTTGCGCTTTCTGTCAAACCTTTTTATTTTACTTGAGAAAAAATGGGCTATCCTGTTTGCATTGATAGTAACAACCCTTGATATGTTATCCTGGTGTTATTCCTCTGTTAATCTTTTTTACTTATTAAAGACAGGCTTTAATAGCGTAGTAATTTTTAGCTTATGCTGGTTAGTGCTGGAAATTCCTTATCTGATTATGTTGTTAAAAATAAAACGGGATTGGGAAAAAACTCCTGAAAAAGAATTGATGTAACTACTCATTCAAGGTATGGTCCTATTGCATTGTTTTATATAAAGTTAATGCAGGCTTAAGATTCGGGTAACATTCGCATTTGACATTTGTGCATTCTTGTATACAACAAAAATGTATAAAAATGCCTATTCGCCAAAAGGGAATCTTCTTTAGTATTATTTTCTGTTTAACTGCACTTTATTCAATGGCCCAGACTAACCTCGCAGGTGTGTCGGGTAAAATTAACGGGAAAGATGGTACGCCACTACCCGGAGCTATTATATCAGTAAGAAATGAGTCTACTGGTTTCCAAACAAAAGTAGTGTCTAACGATAAAGGAGAATTTCTCCTGAAAGAGTTGCCACTCGGTTCCCCTTACACTGTTACTGTTGAAGCAATGGGAATGGTTACCCAGAAACAAACCGGCTATTCATTGAACCAGGGAGACCTGATCAAGGTAGCTTTTAAAATGGAAGATAAATCAACCGATCTTCAGGCAGTTGTCGTTTCTGCCGGTTCCCTTAAAAATAAGATAGAAAATATCGGCGCCGCTACAGCTGTAACGGCCAGGGATATTGCGAAGTTACCGGTGAACGGAAGAAACTTCACCTCACTGATGGACCTTTCTCCATTAAGTAGTGGAAGTAACTTATCCGGACAACTGGCTTCTGCTACCAACTTCACTATTGATGGTATGGCTGCAAGAAGTACTATCGCAGGTGGACAAGCTACCGGTGCTTACTCCATTACGATGGAAGCTGTAAGAGAGTTCCAGGTAGTTACCAATCAGTATGATGTTACCTATGGTAATGCCGGTGGTGGTACTGTAAGTACCGTTACAAAGTCGGGTACAAATAAATTACAGGGAAGCGCCTTTTCGTTCCTGCGTACTAACTGGTTATCCAGTCAGTATGGGCTGAACGGATTAAAACGTAATCAGAAATTCTCTACCTATCAATATGGATTTTCAATAGGAGGGCCTATCATTAAGGATAAAGCACATTTCTTCTTAGCATGGGATCACCAGGAAGATTCACGCCCGTTATATATTGCCAATATCCAGTCGGCAAGTGATGAAAAGAGAAACAACGTAACCCAGGCTACGCTGGACCAGTTCCTGGTTATAGCGAGGAATAAATATGGCGTTGCCAGCTCTCCTCAGTTCGGACAATTTGATAAAAAGAAAAATACACATGCGGTTTTCGGAAGGATTGACTGGCAGCTGAACAGCAGAAACCTGTTAACTGTAAGAGACAATTTTATCTACGATATGGATAATCAGTCAGATGGTGATAACACTGCTATTAACATCTACGAGGTATATAGCACCCGTAAGAGTATTAATAACAGTCTGATGGCATCTTTACGTACCTCCATCAACTCAAATGTAACCAACGAACTGAAATTACAGCACTACTGGGAGTATAATAAAATGTTCGCCAATCCACAGTTACCTGCTGATAATATACCAAGAGCTATCGTACAGAATATCCAGTCTGTAGCGAGTGATAGTTCTGTACTGACTACTGCCATTCAATTGGGCGGACAACGTTATGGCGGTGACTATTTCAATAATAATCTTGTACAGTTAGTAGACAACTTATATTGGAATACGGATAAGTCACACTTCACATTCGGTGGTGGCCTTACCTTTACCAACCAGAATTCCATTTACGGAAGTGAGACCAACGGACGTTTTTATTATACGGGTCTGACTAACTTCAATAACCTTACTCCTTACCGTTTTGCAAGGGATATTTATTTATCAGATAATCATAATATCAAGTTTAATATTCTTGCTCCTAATGTGTATGCACAAATGCAGACGAATTTATTCCCTGGATTTGATGTGACTGTAGGTGTACGTGTAGATTATACAGATTATCTCAATAAGGCAACTTTCAACCAGACAGTATTTAATACACTTGGACTGAATACCTCTAACCCCCTCAGGACCTTACAGGTCCAGCCTCGTTTCCAGGCAAACTGGGACCTTGGACAGAATAAAAAGGATGTAATCCGTTTTGGTGCAGGTATCTTAGGCTCTGCACTCAACCCTTATTCCATGATCAACAATATGTTGTTTGATGGTTCTCATCTGGTAGGTGTTGATCTGACAGGTAGCATGGTACCTACTCCTGATTTCCCCGGATACCGCAAGAATCCTGCAAGTGCTCCGGGAATGGACCTGATTAATAATCCGAATATTCCTAAGCTGGCAACCATTAATATGAATGGTAAAGATGTAAAGGTACCTACGGTATATAAAATGAATGCTTCCTATTCACACTTCTTTACAGAAACATTCAGAATGAGTGTGAACGGTTATCTGACCTTCGGTCGTAATAACTACACGTATTTAGATGGTAACATGGTAGATCAGCCTTATTTCCGTATTGCCGCTGAAGGTAATCGCGGTGTGTATGTTCCTGCTTCTACTATTAACACGACCAATGGTTCTGCTGACTGGACGCAGGGCCGCAAGACAACTGAAGTAGGTCGCGTATTACAACTGGAAAGTAAAGGAAAGGTAAACCAGATGGCATTTGTGATTGATGGAAGTTACCGTTACTTCAAAGACGGAGAAATTGCCTTCTCTTATACCTGGAACGATAGCAAGGATAACACCTCTTACAATGGTAACGTAGCTAACACCGCAACACTTGTGCAGTATGTAAAAGATGATCCCCGTGATCTTGGAAAGATGAGTTATTCTGATAACCAGTTCAGAAATAAAATCGTTGTATATGGTACTGCTCCTACCTTCTGGGGTGTTAGTGTTGGTGTACGTTTCTCAGGTATAAGTGGTACACGTTATTCCTTCATCGTGAACGGAAACGTGAACGGGGACTTTGTTGCGACCAATGACCTTGCTTATGTATACGATCCTAAAGGTGAGGCTACTCCACAGTATTTAAAAGATGGTATCAATGCTATCCTGGCTAATCCGAATGTAGAAAACAGTGCGAAAGATTATATCCGCAAAAACTTCGGACAGATCGCTGAAAGAAATGGTGGTGTGAATCCTTTCTATGGCGTATTCGATTTAAGACTATCTAAAAAGATAAAGACCTTCAAAAACCAATATCTTGAACTTTCTGCGGATATGTTCAACGTGTTGAATTCTCTTAATAAGGAATGGGGCGTAAATCATAATGTAACTTCAACGAATTTATATACTATCAAAGGCTTTGATCCAGCTACTAATACTTACAAGTATGCGGTGAATACCAATGCAGGTGTTTCAGCATTAAGTGGTAACCCTTACCAGGTACAGATAGGTGTTAGATACGGTTTCTGATAAGCATTAAATAAACGAAAGATGAAGAAGTTAATTATTGGATTGTATTGTTGTCTTGGATTTCAACAGGTAAACGCGCAGACGGCCAAATATGTAGTGATGGTCACTGTTGATGGTTTCAGACCGGAGTTTTACCTGGACAGTACCTATGGTATGCATACAGTCAGAGAACTGGCCCGTAATGGAGTAGCAACTGAAGGTATGAACCCTGTATTTCCTTCTGTGACTTATCCGGATCATACGACTATGGTGACAGGTGTTACACCTGCCAAACATGGGATTTATTATAACACTCCATTTGAGCCGGCGGGACAAACAGGTAAATGGTACTGGGATTATAACCTGATCAAGGCAACTACCATATGGGATGCTATGCATAAGGCTGGTCGTAAGACAGCCTGTGTACGCTGGCCAGTTACATTTAATGCCCCGATAGATTATCGTATTCCGGAGTACTGGAATTACAAGGATATGTCGGATAGTCGTCCTTATACCGCGGCAGCCACACAGCCATTGTCTTTGTGGAAAGAAGTGCAGGATAGTGCTACCGGATATTTAGAACCGGATGATATCGGTGCTGAACATAATGAGCTGATTGCTGATGAGAATGTTGCCAGGATGGCGGGTTATATCATCCGTAAGTATAAACCAGGCTTTATTGCGCTTCATCTGGCCTGTACAGACCATTACGAACACCAGGAAGGCCGGGAGGCTTATATGGTGCGTGCAGCTGTCTCCGGGGCAGACAGGGGGATTAAAACCCTTGTAGAAAGCATTCATCGTGCAGGTATTGCAGACAGTACGTTGATTGTGATATTGGGAGACCATGGATTTGAGGATATTTATCGCTCTTTCAATCCTAATTTCCTGCTGAAGGAGAATGGTCTGATAGGAGATGTGAAAAAAGGTGAATGGAAAGCGCAATTTCATACTTCCGGTGGAGCTGCCTTTTTGCAGTTAAAAGATCCAAAAGATAAAGTAACGCTGGAGAAGGTGAAGAGCATCCTGCAAAATGTACCGGATTCACTGAAACAATACTTTGCAATAGTAGATGAAGGGAAAATGGCTGCGATAGGAGCTGATCCGAATAGTCCGTTTGCATTGACAGGATTAAATGGTACTTCTTTCGGAAGCAGTACTAAGGTGGTGACAGAGACTTTTGCTAAAGTAAAAGGTACACATGGTTATTTCCCTGATCATAAACAAATTCAGACAGGCTTTGTAGCTTTTGGTCCGGGTCTTAAAAAAGGAGTGGTGATTCCTGTTATGAATATGACGGATGTTGCTCCTCTGATTGTAAAGATCGCGGGTATTGAGTTACCTGGTATGCAGGGGAAACTGATTACTGAGTTTTTGAAATAATCAATCTTCTTTATAAAAAGGGGCTGTCTTCAGTATGGAGCAGCCCCTTTTTTTTGTGTATAGCCCTTCATTAAAATCCAGAATAATCCTCCCCATATATCTATATATAAAAATAAATATTATTTGTATATAATTAATATATTTATATTTGTATTGTTGAGAATAAGTTAGTTGTGCATTTTATGTACTGGTAGTGGCATTGTTTTGTAGTAATACTTGGACAAATATATATTGGCATATGACCTTTCTTTGCCATATAAAGCGAACGGATATTTAAGCAAACCCTTTAATCTATGACAACAGTGGCCGAAAGGCTGCTCATCTTGCCCTGTGCTATGAAAATATATTTCATTAAAGCTATATTAAGCGTCAGCTTAATGCTTTTCCCATTCCTGGTTTTTGGCCAGTTACCTTACAGTCCATGTAGTCCCAGCGGAGGAAAAAGAGCCGACGTATTGGCTGTGGAGACAAAATATAAAGCTCCTGGTGGGGCTGCACCAACGTTCACTATTCCTGCAGGTGCGAGATCTATTGCGGTCTATACGTCTTCTGAGACGGGTATCACTACCGGTGGTGAGAATCCGCAGGGTGATGAGGATTTCATCACTATCAATGCAATCATTGATCTGACAACCAGTACCTCGTCGGGTTTTGTGAACTATGCGAAAAATACAAATCTGGATGGTTCCGGTACGAATGTGTATGGATGGAAGAAGGCTCCGTTAGGGGCTTTTATACCAACTGGTAGTAAGGTAGGAGATGCAGCGCCGAATCTGAACGATGTAAATTTTTCTGTTTCGGGTTCGACATTAACGATCACGGAGAGTGCCACGGGGACCAATTCTTCTTATTATGTAGAATATTTATCTCCGTATAATAATTCCCTGAATCCTCTGACACCAGAGATAAGGACACTGTTACATGGTGCAACTGCTGCGAATACAGACTTGTTGATACCTATACCAGCGGGTGCCAGCATTGCATTTATTTCGGCAAAAGGCACCAACTCCAGCGCTGTTGACCTGAATTCGGGAGCAGGTACGGAAGAGGGTTATTCCAATATGCGTTTTACGATTGATCTCGATAAGGGGTTAACAGATGGTTTTGTTACACTTGCGAATGGTGGATCTGTTGACAGACGATCTACTTATGTGATCAATGATATGAGCAGTACAGCTACTACCAGTATGCTTTCTGTTGCAGGTATTTCCGGTGATTATGCATCAAAACTGGTAAGTGCAGGTGCGGTGGGTGTTTATAATCCACAGATATATGTATCCGGTTCTAATCTTGTTATCAAACGTGATGCAAATTATGCCCGGGATTTTGATGATGCTTATGTAATAGAGTTTTATACCAGGGTAGGGTTGGGAATGAGCGCTGAATTTATCGATTCTGATATCAAGAGTATTGCTTCGGGAGTGGATTCTGGTCCGGGTGTTGCGAGGGTTTTTAATATTCCTTCAGGTACAAACTTTATCTATTTTAATGAAACAGGTAATGCCGTAAATACAAACAATGAAAGCAATGAAAATTCCCTGGCATCTTATGCTTACATAGACTTAAATGCGGGAACGGCTACCGGGTATTTTTATCAGCAGGTAGGGTTGTCAAATGCAACGAGAAGAGATGATAATTATGCGTTCAAAAGCGTGCCGCTGGACAATACCAGCACACGCACCCATACAAATACGGTAGGATTTAAAGGTCCTAATGTGTATGATATTTCGTTTGCATTGTCCGCTGATAAAAGTCAGCTGACAGTTACGAATAAAACAGGTCTGGCTACTACTTATTACCAGTTCCTGTTATCGGCAGATTTTTATGGCTCCAAGCCGGATATCGCTTTTAATACTTCGAATATTACTTTTACCAAGGGTAGTTCCTGTAATATTGTAACAGCACATGTCAATGTTTGTAATCCCGGATCTGGTAATAACAGTGGTGGGATGCCTATTGCATTTTATGCAGGAGATCCTACTTCAGATCCTACTGCGAAGCTGTTATACACCAGCACTTTTAATCAGGCGATTGACCAGGGTGAATGTAAAACCTTTGATTTTAATGTTGACCTGAGCAGCTTCAGTAACCTGAACATCAGTATGACACTTATCATTAATGATAATGGCAGTTTTGTTACTGGCGGTGTGGGTACTGCCGTGGGTACACCATTTACACTGGCTTCTCTTGTAAATCAGAATACGGGTTATAAAGAGTGTTACTACGATAATAATATTATTACCAAAACGATTAATGTAAATAATTGTCCGGTTACTAATCTTGATCCTGATAATAGTTCCGGTGCTACAGGTACTAATAATTTTAAGAATTATTTTGCAGCAGGAAGTGCTACGGGGTCAATAGTGACAGATGCTGATATAAAGATTGTTGACCCGGATGGGGGGGATGTATTTGGTGCGACCATTACCTTAACAAATGTACTGAATGCAGGCGCGGAAGCATTGACGCTTACCGGTATATTACCTGCGGGAATCACGATGACGGGTAATGGTACGAGTGTGATTACTTTATCCGGACAAGCTTCTGCATCAGCGTATGAAACTGCGCTGAAGATGATTACCTACAAAAACACCAACGGCTCTCCGAATACAACAGACCGTATTATTACTACCACAGTAAATGATGGTATTGAAACGGGACCTATTGCTACTACTACCATGGTGATATTAACGACCCCTTATGTTAATATAACAGGTAATAGTATCACTATTGCGGATAACACTGCCACTACAAATATTGCGGACGGAACAGGGTATGGTACAAATATCACCGCAGGTGCTGCTGTTAATCACACGTTTACTATTCAAAATGTAGGAACAGGTGTGATCAATCTGACAGGCTCTCCACTGGTGAAAATTACAGGAGATGCAGGTTTTACGGTTACTACGCAGCCGGCGTTAACAGCAGTATCAACTGCAACCAGCGTTCCTTTTGTAGTGAGTTTTAATCCGGCTGCTCATACGATAGGTACTTACACTGCTACTGTTACAATTGTGAACGATGATCCGAATGTGGGCCGCGCAACTTACACTTTCCTGGTTTCTGCAGACGTAAACAACCTGCCGGTTGTTACTAATAATACAGTATCTGCGAATGAGGACAATACACTCACCTTTACGGCTGCCAACTTCACGACTCATTACTCAGATCTTGATGGTACTGCGCTGAATAAGATAAAGATTGTAAGTGTACCGCTGAATGGTAGTTTCAAGTTGAGTGGTCTAGTAATTACTGCCGGACAGGAGATCCCTGCTGCACAGCTTGGGAATATTACTTTTACGCCTACAGCTGACTGGAATGGTAGCACCTCTTTCGACTGGAATGCTTCCGATGGAACTTCTTATGCGGCAGCGGATGCAACCATGAACATCAACATTAATGCGGTGAATGATGCGCCTGTTATAACAGTACCTGCCAGTCTTGCCGTTACAGAAGATATTCCCGTTTCTCTGAATGATGTATCCTTAGCTGATATTGATGCAGGAGCAGGAAATATAACAGTAACGTTCTCTGTTCCTGACGGAGTGATAAATGCAACCTCTTCGGGAGGAGTAACCGTGAGTGGTACACCTTCTGCACTTATATTAAATGGTACCCTGACTGATATCAATGCATTTTTAGCGGCTAATAATGTCACTTATTCTTCTTCACAGAATCCGCCGGCATCCGTTATTATGACGGTGAATGTATCAGATAACGGGAATACCGGTTCTGGTGGAGCGCTACAGGATACAAAGACGATAACGATAGGTATAACTGCAGTAAATGATGCACCTACCAGTCCGGATTACACGAATACAACGAATGAGGATGCACCAGTGAATGGAACGATAACAGGAACGGATGCAGAAGGGGATGTGCTGACTTATACCAAAGCAACAGATCCCTCACATGGAACGGTTACGGTAAATTCAACGACCGGTGCTTATACTTATACACCAGCGGCTGATTATAACGGCCCGGATAGTTTCACCGTAACGATAGATGATGGGAATGGTGGAACTAAAACAGTAACGGTGAATATCACAGTTGATCCTGTGAATGATGCACCTACCAGTCCGGATTATACAAATACGACTAATGAGGATGCACCAGTGAATGGAACAATAACAGGAACAGATGTGGATGGTGATGCGCTGACTTATACGAAAGCTACTGATCCATCACATGGAACCGTTACTGTTGATCCAACAACCGGTGCTTATACTTATACGCCAGCGGCTGATTATAATGGCCCTGATAGTTTCACTGTAACGATAGATGATGGCAATGGTGGGACTAAGACAGTAACGGTAACTATCACAGTTAATCCTGTGAATGACCCACCTACCAGTCCGGATTATACAAATACAACGAATGAGGATGTACCAGTGAATGGAACGATAACAGGAACGGATGCAGAAGGGGATGTGCTGACTTATACCAAAGCAACAGATCCCTCACATGGAACGGTTACGGTAAATTCAACGACCGGTGCTTATACTTATACACCAGCGGCTGATTATAACGGCCCGGATAGTTTCACCGTAACGATAGATGATGGGAATGGTGGAACTAAAACAGTAACGGTGAATATCACAGTTGATCCTGTGAATGATGCACCTACCAGTCCGGATTATACGAATACAACGAATGAAGATGCACCAGTGAATGGAACAATAACAGGAACAGATATAGATGGTGATGCGCTGACTTATACAAAGGCTACAGATCCATCACATGGAACAGTTACTGTTGATCCAACAACCGGTGCTTATACTTATACGCCTGCGGCTGATTATAACGGTCCGGATAGCTTCACTGTAACGATAGATGATGGCAATGGAGGGACTAAGACAGTAACGGTAACTATCACAGTTAATCCTGTGAATGACCTGCCTACCAGTCCGGATTATACAAATACAACGAATGAGGATGTACCAGTGAATGGAACGATAACAGGAACGGATGCAGAAGGGGATGTGCTGACTTATACCAAAGCAACAGATCCCTCACATGGAACGGTTACCGTAAATTCAACAACCGGAGCTTATACTTATACACCAGCGGCTGATTATAACGGCGCGGATAGTTTCACCGTAACGATAGATGATGGGAATGGTGGGACTAAAACAGTAACGGTGAATATCACAGTTGATCCTGTGAATGATCCGCCTACCAGTCCGGATTATACAAATACGACTAATGAGGATGCACCAGTGAATGGAACAATAACAGGAACGGATGTGGATGGTGATGCGCTGACTTATACGAAGGCAACAGATCCATCACACGGAACAGTTACTGTTGATCCGACAACCGGTGTTTATACTTATACGCCTGCTGCTGATTATAACGGCCCGGATAGTTTCACCGTGACGATAGATGATGGTAATGGTGGTACTAAAACCGTAACAGTGAGCATTACCGTAACAGCAGTGAATGATAATCCTACCGGCACTGGTGATACAAAAACGACTACAGAAGAAACCGCAGTAAGTGGCACTGTCACAGGTGCTGATGCAGATGGAAATGTGGTTACCTATACAAAAGCTACGGATCCTGCACATGGTACAGCTACAGTTGATAACACAACCGGTGCTTATACCTATACACCAACACCTGGTTATACCGGAACAGATGGTTTTACAATAACGATAGATGATGGCAATGGTGGTACAACTACGGTGATAGTGAATCTTACAGTAAATCCCGGTAGTCCTGCTGTAACGCTGGTGAAAACGGCGGTGGTAAACGGTGATAAGGTAACATATACATTCATCTTCAAAAATACCGGCGATGTTACTTTAAGTACGGTTACACTGACAGATACGAAACTGGGTATCAGCAACAAGAGTATTGATGTGAGTGGCGGATTGCTGCCTGGTGCTTCCACTACCTATACAACAGTATATACTTTAACAGATGCTGAAAAAGCGGCAGGAACAGTTAGCAATTCTGCTTCTGTAAGCGCTGCAACACCAGGAGCAACTGTGGTAGGGGATATCTCAGGTACGGATGAAAACAACAATGATTCAACTGTTACTGCATTACCTGCTCCGCCGGTAGCTGCAGATGACCAGACAAATACCAATGTAAATAAGGCGATTGTTATAATCGTACTGGATAACGATGATGCGGGTACATCTACACTGAACGATCAGACAGTAGAAATAGTGACAGCGCCTGATCACGGAACAGTAGTAGCGAATCCTGACGGAACTGTTACGTATACTCCGGCAGCAGGTTATGTAGGTGACGATGTCTTTACTTACAGGGTGAAGAATGCGGAAGGTTATTATTCAAATGCTGCTATGGTGACAATAACCGTCAAGGCAGGAGATGTAAATGTACCAACGTTGTTTACACCAAATGGAGATGGTAAGAATGATGTATTTGAGATAAGGGACCTGAATCAATATGCGGATAATGAGCTGATCATTGTTAACCGCTGGGGTAATGAGGTATTCAGACAGAAGAACTATCAGAATCGCTGGGATGGTAATGGTTTAAATGAAGGTACTTATTATTACCTGCTGCGTATAAAACGTACAAGTAATTCGCAATGGGAGGTGATTAAAGGCTTTATTACACTTGTAAGGGCTTTTAAAAAATAATACTATGAAGAAGATATTATTGATAACAGGGTTGTCCTTAGTGCTGGGTTTTAAAGCTAAAGCCCAGCAGGATGCCCAGTATAGCCAGTACATGTTTAACGGGATTTATATCAACCCGGCATATGCAGGTTATAAAGAACAGCTGAACTTACACAGCTTCTACCGGACGCAGTGGACTGGTGTTCCCGGTGCTCCTAAGAGTTTCTCGCTGGCAGTGGATGCCATTGCGAACGACGGTAACGTGGGCCTGGCCTTCCAGGTAGCCAGCGATAAGCTGGGCGCACAAAGCAACCTGTCTGCCTATGGCAGTTATGCTTACCGTATCCGTCTGAACCCTGATGGTAGTTCAAGACTGGCACTGGGATTAAGTGTAGGTGTGATGCAAACAGGATTGAATGCATCACTGCTCACAACGAATGATCCTGAAACGGATATGCCGGCGGGTACGCAGAATAAGATAGCGCCTGATGCAAGAGCGGGCGTGTTCTATTCCGATAACAGGTTTTATGCGGGATTATCTTTTGATAACCTCATAGTACAGTATATCAACAGTCATTCTACCTATGTTCCGCAAACCAAACTGCATTATTATGTGACGGCAGGTATGCTGGTGGCTATTGATGAGAACTTCCAGCTGAAACCATCTTTCCTGTTGAAAGATGATCTGGGTGGCCCGACAAGTCTTGATCTGAATACATTCCTGATGTATAAAGAGATCATCTGGCTGGGTGGTTCTTACCGCAGCAGGGTGAATATCTATGATAAAAGTTATCTCCAGAAAAACCTTCTTTACCGCAACGCTGTAGTAGCTGCGGTAGAGCTGTTCCCTGTGAAAGGGTTGCGTGTAGCATATGCCTATGATTTCTCTATCGGACCTTTGCAGGGTTATAGCAGCGGTACACATGAGATATCTGTAGGGTTTACATTCAATAAACAAAATCTCAGAATGGCAACCCCCAGGGTGTTTTAAATTAAACAATAATGAAAAAGTTACACTACGCTATCTGCCTGTGTTTGTTGTTTTCGTCTTTAAATGCAGTGGGCCAATATATACTTAATGAGGCCGATAAACAATACGAAGCATTTAAATATGCCAAAGCTATTGATCTTTACGAGCAGGCGTATAAAAAGAAGGCTACTTTACATGCTGCTGAACGGCTGGCCGACTGCTACCGGTTTAATAATGATTATAAACAGGCAGAAAGCTGGTATGCGATTGCTATAAAGATGCAGGGAAGTAAACCGGAGAATATCCTGCATTATGCACGGGCATTGCAAAACAATTCCAAATATGCAGAAGCAAAAACACAGTATCTGAGTTATGCTGCTGCGGATAAAAATGTGACGGCCGCTCAGAAGGACATCTGGGCGAATTCCTGCGATTCTGCTATCGCCTGGATGAAGAACCCTGATCCTATACGGATAGATAACTATAAGGTGCTGAATTCAGCGCAGTCCGACTGGGGAGCTGTGCCCTATATGGATGGTACTGTGTTTACATCAGACCGGTATGCGGATGGTGTTACTCATCTGAAACCTAAAAAAGCCTTTTTAAGATTTGATACAAGGATAGATCCTGATAGTCAGTTGTATGGCTGGACGGGTAATGATTACCTGCATTTGTTTTTTAAATCGGGTAGCACGGACAGTGTGCATTTATTCCCTTTGAAAACGGGTACTGATTATCATGTGGGGCCTGTTAGTTTTACAAAGGATGGGAATGAAATGTATTTCTCATTGACACGCATACCACGTAAGATCACCAGGGCTAAAGGAGAACCTTCTACCATCAATATCGAAATTTATCACAGTAAAAAAGATAGTGCAGGTAACTGGTCGGCCCCTGTTGCTTTCCCTTACAATAAAGTAGATGCATATTCTGTAAGTGATCCGTTTATTACTGCGGATGGGAATACGATTTATTTTTCATCGAATATGCCGGGTGGTGCAGGTGGTTCTGATATTTATAAGTGTGTTAAAACTGCTGATGAATGGGGACAACCGGTGAATCTGAAAGAAGTGAATACAACGGGTAATGAAAGAAGCCCGGCTGTTGATAAGAATAATACGCTTTATTTTTCCAGCGATGGACGTGTAGGTATGGGCGGACTGGATATTTACAGTATGGCTCCTGGTGGTGTTGTGAAGAATGCAGGATATCCGGTAAATTCTCCGCAGGATGATTTTGCTTTCAGTTTGAGAGAGGCCGGTGGCATTGCTTATTTATCTTCGGATAGAGAAGGTGGTATTGGTAGTGATGACGTGTATAAAGTGTATGAAAGAGAAGTACCGGCAACTCCGGTAGCTATTACAGTAATTGATGAGAAAACGAAAGAACCACTTGAGAATGGTATAGTGACGATCGTACAGGACGGTAGTCCTGCGATAAAAACACAGACAGATGAAAATGGTAAAGTAGTGGTTGGACTTGATAAGGATAGCAGTTACAAACTCATTGTAGAGAAATCTGATTATCATGTGAATGAGATAACCGGTGATTCAATCGGGGGGAAACCGGTTCCGTTAACGAAGATCGAAATGAATAAGGAAATCAAGCTGGATAACATTTATTTTGATTTCAATAACTTCCATATCAGACCAGATGCACAGGCTTCACTGGATAAACTGGTGAAACTGATGAAGAGTGATGCGACTATCTGGATCGTACTGGGATCACATACGGACAGCAGGGGGAATGATGCATATAATATGAACCTGTCTGAGAAGCGTGCGGGATCTGTGGTGGCTTACCTGATAGCTAAAGGGATCAGTAAAAACAGGGTAAGCGCGAAAGGATATGGCGAAACCCTGCTGTTGAATAAATGTACCAACGGAGTTAGCTGTACTGAAGCAGAACACCAGGTGAACAGAAGAACGGAGTTTAAAATAGTTAAATATTAAGTTTTTGATAAACAATTAAAAAAAGGTGCGGCGAAAGTTGCACCTTTTTTTATTTAATTTGAGGGGGTTATGAAAAAGCTAAATATAGTAGCGCTGTTACTGGTATTCCATGTAACCTTTGGACAGTCTACAGAATGGCAGTATCTCTCCGGTACTGGCAGTGACCATACCCAGGGCATTACAAATAGTATTGTATTTTGATTTTTCCGGAAAGTAATATTTTTATTGTATAACTTACACTTATTGATTATCCATGTTATGAAAAACATATTATTAACCCTTTGTCTGTTACTGTTGGGCATGCCATACCTGTATGCACAACAAAATTCCGACAGTGCTTATAAGCGACCGCTTGCAGCGGTGCTGGCTGATATTGAGCAGCGATTCCATATAAAGATCAGGTACTCACCTGCACAGGTGGATAACAGGTGGGTGTTGTATGCCGACTGGCGTTACCGTCCTACCCTGGAAGCTACATTGGATAATATACTTACGCCGTTGGATCTTAAAGTAAGGAAAGAGAAAGACGCTGTTTATAAGCTGGGTGAGTATGAATACTATCGCTGGCCTGTGGCAGAAGGATGGGCAGAGTTAGACAGGATTGCTGCGCAATATAGTAATATACAGCAATGGGAACAGCGAAAGAAACAGTTGAAAAGTTGTATGCTGGAAGCGTTGCAGCTATCTCCTTTACCTGCTGCCCCTGCATCTTCACCTGTCATTACTCCCGAGAGAAAATTTGATGGGTATACTGTACGTAATATCGCTATTGAAATTCTGCCCGGGGTGTATATCAATGGCTCACTTTACAAGCCTGCCCATTATAAGGGAAAGATACCCGTAATTCTTAATCCGGACGGCCATTGGGAAAAGCAACGCTACAGACCCGACTGCCAGTACCGTTGTGCTTCACTGGCGCGTATGGGCGCGATGGCATTCAGCTATGACCTTTTTGCCTGGGGAGAGTCTCTTTTACAGTTCGACGTTCCTGATCATCGTAAGAGCCTGGCGATGACGATACAGGCGTTGGGTACTATCCGTATCCTCGATTACCTGTTGTCTTTGCGTGATGCAGACACTGCCAGAGTAGGCATTACCGGTGGTTCCGGGGCAGGGAGTCATACAGTATTGGTAGCAGCGATTGATGAACGTATAAAGATAAGCGCCCCTGTAGTGGCTATCAGCTCGTATTTCTACGGGGGATGCCCTTGTGAAAGCGGGATGCCGGTTCATGCCTGTGGTGGCAGGACAGACAATGTGGAGATTGCTGCTATGGCAGCGCCACATCCGCAACTGCTGGTAAGCGACGGGCAGGACTGGACGGATAAAACACCGGAGCATGATTTCCCTTATCTGCAGAAGGTATATGGCTATTATAATAAAAGCGGGAATGTTTCCAATGTGCATCTGCCAGCGGAAGGTCATGATTTTGGGATTAACAAGAGACAGGCAGTGTATGAATTTATGGCTAAATACCTGGGCCTGGATATGCATGCACTGGATGAGTCGAAGGTAACGATAGAAAAAGAGTCTGCGATGTATGTATTTGGAGAAAAAGGAGAAAAACTACCGGCGAATGCGATACATGGATTTGATCAACTGGAGAAAGTGTTTTACAAATGAGGTTCGGCGTTAACAATAAAATAATACGTTCTATTACCAGCTAACAAAGTTATCTGATAGCTTTGCGGGGGATTGCATGTGCTAAATCCAGAACTATACCGCTGGTAATATGAACTAATATGAAAGGAAAGGCGATAGATCCAGATGAAGAAAACCAGGTGTGGAACCGGTTTTGTAAAGGAGACAGGGCTGCCTTTGATAACATTTATGCCACTTATTTCTCACAGTTATTTCAATACTGCCTGCGTTTTACGCCTGATAGAGAACTTATCAGTGATGTAATGCAGGATTTTTTTATTGAACTCTTCTGCAAACCCCCAAAGAATACGACTGTTACACATTTAAAGAGTTACCTGTTTGTGTCTGTAAGAAGGAGACTGCTGAAGACTATTAACAAGGAAGTGAAGATGTTCGAGACACTGGATGATGAGGACTCCTACGATTTTCAGCTGGAGTTATCTGCCGACAATGCACTGATAGCCATTAACAAAAGTGAGGCGATACAGGGTATCGTCAATAAACTGACTACCAGACAAAGAGAAGCCGTTTACCTGTATTTCTTTGAGGATATCACTTATGTAGAGATTGCAGAAATCATGTCACTTAAAGAAGTGAAATATGCCCGTACACTCATTTACAGGGCATTGGACGATATCCGGGAGATCCTTTCCCGGAATACCGGTTTATCCGAGTTTATCAGAAATTAAAATATTTTTTATCTTCCTGAGGGTTTTTATACCCCTTATCTACTCTTATCTGTAACAATGAATCAGGATAATACTAAAGACGCGCTGTTTACCGGTTTAAGGATAAAGTCCGGACCTATACCTGAAATGGTGACCGTGAAAAAGAACATTGATGCACTGCTGAATAAACGTGCGAAAAGGATATTCATGTATAAAATGACAGCCGTAGCTGCTTCTCTGTTGTTAATAGGGGTATTTATAGCCTTTATGCGCAATCCAACGATGGGGGAGTCTACTGCCTACGCAGCGACGAAGGAAGTTGTCCTTCCGGATGGGTCTAAGGTGCTGCTAAATGCTCATTCTACCTTACACTATAAAAAACGCTGGAACTCCTGGAAAGAAAGGGAAGTTTGGATAGAAGGAGAAGCTTTCTTTACAGTAACGAAAAAGCCTTCCGGTTATCATCCCAAGTTTGTGGTGCATGCAAATGGACTGGATGTGGCTGTGATAGGTACAGAGTTTAATGTATATTGCCGCAGGAATAAAGTAGTGGTAGTGCTGGAGAAAGGAAAGGTGACAGCGACGGGTACAGGAGATATTAAAGGTACATGCAGCATGCATCCGGGTCAGATGATAGAACTGAACAGTACAGGGATCCATTTAAGCGATGTAACCCCTGTTGCATATACATCATGGAAACAGCATCGCCTGTACTTTACCAATGCGCCTTTAAGCAGGGTGGCACAGGTACTTGAAGATAATTACGGGTACCACATTACATGGAAGGATAAAAAAAGAATGCAGGATACATTTACGGGATCTTGTCCTGCGGATGATACACAGATGTTGTTAAAAGCAATTGGATTGGTATATAATATGTCAGTAACAGTAAAGGGGAATACAATCATTTTTCAATAAAGACATCGCTTCTTAAGAAAGAAACTTATAAGTATTTTTATGGACATTAAATTTAACAGGTACATTGTCCTGGCTGTCGTTCTATTGCTTCAACTGAAAGTAGTGACAGCTGACGGACATACATTCAACAGGCCGCCGGTGAACCAGGAAATGGTATCTCTGGCAGAGGCTTTACAAAGGATGCAGCATTCCTTCCATGTGAATTTTAACTACAGCAGTGCTACACTTGCCAACAAATATGTATCTCTTGAACAGGTACCTGTTTCCGGCCCTTTCAGTGAGGAAAAAGTGTCAAAGATGCTATTGCCGTTAGGACTGGTAATGGTGAAAATAACAGCCGCTGATTATGCGATCAGACCAGTACGTTCTACGGTGGTCTTTAACAAAGTAATATCCGGTTTGATCAGTAATGAAAAAGGGGAGCCGGTTCCGGGCGCTGTTGTTACAGATAAGGCATCCGGGAAAACAGTGGTGGCAGATGCGGAAGGACATTATTCTATTGAAGTGGCTGATGCTGAGTCTATACTGGTATTCCGCTCTATGGGATATGTTGCTAAAGAAATAAAAGCAGGAACTTCCGGTCTGCTGAATATACAACTGCTGACGAATATAAAAGACCTTTCAGCCGTAGTGGTAACAGCGCTGGGCGTGAAACGGGAGGAGAAAGCATTGGGGTATTCTATTGCTACACTGGACGGTTCAAAAGTGAATACCGTGAAAGAAGTAAATGTAGTAAATGCATTGTCTGGTAAAGTAGCTGGTGTCGATATCAGAAGCGCCAGTTCTGATCCCGGTGGGTCTGTACTTATTACCATCCGTGGATCTTCTTCTATTACTAATAGTAACCAGCCTTTATTTGTAGTGGATGGGGTGCCTGTTATATCGGCTAACAGGGCGCCTTCACAACCGATAGGGCAGGTAACGGTGGATTATGGTAGTCCGGTGTCTGATATCAATCCTGACGACATTGCTACTATTACTGTATTAAAAGGCGCCAGTGCTGCTGCCTTATATGGTAGCAGGGCCGGAAACGGAGTGGTGCTGATCACTACTAAAACAGGTACAAAGAAAAAGAAGGAATTGAATGTGAGTGTGAACTTTACGGCGATGTTTGACAAGGCCTGGCAGTTCCCTCAGTTCCAGAATGAATATGGTGCAGGAGATGCAACAGGGTCCATTGATCCTACTAATACTTTATCTACAGCTTCATGGGGGCCAAGATTAGACCAGGGGACCAAACATCTGCAGTGGAATAGTCCTGTTGATGCAAATGGCGACCAGATACCTACAGACTGGGTATCATACCCCAACAGGATAAAGGACTTTTACCGCACAGGGCAGACGTATACAAGCAATGTAGCGGTGTCTGGTAATAACTACCGGCTTTCCTATACAAACCTGCAGAATAAAGGGATTACGCCTAATACTGATCTGGAAAGGAATACACTCAACCTGGCCACAGGCTATGAACTGAATCCAAAGATCAAGGTAACGTCCAATATTGCTTACACTAATAACCATAGTAATAACAGACCTACGTTTAACCGGGGTAGCTCCAGCAGTATTGTGTACACCATGCCTGCGAATATCAACACAAAAGAGTTGAAGAATTACTGGATAAAAGGACAGGAAGGATTACAACAGTTTTCACAGGATCAGGGGAATACGGACAATCCTTATTTCGTAGCAAATGAGCTGACGAACGGATATACCCGTAACCACCTGACAGGTAACGTACAGGTGAGTATGGAACTGCTGAAAGACCTTACCCTGATGGCGCGTACCGGCCTGGATTTTTATACAGAGACTGATGAGAGTAAACGTGCATTTAGCGCTATCAAGAATCCTTATGGGGGCTACGCTGTAAGTAATTTATTTAGCAGTGAACAGAATACAGACTTCTTGCTGACGTATAAAAAAACATTACCGAAGGAGTGGTCGTTCTTTGTTTCTGCGGGTGCTAACCGCATGGACCAGCGTGCCAATACCTCTTCGCAGACGGCCGGTACACTGGTAATGCCGGGTGTGTATAATATTTCCAATGCAGCTGCGGGTACTATTGCCAACGCTTCTTATAAATCAAAGAAAAGGATCAATAGTGTATATGGTATGGGAGAACTGGCTTACAAAGGATATGCATATCTGGATTTAACCGCCAGGAATGACTGGTCAAGTACATTGCCAGCAAATAACAACTCTTACTTTTATCCCTCTGCTTCTTTAAGCCTGATCGTATCAGATATGTTCAACATCCAAAGCAAGCTGTTATCATTTGCTAAACTGAGATTGAACTGGTCGAGGGTAGGTAAAGATACTGATCCCTACAGCCTCTATAATAACTTCTATTTTAACTCTCCCGACTGGGGTGATGTGAAGCTGGCTAACTTCAGTTCACTACTGAAGAATAACAATCTGAAACCGGAGATTGCCACTTCTTATGAAATAGGGACTGACCTGAAATTCTTCTCAGGCAGACTGGGAGTACAAGCTACTTATTATACTACCAATAGCCGTAATCAGATCATACAAACGCCTACTACCATGACTTCCGGCTATAGCGCTAAAATCATCAATGCCGGTGAAATACGTAACAGGGGATGGGAGTTAGGAATTAATGGTACACCAATAGCTAAACAATTCATCTGGGAAATTGGGGCCAACTTCACCCGTAACAGGAATAAAGTAATTAAACTGACGGATGATATCACCAACTATCTGCAGGGTAGCACAGAAGGCGTGCAGTACCAGATAAGAGAAGGTCAGAAGATAGGAGATATGTATGGCAAGACCTGGGCAACGGTACCCGACGGCCCCTTTAAAGGTAAGGAGTTGCTGGATAATACAGGGCATTCACAGTATGCAACAGACCTGATCAAGATCGGTAACTATAATGCGGATTTCATGGTGGGCATCACCAATACCTTTACCTACAGACATTTTACTTTAAATACGCTGATAGACTGGCGTCAGGGCGGTAAGTTCTTCTCTTATGTATATATGAACCTGTTGTCTGACGGACGTACGGTGAATACTTTGAAGGGAAGGGATTTACAGCATGGAGGTCTCAGTTGGAATGATGGTACTACAGATCGTACAGACGGAATGATAGAAGATGGTTATATCGCTGATGGAAATGGTGGTTATGTGAAGAATACGAACATCACTGATCCGGAAACATTTTATGGTGATTACTACTGGAAGATGCATTCCCGCAATACATTCAGCGCTACATACGTAAAGCTGCGTGAGGTGAGTCTGACATACCTGTTCAGCAAGCAACAGCTTGGTCACTGGCCGGTATCGAATCTCTCACTGTCATTGATTGCCAGGAACCTGTTTAGCTGGACAGCAGCAGGACAGGGATATGATCCTGAAACGGCTATGAGTATCAGTAACGGTAGTATTACTCCGGGTACTACCAGCTGGTCACTCCCTTACACCCGTTCTTATGGTATTAAGCTGGGTCTTAACTTTTAAAATTTATCTGCATGAAAGCGATATATATGCTGGCGCTGGTGTTATTATTGAGTGCCTGTACAAAGAATTTCGATGCGATCAATACTGATCCGAATACAGCAACGACTATTAGTCCGCAGTACCTTTTATCCACTGCCCTCATTAAAACGGCTTATGCCTACCAGGATGATGCATTTATGGGCAAACCCGCAGAAGCAGGGCGTTACATTACCAAGGTGAGGAATGAAGGAGATGATTTATTCGGTTGGTCTGCTGAGAACTGGGACAGCTATTATGGAACGCTGTCAGTCAATAAACAGTTATATGACCTGGCTGCGGAAAGTGGTATGAAACAGTATATGGCCGTATCGCAGATTATCAGGGTGTTTAACTTCGCATATATCACTGACCTGTATGGTGATTGTCCTTACAGCGAAGCGTTGCTTTCAAAGGATAGTGGTATTGTTCATCCGAAGTATGATCAGCAGGAAGTGATTTATACAGATTTATTAAAGACGCTGACTGCCGCGAATGATAGCCTGGCGAATACGAGCCTTGCTATTAATACTACCTACGATGTATTATATGGTGGCAATAATCTGAAGTGGCGTAAGTTCGCGAATGCACTACATCTCCGTTTATTATTACGTATCTCTTCTCATGATGCCACTGCTTTTACAGCTATGCAGACAATGTTGAATGATCCTGCAAAGTATCCTTTGTTTGAAAGTAATAGTGATAATGCAGCGGTGAAATACCTGGGAGTTACTTCTTCTGATAGCTGGGACGGGGGGAATCTGGTGAGTGAGGTGACAGAGGTAAATAAGTATAAACCAAGTAAGGAAATCGTAGACACGTTATTATCCCTGAATGATCCGCGACTGGCCGTATGGATAGCGCCAGTGGCTTCCGAAACAGGATATACGGTTGATGGCAATACATATGTGGGCGTACCAAATGCAATCCCTTCTCCTTATGATTACAATGGAGGGGAAGCACATATTTCTGAATTGTCTGCCATCTTTTATCAGAATGCGAATGATTTGCTGAAGGCAAGTTTAATGACGTATGCAGAGCAGTGTTTTATTTTAGCGGAAGCGGTGCAGCGTGGAGCAGTGACAGTGAGTGATGAAACAGCGGCTTCTCTTTACTATAAGGGAATAACAGCGTCTCTGGAACAGAACGGCGTTAAAGCAGGTACTTATATGGAACAACCTGCCGTGGTTTATAAAGGCACATTATCCCAGTTGATTACACAGAAGTGGATCGCTCTGTTTTTAAAGGGAGCAGAAGGATGGTTTGATCATCGGCGTACAGGATACCCTGCTTTTGTACCCGGGCCATTGTCTGCCATACGCAATATCCCTTCCAGATATATTTATCCTACAACTGAACAATCTTACAATCTTTCACAATATAAATCTGCTGTAGCAAGACAGGGCGCTGACCAGACAACTACACTGATGTGGTATCTTAAATAATTTTTATGAGAATTTTTATAATGATGATGGCAATGATGCATCCTGTTGTACCAGTGTCAAAGCATAAACATATCGTGATCGCCCACAGGGGCGATCATGTTTTATTGCCGGAGAACACACTGGCGGCTTATGCCAGTGCGATACGGGTAGGTGTAGATTATATAGAGACAGATCTGAGGACAACAAAAAAAGGTGACCTGGTAATCAGGCATAATAGTCTTGAGGAGCTGAGTGATGATGAAGTGAAGAAGCTCCCTTCTTTCAAAGATGTATTAAAACTTTGCCGGAATAAGGTGAAGATCTATCTTGATTTTAAAGAGGCAGATGTAAGGGAGACTTACCGGATGATTTGTGCAGCGGGGATGGAGAAACAGGTAGTGGTGTATGCGAATACACTGGAGCAGTTGAAGTTGTGGAATGAGGTAGCACCGGATATGCCTATGCTTACCAGTGCGCCGGATAAAGACATAAGTGCCTTCCTGGATACGTATTCCATTGCTGGAGTAGATGGGTCTCTGGGAGAGTATAGTGCGGAAACACTGGCTTTGTTTAAAAGCAGGGGAATAGCGGTATGGCTGGATGTGCAGAGTGGGGAAGAAGGCCCTGATATATGGGCAAAAGCATTAAAGGAAGGTGTTCCGGGGATGCAGACAGATCATCCTGCTGCGCTGGTAAAATATTTAAAACAACAAAGGATCAGATAATGTATAAATACTTCCTGGTATCATTGCTGGTATTCATACATCCTTCACCGGTAGACCCCATTATTGATGATTTTTATCACCATCCGGAGAAGGTGTTAGTGGCTGCGCACCGCGCGGATCATAACAATTATCCCGAGAATTCTTTGCCTGCTATCAAAAGGGCCATAGCCGCAGGAATAGATATAGTAGAACTGGATATAAGAGAAACCAAAGACGGGAAGATCGTGATAATGCATGATCAGCGTGTTGATCGTACCACCAATGGAAAGGGGCTGGTGAGTGAAATGACTTATGCGGAAATTGCTTTGCTCAGGTTGAAAAAAGAGGGACATATTACAGCAGAGCATATTCCTACCTTAGAGGAAGTGCTTAAGCTGACGAAGGGGCTTATCATGATAGATCTTGATTTTAAGGCAGAGACATCTTCTGCATTGAAAGAGACTTACAGATTAGTGAAGGCTAATCAGATGGAAAAACAGGTACTGTTTTTTGTATATGATTATAAGGATGCTGTTGCGGGTCTACCGGTGATGCCCAGGGTGCATAATGTGGAAGAAGTAAGGACAGTACTGGACATGAAGAGCTTTTCTATCATGCATATAGATGAATCTTTTTATTCGGATAGTTTGATGAGTGAGGTGCATAAGGCAGGTATGAGGGTATGGGCAAATGCTTTAGGGAAATATGACGACATGGAAGAAGTGCAAGCAGGGTCGGGATTTGAGGAGATGCTGAAAATGAAACAGGTGAATGTGATACAAACAAATTATCCTGAGCAATTGTTATCTTACCTGAAAAAGAAGGGCTACCACCGGTAACAATTAATATTAATTTCATAGGTAGGATGGTGATAAAAAGTTTGAAAATGATTACCTCGCACAAAAAATTACAGATGAGACTTTTCCTGTTGGGATGTTTAATGATAGGCTGTATAACAGCAAATGCACAGGAGGATAATCCGGATGCAGCACCGGCAGCGTTGATCCGTGGGCCTTATTTACAGGTGGGTTCCGCAACCAGTATGACAGTGCGCTGGCGTACCGATGTAGCTACCCGCAGCAGGGTACGTTATGGTGTTGAAAAGGCGGACCAGTTTGTGGATGATTCCATTTTACGTACGGAACATATTGTTACGGTGAAAGGTTTGCAGCCGCATACCCGTTATTACTATACCATTGGTACATTTACCGGTGTTTTACAGGGGGATAAGGAGAATTACTTTTATACACTGCCGGAGACGGGTAAAGCCGCTACTTACAGAATTGGTGCTTTCGGGGATTGTGGGAATAACTCCGTGAATCAACGCAATGTAAAGGCGTCGGTATTGAAATACCTGAACGGGAATTATATGGATGCCTGGTTGTTATTGGGGGATAATGCCTATAACAGTGGAACGGATGCAGAGTTTCAGTCGAAGTTTTTTAACATTTATAAGGATGATCTGTTGAAGAAATATCCGATGTTCCCTTCTCCCGGTAATCATGATTATAATGACAAGGATTTCCCCGGAGCCGTTGAGATGGCGCAAAAGACCCATCAGACAGCTTATTATCAGAATTTCTCTATGCCAACACAGGGAGAGTCCGGTGGGGTAGCTTCGAATACACAGGCTTTTTACTCTTTTGATGTGGGCAATATCCATTTCTTATCACTGGATTCTTATGGGATGGAAGAGAACCAGTATCGTTTGTATGATACACTGGGGCCACAGGTGCAATGGATAAAGCGTGATCTGGAAGCGAATAAAAACAAACAGTGGGTAGTGGCTTACTGGCATCATCCTCCTTATACCATGGGATCTCATAATTCTGATGATACAGATGAGCTGACGGCCATCAGGGAGAATTTCATCCGGATATTGGAGCGGTATGGAGTAGACCTGGTGTTATGCGGGCATAGTCACGATTATGAGCGTTCCCGTTTAATGAAGGGACATTATGGTAAGGAGACTACTTTCAGTGCTGCGTTGCATAATCTCAGTAACTCTTCCGGTTTGTATGATGGGAGTGAGAATTCCTGTCCGTATGTAAAGGATGCTAGCGGTCAGGGTACTGTATATGTAGTAACCGGTTCTTCCGGTAAGCTGGGGGGTACGCAACCGGCTTTTCCGCACAATGCCATGCAGTATTCCAATGCTACTGAGGGCGGTGCCAGTTTGCTGGAAGTGCAGGGTAACAGGCTGGACCTCAAATGGATTTGTGCGGATGGGGTGATCAGGGACCATTTCACTATGATGAAAGAAGTGAACCAGCATAAAGTAATTAAGGCGAAAGCAGGAGAGAAGATTACGCTGACTGCCTCTTTCACAGGCAATTATAAATGGAGTGATCACATAACGACTACACGTAGTATTACTATTACAACAAAGGTGGGAACATCTTCTTATTTTGTGGAAGATAAAGAGAGTTGTGTGAAGGATTCTTTTACCATCATTGCTACTAAATGAAGATAATCATTGTCCTTTCCGGTGTTTGCCTGTTTACAGTAATGACACTGGCTTTACCGGGAGGGACACCCAAACGTATAACCGATTACGTAAAAAAGACACAGGTTACTTTCAGCGCAAAGGCTACTGCCATGCAGCAGGCTATTGCACAGATAGATGTAAATGATACGGTTACACTATCCCGTGCTAAAGAGGCCTTGCGCCAATGCCGGATCAGTTATAAGCAACTGGCATTTTTCATGGAATACTTTTTTGCCAGTGAGGCATATGTATTCAATTCTCCACCCAGGTATGAAATAGATGAGCCTTATATAGAGTATGAAGCCCCGGTGGGATTACAGCAGATAGAATCTTTGCTGTATGATTCAGCCGTGTATTCCAGGAAAAAGGAACTAATGGCGCAGGCAGAGGTAGTAGCTAATACGGCTGCCGATCTGCCTTCTTTATTATATCACTTCTCCGCTACGGACGGGCAGGTGTTTGAGAGTGTGAAGCTGGAGCTGATACGTATTATGACCCTGTATATTGCGGGTTATGATGCCCCATTACTGAAGAGCGGAATAGATGAGTCCAGGGCCGCTATGGAGGCGGTGAATGAAGTGGTACTACCTTATACGACTGCCAGTGACAGTATAGGGTATTCTCTGAGGAAAGCGATAGATTATCTGCGACGTGCCAGGGATTTTGACCGGTTTGACCGGTTGACTTTTTTAGCGGATTATGCTTTGCCTTTAGAAAGGCAGTTGAGTGATTTTATGCATGCCAGGGGATTTGATGTGCATAGTACTCCTGCATTGGATGAAGATGAATTGTTTAGTAAGAATGCTTTGAGAAAAGCTGCTTTTCCAGGTGGAGGGAATATAGGGGACAGCGCTTTAGGAAGACGACTGTTTTTTGAGCCGGCATTGTCCGGGAACAATACGCGGAGCTGTGCTACCTGTCATCAGCCGGATAAGCATTTTACGGATGGGCTGGTAAAGAATGCTGCGCTGGATGGCGGGGTGTTACCCAGGAATACGCCTGGTTTGTTATATGCCTGTTTTCAGTATTCACAGTTCTGGGACGGGCGGGTGAAAAGCCTGGAGGAGCAGGTACTTGCTGTGATGCATAGCAGGCAGGAAATGGCTGCTGATGATGATACAGTTGTTTATCGCTTACAGAAAGTATATAAGGGGATTACCATAAAGATGGTGGTGCATGCACTGGCTGCTTATGTGAGAACATTAACACCTTTTAACTCTCCTTTTGATCATTATATGAATGGAGATCGTGCTGCTTTAACGGCTTTGCAAAAACATGGGTTTAATCTGTTTATGGGAAAAGCGAAATGTGGTACCTGTCACTTTGCGCCGTTGTTTAATGGATTGACTCCGCCATTATATAACCGGACTGAATTCGAGGTGTTAGGGACGCCTGTGAATGAAGACTTATTACGTCCTGTTGCAGATACGGATCAGGGTCGTTATTCTTTCTTCAAAATAGGATTTTACAAAGGGGCGTTTAAGACACCTACATTGCGTAATGCTGCGGTAACGGGCCCTTATATGCATCATGGGGCATTTGGGAATATGGATGAGGTAATGGATTTTTATGATAGAGGAGGGGGGAATGGGATTGGATTGCCATTGTCTAATCAAACGCTGGGTACTGAGCAGTTGCACCTGGATACTACTGAAAAGAAAGCGATTATTGCTTTTATGGAAGCGCTTACTGATGAATAGCAGCTATGAATGCTTTTGTTTGTTTCATATAGATACCGTTAACCAGATACTAAACGGCCATACAGCCGGAAGAGTTTGATGCAGGAAAGAAGCCCTGGTATTATTTGAGCTTATTCTTACGCAGGGAGTATTTGTAGAAGTCTTCCACTTTGGTCCTGGCCCAGGGTGTTTTGCGTAAGAATTTTAAACTGGACTGGATAGAAGGGTTACTTGTAAAACAGTTAATCCTGATTTGTTGTCCCAGTTCATCCCATCCATAACTTTCCACAAGATGTGTAACGATCATCTCAAGTGTTAATCCATGAAGCGGATCATTGGACATAGTTTCTAACTGCATAAGTACTCCTTTGGTACAAAGATAAGGTTGTGAATTGGTATTTGTTTTTTGTACTTTGATCAGTAGAACCACAATCTCATTATTTTGCGAATTATTCCCCGTTTATGTTGTTATATCCTGCTTATATTGCCACTGGTGGCTGTAGCGCAAAAAAAGAACGAAGCTTTTCAACTGCACATATGCCGTGCTGTTTCTCCTGTTCAGATAGATGGAATGATGGATGAGCCAGCCTGGCAGGCTGCTGATGTAGCTACGGACTTCCACATGATATTACCTATGGATACCAGCTATGCCAACGTGCGGACAGATGTACGTATGGTCTATGACGATCAGCACATTTACCTGCTGGTGGTGAACTATAACGGGGTTCCCGGCCCTTATATGGTAGAATCCTTAAGAAGGGATTTCGCGTTTCTCAAAAATGATAACTTCCTGCTTTTCATGGACCCTTTTGATGACCAGACCAATGGTTATTCCTTTGGCGCAAATGCTGCCGGGGCTCAATGGGATGGGATTATGTATGATGGGGGAAAGGTGGATCTGAGCTGGGATAATAAATGGAGTTCTGTAGTAAAGAACTATCCTGATAAATGGATTTTTGAAGCGGTGATCCCTTTTAAGACGATCCGTTATAAGAAGGGGATCAGCAAATGGGGGATCAACTTTGGGCGGAATGACCTTAAAACAACAGAAAAGAGTAGCTGGGCGCCTGTGCCCAGACAGTTCCCCTCGGCCTCTTTAGCCTATACCGGTGCGCTGGTATGGGATGTACCGCCACCGGACCCCGGGCCTAATATTTCTGTGATCCCTTACCTGCTGGGTGGTGTGAACAAGGATTATACAACGGGGAAAAAGGCGCATTACAGGGGAGATGGGGGAGTAGATGCCAAGATAGCCGTCACCTCTTCGCTGAACCTGGATCTGACTATCAACCCTGATTTCTCGCAGGTGGATGTGGATAAACAGGTGACGAACCTGGACCGGTTTGAGCTGTTCTTCCCCGAGAAGCGGCAGTTCTTCCTGGAGAACGGGGACCAGTTCACCAACTTCGGGTATAGTACTATCCGGCCTTTCTTCTCCAGGCGCATAGGGTTGGGCGTGCCTATCCTCTTTGGCGCCAGGCTGAGTGGGAAGCTGGATAAGAACTGGCGGATGGGATTGATGAACATGCAGACGGATGCGGAATCGTCCCAGGGCCTGCCTGCCCAGAATTTTACAGTAGCAGCATTGCAAAGGCGGGTATTTGCCCGGTCGAATGTGGGGTTGTTGTTTATCAATAAGGAGTCCATCAATTATCAGCCATCAGCAGATAAGCCGGTGTATTCACGCTATAACCGGAACCTTGGGATGGAGTATAACCTGGCCTCTTCCAATAATTTCTGGACGGGGAAGGCATTGCTGCTAAAGTCTGCGACCCCTGGTAAAACAGGGCACGATTGGGTACATGCTGCCAATTTACAATATACCAGCCGGGTCTGGAATATAAGCTGGCAGCATGAGTATGTAGGGCATAACTATAATGCAGAGGTAGGATATGTACCCAGGCAGGGATATATCAAGCTGCTACCGCAGGTGACCCGCTTATTCTTTCCAAAAGCAGGAGCAGTGTTAAGTCATGGGCCACAGGTACAGCTCACCAATTTCTTTGATGAGCATATGAAACGTACGGACAATGAGTTGCTCTTGTCTTATGGGATCGTGTTCCGCAAACGGAATACGTTGAATGTATGGACTACGAACAGTTATGTGCGTTTGCTGCAGCCGTTTGATCCGACAAATACAGGAAAAGATAGCCTGGCTACAGGAACTGTGCATAGCTGGAACACTGTAGGCGTGGATTATGTATCCAGGCCGCAAAGCCTTTTCACCTACTCTTTTTCCGGGCGTTATGGCGGTTATTATGCAGACGGGACACGGCTGACGCTGGGCGGAGAGCTGGGTTACCGTTTTCAGCCGTATGTGAGTATTGCACTGAGTACAACGTATAATGATATCCGGCTACCACAGCCCTGGGGCAGGAATGCCTTTCTGCTGGCAGGACCGAGACTGGACGTCACCATGACCAATACGCTCTTCTTTACGGGTTTTATGCAGTATAATGAGCAGTTGAAGAACATGAACCTGAACACACGTTTACAATGGCGGTATCGTCCGGCATCTGATCTGTTCATTGTATATACAGATAATTATCTGCCGGCACCTTTAGCGATCAAAACAAGGGCGTTGGTCATAAAGCTGGTGTACTGGTTGAATATCTAGATGTAATTAAATTTGCATATGACTACTGAGCCTGTCTCTGCACCCGGTAGTATTGAATGCTGCTTGACAAAGAGTTATTTTTTTTGTACCTTCATACAAATCACGTTGTTCGTTCCACTTATTTTTATTTCACCCGGAACGGATATAAATGATAGCAATTACACTATGGGTAGATCACAAGAAACTTTCAGTAAAAAAGAAAACGAAAAGAAAAGATTAAAAAAGAAAAAAGACAAGGAAGAAAAGAAGGCCGAAAGACAAGCCAATTCAAAACCAGGTAAAACACTGGAAGAAATGATGGCTTACATCGATGAGAATGGTAACATTTCATCAACTCCACCAGATCCCAAGAAAAAGAAGATTATCAGAAGCGAAGACATCCAGATTGGTGTTGCAAAACAGCAACCTATGGATGAGGCTGAACTGATCCGTAAGGGAGTGGTTACATTCTTTAATGAATCCAAAGGTTATGGCTTTATTAAAGATCTGCAAACCCAGGAAAGCATATTTGTGCATATCAATGAGCTGGTGGATGCGATAAAAGAGCACGACAAAGTAACCTTTGAAGTGCAGATGGGACATAAAGGCCCGAACGCAGTATCAGTGAAGAAGAGCAGTTAAGTACGACACCGGTCTTTACTTTCAATATCCTTTTATGGTATTAAGTACCATAACGGAAGAAGTTTGAGGTAAGGTGAATAATATTATAACCTGGAAAGCTGTCCTTATGGACGGCTTTTTTTATTGGCCGGTATTCTAATGTATTTAACCTAGTACAAACCTGTAGCCCACCCCCTTTATTGTTAATATTTCCAGGTTTTCATCTTCTTTCAGGCACACGCGCAGCCGGGTAATGTATACGTCCAGGTTACGGCTATTGAAAAACGAATCATTGCCCCATAACAGGTTGAGTATGCTTCTCCTGTCTATGATACCATCACGGTTCTCGTATAATAACTTAAGTAATTCACTTTCCCTGTACGATAGCTTTTTCTCTTCACTTCCGTTTGTCAACAGCTGGCGGTTAGTATAGAACCGGAACCGGCCTATAGTGACATAGTCGACAGCCGCCGAAGATGATCTGTCTGTTTTACGTAATACATTATCGATACGTACTATCAGCTCTTCGAGGCTGAAGGGCTTACGGATATAATCATTGCCACCTAGCGTGAAGCCCTTTACAAGGTCGGCGGTTTGTGTTTTGGCCGTCAGGAATAAAATGGGTACCTCCGGATTGAGGGCACGTATCTCTTCCGCAATTTCAAACCCATCTTTATTGGGCAGCATTACGTCCAGCACACATACTGCTGGCTTTATCTGTTTATACAGTTCCAGCACTTTAGCGCCGTCAGACTCCATTATCACCTCAAAGCCTCTTCCCTGTAAGCTTTCCTTCACAATTTTACCCAGGAATAATTCGTCTTCAACATATAAAATTTTAATGCTCATTTCATCCTGTTTTAAACTTTATAACCCGGCGCCCCTTATCGTAATAAATGACTGGTGCTTCTGCAAAAGGAAGCTTAACTGAAAAAGTGCTGCCTTTATCCAGCTCGCTTTCCACCTCTATAAAACCTGCATGGCGTAGTAAGATATGTGACACATAACTTAAGCCAAGACCATATCCTTTTATATTATGCCGGTTGCCACTGGGTACACGGAAGAACTTTTCGAATATTTTTCTTTTGTATTCCTTTGCAATACCTATCCCGTTGTCTGTTACACGTATTTCCAGATATTGTGAATGATCAATGATATGAATAAGGATTTCCGGGTCTTTAATGCTGTACTTCAAAGCATTATCCAGCAAATTATAGAGTACACTTGTCAGATGGAGCTTGTCGGCCGTAATGATAAAGTTTTTACCGGTTGTTTTCAGTATTGTGACAGCCTTTTGTTTTTCAAACTGCAACTTCATTGAGAGCATTACTGCCCTGGCCAGTTCTACAAGATCAAACTGCTCTTTATTTAAAGCAATTTCCCTATTCTCAAACATCGACAGCTTTAATACTTTATCCACCAATAAACCCAGTCTTTGCATTTCACCGGCCGATATATCAAGATATTCGTCTGTTCTTTGCGGATCCTCCAACACGTTAAAACTCCTCAAAGCCTCTATGGCTACACTTACGGTGGCAATAGGTGTTTTCAGCTCATGTGTCATATTGTTGATAAAATCATTCTTAAGCTGTGCCAGCTTTTGCTGTTGTTTCAGGTTCCTGTATAACAGTAGGAATGAAAACATAGTGACGCCCAACAGGAGAAATGAGATCAGGATGGGCTGACTGATACGTTTCAACAGGTACCAGGTATTGTTATCAAATATAACCTGGTATCTGACCGGTTTTGTAAAACCAATGGTGACGATGTTGCCTTCCAGGTCGTCCGGGAATGGAGCGGAATCTGATTCAATGGAATATAGTTCAGCGGTATCGGCAGGAAGGGTATTTATGATGAAAGGCAAATTTATCTTTTCTCTCTCCAGTGCTTTATGATATCGATCAACCACTTCCTTTACAGTAATGGAATCGCGAAGAGAGTCTACATCTACCAGGAAATTAAATACCCTTCCTCCTGGCACGGCTTTATTTGCACTGTATTGTACATTAAACGAATCCCTCTCCGGATCCGGATGGTCTGCTCTATTCATCGCCACGATCATTGTTTGCCTCCGACCTGGCTTTGGAGAGGATGAATCCCTCATTTTTTCTTTCAGCACATTTGATATGCTTATCACTCCTTCACGATCCTGTACACGGATATTGATCCCGGAATCCATTTTTAACTTGGCTGCCTGCAAGCGGAAGATCGTTTCCCTGAAAAGTACATTGGTACGCGTGGTGAAAATCCTTTTTTCTTCCCTATAATTCTTGCTCAGCCAGTATCCCTGGAAAACTGTGATAATCACAATAGTCAATGTAATCAGGAAAGCAGTAACCGGTATGGAAAGTTTATATCGCACCTGGTTGTATGGTTTATTATAGCAAATGTATCATTTCCTTTTTCCCCTCAGCAAGCACATTAACCTTAATTAACATTAAAGCAAGACATGTTAACCTCTGTTACGGCAAGAACCGGATAGCTTTATTTCCTTAAAACTACACAGAATGAAAAAGATAATTTTTGCATTTTGCATGGGCCTGGCACTGATGACTGCCAACGGCCAGCAAAAACAAGGAAAGGTGCTGTACGAGCGTACAACACAAATGCAGATGCACATCAAGGGTATGGGTATGGCTGAAAACGAAGAGCAGCTCCTTCCGCGTTCACACAAAGACAAACTGGAAATATTGTTCAGCAATAACCAGTCATTGCGCCGTGCGGTGACAGATGAAACGCCCGAAGACTTCATGCCGGACGAAGGTGGCATGCGGATTCGCACGGGAATAGCCGACGCCAATGATGTGACCTATATTAATTTTGCCACCGGACAGGTGATAGTACAACGCGAATTTGCTGCGAAGAACTATATTATTGCCGACAGCATTCACAAGCTGAGTTGGAAACTGACCGGCGAAACCAGCACTATCCTCGGTTATCCCTGTCAGCTGGCAGTCGCCCAAAGCATTGGTAAGCGCTACATTCCCATCATGGAGAACGGACATATGAAAAGACAGGAAGTAGCAGATACATCCAATATCATGGTTTGGTTCACGCTTTCTATTCCGGTTCCTGCAGGACCCGAATATGAAGGGCAATTACCAGGCCTTATCCTGAGTATTGACATTAACGCTGGCCACATTGTTTACAAGGCTGTCGAAGTATCCCCCCAGGCAGATGTAGCGGCTATTAAGCAGCCCTCAAAAGGGAAAAAAGTAACGATGGAAGAGTTTAATAAAGAGCGCGACAAAACGATGGCAGAAATGCAACGCAATAATACAGGGAGAGGAAGAATGATACAAATCAATTAACAAACAGCACCTGGCTGTCAAAAGTAACTGATATACCCTCAAAAGTATTACTGCAACACTAAAAAGGCTCCGTTAAGAGCCCTTTTAGTGTTGCAGTAATACTTTTATAGCCTGATTTTCTTTATGCATTTGCATTCTGCTATTGTCGTATAATTTTCATTCCGCCATCTGGTCTGACAGTTGTAAGACCGTTTTTACTCAGGCTATAAGTAAAGCTCAGCAGAAAAAAGCGCTGCAGGTTTTTTATCAGGCTGTCTTCAATATAATTCTGGTTGCTGGTACGACTGATCCCTACATTTTCATTGAGCACATCAAAAACACTCAGCTTCAACTCCCCCCTGTTAAAATGCAGGAACTGGCGACTAATAGCCATATTCCATAATGGTACGCTGGCATTAAAGCCCTTCGCACGCTGGCTGCTAATTGTATAGGTAAAGCTGGTAGTAAAGTAAAAACGGGACGGCAACTGACAATTGATCTCACCTTCATATTGCTGTGAAAAATAGCTGGTGTTAAGGGCTGCCTGCAATGAATAGGTGGTTTTATAATAATTAAAGCCACCGCTTAATGACAGGTCTACTTTATCAGAAGGATTCAGATCGAAGCGTACCTCAGGCCCGAGGCTGATGGTACCTATGGTATTAGACACGGTATTGATGAATTGTTTCGTTTTGCTGTATCCCATATTGCTGCTGAAATTGACCGAACCTTTCAACAAACGGAGCGGCAGTCCAAGATTAAAATTACCCGTCATATTGTATGCCCCGTTTACATTTACCGGGCGGGTATGTTTAATACCGAGGGTATCCACTACATCGTAATTCACAATTTTGTGCTGTGTTTCCTGCAGGTTAAAAAAAGCAAACAGGTTTTTATTTTTGAAAGGATTCACAGATATAAAATTCAGTTGTACCCCATGTGTCAATTCCGGTTTAAGATCAGGATTTCCTTCGCGGATATTGAGTGGATCTGTTATATCGGGCACAGGTTGCAGTTGTGATATATCAGGTTGTTTTGTAATAGCCGCATAGTTAATACTAAGATTGCGGTAGCGGGTAAAATCGTATTTAAACCGTAGAGAGGGCAGTAGGTTATAAAATGTTTTATGAATGACCGAATCACCGGTGCCGGCAATGATCTTACCCTTTAACTCCGCCTTTTGCCAATTCAGACCGGCTGCCAGACTGAATTGTTTCTGTTGTGTGCGTAGACGTAATCCTGCATTCGTATAGTCGTAAGTATTTTCGAAATTGTTGGTCAGGCTTGTATTCAGTTGGTCAAACTTGCCGCTTCGCCCGTTATAGTCATATGTTACCTTATCAGACCTGCTGTTGGCATTGCTCCTGCTCAGGCTGAATTCAAACAGTGAATGTTTAAACACCGGTTCTGTATACACGGCACGCGCAGTATAGCTGTTCAATGCTCCCGTTACAATATTGCGCTGATTGATGGAATCATAGTCAGGCAGTGAGGATCCATGGCTGTAAAACTGGTTTGTGGAAAGCAGGCTACCATTGCTTTTACTGTTATTGAAGCTGGTTTGCAGGCTGAGTGAAAATGTCCGGCCCCTGCGATGGAATTTTTTCCTGAACAACAGATCATTACGGAAATTGGTACCATAACCTGAGGAATAGTTATTGCTGAAGCCCTGGTTAGCCAGTTGTTTATCTTCAGAAAGTGTTTCATAATTGCTATAACTGTTATTGCGGGTTTCCTGGTATCCGATGGAAGGTGATATTTTGAGGGAATGAAAAGAATCGATGCGGATATCAGCACTGAGATTAAGGCGATGGCTGTTATTAAGGTTGTCACTGACAGTATGCTGATTGTAGTAATAAGAAGAATCGGGCAGGAAATACTGGCGTCCCACTGTACTTTCCTGGTAAGGATTGTAGCGGTTGTAAAAATAATTGCTGGTGAAATCAGTTTTATTTCCGATGACATTATTGTAGTTAAACCCACCACCCCGGATGGTCTTGATACCGTTGCTGTTACTGCTGCCCATTAATGCCGTAATGGGATCATCTGAATTCAGGGAGAGGTTCAGATTTCCATTGCCACTTTGGCGCTGGCGATTCAGTTCTCCGGTAAAATTCATCAGGTCCATAAATGAAAAACCTTCCGCGTTGGTATTATTGGCCATGCCAATGGTGGAAAACTGCCGGGCTCCTTTAAAAGAGTTTACATTAAAGCGTCCTTCGTACCTGTCGCTAGTACCGGCACCGGCAGACGCTTTACCAAACAGGCCTTTCTTTTTATCCTGTTTCAGCTTCAGGTTGATGGTCCTTTCACTATTGCCATCATCGAAGCCGGTCAGTTGAGCAGCATCGCTCAGCCGGTCGTATACCTGTACTTTCTCTACGGCATCGGCAGGCAGGTTTTTGGTAGCGGTTTTGGGATCGGTACCAAAAAACTCTTTACCGTCTACCAGCACACGGTTTACTTTTTGTCCCTGGGCTTTAACCGTACCATCTTTATTTACCTGTATCCCGGGCATTTTCTTAAGCAGTTGTTCCACACTGGCATTTGGCTGTGTTTTAAACGAGCCTGCGTTGTATTGGATGGTATCGCCAATAAGCGTAACAGGTGGAGCTTCGGCAGTTACCACTACTTCCTTCAATGTTTTACTCAGGTCGTAGAGTACGATTGTATTAAAGTTGACCACAGGGACGGCATCACTGATGATAACGGGCAGGCTGGCATTGTGATAGTTTACATGGGTAATCAGCAGGCGATATTCTCCTCTGGGAATACCAGTAAGTACGAAATCACCTTTGTTGTCCGTCATAGTAAAGCTGACCAGCGAAGAGTCTTTTTTCTGTAAAAGGGTAATAGTGGCTGAAGCAACGGGTTGCCTGGCTATACTATCGAATACGGTCCCGTTAACGGAGCCATTCTTTTGAGCGTGTGCGGTGATGGCGAAACAGCAGGCTATCAGCAGTAGGTAGTTCTTTTGCATGGAGGTTTTTTACTTTATAAACTGCTTACGAAAGTAGTTCCGCCATCTGCAAAAGCAGGTTAACAAGCCTTGCATTAATGTTAAGGGAAGTTAATGTTTGGAAATTCTTCCCTGGATTTGATGTTTAATAGAAACCCATAAAATTACTTTGCGGTGAATCTAAAAGTTCCTGCATTACGAACAATAGCCTATTAAATAACGATGGGAATAATCAAGCATTATCATACTTAACTATTCCCATTTAGCTATAAGATTATAATCGGTTTATTGCTCCTCAACAATCTGGCCTTTTTGCTTCACTAACAAAAAGCATCTCAATTTATAGTATTTCTACGTATCCGTCCGTTCCATTCACCCGGATTCTCTGTCCGTCTTTGATCAGTTTGGTAGCATTCTCCACTCCAACAACTGCCGGTAAGCCATATTCACGTGCAATAACTGCTCCATGGGTCATCAGTCCACCAACCTCGGTGACCAGGCCTTTTATGGATACAAACAATGGTGTCCAGCTAGGATCAGTGAATGAGGTGACTAATATATCCCCAGCTTCCAGATCTGCATCTTCCATGTTTAAGATGACACGTGCCCGTCCCTCTATCACTCCGGAAGAAACAGCCAGACCTGCAATAGCTCCGGCCGGGAGATCTTCCCGTTTGTACGTACCCGTAATGATTTCACCGTCAGACGTGATAACACGTGGGGGAGTTAGTTTCTCAAATAATTTGTGCTCCTCTTTTCGTTTGCTGATGATCTGGTAATCCGGTTTATTTGTGCGCACTACTTCGCGAAGTTCTTCAAAAGTGAGGTAGTAGATATCTTCTTTTTCATGGATAACGTTAGCTTGTACGAGTTGTTCAGCTTCTTTCAGTAAGGCCTGCTTATAAACAAAGTAGCGGTTAATTATCCCGTATTTTGGATATTCACGATAACCGGCGAAATTCCGGAGTAGGCTGATCATTTGTTTTGTTTCCCTGGCTTTTTGTTCACCATCCGGTAATTGCTTCAACCGATCTAATAATTCTTGTTCTTTTTTCAAAGCTTTCTGTCGCCCCTGTTCAAATTTTCGCTTGCCGGCACCAGGCTCAAAGTTTTTGATATTAGAGAGAATCATGGAGACGAGTGTAAGCGGTTTTTCGCTCCAACGCGTTTTTGTAATATCGATCTCTCCTGCACATCGCATACCGTATTTGTTGAGGTAAGCATAGATAGCGTCCCGGGTTTCCTGTCCACCATCAAACTTAACCAGATCGTCCAGAAAGTTATCATCTTTTACATGTTGTAAATAATTGATCACATCCCGGTGAGGACGGATCACATCTGCGAGATCCAATAACTCCAGTCCCATTTCCGAAGTAATATTATTGGGGGCAGATTGAGAAAGTGTATCTGCTGCGTTTTTTTCATCTAACCATTTCTTCATGTTTTCATTGATCCATGTTGATGCATCTACAGAAGCCATAATTGCACTCCTATTCTGTGGGTCAAATAAGGTCTTCTTTGATTGCTGACCATCTTCCAGGATAAAATCAAATAAGTCCGGTCCTGATCTCGTTTGGATGTTATCTTTTAACTCTTTTATCGATGTTTGATACCGCTTGATCAGATCAGAAACGATCGTCGGATCGTTTTTGATTTGTGCGTGAATATCTGCGGACGATTTACCTGTACTGCTTTTGATAGAGTTCAATTCTTCTTTGTCATTTGGCAACAATTTTATAAAATCTCCGCGCTCTGTGATGGCTATCAATGCGTCTTTTATGAGGGGATCATGTTGGCCCATGACATCTATTATCGTTTTTCTGCCGGTGGGTGAAGCCAGGTTAGATGCTATATCAACAAATAACCGCCCACCGGCTTTAAACATCGGTCGAAAAGCTGTTAATTGCCATAAGGACAATCCCAATGGTTTCATGGGGTCGGTCATCATTTGTTGATGGCCGACAGATATGTAAACGTGATTTTCCTGATCATTCGCTTCCGGGACCGGGTATAAAGTAGTGATTGGCCGACTCTGTACAATATAAAATGTATCATCAACCAAACACCATTCAATGTCCTGGGGGTGGCCGAAATGTTCTTCGATCTTTCTTCCTATGTATTCAAGCTGTAAAATCTGCTCATCCGTCAGCGCTTGCTTATTCTGCTTCTCGGGCTCAATCTCCTGTTCTTTCGTACCGCCATCTTTTGAGGCATAAATAGCCAGTTTCTTGGTGGATATCTTCTTATCGATAACCTTACTGTTACACACTTTATAGAGATCAGTGTTCACAATGCCCGAGACTATGGCCTCACCAAGTCCGAAGCTGGCATCAATGGATGATATTTTCCTGTTAGAAGTGACAGGATCGGCAGTAAACAAAATTCCTGCCGCATGCGGAAAGACCATCTTCTGAACAACCACGGACAGGTGGACTTTACGGTGGTCGAAGCCGGTTTGAAGGCGGTAAATCACTGCCCTCTCCGTAAACAGCGATGCCCAGCATTTACTGATATGTTGCAGGATTGCCGTTTTCCCGATAATGTTCAAATAGGTATCCTGCTGGCCTGCAAAGGATGCCGTTGGCAGGTCTTCGGCTGTAGCACTGGACCGCACAGCAAAGGCCTCTTTTTCGCCAAACTTTGTGAGATAACCCGCGATCTCTTCTGCTATATCAGTAGAAATGGGTATTCTTTCGATGGCCATACGGATTTTTGCACTGATTTGTCTGATATTTTCCCTCTCTTCAGCCTTAAGACGTGCTAATTCATCCAGCAAGCTGTTAAGCTCCTGATTATTTCCGGTTATTTTTTTATACGCTTCGGTGGTAACACAAAAAAACTCCGGCACCTGTATCCCTTTGATTCCGGACAGTTCACCCAGATTCGCAGCTTTGCCTCCTGCGATCATAAACCTTGATCTGTCGATCTCCTGAAAACAAAGTATATATGTGTTTATCTTTTCCGGTATCATATTAATGGCTTTTTTAGAGATGTGTAAAGCCAAAAATATAAGATATGGCACATCAAAACACTGTTTCTCAACTATATTTTTTGCGCACAATAATGATGGAAGCAGGGACGTTTTCCATTTAAATATTCCCGGGAATAATCGTCTGAATGAGCATAAATCTCCCTCAGTATCCGAATGAAAATAGGTTGTATCATACTTTTGATACAACCTATTTTATGATCTGATTCACATGCTACCTATCTACATCTGCGTGATATATTGAATACCCAGGTTTAAAGATCTTAGCCTTACCAGTGGCAGCGGCTGTTGTGTAAGGTTAGAAAAAATGGTGAGGTCGAACCATAGGGCTGCATTGGTGCTGACCGGATTGTGGGTATTATACCACAGCCCGATACTACCGGCCCATTCTGCGATCATATCTGCCAGTTTTTTATCACCCGTAGAAGCATCCGGATTTACCTGGATACTTTGCATTGGCTGCATGATCACCGGCAGGGCCACATTTCCTGTACCTGTATTGAGTTGATAGATGTACTGGCAACTCATCAGGAAGCTGACGGTATCCTGAGAATTCTCTTCCAGCAATGCATCAAACAGGTTAGTAAGCTGAGTCGTGAGCGATGCATAATTATGATTTCCGGATGGAGCATTGATCGTAGATATATCTACCGGCGTATCGCTGTCAGTAGTAGGATGGTAAGGATTTGAAAACTCTACCGTTCCTGTTGTATATATGAATGGTTCACTGCTCGGCTTACCAGGTACCAGCTCTGCATTTCGTCTAATGAATGCTATAGTAGCGGAATCCTGCCGGGCAAGGATATTCATTGCCGGAATGATCACCGTTCTGTCCTGTATCACTTGTCCTTCTGCAGCAGGCAACACTGCCCCGTCTTTCGTATAGTAATAACAGAAATCTCCGGTGCATGCCTGTGTATAAGAGTGGCGTTCGTATCCTTTGATGTCCACAAGTGGCTGACCTATACCATCCGGAGGTAAGCCATACACAGATACAATAAGCGCCTGCACTTCATTTACCGTAGCTGATCCTTCCTGTATATAGAAGTTATACGGCAGTACTACCGTACTTGTAATCCTGTTGCTGCCGGAAGGCATTGCCAGCATATTGCCCTGAGCCGCAGTGACCACATGGGATACCAGTGCCGTATAGGAAGTAAGCGCAGTTGAAACGGTATCCAGCAGGGGATCTCCAATAGCTGTGCCAGCGGTGACCTGCGTCAGTTGTGATTCCAGCACGGCATATACCGACGGCGATACTGTAACAAACTCTGCCAGTTGCGGGAAGGCGTCCTCGATTCCCATCAGCATCCTGGCACTGTTATCCATTACGTTAAAGTTAATCGTGAAGTCCAGCTGGTCCTGCGGATAATGGATCGGTAAAGAATATTCAATGTTATAGTTCCAGTTCAGCAACTGGCTGATATCTGCAACGTCAGGAGGTATGGCAGATTCTCCCGACTGATTTACCATGGAAGGAGCAGTTGGGAACTCACGTAATACCATTGGGACCTTCATTTTACCAAGATTGCCGCTGAGGGGACTGTCATTAATTGACAACGGTGTAACGAAGCTCAGCCATGTTGATGCTTCATAGCCGTCAATGTTAGGCAGTGTACTGATTTGATGTTCAATTGAACTACCGGCAAAGCTGAGGTCCAGATCTACATAAGGTAATAATTCTTTATTGCTGCCTCTCACGACCTGCGGCGATGAAATCAGGAATGGAAGTGTAACTGTTTGGCTTGTTTCCAGTGACAGCTTAGGAGAAGTAAATGTAATGGAGTCACTGTTATTACCTTCATTGATCTCTTTCAACACCACCTTTGTAAACGGTGGCATAATCATATTCCCGGTCATGTCTGTAAAGTCCGCGTTTATCGTTACCTGTGTGCTATCGGCAATTGCCTGTCCATTCAGTTTGAGGATAATCCGCCGGGTGTCGTCAGCATCTATACCGGCACTGACTACATTCAGTCCGTCACTTACTGTAAAGTTGCTGCTCATGCCGGCCGAAGCTTCATTAGGTGGATTTGTGAAGACCAGGTATATAATAGTATTATCTGTGGCATTAACCATCGTATCTTCAAATTTGAAGTTGCGATTTATACTGCCGTACAGACGAGGGGCAATATCAGTTGCTATATCAGCGCTTACCGTAGCATGAAACTGGATTGCAGCCTGGGTTGTATAAGCATTGCCCAATTTCTCCAGCAGGAGCTGTTTAAAGCTCTCTTTTACAGCGTCCGCATTAGCGGTTTCATCTTTGAACACCGGTATCATCCACTCTTTCACAATATCAGCCAGCGCTTTTTTACCGGCCAGGAGGTCCTGCAGATAAGTCGTCTGTTTTTTGTTGTCCACCAGCTGTATCGCAGCTGTAAACTCTGGCGACAGTATATTATCTATGCTGCTGAAAAACTGATTTCCCCACTGGTCCATATCGATACCGGTAAAATCGACATAGACAGATGGTGTATTGAAATCTATACCTGTTTTTTCAGAATAGTAATAGATGGGCACCTGCCGTCTTGATTCCAGCTTATTGGATATAGGACGTGGTGCAAACATATCAGGATCAGCCGGATCGTTGATAGTATATGCTATCGGTGTAAGGGCATTTTTATTTAGTCCCAGTCGTACCGCCCATGTTTCTTTATCGTTACCTGCATTTTCCCTGTCGGTACCGGTTGCAATGCGTAATTCATATTTACCGGGTTGCAGCAGGGCTTCTTCAAAGAGGGCCGCAAAAGTATTAAGGCTGTGGGTGTTGCCGCCAGATGTATCGGAGAGTGGAGATACTTCCGTTACAGCCTGCAGTATGCCACCTGTGGTTTCAAGATCACCTGACGCCGCATTTTTTGTGCGCTTTACAGTGAAGCTGAGATCAAGACGGAATATCTGCGCGGCGTTCAGGTTTGCAGGGTCAATTGCAAATGTCAGCAGATGAGCAGCATCTGGCGCAGGTACATCTGTAAGCCCTTTTGATCTGTTTTCAAGGAACAGATAGATGGATGTGATCCAGTTTTCCACAAGGGCCGAAATCTGTTCTGTGCTGAGCGTATAACCTTGTTGCAGCAGCGTGGTGTCTACCGCATATGCAATGCCGTTAGGATCCGTTAACTGGTACCATAACTGCTTGTATACGGACAGGTCCTTTTTAGCCTGCTCAATGACGGTAGATGTGGCTTCTGCAGGAATTTCCGGATAGCTAAACTGTGCAATGCCGGTATATGTCTCTGTCTGGTCTGTATTACTGATGTTGTTGATACTTAAAGTTACCAGCAGGTTCTCCGGAACATTATCCACCTGTATCGTCACTGTTTGATTATCTGAGGCGAGTGTTATGTTTTGGATACTGATACCCTGGTCCAGGCTATAGTTTGCATGATCTATAGCAGATATTTCATCCAGCGGTTCTGTAAACCATGCAGTGATGCTTGTTTTACCCGCGGCTTTGGCCCACATGAGTCCCTGGTAATAGCTATCACCAAATGAGAGGTTTAATTGTAATTGCGGGTCTTGTTTTACATCTGTATTCACTTCCCATGATGCGGCGATGGAAGGCCATTGATTTAGTCCAATGAGCGCATCAGTATAACCAGTGAGTACCGGAGGCATATTAAGCCGGCTGTTACCGGATGGCTGGCTTAGCGTAGTAATAATCCGGTTGCCATATAGGTCCTGCCATGCATAATCTATCTGCAGCAGTCCTCCAAGTCCATGGTATGGGCTATCTGTCTGATCCGGCATATTAGCCGCTGTTAGTACAACATTTTTGGCAAAGCGTGTATATGGTATAGATTGCGTATAGCTCCAATTGTCACCTTCTGCCAATGTTTTAGGATAACTCATCTTGTCATTCGTATCCTGGTCTTCCGTTTCTCCGGATGGTGTGGCAGGAAGCCCCAGGTTACTTGCACTAAAATAATTGTTATCAGCCACCTGGTAAGAGAGCATGTTGTAGGTGTTCAGCAGGAATAGCCTGCCATAATCAGGATTGGAAGGATCATCAGGTATTGCTCCGGGCACAGGGCGTTCTGCGGCAATGCCTGCTACTCCCGGTGCTACAGCAGAAGTACGTATATCCGGTCCTCCACTAATGATTATCTGCTGATTATCGGCAAATATGCCAGCTACCTGTTGGTTTTTGCCACCCAGGGCTGCGAGATCTTCTCCATAGTAGGAAGCAATGCTTTCAAATGTATTGCCCCCGTTGCTTGTTCCTACAGTTACTGTAATTTCCGGCAAGTAGAGTGCTGTGTACACCGGTAATACATCCGGCCAGGTTGTCTGTAACGGATTGGCTGCTTTAATGGCATCCGGTGTGGTACCGAAGTAAGCCGCAATCGTATCCAGGTTGCCTCCTGGTGCGTTCCCCTCCGGTCTTACTTCATATACACCTTCATCTATCAGCAGTTGCTTGCCAGCCCTTAATGTGAGACCATCATTGTCAGTAACTACATCCGCTACATTGCCATAATATTTGTATGCCAGGTCAGATAATGTCTGTGCACTATCCGACGGCAGACTATACTGATATGGATCAGCTTCTGCAAACAATACCGCATGTGTTGTATCGATCGCTTCGCCGGTAGCCAGCACATTCATGTAGTTGGTTACATTATTGCGTAAAGCACTATCATCAGATGCCGTATATAATACCAGCAGGGAAATGACAGCTTCATTTTTATCGTTAAATATTCTGTCCGGCAGGCCGCTGCTACTGCCGGAATTGTAATAATAAAGGTAATAACCTCCTCCTCTCGTGATACTTGCCTGCCAGAGCAAACGGATAAAGTCAGTTGTTTCATTAAGCAATACCATTGCCTCCTGTTGTTCAGCTGTCAGGTAGAACAGGGCAGAAAGACTGTCCGGACGCGTTTCTGTAGACAGGTTTACCTGTGCAATGCCCATTGTGAGGCTATTGAGTGCGTCTGTTTGGATACCTTCGGTTGTAGTGCCATTTGAATCTACGCCGTAAGCAACTGTGAGTGTAGCGATCAGGGATTTGTTATCTCCGATCCCGCTTACCATTTTTTCCAGCACTTCCACATTGCTGCCGTCAGCTCCCATGATCTCGTAAGTAGTGAGCGTGTTCGGGCTGTCAGTAACTACCGGAACTTTTTTAATTGTAAATGAAACCAAAGATCCATACCCATAATAGGTAACAGGTGTATTGACCATTGTGCGGCTGGCTTCATCATATCGGCCTATTTGCATTTTAACCCTTGGGTTCACTGCGCGGGTCTGCGGGTCGGGTAGTTGCAACAGGGTGTCTGGTAACTGCCACAGACTTAGCGCTGGTACGCCCCCGGCATCTCCGCCGTAAGGCATTGTAAAGGCTGAGGCACTGTTCCAATTGATTTCTGATGTGAATGGATAAGTGGCCTCTTTTGTAATAAAGGTATCCTGCGCCCCCAGTAACGAAAGAGATACATCAAGAATGTTAGCAGTAGCATATCCTTTTACAGCACTGATCTGCCGGGCATCAAAGGAACCAGGTGTCAGTGGTAATATCAGTTGGGACGGATTGCTACCGGCAAATATCAGCCAGCTTAGCGCCAATGTGCCGGATAACTGGATGTTGAAATTTTCAGTTCCGAGGTTGGGTATCTGGAATTGCTGTCCTGTTAATGCGTATAAGCCGGCATACGCAGGTAGTGTCAGCACACCTCCGTTATCTGTAACCCACATGCCTTTATATTCCGGTGTGATCCCTTCTGTTGGAAGTCGAAGTCCTGCCATATAATAACGGGACGTCATACCGGATAAGTGCTGCAGGCCGTTTGTTGCCTGTATTTCATTGATCAGTTCCCCTGTCTGGAATTGCTGCAGGTTCGCAATGTTTATATAATCTCCTGTACTCTTATCAAAGAGGTCAGATACAGTGCCATTTTCTGCAGGTGCTGCAAGTTGTTGCTGTGTGATATTGTATTGGGATGCGATTTTATTCAGGGTGTCACCGCTTGCAGTAGTGTTATTGAAAGAAGGAAGGGCAATGGTGGCAACGGGCAGCAATAACCCGGCAAGACCGGTAATATTGCCGTTATTTATAAGGTCGCCCACTGATACGCCTATAGCCTGTGATACATCATTGAGTGATTGTCCTGCCAGCGTTTTATAAGGATCTTTACCTGGATAACTGATAGTAATGCCTGGGGATAGCGTATTGGCTGTATTCTGGTTGGCAGTGGCCAGTTCTTTGCCTGTAAACCCATTGTAAAATATTGATTGCGCTGCAATACTATCGAATGTATCAGATGCTTGTACAATATATGTACTGCCTGTTATACGCAGATGTTTTCCAGCGTTCAGACCGGCTGAGACATTGTCTGTAAACAAAGCCTCAATGGTGTACAGGTCTGTTCCCGCTTTATCATTTACCCAGTTGACAATGTCATTTATAGTCTGGTTGTCCTGCAGGTAATATTTAAAGTCTTTAAGAGACTCTCTTGCTGACTGTAACATCTGCCGGCATATCAGCAGGAAGTAATCGCTATAGATGAAGCTGGCCATGGACTGGCCGTCTGCATCGTCCATCTTAAGCGTTTGCAGGTTACCGGTTTGTTCATCTTTTTCCACCTGTACTGCCAGCTCATTAAAGTATCTCCGCAGGTATTCTGTATATGCAGAAGATGTACTGTTATACCCTGCAAAGTCGTATGAAATACCTTTATAGTCGGTACCATAATCCGGCAGTGTAAGCAGCATTTCCGGTGGAACGGGGAAATAAGTGGCATCCGTTTCTCCGGACGAAGGTGCGTTTACTGTGACCGTAAACTGGTTGGTCATAAATGCATTCACATCCTCAACCGTTATCGGTGTTGGGTTCGCAGTATCGCTCAGGTAATCCAGCAGTGCTGCAAGTTGCAGATCGGTTACAATTGTGGCGTCTACTTCCGCACTTGTCATTGGTCCGGATTGTATTGCTGCAATAGCCCATCTGAATACCTGTTTGCCTAACAGTTCAAAAGAGGTATCAATACCTGCACCGTACGCTTTCTGTTTTCCGTTCTCCTTATCATCCTGCGGTGGTGGTACAGATTCGAGAAAGAGCATTGCAATGTAACATGCCATTTGCTGAGACACATCTGCTGCATTATCTCCTGCCATCGTAAGGCCCAGTCCTGCGTATGCCGTAAGTTGAACCGGCGTTGCTGCCTTCCCGAGATTAGACCATACCGGGCTGGTAACAGCACGCATAGCCATCAGTTCTTTCTGATCATAGTAAAATCTCCTGCGTCTTCTTTGCAGTACAGGCATACCGGCCGTAAGCAACTGTACCTGCTCTGTAGTGGTCCATGGTGGCGTACCGCCAATAGCTTTTATAGTGATTCCTTCCTGTATTCTTGCAGAGAAGCTAAAGCTGATCTTTATTTTGAAAAGCCCCAGATTGATGGTGATACGGAGTGATACACTTACAGATGCGGTAATGGACAGTTCTATTGGTTCGTAAGGCGCAAAGGTCATCTGCACCAGCAATCTGATATCTATATTTACATCTGCTTTTACAATGGCGAAATCTACTGTACCATACAGCTTGCCAATGATACCCACTGTACCCCGGAACCAGAAGTAATAAGATGTTTCCAGTTGTGTATTGTTACCGCTGCCATCACTTAACAGATAAGGGTTCCATTTTGCAAGTATACCTTCGAGTATGGCTACTGCTGTAAGACTGAATCCGGCTTTGAGTATACCTACATCAAAAGAGTAGCCGAAGCCAAACTGCACACCGAAACCGAATACGAGCACAGGGTTGAATGTGCCATTGGTGGCGGCAGGCACCCTGTTGGTAGTAGCGCTGGACAACTTACCAAAATAAACGCCTGCAGATCCCATTACGGGGATGGGAATACCTACAGGTGTCCAGATAAGGGTCTGAAAGGTAAAGGAACGGGAAAAATCTTCTTTCCAAGGAAAACCAATATCTACCTGGAAGTCGCCATTGGTAAATACGGCAATACCAAATACGGGCAGTGTTATGTTAAACTGGCCCATATTGATCTTGCGCATAACATCAGGCAATACGATCTCTGCCTGGTATACACCCACACTGTCGCTGATCTTTTTATACATGATCTGGAAGTCCAGCCCTTTGAATATTTTGGCAGGCTCTCCTTCCAGTGCAATACGTAATGCATAGAGGTAAGGATCGTTAAATACGATCTGCATTGTGATGAAATACTGTGCGGCAGCGGCTGTTGTAGCGGCCAATGCCACCGCATTGGATTTATCGCCTCCCAGTTGCAGCAGGCCAAAGTCCATGCCCGTAAGCCAGGAGCTATTAGCATCAAAATGTATGGGTGGGATTTTTCCCGGTTTGGTTTCCGGCAGGGTAGACATACAGGCAATGGCTGCCTGTACATTATCAGCTGTTTTAAAACAATCCAGTGTTACATGCTGTCCTAATGCCAGCATCCGAAGGTCCAGATATTTGCTGCCCTGTCCGGGAGGCGCCGGTGTAGTTTCGGGTTTGGCCGCATTCCAGGATGGTATTTCGCCCCATGCTGCAGTTACATCCAGCGTAACGATTACGCCGTTGTTATCAGGATTTGGATCTTTGCTGTTATAGGAAACACTGATGCCATTGATGGTAACGAAGCCCAGGTTGATAGGCCCTATACCAACATTAAAGCTCACTTTATTATCAGTAAAATCGTAAACCAGTGAAAGGTTATTGAGTGGTATGCTATTCAGTACATTCCAAGGTGAGGCCAGTCCGAAGCTGGTGCCGGTAGCCCAGGATACCATTATTTCCACCAGGCTTCCGATCGTAGTAGTTTCTTTGAATTTCAGTGTGGCGATCTGGTGTATTTTCCCATCTATGTTCTTTTCTTCCACTTCGCCCGTAAGTATACCCCAGGTAATACCATACGCCTTGTAATCGGGATTGAAATTGTAGAAAGCGGTAATGTTGATCTTGTTCCAGATGATATCTGCGGAGATAGCACCATAATAACCGGCGGTTGCACTTTTATCTTTCTTTCCATACCCTATTTGCGCGGTCCCTGCAACTGTAAGATCAATAAAGTCGATATGCCATGGCGCGGCTGTTTTTGCGCCGAATTCCCAGTAGGAGGAGACTGTATTGATAGTGAATGAAAGTCCGTCGATGCCGTAATTATATTCTTCTGACGGCGCCCAGCTGTTACCGATGTAATAGGTAAGCATATCCCCGATTTTCACAACACCGGATGTTTGCTTGCTGGCAAATGTCCAGCCTTTACCAGTGGCATACATACCACTCAGTTCCATTACGATCTTTGCGGAGTTGGGCAATACGGTTATCTGGCCACCGATAAATACGGTGTTGATGGAATTATTGCTATTGACATTAAAGCTGAGATTATCAATACTGAATATCCCGGCTACAACGAGTGGTTTGTCGGCTTCCAGTATAGCGTCTATCTGGTAATATTTCTGACTGGGAATATAATTGTAATTAAACTCTGTAACAGCGGTGGAAAGGTCAAGCTCTCCGCCAAATAATGCCAGCAGATCACTCAGCTGAATAGTGCCGTCTGTAAGCCCCCCGTAAAGTGTAAAATCAGGATAACCGCCCACCATCGTAATGGTGCCATTACCAATAGTAAATGACCCTGTAACCAGGAAATTGGTAGTGCGGTTGCTGACGTCAGCCACGTTATAAACACTTATATCTACGGTAGGCGTAATCGCGAACAGTGGATTCTGCGAAATGGTCCATGGGCTGTTCGTTGTCATTTCAAACGACATGTAATCGAAACTGAGGGAAGATGAGTTATACATCAGTTGTACTTCCTTCAGGCCGAAACCTGCCAGTTGACTAAGCGGAGCAGGGAGCACCTGAACAAGGTTAATACCTCCCGCGGCCTGGAAGATGGAAGCAATGCCTGGATAGTTACCGTCAAACGCCGCAGAGAGCAGCCAGGTACTTTCTCCTACTGGATATTCGATCTGAATGCCAACGCTTGTGCCATAACTTTCTATTGTACCAAGTATGCCTCCCTGTACGGGGAAACCGCCTTCATTTACTTTCATCGTAAAGCCCGGCTTCCGGAATAATATCCAGGGGATATTTTCTATCGTCCATACCTGGTCTGCAGTTGCCGTAACCTCCGTTATTACCGGCCCGGACTCGGCTGTATACACCAGGTCTATACCCATTTTTACATCGAGAAATGACAGGGTTGTAGCCCCTGAAACAGTCACTTTGATAATGTTGCCATCTGCGTCTTTTTCAGCAATGATATTTTCTTCAGGCACTTCAATGGAAAATGCATTGCCGGTCACTTTTGCAAAGAAATCGCTGAAGTAAGTTTTCGGCAGGGCGCTCAGCAGGCTGATACTACCGTCCGACCAGGCTGCAATAAGTTGATCATACACCTCCTGTAGCGTCAATGGTCCAGGTTCTCCGCCATTGACGTCCAGTCCTGTTATATATAAATCCCCATTATCTCCTAATGTTGAAGAATGCGCCCTGGTCCGGTTATATGGCTGTACTTTAATTGATCCGGAGGAATCAATGGAAATACCGGAATGCTCTGCATACAGACTCTCTTCGCTAACTCCCAATAGGAGGGCATCTACTGCCACCAGACCTATCATAAGTTTGTCGTGTATATCTTTCTGGTAATAGTTGCCCAGTGTAGCAAAATATTGATTGAGTATATGTGCCGGGTTGACCGCGCGGAGTGTTGCCGTTGTTATAATTGCCAGCGTATCCAGGTAAACTTTGGGATTACTTGGTGCTTTCTTTTTCAGGAATGCATCAAAGGAAAGATCTCTCAGGGAAGTTACCCATGTTTTGCAGTATTGCGCAATATCAGAATAGTTGCTGGCTGCAAGACTGGATGGATAATTGGTAGCATCATTGGTACCTTTCTTGGGTACCTGCATAAACGGCCTCCCCAGGCTGATCACCATACTGGATGTTCCCTGGCCTTCGAATAGACCCGGCAGCGTGGAATTACCATAGAAGTAATTATATACATCCTGTGGCACAGAACCAATAGAGATGACAAAGAGCTGCTTATTACCTGCACCATCCAGCGCAGCAGTTATCTCAGCAGATATATCAACATAAGCAACGCCGTCATAGTCCTTCAGCAATACAAGCTTGTAAGCATTGTCTATAGCCGGCGTAACATACTCAGTAAGTTTATTGATTAATGCATCCAGGTTGGACGGTGAATATGCCGCAAAAAGATCGTTATCAATATAAGTTGCAGATATTACATTTTTCAGATTGGTAAGCGCTTTAATACCGTTGTTGATATCATCCTTAATAGCATCCAGGTACTGGAAAATATTGGAATCAGGTCTTGCAGGATCGCTGAAATGGAGGATGACCAATGGCTTATTTAATGATTGTATGATATCCAGCGCTGACAATACAAGATTAAGACTTATCTCACCAGCGTCTTCTTTGAACTGGTGCAGACCATAAGCAGGCAAAAGACTCATTGCCGAAGGATCGTCGTAATAGGCATCGTATACGGCTTTTACATTTTTAGTGCGCGTGGCCAGATCATGGTTAAAAACCTGTGAGGTATACCATGTCCAGATGTGTTCCGATACACTGCCAACGGAATCCTGTGTAAATTTATAAGCAAGACTGTTAAACTGTATGGATTCTTTGGAAAGATTGAATTTATCCAGGCTGCCGGTTGTTTGTACCGCACTTGTTACATTATTCTTATTGAGCATTTCCCAGAGATAGGGTTCCAGGCGCAGGAAATAATCGACTTTCAATTTTTCTGCAAAATTATCGGTCATCAGATCTGCTCCTCCGGTAAAACCGTACCTGATTTGCGGCGGCTCAACGGTAACGGGAAATGGTTTAAAAGTAATTTTGGTACAGCTACTATAACTTATTGTTGTGGTATCAATATTCAACGGGTTCAGATCAGGTAGTAAGATGGCAAGTTTCTGGGCAGTCTCAGCACCTCCGGCATAGTATACCACAATGTTACCTGTGTAAGTTGTGGTGTTAATAATGCGCTTCATAATATTGACCGTTGTAGCCTGGTGCCCGTAATTGAGCGAGCCATCCACATAAAAGCGCAGTTCTTCTTCTGCCCTGATATAGCCGAGCATTTCTTCAATTGAAATGCCGGTATACTTGTCACGTATCTCTGTAGCCTGTGAAAAGAGGGCTACTAAATCCTGGAATAAGCTCATCGTATGAGTGATTAGATGGTTGAATATTTTTGCTGTATATCCTATCGTTATACTATTGCCGATGCAGTTTCTTTTTTATACATGGCATACCAGCCGAGACCACTTGCATTGCCGCCGGAATCGGGGTTGCCGAACAGGTAGAACAGTGTAGAACCATTTGGCGGTACTTTCAGCATTCCCAGAAATTGTAATGCAACTTCTGTAAACATAAGGAGGAAGGAAGTCTGGGTGGTATCATAAGTAAGCCGTATCTGACCAATTGATAATTTCATTACGTTCTGCAGACTAATCAGTTTAGCTCCGCCACCGGTACCTGGTAATGAGATCCCTATGGCTGCCTTATATGTGCTGTCGCCCTGGCTGTTGGGTGACCAGGCTACCATCAGGTAGGAATCCAGACTTACTTTACCGGCAAGCTCACCCGGTGTTCCCATATTCAGTTTAAAACGGAGGCCGTACCAGTTGCCGGTACTCACATCTGATAAGGAGATATCCGGTATTACAGGCAGGTAACCTTTGTCGGATAAAGTGGTGAGCGGTTCTGAAATGACCAGGCCCTGAAGGTCCAATGCAAAGTTTAGAAAAATACCGGTATCTCTTGATGTACTGTGGCTGGTATCAAAGCTGATCTGTGAGGCATCCATTGCCATAGTTTTTGATGGCGGATCGGATTCCGGAAAAGTCATTGATATACCAAGATTATTGAACTTGAGCCCCTGGTTAGCGGCATCCTCATCAGGCTCATTACCAAAAGAAAAAATATCAAATACCGGTGCTGTTTGTTTATCACCGATAAGATAATAATCAATAAAGCCGCTCATGGCAAACCAGGACAATACATTTCCGTCTTTATCGGTATTGAGCGTACTGAGTAGTACGTTTGAGATCTGTATTTTATGAATGATATTATTATCAAAATAGAAGGTGTTATCACCCTGGCTGGAAAGGTTGTATAAGGTTTGGTTGTCTGTAATCTGCAGGCTTCCTTTCAGTAATACATTGTGATATACATTGTCAGGCACACTCATGCCAGTTACAGGCATTTTAAGCAACTCTGTGATTGTAAGCTGGGCAAGACTTTCAAAGCTCGTTACTGATGTGTTTTCAAAAAGTACTTTCAGCGTTAGCAATCTGAAATCGTAGGTGGTAGCAGTAACCGGTGCAATAGCCAAATCTGAGCCGTCATCGATAAAATCCGGGTCTACATAATAAATCAGACCGGATATAGCACTGGGTTTATCCAGCGCGGCATTCGCGCCGTTTTTCTTTACCGGGCTTATTTCTACTGCGAGGTGATGTGCATTAAACGCATTGATATCTGTAACGCCAGCCATAATACCAGCGAGATTATCAGGTAGATCGCTGATGTCCATACGTAAAAACAGGATACCAGTCCAGTTTTCGTCTTTCGCGATGGTATTGAACTTTGTAAAGTACTTATTATCGCCCTGCGCCACGGCATGTTTAAAATAATTTTGCAGCCATTGCGAGAGTATTACCAGCTGATCCTCATCAGGAGGTGTAATGATACCGTCCTCGCTCGTATTGGCCGGGGCGGCAAAAGTATCTTTTTGCGTCCATTTTGAGGGGTTGGCCACCAGGCTGTTGGTTATATCTGCCGGATCATAAAGTTTCCCTTTTTTGGCTTTAATAAGCATCACATTCCGGTAATCATTGTATTTATTCTGCTTTCCGATATTAGCAGTCATTTCCCAGCTACCGATGCTCATCTTGTTTAAAAACGCAGGTTGTCCCGGTGTAGTACCATTGAACTGGCCAAGGTAATCTGCATTGGCAACAACCAGCATAAGATCACCTGTTTGCATTGCTTCTACCAGTTGCTCCTTCGGATTTACGAATTTCAGGGAATATGCGGTATCGTTATCAGTATTTTGCCCAAGCAGTATCTCGTTCCACTGCATCTGCTCTCCGGAAGTAGTAAGTGTTACAAGCAATCCGGATGGTGTAGTGGATGTTTGTGGCGTTTCACTTTGCAGGGTCCTGGAGGCAGACAGTAAAGATTTTGACGTAGAGAGTTTTCCTACATTTGTTCTCCTTGTAGGGCTTACCACCTGGTTCTCGAAGGTTTCGATCTGTTCCCTGGAGAACGAATTAATGCCATCTCCGGCTGTGACTCCATTATAAGGCACCAGAGGGAAAGTGACTATATCGTCCGCCTCATATTTAAACCCGGGCGTATTATGCCCGAACAGATCTGTGTATTGTGGGCTAATGAGTTCTTCGCTGCCGAACAGTGGCGACCCTTTGGGTTGTGCAACGTAGTAAATAGTATTGCCCTCACCGGCAATGAATGTCGTCCATGCAGAGGAATAGGTTTTGTCGAGCAGTGGCGTTTTAGGGTCCTGCGGTGTTTTTACCGGCGAAGCTACTTCAAATGGGAATTTAGGTGCGTATGAAGGTTGAGCAGAAAGGAACCGGAACCTGTCTCCATTTGTAGCACCTGTTTTCGGCGTAATGCTGAAAAATTCTGTACCCTGCAGACCAGCTATCAGGTATTGCGGACTTCCTGTAGCAGATGGTATCTCTATTGTAAAGTCTCCTTCGGGAGTAACTAAAAATCTTTGTGTGTTTGACGAAATATATTCTCCACTGGCAAATACCAGCCTTGCGGGCAAAGTGTTTGCACCCGAAACTTCGGGTAGCAGGTTAACTGCGGCTCCGAATACTGTTCTGAAAAAAGAGGCCAGTACTGTGCTGTTCCCATCGGTATTGATGCCGGTAAAATTAAACCAGGTACGCCTGCTGCTATAACTGCCGCTGATGGTGCAGGTACCGTTGTTGCATGGGTCGTAGGCTGTATTAAATACATCCGTGGGATCAATACTTGTAGCGAATCCGATAAAGTCAGTAGCGCCTTTTGTTGTATCGGCTAATGGCAGCCATTCAGAGAGTGCCGTACGGTTAATTGCCTGTATCGGACATAACAACTGGAAGCCCCATTGAAAGTTATTATATAATGATTGTCTTTGTATACCAATGGAAAACTGTATAGTGCCCCTGAGCGGCCCGCTGAATGCGATCGTGCCGATAGCCGGCGGGTTTGTCTGCGGGGCGGATGGACCAGAGAAACCGATGGTATAATTATATTGTGAACCGTCGAGAGAGAGGGTGGTGTCATCTTTCCATGTAAGTGCCATCCCGTTGGCCACAGTGAGTGAGAGGCTTGTGGTAAGGGGGGCCTGTAAACCACTGTTGACCGCTGTACCATCGCTGTTTATACCCATGAGCGGTGCTGTGCTACGGTTAATATTGTTACTGTCCTGCAGCCATATAAAAGCGCGGCCTGCACCGGAACCGCTCAATATGTTGTATATGCTGTAAACAAATGCGGTGGCGCTTGCAATACTGTTAATAACAGGTGGTACTGCTGTGAATGCAAAGCTGCCTGAATAAGTAGTACTTGACAGCGCTTCTTTCAACTCTATTGTATCAACTCCGGGAGTAATACCCATCGGTATTACAAATGCAATAAAACCTACATCGCCTGCATTGGTTTCTGCGATATATAACTGATCGATAAATTGTTTATGGAAGAAAGCCATGACGCTGAGATTTCATGTGATGACAAAGAAATAATTCATGCAGGTACGTACATAACAATACCGCCCTGCCAGAGATGCACGGTACAGATATATTACAGATACAGGTTCGTTAACAGTAACCTGGAAAACTAAGGCCATTGCCCGTATTGCCTGGGAAGCAGGGGCAATGGCTTTAGTAATACATTAATTTGTAAAGCTTGCAGAACATGCTAATGCACGTTGTGTGCTGCTGCCGGCCGTATTGTAGCCGCTCATGAAAATTGCTATGGTGTAAGTAGTACCTCTTCCGATATTTACATTATTAAATGCAGCTCTGCCGGATGAGCTATCAGGTGAAATCGGAATTGCCGACAAGGGACTGGTGCTGAAGAAAGATGGATTTGCACCTTTCCATATTGCAGCCCAGGCGCCGTTGGTTTGTGGCAAAATACCATCTGGTAATTCAAACTGGAAAGATACAGAGGTGGTGCCAACATTGATTCCGGAAATAGAAGGCGTAAAGATGGTGCCCAGATCTTCGCCGGAAGATGCTGCTGGAATATATGCGGTAGAGCATATATTGCCATATTTCTGTATGTTGCCGGTAGCTGTAAGAGTGGGGCCTACAGCATAGCCAATGATGTAGCTGTTGTTGTTGACATTAAGACCGGTAAAAGCCGCAGATCCGGATGGAGTGTTAGTCGGTATCGGAAATGTTTTTAGTGGCTCTGTATTCCATGGAATTGAGTCATAATTCTGCCAGATGGCAAGGAAATTGCCGTAAGTGTTAGGTTGGTTACCAGGCATCGTGTTATACTCTACATCAATCTCTTCTGCAGATACATTAGCGATGTTAAGTGTTGTGGTCAAAGGGTTAGCAGCTGTGAAGGCTACAAGCACTTTTTGTGCTTCAAGATTTTGTGTTTCCATTGTTGTATGTTTTTTGTGATTAAAAGAACAAAGTTTATCTTATACTCCCGTGACAGGTACAGATGTGTTGAAGTTGAGTATAGCTGCGGCCGTAGTACGTTCTGTACCCATAAAATAAATGAGCGTATAGTTTGAATTAATACCCAGTTGTACGTTATTCATGCCTACTGTACCTTCACTCGCATTGCTGCTGATTGTTACGCTTGCTACAGGTGTATCAGTACTATAAGGAGAAGCATACCCTTTCCAAAGACCTATCCAGTTGTTGTATTGCTGCGGCATGTATCCTCCCAGTGTCTGATAATGTATGGAAAGCGAAGTGGTACCAAGGTAATTCAGGCTGATACTTACCTGTGTGGGTGCTGCAAGTAACCCCCCGGCAGATATAATGCTGCTGCAGCAGATATTGGTAATATCAGGTCCTACTCCATAACCTACTATATAAGCGTTTCTTGTGATCGTAAGTCCATTAATAACCACAGTACCCTGCTGCGAGTTTTGTTCTATCTGTACTTGTGAAAGGGGAGGGACTGTCCATGGTATCATGGATGCTTCCCATATAGCAACAAAATTTTTGTAGGTTGCAGGCTGATTCCCTGGCAGACCTGCATAATTTACAGTTACAGTGTCAGCATCAAAATAAGGTATAGATACAGTACAGGTTTCAAGACTGGTCGTGTTCAACTCGACCATCAGTCTTTGAGCAACAGGAACGGATACGGTAGCTTGTTCAATATGTCCCGATTCCAGGGACACTTCATCGTTTTTCATGATTATGTTATTATTCTTTGAACAACATAGGGGAGCTGAACTATACAACCTGTGGCTGCTAATTCGCTTTATTATTATAAGGTGATTATTATTGTTGTTGTGCCTTCTTTATTATACTTTTTGTATCGGGAGAATTATTTCTTACAGATTTATTGTGGTTATTTAAGGTATATTAAATTTCAAATTAAACGTATATCAATTTTACCTTTATTCTAAATGTAAAATCAATATTCTTGTTGCTGAATACCCATCGACTATATAATAACATGGGAAGTTCTGATTTTGTTCTCGGGAATTTATTTATTTATTAGCGCTATTCAGTCAGATTTAAAGTTCTTTACATACCATAGCTGAAACCTTGTACAGGAGCGTAATAAGGTCTGCAAAAAAAGTATTGGAGGCCTCCAAAAGATTGGTTTCTTTTTGCGGTTTTGAGCCGCTTAATACAAAAGCCAGTACCTGGAGAGGTACTGGCTTTTCTGTATTGGGTTCTGTAGTTATCCTTATTGTTTAATGATCCTTGTCGTATTCGCTTCTTTTCCTCCATTCTTAATCCTTATCATATAAACACCTGCAGGCAATGCAGAAATATCAAGCTGTGTGCTGGTTGCGCTCACTTCACGACGCAATATCACGCGGCCATTCACATCAAACAGGCTCACCTCTGATTTTCCTTTGAAATCTGCAAGGTTAATGTTCACTACATTTTTGGTCGGGTTCGGGAATACAAGTACTTTTTGCACATCGCTGGTACCCGGATCGGTTGTCCTGCTGGCAGTACCTAATTGTACCCGTAATGTATAACAGGTGGTAGCACTATTGGCCCCATTGTAGCCATATACCTGTGCATAATAGGTACCTGCACTAACGGTTCTGCTGATACTTTCACTGGTGGTGCTGCCTGCCTGTGAAATAGCGACCTGTGTACCTGCGCTGTTCAGCAGTTTCAGATCATAATCACCAGGCAGCGTACCCAATGTAATAGTAATAGTACCGCTGGTAGTGATCACAAATTTATAATTATCGACATCCCCACTTGGGCTGATCAGGCCAGTGACATTGGTATTAAATGGAATAGTTGCAGCACCGGAAATTGTTCCATTGGTTGAATTATCCAATGTATTTGAACAACCTGATACGGTCAGGGTAGTGAACTGGGAAGTCACATATGCGGTGGTGCCACTTGAGCAATTTGTACTTACTCTCCATTCATACAATGTGGCTGATGTTAATCCGCTTAAAGTAACAGATGTGGAAGTGGTCCCCGTTGCGGCATTGGTCCATGTAGTAGATGTATCAGCCGTAGATCTGTAATCAACATTATAACTCAGCGCACTGCTTACCGCTGTCCAGCTAACAGTAGCCCCGGTAGATGTCACAGCAGAACTGGTTAAACCAGTAGGCGCACTACAGGTACCTGTAGTAGTAAATTGTGCCGTTGAATAAGCACTGCTGCCGCTGGCGCAATTGGTTCTTATTCTGTAATTATAGGTAATGCCTGTTGTAAGACCAGTTAATCCCACAGAAGTAGCGGTGGTCCCTGTTGCCGCATTGGTCCATGTGGCAGATGAGTCAGGTTGATAATCCACATCATATGATACAGCTCCGCTTACTGCTGTCCATCCTATCGTGGCCGATGTAGTGGTAATAGCAGAAGCCGTTAATCCTGCCGGAGCAGCACACGATGAACCGGACGTGATAGTGAAGTTGGTATTGGAAATATCAAAGAAGATATTTCCTACGGCTTCTATTTTTATTCTTGCAGTTGTAGTGGGTGTATTAGGAATAGTTACCACCTCACTGCCATCATTGGGAGTGCTGGCTACTAATGTGCTGAATGTAGTGCCTCCGTCTGTAGAGATGGATATTTTTACATTCGCACAACTAACAGGTGATGCTGTTGTACTCGCTACATTCCATGTTATAGTTTGCGATGAATTACCGGCCCATGATACAGCCGTATTAGGAGCCGTCACTGCAAAAGGTCCTGATGAACTGGTGACGGTTACTGTCATATCCGCAAAATTGGTCTGCCCGATAGTTACCGGTGCTGTAGAACTATAAGGGGCATTATCCCTTACGGTTAACCGGAAGTGCAACGTTCTTGAAACGGAACTCAGTGCTTCCGTATTAGCTCCCGCATCACCACCAGACAACGGGCCGGACACTAAACCACCTGCAAGGATGGTCGCCATTTTTGGGAAATATCTTATTGGCGACGTGGTAGGTGTAAATGATATCCAGTTGGGGCCAGATGCTTTGGTAGCGCTGGCTACACTACTGGTTCCTGTTTGTGATGATGAAGCATTATCATTTTGTTCCCAGCAATAAGTCAGCACATCACCGGCATTGCCATCAGTAGCTGAACCAGTAAGTGCAAACGGGGTGCTGACAGGAATAGTAAAATTACTGCCGGCATTGGCCACCGGTGTTGCGTTATTGCCGGCTATACTGGTAGTTATCGGGCAAGTCTTGCTTGAAAGATTAGACTGGATTTGTGCAATGGAAGCGGCATGATAAATATCAATAGAATGTGGAGCAAGGTCCTGGCTGGTAATACCGGCATAACCCATAATAGTAATACCTGAACCAGGTTCCACATTAACGCCAGTGCCTTCATTGCTCATGGAGAAAGTGTGATTGGCCCCCAATTGGTGTCCTACTTCATGCACTACATAATCGATATCGAAATTATCTCCCTGTGGAATAGCATCAGCAGGAGAAGTAAAGCCACTTCCTTTTGAATTGTCGACACAAATGCAGCCTATACAACCAGCGTTACCGCCACCGCCGGATGCACCGAAGAGGTGGCCGATATCATAATTCGCAGCACCAATCACGGAGGTCAGTGTACTTTGTAACTCGCTGTTCCATGCTCCGCCAGCACCCGTGCTGGCCGCGGAATATGGATCTGTTGAAGGATTATAATAGAACACATTGGTAGCTGCCGCGATCAGGTTAAGATGGATGGCGAGGTCCTTTTCATAGACACCATTACAACGTGTAAGCGTAGCATTAACAGCCGCCAGCACCAATGAAACCTGTGAAGCGCTTGTGGCCCCAAAATAATTGGAGTATTCGGCAGTAACTGATTGAGCCAGTCGCAATGTTTTCATATCGCCGGTCGACCTGGCAGCAACATTAGGTAACTGGTTACCTATATCAGTTGACAATTTTTGCTCTGGAGTAGAGCACTTCCATGGTAAAGCCTTCAGTCGTTTTTTGAATACAGTGTAAACAGTATGGTCAGCAGAATAAGGTTCAATAAATTCATTTTCCTTTTCTGTACGAAAGACTGTTGTTTGTATTCCCTGTGGAGAAATACTCAACTTTAATGTGGCATATTTATCGGTAATGCCTTTTCCTGAAAACGCCCTTATTTCCGGAAATTGTGCCTGCAATGCAGGCTCGAAATTGGACGCTTCTGTAATTTCGAACTGTTCAATTTGCCCGTCTGCGTTAGGCAAAGAGATGATTGTTGAATGTGCTGACGCATTGCCGACAGTTTTGAATACTTCATTCCGTAAAGGAGTTAAATTCAGATCAAATAATTTGAAGTCGGTCGGAAATGCAAGCCGGGCTACGGCTTTGTCGGTAATAATCCTGGCGGCGTCTGTGTGTGGCCTCCAGTAATCCTGTGCAAACGATAGGGTACTGCACAACAGTGCTGTTGCGAATAGTAAAACTTTTCTCATGTGTCGCTTAGATTTAATGTTGAAAAAGGGTTCTCTCTATAAATCTAGTTTAACTCCCTGCGATCGCAATTGTACTGGTCTGGAATACCACACCAGGAGCTATAAGATATAATGGACAAAAATCCGGCGGGCTTTAGGGGTTGCCGTAAAGGGTAAGGTTACCTGTATGGGTAGTCCCTGGAGCTGATTTCACATCATGAAAGACAGCAGTGGGCGAGCTTAAATTACAGTTTAAGATAAGTACAGTTATAAGGGATTTTTGACAAATTCGCCTTTTTGCGTAGCTATCTGATTGCCCCACCCAATAATTGCATTAAGTACAGGAGTGAAAGACCTGCCAAAATCAGTTAAACTGTAAACGACTTTAAGGGGCGGCTTTTTTCCATAGGCTTGTCTTGAAATCAACTCATCTTCCTCTAATTGTTTTAATTGCAAACTCAATGTCCTTTCAGTAACACCAGGCATTTCCTTTCTAAGCTCACTATACCGCTTATGTGCATCCTTTAAATGGTATAGAATAACCGCTTTCCATTTTCCGCCGACTAAATCCATAGCTACACTCACAGTGCAGGGATATAATTTATTATTGACTTTTATAAAATCACTTTGACATTCTATTCCCATAACATTTATTTGATAAAGCTATCCTAATGGATAGTTATTGTAAATCTATTGAACTGTAAATAGTTTTGCAACTATATTTTTATAGTTACAAAACTCATCTAAATAACAGAGAACATGGTGTTTAATTTAAGGGAACATGAGACAATGACACAAAGAGATAAACCGCTTATTACGGTCGTTGGTGTTTTAGGTAAGCAAGGGCGCAGTGCTGCACGCACCTTATTGCAGAGCGGGCGTTATCGTGTACGCGGTATCACTCGCCGCGTTGACTCACCTGAGGCGCTTAGTTTGGCAGAACAAGGTGCCGAACTTGTGAATATACCTCTTGATCTGGGATATAAAAATGACTTTGTGAAAGCATTCCGTGGTTCGGATGGTGTTTTCATGATGACACCAGGCATTGTCCCACCGGCAACTCATGAGATGGAGTTGGGTAAACAGTTGGCGGATGCGGCGATTGAAGCAGGAGTACGGCATATTATCTTCAGCAGCCTGGAAAATGTAGACAAAATTACGGAAGGAAAAATGTTTGCGCCCCATTTTACAGACAAGGCCAAAATCGAAGAATATATCCGTACGCTGCCAGTCACAAGCTCGTTTATTTACATGGCTTTCTTTTACACTAATCTGATTGAATTTTATCCGCCTGATATGAAAGGCGATACGCTTGTATTTCCGATTTATTTACCCAAAGACTTTCGTGCACCTTTTGTTGATCCTCTTACTGCCACGGGCCCTGCTGTTTTGGAAATTTTTTCGAATCCGGATCTGTATGCAGGTAAGTCCTTGCCCGTAATCGGCGATATTATCTCCCCCCGGGAGATGGTCGATACTTTCATTCAGGTCACAGGGAAGAAGGCTGCATACAGTTCTGCATTCACGCAGGAGAGCTTGCTGCATCATTTTCCGGAATTTAGTTCAAATGAGATTTTAGTACGTGAGATTTTAGGGATGACAGCGTACGCAGTAGAATATGAATATTTCAGAAAGGACCGCGACCTGCTGTGGAGCCGGCAAATAAACCCGAACACCCTCAGTTGGGAACAATTTCTGCGCACCACTGGCTGGAAAGGGCAAAAACTTTCGTATTGATTGCTTTCGCTTTCCGATGGATTCATTCACAGACCTCTCAGGGTAAATATATCCGCTTTCGGTTCACGTAGCCTATACATTTATCACCCTCTTCTAACTAAACATTATTTTTTGCGATGGACCTTTCCTTCAAGATATGGATTAAAGACCACGGGATTACCGGGTGGAGCGATCTCAAATTTGAGCGTTAATGTCGCTGCATCGAGCTGAGTATAAGATAGCCGGAAAGCAGGCCCCCCTTCTGTTGCAGTACTGGTAAATACAATAGTCTTTTGATCGTCAGAAAATGTGATGGTGTAATGGATAGTATGATCTTCATTGTCCATGTAAATAGCTTTTGATAATTCCCCGGGTCTGTCCGCATAAATTATCATCAGATCGTCGTGGGTAAAGGCAGCCTTTTTTGGGGTGGCAGGATATTCCGTATGATTCTTTCTTACTAATATTCTGGCATCCAAATCCGGCCTGATACTGAAATAGCCGGTGCCTTGTCCGGGCTGACCATTACCTTCGCCGACCCAATCACCGATAAGAAAAGCATATTTTTCCCAGGGAGCACTTTTTACAGTGGATTGCTGTGCTTGCAGGGCTCCGGAAATACACAGGCCAATACCAATTAAAGCGGGCTTTAAAACAGACATTTTCATAGCTTGTTTATTTTAGATTACTTTTTATTACGGATAAATATTCCAATGATAAGAGAACTGATGCTACCTGCCACGATTTGACCTGCCAGGGCCATGATTACCTGCGTTGAGGTGGCGAACTCCTGTTTTACCTTTTCGAGTTGCCGCCTGATTGTTTCCGGGTTATCGTGGGCCGCTATATGAATGCGATCTTTAAGGTAGCCGCGTATTTTTTCATATATGTTGTAAGTTTACAACTGGAAATTACAATTTTATGGATAATCAGGAGCATTGGGACAAAGTATTTGTTCATAAAAAGGATAGCGAGAAAAGCTGGTTTCAGCCATATCCCGCAACTTCTATTGCATTTATAGATGAACTCAACCTTCCCCCAAATGCTGCCATTATAGATGTAGGTGGTGGCGACAGTCGTTTGGTAGATGTACTGCTTGAAAAAGGGTATGCTGATATTACCGTACTGGACATATCTGCTGCTGCTATTAATATTGCCAGGGAACGGCTGGGAGACAAGGCTGAACGGGTACATTGGATAACAGGTGACATATTGAAATTCATACCTTCCAGGCATTACGACTGCTGGCACGACCGGGCAGTTTTTCATTTTGTAACACAGCCCGACAATATCCGTCATTATATTCAACTGATGGAAAATACCATCAAGCCACATGGCGCATTGATTATAGGTACATTTGCCGGGGACGGGCCGGAAAAATGCAGTGGCCTGCCGGTAAACCGTTATTCACAATCGAAACTGGTGAATATATTACAGCCCTCTTTTGAAAAAATAAGGTGTATGGATGAAAAGCATCAGACACCGTTTAACACGACGCAATCATTTACTTTTTGTAGTTTCAGAAGAGTATGATTTTTATTGACGAACCGGCAATTGATAAGTTAATTAACCTTTGACATTTTATCATTTAATCCCAAATTCCATTGGCTTCGGTCAGGATGATCGGCAAGCCATCTGTTACAACAATGGTATGCTCGTGTTGTACTGAAAACCCACCTTTGTCTCCCACAAGCGTAAATCCGTCACTTAATTCTACAGACCAGGTTGAGGCTGTGCTGATGAATGTTTCAATTGCCACAACACTGTGTTTTCTGAACCGCCTTTGATCAAGCCTGTCTTTGTAATTCAAAATACAGTCCGGTTGTTCATGGAGTCCCCTTCCAATACCATGTCCACCTAAATTTTTTATCACTTTGTAACCGGCCTTCCTGACTTCTTTTTCAATCAGTCCGCCAATTTCATTGATTTTTACGCCGCCCTTAATGCTATTGATTGCCTTTTTAAGGATAGCCCGCGAAGTATCTACCAGATGCTTTTTTTCATGAAGGTCCTGTCCAACAATAAAAGAACCGCCGTTATCTGACCAATAACCATCCAGTTCAGCAGAGACATCAATGTTTATAACATCGCCGTCCTGTATGATCCGGTCATTTGAAGGTATTCCGTGACATACCTCATTATTTAAGCTAATACAGGTAAATCCCGGAAAATTGTACGTAAGAAGCGGAGCAGACCGTGCACCGAAAGTGCTCAATAACCGGCCTCCATAATTATCTAATTGTTTTGTACTCATTCCTGGCCGGGCATATGCCCGCATTTCCTTTAAGGTCACAGCGACTGCTTCGCTAATGGCCCGCATTCCCTGAAGTTCTTTTTCGTTATTTATCGTCATGTCTATTTTACTTCAAAAGTATCGCCCCCGGGCCATCCCTGATAGTATAAATTAGACATCTGTTCTCTGATCAGCAAATCCGTATATTCGCATCATGCCTATCAATTTTTTTAGACATATCTGCACTCCTGATGATGCGTTTATTACCAGGATAAGTCCGCCGGAAAGCTTAAGAGATTTCGTTGAAGGGTTTTATTTATTTAAAACGCAGGATTTGCATGGAAGACAACTCTTTTTTAATGATGGTTATCCCGTAATAACCTTGATGCAACATCGTGGAAGTAAGATTCTGATCAATTTAAACGGCGATATCATAAATATTGGCAATGCCTGGGTTTGCGGCGGTCTTCTGAAAAACATCTATTGTGAATCCTCTATCAATACTGAAGAGTTTTTTGTTATTCGCTTTAACCCCATTACTTTTTTTAAGTTGTTCAATATTCGTGAAAATGTCTTTGAGCATAAGCCGGTTTTTGATCTCGTGGAAATTATCACGGACGATTTTAGCGTTTTCAATAATGACTTTTACAGCAATACCTCTGTTGAGCATAAAGTTGAAGCAGCAACTGGCTTTTTATCCCAAAGGATATGCGCAACTGCATTTCCAGATCTGTTAAAAGACTTAATTAATCATATTGAGCAGGGGCGGAGCCTCACCGTCAGGGAGCTCTCAAAAGCATGCGGTGTACGCTTAAACTACAAATGGTTGGAAAGGAACTTCAAAAAGTACATCGGTGTATCCCCGAAAGACTATTTATTGCTTAGACGCTTTTTGAATGCTTATCGCAGTTTGGATTCATTATCTTCCAAAACCCTGTTGCAAACAGCTTTGGAACATGGTTATTATGATGATAACCATCTGATCAAAGACTTCCGGAGTTTTTCAGGCCAGTCCCCCAAAGCTTTCTTTCAAAACATCAGTCGTACCTGATATATTGTTAGCATGCGCGTTTGTTACCGAAGGTCTGTTATTAAAGTGTCTTAAACACTCAACATTACTTCTGAACTTCTTTTATTTCTATACTCCTGTGGAGAAACTCCCATTGTCTTTTTAAATATCCGTGAAAAGTAATGCTGGTCAGACATACCTACTTCCAGGGCAATTTCCTTGATCCGCTGTTTTGTAAACAGGAGGTACTGACAGGCTTGCTGCATTTTCAGGTGATTATAATACTCGATAGGAGAGAACCCCGTTTTTTTCCGGAATAACAGGGAGAAATGAGAAGGCGAAAACCGGACATGCTGCGCAATCTTCTCCAGTGTAAGATTTTGATCTACATTCTTCTGCATATAGTCGATAGCACTATCTATGGTGTCTGTTTCAGTATTATTCATCCGGGATTTGTTTTTCTCCTGGTAAATAAAAGTAGACAGATAATGCCAGAGATACATATTACTGTACATCAGGTGTTCCATGCTGTAACCCCGTTCCAGCGGAGTATATATCTCGTTGAATAACCGGATTGTTTTTTCACTGTCCGGTATGAACCCACTGTAACTATTTAAATATTGATGTATTTGTTTTACCCAGTCACCGGCAGATTCACCCTTGAAATGAATCCAGAAGATTGTCCAGGGATTATTTGCATTGGCTGCATAGGTATGTCTTGTTAAAGCAGGTATAAGATAAAAATCACCAGGTGATATCTTATATTCCTGTTTATCTATGATCACACGTCCTTCTCCTTCATGACAATAAATAAGAATATGCTGATCGGTGCCATGCAAACGTTCTCTGTAATGGTAGCGGGCTTTCGGGTAATAACCCATATCAGTGATGTATAGTTTTCCGATCAGTGGATGGGTACTGCATTTATTGTTTAATACAGATCTTGGAATGATAACGGCCTTCTGTCCCTGGAAGCCGTCCTTTTTTCGCTGCCCCTTTACCATGTTAGTTTTTTGATAAAAAAGTAAGAATGTCCACAAGAATAATCATATAGTGGCTCCTTGTTAAAGGTAAAAAAAGTTTTTTTGTAAAGAAGTATTGATTCTTTGCTTTTAAATAAGAATAAATCAACTATATTATTACCACATAAATGAATACACACGTTAGGAAACATGTCTGAAATTACTAAACACATTAAACTGGTATTGTTGGTAGCAATGATGGCTATTCATGTTGCAGTGCCGGCACAAAACAGGATCTCGCTGGCCGGGAAATGGCAATTCCGGATAGATAGAGACGATCAGGGTATTAAACAGCAATGGTACGTCCGGCAATTGAAAGATCCCGTGAAATTACCCGGTGCTATGCAATCTCAGGGGTATGGGGATGAACCTTCTGTCAACACAAAATGGATCGGTGAAAGATATGAATCTTTTCTGACGGAGGAGAAATATGCACCTTACCGCAAAGATGACAACTTCAAATTCCCCTTCTGGCTAACGCCCAAAAAATATTATACGGGTGCTGCATGGTACCAGCGGGTTATTAATATCCCACCGCAATGGGCCGGTAAACATATCAGTCTTACACTGGAACGTTGTCATTGGGGAACCACCGTTTATACGGACAACCAGCTCATCGGAGCAGACAGTAGTCTGGCCACCCCGCATGTATATGACCTGAGCCATCTCAGCCCGGGTAAACATACACTCAGTATCCGTGTAGATAACCGTTACCTCTCAGAAGTAGGTATCAACGCTCACAGTGCCAGTGATCAGACACAGGGTACCTGGAATGGCATTGCAGGAGACATTGTACTGGAAGCAGGCAGCCCGGTTTTCGTAAAGCAGGTGCAGGTTTATCCTGATATCCTCAACAGGAACGTTCAGCTTAAAATAATCCTCGGTCATACCGGTAATGCAATTTCAGCAGGCAGTCTTTCTATATCCGTAGATCAGTTACCTGCATTAAAGAAGTCCTTCAGCAACAATGACAGCACGTTATCATTTACCTATCCAATGGGGGACCGTCCTGTATTATGGGATGAATTTAACCATACACTATATCAACTCAGGGTCCAACTGCAAACAGCGGATAAGAAAAACACTGATAACAAAGAGATTAGTTTTGGAATGCGTAGTGTAGGTACTGCCAACTCAAAAATAACGGTCAACAATCATCCTGTATTCCTGAGGGGAACGTTGGAATGCGCCATCTTCCCGTTAACTGGTTATCCACCCACAGACACGGCTGCATGGGCCCGGATTTTCCGCATTATAAAGGCGCATGGTCTCAATCATATGCGTTTTCATTCATGGTGTCCGCCGGAAGCAGCCTTTACGGCTGCGGACCATGCCGGTGTATATCTTTCTGTTGAAGTGGATTGCTGGGCAAGGGTAGGAGATGGATTATCTGTGGATAATTTCCTGTATGAAGAAAGCAACCGGATCATTGCTGCCTATGGTAATCATCCTTCTTTTCTGATGATGGTGCCCACTAATGAACCGGCGGGAGGTAAAAACCGTGACCCGTACCTGGCGGCATTCGTAAAATACTGGAAAGACAAAGATAAACGACGTCTTTATAGTGCTGGTTCAGGATGGCCGGCTATTGCAGAAAATGATTATCATGTAATGCCAGAACCGCGTATTCAAGCCTGGGGGGAAGGAATTAAAAGCGTCATTAATGCCCAGGCTCCCAATTCACAGTTTAACTTTAAAGAAAAGATCAAAGACAATAAACCGGTTGTAGCACATGAAATAGGGCAGTGGTGTGTATATCCTGATTTCACAGAACGAAAGAAATATACCGGCTTGTTACAGGCGCGCAACTTCGATATTTTCTACGACTTCATGAAGAGAGAACACCTGCAGTCGCAGGCACATGATTTTCTCATGGCTTCCGGAAAGTTACAGGCATTGTGTTACAAAGCAGATATAGAAGCCGGTATGCGTACGGACTATGCAGGTTACCAGTTACTGGACCTGCACGATTTTCCTGGTCAGGGTACTGCATTGGTAGGGATTCTGGACCCTTTCTGGAACAGCAAACCTTATTTCACGCCCGCAGCCTTCCACCGTTTCTCTTCTGCAACAGTGCCACTTGCAGTGATCAGTAAGTTTACATGGAAGAATGCTGAAGTATTTACGGCTGCTGTACAGATTGCCCATTTCGGAAAAGAGCAATTGCGGAAAGTACCCGTAAAATGGAAGATCACCGGCAAAAATAAACGGGTAATAGCGAATGGGACTTTATATGCGGACCTCGACCTGAAGAATGATAACCAGGCAGGTAATATCTCCTGTAAACTTTCCGGTATCAGCAAAGCAGAAAAGCTCAACCTGGAGATCATATTGGATGGATTAGGAGCAAATGACTGGGACTTCTGGGTATATCCCGATACGTTAAATGTGCAACCTGGTGCTGATATCACGGTCACGGACGCACTCACACCTGCAATATCTGCAAAGCTGGAAGCCGGGGCTACTATATTATTGCTTTTAAGCAATAAAATCACTGAAAAGAAAGGGGCTTCTATTAAAACAGGGATGTCTACGATCTTCTGGAATACGGCATGGACTGAGGGGCAACCCCCTCATACATTGGGTATTCTATGTGATCCTGCATCACCTCTTTTTAATGATTTTCCAACGGAATACTATTCTAACTGGCAGTGGTGGGATATCATTCATACTGCTCAGCCGATGCACCTGGATAATTTTCCTGCTGAATTAAAACCATCTGTACAATTGATAGATACCTGGTATGAAGCGAGGAAGCTGGGTATATTGTTCGAAGCGAAGGTAGGAAAGGGGAAGATAGTGGTGACTTCCATTGACCTGCAACATGATCTGGATACAAGGTTAGCTGCGAGGCAGCTTTATCATAGTTTGCTGTCATACATGCATACAAAAGCATTTGATCCTTTAGTCGCAGTAAGACCGGAACAAATACAAGAACTATACAAATAAATAAAAGAGGGTGTATCGTACTTTGATACACCCTCTTCTTTTATTTGTGGATTAAAGACTGCAGGCTCTTATAGAAATCCGGTCAATTACTTCCAGTATGAATTTTGTTCTGCTTTGGAATTAGAATTAATCTCATCCTGTGGTATCGGGAAATAATCATGTTTTTTAACCACATAAAACTGTTTACCTACCTTATCGCTGTTAGTCAGTTCCTGTTGCAATAACCCCCATCTTTTCAGGTCATAAAAACGCTGACCTTCGCGTGCAAATTCAAGCATCCGCTGGTGTCTGATCTCTGCCATCATCTGGGTTTCACCCAGACCGGCAGTTAATGCAGGTAACTTGGCCCTGTTGCGGACCAGAGTGATATATGGATAGGCGTCCACCGGCCTGCTTTGCATTGTTACAGCCTCGGAAAGTAACAATAATACATCCGCATACCGGAGTGCTTTTTCATTAATGTTGGAAGTATAACTACCGCCATTGCTACCGGTAAGCTCATTATCCTTTGTATAGTTTTGGTATTTCTTATACATGGATTTATAACCGAACTGTAAGCTGAATGCGCTGAATGGTTTATTATAAAATGTAGCCCCGGGATAATCCCACATCAGCGTCGCATACATTCTCGGGTCAAGTTCATCGGTAGTTGTTTTTTCAATTTGAAATTCATTGAACAACTTATCAGTAGGACTCACTTCGAACCAACCGGAAACTTCCGAAGGGGCAAACTCCTGTGCGGTAGTAACGCCGATCGATTCATTGGCATTTTCCCCTGCCCAGGGATTCGTACCGCCTACATCAGCAAGCTGGATCTCAAAAAGAGACTCTATATTATTATCATTTGCAGCAGTAAAATTATCACCGTAATTGGTCATTAGCTGATAAGTGAAAGGAGCAACAGTTAACTGTTTTAAGGTAGTCTCTGCATTAGGCCAGTCTTTAAGATAAACGTAGGACTTACCAAGAAAACCAAGTGCGGAACCTTTGGTGGCCCTGCCCAGATCTGCCGCGGAATAGGAGAGAGGCAGGTCTGCAGCAGCTTCGGTGAAATCTTTTATTGCCTGTGCCCAGATATCGGATTCTGCAGAGACAGGAATAAAATAATCAGCAGTTGAAACAGGGACGGTGGTTCTTAAAGGAACAGCTCCAAAATTTACCGCTAGAATATAGTAGTGCAACCCCCTCAGGAATTTCGCTTCTGCAATGTATTGTTTCTTTTTAGTATCATCTAAACCGCTGACTTTATCAATATTCTCCAGGATCTGGTTAGCCCGGAAAATGGCACGGTAAGAAATATTAAACACGTTGTTGGCAGCGGCATTATCCGGAGTGTTGGTAAAGGTGGAAAGCTGGTACAAATAACTCACATCATTTCTGATGAAGAAATCATCTCCTCTTCCATTGGAAAGTTCAACACCTCTTACTCCCCAGTAACCACCATCTACATTCTTGAATAGTCCGTAGGTTGCTGCGAAGGCGCTTTGTACATCCGCTTCATTTTTCCAGAACGTTTCGGTAGTGATCTTATTAGGGTTGGTGAGTTCCAGGTTTTTGCTGGAACAGCCTGCCATAACAACCGTTGTTGCTATTGCAAAAAATATTTTATTCATGATGAATGATTTAATTATAATGATAACTGAATACCGAGTGATATTACGCGGGCAAGAGGATAGGCCACATGGCCAAAGTCAACACCTCTGTCCAGAATACTGCCTGATCTGCCAATATCCGGATTGTAGCCGCTGTAATTCGTTATGGTAAATAAATTATCCGCGCTGATATAAGCGCGCATGGAAGTGATCTTGAATTTATTGTTCAGACTTTCCGGGATAGTATAACCTATCTGTAATGTTTTGAGACGGAAATAAGAACCACTTTCAAGGAAGCGGGAAGAGCTCTGTGTATTAAAGTTCGGATCATTGATAACGGCTCTCGGAATGTTGGAATGATTGGTAGGTGTCCATGCATTCAAGGTAGCGCGGGAATAATTAAACTCCAGGTTCATACCTTCAAGGTCCTGTCTTAAACCATTGTATATTTTATTGCCGGAAGTACCCTGCATAAATATGTTCAGGTCAAAATTAAAGGCGGATAGATTCGCGCCAAGTCCGTACTCAAACTTAGGAAAAGGACTACCGCAATTCACCCTGTCAGAATTACTGATGCTACCGTCGCCGTTCGCGTCAAGGAACTTAATGTCTCCGGCAGAAGCATTCGGCTGGATCACCTTCCCGTTTTTATCCTTGTAGGCATTTACCTCATCCTGTGATTGGAAGATTCCCTCTGCTTTGATCAGGTAAAAAGCACTCACCTGGCCACCGGCTTCAGTAAGTGTGGTAGACGCACCGTGGTGGGTAGGCTGTCCGCCAAATATCTGCTGGGAACCTGTACCCAGTTCAATCACTTTATTCTTTATAGAGGAGAATGTTCCATATACGGAGTAATTCAGTACCCCTACCTTACTGCCATAATTAATTCCCAGTTCAAACCCTTTGTTTTGCAGGATACCTGCATTCACGGTAGGGTTTGCAGAAGAACCGGCAGAACCGGGAATAGGTACTTCTAACAGTACATCAGTGGTTCTTTTTGTAAAGTAATCAGCGCTCATATTCAGTTTGCCGTTCAGGAAACCAGCATCGATACCGGCGTTGATTGTTTCTGTATTTTCCCATTTGATATTGGGAGAGGCAAAAGCCGTCTGGATTGCACCAAACCATTTCTGCTGAGCTGAGCCTATTACATAATTGATGTTGGAAGCGATGGCGGCACTATACTGATAATCCCCGATTTCCTGGTTGCCCAGTATACCATAACTACCTCTTATTTTCAAAGAAGATAATACATTGGGATCTGCATGAAAGAACTTTTCATTGGAAAGGTTCCACCCTACAGCAACAGAGGGGAAGTTCCCGTACCTGTTGGCTTTGCCAAAACGGGAAGAACCATCTCTTCTGAAACTGGCAGTGAGCAGATACCGGTTATCATAAGAATAGATCACGCGTCCGAGTTGGGATAAAAGCACACTTTCTGTACTGTTGCCACCTACTGTAGCAGCACCGGATGCAGCATCGAGTTCTTTTATTCCGTCGGGGAGATTTGTTTTACTGGCTAGCCAGTAATTATATTTCAGTCGCTGGTAAGCATATCCTGCCAGTACCTGGAGACTATGTTTTCCGAAATCTTTATTATAATTCAGTGTATTTTCCAGCAATACCAGGTTGGTGCGCTCCTTGGTCTGACTGAGGTCATTGGTGGAATGTGCGAACAGGCCACCTACCACATAACGGCGCTGGTAATCGTCTGTATTACCGAAAGAGTTGGTGTATCCAACATTGAACTTATACTTTAAATTTGGCAAAATGGAAACTTCCGCAAAGGCATTTGCGAGAATAGAAGTCAATTCGTAACTGATATCTTCAAGATGTAACTGTGCCACAGGATTGGCCACATTCACAACTGGTCCTGATGCACCGGAATAACCACCCACCGCACTGGAGTCGTAGATGTTAAACACCGGAATCATTTTTGCGGCAGAACCAACAGGATTACCTCCCTGTCCGCCCCAGCCTCCCGGCATGCGGATCCATCTTTCTCTTGTCATCAGCACTGTTTCACCGATCTTCAGACGGCCTTTGGTGGCTTCTGACTTAACGCGAACGCCATAACGTTTGTAGCCTGTTACGTCCACAATACCATCCTGGTCAGTGTATTGTCCGGACATGCTGTATTTTGCGGTCTCACCGCCACCACTTACACCCAGGTAATACTGTTGTATAGGTGCCGTTCTGTAAATAGCATCCTGCCAGTCGGTCCCTTTACCGAGTTGTGACGGATTTGCGGCAATGGCCAGTCTTGGCAGACCGGCTGCATCATGTGCGGCATTACTCACTGTAGCCCATTCAGATGCATTTAGTACATCATACTTTTTGAGGATCTTCTGGAAACCTAAATTGGCATTGAACTGGATAACGGCCTTGCCGGGTTTACCGGATTTGGTGGTCACCAGAACAACTCCATTTGCAGCTCTTGATCCATAGATAGCGGCAGCAGACGCATCTTTCAATACATCCATTGATTCAATATCTCCGGGAGCAACATTATTGATGTTGGCAACCTGTACACCATCTACAATATAGAGGGGATCAGCATTATTGAATGTTCCTACTCCCCTTATCAGGATGCGGGTACCGGAACCGGGATCCCCTCCGGCAGATTCTACTGTTACACCAGGTAATTTACCCTGCAATGCACGGCCCACATTACTAACACCTTCTGTCTTAATATCTGCGCCTTTTAAAGATGCAATGGCCCCGGTAAGATCCTTTCGTTTTACCGTACCATATCCGATTACAACTACCTCATTTAAACCGGAAACACTGCGTTTAAGGGTTATGTTGTAGGAAGAAGCATCTTCCACCTTAATCTCAAGCCTGTCATACTCCATGGAGGAAATAACAAGTGTACTGCCTTTGGCCGCATCAATCGTAAATACTCCTTTATCATCAGTCATGGCTCCTTTTGCGGTGCCTTTGACCTGAACAGAAGCCCCGAACACAGGTTCCTTATTATCAACATCCGTTATTTTACCGGATATCTTTTTCTGTGCATCTGCCATCAGGAATGAAAATAGAAATAATAGCAGCATGGTCGGTTTACACCATGCTCGAGGTGAGAAGCTCACACCGTGGAAATTTGTCATACAGAAATTGGGTTTAAGATTTTGGCGATAGTTTACATAACGTATGGTAAAGTTAGTTTTAATAAGAATAGCTAGATAGGGTTTTTTCATTTTTTATGTGGATAATCTTATTAATTAAGTTCATATTTTGCCGGCGGATTAAAGATAATGTCCCAATGACACTATTTTTAGCTACTTAATTAAGACCATATTTTACGGGTGGATAATATGTCTGAATGACACTATTTTAATTGCCGGCAAATTTTTAGGGTACAGGAAGAAGTTGTTCAGATTTTTTGGGAAGGTGACGATGCAAAAGGGTAGAACAAAGTTAGGAGTTATGGGGAAGGCAATGGAAAGAGATTGCCCCGACTGTAACCTGATGAAGCATTGAAAAATCACAAAAAGCCGATAGCGTTGAATCAGGACAAGAGGATGAATGATCTGTATACATCGGTAATATATTATTGTTTTGAAGTACCCTGTTCGGACAAGCCTTTGCTGATCGCTTTCAGGTAATTTTTGTTATTGGATTTCTTGAAAATAATGTCCCTGCATTTGTTGAATTGGATAAATGCTTTTAAGGCTTGAACAAACTTTTCAATAATGATTTGGTCGAGATCAATAGGTTCAAAATGGATGTTATGGATGATCAGCACTTTTTGTTTGCGGTCGGCTTTGGCGTCCATCCTTGCGATAAATGTTTCCCCTGCGAGTACGGGTAGTGAAAAATAGCCGTACTGGCGTTTGGGGGCGGGCACGAAGCATTCGATCTGGTAATCAAAATTGAAGAAGTCTTTTAGGCGGTGACGGAAGACGTTGAGGATATCGAAGGGTGAAAGGATGAAGACTTCATCGGATAGTTTAATGTTAATTTCCTGATTGGGTAGCATATAGAGTGGGCCTTTCAGACCGTCGACGATTACCATTTTTACTTTGCCGCTCTGAGCCATTTTTTCCAGTTCCTTTTTAACCAGGTTGCCTTTCACATTACGGGCGCGCCAGGCCATTTCTTTAGCGTAGGCAATACCGAGTGCACCTAAGGTACGGAGGATGACGAAACGGGCATATTCTTCATCTGTAGGCATGGTCAGGTCTGTCTCCTCCGACACTAAGTTAAGCGGCAGGTCATAGACTTTCTGGAAGGCTTTGGTTCTGCTGATCATCAGGTTTCCATCGAGGTAAAGCCTTTCGAGCGCGATCTTGGCGGGTCGCCAATCCCACCAGCCGGAGCTGGCTTCCAGACGGTCGTTCTCAAAGTCCCCGACCATAAGAGGTCCCTCCCGTTCCACCCGGTCCAGAATCCGCTTCATTAAAATGATTTCCGGTTTGGTGAGCGGTTTACGTTGCGTTTTAAAGGCTTTTTTCACAGGCAGTGAAAAGCGGAAATCGCGCATGGGAAGATAGCCTGCATCCGAAGTGAAGTACTCAAAGACGCGGCCATCTTCGCAAAGTTCGGACAGCCATTCCGTTTGATAGTCTGGTACGCGCGTGGCCATGACGTGGTGATGGGCACGCTCCACGACGTAATTCGTATCCAATTGTACGAAGCCCAAATGGTCGATCACCCGATAAACAGCCTCGATTCCCGTCCCGAACTGTGCTTTCCGGGCGAGTCCGGCGGCGTCAAGGATGATCTTCCGTGCTTGCGGTTTGGTAAGGACTATAGATTCCATTACGCTAAAATAAAAAATACTTGTGTTAATGCATAGGCAGCAATATGACTTAGCTAGCTACTTTCATGAATAAGTAAAGAAAAGATTTGAGTAAAATTGAACAGTTTATTGGCAAAATCAAGCAGACAGCATTGAAATTAGCCTCCACTTTCTCCAACTTTTCCAATGGTTCAACCGCTTGTACATAAAACAACTTACCATAATCTGTAGGCACTATTCTCGGTTTCCGTTCAAATAATGTCTTTCCAACATGTGCTTCCAATGGCCTATGCGAAAAAGCTTCGCTATGCGAATGTACAGGTAACTGAAAAGCTTTACCCGAAAATGATACATGGTTTTTTCCAGATGGGAGGCGTAATAGATCAGGGTAGAGAGGCAATTGCAACAATAGCGATTGATAGGTATGATCACAACAGAGTTCGGGCTTATTGGATAAATGACTTCAAAGCTAATGAGGCTCCTGAAAGTGGATTGCGGACCTGTCGGGTAATACAGATGCTAATGAAAAAGGGACAAACTACCTTTCGATAATTTGTCCCTTTCTGCAGACTATAGGAGACGAAGTTCGAACCTGTTTACGGAAGGTTTATCTGAAATTCAGGTATTTATCAGTGAAATTCATTGCTAAAATTACCTTCGTTTAAGAGGCAATTAATATGAAATAGCTAGTATTAGAATTTATTTTTCATCATACTCGCATTGCCGGCAAAATGCATAAAGATAGACAGGTCATAAATGTTCTTAAGACAGGCTTTCTCATATTTACTCGTGTAAGTATATGGTGTAAATTTTAAAAGACGATTCAGTACCCTGCGTGTGAATTTGCGTTGCTTTTGCAAAAGGTCCGGATAAAACGATGCGAGTAAACTTATCACGATAAAATTAAATCTCGGTGAGATCCAATGTACTATATCGGCCTTTATCAGCTCGTATGAAAGCGCGGGCATCTCGTAATTCCAATTATCTTTATTAGCATCTTCATAATGATTATAGACATCTTCGAAGATCGCTTTGTGATAGTGGGGAGAGCAAACCATGACACCCGTATGAACGACATTTTTTAATCCCTCGGCATTAATGCCACGATTGGTATAGTAAGAATTTGGATCTCTATTGTCCAGGTACGCGATATTATTCTTTTTCCAGAATGCATATCTTCTTTCCAGCGAAATATCGTGCAGATCTTTTGATGGAATGCTATAAGCATCTACGGCGCCCACCTTGTCTATTGGTACTCCGTCTGCAATATCGGTAGCATGCTGGCAGTTGATAAGAATGTCCGCATCTACCCATACTATGCGATCGTATTGTGAGGACCAGTCCTGTGAAAGAACAAGCAGTTTTTGCCAGGCCGCAGATCTTTTAAATGCTCTGTCTGTTTTATCTAACAATTCGTTGATCACTATCAGATCGTAGCCAAATTTGTCACAATAGAGCTGCCAGTTCTTTCGGCAATTAACGTCAAATAAGTCTTCATACATCTTTCCTACGCATAGGGTGACTATTGCCTTTTTCATTGAATATCTTGTAAAATAGTAAAATTGGATTTTTGACAGAATGCTGCAAAAATAGAAATATTTCCGGTTTTTATCTTTTTTTATGCGGGGAAAGGAGAACACAGGGCTTGAAGTAGAGCTGGTGCAATATGATTTTCCGCATGCGCACATGATAGTGTATCCTTGTCTGTTCATGCTGTAAGCAAAACGAATGGTGTGTTCAGGGGCTTATGTCAGATTTACACACAACATGGTGCGATTGGGCTACTTCACACCGGTACAATATTTTGAAATTTGTGTAACAAAAAACATAACCACATGAATATCGTACTAACAGGTTCAGTAGGACATATCGGCAAGCCTCTTGCACAAATGCTGATAAAAAAAGGACATTCTGTTACCATTATTAGCAGCAGTACTGAAAGACAAAGTGAAATTGAAGCATTAGGTGCAAAAGCGGCAATCGGTTTATTCGAAGACGTTGAATTTCTGACGGCAGCTTTCACCGGTGCGGATATAGTTTACTTAATGAAGCCCCCCATCGACTTCTTTGATCAGAATTCCGATGAAGAGGCGTTTTGGGTAAAAATTGCTAAAAATTATGTACAAGCCGTTCTGAAATCAGGCGTAACTAAGATCGTAGAACTCAGCAGCATCGGTGGACATACTGCTACCGGTGTGGGAATGCTGGGAGCACATCACCTGGTTGAACAGGTTTTAGGTGAATTGCCGGGCAACGTATCCATCAAAACGATGCGCCCTGTTGGCTTCTATTATAACATGATGGCATTTATGCCAGCTATTAAAAACGCAGGTGCCATTTTCCAAAACTATGGTGGTGATGAACCAGAACCCTGGGTTTCACCTTTGGACATTGCAGAAACAATTGCCGAAGAAATGGAAGCACCGTTTAATGGCAGAAGCGTCCGGTATATAGCCAGCGAGGATGTTTCTCCTAATGAAGTGGCTGTAGTATTGGGCGCGGCAATCGGAAAGCCTGATTTGAAATGGGTTGCTATTACAAACGAACAATTTTTCGGAAACTTAATGAAGGTGGGATTTTCAGAACAGGCAGCAAAGGGTTTGACAGAAATGAACGTATCCAGAGTGAACGGCGTTTTGTATGAAGATTACTACAAACACCCACTGATATTGGGCAAAGTAAAGCTGGCCGATTTCGCTAAAGAATTTGCTACCATTTATCACAACAAATTCTAATTGGGAAAACGGTTCATCCCCAACATTCTTAAAGTAAATAAGAGAGCATGTTTAAAAAGCATTGCTGAATGAGAACAACGAAACAATAACTGGCATTTTTAACAAAATGAATCCGTAATTTACCTTTCAGGGATTGGCTGGTATTAAGTGTGCAGGATTCCGAATAAATCTCTTAAATACGAGCAAAATGGGGAAAGAAACTAAAAGAATAAAAACCATCAGTGAATTTCATAATTCAAGAGGACTGCCCAAGCCGGAACACCCATTGATAAGTGTAATTGATTACAGTATGGTTAAGCGGCCGGCAGACATGAGTGATGTAAGCTGGATTTTAGACTTTTATCAGGTTTCCCTGAAACGTGGAATGAATGCTAAAATGAGATATGGCCAGCAGCAATACGATTTTGATGAAGGCGTGATGTTTTTCATTGCTCCCAATCAGGTCTTTAAAATTGCGGAGGAAACAGATGCCCCGGCAGACAAATCCGGCTGGATGCTATTGTTCCATAAAGACTTTCTTTGGAATACGCCATTGGCAAAGTCCTTAGCCCGCTATGATTTCTTTGATTATTCGGTTAATGAGGCGCTGTTTCTATCGGATAAAGAAGAAGCTACGCTTAACGGTATCATAGCCAACATACAGCAGGAATACCATGGAAATATTGATAAATTCACACAGAACATTATAGTGTCGCATATCGAAACCCTGCTCAATTATTCCGAACGGTTCTACGAGAGGCAGTTTATTACTCGTAAGATCAATAACCATAAAATCCTCGAAAATCTGGAAGGGATATTAAACAAGTATTTCAGCAATGAAACCTTGATTAACATGGGCCTTCCAACGGTTCAGTATGTGGCGGGTGAATTAAATGTATCTGCCGGGTACCTAAGCCGTTTGCTCAAAATGCTGACAGGGCAAAGTACCCGGCAGGTAATACAGGATAAACTGATCGAAAAAGCGAAGGAAAAACTATCTGCAACTAATCTTTCCATTTCTGAAATCGCTTATGAATTAGGGTTTGAGCATCCACAGTCATTTAGCAAGTTGTTTAAGGCTAAAACAAACCTTAGCCCAATAGCGTTTCGGGAGCAGTTTAACTAACATATAATACAGTTGGCGAAACAAAGAGTAGAAAGGACTGATATAAAAACGAATTAATAAATAAACTGGAATACAATGTTGTCCTCAGGAAATAAGGGAAAGGACTTCGACAGCCTCATCATCGTCGCTGCACATAAAGAGAGTTGTCAACTTCCTAAAATCCAATTGGGAATAGCGATTTTGACGAAGATCAATGTTTTTGAAAAAGAAATGTAGGACCTTTGGGGTTCAAATTTATTACAATGACGTCAGTTCTGGCGGGCCTGATACAATCAAAAACAATGCTGAGTGGCGAACAACTCGCCGAGATACTTTCTTTTTTCAAACCGCTGACAGCAAAAAAAAATGACCTGCTGCTTACGGAAGGAGCTGTAGCCGATAAGTTATTTTTTATATCGAAAGGTTGTCTACGCCTGTATTATAATAACGAAGATCGCAGTATTTCTACCAGGTTTATGGCATTTGAGCAAACGTTCCTGACGTCTATTGTAAGCTTTATATCCAGAGAACCTTCCCCCGAGTATATTCAGGCGGTTGAAGCATCTGAACTGCTGGTTATATCTTATCAAGACTTTGAGAAGTTAAGAGAGAAATTTCCTGCATGGGACAAGATGTATATCTATATTCTTGAATATGGCCTTACTGGCATTAACTCTAAACTCAGCAGCCTGCTTACTCAGAATGCGTCAGAACGGTATCGCAATCTGCTCAAAAATAATCCAGAACTTATTCAGCGGTTATCTAACGTAAACCTTGCCGCTTATCTGAATATCTCACCTGAAACACTCAGCAGACTTAAATCGCAGATGTAGTCAGGTATAAATACATACAAAATGAGAAGTGATGAAGTAAAGAAGGGGCATCAAAGGACACCCCACAGATCATTATTGCGCGCAACTGGTCTAAAAGATGAGGATTTCGGCAAACCATTTATCGGAGTGGCTAATTCATTCATAGAGATTATTCCGGGACACTTTTTTCTGAATAAAGTTGCTGAAATTATCAAGGATGAGATCAGGGCAAATGGTTGTGTCCCATTTGAATTTAATACCATTGGCATCGATGATGGTATTGCCATGGGGCACGATGGGATGTTGTATTCATTGCCCAGCAGAGAATTGATTGCCAGCTCACTTGAAAGCGTAATGAATGCGCATAAGCTGGATGCTATGATCGCTATCCCCAACTGTGATAAGATTGTACCGGGGATGATTATGGGCGCTCTTAGGGTAAATGTTCCAACAATATTCGTGAGCGGCGGTCCGATGGCCAAAGGTTATAAAAAGGACGGCACCCCTATTGACCTATCGACGGCCTTTGAAGCCGTGGGGAGACACGAAGCAGGGAGGATCAGTGATGAAGAACTCCTTGACATTGAATGTAACGCCTGCCCGAGCGGAGGCAGTTGTTCTGGTATGTTCACGGCCAATTCCATGAATACCCTGATGGAGGCAATGGGCATTGCCCTTCCGGGTAATGGTACTATACTGGCACAAACGAAGGAACGTGAAGCCCTTTACAGAGAAGCAGCAAGGCGAATTTGTGAGATTGCAAAGGATGAAGCTGCGTGTGAGCTGTTTAAATTTAAAAATATTCTGAATGAAAATGCAGTGAAGAATGCGTTTGCCGTTGATATGGCAATGGGTGGCAGCACCAATACAGTACTGCATATGCTTGCAATCGCGCATGAGGCAGATGTGAATTTTCGGATAAAGGATATTAACCATATCAGTAAAAATGTTTCTCATATTGCCAAGATTTCCCCAAGTCTAAGTACTGTTCACATGGAGGATATAAACAGGGCTGGTGGTGTGAATGCAGTTATGAAGGAGATGGCAAAAAGAAGCGGAGATGTATTGATAGATAATCTGACTATAGGAGGGGAAACTTTATATGAGAAAATTGCGGATGCTAGGATCATAGATGAAGATATCATTCATACAATTGATAACCCTTATAGTAACGTCGGCGGTCTGGCCATTTTATATGGGAATCTGGCTGAGCAGGGCTCTGTAATTAAAACGGCGGGGATTATCGGTGACAGGGTATTCACGGGGAAAGCTGTATGTTTTGACGGGCAAGGCGAGGCAATTGAAGGTATTCTGATGGGAAAAGTAAAGGCCGGCGATGTAGTGGTAATCAGATATGAGGGGCCTAGGGGTGGTCCGGGCATGCAGGAAATGCTTACTCCAACAAGTCTTATTATGGGTATGGGGCTTGGGAGTTCCGTGGCGCTGATTACCGATGGAAGATTCAGTGGCGCTACAAGGGGCGTTTCAGTAGGTCACGTTTCTCCGGAGGCAGCGGAAGGAGGAATGATAGGGTTGTTAAAAGACGGAGATGAGATTCATATCGATGTGGACCAGTATATTCTAGATGTCAATTTAAGTGATGAAGAGATTGCAAAGCGGAAAGCGGCGTTTGTGCCGGTTAAGAAGGCGTTGCAATCGAGATGGCTGGGACAATACAGAGCTTTAGTGACTAATGCCAGCAGCGGAGCTGTCCTGAAAACGGATCTTTGAGACAAATAAATTAAGAATAGCCTTCACTGCTTGCTGGTTTTAATGGAAAAGGTTGCCTCAAAATTACTTTTGACAGCCTCATAATGGGTCTGACAGTTGTAGCAGCAAAGCATTGCCCAGGTATCTCAACATGTTGATGTTGGGGCAGGCATCTCCTACCAAGGTATTTTGTTTATCTGTTCCAGACCTGTAATTACTTTGGCAAACCCAGGCTGATATTGCCACATGCTTTGGTATACATAAGTTGGACAATGATTATCTCGTTCATGGAGAGCTGGAGGTTTCGAGAATTGATAGCTTTGGTAAAATCAAATGGCATTTACATTTTCGAATATTGAGGCTCAGCAAATGTCTACATTTTCTAACCATAAGTCAACAATATACCTACTAAAGCCCAGCATTGAACGTTTATCAATAATTATCTCTAACCCAATTTTACAAAAAAATTGAGATAACTCCATTTCATAGTAAGTCAGATCCTCCCATAAGTCGAAACGTTTAGATTGTCTCGGTAGGTATTCTTTCTTTAATAAAACGTAAATTTTAAGGATATTGTTACTTCTAATGAAATAAAGATTTATGGTGCAAAACAAATTATTAAGGATGGACAATATGGGGATAGTTGTTGAATCTCTTGATAAAACCATTTCATTTTTCGAGGAGATCGGCCTGAAGCTTGAAGGCAGAGCTATGGTAGAAGGTGAATGGGCTGGTCGTATTACTGGCCTTGGCGATCAAAGCGTGGAAATTGCCATGCTGGTCACTCCCGATGGACACAGTCGATTGGAGCTATCTCAATTTATCAGACCGGCAGTTGTTTCAGATCATCGCACAGCCGAGGTAAATGCGCTGGGCTACCTGCGCGCAATGTTTACCGTTGAAGACATTGATGAGATGGTAATAAGGCTTAAAGAAAAACATGGTGCCCAGTTGGTTGGTGAAGTAGTTCAGTATCAAAATTTTTACCGACTTTGTTACCTTCGCGCAGCCGACGGGCTGCTCATCGGGCTGGCTCAGCAACTTATTGTCTGACTATTCACTCCAGGAACTGATTAGCCCTCCAAATCTTTCGACTTGAAGGCTTTAAAGCTTGCGGGGTGTAGGAGAGAAAGTTCGGACCTGTTTGCAGATGATTTATCTGGAATTCAGCCATTCGTTAGGCATATTTATATTTAAAAAATAGTCTTGTAGCAATATATAATAGAATATTCCGTCTGTGTTAGAAATATGTCCATATTATCAACAGGATTGAAAGAACTAATTTTATAAATTGACTCTATTGTACTTGATTTTGGGTATTATTATACTCCTGTGGAGTCAGACCAACAACTAATGCTAATTTTCATTTTTGGGCTAGCGTTATTATCTGTTTCTGAATAATATCAAATATACACTTAGAATGAAAATGCAGTTAATCAAAAGAGACGTGACGGCTTGCTGGGGATAAGCGTAAGAGTCAATCATATTATTAAAGTGACCTGGACCTGATTTTGCCGTTTATTGCCAGGTTTTGTTTGAAATAGCAATAAAACGGGTTTCATATTTTTCCATAATTGCCCTTGCCAGTGGCAGTAGGGTATTCGGGATTGGGTATCGGTTTTCCGCCGATTGGTAAAAATCCAGTAATTACCGTCAATACCCGGGTCAATCTCGGATTCAAGAAGTTTGAATATTATCAGATGCAACTTCAAGCCGATTAGCCGTATTACCATTTGCTGACTGATCGATCAGTGGTACTTAGCCTGTTCTTGCTAACCTGCTATAAAGGGGTCAATTTGTCGCCATGATGGACTGATTTACACAGTGTATTTGAACTTTCTAACACAGTTAGTAAATATTATAAGTCCGAGTTTTGTGATATAAATAAATAACCATGGAACAAAAGACCAACGTTTTAGTGACTGGAGGCAGCGGCTTTTTAGGAGCGCATTGTATTTTGCAGTTATTACATCAAGGCTATCGCGTGAAGACTACCATCCGCTCTATAAATCAAAAGATTAAGGTGATTGAGAAGTTGAAAAATGGTGGCATATCTACATTTGAGGATCTAAGCTTCATAGAAACAGATTTAACAAAGGACGACAATTGGCCCGATGCTGTCAAGGATTGTAAATATGTATTACATACTGCCTCTCCCTTCCCATCGACGGTACCAAAAGATGAGCTTGAGTTGATCGTGCCGGCAGTTGAGGGAACACAACGCGTTCTTCAGGCCGCTCGTGATGCAAAAGTTCAACGAATAGTAGTCACTTCATCTTTTGCATCTGTGGGATATGGATATGCTGAAAAAAACCGGGTTTTCACAGAAAAGGATTGGACGAGACTAAATAGTGAAGTACCTGTATTGGCGTATCAGAAATCGAAAACGCTCGCAGAAAAAGAAGCATGGGACTTTATTGCCAAACATGGAAAGGGGATGGAACTAGCAGTAATCAATCCGGTTGGTATATTAGGTCCGGTGTTAAGCCCCGAAACAAGTACATCTACTGAAAGCATCCAGAAGCTTCTCGAAGGAATGCCGGGAGTGCCAAATATTTCTTTTGGTGTGGTTGATGTTCGGGATGTTGCAGATCTTCATATCAGGGCTATGCTCAGTCCGGCTGCTAACGGTGAGCGTTTCCTGGCTGTAGCGGGCGAGCCATTGAGTGTCAAAGAAATGGCAGATATACTCAAGTCGCATTTAGGTGATGCCGCAAAAAAAGTTCCGTCCCGTATACTGCCCGACTGGTTAGTTAAATTTGCGGCGCTTTTAGATCCCACACTAAAATCTGTTGTGCCAGGTTTAGGAAAACATCCTGCAGCAAGTAATCAAAAGGCAAAAGATATTTTGAAATGGGCCCCAAGAAGCAATGAAGAAGCTGTATTAGCAACCGCGGAAAGTTTATTCGCGTTTGGATTGATCAAAAGATGAATAATATTTCGGCGTTGTCGCTCTTATGCCAGTGGTTTGATTTAAGCGGCATCATGCTTAACTTCGTTAATACAATGAAAGAACCCGTTTCAAAAACGCTGATAATCGGACCTGAGTTAGCGCCCGAGCAGTTTATTGCTGAACATCTTTTCCTCCATCTAATTAATGGCAGACTCGAAGGACGCTATGGAGAAAATAATTATTGTTTGTCATCTGGTGAATGCTGTATTCTCCGTAAAAACCAATTGGGCAAATACTTAAACGTTCCTGAAGTCATAAAAGCGACTAAAGTCACTTTTATATTCGATCAACCATTTCTGAGAACTTTTCAGGAAAAACATAGGTCATCAATAAAATTAAATAAGTTTACTGATGCTTTTGTAAAGATTACCAGCAATAATCTGTTGTCAACGTTCATTGGTTCATTAAACCCTTATTATGATAGTGACGGGCAAATTGGCAAAAGCTTCTTTGATTTGAAGCGCGAGGAACTGCTGCTTATATTGCTGCAATCTAAGCCTGAACTTTCAGGCTTATTTTTTGATTATGGAATTCCTGGCAAAATCGACCTGGAACAATTTATGAATCAAAATTACAGGTTTAATGTAAATCTTGACCGCTTTGCTTTTTTAACGGGAAGAAGTCTTTCATCTTTCAAGCGGGATTTTAAGCAAACTTATAATGATACGCCACATCGTTGGCTATTAAAGAGACGGTTAACAGAGGCTCGTTTTTTGATGGAAAAGGAAGGAAAAAAACCAATGGAAATTTTTATGGATTTGGGCTTTGAAGATCTTTCACATTTCTGCTTTGCATTTAAGAAGCATTTCGGAAGGTCTCCCAACAAATTGACATGATGATTTTCTCCTATTATCAAACTGGCAGTGCAGCATTATTAATTTGAAAGCATACAACTATTTTATGATGGGAATGGTCGAACCGGAAGAATCATTAACGTTCTTTATCTTATCATCCATGGGGCTTTTAGAGAGCCCCATTCTTTATCTAAGTACTTTTTATAATAAAGAACAAATCAGATTATTATCGACTATTGCAGGAAGTACGCATTAAAAACAATTGGGAAGAATGGGTTTTATACGTTTTAAAAGGAAATAAACATGGAGTAGGGTTCACAAGTTTTCTACCTGCAATAAGTAAGAAATCTGCAAAATCTATTCGAATAAAAGTAAGGGAAGTAAATCAGCTTCAAGTGACGAATAACATTCTAAAAGATATAGCAAAAGAATTAAATCCTAAGATACGGGGTTGGATTTCAAGCTATGCAAAATTTTACTCTTCCGAACTCAAAAAGCATTTGCAGTATATCAATATACGGCTGGCATGCTGGGCTAAAAGGAAGTTCAAAAGGTTAAGAGAGAGTTGATGGAATGCACTGAAATGGGTGGGTAGTGTGGCAAAAGAAACCCCAACACTATTCGAACATTGAGTGTATGGAGTTGTCCCTTCTGTTTGATGATGAAAAGCCGGATGCGCGGAGACGTGCCTGTCCGGTTTTGTGAGAGGTTTGGTCTGAAATGTCCTTATCTACTCGACCCCGCTACATGAGTAAAAGCCGGAAAGGCAATCGTATCCTGAAACGCAAAACAAGCAGTAAGAAACTGAATCTTGCTTTGATGCGACTGAGTGATTGGATCAAGTTCTATAGACATAAGCTTCCTATACCGGAGCTTATATCGGAACTAAACCAAAAGCTACGCGGCCACTATACCTACTATGGTATTACATTTAATAGTCGGCGACTAAACGCTTACTTTATGCAGACTAAACGGCTACTCCATAAATGGCTAAACCATCGCGGAGGCAAACGAGTCTGGACATGGGATAAGATCATGAAACTGACTACTGAGTGGATGCCTCTTGTACAACCAAGAATCTATCACAGCTATCAATTAGCAAAACCGTAAATAGAGGAACCGTGTGCAGGAAATCTGCTCGCACGGATCTGTGAGGAGCGGGGAGGTAACGAACCGCTCTACCCGGAACCGGTTTACAGATGACTTATCTGCAATTATACATTTAGTAAACGTTTTAGCCGCCTCTTTCATTCTAATATCCATGAGGAATATATTCATTCTCTACCTGTCCGTCTTCGTATAACCGCAGGATCGCATATCCCGGTGGTGTTTCATAATAATAACCCGGACCAGCAGAATCCTTGTCTCCCTTCCCCCACCAGTAGCCAGACACAGCCCCGTTGCAGCAATAACGGATATCGTTATACACAGCATTGTCGGAAAGATGATTGTGGCCGCTCAGGCAGATCCTGACTTTGTCTTTGTGTTTGTAGAAGAGATTTTTCAGTTTCACATGATCGCTGTGGCCGCCGCCTACCAGTGAGGGAGTTACTCCTAAAATTGGATAATGCGACATCAGTAGTACAGGCGTACCCGGAACCAGTTGTTGAAGATCGTTTTCCAACCATTTAAACTGCTCCTCATCCAGTGATATATTCTCATTATTACTATCCAGAATCACAAAATGCCAACCTTTTTTAGTGAAGCTGTAATAACGTTTTGAGATGTTTAAACGCTTTACCACATATGCTTTTCCATACATCTCATCCTCTTTGGAAGGTGCCTTCCACCACATATCATGATTCCCAAGACAACTATACACCTCATATGGCTTTACCGTTTCCATACAACGGTCCCAGATATTCCACAACTCTGTAACACGCTCCCGTTTTACATCATCATAGGAGGCGTCAAGGATGGAATCGCCACCATTGAGGATAAAATCCACTCCATGTTTTTTAACAGCACTGAGGCATTTTTCAAAACGCTCAGGCGCTCCTTCTTCCGGGCGTAAATGTACATCTGTTATATGTGCGATTGTAAGCACCGGCTTACGTTTGATTTCCGGTTCAGTTGCTCTTACTGCGGGTGCCAGTAGGGACGCTGCTGCCAGCAGGCCACCATTTTTGAGAATACTTCTTCTGTCCATATTATTGCCAGTCAAAAATTTGTTTAAGATTTGGATTTAGAACTATCTGATTAAAAGGAACAGGACGATAATAATATTTCGGTACCAGGAATGTTCTCGCTGTAATCTCCGTCACCAGTGTGCCGCCTGCTGTACCGTTTTTCATATATACGGTTACATTGTCACCGAAACTCCCTGCCTTGTAGTAAACCAGGTTCACGCCCAGCGAATTTTTCTCTTTTATATCATCTGTAGGAATATCTGCTGTCTTATCAATCAGGATAATATCAGGTATGCCATCTCCGGTAAGATCATATTTACCAAGACCAGGAAAATACATCCCTTCTGGCTGCTGTACCAGTAATGTACCGGCATGCCATCTCATCAGATCATCATAACGGAAGCCTTCCATGGCCAGCTCCACCCTTCTTTCGCGGCGGATCTCCAGGATGGCGCCTGTCATAGCACCTGTAACATCAGGATATTTCGCAGCCAGTACCACATCTGTATTGCTGTTGGCAGTCGCCAGATCCATCGCAGGGAGCTGTACACGGGTACGCAGCAGGTTCACAGTTTTATCCAGATCGCCCTGAGTGAGGCTTCCCTTCTCTGCCTTAGCCTCTGCATAAGACAGCAGCACTTCTGCATAGCGGTACACAGGTACATCTATACTTCCCGCTACTATATTATCTGTAGTATTGCTATAACCTTTCACCTGATGATAACCGGAAAAGTTCTTGTTCAAACGCTGAATATATGGGTTGTTATCTCCTGCTTTTACAAAACCGGGGGAGGCAAGTGTTTGTTTCAGACGCAGATCGCGATGCTGGAACTCCTGCACGAACTGTGTCTGCGCATATCCCGGCTGATCTGTAAAACGCGTACCATCATCCATCAGGTATGTTTGTACAAGATCGTGTGAGGGTGACTGCTCATAATCACCGAATACATTACTGGTACCTCCACTACTCACTGATTTACTGGCATCATAAGGATGTGCGAGAATTATTTCCCTGTTCTGCAGAAGGTCCTGGCTATTAAACAATGCCGCATAATCCTGGTCTGGCTTACCAGTGCTATAAATACTAAAACCACCGTTTTTTATGATATCCTCTGCTACATTCACCACTGAATCAAGAAAACGGCCAGTTGTAGATTGCAGATTCAGCTCAGGATGATATTTACGATAAACGCCTTCATACAATGCCACTCGCACAAACAGTGCTTTTGCAGCCCATACGTTAGGTGTACCTGCCGGGACACTGCTGCGGATATGAGCAGCGGCAAAGCTCAGATCGGCCATAAGGCTGTCTACCACCAGCGCCCGCGGATCACGGGCCTTGTAGAGCTGAGAAGAATCCGTTGGATTGATAGTATGTCCATACCAGGGCACATCTGAGTAACGTTTAATCATACTGAAATAGAACAGCGCACGGTAATATCTTGCTATACCCGCATAATGATCCTTCACATCCTGTGTTACTGCTGCCTCGCTGTAGTTATCCAGGAAATAGTTTATGTTGCGCAGACGGGTCCAGTCCCAGCCGCTGGTAATATTCTGTGAAGAAGGGTTGCCTGTCATAATACTCTTCACTTCAATAGCCCCTGTGGTGGCCATATTATCACTACCCTGATCATCATAATAGATCTGTGTACTGGGTAAAGAAAGCAGACCATTCACATAAAGGGACAGATCTTCTTCTGATTTAAAAAAGAGTTGAGGAGAAATGGCATCCTGCGGATACTTGTCCAGAAAACTTTTCTGGCAAGCCGTACCAGCGATCATTACGCTGACTATCATAAAGAGGAGAATTTTTTTCATCTTGTTATTTTTAAGCATCACTATTACAGATCAAGATTTAATCCTGCTGAATATTTGCGCTGATAAGGATATTCCCACCCAAAACCATCGGTAATAGACTCGGGATCGAGATATTTTTTGATAGCAGAGAACTCAAAGAGGTTCTCACCTGACACGAAGAAACGTAAACGTGCGATGTGATAACGTTTAGTAAACGATTGTGGCAATGTATATCCTATCGTTACATTCTTCACACGCAGATAAGCTGCATTCAGCAGGTATTTTGTTTGCGGGATATCCAGACCACTACCATAATTGTTATCTGCAAGCCACGACTGCAATACCGGGAAATAAGAATCAGTGTTTGCATCTGCCAGTCCGGCTTTAATATAGGACTGTGAATGCTGCGCACGTAGCGCTTGATTATCGGCAGCGCCACGGTAGAAATTCAGGTTCCAGGGATATATGTTGGCATAAGGCTGCTGATAAGGACCCCAGAAAAGATAGTGGTGCGGGTAAAATTTCATCTTTGCAATACCTTGCAGAAAAACGGATACATCAAACCCTTTCCAACTGGCATCCAGATTCACACCAAAGCGATAATGCGGACTACTGTTACCGATTACACTGAGGTCCTTAGGATCTTTGGCAGAAACACCTCTTTCGATCTTTCCGTCGCCATTCAGGTCTTTATATTTAGGCCATCCCTCAATGATTTCGAGGGCTCCCCAGGGGATGAGGGAGCTTTCATCAAGTGCTTTGATCTCTTCTTTACTTTTGAACATACCATCGTTGGTGAGGCCCCAGATCTCACCCAAGGTTTGTCCTTCCCGATAGTTGCTGAAAAGCTGCTGATCATTTTTGAAACGGGTGATCTTTGTTTTATCATCAGAAACAAATACTTTGACACCAAAGTTCAGCGGGCTGTTGCCTACGTTGAAATTATTACGGTAACTTAGGGTGAGTTCCCAGCCGCGGGTAGAGAGGTCAGCGGCATTTTGTTTCGGTGGTGTTGTGCCAAGTACCGCAGGCAATTCCACACCGGAGGTAAGCATCCCGCTGGTATTACGGACATAATAATCGAACGTAGCCTGGATATGGTTCCCGTACAAACCTATATCTGTGCCGATATTGGCGGTGGTTACTTTTTCCCAGGTATAGTTGTTAGGATCCACGTTAAGTTGCGGAGCACCTGTAACTACCGTCTGGCTTGCATTGCCACCTATCAGGTAACCCGACAATCCTGTAGGGATCGTTTGGATATATCCAAAATAATCACTCACATTCTGGTTGCCGAGGCTACCATAAGAAGCTCTGAACTTAAGGGTAGACAATTGATGAGAGAGTCCCTTCATGAAATTCTCTTCGCTGGCGATCCAGGCTCCGGAAACAGAAGGGAAGAAGCCCCAGCGATTGTTGGCAGGGAAACGGGAAGACCCGTCATATCGACCATTCCCTTCAATAATGTAACGATCTTTGTAAGTATAGTTGACCCTCCCGAAGAAACTCCTGATAGCATAAGCCTGATAGGTACTACCTACGGTTGCAGCTCCGTTTGTCAGTAAAATATATGGTAATGAAGAAGAGATCAGTCCCTGTTTAGTCACGTTCACCAAATTCCATTCATAACTTTCCTGATTAAAACCTGCTAACAGTTGTATTTTATGATCATTACCAAGGGTTTTGTGATAGTTTGTGTATAGATCATATACATCATGGGTAACGGTACCGTTGTTTTCTGAAACAGCACCGGTGCCACCTTCCTGACGGATATCCTTTGGACCAAAGCCAATGTTGTATCTCCTGGAATCATTATGATATTTCCAAAGCTCACGTTTGAAACTGGCGTCGCCAATTACCTGCAGATCGTTGTTAAGGAAAGAGGCAGTACCTCTGATCACATCCTGGAAACCGAAACGGGTTTGTACATTACGACCGCCGTCTACCAGTTTGGCAGCAAGACGGCCTGCAGGGCTATTGGCCCAGGTTCCATCAGGATTCACGGCCACCTGAGTGGGTTGCAGGTAATAAACGTCTGTGATATTGTAAGCAGGTGCATCTGCTTTTGTTTGGTAGATACTAAGATTATTGTCCAGTTGCAACCAGCTAAGCGGCTTTATGTTCACTTTGTTTCGAAGGCCGTAACGGTCCCATTTGTCTTTAGACAGCCGGTTGAGGCCATTCTCATCTGTAAAATCAGCAGAAAGCAGATAAGATACTGGCATCTTCTTCGCGGTTTCAGCAGAACCGCTTAATGCGATACTGTGGTATTGTGAGAAGTTGGATTTACTGAAAAAATAATCATTCCAGTTATTGCTGCCCATATACGCCCATTTGGTAGGATCACTGGGATCAAGGCGGGTATCAGGCAGGGAAGGATTATCTGATCTTTCTTTCGCCCACTTATAATATTCGTCGGAATAATTTATATAATCCCAGGGAGTATTATTGGTGGATGTTTCCAGTACACGTGAGAAGATATATGGATCAGTAACAGGCTCAGGTAAAACTGTTCTCTTTGATCTTGCAAAATAGTTGCGGTAGCTCACAGATTGTTTGCCACCGGGAGTACCTTGTTTGGTGGTAATGAGCAATACTCCGAAAGCCGCACGGGCTCCGTAAATGGCGGCAGATGCGGCATCACGCAGTACTGAGATGGAGGCGATATCCGCCGGATTGAGACGCATCAGATCATCTGTGGCCGCAGTGATACCATCAATAACGATCAGCGGAGCATCCGTTCTGTCATTTATCGAAGTAATACCACGGATATTGATCTTGGGGGTTTGTCCGGGAGCACCACCTTTATACGTAATATTCAGGCCTGGGCTTGCGCCTTGCAAACCCTGCATCACATTAGCAATAGGTCTTTCTGCAAGTTGCCTGCCGGAGATCTGATCGATGGCACCGGTTAGGTTGATCTTCTTCTGCGTACCATATCCTATTACGATCACTTCTTCCATGGAATTCTTAGATGCCTCCATGGTAACAGTCACGTTTTCTCTTCCATTCAATGATACTTCCTGCGGATCAAATCCCACATAAGAAAATACCAGTACTGCATTTTCAGGCACCTTTAATTCGAAGTTACCTTTCGCATCTGTAGTTACACCAATAGACGTATTTTTCAGGCGTACAGTAACGCCCGGCAATACCTCGCCTGCAGTGTTAATTACTTTACCTTTTACCAGTACATCTTTGCTAACCACCGCTGCCGGCGCTATCACGATAATGTTGCCCGGCATCATACGGTAACGCAAAGCAGTATTGTCCAGCAATTGTTCCAGCACTTTATCTACCGGAAGCCCGTCTGCATTTACCGATACTTTCAGGTGCAGGGGCATGTTATCATCATTGTACACAAAGCGGTAAGTGCTGTTTTTTTCAAGTGCAGCCAACGCTCTTTCTAACTGTACCTGTGATAATTTCAGTGTTATTTTTGATTGTGAGTGCACTGCACCGCTTACATGCAGGCATGTGACCATTCCGAACAGCATAAAAAACTTCATAAAAACTAACAGTTTATACAGCCGCCGCAGCGGGACATTATTGTCCACTGTGCTTTTTTTCATACTTTTGTTTTGTTGGTTAATTAATCTGATTGTTGCGCAAAAGACAATACGAAGCCGTTAACCGATAAATACGCGGGGAATGGTGAGAACATTTCCCGTTTTTTTATCCGTTAAGGAAACCTGAGATCCGCGTTGTTACAGGTGAATTAAGTCATAGTAGTAATTTTAATCGATTAAACAGATTGGCTACTCAATCCAGATTTTTCCACTTGCATCTTTAATATAGGTAAACGAACTGGTAGACGCCAGCGCTGCCAGTACGTCATCAAGACGATCAGTTTCAAATACACCGGTAAAATAAAGTGATCGCTTCTGCTGGTTGTGGAAGCCTATCTCGGCACCATACCATTGTTCCAGCAGCGCAGTGACTTTTTCCAGTTGCAGGTGTTTAAAGGCCAGCTTATTTTTCACCCAGGCCGTTTCAGATACAATGCTGTCCCGTACGTGTGTCAGTTGTTGTTTATATACTGTTGCTGGTAATTTTCTGGTATCGGTTTTACTCACCGGTTCATCTTCAATATCGAAGAGATTAGCTGGTACAGTTAGTTTTTCGTTGGGATGCAGTGCCACCTTTTGTTTGCCTGCCTTATCCAGTTGCACTTCAACAGAGCCTTCCACCAACGAAGTAACGGCGCTGGATTCACCAGGATAAGCCCTTACATTAAAAGAAGTACCCAGCACCAGGATGGTAAAGGATTTCGTTTGTACACGAAAGGGCCTGTTGGCATCAGTAGCTACCTGAAAAAAAGCTTCCCCTTCCAGTTGTACAATTCTGGGTTGACCAGCGGCAAACGTTTTCGGATATTCCAGTCTGCTTCCAGAATTGAGCCATACACGCGAGCCATCCGGCAACAACATCTGTGAGCGTGTTCCCTTCAGTGTTACTTTTTGTGCCAGCGGTAATGGTTTAGCGGGAACGCGGTGCTGTATTTTCCATCCTGCGAAAACGATCAGCACTATACTGGCCGCTACAGCAGTGATACGTGGCCATAAGCGGAATACCTGGCGCGCTGGAACAGCTTCATCCTCAACAGTGAAGGACGCCGCCTGTAAACGTTTCTGGTGTTTTTCCAGCATGTTATGTGGCAACTCCTTTTGTGCGGCTTCTTTCCACTGCCTGGTAAATACCTCCCGGATATAGAATGCATCCGGATATTCCTGCAACAATTGCTGCAGTTTTTCCGCTTCGGCAGAAGTCAGTTCATTGGCTATTTCCCTGGCCAACAGGTTGTAAAATTTTTCCTTATCCATACTAATGATACTAAAAGGACAATACGGTTAACAGAAATTCCCTAAGGATTTTTAAAAAAAATTATGAATCGAGATGAAGGTAGGATTTTGCCACTTCCCCGGACAGGTCAAAACGTAAGGTCTCCGTCACTTTTTTAATGGCAATAGTGAGTTGTGCATCCACGGTTTTAGGAGAAATATTAAGGAGTTCCGCTACTTCGCGATAGCTGAACTGGTCATGCTTCACAAGGCGAAAGATGAGCTGACAGCGAGCCGGAAGACTTCGGATAGCTGCTTCTATTTTCCCGGAAACCTCTGAAGAGATCATCCCGCTCTCAGCATCAGGCGCAATCTGTAAGGCGGAAATATCCAGCAATTCCAGGCTGGCATGCAAATGGCGACGTTGTTGTCGTAAAGTGTTTAGTGAAAGATTTTTAGTGATAACATACAGATAAACAGCAGGATTTTGTACATGAGTAAGCTGGTGGCGTTTCTGCCATATCGCAATAAAAACATCTGATACCACTTCTTCGGCAAGGTGAAATGAAGAAACTATCGCAGCAGAAAAATGAAGCAATCGGTTACACAAAGCAAGATATAACTCATTGTATGCCTGCATATCATCGTTGCAGACCTTTTCAAAAAGAGACCTAATCTGCTCATCATTCCTCATGGAACAAAATTATATAAATCAGGGAAAGCCTATTATTAACGATATGTTACGATTTTGGCCATTTGAATACCATGTTAAATAAGGCGGTGAAGTTAAGCGAATCTTTGCTAAAGATCAGAATAAGTCTATTGATTTTGTAGAGTAGTTGTAAGAGTATAACTTTGCCGCAAACTATACCCGTGTTAAAAAAATCAATCGAGAGCCTTCAGCAGGAAGCTGCACAAACGGGCGGCAATACACTAAAAAGAAGTTTGGGTGGTATTAACCTGATAGCCATAGGGATAGGTGTTATTATCGGAGCGGGCCTGTTCTCCTTAACAGGCATTGCGGCGGCTAATAATGCCGGTCCGGCCGTTATCCTGTCCTTTGTACTGGCGGCGGTAGGTTGTGCGTTCAGCGCCCTCTGTTACGCAGAAATGGCCTCTATGGTGCCTGTTGCAGGCAGCGCTTATACTTACGCATATGCTACCCTGGGTGAACTGTTTGCCTGGATCATAGGCTGGGACCTGGTGCTGGAATATTCTGTAGGAGCCGCTACGGTAGGTATCAGTTGGTCTAAGTACCTGGTAACTTTCCTGGGCAAATTCAATATCCATCTACCGGCACAGTTGGTCGCTTCTCCTTTTGAACTGATCACACTGGCAGATGGTACACAGATCCATGGATATATTAATCTGCCTGCGGTACTGATCATTGTATTTATTACTTCTATCATTATATGGGGGACCAAGGGCTCTGCCCTGTTCAATGCTATTGTCGTAGCGCTGAAAGTAAGTGTGGTACTGGTATTTATTGCACTGGGCTGGCATTATATCAATCCTGAGAATTATAAGCCATTCATTCCCGCCAATAACGGGGAGTTCGGACATTTTGGATGGAGTGGTATTCTGCGTGGTGCCGGTGTGGTATTCTTTGTTTTTATAGGGTTTGATATCGTGGCGACTATGGCACAGGAGACAAAGAACCCTAAGAGGAATATGCCTATAGGGATTTTAGGCTCGCTGATAGTATGTACGATATTGTTTGTGCTGTTCGGATATGTAATGACCGGATTGGCACATTATACGGAGTTTAAGGACAGTGCGGCCCCGGTGGCGATAGCGATAGCGCATACGCCTTATGAATGGCTGTTTATGGCTGTTATTGCAGCTATCCTGATAGGGTATACTTCGGTGATACTGGTAGATTTACTGGGGCAGTCCAGGGTATTTTATTCTATGAGTAAAGACGGATTACTGCCGAACGTATTTTCCCATTTACATCCGAAATTTAATACGCCGTTTAAATCTAATATCGTGTTGTGCCTGTTTATCAGTTTGTTTGCCGGACTGGTACCCATCCAGGTAGTAGGGGAGATGACGAGTATCGGTACATTACTGGCGTTTGTAATGGTATGCATAGGTGTATTGATCCTGAGAAAAACACAGCCCGATATACCAAGGCCCTTTAGAACTCCATGGGTGCCTGTTGTGCCTATTCTGGGTATTTTAACCTGCCTGACCATGATGGCGGCTCTGCCACTGGATACATGGATAAGACTGATAGTATGGCTGCTGATAGGTTTTGCTATTTATTTCGGGTATGGGAAGAAGCATAGTAAACTAAGAAACTCATTATAAAAAAAGCCGGATGTTGTTAACAACATCCGGCTTTTTACTTAGACCTTAATAGCCTCAGTGCTACTAAATCCTGTAACTTTATCTTGCCTTTACTATAACCGGGTGGCCACTTATCATTTAGTAAAATTGAAACAAGGCTGCGTTTTAATATATTTACTTCTTTAACTGCTTATGAAAAGATTACTACTTGCTTTTACAGCCTGTTGTATGGCTGTTGGCGTCCATGCCCAGGACAACGCATTATGGCTGAGATATCCCGCTATCTCTCCTGATGGAAAGACCATTGCTTTTGGCTATAAAGGAGATATCTACCGGGTAGATGTTAATGGCGGCGTTGCTGTGCCGGTGACTATCCATGAAGCACAGGATATGATGCCTGTATGGAGTCATGATGGTAAACAGATCGCTTTTGCCAGTGACCGTTATGGCAACTTTGACGTGTTTGTAATGTCTGCCACGGGTGGTACCCCTGTAAGGCTTACTTATAACAGCGCCGGAGATTATCCGTATGATTTTAGTCCGGATAATAAGCAGGTACTGTACGGCAGTGCGAGGAATGCACCCGCTTCCGCTATCCGTTTCAGTTCTCATTTATTCAATAACCTGTATACTGTGCCGGTTACCGGTGGCAGATCTCTGCTGGTAAGTGCTGCCGGTGCAGAGAACGCGCATTACAACAGTAAAGGTAATCAGCTGGTATTCCAGGACAGGAAAGGATATGAAGATCCCTGGAGGAAACACCACGTATCTGCGGTGACACGTGATATATGGATCTATGATCTCAATACAAAATCTTACAAACAGATTTCTTCTTATGAAGGAGAAGACAGAGAGCCTGTGTTTGGAAATAATGACCAGGTATATTACCTGAGTGAGAAGGGAGGCATTTCCCAGAACCTCTTTGTATATGATAAGGGGCAGTTGCAACAGCTCACACATTTTGATAAAAACCCTGTACGTCATTTATCCCGTGCTGATAATAATACGCTTTGCTTTACTTATAACGGAGAGATCTATACGTTAAAGGAAGGGCAACAACCTAAGAAGATCGCAGTACAGGTATTGAACGACGGCCGTTATTTAACAGAGAAGCATTTGCCTGTAAGTGGTAATGTGACACAGTTCGCAATGAGCCCGAATGGTAAGGAGATGGCGTTCATTGCCCGTGGGGAAGTATTTGTGACCAGCGTGGACAACAACATGACTAAACGTATCACCAATACACCGCAGCAGGAAAGATCTGTGCAGTGGTCGCCCGATGGGAAACATTTAGTCTATGCTGCTGAGCGTAACGGTAACTGGGATATTTACCAGAGTTCAATAGTACGTGCAGAAGAGCCTTATTTCTTTGCAGCCACATTGTTAAAAGAAGAGCCGTTGTTAGCGACTGATGCGCAGGAGTTTCAGCCGTTTTTCTCACCGGATGGCAAAGAAATAGTGTATGTGGAAGACAGGAATATACTGAGGATATATAATATCGCTTCTAAGAAAAGCCGTACGTTATTACCTAAGGGTCGTAACTATTCTTACTCTGACGGGGACTGGGATTTTGCATGGAGTCCTGATGGGAAATGGATAGTAGCAGAGGACCATCAGGGATATGCGTTTGGTGTAAGTAATGCCGCGCTGATACCGGTAGATGGAAAAGGAGAGGTGATTTATCCTGTAAAGAGCGGGTTTGGAGAATCTGGTATTAAATGGGCCGCAGATGGGAAGGTCCTGACATGGCAGAGTGAGCGTGAAGGACGCCGTTCTCTGGCTAAACAAGGTAGCAGGGAAGTGGATATTTACGGCGTGTTCTTTGACCAGGATACGTATGATCAGTTTAAATTATCGAAAGATGAATTTACTTTACTGAAGGAAAAGAACGATACAACAGCTAAGAAAGACACGACTGCTGCTAAGAAAAAGTTCCAGCCCGATTTTAATAATCTGGAGAACAGAATAACGCGTTTAACTATTAACAGCGCTTCTATCAGTGATTATGTAGTGAATAAAGATGCCAGTAAGATCTATTACACCGCTTCTTTTGAAAAGGGATATGACCTGTGGGTAACAGAACCAAGAACAGGAGATACGAAAATCCTTGCCAAACTGAGTGGTACACAGGGGGATATTGCATTAAGTAAAGATGGCAATTCTTTGTTCGTAAGCAACAAAGGAAGTGTGGTGAAAGTGGATGCTGCTTCAGGTAAGATCACACCGGTGAATATCAATACAGAGTTTGAATGGAATGCAGATGCAGAACGTCGTTACATCTTTGAGCATGCCTGGAAAGAAGTGAAGGATAAGTTTTATGATCCTTCTTTACGTGGACTTGACTGGGAAGGATATGCAAAAAACTACGAACGTTTCCTTCCGCATATCAGTAATAACTACGACTTCCAGGAATTGCTGAGTGAATTATTAGGAGAGCTGAACGGATCACATACAGGTAGCCGTTATTATCCTTCCAATCCTAATGGGGATATTACGGCAGCCTTAGGATTATTGTATGATGAAACATATACCGGTAATGGTCTGAAGGTAGATGAAGTGATTGCCGGCGGCCCTTTTGATAAGGCTGCCAGTAAGCTGAAAAAAGGAAATATCATTGAACGTATTAACGGATCGGAGATTACTTCTCAGGCCGACTGGGCCACCTTACTGAACCGTAAGACAGGAGAGAATATCCTGGTAAGTATTACTGATGGTCAGCAACATTGGGATGAAACAGTGAAACCTGTCACCGGTGGAGAAGAAGATGTGCTGATGTACAAACGTTGGGTGAACAGGATGCGTGTAATGGTAGATAAACTGAGTGGCGGTAAAGTAGGATATATCCATGTACAGAGCATGAATGATGCAAGCTATCGCTCTGTATATGATGAAGTGATGGGTAAGAACAGGGATAAGCAGGCATTGATTGTAGACACCCGCTTTAATGGCGGTGGCTGGTTACATGATGACCTGGCTACATTCCTGAGTGGCAAACGTTATCTGGATTTTGCTCCGCAGGGGAACAAGGTGAAAGGTGGTGAGCCGGAAGGCAGATGGCAGAAACCCAGTTGCGTGATTATGAGTGAAGGGAATTATAGTGATGCCTTCATCTTCCCGTATATCTATAAACAGAACGGACTGGGTAAAGTAATTGGTATGCCGGTCGCTGGTACAGGTACAGCAGTATGGTGGGAAAGACAGATAGATCCTTCCATGATCTTTGGTATTCCCATGATCGCGACTATCGGTAAAGAAGGACGTCCTACAGAGAATCTGCAACTGGAGCCTGATATTAAAGTACCGTTAAGTTATGAGGATAACTTAAACGGGAAAGATACGCAACTGGAAGCTGCGGTGAAGGAGATGATGAAAGAGATTAAATAATTGATAAGATAAAAGACCGGACATGTTCCGGTCTTTTGTTTTTGATTAACTTTATCAGGATAGAAAACTCTTTTTGGACCCACAATTAACCCACGTATGAGAATCCTTCTGAATGGTCTTTTACTGACCGTATTATTTAGCGCCTGTACTAAAAACAAAGAATCACTTAAATCATCATCGGGTATAGCAGTGGCAGCAGCAGGAGCGCCATCTGACCCGGCAAGAGCTGCGTTAAAAACGCTTATTTCCAATGTTACAACAGCTACCGCTAAAGTGTACAATGTCAAAGATAATGTGGGGCATACAATGGATTGTGCGAAGATCATTGCTAACCCCAATGGTGGTTTTATTGCTGTGTACCATACTTATGTAAACGGGTCGGCCAAGGTGAACCTGGCGACGTCTGCCAATTTACTTACCTGGACCTGGATCAGGGAACTGGCAGGAAGTAATACAGGGTCTGCCTCGCAGCCTACTATTAAAGTAGCTTCCGATGGTGGATTTGTAATGGCATGGGAACAGGAGCCTGGTAATCATCTGAAATTTGTGTATTTCAAAAACTGGACAGATTTGCAGAATGGAGTAGTGAATAAGAGTTATGAAGCGTCGCGTACGCTTTCTTCCTGTGCAGAAGGAACACCTGATTTGTATGCTGCCAGCAGCACGAGCCTGGATGTAGGATTCCATTATTATGCGAATTGTGATGTGGACAGACAGGCCAGGGGAACGCTGACGGATTTTAACAGTTGGAGTGCATCTAAACAGTCGAATGTTGACAATGCGTTGTTGTATTGGGGCGTTGCCGGGAATATCGGGGACCGGGATGGGTATCTGAATTATCAGGGGTATAATTTTGGATTGATAGAGGGGCAGTTTACGAAGGGGGATTTTGGCACATGGAGGACGTTTATATATGATTATTCTACCGGTAATGCAGAACAATTGAATATACAGACAAATGGAGGGAGTTTAGCCTTTGCGAATCCTACATTTACGGATGTAGTGATTAACGGGCAGCATGCGGTGGTAGTGACGTTGTTCGTACCTAGTGAGAATTCGGCACCGGGAGAAGCTGGGGAGTTGATTTATTATAAGACATACTAAGAACATACTAAAAACAGGTCTTTATCAGGTATTGAACAGGTACTAAATGGAAACAGGCTGTCATACATTGACAGCCTGTCTGGTTTTAGAATGGTATTATCGGGCGGTACCATTGACCATCCATCTTGTGCCAAAGCGGTCTACAAAGTGGCCAAAGAAATCTCCCCAGAATTGTTTTTCCAATGGCATGAGCACATTTCCTCCTTTTGATAATGCGTTAAATACACGTGTGGCTTCGGCTTCTCCATCAACGGCAATTGACAGTGATGAGGAATCTCCGTATTTGAGTTGTTGTCCGGGAAGGCTGTCGGACGCCATGATCGTGTTTTCGCCGAAGTAGATAACACCGTGCAGTACTTTGTTCTTGTAGTCTTCCGGTGTGTTCATGTTAGGATTATCGTAACGGCTTACGATTTCTACATTACCGTTGAGAATGTCTTTATAAAAATTTAATGCTTCTTCGCAGTTTCCCTGGAAGTGCAGATAAGGTACAAGTTTCATAACGGTGTTTATTTTTGTATACAAAAATAAGTAGTAAAAGTTCGGATGAGGGAGGTGAAAAAAGTCAAGTTTAGGGGGGATTTAAGACAAATTGTGTAAATTAATGCTGTTGTTATAAACCTATCATGATGAAAAAGCTGGCATTACTGCTTACGCATAAACACAGACTGATCAGTATCGCTGCTATATTGGATGTGTTTGACACGGTAAATAGTTTTTATACCGGCATGCAGCAGCCTCCGTTTTTTGATATTCAACTGGTGGTACCGGATGATGAGGTGATGCCTTTGCCTGATTATCCTGCTGTTACCCTGGCCAGTGCTTCTTCAGCCGATGTGGTACTGATCCCGGCTTTTGTGGCGGAAGATCTTGGGCAGGCGCTTGCTGCCAACAGCGCTTTTGTTCCCTGGATACAGGAACAGTACCGGAATGGTGCAGAAATAGCGAGCTTCTGTACCGGGGCATTTTTGCTGGGTTCTACCGGGCTGCTGAATGGAAAGCCTGCCACTACGCATGTAATGTCCTGCCCGGCGTTTGCGGGTATTTTTCCGGAAGTATTGCTGCAATCGGACAGGGTATTAACTGCTGCGGAAGGGATCTATACCAGCGGAGGCGCTACGAGTACTTTTCATTTGCTGATATATCTGGTGGAGAAGTATTGTGGCCGGCCGATGGCGGTACAGACGGCCAAGGTGTTTGCCATTGATATGGATAGGTATACACAGGCTTATTTCAGCGTGTTCATGCCGGATAAACATCATACGGATACATTGATCACAGAAGTGCAGAAACGTATGGAAACGGGGTATAAGGACGCGAATACGGTGGAAGCATTTATGGAGGATATACCTGCCAGCAGGCGGAACTTTGTACGGCGGTTTAAACTGGCGACCGGTATTACGCCGATAGAATATTTACAGAAGACGCGTATAGAGGCCGCCAAGAAGCTGCTGGAACAGACAGGTAACAGTATACTGACTGTAATGCTGGATTGCGGGTATAATGATGTGAAGGCTTTTAGGAAGGTGTTCAGGAAAGAGGTAGGGCTGACGCCTACGGAATACAGATTGAAGTTTTCCGGTGGAAACAGGAAACTGGCGACGGCTTAAAAGAGTTTGATTTTTGGGTACAGGGCGAAGCCCTGCAAAACCCCTTTAATTTTTTTTGATGCTGCGAAGCAGCATCAAAAAAAATAGGATTTTACTGATCGATAGTAGCGCTTTAAAAATAATATCTTATCTTGATCTGACTTCACCGAGGGAAACGGGAATCATTTTATCAATCTTATTTATTAATCCCGTTTATTTATGTCAGTACATTTAAAGAAGGCGATCAAGCCTGTTCACCTGTGGGCCATTGGCGTAGGTTTGGTTATCTCTGGCGAATATTTCGGCTGGAATTATGGCTGGGGAGTAGCCGGTACCGTAGGCTTCCTGATTGCTACACTGATCATCACATTATTGTACGTCACTTTTATCTTCAGCTTTACAGAACTCACCACTTCTATTCCCCAGGCAGGCGGCCCATTTACTTATTCGCACCGGGCATTGGGGCCTATCGGCGGTCTTATTGCCGGGTATGCCACTGCCGTGGAGTTTTTGCTGGCCACTCCTGCTATTGCTTTTGCATTGGGGAACTATCTGCATTTTTTACATCCTGCTTTGCCCGTACTGGGATGTGGGATCGGGTTTTATGTATTGCTGACAGGTGTGAACTTATTGGGGATTAAGGAATCTGCTCTTTTTTCACTGGTGATCACTTTACTGGCAGTATTTGAATTGCTGGTATACATGGGTATCGTTGGGCCTTCTTTTAAGATGGACAACTTTATGCATGATCCTATGCCATTTGGCTGGCTCGGCGTATTTGCGGCACTGCCTTTTGCAATATGGCTATATGTGTGCATTGAAGGCATTGCCATGGTAGCAGAGGAAGTACAGGACCCTTCCCGCAATATTCCAAAAGGATATATTTCAGGGATCCTGACTTTGATGATACTGGCCATTGGCGTGATGATGTTCACCGGTGGAATTACAGACTGGAAAGAATTGTCTGCCATAGATTATCCTTTGCCTGAAGCAATTGGTATTGTGCTGGGGAAACAAAGCGGGATTACGAAGATATTTGCGGGAATAGGTCTGTTTGGATTGATTGCTTCCTTTAACGGGATCATCCTTAGTTATTCCAGGCAGTTATTTGCGCTGGCAAGGGCGGGTTATTTACCTTCTTTTTTAGCAGCCCTGAGCCCTAAACGGCAGGCGCCGCACTGGTCGTTAATAACAGGCGGATTATTAGGTGTTGTAGCGCTTTGTATCGGTAAAACGGACCAACTGGTAATATTGTCCGTATTAGGCGCGGTGGTGATGTATATTCTGAGTATGATCAGCCTGTTTGTATTGAGAAGTAAGGAGCCATTACTGGAACGTCCTTTTAAGGCGCCATTATATCCCTGGTTTCCGGCTATCGCTTTAATTTTGTCTCTGATATCCCTGGCGGCTATCATTTATTACAATGTCTTTTTAAGTGCATTGTTCTTTGCAGGTATGCTCATTGCCCTGGTTATTTTTGTGGCGATGGGCAGGCATAAAGTCCAAACATTAGTACATGGCGTTTAAGAGTACGATACAACATAAAACATATCATTTTAACGACCTCCGTACGTTGCTGGCGAAGGCGACCCCTTTTCGTTCGGGAGATGCTTTGGCAGGATTGGCAGCGGATAGTTATGAGGAAAGGGTAGCGGCGCAGATGGCATTGGCGGATGTACCGTTAAAAGTGTTTTTAAATGAGGCCGTGATCCCTTATGAACAGGATGAGGTGACACGGTTGATCATGGATACCCATGATGCGGTGGCGTTTGCTCCTGTAAGCCATCTTACGGTGGGGGAATTCAGGGACTGGTTGCTGGGAGACAGTGCTGCAACGATTGCATTGCAGCAATTGGCGCCGGGGATTACACCGGAGATGGCAGCGGCAGTGTCTAAGCTGATGCGGAACCAGGATTTAATTAGTGTGGCGCAAAAATGTGAGGTAGTAACGAAGTTCCGGAATACGATTGGTTTGAAAGGGCATTTGTCGGTGCGCTTACAACCGAATCATAATACGGACGACCCGAAGGGGATTGCAGCCAGTATTGTAGACGGATTGTTGTACGGCAGCGGGGATGCGGTAATAGGGATTAATCCGGCGACGGACAGTCCGCAGGCGGTAGTGACCTTGTTACAGATGTTAGACCAGTTGCGTCAGCAGTTTGAGATACCGACACAGTCTTGTGTACTGTGTCATGTAACCACCGCGATGCAGATCATGCACCGGGCGCCGGTGGACCTCGTTTTCCAGTCGATCGCAGGGACGGAACAGGCGAATAAAAGTTTTGGGATTGATATTGCTTTGCTGGCAGAGGCGCATGCTGCTGCATTGTCTTTGCAGCGGGGAACGGTAGGGAATAATGTGATGTATTTTGAGACGGGGCAGGGGAGTGCGTTATCTGCCAATGCGAATGCCGGGGTAGACCAGCAGACTTGTGAGGTACGTTCTTATGCCGTCGCCCGGCGGTTTTCTCCTTTACTGGTGAATACGGTAGTGGGTTTTATTGGTCCGGAGTATTTGTTTGATGGTAAGCAGATTATCAGGGCTGCCCTGGAAGACCATTTTTGCGGGAAGCTGATGGGATTACCGATGGGCGTGGATATCTGTTATACGAATCATGCGGAAGCAGATCAGGATGATATGGATAATTTACTGACGCTTTTAAGTGTGGCAGGGGTTAATTTCATCATGGGGGTACCAGGGGCAGATGATATCATGTTAAATTATCAGTCTACCTCTTTTCATGATGCTTTGTATGCAAGGAAGGTATTAGGGCTTAAACCTGCTCCTGAGTTTGAGCAATGGTTGCAGCGACAGGGAATTATGGATGTAGCTGGTAAGTTATTATCGGTTGGGGAGACACATCGGTTGCTGGGGTACGGGGTGTAAACATAAAAGACTATATGGAATTAATACAATCAGATCCATGGGCATCGTTAAAGGCGTTTACAACGGCACGCATTGCCCTGGGACGCACTGGCACGGCTATTCCCTTGCGGGAAGTGCTGGCCTTTAAAATGGCCCACGCGCACGCCAGGGATGCGGTGTACTCCAAATTAGACACTTCAGCGTTACAGGAACAGTTGCAGTCGTTCCACTTACCGGTGCCCCTGCTGCATAGTCGCGCAGCAGACAGGTACGAATATCTGCAACGACCGGATAAGGGCAGGCGATTAGACGCAGACAGTGCAGCATCTTTAGCACCACAACATGCTGATGTGGTTTTCATACTCGCAGACGGTTTATCTGCCACGGCGGTAAATGTACATGCCTGTCCATTATTACAACAGGTGTTACCTATGCTGAAAGCAACGGGAATATCAGTAGGACCGTTATGCCTGGTACAGCAGGGAAGGGTTGCTATCGGAGATGAGATAGGGGCTTTGTTAAAAGCAAAAGTGACGATAGTACTGATAGGAGAACGACCAGGATTAAGCGCAGCAGATAGCATGGGCGCTTATATCACCTATGGCCCACAGGTGGGGAACACAGACGAAGTAAGAAACTGCATTTCTAATATAAGAGAAGAAGGGCTGCAATATCCCGCAGCAGCAGGAAAGATTTTTTACCTGTTACAGGAAGCGCTAAGATTGAAATTATCCGGAGTGGAGTTAAAGGATAATTACGGGTTATTAAGTTAGTTGGATTAAGCATGGAAAAAAACAGCACTTCAGATAAGTTGCATTAACCCTGCGATAAACATTCTGTACTTTGTAAGGAAGAAGTTTCATTAATATCAAAATTTATAATATTTTGGTCCTTTCACTTCTTCAATAAGATGCTACAGGACGGATTCAATATTTCTGCAGAACAAGCTAATGAAGGGCTCCGTAATCATAATGTGGACGTCTTCCGGCAAATCTATCTGGCGTATAGTGAAGAGCTTTTTTTACTGGCCAGCCGTTGGGTAAAGGATGAACATCTTGCTAAAGACCTGGTACATAATCTGTTTGTTCATCTGTGGGAAAAGGGAGGATCGCTGACGATCACAGGTAATGTGCGTCATTACCTCTTCAGGGCCATTACCAACCGGTGCCTGAATGAATTAAAGAGAAGGTCCAGGTTTGTGAGTGATGACCTGCTGCAATGGCAGGCCGATCCATCATCTCTGAATGAAATCTCTGATTATATCCTTTTACAGAAAGAGCTGATCAACCATTTACAGGGACTTGCACCCCGTTGCAGGGAAATATTTATGATGAGTCGTGTGCAGGGGCTGGACCCTTCAGAGATAGCTTCCAAACTGGGTATCACCCTTAATACCGTTTATTTTCAACTGGCAGTAGCATTGAAGTACCTCCGTACACATATGAAGGGGAAGAAAAGTTGAAGCGCTATCAAAGTTTAACCATTTATTTATTGTCATTATAGTATAGATCATGAGTAACGACGATATACAGGAATTTGTTATCGATTGCATAACGGATCCTGAAAACAGGGACAAGCAGGCTGCGCTGGATAAATGGCTACAGGAATCTGAAGAGAACCAGGTACTGTACGAAGAAATCAAACGCATCTGGGATATCGCGGAGACCATTCCGTCCGCACCTTTCAATAAAACCGAGGGATGGGACCTGTTGTCTCAGCATATCACGGAAACTCCTGTGCGGGTAAGGAAGATGTCCGGCTGGTGGCGTGCTGCTGCTGTGCTGGTACCGCTGTGTCTTGTGGCTGTTGCCTGGTGGCAGTATAGTGAACGTGGACATAAAGAAACACAATGGGTGAATTTTGTAGCGCAGGGCGCCGAAAAGGATAGTTTACTGCTGCCCGATGGCTCTGTGGTGTATGCCAAACCCGGTACTACACTGGCTTATAATAAGCAAAGGATCGTGAAACTGGAAAAAGGGGAAGCATTTTTTAAGGTAGTACAGGATGAAAAGACAAGGTTTGTAGTGCAGATGGAGAGCGCAACAGTGACAGTATTGGGTACTTCGTTTAATATCACCATGGACTCAGGTTTGACAGATGTTGCGGTATGGGATGGTAAGGTGAGTATGGCCCGGCTGGATGGTGAGACCATTGTGTTAAAAGAAGGTGAAATGGGCCGGCTGGATAAGGGCAGCCTGAATAAAATGGCGGGTAATTATGCCTGGCGCTGTGGCTGGGCGAACGGATATCTTATATTTGAAAATGAGGAAGCGGGCGTTGTAGCAGCCGTCTTATCCGGATATTATCATCAACAGATCACGATCCCGGATTCTCTCGTGAAGAAGAGAATTACAGTGAAGTTCCGTAATATGTCATTTGAAGAAGTACAGGCTGTTTTGGCCGAAGTTTTAGATAAATAAGAATTTAATCTCCCATATCTGATTTTTTTCTCATAATTTGATGCCGCGCAGGTAATTCCTGTGATCTGTTTCTCAGTTAACCATATATCAGATCAACCGGCATTTATGAATCGCAGTGGCGTCATAAGCATCTATTTATTCTTAACCATTCTAATCACCTCTTCTACAGGACGAGCGCAGGATTCTACTGTGTTTATGAAGGCCGTTCAGATCGATATTAATAACCAGCCTTTAATTGTCTTGCTGCACTCTATTGAGCAGCAGACAGGGGTTTCTTTTGCATATGCCAATGAAATACTTGCCGGGCGGCCAGATATCTCCCTGCATATACGCCATACTAACCTGAAAGCTATCCTGGATAAATTATTCCCTGTTACACAGTACCGCGTAAAAGTGATTGGCGGACAGGTAATTATCAAACTGCAACCTGTTATTATTATTCCTATGGACAGCATCCTGAAACGGGTGGAAATGAATACAGTGGTGATAACCGCTTTGGGCATAGGGCGACAACAACGCTCGCTGGGGTATGCTTATACGGATGTTAGAGGAAGTGAGCTGGCTACGGCCAGAGAACTTAACCCTGTGAATGCACTGAGTGGAAGAGTGGCGGGGTTGGATGTAAATCCTGTGAACGGTGGGGTGGGCGCATCTACAAAGGTCACTTTGAGAGGTGTTAAGATCATAGGGGGAAATAACCAGCCGCTGTATGTGATCGACGGTATCCCGGTGAATAATTCATCGCCGGGACAGGCAGAGAAATACGGGGGCTATGATTTGGGCGATGGAACAGGAATTATCAATCCTGATGAAATAGAGACGATATCTGTGCTGAAAGGAGGCGCTGCGGCAGCCTTATATGGCAGCAGGGCCGGTAACGGGGTGATATTGATTACGACAAAGAAAGGGATCACTAAAGGACTGGAAGTTACTTTTTCTTCCAATACCACAGTGGATGTGGCGAATAACAGTTATGACTTTCAGGATACCTATGGCAGTGGCAGGGGTGGTGCTTTGCCTGCTGATGCGGAAGATGCACATAACTTTCCGCAGGTGAGCTGGGGACCTAAAATGAACCGGGATAGCCTGGTGTGGATATGGAACGGGAAACACGTGCCTTATGTGAATGCAAAGCATAAGGCGAATGCCTTTTTCAGGGAGGGACTTACACTGACGAATGGAGTATCGGTTTCAAGAGGAGATGAGAAAACACAACTACGCTTTGCGTATACTAATATCAGGAATAAAGATATTGTACCGGAGAGTGGATTAAACAGGCATAACTTTTCTGTAAGGGGTACTTCACAGGTATGTCCGGGAGTGAGCCTGGATATGAAGATTACCTATATGAATGAGCAGGTGGATAACCGCCCGGCTTTGTCTGATAACTCTAATAATATTGGTTATGTGCTGAGTGGGATCGCGCCTAACATTGATATCAACTGGCTGAAGGATTACAAACATGCTGTAACAGGGGATTATGTGAACTGGAATAACAATGTGTACCAGGTGAATCCTTACTGGGTAATTAATGAACAGCCTAATACGAGTACGCAGAACAGGCTGACTGGCTTCGTGCAACTGAAGTACCAGTTATGTCCCGACTTTTATATTCAGGGACGTACAGGCATGGATTACTCCCGTTTTAGTTTCCGGGAGTTTATGGATTATTCCACGCCGTATAATCCCGGAGGAGGGCTGGCACTGAAAGACCGTACCTTCCGGGAGATGAATTCGGATATACTGTTGTATTACAGAAAGAAGGTAAACGATTTCCGGATAGGCGCGAATGCAGGTGCCAACCGTATGGATTATAACGAAGACCTGCTGAATACTACAGGCAGGAATATGAATACAAGGCATGTGCAGAGTATCAGTAATTTCCAGACACAATTGAGTAATGAACAGATACGGCGCAAGCGGATCAATTCTGTATACGGAGCTATCAATCTGTCGTATAAAAATCTTCTTTATATAGATCTGACGGGGAGGAATGACTGGTCATCCACATTAGCTGCCAGTCACAATTCTTTCTTTTATCCTTCCGCCTCTGCCAGTTTTGTTTTTTCTGAGCTGATTAAAAGTGAGATATTATCTTTTGGTAAAGTACGTTTTTCAATTGCACAAACGGGCAGTGATGCCATTGATCCTTATCAGTTGAAACTTACTTATGGTGCAGATCCGGATATTCCTTCCATAGGCGGTTATATCATTGGTGGTGTGGCTACTAACAGTGTTCCTTTTGAGAAGCTGAAGCCCAGTATCAGTAAATCTTATGAAGCAGGTTTCAACCTTTCCTTTTTCGATAGCAGAATGAGTGTGGATGCTACACTTTATCGTTCCAATACAAGGAACCAGGTATTGAATGCACCTGTTTCTTCCAGTAGTGGTTATACCAGTGCGGTGATTAATTCCGGTAACGTGCGGAACCAGGGAGTAGAAGTAACGTTGGGGTTAAAGCCTTTTATGGGGAAGGTTTTTAGCTGGGATATTGACGTGAATTTCGCTCGTAATCAGAATAAGATACTGGCGTTGAATTCCCTGGTATCGGATTATTATACGTTATCGTCTGCACGTTGGGGAAATGTAACCATAGTAGCGAAGTCGGGAGAAGAATATGGAAGTATCATGGGCAGGGATTTTTTGAGAGATAGTCAGGGGCATATGATGCTGGATGGGAATAATCTGCCTCAGTATAATGTGAGAGATACGAAACTGGGGAATAGTCAGTATAAATGGATAGGAGGTATCAATAACCGGTTTTCCTATAAAAGGATTTCTCTTTCAATATTACTGGATGTTAAACATGGGGGGAGTATTTTCTCTATGACGAATTTATTGTCTTATTCGAATGGGTCACAAAAAGGCACACTTGCCGGAAGAGAAGGATGGGCCAGATCTGAGAAGGAAAGACTGGCAGCCGGTGTGGCGGAAGGTGACTGGGTACCTACAGGCGGGTTGAAGGTAGACGGAGTATGGTTGAATGAAAATGGAGGAGGATCGGGCAGGCCGATGTATGTGGACGTAGCGGCTTATGTGAATCCACAGGTGTACTGGCAGAGGGTAGGGAGTAGTATCCCGGAGCCGTTTATTTATGATGCCTCTTTTGTGAAAGTAAGGCAGTTGACTATTGATTACAGGTTACCGTTTTTCAGGAAGGAAGTGATCGTATCACTGGTATCAAGGAATCCTTTTATTCTTAGTAAACATATTCCGAACGTAGATCCGGAATCGACATATAATAATACAAATGCGCAGGGACTGGAATATGGTTCTCTGCCTGCGCGTCGTTCTTTTGGGATTAATATTCATGCTACTTTATGAAAAAATACATCCTGTTCATACTTGTATTAGTTGGTTGTACAAAAGACTTCAAACAGATTAATACTGATCCGGGGAAGGTTTCTTACGTAGCACCGGGAGAGCAGTTGACGGCCGCTGCTTATTTCCTGGACGGGGGAAGGGAAACGGGTTATCCGAATCTATTCCTGTTTCAGCCGATGGCGCAGTACCTGAATGGCACTACCGGTATGGGGTATGGTACCAGGTATATTTGGAATGATTTCTATAATACGCTGATGTGGGATATCTTTTATAGTAAGAGTATCAAACAACTGTCTGATCTTATAGAGAAGAATAAAGCAGATAGTATGCAGGCAAATTATATAGCGGCAGCAAGGGTATTAAAGGTGTATGTTTTTTCTTTGCTGACGGATGCTTATGGGGATGTGCCTTATTCCCAGGCAGGCATGGCGTATTACAACAAAGTGTATACGCCGCAGTATGACAGACAGCCCGATATTTATAATGATTTCTTTTTGCAGCTGGATACTGCTTTTCATCAGTTTGATGCAGCTAAAGCGCCTGTATTGAATGATATTGTGTATGATGGAGTGCTGGTTAAATGGAAACGTCTGGCAGCTTCTTTACGGCTGCGTTTGGGTATGCGGCTGACGGAGATAGATGCGGTGAGGGCGAAGGCGGAAGTACAGGCAGCTATTGAAGAAGGAGTGATGGAGAGTGCGGATGATAATTTCAGGATGATCCATGAAGATTATGCTTATCCCGATCTCCGTGGTAATGGGATCGCGCAGGCATTGCAGGAAGAACAGGCATATCGGCATACTGCGGGCTGTGCTACTTTTGTCAATTACCTGAAAGCGGAGAACGATCCGCGGCTGGGAAGGTTTTTTGTAAACCGTGATGCGGCCGGGAATGATATTACAGCTATTACGCATTATCTACCTATTCAACCGGGTATGTACTGGTGGGATGATGAGACTGATTTTATTGGAGCGAATGGGCAGGTGATTCCTTATGCAAATAAATATTGTACGATCAGTACACCGTTTTATCAGTATCAGTCGCCCTATCTGCATCTTGGTTATGCAGAAGTGGAGTTTCTGCTGTCGGAAGCGGCAGCCCGTGGCTGGGCGGGAGACGCGAATATGCATTATCAGCAGGGGATACGGGCTGCGATGGCACAGATAGGGATGTATCCGGGGATGCCTGCTATTCCGTCGAATGTGGTACAGGATTTTATAGCGGCGCATGTTTTAACGGATAAAGCAATAGAAGAGATCAATATGCAGAAATGGGTGGCTTTATTCCCGAATGGGTTTGAGGCGTATGCCAATCAGCGGCGGATAGGATTCCCTGCGCTGCTGCCAATTGAAGATGTGGATGGGGATTCGCAGACACATGGAGTGTTGCCCAAGCGGTTGCTGTATCCGGCCACTGAGGCACTGAACAATCCTGTTCATTACCAGGAAGCGCTGGACAGATTAGGCGGAACGGATGACTGGTTGAAAAAGGTGTGGTGGAATAAGTAAATTTCAATACGATAAAAAGCAAAGGCTCCTTACGGAGCCTTTACATTGTTTCAAGTTCTTCGGGATGACGGGGCCTGTGCCACAGGTAATAGTAGGCCAGGATAAGCACTCCCAGGGCAAACGGTATCACCGCCAGGTGTTTATACGTCAGATCGCCGGCAATAGGGATAGCATCAAAGTGCATGAATTCACTGATCATCCAGTAGGAGTTAGCGCTGATCCATACCGTGATGGCCAGGTTATGACATAACTCAGAGGCGAACTGCCGGGTACGGTAGGCAATGATGATAGAGATGATAAGAGTGGGGAATATCATGATGATTCCCAGAGTATGCCATACCAGACACCAGCTGATGTCTTTGAATAACCAGAAAACAATATGGAGATTTTCCATTTTCCGGTATTTTAACGGAATGCTGTAAACAGGTGATGGTGTGGTTTCGGGCATTGTTGATCTTGATTGAAGGGGCAAAAATATAAAAAGCTGGCATCAATTGGTACAACTCTTGTATTATCCCTGTAGGACCAAAAAACAAAACCATGAAAAAAGCAATGATAGCTGCCACAATCGTAGGCATTGCCGCAGCCGGTGTAATTTTGTATCTGACAAAAAAAGAAACAGTAAAGGGTATATTGGATGAGATATCCGGTGGCGCAGAAGATGCAGGACGTTTAGCGACCCGTCACCTGCGTAAGACCCAGAAAAAAATCAATAACATATTACACGAAAATCTGTCTTGATTATGATACAGGTTTGTATGTGTTACCTGTTGCCGGTATGATAGGAAAGCTATGGCCGGGCAACAGGTATTTTTTTATCTTCTTTATATAGTTTGTTAATACCGTTGCCATTTGTTTGTGTTCCTGTAAATCCGCATCCGTGTCAAAATAAGAAACTTATCTTTTACTAAAGGCGAAAATCAGTCTTAATATGGCAAAGCGGTGTTCTGCCGGTAATGGTTTTATATCCATTGTCTGGAGTTGCTGATAACATTCCAGTACTCTTTGCCTGGATTGTGGCAGGCAGTCGAGTTTACTGGCATTGATGATCAGTTCTATGGCAAGGTGAGGATCGGTGAGAGATAGTAGTTTTGCGATTTTTACGAGTTCGTTGCAGTATTCGCTGCGGAAGCCCTGGAATTCATCGGGCAGATAGTTGAGGAGTGTGATGGTGGTTTGTAGTTCGAGGTCTGTGGAATTGATTTTTTTCTTTAGTTGGAGGTTGTTCCATAGGGTGATGAGTTTTTGTTGTTTTTCCCTTAGGAAGTTTAAAATGATGAAGTAACTTTTTTGCTGGTGTTCATCATCCAATAAGATCGGATTGTTTACCAGGGCGTTCATCATCGCAATATTGCCTGTATTAAAGCATTGTATGATGGCGGCAGTGAAGACAGCTTCATATTTTGCGGAGATAAAGTGCAGAAAATCAGGTGATTTATACCTGTCGTTCTGTAAGAATTTCGCATTGCCCGGCATTTCACCTGATTCCATAAAGTTGGAAAGCATAGGATCATTGCTAATGGTAGCGAGGTAAACCTGTTCTTCCGTAGACGTTAGCCGGGAAGATTGCGGTACGTACATCATAGGTAGTAGCTTTAAACAGGAATGGTATGTCTATACAATATACGCTTTTTTTGAATATGATGCAAGAAAAGCGCAGTGCTTGCCAAAAATGTTTAAGACACACTTATAATGTTCTTTTAATCCCATCTTTTAATTGAAGATCAGTTAATTATATCACTTAGTAGTGTTTTAATATAGAAAGAAAGGCTTGTTCTACGTTTTTCAACGTAGAACAAGCCTTTCTTTAATTGCTTTTATCTTATTGATTTTCTTTTTTCAGTTTGTCTTTAAACACCTTTTTGAACTTTTCTACTTTAGGTCCTATTACATAATGGCAATATGGTTGTGAACCATTCTGACTATAATAGTTCTGATGATAGTCTTCAGCTAAGTAAAAGTTCTTAAGCGGCGCTATTTCTGTTACGATCGGATGTTCGAAGGCGCCGGATTTTTGTAGTTTATCCTTGTATTCCTGGGCCAGTTTGTGTTGATCTTCATTGTGATAGAAGATAGCGGATCGGTACTGGGTACCTACATCGTTACCCTGCTGGTTAAGCTGGGTAGGATCGTGGCTTTGCCAGAAGGCCTCTAATAATTCTTCATAAGAGATTTTGGCAGGATCATAGGTTATCTGCACGGCTTCTGCGTGACCGGTAGTACCTGTACCTACCAGTTCATAGGAAGGATTGGCTACTGTACCCCCGGAATAACCGGATTCGACTTTCACCACCCCGTCCAGGTACTGGAACTGGGCTTCAACGCACCAGAAGCAGCCTGCGGCAAAAGTGGCTTTCTCTAATTTTGTGTTAGCAGGAACATCCATGTCTACCGGTTCTTTGCTTTTTGTTTGTTTTCCCTGGGCACATGCACAGAAGGCGATGGCCAGCAAACAGCTTAATAATGAGTATCTTCGCATGATTTAAATGACAGAAGGTGATTGTGAGTATGCCTTCATATAGTTAAATTACGATAAGAATGGTGTATTAGATCATCATTATAAGTAACTTTAACATTCTTTTTTAGCGCCTGCGGGTTGCGGAAAAGTCAGTTTTAACCGGTCTGGTGACAATGGATCATTAGACTTTTGTATGGAATAGAAAGATGAAATATTTTCCCGATTCAGCGCTTATGCAGCTGGAATTTGACAAGGTACAGGCTTTGTTGCAGGAACATTGTAAAACGGAGCTGGGTAAACAGATGGCAGCAGAACTGCGCCTGCACACCCATATCGATTACGTAAAGACTGCGCTGCAGCAGGCGCATGAATATAAGCAGCTAACCCTGCTGCAGGAACACTTCCCGAACGATTACGTACTTAACCTGAAGAACGAACTACGCCTGTTAAGTATACAGGGAGCTGTATTAAGCGGAGAGCAACTGATGCTGTTGCGTAAACTGGCGGAGAGCATGCACAGTATTGTGCGGTTCTTTGACCACGACAGGCGGGTGCAGTATTCCGGCCTGTTTGGTGTGATTACGCATACACATTACGAGAAGAAAATCGTAGCACTGATTGATGATGTGCTGGATGAAACCGGGCAGGTGAGGGATAATGCCTCTCCTGAGCTGGAGAAGATCCGTATGTCGTTATACCGCAAGCGTAATGAGTTGCGCAGGGCATTTGAACGCAGTTTGAGTAAACTCAGTAAGCTGGGATACCTGGCGGATACGGAAGAAGCCTTCCTGAATGGCAGAAGGGTGCTGGCGGTGTTTGCAGAGAACAAGCGTATGGTGAAGGGCATTCTGCATGGAGAGTCCGATACCCGCCGTACTGCATTTGTGGAACCGGAAGAGACGATTGAACTGAATAATGACGTGGCATCGCTGGAGCGTGAAGAGAATAAGGAAGTGTACAGGATTTTGCGGGCACTGACGGCCGCACTGAGCCAGTTTTCTGCCTTGCTGAACAACTACCACGATATCCTGGGCATGTACGATTTTATACGGGCGAAATCGAAGCTGGCACTGGATATGGATGGAAACTATCCTATGCTGAGCCCTCATTCGCAGGCGCACCTGGTGGAAGCGTATCATCCTTTGTTACTGTTGTACAACCGTAAGAACAAGAAGCCTACCATTCCGCTGAATGTAAGGCTGGACAATGATAATCATATACTGGTGATCAGCGGCCCGAATGCAGGAGGTAAAACCGTTACGCTGAAAACCATTGGTTTGATACAACTGATGCTGCAGGCGGGATTACTGGTGCCGGTGCATCCGAGTTCCCAATTAGGTATTTTCAGGCAGCTGATGATACATATCGGAGATACGCAGTCGCTGGAATTTGAATTAAGTACATATAGTTCTCACCTGAAGAACATGAAATATTTTATGGAGAACGCCAACGGTAAAACGTTGTTCTTCATAGATGAACTGGGAAGCGGATCTGATCCAAACCTGGGAGGTGCTTTTGCGGAAGTGATCATGGAGGAGCTGGCGAAGAAACATGCCTTTGGTATTGTAACGACGCACTATCTGAACCTGAAGGTGATGGCCAATAAAGTGAAGGGGATCATTAACGGTGCAATGGGCTTTGATGAGGAGACATTGTCTCCTATGTATAAGCTGATCATAGGCAAGCCGGGTAGTTCTTATACCTTTTCTATTGCGCAGCGTATAGGATTGCATCCTTCGCTTATTTCCCGGGCAAGGAACCTGGTGGATGAAGGACATTTCCAACTTGATAAATTGCTGAATAAGGCCGAGCAGGACCTGCAGAAGGTAGAAGCCAAGGAGAAAGAGCTGCAGAAATTACTGAAGGAAAATGAGCGCTTAAAACGCGAATACGAGATATTGTCTGATAAGGAGCGGAAAACGCAGCAGGTGACGGTGCTGAAATTACAGAACCAGATCAAGGAAGAGGAATTGCAGTACCTGAAGGATATGGAGCGGAAGATGAAGCAGATAGTGGTGGAGTGGAAACGTACAGATGACAAGCCTAAAGTGATAAAACAGGCAGAGGCGTTGTTATTCAGGAAGAAGGAGAAGCAGATTAATGAACGGTTTGAGAAGAAGGTACAGGATAAGTTCTTAGAGATAGGTGGCGCGTGTAAGGTGGGCGACCAGGTGAAGATCCGGAGTAACGGGCAGGTAGGGAAGCTGCTGGAGATAAGGGATAAGAGAGGGATCGTGAAGCTGGGGAATATCCCGATGAATGTGTTACTGGCAGACCTGGTGCTGGTAAGGGAAAGGCCGAAGGAAGAAGCCGCAAAATAATTTCATAGCTCCGTCAGGAGCGACGTGTTTATATCTTCTTTAAGAGGGGTGACTTTTTTAGTCACCCCTCTTTTAATATCAGCCATAGAAGGTTAACTAAATGGCATTTAATTTTTACTATTTCCTGCCATAATAAATCTCCATATATTTTAATTTATTGATAATCAGTAGTAAAAAAGCACCAAAATATTAATTGGTACTGATAACCTACTGATACTCTGTGCTTTCAGGTATATAACCCGTATATAAGCCCTATATAACCCCTATATAACAGGTATATAAGCTGTACTTATATAGATAGGGCTTATATAGGGGTTGTATAGTAGTCTATTACCAGTTATAAAGAGTTTACAGGAAGGTTTACGTTCTTTCTGTGTTTTATCAGGCAGGACGTACACTACGAACACAGCGCTTATTATAATATTTTTAATACGTCTTTGAAATAGTAGTATCTATTATATCCCCCTTATACCAGTATTATTTTAATATATACAGATATCTTTTTTCCTTTTTTATTTAATTAGCCGGCTAAGTATTATATTTGTCTCATGAACAAACCGCTTATGTGCAGTACCATCAGTCATCTGTTGGTACAGATCAGTAAAGCGCACCGTAATAAGGGTAACCAGATGCTGTCTTGCTATAATCTGCATGCTGGCCAGGAAATATTTCTCCAGCAGGTATTATGCCGGCAGGGGATCACCATGAATGAACTGACGAATAATATGGAGGTGACACCGGCAACGGTGACCCGGATGGCGGAGCGACTGGAAAAGAAGGGATTTTTAAGAAGAGAGAAGAGTTCTAGTGATCAGCGGGTGGTACAGGTTTTCCTGACAGAGCTGGGGGAGGAAGCTGCGAAGTATATTACGGAGCAGACCTGGAATAAGCTGGAACAGCAGACAGTAAAGAACCTTAGTATGGAAGAACGTATGCTGCTTAAAAGATTGCTCATGCAGGTATTAGAGAACCTGGATGAGGCTGAGTATGGGCTTTAAGGTTTTTTTTGCCACTATTACTTAGCCGGCTAATGAATAGGACCGGGAAATTAAGTTATCAAGTTTTATAGAATATTATGAAAATTGCCCGGAAGTTATAAATTTGCAGTATTATGATTCTTACCAAAGGTTAATACTAACTCTACCTACTGCTCTTTAAAGGTCATATAACCTGACCTACCCACCACTGTGTGACTTATTTACTGATGCCCTAACTAAAAAACAAACGATTAATATTATGAAGAATAATGTAATCATACCTGTTTATAATTATGCTGTAGAATGCAATACCGGTCCTAATCCTATTAAGGGATTTAACATAAAACGCAGTACATACCTGGTGCAGCCTAACGGCGTGATGGAACCTCACCGGAGGATTGATTATAGTATTACGCTTGTTCTTTCCGGAGAGATGACATTGTTTATAGATTTTGAAAAATATACGGTAAAGGCGCCCGCGCTGATATTATTATCACCTGATCAGGTACATCAGTACATGGGTGATAGTTTATGCGAGATAGTGAGTATGGCATTTGAAGCGGAATTTCTCAGCGAAGACACGCTGGGCGGGATGGTGTGCTGGTCGGCATGTGTGTTTCAGACACCTGTGCTGCAACTCACGGACGGGCAATTAAAGGAGCTGATGGCGTATGCAAAACTGATGATGAAAGAGATGGACAGTCAGTTGCCGTTGCGTGAAGTGATCATCCGTAATTTACTGAATTCACTGATGGCCGCAAGTGCGCGTTTACCACAACGTGATATTGCAGCGATACAGGCAGATACAGTACAAAACCGCATTGTACGTCAGTTTAAGGAACTGTCTGATGTACATTACAAGGATAAAACGCAGGTAGGTCATTATGCAGATATGATGTATGTGACGCCTGGTCATTTGAATGATACTGTTAAATCTGTTGTGGGTAAAACCGCAAAACAGATTATTGATGAAAGACGTGTTACAGAGGCTAAAAGATTGCTGTTCTGGAATGAGCATAGCATCAAGGAAATAGCGTGGCAGCTTAACTTTGAGGATGATGGGTACTTCAATCGTTTCTTTAAAAAACATACAGGTCATACGCCTGCTGTTTTTCAGAAAAGTATCCGTGAAAAGTACAATTAATCCCGTAATTAGTTAAGTGTATATCGTCTTTATCCATAGTACTTTTGTACAGTTCATCTATCGATATTGAACATCATCTTAAAACCGCACGCCCATGAAGTATAATTATCGCGCCTGCTAATCTTTATTTATTCATTACTCTCTTTAGCAGTAAAACAAAAAAAAGTAGCCTGTTCGTAGTGTTATAACTACGTCAAGCCGCCTTATTCACTTTTCCGTATCAGCCGGGAAGAGTGACCTCTAACGTCCAGTAGCTGTCATTATTTGATTATTCATTATCGCAGTAATGCGGGATGGAAAGCTATTGCAAAAACAAAAAATATTACCTTATTATGACTCAATTATTTCAACAAAACAACATGTATAAGCCAGCGGGCTTTCTTTATACAATGCTTCTTCTGGCCGTATTATCCGGATGCGCCAGCTCCTCTGCCAAAACAGAGAATGCTGGTATGCCTCCTGCTGAACTGCCGGTATTAAAAGTAGCTGCTGTTCCGGCCACTACTTACCGTGAATATAACGCTACCCTGGAAGGAAAGGTGAACGTAGAGATCCGCCCCCAGGTAGATGGTTACCTCGATAAAATATACGTAGACGAAGGTGCGTATGTGAAAGCGGGTCAGCCTTTATTCAGAATTAACGAACGTACTTACCAGGAACAGTTAAGCAATGCATCTGCTTCTTTGCAGGCCGCAAAAGCCAATGAAGAAAAGGCTGAAGTGGAAGTGAACCGTCTTACACCACTGGTACAGAACAATGTAGTGTCTGATGTGCAGTTGAAAACAGCGAATGCAGCTTACCAGGCGGCAAAAGCAAATGTTGCACAGGCACAGGCGATGGTAAGTAATGCCCGTATCAACCTGGGTTATACCCTGATCACTGCACCTGTAAGCGGTTACATTGGAAGAATTCCTTTCAAGACCGGTAGCCTGGTAGGCAGGGGAGAAACACAGGCATTAACAATGCTGTCTGATGTAAACGAAGTGTATGCTTATTTCTCCATGAGTGAAATTGACTTCCTGCAGTTTAAAAATAAAACAGAAGGTAAAACGGTTCAGGACAAGGTGAAGAAATTGCCTCCGGTAGAACTGGTGCTGGCTGATAACAGTGTTTACCAGGAAAAAGGCCGTATCGAAACCATAGAAGGACAGTTCGACAAGAATATCGGCGCTATCAGTTTCCGTGCTGTATTCCCTAATGCATCTGGTCTGCTGCGTTCCGGAAATACCGGTCGCGTAAAAATACCGGAACAGTTTGCTTCAGCATTACTGATACCACAGGAAGCCACTTTTGAATTACAGGATAAAGTATTTGTATTCACAGTAGGAGACAGTAACAAAGTGGCAAGTAAACCTATCACGGTCTCCGGCAAGAATGGCTCATACTATTTTGTAGAGAAAGGGGTACAACCAGGTGAGAGAATTGTCTATACTGGTCTTGACCGTTTACGCGATGGTGCTGTAATTGCACCACAAATGATGTCTATGGATAGTTTGCTGAAGCTGAAACCGCTTTAATCACTATCATACAAATCAAGAGGATATACGCTGTTACGGCTGTTACCAAGGTAGCAGTAAGGACATCCTATGACCGGATCTATCAGCTCATTCAAAAAAGATTATGTTAAAAAAATTCATAGAGAGACCCGTACTGGCAACAGTGGTCTCCATTATACTGGTACTATTGGGATTATTGTCGCTGGCAACACTGCCGGTAACACAGTTCCCGGACATTGCTCCGCCCTGCGTTGCAGTGACAGCCTCTTACCCGGGCGCCAATGCGGAAGTGGTGGCACGTTCCGTAGCCACCCCCATTGAAGAATCCGTGAATGGTGTGGAGAACATGACATACATGACCTCCACATCCAACAACGATGGTTCCATGACACTGAACGTGTATTTTAAACTGGGAACAGACCCTGATCTGGCTGCGGTAAACGTACAGAACCGTGTGGCTAAAGCTACCAGTATTTTACCGCAGGAAGTGGTAAATGCAGGTATCAGTACACAGAAACAGCAGAACAGTATGATCATGGTGGTGAACCTGATGAGTAATACGGCTGATTATGATGAAACATTTTTGCAGAACTATGCAAAGATCAACATCATTCCTGAAATACAACGTGTAACCGGTGTGGGACAGGCCTCTGTATTCGGTGGTAAGGATTATTCCATGCGTATCTGGTTGCGCCCGGACAGGCTGGCAGCGAATAACCTGTCTCCTCAGGACGTGCTGACCGCTATCAAAGAGCAAAACCTGGAAGCGGCTCCCGGCCGCTTTGGTGAAAGCAGCAAGGAAGCATTTGAATATGTGATCAAATACAAAGGGAAACTCAACCAGCATGAACAGTATGAAGATATCGTACTGAAAGCAAATGCAGATGGTTCTTCACTCAAACTGAAAGATGTGGCCAAAGTTGAATTTGGTTCATTTACCTATAGCAGTGATACCAAAGTAAACGGTAAACAGGGTATTGGTCTTGCTATTTATCAGACTGCAGGTTCCAATGCAAATGATATACAGGTAGCCGTTAATAAACTGATGAAAAAGGCGGCCCTGTCGTTTCCAATAGGTGTGGAGTACTTCAATATCTACAGTACAAAAGAATACCTGGATGAATCTATCGATCAGGTAAAACATACATTGATAGAAGCATTTATACTGGTATTTATCGTAGTGTTCATCTTCCTGCAGGATTTCCGCTCTACACTGATCCCCGCAATCGCTGTTCCGGTGGCCATTATAGGTACCTTCTTCTTCATGCAGTTGTTTGGGTTTACCATTAACCTGCTGACACTGTTTGCGCTGGTACTGGCGATCGGTATAGTCGTCGATGATGCGATCGTGGTGGTGGAGGCCGTCCATTCCAAGATGGAGAAGATCAATATGTCTCCGAGGAATGCCACTATCACCAGTATGCAGGAGATCTCCGGCGCTATCATTTCTATTACCATGGTGATGGCCGCGGTGTTCATTCCTGTAGGTTTCATGCAGGGCCCGGCAGGTGTGTTCTACAGACAGTTTGCCTTTACACTGGCGATTGCGATCCTGATCTCTGCATTGAACGCGTTGACATTGAGCCCTGCATTATGTGCCTTGTTACTGAAGAACAAACATCATGATGACCATGATACCAAATATGCAGCAAAAGGATTTGGTGGCCGCTTCTTTAGCGCTTTCAATACCGGCTTTGAAGCAGTGAGTTCTAAATATATTAACAGCCTGCGCTTCCTGGTAAGGTATAAATGGATACCTGTCGGTGCGCTGGTAATCATACTGGGTATTACGGTATGGCTGGTAAGAAAGACCCCGACAGGTTTTATACCTACTGAGGATAATGGTTTCGTGGTGTATTCTGTAACGATGCCTCCGGGTACTTCCCTGCAACGTACACGTCAGGTAGTAGCGAAAGTAGAACAGGAGATGAAGGGGCTCGAAGCAGTGAACAGTTACCTGAGCGTATCCGGTTTAAACATCATGACCACCTCTATCAGCTCTTCTTATGCGGTGGGTTTTGTGAAACTAAAACAGCATGCGGACAGAGGTGCTATTAAAGACCTTAAGCAGGTAATGGGTATGATGCAGGGGAAACTGGCGGGTATAAAAGAAGCCAATATCTTCATGTTCAACATGCCTACCGTACCGGGGTTCAGTAACGTGGACGGGTTTGAAGTGGTGTTACAGGACAGAACGGGCGGACCATTGGATAAACTGGCAGGTACAGCTTATGGCTTTATCGGAGAGCTGATGAAGAGAAAAGAGATCGCCTTTGCCTTCACTACTTTCAATGCGGGTAACCCTCAGTACAATGTACAGATCGATGAGAATAAGGCGAAGCAGTTGGGTATATCTGTTACGGACGTACTGCAAACCATGCAGGTGTATTACGGTAGTACTTTTGCTTCGGACTTTAACCGCTTCGGTAAATATTACCGTGTGATCGTACAGGCCGATATGGTATCACGTGCTGATCCGGCCAGTCTGAACGACATCTTTGTAAAGAACAGTACCGGTTTGATGGTGCCTATTAACAGCGTTGTGAAACTGGAAAGAGTATATGGTCCTGAAACGGTGACCCGTAATAACCTCTTTAATGCGGTGACGATTAATGGTCAGCCTAAACCAGGGTACAGTTCCGGTGATGCGATCAAAGCGGTAGAAGAAGTGGCTGCACAGTACCTGCCACGTGGTTATGCTTACGAGTGGGTGGGGATGACCAAAGAGGAAATCTCTGCTGGCGGACAGGCTGGTATCATCTTCCTGCTTTGCCTGGTGTTTGTATACTTCCTCTTATCTGCCCAGTATGAAAGTTATATACTTCCATTCTCGGTGATATTATCTATCCCGCTGGGTATTTTCGGGGTATTCGTATTCATCAACCTGTTTGGTATAGATAACAACATTTATGTACAGGTGGGTTTGATCATGCTGATAGGTTTGCTGGCGAAGAATGCGATCCTGATCGTGGAATATGCAGTGCAGCGGCGACGTAATGGTATGGGACTGCTGGCAGCGGCACTGGAAGCGTCCAAACTGCGTCTGCGACCCATCCTCATGACTTCCTTTGCCTTTATAGCAGGGTTAACGCCACTGATGCGGGCAACGGGTTCGTCTGCCCAGGGTAACCGTTCTATCAGTACGGGAGCAGCGGGTGGTATGTTAACAGGCGTATTGCTTGGCATCTTTGCTATACCAGTGTTGTTCATCATCTTCCAGTATTTACAGGAGAAGATCAGTGGTAAGCCACAGAAACGTGATGAAGCAACGGTGTGATCCTTAATTAATAAAGTAATTATAATGCAACGAAAATATATTGGTCTTTCATTCATTTCATTTTTTATAGTTGTAGGACTGGCAGCCTGCCGGGTAGGACGTGATTATAAACGTCCTGCCCTGGTACTGCCGGATCAATTCGCTGGTACTGCTCCTTCGGACAGTAGTATTGCCGGATTGGAATGGAAGAAATTCTTTACGGATACAACATTACAGGGATTGATTTCCCGGGCGCTTGCCGGTAACTATGATCTGCAACTGGCGCTGAAGCGTATAGAAACAGCAGATGCGTATGTGAAACAGGCTAAAGTAGGCTGGCTGCCTTCCGTGAACCTGCAGGCATCTGCCTCTACTTCCATCCCTTCAAAGAACAGTTTGAATGGTACAAGTCTGAACACTTTTTTAGGTACAAGTCATATAGAAGATTATAGCCTGGGTGCGGGCTTGTCGTGGGAAATTGATGTATGGGGAAAGATCCGTCGTCAGAAGGAAGCGGCACTGGCCAGTTACCTGCAGACATATGAAGGAGCGAGAGCGGTGCAGACAGGACTGGTTGCGGATATCGCGAACAGTTATTACAACCTGCTGATGCTGGATGAACAGTTGAAGATTGCCCATAGGAATGTAGCCTTAAGTGATACCATCGTACAGATGATCCGCTTGCAGAAGACAGCCGGAGAGGTGACAGAGCTGGCCGTACAGCAGGCAGTTGCCCAATTGCAGACGGCTGCGTTGCTCGTCCCGCAACTGGAGCAGGCACAGGCCATACAGGAGAATGCGATCCGCATTTTAGCAGGAGAACTGCCAGGCGGTGTAGCGCGTAGTACGGAACTGAATGCGGTGGTGTTACATGATTCATTGCCAACAGGTATTCCCGCAGCGATGGTGAGTCGCAGACCGGATGTACGGGCGGCGGAAATGGCGCTGGTAGCGGCCAATGCGAATGCAGGGGTAGCACAGGCGAGCATGTATCCTACATTGAACATAACAGCCAGCGGTGGAGTGAATGCCTTTAAGGCCAGTCAGTGGTTTACGCTGCCGGCATCTTTGTTCGGAACAGTAGCAGGTGGCCTTACGCAACCGTTGTTCCAGCACAGGCAGTTGAAAACACAGTTGGAAGTAGCGAAGATCCAGAGAGAAGAAGCGGTGATCAGTTTCAGGCAGCTTGCACTGAATGCGATAGGAGATGTGTCTGATGCGCTTATTAAGCTGGATAAGCTGAAAACACAGCAGAAAATTGCTACAGACCAGGTGAATACATTGTTACTGGCAACGAGCCAGGCACAAATGCTTTTCCGCAGTGGTATGGCCAATTATCTGGAGGTGATTACCGCACAGGGTAAATCCCTGCAGGCAGGCCTGACACAGGCAGATATTACCCGTCAGCAGTTAAGTGCTTCTGTAGAACTGTACAGGAGCCTGGGCGGCGGTTATCAGTAAGAACAGTTGTAATAGGTATATATGTATTGTTACCCCCAAATTTTATTTTGTAAGTACAAGAAAGGCTGAAGAACCAATAGATAGGAAAATTAAACGTCGCAGGTTAGCGACGTTTTTTTTTTGTAAAAAAAGGCCGTCTCTGAAGAGAAACAGCCATTTGTTCTAACCAATGCCAACTGTATAGTAATTATCGATGAGCCTTTTTCTTATCTGTAACAGATAAAATATGTTTGGAAAAGTTTTCTACTGAAATATCTCCGTCCAACTGTTTATCTCTGATGAAAAACGCGGGGATCTGCTTTATCCCCAGGCGTTTTCCTTCAGCCATGTCCCCGTGTACCTGCCAGCCGTACCTTCCTCCAACTAATGAATCAAGGAATTGTTTGCTTTTGATACCAATTTGCCTTGCGTAACTTGTCAGACTGATCACCCCTAAATTTGTTCTGTTCTTTAACAGCAGTTCGTGCATCTCAGGGAACTTACCTTCCTGTCCGGCAGCGATTGCCGCTTCTGCCGCTTTATATGCACGTTGATGTATTTGTAGTAATGGATAATGTCTGAAATTGAAGTTGATCTTATCCGGATATTTTTCCAGTAAATCCAACACCACCTGGTGTGCCTGTAACGTAGATTTACTTTCATAATCACCAAATTCCACCAGTGTTACCGGCGCTTTCGGATCACCGATCAGCATTTCCTTTGACAGAATAATTGGTATATCTCTGTTGTTGACCGTTCTTGCATTCATAACAATACAAAGATGAAGTATTGTACAGCATCAGACAATGGCCGTATAAAGGAATAAATTGTATTGATTATGGATTGTGTTTTTTGAAGAGCTTTATGTAGGCAGCGTTCTCGTTTACAGGGAAACCCAGGGATGCATAGAGTTTGTTGGCAGCTTCGTTATCAGGATGACTTTCCAGTTCTATACCTACAAAGAGAGGGTTTCTTTTTTCTTCATTGATAAGGATGTTAGTGAATGATTTTGCAACACCATAATTGCGGAATTGTTTCTTTACATATAATTCATCAATGCCGATGAGTAGTCCGCCGTATTCATTACTCCAGAATCTGAATACGATGGAATATCCTGCGAGTAAGCCGTTACACTCAATCATCAGTACTTCTCCCATGTTGGTATTCTCTTCGTAAAATCGTATGGTAGCAACTATTCTGTTTTCAGTAAAGTCTTTGCGGTTTATGACCTCGTTGTATAAGTCCATCGACATAATAGTCAGTTCTTCAGCATCTATCAAACGCGCCAATCTATATGAAATATCCATGCTCTTAATTTTAAAAAATCCTTATTTAATATACAGTAAACATTGGGTCATAGAATAGGTAGAAGAATTGATCAGACACTATATACTGAAGGCATTTTTGAGTTGTTATATGAGCCAAAAGTATACTTGTGCTATCATATAGTCAATAGATATATCATCGTTCCTGTTGTATAATTGGTGGTTTTTTCACTGTAATTTGTACAAGTGTCCATTGTATGCAGCAGCTTATTTACTAACGTTACCGGATGTACTGAAATACTGGTTTTATATCACGGATGAGGAGACTGTAATAGAATAAAAATTAATAATATGGAAAATTTTCTCATGATATGTATATCCTGTTGGTAAAAATAGTTAGCATCTTATTTTTAGCTTATCATAAAATTTTGTATTATTCATGAAATTACGTGTAAATGAGTGGGACTATTTATATCCGGCATATTTCGGTGAAGGATGCGCAGCCGGTGACTTCGTTATCTTTGGAGTTGGGTTATTCCATGACGGTGAACGAAACGATAGCTAATATTGCAGCAGTTGACAAGAGTATTTGTGATGTGGCTTATGTGGCAGTACTGGATGAGGTCGTTGTAGGGTGGATCCATGTATTTTACACTATTCGTTTGGAGTCGGGGCCGTTTTGTGAAATAGGAGGACTGGTAGTTTCCAAAGCGGTACAGGGAAAAGGGATTGGAAAGCAACTGGTGGAGAAGGCCCGGAAATGGGCCGCAGAAAGAAACATCAATAAGTTGCGTGTGCGCTGCAATGTGATGAGAGCAGGCGCACACGAATTTTATGCAAAGTCCGGATTTACGGAAAATAAAGAGCAGAAGGTGTTTGAATGTATACTGTAAATCTTATTGAACAAGATCTTTCAGCATCCATATAGTTGTGGCGAAATGGCCTGAGTTACCGAGTTGTTCCGGCAGCATGTTAAAGCCTGCTTTTTCGTACATGCTGACGGCCCTGGACAGTTCCGGGAAAGATTCCAGGTAAAGTTGGGCATAGCCTGTTTTTGCAGCCGCATCAAAGCATGTTTCCATCAGTAATCTTCCTATACCTTTGCCTCTTGCAGCAGCAGATAAATAGAATTTTACCAGTTCTGCGCATCCGTCCGGTAATCCGTCCGTAGGGAAGATACCACAGCAACCGAGGACAATTCCATCTTCTTCAGCCACGAAACAGGTGCTTCCCGGAAACCGGAATAGCTGGTACAGGTTATCCGTTTCCGGTTCTGTGAAAATGGTTCCTTCCTGTGGCACATTAAATTCTATGAATGCATTACGTATGATCTTCGCTAATGCCTCGTTGTCTTTTATTTCAATGTTTCTAAGGATGACAGACATCTTATTTATTTTTTATTGATTGAGCCCGTTGGTAAAAACTTTGTTGTTCCATCTTTTCTTCCACTTCATCTATTGCTTTTATCAGGTCGGTGGTGAAAGAGGAGAGTGCTTCGGTCATAACAGACCATACCGGTTGCATTTGCGTTACCAGTTCGGTTCCTTTTTCTGTTAATACTAACAGGCGTTTCCTTTCATCTGATTTATCCTTTCGGGAACGGATCAATTTCTTCTTTTCCAGCTCTTTTAGCAGGCTGATAGTAGAAGGATGGCTATAGCCTATTTCAGCCGCTATTTCTACCACACTAAGGATTGATTTCTGGTGCAGGGTATATATTACAGGGAACCATTTAGGCTCAAAGTCAATGCCATTGGCCTTATAGATGAGTAGTCCGTCTTTACGGATCTGGTCCGCCAGTCTTTGCAGCCTGGTGGAAATGGCAAGAATACCTGACTCATTAATAACGTTCATGATACGAATATAGTAAAAAGTACGTAGTTGACTACATATATTTAAAATAAGTGTTTAAACGGCTGAATTCGTATCTTCCGGCCTTTTATGAAGCACTATATTTCCGTATTAACTATTGCCGGTTCCGACAGCAGCGGAGGAGCTGGTATACAGGCCGATCTGAAAACATTCGCCGCATTAGGTTGTTTCGGCACTTCTGCCATTACGGCCATCACTGTGCAGAACACTTTAGGCGTTACAGGAATTTACCCTGTTCCTGCTGCGGTGGTGGAAGGACAGATAAGGGCCGTTTTAAGCGATATTAAGCCCTCAGCGATTAAAATAGGAATGGTATACAGCATTGATACCGTTAGGGCAATTGTGAGCGTTTTAAGGGATTATCCGGGCATTCCTGTTATCCTGGACCCGGTAATGGTATCAAGTAGCGGCCGTATGCTGATGGAAGAAGAGACCATTATTGTTTTGCAGGAGCAGTTATTCCCTTTGGTAACATTGGTAACGCCTAACCTGGATGAAGCAGGTGTATTATCGGGTATCTCTTTACATACCGTGGATGATATGAAAGCAGCGGCGGTTAAGATCCTTGAAACAGGTTGTAATGCGGTGTTGGTGAAAGGAGGGCATTTATCCGGCAGCAGGTTGTATGATGTTTATCTGGACAGGTCTGGTAAGGAGCATATTATCAGCAGTGATTTTATTACTACTGATAATACGCATGGCACGGGCTGTACTTTATCTTCAGCTATCACGGCGTTTCTTGCCCGGGGGGTGGAGTTAGTTGCCGCTATTGAGCAGGGAAGTGTTTATATGCATACAGCTATAGAAAAAGGCATGGATGTAAAGACAGGAGAGGGGCATGGCCCCGTGAACCATTTCTTTGATCCTGTCCGGCAGATAATTAGTTAAGTTTGAAAGATGAAGAGTTATATTTGTAACGTACTGATAGCGCTGGTATGGTTGGTGAACGGATTGTTCTGCAAGGTTTTAAATCTTGTTCCGAGACACCGGCAGATCGTTGCCAGGATATTGGGGGATGAATATGCCACACTGGCTACCAGAACGATAGGGGTATTGGAGATCCTGATGGCCATCTGGATATTAACCAGGATACAATCAAGGTTGTGTGCCATTACGCAGATAGTGATCGTAGCGGTCATGAATATTTTAGAATTTATACTTGTTCCTGATCTTTTGTTATTTGGGAGGATCAATATTATTATAGCCACCTTTTTTATCCTTATCATTTTAATAAATGAGTTTAGCATTCTTAAAAAACCATCCCTTCGCCGTTGAAGCTTACTTTAAAAGCTCGCTGGTGCTTACCTATGCTGTCCCTGCTGCTGAGATAAAACATATGATACCTGCCTGTCTGGAGCTGGATACATTTGAGGATAAATGGGCTTTCGTCGCCATTGCAATTGTTCAAACAAAACATTTAAGACCTAAAGGATTTCCTCAATGGCTGGGGAACGACTTTATCCTGACAGGATACAGGATCTTTGTCCGTTATACTAACGCGGCTGGCAAAAGACTGCGTGGATTGTATATCATAGGTTCCGAGACGGATAAGAAGAAAATGCAGATAATGGGTAATATTTTTACGCATTACAATTACAAAACGACGGATATCAGTTTAACAGAAGAAGGTAGTATAGTGACTGTACAATCGAAACAATCCGGTCTGGATATAGCCGTTGATGTGAGAGACGCTGAATTACCTCCTTGTTCCCCTTTTCACGACTGGAAAGAGGCCCGGCGTTTTGCGGGACCTTTACCTTTTACCTTTACTTATGATGAGCAGTCGAAGAAGGTGGTGATCATAGAGGGCGTGAGGACGAACTGGACGCCAGCACCTGTGCATGTTATCAGAAGTAATTCCGGCTTTATCAATAAACTGGGGTTGAAGGATATGCGTCTTGCAAACGCATTTATCATCAACAATATTCCTTATTACTGGAAAAGCGGTAAAACCGAGTTATGGAAAGGGTAGCGTTTCAGGGAGTAACAAATATTATCCGGTTTAACTGGCATTTTTATGTCATTGCTACAGGTGGTATTATCGGCTGTGTTATATTCCATCAGTATTTGCTGATACTCTTAATTGTATTAAGCACTGTTATTTCTCTGGCAGTATCCTGGTATGTGTATGATTATTCCGATTTGTATACGCTGGATTGGATGGACTTCCCGGATGTATATCATATCGTAAATATCAATGCGGGATTTGATGAAACAAGTGTATTGTTAGCCGGGAAATTTCCAGGTGCAGCACTGACCGTTTTTGATTTTTACGATCCCGTTAAACATACGGAAGTTTCCATAGAGCGGGCCAGAAAGGCTTATGGCCCTTATCCCGGTACGATGAATATCAGTACTGATAATATTCCTTTACTAAATGCTGATCTTATCTGTATGATGCTGGCAGCGCATGAAATCAGGAACAGTGAAGAAAGGACCAGGTTTTTTTCTTTATTGAAAGCGCGATTGAATGATCAGGGGCAAATACTTGTATTGGAACATTTGAGAGATCTTCCCAACTTTATGGCGTATAATATCGGTTTCTTTCACTTTTTCTCTAAAAAAGAGTGGAGGCGCACGTTTGCGGGAGCTGGTCTTACTATTTATAAAGAAATCAAGGTTACACCTTTCTTATCGGCTTTTATCCTTCAGAAAAATGGAATTACATCTTAAAATCGTTGGTTGTATTTTAGTGTTGATATCTCTCATACACGTTATCTTCCCTAAATACTTTAACTGGGAAATCGAGTTATTGTCTTTAAGTCAGATAAACAGGCAGTTGATGTATGTGCATACCTTCTTTATCGGGTTAATAGTGTTTTTAATGGGCGTGTTCTGTCTCGTCTGTTCTTCAGATATTGTTAGTACGAAACTGGGAGCCCGGCTGGCATTTGGGTTATTTGTTTTCTGGGGGATAAGATGGGTGTTTCAATTCTTTGTGTACTCACCTGAACTATGGAAAGGGAAGGGCTTTGAAACGGTTATCCATGTTATCTTTTCTTTGATGTGGACTTATTTCACGGTTGTATTTTTTATGATATGGTATTTGCAAAATATGCCAAAGTAAGGGGCAGGCGCTTCTATATATGGAATGCGAAGCTATTCCAGATGCAGGGAAACTGGCAGTTGGAATCTATGCACTCTGACCTTATCTTATCAGTACCGTTGTTCCTTTCCTGAATATTTTTTTACCACTTTCTTTCATAGTGTAACGTAACATCCATACATAGGTGCCTAAATCTGCAGGATTACCGTTTACGTTACCGTCCCATTTTTTTGTCCAGTCAGTTGTTTCGAATAGTTTTTGTCCTACGCGGTTGTATACAGCGAAGTAAAGATCGATGGCTTTGTATGCACTCAGGGGATAGAGGTAGTCGTTGACGCCGTCTCCGTTAGGAGTGAAGGCGGTGGGGACATCGATATAGCAGCTGGTTACGGCCGTGATGATGTGGTCTGCGGTGTCCCGGCAGTTGAGGTTGTCGGTGACTATCAGGCGTATGAGGAAATCCTGTTCCTTGCGGACAGGGAAATATTGTTGAGGGTTCGGGTCCGGACTGGTAGAGACATTGCCATTGCCATAGTTCCAAAGATAGGAGACGATGCTGCCAAAGCTCTCATTTTTGGCGCTTACAACATCGAGTGGGCAGTAAGGACCGGGATCTACGGAAAACAGGCCTCCGAGGGTCTGTGTGAGGGAGACGGTCTTGGATACGGTATCCGTACATACTCCGTTGGAAACGGTCAATTGGATGCCCTTATCGCCGAAATCGCCATATATTTTGGTAACGTTCTGTAAGGTGGATTGATCTCCATCGGAGAATGTCCATTTCCAGGAGTTTACTTTATGTGCGCCGTCGTGGTTAAGTATGAAGGTATTGACCTTACAATTTTTGTCGATTGTATAGGTAAAGTCAGCAGATACGGTATCGGCTGTATGAAAGGTAGCTAATTGTCCGGTTGCGGCAGGCTGATGACATTCTCCCAGTACGCCATTGCCGTCGCTGCCGGTATTGAGTTGTACGGTGTAGTCGCCTTCCGTTTGGATGGGCTGGTTGAGCTGTAGTATAATAGTGTCTGCCAGGTTATTGCTGTTGCAGTTGCCGGTAGCGCTGCGGATGCTTACGGCGGTGGTACCGGTGATTTTAAAGTCGGTGCCGTCTGCTGCAATGGATTCGCAACGTACTGGAACAGACATGGCCACCTTTATAACATCCGGTGCGCAGCCTACGGTAATTGTAGAGCGCAGCAGTACGGGTGGGGGAGGATCTATATGGAAGGAGGAGGTCTGTCCGGTGGGGAGAGCGTTACCGCAGGTGTTGAGGATGGTATTGCCATCCGTCCCGTTTTGGGTGGTGATGGTATAATCGCCGGGGGCTAAGGGAACATTCAGTTTCAGTATTACGGAATCCATGTCGAAGCCGTTGGCGCATCCTATGCCGGTTGCGCTGATGATTTTAGGCCCTGCCGGCGTGATTGTGAAATCACTGCCATCGGCTGCCAGGGAAGAGCAGATCAGTTTTTTGCTGAGTTTGATACTTACTGTATAATCGCCGCAATTATAAGCGGAAGATACTAACTGAGGGATGGCAGGGTCTGTAATATCAGCAGTTCCACCGTTGAAGTCCAGGTTGTAGCCACTTTGTGAATCTCCCGAGAAATGGCTGATGAGTAGCAGGTATTCATGTCCTTTTATGAGGGTAGGCATGCTACTGAATACGGGCTGACCGTATCCGCCACATACATTGGCGACTGTACCCGCGGAGGAGGCCCCGGTGACACCACCTTCCCCGGACCAGTTCATACAGAGGAACAGGCTGGTATTCGTAAAAACATCATTGGGAGAACGGCCGGTGATATCGAATATCTGCCAGTCGTAATCGTCAGCAATGGCGTTGGGAGTGATCTTAAACCCCAGTGTACCAGCCGTATAGCAGGTAAATTTGTACCAATAGGGGTTCATGTCCATATGAACACCGTCATCCGGATTATCACATGCAGGACCTGGTACCACATGGTTCCCACAAATGGGCACAGATTGCTGGGAAAAGGTTTTCGTACCACATACGGGGAATGCCGTTGAGGGGTTCTGACCTGGAGCCGTACATGTTTGTGCATGAGCGGTTTTTATAAAGGCCAGCAACACAAATGGGTACAGGATAATGTCTTTTAAGCGCATGGTGAATCCGTTCGGATGCTGTAATAAACTTAAAAATAAGTTTTTTTTGCGATGAAACCCTATGTGCTTATGGTTTTTAATCGCCATGCCCTCAATATGGAAAAGTTTTTTTTTGAAAATTGATTCAGTTTTATACTTTTGCAGCGGAGAAATGGCAGAGCGGTCGATTGCGGCAGTCTTGAAAACTGTTGACTGTTACAGGTCCGGGGGTTCGAATCCCTCTTTCTCCGCTCAGGTCAAAAGAGGAAGAATTAGGAATAATTCTTCCTCTTTTTGTTTAATTATGTCGGATTTTACTTGTTTACGCACTAAATGGTGTCGAAGTATAGCCTTGATTACTATCTATTATTTTTGAATATTTTTTCAGTGTCTGTCCGGTACCATATTGAAACCTACCTCAATACTTTTGCCCACAGCTTGTTGTATCGAATCGAAGGATGGTTCATACAATTTGAGGAAGGTCAGTATTGTCTGTAGATGCCGTAACATATGAAAACTTGTTTCTTCAATCTGCTGGATTCGTCCAATATATTGCGTAGTCAGAAGGGTATGAGTCCAGGTGCTCAGGTGCTCGAATTTAGAATAATAGTTATAGAGGTAGTAAATTTTGCTCATCACAATGGCTTTATCCTTATCCATCTTCTGCACATCGATACTTTTATATAATTCTTTAGCCTGTAGGGCCTTATAGGGATTATTATACTCCCATTTCTCTGGTGTTTTTTCTACGAATAGTTCCGGAAATTGCTTACGAAGCCCACCTATGAGTAAAGCCTTTTTTTCAACATCCAATACGCCTTTTTCTTCATCCATTTTAAACTGCTCAATCCATTTGTAGGTACCATCATATAGGTAACCTTTGCAAAACTTATCAACAAATGCGTCCAGATCGGTATCGTTCCGGTGTACATCAATATACGAGGCGAGGTATTCGAGGGAAAGTACATCGCCAAGCATAGGTCGGATTAACAGACCAGCACTATAGTCAATAGCAGCATTTTGCTCCAGCGAAACAAGTAGTGGCTCAAGGCCGTTAAGGGTATGTTGTAGTCGCGTCAGGCAAAGGGCTGCATAGGCTTTGAGCGCCAGATCTCCCGTGTTAGCTTGTATGTCCGGTATAGTACTTAGATGTCGCCGTAATTCGGCAAGATTGAATCGGATAACTTTCATAACAGAAAATTACTGAAATTCCATTGACAGGTAAAGCGGTTTCGCCGAGCTTCCCTGATAGTTTAGATTTACGCTACGTTCCTCACAGAGCAGCGATGATTAATTTTTGCAGTCACAGCCTGCAATCCACGATGCCCTATTCGCTATGACTTAGTGGGAATTGCCCATTCCGGCCTATTTCTACAATACCTGTCAATAAACTCCGTAATCTTACCCAAATCTTTGGCGAAAAGGGTCGACAATTGCATCCAACTCTCCGCTGAAATTTTAAAAGCCTTCAAGTCCTTGGATTTGAAGGCTTTTTTAGTTCGAAGAATTTTTCTTAATTTCTATTCCTTTACTCTATAAATTAATTGTCAATCATTTATAGGGTCGAAGTGTCCCCAATTTCAAAACTAATTCGATTGGAAATATGTTTGTAGACTTCCCTGAAAATGTAGCTAGCTTAAAGAAAAAAAATTATCTTGGGCTAATGCGAATAGCGATATGTAGTAACAATAAAATTTATTAAACAAGCGCAAACAGATGGCTAATAAATTACATATTGATAATTGGATAACAAGGGCGGAACCAGATTATTATACTATGTTTATCAAAGCATGGATTCCCTTTAATGCTTGGTATGTAGATAAATATCCCGATTTGTATTCGAATGACTCAAAAATAATTAAGGAACTAATTGCTTCAAAAAATGACATTAAAGCATTTATTAATAGTTTACTATCCAGTACAGACTCCGATTATAATAGATTTTCATATCATCTTTCTCAATTGCATATAGAATTAGAAAAGAAAGGACTACAGCATAGAAATGAAGCAATTTCATTTACCTCACTCTTTTTTGAAGATTATGCTTGCGAACCGGTAAATGAAACAGATACCGATGGCATAAATTATCAGGCGTCTCAACCAAGCAAAATACAGACCTATTATAGGGCATTGATTGTAAAAGAAAAAAAAACATATTTAAGTATAAAAATGCCAGAATATGATTTAAATACTTTGTTAACTCATGAAGAATTTGTTGGCTTAGCAAAGCCAGAAATGAAAGAAATTATTAAAAGTTGTTTTGTTGACATCAACCCTAAACAAAAAGTTAACCTAACTACAAAATCAATATCTAATGATGAATATTTGTTAATTGATAATAATGAAAATTCCAGATTTAAAAATGATAAAGAGCTAATCGCAAAAAGCTTAATTAAGGTCTTATATTATTTGAGATGTATGCTATTTCACGGAGAATTGAATCCGTCGGATAATAATAGTGTGGTTTACGAACATGCTTTTCAAATATTGAAGTATATCGTTAAAAAAATTCAATGACATGAGTAATCATATAGCCAATAAAATAGAAGCAAAAGATAAAAGCCTCGGAAAAATTTTCATAAACGAAAGATATAAGATAGATGTTTTTCAAAGAGAATATCGCTGGCAACGAAAACATATCGAAGCCTTGATAAGCGACTTGTCAATAAGTTTTTTAAGTGCCTATAAAGTAGGAGATACAATAGAAAAATATGATTCATATGATAGCTATTATATGGGACCTATTGTATTGTGCAATGATGGAGGAAGTTTGTCTATAGTAGATGGACAGCAAAGACTTACCTCATTTACTTTATTGCTTATTTATTTGCATCATTTACAAAGCAAGTTGGAACTTCCATCTAATCTCCAAAAAGATTTTAAGCAATTTCTATATGTAACAAAAGCCGGCAAGACGACATTAGTTTTAGATATTGATACAAGAGAAAAAATTGTTAGGCACCTTTATTATGATCCGGAGGTCGTTTTTGTGGATGGAAATAAGGATGAATCAGTTTCTAATATCATAGAAAGGTATGAAGATATTACAATGCTATTTCCGGAAGAGATTAGCAAAAAGGATATTTTACCTCTGTTTATTGAATGGTTATTGGAGAAAGTCGTTTTAGTTGAGGTTAAAGCCTTTAGCATGGAGAATGCGTATACTATTTTTGAAACTATGAACGATAGAGGCATGAACCTGAACCCAACAGAAATGTTGAAAGGGTATTTGTTATCAAAAGTATCAGACAGCGAAAAAAGTTTGGAATTAAACGAATTTTGGAAGGAGAGGATTGCAGAAATAAAAATAACTACAAACTCAGAGGGTGACTTGGAATTTTTTAGAGCTTGGTTGAGGGCTAAATATGCAGAAACCGTTCGATCAACAAAACAGGGTGCAGAAAATGAAGATTTTGAAATAATAGGCACCCAATTTCACAATTGGGTAAAAAAGAATTCAGCAAAAACAGGACTTAGTAAACCTGAAGATTATTATTATTTTTTACGCTCCGATTTTGATTATTACTCTTCAATATATCAACAACTTTACAGGTTTAAGTCAATTAACACAGAGGGTTTGGAAGATATTTATATCTCTAATTATTACACAATTGCTGATTCATTAGCATATCCTCTTTATTTATCACCAGTTACGAAATTGGATGACGAAGATGTAGTGGTGAAAAAAATTAACATTATTGGAAAATTCATCGATATCTATATAAATAGCAGAACTCTTACGGGTAAAGCAATCACGCAAAGCTCAATCAGATATTCGATGTATGAACTTATTAAATCGATTAGAGATACTAATGTGAAAGAGCTTCAAGAAAGACTTGCTGTTGAATTAGAAAAATCCTGGGAAAAGATCTATTCTCCATTCTCTGTTCTTCATAGAATGGATAACTGGGGATACTATCATTACTTCTTTGCTCGTATATTGTTAGCGATGGGAATTGAGGTCGAAGATTTTAGCGAACTTATGCGCAGTCGTAAACAAAGTTCTTTAGTTTTATTTCAGATTTGGGAGGACGATGAAATTGAAAGTGATGTAGACGAAATAACTTGGGATATTAATATTAAATCTGTTGCTGGTCATTGCTTAGTTAGACGTTTTGACCTGGATATTATTAATTCTAAAAATGATCCAATTAAAAGAGTCAACTATTTAATTAAACAAGGTTATTTGCCTGAGATGAATGATTATGTTATAGCAAATGATAGGGATGAAATTATTAAGTTTATAGGTTACAGAGATGAAAAGTTGAGAGAATTAACAAATGAGATATGGAGTTTCTGATTCTCCATGTACTATTACTATAGATTCTTTCCTCTTTTCACTCCTACCAATTGATGAAATAATTTCCACTAAATTAATAACAATAAATATATTGCTTATATGGTATGTCTTTGTCCTAAAAGGGCAAGGATACAAAGTGTTCCCTTTCTCTTTACTTAAACTTAAATTTCGGTCTATTCTGGCAATATCTGGTAATAAACTGTACAATTTTGTCCAAATCGGATACAAAAAGTGTCGAAAGTTGTAACCTTCTCTCCGCAGAAACTTAAAAAGCCTTCAAATCATTGGATTTGAAGGCTTTTTAAGTTCGAAGAATTTTTCTTAATTTCTCCTCTTTTATTCTATGGGTTAATTGTCAATTACTTGTAGGGTCGAAATGCCTCATTTTTCTCATTTGTTTACCTCAAAAAAACAAGTCAAATGGACATCAATATTGTAGATTCCGGAGCATGTTGACCACCCATTCCGTTTTATGTTGACCAGGCGTTCCGGAGCATGCTGACCAGGCATATTTTGTCGGATTTTAAGACATTATATTGAGTAGCCAGGGATCATTCTCATTCTTTTTATGCCTATTCGATTTAACCTTTCCTATTTGACGTCCTGTCATTCCGGCACATGTTGACCACCCTATCCTTATGCTACCCATCAATATTTAAGGACTAATGAAAGATTGAGTTTTTGTGGTCATTTTACCCCCTTCGTTCAGTTAAACAAACAGGGGATGGCTCAAAAACCAATTACAATGACTCAGGCAAAACAAATTCAACAATTGACTGCGGATGGAATCTCTATCAGTGAGATAGCCCGCAGAACGGGTATGAGCCGCAATACGGTTAAAAAATACCTCCGGAAGGTAGAATGCCATAGCGAAGCAGAGGCGGCAGATGGGCCGGGGCAAATGAGCGATAAAGCGCTGGCGGCAATCATTTACAACGATGATGTCGCTCCTGTACGCGGAGAGCGTTTTGACAAACTGGTCAAGCACTTTGAGCAGGCCAAAAAGGCGCTGCATGGCACTGGGGTTACGAAACAGTTATTGTGGGTAGAATATATGGGTGAGAATGATGATGGATACAAGTATAGCCAGTATTGTTACCTGTTTAAAAAATACCTGAAAGACACCGATCCAGCTTTCCATTGGGAGTATAACCCAGGAGAGTTTACCCAGGTTGACTTTGCAGGTAAAAAGCTACCCTATGTGCAAAAAGAAACCGGGGATATTATCCATTGCGAAGTGTTTGTTGCCATATTACCATATAGCGGATTAGCTTTCTGTATAGCCGTTCCCAGCCAGCGAATACCCGATTTTGCAAGATGTATCAATGAGATGGTCAAATATATCGGAGGCCTTACCAAAACGATCCTTTGCGATAATCTGAGGACAGCGGTAACCCGGTCAGACCGCTACGAGCCACTTTTTACAGACATGTGTTATCAGTTATCCGAACATTACACGACTACCTTTAGTGCAACACGACCGGCAAAGCCAACAGATAAGGCAATGGTAGAAAAGGCTGTAAATATTATCTACACCCATGTTTATGCCCCTTTGCGCAAAGAAGTATCCACCAGCCTGGAGATGCTGAATCGTCGTGTCCGTGAACAGTTGGATCTGCTCAATCTGAAACCCTATAAAGGAAGTAGCGAAAGCCGCAGGGATATCTTTATGCGCTGGGAACAAAGTGTGCTTAAACCGCTACCAGAACAGCCTTACCACGTTAAGAAAAGTAAGCAGGTTACTGTACAACGCAACTACGCGATACAGTTACCTGACAACGGGCATTATTATACAGTGCCCTATGAACATGTTGGTCGTAAAGTGCATGTTAGCTATGATGAAAAAACCGTGGAAGTATACTATGGTCTTGACCGGATAGCTTTCCACGTGAGAAGTAGTACAGAAGGGAAGTTTAATCGCATAAAGGAGCATATGCCGCCGCAACATAAGGCGATGGTAGAAATGGCAGGATGGACAGTGGACGAGTTGCTTTGCAGAGCAGGATGGGTAGGTGAATACACCCGGCAGTCCGCCTCCCGCATTATCCATGGCAGTATCTATCCTGAACAGAATTATAAGGCCTGCAATGCCATGATACTGTTACAGAATAAATACAGCAAGCAACGATTAGAAGCCGCCTGCAAACGCGCTGCCAATATACCTCGTCCAACACTTAGAATGATCCGCAACATACTGGAATCGGGGCTGGATAAACAACCATTACTCTTTGATACAGAAGATCTGCGATTGCCTGGACATAACAATATCCGTGGGAAGCAAAACTACTCTTAGTCTGATAATACTTACACTGGTACGCTCCCGCGGGGAGATCATTGTTAGCAGATGATGAAAAATCATCCGCTAACAATGATCTGTACTTCTCTTCTAATTACAGACATATATTACCGCTTATTTATTATCATAAAAATCAATAAACAATGAACACAAATCAAACGCTGGAACAAATGAAGGAGCTGAAATTAGCCGGCATGGCTGCCTCATACAGCTCCCAGCTTAATTTACCCGTCAATCATCAGTTAGAAGGCCATGAACTGATTGCACATCTATTGGAGGCTGAAAAATTACACAGGGGGAATGACCGCATGACAACCTTGTTGAAGTCTGCCAGACTACGTTATCAGGCACTACCACAGAGCATAGAATGTAATGCTACCCGTAATCTGAGTAAAACAACCTGGAGTACACTGTTGGAAAGTAATTATATACAGCAGGGAGCGAATATATTAATCACCGGTTCTACTGGTTGCGGTAAAAGCTATGTAGCCTGTGCATTAGCATATCAAGCTTGCTTATTAGGCATTAGAACACGCTATTTTAACATGAATCGTCTCATAGAAGGGATTGTAATGGCAAAGACAGAGGGAAGCTACCTGAAGTTCTTAAACCAGCTCGAAAAGATCCCTCTGATAGTCCTAGACGATTTTGGTCTTCAGAACCTTAATAAGACCTCCAAACTAGCTCTGTTACAAATCATGGAGGACCGGTACGCGAAGAAATCACTTATTGTGACCTCGCAGTTACCTGTATCAAGCTGGTATGAATATATCGATGAACCTACTTTAGCAGATGCAATCATGGACAGAATGACAGCTAATAGTCACCGGTTAGAGCTTAAAGGGGAGTCTTTGAGAAAGAAAAAATGAGGGCCATTAAGTGCTCAACATGTATCTTTGAAAATCCACAAAAGTTCTTTCTTTTTTTAGTCTCTTAAAAGGGTGGTCAACATCGCCCGGAATACATGGTCAGCATCACCGGAATATACAATCAATATCGACGAAATGAAAAGGTTAAATCCCAATAATGAGCCACTTACTCCTGAAAAACTAAGAGAACTGTCAGGTCTTGATTTATCTGATGAAGAAGCTCAAAAAATTATTTGGTCTATTAAGAGGTTTGCTCGTGTTTTATATGGGTTTGCTACCCAACAACAAGTAGTTAATAATGAAAACAAAGAAAAGGAATAGACCTAGTTTGCTGTTATTTAAGCCGAAAAGATATAATTTCAAGAATGTAATTATTGAGGGCTGGACTGTCTTGTCATTAGTTTAACCCTCATCGCTTCGCTATACACAGAGCGAAAATATTTCTCTAAGGGCCTATCAAACTTTTTGTGTTCTTCAATGATAGGCTCTAGATCACTGTCCGTTAAAATACCTTCATAGAAAAGCCATCCAACTAAGTGGGGGACAGTTTGTGTTTTTTCTATTCCCAAAATTGATTTTGCAATTTTCCTCGCCTTCTGATCGTCGGTTAAGAATACTTGATTAGTTTTTTTACAAAAGGCAATTGACGAAAGCTCACCTCGACCAAGATGCTGACTATATTTGACAACATCGGAATCTTGCAGGTCATCTATTGACAGACGATGAGTACTAAAGGCTCCATTTTCTCTAGTTTTCCTTAATCGCTCTTGAATTTCTTTATCATGATTAACTGGATTAGATCTTTCTTTAAATAAACATTCATATTCGACAAATTGAGTGATAGAAAAGTGAAATCCGTTTGTCTTAATTCTATTGTACAAGAGTATTGAAGAAAGTAAATTCCATATAGAACAACTATCAATAATGTTTACCTTCACGCACGTTGTAATATCAATTGTCATAAGTTAGTTGTAGATTGAAAAGGTTTAATAAGCCAACCAGCTCGTTCTCATTACAAAGCATCATGTCGGCCAGTCTACCCGAAGAAATTGCGCCTTTGTCATAGGCTTCGTAGCATTTTTTTACATAAAAATCACTAACCCCCCTTTGCAAGAGTTTAGATTTAGCCTCATACATTTTAGATGATAAGTCTTTTAGTTCAGGGTCAATCTTATCAGCAGGATTTATTTTAAGGGTCCTAAAATATTCTTGTTGTACATATGTTATTGCGTCTGCATTCATCATTGCAATGGATAGAGGCTCCGCATTGACTTGTAAACGTTTGGCCAGTGTCCGAAAGCTTTCATCTGTCCATTGTGAACCTTTTACACGACTAAATATTTCTTTAGGAATAAGGAACGATGATGCAAACTCGTTTGCTCTAACTTCTCTTAAATCTAATTTTTGACTTGATCTGTAATGTTCATAAGAAACATTTACATTTTCTTGGTGATCAAAAATGGCATGAGCAATCTCATGTGCTAACGTAAAATTTTGTCGATAGATGTCTTCTGAATAATTGATTAAAACACACTTCCCAGCTACCGGATGAGCGATAAATAGCCCTGATATATTTGAATTACTCAATTGACGTCTAAATATGTGAATACCTAATTTTCTTAATATCTGGTAGGGATTAGGTATTGCTACTATCGGCTGGAAGCCTAATTTGCTACGTAATTTTGCCGCAGCCTGTTGGCCATGTGCTTTATAGAAATTACCTGAGGGGATAAAATCAAAATCTATTTTCTCAAACTCGATAGCTTTAAAGACCAATTCTTCACATTCACAAAGGAACATAAATTCTTGAATAGCCCATCTGTCTTCTTTTGTGAAATCTGTTCCATATTGCCTATATAGAATATCAATTTGTTCCGAAGCAGCCTTCTGCTGGTTACTTATAAAATAAACATAGTCCTGTTTATAAAAATCAGAGAAAATTAATATTTCGTCACCGGTTGGTTCGTTTAATCCACCTTCCAAATCTTCAAGGCGCGATTTTACAACACCGGTTTTCGTTGCAACCTCATCTAAGGAAAGCTGTAGTTGCTCCCTGTAACGACGGAGTTTCTCTCCAAACATTTTGGTATCAAACGCCATTCCTAATTGTAGTAAGAGTAACTAAATCTATTGCCACTAAATGTATTTTAACTAAATATAAGGTAATTACATCAATGTTAGGATAACCTTATGTCCGATTATTCGGATAAGCACCTCCCTACCAAGAGGGCGTTTCCAATCTCACTTAAACTTAAATTCCGGTCTATTCTGGCAATATCTGGTAATAAACTGTACAATTTTGTCTAAATCGAATACAAAAAGTGTCGAAAGTTGTAACCGACTCTCCGCAAGCTTTAAAGCCTTCAAGTCGAAAGATTTGGAGGCTTTTTTTGATTCGAAATAGGGAGTATCAAATATTTTGTGTAAACGCCTACCCCATTGTTTGAAACCCTGCCGGGATGGGGAAGGGGGAATGGCGCGGCAGCAGCGCCTTCCCCGGTCTTTAGGCTTATTCAGATTATATGACCTAATAAGCCATAAACACAGGATATTTTATAGTCTCTCGAAATATTTTGTTGCCCTATCTGTACCTCAGCGTTCATAGGGCAATAGTATTTCTCCCTCTATTCTTTTACGACTAATCTTGTACCTTCACATATTATTAATTACTTGCCTGTATTTATGAAGAGGAGTTTCATTGTGTTTTCCTTAGTGCTGCTTGCTGCTTGTCATACCAGTAATGGTACAGGAGCTAAATCAGATACGAGCTTTGTCCCATCGGTGCCAGACTCTATTGCAGCAGCCCCTGTTGTTCAATCGCCTGTCAATTATACTGATCACACCAATGAAGAGGTAAACATCCGGTTTCCCTGGATGCGTGATACCATTTTAAGTTACATTTCCGTATCCATAAACGAGCTGGTGAAAGACTATGTTAAAGACAGTTCCATTGTTTTTATTTACGACCGCTTTGAGAATACCGATACAGCTGGTTATGTTATTGTACAATTAGGTGCAGACATAAATAACGGAGATGGAGTAATATTCAGTACTGCGCAATGGTTGAATATCGATACGCTGACAAGGCAAATATATGAGTACGATGTTGCCGCTGATATTATTCGCCTTTGGGCTAGGCCATAAACTCAAACCCCTCTACCTTCTCTAAAAATAATTGGACACCTCTATACGATCTGAGTATAAAATGTCACGGTAAAAACTAGTTTTATCCTGAGCCTGCTGTTGTTTAGCACTCAATTAGTTAATGAATAAGCAATGCCTCCATTTGTGATTGCGCAAAAGTGTGCCTGCGTATAGCTCCGTCAATATGCAATCTTTTATTAGCTTTATACCATGAAGAAAAATTTATTCCTTACTGCCATCATTGCCACTATAGGGTTTTACTCCTGTAACAAGAGTGGTGAAAGCATTAGAAAAACTGTCCAGGACACCATAACTGCAAAAATAAATGCCGATGTGCTTACAGCAGGAATTAAAGTTGCTTACGGAACTAATGTTGTAGATTCGGTTTTCCCGGCTGCATCTATGGATGCCTCAGCTCCGGTACTAGACACCCCTTTCACAAAGGTCTACCAGGTGTTTAAAGGTGGTTATCTGACCGTCTATCCTCATAATTTATCTGGTAATGTAGCTGGATATTATGTACAGATTGTAGGTGCGAAATCTTATTTTAAAGTTGATTATACAAAGGCCATTGGCCTTAGAAGAGCTGCAGCTAATGGTAAAAATGGTGCTCGTGGCTACGGAGATGGCTTTATAGATTCTGCCATCGTATTAAAAATGCCAGCTTCTATTGATTCTGGTATCTTTTATATAAAATACGCTGCTTATGATACTTTAAATAATGTAAGTAATGCGGATACTTCACTGGTCATTGTTCTGCAGGAAGGAAGCGAAGTAGTGAATGATTCATTAATAGGTACCTGGAGACATATGTATACCAGTTGCTATTCAGATGGTAAGTATCAGTGTATTTGGTCATTAGATACAGGCTATATGTTAATGTCTTATTATGACTGTGTAGACGGTTTACTGGTTAAAAACATCAGTGCGACAGATGTTGTCATTCCACATCAAATAGCCCATTTCGATGATAGAATTACATTCGATAAATTTGGTATGACAATTAATTATATCGGCTCTTATAAAATTCTGAATCTACAAGCTTCATCTTGTAGTAACTACATTTATGATTACCAGAGTAATGACACATTTGTACGCAAAGGCACAATATCATACGACGCCGCTACCAGAAAACTAACACAGATTTACCCGTCCGCTGATCATGTTGGTTTTGGCTACAGCACTTATAGTTTACTGGAGTTAGCAGATTCTTCGTTTACAATAGTTCTTCCCAGTTCTGCTACTTTTAAGAGTGTTTATAAGTATATCAAACAATAATTCTTTTAAATAGACAACGGAAGCTGGCTTAATTATGAGGAAGCAAAGATCTAGTGTGGTGATTTTGTAATAAGCATACTATTTACTTTTAGTTCCCTCATAAGTCCACTGAAATGGTTTGGCTCGTGTCTGATTGTATGTTTTAATGTATTCCATAATCTGATCTACCATCTGCTTAGTCGACCTCCATATCCCTCCCTTTATAACGTCTTTTGAGAGCATATTGAACCATATTTCAATCTGATTAAGCCAGGACGAATATGTAGGGGTATAGTACAGTTTAATTTTTCTTTTATTACTAAGCCATTCCTGTATGTCCTTATGCTTGTGTGCAGAAAAATTATCTACTATAATATGCAAGGTGCTGTTGCGATATGTTCGATCCAACTTCTTAAGAAAACTTAAGAAATTATCCTTGTTGTTGCTGTCAATTGACTTACCTATTATTTCTCCGCTATGCACTGCTAACGAAGCAATCAGCGATACTGTTCCATTACGCTTATAGGTGGCTGTTTGTCTTCTGGGTTGACCACTACGTAATGGTAACTCTGGTTGCGTCCTGTCAAGCGCCTGTAATTGACTTTTTTCGTCTACACTTAGTACAATTGCATTTTGTGGGGGATTCATATACAAACCTACAATTGTCATCATCTTAGACTCAAATTCAGGATCAGGACTTTTGCCACACCAATACTCTACTTTATGTGGTTTTAATGCCGCTTTTTTTAATATCTGATGCACTTTGAACTGGCTCATTCCTGTTTCTGATGCGATCCGCCTTTGCGACCAGTTGGTATAACCGTCTGCTGGCTTTTCGCAGGCCTTTTGTATTACCCTCGCCTCATCTGCTGCATCAAATTTGGCTGGCTTTCCACTACGCGGGGCATCTTTAAGTCCTTCAATCCCTGATGCACGAAATCTATTACGCCATTTATTTACAACCATTCTTGTTACCCCTGTTTCTGCCATGATTTCATCCAGCCTTTTACCCTCAAGCGAATACAAGATGATGCGAGATCGCAATACATAACGACTATCAAGCTTGTGAGAACGGCTCATCGATAATAACTCAGTCTTTTCTGAGGCTGTTGCTGTTATTTTTTGAGATACTCTTGCCATATCTCAAAGATAATATCTTATTAGTATATTTACTATAATTTCACCACACTAGTTATAATTAAAGGAGTACAAGACAGCGGGACATTATACAATTGTCAATAGCAAGTTTAGCAATTAATTTCTCTAACGTTTCAGCCGGCCAAATGTAGTTGCCGGAAGGATATTGAATTGCTTTACAAAACTTCTTATATCGTCTTCGCTGAAATAGGCGGCTGCTAATATTTTCACTTCTTCATCTCTGATAACGTCCATTTTGTGGCAAATTCATCAGCTTCCTTTTCTTTAATGAGATCTTTATCGGAATACTCTACCTTCTCTAAAAAAATATCTTTTTTCCCATGTAAGAGAATATGCCCTGCTTCGTGAAAGAAAGTAAACAAAAAGTTCTTACTATCGTTATACTCCCCTGATAATTGAATCAAAGGAGTATCGTTTAGCCATCGTGTTGAACCACTTATGGGGGCTTTATTGATAAGGGGTGTATGCACTATTTTCACACCAGCTTCCAGGCAAATACTTTGTAATTGACTAAAAATATCAAAATTGCCCCTAATTGATTTCAACTTTGGTAATGCTTCTTTAAACTTCTTTTCTGAATAGTCCTTTGCTTCTAGCTCCATTGCTTGTAATTCGCCTTTACGAAGCCATGCAGATATAGCATACGGTTCGCTGGTGTGTGCAAGAGAAATCCGAAAAGCTACTTTAAGTTGCTGATTAAAATAATAGTCTTCCCAGGCTGTGTGATTAGAGAAGCCAAAGAAAGCAAGCATCTCCATTGTTTTTTCCTGAATAGTCTTTACAGATGGTAACCAGCCTTTTTTTATCATTTCTGCCAAAGGAAATTGCTTTGCCCATTCCACCGCTTCCTGAATAACTGCTTTCCTTTTTTCTCTTGCAATAAATTCATCATAGTTTCTCTGGTGGTTCATCCAAAAATTAGCGGGGATCCTGGTAGCACTCTCAAATTGGACAGCCATATCAGGGGTAATGGAACTATCTCCTTTGATTATGGCAATTATAGTTTTTTCAGGCTTTCCTGTACGAAGGGCGAATTCTTTTGGCCCCATAATCATTTCTTCCAGCTTCTCCTTTAAGGTCTCCCCTGGATGAGGAACTGATTGTGGATAGTATTGATTTTGCCTGGCCATTATTATTTTTCTTTATGATAGTTAACTATTTCTTTAACTTCTATTCCTGTAATCTCCATCCATACATATTGACCATGTTCATTTGTGGGAATAGGCTTCTCGTGAGGTGTAAACACCAATCTGTACGGTTGGTCCAGATCGCAGGCCCATTGTCCTTTCCGGTTGTTGGTAAGTTCATGGAAATTCCCGGGCAGATACCTTACTTCTTCAAGATTGGTCGCAGACCTTAATTGTGCTAGCCTGGCTTTTATTTTCTCTGCCCGGAGCTTACCAAACTCTTTTAGACGCTTCCGGTCATTATTAGCCAGTTCTTCTAATTTTTTATCCCTAAAAGTAATATCCACTACAAAGATAATTTAATTTTAGTTAATAGAAAGTGTAAGTTAAATAAATGAATAAGTAAGACAACTATCCTTCGGTCATATTGACCTATTTATGTGCACTTTATTTAAGAAATATTGGTTGGTCTTCTTAATACCAGAAACAAGCGTTTCTATTAATAGCGTTTTTCATAATCATGAAAATGTCTTTTGTGGTTAACCTATTTGTTAACTAAAATAAAACATTTTTTACTATTCCTGATAGAAATGAATCAATAAACATCTGAATATCAAATAGATTCTGAATAAACCGGATCGAAACTTGTTCCCACAACCCGCAAGCTTTAAAGCCTTCAAATTTAAGTCTGATAATTTATCCTCACTTACTTAATAATTCCCTTAACGTCTGGCTGTTAATAATTTAGCGATTCGATAATTTGGAGGTTGTCTATACTTGTTCAAAAAACAGGTATGGCTTCGCCAAAGAAAACCAAGTTATCTCCAGAACCTCTTACTCCTGCGGCCTTGCAAATGTGCCAGAGAATATGTAACATGCCAAAAAAACATAAATAACAATGATCAGGCTTCCTGCTCTTTTAATCTTGTTGCTGGCAAACATATTTTTTGTACTCTCTCTTGCATCCGGGCAGGATAAAGGGTTTCAGCCGGATCGCGTATTTCCTGTAAAGGCATTGCAGGAAGACTTGCAACACCTGCGCTACAAACTGGAAACAACGCATCCTGATTTGTACCAGTATACTTCCCGGAAAAATTTTGTGATTTTTATGGATAGCCTGCACAACGCTATTCAACAACCTATGACAGAAAGAACGTTCTATGGTTTGATTACCTTATTAAACGGAAAGATCAAAGATGGGCATACGATGGAGTTGTTGAGCGAAGCTACGCGAACGTATCACAATAGAAACAGTTTGTTCTTTCCTTTCCATGTGTTCGTTTCCGGCAACCGGTTGTTTGTGCAAATACCTTGTTTGAAAGATACTTCACTGACCCGCGGAACAGAAATTATCAGCATCAACAACCAACCTGTTGCTACCATCGTCCAACAATTACTCGACAGGCAGATCAGAGACGGGAATAATCTTCAATATGCCCGGTGGATCGTAAGCAATTATTTTAAAGAGTACTACAGTTTTTTGTTTGGTTACCCCACAACATTTATTTTACAGTATAAAGAAAAGGATGGCAGAATAGAAACCACTGCTATTGGGGCTTTACCGAAAGACAGTATTCAATCTTACAAAACCATTAATGATCTACAATCTGCGGTTTCAAAAAAAGGGCGGGGTATTATTTATGAAAAATGGCCATTAGCGCATACAGCCTTGCTCGCTATTAAAACCTTCGATGTTGATTTGCTGGAATCCTTATATGAACAAAATTTCGACAGCACTATCCACGTAATCTTCTCTACAATGCAACATGATCAGGTAGAGCATCTCGTGCTTGATTTGAGAGATAACCAGGGCGGCGATTTCGCTCCTGGCAAACTGTTATTATCCTACCTTATCAAAAAGCCTGTTCATTACCTGTCAGGCAGTAAAGAAGCATTGTGGATTTTGCCGGCATCGGATTGTTTCAAAGGAAAGCTCTATGTATTAATCAACGGAGGAAGTTTTTCCAATACGGCAATTGTAAGCGCGTATCTGCAACAATCGCAGCGGGCCGTATTTATTGGAGAAGAAACCGGAGGTAATCGCACACGGATCAGTGGTGATGCTGAGGAGTATATTTTACCCAATACAAAAATCGTTTGTTACATTGCCAGCCACTCCTATCAAATCAATCCATCAAAGAGTGATGGCCATGGTGTGCAGCCCGATCATATAGTTATTCCTCAGCGTGGCGATATCATTATTGGCAGGGATCCGGCCAAGGCATTCGTTCAGGAAATGATCAAAAAACAAGGATCACATTAAGGCTTTTGACAGGCTGCAGCTGATCCCATAAATTTCCGTACAGGTCTTCAAATATAGCTACTGTGCCGTAGGGTTCTTCTTTGGGCGGTCTTACAAAATTGACGCCTTTGTTTTGAAAAGAAAATAGAAGCCCTTAGATTTTACATCTCAGGGCTTTTTTCGTATTAGAGGAATAGTTCTTCTTTTTTGTTTTATACCGCCCTCGCAATTCACTTAAGTGATCTCTCATAAGTTTTACGGTCCAATTAAGCAACAGGGAAGTTTCCGCCATCAATAATATAATTTGCTCCAGTTATATAAGAGGCTCTCTGTGAAACAAGAAAATAAACCAATTCTGCTGTTTCTTCTGGCTCCGCCATTCTTCCCATTGGCACTCCACCAAGTCTTTCAAAAAGTTTTCCAGTCATCTCTTCAACCGTGATGTTTGCATTTCTAGCCAAATCTTCTAAAAATGCTGCGATTGCGGCTGTTTTATTCAAACCCGGAGACACTGTTACAACCCGTATTCCATGACTAGCTACTTCATCAGACAATGTTTTGCTGTACGTGTTTAATGCCGCTTTTGCAACGCTATAAGCCATAGTGGATTCCCAGATGGGAAAACGGCTGCTGGTTGAAGAAATATGAATGATGACCCCACTTTTTTGTTCCAGCATTTTAGGTAATAAAGCCCTATCTAAACGAACTGAGGATAGCAAATTGACTTGCAATGCCTCATCCCAGTGTTCATCTTTTAATGTACTAAAACCACCACCAGGAGATGTATTTGCACCCATGTTATTCACTAATATGTCCACACCACCAAATAGCTCATTGATCTCATTTGCTATTTTAATTACATCCTCCGGATCAGATAGATCTGCTGCAATGAAATGATATGCAGGGTTTGCTTCCCCCGACTGAGTACGTGCCGTTACAATAACTTTAGCTCCTGCCTGCATTAACCTGTTAGCAATAGCCTTTCCAATACCTTTTGTTCCACCGGTTACCAGTGCAATCTTACCTTCCAGATGGTTCTCGTGATTCCGCTTATTTTCCATTTTTCTAATTTTTAATAGATTGATGTTACTTATGTAAATTTTATTTTTGTTTACTTTCGTAAAGTAACTACTTCAATTTTAGAGATCCTTTTACGCATCCCGAAATAGTGGTGACATTTATGTAACTAAAGTCCGAAAAGTGGTAACATTAAAGTAACTAATGAGGAAATTTGAGACACATGCAGCATACTGCCCAATGGTGCGAACTATGGGATATATAGGTGGCAAATGGAAACCAATCATATTGGCCAGACTGGCTGTTGGAAATGTTCGTTTCGGCAGATTGACTATACAAATACCTGATATATCAAGGAAAATATTATCCCAGCAGTTAAAAGAGCTGGAGGAAGATGGTTTGATTATCCGGCATAGTTATAATGAAAAACCTCCTCGTGTTGAGTACGAACTGAGCGATATAGGGAAAACGCTTATGCCGATCTTAAACGCCATGAATGACTGGGGAGAACAGATAGCCGGCAATATAGGAAGCGGCCACCCTATTTCAGATAAACTATCTGGAAAGCAAGTTGTTTAATGTCGATATATAACTCATATTTGACTAAAAGCCGAAGTTTGTAATCATCATTTGATTTTACGAAATATTGCAAATGCCAGAACAGCAACATAACTTCTCCTGGAGAAATCTTTATAATATGGGCTGCTTGGATATTGATCTCGTAGGCTCACTCACTTGTGTATGCAATTTAGTTCCCGTATTTTAGACAGAAAATAACCCGATGAAATTATCCTGCGCTCCTGTGCTTGTACTATACCTTTTTTTTGTACTATGCCACCAAACCGCCATTGCGCAACAGTTGGCCAAACCACTACTGCTGAACGATGTGCGACATCTGCCATTGCCAGATACTCCGCACCTGGTATTTACCTTGCTTACTTTTAACGATACCGTAGAAAATATTGCGGTAGCCAATATAGATGCAAACGTGCCGGTAAAAATGGCCGTGATCGCAACTTCCCCGCTTGGCAAGGGCAGGATCATTGCTTTTGGCAGTGGCGCTTATTTGCGTAAAGACCTGCTGCGCGATGCTGACGTGCACCAACTGGCGCAGAACATACTGACCTGGGCGGGGAATGGGCGCAAACGCCCGAAGATGGGCATTTACACCGCCGCAGATAGTGCCTTCCTGGCGTTGGCGCACCGGCAGCATATCAGCACTTACCTGGTAAAAAATACGGGCATTGAAAAACATACCGATATCATTTATCTGGCAACAGACGTAGCAGACAAAGACACTCTGAGAGCCCTGGAAACCTTTGTGCGCAACGGTGGCACACTCATACAGGTATCGCCTTATGAGCAATTGTATCAAAAAGTATTGGCTACGCCCGGCAGCACTATGCAACCTGCCTGTATAAATGCGCTGCTGGTAAAAGCCGGTATTTGCGATAAGAACATTGCCTTTTACAGCACTGCCGGAAACAAAGACCTGATCATAGACAGTGTACCATGCTACCTGCATTTATCCACCATGCTGCCTTTGCTAAAACGCCCGTCTACAGGATTTATGGATGATATTGCAGATGGATACATAGTGCAGCCAACGGTGGACCTGATGTTTGAAAATAACGATATCAATTCCGCTGTGTTGCAAAACCTCAAAGTACAATACAAACTACCGGATACGCTGGCCATTCCCACGCCACAAAAACCAATAACATTTTCTACTGCAGAAGATAAGGTCCGTTATCACCTCATGCAGCGCTTCCAGGAAAAGCAGCATCCTACCGCTGGAGATAAGAATGCGGTCGCCCCCGGTGCACGTTACTTTCCTGGCGTTGTGCCGGATACGGCCACCCGCGTTACTACCAGCATCACGGTGCCGGTGCAGGTAGGTGCGCAGGGGCTGCTGGAGCCAACCGCTGTATACTTTCGCCCTCATTCTACGGGCCTGTATGTGCCGCCCGGTACGGTGGTGAAAGTGATCCTGCAAAGCAAAGACAGGAACCAGCAACTGAAAGCACAAATAGGCGTACACAGCGATGACCTGGCAGACCTGAACAGGCTGACCCGCAGCGCCGAAAATATGGTGCGCACCTTCCAGCTGGACAAAGACACGACAGAAGTTTACTCGCCCTTTGGCGGACTCCTGCAACTCAATATTGGCGATACAACTACACTTAAAGCGATCAACATTACGGTAATGGGTGCTGTGAAAGCTCCCTACTTTAAATTGGGCCAGACCAACGAAGCAGACTGGAATAATAACATTCGAAACAACCCTGCGCCCTGGGCGGAACTGGCCACCGATAAGATCATTCTTACAGTGCCTGCTTACCGCATCCGTCAATTGAGCAATCCCGTAAAACTGATGCAGTTCTGGGATGAAGTAATGGATGCAGATGCAGACCTGGCTAAGATATCCCGCACCCGTCCGCACCCGGAAAGGGTGATCGTAGACCAGGATGTCGCTTATGGTTACATGTACACAGTACCGGAGCACATCATCGTGCCGGATGATCAAAGTTGTGAATGGATGCTGGATGAGGCCTTTGTGCGCGAACATGGCTCCTGGGGCCTGTTCCACGAACTGGGCCACCGCCACCAGTTCTGGGGCATAGACTTTGGCGAAGTGGGAGAGGTAACCGTAAACCTGTTCACCATGCACGTGTACGACAAAGTGCTGCACAAAGGTATTTATAACCACGAAGACATTGCTGATAAAGAAACAGTACTGAAAAAGATCAACAACCACCTGCACAACAAGCCTTCCTTTGAAAAGTGGGGCCAGGACCCTTTCCTGGCGCTCTGCATGTACATAGAGCTGATCCGGCAATTTGGCTGGCAGTGTATAGATGATACCTACACGAAATACAGGGCCATACCTCCGCAGCAATACCCGCAATCGCAGGAAGACAAGCGCGACTTGTGGTTCCTCACTATTTGCGATGCGACAAAGACTAACCTTACGCAATTCTTCGATATCTGGAAAGTACCCGTGTCAGACAAGGTGAAGGGCAAAGTAACGGCCTATCCTTCCTGGCTGCCCGATGAACTTAAATGACTCGGGATGGTCGTACTTATAATCGAATTATTCATGGTTTACCTTTAAACAGAGAGAATAAGAAAAACGTATAGCCATATACTACAGGATGTTCTTTTATTCTTTTAAAATAGTAGCTGCCGATCCTGATATTATAGGGGGATTGAAGCGCCGGTAATAAGAATAACTTCCCTTTTAAACTGCTCATATTCTGCTATTTATTCGAAATTATGAACAGTAGTGGTGAGTCTTTAATTCATTTAGAAAATGAATTACTAAATAGAGGCATTAAAAACCGTATCTTTCTTACTACACAACGATTCTCTCAATCTTCTATGCCTAAGGAAACCACGAATACCATTCAGCATTACAACAGATCATCAAGAGCGATTGCAGGGAATACTTCTGCTAATGGCATTTCCCGGCCGGCACCTCAGCCGTTTATTATGGGAACAGAGGCTGATAGCATAATACAGCGGATGCCTCCAAAGAAAATTGCTTCTGGTAAAAAAAAGGCTGTTGGTAAAAAGAAAGCAGCGGCTAAGAAAAAAGCATCTGATAAGAAGAAGGCTACTAAAAGAAAGAAACAGAAGGCCGCCACCAACACTTCCGAAAAAGGTTCCGGAGGGGCAAAAAGAGCACGTATTACAGGAAAAGGTCGCGAAGTTAATCGATATGTAGCGAAAGTTGCTCCGGGAGAAGAATCAGAAGACGATACTGTAGATGAAAGAGATGATGTAGACGAAGCAATTGGGATAGGGAAAATGCTGGTGGCTGATGATAGAAAGAGAACAGGGCCAAAAGAAGATGAAAAATATGATGACGACGATGATGATGAAAAAGAAGGGAAAACAGAAAGAAAAACGCCTGTAGTAGAATATCAGGACAGGCGAGCAGCAACCAGCACTGAGCCGGTTAGAAGAGCTATGCCTTCTTCTTCCTTATCCTCTTTATCGTTAACCTCATCATCCTCATCCTCTTCCTCTTCTGACGATACACATGGTTTCTATACACTGAATTATTTACAACAGGAACAGATACTGGCAGTAGCCCAACATATTCTTACCTTGGCAAGGCCAATATTTGAAAGAGCACTGGCTGATCATTTAAGAGATACTTATGGTGATGTATACGGGCAGATAAACAAAGCCGTAACAGCAACAGCGTCCGAGGTTCCCACTCTGTCATCTGAACGTGACCAGAGCAAAACGTTCAACCTAAATATAAAATCTACAAATGCGAGGTTTGGTGGTTCTGTCAGGAAAGTGGCCACTAAAAAAGTTAAAGGCGGTATAGAGCGTGAATCCGCACTGAATGGAGATGAGTTTCGTGTAGATAGTCATTATGCGGAGGCCAGCCGTAGTGCAAATAATTATGTATCGAAAGGCCCAAATGCAAGCCTGTCAGCAGTATTAAGTACATTAGAAAACATGGATTTAAACCGCTGGCCATTATTTGCATTCATGTATCAAACAAAAAACATGACCCTGTTCGAAACATTTTCTTCTATCCGGGACCTTTTTCCGCCACTACCTGATGGCCCGGGTATTTACACCCTGGTACCTTCCCCCTTCCTGAAGGCCATAGGCTGGAAGGAACCTCCCAATTACCTGCTTTCTCCCGGATGCCTGAACATAATGTCGAAAGGCCTCTATCATTCTGCAGAGAGTCTGCACTCGCTGGACGAACTATTTCCTGACGAAATCACTGAACTGATAAAGAGTGCCATAAGAAATTTGTCGCAGCCACAAAAGAAAGTACGTGCGGATAGTGATAAAGACGCCTTCTTTAATAGAATCCCTCCTGTAATATTGGATGAACTATCTGACGAACAGACAGCGTCAATAAAAGGCATAAAGAGTAAAAAAGCATATACCGCACATAAAAAGGCGTTTAAGGATAATATCGCTGCTTACCTCGTGCTGACAATGATTTTTGCAGAAAAATATGAACCTAAAAAAGCCCGCTGGTTCCAGTCTGCCAGGGATGTCCTCATGCCTCCGGAATTACGTACCACTCCTTTAGCAAAACCAGCTGTACCCAAAAGCCAGCAGAATACTTTACGGAAGAACGTGAAAAAAGTTGCAACGCATCTCGGCGATTACGACTTCGGCGCATCAACCGGGGATAAAGAAGAGCATGTAAATGCTTTAATGGAAAATAATATCGGAGGCGCTCATAAGATCAGTAAATACATTTCCGGAGGGTTTGGTAAGTTCAGTGATGTGCTGGATGCTCCTGCCAACAGAGAAGACGATCAAAGTGCGATTGACAATGTACAATCTGCTACAGATGGCCTCGAGGCATTACCAGTGCACGAAGGCTGGGCCTATCGCCTGGAGTCTGAGGTCACGGATCATGAACCCGGTCAAATTATCTCTCCGGGTGTATTATGGAGTGCTAGTTCCTCTCCGCGCTTCGGCATCCAATTTGACAAAACTGGCAAAGGCGATCTTTATGTCATCAAATGCCTGCACACCGGCAAGGATGTACAACTACTGGCGGGAGCTCTCAAATGGTATCAGCGGGAAATATTATTTCCACCCTATGCAAGGTTTGTCGTAGAAAACAAGAGGATACGGGGGAAAAAGAAAGAGCAGGGTTCCATCTATATAATGAAAGAGCTTGCTCCTGCGGGCAAGCCGTTTCAGCCAGAGGACCTCGACACCGTTGTTGGTTCCGATCCAGGGGAGACCACAGAAGTACAAACCCTCGTGGATAAACGCCACTATAATAAAGCTGCCGCAAAATACAGCCGGCATGAAGCATGGGGAGCCAGCGAAGCGCATCGGGATGGGATAGAAAACCTGCGGAGCGGTATTCATCACCCAAGGGAAATATATGGCCTGCAAACCTTCCGCAAATGGCAGGCACTACTTCGCAAAAAAGAAGATGCTCCGGGACTGGACGCGCTATGGACTGTTGATGGGCTACTGGGAGTTGCAACGGAACTGACAGGACACAAAAACTTTCGCAATCACTTTAGCGGGTGGGGGGACGACACCTCTACGTACGAGCTTACACAACCTCAGATAGATGCGCTGCTTGAAAAAAATATTACGGTTAATGCGGCATATAAGGAAGAAGATCTGATAGATGACTGGGAGAGGGAATTAACAGCATCCCTTATTAAGACAATAAAGAAAGAAATAAAAGAGAAAACACGATTTACCGTGAACGTCGCCGATATAAACACTATCGGCGATGCGCTGAAAGATGATGCAGAACCCCGCTACGAAGTATACTACCCCTATAGTGAAAGGGAAGAAATCCGTTCTCACCTGATAATCCTGCTGGCAAAATATAAAAACGTTCTCGCCGGGAAGAGAACAACTTTTAACCGTACATCCCCAACATCTGATGGCCCTAAAGCATTCAACAAAGAAATAGCAGGCCTCGCGGCCAACCTCCAACAGGATATCGTAGCCTGCCATCCCTTCGATGATGGAAATGGTCGCATCAGCCGTATGTACATGTACAAAGTGCTACAGCATTTCCTTATTTCCGATGATGCAGACAGGCTTCCGGTAATCGAAAATACGGGCAATGACCTTGGTACTTCGAGGGCTGAATGGGCAAGTATGCTCGGTGAAAAAATCTATGCTAAAAAGTGATAATTTCTCACTGGTGTTTTGATATTAACCGAAGATTGTCTTATAGTAGTATAGTACACCTGGGTTTAAAGTTATCTTACCATATATGTATCCTTTATAAAGTTCAGCAGTCCGACAATTTTTGTTTGTATAGCCGGAAAGTCATATACTTGCATAATCATTGATTAGTCAAGTATATGTCAGCAGTCAGTCACTCTCTTAAGTTCCTTATGAACCTGGCGAAAATACAGGCAGTTATTGCCCGCAGGTTTGATAAGTTAAGTATGCATGGCATTGGGTTTAACGATTTTCTGATCCTGTACCTGTTGCAACAGTCTCCTGGTGAAAAGCTACGGCGCGCAGACTTATCAGAAAAAGTGGGGCTCACTGCTTCCGGTATTACCCGTATGTTATTGCCGATGGAAAAAATGGGACTTATAAAAAGGGAGGCACACGAATGGGACGCGCGGGTGAGTTACGTAGTACTTACAGCGGCCGGCCGGCAAATATATGAAGACGCAAAGTATACGGCCAATGCCATTGCCAAAGAAATCATTCCAGTAGAAAATTTGAAAAACAACCAACCCGTGGCTGAACTGTTTAAGCTGCTTGGTGGTACTATTGTATAAATCCGTTATCTATGTCACTGATCAATTCTTCTCTTATCCCGACCTCCCGGATAGCTGCTGTTGAAATGGCTTTGCTACAGGCTTTTGGGACCTCTGCTGTTACCGATATTTCGTTGCTTGCCGGGGGGCTTTCGGCTTCTTCCGTGTATAAAATTGTAGTACATAACAAGCCCTATGTGCTCAAACTGAATGCACATGCAACTGCGACTTTACCTAAGCCGCTGGTGCTTGCTGCTGCTGCTGGTATTGCTCCGCCATTGCATTACCAGGATATAGAAAATGGTATTTCCATTAGTGGTTTTATAGACAGTAAGCCTATACGTGCTGTTTTGGCTCCGGATAAGTTAATTGCCGAACTGGCCGGGACCCTCAAAGCTATTCATTCGGTGCCATGTGAGGTTGAGGGAGACGATTTGCAGGGGACCATTGATGGAATGATCGACAGGTTCAGGCAAACCAATATGTTGTCGGGGCCAGTGTTCGACGAGTGTTTCGGGCATTATGAAAAGATAAGGGATAAATACCCCTGGAAGGATACGAATAAAGTATTCAGCCATAATGACCTTAACCCAAGTAATATTTTGTACGATGGGGAAAGGATATGGATTATTGATTGGGATGTCGCTTTTTTAAACGATCAGTATATTGATCTGGCAAATGTTGCCAATTTCTTTGTGCATACCGGAGAACAGGAAAGCATATTGTTGAATAAGTATTTTGACAATGCTGCAGATGACTATAAAACAGCACGTTTTTTTGTCATGCGCCAGGTTTGCAGGATCATTTATGCAATGCTGATGTTTCAGGTTGCGGTGCAAAGTAAGCCTGCTGATTACATACATAATCAGGAAATGGAAGGAATCGGCCTGAAAGAGTTTGGTGCATTGATGGGCTCCGGTCAATTATCCCTGGCAGCTTATGAAGGCCAGCTAATGTATGGGAAAGCCTTGCTGAATGAAGCTGTGCATCAGATGCGCTCTCCGCGTTTTGCAATCTCTCTTGCACAACTCGTGTAGTTATTTTGCTATTACTGGTCATAATCTCAGGAGGCCATTTTACTTTTGGACAACTTCCTGAGATTATACTCATTACTTGAAAAGCCTCAGCAAAGATGGACATTGCAGATAAAAACCACACATGGCCGGAGAAAAAAGTATAAGTAATTGGTAAAATTAAACAAGTCTTATAGCAACTTTGTATTAATTCATTTGATTAACTTTAAAACAGTTTCCACGTGAGCTTAGCATGCTAAGCAGCTTTTTATGAAAACTGACTGTACCCTTGACCCATAAGCATCAGACCACCTTCTTTAAAGATTCAATTATTAAGTACCAGGCCAAAGATTCAACGACAGTCATTTTTTTTGTATCAATATGCAATCGTTTGCATAGATGTTGAAATTATCTGTATATAACATTTAAAATACCCGTTATGAAACATCTGATTCCCCGGCAGACAGATGCAACTGCTATATCCACAGCACCCACTTCAGTAAATGATCTATAAACTGTTAAATCAATAGCATGAAACGTTTGATGATTTTTATGATGATTCTCAATTACGGTATTGTTGATGCACAACCCGGTACACTGAAACATTTTCCCAAAGGCAGTTCGCCGGAAGAGATCGGAAAACGGGTGGCAAACCGTTTTCTGGCCTCTCCCCATCCCAATTTTGGCCGGCCAACACCCCCTTCCGTTATTACATATCCGGAAGTATGTACATGGTATGGCGCATTGTCATTTGCCAGGGCAAGCGGTGATAAGCTCCTTAGAGACAAACTGGCCAAACGTTTTGATCCGCTTTTTGGTGATGAGGCGGCTTTGGTTCCACCTCCGGATCACGTAGACCATACCGTTTTCGGGGCAGTTCCTTTAGAGTTGTACCAACAACTGAAAGAACAGCGCTACCTGGATATGGGAAAGACAATTGCAGATAAACAATGGGGAACACCCGAAGGGGCACACGTAAAACCGGAATCTGTTGTTTATTCTGATCAGGGGCTTACCTGGCAAACCCGTTTGTGGATAGATGATATGTTTATGATCACAGCAGTGCAGGCGCAGGCTTATCGTGCTACAGGTAACAAGCAGTATATTGATCGTGCTGCCAGGGAAATGGTGGTTTACCTGGACTCATTGCAACAACCTAACGGACTATTCTATCATGCTCCTGATGTGCCTTTTTTCTGGGGACGGGGCAATGGCTGGATGGCTGCCGGCATGAGCGAGTTGCTACGCTCATTACCCTCAGATAACCCCGACCGGCCCCGTATCATGCAGGGTTACAAAAAGATGATGGCCACACTACTTAAGTGTCAGGCGGAGGATGGTATGTGGCGGCAACTGGTGGATGATCCTGCTTCATGGCAGGAAACTTCCTGCACAGGCATGTTCACATTTGCTATGATCACCGGCGTAAAACAGGGATGGCTTGATGCTGCTACCTATGGACCGGCAGCACGTAAGGCATGGCTGGCGCTGATCACCTACATTGATGAAAACGGAGATATCCGGGAAGTATGCGAAGGCACAAATAAGAAAAATGACCGGCAGTATTACCTGGACCGTAAACGTATTACCGGTGATATGCATGGTCAGGCGCCGGTACTATGGTGTGCCGCAGCATTATTACGCTAAAATAATAACCTCTTAAAAACACGTATGAAAAAGCTAATGTTTGTTTGCTTAATGCTGATCGGCCCTCTCTTAATTTCAAAAGCTTTTGCTGCTGATACAACAGTAGTAACTAGTCCTGACGGACAAATCCGGTTCAGGTTGTTTATCTCTCATCATCAGTTACAATATACGGTTACCTTCAGAAATGAAACGGTTATTGAAACATCTCCCATGATCCTGTCAGTTGATAATAAAATACTCACAGATGAGGTGAAACCCGGTACGGTTAAACGATATACTATCAATGAACGTTATCCCTGGATGGGAGTACATGCGTGGGCCATCAATAACTGTAAGGGTGCAGGCATTGCCCTGCAGCAGGCATCCGTAAATTACACATTGGAAGTACGGGTGTTCAATGAGGGCATTGCTTTCCGGACAGTGGTGCCAGGTGTTGCCGGAAAACTCCGCGTCCCCGACGAAGCAACGGTATTCAATATTCCGGCAGGTAGTGAGATCTGGTATCATGACCTGGTAATGCATTATGAAAGTGTGCACACAAAGAAAATGATTTCAGCATTGCAGGCGGGAGAATGGGTAGCGCCGCCAGCCACTTTAAAATTACCACAGGGCATTTATGCTGCCATTACAGAAGCTAATCTTGTGAACTATAGCGGTATGGCGCTGGAAGCAGATGGAAATCGTGGCCTGGTGCTGCGCCTGGCACATCACCAGCCGGTTTCGTACCCGTATAAGTTACGTTACAGCGAAGAAGATGTTAACCGGTTGTCAAAACCGGCGGCTGTTAGTGGTACTATTACAACTCCCTGGCGGGTAGTGATGATTGGTGCAGATCTGAATGCGATGGTGAACAATGATATGGTACATGATCTCTGTCCGCCTCCTGATCCCAGACTCTTCCCGAAAGGAATATTGACTGACTGGATCAGGCCCGGGCGTGCAGTATGGAAGTACCTGGACGGCGGAGGGGAAGGCACGCCTGAAGTAATAAAGGACTTTTCAGCCAAAGCTGCTGCTTTGGGTTTTGAGCACAATATCCTGGAAGGCTTCTGGGAAAAATGGAGTGATGAACAGATCACGGATGTGGTAAATGATGCTAAAAAACAGCATGTAAGTATTTGGGTATGGAAGCATTCCAAATACCTGCGGGATAAAAATGTGCGCCTTGCTTTTTTTAAACGATGTCATGACCTGGGTATAGCAGGCGTAAAAATCGATTTTTTTGATCATGAAGCTAAAGAGGTGGTGGACCTGTATTCCGCTATTCTTCGGGAAACTGCTGAATACCATCTTTTAACAGATTTTCATGGCGCCAATAAGCCCACAGGTCTGGCCAGGACCTGGCCTAATGAACTGACAAGGGAGGCGGTAAAAGGTATGGAGGCCAGCAAACTGGCAGACAGGGCCACACATGAAACAACGCTGCCTTTTACACGCTTACTGGCCGGACCTGCAGAATACACGGTAGTCCATTTTGGAGAGCGCAGGAAGAATACCACCTGGGCCCATCAGATTGCCAGCGCAGCTATCCTGAGCGCTCCATTGCTTACATATGCTGCACAGCCACAGCATATCCTGGAGAATCCGGCCGCAGACATGATCCGGCATATTCCTGCCAACTGGGATGAAACCATTGTATTACCGCAATCCGGAATAGGGCAACTGGCGGCTTATGCCCGTCGCAAGGGAGATACCTGGTTCCTGGCTATCATGAATGGCCCCCAGCCGCAAAAGTTAACGGTCCCTCTCCATTTCCTGAAAGCATTGAATTATAAGGTGTCTGTTGTAAAGGATGATCCGGACAGTACCGGGGCCGTAAAAACAGAAGAAACTTCGGGTACACCACAAGACGTCATTTCTCTGCAACTGGCGCCGGGTGGAGGGTATGTGGCCCGTTATACTGTATATAGTTTACCCGGGAAGAAATAGATTAAAGTGTTTGTAAATGAGGTAAGTAGAATAATATATCTTTTAGTATAACCTTTTATTACATTTGATGATATCCCTGAATGGACTAATCAAATATAACATGAACAAACACCCTCAATTGTTATTGTTAACACTCTGGTTGATTGGAAGCCAGATCGCTTTTGGCCAAACGAAAACATCTGTAGCAAAGAAATCGTATGACATCGCCGCGTTTTTGTATCCGGCTTATGCCAGTGATGACCCCAGGTTACGTCCTTTCTGGCCGGCTGGTAATGGGGAATGGGAAACTGTGCTGAACATGCAGGAAAGGTTCCCCGGCCATTACTGGAACAGAAAGCCATTATGGGGGCCTGTTAACGAGGCAGATCCGGCTGTGATGTCTATGGAAATCAACCAGGCCGTAAAGCATGGCGTAAACGTATTTATTTTCGACTGGTACTGGTATGATGGCAGACCGTTTATGGAAACCACACTTGACAATGGGTTCCTGAAAGCCGACAATACTGATCAAATGAAGTTTTACCTCATGTGGGCAAACCACGATGTTGTCAATACCTGGGACACCCGTCTGAATAAGTATAATGAAAACAATGTTATCTGGACAGGCAAAGTAAGCAGGGCAGAGTTTGAAAAAATATGCAAACGGAACATTGAAAAGTATTTTAAGCTTCCGCAATATTATAAGATCGATGGAAAACCTGTTTTTATGATCTATGACATGCCTCAGCTTATAGATGGGCTGGGAGGAATAGAACAAGCTGCTGATGCATTAAAATGGTTTAAGGAAGAAACAAAAAAGGCCGGTTTCCCCGGACTGGAATTACAGCTCACCATGTGGTCAATCAATATGAACCATAGTGGATTTGATGGTAGTAAAACGAAAAATCCTGAAAATGCCTTTGTTAAAAAATTAGGCTTTACAAGTGCTACCCACTATCAGTTTTGTCATTTCGCAAATGTAGATGATGACTATCTGCATATTCTTGAAGGTGTAAAAAAAGAATGGGCACGTATCGATACCGCATTTGATTTTATCTATTATCCTCACATTAGTGTCGGATGGGATAATAGTCCACGTACGGGGCATAGTGCTGTGGTAAGAAATAACACGCCGGATAACTTTGAAAAGGGATTACGTATGGCTAAAGCATACGCAGATGCGCATCCCAAACAAGTACCTCTGATTACTATAAACAGTTGGAATGAATGGACGGAGACCAGTTATCTGCAACCTGATAATGTTTTCGGCTATGGGTATTTAAATGCCATAAAAAAAGTGTTTGTAGATGAGATACGTTAAACATGATTTTTTGCCCGTTGGAGATACATAATAAGTATGGTGTTTGGTTATACTGTGCAGGTTACTTTTACTACATGCTGCCACATCCATAGCGGCTAAAAATATTTCCATCAGGATGCTTTGTTTCATGATTAAACAAACGGGTGAATCAGAAAACAGATCCTAAAATAAATTTTGCGCAATTGATTAGTTGCGTATATATTTGCAACTGAATGGTTGCGAATATATGCGGACGCTACTCCGCACTCTTTGGGTAGATCGCTTTGATCAACCGGACAATCTATTGGATAACCTTAAACATAAGAAACCATGACAAACAGAGAAACAGTCTTTACAAAGGATCTGCAAAAGAAGAAACTGACCGTTGTAAGGGCATTTGATGCTCAATTGGAACACGTATGGAAGGCCTGGACAGAAAGTGAAATACTTGACCAATGGTGGGCGCCTAAACCTTACCGGGCCGAAACCAAAATAATGGATTTCAGGGAAGGGGGGTACTGGCTGTACTGTATGGTAGGACCAGAAGGGGATAGGTCCTGGTGTAAAGAAAACTATGAAACGATCGGGCTCTTAAAGAGCATCATCAACTCAGTACATTTTTGCGATGAAGCAGGAAATGAAAACCTGGATTTTCCGGCTATGCATTGGAAAAAGGAATTTAGTGAAACGGATGACAACACGACCGTAAGAGTTGAAATCACTTTTGATAAAGAAGCTGATCTGGAAACGATCATTAAAATGGGCTTCCAGGAAGGATTCACTGCCGGTTTAAGTAACCTTGACCTTTACTTAAGTACACAGTTCAAAATCAGGAAAGAACTTAAAAAAGATAATAACGCGAGAGTAACTACATACCTGAATTTCCCCGGGAAAACAGAAGAAGCATTCAACTTTTACAAAGAAGTTTTTCAGGGTGAATTTACAGGTGTTGGTTTAAGAAGATTCGGAGATATAGAATTGCCTGCAGAAATTCCACCACTGAGTGAGGCTGATAAAAAACTGATTATCCATGCAGAATTAACGATAATGGGAGGTCATGTATTGATGGCGACTGATGCACCTGAAAGCATGGGCTTCAAACTGAAAACCGGGAACAATATGCACATAAACCTGGAGCCTGATTCAAGAGAGGAAACCCAAAGATTATTTAATGCACTTTCCGCGGGAGGTGTGGTCACCATGCCTTTGGAAGATATGTTCTGGGGAGCTTACTTCGCCGAATTTACAGATAAATTTGGCATCAACTGGATGCTGAACTACCAGCGTAAATAATAAGAGAAAGGGAAATATTCCGGGTCGGAATGTTTCCTTTTAATCACTTGTGTTTTGCTGCAAACATATCCGAAGATGTATTAGTTATTTTTGAAACAGCTTGCTGCTAATACTTTTGAGACAGCGAGGATAACAGCAGTCAATACCATGCTTTTATCCTTGAAGGATCAGATGGATGATCTGCGCACGTGCCATTATGGATTCGGGTAAATTTAATAGCATCCAGGCATGTACCATTTGAGGATACTCGTAGTAGTTATGTTGAATGTGTTGCGACATCGCCAATAAGTGCAGCTTCCGGGTATCTGCTACCAGGATGTCATTCGAACCGGCGAATATGGATAATTTACCCAACCCTGCCAAAGGTCCATTGATCGGACTCAGCATCGGATGATCAGGAGGGATATCCCCTGCATACAATTTACCGGCTTTGCGAAGACTTTCCTGTTCAAGGAATGGGTCACCCGGCGCTATTAATGCTATCTCCGGGTTAGTGAGTGTAATATCCAGCCATGGAGATAGCAGGATCAATTGGCCGGGTTGAGGCAATGATTCATCTCTCAGTACCTGTGCAAGCCCCAGCGCAAAACCACCTCCGGCAGAATCCCCCATGATGATCAGGTTTTCGGGCCTGACGGTTAACAGTAATTGCCGGTATAGCTGAAGTACCATCGCAAATGAGTCCTGGCAGGTGAAATCAGGTGCCAGAGGATAATCCGGGGCGGTAACGGTACACCTGGTTTCCTGTATTAAATAAGCCAGAAAACTCCAGTGAAAACGTACAAAACCCTGTACATAAGCGCCGCCATGCAGGTAAAGAATGTGCGTAAGGCTGCCAGGGTTTTCCGGCCTCAGTGTAAAAACATTTCTGCCCAGGACCTGATATTTTGTAACAGACAACTTTTTAGTTATACGTGCCGGAGGTTCGGGGCAACTGAACCGAAAAGTGCCGGTAGCCAGTTGCTTTCCCAGGAAGCTCTTTTTACGGATCAGCCGGAGTATCAGGTGAAATATTTTACTTTGGGAACTGGCCAAGATAACTGGTTTATAATTTGCGGTCGTTTCAATATCTTCAATACCTGAAGTTACCGCTATTTCATGGCGAAAATGGTTTATGCCTGTTAGTTTTAAACGATAACGCTTAATGTAATGGATGAATTAGGAAACAAGCCTGATTTCTGGATGCGCCTGGACAATGCTGCAAAGATTTACCCGGCAGTTAAAGACCGGGAACTGACGGCCGTTTTCAGGGTCAGTGTGGAGCTTAAAACACCTATTCAAATAAAACCCTTTCTGGATGCGGTACATGATCTGGAAGAACGGTTCCCCTATTATAAGGTCAAATTGAAAGCAGGTTTTTTCTGGTATTACCTGGAACCTCATGACCTGCCTATTGCAGTAGAACCGGACAAGGAAACGCCCTGCCGTAGTTTTGAGCGGGAAGAACTGATGTTTCGCGTACTGGCCCGGGAACGTACCATCAGTGTGGAATTCTCCCATATACTCACCGATGGGACAGGCGCCCTGGAATTTTTAAAAACATTGTTACTTGGTTATCTCGGAAAGCGCGGAGTCATAGTGCCTGCCGGATTACTTTCCCTGAAACCGGATGAGCCCCCTTCCAAAGAAGAGTACGAAGATGCCTATAACCGCTATTTTAAAAAGATAGATGCGCCGCCGCCAAAGATTACGCGTGCTTTCCATGTGCCATTCCGGTTGAAGCCTACCCCGCGGTTTGAGGTGTTGACAGCTATCATACCGATAGCAGATGTTATTCAGCAGGCGAAATTGCACAAGGTAAGTCTCACCGAGTACCTGACGGCTGTTTATCTGTATGCCTTGCAAGGACTGTATGATCAGTTGTCTAAACTCCGGAAAGGAACTTCCGGTAAAATGCTACGGATAGAAATTCCCGTAAACCTTCGCCGTATATTCCCTACGCGCACAATGCGCAATTTCTCTCTGTATGTGATGCCCGGTATTGATCTTCGTTTGGGTCATTACAGTTTTGAGGAAATCATTAAAATCGTTTATCATCAGATGCAACTGGAAACGGACCCCAAACTGATCGGCAAAATGATCTCCCGCAATGTAAGCGGTGAAAAGAACCCGTTCATCCGGCGAGTACCGTTACTGCTTAAATCCCTGATCCTGTCCAGGTTGTATACTCAGGGGACCGGCCAGTATAGTGGTGTGGTTACAAACCTGGGGCGCATCGATCTCGATACGGAGGTCAACAGTCATATTCAGCGTTTTTCATTCATACCTCCACCGCCTAATAAAATTCTAAAGATTAATTGTGGGGCCGTAGGGTTCGATGGAAAGCTGGTCGTGACCTTCGGTAATATTACCCAGTCAAAAGAATTGGAAAGGCAATTTTTCACCTTTCTGACGAGCCAGGGGATACCCGTTAAAATTATAAACCATTCATAATACCATGCGTTATGCGTTGCAATAATTGCGGGGTCGAACTGGAAGATGACATGCAGATCTGCCCCCTATGTAAAACACCGGTATCGGACGCGCTAACGGTACCTGCGTCATCAATGCCGGGGGCTGACATCCATTCACTGCTGACTCCTGAAAGAATGACGCATCCCCAAAAGAAATTTACCTGGGAAATCGTATCCCTTATATTGCTTTGTAGTGCTATCACCACTTTGCTGGTCAATTTTATCATTAATAAAAGCATCACCTGGTCGGAATATCCGGTAGAGATTTGCTGCATTATCTTTTGCTATATTTCCCTGTTCGCCTTTTCGGATCAGAGCAGATTTGTTAAGATGATGCTTGGCCTGATACTATCTTCGTTTTGTATTGTGATACTGGACGCGATCACCACCGGCATTCAATGGTCAATAGTATTTGGGATCCCGTTGCTGGTGATTAGCAATGTGGTGACAGGCGGACTGATATTTGCCTATCGTAAGGCCCGGTACAAAGGTATTAACCTGATCGCGTATACTTTTTTAGGCGCTGCGCTCTTATGCCTTTTCATTGAAGGGCTCCTGTCTGTTTATCAACACCATGTCCTCCGTTTTAACTGGAGTATTATCGTAGCAGCTTGTGTGCTGCCGGTAGTGATCGTATTACTTTTTGTACACTTCCGGTTAAAAAGAGGACGAAGTCTGGAAAAAACGTTTCATGTGTAGAATGCTCCGGGTTTATAATTCTAAATCATAGCGTAGTTCTATCAGCTCTTTATCGAATGCATAGGATTTTTTTTCTTCGGTAAGTTTAAATCCATACCTGGTGTAAAGAGAGATGGCTGCCTGCTGCTCATTGGTTGTCAATAAATAAGCTTTATTGCATCCGCTTTCTTTCAGGTATGATATGAATTCATTCATCAACACTTTACCTAAGCCAATACCACGGTACTCCGGCAGAAAAATAAAATACCGGAACTGCACAATATCATGACGATGAAATCCGACTAAAAATCCAATGATCCTGTCTTCATGTGAGCAGATCCAGACGCGATCTTTCTCAATATCGTACTGGCGTGCGAACTCCTGTAACCCGCCTAGTACATAGGCTTCGAAATTCAAACCATATCCGAGTTCCCGGGCGTATAGTAATCCATGTATATAAGCTATATACCCCAGGTCTCCCGGTAATAACTCCCTTCTTATGTGTATGTCTGAAAGACGCGGCATATCATTATTTATTTAAAATGCTTATAATCGAATGCATGTGTGATACCAGTTCCTGTTGCTGTGCGCTGCTTAATGTTTCAATCAATTGACCGATCTGATGATCAGAGGCCTTATTCAGTGTATCAAACAGCTTTTTTCCCTTTGCTGTTAATGATATCGACAGGGCCCTTGCATCCTGAGGGGATAGACTTTTAGTAATAATGCCGTCCTTTTCTAATTTTTTCAGAATTCTGCTTAAGTAACTCTTGTCAATACTCATGGCCGCCATAATCTGGGAAGCCTGTACTTCTTTACCCACAGAGATCTCGTACATCACACGCACTTCCGCCAGCGAATAATCACTATCTAATAGATGCTTATTCAACAGACCAATTACATCGGTATAAAAACGGTTAAATGCCCTTATATTTTGAATGGCAGTTTGTTTTGTCAGCATGATACAAAGATAAAATAAAATAGTGGACTTTGTCCACTATTTTGTAAAAAAGAACGGGTTATAGTTTCAGGGGAATTTTTCGTAAATATGTAAGATGATCCTGAAAACTTTTCATACCATATTATTAACTACCTGCTGTAGTATTACACTGGCCCAAAACTACAAACCTGCAAAATTCACAGATCCGGACAGGTTAAAGAAGATCGAAGCTGCTTACCCGGTAATTGATCAGATTTATAAAGATTATGCAGTGCAGAACCATTTCCCGGGTTTGGTATATGGTATTATTGTGGATGGTAAGCTGGTACATACCGGTAGTTTTGGTTATACTGATATCAAGGCTAAAACCCTTGCTACTCCCCAATCTGATTTTCGCATAGCCTCCATGACTAAAAGCCTGGCTGCTATGGCCATATTGAAATTGCGGGACGAGGGTAAGCTAAAACTGGATGACCCTGCTTATCTCTACATTCCCGAAATGAAGAATACACATTACTTAACCAAAGATGCCACACCGGTTACTTTAAGGCATCTGCTAACCCATTCCGCCGGTTACCCGGAAGATAACCCCTGGGGCGACAGGCAACTGGCTGTCAGTGATGCTGAACTGTTAGCCATTTACAAAAAGGGCGTTTCCTTTTCAAATAACCCGGGTACGGGATATGAATATAGTAACCTTGGTTTCGCGACCCTGGGCTATATCATTAAAAAAGTATCGGGCAAAACGTATGAGCAGTATATCAACGAGAATATCCTGAAACCGCTGGGTATGACGCATACCTACTGGGAATATACCGAAGTGCCTAAAGATCAGCTGGCACTTGGTTACCGCTGGCTGGACAACGAATGGGTAGAGCAGCCGCTGTTACATGATGGTGCTTACGGTGCTATGGGCGGACTAATCACCAGTATTGAGGATTTCAGCAAATACATCGCTGTACATATAGCTGCCTGGCCTGCACGGGATGATGCAGAAACGGGGCCGGTTAAAAGGAGTTCTATCCGCGAAATGCAATACCCATGGGACGTAAGCTACTTATCTGCGAATGCGAAAACGACCACGGGTCGCCCTTGTCCTAATGTGAGCGCTTATGCTTACGGGTTACGTTGGGCAAAGGATTGTGAAAACCGTGTTTATATAGGTCATACCGGCGGTTTGCCAGGCTTTGGCAGTAACTGGAACATGCTGCCGGATTATGGGGTAGGAGTGGTCTCATTTGCCAATTTAACGTATGCCCGTGCAAGCTATCCCAATTCCGCTGCGCTGGATACCCTGCTGGCCCTGTCTGGAATAAAACCAAGAACGTTGCCGGCATCTGCTATATTGGAACAACGTAAGAATGAGCTCGTGAAGGTAATTGCCGACTGGAGCAAGGCTAAACAAAGTGGCATATTTGCTGATAATTTCTTCCTGGATTACTTTCCTGATAAATTAAAAGCAGCAACGGAGGAAGCATTTGCCAAAGCCGGTAAAACACTGACTATCTCTGATGTAGTACCAGAAAATCAATTGAGAGGTTATTTTATTATCAGGGGTGAAAAGGCGAACATCAGAGTAAGCTTTACCCTAACCCCTGAAAACCCGGCTATGATTCAGGAATATCACCTGGACGTTATTGACATATGACTCCGGATAATCTGATTATGGTCCGTGAGATAGGGAATGAATGGTATTTGTATAAAACAACCTGATAAAAAAGCAGCTGGCGATAAACCAACTGCTTTACATATTACCCGATTAATGGTTTCAGTCGTGTTCCTATCAATTCTATGGATTCCATCAGCTTGTCGTGAGTCAATGCTGCACTGTCCATCTGAAACGTAAGTCTGGAAATGCCTCCAAGTGCATTGGCGTGACGAAGGACTTTTTCCGCTACTTCTTCCACACTTCCCACCAGCAAAGCCCCTTTAGGTCCCATCTGATCAAAAAATCTTTCTTTGGTCATCGGAGGCCAGCCACGTTCTTTTCCAATATTGGTCATACTTGCTGCATACCCCGGGTAAAAACCATCAATAGCTTCTTCCATAGTTTTTGCTACATAGCCTAATGAATGTAACCCTACTTTTAGTTTTTCAGGTGAATGCCCTGCTTTTAATCCGGCCTCTCTGTAAAGATCTATTAACGGACGAAAACGGTGTGTTTCCCCGCCAATAATAGCCACCATCAATGGCAGACCCAGCATTCCCGCCCGAACAAATGACTCAGGGGTACCACCTACACCCAACCAGATAGGGAAGGGGTCCTGCAAAGGTCTTGGATATACGGGCTGGTTTTTCAGGGCGGGGCGGAACTTACCCGACCAGGTGACAAACTCATTCTCACGGATCTTTAGTAGAAGGTCTAGTTTCTCTGTAAATAGCGCATCATAATCATGGAGGCTATACCCGAATAATGGAAAGGCATCTGTAAACGAGCCTCTTCCCACCACCATCTCGGCCCGGCCATTGGATATCAGGTCCAGGGTAGCAAAGTTCTGGAAGGCTCTTACCGGATCGATGGCACTGAGTACGGTAACAGCACTGGTGAGTCTTATACGTTTGGTACGGGCGGCGGCTGCGGCCAGAATAAGGGTAGGGGCAGAATCAAGAAAACCCTTCCGGTGATGCTCTCCGATACCGAATATATCAAGGTCTGAATGATCTGCATGTTCAATTCTTTCCAGTAACTGGGCCATAGCATCCTTATCACTAATGGCTGTGCCGGCGTTTTCACTAAACCTGGCGGCAAAACTATCTATTCCTATCTCCATAACATTTTTCATAGTATAAAATTAAGCCTTGTAATATGGCTAACGGTTGGATAGAATGCTGGAAATGATGGACGATTTGTTGGATACAGCGATTATTATGCAGATGCTATAAACCTTTTATTACATTAAAGTGTAATTATAAAGTTTATTTAAAGTAATTTTATTACGATTGCACCAACCGAATAAATCTGCCTCAGTATGAGAGTCGCACATATTATTATTTTTCATAAGGATCCGGGCGCGATTGAACGTTTAATTAAGGTTTTGCAGCATCCAAACTTTGATTTTTATCTTCACCTCGACAAAAAAGTTGATATAGAACCTTTTGCGTATTTATCCGATTTGCCTAATACTCATTTTGTTATTGACAGGAAAACGGTTCGCTGGGGAGGTTTTAGTCAACTGGAAGCGCTTATTGCGTCCCTTGATCAGATATTCAATGGAAATAAGAAGTATGATTTTATTAACCTTCTGAGCGGGCAGGATTATCCTATCAAACCGGTCGCTGAAATCAATGATTTATTATCGGATAACATCGGGAAATCTTTCATGATATCTGAAACCCCGCCATCCCCCTGGTGGGATGATGCCATCTCCCGTATTACCAAATATCATCTTGCCGAATATGATTTCCGGGGGAAATACCGGCTGGAAACAGCTCTTTCAAAAGTATTGCCAAAACGTGTGTTCCCGCTAACCTTACAGTTGTATGGAGGGCCATATGCCTCGTACTGGATTTTGAGTTTCGATGCGGCCCTGTATATTTATTACGTATTACACCGGAATGAGCGCATCCGGCAGTTCTTTAAGCATACCTGGGCGCCCGACGAATTTCTGATACATACATTACTGATGAATTCCTATTTTAGGGGAACGGTTATTAATGAAAATCATCATTATATAGACCGGTCCCAGGGTGGTTCCCGCCCGAAAATATTAACAAAGGATGATTTTGATTTACTCGAACGTTCTGATAAAATGTTTGCACGTAAATTTGACCGGGTAGTAGATCCGGAGATCCTGGACATGATAGATGAAAAAATCATATTCGGAACAAATTATGCTCATCGTAAAATGCCTGGCCGGCGTACTTAAATTATTGACTTGCAGACACAATGGAAATGGAAAATTGAGGCAAAAACCCGGTGGTTTCAGTGGAATCTGAAAGAACTGTGGCAATATAAAGATTTGCTCAATAGATTTGTCAGAAGGGACCTGATCGCCAATTATCAGCAGACTGTTTTAGGTCCATTCTGGATCTTCCTGCAGCCTGCGTTAACGACCCTTGTTTACTGGCTGATATTCGGTAAAGTAGCCCGGATCTCTACTGATGGTATCCCGCCTGTATTGTTTTACCTGCCGGGCATTATTATCTGGAGCTATTTTTCTGATTGCCTGAATGGGACAATGTATACCTTTTTACAAAACTCCGCATTATTCAGTAAGGTATATTTCCCGCGTTTGATCATCCCTCTTAGCGCTATTGTATCTCATACCATAAGAATGCTGGTACAGCTACTGCTATTTACCGGCATTTATCTCTTCTACCTGATCTTCACCGAGGCTGTTAAGCCTAACCTGTATATTTTACTCCTGCCATTCCTTATCCTGCTTACAGCGGCCTTCAGTTTGGGCACAGGGCTTATTATCAGTGTTATGACGGCCCGGTACCGGGACCTGGACTATGCACTGCAATTTGTGTTAAGACTGTTTATGTTTGCGAGTCCGGTGGTGTATCCAACTTCCATCGTACCGGAAAAATACAGGTTTGTCTTTTGGCTAAATCCACTGACCCCGATTATCGAAAGCTTCAGAACGGCTTTTTTTACTACCGGGCCTCTTCATTATAAATACCTTTTACTGACGCTGTTTTCCGTTACAGTAATCCTTTTCACGGGCCTGACGTTGTTTAAAAAGAAAGAATTGAACGTAATGGACATTATTTAACTATTAAAGCTACCTGCAATGACTAACAAAATGATCAGGGCTGAAAATATATCTAAATACTATAATCTTGGCAGGTTAGGTTCCGGGAGGCTGAGGGAAGATTTTAAGAACTGGTGGGACCGTTCCGTCAAAAACAGCAGGCAGGAGAAGGAACCGCGTAATCACATATGGGCATTAAAGGATGTCAGCTTTGAAGTCTCCGAAGGAGAGGTATTGGGTTTTATTGGCAATAACGGAGCGGGCAAATCAACTTTATTAAGGATCATTTCACGTATAACGGCTCCCTCGTCAGGTGTTATTATGGGTAATGGCCGGGTGGCAAGTTTGCTGGAAGTAGGTACCGGGTTTCATGGAGAACTGACAGGAAGAGAAAATATATACCTGAATGGGCATATCCTGGGGATGAAGAAAAAAGAAATAGCTGACAGGTTTGATGCAATCATAGACTTCTCCGGAGTAGAAAAATTCATTGATACCCCGGTGAAGAGATATTCCAGTGGTATGTACATGAGACTGGCATTTGCGGTAGCTGCTCATATGGACCCGGAAATATTGATCGTAGATGAAGTCCTTGCGGTAGGTGATGCAGAATTTCAGCGTAAATGTATCGGGAAAATGAAGGAGGTGTCAACACAGAAAGGTAAAACGGTCCTTTTTGTAAGTCATAATATGCAGGCGTTGCAGAGCCTTTGTCATCGTGTTATCGCACTTCATAAGGGAGAGATTATTGATTCCGGTGAACCAGAAACTGTTATCGGTCGTTATTTAAAAAGAGAAAGAAAGATCAACAGCTTCCAGGAATATGAAGCCATACCCTATGCTCCCGGAAATGATAGTATACGTATCAAAAAAGTTGCGCTACTCCCGGAATATGTCAATGATCAGGAGGTGATAGATATACGTACGCCTGTTAATATTCATTTTGAATTCTGGTATCTGGGGGCAGCATACGATAATCTTATTGCCGGAGTACATTTATTTAATATGAAGGGAGAGTGTATTTTTGATGTTTGTTCGGAAGGGGCCATGTATACGAATGGTTTAATTGAAGGAAAATGCACGATCCCCGGGAATTTTTTGAATGACGGTTCCTATTATATATCACTGGTTTTTGTGAAAGATACTACCAATCCTTTATATCATTTTGAGGCCTGTTTAGCTTTCGATGTAGAAGATTACCGTAAAGATACTGCATGGTACGGTAAATGGCAGGGCGCCGTAAGACCGGCATTCCCGGTTACTTTAACAACAAAAGAATAACATGCATACATTCTCTCCTTATACAATTGAACACTTACAGTTAAAAGAGCTGGATGATGATCTGTTAAACAGGGCGGATAATACGTACCTGGTATGCTGGTCGGATGAGCTGCCGCTGGGACATTTGTGGTGTAAGGCTGCAGAGGGACAGAATAACAGGAAACGGATCAATGAAGTATTAAGGCCCGTTTTAACCCATTACCTGCCGATATCTGCTGAATGGGAGCATTTACTGGAAGAAGGTAAATACAGTGCTGTATCTTCATTGTTGAGTCAAAAGAAAATTATACCGGAGAGCGATCCTCAACAAAGGATTTCCGTTGTCATTTGTACCAGGAACCGGCCGTCTGCGATACAAAACTGCTTATTATCCCTTACGAAATGCGCGGATAAGGATGTTGAAATTATAGTAATAGACAATGCGCCGGATAATAATCTCACGGAGTTGGCCGTGGCAAAATTCCCGGGAGTGAAATACGTGCAGGAAAAAAGAAAGGGCCTGGATATTGCACGTAATACCGGTGCCAGGCATGCTTCTCACAATATTATTGCCTATACCGATGATGATGTGTTAATACCATCTAACTGGATACGGAACATCAGGTCCTGTTTTGATGATCCATTAACAATGGCCGTAACCGGACTAATTTTACCTGCTGAGTTAAAGACATATTCGCAATTCGTTTTTGAGCGCGACTGGAGCTTCAATAAAGGATATTTACCCAGGGTGTTCGATCACCGGTACTTCCTTGATAATATAGATACAGGAGTACCTGCCTGGGATATTGGTGCCGGTGCAAATATGGCATTCAGAAAAGAAGCGTTTCAACTGGCAGGTTTATTTGATGAACGATTGGATGTGGGTGCTTCAGGTTGTAGCGGAGATTCGGAAATGTGGTACAGGATACTGGCAGAAGGATGGAATTGCAACTACTATCCACATTTGTATGTGTATCACCAGCACCGGAGTACAATGAAGGAACTCCATAGCCAGTTGTACCATTATATGCGTGGACATATAAGTGCCTTGCTGGTCCAGCATGAGAATTATCAGCATGCAGGTGACCTTTACAGGATCCGGAAAGGCTTTCCTGCTTATTATTATTCCAGGATCAAAAGCTATTTACGCAGGGACAGCAGCAGGGACCATTCTGGTTTGCTGAAGGAAATCAAAGGTTGTATAGCCGGATGGAAATATTACAAGGCTAATCAACATCGCAAACGACATGATATTTATCCATTTCCTGAACAGCTACTGCAAAAGGTGGTGGTTAGTGCAGAAACAATCGTTTCTGTTATTATTCCGTGTTATAACTATGGACGGTTTTTAAAGCAGGCAATTGACAGCGTTTTTGGACAATCACATCAAAACGTGGAAGTGATCGTTGTTGACGACGGTTCAGATGACGAAACACCTGCTATCTGTCAGGCATACGGAGACTGGATAAAATATGTAAGAGTAGAAAGAGTGGGGCTATCGGCAGCAAGGAATATCGGGGTACAGTTCTCTAAAGGAGATTTCGTCGTTTTCCTGGATGCGGATGACATCTTATATGAGTCTGCATTGGAACTCAATCTTTATTATTTTAACTTTTATGGCGATGTTGCTTTTGTTTCCGGTGGGCATCAGCGTATAGACGAGGAGGGTATTGATTTACCAGGCATTACTAATGAAGCAAAGCATGAAAATAGTTACTGGGCTTTATTGCAGGGCAATTACATTGGAATGGAAAGTAGTATAATGTACAGAAGAGACCTGTTCTTTCATTTCCATTTTGATACTTCTTTGAAATCATGTGAAGATTACGATCTTAATTTACGTATTGCACGCATATTCCCTGTATTCAGTCATACTGAGGTAATCGCATATTATCGTATACATTCCGGAAATATGTCACTCAATAAAGAAGTAATGAAAAAAACTGCGCTGGCTGTATTAAGGACACAGGAAAAATTATTACTGAATGAAGAAGAACGACAAGCGCATAAGGCCGGTTTGGAGAACTGGGAAAGATTTTATGAATAATAAAAATAAAACAGCGCTGATATGAATGAGCGTATACCTTCTTCGCCTCCGTTAATTGCACCTGTGGATAATACGGTTAAGCGCCCGTTATGGTCTGTTATGATCCCAACGTATAATTGCAGCGCCTTTCTGAGACATACGCTGGAAAGTGTGTTGCAGCAGGACCCCGGGCCGGAAAAGATGCAGATAGAAGTAATTGATGATGCCAGTACAGATGCTGATATCGAGCAACTGGTAGCGGAAGTAGGTAAGGGGCGGGTAGGTTTTTTCAGGCAACCTGTAAACCAGGGAAGTTTACGTAATTTTGAAACATGTTTGAACCGTTCAAAGGGGGAATGGGTGCATATCCTGCATGGGGATGATGTCGTTGCTGAAGGCTTTTATAATGAAATAGAAAGTCTGTTCCTGGCCTATCCGCAGGCAGGCGCAGCATATACCGGATTCTGGCATATTAATGAAGAAGGAGAGGAACGTTATCCTAACGAGTTTGTTTTACCGGAACCTGGTATAATAAACGATTGGTTAACAATAATTGCTCAGGGGCAGAAGCTTCAGCCACCGGCGATTGTCGTAAAAAGAAGCGTGTATGAAAAATTAGGTGGTTTTTTTGGCGTACATTATGGAGAGGACTGGGAAATGTGGGTTAGAATAGCCGCTCATTATCCGGTGGCTCATTCCCCGGAAAAGCTTGCCCGGTACAGGATACACAGCAATAATATTTCAAGCAGGTATTTTCTTTCCGGACAGCATATAAAGGACATTGCTTTTGTTATTAAAACCATACAGCAATATCTTCCTCCGGATCAAAGAAAGAAATTAACGAATAATGCCAAAAGGAACTGGTCACATTATTTTGCACGGACATCAGACATGGTTTATGGTGGGTACAAAGCTCCTGCTCAGGCGCTGGTACAGGCAAAATTGGCATTTAATTTACACAGGAATAAAACCTCTCTTTATTTCCTGTTAAAGACATGGGTGAAGTTGATTATCAGATATAAACAGTAAGCAGTATGCAACTATTGCCATCCCGGGGTTTATCCAATATTGTTAAACACTTTCTAATATTGGAAAGTGATACCAGTAGATTTACACGAAAAATTCCCGAATCAATAAATGGACGCCGATAAATTCCCGAATCGATAAACGCTCCGCGCAAACCTGCCCTACCTTTGCAAAAAATTCATAAATGCCAAGATTTTTAATCAGTGCTGTTATAGTAGCACTTTTTAGTCTTCCTCTTATATCACAGGGACAATCAAATACAGGGAAAGTTACAGGTCATATCACTTCAGTAGATAAATTACCATTAGAACTTGTTTCAATATCATTAGTCGAATTACAGAAAGGGACACTTACCAACAGGGAAGGTGTATATGAGATAACAGATATCGCTCCTGGTAAATATACTTTAAGGATCCAGATGCTGGGAACTAAGGAAAATGACCAGACGGTAGAAGTTGTCGCCGGACAAACGACCACCTTCGATTACCAGCTGACAAAAGAAAATATCCGGGCTTTACAGGAAGTAAGCATCGTAGGTACTACAAATAGATTTTCTAAAAAGGAAAGTATATATATAAGCAGGCTGCCTTTAAAGAACCTGGAAAATCCACAGGTGTACAACATCGTTCCTAAGGAATTGATCGAGGAACAAATGGCTGTTGATCTGGGTAGTGTCTCTAAAAATGTACCTGGTGCTGGTATCCCGATGCTGGCTAACCAGGGGAGGGTTACTTTCCGTTCCCGGGGTTTTGAAACAGAGCCTAATGCAAGAAATGGTGTGGCGGGCGCAGCATTCTCTTCTATCGATAATGCCAACCTGGAAAGGGTAGAAGCGATCAAAGGCCCTTCTGCTACTTTATTCGGTACAAACGTATCCAGCAGTTATGGCGGATTATACAACCGTGTTACCAAAAAGCCCTACAATGATTTCGGTGGGGAAGTGGCCTTTTTTGCCGGTAGCTGGAACTACAACCGCCTTACCGTAGATGTGAATACACCGGTTAACAAGGAAAAAACAATGTTATTCAGGTTGAATGGCGCTACTACTTTTGAAAAGAGCTTCCAGGATATGGGGTTCACGCGCAGTCTCGGCCTGGCGCCAAGTTTCTCTTACCAGATCACGGACCGCCTTTCCTTATTGCTGGACGTAGAATTCGGACAGGCAAAAGGTACCTCTGTAGTACGTTTCAATCCTTACACCAAGAGCAACAAAATACAGTCTATCGCAGACATGAAGTTCCCATACAACCGTATGTTCATCAGCAATGATATTGCTTACCAGACACAAATGATGAACATATTCGCACAGGTAAACTATAAGATCTCCGATAAATGGACTTCCCAGACAGTAGTGTCCCGTGCACGTTCTTCTATCGACGGTTATATCACGGCGCTGAATGGTGCTTCAGATAGTACAATTCGTCCACAGGTAATAGTAGGATATACCACCTTTATCGCTACTGATATCCAGCAGAATTTCATAGGAGATTTTAAGATCGGGTCTTTTCGTAACAGGTTAGTAGTAGGACTGGATTATTACAATAATTCAAATTCATTCGACAGGGTAACGGTAAATGCTCCTGCTGTTAATTTCATCAATCCGGGCAAAGGTTACAGGTTAAGCCAGAGTAAAGTAGATTCACTGGCCCTGGCGCCTACTGCGGTTCCCCGTGTGGAAAATAACGGAGATAATACTTATGCTGCTTATGCTTCTGATGTCATCAACATTACAGATAACCTGCTGGCGATGCTGAGCCTTCGTGTAGACAGGTATCATAGTCAGGGTGTATATAATATAACGACTGCCATCAGTACCGGGGCGTATGACCAGACGGCCTTATCACCTAAACTGGGATTGGTATACGAACTGTATAAAGACAAACTCTCTGTATTTGGAAGCTATATGAATGGCTTCTTTAACAAGGGAGGAAGCGACAAAAATGGCAAAGCATTTAAGCCTGAACAGGGTAATCAGGCGGAAGGCGGTATTAAAGCGGACGTGTGGGAGCATAAACTGGTAGGTACCATCAGTTATTACGATATCCGGGTGAAAGATGTTTTAAGGACAGATCCGGACGATGCGAACTATTCCATCCAGGATGCGACACAACAGAGTAAGGGCGTGGAAATAGAACTGACGGCTAACCCTGTGAAAGGACTGAACATCGTTGCCGGTTATGCTTATAACAATAGTAAATATACACACGGAGACTCTTCTATCCTGGGATTAAGACCAGCCTTGTCCGGCCCGGACAAAACCCTGAACTTTTGGATCAGCTACCATATTCCCAATGGCGCGTTGAAAGGCTTGGGAGCCGGCTTTGGGGGTAACGCAGGTAGTGCGTCTTTCCAGACGAACACTAAAACAGCTAAAGTGATCATCCCTTCCTATACGCTGCTGGATGCCTCTGTTTTTTATGAACACAGCAAGTTCCGTATAGGATTTAAGGTAGATAACCTGACCAGCGAAAAAGCATGGTCTGTGCGACTGACGCCTCAGAATCCGGCCCGTTTCATCGGTAGCATCAGTCTTAAATTTTAATCCTTAAACTAAATGACACGGGGCTGGCCTTTTTTTATAGCACCTGTACCAGAGGAACAAAAAGACCTTCCCAAAAGCCTTTTTCAGGCGAAATGGGGAGGCCTGTCCATTTACCTGAGTATTATCCTTAAACAGCTTAAATAGACCCTTATAGGGCCAATTCCGGCCCTGTTTCACGATGTCTTACACTGTGTTTTCATTAACAGGTACTCAGATTCTAAGAAGTATTGTTAAGAAAAGGGATTGAAGAGGTATTGCTAAGGTTCATCCTCCGTTCATCCTACGTTCGCAACGTAGGATGAACGGAGGATGAACCTTAGCAATACCTCTTCAATTCTACTTTATATAGGGTCTTATTATAATCTGTGAAGGCGTATCATACCGTTCAGAAGGAGTTTATACCAGATGTTTAGTGCAATTATATAGCTCGCAATCCCAAAGGTTATCCTTAATGGTAAACCGGGTAACAGAAGTATTTTTAAGATGCTCCGTAATAGTAAGCGTAGGAGCCAGTTTCCTTAACAGATGCCTTATAAAGCTACCATGACTCACAATCAGGATATGTTTCCTGGCATGGGCTTCCAGTAAATCGTCTATAAAAGCAAGTCCCCGGTCACAAACTGCAGCTTCTGTTTCCATGCCCAGTTCCAGTTGCCGCCAATCGGGGCCCCATTTAAGGATCCTTTCTTCTTCAGAAGTACCTTCCGTTTTCCCGCCGGATACTTCCCGTAAACGTTCATCCTGGAAAAAGTCGGTAATGCCCAGTTGGGCAGCGATGATTTCGCCGGTTTGGCGGGCACGGGATAAATGACTGGAATATACAAGGTCCCATTGTTCGTCAGAAAGGCGCAGGCCCAGTTTCTGTGCCTGAAGGATGCCTTCATCGTCAAGGGGGATATCAGTGCTTCCCTGCATTCTACCTTCTTTATTCCATGCTGTACTTCCGTGACGGATAAGGGCAATACGTGTCATGGAGGCAAAGATAAGCAGCGGATGGCAGGATTTATAGCCTAAAGTAGTTCGGCTTCGCTGATAAGATTGTGTTTAAGTGCAAATACCACTACACCAGCGGTATTCCGGACATTCATTTTTTCAAGGATCCGGGTACGGTGACCTTCCACCGTACGTTTGCTGAGGAAGATTTTATCCCCTATCTGCTGAGCAGTGAACTGCTGGCATATCAGGCGGATGATCTCTGTTTCCCGCTCCGTAAAGGTGGGAACAACGTCTTTGGAAGGATTGAAACGACTTTTAACGATCATGGCGGCCAGTCTGGCGGAGGTCTGGCGGCAATAGAATATATTGTCCTGGTATACGCAGGTAATGGCTTCTATAATCTCCTGTTTATCTGCATTTTTCAGCAGGTAACCTTTGGCGCCCGCTTCCAGCATTTCCACTATCAGCTCTTCTTCGTCAAACATGGACAAGGCAATGATCTTAGCGCTGGCATCTTTCTGTAATAAAGCACGGGTAGCGGTAATACCATCCATTAATGGCATTTTCAGGTCCGTCATGATCACATCTGCTTCCACGGTATTCAGTAATTCGAGTAGTTCCCGGCCGTTGCCTGCCTGTCCGACAAGCGCAATATTGGGTTGTCTGGAAAGCATTAATGCTAGTCCATCACGGAAAATCTCATGATCGTCAGCGATCACTAATCGGATGTCGTGATTCATGTAAGTTTAATCTTGGGGGTACGAAGTGGCTCTCAATAAATTATTGGCCGTAAATATACATTATTCAACGGGTATTTTAATGAAATAGTTGGTCCCCTGGCCAGGTGTGGAATCTATAGATATGGAACCATTAAGGATATCCGTGCGTATGGCCAGGCTTTTCATTCCCAGTCCGGTAGACTCTGCCTTTACCTTTTTTACATCAAACCCTATCCCGTTTTCCTTTATCAGTACAAGGAAAAACCCGCTTTCCCTGCTCAGTACTATCTGCATCTGTGTGGCTTTTGCATGTTTCAGCGTATTATGAGTGATCTCCTGTATGATCCTGAAAACGTGGATTTCCCTGTTGGGAGGAATGTCAATGTTACCGGACGTACGAAAATGAATGTCCAGTAATTGTTTATCAGATATCTGTCTGATAAATTCATGCAGGGCTTCCGTTAATCCTTTACGTTCCAGGGTGGCTGGCAAAAGGTTATGAGAGATTTGCCGCAGGCTTTGGATCACTTCATCAATATACTTCCCCGACTTGTCAATAATACGTTTATCCGGTTCGTCAGTAACATTGATACTATGAAGATTCAGTTTGATGGTAGAGAGGAGAGGGCCCATACTATCGTGCAGGTCTGCTGCCATCCGTTTGCGTTCATTTTCCAGGATAGTGATTTCTGCCACTATGCGTTCCCGTTGCAACTGTATATACCTGCGGTGATACAGGATGATAGACACCACGAAAAATATAATGATGATAGCTATCAGTAATGAGATGAAGACAGTCGTATAGAATATTTTGTCGATCATGGGGTATTAACGCTATCTGCTAGGCATCAAAATGTTTGTTAAAATAGTACTCTTCTTTAACGGGAATGTAGAGAACAGCTATAGCATAGATCAAATTTACAAAAGCATTGATAGAATTAAACATTAAAACGATCTTTAAAAGTAATACTGAACTATTTATCCCTACAAAATAGGAGGCTTCGTAGATGATCTGGTAGATAAAAAAGGTGATAAATCCCAGACAGACAAGGAAACGGGAGTTTTTGAGGAGATTCTTGTTGTCCCGCACGATCATAAAGTTGATCTCATTAATACTGAGTAACACTACTATAAAGGCATATGCTACCCTGAAAACAGGGCTAAATGTTTCTATCTTATTGAAAATCAGGTTTTCTATTATCCACACGGTACCGATGCCGCTGATCAGGGCAATGAACAGAACGTGCTTTCTTTTGAGGAAACCCCATACGTAGAACTGGTAGAGGATCACCATGGATTCTGCCAGTCCGTACAAATTGAACGGTACAGCATTACTTGTGTCCAGTACGCGGATACAGATAAAGCTGATCGTTTCTGAGATAAAAGCCAGTGCCAGCAGTAAAAGAAAGGGCTGAAAGCTGGCAACAGTCCTGTTGAAGCGGATCAGCCCTATCAATAACGGTATAAGAACAGTCTGGCTAACCAGGAAAGCACCTATTGTATTCATTAATTTTCTGTAGGATCTTGTGTAGTTTGACACATCGGAGGACAACGTTGACCACTTTCCATGGCCTGGGCACCGTCACGGGCGGTGGCGCTGGAGATACCCGGTATGCTTACAGCTCTTGGCCCCGGAACGAGGGTGGTAAGAATATCCCTGCCTTTGGCATCTGCCGGCAGTAATACAAATCTGACCTGTCCTTTTTCATCCCGGCCCAGGTAAATACGCAGGTTTTTGGCGCCTTTTGCATTCAGCAGGGCTGCTATAGCGTCCCGGTTAAACATCTCCGCATCCGGCAGGTTAAAGGCGCTGTCCAGGTAATTGCCCGGTATCTGGCGGTGCAGTTCCTTTTTAGCCTGTTGGAAACCATTCTTCAATTGTTCAGCTTCTTGTATGGAAATTACGTGCCGGCTTGCCTTTACGGGGTCCAGGGGAATTTTATAGTCCCGCTGTGGGGTACATTGCGTAAGGAACACAATAAGGAAAAGGGGTACGATAACATTGCGGTTCATGGTAAATGATTGTGGTTTTATTGTTGAATGAATGTGCAAATTAGCTGATATGGCCGGTATGGTGCCGGGTACTATTGCTGAAAAAATAGCGTATTTATACGTGAAATTAATTGATGCTGATTACAGTACTGTGTCTTATGCCGGGGCGACTATTAATAAAGATAAGGAAAAAGGATATATAGCGGGGTAGTCCAGAAGGTTGGTAAAAAATAATCATCTGGTACTGGCAGGGGCAGACAGGCTGACGTACTTTTGTGCGCTTGAACAATGAAAAGGAAAACCAACTTTAGTCCGGAACAACAACTGACACACCTTGATTCCCGGCTGGTATTGTCCCTGCAACGACTCAGTGATATGCTGAAGGCGATGCAATGGGAACAGGCCAGGCTTTTGGGTGTCACCCCTTTACAGTTACAGATCCTGCTTTTTACAGGATACCATTCTCCTGCCGTAAACAAAGCTGCTTACATCGCGGCTGAATTACAGGTAAGCCGCCCTACCATCAGCGATGCCGTAGGCTCACTGGTTACAAAAGGACTGCTGGAAATGCATAATGATAAACGCGACCGCCGCAGCTTTTCCCTGGCGCTGACCGAAACAGGGATAGAAATGCTGGAAAAGGCAGGAGCATATATGGGGCAGATTGAACAGCTCCTGAATAATAAGTCCGATCAGGAAAAAAATCTCCTGTATCAGTCAGTATATTCAATTATCGCCGGATTAATAACACCTGATAAAGGTGGTGTACAAAGGATGTGTTATAACTGCGCTCACTATAACGGAAATAAGAAACGGCAGCACGAATGCCTGTTCCTGCAAAAACGTTTATTGTCATCTGAGCTGCAACTGGATTGCATGTATCACTCTTCTTTATCTTAAGATCTTCCCCAGTTTTTCCAATCCATTTACGATCTCCCTTTCTTCCAGAGAAGCATAACCCACACGTATACCCATCGTGTCATAATGTGATGCATCATAATAACGTGCAGGGTCCACAATGTTTAAACCACCTGCCTGTATCTTCTGTAATATCCCTGCAGGAGTAGCTGCAGAAGGCAGTTCCAGCCAGATCGCCAGTCCTCCGGAAGGTTTTGTAAAAGGAATAACACTGGCGGCCAGTTCCATCTTTTGCTGGTAAATGTTACGGCTATACTGCTGGTGTCTTCTGATATCTCCCGAAGCCAGCATGTTAGCGATCGCCAGTTCCAGTATATTATGTTCCTGCTGATGGGTCACTGAATAATACGCTGCCAGGGAATGAATGAATGCGGCAGAACCGCAAACAAAACTCAATGGAAACTCATTACAGAGTGTACCTATGTAAATGACATTGCCTGCCTGCTGCATACCGGCCAGAGGTAATATCCGTTCTTTACTAAAATGATATTCATGATCATAATCATCTTCGATGATCATGAAATGATAGAGTTCACTTAATGCCAGTAACTGTTTACGGCGTTCCTGCGAAAGCGTTACCGTAGTGGGGTATTGATGATGGGGGGTGATATACAATGCTTTCAATGCCTGTTTCCTGCACAGCGCTTCCAGGTGTTCGATACTGATCCCGGAACGGTCTACCGGGATATGGTGCAATTGTGCACCTGCTATCGTAAAAGCATTCCAGGCCGGCTGGTAACCAGGGTACTCCACGGCCACATGGTCTCCCTGCCGTAATAAAGTCCGGGCTGTGAGATAAATGGCATCCTGGTGACCGTGTGTAACACAAATGTTCGCCGTGGTCAAGGCAAGGCCCCGGTCATTATTTAAAATAACATTGATTTCCGCCAGTAATTGCTCATTACCCCGTTCTGTGCTGAACTGGTAAAGCTGTTGGGTGGAATATTGTTGCAGCAGACGCCGGCATTCCCGGGTAATATCCGTAACAGGTATCAGTTTTATATCCGGCAGCCCGTCGTCGAACGTAATCTCGAAATCGCCCCTGGTATGGGGATGCGTGATTTTAAAATCAAAAACAGGGAAATCAATGTTGATAAGCGCAGGCCTTTCCAGCTGCTTTCCGGAAGGCATGGTATCACTTACCCTGGTCCCGCTCTTATATTGAGAGGACAGCCATCCCTGTGCTGTCAGCTGTTCGTACACCGTAATAATGGTATTCCGGTTCACTTTCAGTTGCTGGGCCAGGATACGGGTACCGGGTAGCAATACGCCCGGAAGTAGTCTTCCCCGCTGTATTTCATTGATAATGTACGTTTTGATCTGCTGATATATTGGCTCTCTGCTGTTAAAGGACAACTGCAAATGCGCATGTCTGAAACTCTTCATGGTTGGCTCACGAGTATTATTTTATATACGTATAAATGTATTTTCCGGTTGTATATCAGCCAATTATTACACAAACATGGGATGAAGTCTAAAATTTTATATTTTTACCATATGGATGCAGCAATGGTAGAAAAAGCGGCAAATGCAATAGCGGACAAGCACCGGTTATCTATACTGCTGGCAGCAGCGCAACAAACTGCCATTCAATGTTGTGCAATAACTGAGTTAACCGGGTTATCACAGCCAACAGTTTCCCATCATATAAAGATCCTGGTCGACAGCGGGGTACTTATCTACGATAAGACCGGCCGTACCGTACAACTGACTATCAATAAAGAGATGATGAAATATTTATCCGTCTTCTTTGGAAAATTGAGTTAATCCATTATCTTCGCATTAACCAAATGGTTAAATCAATTAGTTGTAATGGCACAAGAGAGAAATACGGAGGAACTGATCATCGAAGCGGCCAAGAAGATATTTGTAAAACGCGGGCTGGCTGGCGCACGTATGCAGGACATTGCAGACGAAGCGGGGATCAACAAAGCCATGCTGCACTATTACTACCGTAGCAAGGACAAACTGTTTGAGATCGTATTTAATGAGGCAATAGGTAAAGTGATAGGCCGCCTGGGCACAGTCCTCAGCCAGCCAATGCCGATCCTGGAGAAGGTCCCGGCCATTGTGGAGAGTTATATAGATGGCGTGATGGAAGCACCTTATCTCCCCATGTTCGTACTGAATGAGATCAACCAGCAGCCGGAGATGTTTTTGCAGCGATTGAAAACACAAGGGAACTTTCCCAATATATTATTGTTTCTGAAAGAGATCGTAGAAGCCGGAAAACAGAGACAGATCAAAGAAGTAAGTCCCATCCAGTTGCTCCTCAATATCCTGTCCCTCTGCGTTTTCCCCTTTGTAGCCCGGCCAATGGTACAGGGTATTTTACAACTGGACAACGTACAGTACAATATGATGATGGAAGACAGGAAAAAGGTGATAACAGAAGTAATTTTTGCATGGATTAAAGCATAAATATTTTTTTGCCTGGTAATTAACCATATGGTTAGATTAAACAGTTAGTATTATGAGATATCTCGTTTGGATATGCCTGCTATTCAGTACACAGGCATTGGCCCAGGAGCCACTTACCCTGGACAGATGTTATGAACTGGCCACTAAGAACTACCCGCTCATCAAACAACGGGAGTTAATTAGCAGGTCCGGGGCTTATTCTGTGGAAAATGCCGGGAAAGGGTACCTGCCGCAACTCTCTTTCTCCGGGCAGGCTACTTATCAGTCGGATGTCGTGCATTTCCCGCTGCCCGGCCTCCCCCAGTTAAGCAAGGACCAGTATAAGGTACAGGCGGAGATCAGTCAGACCCTGTACGACGGGGGCAGTATCCACTATCAGAAAGAACTCAGCAAGGCAGCTACCGCTACCCAGGAACAACAGCTGGAAGTAAACCTTTACGCTGTCAAAGACAGGGTAAGCCAGCTATTCTTCGGGATCCTTTTATCAGAGGAACAACTGCGGCAGAATGATTTGCGCAGAACGGATATCGAAAGTGGTATCCATAAAATGCAGGGAGCTGTGGATAATGGTACCGCGCTGAGAAGCAGTGCGGATGAACTGAAAGCCGAACTGCTGAATGTAGAGCAGGCAGGTACCCAACTGGTGGCTGCTAAAAAAGCGTATATGCAGATGCTGGCCCTGTTCATCAATCAGCCTGTTACTACTTTGGTTAAACCCGCTGCAATAAATATTGTTACAGATATCAAACGGCCGGAACTCAGTTTATATGAGCATCAGCAACAAACATATGAGATACAGGAGAAACAACTCAGGTCTAACTACCTGCCTAAAATAAGTGCGTTTGTACAAGGTGGGTATGGACGGCCTACCTATAATATTATAGACAACAGCTTTGGTGTCTTCGGTATGGGCGGCCTTCGTCTCAGCTGGACTTTAAACAGCCTGTATACACTCCATAACAATAAACAGACACTGCGTATCAATCGCCAGGACCTGGACGTACAAAAGGAGACATTCCTTTTCAATACCCGCTTAACGTTAACACAACAGCAGGTAAATGCACAGCAATTCGATGATATGATCTCGCAGGACCAGCAGATCATTGCTTTGCGTACTTCTGTTAAAAACGCTGCCGTGGCGCAATTAGAGAATGGTGTCATCACCTCTCATGATTATATCAGTCAGGTGAATGCAGAGAACCAGGCCAGACAGAATCTGGCATTACATGAAATCCAGTTGCTACAGATACAATACAACAGTAAAAACACTTCCGGTAATTAATCGCATATGAAACACACATTATTTATTATGCTCCTGTTCCTGGCTTCCTGCTCCGGTAAAAAGGATGAAGGGGATGCCTCCGGTTATTTTGAAGCAGACGAAGTGATCGTATCTGCACAACAGAATGGACAACTGCTTTCCTTTATAGTGAAAGAGGGTGATACCTTACACAAAGGGGCTGTAGTCGGACAGATCGATGTAACAGGCATCACCCTGCAGAAAGAACAGGTAAAAGCATCCATTATGGCATTGGGCGAAAAAACAGCCGATGTGCAACCCCAGCTGCTGCTGGTGAAGAAACAACTGGCCGTGCAGGAAGCTCAGATGAAACAACTGCTGCATGAACAGCAACGGACCGTGAACCTGGTGAAAGCAGATGCTGCTACGCCTAAACAACTGGATGATATCAATGCACAGGTGGATCAGTTGCAGCAATCAATGAATGTTACAAGACAGCAGTTAACGGTCAGCTCTACCAACGTGGCTACCCAGAACCGCAGTGTGCTGAGTGAAAAGAATCCGCTGGAAAAGGCTATAGCGCAATATGATGACCAGATCAGGAAAGGTGTGATCGTCAACCCTCTTTCAGGTACGGTGTTGGCCCGTTATGCGCTGGAAGGAGAAATGACCGCTACCGGTAAGGCCTTGTATAAAATAGCAGACCTGGATACGCTGACATTGAAAGCCTATATCACCGGTGGGCAGTTGCCGCTGATCAAACTGGGACAAACTGTACAGGTGACTACCGATACTAAAACATACAAAGGCGTGATTTACCAGGTAGCGGATAAATCGGAGTTCACACCTAAAAGTATCCAGACAAAAGACGATCGTGCCAACCTGGTTTACGCAATTAAGATAAGAGTACCGAATGATGGGTATCTTAAAATAGGGATGTATGCCACAACAAAGTTCTGACGCCGTCATACTGACTAACATTACTAAAACGTACGGGGAAACGACTGCCGTAAAGGACCTCTCTTTCTCGGTAAAACACGGAGAACTGTTTGGATTGATCGGCCCCGACGGGGCTGGTAAATCCACGATCTTCCGCATTCTCACTACTTTGTTACTGGCAGATGCAGGTGTGGCTACAGTTGATGGATATGATGTAGTAAAGGATTACAGGGAGATCAGAAAACGGGTGGGATATATGCCCGGTAAATTCTCTTTGTACCAGGATTTAACAGTGGAAGAAAACCTGCACTTCTTTGCTACTTTATTTGGTACCACTGTTAAGGAGAACTATTCAATGATAAAGGAGATCTATGAACAGATAGCTCCTTTTAAAACAAGAAGGGCGGGTAAACTGTCGGGTGGGATGAAACAGAAACTGGCATTGTGCTGCGCGCTTATCCATCGTCCGGAAGTATTGTTCCTGGATGAACCTACTACCGGGGTGGATGCGGTATCAAGAAAGGAATTCTGGGAGATGCTGCAACGTTTAAAACAACAGGGTATCACTATCGTTGTATCCACGCCTTATATGGACGAAGCAGACCTCTGTGAGCGGATCGCTTTGATGCAAAGCGGCAGTATTTTATCTATAGATACGCCCGCGGCTATTAAACACGCTTACCCGGATGAGTTATATGCGGTGAAATCTGCGAACATGCACCAGTTGTTAAAGGACATAAGACAATATGCCAGTTGTTATGCCTTCGGGGAATACCTGCACGTATCAGGCATCAGCGAAAATGCATTAGCCGGGTACGTAAAGGGGCATACGGATGTTATTATTAAAAAAGTAGCGCCTGGTATTGAAGATTGTTTTATCCGATTACTCTTAAAACATGAATGAAAAAGCGATCACCTGTAAAGGATTAACAAAACGCTTCGGTGATTTCGTCGCCGTAGACAATATCTCCTTTGAGGTAAATACAGGGGAAATATTCGGTTTCCTCGGCGCCAATGGCGCCGGTAAGACTACCGCTATGCGTATGTTGTGCGGACTATCTTACCCTACTTCAGGAGAAGCTGCCGTAGCTGGTTACGATGTATTCACCAAACAGGAATCCATCAAGAAGAATATAGGATATATGAGTCAGAAGTTCTCTCTGTATGAAAACCTGACCGTAAAAGAAAATATCCGTTTCTATGGTGGTATCTATGGATTAACAAACGGGGAGTTAAAAGAAAAAGGAGAGGGGCTGATCAATAAACTGGGGTTGCAGGGTGAATCAAAGAAAATGGTGGGAGAACTCCCGTTAGGCTGGAAACAGAAACTCGCTTTCTCTGTCGCTATCATCCATCAGCCTAAAATAGTATTCCTGGATGAACCCACCGGTGGTGTAGATCCTGTTACCCGCCGACAATTCTGGGATTTGATATACGAAGCTGCGGACAGTGGTATCACGGTGTTCGTTACCACGCATTACATGGATGAGGCGGAATACTGCAACCGTATCTCTATCATGGTAGATGGACGTATAGATGCGCTGGATACACCTGCCAGCCTGAAACAGCGATACAGGGCAGAGACGATGGACGAAGTATTTTATGCATTGGCAAGAGGCGCTAAACGTTCGGCCGATTAAACTAACACCCATGAAACAATTCCTGGTATTTGTCAGAAAAGAGTTTTACCACGTTTTCCGCGACAGAAGAACATTGCTGATCCTGTTCGGATTACCGACCATGCAGATTTTGTTATTCGGTTATGCGTTGACGACAGAGGTAAAGAATGCAAAGATCATCGTGGTAGATCAGGCAAAGGATGCTGCTTCGCAGCAACTGATCGCAAAGATCAATGCCAGTACCTACTTCGATATAGACCCCGGAGAAGATATTGAAGCTGCTTTTAAAAGAGGGAATATCCGGTGTGCGGTCGTGTTCCCGGCAGACTTCGAAAACGAAAAGCGCATCCAGATCGTTGCAGATGCATCAGATCCTAATACCGCTAAAACATTAACGAACTACTTAACAGCTATTATACAGCCACCTTCAGCGCAGCCTTACCAGATTATCCCGGTTACAAGAATGCTGTACAACCCTTCCCTGAACGGCTCTATGAACTTCGTTCCCGGTGTAATCGCCCTGGTACTGATGATCATCTGTACCACATTAACATCTGTCTCCATTGTCCGTGAAAAGGAAAATGGTACCATGGAAATACTGCTGGTATCCCCCTTTAACCCTACTTATGTAGTACTGGCAAAGGCGGTCCCGTATCTCGTTTTATCATTACTGGATTTCATCCTGATCTTATTACTGAGCGTATTCGTATTAGATGTACCTATCAGGGGCAGCCTGTTACTATTATTCGCGGAAAGCTCGTTGTTCATCATCAGCTGCCTTTCTTTGGGCCTTTTAATCTCTTCTGTGACACAATCCCAGCAAACAGCTATGCTGATATCAATGATGGGTATGATGCTGCCTACGATCCTCTTTACGGGCTTTATCTTCCCCCTGGAAAATATGCCCCTGCCTTTGCGGATCATCTCTAACTTCATTCCTTCCCGCTGGTACTATTTCATTGTAAAGGCGGTGATGTTAAAAGGACTGGGATTCTGGGCTGTCTGGAAACAAACACTGGTATTGGCGGGTATGACCGTCACCCTGCTCACTATCAGTATTAAGCGTTTTAAAATCCGTTTGGCATGAGAACATTAAGATTTCTGTTGGAGAAGGAGTTTAAACAGATCTTCCGGGATAAAGGGTTACTCCCTGTGATCTTTATCATGCCGGTGATCCAGTTGCTGATCATGCCACTGGCCGCTAACTTTGATGTAAAGAACATCAACCTGGCCGTCATAGATCATGATCATTCCGGTTACTCTCAGCAATTACTGGCTAAAATAGGTTCTTCAGGATATTTCCGTATCACCGCTAACACCGCTTCTTTTCCGGAAGCAATGAAACAGATTGAAAGTGAAGAAGCAGATATCATCATAGAAATACCGGCAAATTTCGAAGAGCAGTTAATTAAAGAAGGAGCAGGACCTGTTTACCTGGCTGCTGATGCCATCAATGGTACCAAAGCAGGATTAGGCAGCTCTTATCTCAATACCATTTTAGCAGATTTTAACAGTGAGATAAGAATGAAGTTACTCCCGCAACAGGCAAATACAGGAATAGATATCCGTTCTTCCGACTGGTTCAATCCTTATCTGAATTACCGTATTTACATGGTACCGGGGATATTGGTGATACTGGTAACAATGGTATGTGGTTTTGTGGCGGCTTTAAATATAGTAAGAGAGAAAGAGGTAGGAACGATAGAGCAGATCAATGTAACACCTGTAAAGAAATGGGAATTTATCATGGGAAAGATGATCCCTTTCTGGATTATCGGTATGATAGATTTTACGATAGGATTGCTGATAGCGCGATTGGTATACGGTATTATCCCTGTGGGGAACCTGTTCCTGTTATATGGCTTCCTGTCCGTTTACCTGGTAGCTATGCTGGGCTTTGGACTGTTGATATCCACTTACAGCGATACGCAGTTACAGGCGATGTTTGTGGCGTTTTTCTTCATCATCATTTTTATCCTGATGAGCGGATTGTTTATTTCTGTAGATAATATGCCGGTATGGGGGAAAGTAATAGCCCGGTTATCACCTGTCACCTATTTCATAGATGTGATGAGGATGATCGTACTGAAAGGCAGCGGGTTCAATGATATCAAAATACCCCTGCTGATAGAGATCGTTTTTGCAATAATACTGAATGGATGGGCAATATTGAACTACCGGAAAACGGCTTAACTCATTTTTTTAATTAACCGTCCTATTGTTTTAATACCATCTTCCACTTGTTTACTCCAGGGATTACCATAACTGATGCGCAGGCAGTTGCCATATCTTTCCTGTAAAGAGAAGATGCGGCCGGGAGCAAAAGACACTTTATGTTTTAGCGCCTGGTCGTACAGTTCAAACGTATTGATCTTTTGATTTAACTCTATCCAGAGCACAAAACCGCCTTGCGGACGGGTGATACAGATATCTTCGGGGAAGTAATCCGTTACCGCCTGCAAATGCCGTAAATACTGTGTATGCAAGGCTTTACGGGTATTCCGCAGATGATGCTCATAGCGGTCATTCTCTAAAAAATGAGCGATAGCGGCCCCTGGCAAAGAAGCACAGGAAATAGAGCGGGTACGTTTCAGTTGCAGTACTTTGTCTTTATAACGGCCGGGAAGTGTCCAGCCTACACGAAATCCCGGAGCAAGCGCTTTGGAGAAGGAATTACATAACAGTACCAGTCCGCTTTTATCAAACGTTTTACATACAGACGGTCTTTCTTTTCCAAAATACATATCCCCGTATATATCATCTTCTATCAGCGGAATATCATATTTCTCCAGCAGTCGTACCAGTTCCTGTTTATGTGAATCAGGCATACAAGCGCCTAATGGATTATTGAAATTAGTCACGAATACACAGGCTTTGATCTTAAAGCGGGGAATGGCTTTGTCCAGATATTCCAGGTCCACGCCTGTAGCCGGATGAGTAGGGACTTCCAGTACTTTCAGTCCCAGGCTTTCAGCCAGTTGCAGGGTACCGAAATACGCCGGACTTTCAATCGCGATGGTATCTCCCGGTTGTGTAGTCGCAGAGAGACAGAGGTGCAGTGCATCTATACATCCTGATGTGGTGATGATATCTTCTTCACTTACAGCACCACCCCATAGGATAGACATACGCGCTATCTGCCTGCGCAGGTTTTCATTACCCTGGGTGGATTCGTATCCCAGTCCTGCCGCATCTGTATTCCGCATGGCCTGTATCATGGCTTTGGATAACTTGGCGGTAGGTAACAGCGATGCCAGTGGTACGGCAGAAGAGAATTTCAGTATTTCATTATTGGAAGCCTGCACGAACATTTTGGAGATCATATCATGCACGGTCACTTCTTCCGGCTTTTTGACCGCCTCACATTTCTGCGGCATATCCGGCAGGCGACGTGCACAAAAGATCACGTAATAGCCCGATTTGGGCCTGGATTCTATCAGTCCTTTCCCTTCCAGGTGATAATATGCCTGGAAGGCAGTACTCATGCTCACACCCTGTTCTTCGCTCATGGTGCGTACAGAAGGCAGTTTATCTCCCGTCTTTAATACTTCTTTTGAAATCAGTAGTTCCAGCTTGTCAGCTATCTGAAGATAAAGATGTTCTGCTGTTTTTAACATAGGTAAAAAATTATCTGATCTGGTCAAAAGTACAGAAAATGAATCTGTTTTTTGTAATTTAGTTGGATGATGGAAATATATACCCATATCATACCTTCCCCTGTTGGCCCTTTAACCCTGCGTGGCACTGCCACTGCTATTAATGTACTGTCTTTTAAAGAAGGTATTGTCCCCGAACAGGGGCCCCTTCCTGATATTTTCCGCCTTTGTACAGAAGAGCTGGAAGCATATTTCGCCGGTAGCCTGCGCATCTTCACTTTTCCCATGGAACAAACAGGTACGGTGTTTCAACAAACTGTGTGGCAACAACTGACAGCCATTCCCTACGCACATACTATCACTTATCTCACACTGGCAAAACGGATCAATAATCCCGGCAGTATCCGTGCCGTTGGTACTACCAATGGTAAGAACAATCTGGCCATTGTGGTGCCCTGTCACCGGGTGATTGGCAGTGATGGCTCTTTAACTGGTTATGGTGGTGGCCTTTGGAGAAAGAAATGGTTGCTGGAACATGAGATGAAACATAAATACGGCAGTAACCTGTTGTTCTAACATCTAAATCTGATCTGGTCTAAAATTACAAAACTGAATCTGTTTTATCTGCGTTATTAGTGCCAATTTTGTGTTCTTATTTTAAGTATATGAAAAAGGCATATTTAGCGTTAATAATAGTTAGTTTTTTCTGGGGTACCACTTACCTGGCATCCAGAATAGGTGTCAGACATACACATGGCCTGATGCTGGCTGGTCTGCGTCAGACGACCGCAGGTATTTTATTAACGGCTTTCTTTTTATTGAAAGGATATAAGCTGCCGGATAAAATTATCCTGTCCCGTTTATTCGTAATAGGTGTAATGATGTTATGTCTCAGTAATGGGCTCATTACCTGGGCCATGCAATATATTCCCAGTGGTTTATGCGCTATCATCGTGGCAACGGTACCGATCTGGATTACCATATTCAGTTACTTCCTGGTGGAGAGAAGCCGTTTGTCCGTCTTACTGCTGGTGGGTATGCTGATAGGCTTTCTCGGCGTAGGTGGCATCTTCTACGATTACCTGGCCAGTCTGATGAACCCCGAATTCCGGTTGGGTATTATCCTTACGCTTATCGCCTGCGTGAGCTGGGCATTGGGTTCGGTACTTACCACCCGCTGGGCGCTGAAGGTGAACTTCTTGTACGGCGCGGGTTTCCAGATGTTATTCAGTGGTATCGTGATGGTGATCACGGCATTGCTGATGGGGCATCCGTTCCCTTCAGGCGGGGAAGGCGTTGAATTATGGGGCAGCCTGATCTATCTGATCTTTATAGGATCTATACTGGGATATTCAGCCTATGTATTTGTGCTGAATAACCTGCCTCCGTCACTGGCTTCCGTATACGCCTATATTAATCCGATCGTAGCGGTGTTGCTGGGATGGCTGATCCTCAAAGAACATATCAACTGGATTACCGTGATTTCCAGTCTGGTTACCTTGACAGGCGTATACATTGTAAAACTGGCGGTAAGCCGTAATAAACAGGTAGCATGAAAATCTTAACGTATTCTCCGGAATATTTACCGGATTTCGAAAGACTGAACAAACACTGGATAAGAAAATACTTTACGCTGGAACCTGTGGACCTGGATGTACTGGAACATGCGGACGAGTATATTATCAATACAGGAGGCACCATTATTTTTGCTGCTATCGGTTCCGATATAGCCGGTACCGTAGCCCTGAAAAAAATAGACGGTGAAACAGTGGAAATGACAAAGATGGCGGTAGATGAAGCCTTCCAGGGCAAGGGGATAGGAGCGGAGCTGGCCACACATATTATAAGGCTGGCATGGGAGATGGGATTTAAAAAAGTTATCCTGTATTCCAATACCAAACTGGTACCTGCCATTAAGTTATATCAGCGCCTGGGCTTCAGGGAGATCCCCCTGGAAGCGGAAAGGTATCAGCGGAGTAATATAAAAATGGAGATCTCAAGAGAAGAAGAGAATGTTCATTATGCCGCTGCGGATGAATTATTAAAAATTGTGGAAGAAATTTTTCCACTACTCGAACAAGTGCCTGAATCCGCTGCAGCAGAGCGTCCGGAGAGAGGGAAGTGGAGTGCAAAAGAGATCATTGGGCATCTGATTGACTCAGGAATTAATAATAACACTCGTTTTATAAGATCACAACAAATATCTTTGCTGGAAATACCTGGATACGATCAGGATTTTTGGGTAAGGGGACAAGCATGGCAGCATATGGGCTGGCACAATTTAATAAATCTATGGGCAGGGTTTAATAAGCACCTGTCGATAACTATACGTACTATACCAGCGACTAAGCTCCAGCATCAGTGTAAGATCAGCGATCGCGCACCTGTAACATTATTGTTCCTGGTGACTGACTATGTGGAACATTTAAAACATCATCTTCAACAATTGAAAGTAATTACAAAAGATACGATTTAGATTTAGGTATGATGAACAAAGGTATTTACCGCCGTACATCTGGTTGACACCGTCTCCGGTTAATCCCGGAGGCGGTTATTTTTTTATATTTGTGGCATGGACATCAGACACAACCCCTGGACTATCCTCTCCAGTGATAAGAAATATGATAATAACTGGATCAGTGTTACTGAACATCAGGTATTGAACCCGGCCGGGGGCCCTGGCATTTATGGCGTAGTACATTTCAAAAATGCGGCCGTTGGCGTAGTGGCCCTGGACGAAGCCCATCATATTTACCTGGTAGGGCAATACCGTTTTCCCCTGGAACAGTTTAGCTGGGAAATTCCCGAAGGTGGTGGTCCGCTGGGAGAAGATACCCTGGATACTGCCAAAAGAGAGCTGCTGGAGGAAACCGGTCTGGTTGCCCAAAGCTGGCAGCCCATTGTCCGCATTCACCTTTCCAATTCCGTTTCTGATGAAGCCGGCGTGGTGTACCTGGCCCGTCACCTGGAACAGCGTACGGCCGAGCCGGAAGAAACAGAGCAGTTATTCATCAAAAAGGTCCCTTTTGATACGGCTTACCAGATGGTGAAGGACCATGAGATCACGGACTCGCTCTCTATTACAGCCATCCAGAAGGTAAAACTGATGCTGCTGGAAGGAGAGATTTGATTTAGCGTTATCTTTGCGCCAATGGAACAAAGAAGATTTAAGTCTGCCGGGGCCCGGCAGCATGCGCCAAGACCGAAAGCATCATCAATGGTAATCGGCCGTCAGCCTGTAGTAGAGGCTATCAAATCGGGCAAGGCGATTGAGCGTATTTATATGTTACGTGGCGCCAGCGGAGATATCATCCCGCTGATCCAGCAACTGGCTGCAGAGAATAATATCCCCATCAATAGTGTACCCGCAGAGAAACTCAATGGGTTAACTTCCTTTAATCACCAGGGCGTGATTGCCATCACTGGCCACATCAATTATCTCGATTTACAGGACGTGATCTCCCATGTGACCGACCAGGGACAAGTACCCCTGTTCCTGATCCTGGACAGTATCACGGACGTGCGTAATATAGGGGCCATTGCCCGTAGTGCTGTTTGTTGCGGTGCACAGGCGATCATCATACCCGACAAAGGGATTGCTGCCCTCAACGAAGAAGCGATTAAATCATCGGCAGGGGCACTGGAAAAGATTTCCGTATGCCGGGTCAACAGCCTGCTGAAAGCGATAGATACCCTGCACCTGAACGGTATCAAGGTGATAGCCAGTGAAATGGAAGCAGAAATGAAGTTGTATGATTGTCCGTTCCAGGAGCCTGTGGCCATTATTATGGGTTCTGAGGATAAAGGGGTGTATCCTGCTTTGCTGAAAGCATCGGACCACCTGTTCCATATTCCTATGAGCGGCAACTTTGAATCTTTCAACGTATCTGTGGCTGCCGGTATTATCCTGTACGAGGCGATGAAGCAGAGAGGTATTTAAATCATTTCATACATGAAACTCATCGAATGTCCACGCGATGCTATGCAGGGCTGGCATAGCCCCATTAGCACGGAAGATAAAATCAGTTACCTCAACGCTTTGCTGAAGGTAGGGTTTGATACCCTCGACTGCGGCAGTTTCGTATCTCCTAAAGCCATCCCGCAGATGGCAGATACGGCTTTGGTGATCCCCCGTCTTAAACGGGCAGGTTCCAGGAGTAAACTGCTGGCTATAGTGGCCAACCAGCGCGGGGCGGAAGAAGCGGTAGTATTCGATGAAATAGATTACCTGGGTTATCCTTTCTCTATCTCAGAAACATTCCAGTTAAGGAATACCAATAAAACGATCGCCGATTCACTGGAACTGGTAGACAGTCTGCAGGAACTGTGCATCAAAAACAGCAAACAACTGGTGGTCTATATCTCTATGGGCTTCGGGAATCCTTACGGAGACCCTTATGATGAAGCGGTTGCTTTGCAATGGGTAGATGAACTGGTGAAAATGAACATCCATACCATTTCCCTCGCGGATACGGTAGGTGTGGCTACTCCGGATGTTATCACCCGCTTATTTGCCAGCCTGATACCTGCTTATCCTACTGTAGAATTCGGGGCGCATTTCCACTCTGCTCCGTATAACTGGGAAGAGAAGGTGGCGGCGGCTTATGAACAGGGCTGCCGTCGCTTCGACAGTGCGATCAAAGGTATCGGTGGCTGCCCTATGGCTAAGGACGAACTGGTAGGGAACCTGGCGACTGAAAACCTGCTGGACTATTGCGTGAGACAGCATGAAGCACTGAAACTGGATATAGCTGCGTTAACGGCAGCCCAGCAGATAGCAGAACGTATTTTTATATGATGAGCAACTTTCGCCTTACTTTTCCGGTAGAACCGATTTCAACACCCATACAATATCGGGATCAGTTATTACTGATGGGGTCTTGTTTTGCGGAAGAAATAGGGGAACGACTGCAACAGTTTCACTTCGATGCACTGGTAAACCCTCATGGGATATTATATAACCCCATCAGCATCACCGAAGCTTTACAGCGTTACCTGGACGGTAAACAATATACTACGGAAGACTTATTCCAGCATAATGACCTATGGCATAGCTGGGACCATCACAGCCGTTTCTCCGCTTTATCTGCTGAAGAAACACTGTTAAACATCAATACCGCTGCCGCGGCTGCGGCTGAAAGAATTGAGAAGGCTGACTGGCTATTCATCACTTTCGGCTGTGCGCATGCTTACACCTTAAAAGACAATAACCGGATGGTGGGAAACTGTCATAAAGTACCGGCATCCTCCTTCCATAAAAAACTCCTCTCTCCGCAGGATGTTATCACCGCTCTGGATAACATGATGCACCGCCTGTTCTTCAGGAATAAGGACATCAAGATCATGTTTACAGTCAGCCCGGTACGTTATGTCCGCGATGGGGTAGTGGAGAATAATTTAAGTAAGGCCGTATTGTTACAGGCGGTCCATCATCTTGTAAATAAATTTAACCGCTTGTTTTATTTCCCGGCTTATGAACTGGTGTTAGATGATTTAAGGGATTACCGGTTTTATAAAGATGATCTGGTACATCCCAATGAGACGGCTGTCAATTATGTATGGGAGCATTTTACCAATAGCTGTTTATCGCCCGAAGGGCAAAAACTACTTCCCGCTATTGAAGATCTTCAGCGGGCCATGGCACACCGGCCTTTTAACCCGAAAAGCCCGCAGCATCAACAGTTTCTACAAACGTATGCCAAAAAAACAAGGGTACTGTTGGAACAGCACCCTTATCTGAAACTGGAAAAAGAATCCGCTTATTTTAATCTTTATTGATCATATAATCCTTTATATATACCATCCCTATTGCAAAGCATATCAATGCAATCCCGATAGGATAAATCAACCCAGCCAGGTGATGATTCGTTTCCGTAACCAGTATGGTGGAGATAGTGGGCAGTAATCCCCCGAAAACCCCGTTACCAATATGATAAGGTAAGGACATGGAAGTATACCTGATGCGCGTCGGGAACAGTTCTACTAAAAATGCTGCAATAGGGCCGTAGACCATTGTCACAAAAAGTACCTGTATAAATACCAGTAATATCAGCAGGATTACGTTCCTGGTACTTACTACTACTTCCTTTTTAGAATCCGCTTTCCCATCTACGGTGGTGATCGTTTCTAATTCTTTAGTACCGTCAGTGAACACCCTGGTTTTAATGGTGCGTTCAATATTCTGCATATCCTTGTTGCGACTGATGTTGCTCTCTATCGCATACTGACCGGTGTTCTCCGTTTTTTTGCTAAGGTCCGCAATGTAATCCATGCCCGCATAAATAGGGTAGTAGCCCAGGGCGGCGATCAGCATCCCTGTCATCATGATCTTTTTACGTCCTATTTTATCAGATAACTTACCGAAGTAAATAAAGAAAGGAGCGCCCAGTAACAATGCGATGGCGATGATCACATTAGACTGTATAAACTCTATCCGCATGGTTTTCTGCAGGAAAGAGAGTGCGTAGAACTGACCGGTATACCAGATAACGCCCTGACCCATAGCTGCGCCAAACAGTGCCAACAGTACCAGTTTCAAATTCTCTTTCTTACCAAAACTCTCTTTAATGGGATTTTTGGATGTTTGTCCGGATTCCTTCAATCGTGTAAACAACGGAGATTCCTTCAGACGGATACGTATATAATAAGACATTATCACCAGTACGATCGATAACCAGAAAGGAATACGCCATCCCCAACTGTTAAAATCTTCCGGTGTCATGCTGGTACGTGTAATAAGTATCACGGCCAGGGAGATGAACAACCCCAGGGTTGCCGTGGTTTGTATAAAGCTGGTATAATACCCGCGTTTATCATGCGGGGAATGTTCCGCCACATAAGTCGCCGCGCCACCATATTCACCACCCAGGGCCAATCCCTGTAATAATCTTAGTATCAGCACAATAACCGGCGCTAAATAACCGATACTATGATAGCCGGGGACCAGTCCTATGGCAAACGTAGAGCCGCCCATGATCAGCAAAGTAAGCAGGAAGGTATGTTTACGGCCGGTAATATCTCCGAGACGTCCGAAAACAATTGCTCCGAAAGGACGCACAATAAACCCTACAGCAAACGTAGCCAGGGTAGCGATGTATGCCAGACCGGGATTACTGGGGGGAAAGAATTTTTCAGAGATAATAAATGCAAGGCTCCCGAAGATGTAAAAATCATACCATTCGATGAGTGTACCTGCGGAAGAGGCGAGGATTACCTGCCAGATGCTTTGTACTTTGTTGTCTTTCATATGTGGAAATTGGAAAAGTGGCATAATATAGTAAAAAACATATAAATATTATTAACTTTATTGATGGCATCATAACAAGGGACATTATGCGCATAAGACGGGCTTTATTTTGTTTGTTACTGGGATTTATCTATCCTGCGCTGCTCCAGGCTCAGGTGCGGCCCAAAATAGGTTTGACATTAAGTGGAGGGGGAGCGAAAGGTCTGGCACATATCGGTATCCTGGAGGCATTGGACAGCGCCGGCCTGAAAATAGATTATGTTACCGGTACCAGTATGGGTAGTATCGTGGGTTCATTGTATGCCATGGGTTATTCCGGGGATACGATTGAAAAGATGGCTAAACAACTGGATTGGAACAATCTCTTCTCCAATCAGCCTGTACTCACAGATATCTCTTACGAGGAAAAACCGGAATACAATAAATACATTATCGAGATCCCTTTTGAGTACGGAAAGCCTAAACTGGCTTCGGGCGTGATATCCGGAGAACAGTTATGGCTGGAACTGGCGCGGCTTTGCTGGCCTATGAAAAATCAGACCGACTTCTCAAAATTCAATATTCCTTTTAAATGTATAGCCACAGATGTGACCACCGGTGATATCGTGACCCTGGATTCCGGGAATATCGTCACGGCTATCCGTGCCAGTATGGCCATTCCTTCTATTTTTACTGCGGTTAAAATAGGGAATAAGAAACTGGTAGATGGTGGAGTGGTACGCAACTTTCCGGTGCTTACCGCTAAAGAAATGGGGGCTGATATTGTGATAGGGTCTAATGTGGCAGGGGGATTGAGAAAAGCAGAACAGCTCATCACACCATTAGATATCCTTTATCAGTTAGGCTTTTATAAAGATGCGGAAGACTTTCCTAAAGAAAGGGCGCAGTGTGATATTTACATCCACCACAACCTGGAAAACTATTCCGCCGCCAGTTTTAACAGTATCGATTCTATTATTGAAACGGGAAGGCGCAAAGGAGCGGAGATGTATCCTGTCTTCAAACACCTGGCCGATTCTCTGAACGCATTATATTCCACACCACCACCGGAGAAGAACAGGCTGCCTTTTACACCTGATATCGAACTGACCACTATCCGTGTAACAGGGCTGGTGCATTCTGATGAGAAGTTTTTCAGGGGGAGATTAGGGTTGCAACCTGGTGGTTGTTATACGGCGGAGCAGATCAAGGAATCTGTATTAAATGTATTCGGTACCCGTTTTTATAAGATGATTACGTACGAGCTGCATCCTGAAATTGATAATAAGAACAGCATGAGTGTCAATGTTGAAGAGAATCCGCTGACTTATGTAAAGTTCGCATTGCAGTATAACAGTTTTACCAATGCCAGTGCGATCGTCAATATCACCCAAAGGAATTTCATCGTACCTAACTCCCGTGCATACCTTACCGTGGCTATCAGTGAGAATCCGCGTCTTGAAGCAGCGTATTTCAAATATCTTGGTCCTAAACGGAATTTCGGTCTGGGTTTGGGGGTTAATTATGAAGATAATGCGATGACCTTGTATGAAGATTTTAATGCCAGGGACCAATACCACAGCAGATATCTCAGTACGGACATCCACATGCAGTATACCTTTAACAGTATTATGGCAATGGGTTTAGGGACCCGCTGGGAGTTCCTGAATGTCAATCCCCGGTATGCCGGAGATGAGGTAGTGCGTGGTAATGGTAATCAGCTTAACTCTTATTTCTATTTCGGGATGAATTCCCTCGACCGGAAAATATATCCGCGCAGTGGGGTAGACCTGCACGCGGAGACCGGCTGGATCTATAACCAGCATCCCGGTTACCGTGTTTTCCATGATGGTGTTGAAGTACCGGTAAGCACTTCCGATCTGTCTTTTAATGATTATCAGCGGGCTACGATACAGGTGAAGTATAATTTCCCGCTCAGTTATAAAAGCTCCATACAATTTGCGGGTGGCAGTGGTATCAACTTCAACCATAACCAGGGGCCTATTAACGCCTTTATGATTGGTGGACTGAATAACGTGATGCGCAACCAGTTACCGTTTATAGGACTTTTAGAAGGAGAGGTCGTTACTTCCAGCGCTGCCACGGTACAACTGGCCTGGCAATATGAGCTGACGCGTAACATCTTTGCTATTCCTAAGGTAGGAGGAGCATTGTACGACTTCTCCGGTAGTGTTTCTGAGAAATACAAACACCTTACCGGTTATGGTTTAACGATGGGATATTCCACTTTTATGGGGCCTATTGAAGGTTCTGTGATGCATTCCGACCAGGATGGCCGGTTGAGGGTGTACGTGAATATCGGGTTTAATTTTTAGTGCATTCTGTCGCCCCGTACTTCCAGTCCGGTGATGATCTCTGCTTCTATTTTCAGCCATTCCGCCCAGCGGGTCTTTACTTTGTCTTCCGGTAAATATTCATTTGCCAGGTCTATGAACAGCCGGTAATGTCCTGCTTCTGATATCATGAATTTACGGTAAAATTCGCGGAGATAATCATCTTCCAGTCCTTCGCTTAATAACCTGAACCGTTCACAGCTTCTCGCTTCTATCAGGGCAAAAATAAGCAGCCTGTCCAGTAATACGGATGCCGGGTCACCGCCTTTATTCTGATGGAGCATTAAGGCGTTCACATAGGCGTCTTTGCGTTGTTTTCCTAAGGTATATCCACGTTTTTTCATTTCGGCCAGTACCTGCCGGAAATGCCCCCATTCTTCGGTAACAATAGGCGCCAGTTCCTCTACCAGCATACTTTTATCAGGATATCGCTGAATAAGGGAAATACAGGAAGTAGCCGCTTTCTGTTCACAAAAAGCATGATCTGTCAGTACTTCTTCCAGGGAAATCTCTGCCAGGTTTACCCAGCGTGGATCAGTAGGTAACTGGAGCCCTAATATGGATACCTTACTCATTTCGCAAAGTTACTTAGCTTTGTGTGATGAAGGAAGATTTTCTTTTAAAGCATTTATCATTACGTAAGGAACAACATGCGTTCCGTGAGTTACGGATACCTGCTCCCGGAATGACGGACTTTTGTTCTAACGATTACCTGGGACTGGCCCGCAGCGCTGCGATGCAGGAAGCGGTGCATGCATTGTTACAGGCAAGACCGTTTATGCATGGCAGTACGGGGTCCCGTTTGCTGGCAGGGAATTATGTATGGATAGAAGAGGCCGAGAGTATGCTGGCTGCCTTCCATCAGTCGCCCGCCGCATTGATCTATAACTCCGGCTACGATGCCAATATCGGGTTGTTTTCCTGTGTGCCGCAGAAAGGGGATACTATCATTTATGACCAGTTGATCCATGCGTCTATCCGTGATGGTATCCGGTTATCCAAAGCCCAGGCGTTTTCCTTTGCTCATAATGATGCGGAAGATTTGCATAAGAAGTTGAAACATGCGGAGGGGAATATCTTTGTGGCGGTGGAGTCTGTGTATTCTATGGACGGGGATATGGCCCCATTGGCTGATTTTGCTGCTCTTTGTGATAAGTTCAATGCGCATTTGATTGTGGATGAAGCGCATGCTACCGGTGTAGTGGGAGAGAAAGGAGAGGGGTTGGTACAGCATCTGAATTTACCCTGTTTTGCGCGGGTGCATACTTTTGGGAAAGCGGTGGGTTGTCATGGTGCGGTGGTGCTGGGTTCTGCTCATTTGCGGGATTATCTTATTAATTTCTCCCGGTCCTTTATTTATACAACGGCGTTGCCGCATACAGCTATAGCAGCTATCATGGCGAGTTATGACCTGTTCCCTTATATGAACGGCGCCCGTGAGCATTTATCTTCTTTAATCTCTCAATTCCAGAACGCAGGCTTAAACGTCCTGCCCAGTGAAACGCCGATACAGGTGGTGCTGGCCCCGGGTAATGAAGTGATCCGGCAATTGGCTGAGAAGTTACAGTCGGCTAACCTGGACGTAAGAGCGATCATGCATCCTACTGTCCCCAGGGGCAAGGAGCGTCTTAGAATTGTGTTACATAGTTATAATACAACGGAAGAAGTTGATCAGTTGATAGGTATACTAAGTTCCTGAATTTGGCCAGAAGTTTTTGCTCATAAATACACTGCATCTGACTGTTTAGTTCTCTGATGTAGCTTTGGAATATGGGTTCCGGATTTGTTTTTCAATTTAACTTCACCTGATATTCACGTCAGATAAGGTGTATTTATGAGCAAAAACATCTGGCGCGAAGATTATGTAATCAAACCGGGTCACTACTTAATTCTGAAAATCCTGGGTTAGCACATTATTATGTATATTAGCTGATCATCATTTTTAGCCATGAGACTCATTCCCTTCGCCATTACGGCGGCCATTACGATCGGATTTATTGCAACGCTGGACAACAAATGGGGTTCACTCCCTCCCTTAGGCAAACTCCTGAGCCCACAGGAAGGTTTCTGGCAAAATGCCACCCCTATCAGCAAAGACTATAACGAACAACTGGACCTCCCCGGTTTAAAAGGGAAGACGGAAGTCTGGCTGGATGACAGGATGGTGCCTCATATCTTCGCTGAAAACGATGCAGACGCTTACTATGTAGAAGGATATATGCATGCCCGTGACCGCCTCTGGCAAATGGAGCTGCAAATCTTCGCCGCCTCCGGCCGCCTCTCCGAGATCCTCGGCAGCAAAATGCTGAACTACGACCGGATGCAACGCCGCAAAGGAATGGTTTACGCTGCTGAAGTGGCCCTTAAGGAAATGGAAGCAGACCCTATTACCAAAACAGCTATCGAATCATATTCTGCCGGTGTTAATGCCTATATCAACAGCCTGAGCACAGCCGAACTGCCCATAGAATATAAATTACTCAACTATAAACCGGAACCCTGGACATCGCTCAACTCCGGAATATTACTCAAACTAATGGCTCAGGACCTTGCCGGTGCTGCTGATGATCTGGAATATACAAATGCCCGTCGCTTATTCAGCAAATCCGACTTCGACCTGATGTACCCCGATTTCAGTGACAGCCTGGACCCTATCATTCCTGCCGGTACCCATTTCGATGCTGCTACCGTGAAGGCGGTCCCGCCACCGGACAGTATCATCCGACTGGCAGGCAAGCTGCTCAGCTTCAAAGAAGACAAGCCCGACCCGGACAACGGGAGTAACAACTGGGCTGTCGCCGGTTCCAAAACACGTTCCGGTGCACCTATTCTTTGCAGCGACCCTCACTTGAACCTGAGTCTCCCTTCCCTCTGGTATGAAGTGCAGATCCATACGCCGGAGATGAATGTTTACGGCGCTTCCTTACCCGGTGCTCCCGGTGTGATCATCGGGTTCAATGACCACATCGCCTGGGGCGTTACCAATGGGGAAGAAGACGTGAAAGACTATTACCAGATGCAGTTCCGTAACGGCCATAAGCAATACCTCTTCAACGGGCAATACCGCGACGCTACTGAACGCATCGAAAAGATATCCATCCGCGACAGCAAGCCTTACTACGATACCGTCGCTTATACCGTCTGGGGACCAGTCCTCTTTGACAACACTTTCCCCGACACTACCGCCGGTGGCCAGTATCTCGCTATGCACTGGAAGGCGCTCGACCCGTCCAATGAGTTACGCACTTTCCTCCAGCTCGATAAGGCCCGTAATTACGACGATTACATCGCCGCATTGAAACATTACGCCTGCCCGGCGCAAAACTTCGCATTCGCTGATAAACAGGGCGACATCGCGATCTGGCATAACGGGCAGTACCCGCTCCGCTGGAAAGACCAGGGCAAGTACATCATGCCCGGCAGCGACAGTACTTTCGCCTGGCAGGGGTACATCCCCATGGACCAGAACCCGCATATGCACAATCCGGAGCGTGCTTTCGTCAGTTCCGCCAACCAGCATCCTACTGACAGCAGCTATCCGTACAACTATATCGGCGACTACGACCTGTTCCGCGGTAAGCGCATCAATGAAGTCCTTTCTGCTGCCAGTCAAATCACTGTACAGGACATGATGCAGCTTCAGAACGACAACATGAACCTTTTCGCCCGTGCAGCGCTGCCCTTGCTCAAAAAGCACCTTACCGCTGTTTCTCCTGCCGAAAAACCATACTTCAAACTTCTCTCTGACTGGAACCTTCAAAATTCACCAGACAGCAAAGGAGCCACTATATTCTACATTTTCTGGGACCAGTTGATGAATCTCATCTGGAAAGACGATCTCGGTACTAAAATGGCGTTGCAGATGCCCTGGGAGAAAACCACCCTTCTCTGGCTGATCCGCGACTCGTCCATGCATTTCATCGACAATGTTAATACTCCTGAGAAAGAAACACTATCTTCTTTAGTTGATCAGGCTTTCAAAATCACTTCCGATAGCGTGCAGATACTGGAATCTCGAAAAATACTGGAATGGGGGCGTTACCGTGGTACGGATATCCGTCATCTCACACGCAGTCTTCCTGCTTTCAGTGCTATGCACCTGGCTACCGGTGGTGGGCGTCATATCGTCAACGCCACTAAACAAACGCATGGCCCTTCCTGGCGTATGGTTGTCCAGCTCTCTGATAAAACAGAAGCCTACGGCATCTATCCCGGAGGGCAGAGCGGCAACCCGGGGAGTCCGTTTTATGATAATGCGGTGCAGGACTGGGTACAGGGCAAATACTACCTTTTACATGTCTTCAATCCCACAGAACATGATGATCCTGCTATCAGGTTTAAAATGGTCTTTGGTAAATAATAGAAAAGGGTCTGAAATTATTTCAGGCCCTTTTTTTGTCTCTATACAGCTAATTAACTTCGTCTTAACCGCAGGGGAAAATCATTAATGTTAATTTCGTACCGGGAACGACTAAAATTGAGTATTCATCACTAACTATTAGACTTTCATTATGTTATTGCTTTCAATAGCAGATTCTTCCATGACATAATCATGCTAATACTTGCTTTTCGAATTTTTACTATCTAACTTGGATTTCACGATTTACCTGTATTGTCATGAAGGCGAAATACGAATCTTATTCAGATGCTAAACTTACAGAGTTATTAATTCTGGAGGATACTCATGCATTTGAAGAGATTTATAACCGCTACTGGGCAGTACTTTACAGTTTTGCACTCAATAAACTTAAAGACAACGATCAGGCAAAAGATGTTATTCAGGAAGCCTTTACCAAGCTGTACGAAAAAATGGGCAGTTTGTATAATGAATCTATAAAGGCTTACTTATATAAGAGTGTGCAGCATTTAATTATTAACCTATACCGTCATAGTCAGGTACGTAATCAATATATTACAGCTTATCTGGCATTTCACAATCAGGGAGAATATATTACTGATTACCAGGTGCGCGAGAATGAATTGAAGCGTCAGATAGAAAAAGAGATTGAAAACCTGCCCCCAAAGATGCGTGCCATATTTGAAATGAGCCGTAAGGAATATCTTTCACACAAGGAAATAGCAGAACGTTCCGGTATCTCAGAAGGAACTGTAAAAAATACCATCTCATACGCAGTAAGAAAAATGCGTTCAAAGCTTACATGCCTGTTCTTTTTACAGGTGATGTACGCCATTCTATGGCTTCATAGAAAAGGATAGTAAAAATATACCAATATTAGCGTTAACCGGATGTTAACGACCTATTAAATAATTCTTAACTCCGACTATTACTTTTTATATTCTGAGCTGTTATATTCTTAGAACATCAACCATACAGGATTGTCTAATGAATGAGAATGACGTTTTAAATCTATTCGATAGATATCGGGAAGGAAAATGTACGCCGGATGAAATTGCCAGGCTGGAAAGCTGGTTTTTGCAACATTCCAATACATCTCCTTTGCCTGATATAGCTCCTGACTTTGAATCAGTCGGGAAAGAAATATGGCAAAACATTGGTATCCGGCATCCCCGAAGAAGATATATCCTAATTTTACGATATGCGGCAACAGTGTTGCTTGTCGTTGGGGTATCCTTTATACTATTTAAACAGACCAACCATAAAAAACAAATAGCCTTTGATTTACAGCCGGGTGGCAACATAGCAGTACTCACCCTGGCTAATGGGAAACAGATCAGTTTAAACGGCGCAAACGGGGCGGTGGCCACCAATCCCGACGTCCTGATCACTAACGACACCAGCACTGGTGTTGTTACTTATAAGATGCGAACAAACAATAACATTAGTGAAGTAATCGGAATGAACACCATCAGGACCCCAAAAGGGGGGCAGTACCAATTAATTCTGCCTGATGGTTCACACGTTTTTCTAAACGCAGCCAGTTCATTACAATTCCCCTCCCGGTTTACTTCCAGCCAGCGTAAAGTTAACCTCATAGGCGAAGCCTATTTCGAAGTAGTCAAAAACACCCAACAACCATTCCTCGTTACCACGGAAGGACAACAACTTACAGTGTTAGGTACACATTTCAATGTCAGTGCCTATTCCGGCGAAAGCGTAATCACTACACTTGCAGAGGGCAGTGTGGCTCTTCTTCAACCCTCAAGTAACCTCACTCAATTATTACTACCAAATCAACAATCAGAGCTTTTATCTAAAGGATTTAAAATTAAAACTGTCAATGCTGTTGATGAAATTGCATGGAAAGATGGGATGTTTATCTTTAGAAAAACACCCATTGCTGAAGTGCTGCAGCAGCTTTGTCGCTGGTATAATGTAGAAGCAGATTTTAACAATTTGCCCGATACCAAGCTCAATGCCGATTTATCACGATCCGCTACGTTACAAGACATTCTTAATGTGATCAACTTTACAAACAGTAGTAATGAAGGCATCAAAATTGAACTAAAAGATGGAAGGAGGCTAGAAATCAGTAAAATCAAGTAACTGAACAACCAGAATCAGTAGGCGAAAAAACAAGAACCGAAAGTGCGCTCACACTCCCGGAAGTCGGTTTTATTTCCATGTCTCCATGCAAACAGTAACAATCAACTAAATCAACCAAAAACGTAAAATTATGAATTTAATTCATTATCAGGGAGGTATGTGTTTTTTTTTACAAAAAAAACGAACTTCACGAGGCAAACTAATCAAATACCTTGCAGTTATGAAACTAACCATTATACTCCTCATCGCCACGCTGCAAGTATCGGCCAATGCATTCTCGCAACAAATTTCCCTCCACTTCAATAGAGCATCATTACAGGAGGTATTAACCTCTATCAGAAAGCAGAGTGGCTACACCTTTGGCATTGCCTCATCCGACTTAGAAAAAGCTAAGCCTGTTACTCTAAACCTCAAATCGACCGATATCGACGAAATTCTACAAGCCGTTTTTGCTGACCAACCTTTTGAATACCAGATTCAGCATAACATCATTATGATCAAGCTGAAAGAATCCAAAAAAAAAATAGAAACAGCGTCGTCAAAAAAAGATCAGACAACAGATCTAATAGGAAGAATTACTGACACTATGGGTCGTTTTATACCAGATGCTAACGTTTCAATCGTCGGCACTAATAAGAGGACAACAACTGATGGTACAGGAGCCTATCTTTTTAAAGGGGCGCCGTCTTCCGGCCGCTTGTTAGTAACTATGGTTGGCTACGAAAGCCAAACCGTGAATTACTCTGGCTCCCCGGTTGATGTTAGATTAAAAGTTAGCATTTCCAGTTTAGATGAAGTAAGGGTAATCGCATATGGCATAACAAGTAAACGTTTGACCACTGGAAATAGCGGTGGAATAACTGCTAAAGAAATAGAAACACAACCGGTTAGTAATCCATTGTTAACGCTAGCGGGGCGCACTCCTGGTATAACTGTTACTCAGACTTCAGGTATGCCTGGAGGGGGGGTTACTATACGTATTCAAGGCGTGAATTCTATTGGACGTGGTAATGATCCATTTTACGTGGTTGATGGTGTACCCTATATTCAACAGGTGCTACCGACGTTAGGTAGCAACGTTTTGGGTCAGTCCGGTGATACTTATGCATTTAAAAATGCCGGTAGTGGTAATCCTTTTTCTTACATTAATCCTGCGGACATTGAAAGTATTGAGGTACTAAAAGATGCGGATGCCACCGCTATTTATGGCTCCCGTGCAGCCAATGGTGCTATCTTGATTACAACAAAGAGGGGAAAGACCGGAGCTTCTAAGATCGATGCAACTTTTCAAACAGGGATAAGTAAGGTAGCGCATAAGATGAATTTACTCAACACACAAGAATATCTGGAAATGCGTAAAGAGGCTTATAAGAATGATGGGATACCTTTACCAACTTCCCCTGACTGGGATAATTATGATTTGACAGTATGGGATCAAAATAAAAATACAGATTGGCAAAAGGAACTTTTAGGCGGAAATGCACATTATACTGATGCACAAGTTTCAATATCTGGTGGCAGTGGCACAACAACATTTCGGTTCAATGCAGGTTATCACAAAGAAACGACTGTATTATCTGAAAATTTCTCTGATCGAAAAGGCTCTTTTGGACTAGCCATTAATCACAATTCATTGCAGAATCGCTTTAAACTCCAATTTACTGCTAATTATTTGATGGATGATAACCAGCTACCCACATCTGATATAACAAACATGGCAATCACACTTGCTCCGAATGCCCCTGCATTGTCGCATCCAGATGGAAGCATCAACTGGCAACGCATTCTATCCGGAAATGGTGTAGACAGCCTGTCTACTTTCAACGTTAATCCATTGAGCTATTTAGTACAGAAATACCAAAATAAAACCAACAATCTGGTGTCTAGTTTTAATTTGTCTTACAACATTTTGAAAGGTTTAGATTTACGCTCAAATTTTGGTTACACCAGTACAACCTCTGATGAGGTAACCATCTTTCCATCAACCGCACTGCCTCCCGAAATACAAAATAGTGATTACAGAATGGGGTCATATGCAAATGGTTCCATCAGTTCCTGGATCATAGAGCCCCAACTAAATTACACCCATTCAATAAGTGGTGGTAAGTTTGATTTTTTATTGGGAGGTACGCTTCAGTCCAGACAACATAATTTACGCGGAATGGATGGAATGGGCTATAACAATGACGCAGTTATTTATAATTATCAGGCAGCAGCCACATTGACTGCTAGAGAACCATTTCAGGCAACGTATAAATACAGTGCGGCGTTCGCGAGGTTAAATTACAATTGGCAAGATAAATACATAATTAATATTACTGCTCGTAGAGATGGCAGCAGCCGGTTCGGTTTGCAAAGCCAAATGCACAACTTCGGAGCTGTTGGTGCAGCGTGGTTGTTCAGCAGCGAGACTTTTGCGAAGCAGATGTTGCCCAGTTTAAGTTTTGGTAAGTTACGAGCGAGTTACGGCACGACCGGTAACGATCAGATTGGTGATTATGGATATTTAAATTTATACAACAACTATAATGTTCCAGTTCCCTATCAGGGAATTACCACTATTAAGCCTAATAAACTTCTAAATCCATATCTCGAATGGGAGCTGACCAAGAAATTACAGGTCGGCCTGGATCTAGGTTTCATTAACGACCGGCTACTTTTCAGCACCAACTATTTTAACAATCGTAGTGACAATCAACTGGTTAATTATGCACTACCTGTAATGACAGGATTTAGTAATATTGAAAGAAATTTTCCTGCAACAGTAGAAAATTCTGGATGGGAGTTTTCTTTGAACACAATAAATTTGAAAACTAAGGATTTCAGTTGGAACAGTTCTATTAATCTTACTATCAGCAGTAACAAATTGATTGCCTTTCCTGGTATAGAAACATCTACCTATGCAAATAGTTTAGTCGTTGGTAAATCAGTTAAGTTGACACGGAATTATAAGTTTGCTGGAGTAGATCCTACCACCGGTATTTATCAATTTTATGCAGCAGATAAAAGTATTGTAACGACACCGAATAGCGTCACTGATAAAACTTACTTAATTGATCGTTTGCCCAAATATTTTGGCGGATTTCAAAATAGCTTCAGTTATAAAGGATTTCAATTAGATGCACTTTTTCAATTCGTCAAGCAGCAAGCGCTAGGTTACGAACATGGATTTGGAGCAGTCGGTGTATCCAACTTTAATCAACCTGTAAGCGTTTTGCAACGCTGGCAAAAAGATGGGGATCGTACTATAATACAGAAGTATAGCATGAACCTACCTGCAAGTGATGTTCAGAGCTCTGATGCGGCTTACACTGATGCTTCATTTATACGGTTGAAAAATGTATCACTATCTTGGTCGTTACCAAAAGGATGGATAAGCAGAATGCATTTACAAAATTTCAGACTATTTCTGCATGGTCAAAACTTGTTAACTATTACCAAATATGATGGATTAGACCCGGAAACGCTAAACCTAAATAGTCTCCCTCCACTGCGGGTTTGGTCATTTGGCGTCAACGCAACTTTATAATTACTTTAACGTGATAATCATGAACACAATATATAAAAACAATAACCGGAATCAATTTGGCAATGCATTACTTGTTTTGCTAATGATTTGTATAGTCAGCTGTAGAAAATTCATAACCGTTGAGCCTCCTATTACAAGTAATAATGGTGGTATTGTCTATGAAAACGATCCTACCGCCATAGCGGCAGTGACATCGTTATATGCGACGATGTCAAATGAGAATTTGCTAGGTCAGGGCTTTGCTGCCTTAAATGCATTACCCGGCCTTTCGGCAGATGAACTGACATTGTTTAGTGGCAGCACTAACCTAGGACGAATAGCTTATTATAAAAATCAATTGACTAGTCAACTTATCAATGGCCTGGACTTTTGGCGCGGGATATACCCTTACGTATATATCGAGAACGAGGCAATAGAGGGTATAAGTGCCAGCAAAGGAATGACCAGTTCTATAAAAAACCAACTTCTTGGAGAATCCTATTTCATGCGTGCATATTCCTACTTTAATTTGGTGAACTTATACGGTGATGTTCCTCTGATATTAACTACAGATTACAATAAGGCAGCTGGATCTATTAGAACTCCAAAAGATCAAGTATATCAGCAGATCATAAAGGATCTGCTGGCAGCACAAAGTCTGATGCAAGATATTTACTTCGACGCAACATTGACAAAAACAACCAATGAAAGAGTGCGACCAAATAAGTCCGCTGCTATAGCACTACTGGCCAGAATTTATCTATACACCAACAATTGGGTAGGAGCTGAAGGAGAAGCCACCAAATTGATCAATAATACTTCATTATATGAAACAGTCCCTTTAGATGATGTTTTTCTAATGAATAGCAAAGAAACAATATGGGCTTTACAAAATGTTGGCGCTGGTAATAGATCAAATTCTCCGCAAGGTCGTACGTTTATTTTGCCCTCTACTGGACCAACTGAGGGTTTTCCCTACTATTTAAACCCAGACTTAACAGCTAGCTTCGATATTGATGATAATCGCCTAAGTAAATGGACTAAAACATTGATTTGGGGGACTAAACCAATCTGTTACGCTACCAAGTACAAAATCGGTCAGGGAAATTTCCCCAGTACAGAATATTCAATAGTACTAAGAATAGCTGAACAATATCTAATTCGAGCCGAAGCGCGAGCACAACAAAATAATCTTACAGGCATGAACAGTGCGAAGTCTGATTTGGATATTATACGCAGTAGAGCAGGTTTGGAAGGCACAACTGCTATGACCAAAGAAGCTCTACTAAAAGCCATTCTTGTTGAACGTCGCCACGAACTATTTACTGAATGGGGACATCGCTGGTTCGATTTAAAGCGTACCGGAAAGATAGACGAAGTAATGCCATCAGTTACCAATGTGAAAGGCGGTACGTGGAATAGTAATTGGGCATTGTACCCTATTTACTATCAGGAATTAGAAACTGGTATAAATCTAAAACAAAACCCTGGCTACGAATAAAGAATAACTAATTAATATACAAAGCACCTTGCCTTTTTAGACAAGGCAGGGTGCACTTTACTTAAAAAAACTGAAAATGGAAAAAATATTGTTTATGTGGATGTGGATCATAACTCCACTGTTGGTTAATGCCCAAGATATTCCAGGCGTTAAATTTGAGGATCAAGGAAATTGGCAATCTATTCTTGCAAAGGCTAAAAAAGAAAAGAAAATGGTATTTGTAGATGCCTATACTACCTGGTGCGGTCCCTGTAAAATGATGGACAAGGAAACCTATCCGAATGCGGATTTAGGGAGAATAATGAATTCAAGATTCATTTCTATTAAGGTACAAATGGATAGCACGAGCCAAGATAATGCGTTCGTGCGCTCTTGGTATGCAGATGCGAAAAAGATGTTGTTCCGTGAAAAAATAAATGCATTTCCAACTGTATTGTTTTATAACGCCGATGGTGAACTGATTCATAGAGCCATAGGTTACAAGTCTGCTACAGATTTATCAACATTGGTAAGTTTCGCAAGTGACACGAGTTTTGTGAAGCAGTTTGAAGCTGACCTAGCAGCTTATAAAGCTGGTAAAAGAGATTTTTCTAAAATGCTAAAACTCCATGAGGTTATAAAAAAGATATTGATAAATGACACGTTAGCTGCTAATATCGCGCGTAGCTATAAAACTGATTATTTAGATCAGTTAGACATGACGGCTTTCACGACCCCAGATAACCTAAAATTAATTCGTGAGTATAATATTGACTTAGTAAAACTCGACGATCATTTCTTCAAAGTTGCATACCTGCAACCTGGCCTAATGGATTCTATACTCGGGGTGGGCAATGCAAGTGGTTATGTCTCCAGCATTATCTCCCGCGATTTATTAGGCCCAATACTCTACAAATCAGATAAACCGATTACAAATGTGCCAAACTGGAAGGTCCTAACGAAAGTCGTTAAAAATCGTTATCCGGTATCCGATGCAAGAGCTATTATACTAAACGAGCAAATGGTTTTTTATAGACACTTAAATAATTGGGATTTATATAGCTACTACAGAACCGAAAAAATAAAGTTATATCCACCGGCCCCTAACTTAATGGCTGCTTTTACTGAGTTGAATCTGCCTGCATGGGAGGTTTTTGAACAAACCTCTGATAAAAAAGCACTAACAAGAGCATTAGAATGGGTTGATCAAGCTATTATCGCAGAACATTTTTCACAGTTTTTGGATACTAAGGGAAATCTTTTATATAAACTAGGTCGGGTCAGTGAAGCCATTCGCACACAAGAATTAGCAGTGAAAGCCGATGAGCAAGATGCAGCCAAAAGGGGTAAGAAGTATATTTACGCTGACATTTCGCTAAACCTTCAAAAAATGAAGAAAGGAGAACCAACTTGGCCTAAACAACGATAACTGCTGCTCTATTTCAGTTACGTAACTTAATTTCATTTGTTTGTTAACCATAATAAAAATAATATGGTTCCAGAACAACTACATTCCATCTGATGCTACGGGATATACCATAATTGAATCACGAATTATAAAGGAGGTTAAAATATTAATATTGCAAAGCAGAATACCTGCATCGGAAGCAGCCCAGGTCTTTGGTTTTAATGAAGTGACCTATTCCTGTAGAATGTTCAAAAAAATTACAGGTAAAATGCAGCTAACTTATTAGATGTACAAAAAACGATTTACATATGAGGACACTATTTAAATATAGGTATGTTTTGCTTTGGCTGACCACAATAGTGTGGTTTAGCCCAATCCATGCGCAGATTAAAGAAGCCAAGGCACAGATAGATTTTGATGCCCTTGACAATTGGCCATCATTGGGCGTTCCGGCTGTAAATAATGCTGGCACGTACGTAGCCTACATAACTCGGACCTATAATCCTATGAAAAGGACTTTGCATATAAGCGCTACAAATGGCCCTTGGTCTCAAGAGATACTCGGAATCCGGCAGTATAATTTTATGCCAGATAATAGACATATAATAATGCTTACAGAGAACAATGAAATGTGCACTATTAAACTCGGTAGTTCCGTTGAAAAAAAAAATACTGGTATAAAACATTATCAGCTTTTTGAAAGTTATAATAAAAATTGGCTACTATATACGGACATGTCAGACAATTTATATATTCAGGAAATCCAGACCGGCAAAATTATGAGCTATCCTAACGTAATTAGCTTTCGTTTAGAAAATAATGGGCAATTAGTTTACCTCGAAACAAAAGTAAAATCAGGACAGGAGTTATCATTGATAGATCTTAAAACTCAAAAGTTGAAATCATTATGTACAGCACCTGCCTTTACTAACCTTACAATTTCTCCTAGAGGAGATCAATATGCTTTTAGTTACGGAGATAATGTCACCGAAATTTGGATTGGTTCAACAACGAACACCGTCCTTACTAAATTAACAGACTCAAATATAATAGGATTAGACAGCGACCTGAAGATCAACACTATCGATAGGTTCAGTAAAGATGGGAGTCAGTTGTTTATCAGCCTTAAAGAAAGTCCTACCCCTCCACTCCCTGATGATGCGGTTAAAGTTAATGTATGGAGTTATAAAGATGCAAAAATTCAAAGCCAACAATTAGCAGAAATAAACCCTAAGAGTTACATTGCAGCTATCAATATAGCTTCCAAAGTTGTTAAACAGTTACAACATGAAAATGAATTTATCCAATTTCTAAACGAAAATTATGCAATAATCACCGTGTTGAAGGGCAGTTTAATGGAACGCAATTGGAATGAATCTGCAAAAGGAAAGTATATTTTATTGAATTTAAAGAGCGGTACCAAGGACACCGTTCCGTTTTGGCCGAAGGCAATGTCTCCCGACGAAAAATATCTGATAGGATTGGATGTTACAAGATTCAAAGATATTATGTATTATGAAATTCGAACAAAAAAATTTGCTGTACTCACACATGATTTAATAAAGACAGCCAAAGCTACACACGATTACTATACAGATGACAAACGTACATTTGATTTCTATGGCTGGCTAGAAGGCCAGTCCTCAGTACTTATTGTGGATGAATTTGATCTTTGGAAAGTTGATCTAAAAATGCCGGAAAAAATAGTCAACCTGACCAATGGCTTTGGTAGAAGAAACCATATAATGTTTCGACCAATTGTAGAAGGTTCAGGTGATGGAATTTTAACCACTAAATCAATAGCTATCCTCTCAGCATATGATGTAAAAACAAAACGGAATGGTTTCTACAGTCTATCATTTAAAGAGAATGTTGATCCGAAAAAATGTTCGATGGCCGATTGCTACTATCATTCAGAAATTCCAATACTAAGTCCATTTTATCCAATGAAGGCGAAAGATGTAAATGTCTGGATAGTTAAAAGAACAAACTACAATGATCCTGGGAATTATTACTTTACCAAAAATTTCATCAGCTTTAAACCGTTTACGAATTTTCATCCCGAAAATAAATACAATTGGCTAACTTCTGAACTCGTAAATTTCAAATCTTTAGATGGCTCAGAAGTACAGGGTGTGCTATACAAGCCCGAAAATTTCGATGCATCAAAGAAGTATCCCCTAATTATAACCTACTATGAACAACTGTCAGATCATTTGCATTCCTATCCAAAACCTGAATATAGCGCAGAGATCAGTAATATAGCCTATTTCGTCAGTAATGAATATTTAATGTTCACTCCAGATATACCGATTAGGGCAGGTAAGCAGGGAGAAAGTGCTTATCAAACCGTTGTCGGCGCTTATAAATATTTATCACAATATAGCTACATAGATTCAACTAAAGTTGGAATCGAGGGGCATAGCTTTGGGGGATTTGAGACTAATAATATTATTATTAGACCGAACAGATTTGCAGCAGCGGTCAACTCAGCAGGTCCTTCCAATCTTATCAGTTATGCAGGCGATGTAATGTCAAGAGGTGGTGAACCATTTGGTCGTGCATTCTCAGAAACTGAACAAGGTAGAATTGGGTGTAATATATGGGAGGGGCAAGATTTATATATCGAAAGTTCCGCTGTAATGCACGCAGATAAAATTAATATCCCATTGTTAATGCTTTATAATTCTCAGGATGATATTGTTCCGTTTACACAAGGTCGGGAATTATTTACTGCATTGCGGCGCTTACAGAAGAGAGTGTGGTTGTTACAATATGATAATGAGGGGCATATGATCGCAAACAAAAACAATCTTAAAGATTATACAATTAGGTTAAAGGGGTTTCTCGATCATTATCTAAAAGATGCACCAATGCCAGCATGGATGCAAAATGGCATATCTGCTAAATATAAAGGATATCGAAAAGGATATTAAAAATGGGAGGTCTAGGACCTCCCATTTCTTTTAGATGCGAGGCGTAATCAGGGTGGACTTAGTGATAAGTTCGTCTGGAGCAAGTGTACAATAGGTAGTGATGCCAGGTACATTTGTCGTTGTCCAGTTTGTAAGTAAAGTCCCAGTTGTATTTGTGGTAGTCGAACAATACAGGAAAGAACCTCTGTTTGCTTTTGAAGCATAAACACCACCAGCAATTGCTAAAACTGCGATAGCAGCGAGCATGAATTTTGCGCGTTTCATAATGAATAATTTTGTGATTAATCGAGATTTCCCTACTCTGATCAAGGGTTTTCGGGTTCCCCCTTATTTCGCGAAATAACTTCAATTCAGTTTTTGGACCATCGAGATAACCTTCTGGATATTCACTTATCCCTTTACTATTATAAAAAGCACTAAAAGGATAACCATTCAGCTTATAATATTTCATAAAGAAATTTGCAGTATCCAACCCTACCACAACATCAGAATATTCCTTTAACCCATTCCGTTCTACAAAGTTGTTCATACCAACAAACCACGCTCCAGTTAATAAAACAAACTGCATATTATCCATTTCAACCATATTAGTTTTAATCTCCTCCATCTGCCGCTGGCAATAAGGACAATTGGGCTCAAAGAAAAATATTACAGTAGGTTTACCTTTCATCTGGCTGGTATGATAAATGGTCATACTATTGGGGCGTAGTAAATCAAAAGATGATAGGCTTTTTCCTTCCTTACCTGTAATCAAGTTTGTTTCTACAGGATGACTACATGAACTGAATACTAACGTTATGGCGGTGATTATAAGCAATTCCAATCTATAAGGTATGGTAATGAAATTTACCGGGTTAATTTTATGATGTCCCGGAGTGATATAGGAACGGCAAGAAATAACACAGGCAGTTCATCCTATTTACCACATGATTTTGGAAACTCACGTACTAATTTGATTGCTATTAGCTTTTCATATTTGGTGGAGGCAATTACAAGATTAACAACACCAAATATGAATTCTTATATTACATTTCATTTTTTTAAATAATAATCTGTATTAAGATTAAGCCATTGATCTGTTCAATTTTTCAACCCCTTTTTATAGAAGGTAATCTTCGCCAGTTTATAGTTCTCCCAATACGGCTTCATCTCAACCGGTTGAAACGCTTTCTTGTATCTTACCATTTTATTAACTGTTGTTAATGACACTTTTCTATTTTTTTTTTGGCTACACACGTTTAGATATGCGTATAAGCTATTTTATAATTAATACTCGAGCTATATCATTATCTGGAATAGCCATAGAGAGTTTATATCAAGTACCCCGCATTCCCATTAATCCGTTAAAGTGGTGTATATGGCTGATCCGACCCTACATCTTACCCAGCCGTGCAGCAGGAATAACCTGAATTAATATTCGCATCATTAATTCAACATCCTGGCAGTAATTATACCTGCACTTGCGTTCAGGCAAACACTTTTACCATTAATTTGACGGGGGTACTTGAGGTTTAAATGAAAAAAGCCAATGTAGTATTAGTAAGTTAGACCGGGATGGGTATAACATTATCTGACTTAAAATAGAAATGCTTCTTTAGCTTGGGATTGAAGGTTTAAAACAACGTTATAATCGATATAGAGTTTTTAGTTTAATTGTTGTGATGTTCATCTTTCGTTCTATTCTGGATGTAAGTTAAATCAATAGAAAATGCGCGCAAAAGAAGTTGGCCAAAAAAGATTTTATTTGACAGAAACCGTTGAACTAGTCAACGGCTCCGGTGAACCGGTAGTAGCTGGGAGCCTTATTGTGGACTCTTTTAAATGCACGGGAGAAAGTGGCAATAGAGCTGTATTCGAGGGTAAATGCGATCTCTCCGACGGTAGTACCTTTGATGAATTCTTCTTTAGCAAATTGCATGCATAATTCAAGATGATAACGGGCAATAGTTATTCCGAAAAGCTGTTTAAAGCCTTTGGTCAGTTTAGTTTCACTGATCTTATATTGTTCGCAAAGGTCCTCAATTTTAAATCTACGCTTGAAGTCTGTTGTGATTTCTAATTGTACCTTTTCTATGATTTTCCTTTCGGAGAAGGTTAATTTCATTTGAGGTAAGGTTTGAATTTGTACAAAACAATGAGTTGGACTTGTTCCTTGCTTCGGTTGGGGACAGACGGTTAACTTGAATATTGGGGCTACAGACTTTAAAAGTTAACAATTTGTCTATTTATCTATTGTACCATATAAATTTAAAACCCACATTGGGAGCTAAATGTCGCCGAATAATAATATAAGTATATGAGGAAAATTGCTGTTAAGCTCATCAGGAAAGACAATACAAAGATATAGGATAAAAGCATATTTTTTTACTCAAAAACATCTTTTTGATCTAATTTATTATTCCAATGCAATTATTGTAATTAAGTTTTTAAGGCACCATTTTCTCCGGCTTCGCCAATACCTGTTTTACCCTTATCGTACTGTTTTTATCCCCCCCGCTGCCGTCCATACTCCTGCGTCCCCCAAAACTGCCCAGATTCACCCCAAAACCGCCTCCTATGCCTCCAGTGCCGCCACCCATACCAACACCGAGTCCTACACCGCCCATTCTGCCGCCACCTCGCGAACCTCCGCGCACAGCCATATCCTGATTCACGGTGATACTGTAAGCGATCTTATTCGCATACGCAGGTGTTATTCCTAGTTTTGACAATGGTATCACCAATTCTACATTCAGTGTATCTTTTTCGAGAGATAATGCGGCGGCAATGCCTGTTTTATGCTGTGTTACGTCAACGGTTCCATCAGGCACGCCGGTAATCCCTTTTACACCGGCTTTGCCCATATATTGTTGCAGTCCGCTATAGACATCATCTGGTTGCTGGTGTGCGGGGTTATTACCGCCATATCGATGCTGTGCATAAAGGATACTTCCATCTATCTGTGGATAGGTAACGGATGTATTTATCTGCTTCTTGCCTTTTATATTCACACCCAGACTGATACCTGTTCGCATAATATTCACCTGAGTAGCATCGTCCATTGTGCTGATGGCCACATATAAGTTAGTGGAGTCGTTGGATATCTCGTAAGCAAGCTGGATCTTCTCATCAAGATATTTCAGCGGCGTTTTCCATTCATTCAATATTCCGTCTGCAGTAACAGGCACTACTGCCCAGGTGTTGGAAGGAGTTTGTGCCTGTGCTAAAGATAGTAGGGAAATAGCTGATAAAAGGCAGGCTATTCTTTTCATATAAATAGAATTAGGTGTATTAGATGGTCCGGAAGCAGCAAGGTTAAAGCAGTATGTTGCTTAGGGAATGTTAAATCTGATCAATCATCCAAAGGTGTCTTTAAAGCAGTAAAATTTATCGATAGTTACCCGCATTTTGAAGAACCGCAATCTTTGCAGGTAAGGCATCCTTCCTGGTATTGCAGGTTGGTGGAATTACAATTCTGACACCGTTGCTTCTTTGTTTCCGTACCATCCGGTATATATCTTTTAAGCGCACGGGCCACGCCATTTTTCCATGTATTGATAGCTTCATCCAACTGAAGACTGCTGATCAGATCAACTACCTTTTCAATAGGCATTCCATGCCTCAGGGTGCTTGAAATCAGCTTTGCATAATTCCAGTACTCCGGATTGAATTTATAGGATAAGCCTTCTATTGTGGTTTTATGTCCGCGTTTATTCTTATACTGAAAGTCGTAACGCGATCCTCCATCTGCATCCCGGCTTTTAATAATGACACCGTTGTTGACCCATCTTGGGATGAGAATACCATCTTCATCATCAGCAAAACCGGTAAATATTTCATACGGCCTGCCTTCAATCAATCCAATAAAAGCGATCCACTTGTCCTTGCTGTTCTGGAAACGAACAATTTCAGCCTCAAGCACGGGTGGCCTGGTTGTAGGGAATATCGACTGACTACCTTGCTCTGTTGCAGTATTCGCGATCAGTACGCCGGAACGTGATCCGTCCCTGTATACTGTCACCCCTTTACAGCCAGCTTTCCAGGCAGCCATATATAATTGTCCTACAACATCTTCTGTAACCTCTGCAGGCATGTTAATAGTAACACTGATAGAGTGATCGACCCATTTCTGGATATCTCCCTGCATCTGTACCTTTTTCAGGTAATCCACATCATTAGAGGTGGATTTATAATAAGGTGATTTTGCTACCAGATCATCCAGCTCTTTTTGGGAATAATTTTTAGTCAGATCATGCCCATTCACTTCCATCCATTGCTTAAAGCGATGATGAAAAACGACATATTCTTCCCATGAATCACCTACCTCATCCACAAAATCAACACGCGCCTCCTTATCATTTGGATTCACTTTTCTCCTTCTCTTATAAACCGGCATAAATACCGGCTCTATACCTGAACTTGTTTGAGACATCAGACTGGTTGTTCCGGTAGGGGCTATTGTCAGTAAAGCAATATTCCGCCTGCCATGCTCCAGCATTTCATAATAAAGCTGTGAATCTGCTTCTTTCAAACGAAGTATAAAAGGATTGTTTTTTTCGCGGTCAGCGTCAAATATGGCGAAGGGGCCTCTTTCTTTAGCTGCCGTTACAGATGCCCGGTAAGCCTCAATAGCAAGGGTTTTATGTATCTGTACGGCAAAGGCTGATCCTTCATCACTGCCGTAACGCAGGCCCATTGCGGCGAGCATATCGCCCTCTGCGGTAATACCGATACCGGTTCTCCTGCCTTCCTTCGCTTTGGTGCGGATATTTACCCACAAATTCTTTTCAATACGCTTCAGTTCCGGGTCTTCTGGGTCCTCAGCAATTTTTTGCAGGATCGCATCAATTTTCTCCAATTCAAGGTCAATAATATCATCCATCATGCGCTGGGCAGAATGAATATGTTTTTTGAATAATTCCCAATTGAAACTGGCCTTGGCAGTAAAAGGTTTTTCAACATAGCTGAACAGGTTAATGGCCAGCAGGCGGCAGGAATCATATGGGCAAAGTGGTATTTCTCCGCAGGGGTTGGTAGAAACTGTTTTATAACCCAGATCGGCATAACAATCCGGTACTGATTCACGGATAATGGTATCCCAGAATAAAATTCCCGGCTCAGCAGAACTCCAGGCATTATGTACGATCTTCTTCCAAAGTACCGTAGGATCAATTTCTTTTTTGTAAAGTGGGGTTTTGCTGTCAATAGGATATTGTTGCAGATAAGATTGTCCGGCTTCCACAGCTTTCATGAACTCATCATCAATGCGTACAGAGACATTTGCCCCTGTCACTTTGCCCTGTTCCATTTTGGCATCTATAAAATCTTCGGAATCAGGATGTTTTATGGCGATAGAAAGCATGAGTGCACCTCTTCTTCCGTCTTGTGCTACTTCCCGGGTAGAGTTGGAATAACGCATCATAAAAGGGACAATACCGGTAGAAGTCAGGGCGGAATTCTTCACCGGCGAACCTTTGGGGCGTATATGGGACAGGTCATGCCCTACACCGCCACGTCTTTTCATTAACTGTACCTGCTCCTGGTCAATTTTCATGATCCCGCCATAAGAGTCAGAATCGCCTTCATTACCAATGACAAAACAATTAGAGAGGGAGGCAATTTGATAGGGATTGCCAATTCCTGTCATCGGACTTCCCTGTGGTATAATATATTTAAAGTTCCGGATCAGCTCAAAAATCTCCGCTTCCGATAAAGGATTCGGGTAGCGTTGTTCTATTCGTGCAATTTCAGATGCAATTCTACGATGCATGTCATCCGGAGTACCTTCATAAATAGTTCCATACGAATCTTTTAAGGCGTATTTATTTACCCAGACTCTCGCCGCCAGGTCATCTCCTTTGAAATAATCAAGCGATTTCCGGTAGGCTTCATCGATGGAATAAGTAGTGATTGTATTGGATTGATCTGCAATTTTCATGACTAAAATTTTAGATGAGGACAACGTTGGATATGGTTGCAAAGCTACGCTTTTTGGGAACACTAATTTTTATGATTTAAATCAGAGTTTCAAATTTATTTTACTATTTGATTGATTTTTAATCGTTTATATTTTTTGTAAATGAAAATTGTTTTCAAAAAACAGTAATCGTGATGAATGTAAAATATGTATTATGCATCATGGGATAAAATAGAAGTGAATCTTCTTTTGCTTGTAATTAGAGCTTGTCCGGTGAGTGTTCGGGGAGTCTCTATATCTAGAACATACTTTAAACATAGGTCGGAGATAGGCTGAACATACTTTGGTCGGTTCGGAAAAGACCAAAGTATCTTCAACCTATCTCCAACCTATGTTCTACATATAGAGACTTTCCGGACCTGGTATACACAAACGCCCATCTTGTCTACACTCTAAAACAAATAACCTTTAAAACGCTACTTTCGTAATACCTGGCAGATGAAAGTACTCAACAATAAATACGGCCTTACTACAGCAGGGATTCACGTACTGATATGGAGCATATTATTGTTGCTGCCATATATTGTGTCTACTCCTGCTAATGATTATAAGATTGGTCCTATACCCGGATTGTTCTTTACGATCTCTGGCCTGATCCATATGGGCATTTTTTATAGTAATGCCTTCTTTTTTTATCCCAGGTTGATCAATAAGTGGTGGTGGTACATTCCCACAGCTATCCTGTTGCTGATGGCTTCATTCTGGTTGAAATACCACATACTTGCGTACTGGTTCCCGGATGTATTGAAAGATGTCACCGCTTATAAATTCATCTTTGCTCCTTCGGTAGGGATATTTGTTATCAGTATCATCTACCGGAGGATCATCAATAAGATCAGGTATGAAAAAGTACAGGCGCAACGGCGTACAGAACAGCTTTCTGCAGAGCTGAAATTCCTCCGGTCACAGATCAGCCCACATTTCCTGTTTAATGTCCTTACGAACCTGGTATCACTGGCGAGGAAAAAATCAGATCAGTTGGAGTCTTCGCTGATCATGCTTTCGGACCTGATGCGTTATATGTTATATGATACGCAGGGAAAGAAAGTACCGGTAACAAAAGAGATCGGATACCTGCAAAGTTATATTGAATTACAGAAGCTGCGTTTTGGCAGCGAAGTGGCTATAAATACTCTAATAGAGGTAGAAGGAGATTATACCATAGAACCCATGTTACTGATCCCCTTTGTGGAAAACGCATTCAAACATGGCTTAGCACAGATCAACATTCAGTTATCCGTAAAGAACGGGCGGCTTACCTTTGATGTAACGAACAGGTTCGATCATGAAAATACGATAAGTAAAGATGAGAACTCCGGTATTGGATTAACGAATGTCAGGACTCGCCTGGACTTACTATATAAAGACAGGCATACGTTATTGATCAGGGAAGAGGATCACTTATTTCATGTTACCTTAACTTTGATGTTTACATGATACGTTGCATTGCCATAGATGATGAACTGCTGGTGCGGGAACTACTGGAAGATAATATCCGGCAGATTCCATTCCTGCAACTTATCAGAACATGTAAAAATGCAATGGAAGCGATAGCCGTGATGCAAAATGAACCGGTAGACCTCATCTTCCTGGATATCCAGATGCCCCGGTTAAACGGACTACAGTTCTTAAGATCACTGCCACAACCTCCGATGGTGATACTGGTGACTGCCTACGAACAATACGCCATGGAAGGATTCGAGCTACAGGTGGTGGACTATCTGCTAAAGCCTTTCAGTTTTGAACGGTTCCTGAAAGCCTGTAATCATGCACATGAATTATTTCACTTACGGAATAAAGAGAGAGAAGGGCCGCAGGACTTCTTTGTATACGTGGAATATGCACAGGTAAAGATCGAAGTAGCTAACATCACATATATCGAAGGACTTAAAGACTATATCAAAATACATCTGTCATCCTCCGGCAAGCCTGTTCTCACACGAATGACCATCAAAGCAATGGAAGAAAAACTGCCCCCACCGGCTTTTATACGCACGCATAAATCCTTCCTTGTTGCTGCCCGGAAAATTACCGCCGTTAAAAGAGATCTGATCCTGATCGGTAATCAGGAAATACCCGTCAGCGAATTCTACAAAGAAAATGTGACACGGATGCTCAATATTTAGTCGTATCAATTCCCCGTCTTGTCTACTCTTCAAAAAACAAGCTTTCATCTGCCTGTAGTTTTGCCTGTAAATACTACAGGTAATGAAAAAATATGCAGTACTGCTCTTCCTGCTAACGTTACTGTCCGGGATAGCTGAAGCGCAGCAAACGATCAGCGGGATAATTAAAAATGATAAAGGGATGGTCGTTCCATCAGCCTCTGTCTCCATTAATGGAAAAGGAGCACAAACAGACAGTGCTGGATACTTCAGAATTGAAATAACTGGCACAGGAAAAAAAATCCTGACCGTCTCTTCCATAGGATATCGTCCTCTTAAAAAAGAGATCATGACGGACAGTGTGCTCAACCTTGTTCTCAGACATGATACGCATACCCTGAATGAAGTCAATGTCAGTGCCGGATCATTTGATGCCAGTGATAAGGCGAAGGGGGCCTCTTTAACACCCATGGATGCGGTGACCGTAGCCGGTAGTAATGCAGACCTCGCACAGGCACTACGTGCACTGCCGGGAGCACAGCAGATCGGTGAACAGGATGGTTTGTTTGTCCGGGGTGGTACCAGTGATGAAACCAAGCAATTTATGGATGGTACATTGCTTAGAAATCCCAATTATTCTGCTGTACCTGGCCTTCGCCAATATGCACGGATTAACCCGTTCTTATTTAAAGGGATCCTGTTCAGTTCCGGCGGATATTCTGCATTGTACGGTCAGGCAATGAGCAGTGCCCTCATCCTGGAAAGTGTAGACCTGCCTGATAAATCTTCTGCCAGGTTCAATATTTTCCCGGCTAATATCGGAGCAGGATGGCAACAGCTTGCAAAGAATAACAGGAGTAGTTATGGCGTCAACCTGAACTATAGTAACCAGTCATTTTACAATTCAATCATACGGCAGCAACCGGATTATTTCAGCGGACCTGTATACCTGCAGGGAGATGCCAACCTGAGGATCAAAACCAGCAAAACAGGTATGCTGAAACTATATACGAACTGGTCATACAGTGATGTCGGTATGTCTAACCCTGATATTGACAGCAGCACATTACGAACAAAGTACCAACTGAAAGGAAAGAATATTTATAGCAATCTTAGTTACCGGGACCTCCTGCCTCATGACTGGAAAATAGATGCTGGTATTGGCTTCAGTTACAATCAGGATAAAACGGTCAGCCAGCTCCTGGATGCAACAGGAAAGATGATCGCCATACCATCTGTACCCTTCAGTGATAAATCTTTCAACAGTCTTATCAATACCTGCTTTGCACAGGGCAGGGTAGTATTCACTCATTTCTTTTCCAATAATCAGGCTATACATGTTGGTGCAGAACATTTTTACACTAATGATAAAGGTCTGAGGAAAGACAGTGCAATATCATTGACAGATCAACTGAGCGCTGTTTTTGCAGAAGGGGATATCCGCCTCACCGGTAACCTGGCCGCCAAAGCGGGTGCCCGGCTGGAATATTCGTCCCTGTTGGATAAAATGGTGATAGCCCCCAGAATTAGTCTTGCTTACCGGCTACCCGATGGTGGTCAGTTCAATCTGGCATATGGTATCTTTTACCAGGAGCCACTGAATGAATTACTATACCAGAACAGGGACCTGAATTTCACGAACGCTACGCATTATGTACTCAACTATACAAAGAGAAAGAACAACAGGTTCTTTAGGGTAGAAGCCTATTACAAGCAGTACCATAACCTTGTAAAGACTTACCCCGCCATCAGTAATAACGGAGATGGATATGCAAAAGGAATTGAATTTTTCTGGCGGGATAAAAAATCAATTAAAGATCTTGATTACTGGATCACTTATACTTATCTGGATACTAAAAGGAACTTCCTCGATTATCCGTATGCACTAAGGCCTTCTTTTGCAGCGCCGCACACCGCAACTATTGCCATTAAAAAGATGTTTCCGGCTATCAATACCGGTGTCAATGTCTCTTACGCGGTCGCTGCCGGCCGGCCGTATTATGACCTTCATTACAATACTCCGGAGAGTGAATATAAGGTATCAGACAAAGGGACTACCCGTCCTTATAGTGTAATGAACCTGCATGTGTTTTACCTGACCCGCTTTTTCAAAAAGGGGAAATGGCAGGACTTCTCCGGATGTGCTTTTGGTATCAATAATTTATTGGGTACACGACAGGTATTCGGTTATAACTACAGTTATGATGGTCTCAATAAGGTACCAGTTACCTTACCTGCTACCCGGAGTTTCTATGTCGGTGTATTTATGAGCCTGGGTATTGACCGTACAGATGATTTCCTGAACGAAGATCTTTAACAAACAAAAATCAATACAAATGAAGAAAACAATGATCTCCATGTTAGTGCTGTTACTAATCTGCTACAGCACTTTTGCCCAGACACCTGCACTACAGCAGGCAGTAAGCAGACTGGATAAAGCCACAACGGTGAAAGATTATGAATCACTGGAAAAAGAGTTTTCTGCAATGGCTGCTGCTGCGGGTAAAGACTGGCTGCCCTACTATTATGCCGCCTTCTGCAATGCAAAGATCGGGTTCCTTTACCAGGAGGATGGTGAGAGAATCGAACCTTATAGTAAACAGGGCGAAGAACAGGCATTAAAAGCGCAGTCTTTACTGGATTCAGCTACTCAGAAGAATGAATTGTCGGAGCTGTATACTGTTATGAGCATGGTCTACCGTACAAAGGTATTTATCAATCCTATGACCTACGGCCGGAAGTATGGGTTGTTGTCCCAGCATTTCCTGGACCTGGCAAAAGGACTGAGCCCGCATAACCCACGTGTTTTATATGTAGAGGCATGGGTGAAATATTACACACCAAAAATGTGGGGAGGGGATAAGGACCTGGCTAAACAACTGGCGAATGAAAGTCTGGCTCAATTACAACAGGCATCTGACGATATTCATCCTCATTGGGGGAAGACAGAAGATATGACACTTTTAAATCAATCCAAATAAATCTTAAACATATGGGACTCGCATTTATCATCATCATACGGATACTGTTTGCGGTTTGTATGATCTTCATTATCGGATATATTTTCGGGGGATTTTCCAGGCAACCTGTACTGGCCACCCTGAGTAAAATAGCTGCAATACTGGCCATCGTATTATTTATATCTGCCAATATCCTGCTGATGCGCTTCGCTTTCAGGCATGAATGTCACAGATATCAGCAACAGGAGAATAGCAGGCCCGCTCATTAAATCCAAAGGGTCCCGTTTCAATCGGGACCCTTTCCTACTGCAGGATCTGATTAAGCATAAGAAAGTAAACTATTACTACACATTATACCATTGTTCAGGAATGAGTTTAAGTCCATCTCTCCATATTTCTACTTCGTACACACCATCAATCTCTCCATATATAGTATCATCTGCATGATCCAAAATCAGGCCTTGCCATTGACCTTCTTTGCCTTTTATAGAGTCTGCTATTGTTTTAAACATCCCTTTTACTGCCTCTACGTCTTCTCCTAGAAACTGTGGATCAGTTTCTCTTATTTCGGCTCTTTTTAGTTTAGGAAAATAAACCTGGCTTGGCTGATCGAATATCACAAAACTCGGCACACAAGACGCCTTTTGACTGAGGAAATATTCTTGTAGTGAGCACATAAGTGCAAGATGAAAGGATACCCAGTTTGATGCACTTCCTACTTGACCTAAATAGTGCCAATGGTTATCATTGCTCAATACTGAAATATTAAGATCTTTGGTGTCAAACCTTGGAGCTGCCTCTTTATATTTACTTTCTACATCCAAAGTTTTAAGATGATTAAGCATGCCTTGAGAGATACGAGTAGTAGCAACTTCAATTTTAGCAGCTACATTTTTTTGATCAACAATACCAAGCAATGTCTTATATTCTTCTTCTAGCTTTGTAATTTCCAACTGTAATTCACCTCCATCAGCTAAACTTTCAAAAGTTTCCATAGATGCTTTCATGTGCCCCAGGAACAGGTACATATTTTTTCTCCGTTGAAATTCATCCCTTACTTCACTATTGGATTGCATAATAATATCAAACCTGCGTTGAAAATCTTTTTTATTCTCAAGCAAAATTTCTAGCTCGTCGTTCAGTCGTTGTTCTTCTCGTGAAAACGAAGTTGGCACTTCTGCCAATGTTTTTGACTCTTGTTCTATCTTGGAAAATACTGAGGATATTTTTTTGAATTCTTCTCTGCTATTAGGATGGTCATTGTTACCGCAAGCGGGACAACCTTGACTTCTTGTAGAGACTTCTTCTAACCATTTAGATATTTGAAGTCGATCTACTCTTCTTCTCACAGAGTTCTCATAGTCTGTCAATCCAGAACTTAAACGTTTAACGTCTGATAACCTTTTCTTGATTACTCCGATCTGGAAGCTTATGCTCCTTTCCTGATTTTCCAATTCTGCTATATTGCTATTGGCTGAATTGATATCTTTAAATTCAGTAAGAGAATGTTCAGGAATTAATTGTAGAACATTTTTAGCGATTCCCAATAATAGCTCAGGATCTGTATCTTTAATTATGTCATCTCGCAACAGTCCATATTCTTTAGCTATAATCAAATGACCTTCCATATTAGCCCTCCAGGCAGATGAAATAGACTTTGTTCGATCGTACTCTCTACGCAGTTGATGCAATCGTTTTTCAACAACCAGTATTCGCTGTCTAGCCTTTAATGTTTCGATGTTTTCTGCCCCCAAAATGTACGGAAACCAGTTCCGTAGACGTTCTCTATGCTCATGGGCATGGGTTTTATAAAACAAGATATTCTGGTTAGCCACAATATCTTGGGTCTGAAATACCAATGCCATTAAGTCACGGAATGCTAATCTTGCTGTAAAACCTTTCTTTTCATCGTCTCCCTCAAGGCTAAAATAGGGTACCCCTGAGATCGTATTTAAATAGTTTTTTATGCCGTCAGATGTTTCATTTTTTTCTGTGATCTCAATCGGTACGCTTATGTGCTCAGAGCGAAGCAAATAAAAATCATTGCTGACATGATTCCCAACGGGAACTCTACGAGCTAAAAGAACCTGTTCCTGATATGTCTGAAAAACGATTCCATACCAGGATGAATGGTCTCTTATGGTATCAATAGGAATATAGCAATCACTAGATGCAAAACAATAATCTATGATTGGTATTATCGCTGATTTACCTGTTCTTGATGCACCTGTAATCACATTTAGCATCCCTGGCTTGAACTCTACATTTCTAGGTGGAAACTGTTTATTTTTAGGCCAAATTATGAGTTGTAAAAGTTGTAGGTTCATTAAAATACGATTTTTAAATATTGTGCTATATCTGCGAGATTATGCTTACCAAACCATTTCCCCAAAATTTCTGCCTTATTGCCATTTTGCTCATGACTATTTCTCAATGCATTACCACGTGAAGCCTTTCTTAAATTGTTCTTAGGATATAATTTTGCTGTTTCAAAATCCCAGAATAGCAATTCCCGTGAGACCGCTATATCAATGGCTTTCATCGTATAGGCCATTTTATCTTTAATCCTATCATGAATGCTTAAAAGTATATCCGAGTTTTTAGAATCCTCAAAGCTTCTGATATATGATTGTAAGTTTGCTCTCTTATTCGAAATTGGACCAGATAATTTAGGGCTGGTCAATATGGCTGTAGCAATAAAATGCAACAATCCTACCGGTGCGTCTCCGCTTGGATGAGTGGAACAATAGCCTGTACTGAAACGCCATAAAAGATATGCTCCAATTATCGGGGTATTCCAAAGTTTTACTTCTTCTAATATTTCTCCCATATTTACAGATTTTCCCATTTTGGGTGCCATCCCAATGACCTTCCTTCAACCAACACGTGGTAGGTTCCTGCTATTGTTCCTGCTGGCGGTGTCATGTCCCGGATAACTTCCTGTCGCATTTTACAATCCAGGAACAACAACTTGCCTCGTTCATGTTCTTCCAGTGATTTTTCCGTGATATCTAATCTCTTACGTTGTGCAGACCAATAATTTGTTAACCTTGATTCAAACTCGCTAGCAACATCTTCATCAATCATCTCATTTTCAATCCACATATCTCGGTTAACTTTTGATCGCAAAAAATCGGATACAGCATTTACTATATCATCTTCACCTACTTTTATATGATTCAATTGCTGAAGATAATACGGCTGTATCTTGACTTGATTCTGTATAGCTACATTATTAGGGGGATTTTGCAGGGCGAAATCAATAAGCTCCAATTTTCTGGCTCTATCAAAACATACTCGGAATTGTTTTTGATAGTCTTCCCAAGGTATTAAAGCAGGCTTCTTTAGTGAGATCTTTGTCATGATTTCTTCCTGAAGCCAACCATTCAGCAAATTTGAAACAAAACAGAATTGATTTTTACCAATCAGTAATCTATCTAATTCATAATTGATTTCAGTAAAACCCAGACCATTGTCTATTTGCAATTCAAATCTGGTGATTAATTCTGCTAATATTTCGTTATCAAAATTTATTACATACTCAAAATATACCCATATGTCATGGTCATTTTTAATGTCAGATAAGACTAATTTAGCATCAGCGATTGCTTTTTTCGCTTCATTTAATGTAACTGCTTCGTCAAAACTATTTACGATCGCTTCCCTGCCACTCTTGTTTGTATACAAAAGGAACTTAGTTTTTTTAACGTCAATTGCATTTAACGCTACAGCTTGGAGCCAGTTATATAATGTTTTCCACAACTCTATTGATCTGTCAGTTAAAGGATTGGATACTGTTGATATTTTATCTTCTTCAGAAGTAACAGAGTTATTTGGTTTATGCGTGGCTACATCACCTAAGACTTCCACACTGACAGTATCACCTGGTCCTCCTCTCAGTAAGTGCAAAAGTGCTCTAGGAAATTGAACAGCATATCCTAAAAGTTGAGCTGGTGCATTAGAGGTCATTTATCTTTGGAGCTTTACTTATAATTACTAATTTTATAATATTAAATTGCCTTATGCTGGCTCTAAATTAACATTAATTATTAAAAAATTGCTTATTTGTTTAAATCGCTAGTTGAAGACACGTTTTAAGTCATGACAGTTGGTGAAATCATATATAACAAACAGATAAGAACACGGAGCTCACAATGAAAATCAAGATTTCCTTGACATGATGCACTGATTAGGGGGCTTTCATATCATCAAAATTTGATAGCAATACTAATGAATCATATAATTTAATATATTTAAAAGTTTTGGCAATCATAAATGAAAACTTCGTGGTTAAAAAGAGTTTCGACATTTTAAACTACACTACAATAGACAATATTTTAGATGTACTTAGTCGATTAGGTGTGCAATGCCTTACCCCAACAGGACATGGCTTTGAGTTTTTGGGAGCAATTCCTATCAGACAAGCTGTAGAACAATCAGCGCTAGGTTATAGTAATACTCACTGTGCGCAATACTAGGTAAACAGATCAGAAACTTGATTGGATTCTTGAATAGGATTGTTATGGGAGCTATTAGATTAAATCGGAACTATTGCATCGTTTTTTGGTTTGTACCACCAAGCAACAAAATTTCATTTTCCTTAATTCCCGACATATATAAAACTCTAGAAAGGATAATAGTATGCAAAAGAAGCCAAGCATAATCTCAATTAGCACCAGCATTGACAGCTGAAATATAGACGCTTCGATCGTTCACATGCCTTCTTTAAACAAGTTATTACTGTTGGTTAAACATCTTGTTTTTGTTCCGAAATCGCTAGTCCATATAGATAAAGGCATTTGATTCAAATTCGATAATCTATTGGTGCTTATAGCCATTAGAAATGTTTTTAAGCGTAATTTCCTTTAGAAGTTGCTTAAGCAACAGTTTAAGAATACTATCAGCCATCTAATATCCTTCATAGTCGTTTCCCATAATAATTTAACTTCCAGTCTAATGTGAAATTGTATGCTTTTTGCATGTTTTCTGCGAAAACGACAATATTATTGACATAATATATCTATTATTAGGCTAGATTTGCTAAAAATAAGTGTGTATGCTTGTGTATTTCAAAGTCGGCAATTTCAAATCAATCAAGGATCCTGTAGTCATAAATTTCGCAGCCACGGCAATCAGTGAACATCAGGAATCGAATGTATTTGAAAAAGGTAAGGATGATTTGCTTAAGACAGTCTTATTATATGGTCCTAACGCCGGTGGGAAATCTAAAATTTTGGATGCATTTTTATTATATCGCCGCCTTGTCCTGAACTCAGTATTGCGTCATAGCACTTCTCGCATAGCAGTTGAAGCGTTTCTGCTTAACGTTGATACGGCTAAACAACCATCTTTGTTTGAAGCTGAATTCATAATAAATCGAAGAAAATATCGCTATGGGTTTGAAGCATACAAATCTCATATTCAGAAAGAATGGTTATTAGAAGTGAAAGCAACTACAACAAGTTCAATTTTCCTGCGTCTTGAACAGAATTTTAAGATTGACTTCAAAACGTTTCAAAACGCGGAAGGTTTGGAAAATAAGTGTAGTGAAAACGTATTATTCTTATCGGCGGCAGATCAATGGAATGTACCCCTTGCCAAACAAATTTACGGATGGTTTCATGGTACTCATACCATTCGTGGATTGGATGATTTGGATAGGAATAAAAGTTCAAACAGTAGAACCAATCGTCTGTTCGAATCACCAAAGTACAGAAAGGCGATAAACCAGATGATGAAGCACGCGGATCTTGGGATTAAAAGTATTGATGTTCTAAAAGAGGAAAGTGGAGATCAAACGGTTGTCATTGACGGCACTAGATATAAGCTTGCGAGCAGTGGCCCTCAGGATAAAGTTATAGCCAAACATGATGTTTATGACAATGCTGGTAATGTTGTTGGGGAAGAAGATTTTGGTATGGATGTCCAGGAATCAGACGGAACCCGAAAATTCTATAACATGTTAGGCGCTATTTTGTATGCTATAAAGAATGGTCACCTTGTAATTATTGATGAAATAGATGCGCGTTTTCATACTTTGCTCACGAAGGCAATTATTAAATTGTTCAATTCGGAAATCGTTAAAAGTGGTGCTCAGCTTTTCGCAGTCTGTCATGATGCTTCTGTAATGGACAATGATTTGCTGAGAAGAGATCAGATTTACATAGTTGAAAAAGATAATTTTTCTTCTACAAAAGTTGTTAATTTAGTTGAATATAAAAGCGCCAGAAAAGAAACTCCTTTAGCTAAAAATTATCTTGAAGGGAAGTATGGTGGCATCCCTTTCATTGAAAACCTCGAAAATTTTCTGATGAATGACGAAGAATAAGAGCAAAGAAAAAAGCGATTTTAAAGGTTTTTTGGAGAATCTTACTGCCTCGAAACCAACTGTACCCGCTGTAGGAACTAAACCAGACAAGCAATATTTTCTGGTCGTAAGTCAGGGAACAGAAACCGAAATCCTCTACTTTAAATATTTGGCTAGCTTGCTGCCCCCTAAAATTGTAAGTATTGAAACGAAAGGACATAGTAAGGATACTATTGCTGTTGTGAGAAAAGCAGTAGAACTGCGTGAGCTGCGCCAAAAGAATACTCACATGCCCAATTATAATGAAGTATGGGCACTTTTTGACAAAGATGATTTTACGGATAAAGACTACGAGATTGCGATAAGTTTTGCCAATAAAGAAGGAATAGAAAGTGGTCATTCTAATGAATGCTTTGAACTTTGGTATCTTCTTCATTTTGCTGACCTCGAATCGGCAATAGGCAGAAAAGTATATTTCGAAAGGCTTTCTAAACTGTTAAATACTAACTATTCGAAGAGTGAGCCGACAGTTTGCGAGCGCATACATAAAGAAGGTGACGTAAAAAGAGCGATCGTACGTGGTAAGAGGTTAGAAGCGCTTCATAATGGAAAGAACGCCGCCGCTGCAAGTCCTTACACAAGAATTTATATTTTAGTTGAGCGACTATTGAAATATTTGGAGAATACAAAGAACTAAAATACAGAAGCCATACAAATAGGTGCATGACTTCTTTTATTTTACAAACCGCCTTGTAACTCAGACGAAATTATAGATGCAGTAAGACGTGATAATTCGCATTATTAAATCGAACAGTAACTCTACGTCAGAGCGGCATAAAAAAGTGTTGCTTTTATTGCCAGGCAATATCACATTAATATGTTCAAAGAAGAATTCTAAACCAATCACACCTGGCCATCTGATGGCATTTTATGTAAAGCTTCGGGTAAATAGTTGTGAGTTTAGTCAAAAATCAGAAAACCGTTAACTTGTAGTTAACGATTTTCTGATACTAAAAGACGATTTTTGATATTATTATTCTAACTAATTTTCTCACCCTCAAAAAAAAATTATGCCGTATTCACCTCTACGAAAATGTCAGGCACTACTTTAATGACCATTTCCAGCCTATACCGCATACTAAGAATAAATATTTTTTATTTTACCATGTAATGTTTGGGTAATATATTATCTTTCCGGCCATTTGTAACTCCAATTATGCGGCAACTAGAGAATATCGCCCTTATAATAGCGCATCCGGGACATGAGCTAAGGGTATTTCGTTTTGTAGAATTATATAAGCCAAGGGTATATGTATTAACAGATGGTTCGGGGTCAGCAGGCAGTTCCAGATTGCATAATACAATTAATATTCTTGAGGAGTGTGGGGCAAGTATTTCTCCAATAATGGGATATTATACAGATAAAGAGATATACCGTATTATTTTGGAAAAAGACTATGCATCATTGACTGTCTTAGGTCTGAAAATATTATCGGATTTTCAGGAGAATAACATTCAGGTCGTTGCCGGGGATGCCGTAGAAGGGTTTAATCCTACGCATGACCTTTGCCGTTACTTAATCAATCTGACTATTGCGCTTAAAGAAGCAAACGATGGAATACAGATGTTGAATCTTGAGTTTCTGTTAGATGGATTAATGAGTGAGGAAGATGCATCATTAGTGGTCCGGCTGGATGAGGATAGTTTCAATCGTAAACGTAAAGCCGCAGAAGGATATGCGGAGCTTGCATATGAGCTGCAGTCTGCTATTCAGGCATATGGCAGCGCACCGTTTATGACAGAGTGCTTAAGAAAAGTAGTAAGGCCGGATATTTTTTCATCCTGGGGAGATGGAATCCCGTTTTATGAAAAATATGCCATAGAAAAGGTAAATAGTGGTGTTTATAAAAAAGTAATTTCATTTCAGGAACATCTATTACCATTAATTCATCATCTTTCTACAAATTTATACGCTGAAACAGCAGGTAATGAACATACTTATAACAAACATTGAATTAGGGCTGCGAAGCGGTACTGTAGTATATGTATTTGAACTGGCGGTTGAATTAAAGAAGAAAGGATATAATGTTGAGGTATACACGCATATTATTGGTGATACAGGGAGGGAACTGATAAATAATGGTATTAATGTAACAGATAATCTCCACCATCTGAAAAACATACCTGATATTATTCATGCTCATCATAATCTGTTAGCGATTCAAGCGCTACACCGGTTTAAAAATACACCAGTAATTCTTTTTGTGCATGATAGACGCTATTTTTATGATATTCCTATCAAAAGCTCCCGGATCTTAAAATATATTGCGGTAGACTATAATTGTCTGGAAAGATTGCTCATTGAAGCAAAAATACCTGAAAAATATACAGGTGTAATTTATAACTGGGTAAACACTGACCGGTTTAAACTAAGGACAGAATTTGCATCCCGGCCTTCCACTGCTTTGGTATTCAGTAATTATGCAAAAGAGGATAATCATTACCAGGTGATTGTCAGTGCTTGTAAACAGTACGGATTAGCCCTGGATGTTATAGGGTCCGGAACAGGAAACTATGTAAAGCATCCGGAGGAGATGTTATTAAAGTACGACCTGGTTTTCGCAAAGGCAAAAGCTGCAATGGAGGCATTATCTACCGGAGCAGCAGTTGTTTTGTGCGATTTTCGTGGACTTGGCGAGATGGTGGCACCTTCAAATCTGAATTATCTGCGGAAGTTCAATTTTGGTATGAAAACGCTCACACGGTCTTTCGATGAAAAACTGATCATTGAGGAAATCAATAAGTTCAATGGAGATAATAACCGCCTGAATGCTGAATGGATCAGAGAGCAGGCTTCCTGCCCAAATGTGATGGAACAACTTGTACAATTATATGCTCAAACGGTAAAGGACTATAAGCAGGGGATAAGAGGTATGCCGGATACTGTTGGTAGCTGGTGGTCCAGAGCTCAAATAAAATTACGTCTCACATTACCGGTGAGAGGGATATTAAAACTGGGAAGGATTGCTAAAAAGATATCGCATGGGATTATCCGTTTCGGCTCTTTAGGAAAATTGCTCTGATAGTATATAGTATTTCAATACCCGGTTTCCGGTTAAACAGTAAAAAAGTTACCAGAGATACCAGGATAGATAAATAATAAAGAGGTGGATTCCCGAAATATAAACAACCGGTGATAAAAGAAAAGATGACCATTAAACCAAGTATGGGACGAATATTAATTTGAAGTGGGATCCGTTTTTTAAAATAAGCGTATCGTACCAGAAAGATCGCAAGAAATCCGCTTACTATGCCCAGGCAAGGCCCGTAAAGGTTTGCACGGGTAATGAGTAAAAGACTTATCAGGATATTTATAATACTGCCTAACAGAGAAGTGATAAATATATTATAAGTATTTTTTGCGAGAACAAATAAAGAACCCATGAATGAGGTTAAAGCAAGAAGAGATCCACCAACTAATAAAATCGGGATATACTTCCATGCATCATAATACCTGGCCTCAATTAAATATGTTACAAGGATTTTTGAAAGGGATGAAAAGACAATTGTCAGGCTTAATAATAAACCAATATAATAATTGAGCATCTTGTTGAACCGTGTTTGCAAACTGTTTAAATCATTCTTTTTTAAAACAAGGTCCTGCCAGGCGGGTATGAAAAATGAGTTTACTAAAATGATAACACTGGAGAATTTTACAGCAATGGCATAAATGCCGTTCGCTTCCAACCCCAGGAATCCTGCAATAATATATCTGTCAAATCCTCCCATCAGCCACCAACTGATTGCATTATATACCAGGGGAGCGGAGTAGAGAATCATTTCCTTTAATGCAGGACCGTTAAAACCTTCTATTTTTATAAAACTGAAAAAATTGATCCGGAAGAGAATATAAAATATACAAACTGTATTGGAAAAGATCAATGAAAGCAGAATGCCCTGAAGATTGAGATGCAGCAGTGCTAATAATATAACATTGAAAAATAAGAGGAGTATACCGTTCAGAATAGAAAGATAAGTATACATTTTAATTAAACCCAGCCCCCGCAAAAATTGCTGTAAATAGCCCAGTAGCATAGAAGTGATAATAAACACACAAATCAGGTTCCTGTATATAAGCGAATTACTGATGGGAATAGCATAATTAATAACCCCAATAAGCAAGGCAGCGGCTATTATTACAGCAACGCTGTTGCTCACGGCAGATATCTGTTTATTCCGGTCACCTTTGCTTTCCATCAGCCATCTGTACAAGCCATCTGAAATTTTTAAAGTGATAATAGCCATTATTAATTGGCTACTGGTTAAAACCAGATCATAATATCCCAGGTCATTTTTTGCCAGAATGAAGGAATAATAGGGGATTATTAAAATGGAAATAACTTTACTTAAAATTGGCCCTGTTGCATAAAGTAATGTGTCCCGTATTAACTTTTGATTGATTGACATCTTCTATATACTGAAATGCTTATCAGCTTCCGCCCGAATATAATGTTTTTTCTCATACTATTTTCCCGCTAAAATAGAAGGTATTTATATGCCGGATAGATATGGAAATAAAGTGTCACGACCTGGGAAAAGAGCTGCTTTGAGACAGCAGAACACGCTGCATACAGACTGATAAGGATCATTGCTTTTATTCCCCCTCGTCATTTTCCTGATGCCGGACCTGACTTAACTTGGCATAAAAAGCTATGAAAGCATTAGTATATCATGGGCCCGGTAAGAAGTCATTCGAAGAAAAGCCCAAACCGGAAATTATCGCCCCTACAGATGCCATTGTAAAAATACTCAAGACAACGATTTGTGGTACGGACCTTCATATTCTCAAAGGGGATGTACCGGAAGTGACTGATGGCCGCATTCTCGGACACGAGGGCGTAGGTGTCATTGAAGCGACCGGAAGCAATGTGGCTAATTTCAAAATAGGGGACCATGTACTGATATCCTGTATCACTTCCTGCGGAAAGTGTGAATATTGCCGTAAAGGGATGTATTCCCATTGTGAGAACGGCGGTTGGATACTGGGCCATCTGATAGATGGTACACAGGCAGAATACGTCAGGATACCTTATGCAGACACCAGCCTTTATCATATACCTGAGGGAGCAAATGAGGAAGCGCTTGTAATGCTAAGCGATATACTTCCTACCGGTTATGAATGCGGAGTGCTGAACGGACAGGTAAAACCAGGCGATACCGTTGCCATTGTAGGAGCAGGGCCAATAGGACTGGCCAGCCTCCTGACCGCACAATTCTATTCACCGGCTGCTATTATAATGATAGACCTTGATAACAACCGGTTGCAGGTATCTAAAAAATTCGGGGCAACACATACGATCAACAGCACCGGACAAAATATCGTTGAAGAAATAATGGCGATTACTGGCAACAAGTGTGTAGATACCGCTATTGAAGCGGTGGGTATTCCCGCTACATTTGAAATATGTCAGGCAATTATTGCAGCAGGCGGGCACATCGCCAATGTAGGCGTACATGGGAAATCCGTTAACCTGCATCTGGAAAGTCTGTGGTCAAAGAACATCACGATTACCACAAGATTGGTAGATACGGTTACAACACCATTGTTGTTAAAGACAGTTATATCCAAAAAACTCGATCCCTTGTTATTGATTACACACAGATTCAGGTTAACAGAGATATTAGAGGCATATGAAACTTTCGGACATGCGGAAAAAGAGAAGTCATTGAAAGTGATTTTGTCCAATGACACTGCCTGAGAACCATTTTACACCTTCAATGTCCAATAAACTTTTCCATTCTAGTTATTTACTTTTTTCGTGATACTAATCAATTGCTAAGTTGATTAGTATCATTGCCGGAAGAAAGATTTGAAAATAGCTTTATACAATGAAATTAAATGGATTCCCCAGAAATCCTCAAATGACCACTACTAAATCTTAACTCTTTAATTAGCTTATTATGAACACAGGCATTGCAGACGAACCCAGGACAATGACGGAAACCTTAAAGATCATTTACGAACGGCGCGCCGTCAGAAAATATAAAGACAGACCAGTGGACATAAACCTGGTCGAGCAGATATTGGATGCAGGGCGAATGGCTCCTTCGGCGATGAATAAGCAGCCCTGGCAATTTTATGTCCTTACAAATAAAGAGACCATACACTTATTCTCCCGGGAGATGAGCGGGGTAGTGATGAAAGGCTTGCTGAAAACCGGTATATCCGGTTTTGCCCAGATATTCAAGGCTGCTTATGGTCTTTTGCATCTTCCACATGGGATCGATCTTCACGCTATAAAAGACCCTGTCTTTTACGGAGCTCCGGTGGTCATATTCGTTACTTCTCCACGGGATAATGAATGGGCTTCCCTGGATGTTGGTATGTGTGCGCAGAATATGATGCTGGCCGCGAAATCCCTGGGACTGGATACTTGTCCCGTCGGCTTTGGGAAATATGTGGAAAAGACTAAGATTTTTTCCAGGCTACATGTACGGCCTACCGAAGAAGTACAGTTGGCTATTATCATGGGTTATGGTGATGAATCGCCGGAAGTGCATAAAAGGAGCAGGGATAATCGTTTATTTATTGATTAAAAAATCTGTGTAGTGAGAACAAAGTAGCCGTGACAGTTTTGGAGTGACAATTAAATTCCATTCATTTTATAAAAATAAATTGAGTAACGATGAAAAAGAATAATAAAGTTGCGTTCGCAATGCTGTCGCTGTTATTGATGATTTCGCTGCATCTGTTCAATTCCTGCGGCCCTTCCGTGCATCTGACTTCATCCTGGAACGATAAGAATGTGCAGCCTGTAAGGTTTTCAAAAATACTGGTAATGGCGATCGGCAAAGATTTGGAAAAGAGAAAGCTGGGGGAAGATAATATAAAGGCCGAATTACAGAAAAATGGGTTTACTGCTGCCACAAGTCTCGATGAGTTCGGACCCGATTTTGCCAAAATAAATGATTCGCTCAAAATGCGCGGGCAGTTGCAGGACAAGCATTTCGATGGCGTGATCACAGTCCGGGTGCTGAATGTTGATGAACATGACCGCTGGCAACCCGGTAATTTATATTATGGCCCTGTAGGTTTCTACCGTGGATTTTACGGGTATTATTACAGGGTATGGGGCTATTATGCCGAACCCGGTTATATGGTCACTGATGTGGAAGTGCTGCTGGAAAGCAATCTTTATAAGGTGGATACAGGAGAACTTTTGTGGTCAGGGCAATCAAAAGCATTCAGCCGGAATCCTACTGAGGGAATGGCAAGAGATTATGCAAAAAATATTGTAAATGATATGATGGTCAGGAGGGTGATCATTCCTTAATGTTAATTATGATTATTATCGTATCGGGGTTACCTGGTTCCGGGAAAAGTTACTTTGCTTCCCGGCTTTCCAGGTTAATCCATGCAGATTACATTAACAGCGACCGGATAAGAAAAAGTCTGTTCCCCACCAGGTCCTATTCAGAAAAGGAGAAATCATCTGTGTATGATGAAATGTTGAAATTAATGCGACAGGCGATAGTACAAAATAAAGACCTGGTACTGGATGCTACATTCTATGCAAATGATATACGCAAAAGATTCACCGATGAAGCTAAGGACGGAGATATTGTTTTCATTGAAATTGTAGCCGAAGAGGCTGTCATAAAGGAGAGATTAAAACAAAAAAGAGTAGACAGTGAGGCTGATTTTGAAGTATATAAACTCATCAAAGAACAATGGGAACCTTTGCAGGAGCATCAGTTGAAACTGGTGTCTTCTGATAATAACATAGAAGACATGCTGCACAAAGCTGTTGATTACCTAAAGTTGAGAAATGACAAAAGAACAGATTGCTAAATTGCATTCGGAAGGGGAGTTTCCGGAACAAATCAGTAGGCCGGACCTTGTTGAAACACATATTTCCTGGGTATTCTTATGTGACCAGTTCGTATATAAAATTAAAAAGCCGATCACTTATTCTTTTCTTGACTTCTCTACATTGGAAAAGCGGAAATACTATTGTGAAAAAGAGATTGAACTGAATAGAAGGCTTACCAGTAACATGTACCTCGATGTGCAGCCCATAAGGGAAATCTCAGGAAGATTTTATATCGGCAATCAGAATGGTGAGATAATTGATTATGCCGTGAGAATGCGAAAACTGGATAGCAGCAGGCAAATGGACGTATTGTTGATGAAGAATAAGGTCATAGATTCCGACATCCGGGACCTGGCAAAAAAGATAGCCACATTTCACAAAAATACCGGGGTCATTTATAAAAAAGATGTTCTGCAGATAAGGGATGAATTTAATGATTTAAAAAATGAAAGGGGATATTTAGATGCAGAGAACAGGGCTATCCTTGATGAAGCTATTGAATCGTCTGATGCATTTATTGAAAAGCATAAAGATCTCTTTGCCCTCCGCCTCAAAAAAGGGTTTTACCGGGACTGCCATGGGGATCTGCATACCAGGAATATTTTCTTATTACCAGACCCTCAGCCCTTTGACTGTATAGAATTCAATGATGAATACCGTCAGATCGATGTGCTGAACGAGGTCGCCTTTCTTTGCATGGACCTGGATGCATTTGGTAAGCCGGAATTGGCTGATCTGTTTTTTCGCTACTATAGTAATTTCTTTCCTGCCATAACGTCTAATGCAGACTGGAAACTTTTTCTTTATTATAAAAGTTACCGGGCCAATATCCGGGCAAAGGTCAATAGCCTTAGAGCACGAAGCACCGACAATCATGCCGCAAGGGAATCAGCCCTGGCGGAGGTGAACAAATACCTCAGCATGGTAGCGGGCTACCAAAAGATGTTGCTCCCGGTATGAGCTTAATATCTTGTGATCAGACCTATCCGCTGGTGGGCTTGCAGTGTACCATTTTCCAGGAGTATCACCTGACCATTCTTTTCCAATACGATCTCCATAAGGTCATTGATCGCATCGGCAAGGACCTGATGTGGCTTTAAAGGCGATTGCGAATGTAAATTATATTCATTTTTTTCGGTTAGGAAACCTGGTCGTGAAAAATCTTTTTCTACAAGGAGTTTCAGGGCATTTCCTTCTTTGGCTGCTTTCCAGATCTCGGGGACACCTGTAATACCACGTCCCTGACCGATTTTTTCTTCAAAATCCGTAATCAGTTGCTGTTTGGACTGGTCCATGAATGACCTGAGCAATTCAAAGGTCATTTTCCCTAGTTCCGTTGTCGTGATATGGGAGTAATTACCGGGCAGTTCGCTTATAATATTTTTATTATGGTGGTTGACCATTTTAAAATATGACAGATCTTTTTTTGCTCCGGCAATGATCAATGGAATATTATGATTAGTAAGGTAGTGCTTCAATCCATCATCGACCGCTTCGGAAAAATGTTGAAATCGTATTTCTTCCAGTTGGGATTTTTCTCTCTCAAATTCTCTTACAAAGGCATTGCCAACAGATGATGAGCCACGGGAAGGCCGGGCATATTCGTAATCATCTACGTATATTTTGGGGAAATCATTATCCTTTATTTCAGAGAGACTATTTAACCTGCCCCCGAAAAGTCTCGCTTCTTTCTCAGTTAAAAGTAAAGTATAATAGGGAAGGGAATAATATGCCTGGTACAGAAGGTCCCTGATCTCGAACGAACGGTTAATTATTACTTTTTCCCTGACCGGGAAATGAAACTGTACCAATTCTTTTATATTAGCGGAAACATATAGCCCAATCCCCTCTGAATTATGGTTGAAATCGACTTGCCCGAATAGTTCATCGATGGATTGTTGCAGCGGTTTAATTTCTTCCTTCCCATAGTTGTACGACAAATATTTTTTAGCCTCCATGACCGCTTTCTCAACCTGCAACCGATCAACTCTTCTTTCCGGAGAAAGTTTATGTGTGGGAACAATAATGGAAATGCATATATTCCCTTTTTCTTTTTGTACTAGCCTGATCAGTTCTTCACCTGTCAGAACCCGGTTGTCAATGATCGTCTTTTCCATAGAAGCAATTTTTAACAAATCTAATGGACTGGCGGCCTGTTAGTCAATGATTCTGATCATTCAATGCAATGATTTAAAAGGTATCCACTGTGCAGACTATATAAACTTTCGTTCTTTCAGGAGAGGGAGAAAACAAAACAGTTTATTTACCAATATCCTCATTCCAAAGATCCGGATGTTCCCGGATGAACCGTTGCATTATCTCAATACATTCCTTATTGTTTTCTACGATCACTTCCAGATTGTTTGCTTTAAGCAGGCTTTCCGAGCCCATGAATGTTTGATTTTCGCCGATCACGATCTTTGGGATACCATATAGCAATATAGCGCCGGAACACATAGGGCAGGGGGATAATGTTGTATATAATACACAATCCCTGTAGGTAGCAGCGGTAAGCCTGCCGGCATTTTCGAGTGCGTCCATTTCCGCATGAAGGATAACACTGTTTTTTTGTACCCTTCGGTTATGCCCGCGTCCAATAATATTATCCTTGTGCACCAGCACAGACCCTATAGGGATACCACCTTCATCAAGGCCCTTTAATGCCTCTTCAATGGCGGCCATCATAAAATTGCTCATAACATTGAATATTAGTTTGGAATAACAGGAGAATTCAAGCGAAAGATGTTGGACACTAATATAAATCCGTTAGTTTATGAATATAGGATATAATTGGGAAAGATACAAAAGGACCGCATGACGCTGGCTAACAATTGAGCCAAGGTAGCTGTCGGATTAAATACTAATTATTAAAGATGAAGAGATCAGGTTGAATAAGACTGATAGCGGCGGCGAATTCCCACTCACGTGTTATTCTGTCCATACAATATTGATCTATCTTGCATATTGAGATATTTTTCTCATATAAAATCCTTAATGACGAGCGGATCGCCAGGAAGTGGACGATGCCCTTACAGGGATGGGCCGTCTCAGCCTCCCAGTTAAAGATTATATTTGGCGACCGAATGAGTACCGATCTATGATAGGGTTCCGTAAAAAAGAGGCGGCGACTTGCTCTTTGGATGGACCTGTCGCCGCCCCAATTAAACTCGTTAAAATTTATATGATGAAACTGTTCAAATTTTACTCCCCTTTATGATCAAGAAAGCCTTTATATTTTTATCCATATTAATTTCTGGATGCAGTTCATGCGTGAATAATTTTTATGGTACAAATAGCCATCCATACTTAAGCATTGATCTGAAAGATACCACTATAAATTATTCAACATTAGCTTACTATATAGATTCAGTACTAAATAAGGGTAAACATTTCCCAGAGTCCATAAAGTCTCAGTTTTATATCAATAGCTTACAGACCGATTTACATGAAGACAACAGATTAATTCACTTTAAGGAAGATCCGGAGGAATGGTATCTTATAGAATTTCAAGGATCGCCGTGCATCGTTGATGCAATATATAACCCTAAGCTTTCATTGAATCCAATTTTCGAAAGGGAGCAATTAGCTGAAGGCCAAGTGTCAAGGATTGAGAATAGAATCAAAATCGAAATATTTTATAAGGCTAAATTATACGCCAAAGAAAATCATATCTTCGATTCATCTGACCACAGACAATGATATTTAATAAATTACTTCTGACACAGTTCATTTTACAGGCCTATATGATCAGATAGATAAAGCTAATACATAATGAAGCCGGTGCTGTTATCCGAATTAATTTTGAATAATAAATTATGCAAACAAATTTTGAATTACCCATTCAGACAACACTTTTCAGAACCGGTAAACCTGTCGCTCAGGAACTGACTGCGAGCTGTGATCAATATAGAAAATGGGTTGCTATCTATAAAAACAAAGGCGAGGATTTAATGGAACCAATTTCTGCGTGGGAATTTGTTATATCGATTTTTGAAATAGATAAAGAGAATGTAGATGAAAATTTTGGACCGAATGAAATGTACAATATAAGAAGGTACTATGCTAAAGATCAGGAAGAGTTAAGAGAGAAATTGTATCAGCTAAATATAGACTTAAGCAAATTCACCTATCCATGGAGGTGCGATTATCCACTATAATTAAATGATAGAAAGATATTTAGGGCACATATAAAAAATATCTTACAAGAATGTACAAACAAACTGGGAAGTAGCAGATATTTTCGCAACTGCAAGAACAATTATTACTAGTACTCCAAAATGGTCAGGCAGCCCTTAAGTTACAGAGAGAAAAAGGTCAGTTTTATCAGATGCCGCACTTCCACATCTACTATTTATTTTGTCACTTTTTCCAACAGGATATTGCTCCGCACTAAATTAAAATAATCCTTCAGATCCAAATCCATTACTTGAGTTTTTCATTGAGTAACACCCTTCTCTTGGCCGACTAACGCTTCCACTTCCTGCTTGCTATGCCAGTAAGTATATCTGAAAAATATTACCAACGTGACAGTCGGTTTCAAAATGGGTGCTATTAATAAGGAAGAAGTTATGATCGCCTAAAATACAAACTACTTGGTATTTTTTGTGTGATTTTATTTAACTACTATTGTTTAGCCTTTATTTAGTAACTCCAAATTGCTATGGGAAATTTATACTTTCATTACAAGGTAGAATCACTTTTTCTGATAGCCCTGTTGCTGGCTTTTGCAACGGCAAGGGCACAAAAGCCCCAGCTCTCATTTGCACTGATAGGGGATGCTTCTGCGTCAGAAGTGATTTTTTCTGATGATGGCCACTACATGCTTTCCCTCTACGAAGATGTCTCCGATTTCATAAACGGCTTTATCCTTTGGGACCAATCATCTGGCGTACCATTGTACAATTTTAGCCTACCTGATGCAAAGGACCCAGAAGCTATATTTACTACTGATAGTCGCTATGTATTGCTGAATGGTAAAAATGAGGTCCAATGTTGGGACATTCAGCAAAAAAAACTAGTCTGGTCAAAGTCCGGGATGGACCATATCTGCCGTTTTCGAGGCAATCTTGTACTCTTGAGTGGCTATCGTTATGGCCGTGAAATATTGCAACTTTCCAATGCGGCAACTGGTGATTCATTGGGCGTTCTACCATTTTCGAGAAATAGTATGTGTAACATCGAAAAACCAATAATCAGCAATACCGGGGCATATTTGGCATTGAGAGCCAAAAAAGGATTGGAAAACAATGTGAAAGACTCGCTTACCATATACGAGACTCAATCAGGCTCCAAACTCTACACCATTCTCATTTCCAACGAGGATGACAGCTACAGGTTCAGTGCGAATGACCGATACCTACTTTGTGCATCCCTGTCAGGGAAAGTGGCCATTTTAACTGCAAAAACAGGAGATACTGCATATACTCACACCTTTCCGGGCGGGCTAAAGTTGGCGACCCTTTCAGGAAACGATTCCTTACTTGCAGTGATCCAGAGCGAAAAATATACATCGACAGCCATACTACACATTTTGAATACCACTGAAGACAAGGTCCTAGAAAGTATACCACTGGAAGGTTCTCTTTATGATATTTGTTTCTGCCGTTCAGATTCCGGTGTCCTGGTAACCATGGATACGCTGAAATATTTTAACCGCTATAAACGAACCTGGCATAACGTGGCATCATGGGATGATTATCAGGGAACTCCCATTGGCCCATTAAGTTCGAACGGACATTACTATGCAGTGAGCTTGAGTAGTGGTAGTTTCCAGCTCATTGACGCTGATAGTCTGGCCGTAGGGCAGTATTATTTTTGTATTCCTGCTCCCGTAATGCGCACTCGCTTTGTAGACAGTACACATTTTATCGTCTGGAATGACAGAAATATTAAAGGAGGTACCCCTGAATGGTTGACAAACTGGGGCGGAGGATATAGCTTTCGCGATCAGCTTGTGAAATGGAATGCGATGACGGGGAATAGACAAGTCTTGGGAACCAAAAATGGAATTTCCAACGGCAAAATAACTGCGAGTTTCGATGGAAGATATGTGCTTACAGGTATAACTGAGAATAAGAAAACGATCTACGATAACAGGACCGGTCAGCAAGTATCCAGCTTCTCAACAGATCCGGAATACGATTATTATAATATTATTTTCAGTGAAAATGGATCTACATTATTTTACTTGAATATTTCCAAGGAACGCAGACTTCATCTGTACCGTGTACAAACACGAAATGTGAGAACCGGGAAGATGACGCATTCCATTCCTTTTGAAGACTGTCCGAATATCCTTGGTATAACTGAAGATGGACACTACGGTTTACTCAGTTTTGGCTCCGACGGAAATGGGACGCAAGAGCATAAGCTGATAGATCTCAGCACGGGCAAAGTACTGTTTTCAAAAGAAGGCCTTATATTTCAGGCAACAGGATCAAGCATGGTGGCTGAGGACGAAGAGAAAAGCGTTTTTTGTCATAATACTTTTTATGCAGTGGATCAACAGCAGCTACAGCAATTTACTATTAAGAATAATGAAGTGAAAAGGGGCTATCGGCTTCCCACATATGCGACTACCGATAACTTCTATGCCGATAAAGGGTGGTTGACTGACAAATCAGGCAAATACCTGTTAACACAGCGTGATCAGCACTTATACCTTTGGAATGGGGCTGATGGTCAATTGCTGGATACTATGTTGTTTCCCGGACGACTGGATCAATACCGATTTAGTGCAGACGGTAGTTTTATTTTTTTGCTGGGAAACAATATGGACAGCATTGTGGTGTGTAAATGGGATCTGTATCAAAAAACTAAGCTGGTGAAGGAACTGGAAAATCCACTTGCCTACCTGGGAAACAATATGGTATTTAATTCTCTATCAATCAGTCCTTCCCGCAGACTAGCAGTGTGTGGCAGCACTGATCACTTTTCATTGGTCTATGATCTGGAGGCAGGAAAAATCCTGTATCAATTGGTAATGGTGGGATTGTCGAATTATGTGTTTTTTGATCCTAATGGACAGTTTGAGTGCTCCAGGAACATACACGATTTGATTTATTACAACCAGGATGACAAAATAATTAAACAGGAAAATATAAATACCTCCTATTGGGTACCCGATCTAGTTAAGAAAATTACCCATCAAAAATAATGTCGTTATGCGCCCATTATCAATCTTAATATTGTTTGTGTTGCTGTTTCGGCTTCATGTCATAGGACAAAACAGTTTATACCCCAATCTACTCAATCACGTTAGTTGTAGCATTCTTCTGACACCAAGTGCTCCGATCGAAGAAAATGATATCAGTAATTTCCTCCAAACGGACCGGTTTGATGTAAAACTCATCAAATATCGGCATCAATTTGGCCGCGGATCGGAGCTTACTGATCACATGAGTGGACTGTTTGTCAATGAAACGGATTTCCGTACGCTTTGGCCTTCGGGTCAAGTAAAGGCCGATTATACTGACCATTTGCGAAGATTTCTTGAGAAATTGCCTGCGAGCATTGACTTATACCGGGATAATTTGTTTATCTGTACATATAAAAACAGAAACCAAGAGATCATTACTTATTGTTATTTTCAGGATGGAAGATTAGTTGCCTATGCACACCCCGTTCTTCCTGTAAAGAATAAATTGAAAGCATCAAGTGTAACCCTTAATGAAGAATTAGAGTCAGCAAAAAAAGATGGGCGTTCGGTTGTATGGTATGGGGATGAACTGAAACTCAATATAGAAAGACAGGCCAAAGAGAATCGGGTAAATATTTACAAGAGAGCCTCATCGGTTTCCGTTAAACTACCGGAGAAGATAGCACCATTAGATAGGGTGCTGGTGCCAGAGAATTCAGTTATATGCAATGCGTTGCCAACCACTATGCGACAATTAATGGAGGGGGGACATCCTGCTACGGCTGCGACGCTGGAAGCGTGGCGTTCATACAGGGCTGACGTAGAGCATATTACAATGCAATTTGGGGAGCAATTGCAAACAATGGCGGATATAAAAAAAGAGATGCTTGAAGGAAAGCGGGATATGGTATTGTTGGTAGCGCATCTGAAGGGTACAGAGCTTTTTATAGGAGATGAGCGAATTTCGCTGGATAAAATCAAGGCCTGGGGGAAAAGGCAGACTCCCTCTTCTGGGAACAGAGTAGCAGTGTTATGTGTGTGTAACAGTGGAAATCAGAATTATACCGTTGGTAGTTTATTTTGGAAAACACATGTGAATCCATTGACCAATATCCTGAAAGAGAATGGTTATTTTGATATGGTGATTGCACCGGATCATGTTATTCTCCGTCCTGAGACAACCAGTTTTCTGGAGAATTTATTGAAGAACCGCTCTATTCAGGAAATACAACAATGGTTTGCAGGCTGGGGATTTTGGGTATTCAAAGATTAAAATCAATATTAATGACCACAATGCATCAAATGGACACCAAGGTTAAGGGTAAGATACCCTTGGGGCTCCGATTCAAACATTATTTTACCCAGTTGAATTTTAATACAGAAAGACAAGCATTGGGGGACGAAAACGAAAATAATTGGCTAACCATTGCTATGTATCTCCTATCAAGTCTGGGCATTTTTTGCCGGCAGATCACTCAACTCCCTAAAGTGAAGATCAATATGGCAAATCTCCAATGGGATGTGTTAATAGCCTCATTTATTTTCGGGCTTGCTGTGCTGCCATATATCATCAAAAGTATCAATTCTGTAAATTCTAAAGCTGGTCTGCGGCAGATCTTAGCCGCTTTTGGCGTTGGCTTTTTCATGGACTTCACTACTAATGCCGTAATCAATTATTATTTCAAATAACGATATAATTAATGGTTAGGTAAGTTTCCACAAATTCGCGGTGAACAACGAATGAGACCAATACGTATTTCTGCAGGAGAAGACGGTATTTTAAATAAAGTTTAATCATTTACAGTCAGTGGAGGCCGCAACTTATTTCAAGTGTTAGATCGCTTTCAGTTATTTCCCTTTCAGTATGTACGTCACTTTCGATTTTCGATTTTCGTTTTTTGGGAATATCAGGACAAATCCATTCCAGGTAGTATTGAAAAAATGGTACTCAAATTCCTGCTCCCCGTTTTTCGTTAGCAACACGATCATGCCATCCATTTTCATTCGTCTACCATTGGTGTAATCTTTGACGAATGCCCAGTTGTATCCAAATTGTTCTGGCCAAGCAATCTCCCCAAACGAATAAGTGAACTTTTCTGATTGAAAGTAGTCTCGGGCCGTATAGGTTGCTGTTATTACAGCGACTTCAGGCTTCTTTAATACAAGTAAAGCACAACGTTTTGTGGAAGTTTCGACAAATTTGCGCATGGTTGCGTGATTGGATGCGCCAAATGTTTTTGCAAGCGCGAGCGGTGCTCCAATGCTAAGGTCGAGCTTGCACATCTGTTGCTGAAATCTATCATGTTGAAACAAAACAACAGAAGCAAAATAATTAGCTTCGACTTCGAATTGTTCTCGCACATCATGGGAAAGGGTCTGCTGGTTGTCTAAGCAATCGAAAGTTTCCTTTTGCCAAGGAAGCAGATGATGCCCGGCTTCATGCAGCTTTACAAAATTTCGGCGTGAGACGGGCTGGCTCAGATCCAAATAAATTTTTTTTTCCTTGCGATCAAGGATTCCCCTAATCTTTGCAAATATTTTTGAAAAGTCGAGGTTAAATCGCTGTAGGAAGCCATTTTCTATTTTCGACAGATCTACGCCCATTTCAACCAGCAACTCAGCATGAGCTATGATTTCATCCACAGGGGTTGGGAATTTGTCCAACGCCTTGCTCGATTTCAAAAGTTCGTAGGCTATCTTGTCAATTTCTTGTTTGGTGTATGCGTCGATCAAGCTTTCTTTTTTTTATGGCGCAGAAATTTTATATACTCAAGAACCTGACTTTTTTCATCGCTGCTTAGGTTTTCTGCGTAGAATGCGATGTTATTTAACACCTCATCTTCCCGCGACAATTCAGCAGATTTGTCGGACGTGGTGATTATTCCGGCGGCAGCTAGCAATGAATTTAAATTAACTTTGTAGAGTGTTGATAACTTATAAAGGATATTTGCGGATGGCTTCAGGATTTTGCCGTTTTCCAATTGGCTTAAATACGCATTAGATATGCCTGATGCCTCTTCGACTTGTCTCAAAGTCAATTGCAAATGCTCCCTTGCATCTTTGAGTTTTGTACCTAAGGACATAGCGTTTGTTTCAACAAAGTTAGGCAAGCCTGCTTAAAAAGCCAAATCTCGCTAGGTTTATGCTTAATAAAGAAAACTTTGCTAATTATTTGCTTGATAAACTTAGAATTGCTATCTTTGAATTAGAGTTAGCATCAAATAATAGCTCCGAATTATTAAAAATTAAATAAAGTGTCATGAATGAATTAGTTGAGAATAATAATGAAGGCCAGGGAAAGGATTCTGGCAAGAAGAATATCACAATCATCGTTAACGGCTCGCCCGAACAGGTGGACAAAGACGAAATAACATACGAGCAGATCGTTACGTTGGCCTTCTCCGATTATCCCCAGCATCCAGAAAGGAACTATTCAGTAAAATACGTTAGGGGGCATGGTAATAAGCCTGAAGGTATATTGTCTCCCGGTGGTAAAGTAAAAGTAAAAGATGGAATGGAATTCACAGTCACTCCGACTGGTCAGTCATAATGACGATCTAAAAAAACTTCGCGACAAAGGTTATGCTATCGCGCTGGACAGTGATCATTTGGTGATAAGAGACATTCCTTATCTTGATGAACATGGCGAACTTAAGGTCGGCGCGATCGTTTGTAAATTGCTTTTTATAGACAAAGATCATGTCCACCAGGATGACCACCAGATTTATTTTAGTGGCTCTCATCCGTACGAGCTGAACGGTCTTAAGATTGCAAACTTTGGAGGTGGGCCAGTTTCGATCCAGCTACAATCGCCCGACATAAAAGTGGAAAGGTCATTTTCCAACAAGCCAACGGCAACCGGTAAGTATGCAGATCATTTCGAGAAGATCGAAAACTATGTGGCATTAATTTCGGGGCCGGCTATGGAGAAGTATCCTGAAGCGACGCCATATACCTTTAAAGAGTATGTAAGTGTTGGTGACTCCATTTTTAAGTTCAATGACTCGCTTACAAGCCGTGCAGGAATTGGTGACCTATCAGCTCGATTTAACGACGAAGTCATTGCGATTATAGGGCTCGGTGGTACAGGGGCGTATATTCTGGATTTTTTAGTAAAGACGCCGGTTCAACAAATACGCGGCTTTGATCTCGATACGTACCATATACATAACGCCTTTAGATCCCCTGGTGCGTTGAGTAATGAGGAACTTGGACAGAGCAAAGCGGAAGTTTATCAGCGCAGGTATGAAAACTTCCGCCATGGCCTGCAACTTGAACCCAAGTTTATTTTGGCGGGCTCCGAAGATGAGCTTGCCGGAGTTACGTTTGCATTCGTCTGCGTAGACAAGGGCGAATCCCGCGCGAAAATCCATGAATTGCTGCTGAAGTTGTACATTCCGTTTATTGATGTAGGAGTGGGACTCAATCGCGACAGCGGTGCCATTAGTGGGTTGATAAGAACCACTTATTATTCTGCTGAAAGTGCGCAGGCTATTGCTGAGAAAAAGCTTGCTCCAATGGCAGACTACCCCGATGATGTCTACAAAGCCAATATTCAAATTTCAGAGCTGAACGCCTTGAATGCGAGTATTGCTGTGCTCAGGTATAAACAGATACGCGGGTTTTATAGAGATGATAACAAGTTTTATAACATGCTTTTTGACATAAGCGATAACCGAAATGTTGGCGAGAATGAACTCTAAAATCGAACTCAAACGTGTAGAGTTTATACCGAAGGTACCTGAGGCCGGCATATTATATGTATCGGAACGGTTTCAAGTGGCTGTTCATAGCTGTCCTTGCGGATGTGGTAACAAAATTGTTACTCCAATTGGGCCTAGTGAATGGGAGTTTACTGAAGAAGGTGGCAAACCTTCCCTGTATCCTTCTGTCGGCAATTGGCAAATACCCTGCAGATCCCACTATTGGATCACAGACGGCGAAATTCAATGGTCGTATCAATGGTCCGAAAAAATGATCAAAGCCGGGCGTAGGAGAGACAATGCCAAGTTGGAGAAGCATCTCAGGCAAAAAGCACGCGCGCAAAGCAAGTCGTTTTGGAAACGAATTCAACACTGGATTTTGGGAAAGGGATAAATTAATTGTAAATGTTTCCTGGCCTGAAACGTTAAAGATATTTGACCAAATTATAGGTGCTGAAAACCTTTTGGATGAAAAAGAAGTGTATCGACAATTAAAGTCCTCGTATTCCAAACAAGGAGATACTGTGTTAGAGCATCAGTTTCATGGATTAGAAATGAATGCCTATATTGAATATTTAAGTGAAAACCGCAAAGAGTCTGTCAAAAAATATTGGCTTAGTCGAAAGCTCATAAAAAGAGAAAGGACTATCATATTACTACTTAGTGCATTGACCAGTAATTATGGCCAAAGCTTTTGGAGATCGCTTATAACGCTAGGCACGGTTACCGCTATTTTATTTACTTGTATGGTTTGGGCGGAAGGAGTTCACAGTTTAAAATTTATTCCAGACTTTAGTGGAAGGCATATTTTGGCTACTATAGCAAAAGCCTTGGCTTTTGCTAATCCATTAAGAAAATATGAAACTGAATTAGAACGCTGGCCCCCTAATCATTGATATAGTGACACGGATCATTGTCTCTCTCCTTCTGCATTTTCAATATCATTCGCGCAACCAGGCGCTTTGTAAAATAATTAATACCACGTCATGCTGAATTCGTCATAAGCATATTTTGCAATGGTACATTGGTAATGGCTTATCTACTTAAAGGGATTTTTTACAGTTAGTTTTCCATCAATAACCTGTTCATCATGCAAATCTTCTGAATAAGAATCCGAAATTCAATTAAGGAATGTTATGATCGAAAAGTTCAATTTTTATGAGCTTCACAATAATGGAAGAATAAGAATTTTTGGATTGAAATTTTTGAAAGCTGAGAACAAACAAGCTGAGTTTACAATTAAGCATTGCAATTTAGGCAAAGGTGAGTTTTTTGATATTGATCTGCGTCATGCTGATACGATTTTGTTAAACTCGTCACATTTGATTGAATGTACCTTTAATAACATAACATGGCCTAAGTCTTTATACATACCTGAAAAGGATATGGATTCAACTTACTTCTCAGGCATTAAAGAAGCTTACAGACAATTAAAATACGCTTATTCCAAGCAAGGTGATACAGTACTGGAGCATAAATTTCATGGCCTAGAAATGGAAGCATACCCTAAACAATTGAAGCATGACAGAAAAGAGGCGGTCCACGTTCATAAGTCAATCAGGTGGCTTGTTAAAGGTCAAAACTCACTTACATTATGGTTTAGCTGGTGGACTAGCAATTATGGTCAAAATTTTGTTTGGTCTCTCTTAACCTTGGCTGCTTTCAATATAGTTCTATTTACTTTTTTGGCATTAGCTGATGGCGTACCTGGACTGCGTTTTGTGCCGGACTTTTCATATGATCAAATAGTGACTACAGTTGGTGAAGCACTCAAATTTGCTAATCCACTCCGAAAGTATGACACAGATGCTACTGGCTGGTCGGTACTTATTTATCTTGTGATGCGTATTGTTTCATCGTATTGCCTTTATAACGTTATCCGGGCTACGAGACGGTTTGTGAAATAATGGTTTTAAAATGCTTCGCACTGGATTAGCGTGGCATTCCACTAATCCACTTTTGGTACCATCTTTACTATTCCGGATTTTCGTAATTCATCAAATATCACTTGAATGTTGGAAGTGGACTGCCTTTGAGTACCAAACTTTCCTTCTCTTTCCTTACTAAAAGTAAAAAAAACTTGTTCTTTTGCTCGTGATAAAGCCACGAAAAACGCACATTTATCTTCGTCAGGCTGTTTTTGAAAGGACCAGAATGCACCGTCTTCAAGTCCAATAAATACTATGGTGTGGTATTCCAATCCTTTGCTTTTATGAATGGTCATTACTGGAATTGTATCTTTTCCAATAAGCATATCCAAGCTATTTAACACATCTAAAGACTGGGTATAATTGATAGCAAACTCCTTTTTAACTGAATCAAGTTGTTCTTCAAGCAAAGTAGCATTTTTATATTGTAGATTTGAATACCTAATCCCATCCTTTCCAGCATAGTTAACAATGTCATCAATCATCGAATTTATATCGGATTCTTGTAATCTCTTTCTGTCATAGGTCGATTTTGTTGCCGTTATAAAACCCTGATAAGAATATTCCAGTTTGAGCAGGGCATCATCTTGCAATTCAGGATTCAAGTTTCGCAAAAAACGGAATGTAATGTCCTTAGATTCGCCACTTCTTTTTCCAAAAATCAGATATAAGGTGTGAATTATATAAAGGCAAACTTCCTGAGTTAGCAGATCCTGAAATTTATTTTCATCTCTAGCTTTAATTCCGTTATCATTAAAATATTTGATTAGGTTGCCTGCATATATATCCAATTGCTGTTTTACAAGGATGCAAATCTCTCTGGGATCTATACCATCAGTTTTGATCCATTGTTCTACAGATTTAAAGAGTATTTCTTGTTCTTTAACAGGATTCTCGAATACCCAAACTTCACAGGTTCCACGATCAGGGTCCCACTTTGAAGATGGAATTGCCAATTCTTTCTTACCCAAAAGATGTTCTGTAAGATGGTTTAACACAGCTACTAGTCTTGGAGCTGAACGGAAATTCATTCGTAGTGGCATTTGAACAGCTCCAGTTTCGGCAATGTAATCTTCAAAAACAGTTTGCAGGGCACCAGCCCACACCATGATCCGTTGTTTACCATCACCAACAGCAGTAAATGCAGTTGAACTTCCCAAAAAGCAGGATTTAAAGAAATCATATTGGATGTTAGTGGCATCCTGAAACTCATCAAGAAAAACAAAATGATAAGTTTTTTGCAGGTAATCTTTGATTTTAGGGTTAGAATTAATAATAAGCTCGGCCAAACGCATAATCATTTTAAAGGTCAGCTTGGCTGGTTCTCTCCTTAACATCTTTGTCCAGACCTTAAACCTAAGTTTCTCGTTACTATTAGAAACTGGTAAAGGCAATTTTTTGTGAGTGTGATAATTTACAATAGCATTTCTGTTATTGGTATTTGCAAAATTTACATCTTCAGCTCTGTAATATGCTTCTATCGAGGTATCAGAAAGCACTATATCATACTTAGAGGCTATACGATAGTCTTCAGGTAGCGCATGAGAAAAACGGTCCAGCGCGTACTATCTAAGCTAGTTTCAACTGGCACCAGATTAGCAGATTCCATTTACAGAACATTAAATGATCATAATGAAAACAAATCAAAGGAAAATTCACTCTAACATTTTAAAACGATGAATAATTTGTTGAAAGATGGTGATTGATTGCCCAAATATGCTTCTGCAAGGTTTTAATTACGTCAGAGTATTTACTTTTACTTTTGATGGTGATCCCCTCGGATTCACAAATACCTACGGTGAAACCCTATCGACAATATCGCCTAAAAATCGTTATTTTTATAAAAGCACGTTAATCTAAATACAAAAGGAACTCGACTAAACACTCAACAAAAAAAGAAAAACCCGCGATTATCGCAGGTTTTTTCTTTTCAGTGATCCCGCTGGGATCAGAAAATTAGATCGAAACCGTTATTCCATATGCTATTCTCTATAATCAAAATAAAATAGGCCACCCTTTCGGCCACCTGTTCATACTTTATAGTAAATCATAGATCATTTTTTTTCGTTTATGCGTCAAAATTAATGTAATTCAATTAGATTTTGCATTTTATTTTATTTAAAAAACTGTTGATTAGGTACTTATATTGTTTTTTGTCCAAAGTAGCAGATTGTGTTTATATTATTTATATAACAAAATCTGAATATGTGAGTACTGTTGTTAAAAACAGAATTTTGGTGCCTTTAAAGTGTAATTTCTAAAGGATAGTTCCATAATCCTTTACACTTTAAAAACCAAAAAAATGAACGTAACGCATGTTCTTGAACGTATCAAGGAAAATTATCTACATTTTACAAATGTAGGCACCCGGTTTAGTATTGCAGATTTGTTACCCGGAGAAAGTCAAAGGATGCTTAGTTATTGCCAGAAATTTAAGCCTCATGCAGAGAGTAATAGCCTCATTTCTCTTACCAAACAATTTTGTGAGGAACATGGTATTTGGCTGAAAAAATCTATTTACCATCTGAGTTGTGATCCATTTTTGTATCCTTACGCTGAATCTGGCCGGTTATTAATCATGATGAAACACCTGGCAATGGATTTTTTTTTAAACGATAAAATGGGCCGGGATATTTTTAAAAGTCTAAATTCCGAAGAGCAAGAAACAGCCGTCGAATTAATTGGACGTATAGCCTTACTGGATCAAAAATTGAACATTCTGCCAAATGCTCATTTCATTGAACAAATTAATATCGATCTGTTGAAAATGATGCAGGAGCTATCACCCGCAGACTGGTTCAATCGCTTTTTAGAGTTGTATGTTCATCATGTTGAAATTACGCATAGAGATAATGGGGTTAGTTCGTTAGGCTACATTCCTACGGTAACGGAGTATAGTGAAAATCGCTTGCATACCAGCGGTATGATCTTCATGATGATGCGAATTGAATTTGCAGACGGTAATTTCCTTGATTGGGAATGGCTGGAGAAAATAGGAATTGCAAAATATCTTAGGAGACTGCACCAGGTTGTGGCTGAATTTGGTGGCCTATCCAATGATATTTTCAGTTTTGAGAAAGAAGTTATCGATAATTCGTCAGATGCAAATCTGATCATGGTATTAGCTCTTAATGACTTGATACCTAATTTAGAACAATCCTTGAAGCAGGCCGGTTTAATGTTAAAGGCATTGGTAAGCGAATACTTTAACTTGCTGGAGAGAATAAGGGCCATTATTGAAACTATATGCCCAAAAGAGAGCATAAAAGCTGGTTCTTTATCCAAACATCTGGACGGCGTAGAAATCGTGTTTAAAGCGTGTTTGTTATGGCAACTTCATACCGAACGATATAAGAGGCAAAACTCAATTTTTCTGGAAACAGAACTTGTCTTAGATCACAAGTTGACAGCATAATTCTAATAAGCCAGTACCTAAACAACTTTAAGGTGCTGGCTTATCATGTATAGAGTGGCTTTAATTTTTTCAATTGGTTTAATAATTACGTCAACTGCACCAGCCTCTTTAAAGATTCCTGTTTTATCTATATCGCCAGTTATCACAAAAACAGGAATAAATTTGAATATGGGGTGAGTTTTTAAATATTGGAGCGTTTCTAACCCACTTTTCTGTGGCATCTGGTTATCCAGCAAAATTACATCCGGTAAATGTTTCGCCTTTTCCAATATAGATATAACTTCGTCACCGTTTGAAGCCTCGATTACATGACAGCCGTTATCTTTGAACATCCTAACCAGTATTGTTAGGATTACTTTATCATCATCGGCAATTAGTATAGTAATATCTTCCTGATTGGTGGTTATAGGCAACTCTACTGGTAGAGTATCCCTACTGCCGATTACTAAAGGAAAGGCAGCTTTTAAGACTACTTCATCATCTATACTTTCAAAATCGATAATGCCTCCTAATGCTTCTACTTTTCTTTTTACGGAAGCTAAACCTAGACCAGTTCCAATTACAGTATGATCTATTTTGTGAGTAATGAACTGCTCAAAGATCTTGTTTTGTATTTCTAACGGAATATTTGATCCCTTATTTTTTACAAGTAAATACCAGGTTGATTTATCGGCAGTCAAGGTTAAATGTATAACTGTATTTCTGGTTGCGTATTTGATTGTGTTGGACAGAAGATTGTCAGTTATCTTTTGAAGTAACAGTGTGTCACTAATAACCACATCTGGAAAAGATGGTGATATATCTAACTGAATAAAACGATTGTTTCTAATAGCCCAGGCGTTATTTGAGTTTACAATGTCACTAAAACAACTACGAATATCAATTGCTTCCGGGCGTACTAGCTCTTTTTTTCCAGATTCAATTTCTGCATCATCTAATACACCATTTACTTCGTTCCTCATGGTACGTAAAACATAAAACATCTGATCCAATTGAGGAATAACGGCATTTAGGTTAGGGTCTAATTTTGTTTGCTTTTCTATCGTCTGGACAGCATTAAATAGTTTCTGTAATTGATTTCTAAAGTCGTGTAAAGTAAAGCTCTTTACTTCCTTTAAAGAATTGTTGACGATCTTTAGAGAGTTGTTGTCCTTCTCTAAGGTTCTATTGTTTAGTCGAACCTTATAAATTCTGTCATTGTTATTAATATATGGTCTGCCAACAAATGCAAGTATTACAACAATACCAGAGATCACGAAACATTGTATGGTAAAGCCAGTGTCGTAATCTAATTTAAGTGGTGTTACTACTTTGAAAAAATAACAAAATTGAAGGCTAAATAAGATTATAACTGTAGTTGCAAATGCAATTTTTCTATGGTGCTGTTTTGAAAAAATAAGGCAAGTAATCAGTATTAGGAACATTACCATAAATTGCATGTGCAATGATTCGCCCAATATGAGGGAAAAATAGGTGATGGCTATTGACTGCAAATAAAACACAAACATGCTGGCTGCCACATGCTTTTTTCTATAATTTAAATAAAGTACAAAAGCATTAATAAAAAACTCGACGATAACAGGAATAAGAAAAAGTTTTGAGTTAACCAGGATGCATATAGTCGGTACACCCAAAAGCATAATTATCGCAAACAGTAGTGCCAATGAATTTGTTAATCTGATGTTTTCAATCAAAACTTCATCTTCGATTCCTGCTGTACCAGTTTGCGCGATTTGAGAGAATAGTAGAGAGAAAAAGTGAAATGAAGTATGTAACCTTCTCCCTAATGAGTAATAGAGGTTTAATAATGTATTCATAATTTGTAGGTTGAGAACACGCCTTTTTTATGCGTCCCTATCAAAATTCTTTAATTTTTAGTCATGCGGATTTGTGATACTAGACTACCTTTAACGACGATTTGAGTTTCTTTTTTCGGTGTACCACAAGTTAACCAATAACTGTGTTGAAACTGTTAATGGCTTGTTAACAGCGTCGAAAATCCACGCTTATTTTTTGTCCAGTTTAGCTTAGATAAAAGAGTTAATCTGATTAATAAACTTAATCTTGATATTCTGGTTTTGAAGAAGTGTTTTTGTAGTTGAATATATTTAACTTTAAGTTTATGGAAAGCATGCGTAAAGCCTTACGTATGCTGCATTTCATCACACACGACAAGGGGGAGTAGTGTGCAAAAGATGGTCGGTGTTTAACCGACAGACATCTTGCCACTGCCAAACAGTGGGAAGCTCTGCCAGACCTGGAACAGGGCGGCATCTGAGTACGGAACAAAACACCCCGGCTACATTTCCGAAAAACGCAAATGTAGCCGGGGTCATGAAACAGCAGGCATTTTCCTCTACCACCATTTCATCGGAATACGGCTAACAAGCTCAATAGCGGCTAAAAACAAGCCAATAACTCTAATAATATTACCCACAAACCGGGTGAATTTTTCTGAGTACGAAATATGACGATCTTCATCGAACGACAATTTCTTTTGCTTTCCACTTCTCCAACGTTCATACCTATTCCTGCGAACTCCTAAACGCATATTATACCCATAAACAAACAATATCAAACCAATCGCCTGCAACCTGGATAAATGCTCAACAAAATTCACTGAAAAGTGAAATAAAACAACAATTAAATGCCATATAAAGCCCATGATTAAAGATTTAAGCGTGTTAAAAAAAGACCTGATGAAAAAGGAAATTTTGAGGGAAAAGAACTAGCCGAAATACTCGCTAATAAAAGCAGCTACCTTTCTATTTTCCGTGATTGTATCACCGTAGCATTTCAAAAAATTCACTACAAAATCACCGTACAACCAATCAAAAAGAGAAAAAGCAAAAATTTCAATTTCTTGATTAATTCCACCTTCATACTGTATAATGGTTTCAAGCGTTCTCTGTGCGGATAATACATGAAAATTATACCGGCCAATTTGCTCAACTGAGCAAAAATTTTTAAGCTCTTGCCGGTGAAGTAAGGTTATGCAGCAATGCATTTGCAGCCATTTAATAAAAACAGGTACTTCATCCGGGAAAAGCCAAAAAAATTCAGTTGCCTTCTCTACAATTGTAGAATCTTTAGATATTAACATGATTTGAATTTTAAAAGATGTAGTTATAGATATTTCGAATCCTTAAAAAGTTCAGGCCATCCCTGTACTATTATCGCCTTATTTGTACCACTCGCTAGTTGAAACAATTCAAATAACTTTTGATGAAAATTGTTAAGGTTCTGCTGTTCACCATCGTACCAGCTATCAAATAAACATTTTGAATTTTCCATAATCTTATTTTTTAAGATGAATAAAAAAGCAGGGAGTAAAGAGCCTAACCACTCCCTGCGTTAAAAAAATTAAATTGCGTCCTGGTACTCCGCTAAACTTTCAATAAATTTTGATTGAACAGTATTGATTAGTCTATCCAAAAACTCTAAAGCATATTTTTCCTCGAACTTTAAATTTTCCAGCCCAATAATTTTGAGGTCAATATTTTGTCTGATAAACTTTAGATTTTTTAAAAATTGAATTGTTGTAAAACCTCTCTCTGTATATTCATATACATCATTTTCGATAACACCATCCGTATCAATAACCTTATACGTGGCGCGGTTTAACTTCATCCAATTTTCCACCAGAAATTCAAGTGCAGAAGTTTTCCATTCTCTGCAAATTTCAAAATGCGCATCATACAATGAAGGAGAAACTAACCTTTCCGCTACCGCGTGAAAAACACTCAAATCAATTAATACAACTGACATAGAAATAGATTTTAAGATGAACAAATAATATAACCTGGAGCCGGTGCCGTATAGGCACCAGCGTTAATTATGAAGTTCTTTTTTACCCTTGTACTTTCCCTGCACCGTCTCACTACCAAACTTTGCGCGGATTTCGTCCATAGTTTTGTTACCTCTGCCTAAGCTGGTTAAATACTCAGGATGGTAATACCAAACCTTTTTTTTGAAAGCGAACTTTAAACCGATTTTTTTAAGCCTTTCACGCAGAGGGTAAGTATTACCTGATACCCATATCCACAGACCAATAATTTCAATAACAACGCCCTCCAAGGCCATCAACTTCTCTAAAATATCGCGGTACATTACGTTGTCCTTTACGCGCTCTTCCGTTTCTTCCTGGTTGAGATTTTCACCTGCCAAAATCTTCGCACAGATAAACTCATACTCCTTGTTAATCTCCTTCATCACCTCTTCATTGCCCCCCTTGTCCGGGTGATGCTCCATTGCCAACTGTCTGTACCTAGCTTTTACTTCTTCCTGAGTGTTACATCCGTCAAAAAATTTCATACAACATATTTTAGCGTTATCAATATTTTTTCTCGTCCTCCGCCCCCCGATATCATTCCCCCCAAAAGGAAGGAAGCCCGTAAAGACATTAAAGGAGACAACCTGGCACGAGGAATTTGAAAGTTATAAGTCCCGAAGGGGGCCATGCCCGTAGGAAATCAAAAACGAAATGGCATTATGCACTTTCGCATTCCGCCAGGTTGTAGGTTCAATGTTCTTTATCGGTCGCTTCCCTTCCTTTGGGGATAATGATATTATCCCCCTGTTTTTTCATTCGCCAGCGAATGAAAAAACAGCCAGAAGCAACAAACACTAAGAGAAAAAGAAGAGAAAGAAATATTGAGATCCCGGATCAAGTCCGGGATGACGAGGGGGCAAAGATGATTGAGCCGTTATCATGAAGAGAAGGGGGATTTATAACGAGTATGCACATACTCTAATTAAAACGTAAATGAGTATAGAGATCCCGGATCAAGTCCGGGATGACGGGAGAAGGCATGACGACGGGGCAGGTATCACGGGACAGGTTAAGATGACAGGAGAAAGGGAGTACACGAGAGCGGATAGGGTCTACATAACTGAGCCGTTATCACAAAGAATAAAAACGTATACACATTAAAGTTACCTGTATCCGCTACGATCATCAGTTAGTCGATTGCAGCGGCATCGTTTTGAGGCACGAAAAACATACAGCGGAAAGCGCGGATCTTGCAAAGCAAGATAACTGCCTCAATTCCTTTTTAATTATAAACACCAGAACAAAATCAATAACCACATATTAACAAACCCAACCATATATAAAAAACCACCATTCCAAAAAAATGTAATCGTTAACATCGCATTAACGAGTTGATAAACAAAAAATTACGAATATCGTGTTCTCATGTAGTTTGTAATAATTCTGGACCCGCTAACGCGATCCAAACACCAAAATAACTTGCGAATGCTAATACCCACTAATTCTACCAAAGCTGCCAGCAAAAACCCAAACCGGGTTAAAAACATCAATTCCATAATAACAAAAAACAACCAACTTACCTGCCATAAAAAGCAGGGAAAAATTTTATCATTAAGTTCAATATAAGGCAATCTATGGGAAACTCCTTTCCTAAGAGTGTTACTTCCAAAACCATCGGGTTGATTCCAACCTGATTGCTTTTTCATTAACAATTGCCAATAAAAACATTCCAGACACCATAAAACAGGTCGCCTAAAAACAACCTGTTTAAACATACTCTAAAGTTGGCATAGGTATATATGTGCCCTGCTGATCTACAGCGGGGCCCTCCTAACATATGCCGCAAATTCCCGGAAACAAACACTGTGAACATCATGATACAAATACATACCAATACCTACCTGGGTACAACATCCAGAACATGTATAGATTTAGCCATTAAATTTATCCATGACCTATATAAAGAAACCAATCCAGACCAACACCTGGACTGGCTATACACCATATTGCACCATCAAGGCAACGTCACCGAAAAAATTATCCAGATACAACACAGCACACAAGAACCAGAACTCAAAGACAAACTCAAAAAACAATTCAACCTATTTTCCGACCTCTATAACCACCGTTATAAAAGTCAACTCCTTATCGAAACCTTTAACAAAGAGCTGGCAGAAACAATTGTAAACTATCAAAACATACACCCCACCATACTCAGCAAATCCGAACAACAAAAACAAATTCGCAAGCTCCTGTACATCAAAACCGGAACACTCCATATCAAACAAGAAACCACCACAAAAAATCCAGTAAACCAACTAAAAATTGATATACACCCACTATATCAAACCCTCCATACCCTGTACCACTTACACAAATACAAATTCACCTTTACCTACAATGAAGATATCAGACCATCACAATACACCGTGATCGAACCAAGACTAGCCCAACTACATCATAAAAATACAAAAGCAGCATATGAAACAGAAGAGGATGGAAGCATCACCATCACAGGCCATAGTGCAGTCCTTGGCTCCATATATCAAGTATTCGAAACACTACTCCATACCGAAAAACACGATACCCGTATCGACGTACTCGCAAACGCACCAACACGCTTTGCAGACCTCTACCAGCAAATCAACAACTTAAACATCAGCAATACCAGCAAACAAAAAATAGACCTGCAACTCAGAAAGAGCCTGTTTAGAATCAGCGGCCTCTTACACGAAAAACACATCACCAACCTACCAACCTACAAACCACAATAAATGGAAAATCAAAAACACCAACTACTAGACCAGATCAGCACCTTTATTTTTCAAGAAATCCTGAAAAACAGAGGACCAGAAAACAAACTAGAAATACTGTACCAAACCCTGCAACTCGCAGGCACCGTACAAGATAAACTCGACTGGCTAAACACCCAGCTCATACCACCAAGCAAACGAACAGCATTCGAACAGTTGCAACAGCAACCCCTACACGAATGCCTAAAAGACCCCTTATTCACCAACCACTTTAACCAATCACTAAATAAAAATATCCAATTCATACAAAACGAAATACCAACACTCAAAAACGGCCAAGAACAACAAGAATTTGTAGAAAAACAAAAACGCCAAACCCTCAACCGGTATACCTTTTACCGGGATCAAACTATTACCACAACAGACAAAAAAACACTGACCCATTACCTGCAAAAACTATATAAACTCGTACACACACAATACTATTTACAGCAAGATAAAATCACAGACCAGTACATCGGCTTTGACCCCTTACAATATACCGTACTCGATAAAGAACAAGCCCAAAAACTGTACCTGCACACCCAACTCATAGAAATGGCAAACCATTACAACCTCACACACAGCCATTCCTATCTCGGCATAAAACCCGTTTTAGACCAAGTAACCACCATCTTCAAACAACTCCTAAACGCAAAGCAACAAAGTATAGAAGCCCTAAACATCAGCCTCCAACCATATGAACACTTTCCAAAGTTTGGGCAACAATTAGCCAGCCTAAACCTACCACCAACCCACGGCAATAAAATAACCAACCAATTCATTGCAGCCATCCACGGCCTGCAACATTGGTTTATCAAAAACAACGAACAAGAAATACCAGTGCAAACGGAATTTACCATCCTCAACTTTAACATCTATAGATCATGAACACCGAAATCATGGAAAAAATCAATAGCATAGCCCTACAACAGCAAAGCCATTTGTGGGATGCAATGGCCGCATTTATTACCGCTGGATGGCTGGACCAACTAGAACCAGAGCAACAACTATTAATACTACACACCATCATATTCGCACAAGGAGACCTGGGCGACAAAGTAGACCAGCTCTACAAATTCAATTTCGAAACAAAGACCAAAACCCACATAGCAAAATTTAAAAAGCAACTCAACAAACAAGATACAACCAACATACTCGTTATTGAAGGATTTATACTCATGCTGCAAGTCTATATAGACAGCATACAAGACCAGCATGCCGTACTATACAGTTATCACCAATTAGGCCCCTTTGTGAGCCAAGAAATGCGGAAAAATATATCCTCCTACACCCTGACCGGCAAGCAACCCATTTACGAGAGCGAAGCCACAAACCTTTTCGAGAACTTAAACAATATACACAACACCATAAGAACGCTCCATTACCTTTCAGCTTACCACATAAGCGAAGCCTGGGACCAATACCCTGTAAATACCTACAACATCTTAGAACTACACCAAGCCCAATGCCTAAATGTCAAACAAACCTTTAGAGACGGTTTAAACACACCAGACGATCATCAGATCACCTTTTACGCACAAACCTGGATCTTAGAACTGATGAACAAAAACTTTAAGCTAGGATTAAAAGTAGCAGAAAATCCCAATGCCCAACAACTCACCAGCCAGCCCTTTGAAAACTATCCCGAATTAAACCAACAATTACAATCTATACATACACCCGACCCGCAACGCGAAGCCATAAAAGCAATTTTCTTAGACAGCATGACCAAAATACAAATCTGTTTTGACAACTGCCTAATCGATACACTACCCATCATCAAAACATTCGAACAATAAAAAAGACCCATTAACAATAAAAACTTAAAACACAATACCATGTATCACATAAAAGAAGGAGAAGAAAGGAACATTAACCACGAATTTCTGGTAGACCTGGATGAACTCATAAGCAGTTTCATAAAAGCCACAAAATTCACCCAGCAAAAACTAGAAACCTATTACCGCATGACTTACAATACCGGCGATATCCGGCAAAAACTCAGCATACTCCTTCAGGACGAATTAGAACCCGAAGTAGACGAACTCCTAAACAACCTGTTTAAAAAGTACACCGAAGAAACCTTTAGAAACTTAGACAGCTATGACAGATTTGTACACTTCCTAAGCGCAGCACCAATAACCTTGTGTTTTAACGAACGTATCCAGCTCATGGACTTTACCGAACAAAGGAGCATGGCAGAAAAATGCCTCACCGTCCCAAAGTCCTATTGCACCGTCACCTTTAACAAAGTACAGAAACAATTATCCGGCTTTAAAATACACTTCGAACAACTATACGACTATTTTAGAAAAATCATTTACCTCAGCAAACACAACTTTGCAACCAGCTATTTCGACTTTGACACCACACAATGCACAGTGTTAAATGCGAACCTAGCCCAAGACATCAATTTTAACCACAGCCTGCAATCCCTGTCCGGAAATGACCTGCTCAAATACAAAATTATTTTCAAAGGCAATTCCGATGCGATAAAACCCATAGGAAACATCTTTCACCTGCTTATCCCCAATGTGGATAGCACCAGCCTAGAAGAAATGATCAAAGAACCAGACCTCTATTTTCCCTTTCCAATGAAACAACTCCACGCAGCACCCCTGTATAAAAAAGGAAGAGAAAACCTGCAAGAAGAATTTTTCACCATCCTTAACAGAATAAACAACACCTATATCCAAAACGAACAAATCATACAAGTACCACTAATTGAAGAAATAAGAGAAGAAGAACAATAAAAAAACACCAATATGGAACAAACCTCAGCCATTAATACCACCGTCGGGGAAATAAAGGAAACCAGTCTGGTTAACTACCTGAGCAATATGATCGAAAAGCACCTCATCAAGCCAAACGATCCCATCATCACCCTGTTCTACCTCTACGAACTCAGACACACAACAGGAGAAATATCACATAAACTATTCAGGTTGAGTAGAATAAATTCAGACCTGCAATTCCACCAAACACTAAAAGAATTATACCGGACATACAACTATCACCAGTTGATAGACCAAGACCAAACCAAACAATTTACCACCAAACTCAACACCATTATCAAAAGAGAAGAAAACATAGGCCACAGCAATGTAGATGCAGAAGAATTTCCGTTTAAAGTACTGAACGAACAAAAACAACAAGAACTGGTCACCAAAGAATTGGCCAAAGACAAACACCTGTACAGAATACAATTTACCCATTGGAAAAATGCAGAAGAACTACGGCAATGCCGCGATGAAATAACAGACCTGTATAACTTCCTTTGGGAAATCTATTATATCGACACCCATACCATAGCCATAAACTACCATGAATTTATACACCGCAACCTGGCCGTATTGGCACCAGAACACGTAGAAAAACTCTCCCTGAGTAAACTACACACACCACTGGCCAATGAACACGCCGACAATAACCAAATGTGTTCCCTTGGCAACGCAGCAATTTTTACCATCATGAACACCATGATATCAGAAATTAAAGCAGCACCCATAAAAATAAGCTACCTGGAAAACTACAATGAACTCTCCGAACGGTGGCCCTATCTATTCCAGACCTTCAGCAATAACAAACTACCAGAAACATACACCTATCAACTCACACAAACCTTTTTCGATATCGTGTATAAACTCAGCACCAGGCTATACCAAAAAAACGAACTCATAGGTATACCCACCATAGAAAGCATCTAACATTAACACCTAAACACAAAAAAATGAAAAAATTCTCTAAGCATACCGACCACACCTTCCAAGGCAAAGAACAAGACTTTTGGGAAGAACTCATTATGAGAACAGAAGATAACCTGCAAGTCATAGACCCTCTTAAATCCTTAGAATGCCTGTATGAAATGCGTAATACAGAAGGAACAGTATTCGACAAAATCAACACACTCCTAAAGACAGATAAGTTTGTCTTTAACCAAATCGCCATAGAAAACCTGCAAAAACACTTTGAAGCCTCACTGTTCAAAGATGAAAAATTCACAGAACCCTTTAATCAATTTATCAAAAATTTTCTCCGCACCCAGCAAAACAAACTAAACAAACAAGCTAAAAGAAAACCAGGCGTTAAAGAATCCCCATTCCAAACCTTAAGTTATAAAGAACAAATTGAACTCGTAGAAAAAGAACTAGAAAAAGACATGTATCTTTATACCGTAACCTTTACCGATAAAAACAAAGTACTCTCTATCTATAACGAACCATCCGATTACGATTTCATTTTTATCGACCTCTATAACTACCTGCAAAAACTCTATTACTTTCACACCCATGATATCGCAGTCACTTATCACAAAGAATACTATTTTCATACCACCATATTAGACGAGGACCTTGCCCTAAAACTCTCCGGTACAAATATCCGCAGTGTCCCCAAGTTCAGCAAAGACCTTGACCGCGTAACAAAATTTACAGGGCATAAAGAAATCTTTGAAATCATGAACGACATGTTAACCAACATGCAAAACCATACCGTAGACCATAGCTGGACCAAATCCCACTTTGACGAAATCGGCTCCTTTGCAACACGCTTCCCCTTCGTAAACAAAGCCGTCAACAGCACATTTGCCTACGAATACCGCTCCAAACTAACCGACGAGCTGTATAAAATGGTAGAGTATATAGAAAGCTGGTTTACGGACCCCATACTCGCAAGCACCCCAACCATTACCCTCATAGAAATACCCTAAATTTATAAAAACAAAGCAAATGAGTAATTCCAGCTCTAACCAACCATCAACCAAAGAAGAATTTCTACAAGAACTAGAAGGCTTTATTGAGGTCGATGTAGTTAATTTAGATGATTTCCATCTATCACTGGCCCGGTTATACCTCATGCTCTACTATGAAGGAAGCATTCAAAAGAAAATTAAGCTCCTGAGTTTGTCAGATAACGACCCCTTTATCTTCATCGGCGTGAAGATCCTAAAGCAAGACTATATGCGTCTTTTTATGAACTATGACCTGATCAAACCCTTTAACGAAATGCTGAAAAAACAAGTCAGGAGAATACAAGACCACGCCAGTATATACAATAAAATTTGCAATTTAAACCCCGAATTTGAAAACACAGAATTTGCAGAACCCATATATAACTTACTAAACTACGATGAACAAGAAACAATCATTAATAGAGAACTCAAAAGAAAAAGATGGAACTACACCCTAAAATTTTCCCATAGTCAAAACGAAGAACAACTCCAAGAACACCAAAACGACCTTAAACAATTCTACCACTTTGTCATGGAACTCCACTACATCCATGAACACAGAATCGCTTTAAACTACTCAAAATGGAACTATCGGTCCCTCACCATACTCGATATAGACCTCTTACCCAAACTCTCCATACAAGAACTACAAATACCCAGCATCAGCCATAATGAGAACAAAGACGAGCTATATTTCTCCGGCGATAAACAAATCCTCTACTACATGAACGAAATGTTTTTAGAAATACAAAGTAACCCGGCTAAAAAACGCTTTCTATTTTTGCGGTCAATACTTAGAGAAGCCGACCTGTACGATAACTACAAAGATGAATTAACTGAAAAATTCCTGCCACAAGTCGAAATTTTTGAAGCTAAATTTAAGACGGGAAGCCTAAAAGAAACCCACCTAATACCAACCTAAAAACAAAAAAAGAGGCTCAACAGAGCCTCTTTTCGTACCATCAATAAAATCCTTCACCAAACCTATAAACTCGCAAACAACAATTTCCATTTAAGGCCATCCCGCTCATAAGTACGTTCGCCATATAACACCCTGTCCGTATCTCCATTTAGTGAATTAAAAGGCGTAAAATCACTTAATAAATACTGATAAACCACCTTAGTACATACACGCCCATCTATCAATGTGTCCTTAATCTCTATATGGTCATTAAGTTGAACCGTAGCTGTTCTAACTTTGTAATTCGTCGGGATCTGCGAAGGCAGGGCATACTTTAGCCCCTTATCCGTCAACCTAACATAATGCCTGTCCCTGGCCTTTAGATCAATATCTAAATAACCCTGCCCAGCCAATAAAAGATAAGGAGAATCACTTGCAAAACTCTTGCTGTCCATAACAATATTTTCATACCCATAATTCCCGACATTCTTAGAAACAAGAGCAATAGCCTCTTCCTTGGTCATTTGAGGCGGTTGAGTTGACTGAGTTGGCTTAGAGGGCTGATTACAAGCAAGCATTGCCGTAACCGACAAAACAAAAACTAAAAACTTCATAACAGTGATTTTTTAAATTACGTGAGATAATGTGCAAAATACATCATACCCAAACGCCAAAACGTTTATAAGAAGTTAACAAAGCAAACCCTTTATAAAAACGAAAGGAGACTATGCAGCCTCCTTCGTTCCCTATCTCCACAGGTAACCCTTATTAACCCGCAGAAAGTCCTAGTTCCGGTGTATCCTAACCCATTTGTTATTTTTCCTGACCAACTTAACCGTACCATCCAAAGGAGAAAAACTCTCCGACTGCAACAACGCAAAGCGCGAAACATCAGTATAAGAAATCCGGTAATCAACCAAAACCACCGGAAGCCCATCCTCTTCACCCGGAACAACACGCTTAATGTTCAGCACCTTATTGGCCAAACGCAATAATTTTTCCGTCGTATCCTTAGCAGGACTACGCACCGTATCTTTCGCCCCCAAATCAGCAATAGTCACATAAGGCGAACCACCAATCACACGCCCCCGGTTAACCTTGATCAGTTTTTCCCTTTCCAAAGTAGGCAAGGCCGGATTGCGCAACACCATAAAATCGCCCGTTGAAAAAGGAAAGTAAACCGTATCCTTTGCCATCACCATTTTTTTAACCACATCATACGCCTCAGCATTGCTCATAGCCCTTTGATCAGAAGCCATAAAACAACCAGACACCAAAACCACCAGCGCAGCATACAAAAACACTTGTCTCATAATTCATTTTTTTAAAGATTAAACCATTAACAAACTGCCCGTAAATTAAGCCACTAAGCCAAACCAAAACGTTACCAGCATGTTAACCGAAAAATAACACAAACGTGTGATACACACCCCACGCAAAAAACAAGGGGGATATCTAAAAAAACACCATACCTAAAAAATTAAGGAACAATTCCTAAAACAATAAATACTAAAAAACTTAGCAAATAGAAAATAATGTAGTACTATTGTGAAAACACGAGCCAACATGCTGCACCTGCTAAGTGAAAAAGAAGATGAACTGTATGAACCCTTGCAGCAACCAGGAGCCGCCACAGGCTTTCCATCACCCGCACAAGACTATGAACAAAAACGCCTGCACCTGTCGCAGCTCCTGATCAAAGACCCCACCAACACCTATTACTTCAAAGCAAAAGGTCATGAACTCACCAGGTTCCACATACACGATAACGATATACTCGTTGTCGATAAATCCGTCAAAATATTTAACAAGGCCATTATCGTATGTTATGGCAAAGGCACCTGGATGGTCTGCGAAGTCTTACTCCACAACAAAGACATTATACTAGCCGATAAAAAAGGTAAGCTGGTCAACCTGAGCCAAACCGATACACAATATCTGTTATGGGGCGTAATCCGCTGGATCTGCCATTCCCTGATGCCACAATCAAACAGTAAAATCCTAACACCATGTACGCCATAGCAGACTGCAATAACTTTTACGTCTCCTGTCAACGACTATGGGAGCCGCAATACAACGGCAAGCCCGTAATTGTATTGAGCAATAACGACGGATGCGTTATAGCCAGATCAAACGAAGCCAAAGCATTAGGCATACCAATGGGAGCCATCTTTGCTAAGATCCAAGAAGAAGTACAACACTTCAACATCAAAACCTACAGCAGCAATTACGCCCTATACGCAGATACCAGTGCAAGAGTTATGCAAAACCTGGCACGTTTTACACCCAACGTAGAAGTATACAGTATAGACGAATGTTTTTTAGACTTCGGCGGATTTAGCAACCTACACCAATACACCACCACCATCAGAGACACCGTAGTACACAACACCGGAATACCCATATCCATAGGCGTAGCCCAAACCAAAACCCTCGCCAAAGTAGCCAACAAACTCGCCAAAAAACAAAACGGCACACTTGTATTAGACACAGAAGCAGCCATTACCTCCGCATTAGAAAATTTCAGCATCGGCGATGTTTGGGGCATAGGAAAACAATATGAAAAAAAGCTCCAGAGCATGAACATACACACTGCCCAACAATTCCGCTCCCTGCCCTTAGCCTGGGTAGCCAAAAACATGACCGTCACCGGAGCCAGAACCTGGCAAGAACTGCATGGCCAAAGCTGCATACCCCTAAGCACCAGCCTAGACCCAAAGCAAGCCCTAAGCACCGCAAAAGGATTCGGAAAACTCACTAGCGACTACCAAGAACTACACGAGGCCACCACCAATTACACTACCAGACTAGCACAAAAACTCAGAAAAGAAAAACTATGCGCCACCATACTCAGCGTACGCCTGCTCACCAGCAGATTTAAAAAAGACCAAGCCATCTACAGCCCCTATATCAGTATACCCTTGCACCATCCCGTAAACAATACCCACAACCTGGTTAAAGCAGCACAGGCCGGATTGCGGTGTATTTTTCGAAAAGAACTCGAATACCAAAAAGTAGAAATCACCCTCACCGGGCTGCTACCAGAAACAGAAATACAACTTCACATGTTCGCAAAATACCAAGGAGAAAAATTAGACAAAGTAAGCCAAGCCCTAGACGATCTTAACCATAGATTTGGAAATGGCATCATAAAAATAGCCTCAGAAGGACAATACCATGCCTGGAAGATGAAACAAAGACATATCTCCCGCAATTACACCACCAATTGGGACGATATAATTACCCTACATTAACGTGGCATTAACGAATGAAAGTTCTATAAGTACGACCTTTATAGCGATTGCAATTTCGAACAATGCAAATGAGAGTACTCGTATTCTTTCCAGATTCGTGAGGAATTTCTTTTTACATTGGCATCGAATAAATTAAACAGCAATAACCTTGCTGCAACGGAATAATATTTGGCTTTAGAAAAACGTGCAACCTTGTCAGTTGCTTAAATAATTGTGATATTTGGTTTTAGACTTTTAACTCTATAACTTAGAAAGATAAAAGGAGCAGATTAAATAACACTTCCCAACAAACAATGAGGAAAAGCGAATATGACTTTTACACAGACGAACAACTAACGGAGTTATTATGCCAAGAGGATACCCATGCCTTCGAATCTGTGTATAAACGCTATTTTCCAATGATTTACAATTTTAGCCGTAAAATGCTACAAAACGATAGTCAAGCGGAAGATGCTACCCAGCAAATCTTTGTCAATCTGTTAGAGAAAATGGGAAAAGTTCAAATTACCTCTATCAAATCCTATCTGTTCCAAAGCATACGTAACGTGATCATAGATTTGGCCCGGAACAGAAAAATTAAGATCAATTACATTGCCGCCTTTAAAGAAATTTACAATAAAGGAGAATACAGCACCGAAACCCAGGTCATAGAAAACGATCTTGTAAGGCATATAGAAAAAGAGATTGACAACCTCCCGCCCAAAATGAGGGCCATATTTGAAATGAGCCGCAAGCAATATCTTAGCAACAAAGAAATAGCAGAAGCAGAAGGGATCTCCGAACAGAGCGTCAAAAATGCGCTTTATAGAGCCGCAATGAGAATACGGTCCCGGCTATCTTCCGTATTATTTTTAAACCTGATGTGGGCCATACTTTGGATCAATAAAAACAGATAAAAAAATATTTTTATTGCCAAGGGTACTTTCCATATCCTGATCCGTCTCCACTTAATAACAACCAGATTGTCAAGATAAGGATGAGCGATAATGAAATTAAGGAACTGCTAGATAAGTACACTTCGGGAACTGCAAGCCCAGAAGAGATTACTTTATGCAATAGCCTGTTTAATGACATGGCTAAGGGATTACCCAATGCCGGTAGTCCTGGTCACCTTGATCTGGTGACCGAACGGGTATGGAAAACCCTAAACGTAAAACATAAAACACCTACCTATACCAGAATATCTATATTACGCTACGCAGCAGCCATAATAGCCGTTGTAGCAATATCTATCTTATTTGCATTGTATCATAACCATCAAAACAAACAAATTCAAATTACTGACATACAGCCGGGTGGCAACAGAGCAACGCTCACCCTGGCCAATGGGCAAAAAATAGTTTTGGATGCACACTCCAATGGTAAGGTGGCCACCATATCCGGCGGAGTAAGTATCACAAACAACAACGCAACAGGCGTTGTAATTTATACTTCACAAGGCAGCAGCAAACAGGAAGGTACAAATTACGTGAGAGAATCAGCCGGAGTGAACACCATCAGTACCCCAGTGGGTGGTCAATACCACCTGGTACTATCCGATGGGACGCGCGTTTTTCTAAACGCCACCAGTTCATTAAAATTTCCTTCCTGTTTTGCTGGCTCCTTAAGAGAAGTCACTTTACAAGGAGAGGCGTACTTCGAAGTCGCCAAGAACCCCAAGAAACCATTCCACGTTTATGTTAAAGGACAACAGCTTACCGTAACAGGTACTAAATTTAATGTCAGTGCATACGATTTAGATACCGTAAAAACTACACTTGCCGAAGGCAGTGTAACACTTCTTCAACCCTCAACAAACCTCCGCCAGCCACTTTTCCCCAACCAACAAGCCGCGCTTTTATCGACCGGCTTTTTCGTAAAACAAGTTAATATCCAAGATGAAATTGCCTGGAAAGACGGACTTTTCATATTCAGGAAAATCCCGCTTAAACAGGCCATGAAACAAATTTGCAGATGGTATAATGTACAATGTGACTACAGTACACTCCCCAACGTAACCATAGAGGGAGAACTCTCTAAAACACTCACATTAAACCATGTACTCAACATTTTAAATTATTCATCAGACCTACAACTAAAACTTGAAAGGGGGCAAGTGATCAGCAAAAAATAGAAATTAAAACAGCAACAACCAAAATCAGCATGGTATAAAAAAAGAACCGGAAGTGCTTACGACACTCCCGGAAAGTCAGTTGTATATCATGTGCCACAGACAATTGTAATCAACAACCAACTAAACCACAAAACTATGGATTTTTTAATTCATGCCGCTAGAGGTATGGCTTTTTCTTTCGGGAATAGCCGATCTTTAAGGTACAAACCATTTATAAAGTGCATCGTAATGACAAAACTTACTGTACTGCTCGTCGCCATTAGTCTACATGTATCCGCTGCCTATGCGCAACACATATCCCTTAACGTAAAAGATAAGCCACTATTAGAGGTACTATCCAGCATTAGAAAACAAACAGGGTACAACTTTATCATTACCTCTGTAAATGCGCAATATGCACATCCTGTAACCCTTACCTTAAACGCAGCTACTATTGAAACAACGCTACTTAAATTATTTTCAGATCAGCCCTTCCTTTATGAATTTGATGGCAAGGTCATTATGATCAAACTCAAACCAGAAACAGAAAAAAAAACGCCAGTCCAAAAAGAAAACCTGGAGCAAAGAGAATTGAACGGTATAGTGGTAGATGATAAAAACAAACCATTAGAGGGGGCTACAGTGATTTTAAATGATCAGAGCAACAGAGGCACCATTACAGACAGCCAAGGCAGGTTCCGCTTTGCTAATGCACCAGAAAATGGCACATTGTTGATTAGGATGCTGGGCCATGAAACCAGGCGTGTATCTTATCAAAATTTCACTGTTGGGAGTATTGTTATTAAAGAGATTGATGCAGACTTGAAGGAGATACAGGTTATCGCTTATGGTACGCAAATAAAAAAGTATAGTACTAATAATATCGGTACGGTAAGTGCCGCCGAAATTGCAAGGCAGCCTGTAAACAATCCTCTATTAGCCTTGGAAGGTCGTGTACCTGGATTGTTTATACAGCAAGCATCTGGTGTGAGCGGCAGCAATATATATGTGAAGGTCCAGGGAATTAATTCTTTAGGTAATGGGAGTGATCCTCTATATGTAATAGACGGTGTTCCCTATACACCTCAATTTAATACTTCTCTAGCAAATAGCTCATTCAATAGTCCTGGCGGAAGTACCTTCAATTTTGTAAACCCTGCCGATATTGAAAGCATTAGTGTGTTAAAAGATGCAGATGCTACAGCTATTTATGGTTCTAGGGCTGCTAATGGGGCTATCCTTATAACCACTAAAAAAGGTAAACCTGGAAAAACCAAAATAGATGTAAATCTACAAAACGGCTGGGGTCAGATAGCGCATAAGGTGGATTTTTTAAATACGCAACAATATTTAGACATGCGTAAAGAAGCCTATACAAATGCTGGTAAATCCATACCAACATCTGCAACTAATCCAACATCTTCTAATTATGATTTGACGATATGGGATCAAAACCGGTACACCGATTGGCAAAAAGTATTGGTAGGCAATACCGCTCATTTTACAGATTTACAAGCCTCAGTTTCTGGCGGCAGCAATACCACCCAATTTTTAGCTGCTTACGGATTTAATAGACAAACTACAGTTTATCCCGGTAGCCTGGGAGATTTAAAAGGAAGTGTTCACCTCAATTTAAATCACAATTCCTTAGACAATAAATTTCACTATAATATTTCTGCTACTTACCTACAAGATAAAAATACATTGGGTTCTTCTGATTTAATGAATCCAGCAACAAGTTTGACCCCAAATGCTCCATTATTACATCTTGCAGACGGTAGCTTAAACTGGGAACCCTTTCCAAAAAATCCATCAAGATATAGCTTTCGTAATCCACTCGCCTATACGGAAGAACGTTATACGGGGAATACGAATAATTTAACTGCAAATAATAACATCAGTTACGAGATTTTACCAGGTTTGCAAGTAAAAACCAGTATGGGCTTTAACCGCTTAGTGGGAAAGGAAATTCAGATTAATCCGCTAACTTCAATTAAGCCAGATGCTTTCGATCTAACAAGATCAGCTCTTTATCTGGACAAATCAATTTCTTCATGGATTATAGAACCACAAATCACTTACACAAAAGAAACTGAATATGGCGTAATAGATGCCTTGATTGGAAGTAGTTTTCAACAAGTAAGTAATGATCTATTGTCACAAACTGGTTCCGGTTATACCAATGATGCACAATTAGGCAACTTATCTGCTGCTTCCAGCACCGTAACAAATTTTGTAGATAAGTCACTCTATAAATATAATGCATTGTTTGGTCGTATTAATTATCGCTTAAAAGATAAATACATCCTCAACTTAACTGCCCGTAGGGATGGAAGCAGCCGGTTTGGAGATCAAAATAAATTACACACCTTCTATGCTGTAGGTGGTGCCTGGTTATTCGCGGACGAGCATATTATTAAGAATAGTTTGCCCTGGTTAAGTTCTGGTAAAATCAGGGCCAGCTATGGTACTACAGGCAATGATCAAATTGGAGATTATCGGTATTTAAGTTTACTCAATACCTATGGTGTTGATATTCCTTATGGTCAGAGTGTAGGTTTAACCCAATTTAGTATTGCCAATCCTTTTTTGCAATGGGAAGAAACAAGAAAAATCAACCTGGGATTAGATTTAGGCTTTCTTAAAGACAGGATTTTATTGAGTGTAAATTATTACCGCAATCGTTCCTCCAATCAATTGATTGGCTATGCACTGCCAAATATCACTGGCTTTGGTTCTGTAGATGAGAATTTTCCGGCCACTATACAAAATAAGGGTTTAGAAGGACAGTTGAATGTGAATGTAATACGATCAAAAAACTTTAACTGGCATTCTTCTTTGAACATGACTATTCAAAGAAACAAGTTAATTGATTTCCCAGATTTGGCTACAAGTTCCTATGCGAATAATTATATTATTGGGCAACCTATTAATATCTTTAGAGCCTATCAGTTTGCAGGCGTTAATCCCGCAACAGGTTTATATCAATTTATTGACCATAACGGTAAAGCAACATCTTCTCCTGATCCTACAACAGATAAGACAATATTAATAGACCCTAATCCTAAATTCTTCGGTGGATTTTCCAACAGCTTACAGTACAAAGGTTTTGATTTAGATTTTCTGTTGCAGTTTGTCAATCAAAAGGCAAGAAATTATAAGTTTGGAAATTTACCTGGGTTAGCGGTAAGAAATCAACCTATTTCCGTTTTAAATCGATGGAAAAACCCAGGAGATATTGTTGATATACAAAAAGTTAGTACAAACTCTTCTGAGATTTCTGTACCTTTTGACGCGGCAATTGCTAGTGATGCCTCTTATGTTGGAGCTTCTTACGTGCGTTTAAAAAATATCTCTCTTTCTTATTCTTTACCTATGCAATGGTTAAGTAAGATTAAAGCCAGTCAGGCTAGAATTTACATACAAGCTCAAAACTTATTAACCTTTACGAATTTTATTGGTAGCGATCCAGAAACAGCAGGATTAGGAGCTTTACCACCGTTGAGAATTATAACAGTAGGTCTACAAATTACCCTTTAAAAATCTAAACATGAACCGTAATAAATATAATTCCATATTTATCATCAGCGTAACTTTGTTGATGATAGTTTTACCTACTGCATGTAAGAAATTTGTAGAGGTAGATACTCCCCCAACAAAAATTAGTACAGAAAGCGCCTATAAAGACAATACCACGGCAACGGCCGTATTAACAGGAATATATGCACGTATGAGTGATAATTATTTTGTGAGCTTAAACTTACCAGCCATTTCTTTATATGAAGAATTATCAGCCGATAATCTGATGATGTATGATGTGAATGTAAATAATGCTTTCGGAAGTTTTTATCAAAATGCCTTAGAGCCACAATACTTAACATCGGGTGCGCCTTATTGGAATAATACGTTTAGTATAATGTACAATATCAATGCGTCCATCGCAGCATTAACAGGAAATACAGAGCTTAAACCGGCAGTAAGCAAAAGGCTTTTAGGTGAAGCATATTTCCTGCGTGCGTTTTGTTATTTCTACTTAACCAATATATTTGGGGATGTGCCGTTGATTCTCACTACCCAGTATAATGAAAACTCACATTTTGCACGTACGCCACAAGCCGATGTATACAAACAAATTCTCGCTGATCTGGCACAGGCAGAGGGTTTGCTGGATAATACTTATGTAGCGACTACCGATGTAACAAAAATTAGTTCAGAGCGCATACGCCCTAATCTCGGAGCAGTTAACGCATTACAAGCCAGGGTATATTTATATCAGAAAAATTATCCGCTGGCAGAAGTTGCGGCTACCAAGGTCATTAGCCAATCTAGCATTTATTCTATTGTAGATCTTAACTCCGTTTTTTTAAAAAATAGTTCCGAAACGATTTGGGCATTGCAACCTGTAAATAACAATTTTAATACAAGAGAGGGTGGATTATTTATTTTACCCAATGATGGGCCTAATAGTGATCATCCCCTGCTCATATCACCATCTTTAATGAATAGTTTTGAACCTGGCGATGCCCGTAAAGATAATTGGATAAACACGGTAACTATTGGTACAGATACCTTTCCGTATCCCGCAAAATATAAAATTGGTTTTGCAGATGGTTCAACAACTTTTGATGAGTACACGATCGTATTCAGATTGTCCGAACAATATTTGATTAGGGCAGAGGCCAGGAATGAACAAGGTAAGACTAGTGATGCTATTGCCGATTTAAATATATTGCGTACTCGTTCCAGAGCTGAGGCAACGGCAATGGTTCCAGATCCTTTACCAAACCTTTCATTATCGCTAACAGAAGCCCAACTTAGGCCGTTAATTTTAAAAGAACGACGTGTAGAGTTATTTACTGAATGGGGGCATCGTTGGTTTGACTTGCAACGTACCGGTAATATTAATACAGCTATGACTGCGGCAGAAATTTATAAGGGAGGTACTTGGCTAGCTTACAAAGCACTTTATCCAATCCCTGTTAGTGAAATACTTTTAAATTCTGCACTCTCTCAAAACCCAGGCTATACAAATTAGAAAACGGCTCTTTTTTTATTACTGTTCACCCTAATGGAGCAATCCAATGGGGTGAACTCACCTTTTAAAATTATAGAAATGAAAAAGATCATCATGATTTTATGTTGGCTTCTACCAACAATAGTACACGCTCAAAAAAATGAAGAAGTTGTTTTTAAAGATTTTAGCAATTGGCAACAGGTGTTGGCTAAAGCAAAAACGGAGCATAAAAATATCTTTGTAGATGCTTATGCAACTTGGTGTGGTCCTTGTAAAAAAATGGATGCAGATGTATATACCGATCCAAAAGTAGTTGAATTTGTCAATAGTAACTTTATCGCTGTTAAGGTCCAATTTGACCAAACCGATAAAGATTCGGAAGGCACCAAACATTGGTATACTGATGCTAAATATTTAATGGATACTTATCATATTGAAGCCTTTCCAACCTTTTTATTTATTTCTCCGAATGGTGAATTACTTCAAAAAGATATGGGATACCAGAATCCCAGCGATTTTTTGACCATATTAAATAATGCAATTAACCCGCAAGACAACTATGCTGGTCAGGTTAACCAATTCAAAAAGGGCAAAATTACACGTAAGCAGCTCTTGGTATTAATAATAAAAACTAAAGATTATCATAATGATAGTCTGGCCCTTGAAATGGCTAAATTCTATAAAAAATCTTTTATAGATCAGTCGCAATCTAATAAAATTATAAATGCAGAATTACCGGCCTTCATTGTAAATTTTCATGAATTGCTTTCCATACATGATCCAATTGTTCAATTTATGTATCACAAACCGGCACTTGCAGATTCCATGATGGAATTACCTGGATATTCACGTAGAGTTGTAGATAATTTAATTGCGAAGGATGCAATTAATCCTATCATTAAACCTAATGGTAAATATACCAGTACATTACCTCATTGGGATGCATTAGAAAAGCAGGTCGCAAAGTCTTATGACCCTATAACCGCAAAAAGATTGCTGATCAATGCTAAGATAGGCTGGTATAGCGCAGTAAAAGACTGGCCCAATATCATTAAATATAATATTGAAAAGCTAGATGATCAAGGATTGGATACTGTAGGCCTGGCTGCTTCTGCCCTTAACAATCTATCATATAATATCATTTTTAAATTCAGCAATGATCCTTATGCTTTAAATAAAGCAATTGGTTATATGGAAGTATTACTAAAGAATCAGCCTAAAAATGTCCACTGGTTAGATACCTATGCTAATTTGTTATATAAAGTAGGTAGAAAGAAAGAAGCGATAAAACATGAAACAGTAGCATTGGATTTTGCTAAAGAAACGAACAAAGATGAAATTTCCATTTATGAGGAAAGGATAAAAAAAATGCAGGACAACATACCAACCTGGCAATAATTAGCTCGCTGCACATCTGCTGCGGTGTATTTGTATATCTTAAATTTTAATAACACCATGTTTGTTCCACCATTACCCAACATCATTGAGATTCCTTTTTTTGAAAAAGGTTTCATACCACCGGATTGCATCATTATGGAAAAATTGAATCTTTTGATTGAGCAAAATTATAAGGAAAATAAACCGGCTAGTTTTTATACAGAGGAAATGAATTTGAGTTTAAAAGTCTTAAATGCAATTGCAAAACGTCGTAGAGGATTGACATTACATGGATTAATACAATATCGGATCTATACTCAGGCGGCACACCTGATATTAAACACACGCATGACTATGAAAGAAATTTCTTTTGCTTTAGGATTATCTGATCCGGCATACTTTTCCAGACGTTTTAAAAGAATAACCGGAATGAAACCTAAAAACTTTAAACAAATCAATTACAACAGTCATCACATATTTTAATATTCACTCGGATGAAAAGACTATTTCTTTGTATTCATTTGTTGGCACTGGCGGCTTTGCACAGTTCTGCACAAAAGCCACCGATCACAGATACATCTTATAAAACATGGACTACCGTTAATAATGGAAAGATTAGCGGTAATGGTTGGTTTGTTTCTTATATCATAAACAATAAACCAATAGGACAGAATACCGTCGTGATAACCGCGACAAATAAATCCTGGCAATATGAAACAGCAAGTTTTTCGGATTCGAATTTCTCTAAAGACAGTAGGTATCTTTTTGCTGTTAAAAACCAGGATACATTGGTGCAACTTAATCTGCAAACAAAAGAGTTTTCATTCATCCCACATTGTAAGGGATATACTCTGTGCAGCATTAGTAAGGAAGATTATATAATTTATAGGTTAGACAATCCTTCAAGTGATCTGATTATAAAAAATCTTAAAACTCAAAAGCAACGCGTAATATCAAATTCATTTGAATATATCATAAACAAGGCTGGTAATGCCATCATCACCAAGTTAAAAGGAGATACGCTTTTCCCAGAAGTGATGCAATGGACAGATTTATCTTCTGGCCGTTCTAAGACCATTTATAGAGGTAAGGAAACCACGAATCAAATTTTTGATTTAACTGGATCTAAAACGGCTTTTACTACATCTTCCGATAATAGTACCCAAATATGGGTTTATGACAATAGCAGTCTTTTTTCGCAAATGATTGCCAGCGATTCATCAGAAGGTATCGTTAAAGGGTGTAAGATTTCTATTGATAACTCTTGGAAATTTAGTTCCGACGGAGAGGGTATATTCTTTACGCAGAATCCGGTACAAGAAAGCGATCCCTCACCAAATTTAACAATTTGGAGTTACCAGGATGCCTATTTACGATCCTATTATAATAATTATAAAGCTGGAATTTTATCTGGAACAAATTTAAGTTTACTAGATATTCAAAAAAAGAAAATCAGAAAATTACTCAGTGGGTTACAGAAAGTTAAAGACGGTATAATACCTGATTTGCATAATGAGTATCTACTCGTAGAATCTTCATTTGCTAGGGCGGATGACCGTGATTGGAACAAATACGCAAATTTCTCTTATTATTTATGTAATGTTAAGACTGGCGAATTAAGAATTATAAAAGAACACAGTAGCTTCCAAATAAATAACATTATATTATCTCCAGATAATTCGTACTTGGTTTACTATGATTCAGAATTTTCCAAATACATCAGCATAAACATTCACACAAACAAATCAGCTATAATAAGTGAAGATATTCCGGGAGGGCTTCACTGTTTTTTTCTTCCAGATAGAGGTGTGCCAAATGTGCAAAACGGGTTAGGGGGAATAGTTGGATGGTTGATTAAAAGTAAGCGTGTTTTGATTCAAGGCACATTTGATATTTGGAGTGTGGATCTTGAAGGAAGAACCAAACCATTGAATTTAACAGAGGGAAAAAGCAATCATACAATTATATTCAGCCCTTTAAACATTGGTAAATTTACTCCTGTTTCTGAGAAAGCGAGTATTTTGGTTCTTGGCTTTAACTTGAAGAATAAAGATTGTGGAATCTATAATTTAAACTTAGGAAAGAAAAAATTGGAGGAACTTATTGTTTCACCTACATTTCTAGGTAATCCGTACGATAATTATGCTGGGTTTCAAAAAGCTGAACAATCAAATGCATATTTGATTTCGGAAGTAAAAGTAAACCAGTCTTTAAACTATATATATACAAAAGACTTTAAAGAAATAGTTTATTTATCAAATAATCGTCCAGAAAAGGCATATAATTGGATAAATTCAGAACTTTTGACATATAAAGATAAGGATGGGAACTTGTGTGAAAGTATACTTTATAAACCTGAAAATTTTGATCCTCATAAAAAGTATCCTGTCATTTTTAGCATTTATTTGGATCAAACTAATTCTTTGAATAATTATTTGTCTCCTGAGCCTTCCAGAACTGGATTGAATGTACCCTTGCTGGTTAGTAATAATTATCTTTTTGTCAAACCTAACATTTATCGTATTAAAGGTAAACCAGGTGAAGCAGCATTAAACAGTGTATTGGCCGCAGTCAATTATTTAGCAAGCTATACCTGGGTGGATAGCTCAAATATGGCAATTACAGGACATAGTTTCGGTGGGTATGAAGCGAACTATATTATTGCAAAAACAAATAAATTTAAAGCGGCCTTGGTTGGTGCTGGCCCCTCTAATTTAGTGGTTAGTTATAATGAATTGTGGAGTGATAAGGATGATTCCAAACAGAGTTATTTGAAGAATGCCGCATACCTTATGGGGGAAGATTTTGAAAACGCAACTGACAAATATGTTGAAAATTCTCCGATTTTCTTTGCAAGGAATATTAAAACACCGGTGTTGCTATTACATAACAAAATGGATATTACTGTTCCGGTAGTACATAGTGTGAGTTTATTTGTTCAACTAAGAAAATTACAAAAGCCAGCATGGCTTTTACAATATAAAGATGGAAATCATATCCTTACAAATACTGAAGATGAGATTGATTTTCAAGATAGGATAAAAAGTTATTTTGATTATTTTCTGAAGAGTCAGCAAATGCCTGATTGGATGTCTAACTATATAAGGCCAACTCATATCGAATAAATAGCAGATAGGAAATATTGAGGGAGCATAAAATGCCCCCTCAATATTTAATTATTCTCCGTGATAAACAGAAGTCAAAATTGTACAAGGCGCGGTTGTTGTAGTCGCGGCGTACGTAGTTGTGTAGAAGGCACCTTCATCTTTAGTTAAGGTGTACAGAGGTAATGAAATAGTACAAAGAGTACTTGTTAGGTTTGTCTTTGTAAATATAACGTCTCCTTCCCTTTTTGCCTTAGATGCATAAACTCCACCGGCTATTGCTAGTACTGCGATAGCGGCGAGCATGATTTTTGCGCGTTTCATAGTAAATAATTTTGTGATTAATTCGAGAATGTGCCTACTCTGTTACATCGGGTTTTCGGCTACGCCCGTTTTCCTCGCGAGAATGAGTTTATTATATATTGATTATTGACTACTCACCAATATAAATCGTATGAAGAACCGTACAAACAGCACCATATTGAAGGGTTGCAAAAGTAACTGTTACTGAAGCGCCAAATTGATCAAATGTTGCATTTGAAAATGTGCTATAACATAGAGTAGTATTATGAGTTGTTCTTATGTAAATAACGTCACCAATACGCTGTACTTTATGAGCATATATTCCACCAATTACGCTGAAAATACTAATAGTAACTAGAAATAGTTTAGCACGTTTCATATGGTAAGTTTTAAGTCTTTAATTAAACTAAGATTGGGTTAAAGCATGTAGTAATTTGCCATTAGCTAATTTTAATTCCTTGTGGATTTATCCCCAGGGTGATATAGGAACGGTAAGAAATGACCCAGGCCATTCCTCATATTCCCCAGGTTCTTATTAATTCACGTGCAAATTCAGCTTGCGGATTATGTTTTTATATTTGGCGCAGGCAATTGCAAGATTACCTACACCAAATATGAAGAAAGCAAAATATGCTGATCAGAAAAATATACTCCTTTAATTTTTTGGGTTACAATTTATTCTATTGTAAAGGTAAACAGACTTACTTTCCTATTATTGCAGTGTATATAGTAGTTAGAGAAAAAAACTTTGGAGATACAGATTAATTCTTTTGCAATTGGAATAATCGGTGGCATAAAAGGGGCGGTAAAGAACGCCCCTTAATACATTGTTGTTAAAAAACAGCTCTGTTTCTTTTACGTTTGTCTTTCCTTCAAATGAAATATGCTTAAAGGTCGTAAAACAGGCTTACATTATACCGCAGTTAGATAGTTGAATCACATGTAAAAATGGCTTAATTTGAGCAAATATTTAATCATTAAAAACTGGAAAGATGATCAATAACATTTTGACAGAAATGCCGGCAGCGGAGTTTTATAGCTTTTATCACAACACAAATCTCCAGATGGCCCACTATAATCTGGGTACAAACACGGTTACTTTCCGCAAAAAAAAGATTATTGACTATTTAGAACTTATGCCAATACAACAGGGATCAATTAACCCAAATATTCATTTTATCGAGTGCATATTTACCCATGAAGTATCTTTCACTGTAAGCGAATATGATAGATCTTATACGTTCGAGCGCTGTATCTTTGAAAAGAATGTTGTTTTTCATGGGGGTGAGTTCAAAAAAATTGTACAATTCTATGGTGGCCGGCTAAAAGAAAAATTAAGTATCCTCAATGGTAAATTTGCAAACTTCTACTTTGCATCAAATGGCAATACCGTCGAAATTGAAAGGGGGGAATTTACTGAACTTCATTTCTGTGGCCATGATCCATATAATAGAAAAAGACTAACAATAATATACCTGTTTATCAACTTTAACTACGTAAAGGCAATTATGGATATTCAGGAATACTTTATAGCAACAACCCGATACACAGGCCTAGTGCATAAAGAAACGGAACTTTTAATCAGGGACGTTTCTTTTACCGATATCCAGATGGAGAATCTTTTTAACAATGGCAAAATCAGAATCTTTGACCTGGATACCAGGATAACATCAGAAAAGGGGGCGTCTCTTACTATAATCCGGTCTAATCTGGCTAAAACGGAATTTTGCAATGTAGATCTTCGTCAGGTTAATACCATTGTCATTACCTCATCCTTTTTGTTGGAATGTTCTTTTGTAAACGTAATTTGGCCAGACAACCTAAACATATCAAAAGAAGCGAGAGGTGAAATAAACCTTTTAGATAAAAAGGAAACCTATAGGCAGTTGAAATATGCCTATTGGAAACAAGGCGACGTTGTTGCCGAATACAAATTTCATGGTTTGGAAATGGATACTTACAATGATTATTTGATGGCCAATGGCGAAGCCTATAATTGGAAGGGTGTAGAGAATGCAATTGTGCTGCGGTTGAGTAAACTCACCAGTAACTATGGCCAAAGTTTTCTTAGACCTCTGGTTACTTTATTAGTTGTAGGGATTATACTATTTACCTGGCTGGTAGCTTTGGGAACCTTCTCAGATCTTTACATTACCTGCCAGCCAAACTTACGCGGTATGATATCTACTATTCCCTACATGCTCGAATTTGCAAATCCAGTACATAAATATGAACTTGGGTTAACCGGTGGGCCTTACGTCATAGAGTTGATGATGAGAATTATCTCTGCCTATTGCATTTACAACATTGTCCGTGCCACCAGAAGATTTGTAAAGTAGCCCTAAAAAAAGGGGCGGTAAAAACCATCCCTTAATGCATCTTTTCTAATTTGCTAAAAAAGTAATTCACAATATTTTAAATCATTGACATGAAGTTACGTTGCAGTACTTACACTGCACGGCAGTGAGAAAAAACAGGTCGTAACCCATTTGAAGGGCTAACCTTACACAGAGCTATGCTTATTTATTCTGCCCAAATTAACTTCGTATTAACTTAATTATTTGCCAAAGCAACTAAATTGCGGGCCGGAATTTCAATTTTCTGTAGCCAGAAACTTTAGATGGTTGCTTATCTTAATTCATTAGATCATGAAATGTATTGCTATGCTCTTTGCCGCCATGTTAACCGCATTTGCGGCATTAGCGCAAAAAGAAGAACCTTTAGCCAAAAATGCACTTGAAGCTGAAACAGAGGGAAGGTTACTTGCCCGTTTAGATTATATCCATGCTTTTGCCTATCCATATTTTGGTAAAATGTCCATGTACAATAATAAGCCTACGATATATATACCTTATGTGGATGGCGACAGCAACAGGGTCATTGTATGCACCAGTGCTGCTGAGCCAAAGGTAGTATACTCCGTAGCTTTTACCGAAATGACTAAAACTGCTAATGTGATTACAAGCCATCAGGTTAGAGACTTCACTTCAACAGAGCGTGAGCTTTATACCATGATTGAGCGTACAGTACTTGAAGCTAAAAGAGATTCATTTTTTCATTTTCCAGAAAATGCATATGCTAAATTCAGACCCATCATTACACCCTTTGGGCATAAACTTTACTTGTATGCAGACCCCGTTAAGCATGATAAACTTTACTTTGGTGACGATTTTGTGTTAGAGTTTGACAAGGACAATCGCCTGATGGCTAGAAAACAGCTTCATAAGTATGTCTACGATTACGGGTTACACGACAGAAATTTGCCCGACACTGTATTTGGATATCATTCGCATACGCAGGAGGATAACGATGATTTTACCGCAACGGATATTTGTAAAATCCTATATTATCAAACCATAGCCGGATGGAATAATTTTGTTGTTGAGGGGAACCATTTTTTAACCTTCTGGGATTATAAGAAGGACAGGGCGGTAAGATATGACAAGGACGAATTTGTGGATTATTATACAAATAAGCCTTACCATGGAAAACATCTGGTTCTTGTTCAAACAGAAAGACAGGATAGCGGCCAAATTCCCTTGACCACCGAAATGCAGCAAATCGCAACAGACGGCCTGTATTTAGCCAATTTATCTACCATTACAATTTTTGCAACCCATCACTCCGCTAAGCAAGGAAAATTGACCAATCAAAACCTGCACGCTGTTGCTTATATGGAAGGGCATATTTGTAAGCTGGTCTTTTTTAAGGAAGCTAATTTTGGAAAAGCATTTGCAACGGTAAGCTTTGATGAAAGATATGATTCATCTTATTTGAAAACCGAATATCAAAGCAGAAATTTTACACCATATGAAAGGAAACTGTACCAAATGTATGTGAGTGCAATTGATGTGATCAAGGATTATAATCTGCAAAAAAGAGATACTTCCGTACATTTTATCATTCAACCTGTAATTTCTGGATCAAGTAAAAAAGTATATGTAACCACAGAATCCAATGATCCTGGAAAGCTGATCTTTGGAAATGACTTTTATATAGAATTTGCCAAAAATAAAGACTACCTTAAAATTATACCTCTTCACAATACCGCTGAATTTTTAACGCAGAGCAACAACATTTCTGCTGATACTTTACTGGGTATTCATTCGCATTTCAATGAAGCAGATGATTTTTTAACGGCTACAGACATTAGTAAACTTGCACGTTACCGGTTAAGGGCTGGTTGGTCACATTTTGTTGTAAGGGGCAAAACGCACCTTTGCTTTTGGAATTTTGAAAAAGCCCAGGTGATATACTGGGATGCTAAGTTGTTCAAAAGTTTGTATACCGGTAAACCTTATCACGGCAAAATCATGTTTCTTTAAACCGAAAAATGGCTTATCAAAAGTAGGTGCATTTTTCTTAAAGAAAGTTTATTCTGATTGGACAGGCTGTAATTTATTACAGCCTTCCTAAATACAAACTATCCGTACAGGTAATCCCGTTCTCCGTTTTAAAACTGAGATACGTTTCTATCTCTCCAGCTTCTATAAACTCCACAGGCAAAACCAATGTTTCATTGCCTGTATTGCGCTTCGCGCCGCACAGGTTATACACCGAACGCTGTAGGAATGGTGAATAAGCCAGTAGCATAACATGGTCTGTACTGTGTTCATAACTCAGATCAGGTGTCCAGGTAAAGCGCAGCTCATTGCCTTGCTTTACCACGTTTGGGTGAATACCGTCAGTGCTTAACGGCCCTGCGCTCACCCGTACCTGGCTGTAATCAATTTCCAGGTCAGGATATGTACCTGTAAACGCATGCTTTATTTGATAGGCTACTGCTGCGTTATAGGCGGAGTACCGTTTGTCTTTTGCAACCCAGGCAAAGCCTACTTTTACAAATTCTATACAGGCAGACAGAAATTCATTGATCCTGGTTATTTTCTCTCTGCAGGAGAGTTGTTTGATAGAAGGTGGCTTATGGGTCATTTGCTTACGGGAACGGATGATTAAGGCGCCCTTGAGCATGTAACCCTCTACGGGGCCGATGGCGCCCGAAAAAGAGCCTAGGATGCCGTTTATTAACCTTGCCATGTGTTTGGGTTTTGTTGGTTATAAAAAGAACCACTGCACATTAACCCTGTTTAACCTACAGTGGATCTATTCATTAAATCACCGCGACGCTGCCTGCGTATTGGCTGTTGCTCACTACGCCGGTGACAGAAGCCAGGGCCAGGAAACAATAAACATCGTCAGGTGCAAAATTTGCTGGCAATTGCAGCGTAAAAGTGAGTGTGGAACGCAGGGCAGCTTGGGTTAACACCACGTATTGCTGCTTTGTAGGATTGTACACCAAAATGGACAACTGATCTGTGGGCTTGTTCAGTTTTGTTGTGTTTTGGCTCACTGTCCAGGTAAATTTAAGTTTGGCCCCTGCCAAGGCTTCTACTTCTACGTCAGAAACGCCGTACAGTTTACCTCTGCTATAAGAAAAATGAGGGTAATCAATAGAAAATAAAGGTGATACACCTGTAATGGCATGATCTAAGTTGTAAGCAATTGCTGCATTCATTGCACTGAGCTTCATTGTATGTGCGGCAAAGCCTATGTCGAGTAAATCGCCTATATAGCTGCAAAAATTAACGATCAGGGCAAACTTGCTCCGCTGGTCTAACTGCTTCTGGGTGGGTGGTTTTTTAGAGGGTATTGGTCTGGAGGTAATTACAAACTGTCCTTTTACATAGCGCCCTACTAAGCCTCCGGTTTTACCGGAAAAGCCTGAAAACGGGCCTTTAAATTGAGTTCCCATAACATATTTTTTTTAAAAGGTTACAAATAAGTAGCCCTTAGCATTACAGGGAATGCCAATAACACCCTTTCTTGGGGCTAGGTTGATCATAGGTTGAACGTGGGTTGATCGTAGATTGATGGTGTTTAGCCGCTGAATTGTTCTGGTATGACCGGGTTACGATTGTAAAACGGAGTAGGAACACTAAATGTTACAACATAGAAATAAGGGCTGGAGTGTTACCTTTGTGCATTTACCGCAACGATGATTACCTTCAACATCAGATATTCAATTTTCGTTCATGGTATTCTCAGAAAAAAAAGCGAACAAGGTTATAAAGGACTTTAATTTAGCTGAACAAACGATTAAGACCTGGCGCCATAGGGGCAACATCCCTGTAAAGTACAATAGTGGTATTGTAAAGCATAAAATTGAAAAGCCAAACGAAATACAGGGAGCTGCATCGTTAAAGAAAATCCTGGCAGATAAAAAACTAAAATGTACCCATATTTGCGCCTTGGCCAATGTCAAATATTACATGTTTCGCGACTATGCCTGTCAGGGAGGGCCATTGAGCAGAGAAGATTTCATCAGTCTAAAAAAGGCGGTAAACACGATCCGTATGGAATTAAAGCGTTCTCTATTGAATTTAGAGCAATATGAAGAGCCTAATTTAAAGACATTAACAGCGCTTAAAGAGCTGTTTACCCGTAAAGAGGTCAACTGGTTACGTTTTTTTAACACTGATCAAAAACTGTATGATAAGTTCCGGAGTTGGAAGAACAACAAGCGGGAAACTTTTCCTCTTGAGGTAAAGGAAGAACTGATGACTTGTATGCTTGTTTTTCTGGCCGAAACGGCCGTTTATTAGAGGGGAAATTAGAATAGGGTTTAAAAGGTGCTGTTCAATCCTTCTTTTATTGGAAATTGCTTAAAAGTTTAAGCAACCAGACCAGCCTTTTGAAACAGCAATAGCTTCAATCCTTCTTTTAATGGAACCTAAAGCTCAATGATCATTTCTTCAATCCTTCTTGTCCTGGATTTAAAAAATGTCCTGAGTTTAGAGCAATAAATATACTTAAACTCAGGACGTTCCATAATGGTACAATTAAATTTTTGATACAATTTGTCACAGATATGACTACGTTGTTGTCACAAATACGACTATGTTGTTTCAATTCCCTAGAGGGTGCAATTAATTATCAACGATAGTTAGTGTAAAGAGCTAAAATCAGCACTTTGATTTTCAATTCCCTGATGGTACGATTAATAGCTATCGTTGTTTTTGAAAGGAACTTTCTTCCTTGTTTTTCAAATGTACATTAGGAATTTAATATCACCAATTATTTTTTTTAGCCATTAAAGTGCTGGGCCTTAATAGAAATACAAAGGCATAAGGTAATTTAAATACTAAAAAAAATTAGCAAAATATGAGGTGTTGAGTTAGTTTTGAGGTATATTTATTTGCAATTGCGGTATGGAAATTTACAAGCCTATTCATTTGTTAAATAAGGAGTTGTTGGACCGCATGATCAGCAGCGGTTACCAGTATTTTATCCGTCAAAAGATGTCTGGTGGGCGGGGCTATTTCATTGGCTATATGAAAGCGGTACTGATCCTTACGCATTATAAGGATAAAAAGGAAGCCTTACAGCACCTGGTTGACATACAGGGGATAGATCACCGTAAGCTATATGATACGAATAACGATACTGACCTGCAAAACCTTTATGCTATGTCTGCACAGCCGGAAGGTTACGCGGTTTTCACCTCCTTACTTGATCCTGATACCTGGACGCCACCCACAAATTTTGAAGAGAAAATGTACAAATATTTACAGGCCAGAAATATTCAGGCTAATAAAGATGAGCTGAGAGGTATACCGGAGTTTGTTCAGGGGATATTGTTTGTTGATATTTATACAGGAGCGGAAATTATAAGGGTTCCGTTTCATGATGTGCGGTAGGGCTGAATATTTTTATGTAATGTTAGCGTATGGAAATAAAATGCGGTGCAATACTTACACTGCACCGCATAGGTGATTAAATTACATATCCTTCTTCTACAAGGGAACAATATCTTTCGGTAGTAATAATAAGGTGATCGACGACAGTGATATCTAAGAGTTTACCTGCATCGATCATTTTTTTAGTCATTGCAATATCACTGGCACTTGGGATTGTATTGCCAGAAGGGTGATTGTGGGCTAAAATGATGCGGGTTGCATTAGCTTTCAAAGCAGCAGCAAATAAGGTTCTAAAATCCATTGTACAACTGGTGGCAGAACCTGATGTTAGGTGTATTACCCCCAAAACCCTGCTGCCTTGGTTCATTAAAATCACTACAATTTTTTCGGATAATTCTATGGTATCCATATCCCATATCTTTAACAAAAGTTCGTATGCATTTTGAGAATTTGTTAGTAATGGCCTCATAGATGGCTTTACTTTGTTGTGGTAACTGAGTTTAATTTCGCAAATGGTATTCAGATCATTCAGGTTCATTGTGCATTCCATAATCATTGTTTTATTTTTTTAATGAATTATGGAAGGCGTTTCGGAAAAAGGGGACCCAGGCCAAAAAGCAACGCAAATTAATGCTGTCTTTTCTGACAGCGTTCATTGCGGAATTTTTTGGCCGCTCAGAACCCTTTTTTCGAACTTTGTGTAATAATTGATAAAAAAAACTGACCTATAGAACCACTTTAATTTATTCTTGTTGAATTTTTTATTAATTATTGTGTAAATTTTGATCTTTCATATTTCTATATATACATTGGCGGTATTAGAGAAAAATAAATGGAAGAAAAACCAAAAACAACATTACAACAAGGCCATCAGGAGATAGTGCTTGTAGAACCTACAGCTAGAAAGACCAGGTACATTGACCCCAAAACAGAATTACAAACAGATCAGGACCGCTGGTTGTATATGTTAAAGAATTTAGAGAACTTAGATCATATTCCACTAGCGTGGAGTGACAAACCAGAATTTGTAAAATTATTAGAGATAGCAGAAGTTAGTAATTTAACCCCGGAAGAAATGACCGCATACGAACACGATTTAAAAATGCTTAGAGACGAGCATAATACTAGAGAATATGCCATTGAACAGGGCATTGAAGCAGCGGTTGGTGCAGCAGTTGAAGCAGCAGTTGAAGCAGCAAATGATGAAAAAGCTACTGAAGTAGCATTTAGGCTAAAACAGAAAGGAGTAAGTTACGATATCATAGTTGAGGCAACTGATCTTACACTAGAACAGATAGAAAAGCTGTAGAGTTTTTAATAGGCGATAGGAAGTTTTTCAGTCATATAAAAAGCCTGGTCATGTTTAATGACACAGGCTCTTTATAAATTATAGCGGAGTAAATGAAAAAACAACTTATAAAAATATCCCCCTCCGGTTCACTTCATTGATCAGTTCAAAATCAGAGAACCGATAAATAGGATGGTTACTGTCTATCAGCTCATCATCTGCAAACTCATTTTTTGCAAAAAAGGCTTTGATTTCATCCCAAAAATCTATTGCCCATTTTTGACTATGTTCAACCACTTCCAAAGATGTTGCGGTGCCATTTGGGTTTAAAGTAAACAAGGTGTACACCTTCTCTGGTATTTGTCCAGTTCTAATTTTGCAGTCTAAATATAATTTGTCGGTATCGAACCAACCTTTTTTGTCACTTGCTATAATCTTACCCTTAATGCTTTCTTCGGTTGTAAATGCGGTTTCCAGTCCAGTAACTTCTACTGTCCAGCCCTCAACGCTACGGTCAAAATAAACGGATGGATTAAATTGTATTCTCATTGATCTAAATAATTTAATGATGGTTGGGCCGCAATTTATATCAGAAATGGAAACGGAAATCCGATTTTAGCCTATTTTTTTGGTTTAACCTGGTATTAACTTATTTCAGTAAAAGATGGTTTATATTCACTCTGATATGGGTTGTATTTCCCCAATTTAAGTTATGATCCATAGTTCTTGCTTTCAAATGAACAATTGGGCTGCCCAAAAAGGCGGCCCTTTTTTTATTCCTTGGTCAAAACTTATAGGTTGGATGATATGTTTATTTATAAGGGACTGCTTTAATATTAACTTTATACTACCTCTTGTTTTTAGCACATATAACATCTAAATTTGATGTATTCTTTATGGCATGCTAATGTGATTGTCTAATATTGAACTGATGAATGTTTATCGATCTCTGGCCGATAGCGAACTGGTTACCCGGTTGAACCAGCATGACATGGCTGCGCTGGAAGAGGTGTATTTACGCTATTGGCCGGGATTATATGATTATGCCTATCGGATGTTAAAAGATGGCCCTGCCGCTGAAGATTTAACTCAAGATCTTTTTATCAAGCTGCTTTCTAATAAAGAAAGCCTGCAAATTGGGCATACTTCCTTGCAATCTTACTTGTACCGATCTATCCGTAATGCGGTCATTAACCAGTTTCATAAAGATAAAAACAGACAAAAGTACATTGAATCTTTAAAGGAGTTTATGGAGAATGGCGTATCCGCTACCGATGAACTGATCTTGGAAAAGGAAATGACCCAAAGGATTGAAGCAGCCATTGCTACATTCCCCCCAAAAATGAAGGAAGTCTTTGAGTTGAGCCGTAAGCAGTTTTTGTCGAGACGTGAAGTAGCCAAAGCGGCAAAGGTAACCGAAAGTACGGTTGATACGCATATCAACCGGGCCTTGAAGATATTGAAAAACGTATTAGGCTTGTTTTTTTAATGTAAAGACCTAGCGATTCCGGGATGCTGAAACGAGTTCAGAATGACGAGCGGCGGCATAGATAAAAAATATTTTAGATACTTGTAGTGATGTTGTCCAATTTAGCTGTCTTGTTTGTATATCGGCAAATACAATGACAACTCAGGAAGCAGAAGAATTACTAAAGAAATACCATGCAGGGCAATGTACGCCAGAAGAACAGCTTTTGCTCCATAGCTGGACCGATCAGATGCATGTATTAACTGCTAAGGATGATCCTGCACCTGAGCTGGAACAAGCGCAGCAAAGAGTTTGGGGCAATGTTGCTGCCGAACTGCATGAAAAGCATACCGATACCCCTAAACTGTTCCGTAGAACTAAATTCATATACTGGTCTGTAGCGGCCACAGTGACTATTCTTATTACTGCCAGCATTACCTATTTTAATTATTTTCCCTCTCAAAAAACAAATTCCATTGCACATCACGTAGAAGATGTACCTGCCGGGGGTAACCGGGCAGTACTTACTTTAGCCAATGGAACAACACTCAACCTGGACGATCAGGAGAACGGAGAAATCGCCTCACAGAACGGCATCAAGATTACAAAGACCAATAGCGGACAAATCATTTACAACGTCATTTCGATGGCGCATAGCCATGAAACATCTAACCAGACCGTTTTTAATACCATTTCTACGCCAAAAGGGGGCCAATTTCAAGTGGTTCTCCCCGATGGCAGCCATGTGTGGCTAAACGCTGCAAGCAGCCTTAAATTCCCTGTACAATTCGCAAATTCGGCACGTCAGGTATATTTAACGGGAGAAGGCTATTTTGAAATTGCTAAAAACCCTCAAAAACCCTTTATTGTAAACTCCTACAACCAGACTGTAAAAGTATTAGGAACACACTTTAACGTAAGTTCCTACGCCAACGAGCCAATTAAAACTACACTAGCAGAAGGTATTGTACAAGTCTCTTCACCTTCTACCACTCAAATAACCACGTTAAAACCCGGAGAACAGTCTACAGTTAACCCAAACGGGATAAAAGTTAACCAGGTTAACCCAGCAAACGCGATTGCCTGGAAAGATGGTGTATTTGTGTTCAATCAGACCAATTTGAAAGCAGTACTCGTACAACTCAGCAGATGGTACGATGTAGATGTAGATTATTCTGCTGTTCCCAATCAAACCTTTGAAGGGGAAATATCTAGAAACGTCAGCTTGATGCAAGTGCTACGCGCAATTGAGCAAGGCAGTGACATAAAACTCATCGTTAAAGAAAGGAGAATTATTATAAGGGAATAATCAAGCAGACAAACAAAACGCTCAGAATGAACATACAGGCTAAAAGATATAACCGGGATGATGCAACACCCCGGTTAAAGTCGGCCCTGTAATGAAATCGTGTAAGAAACCATTTTTTAAACCAACCAACCACAAAGCTATGAATAATACTATTCATGTCAAAGGCATGTCTATACCCCATAAAAAGGTAAAGACATCATTTAAATTATTAAAATATTGTATTGCGATGAAGCTGTTTTTAGCGATATTGATTTTAAGTTTTAACGTTTCTGCAAGTGTGTACTCGCAGAAGGTTAGCTTATCGTATAAGGATGCTTCATTGCGGGAAGTGCTTCAAAGCATCCGTAAACAGAGCGGGTATAGCTTTTTATTCACAAGCTCTGTACTGGACGTTGCCAAACCGGTAACGGTGAAACTGGACCAGGTAGATATTGAAAAAACCTTACAGATCATTTTTTCAGACCAGCCCCTAAACTACCGGATTGATGATAAAGTGATTGTGATCAAATCCAGAACGCAAAAAGACAGTTCCATACTGCAAAGGGTAAAAGATTTTTTTCTTTCCATTACCATCGCTGGAAAAGTAGTGGACGAGGACGGTAGTCCTTTGCCTGGAGCTTCCATAAAAGCGAGCGGAAAGGCCACCATATCTAATGGCAGCGGGGAGTTTAGTTTGGCCGGTGTAGAAGAAGGTGCCAATGTAGAAATTTCCTATATCGGTTACAAAACATTGACCTTAAAAGCAGCCAAAGACTTTATCACGGCCCGCTTACAAAAACAAGCTGGTGAACTGAACGAAACCGTTATCAAGGGTTATTACAACACTACAAAAGTTTTAAATACAGGTAATGTAAGTTCAGTTAAATCGGCTGACCTGGCTAAAAATCCGGTGAGTGATCCGGTAATGGCCCTGGAAGGACGTGTACCTGGGCTTTATGTGGCGCAAACCTCTGGTATTGCAGGGGGAGATATGGTGGTAAAATTGAGAGGTCAAAACAGTATTGCCAATGGCAATAGCCCATTGTATATTTTAGATGGCATCCCTTTTCCTTCCAAAAGTTTAACCTCCGGTACTATATTGGGCGGTGCGACTGGTAATTTAAGTCCCTTCGCTAATATCAATATCAGCGATATTGAAAGCATTGATGTTTTAAAGGATGCCGATGCAACGGCCATTTATGGCTCCCGTGGGGCCAACGGAGTGATCCTGATCACCACCAAAAAAGGTAAAGCGGGTAAAACCAGGTTTGATGTAAATGTGTACAAAGGAGCCGGAAAGGTGGCAAGCAAGCTCGATTTGATGAACACAGATCAATACCTGACTATGCGACGTGCTGCCCTTGCAAATGATGGCGTTACAACGATTCCGGGTTCGGCAAATGATTTGAATGGGAACTATGGCGATGTAAACCATTATACAGACTGGCAAAAGGTATTGATTGGTGGAACTGCACAGGTAACCGATGCACAAGCATCTATTTCGGGTGGCTCTGCACAAACCCAGTTTTTATTTGGGGGCAGTTATCATAAAGAAACTACGGTTTTTCCGGGTTCTTATAACGACAAAAAAATTGCTGCCCACCTCAATGTTACGCACCAAAGTGAAAACAAGCGTTTCAACAGTAACGTAATGGTCAGTTATACGAATGATAACAATCAATTGCCAACTACAGATTTTACTTCACAGATTTTACTAGCCCCAAATACACCAGCTTTGTATAATGCAGATGGAAGTTTAAACTGGCAAAACTCCATATGGGAAAACCCTTTATGGGTAACCAGTCAAAAAGCTGGAGCTGTTTCTACCAACCTCAATGCAGCTACGAATTTAAGTTACGAAATCATCAAAGGGCTTTCTATTAGTGCCAGAATGGGCTATAATGACATTAAAACAAATGCCAGTACCATAAATCCATTTGTTAACTATGATCCCGCTGTTTTTATAGATCCAAGTTACCGGACCAATACCTTTGGAACAAATGAAATTAAATCTTGGATTATCGAGCCGGGGATCAATTATTCAATGGATTTGGGTAAAGGAAAATTAGAATCCTTAATCGGGGCTACTTTTCAGCAATCGGACCAGGTAAGCCTTTATCAAACAGCCAGTGGGTTTTCTTCGGCTGCTTTAATTAATGATATTTCTTCTGCCACCACCACAAGGATTGCCAGATATACCGATACCCGGTACAGATATAATGCAATATATGCAAGAATAGGTTACAATTATCAGGACAAATACCTGATCAATTTAACAGGCCGCCGTGATGCCAGCAGCCGTTTTGGACCTGGAAAGCAATTTGCCAATCTTGGTGCCATTGGGGCAGCCTGGATCGTGTCGCATATGGATTGGATGAAAAATATATTGCCTGCGGTGTCTTTTGCCAAGTTAAGGGCCAGTTATGGTTTAACAGGGAATGACCAGCTTGGAGATTATGCCTTTTTAAGTACTTCGGCTTCTAACAATATGGCTTATCAAGGGGTAACGGGTCTGTACCCTACCTCCTTAACCAATTCTAAATTTGGATGGGAAACGGTGAAAAAACTGGAATTTGGTTTGGACTTGGGCTTTTTGGACAACCGGATTTTATTGAATGGAAGTTGGTACAGGAACAGGACCGGTAACCAGTTGGTGGGCTATGCGCTGCCAGATATTACGGGGTTTCCTAGCATTCAGGCAAATTTACCTGCGGTGATCCAAAATACAGGTACAGAACTAGAATTAACTGGCAGAATCTTTAAAGGAAACCGGTTTTCATGGACCGTCTCAGGAAATTTGACCGTTCCCAAAAATGAACTGGTTTCTTATCCAAACCTAGCGGCTTCTAGTTATGCTCAAACTTATGTTGAAGGGCAGCCGCTAACGGTCCAGTTCCTATACCATTACACCGGTATAGATCCAACAACCAAAGCATATACTTTCCAAGATTTTGATAAGGATGGGCAAATTACCCTTTCCAATGATACCCGCCCGGTAAATGTTAGCCAGAAATTTTTTGGTGGGCTAAACAACAGTTTTAGTTATAAAGGTTTGCAACTGGATGTGTTTTTCCAATATGTAAAACAAAATGGCTTTAACTTATTGGGGGTAGCACCAGGGCGATTTAATGCAGTTGGGTCCAATCAACAGGCTTATCTTTTGGATGAAGTGAATAAGGGGGCAGCATCTAGCGTACAACAATTTACCTCTAGGGGCAGTTCAGTTGCAGGTCAAGCCTATACTGTTTTTACCAATAGTGATGCAGTGGTTGGGGATGCTTCATTTATTCGCCTTAAAAATGTTTCCCTGTCTTGGACATTGCCTGAAAAATATCAGCATGCGTTGAAATTGCAAAATGCACGGGTGTACCTGCAAGCACAGAACTTATTGACCATTACCAATTTCAACGGTCTGGACCCGGAAATCCCGTTTAGAGGAGCATCACAATTGGTATTACCTCCTTTAAAAATGATTACACTGGGCATTCAGATATCGCTTTAATGAACCTTAATCCAAATCACATGAAATACTTTAAACCTTATATACTGCTTTGCATCTTGATCCTGACCACTTTTACAAACTGTAAAAAATTTGTAGAACTGGATGCACCTAAAACATTATTGGTCACTAAAAATGTTTTTGCAAGTGATGAAACAGCAATTGCACAGCTTACCGGTATCTATTCACAAATGAGTGACAGAGAGTTTATGCCCTACCGCTTACCTTTTTGTACAGGCATTGGGGGCGATGAACTGATCAACCATTCTGCTTTATTTACTAATGCCTATGAAAATTCATTACAGGCAGTTGATGCGGTAACCAATGCCATTTGGACGGCAGGTTATAATTATATTTATGAAGCGAATGCAATTTATGAAGGTTGTGCAGCATCTACTACATTAAGTCCAGCCGTTAAGAAACAGTTAATGGCCGAAGCACTTTTTATACGGGCCTTCTGGCATTTTTATTTGGTCAATTTATATGGTGATGTTCCACTGGCAACCACTACAGATTATCTAGTCAATTCAACTTTAGCCAGAAGTGCTAAAGACCTGGTGTACCAGCAAATCATTACGGATTTGAAGAATGCACAGGCAGGTTTAAATGAAAATTATGTTGGCAGTAACAGCATTGCAACTACAACTGACCGAGTACGCCCTAATAAAATGACGGCAACGGCATTATTGGCCAGGGTGTACTTATTTAATAAAAACTACAGTGATGCCGAAGCTCAGGCTACAGTAGTGATCAACAGTAAACCTAATTACGATCTGGTGGATGTAACAAAAGTATTCCTGAAAAACAGCAATGAAACCATTTGGGCCTTAATGAAACCTACACCAGCAAATAGCATCAATACCTGGGAAGGAAATTATTTTATTTTGACTTCGGCACCAAAAACCAGTTTTCAAAATTCTGCTGAAATTACGCCTACTTTATTGTCTGCTTTTGATGATGGTGATAAACGGAAAATCAACTGGATTGGAAAGTTTACCGATATGGGGGTAACGCCCAATGTTGATTACTATTATCCTTTTAAATACAAAGTCTTGACTTCTGCTTCGGTGTCGGAGTATTCGCTTGTTTTCCGGGTTGCTGAACAATATTTGATCCGTGCCGAAGCAAGGGTACAATTGGGTAACCTTGCAGGTGGAATTAATGATACGGATGCCATACGCAACCGTGCGGGTATTGCTTTGATTAAGGACATTAACCCAGGCATTGGTAAAACAGACCTGCTCAATGTGATCTTAAAGGAACGTCAAAAAGAGCTGTTTACCGAATGGGGCCACCGTTGGATAGATTTAAAACGTACCGGGAATATTGATGCGGCGATGAATGCTATAGCAGCCTCAAAGGGAACAGTTTGGAATAGCAACCAACAATTATGGCCAATTCCGCAAAAGGAAATTCTAAACGATAAAAACCTGGCGCAGAACCCAGGATACAATTAGTTGGTGCTTCAAAAATAAAGAAATGAGAAAGATTTTAATTGTCATGTGCATGCTGGGCATTGCCTTTAGTTATAGTCATGCCCAGCAAATGAAAAAGACACCCTACCCCAATGTGGGAGAAAAATTAGCCAATTATACATTTACGGATCTGGTCAATTATCCCAAAAGCACGGCATCACTAAATGATTTTAGGGGAAAATGGTTGATCTTGGATTTTTGGGGTTATTCCTGTTCAGCTTGTGTAGCCAGTTTTCCTAAAATGGACCACTACGCCGAAAAATTTAAAGATCAGTTGCAGATTGTTATGGTCGGTGCTACAAAAAGCAGCCCGAAGGATGACCGGAAAAGGATAGAAAAAATCACTAAAGACTTATATCAACATTTAGATGCCAAATATCATTTAAAGCTCACCGTTGCTTTTGATAGTGTATTGTATTTAAAATATGATGTGGGTTCTTTGCCTCATATCCTTATCATTGATCCGCAAGGGGTGATCAGGGTAAAAACTTACCAGTTGTTCGAAAATCAGATTGTGGATTTATTGGCCGGGAAAAGCCCTAGTTTTGACCGCTCATTTTCCAGATCTGAGCCAAGGGAGAAAGAGAACGATCATGCAAATACCTATAACAACAGCGTTCCTTTGCTGGCAACTCAGAAAGAAGCGAATGACAGCAGTTATTTATTTAGGTCAACGCTAAGGCAATGGACAGTATCTATGCCGCTTGCTCAGGTGGTGAGCTTGTTTGACCAGCACATGAAGAGTGTTAAAAATGGAAAGTTAGAGGTGTTTAATAACTTGATGGAAGGTTTGTACCGGATTGCCTATTTTGGTATTGACGATTGGGATGTTTGGGACGACGAGAATTACAACAAAAGATACCGTTCCTTGTATTTGAACATCAGGGATTCTACGTATTTTAAATCAAACCGTCCAATGACTTTTGCGTATAGTTTAAGTGTGCCAAAGGATAGGTCCAGCCCCGAATTGATCATGAAGGCTATGCAATTGGACTTAAATAAGTTCTTTGGGTATAAGGCGACAAAAGAAATCAGGAAAATGCCGGTTTATGCTTTTGTCATTTCAGATAGTGCTAAAGTACGCGCTTTAATATCAAAGAATAAGAATCCGGCACTAAAGAAAACCACCTATGATCATCTTCATCTGGTTAATTTCCCTATTGGTGATTTTATTAAACACCTAACGGTGAGAATGCACTTGGACATTCCTGTCATCAACAGTACCGGAATGTCTGGTCCAATTGATATTGATTTTAAGGCAAATTTGTTAGATCCTGATGATATTCAAAAGAACTTGGAAGTGTACGGCTTTAAATTGGTGAAAACGACTAAAGATATGGAAGTGATTGTACTCAGTGACGATGATGAACTGATCTCAACGCCTTCAATTTTTGTTAAAAAGTAAGCAAAGAATAAAAAGAACAAATAGGGCTGGGTTATTAACCCGGCCCTATTTGTTTTCGTTTTATGGTCTTTTCAGCGCTGTAAGACATCCGCTGGTTAAGAACAATTGTTTGTTTTCTGATGGCGCGTCAACTGGTCCAATACATGCTGCTGTAGCAGTTGTATTACAAGTGAAGCTGATCAGTGTTGAAGCACAGGTTGTAGTAGTAGGGTGATACCAATAGGTATTTAACCGGAAATTTGCATTACTTGCAAATGCACCTACAGCAGCTAATGTCAATGCACCAACGCCCATAACGATTTTTGAAATTTTCATAATTTTAATTTTTTAAGATTTTTGAATACTTGTTTAGAATCTGCCTTTACATGCTAAGGCTGTTTTATTGCGCAAAGATTTTATTTGAAAATGATCAATTTCCTATCTGGTATTTAACATTGCTTTTTGGAAGTTCTGAACTACGCTTTTTATCTTTTGAAGGCTGGGCCGTTGACCCAGCTCCACCTGATAACATTCCATAATGATGTTCCTGATCTGTTGATTTTCTATATGCCTGCTGAGTTCTTTTTTTAGTTTATCGAGATGCTTGTAATCAAAGTCCGCAGGTGGTTGTCCGGTAAAAAAGTACACCATCAATCCACCAAAACCATAAATATCTTCATGTTCCGTTGGGGTTATTCTTTCCAATTGTTCGGGAGACATAAAACCTAATGTTCCATCGCCAAACGCTGGGTTAGGATAATCAGTGGGTTTATGATAGGTGATTTCAAGATCAATGAGAAATAGGCGGCCTTTGTTATCGAGTATAAAATTAGCGGGTTTAATATCCCGGTGTACATATCCCTTTTTGTGTAACACCTCAATGCTTTCTATGATCTGAATTAAGGCATTTAAGAGCTTATTTCGCTGCTCCATGCTTAAATCTTTCCACAGCTTATCTTTTTTATAGGTTTCCGTCAATACTTTTTCTAAGTGCTGCCCCTCAATGAACTCCATCACCAGGTAGTTGTTCCCATCGGTAGTAAACAAATCTATAACCTTCGGTATGTTTAAGCTATCATATAAATCTTCCTGCACTTTTTTTTGCCACTGGAGCCGGTGGCTCATGTCCCGGTTTCCGAAATCAGTCCACATGTATTGTCTGCCTTGTTTAATTACGCATTTGCCTACTTTCAAAAAGCCTTTGATATATATTCCTTTAAACACGTCGCCTTTAATGTCCTGTTTCAATACATCTACAATCATGTATTTGCCAGAGAATATTTTCTTAAACTCGCTTTTGGGTACAGGCATTTTAATTGGAAAAGGCCACATACTTTTTTCAAAAGGGACACTGCCTATATATTCTGTATATACAATGCTTCCAAGTGGTGCAGCAGTAGGTATTTTTGGGCCATTAAAACCAGCGGTCACTGCAACCAGCTTTTGGGAGAATTGGATGGTCTGTTCCTTGCCAGAAGGATAAAAGGTAATTACTTTATTTAGGTTTTGATAGCCCATATTTCCATACAGGATATGGACAGCAGATTCGTCGTTTTTGGCCATGCTAAAGGGAACACCTAGGCTTTTGGCCATTGGCAATACCACTTTTAAAAGCTCTTCTATTTGAGGCAAAACGATAGAGAGTTCTATTAGCCAATCTGTTGTTTCTGGTACGCCATCAGCAATAAGGTAATAATCGTTTGTGCTAAAGCCGATGCCATAAGATTCAACGATCTGTGTATAGTCTGAGCAAATTAATTCTTCTGCCATGATGGTGTGATTGATTTTTGTAACCATATGCCTAGTGCTATAAGCAGTGTATACGTCACATTTAGAGCAAAATGCTGTTGCCAAGTTAAGTTCCTGATCAGTCCCCCGCAGGTACAGGGGCGGCTATCTACTGCACCCAATATTAAGCCTACATAACCTGTAAAAAGTATCATCAGTACCAGTGATCCCCATAAGCCTATGCGCCGGGTACTTTCAAAGAAAAGTAGGGCCGATAGGGCCAGTTCCGCAACGGGTAGCGTTAAAGAAAGATAAGCTGCATAAGGGCCAATGAAAGGGGAGCGTTCAAGATCTTTTACATAAATGTTATACAGGAACAGTTTACTAAGGGCTGCATAGGCAAAAAGCAAAATGACAGCATAGCAGATGATCTCTAAGGTGATTACTTTTCTTTTCATAACCTGTTGTATTAGTTTAAATCCTTTATAGAGGCAATCAGATTTTTAATATTGGGTTTGCCTGCGTAAATGCCTACCAGGTCTTTATTAGAGTTATACAGGGCAATATAAGGCGTACCGCGTACTTTATAGTGGTAGGCTGCTATGCGCTGATAGTCTTGTCCAACGATAATGTTCGGATATTGATCCAAATGGTAATAATCTCTGAACAGCCTTACTTTATCAAAACTTTCCATGCTGAGAAAGTAGAACCGTACATCCTTTACGGCATTGATGTTTTGCAATAATGAATCTGTCATTTGCTGGCATCCAGTACAATCGGCTTCAAAGCTGATCAATATAATGGGCTTATCTGTAGGTATTTCTTTACTGTTGATGATTGTTGTACTATCAGAAAGCCGGAAGCTAAAGTTTGGTAGTTTTGCTAAGGGATCAGTTTTACAGGCGCACAGGTAAAACAGGCATAACATGGCCATACAGAGGGTACGTAGTTTCATGAGCTGAGATTATGGGCTTTGGCGTTAACGACTTTTGGGTTAATGCAGTTAAACTTCCTTTCGTAATTCGTATTGCTGTTTCTGGATGTAAAACTATAGCAGGTTTTTGATTTGACAAAGTTAAATTTGCATACTTAAATCGTAAACGGCTGCACTGGTGTTGCAGTGTTGGCCTTTAAAGGGCTATGGAATTTGTTTTAAAGGGGAGTGCTTGGTTACTTTTTTATAGGTCCGGCAAAAGCTGCTGGTGTTGGCATAACCTAGTTCTGAGGCAACGATTTTCACTTGTGCGCCTTCTTGCAATCTTTTTTTTGCGTAATTGATAGTGACTTCTAATCTGTGCTGATCAATTGTCTTTTGAAATAAGATTTTGAACGCCTTGCTAAGAGTGCTTACTGATATGTGGTATTTACCTATAACATCTGCAATAGGAACACGCTTTTTAAAATTAGATTCTATCTCAATGTAGATTTCGTTGAGGATCTGTATTTCGTATGCTGTAAGCTGCATCATCTTTTGGTTAAGATAAATACAATATAAGATGATTGGCTGTACGCTGTGCAGCAGTGGTTTACATGAAAATAAATGTAATTATGACGCTAATATGATATGGTTTGCATTTAATCTTTTTTAAATTCCCTTTTTAAAGTAAAACGTTTGATCAATTGCATTAACCCCGGTAGTTCTTTATGTGCATTGTTTATTGTTGACCTAATTAACCTAAGTAAAAACTGACCTACCTAACCTATGTAATTCTATGGGAAATCCGAACGTCTATGTCTTTGAATGGCTAGACAACCTGATCAACTTTGAACTCAACCCTGCTTTTTCTTATCCTAGCCCTATGCCGGGGGCTACTGTTGGGGCCATGATTGAAAAAGTGAAAAGAGAAATGCAACTCTTACAAAATGAAATTCGCCAACAATATTTCTCTGAAAAAGGAGAAGGCAGCAGCGAAATGCTCATTGTAAAAAACTATGATGCCATTACGGTGATGATGAACAAGACTTACCAGCACATGCATCATGAGAACATTGAAAAGGCAAACATTATTCAAGTACTCCAAACCGTCATGACCGGTTTGCAAGAACTGAGGAACTTTTTCAAAACCAATTATGCCAAATACCTCAGTACAGAGCAAGCCTTACCCCTTGTAGATTTAATGAAAGTACGTCATGAGATTATCGAAAAAAGGCAAAGCATCTTAGACAAGCTACATGCCACCGGTAACGGTGATGAAGTAAGCAGTATTGTGATGGATGCTCTGGATGATTTTACGCTGCGGATCAGTGCAGGTGATGCAATCTCTGAACGCGAAACGATCTACCACCAGTCCATCATTAAAGACATTGAAAACTACAAGGGCCAAGAAACCGCTTTGTCTAATTGCCCCTCGTTGCATGAATTATTAGTGTACTGGAATTTAAACTCACGGGCCTGTATCCGGTATTTTTCGTTGGGCATGGAAGCCATTATGAAGAGTAGTGAATCGGTGGATGATCAACTGGATTTTATGCGGCTTCAATTGAAGAACATCCATACGCTGCCCATGATGCCCGATTTTATCTACGATCCGACCTACCCCTCCATGAAGGCGTACTTTGGTGATTATATTGTGCGTGAAATCGAATACCTGGAGAAAAAGAAAATCGGTTTTCAACCCAATGAAGCCTACAACGCCGAAAAGAACAAGACTGCTCCTTACAAAATTACCTGTGCGCTGAGTGCCGATCAGATTGCACTTTTTTTAAGGGCCGCTAAAGACAGGAATTTGATCATTTCACGTTCTGTTACGGCGGTGTTTAACAACATGGTTCCTTTTATTTCTACGCAAAAAGAAACCGACCTTTCGCCCGATAGTGTAAGGATCAAATCCTACCAGGGAGAGCAAAGGGATAAGGATATTCTGATAGAGGCATTGGAAAAAATTATCGAAACGGTAAAACAATATTAAGTATTAGATTTTTTAATGGCCATTTCTTAATATGATGTTAAGGAATGGCCTTTTTATTTGTTCTATCGTACATCAACCCGAATGTTACCACACATCAGTTTATCCTACATGCACCATTTCAGCCAAAAGACTTTCTTCCTTTTCGGCTAAAAGTAAAGATGAATCAAGTTCTAGGCTGTCAGAATGCAAGATCTTATACAAATCATACCTGGGTTGAAAAAAGGAATGTTTTTCAAGGTAAAGTGCATTTTCAATTTTATCGATTTTGATGTAACGGAAAAATGCGGTTTCGGTTAAATGCCCGGTTAATAACATGATCCTGCCTACCGGGATTCCGGCAAGGTACATGTTGGTGGCTCCACTCCGCCGTGCAGTATGTGTACCTATTAACGACCATTTTGGGGCGAAACGGCGGATAACATCATTGCCTTTTAGTTTCTCTATAAAAATGGGATCTTTAATTCCCGCTGCTTTTGCAAGTAATTTTATAATGCGGTTAAAGTATTGAATTGAATACGATGGCGGTAACCTGTAATCGTATTTCTCCAAAATGAATTTGACAACTGGATGTAGTGGAATGAGTACCCTTTCACCGGTTTTATTGGTTCTGCGTGTAAAAAACCGGTCGTCAATGATGTTGTGTTCATCTAACAAACTATAATCTCCAAAGCGGAGTGCAGTATAGCAGCCGATGACAAATTGATCACGGATATGTTCTCTTGCTCCGTCTATTTTGAGCTTTAATAAGGAGAGTATTTCAAATTCATTTAGGTATACGGTATAAGGTTCCTCCTTATCCGTAATCCTGTAAAAGTAATGGTCTGCACAGGTGTTGTAGCCAACCTTATCAGACAGGGTTATGGCGGCATGCAATTTTCTGAAATCTGATTTAATAGAGCTGGGTGCGTAGTTACGCTCTGATTTGAGAAATTCTTTGTAAGCCGCCAGGGTATCGCGGGTGAGCTGGGATGTTCTATAAATATGATTGGTATATCTTTCGAATGCCCTCCATCTTTTCCCAAAGTGCTTGTAATTGTTTACTGTGAAACTGGCCCAGTTTACTTTATTGATCAGGTGGCCTAGAAATTTTAAAAAACGGATATCTAACCTTCCAAAATGGGCATTGGGTAATTGGATCATATATGTTTGGGTTGTTGAGTGGAAAAAAATTCTTCTATTCTATGGATCGCAGTTTCCAAATGTTCGGGGTTCCTGAACCAGTGGCCTTCTGCTGGGTAATTATAAACTCTTATAGAACGGTTATAATAAGGTGAATGCCGTAGTTCTTCTATGCGCTGTGTCCATTTCACTATGGGATCATTGATTCCTAAAATGTACACGTAGGGAACTTTGAAATTTGGTGTGTTGCCAGTAGATACGCCAAAGAGTGAGGCAGCGGCGGTGATGTGATCCGGGTATTTGCTGATTAGTTTTTCTGCTAGGGCATTCCCGGAGCTTTGGCTGAGTACTAAGATCTGTTTATTGGGGTGCAGGGCTTTAATTTTCAGTTTGAGCTTATTGAGGTATTCTACCGCGCTGTCTTGGCTTTGCATGGCATAGCTCCATCCGTAGCCTGTGGAGCCTGGATAGTTTGGTGCAATAATCTGGTAGCCTTTGTGCGCTAAACTGGCTAGAATGGGGTCGTAACGCGGTGAAAAGTCATTGTGTATACCTGGATGGATGTACAGGACAACGGCCTTACCATAACTGTGCTGGGTGCCGATGTTATAAGTGTTGCTGTCTGTACTTTCTTTAGTGTTCAGGGCGGCGGATAGTGTGGTGTCCCTTGCGGGGAGTGGCAATACATAAAAGCATTGGTTCAAATCGGTGGCGTAATCCACTAAGATTTTAGGACAGCGGATATTGGAATAGGTAAATAAGATGTTTTTTCCGAAAGCCTGGTAGGTATACACTACACCACTGGTATTTATGGTAATGGCACTGTCTGTTTTTAAATTGAGCCTGCTGAGTAGGTAATTACTGTTGCTGACTTCTATATAATACAGGTCATTGCCTTGTTTTAACGGCATGCGCAGATCGTTTTTTGCTTCGCGGTAAACGAGTTGTGCTTTGCTGCTGCTGCCGCTTAAACTGATGCGGTAAATGGCGGTATAGTTACCGGTATCCCTGCTGCAAAAGTAGATCTCGTTTTCTGCAAAGGATGGGTTAAGTATTTCGGCCTGGAGCTGGGTAACAACTTCCTGTATCCGGCCTTCTGCTAAATAGAGCTTGTACATTTTGCCTTGCTCACAAAACAGGGCCAGTGAATCGTTTGCTGAAAAGCAAACGTGCTGAAAGTTTATGGTGCCTGGGAGCAACAGTTTTTGGGTCTTGGTTTTCCAGCTATAGAGGTAAACGTTTTGTGTGGTGGTGGTTTTGTAAATGAGGTATTTACCGGTATGGCCGGAGTATAAGCGTTCTATTTTTTCTTGGCCCAATGCCTGGTTAATTTCTTTTTCGGCACTGTTGTACTGTTCATTGCCGCAACTGTCACGTAGGCCAGTAATAGAGCCATTGGACAGGTAAATATTGTTGAGTATGGGGTTTTGTGTAAAGAGGGTATCGATACCGTTGTTTTTTATTCTAAAGATATGGCTTTCTTCATGCCGGTTCTGGACAAAGTAGAGTATAGAATCGCCTTGTATCATAAAGTTTTGGTCTACTTCTGGATAGTCGGTGTACATGGCAAAGGATTCTTTTTTTGTATGGCAGCAGCTTGTGAGGGTAAAGCTGCAAACTAGGAAAATTAAAAAACGCATCTTTTAAAGGTTTGTATAGTGTTTAGAAATGAATTGCCATTTTGTACTGTCGGTGGTCCAGTTGCCATAGATGCCTATGCCGTCTAAGATTTTTTGCTCAGGGCTTATTTTTAGTGCGGCGGCTTTGATGGTTTCTAAGCTGTTGGGCAGGTTTTCTACGTTGAGGTGACGGAATACTTGTATAGGTTCTGGATTGACAAAGGTGCCTACGGCCAGTAACATCGGGATGTTCCAGCTATTTTTAAGGCGTTGTATGTCTTTGATCTGTTGTTCTGCGGCCAGCCTAAAGGTATCGGTGTCGCTTATAGAGGTGTCGTAAAATAGAAATACGAGTTGGTCTATGTTTCGCAATAGGGGCCAAAGTTCTTCTACACTGGTTTTGCGTTTCCAGTGTTGGCTTTGTGGTGGTGTAGAGGTCACTACTGCGCTGATAAAGGCGTGTGGCAGGCTATCTCTTAGGCGTTTGTGAAAGGCATTCACATAGCCTGGATATTGGGCCAGTTCTTCCGGTCCTTTTTGTATAACGCTGGTGTCTACACTGGCGTATTGTGGTAAGAGGTGTTCAAAGTCTATGTGTACGCCTTTTACGCCTAGGTAGTTGACTAATTTTTTGCAATCGCTGGTGGCATGGTTTACCCATGCACTGTCTGCTAAGAATACGGTTTTGTTTTGTATGCCGCCAACCCAGGGTAAAATGATCAGCTCAGGGTAATACTTGGTAAAGAGTTGTACGCTATGGAGCGCGGTATCTGAAAAGGCGTAACTGGGTAAATGCCCGTCTTTACTGAAAGGGCCAGAAAAGAAAAAGGCGTATTTGATGTGCTGCTCTTTTAGGATTTTGGCGTAGTGGACAATGGAATCATCGGTCAGTGGATCTCCGGTATTGGGGTTATGGCCTCTAAAAAAAAGGCTTTCTGTCCAGATGGCATTGTCTTGGCCTAGATATTTTTTTTCTGCTTCTCTTTTGGCTTGGTCGCAGCTTTGCAGGAACACCAGACTGGCCAGAGAGAGGGTGATGATTTTTTTTGACATCATGCTGGGTAAAAAGATAAAAAGTGAGATAAAGGAGAACAGTAGGCCACCCATTGTACCTATGGCAAAGGCATACCAAAATACTTCGTCTTTGCCTTCGAATAGAAAGGGCAATAGACTGCAACAGCAAGATAGTACCGTGAGGACTATGGGCCTGCTCCTTGCATAAAAGGCTTTGGCTAGGCTGGCATTGATGCTTTGTTTTTTATGTTTTAAAATCTGGTTGTAGTCGTTAATTAAAAAGATGCTTGCATTGGCGGTGAGTGCGGCCAGCATCATAAATGAGGCGTAGCCGCCTTGGTCTATGGTAAAGCCGCCTAATCCGAAGGTGAAGAATAAACCGATAAAGGATATGGGGACCAGGGTGAGGATGAGAAAGGGTTGCTTTAAGTTTTCAAAGAGAATGCTTCCGATCAGGAAGGTGATAAACAGCAGCAGAGGCAGTAACAGCGGGTGGCCTTCCTCAGATTGTTCGTCAAAGTTATAGGCGTGTTTGCTGGCGGTATAGCCTACGGGCATTGTTTTGTTCATTTCTTCTATGAGGCTTTGTTGTTGTGCAGCGGCAAATTCGGGTTCGCCAGAATAATCGTAACTGATAACTTGTAGGTATTGCCTGTTCTTTTTATAGAGGGTATTGCTGCCGGTATGGCTTTCTAACTGGCCGAATTGGCGGAGCTGGATTTGTTGGCCGCTATCGCTTTGCTGTGCGGCTTGTAAAAAATCCTGTTCGTTGCGGTTTTGCCAGTCTGTGTTTCTGATGTAAATGGGATAGGTATATCCGTTTATGGTGCTTTGTGCTACGGGGTAGCTTTGTGCGCTGAGGTGGTGCAGCAGGTATTGTAATTTGCTGGGGTCTATGCCCCAATTGCGGAGTTGTTCTGCGTTTTGGGTATAGGTGTGTACGGTATAGCTTCTGTCTCTATAGTCGTAGTGTTCGTTTAAATTGATGTTGTTTACGCGTTGGTTTTGTTCTAATTTTTGTTGTAGGTGTGTTGCCTGTTCTTGTAACTGGTCTATGTTGTAGCCGGTTAATAGGATGCTGTAACTGGCCCTGGTTTCTGTGTTGTTGGAGTTGTAATCTGGCCCTAATCCAAAGACCGACCATTTTACGCCTTGCATATTGTCGCCAAGTTCCATGAGCTGCGCTTTGAGCTGGCTGGGGTAGCCGTTGTGGCTATATTGTTTTTTTAAGAAGATTTCTATGCCTCCATAATTTCCGCTCTCTATATAGGTGATGAATTTTTCTATGCCTTTTTGTTGTTTGAGGTATTGGTCTATTTGTATAAACAGGGCATTCATTTGTGCGGTGGTGTGACCGTCGCCCATATTGCAGGTGATGTATAGTTTTACCTGACCTGGGTTGCGGATGCCTGCATGTTCATTGAGGTTTTTTAGGAAGAGTTTTAAGCCGCCGCCAAAAAGTAATATGAAAAAGGTGATCAGTAGGTATTTGTATTTGCTTAGGGTTTGTATACAGTTGAGGTAGCGTTTATAGTTGCGCCACTGGGTTTTCTTTTGTTCAAAACTGTTGTTGTTGCCGGGGCTTTTGAACAGGCTGGCTATGGCGGGTGTAAAGCCTAAAGCAACCAGGATAGAGCTGAGTAGGGAGAGTATAATGATGGCGGCAAAGTCTTGGTAAATGGCTTTTTCACTTGCTGGCAAGAGGTAGACCAGGGAGAGGGCCATGACAATATTTAGGGTGGCTCCGGTCAGTGCGGGTATGATGTTCCTATTACGGCGTTTGCGGTAATGGTCTAACATGACGATGGCGTTATCTACCATCAGCCCGAAGGCGATGGTTACCCCGCCGATGGCGTAGAGGTTGATGTTTACCCTACAGATGATGACCAGCAACAGGGTGAGGCTGAGGTTAACGAATAAGCTACTGGTTAGGATGATGCTTGCGCTGAGGCTTCTATAGGCAATTAAGATGAAGAGTAGCAATATGCCGATGGATAGCGCGGTGCGCTGGTAGTTTTTATGGAGTTCTTTTTGTAGGTATTCGGTTTTATCGTAAATGAGTTGCAGGCTGTAACCTGCTGGTAATTTTTGGTTGATCTTTTCGGCCATTTGGTCTAGCTGTGTGGAGAGTTGTAGGGAGTTGATGTTTGCTTTGGGGTATAGGCTCACGTTAATTCCGTTTTGTCCGTCTATGCGTAGGTAGCTGGTGTTTTCTTGTGGGGCTATTTGTAGGCTTGCCAGGTCTTTGAGGTGTAGGTTTGGGTTTTGGGGGCTGGTGATGATGAGGTTTTGCAGTTCTGCTATGCTGGTGTTTTCACTGCCTACTTTGATAAAGAGCTGGTGTCCGTTAGGGGATTTTATGCTGCCTGGATAGGTGTTTTTAAAGGTGTTTTGTAGGGAGTTACTGAGTTCTTGGGGGCTGATGTGATAGAGTTTGCATTTTTGCTCATCGTAATCTATCGCAATTTCTAATGATGCTGTGCCATTGAGTTCTACTTCTTTGAGGTCTGTGAGCTTGTAAAATTCTTTGACCACTTTTTGCTGGGCTATGGTGCTGAGGTCTGCGCCTTGGTTTGGGGCTTTGAGCATGTACACGCGGATGGCCTGCCCTTCTCTTTTATTGAGTGCTGAGGCGGTTTCTATGCTGGGGTATTGTATGCCTGCGGCGAGGTGCGGGTATAGTCTGCGGACCAGCATAGAAATTTCAAACCGCTTGTTTTCCAAATTGGAACTGCGGTCAAATTGTACTAAGATTTCTCCACCGTTTTGGTCTGTGGTAGATTGTATGTCCCTGATCTGTGCCAGTTGTGAAAAGACATTTTCGAAAGCAGAGGTATACTGTGCTTCGTTAAGTTTCGGTGTACTTTTGTTGGTCTGAAACTTTACAGATAAGGTGTTTGATGTGTTTGTTGGTAATAAATCGATTTTAACAAATGGTAATAAAACAATCCCTAGAAACGTGGCCACCGCGAACAAGAGGATTAGTCTTACTGGTGTTAAAAACGTCATAATGGCTACACCTGTTTATATGTTTTTATTTGTTGATTTGATTTTTGAATACTGAGGTTTCTTTATTTTTCCGTGAGATAAAAAAAATAATATTAAACCTAAATTTTAAAAATGACAAAAATTAATTTTCGCTTTCCTTGCTTTTTGAGGTCTGTAGGGTGTTTTATTTTTTTTCCTTGTTTTTCTGTTTTTGCTCAGGTGGATGTGGCCCCTCCGGTTGAAAAAATTTCGCACTTGCCAGCGGATAGTACTGTGTTAAATTTTAAAAATGAAACGCAGAAGGGGTTAAAAGTGAGTGTTGCTTTTAATCCTTTTTTACCTGCTAATCAGACGGTGGATACGGCTTTTAGCGTGGCTAAGGATGCGTCTATAGTACTGACAATTGATAGGCCGCAATTGGTTAGCTTGGTGGTGGACAGTGTTAAGGAATATAAGGTTTTTTTATCTCCAAAGGATACTTTAACGGTTGCTTTCATGGGCAATCATTTGGAGTTTGAGGGAACATCTTTAGCAATCAATGCTTACTATCAGGCAAAGAAGCTGGCTTTATATTTTTATTCTGCAACTGAACGTACTTATAGACTTAATCCTCAGTTTACGTTGCAAGAGGCTTTAGCGGCTATTGATCATCACTATGTCCGGGAAATGTCTTTTTTGCTGCTTAAGGAAAAGCTGTTGCCTGCTTGGTTTGTAACGAAAGAACGGGAATTGATTTTAATGAATGCGCAAACGGCTAAGTTTATGTTTGCTTCGGCTAAACAGATTCCTTATACGGAGTTGGTGGCGGCGGATTCTTCTTTAAAGCGGCTGGTGTTAGAACCCCGGAGTGCTTTGAATAAAAGGGAAAGAGGTTTTTATAATTTGTTATGCTATGGCTATTTTAAAAAGGTGGCTGATGTGAATACGGAGCCTTATACCTTGCGTTATCGTAAGGTATTGACGGCATTAAAATTGGATGGTGCGGAGCCGGATGTTTTGGAATTGTTTAATACCTATTGGTTGTCTTTTATGATCCCGTATACGGGGAATGTTGCGGCTTTAAATGATTATCAATTGTTGTGGAATGAGTTGCGGCCTGGGTTTCGGACCTTGTGGAACGAGCGTTTGGTAGATCGTTTGCTGAGGGAAAAGACGGATGCATTACAGGGGCTTCATGTGCTTAAGGCGGGTAGCGTGGCTCCGGTTATTGAGGGCTTTGATATGGACGGTAAGCGGGTTTCTACGGCTGATTTAAAAGGTAAATGGGTGTATGTGGATTTGTGGGCAACTTGGTGTACGCCTTGTTTACAGGGCTTAAAATTAAAGAAGGTTTTAGAGTTTGAAAGTTTGGGTAAGGGTCTGGTGGTGTTGAATGTGTGTATGCAGAGTAAGCAGGATCATTGGTTGTCTTTTTTGAAAAAAGAAAAACCGGATGGTTTGAACTGGTTTGTGAATGCGGAGCAAACTTCTAAAATCGTTGATGCTTATCAGGTGTATGGTTTTCCGCATTATGTGTTGATCAAGCCCGATGGCAGCGTGTTTGAGAATGAAATGGCCGGACCTGCACAGGTGAAAGAAACCTTGCAAGGTTTGTTAAAGTAGAATTTTTTTTGGGGCCTTTTGTTTCGTTGTAATGGCTTGTTTTTCATTTTGTTAACTTCGTATTAACGTTCTGGTAATTAAAAATTCTTTTAAATTGCGCCAAATCCTGGTGGCCACCGGATCATTGTATAACTCTAATAAAAATCCAAAAAATGAAAAAGAAGTTTTTAATCCTTGCAATTGCAGTTGTCGCAATTTGCAGCGGTGTAGCGTACAGCTTCTCTGCTAAAGCAACAGGCCCGGACATGGGAAATGGTAAATGTTTATGGCCTCCGGGAGGCTCCTGTTTTCATTCAAATGAAAGTAGCTGTCAATGTACTTTCTAAGTAAATAAATAAAAAAAGAAAACGAGTACTGGTCGTACTATTTCGGCAGGCTAGAGCAATCTGGCCTGCTTTTTCTCTCTCCTGCTTTTTTGCCTCATTAAATTTTGTTTCTGTCATGTGTTATCGCAGTTGTAAAGCTCGCGCTGCCCTCGCCTTGCTTGTTGTTTGCCTCAGTTGCCATGATCCTTTGTTTAAGGTTGTTCCTACACCACGAAATCATATTGGTACTTGGCATTTGGTTGGCAGTGATACATTGAGTATTGCTATTGATCAGCATTCCCGGAGTACAACGTATATGTTGAATGATTTTTTTAAGCTGGGTGATTCTTCTTTTTTGGCGGTGGTCCATCAGCAAATGAACACGCTGAATATCTATAACTTGACTTCTAAAAAGTTAAGTAAGCGGATTGTGTTTAGCAAAGATGGGCCTAATGGTATCGGGTCTTTGTTTGTTGCTCATTTTATCAATTATGATTCTATTCTGGTGAGGGGTAAGGATGATCATAAATTGTATTTGATGGATAGCGCGGGTTTGGTGAAGAGGACGCTGGATTTGAGGTTTGAGGGAATGGACCGGATCAGGGAGTTGTATTTTACACCTAATGGTAAGCCTTTGCTGATGGGCAGCCGGTTGTTTGGGGTGTTGTTGCCTAGTGTTAGTGTGGATGAGAACAGGCACAGGTTAACGGATTTACCTTTTTATACCTATGATTTGTTGGGCAATGCTGGCCGTAAATTGGTTAGGGCTGTCCAGTTTCCGAAATTTTTTAGGCAGGATGGGACAAGATGGGCTTGTATTTCTTGGGAGCCTACTTTTTGTGATTTTAAGGGGAAAATTGCTTATGGTTTTCCGGCTTTGGATTCGATTTATGTGTACGACTTGAATACGCAAAAGGTGGTGGCGCATGGGGTGCCTTCTGTTGAGGGTTTTGTTCCGGTAGAGGCTTCTACGGCGGAATGGCATGATGGTATGACGGTGAAATTGGCGAAGTCTGCTTATTTGAATTATTTACTGAGATATGATCCTTACCAGGATGTTTTTTATCGTTTTGTTTTCCTGCCTTTAGAGGAAGATTTGAACTATACGGATTTTTATAGGGCAATGGCGGATAAGCCGGTGGTGGTGCAGATTATTGATGCGAAGGATTTTTCTGTGAAGGGGGAAACGAGGTTGAAATCGAAACAGTTTTATTTCCAAGATACTTTTGTTGGGGATGATGGTCTGTACATTTCTAATAATCATCCGGCCAGAAAGGACAGGAACGAGGATTTTATTTCTTACACGCATTTTAAAATTTCTAAGTAGCATGTTTAAGTATATCTTCTTGTTTTTAATTGCTGTTGTTGGGCTGTCTTGCAGGCAACGCAGTGTGGTTAAACAGGGGCTTGTTGATGTGAAGCAGGTTAAACCGGTGCAATTAAAATTGGTTGGGGACAGTTCTTTGGCCTTGGAGTTTGATACGTTGATGGGAAATAAGGGGAAGCGGGTAAAGGATGGCTATTATCTCATCATTCAGGTGGATGGTTGTAGTCATTGTGTGGATACGACGGTGGCGTTTTCTTTGCATCATCTGAACAGTGATAAAATTACGTTTATCCTGACCAGTGAGATGGGGGGAATAAAGGTGTTTAAGGATAAGTATTCAGATGATCAGCTTAAGGCTAATAATTTGGTGCTGGATGGGGAATCTGCTTTTATCAGGAAGAAGTTTTGCAGTGGTTTAATGTGTTTAATGACGGTAGACGGTGGGCATTTGGTGAGTATGACCTCTTTGATGTATGATGATATTGCGGAGAATTTGGCTTGGTTAGAAAATAGGTTACGGTGAGGCTGGGTATAGTGGTGATGGGCTGTTTTTGGCTATGGTCTTGTTCTTCGGGATCTGCTGGTGTGGGTGGTTCTGGCCTTGTTGGAACTGCGGATTCTTCGGTTACGGAGATTGGGGTAACTGCTGTGCAGACTTTGGTTTGCAAGGTGCAGCCTTTTCGTTCTGTGGTGAAGTGTGAGGGTTTGGTCAAAGCGTTTCAGGAACAGGTGTTTGTGGCTGAGGCGGCGGGTGTGGTGCAGTCTTTTGACGGGGTTAATGGGCGTAGGTATAGGCGGGGGGAAACGGTGGCGGTGTTGGATGGTTCTTTGCTGGCTTTAAAGTTGGAACGTGCGGTTTTGATGAGGTATAATGCAGATCAGGAGTATAAAAGTCAGTTGTTGGCTTATGGTGATTTGCTAAAGGGGAAATCTGCGGGGCTGGTGGATTCGATAAAAAAGAAGTTGTCTATTGCCAGTGGTCTGGCTTTGGCTGAACAGGATATTAAGGAAACGGATGAGTTGCTGGACAGGACGGGGTTAAAGGCGGGTTTTGATGGTGTTATTGCGGATGTGCGGATTAAACCGGGGATGCATTTTAATGCGGGGGATGTGTTGTTCAGGTTGTATGCTGACCGGGATTTGTACCTGGAAACTGAGGTGTTGGAAACGTCTATGATTTCTATGGCTAAGGGTTTAAAGGCTAGGGTTTCTGCGCTTTCTTATCCGGCTTCTACTTTTAATGCGGTGGTAGATAATATCAATCCTTATGTAAGCGATAAGGGTATGGTGCGGTTGATGTTGCGTATTGTGGGCGGGGCATCTAAGGTGCCTCTTTTTCCGGGCATGCATGGTGTTGCGGAGATTGACACGGGTACGGGCAATGGTCTGGTGGTGCCTAGTGCGGCTTTGGTGCTGAGGAATGGTAAGAATGTGGTTTTTACGGTGGTGGATGGTAAAGCGTTTTGGCATGATGTGGTGCTGGGCCGTGATAATGGCCGGGAATTGGAAATCCTAAATGGTTTGAAGGCGGGTGACCGGGTGATCGTTTCTAATAATGCGCAGCTTACTCATGGCTCGCCTGTTACTGAGGTTACTCAGTAAAAATGCTTTTCATTTTATGATCAGGTATTTTGTTACTCGTCCGGTGGCTATTCTGTCCATCTTTTTTACTTTAATTCTTGTGGGTGTTTTCTTGGTGTTTAAGGTGCCGGTGTCCTTATTGCCCAATATTGATGTGCCGTTTATGGTGGTGCGGGTCAATGATCCGAATGCTTCTGCTCAGGAGATTGAAAATAGGGTTTTAAAGCCTATTCGGGAGCGTTTAGGGGTGATGGGTAGTTTGGTGTCTATGGAAACTCAGGCTTCGAACCATGCGGGGCTAATACGGCTGGGTTTTGATTATAGGGCGGATATGGCGCTGGCGTATATAGAGGTGAATGAGAAGATTGATCTGCTGTCTGGTTTTTTTCCGCCGGGTATGGAGCGTCCGCAGGTGATCCGCTTAAATACAACGGATATTCCGGTGCTTAGGGTGCAGGTCTTGCCTGCTGCTGCTGATTTTGAGCGGGTTTCTGAGTTGACGGAACGGATTCTAAAACGGCGTTTGGAGCAATTACCGGGGGTGTCTGTGGTAGATGTGAGTGGGCAGCAAAGTTCTATGATCAGTTTAACGCCTGATGTGGCGCGTATGTCTGCTTTTAAGGTGCATCCTGATGCGATTGTTGAGGCGGTGGAGCTGGCGAACCAGGATTTAGGGGGGCTGAATTTAAAGCGGGGGCAATATCAGTTTTTTGTGCGTTTGCAGAACCGGATTAAAGGGATTGAGGATTTGGCTAAGGTGGCGGTTAAAACTTTGTCTGGTGATCTGGTTGCTTTGGACCAGGTGGCGGTTTTGAGGTCTGCTCCTGAACAGGCAGAGGGTTTCCATTTGTTTAATGGTAAGCCTGGGCTGGTGGTGACGGTACAGGCGCAGGCGCAAAGTAGGATGAATGACCTGGTGCCTTTGATTAAGGGGGCGGTGGCTGATTTCCGCAAGGAGTATCCTTCTGTGGGTTTTGAGCTTTCACAGGACCAGAGTTTTTTGTTAGATGCTGGGATTTCTAATTTGGAACAGGATATCGTGGTTGGTGGTTTGTTAACGATTGTATTGTTGTTTTTGTTTTTGGGCAATTATGCGGCGGCTTTGCTCATGAGTATCAGTATCCCGGTTTCGCTGGTGATCACTTTTATTTTCTTTTATGTTTTTGGCTTGTCGTTCAATATCATTTCTCTTTCTGGTCTTGCTTTGGGGGTTGGGATGTTGATTGATAATTCTATTGTGATTGTGGGGCATATCACCAGAAAACGGATTGCTGGTTTGTCTATGTTGGACAGTTGTGTGCAGGGTACTAATGAAATGACGGCCCCGGTATTGGGGAGTGTGATTACTACTGTTGTGGTATATGAGCCATTGGTCTTGTTGAGTGGCCTTGCAGGGGCTTTGATTAAGGACCAGTGTATCGCGCTGACCATTTCGCTCGGTGTTTCTTTGTTGGTGGCTTTTGTGTTAACGCCTACTTTGTATGCTTTGTTGCTGAAGGCTCCGCCGGAAAGTTTAAAGGAAGATACAGTTTTTTATACCTGGGTGCAGCGGGGTTATCACAGGATGATTTCTTTTATTTTATTGCACCGTAGGGTGTTTTTTGTGTTTACGCTTTGCTTAATGCCTCTTGGTTTTATTCTGGCTTATTTTACGCGCTTTGAGAGCTTGCCTTATATTGAAAAGAGGGAGAGCTTGGCGCAAATTGATTGGAATGAGCCGGTTTCTGCTGAGGAGAATTTGAGGCGTACATCTTTGTTGTTGGATGGTTTGGGCAGTTCGGTATTGACTACGGAAACGGATATAGGGGCTACGCAATTTCTTTTTCAGCAGGAGAACAATAATCTGTATGGTTCCCAGCTTTATTTTTCGTGTAGGTCTGAGCGGGATAAGTTGCTGACGGATGCGCGTTTAGCGGTGTTGTTGAGGGCGTACCCTAGGGCTAGTTTGAGTATTGTGGATGCGCCGAATGCCTTTACGCAACTTTTCGTGAACCATACGCCTTTTTTAGAGGCGAAGTTTACGCCTTTGGGTGCGGGTGGTGATTTTGAGGGTTTACTGGCTGCTTTGAGGGGACGGTATGTTTTTTCTGATGGTCCCTCCTTGGTCCGGGAGCCTGCAATGACGGGGGTGTTGGATGTGGATAGGATGAATTTGTATAGTGTGCGCAGGCAGGATATTGACCAGCAATTACAGGTGTTGTTTGGCCGTTTGCCTTTGGCGGATATGGCTACTATGGATGGGCTTAAGCCGATTGTGATGGAGGCTGGGGATCTGGACTTGCAGGATAAGTTAAATATGCCTGTCCGTAATGTGGCGGGTGTGGAGTATCCTTTGAATAGTTTTATTCGGTTTGAGGCTTCGCATCAGTTTAGCCATGTGTGTGCAGATCGGGATGGGCCGTATCAGTCTATTGTTTTTAGGGAGCAAAAGGGGCTTAAGGATTTGATGGCGGGGGTTAGGAAGGTTGCTGCTCTGAGGGGCTATGCGGTTAGTTTTTCTGGTCGTTATTTTGAGAATGAGGTTTTGATGATGCAAATGGTCTGGATCTTTTTGTTGGTGGTTGCTTTGTTGTATACGGTATTGGCCATTCAGTTTGAAAGTTTTTTGCAGCCGGTGATTGTGATGTTGACGATTCCGATAGGGGTTACGGGGGCGATGTTTTTGTTGTGCGTGTCTGGTGGTTCGCTGAATGTGATGGCGGCTATTGGTTTTGTGGTGGTTTTGGGTTTGGTGGTGGATGATCCGCTGCTCAAAATAGAGACCTTGAACCGGTTGAAGAAGGGGTATTTAAGTAAGGGGGAGACATGGAATGAGGATTTGCTGTACAGGATGATCCACGAGGCGGGGGATGAATGTTTGAAACCTTTGCTGTTGGTGTCTTTGACAACGAGTATTGCGGTGTTGCCGGTGTTGTTTTTTAGTGGGATCGGGAATGATTTGCAGGCTCCTATGGCGGTTGTGATGATCGGGGGTTTGAGCATTGGTACTTTTTTTACGACCTGGTTTGTGCCTTTAGCGTATTGGTATTCTCAAAAATGGTTCGGGTTATGAGGTTTGTTTTTAGGTTGTTGTTTTTGGGCTTGGTGCCTGGTGTTTTATTGGGGCAGAAAAGGTTGTCGTTACCGGATGTTTTGGGGCTTACTGCTGCTTCGTCTATCCATGCTAGGTTGATTGAATCTCAACAAGAGCTGGCGCGTTATGTGTTCCAGTCTTACCGGAGTGATTTGAGGCCACAGGTGAGTTTTTCGGGCAATTTGCCGATGTATAGCAAGGCTTTTACACCGGTTACCCAGCCGGATGGTTCGGTCCAATTTATCGCAGTGGAGCAAAATTATAGTTCTGCTGGTTTTAGTTTGAGCCAGGTGATCCCGCAAACGGGTGGCCGGGTTTCTTTGAATACGGGTTTAAACCGGTTTGATGATTTTAAGGGGGATTACAGGCAATATAATGCTACGCCGGTATTCATGGCTTTGTCTCAGCCTTTTATGGGGTATAATGCCTTTAAATGGGCTTCTAAGATAGAGCCGTTGCGTTTTACGGAAGCGCGGCGGTCGTACTTTTTGGAGCTGGAGAATATGAATGTTCAGGTTAGTGATTTGTATTTCGGGGTTGTTGAGGCGCAGAATGAGGTGCAGGTAGGTGTACAGAACCTTGCGGATTATAGGGGGAATTATGAGGTGGAAAAGGGCCGGGTGAATTTGGGTACGACTACGGAAGATAAGCTCACGCAGTTGGAGTTGCAAATTTTGGATGCGGAAAGTGGGTTGCGGCGTTCGGAGTACCGGTTAAGGGTGGCGAAGTTGAATTTGAGGGTGTTTGTCGGTTTGTTGGATGCTGAGGATTTTACGCTGGAACTGCCGGTCTTGTCTAGGGTGTATTATCCTGATGTGAGTGAGGCTATTGCTTTTGCGAAAAGGAACAGGCCGGAGTATGTGGCTTTTGAACGTAGGTTGTTAGAGGCGAAGGCTGAACTGGCGAAGGCGAAGGCGGAGAAGTATGCGGTTAATCTTTCGGCGACGTATGGATTGAACAATAGTGATGTACGGTTGAAGGGGGCTTATGGGGAGCTTAAAACGCAACAAACACTGGGCTTAGTGTTTGATGTGCCTTTGCTGGACTGGGGGCGTAGGAATGCGCGTATCCATATGGCGAAGGCTTCGTTGAAACTTCAGTTGTATCAAAACAGTTTGGATGAAGCGACGATTGTACAAGAGGTGACCACCTTGGTGGAGAATTTGGTTTTATTGCAAAATAATGTGAGGGATGCGGAGAAGGTGCAGGCGTTGGCGGGTAAGCGTTATGATCTGGCGCAGGGGTTATATAGGATGGGCAAGTATACGGTTACGGAATTGATTACGGCGCAGATGCAGAAGGATAATGCTAGGAAGGGCTATATAGAGGCGTTGAAGGTATTCTGGAATGCGCATTATTCTTTTAGGAAAATGACGGGTTTTGATCCGGTATTGAACAGGTCTTTATTGGTTCCTACAAAATGATTGTTATGTCTGCTTCTGATTTTAGGGTTCAACAGCGGTATGTGAAGTGCTTTGGTTTTCATAAGCGTGTGCTGAGTTTTTTGGCTTTGTTGTTTAATTGTTTGCTGTTTTCTTATTGTGTTTTTGGTTACAAGTATTCTGCTAACCTGGAACTGGATGTTACGGGGTATTACCTGCTGGTTCCGGTGTGCTTGGTGGTGTTCTTGTTCTTTTTTTCTATGAATGTTTTTTTTGACTGGGTGAATTTTACGGATTTTAAGATAGGGTGTGTCTTGTTGATTGGCTTGTTGTGTTTGGCTTATTATTGTGATGTTGGTTTTTTTAGTTTGGGCCATGAACAGGTGTTGTGCTTGTTTTCTTTTTTGGTGGCTGCTTATGTGTTTTTATTTCATCTGAGTATTTTGGAGTTTGATGCCTTTTTCAATTTTGTGAATTTGGTTACGCTTTTGCAGTTGGTGAAGGCGTGTACTCAGGTTCGTTTTGGTTCTTTTGATCCTTTGGCTGTGGTGGGGTATTTTGGCAACTCTGGTGCTTTGTCGGTTTATTTGGTGGTGGCTTATCCTTTGTTGTTTTTGGGGTTTGCCCGTTTTGGGGGGATATGGAAGCGGTTGCTGGGTGCTGTGGTGGTGTTGGTGCTTGCTGGGGTGTTGTGTTTAACTTTGTCGAGGACTTCTATTTTATGTTTTGTACTGGAAAATGTGGTGTTGGTTTTTGGGCTGTTTGGGGAGCGGTTTTTGAGCTGGTATCGCCGGTTTAAAGGGTTGTTTGTTTTTGTGGTATTGGTGTTTTTGGGAGTGGTGTTTTTTTTGTTCCGTTTTTTGTTTCTGGTGAAGTTACGTTCTGCTCAGGGGCGTTTATTGATTTGGGAAGTGTGCTGGTCTTGGATTAAGCAGTCTCCTTTGTTTGGTTATGGTTTCGGTTCTTTTGCTTTTCAGTATCCTTTGTGGCAGTCTGATTATTTTGCTTCGCATGGCAGGGTGCCTACGGCTTATTTTTTATCTGCGGGGGAAACGATGGTTGCTTTTAATGAGTATGTGCAGGTGTGGTGTGAATCGGGGATGATTGGCCTGGTGGTTTTGTTGCTTTTATTGGGGGCTGGGTTTTGTGCTGATTTTACTTTTGTCGGTAGGAAGAGGTTGTTGTATGTGAAGGTGTTTTTGCTGGGTTGTTGTTGTTCTGCTTTTAGTTTTTATACCTTTCATTGTACGGCGGTTGGGTATTTGTTTGTGGTGATTTTGTTTTCGTTGGTGTACCGGCCTAGGAAAGATACGTTCCGTGTTATGGCTTTTGCGGTGAGGTGGCCTTTGTATGTGGTGGTGGCTTTGGTGGTCTTGTTGTCGGTTTATAGGTCTGGTGTTAGGGCGTATGCGATGGACGAGTTTAATGTTTTGTGTTTGAAGCATGATTTGAGTGAAGGGGAATTGCAACATGTGGAGCGTGATATTTATCCGGTTTTAGCTTCTGATGGCAAATTTTTAACGCGCCTGGGCATTTTGATGGTAGAATATTCTCATAGGGACAGGGCGGTTAATTATCTGGAATTGAGTAAGGTTTATTATTCAGGTTATGAGAATTATTTTGAGCTGGCCCGGTGTTATGGTCAGGATGTGAATGCATTAAGGGCGTATAGGTTTTTGTCTTTTTATATTCCTTCTAAGTTTGCTCCTAAGTTTGGATTGTTTTCTGTGTACAGGGCTTTGGGTGATGTGGCGGATGCGGACAGGATGGCCAGGTATATCATGGCTATGCCGGTGAAGTTGCACTCTACGGCGGTGATGGATATAAAAAGGGATGTGCAATTGTATTTGGATGGGAAGAATTAAAGTTTAATCCGGTTGCTTATTTTGGGTGGTGGCAGGTGCTTGCTGATCTTTGCTGCAAGTGTGGGAAGGCCATGAGTAATCCAGTTCTTTGTCAATGCTTCTGGTTCTGCATGGACGACCAGGCCGTTTTCGATATTGGCTAATAAGGTAGGGGTTTTCATTCCGTCGTACAGGTTAATGGCTGTTAGTAAATGTGCATTGGCCTCTAGGAGTGGTAAGCTGTTTTTATAGACTTCTTCAATGGTGTCGAGGGGAAGCCAATGCCCTCCGGTGTTTGCGCGGTGGTGTACCCTGGCTTCGCAGTCGCTCAGGTTGTCGAGGCATATATAGGAAAGCTGGATCTGGTAACCGTTGTTAAGAAATGGGTTTATATATTCTTCCCAATAGTCGGGAAAGTGTAAGGGGGTTTCCAGCGCATAGTGTGCTTTGTGCTGTATGGCGGTGGCCATTTCATCGATCAATTGGCGTTCCATTTTGATGAATGCCCTATTCGCTATTTCGTCTGGATCATCATACGAGCCGATAAGTTCTTGCTCATATTTGGTCATAGTAGCGTCTCTATCGAAGGGGCTAATGCCTTCGAATGCGTCGGGGAGTAGTGTTTTGCCAAATGTTGATTTTCCGGCTCCGGGTGGCCCGGAGATTAAAATTAGGGTGGGTTTACTGTAATCCATTTTCTGCCCTTACTCGAAATGCTTCCACTGGGTTTAATTCTCTTACAACGGTTTGAACAAGCTGATTGTCCTTTGTAGTCGTGTAAATGATTTCAATTTTGCCGTCGGCATGTTCAAGATATGCCTGCCCTGCGGGAAGTTTTTTAGAAAGGATCAGAAAGGGTTGCCCTTTCTTAAATTTGCTTTGTCTGAGGTTGTTGTAGGTAGCAGTTAATCTCTCCGCTTGTCTCTCTCTTTCTGCTGTTGTCATTTTGTTAGTTTTAATTGTTTAATCGATTTAAAACTGTAAATACGAATATAAGATTTTTACAAGTTGTAAGCAATTTTTTTGTGGTGCATTGGTTTGATTGTAAAGGGAATGCGTGTTGCATTCCCTTGTTGGTTTTAGGCGGCTTGTTGTTGCAGTTGTAGCTGTGCTTGTTGTAGGGCTTGTTGCTGTATAGCTTGCAATACTTGTAGGGCTTGCATAAGTTGCAGTGCTTGTTGTTCTGCGGCTGCTTGTTGTTGTTGTGTTGCTTGTGGGTGTAGCTCTGTTTGTAGTGCGGTTTGTTGTTGGACTGCGGCTGTTGGTTGTTGTAGTAGGTCTGGTGTCAGCACATTAAATTTGGCTGTATAATTTTTATACATGTTAATGTATTCTGGTGAACTGTATTTTCGGTAAAAATTGAGTTGTCCTAGCTCGTCGAACATTTTTGAGGTGATGGGTAATACTTTGTCTATAATCATCTGGATGTTCACCTTTACATACTTTTGTGTGCTGCGTATGTCTTTATGTCCCATCATTTTGCTAAGTATTTCTAATGGTACGCCAAAACTCAACATGATAAAGGCGAAGGTATGCCTCCCTAGATGGGTGTGCAGTTCTAGTTTTAAGGGTATATTACACAGTACGGACAGTTCTTTCAAATATGCATTGAAACAGGTGTTTGAAGGCACTGGCATGAGTACATTCTTCTGTATACAGTAAGGATGGTTCTTGTATTTTGCCAGGAGCCTTGCGATGGGGGGCAGGATCGGAACCATTTCTTCGATATTGGTTTTACCTCTTTCTTTGGAGATATACAGGATGCCTGATAGGGGGTCGCAATAGATGTGATCTTCGGTTAATTCTTCAATGTCTTGAAAGGCAAACCCGGTGTATATTATAAAGATAAAACAGTCGCGTATCCGCTCTAATCGTTCTACTAACCCTGTTTTTTGTTCAAGGGCTTCTATCTGTAAAAAACTTAGCGGTATTACGTCTTTTTCCTTTGTTTTACAGGAGAAACTTGCTAAAGGGTTTCTGTCTAGCCATTCTCTAGCGACCGCGTATGTAAATATTTGCTTGGTGTTTTTCAATTGCTTATCTGCTGCTAATCCTTGCAGTACGCCGGCCCTGGTTACGGTAAGGTATGTACGAAATTGGGTTTCGAATGTTGGCCGGACGGTGGTCAATGGGATGTCGTACTTTTCGCTTTCGTTGAGGTATTCGTCTCTTTGTTCGGGGGTGAGCCGGTATCTTCGGTCGAGCTTGGGTATCTTTTTTGTTTTTACATAGGCCAGGTATTCAATGAGTTTTAGTTTTGTTGATTTCCATTGTTTTAGGGTTTCTTCGGAATCGCCTTCTTCGCTTTTTTCTCCGGTTTCGGCTCTTTTCTTTACTCTTAGTTCAAAGTCTTTGATTAATGCGTCTGCTGCTTGTATTAGGGTTGTGCTGTCGGTTTTGATTGGGGGTTTTTCATTGGATATGTCTTTTTTGGAGAGATACAGTTCTTTGACCATTATCGGGGTAATGTAATCGTGTTCTAATTGCAGGATCTGGAAATACAGGTTAATCCTGTTTGTGAAATTGAGGATGTTTGCCTGTAGTTTTTCGTAGTCTGGGCAGGTGGGTTTTAGTTCTTTGTTTTTCTGATCCCAATGTTTGAATGGGATTTTTAATTCAGAGGACATGTCCATGTCCTGCCCTGAAATGGTTAGACGGCAGTCTAAGGGTGCGCAACCGGTTTTTTTAGATACTTTGCTTTCCCTCAGTCTGTAATTGATGTGGAGAACTTGCGTGTTAAGCATCGTAATAACAAATTAAAGGTGATGTAAATCGACCTTTGATTTGCTGTAAAGTGTGTGCTGGCGCGGGGTGGCCCAGTTTTTTGTGGTTTGGAACTGGGCCACCTTTTCGGCCATCCTTTTGCGGGAATTTGGCCGAAATTTTCGAAAGGGCTGTGTTTTTTGAAATAGGAAAGTGATAGTGGATAAGGGAGATAACAAAAAAAGACTTTCAAACCGAAAGTCTTTTTATAACTTGTGATCCCGCTGGGACTCGGACCCAGGACCCATACATTAAAAGTGTATTGCTCTACCAACTGAGCTACGGAATCATTCCCTCTTTTTGTAATTGGGAGTGCAAAGATAGGAAATATTTTATCACTACCAAATCTTTGTAAAAAACTTTTTAAAATAGGCATCCCGTTGTTGCGTCTCCGTTACTAAATCAGGGCCTTAAAAAGCCCAAACCGAAAGCAGTTCCCGCGCCCAGCGCAGCCCCCGCTATCACGTCCGAAGGATTATGCACCCCCAGATACATGCGGGAATAACCGACAGCACCGGACCACAACACAGACGGTACGATCACATACCACTTGGGATATGCACGAATTAAGGCAGTCGCAGAACTGACCGCCGCAGACGTATGTCCCGAAGGAAAGGAATAGGAGGAGGGTTGATACACAGCGGTAAGGTGTGCATTCGTAATAAAAGGTCTGGGTCGTTTCACGATCTTTTTAATAAGGATATTCAGCAACGCAGTCGTCGCCGTACTACTTGCCACATACAGGGCATTCTGACGCATATCAGGGTTATGATCGATAATACCGGCAACAAGTAGTCCCGCAGGAATCGCGAGGTTCACATAGTCGTTAGTATTAGAAATAAAGAGCATCGTTCTGGTCTGTCCCGGAGTTCGATGCGCCTCCAGGTATTCCAATGTATAGTCATCCCATTTTTGAATCTCCGATTGGCCATAGGTTGCGGATGTTACCACCAGCAAAACCATTAAGAATTGAATCCTCATTTCCCCTGAAAGTTTACTAAAGAAGTAAATCTAGGCAATTATTCTATCTTATTCCGGCCAGACAGACGTCATGAAGCACCGCCTGCGCCCGGAATAAGCCCCAACATCATCCTGGGAATATATTTGTTTAAACTTTTTTTTGCCTTTGCTGTTAACTAATTACCATTTAAAAATCCACGTAACGCAAGCTTATCTTATGGACTAATACAAGGAACTCATTCCTCATTTATAACCTGATTCTTCACTTCAAAAACATACACTTATGGCAGATGGTTTCATTGGCGAGATCAGAGCATTTGGATTTGACTTTACGCCCAGCGGCTGGTTAGCATGTGATGGGAGTACTTATAGCATCTCTAATTTCCAGGCCCTTTTTGCTATCATCGGTATTCAATTCGGAGGTAATGGAACTACGAACTTTAAGGTCCCTGATCTCCGCGGAGTCGTATTAACAGGTGTTAATCCTGCCGTTTCCGGTTTTAACGTGCCGGGGGCCAGTGGCGGCAGTGCAGAAGTAGCGCTGACGGTTAATACGATGCCGGCCCATAATCACAATATTCAGGCTGTTACGCGCTCCAGCCTGCAACAGACAACACTTGCTACGGCACAACCGGGAAGTAATGTGTATCTGTCCAATGCCTTTTCTTCGGGCCTCTCCCAGGGTATTGTCGTTTATTCGAATACGGCGAACAATGGTACAGCACTGAATCCGCAGTCAATATCGGCTGCCGGGGGGAGTATACCACACGCGAATATGTCGCCTTATCTGGCATTAACGTATTCCATTTGTGTGGAGGGCATATTTCCGCCACGTCAGTAATATCTGTATTTTCTTAACCTTATCTTATTTATATCTTATGGAGAATTATTTAGGAGAAATCCGTCTCTTTAGTTTTGGTAATATTCCACGGGGATGGTTAGCATGCAGCGGACAGCTTTTACCTATCAGCCAGAATTCAGCATTGTTTGCATTGCTGGGTATATATTATGGCGGAGATGGCAGGGTAACTTTTGCCTTGCCTAATTTAAATGGACGGGCTATGCTGGGACAAGGTGTCAGTTCTTACGGAACAAGCTATCCCATTGGTAGTATGGCAGGTACAGAGAGTGTAACACTGAACATTACCAACATGCCTGTTCATACTCACCTGGTACAGGCGAATATTTCATACGATCTTGGTAGCCCGTCCACGAATTTTTTCGCTAATTCCAATACCCCTACCAATGTTGCGATTCACAACAAGGCTACCGTTAATCTGTATGCGCCGGCAGGCAGCCCCCTTGTTCCGCTTGCGCCTGCTATTACACCCTCCGGTGGCAACATGCCACATGAGAACAGGATGCCATTCCTTGTGATGAACTATTGTATTGCAACTAGCGGCATCTTTCCTTCCAGGCAGTAAAATCATTTACACAAAAATGTTTAATTAATTTATATGGATAATTTCCTTGGAGAAATAAGAATCTTTGCGGGCAATTATGCTCCTGTTGGCTGGGCGTTTTGTAACGGTGCATTGTTAAGCATCAGCCAGGAATCTGCACTTTTTGCATTAATCGGTACTATTTATGGTGGTGATGGGGTTACCACTTTCGGACTACCGGACCTTCGCGTTAGAATACCGCTTAATCAGGGTCAGCTTCCCGGAGGACAAAGTTATGTTATTGGAGAGATCGGGGGAGTACAAAATGTTACACTTTTGCAAAGTAATCTGCCCACCCATACGCATTCGCTGATCGCAACCGATACAGCGGCTACCACCGGTGATCCTACCAATAATCTGCTGGCTCAGACAAACGGTGATAACAGCACCGTACAACCCCCTTATCCGGATGTAAAACTGTATACTACATTGCCACTGCCATCAGGCCCCAGCAGCCCAAACGTAACACTCGATCCTAATGCGTTAAGCATGACGGGAGGAACGCAGCCACATGACAATATGATGCCGTATGTATGTATCAACTACATCATCGCGCTCACCGGTATTTTTCCATCTTTCCAGTAGTAAACGATATCTGTATAATAGAAAGGGCCCCGTACAATGCGGGGCCCTTTCTGCAATAGCATTAATCAACCAGTTCAGAACCGAAATCAGTTCCTCCTCCTCCGTTTCCCGGGGTGATAACATGTACAGATTGTTTGTTTTTCATAAAATTTATTTTTGGTGTGATGAAGAATTAGAAAATTTATACCCTTTTGTATGTAATTCGGAAAGTACAGTACTGGCAATTACTCCTTGGGTGGCACGTATAATATCATGAACGTCCATCCCGGCATAATCACTGACATAGGCATCTCTGGATAAATAGTGCTCAAAACCGATAGCATACTTTTCGGACGTTACCACTTCTTTAATAAAACTGCTGTGTTTCGTAGTACGGGACACGTAGTCCGGTGAATACATCCCTTTATCATACCGCCACAGTATTTCCGGAGGCATCATTCCTTCCATCATATGCCTGAGCAGACTTCTTTTATACCCTCCCCGGACAAATAATTGCGGCGGAACATCCATCATGAATTCCAGTACACGCTTATCAAAAAGAGGTACTGCAGATTGCATCCCATATCTTTCATTCCGTTTGGCCAGCATTGCAGGGAACAGGCCGGTCCTGCCATTCCGGATCTTATTACACATAAAGGAAGTAATATCCTTTACGCTGTTAAAATCAAGGGCCTCTTTATATTTGCTGAAAAAATTCTCCTGCAGCCAGGTACCTGCTGCGCTTATTGTATCCTTTTTCTTCCTTTTAAGCGCTTTGTATAAAGCAGTATGTACCGTGTACTCTCTTGCAATGATTTTCCCCAATCCCTTTCCTTCCGTCTGCGAAAAACTTTTCATCAGTTTCCATGCATCAATGATATGGCCTTTACTGATCATACGGTGAATAACAGGATTCCCTTTCCAGGATATCCAATGATCTCCGCCATATCCCGTATAAAGCATGCCTATCTGCTTATCCCTTGCTGCTTCAAGAATGGCATAGTCCATGTAATAAAAAACATTCGGGAATGTTTCATCATTTTCAAAGGCTGTTACAATATTATCAAAGGGCCCATATTCCTTTGCAGTTACATAGGTCTGTATCAGGTTAGGGCAATGTTTACCAATGATATCAATATATTTCTTTTCATCCTCTTCTCCATTGCTATGGTCATCAGGCAATACAGACGAAAAAGCATATAATGGTTTATTCATGCGTGCCAGCAACCCTGAAAGGATACATGTAATGGCGGAAGAGTCAAGTCCGCCGCTTAAGGTTATACCTACCGGCTTATCTGTGACCATCCTGTTCCTCACGGCATCAGATACGAGTTCCCTCAGACAGGCTGTCCATTCTTCATCCTTCCTGAAATTATATTTTCCTCCTGCGGGATACCAGTATTTTTTGATGGAGATATTATTGTCTTTTAATACCAGCGTATTTCCACCGCATAAGGCAAATATATCAGCATCATAAGTTGCGGAGGGATCTGACTGGCGGAAATAGTATTCCATCAGGCTGATTTCATTAAACTGATAAGGAGCGGGCTTTATAGCGGCCACTCCTTTTTGCTCGCTGCAGAAAATAAAAATATCGGGAGAATCATAATAATATAAGGACCTGAAACCAATATGATCGGTTGCGATAAAACATTTTTGTGCCGGGATATCCCATATACAAAAGGCATATTCTCCTTCCAGGTGTTGTACACATTGTTCTCCCCATTTAAGATAAGCATGCCACAACAATACAATATCCGTCAGCTCCTTTGTGGTGCCGGTCTGTTTCAGAATATATTCCCTGTTATCAATGCGTATATCTGCTGAAATAACAAGTTCTCCGGTCACCAATGGCATCTTTTGCTGCCGTTCTGCTGCTACCATTGCCAGTTTACAATGCCCGATCACAACATGTGCGTCCTGCCATATATTCATCCCGTCGGTAGCCCTGTGTGCTAATGATGTAGTGATACGGTCAATGGTGATCTGCTCTGCCGGCTTCTTCTTTTTATGTATGATACCAAAAATGGCGCTCATGGTATTGGCGTTTAATACAATCATAACAACAGATTGTTTTAAATGTTTAGCGATCGTTACGCAAACAATAATATTTCAGATCATAAACGGACTTTCGCCAGCACAGCGGCATCGGGTGTACTATTCTTCGGTAATACGATAGACCAGGCATGATCGCCGGAAAGCCATGACAATGCTTTATACTGCCCAAAGTTGGTAAAATGGGCTTCTATCAACCCATCTATATGAATGATATAACTTACCTCATATACCTGTAAAGGAGTCATTAAACCTGTTCTGAGCGTTTTAGACAACGCTTCTTTCATCGTCCATAAAAGCGCCAGATCAGCACCGGGTAACATAGGTTGTGTAATTGCTTCCTGTAAGGCCGGTAACAACCGCCTTTCGCCTTCCGTAATGATCCCGTCAATGGTTTCATGGATCTCAGGAGTGATCATCTCCACATCGATTCCCATAGGATGTGCCTCCGGAAATACGACTACCCCGCACCAGTTATCCGTATGCGAAAGACTCACCTGAACATTGGACACACCGGGAATCTCTAAAACAGGCTGCTGGAAAATACCTGCTGTTATTTTTATCTTGGCCGGCTCATGACAGAACGCTGCTGCTGCCTGCTTGGCGGTATATCTCCCGTGAAGATAACTATGCTGTCGTTTAGGGGCAGCAAGCGTATTGAAATATGTATGTTCATCAGGATGAAGGATACTGTCTTTCAATGATAACAGCTCAGTGAATGTTGCACAGGATGTAGCGATGTAAGCAGCAAAGGCACCACCTGTTCTGTTTAAAATTAGCGTTTCGATATTCATATCTGAAAGATAAAGATTATGATGCAGATGATAGGGGTATCTGAATTTTAACCTTTAAAAGGATTGAAAAATGTGATATATTAGCCTAAACCCACTGTAAATATGACCAAAAGACTCATACTGCTTTCATGCATATTCCCGCTGGTTGTCAATGCGCAGACACCGAACAAAGCATGGATCGTGAAATCCAACCAGTACACACAACAGCTGATCGATCTTGATAAGAAATATTCTCCTGAATATGGTTCTTCCCAGGGCCTTGCTGCTTATGATACGCTTATCACTGTCCCTACGCTCGCCAACTTACTGGCGGAAAGAAAGGACGAGGAAGCCCTGGCAAAAAAATACGCTGCCCTGGTCCCCACAGAAAAGGACATGGCGGTAAAACAGGACCTCAACATTCTCATCACCCATTTGAAACTGGGCTTCCGCCAACAGGACTTCAGTCAGCAAAGGCAGGTGCCTTTCCTGAACGCGGCTTCATTCGTTTACGGCGGACTGGAATCATTACTGGATGATCAGACTCCCGTGGCAAGAAGGCCGGCAGCAGTCGCACGTATCAGGAAATATGCGGGTCTGGATGGTAAATTAAAACCCCTTACCACTATCTATAAAGAACGTGTAGAACTACAGATGAAGAAGGGGGCAAACATGGTATACCCTTCCAAACAGCAAATGGAAGTGGATTTATCGAGGAACGCGAGTATCATCGATGGGATAGCCGACTTATGCAGGAAATACCAGCTAACAGGCTGGGAAGAGCCTTACGCGGTACTTAAAAAGCAACTGGAAGACTACGACCAGTGGACAAAAGAAAACGTGCTTGTCAAAGCAAGGGCGGATTTCAGGCTCGTACCTGAAGAATACGCCCTGCAACTGGAGCAATATGGTGTCGACATCCCGTCTGCACAGTTGGCCCTGATGGCACACAAAGCCTTCACAGACGTACAGAACCAGATGAAGCCGATCGCTGAGAAGATAGCCAGACAACATAACTGGAAGTTTTCAGATTACCGCTCGGTAATAAAAGAACTGAAGAAAGACCAGGTCCACGGCGACTCTATCATCCCTCTTTACGAACAACACTTAAAAGATATAGAAGGGATCATCCGCGATCATCAGCTGGTGACCTTGCCCGATCGTCCTGCTATCATACGCCTGGCTACCGCTGCTGAAACAGCACGTACTCCGGCTCCGCATATGGTACCGCCACCATTCCTGAATAACACCGGCCAGAGAGGGGTATTCGTACTGCCATTGAACATGCCTCCGCCTCCCGGAGAAAAAATGGCGAACAAATACGACGACTTCACCTTCGATGCTGCTTCCTGGACTATCATCGCGCACGAAGCGCGTCCGGGTCATGAATTGCAATTCGATAAGATGGTAGAGGAAGGCGTTTCCCAGGCACGCTCTTTATATGCTTTCAATTCAACGAACGCAGAAGGATGGGGCTTATACTCCGAATACATCACGCGTCCCTACATGCCGCTGGAAGGACAACTGGTATCCCTGGATTACCTGCTGTTAAGAGCTGCACGTGCCTTCCTGGACCCGGAATTACAGGCAGGTAAGATCACACAGAAAGACGTCATAAAAGTATTAACGGAAGATGTGGTACAATCACAGGCGATGGCCCAGCAGGAAATGGAACGCTACAGCATCCAGGCACCCGGACAGGCAAACAGCTACTTCTATGGCTTCACAAAAATGATCGATTTGAGGAAAGATACAGAACAGGCGCTGGGAAAGAAATTCAATGCATTACGTTTCCACGACTTTATCCTCTCTCAGGGTTTACTCCCGCCCGTATTGATCAGAGATGCGGTGATGAAGGATTTTGTCCCCCAGGAAAAGAAACTATAAGACAAAAGCCCCTGCAACAACAGGGGCTTTTTCAATATTATAAACGGCGGTCTTCTTCTTTAATCGCCAGATCATTAATACTCGCATACCTTTTTCGCATCAGCCCATTCTCATCAAACTCCCAGTTTTCATTACCATAAGCACGGAACCATTGCCCTTCCTTATTATGATACTCATATTCAAATCTCACCGCAATACGGTTGTCCATAAATGCCCACAGCTCTTTCTTTAGTTTATAGTCCAGTTCCTTCTGCCATTTACCTGTTAAGAATTTGACTACTTCTTCCCGCCCATTCACAAACTCCGATCTGTTACGCCATTCCGTATCGATGGTATAAGCCAGCGAAACACGTTCGGGGTCCTGGCTATTCCAGGCATCTTCGGCCAGCTGAACCTTCTTGATCGCAGTTTCAAGCGTGAACGGCGGTAACGGCAATTTTTGTTCCATGTTAATTATTTTTGCAAAGGTACAACTGATGTATATTGTTGAATGGTACAATTTACCGGTTGTATAGAATTAATCCGGTATTAATACATTAAAAAGCAATGCTGTACATTAATCTTCAGATATAAGCTTGAAATCGCGCCGGGTAAGGAGATGCCTGAACTATGTGTAATAGACTATTTGATGAGGGTGGTTCAGAGAAAATTGTTAACGGGGGAATGCCGTTATTTTGATGCATTATGGTCCAAATATGATACCGTGTTGAACTTGTACAACAATGAAGAAAATAAAAAAGCTAAAAAATCATTTTGCCCCCGCGCCAGTACTGGCAACACCCATCATGGGATGAGATATGTAGACTCAAAACTCTTTAGCATTCCAAAGATGCGTAAAATTATCATTATTTCAGCTACCTGCCCGGTAATACTTTTAAGAACAAGCGTTTATTTGGGGTTATATTTTAATCATGAAATTATTGATTTTCAATAAATTTACAAACAGATTCGAACATTGTCACTCATAGTTCGCAAGCTTTAAAGCCTTCACTAAATCTTTTTTCTCCGCAATATTATAAAAGTCAGTTTGAGTCCGGTTTGTCCAATCAATAAGAAAATACCAAACCGATTTATCTTTGTTATGAAATGGGAAATCCTCCAGGTACGTTACAAACGGTATAAATGACTATTAATTCGTCTCCATATTTTTCATCTCTATTCGTTGTTTAGCCAAATGTATAGCCAAATGTAATTTCTGTTGCAATACTTCTTTTGGAGGCAATTCAAGAAGATATTGTGCAACATGTATACCCGCTGCATCAAGTTCTAATAATTCCACTAACTCATCATTCTTATCGGCACAAAGTATCAGCCCAATTGGCGACAATTCATGTGGTTGTTGCTCATATTTAGCTAGCCAGCGGAGATATAATTCCATTTGACTTTTATGGCTATGCTCGAACTTACCAAGTTTTAAATCTATTGCAACTAAACGTCTAAGTTTACGATGATAAAATAACAGATCAATATAATAATCAGTATCATCTATGGAAATTCTTTTTTGCCGAGCCAGAAAAGCAAAATCATTACCTAACTCCAAAATGAATAACTGCAGTTGATATATAATACTCTGCTCCAGATCTCTTTCACTGTATGTATCTTGTAATCCTAGAAAATCGAGAATATAAGGATCTTTAAATGTAAGATCCGTAGTCATCTCTTTGCTGTTCCGTAAAAGTTCAAGATCATTTTGAATTACAAGTTCTGGCTTCTTACTAATAGCAGTACGCTCATACAGCATAGAGTTTATACGTTCCTGTAATTGACGACTACTCCATCGTTCATTCGTAGCCATTGTTAAATAAAATTCACGCTGCAGCTCATTTTTCAGGTATGCAATAGTTTTTATATGTGTCCAGCTTAATTGTCTCTGCACTGCGGAGACAATCTGTTCTTCAGAAAAAGTCTCTGCACAGCGGAGACAATGCCATAACGTCTTATCATTCCATCCTTTGCCAAAGGTTTCTACTAGTTTGTGAGACAACCTCTTTACTATTTCTTTGCCATATCCAGCCCTTTGATTACCTAAAACATGCTCATTTAATCTTGCGCCTACACTCCAATATAAAAGTACTAGTTCTGTATTTACCTTCACCAATACCTTCTGCTTGCTACTTTCAATAAGACGCTTTAATTCGTCCAGTAACATTTGTTCTTCTTTTACTATCTCATTCTTCATTCCAGAAATTATTTAAATGTGAAGGCTTTTAGGACGTATTTTACATAAAATTATTACATCGCCGGATGATTAACAAAATCTCATTAAAGAGATCGTTTCTTCATAAGAAACCGAATTTCATTAAGATTATTTAAGATTCGGTTGGAAACTTTTCCCTTACAGCCCGCAGAACCCGACTTCTTGAGAGTAATCTCAGTAAGTAAGAGTAATATCTGTTAAGGGCGATAATCGCTTCGCGATGGCGCATGTAGATATAGTAGAAGTTAAGTTGGCGATAAAGGAAGAACATGAGCATCTGGGTTCGTCCCCGTTATTCACCCGGTTAGCATTAACTGACAAAGAGGGGAAACGGCACGTGATTCAGGCGGAGCCAGGTCGGACATTTAACGGTTTTCCCCAGGCACTATATTTTGCGATACCATCAAGGAAGTACCTTGGAGGCCTAAAGCGCAGTAATCGCTTTCTCTGCTGCATCCGCAGAAATAGCATCATGCAATAACAACCTGTTGCTTTTAATCAATAATAAGATCGCAGCTATCTTATCCTGGTATTCCTTACTGGTTACTCCCAGTTTTTTAAGCGCTTCAATACCCTGTTGCACATACACAGGGTTCCTCAGATGTCCCACCATATCACCCAGCTTCTCGCTTAAATAGAAGGGCTCTCTGGAAGTGGTGAAATAGCTATATACAAAAGGCCATTGGGGATCTCCGCCACTGGTTGTATAAATACAAAATATCACATTGGATAATTCACGCTTACAATCTTTCTCGCATGCCTGTGCCAGTATCATGGCTTCTGCAGGGTCGGCCTTACTGATAGCCCATAACGCTGCCGCACGTACTTCATCTTTATAGTCATTCTGAACAATAGCATGTAATGCAGGATATATACTATCTGTACAACACTGTGCATGTACCGGAAAAAATGTAATAAGCATCAATAGAATAAAAGTAAGTGCCTTCATGATTTAAATAATTACTGCAAGGTTAGAGGAACTCTGCCGGATAATTAAACGAAAGTGATAAAACGGCAATTCTGTGTTATAGAAATAGCACAGTGTTTGTGATACTTAAGAAAAACACAATGATATGGCTACCTCAACTGCAAAAAGCAAAAAGAAATGGTCAGCTCATGTAACGCAGACAAGCGACGCGCTGGACCTGAAGGCTAAAATATTCAAATCCAAAGACCCCCGGAGGATAGCGGCCTCTTTGAAAAGATCGGCGGAAAAGAGCAAGCGCAGGAAAGGGACTCCTTTCCAGTCTGCTATGTCTATGTTGAATTTCTATATCAACAGGGCAGGGAAGAACCTGACTAAAGCACAAAGAGTGCCATTGGAAAAGGCAAAGAATAAACTACGGATATTATTTCATAGAAAACAAATAGTATGATCATGTTATTTAACGTGAATAGCCCCCCCCGATATTAGTTGATATGTCCAACCAATGCCCTGATTAATGCAACTATGGTCCGGATACGTTTTATAATTTTGACTTTGAAGCGATTAAAACAAAATTATAAACGTATACCATATGGATAGGCATTTGTCATTAAGCCCTGGAAATCATTCCCTGTTACTTATAGATTACCAATATTTACAGTTGCTCACTATACGTTCGCATGCTACTGCTGCAGTGATCAGTCATGTGATCGCCCTTTCTAAAGCCAGCAGGATATTCGGCTCTCCTGCATTACTGACGACCGCCTTTGCGGAACAACAGGACCTTCTCGGGGACATCGCACAGGTGTTCCCCGAACAGGTCCCGCTGGACAGAAATACCATGAATGCCATGGAAGACCCGTCTGTGGCGGAATGGGTAGAAAGAAGTGGAAAGAAGAAAGTAGTGATGGCGGGATTATGGACAGAAGTCTGCCTGCAATTATCCGTGTTAAAAGCCCTGGAGGCGGGTTACGAAGTATATGTCATTACGGATGCTTCCGGTGGTGCCTCTCTGGAAGAACATCAGAAAGCAATAGAATGCATGGCAGAAGCAGGGGCAAAACCACTGACTACCTGGTCTTACATCAACGAATTACAGCGTAACTGGGACAAAGAAGATACAACCGGAGCGTTGACAAAGCTGTTAGAAGAATATGATCCTTTGGGAACAGGCTTCCGCTGGGGCGGACAGCTACGCAATTACTTATTCTCCCGGAAACTGGAAGATTGTTATCATTAAAGATTTGGCCGTAAACAACCGGCCAAATCTGATAATTTACGCTTCTTTTTTAGGCTCGTCCTCATCTCTTTCCACAGTGATCGTACATTCTCCGAGTAAAGCCGCCGCAGCGCCTATAGCTGCAAAGACAGGGGCTAATAATGCTCCTACTACGCCAAAAGTTAAAGGGAAGGACATGATCTCTTTCCCGGCTTTATCCGTAATAGTGATTTTCCTGACGTTACCTTCTGCAATCAGCTCTTTTACCCTCTTAACCAGGTTTTCTCCGTGTGTGATGAAAGATTCTTTTGTGGTCATAAATAATGTTATTGTGTATAAGGAATCTGTTTCAGGTTCAACAAATTACCACGAAAATATGCAAAATGTACGACATGCCCGTAAACAGAATACTCTATAAAGAGGATATTGCTCTTTTGTTGCCTTTAATGTGCCTTTAGATAGTCTTTAAGAGCAGTCTGATAAACGGTTTTCCCTTTGGGTACCGGGTATGCCGCCTTCTTAACCGGATCATTGTTAATATCCTGAGCATAACTGACAGCAGCCGCAAACCGATCTCTGTAATCATCTATGATCTAACTACCCAGCTGGAAGCGAAAAAAGGAGAATACAATAAACAGCAATTAATTTATTCCCACAGATCAAACAGCCTCCGGATCTTTCGATCTGAAGGCTGTTATTTCATAAAAGATGTTGACAACTATTTCCGGATCAGCTTCCAGAGTGACTCGACAGGTACCGTATTTTTCAACACCATCTGCACACCTGCATTCATATCACTATGCAGGAACATACGCGTATTGGCCACTGTGCCCACCACATTGCCGTAAATATCAATTACCGGACCTCCACTGGAACCGGTGGCATAGTCAGCTGATACAGACATCATTTCCCGGAAAAACTTATTATCGCCTTCCCCCACTTCTTCCATATACTTATTATTCACATTTCCCTGTGAGAAGAAAAAGTGAATCCCTTTCGGATGACCAAGTATACAGATCTTATCACCAATCTGAGCTGAATCTGCAAGGGAAAGAGCTGGTAACACATCGCCATGGGTATCTAACTGAAGTACAGCCAGGTCGTTTTTCTTAGATGATGCAAGGACAGCCCTGACTGCATATGTACGTCCATTTGCCATGCGGACTACAAACCCTTTGGGTTTATTACCGTCTTTCATAAATGCATACGTAGCCGTAACATGGTAGTTGGTGACAATAATCCCTTTCGGATCGATCACATAACCTGTAGATTCGCTCAAATGTACATTGTCACACCTGGGGCACAGATAAGCCACCCCGGTTATCACTGTAGCACTTTTTGTCTTTTCATATAACTCATGCCCCGTCAATTCCTTTGAAGCCGGCTTCGCCAGGTCGAGTGCTACACCATGCTGTTCTGTAAGCAGCGCTTTTTGTACATCTTCAGCAGTGATGCTCCCGCCTTTTGCAGATAAGGAGTCGAAGGAATGCAGGAATGCGGCAGCTATCTTAGCATCATCTGTGAACCCCTGGCCAACCGTCCTGCCAGCCATAAACAAAACGGTTATAGCTAACAGAACGGTTAATTTGATCGTATTTGCTTTTGAATAAAACCTCATTTGTCTGTTATTTGAAGTATCCGCATCATGCTAACTAATTATTTGCTCATAATGTCCAATTGTTGCTGGAAGTGCTTTGCCTGCCTTTCAAAATTCTTCAGACCAAGCTCATAATACTCCTTGATAGCAGCTTTTTGTGCAGCAGTAGCCTTCGGGATTTTGCTTGAAAGTATACCATCCATTATGCCTTTAAACACATCGTCTTCCGGCAAATTCACGATATATCGTTTATAGTAATTGATCATACCATCCAGGTCCTTGTTGACCACATACAGCGCAATCCTGCACAGATGCAGCTCATACTTCATGGGATCCATTTTCAGCAATGAAATAGTGTAGGCGATATCCTCCACCTGCCGGGGCGTGTAGAAAACATTGTATTTAGCCCCCGTTTCATTGGCGATCAGGTACATGTGCTTGCGCACCTTATCAAAGATGATCTGGTTGGCCACTTCTTCACCCAATGCCAGGTCGATACGTCTTTTGTCCAAAAGTAACTTCCTGAAAAATGGGCTGCCAAATTCCGCTGTTCCCAGTGCCAGTTGCAGGTAATCTACACTGAACCGCTCAAAGTCCTGCGCCCTGTCAAATACCTCGCTCAGCACAGCAGACGGATCTCTTCCATTGTCAGCAAGTGCCTTTGCATATGGCAATGCCGTGAGCATATTCTTTTGCTGCTCATAAGCAGCTTTCAGACTTGCCATTGAATTATCAGGTTTCATAGCCCCCTTCACTTTTTCAATGAACTCTTCTGCACCTGCTTTTCCTACCACCCGGTTGATTTCCTCGCCTTTTGCATCCAGGATCAGGAATGTGGGAAATATCCTAACATCATATCTCTTACCTATATCGATGCCTTCTCCTTTTTCAATGTCGAATTTTACAGATACAAACCTGGGATTGAAATAATCACCGGATACTTTTTTGGGAAATTCCTGTTTGGCCATTTCAATACATGGGCCGCACCAGCTGGTATAGCAATCGACAAAGATCAACTTTGGATCTGCCGGGTCAGCAGCTTTTGCAATGGCCTGTTTTATCGTCAGGTCCTGGAATATAATACCCTGTGCGATGGCATTTTGATTACACAAAACACCTATTGTCAGGAATATGGAAACGATGAATACTCTCATGTCCGTTTTAAGCGTTAGATTTTTGACTGGATTAACTCTTTTAACTTCGGGTCAGAAGGCCTGATAGCGTCATAACTTACCATTTTACCATTTTTGTCGATCAGGATGAAACGTGGTATTTGAGTCACTTCGTAATCCGCGATCATACTTCCCTGGTTGTTGGAGTATAAATGCAATCCTGACAGTTTTTTCTCCTCTACCATATTCTTCCATTTTTCCTTCTCGGTATCTATTGAAATGCTGATGAAAACAACATCCTTACCTTCGAAAGATTTTTCAAGCGTCTCCAGTGCCGGCTGTTCTGCCAGGCAAGGCTTACACCAGGTAGCCCAAAGATCTACCAACACAACTTTGCCACGGAAATCTTTCAGATGATGTACTTTTCCGGTCATATCAGGATAGGAAAAATCAACTGTCTCACCTCCAACTTCCTTCAAATTCGCCTGCTTTTCAAAGATCTTCATCTTGTTCTTTTGCGCAGCGGTGATCATGTACTGTTTGTTACTGTTAACAAATTTTGACATGTTCTGGTATTCTTTACGATCTAACAACGTAAGCAAATAGTCAGCTTTCATGTTTGGATTAGTGATATCAGCTGCAATGACATCCTCCAGTAATCCATTCTCCATATTGTAAGTAAAGTGCTTAACAAATGAATAGCCCTGGATGTAATTGTAGGCAAATGGGAGCGTCCATATCTGCTGATTTGAATAATTCTCGGTTTTTAATATGTTGGCAATAAAGGCCGGGAATTCTTCCTTTTTGGCATATCCTAAACCTTGTAAAAAAGGGCCCAGTGCATCATACCTCAAACTGTACGGAAGCATGAATTTTAGATCCTTGTCAAATTTCGCATTATCCGTTTTGATACTGCTCACAAATGTTTCTGCTGGCTTTACAAGAGAATCAAGCGTTCCATCATAAAACGTGGGTGCCAATTTCCAACCATCCTTGGTGTAGCTGTATTTCCTGAGAGGGGTAACCATTTTGCACCAGTCAGCGAAAACTTTATTTTGTGCATTCACCTTACCTGAATAACTGATCTCACCAAAACCTGCATCGATGGTGAGGGTATCACCCTTCCGCATGTATACCGGGTATACTTCGTCGGGAAAACCGATATACCGGATCACATTCAGATCACTGTCTGCCACCTGTGCCTGGAAAGAGTGGTCATGCCTGGCCAGGGGGATCATGGTCAGTGGTACCATACCGCCATTTTCTGCCTTAAAAAGGTATATCTGACCCGTATTAATGGTACTGGTATTCTCTTTTAAAAACTTGCCCTGGATCATTGCATGCTGTGCCCATCCTGCAGCTGAACAAGCCAGCAGCAACATAGATAAAACCGTTTTCTTCATATTAATGTTTAGTTTGAATTTATAATACGCAATAGCGCTTTTGATTTTGTTGTTATTGAACCGGTACACCCATATCAGCCAATATCTGCCTGATATACCCATACTTGATCATGATATTGTTCTGGTTACCATACAGCTGTTTGAACTGCTCCTCTGTATTGCCTAACGTCGCCTCCAGGTACATACACACATCCATCCAGGTCGACATCGGCGTGTAATAGACATTCCTCGGATCTGTACCCAGGAACCCAATCGCCTGTGGTGTAGCTGTTACCCCTGGCGGCAGCCCGGTCACATAGCTGGAAAGCTGGAATGAATACATATTATAGGCATCACGTGAGGTCACATACTTCCTGGTAGTGTTATAAAATTTCTCCAGGATATCGTCATACTTTTCGTCCAGTACAGCATTGGTAAGAAGCGCCCGCAGGATAGCCCCTTTGTAGGCAGCCCTGGTGGTTGCATCCATCTCCGGTATCTGCGGTACAGCACCTATTACGACCGTATTGAATCCCTTAAAGGCATAATTCCCAAATCCAAAGCTTCTCAGTGTATCCACGAGCAGGATACTGGGTACGTGCACCTCTTTAGGCAGCATCGGCATAATTTCTTCTCTCAGAAATGCCAGGGCCGCCGGTACATCTGCTGTGGAGCAATATGTAAAGGTCTGGACACTTGGTGGCGCACCGGCTGTTGCACCAGCCTGTACACCTCCTAAAGAGTAATTCATGGACAGTACCTCATAATAGGTATAATCATGCCCGAATACATCTACACGCTGCTGGGAGCCGATAGTATCATTGAAGTATATTGGTATGCCCGTTTCCTGGAAGAACAGGTAGTTGGCATGGATCGTCGCATCATTCGGATTATCCTCTACCACGAGCCAGTTCTTGTCATAATCAGGGAAAACGGTTTCTTCTTCTTTCCTGCATGATGTCGCCATAGCAAATAAGGCAAAGGCGAACAGATATATGTTGATCTTCATTTGCACTGGATTATAATGGTTGGATCTGACGAACAGAACGAATTGGATTTTTTAAGGAACCACGGTTGAATTCTATAGCATAGTCAGGTATCGGTACCTGCCAGGCCGGGCCATCTTCCGTGATAGATTTCAGTATATAGTTGCCCACCTGCGTGTGCGTATTGGATTGGGCATCATAGCTATATGCAGGATGCCTGATGGTGAAGGTGGACGGCAGGGGATATTTTGAATTCACTGTATAGCGCCTGAGATCAAACCAGCGTTGCCCTTCAAAACATAGTTCCCTGCGGCGCTCTGCACGGATGAAGTCAACCAGTGCCTCATTGGAGGAAGGGATCTGGTCTGCACTGGCATTCCTGAACCGTTTCATCCGCAGGTTCTCCAGTTCCACCCGTGCTTCTCCATCTGACCCCATCATGGCCAGTGCCTCTGCACGGTTCAATACTACTTCAGCATAGCGGATATAGAAGATACAGGATACCTGGGCCGGATCATTATATTTATTATAATCACGGTATTTGGCTGGTAACCAGGCCTTGCTTTTGGTTGCCCTGATGAAGAAAGCATCCCGTCTCAGGTCAGCCGTGTCGTAAGTGCTCATCAGATCATCAGAAGCTTTGAAGGCAGAAGCCCTGTTATCATTGCCGCTCCAGGCAGAAAGGGAGTCGTTCATAAAAACACCGGGAATCACATAGGAGCTCATAGTGAAAATGGCTTCACTGGAGCCGCGATAGCTAAAGCTGGTACCTGCTACATATTGGTTAAGGTCAGTCAGACTGTAGCCCATCGATTCAAAGTCCTTCAGTACTTCCACCACCTTGTCATATTGCTCCGTATACAGGTATACCCGGCTTTGCAACGCTTTTACAGTTGCTATCCCCACCCTGATCCTATTGTCAGGATTATAATCCTGCAGGTAGGTGGCTGCTTCATTCAGATCTGCAATGATCTGGTTGTAAACCTTCTCATTGTTATCACGGGTGAAATATTGGTCGTCTATCTTTTCAGAGATCTTTACAGGCACACCTTCATCTGTTGCAGCAGTGCTTTTGCGATAAGGAGATCCATAGATGTTCTGCAACATAAAATAATAGTATCCCCTGAGAAAGTAAGCTTCTCCGCGTATGTGTTTCAATTGTTCATCGGGTGCTGTGGTGGCCGCCAGTTTAGCGGCCTGGAACAGGATCGCATTCAGGGCCCCGATACGTTTGTATAATTTTCTCCAGGCGGTTTCCTCCCATGTGGCATTCAGAATATCAATAGCAGGCGCCTGGCTCCAGTTATGAAAACCGGATAATTTGTAAAGCGGGGTGGCCTGGCTGGTTTCCACATAATCAGCTAAAAATGTCTCACTGTCATCATCCATCACATGCAGCCATGGTGCGAATACAGCCTGGTCTGACGACAGATCCGACAGGGTAGCCTGACTATAGATAGAGAGCTGAACGTTTGGAAAAAAGGCTTCTCCTATCATCAGGCTTTCCAGGTCTGCTGTGGTAGAAGCATATTTTTGATCTGTAGTATATTCCTCCAGGAATTTGCTGCATGATGACAGCGACAGTAAGCACGTAAGCAGCGCAATTACATTTTTCATGGTGCTTATATTTTAAAATGATAAATTGATACTACCAGTGTAGGTAGGTCTTACTGATAAATTTATGTTCGGAGATTGGCCTGATTGTGCCGGATCCTGTCCTTTCAATAAGTGGTTGGTGATCGTGAACAGGTTAGTACCCGTGATGCTGATATAGGCAGATGCGAAACCTAACTTCCGGATCATTTTTTCCTCAAAGTTGTATTTGAAAGACGCTGACTGCAGCTTCAGATAGTTGGCACTTACCAGCCTTACATCCGAGTTGTCATACATGTCGTATACACTGCCGGCAAATGAGTAGGCACTTGCCGGATAAATGTTCCACCAGGGAGTGTTCAGGTTGTTGGTAGCCTGCAGACCAGGTATGTTGGTGTAATTTTCATCACCCGGGCGGCGCCATCTGCGTACAAATTCTTTACGCAGGTTCTGTTGTGGATAGGCTATAGTAGAAGCATACCCGGAAGCTATTTTCAGCATCCTGATCTTGTTACCCAGGGAATAGGTGACATTGCAGGACAGACCAAAATTACGCCAGCCAAAGTAGTTGGAGATGCCACCCTGTATAAAAGGCTCCCTGCGGCCAGACTCGCTCATGACTGACAGGTATACATCCTCCTTTTTCATCTGGGAATACTTCTTATTGTACTCATCTGCCAATTCGGGTTCTGCACCATAAAAGATCGGGGAACCATCCACAGGGCTCAGGCCTTTAAATTTATAAGAGTAAAAGGTATTGATCGGTTTGCCCGACAGCTGTATTGAACCATCCAGGAAGTTATTGTAGGTGATATTGTCCACCAGCACATTGTTCCTGTTATTGATAGCCCTGTTCAATACCTTGTTCAGCACCTGGCCCAACTGAGGGTCTATACGCCAGACAAAACCACGTTTTGAACTACCCAGCGCTGTATTGTCAATTGCCTTTATAGACAGGGATACTTCTATACCTTTGTTTTCAAGAGTACCGCTGTTGATAACATATTTTTCTACACCATTGATCTCAGACACTGTTTTGTCCAGGAATGCATCTTTTGTTCTCTTATAGAAATAAGCAAATGAACCGTTCAGTTTACCTTTCAGGATCGAAAATTCCACACCCGCATTAAATGATGATGTCTTTTCCCATTTAAGATCAGGATTAGGGTAATTTACAATGTTGGCATAGGTTTCATTATAGTATGGATTCGTACTCAGGTTTTGCCGGATCACCATGTTGGCAGACTGACCTGGCAACATATTCCCTTGCCAGCCCCATGAACCCTTTAGGGCCATGTCATTGATCCAGGCTACATGACTGAGTACATCCTCTTTCATATTCCAGCGGCCAGACACTGCCCAGATAGGCAGGAAGCGGTTATTGGTCCTGGAACCAAATAGATTTGATTGTTCACCCCTGATATGTACATTCAGCATATACCTGTTATCATAAGAATAACCTGCTGTACCAAACCAGGCAAAGTCATTTGCAAGCTGGCGGTTAAAGTAACCCAAAGCAGGTTTAGAGGACATCCACTGCTGATAATATCCTGAGTAGGTAGTAGGGACAATATCAAAGTACCCACCCATTTCAGGGAAATAGCCTCTCCTGGTAATGTTGAATCCATTGTAGGCATTGGATTTAACTTCGACACCACCGGTAGCTGTTAAGGAATGTTTGCCTGATTGTCCTAATGTGGTCAGGTAATTCACCTGCAAGCGGCCGGTATAATTCCTGTTGCGCGTATCTTCCTTTTGCATTTCTCCTCCTACAGGAGCCAGGTCCCACCTGGTTGTCTGATCCGCACGCAGTTTGAAGATATAATAGGTATTTTTGGTATAGTACATTTCCCTGGCGTTGCTGCTCACACCAACGGCGAAGGTACCTTCCACATCTAATCCTTTCATCACCCGCCATCTCAATAAGGCCCTGATATTGGCAGAAATGAGATCGGTATGATCATTACTGTTGTCACGCTCATTCAGGATATTGTAATTATACTTGAGCAATCCATTTGTCTGCGGATAATAGAACAGGCTGCCATCATCATTATAAGCCGGAATAGTACGGCTGGTATTGTAGGCATAGTTCATGATGCCCACGTCAGAAGGGGTATAATTCTTTACCTGGTAGCTACCGTTGAATGCGATCTGTGCCATAAACTTCTTATAGTCAGCAGTAACATTCAGCATGGAGGAGTAGCGCTTGTTGCTTTCTCCTTTGATCACACCATTTTCGTTGAGGTAGCCGATGGAGGAGTAATATTTTATATCACTGGATCCCCCGGAGAGGTTTAAAGTATGGTTCTGTGTAAAGGCATCCTGTGTAAGCAATCCCATCCAGTCGGTGTTCACATTGGCATAATAATCACTTAAGCGTTTGAATTCGTTATAATCGATCTTGCCTTCGTAGTAATCCTGCAGGGCTCTTTCATAACCTGACCACTGGGTGATATTGTTATACTGCATGCCACGCTCCACCATTTCTTTAGACACATCCATGCGTTCCCGGGAGGTCATCATATACATGCTCCTGTCTGAATATCTTGGGCGCCTGGAATAGCCGGTTGACAGGTTATAAGATATCATAGGTTTACCAGGTTTCCCTTTTTTGGTAGTGATCACGATCACACCATTACCAGCTTTTGCACCATACAGGGCAGTCGCAGAGGCATCTTTGAGCACATCTATCTGCTCAATATCTTCCGGGTTCAACCCTGCAATGGCATTACCCAGCAGGTTCACAAAATCGAGGTCATTGATCTGCTGCGGATCTACATTGACAGGATCGGTCAGCACGATTCCATCAAGCACCCAGAGTGGTTCCCGGTTACCAAGAATGGTGGAGGTACCCCTGATCCTCAGTTTGGGAGCAGCGCCCACCTGGCCGGAATTCTGCATGAACATCATACCGGGTACCCTGCCTTCGAGCATTTTGTCGATGGTATTTATACCCGGCGTCCTGATATCATCCATCTTGATCGTGGTGACTGCACTGGTGAGATGGCGCCTGTCTATTTTCAGGTAACCTGTGTTGACCACCACATTCACCTCATTAAGATCCGCAGTTGCAAGCGCCAGTGTGACTACCCTGGCCCGCTGGGCACCAATCTCCATATCCGCATACCCCAGCAGATGTATCTGCAGCTTATCATTTGCATACTTACCCGGAATGGTGAATTCCCCGTTCTTGTTTGTCCTGGTACCAAAATTGGCATTCTTAACCTTAATAGCTACCGCTTCCAGTGGTATGCCGGCTTCGTTGGTGATACGGCCATTTACATCCGACTGTAAGGCCGGATCCTGGTCACTGACTGCCGCATTTTTTTCCGTGATGATGATCAGACCATCCCTGATCTCGTAGCTCAGTGGTTGTTCTGACAGGAACTTTTGCAGGGCACTGGAAAGTGGCTCTTTTACCAGTTTCAGCGTGACCGGCCGGGTCTTTTTCAAAATACGGTCATTGTAGGAAAAATCGTACCTGGTCTGTTTGCTGATCTCTTCTGCCACCTGTACAAAAGGAGCGTTCTTTACATTCAAAGTGACTGTCTGCGCCTTTAAAGACGCAAACAGTTGTAGGATAAGAAAAGGGATCAGGATAGCAAGAAATTTTTGCGGAAAAGATAATGTGCTACCATCATAGTTCTTTGTCGAATGCTCACAGTACAGCACATACCTTCCTTTGTCCTTAAGAGAAAGGAAATAGCCCATAAATAAATAGTTGGTTTTTGGTTGATTATAAGTATAAGGTTCCCTATGGCTGACGTGGTATACACACGCAGCTTCCAGTGAAAAGCCAATAAATGATTTTGGTGATCTTACTAATGCATTACGCTAACATTCCTCTCCTTTACTTCAAATTTTATATCCCCTATTTTTTCAAGTGCATGCAGCACCGTTGACAATTTTTTATCTCTTCTTATAGATGCATGAATTTTAATATCTGCAGGCACTCCTGTGTAGTCCACATCCAGGTCATACCACCGTTCTATCTGGCGAAGTACCTCTACCAATGGAGTAGCCCTGAACCGGAAGTCTCCATCTTTCCAGGCGGTGTACAATGAAACATCTACCACTGCCACATCAAAATTTGCTTTATCCAATACCGCCTGTTCACCAGGATGCAGTTGTAACGGTGGCTCTCCTTTCCTGGTGTCTACTTTCACACTTCCGGTTACCAATGTGGTCACTGTTCTGCCCTCGTCCTGGTAGCAGTTAATATTAAATTCAGTACCCAGTACCTGAATATCCTGTTTGGGTGTATGTACGATAAATGGTTGGGACGCATTTTGCGCTACTTCAAAATATGCTTCACCATGTAGCGTTACTTCACGGTCTTTCCCATTAAATGTGGTGGGATAGGATATTGAAGAGGCTGCGTTCAGCCATATTCTTGTACCATCACTTAGTGTTACCCGGTATTGTCCCCCTCTTGGAGTACTTAATGTTACTTGCCGGATGACCTCATTTACAGGCAGTATATCACCATCTTTATAGCGAATACTATCCTTGTTTACCACGATCTCTTCCTGCCCGTTGTTCAGTTGATACACCACTCCATTTGATGTGGTGAGTGTGGCACGATTGGTACCCGGTGGTATATCAAGATTTGCATATTGCGAGGTAGCAGGGTGTTGCCCCGCAATTTGACGGTATATATAAAACCCGGATGACAATACCAGCAGTAATCCAGCTGCCGCAGCAGCGCCTTTCCACCAGGACATCCGTTTATATTTTTGCGCAGGTGTCGTCATGCCCATTCGCCGCTCAATTCCCCGCCACGCCATATCTTTAACTACTGCGGCTCTTGTTGCCAGCGGTGAAGACACAACTGACTCTTCTGAAAGATAGGTTGTGAGTAAGACATCCTGCTTTTCCTGGTTTTGCTGATCCTGGAAAAAATCATACAGATGGGACAATTCCTGCTCGGTAATTGTCTCTTCAATATATTTTTTGAATAGTTCCTCTATATTATTGTTTTCCATCTTCGCAAACAGTCCTGTTAGTGCCTAATTACAAATAGATACACACGAGAAATAAAAAATAGCACCCCCCGGAAAAATTATTTTTCAAAAAAAAGTGGAATTAGTACGGCAAGGATATACATGTTTTTATATTTTAATATCTTTTTTAACTGTTTATTAGCCTCTTGTATGTGATGATTGATGGCTGATGAACTGATATTTAACTGGCTGCTTATTTGCTGGTAGCTTAGGCCATCTATTTTATGCATGATATATACCTCCCGTTGCCTTGGAGTTAGTTTATTTAATGCTGCCTGCAATAATTCTTTAGCTTCGGATTGATTAAAAGATTCCTCTATCGGGTTATGACTTTCATCCGGGTTGATCTGCCTGCGCATCAGCTGGTCATATACGTTTCTTCTATATACGTTCTTGGAAAGATTGGCTGCAATTTTATATAATAAAGCCCCAAAACTAAGTTCAGGATTGATTGTCTGCCGGATTTCCCATATCTTAATAAACAGATCCTGCAGCACATCCTCTGCCAGTTCTTCTGACCGTAGCAATTGTATAAGCCTCGCAGCCAGCCGCGGGGCATAGGTCTCATAGAGCCCTTTAAAAGCAAATTCATCCCCATCCCGCAGCCTGCGCAATAGCTCCTTCTCATCTCTGATGTGTATGATGTTCACTTTTCTAAGTAATATTTCCTTGAAATTATAAAAAGTAAAAAATAAAAAGCTAAATTTTTATGAAGACTCGAAAGAAAGAGCCGGTTTTTCAAAAAAAATATAAATTTCTACAGATACGGTAATTTTATTCTTAGGTGGTAAGTATTTCTCGGATCAACAATCTTTGGGTCTCTATAGGAAAGTTTTCGTTTCTCAGGGAACTAAAGTTTATCTGCGCCGATTCCTCCTGAAGCACCGGTAATAAGAATAACTTTCCCTTTTAAACTGCTCATATTTTATTTATTTATTCAAAATTATAAACAATAGACGGGATGGTTGTGGTGAGTCTTTAGGTATTAAAGCTACAGATCTCTTTATTAAAGTATTCTCTATTTCACTCTATTTTCAAACTCTTCACCGGGTTCCCCAACGCCGCCTTTATCGTTTGCAAAACGATCAGCACCCCGGTTATCGCAGCCAGTAATATAAGCGTAAGGACAAATGGTGTGGCCGTAATATCTACCCTGTACACATAGTCATCCAGCCATCGTTTCATGATCAGATAAGCTACGGGACAGGCAATTACACCTGCTATTGCAATCACCAGCATAAACTCTTTCACAAACAATGTGACAATACTGCTGATGGAAGCTCCCAGTACTTTCCGGATACCGATCTCTTTAGTACGTTTCTGGATACTTAGAGAGATCATGCCCATCACACCTAAAAGCACAATAATGAAGGAGAGGAGGGTAGCTGTATAGGCGGCCTGTTTAAGCTGTATTTCCGTCTTATACATCCTGGCAAGGCGGTCGTCCATGAATTTATATTCAAAAGGGGTACCTGGCATCAATGCCGCCCATTTCTTTTGTACCGCAGCTATAGAGCTGGTGCCTTTGAGCTTAAAGGAAAAATACCGGAAGATAGTATTGAGCTTCAGATGGACGATAAGCATCGGCTGTACCGCCTGTTGCATAGTGGTAAAATGGAAATCTTTGGTCACACCCGCTATTGTAAATATCGTGCCCGAAGATTTGTCTTTCAACTGCCTGCCTATTGCCTCTGTAGGATTAGCAAACCCTAATGCTTTCGACATGGTAGCATTGATCACCACCTTACTGCTATCGACCGGGTCATTGAAAAAACGGCCGCTCTCCATGGGAATACTATAGGTGTCTGCATAATATGCGTCTGTAGTCAGCAGATAAGATGCAACGGACGTATTAGAATCGGCTTCTGCCCGGTGAATGCTCAAACTGCCAGAGTTAGCGCCATCAGGAACTTCATATGATAATGTTACATTCCTGACTTCCGGCATATCCGCAAACTGATTGCGTATTCCCCGCATACGGTTGACACCTGCAGGTGTCCAGTCTCTCGGTACCTGTGCAGAAACGATATACTCTTTATTATACCCCAGGTCTTTACTGAAGAATAACTGTACCTGTTTGGTAATGATAAATGCGCCTATCAGCACAATCGCTGCTGTAAAGAACTGAAAGGCTACCAGCGATTTCCGTAACAATACATTTTCCTTCACGGTCTTTAATCTTCCTTTCAGGGAATCCACAGATTTTAAGGAAGATAACACAAAGGCCGGATACAGTCCTGCTGCGAGGCCGGTAGCAAGGATCAACAACAATGGGAAAGCAATAAAATATAAAGGAAAAGAACCAGGGAGTTTCTTATTCAGCATCTGCCCGAAAGCAGGACTCGCCAGTTGATAGATTACAAGCGCCAGCAATGCAGAAAAACAAACCAGTATAGTGGATTCTATCAGGAACTGCCATATCAGTTGCCGTCTCAATCCTCCTAATACCTTGCGCATACCGATTTCCTTCATTCGCGAAGAAGACCGGCTGACAGACATATTAATGAAGTTGATCACCGCCATTAACAGGATAAATAAAGCAATGGCAGAAAGTGTAAACAACATCCGTTTTACCAGGTTATTGTTTTTTTCCAGATAATAACTCTTCAAAGGAAGAAGAAAAGCATGGAGGTTTTCCTGCGTGTCCGGAGATGTATTTGTTTTTAATAAAGTGGCAATAGGTTTTTCCAGACTGGCAGGTGTAATACCGTCCTGCAACTCTACATAACCTACAACAAACCGATTGTTCCAGTTATCTATATTTCTTCCAAAAAAAGAAAGTGCACTGAGGGGAAGATAAAAACAATTTGCATTATCATCATCCAGACTGGATACAGAATTCTCTCCGGGTATCTTTATCACTGCTGTAACCAGGAAGTCATGTTTGGAACCTGCAAAGTTTTCCAGTGTGATCGCTTTCCCGGTCACATCCGTAACACCGAAATATTTTTTAGCCAGTTCATCTGTCAGTACTATGGAAAATGGATCATTCAATGCTGTCCGCGCATCACCATACAATACCTTAAACCCGTACATGTTGAGTAAGGTACTGTCGCCCACCTGTAACCCCTGCCTGAAGCTCTTTTCGCCGGCAGTAGCATTGGTAGTGATACCGTCAAAACGATAATAATTCTTTACCAGTGAAGGATATTGTTCTTTTAATGCTTTAGGCAACGCACCAATAGTCGCCAGATCATACCCCATATTAGGGTCTTTCCATTTGCTGTGGATAATATAATGATTGCCGGCATTTTTCAGATGGACATTCACCTGCAATTCACTCCATACATAAGCCATGATCAGCATCGCAAAAGCAATACCCGTTGCCAGCCCGATGATATTCAATAAAGAATAGAAACGGCTCTTGAGGATATTCCGCCAGGCGATCATGATGTAGTTCTTCAGCATGTGGGTTGTGGATTTTGGGAAGAATGATATCAAACAAAATGCCGTGTTTTTATTAATTGATAATGAATTGATTATGATCTGATAAAAATAGAGAACTGTCCGCTTATGATACATGCGCTGTTCAGTTATGAGCACGTATTTTAAGCGTAGTACCGTATACGTAATGAATGGTTTTTGTCCATTTTATAGCACATAAATCATTTTAGCAAAACAAAAAAAATAAAATATTGAGAATGGGTTCTACTTTTAGATAGTATTTAACCCATATAAAATTCCATTAGCCAATTTGAACGTTATCTTATGTAACCTTTAATGTCACTTTATTCATGTAAACCCGAAAATGTAAAGACACGACTATGTCTTAAAGGAAACTTATTGCCCTCAGAATAATTCCACAATCCTAAAATCATCTTTCCATGTCCAGTAGTGTCCATTTCACTAAAGGTAAAGGCATACGCCTCTACACGCCCCAGAATGAAGAGTACATCGATGCCGTATCCGGTACATTTAACCTTGCATTGGGTTATAGTCACCCGGAATTAGTAGACGTACTCAAAACACAGGTCGAAGACCTCATCCATGTCTCATCTTCCTTCACAGGAGAACTTGCTCAAAACGTATTAGACAGTATTCTCGATCATGCGCCGGAACACATCACAGACGGCTGGATGCGGGATATTATCGGTTCTACTGCCAATGAAGGCGCCGTGAAAATTGCCAACAAGTACAACGGTAAAAATGAAGTGATCAGTCTGTCCATGTCTCACCACGGACAAACCCTGTTCGCTACCAGTATTTCCGGCAATGCTTTCCGCCGTAAGTCTTTCTCCAACACCATCTCCACACAGAGTGGTATCGTTCCTGCTCCCTATTGTTACCGCTGCCCGTATTCCGCCAAGGGTGCGCCTGAATGCGGCTTTTTATGTACCGAGGCCATCCACGATTATGTACAGTATTCCAGCTCCGGTAATGTTTCCTGCCTGATCATAGAACCTATCCTGGGCAATGGTGGTAACATCATCCCGCCTGAAGGTTATTTCGAAAGGATCAGGAAGATCTGTGATGAACTGGATATCGTACTCATCGCTGATGAAGTACAGACAGGCATTGGCAGAACTGGCCATATGTTTGCCAGTGAGCATTACGATATTCAGCCAGATATCATCACGCTGGCTAAAGGACTGGGCGGTATCGGTATCCCCGCGGCTGCTATCCTGTACCGCGCGGAATATGCAGTGCTCGAAAAGTTCGAACACTCTTACACGTCAGGTGGTAACCTGTTATCCCTGACTGCCACTCAAAAAACGATGGAAGTCGTTTCCCGGGAAGGGTTCCTGGAAGATGTCCGCACAAACGGGAAGGTTCTCGGGGAACTGCTGAATACCCTGAAAGAAGACTATGGACATATCATCGGTGATGTGCGTGGTATCGGTTATATGTGGGGACTCGAGATCGTTGATAAAGACGGTGCGCCTGATGTAGATCTTTCCAACAAGATCATCGACCTGGCACTCACAGATCATAAAATGATTTTAAGAGGATCGCGTTATGGCTTCGGCAACGTCGTAAAAGTAAGACCAGCTCTCACCGCTACTCTGGACGATATAGAAGAGATCTATCTCCGTTTGGACAAATTATTCAGTCAGTTATAAACTCACCCTCATGAAAGCAATCGTATATAACAACCCCTGGGATATCAGGATAGAAGAAAAGGAAGAACCGGCTATCATTCTGCCGGATGAAGTAATCGTGGAAATACGCGCTACCGGTATCTGCGGTACAGACCTCAGCATTATTTCAGGAGAATACCTCGCCAGGCCACAGGTCATCATCGGACATGAATCTGCGGGTGTGATAGTGGAAAAAGGAAAAGGCGTAGATAACTGTAACGTCGGCGACCGTGTGATCATAGACCCTACATTCTACTGCGGTTACTGTGATAACTGCCGCAAAGGATTACGCAATCATTGCCTGCTGAAATCTACTACAGAAGCTGGTGTGTCCATCGATGGTACTTTCACCCGCTACTTCAAAACTACCCAGCGCTTCATTTATGGTTTACATGATAACATCCCCTTTGAACAGGGCGCTATGTCTGAACCATTGAGCTGTGTGTTAACTGCTGTAAAGAAACTGGCGGTGAACCCTTTCATGCGGACTGCCATACTCGGTGGCGGCCCTATAGGTCTGCTGTTCTACATGGCATTGAAACAACATGGTATCCAGGAAGGCGTGATCTATGAAACATCAAAGAACAGGATTAAACTGATAGAACAGAATAATGTTCTCTCTAAAGGCTGGCAGGTGGCGCCGGAATTCATCCCGCAGAAAAACCAATACGACCTGATCATTGATACTACCGGGAGCTTGCTGGAAAAATCCATGCTGGCGATCGCTGATGGCGGAAAGATATCCCTGATGGGTTTGCGTAATAATCAACAGACCATCAACCCCCGCGAAATAGCGGACAGAAGTATCTCCATCATCGGCTCCATCGATTCACAGGATACTTTTAAACATGCGGTAGACCTCATCAACAGTGGCAGACTGGAACTCGAAAAGATCATCACCAATGGCTACAGCCTGAATGATTTTACGACTGCAGTGAAAGACCTCGGTTGTGATGTGGGCAGCAAACAACGGAACAATAATATCTCCAGTCTTAAATCTTTTATCTCAATAACATGAAATACATCATCTTCGACATAGACGGTACTTTAACAGATACCACTGAAATAGACGATCATTGTTTTACACAGGCGATAGAAGATACCTTTGGCTTCTACGACTTTGAAACAAACTATGGGCATTATAAGAATACCACTGATTCTGGTATCATAGACCAGCTCTTCCGCGAAAGACTGGGCCGTTCTTACAACTCAGCAGAACAACACAAATTCATCCTGCATTTTTGTTACTTATTGGAAGAGGCTTATCAAAGGAAACCTGACTGTATCCGTGAGATCAGCAAAGCGGGCAGGATCATCGGACTCCTTTGTCAGCAGGAACATCTCAGCATAGGACTGGCTACAGGGGGCTGGCGCGAATCCGCTTTATTCAAGTTACGTTGTGCCGGCATCAATATTGATGGATGTACAGCAGCTTCTTTTGCCCAGGACGCCATGGCCCGCCATGATATCATCGGACATACTATCCGCAGGATGAATATAAAACATCACCGGGAACAGGACCTTTCTGATATCGTGTACATAGGAGATGGCAACTGGGATTACCTGGCTACTATTGAATTAGGTATCCGTTTCATCGGTATAGAAAATAAAAGACTCGCTCATCTGAATGATATCATAAAGATTGCTGATTATGACGATTTGCATCAGCATATCGGCCTGATGCAGCACATTGATTAAAATAGACACTATGTTTCCTCTGACCATTGATATGAAACGGTCTTACCGTATCGCTACCAGCATCTTTTTCTTTATAGCAGGCCTGACTTATTCAAGTTGGGCCTGCCGTATTCATGATATAAAAGCACACTTCGGCCTTAACAATGCGGAACTGGGCAGCGTATTATTCTCTCTTCCCGTAGGACTGATGATCAGCTTACCCATCTCGGGCTGGATGGTCACCCGTATCGGCAGCAGGAGAGTCCTCATCACCGCAGGTCTCTTTTTTCCTTTCATGCTTTGTATGATCGGCATTACCACACAAATCTGGCAACTGGTCGTCGTACTATTTCTGTTCGGCTTCATGAACAACGTATTCGAAATTGCCATGAATACCCAGGCCGTAGGCATAGAATCCTTATATAAGCGTTCTATTATGGCTTCCTTCCACGGGCTCTGGAGCCTGGCAGGTTTTGCCGGCATCGGTATCGGGACCCTGGCAATCGCCTTAAAATGGCCAATACATGTACATTACATCATTATCGGGATCATATGCTGGATATTGGTATTAATATGCTGGAAAAACTTACTGCCGGAAGATGAGGTCTCTGAAGAATCCCAGCCTCTCTTCGCAAAACCAGACAGTCATATCTTAAAACTGGGATTAATAGCCTTTGCCAGCCTGGTAACAGAAGGTACTATGTTCGACTGGAGCGGGGTATATTTTCAGAAGATCGTCAACGTCCCCGAATCACTGACCACCGTAGGGTACATCGCCTTCATGGGCACAATGGCCGGAGGACGCTTCGCTGCAGATAACATCGTGACCCGTTTCGGTGTGAAACGTGTACTGCAATGCAGTGGTATCATCAGTACCAGCGGATTGCTACTGGCAATACTATTCCCCAACATATACACGGCTACACTGGGCTTCCTGTTAGTCGGTATCGGGGTCTCTTCCGTAGTACCATTAGTACTGGCATTAGCGGGCAAATCCAAGACACTGCCCCCTGGAGTCGCCATCGCGGCCGTATCCACCGTAGGCTTCCTGGGCTTCTTATTAGGCCCGCCGTTAATAGGCTTCATTGCAGAAGCTTTTGACCTGCGCTGGTCTTTTGCATTGATATCCATCCTGGGTTTCGGTACAACATTACTGGCATCTAAAATTAAAAAGGAATAATCCACCAACTTATTTTTTATCTTTGCTCCTGTGAAAAAGACAGGAGTCTACATATTATTGTTGATTTTCATCTTACACAATACCGCTTTGGACCAGATATTAAAGCTGCCGGTATTAGTGGCGCATTACCATGAACACCAGCAATTGAATGGAGATATCAGCATCATGGATTTCCTGTGTATGCACTACTGGGGCAAAGACATAAGGGATAAAGACTATGAAAGGGATATGCAGTTACCCTATAAAACAGTTGATATCCATACCATCACACACTCCTTCATCCCCCTCGTAAGAACGACAGATATAAAATTTAATGATATTCAGTTGGAGGAGATCGTATATCCCCTCCTGAAGAATAATTACATGCCGGATCCGGCATTGTCCGCCCTTTTCAGACCTCCCCAGGCTTAAACTTTCTATATATATTTTAATTGCGGCCATAGAAAAATGACCGTGCATTTTCATATGAAATAACGAGAAGGTTATGCTAAATAAGATCATTGGCTTTTCTGTAAAGAATAAGCTGATAATAGGACTATTTGTATTAGCACTGATAGGATGGGGAGCATTTGAAGTAACACGACTGCCAATAGACGCAGTCCCCGATATTACCGATAACCAGGTACAGGTCATCACCGTATCTCCTGCATTGGGTGCGCCCGATGTGGAACGACTTATCACATTCCCTATAGAACAATCCTGTAGTAACATCCCCGGATTAAAACAGATCAGGAGCTTCTCCCGTTTCGGATTATCCCTGGTTACCATCGTATTCAATGATGAAACAGATGTTTACTGGGCCAGACAACAAATCAGCGAACGCCTGCAACGGGTAGAGATCCCGCAAGGGGTCGGCTCTCCGGAAATGGCGCCTGTTACTACAGGGTTAGGGGAAATATACCAGTACGTAGTTAGGCCCAAACCCGGCTACGAAGGGAAATACGGGCCTATGGAACTGCGCACTATACAGGACTGGATAGTACGCCGCCAGCTGTTAGGTACACCCGGAGTGGCAGATGTGAGTAGTTTCGGGGGAGAATTAAAACAATATGAAATAGCCGTAAAGCCAGAGCAGCTAAAGGCCAGCAATGTCACGATCGCTGATGTGTTCGATGCCCTGGAAAGGAATAACCAGAATACCGGCGGAGCCTACATTGAAAAAGGCCCTACCGTATTATATATCCGCAGTGAAGGCTTAACAACTGGCATAGAAGATATAGAAAAGGTAGTCGTAAAAACGCTCGATAACGGCATTCCGATACTCATCCGCGATATTGCCGAAGTACATTATGGTGCAGCTATCCGTTACGGGGCCATGTGTTATAACGATAAAGGAGAAGTGGCCGGGGCCGTTGTCATGATGCTGAAAGGAGAAAACTCTTCTGCTGTTATTAAACGCGTAAAAGTGAAAGTGGCGGAAATACAAAAATCCCTACCGGAAGGCGTAGTCATAGAACCATTCCTGGACCGTACCAAAATGGTGAACAACGCCATCAGCACCGTAGAGACGAACCTCATGGAAGGGGCCCTGATAGTCGTCTTTGTACTGGTATTCTTCCTCGGAAATCTCAGGGCTGGATTAATTGTTTCTTCCGTTATCCCCCTGTCCATGTTATTCGCTATCATCCTGATGAACAAATTTGGAGTAGGCGGTAATTTAATGAGTTTGGGTGCAATAGATTTTGGATTGATAGTAGATGGCACCGTGATAGTAGTAGAGGCGATCCTGCATAGCTTCTCTCACTCCAACAAAGGATTGCTGACACAACAGATGATGGATGAGGAAGTTAACGCTTCTACAGGTACCATGATCAAATCTGCTGTATTCAGTCAGATCATCATCCTCATCGTATATTTCCCTATCCTCTCCCTGCAGGGTATTGAAGGAAAAATGTTCAAACCGATGGCCTTTACCGTGGCTTTCGCTATCCTGGGGGCTTTTATCCTGTCCATCACTTATGTGCCAATGATGAGCGCATTATGCCTGAATAAAAAGATCAGCCATAAACGCGGACTGGCAGACAAAATGATGGCCTGGTTAGAAAGGCGCTATCAGCCGGCATTAAAAAGAATGTTGCAATTACCTAAGACCATCATCGCCGTTACACTGTTATTATTTGTTATAGCTATATTCATATTAGGAAGAATGGGTGGAGAATTCATCCCTCAGTTGGAAGAAGGTGATTTCGCTGTGGAAACCCGCCTGCTGACAGGTAGTAATCTGCACACTACCATTAACGCTACGCAACAGGCGGCAGGTATCCTGCTCAAAAAATTCCCGGAAGTGCAGAAGGTAGTCACCAAAATAGGGAGTGCAGAAATTCCCACAGATCCAATGCCACTGGAAGCCAGTGATATGATGGTCATTCTGAAAGATAAAAAGGAATGGACGTCCGCACATTCTTTCGATGAACTTGCAGGTAAAATGACCAAAGAGTTATCCGTCATACCCGGTATTAACGTTGGTTTCCAGTTCCCCGTACAGATGCGTTTTAATGAACTGATGACCGGGGCCAGGCAGGATATAGTATGTAAGATATTCGGGGAAGACCTGGACTCACTGGCTTTATATTCCCACAAGCTGGGCGACTTAATAAAAACAGTAAACGGTACCATCAATATGTATGTAGAAACAGTAACCGGCATGCCCCAGGTGGTGATCCACTACGATCGTGATGCTATGGCTAAATATGGCCTGAATGTTAGCGATATCAACCGTGTGGTAAACACGGCTTTCGCAGGACAAAGCACCGGCATGGTATACGAAGGTGAAAAACGTTTTGATATGGTCGTACGCCTGGCAGGTGAATCCCGTAAAAACATGTCAGACATCCGTAACCTGCTGATCCCCACCCGGCAGGGCATACAAATCCCCCTGGAACAGGTTGCTACTGTAACAGAAACAGAGGGCCCCAATCAGATACAAAGGGAGAATACCCGTAGAAGAATTATCGTGGGCTTCAATGTAAGCGGGCGCGACGTACAATCCATCGTTACAGAACTACAGCAAAAGGTTACACAGCGGTTAAAACTGCCTGCCGGATACTCCATCGTATACGGTGGTTCCTTTGAGAACCTGACGGCGGCTAAACAACGTTTATCCATCGTAGTTCCCGTGGCGCTGCTCATGATATTTTTACTGTTATACTTTGCCTTCGGATCTGTAAAACAGGGATTACTTATCTACACCGCTATCCCCTTATCGGCTATCGGAGGCATTTTTGCCCTATGGATCAGGGACCTGCCGTTCAGTATCTCCGCCGGTGTAGGTTTCATTGCTTTATTCGGGGTTGCAGTGCTCAACGGTATCTTACTGGTCTCCGAATTTAACAAGCTGAAAAATGAAGGCTGGGACGATATCAGGAAAGTGGTGATACATGCTACCAAAACAAAACTCAGAGCGGTATTAATGACCGCGCTTGTGCCATCCCTCGGCTTTATCCCTATGGCGGTAAGTACCGGGGCAGGGGCAGAGGTACAAAAGCCTTTAGCTACCGTAGTTATCGGTGGACTGATCGTTTCTACCATGCTTACCCTCTTCGTATTACCTGTATTATACATTCTTTTTGAAAAAGGGTTCAGGTTCTTTAAGCCTGCTGTTATGCTGTTGATACTGATCTTACCTGCAACACTGAAAGCTCAGGATAAAGTCTCATTGCAGCAATCTTTGGATATGGCGATGAAGAACAACCTGCAGTTAAAAGCTTCGAGGCTGGGTGAACAGTATTACCGGTCATTGAAAAAGAGCAATCTTGATATTGATAAAACATCTGTGGTAGCTGAATATGGTAAGATCAACAGCGTCGCTAACGATAACCGCTTCAGTATCTCACAGGGCATCCAGTTCCCTTCTGTGTACAAACACCAGCGGAGTATCAACAATACCAATATCTCCATCAGTGAACACACCACAAAACTCAAAGAGAACGATCTGAAAGCAGCGGTGAAACAATCCTTTTATGCGTTGCTGGTGATGCAGCAGAAAGAACGTTTATTAAAGGAGGCAGACAGTATCTACACAACTTTCCTCCAAAAGGCGGAACTGAAATACAAAGCAGGGGATGTAGACGCACTGGAAAAGGCCACCGCAGAAAACCAGCGACTGCAAATTGCCAACCAGCTGACATTACTGCAAACAGATTATGAACAGGAATTGAACCGCTTCCAGGTATTCTTAAATGCACCGGGAGCAGTACCTGCTAACGACAGCATTCTTTACCTGTTACCGGCCATTCCTAATACCGTAGAACATACACCCTTAATTGAACTACGGCAACAGGAGTTGCTCCGCAGTACCCAGGAATACAAACTGGAAAAGAGCAGGTTACTTCCTTCATTTAATCTTGGGTATAACAATACCAGTATTATCGGTTATCAACGCATTGGTACAGAAGAAAAGTACTATGGGGGAGGAGACCGTTTCTCTTCTGTGAATGTAGGCATTGGTATCCCTTTGTTTGCTTCGGCACAACGTTCCAGGATCAAAGCATCCAATATGCTCATTCAGCAACGTCAGCAGGAAATAGAGGCTACCCGCCAGCAGTTGAATACCGAATTACAGAATGCCATACGCTCTTATACCCGCAACAGGCAACTGATAGATACCTACAATGCTACTATCCTGAAAAATGCAGGGGTGATCATTAGCGGTGTTACTAAACGCCTGACCAGCGGAGAAATAGGTTACCTGGAATGGGTCATCCTGGTAAACCAGGCACTGGAATTACGCAGTAATTACTTTGCGGTAGCAGATCAGCTGAATCAATCAGCTTTTACAGTAGAGAAACTGAGTGGCATTAACTAAATCAAAAAAGAAGATCATGCGGAATATAATAATAACAGCAGGTATCATCTGTCTGTTTTCCTGCAAAGAGAAAAAGCCAGCAACGACTGAACAACAGACGGTCGTGCAGACAAACACCATTGAACTGACGCCTGAGCAGATGAAGAGCGCAGGTATAAAAATAGAAAAGGCTGCAACAAGGGACATGCATACCATACTCAAAGTAAATGGTATGATAGATGTACCTCCACAAAACATTGTGTCTGTCAGTATTCCTTTAGGGGGCTACTTAAAGAGTATGCGACTGCTGCCGGGAATGCAGGTAAGCAAAGGCCAGGTACTGGCCATATTGGAAGATCCTCAGTACATCCAGTTACAGCAGGATTACCTCGTGGCTAAAAGCAGATTAGCCTACCTGGAATCAGATTACACCAGGCAAAAGGGACTGAATGAAGCACAGGCGAACAGTGATAAATTATTTCAGCAGGTAAAGAGTGATTTTGAAAGCCAGAAAGTAATTCTCAGATCATTAGGTGAAAGATTGCAACTGATCAGTATCAGTCCTGATAAACTGAATGAAAGCAATATCTCCCGCAGTATCAGCATTCATGCCCCTATCAGCGGATTTGTAACAAAGGTGAACGTGAACATTGGCAAGTATGTAAGTCCTACCGATGTATTATTCGAACTGATCGACCCTTCAGATCTTCATCTCAGTCTCACCGTATTTGAAAAGGACGTCATCAATCTGGAACCGGGACAGAAGGTCATCTGTTATGCCAATAATAATGAAAAGTATACGGCCAGGATTCATCTCATTACCAGGAACATCAACGAAAACCATAGCAGCGAAGTACATTGCCACTTCGATAAATATGACAAACGCTTATTACCTGGTATGTTCATGAATGCGGAGATTGAACTGAACAATGCCCATGTAAAGGCTGTTCCGGAAGAGGCAGTGGTGAAATGGGAAAATAAGACCTACATCTTCTTCGCAGAAGGGACCGGCAAATTTGAAATGACACCGGTAGAAACAGGCAGTAGTAATGATGGTTATATCGAGATAAAGACCGCTATTCCGGATAAGGATATTGTAACAGGCAACGCTTATGCATTACTGATGAAAATGAAGAATGGGGGAGAGGACGAATAAATAACAATATTAAAAAGGCTCCGCCAGGAGCCTTTTTTAATCTCTCTGTATCACTTTTGAATTACACCTTTCTTCACATGCTCACCAATATTCTTCAATTGATGAATATGCCTTTGTGTATGTACTACAATAAAATGATTCCATTCCATCCTCGTCAATTCTCCAAATCCGGGTAAAGCAAATTCGAGACAGGTAAGGCTTTGGTCCTGTTTTTTAATATTGTCGCCTACTTCATTCAATGTTAATGTCAGAGACTTTAACAGTAAATTTTTATCATGTGGCTGATCAGAAGGAATAATGAACTCCGGAGATTTAAATTTCTCGTTGAAGTTCAAAAACAGGTCCCCTATAATTTTGATCTTTTCTCCGGGATTCCTTTCAGTAGACGTTACGGCGCCCTGTAGCACCTGGGACACGCCGGATACGGATTTATAGATATGTTCGCCTACCTGTCCGGCAGTCCAGCTACCTTCAAAAGGGACCACATTAATTTCGGTTTCGCTGAATGAAGATAAGGTCTTTATCAGCTCAGCAGCAGTATTTTCAAATTCCATAACGATCTCAGTTTTTAATAAACCAAATGTCTATACTAAAATGGACAATCCGGGGGCGTATTCACGACTTCTTTAGGGGGGATTTGGGACATTAATTTTGTTACATTTGCCCTACTTTTTAAATCAATCGTTTATGAGAAAAAATCTTTTATTCGTTTTCGTACTTAGTTTTTGTATTGGTAACCTGCATGCTCAAAATCAATCTCCTGTTATGAAATGGTTTAATGAACCCGGCAAATGGACCGGCAACGCAAAGAAACTGGATGTAACCGTTGACCCTGCCACCGATTACTGGCGTGTAACACATTATGGCTTTATCCGCGACAACGGCCCTTTTTATTTCCAGGAACAGGAAGGCGACTTTGAAGCGAGTGTAAAGATCACCGGACATTACCAGGAACTCTTCCACCAGGCTGGATTGATGGTAAGGATCGATAACAAGAACTGGATTAAAACAGGGATTGAATATGTGGATGGTGTACAGAATGTAAGCGCGGTAGTAACAAGAGAAGTATCTGACTGGTCAGTGGTTCCCCGCCATGATAGTCCGGAGTCTGTTTGGCTCAAATTGTTGAGGAAAGGAGACTTCGTAGAGATAAAATATTCTTTTGATGGTGTAAAGTATGATATGTTACGACTGGCATACTTCCCGCCAAATGTAAAAGCACAGATAGGTGTAGTAGCTGCTGCTCCCGGTAAGAAGAGTTTCCCTGTGGTGTTTGAGGACTTTGAAGTAAAACCCGTAGAAAAGAAATAATAATAAAATCCCCCTGTAACATACATACAGGGGGATTTATAAATATAAGGGGCGGCCAGCAGTTCTCCCGAACACCTCTGGCCATCCCCCCTGTAATTGCAGGTTAAATTATTCTTTGATAAACTTGATCAGCTCCTCATTGAATTTATCTTTCTCTTCTACAAATGAAGCATGTCCGCTTTTATCAAACGCTACCAGTTTAGAACCGGCGATCGCTTTATTCATTTGTTCTGCTAAAGCATAAGCAACGATCTTATCTTCTTTTGCATTGAAGATGAGAGTTGGTACTTTTATTTTAGGTAAATCGCCTCTCAGGTCCTCATCACGCAACGCGATCAACGCCTGCTCCATAGCATAAGGAGAGGATTGCATGTTAATACCTCCCAGCCATGCGCCAATACCAGGAGTGATAGTCGTGGCATTTAAAGTAAACTTGGAACCAACCGCATCCAGCAATGCAGGACGATTTGAATTGTTCAGTTCTACCCATTGTGTGATCTCCTCTTTGGTAAAGAGCGGATAAGGGTAATCAGGCTTCTTGGTATGACAGGGGGCTGCTGCGGAGAACAAGGCCATCTTGCTGATATGCGCTGCATTATACTTAGCTACATAATGCAGTACTATAGCGCCTCCCATAGAATGACCGCCAATCACGGCATCCTTGATATCCAGTTTGTCCAGTACTGTTTTTATGTCCGCTGCAAACTCATCATAGTTATATTTACTGTAAGGCTTGTCCGACTGACCAAATCCTCTCAATGTAATACCTATAACCCTGTAACCGGCTTTGATCAGTGCATGGTACTGGTACTCCCACATCGCATCACTTAAGGGGTATCCGTGAATCAGCACGACCGGTTTGCCTTCTCCCAGGTCCGTTACATGTAATCGTACATTCGGCTCTACTTCTATGTATTCTGCCCTGGCGCCTGGTTTTTCAACCTGCGTTTCAACCTGCTTTGTTTCAGGGGCTTTATTGGCGCAGGAAGAAATAAGCATACCAGATGCAATAAGTGCAATAGCTGTTAGTTTCATTTTTTATAATTAAATGGTTGAAGCTTTAATGATCACATCCACTACTTCTGCAGGCTTTGTCATGAACAAAGTATGCCCACCGGTCATTTCTGTAACAATGCAACCTGCGCGTTTATACATGGTACGCTCCAGCGCAGGATTAATAGTGCCGTCATCCGTAGGGAAAATAGCAAATGAAGGTTTGCTTTTCCAGGCGGCCTGTGTAACCGGCGTTACAAAAGACTTCACCGTTAACGGGATCTGAGAATCATACATAAAAGCTGACTTCTCGGCAGACTGGCCCACCGCGAACGTTGAATTGAACAATGCCTTATCAAGATATACATTGCCCTTTTCATCCGGTGCCAGGATACCGTTCACTTCCAGTATCGCTTCGGACTGCACCAGCGCCAGTGTAGATTCTCCTACCTCCGGAACGAAAGCCGCTACATACACCAGACTGGCTACATTTGGATGTACACCAGCTTCTGTAATGACAGTACCGCCCCAGGAATGGCCTACCAGTACAACCGGACCTTTCTGCCTGTCAATAGCCGCTACAGTAGCTGCTACATCCTCTTCCAGCGTAGTCGTTGGGTTCTGTACAAGTGTAACATTATACCCTTTTTCCTTCAGGATCTTATAAGCTGGCTCCCAACCGGAAGCATCCGCAAAGGCTCCGTGTACGATAACAATGTTCTTAGTCATAATTTATTATTTTAAGTATTTTCTTAACTCTGCTGCTGCATGAACAAATACCGATTTAGACTGAGGCGTTTCTGCCAGAGGATTTAACAAACCGAAATCATGAATGGCTCCGTTATAACGAACTGTGGTCACTGTTACACCTGCTTCATCCAGCTTACGGCCATATGCTTCACCGCCATCCCGGAGGATATCCGCTTCTGCTACATGTATCGATGCCGGAGGAAGACCCTTTAATTGCTCCAGGGTTGCATTAATAGGAGATGCATAGATCTCTGCACGTTGTTTAGGATCTGTTGTATAGTTATCATACATCCATTTCATCAATGGCGTTGTCAGGAACCTGTCTTTCCCGAAACGTTTATAGGAATCATGCTCAAAGTTGGCATCTACGATAGGCCAGAGCAATACCTGTAATTTAATTTCAGGACCTTTATTCTCTTTTGCTTTAAGCGCCGTTACAGCCGCCATGTTACCACCAACGCTGTTACCAATTACTGCCAGTCTTTTACCGTCCACATTAATCTCCGTACCATGTTCAGCCACCCATTTGGTAGCAGCAAAGATCTCATTCACCGCCTGTGGGTACTGCGCTTCCGGAGAAGGAGTGTAGTTCACAAATACACCCACCGCACCGGATAATACCGTAAGATCACGTATCATACGTTTGTGCGTAGGGAAATCTCCTAATACCCAGCCACCGCCATGGATGAAAATAAACACAGGTAACACTTCGTTATTCCCTGCAGGACGAACGATATCCAGCTTGATCGTGAATCCATCCGCTGTGATCGTCTTCTCAGAAAAATCTACACCTGAGTAATCTACCTTCACAGAGTTCTGTGCACCTACCAGTACTTCCCTGGCTGCTGCCGGAGGCAAGGATTCCAGCGGGGCGCCGCCACCACTATTAAGCGCTGCTAAAAACTTTTTCGTGTCTGCGGACAATGCCGGATCTTCTGCTACAGGTGGAATGATGATCTCACCTGTTTGTTGATGTTGACTCATAATCATGGGTTTATTTGTAAGTACCAGTTGTCAAAGCTCGTACCATTCGTATAATCAATTGTAAATCATGTTATTATATCCAATTCTAGATAAAATTAATTAACGGCATATCGTAATTTTATGATAGGTTTTACGCTCCGTCATTTGACGGAACAATGTAACTTTGCGTACAATGACAAAAGAAAACCTTTGGGAGAGTTTACAGGAAAAAGAGAAGGAGCAGGAAGTATTGCTCTCCTTCAGCAATGACCTTTCCGCTGCCCGCGATAAAGAAGAACTGTCAAGGATCATACACGAACGCCTGAGCGAGTTGTTCGTGTACGATGATTTCGTTATCTGCACAGTAGATGAGGCACAAAAAATGCATAAAACATTCTTCCACTTCTTCCGGGAGAAACCTAAAGATTATGAACTCTATGACCGTGTGATCAATGGAAGCTACCCCGTAGAGGATGGCTTTTATAACCTGGTGCTGGCGTCAAAAGAAATCATAAGGTTTGACCTGACTAAAATGGAGTTACCGCAATACATCCAGTACCATTATAATGATGGTATCCGCGAAGTAATAGCCATCGCCTTACATAATCAGAAAAGGAAAGTAGGTACGTTTTTTCTCCTGCTGAAAAACCCGGATACCTTCACCCCGCAGGCACTCCGTTTATTACAGGGATTATCTTACCAGCTGGCTATCACCATTGCCAATATCATCGCAAATGAACAGATAGAAAAACAACTGAATGAGATCCGCCATTATAAACAACAATTAGAAGAAGAAAATCTCTACTTACAGGAAGAAAGGAATGAAGGATATAACTTCTCGGAAATAATAGGTGCAGGTACAGAAATGCAGAAGATCTTCCGCCTGATATCGCAGGTGGCCCCTTCAGACTCTACCGTGCTGCTGATGGGAGAAACGGGTACAGGTAAAGAACTGATAGCACGCGCTATCCATAATGGTTCTCCCCATAAAGATAAACTGATGGTGAAGGTTAATTGTGCCACCTTACCACCCAACCTCATAGAAAGTGAACTGTTCGGCCATGAGAAAGGAAGCTTTACCGGCGCTACAGAACGCCGGATAGGTAAGTTTGAACTCGCCAATAACAGTACTCTTTTCCTGGATGAAGTAGGAGAGCTCCCCATGGAATTACAGTCTAAATTATTAAGGGTATTACAGGAGAAAGAGATAGAGCGTATAGGGGGAAGAGGCAGTATAAAAGTGAACGTGCGTATCATCGCGGCTACCAACCGTAGTCTGCAGAAAGAAGTGGATGCCGGCCGTTTCAGAAGCGATCTCTTTTACCGGCTGAATGTTTTCCCTGTTACATTACCTCCGCTGCGTAACCGTAAGGAGGATATCCCAGTCCTCACGAACCACTTTGTTGCCCGTTATGCAAGAAGCGCCGGCAAAAAGATCAATACGGTATCCCCTAAAGTAATGGAAAGCCTGCTGGCTTACTCCTGGCCCGGGAATGTACGGGAGCTGGAACACCTGGTAGAAAGGAGTGTTCTGCTTACCACCGGCACAACGATCAGGCAAATGTACCTGCCTGCCGGTAACCAGAAAGAAACAAATGCCGGTGAGTTTACAATAGTCACGTTGGATGAAATGGAACGTACTTATATCCTGAAGGTATTGAAGGTATGTAAAGGACGTATTTCAGGCCCTTTTGGGGCAGCCGTTAAACTGGGGCTGCCATCTACCACCCTGATATCAAAAATGCAGAAACTGGGCATTAAAAAGGAGCATTTTCACGATCCTTTGTGATATGCAGGGTCCAGCTGATGATTATACTCCGGATGTTTGGTGAGAAACTTCGCTACGAACGGGCAATACACCATCACCGGCTTGTTATGCTGCTTTGCATAATCAAAAGCGGCTATCGCCAGGGTACTGGCCACGCCCTTGCCTTCCATCGCTTTGGGAACGGTCGTATGCATCAGGGCTATATCCTTTTTATAGAACCGGTAGGTGAGAGAGGCCTTTTCTCCATCCTGTTCAATCTCAAATTGCTGTTCCTTCTCATTATTGACAACTTCCATAGTCATAATTTATACGTACCCCTGTTTAATGCCTAACTTCTTCATCTTGGAATAAAGGGTCGTTGCAGGCAAATTTAATATTTCTGCGGCACCACCCGGACCAAAGACTTTTCCATTACAGGTCTTCAGTACCTTCATGATATGCTCCCTTTCAATTTCTTCCATCGTTTTGATACGGCTCTCATCCTCATATACAGTAGTCATTTCCGGCATCTCGATCCTGTTGATTTCATTCCCCGTGGCCATCAGCACATTCCTTTCTATCAGGTGCTCCAGCTCCCGTACATTCCCCGGCCAGTTGTACTGTATTAACTGCTTCATTGCCTGTTCAGAAATACTGTTTACCTTTTTACCGGCTTTCTGCGCATATTTCTGCAGGAAATAATTGGCCAGTTCTTCAATGTCTTCTTTATGCTTACGTAAGGGAGGTAGTTCTATCGGGAATATATTCAACCGGTAATAGAGATCTAAACGGAAACGCCCGTCTGCTACTTCTTTTTCCAGGTTACGGTTAGTAGCGGCTATCACCCGCACATCTATCTTCAGGGTCTGATTACTGCCCAGCCGCTCTATTTCCTTTTCCTGTAATACCCTTAATAATTTAGCCTGTGAATCCAGTGGCAGTTCACCTATTTCATCCAGGAAGATGGTACTCCTGCTGGCCTGTTCAAACTTGCCGAGGCGCTTGCTATTAGCGCCGGTAAACGCGCCTTTCTCATGCCCGAATAATTCCGACTCGATCAGTGAGGCTGGCAGGGCTGCGCAGTTAATGGTAACAAGCGGCATGTTCCTGCGCGCCGAAAGGTGATGAATGGCATGTGCTGTTTTTTCTTTACCGGTACCGCTTTCCCCTAGTATCAGCACCGCGCTTTCTGAGGGCGCTACCACATAGATCTTTTCCAGTACATCTTTAAGCCCTATGATGCCTTCGGTATTGGGAAGCACCTCAGGAATAGTATCAGGCTCTTTATTTTCAAGTGTATACCTGTAACGGGCAATGTCCAGCATCACCAGCAGGTCCCTTTCCCGGAAAGGCTTTACCATAAAGCCATAGGGCTGGGTTTCCTTCACTGCTTCCAGTATGCTCTGATTCGTATTTGCGGAGATATACAGGAAGGGTATTTTCTTTTCACGCAGCTCCCAGGCAAGATCAATGCCTGTCTCTTCACCTCTCAGTATGATATCCAGTAATACCCAGTCGGGCTTTTTAGATGCTATCAACAGTTTTGCGGCATCAACGGAAGAGGCTGTCCCACACACATTATAGCCCGCTTTTACCAGGATTATCCTGAGGTCATTTGCTACTATAAACTCATCTTCTACGATCAGTATTTTTTCTTTCATATACTAACTGATGATTATTAAAAACAATCTCTATTTTTAATCCGTTATCGTTTTTTATATTGAATGTCCCGTCTAATTGTTCGCTCAATCCGCGCATCAGGCTCATGCCCAGAGAGTGGGTGTTTTCCAGCTGGAAGTCGGCCGGTAATCCCACACCATTGTCCGATATGTTTAACTGGTAAGTTGTACCATGCAGTTTTTTCAGCGATATGATCACCTCTCCTGTACTGTTACCTGGGAAGGCATATTTGATGGCATTACTGATCGCTTCATTCAGTATCAGTCCCAGCGGAACAGCCCTTGCCACATCCATTTCCACCGGTTCTATCTGTAGGGTGAACACGATCCTGCTTAGCGTGTGAAAGCATTCCTGCATATAACTCACCAGCTCTCGTATGTACCAGCTCATCTCAATACAGGCCAGGTTATCCGACTGGTAAAGTTTCTGATGAATAAGCGACATGGCATGCATCCTGTACTGACTGTTACGGATAGCTGTTAATGCATCTTCATTATCTAAATAGGCAGATTGAGTGTTCAGTAAACTGATCACGATCTGCAGGTTGTTTTTTACCCGGTGATGGATCTCTTTCAATAACCATTCCTTTTCTCCCAGCAGCTTTTTTAATAACTCATTCTGATGATTGATCTCTTTCTGCTGCAGCTCCAGTTTCATATTACTGCGTTTTTTGGAACGGTAGCTCATATAGATCAGACCGGAAAACAACGACAACAGGATCACCCCGGCAATGATCACATTCCTGATCGTTCTTTCTTTTTGTAAACTGTTATGTTGCAGCTTACTTTGCTGGGTTAACAATTGAATATCCTTGTCTTTCTTTTCAGTCTCAAACTGTAGCTGCAAACTGGAAAACTGTTTACTTTTTTCAATATTAAAGATAGAGTCAGATAAAGATTTATAGAGCTGCTGATGCTGGATCGCTGAGATGTAATTACCCAGTGCAGAATCTACGCGAAACCAGTCGAGCTGGTTCCTGGACCTTGCCAGGTTATCCCCCAATGCTTTACAGGTATTATCCAGTTCTTCGAGGTATTTATAGGTTTCTTTGTATTGTTTGGTTTCGATGAGATACCTGATAATACTCTGACATAATTGATGCTGGGCAATACTGTTGGCATCGAGTTCATTGTGGAATTTTACTATTTCTTTATAATAGATGTTGGCCTTATTATAATTTTTCATGTCCATATAGATATTGAAATAGATATATGGTACTGTAATTCTTATTTCAAGGGAGGTAGGGGGATATGTTTTGACCATATTATCCAGTAAAGACAGCGCTTCCTTGTATTTTTTAATCCTGAATAAGCCCGAGGCAATATTGCCTGTAATAATCTGATAAGATGCGGTATCCTTATGTGCTATGGATACAGCCAGGGCTTTGCTCCAGTAATCACGGGCCGACTGATATTCCCGTAAATTATAATAAATGAGTCCCATATGATTGTAGATAGTCCCCATTTGTATACTGCTGTCTTTTAATGTTTCACCTGTTTTTACAGCGAGCAGTCCGTATTTTAACGCCTGATTAAAGTCGCCTTTCACCTGATAGCCATTACCCATCAGATCATATATCCCCTGTACATCTTTATACCCTGCTGCTTTCGAGTATACAAGGGCTTCCCCGAGATAATTCAGTGAGGTACCGAGATCTCCTTTAATATGGTAGAAATCTCCCAGTACCTGTAATGTTATAGCTACCTGTTTTAAATCGCCGGTTTCCTTAAAAAGCGGAAGGGCCTTTTTATAGTAAAAGATGCGTTGGTCAAGATCGCTCCCTTCGTTGTGATGATATTGTGCAGATTCGATGTAACCTTCAGCCAGTAAATGTTTTAAATCATAAGTGGTATACAGGGCAAGTGCCTCTTTCAACTGGTCCGCTGCTTTTTTCCATTCCCCCTGCTCCCGGTAGATCTGGGTCTCCAGCAAAAGCCCTTTAGCGGTCCCTTCACGGTATTGTAATGCTGCGCTTATTCTTAAGGCTTCTTCATTCAGCAGTAATGCACTGTCAAGGTCACGCTTCAGCTCTCCCTCTTTCATCAGGTAGTACCGGCTATTAGTTTGCAGTTGCTTCACCCTGTTCGTATCGGCTATAGGCTGCGCATGTACACATACATGCATTAAAACCACTGCCGCGAACAACAGTGGTTTTAAAAATATATTGCTCATCTGGTTCATACTATTCTAAGTGAGCTCTGAGCATCCAGGCCATCTTTTCGTGAGTCTCCATTAAACCAGTGATGTAATCGCTGGTACCTGCATCATGCAGTGCGGTTACATAGTTATTGATATTCTCACGCAGGTGGATCAGGATACTTTCATGATCTGCCAGTAATTCCTTGATAAATCCGGCGCTGTTGTTCTTTTCCCTGGATTGTTCGGAAAGATGTGTCAGCTCCAGGTATTCTTTCAAAGAAGCGGGTGCATAGTGACCCAGACTTCTGATCCTTTCAGCAACATCATCTACGATCTGTTCCAGTTGTCCGTACTGTTCTTCAAAGAATTTATGCTTGGCCAGGAAGTCTATGCCTACAACATTCCAGTGCGCCTTGCGTGTTTTGGTATACAGTACAAATTCATCTGCCAGTATTTTGCTCAGTGATTGTGCTACTGCAGCAAGATGCTCCTGCTTAATACCGATTTTTGCTTCCATGTGTTTAGATTTATTAATTATTAAATGATGTTACTGCTGCTGATAAAACTAGGCAGAAAATGAATAGTTTGATGATGGTAAGTTTAAGGGGGTATATAGTCAATAAAGATGCCATGTGGTTAACTAATTGATTATTATTATTTTACATCGATTTCTGCTAAAACTAAATTTACGATATACCGTTAATTTGCGAACCGCCCCCGAAATATAGATAATACCCCATTCCTGTCCGGCATAATTTTTAGACTAAATTCGCAGTACTAATAGCGTAAGATCATGCCTGAATTACCGGATTTACAAGTTTTCAGTAATAACCTCGATAAGAAACTGTCCAGGAAAACAATAGACCATATCACCATTTCCAATGCAAAAAATATAGTGGCTAACGCGGCTACTTTCAGAAAAGCATTTGAACAGCAGAAGTTGTACAAAGTATACAGGGAAGGTAAAGAACTTCGTTTTGAATTCAAAAATGGTAATATTCTGGGGATGCATCTGATGTTACACGGAGAATTACACCTGTTCAAAGATGATAACGATGCCAAACATACCATTGCCGAATTACACTTTACAGATGGTACCGGCCTTGCATTGACCGACTTCCAGCGTATGGCGGCCCTCACGGTAAATCCTCCAAAGAATGAAGCGCCGGATGCGATGTCAGAAGATCTTACGGCTGCTTACCTGGAAGAGAAAATGTCCGCTACCCGTACCACTATCAAAAAGCTATTGCTCGATCAGCATATTATCCGTGGTATAGGCAATGCCTATGCAGATGAAATCCTCTGGCATGCACGTCTTTCCCCCTTCTCCATTTCCAACAAGGTCCCGCCTGCAAAAATTAAAAAGCTGGCGCGTACCATCTACTCCGTATTATCAGATGCGATAGCGAAAATCCAGAAGAAGAACCCGGATATTATCAGTGGTGAGATAAGGGACTTTATGGAGATCCACAACCCCCATCTGGAAAAAAGCCCTACCGGAGTAGAGATACAACATCAAACTATTGGTGGCAGGAAAACCTATTTTACTGAAGAGCAGGAACTATTTGAGTAGGAAAATCAATACGCTCTTTACAGGTAAGGCATTAAATATATCCTATTGAAGGATGATTTAATTTCAATTTCGTTAGCGACGTGTTTATAGCAGACCCTGTACCTTAGGAAGGATTTTATTTAAATCAATTCCTTTACCCAATACACCCTTTAAAATATCCCCGGTCTCTGTTATCCGGTCTCTCATATTAAAGATGTTAAAATCGGACATTTTAAGTCCTTTCTTTACTTCGCTCCAATCAAGCGGCGCAGAAGCTGTGGCCCCGGGTTTGGGACGTAAAGAATAAGGGGCGGCGATCGTCTGTATCTGCCGGTTCTGTAAGAAATCAAGATAGATCAATCCTTTTCTTTTAGCCGGACTTCTTTCTACACTGGTCGTTTTGGGCAATTGTTTATTCACTATCCCCACAATCAGTTCTGCCAGCATACGTGACTGATCATAACTATACTTCGCGCCAAGCGGTAGTAAAATATGCATACCGGTAGAACCGGAAGTTTTCACATAAGAAGTAGCGCCTGCGCTATCCAGTACATCTTTGATCACTAACGCAGTTTCAATGACCTGATCAAAAGGGTTCTGGTCCGGATCAAGGTCAATGACACACCAGTCGGGATTATCCGGCTTTTGCACCCGGCTGTGCCAGGGATGCATTTCTATACATCCAAGATTGGCCATATACAACAAAGAGGCTTCGTCTTTACATACAAGAAAATGTTTGGTCTCCCCATCAGATTCACTAACATAAGAGAACGTCTCTACCCAGTCTGCTACTTTCCCTTCCACATCTTTCTGATAAAAGCTCAATCCATCGATCCCATTGGGATACCGGTTTAATGACTGCGGTCTGTCTTTAAGATAGGGGAGGATGAATTCGGCAATATTTGCGTAATAATTCAGCATATCCCTTTTCGTGATCTTTTCTTTAGGCCAGTATATTTTATCGAGATTGGTAAACTTTAATTGTTTACTGTTAATGGTGAGAGTGATTTCCTTCTGATCTTCTGAAAGTAGTTTTTCAGAGGAAGAAGATCCGCTTTTCTTTGCAGGCGCTTTCATGGCTACTTTTTTAGCAAGTTTACTTTCGGCTTTTGCTGTTTGTTTTTTGCTTTCAGGAGTCGCTTTTTTTTTAGCATTTACGCTCCCGGCACTCTTATTCTTGGGTGCTTTTACTACTTTTTCATTCTTTTCATTCGCGGCCTGTTTATCCTCTCTTAATCCTAAAAAGATAGGCTGGCGTAAAATCCCGTCTGAGGTTACTTCTGCAAATTTCACTTCACAAACCAGCGCTGGCCGCAACCAGGTGACCGGCATATTCGTCTTAGGCGTCTTCTTAAAAGGACTTTCATCCGTAATTAAATCCTGAAACCTGTCGTACAGGTCTTTCAGACTTTGTTCATTAAATCCCCCGCCCGTATGCCCGATATAAGTAAGCGTACTCCCTTTATATTTCCCCAGGATCAATGCGCCAAAATGTTTCCGGCTATTCCGTCCTTGCGTATAACCACATATAATGGCTTCCATTTTCTGGTTATTCTTGATCTTCAACCAGCTTTGTGACCGGGTATCAATAGCATAAGTACTATCAGCTCTCTTTGCCATCACACCTTCCAGTCCTTTGTCGGTAGCAGCATGGAAGAAATCGGTTCCTTTACCGGTAATATGATCACTAAAATGAATCACCTCACTATCTTCAGGAAGTATATTTTGTAATATTTGTTTCCTTTCTGTTAATGGCAGATCGGTATAATCTTTCCCATCATACCAGAGTAAATCGAACACATAATATACTAATCTCGCCTGCTTCCCGTTTTTTACATAATTCTGCAGCGCCTGAAAGTCGGGATTACCAGTATCATTGATCGCAACGATCTCTCCGTCTACGACTGCGTTTACTTTCCAGTCTTTCAGGGCATCAACGATCACCGGGAATTTCGTATTAAAAGAAATCAGTTTCCTGGATAACAGGTTTACTTTTCCATTAGATAGATAACTGATCGCCCTGTACCCATCCCACTTAATCTCATATATCCAGTCATCATTATCAAAAGGCTTATCCGTCAGCGTAGCTAACATAGGCTTTACAGCCTCCGGCATTTTAGCGCGTTTCCCTTTCTTAAGTAAATCATTCACCGGCGGGGCTGGATCATCAGCATCTTCAATATCATCCGAAGGGGCTTTCAACGCTTTCTTACCTCTCACTGCCTTTGTCGCACTTACTACGGCCTTTTTACTGGCCGCGGCCTTCATCGCGGCCTTACTCACTGCCGCCTTTTTTCCACTCATCCACACATTCCCCGAAGTGGCCGCTACCTCCTCCACCGTTTTCCCCGAAACCACCGACTTATCCTTTTTAGTGATATCCTCAGTAGAAGCATATTTATCTTTCAGCTTCATCAGCAACCAGCTATTTTCCCCACGACCGGAAGCTTTTACCAGCGCCCAGGTGCCTTTCAGCTTCTTCCCGTACAAGGTGAATTTCAACTTCCCCTCCGAAAGCTGCTGCAGCAGTTCTTTCTCCTGTACCTTTTTATCATCAGAAATCACGTCCGCAGAGGTATAAGTCCCCTCATCCCACACAATCACCGTCCCTGCCCCATAATTCCCTTCGGGGATGGTCCCTTCAAAATTCCGGTAATCATAAGGATGATCTTCCACCATCATCGCCAGACGCTTGACAGAAGGGTCCGTAGAAGGGCCTTTAGGCACGGCCCAGCTCTTGAGTACGCCCTTCATTTCCAGCCTGAAATCATAATGGAGATGCGATGCATGATGCTTCTGTACCACAAAGCGTAGATCATTATCCTTACTCTTACCCCCTTTAGGTTCGGGCGTTTCGCTAAAAGACCGCTTTTGTTTATATTTTGCAAGGGTCATGGCAGTACATTTACTATAACTGCGTAAATTTCATGCCGCAATCATCTAAAACGAAAAAGGCCGCCAAAAATGGCAGCCTTTTCTCACTTGACAATCTTAAAAATATGTACTATTGAGCAAGAACACTTATTAATTTATCCTTCAGGTCACTACCCTTTAAGTTACGGGCAACGATATTTCCTGCAGGATCTATCAGCACATTCTGTGGTACTGAAGTCACATCATATAATCCGGCTACCTCATTCTTCATATATTTCAGGTCACTTAACTGCAACCAGGTGGTACCATCCTGCTGAATCGCTTCCAGCCAGCTATCTTTACGCTCTTCCATTCCAATACCGATCACTGTGAAATTCTTTCCTTTGAACTGTTTGAACGTCTCTTTCATTTCCACGTTATTTGCCCTGGATGTAGGAGACCAACTGGCCCAGAAAACAAGCAACACATACTTACCTTTGAAAGAAGACAGCGACACTTTATTACCATCTGTATCTTTTTGTGTAAAATCAGGAGCTGTAGTACCTACTGCTGTAGTCTTGAACTGATTCATCTTTTTCAGAAAAAGCTTCCCTCTTGCAGATTGCTGTGTACGATCGCTCAACGCAGCATAAGCAGGTTCCACATCCTGATAGTCAATGAAATGACCGGCGTATTCTTCCAGTATATCCAGACTGATATACATATCACGGTACGTCAGCACAAACTCCTTCATCATTTTTCTCTTCTCATCCATGGCCGCACGGAAGCGCTCCATGTAGTTCCTGCGTGCTGCCGTATCTTTCTTCGCGTTGCTGGAAGAACCTTCCAGCGCTAAAGCATTTAACTTAGCTTCTACAGGGGCCATATAAGCCTGGTACACCTTGTAATCTTCCTGGGATTTAGATCCGCTTGATTCAAAATTGACAATGTCTTCATTAGATGTTAACCAGATAGTTGCGCCTGGTTCAACATACAAACGCGCGATGTTATTGCCGTCAAAAAAACTTTTTGGTTCTCCGTCCTTACTTACTGAAAAGATAGCACATACAGGATAATTAGTGTAGTGCACCATTTCGAAAGTACCATTGTTAATGTCTGCAGAATCATATACAGCCTTACCATCCACACTGTAACCGATGTAAACTTTAGCTGGTGCTTTCAGACTACCTAACTTTCCCTTGATAGTGAAAGGCACCTGTGCAATAGCGGACAAAGACATACAACATACCGCCAGAACCGTTAAACTTCTTTTAATCATTCTATTTACTCTTTAGAAAAACTATTGTTCACTGTTCGAAAAATAATCCCTTTGTATATAAGACAACTTTTTACATGTGATATGCGTACAAGCTTTAAAAAAAAATCTAACATATATATTTTGGCTGTTTAGTACTCATAAATATTAGGGATATAAGAAATGTGGCAACAGCGTGGTCTAAAGCGGGTTAGACGAAAAACTACTCAAGTTCCCGTTTTGCTACCGAGGGAGATAAATGACTGAAAATCCATCACTTAATTTTTCTTGCTTAAAATAAATGGCAATAACTCCACTTATATAGAAAATATTTTATGTAATTATTTAAATAAATGTTAAATTGTATGAAGAAGGCAGATTATTAATATACAATTAGAATCTATGAAGAAACTATTACTATCCCTGGTTGTCATCGCTGTCGCATGTACGCTCTTTTCATTTACTGTTTTACAGAAAAAACCTGCTACACCAACTGTTACTGAAATCGGTTATCAGAAAGATGGCTCTTACCTTTATACTTTTTACGCAGATCTGTCAAAGGCTTCTCCGAATCCAATCACCTATATGCAGGTGCAGAAAGTTACTAATGGTAAAGTGCTGACATTGGACGATTTCTCCGGTACGGTACTTTTCCAGAAATCCCAGAAATTTACTATCAACAACAAAGTGACTGTTTCATTTTATGATGGAGATAAATTGGTCTCTAAAGATCTGAAAGGATTAATAGAAGGCGGAATTTTACCTTAATCATTTACCCGATATTCTGAACGATAAGATATAAAAGAAGCGGGAGTCTCTATAGAGACTCCCGCTTCTTTTATATCCGGTATGTTTCACACTATGAACTAAAAATCAGTAGCGGTGGCCAGAGATCTCAATCTCTCCGTATCCTTCTTCACGGCATCTATCTTTACATCTATCAGCTTATAAGCATCCGTACCTAAGAACAGATGTACAGGCGGGTTGGGCTCTTCCGCAACTTTTATCAGAAGCTCCGCTGCTTTTTCAGGATCTCCGGGCTGATTACCATTAATCTCATTCTGATGCAGTGCCTGTGAATCCCGGGCTGTCTGATAAACATCCAGCTGTTTGGCAGATAAAAGCAAAGAATCCTGAGATAAGAAATCAGTACGGAAATAACCGGGATACACTGCCGTTCCATATACATTAAAAGGTAATGCTTCCGCAGCAAAAGACTCCGTCAAACCTGCTACCGCAAATTTTGAAGAAATATAACTGGACCATCCCGGGAAGTTCCCGATGAATCCCCCTACAGAAGAGATATTATACACCCTGCCGGACATTTGCGCACGTAGCTGTGGCATCACATTGCGGAGCACATTCAACAAACCGAATACATTGATATCAAAGTTCTTGCGCACTTCAGCATCGCTCATTTCTTCAATGGCGCCCAGTTGTCCGTAACCGGCATTATTCACCACTACGTCAATGGTGCCGAATTTCGCCAGCGTATCATCAATTGCTTTCTTTACGCTCTGCTCGTCTGTCAGACTCACTTCCAGCGGAAGGAAATTATCTGAAGCGGCAATACCTACTGCTTTGATTAACGCATCAGCGGTCCTTGAAGTAGCTGCTACCTTATATCCCGTTGCAAGGAGTTTCTTTGTGATTGCAAGTCCGAGGCCTTTGGATGCGCCTGTAACTAACCATACTTTGTTGCTCATAATTTTTAAATATTATGATACAAAGGTAGATGGGAAGCAAGCCCTGATCATTGTACAAACCAAACGAAAAACTGTAAAAATCAAACAATAGCCATTCTGAACGACTTGGGAGTGATCTGTGTGTTCTTTTTAAAGAAGTTAATAAAGTGGGGGAGTTCCTCAAATCCCAGACACCAGGCAATCTCTGAAATATTCCAGTCGGTATGCTTCAGTAATGCCCTGGCTTCCTGCACGATCCTTTCCGCTATCAGCTGGGAGGTCGTTTTACCGGTCACTTCTTTCAAAGCCCGGTTTAAATGGTTCACATGTACCGCCAGCTGACCGGCAAACTCTGTGGGGGAACGGAAGCCCACCTGCTGCATAGGGGATTCTATAGGGAACTGTCTTTCAAGTAGTTCCATAAACAATGAAGCCACCCTCGTAGAGGCATTGGAACTTGTATACAAGGTAGCAGTAGCCGGTTGCATCTTCTGGGCGCTATGTACCAGTTCAAACACCAGGTTCCTCAATACATCATATTTATAGGTATAATCCGAGTTGATCTCCACGAACATCCTTTCAAAAATATCCCTGATATGCATTGCCTCTTCCTCCGGCAGATCGAAAATAGGATTGCCGCCCGGCTTAAATACCGGGTACTCTTTCAGATTCCCAAACTGGCTAAAGAACGCATCCGTAAAAATGCAAAAAACGCCGGACTGTGTATCTTCCAGTTGTTCCCAGTTATATGGAATATGCGGATTGGCAAACAATAGGGCCCGTTCATTGATTTCCACTATCTTATCTGCATAATGAATCCTCGTCTTCCCGATAATCAGGCTTATTTTAAAGAAATCCTTGCGGCTATAAGGTAACGGCCTTCCCGTATGCGCGGCAAAATCCTCGATCCTGAACACATTGAAATGCCCCATTTCCTTTTGCAGGTTATCCGGCATCCAGTTCATCTTGGATTGATAAAATTCCTCGATAGATTGCATTTTCTCCATACGATAAAGTTACAAAAATCAAACAGGCCCGCAAAGTGGTAGTGTCTCAGTTTGATTACATGATCTTCGTGCCCGATGTTATTGATCGGTAAATACACCTTATCTGACGTGAATATCAGGTGAAGCTAAATTGAAAAACAAATCCCGGACCCATATTCCAAAGCTACATCAGAGAACTAATCAATAACATCTCTGTCATAACACACTATCTGCAAAATGCTAATAAGAACGTAATTTGCAGCCTATGTCAGTAGCAATGGATATTATCCGGGCCTTAGACCCGTCGGGATTGGAACGTTTTAAAATAAACCTGGATACACCTGCTCCAAAGGAGAAAATAGGAGAGGTATGGACCATAAAGGTAGTGCCGCACGAAAAGGCGGAAGTCAGCAGGAAGGAATTCAATAAACTGTTTGATAACAATAAGGCGTCAAAATCCTGGGTAGTGGAGAGCAAACCCGAAGCAATTGCTGTATTACAGGAAGTATACCAGCAGTTTGCAGATAAATTAACGACGCCTTTCAACGAAAAGCAACTGAATATAGAAGATTTGCCAGACGTTGGGCGTTATACTATCCTGATCCATATTGCGGATGTATGGGAGTAGCTGTTAGTGGCAGCATGGATGCTCCGTGTCTGAAGCATACCTGAAGCATAGATGCGCCGTATCTGCGCCGTATTAACCGCGCACTTTGCCGTATAAGGGGTATTTTAAATAAAGGCTTAACTGTTTCAGCAGGTGGTTTCAGATACTCTTTAGTCAGCTTCTCTCTCACATCTTCGGCAGAAAGCCCTTGTTTCAGCCATAAAATGGCCTTCCCGGTCATTTCCCTGTATAACGCAAACACCTTCACAGGAAGCTGCCTGTACACAAAAGAGGCAATCCCGGCTGCGATCTTTAATCGCATCGAACTATCCCTGAAACCCTTAAAAGCGCGGTCTTTTTTAATCCTTTTACCGGTAATAGAGCTTTGCATCCGCACATAGTAATTCCCGTCCTGTAATTGATATACAGTAAGGCCATCTCTTGTACCCGTAAAAGGGGGAGGAGTACTCCCTACCCACTTTGCCATAAACAGTTTTATTTTTGGTAGTACTTCAGTTTGATTACATCATCTTCGCGCCAGTTGTTATTGATTATAAATACGTGAATATCAGGTGAAGTTAAATTGAAAAACAAATCCTGAACCCATATTCCAAAGCTAAATCAGAGAACTAAACAGTCAGATCCAGTGTATTTATAATCAATAACAACTGGTAATCTACGCTAAGTCACTACCTTATCTCTCTAAATTTACGGATAATATCCGGTATAGATTCGCTCTTACCGCGCACTTTTTAAAGACGGAAAAGCAAGACAGGGCCTCATCCTTCGTTAAGGAACGTAAGATCTCTATATCTTATCAGAATAAAAATAAAACGACACCTCCGGTGAAGGCGGTGAGTAAAAGAGTCAACCGGTTAGCCTTAATAAGCTGATCTCCCGAAGGATAAATTTTCAGACAGATATACCTCGCCGTGAGATAAGACAGGGAAGACACACAAAGTACTAATAAAAATAACCTCAGATAAGTGGCAACAGGCACAGACAATCCGATCCCTGTGCCTAATGCCACATAGGCTGCCAGGCATAACGGGCACTTGGGAATAAGTACCAGTACGATCCCCGGCAATAGCCAGCGTTTAGTAGAAGGCTGTTTAATATGACAGCAACCGTTCATTAGTGACAACAGGAAGATTGTGCAGGAGCGGCTTCATATTTATCATGATGTTTCATCCAACTGCCCATATCTCCTTCTTCATTCCTGCCCTTCGGCATCAGATCGAGAATACCATAAGTACCGATCACCTGCTCTACTCCTCTTCCAAAAGAAGAATAGGTATGATAAATAGTGCCATCCTCATCTTTATAAAAAGTACTGATACCCGGTAATTCTTCTCCTGTCCATTTGATTGTGTCATAATTATAATTTACCTGGTCGGCCTTCTCAAAAGAGACATGATAATCAAAATTAAAATCATTTTCGTTGGATGATACCCAGTTGAAGGTCCATCCCATTCTCTTTTTAAAAGCAAGTATTTCAGGTAACGTTGCCCGGGACACAACAACTACAGACACATCATGATGCTCCAGATGAGGTAATGTGCCATCAAGATGATCTGCCATAAAGGAACAACCGGGGCATCCTTCTTTCCATCCCGGTCCCAGCATAAAATGCTGCAAAAACAACTGACTGTTACCCTTAAAAAGATCAGATAGGGACTGTTTCCCTTCCGTAGTATCAAAAATGTATTCTTTCTCTACTTTCACCCTGGGTAACTGCTGGCGCAGCTGACTTAACTCATCTTTCAGATGTGTGAATTCCTTCTCTTTAACGAGGAGTTGCTTACGTGCAGCAATCCATTTTTCTTCAGAAACAACGGGCGTGTTTATCATAACAGGTGTTTTCACAAAGTTCCGATAGAATAGCAAATAAAATACAGGGTAAATGAGACATTATAAGGGGGGAGTTGAGACAATAATACATTTGATGGCCTGAAAGTTGATGCCATTTATCAACCATGAAGGATTGCATACTAACTATCAACGGAGGCTCGTCCAGTATCAAGTTTGCCTTGTACAAATCTCAGGAGAGACTGCTGCACGGGGAAATAGAACGCATCGGTATCGCAGGTACAACACTTAGCTGGAACAAAACAGAGCGTATCAACATAGCGGCAAAAGACCTTACCGCTGCTGCGGAATACCTTAGGACATGGCTGGAAAAGCAGGACGACTTTCCCGCGGTAAAAGCCATAGGACATAGAGTGGTATACGGTTTGCAACATACCAAAGCAGAAAGGATCACCCCGCAATTATTAGGGGAACTAAAGAAAAGCAGCCTGTTAGACCCCGAACATATGCCAGGTGAGATCAAACTCATAGAAGTCTTTATGAAACTGAATCTCCCACAGATCGCCTGTTTCGATACTTCCTTTCATGCAGGTATGCCCGCCATCGCAAAGTTATTACCCATTCCAAAGAAATATAATTTACAACGATACGGTTTTCATGGCCTCTCATATGCTTATTTAATGCAGGAGTTAGACAAAGATGCCGGTGATAAAACCATTCTCGCTCATCTGGGGAATGGTGCCAGCCTCGCTGCCATAAAAGAGGGGAAAAGTGTGGACACCACAATGGGATTTACCCCCACCTCCGGACTTCCCATGAGTACCCGTACGGGCGACCTCGACCCCGGTGTTGCCTGGTACCTGATGAATAAAGAAGAATTAACACCCAAACAATTCAATCACCTCATCAATCATGAATCCGGCTTGCTGGGTATCTCGGGCATCAGCCCGGATATGCGGGAATTAAGCAAACATACAGAAGGAAAAGAAGCCATCGCATTCTTCTGTTACCAGACAAGAAAATGGATAGGGGCCTATGCTGCTGTCCTGGGAGGATTGGACACATTGGTATTCGCAGGCGGAATAGGAGAGAACGCTGCAGCAGTAAGAGAAATGATCTGTGAAAACCTGGAGTTCCTGGGAATAAAATTAGACAAAGATAAAAACGAAAATAACGAACGACTCATATCTACCGGTAAAACAAATGTCTATGTCATTCACACGAACGAAGAATTAATGATAGCAAAGATGGTTTCTGATTTCTCATTTGAAGATTAATAAATTTTTATGGAAACAAAAGACATGCAACAAGTGAATCAATTATCCGCTGAAACACTCACGAAAATGCACGCTTACTGGCGGGCTGCAAATTATTTGTCCGTAGGACAAATATACCTGTTGGATAACCCTCTGCTTAAAAAACCCTTAACGCTGGAGCATATCAAACCCCGGCTCTTAGGTCACTGGGGCACAACTCCCGGCCTCAACTTCATCTATGTTCACCTCAACCGTATCATCAATCAGTATGATCTTAATATGGTCTACATTGCCGGTCCGGGACACGGTGGCCCGGGCATGGTGGCCAACACCTACCTGGAAGGTACTTACAGTGAATTCTTCCCCAACATCTCCGCAGATGCACTGGGCATGAAAAGACTCTTCAAACAGTTCTCCTTCCCGGGTGGTATCCCCAGTCATGCCGCTCCGGAAACTCCCGGCTCCATCAATGAAGGCGGTGAACTCGGGTACTCCTTACTGCACGCCTACGGTGCCGTCTTCGATAACCCGGGCCTCATCGTTGCCTGCGTAATAGGAGACGGTGAAGCGGAAACCGGATCACTGGCCGCCAGCTGGCACTCCAATAAATTCCTGAACCCCGTACATGATGGTGCGGTACTGCCCATCCTGCACCTCAACGGCTATAAGATCGCCAACCCAACGATCCTGGCTCGTATCCCCAGAGAAGAGCTGGAACAACTCTTTTACGGCTATGGCTACAAACCATATTTCGTGGAAGGGGAAGACCCGGAACAAGTTCACCGGCAGATGGCTGCAACCTTGGACACTATCGTCAACGAAATAAAAAACATCCAGGAATCCGCTCGCAGCAATGGCTTCACAGAACGCCCTCAATGGCCCATGATCATCATGGTGACTCCCAAAGGATGGACAGGCCCCAAAGAAGTAGATGGACTGAAAATAGAAGGCACCTGGAGGGCACACCAGGTTCCACTGGCAGAACTGAGAGAAAAACCGGAACATGTAAAGATCCTGGAAGAGTGGATGAAGAGTTACAAACCGGAAGAACTCTTCGATGAAAACGGGACTTTCAATGAAGAACTCGCTGCATTAGCGCCCAAAGATAAACGCCGTATGGGGGCTAACCCCAACGCTAACGGTGGTCTCCTCATGCACGATCTCAACATGCCCGAATTCAGGAAATATGCTATAGATGTTCCTAAACCCGGGAAAGTCACCGGCGAGGCGACCGTAATCATGGGCGCATTCGTCAGGGATGTCATGAAACTCAACTGGAAAAAACGCAACTTCCGGGTCTTTGGTCCGGACGAAACCGCTTCCAACCGCCTCTCTCATTTATTCGATCTCACCGGCAGGACCTTCACCGGCGAAATAGAAGAAACAGATGATCATATCTCCCCCGATGGCCGCGTGATGGAAGTCCTTAGCGAAAACCTCTGCCAGGGATGGCTGGAAGGTTACCTGCTTACCGGCAGGCACGGACTCTTCTCCTGTTACGAGGCATTCATCCACATCGTGGATTCCATGTTCAATCAACACGCTAAATGGCTGCAGGCTGCTAATAAAATATCCTGGCGGGCGCCGGTATCCTCACTCAACTACCTGCTTACTTCACATGTATGGCGACAGGATCACAACGGTAACAGTCACCAGGACCCCGGCTTCCTCGATATCGTTGTCAACAAAACAGCTGAAATCGTACGGATCTATCTGCCACCAGACGCCAACACATTGTTATCCGTTACAGACCATTGCCTCCGCAGCCGTAATTATATCAATGTAATTGTCGCCGGCGAACAACCCGAACTGCAATGGCTGGATATGGAAACCGCTGTGAAACACTGCACCGCCGGACTTGGTATATGGGAATGGGCCAGCAATGACGCGGGCCAGGAACCGGATGTTGTCATGGCCTGCGCCGGAGATGTGCCTACCCTGGAAACTATTGCCGCGGTAGAAATACTCCGTCAGCAATTCCCGGAACTAAAAGTGCGCGTGATCAACGTAGTAGACCTGATGACCCTGCAGCCTAAAACTGAACATCCGCATGGCCTCAGCGATAAAGAATTTGATGCGCTCTTCACAAAAGACAAACCCGTCATCTTCGCCTTTCACGGCTTCCCGTTGCTGATCCACCGCCTCACTTACCGCAGAACAAATCACGATAACCTGCACGTAAAAGGTTATATAGGCGAAGGGACCACTACCACACCTTTTGATATGGTAGTATTAAATGAACTGGACAGGTTCCACCTGGTAGGGGAAGTCATAGACCGGGTCCCCGGCCTTGGCTCACGGGGCGCCTACACCAAGCAATATATCCGCAATAAACTGCTGGATCACAGGGCATATGTCACCACCTACGGGGAAGATATGCCCGAGATCCGCAACTGGCAATGGAGACAGTCAAAAGGGTAGGTTGAATTTTATTTATGCTCAATTATATCTGGCAATCTATGCTGTCATAACTACCAAAGACTACGAAATAATATTCAATGCAAAAAGAATAGTCGTTATAAATAAAATGAACAGACCACCTAAAAACAGGTAGTCAGCAATATTCTCATATTTCCTGATATCGCCCCTGATAGAAAGAAAAGAAAGAATACAACTAGACATAAAAAAAACAATAGCGGCAGTCGTACTCTCATCGATTGCCGTTTTTTGTGAAATGTTAAGTAATTTTAAAGAGGTCAGCACCACAAAGCAAAGTCCTAACAAATTTGATGACGCATTCAATATATGCGGTGACTTATGATTATCCTTCATAGTTATCTAGTTGTTTTTTTTAATACATGTTCCACCGCCTAAAAAGACCATTTTCATTCATTTAACGATTCTTTTTGCCCGTCCGGCTACTAAAAACCGTCTCACCTTTTATGAAAAGTACCTTTAACGGAGAGATAAAATTATGGTTTTCGGAATGTAAGGCTTTGTTAAAATTTATCGTAATATGGGGCGCAGCGTACTATTTCTTTTAATTATTTTGAGTGCATGTCATAGTAAGAAACCGGATGCCAATAAGCGTAACGGCGCTCCGCCAACCGCCGATATCATGATCGCCAGGCCACAATCCGTCAGTAATATTGTAGAAGCTAATGGTACCGTTGTGGCCAATGAATTCGTACAGTTACACCCGGAAGCCAGCGGACGCATCACTTATCTGAATGTACCGGAAGGCGTGTTCGTAAACCAGGGAACTGTCATCGCCCGTATCAATGATGCCGACTTACAGGCGCAGCTCAGCAAATCAAAAGTACAGTTGGAACTGGCCATTAAAACAGAAGAACGCCTGAAAAAGTTGTTAGCCATCAATGGTATCAACCAGGCAGATTACGACTCCGCTCTCAACCAGTTACAAAGTATAAAAACAGATATCGCCTACTATCAGGCGCTCATCGATAAAACCGTGGTAAAGGCGCCTTTCTCCGGTACAGTGGGCTTGCGACTGGTAAGTATAGGGGCATATGTTACACCTGCAGATGTAATCGCCTCTATCCAGCAGTTAAACACACTGAAAATAGACTTTACACTCCCCGAATCATATGGGGCGCTTGTGCATAAAGGCAACGTGGTCACCATAGAAATGGATACGGAGGATACTGTAAAACAAAAGGCGACTATCATCGCTGTTGAACCACAGGCCAACACCACTACCCGTAATCTCAAAGTGCGGGCTACCTTGCAAAACACAAAAGCACATCCCGGCAGTTTCGTAAAAGTATATGTAGATGCCGGTGAAAATAAACATGCCATCATGCTGCCTGCCAATGTACTCATCCCTAATGATCAGAATAACCAGGTGGTGATACTGAGGAATGGCAAAGCAAAATTCGTAAACGTGGAGACCGGTATCAGACAGGCGTCCAATGTGGAAATTACAAAGGGTATCAGTGAAGGGGATTCTGTGTTGATTACCGGGGTATTGTTTGCAAGACCCGACGCGGTTATTAAAGTACTAAGTGTTAAGAACTAGCAGATGAATATATCGGAGTTGTCGCTTAAAAGACCGGTGCTTGCAACGGTAATGAACCTGGCTTTAATCCTTTTTGGTGTAGTGGGATTCACCTTCCTGGCCGTAAGAGATTATCCCGCTATTGATCCGCCTATTATTACAGTTTCCACTTCTTATACCGGTGCAAACGCAGATATCATAGAAAGTCAGATTACCGAACCACTGGAAAAACAGATCAATGGTATTCCCGGTATCAGGACCATCACCTCTTCCAGTTCCCTGGGCGCCAGCACCATCACGGTAGAGTTCAACCTGGGTATAGACCTGGAAGCGGCTGCCAGTGACGTTCGTGATAAGGTTAGCCAGGCTACCCGTAACCTGCCACAGGATATTGACGCGCCGCCGGTAGTAACGAAAGCAGATGCCAATGCCGACTTTATCGTGATCATGGCCGTGCAAAGCCGCACTAAAAGCCTGCTGCAATTAAGTGATTACACAGAGAACGTATTACAGCAACAGTTCCAGACCATCAACAATGTAAGCTCTATCAATATCCTCGGTCAGAAACGCTACTCCATGCGCATCTGGCTGAACCCTGATAAAATGAGTACGTACAACGTGGCCTTCACCGATATCCGTACCTCTCTCAACAATGAGAACGTAGACCTGCCCCCCGGTAAAATATATGGTGACAACACAGAGTTGACCATCCGCACCCTGGGCCGTCTCACTACTGAAAAACAATTCAGCGACCTGATAATAAGAGAAGATAGCAGCGGCATCGTGCGCCTCTCAGATGTGGCAAGAATAGAACTCGGTCCTGAGCAATACGAGCAAAGCTGGAAATACAACGGTGTTAACGCAGTAGGATTAGCCATCATCCCGCAGCCGGGCGCTAACAACATCCAGATAGCGAACGACTTTAACAAGCGCTTAAAAGAAATAGAAAAATCCAATAAAGATGATATCCAGTTCCGTGTACTGGTAGATAACACACGCAACATCCGCCTCTCTTTAAAAGAAGTACAGGAAACTCTACTGATCGCCTTCGGCCTGGTAGTACTCGTTATCTTCCTGTTCTTCCGTAACTGGCTCATTGCAATAAGACCGTTAATAGATATCCCGATATCACTCGTGGCTACCTTCTTCGTGATGTACATGGCAGGGTTCACCGTAAATATCTTAACATTATTAGGTATCGTACTGGCAACAGGGTTAGTGGTGGATGATGGTATCGTTGTCACGGAAAATATTTTCAGGAAGATAGAAGAAGGAATGTCTATCAAAGAAGCGGCACTGGAAGGTAGTAAAGAGATCTTCTTTGCGGTTATCTCTACCTCTATCACATTAGCAGTCGTGTTCCTGCCGGTGATCTTCTTACAGGGCTTCGTAGGCCGGCTGTTCCGCGAATTCGGGGTAGTGCTGGCAGCTGCCGTACTGATATCGGCTTTTGTATCACTGACCATCACACCTGTGCTAAACGTTGTCCTCAACAGGAAAAACGCTGAACACGGCTGGTTCTACAGGAAAACAGAACCTTTCTTCGTAGGCATGGAGAACGGGTATAGACGCCTGCTGGAAAAATTCATGAAACTACGCTGGACGGCATGGCTGATCATCGCGGCCTGTGGCGTGTTGATCGTACTAACAATGGGAGGCTTAAGAAGTGAGATCGCTCCGCTGGAAGATAGGAGCAGTATCCGTTTTAACATCACCGCAGCAGAAGGTACCAGCTTCGGTCACATGCAATCCATCACCGACAAAGTGTCCGACTACCTCTACGATTCCGTCCCTGAAAGGGACTTCGTGTTCAGCAGAACGCCCAGCGGCGCTGCTGGTGCGGTAAATGCTGCCCAGCCAAGGATCGGCCTCGTAGATCCTGAATTCCGTGATCGCAATCAGAATGATATCGCAACAGACCTGCAAAAGAAACTGAGCCGCTTTAACGAGGCCAGGATCTTCGCTATCCAGGAGCAAACCATTTCCGTAGGCTCCGGTTCCAAATCGTCAGTGCCGGTACAATTCGTGTTGCAGAACCTCGATCTCAATAAACTAAAAGAAGTCATTCCTAAATTCCTCGAAGAAGCACGTAATGATAAAACGTTCTCTAACGTGGACGTGGACCTGAAATTCAATAAACCTGAAGTACAACTGTCTGTAGACAGGACCAAGGTAAAAGACCTGGGACTTTCTACTGCTGATGTAATAGGTGCGGCACAATCTGCCTTCAGCGGCGGCAGGCTCGCGTATTTTATCATGAACGGTTACCAGTACCAGGTAATAGGACAGGTGGAACACAAAGACCGTAGCAAACCTTCCGACATAGAAAAGCTCTATGTAAGAAGCAGCAATGGCAGTAACATCCCACTGGATGCCGTGGTCCATTTACAGGAAAGCAGCAGCCCTTCTATCCTGTATCACTACAACAGGTATAAGTCCGCTACTATTTCTGCTTCCCTGGCGCCCGGTAATACGATCGGCGACGGTATCAATGCCATGCAGGCTATCGCTGCAAAAGTACTGGACCCTACTTTCCATACCTCTCTCGCCGGTTCTTCGAGAGACTATGCAGAAAGTTCTTCGAATACTGCTTTTGCTTTCGGGCTGGCGCTTGTTTTAATCTACCTGATACTGGCGGCACAGTTCGAAAGTTTCATCGATCCGCTGACAATTATGCTCACCGTGCCACTGGCACTGGCAGGGGCTTTGCTCAGTCTCTGGGTATTCGGGCAAACACTGAATATCTTCTCTGAAATAGGGATGATCATGCTCATAGGACTGGTAACCAAAAACGGTATCCTGATAGTGGAATTCGCGAATCAGAAAAGAGAGTCAGGCATGGACAAGGTGGAGGCAGTCATAGAAGCGGCGCAACAGCGTTTACGCCCCATCTTAATGACCAGCCTCGCTACCTCTCTCGGGGCATTACCGATCGCATTAAGTCTGGGTGCAGCAGCTGCCAGTCGCGTTCCATTAGGTATCGTGGTAGTAGGTGGGATCTTATTCTCACTGATCCTCACGCTGCTGGTAATACCTGCTGTATATACATTCATCTCCGGCAAACATAAATATGACCATAAGTAGCCTGAAATATATATTATTACTGTTCCCATCTTTAGCGATGGCACAGCAAAAGCTGGATCTGCCTGCAGCGATCAACCTGGCGTTGAAAAACAGCCTGGATATCCAGCTGTCGAAGAATAACCTGGAAGCAAACACCATCTACAACAACTACGGTGTAGCCGGTGGATTGCCGCTCATCACTGCTTCGGGTACGCAAACTTCGCAAAGCACAGATGTGAATCAGCGCCTGAATACCGGTGTTACGATAGAGCGCAATGGTACTACCACCAATACCTTAAACTCCGGACTGGGCGCTAGTGTACTGGTGTTTAACGGGCGCAGGGTAGTGGCGACCAAACAACGCCTGGCTACATTAGAGAAACTCAGTCAACGTGAACTGGATTCCATGATCATCAATGTGGTCGCTAACGTACAACTCAAATACTTCGATATCGTTCGTCAGCAGAGTTATGCCAGTACCCTGCAAACATCTATTGCAGTATCACAGCAAAAGTTAGACATCGTAAAAGCAAAGAGAGAACTGGGACTATCCAATGATGCAGACCTCTTCCAGGCACAGGTAGATATTAATACACAAAATCAGACCTTACAGGCACAACAACTGATCATCGATCAGGATAAAACGGACCTGCTCCGTCTCCTTACTTTAAACGCAGATTCGAGTATCCATGTCAGTGATACGATCATCATCGATAAGAACATTTCCCTGGATAGCGTATTAGCGAACATGGAAACAAAGAACCCCCGTTTACTGGCAGCAGACTTACAGATACGTATCAACGAATTGAGGGAAAGGGAAACCGCCGCACAGCGTTATCCTTCTTTAACACTGAACACGGGTTTCAACTACAACCGTACTGAAGCAGGGGCGGGTAACGTACTGTTCAACCAGAACTATGGCCCTTATATAGGCGCCGGCCTGGTAATCCCTATCTTCAATGGAACAGTATACCGCCGGCAGTCGCAGGTGGCTGCTATCAACACAAAAAATGCAAAGATCGAAAGGGATATCTATACAAGGGATTATACCGCCAACGTCATCAAGTTGTGGCAGTCATATACCAACAACCTGCAACAGATAGAGACTTCCGGTAATAATTATGAGCTCTCTTCCAAACTCCTTAACCTGGTATTACAACGTTTCCAGTTAGGACAGGCTACCATTGTAGATGTAAAAACCGCCCAGCAGAGTTTCGAGAACGCGGGTTATATACTGGTGAATTTATCCTATGCTGCAAAGGCTTCAGAGATTCAATTGAAGTTATTAGCTAATACATTAGATTATTAGATAATTTGTATATTTTAGAGGTTTTAAAAATTGTATCAGGAGGCATCCGATGGGTATTCTTAATCATATTGATACCTGTAATAGAAATCCTGATTGCTCATTATCTTCACCGGAAGCAATTAGCTAAAATTCAATAGTATGGATCAATATGGTATTATTTTATTACTCCTCGCAATCATGCTCGGGTTATCAGCAATTGCTGAAAAAATAAAACTGCCATACCCCATATTATTGGTGGCAGCAGGCATTGGTGTGGGTTTCATCCCCGGTATGCCCAAAATAGAGCTGGACCCGGCAATCGTATTCCTGCTGTTCCTGCCTCCTATGCTCTACGATGCTGCCTTCAACATCTCTCTTAAAGAATTCAAAAATAATATCAGTACCATCATGACCCTGGCCTTTACGCTGGTCTTCATGACAGCCACTGGTATAGCCGTGATGGTGCATTACCTCATTCCTGGTATGACATGGCCGCTCTCATTTGTCCTGGGTGCTATCCTGTCTGCGACAGATGCCGTAGCTGCTATGAGCATCACCAGGGGATTAGGGCTGTCACACAAAACCATGACCATCCTGGAAGGAGAAAGTCTCATCAACGATGCTTCCGGCCTGATTGCCTATCGCCTGGCAGTTGCGGCAATAGCCGGTTCTTCCTTCGTATTATGGAAAGCGGGGGTGCAATTCGTATTCTTAATCGTTGGTGGATACCTGGTAGGACTACTATTAGGCGTGATATTAACCTTCCTCTTAAAACATACCCATCGTAAAAGCGTTGTCGCCATCAGCTTCACTTTATTAATGCCATTCATCGCTTACCTGTTGGCAGAAGAATTACATGTATCCGGCGTTATTGCAGTAGTGGTGATCGGGTTCATGATCTCCAAACTCAGCAGAGTAAAGAATTTAGCGGGAGAGACGAGAGCATCCTATAAATCGATCTGGGAAATCATCGTATTCATATTGAACGGACTGATCTTCGTCCTGATAGGAATAGAATTCCCTTATGTTATCCGGAATATAGATGCGGCACTGATCTGGCCCCTGATAGGTTACAGTTTCCTGATTTGCCTGCTGGCATTGGCTATTCGCATGCTGAGGATCTTCCTGCAGCGGGTGAACCTCGAAAAAACGTTTCAGCGGAAAAGTATAGCCCGTCACAGGCGTGCATTGTTAAACTGGAAAGAATGCCTGATCATTGGCTGGTCCGGCATGCGGGGTATTGTATCGCTGGCCACAGCATTGGCTTTACCGCTAACATTAAGCGACGGCACAGCATTCCCGCAAAGAAATGTGATTATTTTTATCTCGGTGGTAGTGGTCCTGATCACACTGGTGGTACAGGGACTGAGTTTACCCCTGCTCGTCAGGTTCCTGAACGTTAAACATCAAAATCATTGAAGACCAGCAAGATGCTTACCGGTACTCTTAAAAATAATATTATCTACATCTTCAATTGTCAGCACGTTTTCCAGTGAGGCAAATTGCATGGGCAGCGGAGAAAATAACCACACACCTCCCTGAGGTACAACACCATATGCAGCATTACCTACTTCAATTTTATAATACTTCTTGGTCTCCTGGAACGCAAATCCATGCTCAATCAATATCTCCGGGCTGATCGGTCTCATGTATACTGTTTTTTGTAAATATAACGATTGTTTCATATAAATACTCCTTTTTAGACAAGCCAATCAGTAAACCCATTGAACCTAAATACGTAGATAATTGTTAATTAACCTGGACAATCAATTTTATCTATACCCTCACAATGGAGAATTTTTTTAAAATTATCCTGGAAGATATTCAGGCAGGATACTGGACACTGAATTTTCCGGATTATTCCACTTATGTCAGCGTTGGCTTTAAAGCCAGACTGGGGTATGAAGCACATGAAATACCTGATACGCTGGAGGCCTGGAAATCATTAATTCACGTAAATGATTATAAAAATTACTCCAGATTAATAGAAGAGTACCGGCAAAATAAAGGCAAAGCTCCTTACTCCACCGAAATACGTTATTATCATAAAAATGGCAGTACCATCTGGACAGTCACCTCTGGTCGTATCCTGAAATGGGATAGTGAAGGGAATCCTACCCAGATGGGCGGGGGTATTATTGATATTACCCGTAGAAAACAAACAGAGGAACACCTGGAAGTAATATTTGAATACTCTACAGATGCGCATTTGCTATTTGGGAAAAAAGGGATCATAGATTGTAATAAGGCTGCCCTGGAACTACTGGGCTTTGAATCCAAAGAAGCATTGCTGGAAATGAACCCCCATCCTGCTGTCTTTTCTCCTAAGTATCAGCCGGATGGACGGCTGTCCATGGAAAAAGCAGTGGAGATGGACAGACTGGCCTATGAAAAGGGGCTGCATCGTTTTGAATGGCTGCATAAGCGTATCACTGGTGAAGAGATAATGGTAGAAGTCACCCTCAACCCTGTATTCATCAATGATGAAAGAGTACTGCTCGTTGTCTGGCATGATATCACCGAACAGAAGCTGGGAGAAAATAAACTCCGCCGTAGTGAAATCATGTTAAACGAAACCCAGCAGCTTACCCATAGCGGTAGCTGGGAACAGGACCTCGTCACCGGCCGTAATTACTGGTCAATAGAAGCCTGTAACATATTCGGACTGGAACCCCGGGACGAAGGGCCGCAAACCGCGGAATTCGACAGCATGATCCATCCGGACGACCGTGAATTCTATCTAAACGCTATCAGGGACGCGCTCCGCGAAGGAAAAACCTCTAGCCTGGACGTTCGTATCATACTAAAAGATGGTACCATCAAACATATCCACGCCATTGGCAAACCGCAGCATAATGAGCAGGGAAGGGTCGTAAAATTGCATGGGGCAATTATGGACATCACCGAGTGGAAGGATGCCAAAGAAGCATTGATCAGGGCTAAAGTCCAGGCGGAACAGGCTGCCATTGCAAAATCACAGTTCCTGTCCACCATGAGTCATGAGATCAGGACACCCATGAATGCTGTCATAGGTTTTACCCATTTGCTGATGCAGGACCCCCGGGAAGACCAGAAGGAATATCTCAAAACTTTAAAGTTCTCTGCAGAAAACCTGCTGGTACTCATCAACGATATCCTGGATTTCAGTAAGATAGAAGCCGGCAAGATAGAGTTCGAAGAAGTGGAATTTAGCGTGAGGGATTTGATCAGCAATATCAAACAGGCTACCACACAAAAGGCAAGTGAAAAAAACATCCAGTTAAAACTCATGATCGACGACGATATCCCGGAAATAGTAACCGGAGATCCCGTAAGACTCGGTCAGATCCTTACAAACCTGGTCAGCAACGCCGTAAAATTCACCACCAAAGGGAAGGTCACTATCTGTACCACGCTGATATCCAACAACGGCAGCAAAACAACGATCAACTTTGAAGTTAAGGATACAGGCATCGGCATTCCAAAGGATAAACAGGATTCCATTTTCGAAAGTTTCACACAGGCAAGTTCAGATACAACCCGCAAATACGGAGGCACCGGCCTGGGACTTACCATCACCCGCCGCCTGCTGGAATTACAGGGTAGCGAAATCCGCCTGAAAAGCGTAGAAGGAGAGGGCTCTGTCTTCTCTTTTGACCTTAGCTTCGGAAGCAGCACCAGGAAGATCAGCAAATCCAAGACCTTCCACAAAATGTTCAAGGAAAGTCTAAAGGGCACCCGTGTATTGATAGCTGAAGACAACCAGATCAACGTTGTCCTGGCAAAGGAATTCTTCCGGCGCTGGGATGTGGATTGCGATGTGGCCGAAAACGGGATCATTGCCCTTCAGCTGGTGAAAACAAACGACTACGACCTTATACTCATGGACTTACAAATGCCCGAAATGGACGGCTATGAAACTACCGAACAAATCCGTAAACTAAACGGTACCAGGTACAAAGAACTGCCCATCATTGCCCTCACCGCTTCTGCCATGCTCAATATCCAGGACAAGGCCTTCGTTATAGGTATGAACGACTACATCAGCAAACCTTTCAATCCTGATGAACTATACAGTAAGATAAAACAGTATAGCAGGCATTTCAATAACTAATATTGAAGTAATATTGCAGGATATTAGGGTCATATGGATAAAAGCATCAATAAATACATTAGTGAAACAGGCTTTTGCAGCCGCAGGGAAGCAGATAAGTACATAGAGCAGGGCCGCGTTACCATTAATGATAATATCGCTTCTAAAGGGAACCGTGTCGAAGAGGGAGATGTAGTGGAAGTAGACGGGGAACCACTCAAAAAGAAGAAAGCAACTGTCTTGATTGCTCTTAACAAACCCAAAGGCATCACCTGCACCACAGACACGAAAGATAAGACCAATATTATCGACTACGTCAATTTCTCCTCCCGTATCTTCCCGATCGGGCGACTGGATAAACTTTCCGAAGGATTGATCTTCCTCACCAACGACGGAGATATCGTTAATAAAATATTACGCGCTGGTAACCAGCACGAAAAGGAATACTACGTAGTGGTGGATAAACCCATCAACCTGGAATTTATAAAAGCCATGCGCAACGGTGTACGCATCATGGGCACCACCACACAGAAATGTTTTGTGCACCAGGAAGGCAGCGACCGGTTCCGTATCATCCTCACCCAGGGACTCAACCGGCAGATCCGCCGCATGTGTGAAGCCCTCGGATACAATGTGAGAAGCCTGAAACGTATCCGTATCATGAACATGACACTGAAAGACCTGGCTCCCGGCAAATGGCGGTATTTTACCAAAGAAGAGACCACTACCATCAATGAAATGGTGGCCAACAGCAGCAAGACGGCAAAAGGCAATAACGACAACGACGGAATGGATGAATAGAAGATATTTCATGAAGATGAATACCGGTCTTCTCGCTGGTTCCATGGTACCGGGTACAGTAAAAAGACTGCTCAGTAACAAAACAGCGGAGATCACCGTTCACCCGGAAACCATCACCGGGGATATCTCTCCCAATATTTACGGCCAGTTCATAGAACACCTGGGAAGAGCTATTTACGGGGGCATCTACGACGAAAAAGAAGGCTTCCGCAAAGATGTATTAAGCAAAGTACAGGCATTACACACACCACTGATGCGTTATCCCGGTGGTACCGTTACAAAAATCTATCACTGGAAGGATGGCATAGGGCAGAACAGGCCCGTACGTAAAAACCTTATCTGGGGTGGTAACGACAACAACCATTTCGGTACAGATGAATTCATGGAATACAGCCGTTTAATAGGCGCTGAGCCCTTCCTCACCGTAAACATGTCTACCGGTACTGCTGAAGAAGCTGCCGACTGGGTAGAATACTGCAACGGTACAGATACCTACTACGCCGGCTTAAGAAAGCAAAACGGTCACGAACGGCCTTATAAAGTAAAATACTGGGGCCTCGGTAATGAAGAAGCGGCAAAAGAAGATGCCGGTACTTTACAGGACCCGCAGGACTACATAAAAAAAGCCTGGTATTATGCCAAGCTGATGAAACTGCAGGACCCCGGGATCGCACTGATCATGGTAGGGGATAAGGAAAACTGGAATAAACAGATCTTACAGGAACTCCATCCCATCTGCGACTACATCTCCCTTCACCTCTACGCCAGTACTAAACCCGGTGATCCCGTATCCTTGTTCACTTCCATTGCAGAAATGGAAACGAACATCCGCGCTACCGCTGCACAGATCAAAGCATTCACGCCTGAAAAAGTGGAGCACTTCAGCAAATGGTATCGCTTCCCCAGCCGTCAGCAGCCGGTGAAGATCGCACTGGATGAATGGGGTATCTGGGAAGCAGGCGGAGAAGGGGCCTATGGCCTGGAAATGAAGTACAACTGGAACCATGCCCTGGGAGTGGCCACCTTCCTGAATATCTTCCAGCGTAATGCGGATGTGATCGGACTGGCTACCTGGGCGCAAACAGTGAATGTACTGGCGCCCATTATGACAGATGCCACTTCGGCTGTTTGCCAGACCATCTTTTACCCGATGGAACTCTACAGAAGGCTCTGCGGCAACAGGAGCATCGCCAACGAAATGAGCGATACGAACAACGCCCTGGACATTGCCACTTCAATCAATGATAAAACAGGCATGATCACCATCGCTATCGTAAACAGGGACAGTAAAAATGCCATAGACGTAAAGATCAATGCAAAGGTCACAGGCAATTGGACTGCCCACGAACTGAATGCACCGTCTATAGATGCTGTAAACACACTAAAAGGTCCAAACGTAGTGGATTATAAGCAGCGGACGGTAACAGCAAAGAACTATACCATCGCGGCGCACAGTATCGCCATCTTACAGGCCAGAGTATAGCTGTAGCTTATGCTCTAACTGTTCCATATCTCTCTGCATCATTTTAATTTTATCCAGCAGGTATTTGATGATATCAATACCTTCCGTATTGATACCCATCTCGGCATGCCAGCGGGTGTAGATCTCCAGGTCGGACAGCTGTTCGGATTCTATATAACTGCCGCCTTCAACAACGGTTACCGCTATCAGTCCTTCATCAGCCAGAGCGCTGATAAAAGAACTGTCTATATTATGTACGCTGCAATACTGACTGATAGCTATTAATTCTGTTTGCATAGAGCGTGGATTTTAATATTAAGACTTCGATAATTCCCTGAATAATTCTTTCTGTTTTTCAGTAAGGTTAGTCGGTATCTTCACATTATACGTGATGATAAGGTCCCCGAACTCACCGTCTTTTTTATACACAGGAAATCCTTTGCTTTTCAATCTTACTTTCGTTCCGTTCTGCGTCTCTGGTTTCACCTTCAGTTTCACTTTACTGTCCAGCGTCTCTATCATTACATCACCACCCAATACTGCTGTGTAAAGATCAATTTCAACAGAGGTATAGAGGTCATTATCCAGTCGCTTGAACACAGGGTCTTCCGCAATTACAAAAGTAATATACAGGTCGCCGTTAGGTCCGCCATTAGCGCCCGGTGCACCATGCCCTTTTAATTTAATGATCTGTCCGTTTGCAATACCGGCAGGAATAGTGATCCTCACCTGTTTGCCATTAACGGTTAACGTCTGCTGATGGGTCTTATGTGCATCGCGCAGGCTCAGGTGTAACTCCGCATTAAAATCCTGACCACGGTACTTGCGTCCACCGCCGCCGCCACCACTACGCTGACCAAAGAGGGATTCAAAGAAATCGGAGAAATGTTCGTCTCCAAAGTCGCCCGAGAAGCCGCCACCACTGGCATAACCTGCCTGTGATCTGCCGCCGCCCTGAGATTTAGCCTGCTCGTACTGGTCGGCATGTTTCCAATGCTCTCCGTATTCGTCGTATTTCTTACGCTTCTCCGGATCGCTCAGTACTTCATTCGCCTCGTTAACCTGTTGAAATTTGGTATTTGCTTCCTTGTCGTTGGGGTTAATGTCCGGATGATATTTCCTGGCCAGTTTTCGGTAAGCCTTTTTAATATCTGCTTCTGAAGCCTTTTTATCAACCCCCAGAATCTTATAATAGTCAATAAAAGCCATATGTAATTTTTATACTCCCTGCAAAATTACAAAAACTAATCCTCTTCAGGGGGGCCTATCTCGGCAACGCGACCTATTTGTCCATCCTCAAGACGAACTTTTATACCCCGCGAATGAAACGGGGAGGAGGTTAAAAGATCCTTAACAATACCATAAGTGATCTTTCCGCTACGCTGATCCTTTTTGAGAATAATACCCACTTCCAGGCCTGGGTATATATCCTTCCTGTTCTGACCTTCCATAAAATAAAATTAAGCTCCAAAGCTAACTATTTTTGTTCAGGATGGCATAATGTGACATTCTTTTTTGAATTCCGAAAAGTTAATACCGGTGCTGTTCTTGAAGAATTTACTAAAGTGTGCAATGTCTGAAAATCCCAGTTGCCACGCCACCTCTTTCATACATACATCAGAGTAGGCCGCCTGCCTTTTCGCTTCCAGTACGATCCGCTGGCGGATATGATGACTGGCAGGATAACCGGTGATTTTCTTTACGATCTCGTTCAGGTAATTAGGAGTGACCGACAGTAATCTGGCGTAGTCTGCTACCTTTTTCTGCTTGCGGAAATTCTTTTCCAGGTATGATTTAAATTTCTCTGCCAGTTCAATGTTTCTGGATTGCATAGTAGTTTTCAGTACAGTAGGGAATTGTCTTGTCAGGTAAATGAGGAAGATCTTAAAATAACGCCTGAGTATTTCTGCTTTGAACGGGTAGCGGTTCCCGCATTCCTTCATCATCTTCTGCGTGATCTCATATATTTCGGCAGAGATATCATCCTGGATACGGATGTTCGTTGATTTTGAGAAGGTATCAAAGAAGCCGGAATGATACATCGGATCAAATTCATGTTCATTCTTAAACAGGAAGTTCTCTGTAAAGAGAAAGAGATACCCTTCCATATCCTGTTCTACTTTTAATTGGTGCACCTGCCCGGGAGTGATACAGAATACGCTGTTTTCGGCAAGCGCATACTCTTTCAGATCTACATTCATACTACCGGTGCCTTTTGTGATCCAGATCAATTCTACATAATCCTGCATATGCGGCATCTCATTGTGCAGTCTTACATTTTCTTCTGTCCAGCAAAATTCCATGATCACAAATGGTAGTTCAGTTGGCTGATTTTCAAATCTTAACAAAGGGAAGAATTCAGGATACTTCATATGCTAACGGTTTGGCCCTATAAAGACGAAATACGTGCCTGAATATAATATATTGTTAGTCAGTTGTTTAGTGGCATTCCCGGCATTTGAAAAAAACGATATTTCGCGGTTTTACTATTTTCTTAACGATATTTCGTTATTCCTTCGTGCCGGGGTAGTGTTGCCGCTTAATCCCCAGTTTTTTCATTTTAGATTCCAGGGTAGTGGGAGGAATGCCCAGTGCCTGGGCGGCCCCTTTTGCGCCGCTTACCCTGCCATTACACTTCGCCAGTACATAGAGGATGTACTCTTTTTCATGCTCTTCCCAGGTTTTAATGGCAAACCCTGTTTCTGACCGGATATGGGAAGACGATGCCAGCTGCAGGTCCTGTATGTAATCGCCCTTGCATAAAATGGCATTCCTTTCGATCACGTGTTCCAGCTCGCGGATATTCCCCGGCCAGTCATAAGCTGATAATTGCTGTAACACTTCTGGACTGATCCCTCTGAATACCTTTCCCAGTTTAGTCCCCATCTGTTGCAGAAAATGTCCGGCCAGCAGGGGAATATCCTCTTTCCTTTCCCGCAGCGGAGGGATGTAGATAGGAAATACGTTCAGGCGAAAGTAAAGGTCGGCCCGGAACCTGCCTGCCATTACTTCCTTATCCAGCTCACGGTTGGTGGCCGCAATGATCCGCACATTCACCTTAATCACTTTGTTGCTGCCCAGGTGTTCTATCTCTTTCTCCTGCAGGGCGCGCAGCAGTTTCGCCTGTAATTCAAGCGGTAGTTCGCCTATTTCATCCAGGAACAGTGTGCTGCCGTCCGCCACCTCAAATTTACCAATGCGTTTCTCAATGGCGCCGGTAAAAGCCCCCTTTTCATGACCGAACAACTCGGACTCGATCAGCTGCGGTGGCAGGGCCGCGCAATTCAGCTTTACCAGCGTTTTGGCGGCACGGGATGACAGACGGTGGATAGCCTGCGCAATCAGCTCTTTCCCTGTTCCTGTTTCTCCCAGCAAAAGCACAGAAGTATCCGTCCTGCTTACCATGCTGATATGATCAAACACTTCAAGCAGCGGTTTACTTTTACCGATCATTTCTTCAAAAGGATAGTTCTCAGGTACAGAAGAGGGAATTAATTCATTGTTTAATTTCTCATGTAGCAGGATATAAGAAACCTGTATGGCGATAAGGTCGGCCAGCTTCTCAAATATTTCAGGAGAAGGGAAATGATGCTCCTGAAAAGACTCCATCGCCAGATAGCCGGTCAATGCATTATTTACATATAACGGGATAATACAGGCACTTTTAAAACCACTTTCTTTATGTAACAAGGACAAGGGAAAACGGGAAAATGAATTAATTTGATGGTGGTGAATAATAAATGGTTTCGACTGGGTCAGTGCACCCTCGCATATGAACGTGTTTTTAAATAAATTCTGTTTTACGAGGGGATGCATATTCTCTGTAAAGCAGGAGTAGTGGATATATCCCTCAGCATACACGACGATATAAGAAGAATCAAAATTGATAATTCTGCGCAACTCTTTTTTAGTATTGTTCATGAACTGTTTCCTGTTAATAACAGGCGTAACTGCATTTTTGACATTATAAGGTTGATCCTTTCCCGACGGTTCATTTCTTGTTCTTTTCATGGTCTGTATATAAATATCGCATCCTCAATGCAGGGCTGAACTGTTTTACTGGATCATAGCTAATAAGCTCCGGAGTATATGTTGGCCTAAACACTTGTGAAAATAATCAAAAAATCCAGCCCTGGATATTCACTAAATAGCGTGACAACGATTAGTGAATTCACTCTATTTGGTGAATTAGAGCTGAGTAGTATTCGCTTAATATATTGATAATCAAATAATTGAATGGGTGGTATGTATTTTGCCTCTTAGGAGGGAAAATCTGAGACCCATGAAAATGCCTTGTTCCTTAGCCAAGCCAGTTAGCGTTTTATAGACCCATTAAGTACACAACAATTAATTACCTCTCTATGACAAGTATGATCCGGTATTCCTGTAAACGGCAGCCAGATGACAGATCCTGGTTCGCAATGCAACACACCACCACCAATTTGCCTTCTTTTGAATTAGATGCAATCGAATGTGGAGAACATCTTTTACGACTTAACAACGATGCTCCGCATCGCAATAACTACTTTAAAATAGTATGGATCACCGCAGGTTCGGGTACCTGTCAGATAGATCTGGAACAGATGGACCTGACACCTGATCGCGTGTACTGTATCACTCCCGGCCAGTTACATCATTTCAGGGCCAACGATGATGTAAGAGGATATATACTTACCTTTTCCCCTGATTTTTTATTGATACCGGACGATACGACCTCCCTCATCTTTCGTGCAAACTCCCTGCAAAAGAATGCCTACGCCAGGGTCATAAAAGTAAATGAAGAAATGCAGAAAGAGATGCTGGACATGCTGCAGAAAATGTTGAAAGAGTATTATAACTTTTTCCTGTTAAGATCAGAGATCCTGCGTGGCCTGCTGAAGATCTTCCTGATCTATTTAACACGGCAGTACGAACCTTCCACCACCAATGCAGTGAAACCGAAGACGATAGACCTGGTCAACAAATTCTTCGACATCGTTGAGAAAAAATACATGACCCACAAACTGGTATCCGTATACGCAGAAGAATTATGTATCACTCCTAATCATCTCAATGAAATTGTAAAAAAGGCTTCCGGTTTCCCTGCCAGTCATCATATCCGCCAGCGCGTGCTGCTGGAAGCAAAAAGACAGGCTGCTTATTCAGGGGCCAGCATGAAAGAGATTGCCTATAACCTGGGCTTTGAAGATATCTCTCACTTCAGCAAGTTCTTTAAAAACCTCTCAGGACTCAATTTTACCAATTATAAAAAGACAGCTATTCAATATGCACGCTACTGATACACATTATTCACAGTTTCAGGTATTACTGAAGCTGTGAATACGATACACCCTGTGGAACAATCTGCTCAGTTGTGTACCTGCTTTTTTAAGTAGTGGCCGCTTTAAAAGCCCGGTACACATCGCTCTGCCCAACAATAGGAACTTTGGTTTGCTTCTTGCCGGTACAAGACGGGAAGTCATTATTCCATTGTAAATCCTAATATTAATATGAGCGTTCAAGAGCATGGGCAGCGCCTGAAAATTTTTACCTGGCATACGCATAGTAGCTACCTGTATTATTTATCACAGGGGAATTATGACATTTACATTCCTGTTAATAAACAGGATACGCCTGGTTATACAGGGAAAGGAAAGACATTGCCATTTGGGGCCAACGTGTTTGAAGTGCCTGCCGAAATGGTAAAGGATATGTCTTTCGATTGTATCCTGTATCAGTCTACAAAAGATTACCTGGTAGATCAGTATGCCATTCTATCGCCCGCCCAGCGAAAGCTGCCACGTATTTACCTGGAACATAATACACCTTCTAAAAGTCCGGTTTCAACAAAACATGTCGTCAATGACCGCCGCATTTGCCTGGTACATGTAACACATTATAACAGGTTGATGTGGGATAACAACCGTACACCCACTACCGTAATAGAGCATGGGGTCACTATGCCCGAAGTTCCTTATACAGGCGAGCAGCAACGCGGTATCACTACCATCAATCACCTGCCGCAGAGAGGCCGTACCGTTGGCTGGGACATTTTTAAACAGGTCAGGAATATCCTGCCGGTAGATTTTGCAGGTGCCGGTAATGAGGAAGAAGGGCTGGGTGTGATACCATATGCACAGCTATCTGCTTTCCGTGGTAAATACCGTTTTTACTTTCATCCTGTAAGACATACCAGCCTGGCCCTGTCCGTATGCGAAGCCATGATGCAGGGAATGCCGGTGGTAGGACTCGCCACGACAGACCTGGTGACTGTTATAGAAAACGGGAAGAATGGTTTTATCCATACGGATATTACTTACCTGATAAAGAAAATGAGATTATTGCTGGATGATCCCGAACTGGCAATAAAAATAGGAAGAGAAGCACAGCTGACCGCTATGAAGCGGTTTAATATCATTCGCTTTACGGCCGGGTGGGAACGTCTTTTCCATACTGTTTGCGGCGGAGAAATGGCCGAAACATTATACAATGAGCAATGGTTCGGTAAACAAACACTCACCAGGGAAAACAAACCGTAAATTGTTTAAATTGTGCCTGATTATTGACTTGAACAATGAGGGATGTCATCATAGCCGGGGGGGGACTGGCAGGGCTCACCAGCGCTATCCATCTGTCCCGTGCGGGTTTACACGTTACTGTTGTCGAGAAGCACCCATATCCCAGACATAAAGTTTGCGGAGAGTACATCTCTAATGAAGTATTGCCTTACCTGCAATGGTTAGGGGCAGACCCCGCTGTGCTGCAACCTGCACAGATCAACCGTGTAAGTATTTCCGCCATTACCGGTAAGATGGTGGAAACCATACTGCCTATGGGCGGTTTTGGCATCAGCCGCTATACCTTCGATCAGTTCCTGATGCAGCAGGCCGTCAACAATGGTTGTGAACTGCTGGAAGATACGGTAACGGATATCCTTTTTGAAGATAACAGCTTCAACGTCAGCACCGCAGAGAACGGCTTGTTAAAAGCCCGCTTCGTACTGGGTGCTTATGGCAAACGTGCCATACTGGATCAGCAACTGAAAAGATCGTTCTTACAGGAACGCTCTCCCTGGCTGGCGGTAAAGGGGCATTATAAAGGCGGCTTCCCGGACGGGCTCGTAGCCTTGCATAACTTCAGCGGTGGCTACTGCGGCGTTTCTAAAGTAGAGAATGATATTATCAATATCTGCTACCTGGTGAACTACAACACCTTCAAACAATACAAAAACATAGATACACACCGGGAACAGGTACTATACCGGAATAAACACCTGAAAGAGGTCTTTGAGAACAGTGAACCGATATTCGACCGCCCACTGACCATCAGCCAGGTATCCTTTGCTGCAAAGGAGAAAGTAGATCAGCATATTTTAATGACAGGCGATACCGCCGGCTTAATACATCCGCTTTGCGGAAACGGTATGGCAATGGCCATCCATAGCGCTAAAATAGCGTCCGAAGAAGTACTGGACTTCTTTACAACAAATTCTCCTTCCCGTAATACACTGGAAAATAACTATATTAAAAACTGGAACAATGCTTTTGGAAAGAGAATCGCTGCCGGTAAACTGTTATCTGCCCTGTTCAGAAAACACCGGCTTTCAACAGCTATTATGAAAGGATTAGTACTGTTCCCAATGCTGTTGCCGGTCATCATCCGGCAAACACACGGGAAAGAATTAAACGTGACCGACTGATGTTTATAAACACCCGGCAAAGGACCCTGGCGCCCGAGATCATGGACGACTTTCTGCTGGAAGGGGATGAACTGAAGGACAACCTCGACGAGATTGCACAGATCAACCGCCTTCTGGGAGGCAATAAAGCTACTTTAAGCGGAGTAGCTGCCCTGCTGCTGCAGATAACTCCCGGGCAGACCATCACCATCGCAGACATCGGCTGTGGCAACGGCGATATGCTGAGAGAGCTATCGGATTACGGAAAGGAACATAAACTACAACTGAAACTATTGGGCATCGATGCAAATAACTTTACTGTTAGTCACGCTACTGCCTTATCCGCAAACTATCCGGATATCAGTTACGAATGTATAGATGTCATGGACGGGTCGTTTGAGCATATCTCCTATGATATCCTGTTATGCACCCTCACCCTGCATCATTTTAAAACAGGAGAGATCATACAGTTAATGAACCGGTTCCGCCGCAAAGCCAGGATAGGTATCGTGATTAACGACCTGCAACGCAGTGCTCTGGCTTACCGTTTGTTCCAGCTGGTATGTATAGTGTGCCGGTTGGGCAAAATTTCAAGGGAAGATGGGCTTACCTCTATTCTCCGGGGCTTTAAAAGAAAGGAGATCGTTGAATTGTCAGAAAAACTAAATATCGTACATTATACCCTCAGATGGAAATGGGCTTTCCGTTACCAGTGGATAATTTCAAATTTATGAGCGTTAAAATACAAGCTGTTGCGAAGGCCTTACCTCAGTATTCAAGAACTACAGAAGAGATCATACCTTTCCTGGACCTCTGGTTAGCCGGACAGGAAGACCGCTTCGTCCGCAAAGTGAAGAAGATTTTTGAGAATGCTGCGGTAGATAAGCGTTATTCGATCATGAGTCCTGAAGAAGTGTTTAACAACACTTCCTTCGAAGAGAAAAATGACATTTATGTAAGAGAAGTAACCATCCTGGGCAAAAAATGCCTCAAAGATGCCCTGGAAAAAGCAGGCTTGCAGCCCCGCGACCTGGACTATATCATCACCGTAAGCTGTACCGGGATCATGATCCCTTCTATGGACGCTTACCTGATCAATGAGATGCAGTTACGCCAGGATATCGTTCGCCTGCCTGTTACAGAAATGGGCTGTGCTGCCGGCATATCAGGCATGATCTACGCCAAAAAGTTCCTGGAAGCCAATCCAGGCAAGCGTGCAGCCGTTATTGCGGTAGAATCGCCTACCGCTACTTTCCAACTGGACGATTTTTCTATGGCTAATATTGTAAGTGCTGCTATCTTTGGGGATGGAGCGGCCTGTGTAATATTGTCTTCCTTTGAGGAAGATAAAGGGCCTGAGATCATTGCCGAAGAGATGTACCACTTCTTTGATGCCATACATATGATGGGTTTTAAACTCACCAATACCGGCTTACAGATGGTGCTGGACGTGGAAGTGCCGGAACGTATCGCGGCTCACTTCCCCGATATTGTGCATCCTTTCCTGGCAAGGTACGGTACTTCCATTGAAGAGGTCAATCACCTGATCTTCCACCCCGGTGGTAAAAAGATCATACAAACAGTAGAAGAACTGTTTGGAGGGCTGGGTAAAAATATAGATGATACTAAAGAGGTGTTGCGCCTGTATGGTAATATGTCCAGCGCTACCGTACTGTATGTGCTGGAACTAATGATGGACAAGGGAATTCCCGCCGGTGATAAGGGGCTGATGCTGAGTTTTGGCCCGGGCTTTTCTGCACAGAGAATCTTATTACAATGGTAAAGGAATTTGCAAGCCACCAGTACTGGGCGGTTGTACTGGGCGGAAGTAGCGGCCTGGGACTGGCTGCCGTCCGTAAACTGGCAGAACATGGTATGAACATCTGTATCGTTCACCGTGATCCGCGTATAGACATGGAAAAGATCAATGCGGCTTTCGAAGCGGTGAGAGCCAAAGGTGTCCGGCTGATCTCCTTTAACGCAGATGCCATCAACCCCGAAAAACGTGCAGAGATCCTGCTACAGTTGAAAGAACAGATGACAGAGAGCGGAAAGGTGCGTTGCCTGCTGCACAGCATAGCAAGGGGCAACCTCAAGGCAATGGTGTCGGAGAAGGGGCCTGTGCTGGGTTTAGATGACTTCCGCCTCACCATGGAAGGCATGGCCTTCAGCCTGTACGAGTGGACGCAGGGGCTGGCAGACAGTGGTTTATTTGCACCGGATGCCCGGATCATTTCCTTTACCAGTGAGGGCAGCAGCAAAGCATGGAAGCACTATGCAGCGGTATCTGCCGCTAAAGCCGCTCTGGAAGCCATTACACGGAACATAGCCCTGGAATATGCAGCACAGGGGCTCCGGGCAAATTGCATACAGGCGGGAATTACAAATACCCGTTCTTTGCAGATGATACCTGGAAGTGAACAATTGATCAGTTATGATAAAACAAGGAATCCTTTCCAACGTTTAACCACACCGGAAGATATCGCCAACGTAGTGTATCTCTTATGTAAAGATGAAGCTGCATGGATCAATGGTGCTATTATTCCTGTTGATGGAGGGTCACATATCAGTTAATATTATTTAAATACCTATTACTTTTGCTAAAGGAGCATCACATATCAGCTTATACATGACTATAGAAGAAATCTTGCAATGCTTGCCCTATGGACCCGATTTTCTGTTTGTAGACGGACTGGACCACATCGATCAGAACGGTGTAAGAGGTCACTACACTTTTAATGCAGAAATGGATTGTTATAAAGGACATTTTAAAAAATACCCGGTTACGCCAGGCGTGTTGCTTACAGAAACAATGGCACAGATAGGACTGGTTTGCCTGGGTATCTATATCACAGCTGATATGGAATCCTGCAGAGGAAGATCGTTCGCGCTTACTTCTTCAGAAATAGAGTTCAGACTCCCTGTCTTCCCGGGAGAAAAAGTAACGGTCATTTCCGAAAAAGTATATTTCCGTTTTGGTAAACTGAAGTGTAAAGTAAAACTGCAGAACAAAGAAGGGAAAGAGGTATGTAGTGGTACCATTTCCGGTATGATTCTCAAAACCGATGCATAAACGTGTTGTCATAACAGGATTAGGTGTAGCTGCTCCCAATGGGGTAGGTATCCCTGCATTCAGAGAGGCTATCCAGGCAGGCCGCTCCGGTATCCGCCATGATCCCCAACTCGAAGCGTTACAGTTCTCCTGTCAGATCAGTGGCAAACCCGATGTCCCTGAAAGCCTGCAACTGGCTTACCTGGAACCATTAGAACTGCGCAACTTCAATAGCAATGGTATCCTCTACGGTCTCATCGCCGGCATAGACGCCTGGAAAGACGCGCAACTACCTGTCAGTTCCGGTGGGCCCGACTGGGACAGCGGGACTATCTTCGGCGCTGGTTCTGCCGGTGTAGATAAACTGCGGGAAGCCATCTATAAAGTGGATGACCTGCAGGTACGCCGACTGGGCAGCACCGTCGTTCCGCAGACCATGGCCAGCGGTATCAGCGCCTGGCTGGGGGGGAAGCTGGGGCTCGGCAACCAGGTCACTACCAACTCCTCCGCCTGTACCACCGGCGCAGAAAGCCTGCTGATGGCGTATGACCGCATCGTATCCGGACAGGCAACACGCATGCTGGCCGGTAGTACCAGCGATAGCGGACCTTATATTTGGGGCGGCTTCGACGCCCTCAAAGTATGCACCTTCAAACACAACGATAATCCTGCCGGAGGCTCACGCCCTATGAGCGCTACTGCCAGCGGCTTCGTACCCGGCAGCGGTGCTGGCGCCCTGCTCCTGGAATCGCTGGACAGCGCCCTGGAAAGAGGCGTACCCATCTATGCGGAAGTGCTGGGCGGCCACGTCAATTCCGGCGGACAGCGTGGCGATGGCACGATGACAGCGCCTAACAGCGAGGCTGTGCAACGCTGCATTACCAGTGCCTTACAACATGCCGGTGTGAACGCCCGCGAAATTGATGCTATTAATGGTCACCTGACCGCCACCGGTAAAGATGCGTTAGAAATAGAAAACTGGAGTGTGGCACTGGGCCGTAAGGGAAAAGATTTTCCCTATATCAATGCATTAAAATGTATGATCGGTCACTGCCTGAGCGCTTCGGGAAGTATAGAACTGGTAGCCGCGGTATTGCAGTTAAAAGAAGATTTCCTGTTTCCGAATATCAATTGTGAAGACCTTCATCCTGCTATCAGCGCCATTGTTGACGAAGAAAAAATACCACGGCAGTTGCTGCATAAAGAATTAAATTTGATCGCTAAAGCCAGTTTTGGATTTGGCGATGTCAATGCTTGTATTATTTTAAAGAAATATAAATAAATGAATAAAGAAACGTTAATCGCTGCAATCAGGGATATCGTAAAGCCTTATACGAAAGAGGAAGAGGCGCTGAATAACCTCAACGAAAACACTGACTTTGTAACAGACCTCCAGATCAATTCTGCTAACCTCGTAGATATCATCCTGGACGTTGAAGAAAAATTCAACATCGTTATTGACAATGATTCCATGGAACGCATGATGAGTGTAAAAGCTGCTATAGAGATCATTGAAGCAAAACTCGCAGGGCAGTGATTATGACAATCATAAAACGTTCAGTCCGGTGATCGGGAACGACATAATCGATCTTGATCTTGCTGCCCGGGAAAGCCACTGGCGGCGCCCCGGTTATCTGGATAAAATATTTACTGCCGGAGAGCAATCAATGATTGCAAATGCTGAAAATTCCACGTTAATGGTATGGCAGCTCTGGAGCCGGAAAGAAGCCGTTTACAAGATCATAAACAGGTTATCTCATATAAGAACTTACGCTCCCCTTAAATATCAATGCTCGAAAGAAAACTTCGTTATTTACGAAGGCAGATTATATCCCTTTAAAAGCTATCAGATAAATGACTGTATTCATACCATTGCAGTAGAAAGATCTGAGTTATTTGATGCCCTGGAAGTCTATACAGGGCAAAGGGAAGATTGGAACATCAGCAAAGATGAATACGGGATCCCTTTTTTAGAAGGGAAGCCTGTATCTGTTAGTCATCATGGGCGTTATGCCGCCATGATAGTTTATAATGATAACAATCCCGGTAATTCACTCATATTATAAAACACTTTTGCGCCCTCTTTTTCCAGCTCTTTCCCATTAAAAGGCTTCGCATAACCATAAGGAATAAACCCACCTCTCACCGCTGCTGTAATCCCGGCTTTACTATCTTCCACCACTGCACAAACAGAAGGATCAAATCCCATGTTTTCCGCTGCATATAAGAATATCCCCGGATCAGGTTTCCAGCTGCCAATATCATATCCGCTAAAAATCCTGTTCTCAAAATAACCTATCAGACCTGTTACGGTAAGGTTTAATTTTATCTTCTCCACCGGTCCGCTGGAAGCCACACAGAAAGGGATCTTCAATCCGTCCAGCACTGCTTTTACTCCTGGTACGGGCTGCATTTCCTTCTTAAATATCTCATAGGTCCTGGCGCGGAAATCCTGTTCCAGATTCTCCGGAAAAGGGCGGGTCGCACGTCGCTGTAAAGCCCTGATAGCTTCTCTCAGCCTGATCCCGCTAAATTCTTCAACAGCCTCTGAGAGGTCCATACTCACCCCATATTCAGCTGTCATCTCCAGCAACACCCTGTTGTTGATCACCTCACTATCTACTAATACGCCATCACAATCGAAAATGATACATTCCATATATTAAGCTTCTTCTTTAACATGTCTTATCAGCCAGGTAATCACTAAACCCAGGCAGGCTATGGTGGCAAATGCCCAGCGCAATCCTGCTGCTTCTGCTAAAAATCCTACCACGGGGGGTACGATTAAAAACCCAAGATATCCCACTGTAGATACGGCCGCTATAGCCGATCCGCTGCTCATATTTTTTGACCTGCCCGCCATACTGAATACCAGTGGTACCACGCAGGAAGTTCCCAACCCTATCATCATAAATCCTATCCCTGCAGAAACGGGAAAAGGCAATGCCGCTGCCAGCAGCATTCCGCACAATATAAGCAGGCCACTGAATTTTATAATAACAGGGATCCCCAATCTGTTAACGAGTCTATCACCGCTGAACCTTCCGCAGGCCATGGCGATCATAAAGGCTACATATCCCACGGTAGAGATAGCGTGCACCGCTTTTTCGAAATAGATCCCGCTCCAGTCGTACATAGTACCCTCACAAGCCATTACCGCAAAAGAGATGAACCCGAACTTTAACAGGTGTTTATCTGGTAATATCAGGCGCTTGCCACCACCGCCTGTAGAAGGGGGCTGATGTAAGGTGGTCGGGAAGAAGAAAAGCCCTAAAATGATCATAGAAGTACCTGCAAAAAGCAGGTGCCAGTAAGTAGGGAAATGCATATATACCATGAGCAACCCGAGTAACGCCCCGGCGAAACCGGCCAGGCTCCATACCCCGTGAAAAGTAGTAATGATAGACCTGGTAAAGAGCGCCTGCACACCCACAGACTGTGCATTCATAGAGATATTCATCAGGTTGCGGGAGGAGCCGAAGCAGAACAACACGATCACCAGCTGCCAGCTCCTGGTCACAAACCCCAGCAGACATAACATCAGGTTAAACACCATGGCGCCCACCATCATGATATTGCGACTACTGAACTTCCTTAAAAGCATACCGGTAACTGGCAGGGTGAGGATCAGCCCCAGTGGTAAAGCAAACAGGACAAACCCCAGCTGCGCCTCATTGAGCGCTAATTTTCGCTGGATATCAGGAATCCTCGAAGCCCAGGAAGAATATCCAAATCCGGAAATAAAGAAGAATAATGTAATCGCTATTCGTGCCGCCCTCGGAGAATCCATTCAATTTGATTTTTGGGTGCAGGGCGAAGCCCTGCAAAACCCCCTTCAATTTTTATATGATGGTGCGAAGCACCATCATATAAAAATTGTTCTTTGATCAGAATAAATCTAAAAAGTATCCTCTACACGTCCCACACGGCCATCCTCAGCAATTCCTTCTACGATCACCCTGAAATGCCTGGTGAAGTCATTATTATAAAAAGCGATCTTTGCCGTATGAGAAGCAGAATCCACATTCACACTTGGGTTCCAGTAAAGCGTCAGTCGTTTGTCTGCCAGTGCATGTACCTCTTTCCTCACAGAATAATCAGGTGAATAAAACTCTTTCAGGATACTATATCCACCTTTCTTATACAACTCAAAACCTTTCACTGCCGGATCATTGCTATCCCCGCCTTTCTTGGTATAAATGGCAATCGCTCCACCGGAACCACCGCCAACGCCACCCATAAAAGGAGGACGGAATACCTTGATCAGCGCAATATCATTGATATTCAGACTGCTGATCATATCCTTCTGTGTTTGCATCTCATTGAGGTACAACGTGGGCGTACCACCTCTCCATGATAAGGTAGGGTTATTATAATCCCCGGTTATCTGCAAACCGGCTACCCTCGATTGTAAATACTGAAATACGTTAAAAGAAGTAGGCGCTTCCTTGGTCAGGTCAAATGAATACCCATCCCCGCCGGCAAACATCCCCGAAGCATATTTCTTATCAATGGTTTCCTCAGGAGCAATACGTCTTTCTTTGATATTCACTTCTTTCAGCAGGATCGTTCTGTTACTGATAGCCCTGTTCACCCGGTTACTTTCATTCGCTGCATTCAGGAAGTTGGTCAGCACGCTCTTATCTAAAGGAGCCGGTACCCGGAAAGGATAAGGTGATTTAAGCGCTACATAGTTATCAAAGAAATGAGAATTGAATTTTACGTTTACTGCTTTCGATTTGTCTTTGTCACTGCCTTTATAATATATATCCAGCGTATCCATGAACTGTAAATTATCTACAGTAAATTCCCCCATCTGGTTAGTCGTGGCAGAGGTAAAGGCAGTCGTGCTGTCCAGCGGATGTTTCAGGATCATGGAAATCTTTCCGTTGTTAAGGGGAACACGGCCTTCCACATAGGCAGTACCCTTTATAGAAATCCCCTGTTCATAAGGGAAGCGGATCTGTGGCAAATCATTGTTGATGATCTTTTCCCAGCTGAACCTTCTCCATCCGTTGGTCATCATCACCAGGTCTAAGGCATCTGTGGCCAGTTTACTCGTATCCGAGAAATACCAGGCCGGATTATAAATGTATCCTTTCAGATCGGACGTGAGCAGGAGATTGGAATAAATATTATTCTCATCGGGATCTTTCATCACCAGGTCTGCATCAGTCACAGAAATAGATAAACTTGTTTTTAAAGTATCGGGTATTTCTATTTCAATCTTATTCTTGGACCTCTCATCTGTATTGATATAAGGATTTTTCAGATTGATAACCAGTTGATCATTCTTCTTAACAAATACCAGTCGTTCAGACAACGGTTTCCCGTCGGCGCTGAATAACGTCAGTTGCAAGATGCCGCTGGGAATACTGGCGGTAGGGATAAAACCGCTTATCCTGCCGTCAGAGACTTTCAGAGAGGCCCTGTATACAAGCTGTTGCTGCATCTGTGCTACTAAGAATAACCGGTCATAGGTGGTATCTTCGATATTCGCCGGTGAAGCCTGGTAGAATATACGTGTACCCCTGTTGTATACTTTCAGTGCGGCCCCGGTATTTTTAGCCACAGGCAGTATCACATTCTTTTCCTGGCCATTCGCGCTTTTCACTACGGCATGGTAGGTTTCCCCGGGGAGCGCTGTCAGTTCAAATGAACCCATCCCATCGTGTAGCGTCTGTACGGTGGCAATGGTTTTGCCTTTATTGTTCTGTATATTTCCGCTTACCGCAATAGGGTAGCCGTTCTGATCAACTGCCTTAAAGGCTACCTGTGTAGCTATATTTTCCAGCAGGTCCCCCCCTTCAGGGAAGAACTGTACGGCAAAATCGCGGGGTAGGACACTATCCTTACCGGTAGAAGGCGTACGGTTCCTGGCATCAAATACTTCGATGTTCCTGTAGTACAGGAAAGCAGGGTCGAAATTCAGCATCCAGGCGGTATATGCCCTGATCTGGTACTGCCCGGGTTTCTGGGTTTCAGGTAGTTCAATATCGCCTGCAGCGCCGGCGCCACCTGCCATGATACGTTTCTTCATGATAACGGTGCCGCTTTTGTCCAGCAGTTCTACGTAAAGATTACTGGCGCCAAGAGAGGGGAGGCCCTGTACCATGATATATGCTTTGAACCAGATCGTTTCGCCGGAAGCGTAATAATCTTTGTCAAGGTGCAGGTATACTTTTTCCTGTGGGAAGCGTTTGCCAAATAAATCCAATGCAGCGGTCACCTTTTCGGGCCATTCTGTAGGAAGATAAGCAGCGCTGGTTAATGCTCCCAGCAAAATGACCGGTAAGATCCACTTTAAACGGGATAACTTTTTAACTCGTGAAGATTCCATGCGGAATTTATTATTTAGTACAAAATTATGTCAAAATATATGCTAAGATAGAATAAGCATATCATTTTATACAGGAGCGGTAGCTCATAGATACGCTTCATTTGCTTATTATTGTACTTAAATCGGATATTTTAAGACAATTTTAAGACAATTTATGTTCGAAAGGATAGACCAGTTTGTAGCGAGGGACATACAACTTACACCAGAAGAACTGGAAGTATTCCACTCCATGCTGCAATATAAAAAAGTGAAAAAGAAAAGTTTCCTGCTGAAGGAAGGGGAGGTCTGTGACTTTGAAGCGTATATATTGAAGGGGTGTATCCGTACGTATTACGTCAATAAAGAAGGGGTAGAAACAATATTGTTGTTTGCGGTGGAAGACTGGTGGGTGAGCGATTTATCCAGTTTCTCAGAAAGAAAGCCTTCCATACAGTTCATCGAAACACTGGAAGATTGTGAACTGCTGATGATCAACTACGAAGATAAAGCGAGGCTTTTTCAGGAAGTACCGAAGTTTGAAAGGTTGTTCAGGCACATGGTACAACGCTCTCTGGGCGTGCTGCAGCAACGTTTCTATGCCAATGTCTCCCAGACGGCGGAAGAAAGATACCTGGCATTTATAGAGAAGTACCCGCATATTGTACAGCGGGTCCCTCAGCATCAGATTGCCAGGTATATCGGTGTATCTCCTGAATTTTTAAGTAAAGTGAAAAGTTCGATGTATAAAAAGCTTTAGCTGTTTAAGCTCATATCTGGCTTTTGAAGATCAGCTTAGTCGCTTGCTCAATCTCATCCTGACTCACAGTATGTCCCATATTCGGATATACCTTTACGGTTATAGCTGCATGCATCTGCTGTAATATTTTTTCACTGGCCAGCACTCTGTCCACCGGTACATGCGGATCAGGGTTACTGGTGCCGATAAATACAGGCGTTCCGCCAAAGTCTCCCGTATAATTCTCCTGATAAATCTTATCCCCGATCAATCCACCTGTAAACGCAACGGCTCCGCCATATCTCTGCGCATTCCTGGTCACAAATTCCAGTGTTAAACATGCTCCCTGGGAAAACCCGAGGAAGTATATATTCTCAGGTAAAATACCCTGAGCAATAACATCTGCAGTAATCTCTTTTATCACAGATAAAGCAGATGATAAATAAGGCTCATTCTGTGCCGGAGGCGCCATAAAAGAGTAAGGGTACCAGGTGCCACCAGACGCCTGTGGCGCAATGAGTGCAAAATCTTTCACCGGCAGGTAATTAGCCAGGGAGAGAATATCTTCCGCACTGGCACCACGTCCATGAATCATGATCATCACTTTGGATGCTTCGCTTATTTTCTTTCCTGCTGTAACCATGTTCTTCGTATGCATTTTATTCGTTTGTTTGTTTCTGCCATATATCGGCATATGTTTCCGGATGCTTTTTAAACTGAGCATGTACATAAGCACATAACGGTATCACCATCAGGTGATGTTCGCGGGCATATGCCACCATCGCTTCCAGCAATTTCACGGCGAGACCGTGACCTTCTGCCTGTGGCATAATTTCCGTATGATAAACCGTCAGGTTCTTATCATTCACGCCAATCACCATTTCTCCCACCTGTTCGCCATTCTGCATCAGGTAAAAAGCGCCGTGATTTTTTTGATTTAATCTTAATACTACTTCTTCCATAAAATTAAGCTGCAAGGGTATGAGCAATATTCTTTTTCATGATGCCAGTTGAATATTTTCCTGGTCTAATACAAATTTGATTTCGTTGTTCAGCAACCCGCTGCCACCGCCATAATGCCGCCGTACGATCACCGACGGATTCAGTGCAGAGAGTTGTGCCTTCAGCCGGACTTCCTCCTCCGGTGTTACCCCGGCACATAACAATACAATGTGGAAAGAAGTTGTGGCAAAAGCTGCCAGCATTTCTTCCTCTGTGTTCACGGTTACGCCGTACCATCTTGCAGGAGCATTGAGCAGCCTGTTCATGACCAGCATGATTTCCGGATTACGGCCCAGCGCCAGTATGTTCAGTTGATCGATTTGCATATTCTTTAATCTAACAAAGTGGTAAATTCGGCCAGCGGCTTGCGGCTGCGTGGCGCCATCTCTCTTGATTTATACGGCTCTTCCAGTTTCTCTGCATCAGCCAGGTAACCCAGTGCAATGATACATACCGGCTCCTCATTCTCCGGCAGGGACAGTTTTTCTGAGATCTGCTGTTTACTGAACCCGGCCATCACATGACTGTAAATATCCATGCTGGATGCCTGTAACAATATAAAGGAATTAGCCATCCCTATATCATGCAGATAATAAGCGTTCTTCTGTTGTGTATCCGGTAATTCTTTGATACCGATCCCTGCCACCAGCACCGCAGCATTTTTAGCCCATGGCTGATTACCCGGAGCCAATGTTGACAGCAGCGTCTCAAATCCTTCTGTACCCTTATGAGCATAGGCATAACGCCATGGCTGGGAGTTATTGGCACTGGCAGCCCATGAACCAGCTTCCAGTATTGTTTGCATATCCCTTTCTGATATCGCCTTTTCTGCAAAGGAGCGTGCGCTCCAGCGGTGCTTAATTAAATCTATTACCTGGTGTTTCGTCTGAGCAAACTTAATCGACATAAATAATTTAGTTTTCTATAATAAAATAAAGTTGGTTATCAAAGCATTGGTACATCCATGATCAGCAGTTCTGCATTTTCATCCGTAGCTACTATATTAATACTACCGGCTCCGCTAACGCCTATACCATCCCTGGTCCCTACTGCCTGTCCATCTATTGTAAATGAGCCACTTAATACGAACACGTACACGCCATTCCCCTCTTTTTTAACCTTGTAATTAACCTCTTTTCCCTTATCAAACAGTCCCATATTAAACCAGGCATCCTGGTAGATCCAGGTACCGGCATCATCCTTATCAGGTGAAATGATCTGTTGCAACTGGTTCTTCTTGTCCCTGATATCCAGTGATATCTGGTCGTACCTGGGCGTTACGTTCAATTGATTGGGAAACAGCCATATCTGTAAAAAAGACACCGGTCTGTCCTTATTGGCATTATACTCACTATGGAATACGCCGGTACCGGTACTCATTACCTGTATATCTCCCTGCCGGATGATCTCGGTATTCCCCAGGTTATCTTTATGCTCCAGGTCCCCTTCCAGCGGAATGCTGATAATCTCCATATTATCATGCGGATGGGCGTCGAAACCTCTTCCACCCGCTACCTTATCATCGTTAAACACCCGCAGGGCGCCGAATTGCATCCTTTCCGGATTATAGTAACTGGCAAAACTGAAGGTATGATGACTACTCAACCACCCATGATCTGCATGTCCCCGTGTATCTGCCTTATGTAAAATGTAACTTGCCATATCTTTTTTGTTTGTTACAACAAATATCGTATAAAACAGTGAGTAAAACCATTAACATAGCTTAAGAAATTATGGGGAAGGGGGAATATCTGGTTGGATAGGAAAAATCATTAAATATGTATAAAGCAGAATATTATATGCCTAAAGTTATTGATGAAGAGATGCATGACTATTTTATGCAACTAAATGACGCGGAAGAGAAATCCGTAGTGTTAATGTTAAAGACATTTATAAAAAGCCGCCAAGCTGCAATTGAAAATATCAACATTCTCGAGTACAATAACGAACTTGCTGACGCAGAAGCCGAATTTGAAAAAGGTAACTATATTACTCACGAACAACTATTAAAGACAATCTTATCGTTTCTCTAAAAATATTGTACGTGTACTAAGGGTTCGTCATACAATGGTGACAGTTATAATTCTTTTCTGTACACGGCAGCGCATATAAACCGGCCATAATAAAATCTCTCATCAATTTTCTGGTATTGATAACGGCTGAAGAGGCCATCCATATCATTCAGTTTCCCGGCTTCTATCCTTGCGAACACTTTAAAGAAGATGTACATTGTTTTCAGCATGATCTGCTGCCATAATTGTTTGGGATCATCAACAAAATCTGCAAATAACCAGTCCCCACCGGTTTTCAGGCAAGTGTGTAATTTCTCAAAAATAACAGCTGCATTAGTGGCAGAGAAGTTATCAAAGAGAAAAGGAGTGAGGATGATATCATATTGACGAGAGGAAGTAAATTCTTCAATAGATTGATGTACGAACTGTACATTGTTATACTGTACTCTTTTTTTAGAGAGTGTCAGCATGCTTTCGGAGATCTCTACATAAGTGATCTCAAGACCGGAAGGCTGGAACTTTTCAAGTATCCAGCCTGTTCCGCCGCCTACGATCAGCACGGTAGTATTTGGTTTTATATGGGATAAAAGATATACCTGCGCATTGATAATAGAACGCTGGAAGATTGTCCTGCTAAGGAAATCATAATACCTGGCTATTGTATCGTAGTTGTTTTTCATTAATGGTCAGACAAGGCTACCTGTACCGGTTTGCCTTTTCTCCCCGAAGCTAATAAAAGAATAGGTAAAGAAAGAAGGAAAACAAGCCCTATCAGCAGATAAGCATCATCAAAGCTCATCAGACTGGATTGCCTGGTTACATTCATGTCGATCAATCTCAATGCCTTTCCTTTTGCTTCCAGTAATCCGGCGCCTTTACTGATGAATGAATTGGTATAGTCGGCCAGCCTTTTCACTGCCAGCGGATTATCCGTAGTAATATTGGCTACCAGGTCGGAACGATGTACTGCATTCCGCTGTGTAAGGTAGGTATTCACAATCGCCAGCCCGAATGAACCGCCCAGCTGTCGCATCATATTATTCAGCGCAGCCCCCTGGGGAATATCCTTTGGCTCCAGCGAAGAGACGGCCAGCGAGGCCAGCGGCACTGTAATGACTGCCAGTCCTATCGCTCTCCATATCAGTGATACTGTAATATCCGATGCATTGGCATCCAGGCTTAACCTCGACATCTGCCAGCTAAACAGCATAAACAGCAGCATGCCAGTAGTAATCATCACCACAGGAGAAATGCCGCGTTGCAGCAATCTGGCCGATATTATCAGGCCGCCAATGGCCAGCAATGCACCCGGTAACAACAGTAACCCTGTTTGTGAAGGCGTGAAATTAAGTAGTCGTTGGGAAAACACTGGTGTGAGGAATACAGAGCTGAACAGCCCTATCCCAGATACAAAGGTGAGTATTGCCGCCACACTCAGATTCTTACTTCTCAACACCCTTAAATTGACGACAGGTGTTTTTGTTCTTAATTCCCACCAGATGAACAGCAATAACCCAAAGAAAGCCATCACAGAAAGGCATACGATGTAGTTAGCATCAAACCAGTCATCCACTTCACCTCTTTCGAGTACTGTCTGCAAAGAGCCTACTCCTGTAGCCAGCAGGAATATCCCCAGCCAGTCTACCTTTCCCGCTGTTTGTTTGATCAGTGGTTCATGTAATAATGAATAGCATACAGACGCTGCAGTGATACCAATAGGAATGTTGATATAAAATATCCAGGGCCATGAATAGAACTCCGTGATATAGCCACCTAAAGTGGGGCCTATCGTTGGGCCAATGAACACACCGATCCCGAACAATGCGCTGGCCACATTCAGTTTCTCTTTAGGGAACAGTTCATACACAATTGCCTGAGATACGGACAACAAAGCACCGCCGCCTATGCCCTGCAGGAAACGGAAAGCAACGAGCACCCAGATATTGCTGGCTTGTCCGCACATGAAAGAGAAGAAGGTAAAGGCGATGATGGAGCCGATATAGTAATTACGTCTACCCAGTTTGGTGGTCAGGAAACCGGTAATAGGGATGATGATCACATTGGCGATAGCATAGGAAGTGATGACCCAGGAAGTGTCTTCCAGGGTAGCTCCAAGATTACCGCTCATGTGCGATAACGCCACATTAACGATAGAGGTGTCTATCAGTTCCATTACTGCAGCAGCAATAACGGTAACCAGCAATATTGTTCTGTTCATGGGTAGAAACTTAAAGACCCTTATTATACCGATCGGTATAATAAGGGTCAATTTTTTTTATCTGTTTGCGTTCATTGCATTTAATGCATCAGAAGGAGAGGAGAGGTATAATTTGTAGAAGTCGTTTGTACCAGCTACACGAATTTCGTAGTTATCTGTTGCTAATGACTGCAACAGTTCATCTGCTACAACTTTAGGAGGGATACCATTTTCACCGCCTATTTCGGTAGAGAAAGTTGTATTCACAAGAGGAGGCATCAGTTCAAATACTTTCACGCTGCTGGCCTGATAGGTAAATCTGAGTGCCTGTGTATAGGAATGAAGAGCGGCTTTACTGGCGCTGTAACCAGGAAGGTTAATACCAGGCGTAAAAGCTACGATAGAAGATACATTTACGATAGCTGCTTCAGTTTGTTTACTTAACAGCGGTAATAGTTTTTCATTCAGATAAACGATGGAGAAGAAGTTGGTCTGCATTTCTTCTTTGGCTTTCTTTGCAGCGTCTGCATGATCTGCCAGTTTATACACGTAAGAAAAACCTGCGTTATTAATCACGACGTTCAGTTTCGGAAACTGTGTGTTCAGCGTCTGCACCAGTTTATCAATATCCTGTTCATTGGCCACATCGGAAACGATCGGCGTTACATTCTTTAATTGAGCAGCAGCTTTTTCCAGTCTTTCTGCATTTCTGCCGGTGATGATCACATGATTCCCCTGTTCGGATAAAGATTTTGCTATTTCAAAGCCTATACCCAGGCTACCGCCAGTGATAAGAACGGTATTGTTTGTTGTTTTCATTTTGTTTGTTTTAATATTATACCGATTGGTATATTTATAATTAAAAAAAGAGTTATAGATCGAGGATCATTTTTTCTACTGACTGTAACACCAGTTTCCTGTAGTTCAGTTTACCGGTTGCCTGTACTAGCATGATAGCGCCTTCAATGGTGGCTATCATCGTCAGCGCCCACTGATCGGGGTTTGCCGGCATTTTAAATTCTTTGTTCTCAGCCCCTTCTTTCAGATAAGCTACGAGCTTGTTTTTCCAGCTGGTAATCGCGTCGCCTACTTTTTCTCTCAGCTGCGGATGCGTGTCGTCTGCTTCAGTGGCAGTATTCAACAGTGGGCATCCTCCTTTTGGGAAAGGCAGTTTCATGAAGTTCTCATACACATTGGCATATACCAGTAATTTACCTTTCATAGTCTTCTCTTTCTCCATCTCCTGCTGAATAATAGCGATCACTTTCTTATGATTATAATCAAATGATGCTAATGCTACTTCATCTTTATTGGCGAAATTACCATAGATGCTCCCCTTCGTTAAGCCGGTAGCCTCGGTCATATCTGTTAAAGAAGTGCCCGCATACCCTTTCGTATTAAAAATGGGAGCGGTTTTCTCCACGATATATTGCCTGGTTCTTTCTGCTTTACTCATATCAATCGCTTAAGACAATGTAAAAATATACCAATTGGTATTATTTGCAAAATAATATTTTGGATAATGTCCAATTACGGACAGCTTCCGTACCAAAGCCGGACATTATCTGTCAAAATAGATATCTTTATTAATTGATTATCAATTATATAGTAAAGTGGCCCTTTTTTAGCATAAGCCCCATTAAATAAATTATCCGCTATGTTCCGGAACTATCTGAAAACAGCCTTTCGTAATCTGACCAGGAATAAATTATTCTCCGGATTAAATATTATAGGGCTGGCTACAGGGATGGCCTGTAGTATTCTCATTTTTTTATGGGTACAGGACGAGCGGAGCTATGACAGGTTCAATACAAATGCTGCTCATATCTATCGCATTACATCACATGTAATGGATATGAATATGGCGATCACGCCCATTCCAATGAGTATAACAGCAAAGAAGGAGATTCCGGCTGTTAAAATGGCCACAACTATTGCTCCCTTAAAAAGTACTGTTACCATCGGTCATCAGAAGTTTGACGATAAGAATATCTTTTACGCAGATTCGAACTTCCTCAGAATGTTCAATTACCCGGTTGTTAAAGGAGATCCTGCTACCTTACTTACCAGTCCCGATGAAATAGTGATCACAGAAAGTGCCGCTAAGAAATATTTCGGAGGTATCGGAAATGCAATGGGGAAAGTGATTCGTTTAGAGAATAATGCGGGAGGTGTACCTATGACTTTGACAGTGAATGCTATCCTGAAAGATATTCCGCATAACTCGCACCTGCAGTTCGATATGCTGTTGCCCAAACAACAATATGATAAGAAGAGGAACCCCAGCGAGATATGGGGGAATTTTGATGTATACAGTTACCTGTGGATCGACGAACACGCAGATGGAAATCCTGCCGCCATCGCATCCCTGGAAAAGCAGGTAAATAGTATGCATGACCGCAATGATAATTTTCACATAAAAAGTACGTATAATTTGCAGGCCCTTCCCGATATTCATCTGCAGCCCGGTTTATTTATGGATGTTGCGGGTGGAGGAAATAAGCAGTATGTGACTATTTTTTTATTGGTAGCCATATTTATTCTGTTGATTGCCTGTATTAACTTCATGAATTTATCTACAGCTATTTCAGGCCAGCGGGCGAAAGAAGTAGGGCTACGTAAAACAGTGGGAGCGCAACGTTTTCAATTGATACTCCAGTTTTTAAGCGAGTCATTATTATTATCGCTTGTTTCCCTGGTGATCAGCATTGGCCTGGTCATATTATTGCTGCCTTTGTTTAATGCACTTGCTGCAAAATCCATTTCTATCAACCTTTTAAGTGTAAAAAATATAGGATTGCTCTTAGCTATTGCAGTGGCAGTGGGAGTGATCTCCGGAAGTTACCCCGCTCTTTTCCTGTCTTCTTTTAACCCGGTAAAGGTGTTGAAAGGAGTAAAGTATTTGCATGGACGTACCAATTATTTCCGCAACGGACTGGTAGTATTGCAGTTCTCTATTTCAGTGATTTTAATCATCAGTACACTGGTAGTATTTAACCAGCTGCAGTACATCCGTCACCGTGATATCGGGTTTAATAAGGATAACCTGTTGTATACTAAAGTCCCTGATGCGGGCGACTTCAGTGCAAATTTCAGAGCCCTGAAAACGAAATTGAGTGAACAATCGCGGATCACTGACTATACACTGATCAGTCATTTGCCCACAGATCTGCAGACGGGGCAGAAGGTAACCTGGCCGGGTATGGATCAGGAAACTTTATTCATTGCTCCGGAGATATGGGTTGATGAAAACTTTGTCCGTGTATTTGGAATGAAGCTGCTGGCTGGAAGATTTTTTCGGAAGGATGATATAGCAGATAGTAAGAATTATGTTGTGAATGAAACAGCGCTGAAGAAATTTAACATGGATGTTGCTACTGCAGTGGGTAAAAAGATAACAGTAGATGAGCGGGAAGGAGAGATTATCGGGATTGTGAAAGATTTCAATTTCAAACCTATACAACAGACCATCGAACCGCTTATACTTAGAACGTATGATGGCTATGCCAACGGTACTGCCGGCTTCATTGTTGTAAAAACCAGGACCGCAGGTATTGAGCGTAGCATGAGTGATGTCAGAAACATATTGCAACCTATATTTCCCGAATACCCCTTTTTACAGGGTTTTGTTGATGATGACCTGGGCCGCTTATACATCGCGGAGCAACGCATGGGTAAACTGTTTAACGTATTTTCTGTACTGTCTGTTATTATTTCCTGTCTTGGATTGTTTGGCCTTGCCACCTTCGCAACGCAAAAGCGTATCAAGGAGATCGGTGTGCGAAAAGTGCTGGGCGCCAGTGCGGCGGGTATTGTCGCAATGCTCTCAAAAGATTTCATCAAACTGGTAGCGGTGGCCCTGATCATCGCTTTTCCTGTTTCCTGGCTGGTCATGAACAAATGGCTGGACAATTTCGCTTATCGCATTTCCATCAGCTGGTGGATGTTCCTCTTTGCTGGCATAATGGCCATTCTGATCGCATTCCTTTCTGTTAGTTATCAGTCAGTAAAAGCAGCATTGTCAAATCCGGTAAAAAGTTTACGATCTGAGTAAATATTTTTTTTGTCGGATTTACTTTTCTCTTACATTTGCTGAACAATATTGAAGCAGCCCTGGTGAATCATCATCACGGGCTGTTTTTATATTAACTCTCATTCGTTTTATCTCCTGTTGAACATAACTCGTTTTATTTTTTAATCATTTAACTAATTAAATGAAAGAGGAAGTTATGTCCCCAATACAGGGAAATAAATATGATAAGATTGTCAAAGAGAATATGGAATCTCTATTGCCTGTTGTTATCAAAAATATATTAGATCTGGATATTTCTGATACTGAGGAAATTCCCGGAGAGCTGCAGTATACAAAGGAAAGAAAGCCAGATTTAATAAAGAAAGTCACAGACCAAAATGATAATACGTTTGTACTCCATTTAGAGTGGCAAACTCAGAATGATAAAAACATGGTTTACCGCATGGCAGAGTATGCGGTGATGCTGCAACGTAAATACCGTATACCTGTAAAGCAATACGTCATTTTTATTGGTAAAGGTAAAGTTACAATGTCTACAAATCTCGATTTTGAAAACTTAAAATTCTGGTATCACATTCTTTCACTAAAAAATTTCGACTATAAATTTTTTCTGGAATCAGAAGACCCTGCAACAAAAATATTTGCAATTTTGGCTAATTTTGAAAAGGATGGGGAAGACAAAGCAATAGCAAATATTTTGCAGGAAGTAAAGACATCCGCTGATGGAAACCTTCAGCAAAGCCACTTCTATAACCAGTTGAAGGTTTTAGGGAAACTTCGTAATGACAATATTAATCTTAAATTAAACAGCATGATATTATCAGTGGAAACATTTATAGAGGATGAAGACTATCTCAAGAATGTAGAATCAGATATCATTTACAAGAGATGGGGAGAAATAGCGGAAGCAAAAGGGGAAGCAAAAGCCCAAAAAAAGATAGCAATAAATATGAAAGCGCTTGGGGTCGCAACTGAGTTGATTGCCCGGGCAACAAATATTCCTGTTGAAGAAATAGAGCTGTTGTAAGTAATCATATCTATCTCCTGAAACTTCGTAATTACAATGTTAATCTTAAATTGAATACAATGCCAATAACAATGGAGATCCTTTTGAAGGATAAAGATTATCGTGCGAACGTAAAATTAGATACATATTATAAGATTGGTTACGCAGATGGTAAAGCCGAAGCGAAAAAAGAGATGGCGATAAAGCTGAAGGAGGTGGGGCTCGTAACTGAGCAGATGTTAGATGACTATTTGAAGGTTAGATATTTTCGCAAGAATCTAAGATTAGATATATTTTACGACATGGGCCACAGAGATGGTAAAACAGAGTTCCGAAAACATATGGCGAGAAAGATGAAGGGACTCGGGTATGCAAACGATCTGACCGCCAAGGTAACAAATATTCCTGCCAGAAGAATAGCAAAGTATTAATTTCTCCGGTGCCAGGCAACTAAAAGTACACCAGAATAACTCATTAAAAGCTTCGGAAGATACATCTCTTCCGTTTATCCTCCGTAATTAACGAAAGATAAACGGAGGAGATGTATCTTCCGAAGCCTTTCAGAGAGTCTTAAAGTATAATATTCATCAACGTTGCAATCTTTTATCCTCCTTTAAAGTACAGAATATTTTATATTTGACCCGGTTTGAAGATGCTCACACTCATATTATCCATTTATGTACTGCTGATGGCAGTCATTCCCTGCTGCGCTTTCGATAAGTGTACTGCAGATCAGGAAATGGGTGCCGGCGGTCATAAAGAACCACAAGGGAGCTGTTCTCCTTTTTACAGCTGCCATAGTTGCTCCGTTCCCGTAATCCTCGAAAAGCCATTACAGATGGCTGCCGTTGAAAGCACCAACGAACCACATTACGCAGCTTATCAACCGGCTACTCTCCAAAGCTTTAGCTTTTCCTGCTGGAACCCTCCACGGGCCTGATCCCACATCGCAGGAATCATCTATTACTCAATTAAATCAGTTGCATGCTCGATAAGATCATCAGCTTTTCCATACGGAATAAGCTGGTCATAGCATTGTTTACACTGGTACTGATCATATGGGGAATCTCCAGTTTGAGAGGACTGCCCATCGATGCCGTACCCGATATAACAAATAACCAGGTACAGATCATTACTACCGCGCCTTCACAGGCTGCACAGGATATTGAACGGCTGGTTACTTTCCCGGTAGAACAGTCCGTGGCGACTATCCCGGAAATTACAGAAGTACGTTCCTTCTCACGCTTTGGCCTTAGCGTGGTGACCGTCGTGTTTGAAGATAAAACAGATGTGTACTGGGCCAGACAACAGGTGAGTGAACGCCTGGCATCTGTCCGGGAACAGATCCCGGCAGGAGTGGGGAACCCTGAACTGGCACCGCTTACTACCGGACTGGGAGAGATTTACCAGTACGTAATTCATACCAAACCCGGCTACGAAAAGAAATACTCTGCCATGGACCTGCGTACTATACAGGACTGGATCGTGCGCAGACAGTTACTGGGCGTACCGGGAGTAGCAGACGTAAGTAGCTTGGGAGGATACCTCAAACAATACGAAATAGCCCTGGACCCGGAGAAACTCCGTAGCATGAACCTGGGTATCAGCGACGTATTTACCGCCCTGGAGAAAAACAACCAGAATACAGGCGGCGCTTATATAGATAAAAGACCGAATGCCTATTTCATCAGGAGTGAAGGGCTGATCAGTCAACTGGATGATATCAGTAACATCGTGGTCAAAAGCAACCGCAATGGTATTCCCGTGCTGATTGCCAATGTTGGGAAAGTAAGCTTCGGACATGCCATCCGTTATGGGGCTATGACGCGGAATACCGAAGGTGAAAGGGTAGGCGCTATCGTGATGATGCTGAAAGGGGCGAATTCCTCTGCTGTAATTGCCGATGTAAAAAAACGCATTACACAGATAGAAAAGACATTACCCGAAGGTGTGCTGATAGAACCCTTCCTGGACCGTACAAAACTGGTGAACAATGCGATCGCGACAGTCACCCGTAACCTTGCAGAAGGGGCATTGATCGTCATCTTTGTACTGGTATTGCTGCTGGGCAACTTCCGGGCAGGACTGATAGTGGCCTCCGTAATCCCGCTGGCAATGTTGTTTGCGGTTTGCATGATGCGACTCTTCAACGTATCCGGTAACCTGATGAGCCTGGGTGCTATAGATTTTGGATTGATAGTAGATGGCGCCGTGATTATCGTGGAAGCAACGATGCATCACCTCGGATTACGTAATACCGGTAACAAACTTACCCAGAAAGAAATGGATGAGGAAGTATACCAGTCCGCCAGCCGTATACGTACTTCTGCAGCCTTCGGGGAAATCATCATATTGATCGTTTATCTCCCCATTCTGGCCCTCGCGGGCATAGAAGGTAAAATGTTCCGTCCAATGGCACAAACGGTGGCATTTGCCATCGCAGGGGCCTTTATTTTATCGCTTACCTATGTGCCAATGGTCAGCGCTTTGTTTTTGAACAAAAACATCTCTTCCAGACGTACCTTCTCCGATAAGATCATGGACTTCTTTTACCGGGTGTATAACCCGCTGATCCGCTTTGCACTGCGTTTCAAAAAGAGTATCGTGATGTCGGCCATGATATTACTGGGCCTTAGCCTGCTACTGTTCAACCGGCTGGGGGCTGAGTTCATCCCCTCTTTAGACGAAGGCGATTTTGCTGTGGAAATGCGTGTATTAAAAGGCAGCAGCATGTCTGAAACAATTGCGGCTGCTGATAAAGCCGCAGGCATTATCTTAAAAACCTTCCCCAATGAAGTAAAAGAAGTGGTAGGCAAGATCGGAAGCGGGGAAATTCCTACAGATCCTATGCCTGTAGAAGCCTGCGATCTTATCGTGGTGTTGAAAAACAAAGCCACCGCTACGCCGGAACTGGCAGAAAGGATGTCCGCAGCGCTGGAAGAAATGCCCGGTGTTACCTTCGGTTTCCAGCAGCCGATTCAAATGCGCTTCAATGAACTGATGACCGGCGCCCGTCAGGACGTAGTGATAAAGATCTACGGAGAAGACCTGGACCTGTTAGCTGCTTATGCGCAAAAAGTAGGGGCAGTGGCGGGAAGGATCAAAGGTGCAAAAGACCTCTACGTAGAACAGGTAACAGGACTGCCACAAATCGTCATCAACTACAAACGGGATCTGATAGCCCGCTTCGGACTAAACATTGAAGACATCAATGATGTCATCAACACCGCATTTGCAGGTAAAAGCGCCGGCATTGTATATGAGGGCGAAAAACGCTTCGACCTTGTCGTACGACTGGATAAGGAAAACCGCCAGTACCTGGATGATGTAAAAGGATTATACATCACCGCTCCCAATGGTGTGCAGGTGCCCATCACTGAGCTGGCAGACATAGAACTGAAAGTAGGGCCTAACCAGATACAGCGTGACGATGCCAAACGCCGCATCACCGTCGGCTTTAATGTCCGCGGCCGCGATGTGGAAAGTATCGTCAGCGAACTACAGCAGAAAATAACAGAGAAAGTAAAAATGTCGCCCGGTTATTACATCACCTACGGAGGAACTTTTGAAAACCTGCAACAGGCAAGAACACGTTTAAAAGTGGCCGTTCCGGTAGCCCTGTTACTCATCTTCGTGTTACTCTACTTTACCTTCGGCTCTATCAAACAGGGGCTGCTGATTTATACCGCTATCCCGCTTTCTGCCATCGGCGGTATCATCGCGCTGTGGATAAGGGACATGCCTTTCAGTATCTCCGCCGCTGTAGGGTTCATTGCTTTATTTGGGGTAGCCGTACTAAACGGTATCGTATTAATAGCTGAATTCAACCGTCTGAAAAAAGAAGGACTTACCAGCCTGAAAGAGATTGTCCTGCAGGGAACACGTACCCGTTTACGCCCTGTAATCATGACTGCCACCGTAGCCTCCCTGGGATTCCTGCCAATGGCTTTGTCGCACGGCAGCGGGGCAGAAGTACAGAAACCGCTGGCCACTGTAGTCATCGGTGGATTGCTCACAGCTACCATCCTTACTTTACTGGTATTGCCCTGTCTTTATGTGTTATCTGAAATGATTAAACCAACAAAAAATGAAACGCCTCATATACAGTAGCTTATTTTTTATCATCACCGCCTGCGGGAGTAAAACCCCAAAAGCAGAAGCGCCTCATGAAGAAGGAGCTTCCTCCATAGTTGAATTAACATCCGCTCAATATACCAATGCCGGTATAACAACCGGTAAAATCGGATTAAAGCAGATCAGCAGTAATATCAAAGCCAACGGGAAACTGGATGTTCCACCGCAAAGCCTGATTACCATTGCAGCTCCTTTTGGGGCATTTATTAAGAATACAGAACTGCTGCAGGGCTCTCTGATAAAAAAAGGCGAGGTTGTTGCTACGCTGCAACACCCGGACCTGATCCAGTTGCAACAGGACTACCTGGAGAATAAAAGCCAGGAAGAATACCTGCAGGCGGATTATGAACGGGAAACCTCGCTGGCAAAAGAAAATGTGAACGCGAAAAAAGTATATGAGCAGTCGAAGGCAAACTATTTCTCTTTAATGGCAAAGATCAATGGCCTTAAAGAAAAACTAAAACTGCTGAATATTGATATGAAAGCATTGGACGCGGGAAAAATACAAAGCATTATTTCCCTGTATAGCCCCATCACAGGCTATGTTACAGAAGTGAACACCAATGTAGGCGCTTTTGTAAACCCCAGTGACAAGCTGTTTGAAATCGTGAATACGGAACACCTGCATGCTGAATTAACCGTCTTTGAAAGAGACCTGCCCAAACTGAAAGAAGGACAACGGGTACGTTTCACACTGGCGAATGAAAGTAAACAGCGCACAGCAAAAGTACACCTGATAGGCCGGCAGATCAGTGATGAACGTACGGTGCAGGTACATTGCCACCTGGATAATGAAGACAAACAACTACTACCTGGTATGTACCTGACAGCCTGGATAGAAACAGGAAACGCTATGGTAGATGCCTTGCCTGATGAAGCCATTGTACAGTTCGAGGACAAACCTTACATTTTTATTGAGAAAGGACAATATCAGTATGAAATGATAGCTGTTGAAAAGGGTAGCAGTGAATTGGGGTTCACAGAGATTATGTTACCGCAGGGCTTTGATAAATTAAATACGAAGGTAGTTTTGAAAGGCGCTTATGCCTTATATTCGAAGATGAAAAATAGTGAAGAAGAGGAAGAACATTAAACTATGAAAATGGAACAAAAGCATAATTGTAATCACGATCATGAACATAAGCAGGGGCATCCTCACACACACGATCATGAACACGGAGGTTGGTTTGGTAAAAATACGGAACTCATTTTTAGTCTGATCTGCGGTGGTCTGCTGGCAACTGGTTTCGCTTTGTCATTTATCACCAATATTCACTGGGTCCCTCTTGCATTTTATATAAGCGCTTATTTCTTTGGTGGTTTCTACACCGCCAAAGAAGCCATTGAAAATATCAGATCAGGCACTTTTGATATCGATTCTTTAATGCTGGTGGCTGCCGTAGGGGCAGCTATCTTAGGCGACTGGGCAGAAGGTGCATTATTACTGTTCCTCTTTAGCCTGGGACATTCGCTGGAACACTATGCCATGAACAAGGCACATAAATCGATATCTGCCCTGGCTGAACTGGCGCCTAAAACGGCCTGGCTGAAAGACGGGAAGGAAGTAGGAATTGAACAGTTAAAACCGGGGGATATCATCGTTGTAAAACCTAACACTAAAATCCCCGCAGATGGAGAAGTAGTACAAGGTAACAGCAGTGTAAACCAGGCGCCCATCACCGGAGAAAGTATGCCTGTAGAAAAACAGGTAAAGAGCAATGTATTCACGGGATCCATCAACGGTAACGGTTCCCTGGAAATAAAAGTATCAAGGCCTGCATCAGATTCTACTATCTCAAGATTAATAAAACTTGTTAACGAAGGGCAGCAGCAGAAATCTCCCACTCAACGGTTTACCGATAAACTGCAAAAGGTTTTTGTACCGGTTGTATTGATATTCGTCGTGCTGTTATGCTTTGCATTTTTAGTAATAAACGAAACCTTCAGTCAGAGTTTTTACCGTGCCATGTCTGTGCTGGTAGCTGCCAGTCCATGCGCATTGGCTATAGCCACTCCCAGCGCTGTGTTAAGTGGTGTAGCCCGGGCCGCCAGAGAAGGTGTGCTGATAAAAGGTGGCAGACCGTTAGAAGACCTTGGTACACTCACCGCCCTGGCATTCGATAAAACAGGTACACTTACTGCCGGAAAACCCCGGCTGACCAACATCATCCCTTCAGAAGGAATCAGCGAAGAGGACTTACTGGAAGCTGTTGTAGCTGTAGAAGCATTGAGTGATCATCCGCTGGCGAAGGCACTGGTTACAGACGGTACAGAAAAACTGAAAGGTATAACGATCGCTCAGGCGCAGGAACTGGAAGCAATACAGGGCAAAGGAGTGAAAGCGAAATGGCAGAACAGTACTGTTCAGATAGGCAACCGTTTGATGTTTGAAAGCACTATAACGCCTGAATTAAGTGATCAGATTACTTCGCTGGAAAGTGAGGGGCATACTTCCATGATAGTAAAGAAAAATGATAAATTTTTAGGGATCGTTACAATGATGGACACTCCCAGAGAAGAGGCAAAGGAAGTATTGCAGCTTTTAAAAGAAGGTGGTATCCGGAAGATGATCATGTTATCCGGGGATAGTCAGCGGGTCGCAGATGCGATTGCAAGGGCAATTGGTCTTACAGATGCCTGGGGAAACCTGTTACCCGAACAGAAAGTCGCTGCCATCAAAGAGCTGATCGCTTCCGAAGGGAAAGTGGCCATGGTCGGAGATGGGGTGAATGATGCCCCGGCAATGGCGAACAGTACCGTAGGTATTGCTATGGGAGCCGCCGGTTCAGATGTAGCCCTGGAAACTGCGGATATTGCCCTGATGGGAGACCGGCTGGACAAACTGCCTTTCGCCATCGCACTCAGCCGCAAGGCCAACGGCATCATCAAACAGAACCTGTTTATCAGTCTGGGTATGGTCGCGGTGTTAATCCCGCTTACCCTGCTGGGCATAGCGAGTATCGGTCCGGCTGTAATAGGACATGAAGGGTCTACTATTATAGTGGTATTCAATGCTTTACGCTTACTTGTGTATAAACATAAATGATCGTAATGATATTACGGTTTGCAAAATGGCCTCTTTTTTGTTATATTTGTGTTGTAGGTATCAAATTAATACTTTATGAAGGCAAAGATCAGTAAACTCGGGCTCGCATTTCTCCGCAACAGTAAAGCTGCAAGTGCTTTATCAAAAGCGGTGGATAATAACAGTGACCGGATTTCAAACGGGGAGCCGGTAAAATTCAAGGCGGCCCTGGACAATACGAACAAAATCATTGAATTTACAGTGCGCAAGGTAAACGTTTCTCTACCCTGATATAATACATGAACATTGCAATAGGTGCGTTCCTGATAACATTGCTTTTTATACCCGCCATTTCCTTCAGGTTAGCCCTCAACAACCATCGCCAATTAAAGGAATTACTAGGGGCTCTTTCCATCACAGACACTATCTGGCTTTTTATATTAGTACCCATATGTACGCATCTTGTGTTGCTGCCAATTATCTATTTATTGGGCATACAGGTGAAGTATGATCTCATCCTGAATATCATCTATTCCAACCGCGATTTTCATATCAGTAATAAGATACTGGGATGGGATATCGTGATATTCCTTTCATATGTACTCTTTGCCTTTGGCGTGGCATTCCTGGTAAGCTGGCGTATCGTTAAAAATGAATGGCTGAGTAATAAGATCATCTCCCTCCTGGGGGCAGGAAATGAATGGTACGAACTATTCGATGGTAAATATGCAGATAAGAACTTTGATGTGATCCTTTTGCATGTGGTGACTACTTCCAAAGAAGCGACATTGATCTATTCAGGGTATCTTGAAAATTATTACTTCCAGACAAAATCTACCGAACTTGATTATATTGTACTTACCCAGGTAATGAGAAGGGACCTGCGCAGCAGGGCTATTTCTGATCAGCAGGGTGCACCGGGTACGGAAAGATCCAGTTTTTATGCCAATGAACCCGGCGATCCTATCCGTTTACCCGGTGACATGGTGATTATCCCTGCCAGAGAGATCCTCAACATCAATGTCACTTATCTGGAAATGGAAGGAGATACAATTGAAGCAGAAGAATAAGTTTTAAACTATACATATGAAAAGGATATTATTCCCGGTATTATTATCTTTTATCACGATCGCCACCTTTGCCCAGACAGGTTTTTATACTGCTATCGGTAATAAAGTACCTTCCTTTTCTTTTGAAAAAGAAAAAGGAAAAAAAGTAAATATCTCCGACTATAAAGGTAAACTGGTATGGATTAATTTCTTTGCTACCTGGTGTCCTCCCTGCAATGCAGAGCTACCGGAAGCTCAAAAGAAAGTATGGGATAAACACAAAGACAATCCCAAATTTGCCTTTTTTGTTTTTGGCAGAGAAGAAGGCTGGGAAAAACTCATTCCTTTCAAAGCAAAGAAAGGCTTTACATTCCCTATTCTTCCTGATCTGGACCGTAGCATCTTCAGCAAATTTGCAACAGATGGTATTCCCAGGAATGTATTGATCGATGCCAGCGGGAAAATCATTTATCAGTCTACAGGATATAGTCCGGAAGAATTTGATAAACTGGTCGCCCTGATCGATCAGCAATTAAAGAAATAAGCTAAAACCCTTCTTTCTGCACATAATACAAGGTAGCAGCATGACTGCTACTGTTTTCGCAGCTCATAAACAGCCTGCCTGAAGTAATATAATCTAATCCTTCTGTTTGCCAGTCGGACTGGTTCCCTATATTAAACCGTTTGGTTGTGCCGCTGAAAAAATTATCCGAGGTATAACCATTCAATAACCAGATGAAGGGTTGTATCTTCTTATTCATATAACCCAGTAAAGCCACTTCTTTTGTGTCAGGATTATAGGCAGCAGCGGTAATCTTCCCCTGTGAATCAAATGTTGTAAAAGGAGAGAGTGCGTAAGTACCGGGTATAGCAGGCATCTTGTAACAACGGGTTTTCAGATCACCGGCATCCTTGGTGAAAATATACAGACTGTCATGCATAACCAGCAGCGATTCGCAATCAAAATTACTGTTATCATTAGCCGTGAAATCTGTCTGATCTGTATAGGAGAAATTGATCGCTTCTGCATTCACACTCGTGCTATTAATGAGATCTGATTTTTTTACCCGTAAAATTTTCAGATCCGTTCTGTCTCCACTATTATTCCCGAAATCGCCAATGTAAATATAGGATGCATCGGCAGTAATATCTTCCCAATCAACATTCACATAATTAGCGATGGTTACCGTTTGTAATACAGCCCCGGTAGTGGTATCAATCTTATAAATATTATTGGGGTTACCACTGTCTCCAAAACTCCATAACTGCCCATCTGTATAACATAATCCTGATGATTCTTTCAATACTGCCGGTAAGGTTGCTTTTATACCTGTTATAAGTGTAGTATCAATAGTGATGGTAGTCGTAACAGGAGCAGTATTTTTCTTACAGGAAACACTGGATATAACCAGGCAAAGAATAATGGAATGCCGGATAGTATTCATACATTAAAACAATAATTGGGTTACTAAAGAGCTGGGTAGCTGTGATGCTAATTATCAATATAGGATTAATTATGTGTATTGATGAAATTTAGCTCCGTTAGGAGCGACGTGTTTGTAGAATATAATATCTTATCAAACCCAGACTCCGTTAGGAGTCCCCTGACATTCGCGACTTAGGAGACTCCTAACGGAGCTAAATTTGACATACAAATAAATATTAGTGCTGATTGCCTGTACCATCCAACTGGTAGCAGCCTAAGTCTTTACCCGGACCAGTAATACCGCTGGAACCAAAGTTCGCATCAACAGGTACATTTGAGATAGGAGTGAATGACTGGTAACCTCTGCCAACGGCTGGTGATGTGGCCTGTAAATGGAAATTATAGCTATCTACAGAAGCTTGTGTCTGATAGTTCTTATTAGGCAGCGGATAGTTCACGAACAAAGGATCGTTCTTACTAACCAGTGAAGTGCCATCGTACTGCATACCAAAAGTATAGGATGCGCCCAGGAAGGTAGCCATATCAGGAACATCTGAAGCCTGTGGATGAGTCACCACTGCCTGCGCAATATTAGTTGGTAAGAACTGGTTGGCCAGTGTTACATCATCTGCGTAATAGAAGTTATGACCATACATTGTCTGGGCAATCGGATCACCTGTGTGTGGGCCTGTTGTATCTGCCAGGTAAACTTTGGCAGTCACATTATTACCACCTGCGATCCTTACACCAAAGCGGCAGTTAACGATCAGGTTATTATATACCAGCGCTCTTGAGTTGTTCTCTACTTCTACAGAACCACCTCTTGCACCAAACGTACCTGCATTCCTGTAACCGTCATTCACATATGTATTGTTATACATAGCGATCATACACTGTGGCTGGATACCACCGTCATTGGCAGATTTAGTACCATTGGTAGCTCCTCCTATAATCAGGTTGTACGCCATATTGCCCTGTGTACCACCTTTTGCATTGAAGCCATCTCCACCAGTACCACCGCATTTCTCAAGCGTGTTACGCATGATGTTAACATGACCACCATAGAAACGTACCGCATCATCCGGTGTACCATAGATCCAGGAATCTTCCAGGATAAAGTTACCGTTAGGATTGCCGAAGTAAATGCAATACTGATCTCCTACAGAAGGACCTGTAAAAGGAATGGACTGTATACCTGCTCCGGAGAAATCAAGATGCGTCCACTTGATTACCAGCAACGGACAGGTTTTATCACAATAAATCCCTGACCATCCGCCGGCATAAGCAGAGTCTGAAGTGGCCGTAGATGAACCGGTAGTTTTTGTTCTTGATGGATCCGTGATTGTTACCGGGGCATCTTTGGTACCCAGACTAACAAACGTTCCTTTTACAACGATAGCAGCTGCATTGTTTACTTTAACAGTTACACCCTTCTGGATCAGTAGTGTATCGCCGGCGTTTATGGTTACATCACCATTGATCGTGTAGGTTTCACCTGTCAGCATCGTACCCTTGATAGCGCCGGATAAAGGTGTGGAGGCGCTTACTGCCTGTCCTACCTGTATCTGTCCAACAGAAACGTTAGAAGAATCCGACTTTGAGCAGGATGTTAATGCAATTGCAAATGCCAGTAAAGCATAGATACTGCCAATTTTAATTTGTTGCATGTGTGTTTATTTTGTTTTTAAAAATTGAATCTGAACCCTAAAGAATATGAAGCGTAAAATTTGTCGTATTGTACGGTTACATAATCCGGACTTTCCTGGAATGGCAGTTTGTATTTACCATTGTAACTACTGTTGTTCTGTTTGATAATTAAATGGAAAGGCGTATTGAGGATGTTATTCACTTTTGCATAAATGATGAAGTGATGACCAAATTCCTTTTGTGCGGAAAAGTCGAGGTTCACAGTCGGTTTCTCCCAGTTGTCAAGCCCTCTGTACAGGGAAAGCGTATTGATCCTTTCACCGGTATACACCAGTGCCAGTTGTGCATCTATCTTGTTTTTGGTACTCTTGTAGAGCAGGGAGAAATTGCCTATATGAGCGCTCTGTCCCTGTAAGGGCCTTCTCTCATCCACCTTTGCATTAATGGCTTCGCCTGAAGCAGACTGATAATAAAAGAATTTCGTGGAGTTGATAACAGAGTGCGTATAAGTATAGTTACCCGATACGCCAAAGTTGCTGAAGTACTTTCTGAATACTACCTCAAATCCAAAGTTATTGGCGTTCCCGAAATTGTTGGGAGAAAGTATGATGCCACCAAAACCATTCTGTGTAAAAGCATACTCGATCGGGTTACTGATGAATTTATAGAACGCGCCGACCATGAACTGATCAAGCCCTTTAGGGAACATCTCATAACGCAGATCGATATTATCAATAACAGTATGCTGCAGATGCGGATTACCCTGCGTTTCATAATTGTCATTGGAGCTTCCACGCTCAGGGAATGCGATCAGGTCTGCATAAGCAGGGCGGAAGATAGACCTGAAATAAGAGAACCGTATAGCTCTTCTTGCATCAAGGGAATATTTACCCTGGAGACTGGGCAATACGTCCAGATAACTGATATCGGCCGACTTCCCATCTACAGTTACCGGTAAAGACGATACATAATTCTGATGTGTATTCTCTACCCTTATGCCACCTAATAATTCAATACGGTCATTCACATTGTACTTCAGGTCCGCATAAGCAGCGCCTACATTCTCTTTGAAATTATAAATACCGGGATTGCCTGCCGCGTTACCTAAAGCAGCATTGGCAGGTACGAATGTGAACTTCGATGCCGGTATGGATACATACAGCTGGGTATTTGAATTGGAATCACTTACAGGTGTAAGTTTATATGCATTGTCGTAGTTATCTCTTTCTTTATGACGGTACATCCCTCCAAACCCAAACAGGCTTTTGGTACCCGCTTTATAATGAAGATGGAGATAGCCTGCAAGGTCTTTATCTGTATTATGGATCCATTCACGGGATTCATTTCCTACTACGGCTGGTGAAATGGTGAATGTACCATCGTTGGTGTTGGGATTTACCGCTTGTGCGGTAGAGAATTGCGCATTATCAGGTACCTCCCTTTTTGCTTTTGAAGCTACCAGTGACCAGTCAGTTGTCAGCTTATTCGTTAATGTGTTCTTACCCTGTAAAGTAACATTGGAAATGTTTTGCAGGTCTGTTCTTATTTCCTGACGCTGGTAAATAGAGTAGGAACCTACATAATTATAAGCAGTAGAATAACCACCTAACAGTGAGTCGCTGGTTATTTTTACCCGTTGTTCATTTAACTGCAGGTAAGTGGCAAACAGACTGATAGAGTTGCCTGCATTGAAGTTATAGTCAATCTTTGTTTCAAGTCCGGAACGGTCCGTTCGTGAATTAAACTGACGGGCAAATATATCAGAGAAGGCTGGTTGCTGCTGATGACCGGCATCCGCAGCCGGTGGTACTGTAGGGCTTTGCAATAATGAGTTTGAATTGCTTCCCCTGTATGCATTCTGATAACTGCCTGAGAAAATAACACCTAATTTATTATCTAAAAACCGGTTGCCCAGTGTAAGATTAACATTCTTATTCACAGGCGCTTTACCGGTAGTTGTCATTATATTCTGATAAGGGAATGCTGATATGGGTGCATATAGACCTGGCCCTGTGATTTCAGAAGGTGATTTACTACTTACATGAGATCTCGAATAAGAAGCAAAATCCCTGTTCAGCATAATCTGGCTATAACCCGTACCTACGTTGCCTTCCAGCTTAAACTTATCCGGTGCGTTTTTCATTACGAGATTGATCACCCCACCGGCAGCATCTGCTTCCATATCAGGTGTCAGTGATTTGATCACCTCTATTCTGTCGAGTAATTCTGCGGGGAATATGTCCAGTGGAACATATCTGTTCCTGTTATCCGGACTAGGGATTTTCACGCCATTCACAAGCGTGGTATTATACCTTTTATCCATGCCTCTTATAATTGCATACTGACCATCACCAGAACTGCCGCGTTCAATAGAAACACCGGAGATACGCTGCATTACATTGGCTACCGTGATATCAGGTGATATCGCAATAGCATGCGCAGAAACAATGTTTACAATGTTGTTGGCTGTCTGCTCCCTTCTTTTGGCATATTCATCGGAACCCTCATTTTTGCCTGATTTAATTACAACATCCGACAGGTTATAAATGCCTGAAGAAAGATAAATACTGATGTTGCTGACACCATTATCTGTTACTTCAATACTGGTATCTGAAACAGTATAACCGACATAGGATATGGATAGACTGTAATGCCCTGCCGTAAGGCCTTTGAAGCTAAAGCTGCCATCCAGGGATGACTGTACTTTTTTACCTGAAGGTTGCAGTGTAATAGCTGCACCTATCAGTTGTTCTTTTGTATTTTTATCAAAAATATGTCCTTTGATATCTCCCGCAACAAGTGTCTGGAAAAAAAATAATAACGCAAATAATTGGATGTAGAAGAAAGAACGTCCCTTCATGTTAGCTGTAGATTTGGTGGGACAATACTACGAAGGGGGCATATTAAATTTTAGGGCAAATAATGAATTAATGTAAGCGTAATCTTTCCTTAACGCATTGGTAACGCTAACTACAGAAAGAATTCAGAATTGAGAATTTATTAAAAATACTTAAGGAGGTTTTAATTTGGTTTTAATAATAAATCCAGAAAGAATTCAGAATTGGAGTGTATTTGCGTTAATAAAAAAAAGGTTGTCATTGTGTAACAACCTTTTTTTATCCGGACAGCATCAATTATTTCAGTATTTCTCTCAGCGCTGCTTCCAGGTCCAGTGGTTTTCTGTGTAACAGATTCTCCAGAGCAGGATCTACAAAGTCCAGTTCACCGCTTGAAATTGTTTCTGCAATACTGTTCAGTAATCCAATAACAGGTTCTGGTAAACCAGCCTGTTTCAGGGCAGCTGTCTGGTCATCCAGAGATACAGGCGTATAGTTTAAAGTCTTGCCGGTGATTTTGCTGATGATAGCAGCTACTTCAGGCAGTGAGTAAGTTTTGCCTGATGTGATCTCATATATTTTATTCTTATGTGCGGAAGGATCAGCAGCTACATTCGCCAGCGCTTCTGCCATCTCTTTACGGGAAGCAAAGTTAGCCTGGGCAGTACCCCCTGCAAAGTACCAGTTACCGCTTGTAAGTGCATCGCCAGCCAGCAGGGTAATTACATCTGCATAGAAGGTATTGCGTAATACCGTGTAAGGGATACCTGAACTTTTCAGAGAAGCTTCTGTATGAAAGTGATCAATGCCGGCAGTAAATTTGGATGTAAGGGAAGTACGCAGCATACTGGTATAAATAATATGTTTTACACCACTTTCTTTAGCAGCATTAATAGCATTATTATGCTGTTGTACCCTGTCTTCCAGGGAACCTGAGGATACCAGTACCAATGTATCCACACCTTTAAATGCTTCCACCATGGAAGGGTAATCGAAATAATCACCTTTGCGCAGTTGTACGGTAAGGTCTTTTGCTTTGGCAGTATCTCTTACTAAAGCAGCAATAGTATCTGCAGATTGTTTTTTGAGCAGGAAATCGATGGTGAGTTTTCCTAAATGACCGGTTGCTCCTGTTACAAGAATCATAATAATTGTTTATTTAGTGACTATATATAGTATCTTTACATACCCAACGGTAGTAAGTTACTTTTGGTAAGTCAAAGATATTAAGTTATTGAATATCAAACAATAAGGTACTGAAAGGTTTGCCAATTACTTTGGGGTAAGTAATACTGAACATCAACTGATTAACATGGAAAATAATTTGAAAAATCGTAACAGAGATCCTGATTGCCCGGTAAGAACTGTGCTGGACCGTATAGGTGATAAATGGGCTGTTTTGGTGATCACCACCCTGGGAGAGGAAGGGACCATGCGTTTTAACCATCTGTATGAAACCATTGGGGATATCTCTCAGAAGATGCTGACGGTAACATTGAAAAAGCTGCAGGAAGACGGGTTAGTATCCCGTAAGATGTACCAGGAAATACCACCAAGAGTAGAGTATACTTTAACGGATACAGGCGTAACGCTGGTACCGTTGCTGAATGCCCTGGCAGAGTGGGCAAATGCTAATATGAAGGGGATTAAAAAGTCGCGCAGCGTATATGCCGAAGTTAATTAGCATGTACTCAGGGGTTACCGAAAGGCAGCAACCCCTGATATCTTATTTACATTCTCCATCCGGTGTACAAACTTCACCTTCTATTGTTTCAAATGGCGAAGCAGGATTTTCCTTACGCCATTCAGCAAAAGACTTATCTAATACTTCCAGGAATATTTCAGATGCCTGCGCACCTGAAACAGCATATTTACGGTCAAATACAAAGAAAGGGACACCTCTGATTCCCAATGCCTGTGCCTCATTAATATCTGCATTCACATCTTTTGCATAGGCATCGCTGGCCAGGGTTTCCTTTACACTTGCCTCATCTAAGCCAATCTCCTTACCCAATTGGGTCAGTACCGCATGGTCCCCGAAATCCTTGCTTTCTGTAAAATAGGATTTGAATAAACGCTCTTCTGCTTCATCACCCAGGTTATTCTTTTTGGCAAGATGAATTAAGCGGTGTGCATCAAAGGAGTTAGCCACTACGGCATTGGCAGGATTAAACGTAATCCCCGCTGCTGCGGCCGTTGCAGCCACCTGAGCATTCATCTGCACTGCCTGTTCGTAAGGAATACCTTTTCTTTCAGATAAATACTGGTACAGGTCTTTGTCATGCCCGGATTTTATGGTCGGGTCCAGTTGAAAACTGTGCCATTCCACTTCTATACCGGCAGCGTCGGTAAATTTACTCATGGCAGCCTCAAATTTGCGCTTACCTATATAACAGAACGGACACATCACATCCGACCAGATTTCTACTTTCATTTTCATAATTGCAAATTTCGGCAACATACTTTACTTTTGGAAGTGCTTTCCAATACGAAAGTACTTTCTTTGAGGAAACTAACTGAGATGTTATGAGTAAGAAAATAGAAGCGACAGAAATGACCGAGGCCTGTGTCGGCCAACTGAGAGCCATTCATGATACCCTGGACCTGCTTAACGGCAAATGGAAAATAGCCATCATCGGCTCGCTGAGCTTTGGCAAAAGACGCTTTATGGAGCTGCAACGCGAAGTAGAAGGCGTTGGCTCTAAAATGCTCTCCAAAGAACTCAGGGATCTGGAAATGAATGAGTTGGTAAAGAGAACGGTATACGATACCAAACCGGTAACCGTAGAGTACGAACTCACCCCTTATGGTAAAACCCTGGAAGATATTATAGGAGAATTAGCTAAATGGGGGCTGAAACACCGTAAGCGTATCATGCACTCTGATAATTAATGGTACCGTTCAAAGAAGGCCTTTTCCAGTTGCTCCCTGTGATCAGGATGGGCTAGTTCTATCAGCGCCTTGCCCCGTTGTTTCAGATTTTTACCAAACAGGTCGGTAATGCCGTATTCTGTAATTACCCAATGTACATGCCCACGGGTAGTGACCACACCGGCTCCTTCTTTCAGGAAAGGCACGATCCTGGAAACTCCTTTGTTGGTCACAGAAGGTAGCGCAATGATAGGTTTGCCGCCATCAGACAAAGACGCACCTCTCATAAAGTCCATTTGTCCGCCGATACCGGAGTATTGATAAGTGCCAATGGAATCCGCACAAACCTGTCCGGTAAGATCTATTTCAATCGCGCTGTTAATAGCCGTAGCTTTGGGATTCTGACGGATAACGCTTGTATCATTCACATAACCGATATCCATTACCCTGATAGACGGATTGTCATGCACAAAATCATACAGTTTACGGGTGCCCGCCATAAAAGCGGTAACAGAACGGCCGATATTTACTTTCTTCTGCGTATTATTGATCACACCACTTTCTAATAAAGGGATCACTCCGTCAGACAACATCTCTGTATGTAATCCCAGGTTTTTAAGATGACTTAAATTCCTTAATACCTGGTCGGGGATACTGCCTATACCCAACTGCAAAGTGGCGCCATCTTCCACCAGGGAAGCCACATTCCGGCCTATCTGAGCCGTTACCTCTGTACATTTGGAATAGTCCAGCTCAGGTAAAGCGGCGGACTGCCATACCGCAGCGTGAATCTTGGACATATGTATAAAGCCCTCTCCATGCGTCCTGGGCATTAACGGATTTACCTGTGCAATCACATATTTAGCCATTTCCACGGCTGCCCGGGCAATATCCACAGAGGTTCCCAGGGAACAGTAACCATGTTCATCCGGAGGGGATACAGATATCAGCGCTACATCCACCGGAAGTATACTCCTCCTGAACAACTGAGGAATCTGGCTGAGGAAGATGGGGACATAATCGCCGTCATGACTATTCGCCACTGAACGTGTAGCCGCCGAGACAAATAAAGAATTTACGAAGAAACTTTTGCGGTAAAGCGGGTTGTCAAAATCAACATTTCCAAGGGTAGTAATACTCACTAATTCCACGTCGTGTAACTCTGCGTGTCTGTGCTGAAGTTCCTGTAACAGGTATTGGGGAGTAGCTGCGCTACCATGGATAAATACCCGGTTGCCGGATTCTACGCATTTCACGGCTTCTGCTGCTGAGATATAATTTGCATTGTACATAGTACAAAATTATGCGGCAGGTAAATAAAGGAATATGATGAGGATCAGGTTAAAAGATGATCTTAGTTGAACATGGATAATTGTAGTGGTTTGATCTTTACGACCGGGGGAGTGGTTTGACTGATATAATACACTTCCGTTTCTTCATGCCTGGAAGCAACAATGATCTTAGTATCGCCGGCATGCTGGTTAAACAGGTTCAGCACCAGCTCGGGGTTATTATTATCCTTAGAGAGATGAGATAATAACAGATGACTCATAAAGGCAGGCTTATGTGTCCTGAACAACTCCAGTGCCTGTGTATTGGACAGATGCCCATGCCCGCCGCGGATACGCTTTTTCAGATAATATGGGTACCGTCCCTGTTCGAGCATCTGCTCATCATAATTCGCTTCTAAAAATGCCGCATGGCATTGCTGGAAATGTTTGATGAGATGTTCGCAGGGGGCTCCTATATCCGTAAACACCCCGATCTTTATTTCATTACAGGCCACTATAAAACTATGAGGCTCTGCCGCATCATGAAATTTAGGGAAGGCTGTCACGGAAATATCTCCTATCTGAACAGGGACATACGCCTGAAAGGACAACACATGTTGTTCATTCAGGGTAAGTCCGCCATTCAGTAAAGTATCATTAGTAATATAAACCGGTAACTGGTATTTTTTGGATATCACCTGTACGCCTTTGATATGGTCCGTATGTTCATGAGAGATAAAGATCGCCTTTATCTTATCCATACTCAATCCCAGGCGACGCATGCGCTTCTCCGTTTCCTTGCAGGAAATGCCGGCATCAACAAGGATAGCTTCCCGGTCATTCCCGATATAATAGCAATTCCCGTTGCTTCCCGAATTCAATGATGTGATGAAAAGTGACATGTGACTACAAAGTAAACTAAATTTTTTAGTATTACTTCACAATCCATTCATGAATCCCTGATGCATTTTCTACCGGCAGTTGTATTTCCAGTTTCAAAGCCGTTGTTTTCACCGGTTCAAACTGTACGGAATTGTATTTGTCTTTCGCTATTTCGTAAGGAGTCGTATTCACAACAGGCACCCACTCATTATCTTTCATATAAAGGATCCGCCAGGTAAGCGGTACTCTGCATCCGCCAAACGGACCGTCATCATACCAGTATACCTGTGAAGAAGAGACGGTATACTCCTGGTCGAAAGTGTACTGTACCCATTCCAGTGAATTCTTCTTAGGCCACCAATGCATATAAAGGGCGCTGTTATCTTTTGAATCTACCGGCTCGTACTGGTCGTTCAGTGCCATGTACATACGCTTATTAGGTACAGAAGCGGTAATGGTGGCTTTAGAAGCGATGCTTGGCGCAGGTTTGGGCCTGGCTGCAGATGCCTCATAAGGGATCCATACGGTCATTTCACTGGCGCCGCGGTTAGCCCAGGCATAATAGGGGATAGCCGTCACCGTCTGTACGGAATTGATCAGCTCATCGCTGTTCAACTGCCTGCTGGCAGAAGCGCCCGGCATTTGCAGTATGGTAACGCCATTCAGCATATCCGGTTTATACACGGCGTTGATCACCGCATTTTTATCCACCACAATATTCTGCACGGTAGCATCCTTGTTATCTGGTCCTTCCAGGCAATACATGATAGGACCGCGTTCCAGTGCAAAGCGGTTCTTATCTTCTTTCACATTACTGTTGGCCAGTACTTTCTGTACTTCCATCGGGAAATCAATATTGATCTTGTCTCCGGCTTTCCAGCTTCTCTGTAATACCGCATATCCTTTCACCAGTTCATACTTCACCGGTTTACCGTTTAAGGTGATCACCACCGGTGCTGAGGTACTGTCTTTATCATGATAAAGGTCTCCTGGTACCGGCTGCCCCTTAGCCCATTCTGGTATCCTGATATGCAATGCAAAGGCAGCTGCTTTAGCTGGGTTAACGGTGATGGCTACCGCTCCGTTCCAGGGATAATCAGTTTTTTGCGTTAAGCTAACCTTAGTGGCTGGCAATTGGATACTGGCAGTACTGCCTACAAACAGATTCACGTACAGGTTATTCTTATCCTGCGCATAAATATACCCCGGCATAGACGGCAGAAAACGTGTCATATTGGAAATACAGCAGGCGCATCCAAACCAGGCACTACGCTGGTGTTGCCCCATAGACGCCAATGGGTTCGGATAGAAAAAGCGGTCACCGCTAAGGGAAACCCCCGACAGCAGACCGTTATACAGGGTTCGTTCCAGGATATCGATATATTTTGCATCTCCATGCAGCAGGAACATCCGGCTGTTCCAGTAAACATTCGCTATAGCTGCGCATGTTTCTGCATAGGCAGACATATTGGGCAGTTCATAATCTTTCCCAAAAGCTTCCCCGTTGCCGGTAGCACCGATACCGCCGGTGATATACAGCTTCTTATCCACCACATTATCCCAGATATCATCTATCGCATGCAGGTATTTCTGATCGCCGGTAAGCGCTGCCACATCGGCCATGCCGGTGTACATGTAGGTAGCTCTGACCGCATGCCCTACTGCTTCATGCTGATCGGTTACTTTTTTGTACGACTGATTATATTCTCCGCTATTAGGTGTGCCTGGTCCACGTACGTCCAGAAAAAACTTTGCCAGGTCCAGGTATTCTTTTTTGCCGGTAACGCGGTACATTTTAGTGAGGCCTGTTTCCACGATCTGATGCCCAGGGAATTTCTCTTCTTTCCCAAATCCGAAAGTCTTCACCAGTAAATCCGCATTTTTGATTGCGATATCCAGCAGGTTGCGTTTGCCGGTAGCCTGATAATGCGCCACTGCAGCTTCAAAAAGATGCCCTGAATTATACAGTTCATGGCTCAGGTCTTCTTCCATTTCCCAGCGTTTGCTGCCCATCCAGGGATGAGGAGTGGAAGAGTTTACGGTACGGAAAGTATACAGATAACCATCTTTTTCCTGTGCAGCGCCAATGATTGCGATCAGTGTATCCAGGTACTTCTCCAGTTCCGGGTTCTTCTTCATTTGCAGGCCATAAGAAGCCCCTTCTATCACTTTATAGAGATCAGTATCATCAAAAGTATATTCCGTCATTTTATCGCCGGGAATAGTATGTGCCGCTCTTTTGAAATTATCGATGCGTCCTGTTTTCCGGCATTGTTCCAGGGTGTACGGAATGGTCACATCTGCATTCACTCTTATTTTAGGCGCCCAGAAACTATCGGACACATGTACTTGTGTAAAAGCCACCGGTTGAATAGGATAATCCTTTTTAAGCTGGGCACTTGCGCAGGTCCCTGCCAGTAAAAAAGCAATCAATATTTGTTTCATGGTTGTAAATTATTCATAGTTAGCATAAATGATAGAATAAATATTGATCAGATTTGGTCATATCTTAGCAAGATGAATGATTCGGGACACCGGTACTTTATAATACACAAACCTTTTGAGATGGTTTCCCAGTTTATCAGTCCTGATAAAGTGCGGCTCCTGGGCGATCTTGATTTCGATTTCCCGGAGGGGACACATGCTATCGGTCGTCTGGATAACCATTCTGAAGGATTGCTCATCCTCACTACCAACAAAAAAGTAACAAAGTTGTTATTCCAGGGAGAGGTGCCGCATAAGCGAACTTACCTTGTGATGGTAAAAGGTGTGGTGACCCCGGAAGAACTGTTACAATTGAAAACCGGTATCACAATTGTTATCGCTGGCGGAGCGGATTACCTCACTACTCCCTGTCATGCCGCGATCGTGGAAAAGCCTGCCGGACTATTCCACCGGCCACAGGCATTCAGAGAGCTGTTACCGCATACCTGGCTTGAAATTACGCTGACAGAAGGAAAATTCCACCAGGTACGTAAAATGGTGATGGCCATCGGGCATCGTTGTCAGCGCCTGATCCGTACCTCAATTGAAGATCTTGAACTGGGGGAACTTGCTCCGGGGCATGTCCGTGAAATCGAAGAACACCTGTTTTTCGAGCAGCTAAAGATTAGATATAGCGCGAATATAACTGCATAAAAGAGCAATATGGCATCAGTTTGCTGTTGATATTCTTGGTATTTTGCCTTCTTCCTAATCATGCAATAAAGAGATATTATGTTTAAACCATTATGGTCTATGGTACTTTGTGTATTACTGCACTCCGCAGTCAATGCACAGGAACGCTACGGAATCATTCCATATCCGCAGCAGCTGGTACCGCAACAGGGTGAGTTTGTAATTACCGCGAACACGAAATTAGTAGCGCCGGCTATGTTCCGTAATGAAGCAGCGCAGTTACAGGCGCTGATCACACAGGGCATTGGCAGGGTATTACCCGTGGCTGCCAAAGGCAGCATTGTATTCCGGCAGGATAACCAGCTGGAAGGAGAAGAAGACTACAAACTGAATATTAGTACCACCCAGGTGCTGATCTCGGCTAAAACAGCTACCGGTGCTTTCCGTGCGGTAGAAACGATCCGTCAGCTGATGCCTCCTTCCATTGAAGGGGTAAAAACCGGTAAACAAACAAAGATCTCTATTCCTGCAGCAGATATCACCGACCATCCTGTGTATGCATGGCGTGGTATGCACCTGGACGTTTCCAGGCATTTCTTCTCCGTATCTTACCTGAAGAAATTCATAGACCTGCTGGCATTGTACAAAATGAATAAACTTCATCTGCATCTTACCGATGATCAGGGCTGGCGTATTGAAATCAAAAAATACCCGCTGCTGACACAACAGGGAGCCTGGAGAGAATTCAACAACCAGGATTCTATCTGTATGGAGAAGGCAAAGACCAATCCTGATATGGAGATGGATAAATCCCATATCATTCACCGGAATGGCAAAACTTTATACGGCGGTTTTTATACACAGGTACAGATGAAAGACGTGATCGCATATGCAGCGGCGCGTCACATCGAGATCATTCCTGAGATAGATATGCCGGGTCATATGATGGCGGCTATCAATGCTTATCCTTACCTGAGCTGTACTGGTGGCACATCCTGGGGTAAATTCTTTACAACGCCCATCTGCCCTTGTAAAGAAACTACCTTCACTTTTGCTGAAGACGTATTCACTGAAATAGCGGCTTTATTCCCTTCTCAATACATCCATCTTGGTGCTGATGAAGTAGAAAAGAGCAGCTGGAAAACATTCCCCGGCTGCGAAGAAGTGATGAAAGCGAACAACCTGCAAACAGTTGAAGAACTACAAAGCTACTTCGTAAAACGCATGGAGAAGTTCTTTAACTCCAAAGGCAAAAAGCTGATCGGCTGGGATGAGATCCTGGAAGGTGGTATCAGTCCTACAGCGGTGTTGATGTACTGGCGCAGCTGGGTACCTGATGCACCCATCAAAGCGGCAAAGAATGGCAACTATGTGATCATGACTCCCGGTAACCCATTGTACTTCGATGGTATCCCTGATCGCAATTCTGTTTCCAACGTATATCACTTCGAACCGGTGCCTAAAGCACTCACTGCTGATGAAGCCAAATACATCATTGGTGCACAGGCCAACATCTGGACAGAATGGATCCCTAATGAGAAGCGTGCTGATTTCATGTTCATGCCCCGTATGACTGCCCTCGCTGAAGTACTGTGGACACACCGTTCTGATTATGACGGCTATCTTCAGCGCCTCAACACGCAATACAAACGCCTGGACAGACTGAATGTTCATTACCGTATGCCAGACCTCGAAGGCTTCACAGAAGACAACGTCTTCGTTGATAAGACTGTCTTAAACATTGCGAAGCCAATGGCGGATATGACTATCCGTTATACTACGGATGGTACTGCGCCTAACGTACACTCTGCCGAATTCCCGGCCAACTATATCATCCCTGGTACTGTAAGTATTAAGCTGGCAGGGTTTAGCCCTTCCGGTAACCGTAGTGATATCTACACGCTCAATTATCGCAAGCAGTCTTACTTCAAACCTGTTGATGTTTCCGGTTTACAGCAAGGCTTACGGCTGGACTACTACTATGGTGAATATAAGAGTGTTACTAAACTGAAAGAAAAAGCAGATAGCGTTATCCATGTACATAACGCGATCATGCCTGATAGTTTAGGTCATGGTGGCCAGTCTTTCGGTGCAAAAATCACCGGCTATATAGATGTGCCTTCTACAGCGATATACAGCTTCTTCCTCACGGCAGATGACGGCGCTAACCTCTACATTGAAAACGAAAAAGTGATTGACAACGATGGCTGGCATGCCCCTCTGCAAAAGAGCGGACAGATAGCTTTGCAGAAAGGTTTACACCCTTTCGAAATTAAGTTCGTTGAAGGTGGTGGTGGTTACACCCTTAAACTGGAATACCGGGTTAATGGCGGAAAGATTCAGCCTATACCGGATGAGTGGTTGCAAAGCGTAAAATAGAAAAATGAAAAATAGAAAAGGCCGTCTCAGTGTAATACTGAGGCGGTTTTTTTATGGGGAACTATTATTGAAAAGTACTTATCAATTAATTTTTTTGCTGCCTCAGAATTAATAATCATAAGGCTTCCTCCAAAATGGTGTGCTCCAAGTGACTTTATGTAATGATCAATCAATTTTGATTTTGTATAAAAGGAAATGGAATTCTAAATGATAGAATGTATATTTGATATATAGATAATAAATTATTCTGTTCGTTAATCCAAAAACTAAGAAGGTTGTCATAAATGAAAAAAGGGTCACAAAAGCGACCCTTTAAAAATCATAAACTTAGTTACGTTGCTTTTCAGCAAGAGGCTTTACCAAGCGTCATGACACTAACTTAATGTTATTCCCAGAATCTTCAAAATTTTTTCTAAAAATGCGATTTAACAAATTAAGCCTATACCTGTCTGCTCAACGTATAGACAGATATTTAGCAGCTACCGAAAATAATAAGCATAAAGCAATCAGGTTGTATAAAGCGAATTTGAAAATAGCGCAGGCTTTTCACCCACTATTGGGAATTATGGAAGTAACGTTGAGAAATCGCATTAATACAATTTTGACCAACCATTTTACTGATCCGAATGGGATCATCAATCAGAAGAGTGGATTTATGAGTGCGCCAGCACTTACCAGTATTGATCGTCGCTGGGATTGTTAAATAAAGACCGGGACTACACCTCATAAAAATTATTAACTTAGGATCCGAAAACCGGTCTCCATGAAGAAATTACTGCTGACCCTTATATGTCTACTGCCTGCAATGAGCAGCATAGGACAGCATCTGCTAAAAGGAATTGTAAGAGGGGAAGACAGCATCCCTATTACAAGTGTCTCCATCACCAACAAAACCTCCGGTGTAATCACCACCAGCGATACCTCCGGGCGCTACTCCATCCCTGCCAGAACAGGAGATACCATCTTCTTCAGAACATTAGGATACCTGCAATCTGCTTACGTAATGGCCGCTGGAAAAACAATCCATAATCATATCATGGTAAGGCAGTCGATTCAATTGCAGGCGGTTAGAATAGCGGGTAGCAATTATAAGAGAGACTCGATACGTTTTCATGAAGAATATGAAAAGAGTTTTGGTTTCCGGCGACCTAAATGGTACGAAGTCTATAAAATAACAGCCGTAGATATTCATCAACTCTACAAAGCTCTCTCCATCAAAAAGAATAACAAGAAGTCGAAATTTAAGAAGCAGTTAATAAACTACGAACACGATGAATTTGTGAATTATAAATACTCGCGGGAGATTGTAAACAAGCTCACCAATCTGAACGGGGACACGCTCTCTTTATTCATGGAACAATACCATCCTACCTATGATTTTATGAAAGATGCCACTGATTACGACCTCTACGAATTTATAAAGAAAAGCTACAATGACTACCTCAGTAAGAATAAGTAACCTGGAAGAAACTCACTGGCCGCAGGTAAAAGATATCTACGGGAAAGGCATTGCCTCCGGTAATGCTACCTTTCAGACAACAGCCCCAACATGGGAAGAGTGGGATAGGGGGCATGTCAAAACCTGCCGTTTGATCGCTTTGAAAGATGATGATCGCATTCTGGGCTGGGCAGCCCTCAGCCCGGTATCTGCAAGGGCGGTATACGCCGGTGTGGCAGAGGTCAGTATCTATATTCACCCGGAAGCCCAGGGGCAGGGGGTAGGAAGCAAATTACTGGCAACATTGATAAAAGAGAGCGAACAACAGCATTTCTGGACCTTACAGGCTGGTATCTTCCCGGAGAACACCGCCAGTATCCGACTGCATGAGAAACACGGTTTCAGGCTGGTAGGAAGAAGGGAAAGGATAGGGCAAATGAACGGCATCTGGCGGGATACGGTGTTAATGGAAAGAAGAAGCGGCGTCATATTTCAATAAATTGGGGTAATTTTGCGCTTTATCAATAGTAGTATGAAGGATTATAAGAAACATTTTGTGGTTCCGGCGCCACCTGAAGATATATACAAAGCACTGACCAACCCGGCTACCATCCAGCTGTGGACAGGCGAACCTGCAGAGATGTCTGACGTAGCAGGCTCTGAGTTTTCCCTGTGGAGCGAAAGCATCACCGGTATGAACCTGGAGTTCGAGAACGATAAAAAGATCGTGCAGGAATGGTATTTCGGAGAACAGGAAGAAGCATCTATCGTTACCATCATCCTGCATCCCAGCAAAAAAGGAACGGATGCAGAACTGAGGCATACCAACATTCCTGATGAAGCATATGATGATATCGTAGAAGGATGGAACGATGCTTATTTTGGTGCTTTGGTAGATTTTTATTCCTGATGAAAGCTGCCGGTCTTACCGAAATAAAGAAAGAGTTAAATGTGGTGCCTCCTGCCCAACTGGTAGAGCTATGCCTGCGACTGGCGAAATTCAAGAAAGATAACAAAGAACTGCTTTCTTACCTGCTGTTCGAGTCGCATAACCTGCAAGGCTATATTGAAGCGGTGAAAGAAAACATGGATACCGAGTTTGCAGCAGAACCGGGCAGAGGTCATGTTTATTACATCAAGAAACACTTGAGGAAAATACTCCGTAATACTAATAAACAGATCAAATATACCGGCTCTAAACAGGCCGAAATAGAACTGTTACTGTATTTCTGTACCAAAGTAAAAGAATCCGGTATTAAGGTGAATGATAGCCTTGCATTATCTAATCTGTATCAGCAGCAACTTAAGAAGATCGAAAAAGCTATTTCAGCGCAGCATGAGGATCTGCAATATGATTATCTCCGGCAGCTGGAAAAGTTATAATGCCCGCAACCTTGCCACATAACCACCACCTTCTTTCATATCGATCCTGATCTTTTCCCCCGCTTTTATTTTTTTATTGATCTTTGTCAGATGTGCAGGCTGTTCTCCGGCATCTTTCGCATCCTGCCATATCTCCATTTCATAATTCCCGGCAGACAGAAAATCCAGTTGCACTGTCAGCGTCCTTTTAGATTCATTGGTCATAGCTCCTATAAACCAGTCATTCCCGCTTCGTTTAGCCAACGCGATATATTCACCGGGATAACCTTCCAGTACTTTAATATCATCCCATACAGTGGGCACAAGCCGTAGAAAGTCAGCTCCCGGTTGTCCGGTCACATGCTCAGGATCTTCACAGAATACAGTAAAAGGGCTCTCGTAGATCACAAATTTGGATAACTCTGCACAGCGGGTATTCATTACCTGCGTAGGCGTTTGCTGTTTAAAATCTTTAGGGGTTACATTGAGAAACCCGCCGGGCGTATAGTCCATTTGTCCTGCCAGCATACGTGTAAAGGGTAATGTTACATTGTGTCTGGGTGTAACTTTATGAGAGAACTTGGAATATTCTTCGCCCATCACACCCTCCCGGGTGATCATATTAGGATAAGTGCGGATGATGCCATCTGGTTTATAAGCCCCATGAAAATCTACCATGAGATGATGTCTGGCTGCCGCTTTTATGATATCATGATACCAGTTCACCATCTCCTGATCATCTCTATCCATAAAATCTATTTTCACACCTGCAATTCCCCATTTCTCATATACAGGAAAGGCTGCTTCAAAATTATTATTACTGTTTACATCTGTATTATACAACCACACCCAGCAACGTACATTTTTCTCTTTCGCATATCGTAGTATTTCAGACATATCGAGCTGTGAGGCTGTTTTAGTAATGTCCGCTTCCGGCTTATTAAATGTACCATACCATTGCCAGTCTATCAGCATATAAGGCCATCCCATCTGTGAAGCGAGGTCTATATATCTTTTGATAGTAGGCATGTCCATTTTCACTTCGCCGCTCCACCAATGGTCCCAGGCGCTCATACCCGGTTTAATCCATGATGGGTCTTCAATCGCACAGGGATCATTCAGGTTCTGAATGATCTCAGAGGCGATCAGATCGCCTGGTTTTTCAGCCAGCATTATCACACGCCAGGGAGTAAACAGTGTATCTGAAAAGCGGACTTTTACGCCGTCTTCAGATTCACCCGGTAAAGGCGCCAGTTTGGTCGTTAAGCCAATTGATTTACCTAAATAGAATCCCGGATAATTATTGATATTCGCTTCTGTAATAGCTGCATAACTGTTTTTGTTCAGTTCTATCAGCATCGGTAAACCTGCAATGGTATGCTCGTTCACAGAATCAAGCGGGCGTGCATTAAATAATCCTTCCTGTGAAGTTGAATAGCCCCCATATTCTGCTATCCATGCTTTTGCGTCACCGGCAAACCTGAAACCGGTGATTTCTTTCGTTATCTCCCGGTTACCTGTTTTCCTGCTTCTGTATAGCTTATACCGGAATGCGATACCATCATTATAAGCCCTGAAAAAGAGGTCCATCCGGCGCATTAAACCACCTTTTTCTCTTAGTCTGATCTCCATCTCACGATAATTATTATTGATGCTGGCATGTTTGGATTTTACTACAGGCGTCCATGTATCGTTTACTAAACGAGTGATCGTGTCGAGTACTAACATATCTGCGCCCATTGCCGGTTCATGCTTAAACTCAAAACCCAGTGAAGAAGGAGATATCAGCGGAGTCGCATCCTTACTGATACTATACTCTAAAACACCCGCTGTATTTACGTGAATGGTAATCCTGTTATCCGGAGAGCTTATTGAAATATCCTGGGCAAATACACGACAACTAACAATGCAAAGAAGGAATAACAGTCTTTTCATAGTGGAAATATTTATTAAATGTACATCTGACACTACTGCAATATACAAAAAAGAAGGCGTCTCAAAAGTAATTGAGACGCCTTCTTCAAATATTTATTCCATCGGATCAGAGCCTGTAGGATACTGTTACTGATAGTTGTGTGGGTGGAATGGGATTGATACTATAATTCTCGTGTACATAATAGTTATAAGTATTTGTAATGTTTGATACTTTAGCCAACACTGCAAAATGCTTATAGGTATAACCTGCGTTCAGATCTATCGTGATAAAACCATCTACGGGGATCTGTCTGTCATATGTATACGACTGGCCAATTGTATTGTTCCAGCCACCGATACGTTTTCCAATATAATAGGCGCCTGCGCCTACTTTCAGACCTTTTAACCCGCGATCTGAAAACGTATAAAAGGCGGTAAGATTGGCCGTATGTGCAGGGGTATTGACAAGACGTTGTCCTACAACATAATTGCCTTTCTTATTCTCGTTTTTTGTGTAGCGCATATTATTATAGCTATATCCGCCAATAATGTCCAGACCTTTAACCGGGTGGCCCGACAAATCTACTTCTACACCATCGCTGATCGTTTGCTGGTCCGTTGATTCCTTCACAGAGGTATTGGTATTTTCAGTACCATCTGCTTTGAACAAAGCCATTTGTGTAAAATTATTATTCACGATACGGTAAGCTGTTACATTGGCAGAGAGCGCGCCTTTAAAGAAATCATTTTTAATACCAAGTTCAAACTGGTCAATGATAGATGGTTTCAAGGCATTGTTGTAGATGTCCGTTCCGGTGTTAGGTGTGAACGAATTGGCATAACTGGCAAATACAGCCATTGTATTAATTGGTTTATACACCAGGCCTACACGGGGAGAAAAGGCTTTATCTGTTTTAGGCATCCCTCTACCAATACTGTCTTTTTTAGTATAGTAAGTCGTGGTAGTAGGCTGTGCTTCCTGGAAAGACCACCTGATACCTGCCAGTACTTTCACTTTTTCACTGATCGAGATGAGGTCCTGCACATAGGCGCCAAAGCGATTGGTAGGTATGCTTGCAAGTGAGCTGTCGCGATAAGCAGGAATGCCGGTACGTTGTATAAATTTGTTGGGATCAAACAGGTTCAGCGTATCATATATGGTAGGCTGAACATAGGTATAAGTTTTGTTCAGGTAGCGGTCGGCATCAGCACCTACCAGTAAAGTGTGTGCAATTTTACCTGTATTAAACTTCCCGCTGAGGTTTACCTGGGCAGCATAATAATCTTCCACAGATCTGGTCTTATTTAAAGGTCTTGCCCAGTCGCCATTGGCCTTAAACTGAATACGTTCTGTGGAATAATAATCCCTGCTGTATTCCTGATAAGAAGCAGAGCCGTTGAGGCTCCAGTTATCATTGAAATGATGTCTTATGCTGGCGGTAGCGGTAGTTTGCTGCGTTTTCGCATATTGCCATGATGTACCAAAAAAAGCGGAGCGGGATACATCAGGAATCTTATTATTATCTATGGACCCGATGCCAAAGTCCGGTGTAAATTTATGATAGAGGTAATCGCCTTCCAGTACTATTTCCGTTTTATCACTCACTTTATATAACAAAGATGGATTGATATAATACCTGTCTGAATGTACCACATCGCGGTAACTGTTTGCTTTTTCGTATGTGCCGTTTAACCGGTAGGCCAGTTTGGCATTAAGAGGACCATAAACATCAAAGGCGGGTTTATATAATCCATAACTACCTACCCTCATGGATATTTCTCCACCTTTATAGAATTTAGGTTGTTTGGTAACCATATTTAAAATACCACCGGGAGAAACATTCCCATATAAAATGGCAGCGCTTCCTTTTAATACTTCCACTCTTTCCAGTCCGCTTACTTCCGGCATAGCCCCACTATTTACGCGGGCTCCGTTCTTAAACATATTGGTACTTGAAAAGGCATATCCACGGGCAGAAAAGTTCTCCTGTGTGCTGCCCCTTTCGGTTGCCAGGTAAACGCCATTTATATTTTTTATCACGTCACTCAGGCGCATGGCCTGCTGGTCTTTGATTACCTGTTCATCTACAATTGCAATGCCCTGAGGCAGGTCCATTACCGGCACGGCCAGCTTCCCGACGGCCACTATTTTCTGATTTACACCTTTCTGTGCATTCACTACCACTTCTTCAAGCTGGGATGCTTTCCGGGACATGACAACGTTTACAGGAAGAGAGGTATCTGCAATTACCTCGATCTGCTGTTCCTGCGTTTTTATGCCAATATGTGAAATCCTTAATACATATTCGCCGGCAGGTACTCCCTGAATAAGATAGGTACCATCTTCGGAGGTGATAACCCCTTTTTTCAGGGCAGGGATGCTCACATTAACAAAAGCGATTGCTTTATCATCGGTAGTACTTACTCTCCCCTTTACGGTTCCGGTATTTTGTGCCCACAGCGTAACAGGGAGTAATATGCAAATCGATGTGGTCAGTAAAAGTCTCATGACAGAAATATGTAAATTGTTCACTACAGTTAAGAATTGTGCAAAAGAAGCACAAGGGAGCCATTTATTGTAGACGAATCGGGAAATCCATTTGCGCAATCGGGAATTTATTGCTTTTCAAGCGGGGGTTTATAGAATTAAAAAAGCCTTGCAATCATCAGATCGCAAGACTTTTTTAATATACAATAGATTGATATTCTTCATTTTATTACTAATGAGGCTGTATAAATTCCTTTAGGCTATATAGAAACGTCCTATTTCCGTTCACCTTTGGGAAGTATCAATCATATTATAAATTCTCAATACATTACTGGATCAGCAACTTCTTTGTAAAGGTCTTATCTCCAATAACATATTTCACTACATATACCCCTTTTGGTAACTGCTGTAAATTCAGCAATACTTCGGGTTGTGCTTTCGTTGTATACACTTGTTTTCCATTCAGATCATACACAAACAAATGCCCGTTAGCGGTATTCCCGGATATCAATACTTTCGCACGTCCGTCAACAGCCGGATTCGGCAATATCTTCATATCAGGTTGTGCTATTTCTTTGACAACAGCTACCGCTAAAGCCGCAGGTAAAGCGGACGATAATACCACGGTACCATAATCAGCGGTACTCTGATAATTATTGATCGTACCAGTCCATACTGCCTGACCATCCCTTGCTCCTCCATTATCGTCATCGTCATAACCCGCATCAAACCCGAACGTCAGACCGGCAGCGGGAGTAAGACCCAGCTGTGACCACGGAATACTGATTTCTACCGTATAACCACCAGAAATAGCAGCATAGGCATGCTGAACACCTGTCACCGCTACCTTACTGAAAAGGGTACTGCTGTTATACGCTTTAATGAACTGGTTATCCTTTCCATCAAAACTACTCAGCTTGTTATTATTGGCATCGATGAATACTTCCACGGCATCATTATCCCATGAATCAGGAGAATCACTGTATAACGAAGCATCCAGTACTTTCACGCCAACATACAGGTTCGTATTATCCCATAACACGCCAAAAGTGGCGGTATTATTGGGGGAGCCAGTCGTGGTTTTGGCAATGGACCTGGAAAGGTTCCAGCTACTCTCATTTAAATTACCATCCACGGTGATCGTACCCGCAGGATAAGCGGTTAAGGCATTCGGATTGCTCACCGTACCAACAGTTACCTGTACCTGGTCTGCGGCCGTTAAAGTACCGTCGCTGACAGTCAGCTGGAACACATAGGTACTGCTATTCGTCAGTCCTGTAATAACCGGATTAGCAACTGTTGTACTGCTAAACGTCACGGAAGGACCGCTAACTTTCACCCAGCTGTAAGTCACAGCATTGCCTTCCGGATCACTACCAGTGCCCTGCAGTGTTACAGACGTTGTATTCGCTGCCAGTGTCTGGTCTGTGCCGGCATTCACAACAGGGGGCTGATTAGCCGCACCATTGCAGGTAGTCAGGTATACAGTGCCAAATACGGCAGGGTTCTGGAAAGCGGTTGTATTGGTCGCAAAAGAGGCAATCTGCGCATCGCGGGTACCACCATTGTCATCATCATCGATCTGTATGTCCAGTCCTAATGATTTTCCGATAGAAGGAGAGACGCCGATAGTAGACCATGGAATAGCTACTTCCAGGTTATACCCTGTAGTGGTAGCATATTGCTTAAAGTTGATACCGGTTGTCCTGTTGACAGAAGAACCACCCACATGAATGGTATTGTCGTTCCAGCGGAAGCCCAGCTGGAAATCATTGATACCATCATACGAAGTACCTTTGCTGTTATCTCCATCGATAAATATTTCCACTACATCATCTTCCCACCAGCTATCACCGGAGTCTGCATATTTAGTGGCATCATTTACTTCTACCAGTAAATAGAGGTTCGTATTATCGTACAATGCACGCCATTTACCGGCATAGTCAGCAGGGAGGGAACCGAGTATTACATTGCTGATATTCTTCACCGGCGCAATCGCCCATGCACCATCGATCGCCTGATCGATAACAGGAGCGGTACCTGATACCTGTGCTATCACAGGTGCCACACAAGGCGGGTTATCATTATCGGCAATAGTGATCACCGCAGTGGTATCACCGCCAAGATTATACGTACTGTCTTTTGTAAGAGATATCCTTAATGTCTCAGGGCCTTCGAAACTGACATCATCTACCGGCGTAATAGTGATAGTAGCGGAAGGATTCGCTGCTGTAAGCGTAATCGTTCCGTTTAAAAGAGGGCTCGCTGTATAATCACTACCGGAAGCCGTACCACTAACCGTATATTTCACATGGATAGTTTGTGAAAGGGAAGAGGTACTGATGGTGAACACGCCGGCAGCACCACCTTCAGCCGCAGCAGGCGTCGTAGCTACTACATTCACACCGGGCTGTATCGTTACTTTACGTGTAGCCGTAAAGTTACCACTGACGGTAGTGACAGTAATGATCGCTGTACCATAACCTACTGCAGTAACTTTACCACTGGCATCTACAGTGGCAACTGCCGTATTGGAGCTGCTCCAGGTAACATTCTTATTCGTAGCGTCCACAGGTAATATATCTGCGGAGAGCTGTAGTATTTGTCCTGTTGTAAGCGTGGTATCATTGGCAGGTTTGATACTCACACCGGAGGTAGGAATATTTATATTCTGGATGATAAGCTGGAAGCTGTTGTTTTTATTGATATAAGCACCGGATTCCGCATTCGTCACTGTCAGATTATTAAACGTAGCAGTTTGTGAACCCGCCTGCACATACAGGCCAAATCCGCCATATACGTCCGCAGGTACATCGCGTACTACAGGATCAAGACCAGTACCATCAATCGTGGTATTGTTAAATACCAGGTGATGAATACCGTTCCCGTAAATCTGAATCGCATCACGCTGGGAACGTAAAATAGTATTGTTATCAAACTGCATATTAAAAATCCCGCTGCCACCTGCATAGAACTCTATAGCACCGCGTTTCTGGTCCCACAGGTCATAGCTGCTACCGCAACCGGACATGGTATTCTCATACACCTTGATCACATCTCCGGGATATTCAAACGTAAACCCGGGGAAGTCGTTTGTAAAACGGATAGCAGATCCTGCTACACCATCCTTGATCAGGTTATGATGTATCTCATGACCGGTACCTCCAAACAATGCGATACTACCAGCACGCCAGTTATCTTCGATCGTATTATATCTGAAGATATTATTCCGGCAGGTCTGATTGTTACCGGCAGCATTAGCAGGCCATACAGCCAAACCATCATCGCCGTTATTACGGACACTGGATTGCTCTACAACGGAATTGGAAGTACCCTGACAGAAATTCACTCCATCTGCATAATTATTCCTGATACGGCATTTAGAGATCACCAGGTCTGTCGTCACATCAATAGGATATGGAGGGTCGTAACCAGCTATCCAGAACCCGCATTCAAAATGTTCTACCCATATATCATGAATACGTGATCCTGATCCGTAAGTACCCATAAAACCTTTGTAGGTCTTATACATTTCTCCTGGTAAACGGGGATTGGCTTCATCATATTTCAGCCGGTCATTGTTGATGGTATTCAGTGAGAAATTGGAGATCTCCACATTGCTGGCGCGGGCCATGATACCACCATAAAATTGTTTGTCGGTAGAGAAGTATACCTGTGTATACCACACACCTGCTCCCTGTATTTTCATGTTGCTGACATTCAGCGGCAGCTTATCACTCAGCAGGAACCTGCCCGCCGGGATATACACGTTTTTACCCTGCGCGGCAGCAGCGGCGATACAGGCATTGAATGCAGCGAAATCGTCTGTCTGGTCATCTGCTACAGCGCCGTAAGCTGTAACGGACAAATAGTTGGCAGGTTGCGTTAGTGCAGTTGGTACAGGTTCCAGTTCAATAAAATCCACACCATAAGTAATGGCGTCGCCATTATCTTTTTTGATAGCAACGGTAGCACCGGCATTAATGGGATTGTCCAGTTTGAAGTGTACTTCATCAAAGCGCATGAACGTTTTGCCGCCAGGCGTCTGTACAGGATCTGCCTGTGGGAAGTACTGATACGCCCAATAGGAACTAAGGGCAATCGTCTTCACTTTAGTGCCATTGACATACAATCCCAGGGAGCCGGTCAAACCGGCCCCGGTATTGTCATCCGGCATGGTAAACCGCAGGTTTACACCTTGTGCGGATTGTGTGGCGGTCCATTCAATACTGGCATTATTAGCGGCCAGACTTACATACTTCTGATCGGAGGCTTCCGATGCGATGTCTGTCTGGATGAACTGCGGTGATTGCTGTATTGCAGCACCACCGCTTAAAGTGCCGTTATCCGCCTCATAACGGGCATAAGGCAGCTGATAGGCGCCGCGTGGCAGTCCGTCGCTTTGTGCGTGTGCGTTGGTAAATAAGAACAATAGCAGTATCCAGCCGGGCAATTTTGGCAGGACCGAGGGAAAAGAGTGGGTCTTTCTCATTGTTGATAGGTATTTAAAATGGATAACAATTGCTGATGGCAGTGCATCAGTATTTAACGTGGAAAAAATTTCATTCGTGGTAATATCAAAGGAAATGAAGAACTACTTACCGGGCAATTAGTATAAAGGAAATATAGAAAACAGATAGTCAGAAAAGAATTCAATCTGCTGAATTATAAGGTTATACGAACTTTGTAAATATAGACGGGTTATGAGCCATTCAGGACTATTATTTATATGTTATCACATGAAAGTGTTAACGGGGAATCCTGTTAGAACCGTTTTTCTCTTTTTATAAGGGATGAATGCACCTGGATATTTTAAACAAATAGGAAATGAGTGTGCTTATCTTTGTTGTCTATGAAGCAAGCAAAAGTGTAAATGCAGGACAAATCACAGGCTAAAAACTGGTATAATGAATATTATTAACTCCCATTAATCATTAATATGAAAATTCAATTTAACATTCAGACCGTTGGCTATATCGTAGCCGAACTTGAAACAGAGGATGAGAAAATAAAAATTGGACATAGCTATGCATATGGAGATAAATTTCAGGAACTTTTAAATGGGCTTTTTTTTGTTTATAGCTGTCGTAGAGAAGCAAATGGCGACATCTTCCCATACAGTTTTGAAATCATGTGGTATGATGATCGTGTTAATTACTCCTGGATTATAACGGCTGACAGCTTGCAATCAGAATTAGAAATAAGAATTATTGAGTTATCTCCAACCAGTTCTATTTATAGTCGGGAATTATGGAAGAAGAATTTATCATTCGATAACTTATTTAATGAAATTTATTCCTCATTAGATAGACTTTTACTGGAATTTGGTTTCATTGGATATAAGAATAATTGGGAAGTCGGTAACTTTCCTTTAGGCGAGTATCTTATGTTAAAAGCTGATAAATTTCATTTTAACCTGGAATTAATGAATATAGATGAAGAAGAATGGAAGAATAAAGTGCCAATTAAAAGAGAATTGGATCTTGTTTTATTTGATCAGCATTAATCTTTTTTCGGACTATACAATCAATCTTATCAAAGCTAAATCATCGGGTGGGGTAAATCCGAATACATGCTGCAGCCTTTTTAGCTTCAATTTGTAAATCTCAACATCGTAATGAAAAAAGAAGGATTTGATTTTTTATTATTTAAAGATACAGATTTAAGAATGTGGAAGTAAATGTTATAGATGGCATAAAGAAGAAAAAATAGATATGAATACTATTCAGGAACTTGTTAAGCATTTAGAAGGCAAGGGTTGTGAACTTTTTCCCTGCTCAAAGGTTGATATTATCGAGGCTGAGAAATACTTTAATATTGAACTTCCTTTAATCTATAAGGAATTTTTACTTGTTATGGGTAATGGGGCAGGAGCTTTTATGCGAGGATCTTCTGTTTTTTTAAATGAATTATATGATCTTAAAGATGGCGCAATTGAAATTATGCATGATAATAATTTAGGGCTTTTGCCAGATAATGCGTTTGTTTTTTGGTTGCATCAAGGATATCAAATGGCATATTTTCTTATTGATGGACCAAGTTCCCTTCCCGTATATTATTTTGGAGAAGGCGCAGGTATAAATGAGGTTAAGCTGATTTTTGAACGGTTTATTGATTTTTTAGACGCACAATTGCGCATGTCAGGGTTATCAGTGAAGCCATCAAGATCAAAATAGCAGGTTGCAAATAAAAAGTATAGCCAATTAACCTCAAAATGGTTTAAGGATGCTAAATCGCCACTAGGTTTGTTCAGTGGCCTCAGTCGCTTCTGGTACGACAATTTGGGTAGAGTAATCTATTCTCAGAATTCGGAGCAGAAAAACCTATAAATGGCAATAGCAGCAATCGCTATAGTTATACCATCTACGATGGTCAGGGACGAATTAACGAAGTAGGCGAGAAGTTGGCTGTTGTGCCGCTGGCAGCTAACCCATTCCTTAGTTCAAATGATGTGTATTCATTCCTGTACTCAGGTGGCGATAGTGCACAGATCACCCGCACTTATTACGATGAGCCTTATGCAGACGCTGGTCTTTCTCAGGATAACCTGCGCAAGCGCGTTGCTGCGGTTACTTTCCAGGAAACATCTGCGGGTAGTCCCCAGCAGGCTACTTATTACAGCTACGACCAGATCGGTAACGTAAAAACGCTGTGGCAGCAGATACAGGACCTCGGTACCAAACGTATTGACTATCAATACGACCTTGTGAGTGGGAAGGTAAACAAAGTACGTTACCAGCAGGGTTCCGCAGACCGTTTCTTCTATAACTACGAATACGATGCAGAGAATCGTTTAATAAAAGCCCGTACGGGTATCAACAGTACTTCTTCCGATGGCTGGGAAATAGAGAATGCCAAAACAGATGCAGCTTACCGCTACTACCTGCATGGCCCTCTTTCCCGCATGGAATTAGGCAACACAGCGCTGGTTCAGGGTCTCGACTATGCCTATACCTTACAAGGCTGGTTGAAGGGTGTAAACGGCAACTACCTATCCGCTACTAACGACATGGGTAAAGACGGGGTTGTTGGCTCCCCACGTGCCGTTGTTGCCCGTGATGCCTACGCCTACACCCTGGACTACTTCAACGGTGACTATCAGCCTATTGGTGCGTCCCAAACAGCCCTTACTTTGAATTGGTCACCTCAGCAGGGTGATGTAATGGGCCGCAATCTCTACAACGGTAACATCAGCCGTAGCACGCTTGCGCTATCCGATATCAATGCCGGTTCCTCAGTAGGCTACACCTACCGCTATGACCAGCTAAACCGCTTAACGGCGATGCGTCAGCACGGATTGACAGTTGGTGATACGACTTGGAATACGACATCTATTGGCTTCCCTTTCAAAGAAGATGTCAAGTATGATGGTAATGGTAACATTCTCAGCTATGTACGTTATGGCAGTGGAGCCAGCGGCAAGGGCCTTCCTATGGATAGCATGAAATACATCTATCCCCGTGACGCTTCCGGTTACCTTACCAGTAACCGCCTCACCCAGGTACAGGACTCCGTTGTTAATGATGCTTACACAGAAGACATATCAAATCAATCAACAAACAATTATCTTTACGATAACATCGGCAATCTGATAAAAGACACCGAGGGTGGTATCTCCAACATCCAGTGGACAGTCTATGGTAAAATCAAAACCATCACAAAAGCCGATGGGAGTTCTTTGGAATATCGTTATGACGCGTCTGGTAACCGTATCTACAAGGCTTACACCCATGCCGGTGTCACAGACAAAACCTGGTATGTACGTGATGCACAAGGCAATACGCTAGCTGTTTACTGCAACAAAGACGGTGGTACCACCCTCTATTGGAAAGAGCAGCAGCTCTATGGCTCCAGCCGCCTTGGCATCTGGGAACCCAACCTTACTGTCGGCACCGACGCCAGCACCATCTGGGATAACCTAGGCCTCAAACGCTATGAGTTAGCCAACCACCTAGGGAATGTACTGGCCACCATCACGGACAAACCCGTCCTGGAGGGCGACTATTACAAAGCAGAACTTTTAAGTGCACAGGACTACTACCCATTTGGTATGTTGCAGCCTGATAGGAGTTATTCGCTTGGTAGTTATCGTTATGGGTTTAATGGGCAAGAGAAGTCAGATGAAATAGGCGGAGAGGGTAATAGCTATACAGCAGAGTTTTGGGAGTATGATACGAGAATTGGGAGGAGATGGAATTTAGATCCAGAACCTATCACTGGAATTAGTGAATATGCCACATTTAATAATAGTCCAATATTATATAGCGATGCGTTAGGGAATTACTCAGATCCTCCTGGACCTAAGGATTATTTAAAAGGTGCATGGAGTTTATTAACAGACTACTATAATGATAAGGTTTCTAAAGTCTCCTATGCAATTAACCAATTCGATATAAGTCTAAAGACCGGCGACCAAATAAAAACTGATTTTAAAAGGAATCTAGGATACCTTGGAGGGTCTCTTTTTGGAGCAATGGATGGTTTGTCTAGAGCAAGTTCTCTGGGTTTGATCCATAGGAGTGCCGAAAGTTTAGGATTAAATGCGGAACAGACGGAGTGGTTTAATGCAGCTTCAGATGTTTGGGCAAATGCGGGAATGATAGAAGGGGTAGGTAGTGGAACATCTCCTCGGCTTTCTTTAGTTGCAGAGACTCAAGTAGCAAAGACTACCGCAAGTTTGGAATTGAAAACAGCCGCGATAGTCTATTCAACTGCTAATTCTGGTCAAAGCAATGGGCAGAGTCAAAATGGTTCAGGCAATACTAATTCGGCTGGAACCAATAAGCCGGCCAAGACTTCGGGATGGGTAAAACCGTCTGTGTTTAATTCATTGGATGCCGCTCTTCAGAAAAAAGTTGCTGCCGCAATTGAAAAGGGCCTTGTTGCTCCTACAGGGCAACAAGGTATAATCAAGTTAACAGCAACTGAAGTTAAAGAGACAGGATATCAATACAAGGTGAAAATCTTAGGAAAGGGCGGAGATATTCGGATTTATGGTAATCCATTGCCGAATGGGCATATTTACTTTGACAAAATAGGAGGACACTAAATTGACTTCGAATTATGATAATTGATATAAGTAAACAAGAGTTAGCCTTACTTTATACTAAGGCTAAAGAAAAGTATAATAATTGTATAAACAATGAAGACAATGCTTTCCTGGAGGAAGAGGTCCCGGTACCATTTAATACAATTGAATTAAAAGAATTTGATATAAAAATTGTCTTTTCTCAGGAAGACACAGAGACATACGTACTGGAAATCGCCATAGGCTTATGGGATAGATCTAATCAATTTATAGGAAAATATGTGTTCATTGAAGATGATAGGGGCAATGCTGTAGACGATAGTTTAGTATTCTTTTAGCGTAGAATTGGATACTATTAAGGATGAAATTATTAAAAGGATGGGCGAACTCCAGCGAATGTATTCGCTAGAGTAGTGTTGTGAAAATTTAATCTTGCAACATTTGAACAAAGCGAAATCAAAGCGTAGTCGTATCGGCTGCGCTTTTTCCGTTATAGTGTAGCAATATTTTTCTGGAAGAAGTCTTTGAATTTAGATTTAGTCAGCATTGTATAGGTATTATTAAGGATCAGATTAAGGCTAAAATGGAACTTCAGCATGATGTGGAAGTACATAGAATCGCTAATCAGCCTCGTTTTGTAGCTACTGGGGTTTCAAAAATTCCTACAAGCGTTAAAGTGCATAGTTATTATACTCAGAATAATACAACAAGAAACTTAGCGAATGCTTTTACGTTGGGAATAGATGGCCTATTTTATAACTTGTTTAATGATTCAAAGATTGTTGGAACCTCTATAATCAATGGCCCACAACATTCTACAGATTTAGCAGGGAATAAAATTGATGAAAAAGGTAGGATAATGGCATTTACAAATGTCACTGGAACATTATTAAGCTTAGGAGAGTTTGCGTCAATGCCTCGTCCGCAAGGCATAAATGCGAAAGATTTTAGTGCGATGTCAAAATATTTGAAATCAACTGTTGGGGATATCAGTAATGATATTGTAGTAGTACAGGGAAGCAGAGCTTCTGGCACAGCTACAGCGGCTTCTGATGTAGATATAGCCATTAAAGTAGCTCCGGAACAATTTGATGAGTTAATTTCGAAGGCTTTTGGTACACCTAATGTTGGTAGTGCCAAATGGAAAACGATGCAGCACGCAATTAAAACGGGTAAGATTACTACAGGTGACGCTGGTTTACGAAGTGTAAAAAATGGGTTGCTAGAAATATTGGACATGAAAGTAGATCTTTCAGTAATAAAAAAAGGAGGGCCCTTTGATAATGGTGTTCAGATTCCAATCAGAGGAGCTTCTGCCAATAAAACAAAGTGACATATGATTAATTGCTCTATCTATGTTTCAGGCTTAGTGTCTGAAGAAAATTTAAAAAGCAGATTCAGCTCTTTTCTTAATGCAGAAGTTAATGAAATATCGTGCGTTGATAAAGGAGATTATAAATTATATATAGAGGAGAATGGAGACTTTGACGAATATAGACAAAGAGATTTTCCCGATGGTTTTCTATATTTTAGATATCTGACATATTTGGAATTTAAAAATGAAACTGTAGAGGCCCTTTATGTAGATGAAACTACAAGAATATTAAATTGGCTATGGAGTCAAAACTTGGCTGCAGTTGCGGCATGTGATTATGAAGCCTTATTACCAGAGAATGGTGGTTATAAGAGCCAAAATGTTCCCTGGATAGATTAGTGTTGTCGTTAGGGCTGAGGAATAGATGAATCTTATATTCCTGATCAATATTTTGATATGATTGCAGGTGAATTCTTAAAAGAATTTGAAAAGGCCAAAAGCGATTTATCATAAATAAATAGATTCACAAACAGTGAATTAGGTTGCCTCAATTATTTTTTAGGTGACCTAATTTTGATTGAGGGATAATAAAATCAATTTATAAAAATGACCCCTAAAGCTTCTTGTAAATAATTTTTAATTGATTGAATAAAAGAAAGACGGATAACTCTTTCCTCATCCTAATGTATGAGTACTAGACCATATTTATTTCCTGTTGAGTGAAGAGCGTTTAATAATTATCAGGTGTTTGTGATTGTTTTAATTCTGGAGATAAACATTGTAGGCTCAAAAAAAGCCATAATTAAAATGAATCATAAAGAAGACGAATTATTAAAACTAATAAAAGATTACATAGCATGTTCAACGTATATGTGTAACACGTTGAAGGAAAGCTATAGTACTAATGGAGAATCTTTATTAGGAGCAAGAAGAATTAATATAATTCCTAAAGAAGGCGTTTTGGAAGAAGGTTATTTTTTTAATTTTCATGGCGGAGGTTGTTATTTTGAATTTGATAATAGTTCAATTGATGTAGATTTTGGGCCTGACGATAGATGTGATGGTTTCGATAGTCAAAGGTTACATGAATTTTTAGAATCATCAAAAAAAGAGTATGGTTATTCGTTTTCGGAAGGTGATATTAACAATTCTCTGGAGAGGCTATTAGAAGAAAGAATTGTAATAAAACCAGGTTGGTTTCCTAATCCCCATCTTTTTTACCTGTCTGATAAATAAAAAGTAAAGCAGCTCAATTTGAGCTGCTTTACTTTTTATTTATCAGATATCTGGCTCATCGTCCAGAACTGATAAGGGATTATTTTTTTAAGTTTCAACATCCTACCTTCAAAAAAAATATTTAGTCGTTGAATAGTCAGACTCCAATTACGAAGTGGCCGAGTCTATTCATCCATTATTCTCTGAGAAGCCAAATGTAATAATGGCTATACAATCAATCTTATTAATGCTAAGTCATCCGTGGGCTTAAATCCGAATACATGCTGCAGTCGTTTCAACTTCAATTCCAGCATATCCTCATTATTTGCTCCACTTTTATCATGTATCAGAAAATCGATAGGGTCAATCACCTCTTCTACAGGTATATCATTTAGTTTTTCAAACATGGCTATTCCATCAGTAGCAATACTGATATCTGAAATAGCATCAAAAGTAACTTTCTGTGTTTGATTCCTATACCATGTTTGGAAATCTTCGCTTAAATGGAATCCTATATAATCTGGTTTATTATCCTGATCAAACTCTGTAATCTGTCCATTTATGCTTATTAAACCATCTCCGATTACCATTACAGATCCAGTATTAGATTTTTTATCAACTAATAAAATGATAAGAGTCGTTAATAGCTCCTTAGTATCTAACAATAACTGCTGCCTGGTAATATTTAATTCAGAGAATAATTCCTTCATTATTGATTTCAGCATAGTTTCAATATCAACATCAACACTATCAAAACCATACAATTCCATATAGCCTTTGGTCTTTGCTATTTTTCTTAGAATTTTCCCAACTAAAGTAGATGCAAAGTAACTGTCAATGCCCATTGTACAGCCATCCATAACTGCACATAATAACCTGTTACTGCCAATTTCCTCAATAACGAGATAGTCCTCACAATGGTTTATGTGGTATTCCCCGATTTGTTGTACTGAATATATTTTCATGTGTAAGAGAATACAAAGGTATAAAACAAATTCAAAAGAATGAGCATGGGAGACTTTAAATGCTTGCACGTAAGATATCTTAAATCAAATTTTAGCTCTGTACAATTAATATTATTAATGTGTAATAGCTCTCCAACTTGATCTCAACATTGCAATTGAGGGTTAGCTTTTATCTTACATTTGTTATATTCATCTCAACTGTATGGAAAACGAAAGAAAGGATGTTTTTGAGGCGTATAATGTTATTGCCAACTGGTTTTCGGAAAACCGATATCAGGGATTAATGGAGAAACCCTACCTGGATAGCTTAATTGATATTATAGGCAAGGGAGCGAACATATTGGATCTTGGCTGTGGAACAGGAATGCCTATAATGAATTATCTTCTAATCCAGGGAATGCAAGTTGTGGGGGTTGATGCCAGCTACTGCATGCTGGACATTGCAAAGAACAATCTTCCGTCTGCTGATTTCGTGCAGGCAGATATGCGTCAACTTTCACTCAACCAGAAATTTGACGCCATTATTGCATGGAATAGCTTCTTCCATCTTTCCCCCGAAGATCAACCCTCTATGTTCAATATTTTCAAAAATCATTTGAATAGCAGGGGAGTGTTGTTGTTCACATCGGGAAAAGAACATGGAGAGGCTTGGGGTATGAGCGGGGGAACAAACCTGTTTCACGGCTCACTGGATACACATCGATACCGGTCACTTCTTGAAGCCCATAATTTCCGTATTCTGCAATACAAAGAAGATGATCCTGAATGCGGTAATGCTACTGTATGGATGGCACAATTATTCGATTAATCAGAAGCTGTGGTAATTTTCCAATACAGAACTTTTATAAAGAATATTTATTCCTGTAAGATAAAGTCTCATTAATTACCGTACGCATAACTGATCCGGGTGGTTCTTCGGAACTACCTTTTTTATCCTGTTTTAAATAGCTTTAGTTGGATAGCAGTATTTTATACATATATTTGTATATCTGTATATATTTGTATTGCATAGGGACATTCTCCTTACTTAGTTTCTTCTTAAGTTTTAAGTACCAACCAGCTATAGCGAAAAGAAACGCCTTGTGCTATAAAATAATACCTACAAAAGAGCAGAATAAAATAAAATGATGACAAACAAAAAATTAGCAAGGATAGCAGGACTACTTTATCTGATCGTTATTGGCACCGGTCTTTTCGCCGAAGTATTCGTTCGTCAGGCATTAAGGGTATCTGGCGATGCTATAGCAACTGCTCACAACATTCAGACATCTGAAATGTTGTATCGTTTGGGTTTTGTTGCCGACCTTACTAATTTCATTATCGGTCTTCCGTGTATACTTATTTTTTATATTCTGTTTAAGCAGGTTAATAAACATCTTGCCACACTTGCTATCTTTTTTGTAATTATACAAACAGCAATTATAGCAGTTAACTTACTGAATCAGGCTTCTCCTTTGCTTTTTTTAGGAGGAGGACAATACCTGAAATCATTTCAACCTGATCAATTGGCAATGTTGTCAAATCATGCGCTTGACCTTCAGGCGGAAGGTTATGCTATAGGGTTAGTATTCTTTGGATTTTATTGTTTAATAATTGGCTATCTTATTATTGAGTCTACATTTTTACCCCGGATATTAGGAGTACTCTATGGTCTCGCCGGTTTATGTTATATAATTAACAGCTATGCCATGTTTCTTTCACCAAATTTTGCAAGCGCACTTTTTCCTTACATTATGATTCCTTCTTTTGTCGGAGAATTTTCAGTTAGCTTATGGCTTCTGATTATGGGCGTGAAAGAGAATAAATCGTCTGAAAAAGATATACAATAGTTCAACAAAAGTAAACTATCTCCGAATAGAAGACTAAACAGGACCTGGCGCAAAAGATGGCGCCCTATGAAACAAGGTACTGATAATATTTATCTTATACCATTAACGTAAATAAATCATCATCGTGATAAACATTTTCAGACCCGATTACGACCGTTGGGAAGGGGTTCCCAGAATTAAGATTTACCTTTTAAGATCATTATATGTACTGATGGCTCTTTTTCTGGGAAAGGATGTCTGGACCTTTATTTTTACGCACAAAGGGGCATGGGATCCTGCTGAAGCTATGAACTTCGCCGTTTGGGCATCTTATTCTGTTTTGGCATTATTAGGCATCTTGTATCCGCTCAGGATGCTTCCTATTGTGATGCTGGAAATACTTTATAAAACCATATGGTTAATACTGGTTGCTTATCCATTGTGGATGTCAAACCAGCTGGCCGGTTCACCGGCAGAAGGGATGGCGTTCGTATTTGCATTAGTGCCTCTGCCGATTATCGCGATGCCTTGGAAGCATGCTTTCAGAAAATATGTCCTTGTGACTAAAGATGATAAAAAACGGAAGTGAGTCAAAATATTCGGACATGATAAAGTATAGCCTTAAAAGGTGTCGGTTGATGGATAGATCTTCTTTTTATTCAGAGTACAAATAGAAGTGAATCTTCATTTGCTTGTAATTAGTGTCTCGTCCGGAGAGTGTCCGGGGAGTCTCTATATGTAGAACATACTTTGAACATACGTTGGATATAGGTTGAACATTCTTTGGTCGGTTCGGAAATGACCAAAGAATGTTCAACCTATATCCAACCCATGTTCTACATATAGAGACTTCCCGATGTCCTATACTACTTGAACTAAAAATTCTGTTAAATGTTGGGTCTGTGTAGATAATTTACACAGATTGGTCTTAATTTCGTTACACGAACTGAAGGAAGGAAAGGGCTCTTACCAGTTGTTGAAAAACACCTCCACTTTGTCTCAATTAGCTACAGTTAACTCTGATTTAACCCGCGTAGCATAATTACTCAAAATTTAAAAACAAAAAATAATGGGAATACAATTAAAAGGACCATTCGGTGGCTTTTCAGGCAAAACCGGTCTCCTGATTGGGACAATTATAAAAGGTAGAAGCATTATGGGGGGCCGAACCCCATGCACCTGTTCTTGATTTGCATAAAAAACTAAGCGATGAATTATATTCGTCACATGCGGAATTTTTACAGCCTCGTAGAAAAGGATAAGCGTCTGAAACCCTGGCACATTACATTGTACATCGCACTGTTCAACACCTGGGATAAGTACCATTTTCCGCCACTATTCGAAATCTCACGTGACCCGTTAATGAATGGCAGTCATATAGGCAACAAGAATACGTTTGCCAAAACGCTTAAACAACTGCATGAATATGGTTACATCATTTATCAGCCGGAATTACGCAAAGGGTATTACCCGACAGTAATACTTTTCGGGTTAAATGATCATGAGATTCTAGAAAATCAGTTGAATCTTTCTCCTGAGAGTAGCATCTGTCCCTGATACAATTGCCAACAGTAGAGGAGTCTCTGTTTTTTAAGAATGATTATTTTAGTATCTAACGGTTAAATAGATAAAATAACTAATGTGATCATCCTCAGCTAATTACGACAAATAATCATAATTATTTGTAGCTTCGCCATTCAAATTTCCCCACTATGAAGTGTTTTTTCGTACCTATTTTACTGTTACTGAGCCTATTCTCGAGTGCACAGTTAAAAACAATCTCTCAGAGCCCTGTATTTGCTGAGGATGAATCCGTTGGAATTCAGCGTGTATTACTCATGAAGAACGGTAATACGTTTTATCTGAGTCTGACCAAAAAAAACCTGACAGTCAGGGTATTTAGTGATAAATACAAAGCTAAAGCGACTAAACAGCTGCATCCGGAATTAGGCAAGGGGAGCAGTTTTAAAGTCAAAGGGTTGTTTGACATTAATGGTGAAGTGGTGGTTCTGGTCAGTGCTGTTGAGAACCATCAGGTAGTGCTGCAACGACTGATCATTGATGGTGTTACAGGAGCATTAAAGAGTGTAGATAAAATCGGGGAGCTGGAAAAGGTGTCTTACTTTAAGCTCGGTGGTGTTGCCTTTGCAAATATACCGGAACCGGATTTTTTCTCAGAAGCATTGCCGGAAGGGAATGGTTATGCGGTAGTAGCAATGAACAGCTTCGTCTCTGACAGGAACAAGCGTATTGTCGTTTCAATATTTGATACTGATAACAAGGAGATTAGCCATGCATATTATAAGTCGCCAGAAGAGAAATATAAATACATGGAATATCAGGGTATGATGGCTTTGGATAAAAACAAACTGAGCGTGCTGGCATATGGGTATAATACCAAATCGTCCGGAGGAAAGGAATGTCAGTTGTTACTGGCTACTTTAACAAAAGGAGATACTTTACTGGAAACAGAAAGTCTGGGTACCTCAAAAAAACCTTCAGAAGTAGCTGTTGCCAGATACAACCCGGTTTCTAAGAAGATGATGTTGCTTGAGTTAGAGGATAGAACGGCATCCGTGTCGATTGTAGATCCTTTCAAAAAATCTGTATCAGGAAAAATTGATATAGGGTCAAATGGCAAAAGCAGATCAGATATGCCACAGAATTTATTTACGAATGAAGATGGCAGTTTTTCAATTGTATATGAGAAATTGTCAGTCAGTTCTAACGTCCCCCACATCCCCGGTCTGTCAACGGACCTTGGACATACTTATGGTTACTATACTTCAATTGAAATGGAGGACTATACTGTTACAGTGATTGCCGCGGATGGGCAGGAAGAGTTACAGCATTATGTAATACCAAGAAATCATGTCAGGAAGAATATGATGAGAAGTTTAGCCTTCAATAATGCTTATACAAATTTTGAGAACGCGGTGGATCAACCTTCACCAATGGAATCATTTAACTACCTGAGTGCCGGTGGAAATAACTACCTCCTCCTGAACGACGATGCTGATAATATCGAAAGAATACAGGCAGGAAAAAATCCACGTAAAGTAAAGTCACTGGATGACTGTGATGCGTTTTATTATACCCTCAAAGGTGAAAAGGATACACCTCCCAGCGACTTTCTCTTTGGTAAACCAACTGAAAAGAGAAATTACAATAAAGCGCTATTTAAAGCATGTGATTACAATGCTGACAAAAAAGTATACGTGGTAGTAAAGCAGCAACAGAATGGGAATGATGGTGGCTGGAAATTAGTGTGGATGAAACCATAACCTGAATGCTATTGCTGCCGGAATAAAGGATCAGGATAACTCCTGCCTCCAGGTTTGAATTTGGAAAATAATGGATTAATATTCGCAAACAGCAAAACATACTTTACGGGCATCTTTAAAAGTGACCTGATTCCTGAAATTCATTTCATGACTGCCGTATTATTGCTGCATAAGGAATTAATTTCGTGTTTAAACCTATAATTGTGATTACCCAAAATCTGTTTCCCCATTATTAATCTTTAAATAAAATCTATGAGAACTAAATCCATGTATGTAGCTGCATGCTGTATTGCTATGCCCCTACTGTTTGCCGCATGCTCCAAACAGATGAAAAACGATCCACTATCCCTTAAAAGTGGCATTGCCGCAGCAGCTCCCAATCCTGACGGGGCGATCTTGCACAAGTTCCTGAGGGAAAACGGTCCTGCATTTGAAACATTTACCATCAGCACACAGGACCAGAGTGTGATTAGAACGAGATCCGGTAGCACTTATACGATCTCAAAGAACTCTCTGACAAAACCTGATGGCAGCCCTGTATCTGGTAGCGTACAGATTTCTATTAAGGAAATCAGTACCCCTGCCAACATGATTTTTGCTGACAGACAAACCGGGACTAACAAAGGAGAGGCCCTGGTATCTTACGGGGAATTCTTTGTCCGTGCCCAACAAGGTACCACCACATTGAAGCTAAGAGCAGACAGCGCCATAAAAGTACAGGTTCCTGCCAAGGTAGACATCAAACAAATTCCAATGTGGGACGGCGATACCACCGTAACCGTTTCGACTTCCGGGTATGACTACATCAATCAGTTTATAACCGTTACTACCCAGGTGAGTGCCAATAAAGGAATAGACTGGCAGCAGGTGACTACTCCCGGTTCCGCATATGCCTTATTTGACGGTACTACCAGTACGCTCAATTTCCGCCTCGATAGCCTGATTAAATGGAGGAACTGCGATGCCCTGGCCAGCAGTTCGAGTTCTAAAACAACCGTACTGGCTTATTTTACGACCAATTACAATCCTGCAACCGGGACCAGCTATAGCGGGGAAGAGCCTTCTATGCTGTATTTCAAACCTACAGGTCAGAATACGATCATTAAGTTCTACAATACTATCTTTACACCTCCGGCAGGTTTTGAAGGATTCCTCAGCTATCAGAATACCATCCCTGTTGGCCAGTCGGGTACCTTCCTGGCAATTTCCTCCATCGGCGGTGTATTCTATGCCGAGAAGAAAGCTGTAACAATAGCAGCCCCCGTAGGCAGCTTAAATTATACCACCGTTAGCTTTAATCCTGTTCCTGTTTCAGCGACTGCATTGGTAGCGCTGATTAACAGTATGAATTGACCATAGCTTTATAAAAAGACAGGGCTAAGGATACTACAGTATTCTTAGCCCTGTTCATACCAACACTCGCCGATAAAATCCTCCCATTAATGGATTTTTCAACTTAACACTTTGTTAATTCTAAAAACTTTATCTAAGTTTAACCTCAGAATCCTGCCAATTAATCTTACCTGTAATTTTAGCACACAACAACGGTTTTTTGCAAGTGAACATGCAACCAATAAGCTTATGATATAACATCTAAGAGAAACGTAACTTTCTTCCAATTACCCATGTAATTTATTTAGTGAACTGAAATCAAGATCTGGTCAATAAGGCCGGGGGGATAACTATTGCCTTAAACACAAACAAACAAAATGCAAAGATCGTTAATTGTATGTACGGTCCTGGCACTGCTATGCACCTATGCCGCCATAGCCCAGGAAAAGAGATCCATTTCGGGAACTGTTCAGGATGAAAAAGGAATGCCATTAATTGGCGTAAATGTTCAGGAGAAAGGCAGCACGAACGGTGCTACCACAGACGCTGCCGGTAAGTTTCATTTACAGGCAAAATCAAATGCGATACTGATTTTTTCTTACATCGGATTCCTGAAGCAGGAACAACCTGCTTCAGACAATATTACTGTTAAACTCGCGGCGGACAGTAAAGGATTAAATGAAGTGGTCGTGACCGCAATGGGTATTAAAAAAGAAGTGCGTGCATTGGGTTATGCTGTCAGCACTATCAGTGCAAAGGAACTTACCCAGACAGGCAGTTCGAATTTCGCATCCGCTTTATATGGTAAAGCTGCTGGTGTGAAAATTGTGTCTGCTCCGGGTGGTGCTTCCAGCGCGGTTTCTGTACAGGTGAGAGGTGTGTCTTCTGTGGGATTGAGCACACAACCTTTATACGTCGTAGACGGTGTGCCCATCAGGAATTACAGTGATCTCACCTCCGGCTCTTTTGGTACTACTAATTCAAGGATTGATGGTAACGGTGCTTTAGACATTAACCCGGAAGATATTGAAACACTCACTATATTAAAAGGCGCGAGCGCCAGTGCGCTCTATGGCTCAGAAGCTACGAACGGGGTGGTGGTGATCACTACAAAGAAAGGTGTGAAAGGAAAAGGATTGGGCGTTGAATTGAATTATATCATCAGCCGGGAGAAACTGGCTTCCAGTCCGGATTATCAAAATGAATACGGCCCTGGTTATGATGCACAGACAAACATTACCAACGGTATCGCAGACGCAACGGGATGGATAACAGATGCAGACGGTTCCAGACATCCTTACTACCGCGCCTACGACCAGTTCGGCCCTAAATTCGATAACAGTACAGTAAAGTACTGGGATGGTAGCAGCAGAACTTACGCTGCTCAAAAGAACAACTACAAGGACTTCTACGAAACCGGTTACAACTCTGCACTGAACGTTGCCGTATCCAATGCCGGCGATAAAGGAAGTTTCCGTTTCTCATATACCCGCACCGATTACAAAGGTATCATGCCGGGAACGAACCTGAATAAAAACAACTTCAACTTCAACGGTACACTAAAGTTAAGTAACAATGTCAGCGTAGACCTCGTATCTACCTACAACAATAACTTTACCCATAACCGTGCTTATGTCATGAATACTATCTTCGGCTCTTATGGCGGATTCTTCAGTCGTTTCGATGACATGAATACCTATAAGAATAAATATAAAACTTCCGATGGATATAAATATGTTGCTTACAATAACAGCAGTTATGATCAGGACGAAAAACTGGCCTATAATATCCGCGCGACAAACGTGCTGGACTACTTATGGACTAACCTCACAAACAGTTACGATGAAAATCAGAACCGCTTCATCAACAGCGCTACTTTAAATGTGGGTCTGCTGGATAACCTGAAATTCAGGGGTAGAGTGGGGAGCGATTATACCGGCTGGAATGCTACCGATAAAGAATATAACTCACAACCCGCCTCTCTGGGTTACACCGGTGCATATGGTGTGGAATCAAGAGCGAACAACGTGACCTACGGCGATGCATTGTTAGTGTACAGCCCTAAAATAACGAAAGACTTAGGTCTTTCTGCGACAGGTGGTTTTACCGCACGCAGACAAAAATATACCTACAATAAAATATCTACAGTGGATGGTCTTGTATCAGAGAACTGGTTCTCACTGGCCAACTCCGCCAGCGCATTGTCCGCTTCTTCTGCCCGCGCAGAACAACTGGATGTAGCCGGCTTTGGTACCCTGGACCTCAACTATAAGAGCTTCTTATACCTGGAAGGTACTGCCCGTTACGAATCTACTTCAACATTGCCATCCGGTGCTAACAGCTATTTCTACCCATCTTTCAATGCAGGTTTCATCCTGTCTGATGTGGTGAAAATGCCGAAGTATGTAGACTATGCTAAACTAAGGGCTTCCTACGGTTTTGTAGGTAACCACCCCAACCTTTACCAGTCGAATGTAATGTATACACAGTCTACCGTATCTTATAACGAATCCAACCTGTTGTATCAACAGTCAAACAGCAGTGATTTCGGAAATGAGAAACTAAAGTCTGAGAAGAAGCGTGAAATGGAGTTCGGCCTGGAAACAAGATTACTGCATAACAGGATCACAGTAGATTTCAGCTATTATAACAACAAGGTAATGGACCAGATCCTGACCCTCAGTACTGCAGCATCTACAGGATCAACTTCCAAACTGGTGAATGCAGGTGATATCTCCAACTATGGCTATGAAGCAGCTATCAGTGCCACACCGGTCACCGCTAAAAACTTCTCCTGGAATACCCGTTTCAATTTTGCCATCAACAGGAATAAACTGACGGCCCTCTCTTATAACGCTACCAGCTTAACCAGCGCTTCTTATGATGGTGGTTACCTGATCGTTCGTTCTGAGGTTGGAGATGCTTTAGGTAATATCTATGTACACCCAAGAACAAAAGATGCAAATGGGAATGTCCTGGTGAATGATAACGGTATTTATACCACTAATAAAAATGCCTACGAATACGCGGGTAACATTATGCCGAAAATAGTGGGTGGTTTCTCGAACACATTTACGTACAAAAGCTTTGCTTTGGATGTAACACTGGATTATCGCTTTGGTGGTAAACTGGTATCTATTCCTACCTATTACCAGATTGGCGCTGGTATGTATGAAAGTACCCTGCAATACAGAGATGCAGCACATGGTGGTATTGCCTACAACGTAGTGAGCGATGCAAATGCTGAATATACAGCTACTACCGGTGGCTCCCGTAACGACGGTGTGATACTCAAAGGAGTAACAAGCGCAGGTACTGCCAATACCAAAGTAATTACCGCGGCCATGTATTATGAGAATAATTTCGACTGGGAAACAAATGGTGATTACGCTGCGGCAGTATTCAATAACAGCTACATCAAAGTACGTGAAGTAGCACTCACTTATAACATGCCTAAAAGCATCGTTTCAAAACTGCATTTCCAGGGATTACAATTAGCGCTGATTGGACGTAACCTGTTCTACATCTATAAAACATTACCTCATGGTTTGGATCCTGAAGTAGCTGTTGGTTCTTCCTGGCTGAGTCAGGGGATAGATGGTGGTACTGCTGGTCCTGCCAGGAGTTTGGGTGCAAGCCTGCGGGCACGTTTTTAATCAACAACAAAACAAAAAAAATGAAAAGACTTTTGATCAATATAACCGCCCTCTTTTTATTGGCGGGTACTTTCAGTTCCTGCAAAAAAAAGGTAGATGCTGATTACCTTAACCCGGAAAAAACAGCGGCTGGCTCCCTGGGTAAACTGCTTTCGGGTATGTACCTGAATAAAAGGATCCACCCTTCTTACTGGGATTACTATACTTTCATCATGCCTACGCTGGGACTATATACTCAAACCGTTGCTACGGCTCCCTCTACAGAAATGTATATCCCTTCGCTGACTTATTCTGAGGGTCGCTGGACAGACTTCTACGCCGGTTCCAGTGGTACGGATTATAACTATAACGGCCCTGGTATCATGAGCAATTATCGTGAAATGCAAACTACCTACGCCGCATTGTCTGCTTCAGAACAAGCCGCCAACCTGGTGTTCCTGAAATGTGCACAGGTAGTATTATATGATCAGACGGCACAGATGATAGATCTCTGGGGAGATATTCCTTTTTCCCAGGCAGGTTCTCAGAATACGGCTACCCGCGATATCAGCAATTCTCCTTTCCAGGATGCCGCCAGTGTATATGATACACTCATCACAGGACTCAAAGACCTGAATACTTATTTCGATACTGCTACTTTGTCGACTGTAACAACAAAAGAATTACAGACGCAGGACATCGTCCTCGGTGGAGACCTTTCCAAATGGCAACGTTACGCGAACTCACTTCGTCTTCGCCTGCTGATGCGTATTTCAAATTATGATGAAGCTACCGCAAAAACAGAAGTGACGACCATGCTCAATAATCCATCTATATACCCACTTATTTCCGATAATACCTACAATGTAGAATTACAGGAAAGTCCCAGTGGTCTGAAAAGTGATCTGTATGATGTATTCAAAGACTTTAGCTTCGGTCCTGCCTACCTGATGGATACGCTGATGGTAGCTAATGATGATCCCCGTACAGCAGTATACTGGGACACCAATGCTTCCGGCGAATACAAAGGTTTCCCTTATAACGGAACAACAGCGGACTATGAGGGTGGGGGATATGCTACCTACGACTCCGCTACTTTCTACTATAATTATAACTTACCCGGTGTTATGTTCACTGCTTCCGAAGTAAGTTTCCTGAAAGCAGAAGCAGATGAGAGATGGGGGATAGGGACCGCACAGACAGATTATGAAACCGGTGTTACACAGTCGGTTGATTTTTACTACGGTATCAATCAGTCCCGTATCCTGAGATCCGGTGGCGGGACCTGGTCCGTATTAACAACACCATCTTCGGCCACGGTTACCAGCTACCTGGAAAAACCGGCTATCGCTTATACCGGTACTGCTACCGAAAAACTGGCGAAGATCTATACCCAGAAGTGGATCCATTTTTTCATCCTGCAGGCCGGACAATCATGGGCAGAATTAAGAAGAACCGGTTATCCTGTGTTGCAGTATGCTGCAGCATCTGCTTCCGGCGCTACAACGCCACCGGTGCGCCTGCTCTATCCTTCTACAGAACAATTATACAACAGTGCCAATTATTCTGCTGTCTCTGCTAAGGATACAAGAGACACGAAAATCTTCTGGGATGTGAATTAAAAAACTTCCTGTAAAGAAAAGGCTCCGTGAAGGAGCCTTTTCTAAGTTATTTTATCAGCATCACCGACCCTTTTATAATTTCCGTCGTTCCATCAGAGAACTCCACATTTGCAAAGTAGATATAAGGGCCTGTAGCTGCGTCAGTCCCTTTCCATCCATAGCTCCTGTCATTTGCCGGAATGTTACTTGTTTCAAACATCTTATTTCCCCAACGGTTAAATACTATAAAGCTCTTGATATTCCTGATATCCTTACTGCCAATAATATAGAACACATCATTCACGCCATCTCCGTTAGGCGTAAATGCAGAAGGCACTACAAAACGGCTGGTGGTGAACATCTGTAGAGAAATATCCGCTGTATCGGTACAGAAATACTCGTTCTTCACTTCTACCAGGTACTTTATGGAAGTAGTAACGGTCGCTGTAGGATTAGGGCAATTACCACAGGATAAGCCTTCAATAGGCATCCAGGTATACACCTTACCAGTGCCTCCCATAATTACAGGAGATAATTTAACCGTGGCTCCCGGTCTGTTCACCACTTGTACGGATGGTTCAAAGTTGACCGTGAAAGGAAGGTCTTCCGCATTATCCGTATCATTATCATACAGTGTTTCTTTTACTACATGCTGATCATTTACTACCGCATATAACTGCCCTGTGGCAGGAGAGCCGACAATATGTGTATAGTCCTTACAAACAGCATCCGCAGTTAACACAGTAACAAACACCGGTTTTAACAGGTGAGCCGTATCACTTAACGGATCGCCGTCATAAAAAGCGACCGGTAACGCTTTGTAAATGCTATCATATCCGTTAGCGGTACAGATTTTAAAGGAGACGATAGAATGTGTATTGTCATAACATTTCACATCTGTAATGTCTACAGTATAATCCGGGGGTACTAACTTAATAATACCTTCAGGCTTTAACACACAGCCATACAGACTGGTAAGTGTTACGGGTACAATAGCGCTGTCCAGCATTTTAATAGCAGGTATCAGGCAGTCTGTGCAACTTATGGTATATGTATCCGCTGTTTCCCATGCAATGGTAACAGGATCAAATGCATTCGTCTGGAAAGTCACAGGGAATGTTGCGCCTCTGTAAACAACCGTATCAGCAGGTACTACAGATGCAGATGGGAAAATATACACACCCGCATTCGTATTATTCGTGGTGTTTGTTTCTGCCCATGCCGCAGTACTGTTCACTGCTGCAAAGAATCCGCCATTTGAACTGTTCTTAATGGTTTGTGAGAAAGTCTCACAAGACCCTGAACTATACGCGGCTGTTACAACGGTAGTATCCAGCTGTTGAGAAGAAGCATCATAAAAATTCAGGGATAATCCTTGTGGGATATTCCCTTTTGCATAACTGTTACAGATGTTATATGTGAGGTAGATACTATCACCTTTCGCGCATTCAGTCGTCAGTACTTTCACGGTATAATCATCTACAGTTGCAGTATGTATCGTCACAAAAGCACTATCGTAACAATTATTATCAGTATATATTTTCACCTGTTGTACAAACAGGGTGTCTTTCCTGTAAGGAGCGATAAAGTTGGCAGATGTACAGTGGTCGCAATCTACATGAGATATAGGCCACCATTCGCCGTCCAGCATATTACCATTCGCTGTGGGGGTCAATGCTACGATCTGATCAGGTACCAGGTACAAATCCGATGGAGAGAACTGTACCTTGAATTTGAAACTTACAGTAGAGGCGTAATTGTTACCATAGTTGCTTTCTATCAACGTATCTAAAGGATTGGGTAATACAAATGGACTGGAAGTACCATCATCATTGAACACAGCTACTAACGTATCCAGTCCGGCACTGCCCGCATTCAGGATATACGTCTCAAGATAGGACGCACATTTTCCTTTGATATCGTATGGTAGTAAATATGAGGCGCCCAGTTTGGTGGCGCTACCAGTTCTTGGATCGCGGTTATAAAAGCTAACAGGTGTATTCTTTGGAATGGTTTTATATCCGAAGTTATTAAAGAACAAAGAGATCTTCAATTGATTCTGATCATAACATTCCACTTTCGTAACATATACCACCCCATCTGCGGTAGGATCATCTACCACGATATTTACAGGATTGGTAGTATCAAAACAGCTGCCGTTATCAGCAATAAGGCGTACCTGGTAAGTACCCGGTGTCTTGAATACATATGTCAGGTCTGTATTGGTGCTTACTACCTGCTCTGCCATACCGGTATTACTGCTCATTAACCAGCGGTAGTTGCTGGCATTCATAGAGCGGTTCGTGAAGAGTACACTATCCAGTTCTATCCCTTGTTTTGAAGCGATCTTTCTTTTATCAGGATAAAATCTCGATACTACGCCGCAGCTTACTACCAGCATATCCTGTGTCATTGTATAACAACCTGGTGCAGCGTATGCCCTCAGTGTGATTTTATAGGTCTTCTTTGCAGTTACCTGGTAACTGAAATTTGTAGTGGTCGCGGTAACTACATCGTCTACCAGCCATTCATAACTGGTAGCGCCGGTAGAAGTATTGGTGAAGTTAACGATGTCATTTATAAAGGGATAATCGATATCTTTTGTAAAGGTAGCTACAGCCGCAGAAACACACGGTGGCGTGCATACGGTACTGCTCACCATTCCCGGAAGACTGCCCGCTATAAAATTGCGCATACGTGTTCCCTGTCCGTCTGTAAAGGAAAGTATACAACCTACACCACCACCGTAGTCCATGAAATTATCCGGAAGGTCTGGTACATCTGTTGCAAATCCGGAGAGCGTATCTGTACTGCAGGAGTTTTCAGGGCTACTGCAGGCAAAACCACCGGCAATAGATCTGTCGGGAGGCGTATCGCACACCATATCCCCATCCGTGGTACAATCATCGTTTTTACAATCCTGTGCGGCAAAGGTGTGAATCAGACTGAGATAATGTCCCATTTCATGTGCAAGGAGATCCACGCCTAGTCCAGATACCACCACTTCTCCTCCTGCACTGGCATAGCCTGCCATTTTCAATCGTGTCCAGGTCCCGCATTCAAACGACTGCATAAACTCCGACTTGATATCTGATACTACCCATATGTTGATGTAACGGGCAGGGTCCCATGTACCCAGCGCTGTAAGGTCACCACCTTCCATATCCGCATCAAAATCAGTCAGGTACGATTTGGTGCGCAGAATGCCAGTCGTTAATCCACCGGAAGGATCTGTTTTAGCGAGGCAGAAGCTGATCTGCGTATCGGACCTGCCGCCTGCAAATGCACCGGTTTTGCCGTATGCCTGGTTCAACATGTCCAGTGCATTCGTCACATCAAGGTCCGTAATGGTAGTCGGATCATCCTTAATGATATGAAACACAACGGGCAGCGTATAAACCGCGGCTCTTGCAGCCTGTTGCCGCAACGCTTTGTTCATGTCGATTTCCTTTTTTACAAAGGTGGCATCCTGTCTCCAGGTCTTCAGCATCACGTCCGTTCCACAGGAACGGGGATGTCCTGCCTCCCATATGGAAGCCCTGGAAAGTTGTCCCGTTTGACGGGGCAGTGGCATTTGAGCATTCGCAATGTTATAAATAACAAGGAGATATGACAACGTTAGTAATCGAAGGTTCTTTAGGGACATAGGTATAGTGTGGTGTACTTGGTTGCTCTTAGTTTAAGTAAAGTTATAATATGATTATTACATTCTCACCAATGTTTTATTTTATGATATAAAATATTATTTTTATTCAAAATGCCGACGATGGACCTGGAACTACAGAAGCAAGACTTACTCTCAAGATGGAAGCATGCATTTAACGAAATTGAGCACATCCAGCAATACAAGGATAAAATAGAGACTGAAAGATATATCCCCGGTTTCAGATACGATCTGAAAGATTATGGTACCCCTCTTTTCCTCAAACCAGAAGAAAAACTCTTTCCGGAAGCACGTTCCCGCGAAATCAGTGATTATCATTTTTATGGTTTTGCAGCAGATGGATTACCCTGTTACACTTCTTTTGGTCAACGGATAAGTAAAGTAAGCTGGGAAGGTTATTACAGCTATAGTGATAACGTGGTGGAGTATGTTGAGTTCTGTATGGAAACTGGCATTCCTTCTGCCATCAAACGTTTTATTTACAATAACGGAGAAAAAATGATCTATCAGTCCTTGTCGGTAAACAGCAGGGGAAATATCCCTGTTTACAAAGGGTTACCTAAAGAGCAGATGATCACAGGTATCATAGAAGATCAGCATTCACTGTTTTGTGCAATAGAAAAGTACACAACAGAAAATGGAAAGATCCTGAAGGCTGATTGTATCGCGATTGCACCAGGTGCGGGAGAATACAGGTATGAAGAGATTTACAGGTATGATGAAACAGGTAAGCTGGATGAAATACGCACCGTATACGAAGATGGGAAAACATCACTGGCCTATGTGCAGTTGAATAACGTTGTCAATATAAACCAGTTATCCGACGAAGTTTCTGAAAGCATGGCGCAGGCTATCATTGACACGCTGCTGGAAGCTAAAATAGAAGTGCCGCTATCACTACTGGAAATTAACTATAAGTTCGTCACGGAATACATGCCATTGCTGACTCCCCGTTCTCTTGCCTTTACAGACGGGATTACCAGGGAGCATATGGATGAGGATATTTTCGATCTTATCTTTTTATCTACAGAAGTATCACATGCTTATTTGCACCTGAATGCCGGCAAATTTGAACGCGTGTTCCGTCAGTTCGTTCAGATCATTGAACGGGAAGAAAAGTGGGATATGGGCACTGCAATGCTCAGGAAAGTGGCTTATCTGTTAACCACGGGTAAAATGTACAACCGTATTCCTGTCAGTGATGAATTTGCCGCTTATGCGATTGACTGGGAATCAGATATGGAGGAGTTCGAGGATATCCTCGGAGAATGTGGTGTAGCCGGTTCTGTTATAGCCGCCTGGAAGGACAGGGGATGGCTGTGATCATCATCGGGAGAAAAAATACTGGGAAAGTATTTCTTCCATCATGGCGGGCGTTAACGGTTTACTTCTGAAACCAGCTATGGCCGGGTTGTTGGCGGCACGTTTTTTATCATCAGGATTCAGTGAAGTTGTCAGCATTACGACTACTACCTTACCTTTTTCGTCCTCTTTCAGTTTGGAATATTCATCCAGGAATTCCCAGCCATTAAGTCCTGGCATATTGATATCCAGCAGAATTAATTCGGGTTGCTGACAGGCAGCATTGGCGCATTGTTTAAGGTAATCCAGTGCATCGGTCCCGTTCCAGGCTACCTTTACATGGTTAGCACAATCTAATTTTTTAATGACCATCTGACTGATAAAGTTAGTAGCTTCATCGTCTTCCACAAGCAGGATAGAATTTAGTTTCTTCATACGATCTATGCTGAAATAGTAAAATAAAATTGACTGCCTTTCCCGGGGGCCGATTCCACCCAGATTTTTCCATTATGCAGGGTTACGATTTTCTTGCAATGTGCAAGACCTATACCCGTGCCCTCATACAACTGTTTACTATGCAGTCGCTGGAAGATCTCAAATATTTTTTCTTTGTAGCGGTCTTCCATTCCTATGCCATTATCACAACAGGAGAAAAGCCATCCGGAATCAATTTTGCAGGCTGCAATATGGATTCTGGGTGACTGATCAGCTTTTTTAAACTTGATAGCGTTACTGAGCAGGTTCTGAAACAATAGTTTCAGTTCTACAGGGTATGCATTTAATACCGGAAGGTCTTTCACGGTCACTCTTGCGTTACTTTCTTCTATAGCCTTGCGCAGGTCGGCTTTTACCGCTTCTATCAATTCATTACAGTCGACCTTTTCCGGGACTCTTTCTCTTCCTATACGGGAATGATCAAGCAAGGCTATGATCAGTTGGCTCATGCGATTGGACGATTGGGTAATGAACCGCAGGTATTTGCCGGCATTTTCATCCAGCTGGCCGGTGTATTCTTCTGTGAGTATTTCAACAAGACTGGTAATGGAACGTAATGGTTCCTGCAGATCATGAGAAGCAATGTAAGTGAATTGCTCCAGCTCTATGTTCCTGAGTTCCAGTTGTTCAATATATAAACGCTTGTTTTCTTCCGCCAGTTTTTTCTCTGTCAGATCATGTGTGATCTTTATAAATCCGCTGATATCACCGTCATCGTTACGTATGGCAGTGATGGTAACGGTACCCCAGAAAGTAGTGCCGTCTTTACGTACGTTCCAGCCTCGGTGTTTCGCTCGCCCTTCTTTGAAAGCAATGGAAATCAGCTTTTCCGGTAAATATTCTTCCCTGTCCTTTTTTGTGTAGAATAATCTGATGTTCCTGCCTAGTATTTCGCTGGCAGTATATCCTTTAATCACTTCAGCGCCTTTGTTCCAGTTGAGGATATTGCCTTCGATGTCCAGCATCACTATGGCATAATCCTTTACTTCTGCTACCGTATTATTGTAGCGTTGCCTGGATCTTAACAGTTGTTGTTCTGCTGCTTTTAGTGAGAGTTCCGCTTCCTCCAGTTTTCTGCCGAGAATATGAATCCCGGCAGCCAGTTCCATATCATTGGTTACCAGTTGCTTTTCTGTGTTGACATATTGTTGTACTATGTCTAATAGCTCTCTAGGGTTGGCAGTATCCCCGTATTCCATACACCGCTGTTTAATTTCCGATACCCGACAGGTAAAACAAAAAACGGTTACAACCACAATGGGTTGTAACCGGGCATTCTAGAATTACCACTCTTCTGGGGGGATGTTTAAATCAAAAAGTTTACAAAACTGCAAAACGAAATACATTCTCTTATTTGCAATAGGTACAGGTATAAACATATCACAATTGTTCGTTTTCTTACTTGAAAACAAGGCAGTCACAATTATTTATTTTATTTTTCTAATTTGCTGATTATGAATGCTTACTGTCCCTTGTGTCTCTTTAGCCTATACTTTAACAGATATAGATAAATACTAATAACCTAGGTACATACGTAATGCTGTACTTTCCGGATTTTAAAAAGGGGAAAAAAGTAGGGATTTTTTTTGGGATATTTGTCCGATGGAATTAGCACAACCCGATCCTGAGATCTTCAAACAACTGGTTACCATGAAAATGCCTTTTGGCAAGTATAAGGATGTACTGCTCTGCGACCTGCCGGTGTCTTACCTGGAATGGTTTCAACGGAAGGGTATGCCACAGGGCAAACTGGGGATGTTATTGAATACGATATATGAGATTAAGATAAACGGGCTAACCGGCTTGTTGACGCCTTTAAAAGGGAAATAAAAAAGCCTGCTTTAAGCAGGCTTTTTCTATCTGTCTAAAATCAGTTTACTTCTCTGAACAGCACAATACCATTATGCCCGCCAAACCCGAAGGTATTGCTCATGGCCACACGCACTTTCTTCTCTATAGCTTTTCCTAATACGATAGGCATCGTAGCCGGAATCGCTTTATCCAGTTCTTTTGTATTAATAGTAGGGGGTATGATGCCGTTTTTGATACTCAGTACGGCAGCAATCGCTTCTATCGCACCGGCAGCACCTAACAGGTGACCTGTCATGGATTTGGTAGCGCTGATAGACAAATGCTTAGGATCTTCCCCGAACAATTTGGTAATAGCTGCTATCTCGCTGAGATCGCCCACCGGAGTAGAAGTAGCATGACCATTCAGATAATCAACATCTTCCGGTTTCAATCCTGCTTCACCTAATGCATTCTGCATCGCCCTTAAAGCACCCAGTCCTTCCGGATGGGTCGCTGTCATATGATACGCATCAGCCGTCATGGAAGCGCCTACTACTTCAGCATAGATATGTGCGCCTCTTGCGATAGCGTGTTCGTATTCTTCCAGCACCAGCGCACCGGCTCCTTCTCCCATGATAAAACCGTCCCTGCTCACATCAAATGGCCTGGATGCAGTAGCGGGATCATCATTCCTGGAAGACATGGCCTTCATAGCACAGAAACCGCCAATAGAAGCCTCTGTTACAGGCGCTTCTGATCCACCGGTGATGATCACTTTTGCTTTTCCCAGACGGATATAGTTCAAAGCGTCCATAATGGCCGTATTGGAAGTAGCACAGGCAGAAACGGTGGTATAATTGATACCCATCAGTCCAAAACGGATGGAGATCATACCGGAAGCCATATTGGTAATGAACTTAGGTACAAAGAACGGATTGAAGCGGGGATTGAATCCGCCTAATGTATATTCCTTTACCTGTTCTTCGAAGGTTTGCATACCACCCTGACCAGACCCCCATATCACCCCTGTATCAAAAGGGTCCATTGTGGAGAAATCCAGTTTAGCATCATCAACAGCCTGTTGAGCTGCGATCAGTGCATATTGTGTGAACGGATCGGTTTTGCGGATATCGTTTCTGTCCAGCCATAAGGTTGGATCATAATCTTTTAATTCACAGGCAAATTGTGTTCTGAAACGTTCAGGATTAAACCTGGTGATACGGGCAGCCCCACTGATACCGGTTATAAGATTATTCCAGTAGTCAGCGACGTTGTTGCCTATTGGAGTAAGTGCTCCTAAACCGGTTATTACCGCTCGTTTTAACGCGTATGTTTCCATTGATTCTATATAATATTTATAAAAGGTCGTTTAATAATTGATTACTCATTTTTTCAAATACTTCTTTTCCCATTACCCTGGCTAAAAGCAGGGAGGAAAGCATGTTGGATACCACCAGTAATGCCCGGTCATATGCATCTCCTTTAAAATGAAAAAGTTGCTTTTTGCGCCCGTTTTCCAGGCACAAAGTGACCCATTCCAGCACATCTTCACTCATATGCTGCACTTTTTCCTGCATTGCTGCCGGTAAAGTTTCATAATCGGGGGAAAGAGAGCCCATCAGGCATATAAAACCCTGCTTACTTCGTTGATAGAACACATCAAAAAAGAGTCGCAGTTGTTCATTTTCCGGAAAAGTAGCCCAATATAGCTTATTGATTGCCAATTTTTCTATTTCCTGGTTAATAACAGCAATTCCCAGGTCGGTTTTTGATGGAAAATAGTAATGTATAGCAGCATTCCTGATCTCCAGGGGATCAGAGATGTCCTTGTAACTGAAAGCGTTAAACCCCCTGGTCCTGATCAGGCGGTCGGCCAGCTCAATAATTCTTTCTTTTGTATCCTGCATATATAAAGCGTAAAATTACTTACTTGTAGGTAAGTAAGCAAATTAAATTCCATTGGCACCTTTCTTGAGCGTGGTAGGAAAAAAAATCTCCATGTCAAACAATACCAAGGAACTGGTAAAATCATTGAAGGAATTACTGGCCGGAGGGAATGCGCATGCTACCTTCGACGATGCAATAAAAGGGCTGCCTGCAAAATTACGTGGCGTAGTGCGGGAAGGGATGCCGTACAGCATCTGGCAACTGGTAGATCATATCCGTATTACCCAATGGGATATCCTGGAGTTTTCCCGTGATCCCAAGCACAAATCACCTTCCTGGCCGGAAGGATACTGGCCAAAGGACCCGGAGCCACCGGATGAAGCTGCCTGGAAACATGCGGTTGATCAGATCAAAAAGGATAATAAAGCATTTATTCATTTACTGGAAGCACCGGATGCAGATCTGTTTGCGCCTTTTCCGCATGGGGATGGTCAGCATTTACTGAGAGAGGCCTTACTGATAGGGGATCATACCAGTTATCATACCGGGGAGATCATAGTGATAAGAAGATTGCTGGGAGCATGGAAATAACAAAAAAGCCTCTTTGTGAAAAGAGGCTTTTTTAATCAGCTGCATAACCACACACAATCTACAAACCATCTCTTCTCATCAAAGAAATTAGCGACCGGTTTAAAACCTGTCTGTAATGCCAGTGTTTCTGTTTCGGCCAGACTATATTTCTGAGAGATCTCCATATAAATGGGTTCATGTACGGCGAAGTCGAAAGTATGCGTACCGATATGGACCTGCTGATTTTCCAGGCTTACCAGGTAGCTTTTACAAGCACCTGTTCCGGGATCATAAGTAGGGTAGTGATCGAATTTACTGATGTCAAAATCTGCTCCTAATTCATTGTTCATCCTGTGTAACAGATTCAGATTGAAATTGCGGGTAATACCTTCCGAATCATTATATGCATTCAGTATTATCTGCGGATGTTTCTTTAAATCAAAACCTGTTAGCAGGATATCTCCCGGTTGCAGATAATTGCGCAGCTGCCTGCAGAATTTCTTCGTTTCAGCAGGCGTGAAATTGCCGATATTGCCGCCCATACACAGTACCAGCTTACTTCTGGATGAAAGTATATTCGCCTGATGCAGCATCTCGAAATATTCACCATTTAATCCGTGTAATTGCAGGGAAGGTAATTTCTCCGGCAATGATCTTTCCAGTTGATGAATAACGTTACCGGATATATCAACAGGGTAATATGTGAAGTCAGGATCAATCTGTAACAACTGTTCTAACAGGTGTATTGATTTGGTAGCGTCACCGGCACCCAGCTCCACCACATCAAACTGGCGGCCGTAAGACTGCACAAGCTGAATGATCTGAGCAGACTGCTCACGTAATATTTCCATCTCGCAATTAGTTGGATAATATTCATGGCAATTCATGATCTGCTGAAAGAGAGCATCTCCTTTTGTATCGTAAAAGTATTTTGAATCGAGATACTTGTTGGTAGCTGTAAGGCCGCGTACTACATCCTGATAAAAGACTTCCTGCGGGTCCTGTAGTGCTGCAACTCGCTTACATAATAACGGATTCATTACGGTGGTGGTTGCCATAACAATTTTGTATTAGATGAATAAGTTTTGTTTTGCCAGCCTGATACCGGTAAACTGCCATCTTAAAGGAGGATGGAAGAAGTTCCGGTAGGTGATACGGCTGTGATTGGGAGGAGTGACCTCTGAACCTCCACGCAATACCATCTGGCTAATCATAAATTTACCATTATATTCTCCGATAGCACCGGGTGCTTTTGTAAAGCCGGGGTAGGGCAGGTAAGCGCTTTCTGTCCATTCCCACCGTTGTCCCCACGATAGTTCAGGCGCGGCTGCTTCCCATTCGAATTCTGTTGGCAGACGCATTCCTTTCCAGGCGGCATAGGCTGCTGCTTCATAGTAGCTGATATGACAAACAGGCGCATCCGGTGTAATGGGTTGTAAGCCCTGCCAGGTGTAATGCTGCCATTGGCCATCCACGTGATACCAGTACAACGGGGCTTTTACCTGGTTCGTTTTTACCCAGTCCCAGCCTTCTGCATGCCAGTGACGGAAGTCGCTGTAACCACCTGCTTCCATGAAAGCAAGGTATTCGGCGTTGGTCACCAGTTGTGTGCTGATGGCATAATCCTGCAGGTATACAGAATGCCTGGACAACTCATTATCAAAACAGAATCCTTCTCCTGCATGACCTATCTGGTAAATACCTGCCGGCATGATCAGAAAATCTTCACGCTTATCTTCAACCGTTTTAATACCTGCCTTGTTTTTATCGTAAGCTGGCAAAAGCGGATTATGTCCAAGAATGTATTTGATATCTGTATATAATAATTCCTGGTGTTGTTCTTCATGATTCAATCCAAGTACGATCAGTGTTTCCAGTTCTTTTGAAACGGGATTGTCGAGCAAAGTATGCATGGCCTCATCCACGTATTCGCGGTAGCGCATCACATCTTCAACCGCCGGGCGACTGAGATTACCACGGTCTGTACGTACTACGCGGGTACCTACGGATTCATAATAACTGTTGAATACAAAGTTGTAATCAGGATCGAATTCTGTATAACCGGGAAGGTGCGGTTTTAGCAGAAAGGTTTCAAAGAACCAGGTTGTATGTCCCAGATGCCATTTCGGCGGACTTACATCCACTATTGGCTGTACTACGTAATCTTCCGTTTTTAGTGGGGCGCATATATGAATGGAGCGCTTCCTCACTGTTTCAAAATTATTTTTCAGTTGCATATACCTGGTGGTTAGTGATGCACTAAATAGTTTTTAAGATCTGATATTGATGTAATATTCAATGTTGCGGCCTGTTGCCTGCGCATCATTAAGGCATATGTGTTATTAAACCCGATGGGCGCCAGCCACCTGATATTAAATTTACGGGAGAACTCTTCAGCTACATAGTCATATACTTTCTGATTATCGGTGATGAGCGAATCTATAGTGGGCTGACTGGCCTGTAACAAGACCAGCAGGCCGGTGCCTGTATATTCCGGGTAAAGATCTATCTGACCGTTGCTAAGGGCTTCAAAAGCGATCTTTGTACCCCCCAGGCCCGTTTTTGTGATAGCCTCTATGTCAGTATACCCATTCACAAGCATCTTGTACATGTTTGCCAGTATATATCCGTCTCCGAATATTTTAGCCCCTATATGAATAGTTCCTTTAGTGCCATGTTTCTCCGGTTGCCATAAGTGGTTGGTTACCAGGAAATCTTTCGCTACCACTGCCGGGTCCTGCTTCAGGTAATCTACCCGGTAGTTGAGCTCCGTCATGATACTATCATTAATTATACCAGACAATTTATTCAGCACACTTGTCAGTTCCGGATACTTATCGAGTGTTTCCTGGCGGATGATCGGGGCAGCATAATAAGGGGGAAAGATGTGTTTATCATCTTTCAGTACTATCAGGTCATAGGCCTTTACACGTCCGTCCGTGCTGCTTCCGCTGATGACGTCCAGTTTCTTTTCGTAAATAGCCTTGTACATGATCATGTCGCTGATAACGACGGTCCTGATATTTAATCCATAGGTTTTTTTCAATCCCAGATTGCCGTCTTTTCTACCCATGAATTCCGGTGTAAAGCCCGCCTGTAGCTTGGTTCCGAATGCAGCGGGTAATAAATAGAAAGCTGATAATCCAACTAATAGAAAAGGTAAGATGTACAGGCCTTTTTTCGCTTTACGGAGGTTCTGCTTTTGGAGTAGCGACAACAGCCAGTCGAAAATGATCGCCAATAAGGCAGCAGGAATAGCTCCTGCCAGTATCATGTTGGTATTGTTCAGCGCTATACCCCCGAAAATGAATTCGCCCAGGCCTCCGGCAGCGATGTAGGCTGCCAATGTGGCTACGCCTACATTGATGACGGTAGCGGTACGGATGCCTGCCAGCAGTACCGGCATGGCAAGCGGAAGTTGTACTTTATACAGGAGCTGGCGTTTGCTCATCCCCATGCCTACGGCAGCGTCTGTCACGGTAGGGTCCACCTGTTGAATGCCTGTATAGGTATTGCGGATAATTGGTAACAATGCGTAGAGGAAGAGCGCAACAATGGCAGGCTGTGCGCCTATGCCAAGCAGTGGTATCATAAAACCGAGCAGGGCGATGCTGGGGATGGTTTGCAGTACACCGGCGATACCGAGTATTGTTCCCGCCAGCTTTTGCCTGCGGGTGATGAGAATACCTGATGGTACACCAATCAGTACTGCCAGTAGCAATGAGATAAATGTAAGGCCGATATGCTGCAGTGTTTGTTCCAGCAACTTACCTGATTGCTGTTGTACAAAGTCAAAGAAGCCCATGCTTATATTGTTTTACTGCATCCATCAATGCGTTTGTGTTTATGGTTGATATTTTATCTTCAAATTGCACCGTTACGATATCGTGTTCTGTAGTTTGTTCAAGAGCTTCCCAGCAGGAGTTATTACCATTTAATGTGGCATTTTCATGTGTTGTATTATTTAACCACTGACGGATGGTTGTCAGCTTTAATGCTTTTAATTCCAGCAGTAAACGTTGCTCTTCGAAAAAGGCATGTACAAAATCGTTGGCCGGAGAAAATAATAATTCCGCAGGTGTGCCTACCTGTTGTACAATGCCTTTATCCATCAGGCAGATGTATGTGCCCAGTTCAAATGCTTCCTGTACATCATGCGTAACGATGATCACTGTTTTGCTGCGTAGTTCATCCAGGTTACGGAACTCTTTTCTTATACTGGCCCTTGTCACCGGATCTAATGCCCCGAATGGTTCATCCATCAGTAATACCGGTGGATCAGCAGCGAGTGCCCGTGCCAGGCCCACACGCTGTTGCTGCCCGCCACTCAGCTGATGAGGATAGACATGCAGGTATTCATCAGCCGCTAGGTGCAGCTTTTCCATAAGAACAGCTGTCCTGTCAGTGATTCTCTTTTTATCCCAGTTGGACAGCTCCGGAACAATGGCGATATTTTCCGCTACTGTGTAGTGCGGAAATAGTCCGTTGTTCTGTAATACATACCCTATGCCTCTGCGTAAGGTTTCAGGTTGCTGTGTGGTGACGGACGTACCATTCACATAAATGCTACCACTGCTGGGATCTGTCAGGCGGTTGATCATTCTCAATGTTGTGGTTTTTCCACTACCGCTGGTACCCAGTAATACCATGATTTCACCCTCATTTACCGTAAAAGAGACATTGCTTACTACGGTCTTGCCGCTACCGAACGACTTACTTACATTATCAAGTTGTATCATAGGCAAGCTATTGGGTATTTATATACTCAGATTGTTACCCGGAAGTAAATTAATAACTTAATCTACTATAGTGGCAAATAAGTTATTCAGAGATTCTGTATAAAGTGGATGTGCAAAAACCATTTCTCTTAGCTGGGTGGCAGTGAAGCCGGCCATAATGGCCATCTGGAGTACGGACATGACGTCTCCGCCTTCTTCACATAAAATGGCCGCGCCCAGTATTTTATCTGTGCCGGCATCTACGATGGCTTTCATAAAGCCCTGAGTATGGCCTGTTTCTATGGCTCTTGCTACTTTTTCCATACTTAGGCATGCTACCTTTATATTGAGGCCTTTATCGCGGGCTTCTTTTTCTGTTAAGCCTATTCTTCCTAATTGCGGATCTGTGAACATGCAATAGGGAACGGGTCTGTCTTTGATAGAAGCTTCTTTTTTATCCACAAGGATTTTGAGCAGGATCAGGTGATCATTGTAAGCGATATGTGTGAATGCGGGACCGCCTTTTACATCTCCGAAAGCATAAATACCAGGGACGCCGGTTTCCAGTTTATCATTCACTTTGATATATCCATTATCGTCAGTACTGACACCAGTTTTATCCAGTTGCAGGGCTTTTGTCTGTGGATCTCTTCCTGTAGCAACCAGCAGGTGAGAACCGGTGAGGATGTGCGATTGTCCGCCGGAAGTTAGTTCCATGCGTATGACGTCATTGCCGGCCTGTTCTATCTTTTTGATGTTAGCGCTGGTATGTACGGTGATGCCGCCTGCTTCCAGGATCTTTTTTACTTCGGCGGCCACGTCGTCATCTTCTCTTGATAGCAATTGAGAGCTGGTTTCTATGATGGTCACCTGACTGCCGAAACGGCGGAACATTTGTCCGAATTCCAGCGCGATATAGCTGCCACCTATTATCAGCAGGTGAGAGGGGAGTGTTTTATTGTCCAGCAGTGTTGTACTGGTGAGATATGGAATGGTGTCTATCCCAGTTATATCCGGAATTTTTGGTAGAGCGCCGGTGTTAATCAGCACATAATCTGCACTGATTTCTTCCTGGCTGCCATCCTTTAATTTTACGGACAGCGTTTTATCACCTGTGAAGGCAGCTTCTCCGTATAAAATTGTCAATCCTTCAGTTTTCTGCAATCCTCTTTCAGCGCCGGACCTGAAGCTGTTGACCACCTCGTTTTTACGTTCTATGATCTTTTCGAGATTGACTTTGTAATCGCTGACGGTAATGCCCCATTCCTGGCTATGAGAGATGGTATATGCTGTTTTGGCGCAGGCAATCATTGATTTGGTAGGGGTACAGCCATCATTCACACAGGTACCACCGATAAATCTTTTCTCCACCAGTGCTGTATTCCAGCCGGCTTTGGCCAGTTTTTTAGCAAGCGGGGTTCCGCCCTGGCCAGAGCCAATGACAATCGCATCAAATTTTTTCATACTTAGTAGTTTATCTGGTTACTTCCACACCTTTCCAGAAGGCGATGCGGTCTTTTATTTCGGCTGCTGCTGCTTTAGGGTCCGGGTAGTACCAGGCAGCGTCTTTGTTTACTTTACCGTCTATCGTAACATTGTAATAAGATGCATCTCCTTTCCAGGGGCAATGAGTATGGGTACTGGAAGGAGTTAGCAGAGACATGTTTACTGCTTCCTGTGGAAAGTAATGATTGTTCTCGACCACAATTGTTTTATCGCTTTCCGCTATTACTTCATTGTGCCAGATTGCCTTCATTTTGTTGTAGTTTAATAAGTTATAACATGGACCAAATATTATACCAGCAGGGTATTTTTAGTGAATTTAAACAATTAAAGGGGGAATTGTTACAAGGGGGAGGAAAGAGACGTAAAAAGATACGGATGCTAAAGTGTTTCTATGGCTTCGAAGGGTAGGAGAAAGCAATTGATATAGTGATCTAAAGCTTTTCTATTGCTTTAATAGGTAGTTCCGTAATATCTGAAATCAGACTTAACTCAAGTCCTCTTTCCTTCATTTTTAACGCAGTTTTCTTTTTATTTTTCTTTTCGCCCTTCTTTTTTCCTTTTTTTTCTCCTTCGGCTTCACCTATCTCCTTTCCTCTGATATAAAGGAAATCTTTTTCTTCTTTGAAAAAACTAGCTACTGATATCATCTCTGTATATTTTTTGTCTAAACTACGTAATTGTAATAAAATGCGCAACTGAGTTAAGTATTTATTTTCTGTCTCTTCTCCTTCCGCTGTAATCTTTACACCATCCATGATAGCTTCTATTACTTTTTTAGGTTCATCTTCTCCGAAATCAGCAAGAATAGCCAGGATTTTTTCTTCCGGCCACTTCGATTTTAAGAATATTTTATAATCTATCTGTTGCGGAGAGACGATGTTATACCTGAACTTAAAATCCTCTTCATCAATGC
>NZ_WRXO01000020.1 GCF_009758125.1 Chitinophaga oryziterrae
AGGAACTGTGCTATGATTACGGCTTCGGCAACAAAGAGCTGAACGGTAACATTGCAGGGGCTAAATGGAAGAGCCGCTCAGATGGTATTGCCCGCGCTTTTGGCTATGATTATGATAATGCCAACAGAATTACCCAGGCGGCCTTTAATCAGCAGAATTCCGGTAGTACTACCTGGGCACAGAACCTCGTTAATTTCTCCGTCAGTGGTTTGACTTATGATGTAAATGGAAACATTCTTTCCCTGAAGCAATTAGGGATGAATGGCCCAGTTCCCCAGACGATTGACAGTTTGAAATATGGCTATAATGCAACCAGTAACAAGCTCGGTTTCGTTACAGACAAACGCAATGATCCAACATCTAAACTGGGAGACTTTAAAGAGATTAACAATAACGAAACGCAGGATTACTGGTACGACTTCTCCGGTAATGTGTCAATGGATAAGAATAAGAACATAGATTCTATTTTTTACAATCATCTCAATTTAGCGTCCATCATCTACGTGCATGGAAAAGGACAGATTTATTACCAGTATAAAGGCACTGGAGAAAAGGTGACAAAGATTGTTGTAGACACCAGCGTTACTCCTGTTAAAGTGACAACCACTCATTATGTCAATGACTTAGTATATGAGCAGGACACGCTGCAGTATATTAGTCATGAAGAAGGACGGATACGGCCGGTCTATAAAACCAGTCAGCCAGTCAGTTATGCCTATGATTACTTTGTAAAAGATCACCTGGGCAATGTGAGGATGGTATTAGGTACTCAAACCGATACGGCTCTGTATGTAGCCACAATGGAAACGGCTGCGAGTGCGGTTGAGAATGCTTTATTCTCAAACATAGATAATACCCGTACAGCCAAACCGACGGGGTATCCAACTGATAATACCACCAATCCCAATGCCTATGTAGCAAAGTTAAATGCTTCCAATGGGCAGAAGATAGGGCCATCGCTGGTCCTGCGGGTAATGGCAGGAGATAGTATCACTATCGCGGTAAAAGCCTTGTATAAGAATGCCGGGGCCAGTACTCCATATACAACATCTTCCAGTATGGTCACCTCTATTCTCCAGGCGTTTAGTGGAGGGGGTATTTCGGATGGGGTGCATAGTGGTACCGGTGGAACAGCTCCTGTTAACATGCTCACCAGCGGTGTTTACGACGGCCTCAAATCAAAAGATTCTTTACAGAATCTATCTGGCAAACCCAAGGCGTACCTCAACTTCGCACTGTTTGATGACCAGTTCAACCTTGTAGACGAGAACTCAGGTGTGCGTCAGGTACAAGGGCCGATTGATTCACTAGTCCCATTAGTACTAAATAAGACCCCAATAAAGAAAACAGGATTTCTGTATATTTATACAAGCAATGAGAGTGCCCAGGATGTGTTCTTTGATAATTTGATCATCACCCACAATGCAGGTCCCCTGCTGGAAGAAACGCATTATTATCCATATGGAGGCTCAATGGCAGGGATATCGTCTAAAGCTTTGAAAGGTGCGAACTATGTGGAGAATAAAAGGAAGTATAATGGCATAGAGCTTAATGATGATTTTGATCTGAATGAATATGACGCTTATTACCGCATTCTTGATCAAACTGGTGGTAGATGGTATCAACTTGATCCAAAGATCGATGGAATGGAAATGTGGAGCCCTTATGCCTCCAATTATGATAATCCAATTAGGTATAGTGACTTTTTAGGCGATATACCTAATGATCCGCCAACCAAGTTTCCAATGACAACAATGGCTTGGGAGGCAACGGAGGATGCTGCGTTTAATATTATGGTAGCCGGAGGAGGTCCTGCAGATCCTGTAACGGATGTTTTAGCTGGAGGAACTGAAATTGTTGGGACGGCTTTAGTCACGTTGGCGCTTGCTTATGATGCTTATCAGAATGTCAAAGGATCTGGTGTGCAGGAGGCTGCGGCATTACCAGGTACGCCGACTGCACCAGCTAAGATGCCATTTCCCATTGCAGGCAGTTTAATAGGAGATACTTATAAGGGCCCAATTAGAAATATAAATGGTGCTCAAAATCCAGCCGGGAGTCAGACAAAACAGACTACTCAACAGCAAGCATCTACGGGACTACCTAAACCCGATAAAGGGAAAGGGAGTACGCCACCTAATCAACGTGATCCTAAAAGAGTTTATACCAAGGAGGAAAAGCAGCAAATGTTGGATAAGCAGGATGGAAATTGTGCCCAATGCGGTCAATCGAAAAAGGTTGACGAGGTTCACGGACATCATGTTGTTCGACACGCTGATGGAGGTAAGACCAATCTTGATAATGGTGCAGCCGTTTGCCCAAATTGCCATGTAAAATTACATAATTAATAAATATGAATAAAGACGAAATGTCATTTAAGGAACTGATTCAAACGAATATTGATCAATATGGATATCATGTTACTATTGTAGAGCAAGGAATTTGCCCTCGATTTGCGTACTCTATAGGTTTATATCGTCAGTTTAATTTTGAATTGGTCTTCCCGGGAGGGATATATTACTTAGCAGACCAGGTACTTGAGATTTTTAATGAGATTGTTAATAGCCTTAAAGTCAACAGAGCTGCATTAAGTCAAAGAATTGTAATTGATGCCCTCGGAGAATTTTCATTTTTGCCCGTAAATCAATCTTGGAGCAAAATGATGCTATTAGGTGTTTTTGATTATTACAAGAAAACCGAGATAGAAGTATATCAAATTGTGCCGGATGCTACTCACTTCACTTATGATATACCCGATATGTCAAAAGAATGGAGTGGGACTGCGGAACCGGTCTGGCAGTGGCTAAATTGCAAATGGAATTATAGTGTGCCAGAAATTTCTACAGTGATTACAAATCTTGATGCCTTACAAGGAGAGCCAATCACAGAATTGATGCGTTGGGAACAAGGAGAATGGGAGATGTTTGCAGGTCCGGGACCTGAAGTACAAAAGAAAGATATACGGGTAGTTCCTCTAGGAACTATCCTCGGTATTGATAACACTCTTTTGCCGGTGGTTAATCTTGAAATAGGTAAGGGCTTATGGAGAACAGACAAAGATTCTGACTGGCAGAATTGGGGATAAAGTGCGGCCATTTTATTGTACAAATACTCTTAAAATGAAATCAGAATTAGTTCCTAATGTACAAGGTGTCTGGTCATTCTCCAGAAGTAGAAATACGCATTAAACCGGATGAATGTGCCGTAGAATTGGTGAACCTTAGCCACTATGAAAAGCACACCTATTTGAAATGATGAAAGCAGATGCTTCTGAAGAAGAAAAAGCGAAAGCTTATCGGGACTGGATTCATTCATTCATAATCCGCAGGCTTTGTCTGCGGATTATGAATGTTAATCAGTTTTGTTTATTAAACTTATCAATCTATACCGTCCATAATTTCCATTCTTTAGATTCTTTATAAAAATGGAAAAGGGTTTTGGTAAGAAGGCGTTGATTATTTTTAAATGTCTCGTAAACTGCTATTTTTAGATTGGAAATTTTATCTGTATCATTTGCAGGAACCATCATAATGAGATCTTTTGCAGGAACTGCGACGATTAAATTATTATCAAAATGACCAGATAACCAGTCCCATATTTCTGGAAGACAAATAGCCTCTGCTTCATGATTTCCGTCAGCAATTAATCCATATCCTTCAAAGTTTGTTTTATGCAATTTATACTTTATATTTTTCTCTAAATTGTTAATAGCTATTTGATGGAGTGCCTCCTCTGTTAAGTGTTTAGGTAAATCTCTTTTAAGCAGTATACGAAAATTATCACCATTGTCTACGACATAGAAAATAGCTAAATCTCCAAGCAATTTTCTATATACCGGGGTATTTTCGCCAACAAGTTTTAGTTCTGTAGCAGCTGTTTCTGAGGTATTATCATCCATAAGCACTTTCACCCAAGGGTAAATCTCATCTTTATGAAACTCAAAAGAATCGGTTGATTTCGCTTCATTTTCATCAACCCGAACGGATTTACCAAAAATATTCTTAAGTAATGACATCTTGATGTTTAATTGTAAATATATTAGAAGCCAACAATTCAAGTAAGTATTCGGTTCTCTGCACTCCCAAGCTAACTAAAAATAAGCAGAATATTGTGGCAAAAACAGTAAATGCAAACCAATCAAGTAAATCCAAAAAAGAAGCCTGTAGCTCAAGGGCAGGATTTTCTTCAGCTGTTGTAATTCATGCTGTAGTTGCTGCAGTTTAAAATTGAGATCCCTGTTCTCTTTTTGGGAGATCTCATATAACTGTTTGTAATCGTTATTTGCAACCGGGGTGTTCATTCTGTTGCAATAATAACAAACAAAATAAACTTAGATGTTAGCCCGATGTTAATGATTGATATTTTCTCGGTGAAAGCGTTTCCTGTAATGCACTCTACTTAAACTGATGCCTTGCAGTATCAAAATCAGCTGGCTATAACTGATGACAACATGTTGCTGATCATGTAGGAATACAGGTAATTCAAAAGTACCCTCTTCCAGTCTTTTATGAAAAATAGCAAAACCATCTCCCTGCCAAACCAACAATTTAATCTGGTTGCGCTTATTATTAAGGAAAATGAAAACATCTCTTGATACAGGTGTCGTATGCATCTGTTCTCTAACAATAGCAGCGAGGCTGTAGAAGCTCTTATTGATATTGACAGGTACCCGGTAAAGGAAGTACCTGCAATCCGGATTAAGGGTTATCATTTTGAAGACGATACTAATTCCTTCAAAAAACTGGCGTCTACCATTTGATTGATTACAAGTCTGCTATTGTCTGCCAGGATGTATTCTGCAAATGGAGTGGCTGTTACAATAGGAACCTGTGGAACCAGCAATATGAAAGAGGGAGAAGATGGGCGTTGAGATTTTCGTTTACGCCCCATATTAAAACATGGTGTATTTAATAAGGTAATATATTCTTCCGCTTCCAGGTGTTCTTTTAATGTTATACTGGGATTACTTACTGCTGGTATATCTTCTGTAGGATTTATCCTGAAATAGCTACCCCTGGATGCCACCTTTATCACCCATTTAAAACGGACATAATAATTTGCGGTGTTACACCGGTAAGTTTATCAGGCAGATATCTACGGAACCGCTTACAAAAGTTCTCTGTTATATCGAACCGGGGAAATGAAATCCCTTTTTATGAATTCTTTAAACTTCGCAAAACTGCAGGTTAGATGTCTGTTTCCTTCTCTTTTATTTAATTTGATTGTATAGCTATAACAGGACGGGACATCTTTCAGCGACCAGATTTGATTGGTATACAACATCTCCTCATCATTCTGATCTGAGTGATTTTACAGGATTCATCAATGCTGCCTTTACAGAGGTATATCCTACCGTTAAACCAGTTATGCTTAGGGTAATAAATATAGCCAGAATGAAAATTTCAATCCCAGGACTGATCCGGTAGGCGAAGCTCTCTAGCCATTTATTCATTATGTACCAGGACAAGGGTGCAGCTATCACAAAAGCAATAAGCAGCAGGCGAATAAATTCCTTTCCAAACAACCACAGAATGCTATGTATACTTGCTCCTAAGACTTTACGTACGCCCACTTCCTTCGTTTTCCGTGCAGCCATAAATGATACCAGGCCATATAAGCCCAGACAGGCGATAAAAATAGCAACTGCTGTAAAAGTCTGGATGATCTGCTGTATCCGCTGATCCTGTTTATAGAACTGCGCAATCCGCTCATCTAAAAATTCCGATTGAAAGACATTATCAGGGTATACTTGTGCCCAGACTTTTTGTAAAGCGCTTATTGTAGCCTGCAGCCCGACTGTGTTAATTTTTACCGCGCAGAATTCATAAGAACGGGTGCGGCTTGCGATGGCAAGAGGTGCGATGGAATTATGCAGAGATTCATTGTGAAAATCCTTTATAAGCCCCACGATTGTACCATTAACATCATCGAGCTTAGCATTTTTGCCAATTACATCCTCATTACGAACCCCCAGTTTTTTTACCAGTGTCTCATTAACAAGATATTCACGTGTGGTATCGGAAGGATAAAGATTACGGCCAGCAAGCAGCTGTAAACCGAAGGTCGAAAGATATTGTTCGTCTCCCCACTTAAGAACCACATCATAGTTTTCTCTTCTGCGCCGTGTGTCATATACCATCTCACGGCCGCCACCATACCCTGGTGGCGGTTGGTTGCAAAAGCTGAATTTTTCTACTGCAGGTAACCTGGAAAGCTCAGACCTTAATGTGCTTATCTTTGACTTTGCATTGGAAGGAACCCTAACCATGATGATCGCGTCTTTCTGAAAGCCCATATTTATCTGGTTCACATAATGCATTTGATATACAATGATCAGTGTACCGATGATAAGCAGCTGCGAAATTACAAACTGTATAATAACAAGCCCTCTCCTCAGGGAAAAGCCTCCCACATGTTTCTGGGAGAGCTGCCCCTTAAGCGCCCGTACCGGCTGGAATCCCGCCATAACAAGCCCGGGGTAAGCACCCGAAAGGAAGATTACCAGTACAAGCAACAAGGGGAGGAACAGCAAGAGATAACTATCCCTGAAAAAGTGATTGTCAACGGGTATATCAAGAAGCACACTCAGGAACGGAAGTGTCAGACGGATCAACACAAATGCCAGCAGCATCGCTATAACATTTATGATGGTTGTTTCGATAATGAATTGCCAGAAAAGCTGTCCTCGCTGTCCTCCTAAGGCCTTCCGGATACCCACCTCTCTGGCACGGTTTAATGCCTGGGCTGTAGCCAGGTTAATGAAATTCACAGCAGCGGTAATGATGAGAAAAATACCGATAAGAGACAATGCCCAAAGGTTTCTTCTGGACATCTTACCCTCAAAGTCCGGGTTGAAATGTATATCAGAAAGCGGCTGAAGTCTGTATTGCCATTCCAGTTCGTAATCACCATCATAATATTTGCGGGAAAACGCTGGAAATACTTTATTTACCAAAGAAGGTGAAATACCCGGTTTCAATAAAACGAAACACTGGAAGTTAGAGGAAACGCCATCCCAGCCATCATCACCGGCTGCCCAGGAATTATATTCTTTCAGGTTGCTGAAAGGCACATAGATCTCCTGTCTTCGATCTGTATTTTGGGGCAAATCTGCCAGGATACCTGTGATCCGGAAATCCTGCTTATTTTCAATCCGGATAATCTTGCCAATGGGATTTGCGTCTCCAAAATACTTTTTTGCAATCCGTTCAGTAACCAGGGCTGTATTAGGCTCTGTCAGCAAATTTTTTTTATCTCCTTTTATCAATGGAAAGTCCATGATATCAAAAAAACCTGGTTCAGCAAATGCTACTCCCTGATCTTCCAGAAATTTGTGATTTTCAGCAGAAAAAGGAAGAGAGATTAACCGGGGCTGCATGATGTATACCCTGGATACCTTTTCTGAAAAAGTGTAATCATTGCGAAAGGCTTTTCCGACCGGAGGAGGAGTTCCGGGGTAATAGAATACCTTTTCCATATGGTCCTCAGTAACAATGCGGTAAATCCTGTCCTTTTTCGAATGGAATGTGTCAAAACTGAGATGGTATTTTACAAAGCTGAAGATAAGAATAGCACATGCAAATCCGAGAGCAAGACCCACAATATTGATCAGGGTATAAGCCCTTTTGCGTTTCAGATTGCGCAAAGCTATTTTGAGGTAGTTGTACAGCATGATTAAGGCAACACAAGAATATTGCCATGCCTTTAATGTATTGTATCTGAGCCACTCACGTAGTTTTGGGCCCGGAAGATCCGTCCGTAGATGAACGGTTAATGTCCGGTTTTGAACAGTTTACTATATTTGAGTTCCTGATCTCGTCACTGTGTCATTTACTATTTGGACGGTAGTTGCAAAACATATAAAAGTTTGATAACTGAGTAATCCTTATTCAATAATCTGGCAATAGCTATTGCACATCATTTATAGCTAATAAAAATACGGTGCCGAAATCGAACTTCTGGTGGATTGAATGTGAGAAAGTTATGTAAAAGTAGAATTGACATTAAAATGCAAAACCCGCTCTAAGAGCTACCGTCTGGACACATTTTATTTTATTTTTGAAATAAAAAGTGAATAGCCGGTATTTTTACGAGATCAAAGACAAGCGATTAATGAATAGGGGTAATTCTATTCTTAATCGCTTGTTTTCTAATGGGGTACATTCGATACGACGTTTAGCAGGAAGCGATTCAGAAGCCAAAGCGATGTATCGTTTTTTACAGAATGACCGTGTTAGTGAAGATGACATCATCAGAAATATGTCATCCAATTGTGTT
>NZ_WRXO01000021.1 GCF_009758125.1 Chitinophaga oryziterrae
GTACATATAAAGTACCGGGAATATAATACCCAGCCTGCAATGGGAAAGAAGCACTATCCTGGTCAATATTCCAGATCACCACAGAATCATACAGTGTACTGGCCCTGTCTGATTGGCTAACACCAACTCCCTGTCCAGTCCAGCTTTTTCCCGGTGCTGTTATTTCCAGTACTCGATTTAAAGATGAAGATTCGTAAATGGTATTGCTATAATAATAGCTTTCGTTGTTACCATATTGAGTATTGTAGAAGATGGGCTGTTTAGTCGCTGCATCTGTTCTGAAATTACCAGTACTTAAATTATCAGTGTAAGGCAGGTATTGCCTAGGTTCCCTGTCGTATGGGTCGTAAAAATTAGTAGAAATTATATCTGCCAAATCACGGGTGGCCTGCTTTGCCACTGTTTGCACAGGACGCCCCAAGCCATCAATATAAATAGTCATCTGTTTAACATCATATACTCCCGTCTGTGCATCTGCTGTAACCTGATCAGTGATACCCGGTTTGGTGAATATCCGTGTCCTCACATAGTTCATGTTATTGGGATCAAGGCCTGCAGGATAAGCCGGCATGGCTATCAGTGTCTGGCTTCCCGCTGCCGCCCCGGTAGTTGTATCCGGTGTGAATGTGGATGTATTTACAACTTTTACTCTTACAGAATTGGAAGCGACTGTATTCATACCACAAACAGCCAGTCTACGGAACCAGGTCGTCTTTGTAATGCTGCTAACAGTCTGTGATGCCAAATTTGTCCAGGTATATTCATCAGGGGAACTTTGAAACTGGTAAGTGTAGCTGCTACAGCCCCCACCTGTTGCGACCTGTACACTGCTGAGAGTAACACTTCCTCCACTGGCAACAGTAGGGGAATTAATCGTGATCAAACCACCATTTAAAGGAGGAATTGCGATTAATGTATTAGTATAGGCGGTAAAAGTAAGGCTGGTAACTCTCAGCCTGTAATATGCAGTTGCGGCTGTGCCTTTAGGTGTATAACTCAGGGACGTCTCACCACTGATATTAGTCCAGGTAGTGCCATTGGTGGATTGCTGCCATTGGTAACTATAAGTACCATTGCCACCAGTCGCAGGGAAACTCGTATAACTAAATGCACCATAAAAGTTGACTAACAATGTATCCGGATAAATATTACCCAACTGTAAAGCGGGGTATACAGTAAAAACAGCAGGGCTTGTGTAGACGGTAACACCGTTACTGGTAACAGCTCTTCTAAAGCGGGTATTCACTGTTAACTGACCAGGGGTATAACTTTGTGAAGTAACCCCGCCGATAGTGTTCCAGGTAGTACCGTCTGTTGAACTTTGCCATTGGTAAGTATAGGTTCCGTTTCCGCCTGTTGGAACAGAACCTGTGAGCAATCCGGGGCTGTTCGCATACACTATATTACCTGAAGATGGTGCAATCGTTCCTGCCACCAACTGAGGGTATACTATAATCGTTGCACTATTGCTGGTAACAGCTACCGTATTACTGGTGGTGATCACATGATAATAGATAGTATCAGTCAGATTACCAGGCGTATAATTTTGTGCGGTAGCGCCACTGATGTTTGTCCAGGTGCTATTGTTAGGTGAACTCTGCCACTGGTAAGTATAAGTACCATTGCCACCGGTTCTTGTATTGGTGAGTAACCCCGGACTGGTATTATAGTTGATGCTTGCACTTGCTGGTGTAATAGCTGTAGTAACCTGCGGGTATACTGTCACAGTAGCCGCTGCACTATTTACAGAAACGCCGTTACTGGTGCTTACCAAACGATAATATTTAGTTACCGTCATCACCCCCGGCGAATAAGTCAATGACGTTGCCGCACTGACGTTTGTCCAGGTGCTGTTATCAGGAGAACTTTGCCATTGATAGGTATAAGTACCATTTCCTCCGGTAGCTGCGGCTGCTGTTAAAGTTGATGATGAAGTATTGTAATTTAGTGTCTGTGTTGCCGGAGTTATAGTACCGGATACCAGTTGTGGATATACGGTTATCGTACTTGTATTTGTATAAGCAGTTGCACCGTTACTGGTAGTCATTCTCCTGTAATAAGTCAGACTTGTCAGCGCTCCCGGTGTATAATTCTGTGTAGTAACGCCTGTACTGGCCCAGGTTGAATTATTTGCCGATGATTGCCACTGATAGGTATAAGTACCATTACCACCGGTACTGACAGTACCGGATAATGCACCCGGACTGGTACTGTAATTAATAGTTAAGGCGGTAGGACTGATCGTACCCGCACTAATCTGTGGATACACAGTAACCAGCACACTGGCTGAATAAACCGTTTCCGAACCACAGGTAGTTTTCTGTCTGAAGTAAGTATTGGCAGTTAGTGCAACAGGCGTATAGTTTTGTGTTGTTGCCCCTGATATATCAGTGAACGTTGAATTGTCCGTGCTTTGCTGCCATTGATAAGCATAGCTTCCAATGCCCCCTGTTGCTCCGGAGCTTGTTAACAAGGTAGGAACGGTATTGTAATTAATCGTCTGTGATGCAGGGGAAATGGTACCTGTTGCCAGATGCGCACTGATCGTCACCGTAGCTACAGGGCTATAGCCGTTGGCTCCACCAGTAGTGCTGGTCATCTCCACCTGGTAGTACTGATTGGCTGATACGGCAGTTGGTGAATAAGAAATAGCTGTAGCACCTGATATGTAATAGAAATCAGTACCATTTGTTGAAAGCATCCACTTGTAAGTATAGCCACTTACATCCGGCCCCACCAGTGAGATGGTAGCAGGGGTAGCACCAGAAAAGACAGTTTGACTGGTCGGACTAATAGAACCAATCGTAAAGAACCGGGTAGTAGTGCTATCCCCGGAAATAGAAAAGACTGACTGGCAAATCATACACAACATGGCCATCAATAAGAAGACCTTTGACTTGGCTATATGGAAAATGTTATTTTGCTTATGCATGACGAATGAGGTTATACAGGTGAGCTGATTATTGTTTGTACCGGTATTCATAGGTTTTGAGGATATTACGGTCCACATCCCGGACCAGCTTCAACCTGTTAAAACCATCGTATTCAAAATAAGAGATCCGGTTATCAGCATCACATTGCGTAGTCATTCCTACCTGCGGATCATAAGTAAAGGTGTTCATTTGTGCATCCGTGGGATATAGACGCAGTTCATCAATTGTTACACTGCCACTGACCGTTATTGTGGATGCTCCGGCAGCGATTGTATGTTCGTAATAATACCAGCCATTTTTATTATACGAAGAGGTGGCTGTAGTCCCATTAACAGTAGCGGTGCTGCTCTTACTCCAATAAGATACGATATAAGATTTAGTAGTAGTAAGTCCTGTTCGCGATACTGATCCATTGCTTAATGCATAAGATTGTCGCCCCGTAATTCCCTGTGTGATATCTCTTGTAGCAGATGGAATCGTCCAGTAACCCGCCGCATCCGGTTCAAAGCTGGTATGGGCAATTTCGTTTTGTGCAGCATTGGACACGGTAGCTATTGGATATAATGTATCATATCCCCACACATAACTTTGCCTGATATCGCTGTCTTTCTGTTGTTCCTGGATATTTCCATAGAGATCAAACTTGTTAAACCTGAGTTTAGTTTCTATAGGATAATTGCTGATCTGTTCATCTATTGTTTGAGGTAATAGTAACTTACTGTTGCTATTCACATCGGTATAATTGATGTTAGTCAAAGAAAGTTGTACACTGTTTTTCTTCTTCACCTGCTGTACTAAAGGGGAAACAATATTTCTGTTCATCATTTTCTGATACACATTTCCAGCCGCTGCCAGGTCATGAGGATATTTGGACAGCACTGAAATAGTATCACCGGTACTGGTAAAACTTCTTGTCAACGTAGGATAAGTATGGGTAGTATCGTTGTATTCATATTGCTGAGTGGTATATATTTTATTGCCAAAGTCGTCCCAGGTAGTATCCGACTTACTTCTTAACAACATAACACCTGTTGGCTGATCTATAACCTCCAGGTAAAAGTCAACTGGCACCCATTGCGGCTGCATATTAATCTCCAGACAGCAGGTGCTTAAATATTTTACTCTGACTTTAAGACGATGCTCAACGGTATCTCTAAAGTGCCAGTAATCATAAACTGTACTATTTATTTTTTTTAACCCAACAGGGGTAGATTTATAATTATTTACATAGGAAAGGAAGTTGTTTTTCCATGTAAAGGAGTTAAGATATGGCCCACCCCTGGTATTAAAGGTAAGCGGGCCTGCGGTCTGATATTCTTCAGTAGTAGTACCCAAGTCAATAAATATCTTATATCCGTATTCTGTTTTCCCGTTTGCATTACCTGCACTATCCACCTGGTACCTGGTTACATTTGTATATAATAATGGGCTACCATTACATTGGGAAACGGGTATTACACTATTACCATGAAAAATAAGTGAATAGCCAGGAGGATAAGTTGATACGTAGTAAATACAGGAAAGCGCACTCTGCCAGCCACCCCCACGAGGAAAAACCTGTTCAATATTCAGATCCTGGTAGTACATATCAGTAAGCATTGTTCCACCGCCGTACTCATATTTCTCCTTACCAGTCATTCTCCCATTATCATCAAAATTGGTGAGTGTCTTTACTCTTAGCCCACCACCAATTCTTCTTATATCGCCATATCCCAGGTTTTTTGTCCAGTTGATAGATGCAGAAGCAGAAATGCTGGAACTGGTGCTATAAGTATTCATTATAAATGAATAATTATGTCCTGCAGTAAGAAGGAGTTCAATATTAGTCAGCGAATAACTGCTGCTTTCCTGTCCGGGCGGAGTAGCTGTATTGACAATCTCTGTATTACTGGTAAGGTCTTTCAATATAATACGCGGTCTGTCGGTTACATCACCCGATGCAAACGCAGGCAGGAAGAAACTGTATTTAAAATAAAGATCATCTGCTGTCACACTGAAAAAGACAGTATCAGTAGATTGTACACCTCCTGTACAATATAGAGAAACATTATAGGGTTGGCTTTGCATTTCTCTATGGATAAACGCATGTGGTTCAAATTCAAATACTGTTTTTCCTTTAGTAGGGTATTGAATAGAGGTAATGGTGCAGGCTTTCATAAAGGTTGAATCAGTATCCCTGTTGGCATTACCAATGGTATAATAGGTACTTAGCCAGGAAACGCTTTGCGGAGGTATCAACCCTGCGTTATCAAATGCGCCATTATTAAATCCCCATCGATCTTGGGCACAAGATTCTCTTGGAGCCATGATTGTAGTGTCATAAGTCATCCGGTACATCTGGGGTGCTATTGTTCCGCTCACAGATAGTTGTCCTACTGAATCCAGTCGTAGTCTCTTCTTCTGATCAGCAGTCGCATTGGCAAAAGCATATCCGGTACCATTACTGTTAAAATATGACTGATACAATATGATACGTTTTGTCTGCTTCAGGGTACCTTCCTGGTTCGCATATACATCCGCTTCTGTCAATCGCATGGCTGATCCGGCCACATCGGCCCTGTCACAGGTATTGATAAAGGATATTTTACCACCCCGCCAACTGATCTCTTTGGGATAGGCTTCATATAACGTACCCATTTGATAGGTGACTGTTTCCTGATTCTTAAAGTTATTAGGTAACTCACACCCTGTAGAGGACATTCCGATGTAATGTGAATAATTGTAGTTCTTCTGATATACAGGGTTGCAGGCTGTTTCATAACTGAAGTAAATAGTATCTGTTGCGTTGACATCCACCATTTTTGTTAATCGCCAGGCGGCGATGTAAGTCCCGGTACCGGAAGCCAGAGACATATCATTACTCATCTGCTTGCCGAAAATATAAAGAACACCGTTTTCGTCAGTAATGGTAAAATAACCACCTGCATACGAAATTTTATTATTGGTTACAGGCTCCTGAATAATTGAACCATTACGACGGAATGTAAATTTCCCACTCTGACCATTGATGGAATAAGAAAACTGGTCTGGCTCATTATCAGCGAAGCCTTTTTGTATATTAAAAAGATATTGGTAATAGCCAGTTGGAGAAGCCATCACAGAATCGGGATCCGGAGCCAGGAATAATCCTGCACTTCCATCCTCATCAGGCTTCCCTACCACTTGTCGCGAAACAACACATATCCCGGACAAAACCCATCCCATTCCCACACTTGAGGATATTTCGCCCACACGAATGCCACCAGCATGATAATCCAGCGATAGCGGTAGTTTGATTTTTCCCACATTAATCTCATAAACGGGAATGTTGATCGAGGGCACACCCGTCGCATAACTGACAGGGATATTTCCGAATTTCCCAAGACTCGCCACATCGGGCGACTTCGTGCTGACGTCAATCAGATTTTGGGTAACAGTACCGGTTTGCATCTGGGCATGCGTATGCATGACAATAAATAGTGAAAGGAATAGAAATAACTTTTTCATAAAATGATGGGGTGTTGAGGTATGCGGACTTATAATGAGTAACCTATTCTGAGTTTGATATTATCTGTTTTGGGTAATTGTCGGGGGGCCAGGAAATCATAC
>NZ_WRXO01000022.1 GCF_009758125.1 Chitinophaga oryziterrae
TGCAGGGTTTACAGCAGGAACAAATACGATCAAGGAAATACCAATATGCATCGTTGAGTGACATCCAGCGTTGGACTGAACTGCCGGGAGATCTGTTCGACAGTATCCTCGTCTTTGAAAACTTCCCTTTTAGTAATATCAGGGCGGCAGAAGAAAGCACAGTGAGCATTGAAAATGCAACTTACACTGAGCAGGCTAATTATCCACTACACATTATTATTTCTACTTCAACTATCACTAATATAAAATTTCATTACAACGCCACACTCATTGACGTTGCTTCTGTTGATATTATCCGTACACATTTTAGTCATATACTTCAGCAGTTACTGTCGGGTAATGAAGAAAAAATATCAGATCTGGACATATTCTCAGCTGATGAAAAACAGACGTTGTTGACATTCAGCAGAGGTGAAGAAACGAGCTATCCATATGCTGCTGCCATCACGGATCTTTTTGCCGCACAGGTATTGAAAACACCGGAAGCTATAGCATTGGTATTTGAGAAGGAACGGTTCTCTTATCATGATCTGGATGTGAAAAGTAATCAGGTATCTCATTATCTGAAGGATAAAGGAGTGAAAGAGGGGATGTACGTGCCTGTTTGTCTGGACCGCGGCGCAGACCTGATTATTTCGATATTAGGTATTCTGAAAGCGGGAGCGGTATATGTTCCGATCGATCCTTCTTATCCGGCAGAGAGAATAAAACATATGCTGCATGATTGTGCCGCACATGTCTTTATTACAGCTGCAGATTACCTTGCAGATGTTATAGGAAATTCAGAAATCATACGCATCAATATAGATGCAGAAAAAACAGTCATTGCATCATTACCTGTATCAGGTACAGGTGTCTCTGTTAAAGGTGATACGGTCGCTTATATAATGTATACATCCGGTTCTACGGGTATTCCCAAAGGGGTGATGGTAACACATGGAAATGTAGTAAGTCTCGTAAATGGAGTTGACTTTGTCGAGTTATCAGAAGAGACGGTGCTTTTGTCAACAGGCTCTCCTTCATTTGATGCGGTTACTATTGAATATTGGGGAATGCTGTTGAACGGTGGCCGGCTGGTAATGTGCTCTCAGGAAACACTACTGGATATTGTTCAGCTGAAAGCGCTCATTTATAATGAAGAGATTACCACTATGTGGTTTACCAGCGGATGGTTTAACCAATTGGTAGAAGCGGATATTACTTTATTCGCGCCATTAAAAACAGCGCTGATAGGAGGCGACAGATTGTCTCCGTCCCACATTCAGCGTCTGAAGAACAGTATACCGCAACTCACCCTTATAAATGGGTATGGTCCGACGGAGAATACTACCTTCTCATTAACCTGTAAGATCAGTAATAGTGATGGTATAAAAGAAATACCAATTGGGAAACCTCTGTCTAACCGTTCTGCATATGTATTGGACAGTAACAGACGCCTGTGTCCGGTTGGAGTTACCGGAGAACTATACGTGGGAGGAGCAGGATTGTCTGATGGTTATTTACACTTACCGGCGCTTACCGCGGAGAGATTTGTAACAGATCATCTGGGCAGATTATATCGCACGGGCGACATGGCCAGATGGATGGCGGATGGCAATCTTGAGTTCATGGGCAGAATGGATAATCAGATAAAACTAAGAGGATACCGAATAGAACTCGGTGAAATCGAACAGGCGCTGTTGGATATCCCGGGTATCAGACAGGCAGTGGTATTACTTGCTGAAGGAGAACATAAGCAACTGCTTGCCTTCCTTGTCGCTGAACAACAGGAATTAAACAAAGCGGAAATTACAACAGCTTTACAACGGCGTTTACCCTCCTACATGATTCCCGCTGCTATATATGAAATCACAGAAATCCCTTTGACGCCAAACGGAAAGATAGATCGTGAAGTGCTGCTGAAATATACATCATTAAATATTTCAGGAGAATCATATGAGGGACCTCGTACTCAGATGGAGGCCGTTATGGTGAAGATATGGGAGGAATTGCTAGGTGTAAAGAACATTGGTATAAATGACAACTTCTTTGCACTGGGTGGTGATTCAATTATTACAATACAGGTGGTAAGCCGTGCAAAAAAAGCAGGATATTCACTTACGCCGCGTCAGTTATTCCTGCATCCAACGATTGCAACACTTTCAACAGGCAGTGGTATCATAGATGCTAACCACCATCAGCAGGCCGAACAAGGCATGTTAATTGGTTCTGGTGGACTGTTACCGATACAACATTGGTTCTTTGAACAACAGCACCCGGTAGTCTCTCATTTTAATCAGGAAATATTGTTGTGTGTTGATAAAGCCGTTAGCAGCCAAATGTTGCAATACATGCTGGATGAGGTAATCCGGCAACATGATGCGCTGAGATTTACATATCATTATATTGACGGTCAGTGGATACAGGAATACACCAGGCAGATCCCACAAATGGAGCTGCTGGATATTAGTGGGATAAAAGATAGTGATCTGTCAGTCGCAATTTCCGCAGCCAGCGACAGCTGTCAGCAAAGCCTTGATATAGAGAAGGGAAAAGTATTCCAGGCAGTTTTTATGAAAACACCTGATAGCAGTAAACATAACAGGCTTTTACTGCTGGCTCATCATCTGGTCACTGATGGCGTTTCCTGGCGTATACTGTTGGATGATATGGAGTTTATACTAAACAGGTTGATGGAAGATCTTCCGTTCGTACCTGTGCAGAAGACCCACTCTTACCGTGAATATCACAACGCAATACAATCATATGCAGGCAGTGAAGCAATGTTGCTGCAACGTTCTTACTGGGAGGAAACAGTCGCAGAATACCGGCCACTCAGGACTGATAAAAAGTATGATGGCAGACTAACAGCAAAGGATATATCTACGCTTACCGTCGGACTGAATGATGTATATACGCATGCATTGCTGAAGGAGGTGTCAGCTGCATACAATACGGAAATCAGCGACATACTTTTAAGTGCTCTGGCAAGCACATTGAATGAATTTTCAGGGAATACAGAACTGCTGCTTGGCCTTGAAGGACATGGCAGAGATCTTACAATAGAAGCTGTTGATGTCAGCCGCACAGTGGGCTGGTTTACCAGCCTTTATCCGGTTTTGCTCAGAACGATGGCTAATGATAGTTATGGCAACCTGATAAAAGGAATAAAAGAACAATTGCGTGCCGTGCCTGATAAAGGAATTGGCTATGGGATATTGAAATATCTTTCTGCGGATCCGCTATCTGCCAAAGGGAATTGCTGGGATGTTACTTTTAATTATCTCGGTCAGCTGGATAATATTCTGGATAATAATAAGTGGCTGACAGAAGCCGTGGAATCAGCTGGTCAGAGTATGCATGAAGAAAATAGCAGGGACAGTATTTTGAATATCAGCTGTATGGTGCGCGAAGGCAGATTGGAAATGAACTGGAATTACAGCAGATGCCATTTCGGCCAGAACACGATCGCGCGACTTGCAGGCCAATATATCGAGATGCTGTTATCCCTGATCAAACATTGTACTGAGCAACCCCGCACTTCATTTACACCTTCAGATTATGGACTGGCTGATAAAATAAGTTATAAAGAGCTGGATGCCTTTATGACCGAAACTGTCAATGGTGTCGAAAGGGCCGGTTTTACAGAAAGTATATACAGGCTGAGTGGTTTACAGGAAGGTATGCTTTTTCACAGTTTGTATGATCCGGAAGGTATTTCCTACCTGATGAAATTTACCTGTGAATTGTACGCTCCTGATACAGATATCTTCCGCAAAGCATGGGAATATGTTTTAAACAGACATAGTATTTTAAGAAGCGGATTTTATTATGACCGCTTTAATATACCGGTACAATGTGTATACAGTAATACGCCGTTATCCATAGAGATAATCGACTGCCGCGACGAGTCAGTTGCCGGTCAGCAGTTATTAATAGACACTTTTACAGCAGCAGATCTGGCTAAGGGCTTTGATTTTACTCGTCCACCGTTGATGCGTATCACTTTGTTCCGGTTGAGCGAAAAGCGGTATAGCATGTTATGGACTTCTCATCATATTTTATGCGATGGCTGGTCAATTCCCGTACTGGTCGAGGAACTCCTGAGAACATATGAAACAATTGCTGCTGCTGAAGAGGTACATCTGCAGGAAACCGACCACTATGAAGATTATATCCGTTATATAGCGAGGCAGGATAGGCAGCAGGATAAATCTTATTGGCGCTCATATCTATCCGGTTTGCAGGAGATTGTAAAATTACCTTTTGGTGCACAATCACGGACTGATATACAAAGCGGGAACGAACTGGTAAAGACGATCCGTTTCAACATGACAGTGGCGGATACAGATGCCCTTCAGCTATATGCAAGAAACCATCAGGTCACACTGAATACAGTCATGCAGGCAACCTGGAGTTACCTGTTACATCGCTATACGGGTAGCACAGAGGTACTGTATGGTGTCGTCGTGGCGGGACGTCCGGAAAGCCTGCCGCATGTAGAGCAGCGGGTAGGTATGTATATTAATACACTGCCTTGCCGTAGTCTGTTGAATCCAACGGAAGCAATTTCAGAATGGTTGCAGAATATCCAGCGCAGCCAGTTGCAGATGAGAGAACATCAGTATACACCATTAAGTGATATACGCCAATGGGTTGATGTGGAAGGAGAATGGTTTGATACGGCCTTAGTGTTTGAAAATTATCCGGTAGCAAAGGTCATTACCTCCTCTAAATGGAAACTACAGGCTGAAAATGCCCGCATGCATGAGGTAAGAACAAATATTCCTTTGATTGTAAAAGTAATAAATGCCGCAGAACTCATTATTCAATTTGAATATAACAGCCAGTTACTGGCTGTTGATTATATAGAACTGATAAGAGATGATTTTGAAAAAATACTTCACTGGTTCCTCGCAAATCCGGAAGGCTGTGTGAGCGATATCCGGATGTATGGAGATAAAACAGTGCCGGTATATTGTAGCGGACCAGATGAGGTTTATTATGCACCTGAATCGACATTGTCAGATCTCTTCATTGCACAAGCGCAAAAAACACCCGATGCAACAGCTGTCATCCTCGGGGAGGAACAACTTACTTATAGTGAACTGGATACGCGCACAGATAAACTGGGACGTTATCTCAGGAAAATAGGTGTAAAAGAGGAAACACTCGTTCCCGTTTGTATGCACCGTTCTGTGGATATGATTGTGGCCATTTTGGGCATATTAAAGGCGGGTGCTGCCTATGTGCCACTGGATCCTGCTTATCCTCCGGAACGTATCAATTATATGCTGGAAGATACCGGTGCAGGATTCGTACTCACAGATAGTCATACTGAAAACCTTATTCTAACCGGAATCACTGTTATAAATCTGGATACGCATTGGTTGCAGATATCTGCACAGGATGGTGACAGACTGGAAAATATAGCAAAGGCAGCAAACCTCGCTTATGTAATTTATACATCAGGGAGTACAGGTCACCCGAAGGGAGTATTGATAGAACATGGTTCTGTAGTGAACTTAATCGGTAGCCAGTTAAAGACATTTGGTATTGATTCCTCAGAACGTATCCTGCAATTCTCCAATTACAGTTTTGACGCATCTGTAGAACAGATTTTCCTGGCATTACTGAGTGGCGCAACACTGGTACTGATGG
>NZ_WRXO01000023.1 GCF_009758125.1 Chitinophaga oryziterrae
ATCTGGGTCGTAAGGATGACCAGGTAAAGATCCGGGGTTACCGTGTAGAACTGGGAGAGGTGCAGTTGCGATTGCAACAGGCTCCCGGAGTCAGACAGGCGGTGGTATTGGCGCGTGAAGACAGGGAAGGAACTCGTTTGCTGGCAGGTTATGTAGTGAGTGATGAGCCGTTAGATAAAGAGGCGGTACAGTTGTATCTGAAGTTGTCATTGCCGGATTATATGGTACCTGGTATATTATTACAGGTAGATGAAATCCCCCTGACCACTAACGGTAAGGTTGATAAACGTAAGTTATTAGAGGTGGAAGTCTCTTCGCGGCAGGGTCATGTTTATGAAGCGCCACGTGATGAAACGGAATCCCAGCTGTTATCAGTGTGGTCCTCATTGTTGGGAATAACACAAATCGGTATCCACGATAACTTCTTTGAACTGGGCGGACACTCCCTGATGGCAATGCGTATGCTGGCATTTATACGCAAACAGATGGGGACAGAATTGGTGATCAAACAGATTTTTGAATATCCTACTATAGCGGCGCTGGCGCGCTGTGTAAATAGCGGTAATGATGGTTTGTTGCCAGCAATTTTAAAGATAGATAGAAACCATCGTATTCCACTGTCATTCTCTCAGGAGCGTTTATGGTTTATTGATAAATTAAGTGGAAGTATTCAATATCATCTGCAATGGGGATTCCATTTAACAGGTGAACTGAATATAGATGCATTGGAGTCTTCTTTCCGGGAAATCATAGCGAGACATGAAGTGTTGCGTACCGTGATTCGTGAAGAAGATGGTGTTGGCTACCAATTGCTGCGTGATGCAGCGGGCTGGCATATGCAGTGTATCAGCAGGAGTGAGATCATGGAAGATGTGCATGTATGGATCGGCCAGCAGGCGGAAAAACCTTTCGACCTGGCCAGTGATTTTATGCTGCGTGTAAGTCTGGTCACGGTTGCTGAAAGAGAATATTACCTCTCAGGTGTAGTCCATCATATCGCCTGTGATGGCTGGTCTATCGGTATCATCGTGGACGAACTGGTAAACCTTTATGAAAGTAAACTCAAAGGCGACCCCTCTCCATTGCAACCCTTACCGGTGCAGTATGCTGATTTTGCAATATGGCAGCGTAACTGGTTGTCGGGCGAAGTCCTGGAAAAGAAATTATCTTATTGGGAACAACAATTGAAGGGTGTTGCGCCCTTGTCTCTGCCGGTGGATTATCCTTACCCCGCAGAACAGCGCATTCGTGGTGGTCGTGTGACAATGATGACTGACCATGTATTGCATGAGCGTTTAGAGGCTTGTGCACAGAGGGAAGGTGTCACCTTGTTTATGCTGTTATTGGCAGCTTTTAAAGTATTATTACACCGTTCCAGCGGTCAGGAAGATATCTGTGTAGGCAGTCCTGCAGCGGGTCGTGGTCAGCAGGAAACAGAAGGCCTCATTGGATTTTTCCTGAATACCCTGGCATTACGCAGCCATGTGGACAGTAATCAATCTTTCTCTTCATTACTACAGGAAATTAAACAAACTACGTTAGGTGCTTATGAGCACCAGGAAGTACCTTTTGAGAAGATAGTGGAAGTGCTGGGCGTGGAGCGTGACCGGACACGCAACGCGGTATTCCAGGTCTGGCTGGTATTACAGAATATGCCGGGTGGAGGAGAATTAAGATTAGGAGATGTAGAATTGGAAGGAGCTGGATCTGCAACGATCACCTCACAGTTTGAACTGAACCTTGATATTACCCCTTTTAGGGATGGTTTACGTTTATCACTGACCTATTGCGCTGATCTTTTCAATGAACCGACAGTCACCCGTATGCTGTCTCATTACCAGCATATACTGGAAGCAATTGCATCAGATATGTCACTGCGTATCGGGTCGTTGCCGATGTTATCAGCAGTAGAAACACAGCAATTACTGGGTTGGGGTAAAGGAGAGTTAACCAGCTATTACCCGGCAGGAAGTCAATTATCATCCCTTTTCTCCGCACAGGCATGTCTGACACCTGAATCTACCGCACTATTATTCGGTACAGACTCACTAAGTTATAACGCACTGGAAATAAGAAGCAACCAGTTAGGTAATCACCTGCGTCAATTAGGTGTACAGCGTGGCGAACTGGTGGGCATATTTATGGAACGAGGCATCAATATGATTGTGGCCATTTTGGGCATCTTAAAGGCAGGAGGAGCCTATGTTCCGCTGGAACCATCTTACCCTCATGAGCGTTTGTCTTATCTGTTGGAAGACAGTGGTTGCCGGCTGGTTATTAGTACAATGGATTTAGAGAGCCATTTGCCATTAGGGCCGTCGATTATTTATATAGATGAAGCGTCAACAAAAAGTACTGCATTACCGGATGCTGGTATAACACCAACTGACCTTGCTTATGTGATCTATACATCAGGAAGTACCGGTCACCCGAAGGGAGTATTGATAGAGCATGGTTCTGTTGTGAACTTAATCGGCAGCCAGTTAAAGACATTTGGTATTGATTCCTCAGAACGTATCCTGCAATTCTCCAATTACAGTTTTGACGCATCTGTAGAACAGATTTTCCTGGCATTACTGAGTGGCGCAACACTGGTACTGATGGACAAAAAAACACAGTTGGATCCTGTTGCATTTGAAGCGTTATTACTAACACAACAGGTAACCCACCTGCATGCTACACCAGGCTTTTTAGAAACCCTTCGGCCTGGTTTATACGGTGGTTTAAAACGAGTGATAGCCGGTGGAGAAGCCTGTAATAAATCACTGGCAGAGAAGTGGGGCAGCCTGTTGACATTCTATAATGAATACGGTCCCACAGAAACAACTGTCACAGCCATAGAGTGGCAGACAACAGCAGGAGAAGCCGGAGAAGACATCCTACCAATAGGTCGTCCTTTAGGTAATACGCGTGCTTACATCATAGATAACTATGGTGAACTGGCAGGTATCGGCATCACGGGTGAGTTGTACATAGGAGGCATACAAGTAGGTCGTGGTTACCTGAATCAAGCCTCCCAGACAGCCAGTCATTTTATTCTTCGCAATGGAGAGCGGGTCTATCGTACGGGAGATGATGCACGTTGGTTACCAGATGGCAATATTATGTTTATGGGTCGCCGGGATGAACAGGTAAAGGTACGGGGTTACCGTATAGAACTGGGTGAGATCAGTACTGTGCTGCAACAGGCACCCGGCATCAGGCAAGCGGTAGTATTATTAAATAACAAGCGGCTAGTAGGTTATATAGTAGTCTCAGAAGATTATGAGAAGTCTGTAGTACAACACTACCTTGAGAATCAACTACCGGACTACATGGTACCGGCACAGTTGATAGAAATAGAATACATACCATTAACCTCGAACGGTAAAACGGATAAAAAGAAACTGCTGGATCTGTCGGCTGTTAAGGAGGAAACACAACAGTATGAAAGCG
>NZ_WRXO01000024.1 GCF_009758125.1 Chitinophaga oryziterrae
AGTGATTAGCTGAAGAGTTAGTTACAAAGTTCTTTGACATATTGGGAAATAAAGTTGTAATACACTTTGCAAAAAGCAAAGATTTTTAAAGCGAATAAGGGCGCATGGTGGATGCCTAGGCTCTAGGAGGCGAAGAAGGACGTGGTAAGCTGCGATAAGCTACGGGGAGATGCAAACGATCGTTACATCCGTAGATTTCCGAATGGGACAACCCAGTACACTGAAGGTGTATTACCCGCAAGGGGGCCAACGCAGGGAACTGAAACATCTAAGTACCTGCAGGAAAAGAAAATAAATAATGATTCCCTAAGTAGTGGCGAGCGAACGGGGAAGAGCCCAAACCTGGATGGCGTGCTGTCCGGGGGTTGTAGGACTACATTTAGAAAGTCAGATCAAGTTGAATCATCTGGAAAGATGAACCATAGCAGGTGATAGTCCTGTAGGCAGAAATTCTGATGGACGCGTAGTATCCTGAGTAGCGCGGGACCGGAGAAATCCTGTGTGAATCTGTCAGCACCATCTGATAAGGCTAAATACTCCCTAGAGACCGATAGTGAACCAGTACCGTAAGGGAAAGGTGAAAAGTACTCCGAACAGGAGAGTGAAATAGTTCCTGAAACCGTGCGCCTACAAGCGGTCGGAGCATAGTAATATGTGACGGCGTGCCTTTTGCATAATGAGCCTACGAGTTACTCCTTACTGGCAAGGTTAAGCACTTAAGTTGCGGAGCCGTAGCGAAAGCGAGTTCTAACAGAGCGCTTAGTCAGTAGGGGTAGACGCGAAACTTTGTGATCTATCCATGGGCAGGTTGAAGGTTTGGTAACACAAACTGGAGGACCGAACCCATTAGCGTTGAAAAGCTATGGGATGACCTGTGGATAGGGGTGAAAGGCCAATCAAACTGAGAGATAGCTCGTTCTCCCCGAAATGTTTTTAGGAACAGCCTCGTACATAGAGTTATCATAGAGGTAGAGCTACTAATTGGGCTAGGGGGCTTCACCGCCTACCAAACCCTAATAAACTCCGAATGCTATGATATATCTGCGGGAGTGAGGCTGTGGGCGCTAAGGTCCATGGCCGAGAGGGAAATAACCCAGATTAACAGCTAAGGTCCCTAATAGTACGTTAAGTTGAACAAACGAAGTTCAAATCCTATAACAGCCAGGATGTTGGCTTGGAAGCAGCCATTCATTTAAAGAGTGCGTAACAGCTCACTGGTCGAGGGTTTGGGCACGGAAAATAATCGGGCATCAAACGTACAACCGAAGCTTTAAGATTGCTGGCGATGTCAGTATATCGGTAGGGGAGCATTCTAAACTGCATTGAAGGTGTTATGTGAGTAATGCTGGAGCGTTTAGAAAAGAAAATGTAGGCATAAGTAACGATAATTTGGGTGAAAAACCCAGACGCCGTAAGACTAAGGGTTCCTGATCAACGCTAATCGGATCAGGGTTAGTCGGGTCCTTAGGCAAAGCCGAAAGGCGTAGCTGATGGCAAAATGGTGAATATTCCATTACCTGCTATAACTTCGATGGAGTAACGGAGTAGTGAAAGGACTGCGCACTTACGGAATAGTGCGTTAAAGGGTGTAGTTATATTCTGTGTAGGCAAATCCGCACGGGATGATGAACCTGATAGTACAGCAAAGCTTCGGCCGCGCTGATAATGTCCCTAAACAGACTTCCAAGAAAAACTTCTAAGGTTCGGTTATAGCAGCCCGTACCGTAAACCGACACAGGTAGTCGAGGAGAGTATCCTCAGGCGCTCGAGTGATCCGTGGTAAAGGAACTAGGCAAATTGACGCTGTAACTTCGGGATAAGGCGTACTGCAGTAATGCAGTCTCAGTAAAATGGTCCAACCAACTGTTTAACAAAAACACAGGGCCCTGCAAAATCGAAAGATGACGTATAGAGCCTGATACCTGCCCGGTGCTGGAAGGTTAAGGAAGGATGTTCGGCGCAAGCCAAAGCTTCTGACTGAAGCCCCAGTAAACGGCGGCCGTAACTATAACGGTCCTAAGGTAGCGAAATTCCTTGTCGGGTAAGTTCCGACCTGCACGAATGGTCTAATGAGTTGGACACTGTCTCTACCACGAGCTCGGTGAAATTGTAGTATCGGTGAAGATGCCGGTTAATCGCAACGGGACGGAAAGACCCCGTGAACCTTCACTACAACTTAACATTGATTTTGAACCACAGATGTGTAGGATAGTTGGGAGACTATGAAGCAGCTTCGCCAGGAGTTGTGGAGTCAACGTTGAAATACCAACCTTCTGTTGTTTAGAGTCTAACACCGCAAGGTGGACATTGTTTGGTGGGTAGTTTGACTGGGGTGGTCGCCTCCTAAAAAGTAACGGAGGCTCGCAAAGGTACCCTCAGTACGGTTGGTAATCGTACGCAGAGCGCATTAGTAAAAGGGTGCTTGACTGTGAGGCAAACAAGCCGAGCAGGAGCGAAAGCTGGCTAAAGTGATCCGGTGGTTCTGTATGGAAGGGCCATCGCTCAAAGGATAAAAGGTACTCCGGGGATAACAGGCTGATCTCCCCCAAGAGCTCATATCGACGGGGAGGTTTGGCACCTCGATGTCGGTTCGTCACATCCTGGGGCTGGAGAAGGTCCCAAGGGTTCGGCTGTTCGCCGATTAAAGTGGCACGTGAACTGGGTTCAGAACGTCGCAAGACAGTTCGGTCCCTATCTGTTGTGATCGTTAGTAAATTGCGAGGACATGACCTTAGTACGAGAGGACCGGGTCGTACGTACCGCTGGTGTATCTGTTGTGCCGCCAGGTGCAATGCAGAGTAGCTATGTACGGACAGGATAAACGCTGAAAGCATCTAAGCGTGAAACCAACCTCAAGATGAGTTTACTTTTAAGGGCCGTCGGAGACTACGACGTTGATAGGCTACAGGTGTAAGGGTGGTAACATCGAAGCCGAGTAGTACTAATTGCCCGTAAGCTTTAATTTTATTTTGTAAATGTATTTCAACTTCCCAATATGTAAATTATTGCGTTGCGAGAGCGTGCTTGTAATCGGAAAAGATGTCTGTAAAGAGATCGATAAGAAAACAACAGGCTGATAGTGACAAAAGATCCTTCAAGATCTTATGGTGGTTTTGCCGAGGGTGTTCACCTCTTCCCATTCCGAACAGAGAAGTTAAGCCCCTCATGGCCGATGGTACTGCACAATCATGCGGGAGAGTAGGTAGCTGCCATATTTATTGAAAAGAG
>NZ_WRXO01000025.1 GCF_009758125.1 Chitinophaga oryziterrae
TGTCTATAACGGTGATGATGGGCCAGTTAAAACGGAGGATACTGGGCCAGGTATTTCGGGAGTCATTGGGCCACTTTCCATATGCAATAATAAGAGTTTAAGTTAATCAGTTCAACTGTTTTTTCTTTCTTAATGATTCTCCTTCAAGTTCGATTCTGTGGGAGGAGAATACGATCCTATCAAGTATAGCGTCTGCAATTGTATTTTCCCCAATGAGGCCGTGCCATTTGGCTACAGGTATTTGTGTAGCAATAATAGTAGAAGCCTTATCATATCTTTCTTCGATCACATCCAGCAAGACATTACGTGCAGCCTGGTCAATGGTGACCAGACCAAAGTCATCAAGGATAAGTAACTGGGCCTTTTGTATTCGTTTGATCAGTTTAGCATAAGTTCCTTCCAACCTTGCCAGCTTGGCAAGATCAAAGAACCGGGCAGTATTATAATATATGGTCCTGCTAAGCATTTGACAGGCTTTAACCCCTATACATTGGGCGAGGAAGCTTTTTCCTGAACCAGTGGGACCGGTGATGATCAGATTTTCCTTGTTATGCATAAAGTTTAGACCTAACAGTCGTTCCAGGGTAGTTTTATCCAGATTCCTTCGAGTCTGATAATCAATATCAGCGGCGGAAACCGCCTGTTTAAAACCTGCCCGCTGAACCAGATTCTCTATGTTACGACTCTGCCGGTTCTCCCATTCTGTATCAACCATCAGCGCCAAAAAATCATCCAGGGAATAGTCTTGATAAAGGTGTTCTGTTATGCTGCGATGGTAAAGGTTAGCCATGGCATTCATGCGCATTCTGCGCATCTTTTCTACGGTGTTGTGTTCATTCATAATACATGTACTTTAGGTAAGTGTTTTTAATAGTGAGTGGAGTTCTATTTGTAATTGGCGGCTCCCCGGATGTTATTGTGATCACCAATAGCAATGACGGGATCTGTTGGTATTTGTTCCATATCCAATCCGCTTTTCAGAATATTAGCGATAGTATGATAAGATGCTCTGTGGTATTCCAGGGCTCGTTTACAAGCGCCTTCCAGGCGCTCTTTGTTATAAGATTTTACAAAAGATAAGATGCCATGTGACTGCTTATAGGCAATTTCCGGATAACTATATTGGGCAAGCAGCCTACGGATATATTCCAATGTAAAAGGCCCAACCTGCACTGCCCGGTTTTCAAAGTATTCAGGGCTCCATTGTCCATAAGCCTGATGAGTAGAGGGCATATGATCTGAGGTAGTTGTGTAATGTCCTGCCTTATGGCTACGTTTATGCAAGGCAATGCGCTCATGGTTGTAAAATATCTCCACTATATCCTGGTTGTATTGTACTTCTACATGCATTCCGGTAAAGCGGTAAGGAACGCTATAATAATTGTGATCTTCGCTCATGTATATATGTGCGGTCTTCTGTACTTTAGCCCGTCTGAAGTGGCGGATACTATATGAACCAGATGGCAGAGGATGCAAATATGCCTGTTCCAGATCTATAAAATGGCTCCGACGGGTACCATTCCCATGAGAAAACAGGTAGTCGTTATACTCTTGTAAAAGACTGCAGATAGCCTTATTTAATGAGAAGATATCAAAGAAGAGCTGTTTACTCAATGGATAATAGATGCGCTGATAAACGATCTCTACGCTTCGTTCAACAAGAGCTTTATCCTGCGGATGATAAGGACGGGCGGGATCGACGGCACAGCCATAATGAAGTGAAAAATCGGCCAGCGTCTTATTGATGATGGGTGCATACTTACATCCTTTGCTGACAGCCGCTTTGAGATTGTCAGATACAATAGCCTGAGGGACTCCACCCAGCCAATGCAGACAATCAGCCAGACAACTAATCACATCTTCCCGTTGCTGAGACGGTACTGCCTTCACAAACGTATATTGGCTGCAGGGCAGTACAGCTATAAATACTTCTACTTCAATCTGCTCACCGGTAGATCTTTCAACATAAGAAAGTTTATTCCCACAGAAATCAACAAAGAGCTTTTCTGCGGCTTTGTGTTCCAGTTTGCCGCTGTAATTATTGAGCTTACGCCAGCGCCTGTAATGCCAGGTAAATTGAGTGTATTTATAGCCATCCGGATGACTAGTGATATATTCCTTCCAGAGTGCCTGGAGGGTACAACCCGGCTTACAAAGTTCCTTTTCAAAATAAGAGAAATAACCCGATAAAGACTCATAGCGTGCCTTTTCCGTCTGGCTATCTTCTGTAAACAAATCCCGTAAATCTGCTTCCTCAAGCCCTAGCAGTTCTTCGCTACTGAGCTTCAGAAAAGAGAATCGGCTGATATATGAATCGACTGTTTTACGGTTGATCTTTAACAGATCTGCAATTTTACGGTTGCTCAGCCCTTTGGCTTTTAGTGAGATCAAATTGCGTATTTCCATGATTTCAATTCTTTGACCTGCCATGGTATCTGGATTTTGGTGGTTCAGATACAAGGCTATTATAAATCATGGAAAGTGGCCCAATGACCTCCGTTTTACGACCATCTCTGTTTAGCTGGCACAATGACTTCCGTTTCCAGAATCAGTCAGGGTAATTGGCCCAGTGACCTCCGTTTTACGGTTGTGCAATTTGGCCCAATGACCTCCGAAATAGATCGTTTAATTTTGGCCCAATGATTCCCGAAACGGGTGGCCCAGTATCACCGAAATCGATGGCCCAATGGCCTCCGTTCTAGACA
>NZ_WRXO01000026.1 GCF_009758125.1 Chitinophaga oryziterrae
GTGGATATTACGGTTAAAGCTTACCACTATTTCAGGTCATAGTGTACCACAATTAAAGACTTGTAGTAGCTGATGTAATTTAACTGTTTTTATTCTTCCGTAAGGATTCTCCTTTCAGCTCTATTTTGTGAGCATTGGCTGTCAACCTGTCACAGATTGCATCAGCAAGGGTTGGTTCGTTGATATATTCATACCACTTATTAACCGGTAATTGAGAAGTTATGATAGTGGCACCTTTTGCGAAGCGATCCTCCAGTATCTGTAATATAGTAAGCTTCATATCATGGCTTAATGGCTGTAATCCCCAATCATCGATTATCAGAAGAGGCATTTTTGCAATTACATTCAGCCACCGGATATAAGTTCCGTCTAATCTCGCCGAGGCAAGGGCTTCAATAAACCTATTCATTGAGTAGTACAAAGTTCGATGTCCAAGCAGGCATGCATTTCTTCCCATAGCACAGGCGAGGTAACTTTTGCCACAACCAGTTGCGCCAGTAATGAGTAGATTTTCAGATTTTTCAATAAATACAGCATCTGATAAAGTGAGCAGTATTTCTTTTGTAATTCCTCTTTCAGGTCTACAATTGATTTGCTCCAGTGTTGCATTATACCGAAGCTTGGCAAGGCGAAGGTAGAGCTGGGTTCGCTGATACACCCGGTAGCCAGCTTCCGCTTCAGTTAATGTAGCAATTAGTTCATGCGGCTCTGGTTGTTGGTGAACAGGTTGCATGATGATGGCTTCATACCTTTTTGCCATGCCTGATAATTTAAGTTCTTGTAATTGATCCAATGTGGATTGCTGGTTCATGTTGTTATTTTTATGTTTATGATGAAGTATTCTTTTTATTGATAATTATGAGGTCCACGTAAGTTTTCATGGTCAGGAACCCGGAACAGATCCGGTTGTTCTGTAGTATTCAGCTGATCAAGATTGTTAAGCAGAATATTCTGTAGTATCCTGTAATTAAAGGTACTGCCATTCAAAGCCCTGCTGCAGGCCGCTTCCAATCGAATAGATCCATATTGTTGGTTTAACCGCAGGATCCCACGACAGGCATTGTAAGTTTGTTCTGTATAAGCCCTGCTCTTTAGTACCAGATCAATGTATCGTTGGACTGCTGGTCCTATAACTGTTGCCTGACCTATAAAGTAGGCTGGTGTCCAACCTTGTTGTGCGGCATAGTTCTGGTGTCCGGTTGGCATATGTGTTCCGGTAGTACTAAATCCATGCTTTTTATAATTGCGTGTATGGAGAGCAATACGCTGATGCTGATAATAGATCTCTACTTCGTCCGTATCATAAACGACACTTACTTTCTTACCTATGAACTGATAGGGAACACTGTAATGATGGTAGTTTTCTCCAAGGGTGATATGATAATTCTTTTGAACTTTAGCCAGCACCTTATGTTTTATCACAAAGTCACTTGATGGCAACGGTTGTAACAGGGGCTTTTCCTGGTTCTCATATAATTGTAATCGGCTATGATCCTTTAACTGGAATAGCTTTTGGTTATGTATCTCCAGTTGACTTGCTATAGCCGCATTGAGTTCGTTGAGATGGAAGAACTGCTGATCTCTTAGTGGAGCATAAATACGTTGGTAGGTGATTTTTACAATATTTTCAACAGCCGCTTTATCCTTTGGTTTTACCGGTCTGGTTGCTAGTAATGTAATGTTATAATGGAGTGCCCATTGTTGGAGGGCTTCGCTAAAAAGAGGCTCATATCTGGATGGCTTGGTAACCACCTGCTTCATATTATCTGTTTTAAGACTTAATGGAACGCCACGATAATATTGAAGACTGGCATTCAGTGCTTTGATTACCTGGGGAATGCTGGCATTCGGTAATGCCATTGCAAAGGAATAATTACTAAATGGAAGCACCGTTACAAGCACTGGACAATCTATAATCTCTCCGGTAGATCTATCAGTATAACTCATCTTATCACCGGCAAAATCAACCATTACCATTGCCCCGGGATCATGGGTCAGGTGCATGGTAGCCCGTAAAATATTACTGGCATCTTTCAGCAGGATACAAAACTGTGTATACTGGTAATGAGCAACACATTCTTTACTATATTCTTCCCATAGTAGAAGGCGTGTTACTCCCGTACGTTTAAGTTCAGATTGAAAATAAGAGAGCCGTTCATTAAACTCTTTTCTTCTGATGTTGTCTTCAATATCCAATGGAGCTTCTTCCTGGTAGACAATTTTTGCTAGTGCGGCATCTGACAGTTGGCGCAGGGATTCTAACCCAATAGACGCAGTTTTAAGTCGATTGGCGTACAATGTTACAGCCTGGCGGGATAATTTAAGCTCAGTGGTAATGGCTCTTAAAGAATGGCCTTTCTCGACTAACTGCAGAAGAAGACGAATCTGTTGCATTTGAATCACTTTATTGGCCATGCTTTTATTACAAAGCAAGGCTATGAAGAAATGCTATTCAACAAAATCTTAAGAAAGTGGTACACTTTGCGCCGTAATGTCAGTCTGATTCTTGGTGCAGTGGTACACTTTGCACTGAAATAACCTAAATCGAACCATTAAAAATGGTAAACTTTGAACTGAAACGCTGGTAAACTATGGACTGAAATCAGTGGTAAGGTATGGGCCGTAATATCCA
>NZ_WRXO01000027.1 GCF_009758125.1 Chitinophaga oryziterrae
ATTATCATGTGATTACTACCAGTAATACGGTAGCTGTCACCAGCAATAGTGCAACTGTTACTGTATACGCTCAGTTGGTGGCAGGAACGATTACGCCTTCATCAGCCAATATAGTTTATGCGAACAGTCCCGGATTGCTCACTGGTTCTACACCCACTGGGGGGAATGGTACGTACACTTACCAATGGCAATATTCAACAGACGGTACTACATGGACGAGTGACGCCGGAGCCACTGCTCAAAACTACACACCTGTCCCTGTAATTGTTACAACCCAGTATCGTAGGGCGGTAACCAGTAACGGTGTAACAGTCTACACAAGTCCGGCTATTTTTACTGTCTACCCGGCTTTACAAATTGGCGGTAATTCTTATCCAGACACTTTAATGGTCAACTTATATGGTGCATTTAGTTATTCACTCTACCCCGCTACCGGTGGGAATGGCATATATAACTATCAATGGCAGCGATCTACTAATGGAACTACCTGGACTGATATTAGCGGAGAAACATCTCTCAATTATACACCAAAGGGATTAACAGCGATTACTTATTTCAGGATGAAGGTTACCAGCCTTACTTTTACCTTGTATACTGTTGCCAGTGTTGCGATTCCTCCTTTAAATGGTGGTTTGATCACCATTAATTCCCCTACCGTTACCAGTGGAGGAAGTGTTACTCTCAGCAGTGTACAGGTAGCAACAGGTGGTGGCTGTAGCAGCTACACTTACCAGTTTCAAAGTTCCCCTGATGAATATACCTGGACAAATCTGGCGTCACAGACTGTTAGCAGCATTACAAAGACGACCTGGTTCCGTAGACTGGCTGTTTGTGGTACAAATACAGTCGCTTCCAATTCCGTAAGAGTAAAAGTTGTAAATACATCCACATTCACACCGGATACAACTACCGGGGCGGCAGCGGGAAGCCAGACACTGATAGCCATGCCGGCTTATCCTGCAGGCCTTGATCCCAATAACATGAACTACGTGAGGACACGGACATTCACGAAACCGGGTATCCCTGATCAGGCTACTGCAGATGCACAGACAGGAGTGAATGACGTAAAACAGGTAACTGTTTATCTTGACGGATTAGGGCGTCCGATACAAACAGTGGCAAAGCAGGCCACCCGTGATCTGGCTGATCTGATCTCTACAAACTTTTACGATCCTTATGGGAGGGAACAACAGCAATACCTTCCTTACACAGACAATAATAGTACTGGTAATTTCAGAACGGACGCGGCGACTAAACAGGCTGCTTTTTATAACACGCAGTATAGCAACCGGGAGAGTTACTACTACAGTAAGACGATCTTCGAATCTTCGCCTTTAAATCGAGTACTGGAAATAACAGCACCGGGAAAAAGCTGGACTGGACAGGGAGTTGGCATTAGCCAATCAGACAGAGCCAATACACAGTATGATTCTGTAGTGATCTGGAATATTGACCTGGATAGTGCAACGGTACCTTTGCAGGCTGGTTATTATATTCCCGGTACTTTATATGTGCATGAAACAACGGACGAACATGATAACAAAACAATTGAGTACAAAGACTTAGAAGGACATACTGTCCTTAAAAAAGTACAATTGTCAGATGCAATAGTTTCAGGTTATAATGGATGGTTATGTACGTATTATGTATACGATGAACTTGACCGGTTACGTTTTGTAATCCCTCCGAAGGCAGTAGAAGCAATCCGTAGTAATTGGATTGTCACTACACCTGTTGCAGCCGAGCTATGCTTCCAATACCGTTATGATCAGCGCAGTAGGATAATTGTAAAGAAACTTCCCGGTGCAGATTCTCTGGAAATGGTGTATGATAAACGAGACAGATTAATCGCCACCTGGGATGGTAATTTGAAATACAGACAATTCTGGCATGTAAATTATTATGATACACAGAACCGGGAGCGGATGAATGGATTATTAAACTCAGCATTGACAAGGGCGCAAATGCAGGCCAACGTAAATGCTTATTCTTTTGATCCAACCAACTCTTTCCCTTTTATCAGTGAAAGTGCTGTCATCCCACTGGTAAATACCTATTATGATGACTATACTTATTCAGGAAGCCAAACTTATTCTACCACTGATATCGCTAAACCACAGGCAAATAGTAATCCATATCCCGAAGCTATTCCTTCTGTAGCCAGTAAGCTCACCCGTGGGATGGTAACCGGTAAAAAGGCACAGGTCGATTATACCGGGCAGTTCTTAATGACTACGTCTTTTTACAACGACAAAGGGCGGGTAGTTCAGACAGTAGCGGATAATACGCCCGGCGGCAAAGACATTACCAACACACTATTTGATTTTAGCGGTAAGCCGGTAAGCTCTTATCTACGACATACTAA
>NZ_WRXO01000028.1 GCF_009758125.1 Chitinophaga oryziterrae
GTATCCACCAAAGAACAGGGTGCGTCCTGAAACCTGAGGCTGCGTAAGTAGCTGAAGGGTGCTGTAGCAAAGATGGAGGTAGGCCCTCCGGTAGCGGCTGGCAAGAGCAGCTACCAAACCACCCTAAGCTGCATAAGTCAAAAGCTTGTGTGGTGAGCATTAGGGCAAAAGGTAGAACAGAAGTTCTATCAGGTACATGTAAAAGAGTTGAACGAAAGTAAACCACTGATGAAGCATCGAAATTTGCAAATAGGAATCGACATCAAAACCGCAGGTGTTCTTGTTACCAGCGGGAGAAGTGCAGCGGGCGACTTGCTTACTGGCTGCGTGGTGTCCGGTGTAGAGGTGGCAAGACTTTTACATAGGCTTTGTTACGGAACAGGAGAAACAGTATTGTCATGTCAAGGGAAAGGCACAAGGACGCAATCTGAGGCCGAAAGTACCAATGGACGATACTGTGGCAGACTGTGGCATAGTAGTGATGAAGTCCCTGTAATGGGGATGGAGCGAAGGCCACAGCTCATTGGACAAGATCATTTTGACAACCTTAAAACGGGAGGATTAAAATGATGGCGTCAAGGTCTTTACCCATTACTAAAGAGATGGTATGGCAAGCTTACGGAAAGGTAAAGCGGAGCAATGGCTCGGCAGGAGTGGATGAGCAAACTATCGCGGCGTTCGATAGGGACTTATCCGGCAACCTGTACAAGCTTTGGAACCGTCTACGTTCCGGAAGCTACTTCCCGCCCGCTGTTAAGGAAGTCGAAATCCCGAAAGGGGAAGGAAAGATCAGAAAGTTGGGTATTCCAACTGTCAGCGACCGTATCGCGCAGATGGTAGTCAAGGATTATCTGGAGCCGACTATTGAGCCAATTTTTCACCCCAACTCGTTTGGCTATCGTCCAGGTAAAAGTGCCTTACAGGCAGTTGAACAGGCGAGGCAGAATTGTTGGGATCTGGATTGGGCAGTGGATCTGGATATTCAGTCATTCTTTGATGATATTGATCATGAGCTACTATTGAAAGCAGTAAAGAGGCATACTACGGAAAAGTGGGTGCTGCTTTATATAAAGAGGTGGCTTACTGCTCCAATACAGAAAGAGCAACAGTTGCAGGCAAGAACAAAGGGTACACCGCAGGGGGGCGTTATTAGCCCGTTACTTGCTAACCTGTTCCTGCACTATAGCTTCGATAAGTGGATGCAGTTACGCTACCCCGAAGTGCGCTTTGAAAGATACGCTGACGATATAGTACTTCACTTCCGTACACAGAAAGAGTCTTTGTTTATTCTTAATCGAATTCAAGAGAGGTTCAGTGCTTGTAAATTAAAAGTTCACCCTGAAAAGACAAAAGTTGTTTACTGCAAGGATAAGAAACGTGATAAAAGCGAGCATCCTGTAGTAAGCTTCGACTTTTTAGGATTTACATTTAAAGCAAGGCAATGTCGCAAGAAGACAAACAACCATGTATTTTATAGCTTCACGCCGGCCATCAGCACGAAATCAAAAGTGAAGATAGGTAATGCTATAAAGGCGCGGAACCTTCGCAGGAGAATCACCGACAACTTTGAAATATTTGCAACAGAACTAAACCCACAAATCCGTGGCTGGATCACCTATTATGGGAAGTTCAGGAAATCAGAACTGAGGCAAGTGTTTCATCAGTTGAACAAGCGGTTGACTAACTGGATTAAGGATAAGTACAAGCTCAATATCAGGCGTGCAGTAGCACGCAACAAAGCATTAGCGAAAGCCAATCCGAAACTCTTTGTACACTGGGAGCATGGCATCTTGCCATGAGAAAGAGACTGACCAATGAGAAGAGCCGTATGAGATGAGAGTCTCACGTACGGTTCTGTGAGAAGGTGGGGTGAAAGTCCCTGCCTTACTCGATCTGA
>NZ_WRXO01000002.1 GCF_009758125.1 Chitinophaga oryziterrae
CTTATGGTGGTTTTGCCGAGGGTGTTCACCTCTTCCCATTCCGAACAGAGAAGTTAAGCCCCTCATGGCCGATGGTACTGCACAATCATGCGGGAGAGTAGGTAGCTGCCATATTTATTGAAAAGAGCCTCGACAACAGTCGGGGCTTTTTTTATTGTATTAAGTCCAGCGCTAAATTAGCTCTTGCGGGTAGACTCTCTCGGTATCAACTCAACCGGAAACACAAAATTCTTCGTTACCTCCTTCGTCTCCTTTGAATTAATTAACTGCACTATAGTTTCTACCGCTTTCTGACCCATTTTATAACCAGACTGCTCAATCGTGGTTAAACTGGGCGTAATAATACGTGAAGACTGATCATTCGAATACCCTACCACCTTTATCTGTTCGGGAATCTTAATACCATGCAACCTGGCCTCCTGTATAAATGCAACAGCAGAAGTGTCATTGGCTGCGAAAAGCCCGTCTGGTAGTACTGGTGAAGAAAGTAATTCCTGTGCAGCTATAGTTGCCGCTTCTGATGTTAGATTATGCACATACAATAAGTCCTCATCAAAAGGAATATTATGTTCCGCTAATGCGGCCTTATAACCCGATAAACGTTCCTGGTAAAGATTGCATGTCAGCATCCCAGAGAAGATCGCAATGCGCTTGCAGCCCTGGCTGATAAGATGTTTAGTTGCCAGGTATCCTCCCTTAAAATCATCTCCCGTAATAGTATAACCAACAAAGTCAGTAGGTACACGGTCATAAAATACTAAAGGAATATTGTTCCTGATAAAAGGACTGAAATGTTCGTAAGTAGTGGTAAACATGGAAGATACTGCCAGCAGGCCATCTACACGTAAGGAAAAGAATGTATTGACCAGTTCCTTTTCCATCTCTACTGTGTCATCAGACTGCCCGATAACAATACTAAAACCATACTTATGCGCATCATGCTGAATACCACTGATAGCAGTACTCTGAAAGTACATGGAAGTACGGGGAACGATCAATCCAAGAATATTGGATTTCTTTTTCCGTAAACTTGATGCTATCCAGTTGGGAACATATCCCATTTCCAGGGCTGTCTCTTTCACTTTTTCCCTTGTCTCCTGGTTGATAAGCGGATTATTCTGCAATGCCCTGGAGACTGTCGAAGCAGACAGGTCAAGTGCCCTGGCGATGTCGTAGATAGTAATCTTTGAAGTGCGTTCTTTCACATTCTTGAGGTTCAGTGTATAAATATAGCAATATATTAAGCAACCACAGGCAATGGATATGGGATAAAAAAAATGCAGTCCCGTATATAAGGGACTGCATAATAGATAAAAGTATATAATGTTATTATTTAGGATCAAGTGTATGATTGATCCTCTCCGTTAAATCACTCAGGTGATAACGGCTCATATTGTCCGTCATACCTGCTGTAGCAGCGCGAATCTCAGCACGTAATGCTACCAGTTGCGCACGGGCAATACTGCTTACATCCGTTTTGGTTGCGTCCGCAGGTTGTTGTCCGGTCATGATCAGCATGATAGAATTATTACCCTGATCCGGGGCAGACATCAGATCTGCCAAATGCTGCACATAGGATTTCTGAAGATTTCTGCGATATACATCAATTGGCTGATGCATAGCCAGTTCCGAGAAGATACCTTTCTTGAGATCATTCAGCAAGGTAGTTGCCTGATAAGCGTCATCATCTGTTGCTTCTGCACTGATCAGTTTATTAAGAGTAGCAGCACTCATTACTTTGTCCAATACAGCGTTCTGACGCGTACTGATCACAGTAATAGGATTATTACCGGTACGGCTCAGGATAGCTTTATCAAGTAACCATTTAGGCGTAGTGAACAATTGTTTGTTAAGAAACTGTACTGCTTCCTGTTGTGTAGCCTTAGGAACGTTCTCATAAATTCCGCCCTCTTGTTCTACTGTTTTTGGCGTTTCATAGATACCGCCAATGTTTTTGGTCACGTGACCGATATAGCGGCCGAATTGGGTGTTTATTTCCCGATACAGCTCTGTCAGATTTGTATAGTCCTCATTTGCCTCACTGGTCCAGGAAATCAGGTTGGTAATGATACGTTGTAAATTCTTAATGCCGTATGCACTTGCTTTCATTGCATTGTCACCCAGATCTTCATTCTGAGATCTTGGATCATCAGGATTAGATTCAGTACCAAACCAGTATTTCTTCTCCTTTAGTTTATTGATAGTCCATTTATTCAGTGTCGCTTTTTCGGCTTCCGGATTATTTACTCCGGGGATAATACGGTAGCCCCATTCAATCGCCCATTTATCGTAGAAGTTGATACGGGGATAGAGATCAGCACCGGTAATGCCGTCTTCAGGCTGGGCGATATAGTTAAACCGGGCATAATCCATGATAGAGGCAGCATGGCCATTTTGTTTAACCCATTCTTTATCACGCAGTTTTTCTACCGGATAAGCAGAACTGGAACCGAAGTTGTGACGCAATCCCAGTGTATGTCCCACTTCATGAGAAGAAACAAAACGGATCAATTCTCCCATCAGCTGATCATCAAACTGCATTTTACGTGCCCTTGGGTCATTGGGAGCGCACTGTATAAAATACCAGTTACGGAGTAAGTGCATCACGTTATGATACCAGTTGATGTGGCTTTCGAGGATCTCACCGGAACGGGGATCGTGCACATGCGGACCACTTGCATTAGGTACATCAGAAGGCTTGTAAACAATCGCAGAAAAGCGTGCATCTTCGAGGCTCCAGGTAGAATCCTGATCATGAGTAGGCGCTACTTTTGCAATGATAGCATTCTTGAAACCAGCTTGTTCAAAAGCGCTCTGCCAGTCGTTTACACCTTGTATCAGGAATGGTACCCATTTTTTGGGTGTAGCAGGATCTATGTAGAATATGATGGGTTTCGCTGGTTCCACAAGTTCCCCGCGTTTATATTTTTCAAGGTCTTCGGGTTTAGGTTCCAGACGCCAGCGTGTTACCATGGATAATCTTTTCACACCCTGAGGATCAGCATCAAAGTCGGTAAGAGAAGTAGTGAAATACCCTACACGCGGATCATAATAACGGGATTCCATAGGTACCGCAGGTAACAATATCATGGAAGAGTTTAGTTCGAGCGTAGCGTTACCACCCATAGCAGCAGGCATGCCCGGACCAGCTGGCCCGCCACTTCTTGAATATGTTTTAACTGTTTTAATCTCAGTATTAATAGGGTATGATTTTACATCAACGATATAAGACTTATCCTGTTGCACAGAACCCAGTTTAAGACTTGCTTTACTCCGTTGATCAAAGAAGAAGATCTCGTTATCTCCCTGTATGTAATCTGTCATCTCTACTATACTGCTATTACCTTTTTCAGAGAATGCTTTTACATCAAAAGCAGCTGCAATAGGTTGGATATTAGAGTTCATCACAGCGTTAAACATGGGCTGGGATGAGTCTTTAGACGTTTCAGAATAGGAAATGTTCTTCAGGAAAATGCGATTGTTAGGGCCTTTTTCGAAGCGGATAACGTTCTCTCCTATTTCATCCCCGCTGTACCCCAGCATCATAGAACGCAGGCCAGCAGCAGATTTCGAAATACGGTTCACAATGAGTATATCTCTCCCCAATAGTGAATCAGGTATTTCGAAAAATACTTTATCCTCTTGTTTATAAATATTGAACAGGCCTGAATCTGCTTTAGCATCGGCTTTAATCACATCTGCGAATTTCTTCGGATCTGTTTTTGGACCACTTTTAGCAGGCATAGGAGGGCGTACTGTAGAATCTTTCACCGCTATAGGAGCAGAGTCTTTTTTGTTTTTCTTTTGAGCCAGTGTAGTGGTAGGGAAGATCATTCCCGTTATAAGTGTACTAATTACAATTGTGACAAAGGCCCGGATAACATGTTTATTCATTGGTACTTATTAAAGGTGGTTTTTGATCAAGGTTGTTTTTTCACCAAGTAAGTTGCAAATAAACATATTAAGCAGTAACTTATCAGGGAAATCCATAAACGCCGGAAAAGCTATAGGAATGGAAATTCGGGCTACTTATTTGTGATGTGAAATTGTAACTGCACCTGTTATATTATTATGAATAAAATTGTTGATATGGCATCTTTTATGTTTATATTACGATGCGTTTGAGGAGCGGCAAAGCCCGTGTCATAAGCATTTTCGGAAGCAGGGAATAGGATGAATATTGCGAGGTAAACGTTAAAAACGTTAAAATTAAATAGTCATGAAAAGAGGGTAAATGGGAGGAAAGTGAGTGTGGTAGCGGGAAACAGGATAAATTACAATAATAAAATTTCTGTTGGAACATTTAAAAAATTTCTTAAATTGTGCGTCCAACTTTGAACAAATTCAATAAATTTCAGGTTCTGAGGACAGTTATCATTAAGGGTAGTAACCCATCTTTGATATAAGTTGTATTTAAATATTGTAAGTGTACGCTCAATAAAAAAATGGAATGGTAAAGTCAGCTACTGGCGGGCTTTTGAGGCGGAGGTTAAATTTTGTGAGATTTTTTGAGCTGCACTTGTTTTTTTGGATCAACCGTATATCTTTGCGAATCACGTATTTATATTGCAGAAATAACAAAAAACAATAGTTTAATCTTTAACACTAAAATTCAATCAACATGGCTGAGACTAAAACAACTGTGACTCCAGCTTCTGCCAAAGCGACTTCTCATCAACCTAAGAAATCATCCAACTTATTTGCATTGTTGGCTGTACCTATTTGTATCGTAATAGGTGTGCTCTTTTATATTTTCGTATTGGGAAACCCTGCGAATTTCCAGGGCGGGATTAAGGGACCAAACGCACATCCGGTTGAAGATGGTATGGGGCATTGGTTTGCCACTGTTTATCAAGGTGGTGTGATTGTACCGATCCTTATTTCTGTATTATTGATTTGCATCACGATGGTAATTGAGCGTTTCCTTTACATCAGCAAAGCAAAGGGTAAATTCAGCGGCGCTGAGCTGGTAAGAAAAGTACAGTATCACCTGGCTAACAAGAATGTGGATGCAGCGCTGGCAGAGTGCGACAAACAACAAGGTTCTGTTGGTAACGTACTGAAAGCTGGTCTGAAAAAGTACAAGGAAATGATCACCAACACTGAGTTGGATACTGATCAGAAGATCCTGAGTATCAAAAATGAAATCGAAGAAACAACTGCTCTTGAACTGCCTATGATGGAAAAGAACCTGGTGTTCTTATCTACCATTGCTTCTGTAGCAACCCTGTTAGGTCTGTTCGGTACGGTATTAGGGATGATCAAATCATTCTCTGCGATGTCCGCTTCCGGTGCACCAGATTCATCTAAACTGGCGATGGGTATCTCTGAAGCCTTGATCAACACCGCATTAGGTATTGGTACTTCAGCAGTAGCTATCATCATGTATAACTTCTTTACAACTAACATTGACAGCATCACTTACGCTATCGATGAGTCTGGATTTACTTTAACACAGAGCTTCGCTGCTAACCACAAATAATTTTTAATTATCTGTGTGGAATATCAGCAGTTTTGAATCTATATAAAGTAAACCAAAAAAGGAGTAAAGATGCCTAAAGTTAAAATGCCCAGGAAGAGCACGCTTGTCGACATGACAGCGATGTGTGATGTGGCCTTCTTGCTGCTCACTTTCTTCATGCTGGCAACTAAATTCAAGCCGGACGAACCGGTAACTGTGGTTACTCCGTCTTCAATCAATACCAAATTGTTGCCTGATTCTGATGTAATCATGCTGACGGTTGACAAGGATGGTAGAGTGTTCTTCAGCATGGACGGCCAGCCCAAAAGGCAGCAGCTCATCGAGGATCTGAATACTCAGTACAAACTGGGTCTCACTCCTGCTGAAATCAACAACTTTACTATTGGTGCGAGTGTAGGTACTGAAATCAAAAACCTGAAATCCTACTTGGCAGTTAAACCTGCTGAAAGAAAGAAATCCGGTCTGGAAACAGGTATCCCTTCTGACTCCGCTAATAACGAAGTAGCTGTCTGGATTGAATACGCGAGAAATGCACAGGGCGGAAACCCAAAGTTACAGTACTGCATCAAGGCGGACAACGGTACGCCTTATCCTAAGATCAAGGAAATCCTTGACACCTTTAAGGATAAAAAGATACAGAAACTGAACCTGGTGACCAATCTCGAAACAGCGCCTCCGGGCACTGCAGCCGCTCTGGCCCGTGACGAACACAAATAAACTAGTAAACAGCAGGCTGTACGGAAGTACAGAACTGCTTTTGAAAACTTAAAAAAAGAGCTACTATGGCAGAAATGGATACCAGCAGTAGTGGCGGGAAAGGCAAACACCAGGGTACGAAATCAAAGAAGCAGTCTACACGCGTAGACATGACTCCGATGGTGGATCTGGGTTTTCTGCTGATCACTTTCTTTATGTTGACTACGACCATGAGCAAGCCCAAAACAATGGACTTGATCATGCCGAAAGATACAAAGGATGAGAAAGAGCAGAATAAAGTAAAAGAAAGCACTGCCCTCACAATACTGCTAGGAAAAAAGGATCGGGTATATTATTATGAAGGTTTGGCGCAAGACCCGAATGCATCCGCCAATCCTGACTTTTTCAAAGCAACCACCTTTGCCAATGCTAATGGCATCCGTGATGTAATTATCAAGAAGCGCGATGCGGTTGCTCAATTGAGAAATGCAAAAGGTGAGCCGGAAGATGTTGTAGTTATTATAAAAGCTGATAATGACGCTACTTATAAGGACTTTGTAGACATCCTGGACGAAATGGCTATTAACCGTATTCAACGTTACGCAACAGTGGATATCAGCGACCAGGATAAAACCTGGATTCAGCAGACTGAAGCAGCAAACGGCGGTGGTAACCAATAATGAACAATTAACTTTTGCATCCATCTTATAAAATTGAAACAATGGATACCGCTAAACTCGCAAAGTCCGATTTTCTGGATATCCTGTTTGAAAACAGGAATAAGGAGTATGGGGCTTATGACCTGAGAAGAGATTATGATAAAAGGTTGCGTAATGCCATCATCGGTAGTACCATCCTGATATTGCTGGTCATCATAGGTTATGCTATCAATTACTACATTATGAAGGTTGAATCAGAAAACCCGAATAAACCAGTAATTGAGCAGATAAAGATGGAAGACGTGAAGCTCCCGGATGATCCGAAGACTCCACCTCCTCCTCCGCCACCACCAGCTCCACCTCCACCGGTGAAACCGTCTGTACAGTTCACTCCCCCTGTTATCAAAAAGGATAACGAGGTACCACCAGACGAGGAACCACCGAAAATAGAGCAAATCAAGGATAAAGCGGTGAGTACTAAAACAGTAGAAGGTGATCCTAACGGTATTGATCCGGGATTACTGGAAGACAGTAAAGGTACCGGTGTGGTAGAAGCACCACCGCCACCTCCTAAAGAAGAGATCTTCACATTCGTAGAACAGCCGCCTACCTTCCCCGGTGGAGAAGAAGCGCTGGCTAAGTTCCTGAGCAAGAACATTCACTACCCTCGCGTTGCGCAGGAGAATGCTATCTCTGGTACTGTGTTCGTACAGTTCGTGGTAGACTCTGAAGGTAACATCAAAGATGTAAAAACTGTTGGCGCTGCAAAAGGCGGTGGCCTGGAAGAAGAAGCTGTTCGCGTGGTGAAAATCATGCCTAAATGGAAAGCTGGTAGACAAAATGGTCGTCAGGTATCCGTACAGTTCAACCTTCCTATCCGCTTTACTTTGCAAGAGTAGCAGATAAGATATTTGTTAAAAAATCCCTGTTCAGGCTTTGCCAGGACAGGGATTTTTTATTTATGGTATCTTTGCGCCCATGTTAGGCAATAATCTTACAGGATACGATGATACAATAGTGGCACTGGCTACCGCTCCGGGCATAGGAGCAATAGCAGTAATACGCTTAAGTGGCAAGCATGCAATTGACATCTGTAACTCGATCTTCCCTTCCAAAGACCTGAACGGACAGGCAGGATACACCCTCCACTTTGGGGCTATCGTGTTTGAAGGAAAAACAATTGATGAAGTAATCATCAGCCTGTTTAAAGCTCCCCGTTCCTATACCGGCGAAAATATCATTGAAATCTCCTGTCACGGTTCTCCATATATCCAGCAACAGATCATAGATGCCTGTATCCAGTCAGGTGCCAGGATGGCTAAACCCGGAGAATTTACCATGAGAGCTTTCCTTAATGGCAAATTAGACCTTACCCAGGCGGAGTCTGTAGCTGATCTGATAGCCAGTAATTCTGCGGCCAGCCACCAGACGGCCATGCAGCAGATGAGGGGAGGCTTCTCCAAAGAGCTCCATGTACTCCGCGAACAACTCATAAGTTTTTCAGCCTTGATAGAACTGGAACTGGATTTCAGTCAGGAAGATGTAGAATTTGCAGACCGTACACAGTTATACCGTCTTATCAGTGAAGCGATGAAAATGGTACAGCATCTGGTGGATTCCTTCCGCATGGGCAACGTGATCAAAAACGGTGTAAACACCGCTATTGTAGGCAAGCCCAACGCAGGTAAATCCACATTGCTTAACACCCTCTTAAATGAGAACCGGGCCATAGTGAGTGAGATTGCAGGGACCACCCGCGATACGATAGAAGAAGTGCTGAATATTGACGGGATCCTCTTCCGCCTCATCGATACAGCAGGTATCCGCGTAAGCACAGATACGATCGAAAGCATTGGTGTGCAAAAAACAATGGAGAAGATCAAAGAGGCAGGTGTGGTGTTATACCTCTTCGATGTAAATGAGACTTCTGTACAGGACTTGCAACTGCAAACAGAAACCTTTGAACGCGAGCATATCAACTACCTCTTGATCGGTAACAAATCTGATATAGCGGGTTTACCTGCTACCCGGGAAAAATTCAGCAGTATACCTGGTATCTTATTTATTTCCGCCCGTCAGCATGAACATATCCAGGACCTGAAAGATAAACTGGTGCATAAAGTAATGAGTGGAGATATCAATACAGAAGATACCATCGTTACCAACGCCCGCCATTACGCTGCCCTGCAGGAAGTATTGCGCTCATTACTGGATGTACAACAAGGACTGGACAACCAGCTTCCCGGTGATCTTTTATCCCTCGATATACGCAGGTGCCTGCACTTCCTGGGCGAAATCACAGGTCAGATCACCAATGAGGATCAGCTTGATTTTATTTTTAGTAAATTTTGTATAGGTAAGTAGCCAACTTACCTATCTCCCTAAATCCAACTGGCTTTTTATATATATTTGAAGGAAGACGTTAACCATTATTTATATGAAGACAAGAATATTACTCTTCTTAGCAGTTTGTTTTTTATCAAACGAAGTATTTGCACAAAAAGATAGTCTAAGAATTAAGATGGGGGAAATAGCTAACACTGCGAAAGGTACAGTGGGCGTGGCTATAATACACCTGGAAAGCAGAGATACATTTACGCTGAACGGAAGCCTGCATTACCCGATGCAAAGTGTTTACAAGATGCCTTTGGCGATAGCAGTACTGCACGAAGTAGATAAAGGTAAGTTGTCATTAGACCAAAAGATTCATATTCGTAAAGAAGAACTGCTGCCAACATGGAGTCCTATAAGAAAGAAATACCCGGAAGGAAATGTTGATCTGCCGCTAAGAGAGATATTAGGATATACAGTATCTCAAAGTGATAATAACGGATGTGATATATTATTCAGGTTGTTGGGAGGAACAGCCAATGTTAATAAGTATATACATAGCATTGGGATAGATAGCATTGCTATCGCAGCTACAGAAGAGGAAATGGCCCGGACATGGAATGTGCAGTTTACTAACTGGGCTGAACCGGGCGCAATATTACAGTTACTGGATGGCATTTATAAAGGGAAATACTTGTCAAAACCCAGTATTAGCGTGCTGAAAGAGATGATGGAAGGAACTACAACAGGGCCTGACAGGATAAGAGGCATACTACCTGAAAATACCGTTGTTGCACATAAAACAGGTAGTTCCGGCACAAATGATAAAGGCGTTACAGCCGCTACCAATGATGCAGGGGTTATTACTTTGCCCAATGGCAAACATTTTGCCATAGTCGTTTTTGTTTGCAATGCTACTGCCGACGAAAAAAGAAGGGACGCTGTTATCGCAGAGATCACGAAAGTTTTCTGGGATCACTATGCTTCTTTGAAATAGCTATCTGGGAATCATAATATTTACTTAAGAAATGATAGATCACTAATTCATGCTTGCGCTGATTGGAGAGTAACATCCTGTTCAGAAACATATGAATATAACTGGAGATTAATTCATGCACAGGTTCTTTAATGAGGTTACGTATACGCAAAGACCTGGTGTGGAATAATGCAGTGGCTTCTTCAATCTCATTGGCTGCATCCTGATGGGTATCAAGGAAGCTGCTTAGTCGCCGCATATGCTGCCTGTATTGATCATTCAACTGTGTTTGTAATGCCTGGTCCCCGCCAAATTCTTCAAAGAAGTGCTTTTGAATTTTCTTCAGCAAAAGGGACTTTTGTGTTAAGGTATAGCCGAAATCCTGTAACAGCATATCCGTACCACGGGCAGCCAATAACCACCTGAAGAGTTCTCCGTCTTCTCCTTCCAGCAGATCAATACAATCGAGTACAGCTTCACTGTCAAAACAAAAGATAGATTCACTGAGTTCCATGGTAGACAATCCATAGCGCTCAAGTTCTCTTACATAGGTATCTGTCTGGATTTTATAGATTAATTCACTCCCGCTAAAGGATGCATATAATTTCTCTAACACCTCCATCCAGAAGATTGGATTGGATGAATGATGGAAACGGATTCTGATATGATGATCAGGATCTGAATAACGGATGAAGAACCATTTGTCTATCAGTCCTTCTGCCATAAGAGAACTGATCAGAGGCTTCATGATCGATTTCAATATCTTCTCTGCTGTACTGGTACCACAATAAATCTTTACATATAACCATTCACTGCCTGTCATGAAATTCCTTACAGGTATGTTTTCTGTAACAGGAGGAAGAAGTAGTTCTTTTCTGGAAGAAGTACTTTTAAGTGGAATGATTAACTCATGTGTAAAGTGGCCATTGGAGCCAGTTACCCAACAGTTATCCGGGCTACTGAGCATCTCCTGTATGACAACACGGTCTTTCTTTAACAGTGTGTTTAATAGCAATTGCAGACAGGACTCACTTTCCGTATCAATAAACAATTCATTATCTCCTTCCGTAATTGTAATATAGCGGGGAAGATTCAATTGTTTGCAGAGCTCTTTAATATGGTTGATATCTTTTAACCTGGGATAGTCTTTTTTATAGAGAATCCAGGTAGACTTGCTAAGGATGATTTTTTTATACCGTACAGCGGGTAAGAAACGTTCTTCTTCAGGAAGGTTCCATTGCCATCCGGTAGCATGATGTAATTCCTGGAATTGTAAATCACAAAGGAACTTATATACAATCAGACTGCCAGCATTGAAATTGTGTGCGGTACTTAATCTGGGAATGACTCGTTTGTTTAGTTTCTTTGAGCGGAGTATGATGATGTTGTTTTTTACACTTACCATCAGATCTGTGATAGGGATTTGATGATCAGGGGAGACACTGCCATTCCCAAGGTAGACGATTTCGTAATCACGTAGCCTGGGACGGGCTAAGATATTGCCCGTACGGGCTTCTGGTAAATGTATGATCTCCGCATAAATGCAATCAGGGTTTTGCTGCTCTTCTTCACGCAGGCAAGCCTGCACCTTTTCGCTGAGCGCAGCATCACCATGGCAAAATCTTCCTAAAAGATTAGCCGCAGATGGCCCGCCACAGGAGGTGAATTCAAAGAGATAATTGCCTTCATCTATAGCTGATGCACCACTGCCAAGGATACTGCCCATCAGGTACAGACTATCCGGCAAGGAAGGGGTATCCGTTTCTTTCAGTTCATCGAGATCCTCATCCGTGAGGACTATTTCCGTTTCATTATTGCGTAAGCAACGCTGTAAGCGTTGCGACTGGAATTGCAGCAATTTATTCCAGGTGACAGTTTTCGCTTCGTCCTTATTCTTTATAAAGATGTTATCTATTAAAGGATTATGATCACCGGTATACCCGGTGTATCCTATTCCTGCCTCTGTATCCAGTGCAATAGCCAGCGGGATTTCCTGTTCTTCATAACGGTCGCGGAAATGCTGGCAGAACTGTTGCAGATCAGGATTATGATTGCGCCTTGACAGCTTCCATAAAGGAACGATTTGCTGTTGGATATCATTGATCAGTGTATTACTGATAGTATTGTGAACAGTAGAGAGGAACAAATCTGTTTGTACCAGGTCTTTGCTGTTGGTATCAGGGAGCAGGCTTTTTACCAGCGTATGTGTTTGCAGGTATTTATCAATATCATTACCTGGTTGTCGCAATAATTCCTGGATTGTATGCAGATCAGGGAACGCGTCTCCCACGCTTTTAATCAGAATAGAAAAGAATTCTTCCCCGGTAATGGTCGGCTCCAGGTTACTGATTAATAACTGGCTGTCTATTAATTCATGAACGAACTCATTTGCTTCTTCATAAGAAATATCCTCACCGGCAATACAGGAAGATAAGGTATGAATAGTGGCACCATCAGCAGCTGTTGTAAGTATCTGCTGCAGATAGCCGGTATAGTTAACAGATGTTAATGTATAATGCCTGAACTTATTTTTAATAGTGAAAGCTGCATAACGGAAGGTATCTGCAATTTTGTATAAAGAGTTATTAGGATAGAAGATTAAGCGGGATTGTATTTCAGGAATCTGAGAGATATCAGATACTAACTCAGCTACATAGTTCATGTCGAGCCTGCAATGTTTCTTATGCAGATCAGGATGAGCAATTTCTATACGGGTATGATCGCTGAACTGCCCGGTAGCGCTACCCGCAAACAACCCGTAAGGTGTACTGCGGGTGCACATGCGCAACAGATATCTGAATAATGATAAGACCAGTTTCTGTTCTTCTTTGTCAACGGAAAGCCACTTCGTTAACTCCTGGTATAACTCAGGAGAAGCAATGTAAATAGCTTCTGTCAAATAAGGATCATGAAAGATCTCTTTGATCTTATCAGACAAATCTTTGAAAGGAATTTTGGTGAACTGGTCTAAGAAATTTACTGGCAACAATGGTGTTCTGAGTAAATAGAAATCTTTAACGGCTATCATAAAATAATGCAGAGGCATGTAAAATGGTCAATAAGTTAACTTATTTGACCAGTATCAGATCCCCCCTGAAAGGGTGATATTTTTTCTACTTGACAAAAAACATAAAAAATCCCCTTTTCCTGTGATGAGGGCAACCTTTGTTTATAATTATCTTTAAAAGGGAAGTCATCTGTGCCAGCATGCCACAGCAGGTTTCCCATTTATTTTTAACCTATAATGCTAAAGTCATGAAAAAAGAATCGGTAAAGAAACTCAGTCTTGGCAAAATCAAAATTGCAAAACTGAACACTACACAGTCTTCTATGCAACATGCCAATGCACCTACTTACACTGGATGTAGCCTTTTAAAATGCATTCCTCCTCCGGTAGCACAGTATTAACTCCTAAAAATCAATTTAATATGAAAAAGACAGCAGAAAAAAAATTACAGCTCGGTAAAATTAAAATTGCAAGTTTGAGTCAGTCAAAACCTAATGGTGCTAACATCTATACAGAATCATTTAAGGTTTGTACCAATGATATTAGTCAGGGTGCTCCCATCTGCAGTGTTGATTCCTGCCGTTTTTAAGTAACAAATGGTGGAGCTGAATAAAGCTCCACCATTGCTTTTCACAGATATGGATTATAAGAAGGTTTTACAGGAGATCAGTGTTGCGCTTGACTACTACACAGAACAGGAAAATCCGCCCGGCTTATTGGGCGGTTATGCCGGTTGCGCTTTATTCTATGCCTATTACTACAACCTCACCGGTAAAAAGAAACACCTTAAGAAGGTACATACCCTATTATTAAAAAGTATACAGGCACTATCGGAAGAGGAACTGGTCCCCTCACATTGCAATGGGATTTCAGGGATAGTGTGGTGTATACAACATCTTATCAATGCAGAATTTGCCAGTGCGGACGGAATGGAAGATGTTTTCGGGGAAGTGGATACACTCCTGGGGCAGGTCATGGAACAGGAGATAAAGGAAAACAGGTATGATTTTCTGCATGAAGGCTTAGGCATTGCTTTATACTTTCTTGAAAAAGAACAACCCTCCCCTTATTTAAATACATTAGTAAAGCAACTGGAAGCTGTAGCTTACCGGGATGAAAGAGGTGTCCGCTGGCGGGATTTTGTTTTCGGAACAAGGTTAGGAGACCCGGAAGAACCGGCCTTTAATCTTGGCCTGGCACATGGCACACCTTCCATTATATCCGTTTTAGGGATACTCCACCAGAAAGGGATAAAGAGTCCTTTGATGAAAGAAAGCATCGACTGGTTGTTATCAACCAGGAATGAACCGGAAGAAGGAATTACATCTTTATACCCTGTATTGGTAAATGAAAAAAATGAAGCCATGACAGGCAAGCAAAGCCGTTTGGGCTGGTGTTATGGGGACCTTAGTATCGCCATGACCTTATTAAATACGGGAAACTGGCTGGAGAACGATCAATACAAAGAAGAAGCACATAAGATTTTTACGTACACGTTGCAACATCGAAATAATAACAACGGCAGTGTGTCTGACGCTTGTCTTTGTCATGGAAGTGCAGGCATTGCACATATCTACAGGCGGGCTTATTTAACGCTAAAAGACCCGCGTTTATTACTGGGCGCAGAACACTGGTTACAACAAACACTGCAAATGAAAACATGGAAAGATGGCCTGGCGGGATTTAAATTTTATGCTGATGGAAAATATGAAAACAGTTACGGTATACTGGAAGGTATCTCCGGAATAGGGTTGTCATTGATTGCAGCACTGGACCCTGCTACCACACCTGCCTGGGACCGGTGTTTGCTTTTGTCATGAGATGTCTCCTAAACTTTCCTTATATTACATATAGTAATGCCAATTATCCTCAAGCGCCTGTAACCCGTTATCTTTTTAAACCGGAAACGCCATGATCCGCCTGTATATTTTAGATAATCATCCATTGATATTGGAAGGATTGTATTCATTGTTAAGTATTGAAAAAGATATCATAATAGCCGGACACGCCCGAAATGGTAATGATTGTCTGACCTTCTTACAAAACAATACTATTGATCTTATTCTGATGGATGTCAGCCTGCCTGATATGGACGGGGTTGACCTCTGCGCTACTATCCGGATGGAGTATCCGGAAATCATGATAATAGGACTGAGTTCCCTTACTGAAGGGAAATGTGTGACCGGCATGATAGAAAACGGTGCAAGCGGATATGTATTGAATAATGTAGAGAGAGAAGAACTGTTGTACGCCATACATGTAGTATATGAAGGAGACACTTATTTCTCTAAGGAAGCAAAACTGGCGATACAGGATGAAAGGAATAATGCCCGGCACCACTTCCCTCATCTTACCCGAAGAGAAAAGGAAGTGCTGTTCCTGATAGCAGAGGGGAATACAAATCCTGAGATTGCGGAACAATTGTTTATCAGTGCAGATACGGTGAATAGTCACCGGAAAAATCTACTGGCAAAGCTGGAAGTAAAGAATACCGCTATGCTGATTAAATATGCGATTAACAATAAGTTACTGGTATAAAAAAAGGCTTACCGTTATACCCGGTAAGCCCTGATATCTGATAATGATCTGATTAATTGCTTTTAAATACGATCTTCTCTACAACAACGTCCAGTTTCTTCAGCACAGACTGATCTGTTTTTATCTTCTTGCCACCTGTTACCTGGTCGTATAATTTAGGATCTCCGGTATTATTGGCTTTGAAGAGTACGCCTACTCCTTTACCTGCCATGGCTCCACCTTCCCAGCTATCTACTGTTCCTCCGTTTTCCCATTCGAATCCGTTTATCTTAAAGGGCCTGCCATTTACTTTTACTACTTTATCCAATGGATCACCTACTTTAATTCCAAAAGGAGATTTCCATTTGGAGTGTTCTTTGGTGAAGGTGATAGCAGTACCATTTTCTCCATCAAAAATTACTTCCATCTCGTTATCTGTATCCGGGAACACGTAATAAGCGGTACCGGCATCATTACCCTGAAGGTCTGTAGCTCCATGTGAGGTTACATGTTCCTTACCGTATAATTCTTCCAGTTGTTCCGGCTTACGAAGTTTGAACAAGGTACGTACGTCCCAGTTATATCCATCCTCAGCAGGTTTTGCCGCTGGGGTAGTGGCAGTACCTGGTTCAGGAACTGTACCGGGAGATGTAGTTGTAGCAGGAGTTGGTTCTGTAGCTGTAGTGTTATCGTTGTCAGAAGTAGTTGGTGTGGGGGCCGGTTTCGCTTTTGCTGAACCCGGAGGTGGTAATACCGGCATTCCTCCTGATTTGATTAATGCCGCTTTATCTTCCAGCAGGGTCTTGGCTTCGCCTTTGAACTTATTAACGGTATAAGTAGCGATGGGGAATACGCTGTTTTCCTTTATACCCAATGTTTTCAGATTAGCGATGAGTTGTTGCCTGTTACAGTCGCTGTACTGGTAGTAAAACTTCAGGGCTGCATCCAGGGCCGCCGGATCGCCTTTCAGTTCTGTCATTGTTTTATCAATATCAAGCCCCCCGGAACCGCTGCGCGACAGTTCTTCCGCTACAAATAACATTCCCAGGTCCGTTTGCGCCAGGTAACGTTCTCCCATTTTTGTAGTAAGGTCTTCAACAATGTTTTCGGCAAGTTTAGTCTGTGCGTTCAGTGCAAGTGGCAATATGAACACAATCAATGCGATAATCCTTTTCATGCATGGTTCTATTTAGTGAACTTCACTGTCACTAAATTATGTAATATTCCCGAGTGTTAGACAGGATATAGCTTTTTTACCTTATTGATGGGCTGGAGTACAAAAATGACAGCCATGGCTCCGCCCAGCAGTCCTGATACGATCGACAGAAGCAACCCGTCAAAGCTGTAATCAGGGGGTAAGAATGCATGTAAAGCAAGCATTAAACATAATATTACTGATAATGTAATAGTTGCGTTTACTCCTGCCGTTTTAAGCAGGAATTTGTTCTTAGGGAAATGAGGGGAGAACAGCGTACTGGAAGTATGCTCCTCTATCAGCGTGATGGTCTTTCTCGATATATCCAGGGTAATGAAGAAAGGGAGGAATATTGCCATAGGTAATACAAACCTTGCGAGTGGATGAGCTCCCCGGAACAGGTGAACGGCATGCCGGTCGTCAAAATTGAAATAAGGCACTACTCCGTTAATAGTCACATTAGAGATGATAGAGATGAGCAGTTGCTTTTTAGTGAACTTCTTCAGTAAGTGTTCTCCCGGGAATTCCATATAAAATTATTTAGGAGGCTTGTTCTAAAACGCCCATTTTCTCAAACAGTATTTCCATCATCCTGTCCGTCAACACCCTCGCATCCTCTTTTGGAAGGAAGCTTTCATTAGAAATAAAGCTGAAGTCTATTTCTCCCCGGTAATTACTGATCACCAGTGTATTCGGATTTCTCCAGGGGAAGCAGGCGCTGGGGCTGTAAATGGTTTCCAACCGGAAGGAGTGGTATTTGTCGGGGATGTTGAGGCGTCCCATATTAGACAGGGTTACGTCATGGGTACCATCGCTGGACCTCAGATAGGTGACGAGTTTTTTTACGGATGAATGGAAGTATTCACTCATCAGTAGTAATTGATGGATGTTCATTACATCGATTCTGCCGGCCAGGTCATTCCGGAGTTTCCGGGTTTTGGTCCAGAACTCGGCAGCGTTATCTTTTATGACAGGCAATTCTTCAATGGGGGCAAAGGCAAAGAGGTGATCGTTTTTTATTTCAGGGATATACCTGCGGATGTCTACCGGGTAAATGACATTGCCTTTTGCGTTATTGCCCCTTAATTCCCGCATGGCTTCGAGAAATGCAACTGAGAAAGTGGCATGCAGAGCGGTTTTCTGCTGTTTGCACAGGCCGGTGAGTATGGTAGAGCTTTCCTCATCCATTTTCCAGTGTAACAGGTAGTTTTTGCCTGGAACAACTTTCGTCTTACTTGTTTTGAGAGATAGAAAGAATCCGGCTATATATGAGGTGAGCCAGGCTTTTATCTTCATCTTTTTATTAGAGAGGATATGAGGAGGAATGAGGGCATGTACTGATTCAAAAGATTCGTAGGGTTCCAGTGAGGTATCGGGATGGTCCATCAGTAGCAGCATTTCCCGCATCAACGTAAGGATGGAGGTGCCATCGCAGATGCAATGGGCGCATACCAGCAGGAGTTCGGACACATCGTCGGATCTCAGCCATAATATCCTGGCCAGTGGCCCTTTCTGCACATTAAACCGGTATTCCCATTCTGCCTCGGAGGCCGCGATCCAGTCATCGTCGGAAAAGCGTTCTACGATCTGTACAGGAATTTCAGAGATCTGGGTATTGGTAACAAAATAGGGTCTGCCTTTTTCATCTTCACGGACCACTACCCGTAATAAAGGATGTTTGCGCTGGATACCGGCAAGGGCTGTTTTTAATTGTTGCTCAGTAATCCGGCCGCGAATCTTTGCGGTGAATACACAGTTAACGGTTTCTTTTGCATCTACATACATGATCCTTTCACCGATGATTAAATTTCTGTTCATAGTAAGTTTATTAGGATAGTACCGTCTCCGTTATGGGAGCGGTTTCGTGCTGCAATAATGTGATAGCACTGTCTTTGATGGACAGGGCATCTAAATAAGGCAACAGCCCGTCGTTAGAAATAAATGTAAAGTCGATCTGGTTGTCGAACGTGGAAGTAATGATGGTCGTCGGATTAGCAAAGGGGCCAATCACCGAAGGGCTGTAAATCGTTTCAATATCGAACGTATTGAAATGACAGGGAATGTCCAGTTTGCCCAGATTAGAAAACATCAGGTCATTCCCTACTTTACCATAGGTAAGTACCTTCCGCATTTTATGTACTGTGGAATGTGCATTTTCGAGTGTCATCAGGAAATCGTAGGGATTCATGCCAGCCATTTTATCCGTGACCTTCTTCTGTAACAGACGGGTCTTTTCCCAGAAACTCATGGAAGGATCTTTCTCCATAGATAAAGTAAGTGCAAGACCAAAGGAGAACATTGTATCCTTCCGGATATTCTCCACGAACTTCCTGATATCTACGGGGCAGGTTACTTTGTTATGCGCAGCAACACCTCTCACTTCACGGAAGGCACTCAGGAATGCTACGCATAAAGCGGTGTTTACAGTAACACCTGCTGCGGAACAGGCTTTGAATAAGGCGGAAGAATCAGCTTTACTGAACTTCCAGCTAATAAGGTAATCTGCTTTCCTGTCGAATTTTACGGTCTTTCCGGGGGAGATAAAGGTAGCTGCTGCGGATAGTGCGAGTCTTACAACAGCACCATTCACGGCTGCTTTGAATAATTGTTTCCTGCCATGTAATATTTGGGGGGGAACAATATCCTGTATGGTGGTGAAGGCGGTATGCCGACCTATCTCTTTCTCAGGGTTATCCAGCAGGTCCAGTATTTCCCGGATGAGTAGCATAGCAGCTCCTCCATCACACATACAATGATGAAGGCTCATGAGCAGTTCTGAAGTACCAGGAGATCTCACCCAGGTGATGCTCATCATCGGGCCATTTTGTGTATCGAATACATTGGCCCAGGCATCTTTAGAGGCCTCTATCCAGTCATCATTATGCCTGCGCTCTATGATGCGTATAGGGATTTCCGGCGCCTTATCATTGATAAAGAAGTGAGGCATCTTTTTATCATCGGTTTTAATACCCGATCTTAATAAAGGATGTTTAGCCTGTATTTTCGTAAGGGCATTCCGGAGGTTTTCATGGGAAATAGTTCCTGCTATTTTCACCACAAAGACAATATTAAACGGCGTTACACCATCTCCGTAAAGAATTCTTTCAAGAAAGAGTAGTTGTCTGTTCATATGTTTTCTGTGCAAATGTTTCCAGTAATTCTGTTGCCTTTTCATTACCACCTGCTTTGATGAAAGTATCCTGGATGTGCCGTGCAGCTATCCGGTACTTTTCATTTTCCAGTACATCCCACATAGCGGTTTTAAGGTCGCTTACCCGCAGGCGTTTATAGCGGAGCTTCACGCCACAGCCGGCGTTCTCTATAAGAGAGGCGGTATGGAAATGGTCATAGGCAATAGGAGTAATGAGCATGGGTAAACCATTCAGGAAGGCATCATTGACGGTGTTAAACCCGCCATGACAGATCACTGCATCCATATGTGGCATGAGGGTAGACTGTGGCACGTAGCCCTGCACAATGAAATTATCCGGCCATTTATCGAAGATAGCGGGATCTGTAGCCGCTACGATGGTGAGTGGCTGATCTGCAAATGCTTCAATAAGTTTCTGAAAGAAATCTTTGCGGATGTCTACCAGTAAGGTACCCAGGGATACAAATACTTTGGGTGTGGTAACTGCAGCCAGCCTGTCCCAGTCGAAGGGGGTATTGTTGGGTCTTCCCTTTACCGGACCTACATACTGCATATGCTCAGATGTGTCTTTACTGGCGGCAAATTCTTTAGAGGTAAAGACGATGTTCATGTCGCGGGAATGGATCACGTAGTCGTCTGTATACACGCCAAACTCACGCTGCAGGCCCAGGATGAGGTTCTTTTGCCATTCGAATATTTTAGGAGATTGCATGGTGTCGCCTGTTACATCAGGAGGAACAGGAGTCGTTGTTACGCAGGGGATGCCTTTGTTATAGGCGCAGATAGCGCCGGCAAAAGTGATACAATCGCTGATGATCACATCAGGTTGGAACTCATCAGCTACACGGGAGAGTCCTTTCATGATATAACGGCAGAAGGGGAGATAGGTTTCTTCCAGTGCCAGTTTAAGGGTTTCCACACCGGAGAGTTTAGGGCCTTCATCCTGCATTTTGAGGATGCGCTGGATATCTGCCTGATGTTCTGCCAGTTCTTCATGAGGGACGATGAATTTTCCTCCTGCAGGAATATGTTCAGCGCCCAGTTCTTTGATACCTACCCATACTACCTGGTGGCCCCTGGAAATTAAACTGGCGCCTACGCTTAGTGTAGGACTGATATGCCCAAAGAAGGGCGGTACCACAAACATGAATTTTGGCATAATCGGTTCTTTATATTAATAAAAGCGGTTGCGGTAAAAAGCCTGATTGTAAGCAGGCTGCTGTACCAGTTCCTCCAGCAGATTAGCGGCGGTAACTGCGCCACCGGATTGTTCAAAGGAAAACTGTATCCGTTTGGCAGCTTCTTTATACGCCGGGTTGCGGAGTATTTCCCATACCGCAGTATGCAGATGTGCAGCTTTGAAACGTTTGTAGTTCAACCGCACACCACTCTCTACCTGTATCACCCGGCCGGCTACGTGCGACTGGTCATACGCAATAGGTATCACTACCAGGGGCAGGCCATGCGACAAACTCTCACATACGGTATTATGCCCGCCATGACATACCACGGCATCCAGGTGAGGTAGTAATTCCAGTTGAGGGATTCTCTCCTGCACTACGAAGTTGTCCGGCCACTCTTCAAAAAGAGTAGGGTCAGATACCACCACTACGGACACAGGTTCATTGCCTAATGCATCAATTACTTTCTGAAAGAATTCTTTTTTATAGGTATGGTCGAACGTAGTGCCGATGGATACTAATATCCTGGGCACATCACCGAGGTGGTACAGCTTTTCCCAGTTAAAGGAAGTGACGGTTGCCCTGTGTTGAATAACGGGCCCAATGAATTTATACCAGGGAGGGAGGGACATATCTCCAAAGAAATCTTTAGAGGTAAAGATCATAGTGAGGGCTTCGGAACATACAATGGCCCTGTCGTACGGAATACCCAGTTCCTGTTGTAATGCAACGATCTGCCTGATTTCCCATTCATGTACACCCGGTAAATCTTCCATCATTTTAACTGCCGCCGGAGCGGTGACAGAAGTCGCATAAGGGATCTGCATTTTATAGGCAGCGATAGCGCCGGAAAACAGCTGATGGTCATTGATGATCACATCCGGTTTAAAAGCATCCAGGATAATGGTAATGCCTTCAAACATATACCTGTTCAGTGGTATCAATACCTCCTCATATAAAAACTTGATGCTTTCTATACCTGATACATTCTTTTTAGTGATCTGATCCAGGTATTGTTCACTGTCTCTTTTTTCTACATCGTTCTGGTCGTATTGCAGCAGCAGGAGCTGCCCACCCTGGGGTAAACGGTTTCCCAGTGATGCATCCAGACTTATCCAACCTACCTCATGTCCTCTTTGCAGGAGTTCTGCACCAAGACTGAGTGTTGGGTTAACATGCCCCGTAAGGGGTGGTACTATGAACGCAAACCTTGCCATAATCTGCTATTGATTTGTTTGAATTTGATATGCCATCCTTCAAAAAAGTCTTTCAGCCTGTTAGCGATTTCTTCCGGTTGTTGTATAGGAACATTGTGATCTCCTTTTACGAAGACCAGTTTAGACCTGATAATTGTATCGTATAATTTCTTGCCCGAATCAATGCAATTTGAATCCTTACCATATAGCAGTAAGGTGTCGTGTGAGATGTTACTGATAGTCGCGTCCTTAAAAAAGGCACGTTCGTTGTGCATGTCTGACTTAATGGATGTTTCATTAAACAGGTATTCATACATCCTGTGGTTTTTATCCAGCTGTCTTTTGCCCATACGCATTTTGGTGGTATCAGTAAAGTTGTTGATATAGTCTACCAGGAATTCTTTACTGTAGATGTCGATGATACCCAGGGTTTCGTTGTCGCTGGGATCGGGGGCTTCTATTACTGCCAGCTTTTTAACCCTGCCGGGATAACGCATGGCCATTTTAAGGGCTACCAGTCCGCCGTAACTGTATCCTGCCAGGTATACTGATTTCAGCTCCAGGGCTTCCATCAGGGCCAGCAGGTCGTCTGTCATGGTGTTGAGGTCATAGCCGTCTTTAGATTTAGCGCTCATGCCATGGCTTTTCATGTCGTACATCACTACATGAAAGTTCTGCGCCAGGATGGGTGCGATGTTGAAATAATAAACAGACAGATTGCTGAACATACCATGAATCAGCAATACTGTTTCTTTCGCCCCTTTATTCAGTTCCTGAATATGTACGGTGGCATTGTTGACTTTGATTACTGGCATGTTTCAATGTGTTTTATGATGTCATCCAGTTTGAGATTGATCAGCTGATCCAGGTCCATGCCTGATAGCCAGCCGGTAAAATCAATGTTCTCACCAAAATGCGCCTTTACCTTTTCTGAAAATGATACAATTTCAATACTGTCCATTTCGAGATCTTTGGTAAAAGAACTTTCTCTGGTGATATCCATATCTTCTACAAACTCTTCCCCGATAACTTCGGTGATAAAAACTTTCAATGCAGCAAATATTTCTTCGCTGTTCAATTTTCTTTTAGTTACAGTGTCCATCCTATTATGTAGTTGTTATGTTTGATTGTTTTAATGCTAACGTCTTTAATTCTTAAAGTATCTCCTGTTATTTCTTCTATTGTATATGCTTTAGGATTGCCCTGCAGGCCTTTACCCAGGTATTTCCCGTATGCCTCTTTGGCAACCCAGCCGCGGATAATCCATTCTGGATCTGTTATCAGTTTCAGCTCACTTTCAGTAAAAACGAGTTCTGTGAAACCTGCACTTTTTTCACTGATCTCTTCGATATCTATTCCTACTGGTTTATCAAACCGGGCAATACCTACGGCATCTGTATTTTTATGTGCAATAGAGATGTTAATACCGTTGGTCATTGATCCCTGTGGGAATGGTTTCCCGGCTGCATCTGTGCGGACTTCGAATTCTATGGGATAATATGCTTCCTGTTTTTGTTGTTTGAGTAAAGCCCTTACGGCGTCTTTTACTGCAACGCGACTGATGATCCTTTCTTTACGTTTGTTGGGAAGGAGAGAACGGATGTACGCTTTTTCGGTCTGGTTGAAATATCTTTTGAGAATAAAATCCCAGGAGACTACACGCTGGTAGGCGTTGTGGAACATGAAGATGCCGGGAGCTATCTCTTCAGACATCCTGTTGTGCAACGGAGACATGGAGATTCTCCATAGCGCTTCATCTATTTCCAGTCTCCTGTTTTGCCATCCGGTGATAATCGCCCATACTTTATTATTTCTTTTGAGGATGATGTTGCCTGTAGCAAATTCATCGTTCATTTCTGTGAGTTCACAGGTGCATTCAAAAGAGCCTTGCTGGTCCTGCATGTTATCATAGAAGGCTACTTCCTGGATTTTAACGGGGAAGGCGATACGGTCTTTTTCTAAGGTGAGTTGTAACCAGAGACCGAAGAGTTGTCCTGCGTTATCGAGTAAGGAACCTTTACCGGTGCTGCTTTCTATAATACCAGTGATACCTTTATCTCCTACTGCTGTTATCTCTTTAATCCCCTGGTAGGCTGGGCCATGGAACATGTGTTCTTCATAGATCTGTGCCGGGGTTTTGGTAATGTCTAACGGGTTCCCTGTCTGAAGGGAAGATATGGTTGGTTTTTGATAGTTATCAGATAGTTCTACGGATGCGTTAGCATAATTTTCCAGGTTCATGGAGATGTTACCGGCATCTTTCCATTCTCCTGTGATGGTTTCCCGGAAGGGAGTGGCCACGTTCATCCATTGGAATACCTGGATAAGAGAGATTTTGTTTACTATTTTACCGGGTGCGTTTTCCCTGGCAATGTCTGCGAATAGTTCGAAGATCATGGTCATCGGGATTACCGGGTCCATGTCATCGGGGCAATGCCATCCCGGCCTTTGCCTGATGAGGGCATGATCTATGAGATAAGGCGTATTATCCAGGGAGATATCCAGTTGTTTGGAAACAGGATTTAATTTATTTGATAAAGGGTCATTTAATGGGTTTGATGTGATGGATTTGCTGTTTGAGCCTGGATTGAATACTGCCGGCCTGTCATTGAACAGTGCAATAATCTCTTCCTGGATAGCAGCTATTTCATCGCAGTTTTCCTGGAATGCTTTCATTACAGGGGACCCTACTGGTTCTAATACCGGTGTCTGTTTTTTTGTAACCTGTAAGTTTTTGAGAGAGTTGAGATCTTTTAGGATAGGAGATCCTAACTGTAGTTTTACGGGGTTTGACTTTGTTTTGTTTTCTATCCCTAAGAAAGAGTAATTAATATCTTTCCCTTCGGTAAACAGGGCTGCTAATACGCGCTGTAACTGCTCGATACCTGACCTTACAGGTACGTTGGCCGCAATAGCGCTGTATGTTTTACTTTTCAGCGTATCATCTACAAATCCTATCAGTCCGCCGGAACCAGCCTGTATAAATACTCTGACGCCTTCATTATATAGTTTCTCTGTAAGTTCGCGAAAACGGACAGGTTTTATTAAATGATCAATACTGAGATCTCGGATAGCTTCTACACTTTCCGGATAGATATCGAGGGTAGTGGCAGACCATAAAGGGATGGTTGTCTTCCGGAAACTTACTTTGCCGATGCCTGTCAGCAATATGTCCAGTTTGTTTTCTACAAAAGGAGAGTGGAAACCTGACTGGAAGGGGAGTACCTGGTGGAAGATCTGTTCTTCTCTAAGGATGACCATCAGTGTTTCTACTGCTTTGCCTGTACCACATAAGATTACCTGCTGAGGGCAGTTATCCATAGACAGGTAGAGGTCTTTGATATCTTTCAGATATGGAGCAATGCGATCGTATCCACAGCCGATGACAAGGAATTGCGCATCTTTTTGTTCAAAAGAGGCTGGATTGAGTTCTTGCAGCAAAGCAAGGACAGAAGATTCTTCTGCCAGTCCGGAGGACCTTCCTGCCAGCCATTCTCCCAGACTATGACCTGCATTGAGGTCTGGAATGATGCCCAGTTGTTTCAATGCGGTATCCATGATCCTGCTCCTTTCAAGGAGTTGCAGCGCAGCGTCCAACACACCATCAGAAGTAGCCTGCGCAGATTCAAAACGGGGCAGCTTAAAGTATTCGGCTACGCTGTCTACTTCACCGCCGGAGAGGCCATCTAAGCCGGGGAAGAGAAAGGCTATTTTACCTCCTTTGCTGATAAGGGGATCATTGGTAAACCAGATATCCTGTTTATTTCTCCAGGGGAGGTCCCTGCTCACTATTTTGATCGCTTTTTTGATACGTTCAGGAGTAGGGTTGAATAAGGCAATCCTGTAATTACCTCGTCCTGGTTCTGTTTCATTTCTTTCCAGGGCTTTGATGAGACCCTCAGCATCTGGCCTGGCCAGCAGCAATACATCTGCTTTGAGAACAGGAGAAATGCCATTGAACATAGGTTTCACAGGAGAAGTAAAGCCTTGTACCACCACATGTGCGTTAATCCCCCCAAAGCCGAAGGCATTAATACCCGCCAGTTTGGGCAGTTCATCCCAGTCACGGACTTCACTCACCGGTTCAAAGCGGGTTTGCTGCATAGCTGCTAATGGTTCTTCACAATGAAGAGTAGGCGGTAGTTTGTGATGGTATAACGCCAGGGCCGTTTTGATTAACCCGGCAATACCTGCCGCGGGCATTGCATGCCCTATCATAGACTTGACAGTGCCTATACCGGCCTTTGACTGGCCTTTGCCACTGCCAAAGATATCAGCCAACGTATCCAGCTCTGTCTTATCTCCCAAAGGAGTACCTGTGCCATGTGCTTCAATATATCCCACTTCATTCACATCAATGCCCGCATTCTGCCATGCCTGCAAAATAGCTTTAGACTGTCCTTTCCGGGAAGGGCTCATCACACTTGTTCCTGCGCCATCGCTGGAAACGCCTGTACCTTTCACCACCGCATAAATCCTGTCGTTATCTCTAATTGCGTCTTCCAGTCTTTTCAGCACCACAAACCCACATCCTTCTCCTATCAGCAAACCATCTGCCCGCTGATCAAAAGGACGGATCTGCCCTACCCTGGATAAGGCACCCAGTTGTGTGAAGATGCTCCAGAAAGGGGCATTCTGACAAACATGCACACCACCGGCGATGATCATATCAGAGCGATGAGAACTCAATTCCTGCATGGCATGATCTACTGCAAGAAGGGAACTGGCACAGGCAGCATCAATAGTATACGCTGCGCCGCCAAGATTCAGCCTGTTGGCAACCAGTGAAGCTACCAGGTTAGGTATCAGTCCCATCGCCGTGTCGGGGCCGAAACGGCCCTTCTTCACCTGGAATTCCTTCTTCACTTTATCCAGGTCTTCACTTTTCAGATCGGGTAACAACGTTTGCAGTACCTGTACGATCTGCTCTCCTGTCCTCACAATTTCTATTGCACGGGTAGCTCCGGGGCCTGTATAATTACCTTTCCCTATAATGATACCGGTTTTCTCCAAATTCCTTTCCAGCACACCTGCATCCTGTAATGCCTGTTGTGCGAGGGAAAGGGTAAGCAGCTGCTCTGGTTCAGTACCTTCTACGGCTAAAGGAAGGATACCGAATTTAATAGGATCAAAGGACGCAAATTCATCTATAAATCCTCCACGACGGCAATAGAACCGGTCTACGGCGTTGGACAAAGGATCGAAGAAAGTGGCATCTAATCTGTTTTCCGGTACTAACTGAATAGCGTCTTTCCTGGTTATTATATTATTCCAGAACGTAGGGATATCACCCGCACCCGGGAAAATACCGGACATTCCGATAATCGCAATATCTACCTGGTTTTTCATTTGTATGGTTTGTGTTATTCTGCCATGATCAGCACCTGGCTCTCATTGCCATATTTCAGTTCATTTACAAAGATCTCCATGCCGTCTTTTAAAGGGATCAGCGGAATACCTCTGCGTTCATACTCTTTTTCCAGGGTAGGGGACACCATGCCGGTGCCTTTCCATGGCCCCCAGTTGATGGCGGTTACTTTTCCTTTAAGTGTTTTCTTTAACTCCCATGCGTAACGGTCCATCACACTGTTCGCTGCCGCGTAATCCGTTTGACCACGGTTGCCATACACAGAGGCCACACTGGAGAACAGTATCACGAACTGCACATCAGGCCGTAATTGCTCTGCCAGTACTCTCAGCGGCGTTACTTTGGTAGAGAATACTCTTTCGAAAGAGTCGGATGTTTTCTGTTGAAACAGTTTATCCTCTAATAACCCGGCGCCATGAATCACCCCATCTATCTTCCCATAGTCTTTATATACACTGCTGATTAAATGACTTAGTTCCTGTTCATTTCTGAGATCAAGCGTATGATAGGTAACGATAGCGCCGTTTGCTTCCAGTGAAGTAATGGTATGCAGGATCTGGTTGCTCTTATGAATATCGGAAGCTCTCTTTTCTATCTCAGCAGGCTTACTGAATTCTCCTTCAGCGATCAGTTGTTTTTTGATATCGTCTTTGTTGCTGAATGCTGCATATTTATTCCGGCCTTCCTTACGGGGATCTGCGGACCTGCCTACCAGGATATAATTGCAGGGGTATTCTTTGGAGAAGCGGATCATCAGTTCTGACGTAATACCCTGTGCGCCGCCCAGTACCAATATCACCCCGTTTTTATCCAGCTGGATATTTGAAATGCTGCCGGTAGGTATCGCAGAAGGGATCAGTTCAAAAGTATGGCGGATACCATCCTGGTAGATGACTTCTGCAGGTTCATCCGGATGCCTGATCTCATTTAAGGTGATAGTTGCAATTTCTTCAGGAGATAGTGTGCCCGTGAGACTGATGCTTCTGCATTTGGTATTGTCCCACTCTTTATCGAGGCTTTTTAAGAAGCCGGGATAACCCTGGTAATTCCTGAGTTGTGTATTATCAGCAGTGGCTTCTATCCCTGATATGGCATATACCCATTTTACAGTGTCAGGATGTAATTTCTTGATGGTATCAAAAGCACTCAGGATATTCTTCCTGTGGGAAGTAGCTAATATATCAAGGATGATCAACCCGTTGTATCCTTCCAGAGAATCGCTGTCAGCAATAATATTCACAACGGCGCCCTGTTGTTCCAGTAACGTTTTAATAGATAAGGCGACTCTGCTACCATCATCAGTGATACCGAATTTCTGTCCGCTTAAATTCTCCGGAATGGCATTGCCAAAGCGGGAGGGCGTCAATGCAAAACGAATACGTGACAGTACTTCTTTCCTGGCAATAACCGATGGTTCTGCGATGGAGACTATTGTTCCGGAAGAGGAAGTCATATTTGCCGCAATCCAGCTTACTAATCCGTTCAATGTTTTGATAGCTGCCAATGCCTCTGTTTTATCTTCCGACTGTCCGAAGCCACCTATCTTTACTTTCAGCTCTCCCAGGATTTCCATACGTTTGATGGAATCTATACTGAGATCAGCTTCCAGGTCGAGGTCCAGTCCAAGCATATCCTGTGGGTAGCCGGTCTTTTCACTTACGGTGAGTAATATGGTACTCCTGATATCCTGTTCAGACCAGCTCTTTTCAGCTGTTGGCTGCTGAACAGCATGTTGTAAAGAGATACCACCTGTATCAGGCAGGTTATAATCTACATTTTCTGCTATCCACTGTAATAATCCATTTAATGTTTTGATACCTGACAATTGTTCAACAACGGTTTCATCACTTTTGCCGGCTGTTTTAAAACCACCTAACTGTGTTCTCAGTTCACCGATGATTTCCATACGTTTGATAGAATCAATACTCAGATCGGCTTCCATGTCCATATCCATGCCCAGCATTTCATGCGGATAACCTGTTTTATCACTCACTACTTCTATCAGGATTTTCTTAGGGTCTTTCCTGATATGTACATGAATGGCTTCCGGTTGTTGCGTAACAGGAGCGGGGATTTCCTTTTTCAAGGGAACCGGCACTATTTCAGGCTGACTGAAAGTGGCCGGAGAGTGGCCGAGATAGCCCAGGATCACATCCCTTTGTGCCTGCACCAGGTATTTTACACTGTTCAGGTATTCCTGTACTATATGTTCCGCATTACCGCCAACAGGAGCTGCTACCACCTGTCTTGTGAGTTGTAATGGCTGTGTGATCGGCAATGCACCATGCGCCGGCAGTTTTCCTACGGAAGGAACGGATAACTGGCCGTTTACATACCATACCGTGCTGCTCTTTTTATATTGTTCCGGGGTGTCTAACTGCAGGAGTTGTGCATCCCTGTCTTCAAACAACTTTTCCAGTTTTACTTCCCTGCCGCTGGCAATGTACCTGGCGATCGTATTTAACAGGCGATTGATCGCCTGTTTATCTTCTGTATGAAGGATCAGTTCATCCTTTCCGATAATTGCTTTTGTAAGGCCGGATAATACTTTACCAGGCCCCACCTCTACAAATACCCTGGCTCCTGCTTCATACATCTGCTCAATCTCTTCTGTAAAACGTACTGGTTTAACGAGATGGTCTGTCAGCAGTTCTTTGATGTCTTTGGCTACTGTGGGATATAATTTTGTAGTAGTGTTAGACCATACGGGGATAGACGGGCTGCTGAAAGTAACATCGCTGATAGCCTTTTTATACAGGGCTTTGGAGCCGGATAATAAAGGGCTGTGGAATGCGCAGGCTACTTCCAGTTGTTTAAAGGATATTTTCAACTGCTTCAGTTGTTCCATGAAGCGTTCCATGTCTTTTGTAGTGCCCGCCAATACCCATTGCAACGGAGAATTATGATTTACCGGGTACACACCATTTTCTTCTTTCGTAATATTGGCCAGTTCTTCCTTAGAACAGTTCACAGCCACCATCACGCCTTTGTCTTCTACAATTGCGTCGAGGATGGATTTAGCCCTTTTCTCACTGAGAGATATCAACTGGTCTTCCGGGAATACATTTGCAAAACATAAAGCAGGTAATTCACCATAGCTATGCCCTGCTACCATATCCGGCTGAATACCCAGCTCTTTTAACAAGTTGGCAATTGCCAGGTCTACCACTCCTAACAATGGTTGCGCAACGCGGGTATCTTTAATCTGTTCCTTCTGTTTTTTCGCAGCGTTATCATTAAATACGGCATTAGGGAACAGGATCTTCTCATAGGAAGAATTGTTTTTTAACAGCCTGCGCATAGCCGGGAACGTTACAAACAGTTCTCTTGCCATGTTGATACGCTGACTTCCCTGCCCCGGGAAAAGGAATGCTACTTTCCCTTCCAGTTTTTGTGTTACATATATTTCTTTGGCGTTAGCACCCGATAATGCCAGCTCAATTTTCAGCATTAAATCTTCCCTGCTATTGGCTACGATAGATAATTGGATGGGTTCATCACTTTTAACTATAAGGCTGTAGGCAACATCTTTCAGGGGGATGTTATCGTTGTTTTCAAGCAGGGTACGTACAGATTGCAAGGACTGTTCTACATTACCTCTGAAAACGAACAATTCAGACGTCCAGGATTTTGTAATGGCTCTTTCTTGCGGCTGGTTACCTTCATTTTCAATGACTGCATGGAAGTTGGTGCCACCAAAACCGAAGGCGCTGATACCTGCACGGCGTATATCGTCCATCCACAAGCCTGCTTCTGTATTGAAGAGGAAGGGGCTGGTGGATTCATTATAATAGCTGTTAGGATTTTTGATGTGAAGGGTAGGAGGTTTTACGCCGTGATATACAGAAAGGGTTGCTTTGATCAATCCGGCTAATCCTGCCGCGCACTTGGTATGTCCGATCTGTGTTTTAACAGAGCCCAGGTGAGCCTGTCCTGTGATAGCGCCGGACTGTATCAGCATATCGGAGATGGCGCTTAATTCTGTTTTGTCACCTACCACAGTGCCGGTACCATGCGCTTCTACCAGTCCTACGGAAGCCGGCGAAACACCACTCTGTTCGTACGCTCTTTCGAGTGCTTTTATTTGTCCTGCTTTACGCGGAGCAGTTAAGCCCAGGCTTTTACCGTCGCTGGAACCGCCTACCCCTTTAATAACAGCGTAGATGGTATCGCCATCACGTTTAGCGTCTGCCAGTCTTTTCAGTACTATCATGGCCACGCCTTCACCTAATGCGATCCCGTCCGCAGCTGAATCGAAAGTAGCGCAGCGGCCGGTTTTAGAGAGTGCATGTGTGCTGGAGAACATTAAATAATCGTTGATACCATTGTGCAAATCGGCAGCACCTGCCAGCACCATATCTGATTTCTCAAGGATCAGTTCCTGGCAGGCCAGGTCAATAGCAGCCAGAGAGGAAGCACAGGCAGCATCTACGGTATAGTTACGGCCACCTAAGTTCAGTCTGTTGGTGATACGGCCGGAGATAACGTTGGCCAGTACACCCGGGAAGGAATCTTCTGTCAGTTTAGGTAAGGCATTATCCAGTTCTGCCGGCATTTCACCTAAGAACTGGCGGTAGAGGGAGCGGAAGCCGTAATTATTAGCCAGGTCGTTTCCGCCTTCCGCACCTATGATCACAGAGACATCTTCTCCATTAAAATCCTTATCAGCATAACCTGCATTTTCAAGCGCCTGTTTTGCCACGAGTAAACTTAATAACTGGGTAGGATCTATGGCTGCCAGTGATTGTGGCGGAATACCGAATACAACAGGATCAAAATCTATACGGGGAATGAAGCCACCCCATTTGGAAGGTGTTTTATCACCATCTGTAGAAGCGCCATCATAATAGAGTTCTTTATTCCAACGCTCGTCGGGGACTTCTGTTACACAATCTTTTCCTGCAAGGATATTGCTCCAGAATTCCTCAATGTTTTTAGCGCCCGGATAGATGCAGGCCATGCCGATGATGGCTACGTCCAATGCTTTGTCGGGGACATTGACAGGTGCTGATAAAACAGCCGCCTGTATATGTGTGAAATTATTAACGGCTACGTCTTTGTGTAAGTCCGCCATGGAAACGGTCTCATTTCTCATAGCGGCCACCTGGCCTATCATGTACATGCCGTCTTTTGCCTGTTGTTGTGGGTCAACAGTTACGAGGTCATTCTCTTTTCTGTCTAATCCTTTTGCAGCAATTCTTAACCGGCCTACGTTCAGTTGTTCCAGTTTGCCCCAGATCTCTTTTTTATCAAGATTTTCTGCAATCAGTTTATTTTTCTCTTCCGTAAAGAAGTCGGCAAAAGGAGATTGTAAACAACGGGTTTCATGGCCGGGAGCCGTTTCCAGTAATACGGTGCTGGTATGTGAAATGGCCTGGTCCTGGAATTGTTGGAGGATAGCCCCGGTCTTCACTGCTTCTTTCGTATAGATATAAGCGGTGCCCATCAGCACACCTATCTTAGCTCCTTTGGTAGCCAGGGAGGCGGACATTACGGAGATGAAAGCGGTAGACAGGGAATCATGGATACCGCCTGCAAAGAAGATATTAAGATGTTCTGCATGATCTTCCTGTAATAAGCGGTCTATTTGTTTTTCCCATAGCACCAGGCTGGATAAAGGGCCAACGTGGCCGCCGCATTCCCTGCCTTCGAAAACAAATCTTCTGGCGCCTTCTTTAAGAAACATATCTAATAAAGAAGCAGAAGGAACATGCAGGAATGATTTGATACCCATTTGTTCCAGTGCTTTAGACTGGGAAGGTCTGCCACCTGCAATCAGTACGATGGGCGGTTTTTCCTGTTTAATATATTCAATCTGTTCGTCGCGCAATTCCTGGGGAGCAAAGCCGAGGATGCCTACCCCCCAGGTTTTGTCGCGCGCCAGCTTCTTGGTTTGTTGAATTAACTGCAGGGCGCTTTCTCCTTTCAATAATGAGAGGGCCACGAAGGGCAGCGCACCGGCGTTAGCCACTGCTTCTGCAAATGCAGGTACATCGCTTACGCGTGTCATAGGGCCTTGTGCGATGGGGTAAGGAATGTTTAGTTCCTGTGCCAGTGCATTACCCGGACTGATAACATTAATGGTCTTGGCCTGGTGGAGGTGTCCGCGGATGCCTTCCCGGATGCCGGTTATCAGTCTGCTGAGTTTTTTATATCGTTTAACGAGGTCGATTGAAATGGCGATGTCTTGTCCTAATGGGAGATAACCTTTGTCGAGATCAAGCGGGCCAAGATATTTTTCTATATCAGCAAAGGTTGCATTTTCTGGTATAACCGGAGAGTTTGGACGAACGAGTACACGAAAATTATCGATCACACGTGTTTCATTCCCATTTAATTTTTCGCATACATTTTTAATGGAGGAAGGGGCGTTACATTCCGGAAATAATACGAGTTGACTGTCCAGTATTATGCCCTTTGCACCTGTAGCGATTAATGCAGAAGATGTGTGAATTCCTGCACCGCCCTGTACCCATATATCCGTATCGGGAAGGGCGAGGATTATCTGTTGGAATAATATAAAGGATGATTCTTCCCCGGTTTTTCCGGCGCTTTCATTTCCTTTTACGATAATTCCGTTTGCATTTCCGGCTTTAGCCTGCAGTGCTTCTGCCAGGCTATGTACCTGGTAGAATAGCTGTACATTCTTTCTGGTGGCCATTTTAATGCCAAAAGGCGCTATTACAATGGATACCTGTTTAGGTAGAGGGAGATCGGCAAAATCTGTTGTTGCAGGGAAACATACGCCGAAGTCAGGGAGATCTTTCAGCGCTTCCAATGCTTTAATAGCGACGGCTTTATCACGTCCAAGGTGAAGTACGGGAAACGCTTTTGCTTTTGCCAGGGCCATGACAAGGTTTACATCAGGACATTCAAAGGGAGTTAGCCCGATAATAACAGGAGCTTTCATATCTGGTTTTTAATTTTGGTTACGGGCAATACACTACCAGTACCATGATTAGCCAATCATCGTGTTACGTAATACCGCTGTAATAATTCTTTTCTGTTGGGTCCCGGAAGGCAAAGCACTTCCATCCTGTTTCTACGAACTGGAAAGTGTTTTCATAGTGTGGATTATAGAAGGCTGAACTGCCGGATTCTCCAGATTGGAGGATGGCGGATATGTTGTAAAAGAACTAGTGTCCAGTCATTAACAACATAAGTAATAGAAAGTTTGATAATAGAAGTTATCCTTTTGCTACACCAAAATGCTTACAAATGATGTAATGCTAAATTGATACTGAAAAGAATTTAAAAGCAACATCACATGGGTAGTTCCCTGACGGGCTTCTTTTTCGTTGTAGGAAGTAGTGGGTTCCATAAAAATAGCATAAAGACGGTTATCGGTTATTTGAGATACATTCACAGTTAGGGTACTTAGAATGTTAAAGGTTTCTTAAAGCTACTGAAAAATTCTAAATAAAACTAGCTTAAGTTCCGATTTGAGGCACTATCGTAACAGAAAGGTAACATTTAAATATTTTTATATGAATAGCTGACTGCGTAATTCCCGGCTAAAAAAGAGAAGTGGAATATAATAGCGAACTACTATATTCCACTCCTGAATTTCTTTCTCTTTCTTAATTATCTGCAGACATTTTGCCTACAATTTTGTAACCTCTGGAATTGTCAGGATTAGTTACTTCCTGGTAATACATTCCGTCCGGAGAAACATATAATTGCTGACCATTGATTTCTACACCACGGCTACCGCTGGGCAATTGTGCCATGACCGTTTCCTGTGGAGGAGTGGCAGGCTGCTGCTGTTGCCCTTGTGGTTGCTGTTCTTCCTGAGGTTGTTCTGAACCATTGTCCAGTTGACCGTTTTTACCAACTACCACATATTTGGTAACGTTGTCCTGTACTATTTCCTGGTACAGTGTACCATTTTTCTGATAATAGGTATTGCCGTCTATTGTTACTGTTTCTGAGTGTTTAGGCAGATTAGGTACGACCACTCCCATTGGAGGATCTACTACCTGGTACTGATCCACTCTTTCCTGCTCATCGTAATATGGCTGGTAGAATGTACCATCGTAATAGTAGTAAGGGCCGAATCCGGTGTTAAACGTCAGGAAGCCATAAGGCAGTACTCCCAGTCTGAATCCTATTGGCGGACCATAAAAATGATAGTAAGGTCTGTAGGGTCTGTAGTAGTAACCAGGAGCGTGATAGTATCCGCCGAATCCACCGCCATATACACCTACACCTACGCTAATCCTTGGTCCTGTTGAGAAACGTCCTCCTCCACCCATGGCAAAATGCCCTCTGCCTCCACGCTGTGCGAATGCTGTAACACTTACAAGGGCCATAAGCATTGTGAGCATATATATTTTCGTTTTCATCTTCTTGTCTATTGACTGTTTATAATTAGATAGCTATCTAACGTTGAGGTTTAACAAATAGTCTATTTTAACATTTCATATATAGCGTTTCTTCGCTCATCCTTCGTTCGCGAACGTAGGATGGGTATATCTCTGCTATATCTATGTTAGTTTAGTACAGTTGATTCCTGAGAATTCTTTTGATCATCTGTATCGTAGTGCGGCTTATTTGTCCTTTATATCTTTCCAGGATAGTCGATTCGCTGATACCTTCTCCAAGGTCATTGACGATTTTCAGCCACTTGCTCAGGAATTCTGAGTTAGGGGTGCGGTATTTTAAGAGGCGTCTTACGGTTTCTATGACAGCTTTGGAGACTGTTCCTTCGTGCAGTTCAAATACTTCGTCCGTATTTAATCCCAGTTCAATATCCTGGGCAACACGGGAGTAGTCCTGTAAGTATTTTTCATTGGCTTCCATTACCTGGAGCAGCGGATTATCACTGTAATGAATCACGGCGTACTTCCTTGCCTGTTTATGCAGATTGGTTAATGCATAGTTGCGGGCAATATTATCACAGATGACGAGGTCGTCTTTATTGAGTTCGAACCATTCTCCCTTTACACGCTTATGCTGAAATATGATGTGCAGGCATTCTTCGAGGTCCGACATGTTGCTGGAGGCGTATTGCCTGATGACGCGGAACATAACGGGCAGGTGAGTATGATAGGAAGCGAGACGCTTTTGAAGATCCTGGGTTTTGCCGATCTTATAAAGGTTCTTTCCTGTATTAATGATGTACACACATTTTCCGATTGCTATTTGCTCCATAATTTTTCAGGGGGATGCCAATCGTATCCAAGGTTAATATATGCAAATGTGGATAAAAATTTTAAGAAAATGATGATTTGAGGTTAAAAAGGTTGATTAATGATCACTGATGGAGGTAATGTTTTCATTCTGATAGCAATATTTTTATATTGATAGTTTTATGTTCGTATCGTATTGATAATCAAATTATTATTTGTTTTTTAGCGCCCTAAAGCCTTAAATTTGATTTAAACGACCTCGAAAAATGGAAAACATACAGATATGCGAAATAAAGGGAGGGAAGAATAAGGATTATCCTCACATCCTATCTCGTGATGGAAAATATATATTCTCATGTTCAGATCGATTAGATGCTTATCATTCAGGTGCTAAGATCTTTTATGTATGTAAGTATCTGAGCAGAGCATTTTTTACAGAGGTAATGGGAGAGGAGATTTATACCAAATACAATTTTCATCTGGATGAATGGGTCTTTGAGTATGAAGAGCATGAGTATATCGCCAGGAAAGATGATGTTTTACAGGTAATGTATGTGATGAGTGAAAGGAGTATTCCGCCTGACTGGGCATGGCGGAGGCCAATAGGGAATTCCAATGGTTATCCAATATGGAATACCCAGATAGACCATCCTCAGTTGAGACTGGAAAAAGTGAGGGACCTGCAACTGATATTCAAAAAGGGGCCTGCCTTTGAACTTTTAGAGTACTGTAGTAAGGCATTGCTTGAGTTGCCCGAGATAATGGTACCCAATGCCAAAGCATTGCATACTTCTTTAGGAGGGATGCCATTGACTTTATATGGAAAACCTCGTGATGTAATTATAGCTCAACGTACGCCGCTGCAAAATCTCATGGAGGAGGTTAAAGATAAATACAGACAGATTTTAATGGCTGTTAAAACAAAACCATTTGTGTTGCTTGCAGGAATAAGTGGAATAGGGAAATCAAGCCTGGTGCGTACACTCGCTTACAAAACATGTAATGAAAAGGAATTACAATATTCTGACAGGCCGGGCAATTTTGAACTGATAAAGGTAAAGCCCGACTGGTATGATTCTTCCGAACTAATAGGCTATACCACACAAAAGGGCGGTATGATCAGATATAACATTACAGCTTTTATCCGCTTTATTATAAAGGCATGGCGCTACAAACAAGTACCCTTTTGGTTATGCCTGGATGAAATGAACCTGGCCAGAGTGGAACAGTATTTTGCAGAATTCCTGAGTATTATTGAAACCAGGCGTTTTCATGAGGAACAAATGTATTCGGATGCCTTTATCAGCAGAGAAGATATATTGTTATATAGTAACGAAGACCCCTCTTTCTGGTTGAACCTGGGATTAGAAAATGAAGTGGCATTACAGCAACAATTTCTTTCACTGGGGATTACTATGCCACCTAATCTTATCGTGATGGGTACTGTCAATATGGATGAAACAACACATTCTTTTAGTCGTAAGGTCCTGGACAGGGCTATGACGATTGAGATGAATAAGGTAGATCTGAATAAAGGACTTGGCTTGCCTGAGAATGACTGGGAATATCCTGATGTCTATATCAGCGCTGAGGATCTGCTGGGACAGCCCCAGGACGTAAATATGGTGTATAATGACAACCCTGATATAGGCAGGAAGGTCATAAAAGAATTAGAAGAAATAAATGAGGCGTTAATTAATTCCCCTTTCATGTTTGCCTACCGTGTAAGAGACGAGATGCTGATTTATTGCACATATAATGCATCATTACAACCACCCAACATAACCTCAAAAAAGTGGCTGTTCACTTGCCTGGATGAAATGATTATGATGAAAATACTATCCAGGATTGAAGGCAATGAAAAAAAATGCGGCAGCATTATTAATGGGTTATTAGAGAAGATCGGCACTAAGTTTCCGGAGAGTCATAAAAAACTCTTACAGATGCAATTCCGATTAAATAATAATGGTTACACGTCATTCTGGAACTAATATGGAGATAATAATTATCAGACACGCAGATTTTTTGGTCCGGATCTTTGCTGCATATGAGGAAGCAGAAAGTTCTTTCTACGAAACATTTATTAAAATAAAAGAAAGGGATAGGGAAGAATATTTTACGACAGAATATCTGTTTTCAGACATGTCTTTGCTGGAAGAATTCTATATATGGAACCCGGAGACAGAAAGTTTGAAAAAGGAGACAATCACATCTGTTAAACAGCCCGTCTTTTTTGAAAACAGGCTATATAAGGTAAAAATTGAATTCCTGGGGGATATAATATCAATTCCCCGGGTCTACTCTAAAAACAAACAAGTTACAAGGGAATTTACAGTAATGGAAACTGTGAATGGTACTTATCAACTTGACGGAAACCTCCGGTATCAGCAGGATGTTGGATTTTTTGATCTGAGGATCAGTTATGACAGAGGAACTATTCCTAAAACAATTGTTTTCAGGTTTGAAGTGTTTTCTGTAAGAATGCCGTTGAAAAAACATTTCCCATTGATGATACATGATATTGAAGTTGTTTATCCCCGGCTGGTACTGGATTATATGAAAATCACCTATCATAATGCCGACAGTGTGCCAGGAACTTACAGTGATATGTTGTGGTGGATTTTCTTTGACAACGTCTATCAAAATATTCTTCGCAGTTTCGATTTTATTCTTAATCGCCCATATACCAAAAATGAAAGAATAGAGAGAATCAAAAGAGAAATACGTATAGAAAATGCCACGAACGTGCTTCAGGGGAAGATTGACAAGTTTACGGGAGATCCTAATAAACACTTTGTTTTGGCCGGTAATAAATCTCTGAACGATAATTATGAAAACAGGGTAGTGAAATTTATTCTGAAAGATATTATCGGTAAGTATGAACGGGTAAATAAACGGGTGAAAGCTCATGAGGTCTGTAAACGAATGACGAATGAATACAGGGCGCAGCTTGATTATGCTTATAAAGCATTAGGCTGGATCCCGGAGCAACCTCTTTTCCAGATAGTTCGCGATATAGAAAATATTGACAAGATTACTTATGTACTGGCAAATAAGGACGGGTATGAAAGTCTGATTGAAGACTGGGGCAAATTAAAGAAAGGATATAGGTTGTTTGAAGGACTGTATGAAATAGAACTGAAAAATATAGATTATTTATACCGGCTATGGTGTTTTCTTGAGATGGTAGAATTAGTTAAATCATTGGGAGGTAAAAAGGTCAAAGTAATAAAGCTGCCTGAAACAACGCGCGATCAATTCATTTTATCAGCGGACAATGATATGAGTTCAAAGATCGTCTTGGAATTTGGTAATGGAAATGTAGTAGAACTATATCAGGAATTATTATTCGATAGCAAATTTGATAAAAATGATTCTGGGGTAGGAAGAGGAACTGTGCGTCCGGATATCGTGCTAAGAGTAAGGAAGAAAGATCTTCCAGACAATTTATATCTCACTTATCTTTTCAATGTTAGATACAGGGTGGTCAAATCGGATGATATTAATCTGCCAGATCTTCCCTACGAAGGCGATATGGACCGTCTGCACACGTTCCGGAATGTTATCTATCATAGAGAAAAGGGTAAAAACAAACTGAGCAGGGAAGTAATGGGAGCATACCTGTTATATCCCGGGCAAGGTACTCTTGTACAAATAGAGAATCTGAACAGTCAAATGCCACCTGATATCTGCGGTATTCCATTTTGTCCCGGACAGGATCTGACTAATGCGTTGTTAAAAAACCGTATTTCGTATATCATCAACACCGAGGCCGTAAAATTACTGAGGGAATCTCATCCACAGAAGGGGAAAGCGTATCGGAGAGAAGAAACATTTGTTTTTATTCCGTTTATAAAAGAAGAAGATTTCGTGCGGGTCCATTATCTGCAAAGTGCGGAAATGCCATTGTTTGATTATAAATCATTTCTTCCTGCCCTGGGAGAAGGAACACTTCGTTATTTCGCTCATTATGTTGAAGGGAAAGGGATTAAATACGTTTATGAGATTGTAAGTCATTACTGGAAGGCCAGGAAAGATGTATATCCTCCTGATCATGAATTATTCCGGGATGAGACGAGGAAATGTCTGGTATTAAAACTGGGCAATAAAAGAACATTGGATGAATATCTGCAGATCAAAGGGGTAGTGAGTAATATAAGATATACCAAAATGGAATATATTAACAATCCTGTAAATGGATTCATAAAAACAATCACAGAAAGGGATACACTGTTAGGTGGGGAGAATTCATAAATTCTTAACTTAGGCCTATGAACTACAGAATCCTGGGCAACTCTAACCTTGATATCAGCGAAATCGGCTTTGGATGTATGTCTTTAGGCGATAGCACCGCTGACAATATCTCCCTGGTGCATAAGGCACTGGACAAAGGCATCAATTTTTTTGATACCGCAGACCTCTATCAGCATGGACAAAATGAAGCACAGCTTGGAAAAGCCCTGGAAGGTAGACGTGAAGATGCGATCATCGCCACTAAGGTGGGTAACCAGTGGAAAAGCGATGGCAGCGGATGGGTATGGAATACCAATAAGGACTATATTCTCAAAGCAGTAGAAGAAAGCCTGCGCAGATTGAAAACTGATTATATAGATCTTTACCAGTTGCATGGTGGTACTATGGAAGATCCTGTTGATGATATCATAGAAACCTTTGAACTGTTGCAGCAACAGGGTAAGATCAGGTATTATGGTATTTCCTCTATCAGGCCCAATGTGATCCGCGAATATGTGAAACGCTCCAATATTACAAGCGTAATGATGCAGTACAGCCTGCTGGACAGAAGACCTGAAGAAAGTATGCTGCCCTTACTGAATACCGAACATATAGGATTACTGGTGAGAGGCGCTATTGCTAAAGGATTACTGGCAGGGAAACCCGCTGAGCCATACTTTAACTATAAAGAAGAAGAGATTCGAGCAGCGGCGAATACGGTGGCGAGTTTATCTGGTCCGGAACGGAGCTCCGCACAAACAGCGCTGAGGTTTGTATTGGAGCAGCCAATGGTTAGCTCTGCGGTAGTGGGGATACGGACATTACCGCAGCTGGAAGAAGTGGCCGGTGTTTCTGACACACCTATGCTGACAGCTGCAGGTATACAGATGTTGAGAAATGCACTGGCGGTTAATTATTACGATCAGTACAGATAAATTGCATTGGCAGGTTAAGATCTGCATATTAAAAAACTGGCGCAATCAGAAGAACGTTCTTCCGGTTGCGCCAGTTGCATATAAGTAATAGGAACGATCAGTTCTTTAAACGTTTACCCAGTCTGTAATCCACCATGCCATTGAAGCGTGGGGATGCAATAGAAGTAGGTATCGAAGCCCGCAGGTTAAGCGTACTCGCCGCAGCAATACGTGCAGCGGACCTCGCAAAGCTACCGTTGCTGATATAGTTGAATATATATTCCAGGTTGTTGTCATTGGAATTACCCCATGGAACATTGATATAATCGTAAGCCTGCTGGTCGGGCGCTATACCGGAGTAATAGCCGCCAACATGGTTGGCGTTTTGGGTAGCAAAGTTAATCGCGTATAAATCGGCCAGGTACTTCTCGGTATGTGTGCTGTCATACTTGTTGATCGTAAAGGTAATGAACCCTACAGGTTTACCATAAGTGCTATCACCCACCAGTTTCACACTCATATAAGGCTTCAGGTTATTCAGTGTTAATTCGCTGGCAGAAGCGGTGTTTTTGGATGTGATAAAGAAGACATTGCTTAATGCCAGGCCACCCGTGTTGGATGGGTAGTTGACACTGGCTTCCAGTCCGGCTTCATTCATATTGGCAGTCAGCTTGTCGTTATAGAGGTAGTAATACATTGCTTTGGAGGCCGCTGACGCAGGCGCGATAGCGCTGTCCAGGTATTCCGCTGTAGCAACGGACCCTCCACCATTATAACGAAGGTCCACAATCAGGTTGGTAACACCTTCTGATTTGAATTTCCCAAACAGGTTGTCGAGTATTGTTTTCGTATTGGTATAGGCACCTTTTGTATTTATTGTGCTGGTGAAAGTATAGAATACAAAGTAGCCTGTTTTTTGCCCGCCAATAGTGTAGAGGGTATCAAATAACACAGGATTGATATTGTAGGTACCGGCATTTACCGTGTAAGTGTTAACGGCTTTGGTGTATCCTTTCGTCACCTTTAGGGTAACAGAGGAGGAATTGTAGATTGCGTTCACCACCTTGGTAGTATGAGCACCGGTAGAACCGTCGTAGGAGATAGCGGTATCCCCGTTGATAGCTGTGATTTCATCACCACGGGTGAGCCCCTGTAAGCCTGCCGGGGAGTTTTTATCTGCGTAGAGGATATAGAGGTATGTTTTGTTACCATCTGAAGCGTAGCTCACTTCCATCCCTAAGCTGCCGGTAGCGCTTATTTTCTTGTTCACCTCAGAAACACCGTCTTGCAGGGCGCTGGAAAGAGAACCGGTACGGTCCAGGAAGCTGTACCTGTCCAGAGCGGTGGTGCCTGTTCCTTTAGAGTATGTTTTCATCACTTCCAGCAAGGCGTCTGCGGTAGCGTATGTGCTGTTTACAGGGTCAAGGGTAGGTACCTGTGAATACCAGTAGTAGGTAGGCAGCGACGTGGTGGTACTGCGGCCGCCGTCTACATAAGATACCTGCATGGTGTGATACATGAGGTATTTCAGAGAATCTTCATCTGTAACCGCGGTAGTGGTGGTCCCTGTACCACCGGTTGTATCTGTCCCGGATTTGCTATCCTTACGGCAGGATACAAACACACTGCTGCAAAAAGTGCTGATAAGCACTACCCTTAAAGCGACTGAGGTAAAAGATCTATTCATGATAAAATTTTAAAAACATGGAGGATTGGGGTTTACTGAACTTAGGAAGAATGTTTGCTCTACATAATAAATGTACGATACAATGCTTGTTTTGTATTCATTCCGTTAAATACTCACTAATAAAAAACGTATCAATCACTCTTTATCAACTCTATACAAACTAACGACAGAATATGTATGCTCAGTATAAAAAAAAGCGTATACTGATTTTTAATCGGTGAATGACTATAATCGATCGATTTAAGTCTTGTCAGGGAACATCGGGTGGGGAGACTGGTCCTCTTTTCACGATCTGATGTTATATGCCTTTTCCTGATCCGGTACCCTATTTCCCCGCTCTTTAACAATTGGACTCCCTTTACCCTGATAAGGTTTAGTCCGTTACCTGTGAAAACACATATTATTTAAAATTATCGGGCATATGCTAAAACAATTTAGCCTTGCTGCTGGCGACGATGTAGCATTTAGGCCGTTTATAAAATAAACCGTATTTTTTCGCCTGAAAAGCTATTTTTACAGACTTTATACATGCTAAAATTCCAGAAGATCTCAACATGAAGACAATTCTCTTTTCCGCCCTTATGCTGGCTACCTGCTGCGTAAAGGCTCAAACTGTGAACAGCGTAGCTGATCCTGTAGAGTGGGTAAACCCACTGATGGGAACAGCCTCAAAAGGATCGCTGTCCACTGGCAATACTTATCCTGCCATCGCATGCCCCTGGGGGATGAATTTTTGGATGCCACAAACCGGCAGAATGGGAGATGGCTGGGCTTATACCTATGATTCCGACAAACTGCGTGGTTTTAAACAAACTCACCAGCCCAGTCCCTGGATCAATGACTATGGCCAGTTCGCTATCATGCCAGTAACCGGTAAAGTGAAATTCAAAGAAGATGACAGGGCCAGCTGGTTCTCCCACAAAGCGGAAGTTTCCCGTCCTTATTATTACAGTGTATACCTGGCGGATCATGACGTGACCACAGAAATCACGCCTACTGAAAGAGCCGCTGTAATACGCTTTACCTTTCCTAAAACAGACAGCGCTTTTGTAGTAATCGATGCGCTCGACAAGGGCTCTTATATCAAAGTACTGACTGCTGAACATAAAATCATTGGTTATACTACCAAAAACAGCGGTGGGGTACCTTCTAACTTTAAGAACTACTTCGAACTTACCTTCGACAAGCCTTTTACCTTCGTATCTACCTTTAAGAACGGTACTTTATACAGGGGTGAAGCAGAAGCAAAGGAAAATCACGTAGGCGCTGTAATCGGTTTTGCTACCGGGAAAGGTGAAAAAGTGAACGTTAAAGTAGCATCCTCTTTCATCAGCCCGGAACAGGCTGCGCTGAACCTGCAACAGGAAGTAGGTAACAGCTCTTTCGACGTGGTGAAAGCCAAAGCGAAAGCTGCCTGGAACAAAGAACTGGGCAGAATTGCGGTAGAAGGCGGTACTTCCGAACAGGTGCGTACTTTCTACTCCTGCCTGTACCGTGCTATGCTGTTCCCCCGTAAGTTCTACGAAATGGACGCACAGGGTAAAGTAATGCACTACAGCCCTTACAATGGCCAGGTATTACCAGGTTACATGTTCACCGATAATGGTTTCTGGGATACTTTCCGCGCTACCTTCCCATTCTTCAACATGATGTATCCTTCCATGAACTCCCATATAATGGAAGGTCTGGTGAATGCATATAAAGAAAGTGGCTGGTTACCTGAGTGGGCAAGCCCCGGTCACCGCGATTGCATGATCGGTTCTAACTCTGCGTCCCTGATTGCAGATGCTTACTTAAAAGGTGTAAGAGGTTTTGATATCAATACTGCTTATGAAGCATTGATCAAGAACAGTAATAATTCCGGCCCGCTTACTTCTGTTGGTCGTGCTGGTGTGAAATACTATAATGAATTGGGTTATGTTCCTTATGATGTAGATATCAATGAGAATACTGCCCGTACACTGGAATATTCCTATGACGACTTTACTATTTATAAACTGGCAAAGGAACTGAAACGCCCTGCTGCTGAAATAGAAAGATTTGCCAAACAAGCCCGCAACTACAGGAACGTGTTTGATCCCGAAACAAAGCTGATGCGTGGTAAGAACAAGGATGGTAAATTCCAGACCCCTTTCAATCCATTCAAATGGGGGGATGCTTTCACTGAAGGTAACAGCTGGCATTATACCTGGTCTGTATTCCATGACATCCAGGGGCTTGAAACCCTGATGGGTGGAAAGGATATGTTCGTGAAAATGCTGGATTCCGTATTCACTATGCCTCCGGTATATGACGACAGCTACTATGGTGGTACAATCCATGAGATCCGCGAAATGCAGATCATGAATATGGGTCAGTATGCACATGGTAACCAGCCTATCCAGCACATGATCTACCTGTATAACTATGCAGGTCAGCCATGGAAAACCCAGTATTGGGTGAGGGAAGTAATGAACCGCCTCTATACAGCAACACCAGATGGTTATTGCGGTGATGAGGATAACGGACAAACTTCTGCATGGTATGTGTTCAGCGCATTAGGATATTATCCTGTTTGTCCGGGTACACAGCAATATGTACTCGGTGCTCCGCTGTTCAAGAAGACGACTATCACCTTCGAAAACGGCAAGAAACTGGTTTTGTCTGCTCCTAAAAACAGTGCAGAGAACCGTTATGTAAAGGCAGTGACATTCAATGCAAAACCTTACACCAGCAACTGGCTGGATCATAACGAAATGATGAAGGGTGGTATCATCACTTTTGATATGGACGCAGTACCTAACAAAAACAGAGGAACTGCTGATAAGGATGCTCCTTATTCTCTTTCTCAGGAGTTGAAATAAGTCATCTGATTATATATGGACCGGCTCCCTGTAAAGGAGCCGGTTTTTTTATTCTTCTCATGGCACCGGTTTTGCATTAGTCAGATAATCATTAACTTAATACAATGAAAGTGTTCCCCCATTTATTGCTGCTGCTGGCAGCAGTTACTATATATAGTTGTGCGCATAAACCTTACGCTGCTACTAATAAAGTATACCGTAAACAGGCAAAACAATATGCCGGTATCATCAGGCAGCAGCCGGTGAATGATATTCCGCCGGTATCTGATTGGATAGGGACTACCAATTTTAACCTGCGTAAGCCTAACTACGTGATTATTCATCATACAGCGCAGGGCTCCTGCGACAGTACCTTCCGCACTTTTACCTTAACAAGGACACAGGTGAGCGCTCACTATGTAATATGCAGCGATGGTACTGTGCATCATATGCTGAATGATTACCTGCGTGCCTGGCATGCGGGAGCTGCCAAATGGGGTAATGTAACGGATATGAACTCTGCTTCTATCGGTATAGAACTGGATAATAACGGATTTATGCCTTTTCAGCCACAACAGATCAACAGTCTGATCGTACTGCTGGACACGCTGCGTCACCGGTACAATATTCCTACGGCTAATTTTATCGGGCATGGAGATATTGCTCCTTCCCGGAAGGTAGATCCCAGCGCTTATTTCCCCTGGCAACAGTTGGCAGAGAAAGGTTTTGGGTTATGGTATGATACTACTGCCATTACAGTTCCCGAGGGCTTTAATGCTTTACAGGCCCTGCGCATAGTAGGATATGATACAAGAGACAGCAGCGCTACCATTAAAGCATTCAAAAGGCATTTCATTCCTGCGGATTCTACTACCGGCACTAATCTGGATGAGGGGGAGAAGAAAATCCTGATCAGTATCATGCAAAAAAGTTAGTCGGGCTATATAAGAATCTTATCTAATCAATATCATGCAAAAAAGCTAATCATTATGATCAGATATTGTTTCCTGTTGTTGTTTATTTCCTCTGCGGCTTTTGCCCAGAGGGGGGAGTGGTATACTTACAGCACGGGCAAAGCGCCATTGTGCCATCTTACCATTAATGATGATGAGATGATAGTGGAAAGGATGGACCCGGCGTTCCGTCAGGTGAAAATGATGGGGCGTACAAGTAAAGCCGACGAGCAGGAACATATGGAGATTGTGAAGCAAGTGAATGCAAATGACAGAGTGTATATGATACACCTTTCTTCAGATAATCTCTACTTCTGTACCACTTTTAAATACTTTAAGAAACAGGATTCCCTGCAAATGTTTTGTGCCGACGGAGCAGATGATGGGTATAAAACCATTGATGACGCAGTTGCTGCTACCAGGAAAGACACCGGCACACATTTCAGTATTACTTTATATAGAAAGGAAAAACTACAGTCGCAAAAACATTATACTCCTATAGCTAAAATTACGGAAGAGGAATTCCGGACTGCTTTGCAGCAGTTTACCCGGCAGATGGACCAGTTCTGGCAATACAGAGGTTATGGAAGATATGAGCCTTATCATGCCTGGACCAACCTCATTTATGGTAATGCTTTTGCCGCTTCTTTTGATCCCCGTTTTGATAAATTAACCCTGGACGCTAAGAATCTGAAGGCGCCTATTACCAAATACGGCAATGAGCCTGCTATTAAAAAACTGCTACAGGATGCCGGTTTATTAGCTGAGGATGCAGTTAAATGATTGGATCTATTCCAGTTCGCATGTTATTTTGTCTTATTTAGTCTACTTGTTTTGTAGATTAATAAAAGTTATGTTAATTTTGCCCTGAATTAACGAAGAGATAGATGTACACAACCTATATTTTTAATGAGGGTGCCGCTACTGGTGTCTGTACGGGTCCAACTGAGTCTGCCATAAATTACCTGGTACCTTCCGGGTGTTGTATCTAATTATCACTAATTAAGTAATCAATCTATAACCATTGCTGCCGCTTATCGCGGTGGCCTGGCAATGCTTTGCCTTCCATCTTTTAAACTGATACAAATGAATAAACAATTACAAATCCTGTTACTGCTATTATTCGGACTGCAGGCTGCTTATGCGCAGGATTCAAAAATCACGGGGGTAGTGACTTCCAAGTCAGATGCCCAGCGTATTCCGGGGGCTGTTATTACCGTAAAAGGAACTTCCCGTGGTGTACAGGCGGATGTTGACGGAAAATATTCCATCACTGCCGGCGCTAATGATACCCTGCATTTTTCCTTTATTGGTTATGGAGCAGTAGATAGAGTAGTTGGCAGCAACAAAACGATCAATATTGCGCTTGAGAGTTCTGAAAGCCATTTGAATGAAGTAGTGGTAACAGCATTGGGTATTTCCCGGGAAAAACGTTCCCTGGGTTATGCCGTACAGGAGCTGAAATCAAAAGATATTGCGGAAGCAAGAGAAAGCAACCTGGTAAATGCACTGGCCGGTAAAATTGCCGGTGTAACGGTAACTAACAGTCAGGGTAACCTGGGATCTTCCCGCATCATTATCCGTGGAGAAACTTCTATCGCCGGCAACAATCAGCCTTTATTTGTTATAGATGGAGTACCGGTAGATAACAGTCAGCTCGGTATAGGAACGGGGCGTGATTTTGCCAATGCAATTGCGGATATCAATCCTGATGACATTGAATCACTGAACGTACTGAAAGGCCCCAATGCCGCTGCATTGTATGGCTCCCGTGCCTCTGCAGGTGTATTGGTTATTAAAACCAAAACCGGCAAAGGACAAAAGGGGCTGGGAATAACCGTGAATTCCGGCGCTACTTTTGAAAGCCTGCTGGTATTGCCTACTTACCAGAACTCATACGGACAGGGCTCCGGCGGACAGTTTTCCTATGTAGATGGTAAAGGCGGTGGATTGAATGATGGAGTGGATGAGAGCTGGGGACCTAAAATGGATGGCCGTTTAATCAAACAGTTTTTCTCTAATGGAGAAGCGGTACCGTTTGTTGCGCATCCTGATAACGTAAAAGATTTTTATAAAACAGGTTACACCTTAAATAATGGATTGTCTGTTGGTGGTAGTAATGACAAAATGGATTACCGTTTTTCTTACAACAATACCAAACAAACAGGCATCCTGCCTAATACCGGTATTACCCGTAATACTTTCACTATTAACAATACTTACCGTATCACGCCTAAGTTAACGTTGAGCACTTTTGCCAACTATACGAGAGCCGGTGCAGATAACCTGCCAGGAGTGGATGGTAAACGTGGTAACAGTGTTACGTTGCAGTTCATCTGGTTTGGCCGCCAGGTAGATACCCGTTTGCTGCGTAATTATAAGAATGCGGACGGAACGGATTATAACTGGAACCATAGTTACTACAGCAATCCTTACTGGATACAGCATGAAAATACTGTTGGTCAGCTGCGTAACCGTTTCCTGGGAAATGCACGCCTGTCTTACCAGATACAGGACTGGCTTACTGCCAATGTACGTATAGGCACAGATACCTATAATGATAAGCGAAAATACAAAGTAGCTTATTATACGAATGGTACACCGTATGGTTCTTATACAGAAGACAATTACGTGGTAACAGAAACCAATGCCGAAGCAACACTGAATGCCAACAGGAAAATAAATCACGATTTTACTATTGATGGACTGGTAGGCGGTAATATCCGTACCAATCAGTACGAGCAAAACTATCAGCAGGCGCCCCGGCTGGCGGTGAAAGATGTGTATACGTTAAACAACTCAAGGGATGCGTTGATCTCCACCAGTTATTTATCCCGTTTAAAAGTATACAGCGCTTTTGCTTCCGCTCAATTATCATTCAGGGATTATGCATTCCTGAACCTAACCGCGCGTAATGACTGGTCATCTACTTTACCTGTCAACAATAACTCTTATTTCTACCCTTCTGTAAATGCGAGTGTGGTACTGAGTGATGCATTACATATTTCCGGTCCGGTATTATCCATGTTAAAGATCAGAGGTGGCTGGGCTGAAGTAGGTAAGGACACAGATCCATATCGTATTATCAATACGTACCCTTTTAATCAGCCTTTTGGCAGTGCTCCGCTGGAAACCGTGAGTGATAAATATTATTCGAAAGATCTGAAACCTGAGATTACACGATCTACAGAAGTGGGTCTGGAAGCAGCGTTCCTTAATAACCGTATCAGAACAGATATCACTTATTATACTTCCAGCAGCTTTAACCAGATCCTGCTGGCGGATGTAAGTGCTTCGACAGGAAACTTACAAAGGCAATTAAATGGTGGACAGATTGATAACCATGGTGTGGAAGTAACATTAGGTGTAACGCCTGTATCTACTGCTTCCGGTTTCCGTTGGGATGTTAATTTCAACTATGCGAGAAATGTAAGTAAGGTAATAGAGCTGGATAAAGAAGGCTTACTGAATGATTATGTACTGGGTAGTTCCGGTAACATACAGGTATTAGCCAGCAAGGGGAAACGTTATGGCGCTCTATATGGAAAGGCTTACAAGCGTAATGATCAGGGACAGATACTGGTGAGTGCAAGTGGAACACCTGTGATTGCAGATGATAAAAAAGTGTTGGGTTATTTTACGCCGAAATGGACAGGTAGTGTGAACAATGCATTCTCTTTCAAAGGCATTTCTCTTAGCTTTTTAATTGATACGCGTCAGGGTGGTTCGATCTGGTCAGGCACCAACTACACCGGTATTTATACAGGAGTGCTGGCAGCCAGTATGCCGGGGCGTGATGAAGAACATGGAGGTCTTCCTTATTACTATACAAATAACAATCAGCAGGGAACTGCTATCAGGCTGGATAACCATTCAGCTCCTGCTCCTAATGGCGAAACCGTGTATCATGATGGGATCATCTTTAATGGTGTAACTGCTGATGGTAAAAAGAATGAAACCATCTTACCGGCACAGCGTTACTACAAATCAGTGTACAGCAGCTCTCTGAATGAAAGTAGTATATACGATGCTTCTTTCATCAAACTGCGTGAAGTAAAACTGGGTTATGCACTGCCACAGGAGTTGATCCACAAATGGGGATTACAGGGAGTGAACGTTACTGTTACAGCACGTAACCTCTGGTATATCGATAAGAAAGTACCGAACATCGATCCTGAAACAGCATTCAATACCGGAAACGGCCAGGGACTTGAAACACTGCAGATCCCTACTGTACGCAGCTTAGGTGTTAATCTGAAAGTAACGTTCTAATCACTATTAAAAAGAAGATCATGAAATTATTCAAATATATATTTTGGGTGGCGGGTGCAGCACTGATATTAACAGGATGCAGCAAGAGCCTGGAGAAGATTAACAGGAACCCCAATGAAGCAGAAACGGTGCAACCGGATTACCTGCTGACGAATGGTATCAAAGCAAATGTGGATACCTACTGGGGGACTGATGCCTCTATGGAAACAAGCATGCTGTATGTACAGTACTGGGCTAAGATCCAATATACGGACCCTGATAAATACATTCCGGCCGCTACCAGTATTCAAACTGTGTGGAATAATTTCTATGCACAGGGTGTAAAGGATTTTACGACGCTTGCACAGTTGGGAGATAGTTTACACAATCCAAATTACAAGGCAGTAGCGCTGATTATGCGTTCCTGGATCTTCCAGACGCTGACAGACCTGTATGGGGATGTTCCTTATTCTCAGGCAGCGAATATTGAGAAGTACCCCACTCCGAAATACGATGCACAGAAAGATGTGTATATCGGGATACTGGCAGAACTGAAAACGGCTGTAGGGCTGATCAGCCCGGCGGGTAATCCTATCTCCGGAGATATACTCTACAATGGGGATCTGACGAAGTGGAAAAAGTTTGCCAACTCATTACGCCTGCGCATTGCCCTGCGAATTTCAGACCGTGAGTTTGCTACAGCAAAGGCCGTATTTGATGAGATAGGAGCAGATGATGCAGGACTTATTGCCGCTAATACAGAGAACGCACAACTGATTTATCAGGCTTCTCCTAACCAGAACCCGGTATCGAAAAACAGGGAAACCCGTAGTGATTATCGTATCAGCAAGAGCATTGTAGATAAATTACGATCATTTAATGATCCCCGTTTAAGTATTTATGCCGCCTTGCCAAGGGATACCAATGTGATTATAGGGGTTACAAACGGATTACCTACGGATTCTGCATCCCGTTTAGGTCTTTATAGAACTTCAGATGCAGGTGCGGTATTCACTGTTAATACAGCGCCGGCCGTACTGTTTAATTATGCAGAACTGTTGTTTATTAAGGCAGAAGCGGCTCAGCGCGGTTTATTATCCGGTGATGCTGCGGACCTGTATAAACAGGGGGTGACCGCTTCCCTGAAACAATATGGGATCAGTGATGCTACCACCATAGCAAACTATCTTCTGCAACCTGGAGTGGTGTACAATACCGTTAATTACAAACAGTCTATCGGAGAGCAGAAATGGCTGGCTTTATTTGGAGATGGACTGGAAGGTTTTGCAGAATGGCGCCGGTTGGATTATCCGGTACTTACACCAGCTTACCAGGGGAATTTAGGTGGTAAGATGCCATATAGGCTAACGTATCCTTCCGGAGAGCAGGCTTTGAATGGTGTGAGTTATAAAGCAGCGGTCGCACATCAGGGGGCAGATCAGCTGATCACTCCTTTATGGTTTGATGCGCAACAATAAATAAAACAACCGGGAAGAGTTTTCCCGGTTGCGTAAATATTTTTCCGTTTTTGCATTACTTAATGGAGAAGGAATCTGGAACTTTATATTCTAATCAGATACACACTTGTTCAATTTGTAATAGTAAAAAGTGATGAAATCAGGCCCTGGCATCTGCCGGGGCTTTTTCTTTTTACAATACCGGCGTTTTGCCTCCATCTACAGTAAGATTAATACCTGTGATATAACCCGCAGCAGGAGTGGCCAGAAAAGCAACCGCGGCAGCTATCTCTTTAGGGTCACCAAAGCGTTTCATGGGAATTTCACTCAGTAATTCTTCTTCTATAGTGTTGAGAGAAGTGTTACGTCTGGCGGCCATGGACATCATCAGACTATCCAAGCGGCCTGTATTGGTAGAACCAGGTAATACGTTATTGACGGTAATACCATAGGGGGCAAGTTCTCCTGCCAGTGTTTTAGCCCAGGAGGCAACGGCCCAGCGGACCGTATTGGAAACACCCAGGTTTTTAAGTGGCGTTTTTACCGAAGTGGAGATGATATTAATAATTCGTCCGTAGCCGGCGGCGGTCATTCCGGAGATAACAGCCTGCACCAGGATGTGGTTGCATACCAGGTGTTGCTGGAAGGTATCTGTAAATTCGTGGATATCGGCATCAATGAGTGGCCCCCCTTTGGGGCCACCCGTATTATTGACTAATATATGTACCGCTCTGCGGTTGGTAATCTCTTTGATAGCGTCTTCTACCTGTTTCGTATCCCGGAAGTCGGCGATGAGGTAGCTGTGTTCCTGAAGATGTTCGGTTGCCAGTGATTCAACTGCGGTTTGCAGGCTTTCTTTATTCCTCGCCAACAATACACATTCTGCGCCCAGGAGTGCCAGTTCTTTGGCCGTAGCTAATCCTATACCCTGGGTACTACCACAGATGAGCGCGGTTTTTCCTTTTAACGAAAGTTCCATACTAATTCTAACTAAAAATAAGCAATGCTAGCAAAGCACGTCGGGTTCACAAGGCTAATATAAGCATATCGTACATTACACACGTACGTATATACGCTTTTTATCCAGGATTTTACCCACACTCCAGCAAAACAGCATATAGGTGAGTGCAAAAAGCAGGGACCCTACTTTTCCGGGAGCGATGGGCTGGAATATGTGAATATTCAACCATGCAAACACGGATACACTGCCTATTGTAAAGAAGCTGAGGAAAATAACACCTACTTCAGATAACAGGTAGAGGAACAGCGGGTTCTTCCCGAATACGGTGAAGAAGCTGGTCCAGCCGGTGGAATTTTTGAAATCTATTATATAAATGAGCAATGAGATGATCAGCAGATCTATACCTACGGTATTGAGTACAAAGGAGCTGGTCCATAATTTTTTGTTGACAGGGAACTGTGTATTCCATAACCAGGCTATGAGGATAAGAATAACACCGGCAGAGATCAGACGGGTAATGCCCTGCGAAGTTTTTCCTTTCTCCTGGATGAAGAGCCCTGCCAGGTAACCAGCAATAACATTTACAATTGCAGGCAGTGTGCTGAGGATACCTTCGGGATCAAAAGCAAAGCCTTCGCCATGGTAGAGATGGCTATCACCCATAATAAATTTATCTACATATAAAGCAGCGTTACTGTGTATTTCATAAGGAGCGCCTGGTTCTCCAAAAGCGTACATGATAGCCCAGTAGCCCAGCAATAAAACAGCGCTTACTACCCACAATGCTTTTTTAGGCAGGTAATGTATCAGTAAAGAAGCAAAACAATAACACAGTGCTATGCGTTGTAATACACCCAGGATGCGGGTATCTGAAATGGGAATAAACTCCCAGTGACCATCGGCGCCGGTACGGACGAAGGGTAACCAGTACATGATGAATCCCAGTAAGAAGATGAGGAGAGTACGGCGGAAGATTTTGGATAATACGGTTGCATTTCCCATTTGCTGGTATTTACGCATACTGAAGCTCATGGCGTTTCCTACCGCAAAGAGGAAGGACGGGAATACGAGATCTGTAGGTGTGAATCCATGCCACCGGGCATGCTCCAGTGGAGCGAAGATATCATTCGTGCCCGGCGTGTTTACGATGATCATAAAACAAACGGTCAATCCCCTGAAAACATCCAGAGGCAGGAAGCGTTGCGGTGTTGTTTGCATAATTATTTATTAGCTAGTTATAAATATAATACAAGAATTCCCGCTATGCAATTAGAAATTTTAACATATTTCCGATTCATTTGTATACATTAGTACTAAACACAACCCTTCTTGAACCACAAAGTTACTATAGCAGATATTGCCCGGGAGCTGAATCTGACGGGAGCTACCGTTTCCCGGGCCTTAAATAACCGCAAAGGGACCAGTGAAGATACCAGGAGATTAGTGCAGGATACGGCAGAGCGTATGAACTACCGGCGGGACAGGATCGCGTATTCTCTCCGTTCCGGCAGGACCAATATCATTGGGGTGATCATCCCCAGTGCAGAAATCAATTTCTTCGGCTCCGTAGTCCACGGAATAGAAAGTATGGCCAATCAGCATGGCTATAGCGTGCTTTTATACCAGTCGAATGAACAGCCGGAGTATGAGAAAAAAGGAATAGAAACCTTTTTAAGCAGCCGTGTGGATGGTATCCTGGCCTCCATCGCCAAAGAAACTACCGAGTTCTCACATTATCTGGAAATAAAGGAAAGGGGCGTTCCGCTCGTATTCTTTGACCGTGCAAATGACAGTCTCAATATTCCTTCTGTGGTAATTGATGACTATAAAGGCGCCTATATTGCTACTGAACACCTGATCAGGCAGGGATATAAAAGGATTGCCCATATAGCAGGGCAACAGCACCTGAAAATATTCAAAGACCGGCTGGAGGGTTATAAGGCGGCCCTTACCGCTTATGGTATTACAGTGGAAGATGAGCTGGTATATTTCGGGAATGTGTCCATAGCCTCCGGCCGCCAGGCTATTCAGCACTTACTGTCATTATCTAAACCACCGGACGCAGTATTTGCAGTAGAGGACTTTACTGCGTTAGGCGCCGTAAAGGAGATAAAAGATAAAAGGATAGAGATCCCGGAGGCTTTTGGAGTAGTAGGATTTGCGAATGAGTCTTTTGATGAACATATTACACCCAGTCTTTCCAGTATAGACCAGCAAACTGTACAGATGGGCAAAGAAGCCTTCAAATTACTGATGGAACTAATTGAAGATAAAGGAGATGTACATGTTCAAAAGCGAACCAAAATAGTACTTGAGCCCCTTGCCGCATTCCGCCAGTCATCAATGAGAAGATGATACTTCTTGCATAATTGAAAGTAAACGATTACATTTATTGACCGTTACAATTTCTCCCGATTATAATATATTGATATCCAACGTTTTGAGTTAAAATGAAGAGTGAAATAAGATTTTGATGCAACTTTATTGTAATCGTTTACGTAAATCGTATAAATTTGAATATTGATTCCACTTTTTAATGATTCCATGATGAAATAAATACCATCTTTTTATAGCTCCACAAAAATGCAAGTATGAAACTGAAACTTTTTCTATTTGTACTCCTGGCAGCAACATCGGCCAATGTTGCGTTTGCTCAGAGAAGTACATGGTCTAAGAAGAAAGCCGCCCGATGGTATCGTCATCACGACTGGCAGCGAGGCTCCAACTTCATCCCCGGCAATGCTATTAACCAGCTGGAGATGTGGCAGGCCGCTTCTTTTGACACAGCAGTTATTAACCGCGACCTGGGATATGCAGCTTCTATCGGATTGAATTCCATGCGGGTATTCCTGCATCATGCTGCCTGGGAACAGGACCCTGAGGGTTTTAAACAGCGAATGAACACTTACCTGACCATTGCACATAGTCATGGTATTTCAACGTTGTTCGTGCTGTTTGACGATTGCTGGAATAATAGTTACCGCTACGGAACACAGCCTGTTCCTAAAGTGGGTGTTCATAATTCCGGCTGGTTACAGGACCCCGGGTTCCGTCATGAACCAACAGATACACTGGAAAGATATGTGAAGGATGTGCTGACGACTTTCCGTAAGGATAAACGTATCCTGTTATGGGACCTTTATAATGAACCAGGTAACTCGGATTATAAGGATAAGAGTTTCCCGCTGTTAAAGGCGGTGTTTACCTGGGCACATGAAGTGAAGACGAAACAGCCGGTATCTGCCGGTGTGTGGAGCGAACAGCTGACAGCGCTGAATGTGTTCCAGCTGAATAATTCGGATGTGATCACTTATCATAATTATGCGGATGAGAAGGAACATAAGAAAGCGATAGATACGTTGCGTAATTACGGTCGTCCGCTCATCTGTACAGAATATATGGCGCGTACCCGTGGCAGCCGTTTTGCGAACATTATGCCCTTACTGAAGAGCGAGCATGTGGCAGCATATAACTGGGGACTGGTATCCGGTAAAACGAATACTATTTATGCCTGGGATAGTCCGATGCCGGATGGTAAAGAGCCCCCGGTATGGTTTCATGACATCTTCCGTGCTGATGGGACACCTTTCAGTGCAGAAGAAATTACACTGATAAAATCACTAACAGGGAAAGAATAATAAATTATGAAACAATTCATAGTGGAGCAAGCAAAATTAAGCGCTTTCAGTCAGCAGCATTTTGATCAGGAGCCTATCATAGTAAGGGCTGCCGGGCGCATTAACCTCATTGGAGAACATACGGATTATAATAACGGCTTTGTGTTGCCTGCCGCTATCGACAAGGCAATTTATCTCGCTATAGTAAAGCGTAACGACCGGCAGATCGTGATGCATGCGCTGGATGTAGATGATCACTACACGGGCAGCCTCGATCTGTTAAAACCTACATCAAAGCAATGGCCTGATTATCTGCTGGGGGTGGTTCAGCAACTCCAGAAACGTGGTCATATCCTTAGTGGATTCGAATGTGCATTCTGCGGTAACATACCCCTGGGCGCCGGCCTTTCATCCTCTGCAGCACTCGAATGTGCCACTGCATATGCTTTGAATGAGTTATTTGGTCTTGACATCAGCCGTATGGATATGGCCCTGTTATCTCAGGCCGCAGAGAATGAGTTTGTAGGTGTTCGTTGTGGGATCATGGACCAGTTTGCAAGTATGTTTGGCAAGAAACAGCAATTGATCAAACTGGATTGTGCTTCTCTTGAATATGAATATATTCCTTTCAACTTTGATGATGTAAGTCTGGTATTATTAGATACACAGGTAAAACATTCCCTGGCTTCTTCTGAATACAATACCCGTCGTGCAGAGTGCGAGCAGGGTGTAGCGCTTATCAGAAAACATCATCCCGAAGTAAAGAGTTTACGGGATGCTTCTATGGGAATGCTGGATGAATATGTGAAGTCTTATAATGCGATAACATATAACCGTTGCCGGTATGTAGTAGAAGAGATCCAGCGTTTGCAGGATGCCTGTGTGGATCTGCAGCATGATGATCTTGTTTCATTCGGTAAAAAGGTATTTGCTACACATGAAGGGCTGGATAAGCTGTATAATGTAAGTTGTCCTGAGCTGAACTGGCTGGCTGAATTTGCAGGTGGTGAAAGCGGTGTGTTGGGAGCCCGTATGATGGGAGGTGGCTTTGGTGGCTGTACTATCAATATTGTAAAGAAGTCTGCTGTACCTGCATTGCTGGAGAAAGCCGCCGCAGGATATGAGCAACAATTTAAAGTACCTCTGAAAGCTTATGTAACGAGCATTGAAGATGGTTGTCGTACTGTGAATGATCTAGTTAATAGTTAATATGTCTGAAAATCCCTTTGACCTGACAGCGCACCCGCATACCCGCCTGAATATTCTTACAGGTGAATGGGTGCTGGTTTCTCCGCATCGCTCCAAACGTCCCTGGCAGGGGAAAGTAGAAGCTCCTGCACTGGCACAGCGACCTTCTTACGTGGATGATTGTTACTTATGTCCGGGTAATACCCGTGCAGACGGAACGAAGAACACTGCTTATGAAGGACCGATCTCTTTTACCAATGATTTCTCTGCTTTGTTATCTGATACGCCCGCTGGTGGGGTAGATGATGATGGCCTTTTTGTGGCACGTTCCCAGAAGGGCATTTGTAAGGTAGTATGTTTCAGCCCGAGACATGATCTTACATTGCCGGAAATGGAAGTGCCTGAGATCCGCAAAGTAGTTGACCTGTGGTGTACTGAGCTGAAAGAACTGGCAGCAGTGCCTTTCATCAAATACATACAGATCTTTGAGAATAAGGGAGAGATCATGGGATGTAGTAATCCTCATCCGCATGGTCAGATATGGGCATCGGAAGATGTGCCGATGGAGATTGAAAAAGAGAGCCGTGAGCAGCTGAAGTATTATCAGCAGCATGGTAAGAGTTTATTATCTGCCTATTTAGAAAAAGAGCTGAAAGCAGAAGAACGTGTGATTGCAGAGAATGATCATTTTGCTGCTGTAGTGCCTTTCTGGGCAGTATGGCCTTATGAGGCGATGATCATCAGCCGCAGGCATGTGCAGAACCTGTTACAGTTTACTGCTGCTGAGAAGGAAGCCCTGGCTGATATCTTAAAGCAACTGACTACACGGTATGATAACCTGTTTGAGACGTCTTTCCCGTATTCTGCGGGTATGCATCAGGCGCCCTTTAACAGTGGTGATCATCCGGAGTGGCACTGGCATATGCACTTTTATCCGCCTTTGCTGCGTTCTGCTACTGTGAAGAAGTTTATGGTAGGATATGAAATGCTGGCGAACCCTCAACGGGATATCACGCCGGAGTATGCAGCAGCGAGACTGCGTGCATTGCCTTTAGTGCATTATAAAGCCGCCGTTAAGCAACTGGTATAATTTTTTTTGATTCCAACAATGTGCAGGGGCGGCCATTTGGCGGCCCCTTTCTACAAACATAGGAGGAGCTTTTCTCATTTATTTATAGCGCGAATCTTACGCCGCCATAATAATTCCTTGTGGGAGAAGGGTTGTAATATCTGTTGCCTACTGCGTTCAGATCATTCCCTAAACTATAGAACTGATTCAGCAGGTTATCTGCTCCTGCATAAACAGCAACACGCCTGCACAATTCCCAGCTGGCTTTACATTGTAACAGGTGATACTGTTTTGCATAAGTAGTGTTGGTATCATCCAGTGGTAATTTATCAGTAAAGGTGTATTGTGTGAATAACGCAACATGTGCCGGGAATTGCAGCAGTAATCCTGCTGTCAGGGTATGTTTGGGAACACCTGTCAGGGCATTGCCTGAATAATCCTTTCCTGCGGCGTTATAATCGCTAAAAAGGAAATGGCTGTAGGTGTAACTACCCTGTAATTGTGTACCTCTTAAAAATCCTGTTTGTGCGGGCGGCTGTATCCATGTCATCCCCTGTACTTCTACGCCCGACTGGCGGGTACCGCCTGCATTGATGTAATACTCATTTCCATCATCATGCAGTTGTCTTACAATAGCATCCTGCAAGTGATAGTAGAATACGGACGCATCTAACTGGTAGCGGTTATGACGGTTATTGAGCCTTAATCCGGCTTCATAGTTCCAGCCTGTTTCTGCCTGCAGGGAAGTATTGATCACATTATCTGTAGGGCGTACTTCAGCAATGGAAGGTGTGGAGTAACCCCGGCTAACCGTTGTGCGTGCAGCAAACTCCGGTGTAATGAGATAGGAGAGGGAGAACCTTGGCATCAGTTGCGGACTGAATTTCTTTTTACCTGTACCACCGGCAGATTCATCATTGAAGCGGTAGTTGAAGTAATTCAGACTGGTAGCAGCTTCGGCCAGCAATTGTTTGCTGAGGTGAAAGGTAAGGCTGGTAAAGTAGAAGTACTGGTGTGCAGTGATGTTACTGGCTGCCTGTACGGTATCCCGTTTACCCGCGCGGTTGCCATAGTTGTTAATATCTGAGCCTGTTTGCTGCCACTCGATACCGGTTGTCCAATCGAGGCGAATATTGGTATTACCGATGGCCTGGTTTTGTAAGGCGATATAAGTACGGGCGCCAAAGGTATTCTCATCACGTGCTTCGAAGTTGGTAATGAACGGGTTTTCGAAGTGTGTATTGCTGCCATATACGGAGATCACATGTTGCCAGTGATCAGAGAGTTGTGATTCGTGCACCAGTCCGCCGAGGGCCGTTTTATTGCGGATCCCTGCATGCTGGGTAACGGCTCCCGGAAGGGTCGCTGTGGCCGGACGGGCCGCTTTGGGATCTGCCGCAGCCTGTGCTGCTGTCAGACCACCCGGAGTGCGGTAGTTGAGGTCACTGTAAAACGCGATCAGTTTAAGACGGTTATGGGCATTGTATTGCCATTGCTGATCAGTTTGTACATAATATCTTTTTAAGGCGCTGTTCACCCGGTATCCATCGGAATGTTGTACTGCCTGGTAGAGGTTCATGCGGTAGTTGCCCCATTGCTGTTGCCAGGCTGCCTGTTCGTGGAACAGGCCATAGCTGCCGCCCTGGATATCGCCCTTTATATGGCTGGTATCAGGCAGGCTGCCCGCAGGGTGGAAGATGAGCACGCCGCCTGAGTTGGCGCCGAACTGGCTGCCATCGGGCCCTTTGAGGACTTCTATACCATCGAAGCTGCCGGCATCGGCCAGATTCAGGTAGGTATTGCCACCGGCATCTGTGAGGGGAATTTCATCCAGATATATTTTCACGTTGCGGATACCGAAGGGAGAACGCAGGAGACTGCCACGCAGAGAGAGGCGGTAGCTGCCGGGAGAACGTTCTTCCATGCGTACACCGGGAATATTATTTAAAGCAGGTAAGAGGGTAGCGCCCTGTTGCAACTGTAATTGCTGAGGGGAGATGACCGCACTGCTGGTAGGGACCTGTAATAAAGAAAAGTGTTTGCCGGGATAGGCCTGGATAATTACTTCCCGCAGGAGATGGGTGGTATCTTTTTGTGCCTTCAGCACAGGAATCAGGAAGCTGGTAAGGCAACAGAAAAGGAGGATCTTTTTCATGATAGTGATAAGTTAACGGGAGGTCCCACAGGCTCTCCTCTCAAATCTAAGAAGATTAAAATTATTTCGCCTTCCAAATGGGATTACCGGTATATAACCAACTATTTACGGGAGGGCTATCAGAAAAAAATAAAAAGTTTCCATCTTGAATTTGGAAATATAAAAGCATAACGTATATTTGTCTACAGAATCAGTAGACTAATGCTGTTCGCCACCCGGAAAGCCGTGCTGAATGCTTTCCCTGTGTAGTGTCTCACCAGCAGTACGCAGTAATCAGCAAAATGAAAAATCTAAAACCGATAACATTATGCAACTGCATAAGCATATTTCTACTAAGGGTGATCTGGTGATCTCTACCTGTTACAATTCCTGTAACGCGGCCTGTTGTTGCTGCTGTTAAAACGTTCAAAGATTTTGTTTGCTTATAGCTGTAAATAAAATGCCCGGTCGGGTTAGCGGGGAGGGTATGTTGCAAATTTATTGGTGGTAAATTATATGTAACATATCTCCCGCGCCTCCAGGCAAAATAAGTCTGAGCAACGACATTATTATATATAAGATAGTGAATACTTCCTTTAGCAAAATAGGTGACCCAAATCCGGATTTCAATCTGGGATGGTTATTATAACTCCTTTTTAAAAGCTGAATATTTTTTTATTGTTCTTTATGGAAAATGTTTTTGTACGCATCTGTATAGAAACGTTTATCCCATGAATGCAACTAACACTTATTCATCAGATTTTTTAGACATTCTCTTTGATGGAAGGAATAAAGATTATGGTGCTTATGACTTGCGGAGAAGCCAGGACAGGCGTGTTCGCAATGCTATCATAGGTACTGCATCCATTGCATTAGTCATCATTGGAGGATATGTATTAAGCAACCGTTTAGTGGCTGCGGACATGCCTACACGAATGGAGGTTATACCTCCTATAAAAATTACGGAGTTACATCTGGTGGTAGATAAACCGCCTGTTGTAACACCACCTCCACCTGCGCGTCCGGCTTCTGCGCCGCCGGCCGTTTCATCCGTTACATATACTCCACCTGTTATCACACGTGAAGAAGTAAGACCTGAAGACGAAGCACCCAAAATAGCAGATATTGGCAACAAGAGTGTCAGTACCACTACAACAACCGGTGATGATATAAATGGTGTGGACGTATCGTTACTTACAGGTGGTACAGGTGTTCCTGGCGGGAATCTTGTGGAAGGGCCTAAAGGAGAGGACCGTTCAACTGTTTTCACTTTTGTAGAGAAGATGCCTTCATTCCCCGGCGGGGAGACTGCTTTATCTAAATTCCTGAGTAAGAATATGCGCTATCCGCGTATGGCTGCAGAAAATGATATTGAAGGTAAAGTGTTTATCCAGTTCATTGTAGATTATGATGGAAATATCACAAGTGTGCAGGCTGTAGGTGCGGCCAAAGGGGGAGGACTGGAAGAAGAAGCTATCAGAGTGGTGAAATTAATGCCTAAATGGAATCCCGGCAAGCAGAACGGACGGGCCGTAAATGTACAGTTCAATTTACCAATAGCATTTCATCTGAATAACGAATAAATAAAACTAATCAGTTTTTATCCATTTAACGTAGTTAATTCTCAACTGTAGATTTCAAAGGGTGGGTTCATACATATGCCACGGCGCTAAGTCGTGGCATCCCTGTTTTAATCCGGTTCAATTCTTGTTTCTAACTATTTTATACTACTTTTATCTCCCGGTTAGCTAAGGGTCATTAAAATTACGAAAATTAGTTATGGAAGCACCGGTTAATAATACCTTACAGCTGTTCAAGAACCTGGTCGGCACCAAGTTTCAGCTTTATAACAGCCTTTTTACTGCACTACCTTTTCATAAGGTAGAGAAGACCGGCGTATTTCTCTCATTATTCCTGATACACTGTGAAGAAGGATATGCAAAGGGGAAAAGTCCGCAGGAAATTCTTAACTCTTTCTTCTCTCAATATACTACTACGGCTAATGAGCCGCAGAAGCTGGATCTGATGTTCCGTTTTGTGCAATATGCAGAACGTCAGGTAGTGTTGTTTGATGCGCTGGAAGATGCCGCGTTCCGCAATATTCATGATATGCAGGGAACCGGTTCCCTCACGCATCTGCAATCGGAAATTGTTGCAGAGCAGGCGGAAGACCTGCTGGCAAAGAAGCTGCAGGACTATTCGGTGAGGCTGGTACTGACAGCTCATCCTACACAGTTCTATCCGGGTGAGGTGTTGGGGATCATCAATGATTTATCGAGGGCATTGATGAATGAGAATACTGCACAGGTAAATACCTATTTGCAACAGTTGGGGAAAACGCCATTCTTCAAGAAAGAAAAGCCAACGCCATATGATGAGGCTATCAGCCTGGTATGGTTCCTTGAAAACACTTTCTATACTGCGGCAGGGAAAATTGTGGCTAAACTGAAAGCCCAGTTCCCTGCATCGATCAATAGTAATAATCCTGTGATCCGGATGGGTTTCTGGCCTGGCGGTGATCGTGATGGTAATCCCTTTGTGAATGCGGAGATTACATTGAAAGTAGCGAATGCATTAAGAGGAGCTATTATCAAGTGTTATTATTTAGACGTGCGTAAACTGAAGCGCCGTCTTACATTCAAGGGTATTGAGCATGAGTTGAACCAGCTGGAACGCCAGTTATTCAATAATCTCTTTATCCCTGGTCATAAAACAAATCTTTGCCGTCAGGACATATTAGATAGTTTATTCCGTGTACGTATTATCCTGATAGAAGAAAATAACGGGTTATTCCTGAACTTACTGGATGACCTGATCAGTCGCGTAGAGTTATTCGGATTGTTCTTTGCAACGCTGGATATCCGTCAGGACAGCTCTGTACATGGGCCGTTGCTGGCAGCTATTGCAGAAACTACAGATATACTGCCATCAAATTATAAGAATCTTTCTGATGAAGAGAAGATCAGTAATCTGTTGAATATTACTGCATGTGAAGATACTTCTGTGCTGAAGACCGATCTGCAGAAAGATACACTTGCCACAATCGCTGCTATAAAAACAATACAGGAAGCGAATGGTGAATTTGGTTGTCACCGTTATATTATCAGTCATACGACAAGTGCGCTGGATGTAATGGAAGTTTTCGGGCTGTTCTTTTTGAGCGGCTGGAAAAAAGAAGACCTGAGTGTTGATATTGTTCCTTTGTTTGAAACGATTGATGACTTGCGCCAGGCAGGAGAGGTAATGCGTTCTTTATATGACAATGAGGCTTATCGTCAGCATCTGAAGCAGCGTGGCAACAAGCAGACTATTATGCTGGGGTTCTCTGATGGTACCAAAGATGGTGGTTATCTGATGGCCAACTGGAGTATCTATAAAGCGAAAGAGGAGCTGACACGCATTTCCCGCGAGTATGATATCAATGTGATATTCTTTGATGGTCGTGGTGGCCCTCCGGCAAGAGGTGGAGGAAAGACACATCAGTTCTATCAGTCAATGGGGCGCAATATTGCCAATAAGGAAATACAGTTAACAATACAGGGGCAAACGATCAGTTCCAATTTTGGAACGGTGGATGCTGCCCAGTATAATATAGAGCAGCTGGTACATGCCGGTATTGCCAATGATATCTTCTCTTCCCGTGAGATTACTTTTACGGCAGAAGAGGAAGGACTGATGCAATCACTGGCAGATGAAGGGTATACTGCTTTCAACAAGTTAAAACATCATCCTGATTTCCTGGATTATCTGGATCATGCCAGTCCGCTGCGTTATTATGCAGAAACGAATATCGGCAGTCGTCCTTCCAAACGTAATTCGGGTGGTAAGCTGAACCTGAATGATCTCCGTGCTGTGCCTTATGTAGGGGCATGGAGCCAGGTCAAACAGAATGTACCGGGTTTCTTTGGCGTAGGTGCTGCATTAGAGGCTGTTGATAAGGCAGGTAAATGGGAGTCGCTGCAGAGGTTGTATAAGAGTTCGCTGTTTTTCCGCACCCTGTTGGATAACTGTCAGATGGCAATGAAGAAATGTTTCTTCCCGCTGACGGCTTCTTATGGTAAGCATCCGAAGTTTGGGGAGGTTTGGAATATGATCTATGATGAATATAACCTGACCACAAAATATATACTGCGGATCATGGGTGAAACGGAGTTAATGGGTAATAGTCCGATAGATCAGTTATCGATCCAGATGCGTGAGCGTATCGTACTGCCATTGGTAACTATACAACAGTATGCGCTGTGTTGTATCCGTGAGTTAGATAAAGACGGGGATGAAAACGGATTAAAGGCTATTTACGAAAAACTGGTCGTACGTTGTTCTTTCGGTATTATCAATGCCGCCAGGAACTCCGCTTAATTAAAATATCATACACTTAGTTTGGACCGGCGGAGTTATTCGCCGGTTTTTTTTGTAATTTAACCTGAGGAAGTACGTTAACCAAAATCTAAACTTATGCATTTAACGGCAAGGGAAACAGAGAAGCTGTTACTCTATCTCGCTGGAGAACTGGCGGAGAAGCGGAGAGCAAGAGGGCTGAAGCTGAATTATCCGGAAGCTATCGCACTTATCAGCAGTCATTTACAGGAAGGCGCCAGGGATGGCAAAACAGTGGCGCAACTGATGCAGTATGGCGCTACTATCCTCACGCGGGAAGATGTGATGCCCGGGGTGCCGGAAATGATTGAAGAAATTCAGATAGAGGCTACTTTCCCTGATGGCTCCAAACTTGTGACCGTACATCATCCTATCAGATAAACCTTATTGTATGATTCCTGGAGAATACTTTATTAAACCTGGTTCTGTTGAGGCCAATGCAGGCCGGAAGACGGCACGGGTGATTGTAGTGAATACAGGCGACCGTCCTGTGCAGATTGGCTCTCATTGCCATTTCTTTGAGGTGAACCGTCAGTTGGCGTTTGACCGTGCTGCTGCTTTTGGGATGCGGCTGAATATCATGGCAGGTACTGCGGTGCGTTTTGAACCGGGAGAGGAGAAACCGGTAGACCTTGTTGTTTTAGGCGGTTTCAGGCGTGCCTTTGGGATGAATAACCTGGTAAATGGAGATACTACTTCTCCTGCTGCGTTGCAGGCAGCTATGCAGAAAATCACCGATCAACGATTTAAACAATGAGCTTACATATAAACAGGAGCCGCTATGCGGCGATGTATGGCCCTACCACAGGAGATAAAGTCCGTTTGGGGGATACTGATCTTATCATCGAAATTGAACATGATCATACCGTGTACGGGGATGAAGCCAAATTTGGCGGAGGGAAGACTATCCGCGACGGTATGGCGCAGTCTTCTACTGCTGTGAGGGACGAAGGGGTACTGGATATGGTGATTACCTCTGTGATGATCATTGACCACTGGGGGATCGTGAAAGGAGACATCGGGATTAAGGATGGGAATATTGTGGGGATTGGAAAGGCGGGGAATCCTGATACGATGGATGGGGTGAACCTTATTATAGGGGCCAGCACAGAAGTGCATGGTGGCGCGGGGTTGATTGCTACTGCCGGTGGCATTGATACACATATACATTTTATTTCTCCCCAGCAGATTACGCATGCTTTGCATAGCGGGATTACTACCATGATAGGAGGGGGTACTGGTCCTGCTGATGGAACGAATGCCACGACAGTGACACCGGGGAAATGGTTTATCCGGAAGATGTTAGAGTCTGCGGAAGCGTTCCCGATGAACCTGGGTTTCCTGGGGAAGGGTAATTGTGCTACAGAGCCACCGTTGTGGGAGCAGATAGAGGCGGGAGCGCTGGGATTGAAGATTCATGAGGACTGGGGTTCTTCTCCTGCGGTGATAGATGCTGCGTTGAAGGCGGCAGATAAGTATGATGTACAGGTAGCTATTCATACGGATACATTGAATGAGTCCGGTTTTTTAGAAGATACGATTAAAGCGATTGATGGACGGGTGATCCATACCTATCATACGGAAGGCGCCGGGGGAGGGCATGCACCGGATATTATCAAAGCTGCGATGTATCCGAATATTCTGCCTTCTTCTACAAACCCTACACGACCTTATACGGTGAATACGATTGATGAGCATCTGGATATGCTGATGGTTTGTCATCATCTGGATAAGAGCGTGCCGGAGGATGTGGCGTTCGCGGATTCCCGTATCAGACCGGAGACGATTGCCGCGGAAGACATTTTGCATGATATGGGCGTGTTTAGTATGATGAGTTCTGATTCACAGGCGATGGGAAGAGTGGGAGAGGTGATCATCAGGACCTGGCAGACGGCGGATAAAATGAAGAAGCAACGGGGTTTGCTGGCGGAAGACGTTAAGCAGGATGTTTTATCTGAAGATGTTGCTGCTGATAATTTCCGGGTGAAAAGATATGTGGCCAAGTATACTATTAACCCTGCTATCACACATGGTATTTCTGAGTATGTAGGTTCTATAGAACCTGGTAAGTTAGCGGACCTTGTATTGTGGAAACCGGCGTTATTCGGGGTGAAGCCGGAGATGATCATTAAAGGCGGAATGATTATCTGTAGCCGTATGGGAGATCCTAATGCATCTATTCCTACACCACAACCCGTGATGTACAGGGAGATGTTTGGCGCCTTTGGTAAAGCATTGCATAATACCTGTGTGACCTTTGTTTCCCAGGCAGCTATTGATAAAGATATTGTGACGGAATATGGGTTGCAGAAGATTGTATTACCAGTGAGGAACTGTCGTAATATCGGGAAGAAAGACCTGATACATAATAACAGCACACCTGATATTACTGTAAATCCTGAGACTTACGAAGTGGCGGTAGACGGGAAAGTGATTACTTGTGAACCTGCGAGTGTATTGCCTTTGGCACAGCGCTACTTTCTGTTTTAACATATGATCGTTGTAGAAGCTATACAGGGAAATATAAATACTGTTTCACTTAATGACCGTAGTACGGATGCATTGCCGCTGGAGTGGTTTGAAACAGGTAAACGTGTGTTACGCCGCTCTACGGCCGGTGGCCGTGAAATAGCTTTACACTTTTTGCGGGAGTCTCCTTTATTACAGGAAGGAGATATTTTATGGATGGATGAGCAGATAGCCATTACCGTTACTATCTTACCTTCTTTGGCAATAGTGATTACTCCCGCTACAATGGCGGATATGGCGGCTATCTGTTATGAGATCGGGAATAAGCATCTTCCTTTATTTTTATCCGGTAACCAGGTATTGATCCCTTTTGAAGAACCATTATTCCGCTGGCTGGAAGCCCGCGGATATGCTCCTGTTCAGGAACAGCGGGTCCTTTCTGATATGTTACGCAGTAACATATTACCACATAATCATAACTCCGGTAGTTCGTTGTTTAGTAAGATCATGCAGTTAACTTCCAAATAACGTGTATGCAAAACTGGTTACCACATCTGCTTCATCTTACTGATCCTACTTTGCCTGTAGGCGCGTACACTCATTCCAATGGGCTGGAAACATATGTGCAGCAGGGACTGGTTACTAACGGGGTACAGGCTGCTGCGTATATCAGGAATATGCTGGAACATAATCTCCCTTATAATGATGCGTTATTTGTAGTGCTGTCTTACAGGGCTGCCGAAGCGAATGATATGGCACAACTGGCATTACTTGATGAGGAATGCACGGCGTTGAAAGCCCCACAGGAGCTGAGGATGGCCAGTCAGAAGCTGGGGGTGCGACTGGTGAAATTACTCACTCCTTTAGTAGATAATAATGATTTTACTGTTGTGATGCGTAAAGGCATACATTACTGTCTGGCATATGGAGTATATGCTTTCCTGTTAGGTATACCTTTAAAGGAAGCATTGACAGCGTATTATTATAATGCTGCTACCGGAATGGTGACTAACTGTGTGAAGCTGGTGCCATTAGGGCAACAGGAAGGGCAGCAGATATTGTTTACTTTATTACCGGGTTTGTCATTATTAGCAGATAAGACATTTACTATACCAAGGCAATTAGCAGGCCGTTGCAGCTTTGCTTTTGATATAAGAAGCATGCAGCATGAACGTTTATATTCAAGATTGTATATGTCATAACTATGGAACAGAGATCATACATAAAAATAGGTGTGGCCGGACCGGTAGGTGCCGGTAAAACAGCATTGATAGAAAGGCTGTCACGGCAAATGAGCGGGCAGTATAGTTTAGGGGTCATCACTAATGATATTTATACCAGAGAAGATGCGGAGTTTTTAGTGAAAAACAGTCTGTTACCAGCAGAAAGGATTATTGGTGTGGAGACGGGTGGTTGCCCGCATACTGCGATAAGAGAAGATGCCAGTATGAACCTGGAAGCAGTGGAGGAAATGGCTACACGTATTCCTGATGTACAGATCATCTTTATAGAAAGTGGGGGAGATAATCTGTCCGCTACATTCAGTCCTGATCTGGCAGATGTGACCATCTTTGTGATTGATGTGGCAGAAGGAGATAAGATCCCCCGTAAGGGCGGGCCGGGGATTACGCGGTCTGATTTGCTGGTGATCAATAAGATTGATCTGGCGCCTTATGTGGGGGCCAGTCTGGAAGTGATGGAACGGGATGCCCGTAAGATGCGGCAGGGAAGACCGTTCGTATTTACCAATATGATGAGTTTAGAAGGTTTGGATGCTGTGATTGGCTGGATTAAGCACGATGCGTTACTGGAAGCGGTGGAAGAACCAGTTTTATTGAAATGATCGGTGAATTACCAATAACAGGGAGGATGATCAGTCAGTTGCAAATAACAGCAGGTGAACGGAAAGGGAGCACTTATCTGCAACATAGTTATTTCACAAGACCTTTTAAGGTGGCAGATATCAGTGGGAAAGGCAACCCTGTATTACATCTTGTAATGATGACTGCTTCTCCGGGGATATTGGACGGAGATCGTTATAAGATTTCCCTGGAGCTGGTCCCTGGCGCGAACGTTCATCTGTATACACAATCTTATCAGCGGATATTTAACATGCAGCAGGGGGCAAAGCAGCAGGTGCTGGTAAAGATGAGTGCCGGCAGCCGTTTATGTTACCTCCCTCATCCTGCTGTACCTCATGAACAATCTGTATTTGAAGGGTATAATAAAATAGAGATAGACAAAGATTGCCAATTGATATGGGGGGAGATTATCACCTGCGGGCGTAAACTGAGTGGAGAAGTTTTTAAGTGCCGTCTTTTTCAAAGTATTACTGAAGTTTACAGAGATGAGAAGTTGTTGTTTAAAGACGTAACCGTGCTCCAGCCCGAACTGATACCCGCTGATGCTATAGGGCAATGGGAAGAATATACTCACCAGGCGGCTTTGCTATGGCATGATGAAACAAGGGATATGATAATAATGTCAGATCTTATTAATGGGATGCTTTCAGCAGAGAAAGGGATCACTGCGGGAGTCTCTCAGACAGCATCAGGTGCTTTACTGGTTAGAATACTTGGACAAGGAGGGGAACAACTCTATTCAATATTTAAAAAGATAGCAGCATTAGCAGGGCATGAAAGAATGCTATAGTCACTATCTAAAAAAATAGCGTGAAGAAATAATTAATACAGGTATCTATGAACACTGAACTGCAAATGTTGTTACTTACAGCTATTACGATCAGTTGTCTGCATACAGTGACAGGGCCGGACCATTATGTCCCGTTCATTGCATTGAGCAGGGCAAGAGACTGGTCTATTGCCAGAACTGTATTATGGACGCTGCTGTGCGGACTAGCCCATGTAGGCAGCTCTGTATTACTGGGGGTACTGGGCATAGCGTTCGGATGGTCTCTGTCCAGGATCACCGGGTTGGAGAATTTAAGAGGAGGAATTGCCGGATGGGCATTACTGACTTTTGGTCTTTTATATATGGTATGGGGCGTGAAGAGAGCCATTCAAAACAAGGCGCACAAGCACTTTGATATATATGACGACGGCAACATTTACGTATATGAGCATAAGCATGGACAAGTCGTTTATCCACAGGAGAGAAGGAAGGTAACTCCCTGGATCATGCTGATTATATTCGGGTTAGGTCCCTGTGAACCATTAATCCCCCTGCTCACTTATCCGGCAGCCCGGCATTCTGTTTATGGCATGATTATGCTGGTGGTTATATTCACTCTTTTTACCCTTCTCACCATGATTTTGATGGTATTATTGGGATATTACGGGTTTTCTTTTTTAAAAACGGGGAGGCTGGAAAAGTATGTTCATGCGCTGGGAGGCTTTACCATCTTTGTTTGCGGGGCAGGTATGGTGTTCCTGGAGTGGTAATGAAACTGTCACGTCTAAAGTAGTATTTCCCATTTTCAACATCCTTCCCTAATTTTACATGTATTCTTAAGGCACTTTACACGATAATTTATGGCACAAAGCGTATTCGATTTTGGCATGATTGGCCTGGGCGTAATGGGACGTAACCTATTGCTCAACATGGCCGACCATGGTTTTTCCGTTATTGGGTTTGATAAAGACAGTACCAAGACCGGCGCCCTCGAATCGGCGGCTACACCGGGCACTACCGTGAAAGGGGTGGCGGAACTAGCAACGATGGTCCAGTTACTGCAAAGTCCGCGAAAGCTGATGATGCTGGTACCGGCGGGGCAGCCTGTAGATGATGTGATAGAATCCCTGATCCCGCTGCTGGAGAAAGGTGATGTAGTGATAGACGGAGGTAATTCCCATTATACAGATACAGTACGCCGGGTGAAATACCTGCGCGAGAAGGGCATCCACTTCATGGGTATGGGTGTTTCCGGTGGTGAAAAAGGCGCCCGTACGGGTCCGAGTATCATGCCGGGTGGAGACAAGGCAGCTTACGAGAAAGTAAGACCTATGCTGGAAGCTATTTCTGCCAAAGTAAACAACACGCCATGTGTCGCTTACCTGGGTACAGAAGGAGCTGGTCACTATGTTAAAATGGTACATAACGGTATTGAATATTCCATCATGCAGCTGATCAGCGAAGCATATGCCTTGCTGCAACATGCAGGTTTGGATAACGACCGTTTGCACCAGGTATTCAAAACATGGAACGAAGGTGCGTTGCAATCTTTCCTGGTAGAGATCACGGCGGATATCTTCCTGCAGAAGGACGACAAAACATCTGCACGACTGGTAGACGTGATTTCTGACAAAGCAGGATCAAAAGGTACCGGTAAATGGACTTCCCAGGATGCGATGGAATTACCGGTAGCGATACCAGTGATTGACACCGCAGTAGCTATGCGTACTATCTCTGCATACAAAGAAGAACGCGTTGAAGCCGCTAAGATCTACAACAAGCCTGTAGCTTCTTTTAACACAGATACAGAGACCTGGATCAAACAGATCCATGATGCTTTGTACTTCGGTGTAATCATCAGTTATGCACAGGGACTGGCAATGCTTCATCAGGCTTCCAAAGAGCTGAAAATGGAGATCCCGTTACCGGAAGTAGTGAAGGTATGGAGAGGAGGATGTATCATCCGTTCTACCCTGCTGGAAGTATACATGAAGGCTTACTCAGCATCACCTGATCTGCCAAACATTTTATTAAACAAGGAAGTAGCAAATTTAATAGAGAATGCGCTCACTAATACCCGTACTGTTGTAGCACAGGCAGCCCAAAGCGGAATTGCTGCTGCAGGTATTATGTCTGCTCTGGGGTATTTCGACGCTTATCGTACAGAACGTATGCCAACCAACCTGGTACAGGCACAACGTGATTACTTTGGCGCACATACTTACCAGCGTACAGATGCTACCGGCAGTTTCCACACAGTATGGGGAGAGTAAGGATAGGATAATGTTAAAAAGATAGTCATGACAAATCACAAACGTCCGCCAGCTTCGGTTCTTTTTATTTTTGGTGGAAGTGGCGACCTGAATTACAGGAAACTCACACCGGCGTTATATAATCTCTTCCTGGATGATTATATGCCGGAAAAATTTGAAATAGCTGGTATAGGTCGTAGTGCCTATACAATTGATGCATATCACGAGCATTTGAAAGACGGGATCACTAAATTTTCCCGTCGTAAAGGAGAGGAGAACGGTCACTGGGATAATTTCAGTAAGAACGTTACTTACCTGCAGATGGACGCGGAAGACCAGACTGCTTACAGCGTTATTACCGACCTGGTAAAGGCGAAAGAAGCAGAATGGGGTGTCCATCCTAATGTGATCTTTTACCTGGCAGTAGCACCGCAACTGGTTCCGGCCATCGCCACAAAACTGGGCAGTCTGAACCTGTGCAGCGATAAAGCCTGCACCCGCATCGTAATAGAAAAACCATTTGGCCACGACCTGCAAAGTGCTCATGACCTTAACACCCTCCTGGGCCGTATGTTCTCTGAAGAACAGATCTATCGTATAGATCATTACCTGGGTAAGGAAACTGTACAGAACATCATTGCGCTGCGTTTTGCAAACGCGCTGTTCGAACCGGTATGGAACCGCAACTTCATTGATCATATACAGATCACTGCCTCAGAAACCGTAGGGCTGGAAGGCCGTGGTGGTTACTACGAGAACTCAGGAGCCCTGAGAGATATGGTGCAGAACCATATCCTGCAGATCCTTTGTATGGTGGCAATGGAAGCTCCCGTATCATTCGACGCAAATGAGATCCGTAATAAGAAAGTAGACGTACTGAATGCGATCCGTCCTTTTGCGAAAGAAAAAGTACACGAGAACGCAGTACGCGGACAATACTCCAAAGGATGGAGAGAAGGTAAGCCGGTACCTGGATACAGGGAAGAAAAGGGTGTGAACCCTGAATCGGCTACTGATACTTATGCTGCCGTTAAGTTCTTTATAGACAACTGGCGCTGGCAGGGTGTTCCCATCTATGTACGTACAGGTAAACACCTGCATCAGAAGGCCACCAACATTACGCTGCAGTTCCGTCCGGCCCCACATTTTGCTTTCCCGGCAGAATCCGGGGAAACCTGGCGTCCGAACCGCCTTACCATCAGCATACAGCCGGAAATGGACATCCGTTTGCGTTTCCAGGCAAAACGTCCTGGCCAGAGCATGATGCTGGAACCTGTGGAAATGGTGTTCAACTTTGATGCGCAGTTTGGTGATCAGCATGCTCCTGAAGCATATGAAACACTGTTGCTGGATGTAATGGAAGGCGATGCTACGCTCTTCATGCGTGCAGACCAGGTAGAAGCTGCCTGGAAAGTAGTGATGCCAATACTGGAAACATGGGAGAACCGTCCTCCGGTAGATTTTCCAAACTATGCTCCGGATTCATGGGGTCCTGAGGAGGCTGATGCGATGATCGCAAGAGATAATCACAGCTGGATAAACCTGCCGAAATAAAGAATGATGGAATTACACATAGCTCAGAATACACAGGAACTCAGCGAAAACCTGGCCGCCTGGATCAGTAATTATATCCAGGAAGTATTACAGGACCAGCCCATTTTTACCCTGGCGCTTTCCGGTGGGAATACACCTAAACAGCTGCATATGCTGCTGGCAAAGGAGCCTTACAAAATCATGATACCCTGGAACAGGATCCATTTCTTCTGGGGAGATGAAAGAGCAGTACCTTTTGAGGACGAGCGTAACAATGCGAAGATGGCATATGATACGCTGCTGAACATTGTAGGCGTACCTGAAGAGAATATTCATGTAATGCGTACGGATATTCCTCCCGAAGAATCAGCGGCAGCATATGAAAAGATGCTGCACACTTACTTTAAAGAAGGCGAAACCACTTTTGACCTTGTACTGTTAGGTATGGGGGATGATGGTCATACCCTGTCCCTGTTCCCCGGCATGCCCGTGGTGCATGAACAGGATGCCTGGGTGAAAGCATTCTTCCTGCCTGCGCAGAATATGTATCGCATTACGCTCACTGCCCCGGTAGTGAATAATGCGGCATGTGTGATATTTATGGCTACCGGTACTGGTAAGTCGCTCACATTAAAGAGTGTTATTGAAGGCACTTTTAATCCGGATAAGTATCCTTCCCAGTTGATAAGGCCGGAGGATGGAGAGCTTCACTGGTTTGTGGACGAAGCTGCTGCCGGCGCACTGGAAATGTAGCAATATTCAGAAAATATACAGAAAGGGTGTATCAGATCATTGATACACCCTTTCTCTTTTTTGTGATGTTTTGTCAAGATACTATTGGTCACCGCACAGATGGTATTTGGAAATTGGGTCTTCGGGTTTTACTTTTAGATAACTTAAATTCCTGTATGAAAAAGAGCTTCCTTTTTATAGCCATGTTATTGGGCTTTTCATCCCTTTTTGCACAAAAATATACGGCCGACTGGGCTTCGCTGAATAAGCGGGGTATTCCGGCATGGTTTAATGAATCCAAGTTCGGGATCTTTATCCACTGGGGGGTATATGCAGTGCCTTCTTATGCCGTGGTAGGCCCGGGAGGGTATTCCGAGTGGTACTGGTGGCAGCTGAACGGAGCTACTGATGGCACACATCAGCAGGTAGCTGCTTTTCATGATAAGAACTATGGCAGGGATTTCCCTTATGAGAAATTTGAGCAGCAGTTCACGGCTTCGTTATTTGATCCCGCCCAATGGGCGGATGTGTTTAAGCGTTCAGGTGCTAAATATGTAGTACTGACTTCCAAACATCATGAAGGGTATTGTTTATGGGACAGCAAACAGGCGAATGAATCCTGGGGGCATCCCTGGAATGCAGTGAGTGGTACGCCTAAACGTGATTTACTGGGAGACCTCACTACGGAAGTGCGGAAGGCCGGTTTAAAGATGGGGTATTATTATTCTCTTTATGAATGGTTTAACCCGGTATGGAAGAAAGATAAGCAACAATACATTAAGGATGTAATGACACCTGAGTTTAAAGACCTGGTAACACGGTATAAGCCTTCCGTGATTTTCTCTGACGGAGAGTGGGACTTATCAGATACCGCCTGGCATAGTACAGAGCTGCTTTCCTGGTTGTATAATGAGTCTCCCGTAAAGGATGAAGTGGTGGTAGATGATCGCTGGGGTAAGGATACACGTGGGAAGAATAACGGCGCTACTTACTTTACTTCCGAATATGGCAGTGGGATGCAACCGGGTGTAGTATGGGAAGAGAATCAGGGTATTGGTAGTTCCTATGGGTATAACCGTATGGAGAACGTGAATGATTACAAAAAGAGTAGTGACCTGGTTTTATTACTGGTGGATATAGTGGCCCGTGGGGGTAACTTATTACTGGATATAGGCCCTACCTCAGATGGGCGTATTCCGGTGATCATGCAGCAGCGCCTGATTGATATCGGGGCCTGGCTGGAGACTAACGGAGAAGCCATTTTTGATACGAAGCCCTGGAAGGAAACGCGTCAGTGGAGTGCCGGGAAACGGCCGGAAGTAAAGGAAGCCAATTTTATGGCGAATTATAATGTCTCTAAGATGGTACTACCTTCCAAGGACTATGCCCATATTGAGATGTTCTTTACGCAGAAACCGGGTGTGCTTTATTGTATTGCGACCGCTTTTCAGCAGCAGCTGAGGATCAAGGATTATACGCCGGCTAAAAAAGCGGTGGTGAGTATCTTAGGTTGTAGTAAAACGATTGGTTATCAGCAACAAGGACGCGATTTGGTGATAAACCTGGCCGGATTAAAGCCGGGGGATATTCCAGGGAATATGTTTGTTGTGAAAATCAAGGAGTAGGCAAAGTGCGCGGTTAATATGGCGGAGAGTAGGAGGAGACATGAAGGAGCCATAGAGCAGCCATGCTTTAGATAGGTTAAGAACAGGAATAAAACAGGATTATCCTACGTTTATCCTACGTCTTTTAACGTAGGATAAACGTAGGGTAATCCTGTTTTGAAGCCGTTTTGTTCCTGTTCAATTCCTTTTATTACCATTTGTCGCTGCTCACCATATCTATCATTTCTCCTTTCAATAGGGAGCCGGTGGGAGTAGCCGGGTATATTTCTTCGAAGCTGCGAACCTGGTTCATAAATACCCTGCGGGAAATATGCCCCCGCGTGATCTCGTGAGGATCTCCCAGTCCGGCAGCAGCAGTTAATTCGATCGCGCTTTCTATGGTATCGCGGTGGTAGTTGGCCACGCGGTGTTTTTTGTCTTCCACTACCAGTCCGGCCATGAGCCATTTATCCTGGGTAGCTACGCCTGTAGGGCAGCGGTTGGTATTACATACCAGTGCCTGTATGCAACCCAGGGCCATCATCATGGCTCTTGCGCTGTTGCAGGTATCTGCACCTAAAGCCATTGCCCTTAAAATATGGTAGCCTGTAAGGACTTTACCGGATGCGATCAGTTTTATTTTGGTACGGATGCTGTATCCTCTGAGGGTATCATGTACAAATGCCAGCGCATCCATGAGGGGCATACCTACAGAATTGGAGAATTCAGGAGGAGCCGCGCCGGTGCCGCCTTCCCCACCGTCCACAGTGATGAAGTCCGGATAACAGCCGGTTTCCAGCATTGCTTTGCAGATAGCGTGGAACTCCTGTTTCTGACCTATACATAACTTAAAGCCTACTGGTTTACCCCCGCTTAACTTCCGCATATGGCTGATGAAGGTGACCATTTCACGGGGAGAACTGAAGGCGGTATGATAAGGAGGTGAAGCAACGGTCGTATTAGGTTTTACGTGCCTTATAGCCGCAATTTCCGGCGTATTTTTAGAAGCAGGTAAGATACCACCATGACCTGGTTTTGCTCCCTGGGAGATCTTTAATTCGATCATTTTTATCTGGGGGATGGCACTTTTCTCTGCGAAGAGTTTTTCATCGAAGTTACCTTCATCATTACGGCAGCCGAAGTAACCGGTACCTATCTGCCATATGATATCTCCTCCCTGGTTCAGGTGATGTTCGCTGATACCCCCTTCTCCTGTATTATGGGCGAAATTACCCAGCTTTGCCCCACCGTTCAGCGCTTCTACCGCGTTGGAACTCAGAGAGCCGTAACTCATGGCAGAGACGTTGAGTATACTGGCAGAGTAAGGTTGGGTGCATTCATCTCCCCCGAAGAGTACCCGGGGATCTTTATTCATTTTGTCGAATGAACGGGGTTGTATGGAATGGGCCATCCATTCGTAACCTTCTGCGTATACATTGAACTGGGTACCAAAGGGCTGGGAGTTGAGTTCTCTTTTTGCCCGCTGGTAAATGGTGGAGCGGTCTACCCGGTTTATAGGGCTGCCGTCGATATCACTTTCAACGAAGTACTGGTAAATTTTAGGGCGGATATCTTCCATGAAATAACGCAAACGGCCCACGATAGGGTAGTTGCGCATGATAGCATGTTTTTTCTGTGTAATGTCTATTAATCCCATGATAATGAGCGGTACTATGAGTGTCAGCAACCACCATGTCCACGGGAAGAAATAACCAAGTGCCGCAATAACTGCCACACTGCCAAGCGAGAAAGCAATAAATCCTTTCATATACTAAGTCCCTTTTATTTAATAAATAAAGATAGGAAAAATCAAAAGGTGAATATTTTATGTTATATCAGTTTCTTCTCTTTTAACACATTGGAGATCTTGTATGTATCATTGTAAAGGGGGCTATGACTGCGGAAAAACTTACCCAATAGCTGTTTGATTTGCAACAGTATAACATTATCTTACGGCAGTTAATATAGTTCACTTATGAATTTTCGCCGTTTAACTCTCGTATGCAGCCTGCTGGTGGTTATTGTTGCCCCAGGCTTTGCACAGGCCACGTTTGATGCTTCCCGTTTGAAGGTATCCTGGGAAGTAGTAGAAAATCATTACAAGGGGAAAGATCAGTTCCTTTCTGTATTTAATATTGTAAATACTGGTCAGACGGCTTTGCCCGCACAGGGCTGGCAGTTGTATTTCAACTTTGTGCGGTTTATTATTCCTGGTGTTACTGCCGGAAATGTGAGTGCATCGCATATAAACGGCGATCTGTATAAGTTGACGCCTACTACAGCCAGTAAAGGTATTGCACCTGGAGATTCTCTTCGTATAGAGCTGGTAGCAGATGCCTGGGCGGTAAATTTTACAGATGCTCCGGATGGATTGTATATTGTATGGGATAATGATCCGGGCAAAGGATATGCACTCAAAAATTACAGTATCCGTCCTTCCACACAGCCTAAGCAGTATCTGCGTTTTCCGGGTGATAAATCACCATTGCTGACTGCTGCTGATATCTACAAACAGAATAAGAACATTCCTGATATAGAAGCGTCTGAATTGCCGTTGGTATTCCCTACTGCGAAGGAAGAAGCAGCGGGCACCGGCGCTTATCTACTGGACATTAATACACATATTAATACAGCTCCTGCTTTTAGCAAAGAAGCCGCTTATCTGTCGTCAGAACTGGGAAATATACTGGGCAGGAAACCTGCTGTTGCAGGAGGGACCGGTATTGATTTACAGCTTGATAGTAGTTTTGCTCCTGAAGCATATAGTCTAGAGGTGACCGCCGGAGGTGTTGTTATTAAAGCTGCGGATGGTGCAGGTATTTTTAACGGTATCCAGTCGCTGAAAATAATAATGCCACCTGCTACCTGGGCTGGTGTACAGAAGTCTGTGACTATTCCTGCTGTGAGGGTGAAAGACGGGCCTCGTTATGGATACCGTGCTTTTATGCTGGATGTAGCGCGTAATTTTCATAGTAAGAACGATATACTGAGATTACTGGAAGTGATGTCATTGTATAAACTGAATGTGCTGCATTTTCACCTGACAGATGATGAAGGCTGGAGGCTGGAAATTCCTTCCCTGCCTGAACTGACAGCTGTAGGCGGGCATCGCGCACATGGCGTGGATGAGAAGTCGGCATTGCAGCCGGCATATGGCTCAGGACCGGATTTAGCGGATAGCGCGGGGAATGGTTTTTACTCCCGCAAAGATTTTATAGAGATATTACAGTATGCAACGGTAAGGCATATACGTGTTATCCCTGAAATTGAAACACCGGGTCATGCACGTGCAGCTATCAAGTCTATGGACGCACGTTATGCAAGGTTGATGAAGGAAGGGAAACGTGAAGAAGCAGAAGCATATCTGTTAACAGACCTGGAAGATAAATCAGCATATCAATCTGTGCAGAACTGGAATGATAACGTGATCAACGTTGCATCGCCTGCAGTGTACCGTTTCCTGGATAAGGTAGTGGAAGAAGTGCAGGCTATGTATAAAGATGCCGGTGCGCCCCTGGAATATGTGCATATGGGAGGAGATGAAGTACCTGCCGGTGTATGGGAGAAATCTCCGGTAGTGAAAGCATTGATGGCAAAAGATAGCAGGATTAAGAGTACCAATGATCTGTGGTATTACTATTACGGAAAGGTGTACTCTTTGCTGAAAGCAAGAGGATTGAAGTTGTATGGCTGGGAAGAGATGGGCATGCGTAAAACAGTACTGGATGGTCAGCCGCATAATATTCCTAATCCTGATTTCAGCAATGGTGGTTTTATGCTGGACGTATGGAATAATACAATGGGCGGTGGCGCAGAAGATCTGGCTTACAGGCTGGCGAATGCTAATTATAAAGTGGTATTCTCTGGTGTGAGCAATCTGTATTTTGATATGGCTTACCAGAAGGTGTTTGATGAACCGGGTTTTTACTGGGGAGGATTTGTGGATATTGATAAACCGTTCTATTTAATTCCTGAAGATTATTATAAGAATTCAAAAGTGGATGCACTGGATAATCCGCTGAGACCAGATCTTTTTGTAGGGAAGGACCGTTTAACTTCTTATGGTGCAGATAATATTATAGGGATACAGGGGCTGTTGTGGAGTGAAACGGTAAAGAATTCAGGAAGAATGGAATACATGCTGTTGCCTAAGTTGCTGGCATTGGCGGAACGTGCGTGGGCTAAGAACCCTGCATGGGCTACTGAAAAGGATAATGCAAAGAGTGAAGAGATGTATGAGAAAGCGTGGGGTACATTTGCCAATGTATTGGGCAAGCGTGAGATGGTAAGACTGGACCATTACAATGGAGGGTATAATTACCGTATCCCTACAGCAGGAGCTGCGATCATAAATGGTGCTGTTGTAGCGAACCTGCAGGTACCTGGTCTGGTGATCCGTTATACTACCAACGGGAAAGAGCCTGATGTTAAAAGCAAGGTGTATACAGGGCCTGTTAAAGAAAAAGGGATTATCACTTTTAAAGTGTTTGATACAAGAGGACGAGGAAGCAGAATAACCACGGTAGTGAATAAATCAGCTGATATGAAGGCTGGCGCTTTACAATAAAAGGGATTCTATAAAAACAGTACGTGTTTGTAGTAATATTTATATCCTCTTAAAACAGGCTGTCAAAAGTAACTAATACATCTTCGATATGTTTGCGGCAAAACACTAAAAAAGGTTCCGTTAGGAGCCTTTTTTAGTGTTTACAAATACTTTTGACAGCTTGTTTTAATATTAGCCATAAAAGGCTACTGAACCTGGCTAAATGCATTGAACTTTTTACTATTACCCGTTATAATAATCTTCTATATATTTTAATGTATTGGTAATCAGTAGTGAAAAAGCATTGAAATGTTAGTGCCTGCTAATAACCTGAGATAATGCCAGGCTTACGGTAGTATAAGCCCCATATAAGCCCACTCATAGTCCCCTCATAGTCCCCTCATAGTCCCCTATAAGCCCACCTTACTTAGGGTGGGCTTATAGGGGACCAGTATAGTAGTTAATTGCCGGTTATAAAGCGTTTACAGGAGGGTTTAGGCTCTTCCTGTGGTAAGACATACTACAATCACGTAGCTTATTGAATGGCAGTATTTACCAATCACTCCTGAAATTCGTGATTGGGGGAACTCCCGAGCCTGTGTTTGTTATTTGTGAGTGTCTGCAAACACGTTGCTTGCGAAGAAACTTTGCAGTCGCGAATAGTTTATCGGGTCCCTTAATATTTTATGTGATAAATACACTTACTTATAGTAAATTTGCTTAATAAATTGGCGTAAGCCTATTCCCGCCTGAACCTACTACATATCCCTGCTCTTAAAAAACGATGTATATGTCAAAGATTATGATAGCTGTAGATTTTAGCAGCTATTCCGCCAGCGTTATAGCTGCCGGTATGGAACTGGCCAGGAGTACAAAATCCTCAGTAGTATTACTTTCTATTCTGGATAAAGCGGCAGAATTGATCCCGTCCGTAGAAGGCGGGGAGTCCTCAGATGAATGGACGAGAAGGGTACAGGACATTGCCACACGTCTGAATGTTTTTGCGGCAGATTATGCTGATGTAGCCGTAAGCGTTAGTGCCATTATTGGAAGTCCGAAAGAGGATATTCTGGAACAGGCCGCAGAACAGGGGATACAAACGCTTGTGCTGGGAACGCACGGACGCACCGGACTGGATCATTTGCTGGTTGGCAGTACTGCGGAATTTGTGATCCGTCATTCTCCGATACCTGTATTGGTAGTGCCATACAAACAGACAAAGCATTAAAATTAAATTAAACTGGAGGTCCTGATCTTTTTCACCACAACTTACTTGTAGATTTGTGTGTTAATGTGATACCCGCTTAAAAGACAAAATCGAACCTGTAATGCCCTTGATGAATAAGTTGAAATTAGGACCATTGTTACGTAAGCTGCATTGGAAAGAGTTGCTGGCTGTGCTGTTCATACTATTAGCCATTTACTTTTTCCGGCAGCAGCGTCATGAACTGTTATCATTGATGCCTGCCATTGAGCGGGCCAACCGTTTTTGGGTGATCACCGGTGTATTATTTACCGGTGGATATATCCTTTTGCAGGCATTGATGTATGCCTGTAGTTTTAAATCGGTAGGTAGTAAACTGGATGTGGAACGGTGCACGGAGTTATTTCTGAAAAGGAACCTGCTCAGTATCTTTCTTCCGGCAGGAGGGGTGAGTTCCCTGGCCTATTTACCTCAGAGTCTTAAACGCAGTTACATCAGTAAACAACAGATTCACCAGGCATCCGGTATTTACGGATTCACTGGTATCTTCTCTGTATTCCTGGTGGGGATACCGGTAGTAGGATTTGCGATACTGCATGATGAATCCATGTTGGATGCTGTAGGCGGACTAACAGGTATCTGCCTGGCACTGGGGCTGACCGTCTGGATTGTAAGGTCTTTCCAGACGAAAGGATATGCTTATCATCTGCTTGAAAAATATTTCCCTAAGGCCATTATGCATGTAGATGAGATCTTTGCATTCAACCTGCATCGTCCTTCCTTTGCAAAAACGGTACTGGTATCTGCCGGTATTGAAATAGTGGGTATTGCGCATCTGTATATCAGTATGCTGGCCACTGGCGCAACGCCTTCGCTTGAAGCCGCCTGTGTGGGATACATTGTAGCCACCATTTTCCTGATCGTGTCTCCTTTCCTCCGGGGATTAGGGGCGATAGAGCTATCACTTGCGTACTTACTGACTAAATACGGATATACTTCTTTGCAGGCGCTGGAGATCACTTTACTCTACCGTCTGTTTGAATTCTGGTTACCCTTGTTGGGAGGTATAATGGCATTTATATTAAAAGGGAGGCACCTGGTATTGAGGTTGTTACCGCCGGTGCTGATCTTTCTGCTGGGGATGGTCAACATATTTTCGGTATTAACGCCACCACTGACCAACCGTATTAAAATGCTGAAGGCTTATATTCCGGGGGAGAGCATCCATGCGTCCAACCTGCTGGTGGTATTCCTGGGCCTGGTATTGCTGGTGACGGCCACTTTCCTGTTCAGGGGCTTACGTAGCGCCTGGATAGTGGCATTGTCGGTGTCTGTTTTATCCGCCTTCGGGCATATCAGTAAGGCATTGGACTATGAAGAAGCCACGCTGGCCTTGCTGACCAGCCTTATTTTGATTATAACTGCGCGTCAGTACCGGGTAAGGAGTAACCGTCAACTGGTGAATATAGGGGTAGTCACGGCAGTCGCCACGTTGCTGGTCGTGCTGATATTCGGGACGATAGGTTTCTATTTCCTGAATGTGCGGCACTTTGGGATGGACTTCACTTTGGTTCGTTCCCTGCGGGCCTCTTTTCATGGGTTCCTGTTACTGGAAGACGATGGGTTGCATCCGGTGACGCGTTTCGGTCGTGAATTTTTAAGTGCGATCCAGGTACTGGGAGTAGGAGCCTGGGCGTTTTTGTTCTATACTATCATCCGGCCTTATCTGCCGGCAGGCAAGCAAACGAATGCAGCCCTTGAAAAAGCGCAATTTTACCTGAGCCAGTATGGAAATTCTGCGATGGATTATTTTAAGATAGGGGATGATAAACTGTTGTTCGTATCTGAGGATAACCAGGGATTCATCGCTTACAGGGTAGCCAGCAGCTTTGCCATAGTACTGGAAGAACCTGTTTGTGCAGAAGAGGCCAAATTGCCCCTTTTGCAGGAGTTTGAGGCACAATGCCGCAAAATGGGGCTTCGTCCCGCTTTTTATCGTGTAGATGAGCAAAGCATGTATTATTTTGAGCATCTGCGGAAAAAGAAATTGCTGATAGGACAGGAGGGGATTATGGACGTAACTACCTTCTCTCTCAGCGGAAAGGATAAGAAGTCTATGCGGAACGGATTGAATAGTCTTGCCGCCAAGGGATACGTCACTACTATGAACCGTGCACCATTGTCATTAGAACTGGTACAGGAATTGAAAGAAATATCTGATGAGTGGCTGGAGCAATACGATGTAAAGGAGCTGACTTTCTCCCAGGGGTTGTTTGATGCGGATGCTATTATGGAACAGGATGTAATTACCGTGATCAATGCGGAAGGGGAGGTGGTCGCTTTCCTGAATATCATTCCGGATTATGCACCCGGGGAATGTACATATGACCTGATACGTAAACGGACAAATGCTCCGGGAGGTTGTATGGACGCGCTGATCATTGCATTGATACAGGATGCGAAAGAGAAAGGCCTGCAATACCTGAATTTAGGATTGGTACCAATGTCTGGTATAGAGCAGCCACAGAATACGGCAGAGCAGGTAGTGAAGTTTGCTTATGAGAAGATCAAGGCTTTCCGTCATTATCAGGGATTGCGTGAATTTAAAGAGAAGTATGCTACTGAGTGGGCGAATAAATACCTTGTATACGAACATGATTTTGATCTTATACAGTTACCGGCAGCGCTTAGTAAGGTGATGAAAACATAATAAAATGGGAATAGGAAAATACGCCCTCCTGATGGGTTGCATGTTATTGGGAATGGGAGCGGTGAATGCGCAGACGGATATCAGTAAGTTACCGGTAACGGTGAAGGTCCCTTCTGTGGTGGTGACTGAGCGTCCGATTGTGCTTTTCATTACAGGAGATGGGGGAATGAAGAAATTCTCTGTAGATATTGTTAATATTTTAGCCGGCAGGGGGTATCCTGTTATCGGGTTAAATACGCTTAAATATTTCTGGAATAAAAAGACACCGCAACAGGCCGCAGCAGATGTAACGGCCTTGTTGCAGTATTATTCTGCCCGGTGGAATAATCATGCGTTTATACTGGTAGGTTATTCTATGGGGGCGGACGTACTGCCTTTTATTTATCAGCATTTACCTGCTGCGTTTCAATCCCAGACGCAGCACCTGGTATTTATATCTCCATCTGCAAGTACAGATATGGTGGTACATATTTCTGATATGCTGGGCAGAACATCTACGCCTGGCAGTATGAGTGTAACGGGCGCGATGAATGGAATTACCGGTAAGCCATTGTTACTGGTATTTGGTCAGGATGAGAAAGATTTTGATGTAAAGGCATTGACTATCCACAATTATCATCAGCTTGTTTTACCAGGAGGGCATCATTATAATGAGGATGCGCCGGGGGTGGTACAACAGATCCTCACACATTTATATGCGATAGCGAACCCATAAGGGTCATTAACATTTTCATTTTAGCTCTTATTGGCTCTCATAGCGGTTTTGCGTGAGGGCATATTTCATTATTTCCTGATATATTTTTTGCCGTTAACAATTTATTAACCAAATTCTGCGCGCTGTAATGTAACATTACAACGTCGTACGGAACCCTTATGCAGGTATCTACCGGGAAGGATTTTTTAATAAGACTTAACATTATAAACATTTAGCTATAATGGATAAAAGAATTATACAGACGATAAATTCATGCAATGGTGATCTGTTTTCAGAAGCCTTTGCTGACAAGACTTTTAATGGTTGGTTTTTGATGAAAACTTCCCAGGTTTCAACCAGGGGAGTTTCTATTTTGTCTAAAACCATGCACCATAAAAAACAGTTTGGCTGCTACAAAGTAGCAGTAGAATTCTTTAGCTTGCAGACTGGCTATCCTGTATGGGGATTTTGCTTCGATCTAAAGCCCTCAAAATATATGTTTATGAAAAATATGCTTATGACCCGTAATGAAAACATTATGCACACAACACTACTTACGTAATTAATCAGAAGAAGGAATTAGCCCATTACAGATCAGGAAAAATTGATTCACTTATTAACACATTCGTACATTGTAAACCCCCGTATGCCAGCATGCCTAAACGTTATTTTGAAAGATTACAGACCATTGATTATCTGATAAGGATCAAAGGCACAGGAAAACCCGCACATCTAGCAAAGAGGCTGAGGATTTCCGAGAGAACACTATTTGAATTTCTAAAGATGATGAAAGAGCTGGGAGCGCCTATTGCTTATGACCGCTATAAGGAAAGTTATTATTATTCGGAGAAGGGTGGTTTTAATATCCGCTTCGTAAAGAACCTGACATTAGTAATCATTGTATCAATGTTATCCATCTGCATATAATAACCCACAACCCTTACTCCCATATTTTAAATTATCTATCCACCTGCCAGCATGCATATAATGCAGGGGATTCCCTCTGCCTTGGCGGAACCTGACTGCGGAGTGTTATGCTCCGCAGTTAACGCCATATTAACTATTGTATTAACCCCTGGTTAACTTCTCCGGAGATTATGCTATTTATCTTGCCTCTCTGTAAATAATTTTTTTTTACAACAAACTCGATCTCCTTTTTGTTAATAATTAAGATGCGAACCTGAATTTTTCAAGGATACTTTTCTCATAAGACGGTTTAGATTTCATAAGCTTCATACGCAGGTTTCTATTCAGTTACCTGCTGTTTTTCCGGTTGAACGAATCTGGTGACCATTTCAAAAACTTGAACATATGCTGAAATTAGCTTCATTCTACACGTCCTGGGAAGGACAGTCAACCAGAATTGCCCTGGAAGAATTAATGTTTGTTGAGATTATGGAAGATTCCTGTGTATTACACCTGGAAGATTCGCGTGTAATGTCTGACAACGGTGCAGAGAAGATAATGTCCTACCTGCCGGAAGACAGTTTCCTGCGGGTACGGCACAAATACATGATCAACCTGAAGTATGTGACGGATATTAATGAGGATTATGTGTATGTGGGAACTATCAGGATAGCGCTCAGGTCGAGAGTGCAGCGAATGAATTAATGACAAAATATTATTATAAACTTAAAGGCCCTTGCCACTTTTGGTGGTAAGGGCCTTATTATTCATATGACAATCATTAACAACTGTTGCAGCATAGTTATTGGAAAAGGATACTACAACGAAAAAAATCTTTTATTAATCAGCTATAATCGCTGAATATTATATCAAAACTAGAGATAATGTTTGGATTTCGTGGTTAACCGATTGTTAAGGTCTTTTCTTTTTTCGTATGCTTAATCTTTAAATAGTGATATTATTTTCTCCCCTCCAGCAACAGATCTTTCTTTCCTTTCAGATTGTTTCCTATTTCGTCAGTTAAAACTTTAATATAAACCCGTAAATTGTACTGTAATTATCATACTTGTTATACCTGTGTCAACCTGAACCTGATCTTAACTATTTTCTTCCTTTTGGGATATTTATAATATTCAACAAATTGTTTATTAGTATTTACTGAAAAACCATATACTTATCCGATTGACTACTGCTTGTATTTGTATCAAATTTGTTTCCGTATGGGAAACCTTATAATCTGATCAGTTTATTGATTATCGCCATACAAAAATCCATCACTGGTAATACAGAAATAAGGTTTCGAAACATATACAAACCCAAAAAAAACGATATGAAAAATGTGCGGCGTAACAGCGCAGGTCAGCCCGGCAGAAATGATGCGGTAGAGGCAGAAGGGGGACAAGGCGATACCCTATCAGTACAGCAGCTGGCAAAAGAGATATGCAACATTGTATTTATGGATATTGATATCCCTGGCCTTGCCCCGGTCGAAGCAGCCAATATTTTAAAAGCAGCTTACCCAGAAGTGAATGTGGTCGTATTTACGTTGAATGGAAATAAAACCTCCACAGAACAGATTACCACTACCCGGATTGAGAGCTCTCCGCCTGTTTCTATTACAGAATTTATTACTTCTGTATATGAGGCTACCCTGCAAACCAATATACAGGCAATACAAAAAGTACTGACGTTCTTTAACCGGAAAGGGAGCGGAATGCCGGACCCTTATGGATTATCTTCCCGCGAATTACAGGTGCTGGATTGCCTTGTAGATGGAGATACCTATAAGAAAATAGCAGAACATTGTCATATCAGTGTTGGTACTGTACGATCCCATATCATGAATATTTACCGCAAACTGGATGTGAACTCCCGTTCCGGGGCTATCGTAAAAGCGATGCAGGAACGATTAATAGGAAGCTGATTCCTCATAACTTTTTATCTCCCTTTTTTTTATATAAAAAGAACTGAGTATTTTGCAACCCGGTCTATTTGTCTGCCAGCTTTAGTAGTGCTGGCTTCCTATGAGTGTTTGTTTATTTGTCTTATTTACTCTAGCCCTTCACGTAGCATTCTTACCAACGCAACCTGTCATTAGTCATTATTGAATTTGATAACTCGAAGAAAACAGTTCGTTATGAAAGTTGTTTGTACAAAAGCATGTAGCATTCTGCTGTTACTGGCATTCTATGCGGCCGTATCAGTGAGGGCACAAACCCTGGTAACACCCAACGCGCAGCAGGCCGGCCCGGTTAAAGGTATTGTAAAGGATAAAAATGGCGCAGCCATTCCCGGAGTGACCATCCGGGTAAAGAATACCAGTAGCGGCACTACTACTGGTCCTTCGGGGGAGTTCTCCCTCAATCTGCCGGAAGGAAGGGATACCCTGATCTTTTCTTACCTGGGATATGTGACCAGGGAAATAAAGGCAGGCACACAATCGTCTCTCAATGTTGTATTAGAATCTTCGGAAAGCCAGTTGGAACAGGTGGTGGTGATCGGGTATGGTACCCAGCGGAAAAGGGACCTCACAGGCGCGATCTCCTCTGTGAAAGGAGAAGACCTGGCCGCACAGCCGGTACAAACACCTACCCAGGCAGCCCAGGGCCGTATTGCGGGCGTGCAGGTGATTGCTTCCGGGCAGCCAAACTCTCAGCCCCAGATCAGGGTACGCGGTACAGGGTCTGTACTGGCAGGCGCTAACCCCTTGTATGTGGTAGATGGTGTGCTAACCGATGATATCCGCAATATCAGTACTGCGGACATCCTCACGATGGATGTTCTGAAAGATGCCTCTGCGGCTATTTATGGGGTACGTGCTGCCAATGGAGTGATCATCATTACTACACGTAAAGGGAAAGCCGGAAAGCCACAGGTGCGGTATGATGCCAATGTAGGTTTTCGCCAGGCATCCAACCTGGTGAAGATGGCTGATCGTAGTCAGTATATTGCATATCTGGCGGATGTTTCTCCCTCCAAAGATCCTGTCAATAATCCTTACGTATACAATGGAACTACCGACTGGTATGATGCTGTTTTACGCGATGCTTTCCAGATGAATCATAATATATCTGTGTCTGGTGGATCTGAGAAAGGGACTTACTATTTAAGCGGGGGGTATATAGCAGAAGATGGGATCATCACTACTAATAATTTTAAACGTTTTACATTCCGGGCCAATAATGATATAAATATTACGGATCAGCTGAAATTCGTTTCGCAGTTATCATTCTCCCGCGCTACTACCCGTGATGTGGAACTGGGGGATACCTATCGCAATTTATACCGGGCGGCGCCTATTGTGAAGGCGGAAGAAGGTGGCCGTTATGGAAATACCTCGGGTTGGGGGAACGTCGGCAATCCTTTACTGGCGTTGAACAAACGTAATGATGGCAGGCAGGAGAACCGTATACAGGGAAATGTGGCGCTGGAGTATAGTCCGGTGTCTTTCCTGAAGTTCCGTTCAGGATTTAATGCGGACCTTAAGTATGGGAATGACAGGATATATAACTACAAATACCTGAATGATGATGTCACCTTCCTGGTAGCGGGAGGTAATCAGCAGAATCCCAACAGTAAACTGGTGCGTGAAGAATACCGTACACAGGGTTGGGTATGGGACAATACCGTCACCTTTGATAAGGCCTTTAATAAACATAGCCTGACGGTACTGGCGGGTTCCGTTACAGAAGGGTTTTATACTACTTCACTGAAAGGTACCCGTATCAATGTACCTGAGAGTCCTGACCTCTGGTACCTGGACCTTGGGAACCCGGATGTACAGTCCACTATCAGCAACACTGGTGATAAGTATGCGCGCCAGTCGTTTGTAGGACGTGTTAATTACGGATATGACAGTCGTTACCTGTTAAGCGCTTCTATCCGTGCAGATGGTAGTTCCAAATTCAGGCAGAAATGGGGGTATTTCCCAACGGTAGGTGCGGGATGGGTTATTTCCAGCGAAGGGTTTATGAAGGAGCAGAAGCTGTTCGACTTCCTGAAACTGAGAGGTAGCTGGGGGATACTGGGGAATGATAATATCCCTACAAATGCATTCAGGGCTATTACCAGCATAGACCTCCCTTATATCTTCAACAATACCATCACGGTAGGAGGGGCTATCAAGGATATTAAAGACCCTGATCTGAAATGGGAGTCTACTACCCAGTATGATGTCGGTTTTGAATTTAATATGCTGAACAGCCGGTTGAGCGGTGAGGTGGATTATTACAACAAGAAAACAAAGGATGCACTGGTGATCGTGAATACCCCGGCCCTGCTGGGTGACCAGGATAACTCTTATATCACCAATGCTGCTTCCTTTAAAAATGAAGGGTATGAAATATCGCTGAACTGGAAGGATAAGATCACTGAAGATCTCAGGTACACAATAGGCGGTAATATCACTTTTAATAAAAATGAACTCACCGGACTGAATGGCGGACAGGCATTGCTGGGAGGAAATGTAGGCCAGCAAAGTTTTGTAACGCGTACGGATAATGGGCATGCTGTGGGTACTTTTTATGTGCGTAATGCACTTGGCGTATTTAAGGACCAGGCAGAGATCGATAATTATAAAGACAAGAACGGGAAAGTGATTCAACCCGGAGCGGCCCCGGGAGATCTGAAATATGAAGATCATAACGGTGACGGTAGTATTGATGATAATGATAAAATTTATGCGGGTTCTTTTCAGCCTAAATGTTTCTTTGGATTTAACCTTGGGCTGAACTACAAAGAGTTTGACCTGGGCGCCAGTTTCTATGGGAATGCCGGGAATAAGATCTATAATGGAAAGAAGGCCTATCGCTTTGATGATGCGGATAATATAGAAGCTTCCTATGCGGGTAAACGCTGGACGGCCAGTAATCCGTCCGGTACAGATCCGAGGATTATCTCTTCCAGCACACCGGCATCAACTTATTTTATTGAATCCGGCACTTATCTGCGTTTGAATAATCTGACCCTGGGGTATACCTTATCTCCCAAAACATTAAAAGCTATTGGTATCAGCAACTTCCGCGTGTATGTTACTTTTCAGAACCTGTTTACGCTGAAGAAATTCAGTGGGTTTAGTCCTGAGTTACCAGGAGGTACTGTTGATGATGCCAACAGCACCAATAACAAGAGCGGTATCCTGGATGCGGGTATTGAGTTGAGTGCTTATCCAACTACACGCACGTTTGCATTGGGCGTTAATGTTTCATTTTAAAAAAGAAGAATCATGAAGAAGACTATAATACTTTGCCTGGTCCTGGGTATGTTCTCCTGTAAGAACTACCTGGAAGTAAAGCCTCAGGGACAGATTGATCAGGAAGCGGCAGCGGGCGATCCTGCTACTACACAGAACCTGGTGACAGGCGTTTATAATTCAATGTGGGAAGGCAGTATGCACGGCTTCTCTTATGTGGGTATGACGAACATTGCCTCTGACGATGCAGATAAAGGGAGTAATGCGGATGATGGTAAAACTACTTATGGTGCGTTTGATAATCTGACGATGGATGGTTCTGTGAATAATCTCAATGAGGTGTGGTCTGGTTTTTACCTGGGTATTTCCCGTGCGAATCAGGCATTGAATGCGGTTGCAGGGAGTTCGTTAGATGAGACGCTGAAGAACCAGTTAATGGGAGAAGTACGTTTTTTACGTGCTTACTTTTATTTTGACCTGGTGCGTTTCTTTGGTGGCGTACCTAAGATCGATAAAGTGCTGACCCCGGGAGAAGCTAACAGCGCTGCGTATCAGACGAAGGCCAGTGCCGATACTATTTACCAGTTCATTATTTCAGATCTTGAATTCGCACTGGCTAATCTGGCTATAAAGGGCGGGGCTAATACTGCTGTGGGCAGGGCTACCAAAGGAGCTGCCGCAGGGTTACTGGCCAAGGTGATGTTATACCGTCAGAATTTTCAGCGGGCGTATAGTTTAACTGATTCGATCATTAAGCAGTCGGTAGGGGCTTATGGCCTGCTTGACAATTATGAGGACATATGGCGGACGACAGGAGCGGATGGGATAGAATCTGTGTTCGAGGTACAAACAGGCGTTAATTCGGCCTGTAATGCCGCTATAGCCAGTTATTCGGAGTGTCAGGGTCCACGTGCCGGTGGTAAATATGGTTGGGCGGACCTGGGCTTTGGATTTGGAGTGCCTTCCCAGAGTTTGCTGGATGAATATGAGGCGAATGATAAACGTGAAGCAGCTACGGTGATCTTTATCTCTTCTACGGGCACTTTTTTATGGGACGGGTTCAGGATTCCCGGTCAGGATAGTGTACAGAACAGCTATTATAACTACAAGGCTTATCATAGCCGGATTAAGGAACCTTTTTGCGGAGACAGGAGCCGTATGCCGAAGAACCTGCGAGTGCTCCGTTATGGGGAGATCCGTCTGATTCATGCAGAGGCAGCGCTGGCGCTTTCTAAAAGCGGAGAAGCGCTGGATGATATTAATGCGTTGCGTCCCAGAGCGGGATTGGCGCCTCTTGGCAGTGTAGACAGGCATGCGATATGGCATGAGAGAAGGGTAGAGCTGGCGATGGAGCATGACCGGTTCTTTGATCTGATCAGAGAGAACGAGTTAGAGCCGGGGCTTGCGGCTGCGGCGTTTGCTGCACATGGGAAGACGTTTGCGGATAAGAATAAAGTGTTCCCTATCCCTAAAAAGCAGATAGATTTGAGTGGAGGGAGTTTGAAGCAAAATACAGGGTATTAAATATATTTCGGGCGCTGCTCCTCTTATGGGAGCAGTGCTATTTAAAATAATGCTGACATGAGATTCATACTGACAGGCTTATTATTTATCATAGGATTTTTTCCGGTACACAGCCAGCAGAAAACTATCAGTGATTCTGCCTTACTAACCCTTGTGGAACAACGGACATTTAATTACTTCTGGAAATTTGCGCATCCTGTTTCCGGACTGGCACCGGAACGTACGCCTACTCCGGAGACCGTAACGACAGGTGGTTCCGGCTTTGGTGTGATGGCGATACTTGTAGGGGTGCAAAGAGGGTTCATTACCCGCGAACAAGGACTGGACAGGTTATTGAAAATTGTGAACTTCCTGTCTAAAGCGGATAGTTATCATGGTATCTGGCCGCATTGGATGAACGGCGCTACCGGTAAAACGATTCCCTTCGGGCGTAAGGACGATGGGGGAGATGTGGTGGAGAGTGCTTTTATGTTCCAGGGATTATTATCTGTAAGACAATATTTCAATCTTGATAAACCTAAAGAAGCAGCTTTACGTAATACGATCAACTACTTATGGAATGAAGCTGAGTGGAACTGGTATACGCAGGGCGGGCAGGAAGTATTGTACTGGCACTGGTCGCCCAATAACGGATGGAGTATGAACCATCAGATCCATGGCTGGAATGAATGCCTGATCGCTTATGTCCTGGCAACGGCATCCCCTACCAATCCTGTTTCTGTCAAAGCTTATCACCAGGGCTGGGCGATGAGTAATTATTTTTATAATGGCAAAGAATATTATGGTATCAAACTACCGTTAGGATTTGATTACGGCGGGCCATTGTTCTTTACGCATTATTCTTTCCTGGGATTAGATCCTCATGGATTAAAAGACAGGTATGCCGATTACTGGGAACAGAACCGTAACCATACATTAATTAACCGGCAGTATTGCATTGAAAACCCTAAGAAATTCAAAGGCTATGGGCCTGATTGCTGGGGCCTTACTGCCAGTGATAACTATGAGTTTTACAATGCTCATTCTCCTACGAATGACCTGGGGGTGATTACGCCTACGGGCGCCTTATCTTCCTTCCCTTATACCCCAGAGTATTCTATGGCGGCGCTGAAGCACTTTTATTATAAAGTGGATAAACGCCTGTGGGGAGAGTATGGTTTTTATGATGCCTTTAGTGAATCGAAGAACTGGTATGATGATCAGTACCTGGCGATTGACCAGGGACCTATTGTTGTGATGATAGAAAACTACCGGAGTGGTTTACTCTGGAAATTATTTATGTCCTGCCCTGAAATACAGGGCGCGTTAAAGAAATTGGAGTTTGATAGTCCATATTTGAGATAAATCTTCCGGATTTTGGAATAATTACTCCCAGAATCCGGCAGATTTGATCTGTTTCCAGCCCAGCTCTTTTATTGTTTTCCTTGTTTTTATGAGGAGAGGGATATGGCCTGCTACATAAAAGGTAGTTTCCTGTAAAGGGAGGTCCTGTATCCAGTTCGTTAATTGTTCTGAAGCGCCGGTATTTATAGGCATATCCAGGATGGTAGCGGGGAGAGGGCCGCCTAATATCATGGTATGAAACTGTTGTTGGGGATGCCTGCGTTTATGGAGTGATACAAAATGCCCGATAGCGCTGGCATCCCCTATGCATACCAGGTCATCTGCTGCGGCAGGCTGATGAAAACCTCCGCCGGGGCCTGCATAAAAGAAAGACTGCTCCGGTTGCAGTTGTTTAGCCCAGTTACTGCCTGCACCTTCATGGGCGGCATGGATTAAAAGCACGGCTGTTCGTGTGGCTTCATCCCAGCTGGCTATGGTATAATCCCGGTAAGTTTGTTTGCCTGTTTCGCATTTAAGGTGCTGGCAGCTGCGCCAGTTGATTGGCTCCGGCAGGTGCAGTGTAATTTGTAATAAGGAGTGTGTAATGGCTGTTGTATTGATGACATAAGCTGTTTTACCTATGCGCGACATGAGGAATGCCGTGGCTTTTTCTTTAAATGTTGACATAACTAACTAATCTTACCTGTGAGGTGAGGATAAATATCTGTGATGAGTGTAATGGCTTTTTCTGAGCGCAGGCGGAAGTGTTTAAAGACGCCCAGTGTTTCCAGTATGGGTGTCAGTTCTATGAGGTCTTTTACTGCGTTTTCATATTCCGGATAACTTACGGGCTGTTCTATGATAGACAGGTTAGCCATGAATGCAGCAACGGAGCCTTTGCGTAATACCTGTCCGTTTATTTCTACGGAGTTGGTATTGTCTGGCAGGATGTCCTGAGGTTTCATGAGTATATTATTTAAAAACAAAACTACTATTGGTGACTTTGGAGGAATTATACTATTCCGGGATAGATAGATACTTTTCCCGTACCGCTTCGCGGAAAGACGCAGGCGTATGACCGGTATGCTGTTTGAAAAACCTGTTGAAATAGGATATTTCATTGAATTGCAGGTGCCAGGCGATTTCCTTCACACTTTCTCTTGCATGTAAGAGCAGACGTTTGGCTTCCAGGATACGACGGTCTGTGATTAACGAGGAGGCTGTTTGTCCGGTATGCTGTTTTACGACTTCATTCAGATGGTCTGCAGATATATGGAGTGCTGCGGCATATTGGGCTGGTTTGGTCCATTCCAGGAAATGGGTAGCCAGTAATTCGCGGTAGCGGAATAATAATGCAGGACCGGGTTTCTCAGCCCGGTCGCAGGTATTGCGTTGCAGCAATGTAAGGAGTACTGACAGATAGTTTTGCAAGATAGAAACGAAGTGAGGACCGCGCTCTGCTTCCTGCTTCTTCATCAGGCCCGCAATGGTTTTAACTTCAGCAAAGTCTGCGTCGGAGAGCTTTACTTTATCCGGGGGGGCAAGAGGAAGATGTACGGGGTGACCTGCCAGGAATTCTGCTGTAAAAGCGATCAGCCAGCCAGTAGCGGTGTAACCGGGCATTGCCTGGTGTACCTGTCCGGGCAGGATCAGTGCCATTTCCTGAGCCTGGAATACGATGCGCTCGAAGTCGAACATGTGACAGCTTTCGCCTGTAGCGCAGATCCCCAGGGCATAATAGCCGTGGCGGTGTGGGTTCGTCCCGGGGTCGTCTATTTCGTTATCTCCTGTCCCTATCTGCTCTATGAAGACAAAAGGGATTCCGGAAGAGGAGATGTCCTCCATTCCGTAGGAAATAATGAATGGTTTTTTAGTAGCCATATAGCTTGTAGACGAATAAAGAAGGCAGAAAATTGTATTGATCTGCAATATAGTATACACTTTAATATATTAGGATAATACTATATTAGATGTAAGGTTGAAATAGCTGAATAAAGCGTTAAAATAACACAGGCGTAACAAAAAAATATTCTCAACCCCTTGTTTATTAATAATATTATAAATATTTTTATATACCTATGAAAACTACCAACTATGAAATGGATTGATGAATTAAATGTTATTTACCAAAAGCTGGGAGCGATTGGTTTCGAAGATGCAAAAAAGGAAATCTTAAGGGCCCAGATGAGTGGCCATGGCGGAGAAACGTACTATCTGGTACTCCAGCAGCTGATCATGATCAAGAAAGATAAGGTGCAGATTTATGAGCTTATTAAAGGAGAAGTGGAGAATATTATCCATTTCAGTAAGCACATGATCCATCTTAACTAATCAGCGGGACAATTCTTCTTTTAACCTGGCTACTTTCCAATATATCGGTGCGTTAGCCGGTATTTTCAGCAGCCATTCCAGGCATTGCTGTTTATCTTTTTCCCGGAGATAACTTAGTGCTATATAGAATGCTGCATCGTATTTGTAAGAGGATGTTCCTCCGTAAACAAAGTTCAGATCTTTACGGGCTGCTTCCTGCCTGCCCTCGTCTATCAGGGCTACTCCCCGGTAATAACGGGTAGCAGGCTGTGTAGAGTCTTTCGCGATCACCTGATCCAACAATTCTACTGCTTTGTCGTAATGTCCTTTGTTAAAGGCAGAAGCTGCCTGATGCAATAGCAGAGAGGTATCTGTTTCGTTGCCGGCCTGGTGATGGTGTATCATTTCTGTTCCGGAGAACTGTCTGTATATGTCCTTATGCCAGGGGCTGACGAATAAAAGGCCGGCCAGTGTTGCCGAAATAATAGCGGTGATCACCGCATAGAGGCCCACTCTTGTATGGGCTGCATGTTCTTTTGAGTGGAACCATTTTTCCCGTTGGTCGGCAATTATTTCTTCCAGTTCGTTACGGGTATTGTCTGTCTCCATGTTGTTGGATTCTACGGACAATGCTTCCTGTATGTATTGTATATGTTTGGAATCCAATCCCGGAGCCGGGGGGGCCGGATGGAACGACTGTGCTTTGTTGGGTGATTTCTCCATCATTTCCTGCTTCCATTTGAGCTGGCAGGCATAGAGGAAGAAGGGTTCGAAATGGTTAGTGAGGGTAAGCTGATGGTGTTGGGCGTAGTGGTAGATGGACAGTAGTACACCTTCGAATACACCGGAAGCATCTTTTATGCTACCTCCCCATCCTGTTACCATATGCTTCACTTTACGGGCAAAACGCTTGTAAATTGCATCAATAATAGCGGGGGAGCTGTCTAGCAAGCCATCTATATATTCGTCGTCATTATTTATAATCCGGCTGGAAACCATAATCTGAATCGTCTGCTACTTAAACTAATAATAATTTTAACACTGGTTAGTGTGCCAGTTAGTTAGAGCAATGCTTATGCCGGAATGCCGGATTGAGCAGATTAAATTAAAAATGTTCCGGTCGCAGGGTCGATACCAGCCTGCCGAGGATCTGTTTCAGAGAGTCTGCATCTTCCTGTCCGATGATATCAGTGTATTCGTCCTGTATTTCGCGGAAGCTTTCGGCCGCAGAGATGAGGAGCCGTTTTCCATTGTCTGTGAGGAAGATAACAGCAGAGCGGTTATCATTTTCATGTTTACGGGTGAGTATATAGCCCCCGGCTTCAAGGTTCTTTACCACTTTGCTCATGGCCTGTTTGGTAATCCGGGCCCTTTTTGCCAGTTCGTTATTGATGATACCTTCGGGCTGAATGTTAACGATCAGCACAAGGTCGCCCAGCTTAAAGTTATTATATCCTTTCTGCTGTAGCTTTTCTGTGATTTTGAAGTCCATGTCCTTTTTCAGCAACCCCAACAACCTGATAAGGCTACGTTGCCGTTGCGCCAGGTATTGTTCGAGTTGCTCATCAAGTGAACCGTTCATATTATACGCTTTTAGGGGTGCTTATTAGTTTGTTCCTTATCCCAACCTTATAGTGTTGCCAGTACACGGCAGCAGGTGTTGACTTTCACCTGTTAAATACAGAACGGGCAATACCGGTTTCCAGTCCGCGGAGTTCTGCCAGTCCGCGCAAACGGCCAATAGCGCTGTAACCGGGATTGGTTTTTTTGTGCAGGTCGTCCAGCATCTGATGACCATGATCGGGACGCATGGGAACAGAGACGTTTCGTTTGTGCATCATGGCAAGGATATTTTTGACCACTGCGTACATATCTACATCTCCTTCCAGGTGGTTTGCCTCGTGGAAGTTACCCAGTGCATCGCGCTGAGTACTGCGCAGGTGAATGAAATGGATATGTTCTCCCAGTCTTTCCACCATACCAGGCAAATCATTATCCGGGCGAACACCATAGGAACCGGTGCAGAAGCAGAGGCCATTCGCCGCATAAGGCGCAGCAGCCAGCAGTTCTCTTGCATCCTGTTCGGTACTCACGATGCGTGGCAGGCCTAATATTGGGAATGGAGGATCGTCCGGATGGATCGCGAGTCTGATGCCTGCTTCTTCAGCCACGGGAGCAATCTGTTGCAGGAAGTAGAAGAGGTGCAGTTTGAGCTGTGTAGCATCAATGCCCTGGTATTTATCGAGTGCTTCCTGGAATTGTTGCAGGGAGAAACTTTCTTCAGACCCGGGTAAACCTGCGATTATATTTCTTTGTAATAAGTTCTTTTCGGCTTCGGTCATGCTGTCGAAATGTTCCTTCGCCATTGATATATCGGCAGGATCATAATCGTTTTCAGCACCGGGCCTTTGCAGCATGAAGAGGTCGAAGGCCATGAATGCCGCCTTCTCAAACCTTAATGCTTTTGATCCATCGGCTACGGTGTAGGCAAGATCAGTGCGGGTCCAGTCAAGTACCGGCATAAAGTTGTAGGTAACGACATAGATACCGCATTCTGCCAGGTTGCGAAGGCTTAACTGGTAGTTGCTGATGTATTCTTTGAAGTTGCCACTCTGGGTTTTAATATCTTCATGTACGGGAACACTTTCCACTACGGACCATGTAAGTCCGGCAGCTTCTATCACAGCTTTCCGCAGCAGTATTTCTTCTACTGTCCAAACCTCTCCGTTCGGAATGTGATGCAATGCTGTTACAATACCGGTGGCTCCGGCTTGTTTAATATCGGTCAGTGTTACAGGATCATTTGGCCCGAACCATCGCCATGTCTGTTCCATTTTTAGCATACGCATATACAGGTTTGAAACCCCAAAAATAGGACTTCCCTCAATAATTAATAATTTATTATTACTACGATTATATCCATCACATTTGTTTGTGTGGCCCCTGTCTTAAATAGTCCGCCTGTCTGCTCAAAAAAATGCCAGGCATCATTTTGTTTGAGATAGTATGCTGCATCCAGTTTTTTCTCAGCAGCAGCGGTTATTACAGCCGTATCGGCAATGGCACCTGCGGCATCTGTAGGACCATCTGTACCATCTGTTCCGGCACTTAATAAAGTAATATTCTGATGACCATTTTGTAATGCAATTAATGCTGCCAGTGCCAGTTGCTGGTTACGTCCTCCCAGGCCATTACCGGTAATAGTAACGGTACTTTCTCCGCCGGCCAACAGGCAGGCTGGCCTTTTCCCCGGCCAGTTAACCGCCTTTTGTATGAGTTGCTGCGCCAGTAATTCCGCTTCTCCTGTAGCCGTTGTAGTGAGTATATGTACTTCATAGCCCAATGCGGCTGCTTTTTCTGCGGCAGCATCCAGTGCGATTTTATTATTGCCTATCAGCAGGTTATGTGCATTTCCTTGTTTAGGTGTATCGGGAATATGGCCCTGCACACCTTCTGACAGATGTTGTAAAACGGGCGCAGGCAATTGTGTGGTAAGATGATATTTTTCGAGGATGGCGTATGCATCCGCAAAAGTAGAAGGATCGGGGACGGTAGGGCCTGAGCCTATTACATGCAGATCATCACCTACTACGTCACTTAGTATTAAGCTATAGAATGCGTTTGTACTGGCAGTCAGTTGTCCACCTTTTACAGCGGATAAATGTTTACGGACGACATTCATTTCATGGATATCCGCACCACTTTTCAGTAATAGTTCAAATACTGTCTGTACCTGTGCAAGAGTGGTCCCTTGCGGATAATCTGCCAGCAGCGCAGAGGCCCCGCCGGACAGGAGAAAGAATACGAGGTCGTTTTCCTGTACCTGTTTAAGCAGGGCAATCATTTGTGCCGTCGCCTGTACGCCATTTTCATCCGGCACAGGATGTGCCGCTTCTGCAAGTGTTATATGTTGTAGTGGAAGTGCGTGGTGATATTTGGTGATCACTAATCCTTTTAACGGAATGCCGGAGAGGATCTCTTCCAGCGCAGCGGTCATTGCCGCCACAGCTTTACCTGCGCCAAAGATCCATACGGGCCTGTTTGCCTGTAGCCGGAAAATGCTGTCTGCTATTTTTATTGTATCCCCTTTCCGCTGTACATTTTTCTTCATCAGTATAGCCGGTTGTACTGCTGCTACTGCATGATTAAATATAGAGATAGCATGTTCCCTACTCATATTTTTTACATTAAAAAAGGATGCAGCAAGGCATCCTTTTCATGAGTGTATTTAGTATGGTTATTTAACCATTACGTTTTTGTTGTTTTTTATCCAGCTTGGCCTCCATCTTTTCTTTCTTCTGCATTTCCCAGTCGTTCCATTTCTTATACTGATCGGGTGTAAGCACGGGTTTGAAGCGTTGACTGCGTTCTTCATTCAATGCTTTTACCTGTTGCATCTTATCTTTCTTTGAAAGACTGGTATTGGTTTTAATCGCTTCCATCCTGCGGGTGATATCCGTATTGATATCGGATATTTTTTTATCCTGATCTTTGGTCAGGTTTAACCGCCGGTCCAGTTTATTCGTCATTTTATCTGCACGTTCTTCGGCGGTGAAATGCACTTTTTTATGGGTGCTGTCCTTAGCCTGTGCTATACTGTTTGATTGGATACCGAACAGCAGGCATAACAACATGCTGGTTACGGCGATCATATATTTTTTCATAAAAAATGGATTGTTCAGCTTTGTTAAATATAGGTAATTACTGCAATATTAATACCAATCCTGTAAAATATGAGAAGCGGGTATAATCATTTACTAATTTTGCCGCATCTATTCGCTCAAACCAAATCTAACCGCTTAAACAGAATCAAATGAATAAAACCCGTATGTCCCTTGCCCGGCTTTGTCTGCTATTGGGAGGGTTGCTGGCTGGTAATTTTGTCCATGCCCAGGAAACCTTTCCTGTCAATGGAATAGCTGACAAAAGAGAAGGCTGTTATGCTTTTGTTAAGGCTACCATCGTCAAAAATGCGACTACTACTTTAAACAATGCGACCCTGGTGATCCGTAACGGGAAAATTGTGAGCGTGGGAACGGGTCCAGTACCGAAAGATGCGGTAGTCATTGATTGCGGAGGTAAATACATCTATCCTTCTTTTGTAGATCCCTACAGCGATTATGGCACCCAGCCCGTGAAAAAGGCTGTCAGCTCAAGGCGTGGAGAGCCGCAGCTCCTTTCTGCCACAAAAGGCGCTTATGGCTGGAACCAGGCCATTAAAAGTGAGGTGAACGCGGCTGCTATTTTCAATACAGATGAAAGCTCCGCAAAAACATTGCGTGAAGCAGGCTTTGGAACCGTTCTTTCTCATCAGCAGGATGGCATTGCCCGTGGGACCGGGGTACTGGTAACCCTGGCTGATGGCAGTGAGAATAAAGCGCTGATCCGTGAAAAGGCCAGCGCTCAGTATTCTTTTGACAAAGGAAGTTCTACACAGGACTATCCAGGTTCACTGATGGGTAGCATTGCGCTGCTGCGCCAGACATACCTGGATGCGCAATGGTATAAAACCCGTCCGGCAAAAGAAGGCACTAACCTCACTTTGCAGGCATGGAATGAGAGCCAGTCGCTTCCTCAGATTTTTGACGTACAGGATAAATGGGACGCTTTACGTGCTGATAAAATAGGAGACGAGTTTGGGGTACAATATATCATCAAGGCATCCGGTAATGAATATCAGCGTATACCGGAAATGGTTGCTACCAAAGCGTCTTTCATTCTCCCGCTTAACTTTCCTCTTCCCATAGATGTGGAAGACCCTAATGATGCGCGTTTTGTAGCGCTCAGTGATATGAAACACTGGGAAATGGCGCCGTCAGAACCGGCCGCTTTTGAAAAAGCGGATATCCCCTTTTCTTTGACGGCTTCCGGCTTAAAAGACGCAAAGCAGTTCCTGACTGCCATACGCAAGGCTATTGAATATGGGCTTAGTGAACAGAAAGCATTGGATGCGGTTACTTTAGCGCCGGCCCGTATGATAAAAGCAGATGACCAGGTAGGTTCGCTGGAACCAGGTAAACTGGCCAATTTTCTGCTGACTTCCGGACCGCTTTTCAATGAAAATACAGTGCTGTATCAGAACTGGGTACAGGGACAGCGATATACTATAAAGGATGAAGATTTCAGGGGGACTTATACCCTCACCGTTCTTCCCGCCAACGCTACTTATACTTTGCTGGTAAAGAATGCCACTTCTTTATCCCTGATACAACAGGATACCCTTGCCGGTAGTATTTCTCTCAGCGGAGAACTCGTTAAGCTGGCATTCCCGGTGAAGAAAGGTGCTGCGCAGTTGAGACTGAGCGGTGTTACAGGTGCAAAGGAATGGAATGGTACCGGTATCGATACCAGTGGCGCGCTTATCAAATGGCGGGCAGTGTTTAATGCGCCATATACTAAAAAGGACAGTACCAAACCTGCCAGTCAGTTGGCAATCGGTAAACTGTATTATCCTTTCAACGGATATGGCTGGGAGACTTTACCTCAGCAACAGGATATCCTGATAAAGAATGCCACTGTATGGACAAATGAAAGTGAAGGGAAACTGGAGAATACAGACGTACTGGTACGTAATGGTAAGATTGCACAGATAGGAAAGAATCTAGCCGCAGGCAGCGCCCGTGTGATAGATGGAACCGGCAAACACCTTACGCCTGGTATTATAGATGAACACTCTCATATTGCTATATCAAAAGGAGTAAATGAAGGGACGCAATCTGTTACATCTGAAGTAAGGATTGCGGATGTGGTGTTTCCTGATGATGTTAATATTTACCGTCAGTTAAGTGGCGGGGTTACATCATCTCATTTACTGCATGGTTCTGCAAATACTATCGGCGGCCAAAGTCAGCTGATAAAACTCCGCTGGGGAGCAGATGCAGAGGAGCTGAAGTTTGCAGGTGCAGATCCCTTTATCAAATTTGCACTGGGAGAGAACGTGAAGCAATCCAACTGGGGAGAGCGTCAGAAAGTACGTTTCCCGCAAACACGTATGGGAGTGGAAGAGGTATTGACAGATGCGTTTACCCGCGCCCGTGAGTATGAAAAGGAAGGCCCTGGTAAACGCCGTGACCTTGAGCTGGATGCACTGGTAGAGATCCTGCACAGTAAAAGATTTGTTACCTGCCATTCTTATGTGCAGAGTGAGATCAATATGCTGATAAAGGTGGCCGATAGTTTCGATTTCCATATCAACACGTTTACGCATATACTGGAAGGATATAAAGTGGCTGATAAGATGAAACAGCATGGCGCCGGAGGTTCTACCTTTGCCGACTGGTGGGCGTACAAAATGGAAGTGCAGGATGCGATCCCTTATAACGCTAATATCATGCAGCGTGTGGGGCTGACTGTAGCTATTAACTCCGACGATGCTGAAATGGCCCGCCGCCTGAACCAGGAAGCAGCCAAGAGCATCAAGTACGGTGATATGGCCGAAGAAGATGCTTTGAAGATGGTCACATTGAATCCGGCTAAACTGCTGCACGTGGCAGAACATACAGGTAGTATCAAAGCTGGTAAGGATGCCGACCTGGTGCTGTGGAGCAATAACCCGATGAGTATCTATGCCAAAGCAGAGAAAACGATGGTAGACGGGATCATTTACTTTGACAGGGACCGTGACCTGGAATTGCGTCAGCGCATCAGTACTGAACGTAACAGGCTGGTGCAGAAAATGCTGGCAGAGAAAAAGAAGGGCACTGCTACACAGAAAGCAGCGCCTACCCAGGAAGAAATTTATCATTGTGAAGATCTGCAGGCCGGACATCAGAAGAGCCTGATCAATGGCAACTAAACACAACCTATCATGAAGTTAGTATCAACATCAATCATATTATTGGCAAGTCTTGCCGCTAATGCACAGGAATTAATATATCCGGCGTCTGCACAGGAAAAGACTATTTATCTGCAGCATGCTACTATTCACGTAGGCAACGGGCAGGTAATCGAAAACGGGTCGCTGGTATTTTCAAATGGTAAGATCACGGCTGTGGGCAGTAATCTGCCTGCTCCGGCAGCAGATGCGAAAGTACTGGACTTACAGGGCAAACATGTATATCCCGGGCTGATCGCACCACTGACTACGCTGGGTCTTACAGAAGTGGAGGCCGTGCGTTCTACGAACGATTTCAGTGAAGTAGGGGAGATCAATCCTTCCGTGCGTTCGCTGGTAGCATATAATACGGATTCCAAGGTGATCAACACCCTGCGTAGCAATGGTATTCTGCTGGCGCAGGTGACACCGGAAGGCGGGATGATTCCCGGATCATCTTCTGTCGTGCAGCTGGATGCCTGGAACTGGGAGGATGCAGCATACCGTACAGATGGCGCTATTCATTTTTATATGCCCAGCCTGTTGCAGCCTGCTAATAATCCTGGTCGCAGTATTCCGGATGATAAGATTAAAGAGTCGATGGACAAGCTTAACCAGGTGCGTACTTTTTTCCGGGAAGCCCAGGCTTATAACCAGGAAGATAAACATGCTGTAATCAACCTGAAATTTCAGGCAGTGCATAAACTCTTTACCCGTGAAGAGAAGCTGTTCATTCACTGCGACCTGGTAAAGGAGATGTTGCTGGCAGTGGACATTGCCAAAGAGTTTGGCTTTGATGTGGTGATTGCCGGTGGAGCAGATGCCTGGATGATTACAGACCTGTTAAAACAGAACAATATAGCGGTGGTGTTGAAGCAAGCGCATAGCCTGCCGGTGATGCAGGATGATGACGTAGACCAGCCCTATAAAACAGCGGCGCAGCTACAAAAAGCCGGTGTCCTGTTTTGTCTGAGCAATGAGGGATTCTGGCAACAGCGGAACCTGCCGTTCGAAGCGGGTACGGCCAGCACTTACGGACTCAGTAAGGAAGAGGCTTTAAGTGCAGTAACGTTGAACACTGCCCGCATACTGGGAATAGATAAAACGACGGGTTCGCTGGAAGCTGGTAAGGATGCTAATATCACTGTCAGTACAGGGGATATTATGGATATGAGATCCAGTATTATCACACAGGCTTTCATCCAGGGGCGGGAAGTTAATCTGGATAATAAACATAAACAGTTGTATGAGCGTTATAAACATAAGTACGGTCTGAAGTAATGGCATGAAATTTTATTGATTTAAGTGGGACCGTAAACAGGATAGGCCGGTTTACATAAATCAAAATTATTATGCAATCAACCATGAAAAGAGAAGACGCAATAAAGAAAGTAACCGAATTAATAAATGAAGTACGAGTATGTATGTTCACCACTATAGATGATCATGGGCAGGTAATATCCCGTCCTATGGCTACTGTAGATGTAGATAAAGATGGTAATGCCTGGTTTTTTACCAATGAGTTTTCAGGAAAAGTGATGCAGATCTCCGAGAATAATGAGGTGAATTTGATCTATGCGAATCCGGGTAATAATACTTACCTGAATATATTCGGTATCGGAACTATTGTCGTCGACAAGGAAAAAATGAAACAATTGTGGACACCTGCGGTAAAAGCGTGGTTCCCGGATGGGATTGATGATCCCCGTTTGTGCCTTTTAAAGGTGGATACAAAGCAGGCATGGTATTGGGATAACTCTTCCAGCAAAATGGTCGTCTTTTTTAATATGCTAACGTCCATTGTTACAGGTAAGAAATACGAAGAAGGAGAATCCGGAGAGTTGGATATAGACTAAAAGAAAAGAGCAATTGCAGACAGCAATTGCTCTTTTTTGTTGTTATCTGGCTATAACCAGGTAGTAATTCCTTTTACCCTTTTGAACAAGGATATACTTATCTCTCAGGAGCAAAGATGTATCTATTGATTTTTCTATTCCTTCCACTTTCAGCTTGTTAATGCTGACTCCTCCTCCCTGCACCATTTTACGGGCTTCAGTTTTACTGGGGAAAATAGCTGTTTCTGCCAGGAAGGTCACTATATCTTTACCCGCCTGCAGATCTGCCAATGACACTTCTACCTGTGGAACGCCATCCATTACGTCCATTAACTGATCTTCGGTCAATGTCTGTAATACATCGGCAGTGTCATTACGAAAAAGCAATTCAGATGCTTTCAATGCAAACTCATAATCTTTTTCGCTATGGATAAAGATTGTCAGTTCTTTTGCCAGTCTTTTCTGCAGTTGTCTTTGTTCCGGAGCATGCTGATGAGCTTCGATCAGGGCATCAATTTCGGCATGTTCCAGAAGGGTAAATATTTTGATATAGTTGGCTGCGTCCACATCGGTTGCATTGAGCCAGAACTGGTAAAACTGGTAAGGGGACGTTAATTTAGGGTCCAGCCATACGTTCCCGTTCTCAGATTTACCGAATTTGGTACCATCTGCCTTTTTCATCAGGGGGCAGGTAAAGGCGAAAGCCTCTCCATCTGCCTTACGACGGACCAGTTCCGTACCGGTTACGATATTTCCCCACTGGTCAGAACCGCCCATTTGCAGTTTACAGTTCTTATGGGTGTATAAATGGTAGAAATCGTAACCCTGGATCAGTTGGTAAGTGAATTCAGTGAAGGACATACCGCTATCCCCTTCAATCCTTCTCCTCACAGAATCCTTGGCCATCATATAGTTAACCGTGATGTGCTTGCCTGTATCACGGATAAAGTCGAGGAAAGTAATGTTCTGGAACCAGTCATAGTTATTGACCATTTCAGCCGCATTGGGTTTGGCAGGGTCGAAATCCAGGAATTTCTCCAGTTGGGCCTTGATACCGGCCTGGTTATGTTTCAATGTATCGAGATCCAGCATTTTGCGCTCTGCAGCTTTAAAGGAAGGGTCGCCTACCATACCGGTAGCGCCACCTACCAGCGCCAGTGGTTTATGACCAGCTCTCTGCAGATGTACCAGCAACAGGATAGGTACGAGGCTGCCTACATGCAGGGAGTCTGCTGTAGGGTCAAATCCCACGTAGGCCGTGGTCATTTCTTTCAGTAACTGTTCCTCTGTGCCAGGCATTATATCCTGTACCATGCCTCTCCAGCGTAATTCTTCTATCAGGTTCATGATTAATTGGGATAATTTTTGCAAACGTAAGAAATATACCGTTGACAAACGGTATCATCAGTAATTTCGTACATTCATCAAATTAAATAATCAGCATATTTGTATGAAGAGATCACTTGTTTTTATTGCAGTTTTAGTGGCGTCAATGAATTCCCTGTTCGCACAGGACTGTAAGACCTATTATTATCTCCGGAATAATTCAGAAGTGGAGATGAGTGTGTATGACAGTAAGGGCGAAGTTGTTGCCAAAAACTTATACAATATACTGTCTGTTAATAAAGAAGGGGTATCCCTGGTGTCTGATTTTACGACTACGGTAAAAGATGCTAAAGGAAAGGAACTTTCTTCCGGTAAGGGAAAAGTGAAGTGTGATGGAGATAACCTGCTGATAGACATGCAGATGAATATGCCTAACATTCCGCAGTTGCAGGCAATGAAAATGGAAACGGGTACTGGTAGTTCTTTCCTGACCTACCCGTCGTCTATGAAAGTAGGGCAAACATTACCGGAAGGTGCTTTTGAAATGAACAGCAATACTAATGGGATGGATGTAACGCTTCAGTACAAAGTATCTGACCGTAAGGTGATTTCCAAAGAGAAGATTACTACAGCGGCAGGTTCCTGGGATTGTTTCAAGGTGACTTTTAATATCAACCTTTCCCTGAAAATGATGGCGATGAGTATGCCTTTTGACCTGATCGGCGCAGAATGGTTTGCGCCGGGTTTTGGGGTAGTGAAAACGGAGTCTTATAAGGATGGGGAGTTAATGGGGAGTATGCGGATAACGGGATTAAAGAAATAAAAAAAGAGGCGGTATCTCGTGAGATACCGCCTCTTTTTTATAGATTCTTCAGGCACACCTGTAAACTGTTTCTCCAGTAAGGGATTTGCAGTCCGAATGTGTCTTTAATCTTTTGTTTATTGAATACGCTGTATGCAGGTCTTTTTGCAGCGGTAGGATATTTATCGGAAGTTACCGGTAATACTGTACAGGCAGCGTTTGTCAGTTCCTTAATGGCTACTGCAAAATCGTACCAGCTGATTACGCCTTCATTGCTGTAATGGTATACACCGCCATAGCTGGCAGGAACATCATATACCTTGCTTAATACCGTCAATATTACCTGGGCCAGATCAACCGCATAAGTAGGGGTACCCACCTGGTCAAATACTACGTTCAGGCTTTCTTTCTCCTGCATCAGTTCGCGCATACGTTTTACGAAGTTCATACCGAATTCGGAGTACAACCAGGATGTACGGATGACGATAGTAGCCGGGTTGGTACCGATAGCTGCCGCTTCTCCGCGCAGTTTGGAACTACCGTAGATGCTGTCCGGGTTGGCTTCATCTTCTTCTGTATAAGGCCGGTTGCTTTTACCGTCAAATACATAGTCTGTAGAGATGTGGATCAGCTGTGCATTGTAGTTTGCGCAGGCATCTGCCAGATTCAGGGCTGCTTCAAAGTTTAGTTTGAAGGCCATTTCCTCGTCAGATTCTGCTTTATCTACAGCGGTATAAGCAGCACAATTGATGCATCCGTGTATTTCCTGTGTGGCAAAAATGGTGTCGATGGCCTCAGTGTCGGTAATATCAAGCTCGGTATAATCTGTATATACAAAGTTGAAGGCCGGGAAACCAGCTGCCACCTTTTTTATTGCTTGTCCCAGCTGGCCATTGGCGCCGGTGATCAGGATGTTCTTCATGTAGTTATTTATTGAAAACGAAATTATGCGTACAGTTTTCCAGCGTAGGTAACACCATGTCTTTTTCAGATACCAGTGCCTCTTCCGGATTAATGCCCCAGTCGATTTTCAGTGCAGGATCATTATAAATGATACCGCCTTCACTTGCTTTATGATAAAAGTTATCGCATTTATACATGACTTCTGCGGTGGGGCTTATTACGGAGTAACCGTGAGCAAAGCCTTTAGGTACCAGCAGTTGCAGTTTATTTTCTGCAGAGAGTTCTATAGCAAATGATTTGCCATAGGTAGGAGAACCTTTACGGATATCTACTACTGCATCTATAATACGGCCTTCGAGTACGCGTATCAGTTTGGTTTGTGCATATGGTTCCAGTTGGTAATGGAGGCCACGTAATACGCCAAAGGTAGAGCGGGCCTGGTTATCCTGTACAAAGGGTAAGTTGAGTCCATACTCTTCAAACGCGCGGGCGCTGTAGCTTTCAAAAAAATATCCCCGGTTATCATTAAACACTTTGGGCTCATACACGAGTAAGCCGGGAATTCCTGTTTCGGTAAATGGCATATCTTAATTTATCTTTTTTGATACTGATCGCTGTAATATTCCTGGTAAGCCCCACTGGTAACGTGGTCCAGCCATTGTTCGTTGCTGAGGTACCATTCTACGGTTTTCTCCAGACCCTCTTCAAATTGAAGGGAAGGGGTCCAGCCGAGTTCCTTATTCAGTTTGGTAGCATCGATAGCGTAACGGAGATCGTGTCCTGCACGGTCTTTTACGAAAGTGATCAGTTGAGCGGAAGTACCGGGAGCGCGTCCCAGTTTCTTATCCATGATGATGCAGAGCAGATTAATGAGGTCGATATTCTTCCATTCGTTGAATCCGCCTATGTTATAGGTTTCACCAACGCGTCCTTTGTGGAAGATGGTATCGATAGCGCGGGCATGGTCATTCACATAGAGCCAGTCGCGGATATTTTCCCCTTTGCCGTATACAGGAACGGGTTTGTTGTTTTTGATGTTATGGATAGCCAGTGGAATCAGCTTCTCGGGGAAGTGATGAGACCCATAGTTATTTGAACAGTTGGAGATGATAGCCGGCAGATGATAGGTATGATAGTAGGCCATCACAAAATGATCTGAGCTGGCTTTGGATGCGGAATACGGAGAGCGTGGATCGTAGCAGGTCTCTTCTGTAAAGAAGCCTTCTTCACCCAGGCTGCCATATACTTCATCGGTAGACACGTGATAGAAAAGTTTCCCTTTCATATCATCTTTCCAGTATTGGCGGGCAGCATTCAGCAGGGTAGCTGTGCCCATTACATTGGTTTTGATGAATGCCAGCGGATCCATGATAGAGCGGTCTACATGGCTTTCTGCAGCGAGGTGTATTACTCCGTCGAATTTATATTTTTCAAACAGCTTGTTGATAAAGGGTTCATCGGTGATGTCTCCTTTTTCAAAGATGTAATTTGGTTTGTCTTGAATGTCTTCCAGATTTTCCAGGTTCCCGGCATAGGTAAGTGCATCCAGGTTAACGATCTGATAGTGCGGATAAGTATTCACAAACAACCTAACTACATGTGATCCTATGAATCCGGCACCACCGGTAATCAATATGGTATGATGCATAATCTGATTTATTACTGGTTACGAATTATGAATAACGAATATAAGTAGGATTTACTCGTCATTCATAATTCGTCCCATGTAATTTTATTTATTTAACGCTTCTTTAAAATAATCGTAGGTGATCTTCAGGCCTTCTGCTCTGTCTATTTTCGGTGACCATCCCAGTAATTCCTGTGCTTTCGTGATATCCGGTTTACGTTGTTTCGGATCATCTTTAGGCAATGGCTGGAAGATAATTTTCTGTTTACTACCGGTCAGTTTAATGATCTCTTCTGCAAACTGGAGCAGGGAAATCTCTACCGGATTGCCGATGTTCACCGGTAAATGGTAATCACTCAGCAGCAGGCGGTAGATGCCATCAACTAAATCGGAAACGTAGCAGAAAGAGCGGGTCTGTGAACCATCGCCGAATACGGTGAGGTCCTGGCCGGTTAATGCCTGGCTCATGAAAGCTGGCAGGGCACGACCGTCATTGAGGCGCATGCGTGGGCCGTAGGTGTTGAATATCCTGATGATACGGGTTTCAACGCCATGGAAATTGTGGTATGCCATGGTGATGGATTCCATGAAGCGTTTCGCTTCATCGTATACACCACGTGGGCCTATCGGATTTACATTACCCCAGTATTCTTCTGTCTGAGGGTGTACAGTAGGATCGCCATATACTTCTGATGTAGAAGCAACGAGGATGCGGGCGCCTTTTTCTTTTGCAAGACCGAGCAGGTTATGTGTACCGAGGGAACCTACTTTTAATGTCTGGATAGGCATTTTCAGGTAATCGATCGGGCTGGCCGGAGATGCAAAATGCAGGATGTAATCCAGTTTGCCGGGAACGTGAACGAATTTACTAACATCATGATGATAGTATTCGAACTGAGGCAAAGGGAACAGGTGTTCTATATTTTTAAGGTTGCCGGTAAGGAGATTATCCATCCCAACAACGCTATAACCTTCTTTTATGAAACGGTCGCACAGGTGCGATCCGAGGAAACCGGCAGCGCCGGCGATGAGTACTCTTTTCATGATAATGTTTTTAATCAGATGGTAGCCGAGCGGCCAACGCTTTCGTAATGGAAACCTAATTCCCGCATGCGAGTTACATCAAACAGGTTCCTGCCGTCGAAGATCAGACTGTTTTTCAGGGTTGTTTTGATCTTATCAAAATCCGGTGTTCTGAAAACACTCCATTCTGTAGCAATGATCAGCGCATCTGCATTGTTCAGGCATTCGTACTGATGAGGAGCGTAAGTCACCTTATTCCCCAGCAGTCTCTCCACATTGGCCATAGCCTCAGGATCAAAAACGGATACTGTAGCACCTGCATCTACCAGGGCATCGATCATATACAAAGCCGGAGCTTCGCGGATATCGTCGGTATTAGGTTTAAATGCTAAACCCCACAGCGCAAAGTGTTTGCCTTTGAGGTCGTTTTTAAACCAGGAATTGATTTTAGGGAGAAGGAACAGCTTTTGCTTTTCGTTCACATCCATTACTGCGTTCAGGATTCTGAACTCGTAATCAGCATCTTCAGATGATTTTACGAGAGCCTGTACATCTTTAGGGAAGCAGCTGCCGCCATAACCGATACCAGGGAAGAGGAAGCGTTTGCCGATACGGTCATCACTACCTACGCCTCTGCGTACCATGTCTACATCTGCACCCAGTTTTTCGCAGAGTACAGCGATTTCATTCATGAAAGAGATTTTGGTAGCCAGAAAGGAGTTAGCAGCGTACTTTGTAAGTTCTGCAGACTTCTCATCCATGAACAGGATGGGGTTACCCTGGCGTACAAATGGAGCGAACAGTTCGCCCATCACTTTACGCGCTCTTTCGGAGCGGGTACCAATTACTACACGGTCTGGTTTCATGAAATCGTCTACCGCTACGCCTTCACGCAGGAATTCGGGGTTAGATACCACATCGAATTCGCTTTTGCAGTTTTTGGCGATCATCGCGTATACTTTTTCTGCGGTTCCTACCGGAACGGTACTCTTGTCTATTATCACTTTATAATCAGTGATAATTTTTCCCAGGTCTTCGGCAACGCGAAGAATATAGGAAAGATCTGCCGATCCATCTTCTCCCGGGGGGGTGGGGAGGGCAAGGAATATTACTTCGGCATCTTTAACGCCTTCAGCCAGATTGGTAGTGAAATGCAGACGATCTTCCTTGAGGTTACGATCGAATAATTTTTCTAATCCTGGTTCGTAAATAGTTATTTGTCCGTTGGATAATTTGTTAACCTTGTTAACGTCTATATCCACGCAGATAACGTTGTTTCCTGTTTCTGCAAAACAGGTGCCTGTAACTAATCCTACATAACCAGTACCTACTACTGTAATCTTCATTTGGAGTATTGATTTAAAAATGAGTGTACTGAATCAATGATGTGCTGTAATTGATCTTGATCCATTTCGGTGTGAATTGGTAATGAAATTACCTTGGTTGTCAGGTCATTTGTAATAGGAAGATTAAAATCATTTCCACCCAGGTGAGCAAACATTTTTTGCTGATGAGCAGCAACAGGATAGTAGATCATGGCTGGAACCTGGCGTTCCTGCAGATATTGCTGCAGGGCGTTACGGTCTATGCCATTTAACTGAAGGGTATACTGATGATATACGTGGAAACTGTTGGCAGCGCGGAAAGGGGTAGTGATCTGCGGGATGCCGGCAAAAGCAGCATCGTAAGCGTCCGCTACAGCCCGTCGGGCCATGATGTATTCGTCGAGGAGGGGTAATTTGATATTGAGTACTACTGCCTGAAGGGTATCCAGGCGGGAGTTTACGCCTACCACATCGTGGTAGTAGCGGGCAGACTGGCCATGGTTCGCCACCATTCTGATCTTTGCGGCCAGCGCATCATCATTGGTGAATAAGGCGCCGCCATCTCCGTAACAACCCAGGTTTTTGGACGGAAAGAAGGAGGTACAGCCGATCTGGCCGATAGATCCTACCTTTTTCACTGTACCATCTTTAAAAGTATAATTGCCACCTATGGCCTGCGCATTATCTTCTATTACCGGGATATTATGTTTACGGGAAATCTCCATGAGAGGTTCCATATCTGCACTGTGACCGTACAGGTGTACCGGTACGATCGCCTTTGTTTTAGCCGTAATGGCTTTTTCTACCTGCACAGGGTCCAGGCAGAAAGTTTTAGGATCTACATCCACAAACACCGGCTTCAGCTTTAACAGCGCTATTACTTCTGCTGTAGCAATGAAGGTGAATGAAGGCGTAATGACTTCATCCCCTGGTTCCAGATCAAGCGCCATCATAGCGATCTGCAAAGCATCGGTGCCATTGGCGCAAGGAATTACATGTTTTACACCCAGGTATTCCTGCAGTGCCGTGGCGAATTGTTGTACAGGTGCGCCATTGATAAATGCGGCATTATCTAACACTTCGGCCATGGCAGCTTCTACCTGTGGCTTAATTTTTAAGTATTGGCGTTTAAGATCCACCATTTGAATCGGAACCATGTCTGGGATAGATATTTTGATTAAAGTGAGCAAATTTACAAATTTTGACATAGTAAGGACAGTATCTTTGCCCCTGGTTTAAAATTCAGTAAAAGTATTTACCCTATGGTGGACACCCTGGTATATAATATTGGAATCCGGTTATACAGGACAGGCGTGTCTCTGGCTGCTTTTACAGGCAATGCAAAGGCTCGTCTGTGGCTGGAAGGACGTAAGAACTGGCGGGAAAAAATGCAGGTGGATACAGGGTGTATATGGATCCATGCGGCTTCCCTGGGGGAGTTTGAGCAGGGAAGGCCTGTGCTGGAGGCCATTCATAATAAATACCCGGATAGCCGGATCGTACTTACTTTCTTTTCTCCTTCAGGCTATGAGGTGAGAAAAAATTATCCGGTAGCAGATCATATATTCTATTTGCCATTGGATACGAAGCAAAATGCGAAGGACTTTATAGCGATTCTTCAACCTAAACTGGCTATTTTCATTAAATACGAGTTCTGGTACCATTACCTAACGACTTTATATAAAAATAATATACCCGTATTGCTGATTTCAGGCATTTTCAGGCCGGAACAACCTTTTTTTAAATTTTATGGAGGAATGTTTCGCCGGTTGCTGAAGAAATTTAACTGGTTGTTTGTACAGAATAAGACTTCTTTGGACCTGCTAGCGGGAATCGGGGTTAAAAATGTGTCTCTGGCAGGGGATACCCGTTTTGACAGAGTCTGGGATTTACTGGAAGAGGCCCCGCCGGTAGCCGGGATAAAAGAGTTTATCGGGGAGAGGAAGGCTGTGATAGCAGGAAGTACCTGGCATTCGGATGAGCTTGTGCTGGCAGGTTGGTGGCGGGAACAAGCCGGCAGATGTTTGATTATTGCACCGCACGAGGTAGATGAAAGTCATATTCAGCAATTGCAGGGATTGTTTCCCGGGGCGGTGAGGTATTCTTCTTTGAAACCGGGATCTGTGTTGATTATAGATAATGTAGGGATGTTATCAGCATTGTACAGGTATGCACGTGTTACTTATGTAGGAGGTGGATTTGGGAAGGAGGGGATCCATAATATACTGGAGCCTGCTACTTACAGCAAGCCAGTGGTATTTGGGTCTGTATACCATAAATTCCCTGAGGCAGCAACATTGCTGGCTTTAGGAGGAGCGATCTCTGTTGGCCATCAGTTTGCGATGAACAGGGAAATGGAAGCTTTACTGGAAGATGATTCGCTTTGCGCACAGATCGGACAGATAGCCGGCCGTTATGTGGCAGATAATAAAGGGGCGACTGAAAAGATTCTCAATTATATTCAGGAAAAGCGGCTGATTTAGCTGGATCAGGTGAAACGTTTTCTTACGATAGAATAGAACTGCTTAACGATGTGGTTCTGATCTACCCAACCCTGACGGATTTTGAGTTCTCTTTCAATCCAGTATTCTGCTTCCTGTAAGGAATGGAATTCATTGATTGTTTTGATAGAGCGTTCGTAAGTGTCTATATCTCCGCGGAACAATTCCTGGATGAACTGGAATTTATCGTTGATACCTATGGCATGACGAAGGTCTTTTATAGGCATTTCACCCAGTCTGTCTGCCAGTTCTACCTGGCTCTGACGGAAGCGTTCGTTTAAGGAAGTTGTATTTTGAGCTACGCGCTGGTTAAGTTCTTTGAGTTCTTTATGCAGGCCGTTGTTATTTTCTGGCCTGTTGTTCTGCTCTGTTTGGGAGTATAAGGTGATCATGGCCGGCTTTTTCTCTTCAGGGACCTCTGGTATGGGGGCCGGAGGCGGAGGAGGAATTGCAGATGGCCTGTGAGGTATCTGTTCGGCGACTGGCTTAGGTTCAACCGGCGCTGCTTTTTGCTCCGCAATTGGATGATAAGCCACTGGCTCAGAGGCTTTTGCCGGTTGGTAATCAGGCACCTGAACAGCCTTGGCTACCGGTTCAGGAGCTTGCTGAGGCTGATAAGCCTGATATTCGGGTTTCTGTTCTGCAACTGGCTGAGGTACAACCGGTTTAGGCTGATAAGCCTGATGTTCGGGAGGGACCTGCGTAGCTGTTGATGGTATAACCGGCTGATATACCGGTTTCGGCTCAGGCTTTTGTTCAACAACCAGCTGTTGAGGTTCGGCAACCCTTACAGGAGGTTCAAACTCAGGTATTTTTGCAACAGCAACCGCCTTAGCAGGTACTTTCTCAGTATAATTATAGTTATTTGGATATCCGTTTGCAGATTCAGTCAGTGTTGCCGAAGGCATGATCACAGCGATATGGCTGGATTCACGATGACCTTCCTGCTTTTGTCTGTTGCGGGTCTGTGTTATTTCAGCCTGCAGCAGTTGTACATAATAAGATATGGACTGCAATCCGGCATTTGAATTCTTTAATTCCTGTAACTTGTCAATTAATGCACTTATTTTTTCCATAGTCTAAAAAAAAATAAATTGAATGCAAAATGCGTTCCATGCTTAATTGTTAACGCCTGTATCGGAGAATTTATTTTACTTGCATAAAGTTATATCTTTTAATTAACTGTAAATCACAATAGTATAATATGTTTATTGAACCTTCTCTTGCAGGAGGGCGAAGGGGGTGGATCGAAGTTATCTGTGGCTCAATGTTTTCGGGAAAAACGGAGGAGTTGATCAGGCGATTGAAACGTGCCCGCATTGCCAATTTAAAAATAGAGATTTTTAAACCAGGTATTGATACCCGTTATGATTTACAGCATCTTGTATCTCATGATGAGAGTAAGATAATGAGTACTCCTATCGAGAATTCACAACAGATCTTATTGCTGGCTCAGGATGTAGATGTAGTGGGAATAGATGAAGCACAATTCTTTGATGGAGAACTCCCTTATGTATGTGACCAACTGGCGCTGAGGGGAATCCGTGTGATTATAGCCGGTCTGGATATGGATTATCTGGGCAAGCCTTTCGGACAGATGCCTTTTCTGCTGGCTAAAGCCGATTATATTACCAAGCTGCACGCCATCTGTATGAAATGCGGGAATATTGCGAATTACTCTTATCGTAAAACAGCAGATACCAATACAGTGCTGTTAGGGGAAACAGACCTGTACGAACCAAGGTGCAGACATTGTTATTACGAAGTGAAATAACTTATTCTACGGGAGCTTTTACTTTGAATGTGAATTTCTTCTGCGTCAGGTAACTGAAGCCAACTACAAAAATGGTCGTTAATACTTTTGCGATGGTCGGGAAAATATGAAATTGTTCTACGAACAGTTTCATAAACCCGTAGTTGAGGCATATGCAAATACCTACCAGCATAAAATAACGCATCAGTTGTACCCTTCCCCTGAGATTGGATTCGGAGAATACAATGTATTTACTGAGCAGGAAACCTGTAGGGAAAGTAACGGCCAGAGACATGAAGAGGGCGGCAATATGTGCTCCTATCGTAATAAATGGGAGATAGACGGTCTGTTGGTGTAATACAAAGTTATAACACACAAAGTATAAAAATATGTCCAATGCAGTATTCCCGCCCCCGCAAGCCAGGTAGCGGAACGTTTGCAGTGGCATTAGTTTGGCGAAAGGACGGTAAAAGAAGTCAATCACCATTAAAATAAACGTTCTCATATCAAAAATGTACGGGACAAAACTAGCAAGATTTACCGTTACTAGACTGCGCTTTAGAATTATCTTAACAACTTCCGGGTTTTCCACTTGCCAGATTGTTGATTTACCGGTGATTGCCGGGCTTTGCGCTGTTCCTGCTGCCATATTTGCACAGCGAGTATGGCGGCGGCCCGGGCCTCATCCGGCACCGGATGCTGCAGTGATTCCGGGGTAAAATACTTCCCTATAAAGTTGGTGTCAAACTGTCCGTTGATAAATGCCGGTTGCTGTAAAGCCCATCTTCCGAAAGATAACGTTGTACGTATACCTTTTATTTGATATTCATCGATGGCCCGTAATAATCTTTCCCTTGCTTCCTCGCGGGTGGTTCCCCAGGCAATCAGTTTAGCAATCATGGGATCATAATAGATAGGGATGTCCATACCGGATTCGTACCCGTCATCTACACGTATCCCATATCCCTGCGGACGGATATACGTACTTAGTTTACCGGTATCAGGGAGGAAGTTATTGGCAGGGTCTTCTGCACAAATGCGCAGTTCAATAGCCGCACCATTAATGGACAGGCTTTCCTGGTTAAAGGAGAGTTGTTCTCCGCGGGCTACGCGGATCTGCTCTTTTACCAGGTCTAGTCCGGTGATCATTTCCGTAACAGGGTGTTCGACCTGTAAACGGGTGTTCATCTCCAGAAAATAAAATTTCAACTGTTCATCTACCAGAAATTCTACTGTACCTGCGCCATAATAATTACAGGCGCGGGCTACATCCAGGGCACATTTACCCATAGCGGAACGGATGTCAGGCGTCAGGCAGGAAGAAGGGGCTTCTTCTATCAGTTTCTGATGTCTGCGTTGTATAGAGCATTCACGTTCAAACAGATACACGTAATTGCCATGCTGGTCGCCCAGGATCTGGATCTCTATATGGCGCGGTGCGCTGACATATTTTTCTATAAATACGGCATCATCTCCAAAAGCGCTCATTGCCTCACTTTTCGCCAGGCGGATCTGTTCTTCCAGTTCTTCCGGGGCATTCACCACCCGCATACCTTTACCGCCACCACCGGCAGAAGCCTTGATCAGAATAGGGAAGCCGGTGGTCTTCACCACTTCCTTCGCCTCTTCCAGGCTGCGTAAAGGAGTTTCTGTACCGGGAACCATGGGCACACCAAATTTCTGTGCCGCCTGTTTGGCCGCCAGTTTGCTACCCATCATTTCTATGGCAGCAGCGCTGGGACCGATAAATATGATGCCGGCATCTGCCACAGCCTGTGCAAAACGGGCATTTTCGCTCAGAAAGCCATAGCCGGGATGAATGGCGTCAGCACCTGTCTGCTTTGCGGCAGCTATAATTTTATCTCCCAGGAGATATGACTGATTAGAAGGAGGGGGGCCTATACATACTGCTTCGTCTGCATATTGCACAAAGGGCATGGTGCGGTCTGCCTCAGAATACACTGCCACAGTTCCTATGCCCATTTCTCTGGCCGATCTCATGATCCTTAAAGCTATTTCACCACGGTTAGCTACCAGTATTTTTTTCATGGAAGCGAATATAGCGGAAAAAACAACTTGCACGCTATTCACTATCTTTGCGGCAACATGAAATCCACTGCATTACATCAAACCATTACACTTGTAAAAAAGGATATATTACTGGAATTGCGTCAGAAGTACGCTTTTTATGGTATCCTCTTATACATTGTATCTACTGTGTTTGTAATCAACCTGATGATAGGTAAGCCGGAAGAAAAAATATGGAATGCGCTCTTTTGGGTGGTGCAGTTATTCGTTTCTGTGAATGCGATCGCCAAAAGTTTTATGCAGGAGAACAGGGGGCGGCTGTTATATTTCTATTCCCTGGTACATCCGCGCAGTTTCATTGCAGCCAAGCTGATATATAATATCCTGCTGATGGCCATTATGAGCATCATCACCCTGGTATGTTGTGTGATGTTCCTTGGCAACCCCATTATTAATATATGGTACTTCCTGGGAGTAATCATGCTGGGGGGCATCAGTTTATCCCTGTTGTTCACCATGCTGGCGGCCATTGCGGCACAGGCCAATCAGAATGCAGCCCTGATGGCTATTATGGGTTTTCCTATCATGTTACCCCTGCTGATGATGTTATCCAGCATCGCCCGTTCTTCCTTTATCATTGTTTATCAGCCTGGTTTACCTAAACTATTCCTGATGATGGGCAGTATGGATGTGCTGATCATTGCGCTATCTATGGTATTATTTCCTTTCCTGTGGAAGGATTAGGATCAATCTGCTATCCCATTATAATCAGTTTACAGGATTTTGAGATTAGTAATAAAACCTGTAGGTTTGCCCCGAATATAGTTCGTTTAAAATGGCAAAGCACTGGTGGAAAGCTTTAGCGGTATTAATTCTTACATACACGATAATAGCCGGATTTACGCATAAAATACCGATCATCGGTACCAACGGACAATCATCCCGCGGACTCTACTTTCATGTACCCATGTGGGTCTGTATGTATACAATGTTCACCATTTCTGTAATCAACTCTTTACGTTATCTGTCTGGTTATGATCTCCGTAAGGATGCACTGGCCAGTGCAGCAGGTGGTGTGGGTGTATTTTATGGTGTGCTGGGTTTTGCTACAGGTACTTTATGGGCTACTTACACCTGGGGGAGTACTTTCACCAGTGACCCGAAGCAGATGTTAACTGCTGTGGCGTTGCTCATTTATATGGCCTACCTGGTATTGCGTATGTCTATCTCAGACATCGACAAAAGGGCCAGGATCTCTGCTGTATTCAATATTTTTGCATTTGCTTTGTTGATCCCCTTGACATACATTATTCCGCGTATGGTAGATTCCTTGCATCCCGGTAGTGCCTCCACGCCTGGTTTTGCATCTAAAGACACGGATAATAATATGAAAATGGTATTATATCCTGCGTTTATCGGATGGACGTTGCTCAGTGTCTGGATATTTACCCTCGTTGTTCGCTACAAAAAGTTAGAGCTAAAAAATATTTTTAAATGATCAACAAAGCGTTTTCCTTTTGCTGCACTTGCGTACTGTTACTGCTTTCTTTATTAGCGAATGCGCAGCAGCAGAATACGGAGAAAGGGCCCGTAAATGAATTCTTCCGCAGCAATGATAAGATTTATGTGATAGTAGGGGTACTACTGATCATCTTTGCCGGCATTATCATATTCCTGATTTCGCTGGAACGTAAGATCAGTAGGCTGGAGCGGCGCGATCATCAGGAGAGGCAATAAGTCCAACTACATATATTTATACCAAAACAAATTCTACTTATGGCGCAGGAACAAAACATGGACTTCTTTCAAAGTGTTGAAAGAAGCTTCGACAAAGCCGCACAATTCACGAAATGGGAAAATGGCATTCTGGAACAGATCAAAGCCTGTAATGCTGTGTACCGTATGAAATTCCCGGTACGCGTAGGTGATACCATTGAGGTTATCGAAGCCTACCGTGTACAACACTCTCATCACAAACTGCCATGTAAAGGTGGTATCCGTTTCAGTGAAGCGGTAAACCAGGACGAGGTAATGGCCCTGGCAGCCCTCATGACATACAAATGTGCGATCGTTAACGTACCGTTCGGTGGCGCTAAAGGTGGTATCAAAATCAATCCCCGCAATTACACTCCTTTCCAGCTGGAAAACATTACCCGCCGCTATACTGCTGAACTGGTAAAGAAAAACTTTATAGGACCCGGCGTAGACGTACCCGCTCCTGATTATGGTACCGGTGAAAGAGAAATGAGCTGGATACTGGATACTTACATGAGCTTACGCCCGGGAGAAGTAGACGGTTACGGTTGTGTGACTGGTAAACCGCTTTCACAGGGTGGTGTCCGTGGTCGTAAAGAAGCTACTGGTTTAGGCGTATTCTATGGCCTGCAGGAGCTTTGCAATATCAAGGAAGACATGAAGAAAGTAGGCCTGGAACCCGGTATACTGGGTAAAAAAGTGATCGTACAGGGTATGGGTAACGTAGGTTATCATGCTGCCAAGTACTTCCACGAAGCAGGTGCTATCATAGTAGGGCTCATCGAGTGGGATGGCGCTATCTACAACGAGCAGGGAATGGACCCTGATAAGGTATTAAAGCACAGGAATGACACCGGTTCTATCATCAACTATCCTGGTGCTACCAACCTGAAAAAGAATACAGACGGTCTGGAAATGGAATGTGATATCCTGATCCCGGCAGCGCTGGAACAGGTGATCCACAAAGGCAATGCGGCTAATATTAAAGCCCGCATTATCGGAGAGGCTGCGAATGGTCCTATTACACCGGAAGCAGATGAGATCCTGAGTAAAAAAGGGGTGATCGTAGTACCGGACATGTTCCTGAATGCAGGTGGTGTAACCGTATCATACTTCGAGTGGCTGAAGAACCTGAGCCATGTACGTTATGGCCGTTTGGGCAAACGCTTCGATGAAAATATGAATATTCATATCCTGGGGGTAATTGAAGATCTGACCGGTAAAAAGGTATCGGAAAGAGAACGGAAATTTATAGCGCATGGTGCGGATGAATTAGATCTGGTATATTCCGGTCTGGAAGAAACCATGCATGCTGCGCTGCATGAAGTGCGTGAAATAATGGTCGGTAATAATAATATACATGATATGCGTACCGCTGCTTATGTATGTGCTATTGATAAAGTAGGTGCTGCTTACGAACAATTAGGTATTTTCCCTTGATGGGTCGTTTGTTTATACAAAGAAAAAGGACTGTTCTTTAGGACAGTCCTTTTTTTATAAATGAGCTGGTAACTGCGGAATAAACGTCCATTGCTGCCCAATATGCTGGCAGCAAAAGGTATTTACTCCGTTTGTAATAACGAGATAGGCCGTGGGCAATACCATATGATAACGGATGACCTGTTCCAGGACGGTTTGAGTTAAAGCAACATTCATCTCCTTACATTCAATGATCATCCAGGGTTTCGTTTCTCTGTTATATACCACGATATCACAGCGTTTTTTCATCTCTCCCAGGTAAATCTCTTTCTCTATTCCTATCAGAGAAGCAGGGTAGTTGAGCGTTTTTACCAGGTAATTGAGAAAATTCTGTCTTACCCACTCTTCCGGAGTTAGCACCACATTCTTTTTACGGTACCGGTCAAAGATGAAATCTCTGCCGGTTTCCCTTATTATTTTGAAATCAGGGGCAGGGAATTCTATAGCAATCATAGGGCGAAGGTAAGAAGATGGACTCTTTTTCGTATATTCGCTTGTCAAAAGGCTATGAAGACAAAAGAAGAAATTGTAGCTAACTGGCTTCCCCGCTACACGGGAGAAAAACTCGAAAACTTTGGGTCTTATATTCTCCTGACCAACTTTAGTAATTACCTCACTTATTTTGCTGAATGGAACAACGTTGAGATCATTGGTGCCGGTAAGCCCATGCAATGTGCTACCGCCGGTAATATCACCCTCATTAATTTTGGGATGGGCAGTCCCAGTGCTGCGACTGTAATGGACCTGCTGAGCGCTATTTCTCCCAAAGCCGCATTATTCCTTGGTAAATGCGGTGGTTTAAAGAAAAAGAATAACATAGGCGATTTGATCCTGCCCATTGCTGCTATCAGGGGAGAGGGTACATCCAACGACTATTTCCCTCCAGAAGTACCGGCGCTTCCTGCTTTCGCCCTGCAAAAAGTAATTTCTACCACCATCCGTGAATATGGCTGTGATTACTGGACAGGCACCTGTTACAGTACTAACCGCAGGGTATGGGAACATGATGTTGAGTTTAAGCGTTATCTGGAAAAGATCCGTGCAATGGCCGTAGACATGGAAACCGCCACTATCTTCTCTGTAGGCTTTTACAATAAGATCCCTACCGGGGCCCTGCTGCTGGTATCCGATCAGCCTATGGTACCGGAAGGCGTGAAAACAGAAGCAAGTGATAAGAAAGTAACCACTGAATTTGTGGAAAGACACCTGAGAATAGGTATCGATTCCCTGAAGAATCTTGGTAACAGCCACCAGACGGTAAGACATCTCCGATTTTAGATTGTGATTCTGCGGATTGTTTCGTAATATGCCAACACTAAATACTGGAATCTCTGCTATCAATCCGTAATCTGACCGTTTCATTTCCTGGTACAATAGCCGTGAACGATATTTCACTGGATATTGGCACCAGCGAAATTGTGGGCATAGTCGGAGAGTCCGGCTCCGGTAAATCTGTCACCGCCCTGTCTATCATGCGGCTGATACAGCCAACTGCCGGGAGTATGTTATATACAGCAGGCGATCAGCCGCCCGTTAACCTTTCAAACCTTTCTGAACAACAAATGCGTGCATGGCGGGGTAATGAAATCGCCATGATCTTCCAGGAACCAATGACTTCGCTGAATCCTTTGCATACCTGCGGCGCGCAGGTAATGGAGGCGATACGGCTGCATAAGAAGGTTGCTGCACGTGAAGCACGGGAACAAACCCTGGCTTTATTCCGGCAGGTAAAACTGCCAGATCCCGAATTGTTATTGCATCGATATCCTCATCAACTTTCAGGCGGACAAAAACAACGTGTGATGATCGCGATGGCGATTAGTTGTCAGCCCCGGTTACTGATCGCAGACGAACCAACTACAGCGCTGGACGTAACCGTTCAGAAAGCCATCCTCGAATTATTGAAAGAACTGCAGCAGCAGACAGGTATGAGCGTGGTCTTCATTACGCACGATCTGGGTGTGATTGCGGAAATCGCAGACAAAGTAGCGGTAATGTATAAAGGCCGTATCGTGGAACAGGGCACCGTACAGCAACTATTCACTCATCCGCAGCATCCCTATACAAAAGGGCTGCTGGCTTGCCGTCCTCCGCTGGATAAGCGTTTATACCGCCTGCCGGTGATCCGGGATTTTATGGACGTGGATGCTGATGGTCAGATCCATGAAAAAGAGAAAGCTGTAAAAGGGCTGGTGAACAGTCTGGAGATACCTGCTGCTGAAATCGCCGGCCGGGAGCAGCAATTAGTCGCAAACCCACTGCTGCTGGAAGTAAATGACCTGCATACCTGGTTTCCCGCTACCCGTAACTTCTTAGGGAAAACCCTTACCTGGACCAAAGCCGTGAATGGCGTGAGTTTTAATGTAAGAGAAGGGGAGACCATGGGACTGGTAGGAGAGTCGGGATGCGGGAAGACAACCTTGGGCAGAACACTATTACGACTGGTAGAACCAACCAGTGGCAGCATCATCTATAAAGGAAAGGATATCAGCAGTTTGTCCGCAGCAGCTATGCGGGACCTTCGCAAGGATATCCAGATCATTTTCCAGGACCCTTATTCTTCTTTAAATCCACGGTTAACAATAGGGCAGGCCATCCTGGAACCCATGCACGTACATGGTTTACACGGTAATGATAAGGTGCGTAAAGAGAAGGTACAGGAGTTGCTGGAGAAGGTGAACCTGCAGCCTGAGCATTACCACCGCTATCCACATGAGTTCTCCGGCGGGCAGCGGCAACGTATTGTAATAGCCCGGGCATTGGCCTTACAGCCATCCTTTATCATTTGTGATGAATCTGTGGCCGCTCTGGATGTAAGCATACAGGCGCAGGTGCTGAACCTGCTGATGCAGTTAAGGGAGGAGTTTGGATTCACCTACATCTTTATCTCGCATGATCTTTCTGTCGTAAGGTTTATCAGTGACCGTATGATGGTGATGAATAAGGGCAAAATTGAAGAATCAGGAGATGCCAACCAGGTATATGAGCATCCTCAAAGTATATATACCCGCCAGCTCATCAGTTCTATTCCTAAAAACATTCATGTATAATTAACTGTTTATAATGGTATGTTAATCATTTTTTGATTGATACCATAATTATCCTTACTTTTGCAACCTTAAATTCATTCATACCGTAATATGAAACTATCACAGTTCAGGTTCGATCTTCCTTTAAATCTAATTGCACAGCACCCTTCCAAAACAAGAGACGAAGCACGTTTAATGGTGGTAAACCGCGCTACCGGAAAAATAGAGCATAAAGTTTTCCGCGACATTATCGGCTACTTCAATGATAAGGATGTAATGGTGGTAAATAACACCAAGGTATTTCCGGCACGTCTGTATGGCCGTAAGGAAAAGACCGGTGCTAAGATTGAAGTATTCCTGCTGCGTGAGCTGAACAAGCAAAACCGTTTGTGGGATGTGATCGTAGACCCTGCCCGTAAAATCAGGGTTGGTAATAAATTATACTTTGGTGATGATGAATCACTGGTAGCAGAAGTAATTGATAACACTACTTCCCGTGGCCGTACTATCCGCTTTTTGTTCGAAGGAAATGACGAAGAGTTCAAGCAGGTATTAGACACACTGGGAGAAACTCCTCTTCCTAAATACATCAAGCGTAAACCTGAAGACGAAGATAAAGAGCGTTATCAGACCGTTTATGCTAAATATGAAGGTGCTGTTGCTGCTCCTACTGCGGGTTTGCACTTCAGCCGCGAGTTGATCAAACGTCTTGAAATCAAAGGTGTAAAGTTTGCGGAAGTAACACTGCACACTGGTTTAGGTACTTTCCGCCCGATTGAGGTAGAAGACCTGAGCAAACATAAAATGGATGCAGAGTATTTCAACATAGATGAATACGCTGTAAAGATCGTAAACAAGGCTAAGGAAGATAATCGCAAGGTTTGTGCTATCGGAACTACTACCGTAAGAGCGGTAGAATCTTCTGTAACGGCACAGAATCTGCTGAAAGCTGCAGAAGGCTGGACGAATACCTTTATCCATCCTCCTTATGATTTTTCTATTCCTAATGCACTGGTGACTAACTTCCATCTGCCAAAAACAAGCCTGCTGATCATGGTATGTGCTTTTGCCGGTTACGACCTGGTAATGGAAGCTTACCAACAGGCGATTAAAGAAAAATACCGTTTCTTCAGTTATGGCGATGCTATGCTGATCATCTGATGATAAAAATTTTGAAGGAAGTCCTGCAGTTATGCGGGACTTTTTTTTGATATGGAACCAAGAAAAAAGATAGCCATCATCGTTGCAGGCGGATCAGGTACCCGCATGGGGAGCGCTGTGCCCAAACAGTTCCTGGAACTGGCGGGAAAGCCTGTGTTATGGCATACTGTTTCCGCATTTGCAAAGGCATATGCTGATATGCAGATCGTGCTTGTATTACCGGAGGCGCATTTCAGTTATGTAGAAGAGTGGCTGGGAGAATTTCCTGGTATCATGCTGATAAAGGGAGGAGAGACGAGGTTTCATTCTGTGAAGAATGGGCTGGACCAGGTGCAGGAGCATTCGGTAGTATTTGTACATGATGGTGTACGGCCACTGGTGAGTGTGGAGTTGATACGTAGTTGTTATGAAGCTGCTTTGGAGTCTGGCAGTGCTATCCCTGCTATCAATATGAAAGACAGTATACGTGAATTACATGAAGAAGGAAACCGGGCGGTAGATCGCGAGCGTTTCAGTATTATACAAACCCCACAAACGTTTTTATCAGAATTAATCCTTCCGGCATTTGCATCACCTTACGATCCGTTATTTACGGATGAAGCTACGGTAGTAGAAAGGCAGGGGCATATTATTAGATTGGTTCCCGGAGAGGAAGCAAATATAAAGATCACCCGTCCGCTGGATCTTATTATAGCCAGTGCTTTACTGGGCTGATTCAGAACTGGATAAGCCTTTATTGATCTTCTGCAAAATCTGGTGAGCTACATCCAGTGCCTGTAATCCATCAATCGCATTCACCGGTACAGGTTTATTCTGCAAAATAGCATCACGGAACATTTCCAGCTCCATACGGATTGCGTTCACCTGTTTAATTTCCGGGTTGTCGATAGCGATGGTTTTTCTGCCCGCATTGGTTTCTATATCCAGTGTAAACAGCCCTTCATCTTCTGGTGTTTTCAGCTTGATGATTTCTGTTTTCTTATCCAGGAAGTCGATACCTATGTAAGCATCTTTCTGGAACAGGCGCATTTTACGCATTTTCTTCAGGGAGATACGGCTGGACGTTAAGTTAGCCACACAACCATTATGGAATTCTATGCGAACGTTGGCGATATCGGGGGTATCGCTCATTACGGCTACTCCGCTGGCAGAGATCCTGTTTACGGTAGATTTTACAATGCTCAGTACGATGTCTATATCATGGATCATCAGATCCAGGATCACACTTACATCTGTACCGCGTGGATTGAATTCGGCCAGGCGGTGTACTTCTATGAACATTGGTTTAAGGTCGTATCCTTTCAGTGCGAGGAAGGCGGGATTGAAGCGTTCAACATGCCCTACCTGGAATTTTATATTCGCTTCTTCCACCAGTTTGACCAGTGTTTTAGCTTCTTCCAGGGTGTTGGTCATAGGCTTCTCCACAAAAATGTGCTTTCCGTTACGGATTGCCATTTCACACAATTTAAAGTGTTGTGTGGTGGGAGCAACGATGTCAATCGCGTCTGAAGCCAGTATCAGCTCTTCAGCTACATCGAATCTCGGAATCTTGTACTGCTCGGCGATACTGTCTGCATTTGTATTCGCCGGATCGTAAAAACCTACCACTTCTACGTCTTTCATGGTGGCCAGCTGGGAGAGATGAATTTTACCCAGATGTCCTACCCCAAAGATTCCTATTTTGAGCATGTTAGTATTTGAAAATAAAATAATTGCGAATGTAAGGAAAAAGAGATTATATATTCAAATCTTATATAATGAACCCTTCTTCCACCATGCTGCAATAGCCTGCTTCTGATACGATTATGTGATCCAGTACTGTGATATCAAAGAGGAGCCCGGCTTCTTTTATTTTTTTTGTGATGCTGATATCTGCGTTGCTTGGGGTGAGACTTCCTGAAGGATGGTTATGGCAAAGGATAATACGTGTAGCGCCCAGCTCCAGGGCTTCCCTGAAAATGACCCTGGGATCTGCGAAGGTGTTGGTGATACCCCCTGAGCTGATGCAACTGCTCTTTAATACTTTGGACGCATTATTCAGATACAGTACATGAAAGGTTTCCCGGGTATGGTCCCCGAGTAAGGGCTTAAAATAAAGTGCGGCATCACTGCCATGCCTGATGGTTTCCTTTTTAAGAGAATAACTGTTCTGCCGGCGCCGGGAAAGTTCCATAGTGGCTACAATGGCAACTGCTTTGGCATCTCCTACACCTCTGTTCTTTTTAAGCTGCAGTACACTTTGTTTTCCCAGCTCACTGAGGTTGAATGCGGCGTTACGGAGTATATCCCTGGCCAGTTCTACCGCCGATTTCTGTTTGTGCCCGTTATTTAATATAATGGCCAGTAGTTCTGCATCGCTGAGAGAAGCGGCTCCATTATTCATTAATTTTTCTCTGGGCTTATCATCATCTGCCCAATCTTTTATGGCTATATGAGAGGGTAGGCTAACAGCAGCTTCCATAGATTTACTAAGTTTTTTAGCAAAAATACATATTTTCCTCAATCCCTTAAATTCTTTCTAAATTGAGGGCTCTTAGTATGGGTACATTATTATTTGCGCTATGGGATTTTTATGTAAATAACTAATAACAATATAGTTATACATTTTAAAAGCAGTAAGATTGTCTGCATTATGGCGATTGAAACAAAAAAATAGCATTACATACTCCAAAAGTTATAATTTCGCAACCTCTTTTCCATAGTCATAGACATGCAACCATCAGTAAAAATATTTACAGGAAACAGTAATCCGGAGCTGGCAGAAAAGATTGCCAAACGATATGGCAATGGTCTGGGTAAGCTTACCATCCAGAAGTTCAGCGATGGCGAGTTTCAGCCTATCTACATGGAGAGTATCCGTGGAGATTATGTTTTCCTCATCCAGAGTACCAATTCTCCTTCAGAAAATCTGATGGAATTATTGATGATGATAGATGCGGCCAAGAGGGCCTCCGCAGGGTATATTACCGCTGTCATTCCGTACTTTGGTTTTGCCAGGCAAGACAGAAAAGACAAGCCAAGGGTAGCAATTGCTTCCAAACTGGTAGCTAATCTGCTCACTTCCGCCGGTGCTAACAGGGTGATAACCATGGATTTACATGCGCCCCAGATACAGGGGTTCTTTGATATCCCTGTGGACCACCTGGACAGTTCCGCAATTTTCATCCCATACATAGAGAATTTAAAGCTGGAAAGTCTTACCTTCGCGTCCCCTGACGTAGGTAGTACTAACAGGGTAAGGGAAGTTGCGGCCTATTTCAATGCAGAAATGGTGATTTGCGACAAGCACCGTAAACGTGCGAATGAGATCGCCTCCATGGTAGTGATAGGAGAGGTGAAAGACAGGGAAGTGGTGTTGATAGATGATATTTGTGATACGGCAGGTACGCTTACCAAAGCAGCTAACCTGTTAATGGAAAAGGGAGCAAAGAGCGTTCGCGCATTTTGTACCCATCCTGTATTAAGTGGAAAGGCCTTTGAAAATATTGAGAACTCAGTGCTGGAAGAGATGGTGATCTGCGATACGATCCCTTTAAGGATGGAGAGCAGTAAGATTAAAGTACTTAGTGTTGCAGACCTTTTTGCAGTAGCTATCAGGAACATGTACGAGAACAAGTCGATTACCAACTTGTTTGTACACAGTCACCGCCGGTAGTATGAACGTGTTTAATTTTTAACAACATAAATGTTTAATCAATGAAAACGATAACAATCGAAGGACAACTCAGGAGCGAATACGGCAAAAAAGCCACCCGCCAAATCCGTTCTGAGGGACAAGTGCCTTGTGTTATTTACGGGGGTGCAGAAACCGTAAGTTTTTCAGCTCCAGCTATCGCATTCAAGAATCTGGTGTACACACCTGATTTCCAGCTGGCCGAAGTTAAGTTAGATGGCAAAGTTTACAGATGCGTATTGAAAGATATGCAGTTTGATGTAGTGACAGACGAACTGGCTCACATCGATTTCCTGGAACTGGTAGAAGGTAAGCATGTATCAGTTACATTGCCTATCAAAATCGTTGGTCAGTCTGAAGGTGTTAAGGCCGGTGGTAAACTGGTTGTTAAGATCAAGGCGCTGAAAGTTAAGGCTTTGCCTAAAGACCTGCGTGAAAATATCGAAGTAAGCATCGACAACCTTGAACTGAACGGTAACGTTCGTGTACAGGACGTAGTTGCTCCAAACATCGAGATCCTGAACTCTCCACGTATTCCTATCGCTTCTGTAGTAATGACTCGTCAGTTGCGTCAGGAAGAGGCTAGTGCAGATACTAAAAAGAAATAAGCTTCTTTTCAGATATTTTTGGAAAAAGTCCCGTCTCGGTTCAACCAAGACGGGACTTTTTCTATTTTTGCCCATATATAGAAGACATTAAAATATCAACAGATGAAATACCTGATAGTTGGATTAGGTAATATTGGTACTGAATATGAAAATACCCGTCATAATATAGGCTTTGATGTTGTAGACGTTTTTGTGAAGAAGCATGGAGGTACTTTTAAAAGTGAAAGGCTGGCAGACGTAGCTGAGTGCAAATGGAAAGGACGTGTATTTGTGGTCATCAAACCTACCACCTATATGAACCTCAGCGGTAAAGCCGTGAAGTATTGGATGGACAAAGAAAAAATCCCCCTGGAGAATATATTCGTAATATTAGATGACCTGGCCCTTCCGTTGGAAAAGGTACGTATCCGTCCGGGAGGGAGTGATGCCGGCCACAATGGGCTTACCAGTATCCAGGAACTGCTGGGTACCAATCAGTATCCCCGTTTACGCTTTGGCGTAGGGAATAATTTCCCTAAAGGGAAACAGGTAGAATTTGTACTGGGTAAATGGTCTGGTGAGGAATGGCCTATCGTATTGGAAAAGATGAATAAATCTGTAGAGATCATTGAGAGCTTCGGGACCATCGGTATTGAACGTACAATGAATAAATATAACTAACTTAAACGATATGAAAATTATTTGCGTTGGTAGAAATTATGCAGATCATGCAAAGGAGCTGAAAAATGAGGTGCCTGCGGAACCGGTGATTTTTATGAAGCCGAAGAATGCATTGTTACAGAATAACCACCCTTTCTATTATCCTGAGTTTACTGATAACCTGCATTATGAATGTGAGCTGGTGCTTCGTATCTGTAAGAATGGCAAGCATATACAGGAGAAATTTGCGGATAAATATTATGATCAGCTAGGTGTTGGAATTGATTTTACGGCCCGCGATCTGCAGGATAAACAGAAGCAGAAAGGTTTACCCTGGGAGATAGCCAAGGCGTTTGATAACTCTGCCGTAGTGGGGCAGTTTATTCCTATTACACCGGAGCTTGATAAGAAAGACATTAACTTCTGCCTGTACAAGAACAAACAGATAGCACAACAGGGGAATACGAAAGACCTGCTGTTTTCTTTCGATTTCCTGATTGCCTATATCTCCAAATACTTTACGCTGAATATTGGGGACCTTGTGTTTACGGGTACTCCTGCCGGAGTAGGGCCTGTAGAGATCGGAGATAAGCTGGAAGCTTTCATTGAGAATGACAGTCTGCTTGAATTCGAAATCAAATAAGATCCCGGGCTGACCGGGAAATTTCCCGGTCGGCCTACGGTATGTTATTATAAATCACATCCAGGATCCTTGTTAACTCCTGATAATCACCTTCATTCAGGCCCACCCAGCCTGTTTTACGCATTTCCAGCACTAAGGGCCTCACATCTTTATATTTTTCCGATCCTTTAGGGGTCAGTTGTAAATATACTTTCCGTCTGTCCAGGGGGGAGCCTTCACGTACCACTAACTCTTTCTTTACCAATAGTTCTATGATACGGGATACGGTCGTAATATCCTTGGAAGTGAGCTTTGCCAGCTCATTATGGGTGATCTTATTATGCTTGTACAGGTTCTCTATCAGTAACCACTGATCCACTGTAATGTCTTTTTTGTTTGCATCGAAGGTTTTTTGCCAATAGTTACGGATTCTTTTCAGGGTTGCATCCAACTTATAAAAAGTTGGATTATTTACAAAAGTATCAGGCATAATAGTTAATTTGCGATAGCAATAGTTGTTGTAGCAACTATATATTTGTTTTTAAGAATCACCAAAACAATCTTACGTGTTTAAAGATAGTATAAGCGCTCCAACTTTTAAAGCCACTATTACCACGGACGTAAGCAAACAGGCTATTTTACTAAAGGCTTACCGGCTGATGTGTCAGGCCAGGGACATGGCTGCCATCTACGAGGCGAACCGCCCGGTATGCAAGTATGTACACTCCACTTCCCGTGGCCATGAAGCGATACAGATCGCGACGGGGCTTCAGTTACACCCCTGGGATTATGCCAGTCCTTATTACCGGGATGACAGCATGTTATTAGCGATGGGCTTTTCGCCTTATGAGCTGATGCTGCAGTTACTGGCAAAGGGAGATGATCCTTTTTCCGGCGGGCGATCTTATTATTGTCATCCGAACAGCGTGGAGGCCAACCGTCCCCACATTCCTCATCAGAGCAGCGCTACAGGTATGCAGGTGATCCCGGCCACAGGGATGGCGCAGGGCATCAGCTACCTGGAACGTATTGGATTAGCCCCTGAAGGGCAGGCGCCGGTGGTATTATGTTCCCTGGGAGACGGCAGTGTAACGGAAGGAGAGGTGAGTGAGGCGCTGCAGAGCGCTGTTTTATGGCAATTGCCTGTCATCTACCTCATCCAGGACAATGAATGGGGGATCTCGGCCAGTGCTGCGGAAACCCGGGTAATGGATGCTTACGAGTATGCTGCCGGGTTTAAAGGACTGGAACGTATGCGGGTGGATGGGAGCAACTTTGAAGAAAGCTACCATGCTATGGGAGCGGCGATCAGTTATGTTCGCCAGGAAAGGAAGCCTATTTTGGTGCACGCCTGTGTTCCATTGCTGGGTCATCATACTTCTGGTGTACGGAAAGAATGGTACCGTACGGCGGAAGACCTCGCTTTGCATGAAGAAAAAGACCCCATTCCGCAGTTACGGAATATTTTATTAGCGTCCGGATTTCCTGAGGATGATCTCTTAGCCATCGAGGAAGATATCTGTGAATATATCAGTATTGAATTTGCCCGGGCTAAAGGAGCAGATGACCCAGATCCTTCCACTGTGCAGGACCATATATTTGCGCCTGCTGCGGTGACTGAAGAGCAGGGTGTACGTTCACCTGTTAACGGCAATAAAGTGGTAATGGTGGATGCTGCGTTGCATGCAGTGGAGGAGATTCTTCAGGAGTTCCCTGAGGCGATCTTCTTTGGCCAGGATGTAGGGCGTCGTCTTGGCGGCGTATTCCGTGAAGCGGCTACGCTGGCTGAGAAGTTCGGTGATCATCGTGTATATAATACTGCCATTCAGGAGGCTTATATTGTAGGTGCTACCGCCGGGCTGGCGGCTGTTGGTGTTAAACCCATTGTCGAAATCCAGTTCGCCGATTACATTTACCCGGCCCTCAACCAGCTGGTGACGGAGATTTCTAAATCCTGTTATCTGAGTAATGGCAAGTATCCTGTACAAACGCTTATCCGTGTTCCCATCGGGGCATACGGTGGCGGCGGACCGTATCATTCCGGGAGTATAGAATCTACCTTACTGACTATCAAGGGCATCAAAGTCGTGTACCCATCTAATGCCGCAGACATGAAAGGGCTGATGAAAGCGGCTTTCTTAGATCCCAACCCGGTAGTCATGCTGGAACATAAAGGTTTATACTGGAGTAAGGTTCCTGGCACGCAGGCGGCTATTATGGTAGAACCTGATAAAGACTATGTTTTACCATTAGGGAAAGGGCGGGTTGTATTACAATCTCATCCCCGCGATACCAAACGGGGCGAAACCCTTTGCATCATCACATACGGTATGGGGGTGTATTGGGCAATGGCAGCCGCAGCATCTTTCCCTGGTCAGGTGGAGATCATTGATTTGCGTACGCTTTTCCCACTGGACGAAGAACTCATTTTCAACACAGTTCGTAAACATGGTAAATGTCTGGTGCTTACAGAAGAGCAGTTAAACAATTCTTTTGCAGAAGCCTTATCCGGGCGTATACAAAGAGCTTGTTTCAAATCTCTGGATGCACCTGTATTCACCCTTGGAGCAATGGATTTACCCGCTGTTCCAATGAATATATTGCTGGAAAATATGGCATTACCGAATCCTGAAAAAGTAGCAGCGGCAGTCGAAGAGCTATTATCTTATTAAATAATAATAACTTTTTGCATTTAACGTTTGGCTTTTATCATTTTCCCCGTTATCTTTGCACTCCGTTTTGAAATAGAAGACGGGAAATGGCGAGGTAGCTCAGGTGGTTAGAGCGCAGGATTCATAACCCTGAGGTCGAGGGTTCAACTCCCTCTTTCGCTACAAGGAAAATTAAAAGGCTTTTAAGCATACGCTTGAAAGCCTTTTTTTGTTTGGTAAGACATAGATTATCTGTTTCTCTATACTTTTCTCCCTTCTGAAACTACCTTTTTTCATATCTCCCATCTTCTGATTTCTAGATGAAACCTTTTTAATGCATATTCAAAACCACATTAGGGATATATTGTTATAATACTTATACATTTATTAGTATTGGTAACCTAATCAAATAAACCATTGAACTTATGCCTATCCCTAATGTAGCAAACTTGTATCAGATAATTGGAAAAGGAGCTGAGGCGGTCATGAATTCGTTAGAGTGTTGAATCAACTAATAATAGCTGAAGCTAATGCGCGAGGACTGGAATCAATAATAAGCTCAGATGCTTCTGGTGATTATAAAGGAGTCGATAGCATTCTAAAAAAGAGATGGAGAAGAACTAATGATTTTGTATATACAGGTTTTCAATACAAGTTTTACTCTTCTAACCTTACTACAAACCATAAAGCCGACATTAAGTTATCCCTTGAGCATGCTATTGATAAATTTCTGGAAATGTCATCATGGATATTGGTTACGCCGGAAGATTTCTAAAAAAACGACATGCAATGGTTTGAACTATTAAAAAAGGAGTATGAACATGAAGAATCAATGATAGAAGCCGTTGAAAAATTCATGAACAAAGGACAACAGAATTTGCGTAATGGCCTCTCAATTTCGCATTGGGGACATACTGAGCTTATTTCATTAATGTTGAAGCACCCTGAAATAGGGTGGCACTACTATCCTAATCAATTCTTCATAAAAGAACAAGGAAATTTATCACTTAGCAAAATTTCTGTCGATACCCAAAATGCAATCTGGTATAGGTCGGAAAATGAGAAAAATTATTTTATTCAAGAAATAGTACTCGATGAATCATTGAAATCAAGCGAACTAATATTCGATTTTCAGTTTATAAATAATGCAGGTCTTATATACCATTTACAACAAATAGACATTATAATAGAAGAAGTTTGGACACAATTAAAAGGGTTTCCTGCTACGGAAGTTCTCCAATCCATTGGAACTATCGAATTCGAAATGGACTTTAATAAGCGGGTAAATTCAATTATTCTAGATGATGTAATTGGGGGACCTATTATTTTCGGAGAAGGATCTAAAAGATTTAAACTTCAACTAAATAATTTTGCAAGGAAATGCCCTGGAAATATGGCTAAAATTCGCTTCGAATTTATGTTTAACGATGAATTAATAAAGAGTGAAATTATAACTCTTGATTTTTGAAAAACAGGCATTTTATGTTTCAGAAAACAGCAAATCTTGTATCAATTGGTAGACAATTCTCCCGTTCCCGCTATAGGATAGATAAGACTTTCAGGCATTTCGTTTGAAAGCCTTATTTATCCTATAACTATCCTACAACATTTAAACCCTTGCTCCTTTAAAGGTTGCAAGAAGAAGGCCTTTCATTGCGCAAAGAAAGTCTATGTATTCAGAGAATTACTTACTTGTACAACTGCTTGCGGCGTTATACTTGTAAGCCATTGGCCACTACTTTATGATTGGGAAATAAAATATACGGGATTAATAATGTAGCCGTAGGGAGTAAACAGTAATGACGTTATCAACCACGTCATACACAAGGCGGTGTTCTTGGGAAATCCGCCGCGACCATTTGCCGGACAAGTTATGTTTCAATGGTTCCGGCTTGCCGATGCCGGTAAATGGTTCCTGTTGTATTGCGTCAAGCAATTGTCGGATGCGTTTCAAGACAAGCTGCGCACCGCTTTTTTTCCAGTGCAGGAGGTCGGCCTTTGCTTCGTCCGTAAGCTGGATAATCAGCATATATCGTCCAGGCTGATTCGTGTAACCTGGCCGTTTTTGCCTTGTTCCATTGATTTATTTAAATGTTCTGCATTGGCAGGGGAAGAAAGCAGGTAATCCGTTTCATCAATGTCGCCCGTCATTTTATACGGCACGTGCAGCGCGTCCAGAAACAGCATGATGGCCGTTTCCTGATCCGAATTTATCGCTGGGATTGTAATTGTTGTCATATAGCAAATATAACAATTTTTCCACCTCCCGGCAAGGTTTAGGGTCATAACTCTATCTATTGGGATAGAGAGGCAATCACGGGTCTGATGGTATTGCCATCCAGTACAATTTTTTCCCCCGCCGGAAATGCTTGATTTTCGTCAATGCTACTTGGCACCTTGCATGTCACAAATCATAGTTGCGCTGCATGTTCATCCACAGTTCCGGCGTAGCTCCTATTTATTATAAATATTATTTGTGCGTAACTGGTATTTTGCTTGCGCCTTTGATACAATTCAATCATTTGGCTCTGAGATCGCCAAACCATCCTGATCAGTAATAGCTCCTATCGATGTTTCCCTGTTCGGGGTCTGATAACTTCAGCTTAAATGAATATATATTGTTAAATCTTAAAATGTAGATATTCAAAGGATTAAATACTTTGTTTTTAAGAACTAAATACTTAACTTGTATTTACAGATTTTAAATCTCTACACTATGATATTCTGTCACTCTGCATAAAGTGATCGGGACAAGTTGTTTAATTATTCCCCACTGCTCAATGTGATTGTCTTATCTTAAATAAATAGCCTCAATGATACAGCCTCCCAGTGTATAGCCTCGAGTATAACAAATTTCTTCAAATCACCCAAACATGAACACGTATGAAACTACTCAACATTCTGGAAAATTATGATACGCCCTTACTGGATAAGCTCTCCGCTGATAAAGTTGATGAGGCTATCAGTCTTAGATTGCCTCAGTCAGTTATTGTTCAGGAAATTATTTCAGCTTTGAGTTCCCAATCATATATTTCCGAAAAGATTTTGTATGCAAGACCTCCCGTGTTTGCTATATTAAATTTGATCCTGCAATCTCCTTCTTTCATGTTTGATGTAGAGGGGTTTAGAGGCAAAGTTTTAGAGTATGTAAAAGAACTTTCAACCAGAGCTGCTAATACGAAACCTTCTCATGAGAAAAATCCAAAGCTTTATATAAAAATCTTGAAGAGGGCTTGGGAAAATGATGGGTTGATTGACAAAAGTGAAGCAAATATTCTTGAATTGGTTAAGTCGGAACTAGGTATTTGGGACCGGGAACATTTTACCTTAATACATGACTCATCTATTCTTGAATTGTGGGATATTGAACAGGAGTATTATCTGGCAAGAAACTTTTTACTTGCAACGGGCATTCTTCTTACATACGATAATAAGTATATTATTGCCGATGAAGTTGCAATACAAATACGCAAAACATTTGGGATTGAACTTATGGACGATTCCTATAAAAGATTATTAAGTAGTCTCAACCGGGATGACCTTGCACAAGCGCTCACGTATTATCAGCTTAATGTTAGTGGCTCGAAGGATGTCGTGATTGACCGGCTATTAAATAGTCTGATCCCTCCCGCTGATATTTTAGGATTGTTTCATCTGGAAAGTTTACGCGAATTGTGCAGGCAGGAGAATATTCAGATTAGCGGAGCTAAAAACGCGGTAATTGCTAATATTATTCAATTTTTCGATGAAGATATGGATCTGCGTTTACACCAAAAGGAGGAGCTATTACCTACGCAGCCCCCTGCGCCGGAGGTGAGAGAAATGTCTCCCGAGATTTATTCAAAAATATTATTAAACCTTACAGGGCAACAGTTATATGACATACTCCATCAGAATACGCTTATGACTAGTGGAACTAAAGATGAGAAGGTAAAACGTATTCTGGATAGTTATAAATCTGAGCGATCCATATTTAATTTTCTAAGGAAAGAAGATTTAGCCCAGATGTGTCGGAGATTGACACTTCCTGTTTCAGGGTCTAAACAAGAGTTGGTTGATCGAATTTTAGATTATGTGCCCGCTACCGCACAAAGTGATCTTCAAATAAGTCGGGATGCGTCTGATATGACAAATATACCAGCTGTTCTGCAATTACAGGAGGTTGAAACCGTAGTGAATACGGAATCAATAGCTTTGCCTTCTAACTGGGATGAGATTAATGCCAGATTTCCTAACCTAGGGCGTGATGAAAAAATAGTCCTGGCGATATTGAAGGAAGCCAAATCCATTACAGAACAGGATCTTGCCCGGATTGTTACTAAGCATAAACTTGGTTGGTTTTTGCATAAAGCTCATATGGCCGAACTGATGGCAAAATTGAACAGGGATGATAAACCCTATATTCAGATAAAAAGTGTTCAAAATAACAATATTTATCAGTGGACCTCAAATGATATTGCCGACGGCCAGATCCTAGAGAAAAAAACAGCGCGGGATATTATTGATGCATTACGCCACGGTGTTGTACCCAGAAATAATTTGAATTTGTTGATGGTAGGGCAGCAAACCGCAAGAAATCATCTCTCTGACATTTTGTTGGAGGTTAACGCCAATAAATCTCATTTTAAATTTATAAGGGGACAATATGGATCAGGGAAGACGTTTCTCTGCTCCTGGTTAAAGGAGTTTGCTTTAAATAATGAGTTTGCCGTTTCGTTTATAAATATTAGTCATGATCAGCCCTTATCTGATCTGCCAATTTTCTTTTCCGGATTGATCAATGGATTACGTACTCCGGAGAAAACGGATTCAAGTGCATTGATGGATATTCTTGAATCCTGGCTGCTCAATATTCACAACAAGACGGCCCGGATAGAAGGAATAGATCTGACCCTGGAGGGTAGTCATGAGCGCCTTATTAAAATAGTAGAAAAATCAATAGAAATCGAGTTTGCGAATTTTAATGATATCGAACCTGGATTTTCCCTGGCATTGCGTGCATTTTATGATGGGAAGGTAAAAGGAGATATTGAATTGGTGTCGAATGCCGTTGCCTGGATTATGGGCAGCAGGTCTCTTTCCTCACAGGCACTGAGGGATATTGGCGTTAAAGGTTACCTGGAGGCTAATAATGTATTTCCCAGAATGCGGGCAATTCTACAGATTATAAGTGGGGCCCGGTACAAAGGCTTACTTCTTTTAGTGGATGAATTGGAATTGGTCAGGAAATTTCCTCATGCACGCCAACGTGAATTGGCACTGGAAACACTTCGACTGCTTATTGACGAAGCTGGAAGAAATGCGCTTCCCGGCTGTCTTGTTATATTCACTGGTACAGATGAGTTTTTTGAAGATGAACGCTATGGGCTTAAAAGCTATGAGGCATTAGCAGAACGGGTAATGACTCCTTTTACACATGAGAATTTTGTAAGTATGCGCCAGCCAATTATCAGTTTGGAGGCTTTAGATTCGCAAAGACTGGCAAATGTTGTATTTAAAGTGCGCGATTTGTATGGTATTGCTTATGGCTGGGATGCAAAACAATTTGCAGACGATGATTCTATTTTGAAGCTAATAGGGGAATGGACAATGTTTGGTGAAGAAAGCATAGATCGTAAACCTAGGCCCATCCTGAGGGAATTTATTCAAATGTTGGATTTATGTGAGGAGAATAAAGGGATTAGTTTATCCCAGTTCTTAAAGAAATCGGTATTAGAAACGGTTCCAGAGGCCTCATTTAATTCAAATTAACCTGTTGATATGTCATTGAATAAATTGCATCCAAGATTGCAGGATTTTGTAAAAGATCAAAAGTGGAGGGACCTAACTGATATTCAAAAGAAGGCATTTGATCCCATTTATCAGGGTGTAAGCTGTATCATTGAAGCCCCTACCTCTGGTGGAAAAACAGAAGCTGTACTGTTCCCCCTGTTAACAAGGATATCTACGCGTAAAACACCTGGATTTAAGGTACTATATATCGCCCCTCTGAAAGCATTGCTCAATGACCTTGCGCTTAGAGTGCTGCCCTATGCAAAAATGTGCTATATGGAGGCATTCAAATGGCATGGCGACGTAAGCCAAAGCGATAAAATAAAACAAATGCTTTTCCCTTCCGATATTTTGCTTACTACTCCAGAGTCAATTGAAGCAATTCTACTTCGTAAGGCGAACTGGAGAGAGGTTTTTAGCAATCTTGAAACTATTGTGATTGATGAAGCCCATTATTTTGCGTTAACTGAAAGAGGTTCACATTTGATGTCTCTTTTAGAAAGAGTCGAAGCGGGTATACAGAACAAATCTCAAAGAATTGCTGTTTCTGCGACAGTGGGTAATCCCGATGAGTTATTGTGTTGGCTAACAGGAAACAGGTCAGGTGGGGAATGTATTCGTGTACCATCAACAAATACGAAGGAGAGAGATTTTAAGATCCGTTATTTTATGGATGGCGGGCTGGAACTTCAGGATAGTTTATATGCGTTACTGAGCCAGAAGAAATCAATTGTTTTTGAACGTTCCCGGACCTTTACGGAAGAAACTGCATCTCGAATAAATGAACGTAATCTTGAGAGTCGATCCCGGTTCCCTGTGAAAGTAAAGACGCATCACTCTTCAGTCAGCAAGCGATTGAGAGAAGATGCAGAAACATCCATTAAGAATACTTCGACTGAATCGCTTAACGCAATAATTAGCACTTCCACCCTGGAGTTGGGAATTGATATTGGTGAGCTAGATCAGGTAGTTCAGATTGGAGGATTAAATAGTTCAGGCTCTTTTCTTCAACGTGTAGGGCGGACAGGCCGTAGGGTTGGCAGGCCCCAATTCTTTCGGGGGATTGTGTGCTGATGAAGAGGAATTAATTTTATTGACGGGTTGTGTGAGTTTGGGTATGAAGCGTAGTTCAGAAGCAATCTTACTTCCTAATAGGGCTTTTCATATTCTGGCCCACCAAACTATTTGTTTCTGCCTTCAAAATGCAGGAGCTACAGCAGAACAGATTTGGAATGTGCTTTCAAAGGCGTACTGCTTTTCCAGGATAACTAGAAGCGAGTTCGACTTATTAATAAGTCATATGGTGCAAGAGGATTATTTAAGGATTATAAACGGAACTTTATTACTGACAGGAAAGAAAAGTGAGGATGAGTTTCTCCGCGCTAACTGGAAAAGGCTTTTTGCCATTTTTGATACAGGACCCATGTATAACGTTGTAGATGGTAAAAAAGTAGTTGGTACGCTTGATTCAGGTTTTGCAAGGGAACGACAACTGCCTTTTGTATTTGTATTAGGTGGTCAGGAATGGAATGCGCTTAAAATAGATCATGAATTACAGCAAATAGTAGTTCAAAAGAATGAAACAGGTATTCCTCCTAAGTGGAGTACTATCGGAAATTTCGATGTTCCCTTTGAATTAGCCCAGGAAATTGGCCATCTGCTTATGAGTGATGAAAAACTTGAGTTCCTGGATTTACCTGCCCTCAGAATACTAAATGCAGAGAGAAATGCCCATAGTAACTTAGGTTGGAACCATGGTAGTTGGATAATAGAAGCCTCCTCAGACGCCGAAAGAATTTATCTCTGGACTTTTTCCGGAGATAAGATCAATCGGAGTTTATATAAATTCTTATGCTCAAAAGTCAAAGGGGATATAAAATATGATTATAAAAAAGTGATAATAGATTTTGGAAAAGAACCAAAATCAGTCCAGGAGATATATGACTTAATTACGGAGCTCAGAACCAGGACAGAGCAAGAAATCAGGAGCCATATGGAAATAGAAATCGAGGTTAAATGGTTCTCCAAATTTTCGGAATGTTTGCCAGCCAAATTATCAAAGAAGGCTATTATTGAAAAAGATATGGATTTATCCGGACTTGTTCGTGAGTTAAATGAAATGACGATTGATTATTAGAGATATTCCGGCCCGTTCTGAAAGCTATCAAATCTAGCAGTAATTGGTTAGATATACCGCCCGTTCCCGCTACACTAAAGGTTTTCAGGTTTGCTGAAAACCTTTTTATTTATGACTTACTGTCATTGGTTTTCAAGTACCATTTACATCCCCTATATCGTACTTTAGACAATATTGCGTACTCCAGAAGCCAACAAATAAGTATACCTACAAAAATTCATTGGATACATCAGTTAAACGAGCAACGGACAGCTATACAGCTATCCGTTGCTAAAGGGGAAAATTATTTATAAAGATTCGGGTTATTCTGCTCTTCGCCCTGTGGTATAACGAAAATATAGTAAGGGCTATTGGCTCCAAAGTTTGTACCATCAGAGAACTTAAGTGCAGTATGGTATTTGGCGGCTACTTGTTTGGTAGTACCATCAGGAGTTACGACTGTTACTTTTATATCATTACCGTTGGCATCCACATAAGGCTTGCGTACAACAGGCAGCTGATTACGGATAATGTCAGATAAGCCGAATCCTTCTCCCCACAGTTCCTTTCTTCTTTCAATCAGGATTTCTTTTATCAGGTCATCCTGCGTAGCGCCTGTTGGTTCAAATGTTTTGGCTCCCCTTGCTGTTCGGAGCTGGTTCAGGGCATTGATGCCTTCAGTAAGATTGCCGGCACGGGCATAACCTTCTGCCTTGATTAATATGGCTTCGGAACTTCTCATCAGCACCAGGTCTGCGGTCTGGTCTGCCTTGAACTTAAACTTTTTATATTGCAGATAACCTTCCCTGGCGGCTGCAGAGCCATCCCAGGAAAAAAGCGTTTTACGTATGTCTTCTCCCTCAAACAATTCTCCAAATAAAGGATCGGCCATAAAACTGTAGTAGTAGGAAGAAGAGGAAGATACATCCAGAAAATTAAAACTATAGCTGCCATCACTCTGACTGGGAATTTCAGGATGTCCCCATATCCATTCAGAGTTATTGACGTCATTGAATCCCTTACTGTATTCTGAGGGTATCATTAAAGGATAATCCCGCTGTGCTTCATCTGCTGCAGCCGCTGCCTGAGCCCACCTGCCGGTATTCAGATAAGCCCGTGCCAGAAGACCGTTTACTACGTCCGCATTGATCTTGTATTTAGCCGGTCGATCATAATTTGTCAGCAGCACTTTTGCCTGTAACAGATCAGAAAAGATCAGTTCATAAATTTCTTTCAGTGAAGCTTTGGGATTCCCTACTGTAGCGGCTGTGGTTGGCACTGTATAAATAGGTGCTGTTTTAGCCAGGGAATCTTTCAGGTATGAGAATTGGTAAAAGGATGCGATGGTAAGGTAGGTATGCGCCCTTAATGCCAGCACCTGACCTTTAAGCACTTTTTTAGCTGTAGAATCGCCTTCAACCTTGTCTACGTTGGCGATGACGATATTGCTATTATTGATGATCTTGTAAAGCTGACCCCAGATAGCAGTAACACGTGACTGCGTTTTATCGTTCATCTGCGTGAAACGGTAAGCAGTAGGAAAGCCGTATTTGGTTGTGATAAGTGCTACGTCATCCGCCATAGCATCGCTGGTTAGCGCAATGGTTTTGAATCCGGGGTTACTGTAGGTGCCTCCGTAAAAATCATCCATCATGGACGCCCAGGTGCCTTCTGATATAGTACTAAGGTTGGCGACATTCTTAAAAAGAATATCCTCTGATACTGCATCGGAAGGAGCAGTGTTCAGTTGCTTGTTGCAGGCCGACAGACCAATGATCAGCGCTGCAGTATATGTATAAAATCTGTTAGTTTTCATTTTCGTTTAATGTTATACGTTACACATTAGAGTCCTACCTGTATGCCCAGTGAGAATGTTTTCATAGCAGGATATTGATAATAGGTAGTGCCATCGATAGACTGTTCAGGGTCCATGCCCTGATGACCATAAAAGGTGAGCAGATTCTCGCCCAGAGCATATACTTTCGCGCTTCTGATGCCGATTTTGGACAATAACGTTGCAGGCAGTGAATATCCAAGGGATACTGTTTTAAGACGCGCATATGTGGCGCTGTACAGAAAACGGGTAGATGTGGAGGTCCAGTTCAGGTTATCAGTTGTAAATCTGGGTACATCTGAGTTAGTATGCTCAGGTGTCCAGCGTTCCAGCAGTTCTGTTGACCAGCTACGGCCAGGGCTTGTAGCTCCGCTTAGCATGGATACATAATCGAGGTCCAGCACTTTACCTCCTATACTATAGGCTAATAAAAATGACAGTTCAACATTTCTGTAATTTAAAGTATTGGAGAGGCCACCTGTTACATCCGGCAAGGCAGAACCTGCATAATACTGTGTAGCAGAAGCATAGCTGGTGGTGGTCACTTTTTTACCGTTTGCATCGTTTTGGTACCAGAGTGGATTGCCGGTCTGTGGGTCCACACCGGCCCATTCACGCAGGTAGAAGTCGTAGATGGATCGGCCCACCATTAGCTTTTTGGTGCCGCTGATAATTTCCTTTTGCGGCAGTTCCGTGATTTTGTTTTTATTATGCGCAACGTTCAGCCCAATATTCCATTTGAAATTCCGGGTACTCACTGGAATTGCATTCAGTTCCAGTTCCACACCTGTATTGCGTAATGCTCCGATATTGGCACTGATAGAGCCGAAACCAGTAGATGCAGCCATAGGTTTTGCATACAGGAGGTCCTTGCTGATCCTGTTATAATAATTGATAGTGCCGTACAGACGGTTATCAAATAATCCAAAATCCAGGCCTATGTTCAGATTAAGATTGCTTTCCCATTTCAAGCCTGGTGTGGCCAATCTGGAAGTGATTACACCTCCGTTGCCAAGGTTGTTCTGTATGTTAAAAAGTGCCAGGTAAGCATAGTAAGTGCTTAAATTGTCATTACCGGAGGCGCCGTAGCTTCCTTTGAGTGTGAGGGCATTCAGCCAGCTTACAGAACGCAGAAATGCCTCTTCAGAGATCCTCCAGGATGCTCCGGTAGACCAGAATGTACCCCAACGGGAGTCTGGAGAGAAGCGAGATGAGCCATCCCTTCTTACGGAAGCAGTGAAATAATACCTGTTCAGGTAATTATACTGCCCCTGACCAAAGAAACTCAGCTTCGCATAATTATCTGAGGTACCAGTAAAATCATTTAACTGAGAAGCCGCCGCTGGCTCATATAAGTCTGGTAATGCAAACTTCTGCCGGCTTCCGTTCAGTGTGCTGGCATTAAAGTAATAATATTCATGGCCAGCGAGCAGGTTGAGATGATGGCCTCCCAGCAGGTCTGCATCGTAGGTCAGAATATTGTTCCATGTATAGCTAAGTTTTCTGCCATTGGCTTTACTGATATAGCCGCCTATTTCGGCATCTCCACCTACTGTAGGGTTGGTGTAAACAAGTGAATTGTTGTTTACATAATCGATATTATAGCTGGTTTTGAAATGTAATGCCCTCGTGAGCGATGCTTCAAGAAATGTTCTGGCAGAGATATTCTCGTTGGTATACCTGTTCTTGTCCAGTGGTAAAGAACCTATCAGGTTCTCCCGGGCCAGGGCTGCGGAGGGACGGTAGTCTCCGTAATCAAACTGTTTCTGACCATTGAGGTCTAGCTTATAGGAGCCGTCTGCATTGCGCTGGTAAATGGGGTAAAAACCTGGAATAGTCCTGCCGAACAACACTACGTTGTCTGTACGGGAGTCAGAAGATGCTGGATAATCTTGTGCAGAGCTGGAACCATTCAGGTTAAGACCTGTTTTCAGCCAGGGTTTTGCCTGTAAAGTAATATTGCTTCTTAAATTATAACGCTTAAAACCAGAGCCTATGTAAGCCCCTTCATTATTGACATAACCACCACTAACATAGTAGGAGGATTTGTCGCTACCGCCGCTGAAGTTAAGCTGTGCCTGTGTATATTTTCCGGATTGCTGTATGCCCTTTCCCCAGTCGTCATTCCATAATGCGTGTGCACCTGCCATGATTTTCCCGTCCGTTCCTACGGGTTGAGGAAAAGCGGGCCCATAGGGATTGATGCCCAGATCCGCTACTACACGCGCACTGGCCGCGGTTGCTGCTTGCGCAGGTGACTGCCCGTTTGTTAGTTGCTTATTGCGCAGTGCTTCCCAGTAAAGCTCAAAATACTGATCTGTATTAATCTTGTCATAATCGCTGACAGCGCGACTGCTCCAGCCCTGATTAAAGGTGACATTCACTGCGGATTCGCCTTTTTTTCCCTGTTTGGTTGTAATGATGATGACTCCGTTAGCAGCGCGTGAGCCATAGAGATTGGCGGCAGTAGCATCTTTCAGTACACTGATAGATGCTATGTCTGCAGCATCGAGCGCATTAATGTCTCCTTCATATGGAGCGCCGTCCACAACAAACAGGGGCGCGCTGGAAGCATTGATGGAGCCTATGCCACGTATGCGTATGGTAGAGCTGTTACCGGGCTGCCCGTTAGAAGATGTGGTTTGCAGACCAGTTACAAGACCCTGTAAAGCATTGGTAACATTGGGTGTAAGCCGGTTATTGATCTTGTCTGAGCTGACAGTGGACAGTGCTCCCGGATATCCCGAGCGTTTTACATTAGTATAGGCTACTGCTACCACTTCATCCAAAGTAGTATTGGCCGGCTTCAGGAGGATGATCACATTTGCATCTCCTTCGCGCACTTCTGTTTCTACAGTTTCCCTGCCAATGAAGGAAACGGAAAGTACTGTCTTGCTGCTGGGAAGATTCAGCTGAAAATGTCCTTCCTGATCGGTAGTTGTGCCAAGTGAAGTCCGGTTAATTTTTACCGTCACTCCCGGCAATGGTTGCTTGTTTTCTGCAGCGAGCACCTGCCCCTGCACTTGTCTTTGCTGTGCCAAAAGTCGTGTGCTGAAAAGGAGTGCAAGCACGAGGGTTACATTTGTCTTGAACATAAGTATTTAGATTATAAGAATATAGAAAAGCATTGCATTTAGGGCAATAACATATATTCCAGCTGATGGGTAAAAGCAACTGGTAATCGCTAAATTGATTATGTGCATTGATTAAGACGGGCTACAATAAAGACTTATGCTTATAGATAAAGACGTTAAATAAGATAAGGTCGATAAATGTATAGTTGGTCTTCTCATAAATATTTGGGTTCTTGTAATTTATCCTGGCTTAACAAATCAATATGCTACAATAATATATCGGTGCAGCAAAAATAGTATAAATAAATAGTCTATGAAAATTGTAGGATGTGCAAATTTCAATTATCTTATCTTGATTTATGCAGTGGGCGTAACTTAATAAACAATAATAGATCATTTGGTATGCGGTTAGATAATTTTCCCGTTCCAGCTATCATGGATAAAAAAGGCTTCATGAAATGAGGTCTTTTTATTTATAGTCAGAACGATTTATTGTAGAAAGAAAACTTGGAAACTGATTTTGTTACGTTAAAAAAGTGTTCCGTCCTCCAATATCTGCCAGTTACCTTCTGCTATTTCTTCATCCAGTTCAAGGTGGTCCCAGCCACAATAGCCAATAAATATCTTTATGTCTTTTTCAGTAAGAATATTATTGTCAATATTTTTCACAGCTGACTTAAAGTCTCCGCCCAAAAAAATATTATCAGTCACCGGCACACCTCCTTCTATTAAATCAGGCCGTTGATGTACGAAGTAAAGATGTTCCTGATCTACAGGTCCTCCGAGATGTATAGGGAAAGGGATTATATTCTTAAATTCTTCCAGTTCATTTAATTTTCGGGGAAACTCTTTATTTATGATAAAACCCATTGCACCTTTTTCATTATACTCTGTGATGAATATTACCGACTTTTCAAAAACGGTATCATCCAAAAGAGAGGTGCTTTTTATAAAAATGCCTGGTTTCATATGAGGTAAAGATAATTCAAGTTATCACTTCAAGAATGGTATTCATATTACTGCCTGCATGAGAACGCTCTGGTAGAATCAGTCGTAAAATGCTTAGTGAATTTATCGATTATTATGGTACAATTTCAAAAATTCTTCCAGGGATTCTGCAACAGCTGGTTTTCCCAATGTTTCGATCATATCCACCGGAAGATGAGCTTCAACAGAAGGAGCGGCTGTTATCATATATTTACCATCAGCCTCAAAAAAAGCAAAGTTGCCCAATAACATTCAGCGATTACTTTCATCAAAGTGCAGATCAACATATGTTTTGTCTTTTGCTACAATGTAACGCCTGAAAATTGTTATTATATTCGCAGAAAAAGAATCAATTATGGAATATGTAAAAGAATATACCGTAAAGCCGGAACATATAGACGTTCAGGGGATAATGGATGGTTTGTTTTACCCTTTTTACATGGAATATTGCAGACATGAATTTATAAAAGACGTGCTTGGATTCAGTCTTGAGGAAGAAGCGGAAAAAGGAATAAATATGGTATTGTCTCAGTACACCATTAATTTCCTTCGTTCCTTAAAGAAGGATGATACATTCACCGTAACATGTGAATTGTTTGCTGATAAAAGCGATAAACCTCAGATACATTTTGAACAAAAAATAATTCTAAACAATAAGGTCGTTACTAAAGCAGTTTTTACCGGTACATGTGTACCTGCTACCGGTGGACGCCCATATCTTCCGGATTCAATTAAAGAAAAGTTGAAAGGGGCGCCAGTACTGGATAAATAATCAAAACATAAAAAACGCCCATAGTAAAACACTATGGGCATTTTTTTAACTGTGATGCAGAAAGGTCTGCTATTTTATGTCATGGAAGAAAGTAACATCTCCACTAGTATATACCTGTACTACCAGACGTCTATTATCCTTCTTCAGCTCAACAAAATAACTGTCGGCAGCATCTGTCTGAAGCCCGAATAATTGAATGTCTGTAGCGTTTAATTCATTATCGTCATATTTGACAACTGATTCCACATTGTAATTTTTATAGTCCTTTCTAATGCGTGTCTGCGCATTGGCGGGTAGGTCGGAAAACCTGGCAATGGACGTTGTTCCTACCAGTTGAGAATGGGTATCATAGAATGCGGTATAGCTTTTCCCATCTTCGATAAATGACACTTCATCAAAAAGAGAGGTTCTTCTCCATACGGCATTTGAAGTATGGTCAAAATCAGCAGCAAACTGTTCTTTGGAGAAACTGCTTACTCCTTTGTCTGTTGGTTTGTGACCTTTTGCTTCGGTAGTAACTATTGCCAGAAAAACGGCGGCTGTTGTTAATATGAAAGTTCTCATTTGTTTTTAGTTTATGTAAGTATGACCGGTAGTTACCAGGTCATGTTTAATGGTTGTATAATATTTAACAGTTCTTAAATAAACACTGAAATCCTATATCCCTTCATCACTGAAAGTCCATTCCTTCGGCATTCTACCAGCATTCCTATATCATTTGGATATAGGAATGCCGGTAGAATGCTATAGGTATGCTATAGGTGTGCTAAAGGAATAATGAAGGAATGAGCCACCAGAGAACTTTTAGCGAATCTCATAAAGATTGTTTTCACGGATTTCTCAGAAAAATGTATCTTAAACGATATGTTGTTAAATGTGTCCTGCTCACTTGAATTTTCTTCAGAAACCACCGTACCAAGTATTTTCATGTTGCATCCTCAAAGCGGGAATGCACAATTTGTTGTAAGGAATGAATTGTTAACAACACCCTACACACCAGTAATTGAATTTCCAGATATATATCGCAATTTATGCCAGCGTATTATCATCCCTTCCGGTTCGTTCAAACTGGAAAGTCGTGCCCTGGTAGACTGCTCCGACACCGTTGATGTAAATATGTACGCCTCCTGGATTCCCATGCCGGAGCTACCGGACCATGTACTGCAATTCCTTTTACCCAGCCGTTATTGTGAGTCAGATAAATTTGCTGACCTCGCTATAAAACTCACGGAAGGATGTGCGCCGGGTTATCAGCAGGTAGATGCCATCTGCAAATGGATTAATGGAAGTATCCGTTATGAATATGGGACTACAAACAGCTCCACCTCTGCCGCGGATGTATTGGCCACTAAAGTCGGCGTATGCCGGGATTTTACTCATTTAGGTATCACCTTATGCCGTAGCCTGGATATCCCTGCCCGTATGGTTGCCGGATACCTCTATGACCTTAAACCAATGGACTTGCACGCCTGGTTTGAAGCCTATGTAGGTGGAAGATGGTATTGTTTTGATGCTACCCAGCGGGAGCCTAAAGGCGGAAGGATCGTATTAGCCTATGGAAGGGATGCCGCAGATGTGGCTTTTGTCAGCCATTTCGGTAATGCCGTACTTAAAGAAATGATTGTAAATGTTCAATTGTCTTAAAATCAATTATTTACATAATTAAAGATAAGATATCCCTGATTTCAGCTATACCCCAGCCTGCTTTAATCCTCTACTTTTGTCCTCGAATTAAGGAATACAGTAGATGAAACAAAAACCGTCATTCGCATTTATCGCAACATCCTGGGTCGCATTGTTTATTGGGATAGCCGGTTATATTATCGGACTCTGGAATGCTCAGATGCAGCTGAATGAGAAGGGTTACTACTTCACAATACTGATGTATGGATTATTTGCAGGCGTCTCTGTACAGAAATGTGTGAGAGACAGGCTGGAAGGAATACCTGTTACTGATATCTATTACGGGATCAGTTGGGTGTCTACCATATTAACATTGGTACTGCTGGCAGTAGGATTGTGGAACGCTACATTATTACCAAGTGAAAAAGGTTTCTATGCATTTGCTTTCCTGTTAAGCATTTTTGGAGCCATCAGCGTACAGAAAAATACCCGCGACAGCCAGGCGGCGAAAGTTACGGACAATATAAATAATTGATCTCTAGTAGGTTGTTATGTTAGTAGTTGTTTTGTAGTCATCCGTTTTTTAGCCAGTAGTTCATCTGTAGTAGCGGGAAAATAGCAAGGGATATTCAGGGACGATACTTTTGCTGACATATTCTTAACACAAAAAAATATTCATGAAGAACAAAACGTTGGCAATTGTAGCCTATATCACATTAATCGGCTGGGTAATAGCATACCTGCAGTACAAGAATCAGGAAGAGAAGAGCCCATTGGTTCGTTATCATCTTACTCAGGCTCTGGGTATTTTCATTTTCGCTATTGCCTTGAATATTGTAATTACTATCATAGCCTCTATCATCCCCTCGCTAGGTAGTATTTTACTCATAGCCGGCCTTCTTCCATTGATACTGCTGATTTTTGGTATTATCTCTGCTTCAAACGAAGCTTTGAGCCCCGTTCCTGGAATAGGAAAATTGTTTGAAAATAAGTTCAGCTTTTTGAACTAGATCCCAACCGGTGCTGACCACACCGTTTTAATATAATTAAACCTGTCTTTATTGAATGAGGCTATCTTCGAACCAGAGATAGCCTCTCTTGTTTTTATCAGTCTTCCTTGTAAATATGGATCTCAATTTTTCCATCAGCAGTCACTGTACCCCGGTACATACCGTCCGTATTAAACGGTAAGGCGGCATTGCCGTCTTTATCCAGGGCTATCAGTCCTCCGTCTCCTCCCATAGCATCTACTTTGGCAATCACTGTTTTACCTGCTTCTTCTACAGATAAACCCTTGTAGGCAATCAATGCTGAAAGGTCGTAAGCAACTACATTACGGATGTAGAATTCTCCCCAACCGGTGCAGGAAACAGCGACCGTTTTATTGTTGGCATAAGTACCGGCCCCAATAATAGGAGAATCGCCGATACGGCCGTATTTTTTATTAGTCATACCGCCGGTAGAAGTAGCGGCAGCCAGGTTCCCGGCTTTGTCAAGCGCAACAGCTCCTACTGTTCCGAATTTATTGTCGTGGTTTTCTATGCCTAATTTACCGGCGGGCTGGTAACTGTGGTCCAGTTTACTCTTCATGGAGTCTTCTTTTAATGCCTGTTGTAAACCGTCCCAACGTTCTTTAGTCCAGAAGTATTTAGGATCAACGATTTCGATACCTGCGTCTTTGGCAAACTGTTCCGCACCCGGCCCTGTCATCATCACGTGTTCTGATTTCTCCATCACCGCCCTGGCAGCGCTGATAGGGTTCTTAATATTGGTAACACCGGCAACAGCTCCCGCCTCCAGCGTTTTCCCATTCATAATGGCGGCATCCATTTCATTCCGGCCATCGTGGGTAAATACAGCGCCTTTGCCCGCATTAAACAGGGGACAGTCTTCCAGTACACGAATGGTGGCTTCTACGGCATCTATGCTGCTCTTGCCTGCCTGAATAGCCTGGTAGCCAGTGGTTAATGCTTCTTTGAGGGCAGCCCTGTACGCGGCTTCTTTCTCCGGCGTCATATTCTTTTTAAGGATAGTACCCGCGCCTCCGTGGATGACCATCACGTATTTCTCCTTAGGTAACATATTGTCGCTTTTTACAAGTCGTCCGTTACCGACGTACCACCTATCATTATTGGCCATATTGCGGCTATCTATTTTCAACGTTTCTATCGAGTTGGATTTTCCCAGTTCATCAATATAACTGTTATATGCATCTGTACCGGTAGCCCGTAAAATCACCACGTCACCACCGCCACTTCTTTCCAGCATCCATTTAAAAGCATCATCCACGCTGGTGCTTCCTCCCATCAGAACAAAACCTCCTTTTACAGGCGTCTGTATATCGGCAGTATCTCCTATAATGCCTGCAGAAGCCGGTCTCCTTTGTGCATGCAAACAGGAGCAAAGTAAAAGTAAGCAGGTAACAAATCTTATGATCATATAATTAGTAATTACTGTTTTGACTCATATTCTTATTTGCCAGGATTTCCGCATCCGCATTGTCTTGTTCTCAAATTGAAGGACGGGTTCGTAAGCCATTTAGCGGCAAATTAATAGAGAAACCGGTTACATTGGGTGATAAAATTCGTAATAAACGGCTTGAAGAAGGACTTTAGCAAAAAAGGGGAGCCCAATTTATTGGTATAACAGAAGAAACCGTTTTCTTATGGAAAAAAATGAATTGAGCCTCGCATGAAGTATTTTCCGAAAATTAGCGCTTTTTTGGAGTACTTTCCTTTTGAATTGGATACTAATAAACTTTTAGGAAAATTAAAGCAGTATCGTTTTATTAACGGTCTTACTCAAAACGCTTGTACTCAAATTTTGGGTGTAGATGCAGGGGGGCTTAGTTGTTATAAGACAGGTTATATAACACCTCATGTCAAAAGCTTAAAAAGTTTTTTGGCGAAGAGGGAATACTTTAGCTAATTGAATCTTTCAAATAAGGATATTATAGTATGTCTACAGACATGCTATAATATCCGAGTATTTCCCGCTTGAATACCTTCCCTATTGTTTGAAACCCAGCTGGGATGGGGAGGGAGGAACGGCGCGGCATCATTTCCCCCCAGTTTTCAAACTCATTTGAATTATTTGATTCCGATAAGCCAGTAAGCTTTATAGTCTTGAATAATTTTAGCTCTTCTGACATACTTCTATAAAAGCAGTGGCTGGAAACTGTAAGATCAAATAATAGCAATCACATATAAAAACATTGAAACCAGAATCTATTGGGAATGAGTACAGAAATCCATCTAAATAAACCTAATAAAGAAAGAGGACGACTTTATGTCCGCCCTCTTTCTTTATTAGGTTTAATATGTACAACCTGAATTGTCATTGTATCAAAATTACAAAGGGTAGTCGCATTTCCATGGGTAGGTAAACTTGCTAAGATCCATTCCTCTTTCGCTCAATGCGTTCCTAAGCTCTTCTTCATCCTTAAAATAGTAAATTCTTTCGTTAATGATATTCTTATCAGTATATTCATCACGAGTTTCTATTACTATTTTGTCAAATTCAAAGTCATACATTTTGTACAACCATTCAAAAGGCATGTGTTTAGAATTCTCGCTGCGTTTAGAAATGGCAATCCATCTTCTATGTGTATTTATGGTCGACTGCAATTCCTGGGCAATAAGATCCCCATTTCTTATCAAACGCGTTCGAATGGGCAGTAAAAAATCTTTATCCATGGCTATTTTGTATTGTAAAATATTCTAATAATTTTCTCACCATATTCTTCTATTTGCATATGCATATCGTATGCATGTTCATTAAGTTCTCCATGGGCCACCAATCTACCTGTTATGATATCATATTCATCATGATAACCATAATAAGCTTCTTTCCCAAAAAACAATCTTGCGGCCTCTTTATCTGGCATTTCACCTGCAAATCTAAATCCGTTACCTCGGCTTTGAAACAGGCGTAAAAATAATTCCTGCGCCTGTGCTTTCGTCGCTACATGTACTTCCGTCACTCCTAACTCTAAAGATTTTGCAGCATTACGAACCGTGCTAGAACTCCATTTTATCTCTTCTAAAACCCTGGCAAACTTAACACCAGCTTTTAAAGCATTTACTCCTTCAAAACTTATGTCAGCAGCCATACCGCTGATTATAAATTGTCTGGGGGCTATCGTATGTAAAAGTATGCCATCCTGATTAACATCACCACGTCCATAACGCCGGTTGCCAAATAGATAACCTAAAAAACGATTCATGCCTTTTGTCGAGGGCAGTACTTTCCAACCTACCTTACTAAAAGCATATTCGTATGGTGACGTATATGTTACTTCGGGCGAGACATGGACGCCATTTAACTGTACAATATCATTTTGAGTATCGAAGTCGGGCCAGACTGTATTTAGATCATTTGAATGTACGGTGTCGTCTCCAAAAGGATCTGACATACTAACAGGATTGTTTAGTACCTGGGCATATGGCGTGGCATATTCAAAACTTTCTGCTTTGGGATCGATTTGGTTCCAGCGGCCTATTTGCGGGTCCTGTACTCTAAATAAGGCATCATAGAGGTTAATACTCAAATCGTTGGTCAGTTCTATTCCATTGAATTTTTTGCGGTTCTGTGGATAGGTGGTTCCTCTTAATAAATTAGCACTGATCCCTTCCATGGTAAGTCCAAATGGATAATAATGGGTTTCTTCCAGCAAAGGTCCGCTGTTCAAGGTGATCACGACGTTATCAAAGAACACATCCTGGAGGGTTTCATTGCTGGTGTACACATAGAGGAAGCCTGTTTTGTTAGCGACCATCTTTTCTGTGCCCAGTTCCTGCAGTTCGTCAGGAGCGGATTTTACCTGCTTTACACCACTATTTTCTGCTACTAATTTAAACTGATCGTCAACCAGTGCAAAATTTAAATAGGCTTTAGGCCGGTCTTCCCCAAGTCCATCGGGGTTTTTCTCTTTTAAACGTTGATAGTCACGATTATAAAAATTGCTATTAAGAGGTATATTGCTGTTTACTGTATTGCTATGTGCGGCATTGGTGGCATTGCCTCCAATGGTATGGACCATGCTAGACGCAATATCTTCAAGGGGCAGCTTATTCGTTTGCTTTTGGGGGCCGACAGACTTATAGAAAGCTTTGGCATGAATCATTACGGTGTCACCTGCCATCACCCTCAGCACTAATGAAGGGCCTATTTTTTTACCACCAGCTTTTGCATTTAATTTAGCAACAAAGGTATTCTTTTCGGTAGTTTTATCTTCGGGATAGCCGGTAGGTGTCTTTTCTCTTGTTTCATCGATATTACTAAAGGTGGCAGCTTCTGTTGCCGCCGCTGCGGTTTCCATCGTGGCACTGTACATTGTAAAATCCGTCTGCTCAGTCAGGATCATGCGGATATTGCCCAGGTGATCTTTCTCAAAGTAATCATACACATAACTTACCTGTGTCCCTGTTTTATATATGGGACGGATGCGGCCATCGTCGTGACTAACAAATTCCAGACTATCCTGCCTGTAGGTAAAGTTACCTGCATAATCTGTAACGGTGGTTTTGGGTGCAGGACCAGTACTGTCTATTACCGTCTTTTTTATTCTAGTCCCCGTTGCGTCATACTGATAGGTGATGCTTCCCTTGCCAGTTACAGTAATTGTTACCGGCAGGTTAAGATAATTGTAGATAATGGAAGTGATGCCTTTATTTAAATCTCGGATCAAATTGCCATTGCTATCATAATCATAGTCATCAATAGTGTTGGTTCCATCTATAAAATCACCCAGTTTGGCTGAGGCAGTTTTACTGGTATCGGATACTGAGGCCAATTTATTGCTATTGGGCTTATAGGTATATTTTAGATTGTCAATAGTCTTGGGAATATTACCTGCCAGTCCTTTTTGTTTCATCGTGAGGATGTTCCCACTGGCATCATAAGTAAGACTGTCTACTGTAAAATCAACCTGATCTTTTGTCCAGTTGGCCCCGCTCGTATTTCTTTGAAGGAAGTTTGCGGATGTTAAACGATCTCTATTATCGTAAGTATAACCATAGGTACGGGCAATGTTGTTGGACTTACTTTTCCAGGTACTACCGGCCAGATTACCATCAAACTGATTATTGCTAAATCCATAGTCATAATTCAATTGTTGTCCAAACCAATTGGCTGTACTGGAAGTGCTGTTGACAAAATCCTTATTAATCCCGTCCAGCCAATTATTGATTGTATAGGTATAACGTAAGGAATCCAATTGGGTTGATGGCCCTGTTACCCCCAGGCGTTTCAGTGTCAGTTTGCCCAATTCGTCATACGTATTTGCCTCTATGATTTTATCCTGGCTGCTATCGTCATTCAACCTTGTTTTGATAGATAACAACCTGCCTGCAAAATCATAAGACGGCATGGTAAGGAAGGTCGTTTGCGGCGTTAGGTCACTATGCGGGTTGGTATGACGTATGTAGCTGCTTAATATTTTGCCGTTGAAGTTACGAAGGTGGGTGACCACATTTTTCCCGCCAAGGCTATTATCGGCTACAGATTGAATTAATCTGGCCCTGTCGTCGTAATAGAAAGTAGTGGTCATCCATTGATTGGTATCCAGTATCCTGATTTTCATGCCAGTAAGTAACCCTTTTACGTTGCTTTTGGGGATAGCAGGCATCGCCACTGCAAAGGGATTGTTTCCTGCCTGGGGTTTACCCGTATCACTTACCTCGTAATTGTATTTTCCGGCATATTCATAATCATCGTAAAAATAATAAATGAGCGGAGTAAGCTGGTCAGATGTAATACCAGATAATGCATTGCTAGCCAGAAGACTTGTGGTTCCGCCAGTAGCAGCAGGATTGATATCGGCTGCAACATTGGCTCCTGCTCCCGTATCAAATCCATCCTCCATCGTAATGGTTTGAGTAGCTGTATAGCTGCTGCTGCCGTCATAATTTCTCAATATTAAGTCGGCAACTCCTGGAAATGTATAGGAAATAGTTTGGGTTCCGGAAACAGGGATATTCATACTTGCCTGAAGTGCTGCCTGTGTAGTATTGGATTGATAAATGGCAGACATCAAAGGCATATTCTGATCGTTATAAAAGGTCGCCCCCCATTCCTGTGGGTTTTTAGCCCGTTGTACAGCATCTTGTGTAAATACCAGCCTATCTCTGTTATCATATACTTGGTATATAGCTCCAGCACCGGGAATTTTGCGGCTGACAAGCCGGTTGCGGCTATCGTACTGGTACTGAAAACACAGTTCATCGGCGATATTGCTTATTGTCCAATTGCTTCTTAAACTGATGTCTACGGCTAGGGGCGGAATCACAACCCGCATGTTGCTCAGATCATCGTAGACATAATAGGTACATAGCCAGCCGATATGGGCGTTGTCAGGTGTATCAGAAAGTTGATTCTTCTTCAATACTACCTGTCCGTTCTTGTCTTGATATTCAATGCTCTGGTGTTTGCTTTCATCGATCAATACATTTTTATACAATGTGCCTGCCGGATAGGTAGCACCAGCAACAGGTGTATCACCGTTCATGTTCCATATCCGTACAGAATCGGCGGCCGTGTTTAGCAAAAACTGAGCTTCACGGGGATGGTCACCACCTTCTTTTGCCCAACTGTTGCCAGGTGAATAGGCTTTAAGTACCCGATTTAAAGGAGATGCTTCATAAATATTCTGTTTATAATAAATGTTCTCACCCACAATACCTGGATTAAGCAGCGCATTTTGATAAAAAGCTTTCTGGCTATTGAAGGGATCTGTTTTAAAAGATCCATCATTAATACCATTACCAGTCTGCGGTACAAAGGGAAGGTATTGGTATTGTTCACGTCCATAAGCATCGTATACGGATGCAGATACAACATCTTTACCGGTGATGCTTATACCCTTGGATACCAATTGTAACGGACGGCCAAGGCCATCGATATACGATGTTGTTTGCTTAACCGCTGCAACAGGTTGTGATGTTGAAATAACAGCGGCGCTGTCTGTAAGCGGCATAGAGGGCTCCCATGTACGGATATAATTTATAAAAGTACCGGGATAAGCAGAAGGTGTCGTAACAGCCGTTGCTGTGGGACGGGTACCATTTGTAGGCGTTTGCGCAAAGGCATTACTTGCGTTTATAATAAAAAACAGGGATAGTATTATATATTTCATACAATGTTTACTAATGGGTTATATTAACTATTGCGTGATGGGTTGGCGATATTTATAATCAAACACTTTTAGAATATTTCCATAGGTGTCTCTGATAAGCTTTAATCTTAAGAAACTATCATATTCGTAATAAGTAATAGTTCCATTTTCATCATCTTCACTTGTAACTCCAATAAGTGGCTTATATGTATAAGTGGCCATCGTAGTTCCAACAAGAGATAATCTTAACTCATCAATGTTTCCGCTTCCAGAGAGAGAAGCACTTGTAACGCCGGTAATAAGATGCTCAAAATATGTCCAGCCATTAACATTCCGTCCTTTTACAGGCGTACCCTGCGTACCTGTTATAGTATATGGAGATGTGCCGCTGCTCCAGTAGGAAACCTTATATTTATTCGCTGTATTTAATCCGGATTTGCTGATTACATTCGTTCCTGTTAATAAATAATATTTGCTGCCGGTTAATGCACTACCTGTTTTTACATTATCTATGTAGTTCCAATTGCCTTTTCCATCAGACTCAAAGGAAGTAAAGGCCGCATCTGTACTAATACCATTGGTGATTTTAGCAATCGGAAGTGAAGATGAATAATCCCAGATATAAGATGTTACAATGTCATTCTTTTTTGAAACATTCAATATGTTTCCATACGCATCGTAATTGTAAATAATTGCAATTTCATCAGGGTTGTTCAGGAATTTTTTTGAAATGGTGGCCGGAGAAATAATGCCACCTGGAAAAGTCGCAAAATCTTTTGAAATACTGAGTAGCACCTTTGTTCCGTTGCTGACACTTTTTCTCACATCTTCAATGATCCTATTCCTGTTTACAAGTTCGGTATTTACCTGTGTTACGATCTCATTGGGATATTGTATAAAGTTATTGATAGTTTCGCCTTTGCTGTTGATGGATTGAATTAGTGTTGGCTGTAAACTTACGATATTATTATATTCATATTTTTCTGACATTTTCAAAGAATCGGTACCCGCATAAGAGTAACTTACAGTACTATCAAGGTGCGACCAATACCTGTTCACCATATATCTGTTCATGTCATAATAGTAAAAATAATGCCAGTCCAATGTTCTTGGAGTAGAAGCAGGGTAAGCAAGATTAACTGCATAGAAAGTATCAATATTAAACAACCTGTTATCTTTGCTGTAATAATTATACTTTTTTGTCAGATATACTTTCTTACTATTTTCCCATTTAAATACACCTGTATAAATTTCCTGACCATTCAAATAGTCTGTGTTTGAAGAAGGCGCATTAGATATAAAAGTTGGCGCATAAAAACCTATACTATCGGGCCAGGTACCACTTTCATCATCTACTACCTCCGCAGGCATTTTCGTAGAAACAATATATTTATGTTCGATTCCTCCGCCTTGGATATCATTACCGTTCACTTCAATTACATTGGGATAGATAATAGTGTTATTGTCATTATTATACAGATCAATTACACTATTTGAATGAACAACTAAATTAAAGGTATATCCATCATTGGTCCCCGGGTGACCAACAACCGAACATAGAAAACGGTGCAATGAAACAAAGCCATATTGTTTCCGGAAACCACCCCAAAGCACACCACTACTCTTTCCTGGCATATCCCAGTTATCATATAAAAAACTCCGCTTATTAACAACCGTCGTAAAACTATCTACGTCTGTCATTGATTTTACCCTAACGCCTGAAATGGAAGTATTCTGTGCAGAAGTGGTTTCTATATTAAGTCTGCTCATCTGTGAAAAAGCATCAATTCCATTAAAATTGATAACTACTTTTAAATAATACTTGCCATCCAGATTGTCTAATGTCCACGTTTTAACTGTCCCTGCTGGAACATTTACAGCACAAACTCGGCATAAGTTTGTAATGGAATCTATTACTGATACAACAATACCTTCATCACCTCTTATTTCACCTGGTCTTGGAGGGGTACCGGTCCATTCCGCCTCTGCTCTTATTGTAACCGGAATATAAGCAGGATTGCCGAAGACCGGAGAAGTAATGACCTGGTTTTTTACACCATTGAGTTGATTGTAATTCCTTGTAATTGTTGATCTTGTTTCCTGAGGATAACCCCATACTGTATTTCCTTCATACTCTATTATAGTGGAGCCTCCTGTAGGATAGGTTATCTTGGTTAGTGTTCCCAATTTTACCTTCTCAGCATCACTATTGCGGTTTCCCCCAAACCGGGAGAAACTTTTGTCAACATAGGTGTCATTAGGAAAAAAATATTTATTGACGATTCCATTAAAGTATCCGAATAAATCCTGAGAATAACTTAATCGGGATGGTAAGCTATTCATACTGTTATATTCAAAACTATACTTTCCTCCTTTCTCATTATTTCTTCCCACTTCCTGTATTGAGGATAAAAATAAACGTTTCTTCAATTCCGGAAAATCAGTTTGCAGAATAGGTTGTGCGTCTGAATACTTCGTGTCAAATCCGGTACTGTTACTTTGTGAATAAGTATAATTGAAATCAAATCGTTTCAATGTATCTGATCGTGAAAAAACACGGATACTATCGAGTTTCATTTCGTTAATAATATCCAGCCGGTCTGAGTAATAAAACCGCACTGCCCCATTTTTGAATGTTATATCGGTCAGTAATACACCCAATAAATTACTCCTGTTGAGATTTGTAACCACTAATGGAGGAATAGTTGTACAGACCCCTGCGTCGGCGGGAAGCGGATGTGATCCCCTCGGTGTCAGATAAGTAATCCCTGCCACCCTTTGGGGTTCGTATGATTGGGAAATACCGGTGAAATAGTCTATCTGACGGCTGATATTCGCAAACTTCTGATAATTAAAAGAGATCGTATCATTGTTGGCACTGATAATTTTTGTAAGATACCAGGCTGTTTTAACATTTCTGGTGATACTATGTGGATCTAAATGATTGTAAGCCTGCGTATAATCCTGAGCATTATCTTCTCCGAAAATATACTTATTGCCATTGGTAAGTGTAATCGTAAAAATATTGAAGCTTGTATCTACCTGAAATTTGGTGCCATCTTTAACATAAGGTCTGATCTCATTATTTTCTATTATAAACTTACCTGCATTACCATCAAATGAAAATGAGAACTCATCAGGCTGAGTGTCAGCAGAAGGTGTATCCTGATTCTGCGAATAGGTAGTTAAAAAAAAATAAAATGGGGTACTATATATATCATGATTAGGTGGGCGAAGTACGCCAACACCAGGAGTATGATCTGGCCGTCCCCGGATGATCCGTGAAATAACGCCCCCTGCGTGCAGATGCCAATCAATACCGACGCGTGAAGCTACCTGATCTACCTTTACACCATTTGTTGCATAATTCAGGGAGATATCATGGCTAAGTATTCCACTTGTAATATTATATACTGGCACGCTGAATTGTACAGTACCGGTAAACAACCCTATTGGCAGATTACCATATTTTGTCATAGAAAACGCTTCCGGAGAAGGCGGAATTACTGTTGGAAGCTGATCGTCATCATCTAGCTTTTGGCCCAAGGCTCCACTTGTCGTTAAAAATAGAAATAATGAAACTAAAAAAAGTACAGACTTATAGGTTTTCATTTTATTTTTTTGAAGTTTTTGGTCTATAATTGCTATGGCTACGGAATTTCAATTCTCCTGCGTCATCCCACGTGGGTCTCAAAATATAGAAGATTCCTAAGTATAAGTAACGGTCAAAATTGAATATGAATTCATCTGGCATACCGTCAAATAATTCCATTCCAGAAGAATAGTAGCTCCGTGAGACTGCCTTGGTATAACCTCTTGGCGCTCTTCCATTCTGACCATAATAAGGCTGGTCAGGTGAATGCCCTAAAAACAGAGGCGTTTTATCATACCATCCATTTGTCTTACGATAAATTTCACAACCAGCCGAAAGATTCCATCCCTGGCCCTTTCATCCCGGTTGATCTTCTACCTTATTACCTTCGGTAGCATATTCAATCGAGAGTGCTATACTCAGATTTTTATACTTCACATCGTACAACGAAATAGAAATATTAGCCTGACCTGCAAAAGGAGTCGTTGGTATATGGTGGAGTGACCGCGTTAACATATACGTTTTTTTTATCGAAATATCTTGTTTGGATAGAATAGATCTCTGATGATACATTGGAAACTGTATATCCACCATTAAATGTCCCATACTGAAACATTACCAAGCCCGCCTTTCCAGGACTGATAATTTTAGTAGGATACCGTGCCGTTGGATAATACCAGAGAATATTCCAGTTAGATGATTTCATCCCAATGCCTACAGGAGTAGGCTCTCCAAATTATTTAGCTTCCAGTTTTTCCAATCTCTCTGTCAATGCCGTTGTTCGTTTCTCCATCTCTATATTCCGCTTGCTCTGCTCAATTAAATACAGCGTCAGCTCTTCTACTTTCTGTAAAAGAATTTTATTCATCTCGCCAAGATCAATACCATCCTTTTCTACGTCTTCGGTAGTGGGAATGCCTGATAAGTGTTTATTGGTATTGATGTAATTTTCTACTTCCTGTAATGGTGGTAAATGATAATCTGGATGGAATACGAAATCGGCCCAGCCAGTTTGACGCACTTTTATTCTACGAGCGCCAATAGAACCCTCCACAGCCAGCATATGAGAACCGAAGCTGGTTGTACCAATGCCTACGTTACCCTGTATAATAATAGGGTCCAGGCTGGTAAAGGGCAGTATATTACTGACATTATTATCAGTTACAAGGAGTAGTACTTCAGCCTGGGCGTATCCTGTAAAGGAAAAATTATATAAGGATGCACCATTCTGAATGGAGACTGCAAGGTAATTTTCACTATTATAGGTAAGTGTCACTAATGAAGCCGGTTCATTATAACTTATAATACTGCCACGATTACCATTATATGCACTAGATGTATTTACTTCCACGGTCCATTTACGATTATATGCACCTACTCCTCCTCTTATTGCAGTTATTTTCCCCTGCACATGATTGTCCGGCAATAAAGTACTTGTGTATAGCTTATGCAACAGCAAATAATTAGCGCCTTGGGAATCTTCTGTTTGTCCCGATATTAAAAGGTTTTGACGATATACGCGGGTACCCTGAGCCCTTATTCCAATGGGAGTTACGAACAGAGATAAGAAAGTGATGGTAAGAAAGCAATGTATTGTTTTCATTTGTAAAGGATTCGTTTAATAGTATTTTGTTATTTAAAAGGTTTAGTTTGATCGCGCTGGTTGGCGGCGCATTTCTGCTTGCTAAAAAATCATAAAGCAGTATGATGATTTCTTTCAGCTTTGCTCTGATCTTGTGTTTTTTCTGATGCCCAGCAACACGTTTCCTGCAGGATAAAACATTTAAGTGTCTTATCTGCACGGTTATTCACCTGCGCCTCTACATGGCGGGGTTTATGCGAGACTTGGGATAAGTATTTCTTCGGCAACGCAATGGTCTGTTGAATGGTACTGTCAGCAAGGTTATTACCGGCGTACACATATCCAACCTGTCCCATTATCAGCATGAGAAAAGTAATGGTATAGTACATTTAAAAATGGCTTTGAGAAACTAAAATTGTCCCATAAATAAATTAAAAAACGGTCTCGGGCTGCCAGGGCTACAGTCAGTTATTTGGTATAAGGATAACAAAAGACTATAGGTTATTTAAAAATTCTATAAGACAGCGAAAGTATCAATACTTTATTATATCATGGATCACATCTTTGTGCTATTCATTATTTAATAATATTGTAAAGTTCTTTGTATAGCGAAGAAGAGTGTGATATGCGTAGCCTATTTACGCAATGAAAATTTGGGAAGAGACGGGCATAATGTATAAGGCAAAAACTACACGACAATAGTTAATGAGGTAAAATAACTATTGGGATCAGATTAGATTACAACCAAACGTTCTCACCGTTAAGTTTTCTTCAGTAAATTTCAATTCAAATGCTGGTAAAGAACATCCGGATATGATATCTGGTAAAGTTCCCCCCGACAGATCTGTGGTTTCTGCCTAAGTGTGATTGGATGAGCTACATACTTGAATCAATTCACTTAGGTATTCTATTATTCAAGTAGGAACGAGGCAACGGATACACGATTGCCAGTGACATCATTAATCATCTAATTTACTATGAGTTTCAGATTGTATTTCCCAGTAGATTTCATGTTTACAAATGTTACACGTTTTCAGGCTTTCATTGTGATACACGAACCGGTAGCTGGTTTGTTTTTCCACTGCTTTCAGTAATTGCAGAATACTTGTCTCTTTTAGCTGCAGACTAATTTTTTCCTGGGCATAGCTTTTGGCATATACCTGCATACAAGTCAGAAAAAAGAGCAGGGTGGCTAGTTTCATCGTTAATAGTAATTGACTGGGCATAAGGGCATGAAGCTTCCTGCCTCAAAACACAATTTTTCGCATAATTTTGGTTGGGTTTGTTAGTGATTTGGCGAACCTGAAAATCGGGGGGAGGTGTTCGTAGCACTTCCCCTCTCTTTATTTACTGATAACGATCACGTTATTGTTGACTTTGAAATTAAAAGGGTAGGAGAGCTGCAGGGCTTCCAGTGCTTTAATAATGGATTCACTTTCAAAGGTGCCAGAATACCGGTAGCTTTTTATGGCTTCGTCTGAGAATATTACAGGGATACCATACCACTTTTCCAGCTTCTTCGCTATTTCTTCCAGTGGCTCATTATCTATTTCAAGCCTGTTATGGATCCATACAGGAGCTACTTTCTAGTTTCCTTTTCAGTTCCTCATCATGCTGTACATTAATGATAATTTCCTCATAGGATAATTCGTTGGGCGCTGCTTCTCCGGACATACGGATAATAGCATTGTCCATTTTATCCAGGTAAGACAGTTCATCGAGGATCAGGTGGCGAAGGGTCGTGAACAGATAAGCACGCACCTGGGTTACAGGCTGCATTTTGGCCCTCTTATCCCATAGCTGCAAAAATAGCTGATTCACGCAATCCTTTACCAGTTCATCATCTCCACATATTTTAAGGCCAAAACGTATCAAATGGAAATAGGTATTACCGTGTAATGCCAGCAAAGCCTGCATATCGCCCCGACTGATATTTTCCCAGTGTACCCGGTTTTCTTCTTCATTTGACATAAGCCCTCAATTTATAAAATCTCTATGGGATAGTATAGGATACTTTATGTTGCATTTTAAAGTTAAGTTTGTTAACTTTTATGCAAACGTTTCCATAAAGCAGGTTCCACGAATGAAAACTATAACCACGCTTATCATACTGACCATGCTATGCATGCGGGTAACAGGGCAATCCATTAACCGGAAAGCCCTGGTAGAACGTCACAACGTTATCAACCTTAAATACGACTCACTTTCTTCCTTAACGGTGGGGAATGGGGGATTTGCTTTTACTGCTGATATAACGGGCTTACAGAGCTTCCCGGAAGCTTATAGCAACGGTGTGTCGCTGGGGACGCAATCTCAGTGGGGATGGGACAGCTTTACTGATACTGCTGGTTACCGTTTTGAGGAAAGCCTGAAGACTTACCATTTGCACAACAGGGACATTACTTATGCAGTACAATGGCATAGCCCGGAAAGGAATAAACGGGCTTCAGACTGGTTCCGGCAAAATGTTCATCGCTTGCAATTAGGGAATATAGGGTTTGAGATTATTAAGAAAGATGGACAACCTTGTACTTTACAGGATATACAAGGGATAAAACAAACGCTGGATCTCTGGAACGGACAGATAAAAAGCCATTTTACAGTAGAAGGGATCCCTGTAGATGTCATAACTGCCGTACATCCTCAACAGGATATTGTATCCGTAAAAGTAAATTCTTCTTTAGTCAGAGATGGGAGATTGAAGATAAAAATCCGGTTCCCATATCCAACAGGAGAGTTTGCGGATGCCGGTGTAAACCGTATCGGGAAACATCATTCAGAGATTATCAATAATACTATTGTTCATCAACTGGATAATTACAAATATTATGTACAGGTAACAGGTGGTAAGGTAACAAAAGGCGAACCTAATGAGTTCGTTGTAACACCCGGCACCGAATGCAATTTCCGTTTTTCAGAAAAACAGCTAAGCTCTCCAAGCCCGAGCACACAAACAGTTGCGGCTACTTATTGGAATGCCTACTGGTCACACGGAGGGATGGTTGATTTTTCCGGCAGTACAGATCCCCGTGCTTTTGAACTGGAACGCCGTATCATCCTCTCCCAATACCTGATGGCGGTGCAATGTGCCGGTGACATGCCTCCACAGGAAACCGGTCTCACCTATAATAGCTGGTACGGCAAACCTCATCTTGAAATGTACTGGTGGCATACTGTACATTTTGCGTTGTGGAACCGGATAGAACTGATGGAGAAAAGCCTGCAATGGTATTTGAAGGTCGCAGACAAAGCAAAGGCTATCGCTGTAAGACAGGGATACGAAGGTATCCGCTGGCAAAAGATGACAGACCCGCAGGGGAATGAAAGCCCTTCTTCTGTAGGTGCTTTCCTTATCTGGCAGCAACCTCATTTTATATACATGACGGAATTAGTATACCGTCATTATCATAACCGCGCTACATTAGATAAGTATAAAGATCTTGTCTTTGCTACCGCAGATTTTATGGCTTCTTATGCGGCCCCTGATAGTAACAGATACATTCTGGGTAAAGGTCTGATTCCCGCACAGGAACGCTTTAAACCAGAAGAGACCTTTAATCCCACTTTTGAACTGGCCTACTGGCGCTGGGGATTAACAACAGCTCAACAGTGGCGGGAACGCCTGGGATTACCCCGCAACAAAAAATGGGACGAAGTATTAAGCAAATTATCTGCCCTGCCTCAACAGAACGGTGTATACCTGGCCACGGAAAGTGCAAAAGATTCTTACATCAATCCGGTATTCATGACAGACCATCCTGCTGTATTAGGCGCATTGGGCATGCTACCCGCCAGCACAGCCCTGGACACCGCTATCATGCACAACACCTTTAACAAAATATGGAACAACTGGAACTGGAAAGAAACCTGGGGCTGGGACTTCCCGCTCACCAGCATGACTGCCACCCGCCTGGGTCTAAGAAACAAAGCAATTGACGCGCTGTTCATACCCGTACAAACAAACACCTGGCTGTCCAACGGACATAATTACCAGGATGAACGCCTGCGATTATATTTACCCGGCAATGGAGGACTACTCACTGCTGTAGCTCTCATGTGCGCGGGATATGATGGTTGCAAAACTACAAATCCCGGTATTCCGGATGATGGTACATGGAAAGTAAAATGGGAAGATATTCAACCCATGCCCTGATAAAATTCATTAAATTTCATACGATGAAAAAGAACATCTTATTACTGTCTATGCTGCTGGGAATGCTCCCGGCCATTGCTCAAAACAAAAAAGAAGTACTAAAAGTACTTACCCTCACCAATGGCTATTTCATGGAGAAATGGCCGGATACCGGTAAAGACATCGTTCTCAATAAAACCTGGCCCAGCAATATCTGGACAAGGGCCGTGTATTACGAAGGACTCATGGCATTCTACAGTATTAGTCCCAAAAAAGAATACTACGATTATGCCGTATCATGGGGAGAGAAACACCAATGGAACCTGCGCAGCGGCATCACTACCCGTAACGCAGATAATCAGGCCTGCGGACAAACATACGTCGACCTTTATCTCATTGATAAGAAACCGGAACGTATCGCCAATATCAAAGCATCTATAGACAGTATGTTGAAAACTGATAAAATAGATGACTGGAACTGGATAGATGCGATCCAGATGGGCATGCCCCTGATGGCGCAATTAGGCAAGATATATAAAGACACCACTTACTTCGGACGTATGCACCAGATGTATAACTTTACCAAATACCAGCATGGTGGTAACGGATTATACAACACAACAGAACACCTCTGGTGGAGAGATAAAGATTTTGTACCTCCCTACAAAGAACCTAATGGTGAAAGCTGCTACTGGAGCCGTGGTAATGGCTGGGTACTGGCTGCACTGGTAAGAACAATGGACCAGTTACCACAAACATCCCCTTATTATAAAGACTACCTGAAAGATTTCAAAGACATGTCTGCGGCATTACTTACACTGCAAAGAAAAGATGGTTTCTGGAATGCAAGTCTGCGCGACTCTACACATTTCGGTGGTAAGGAATTAACCGGTACTTCATTATTCATATATGGCATGGCCTGGGGTATCCGCAAAGGATACTTAAACAAATCAACTTATCTACCTGCAGTGTTAAAAGGATGGAATGCACTGGTGAAAGATTGCGTACATGAGAACGGTATGCTGGGATTTGTGCAGAGTACAGGTAAACAACCGTCAGATGGTCAGCCCGTAACTTATGAGAAGATCCCCGATTTTGAAGATTATGGGTTAGGATGTTTCCTTTTAGCCGGTTCAGAGATCTATAAGTTAAAATAATTCTTCCTGATAAAGTCAAAGCTCACCCCGGCTTTGACTTTATTGTTTAACCCCGTTCATAAAAAATAAGCGTAGAAGCTACCTTTAACAAGAAATAATTTCTATTTTTCCGGTAGTGAGCTTGATAGTTGTGTGTTTTTATCCACGTTCGTCAACAATATTCTGGCGTATGAGTCTCAACAGGTCCGCAGCTGCATACAGTTTTGCGCAGTTATCCGCGTTTTATTATCTAAATATAAAGCTCCACAAATCATGAACAAAGTTTTTGGTATTGCTGCCCTATTGCTATCACAGCAATTGTATGCACAGCAGCAACAGGCACCGGCCTACCCGCTTATTACTCACGATCCGTATTTCAGTATCTGGTCGGCTACTGATGATCTGACCGCTTCTACTACCCGTCACTGGACAGGCACAGACCAATCCATTACAGGCATGATAAAGGTAGATGGTGTTATCTACCGCATATTAGGCGCTAAAGGGGAGAATTATGAAACTGTGATTCCTGCTGCTGATGAAAAATCATACAGTTGTCAGTATACAGAAACTGCTCCTGCAGATGGATGGCAGAATGAAAAGTTTAATGATGCGCAATGGCAAACAGGTAAAGCGCCTTTCACGAATACACAGAACCTGGACGGGACCCAATGGAATACCAGAGAAATATGGGTACGCAGAACATTCGAATTAAACGATAAAAATCTGGATAAACTCCTGCTGAAAATAAATCATGATGATAATGCAGAAGTATACCTGAACGGAGAACCTATCTACAGTTATGTAGGCTGGTTAACCCGCATGCAATATTTCCCCGTAAGTGAAGCAGCCCGCAAAAAACTGAAGAAAGGTAAAAATGTACTGGCCATACATTGCACCAATACGCAGGGCGGAGCATGGTTAGACGCCGGACTGGTAAAAGAAGCGAAAGATCCGGCAGCATCTAAAATCCAGGTAGCTACACAGAAAAGTGTAAAATTGACTGCAACACAAACTACTTATACTTTCACCGCAGGTAAAGTAGATGTAACATTGAATTTCACCTCGCCTTTACTGCTCAGTGATCTTGATCTGCTTTCGCGTCCGGTATCTTATATCACTTATAAGGTACAGGCCAATGATGGAGGGACACATGGAGTAGTGTTATACTTCGGCGCCTCTTCCAGCCTTGCTGTGAATACACCTTCCCAGCAGGTAACCGCACAGCAGTATACCAGTGGAGATTTATCAATCTTAAAAACAGGTACAGTAGATCAACCGGTACTGGCAAAAAAAGGAGATGATCTGAGAATCGACTGGGGTTATCTGTATGTGGCAGTACCAAAGGCTGCCAATGCCGTTCAGTACATTACAAAAGAAGGGGAAGGCATGAGTTCATTTGCTGATAAAATGCCTGCTACAACTACTACCAGCGGTACACAACTGATGCTGAATACCATTGTACCATTAGGTAAAGTGGATGCTACAGGAAAAGAACAGGTAATCCTGCTGGGATATGATGACCTGTTTTCTATCCAGTATTTCAATACTAACCTGGCTCCCTGGTGGAAAAAAGATGCATCCTGCACCATAGAAAAAGAATTGTCAAAAGCAGCAATCGATTACGCTGCTATCATGCAACGCTGTAATACATTTGACGATAATTTATACGCGGATACAAAAAAAGCAGGTGGTGAAAACTACGCTAAATTATGTAACCTGGGCTACAGGCAGAGTATCGCCGCTCACAAACTGGTAAAGAGCCCGGATGGAGATGTCCTGTTCCTTTCTAAAGAAAACTTCAGCAATGGTTGTATCAACACAGTAGATGTCACTTATCCGTCTGCTCCTTTATTCCTGGTATACAACCCGGACCTGATGAAGGGGATGCTTACCGGTATCTTCTATTTCAGCGAAAGCGGAAAATATACACAACCCTATGCAGCCCATGATCTGGGTACTTATCCGCTGGCCAATGGCCAGGCGTATGGTGAAGGCATGCCTGTGGAAGAATCAGGTAACATGATCATCTTAACGGCCGCTATTGCCAAAGCAGAAGGTAATGCGGACTATGCAAAAAAGCACTGGAAAACTTTGACCACCTGGGCAGAATATTTATTGAAAGAAGGTTTTGATCCTGCTAACCAGCTTTGCACAGACGACTTTGCAGGACACCTGGCGCGGAATGCCAATCTTTCAGTTAAAGCAATCGTTGGCTTAGGTAGTTATGCCATGCTGGCTGATCAGCTGGGAGATACTGCTACTGCCAACAAATACCGTAAGGCAGCAAAAGAGATGGTCCCTAAATGGATGCAACTAGCAGATGATGGGGATCATTACACACTGGCATTTGAAAATAAAGGCTCCTGGAGCCAGAAGTATAATTTAGTGTGGGATAAAGTATTGGGATTGGACCTGTTCCCTATTTCTGTGTATGACAAAGAGATAAAATATTATCTCACCCGTCAGCAGCCATTTGGTCTACCACTGGATAGCCGTAAAGGATATACCAAATCGGACTGGATACTGTGGACTGCTGCGCTGGCGAATAATCAGTCGGATTTCAGTGCATTAATAGACCCTGTATATAAATATGCAACAGAAACTTCTTCCCGTGTACCTCTCAGCGACTGGCATGAAACGTCAGACGGTAAGATGGTAGGCTTCCAGGCAAGAAGCGTAGTGGGCGGGTATTTCATGCAGTTGCTCAGTGCTACCATAAAGAAATAATACGCAATGGAGTAGCTTGTTTTACAGGCTACTCCATTCAATTTATAGAGTGTAGTAATGTTACTACAAAAGGTTCGTTCCCGTCTTTATATATTTGTAATCAAGTTACTATCCTTAAATAAAAAAGGCGCCGCCTTTCCCCATTCTCTAAATGCAAACATTTCGTTCAACATATTAGGGTATGATCATAGATCATACTGTAAAAGCTTGGTTTTTATTAGGATATGGTAGATAAGGTTGTCATTCTTGGCGACCTTCCTTTTTTTATACCAGTGAGTAAAAAAAAAGAAGCCCGCAAATGTGACTTTGCAGGCTGCCCCCTTTTTTGGGCGATGGATGTATTGAGGAATTAAATGGATGTTCGAGGTTACAATGAATGACTCCCGGGGGGATTACAATGAACGAAAGGGGACTAACGAATAAAAGATAAATGGATGAAAATCAGTTCTCGCTGAATTCGCTGAAGAAACGACGCGCCACGTGTTTGAACCTGTTCACATCTGCTTCATTATTAAGCGATATAATATCCGGAGTTGTTGATTGATAATATTTCAAAGCCGCCGTTGCCAGATCAATGTTCCCTTTTGCATCTACTGTAGCTTTAATATTGTTGCTATTACTGTTCAGGTAATGCAGCGCTTTGATGTCGAATTGAAAAGTTATGATATCGTTTGACATGTTATTTTTCGTTTTATACAGATCCTATATAAAAATTTCGTGCCAAAATATTTAAACCCTTAAATCCCCCGAAAAAATTTCATTTAATTCTCCCGTTTTGTACCTTACCTGTCTCAAAATCAAGATAAATATGCAATTAGCCACGTTAGCCAGGTCTTTCTTCTTATTTGTTGTTACATGCTTTATGGCGCTGTATAGCTATGCAGACGTACGTTTACCGGCATTAGTGAGCAACAATATGGTACTACAACGCAACAAACCATTACACATTTGGGGATGGGCAGACAAAGGAGAAAAGATTACGGTCTCTTTCTTTAATACTACCTATAAGGCAACTGCCGCCGCGAATGGCAAATGGCAGGTAACATTACCCGCCCGTCCTGCCGGAGGGCCTTATACCATGACAATTAAAGGTAATAATGTCATTACGCTGGATAATATCCTGATAGGGGAGGTGTGGATCGCTTCCGGACAGTCGAATATGGAAATGCCCGTAAACGGATGGAGCCATGTTATCAATTTCGAACAGGAAATAAAAGCCGCCAACTATCCGGAGATCCGTTTATTCCAGATCAACCATACTACCAGTACGGCCCCGCAGGAAGATGTGGTGACCTGGAAAGGTGGATGGTTAACCTGCACTCCGGAAAATATTCCACAGTTTTCCGCAGTTGGTTACTTCTTTGCCCGTGAAATTTATACACACGAACATATACCTGTTGGCGTTATACACACATCCTGGGGAGGGACTGTGGCAGAGGCATGGACAAGTGGGGAGTCTTTAAAGACAATGCCGGCGTTTGCAGATACCGTGAAGGCGCTGGAAAGCCTGCCGGAACCAAAGGCTCCCGGAGATCCCAACAAAGCGACTTTATTATATAATGCAATGATCCATCCTTTATTACCTTATCCCATCCGTGGGGCAATCTGGTATCAGGGTGAAAGTAATGCAGACAGGGCCTATCAGTACCGCGAACTGTTTCCTTTGATGATCAAAGACTGGCGCAAGCACTGGAATACCGGGGAGTTCCCTTTTTATTTTGTACAGCTGGCCAGCTTCAAAGACAAAAAGACAGAACCTGCTCCGTCCGCCTGGGCAGAGTTAAGAGAAGCGCAGTTACGTACTTTGGCATTGCCGAATACCGGAATGGCTTCAGCAGTTGATATAGGAGATGCAAAAGATATCCATCCCAGGAACAAACAGGAAGTAGGCAGACGCTTATCGCTGATAGCACGGGCACAGGTATATGGAGAAAAGATCCCTTTTTCAGGCCCTGTTTATTTGTCTAAACAGATTGCCGGTAGTAAGATCACGTTGTCTTTTAAATATACAGATGATGGTTTAATGATGAAACATGGGAGCTCTGCATTAACAGGTTTTGAGATTGCCGGGGCTGATAAACAGTTTCATTGGGCGCAGGCTAAGATCTCAGGAGATCATATAATCGTATGGAGTGATGAGGTGAAAAGCCCTGTAGCCGTACGTTACGGCTGGGCAGATAACCCGGATGGGAATCTGTATAATGGCGCCGGCTTGCCTGCATCTCCGTTCCGTACAGATGACTGGCAGGGAATAACTTTCGGTAAATAATTAAATAATAGAGGGCTGATTGTATTCAATCAGCCCTCATTCAGGTGAACAACGATGCGTCAGATTATTATAGGTTTGCTCTTCGCTTTTTTATGGGCATCCGCTGCTGTAGCTACTAAATACGGTATTCATTCCGCAGATCCTTTTATCCTTGCCAATATCCGTTTTTTACTGGCAGGAGGGGCTATGCTTTTCTACACCTATGCTATCAAACGCGAAGCGTTACCTAAGGGAAAAGAATGGCTGCATTTACTGATATTCGGCCTGATGAACACCACCATCTACCTGGGGTGTTTTGTCCTTTCCATGAAATCAGTTTCTGCCGGTATCGGTAGTCTGTCTACAGCTACCAGTCCGTTATTCATTATGATGATATCCGCTGTATGGCTGAAAAGGCCATTACGCTGGTATGAGATCTGCGGAGTTATCCTGGGTCTCACAGGTGTTGCGCTGGCAACATATCCTTTATTGCAGGATAGTCATGCTACATTGAAAGGCGTATTGATATTAATGGGCGGAATGGTTTCTGTATCAGTCGCCACGGTCTATTATGCACGTGTAAAATGGACGCTGCCCAACATTGCTATCAATGCGTGGCAGGTATTTCTGGGTGGGTTCTTATTATTGCCCGTTACCTGTTTCACCGGTAATTTTTCAGACAGTCATTTCGATTTACAATTCTGGCTGGCCATTGGCTGGCTGGCGATTCCTGTATCTATTATCGCTTTACAATTGTGGTTTTACCTGGTACGTAAAGATGCTGTGAAAGCCTCTTTATGGCTGTTCTTATGCCCTGTTTTCGGTTTTATGCTTTCTTCGCTGTTATTGCACGAACCACTCAGCTGGTATACCCTGGCCGGTACTTTACTGGTAATAGGTGGATTATACCTGGCACAAAGAGAAAAGTTTGCTGGTGGGGCATAAAGCAGTGAGAGCGGCATTGACCGACCCCGTTAAAAGCCTGCGGATGGATTAATCCTCAAAATCGATGGATTTGATCTTATTGGCCAGGTTATCGATGCTTTGCAGCTCGATCTCTATCATCTTTCTTTTCAGCACAATTGCTTCTTCCTGGGAAATGAGTCCGTTATTAAGAGCGGCCTGAATTTTCTTTTGAAGGAGTGTCTTAGACTTTTCTACTTTCTTTCCTTTGAAATAAGTATTGGTCTTTTTAGAGATAAATTTCCAAAATAAAGACAAGACTATAGATACGCTGGGGGCTATTATGACCAGCCATGATTTTAGCGGGTAAGACTCAGAAAGATTGTTGGCGAGCAATACTAAGAGTGTACCACCGCTGGCGCCGGCTATGCTTGCGGATGTAGTATTATTAGGTTGCTGGATATTGGAAGCCGGTGTGGATAGGTTAGCAACCAGTGGATTTTCCTGGTTCAATTGAAAAAAATAGGATTTAAAATAATACGGTTCTATTTGCCTAACAATGCGTCCATCGTACGGAGTAGCTGCTGGGTGTCGTTTTGCTTTTCAAGTTCTAACACTATTACGTTTCCTGATCTATTTTCTATTACAAGGGTTTTAGGCGGATATTTACTGAACTTCTTCAGCTTTGCAGATTCTTGCGCTGCACCTATCAAAGTTACAGCCAGTGAAGACAGTGAAGCGAAAACTGCAATTATTCCCAATATAGTTGTGAACGTAGCTGACATCTAATAATATTAAAGTTTAGATATCTAAATTACGGAAATTTTATTAGAATAACCCTCTTCTTATCGAGATATATAATAAATAATGCATTCAAAAGAACATACGTATGAAGCTGATTTTAATTTGAAATATTTTTCTCTCTTTGTAAGTAGTTTTTCCGGATTACCTGTCTTTATAAGAATAAGAACTCATTTAAGGGAGACTGATTCCACGAAGAAAACTGTAAAATGCTTTATACCATATGATTAGGGGACAAATTCTACGGCATTGGTTATCTTTACCTTTCTTGCAGCCTTAACAGTATGACACGTTATAAATCCACATGGTAGCATTGTAGTATAAAGAGGTGAAGTATGAGCAGCAGCGCAAATTTAAAGTTGTGGCAGCAACAGATCGCATGTGAAGGAGATGAAAAAGCCTTCGCGGAGCTATTCCGACATTTCTATGACCGGTTGTTACACTTTTGTATCCAGTACGTTCACTCCCGCGAAGCTGCGGAAGAGATCGTTTCCGATGTATTTGTGAAAATATGGAACCGCCGTACAGAATTAGAAAAGGTAGCCAACCTGGAAGTATATCTCTTTGTAGCCGTTAAAAATCACTCCCTTAACTATCTTGAACAATATTCGTCTCTGCGTATTTCCCCTATTAATGAAGAAACAGGGATGGCAGAACTGACCAATTCCGTAGATCCCGAAAAGAGGATGGAATGGAAAGAGATCCTGTTCAGAATGGACCAGGAAGTAAGTCGCCTGCCCGATCAATGCCGCCGGGTATTTAAACTCATCAAAGAAGAAGGATTTAAATATAAAGATGTGGCAGAAATCCTCAACATCTCTCCACGTACTGTAGAAACCCAGTTATTCCGTGCTATGAAACGCCTCAACGAAGTAATAGGACCCTATATGTTCAACCGTATCAAAAAAAAATAATTACATCTTGTAAGTAGTTATTTTCTTTTCCCTGTCCTTCTTATACAACCGGCTCCATTTTATGATCAACGAAGAATTATTCACCACGTTATCTGCCAGGAAACTGTCAGGAGAAGCTACCGCAGCAGAACAGCAGGAGCTGGAAGCGATGTTGCAGCAGGACCCTGTCTTACAGGAACGTTATGCTATCCTTCAGCAATACTTTACAGAAACATCTTATCACGCATCTGCAGATACCGAACAGGCATTGAAGCGCACAATGGCGCGTATCAAATTAACAGATATACCGGTTAAGCGTACACGATTTACTCCCATGTGGAGATGGGCAGGCGCTGCTGCCGTTCTATTACTGATAGGAGGATTTGCATTCACCTTTCATCATACCGCATCAGTAAAACAGATGGCTGTTGTTGATACTACCGAATGGCTGCACAGGCAAAATGGTAAAGCCACTAAAGCCACTATAGAACTGGCAGATGGTAGTAAGATATGGCTGAATGCTGATAGTAAACTCTCTTACCCCGAAGTATTCAGCAAAGGAATACGCGAAGTATATCTGGAAGGAGAAGCCTTTTTTGATGTAGCCAGTAATCCCGGCAAACCCTTTATCATTCATCTTGCAAAAGGGGATGTACAGGTATTGGGTACTTCATTTAATATCCGTGCTTATGAGAATGAGCCGGTACAAACATCTGTAAGAACAGGTAAAGTTGCATTTATCCCGGCCTATAAAGGCAGCGGTAAAAGACCGGATACTATTTACATTACACCGGATGAGAAAGTAACCTATGAACAGGTAGCCAACAGCATTAAAAAAGAAGTGACTTCTTCGGAAGATGATAAAGCCTGGACAGAAGGCCGTCTTGTATTCAGGGATATGACCCTGGAAGATATCTCCTATGAACTGGAAAGAACATTTGGTAAAAAAGTATCGTTTACCGAAGATGCGCCACGGCATTTTCGCTTAACAGGTAATTTCCAGAACAACAACCTGCAGGATATCATGTATTACCTGGCCCGGTCAAAAGCATTTCATTACGATATTACTGACAGTACATTAATTATCAGTCAGTAAGTTTTAGCATACATTATAGTTCACGTTATTTCAATCAATCAAAATTCACAAACACAGCTGCGTTATGAAAGAAAGACCGCTACCTATTTTATTCTCGGGTCCTTTCCGCTCTTTGTTCCTGCCGCTGATTATCTGCATGGCTTTGTTAAGCATGCTGGATCTAAAAGCACAGGTGGCATTTGCTTCCAATATGGAGCATCCGTCAGCAGGACAACAGGTAAAGGATACTGAGAAACCTTTAGAGAACCGTATTAGCCTGCAGGTAAATAATGAACTGCTGGCCCATGTATTGGAGAGAATAGAGCAACAGACCCCTTTTGTGTTTGTATACTCCAATGATGAGATTAAAGCTGCACAGAAAGTTTCTCTCAATGTAAAGGACAAAAAACTGGCGGAAGTGCTGGAAATGATATTATCTCCGCTGGATATCCGGTTTGAAATGATCAATAACAAGATCATTCTCAGGCAGGGGGGAGAAACCGCTACCTATACCGGCGTAGAAGATGTAACAGTGAATGGCCGTGTAGTTAACAATAAGGGAGAAGGTATCCCTAATATCAATGTTCGTTTGCAGGGTTCCTCCATCGGTACTATTACAAATGATCAGGGTTTTTTTACGCTAAAGATCCCGGCTGGGCAAAGCAATGGTACCTTGGTATGCTCTTCCGTTGGTTACATCCCATCGGAAGTGGGGATCGCAGGCAGAACTAATATTACCATTATGCTTACTGCCGACTCTAAGGACCTGGGAGAAGTAGTAGTTACAGCATATGGCTCACAGCAAAAGAAACAGGTAACAGCTGCTATCAATACCATCTCTTCAAAAGATTTACAGGGCAGACCCGTTACTAATATGTTTCAGGCTCTGCAGGGACAGGCGCCTAACCTGATCCTGCAACAGAACACCGCAGAACCCGGCGCTACATTAACAATGAATATACGTGGTGTGGGAAGCCTGACCGGTAACACCCCACTCATCATCATCGATGGTGTACAGGCAGGTACTACCGGCTTGCAAAACCTGAACCCATACGATGTGGAAAGCATCTCCGTATTGAAAGATGCGGCGTCTTCTGCTATCTATGGTTCACAGGCGGCTAACGGTGTCGTATATATTACCACTAAAAGAGGTACCAAAGACGGTAAACCAGGTGTGCAGTACAATGCGATGTATGGCTGGCAAACGCCTACCACACTGCCTCGCAATGTGGAAGCATGGGAATACATGACGCTGAAAGATGAAGCATTGGTGAACTCCGGTAAAACACCTCAGTATTCTCCCGAAGATATCGCATACTGGCAGAAACGTGGTTCAGAACCTGCTATGCTGCACGAAATGCTGCGTAAAACTACACCTCAGCAAAGTCATAATCTTAGTCTGACCGGTGGTGGTAAAAACAGCAGCTACCTCATTTCTCTGGGATATTTAGACCAGGGGAATATGTTGCAGAACAAATATGTAAATCAGGACTTCTACTACAAACGTTATAATGCAAGAACAAATCTTTCTGTAGATGTAAGCAAGTATGTAAAGGTGAATGCAAATATCGCCTACACAAAATCATACTATCGCACTCAGCAGCCGGATATAGGTTTCCTGATGAGAGATGCGATGCGTACACCACGTATCTATCCTGTAAAGGATTCTCTTGGTAACTATGTTGTGCCTGCGCTTAGCAGTGGTAACGTAATTGCAGCGCTGGACCTGGGTGGTTATAATATGAGAGAAGAAGATAACCTGCTGGGTGGGATCGATGTAACGATCAATCCTGTAAAGCATCTGTCTTTTAACTTCAATGCTTCCGGCAACTACAAAATAAATGACAATATCAGCAGGGTTAATAAATATTCCTACGCTCCTTATTATACCACTGCCAATCCTCCTATCTACAACCAGCTTTCTGAATCCAGTTATAAAGACAGGAATACAAACGTATACGCTACTGCAGAGTATGAAAATACCTTCGGTGAACACTACGTAAAAGCACAGGTGGGCGCAAGAAGTGATGCTACCAACGAATTTTATGGTCTGCGGGCCAGTCGCTATGGTACTACCAACCTGGACGATCAGTATGCTATTGGTGGAGGTTATATTCCTAAACCAGACGGTAGCTATGACTATTCCAGCATCGGTACATATAACGACATCACCAATCCTAACCTGTATGCATTGAACTCGCTCTTCGGCAGAGTAAACTATGTATACAATGATAAATACATGGCAGAATTTACCTGGCGTTATGATGGGTCATCCAAACTGGCTCCGGGTCATCGCTGGCAGTTCTTCCCTGCATTTTCACTGGGATGGCGTGTTACCGATGAGAAGTTCATGGAAGATCTGAAGAGATATGGAAATGTGAAACTCCGTTATTCATGGGGACAGGTAGGTAACTCTAACATAGGTGGTTACAACTACCTCGCAAGAGTAACACTCAATCCAAATAAGTATGCGTTTAACAATTCACCTTCTCAGGGGGCGGACTTCTCCGCTTACAACGAAACATTACAATGGGAAATTTCTACCATGAGTAACTACGGAGTGGATGTAGATTTACTCAACAATAAAATATCTGCTTCATTCGATTACTTCAACAAGAATACTACAGGGATCTATCTGTTCCAGGTAGTACCAGGTACGGCGGGTACCGGGTCTTCTTTGCAGAACGTTGGTAAGGTACAGAACAAAGGATGGGAACTGTCCGTTTCTTACCGTGCTAAAACCGGCGGATTCAATCACACCCTCACTGCTAACCTGTCTGATAACTTAAATAAGGTGATCAGGTATGGTGAACAGTCTATACAGGGGTCCGACTTTACTTATATCATTAAAGAAGGTTTCCCGATCGCTTCTTACTATGGTTATAAATCAAACGGCCTGTACCAGAACCTGGACGATATCAAAAATGCACCTGCGGTGCCATTCGCCTATAACCAGCAGGTAATGCCGGGAGATGTAAGGTATATAGACCGCAATAAAGATGGTAAGATAGATGCCAATGACCGTTATGTATTTGGGAATCCTTTTCCCCGTTATACCTTCGGATTCACTTATGCAGTTAACTGGAAGAACTTCGATTTTTCCATGTTCTGGCAGGGGGTAGGTAAAAGATCCCAGTTCCTGCGTGGGGATATCGTAGAAGCATTTCATAACAATGAAGACCATGCTTTCGTACAACACCTGGACCGCTGGACGCCTACCAATCCTGAAGCTACTTATCCTCGCCTCACTATCGGAACCGCAGACGCCAACAACTTTGCTTATTCCGATTACTGGTTATTTGATACCAAATACCTGCGTTTAAAGAACCTGCAGTTTGGTTACACCTTACCACACGATATTCTGAGTGCCATAAAGGTGCAGAGTGTCAGGGTTTATTTCACCAGTCAGAACCTGTTAACGATCACGCCAAAACGTTTCCGCCAGTTGGGCGTGGATCCTGAGTTTACACAGTATGATGATAAGTTAAGCAATGCTAATTACAATCCTATTGCAGGACGTAACTATCCCAATGCTTCCACTTTCTCATTTGGTCTGGATCTGAAATTCTAAAAAGTTAATTGTATGAAGAGATTAATAATATTGATATTAAGCGCTACTTCGCTGTACTCCTGCCGCAAGCTGGACCAGCCTATCACGCGTGAATATACAGATGCTGCCTACTGGCGGACAAACGATGATGCGTTGGCCGCTTTATCCAGCTGTTATGAAAACATGTCTAACGACGGCTACTTCTTCGGTGATGAAGCGCTGAGTGATAACGCCTATGTTAGCGGAGATGGTTTTAATGCCGTATCAAAGATCGCCAATGGCGCGTATGATCCATCCAATGGCCGTGTAACAGCTGAATGGGGGTACCGCTATACCTGTATCCGTAAGTGTAATGTCGTGGTGCTGAACATTGATAAAGTACCCGGTATGGACTCCACTTTAAAACACAGGATCCTGGCAGAAGCCCGGTTTATCCGCGCCTATTCCTACTTCCAGCTGGTAAACTGGTATGGGAATGTACCTTTCTATACAGACCTTATCACCATCGATGCTGCTAAAACGATTGGCCGTACGGATAAAGCGCAGATCCTGGATTTCATTCAAAGTGAACTCACCGACATCCGTTCTTCCCTGCCTGTAAATAACTATACTGGCACTGCGGGCGGATATGCGGAGAAAGACAAAGGTCGTATCACACGCGGAGCTGCTATTGCACTCAGCGCGCGTGTGCACCTCTTTAAAAGCGAATGGCAGGGAGCGGTAGATGACTGCGAAAAACTCATAGGCAATACCACTAACGGTACGTATGGCCTGATGGGTAATTACAGCGACATCTTCACTACCGCTAATGAGTACAACAACGAAGTGATCCTCGACCTGCAATATGGAGGTGGCCGTACATTCAGCTCACAACGTAGCTTCCTGCCACAGACTGTCGCTTTGCTGAGAAGTGTACTGGTACCTACACAAGACCTGGTAGATGATTACGTAATGCTGAATGGTAAAGGTATCGCTGAATCAGGCTCCGGCTACGACGAAAACGATCCATATAAAAACAGGGACCCGCGCTTTGAAGCCACTATCCTGCATGATAAATCTACTATCACAGACTTTGATGGTAAAGTGCAGACTATTCTTACTCAGCCGGGTTCTAATCCATCTACCAACAGTATAGATGATCAGGGCGCTTCTCCTACCGGTTATTATTTCTACAAATACTACGATCGTACTGCCAGTAATTACAACTCATCTCTCAACCTCATCATGATCCGTTATGCAGATGTACTGCTGATGTATGCAGAGGCAAAGAATGAACTGGGACAACTGGATGCTGCCATATGGAATCAAACCATCCGTGCACTACGTGTACGGGCTAAGTTTACCGATGCAGGAGCTACCGAATTTCCGGGAGGTACAAAAGAAGTACTGCAAACTATCGTTCGCCGCGAAAGAAGAGCAGAACTGGCATTCGAAGGCATTCGTCCTTTTGATATCCGCCGCTGGAAAATCGCAGACGTAGTGCTGAACAAACCGGTGAGAGGTATTAAAGTAACATCAGGTGCATTCACCAAAGATCCAAACGGGTATATTATTGTGGAGAACAGAATATTCTCTAATCCCAAACATTACCTGTGGCCGGTACCTACGTTTGAACACGATCAGAACGCTAACCTCGGACAAAACGATCTCTGGTAAAATTCCTACTAACAATTACAAACTGATACGATATGAAAAAGTATTTCTCCGCTATAATTATTGCATCACTGGGCCTTCTGTTCGGCGCTTGCAAAAAGGACTATAAAATAAATTCCAATATTCAACCGGTTAGCAAACTGAGTGCTCCGGTAGATGATAAATATATCAAGCTGCAACCTGCTACCAGCGCTTCTGTTAGTTTCGAATGGGAACAGGCACGTGCAGAAGATGGTTCTCTGATATTGTATGAAGTAGTGTTTGATAAAGAGACCGGCGACTTCTCCGATCCTGTTGCTACGATTGCTTCTGATGGTGGTGGGGTACAGAACAAACTGAGCCTGTCCCATAAAGATCTGAACAGCATTGCCGGTAAAGCAGGCATCGCTGCTCTGGCTACAGGTAAACTGAAATGGAGTGTGAAAGCTGCCAAAGGATTCAACATCAAACTGGCTACTGAAACACGTACGATAGAAGTAGAAAGGCCAAATGGCTTTGCTGAAATTCCGGTAGATGTATACCTCACCGGCGAAGCTACTGAAGTGGGTACTGATCTGTCAAAAGCGATAAAACTGAAATCTACGGCACCTGGTGTATTTGAAGTGTATACTTCTTTGAAAAATGGTAGCTATCAGTTCGTTGACAGGAATACCGGTACTCCTGCTACTTATTATATCGATGGCACTATTTTAAAAGAAGGTGGCGAAAGCACACAGGCTGATGGTACCAAACAATACCGCCTGCGCCTTGACTTTAATAATACGGCGGCTACCGTTACTGAGATTACTGCTATCGGCTTGTGGTTCGCTCCGGAAAACAAAATTCTATACGACCTGCCATATGCAGGTAACAGTACCTGGTCTTTCCAGAACCAGGTCATCACTTTCCACCAGGAATCATGGGGCCGTGATGAACGTTATAAATTCCGTATGGATGTAAAAGCGGCAGATGGTACAGTTGGTCAGGAATGGTACGGTAGTTCTAATTCAGATAACAACCGCCCTACAGCCACTACACCGTTATCTTTCTGGGAACTGAAACCTGTTCCGAACAACGACCAGTACAACTATAGCTTCAAATTCATGTCAGAGGTAGATACCAAAGCATGTGATGTAAATGTATACTTCTCGCCAGACAAGAATTATACGCATGAAGTAATCATTAAATAACTATTCCAATCTGATTAGCATATGCGTAGAATCTTCATTTTATTAACACTGGCTACTGCCTTTACTTCCTGCCTGAAAGAACCGGTAGATGATGGTCCGGGACCTGGAGCAGGACAAACCAGCTATATATATAACTGGCCCCTGATCGCAGATTCCTCTTCTTCAACACTGATCAGCAGCTTTTATAATCAAAGCAGCAAGACCTTCAATAAAAACAATGCAGGTGATCTTACTTTCAACTATTGGCCCAATGCACATGCATTGGATGTGCTTGTAGATGTTTACCTGCGCACCAATGATCCGGCCATCAAAACAAGGATGGACGATTTACTGGATGGTATGAAAACAAAGAACGGCGGTACCTATATCAATCATTATTACGATGATATGGAATGGATGACCTTAGCCTGCCTGCGTGCTTATGAAGCTACCAGTGATGACCGTTATAAAACCACTGCCGAACTGCTGTGGAATGATATCAAAGGGGGATGGGACGATGCCTTTGGCGGAGGGATCTACTGGAACAAAGACAGACAGAATAAAAATACCCCTGCCAATGCTCCTGCAAGTATCATCGCTTCCCGTATATACCAGTTGGACCGTAATGCGGATGATCTGGTATGGGCCAAGAAAATCTACCAGTGGCAAAAGGATTACCTGGTGGACCCTGTATCCGGACTGGTATGGGACGGACTCGATGCTACCGGTACCAATAAAAGCTGGAAGTTCACTTACAATCAGGGTGTTTATATCGGTGCAGGTATTGAACTCTACAAGATCACCAGTGATAATACCTATCTGAATGATGCGGTGAAAACAGCAAATAACTCAATGGCAGGGGATTTCAGTAGTGACAATATCATGAAAGATGAAGGCGCCGGGGACGGTGGTTTATTCAAAGGTATCCTGGTGCGTTATATGATGTTACTGATTACTGATGGTAACCTGAGCAGCACTGATGCCGCGAAGTATATCAGCTTCCTGCAACTGAATGCGGAAACATTGTGGTTACAGGGAACTTCCCGCCCTCAGGTACTGTTTAATACGAATTGGACTACAAAAGCGACTACTACAGACCTTACTACTCAATTGAGTGGTGCAATGCTGATAGAAGCCGCAGCAAGACTAAAAGAGTTGAATTTGATAAATTAATAATAAGTATATTTATGGCCACTATGAAATAGTTGGCGGATAAAAAGGTTACCTCACAAGGGTAACCTTTTTGTTTTCCGGCATAACCGACACTATGTATATCGTATATATCCTATTTTCCCGGAGTAATGAGAAGATTTATACAGGGCATACTACAAACCTTGTAAAAAGATTTCACTTCCATAATATACATGGGCGTCAGCGATGGACACTGCAATACAGGCCATGGGAAGTTATTTACCTGGAAGTTTTTGAAGACAAGCCCACTGCCATGAAACGGGAGTGGTTATTGAAATCCGGCAAGGGACGTGCCTGGATTTGGGGGAAGATCCAACAGGAATATTATGCTAAAGGATTTATCAGCAATGATTTAAGTGATTAGCTGCCACAAACAGGGGCTCCTGACAGAGAATGACATATTATCTTCAAACACGGAGTTCCTGATGGAGCTAAGTTTGTTGTGCCATATTTTACCAGATAATCCAGGTAAACAGGCTCCGGCAGGAGCCTCATATTTGTAGCTTCGAACTATTTTTTGGTGCCGCGCGATATAAGAAAAATAATCAGGATCACTACAAAAGCTACTGCAATGATGCCTGTCCATACACCTGCCTTGAAAATACCGCCTACTACCTCACAGCTGCTTAATAACAGGATGGCGAAGCTGAATAATGCCAGTTGTAAGTTTTTCATATCATCTGATTTAGATGTGGTATATCATACTCTGTGCCAGACTATTACTTCATATGTCTGAAATCCAGCAACAGCGATACAATATGTGCAGACAGCTGATCTGAGCGTTTGTAGAAGGAATATCGCAGTGCCACTTCCTGAAAAGCACTATGCTTAAATATGGGTTTAAACATAGCATACCGCCCTGTAATACCCACTTTGTAGCTATTGAACTTACTCAGGTCATAATCAGATGTGTAGAAGTCTTCCGTCAGCAGATGCTGATCAATAGGCTTAAAATACCTGGAAGGCGTTTGTGTGTAAAAACGTACAAGAGGAGATAATGTAAATAAAGGACTGGTTTTCACCGGTAACTCCAGCTGAAAGGTATGCCCGGTAATACCAAAGTTGTCCCGGTAAAACCGGTAATAGGAGCGGAGTATCACGTTATTACCAATGAATGTATTCAGCTGCACCGCCAGTGGCACCTTCCATCTTTCACGTGGAAGATTCTCTACTTTCACCAGTCCGGTGTTAAAATACACCCGGTGGAAAGGAGTGGAGAGCAATCCCCGCTGATATACCAGCTCCGGATAAATCGCCAGCTGCATACGCTGGTTAATCACCTGGTATAATGCCAGACTAAGATTATAAGAGGAGCGGCGGTAAATATCAAACCATTGCTGATCACGCAACTCTACAGGATATACTAATGTTTTCGGATAATAATAATCAGGATCAAATCTTCCCCAGCGCAGATCGTCAAAGTAACATTGCAGGGATGCTGATATCTGCCGGGTATGCGTAGCATTATCATGAGAGACAGAAACGCCTACAGGCAGAGACATGTAATCGGACTCTATCGAAAAACCTGCATTAATACCCGCTGTAATACCAGACTTCTTCATCAGACGGTTATACCCGCCTGCAATATGAAACCGCTTATCCACGCGGGATGCAGAGGATAATACATAATCAATATTGTCCGTAGAAGCAGAAGATATCACATCTATGCCTGCATTCAGGTATCCTGAATTTACAGAATCACGTTGATGCGTCAACGTAAACTCGGATACATATACCTGCAGGTTCTCCGTACCTTTACCTCCGGTTACCGCAGAATGGTCCCCATCCTGTGTATAATAAGAAAATAGCAGCTGTATATCCGATTTGGCAAGTTGTTGTTTCTTATATACCGTGCTATCGTTCCTTTTTTGCGCAGTTGCTGTAAAATAAGCCATCAGCAAGGCTGCCGCAACAAATATTCTTTTCATGTCTGATCAGTTACAACCACATCCTCCGCTACCTTTCCCTGTTCCGCCACCACTACTCCCTTCACGGTAAGACTGTGCGCTTTCATCTAATTTTTCTATTCCTGCTTTTCCTAATTGCATATTGGCATCATTCAGATATTGCCGCTGATAAGGCTTTACCGTAGCACAAGCCTGTAGTAACAATACCACAAGAATGATGATTAATATGCCGCTCTTATGCTTTTGCATGTATTTGAATCTTTTCCGACTGAAATATCTTGTTCTTACTATCGATGATGATACAATGTACATCCGGTAACTGGTTAATGAAGTCCAGTCCTACGGAAGGTCCCATTACTGTTACGGCCGTTGCCAGGGCGTCCGACAATTCTGCACTGGGGCTTATCACTGTTACGCTTTTAATATAGGGGACCGGTTTGCCCGTTCGGGGATCTATATTATGTGAATAACGGATACCATTCCTTTCTATATACTGTTCATAATTACCAGACGTTGCTACAGACGCATTTTGTACAGGTAGCCACATTAGCATCTTTTCAGGATCATCAGGGTTTGCAATACCTACTTTCCAGGGTTCACTACCCCAGGCGCTAAGGTCGCCACTGGCATTTATCACGCCGCTGCTCGCTCCCGCAGCTATCCACAATGCCTTTACCTTATCTGCGGCATATCCTTTCCCTATCGCCCCAAAACCTATCCGCATACCTTTCTGCTGTAACAGGATACGGTTATTATCCAGTAACGTAATATAGCGGTAGCCGGTTTTTTGAAGGGCGTCTGCTATTGCAGACGATTGAGGCCACTGAAAATTGTGTTGTTTGAAATTAAAGAGGCGTTTCAGTAAGCCGGAAGAAATATCAAAGGCTCCCTGGGAGATAGCGCTTAAGCGCAGACAACGTTGTATCAGCTGGTATACCTCGGCTGGTACTGTAACCGGTTGTAACCCGGCATTGGCATTCAGCTGCGCCGTAACAGAAGTATCATTGAACTCTGTGAGTAATGCCTCTATCCTTTTAATTTCAGCTACACCCTGTTCCAGCCTTTGCTCCGTTCCTATCAGTTCAAAATCAGAACCCATTAAGCGGATATGGAGCTTGTTATCAGGCATTACTTAAGCAGTTGTTTGAGGGTACTGATAAAATCAGAAGGGGATTGTTGCCTTACAGGGACGGCTGTGATCAGTTTCTTTTCAGGACTTAGCAGCACTATATGCGGAAAGGCCCCCTCAGGATTAAAAGCGGCTGCCAGGGAATCGTATTGTGAGCGTAAGGGGGCAGCTATCTTTTTACGCTGGGGGAAGTCTGCTTCCAGCAGCACGAGATTATCTCCTGCAAAGCGCAGGAAGATACTGTCGGATAATATGGCCTTGTTGAATTGTATACAGGGGATGCACCAATCAGAACCTGAAAAAACCAGCATTACCTTTTTGCCTGTTTTTTTTGCCAGGTCGAATGCTTTATTGGGGTTTTGCATAATCTGTGCTTCACAAACCGCACAAGAGAACCACATTCCCACGAACAGTAACAGAATAAGTCGCATAATGCGATGATTTTTATGGCATGGCTACCGCGCAAATATAGTTAAAAATACTATATACCTTCCTGGTCCGGATGCTTTTCGGACGAATCCTGTTGTTTCTTAATGAGCGGACCAGCCGGCTTTTCGACTGGTATAACCTCATCTGTTTGTGTCCCGGTTTGGGGGACATTTTCTTCCTTCCGATAAACATCCTGTCCCATCCTGATTTCCACCTGTTGCGGAGAAGGATGCGCAATCTTAATCCCTGCCTGTTGTAATTGAGAATAAATATCTATCAGAATTTCACTTTTCAAAGTCCCCGCCTGTCCAAGGTCACTAATCCAGAACGAAACTAAAAAGTCGATCGCATTATTTCTGAAATTAGCCAGTAATACCGCGGGTTCGGGTATTTCCAGCACGCCTTCCTGTTCTTTAATACATTTTTTAAGAATATCAGAGACTGCTTTAATATCCGAGTCATAAGCAACGCCTATGGGCAGATCTATCTTACGGGTGCGGTTATTCACTGTCCAGTTTACCAGTTGCTGGGCTATCAGGTCCCCGTTAGGGACAATCACCTCAGAACCATCTCCTGCAGATATCTTACTGGATCGGATGCCTATTTCTTTTACTACACCGGAACGGGTACCTAACTCTATCACATCGCCCACCTCTATTGGTTTTTCAAATGCCAGTATCACTCCGGATACAAGATTGTTGACAATATTCTGCAAACCGAAACCGATACCAACACCCAATGCGCCAATTACAATGGCCACTTTATCCATTGGTATCCCGGATGCTGCAAAGGCCAGCAGCGTACCGGCGCCTAATACGGCCAGTCGTATTAATAATATTGCCGAACCCACTCCTTTACGGGGTTGTGAAGTTTTACCGGTATAGCCCATCAGGTAAGAGATGATCTGCGTGATCACTGTAGATATCCAGATTATCAATAAGAAGATGATCACACTGCTATACGAGAAAGTGATATTCCCGATTTTACGTTCTTCGCCCAGGAACTCGCTGACGAAATCATAAATAGCGTCATAAATATACAGGTTACGGGTCATCAGCACTAGCCATCCTATAGTAGCGATGATATAAAAGAAGGCCTTAAGTTTATTCTTGATATTCTGATAATCTATCAGAGAGATAAATGTGCTGGAATCTTTATTGGCCTCTACCTGTAAATAAATAGCTTCCATTAATATTTCAACCATCAGCACAATGCTCAGGGCCATTGTAATATTCACTACGCTTGCCGCTCCAATGATCTTAGCCGCGGTAACCCGTGCTATAATTACCAATAAAAGAGAAAAGGAACTCATGAGGATGAACAGCCATATCGCAGAACGGGAATATTTCGGCAATGGCAGGGTTGTATTACGCAGGCTCTGTAATAAATAAACGCCTAATGTAATAGAGAGGATCGCTCCTGCAAAAAGGCCCCATTGCTCGGTAAAGGTGGCCTGTATCAACAGGTTATTCACGCAGTAAATAGCCAGTAATAACACCAGGAATAACCATCTTTTAAAAATATGAACAGGAATATTTTCCCTGATGATAAAAGTGGCAGAAAGGACAGTAATTCCCCATGCTATCTCTGCATATAGAATAGGATACTGGATAGATAATAATGAAGTAAATGTCGCTACTAATAGGATAGCGCTGGCAATAGGATGACGATACAGATATCTTGAATGCTGTAAGATAGATTCTGCTTCTGTAGGTTCATGATGTAGTCTTATCTTCTTTGTATTAAACCGTACCCACCATAAAAAGGCAATACCTGCCAATAACCATATGAAAAACAAGGGTCTTCGTACTGCATAAAAGATCTCCAGTACGCTGATGTTCTTACGCAGGGAATGACTTAACACCTGTGTAAACTTCGGACCTTTTTTATTGGGCAGCGGAGGTTCCCATAAATAGCTAAAGTCCTTGTTAAACATTCTGGAGCTAAATCCGGATAACTGGAAATCCATGTCTTCCAACAGATTGGTAGACTCAATATATCTCTTCGCTACTTTGTTCTGTAATAGCCCCAGGTACAACAGGTTTCGTTTATTCGCACTGTCTACCTGCCGCCATTTTCCTATCAATGTCGCCATTTGTCCTACGTAAATATCACGCAGCTGATCTTCTGCGGGGATGTTGCGCATGGCAGTATCTTTCCGTAGTAGTTGTAAGGTATCGCTGATATTTACCAGGCGGTCATAGTATTTAAAAAGATTATCCTGCCATTTATCTAATCTCCATTCCAGTTGCAGCAATAATACCCGGTTGGTATAGATGTCATGTACGTTAGGAGTGCTGCCTAAGCTGGCAATATCTCTTTTGATAACTAATAAAGAAGAATCTATTAAAGGAAGATTTTCACTGATACCGGCGGTATCGAGTCCGCGTCTTAGCGTACTCATTACCTGGTTCAGCATGAGGGTATAACTTTCTAATCTGTTGATGATAACGGCAACGGATGTATCAGATAATTTAAGCGTGGATTTACCGGAGGCGGTATCTTTTACCTGTTGAGAAATAATTTTGCTGAGGGTGGCGCTGTCCATGGGCTTGGCAGCAGGTTTAATGACCTGTGCCTGAATCCCTGTAAAAGATAAAAGGCAGAGCAGGATGATAAGAATGCTCCGGGGGGTATGGATCAGCATGTACAAACAATTTAAATTTTGATTTTAGTGATGGTGCGAAGCACCATCACTAAAAAATAATCATTTCTCCCACTTTACTTTCTCTTCCATTGGTTTCAATCTACGACCCACCTGTGCAGGTTCATCTGTATATCCGAGGTAAAAAATCCCCAGCACTTTATCTTCCTCTCTCAGGGAAAGATATTCCTTCATAGCAGGGTGGAAGGTCATTCCTCCGGAGCCCCAGTAACCAGCCAGTCCTAAAGCTGTAGCGCCCAGCCAAAGGTTTTGGGCAGCACATCCTACTGAAACTATTTCTTCTAATTCAGGAATCTGAGGTTTATTTCCTCTCTTCATACAAATCACGATCACGTGCGAAGCAAGATCTCCCTGTTGCTGTAATTTTTCATAATTACCCGGGATGAATTTGTCCGGAGCCGTATTGGCTTTGTATATTTCTGCATGATCATTACAGAAGCGTTTTACGGCATCTCCTGCAAATACTGCAAAATACCAGGGTTCAGTATAACCGTGCGTAGGAGCCCAGTCGGCCAGTTGTATTAACTGTTGTACCTGTTGATCGGGAATCTTTTTACCATTCATGCTGAATGGTTTGATATTCCTGCGTTGTTCGATGATGCTTGTCAGGTTGGCGATATCCATGCTTTAAAATTTATAAGGTCAGTTTTTGTTTCCATGCTTCCGGCAGACGGCCTACTTTCCGTTCATTATAATCAAAGTAAATCATCCCTGATTTCGCCTCTGAAATAACGATTGTTTTATTTTCCCGCGTAGTAGTAATACGGTAATAGATATCAAATCCAAAGGAAGAGATATCACCTGTACCAACGGCGATATCAAAAATGTCCCCGTGAAAGCCTTCGCCTTTATATACTACGGCAGCATCCGCCATAATAAGTCCTAATCCTTTTTCTTTATCCAGCTCCTGGTAACCCAGAGATGCCAGGAAGCGGATCCTTGCTTCGTGTATCAATGACAGGATGGAATCATTGCCCACATGCCCGCCATAATTTACATCTTTAATGGTTATCTGGATCTGTGTCGTAAAGCCCAGCTTTTCCGGGAGGTCTATTCTAACTCTAGCCATTTAATTATTGTTTTTCAAAAAGTTAACCAGTTTATGAAATGCTTTTGCCCGGTGACTATACTGGTTTTTCTCAGTTATATCCATTTCTGCAAATGCTTTTGCCGCACCGTCCGGTATAAAGATGGGATCATATCCAAATCCTTTGCCACCTTTGCGTTCCGTCAATATCGTACCCGGACAGATCCCCTCAAACTGGTATTCTTTTCCTTCCAGGATAAGGGAGATAACGGTGCGGAACTGAGCTTTACGGTTGGAAGAACCGTCCAGCTCCTGCAATACTTTGCTGATATTGTCATCAGCAGATTTCTGTTCACCCGCATACCTGGCAGATAATACGCCCGGAGCACCGTGCAGGGCTGGTATTTCCAGGCCCGTATCTTCCGAAAAGCAATTTTTCCCCGTCATATTATTAATAGTAACGGATTTTTCTGTAGCATTGGCTTCGAGTGTATCATGAGGCTCCGGGATATCTATATCGATACCAGCTTCCTGCAGGGTGATAATGGAGAAGCTGTCTCCCAGTACGGCACGGATCTCTTTTACTTTATTCTCATTGTTGGTGGCAAATACAAGTGTCATCGCAATTATTTAAACATTCAGGAGCTGTTTCAGGCCCGTCCATAATTTTCCTTTCAGGACCTTATCCTGGGAAATATCTAAAAAGGCATCGGAGTACAGTAGCTGGCAGCCGCTTACCTGCATCACCTGGTAAGTAGGAAAAGTCTCCAGGCCCAGGCTGGCAGGAGATATCCCGAACAGTACGCACTGTTTCATGGGAACAGCGGCCTGCCATGCTGTAAAGGGCATTGCAGGATATTGTGATATATTTATGAGTGCAATGTCCTGCATACCTAGTTTACAGGCATTTAAGATATTGGTGAGGAGATTAAATAATTCATCGTTTAAATATGCCTCACTTTCGTTTTGTATTAACAGAGTTATGTTTTTTTGATTTTCTCCTAAAAATTTCACCTTAGGAGGCGCTTCCTGTACTTTTGGCGCAGGACTGTTTTTCCCCGGAACAATCGGCTGGGTATATATCCTGGCTAACAGATAAGGGTCCAGTTGAACCTGATCAAGAGACATAAGTGTATAGTTTTAAATAAATGTAAAGGTCCCGCTTGGGGAAAAAACAGTTTATTTGCATTTCGCAGTGAGCAAATGTAAGTGTATTCAATTTTAGATTCACGATTTCCGACTTTAGATTTGAAATCTTCACGGTTAAGAAAAACATCAAAACAAAACTAATTAAGTCTCATGATGGCAGTAGATCATCCAACAACAAACACCGTTCGGGAGGAAGCTTTAAAGAAAATAAAGCTGAACCTGACGAAAGAAAGCAGGATAGGCGAAATTGATTTCAACAACCTGCAATTCGGTAAGAAATATGCAGACCATATGCTGGTAGCAGATTTCGATGGGCAGGAATGGAAGAACGCAGAGATACTGCCTTTCCAGCATTTGTCGGTAAGTCCGTCCAATGCCGCCTGGCATTACGGGCAGGCCATTTTTGAGGGAATCAAGGCGTATAAGGACCAGGAAGGAGAACCTATGATTTTCCGTCCGTATGATAACTATGCGCGTTTCAATATCTCTGCAGAAAGGATGGGTATGCCATCTGTACCTGAATGGTTGTTTATTGGCGGGATGGACCTGTTGATCGATGCAGACCGTAAATGGGTGCCTGCCAACCAGGGCAGTTCTTTGTACCTGCGTCCTTTTATGATCGCTGCCGATGAGTTTATTGGTGTAAAACCTTCTGATACATATAAGTTTGTTATTATAACATCTCCGTCAGGTCCTTATTTTAATAAGCCTATCAAACTGCTGGTGCAGGATAAATATATACGGGCCTTTCCCGGAGGCGTAGGATATGCCAAAGCCGCCGGTAACTATGGTGGCGCCATGTACCCTACCATGCAGGCTAAAAAACAGGGGTATGACCAAATATTGTGGGTAGATGGGGCAGCGTTCAAAAATCTGCAGGAGTGTGGTACCATGAACGTATTTGTGATCATTGGTAATAAAGCTATTACACCTGATCTGACTCAGGGAACTATCCTGGCAGGAGTAACCAGGGCCAGTGTGATGGATATTTTAACGGATATGGGACTCACAGTAGAGGAAAGACCTATCTCTATAGAAGAGGTGGTAGCTGCCTGGAAAGATGGCAGCCTGAAGGAAGTATTTGGTACCGGTACGGCTTCCAGCGTAGCTTACGTAGAGCAGCTGGACTACAAGGAAAACCTGATTAAGCTGGATACTACCAAATATTCTGTAGGAGCGGAAGTGATTGAGCGTCTGGATGCTATACGCACCGGCAGGGCAGAAGATACCCGTAACTGGAATTATAAAGTAGGAAGTAGCGCGCTTTAATCTATCTTTATACGCATGACACTTGCAGATTTTATAACATCTCTGAGTCTGGAAGCGCCGCCACAAGGGCTGTCGTCTTATTCCCGGGCACTCTGGTGGGATGGAAAAGGTAACTGGCAGAAGGCACATGATATTATAGAGGACCTGGGTGATGATACAGCAGCCTGGGTACATGCCTACCTTCACAGGAAGGAGGGCGATAATGGAAATGCCCGATACTGGTACGCACGTGCGGGGCGAAAGATGCCTGAAATTCCTTTAAAGGAGGAGTGGGAGGTGATAGTGAAAGCGCTGAATAGCGAGAGACCGGAAAAAAATGTTTAAAACATTTTGTTATTAACACAGAGAAGTATACCTTTGCCCTCCCAAATTCCCATTCTGGGTGATTTGGATGTCATTGTAAACCGACAGAAAAAAAAACTAGGTAGAATGCCTACTATACAGCAATTAGTAAGAAAAGGAAGAGAAATTATCCGGGCTAAATCCAAGTCCAGGGCTTTAGATAGCTGTCCGCAGCGCCGTGGTGTATGTACACGTGTGTACACTACTACTCCTAAGAAGCCTAACTCTGCACTACGTAAAGTAGCGAAGGTGCGTTTGACGAATAAAGTGGAAGTGATCGCTTACATTCCGGGTGAAGGGCACAATCTGCAGGAACACTCTATCGTGTTGATTCGCGGTGGTAGGGTAAAAGACTTGCCAGGTGTGCGTTACCATATAGTACGTGGATCTCTGGATACTGCCGGTGTAAAGGATAGGAAGCAGAGCCGTTCCAAGTATGGTACGAAAAAGGAAAAGGCTAAGAAATAATACATTATAAAAAAGTTGAAATCTTTCAGATAAAATGAGAAAGCAAGCTGCAAAAAAGATGCCTTTGGCTCCGGATCCGCGCTTTAACGACAAACAGGTAACACGGTTTGTTAACAACGTGATGGAACAGGGCAAAAAAAGCATTGCCTTTAGGATATTTTATGATGCGATCGACAGAGTAAGCCAGATGACCGGTGATAACGGTTACGAGGTTTGGAAGAAAGCTCTGGTGAACGTAACTCCTGCCGTAGAAGTTAGAAGCCGTCGTATCGGTGGTGCTACCTTCCAGATCCCTGCTGAGGTTCGTCCTGACAGGAAGATCTCCCTGTGTATGAAATGGTTGATCCGTTTCGCAGGTGAAAGGAATGGTAAGAGCATGGCTGAGAAGCTGGCTAGCGAAATCGTAGCTGCAAGCAAAGGTGAAGGTGCTGCTTTCAAAAAGAAAGAAGATACCCACCGTATGGCAGAAGCTAACAAGGCATTCTCTCACTTCAGGATTTAAAATCTCCTGCCGCTAAGGTAGATGGTTTATAAAGATATAAGGGAAACATCCCGGGATAACCCCGGGGTGTTTCCCTTTTTATATGCCTGAAAGAAACCACTTTTTGAGGGGCTCCTTCATATCTCCTTCATGTCTCCTTCATGTCTCCTTCATACCTGAAGCATGGATGATCCATGTCTCACCCATATTAACCGCGCACTTGTCGCTGTGAGCGACAACCGGTTTGTAATGAAAATGTAATTGTTGACGAAAGCCGGAGAAAATAACAATTTGGCAAAACAGGACGTTTTATTTATTGGTAAATAATAGTTACCTTTGCCCCCCAAATTGTATTATATACAGTCATTTTAATATTATATGGCAGACTTAAGATTTCAGAGAAACTTTGGTATTGCGGCGCACATTGATGCGGGTAAAACCACTACCACAGAGCGTATCCTGTATTACACAGGTAAATCCCACAAAATTGGGGAAGTGCACGAAGGTGCTGCCACCATGGACTGGATGGCACAGGAGCAGGAGAGAGGTATTACCATTACATCTGCTGCGACTACTTGTTTCTGGAAATTCCCAACCTTACAGGGAAAGATTCAGCCAGATTCAAAAGAGTATAAATTTAACATCATTGATACTCCCGGTCACGTGGACTTTACCGTAGAGGTAGAACGTTCCCTGCGTGTACTGGATGGTCTGGTAGCGTTGTTCTGCGCCGTATCCGGTGTTGAACCTCAGTCTGAAACCGTTTGGCGTCAGGCTAACCGTTACCGCGTACCCCGTATCGGTTTCGTTAACAAAATGGACCGCTCCGGTGCTGACTTCCTGAACGTGGTAAAACAGGTGAAGGAAATGTTAGGTGCTAATCCTGTTCCCCTGATGCTGCCTATCGGCGCTGAAGATACCTTCAAAGGTGTGGTTGACCTGATCACTATGAAAGGTATTATCTGGGATGAAGAAGGTAAAGGTGCTACCTACCAGGAAATCGAAATTCCTGCGGACATGAAGGACGAAGCAGAAGAGTGGAGAGCTAAACTCGTAGAATCAGTTGCTGATTATGACGAGAAGCTGTTGGAGAAATTCTTTGAAGATCCTAACTCAATTACTGAAGACGAAATTCACGAAGCAATCCGTAAGGCTACTATCGACATCGCGATCATTCCGATGTTGTGCGGTTCTTCCTTCAAGAACAAAGGTGTACAGAAAATGCTGGATGCCGTTTGCCGTTACCTGCCTTCTCCAATGGATATCGATGCTGTAAAAGGAACTAATCCTGACAATGGCGAAGAAATCGAACGTAAACCAGATGCTAAAGAACCATTCGCAGCACTGGCCTTTAAGATCATGACCGATCCTTTCGTAGGTCGTCTTGCATTCTTCCGGGCTTACTCTGGTCACCTGGATGCTGGTTCTTATGTACTGAATACACGTACAGGTAAGAACGAGCGTATCAGCCGTATCATGCAGATGCACGCCAACAAGCAGAACCCTATCGATTTCATCGAAGCCGGTGATATCGGAGCTGCTGTAGGTTTTAAAGATATCAAAACAGGTGATACCCTGTGTAACGAAGATCATCCGATTATTCTGGAATCAATGACCTTCCCTGAGCCTGTAATACACATCGCCATCGAGCCTAAAACACAGGCAGATATGGATAAGATGGGTATGTCAATCGCTAAATTGGTAGAAGAAGATCCTACCCTGAGAGCGAGAACAGACGAAGAAACCGGCCAGACCATCCTCAGCGGTATGGGTGAACTTCACCTGGAAATCATCGTTGACCGTATGCGTCGCGAGTTCAAGGTAGAAGTTAACCAGGGTGCGCCACAAGTAGCATTCAAAGAAGCACTGACTACCACCATCGAACACCGCGAAGTGTACAAGAAACAAACAGGTGGTCGTGGTAAATTCGCGGACATCCAGGTTACGATCGGACCTGCTGACGCTGAATGGCTGAAAGAAAATGACGGTAAATCATTCCAGTTCGTGAACGATATCTTTGGAGGATCTATCCCTAAAGAATTCATCCCTTCTGTACAGAAAGGTTTCGAACAATCCATGAACAATGGTGTATTAGCTGGCTATCCTCTGGATAATCTGAAAGTACGTCTGTTTGATGGTTCCTTCCACCAGGTTGACTCCGATGCTATGTCATTTGAGTTATGTGCTAAATCTGCTTTCCGTGAGGCCGGTAAAAAAGCCAAACCAGTTTTACTGGAACCAATCATGAAAGTGGAAGTACAGACGCCTGACCAATACATGGGTGATGTTACAGGTGACCTGAACCGTCGTCGTGGTATGCTGGAAGGTATGGAAATGAGAAATGGTGTACAGGTAATCAAGGCTAAAGTGCCATTGAAAGAAATGTTCGGTTATGTAACCCAGCTTCGTTCAATGTCATCTGGTCGTGCATCTTCTATCATGGAGTTCTCTCACTATTCACCTGCTCCTAACAGCATCGCTGAAGAGGAAATAGCAAAAGTGAAAGGTAAAGTGAACGCAGACTAACTCTGAATACGTTCTAAATTTATATGGTCCGTCCTGCTTTATGCTGGACGGACTTTTTTTTGTTAGTCTCCCACCTTAAAAACAGCTTAAGAAATGATTAATAATTGATTAATCCCCTGCAGAGCCTGTAACTTCTTTCGTAATATCGCGTTTTATAAAGTGTTAATTAGTGTTAACTACCGTTAAATACTGTTAAATTACATTTTCTAAGTAACTGATACCTATATCTGTATGGTTTTTATTACACCTTCCGTTAAGCGACCTGCACTATTCTCCAGGATAATGCACCCGCTTACTATTGGAATCATATATATGCTCATAACGATCATATTGTATGTACAGGCGATTCTGACAGAACGGTACAATAATTTTGTCATCTTCCGGGCTTCTTTTTATCATCTTATTCATGGGATGCCATTATATCAATTGTATCCGGCCGAATATTACGATTACTTCCTATACCATCCCTCTTTTCCTATACTATTTGCGCCCTTTGCAATATTGCCGAAAGAGATAGGATTACTATGTTGGTTGCTGGCAAGTACAGCCCTGTTCCTGTACACATTGCGTAAGTTGCCACTGGAGGTAAGCGTAAAGTCCTCCATAAGCTGGTTCCTGCTTATAGAGCTAAGTAATGCTATACAGTCAGAGCAGACTAATCCTGCTGTTGCAGCCTTTATGCTACTCACAGTAATCCATCTGCAAAGAGGGCAGTCTTTCCGTGCAGCGCTTTTCGCCAGTCTGGGCTTCTTCATAAAAGGCTATGGAGCTATCGTTGCGCTGGCGTTTCTCTTTTTTCCACGTAAAGGCGCCTTTATTGGATGGAGCCTGTTCTGTGGTATTATAGGCTCGGCTTTGCCACTACTTTTTATCTCTCCTGCACAATTGTTACAGCATTATACTGATTGGGGACAGCTATTAACAAGTTCTACTATAAAAGAAGACGGTTCTTTACTGGGCATGTTACATGTAATGCTGGGTTTAGGCCCGGCATTGATTGCCGGTTTTGATAAGATGATGCTTTGCCTTGCAGTCATCGGCTTATTGTATGCGTTGATTTGCGGGTATTTAAAACCAACACCGGTATATCCCTGGTTGCTCACCACATACCTGCTTATATGGGTGGTTATATTTAATCAGAGTACAGAAGCTCCAACCTACATAATTGCCATGACAGGTGTAGGTATAGGCTGTTATATGATGCCATTGCAACAAAGGTGGCGGAATATATTACTCTGGTCGGCTTTCATCATTGTATCACTATCTCCCACTGATCTTATTCCCCGCTGTATTAATCAATATGCTATTGCCTGGCACGTAAAAGCGTTGCCTTGTGCTGTTGTACTTCTTTTTTTACAGGCAGCTATAGGGGGACTGAAAATATCTACCGTTTTTAAAAAGTAAAGTAGTGTAGCATAGACACATATATATTATAAGAGGATTAAAATTTATTAATTAACTGACCGTTCCAACGGAGCAGAACGGGGGTGGTATGTAAAAATACGTTATGTCTGAACAGCTGTTTATTAAACATGTAACTGTTGGTACAAAACCTAGGTACAAACAGGTAATGACCTCGGGATTTGATCTCATTTTACCATGCTTTAATCCTCCTGAGGGCTGGGTAAAAACATTGGAACATCATTTTACTGAATTGGTTAACATCATGGAAAATGTCCCCGTACAGTTGATTGTGGTCAATGATGGATCGGTCAGGAATTTTGGTCCCGTTGAAATTACTGCACTGCGAAAGGCAATACCTGATATCATTATTGTTGATAATCTGGTGAACAGGGGAAAAGGTTATGCAGTAAGGGAAGGTGTCAGGAGAGGCTGGTATGATTTTCAGATCTATACAGACCTGGATTTTCCTTTTGGAACAACGGTGCTGAAACAGGTATACATGCAGTTGATAGAAGGCGCAGATATCGTTGCAGGAGAAAGAGGCAAACTGTACCTGGAGGTATTACCAATGAAAAGGAAAATTGTCACATTGATCAGCCGGATATTGAACAGGCATATTTTAGGTTTAAAAGTAGGAGACGCACAGGCCGGTCTTAAAGGCGTTAACTATAATGGACGGCAGCTATTGTTAGCTACACAAATAGACGGGTTTCTGTATGACAGCGAATTTATTCATAAAGCATCTAAATTATCAGGATTAAATATTACAGCTGTTGATATTACATGCAGACCTGAAATTAATTTCTCCTCTTTTGGTCTAAGATTGTTATGCCGCGAATTATTGAATTATATCTCTATATTAAAATCAAAGTAAAATGAATACCAGCAGGAAATTATTAATCAGTGTGGATGTAGAAGAGTTTGATATTCCGGAAGAATATGGGGTAAGGGTTAGCCCCGAAGATAAATTGAATATTTCACGTAAGGGATTGCTGATAATGCTGGATCTGTTCGACAAATACAATGTAAGGGCGACCTTTTTTGTAACCGCTTACTGGGCGCAGCATCATCCGGAGTTGGTACGGCAACTGGCCGTTCGGCATGAAGTCGCTTCCCATGCACATTTTCATAGCGATTTCGAGCTCGCTCATCTGGAAAGTTCCAGAACTGTGCTGCAAAAAATAACCGGGAAGCAGGTGTATGGTTTTCGGATGCCCCGTCTGCAAAAGGTGGATTATATGGCCTTAAAGGCAGCGGGTTATGTCTATGATGCGTCTGTTAATCCCACCTGGCTGCCGGGAAGATATAATAACTGGGACAAGTCCAGGACGATGTTTACTGAAAAAGACTGCTATATCATTCCAACATCCGTTTCCCCCCTGATCCGTTATCCCATCTTCTGGCTAAGTGTGAAGAATATGCCGGGTTTTGTAACGAGATATTTCAGCAATATCATTTTGAATAAAGACCACGTACTTTCCTGTTATTTTCATCCCTGGGAATTGTGCGATCTCGAAAAGTACAGCCTGCCTGCTTATATCTCCCGCGTAAGCGGGCTTAAAATGAAAGCGCGGCTGGAAAGCTTTCTGCAATTCTTACAGCAGAAAGGGGAGTTTTGCCCTCATATTGAATGGCTGAACAATCAATTGCATGAAAACTATTAACCACTGTGGCATCCTTTTTGAAAAGATAGCTTATATACGTATGTAAGCCCCTGATACCTACCTTTTTATTCAAGCTTTTCCTATGTTATCCTAATGGCTTAAAGTAGCGTCCTATGAATTTTCGATGGCAGGTATTAACTAAAACAAAAATTCATAACATGAAAAGAATCCCAACACTAACCATCGCCCTGATGGCATTATCTATTGGCACCACAGCAGTTGCGCAAACGCAAAAAGGTAATTTAATGGTAGGTTCAGACATCACGGACTTTGGTTTCACCTTCCAGAAATCAAGTACCCGGTTTAATTTCAATCTAAATCCCAAGCTGGCTTACTTTATCAAAGACGACCTGGCAATAGGTGGGTATGTTAATTTCGGACTGTCAACCAGCAATGGTGCCGGTTCTGATGTGAATTATGGGGTAGGAGCATTGGCGCGTTATTATGTCCACGATAAGAATACAGAGAAACTGGAGTTCTCCAAACGAGCCCGTTTCTTTGTAGAAGCAAATGCTGGATTTGGTGGTCAGAATCCGGCCAGTGGCGCTTCTACTAATGGCGTGCAATTAGGTGTCGGCCCCGGCTTATCCTATTTCATTACGCCTAACGTAGCGTTAGACGCGTTACTGAAATACGATCTGATCGTTGGCGGAGGGAACTCTACTACTTCCCAGAACCTGGGTTTTAGTTTGGGGTTCCAGATCTTCCTGCCAACATCAAAGGCAAAACAGATTATGCGCGAGGAAAAGATGATGAAATAAGAAAACTGATTACATGAATGTATTGGAAGAACAGCTTTATAGCTGTTTTTCCCGTTTTATGTAAAGATGTACACACTTTGAACAATTTGAACGAACATCTTGATAATGAATGTAATGAACAGACTTAATGCAATCGATACCCTTTAACTTTATCCCGGAAAGCGGGTTTACTCTCAGGTGCCTGTTACTCCTGGGATTGCCGAAAACCAGTGACAGAGTAGGCTTAACATCAATATGTAAGACATGACAGCTACCATTCTTTCTGCACTGATGAAATTTATTAAAACTGTTCTGGGCGGACTCTAAGCACCACAATGTTGCACATTGAAAGGTTCTGGTATTGTACCAGAGCCTTTTCCCATCTTACAAGTCATTGAAAATGAATAAAATGAACGATTGTGGTATTGAATATTGCCGTTAATTTTATTTCAGGAAGATGATCATCGCCTTTGGGATTGCCGAAAACCAAGAATAGAGTAGGCATTACACGTCTGAACGACCATTATATGGACCTGTTAAACCAATTACTGGCAACAATCCTGGCATTGTTGCAATCACTGCTGGGTGGTTTGTAGCCTCAGCCCTCTTGATCCATGAGAAAATGTTAAGCCACAACGCGGCATTTTCAAATTTTTAAAGGAATCCCCTTGTTACGGCAAGGGGATTTTTTTGTTCATTCCTGATTGCTAAATAAACAGGCTATTTTATGGCACTGAATAAAATGGTTAAACTGATTGATAATGAACGAAATGAACAGCTTTTATTTGGGTGCTTGCAATTAATTTACAGGCATGTTTCCGGCTATTGGGAACAATTGGGATTGCCGAAAACCAAGTAACAGAGTAGGCATTAACCTCATGAACAGCCTTTCGAAAACAACTATGGATTTATTTGACCAGGTATTGGCTTAGTTTCAGACTTGCTGAATTTTCTGCCGGGCGGGTTACCCGGTTGAACATTTTCAGGAATGAAACTATTGCTTATTGCATTCCCAGACAGAGCAGGCCACCGGTTTCCGGTGGCCTGCTTTTTTTGACCTGAAGCAGTAGGGTAAAGATTCGTTAGGACTTGACTATCAATAGATGTATAAGAGGTAATTTTACAGGTTATGGGCATAATATCCTCAACCATTGTGGAGATCTCACTATTTTTTCCACAATTTATTTGTGAAATAAAAAAAACGGGTTACCTTTGCCCTCCCAAATTGTAAATGGGAAAAAAGAAGAAGTTCATTGCATATGTCTCAGAGAATTAGAATCAAGCTGAAGTCCTACGATCATAATCTGGTAGATAAATCTGCTGAGAAGATCGTTAAAACCGTGAGGAACACGGGCGCCGTGGTAACAGGTCCAATACCTTTACCAACTGAAAAGAAAATTTTTACGGTGTTACGTTCACCACACGTGAACAAGAAAGCACGTGAGCAGTTCCAGTTGTGTACGCACAAGCGTTTGCTGGATATCTACACTTCTTCTTCAAGGACTGTAGACGCGTTGAGCAAGCTGGATTTACCTTCCGGTGTGGAAGTTGAAATTAAGGCGTAGTACATCTGCAGGTGGGCGAAAGGCCTGCCTTGTTTGATATAATATGACTTGTTGTTTCCTGGTTATAAGGCTTCGGCCGGATAGCCAATAGGGGAAATAACACCCGCAACAAACACATACAGGTCACACCTTCTGGGTGGCCGCCCAATAAAGCATTTAAACCGCCCATCCTGAGGATAGCTGGAAATCCCTCAGGCGCTGGGTAAAATATATATAAAATGAAAGGTATTATTGGTAAAAAGATCGGCATGACCAGTATCTTCGAGCCTAATGGAAAGCAAACTGCTTGTACCATTATCGAAGCTGGTCCTAACGTTGTAACTCAGGTTAAAGATGTAACCACAGATGGGTACAACGCTATTCAGGTAGCATTTGGTGAAAAGAAACCAAAAAACACTACCAAAGCAGAAACAAATCACTTCGCGAAAGCAAGCACCTCCCCCAAAAGATTTGTAAAAGAGTTCCGCAACCCGGACGTACAAAAAGCCCTCGGTGAAACCATCACCACAGATATATTTACAGAAGGCGAAACAATCGAAGTAGTAGGTACCTCTAAAGGTAAAGGTTTCCAGGGTGTTGTAAAACGTCATGGATTCTCCGGTGTTGGTGAAGCTACACACGGTCAGCACGATAGAAGCAGAGCTCCCGGTTCTGTTGGTGGTTCATCTTATCCTTCCCGCGTTTTCAAGGGTATGCGTATGGCAGGCCAGACTGGTAACGAACAAGTGAAAGTGAAAGGTCTGAAAATACTGAAGATATTCCCTGAAAAGAATTATATCCTGGTAAGTGGTTCCGTTCCCGGCCACAATGGTTCAATCGTTTTAATCCAGAAGTAACATGCAAGTAGATATTCTAAATATAGAAGGTAAGAAAACCGGAAGATCTATTGAGCTTCCCGAAGAAATTTTCGGTGTAGAGCCCAATAATCACGTGATTTACCTGGCTGTAAAGCAATACCTCGCCGCTCAGCGTCAGGGTACCCACAAGGTAAAGACAAGAGCTGAGGTGAAAGGTGCTTCCCGCAAATTACACAAACAGAAAGGTACTGGTGGTGCACGTAAAGGTAATATCCGTAACCCTTTGTACAAGGGTGGTGGTACTATCTTCGGACCAAAACCACACAGATACGACATTAAGCTGAACAGAAAAGTAAAAGATCTCGCTAAGATCTCTGCTCTCTCTATCAAGGCTAAGGAAAACAATATCATCATTCTTGAGGACGTAAACTTCGATACCCCTAAAACTAAACAGTTTGCTGGTATCCTGAACAGTCTGAAAGTAAATGTAAATGGCCGTAAAACTTTAGTTATTCTGCCAGAATACAATGATAATGTATACCTGTCCCTGAGGAACCTGCCTTCTGTTGACAGCGTAATGCTCAGCGATATCAATACTTATGATATCATGAACAGCAATACCCTGGTATTCACAGAAAGCGCTGCTAAAATCTTCACAGAGGAACCGGTAGAAGCTTAATCAAATTACAAACACAGGTTGTGGCCCATGCCGCAGCTCAAAGCATAAAAGATGAAACTTTCAGACGTTTTAATCAAACCGGTGGTAAGTGAAAAGGTGAACAAAGCCACTGATAAATTCAACCGCTACTACTTTATAGTAGATAAGAAATCCAACAAACTGGAGATCAAGAAAGCAGTGGAAGAATTTTACGGTGTTGCCGTAGCAGATGTGAACACTGCCGTAATGCCAGGTAAAAGCAAATTCCGCTTTACCAAAGCAGGTTTCATAGCTGGTAAAAAACCTGCTTACAAAAAAGCAGTGGTAACACTGGCCCCAGGAGAAACTATAGATCTGTATGCTAACATATAGTGCTCATTCCTGCTAACCGCAGGATGATGGATGTATATACAGATCACTTTTTATAAACAGAAACTAGTTAAACAAGACACTAGATCATGGCACTGAAGAAATACAAACCGATGACAGCCGGTACCCGTTGGAAAATAGGCAACGCGTACGCAGAGCTTACCTCGGATACCCCTGAAAAAAGTCTGCTGGAGCCTATCTCCAAAAGTGGTGGTAGGAACGCACAGGGTAGAAGGTCTATGAGATACATAGGTGGTGGTCACAAACAACACTACCGTATCATCGACTTCAAACGCGACAAACACTCTATTCCTGCTACTGTTAAGAGCATCGAATACGATCCAAACCGTAGCGCATTCATCGCTCTGCTGAACTATGCAGATGGTGAAAAACGTTACATCCTTGCTCCGCAGGGCCTGCAGGTAGGCGCTACTGTATTAAGTGGCCCTGATGCACCTCCGGAAGTAGGTAACTGCCTGGTATTAAGAAATATGCCTTTAGGTACAGTTGTACATAATATCGAACTGCAGCCTGGTAAAGGTGGTGCAATCGCTCGTAGCGCCGGTACTTATGCACAGATGTCCAACAAGGAGGAAAAATATGCTACCCTGAAAATGCCTTCCGGTGAACTGCGTAAAGTGTTGATCACTTGCTCTGCGACTGTAGGTACTGTTTCTAACTCGGATCACGCATTACAGTCTATCGGTAAAGCAGGTGCTAACCGTTGGAGAGGTATCCGCCCACGTACCCGTGGTGTTGCGATGAACCCTGTAGATCACCCGATGGGTGGTGGTGAAGGTAAATCTTCCGGCGGTCACCCAAGATCAAGATCAGGTAAATATGCGAAAGGTCTGAAAACCAGAAAATCGCAGAAGAGCTCTGATAAACTGATCATCAGCAGGAAAAACGGCAAGAAATTATAAAACTTAACGCTTTACTAGTTCCGCCTTACGCAGAGACGCTTTATGCGGAACTTGTATAGCGGAACCTGGAATAAAAACAACAAGATATGGGTCGTTCCATTAAAAAAGGTCCTTACGTTGACCAGAAATTAGAGCAGAAAGTAGAAAAAATGAATGAAGGTGCGAAGCGTACAGTTATAAAAACCTGGAGCCGCCGTTCTACAATCACGCCTGATTTCGTAGGCCATACTTTTGCGGTACACAATGGTAACAAGTTCATCCCGGTATACGTTACTGAGTTTATGGTTGGCCATAAACTGGGAGAATTTGCACCTACCCGCAACTTTAAAGGACACGCTAACAAGAAAATGTAGTAATTCGTTTGGAGTTTAAAAGTTAGAGGGTTTGACGTAGTACAACCTCGAACCCCCAAACTTCGAACCTCAAACATCAAATAATAAAGACAATGGAAGCAGTAGCTAAGCTTAGAAATAATCCTACATCGCCTCGCAAAATGCGCTTGCTGGCAGACCTGATCCGTGGTCTCGATGTAGAAAAGGCTTTGAATATTTTGAAGTTCCATGCAAAGCACTCAAGTGTACCACTGGAAAAACTGCTGGTATCTGCAATCGCTAACTGGAAACTGAAAAACGAAGGTACCAGGGTAGAAGATGCTAACCTGACAGTTAAAACCGTCTTCGTTGATGGTGGCCGTACTCTCAAAAGAATGCGTCCAGCTCCACAGGGTAGAGGTTACCGTATCCGCAAGAGAAGTAACCACGTAACAATTGTTGTGGACAGCAAAGTGGTGGCAGCAAAATAAAAGGAACTAAAAACTATTAATCTAATAGACAAATAAACCAGGAACATGGGTCAGAAAACAAATCCTATTGGTAACAGGTTAGGTATCATCAAAGGATGGGACTCTAATTGGTATGGCAGCAAAAAGGATTATCCTGTCAAACTGATCGAAGATAACAAGATCAGAACTTACCTGAGCGCCCGTATCAATAAAGGCGGTATCTCTCGTGTAGTAATTGAAAGAACATTAGGAAAGCTGATCATCACCATCCATACATCTAAACCTGGTATCATCATAGGTAAAGGCGGTGGAGAGGTTGATCGTATCAAGGAAGAGCTGAAGAAGCTGACTAGCAAAGAAGATGTTCAGATAAACATTCTTGAAATTCGTCGTCCGGAAATAGATGCTAACATCGTTGCTGAAACAATCGCTAAGCAGATCGAAAGCCGTATCAACTACAAACGTGCTATAAAGATGGCTATCGCCACTGCTTTAAGAATGGGTGCAGAAGGTATCAAGGTTAAAGTTGGTGGTCGTCTGGGTGGTGCTGAAATCGCTCGTTCAGAAGAAATGAAACAAGGTCGCGTACCTTTGCACACTTTCCGTATGGACATCGACTACGCTTCTATCTTCGCCTTAACCGTTTACGGTAAGATAGGTATCAAAGTATGGATCTGTAAAGGTGAAGTACTGGGCGAACGTGATCTGAACCCTAACGCAGTTGCCGGTAAAGATGGCGAAGGTCGTACAGGCGGTGGAAACCGTGGTGGCGAAAGAGGTGGTGAACATCGTGGCGGCGGAGAAAGAAGAGATAACAACCGTGGTGGCGGAGAGAGAAGAGGTGGTGGAAATAGCGGTGGTGGTGACCGTGGTGGCCGTAGATAGTCTTACTTAACAATTAACATTAACAATTAACTAATACCGAGATGTTACAGCCAAAGAGAACGAAACACAGGAAGATGCACAAAGGCCGCATCAAAGGTAATGCGAAGCGTGGTGCTGCGCTGTCCTTTGGTACTTTCGGCCTCAAAGCAATGGAACCTAAGTGGATCACTGACCGGCAGATTGAAGCTGCCAGGGTGGCTCTGACCAGGCATATGAAGCGTGAAGGTAACGTGTGGATACGTATTTTCCCTGATAAGTCTATTACCGCCAAACCACTTGAAGTGAGGATGGGTAAAGGTAAAGGTGCTCCAGATCATTGGGCTGCCGTAGTAAAACCAGGCCGTATCTTATTCGAAGCGGATGGCGTGTCTATGCAGGTAGCTAAAGAAGCAATGGAACTGGCCGCTCAAAAGCTGCCTATTAAAGTGAAATTTGTAGTACGTCGCGATTACGTTGCATAATCCGGTAACGCAGAAATGCAAAACGGAAGTGATAAACTATAAACGATAAACCAGAAATTAAATATTACAATGGTAAAAGAAAAGCTGGATCTGAAAGGCCTGAGCGAACAGGACCTGAGAGCGAAAATCTCTGAGGAAGAGTTACGCCTGAAGAAAGTTACGTTCAGTCATGCAATTACGCCCATTGAGAATCCAATGAGCATCCGCTCACTCAGGCGTCAGATAGCACAGCTGAAAACTGAGCTGCGCAAAAGAGAACTGGGCTTTTAGAGCCTGAATACTATAAATATTCATTAATCCAATTCCGAAACATACCGGAAAAGGCTTGAAGAGTAAACACTTTCAACAATGATCGAAAGAAAATTACGAAAAATCAGAACTGGTGTTGTATCCAGCAACAAAATGGATAAAACCATCACCGTTAACGTTGAGCGTAAGGTGAAACACCCTATGTATGGTAAGTTCGTTAAGAAAACTACCAAATTCATGGCGCATGACGATAAAAACGAGTGCAGTATCGGCGATACCGTTAAAATAATGGAAGTTCGCCCTCTGAGCAAAAACAAATGCTGGAGACTGGTTGAGGTTATCGAAAAAGTAAAATAATCTATTTGTTTCAAGCTACACTCGGCATCCCCGGGTATAGCCGCTGATTAAACAACTAACAAATTCATTACGAATGATACAACAAGAATCAAGGCTGAATGTAGCTGATAACAGCGGTGCCAAAGAGGTGCTGTGTATTAGGGTATTAGGCAACTCCGGCCAGGACTATGCAAAAGTGGGCGATAGAATCGTAGTAACAGTGAAAGATGCAATCCCGGGCGGTGGCGTAAAGAAAGGTATGGTTACCAAAGCTGTTATTGTAAGAACTAAAAACAAGCTGCGCCGTAAAGACGGATCCTATATCCGCTTCGACGATAACGCCGTTGTATTGCTGAACAACTCTGACGAGCCACGCGGTACCCGTATTTTCGGACCAGTTGCCCGTGAGCTGCGCGATAAGGGATACATGAAGATTATCTCTCTGGCTCCCGAGGTGCTGTAATCAAAGACACTACAGAAAGGCAAAAAGTAAAAAGTAAAGGGCTCGAAACGGCAGAATATTTTACTTTTTAATTTTTGCTTTTTTCTTTTTATCTTTGCAGCCCGTTTCAAAAACGACAATATTAATCAAGCGAAACCAGTGTTTCGCTTGGCGTTTATAAATAAACAAATAATGAAAACGAGATTCAAGCCTAAGTTCAACATTAAGAAAGGCGACACGGTAGTGGTGATTGCCGGTGATGACAAGGACAGAACCAAGCCCCGTCAGGTGCTTGAAGTAATTCCTGACAAGGCACGCATACTGGTTGAAGGTGTTAACATCATCACCAAGCATACCAAACCAACCGCTCAGAATACCAAAGGTGGTATAGTTAAGCAGGAAGCTCCTATCGCTATCTCTAACGTAATGTTATGGGATGCTAAAGCAGGTAAGGCTACCAGGGTTAACAGACAGCGTGATAACGGTAAATTAGTTCGTATAGCTAAAAAATCAGGGGAGGTAATTAAATAATGGCAAACACTACATATACACCCAGACTACAAACAAAATACCACGATGAAGTGGTTGGAACTCTGCACAAGAAGTTCAACTATAAATCAGTTATGCAGGTGCCTCGCCTGGTAAAGATCTGTCTGAACCAAGGTATCAATGGTGCTGTAGGTGATAAGAAACTGGTAGATATTGCTGTGGACGAAATGACCCGTATCTCCGGTCAGAAAGCGATCGCTACAATGTCTAAGAAAGATATCTCTAACTTCAAGTTGAGAAAAAACATGCCTATCGGCGCTCGTGTTACCTTACGCAGCACCAATATGTATGATTTCCTGGATCGCCTGATTGCAGTTTCCCTGCCTCGCGTACGTGACTTCAAAGGCGTGAATGAAAAAGCTTTCGATGGCCGCGGTAACTATACCCTGGGTATCACCGAGCAGATCATTTTCCCTGAAATCGATATCGATAAAGTAACTAAGATTTCCGGTATGGATATTACCTTCGTTACTACGGCTAAAACCAACGAAGAAGCTTATGAGCTCCTGAAAGAACTTGGTATGCCGTTCAAGAACATGAAGAAAGATACTCAGGAAAACTAATCATACTGATATCAAATTCCAAACCTTCACAGGATTTGGAATTTGAACTTTTTATAAACTGGAATTTTAAACTCATTATGGCAAAAGAATCCGTAAAAGCTCGCCAAAGAAAGAGAGAAGCTATGGTTGCTAAATTCGCAGAAAAACGTGCTACCCTCAAAGCTGAAGGTAACTACGCAGCTCTGGACTTGCTTCCTAAAAATGCATCTCCCGTTCGCCTGCATAACAGGTGTCAGCTGACCGGCCGTCCAAAAGGTTACATGCGTCACTTCGGTATGTGTCGTAACATTTTCCGCGACCTGGCACTGGCTGGTAAAATACCCGGCGTTAGAAAAGCTAGCTGGTAAGCCGATCGCTCCCCGGAATAACTCCGGCCGGCATCGCAAAATTTTGAATTGATTTTCCCATCTATTACTGATTGGATATCGCATTGTAAACAGTTTTTAAATTTTAAGAACAATGGTTACTGATCCAATAGCAGACTTCCTGACAAGAATCCGGAACGCGCAAATGGCCAACCACAGGATTGTAGAAATTCCTGCCTCCAAACTGAAGAAACGTATCACAGAAATTCTGTACGACAAAGGTTATATCCTGAAGTACAAATTCGAAGAAGATACTAAACAGGGGCTTATCAAAATAGCTCTGAAGTATGACCCGCAAACCAAAATACCTGCTATCACTGATCTGCAGCGTATCAGCCGTCCGGGCTTACGTCAATACTCCAAACCTGCCGACTTCAAACGTATCAAGAATGGTCTGGGTGTTGCAATCATCTCTACTTCTAAAGGCGTAATGACCGATAAAGAAGCGAAAACACAGAACGTAGGTGGCGAAGTAGTTTGCTTCATCTATTAATATATACGGATGAGTCTCTCATCCGACCAGCAAAATGGAACTCTGACAATTAAGCCTTCTATACGGAGCTGAACACGGAGAACCTGCTATTACAACATAACAGTAAAAACTGCAATTATGTCTCGTATAGGTAAAAGTCCTATCAAATTGGTAAGTGGTGTTACAGTTTCTGTAGCCCCAACTTCTAATGAACTGACTGTAAAAGGCCCTAAAGGTGAACTGAAAAGGATCATCGACAGGGATATCAAAATAGAAGTAAAAGACGATGTACTTACTGTAGTTCGTCCTACTGATCAGATCCGTCACCGCGCATTGCACGGTTTATACCGCGCACTGGTTGCCAACATGGTAACAGGTGTTACTGATGGTTTCAAAAAACAACTCGAACTGGTGGGTGTTGGTTACAAAGCCACAAACGCTGGTCAGCTGTTAGACCTTTCATTAGGTTACTCTCATAACATCGTTATCGAGATACCTAAAGAACTGAAAGTAGCTACCCTCACAGAAAAAGGTGCTAACCCTAAAATCATGCTGGAAGGAATCGACAACCAGCTGTTAGGTCAGGTTGCAGCTAAAATCCGTAGTCTGCGTAAACCAGAACCATACAAAGGTAAGGGGGTACGTTACAGCGATGAAGTGGTACGTAAGAAAGCAGGTAAGTCTGCAGGTAAATAATTTTAATTAGCTAACTGGTAGTAATATCAGTTAGCTAATTCAACAACGTTCCGGCAGTATCGGAATGATAAAAATAAACAGAGAAATGAGCACACAAATTAACAGGAGACAGAAGATCCGCTATCGCATCCGCAAGAAAATCGGCGGTAGTGCACAAAAGCCAAGATTATCTGTATTTCGCAGCAATAGCGATATTTACGTGCAATTGATAGATGATACCAATGGCGTAACACTGGCTTCCGCTTCTTCACGTGAAAAAGATATCGTAGCGCAGAAAGTACCCAAAATAGAAAAATCTAAATTGGTAGGTGCTGCATTAGCAACTAAAGCAAAAGCGCTGGGTATCACTACATGTACTTTTGACCGCGGTGGTTATCTGTACCATGGACGTGTAAAGAGTGTAGCAGATGGAGCCAGGGAAGGTGGTCTTCAATTCTAAATCGAAATTGATTAAATCGTAATTCGCAAATAATAAAATGGCAAAGAATACATTTAATAAAGTAAAAGCCGGTGACCTGGAGCTGAAAGAGAAGGTAGTGGCTATCAACCGTGTTACTAAAACAACCAAAGGCGGACGTACTTTCAGTTTTTCTGCCCTGGTAGTTGTTGGTAACGAACACGGTGTTGTTGGTCACGGTCTTGGTAAAGCTAAGGAAGTACAGGAAGCTATCACTAAAGGTATCGATGATGCTAAGAAAAATCTCATCAAAGTACCTGTAATGCATGGCACTATTCCTCACGACCAGTTAGCTAAAGAAGGTGCTGCTAAAGTACTGATAAAACCAGCTGCTCATGGTACCGGTGTAATCGCCGGAGGTTCAATGCGTGCTGTACTGGAAAGTGCAGGTATCACTGACGTATTGGCTAAATCTCTTGGTTCTGCTAACCCGCACAACGTGGTTAAAGCTACTTTCAAAGCTTTAGGCCTGCTGCGCGAACCTTTACAGGTAGCAAGAACAAGAAGTGTGTCTCTGAAGAAAGTATTTAACGGTTAATAACGCGCGTTAAGCGAAATTCATATAACAATGGCAAAGATCAAGATCACTCAGGTAAAAAGTGGTATAGACCGTTCAGAACGTCAGAAGCTTACGCTTAAAGCGCTGGGCCTGAAAAAAATGAACGCCACTGTAGAAGTGGAAGCTACTCCCCAGATTCTGGGTATGGTACGCAAAGTAGATCATCTGGTAAAAGTTGATGGAGCCAAGGCGTAATATCTTTTATTACCCGGGAAATAATCATACTTTTATACTGAAGATTTAAGAAGAACATTTATATTTAAAGCGAGCGGGTAATTTCCGCGTAAGTAAAAAGAATTAATTATGAATCTGCATACGTTACAGCCTGCACAAGGTTCCGTACATAAAGAGAAACGCCTTGGTCGTGGTGAAGCATCCGGTAAGGGTGGTACCGCTACAAAAGGTAATAAAGGTGGACAATCACGCGCTGGTTACAGCAGTAAAAGAGGTCACGAAGGTGGACAGATGCCAATCCAGCGTCGTATGCCTAAACGTGGTTTCAAAAGCCTGAACCGTGTTGAATACCAGGTATTTAACATCGGTGAGCTTGATCACTTAGTGGAAAAATTCAGCCTGACTGACTTCTCTGTGGAAAATCTTTACATGAACGGTCTTATCAACAAGACTGCTAAAGTAAAAATCTTAGGTCACGGAGAACTGAAAGCCAAAGTAACCGCGAAAGTAAATGCCATCAGCGAAAAAGCTAAGCAATTAATCGAATCTGCGGGTGGAACTGTAGAGTTGGTATAAGATTTCACGACTGAGGAGACGCCTACGAAGTAGTGCGTCTTTTCATATTTTAGATATTAAATATTCTCTTCCTGTGAAGAAATTTATCGAAACGATTAAGAATATCTGGAGCATCGAGGATTTGCGTAGCAGAATCCTCACTACCTTGCTTCTTGTCCTAATTTATCGTGTAGGATCCTATATCGTGTTACCCGGTATCGATGCCAACCTATTGCACCAGTTCTCTGAAAAATCTAATCAGGGTATTCTCGGACTGTTCAACATGTTTGCCGGTGGTTCGTTTTCCAGAGCTTCTATCTTTGCTCTCGGAATCATGCCTTTCATTTCTGCGTCTATTGCAATACAGCTGCTGACCATCGCAGTGCCGTATTTCCAGAAACTGCAGAAAGAAGGTGAAAGCGGCCGGAAAAAAATCAACCAGTTTACCCGTATACTCACCGTTGTAGTTACAGGTTTCCAGGCAAGTGCTTACGTGGCGTTCCTGAAAAACCAGTCCAGCGGTGCTATCATAGCTGAATACGGTACCTTCTTCTTCTGGTTAACTACCACCATCGTCCTTACAGCAGGTACCCTGTTCGTAATGTGGCTGGGTGAAAAAATCACGGATAAAGGTATTGGTAACGGTACATCTATCATCATCATGGTTGGAATCCTGGCGCGTCTCCCCCAGGCGCTTATTCAGGAGTTCACATCCAGAACTACAGAAGCCGGTGGCGGTCTGTTGGTGTTCCTGATAGAACTGGCTGTTTTCATATTCATCACTATAGGACTGATCCTGCTGGTTCAGGGTACTCGTAAGGTACCTGTGAATTATGCAAAACGTATAGTAGGAAACAAACAATTTGGTGGTGTTCGCCAGTTCATCCCCTTAAAGGTGAATGCAGCGGGCGTTATGCCTATCATCTTTGCCCAGGCAATTATGTTTATTCCTGCAACTGCCATCGGATTCGCAACCTCTGACAGTGCATCAGGTTTCATTCGCATCTTCAGTGATCATACGAACGGCTGGTATAATGTAATCTATGCAGTACTGGTGATCGTCTTCACATACTTTTACACTGCGTTGATCTTTAACCCAACTCAGATGGCAGATGAAATGAAACGTAACAACGGTTTCGTACCAGGTGTTAAGCCAGGTAAGGCGACAGCTGATTACATCGGTGCTGTGATGGACCGCATCACTTTACCGGGAGCATTCTTCCTGGCAATGGTGGGTATCCTGCCTGGTGTTGCTGCTGCTGTACATATCAATAGCAACTTTGCTTCTTTCTTCGGTGGTACCTCCCTCCTGATCATGGTAGGTGTTATCCTCGATACATTGCAGCAAATTGAAAGCCAACTCCTCATGCGCCACTATGATGGTCTGATGAGTACAGGCAGAATCAAGGGCAGAACAGCCCCTGCTAACGTCTAGTTGATTTCGGCTACTTTAAAATAAAGCCACAGAAGCATAAAGCCAACAGCGGGGAAAGCCTTTCTGCAGGATTTATGCTTTAGTGGCTTAACTTTTTAATATAACTGCGGCGCATACTTCGCAATTAAACTTTTCCAACCCGTTTTTAAACTATGGTGCATTACAAAACTAAGGATGAAATTGAGCTGATGCGCAAAAGCGCATTATTGGTTAGTGCTACATTAGAAGAAGTAGCCAGTAAATTAAAACCGGGAATGAGTACGCTGGAAGTTGATGAAATAGCGGAAAAGTTTATCCTGGCAAATGGCGCCACCCCGTCTTTCAAAAACTATAAAGGCTTCCCTAACAGCATCTGTGCTTCTGTTAACTCAGAAGTAGTGCATGGTATCCCTAATACGTACGTATTACAGGACGGAGACATTGTTAGTGTGGACGTTGGCGTATTCCTTAACGGCTTCCACGGAGACAGTGCTTATACATTTGCCATCGGCAATGTAAAACCCGAAATCCTGCAGCTGATGAAGGAAACCAAGGCTGCTCTTTATAAAGGGATAGAGAAAGCCATAGTGGGTAACCGCGTTGGCGATATCGGCAATGCCATTCAGGAGCACACAGAGAAGGAACGCGGCTACGGTGTAGTTCGCGAACTGGTAGGGCACGGCCTGGGTCGTAACCTGCATGAAGACCCTCAGGTGCCTAACTATGGCAAACGTGGTAGCGGTCCTATCATGAAAGAAGGATTGGTCATCGCGATTGAGCCTATGGTGAATCTGGGTGGCAGGGATGTAGAGTACCTGGAAGATGGCTGGACTGTCATCACCCGCGATGAGAAACCATCCGTTCATTTCGAACACACGGTGGCTATCATGAAAGGTAAGGCAGATGTACTTTCTTCTTTTGCAGGCATAGAAAAAGCAGAACAGAATAACCCTGCTTTAACCGCAAACTATTGATAATTAACACTATGGCTGCAATAGCAATCCCAGCCGAGATTAATTATTCACGTTTATTTTATTAATTTTATTTTTTCTTAAGATTTTGCTATCTTTGCAGTCCTAAAAATTTTTATGGCAAAACAGGCACTCATTAAACAGGATGGAATAATACTAGAAGCCTTGTCTAACGCTATGTTCCGGGTAAAACTGGAAAACGGACATGAGATATTGGCTACCATTTCTGGAAAAATGAGAATGCACTATATACGCATCCTGCCAGGCGATAAAGTGGGAGTGGAGATGAGTCCATACGATTTAAGCAGGGGAAGAATCATATTCAGATATAAATAATAACAAACAGAATTATAACTTATAACTTATGAGAGTTAGAGCTTCCATAAAAAAAAGAAGTGCAGATTGCAAGATTGTGCGCCGCCATGGAAAATTGTTGGTAATCAACAAGAAGAATCCCCGTTTTAAACAACGTCAGGGATAATCATTAATTAGTAATTAGTAAATCTAAAATACAAATATGGCACGTATAGCCGGTATAGATCTTCCTAAAAATAAAAGAGGAGTAATAGGCCTGACCTATATCTATGGTATTGGCCGTTCCCACGCCCAATATATCCTGGAAACAGCTAAAATCGACTTTAGCAAAAAGGTTAAGGACTGGAATGATGATGAGCAGGGTGCTATCCGTAACATCATTAATGCTGAGTTCAAGGTTGAAGGTCAGCTGCGTTCTGAGATTCAGATGAATATCAAGCGTTTGCTGGATATCGCCTGCTATCGTGGTCTGCGTCACAGGAAGGGTTTACCATTAAGAGGTCAGCGTACACGTACCAACAGCCGTACCCGTAAAGGTAAGCGTAAGACGGTTGCAGGTAAGAAAAAGGCGCCGAAGAAATAAACTTGATATTACAAATAACAAGTTCCTGTTTCCAATAGTCGTTTATATGACAAGCGGAAGTTGGAACCTGGAACCTGGAATTTTATATAATTATGGCAAAAGCAACAAATCAAAAAACTGCTGCTAGCAAAAAGAGGGTAGTTAAAGTAGATAACTACGGTGATGTTCACATCTCTGCTAGTTTCAATAACATTATCATCAGCATTACCAACAAACAGGGTCAGGTAATCTCCTGGTCTACTGCTGGTAAGATGGGTTTTAAAGGTTCTAAAAAGAACACTCCGTATGCTGCCCAGCTGGCTGCTTCTGATGCTGCTAAAACAGCGATCGATGCAGGTCTGAAAAGAGCAGATGTTTTTGTAAAAGGACCAGGTGCAGGTCGTGAAAGTGCTATCCGCGCTATCGCTAACTCCGGCATCGAGGTGAACATGATCAAAGACGTGACGCCTTTACCGCACAACGGTTGTCGTCCTCCAAAGAAGAGAAGAGTTTAGGAATTACACATAGAGTGGAATTTCGAAAGTTGAAAGTTGGAAGAAATTCTTCCCACTTACTGCTTTCGATTTTGCACTTTAACTTTAACATTAACAATGGGTGTATGATCAGGTTTAAGATTTTTTAAAGATCATACATCGCAACTAAAAAATCTGTTTAATAACATGGCAAGGTATACAGGGCCCAAGACAAGAATCTGCAGAATTTTCGGAGAACCAATTCTGGGTAACGGAAAGTATTTAGGTAAAAACAGCAATCCTCCCGGCCAGCACGGTGGAACCAAGAAGCGTAAGCAATTGGGAGAATATGCTCTTCAGTTACGTGAGAAACAAAAAGCGAAATACACTTATGGTGTATTAGAGCGCCAGTTCGCTAACCTGTTTGATGAAGCTACCCGTCGTAAAGGTGTTACCGGTGAAGTATTGATCAAATTACTGGAAGCTCGTCTGGATAACGCGGTATTCCGCTTAGGACTTGCTGCTTCTCGTCCTGCTGCGCGCCAGCTTGTATCTCATAAACATATTACAGTTAACGGTGAAGTAAACAATATCGCTTCTCATCAGCTGAAACCAGGTGATGTGATCGCTCTGAAACCTTCTGCTGCTGCAAATACTGCTATCACTAGCAACATTCGCGGTAAGAACCCCAAGTTCAGCTGGTTGGATTGGAATGAAAAAGAACTGAAAGGTGTTTTCATTGCATACCCTGAGAGAGAAAGTGTTCCTGAAAATATTAAGGAACAGCTGATCGTCGAATTGTACTCTAAATAATAATATGTCACTAGTCGTTAGTCATGGATCATTAGTAATCAGCGTAAATCAATTACGCCGGTCACTAATGATTGCATGTTAATGGCTATGGCTGTTTTACATAAACAATTAAACTTAGCATATCAATGGCAATTCTGAATTTCCAAAAGCCTGATAAGATCGTTTTGCAAAAGTCAACTGACTTTGAAGCTCAATTCGAATTCCGGCCATTAGAACCGGGTTATGGGGTGACCGTGGGTAACGCGCTTCGTCGTGTACTGCTGTCTTCTCTGGAGGGTTATGCCATTGTGGGAATAAAAATTGAAGGCGCAGATCATGAATTTGCTACTTTAAAAGGAATTACTGAAGACGTAACAGAAATTATCCTGAACCTTAAACAGGTTCGTTTCAAAAGGATAGTGGAAAATGAAGTAAGCAACGAAAAAATTCAGATTTCCATAAAAGGTAAAACAGAATTCCGTGCAGATCTGATCGAAAAAGCTACAAGTGCTTTCCAGATTATGAACCCTGAACTGTTGATCTGTACGCTTGATCCTTCCGCAAAGCTGGATATCGAGTTAACTATCGGTAAAGGCCGTGGTTATGTGCCTGCAGAAGAAAATAAGCCTAAAGATGCCGTTTTCGGTTATATAGCTATAGATTCTATCTTTACTCCCATCAAGAACGTAAAGTATAGCATCGAAAATACCCGCGTGGAACAAAAGACGGATTACGAGAAACTGATCATGGAAGTGATCACTGATGGTACGATCCACCCGGAAGAAGCTGTAAAACAGGCTTCCCGCATTCTGATACAACACCTTATGATCATCACTGATGAAAACATCAGCTTTGATACTAAGGACACTGAAAAAGAAGATGTTGTTGACGAACAAACCCTTCAGCTGCGCAAGATCCTGAAAACGCCGCTCGAAGATCTGGACCTGAGTGTTCGTGCTTTCAACTGTCTGAAAGCTGCGAAAATCAACTCTCTGAGCGAACTGGTACAGTACGAACAGGAAGAACTGATGAAATTCAGAAACTTTGGTCAGAAATCCCTGAGCGAAATCGAACAGGTTCTGAACGAAAGAGGTCTGCACTTCGGTATGGATCTGTCCAAACTGAAACTCGACGAAGAATAGTCACATATAAAAGCCGGAAACAGCGCTACCTCGTAGACTGTTGCCGGCTTTTACATTTATATTTAAACAAGTACCCTGTAATTCCTGACACGGTATAGGGGAAATCTAAAACAAATAGTCATGCGTCACGGAGTAAAATTAAACAAACTGAGCAGAACTTCTGCTCACCGTAAGGCCTTGTTATCTAACCTGGCTTGCGAACTGATCAGACACAAACGTATCAATACGACCCTTGCTAAAGCGAAGGCATTGCGCGTTTATGTTGAGCCTTTGCTCACAAGAGGAAAGACCGATTCTACCCACAACCGTAGAATTGTGTTCAGCTACCTGCAGGAAAAAGAAGCTATCAAGGAACTGTTTGGTCTTATCAGCGAAAAAATCGCAAACCGTCCAGGTGGTTACACCCGTATCATCAAGTTAGGCAAACGTGTTGGTGACAACGCAGAAGTTGCCCTGATTGAACTGGTTGACTTCAACGAAATCTATGGTGGTAAAGCAGAAAAAGAAGCTGCTCCTGCTAAGAAAACTCGTCGTGCCGGTGGTGCAAAGAAAAAAGCTGGTGAAGAAGGTACAGATGCAACTGAAGAAAAAGCAGCTGAATAGTAGTTTAGCACAGCTTAAACTTATAAAGAGGTCCCGGGATTATTTCCCGGGATTTTTTTATGTATGATAATCAGGTTCTTAAGTAAAAGAGGTATATATTGATTATAATTTTTTGTAATATCGCATTCTGAACCCAATGGTTTATAACCGGAAGGTTGGTTTTTAAATCCCTCTATTTTTATGATATACCTGAAATGTAAGAGCTGTGGGCATTATAACGAACTGCGATCGGAGTTCCTCACCTTTTGCGGTCAATGTGAAAAGAAATTAGAAAATAATTATTCCGAATGGAAGAATAAGCGCCCTGAAAGTAACTTCGAAGATTTCCAGCAGGAAGTTGCCGTGGAAACAAATGGCGTGAAAACCAGCCGTCTGACCATCCTCAAACAACGTTATCTCAAACAGGTAGGCAGAAGAGGGGTACTCCTCACCCTTATTCTCGTGATTGGCGTGGCTGCAGTAGCCGGTGGTTACTTCGGCAAACGGGTCGTATACGGCATGATCTTCCCCAAACTGAACAAAGCTTCTCTGTATAAATCCTGGGAAACAGCTGTTATTGGTCGCCAGGCACTGGAAATCAGCACGCCAATGCATCTCGGTGTCAACGACAAGCCACTCATACCCGAAATCGCACAGCTGGTAGAATATGCCAAAAGTTATCGCAACAGGGGAGATGATGGCATGCAGATCGAAGTGAACATGTACAGCTACCGCCCAAACATTTCTAACGATCTGGAGGTTGCAGGCGTAGCCGCTGCTGACGAAATGAAAAAATCCGGGGAAATCTCCGACCTCAAATACACTTCGAACCCGGTTATGCAAAGCGGTGTAGACGCTTTATTGCAACAGGGAACTTTCGCCTTTAAGAATGCTATCCGGCTATCTTTCTGTAACCTGTTACTGGTAAGCGGGCAACACCGCTGGGAGATAACTATCCGTTACCGGGAAGATGATACAACCGCATCTCTGGCAGCTCAGCGTATTATAAAATCGATCCGCATTAAGTAATTGGAAATTAAAGGTTAAGAATTAATATGGGTAATTATTAATTCTTAACCTTTAATTCAATAACTTTGCACGATTTTTTAAAACGAAAAATAAGCATGCCTCAGACAAGATCAATACAGCCAGCCATACTGTTGTTAGACGATGGTACGGTATATCAGGGAAAAGCTTTTGGTAAAATTGGCACCGCATCTGGTGAATTGTGTTTTAATACGGGAATGACCGGATACCAGGAAGTATTTACGGACCCTTCCTACAAAGGGCAGGTATTGATCATGAATAACTGCTACGTAGGCAACTATGGAGTTAAGAAAGATGATGTAGAAAGTGAGAGCGTAAAGATCAGTGGATTAATATGCAAGAACATCTCTTACAATCACTCCAGACAGATGGCAGACGGCTCCATAGAGCAGTTTTTAAAGGATAACAACCTGGTAACCATCTATGATGTAGATACCCGTGCTTTGGTATCCCATATTCGCAGTAAAGGTGCAATGAACTGCATCATCTCCTCTGAAATCCTCGATATTGATCAGTTGAAAGCGGAACTGGCTAAAGTCCCTTCTATGGAAGGCCTGGCACTCTGTGCTGAAGTAAGTACAAAAGAACCTTATAATATTGGTGACCCGTCTGCTGATATCCGCATCGCAGTGCTGGACAATGGCGTTAAGCGTAATATGCTGAAATGCCTGTCTGAAAAGGGTGCTTATCTGCAGGTATTCCCTACAGATACTACTTTCGAAGAGTGTGAGAAGTTCAAACCTAATGCATACTTTATTTCTAACGGTCCCGGCGATCCGGCTCCTTTAAAATATGCAGTAAATACGGTGAAGAAGATCCTGGATGCCAGCCGTCCGATGTTTGGTATCTGTTTAGGGCATCAACTGCTTGCGCTGGCTAACGATATTCCTACATACAAAATGCATCATGGTCACCGTGGCCTGAACCATCCGGTAAAAAACCTGGCTACCGGTCGTTGCGAGATCACTACCCAGAACCATGGTTTTGCAGTAGATCCTAAAGCGATTGCAGCCAGTGCTACGGTAGAGATCACACATGTGAATCTGAATGATGAGTCCATAGAAGGTATCCGTATCAGAAATAAGCCGGCATTCTCTGTACAATATCATCCGGAATCAACTCCTGGTCCTCACGATAGCCGTTACCTCTTCGATGATTTCTTCAATATGATCAAAGAGAACATGTAAAAAGAAAAATAAAAAGAATATAGAACGGTCCGGAATTTCCGGGCCGTTTTTCGTTTAAACCCGTTTTTACCTGACTTGCTAAAAGAGAAGAAAGTATTAACTACCTCTGGTTTGGATGAGTGTATATAATTACGATAAGATTGATAATGAATGTATTAAGGAGAGGTATGGGCAAAAAAATACGGCTCCGTGATCGGAGCCGTTTGCCTTTATAAATTCCACGTTATGAAAAACTGATACAAAAATACGGTATTTTGCTAAAACGTTTTAGTTTATCTTAAACTTTTTTTCAGAATTGACAGAATTTTGATAATTCTATCCCTCTGTGTTGATAAGTCAAAGCTCGTTCCTAAAAACCGTTCGAAAAAATAACTAAGGTTAATTTTATGCTAAACCTCTTTCTTCGGTCTTCGCTTTGGCAACTCATTTACTTCACATTACTTATCTGTTTGCTGCCGTTCACAATTCAAATATACAAACAAAATTGAACTAAAAAACATTTTTATCATAAAAAATGCTCTTTTTGTTTAAAAAAATCAACATATATTTTTTTGTAATGTAAAAAAGAAGCTGTTTTGGCTCAAAAACAAAGAATATAGAAATAATCACATTATATAGAATTTTATATAATGTGATTATTGGAGGTATTAATGCTTCTCTCCAAGCAAAACAGAACCGTTCCTTTGCAGCGTTTTGCCCGGATAAACTTCCAATGCCCTGGATAAACAGATCATTGCCTTACGGATATCTTCCTTATTCAGCACATAGGCCAGCCTTACCTCGTTTTTACCCAACCCTGGAGTTGCATAAAAACCAGTGGCAGGGGATAACATCACTGTCTGTTGCTCATAAGAGAAAGATTCCAGTATCCACTGACAGAATTTATCTGCATCATCGATAGGTAAACGTGCAATCGCATAAAACGCTCCTCCCGGATTAGGGCAAAATACCCCCGGCATCTTATTCAGCATCTCTACCAACACATCGCGGCGGCTTTGATACTCTGCCTTTATCTCATCAAAATAATTAACCGGCAAGTCCACGGCTGCTTCTCCGGCTATCTGCGCAAAAGAAGGAGGGCTCAGACGCGCCTGTGCAAATTTCATCACCGCATCAAGTACAGCCTGGTTTTTAGTGACCAATGCACCTATGCGTCCACCGCAGGCACTATAACGCTTGGATATAGTGTCCATCAGTATCACATTGTTCTCCAGTCCTTCCAGGTTCATCGCCGAGAAATGTTCTCCTGTATAGCAGAACTCCCTGTAAGCCTCATCAGAGAAAAGATATAAATTATGACGCAGACATACCTGTTTCAATACTTCCAGCTCTTCACGGCTATATAAATAACCGGTAGGGTTGTTAGGATTGCAGATCATGATCGCCTTTATACGTGGTGTTATGGCTTTCTCAAAATCTTCCATAGCAGGCAGCGCAAATCCGCTTTCTATATGAGAAGTGATCGTTTGTACCTTAATACCTGCTTCTACCGCAAAACCGTTATAGTTAGCGTAAAAAGGCTCAGGTACCAGCACTTCATCTCCAGCATCCAGGCAGGCCATGAAGGCGAACAGGATAGCCTCAGAGCCTCCTGTAGTAACAATTATCTGCTCATGTGTAAGCTGGATATCAAACCTGTTATAATAGGTTACCAGCTTGCGGCGATAACTTTCATTCCCCGCACTATGACTGTATTCGAGTACTTTGAAATTTGAATGGCGTACGGCATCCAGTACTGGTTTTGGTGTTTCTATATCCGGCTGCCCTATGTTAAGGTGATACACCTTAATCCCTTTTTTCTTGGCAGCTTCTGCATAAGGAACTAATTTCCGGATGGGGGAAGACGGCATTTGCTCTCCTCTCTTACTAATGGTAGGCATAAAATGTTTTGATTTTGCGTATACAAAGGTAGGGGATATAAGACAGCGGAAATTACCCGAATAAAAAAGCCTTACAGTTAAACTGCAAGGCTTAATATTTTACTGGATGCAGGTAAACTGCATAAGTAAGAAAATTTAGTTTTCTACTGTTCCTGTCAGATGTAATTCTTTGTCCTGATCTACTCCTTTCAGCTTAACCCAGATAGTTTTGTTCTGCTGACCTACACTGTTTGCACTGTAACCAGCTGTAATTTTACCTTTCTTACCAGGTAAGATTGGTTCTTTAGTCCAGGTAGGAGTAGTACAACCGCAACTTGCACGAGCTGTCTCAACTAATACTGGTTCTTTTGAGGTGTTGGTAAATTCAAAATCAACTGAAACTGGTTTGTTCAGCTTAGTTTTACCAAAATCAATACTTTCCTGTTTAAATTTTACTTTCGCATCAACAGGGTTTGCTGGTGTTGTTGTTCCGCTTTGCGCCTGAGCAAAGATAGCCGTAGTTACCAACATGCTCGCAAATAGGGATAAGATAAACTTTTTCATTATTAAGGGTGTTTTAAACGATTGGTTAAAAATGATCATCGTCTCTGTAACAAATTTACAGCCAAAAATAATCTATCGTCGGAGAATTTATTAAAATCTTATTAAAAAAAATAAGATTATTTTAATGCATGTATTTTCAGGCATTTCTCAACTGTATAATTTAACCTTACTTTTGTACCATAACAAAGAGGCATGATAGAAAACAATGAACTGACTATGAATACGGAAAGCCGGTTGTCATTCGAAGAATTTCGGAAAGAAGTGCTAAATGATTACCGCCTGGCCTGTGAAAGCAGGGAAGTTAGTCTGCTGGCCCGTAAGGAAGTCCTTACAGGTAAGGCTAAGTTCGGTATTTTCGGAGATGGAAAGGAAGTGGCTCAGGTAGCCATGGCCAAATATTTCCAGCCCGGAGATTTTCGTTCCGGTTACTACCGTGACCAGACCTTTGCTTTTGCCAGTGGTATTGCCACTCCGGAACAATTCTTTTCACAAATGTACGCTGATCCGGACCTGGCTAATGAGCCATTCTCCGGAGGAAGGCAGATGAATGCACATTTTGCCACACCGAACCTGGATCAGGACGGTAAGTGGCTCGACCTTACCAAAATAAAGAATACTGCTACTGATATGTCTCCCACCGCCGCGCAAATGCCGCGTGCGTTGGGATTGGCCTTTGCTTCAAAGTTATTCCGCGAAGTAGATGTTCTGAAATCATTCTCCAGGCTTTCCAATAATGGGAACGAAGTATGCTTTGCCACCATCGGTGATGCCTCAACTTCTGAAGGCCATTTCTGGGAAACCATGAACGCTGCCGGTGTACTTCAGGTGCCACTGGCCGTATTTGTGTGGGATGATGGGTATGGTATCTCTGTTCAACGCGAATATCAGACCACTAAAGACTCTATTAGCGTTGCCATGGAAGGCTTCCGCAAAGCAGAAGACACCAATGGCTTCGATATCTACAATGTGAAAGGCTGGGATTATGCCGGCATGTGCGAAGTGTTTGAAGCTGGTATCCGCAAGATCCGCGAAACACACATCCCTGCATTATTCCATGTGGAAGAACTGACGCAGCCACAAGGTCATTCTACCAGTGGCTCTCACGAACGCTACAAAACAAAAGACAGGCTGAACTGGGAGAAAGAATACGACTGTAACTCACAGATGCGTGAATGGATCCTGGAAAATGCCCTGGCAGATGAAGCTACCTTGCTGACAATAGAAGCAAAAGCAAAGACTGTTGCTGTAGATGCCCGCAAAACTGCCTGGAACAAGTACATTTCACCTATCCGGGAACAGGTAGACGCCGTATTGGCGCATGGTAAGGCTGTTGCCGCTGTACCTCATACAGATAAGGCTATGATCAATGGTCTGCTGCATGAACTGCAGGTCAACCGTGAACCATTACGCAGGGACGTGCTGAAAACAGCCGCCAGCATCCTGTTTCATCATAAAAAGATCAAATCTTCCGCAGTCGCTGAACTGAAAACGTTCTATGAGAATATGCTAAAGCTGGAAAAGGAGAATTATAACTCCCTCCTCCATGCTACTGGTGTAAACTCTGTGCTGAATGTGCCTGTAGTACCGGCAGAATATGAAGAGGATGCTCATTCTTTGAACGGATACGAAATACTGAATAAATACTTCGATCAACTGATAGAGAACGATCCCCGTGTATTCGCCTTCGGCGAAGATGTCGGACATATCGGAGATGTAAACCAGGGATTTGCCGGATTACAGCAGAAACATGGTAAACAGCGCATCTTCGATACAGGTATCCGTGAACTGACTATCATGGGGCAGGGTATCGGAATGGCTTTACGTGGTCTTCGTCCTATTGCAGAAATCCAGTACCTGGATTATCTGTTGTATGGTCTTCAGCCATTGAGCGATGATGTGGCCAGCCTGCAATACCGCACTAAAGGGATACAGCATTGCCCGATTATAGTACGTACAAGAGGGCACAGACTGGAAGGCATCTGGCACTCCGGATCACCTATGGGGATGATCCTGGGCGCTTTAAGAGGTATGAATGTATGTGTACCACGTAATATGGTACAGGCTGCCGGTATGTACAACAGCTTATTGGCTGCTAATGAGCCTGCTCTGGTAATTGAATCCCTGAACGGCTATCGCCTGAAAGAGAGATTACCACAGAACCTGGACAAATTCACTGTTCCGTTGGGTATACCGGAAGTGCTGCATGAGGGGAGCGATATTACGATCGTTTCTTATGGCTCTACACTACGTATCATAGAAGAAGCGCTGGTAACGCTGAAACAGCTGGATATCTGCTGCGAACTGATCGATGTACAGACATTGCTGCCTTTTGATATCAATCATAGCATCGTTGAATCACTGAAAAAGACCAACCGTATCCTTTTCGTTGATGAGGATGTACCAGGGGGTGGTTCTGCCTATCTGTATCAGCAGGTCATGGAACTCCAGGGTGGTTATCGCTGGCTGGATGTGGCCCCACGTACACTGAGTGCGCAGGCTCACCGCCCCGCTTACGGCTCTGATGGAGATTACTTCTCGAAGCCTAATGTGGAAGATGTGATAAGAGTAGTACTGGAAATGGTAGAAGAATAGGACTCCTTTCGATATAAAAAAACTAACGCAAGGCAGATGATGCCTTGCGTTTTGTTTTTAACTATAGTTGTAGGTTTGAATAAAAGACTAAGTACTTATGCAAATATTATAAAACTATTTTGTAATATTATCATATAACACGGATTTGATAATAAATTTATCCAGCGCTCTACTCACTGCATTTACTCTAAAAAAACGATAGATTTTTCATAATTACCTTTGATAACTAATATATTAGACATATACGCTTTATCATTTGTGAATAATGAATAAAATGAACACAGAAATATAAGTTGTACTTCTTAAATTTAAGTAGGAATATAGCTAAATTAGATAAACAGTTCAGTCCACGTTATACTGTTGAAAACTATGGTTTTCCTGATGCGTATATGTAGCAGGATAGCCACTTTGATTAACAAATCAATCCAAATCCATTTATGAAAGCAGGAGTTCTTTTAGTAGAAGACGACCACTTTTTTGCCAAGGTTATAAAAAATCAGCTTGAAAAAGCCGGTTATAATGTAGTGCATTGTGCCAATGGAGAGGAGGGATGGGCAACATTTCAGGAGCGTCCCTTTGATATTTGCCTTCTTGATGTAATTATGCCTGGGATGGATGGCTTAGCGCTGGCCCGGGAAATCCGTGATAAGGATGAAAATGTTCCCATAATCTTTGCTTCTTCCCGTTACATGGAACAGGACAAACTCAACGGTTTCGAAGCCGGAGGGGATGACTACCTGGTGAAACCCTTCAATATGGAAGAGTTGCTTTGCCGGATGGAAGTATTCATGAAGAGAAGCCGCCTTTTACAAAATGACAAACAGGTCATATTTAATCTGGGTAGCCTCGTATTCAACTATAGTGAATTCAAGATCTATCACGAACCAACCAATACCAATATTAACCTGCCTCCTAAAGAAGCAGAATTGTTGAAATACCTTTGTGAGAATCCCAATAAACGCCTGAAGAGAGATGTGATATTGTTAAGCGTTTGGGGTAATGACGATTTCTTTACGGGCCGCAGTATGGACGTATATCTTACACGTATCCGCAAGCACTTTAAGCTGGACGGTACTGTAAAACTGGAAACGATTCATGGTAAGGGATTACGCCTCGTAACAGACAATGAAGCCTGTCGCGTGCTCTAATCAACCAAAGTATAAAAGAAAAAGCTCCGTTCTGGTTACCAGAACGGAGCTTTTTCTTTACGCTTGCATTATCTGAGATTGTGAAATACCTGCTGTACATCATCATCCTGTTCCAGGCGATCTACCAGTTCAAGTACTTCTTTGGCCTGCTCCTCACTTAATTCTACGGTGGTAGTAGGAATACGCTTCAGTTCAGAACTGATAGGAGTGATGTTTTTTTCTTCCAGCGCTTTGGCCATATTGCCAAAGTCATTGAATGCCGTACGTAGTACGATATTACCTTCACTGTCTTCTCCGATCTCTTCCAGACCGGCATCAATCAGTTCCAGCTCAAGCTCTTCCATATTCACTCCTTCATTCTTGATCTTGAATTCTCCCATACGATTAAACAGGAAGCTTACAGATCCGCTGGTGCCAAGGCTGCCACCCAGCTTATTGAAGTGCATACGCACATTCGCTACGGTACGGGTAGAGTTGTCGGTAGCGGTATCTACTACTATCGCTACCCCATGTGGTGCATATCCTTCATATACAACCTCTTCGTAGTCGGTCTTGTCCTTACCCATAGCCCGCTTGATAGCGGCTTCTATACGGTCTTTAGGCATGTTAACACCTTTGGCGTTAACCATACATCTGCGCAACGCGGGGTTATTATCAGGATCAGGACCGCTGTTCTTTACGGCCATCGCGATTTCCTTACCAATCCTGGTAAACTGTTTAGCCATCCTGTCCCAACGGGCAAACATGGTTGACTTTCTTACTTCAAATATCCTTCCCATAGTGGGTATGTAATTAATAATTATTAAGAAAACTGAAACGCAAAAATATACACTTTATAGTAATAAAGTGGCAAGGTCGGAAAATCAATCTGCTTATAGCGATGACTTTCCGACCTTGCGACCTTTATTGTAAATTATTTTAGACTATAATTTTCTCGCCTTACTGTTCTTCACACTGTAGCCAAAATAGATCACAAAACCAATCAGTAACCAAACGATCAGTCGTGTCCAGTTTTCCCATCCAAGACTTACGATCATGGTCAGGCAGAACAGGATACCTAATACAGGTACAAATGGTACCCATGGCGTTTTGAACTCACGTGGCTGATCAGGGTTCGTTTTGCGCATTACCATTACACCAAGGCATACCAGTACGAACGCAAATAAGGTTCCGATACTTGTCATATCACCTACCACGCTATCCGGTACGAATGCAGCGAATAAAGAAACGAATACGAAGAACATCGCCTGTGATCTGTAAGGAGTACGGTATTTAGGATGTAATTTAGAGAACACCTTAGGTACCAGACCATCGTTAGACATGGAGTAGAATACCCTTGTCTGACCCAGTAACATTACCAGAATTACAGAAGAAAAACCTGCCAGGATAGCGATAGTAACGAAAGTAGACAGCCAGCTGTATCCAATCATATATTTATCAATAGCATAAGCTACGGATGCTTCACCACCTTCTTTCAGAAAGTCTTTATAAGGAGCGATACCTGTCAGTACATAAGAAAAGAGGATGTATAATAAAGTACATACTGCCAGTGATACCAGGATACCTATTGGCATGTTCTTTTTAGGATTCCTGGTCTCTTGTGCAGCAGTAGATACCGCATCAAAACCGATAAATGCAAAGAACACCACTCCAGCCCCCCTGAGCACTCCCGGTATACCGTGGTACCAGAAGTCGGCATAGTTGATGACCGTCCCATTATGCATGGTTACAGAACCTGCATCTGCCGGTATTGTAAATGGAGTATGGTTTGCAGGATTGATAAACTGCCATCCGAGGATGATCAGCAGGATCACAATAGCCACTTTAGTGATTACGATGATGTTATTTACGATTGCAGAACCTTCTATACCTCTTATGAGTAATAAAGTGAGTAACAGTAAAATAAAAACGGCAGGAAGATTCATGATACCATGAACACCTGCATCCGATGTCTCAAACGGACTATGTGCCCATTGATAGGGTATCGTAAATCCGCAGAGCTTACCCAACAGTTTATTGAGATACTGAGACCAGCCAATAGCTACTGTAGCAGCGCCCAGTGCATATTCAAGTACAAGGTCCCACCCGATAATCCAGGCAATAAATTCACCCATAGTAGCATAAGAGTAAGTATATGCACTACCGGCTATTGGGATCATAGAGGCAAATTCAGCATAACAGAGGCCTGCAAGTGCACAACCTATTGCTGCAATAATAAAGGAGAATACTACTGCTGGTCCGGCATGCTGTCCGGCAGCTGCAGCTGTTCTGACAAAAAGACCAGCACCGATGATGGCACCTATACCTAACGCTATAAGAGAACCAGCTCCTAATGTACGTTTGAGTCCTTTTTCGGTATCGTTTGCTTCAGCTAATAGCAGGGAGAGTGGCTTTTTCACGAAAAGTTTGCCCATACGAAAGAAATATTGTGGTTGACGTTTAAGTGGTTTAGTTTGTTGATTCTTTTTTTTAAGATCGCCAAATATAATTATCTAAAAGCAAAACCATGGCTTTTATTTTATGAGTTAACGCACAAGTTTAGCGCAGTAACCTTATTTTTGGAGGATTTTTATTACATTATCATTTTATTCAATAGAACTTCATGAAGAAATCTAACCGGCTGACTATCTTTATATTCACTGCAATGGTGCTGGGAATATTATTAGGGTACATTATCAATGTAATCTATGCTGGTCCTGAGAATGAGGCTACCGTTCAGAAATTTGCAGGTAATATTTCCATACTCACTGATATTTTCCTCCGGTTAATAAAAATGATCATTGCCCCACTGGTGTTTTCTACTCTTGTAGTGGGAGTGGCTAAGCTGGGTGATATCAAAGCGGTAGGAAGGATAGGCGGTAAAACCATGCTCTGGTTTATTACGGCAACATTCATTTCTCTTTTCTTAGGACTGATACTCGTTAACCTGTTGCAACCGGGTTCCACCCTTAACCTGACTATCCCGGATGCTAACGCCAGCAGTGGTATAGCAACAGCAGATATGACTCTGAAAGGGTTCTTCCATCACGTATTCCCTGATAGCGTGATTGATGCAATGGCGCACAACGAAATCCTGCAGATAGTAGTGTTCTCTATTTTCTTTGGAGTCGCAACAGCGGCCATTGGAGATATGGGACAGATCGTGATCAAGTTTATGGACAGCGTGGCGCACATCATGCTGAAACTTACAGGATATGTAATGAACTTTGCTCCATTTGCTGTATTTGGTGCTATGGCTGCCACTATTGCAGAAAAAGGTCCTGGTATACTGTTAACATACGGAAAGTTTATCGGACAGTTTTACATAGGACTCAGCGCTTTATGGATAGTATTGATATTTGCAGGATTTATAGTACTTGGTCGCAGGATACTTTCTTTATTAGGTCTGATAAAAGACCCTATATTGCTGGCATTCAGTACAGCAAGCAGTGAAGCGGCTTATCCCCGTACGATGGAAGGACTGGAGAAATTCGGTTGTGATCAGAGAATTGTAAGTTTTGTACTGCCACTGGGGTATTCTTTTAACCTGGATGGCTCCATGATGTATATGACTTTTGCCAGTTTATTCATCGCACAGGCATATGGTATGCACCTTGGGTTTGAACAGCAGATCTCTATGCTGCTGGTATTAATGATCACCAGCAAAGGCATTGCCGGCGTACCAAGAGCCTCCCTTGTAGTAATTGCAGGTACCTTGTCTATGTTCCATATACCGGAAGCCGGACTGCTGCTTTTACTGGGCGTAGACCATTTCCTGGATATGGGGCGTTCTGCTACCAATGTAATCGGTAATGCAATGGCTACAGCGGTTGTTTCCAAATGGGAAAATTCCCTGGAAGAAGAATCTAAAGCAGCTTAAAAGAAGTATAATAATGGCGTAACACATTAATGCTTATTTTGCCGTCTGGTACGCTATGTTAATTAACAGATTATGCAGGAATACAGCAGGGCATAAATGTACATTAGTACCTGAAATTTTGAAGATTATAAACATCATATGGATCAGTTAATTGAGTTATTCAAGCATCTTATCAATCCCCAATGGATCATTGAACATGGCGGGCTTTATTTATTATTGATAATCATCTTTGCAGAAACAGGTTTATTCGTAGGTTTCTTCCTTCCCGGAGATTCCCTCTTATTTGTTGCTGGTATCTATGGTGGCTTAATAAGTGATAGCTTCTACAACGTTCCTTTTGTCGTGATCATGCTGATGATTTCAATAGCTGGTGTGCTGGGCAATATGGTTGGTTTCTGGTTCGGACTTAAATCAGGTCCTATATTATTCAGCAGGAAAGATACCTTCTTCTTCAAGAAGAAACACCTGTATCAGGCCAAGGATTTTTACGATAAATATGGCGGAGGAGCTATATTCCTGGCCCGTTTCCTGCCTATCATCCGTACGTTCGCACCTATCGTTGCCGGTATAGTGAAGATGGAAAGGAAGAAGTTCATGTTCTTCAATATCATCAGTTCTTTTTCCTGGGTATTCTCTATGATGCTGGCAGGTCATTACCTTGATAAGTTTTTCCCTACGCTCAAAGATCACCTCGAACTGGTTGTCATTATATTGATATTAATTACTACATTACCTGTGTTATTAAAGTTATTCTTTGGTAAAACAAAACATGCGCATCCACCGCATACTAATGTGAATGAATAAACCTTAAATCACGCTATGAAATCCGGCAATCGCCCAGCAACCATTTTTAACGTAGCTGTGTTAGTAGCTTCGTTAGGCTATTTTGTAGATATCTATGATCTGCTTCTCTTCACGATAGTACGTGTTCCCAGTCTGAAAGACCTGGGAGTTTCGCAAACAGAGATTGATACCGGGGTAGGACCATTACTGATAAGTGTACAGATGCTGGGGCTTTTGGCCGGCGGTATATTCTGGGGCATTATCGGTGATAAGAAAGGAAGATTACGCGTATTGTTCGGTTCTATATTATTATATTCTATTGCCAATATTGCCAACGGTTTTGTGACCGGTACCAATGGTTATCTGTTCTGGAGATTTGTGGCTGGTCTGGGCCTGGCAGGAGAGCTGGGTGCCGGTATTACGCTGGTAGCGGAAATACTGCCAAAGGAAAAGCGTGGGTACGGAACGATGATCGTTGCTACCGTAGGCGTTTCCGGAGCTGTAGCGGCGAACCTCATTGCCAAGCTGGTGCCGGACTGGCGTTACTGTTATTTTATCGGTGGGGGATTAGGACTGATATTGCTCCTGTTGCGTATCAGTGTAATGGAATCCGGTATGTTTAGCAGTACTGTGGAAGATAGTACCATCCGCAGAGGAAGTTTCCTGGCGCTCTTCAATGATCGTACACGGTTTCTTAAGTACCTGAAATGTGTGTTGTTAGGTACTCCCACCTGGTTTGTAGTAGGTATCCTGATTGCCTTTTCCAATAAGTTTGCGATAGAGATGGGGATAAAAGAGCCTATCAGTCCTGGTGATGCGGTTGCTTTTTGTTATACGGGTCTGGTATTAGGAGATTTTACAACAGGTCTCCTCAGTCAGTTGCTTAAAAGTCGTCGTAAGGTGATGATAATTTTCCTGTTATTGACAGGAGCTTGTGTAGCTGTTTATCTAAATCTGCATGGAATAGAAAAATGGTTGTTTTATACCGTTTGTTTTATTCTTGGATTCAGTGTCGGCTTCTGGGCGATCTTTGTAACTATCGCTGCAGAGAGCTTCGGTACTAACCTCCGGGCTACGGTTGCGATCACTGTTCCTAACTTTGCCCGTGGCATGCTTCCCTTGATCACAATGCTTTTCATCTATTTACAGCATTACGTTACCTATCTGCAGAGCGGGGCTATAGTTGGTACGATCACAATTGTAATAGCGTTGATCGCTGCGTATACGGTAGAGGAGACTTTTGGTAAGGACCTGAATTATCTGGAAACTATCAAGTATAAATTAGATGAAATTGATTGAGTATCAATACTCAATCAATTTCATCTAATAACGGGTTAATACCTTATCGAGGAGTCCATTCAGTTGTAATATTTCGTCTTCGGAGAGAGATAATTTGAGAGAATCTTCCAGATCGGGAAGGTCAACATCCATCGTTTCCAATAACGCTAACCCCTTGGCAGTAATTTGTACATCTACTGCGCGGCGGTCTATTTCGCTACTCTTTCTTTCTATCAGTCCGGCCTTGCGAAGACGTTCTACCAGACGTGATACATCGCTCATTTTATCGAGCATTCTTTCCTTTAAAGTATTGATATTCGCTGCTTTAGGATATTGCCCACGCAGTATGCGCAGTATATTATACTGCTGCATGGTAATGTCAAATTTCTTGAAGAATTGCTGATGGCGTGAGACAATCCAGTTACCAACAAATATGAGACCTATTAACCCTTTGTTATACTCGCTCGAAAATGTTTTTTGCGAGATAAGTTTTTCTATGTTTGACATAAGTGAGAATATAGCCGGTTAAAAATACGAATGAATCATATTATTTCGGCAAACAAAGCAGTAGGTTTGATAAAAACGTTGAAACGAATGTAATGAATGTTTCCCGTTGTGAGAAAGGTTTTGTACCCGGTGGAGAGCCAAAGTAAAGAGGCTGACCAGTAGTAATCTGCTAGTCAGCCTCTTATATTTAAATATTGTTATATTATGCTGTAACTTTCATATTATCCAGTACATCCATAACTTCTTTCACGTGGACAGCAGATGTGCTGAGTAATTCTTTTTCGCTGTCGTTCAGCTGAAGCTCTATAATTTTCTCTATGCCTTTTTTACCCAGTATCACCGGAACACCCAGATAAATATCCTTCAGTCCATATTCTCCGGTTAACCATGCGCAGCAAGGGAAGATGCGTTTCTCATCTTTCAGGATAGCTTCTACCATTTGTGCAGCTGCAGCTCCCGGAGCATACCAGGCGGAAGTGCCCAGCAGATTCACTATTTCACCGCCACCTACCTTGGTCCGCTGGATAATTGCTTCCAGCTTATCAGCAGCTACCAGTTCAGTAACCGGGATGCCACCTACTGTGGTGTAGCGGGGAAGGGGGACCATTGTATCGCCATGGCCTCCCATCAGGATGGCCTGGATATCTTTAGGGGAACAGCCAATTTCGTCGGCCAGGAAAGCGCGGTAACGGGCAGTATCCAGGATACCGGCCATGCCGAACACTTTGCTGCTGTCTTTTTTGGCGGTGAGGAATGCGCAATAGGTCATTACGTCCAGCGGATTACTAACAACAATAATTATAGCATCCGGGGAATGCCTGCTGATGTTTTCCGTTACGGATTTAACGATATTGGCATTGGTAGAAATGAGGTCATCGCGGCTCATGCCGGGTTTGCGGGGTAAACCAGAGGTGATTACCACTACATCGCTGTTTGCAGTTCTTGCATAGTCGTTTGTAACGCCTGTCACTTTGGTGCTGTAATAATCGATCGGGGCCTGCTGCCAGGTATCCAACGCCTTACCTTCTGCGGTACCTTCCTTAATGTCCAGTAACACAACTTCCTGCAAAAAATCTCTGTGGGCCAGCACATTAGCGCAGGTTGCGCCTACATTACCAGCTCCTACAACAGTAACTTTCATCGTATGTATAAAATTTAAGGGTGAATAATCGGGTTATTAGTTCAGGTATTCTGTCAGTTGTTCCAGCTTAACAGTACCTTCGAACCCCTTTACAAACTGCTGTTTCTTATTATATACAAACAGGCCGGGGAAATAATGCAGATTGTAATAGTACATGATCTGGCGGGTGGGTTCACTCGTCATAACGATGTTGGGGTAATCTTTGATCTTATAAGTATTGTAATATTCCTTCATTTGCTCCGGTTTAAAAGGAGTAATCATCAGGATCTGTGTTTTTTTGAACTTATCTATATTCTTCAATACTTCCTCTGTAAGGTGTTTACAGTGGTCACAATCAACGCTAAAGATGAAAACGATCGTCTGTGTGTTCTTTTTCAGGTCGTTTTTGGTGATGACATGCCCATCTGGTAAAGTAAGCGGAAATGCCGGGATAAAGGGGAACTGCAGGTATGGAGGCTTATCTTTGTCTGCAGCCGTGGCGGAAGTTTGGGATTGTGCGGATAACAGCGCTGGCAGACAGCATAAGCACAAAAAGAACAAATAACGCTTCATATAACTCATAATTTTTGTCTAAGAGCTAAAGGTATTGAATTTTGGAATAGCCGGTTGAGGGAGCAACACTATATAAGTACTATTCACGCTCTTTATCACTTTTTTATAAAAAAATTACTAGATTACCCTTCCTTACATTATGTTTGCATTCCTAAAAAAAATAATAGGTTATATCCAGGTCTATAACTTAAAAAGAAAATTTAGGGGAAGAAACCAGTTCCATGAGGGATTTTGTAAGAATGAATTACTTTTGCAATCCTAATGTAAATTTTTAACTTTAAATTAAGTAACCTTTTTATGGCTACCACTGCAGATATCAGAACAGGATTAATCATAAAGCTGGATAACAGCTTGTATTCTGTTGTAGAGTTTGGTCAAAACAAAACAGCCAGAGCGGCTGCAAAAGTATGGGCTAAACTGAAGGGAGTTGACAATAGCCGTTCTATTGAACATACCTGGAACTCAGGCGATACAATCTATCCTGTACGTGTTGAAAAGAAAACTTTCCAGTTTTTATATAAAGACGACAGTGGTTACAACTTCATGGATAACGAAACTTTCGAACAGATCGCTCTTCCCGAAACCATGATTGATGCACCTCAATTCCTGAAAGATGGTCAGGAAGTATCTGTATCTATTAATACTGAAACAGACCAACATATGAGTGTGGAACTGCCTGATAAGATAGTAATGAAGGTTACTTACTCAGAACCAGGTTTAAAAGGGGATACTGCTACCCGTACCCTGAAACAAGCTACCGTAGAAACCGGCGCAACTGTGAATGTGCCATTGTTCGTGAATGAAGGTGAGCTGATCAGGGTGAATACCAAAACAGGTGATTACATAGAGAGAGTAAAAGAATAGTTTTAGTCCATAATTTTATCTACTTCAAGCATTTCTAAACCAAAAACTGTCTACATGGATTTTAAACAGATTCAGGAGCTGGTAAAAATGGTCAATAAGTCCAATATCAGTGAACTGAGCATCGAGCAGGACAAGTTTAAGATTACAATAAAGCAAAAGGATAACGAGACTCAGCAAGTGTTTACTATGCCAGCAACACCAATCCAGGCAGTAGCACAGTCAGTCCCTCAGGTTGCTGTATCAGCAGAAGCTCCTAAAGCACCAGAAGCGAAAGTTGATAACCTGGTTACCATCAAATCTCCTATGATCGGTACCTTCTATCGTAGTCCTGGTCCTGACAAACCATCTTTCGTGAACGTCGGCGACGAAGTGACCACCGGTAAGGTAGTTTGTATCATTGAAGCTATGAAGCTGTTCAATGAGATCGAAAGTGAAGTAAGTGGTAAAATCGTAAAAGTACTGGTAGATGACGCTTCTCCCGTGGAATACGATCAGCCTTTATTCCTGGTAGAACCATAATTTGTTAGTTGAAAAGGTTGGAATATTATAAGGTGGTAAGTGTACTTCCCAACCTTATAGTTTTCCAACCTTTTGGGCTTATTACTTTTTCTTTAACCTATTGAAAAAACATGTTTAAGAAAATATTGATTGCCAACCGTGGAGAGATTGCCCTGCGTATCATCCGTACCTGTAAAGAAATGGGCATCAAAACGGTGGCTGTTTATTCTACTGCGGATAAAGATAGCCTGCATGTAAAATTTGCAGACGAGGCAGTGTGCATTGGAAAACCACAAAGCAGCGAATCTTATCTGAATATACCTCACCTGATGGCGGCTGCTGAAATTACCAATGCAGATGCTATACATCCCGGTTACGGCTTCCTGGCAGAAAATGCAAGGTTCGCTGAAATCTGTGGTGAGCATGGTATTAAGTTTATCGGACCCACACCGGATATGATCCGTAAGATGGGAGATAAAATTACTGCCAAAGAAACAATGATAGCTGCCGGTGTACCGGTTATCCCAGGTTCAGCAGGTTTGTTACAGAGCCTGGATGAAGCGAAGAAAATTGCCAAGGAAATGGGCCTGCCTATTATCCTCAAGGCAACTGCCGGTGGTGGTGGTAAGGGGATGCGTGTGGTTTGGCAGGAAAGTGAGCTGGAAACAGCTTATAACATGGCTAAAAACGAAGCACGCGCTTCCTTCAATAACGACGGCATCTACATGGAGAAATTCGTGGAAGAACCCCGCCACATTGAAATACAGGTAGCTGGCGACCAATATGGTAAAGTATGTCACCTTAGTGAGCGTGACTGCTCCATCCAGCGCCGTCACCAGAAACTGGTAGAAGAATCCCCTTCTCCGTTCATGACTCCTGAGCTGCGCGAGAGGATGGGAGAAGCTGCTATTAAAGCGGCATCTGCTATCAATTACGAAAGCGTAGGTACCATTGAGTTCCTGGTAGATAAGCACCGCAACTTCTACTTCATGGAAATGAACACTCGTATCCAGGTGGAACACGGTGTTACGGAAGAGGTAATCAACTTTGACCTGGTAAAAGAACAGATCAAGATTGCTGCCGGTATTCCTATCTCCGGAAAGAACTATACACCGGAAATGCATGTGATCGAATGCCGTATCAATGCGGAAGATCCGTTTAATGATTTCCGTCCTTCGCCAGGAAAGATCACGGTATTACACATCCCTGGCGGTCATGGTGTACGTGTGGATTCCCATATTTACGCAGGATATGTTATCCCTCCGTATTATGATTCCATGGTAGCTAAACTGATCACCATCGCACAAACCCGTGAAGAAGCGATCAATACGATGGAACGTGCGCTCAGTGAATTTGTGATAGAAGGAGTGAAGACAACCATTCCTTTCCACCAGCAGCTGATGCGTGATGAGAACTTCCGTAAAGGTAACTTCACTACTAAGTTTACAGAAACATTCAAGTTGGTATAACTGACCTGTAATGTGAAAAATAAAGAAAGCCGTTCTGCCGCAAGCAGGACGGCTTTCTTATGTACACCCTGAGCAGGATGTAACTTTTAGCAGGGTAGCAGCAATAATGACTGCTGAAGGCATGGGTATAGAATGCTTATTCATGATAGATAAGTTGAGAAGGGTTAAAGAGTTGTGTGAAATGACCGGTATAAGTGTGCTACAGGGTATACGATGTTAACAAAGGGTGGAGTATGCGGTTATTAGGAGTAGTTGAAGATAAGCATAATTATCAGAAAAAGGAAGCGGTTCTGCTATAAAAGAATGGCTTTTTATAACGTTTGATATAGGATCATTACTAAAAACACAAAGCCCCGGATGAAGATCCGGGGCTAATCATACACCAAAACAATCTTACGGTTTTATCGCAAGAAAAGCAGCTCTCTGTACTTGGGCAATGCCCACATTTTGTCATCCACAAGGAACTCCAGTTTATCGGAGTGGTATCGGATCACATCAAAGTACGGCTTAATTTTTTCACAGTAATCTATAGCTTTCTGACGGCTGTCGGCAACTTTATTGGTTACTTTGCGCGCCTCGATCATAGCCTGTACGTTCTCACTGATGACATTTACATGTTCAGCAATTTTTTCAGCGATCTGTTTCTGCGCTTTAACCGCAGAATCTCCCAGACCTATTTCTTTCAGACCACGGATGTTTTCCACCAGTATGTTCATGTAAGAAATTGCTGAAGGCAGGATCGTGTTGGTAGCCAGGTCGCCGATTACGCGGGCTTCGATCTGCACTTTCTTCACATAATCCTCGAGCAGAATCTCATGACGTGCATGTAATTCTTTCTCGTTATACACACCAACTTCTGAGAAAAGTTTTGCTGATTTTGCGGTAACGAATGCATCCAGTGCCTGAGGAGTAGTTTTTACGTTAGGTAAACCTCTTCTTTCGGCTTCTTTTTCCCATTCTTCACTGTATCCGTCGCCTTCAAATAAAACTTTTTCCGAATCTACAATATATTTCCGAAGAGTTTGCATAATAGCAATCTCTTTTTTCTCGCCTTTTTCTATCAGTGCATCTACCTCTACCTTGAAGTTAGTGAGGGTTTTAGCAACGATTGTATTCAGCACTGTCATCGCTGATGCGCAGTTAGCAGAAGAACCTACGGCACGGAATTCAAACTTGTTACCAGTGAAGGCAAAAGGTGAAGTACGGTTACGGTCGGTGTTATCCAGTAACAGTTCAGGAATATGACGGTGAAGGTCCAGTTTCAGGATAGCTTCGTCCTGCTCATCAAACTTGTTGTTTACGCGGGTTTTAACTTCCTGCAGAACATCGTACAGGTATTTACCGGAGAACACAGAGATGATAGCCGGAGGCGCTTCGTTAGCACCCAGACGGAAGTCATTGCTTGGTGAAGCAATAGAAGCTCTCATCAGGTCGGCGTAGTCATGAACCGCTTTGATCGTGTTAACGAAGAAAGTCAGGAACATCAGGTTGGTCTTCGGTGTTTTACCGGGAGCCAGCAGGTTTACGCCAGTGTCGGTAGCCATGCTCCAGTTATTGTGTTTACCGGAACCGTTGATACCTGCAAATGGTTTCTCATGCAGTAATACTCTCAGCTTATGACGTTTAGCTACTTTAGCCATTACGTCCATCAGCAGGGAGTTGTGATCTACTGCTATGTTTACTTCTTCAAATATAGGTGCACACTCGAACTGAGAAGGTGCAACCTCGTTGTGACGGGTCCTTAAAGGAATACCCAGTTTGTAAGACTCTTCTTCGAAGTCGCGCATGAAAGCATATGCACGTTCAGGAATAGAACCAAAGTAATGATCTTCCAGCTGCTGGCCTTTTGAAGGAGCATGACCCACTACTGTACGGCCACACATTACCAGGTCAGGGCGGGCGTTAGCCAGGGCTTCATCTACGATGAAATATTCCTGTTCCCAACCTAAAGTAGCAGTGATCTTGGTTACATTTTTATCGAAGTAGTTACATACGTCTACAGCAGCTTTATCCAGAGCGGAAAGGGCTTTCAGCAATGGAGCTTTGTAATCCAGTGATTCACCGGTGTAAGCAACAAATATAGTAGGAATGCAAAGTGTTTTACCTGCTCCCTGCTCCAGGATAAATGGAGGAGAGGATGGATCCCATGCAGTGTAACCACGTGCTTCGAAAGTTGCACGTAAACCACCGTTAGGGAAGCTGGAAGCATCTGGTTCCTGCTGAACAAGCGCATCTCCGTCAAAAGTTTCCAGTGCAGTACCGTCACCTTTCAGGGTAAAAAAGGAGTCATGTTTTTCAGCGGTAGTGCCGGTTAAAGGTTGAAACCAGTGTGTGTAGTGAGTCACACCTTTTTTCATTGCCCATTGTTTCATACCGGAAGCTATCTGCTCAGCCATTTTGCGCTCGATCTTGGTGCCGGCTTTAATTGAGTTGTTTAAGCTCTTATAAGCTTCGTCACTCAGATTTTCGCGCATTGCTTTTCCTGTAAAAACATTAATACCGAAAACTTCAGTAATCTTAGTACCGTTAGTTGGTTCGGGTTTGATTTTTAGATCAACGCCGGAGAGGTTTTCCAGCGCGGTGAAGCGTAACGATTGCATGCTGTAAATAATTTTACACAAAAGAACGCTCTTGTGCTTACATAAGCAAGAAATAAGTTGATTTTAACTAAAAAATTACATTTTTTGGTCAAAAAGGGTTAATTTTTTAATTTTTAAATAAAAAAACAACAGCCATTAACAAGCAAACTAACACATTAAAAAAATAATAATCTGTATAAACTGCTAATTTGGCGCAGTATTCGCTGCATTTCGCTCTGAAACCCGCAAAGTATTGTCTTTACTGCAAATAAACTGTTTCACGTTCAATATCCTTTGTCAATTGCAGGAAAAACCTGTAGTTTCGCATCTTCTTTTATCTATCGTACTCATACTTTTAGTTACATGCAAACTACCGTAGAAACTACAGATAAGTTTTCCCAAACTACTGTTGAAACTGCCGAACAGCTTGGTCTTACTGCTGACGAATTTGAACGTATTGTCAGCATAATGGGCCGCACTCCTAATTTTACTGAATTAAGTATGTACTCTGTAATGTGGAGTGAGCATTGCAGTTACAAGAATTCAATTGTATGGCTGAAATCCCTGCCCCGTGACGGGGAACGCCTGCTGGTAAAAGCAGGGGAGGAGAATGCCGGCCTGGTAGATATTGGTGATGGTTACGCCTGCGTATTTAAAATAGAATCTCATAATCACCCTTCAGCAATCGAACCCTTCCAGGGTGCTGCTACTGGTGTGGGAGGTATCCACCGTGATATCTTTACTATGGGTGCCCGTCCTATTGCGGCCTTAAATTCCCTGCGTTTCGGTAATCTCAACGATAAGAAAACCCAGCACCTCTTAAAAGGTATTGTACATGGCATAGGCCATTATGGTAACTGCTTCGGTGTTCCTACCGTGGGTGGTGAAGCATATTTCGAAGACTGCTACGGTACCAATCCCCTGGTGAACGCCATGAGCGTTGGTATTGTGAAAGTTGGACAAACAGTTTCCGCTACTTCCTATGGTGCAGGTAATCCTGTATTTATAGTAGGTTCTGCTACCGGTAAAGACGGTATCGGCGGTGCTTCTTTCGCCAGTGCAAACATTACAGAAGACAGCGTGGAAGATCTGCCATCCGTACAGGTAGGAGATCCTTTCCAGGAAAAGAAACTGCTGGAAGCCTGCCTGGAAATCATTCCTACAGGTGCTTTGGTAGGTATGCAGGATATGGGTGCCGCTGGTATCACCTGCTCTACCGCAGAGATGAGTGCAAAGGGAGAACATGGTATGATCATTCACCTGGATAAGGTACCTACCCGCCAGGAGAATATGAAAGCATGGGAAATGCTGCTGAGCGAAAGCCAGGAAAGAATGCTGATCGTATTGCACAAAGGTCAGGAAGCTGAAGTATTGAAGATATTTGAGAAATGGGACCTGCACTGCGTACAGATCGGTGAAGTAACAACTGATAAGAACCTGAAGTTCTATATGAATGGTCATCTGGAAGCAGATGTTCCTGCTGAAAGTATGGTCCTTGGTGGTGGCGCTCCTCAATATCACCGCGCTTATACAGAACCTGCTTACTTTGAAAAGATCAAAGCATTTGATATACAGAACATACAGGATACCCTGCATGCCCGTTTTGCAGCTGAAAGGCTGGTAAAACTGCCTAATATTGCTTCCAAACGCTGGATCTATACCCAGTACGACAGCATGGTAGGTACTGCTAATGCCAGCACCAATGCTCCGAGTGATGCGGCCATTGTTATCGTTAAGGGTACTAAGAAGGCCCTGGCATTAACGACCGACTGTAACAGCCGTTATGTATTTGCTGATCCTCACACTGGCGGACAAATAGCCGTTGCCGAAGCTGCCCGTAATATCGTATGCAGTGGTGGTGAACCGGTTGCTATTACCAATTGCCTGAACTTTGGTAACCCTTACGATCCTGAAGTATACTATCAGTTCGTATATGCACTGAAGGGAATGGGCGAGGCCTGCCGTAAGTTTAATACACCCGTTACCGGTGGTAACGTGAGCTTCTATAACCAGTCTCCTGATGGTCCGGTGTATCCTACACCTACTATTGGTATGCTGGGTATCCTGGACAGCATTGAACAGCGTATCACTTTAAACTTCAAGCAAACCGGTCACCTGGTGTACCTGGTAGGCAGAAGCCGTAATGATATCAGCAGTTCTGAGTACCTGCACAAGCTGATCGGGATAGAGTACAGCCCTGCACCTCACTTCCACCTGGAAGAAGAACAGCAACTGCAACAGGCTATTACCAAGCTGAACAAAGCCGGATTGTTACAGTCTGCCCACGATGTAAGTGAGGGCGGATTATTCATTACACTGCTGGAAAGCGCAATGGCCGGCGGACTTGGGTTCGATATCCATACCAACAGTAATTTCCGCAAGGATGCTTACCTGTTTGGTGAAAGCCAGAGCCGTGTAGTCGTTACAATCAGACCAGAAGATAAAGACAAGTTTGAGTCGCTGTTACACAGCCTGGTAGATGCTACTGATTACTCTGTCCGTTTTGAGAAGATAGGTACCGTACATGGTGAGCAGGTAGTAATTGATGGTGATAGCTGGGGTACTGTTGCCGACTGGAAGAATAATTATGATACAGCGATCGAATCACATTTAGTATAAAACGTATCTATTAATTTATTAACGGGTGCAGCGTATATCCCACATGGGTGTTATGCTGCACTTTTTCATTTTTAACAGTATTTAACAATTGTTCATCATACACTTATAAACTTTCTTATACGCGAAATGAGTATTGTCGGGTGTTTTCTGTTAATAATCCAATTATTGTATTACACATTCGTTTTAACAACTCATTAACAAAATCCCATCTTCGTGTGAGCTTATATAGCAGTGGTTAACCTACTTTTGATAAAGAGAGAAGCAAATAAAAAAGGTCGACGTTAAGTCGACCAAACAAAAATTACTATCCTATACCTAATGAAATAAAAGAAGACTATCCTATACCTATTGACTACTATCCTATAAATTATCCCTGGAATCAAAAGGATTCCTTATTCTATGAAAACCATAGTTCTACCATGTCCTAATGAAAGCTAAGTGAATAACACCTAGTGAGAAAGAACGATTTGCTGTGAGGCCCCGGGAGTATCCCGGGGCCTCCTTATTTTCAAGGAAGCATGTAATTTATTTCAATAATCAAGCCAACTCATCCCCGCATAACCATTCTGGTTAAAACAATCCCAGACTTCATTAATATTCTATCAGAAGATCATTCCAGATAGGGATTTATCCTGTTTAAAAGACAAGAATGCACTCTCATTTTATGGTATTGATGAAACTCATTGAGAGGCTTGTGGAAAGTTGACCGGCAATAAAAAAGCCCTGTATCACCTTCCGGCAATACAGGGCACTTATCAGCAATATTGTTACACCATAGGTATCTCAGCCACTTTGTATTCTTTTTTATCCAATTTGGCCTTGGTTTGGGTGAATGCTTCGAGGGTAAGTTCTATATCCTGATCGCCATGAGCAGCGGTAGGAATAAGACGGTAAATGATCTGCCCTTTAGGTATAACAGGATATACCACGATAGAACAGAAGATGTTGTAGTTCTCACGGAGGTCCAGACACATGGCAGTAGCTTCCGGAATATCACCCTGAAGATAGATAGGGGTAACAGGAGAGTTAGTCTGACCAATATCAAAGCCACGGTCGCGAAGACCTTTTTGCAGCTTATTAACGTTCTCCCACAGTTTAGCTTTCATTTCCGGATGTTTGCGCATCAGTTCCACACGCTTTAAGTGACCAATCACCAAAGGCAAAGGAATAGATTTAGCAAAGATCTGGGAACGTGAATTATAACGCAGGTAGTTAATGATCGCTTTATCTCCGCTAATGAAAGCGCCGATAGAAGCACCGGATTTTGCGAAAGTGTTGAAAATCAGGTCAATTTTGTCCTGAACACCCTGCTCTTCACCTGTACCGGCACCGGTTTTACCCATAGTACCGAATCCATGCGCATCATCTACGAGGAAACGGAATTCGTATTTGTCTTTCAGCGCAGCAATTTCCTTCAGCTTACCCTGGTCGCCGGCCATACCGAACACACCCTCAGTAATTACAAGGATACCACCACCATTGGTTTTAGACAGTTCTTCTGCACGTTTCAATTGTTTTTCCAGATCATCTATATCATTGTGTTTGAACACATAACGATGACCCTGGTGGAGACGTAATCCGTCTATGATACTGGCGTGGCATTCTGCGTCGTATACGATCACGTCCCTGCGGTTGCAGATAGCATCGATAGAACTCATAATACCCTGGTAACCATAGTTGAGCAGGGTAGTGTCTTCCTTGCCCATGTAGTCGGATAATTCTTTCTCCAGCTTCTCATGGTAGTTAGTGTTACCACTCATCATACGGGCCCCCATTGGAGTGGCAAGTCCATAATCTGCTGCTGCTTTGGCATCTGTAGCACGTACCTCGGGATGGTTAGCCAGGCCCAGGTAGTTGTTCAGGCTCCAAACAATCTTTTCATTGCCCCGGAAGTTCATGCGGGGACCAATTTCACCTTCCAGCTTAGGAAAAGCGAAATAACCATGGGCTCTATTTGAGTGTTCGCCGATCGGGCCCATGTGTTTAAGCAGTTTCTCGAATATATCCATATGTTAAGTAATGATTAATAATGTTTGAATCAATCGGACACAAAGGTATTAAAATATTAGTTTTTGTAAACTTGCTTTACTTTTATAAAAGTGAACAATTTCTTAAATATGAACTGGAAATTTCTTTCGGGAATCTGCGTGGCAACATTATTATACACCTCACAGAACGGAATCGCACAAAAAGCAACCTCTCCCAAACCTATTACCGTTAATACACAAAGCAAAGTAAAAAATGCAAATCGTCCCAAACTGGTGGTCGGCATAGTGGTGGATCAAATGCGATGGGACTACCTCTACCGTTACTCGGACCGCTATACTAATGGTGGCTTCAAACGGTTACTGAAGGATGGGTTCTCCTGCGAAAATACATTAATTAATTATACTCCTACGATTACGGCCTGCGGACATACCTGTATATATACGGGTTCTGTTCCTGCTGTTCACGGAATTATCGGCAACAGCTGGTATAGCCGGGAGCTGGGAAGAGACCTCTACTGTGCAGAAGATACATCCGTAAGCACCGTGGGCAGCACTTCCGCTGCCGGAAAAATGAGCCCCCGCAATATGCTGGTGACCACTATCGGTGATGAACTGCGCCTCTCTAACAATTTTCAGAGCAAGGTGATCGGCGTGGCGATTAAAGACAGAGGCTCCATTTTACCTGCGGGACATGCCGCTACTGCTGCTTACTGGTTCGATGGCGCTACCAACAACTGGATCAGCAGTACTTATTATATGAAGGAACTGCCATCCTGGGCAAAAGACTTTAATAATGAAAAGTGGCCTGCACGTTACCTGAGCCAGCCCTGGACTACCCTATATCCCATAGAATCATACAAACTGAGTACGGAAGATAACAAACCCTATGAAGGCAGCTTCAAAGGTGCTACTGCTCCGGTATTCCCATATGCTGATCCGCCGATAGCGGCTACGCCTTTTGGAAATACCATGACCCTGGAATTTGCCAAAAAAGCGGTAGAAGCTTACCAGTTAGGTAAAGGTGCTGTGACAGATATGCTGGCTATCAGCCTTTCGTCCACAGATTATGCAGGTCATCAGTTTGGGCCTAATTCGATCGAAATAGAGGATGTTTACCTGCGCCTTGACAAAGACCTGGATACCTTCTTTAAGTACCTGGATGCGACCGTAGGGAAGGGACAATACACCTTTTTCATTACAGCAGATCATGGCGTGGCTCATGTACCTGGTTTTATGGAAGAAAACAAGCTTCCCGGCAAGGCTTACAGTGATCCAAAATTAATAACTAACCTTAACCAGCTGGTAAAGGACCGTTTCGGTATAGAGAAAACCATCATTGCAGCAGATAACTTCCAGTTAAGCCTGGACCACGATGCCATCGCTAAAAGCGGAAAAAATGAGAAAGAGGTCAGAGATCTGATCATCGCTAACCTGCTGAAACAACCTGCCATCTCCAATGCCTTTTCATTAACAGAGCTGAATACCACTACACTGGCAGAGCCATTGCGTACCATGATCACCAACGGATTCAATATTAAACGCAGCGGTGATATCCAGTATGTATTACTGCCAGGTTATATTGAGGGTGGCGCAACAGGAACTACACATGGTGTATGGAATCCTTATGATGCGCATATTCCGCTGGTATGGATGGGGTGGGGGATTCATCCCGGCCATAGTAACCGCACCATTGGTATGACGGACATCACGCCTACCCTGGCTGCTTTGCTGCATATTCAGATGCCTAGTGGTTGTGTGGGAAAAGTGATAGAAGAGATTACCCAATAAGCCCGGTTGACAATTTCAGATTGCAGAATTTCGCAGGTTCTTGCTATATTCATTCTGCAATCTGAAATTGCCAATACAAAATAAATGACTTTTGAACATATCCTATATAATGTAACGGCGCGCGTCGCAACAGTTACCTTGCACCGTCCGGAAAAGCGTAATGCGCTTAATGGAGCTATGGTGGCAGAATTGCGGACGGCCTTCAGCATAGCAGAAAAAGACACGAACGTAAAAGTAATTGTACTGAAAGGCTCCGGTGAAGCATTTTGCGCCGGCGCAGACCTCGAATATCTACAACAGCTACAGAAAAATACAAGAGACGAAAACCTCGCAGACTCCCGCTCTCTGATGCAACTGATGCAGCAGATCTATTATCACGATAAAGTTATTATTGCCCAGGTGGAAGGACATGCCATTGCCGGCGGATGCGGACTGGTAACCCTCTGCGACCTGAGTTATGCCGTACCTGATGCATTGCTTGGATATACGGAAGTGAAGATCGGCTTTATCCCTGCACTGGTATCCGTATTCCTGGTAAGGAAGATAGGGGAAGGGCGTGCACGCGACCTGCTACTGACCGGCAGACTGATATCTGCCCAGAAAGCGGAGTACTACGGTCTTGTGAATCAGGTGGTCCCTGCTGCCGAGATAGCGGAATATGTAGCGAAAATTGCAGACGACCTGTGCAGCGGGACCTCTGCCAATTCACTGAAAGTGACTAAAAAACTGATTGCCGGGGTACTGGATTTACCCCTCGGAGAGGCATTGGAAGGTGCTGCCCAAAGAAACGCTGAAACCCGTGAACATGCTGACTGTCAACGTGGTATACAGGCATTTCTGACTAAAGAAAAAATGAAATGGTAAACCGGTATGATTTTTTCAATATACCTATGAATCACACAACACTTGTTATGCAGAAATATCTATTAACGTTTTTGTTATTCAGCCTGATCACCGGCCGGTTAACTGCACAACGCCTGGTCTCAGACGCGAAAATTGTTTACAAAATGGAAACGGCCGGGCAACCTGCTGATCCAACTTTTGAAGGAGGTACGCTCACACAATACGTAAAAGGCCATCAAAGCCGTGTAGACATCGACTTTAAAGCCCTTCATTATAGTTATCTTATAGACAGCCGGAATCAGACAGTGGTTACACTGATTGATAATCATGGTGATAAATACCTGATCCGCGCGGGAAAAGAGGATTATGAAAAGGAGCTGAAACAATATGCCAGCGTTCAGTTCACAGACGCAAAGGAAACCAAGGAGATAGCAGGATATACCTGTAAACGCTCTGTGGGTAAAATGCCTGATGGCCAGACCTTTGACGTGTACTATTCAACCGATCTGGTTCCTGAGAACAAACAGTTCAACCGCCGTTTCGTAAACCTGAAGGGTATTCCTTTACAGTTTGAGATCCTGAATAAAAACGGGACCAAGACAACGATGATCGCTACGAAAGTAGATCTGTTCGCAGTACCGGGATCTTATTTCGATACACCTAAATCGGGCTATAAAGAGATCAGCAGGGAAGAAATGTCGAAGATTGGGAACTAACTATAAAAACGAAAGGCTTCGGTGGTCCCGAAGCCTTTCTTATATGCAGGAATGCAATATCAGTTGTAATTAGTTCCTTTTCAAAGGCAGAATGATCTGCAGATGATGGAAGTTCATGTTGGAAGGTGGTTGTATCTGCGTCGCATAAGGCAACACGTACGTCACGTTCCCTTTCTTAAAAGTCATTACTGACTTAATGCTCAAGGCACTGTTATCAGACAACCGGAATGCTGACGTCATAGAACCACTGTAACGAAAACCTGCATCCAGGCTTAAGTTAGCTTTAGGCATCAGCGATAATCCGCTCTCTGTTTTCTTTATCTTGTCTTTATTCTTGTCGGTTAATATGTTGTCACTGGCATGTGCACTGATAGCAACTACTGCCAGAGCGCCCGCCAAAAAGAAAGACAATGAAAAGGCCTGAAATATGTTAGTTATCTGTTTCATTGTAGCACAAATGTACAAACTTTTCAATATATTTTATAACAAATCCTTAACTAAGTTACGATAAATTCTTAAATAAATGTTAATGTTTTCATAAAGCTTGCTACTTTGGGCCCTGGCGCACGATTCAAAAATTTCTTATATTTACAGTAATGAATCAAGACTTTCCATTTTTCAACGAAGATTTTGAGGAGCTGAGAGACTTGTTGCAGCAGTTTGAAAACCTGAAATCTGGCCAGTCTCATTCCTTTCTCGATGAGGATTCTTTCGAACTGATCATAGATTATTATGATGAGCATGACGAACTCCCCAATGCAATGCACGCTGCTGAAATAGCAATCGAGCAGTTCCCTTATTCGTCCTCCCTCTTACTAAAAAAAGCAAATCTGCTCATAGAAGCAAAAAAATACCAGGATGCCATGGAGCTGCTGGAAAAAGCAGCCATCCTTGACAGTACAGATATTAACCTGTACATCTTACAAACAGACGTATTCCTGGCAATGAACCAGCATGCGAAAGCCGCAGCTTTGCTGGAAGAACAGATTGCAATATTCGAAGGAGAAGATAAGACGGAACTGTTACTGGAACTGGCCGATGTGTACGACGACTGCGAAGAATTCGACAAAGTATTCGACTGCCTCAAACTTACTCTGGAGCACGCTCCCAATAATGAAGAAGCCCTGCATAAAATCTGTTTCTGGACGGAATTCACCGGCAGGAACGAAGAAAGCATCCGCCTTCATACCAATATTATCAACGAACACCCTTATAATCAGCTTGCCTGGTTTAATCTCGCTACTGCCTTTCAGGGGCTGAAACTCTACGAGAAAGCAATAGATGCCTACCAGTACGCTATTGTAATCGATGAGAAGTTCGATTATGCCTACCGTAACATGGGGGATGCCTACATCCGCTTACGTAAGTACGCAGAAGCTATTGAAGTGTTGAAAAAACACCTGGAAATAGCCAAACCGGAAGACGTTATCTATGAGGCTATCGGCCACTGTTACGAAAGACAGCGCAAATACACGCAGGCAAGGTATTATTACCGCAAGGCTTCTCACTTAAGCCCCAGCGACGATAAACTCTATTATAAGATAGGGGTGGCCTATATGACAGAATCCAACTGGGAGAATGCCATAAAATCCATCAACAGCGCTATTAAGATCAATAAGAACAACGCTGAATACCTGATAGCGCTGGGGCAGTGCTTCATAGAGCTGGACCGTAATAAAGAAGGGCTTATCCACCTCCTGGCAGCCGTTCGCTTACGTCCCTCCAGTATTACCACCTGGCAGGAATTTATCCGCGGTCTCTACATCTCCGGCTTCTACCAGGAAGCATTGACGCAGCTGGATGCAGCAGATAACAAACTGGGTTACAAGCCGGTATTGTTATACTATCGTGCAGCCGTGCAGTTTGCCCTGGGAAAATCCAAAGAAGGATTGATTTTGCTGGAAAATGCCCTGCAACGCTCTGCCAAACATGTGAAAAAACTGATAGAGTTAGATCCTTCATTGTTGCAACACAGCTCAATTGTGGAGGTCATATCACGCTATAAAAAGACCAAACGCGGTAAAAATCAATAAGATAGCGTAACGCTTATACCAAATGCGAAACGCTGAACGCTCAATGCCGGCGTTCGGTGTTTCGCATTTTACATTTCCTGAAATTCTTATTTGAGACACTTTAATTGGAATGTAGTAATTTTGCGCCGGTTTTATATACATATATTATTTACTATTCCATACCATTACATTTATGAAGGCCCGTCCTCAGTGCCTTTATATTTAGATGATAGGGTTACTGACCAGGACGATAAAAATGTTTTAAATGAATTTTAATCTGACACAAATTCCCGATCGGACAAAGAAGCCTCGCAACCATGGACTAACAATGGTCATGGACAAAGGATTAAGTTTGGAAGAAGCTAAGAATTTTTTATCGGTCGCGGCGCCACACGTAGATATTTTAAAACTGGGTTTTGGCACCTCTTTCGTTACGCCTAATCTGCGTCAAAAGATTGAAATATACCAGGCTGCTAACATCCCGGTATATTTCGGTGGAACTTTATTCGAAGCCTTCCTCATCAGGAACCAGTTTCAGGAGTATGTAAACATCATCAAGGACTACGGCATCACGATGATGGAAGTATCCGATGGTTCTATCACTATCCCTCATGCTGAGAAATGCGGTTATATTGAGAAATTAGCTAAAATCGGACTGGTACTGAGTGAAGTGGGTTCTAAAGATGCAGAACACATTATCCCTCCTTACAAGTGGATCGAGCTGATGAGCGCTGAACTGGGCGCTGGTGCTACCTATGTGATCGCAGAAGCCCGTGAAAGTGGTAACGTAGGTATCTACCGCGGTACCGGTGAAGTACGTGAAGGGCTGGTACAGGAAATCCTGACGCAGATCCCTGCTGAAAAGATCATCTGGGAAGCGCCTCAGAAAGCACAACAGCTGTATTTCCTGGAACTGATTGGCTGTAATGCCAACCTGGGCAACCTGGCTCCTCATGAAGTAATTTCCCTGGAAGCTATGCGTGTTGGCCTCAGAGGCGACACTTTCCATCTCTTCCTGGATAAGGAATAATACAGAACATAATAGGCTCCGTTAGGAGCCACGCATTTGTAGAAATACATTCATCAACAAAACACCGACTCCGTAGGAGCCCACTGATATTCAACATAGAAGGGGACTCCTACGGAGTCGATTAAAGAACATAAACATTTGCTGCAAACACGTAGCTCCTAACGGAGCTGAATGTAGCAACAAGGGGCAATACAGTAGCTAACATGTAGCTGGAACGGAGTTTCTAACGTAGTTAAATCGGAGTTTAAATATCAGCACTAAATTTCTTCAGTTATGAAAGTATACGGTCTTATTGGCTATCCTCTCAGCCATTCGTTTTCTAAGGGTTTCTTTGCTGAGAAATTTGCTAAAGAGAATATTAAAGATTGTATCTACGATAATTTTCCGCTGCCCACTATAAAAGAGCTTACTTCCCTGCTGAAAGATCAGCCGGAATTATGCGGACTAAACGTCACCATCCCTTACAAACAGGCGGTAATTCCTTATTTAGATGAACTAAGCCCTGCTGCTGCACAGATCAAAGCCGTGAACTGTATCCGCTTTATCGACGGTATTAAGACCGGCTTTAATACAGATGCCATAGGGTTCAGGAGATCCCTGGAGCCATTACTGAAGTCCCATCATACCAACGCATTAATACTGGGTACAGGTGGTGCTGCCAAGGCTGTGCAATACGTACTGGAAGCACTCAATATCCCTTATAAGCTGGTAAGCAGGAAGGCTGCTCACGGCGCCGTGACCTATGATCAGCTGGATGCGGATGTGATGGAAGAAAATACCATCATTATCAATACTACTCCTCTCGGAATGTACCCTAATGAAGATGCAGCTCCGGAAATACCTTACCAGTTCCTCTCTTCCAAACACCTGTTATACGATCTGATCTATAACCCGGCTACAACTTCTTTCCTGAAACAGGGAAAAGAGAAGGGTGCAACCATCAAGAACGGACATGAAATGCTCATCCTGCAGGCTGAAGCCAGCTGGGAAATATGGAATGACCTGTAAAGCCGGCGGGTAGCAATCCGGTATACCAATAGATACAGATGGTAATCTAGTGTATCATGTAATACACGCAGGTTGTAACAAAATTCCTTAAGAAAGGTAACTTCGCTACAGGTCCCCACTGTAATCTTGGTTTCAATCCGAATTTATATTTGTAGATAGGATTTATGAGATAGAATTGCTTTTTAGTAATACCATACCCCTGTTCTTTCACGATCTTCTCAAACCGTTCAATAGAAATTCCTGTATCCTTGATCTCCATCAATTCGGTGATCACAGATTCATCTTCTTTAAAAGCACGTAAAAGTCCTTTATAAAAAGGGTTAGGGAGTAAATGTATATAAGGCATCATATTCAGCACCTTGCTCCGGCAGGTCTGCTGATGGCCGCCATGTGGCATATACCAGGGAGGGAAACCAAAATAAACCTGACCTCTTGGCGTCAGGAGGTTTTTGAGATAACCGATGATCCTGGCCTGATCAGGAATATGTTCGATGGCATCTTTCAGGATAATAAGATCAAAAGAATGTTTGAACTCTCCCAAAAAATCAACATCATAAATATTTTTGTTGATGAGTTGCATGATACCTGCATCTACATACTGCTTCAGGAATTCATGCCCCAGTGCGATCTTATCATCGGATAAGTCCACACCTACACAATGACATCCTTTTTCCAGGAAGGGGATTAATACGCCGCCTTCCCCACAGCCAATCTCCATGATCCGGATATCCGGCGTAATGGGCATGGCCGCTTCAATAAAGGGCATTACGTAGTTAATGGAATTGTCCACCTGTTGCTGGTATCTGATGTTTGCGTTGCCGTGTTGTACTAAGGACATAGTCTGAAAATTCTGTGAAAATAGTAAAAAATCCCTAACCCACTTATATTTGCGCCATGAATCAGACGGCAGACAAAAATATTTACGAAGAAGGACAGGTAGTATTGATCAATAAACCATTGAAATGGACCTCCTTCGATGTAGTGCGTAAAATAAGGAATACCACCAGGGCTAAAACTGGCCATGCCGGTACCTTAGACCCGCTGGCTACCGGTTTACTGATTTGCTGTACCGGTAAAATGACAAAGAAGATCAATGAATACCAGGCTGCAGAAAAAGAATATACGGGTACATTCACATTGGGGTCAGTAACACCTACGTACGACCTGGAATCTGAACCTGTCGATTTCAAACCCCTGGACGGAATTACTGATCAGGCTATCCTGGATGCTACAAAGCAGTTCATGGGAGCACAGCAGCAATTACCACCTATTCACTCCGCTATCAAACAGAACGGGAAACCTATTTATGAGCTGGCTCGTAAAGGAGTAGAAGTGAAGGTAGAACCAAGAAGTATTTTCATCGCTGAATTTGAGATTACTAAAATAGAATTACCTGTAGTACACTTCAGAGTAGTATGCAGTACCGGTACTTATATCCGTTCACTGGCAAATGACTTTGGCGCTGCATTGGGAGTAGGTGGTTATATGAGTAGCCTGTGCAGAACAAGAATAGGCACCTTCAGATTGGAAGATGCAAAAGATATTCAGGTATTTATAGATGAATTTAAAGATCAGAAAGGATAACCGATCGCAATATTCCAGATGATATTATCTCTGCGCCATCTGCCATCACCCAGTTGCCATTCGCTGAGATACCAGCCATTTTTATTACCGGTAAAGTAAGGCACTTTGATGGGAATGCCCCAATCCAGCCTTATCAGGAAGAAAGAGAAATCCAGTCGTAAACCTGCGCCGGTACCAACGGCGAGGTCGTGATAAAAGTTGGACAACTGAAAGTTCGATCCCGGACGGTCCGCGTCTTTCCTCAGCATCCAGATGTTACCTGCATCCAGGAAAGTTGCTCCTTTCAGGTTGATGGTGCCGTTAAACAAACGAAGCAGGTCGAACCGGTACTCCACATTGCCTTCCAGTTTCATGTCGCCTGTCTGATCGGGGAAGCTGATCGCCGTTGCAGAAGTATCTTTATAGGTACCCGGACCTAAAGTACGCAAACGCCATGCACGTATACTGTTAGGCCCTCCGGCGGTAAACTGCCGGATATAAGGCAGTACGCTTGAGTGGCCATAGGCAATACCTACTCCGGCATAAGCACGGGTGGCCAGGGTCGTGTGTGTGGTCAGGTTCCAGTAATGCCTGTAATCCACTTCCAGCTTTACAAAGTTGGCGATGGAAGTATGTGTTAATGTATCCAGGTTCGTTTTGTAATTGGTAGCTGCGCCCCACAGGCTGTTGATCCCGTTCAGCCATGCGCCGGATTCCTCTATGTTCGCGCGGAAATAAGAGTTATGCAGTTTATGGTAGATGTCGTTATTACTGAAGATATAGGTTACGTTCTCTCCGCCGATGAATGCCGGTTCAAAACTTCTCTGCAGGTAAGGGTTTTTTGCAACAGTAGAGTCGCGGAATAATTTATTCAGATTTACTCCCACATAGTTCAGGGATATCGGTTTAACGATCCAGCGTTTGTTCTGGGACTCGTTCCATTCGTAACCAAAGGAGGCATTTACGTTGGAGATGTAGAACTTATCAATACGTGTCAGGTAATCTACCCCGGTGGTTAACCTTGTTCTTCCTGTAGAACGGTTCGTCTGCGCTACTTTGAAAAAAGGAATGATGAAGCGGGGGAAGATCAGGCTTACCTGTCCGCCGATCTCCTGCGACTGCAGCATCCAGGTATTTGCCTGGTTGCGGATCAGTTCTATACCACCGTTCAGCGTGATATTCAGCTGAGTGGCGGAACGGGCGATATTCAGGTGTTTATAGTTCAGCGTGATACCACTACCCAGCAGGTAATCGGAGCTGGTACTTACCTCGAAGTTGGCCCCTATTTCCTGACGGCGTTTCGGTGTCAGATAAATGTAAGCGTCCAGTTTATGGGAAGTATCTTTCTTTTCCTTGTATTGCAGCGTTACAAACTGCCAGGCGCCTAAATCATACAGGCGGTTAATGGCGTCGTTCGTCTTTTGCTGTGAATAGAGATCTGAGCTGCGCAGCAGAACTGATCTCGATAATACGGCCGGTTTTAATAAGCTCTGCCGGTAACGGATGGTGAGGTCTTTCCGTTGCAGCTCTTTAAAGGTAGAATCAGCCGTATTCCCGTAGGCCGGATAATCCGGATAAGTGTATATGCTATCTATATGATAAAGGTCGTAATGGGCAGCCGAATCATCCGGGTTACGGATCTTCACCGTGATATCCATGGTCGGGCGGTCCAGTCCTTTCTTTTCATTGTACACGTTCACGATACCCTCGAATGGGTTCATCAGGTTACGGAACAGCATTTTATGCAGGGTATCTATCTCAAACTCTATCGCATCGCGGTCAAATTTATAATAACCGGCATTGCGCATCACACGCATGAGCCTTTCACGTTCACTGCCCAGCAGCTCCTGTTTGTAGGCCATACCGGGTTTTATCAGCGATAATGATTCATTTTTCTTTGTAAGGTCCAGCAGGCTGGAGTCTGGTATTTCGTAATCTATTTTGTTGATGATAAAGTTACGGCCGGTATTCACTTTGTATTTGACGCTTACCTTCTGTTTTTTGATCGTTTCGTGATAATCTACGGTGGCATAGAAATAACCCTGGTTATTCATATAACTGACCATACGTTTCACAGATTCCTTTGTTTTCAGGGAATCGTAGATCACGGGTTCATCAAGGTTGCGTTTGGAGAGCATCAGGTTCCAGAACCAGTTAGACTTCTTCTCGTTGTATTTCTGGTTATACAGCCATACTTTGAAGCGGGTACCAATAAAGGGTTTATTGGACTGCTGCATCATCAGTTGTTTGGATGTAAGGGAACTGCGAAGGTTTTGCTTATCTATGGAAGAGGCATCTCCCTTTACTTCTACGCTGCTGTTGATATACAGCAACTGGCTTTTTTGAAGGTATTTCGTATTGGAACAAGCTGACAGTGCCACGGAAGTGATCAGTATAAATAAATAATTCAGTGGCCGCTGCATCACAGTCAATACAATATTTATAGTTAGTAGCTTTGTTTCAATCAGTATACATAGACCCCTTGCTTTGCCGATTAATAGAAATCATGTAGGTTTGGCCCTATGTTGTCAAAGGCGCAAATTAAGTATATTCAATCATTACAGCATAAAAAATACCGTCAAAAATCCGGCCAGTTCATTGCCGAAGGAGATAAGATCGTCCCTGAACTGCTGTCAGAAGGAGTACCAGTGCAGGAAGTATATGCCACCACCTCCTGGATCAGTGCACACGAACAATTACTCAATAATGTACGGGTTACTGCTGTGGATGAAGCCGTTTTAAAGCAGATTTCTGCTTTAACCACGCCCAACCAGGCCATGGCCCTGCTGAATATCCCCGAACCAACACCGGCAGTTTTAAAAGGAGTAGTCACTATTGCGCTGGAAACTATCCAGGACCCCGGTAACCTCGGGACTATTATTCGTATAGCCGACTGGTTCGGCATTAAACAGGTCATCTGTTCTCCGGATTGTGTGGATGCCTATAACCCTAAAACGATACAGGCTACGATGGGTAGTATTGCCCGTGTACGGGTAATAGAAAGTGAGATCATCCCCTTGTTACAGGAAGTTCCTTCTTATGCTGCTACGCTTCATGGAACTAATATTGTTGAATTTAAGAAGATAGAAGAAGGGATTATCCTGATAGGAAATGAATCCCGTGGATTGAGCGACCAGGTCATTGCTGCCTGTACCTACCGGATAACCATCCCCCGGCTGGGTGGAGCAGAATCATTGAATGCCGGTATTGCCGCAGGTATTATCTGTGGGCGCCTGCTTATTTAAACTGTATCGCCTTCATCGGGGTGATCCGCCGTATAACCATAGAAGGTATAATCAATACCAGCAGGCAGATGATAAAAGTACCTGCATTAATCAGCAATACTTCCCACCAGTGTAGTGATACAGCGGCTACAGACATATAATAGCTTTCTTCGGATAATTTAAAGAAGCCGGTCTTTTGTTGTAAGGCAACAACACTGATACCCAGTATATCTCCCAGTATCAGCCCTGCCAGTACAATGTAACCCGCCTGGTAAATAAAGATCTTCTGAATATTCCAGTTGCGCATCCCCAGCGCTTTTAAAATACCAATCATATTGGTACGTTCCAGTATAAGGATCAATATAGCGGTGATCATATTAATGATCGCTACGATAGTCATGATGATGAGGATAATGATTTCGTTCTGGTTCTGTAATTGTAACCAGTCGAACACATTCGGGTATATCTCTTTAATGGTACGGATAAATAATTTATCGGGCATTACAGCATCTGCCTGGATACTGATCGCATTCATTTTTTTATAATCATCCACAAACATTTCATATCCACCTACATCTCCCGGTTGCCAGTTATTGAGTTTCCGCACCAGTTCCAGGTCTCCTATAACATAAGTTTTATCATATTCTTCAATACTGGTTTTATAAATACCGCTGATAGTCAGTTTACGTGCCCGGGGAGCCTGCCCGTTCCCCTGGATAAAATATACAATAAGGGGATCATGGAGTTTTACCCGTAATTCTTTGGCCAGACTCACAGAAATCACTATTTCAGGGGCATAACTGCTATCCTTGTAACGAATAGGGCCACCCTCTATAAAAAACTGTTGCAGGTGCTGCCAGTTATATTGACGGTCTACTCCTTTGAAAATGACGCCTTCAATATCTTTTTCTGCTTTTATGATGGCAGATTTAGTGGCATAGGCATTCACAGTATTGATCCCTTCAATCTTTTTCAGCCTGGCTACCATGGCGCTATCCCCCTGGAAAGGGATCTGTTCTGTCAACGGACCGGCATTGGGCTGGTACTGTGTAATGTGAATATGCCCCCAGAAGCTGAAGATCTTTTGCTGGATCGTCTGCTGAAAACCATTTACCAGGGCTATTGCCAGGATCATCACCGCTACGCTGATGGCTGTAGCTAAGATAGCTATATTGATGATGAACCGGGAAAAAGAGGAAGATTTGTTAAAAGCGATCCTCCTGGCAACTAGAAATGATAGACGCATAGGACAAAAGTATCAAATTATACTTATCCGCTCAAAAGCACCGTTATTAGGTGACCGGAAATATTGTAACTTGAAAATTATTATGAGGATAACACCTGTTTTCTGCCTGCTAGTACTATTAGCATATATCCTGCCCGTAGCAGCGCAGGATAACCCCATTGGCCCCGACCACGTGTACTATAACAACATCAAATCTGTTAAGTTCAACCAGGCCGGCGACCAGCTCACGATGCCCATGATTACCCTGGGTAGCGGTGATAAGCTGGACCTGAGCTTCGATGATCTTGACAATGATGTGAAAAACTACTACTACACCTTTGTGCTGTGTAATGCAGACTGGTCACCGGCCCAGATCAACCAGCTGGAATACCTGCGGGGTTTCTCCGAAAACAGGATCCAGGATTCCCGTTTTTCCAGTATCGCATTACAGAAATATACTCATTACAGTGTGCAGGTGCCCGGTCAGAACGGTTATCCTATCAAATCCGGGAATTACCTGTTAAAAGTTTACCTGGATAGTGATACCACACAACTGGCATTTACCCGCCGTATGCTGGTAGTAGGGAATAAAGCAGGCGTGAGCGGTTTTATCCAGCAGCCGGTAACACCTAAAATATTCAGGACACATCAGAAGATCAATTTTTCTGTAGGTACAGGAGGATTGAACCTCGTGAACCCTTTTGATCAGCTGAAAGTGGTGATCCTGCAGAATTACCGTTGGGATAAGGCGATTAAATATCCCCGTCCTTTATTTATCAAGGGAAATACGATAGAATATAACTGGGAAGTGGATTGTGTGATGCCGGCAGGGAAGGAGTGGAGATGGATAGATCTCCGCAGTTTCCGTTTACAAACGGAAAGAGTGAAGCATACGGATTACCGTAAAGATGGTACCGATGTATATGCCCAGCCGGATTTTGAGAGAGGCAGTAAACTATATCAGTATATCAAGGATATCAATGGATTATATTACCTGGCTACGCTGGATGATTACGATCCGTTTTTTGAAGGGGATTATGCCAATGTACATTTCAGCTTCCCTGTAAAAGAGCCGTATGCGGGTTATGATATGTATATCGTGGGCCAGTTGACAGATTATGAGATCAATGATAATACGAAGCTCTCTTTTAATCCTGCTACCATGGCCTATGAAGGCGCTTTATTCCTGAAACAGGGATTTTATAATTACGAATATGCGTTGGTAGATAAAACCGTAACCGGTAGTCAGCCATTTACAGAATATACAGAGGGTAACTGGTGGGAGACGGAGAATAATTACACCATCCTGGTATATTACCGGGCATTGGGAGGAAGATCGGATGAACTGGTCGCTACGGTTACACTGAACTCTATGTTAAGCAGAAAATAAAAGAGGAACAAAACAGCTCTTGAACAGGATCATCCTCCGTTTATCCTACGTCTTTTAACGTAGGATAAACGGAGGATGATCCTGTTCAAGAGCCTGTCAGAACCTGGGATATTAGAAGTTTACTGTTTGTCTTAGCTTTACAATATTAGCTGCACCCCGTTTAATAATGATACGGGTACCTCTCTCAAAGGTAAAATAGCGGTAGAACCAGTTGATAAATACTACCAGTTTGTTACGGAAGCCCAGCAGGCTTAATAAGTGTACCGCCATCCATACCATCCAGGCAAAATATCCGTACAGTTTCATGCCGGCAAATTCTGCCACTGCCTTGTTACGGCCTATAGTAGCCATGCTACCGAGGTCTTTATATTTAAAAGGAACTAAAGCAGGATCTTTTTTAAGGATTTTCTTCAGGTTGGCAGCGACATTGGCGCCTTGCTGAATAGCAACCTGCGCTACCATCGGATAGCCTTTAGGGTGAATTTCGTCCGTCATCAGGGCGATATCGCCTATCGCATATACGTTGGTATGGCCTACTATCTGGTTCAGCCCATTTACCTGAACACGTCCGTTGGGCGCTATTATTTCTGGAGCAATACCATTTACGGGAACGCCTTTCACGCCGGCCGACCAGAACAGCGACTGGCTGTCTATTTTTTCTCCTGTACTCAGTGTTAAGGTTTTACCATCGTATTCTTTTACAACGGTTTTCACCATCACTTTCACGCCTAAAGCCGTAAGGGCTTCCAGTGCCTTTTCGGAAGACTCCTCGCTCATCCCTGCCAGCAGGCGGGGACTGCTTTCTATGAGATATACGTTCATAAGGGAAACGGATAGTTCGGGGTAGTCTTTAGGCATGATATATTTACGGAGTTCCGCAAATGCACCAGCCATTTCCACACCGGTAGGGCCACCGCCCACCATTACGAAGTTGAGTTTGGGCTTTATTTCTGCTTCGTCTTTCAGCAGCAGGCTTTCCTCGAATTGTTTGATCACGTAGTTGCGGATCTGTACAGCCTCTATCAGGGATTTCATACCGATAGCATGTTCTTCTATGAGTTTGTTGCCGAAGAAGTTGGTCGTGCTGCCGGTAGCGAATACGAGGTAGTCGTAATGTAAGTCGCCAATACCGGTTTCGAGGATGTTTTCCGCTGCGCGGAGGCCGGTGACTTCGGCCATACGGAAGATGAAATTTTTCTGACTTTTAAAGATCCCGCGAAGGGGGAAAGCGATGCTGTCTGCTTCCAGTCCGGCTGTAGATACCTGGTATAATAGGGGCTGAAAGAGGTGATAATTGTTCCTGTCTAACATTACAATCTGAACAGGTGCATTTTTGAGCTTTTTAGCAAGATTAATACCGCCAAAGCCACCGCCCACAATTACAACGCGTGGCACGCCGGCTTCCGGAACATTCGGTTGGATCATAAAACATCATTTATCAGTCAAAGAATAAACCTACTGTGCTGTTCTAACGCTGGAGTTCATAAATGCATCTCAAAGTTACAAAACTTTCAGAAAAGAATGAAAGTTTAATTAAAAAAAATCCCCGGTACATTGCTGCACCGGGGGATATATACCATCTAAAAGTATGTACTACATTTTTTTCGCGTCTTCCAGGAATTTGGCCAGGCCAATATCTGTCAGAGGATGTTTCAGCAGACCCAGGATAGAGTCTAAAGGGCAGGTACAAACGTCAGCACCGGCTTCAGCACATCTTACGATGTGGAGGGCGTTACGGATAGAAGCTGCGAGGATTTCAGTTTTGAAGCCCTGCAGGCTGTATATCTGGGCAATCTGAGCGATCAGTTCCACACCATCCCAGCTGGTATCGTCGATACGGCCGATGAATGGAGATACGTAGGTAGCGCCAGCTTTAGCAGCCAGGATCGCTTGTCCTGCGGAGAACACCAGGGTACAGTTGGTTTTGATACCATTGTCGGTAAACCATTTCAATGCTTTGATACCATCCTTGATCATTGGAACTTTCACAATGATATTCGGGTGAATAGCCGCTAACTTTTTACCTTCTTCAATAATGCTGGCGAAGTCGGTAGAAAGTACTTCAGCGCTGATAGGTCCGTCTACCAGTTCGCAGATTGTTTCGTAATGCTTGATGATGTTAGCCTCGCCTTTGATGCCTTCTTTAGCCATCAGGGAAGGGTTGGTCGTTACACCGTCAAGTACGCCCAGGTCGTTTGCTTCTTTGATCTGTGCAAGGTTTGCAGTATCTATAAAGAATTTCATGATGAAATGATTTAGTAGTTTAATGGCATTCAATTGTTCAACGAACAAAATAATTGAAGTGCAAAGTTAGGTAGTTTAAATTTAATGCTGAGGGCTGCAGTGAATTTTTAGAAGAAATCTAAAAAAGAGGAAAAAAAATCGGCAAGTTACTTACATCGCACCGCTACAACCACCTACCCTTGCTACATTCCTGTCCTGGGGGAGTTCAGTAGGAGCTGGTCGTATAAGACTTGCCGGCTGCAAATGTAGGGGAATTGAATATAATTCCAAAAAAAGAACTTAAATTTCAGATAATAAAAATTTAACTTCCTGGGACTGCTTCATTTAAAGATATTTAAGCATGGTTTTTAATAATAATACGAATGTTGTATAAATATTAATTAAAAGATCTCTATTTTGTACAGGATCATTTATCCAATTATCTATTAACCTTTAACTTTTACTAGTATGCAATCTAACTACGACGCCTCATCCGGAATAATGGCTATGTTCGGTATAGGCTTCTTCATTTTTATCCTTGTCATTCTTTTCTTCTACGGCTTATGTATGTGGAAAATATTTGAAAAGGCTGGCCATCCCGGTTGGAGCGCCATCGTACCTATCTATAACTACTACATCTTCACAAAAATCATTGGCAAACCAGGATGGTGGACTGTATTATTGCTGATCCCTTACGTGGGCATCATCTTCCAGATCTGGGGCGCTAACCTGTTAAGTAAGAGCTTTGGCAAGGATACCGGCTTTACAATAGGCCTGATCTTCCTGAGCTTCGTATTCTTACCAATCATGGCTTTCGATAAAACCATTCAGTACCGTGGTCCTTCAGGAACACCTTTGAACATGGATGAACAGATCGACAGCATCGGAAAACCAACTATATAATTTTTGTTTTCTGCCATAATGATTACTGCCGGCACACATCTAATGTAGCCGGCAGTTTTTTTATACTTTTATCTATGCTTACTCAAAAAGACCTGCTGGATGATCTTGAGACCGACATCATTCTGCAACCGGCTTCCCGCACACAGCGCTTTGTGAATGTGCTGATAGACAGGATCGTCATTCTTATCCTGCTATTTATGATAATGGTGATATTCGCCATTATAGACGCTACTGCGTTCGATAAATTTATGGATGAAGATAACCATAACGGACAACCTGCTATTATCTATTACGCATTGATCATACTCTATTATTGTATACTGGAAGCTGGTAATAAAGGGGTTACTGTCGGGAAACTGGTTACGGGGACCCGGGTGGTGGTGGAAGATGGAAGTACACCTCCGTTGAAAACAGTGTTTGTAAGAACAATCATCCGTATGATACCGCTGGAAGCATTTTCTGCTTTTAATGTTGCCTGGCACGACCTCTGGACACGCACCACTGTGGTGAAAAAGTAATTACCGGGTAGTGTAGTAGTTATAATCGTTGAGTACTGTTTCCAGGAAAGGAAGATGATCAAGGTCCGATTGAATGTTCAGTACGTCCCTTACCCGGTAGGATACACGTGCCGTTAACTGCACATCTCCGGATTTAATAGCCCTGTCCATCAGTTCTTTGATCTTATTCATGTCCCTGTCAGACAGTTTTAATATCTGTGGGAACTGAGGCGTATAATCTACCTCAGACATATCCCGGAATATGGTTTCGTTGATGCTGGTCTTGCTTCTCGTATTTACTACGATAGTGCCGGCTACCACATCTCCCAGTCTCTGGTCATAGGGAGAACGTACCATAGACACGATCGGGATAACGGCATTGAAGACGATCCAGGGGGTTTCTATCGCACGGAACAACCAACGGATAAGGTGCTGACTGATACTGGGTTTACCGCCATTCATATTTCTTACCCTTATCCCCATCATCTTTTTACCAGGTGTTTGCCCGTTCATCAGAATTTCAAGCGCCAGGAAGTAAAAGGTAAAAGGGAGCAGGTAGATGAAGAAATAGATCACGTACATCGTGGTAGACGAATAGTGCAGCTTGCCCAAAGTGACACTCATTACCAGCACAAACACTCCTCTTATCAAAACATCAATAAGCCAGGCAAGGAACCGCTGACCGATATTGGCGGTTTCAAATTCCAGATCAATGTTGAAGGATGTTGGTATTTTTACACTGGTCATGTACAAATTTACTAATTAATGTATATGTTTGTTAGGCAATTATAAATTTAATAAGAGTATTTTGAGCAGACAGAAAAATTCCGGGACTTAGTCTGCATACCTGATCTGACAACCCATGCGCGAATCTACTTTCATTAAAAAGAACCTGCCCCGCTGGAAAAAATACCAGGAGGAACCCACCGGTGACCCCGATGAGATGGCAGAGCGTTTTACCACGTTACTGGACGACCTGGCCTATGCTAAAACTTTTTACAGTTTCAGCAAGGTAACCGGGTATATCAACAGCCTGGCTGCAGGCATCTATCAAATCATTTATGCTAACAATAAAGAGGAAAGTGGACGATTCCGCTCCTTTTTTGTATACGAACTGCCACTCCTGTTCCGCAAATACCATCGCCTGATATTATTCACCTTCCTGTTTTTCCTGCTGTTTTGCCTGATTGCCGCCTTTTCTGCTGCACATGATGAAACATTTGTAAGAGGGGTAATGGGAGATGAATATGTGAATATGACAGAACAGAACATTAAAAAAGGAGATCCCTTTGGTGTATATAAAGGAGAAAATGAACTGTATATGTTCCTGCGTATTGCTTATAATAATATACAGGTGGCATTTCTTTGTTTTATAGGCGGTATTCTGTTTGGCGTGGGATCGTTGTGGTTCATGATGAAGAATGGCGTGATGCTGGGCGCTTTCCAGTATTATTTCTTTTCAAAAGGATTAGGACTAAAATCTGTACTCGTAATATGGATTCACGGGACACTGGAAATTTCTTCTATTGTCATTGCCGGTAGCGCAGGACTGATAATGGCCAGTGGATTACTGTTCCCCGGTACCCGTAAAAGAGTGGATGCCCTTAAAAAATCGGCCAGGGACGGGGTGAAGGTAGTGATAAGCCTGGTGCCTTTATTTATAACGGCTGCTTTCCTGGAAGGGTTTGTAACGCGTCATACTGCGATGCCTATCGCTATCAGTATTTCTATATTACTGATATCACTGGCATTTATTATCAGTTATTTCATTGTATACCCTATACTACTTCAGCACAGGGGATTCCGGCTGGATGAAAAAGGAAAAGTTATAAAACCTGTGAAATGAATAGATGTGTAAGACTGGTACTGTTGCTGGCATTACTTCCCCTGGCAGGCAGGGCGCAGTATAAAGAACCGTTGTCTGTATATAAGGCCCGGCTGGATTCTATCTCGAATGCAGGAGATGGCACATCATCAGATGAAGAGGAGGATGAAGATGAGTTAATTCAGGATTCAGCAGTAGCTGCGGCAGGTACAGCACAGGATTCAACTGTTTACGACGATACTGATACTACCTCAGCAAGAGTTGCTGCTCCACATCACCTCTGGGACCAGGAAATACCAGTTAATCAGGATTCGACGGATTTCGAATATGATGAAGGCGAGGGACTGAGATTAAGAGAGGTCCCTGCATCCCTGATAAAAGAATTTAAAGCGGATAAAGGGTTACAGTACAAGAAGAAACAGACCAGGGAAAGGGATTTCACTGCTCTGCAGATGATATTGTTCTATATATTCATGTTCATCCGTTCCTTTTACTGGATACTGATTATACTCATAGTACTGGTACTGGCTTTCATCCTGTATAATTATCTGAAAGGCCAGGGGTATATTTTAGGACGTAAAAGCACTTCTATTGATGATGAAATTGTAGCATTGTCAGAGGAAGAACTGGACCTCAGGACTTATGAAAAACAGGTACAGGCAGCTATTGCAGCCGGTAAATTAAGACTGGCAGTGCGGTTATTGTATTTACAAACACTGCGGCTGTTATCTGACAAAGAACTCATTGTTTTCAGCAAGGAAAAAACAAATGCGGCTTACCTGCGTGCAATGGCACAAACAACATGGTATAAGTCCTTTGCTAATCTTACACTGGATTATGAATATATATGGTATGGGGAAATACCTGTGAATGAAGCTCAGTTTGAAACTATTCACAGGCATTTCAATCAATTTATGAACGAATTAGGCTATACCCGGTGAAATCAAAACTACCAATCATCATTGTCGGTGCACTGATAATACTGTTGCTGATCTTTGTGGTCGCTGCTTCGGTGCAGAACCTGCAGGACCAGGATCAGGACCTGCAAAAGCAGAGCTTTAATTATAAGGAGAAAAAACCGGGAGGTTGTTATGTACTGTTTAAGGCATTGCCCGAATTATATTCTACTGAGATAAAGCCAAAGGTAGTTACCAAACCATTTGCAGATACTTATAAGAAAGATAAAGAACTTGCTAACGGATACAATCTCTATGTGCTGGTATCAGACAAATTGTATGCTACCGCACAGGACGTAAAAGACATGCTCACTTATGCAGAACTGGGCAACCAGTTATTCCTGGCAGTGAATATGCCGGACAGTGTGCTGCTGGAAAGACTGGGCCTGACTATAGCCATGGATACTTCGCATGTTTACTACAGAGATAGTGAACAGCATTATGTAAATCCGGCACTGGCGCCGGATACGGCCTTCTCCTGTAAGGGTATTTTTGGCGGGGATTATTTCACCTCCATGGATACCAGTATCACTACTATCCTGGGAACAGATGAGCAGCATCGTCCTAATTTTATCAGGGTGACCAGGGGTTCGGGAAGTATATTGATCTCCCTCAATCCTTCTGCTGTTACCAACTATTTCCTGATGCATGAGAACAACATCGCATCCATGGGTAAAGAGTTTTCTTATACCAATAATTACCAGGATAATATTTATTGGGATGAGTATTATAAATACCAGGATTATAAACGTTCCGAAGGAGACTTTAGTGAATGGCAGGTGCTGATGCGTTATCCTGCTATGCGCTGGGCACTATGGCTGGCCATACTGTTACTCATCATCTATATCGTATTTGAAGGGAAACGCAGACAGCGTATTATTCCGGATAAGCCGGTGATTACGAATAATTCGCTTGAGTTTGTAAATGCACTGGGTCAGTTATATTATCAGCAGCATGATAATGCGAACCTGGGCCAGAAGATCATTCAGCAGTGGTTAGAGTTTATCCGTACCCGTTTTTACATGAATACAAGTTATCTGAATGATACCTTTATTGCTACGCTGTCTCACAAATCAGGGATCCCGGTAGATAGGGTACGTGAGATCATTGATAGCATTCATCATATACGACTGGCCGACCAGGTAAGTGACGATTTTCTGAATACATTTTATAAAAATATACAGGCATTCTATTTAAACACTAAATAATGGAGGAAACTACATTTCAGCCCCGCACAGATTTTGCTGCCCTGCATGAGGCAGTGACAGCTATCCGGGTACAGATAGGAAAAGTTATTATCGGCCAGCACCAGATGGTAGACCTGCTGATTGCGGGTTTACTGACACAGGGACATGTGCTGATCGAAGGTGTGCCCGGCGTGGCTAAAACCCTCACCGCTAAATTGCTGGCACGCTGTATAGATGCTGATTTTTCAAGGTTACAGTTTACTCCGGATATTATGCCGGCAGATGTACTGGGAACTTCTGTATTCAATCCCGAAACAAGGGAGTTCGAATACAAGCGTGGCCCTGTATTCAGCAACCTTGTACTGATAGATGAGATCAACCGTGCTCCGGCTAAAACACAGGCCGCATTGTTTGAAGTGATGGAAGAACGTCAGGTAACCAACGATGGTGTTTCTCACAAATTACCTGCTCCGTTTATGGTACTGGCTACACAGAACCCCATTGAACAGGAAGGTACTTACCGGTTGCCGGAAGCACAATTAGACCGTTTCCTTTTTAAGATAGAAGTGAAATATCCTTCTTTGACAGAGGAAATAACCATGTTGCAATCCATGCATCAGCATAATGAGGTAACGGACCTTACCAAACTGGTAGATAAAGTAGTGACTGCTACGCAGATCATAGAGTTCCAGGCACAGGTCAGGCTGGTACATATTGAAGATAAACTGTTGCATTACATTGCGGCGCTGATACAGGAAACCCGTGTGAACGCATCTTTGTACCTGGGCGCATCACCACGGGCTTCATTGTCTGTGATGAATTGTTCCAAGGCGCTGGCTGCAATGAATAACCGTGATTTCGTAACACCGGATGATGTAATTGAAATGTTGCCGCATGTATTGCGTCACCGTATCATGCTTACACCAGAGCGTGAAATGGAAGGGATCAGCGCAGATGAAGTGATTGCACAGATTATTAAAGCGGTGGAAGTACCGAGATAATATATGAAGAAGACATTTTTTCATTCTTTATTTTTTACTACCCGGTTTTACCTGATCCTGGGTAGTACTACTATGTTATTCGTGCTGGCTTTTTTTTTCCCGGCATTATATCCGATTGCGCTCATCATCATTGCCTCACTGACCCTACTGGTGGTGCTGGATGTTGTATTCCTGTTTGTAGCAGGCGCTTCTCCTTTGATAGTAGAGCGTATCATGGCGAACCGGTTCAGTAACGGAGATGATAATAATGTTGATATCAGGCTGGTAAATAATTATCGTTTCCCCATATTCGTTACCCTGCTGGATGAAATACCTTTTCAGTTTCAGTTGCGCGATTTTACGCAAAAGGAAAGTCTGAAACCGGGAGAGACAAAAGTATTGCGTTATGTACTACATCCGCTGGAAAGAGGGGAGTATGAATTCGGTAATACGAATGTGTTTCTCCGCAGTCCTTTAAGTCTGGCCCAGCGTCGCGTTGTAGCGGAGAACGGGCAGATGGTAAAGGTGTTCCCATCCTTCATTCAGTTGCATAACTATGAGTTGTTTTCCATCAATTCCAAAATGACGGAAATGGGGGTGCATAAAAAACGTGTGATAGGGCATAGCATGGAGTTTGATCACATTAAGGAATATGTAAGGGGAGATGATATCCGCAGGTTGAACTGGAAGGCTACGGCCCGCCGTAGTAACCTGATGGTGAATAGTTATGTGGAAGAGAGGTCTCAGCAGGTGTATTGTGTAATTGATAAAGGGCGTAGCATGAAGATGCCTTTTGAGGGATTAACGTTGCTGGATTATGCAATTAATGCTTCCCTGGTATTCAGCAATATTGCTTTGCAGAAGGGAGATAAAACAGGGCTTGTTACCTTAGCCGCCAACCAGGTAGACGTATTGGCGGCCAGCAATAAAAAAGTGCAGCTGAATAAGATCCTGGATACTTTGTATGCACAGGAAACGCAATGGCAGGAGAGTGATTATGAAAAGCTGAGTGTAACGTTACGCAGTGTATTCTCTCAGCGTTCTTTACTGATCCTGTTCACAAATTTTGAATCTGTGTCCGGTTTGCAAAGACAGTTGCCCTATCTGCGCCGGTTGGCGAAGTATCATTTATTACTGGTGGTGTTTTTTGAGAATACAGAGTTGAAGAAGATGAGCCAGGAAGCGGTACACTCCACTGCGGATATTTACCGGCAGGTAATTGCACAGAAGTTTGCCAATGAAAGAAAGCTGATGGTACGTGAGCTGACGCAGTATGGTATTTTGTCATTACTGACTACCCCCCAGCAACTGACGATGAATGTGGTGAACAAATATTTAGAATTAAAAGCCCGTTCCCTGATCTAGGATTATTTCTTTTTGATCAGGGACATATCATCCGGTAATTGTTTTACGGGGATGCTGGTGGTAACCTTTATGTTGGGATTATTTTTATCGGTAGCTGTTACTGTAATGATACGGGTAGCAGAATGCAGGTCGATGAGCAGGTCCTGACCTATTATTTTCCCTTCGCTTGTTTCAAATTTTATAGCTGAAGTATCCAGCGGGTATATTTTACCGCTGCTGAACACACCTTCTACGTTCAGGTAAAAATGAATATCTCTTTTTAAGCTGTCTGCATAATGGTTAAACCGGATACTTTCCACGTGAGGAAGCGTGAGAGGTACCTGGAAAGGTTGTGCCACACCAGGAACGGTAACGGACAGTTGTACGGTATATTGTTGTTCCGCCAGTTGTTTACGGTTAATGAGCAGGGTCCCGTTCTGGAAGGAGCCGTTGTTAGTGTTTACTTTAAGGCGGTTCCAGCGGTAATCACCTTGAAGGAAGCCTTCTGTTTTTCTAAACTGGCCGTTATCGTATACGAGTTTTAATCCGATAGGGATGCGGTCGTAGAGTTCAGCGACACAGGTGGGATCGTAGGTAGCGGAGATGGCTGTCTGACCAAGCGCAGGGATCCATAACAGCAGTTGTAATGCAGTGAAAAAAAGTTTCATGAGATAAAAGTAGAAAAAATCGTTCCAGAAATAGGGTAGAGATTCGCCGGGACTGCCCCAAAGCCGGTGAACACTACCACGCAATAGGCTCTCTTTGCAGTAAGGTGCAACACAGTAAGAGCCTAAACGTTTCTTTAAACTTACTATAATTCTTACCAGACTTCTATATAAGAGGTATATAAGCCCTATCTAAATAAGTACGGCTTATATACCTGTTATATAGGGGTTATATAGGGCTTATATACGGGTTATATATGCTAAATGGCAGAGTATCAGTTACTTATTAGTAGTGACTAATATTTCGATGCTTTTTTACTACTGATTAGCAATACATTAAAATATAAGGGAAATTATTATAACAGGGTATTGTCGCTAAAACGGGTGAATTAAAGGTAGGTTTTTTGCAGGGTGGCTTTGAGGTCTGTAATGATATGGGCAACAATATCTTTGATGCTGCTCACCTCATGGACCATTTCAACACTCTGACCGGCAGTCCAGAGTTGATTATAGTTATTAGGCTTTACCGCCTGTTCCAGTTTCTTCATGCCGCGTAGCTGTACCAGCATTTTAAAGTACTTACGGGTGCGTGGGTTGTTACTTAGCATTTTCTCGTACCAATGCTGCCTGTAGCCCATTTTCTTCGCCGCAGGGGTATTAATTACGTTACAGGGCGTACCGGAGAGGCGTTCGGTCAGCACAATATCCTCCATCCCATAATTAACGATCCCTTTTTTATACGCGTCACTTACCGGTGCTTCTTCGCTGGCGATGAAGCGGGTACCGATAGAGGCCCCATCTGCGCCTAATACAAGTGCGCTGGCCATTTGCTGACCGGTAGCGATACCGCCTGCAGCGATGAGGACCTTATCCGGGTAGGCTTTTTGCAAAGCAGGTACCAGTATGTGCATGGGGTATGGGCCGGCATGTCCGCCAGCGCCGGCACATACGGCAATGAACCCATCACAGCCTGCCTGGGCAGCTTTATCCGCATGCAGCATATTTGTTACATCGCAAAAAACTTTAGCCCCATAGCTGTGGGCAGCCGCTATCACTTCTTTAGGACTCCCCAGTGAAGTGATATAAAATGGAACTTTTGCCTCCACGCATTCTTTTAAATGCTTGCTATACAACGGGTTTGTTTTCTGAACGATCAGATTAACGCCATAGGTCCCTTGTCCGGGAGCTAAGGAAGCCATGTGTTTATTGAGATTTTCAAGTACTGTCTTCAGTTCACCTTCTTTTCGGAAGTTAAGGGAGGGGAAAGTACCGGCAATCCCGTTGTCCATGGCAGCTTTTACCATTTTCTCATTGCTGACGAGGAACATGGGGGCCATAATAATGGGGTAACGGATAGCCAGGGCAGAGGTAAGTTTCATAATTATGGTTTGACGGATAATTGCCTGGCCACGTATTTGCCGAGTATATCAAATTCCAGGTTGATGGTACTGCCGGGTAAAACAGAAGAGATATTGGTGAATTCGTATGTATAAGGGATCACGGCAACGGTAAATTCGGTGTCTGTGACATTAAATACGGTGAGGCTGATACCATTCAGACAGATAGAGCCTTTTTCCACTATAAGGGCCGCAAACTGGGCAGGGTAGCGGAAGCGGTATTCCCAGCTGCCGTTCTGCGGGGTACAGGAGATACATTCCCCTGTGCTGTCTACGTGGCCCTGAACGAGGTGTCCGTCTATACGTCCGTTGAATACCATGGCGCGTTCCAGGTTTACTTTATGGCCGGGGGCCAGTAAGCCTATGTTGCTTTTCTGCAGGGTTTCGGCCACGGCAGTGATATTATAGGTATCGTGTCTGATCTCTGTGACGGTAAGGCAAACGCCATTGTGAGAGATGCTTTGATCTACTTTCAGTTCCGGAGCCAGTGAGGACCGGATAGTGATCTCCATATTGCTGCCTTCCGTTCTGGTGGCTATTACTTCTCCAAGTGCTTCTATTATTCCTGTAAACATGGAGCTAAATTAATTAATAATAAGGAGATGGGGACAGCGTGCAAAAGAGTGGATCAGATACTTACATTTTTTTGTTTTTTTAAAACAATGCTATATCTTTGCCTTCCTGAAAAAAAGGAGACTAATACTATGTTGATCATCGATTCTAAAGATTGCGAAAATATTGACAAGGCGCTCAAGAAGTATAAAAAGAAGTTTGAGAAAGCTCGTATCCTGCTGCAACTCAGGACGCGTCAATCTTTCACCAAGCCTTCTGTAAAGCGTCGTACTCAGGTACTGAAAGCTGTTTACAAACAGCAGTTGGCTAGTGGTAAATTGGACGATTAATTCAAACTACAGATAATTCCAACGCAAGATATGTGATGATTGTAAGGTTTTGCATAACTTTACAATCATCAATTTTTTTGTATTGAGTGAAGAATTACATCCGGTAGCCATCCGCTTTTTGGCTTATATCCGGCTCGAAAAACGATACTCTGAGCATACTTTCGCTGCATACCAGCAAGATCTTACCCAGTTTTTTACGTTTTTACAGTCAAGTTATGGTGATGTGCCGCTTAAGGGCATCACCCATTCGCATGTCCGTACATGGCTGGCCTGGCTCATGGAGCATAGTAATGTGGCCAAGACTGTTAACCGCAAGATTTCCTCTTTAAAATCATTCTTCAAATATGCTTTAAGGCATGGGGAGGTCAGTATGACCCCTATGACGAAGGTGACTGCCCCTAAGATCGGGAAGCGGCTGCCTGGCTTTATTGATGAAAAGGGGATGCGGGCGCTGGAGGACAATCATAGTATGCGGAGGGGAGAGGAGAAGGAGCCGGTGTTTATGGATGGTCTGGAAGGGCGTACACACCAGTTGATATTTGAATTGCTGTATAATACGGGGATCAGGTTGTCTGAGCTGATCTCTTTGAAGGAAAGGCATATTGATGCCGGTAATCTGAGCATTAAGGTGCTCGGGAAGGGCAATAAGGAGCGGATTATCCCTATCAGTCCTCATTTGATGGAGGAAATAAACACTTACCGGGCTGTTTGCAGGAAGGAGCTGGCGGAATATGATCAGGAGGTTTTGTTGGTAAATCCGAAGTCGGGCCGTAAGTTATACCCCAAATACGTGTACAATGTGGTCCGGGATTACCTCACCCGCCACGAGATAACGACGATCAACAGAAAGAGTCCACATATTCTCCGGCATACGTTTGCCACACATCTCACGAATAACGGAGCGGACCTGAACGCAGTGAAAGAACTGCTGGGTCATTCCAGTCTTGCATCTACACAGGTATATACATCCAATAGCATAGAGAAGCTGAAGGCAGCATTTAAGAAGGCTCATCCCAAGGGATAGGGAATATTAACAAAATATTACTAAATGGTTAGTAATAAGATTGCAAAAGTGACTAAATTAGTAACGAGTTCTTTGTAAAGCATATTGTAATACCATTAAAACAAATGAGAGCCTATGCAAACAATGTTACAAGCATGTACTAAGATTGTTAAATATTAAAAATTAATGCTATGAACGTTCAGATTCAAACTGTGCACTTCGATGCGGATGCAAAACTGATTGACCATGTGAGCAAAAAATTACAAAAGCTCAATACATTCTACGATCGCATTATCAGTGTTGAAGTATTTTTAAAGTTAGATGGAATAGCCCACCAGATTAAAGACAAAATTGCAGAGATAAAGGTCCATATCCCCCGCCAGGACGTCTTTGTAAAGCATGAATCCAAATCCTTTGAAGAGTCGTTCGACTTAGCCTTTGATTCAGTTGTAACCCAGATCAAGAGGCAGAAAGAGAAGAAATTTCAGTAAATCCTTAAAAATATTTTGGAATTAAATATCTGTTTACTACCTTTGCCATCCCGATCGAAAAAAGGGATCGGCGAAGGTAGTAAAGTTCTTTACTGTAGGGCATTTTAGCCAAAACGAACAAGTTTTGAAATTTGTATCCGGGCGCAAAAAAAAGATTTTGAGATTATCTAAATACTGTTATTTTTGCACCTCTTTTAACGGATACCTTTTATAGATACTTGGTATGCCACCATAGCTCAGTTGGCCAGAGCTACTGATTTGTAATCAGTGGGTCGGGGGTTCGAATCCCTCTGGTGGCTCCGGAAAAATTCCGAAGCAAAATTAAAGTCCGGACGATGGACATGACTTTTGAAAAGGGGTTTTAGGATTTAAGATGGGCAGGTTCCAGAGTGGCCAAATGGGGCGGACTGTAAATCCGCTGATTCGTCTTCATAGGTTCGAATCCTATCCTGCCCACACAGTGCAAATGTTCCGCCTTTGCCCCTCGCAAAGGCGGAACTTCCTTGTTAGCAAGAGATTTGCCTCAGTTCTTTTATTGTTTTTTTTATGCGGGAGTAGCTCAGTTGGTAGAGCGACAGCCTTCCAAGCTGTAGGTCGCGGGTTCGAGCCTCGTCTCCCGCTCATTAGTTAAGTAATGGGCAACTATTGGTTAACGAAAGAGTTCTTTACAAATTTAGTAAAAGCTGTTGTAGCTCAGGGGTAGAGCACTTCCTTGGTAAGGAAGAGGTCGTGAGTTCAATTCTCATCAACAGCTCAACGGATTTCAACATCCGGAATCCGGAATTTCGTTGTAGCTCAGTGGAAGAGCGATTCCGGTCTTAGTGCCGGAATAGGTCGTGAGTTCAATTCTCATCAGCGGTACAAGTTTGTAAAACCGTTTTTTTAAAACAACTATCAATACAATCTTTACAAACCATCTAAAAAGTAAAATACAATGGCAAAAGAAACCTTTAAGCGGGATAAACCCCACGTAAACATTGGTACCATCGGCCACGTTGACCACGGTAAGACTACCTTAACTGCTGCCATTACTACGATCCTGTCAAATAAGGGTCTGGCAGAGAAGAGAGGATATGATGAGATCGATGCGGCTCCTGAAGAGAAAGAAAGAGGTATTACTATCAATACAGCCCACGTTGAGTACGCGACTGCAAGTCGTCACTACGCACACGTTGACTGTCCTGGTCACGCTGACTATGTGAAGAATATGATCACTGGTGCTGCGCAGATGGACGGTGCGATCCTGGTGGTTGCCGCTACAGATGGTCCGATGCCACAAACTAAAGAACACATTCTGCTGGCTCGTCAGGTAGGCGTTCCACGTATAGTTGTGTTCATGAACAAAGTTGACCTGGTTGATGATCCTGAGTTGCTGGAACTGGTTGAACTGGAAATTCGCGAACTGTTAAGCAAATACAATTACGACGGAGACAATACTCCAATTATCCAGGGTTCTGCAACCGGCGCTCTTGCTGGCGATGCTAAATGGGTAAAAGCAGTAGATGATCTGATGGATGCAGTGGATTCTTACATTCCATTACCTCCTCGTCCGGTTGATCTGCCTTTCCTGATGTCTGTAGAAGACGTTTTCTCTATCACTGGTCGTGGTACTGTTGCTACAGGACGTATCGAGCGTGGTGTTATTAACGTAGGTGAACCCGTTGAGATCGTAGGTCTGATGGAAAAACCACTGACATCTACCTGTACTGGTGTTGAAATGTTCAAGAAATTATTGGACAGAGGTGAAGCTGGTGACAACGCTGGTCTGTTATTACGTGGTATTGAAAAGAGCCAGATCCGTCGTGGTATGGTTATTTGCAAACCAGGTTCTATCACTCCGCACACTGAATTCAAATGTGAAGTATACGTACTGAGCAAAGAAGAAGGTGGCCGTCACACTCCGTTCTTCAACAAATACCGTCCTCAGTTCTACTTCCGTACAACTGACGTAACAGGTGAAGTTGAATTACCAGCAGGTGTTGAAATGGTAATGCCAGGTGATAACGTATCACTGACTGTTAAGCTGATTCAGCCAATCGCTATGGAAAAGGGTCTGAAATTCGCTATCCGCGAAGGTGGACGTACCGTAGGTGCTGGTCAGGTTACAGAAATTATTAAGTAATCACTTTTTCGAGATAAGGCCATTAGCAATTAGCAAATTGCGATTAGCAGAATAAAATTTAGTAAATTTGATCTGCTGATTAGTCAAACGCTCACCGCTAATGGCTTTTTATACGGGCATAGTTCAATGGTAGAATAGAGGTCTCCAAAACCTTTGATGTGGGTTCGAATCCTACTGCCCGTGCATCCAAATTGTCAAAAGTGAAAGGTGAAAAGTGAATGATTTTAATCACATTTCACTTTTCACCTTTTACGTTTCCAAACGGTTAATATCATAAACCATGAATAAGATTAGAACTTACTTCCGGGAATCTTATCACGAACTGGTGCATAAAGTGTCCTGGCCTACCTGGCAGGAGCTGCAGTCCTCTACAATGGTAGTTTTAATAGCAACCGTTGTTATTACACTCGTTGTATGGGGTATGGATGCCCTTTCTAACTTAGTGTTAACACAGTATTATAAAATGTTCTGATAATGATCGAAGAATCAATTAACCCCGAACAGGAACAACAAGAGGAGCATGAACATCAGGAACAGGAGCAACAAAGTACTCCTCCTATCCCTGAGGTAGAGCATGAAGCTGTTGCGCCTGCTCAGGATACAAAATGGTATGTACTTCGCGTAGTAAGTGGTAAGGAAAGAAAAGTGAAGGAATACCTGGATATTGAGGTTCGCCGTTCTGACTGGGGTAGTATGATTGCTCAGATCTTTTTACCTGTGGAGAAAGTGTACAAGGTACTGGCAGGTAAAAAAGTGATGCGCGAAAAGAACTTTTATCCTGGTTATATAATGATCGAAGCGATAGACGGTAAAATGTCTGATGATGTGATCCAGGCTATCCGTAACGTTTCCGGTGTTATTCATTTCCTTGGTAAGGATAAACCTATCGCACTGCGTAAAGCAGAAGTAAATAAGATGCTGGGTAAAGTAGATGAGATGTCTGATAACGGACTGACCATGAGCGAACCTTTCATCGTTGGTGAGACCATCAAGATCATCGACGGACCATTCAATGACTTTAATGGTGTGATTGAAGAAGTGATAGAAGATAAGAAGAAACTGAAGGTTACTGTGAAGATCTTTGGCCGTGCTACTCCTGTAGAACTCAACTTCATGCAGGTAGAGAAAATCAGCTAACTATTTCTATTATAATATTAAAAAAAGTCCTGGCAATCTGCCGGGACTTTTTCGTTTGCTACAGATACAGTGCTCCATATTGAGCAATTACATTTTCTTACGGGTATACCTGATCTCCATGTTCTTAAACTCCTTACCGGCAACAGGGGTATACATTTCGAGGGTATGATGATCATCATCAACGATCTTGTATACCTGTCTCATCTCCACGTCTTTACCTAACATAGGATCATAGCTTTTGCCAGTGAGGGTAATGGTTTTGGTCGCATCATCCCATTTACCTTCCATTAACATGATGCCCGTACCCATGTTATCGGCCCAGGTATTCTGGAAAATTTTTTTGGCATTATCATAGCCCAGCAGGCTATGACCTTCGAATGGCATTCCTTCCATGTTTCCTTTGTGAACAGATTCCTGGTAGCGGCCGCCCAGTACCATTTTATTTTCGGTAGTACCTGTACTGGAAGTAGGGGTGGCGCCGGGAGTCATCCAGTAGGTCAGGTCGTAGGTCCATTCGCCGTCATCTTTCGCCAGCATCCGGTGAATTTCACCGGGCGTCATGTATTCCGTCCAGGCTTTCTGGGCTGCCTGCTGATCGGCGTTTTGTGCTTTGGCGTGGAAAAAGGGGAGAATGGCAGTTACAAATAACAACAGACGTTTCATAATTGGAGGTATTTTATTAAAGATAACAGATAGAAGCGGGGAAGGTTGAGGCCATAGGAGACAATGTTGGGGGGTATCCGGGACAGATAATTTTATTCTTGTTAACGGGCTGGGGAATTCCGGTAAATTAAATTAGATTTGTCCGGCTTGCCGGGGATGTGTTGACCCAGAATGTTCGTACCGGCGGTTTAATATAAAATAGTTTTGCAATAGAATTGTAAAATTTTAACCTCAGAAAGGTGATAATAGCAAAAAGGATGCCCGAAAGCAAATTCTTTTTGCGAATCAATACATTATTATATACCTTTGCATCCCCTTTAAAAGGTAAAATTTCGTCCTTTTAGTTTTGGGAGTCCCGTCTTAGGCGGAACGTTTTCACCAAATTAAACTGAAACAACATGGCAAAAGAGATCGCAACGTACGTGAAATTGCAGGTAAAAGGCGGCCAGGCCAATCCTGCACCTCCGATTGGTCCCGCACTGGGTTCCAAGGGTGTGAACATCATGGAGTTTTGCAAACAGTTCAACGCCCGCACCCAGGATAAAATGGGTAAGGTATTGCCTGTATTGCTGACTGTTTACACCGACAAATCATTTGATTTTGTAATTAAAACGCCTCCAGCACCTGTACAATTACTGGAAGCAGCCAAATTGCAGAGTGGTTCCAAAGAGCCCAACCGTAATAAGGTAGGAAAGGTAACCTGGGCACAGATTGAAGCTATTGCAGCTGATAAGATGGCCGACCTGAACTGCTTTACAAAGGAAAGCGCTATGAAAATGGTAGCTGGTACCGCCCGTTCTATGGGTATTACTGTTGAGGGTAACGCTCCTTGGGGCAATTAATTGTGTCACCCTGTCTGAACAGGCAGGTTAACTTTTAAAACATTTTGCAATGGCAACGAAGAAAAGAAAAGCAGCCGATACAAAGGTGGACAAAAACAAGGTATACAGCCTGAAAGAAGCGTCCTCTCTTGTAAAAGATCTTAACTGCACAAAATTTGACAGTTCTGTCGATTTACATATCCGTCTGGGCGTAGATCCCAAGAAAGCAGACCAGGCTATCCGTGGTTCCGTAACGCTTCCCCACGGTACTGGTAAAACTAAACGTGTACTGGTTCTTTGCACTCCTGATAAAGAAGCTGCAGCAAAAGAAGCAGGTGCTGATTTCGTTGGTCTGGATGAATTTATCCAGAAGATCGAAGCAGGTTGGACTGATATTGATGTAATTGTTGCTACTCCGGCGGTAATGCCTAAAATAGGTAAGCTGGGTAAAATACTTGGTCCCCGTAACCTGATGCCTAACCCTAAAACCGGTACTGTTACTAATGATGTAGCGGCAGCAGTTAACGAGGTGAAAGGTGGTAAGATTACGTTCAAGGTAGATAAAGCTGGTATCATCCATGCTTCTATCGGCCGTGTATCATTTGCTTCCGATAAAATCGAACAGAACTCACAGGAGCTGATCAACGCTATCATCAGGTTAAAACCTGCTACCGCGAAAGGTCTTTATCTGAGAGGCCTGGCAATGGCAAGCACCATGAGCCCAAGTATCACAGTTGACACTAAATCTGTTCAAAACTAACTGATTCGCCTTCCGGTAGATCAACAAATTGAAAAAAGCTATGAACAAAGATCAAAAAAACGAAGCGATTGAACTGCTGAAAAGCAAGTTCACTCAATATAACAACTTCTACATCACCAACACCGAGTCTCTGACCGTTGCACAGGTGAACAACCTGAGGAAGGTTTGTTTTGATAAGAATGTAGAAATGAAGGTGGCTAAAAACACCCTCATCCGTAAGGCATTGGAATCTCTGGACAGTACTAAGTACGAAGGTGTGTACAGTGCACTGAATGGCGTAACTGCCCTGATGTTCTCTGACAGTCCTAAAGAGCCGGCACTGATCATTTCTACTTTCCGTAAGGAAAATAAGAAAGTTGAGAAGCCGGAACTGAAAGCTGCTTTCGTGGCAGACGAAGTTTATCTGGGAGACAATCAACTGGCTAGCCTGGTGAAGATCAAGACGAAGAACGAACTCATTGGAGACGTTATCGGTCTGTTGCAATCTCCTGCAAAACGCGTTATCGCTGCTTTGCTGGAAAAAGGCAAGAAAGAAGAAGCTGGTGTAGAAGCTCCTGCAGCAGAATAATCAGTTACTCCCGGGTAACACACAAAAATGGCTTCCAAGTCAAATTATAAAACACTCTGTTTAACAACATTACAAACATCTTTTAAAAATTATACAAATGGCAGACGTTAAAGCATTAGCCGAACAATTAGTAGGTTTAACTGTTAAGGAAGTACAAGAACTGGCCGATTTTCTGAAAAGTGAATACGGTATTGAACCAGCTGCTGCTGCAGTTGTAGTTTCTGCAAGCGAAGGCCCAGCTGCCGCTGAAGAAAAAACTGCCTTCAACGTTATCCTGAAATCTGCAGGTGCTAGCAAACTGAACGTAGTTAAGATCGTTAAAGATCTGACAGGTCTTGGTCTGAAAGAAGCTAAGGAATTAGTTGACGGCGCTCCTAAACCTTTGAAAGAAGGTGTGAGCAAAGCTGAAGCAGAAGACCTGAAGAATAAATTGACAGAAGCAGGCGCTGACGTTGAAATTCAGTAATTCTTTGCTTAAGGATACCTCTTTATAAGGTCAAAAGTGCTTCTGGCACTTTTGGCCTTCTTCCCTTTGGGAAAGTGTCTTTTCGGAGAGTCAAAAAGGGGAAATCACCAGGTCGGTGGATTTGACAAATAGGGAAGACAGATAATTTTTGAAGGGTATTTGGCAAAGAAATCTTAATTTCCCCGATTCATGTTGTGATTTGCTTCTTCACAATATTATATAAGTTAATATAACTGCTAACTTCGAATATGTCTCTAAAAAAAGCCCAAACACAAGAAAGAGTAAATTTTGGAAAGATCAAACAAGTTACGGAGACTCCAGATTTGTTGGCTATTCAGATTCAATCTTTCAAGGATTTTTTCCAGTTAGAAACCACACCAGATAAACGTAACAATGAAGGCCTTTTTAAAGTATTTAAGGAGAACTTCCCGATTACAGATACGAGAAATATCTTTAATCTGGAGTTCCTGGACTACTTTGTAGACCCTCCGAGATATACTATAGAGGAATGTATTGAACGTGGGCTTACCTACTCGGTACCGTTGAAGGCTAAACTGCGCCTCAGCTGTAACGATGAGGAACACGTAGACTTCCAGACGATTGTGCAGGATGTGTTCCTTGGGAATATACCCTACATGACGCCTAGAGGTACATTCGTGATAAATGGCGCAGAGCGCGTGGTAGTATCACAGCTCCACCGTTCTCCTGGTGTATTCTTTGGTCAATCTGTACATCCAAACGGAACCAAGATCTACTCTGCAAGGGTGATCCCGTTCAAAGGAGCGTGGATGGAGTTTGCTACAGACATTAATAATGTGATGTACGCATACATCGACCGTAAGAAGAAATTCCCGGTTACTACGCTGTTACGTGCCATCGGCTACGAAACAGATAAGGACATCCTGCAGCTGTTTGGCATGGCAGATGAAGTAAAAGCAGATAAGAAGAGCCTGGAGAAATACGCTGGTAAGAAACTGGGTGCCCGTGTACTCAGAAGCTGGGTGGAAGATTTCGTGGATGAAGATACCGGTGAGGTAGTGAGTATCGAGCGTAATGAAATCATGCTTGAACGTGACAGTATCCTGGATGAGGCCAATATTGAGACCATCGTGGATATGGGCGTGAAAAGCGTGTTCGTGCAGAAAGAAGAGGTGAGCGGCGACTTCTCAATCATCTACAATACCTTAAATAAAGATACATCCAACTCCGAACTGGAAGCCGTTCAGCATATCTACCGCCAGTTGCGCGGGGCAGATGCGCCGGATGATGAAACAGCAAGGGGTATCATTGATAAATTATTCTTCTCTGATAAGCGTTATGATCTGGGTGATGTAGGACGTTATAAGATCAACAGGAAACTGGGTCTGCCTACACCACTGGATATGAAGGTGCTTACCAAAGATGATATCATCTCCATCATAAAATACCTGGTACAGCTTACGAACAGTAAGGCGGAAATCGATGATATCGATCACCTGTCTAACCGTCGTGTACGTACCGTGGGTGAACAGCTGTACGCTCAGTTCGGCGTTGGTCTGGCCCGTATGGCCCGTACCATCCGCGAAAGAATGAACGTACGCGATAATGAAGTATTTACTCCGGTAGACCTGATCAATGCGAGAACATTAAGTTCCGTGATCAACTCCTTCTTCGGTACCAGCCAGCTGAGCCAGTTCCTGGATCAGACCAACCCATTGTCAGAGATTACGCACAAACGTCGTATCTCCGCGCTCGGGCCCGGTGGTTTAAGTCGTGAAAGAGCAGGTTTTGAGGTGCGTGACGTACACTATAGCCACTACGGCCGTCTGTGTACTATCGAAACTCCGGAAGGACCAAACATCGGTCTGATATCTACCCTTTGCGTACACGCTAAAGTGAACGACATGGGCTTTATTGAAACGCCTTACCGCAAGGTGCGTGATGGTAAAGTGGATATGGACAAGGTACAGTTCCTGAGCGCTGAGGAAGAAGATTCTGTGAAGATAGCCCAGGCAAATGCACCGTTGGATGAAAATGGTTACTTCTTAAATGAAAAGGTTAAATCCCGCGAAACCGGTGATTTCCCGATATTAGACAGAGAGGAAGTAGAATACATGGACGTTGCCCCCAACCAGATCGTTGGTTTGAGCGCTTCCCTGATTCCGTTCCTTGAACATGATGATGCCAACCGTGCGTTGATGGGATCAAACATGCAACGTCAGGCAGTGCCGCTGATCAATCCACAGGTGCCTATCGTAGGTACTGGTCTGGAAGGTAAAGCAGCCCGTGACTCCCGTCTGCAGATCACATCAGAAGGTAATGGTACCGTTGAATTCGTGGATGCAAATGAGATCCATGTACGTTACGTACGGGATGAAATGCAGAAACTGGTGTCTTTTGAAGATGACCTGAAAGTATATCAACTGGTTAAATTCGCTAAAACGAACCAGAGTACCTGTATCAACTTACGTCCTGCCGTTAAGAAAGGACAACAGCTGGTATACGGCGACTTCCTCACAGAAGGTTATGCTACCCGTGGTGGTGAGCTGGCCCTGGGTCGTAACATGAAAGTGGCATTCATGCCATGGAAAGGTTACAACTTTGAGGATGCGATCGTAATCTCTGAACGTGTAGGCCGCGAGGATCTCTTCACTTCCATCCATATCGATGAATATGAACTGGAAGTACGTGATACCAAACTGGGTGAAGAAGAACTGACTCCGGATATTCCAAACGTAAGTGAGGAAGCTACCAAAGATCTGGATCAGAACGGTATCATCCGTGTAGGTGCGCACATCAAAGAAGGTGATATCCTGATCGGTAAGATCACCCCACGTGGTGAATCTGATCCTTCTCCTGAAGAAAAACTGCTTCGTGCTATCTTCGGTGATAAGGCTTCCGATGCGAAAGATGCTTCTCTGAAAGCTCCTCCAAGCACAGAAGGTGTGGTAATTGACAAGAAATTGTTCAGTCGCGCCAAGAAAGATAAAAACTCCAAGACCCGCGAAAAAGCGTCCCTGGAAAAACTGGAAAAAGTACACCAGAAGAATGAAGAAGACCTGCTGGAAGTATTGATGAGCAAACTGCTTACTTTACTGAAAGACAGAACTTCATCCGGTATCACCAATACATATGGTGAAGTACTGATCTCCAAAGGTTCCAAGTTCTCTCAGAAGAACCTTGCGAACATCGATTTCCAGAACGTAAATCCGCTGGGCTGGACTACAGACGAGGGTACCAACGATCAGATCAATACACTGCTGCATAACTATAACATCAAGTACAATGAAGAACTGGGTCGCTACAAACGCGAAAAGTTCAACATCTCAATTGGTGATGAGTTACCAGCCGGCGTACTGAAACTGGCGAAAGTATACCTGGCCAGCAAACGTAAACTGAAAGTAGGGGATAAGATGGCAGGCCGTCACGGTAACAAGGGTATCGTTGCCAAGATTGTACGTGATGAAGACATGCCGTTCCTGGAAGATGGTACACCGGTAGATATCGTACTGAACCCATTGGGCGTACCTTCCCGTATGAACCTTGGACAGATTTACGAAACCGTACTGGGTTGGGCTGGTCTGCAGCTGGGATTAAGGTTTGCTACACCAATCTTCGATGGTGCTACCACTGAAGAAATAGCAGACTACATCACAGAAGCTAAACTGCCAAGCTTTGGTCATACTTACCTGTATGATGGAGAAACCGGTGATCGTTTCCACCAGAAAGCGACTGTGGGTGTTATCTACATGCTTAAATTAAGCCACATGGTAGATGACAAGATGCACGCCCGTTCAATCGGACCATACAGTCTCATTACACAACAGCCGTTGGGTGGTAAGGCACAGTTTGGTGGTCAGCGTTTTGGTGAAATGGAGGTGTGGGCACTGGAAGCATATGGTGCATCCAATATCCTGCAGGAACTGTTAACCATTAAATCGGATGATATCGTAGGCCGTGCGAAAGCGTATGAAGCGATCGTGAAAGGTGATAATATCCCGAAAGCAGGCGTTCCGGAATCATTCAATGTATTAATACATGAACTCCGCGGTCTGGGTCTGGATCTGAAATTTGATTAGTAGTTACAAAATATAAGCTATGGGCAGCAGGCAGTATTTCGTAAAACGGAGTACTGCCGTAGCTCTTAGTAGTTGCAGCTTCTAATTCTACATGTGAATTTTCTTTAAACAACATATATGGCCATCAAGAAAGAAAATCGTCCTAAATCAAACTTTAGCAGCATTACCATCAGTCTGGCTTCTCCGGATTCCATTCTGGAGCGCTCTTACGGGGAAGTGTTGAAGCCGGAAACCATTAACTACCGTACTTACAAGCCGGAACGTGATGGTTTATTCTGTGAAAGGATCTTCGGCCCCGTAAAAGACTATGAGTGCTATTGCGGAAAATATAAACGTATCCGTTATAAGGGTATCGTGTGCGATCGTTGTGGTGTGGAAGTAACTGAAAAGAAAGTACGTCGTGAAAGAATGGGTCACATCCGTCTGGTTGTTCCTGTTGTTCACATCTGGTACTTTAAGTCCCTGCCTAATAAGATTGGTTACCTGCTGGGTATGAGTTCCAAGAAACTCGAAACCATCGTGTATTATGAAAGATACGTGATCATCCAGGCTGGTGCCAAACAGGAAAAAGGCATGAACTATGGCGATCTGTTAACGGAAGAAGAATATCTGGATGTACTGGATACGCTTCCAAAAGATAACCAGATGCTGCCGGATGAAGATCCAAACAAATTCATCGCCAAGATGGGTGCTGAAGCGGTAGAGATGATGCTGGCCAGGATAGACCTGGATAGCCTGTCTTACCAGCTCCGTAACCAGGCGGCTACTGAAACCAGCCAGCAACGTAAGGCAGAAGCCTTAAAACGTCTGAGCGTGGTGGAAGCATTCCGCGAAGCGAATGGACGTGTAGAAAATCATCCTGAATGGATGGTGATGCAATATATCCCTGTAGTACCGCCTGAACTGCGCCCATTGGTGCCGTTGGATGGTGGCCGTTTTGCGTCTTCCGACCTGAACGATCTGTACCGCAGGGTAATTATCCGTAACAACCGTCTGAAACGTCTGATCGAGATCAAGGCGCCAGAGGTGATCCTGCGTAACGAAAAACGCATGCTGCAGGAAGCGGTAGACTCCCTGTTCGATAACTCCCGTAAGTCAAACGCAGTGAAAGCAGAAGGTGGTCGTGCCCTGAAATCATTGTCCGATGTACTGAAAGGTAAACAAGGTCGTTTCCGTCAGAACCTGTTAGGTAAACGTGTGGATTACTCCGGTCGTTCTGTTATCGTGGTAGGTCCTGAACTGAAACTGCACGAGTGCGGTCTGCCAAAAGATATGGCGGCAGAGCTGTTCAAACCGTTTATTATCCGTAAACTGATCGAAAGAGGTATCGTTAAAACCGTAAAATCAGCGAAGAAACTGGTAGACCGTAAGGAAGCAGTTGTTTGGGATATCCTGGAAAATGTACTGAAAGGACATCCTGTAATGCTAAACCGTGCGCCAACCCTGCACCGTCTGTCCATCCAGGCATTCCAGCCTAAACTGGTAGAAGGTAAGGCTATTCAGTTACACCCACTGGTGTGTTCTGCGTTCAACGCCGACTTTGATGGTGACCAGATGGCTGTGCACGTACCGCTGAGTAATGCAGCAGTACTGGAAGCACAGTTGCTCATGCTGTCATCTCACAATATCCTCAACCCGCAGAACGGTACGCCAATCACCCTGCCTTCACAGGACATGGTATTGGGTCTGTACTACATCTCCAAGGGTAAGAGATCAACTGAAACCGAAAAGGTAGCAGGAGAAGGTAAAGCATTCTATTCCGCAGAAGAGGTGATCATCGCTTATAACGAAGAGAAAGTGAACCTCCATGCCAACATCCGCGTAAAGGCAACAATACGTAACGAAAAGGATGAACTGGAATGGAAACTGATCGAAACAACTGTAGGCCGTGTAATTTTCAACCAGCACGTTCCAAAAGAAGCTGGTTTCGTAAATGCACTGCTGACTAAGAAGTCACTGCGTGAAATCATCGGTGACATCATTAAATATACAGACATCCCGAAAACTGCGAAGTTCCTGGATGATATCAAACAGCTTGGTTTCCGCACTGCGTTCCGTGGTGGTCTGTCATTCAACATCAATGACCTGATCATACCGGAAGTTAAACAGCACATGATTGATGGTGCTACCGGTGAAGTGGACGAAGTTTGGGAGAACTATAACATGGGTCTGATCACGAATAACGAACGTTATAACCAGATTATCGATATCTGGTCCCGTGCAGATACCAAAGTAACTGAAACGCTGATCCGTGAGCTGGCGAATGACAAACAGGGCTTCAACTCTGTGTACATGATGCTTGACTCTGGTGCGCGTGGATCCAAACAGCAGATCAAACAGCTGGCAGGTTTAAGGGGATTGATGGCCAAACCGCGTAAGAGTGGTTCCAGTGGCTCTGAGATCATTGAAAACCCGATCCTGTCCAACTTTAAAGATGGTCTGAACGTATTGGAGTACTTCATCTCTACGCACGGTGCGCGTAAAGGTCTTGCGGATACGGCGTTGAAAACAGCGGATGCTGGTTATCTGACCCGTCGTCTCGTAGACGTTGCACAGGACGTGGTAATCAATGAAGAAGATTGTGGTACCCTCCGTGGTATTGCTACTTCTGCACTGAAGGACAATGAAGAAGTAGTTGAACCATTATACGACCGTATCTTAGGCCGTACTTCCCTGCACGATGTGTTTGAACCACACACGGAAGAACTGATCGTGGCAGCAGGTGGTATGATCACCGAAGATATCGCTCATAAGATTGATAACAGCGCTATCGAAACCGTAGAAATCCGCTCCGTACTTACCTGTGAAAGCCGCAGAGGTGTGTGTGTGAAATGTTACGGTAAAAACCTGGCAACCGGTTATGTAACACAGCGTGGTGATGCCGTAGGTATCATTGCAGCTCAGTCGATCGGTGAACCTGGTACACAGCTGACACTGCGTACGTTCCACGTAGGTGGTGTGGCTGGTTCTACTTCAGTAGATACCGGCTTACAGGCTAAGTTCGATGGTACTATCCAGTTTGATGGTCTGAGAACCACTACTTACGAAGATAAGGACGGTGAAAAAGTACAGATCGTAATTGGTCGTACAGGTGAATTACGTATTGTGGATGTAAAGAATGATCGTTTACTGATCACCAACAATATCCCTTACGGTTCTGCCTTGCTGGTGAAAGACGGACAGAAAGTGGTGAAAGGGGATATCATCTGTACATGGGATCCTTACAATGCCGTTATCGTTTCTGAAATTGCAGGTAAGATCCGCTTCGACAGCATCATAGAAGGTATCACCTACCGTGAAGAAGCTGATGAGCAGACAGGTCACCGCGAGAAAGTGGTAATTGAAACCAAAGACAAGAACAAGATCCCGTCTCTGTTCGTAGATGGTAATAAAGAAGTGAAATCTTACAACTTACCAGTTGGCTCACATATCGTAATTGAAGAAGGAGATACTGTAAGAGCTGGTCAGGTTATCGTGAAGATCCCACGTATCCTCGGTAAACTGAGAGATATCACGGGTGGTCTGCCACGTGTAACTGAACTGTTTGAAGCACGTAACCCAAGCAATCCTGCCATCGTATCTGAAATTGATGGTGTGGTAGCTTTCGGTAACATCAAACGTGGTAACCGTGAGATCATCATTGAAAGCCGTGAAAGTCACATCAAGAAATACCTGGTGCCATTGACACGTCACATCCTGGTACAGGACGGTGACTTCGTGAAAGCAGGTACAGCTTTGTCTGATGGTTCCATCACTCCGGCAGATATCCTCTCTATCAAAGGACCGTTCGCAGTACAGGAATACCTGGTGAACGAAATCCAGGAAGTTTATCGCTTACAGGGTGTGAAGATCAACGACAAACACATTGAAGTGATCGTGCGTCAGATGATGCGTAAGGTGAATATCGAAGATCCCGGAGACACACGCTTCCTGGAAGGTGATACCACCGATAAGTTTGAATTCTTTGAAGAGAACGATCATATCTACGATAAAAAGGTAGTAACAGAACCTGGTGAATCCGCCAATCTGAAAGCCGGCCAGATCGTAACATTGCGTCAGGTGAGGGAAGAAAACTCCTTACTGCGCCGTGCAGATAAACAACTGGTGGAATACCGCGACGCTGCTCCGGCTACTTCCAGCCCACTGTTGCAGGGTATTACCAAAGCATCACTGGGTACTCACAGCTGGATCTCTGCTGCGTCCTTCCAGGAAACAACCAAAGTACTGTCTTCTGCAGCCATCAACGGTAAAACAGATGATATGCTTGGCCTGAAAGAAAACGTAATCACGGGTCATCTGATACCAGCAGGTACAGGTTTACGCGAGTTCGAAAACATGATCGTTGGTTCTAAAGAAGAATACGACATCCTGGCGTCTTCTAAAGAAGTATTCCAGTTCGACGAAGAAGAATAGTTTAGTACATCATTGTATAAAAAAAATGTCCCGGCTCTTTGCCCGGGACATTTTTTTTACCTGTAACTTTCCGCAACTTTCAAATGTGTTATGAAGCAAAGGATCCTTTTAATAGTTATACTTCTTATATCAGGTTTCATCGCCTGTAATAAAAGCAGTGATAGTTCTATCCCTGTTACCAGTTCCAGTGTCAATGTATTTTTTGCAGTACCCGGCAAACAATATGATGTAACCATCGATACAGCTACTATCGGTACTAACCTCGGTCCCGGAGAAAGTACCGGTTATCACAGCTTCCTGGCTAAACGTTATAACTTATACATCTTTGAAACAGGTAATCGCCTGGATACCATTGCAGGCGGGCAAATCAGCCTGCGCAACAATCATTACTACTCTATATTCCTTTCGCTGGACCATAATAATAACCTGCGTCTGCTGGCTGCGGAAGATAATCTCACTCCACCAGCGGCCAACATGGGTAACCTGCGTATTGTGAACCTGAGTGATACCTACGATGCTGTTCCCAACCAGGTAACACTTGATTTTTTTCTCGGCGATACTTTACGGTATCAGCGTATCAGTTACCAGGCGGTCACCGGTTTTATACCGGTGCAGGCAGGGGCACATATCCGTGATATCCGTTATGCAGATTCAAGCCTGAGCCTGCGAGGGAATATTGATTCCAACTTTGTAATAGAGGACCATAAGATCTATAGCTGGATCGTATATGGTAATGCGCTCGTGGCGGATAGTTTTAAACTGGTAACGTTTATGCATTAAAATATGAAATGTGAAAGTGTTGTTAAGATGGCTGGACACTACCTATAATCGTGTAAAAACCTTATTTTAGCCGTTCAATTTTTAAATCGAATCAAAGGAGATTAAAAAATCCACCTAACAACATGCGCACTAGTAAACAATTTGTGAAAAGCGGAGTATTGGCAGCATTGGCAGCCGGAACGTTCATGGCTTGTCAGCAGCCAGCTAAACAAGGCAGCACAACCGCTGCCGCAACTACAACAGGGAATAATACAGCAACTGTTAATCAAGGGTTTATTATTGCTTATGTGGATATTGATACCGTAGAAGCAAACTATAATTACTTCAAAGAGAAGAAAGCGGAACTGGAAAAGAAACAGCAGGCGATCGATAATGAACTGAAAGCTAACGTAAGGGCATTACAGAACGAAGCAGCTGATTTTCAGCGTAAAGCACAGAGTATGACACAGGCAGACGGGGAAGCCGCTCAGCGCGTGTTATACGACAAACAACAGCAACTGGAAGGTAAAGCACAGAACATGCGTGCGCAGTATGCCGAACAGGAGGGTAAATTCAACGAGGAATTGCAGAAGAGGCTGAACGACTTCTTACAGAAGTTCAACAGCGACAAAAAATATGCATATATCCTTTCTTATCGCTCCGGGGCCAGCAATGTACTATATAAAGACGAACAGTATAATATTACCAATGAGGTAATTAAAGGGCTGAATGAAGCTGATGCTTCTGAGAAAAAATAATACTTGCTATAGCAAAACATATAAAAAAAACTTTAACTTGGAATCCCGTTCAGTCTATCAGACTGAACGGGATTTTCTAATTATACCAATATATAACCATTAACCTGTATGGAGAACAACCAGAATTCGGCTTTCCGACCCAGCCTCAGCCTGCTGGATGCTACCATGATTGTTGCCGGATCTATGATAGGATCAGGTGTATTCCTCGTGTCAGCAGAAATTACCCGTAACCTGGGATCTGCCGGCTGGCTCACGCTTATGTGGGTACTGGGAGGTATCGTTACGATCATAGCAGCAGTTAGTTACGGAGAGCTATCCGGGATGTTCCCAAAAGCAGGCGGACAGTACGTATACCTGCGGGAAGCCTATAATCCGTTTGTAGCCTTCCTGTTTGGATGGACGCAATTCAGTGTAATTCAGACAGGTACGATTGCCGCTGTGGCAGTTGCCTTCGCAAAATTCTCCTCTTATATCATTCCTTCCTTTAGTGAAGAAAACATACTGATGGACTTAGGCTTCCTGAAAGTCTCGGCCGCTCAGGTAGTCGCCATTATCTCCATTGTCTTACTCACCTGGATCAATACCCGCGGTATCCGTAATGGTAAGATCATACAGACGGTGTTTACACTGGCCAAGCTGTTATCGCTGTTTGGCCTGATTATCTTCGGTTTCCTGCTGGGAGCAAAACAGGAGATATGGAATGCGAACTGGGCACATGCCTGGGATGCTGTATCGCTGACACAGAATAACGGAGAAGTTGTAACCACCTTATTATCAGGTCTTGCACTGTTTGGAGCGGTGGCTATCTCCATGAAAGGTTCCCTGTTCAGCAGTGATGCCTGGAACAACATTACTTTCATTGCAGCGGAAATCAAGAACCCGCAGAAGAACATCGGCCGTGCATTATTCTTTGGAACACTGTTAGTTACCATCGTATATGTAAGTGCTAACCTGATGTACCTGGCAGTATTGCCATTGCATGATATTGCATTTGCAGCAAAAGACCGTGTAGCAGTAGCGGCGGCGCAGGAGATCTTCGGCGGGGTTGGTTCTACGATCATTGCTGTGATGATCATGGTATCTACTTTCGGATGTAATAACGGGTTGATCCTGTCTGGAGCAAGGATTTATTCTACGATGGCAGAAGATGGTCTGTTCTTTAAAAAAGCGGCCAAACTGAACTCTTTTAATGTGCCAGCCAATGGGTTATGGATACAGTGCGTTTGGGCATCTCTGTTATGTCTTTCCGGAAAATACAATGACCTCTTAGTATTAGTGATATTTGGGGTATTGATATTCTATGTGTTAACCATACTGGGTATCTTTATCTTACGTAAAAAACGTCCCGAAGCACCTCGTCCGTACAAGGCATTCGGTTATCCTGTGTTGCCACTCATATATATAGTGGTAGCAACTTCGCTGGCTTTGTTACTGTTAGTTTTTGAGAGTAATTATGCTTTACCCGGACTGGGAATTATCCTGCTTGGTATCCCATTATACTATATTGCGGTAAGAACACAGGGTAAATAGCTAGAGAGGACAAGGAAGTGCTTTATTTCACACAAAAGTTGTATGTAAAAAAGTTGAAATTTTATTTTACTGCTGTGGAACTTTCAGTGAATTGATGTAATTTGCATGAACACTTCCGGACCCGAAGAATGATTTGTGTATAACCCTTGGCGCAACACGTATGAATAGAAAACCCTTTGTCATTAAAAATTTTAAAGGTGTACTATTACTAACGCGGGGGAAACAGACCCGCAGAGAATGAGGAAGCATTGTAGAGGAACGTGTTGTAAAACCTTGTTATAAAGACTTTATGCCAGCAACATACTATATTCAGCAACATTATTTATTGTTAGCAATAAACATTATTTATCATTAGGTACTAATATAATTAACAGGTCCCAGAAGGATCTGCACGATTTGCATTCTCGAACATTCACATGACAATCTTAACAACAAGCGTATGGTATCTACCATACGCTTTTCTTTTGCCCGGCAGGGCCGGTGTTAAGGAATTGTAAACTCCACTTATCCCGTTGGTACTTCCTCTATTGATCTGCGTACTCTTATTACCACACACAGGAAATGAAGATAGATCCGCAAATACTTGAAAAATACTTTAAAGGTAACTGTACAGTTGAAGAAGCTGCGATGGCAGAAGCCTGGCTGAAACAACCGGAAGCGCCGGAAGTAGACGACTGGTTCGGGCAGATGTATGCTTTGAGTCAGCCGGTGAAAATAAAAAAGACAGGCAATCATATATATCGTCGTTTATACAGCGTTGCAGCGGCCGTGGCGGTCTTATTAGGAGTATGTACATGGTTGTGGCAGTCAGGGCTCCATACTGCCGGTAAAGCACCCCTGGCGTTTAACTGGGATACGCTCTCCAACAAGAGCAACGATATCAAGCTCTTATCACTGACAGATGGGTCTAAAGTATGGTTAGGGCCGCATTCTTCTTTAGCATATACCTATAATTATAATGATACAAGCAGAGAATTGTCGCTGAACGGGGAGGCTTATTTTGAAGTAGCACATGATCCCAAACGCCCGTTCAGTGTACGTACCGGTGAACTGGTAACTACCGCGCTGGGAACGGCCTTTAATATTTCTACGTCTAACCTTGCGGATGGAAATATACAGGTAAGTCTGGTAGAAGGTAAGGTCTCTGTAATAGCCGCCTCTTTCTCCTGCATATTAAAACCAGGTCAAATGGTACAGTATAGCGAAGGTCAGGTAACGGCTGTACCGGTTGTATTTAAAATAAGGGAAGTACTGGATTGGAAATATGGCAAACTGGTATTTGATGGTATGCCATTGAAAGATGTTTTTGCCAAACTGCAGACGAGATTGGGATGCCGGATCATTATGGACAGTACTGTGTCCGGTAGACGTAAAGTATCAGGGGTGTTCTCTGCTGGAGAATCTTTAGACAATATACTGGAAGCAATACAATATGTACATGGATTTAAAATTGTGAAATTGGGCGGCAACACGTATGAAATAAAATAAGAAAGGTACAACAACAATAACTCCCGGGGGGCCCGGTTCTGTATTTATTTATAACAAAAAGTAATATTCAAGTATGCAAAAATCTACAAACAGATTTTGTAATGGGAAAGCTATGCAAAATTGGAAAGCGTTCCTGCTCTATTTTTTAGTAACAGGAACTCCTGTGGCGCTGTTCGCGCAATCATATCAATCTCTTTCAGAAAAGGTGTCTGTCAACCTTGAAAATACTACTGCAGATGTCGTAGTGAAATCACTTGAAAAACAGACTCCGTATACTTTTACTTATGATCCTGAATACCTGCACCATTGTGTGCTGACATCTGTGAAATTTACTAATCAGCCACTGGCAGATGTATTACACTATCTGGATGTATATGCACCACTTGATATCGCTTTTACTAATAAAACAGTCGCATTAAAACAAGGTAAGCAGGAACGTGCTGCAGGCCAGGATAAAGGCCGCGTTACGGGTAAGGTAGTAGATAGTAAAAATGAGCCGTTACCAGGTGTAACCGTACAAGCTGATAATGGCGTTGGCGCAGTGACAAGTGTAGATGGTAGTTATGAATTAAGTCTGCAACCAGGTACTTATACATTTACATTCAGTTATGTTTCTTTCGATACCAGAAAAGTGACCGAAGTAATTGTTAAAGAGAAAAATGTTTTACCCTTGAACATTGTGCTGAAAAGCAATAGTTCTCATTTAAAAGAAGTAACCGTTACCGGTAATTATAAAAAGGCATCCGTAGAAGGGCTCTATGCTTTACAGAAAAATAACGCGGCTATTTCAGATGGTATCAGTGCAGAACAAATTGCACGTACCCCGGATAAAAATATAGGTGAAGTATTAAAACGTGTAAGTGGTTTGTCTACTATGGATAATAAATATGTAGTAGTACGTGGTTTGAGCGAGCGTTATAACCAGGCTGTATTGAACGGACAGGTAATGCCTAGCACAGAGCTGAACAGGAAGAACTTCAGTTTTGATATCATCCCTTCCAATATTGTTGATAACGTAACCGTAGTAAAAACGCTGACACCAGACCGTAGCGCTGAATTTGGCGGTGGACTGGTAGAAGTAAATACATTGGATATCCCTACTTCCAACTTTCTGAATGTAAGTGTAGGTGGTAGTTATAATGATAAGACTACAGGCAAGGATTTTCTAACACTAAAGCGTGAGAATAAAGAGTATTCAGGACAGGTAGCATCTCATAGGGATTTACTCGGTACGCTGGACTGGAAAAACAGGAATGATGTGGTTGCGAAATTCAATGCATCAGATAAGACTGCAGACATGTTCAGCAATAACTGGGGATTATATAATCTGAAGGCTGCTCCGTCGCAGAATTACCAGATTTCCGGAGGACGTGTGATGCCTGTTAAAGATGGAGAAATAGGCGTAGTAGCGTCTTTTGGATATCGTAATACATTATCTACACAGGATGTGAGGATGAGCCGGGATGGTTTTTATAGCAAAGATAGTTCTGATGTTGAATCTTATGCCACTTTTAAAGGTAAGAGATACGGATTTACTACCAATATAGGAGGCTTACTGGCAGTAGGATACAGGGATGCCCGCAACCGTATCGGATTTCAGAGCATGTATCTGCGTACACTCGATGAACAGTTGATTCTGGGTACCGGTACAAATGGAGAGGTCAATGGAGGTGGTTTTGAGCTTGGATATTATGATCTCGTAACACAAACTACCCTGTGGCAGAATCTGCTGAAAGGAGAGCATAGCCTTGGTAAGCACGGGATAAAATTTAAATGGGTAGGAGGTTATATGAACCTGGACCGTCAGAAACCAGATAACCACCAGGTCACTACACCATTTGAAAAGACGGATGGTTCTCCTAATGAATATAGTATTCTGAATGCAGCCAGCAGCGGTAGTGATAAAGGGGCATTACGCTGGTGGACCCGTGCCCTGGAAAAAAACTATACATGGGATGCGTCTTTATCAGTACCTGTACAGTTTAACTTAGGCAAGGTTCCTTTAAATAATACATTTAAAGCAGGCTATGCCGGATGGAGCAAAGACCGTCTCTTTTATGTGTTCAATGTAGGTACTACGTTTAATAATCATGATGGTTACCCTCAGCCTCTTGCAAATGCTTTTACAGCACAGAATGAAGTAGACTATCATATCGTTCCTTTTGGTGATAATTTCCATCGTACTGTTCAGTTACATGCAATGTATGGAATGATTGATACCAAGATAGGGAACCGGTTAAGACTGGTAGGGGGGGTAAGAGCTGAATATTATAATCTGAACGGAGCGAATGCTGTACTGGACTCATTATTCAGCCAGATCAATAAAAGCCGTAATGCGGACAATAAGCTTGATTACACTGAGTTGTTAAACAGGGAGCCTAACTGGAACTTCTTCCCTTCGGTGAATCTTACTTACAGCCTTACCAGCAAGATGAACCTGCGCGTAGCCTATGCTAAAAGTATTATTCGTCCGGATCTCAGGGATTTATCTTATTTCAGAGAGTATGACTTTGAGTTAGGAGGTATTTATCTGAGTAATACGCCTGTACAATCTACGCTGGCGCACCATTATGATTTCCGTTATGAATGGTATCCGGGAGCAGGTGAAGTAATGTCTGTTTCTCTGTTCTATAAGAAGTTTGATTATCCAATGGAAATCTATGCAAATACGCAGAGTGGTGGGATCTTTGAATTGAAGAATGATAAGAGTGCAAAGAACTACGGACTGGAAGTGGAAATGCGTAAATCATTAGCGTTCACACAGCTGCCTGTGCTGCGTAATTTCACGCTCTATGGTAACTTCACCACGTTAGCGTCTTATGTAACTCCTATGGACATTAATTACAATTCACTTGACCCTGTGAATCCTTTAAAAGTAATACCTGTTGAACAAATTGCGAAAGAGGAGAAAAGACCACAGGCCGGAGCCAGCAATTATATTGTAAATGGAGGTGTTTATTACGATGTGAAGCCTGTGTCATTAAGTTTGGTATATAACTATGTTAGTAACAGGATGTTCCGTCCTGATAAATCTTATCAGCATTCTCTTTTTGAACGTCCGTTACAATCTCTGGATGCACAGGTGGCCATACGTTTTTTTAAACAGCATGGAGAAATCAAATTTAATGTATCGAATCTTTTGAACAGTTCATCTATTGTATATAGTAACAGGTTTGATGGTGAGCCAGAAATCGAGAATGGTACCAAGGCACCTACAACAAAACAGTTGTTGTACCAGAGTGATAAGGATGCGATTGATTTCAGGGCAAAGCCTGGGCGTACATACAGTACAACCATCAGTTATAAGTTTTAGTAAACGCGCGTAATCAATATACCCTGATCAGGTAATCCATTTCAGACATTAAAAAAACACAAAATGAAAAAGCCCTTAGTTTTAACCCTCATGTCAGCTTCCATGTTAGCTGCAGCCATGTTTGGGACTTCATGTAAGAAAGACAACCAGCCTTCTGCAGGAGACCGTTTCGTAAGCGCTACTCAGGTAGTTCCTTCTGTTCACACTCTTAGCGGAGTTTTAGGTACAACTCACAATGTAGTGGATACTATCCTCCTTACAAGTGCAGTTACCGACTGGCGTTTAAGTGGCCTGGTGTATGTTGATTCTGCTGACGTATTAATCATTCAGCCTGGAACAACTGTTAAAGGTCTTCAGGGAGATACTGCTAACCATATTCCTGGTGGTGGTTTAGTTGTTACCCGTGGTGCTAAAATCATCGCTGATGGTACTGCTGCTGCTCCGATTATCTTTACATCTGCTGCCGCTACTCCAGCTTCAGGAGATTGGGCTGGTATCGTTCTGTTAGGTAACGCTAAATCTAACACTGCTACCCGCGTACAGGTAGAAGGTATTCCAAGTAACCCACCTGCTGATGCTACTTTTGGCGGTCCGGTAGGTAACGATGACGACAACTCTGGTATCCTGAGATATGTTCGTATCGAATACGCTGGTTTTGTATTGTCGTTAAACAACGAAATTAACGGTCTTACACTGGGTGGTGTTGGTCGTCAAACTGTGATTGATTATGTTGAAGTATTTAAGTCTAATGATGACTCTTTCGAATGGTTTGGCGGTACAGTAAATGCATCTCACCTGCTGTCTGTTGACGCATTGGATGATATGTTTGATACTGATAACGGTTACACTGGTACTATCTCCTTTGCATTAGGACTTGCAGATACTACACGTGCTGACCAGAGCGGTTCTAACGGTTTCGAAAGTGACAACAACGCTACTGGTACTTCTGCTACTCCGATTACTAGCCCAACCTATAACAATGTTACTATAGTTGGTCTTAGCAACTCGGCGAGAGCATCCGTTACTAACTCTGTTCCAGCAGGTAACGGTTCTTATGGCCGTGCTGCTCACCTGAGAAGGAATGCCCATTTTGCTATCAATAACTCAATTTTCATGGGTTATAATTATGGTCTGTCTCAGGACTTATCTTTAGGTAGCACATCCGGTACTTTCACCAGCAACTTTGTACATGCATTTATTAATCCATTCCAGACAGAAGTAGGTAGCACAAGAACTCCTATTGCTGCTCCAAGTGGTAACAGTACATCTACAAGCACAAATCCAAATGCTGCTATTTTATTGGGAAATCCGTTCAGAAGAGATTCAATTCCGAACTACATTCCTACAAGTTTAGCACCTGCTATTGTTAAAGCTGGTGGTGCATTCCCTACAGGAAACACTACATGGGCTAATGGCTGGACTAAATTAAGATAAAATTTTCTTGACAAAAATCGTAATACCGTATAAGATCTTCTTATACGGTATTACATTAAAAAACCTTCATTATTCATGCGCCTATCACTTTTTCTTTTATTATCAGCATGTAGTTTATTTTCCATTTCCTGCAGGAAAGGAGAGTTGCCGGAATCAAATTATTTCAGCAGGGTACAGGTAACTAATATCGATTTTCCTAACGCTCCGGATGTGGATGTTCGTTTTGAAGCAAAAACATTGGGTACCATCGCGGCCAGCAAGTACGAGACATTTAATTTAAATGCAGGCCAGGGCAGATTGAAAATCTATAAGGCAAACACTGATACATTATTGGCGGATACGCTTGTAACATTGACAAAAAACACGCAACAGTCTTTTCGTTTTGGATATAGTGAAGAATTTGGCTTTAAAGGATTTGTATATGCAGGAGCACCAATCTCTCAGGATACAGTGGCTTTTCAGATACTTAACAACTTAGGTGATTATTATAAAACATATTCTATAGATCTGCATATCTGCGTTTTTAATTTTGATACAGGTAATCCGGATGAAACCGGGTATGTAATCAACGATTTTATGAAAACAAGATTATCACCTAATACTATTCGATTGCCTTATGCAGCGGCTGATGGCACTCCTTATTATTATCTTGGAAGATTATATGATAGAGCTACCGGTACTTTTATAGTATTACCATCTGGTTCAGACTACTTCTTATTTCTGCAGGAGTATGGCGGAGCTTATTATATTTATAACGTACACGATGATGCCGGAGATGTATCATCCTCTACGATCTACCTTTAAAATGAAAATAACAACTCATAATATAACAGATAAATTATTAGGTAATTATTATACCTGCTAAAGAAGAAAAATACCCCCTTGGACGATTTAAGAGATAACGATTCATCTCTCAATCAAATGTTTCAAAAAAAGGCGTACTGTTTTTACAGTACGCCGTTATTAAAAATAGCAAGATGAAAAGATGGCCATTATTTGTTTCCCTGTTACTATTGTGTGCTTGTGAGAAAGAAGATGTTATGGTAACCCCCCCATGTGGAGATAGTATCATTGCAGGTAGCATCACTACAGATCTTTTTCTCGATAGTTGTAAAGCATACAAGCTGAGTGGCCTTGTATCTGTTACCAATAATGCTACACTTACTATTTCCAAAGGAGCCTTAATTCAGGGTATTAAAGGATTACCAGTTAGTCAGCTTGTGATTACGAAAGGCGCTAAACTGTTAGCTTCAGGTACCTCTTTTAGTCCTATCATATTTTCTTCAGATCAGGCCCCCGGCGATTGGGGCGGTATTGTTTTATCAGGTACCGGTATTTTACAATACGCAAGGATTGAGTATGGTCGCCTTTCATTAGAAAACGTTGATTCTGCTGCTACACTGGATCATATTGAAGTATATAAATCAGGGGATGATGCTTTCCGGTTTTCAGGTGGTAAGGTAAATGCCTCTTATTTAATAGCAGTAGAACCGGTGGGTAAGATGTTCGGTTTGGAAAAGGGTTACGTTGGTCATATTACTTATGGATTAGGGTTATCTCTGTCAAATGGTGTAGAAAGTGATCGTGCCGGTGCTGTAATTGATCATATGACGATGATAGGTTCCGGGCATGGCGCTTATCTGCGGAACAGTATGGCCCAAATCATTAATTCTATTTTTATGGGATTTAATGAGGGCATTCTATTAGATGATTCTACCGGTAACTGTTACCGTAAGAATTCATTTATGCTGGATAATAATCTTGTACATGCTTGTCACTCACCTTATAATGAAAGAGCGGAATTATTGAATAATATTTATTCGGGAGCAGATCCCAATGCAGATATATTGCTGGTAAATCCTTTCTCAAAGCCGGCGACCGCCAGTGCCGCGAACTGGTATCCGCGGGAGGTAAGCGTTGCACGTTTTTTTGCTGCCGGGGCGTTTATTTTTGGAGAGGATGATTGGACGGCGAATTGGTCCAGGTTTTAGTAAGATTCACTCATATTGGTCTGGTGAGGGAAGATGTTTATCTTCCTTCACCTTTTTATTTTTACCAGATTCATTTCCGCTGCTGCTTCTTCCGCATCGTAATAACGTTTTTTTACAGTAGTTACATTGGCTTGTCTGTTATTCCCGTTTATAATAGCAATTGCTTTTGCTATCAGGGGATCGTTCTGATCTCCGATAGGCAATAATGGCTGTGTCGCCATGTCATCAGCTATATAATCAGGCGTAATCCCCTGTGAATATCCACCCTGTGCTTTTGAATTAAGTAAATTATAAGTGATAGGCAGCAAAGCCCAGGGAATACGTTGGGGAGAACGTGTATCCTGAATAATAACAGCCCCTTTATCTTTCCCATACGTCTTTTCCCCGATCTGTATTACAGTTGTATAAGGTTTCAGTGAATTGATAGTCAATTCCGCAGCAGAAGCTGTTTTTGCACCGGATAAAATAAATACGCGGTTAAGTGATAATCTACCTGTTGATAAATCACTAAAGGACACCGGTGCTCCGCTTTCAGGAACAGACAGCGCAGACTTATAGGAAATGTCTCTTTGCCCCAGATGATTGTTACCGCTATACTTTGCAAAGATGTTTTGTTCATTAATATCAGGTGCTATCATAGCATTAATCAATGCAGCAGCGGCAACACTCCCTCCCGGATTATAACGTAAGTCGAGGATCAGTTCAGTCGCGCCTGCGGCTTTAAACTGCTGGAATGTCTGAATAAGAGCCCGGTTATAGATATCGTTGAAATAATTGTAGAAGAGATAAGCGACTACTTTACCTTTGATAATAGAAGTAGTTTGTTGATAGATAGGATTTTCTCCCAGGCTTTCCGCTGATAAGGTAATTGTTTTACCATCAGCCATTGTAAATGAAGCGCTTGTACCGCTCTGCAATAAAGTATTACTCAGATTCGCTGCATTATCAGCAGTAAGGGTTGTTCCGTTAATCTGTGTAAAATAACTACCTCTCTGCATACCTTTCAGTGCAGCTACAGAACCCGGTATTACCAGTTTTACCACACCGGTAACACCATCAGGACCGTCGATAACGGAGAAATCAAACCCGTAGATAAACAGCATGTATTTCGGGTAAGTAGTTTCATCGGCTGGTTTATACAAAAAAGAAAAACGATCGTCTTTGTTTTTCAACTGGGCAAAAAAGGCCGTTGCTGTGAGTGTAGTATCTGCATTTCCGGGTAACTGATCATTCCAGAGGTAGAAGTACTTCATACTATCAAGCATCCAGTTATTGATCTCTTTCTGCGTAACAGGGCCTGTAGGTACAGGAGTAACTGGTTGGTCCTTTTTACTGCAGGCGGCTAATAGCAGGAAAACAAATAAGTAACGTTTCATAGCGAATTGTTTTACATATCGTAGTGGGCCATCATCTCCCGCCTGATGTATTGCAGGGCCAGGTTGAGGTGATTTCTGACGGTAGAGGGGGAGATGCTTAGCTGGTCTGCAATCTCTTTATAACTTTTGCCTTTATCCCTGCTGAGCAGGTAGATATTACGGCGTTGTTCCGGCATTTTCTCTATTACTTTCTGGATGTGCTGGCGGAATTCTTTATGCAACAGGGAGTTGTCTGTTGATGATTGTGGCCCGGCAGGTATTTTTTCCAGGGACTTTTTCTCCCGGTATAACTTACGTGTTTCATCAATAACAATATGTTTTACATACACGAACAGCAGCGGAAAGATGTCTTGTCCGGGTTGTACTTTATACATGTTCTCCCATAGCTTAATAAAGCATTGTTGCGTAATTTCCTGTGCCCGCAAACGGTCTTCGGTAAGTTTGAAAGCAAACCGGTAGACCTTTTCACGGTTGTCCTCAAACAATTGATCAAAGAGTATTCTGGATGGGTTATCAGACATATAGTTTGATATAAGGTTGCTATTATGGAAAATAAATGTAAGCAGTACATGTTACTTGAATGTTAAGGCTATTTATATACATTTGCTTCATGTTTACAGAACTGTGCAATAAAATATTTGATCAGAGTATTGCCGATTATCATCTGCATAACAGTGTGAATCAGCCTATCCTGAATCCTTATGAAAAAGCAGCTATAGAACACCTGCTATATCTTAAAAACTGGATTGATACGGTGCAATGGCATCTGGAGGATATTATCCGCGATCCATTGATCGATCCGGTAAAGGCGTTGGAAATCAAGCGCTGGATCGACCGGTCTAATCAGGAGCGTACGGATGTGGTGGAGTACATAGACAGCTACTTCCTGGAGCAGTTCAGGACTGTTTCACCGCTTGCCAATGCGTCTATTAATACGGAAAGTCCGGCATGGGCGATAGACCGTCTGTCTATTCTGGCGCTGAAGATTTACCATATGCGTGAAGAGGCTACCCGTGCGGATGCTTCTGCAGAGCATCGCGAAGCCTGTCAGCGTAAACTGGACATTCTGCTGGACCAGCGCAATGACCTGGGAGCGGCTATTACGCTGTTACTGGAAGATATCGGCGCCGGTAAAAAGTACATGAAAGTGTATAAGCAGATGAAAATGTACAATGATCCGTCCCTGAATCCGGTCCTTTACGCTAAATCCTGATGAGAACAATACTGGCCATCCGTTTTTCTGCTATGGGGGATGTCGCCATGACTATCCCTGTGATGAAGTTAGTCCTGGATGCCAATCCGGATATACAGATCGTTTTTGTCACCAATAAGAACTGGGGTGCGCTTTGTGCCAACATCCCCCGGCTGATCTTTTTCCCGGCAGACCTGAAAGGGGCGCACAAGGGATTTAAAGGTCTTTTCGGGCTGTTTCTTCGTATACGCAAAGAATATCGCATAGATGCGGTGGCAGACCTTCACCAGGTGCTGCGCTCTCAGATAGTGCGTACCTTCTTTAAACTAAGTGGCAAACGTGTTGCTGTGATCGATAAAGGACGTGCGGAGAAGAAGGCGCTGGCACGCCGGGAGAACAAGATCCTGCGGCCGCTGACCAGCACTATTGAGCGGTATGCGGATGTTTTCCGGAAATTGGGACTGGCGGTCGATGTTTCTGCTACGCCACCGGTATTTCCACGGTCTGCTAAAAAGGAAACCAATCGCTGGATAGGCCTGGCGCCTTTCGCTACATATCGTGAGAAAACATACCCTCTCGATAAAATGGAGCAGGTACTGGCCGCTTTAGTGCAACAGCCTGCTACGACAGTCTTACTGATGGGCGGCGGTGCTAATGAAGTAGCCCAGCTAACTGCTCTGGCGGCAAAATACCCAACGGCTGTAGTCATTGCTGGGCGTTACACCCTTCCTGAAGAACTGGTGGTTATCAGTCAGCTGGATGTAATGATCAGTATGGACTCTGCGAATATGCACCTGGCCTCCCTATTTGGGGTGCCGGTGGTATCTGTCTGGGGAGCTACCCATCCTTTTGCAGGATTTATGGGATATGGGCAAAGTATTCATAACGCAGTACAGGTAAATGACCTTTCCTGCCGTCCATGTTCTATTTTCGGCAATAAGCCTTGTTTTCGCGGTGATCACGCCTGTATGGAGTGGTTACCACCGGAGGCCGTGGTATCTAAAGTGTTATCAGTGGCGGGTTAAGCTAATTCTTTAAAAGTTTTTTTTGTGGGTTAGGAAAAATTACTAATTTCGCCATCCAATTATACGGTGCCCTATAGTATAATGGTAGTACGACAGTTTTTGGTACTGTTTGTCTTGGTTCGAATCCAGGTGGGGCAACTCCTAATCGCTACAATTTTTTGTAGCGATTTTTAGTTTTATTTTTTGAGGAGAAAATGCTTCCTCAATTGTTTTTTTGCAAATGTTAAAGCAGATCCCAATAATTGATTGTAGTTATTCCTGACCTTAAAAATCGTATTTTCAAAATTCTTTAACAGAAATTCCATGTCAAATCTGCCATTATTTAGCTTTGGTTGGTTTCCCGATTTCAAACGAAATTTATCCGAATTAGCGTCATTAGTGATGAATGAAGATTGGAATTATAAATTGACTCCATCATCTGATTACCCCGTTTTATTTAATTATATACATCATACTTTCTCGAAACTAGAAGGTGAAGGAAAGATTGAAGTTGAAAATGATTATTCCATTTTTAATACAGGATTGGTCACTGAAAACCAGGAAGAAGTATATGCTTATTTTCAATCAAATAAGAATCCACGTACACAAATAAAGTGGTTTTTTATAGGTTGGCGTAAAGCTAGCGACAGAGATTTAATGAAATTCTCCAAATTACCCGGATCTGCGCATTATTTTCAGAATCCGGCAGAATTAATTTACGATACAAGGCTTGATTTGAGAATTAACGTTGATCATATTATAACAGATAATAAATCAAGATTTCCTGCTACGTTGAGTGCAATGGATAATTATCAACTGGGAATTCTATTGCAAGGGACAATAGATGATGCTAAAAGAAGGATAAAAAGAAATTATAAAACGGCAATCCCTCAGTTCTATAAAGGTAAACTACAACTTTTGTTACCTTTATGCTTGATGACCAAGGCAAAAGCGGATCTTGCTTTAGTAGTAGAAAAAGAAAATGATATATATAGAGCATCTACTTGCCTTACACTAGATATGGCGATTAACAATGCAAGGTTAATCGCTAAACCGGATGATGAATGGCTTAGACCTTAATTTTTTATTTAATTATATTTTTACTATCTTTACAAAATAATTTTTTTCTTACTAGAGATTTTAGACCTCCAAAGATTTTACCAAGAGAGATTTTACAAGATTTAAAAAAAACTGATTATAGGCCTCCCATCTAGGGAGGTTTTTTTATGCCTTTAAATGTTTTATACCTAATACTATTAGGGTTCATTAGTTTTTACAACTAATCATGTAATCTGAACTAAGCTAGTTCGTTTGTTGTTTAGTTCTACGCTCATGAGCTTGAACTGCTTGTAATATGTTTTTCTTCCTCGTGACATGATGCTAAGGTATTTTATCTTAACTTCTTGTCCAGTCAAATGTAGCAACTTAAAACCTAACCCTCAGATAATGAATAGTTTTGGTGGTAGTTGGACCATCGATAAGATGGAAATAGTTGTGGCATATGCCCAAGCTTACTTAACCATTATGAATAAGCAAGCTTGGGTAAAAACGTTATATTTTGATGGTTTTGCAGGATCTGGTCATATTGATAATGATCCTCCTGAAAGTGAAGATGTAATCAAAGGCACTGCACTCCGAATTTTAGAAATTGAAGATCCCAAGTCATTTGATCTTTATTATTTTGTTGAAAAAAATAAAAAGAATAAAAATTTATTAGAACAAACCATTAAAGACCAATTCCCAAATAAGTCAACATTTATCGTTCAAGGAGATTGCAACCAGAAACTTGAAAGTATGGCTGACTATTTAAAGAAAAATAAACAATTTAGAGCTTTAGCCTTCATAGATCCTTATGGAATGAGTGTAAATTGGAAGTCTATTGAGTCTTTGAAAGACGCTGGTGTTGATTTATGGATTTTAGTTCCTACTGGTATTGGAGTCGGAAGGCTATTAACACAGACGGGAAAAATTGATGATCTTTGGCTAAATAGACTAGAAATATTCTTAGGTATGGATAAGGAAGATATAAGAAAGCATTTTTACAAAAGGCAATCATCATTTACCTTATTTGGAGAAGAGAATTGGATCGAAAAAGAAAAGGGCGCAATTGAGAAAGCAGGAATTTTATACCAAGAAAAACTAAAAACTGTCTTTAAGTATGTTTCTGATTCTTTTGCTATGAGGAATAGTATGAATGTTATAATGTACCATTTTATGATGGCCACTAATAATAAAGCAGGATTGAAAATAGCCAATGATATTATAAAACCTAACTATAAATTGTAGTCTTAATGGCATCATCGAGCATTGAATGGACAGAGATGACCTGGAATCCAGTTACTGGGTGTACAAAAATATCTGCGGGATGCAAGTATTGTTACGCAGAAGTTATGGCTAAGCGCCTTCAGGCAATGGGAGTAGATAAATACAAAGATGCTTTTAAAATAAGGCTGCATGAAGATGCATTACAGATTCCATATACTTGGAAAAAGCAGAAAGTTGTATTTGTCAATTCTATGAGTGACCTATTTCATAAAAGTGTTCCTCTTGATTTTATAAAAAAGGTTTTCCTAGTAATGAATGAAAATCCTCAGCATACTTTTCAGGTTTTAACCAAAAGGGCTGATAGGCTTTTAGAGATTCATCGAGAATTAAAGTGGCCACATAATATTTGGATGGGGGTTTCTATAGAGGACCATAGGGTACTTCATCGTCTTGATCTTTTAAGGCAAACAGGCGCTAGAACAAAGTTCCTTTCTTGTGAGCCTTTGATTGGACCACTACCCAATATGGATTTAACTAATATAGACTGGGTAATTGTAGGAGGCGAAAGCGGTCATAAAGCTAGGCCTATGAACCCCGATTGGGTTTTGGAAATAATGGATCAATGTAAATCTGCTGGAGTTGCTTTTTTTTTCAAACAATGGGGTGGAACTAATAAGAAAAAAAATGGAAGAATCCTTAATGGAAGAACTTACGATGAAATGCCCGAGCAATATTTATAAATTTATATATCGAGTTAAAAATATATCAGAATACTTCTGGTTTGAGAATTTAATAAGTCGGTTTATGGGGCCTCACCGCCTGATAAATCTCTTTCGATAATCGATTGGTGATAAGTCGGTATACCTTTTAAATACTTTTCGAAATGCATCTATGTTATTGTACCCAACCTCATATATTATTTCGTTGATGCTTTTCCTATCTGACTCCAGTTGCGTTTTTGCAAATTCAACTTTTACCCTTTGAATATATTCAACTATGGAATTACCGGTACATTTTTTAAATCTCCTTTCAAAAGTTCTTCTCCCAACACTAAACTTTGAACAGATATCCTCAACAGTAAATATATTCGCAGGGCTATTCTCAATAAATTCCTGTGCACATAGCACTTCCTTATCCGTATGTTTCTTTTGTCCGATAAAAATGATAAACGGGTTCTGACTTTTTCTTTCAATGTCAATTTCAAACATCTTTGACGCCAGTATTGACATCTCCTTCCCTAAATGTTTTTCGATTAAATACAAAAGCAAATTCAAGTACGAATACCCGCCGGCACATGTATAAATTCCGGATTCATCTGTAATTATCTTATCATCGACTAAATTGACGTCAGAGAACATTGCCTTAAACTCATCTTTAGCGGCCCAATGTATCGCACATTTTTTGTTTTTGAGCAACCCTGTCGATGCCAAAAAAAAGGAACCTACACAAAGGCATACAATCTCGGCACCATTGTAATATTGTGAAATTACCCAATCGCAATATTTTTTGTTTTCTTGTATAGCTTTTGAAAAATTACCACATAGCAGCGGAATGATTATCACATCAGTCTTCTTCACTTCGTCAATGGTTTTATTTACGCTAATGGTATAAAGCCCTTGATTCAATTTGATATTCTTTTCAGCACCTACGATTTCCACTGTGTAGAAACCTGCTTTTTTCTGATATTTCAGAAAATCGTTTGCCCTGTTCAGTAACTGTTGGCTACTATCTATAGAGGTCATAGTTGCCTCATGCAATGCAAGAATAGAAACATGTCTCATGAAACAAAGGTAACAATTTACCCTGTCGCGATTGACAGGTAAGATTGTCGTATTTACAGTGTATTACATGGCGATTTTATATTTAGTTTTATATTGAAAATAAGAATTCAAACGATAAAAGCTTTAAAAATGAAAGCAGTAGAAATTATCATGGTTCCTGTAAAGGACAGGCAAAAAGCTAAGGAGTTTTATCTGAAACTAGGGTTCCACGTAATAGTGGAAGCGCCAGCGGATCATGGAGAAACCTGGATTCAGATGGGGCTGCCTGAGGGGAATACCTCTATATCTCTCACAAACTTTCAAGGTATTATTTTCGAAACAAATGATATTGAACAAGAAATTCAGGAATTAAGAACAAAAGGCCTGGAAATCGGGAAAATAGATAATACACCCTGGGGCAGGTTTGCATGGTTGAAAGACCTTGATGGTAACAGCTTGTGCCTTCATCAGAAATAGATTGATCACCAGGCAAGGATTCATTCCTGCAAGTTTTTTTCAGAAGTAGTGTTGGATCAGGGAATCTGATCCAACACGTTTATAGCTACAATAACATAGTGAACAGCGAATATGCATCGAAAGATAAACTCAATTGCCTCGATAAAGCTACAGTAATCCTCAGCTTGCCTGCATATTTGTAAACCACATTCGTTACATAATCAAGGAATTCACTTTTGTTAAATGTGGGATCCGAAGGCGGATAATTAAAGATATAGGTGACACAGGAGTTGATTTTATCCAGGTTATTGCTACCGGCAGGAGGATAGGTGGACAATGCCTGCATAATCAGACTGTTATACAGATTTATTTTAGCACCCGCACCCGCGTAATCCGGCAGTGTTCCATTAATATAATCGATATAAAGATGGAAGAAAGCCTTGAGGACCTGGTCATCATTAACATCGGGGGCATCCGGATAAACTTTTGTTAATATAACAGGAGGGGCAGGGGGATACAAGGTAGGACCAGACGAGGATCCGCCGCCGTATGAGCCGATACAGGATTGAAATTCAAGTTCTGCGGATCCCGGAATATAATCATCCGGCGGATTCTCCAATGTCTGATTAAGCGTCCAGTAACAGGCCGCAACGCCGGTAAAGCCTGTAGTATCGGAATCTGTCATCAGTCCGTTGGCTAATTTTAATTTCTGAGAATCATTCTCATTTTTGGAACATGCCATCAAAGAGAAAATGAATAGCGCGAAAATGAGTCTTTTCATGGTCTTGGGTTATTTGGGTGAGAAAAAGGGTAATTAATCTGTTTTATTAAGGGATATTCTTTAGGTAATTCAATATACTCATTTATAGAATACATCCAGCTCCGCCTGGTTAACAAAATACTAAAATAATACAAAACCGGATAGCCCCAAAATGACCGGATATTAGCCTAAACCTTGAAAAGAATTAATAATATTCCAGACAACAGGACGATCGGTACTCTTCTGTTCGAAAATAGTTTTTAGCATGGTGTAGTAGTTGATTATCCAGGGAAAGGAAGAACAAATCCGGCAGGCAAAGACATAAAGAAGCAGTTCTGTATAGACAGAACTGCTGTACATAAAACTTTCAATATGTGGAGTGATGCCTGATTATTTTACCTGAATGGTTGGATCCCAATAGTAGCAGCCATAGAGAATCTGGTTTTCCGGATTGTTCGGATCAACCTCATATATGGCAAAATAGATGGTGAAGGCTTCCGTACCTTTACTTTTAATCTTGGACTCGTATGAATAGAACGTCTGGGACGTGAGTGTCGCCGGAAAGGGATTGGGTTGTGAAGGTACTGCCGCGCCGCTCATAGTTTCCTCATTCGACTGGAAAGGATTAAAGACATTGGGGTTGTTGCTGTTGGGCAATACATTATACATTATAACGGCATCATCTGAATTATTGGAAATAGTGGTAGCCCAGAAAGAAACATAGTCTTGCAAATTTGCGGAGAAGATAATATTAGCCGGGTCACTCACTCCCCCGGCTTGCCCTACATAGTTGGCTTTAGGGCATAGCAGGTTGATGCCTTCATGATGGTTAAGACCACAGGCGCTGTTCTGACCCGAATTTGGACCATAGGTTTTCTTAATAACATCAGTGTCAACGACCATTATTAAATTAACGGTGTTGGCTACGGACTTTTGAGATTTTTTTGAACGGCTGGGTGCTTGTGCTGCGTTTGACATAAAATGTGGTTTAAAAGGTTTACCTACTCTGTTCTGGCTTTTCGGTATCCGCCATAGAAATACGTATATGTATAAGTGATACATATCAGACAAAGAAATACCAGTCATCTCCGGAGGGAGAAGCCAGATATGGAGCAAACATGCAAGTAGATACCACCCTGCAGAAGGAATTAGTATTATATGAAATGCCGGGGTGGTGTATGGTTATTTACTGGTATGTTTCATATGCTTTTAAGTGATGCGTTGATGTTTTCTTCATTAGTTATTTTGGTGTTTGAGGTCAGGAGCTGATGAATCGATCTGGTTATTTGAGTTAGTATGTTTTTGCACTGTTAGATAACAGTACTTGTTTGGGTTTTGTTCGTGGCTGAAAATAATTTCAAAAAAATAGGCTGGGCGTGACCTCATAAAGCCTGTTGGCAATTTCCTACGAATGAGTCTGATGAATGCAAAGTAAAAACAAATTGCATTTTGGAAAACGTTTTGGAGTCAGACACGGCCAAAAGATCGGAAGACAATGATCTGAAACTGGAGTATTACAAGATTTCAGTTGATTTCTTTACAAAGGGTCATGAGCAACAACAGGCCGCCTGGACATTTCCGGTATATGCTACCAATTCCCTGCTGGGCATGGCACATATCTATCATGAACAGGGAGCTTACGAAAAACTAATCAATACATTTGAACACGGGCTGCAAATTTTCTCACAGGTATATAAACATGAAGAGGATTTTCAGCTGAATATTTACTGGGGCGATTTCCTTCTTGAATATACCGGACTGGCCTACGATTACAAGTCGCCATCCATTAACCGCCTGGCAGAAGAAAAACTGCAAATCGCTGCAGTGAAGGGTAGAAATTACTATTCACATCCTTACATCTCTATGGCAAGGCTGGCGATAAAATCAGGCGATAAGGAGAAATGTGTTAAACTATTGTTGCAATGCAGAGATGCCATACATTCAACCGGGTATGATGCTTATGATTTGAGTGAAGCACTTAGCGATGAAGATTTCAGGGAGATCTGGGACCAGTTGTTGTGACCTCTTCTGAACAACATGATATAAAATTCATCTTCATAAACCGCTTCAAACTTATGAAGTTTTACTCCTTATTATATCCAAACCTATCCGGAACATTTTAATTTCCCTCAAACTTTAGATGGCGGTTAAGAAATGGAATTACCCGTGTGTAAAAGCGTCCGGTTTCGGACCAGTTTTTATTCCAGGGTAAGCCTGCATATTCCTCCGCCTCATGATTAATTCCCATATCCTGCAATTCGCGACTTAAATGTTCCGCAGAGATTACATGATCCTGTATTGGATCAAACCTTCCCCAGTCAAATGCTATCGCCTTTAGCTGTAACAGGTTTTGCCTGTTTTTTTGAAGGTAATGATCTAACAGGAACGAATCTTTTACTTTTTGCATGTTTTCCGCATTTAATTTCATGTGTCCATTTTCAGGCTCAAACATGAAGTCACAATAGAAGGGTGGTCTGTCCGGGTTAGGTAAAAAGGCCTGTTGTATAGCAAGGAAAATTGAAGTAAACCCCAGTCCCGCCAGCTCTTCAAATGATGTAGCGGTATGAATTTTTTCCCAGTTGATATCCATGTTAACCCAGGGTATGTTACCCATACCGGTTGCAACAGGATGTAAGGCGTAAACCATACTAAAAAGATCTGGCCGGGTCATTGCCAGCACAAATGCGCCTCTTCCTCCCATAAAGTCTCCTATTGCAGCCCTGCTTTCCTTTTGAGGTATTGACCGGTATTTTGCATCAATAAAAGGTACAAGTTCTTGTGTAATATAGTCCAGCCACCGGCCGCTGGTTGGTGAATTTTCATAAAAACTTCCGGCAACCGGGGAGCTACAATCGGGTACTACCAATATAAATTCACGGCAAAGATGGCTGTTGAATGCTTTGTCAAGCAGATCTTTAATACCTGATGATTCTAACAATTGAGAAGGATTGGTAACAATTGTATGAAAATAAAACACCACCGGGTATGATCGTTTGGATGACTTATACGAGGCCGGCAGATAGACATATATCTTACGCAGAGGATTTAAATGTATTTTATTTTCATTGAGTAGAGTTGAGGTAAAACTGTCTGTGACGAAATTCCCACGTTCGTTCTGTTGAGATATTTCGGGGAAGTTATGTGGCTTTTGTCCAAGACAAATATTAGCGCACATTGTCGCCAGCCAGGTAATTATTGCGATCACTACTATTTTCATAAATATATTTGAAGAGGGTGAATAGCCTTGAGGCTATACAATAATATGGAATACCTGTTTTTTCATCAATTATGATTGATAAGGTGCGGGATATAATTGACAAGAGGAGTGTTTTCATTATTTTTATAGGAATGACGTTTATGCTGTCTTTTTTATATATTTTTTGAATAATTAATACTGTTTAATTATCTTCATCTTCTCAACCTATATAGATGAAAACTGTTAGCTGTCTGCTCCTTCTGGGCTTCTTTGCCACTGTTACCCATGCCCAACATAAAATTTCACTGACGACCTCTGATAATAAAGCGCCATCAGGAATGGATATTTCCGGGATACAGGTGATCAATGCAGTGAGTGATTCTTCTCTGCTGGGGTATGTACAAACCGGTATGTTGAACAGGTGGGGTGAAGCGGTAGCTGATAAACCTTTAACGATCTTTCTACAGTCTTATGTAGATGAACAGTATAAATCAATTTATAAAAAAGATGCTCCTCAGTTGTTGTGGGTGATACAGGAGTTACATATCAATGAACGTACTTTCAGTATGAGTGAAAAAGGGTTTGTACGATTAAAGGCCAATGCCTTTGCAGGTAATGAAACCTTTAAATGGATTACACAGATAGATACCGTACTGGTGATGTCTGGTCTGGATGTTACACATAAACATGGAGATCATATTGCTGAAGCTTTACAGCTGCTGTTACAGGCATCGCTTGCCTCAAAGCAGCCTGATAGTCCGGCTTATCCGGTGTCTGAAATAAAAGAAAAGGCCATGCAGCGTTACCGGAAACCTGCTTTGGAGGAGAAGACGCATGAAGATGGTATATACATGACGTTTGAAGCGTTTATAAATGATACGCCTTCTTTTATCAATGTAGCTTATGACAGCAATACGAAACACTTTTATTATAAAGACAGTACAGGGAAAAGAATTTATGTTGATAAATTCTGGGGATTAAGAAGAGAGGGAATGGCGTTCAAGCAATATGAAGGTAAGCTGATACCTATAGAACAAAAACAGAATGCCATTGTTCTTACCGACTATCTACCTAATGCACGCCGTAAGAATAATGTGATACTTGGCAGTATGATAGGAGGAGGATTAATAGGAGGAGCGATAGCAGGTGCTGCCTCAGGCGGTACGTTACCTACGGTAGATCTCCCATATATTAAAAAGAAAGCCCCGCTTGCTACAGGGGTGGATATTGAAACAGGAGAGTTTACACTATAAATGCCGGACTAAAAGCCCTATACGGGCTTTTAGCTTACTACGCCATCATCATCTCTTTATTATACTTATTCCTGTATTCGACAGGAGATAATCCCGTTACTTTTTTGAAGATGGTCCTGAAGGCTTTCGTATCTGCATAACCCACATCATACATTACTTCATTGACGTTTTTACGGGTATTCTCCAGCTGTTTCTTTGCTGCTTCAATCTTCACACGCTGAATATATTCGCTGGGCGTATTATTTGTAGCTTTCTTAAAGCGTCTTTCAAAATGGCGTCTGCCGATGGCAAATTTAACCGCCAGATCTTCTATGGATATTTTCTCTGTTACATTCTTTTCAATGAACTCCTGCGCCTGTTTGATAGGCTCATCTTCATGTTTCTTCTGCCCGTTGAACATAATAAAGGGCGACTGGCTCTTACGGTCTATTTCTATTGCAAAGAATTTGGATGCTTTAATCGCCATTGTACGGCTGGTATATTTCTCTACCAGGTGCAGCAGCAGGTTCCAGTAAGAGTTAGCCCCACCACTGGAATAAAGCCCCTGTTCATCGGTAACGATACTTCCATCTGTCAGCGTTACATCCGGGAACAGGGTCCGGAATTCATTGGCAAATAGCCAGTGTGTTGAGCATTTCTTCCCGTTCAGCAAACCTGTAGCCGCCAGCAAAAATGCACCTATACAAAGAGAGGCTACTTCGGCCCCTTGCCGGTACTGTTCCACTATCCAGGGGATCATAGCCTTATTTGCTTCCAGAGCGGCGTAGATATCCCCACTTAATGCAGGTATGATGATCAGGTCTGTGGCAGGAGTATCTGTAATCAGCGCATCTGTATGCACATAAAACACCCCGTTGTGTAACGGAATCTCCTTTTTCAGGCCAATAAGCTGCACATTAAAGGCAGGTTCTTCTCCGGCTTCCTGTAAAAACTGGTTAATGGCAGTGAACATATAACGTGGATCTACGATACTTGCCGGAACTGCTTCATTAAACACAAGTATTGAAATATGCTTCATTTGTAGGTTTTTAGGTCGTAGAGTAGTAAAAATAAGGAAATTAAGTCGCAACTACCCCTGTAAGATGTCCTATTTACACATGATAAAATTATATTAATGAGAATACTTTTGTAACAATAAATTATTACCCATATGAATATCTTACTGATTATCGTATCGCTTATAATATTACTCTTTATAATAGGCTTATTCTCAAAGAAATCGTATGCTATTCAACGGAACATTATTATTGACAAGCCCAAGCAGGACGTCTTTAACTACCTGAAATACCTGAAGAACCAGGATCATTACAGTAAATGGGTAATGACCGACCCCAACATGAAAAAGACATTTACCGGTACTGATGGGACCGTAGGATTTATCTATGCATGGGATGGTAATAAAAAGGCAGGTAAGGGTGAACAGGAGATCAAGAACATAGTAGAAGGGGAAAAACTGGATGTGGAAGTACGTTTTATAAGACCTTTCGCCGGATTGGCACAAACACCGTTCACAACCACCGCCTTATCACCAAACCAGACAAAGGTCACCTGGGGAATGAGCAGCACCATGAAGTACCCCATGAACATCATGTTGTTATTTATGAACATGGAGAAAATGCTGGGGAGGGATATGGAGATCAGTCTTGTAAATATGAAAAATATCCTTGAGGAAGGAGTTATTACTTCATTATAAATACGTGTGCATGCGAAAAGTGGTCCTTTCCATGAATGTAACACTGGATGGTTTTATAGCAGGCCCCAATTGTGAACTCGACTGGCATTTTGAAAGATGGGGAGCAGATATGGCGCATTCTCTGTGTGAACAGTTAAGCAGAGCGGATACGATCATTCTTGGGCGGGTAACTTACAGTGCAATGGCCGGATACTGGCCTAACCGGGCTGCGGATATGTCTTTCCCAAGGGAAGACCTGGCATTCGCAGAGATGATGAACCGTTATGAAAAAGTTGTCTTCTCCAGGAGTATGGATACCCCGGTTTGGAATAATTCGAGGTTCGTAAAGGGGAATACCGGTAAAGAGATCCTGCAGTTAAAACAACAGACCGGTAAGGATATTATCATCTACGGAAGTGGTAAACTGGTGAACTCTTTAATGCAGTTAAACCTGATTGATGAATACCTGCTCTGGGTACATCCTGTTATATTAGGTAAAGGGAAACCGTTGTTTAAAGATAGGATCAACATGAAACTGATGAAATTGAAGACGTTTGACTCCGGCGTCGTTATATTATATTATAAAGCAGATTAACCCTAATTTTCAATTAGTTATACGCCATAGCTGTATAATATTCCATGCCTCACCAAAATTTCCATGCCGATATTTACAGGTAATTGTATAATCTTCCATTCCCAGGGAGATAAGGTCCCGTTAACTTAGCATTCCACGAAGAACTGTAGCAGATATAAAGATAAATTCCATCATCAACCAGAATTAGTCTCTCTGTTAGCCGGGACAATGTTAAAGAATTCGTTATGAAAAAAATGATCCGAAGTATCCAGCTTCCGGGTACGACCTTTCTATTATTTATTTGTCTGATCTGTAGTTGCCGTAAAAAAGCATTTGATGAATATTATGGCCGTCCCGATTGGCTCGCGTCTCCTATCTACCAACAGTTAGAAGCACATAAGAACTTCAAACACCTGCTGGCTACTATTGATAAGGCCGGGTATAAAGATATCCTTGGTAAGGCTGGTTACTGGACATTCTTTGCTCCCAATGACGCTGCCTTTGAAAAGTATTTCCAGGAAAAGGGGATTAGCGGGGATGATGGTATTGACTCCCTCATGGCCCGTAAAATAGTGACCTACGCACTTGTGTATAATGCTTACCGGAAAGATCAGCTGAGCAACTACCAAAGAGCGGGACAACCGGATACCAGTCAGGGTTACAAAAGGAAAACCACTTACTACGACTGGGTATACACAGAAACCGGCCATTCAGGCAAGATTATAGCCGCCAACAGGAACGGGGGATATGCGGCCAATGATAACAACAATAAAAACATCCCTTACTTTATCGACAGGTATTTATCTGCAAACGGATTAAGTGGTGCGGACTATAATTTCTTTTATCCTGGTATTCCCTATACCGGTTTTAATGTAATGGATGCTGCGGTGGTGAATGCAGATATCGCTGCTGAAAATGGTATCATCCATGAAATAGATAAAGTGTTACTGCCTTTGCAGAACCTGGAAGGTTATTTATCAGCTAATCCGGACTATAGTGAGTTTAAAAGCCTGCTGGACAAACTGGTTGCTTACCAGTCGAATGCCGATCTCACACACCGTAATATGGTGCTGACAGGATCTACGGATTCAGTATTTGTGAAACTATACAGTGCGGCATTAGCCTTCTCTCCCAACAATGAAAATTATATCTCATCCGGTACTGATGCACAAACAGGCGGATGGACATTGTTCGTACCTAAGAACGATGTGTTGCGCGCTTATGAAAAGGAGATACTTGTCAATTATGGCACGTTCGAAGCTGCTCCTCCAACAGTGCTGTTAAGCCTGTTGAATGCTCATATGTGGCAGAACAGTGTATGGCCTGGTAAACTGGCTATAACGGGTAACAGTCAGCATGAAGTACCCACCTTTACAATGTCTGATATAACAGATAAAAAGGTGCTTAGTAACGGTTTTTTCTATGGGATGAATACCGTGCAGGATGCCAATGTATTCAGAACCGTTTACGGGAAACCTTTTCTTGATCCTGCCTATTCTCTTATGACAAGAGCGCTGGATGCAGACCTGAAATTTTCTATCATTAATCCCAGTATAAAATATACAATATTCATGATGCCCGATACAAAACTACGGGCTGCAGGATATGATTTTAATTCAGACAGGAATGACTGGTCGTACCAGGCAGCAGGTGGGACTATCCAGTTTGGTTCAGGCGCACAGGACAGACTATACCGCATTTTACAAACATCCGTATTAACTACCCTGAATGGAGAACTGGACGATCTTTCCGGAGAAGGCATTATCGAAGCATGGAACGGAGAGTATGTACGGTATAAGAACAATACTGTATTTGCGAGCGGGAATGCGGACGCCGGTACTGTACTGCACATTGAAAAACTAAGTACGGCGAAGAATGGTAATGTGTATTATACAGATGGACTGCTCACCTTCACAGAAAACCCTATTGGTTATCATATTGAACAACTGGCAGCTACGGATCCCACCAACTTTAACAGCTTTTACCAGTATCTGAAAAGTGCCTCTTCATGGACAAGTACCAAGGATATTGCAGGTACTGTTCCCGGTAATTTCTATACAGTACTGATACCTACCAATGCTGCTATTTCAACAGCGGTTAAAGAAGGCTGGCTACCGGGAGATGCTACAACAGGCACGCCTAATTTCACCCCTACAACAGATGTAGATAAAGAGAAAGTCAACCGTTTTATCAACTACCACATCATCAATAAAAGCACCATTGTTCCTGATGGTAAAAAATCCGGCGCCTTTGAAACCCTGCTGAGAACAACGGGAGGGGATCTGACTTTCATTACAATAAACAATCAGTTGAACGTAATGGAGCTGAGAGATGCATTTAATAACAGCGTGCTGGTGAATGTGGCCAGGAGTAATAACCTGTCTAACCGGGCAGTCATTCACTCCATTAATAATTTTCTCAGATACAAAGTTCAATAACAATGATCAATATGTACAAACAACCCTTCATAATTCTCTGTTTGCTGATCATGCTATTCAATTCTCTGCATGCGCAGAAAGTTGAAAAGATTACGGTAAGAGGTAAGGTATTGGATGCAGGGACAAAGTTGCCGGTCATTGGAGCGTCCGTGGTTGAACTGGACAAAGACAAACGTACTGTAGCAGGCGTAGTGACAGATATAGACGGAAACTTTGCTCTTCGTATTTCCAATCCTAAAAATCAGATCTCCGTTTCTTTTATCAGCTATAAAACTATCATACAACCTATCAATGACAGAACGGTTATCAATTTTCTACTGACCTCCAATACAAGGGATTTAAATGAGGTAAACATTACTGCCCGTCAGACAGTAGACAATGGTACCGGTATGAATATAGAAAGCCGTAATACCACGTTTGCCACGGCTACTATCAAGGCCAAAGACCTGGAAGAACTGTCTGCTACATCCATAGATCAGGCATTGCAGGGACGCCTTCCCGGTGTGGATATCGGTACTACGTCCGGCGATCCCGGTGCAGGCATGTCTATTCGCATCAGGGGAACTGCTTCTATCAATGGTTCTGCCAACCCGTTGATTGTGCTGGATGGAATGCCATATGATACAGAAGTGCCTTCCGATTTCAATTTCGGGAGCGCCGATGAACAGGGATATGCGCAGCTGCTGAATATAGCACCTTCTGATATCAGGGACATTACCGTGCTGAAAGATGCTGCGGCCACTGCTGTATGGGGATCAAGGGCTGCTAACGGCGTATTGATCATTAATACGAAAAGAGGCAATATCGGTAAGCCATCTATCACCTATAATTTCAAAGGCACATTTTCAAAACAACCTGCTAATGTGCCATTGCTGAGTGGCGACCAGTATGCTACACTGATACCGGAAGAGATTGCAAACACTGGTGGACTGCCCTTAAACATCCAGACCAACAAAGAGTTTTCATTCGATCCTTATGATCCTTACTGGTATTACAATTACAGTAACAATACCGATTGGGTGAAAGCGATTACCCGTATTGGCTATTCCCAGGAACATAATGTGTCTATGACCGGTGGTGGTGAAAAGGCCCGCTATTATGCATCTGTCGGGTATCTGGACCAGAAGGGGACTACCGTAGGTACTGCGCTGGGCCGTATTACCTCTAAAATTAACCTGGACTATAACGTGTCTAACCGTATCCGTTTCAGATCGGATATCACCTATACGCATGTGGTGAATAACCTGAATTATGTACCGGATAAAAGTTACCAGGTAAGAGGGGTGGCCTATACTAAAATGCCCAACATGGCCATTCATGAATATGATGAATATGGGAACGTTACACCTAATTATCTGTCGCCTGCTTCTAACATCCAGGGTATTTACTACCAGACTTATAACCCGGTGGCATTGGCCATGGAGAGTATGTACAAGCAGGTAGGAGAGCGTATCACTCCTAAATTCAATATTCAGTATGACGTAATCCCATCCTCCCTGCTGGCTACTTTTGATGTACAGTTTGATATTAATAATACTAAAGCAACTACTTTCCTGCCACAGGTAGCTACAGGTCGCCCGGTAACAGAAACAGTGGTAAACCGGGCAGGAGACAGCGATGGAGATGTGCTGGACGTATATACAAAGACCAATTTAATATACACCCGTAAAAAGAACGACGTTAACCATAATCTGCAGGCGCTGATGTCTGTACAAACAGAAGACAGGAATTATGTGACGCATAATGTGCTTACTTCCAATACTGCTTCTTCCGCATTCCAGGACCCATCCAATCCTTCCAGAACTGCTAATTCAGATCTGGTGCTGGAGTCTGTGCAGGGAAGAACAAGAAGTGTAGGACTGTTATTACAAGGCCAGTATGGCCTGTTAGACAGGTATATTATCAATGCGGGTATCCGTGGTGATGGTAATTCAAGATTTGGCCCTAATCACCGGTATGGATTATTTCCTTCGCTTTCATTGAGATGGCGTTTTTCAGGAGAACCATTCATGAAAAAATATAAGTTCATTGATGACCTGAGTTTCAGGGCCAGTTATGGACAGAGTGGTTCTGCTCCGCCTGATAAAGATGCCTGGAATTATTTCAATACTTATCAGCCTTTTGGATATAGCTATATGGATTTGGCTGGCGTGTATCCTTCTAATATTGAACTCTCTAACCTGAAATGGCAGACGGTGGTAGGGCAGAACCTGGGCTTTAATCTGTGGATTTTTAAGAACAGGATAAGGGTAGATGTGGAAGCCTACCGGAACCGCACTAAAGACATGTTTTACGAGAACCTGCAAATCCCTTCCTACTCAGGGTTTTCAGACATAGCCATGAATGTGGGGACAATGGACAACCAGGGATGGGAAGTGTTGCTGAATACGATCCCTGTAAAAACAAAGAACTGGCAGATAGGCTTTGATCTCAATATTGCCCGCAATACAAATGTGGTGAGATCAGTCTCTGAATTCTTCCCCAGGGAGAATAATGTGGCCATCAATCAGAATGGCCTGTATAAGACCTATTTACAGATAGGCAACCCTTTCGGATCATACTATGGCTTCAGGTATAAAGGTGTCTATAAAGACCGGGATGCCACCATTGTGAGGGATGCCAAAGGTGGTAAGATAGCGGGCGCCAATGGGCAAACATTGTACATGCGTTTTAATTACCCTGCTACAGACTACACCTTTCAGCCAGGTGATGCCATGTATGAGGATATCAATCATGATGGCAATATCGATAACAAAGACATCGTATACCTGGGTAACGGGATCCCTAAAATTACAGGTGGATTCGGTCCTAATGTTAGTTTCAAGGGCAGCCTGAAACTGACGACCTACTTTGTGTACCGGCTGGGATATCAACTGGTGAACCAGGCTGATATGAATACGAGCAACATGTATGGATATGATAACCAGAGTACCGTCGTATTGAGAAGATGGCGTAATCCCGGCGATGTAACAGATATACCAAGAGCATTATACCGTTCCGGTTATAACTGGCTGGGATCCGACAGATATGTGCAGAATGCCTCTTTCGTACGGCTGCAATCCGTTACTCTGCGATACAATTTTGGGAAGAGGATACTGGATAAACTGGGGATCAGGAGCGCGGGATGTTATATCACAGCAGAGAATTTATATACCTGGACGAAGTACATCGGTCAGAATCCCGATGTATCTATGAAAGGAGATAATGATCCTTTTGCTTATCCGGTGGATAATGCCCTTACCCCTCCTGCAAAGAATTTCCTGATAGGCATCACTGCCAGTTTTTAAACTGATAGATATGAAATACAAATTTCTTTTGATAATGATCTTTTTATCATCCTGTAGTAAATGGCTGGATGTAAAACCACAGGATGGCATTATCCGTGATAACTACTGGCAGAATAAGGAACAGCTAAAGGCGGCTGTCATTGGCTGTTACGCTTCACTGCTGGATAATGCACTGGTGCAGAATCTTTTTGTATGGGGAGAATTAAGAGCAGATATGGTGAGCTCAACACTGTATACGACCGTGGATGAAATCAGTATCATGCAGGCGAATATCCTTGCCAGTAATAGTTATACAGGCTGGGCTGCTGTTTACCGTACTATCAACTATTGCAATACAGTAATCGACTTTGCCTCGCAGGTTATTGAATCAGATAAAACATTAACCCAGGAACAACTGGATGCCTATCTCGCAGAAGCACATGGACTGAGGGCACTGATGTACTATTATTTGCTCAGGTCATTCGGGGAAGTGCCGCTGCAATTAAAGGCCAGCTCCGGTGATGATCAGTTGCAGCAGCTTAAAAAGAGTACACAACAGGAAGTGTATGATCAGATCATGAAAGATCTTCTTTTTGCTGAACAGCATGCACTGGAAACCTACGGGAATATACTGGAAGATAAAGGCCGGCTTACAAAGTTTTCGATATATGCTATTGAAGCAGATGCCTTTTTGTGGATGGAAAAGTATGATGATTGCATCGCTGCATGTGATAAGATCATCCTTTCAGGCAGGTTTGGATTAATGGATGGCAATGTACAATCACAGTGGTTCAATACCGTATATTTCACAGGTAATTCCAATGAAAGCATTTTTGAATTTCAGTTTGATAAACAAAAGTTAAACCCATTCTACCCGATGTTTGGCGCTGCCAATAATCGTTTCATTGGTGCTCCCAGGGTGATGGAAGAAGTGTATGGGATAGATATAACAGATGCGACGAAGAAAGATATAAGGGGGGATGGGGGTTCTATGCGGGCTACTGACCAGATGATCTGGAAGTTTGCAGGTGCTACCAGCGGTACACAACTGGATGCGAGAACGGCTGCGGACTCCTATGCACATTGGTTTGTATACCGCTTTGCGGATATCCTGCTGCTGAAAGCGGAAGCACTGGCCTGGACGAACAGGGGTACAGAGGCATTGGAACTGGTAGGCAGTATACGGTCAAGGGCACATGCACTGGTTTTTACGGAAAGAACGCCGGACCCGGCTTCTGCAATAGATGTATCCAATTATATACTGGAAGAAAGGTCCCGTGAATTTGCTTTTGAAGGTAAGCGCTGGTATGATGTATTACGCCATGCGAAACGGAATAACTATGCACATCTTGACATCCTGCTGGACATGGTGGCATTCAATGCGCCAGGAAACATGCAGCAGTCGATTATCAATAAGTACAAAGATGTGCGCAGCCATTACTTCCCGATTAATCAGTACGAGTTGCAGGCGGATAAGCAACTGGTGCAGAATCCTTATTACCAATAAAACTACGTTATGAGAATCGTCTTTATATGCCTGTTGCTGTTGTGTAGTTGTAAAAAGGTAGCTATTGTTTCTAATACTACTGATGAAGTAAATATCACAGGTTATCTGCAACTACACCCGGATAAATTTTCATCCTTCCTTAAAATCATTTCTATCACAGGGGATGAGGGTTTCCTGGGTGTATATGGGGCTTATACGGCATTTGTGCCGGACAATGATGCTATCTCTGCTTACCTGCAATTAAAAGGGAAAGGAGCGGTAGAAAATATAGATGTACAGGAACTGAAAGACCTGGTTAAATTTCATCTGCTCGAAGACACTATTTCTACCAGTTCTTTTTCAGATGGTAAGTTGAACAGGCTCACTATGTACGGGCAATACCTGATCACCGGGGCCAGTAACAAGGACGGTGTTACAAGGATCACCGTAAACCGGCAGGCGAATATCATAGAGAGCAATATCAGGGTAGGGAATGGGATCATTCATGTGATAGATCATGTATTGCAACCGGCAGTATATACACTGGCTGCCATGATAGAAAATGATCCCAGGTATTCCATTTTTTCACAGGCGGTTAAAGAAACCGGTCTATACGATACACTGAATATATTGCCTGTTGCTAATACCGATAGTAGTCGTGCCTGGCTGACCGTATTAGCCGAATCTGATTCGGTATTAAAGAATGCGGGTTTCAACAGTTATGCTGATCTGAAAGCAAGGTTCTCTTATACCGGAGATCCTAAGAATCCTGATGACAGTCTTCATCTGTATGTGGATTATCATATCCTGTATGGTGTAAAATACCTGGCAGATATTGTTTCCAGTACATCGCATAATACACTGGCCCCTTTGGAAGTGGTGACTTCCAAGCTATCAGGACAAACAGTATTGATCAATGATGATACTTTTAACGGCATCTACGAACCAGGTGTAGAACTGAACCGCGCAGGCAGTGACAATGCAGCCAGCAACGGTGTACTGCATGCTGCTATGGGGCATTTCTCTATTAAGATCCGTAACCCTGTACCTGTTTACTGGGATGTGGCGAATTTCCCTGAGATCCGTAACCTGCCTGCTTATTTCGGTAAACAAAATTACCCTTTTGCCCTCACTAATATGCCTAAAGATATAACGGTGGCCGGTCCTTCTGCTATGCAGTATACAGTGGGTTCCACTTATGTGAACGGGGATTTCCTGCAGATTCCTTTAGGTGGCCCTAATCGCAGTGCCTGGGTGGAATTAAGAACTCCTTTACTGGTGAGAGGAAAATATAAAGTCTGGATCTGTTACAGAACACAGAAACAATCAGGCAGTTCTAATAATGTTAACCAGATTTCTGTTGATGGGGAACCTTTACAGCGTACCATGAATTTCACTACCTCTATGCCTGTGAGCAGCGAGGGAGAAATGGAAGCACAGGGCTGGAAATGGTTTACAGATCCTGTATCTAATGGCTGGGCAGGGCGACAGGTAGGTACTATTGAGATTAAAACAACAGACCGTCACCTGATACGCTTTACAACCTTGCAGGGTACGCAGAATACCAATAACCTGGATATGATTCATTTTATCCCGCAGGATATGGACCAGTTGTATCCCCGTTTTAAAACAGATGGAACACCGGTACCCAGACCCTAACTAATTAATGCAGCAACAATGACAAGATCTGTAATAATATTATTCCTCTTAATAGTGCTTTCCTGTAAGAAGGATAAATGGAATGACAGGAACAGGATAGATGATCCTGCACTCAAAAAGGACCTGCTGCAAATGATCAGCAGCAATCCTGACCTGAGCCTGTTTAATACCTACCTGGTTAAAACCGGTTATGATAAAGTGATCGCCTCTTCAAAGACGTTTACTGTGTGGGCCCCTACCAATAAAGCTTTGCAAGGCATAGCCCCCTCTATAATAAATGATACGGCACAACTGAAACGGCTGATAGCGAATCATATTGCCAATCAGTCTTATCTCACTACAATGCCGTCTCCCGCCATACGTATCAGGACATTGAACGGGAAGAATATAACATTTACGTCTACGCAGATAGACGAAGAACATATTATCAGTGCAGACCAATATACGGCTAATGGCATCTTACATGTTGTAGATGGTGTATTGCTCCCTAAGATGAATGCCTGGGAATACCTGAATAGCGTTGACGGTCTTCAACAAACATTTCTGCAATCACTTAAATATACGGGTATTGATACTACTATTGCGGAGCAGATAGGCGTAGACCCGCAAACAGGTCGCCCTATTTATAAACCCGGTACAGGCCTCGTTGAATTGAACCGTTTCCTGCAAAGGACAGATATCAGTAATGAAGATTCCCTTCTCACCTATGTGATCCTGAAAGACAATGCTTATACAGATGAAAAGAGTAAGCTGGTACAGTATTTCACAGATACTACCGCTGCGCTTACAGATACCACTACCCAATGGAATGTAGTAAAGGACCTGGTGTTTAATGGAGTGTATGATGCTGATAATTTACCGGCAGTATTATATTCTGTAAAGGATAGTGTGAAATTCCATCTTGACAGAACGGCCATCGTATCAGTACAAAAAGTAAGTAACGGGATTGTATATGTGATGGACCATATAGATTATGAACTGGATTCAAAAATAAAACCTGTTATCATAGAAGGAGAAAGGTTCTATGATCTGAAAGACCGTACTAAAGCATCTTCTGTACGTACCCGTATCAATCCTCTTACTCATCTGTTATTCCGGGATATCTATATCGCTAATCATGGTATCAATGCTTTCTGGATTAATTACAAGACAGTAGTGAATTCAGTAAAATATAAAGTCTACTGGGTAGCGGTAAATGATTTTCAGACAGGCACTTTCCCTATGAGAGTAGCTTTTAAAGATCCTGCTGTTACCGGCTTTCCCTATAAAACGGTTGAATTGAATAATTACAGTGAAGTGTATCTGGGCGATTATACAACAGATCATTACGGATTGCTCAACTTATACCTGGTGGGTAACAGCGTTACCACTAACGGATTAAACACGCTTGTGCTGGATTATATTAAACTGGTACCCATTCTAAACTGATCTTTATGAACAGACGTATAAAACTGCTCTTCATCATCTTACTGTTCTCTTTTCAAATAAAAGCACAGGATACTATCAGAGGGGTCATTAAAGAAGCTGCTACCGGTATGCCTTTACCTGGTATTAATATCAGCGTGACTGGTTATTCGGCTGCTATCACAAATGAAAAAGGATCTTTCCGAATTAAGATACCTTCTCCCGATGCAGTACTGACTGTATCCGGACAAGGATACCAGGTAAAGGAGATCGTGCTGAAGGGACGGCGTAACATTGCGGTCATGCTGCATGAAGCCTCATTTAACAGTGTATATGATGATGCGGTGCTTCCTTTTGGCAGGCAGCCTAAGAACAGCATTATTTATTCCGTCAGCGCTGTTAACGCAGATGATAAGTGGCAACGGGTATCTGCTTCCCCGGATGCCTGTTTGCAGGGAAGTGTGGCTGGTCTGAATGTGATCAGACGTTCCGGTACACCAGGCATTGGCGCTGAACTTTTCCTGAGGGGATATACTTCTTTGTATGCTACAAATAAACCATTGATAGTAGTGGATGGGATGATCTATGATATTAATGAATACGGTGGTTCATTGATTGCCGGGCATGTAAATAACCCGCTGGCAGATATTGAGATGAAGGACATAGATAATTTTACAGTGATTAAAGACGGTACATCTACTTATAGCACAAAAGGGGCTAATGGGGTGATCCTGATCACTACAAGCCGGGCAAAGGAGTTAGCTACTAAAATTGATTTTTCGGTGAGTGGCGGGTTTAATACAGCCGTTACAAAGCTTCCTGTAATGGGGGCAGGTGATTACCGGGTTTATTTGTCTGATCTGTTTAAAAATGAGAAAGAACCTTATATGAACGATAACCCTAATCCGGATTATTATCGTTATCACTATAATACCGACTGGCAAAAGAAGGTGATGAGCAATAGCTATAATCAGCAATATTATCTGAAAGTAAGTGGTGGGGATGATATTGCAACGTATGGTTTATCATTGGGCTATCTGAAACAGGGGGGCATAACAGATAATACAAACCTGGGACGTTATCAGACCCGCTTCAATGCTGATCTGAATTTATCTTCCCGGTTAAAGGCCTCTGTCAATTTAGCTTTTACTTCAAATCAGCAACGTCTGAAAGACCAGGGTATCGCGAATAAAACAAACCCTTTATACCTGGGATTGATAAAAGCGCCTTTTCTGCCTACGCAGGTGGTGAGTGATGAGGGGATAGAATCTCCCAGTCTGGCTGATTATGACATCTTTAATGTTTCCAATCCGCTGGCGTTGATACAAAATATGCAGGCCGTGAATAAGAATTACCGGTTTTCAGGATCTGTGAACTTCCGGTATCAGCTGAATAAATCTGTAAGTCTGCATACTTTATTAGGGATTACATATGATAAAGTAAGGGAGAACTTCTTTATTCCTCAAAAGGGAATAGCACCCGATACAGCTGTGAATAGTATTATTTATAACAGGTCGGGCAGTAATGTACAGCGGTATTATGCTTTGTACAATGATACCCGTTTTTCATATGATCATACTTTTAACCAGCATCATCTTTCTGCCAATGCGGGTATCCGTTTTAACAATAACAACAGCGAAGCTGATTATGGGCTGGGATACAATTCAGCTACGGATGAATTTATCAGTGTGGGCATGGGACAAAGTCAGCTGAGACAGGTAGGAGGAGGGATTGGTAAGTGGAACTGGCTGAATACTTATATCAATGCTGATTATACATTGTTGAACAGGTATTTCCTGTCGTTTAATATGGCGGTCGATGGATCATCCAGGTTTGGTAAGCAAGCCCCGGGAGCATTGGGTATTGGTCAGTATAAATATGCAGTAATGCCTTCTGTAGCTGCCGGATGGCTTATTTCTTCAGAGCCTTTTTTATCAGGCCCCGAATTGCTGAAGCTGAGAGTTAGTTATGGAAAGGTAGGGAATGATGATATCGGTAATTACGCTGCAAGACAGTATTATGTATCGCAAAACCTACTGGGAATGCAGGGACTGGTAAGAGGGAATATCGGTAATCCTTACCTGAAATGGGAAAGTGTGGAGAAGATAAATGCCGGCGTAGATGTTTCATTCCTGCAGGAACGGTTGAATATAAGTGCAGATGTATTCAGCAATCGTACTAAAGATATGCTGATAGTGGAGCCTGTTGAAACGGTTACTGGTTTTAAAAGTATCATTACCAATAATGGCGGGATGCAGACACATGGTTTTGAACTGGCCATAAATAGCAGAATAGTAGACCGTGTTCTGAAATGGGATATGGGATTGAACCTGGCTACCTATAAAAATAAGATTACAAAAATACCGGGAGACAGGATACTGACTACTTATGCAGATGCTACATATTTAACAGAGAAGGGACAGACTGCTAATCTTTTTTACGGCTACAAAACAAGTGGTGTATTTACTTCGGATGCAGAAGCTGCTGGTGTGATGTATATAAATGCGAATGGTATAGCTACACCGTTTAGGGGCGGAGATATGCGTTTTGCAGATATGAATGGAGATCATGTGATTGATGAGAATGACAGGCAGGTAATTGGTGACCCTAATCCTTCTCTTACAGGGATGTTCAGCAACAGATTGTCTTTTAAAAGATGGGAGCTTGATGCGATCATTACTTTCATCAGTGGGAATGATATTTATAATTATACCCGAGCGAAGATAGAGTCTATGAAAGATGCCGGTAATCAGTCGCTCGCTATGGTAAACAGGTGGAGGGCTGATGGGCAGGTAACAGATATTCCCCGTGCTGCCTGGGGAGATCCGGCAGGTAGCGCACGTTTCTCTGATCGCTGGATAGAAGATGGTAGTTACCTGCGTTTGCGCACGTTGTCGCTTACTTATAGTCTGCCTTTGAAACGTGGCGCTATTAAGTACGTTAAGATATCTGCTGCCGGTAACAATGTGTTTACGCTCACTCACTACCTGGGATATGATCCGGAGTTCAGTGCTTCGGGTAGTTTATTTACGCAGGGTATTGATGTGGGACTTGAACCACAATTCAGAACAATACAGTTGGGGGTAAGGATTGGATTATAATTTTAAAAGAGCCTATATGAAAATATTAATTTCTGGTCTGGTGCTTTGCATAAGCCTGTGTGCATGTAGTAAAATATTTGATATAAAGCCGGAAGAAGCACTGGACCATTCACAAACATACCGGGATGTACATGATGCAGATGCCGCAGTGGTAGGTATTTATGGTAAAGTGATTACGCTTGCCGGGAGGTTGGTCGTCTTAAATGAATTAAGGGGAGATCTGGTGGATGTAACGCAATCTGCTAGTGGTAAATACTTACAGCAGTTAAGTACGCACAGTGTAACCGCTGATAATCCTTATGCAGATCCCCGTCCATTTTATGAGGTGATCCTCAACTGCAATGATGCGCTTTCTAATTTTGATGTGATGCTGAAGGATAAGAGAATGACGGTAGATGAATACGGCCTGCGGTATTCTACTGTAGGTGCTATCCGTTCCTGGCTGTATTTGCAATTGGGTATCCAGTATGGGAGTATTCCTTATATCACTGATCCGCTGGTGAATGTAAATGACCTGAAAGATGCAGCTAAGTTTCCGAGGGTAACGTTTGATGAACTGCTGGATAAGCTGCTGGCATTTACAGAAGCCTTGCCTTATAAGTTACCTTTCCCGGCGGGAACTTCTCTCTTAACTATTGTAGATACTTATAACACGGAAAAGTTCTTCATCAATATAAAATGCTTCCTGGGAGATCTTTATCTGTGGAAAGGTAATTATGCGCAGGCTGCGCTTAATTACCAGTACATGATGAACTATGGGGATGTATTGTATCCTGCAAAGAACAGTGAGCAGTGGTATGAAACTTATAAACTGGCTTATACGGCTAATCTCACCGGTGGCAACTGGAGTAATATTTTCAGTCAGCCTTACGGGGAACGGTATTCGAATTATGAGATCATCTGGGACCTGCCTTTCGATAAGAACTTCAATCCCCCTAATCCTTTTATAGACTTATTTGATAACACAAAAGGGAGTTATCAGCTAAAACCTTCTGCGCTGGCTATTAAGAACTGGAATGACCAGGTACGTACCGGTGATGCGGTGGGGAATAATACACCTGTCGATCTCAGGGGGCCGGGTGCTTCCTGGAAGATGAGCGGCGGGTCTCCTGTCATTAATAAATTTACTTACAACTTTAATCCCTTGCTGCCTTTTGAAACAAATAGTAAATGGATATTGTACCGTGCGGCTATGTTACATCTGCGTTATGCGGAAGCGGCCAACCGGGATGGCAGGGATAAGCTGGTGTATGCATTGCTGAATGCAGGTATTAAGAACACGTATGATCCTGTTTATATGGCTACGGGCGTGAGTGGTGGAGAAGGACGTAATGTAACGGATATAGAACAGACGCATGATGTGCCTCCTTATGATTTTGATGCGAGGGACGGGAACTATCCTCAATACAGGAACGCCTGGTATCGTAATACAGGTATCAGAGGACGTGTGGCTTTGAAGCCGGTACTGATCGATTCAGCCAGTTATTTCGATATGAGTAGCAAAGAGGTCACGGACAGGGCCGGGCTTATTCTTTTTATGGAAGATAAGCTGATTGCTGAAGATGGGCTGGAGCTGGCATTTGAAGGCAATCGCTGGGCGGATCTGCTGCGTATTGCATTAAGGCGGCAGGCAAGTGACCCTGCTTACCTGGCGAATAAAGTAGCGGCTAAATTTGAGGCAGCGAATGATGGAATGGCAGGAGCCGTGAGGTCTGCTTTGATGGATAAGCAGAACTGGTATTTACCATTCAGGTGGCAATAATACAATCAGGTATTTTATATCAATGTCGTTTAGTTAAGCGCTGTTTTTGCAACAAAACATAATAGGCTCCTAACGGAGCTTAACTAAACGACATTGTGTTTTATTTTATAACAGGGGGTTAATTTAACCAGATTATGAAACAGTTGATTATTCTTATTCTTTTTTGTTATTTATTACCCGTGGCTAACGCGCAGCGGTTAATGGAAAATATTGATCGTGGTATTATTGCTGTTTACCAGGGTGAGGGGAAAGTGTATGTAGGATGGAGAATGTTATGCACAGATCCTGAAAATATAACTTTTAATGTATACCGGAAAATTGGATCCAATACAGTAAAGCTAAATACAATACCCGTTACAGAAAGTACGAACTATATAGATAACTATGTGAGCGGAGCAGAATACTTTGTAAAGGCTGTTTTACAAGGTAAGGAATCTGTTACCCGTGGCAGTTATATCTTAAAAGATACTTTGTCCTATTTATCCATCCCTTTAAAAACGCCCCCTGGTTACACACCTAATGATGTTTCTGTCGGAGATTTAGATGGAGATGGTCAATACGATATTATCTTACATCAAACTGGCCGTGGCAGGGATAATGCTTCTCCTGGTATCACAGATCCGCCTATCTTCCAGGCGTATAAATTAGATGGTACTTTCCTATGGGAGATTAACTTAGGAAAGAATATCAGGGAAGGAGCGCATTATACACAATTCATGGTATATGATCTTGATGGCGATGGTATCGCAGAATTCGCCTGTAAAACAGCGGATGGTACAATTGATGGTACTGGTAAAGTAATAGGGGATAGCTCCAAAGACTGGCGAGACCTTACGCCTAACACCCCTAAATATGGCAAAATCCTGAGCGGTCCGGAATACTTCACCATATTCAGCGGCCGTACCGGCGCTGCACTGGCTACAACAGATTACATCCCTGCACGGGGAGATATTGGCAGCTGGGGTGGTATCGGCGGTAACGGTAAGAATGACAATACCGGTAACCGGGTAGACCGCTTTACGGCCTGTGTTGCTTACTTAGATGGTGTACATCCCAGTGTAGTTATGTGCCGGGGATATTACGGGAAGATTGTAATGGCAGCCTGGGATTGGCGTGGAGGCAAATTAACTTCCCGCTGGGTATATGATTCCGATGGCACGCCTTACTCTGGTATGGGGAATCACAACCTAAGTGTAGCGGATGTAGACGGCGATGGAAAGGATGAGATTATTTACGGGTCTATGTGTGTAGATGATAATGGCCGTGGTTTATATACTACCGGACTACGTCATGGTGATGCGATTCATGTAGGAGACCTTGATCCGGATCATAAAGGTTTGGAAGTATTCGGTATTCATGAAATAGAAGAAGGGACAAAAGGTCCGGGTGCAGCAGTATACGACGCAAAAACAGGAGAAATCCTTTTTAAAGGATCTATGGATAAAGATGTAGGAAGAGGAGTAGCGGAGAATATTGATCCTGATAGAAAAGGGGCACAGATGTGGTGGTCTGGCTCAAAGGAATTGTACGATATCAAAGGGAATGTAATAGGAGAAGCGCCCAAAGGCATTAATTTTTTAATCTGGTGGGATGGGGACCTTTCACGTGAACTATTAGACGGCAATCATATTGATAAATATAAAACGGGCAGAATTTTTACTGCCGACGGTTGCATCTCTAACAATGGCACAAAATCCACGCCTGCACTCAGCGCAGATATCTTAGGAGACTGGCGGGAAGAGTTGATCTTGCGTACCACCGATAATCAGAGTTTAAGAATTTATACAACCACCATCCCCACTAAATACAAAATACCAACCTTGATGCACGACCCACAATACAGACTAAGTATTGCGTGGCAGAATGTGGGTTACAATCAGCCTCCACATACCGGGTTTTATTTAGGAGTAGGCATGAAGAAACGGATATTAAAGTGAAATAATCAGGGGATTACTATGTTTCTTCCTGATCGCAAGCCATATTTCAATATTGACCTCGATAAGGGTAAGCCCCAACCGAAGAAGGATAAAGAATTGATTGAAGGTTTAACTTCAGCAGATGATAATATTAAAATTCTGGCTTTAATGAAAACGCTTTATTCAATTCGATGCAATATTGTTCACGGTGAGAAAGGGTTGCATCAATATCAAGAAATACTTTTGTTGCCAGCAATTCAACTATTAAGAGCATTAGTTCCTCTTGTCTATAAGAGAGTAGTCGCTTAAATAGTAGAAAATTTTTATCCTTGTTTCCTTAACACTAATAAGTCCCGCGCTTCCACATCCAGCGCCTCTGCTATGGCGAATAATGTTTCTACCGTTGGTTGCATTGTATTTGTACACCACTTGGAAACCGATGTCCTGTTTACATCCAATGTTTCGGCAAGCCAATTATTGGTTTTACCTTTTTCTGCCAGGACTGCTTTTATTCTATTGAAGACTTTATCGCTCATAATATTGCTTTAAAAGCATATTCTTTCAATATAAGCAGATTGTTTTTTATTGTGATACAGGGTGTTGCATATTAATAAGCAAAATATTTTATTTATAAGTATTTATAATTTGCTTTTAAAGCATAAAATAAATATTTTTGAATAAATCTATTGTTTATGGAATCCACAGAAATAATATCCTCATCATTCTTCCATTTTACTCATCTTAATGAGCAGGAATTAAAGCATCCGGAATTAGCAATTAACAAGTTCTGCGAGCTATTTCCTCTGGCTGAAGTTCGTCAGACACTTGGGTTATGGCTTAATGAAACACTGGCAGCGCAAGATACTTATTATGATAATGCAGAGAACAGGTCTAACCTGATGCTCGTTTATAATCAGTTGCTTTACCTGCTTGATGCTAATTATCTTTTGAACAAGCAATTACAAGAGCCGGCAATAAGTCAGGAATTTACTATTAGCTAATGCTCTATAGAAGAACAGTTTTTAAAGAATAGTGTCTCTAATCGATAAGACACCTTAACAGGTACTCAGATTCTAAGAAGTATTGTTAAGAAAAGGGATTGAAGAGGTATTGATAAGGTTCATCCTACGTTCATCCTACGTTCGCAACGTAGGATGAACGTAGGATGAACCTTATCAATACCTCTTCAATTCTACTTCATATAGGGTCTTATTATAATCTGTGAAGGTGTATCATACTGTTCATGTATCATTTTTAGCTTCGTCGCGTAGTAATTCCAGGTTCTCCAGGTATTTTTTTTAATAATGGAATGAAATTCCGCTTATCAAAGCAAACAGAAGATCACTGCTCCTTTTGTTTCAACTGCACCGCTTTACCTGTTGGTCTGATTTTCAGGTTAGGCATAAGTGGCGGTATTTTTTATTTCCACTTTTTAGTTGTAATTATTTTGATTTTTAAGATAAAATGCCATTATTTTGTGGTATTGTTTGTTTGTAATTGTAAGTTTGTGTAATAGAATGGCTACTAAGATTGAAGTAGAAGAATTTTTGGAAGCATTAAAAGAGAAGATCAAAATATTTGATATTGTCTTTAGGCCCAGAGATAAGAATAGAACTTCACTTGCAGATCTTGATATATTACCTATTGATCGTGTCCAATTCATAATGAATCTTGCAGTTGAAGAGTATTATTCGGGGCCTAACAGGGATACATACGATTTGGGGAAACCTGATTATTATGAATTTGGAATTGTTGTCAAAAAGAAAGAAGTATATATTAAAATCAGTTTAGGGTTACCGAATAAACAAGTTGATTGTTTGTCTTTTCATATTGCGGAGCATCCCATTATTTACCCGCTAAAAGCTCAAGAGTTATGAAAATTGAAAATAAAATAGAATGTCCATACTGTGATGGCATGGCAATTTTAAGACGGCAGCGTCAGGAAATCACATATCGTAAAGAAGCGTTTAAAATGATTGAACACTTTTATAAATGTGAGAAATGTAATGAAGAATTTACAACAACAGAAAGTGATACAATCACATTAGTACAGGTGCATAATCAATACCGGGAAAGACATAAGATACCTTTTCCTGAGGATATTATTGCATTAAGAGAAAAGTATGGACTTTCTGCTACAAAAATGAGCGAAGTATTAGGTTTAGGAGTAAATGGGTATAGTAATTATGAAAAAGGAGAAATGCCTAATCCGGCCATTGCTAATCTGATAAAAACAGCCGAGAAACCAGAGGTATTGCTGGAGTTATTAGAGAATGCAAAACTATATTTTTCAGACAACTCATTTGAGAAAGCAAAAAATAAAGTTTGTTCGTTGATCAATGAAAATAGGAAATCAAAGTCTGTTTATTCTATTTTGAACGTATCAGGAAATCCCAATAATTATACCGGGTATAAAAAAATTAATACAGATAAGATAGCAGGCCTTGTTACGGGGTTTATAAAAAAATCTAAGGCTGAGTTTAATAATAAATTGAAACTGAATAAACAATTATTTTATGCAGATTTCCTGCATTATAAAAATTATGGTAAGTCAATTACTGGATTGACTTATCGGGCAATTAATTATGGGCCGGTACCGGCAAGTTATGATAATATTTATGCATGGTTGGAAAATGAACAGATAATTTCCTCTTATTGGACAAAAACAAATTCAGGCGCTGCAATCGAATCTTTTACCACAGAAGTAGCAATAGAACCAATTGTTTTTTCAGATGAAGAATTAGAAACAATTGATTCTATTGTAGACCAGTTTAAAAACATGTCTGCCTGGGATATTGTTGATTTAAGTCATAAAGAAAGAGCATGGAAAGAATCAGAAGCTGATAAAAAGCTAATCAGTTATCAGGAGTATGCCTTTGATTTAATAGGAGCATAGTAGAGTTCCCAACCCTTATGAATATCCGCTTACTGCTCCTTTTGCTTCAACTGTACCGCTTTACCTGTTGGTCTGATTTTCAGGTTTAGGATTTCAATGAATACGGAGAAGGCCATCGCGAAGTAGATGTATCCTTTTGGAATATGCTGGTCGAAGCTTTCTGCCAGCAGAGAGACGCCAATCAGCAGCAGGAAAGAAAGTGCCAGCATTTTTACGGTAGGGTGTTTATTGACGAAGTTGCTGATGGCTTCTGATGCGATCAGCATAACGCCTACTGCAATGACTACCGCTGCTATCATGATCTCGATATGATCTGCCATACCCACGGCAGTGATAACAGAGTCTAAAGAGAATACGATATCGAGTAAAAGGATTTGTATGATGGTATGTACAAAGCTGGTGACACGCACTTTCGTTTCTTCATGTTCACCGCCTTCCAGCTTTTCGTGGATCTCTGATGTGCTTTTATAGATGAGGAACAGCCCGCCTATTAAAAGGATGAGGTCACGGCCGGAGATGGCAGTCGTTTCCAGCCATTTAGGGTTTTGGATGCCGATCCATTCGCCCATATTGAAAAGGGTGTTGGTGAGTGACATGATCCAGCTGATGGATAATAAAAGCAGGACACGGATGAACATCGCCAGGGATAGTCCCAGGCGGCGTGCCTTCTTCTGCTGGTTATGCGGTAGTTTGCCGGAGAGAATAGAGATAAATACGATGTTATCAATACCCAGTACGATTTCTAATACAGTTAAAGTTAAAAGACTGATCAGGGAATCAACGGTAAAAAGAGTGTCCATAGAAATAATTATGATTTTTTGTCAGTGACAGGAAGCTGGTAAACCTGATTCCTTGTTGATTATAGCTATTGCAAAATTTGATCCATTCTTGTTGCAAATATTGGATATTTTTGCTCTCTAACCCTTGATATCTAAATATATGAGTATAAAAGTAATAGCCTTTGATGCGGATGATACCTTATGGATAAATGAACCCTATTTCCGTGAAACAGAAAATGAATTCTGTTCACTGATGGAAAACTATGTGCCACAACATACCGCTGCCAGGGAACTTTTGCAAACCGAGATTAAAAATCTGGCACTTTATGGTTACGGGATTAAAGGGTTTATGCTGTCTATGATAGAGACTGCCCTTACTGTTTCCAGTAATACGATTGATATCAGTGCAGTAGAAAAGATTATCGGGTATGGGAAAGCCTTACTGGCAAGACCTATCGAAGTACTGGATGGCGTGGAAAACGTATTGGATGCGTTAAAAGATAAGTACCGCCTGGTGGTGGCTACTAAAGGGGACCTGCTGGACCAGGAAAGGAAACTGAAGAACTCAGGAATTGATCACTATTTTCATCATGTAGAGATCATGTCCGATAAGCAGGAATCGGATTACAGGAAACTGATCAGACATCTGGATATTCAACCGGAAGAGTTCCTGATGATAGGGAATTCTTTAAAGTCTGATATCCTGCCTGTATTGAACCTGGGCGGATATGCCATACACATTCCTTTTCATACTACCTGGGCACATGAACATGTAGACGTACATATAGAGAATCCCATGTTTCAGCAGGTGGAAATAATTACAGATGTATTACAGGAACTGGTGAGGATCAATATCATTGGTTAGAACTGATGAGCATAAAAGTATAAAGCCGGATGTTTGCCTTCGCTGATAGTAAGGTAACCGGAGTTATCTATTTTAAATGTAAGCCCTTCTCCCTGTTTCTCCGGAACATATGGTAACACTGTTGCGGGTTTGCCCATTGCTTCTTCCACGCTTTCCCCGTGTTTCCTATGCCAGTAGAAGATTTTAGTATCGTTCTTGATGATGATATGATGACCGTCTTTTGAGATATCCCCGGCAGTTATCCAGGTATAAGGTAAAGTAAGTACTTTTTCCATCTTAGCCGTTTCTCCCCCTTTAAAATCGAAATCAGGGACTTTATACAGCCCTACCTGTTTTTCTCTCTTGCTGATAACGTATAAGTGCCTGGAGATAGGGTCTACCATTAAAGATTCTGCGTCTCTTGGGCCATCAGGGTATCTTAAATAAAGGTAATCCGGTTTTACAGTGGATTTTTCTGCCGGTACTTTAGTGGGGGCTTCGAAACGGTAGACCATGATATCTACCCCTAATTTTAAATTGTTGCCTATATCTCCAACGTATACGTATTGTTTACCAGCTTCAGGACCTACGCCTTCGGCTATATCTTCCCAGTCGCGGTTAAACATCCCTTTCAGACGGATAGAGCTGACCAGTTTACCATCGCTGTTCAACAGGTATACTTCCGGTTTATTACCACTGTCGTTGTGTGTCCAGTAGTAGCCGGGCAGGGTAGAGCTGGATGCTAATCCTGATGCTTCAGCTAATTTGTCTGATTTTACAACGCCTAAGACCTCTGGTTTTTGTGCGAAAGCAGAAAACCCTGTTAATAGTAATATAGCCAGGAACCTCATACTGCTATATTACGAAATTTTATGCCAGTCCTGTCTCCAACGCCACTTTTACCAGTCCCGCAGTATTCTTTACTTCCAGTTTGTGCAACAGGCTGATACGATGATTCTCTACCGTATGTAAGCTGATAAAGAGTTTATCTGCTATTTCCTGGTTGGTATGCTCATGCACGATCAACTGTAAGATCTCTTTTTCACGACGGGTAAGCGTGGTCGTTTTCCGGTCTGTTTTTTTAGTACGGAACATATCTTCCACCAACTGTTGTTGCAATACGGGAGAAAGGAATTGCCCGCCACTCTGCACGGTCTCTATTGCTTTAAGGATGGTAAGGTCATCAGAATCTTTGAGGATATATCCCATACAGCCCAGTTTCAGCATCTTCTTCACCATCAACAGTACATCTGTACTGCTGAGGATAAGGATACGGACCTGCGGATAGTTTTTAAGGATGATGGTTGCCAGCTCAGGACCATTGATATCAGGGAGCTGCATATCCAGCAGCAATACATCCGGCTGTCGTTCTTTGATGCCGTTTAAGAGGCTATGTCCGTTATTATAGATATCAGTAACAGTGATATCGGGTGCGTCCCGCAATATGCTACGGATCCCATTGGCCACTATAGGGTGGTCGTCAGCAATTGCTAGTTTTAATGACATACCTGGATGTATTTTGTTTAAGGGTAAATTCAATATGTATGCTGGTGCCTTGTCCTGGTGTACTCTCTATGTGCAGTTCTCCATTGAGGGAGTTCATTCTTTCACGGATGGTCTTTAATCCCATTCCATCATAGGCGCCATGATGTAGTAGCATGCCTCTGCCATCGTCTTCTACTGTAACGCAGAGTTGTCTTTCGTGATAGACGATCTGTACGATAGCGGTACGGGCGGCAGCATGTTTAAGGATGTTATTCACCAGCTCCTGGATGATACGGTAAACCGCCAGCTCAAAGTCGGCATGCAGGGCAGGGGCCGTTCCCCATGTTTCAAAGTTGATTTCGAGGGTATGGCCTTTATGTACGCGTTCGCAGAACAGGGCAGTCGCCTTTGCCAGTCCTTCCTGTAACAATATCTCCGGCATCAGGTTATGGGCTGTTTTACGCAGTTCTGAAGAGGCTTCTTCCAGCAGTTGCAGCACCTCTATAAAATCATTGGTAACGTTTGCACTTGTATGCCTGCGAAAGATGGAACTGAGGCGTGTCCGTATGGTTCCCAGGGTACCGCCCATCCCATCATGCAGATCGCGGGCAATACGGCTGCGCTCTTTTTCTTCTCCTTCAATCATGGCCTGGAGGCTACCGATCTGCATTTCCTGATGCAGGTTACGGATCTTTTCCTGTTGCAGTTTTTGCTTATGGAGATCGTTCCTGTATAATAAGATACTTACCAGGGAGATGAGGAGCAGGCCTGCGGAGATACCGATGATCAGGAAGTTCTTCGTTTTGATACGGCTTTCATTCCTGGTGATGGCTAATTGTTTCTCTGCCAGTTCCTTGTTCTTATCTGCAATACGGTATTTCATTTCCAGGTTATACACCAGTTCCAGTTTCTCCACTTTCATCATGGTATCGCGTAGTTCTGAATATGTCCTGCGATTGAGGGATGCTTTTTTATATTGTCCTGTAGCATCGTAACAATCGGCAAGGATCCTGTAAGAACGTGTAACGAGGATATGTGCCAGGTGCCGCTCATTCGCGTCATTAAGCGCAGGTATGATAGTGGCAATGGCTTTATCGTACTTATGCTGCATCGCGTATGCTTCTCCGCTGACAAGATCTGTAAATAATTGCTGACGTACATAGTAATCGTTCCCTCTGTTAAAAAGCTCTTTTGCTTTTTGAATGGAGAGTAATGCTTTCTCCGGATTCTTATCATCAATATAGGTAAGCGCAATATTAATCAGGATACCTGCTTTCATGGAGTTGGCCATATTATTGAGATTCCCCATCTTCAGGCTGGTCTGACAATAATACCGGGCGGAATCGTTCTGTTGTATATTATTATAATAACCGGCTTTGTAGAAATAGAGGAACATCAGGGAAGCTGTATCTTTCCTGTCTTTTGCCTTGTTTACGAGTACGTTGACATGCTGCATTACCTGTTGTATGTGCAGGTCGTTGCGGATATCATCATGGATGTTGAGCCAGAAGTCGAGGATACTGCAATAGACCTTCATCTGCATTTTAGGGTCTAATAACCTGTTGGATTCCAGTTCGCCCAGGGCAGCATAACGATACCAGGCAGAGGAGTCGTATTTTCCCTTGTAGTAATAGGTGTGGGAGAGCATGATGTATGTAAGTACCCTTTGCTCATGGCCTTTGATGTCATTTGTACAATACTGCAATGCCATTCGTCCACAGGCGAGTGCTTTATCTTTCTGACTACTATTATTATAACAGGTACCTAATCCCAGCAGCGCCTTTGTAACACCATAGTTATAATTTATCTTTTGAGCGAGACGGATTGCCTGGGTATATATTTTTTCGGCTCCCTGACTGGAGCTATCCCGTTTGAGGGCAGCTATCTTTATGAGGCTATCCACATGTTTCCTGTCATCTGCAGGCATGGACAGACAATTTCCCGCAAACAACAGCAGCAGCATGATACACAATGGTATCCTTCGATAGTTCAAAGCAGTAAGGTTCCCCATATTAAGAAGTCATTTCTTTTCACTTGTAATTGGCACAGTCACAGTTAACCCCGGGTTGTTTCAGGAATGTTTGCTACAAGGTGATTCTTTTAAAAAATTTCAACAGGCTTTACGATTTACGATTCTCTATACCTAAAGTTCGCTGATTATATTCTTTGGTTGATTCTGAGAGTTAAGATAATAATTAATTAGTGGTTTACCGCTATTTTCTATTTAAGCGGTTTACCGGGGTGTCATCTTATGTTAACATGAATAATTTTAGGTTTTTAATAAACAAGAGAGTTCACAATATTCTTAAGGGGGTTTTTGCATTGAAAATTAAATAGTTACAACTAGAATCGACAGGACGACCTGAATATATAAGACAAAACAATTTTTAAGTAACCGGGATTTATTACGTAAACCAAAATCATTTATGATATTACCTCTACATGGTAATCAATTGCCTGTGCCGTTTAAAGGAATAATTATTATTACCCTTATGTTGGTTTTCTCCTCGCATCTGTTTGCGTCGGAAAAAAAGAACTTACGGGATTCATTACCAGCAAACAGTGCGCAGGGAAAGGTGACCGATGCGGATGAAAAAGTGCCGCTGCCCAATGTGTCCGTAGAAAATATGTCTACACATAAAGGAACTGTAACCAATGTTGATGGTTCCTTCAGCCTGTCTGCCCGCAGTGGGGACAGCCTCCGCTTCAGATACCTGGGTAAGCAGCCCCGGGTAATATTGTTTAGCGGACAATCAATATTAAATGTCGTATTAAGCAGGACTGAAGGTGTTCTCTCCGAGGTGGTGATTACCGGTTTCCAGAACGTAGACAAAAAGAAGTTTGCAGGTGCGGCAGTATCATTAAAGGCAGACGATGTAAAACTGGAAGGTGTAACGGACGTGAGCCGTATGCTGGAAGGCCGTGCTGCCGGGGTATCGATACAAAACGTATCCGGTACATTTGGTACAGCGCCTAAAGTACGCATCCGTGGTGCTTCTTCTATTAATGGTGATAACAAACCATTATGGGTGGTAGATGGTGTGGTACTGGAAGAAGTAGCTAACATCTCTAATGACCAGTTGTCCAGCGGTGATCCTACTACCTTGCTGGGGTCTGCTGTAGCAGGATTGAACTCGAACGATATAGAAAGCTTCGACATCCTGAAAGATGCGGCGGCTACTGCTCTCTATGGTGCGCGTGCGATGAACGGTGTGATTGTCATCACTACCAAAAAAGGTAAAGCGGGTAAACCGGTTATTACTTACAGCAGCAGCTTCACTACCCAGTTAAAACCTACCTACGGTAATTTTAATATCATGAACTCAGGCAGGCAGATGTCTGTTTTAGGAGAACTGGAGCGTAAAGGTACCCTTACACCGGATATCCTTTCCCGCTCAGATAATGGTGTGTTCGGAAAGATGTACGAAGAGTTACAGGCGGATGCCAACGGTAACTTTAAACTGGAAAATACACCGGAAGCACGTAAGGCTTTCCTGATGCGTTATGGCAGGGCAAATACGGATTGGTTCGATATCCTGTTCAGGAATAACTTCATGCAGGAACATTCCCTGAGTATCTCTTCCGGTACAGATAAATCACAGTCCTATTTCTCTACCAGTTATTATGGTGATAACGGATGGACGATTGCAGATAAAGTAAAACGATATACCCTCAATTTCAGAAATAACTACAAGTTCTCTGATAAGGTAAGTGCAGGTTTTTCTACTATCGCTTCTGTCCGCCAGCAAAGGGCGCCGGGTGCTTTAACGCGTACCAGTAACCCCGTTGAAGGACAGTACGACCGCGACTTTGATATCAACCCTTTCAGCTATGCACTGAATACCAGCCGTACTATCACTGCTTACGATGAGAACGGCGACCTGGAATATTTCAGACGCAATTTCAACGGCTTCAACATCATCAATGAACTTAAGAACAACTATATAGATCTGAATGTAATGGACCTGCGTTTGCAGGGTGACTTCGGATGGAAGATCACACCGCACCTGCACTACGATTTCGTAGGCGCATTGCGTTATGTGAAATCTTCCCGCGAACACCAGATCACTGAACATTCCAACATGGCAAATGCCTACAGGGCGGCAGATAATGCGACCATCGCTGCCAACAACAAATTCCTGTATACAGACCCCGATAATCCTGATGCATTGCCTGTCATCGTACTGCCTTATGGTGGTTTCTACAACCGCACAGAAGATCAGCTGATGAACTACGACTTCCGTAACACTTTGCGTTATGATATTTCCCTGGGTGGCAACCATACCCTGAATGTACTCGGGGGGCAGCAGGTGAAATATGCAGACAGACAAAATTCATCCAGCACAGGATATGGTTATCAGTATAATAATGGGGGTGTTCCTTATGTAGACTACCGCATCCTCAAACAAACAATTGAAGGCAACTTCCCTTACTACGGTATGAGCAAAGACTTCGACAGGTTTGTTGCTTTCTATGGTACTGCTGATTACTCCTACGGAGATAAATATAACCTAAGCGCCAACGCGCGTTATGATGGTTCCAACCGCTTAGGTTCTTCTTCCGCTGCCCGCTGGTTACCTACCTGGAGCTTTGCCGGCAGATGGAACCTGGACAGGGAATCCTTTATGCAGCCTGTTACCTGGGTAGATTACCTGTCGCTGCGTGCCAGCTATGGTTTAACTGCCAGTATGGGCCCTGCTACCAACTCCAACATTGTATACCATACTATTAATACCAACCGTGCACATCTGAGTGAAGTGGAATCCGTGATAGACCTGGCACATTTACAGAACAAAGAATTAACCTGGGAAAAGTTGTATACTTCTAATGTAGGGCTGGAAGGCGGCTTCCTTGACAGGAGGCTGAACTTCACCCTGGACCTTTACAAACGTAAAAGTTTTGACCTCATCAGCGTTATCAAAACTTCCGGTATCGGTGGTGAAACCTTTAAAGCGGCCAACTACGCGGATATGGATTCCAAAGGTATTGAGCTGATGATAGGCGGAGAAGTGGTCCGTCATAAAGACTGGGGCTGGAGGACCAACCTCACCTTCGGATACAACAAGAACAAAATCACCAATGCGAAGAATGCTCCTATCATCTTCGACCTGGTATCGGCAGAAGGTGGTAACGTAGAAGGATATCCTGTGCGCAGCCTGTTCTCCATCGCTTACAGAGGACTGGACCCACACAGCGGTGTGCCTTCCTTCACTACTGAAGATGGCTCTACAGGTACCAACGTATACCTGCAGGCCGACTCCATTGCTTACCTGAAATATGAAGGTCCTGTAGATCCTCCGGTAACCGGTGGCTTCTCCAATACCTTCCGTTACAAAGCATTCTCTCTGAACGTATTCGTTACTTACCAGTGGGGGAATAAAATCAGGTTATATCCTGCCTTTAAAACTTCCTATTCAGACCTGGACGCTATGCCAAATGAGTTCTACGACCGTTGGGTAATGCCTCATGATGAAACAACTACTACTGTACCATCCCTGGTAGATGCTTTCGAAAAAACAGTGATCAGCGGTTCTTATCCCTATAACAACTACAACTATTCTTCTGAAAGAGTTGCCAAAGGAGACTTCATCCGTCTGAAAACAGTATCCCTTACTTACGTGGTTCCGGAAACAATTGTAAAACGTTCAGGCTTTAAAAGCCTGATGGTGACCGGCGCTGCTACCAATATGTGGCTCATCTATTCAGATAAGAAATTAAGAGGTCAGGACCCGGAATTCTTCAACTCCGGTGGAGTAGCACAACCTATACAGAAGCAAGTAACAGTATCTCTTAAAGTGGGCATTTAAAATGACAAGCATGCAAAGATCAGCACTATATATTCTTTTGATCAGCACCCTGTGTTTCGCAGGATGTAAGAAATACCTGGAGAAGTCTCCGGATAGTACCTGGACATTACTGGATACGCCGGAAAAGGTAAGCCAGTTATTGGGTACGGCTTATCCTCAATCCAATTATATGACCTTCTGCGAGGCAACCTCTGATAACGTAGAAGATAAAGGAACAGGACAGGATGATAAAGTGAACAGGGACCCTTTTTACTTTAATGATGTGGAGTCCAGTGATGATGACAGTCCGGAGCCATACTGGCGTGCCTGTTATACTGCTATTGCTGTCACCAACAATGCCATTCAGGCATGTAATGCAGCCCCCGATACGGCCGCTTATATTCAGCAGAAAGGAGAAGCACTGGTGGCAAGGGCTTACGCGCATTTCATGCTGGTAAATTTCTTCTCTAAATTTTATGATTCTACTACCGCTGCTACTGATCCCGGTATTCCATATGTAACTGTACCGGAAGATGTAGTGATGAAACAATATGAAAGGAAAACAGTGGCTTATGTGTATGAGCAGATCGAGAAAGATCTATTGGAAGGATTGCCACTGATCCGTGACGCCCGTTATAAAGTTCCACGTTATCATTTTAACCAGGCTGCTGCTTATGCGTTTGCCACCCGCTTTTACCTGTTCAAAAAGAACTACGCAAAAGCGGCGGCATATGCTGCCATGGTATTCCCTGCCAACAACATTGCAGATAACATGCGCCCCTGGAATACAACGTATGCTGCTATGACGCCTGCTGCATTGTGGAATACCTATTCCAACTCTTCTGAAAAGGCGAACCTGCTGCTGGTAGAAACGCCATCAGTGTATGGCCGCTATCTGGCACATTACCGTTTTGCCATGAACTATACCAAGTTCAGAGAGATACTGGGAAATAATGCTACCGGTGGTGACTGGGCATTCCCGGTATACACACAGGGAGAGAAGAATTACTTCGTACCTAAAATCACAGAGTACTTCGTAAAATCTTCTGTGAATGCTTCTATCGGTACTGCTTATGTAATGGTGCCTTTATTTACTACTGAAGAAGTATTGTTCAACAGGGCAGAGGCGAATCTTTATCTGAATAATACCACTGCTGTACTGGCTGATCTGAATCTGTTCGCAAGTAAAACAGTTGCGAACTATGACCCTGCTGTAAATACACTGACAATTGCGGGCATCAAGGCTTTCTACGGTATAACGAATACACAACAGGCATTACTGCAAACTATCATGGATTTCAAACGTGCGGAATATGTACAGGAAGGTATGCGCTGGTTTGATCTTGCCCGTTACAAAGTACCTGTTACACACGTAACAAGCACCGGTAATTCTATGACACTCGAAGCAAACGATCTGCGCAGGGTGTTCCAGATACCTGCATCCGCAAAAACTTCCGGAATCGCATTGAATCCCAGATAACCGTATTAAAATATTCATATGAAGATCATAAAGACATTTTTTATCCTTTTAACTGTTGCTACGCTTGGAGCGTGCTCTAAGGACGACAAACCGGATAACCTTGAAGATATTCCCGGCCTGGGTGGAGATACCTGGGTTAAAACACCACTGGACCTGTGGCTACATGATTCCATGGTGGCTCCTTATAATATCGAAGTAAAGTACAAATGGGACCAGTTCGAGTTTGAACTGGACAAGACCCTGGTTCCACCGGATGAAGCGATGGTGAAGCCCGCGATAGCTGCTATTCAGAAAGTATGGATAGATACCTACATCGCTGAGGCAGGAGATATATTCTTTAAACGTTATAGTCCCAAGTTCCTGATCCTTTGCGGCAGCGCCAGCTGGAACGTAGACAATGGTACCATCACACTGGGTACTGCAGAAGGCGGACGTAAAGTAGTGTTGTATTCTATCAATGATTTCCGCACTAAAACTTCTCCCGGTTATAAGTTATCTGATTCCGTGGTGATAAAACAGATCTTCCACGTAATAGAGCATGAATTCGGGCATATCCTTCATCAGAATATCTTATACCCACCTGCTTTCAAACAGATCTCTACGGGGCATTATACGGCTAACTGGAATAACATTTCTGATGAGGAAGCACATAGCACCGGTTTTATCACACCTTATGCGATGTCTGGCTATGACGATGATTTTGTGGAGACAGTTTCTCTGATGCTGACAGATGGCAGAGCTGCTTTTGACAACCTGGTGAACAGTATTCCTGAAGGGACCGTGAATGGTGTTACACAGGCCGCTGCTCAGTCGGCATTACGACAGAAAGAAGCGATGGTAGTCGGATATTTTAAATCTGCCTGGAACATTGATTTCTACAGTCTGCAAACAAGAACACGCACGGCTGTTGAGCAGCTACTTTACTAATTCTATAATTACAACTATGCGCAAACAGCTACTATTTATATTTCTTACTATCACCATACTGGCTGCCTGTAAAAAGTCGGATGATAATAATTTATTTGGCGCGTCTCCCGATACCAGGCTGAATGATACATTAAATAAATATCAGAAGATTTTGTCTGGTGCAGAGCATGGATGGAAAGGACTGGTTCTTCCTGATGGACTGGACCATGGCGTATTTGCTTTCTATTTCAGGTTTAATGATTCCAACAGGGTACAGATGTTTGCTGACTACGACAGCGCTTCCTCTATTACCATGAAGGAAAGCAGTTACCGCTTAAAGGCATTGCAACAGCCCAGTCTTTTGTTCGATTCTTATTCCTACATACATATTTTAAGTGATCCGGATGCTGCTGTAAATGGCGGTGTATACGGAGAAGGATTGTATTCTGATTTTGAATTTTCCATTGATGGGATGTCTGGTGATACCATGAAACTGACTGGTCGTTTCCATGGCAGTAAAGCTATGATCATCAAAGCGACCGCGGAAGAGGAAGCGGCTTATTACGGTAAGCAAAGTAACAGGCTGATAGATAATATTAATAAATATCTTACCTACTTCAAACGCTTAACTACCGGTGGCGTAAACTATGATATCGCGTTTAACATTTTCACGCGCAGCGCTAAGTTCAGCTGGATAGATGAAAGTGGTGCGGAGCATGTAGAGATCACCGGATTCTATTACACACCGGATGGGGTTGCTTTTTATCCTGCTGTAAATGGCAGCGTAACAGCCTTTAACAACGTTACCTGGAGCCCTTCTACTACTACATTGAGCTTCACCGTAAACGGCAGTGCAGGTACTATTAAGGAAATAGCTAAACCAACAGTGATCGACAAGGCGGCCCCTAAAGAATGGTACAATGCTGTGATAGGTAATTACTGGCAGTCCGTAACCGGTTTCCATATAAATGGTGTAGATGATGCCTATGGTATCCAGACCTTACCGAATTACTACCTGCTGCTGTTTTATCCGCAGTTTGGTACCAGCTCCGGCATTAACTATGACCTGCTGGGTTTTGTGACTTACGACGGTGTTACCCAACCCAGTATAGAATATGGTCCTGCTTTCACCGCTCCGACCTATACAACAGACGGCAGAATCATTTTCCCTTACCTGGGCGACCTGGGTACTTACCCTGATGATGCCACCCCCATCACGAATACAATTACAAAAATTTCAGAGAGTACAGGATTCTACCTGGTACGCACCGGAAGTGCTACTTACGATATGGTAAGTGCAAAAGATGGCAAAGCATGGATATCCTGGAACTAAAAATCTAAAAGAGCTTTTCATATGAAACGGTATACTATTTATTCCTTTTGCAGAGTAACCTGGCTGGTCGCAGTATTGCTGATGAGCATACTGAGCGTACGTGCCCAGACGAATATCAGTATAGGTTCAGGGACCTTCGGTAATGAAGAGAGCTGGTATCCCTGTCCCTTGCAGGATTATTATGACGGGGCCAGGGCGCAATACCTGTACAAAGCATCTGAACTACAGGCGGCTGGTATGGGTGCTGGTGTTATCAGCGCTCTCAGTTTTAAGGTGCTGAACCTGCGTGGCGGAGGATTGATAGAAAACTACACTATCAAAATAGGTACCGTTTCAACATCTCAGTTAAACCAGGCTACCTGGGAAGCTGTAAGCAATTTGGTCTATGGCCCTGCTATGTATCAACCGGTAACCGGCACAAATAATTTTGCGTTCGCTGCCAGTTTTACGTGGAACGGAATGGATAACATTGTGGTGGAAATATGTAACGGGGATAACAGTGGTGAAACGAGCGATCAGAACCCCGAAGTTCAGTATACAACCAATCTGCCTTTTAATGCGTCTCATACTTACAGGGCTAATAGTCAGGGTAACCTCTGCGCTACTACGAATACCGCCAACACCGGTACTTTAAGTAACCGCCCGGATATCGTGTTTGCATGGACTGCCGCTGCTGCCTGTACAGGTACACCTGTTGCAGGTACGCCTGTTATAGATGCTTCTCAGATATGTTCAACAGGTAAAGTAAACCTTTCACTGAGTGGTACTACGATTGCTTCAGGATTAACATTCCAGTGGCAGTCATCTCCTGATAACAGTACCTGGACGAATATCACCGGCGCTACCACAGGCAATTATACGGCTACACAAACCGTTAGTACCTGGTATCGTTGTATTGTTACCTGTAGTGGGGCTTCTGCTACTTCTGCCAGCGTGCAGGGAGTATCACCTTCTCCTGTAAATGGTACTTTTACTATTAACAGTGCAGTAGCTACGGGTGGAACTAATTTCCAGTCGTTTAATGATGCGGTCAACTTTATCAAATGTGGGGTTAACGGTGCGGTCGTATTTAATGTGGTGACCGGCAGCGGCCCTTATAATGAACAGGTGGTGATCCCTGTTATTCCGGGAGCATCTGCTACCAACACGATTACTTTCAATGGTAATGGCAATAACATTCACTACTTATCTACGCTTAATACAAGTCCGGCCGTTATAAAACTGGATGGCGCTGATTATATCACTATCAACAATCTGGACATTAAAACAGATGGTGGTGGTTACAGTGAATATGGGTTTGGTATCCATCTGACAAATGACGCGGATTTTAACACTATCAATAATTGTACGATTACATCTGATCTGTTATCCGGTTCGCAGAACTTTGCTGGTATTGTTATCAGCGGGGGTAATTTCCTGACAGATGAAAATTCAAAGAGTGATAACAATACGATCAGTAATAACACGATTACTGGGGGCTATTATGGTATCACGATGTATGGTAACCTGGTAGATGCAGCGGGCAATAATAAGATCATCAATAATGCTATTCATGATTTCCATCATGGAGGTATCAATGCGCAGGGTACATTTAACCTGCTGATAGAAGGAAATGAGATCAGTCGCCCTGCACGTACCACCACCTGGCAGTTTTATGGTCTGTACCTTACCGGTCTTAATACTAAGCTGAACGTTAACGGTAACAGGATCAGTAATCCTTATGGGGGTACTCCTGATAATCTTGATTACTGCTTCGGTATAGATATAGAAAGTGCAGGAGCATTGCCGGGATTAGAGAATGTGATCAGTAATAACCTCATTTATAATTTTACTGCCGGAGGTAATGCGGAAGGTATTCATGTGTCTTTCTGTAATAACGCCTGGTTCTATCATAACACGATTGCACTGGATGGTACCAGTACTGCTGCTACTTATACTGCATATGGTTTTTATGTAGATGCTTATTCCGGTGGTATCAACCTTAACAATAACATTGTACATCTCACCAGGGCTGGTGCCGGTAAGAAGTATGCAGTATATATAGAAGCAGATCCGGGTACTGTGATGGCTGATCATAATAACTACTACGTAGCTAATTCTGTACAACAGGGGGCTACCGGTTATTATGGAGGCGCTGATCACAAGACAATGGCACAGTGGAAAGCTGCCTTTGGTGGTGATGCTGCTTCTATTGCCGTGAATCCTTTGTTCTTTGATGTGACTACCGGTAACTATACGCCGCAGAACAACTCACTGAACGACCAGGGTATATTTGTAAATATTACTAAAGATATTACCGGTGCTACACGTAGCACCACCAAACCGGATATAGGCGCTTATGAGTTTACGCCTCCTGCATGTACTGCACCGCCAACACCTGGTACTACCATTCTATCTGCCAATCCTATTTGTGCGAATACACAGGTAGTACTTGGGTTAACAGGTAATTCAATCGGTGTGGGACAAACCTACCAGTGGCAGTCTTCCCCCAATGGTGTTACGTTTACTCCACTGGGCGCTGTGATGGACGGTTCTGATACTACTATCACCGGAACAGTTTCTGCTTATTACCGTGTAGCATTAACGTGCAGTGGTAATACGTCCTATTCTACCCCTATACTTTTAACAGTAAATCCGCCGGTACCAACAGGTGTATATACCATTAACAAAGGGGCTGCTGCCAGTGCTACCAACTATGTAAGTTTCACAGCTGCCAGTCAGGCTCTGCAATGTGGTATTACAGGTCCGGTCGTATTTAATGTAGTAGCTAATTCAGGTCCTTACAATGAACAACTGATACTGGACAGTATCAAAGGTAGCTCTGCGGTGAATACCGTTACATTTAACGGTAATGGTAACACGATCGCCTTCAGCTCTGTTAATTCGCTGGAACGTTCAGTTATCAAGCTGAGAGGTACGGACCATGTGATTATTGATAGTCTGATTATAGATGCAACAGGCGCCGGTACTTATGGTTATGGTGTGCAGTTGTTGAATAATGCAGATAGCAACGTTGTAAGCAGATGTAAGATCACAGTACCCGCTGTTTATAATGGTGGAAGTGAATTTACAGGTATCGCTATTACAGGAGCAGAAGATTATGCTGCATCTACCGGTTCTCTGTGTGATGGTAATACTATCAGAAATAACACGATTACCGGTGGTGATGGTGGTATTACGCTGATGGGTTACTACGCTGGTATTATTAAAGGGAACACTGTCTCCAATAATGATATCCGTGATTTCTACAGAGTTGGTATTTATATCACCGGTGTTTCCAATACACTGATTTCCGGAAATAAGATCAGCAGACCTACCCGTACAGACCTTGGTAGTTTTGTTGGGATCGTTTCTGATACTCATAGCGGACTGGTGATCGAGAACAACAGGATCTTTAATCCATGTGGTGCAGATCCTTCTGCCAATGCCAGCTTTACCGGTATAGAAATGGACCGTTCTGATGATAACAATCCAACGGAGAATGCGGTAAGGAATAACGTGATCTACAACGTTAATACATCCGGTAGTATTGATGGTATCTATACAAATGGTTCAGATAACACTGTCTATTATCATAATACGATAGATGTTAATCTTCCTGCTGTTGCTAACACCAGCGGAGTGAACGGCTTTATACTTTATGGTGATGTAACAAGAATGATCATCAAAAATAATCTTGTTCGTATTACAAGAGGTGGTACAGGTGAGAAGACGGCGATGGACGCAATGAATAAGATGGATGGTATCACAATTGATAATAACAACTACTCAGTAAAGGGTGGTGTTGTGAATTACATCGGAAGAACGGATAATATCGCTTATACCACATTAGCGGGCTGGAAAGCAGCAAGTCTGCAGGAAGCACATTCTACCAATGTAGAACCTGTGTATGCAGATGTTGCCAATGGGAATCTTTCTCCTGTTATTTCTCCGCTGGATAATACCGGTACGCCTGTTCCTGTTACCAAAGACATTAATGGTGTAACCAGGAGTACTACCTCGCCGGATATGGGTGCGTTTGAGATCAGCATTCCTGCATGTGCGGCTCCTCCGGTAGCTGGTACTACAGTTGTTACGCCGGCTACAGGTGTTTGCCTGGGTGACAGTGTGAAACTGAGTCTGACAGGCAACACCGCCGGTGGTACACAAACTTACCAGTGGCAGAGTGCAACATCCGCAGCTGGTCCGTGGACAGACTTTGGAGAACTGCAATACATTCCTGAAACAATTATAGCGCTGACGTTCAGCAACTATTTCCGTTGTGGCGTGACCTGCGGTGGTACTACCGTTTACTCTGCAGTGGCTAATGTGAATATGAATGCGGCGTTCCAGTCGGGTTTCTATACGATCAATCCTGCATTACCTGCGGGCGTGACCAACTTCCAGACTTTCAACGCTGCGGTAGCGGCCCTGGAATGTGGTATCACAGGGAATGTGACCTTCCTGGTATCTCCGGGTACTTATAATGAACAGGTGAGAATGCATCATATAGCAGGTTCCGGCGTGAATGCACGTGTGGCTTTCACCAGCGCTAACAATGATGCCACTTCAGTTACGCTCACTTACGCGGCTGTTGACCCAGGCGATAACTATGTACTGACACTTGACAGTGCTGATTACGTTACTTACAACGCTATCACACTGAAAGCAGATGGCCCTGATTATGGAAGGGTTGTCTGCATGGCAGGGGCTACCTCTCATGACAGCTTAACCAATAACACGATTGTTGCTCCGGTAGCTACGTTCTCTACTCCTGATATCGCTGGTATTTATGCCGACCAGTTTACAGGTGTGGATAATGTCATCAAAGGGAATACCATCCAGAATGGTGACAATGGTATCTGGCTGGCTGGTGTAAATCAGCAGACCTATTACCATGATCATGTCATCGATAGTAATAAAATCACAGGTGCTTATTCAAATGGTATCTATACCATGTTGAGCAACCACCTGAAGATCAATAATAATACAGTGGACCTGAATGCACCGGGATATGGCGTTTCTGGTATTTTTGTTCAGTATGGCGACAGTATCTGTACTGTTACACATAACCACATCACTATCAATAATGCACACAGCCCTGCGTACGGTATCAACTTTACATACAGCGGCGCTTCCATTGCAGGTTCCGGCGCGATAGAAGGAAACACTGTCCTGGCGCTGACTGGTAATACAAGCGATTTGTATGGTATCTATACCGGTAACAACCAGTTCCTGAATGCGGTGAACAATGTAGTGAGTATCAAAACTACCTCTGCAATAGCCAGTGGCCTGTATGTGCAGGGTGATGAAAATGCCAGCTACACCAACAACAGTATTTACAACACTTCTACTACCAGCGGTACAAAGAATGCAGCAGCTTACCTCAGACAGAGTAGCCAAACTGTAGTGGTAAGGAATAACATCTTTGCACATGCAGGAGGTCGCAGGGCATTGTATGTATATAATGCCGCGAATGAAAATACAGATTACAATATGCTGTATACTTCAGGAAGCATACTGGCTTCTACCCGTACTGCGGACTATACTACCTTACCGGCCTTTGTTGCAGCTACCAAACAGGAACAGCATTCCATGGTGTACAAACCAGCCTTTGTAAGTGCAAGCGACCTCAGACCGGATGTGACAAGTGCGGATGTATGGGCGCTGAATGGCCGTGGCGTACAAATCCCGGGTAATAATCATGATTTCAATAACCAGCCAAGGCCGGTTACATTAGAAACAGGAGTACCGGATCTGGGGGCATTTGAATTCGTTCCTATTTCCGTACCTGTTGCCCTGACAGGCGTACCGGCCATACCAATAGCAGGCAGTGCACAAACATTTATGTTTGGTTCTGACACCGTAGCTACCCTTAAATGGGATGCCGCGGACGCCATTCCTTCTGCTATCACTTTACAGCGCTATACCGGTACCGTACCAACGGGATTATCTCCTGCTGCACAGTACATGTACTTCTATACCAATGTAAATGTAACCGGCAGCGGCGCTTACAACTATACACTGAAACAGTACTATATGGACCCCTGGCAGGGTACTGTGAAAAATCAGTCACTGCTACAACTGGGCAGAACAGATGCCGCTGATAAATGGATAACAGGAGACAGCAGCACTGTAAATGATCCGGCTAATTATCTCACAGAATCCAAACTCAGTTTCTTAGGCAGGTTTACCGGTCTGGTAGACAGCGCAAGAGCAGTAGTTCCGGTTGTCATCTCTCCGGCGGACAGTTCCAACACAGGTACACGCTTCTGGGTAGGTTATGGTCATCACGAGTACTTTACAGGTAACAATGCGCAGAACATGGTACTGTACCTGAGTGCTGCGAATGAAGATGCCGATGTAACGGTGAAGATCAATAATACCAGCTGGATAAAAACATATCATATCCCTGCGAATACCGCTATTACAAGTGACCTGATCCCTAAACAGGGTATTGAAGATGCCAGGTTACTGACAGAAGGGGTATCTGATAAAGGCATCAGTATTGAAAGTACTAAACCAATTGTGGCATACGCACATATCTATAGTCATGAATCATCCGGAGCTACTATGTTATTGCCGGCAGGTACTTACGGATATGAATACTATGCATTAGGGTATAATCAGTCATACAGTTATCTCGATTACTCCTGGAGTTATGTAGTCGCTGACCAGCCGAATACGCTGGTAGAGATTACCCCGTCCGTACCAACAGAAGGTGGTCATCCGGCGAATATACCGTTCACGGTAGTATTAAATAAAGGAGAGATTTACCAGGTACTGGGGGCAAGGATCGGTGGTGGCCTTGGTTATGATATCACTGGTACCAGGTTCCGGTCTGTATCCAATGCTTCGGGCAAATGTTATCCTATTGCTGTATTCTCCGGTAGCAGCCGTACCAGCATCAGTTGTGCAAGCAGCGGCAGTGGTGGTAATGGGGATAACATTATCCAGCAGAACTTCCCTTCACAGGCATGGGGTAAACGTTACCTGACAGCGCCTACTTCTACTGATGATGATCCGGCTATCCTGATGGGTAATGTGTATCGTGTACAGGTAAAAGACCCTGCTACAGTGGTGAAGAGGAATGGTATCGTGTTAACAGGACTGATCAATAACCGTTATTATCAGTACAACAGTACTACTGCAGATTATATACAGGCAGATCGGCCGGTTATGGTAGCACAGTACATGGCTTCATGGACAGAGTGCTTCAACACCGGTGGTCATGGAGATCCTGAAATGATTTATCTGAGTCCGATCGAACAGGGTATTAAAAAGACAGGTTTCTATCGTAATACACAGTCCAGCATCGAGTCCAATCTGCTGACGCTGATCATCCCTGATGGTGGTGTATCTACACTGAAGATTGATGGTAGCAGCACATTCGACTATAAGTATAAACATCCTGCACTAGCCGGTTATACCGTGGTCGTAAAACGTTGGGATGCTGAACAGGCACAGAGCAGTGTAGAGAGCGATTCTGCCTTTACCGCAATTACTTACGGTCTTGGTGAAAACGAAAGCTACGGTTATAATGCCGGTACGCTGGTAAGGAACCTGAATACAAGAACATCTATTACAAATACAAACAGCGACAGTACTTCGGTGAGCGATCACACCTGTGCCAACACACCTTTCAGGTTTACATTTATTGCTACACAAAGACCCGCATCCATCGTATGGGGCATTGGTCAGGTGAGCAACATTACTCCTGCAACAGATGTAACACAAGCGAACCCGGTTCCTGTTGATTCCTTTATTGCCAATAGCAGAAAGTACTACCGCTTTGCAATTAAACAGGATTACACCTTTACTAAACCAGGTACTTATTATGTACCGGTAACAATGATAGATCCTACACTGGAAGGTTGCGATAACAAACTGGTTACCTATTTACCGGTAACTGTAATTGCTGCGCCGGTAGTGAGCTTCACGTATGCCTTTAACGGCTGTGTGAGCGACTCCGTAAGATTCAAAGGAATGGCAGTTACCAGCAATGCTGCTGCGATTGCTAAATGGAGCTGGGCATTTGGAGATGCCGCTACCAGTCTGTTACAGGATCCGGTCCATCTGTATGGTGCCGGTGGTACTTACGCTGTGAACTTTGACATCATAGCAGCAGATGGTTGTACTGCGGATACCACAGGTAATGTAGTGGTAAAAGGACCTGCTTCCGGTATACTGACAACAGATTCTATCACCACCTGTATGGGTACTGATGCTTCCTTTTCTGTACAGAGCCCTGCTACCGGTGTTGATTATAACTGGTACGATGCACTGACCGGTGGAACACTGGTTGGAACAGGCAGCACGCTTACTATCACTGCGGCAACTGCTTCTGCAACTTACTACCTGGAAACAATAAAGGATGGTTGTCCTGCTCCAAAACGCACGATCGCTAAACTGGTAGTATTACCACTGTTAACGGCCCCTGTTGCACAACTGGATTCTGCAGGCGTGAACACGCTTCGCTTTAAATGGGCGGCTGTTCCCAATGCTACCGGTTATGAAGTCTCTACAGACGGATTGACCTGGACTTCAGTAAGTGGTCTGTCATATACTATCAGCGGACTGAAACCTTCTCAGGAAGTAACATTGCATATCAGGGCATTGGGTTGTGAGACGGTGAATGGTGCGAATGTGAGCGGTACTACTTTACTGGATGGTATCTATATCCCGAATGTGTTTACTCCGAATGGGGATGGTGTGAATGAGACGTTCAAAGTATATGGTTATATCGTGAAAACGATACACCTGATGATCTTTGACCAGTGGGGTGAGAAACTGTTTGAGTCTGATAGTCAGGACAGAAGATGGGATGGTGTCTATAAAGGAAAACAACAGCCTTCCGGAGTGTACATGTATGTATGCAAGCTGCAATTGCTGGATGGAAGTACTGTAGAAAAGAAAGGCATTATCAACCTTATCAGATAAGATGACATTAGTAAAACACATAACACCTGTTGTTTGCCTCCTGCTGATACTCAGCGGGATGGCAAACGCACAGGAGCTTTCCAACAAAGGAAAAGAGTTCTGGGTAGGGTACGGGCACCATCAGTTCATGGAACCCGGCTTAACCAATACACAGGATATGATCCTTTACCTGAGCGCTGAAGAAGCGGCTAATGTAACGGTAACGATTGAAGGTACTACCTGGACAAGGAGCTATAGTATTCCGGCCAATACCGTTATACCTACCGCACTCATTCCCAAAAGCGGAGCTATTGATGCTCGTCTGGTTTCATTGCCCCCTTCATACGGAGGTACTGGTGGAGAAGGTGTTTTTACAAATAAAGGGATTCATATAGTAAGCGATGTACCCATTGTAGCCTATGCACATATTTTTGGAAGTGCCTCCTCCGGTGCTACCATGCTGATGCCCATCAACACCTGGGGTTACTCTTACATTTCATTGAACAGTCAGCAGCATTACGCAGATAACTGCTTTTCCTGGATGTACGTAGTGGCCAAAGAGAATAATACAGTGGTTGAGATTACACCTTCTGAACTCAGCCGTAATGGTCGTCCTGCTGGTGTTCCTTTCACGGTTACCCTGAACAAAGGAGATATTTACCAGTTGATAGGCGCTTCACTGGGCAGTGGTGTAGGAAGAGAGTTAACAGGTACTACGGTAAAGTCTTTAGGTAATTCAGATGGCAAATGTTTCCCTATTGCTGTATTCTCCGGTAGCAGCCGTACAGCTATTTCATGTCCCGGTGGATCAGGAAGCAGCGGCGATAATAATATGCAGCAGGTATTCCCTTTCCAGGCATGGGGTAAAAGATACCTGACGGCCCCTATATCCGGTAAAACAGCTACCAGTTACCAGACGAATCTGTATAAAGTGGTGGTGAAAGACCCTACTACAATTGTAAAAAGAAATGGGGTACAACTGACAGGATTGACATCTCATTCCTGTTATGAATTTCAAAGCAGAACAGCGGATTATATAGAGTCCGATAAACCGGTATTACTGGCGCAGTTCATGGCTTCTATGGATGGGTGTCCTTTTACAGCGGACATTGGCGATCCCGAAATGATTTATACAAGCCCGATAGAGCAGGCTACCAAAAGAGTGGCATTCTATCGTAATACAAAAGAAGTCATTGATATAAACGGATTGATACTGATCATCCCTGATGCCGGATTGACTTCTTTAAAAATAGACGGTAGTAATACATATGATGTGGCATATGCCCATCCTAACTTACCCGGTTATACGGTAGTGGTGAAAAAATGGAAATCGGCAGATGCGCAATGTATCGTGCAGAGTGATTCTTCTTTTAATGCCATTACTTACGGTCTGGGCTCCTATGAGAGTTATGGTTACAATGCAGGTACTTATATCAATAATCTGAATGCAATAGGACAGATCCATAATACAATGGATACCTCTGCTACACAAAACGCTTACACCTGTGTGAATACACCGGTAAATCTTTCCGTACTCTTCACTTATCAGCCTGCTAAATTAGTATGGCAGCTAAGTAAAACAGCGATCACCCCAGGTACAGATGTAGTTGATAATGCCCCTGTGCCGACTTCTCAGGTGAATATAAAAGGAGTGGTATTCTATGAATATTCATTGCCGCAGTCTTACCAGTTTGCTGCTGCGGGTTCTTATGATATTTCTATATTGTCTACGGCCCCGCACATTGAAAATTGTAATAACACCGAAGAAATTATTTATACGATAACAGTAAAAGGAAAACCTGCTGCTGTTGCTTCTTATACAAACGGATTGGGCTGTGCGTACGATTCTGTTCATTTCAGCGGAACAAAAACAGGGAACGGCTATAATATTAATCGGTGGGCATGGGATTTTCCTGCAAAGAAAACAGATGGTATGAATACTACGCAGTCGTTTGCTGCGGGTACAGTACCTGTAAAACTAACTGTTGTTTCTGAAGAAGGCTGTGTGGCGGATACTGCTTTTAGTGTGGATGTATATCCTGTTCCGCATGCTGCCTTTTCTTTGAATGATGTTTGTGAGGGCTTACCGGTAACGGTTACTGATCAATCAACAGGTGTCATAAACAGTTGGAGCTGGAATTTCGGAGATGGTACTACCGCTGTGAAGAATACCGCAGCTCTTTTTGATAAGACATATACGACTGCGGGTACTTTTCCCGTGAAATTATTGGTGACAAGTGATCATAGCTGTGTAAAGGATACGACTATCTCTATAGCTGTACATGCTGCACCGGTGGCAGATTTTACGATGCCAAAGGCAGTATGTATGCCGGAAGGGAAAGCTACTTTTACCAATATCTCCAAAGTATCTGATCAGTCTCCTTTATCCTATCAATGGAATTTCGGAGATGGCAGCAGTCCTTCAAATGAAATCAGTCCCTCACATGTATATGCTACTGCCGGTAATTATGGGGTTAACCTGCGGGTGAATACATCTTATGGTTGTACGGATGATACGACGAAAGCATTAAAGGCATTTTACGAGAAACCTGTAGCAGATTTTAGTACAGCAGCAGATACTTTATGCCAGGGTGCGGATAATGCTTTTACGGATAAGAGCACAGCGGTGAACAGTACCATACAGGAATGGGCATGGGATTTTGGAGATGGAACGAATGATAATGTACGTAACCCGGATAAACGTTATACACAGCCGGGCGACTATACGGTGCAACTGGCAGTTACCAGCAGTGCGGGTTGTATATCAGATCCTGCTACACAGGATGTGAAGGTATTCCTGCAACCTGTCATCGATGCCGGGCCTTCTTTCACAGTAGAATATGGTACTACGGTAGAGTTTCAGCCGGTAGTGAATGATGTGACAGGATTGACTTTTAGCTGGACGCCGGCGACAGAGCTGACATCTCCGACCGTATTGAACCCTCAGCTAATTGCTTTACATGATGAAAAATATACGCTTACAGCAACCGGGTTGAGTGGTTGTACTGCCAGCGATGACATGGAAGTGAAAGTATATAAACCAGTGAAAATTCCCAACGCGTTTTCTCCTAACGGCGATCATATAAATGATACATGGATGATCACAAACCTGGCCGATTACCGAAACAGTACTGTAGAAGTCTTTAACCGCTACGGACAGTTGGTGTTTAAATCGATCGGGTATGATCGCCCATGGGATGGAATGTACAATGGTAATATGTTACCACTGGCTACCTACTATTATGTAATAAAACTAAAGGATGGATCTGCACCTCTGACAGGGTATGTAGTGATATTAAAATAATAAAAAATAAAATGCTGACATCATGAGAACTTTTACCAAAGCATTGTTGATGCTGATCATAGTGAGCCTGACCGGTAAAAAGCTGCAGGCGCAGTCAGACCCCCATTTCTCCGGGTATTATGTATACCCGTCCTGGCTGAACCCCGCGTTAACGGGCGTATTTGATGGTACTTATCGTTTATCGGGAATTTACCGTTCGCAGTGGGGAAGTGTGAACAGTCCTTTTAAGACTTATGGCGTAGCAGCAGATGTAAAGACTAACAGCAACATTAATGCAGGTGGCAGCCTGTTGAACCAGGCAGCCGGTGATGGTGGCTATAATTATACAACGGCTTACGGTAGCGCATCGTATACCGGTGTAAGACTGGGCGATTTAGAACAGCACCGTATCGTATTCGGTTTACAGGCAGGATTTATCCAGCGTAAGTTTGATCCTGCCAAACTGCATTATGGTGATCAGTGGAATCCTATCACTGGTTATAATCCTGCCAATACTACCAATGATATGATCACTAAAACGTCTTCGATGACATTCGATGCAGGTTTTGGTATACTGTATTACAATGCGCAGCCGGGTAAGAAATACAACCTGTTTGGCGGGTTCTCTACGATGCACCTGAACCGTCCTGCTGATCAGTTCAGTGCTACCGGTGATGCAAGGATACCGGTTCGCTATACAGGACACGCGGGTGTGCGTGTGCAGTTATCAGAACTGTTCACATTAACGCCTAACGTATTGTACATGCGTCAGGGAACGGCACAGGAGAAGATGCTGGGTGCTTTTGGCAGCTATAAGCTGTCTGAAGAAACAGACCTGATGCTGGGTGCTAACTATCGTTTTAAAGATGCTTTTGCATTGTATACGGGGTTCAATTATAAGAACGTGATGCTGGGATTGAGTTATGATGTGAACTCATCAGACCTGGGTAAGATCAGTAGGGGAAGTAACAGCTTCGAGCTGTCGCTTTCCTTCATAGGCAGGAAGAAGCTGAAAACACCGGCAGGTGAATTTGTTTGTCCAAGATTATAAAAATTACAACATGAAGAAGATATTATTCACCGCTGTAATGCTTGTAGTTGTCCAGGCGGCCTGGTCACAACATAAAGCAGGCTATCTGAAGGCCGCAGACAGTTATTATAAACAGGCAGATTATTATTCGGCAACATTGTATTATGAAAAATACCTGGTGGCCGGTACCAAACGTACAGATCCTATGACCTACAATCCATATGCTGCACCGGGTCCGTCAGACAGAGTAACGACGGGCCCCGCAGCAGATGAGCAACAGGCCGTATATCAGTTGGCGGACAGTTACCGCAGGCTGAATGATCCTGCCAAAGCGACGCCATTGTATGAGAAGTCATTGACGTATAATAACGACCGCTATCCACTGGCTGCTTATTACTATGGTATTTGTTTACGTTCTACAGAAAAGTATGATGCAGCAGAAGAAGTATTCAGTGCTTTTCTTGCAAAGTATAAATCAACCGATACATATAGCGCAGATGCAGAGAAAGAGTTGAGGAATCTCCGTTTCATCCGTCAGCAGTTGCAGAAGGGTGATTTGTCCCTTTACCATTTACACAAAGCCGCTGGCACTTTGAATGCCGGCGGCGCTACATATGCTCCTGTATGGGCAGGGGATAAGCTGTTGTTTACCTCCACCAAAGGAATACCGGTGATGAATCGTATTTACCAGTCTTCCGACACGGTTGCTGTTACGCGTATCCCTTTAGTGCAGTCTTCTAAAGTGCATCAGGGTGCGGTGAGTGTGAGTGCGGATGGTAATGCTTTGTACCTGACACAGTGGACTACAGATAATGGAAAGAAATCTGCGGCTATTTATATCAGTAAAAAGAAAGATCAGCAGTGGAGCGAACCGGTGAAACTGGATGAGATGATCAATACTACCGGTTTTAATGCACAGCAGCCTTTTATCATGGCTGATGGCAGGACGTTATTGTTTTCCAGTGATAAAGCAGGTAATTATGATTTGTATGCGGCTACTTTAGATGCTACTGGAAAAGCGGTTTCTGTGCAGGCGCTTTCTGCTTTGAATACGGCTGCTGATGAACAGGCGCCTTATTATCATGCTGCTTCTTCTACACTGGTATTTGCCAGTAATGGCGGAGTGGGCATGGGTGGATATGATCTTTACTTCAGTAAAGGGACTATCGATCATTTATCCCCTGCTGTGAACTTTGGGTATCCTGTAAATGCGGTGAAGGATGATATCTATTTTTCCAGTAAAACGCAGACAGCGAATGTACTGGATGATGCCTGGTTTTGTTCCGACCGCTCTGCGGAATGCTGCCTGGAGTTATTCAGTCTGAATATGACACCTCCTCCTCCGCCACCTGTGGATACGCCGGTAGTGGTAGCTGTTACGCCTGTTCCTACTATCATCGATACTATTCTTCGTACACCTGTGAATGAGGCGGTTGCCATTCAGCAGATTTATTATGAGCTGAATGAATACACACTGAGCGCTTCTTCTTATCCGCTGCTGGATAAGCTGGCTGAGGTGTTGTTGTCTCATCCGCAGATGGAGATAGAGATCAGTGCACATACGGATAGTACCGGTACGGCGGCGTTTAACCAGCAGTTGTCTGAGAAACGTGCCATGAACTGTGTGGCTTACCTGATGAGTAAAGGTGTTCCTAAGGACCGCCTGCAATACAAAGGATATGGCGCCAGCAAACCTGTAGCGCCTAATACCTTCCCCGACGGAACAGATAATCCTGAAGGTAGAAGACTGAACAGACGTATAGAGCTGAAGATATTAAAACAATAGTGGATGAACCGTGTTATAACGTTGGTGTTGATGCTGGTTTTTGCGTGTGATGGTTATGCGCAGCAACAACCGCATTACACACAGTATGTGCTGAATACTTTTATCATTAATCCTGCGGTTGCCGGTATAGAGAATTACTGGGATGTAAAGGCCAGCCACCGGCACCAGTGGGCAGGATTGAATGGCGGACCGGTTACTACGTACCTGACGGTACATGGGCCGTTGCGTAAGACGGATTATCCTTCAGCTTCGGCAACGGGGTTTAGTCCGGATGGCGCAAATCCGCGTGGCAGGGCTTACTGGGAAACGTACACGGCGCCACCTTCTCATGCGGGAGCTGGCTTCACATTGCTGAACGACAAGACAGGCCCTTTAAACCGATTCTCTGCCAGTGTAGCATATGCGCATCATATTGGTATTGCTCCGGGGACGAGTTTGTCAGCAGGTATTTCTGCGGGTGTACAGCGCATTTCTTTAGACGCTGCTGCCTTACAGTTCCAGGACCCTTCTGACCCGGCGATTGCCAGTAGTACTACGCTGAACAAATGGCGACCGGATGTGAATGTGGGGCTTTACCTGTATTCGGCGCAATACTTTGCGGGTATTTCTGCGCAGAATATTATTCCGTCAGAATTAGGCTTTGATGATGGGAAAGTGAAGGGAGATTCTCTTTACCGGGGGAAACTGGTACCGCATCTTTTTGCAACTGCGGGATACCGGATGTGGGTAAACGAAGAGATGAGTGTACTACCATCTGTCATGATCAAATACATTACTGCTTTACCGGTGAGTGTGGATGTCAATGCCAAGTTACAGTACCGGGATGTACTGTGGGTGGGTGCTTCCTATCGTCATAGGGATGGGGTAGCAGCGATGCTGGGTATTAATGTGAATGCAACGTTCAACATCAGTTATGCATATGACTATACAACTTCTTCATTGAATACGGTGAGCCGGGGTACACATGAGATCATGGTCGGGTTCCTGATAGGTAACCGTTATGCTGATCTGTGTCCGCGGAACATCTGGTAAAATATTACACAAACACAATTATTAAACTTTAAATCAACTAAAGATCATGAGAAACACATTTTTACTTTCGCTGGCTATTATCATTTTTTCCTGTGGAGCATGTTCCAAGGATGGTTCTGTAGGTCCTGCGGGTGCTACAGGTCCTGCTGGTGCAGCGGGTCCTAAAGGGGATGCTGGTACTGCCAATGTAATTTATTCTGACTGGTTAGATGTAGCTTATGATCCAATTACCGGTGATTTCGATGAGGATGGGAAACTGGATACTGCTGCTTTCGAAACAACTATTGCTGTTGCTAAACTGGATAACGATATCCTGACCAGCGGAGAAGTGAAAGTATATATTAACCTGGGTACTGCTGCCGCGCCTGAGATTACTCCTTTGCCTTACTTTGACGTTTTTGCCGGTTACAGCATTAACCCGTCATTCTCTGCAAACCAGATCTACATGCTGGCTACTAACAGCTTCCAGACTTACATGGGTACTGATAATGTGAAACATCAGCAGTACAGGTATATCCTGATCCCTGGTGGAACGGCCGCGCGTACCAGCAAATCTGTTGACTGGAATAATTACAGTGAAGTGAAAGCTTACCTGAAGTTAAAAGACTAAGAGGGGACGTTTAATGAATATAGTGGGATGTGATTTATTTCCTACAAACACGGGGCTCCTAACGGAGCCTTATGTTTTTTAAAATGTTTGATTTAAGAAGTAGGGCTCCATAGGAGCAAAGTTTGTAGGAAACATCTAATTCAACAAACTTAGCTCTGTTAGGAGCGACGTGTTTGTAGCAAAATAGAACAACAAAACACAGACTCCGTTAGTTCCCTGATTAAGTCCAACCCTTCCCCATAGCTACTTCTTGTTAACTGTACAATTCGCCTGCTCCTGATAAAAACTGAAACTTCATGTAAATCCTATATCCCTTCATCATAGGAATGACGATAGAATGAGCCGTCAGAGAGCCTGTCAACCAATAAGAAACCCTTTATCCACCTGCCTTTCAGCAAGTGAATAAAGGGTTTATACCTTGGTAATAAATTACTTACCGGACTTAAAATCTATTGAAGAGGGAGGTGCGTCTTCTTCTCCGCTACCCCACTGTTTATTAGGGCTCTCACTCATCACCAGCTTTAACGTACTACCGTCTAACACTGCCTGATGTGTGAACCATGGGGTATTTAAAGGTTTACCGTTCAAAGTAGCACTCTGGATATATTTCTTAGCATCAGAACTGCCTGGAGCGTCTATTGTGAATACCTTGCCATTGGATAATTTGATCTTTACCTGTTCAAATACCGGGCTACCGATATTATATACCGGAATACCAGGTGTTACCGGGCTAAAGCCCATCATAGAAAACACCACAAAAGCGGTCATTCCACCCCCATCTTCATCTCCCGGAATACCAAACAGGTTATCGGTATACCAGGTGTTCATCAGCATACGGATACGTTTCTGCGTTTTCCAGGGTGCTCCTAAGTAATTGTAAATGTAGGGGATATGAAAACTGGGCTCATTCCCCATCACAAACTGACCTACCAAACCTGTAGCATCCGGGAAAGTATACCATAACTGGTACTTGCTCCGCCCAAGATCTTCCCGGAATAACTGGTCCAGTTTAGCTTCTGCTTTTGTCCTTCCGCCCATCAGGTAAAAAAGCCCTTTCAGGTCATGTTTTACATCCCAGTTATAGGTATAAGCGTTGTTTTCGGTGAAGTAATCACGGCCGCCTTGTCCACCGGAGAATTTTGGGTCTATAGGGTCTATCCAGTTGCCGCTGGCATCCTTTGGCCACATAAAGCCTTTATCAGTTCTAAATACGTTTTTATAGTTAGCCGCTCTTTTCAGGAACAGTGCTTCATCTTCTTTTTTGCCGGCAGCAGCTGCCAGTTGTGCAATGCACCAGTCGTCATAACTGTTTTCTAAAGTCACGGCGACTGCCTGACGGCGTTCAAAGCCATGCACCTCTTTTACGGTTTCCTTTTCGTCAGGTTTCAGGGCAGGCATATATCCATGTACCCCGTAAAAGCTATCCAGGGATGTAGCAGCACCATTCCTCCAGGGAAGCAGGGTTGCTTCCAGGGCATTCTTCTTAAGCCCTTCATAAGCCTTGGGAAGGTCAAAATCATGTATGCCCTTGAACCAGGCATCCGCCATCCAGGCAGCAGCATGGTTGCCGGTCATACAGGCGTAATCTCCGAAAGGCAAGGCGAAGGAAGGCATCCAGCCGCTCTGTTCATACATCTGCACATAAGATTTGATCTTATCCGCTTCCATTTTCGGGTTCAGCAGGGTTTGTAACGGTTCCAGGGCAATGTAGGTATCCCATAACCAGTTATCTACATAAAAAGGCTGATCAGAGGTATGTACCTTATGATCATACCCGCTGAAGTATTTCCCATATTCATTAATATTCACCATGCGCTCATAGGCACGATACAGCGAAGTATAAAATACCTTTTTCTGAGAGGGAGTACCACCTTTTACTTCTATCTGTCCCAGCACTTTATCCCAGGCGTTATATGCCTGTTGTTTAATAGCTGCGAAGTTCCAATCAGGGATCTCTTTCTGTAAATTCTCCATTGCCTGGTCCACGCTGATAAAAGACACACCATAACGGAATTCTACGGTCTGTGTTTTTTCTCCCGTATTCACTTTCAGTTGTGTTTTACCGTTCTGATCCCTGTAGTTGGTGTTGACAATATCCGTGTTCAGTTCTCCATAAAAGAAGGCCGTCATGCCTTCAAATACTTCCTTGCCGCTAATGGCCCTTTTGCCGGATACGACGATATCCCCTTCACCGTTAAGCACGTTAATTCTTATCGCGTGGGGTACATTGCCGTTAAAATGGAAACGGAAATACCCGCTATGGGCGGCAGGCGTAAACTCTACCTGGTCCGTATCTTCCAGATAGGCGCTGTAATAGTAAGGGGTTGTCTGTTCCCGGTCATATACGGCGGGCGACAACCACTTATAATCATCCACATCTCCTGATACCGGCATCAGGCCAAACAGGTTATTCTGCCGGTGGGCAGCGATAGTGAGCGGGAAATAACTGATCCGGTCATCGAGCTGGTCTTTTCTGAAAGGGAATGTCCTCAGCATGCTATTGGGCAGATGCACTGTAGGACGTGTAGGCTCCAGGATGATCCCTACGCCCCCTATAGTGGGGTCTACATAATTTACGTTACTGCGTGTTACCGCGGCACTACGTACGGTTTGAGCACTCACCTGTTGCATCATACATATGGCTATGCATCCCGAAAGTATCGACCTGTATCTTCTCATAACTTTGAAATTTTGCAGACGGAATGTACAAATGAAACCGGGACTATCCAAACTGGTGTGCATAAATAGGATTACAAACACGGCCGCTACAAACACGGGGCTCCTAGCGGAGCCAAATTTGTTGAATCAGATATCAATCTCGTTTAGTTAAACTCCGTTAGATTCTGTGTACATAACAAAACATAATTAGCTCCGTTAGGAGCGACGTGTTTGTAGAAAAAATAATCTTCTCTACAAACACGGGGCTCCTAACGGAGCCAAGGTTATTGGATTGAACATTATCCTACAAACACGAGGCTAACGGAGCCTTTTTAGTGTTTACTAATACTTTTGACAGCCTGCTTATCATAATCTCTTCATTAGTTCCAGGCAGGCACGCCCGTTATGATAGGGGCATTTCCAGAAGCCGGCTTTATCTTCCTGCATGATGCTGTAATCTTTCTTTCTCCCCCAGTACCATTCTCCTTTAGATTTATCCAGTATATACTGTTCGATGAATTTCCAGTTATTCAATGCTTTTAATAAGTAATCTTCGTTCTTACTCACCTGCCAGGCATTTACAAAGCCTACCAGCGCTTCTGCCTGTGGCCACCAGTGTTTTTCCGCTATCAGCCCGTGACCGGATGATTCGTACCATAGTCCCCCGTCTTTATCAAGCCCCTGGATGGCAGCATCTGCCATCAGCACAGCTGTTTTTTTGAACCTGGATATGAGAGCAGGATCCCCCAGTACTTCCGCCGCTTCCAATAACAGCCAGCTAGCTTCAATATCATGACCATAGGAGATGATATCATCCTTTACCAGCCAATGCTCGTTAAAAAACAAATGTAAATGCCCTGTTCCGGGGTCTAATATCTTATCGTGGAATATATCCAGTAAACCCCTGATAGCGTCTGAAAGGGCTTTATCCGGCCAAATACGATAGAGGTTTGTATAGGCTTCCAGCACATGCAGGTGTGTGTTCATGGTTTTCTTCTCATTAGCGTCTTTTTCGCTTAATCGCAGGTCGTTTATATCCTGCCAGTCGCGGGTGAAGGCTTCCAGATAGCCCCCAAAAGAGGGGTCATAGCTGTGCCGCTGAATGAGATGATAACCGTCTATGGCTATCTGTTTGGCGTATTCGTTATGCGTAGCGAGGTAATATTCACTGCAGGCGTAGATGTTGAAAGCCAGGGCATAGATCTGCTTTTTAGTTTCAGCAGGATTGCCTTTGTAATCCACGCTCCAGAATACACCCCCATATTCTTTATCAAGGAAATGGTTATCAATATATTCGAAAGCCCTGCGGGCAATATCCAGATGTTCGGGATCTTTTGAGACATTATAAACAGCGGAGAAAGTCCAGAGGATACGTGCGTTCAGCACAGCCCCTTTATCCGCAGTAATATCTGTCTTATTCTCATTATCCAGTTTCCCGTAAAAGCCCCCGTTTTCATGGTCGGGGGTATGCGTCATCCAGAAATGAAGGATGTCATTAAGGGCAATTTGTGCTAATTGTTTTAATCCGGTTTGCATTACTGTTGTTTTCTCCTTTGTTCCAGTGCTATGGCTATTTCTGCCACACGGCTCTCTGACAATGGATATAAAGCGATGAATACGATAGATAAGACAGACCCGATAGCCGGTAAGAAACTGAGCATCAGTAAGATGCCCGTTTGTACACTGCCAGCCTGTACCTGATTGGCTTTGAATCCGAAAGCATCCAGTAACCATCCGGTTAGCGCCCCACCGATCGTCCAGCCGAATTTCTGAGACATGGAAGAAGAGGAGAAGATCAGGCCAGTGGCACGACGCCCGCTTTTCCACTCGGAATAATCGGCGATGTCTGCATACATAGACCAGAGTAGGGGGAAGATAATACCGGCGCAGATACTGATAATCAACTGGAAGGAGAAGATCAGGATGAGCTGGTCTTTGCCCAGCCAGTAAAAGAGGATACTGAAGATGGATGCGATGACCATGGCCCCCATGTACGTGCTCTTTTTACCAATGCGGTTAGCGACCGGAGAGGCTGATATCACCCCGATAATATTCGCACCCTGACCCACGACGAGATAAAGCGTGGAGTAGGTGATACTGGTACTGCCCAGTTTGAAAGCTTCTATATTCTGAATGAAGTATTTGAAGTAATAGAGCGTGGCCCCATCGCGGATAGAGTTGAAAATCAATGCCATAATGCCGGCACAGAGGAGTATCCACCAGGGTTTGTTACCGGTAAGGTCTGCTATATCTTCCTTCAGAGAAGGGTTTTCTTCTTTTATCGGTTGTACCCTTTCTTTTACCCCGGCAAAACAGCCGAGAAACAGCAATACACATATCACTGCTATTACCGCTACTCCCATCTGCCAGCCTGTTTGCTGATTGCTGTCTTTACTGAAAAGCGCGACCAAAGGTTCTATCAAAGCCAGTGCAATCAGGCTACCCCCAAAGGCAAAGGCCATTCTGAAAGAAGCAAGGGTGTTCCTGTCCTTCGCATCAGGGGAGATGACTCCTAACAATGAAGCGTAGGGAACGTTGATGAGCGAGTAGATCATCATCATGGCGGAATAGGTGATGTATGCGTATACCAGCTTGCCACCGGGAGAAAGATCGGGCGTGGAGAAGGTGAGTACGCCTGTCACGCCGAAAGGGATGGCTACGTAAAGGATGTAAGGGCGGAATTTTCCCCAGCGGGAGTTGGTCCTGTCGGCCAGAGTACCTGCCACAGGATCGAAAAGGGTGTCCCAGATGCGGGTGATCAGGAACATGGTACCTACGGCAGCAGCTTTTAGTCCGAATATATCCGTATAAAAGAACATCAGGTACATGCCGAAGAGTTTCCAGAACATGGAAGATGCCATGTCGCCGAACCCGTAGGCGATTTTTTCTTTCAGTTTTATCATAAGGGGTGGAACTTATTTCTTGCGGGTACAAATCTATAGGAAGACCAGGCCCCCTGTCATCTATTGGCAGTATTATTTCATCAGAGCGATTCCTGGATGTTTAATCCCAGTGCTTTGATGGCTTCCTCATTCCGTTTGTAGTAAGTCCATTGTCCTTTACGGGTGACAGTTACCAGGTTGGCGCGCAGGAGAATGGTCAGGTATTCCGAGATCGTAGACTGGGTCAATCCCGCTTTGTGCTGTATGGCACCTACACATACCCCGGTGGGGTTGGTGGCTTCTTCAGCAAAATGTTTATCAGGCTCTTTCAGCCATTCCAGGATCTGTAGCCTGGTTTTGTTTGAAAGAGCCTTGAAAATTTCAACTTGTTCCATACTGCAAAGGTATCGGGAATATCCGATTTATAAAATAATGATCCCTTTCTTCTCCAGATGAGCATAAATAGCATTGCGTACTTCCTCGGAAATAGCAGATACTTTGCTGATATCCCGGCACCAGAAGAGTATCCTGATATCTGTCTTTTTGGAATTGATATTACTTACGGTTACCTCCACCTCTCTCTTTTCCACCACTTTTTCGTTGCTTTTGATAATATCCAGGATCTCGGGTTTCAGTACATCTGTACCTGGCGCCCTTTCGATGCTGAAGCTGAGGGCCACACGGGCATGGTTGTTACTGAGTGTCCAGTTCACGATATTATGGGAAAGCACATCTCCGTTTGGCATGATCACCTCGGCCCCATCTTCTGTGAGCAGGGTGCTGGTACGGATACCGATCTCTTTCACGCGGCCTTTTTTATCACCTATCTCTACCGTATCACCTATTCTTAAAGGGCGGTCGAATATCAATATAATCCCTGATACAAAGTTGTTGACGATGCTTTGCAGACCCAGACCGATACCCACACCTAAAGCTCCCAATATCACCGTGATCTTATCTATTGGTAAACCCGAGGCGGCAACTGCTACCAGGAAGCCTAATATTAATAGTATAAGTCGGGTGATGAGTAAACGGGAGCGTTGTCCTTTATCATCAAAAGCGGCATCGTCGCCGGTATCTCCGAAGAAATAAGCGATATAGCGTTGTAAGAAGTTAGCTACCCATATAACTCCCAGGAAGATAGCGATTTCACTAAGGGTGAATTTGAAGCTGCCGATATTAATAGGAGCTGTGAAAAGCGCTGATAACATGTCGTTTAAAGCATCGTAGAGATTGAGGTTGGTGGTGAAAACGATGTACCATAATAAGGCGGCAAAGACGATTACCAGGCGATGGATAGACTTCCTGATATCTTTTACCTCAAACTCTTCAGGATAGTTTTTACGGATCCTGCTGCTTTGTATCTGTAATAAGAAGGCTTCTGTGATGGTTTGTACGAATACTGCCAGACTAGCCGTTTGTGCCAGTGCATATACCGCTGTGGCGGCGAATATCTGGGAAAGGGTGACCCTGCCGAAAATGTTGCAGATCACGGCCAGGAAGTTGAAGAAAGTATATAATCCGGTTGCGTAGAAGACCAGCTTGTATTTGCTTTTCACTTCTTTGGAACGGGAGAGGATGTATAATCCGAAGAAGATAGAGGCTATGTCGAGTGCCAGGGTAGCCCAGCGCATCAATCTTAAAGGTAGGCCAAGGATACGGGTACCTGGTAATAATAAGAACAACAGGATAAAGATGCACCATCCCCAGAAAAGATCTTTTGGCAAACGTTTATAGAAAGCGAACGTTAACAGGATCATTAACAGGAACTGGGTGGTTTCTATATAGATGGCCGGCGCATGTACGTCGAAGATAGGCGCCAGGTTGAGGATCAATAATAAAGTAGCGATCACCGGGACCGGGCTAACGTAGCTGAAGTTGAAGCCGTCTACCGCACTCAGTTTCTTACGCTTTTTAAGGCTGCGGAAATTGTTCCATATCCAGAAAAAGAAGGCTAGTCCTGTTAAGAGCAGCCAGAATCGTTTGCTGCGGGTATTCGTGAAATAGTATTGAGCCAGTTGCTGTTCGTTATTTACAGATTTCCGGAAGGCCCCTCTGGACATGTTGTTCCTGGCAGTAGGCTGTTCCCAGATGTAGCGGCGTTCCTTACCGAAAGCCTTGCTGCCTACTGACGCTAAGGAAGCATCTGTCTGGTACAGGAGTTCTTCTACGACGATGGTATTGGCAGAAGTATGCGCTTTCAGGTCGTTGACCTGGGCAGTACTATGTCTGATGAGGCTGTCGGCACGTTTGAATTTGGTACGCAACTGTTGTAGCTGGGGAATGAAAGACTGCCGCAGGGAAGAGTCTCTGAATACCTTACGGAGCAGGGTATCTTTTCTCAGGTCGCGGATCTCTTTTTTAAGATCTTCCAGTTTGGTATCGTACTCGTTCAGGTGAACAGCATAGTCGTTCATGTTTCTGTCCAGTTCATCCAGCAGGGTATTATACATCTGCAGGTTGCGGATATTGAGGGTCCTGTCGCTGGTAGAGGTGAACTTCTCTTTTAATATAGCGAGAGCGGAGTCGCTTTCGTTCAGTTTTTCCTGGAAATCATCAATTCTTACAAAAGACCCTATTACAAGCGGGGCTTTGTTCAGGATCTGGAATACTTTTTCAAACTGGGTGAGGTAATCGCTCCTGGTAGGGATGTTATCATCACTGAACAGGGTGGAGTCTGCCATTTTGCGGCCAGGCTTTTGTGCGGTCACCGTTCCGCAGAATGTTATGGCTAAAATCAGGAAAAATGTATATTTCATATCTATATAAAAGTGCCGAAATATAACACAATTTTAGACATAAACATTTTCTTGTATAAGAGCTGTAGTTCCTTTATATCTCAACATATACATTGTTATCAGATCACGGAATTATAATAAAAACTCCCATTGTTGTGTTAAAAGCGAAGGGAGCGTACTAGAGTTAGTGTATATATCGTACCTTACAGACGCCTCTGTATGAGATTTCTCCGTACTGTTAAAAGTTGTTAAGATGAAAAGTAAGAAGTTGGAAATTGTTCGTTTTGCCCCAAAAGGTAAGGACAGTTTTATGGAAGCCGTGAAAACAGCTGTAAATGAGTATTTCGAGTCTAATCGTATTTCTACGTATGCAAATGCCGAGATGTGGGTGAAGACTGCCGTGATGCTGGCATTGTATTTTGTACCCTGCACGTTAATGATTACAGGTGTAGCAGCAGGTCATCCCTGGTTATTTTTTGGTTTCTGGTTTGTAATGGGTATCGGTATGACGGGTATCGGTACTTCCGTGATGCATGATGCGAATCATGGCGCTTATTCTGCGAATAAGAAAGTGAATACTTTTATAGGGCATATTCTTACACTGATAGGTGGGTATGTTTCTAACTGGAAGATTCAACATAATATACTACATCATACTTATACTAATATTGCCGGTTTAGATGAGGACATTGACAGCATCAGGCTGTTGCGTTTTTCACCTAATCAGCCAAGGTATTGGTATCACCGTTATCAGTATATCTATGCCTGGTTTTTTTATATGATCATGACGTTGTTCTGGATGACGGCAAAGGATTATATACAGGTTTTCAGATATAAGCAACACGACCTGCTGGTGAAACAGAAGGTAACGCTGAAAACTGCGGTGTTGCGTATTTCTATTGCCAAAGTTTTTTATTACTCTTATATATTGGTGTTGCCGTTGCTGTTCTCCGGTATGCCCTGGTACTTTGTGCTGGCAGGATTTTTAGGGATGCATTTTGTGGCAGGATTGTTCCTTTCCTGTATCTTCCAGCCTGCGCATGTGATCGGAGAGTCTGCTTTTGGTGTGCCTGTAGTAACAGGGGACCAGAAGAGGATGGAAGATTCCTGGGCAGTGCATGAAGTGGCAAATACGAGTAATTATGCGCCAAGGAGCAGGGTATTGTCCTGGTTTATTGGCGGGTTGAATTACCAGATAGAGCATCATTTGTTCAGTAATATCTGCCATGTGCATTACAGGAAGCTGGCGCCTATTGTAAAGTCTATTACCACATCGTTTAAGATCCCTTATAATGTGCAGTCGAATTTTGTGTTAGCATTATGGGCACATGGGAAGATGTTGAAGCAATTAGGAAGAGAAGGATAAGTTCCTGTTAATATAATTTCAAAGGCTCCCGTTTTGGGAGCCTTTTTGTTTTTACATGGTTTCTATGGTTTCTTAAAATGCACTTCTTACAATCCCGCCATCTACTCTCAGGGCCGCGCCATTAATGGCAGAAGCTTTATCACTTGCAACAAAGGCCACAAAGTCTGCAATCTCAGTTGGGTTAATTAACCGCTGGATCAGAGAAGTGGGGCGGTTTTCCATTACGAAAGCCTTTTCTGCTGCTTCGGGAGTAAGTTGGGGGAAGATATCCTGTATAAATTTAGATACCCCTTCGGTAATGGTAGAACCGGGAAGTACGGCGTTCACTGTTACCTTAGTTCCTTTGGTGAGTTCTGCCAGGCTTCTTGAAATAGCCAGTTGCATGGTTTTGGTCGCGCTGTAATGTGCCATTTCAGGAGCAGGATTTAAACCTGATTCACTGGAGATGAAGATCACGCGGCCTGTACCTCTTTCTATCATCTTTTTGGCATAATGCCTGCTTAAGCGCACCCCACTCATGATATTTACTTCAAATATCCTGAACCATGCCTCATCTGTTTCTTCAAAAAAGCCTACAGCTTCGTAGATGCCCAGGTTATTTACCAGGATATCTATCTCCGGGAATTCCTGTATGGTTTTATCGCAACCTTCTTTAGTACCGATATCAGCTACCAGGCTTTTCAGGTTTGCATTGGGTAATTGCTGTTTAATTTTGGCAATGGCCCCGGATACTGATTTCTCAGTACGGCCGTTCACGATCACTGTTGCATTTTCCCTGGCTAATGAAATAGCTATTTCCAGACCGATCCCACCTGATGAGGCAGATACCAGGGCTGTTTTATTATCAAGACCTAAGTTCATAATTGTTTGATTTATGGGTGCAAAGGTCGGGGAATATGCGTTGTGAGGACCGTATTCAGATCACTTTTTTAATGTGATGTAGATCACACCATACGGCTGAGGGTTTCCCTGGAAACACCCAGGTAAGCCGCGATCACTGATTTTGGAACTCTTTGAAAGAGGGTAGGGTATTGGCTCAGTAATTTATCGTAACGTTCTTTTGCGGTGCTGCTGAGCAGGGAGAGGATTCTTTGTTGTAAGGCTATATAACCGGAGTGGGAGATCTTTCTGAAATAATGTTCCATCTTATGCATCTCATCACACATCTTTTCCCTGTTTTCGTAGGAGAGGCATAATACTTCGGAGTCTTCTATGCAGTCGATATTAAGGGTAGCGGGAGTGTGTTTGTTATAGGCTTCGAAGTCGCTGATCCACCAGCTTTCCATGGCAAACTGTAAGATATAGTCTTTGCCTTCTTCGTTCATTCTATAGGATTTTATACAGCCTTTTATCACAAAGAACTCCTGTGGTACCAGGTCTCCTTCCTGCACCAGGAACTGGTGTTTACGGAATTTCCTCGTACTGAAGTGAGAGAGGACATAGTCAAACTCACTATCAGTAAGAGGAACGATCTTTTCTATATGTTGCCTTAAAAGGTGCATTCCGCCTGAAAGTTACAGTGATTTTATGGGCTATGCAAAAGCGGGCGCATAATCCCTGGCAAAATCTGCGAAACTGCGTGGGGGCTTGCCGGTTGCATCTATTATGCCCGATTCTATGGAAGCCGCTTCTTCTTTGGCGTAGTGTGCGTAGTCTTCTATCAGTCCGTCTGCCTGCCATTCCGGGAAACCAACCTGTAATACAGCGTCTTTCATTGCCGCTGGTGGTACATCTATGAATATGATTTGTTTGTTTAATGCTTTGGAGAGTTCTTCCGCCATTTGATAATGGGTGATAGCTTCCGGGCCAGTGAGGTTGTAGATCTTATTCTCATGTCCTGGTTGAGTTAAAGCCACCGCAGCTACATCTGCAATATCCCTGATATCTACTGCACTGATCCTGGCATTGCCAACGGCAGCAAAGAATTTCCCTTGTTTAATAGGTTCTTTGAAACCCAGTAATCCCTGCATGAATAGGTTAGGTCTGAGAAAAGTATATGTCAAACCTGATTCCCGGATCTTATCTTCCACTGCTGCGTGATAGCGCAGAAAACGTACAGGTGAGTATTTATCTGCCGCCCATTGAGACAGTTTTACGATGTGTTTAACCCCTGCTTTTTTAGCCAGTTCCACAAAGGTAATCTGTTGGTTCTCTGCCTGTTCTGAGGAGTTGGTCAACAGGAAAGCTTTTTCTATCCCCTGTAAGGCTTTTGAGATAGAAACCGGGTCGTTGAAATCGCCTTGTATGGCTTCCGGGATATCTTTGTTGGGAGAGCGGAGCATTGCATGGAAGGGGATACCTTGTTCTCTGAGTATTTTTACAAGTGTTGATCCAATATTTCCCGATGCGCCTGTGATAAGAATTTTGGGTGCCATATATTTGTTTTTATATGTCAAAATTAGGGTTAACCGTATCCGTGGAATTGTAAGAAAACGAAAGTTACATGAAAATCGCTTATATCTGTTATGAAGGACAGTTGTTGCAGGGTTTATCCGATGAGGATTCTTTATTGTTGAATTTCCTGCAACAAAAGGGTTTGGATATTCATCGGGAGGTATGGACAGATGCTTCCGTGAACTGGGAACAATACCAGCTTGTTATTTTAAAATCCCCCTGGGATTATATAGATAATATAGACGCATTTTATGACTGGCTTTCTACACTGGAAAGTTTGCAGATACGTTTATTGAATCCTTATGATATTGTCAGATGGAATAGTGATAAACATTATATCCGCGAGATGATGGACGCTGATTTACCGGTGATTCCTGCTATATATATTGAGAAGGGAGCGCAGCCTTTATGGCCTGCCTATTTCAGTAATTTTAATACAAATAAGCTGATCGTGAAACCATGTATCAGTGGTGGATCTAAGAATACCTTTGTGGTGACGCCAGGTAAACTGCCTGCGTTAGTGTTCGATGAAGCGTTCATGGTGCAGCCTTTTATGCCGGAGATACTGGAAGGAGAGTGGTCTTTCCTCTTTTTCAATGGTGTTTTCAGTCATTGTTTGCTGAAGAGACCTGTAGCCGGTGAGTTCAGGGTGCAGAAACAGTTCGGCGGAAGTGCAGAACCACAGACGCCTCCTGCTGCTTATTTAGCAACAGCATTGAGCTTTGTAGAGCGGTATGCTAAAGGGTGCTTATATGCGAGGGTAGATGGAGTGGTAAAAGAAGGGCGGTTCTTATTGATGGAGCTGGAATTAATAGAACCGCTTTTGTTCTTATCTACCCCTGAACAGTATGAGCATTATTATCAGACATTGAAGCAAATTGTTGTTTAAAGATATTCAGTGTCTCCTGTTTGTCTGAAGGAGAATAGATAGCGAATACCACGCGTTTGAATGCTTTACTGAATAATTCGCGCTGCAGGTGTTGCGCAAACCATCTGGCTACCTCCCTGGTATCATTTCTGAATACACCACAGCCCCACGCACCCAGTACCAGTGTGCTTTGTTGTTGTGCAACAGCCAGTAACAACAGTTTTTCTATCCTGTTGAACATGACAGTTGGGATGTGATCTACTTTCTCCGGTTCATTCATTTTAACAGCTCCGGCGTTTACGGCAGGGGATGTAATAATGGATACACAGTAATGTTCATCCAGCAGTTGATCATTATCATCTCTGAATACCGGCACTAGCGGGGAGTAGAGCATATGATCCGTATAGAGGCATGAATCATGTAACCTGTTTATCTGGTACATCTCCATTTTATTAACCTGACAAGCATATAACCCACTGGCCCTTGACAGGGTTTCTTCCTGGGAATGAGCGCCTTTGATAAATCCTCCTCCTGGGTTTTTCGCGGAAGCGAAGTTGAGGCAGCATACATTTTCCTGACCTTCTTCTACAATGAGTCTCCTGGTCGCAGCGAAAGTACTTTCCGGGGTAACTTCTATCTTACAGATTTCGTTATTGAGCTGTGTATCTAAACGTGCAAACTGTTTATTTTCAAAGTCTTCCGGTGTGTAGTGGACCGTGTTTTCCACTGCATAGGCAAGGTCTGTGCTGATATCGACGGGTTTATTTCGTCGATTGATATAATGGCCTGCGGCCATTATATCTAAAGTTTGTTGGGCGATTTCCACCCTGGCATTTCTGTTCATTTTACTTTGTGTTAATCTGACACAAAGAAAATGGTTTTTCAGCATATAAACAAAAAAGCTATTTGATGGCAGCTTTTTTATCCATCCATTCTATTAATAACAGGGTGAACGTAAAACATATGATCATGGGGAAGAATTGGTAGCGGAGTACGTTTATTGTAGCAAAAACGCTGAAGGCGAAATTGATGGAGAGAAAAGCGGTGATCAATATTAATGTTTTATCCGTATTAAATTTTCTTGCAATCATACAGATGACAAATAAGATATTCATGACGAAAAAGAGTGGTGTGAAAGGAAATAGTATTTTATGCTGGATGGTAGCAGAGACGGCGGTTACTTTTCTGCTTTTATAATTGAACCAATACTGCGCTATAGGATCTACGGTCTCTTTTCCCAGGTTATATACTTCCAGTTTTTCCAGTGGTGGCAGGCAATAGTTTTTTGCATTGGTTAGCATATAATACCTGGCAAATGCCCATGGATTGTGCCTGATCAGGTAACTGCCATATTCTTCAAATATGATAGAGGCCCTTCCCCAATCGGCTATTACATTATATCTGTCTGCGGGTTTGAAATGCTGTTTGTAGTATTGCTTTAACGGTGCTTCTGACTGACGGATGAAGAAATTAGCCACATACTCTGATAATATTTCCTGCATATCAGGAGGGGTGTTTCTAAAGAATTGTTTTGTGATATGGTCTACCTCTCTGGATGCTTCCGAAGGTAATTGCGTACTATCAACATTTATCTGTTTATACATGTACAGCGCATTATTGGCCAACTGCCAACCGGTGAATAATGAAAACTGATGTTTACCGGTTAGTTTGTAAGCGGCGTTACGTTGGTCATTGATAAATATCAGCACTAATGCAGTTCCCAGTATAATTCCGGTTGCTTTTACCCAGATGCGTTGTGTGGAAATAAGAAATGCCAGCGCAGAAATAAAAGGATAATACATGGCATTATTACGCACAGTGAAACAGGCGTATAATAAAACCGCGTGGGTAAATATTTGGTATAGTCGTGGTCGTTGTACAATCCATATCAGTTGTGTAATCCACAATAAACTCAATGCTGCAAAGAGCGGATCGCTGTTTACATAATTGCAGATATATAAATTCAGTGGATTGAAGAAGAGGAAGATAAAGAGAATAATGCTGGTGATTTTTGCCGGCTTATAGAAATACAGGATGGTGTAATAGAAAATCAATGCTGTAAATTCCAGGAAGAAGTATTGAAAGGCTACCAGCGCAGTGTCTGAGGTCGTTATTTTATGGAATACCATCAGGAATTTAGAGTATCCTATTGGCCATATATTAATATCCAGATTAGCATAAGCTGCATACAGATAACTATAGGAGTCGGAGAAGAAATCCGCGTAAGGATAGAATAATTTGAAGATGATAAATTGTAATGCAAGGCCTGCTATTGCTATAATGAGAGATATGCGATTTGTTTTTATGAAACCGGAGAGCATAAATTTGTTTTGGCTGATATCTGAATATAAGTTGATTAGATCAGCCTGCAAAGTTATTTTCAGTCCTTAACATCGGATTAACTGTTTGGGAAACAACAATGAATGAAGGGTAGCGGTTTTTGGGGATAACTATTTTATGATGCCTGGTAATAATATGCCATCGGGAGCTTTGAAATCTACGCCTAAAAGTTTTGTAATGATAGGAGCGATGTCTTCTACTCCCATAATGGGGATAACAGTGCCTTTATTGATGTTTGCTCCATAGCCGATAAAGCCTGTATACATTTCCGGAAAGTTAGGATCATATCCATGGTGACCGCCACTTGCTGCGCCTAATTCATCTTTTAGTAAAACGCCTTCTTTATTTACAGAAGCTCCGCTGAAAACAATACCCGGAACAGCTGCGAGTGCCAGTGCTGCGCTGGAATCTGCGCCCATTTCATCCAGTTTGTTCCTGTCGTATATACTAAACAACTTTTTTTGGCTGTAGGGCAGGTTTTGCAGGACCTTTTTCACTTTATCGAGTGCTGCTTTGTTTTTAATGTAAAGGAAAGCGGATCCTCCTGCAGGCTGGAATTTTGCTACTTCCAGCAGGTCGTTTTGTTTCAGCCAGATGTTAGGTCTTAGAACACCATGGATGTCCATAAATCCATGATCTCCCACGATGAGTATGGTAGTACTGTCTTTTAAACCGGAGCGTTCTACCGCTTCCAGTACACCGCCAATGGCATTGTCTGCATTGGCCAATGCGAGTTTAACTTCTTCCCCTTCCCGGCCTGCGCCATGTTCGGCGCCATCTACACAGGCGAAGTGCAAGGCCAGGAAGTTAGGTTTATAGGTTTTGAAGATGTAAGCGGCCATTCTGCCGGCGTTGGTATCCATGCTTACGAATTCTTCGCTCATATTTTCTCCGTTCAGTTTGCCGGTGGCATTCTGTTCTATTTCTTCTACAAGACCTTTGCTCGCGTATTTCCTGGATTCAGAGATCCTGTCCTCTGCATGGTTATCATCCCATATTTCCGGAATGGAGTAGTCGATCCCTTCTCCTACGCTAACCGGCCATTGTACAGCGCTGGTGGTGAGTCCTTTTGCTTTGAGTGCCTGCCATATGGTAGGGGCTTTGATATCTTTCAGGAACCAGTTCCAGTTACCGGTACTGCCAACGGGTGCGTTGTAGTAAATACCGCTTCTTGCCGGCATGGCACCTGTGAGCATGGCCACATGGGAAGGGTAGGTATAACTGGGGAACACACTTTTCATTTTTTGGGCGTATAAGCCGCCATTTTTTAAGTGTTGGAGGTTAGGGGTGGGATATTGACTATCCAGGTAAAATTCGGGCCGTAAGCCATCAATGCTGATGAGTATGACGTGTCTGGATGATTGTGCAAGGCATGCGACTGACATCACCATTGCGGTGGCAAACGTGAAAAGTGGGCGAACCATATAAAAATGAGTGAGTTATTTGAAGTGTAATGTATTATTTTTTTCATCGAAATAGCAGTCGATGTCCGTTACCATTTTCAGGTTATCTATGAATACGGAGATCGGCTGATTTCTGTCTACTCCACCGGCGAACTTTTTGTTCATAACAGCTGGGTTGTCAATACTTACATTTATACCAAACCAGCGTGGCAATACTTTTGATATCTCTTTCAGGTCGGCAGCGTAGAAGTAATAGATCCCTTTTTTCCAACCGAGTACGCGGTTTTTATCAAACTGTTGGGTGTTTATTCCATCTGCATCTGCTATCGCTTCCATACCTGGTTGTATAGCTACTGTTTTGTTACCGCTGATCAGGTTTACAGCGCCTTGTACCAAAGCCACCTTTACCATACCCGAATCATAGGAGTTGACGTTAAACTCTGTTCCCAATACCTGTACGCTATTATGTGGCAGGTGTACGATGAAAGGTTTCTTTTCGTCTTTCGCAATCTTCAGGTATGCCTCTCCATTGATACTGATCTCCCTTGTATTACCAGTAAAGGAGAAAGGGAAGCTCAGCTGGCTGGCGGAGTTTAACCATACTTCCGTACCATCCTCTAAAGTGATCTTGTAATCCTTTCCTATAGGTACAGTAAGGCTGTTAATGCCTGTTTTTTCTTTTCCTATGACAGTATAGGTGAGGGTATGTTGTGTATTGTTAAGTTGTGCGTCTCCTGTGGCTACGTCTCCTTTCTCCTTGCTGAGATCGATGACCTGGCCGTTGGACAGTGTTAATTGTATCGTATTCTTAGCTATTGATACTGTTTTTTTATTTGGTAAGAAGTACAAACAGGTTGTTACGCAAATGCCGGTTACAACAGCGGCCGCTGCCAGCTTTTTGATAAAATGTATGTTGGTTTTTGACTTTTGTAATATGGTGGAGAGATCGGCCCATTCTATTTCACTAACACCATTGGCGGGAAGCGCATTGTTTAATGCAATCCAGCGCTCATGGACGGTATTATCTTCGGCAATAAGTATATCTATCTCAATAAGCTCTGCGCTATCGAGGCTACCGGCTATTTTACCTGCCAATAAGTAATCAATTTTATCATCATCCTGTTTCATCACTATGACTTATAGACACGGTTTTAATAGAATAGCACTATAGGGATTCCCATTTTTTCAGCCTGGTACGTAAAGTTTTCAGCGCTTTGACCATATGATTCATCACCGTATTGCGGCTGATGGCCAGGTCTGCCGCTATTTCATGATAGCTTCTGTGTTCCAGGTAAGCGAGATTGAAGACTTTAGCGGCGGCCGGGGAGAGATCATCCATAGCGGCGGTCAATTCTTTCTTCAGCTCGGCATTTTCGAGATGGTAAGTGGGTAGGATGAATTCTTTAGGTAGCGGGATATTATTTTCTCTTCTTTTACGAACACCTTCATTACGAATAAAATTGAATGCCCTGTTTTTAATACTGTTAGACAGATAGCCCTTAATAGATGTTGTGACTTGTTTATATAAGGATTGCTGCCAGAAATCTATGAAAAGATCCTGAACAAGGTCCTGCGCTTCGCATTCGTCCTTTACAATGGACAAAGCGAGGACGTATAACCACTTCCTGTTGTTATTATATAGGTAGTTAAAGGCCTGTAAATCATGTGCCTTTAGCCTTTCCAGCAGAATAACATCATTTCCATAATCTGGAGACATTCACAAATATTGACTCTTTTTGAAATAAATGATTGGTCGTACAAACATAAAGTTTACTTCTCAAAACTGCAACCCTATAACATAGATTTAATACGCCCTTCTAAATATAACTAATAGTCTTTCTTGTGATAAATAATAGGATGTTAAGGGTTTGGTTAATCTGATGTTAATGGTGTATTGGCAATTGAAAACTTATCATGATTAGGTGAATTTTCAATTGCTGTTTCCTATGTCCATTAAATAACGACTTAAATGTATAATATTACAATAGGCTATACTCTGATTATTACTATATGGCAAAATCCCTAAAGCAATATTCCCCTTTCTTACAGCTAATGATCCTCATTGGCCTGTTTATTAGTTTTTCTATCCTCGCTGTAATCTTTGATAGCATCATCACTCCCATAGTTAGCGGTTATAAAGTCACCGATCTCCGGGATGCCGATATGTCCCTTCCAAAGGTGCTTATTATATTGAAAATATTCGCTGTTACTGAACCTATCATTGTTTACATGCTTCCTGCGATGTTATTCACTATGCTGATATCTGCAAAACCGATAGAGTGGTTACAGGTAGATAAGTCTCTCAAATGGCAGGCTGTGGTACTGATAGTCCTTATTATGCTGGCAATATTACCTATGCAGGGCTTTTTAAACGAATGGAATCATACCTGGAACTTGTCGGAAGTATCCAGGAGGATGGATGAAAGGAACAGGGATATGTTGAAGGCATTAACGAAAGCATCGGGTTTTACTTCTCTTCTCGTAAACATTTTATTGATTACTACAGCATCAACACTCACGAAAGCGTTCTTTTTTCAGGGAGTACTGCAGAAACTGGTTATACAGTTAATGCCCGGATTTCCCTGGATTGGCGTTATCATTACATCCGTAATTTTCGGTGTTTCTTCTTTTGATGGATATTTATTTATATCGCAGTTTCTACTATGTCTTCAATTAGGCATCATCGTTTATCTGACCGGGAATCTATGGTTCGCTGTTTTAGGCCATTTTATTGCCGGTGTAGTAACAATGGTATTATTATACCTTTATCAGATTGGTGTGTTACTGCAAGATCCAATACAATACTCAGGTATTGCCTGGTATAGTGCTGTTATCAGTTTTATAATAACTACTGCCTTAATATGGTACCTGCGTAAAAAATGGCCAAAACCAGTTGTAATAATAGAAGATGTAGAGGTAATAGGATCAAACTAAAGCCTTCAACTTTGCATACTGCAATAACGTAATGGACTTGCCATCTTTGATCTCTCCATTATCAATCATCTCCATTGCTTTATCAAGTGTTATTTCCAGCACTTCAATATCTTCTCGTTCATGTACAGCTGCACGATTGTATTTTGAATTACCGGCAAAAAGTCCAAAGGTATAAAGGGCATTAGCAACGATGATTACAAGATCTCAACAGATAATGATTCTATCGAGAAGTACTAAATACAGGACACATTTAAATTTAAAACAACTGTGTTGGGATAGCAGTAGCTCATTATAAATTTGGATACATCTAAAAAAAAATCCCATGAAAACTAAAGTGAGCTATTTGCTATTGTTATGTTTTTCCTTTTTCCTGACTAACGTAAACGCATCAGGCACAAAAGATCCTATTGGAGTTAAACCATTTGCTATTTGTACCGGCGTACCCCCGTTCTTTTATGGCTTCACTTATTATCCGGGCCAGAGAGTAGTTTACAACAATAACCTGTATCAGGCCATCGCCACTAACTCTGGTCAATTTCCAGGCTTTTCATCTTCCTGGATATATTTGGGATTCTGTAGCTAAGAATTTTTAAACGTTTAAAAAGCCGGAAGTCGCATCGTTGCGGCTTCCGGTTTTTTATTAATGTTAACCAGCTATCATATTGGTCAACAAATCATATAAAAATAATAAAGCCCGCTCATTGAGCGGGCTTCTTGTTGCCTGACCTGGATTCGAACCAAGACAAACAGAGTCAGAGGGACTAATTTGTTGATTCGCATATACATAGATCCTTCTCCTGGAGTGAATAATACAATAAATAAATTATATGTGTAAATAAGGTGTTTCGAAAACCTTAAGATTTTCTGCATTAAAGAGTTCACGGATCTGATTAATGAATATTTTTTCTCCTGATAAATTTGAGCAAAGAGTGATCCGAATTGACAATGTATTAGATATTAGTTACACGAATAATTTCCTATAAATTTTATCACTAGCACACTGAATATTTGGCCTTTACTTGACTATCAATTGAATCTATCTTTTGAGAATTTCAATGTCAGTGGAATTCAAATTGGGCATATGTAAATAGTTTCTTCCGATTTCGTTATATTGTATTATAAATCAATTAGATATAAACAATTAGTGCGCTGGAATTCAATTTAATCCCGAAAACAAAGGAATTATCGTAAATTTGATGTATGACATTACATGGATACAAACGAATAAAAGATGCTTTAGTTCAGCAAAGGGCTAAAGTAACAGCTTCTCCTCAGGAAGCAACTAAATTAATTGACGATTTGGGAATAAGACATATTGTTGTGAATCCAACAACAAATTCTCTTAAAGTAGCACCCGCCAAAAAAGCCATGCGTAAAAAAACGGCTACCAAATAATTCCTCCAATCCCCAATTAAATGTCCACGTCAAGTTTAATCTATTCAGCAGATCCTGGACTACTTATAGGATTTCATGGTTGCGACCATTCAGTTCGAAACTCAGTTGTTGCTGGTAGAAAGATGCTTAAAGCAAGTCAAAATCGTCATGACTGGTTAGGTGCAGGATTTTACTTTTGGCAAAATAACTATGATAGGGCATTGGATTTTGCCACAAACCCACCTGGCAAAACAAAAATCATAAAACCGGCTGTTTTAGGAGCGATTTTTAGTCTCGGGAATTGCCTTGATTTGACTGATAAAAAATGGATAGACCTGGTTAAGCTTTCATATGATAGCTTAAAACAATCGGCAGAATCAGAAGGGAATAAATTGCCTGTTAATAAGAATGCAAAAGATTCCAAAGATAAAGTACTGAGAGAACTGGATTGTGCCGTTATTGAAAATATACATAAGGTTGTCAAAGAGCTTGGAGATCCACCATTTGATTCGGTTAGAGGAATTTTTATTGAAGGTGCGTCATTATATGATGGTGCCGGTTTTCATGAGAAAACGCATGTTCAGATTTGTATTAGAAATCCTAATTGCATAAAGGGTTTCTTCCTTCCACGTAAAGATGTAAACTGGCCTTAACATCAATGAAGGGACATGGGATCCAAGAACCGATATTGAACGTACCATTCAATGTCTTTAAAGGCTTCTGGATTAAGATCAAGACAACAAAGCCAGGCTTCCCCAACTATTCCGTGTCTATAGTAATTATATCAATTATGAATTTCCCTCTCCTGGAGAGGGGAGAGCTTCATTTTTACTAATCTGGTTTATTATTAGATGATGCAAAATAGATATCAATCCCTTTCAATTTCTCCAATAGTCTCAGCTCTTCATTAACCGCATATAATTTCGTAGTACTTAATTGATCATGCGCATTCTGTCGCTGTGCGTATTGTAATCCAAATTGCTCAGAAAGTAAATCTGAATATAAATGCTTAAGTGAATAAAAATCAACATTTATTTGTAACTCATCTTTAACATATTTTTTCCACCTTCTACCTAGTTGATCAGGACGTATGGCAGTCAGACCCGGTTTAAGCAGCTTTGAAAACAGGAATACATTTTCTAGCTTAATATGCTCTCTCTTATTATAAGTTATTTGCTTGCAGTCTTCAATAATCTCTTTCCACAATAGAATTGCATTTTGCGATATTGGTCTCAGCACTTGTCTATGTTCTCTTCCTTTTAATACCCATGTGGTATATTCCCTGCGTTCGATATTGACATCACTTGGCTGAAGCCTCATCATTTCTGTTTCCCTGCATCCAGATGAAAAAAAGATAGTCACAAAACGCCAGAAGTAGTAGTTCCTTTCTAACAAGTAGGCATTGATCTTATCCCTTTCTTCCTCAGATAAAATCTTTCGTAGTCTTCTTGTTTTTTTTAGAATTAAAATGTCCTGAACAACATTTGTGTCTACTGCGTCTTCCGCTAAAAGCTGTTTAAAGATGGCTAGTAAGTAGGCCCTGTATTTATTATGCCGCTCATTACTCCATTTGGGATTCAGTTTTCCGCATAGTTCAAGGCAAAGTTTGATATGTCTCCTGCGAATATTCCAGATGGGTATTTTCAAAAAATCTAAAAAATAGGCTGCAATAGTAATATTCCTGATAGCTGCTCGTACATCTGTCAGATATCCTCTAACACCTTGCATTTTCTTATAGGCACCCCATAAAGCACTAATAAATGCAGTATTCGGAAATAACAGTGTAATATTTATTACCGAAGCATTATCAGTTAAGGGCATTAATTCTTTCTTCTCTATCTCCTTAGCTAACAATTTGGCAACATTCATATGATTCTGATCAATATTTATTGAAATAGATCGCATTTTAGAATCATTATGGATAGGAAGGTATCGTGAGGTGGTATCGAAAGGTAAAATGATCTCTTCTCCTGGAGGCGGGATGGTAATTTTGGTTATTGGATTATAGCCCTGTTGAAGCTTGGAGGTTAATTCTTGTAGGGCCTTTCGTACAAGTAATCGTTTTTCTTTGACTGTTTTAACCTTATTAAGCCCCTTTTTATAGATACAGATTTTCCCCTTAGGAAAGCTAATTTCAAAAATCGGGTCATAAAAGCGATAGTGGATATACCAAATCTCTTTAGCGGAGGCTCCTGGTTGATCCCAATCTTCAGGATGTACCGCAATCTTAGAGCATTTACACTCATTAGGCAGCTTATCCATAGTGTTAACTTTTGATGTTAACTTTTCAAAAACTATCAGATAAAGTATGCACAAAAATTAAGCCGAAACCCTTTATTATAAAGGATTTCGGCTTTTGTTGCCTGACCTGGATTCGAACCAAGACAAACAGAGTCAGAGTCTGTCGTACTACCGTTATACTATCAGGCAGTATATCATTTGTTCGGGACGGCAAAATTATAACATTAAACCGAAAAAGCAAAAAAATATCTAAAAAAAGGTAAGAACTGGCCTAAAACAAGAAAGTAGCTCTTTTGACGGAGCTACTTTTTGTGAGAGAAGTAATTGAGAAGCTAAAATAGCATATTTATCACTAATCAGAAAAAATCTTTTTAATAGGTAGCTGCTAGTTTCAACGCATTATATGCGTTCACCACGCCCCCTGTATTACAAACATCTGTCATCTGTACCATTTTAGGCTCTCCGTTTATATAAATCGTTACGGGGTGAGTTACTTTTGATACTGACTTAAGGATGATATCTTTTACCTGTACTGCACTCAGTTTAGGATAATAAGAGCGGATCAGCGCGGCTAAGCCTGTCACAACTGGGGCGGCCATACTGGTACCATCGTGGTAGTCGTAATGGGAACCAGGGGTGCTGGAATAGATGGCCACACCAGGCGCAAATACGTCTACGCCGGTCTTGCTATAATTGGAAAAAGGGGCTACCAGGGACTCGTCATCACCCGGACCGGAAGCGCCTACCTCTATCCAGGCATTTGCAGTGCCTTTACCGCCGGCATATACGCGGTTGGGGTAGAATACTGCACTGTCCAGATTAGCGCCGTCATTGCCCGCCGCATGGATCAGCAGCACGTCTTTAGACATCGCGTATTGTACCGCTTCGTCTACCACTTTCTTATTGGGAGAGTAAGGTTTACCGAAGCTCATGTTTACCACTTTGGCGCCGTTATCGGCTGCATAGCGGATCGCATTGGCAATGTCTTTATCACGTTCATCACCGTTGGGAACAGCTCTTACCGACATCAGCAGCACATCATCCGCAATACCGTTGATACCGATATTGTTATTACGGGCGGCGCCGATGATTCCCGCTACGTGCGTACCATGGTCTGCACCAGGGCCCGTAACATCACTGCTACCATAATAGTGCTCTTCAGGATTGCCGTAGTTGTCACCTACAATAGCACGTGGATCAAAATCCAGGTTTAACTGATAGTCCACCTGCTCTTTGAAATGATCGACAGCACCATCCAGTTCCTTTTCTTTAAATGTTTTAAAGTCGGGGTAACGGGGGAGCTGTTGTCCGATCACCTGTTTCACCTGCTGTTCTGCAGGATCATTCGTCGCATACGCATCTACATCTGCGGCGGTAGGGTTCGGATTCTTCATATGCACCAGCATGGAATCCAGGATCTGCATAAAACGGCCGATGCCTGTTAATGTTTGCTGGGCTTCCTGTAATTGCTCATCGAATTTCACGCGCATCTGTGAATAGGCATATAACCCTGTAGTATCTTTAGATGTATCAAATTTCGTTTTTTGCTGACGGATGAGACGGGTAAGCTCCAGGTTGTCATAATTTACATTGCCTTTAGCAGAACCGATGAAACTCCATCCGTTAATATCATCTATGTAATGGTTCTTATCATCATCTTTACCATTACCTCTTTTTTCTTTGAGATTTACCCAGAGAACATTTTTCAGATCTTCATGCGCAGTGTCAATGCCACTGTCGATAATTGCTACAACTACAGGTTTTGCTTTTTTATCTTTTAGTAACTCCGTGTAGGCTTTCTCTACGCTGATACCAAAGACCGAATCTTTCTGAAGATCCATGTTTTGCCAGTTAGGTACTTGTGCGCTCGCTATAAAACCCGAAAATAAAAATGTGATGCTAATCACCGTCTTCTTGCAGATATTCATATATTAATTTAAATTGTTGGGGTCGCCCTTTGCAAGATATATATAATATAGAATCAAAAATGTTAAAAGTTTTAACAATGAAGCAGATACCGGTATTCTCTTTGGATATGATGGAAGGTCTTGTAATTGAACGGTTTGAGAAGGCTGAAGTACCCGTAAAACCTGCTCATCGTGATGATCATTATATCTTTATCTTCCAGGAAGAAGGACATAGTAAGGTGATGGTAGATTTTAATGAACTGACCATCGACGGTTGTGCGGTACTTTGTATCTTACCCGGACAAGTACATCAGGGTATCTCTGCAACAGATACCGTGGCGTGGTTTATAGCGATAGACAGTGAACTGGTGAGCCCCGTATTTCAACCTAATAAGCCTGCTGCAATAGCTGAAGCGGGCATTTTAAAAAGAAGTATATCCCTGTTATATGATATTAAAGAGAAGATGCCCAGGCAGGTAGTGCGTTCATTGACAGATGCCTGTTTGGGCATGTTTGCACAGGCGTATGGACCTAGTCATCAGGATCATTCCCGCGCTCATGTTATTACCCGTCATTTTAAATCGCTACTGGTGAAATTTAACTCAAGTCCGGCAGATTACGCTTCCAGCTTAAATATTTCCACTGCTTATCTGAACGAAGCAGTGAAGTCAACAACCGGATTCTCTGTTACCTATTGGATACAACAGGAAATTATAATGGAAGCAAAACGTATTTTATATTACACAGATAATTCTGTGAAAGAGATTGCGAATACACTGGGATATGAAGATTCCACTTATTTCTCCCGCCTCTTCAGTAAAGTAGCAGGAATTTCTCCTGTTCAATTCAGGGCAAAATACCGCGAATAGTCCATGTCATACCTCTTTTGATGCATTGCCTGCACTTAGAAGATATCGTTGCTTTGCAACATGAGAATCATCATACTGGCATTTATCATTTATAAGATTTTAGATTTTATCTGGATCTATTTACGTCCTTCATCTATCAAAAAATATCTAGGGAAAGATACCTATGCATTGATAACAGGATCTACAGATGGTATTGGGAAAGCTATTGCAATGGAGCTGGCAGGTAAGGGGTTCAATATCATTTTACACGGAAGGAATAAGGAGAAACTGGCAATAGTAAAGGAAGAGATAAAAAATTTGTACCCTGAGATAAAAGTAGCAGATATATTACATGATGGAAGTAAGCCCGGGCGATTACAGGTAGATTATCCGGTTGCTGTACTGGTGAACAACGTTGGCACAGGACCTGTTGCAGCACTGGAAAATACTGAGATAGATGCGACAATAAACCTGAATGTACTATTCCCTACACATCTTACGCAGGACTTATTACCACATCTTTCCAGGCCGGCTTTAATACTGAATGTATCTTCTTACGCAGGATTATACCCTCCACCTTATCTCTCTGTGTATGCTGCTACCAAAGCATATAATAATGCATTCTCAAAATCACTCTCTGTAGAGCTGGATAATGTTGAAACCATCTCATTAATTACCGGAAGTGTACACACCGCTTCCAATCAGCAACCGGTAACCTTTATGAGACCCGATAGCGCTACCTATGCTAAACATGTGTTGTCTGTAATAGGCTGTGGTAAGAAAAGTGTTTATCCTTACTGGCCTCATGCTATTCAAACATCTGTATTATCGCTATTACCGGATAAAACAGTGAAAAAGTTTATTTCCAACCTCCGCCAGGACTCCGGTACAAAGATTATATAAAGCAATCTTTTACCCCCTCACTCTGTCCCTTTCATCCTTCGCGCCATCCTTCCTTTCCTTCTTCACACCCCCAAAAGACCTGGAATAGGTTAATTTGATAATAGGGAAGTACGTAGACTCCGGATGTACAAGTACATGATACTTTGTATCAAACGCTTCTTTGGAGATAGTGCCCAGATAATTACTGATACGGTCTGTTCGTAACAGATCAGCAACAGATAAAGTGAAGTTGTTTTTCCTGATACCGACGTTAAACACACCGGAAGGATCTACCTGCAAAGTGCCATAATAAGAAGGGGAATTATACACCCCGGAAAGCTCCAGAGAGAATTGTGCAGGGAGCTTAAAAGATTCACTGAAATTAAGGGAGTAGGAGAGATAGGTCTTTACGACAGGTAAGACCGTATAATCTGCTTTAAACTGGCGCAATGAACCAATAAGATTATAGCTCATCTCCCACCAGCTAAAAACCTTAAACGGTAAGTTTGCCTGGAAGCTTAAAGTATGCTGCCACCTGAGATTCTGAGGGGAAATATATACCAGGTTCTTCTCCGGACCGGTAGCCAGCTGATATCCGACAATAGGATTATTATCACTACTGTAAAGCAGAGAAAAATAACTGTAACCGATCTTGAGATTATGAGTGATGGTAGGCTTTAACAAAGGATTACCCGTAAACACAGACAACGGATCGTTATAAGTAACATAAGAAGCAAGATCATTGTATGTCGGACGACTGATCCTCTTTGTATAAGAAAACTGCCAGCCTTTATGTGAAAGGAACAGACTGGGAAATAATTGCCGGTAGTCACGGTCATAAACATGTGAATACTCGTAACGGGCTCCCAACACTAAAGATGTAGCCGGATTAATGTGATAGTCAAAAGAGGTATAAGCAGCCGCAATACCCTCCTGCATCAGAATATCATTCGTCGTCCCCGACCTGTCAACCCAATGATCATCTACAAAACTCTGTATCCCTGAAAGACTCCTGTTGTGGGTATAAGTCCCTTTCAGACCAGCCTCTAATTTCAAAGAAGTACTGAGCTGCTTGTTATAATCCACTTTAACCACCCCCACCTGTATAGTCGTATTCGCCAGCCCCTTTTGCAGCGCAGCAAACTGATAACCGGTATCACGACTACTCCTGGAAGGGAATTCGTTTTGAACAGTAGTGGGATAGTAATTGTTATAATAGAGATAATCAACATCAAGATGGAAATGCTTCCACTCCCCATATGCTGCAACAGAGAGATTCCGCCATCGGTTTGTCTCTTTAATATATGCATCCACCAGTAACAAAGAATCAGAGACGTATTTCCCATGATTACTGGTATTAGCTGTCGAACGGCTTGTACTATAATTCACACTGCCACCAAAAGAAACCCCATCAAATCCAACCATTATATTCTGGGCATTATCCACCCGTTTCGTTTCACTGTAAAAGTCGAAAGCAATAGGGCCTCCAAGCCCCTCTATGATCTCCGTACCCTTACCTGTGAAACTCCCGTAGGTACGATCGTGAGAGAAGGAATAAGCCCCATACAGGTTGTTATGAGAGAGGTTGATATTACCAGCCGCTTTCTCACCTTTTCCATAACCGGCAGTGAGCGCATAAGAGGCCTGCCTGTTTTTCTTCAGTACAATATTGATGATCCCCGCACTCCCTTCTGCATCATATTTTGAAGAAGGAGTGGTCATCAGTTCTATCTTCTCAATATTGTCCGCAGACATACTGTTTAACATCGTAAACAACTGGGCCATGGACATACGTTGCACTTTCCCGTTCAGCATCACCGTCACCCCGCTTTTACCATTCAGCGTAATGCCATTGTTATGCTGGTCTATCAGCACTCCCGGGGAACGTTCGAGAACAGCCAGGGCAGTACTGCCTTTTGTCAGCAGACTATTCCCTACATTCACCACAAGCCCCGAAGGCTGCTGCCGAAATAAAGGTTTCTCCCCCCGTATCACTACTTCTCCCAACGATTTATTATTCATTACCTGCACATGAAAACCAGTATCCGCTGCTATCTCCGCCGTCTGGTAACCTACACTGCTGAAGCGAAGGGTATATTTCCCGGGAGGGACATTGTCAATACGATAGAACCCTTTCTCATCCGTTAAACTAACTTTCACCAGCACGGTATCCTGTAACAGGATCACATTCGCAAAAGGGATAGGCTGACCACCACTGGTAGTCAATTGTCCGGAGAATAATAAGTATAGCAGGAGTTTCATAAAACAAAGAAAGAAAGGGAGATGCAGAACAAAAAAACAACATGACCATCAGCAGGATATAATTGATGAAATACATATACGCCATTCATATATCCACACATGCATTTGGTCAATTGTCAGCGTAGGTTCAAATAGATTTATTTATCTTCAATACATGAAACCAACACATTGGTTCTACAAATATAGATTGTACCACATACCATTCTGGTTCCTGTACAATTATCTCTGGTGGGCAATTACGATTAGCGATCCGGTCGAAGCTGCCCGGGCGATAATCTTTTCTCCATTCGCCGTAAAGTTCTCTTTTTATGTCATTTTCGAAACGCTGGCCGTCTATTTTAACCTCTATTTCCTGATACCAAAATATCTGGAAAAAAGCAGGTTTACCTTATATATTATTTACCTGCTGTTAACCATATTTTGTACGGCCTCTATTATTGTATCCGGCTATTGCCTGGGCGCATATTTATCGGGGAAAAGCCTGGAACAACTATATGGCAAGGATTCCTGTAGCTTCTATCATTTATTGATAGGAAGCCCTTTATCTTCCACCGTGGCCAGTATGACCCTTGCCATGAGTATTAAACTGGCAAAGAACTGGTTACAGACACAAAGAAGACAACAGTTGCTGGAAAAGGAAAAACTGGAAACAGAACTGAACTTTTTAAAATATCAGTTTAATCCGCATTTTCTGTTCAATACAATTAATTCCATCTTTTTTCTTATTCATAAAAATCCGGATAAAGCCTCTGCGTCCCTTGCTAAATTCTCTGAATTACTAAGGCACCAGTTATATGAATGTAACGATACACAGATCCCTTTAAGTCAGGAAGTTGCTTACCTGGAGAATATTATCGACCTGGAAAAGTTAAGGCAGAATGATAACGTAGAAGTTACCTTTGACGTAGATAAAGAGAATAATCTGACCATCGCTCCCTTTATTTTAATGACCTTTGTAGAGAACGCTTTTAAACATGTTTCGAAGCATACGGATCAACTGAACTGGATCAGGATAGCATTACATGTCGATGATAAATTACACTTCTCTGTTTCAAACAGTACATCGGATAAAGTTACGGATGTCGTACATTATGGCGGTATAGGACTGAAAAATGTACAGAGAAGATTAGACCTGATCTACCCCGGGCAATACAGCCTGGATATACAAAACAACACAACCAGTTTTGAAGTGAATTTACAATTGCAATATGTATGATAAACTGCGTGATCATAGATGATGAACCGCTGGCACGCGAAGGCATCGCCAGTTATGTAAAAGAGGTGGATTTCCTACACCTCGTGGGTACCTGTGAAAACCCCGTGGAGCTTATCAAATTGCTGGACCAGCATCAGGTAGATCTTATCTTCCTGGACATCCAGATGCCGAAAATGAGTGGTATAGACTTCCTGAAAATAACGAAGGACCCACCCATGGTAATCATCACCACTGCCTTCCCCAGTTATGCACTGGAAGGGTTCCAGTTAAATGTGCTGGACTATCTTTTAAAACCTGTCACATTCGACAGGTTCCTGAAATCAGTGAATAAGGCAAAAGATTATCATCATCTGCTCACAAAACCAAGTGATTACTGTTTTATAAAATGTGGCAGTAAATATGAAAAGATTCAGTTTGATGATATCCTGTATGTAGAAGGTATGCAGAACTACGTGAATATTTACACCACAAAAGGTAAATACGTCACCCTGCTGTATCTGAAAAACATGGAAGAGAACCTGGATAATAAATCGTTTATCCGTGTACATAAATCGTACGTTGTTTCTATCAACAAGATAGAAGGGATAGAAGGGAATGAGATCTTCATACAATCATATAGAATTCCTATCAGCAGGAATTACAGGGAGCAGGTGATTCAGCAGGTGGTGAGTAATAAACTATGGGATAAGATAAAATTCTCTTAGTTAATGAGAGGAATGCCGATTGCCATCAGGGATCTTTCAATGAAGGCAAAGGTTTCATCACTTTTCATCCCGGTAATGGTTGACCTTTGATGCTGACGGGAGAATGGAAACATTACGGTCTGGTAAGTACCTTTGCTTATCAGCACCCGAAGGTCCCGGTCAGTAAACCCACCACTCAGATAGCAATAATCCTTTTCGCTGATACCCAGGCCAAGGTCCTCATGCAGGAACATAATCTCTCCGTTGTTCTGTACGTTATATAATAAAAGCTGAAATAGCCCGGGGGGTAACACTAATTTGATCAGCAGATCATCCCTGCTAATGTTGAACACAAGATACCAAAGGACATGTGTTCCTACATATATCTCCTGGATCAATAATCTGCAGGCGGGTGCAGTGTATAATGTCGACTCAGCATTCGCCAATAGGTATTGCTGCCAGTAAAACGGGATTTCTGTTGTTGCCGTGAAAGGTAACATGGGATTGGAATGTGGGTCCGGGTACATACAACACGATATTGCGTTAAAGGTCGCATGTATACTGTTAAAACAGGATGACAATTGCTGACTATTTTCCCTGGAAAAGAAGATTCTTTTGTCCTAATGGCCATTTTTCCGGTACTCGTTCGGTGTCTTGCCTGTAGACCGTTTAAAAATCCTGGAGAAATAGGAATGGTCTGTATAACCCACCTCAAAAGAGATCTCTGCAATAGAATTAGTAGTACCGGATATTAACTCTTTAGCCTTTTCCAACCGCTTTTGTTGTATATACATGATCACCGTAGTGCCTTTCCTGGCTTTAAAAGCATTTTCCAGGGCGCGGGGCGACAAACCTATTTGCTGGGCCTGTTGATTTACATTTACCTGTTTTTCCGGATGTTGCTCTACCTGCGCTATAAAGTCTTCTATTTTCTTTGTAATAGCTGATACTGTCTTACTTTCCTGCTGAATGTCTTCCAGGTAACTGATAACAAAATCGCTGATACGACTATTATAATAGATAGGATTGGCCTGACCGGACAAGGCCCAGTTTTTCATTTTATCCAGTTCATTACGGGCATCGCCATTGAATTTTCTGTATGGAAGCACATCGTGAGAGGGGCTGTTACGCTTTAAAAGGGATAAAAGTGTTGCTAATTGCGGATAGCTGACCGCTAGCTCCGTCAGTAACTGAACAGAAGGTATCACATAGATGGAGTGGTATTTTTGCCCGGCCAGCGTGGCGACAGTATAAGAAAAGCCTGCGGGGAAGTAATGTAGCGCCCGTTTTTTCGATTGGGGAAACATTCTCCCATCCGGGTATTTTAAATGCATGTTACCTGATAAAATCCCATATAATACCAGCATGGGTTCAGTCGCAGATATATAAACCTCTGTATCTGCCGTTGGCTCAAAATATTGTTCCGCATACAAATGATCCCCAATTTCCACCTGCTGATGAATAAAGGTACCGGCAGCTCCGGTTGTATAGATAGTGCGCGTGCCAGCAAAGGGAAGTTGTAGTCTTCTGTGCTTTATTGGGATGTGGTCAATTGTTTCAGCCTCAAATGCCAATGAATCGGGCAGTTGAAAATTCATTGGGATGCTTGTCTTTTTATCTAACATTTAGTCTGGTTGCCGGGTTTAACCAACAACTATTTATTATTAAAGTTAAAATCATAAAGATCGGGCTAGTAGTATTAATACATTAGGGCGATGAGGTTTTATTTTAAATATTTCGTATACCCTTTTGTACTAAAATTGATTTTCTGTAATCACTGGGAGTGCTGCCTGTTTCTCTTTTGAACAGTTTTGAAAAGTAAGACTGATCTGCATAGCCTACGGTGAGAGCAATACCGGATACGCTGTCATTTGTCTGGCCCAGTAGGTATCTGGCCATTTTTAAACGTTGTTGCTGTACATATAACAACAGGGTAGTACCACGTTTCAGCTTAAACGCAGTTTCAAGAATGTGTTCACTGATCCCTATTTTAAAGGCGAGTTCGGTGATGGGAAATATTTCTTCAGGAGAAGTATCTATCCTTACGATTAATGCATCAATTTCTTTTTCGTAGAGATCTGCCAGGAAAACTTCCCTGGATACCGGCATATCCAGCTGTTCCAGGTATAAGAGGATAATATCGGTGATCCTGTTACTGTAATAAATAATGCCTGCTTTACCCCTCAGTAAAGAGTTTTTCATCTTATACAGCTCACTGTGTGCTGTTATACTAAAACGTCTCACGGGCAGCATCTGGTGTAGGACGTCCTTTAAATTAATGGCCTGGATAAATGCATGCAGCGGAGCATAGTCGCCGGTAAACTCTTCAAGGAAGTGTAATTTAGGGATGATATAAAAACACAGGTACTTTTTACCCGCCAGTAAAGTGACAGCATATTTACTTCCACCAGGCATATAATGCAAACACAGTTTCCCTTCTTTCAGATGAATACCACAACTGGTCTTAACATTCCCGAGCAACATACATTGCAGGGCCAGTAATGCCTTTGGCGCCACGAACAATACTTCAACATCCGACTTTGGTTCAAAATATTGCTCTTCGTAGATATGGCCGGCAATATCTGCCTGCTGATTGATCATCACTCCCCATGGGCCACTGCTATAAGTAACTAAGGTATTGGCAAAAGGTAATTTGATATGGTCATACCGTACAGGCAGATTAACCGAGATGGCAGTTTGTTGCTGCAAAAGAGGGGACAACAGATACGTAATCGCTGACATATATTTCAGGTTAACTAATACTTGGCTGGTGAGGCTTACATCCGGGCTGGTATGTAAAAGTAACCTTTATAAAACGGCTCGCCGAAATACCTTTCAATTGATTGATTATCAATGTATTCCCTGAAGAAAAACAGAAGGTCTTTTGTTGGTAAGCTGGTAAAACACTTTACTGAATGCTGCTATGCTGCCGTAGCCTGTCTGGTAGGCGATTTCGCTGAGGTTCTGATTGGTCTGCAACATCATCTCTATCCCCTTTACTACCCGCAGCATTTTCAGGTATTGTACAAAAGACATTTCCAGGATATTGGTAAAGAGCCGGGATAATGTACGTTCACTTATACCGAAATGACTGCTTACACTTTCCAGGGTCAGGTTCTGGTCGAAATGAGCAGCCAGATACTGCAACACAGGTAACAACCTTTCATGCCTTGTAGTGGGTAATCCTATGGGTATAGCCGCCGTACTCACATCCGGGAGTATATCTTTTAATGAGGCTAAAAAACGGAATCCCGCATCGCCAGGCAATACATGCTCTTTCCATTTGGCGGAATAAGTGATCATATTTAACAGGAGGTCATTGACAGGGTAGATACCCATTTTATTGTAAAAAGGGTGACTATCATCATCCTGGCTATAAAAATAGAGGTTGCGGGTAGTGGTAGACCTGGAATGACGGATTACCATATAATGCTCCATCTGGCTGGGGATCCAGATGTAATGCCTTGCCGGAATTACCAGTGAACGGTCGGGGAAGTTGCAGTAGGCGATACCGCCCTCTACAAATGTCAGCTGACCTTTATGATGGGAATGCATCGGGAATTTTCGCTCTGCCTTTTCATGCATAACATACACTGATAGCGGTTCTACATCTATGTCATCTAAATAATTACCATGCTGAGGCATCTGTATCTGGCTTAAATGGACTAATAATTGGCAATTTAGATAAAAGGGTTCATATCTGTGACGGGTACCTTTGTACCCGAGAACAAAAATTATGTGTACTAATACCCAAAGGGTATCCTTTTTACTCCTTTTTATTTTATTGTCAGTGCGTGTTACCGCACAAAAAACGCCCCTTCATCTATCCTTGGAACAGGTCTGGGAAAAAGCAGCTACCGGGAACAAAAAGGTCCTGATGTCTGAGCTGCGTGTACAAAGTAGTGAAGAAGCCGTAAAGAATGCAAAAACAGAACGGCTTCCTGAAATCAATGCGGATGCTGCCTATGCAAGAGTGACAAATATGGCCATTTATGAAGATGGATATTTTAAAGCTCCCACACAATTCCCCGTATTGCATAACTACTACAAAATAGGGGGAGAAGCTTATTTCAACGTTTATAATGGAAATAAGACAAACCTCGATATCCAAAAGGAAGAAACGGAACATGCAATTATAGAAGAACAGAAGAAACTGACAATATCCGACGTAAGATTCAACCTGTCAGTATGTTACCTGGATCTGGAGCGCAGCTGTAAGTTTAAAGAATTAATAGCCATGGATATAGCCGATCAGGAAAAGCAGCTTGCGCACATCCGGGAACTACAGAAAAATGGGGTGGTATTAAAAAGCGACGTTTTACGGGCTACCCTTAAACTGTCCCGGCAGAAAATGGGAATGGTCCGGATTGATAATGATATTGCCATAGCGGGTCAGAAACTGGCGATTATGGCAGGAGAAGAAGATAGTGTGATGATTGAACCGGATAGTTCCTTATCTGATAATGCCGGACCGTTAAAGTCTTATGCGGAATATCTGGAAGATGCAGCCGAACACTCCTACGGATATAAGATTTCCGAAGGAGAAACGGCCTTGCGTAAACTGGACCTGAAAAGAGTAAAGGCGAATGTCTCGCCACGCATCGGGCTGTTTGCGGAATATGCTTACACCTATCCCCAGATCTTTTTATATCCATATGAAGGCGCTGCCTACGGCCTGGGTATGTATGGCGTGAAAGCCTCTTTCCCCATCTCTTCCTTTTATCAGAATAAACACAAAGAGAAGGCTGCAGCCCTTAATTTACAACGGCAGGAAATAGAGCACCAGGAAACAGGAGATGTTATCCGTCAGCAGGTGAAGGAAGCCTGGCTCCGGTATAAAGAAGCCCTTACCCGTATCGATGTAGCAGAGACAAATATCAGGCAGGCAACCGAGAACAGCAGGATCGTACACAATACCTATTTCAACCAGCTTTCCCTCGTTACCGATCTGCTGGATGCAGATACACAACTCCTGCAAACGCGTTTTGATCTTGTTTCCGCACAGATTGCGGCACGCGTGCAATATTACCAGTTACAAAAAGTTATAGGCAATTTATGACAAGCAAAAATAAGCAACATGCTAAAACCGACCGGCTGATAACCATTATCACCGGCTGGATAGCGGGGATCATCATGGTCGTATTGGCGATATGGGGCCTTCTTACATTACGCACCTTATATATCTATGAAGAAACGAACGATGCCCAGGTAGAGGAATATATTAATCCTGTAACTACCAGGGTAACCGGTTATATAACCAAAATCAGTTACGAAGAAAATCAGGACGTAAAGAAAGGAGATACTTTACTGGTGATAGATAATAACGAATTCAAGCTGCAACAACAGGAGGCAGGCGCTGCGCTTTCCAATGCAGAGGCACAGGTCCCTGTTTTAGAAAGCAATGTGAATACCGTGAGCAAATCGGCTGAAGCATTACAAGCACAGATAGCTTCCTCTAAAGCCAGACTCTGGAAGCAGGAACAGGAATATGCACGTTATCAGAAATTGTTTGATGTAGAATCTGCCACACAGCAACAACTGGAAAATGTAAAGACCGCCCTTGATGTGGCCAAAGCAGATTATCAGTCTGCCATTGATAACTATGCGGCGGCTATTTCCCGTATACAGGATATTAAAGCGCAGAAAGCAGTGGCGCTTACTGAAATTCAGCGCCGGCAGGCCATGTTGGGGCGTAATAACTTAGACGTTACTTATACCGTGATCATTGCACCTTACAATGGTAAAATGGGACGCAGGACCATCCAGGAAGGACAGGTGGTACAGGCTGGGCAAACACTGGCATTTATAGTGAATCAGTCCGCCGGAAAATGGGTCACCGCTAATTTTAAAGAAACACAGGTGAGTAAGATGCATATAGGACAGAAGGCAGAAATTGAAACAGATGCTTTTCCCGGAAAGATCTTTACAGGCAGCGTAGAATCCTTTTCTCCTGCTACCGGATCAAGGTTCTCTCTGTTACCCCCGGATAATGCTTCGGGTAATTTTGTGAAGATAGTACAGCGTATACCGGTGAGGATCAAACTGGCAGGCCCTGTTGCAGAAACTGTTTTACTGAGAGCAGGGATGAATGCAACTGTATCAATAAAGAAATAATGCTTAACAACAACACGATATTCAAACCATGGGCCTCTGAATGGCTGATCAGGATGGTGATCTTTATCAATATCCTGCCGTCCATGCTGATATTCGGTATCTCTACCGCCAATGGTAGCGGAGCAACCGGATACTATGGTATTGAACCTGCAGATGTGCAATATTCCATGATCGTGTTTTATGCAGCCCTGGCAGGGTTCTTTGCATTGGAACGCCGCTTCTTTTCTTTCATCGCCAGTAAGGAATACCTGATTATAGGTACCGTATTACAGATCGTTACCTCTTATGGTTGTTATATCACCCATCATTTCTATATTTTATTATTACTGCGTTTTATACAAGGCATGGCAAACTGTATGTCTACCAGCATTTGTATCACTTTAATATTCAGCCGGCTGAGAGATGCAAGGGCCCGCGAAATTGGCTACTCCGTTTTTTATTGCATGCTGTTGGGTATGACCGCAGTCACTACTTTATTAACCGCTTCCATCTTAGACGCTTTTGATTTTAATGTCTTATACAAATGGATGATCTTTATGTATGTGCCGGGTACTGTCCTCTTATATCTCATGATGAATAAAGTGAGATTAAATGGGAAAGTACCACTGTACCAGCTCGACTGGTCCAGCTTTATCATCTATACCAGCGCGCTTTGCCTGATGGGGTATGTGTTGTTATACGGACAACAATATTACTGGTTCCATGATCCGCGCATCACTGCAGCAATGATTGCTGTAGTGATCTTATTCTTATTGCACATCTTAAGACAAGGTGCTTTGAAAAGAGCTTACCTGAGTCTGGAAGTATTTAAATACCGGAACTATATAGTAGGTATTATACTGATCTTTATCCTCTATATATGCAGAGGGGCCTTAAACATCACCACTGGCTATTTTACGACGGTACTGGGGATGGATCCCCGGCATCTGGCCTATATATTACTGGCAAATATCGGAGGTATCCTGATGGGGGTACTGATTTCTTCCAGATGGATTTTACTGAAGATGAAAATCCGTTTACTATGGATATTGGGATTCTCACTGCTGCTGGTATTTCATATATGGATGCACTCGTTGTTTGCGACACAGGCAGATGCCAGTACTTTTATTATCCCTTTAATTATACAGGGCTTAGGCGCCGGGCTGTTGATGGCGCCCGTGATCATCTTTTGTATTTCTTCTGTACCTGCGCATCTGGGCGGTACTGCTTCTGCTACAGGCGTATTATTCCGGTTCTCAGGTTTTTGCGGAAGTATTGCACTGATTAACTATTTTCAGCTATATGATAAAAGCAATCATTACAACCGTTTCCTGGATAATATCTCTGTATTGGATCCACTTGTCCCTGTCAGACTTTCTCAATATAAAGGCGCTTTAACAGCTAAAGGTTTGCCGGCAGACCAGGCTGCTAAAATAGCTAACGGGTTATTATACCGGTCTGCTGATATCCAGTCACAGATCCGTTATGCTATGGATTATTATTACCTCATCAGCTGTATGCTGATAATAGTAATATTACTGATAGCTATATTGCCTTATCTGAACCGTACGGTTATCAATCTGAGAAATAATCAGCCGGCGCCGGCATCTTATTAATATTCTCTTTCGTACTTCTCTTTCAATACCTCACCTAAAGGTTTCTTTTTTAGTTTTGCTTCTATCCATGATGAAAAATCAAACAGTTTCAATTGTTGGCGCTCATATTTATCAGCACGGATCTTATCGAAACTGGTATTGACCTTTTTCCACAATGCCAGTCGTATAGTAGTGACAGCAGGAACTTCCCCTCCACTCAGGAACTTGATCACTGTCCTTTCCAGTAAATAAGAACGTTTACTGTCCGGTTGCAGATGTCTCCGGAATGCCCTTGTTTCATAGCGGATATATTCATAATTACCCAGCTCATATTGAATAAGCAGATGTACTAAACGAAAAGTACGATAGATGGGAAGAGAGCTGTACAGGTTACTCTGTTGCAATACCTGGTCTATGGCGTTATGCGCCTGATTGATATCATCATTGCCTAAATGGACCAATGCCTGGTACAGGTATATCTCCGCCTGTTTACCAATATCAAGCAGGTGCATGCTCTTCTGTAACGTAACCGCAAACTGTTTTTGTAAAATTAAGGCTGCCGGAAAGTTACCACTATCAATATAGCTGCCCAATTCATAAATGAATAATAAGCGTTGCACCATTACTTCAAAATATGCACCGTCACTTTTAAATCGTCTTACTTTATCGAGAAAAGAATGCAACTCTTTATAACGTTTCGCAGCACGTAAACTATCCAGTATACCTTCTATCACTAACAGATGATCTGCCGGTGTATCATCAAAAAGATAAGCATGTGTTTCAAAGAGGATTTCCAGATCATGAAAGAGTTGCAGTGCCGCTGTATAATCTCCTGTAATAAGAAAATAATGTGCCTGAAAGAGAAGATGTGTCTTCCTCACTGCAGGAGTTGCAGATGCAGCGAGTATCTCCTCTTGTGTTACCAGTCCGTCCAATGCTTCCTGCTGACGTACACTTCGTGCCATACCCTGATACAGCAGGCGATGCCGGAGTATTTCGTAAAGAGAGGTCTGCTCATGATGTTGCTGTAATTTTTTTAAAGACAGGTTGATGTTTGCCTGTTTTTGTAAGAGTACAGCTTCTGTCAGGTCGGGGAAATTCAGTTGATTTAATAAACGGATCTCCTGTTGCTTCGCCCATAATAGCAGTAGTTCATTTTCGCGTTCACCTGCAAGTCCCTGTATTTTTTGCAATTGTTTCAACGCTTCTTCATGCAGGGACCTTTCAAAGAGAATATCAGCTTTCAGAATGCCGGTAGTGATGATGGCAGTCTGGTCCCGCTGAAGGCGTAGATGCAGCAGGCAATCCAGCAGTATCTTGTACAGGTATTTACTGCATACTTCATAACTGCTGCCAGCATGTTGTTGCAAAAATATTTCTTTGATTGCAGCCGCATTTTTGAATGATTGTTTTTCCAGCAGATCAAAAAGATGTACATAATCTTTACTGCCTTGTTGTAAGGAGGTGTATAAACGAAAATATCTTTTCTCTGCTTTCGTAAGTGTATTAATAAGCCGGTTAAGCATATCAGCTTTGGCCATAGGGTCTGCGATTTATGGTTGATGTACTCTACTGCGTCATTTCCGCAATGGGCAATGGCAATTATAGGCTTCGTTTACAATAACGTGATCAAACAAATAAAGTCAAAATAACGGATACTTTTATAAGGACTGTCTTATGGGTAGTGCCTCAGTTTGATTACATAATCTTCGCGCCAGATGTTGTTGATCGATAAATACACCTTATCTGACGTGAATATTAGGTGAAGTTAAATTGAAAAACAAATGCTGGACCCATATTCCAAAGCTAAATCAGAGAACTAAACAGTCAGATACAGTGTATTTATGATTAACAACATCTGCCAATCTGTGCTTTTAATTTACCGCTAATATAAAAACAGACTTGATTCATTATATGATCTTTCTTTCCTTTGGATTATCATTATTGTATTAGTTTAAAATACTATTTGAATAAAGTAATAAACTAACATTCAATATTTTATATCAATATTAAACTAGCTCATCCGGAAAATAGTACCGGTTTGGGAATGTCTTTTGTAAAAGAAAAATGGCAAAAAAGTTATGCCACGGGTCACTATATTTGAATTGAAAAGTGTTCCCGTTATAAGCCCTCAAATGAAAAGAGAAGAGTATATCAATCAAAATTATTGTAGCTGAAATCTAAAGACGAACAATTAACCGGCAACTTCAACACAAATTTATTTTTTTAACCTAAAATATATATAAACACCTTGATGAAAAATATACGCTAAATCGTTTTATAAGACGCCATTCCGTATTATCCACGTTATTGTAGCCACGGGTCAGGTAAGTGTGTTTTCTCCCTTTACAAAGCACGGCAGCGTCCTTTCTATTCTCATTTTTTATGATTCTGATGTAATCGATTACTGATGTAATCCCTGTCTAAAATATTTTACTATGCGTTCATTTGTACGGATCATAATCCCGTGCCTGGCAGTGCTATGTCTTGCTATACCTGCATTGGGACAGGATACCAGCCGGTCGGCCGTTGTTCAGCTTAAAGCTGATTCTATACCGTTGCAACGGGAAGATATTTATCCCTATGCCTCTTTGCAACAACTACTGAAAGGAAATGCTGCCGGTGTATATGTCCAGGAACCCAGCGGGGAACCAGGTAGCATTGGCAGCATCTTCCTGCGCGGCACTGCTATTCCTTTCCTCAGCAGCAAAGATATCTACGAGGCTCAACCTACTGTTATCCTGGATGGTATTCCACTCATCATGGACCATCCGTTCACATTCGATATACAGTCATTTGATTACAACCACCTGGGGCCTGCTACTAATCTTTTATCAGCTATTGATCTCAACAATATTGCTACGGTGGAAGTCGTGAAAGACTTTGGCCGGGCTGCCATCTATGGCCCACGTGCGGCCAATGGTGGCGTGATACTGATCACTACCAAAGCGCCGGTAACCGGCAGGCGTAAGATCAGTTTCAATACTTACTTTGGTATCGTACAACGCCCGGGTATCTTCACTACGAACGCAAAGTTTGAAAATGACTTCCGCCGGAAATTCTACGATAAATATGCTACTACGGAACAACAGCAAACTTATCCGCTCTACCTGCGGGACTCTACCAACGCTGCTTATTATGGTCCTTCCAACTGGACAGACCTCTACTATAAAAATAAACCTGTCTATGGTGTGAATGCAAGCCTGTCGAGCGGCACAGACCGTGCTAACTTCATGTTCGCGGCCGGTAATCAACGTTCTTCCAATTCCGCGGATAACACCCGCATGGACCGCTACAACGCTATGTTCGAAATCAACATGGTGCCCCTGCATAACTTCACCATCTCCTCTATGATCAGCGCTTCCCGCCTGGAACGTAAACGTAATACATGGCTGCGCGACCGGTTTGCTGAAATGCAATACCTGCCGGATCTCAGCAACCCATTACCTCCTAATAAACAACTCTACGGACAATATCTGCATGAATACACGAAATCATTTGATGATAATAAAACCAATGAAGTAAACGGGTACTTCAAGCTGAATGTAACAATAGCTGATGATTTTCACTTTGAATCTAACTTCGGATTTGATTATAATGAAGGTGTACGCGATGTGTTCTATCCCAGTACCCTCATGGAAACAGTGAATTATCTCTCTAATTATTTCGGGTATAATCAACGCGTATACTTCAACAATACACTTACCTATCATCATAAATGGAACTTCAAACACGACCTTACAATAGAAGGGGGAGAAGTGTTTCAGTCGGATTACAACCGCTATAACTACGCCTACGCCTACAAAGGACCGAATGACCTGATCCGTATCAATCTTTTGTATTCAGATAACACACAAAACAATTACCTGTCCCCGAAATCATTCAATCATGCGCTCATCTTTTCATTCATGGATAAACAACGGCATCGCCTGTTATCCTTCTACGGACGCATGGCCTATAATTACAACGATAAGCTGGACTTCTCCGTATTAATGCGTGCAGACGGTTCTTCCAGCGCGCAGCCCGACAACTGGTGGATGTATTCACCCACCTTCACCGCGGGCCTCAACCTTAAAAACACCTGGCTGCAGGATTACAACGCTGTCAATAACCTGCGACTGCATGCCAGCTGGGGAAGAGTAGGCAGACTGCTGCCCGACGACCGCTTCGGGGAAGGGCCGCAATACACATCCGACCTTTCATTCAGTAATAACCCTGTACGCTTTTCCTACAACGGGTTTCCTGGTATCAGTCGTGCCTACTCGTCCGGATATATCGGCTATGGTATCACCTGGCCTTATACAGACCAACTGGATATTGGTGCAGATGCTTCTTTTCTGGGTAACCGTGTAAACGCTTCGTTCGATGTGTACAATAAGATCGATAACAACATGATCTTAGGTGTACCCTTCTCCGCAGAATACGGTTATACCTCCCAGTTTAAAAACGGGATGAAAGTGCGCAACCAGGGAATTGACCTGTCCGTACAGGCGTCTGTGTTACCACGTAACAGCAAACTGCAATGGGTCCCCGGCATCAATCTCAATTACAACCGCAATACCTTATTGGCATTACCTGGTGGATTGGATCAACTGGTGGTAGGGGATAAACTCTTACAGGTAGGCCATTCCATAGATCAATACTGGGTATTGCAAAACGAAGGTATCTATAACAGGGATTCAGATATCCCCGTAAATCATACTACCGGAAAACAACTGAATTATAAAGGTATTCCCATACTGGCGGGAGATCCCAGATGGAAAGACCTGAACAATGATAATATCATCGATGATAAGGATAAGACCCTGAAAGGGCATGTAATGCCCGTAGTATCCGGTGGGTTCTCCAATGATATCTACTGGCGTGGTTTCACATTAGGCGTTTCTTTCTACTACGCATTGGGTCGCAAAATCATGAACGCAGAAATGGCTAACCACTTTGATTTTATCAACCGGGAAGGGAAGATAGACATGAGTGCCGTGAAAGAAATTACCTTCTGGAGTAAAGCCGGTAATTACGATAAATATCCCGTTTACAATCCCTGGAGTACGGTAGATGCTTATCGTACCGATCAGGACCTCTTCCTGGAAAACGGCTCTTTCCTGAAACTGCGGAACCTCTCCCTGCAATATGATTTAACAAGGGCTAAATGGTGGAAACGTAAATATGCACTGACTAAGTTCATCGTATACGCAACAGCCAGCAATCTTTTTACCATCACACCATATACCGGTGGTGATCCTGAACTGACAGACTACAACGGCTTTGATACAGGCTACGGATTACCCATCCCTAAAACATATACCATCGGGCTAAAAATGGATTTATAATGAAGTACCTACTGATATTTACATTGATCTTCTTTACCAGCTGTAAAAAAGTGCTGGATATCAACTCCTCTCATGCTGTATCAGAGGCCAACTTCTGGAATTCCCATGAAGATACCCGTACTGCACTGATAGGTGTATATGGCCTGATGCGTGCTGCTATGGCAGATAATAATGCCTGGTGGATGTATGGGGAACTGCGGAACGGCGATTTCTCCGCTCTGCAACGGCAGGATATGAAAGCCATCATCCGCGGTGATCTGCGGGCTGCTTATCCGCTCTTGCAATCCTTGTCAAACTGGCGCCGGTTTTATGCGGTCATCAATGCGGCTAATATGTTCCTGGAACATGTTAGCGAAGTGAAAGCACGGGACCCTAAATATTCTGAGCAGAATATGCGGGTAGACATAGCACAGATGCGCTTCATGCGTGCTTATACTTATTTTTTCATGGTGTCTGTATGGGGAGATGTGCCATTGATCACTACTTCTCATGATGGTGAATTTGAAAACAGACCAAGGGAAAATCAGCAGACGGTTTTAGCTTTTGTAGAGAAAGAAATGTTGCAGTCTGCTGCCGACCTGCCTTATAGATACAGCGCTGACGATCCGCAGCAGTCCGGTAGCTACTATAATGAAACAAGTACACGCTGGGCGGGGGTGCTTGCCCGCAAACTCACGGCCTATGCTTTACTGGCACATGTTGCTGCCTGGGAAGGCAAATACGTGGACGCTTCTGTATACGGACAATTTGTACTCGACAACTACTCCAAAGCAGGTAGTTATTACCTCGGTACGGAAGACCTTACCCGCTCCGGTGGTTTCTTTAAATGGAAACAGGATAATCATATCCTGGGGTTCAACTTCGACTGGGGACATGTAGATGCTACCTTTTCCGGTCACCTGGAAGAAATGACCCTGGCAAAACCAGTCATAGATAAAGCCCTGCCGGATATCTACGTGATGAAGGATACCATCCTTTCCGTATTTGATCAGCCGCTCGACGAACGGTTTAGTCTGGATACACTAACGGGGGCGCCTACATCGGAACGGTATTTTGCCAACTTCAACAGCCAGGTACCCATCTTCAATAAAGTAAAAGTGATCCAGGATGGTAATACGGCGGACCCTTCTTTCAGGATCTTCTCCAGCACCATCATCATCACGCGTCTGGAAAACATTACCCTGTTACAGGCGGAAGCACTGGCCGTAATAGGGCAGCAACAACGGGCTATTGACCTGCTCAATACCATCAGGGACTTACGCAGAATAAAACGGTACGACCAGGTACGTGAAGGAGACCTGATAGATGCCATCTTCAGGGAACGCCGTAAAGAATTGATGGGAGAAGGCTGGCGCTGGTTCGATCTCATTCGCTATAATAAGATCAAACAAAATGATCCTGCCTTTATGCAAATGATCGCAAACGGCGGTATATACTGGCCTGTGGCCGATGAGATCATCACACAAAATCCATTGATCAAACAAAATCCTTACTGGCAATGATAAAAATGATAAGACTAGGGCTGCTGACAGTCGTTCTGTTATACGCAGGATGTAAAAAGGATAGAGGATATTATGATTACCGGAATCAACTGAAAAAGTTTGATGGTAATACCTACGATTTCCTGAAAACACAGCAGCAATATGATTCCTTCCTGCTGGCAATAGACCGTGTGCAACTGACCGATAGTATCAAATCCGGTGCTTATACCGTGTTTGCTCCTTCAGATGCAAGTTTCAAACAGGCCATCGATAATATGAATACACTGCGTACTATTCAGGGCCGTGCTTTAATGAATATCAGCACCGTGCCTTACGAACAACTGGATTCCCTGGTATGCCGGTATATCGTTCGTGGTAAAGTATTATCTGATAGTATGCAGTTACAGGATGGCATCAACCTGCCTGCTATACGATATGGATATACGATGCATGGTAAACTCAACCGTGCGGATGCAGAAGGGAATGTAAAGGGTGGCCCGGGTGTCATCACGTACAGTGATACAAAAGAGGTGATCTATACCAACCGCTGGAGCAATACCAGTACGGTAGCGATTGATATCAGTACCAACAACGGACTGGTAAATATCCTGGAGAAAGATCACATGTTTGGCTTTGATGAATTCATCCCCCGTATGAACCCTACTACTTCTTCTCCCTGGAATGCGGATGCGTTTTTTATTCCGGGTATTATAGGACTGGAACAGTACAACCGTGGTGGTAACAGGGTTGCTTACCTGGATTTTTCAGGTGGCAATTATGGCGGCCAATACCGCCCTGCTGAAGAGGTAGACATCACCACTGCTGATGAAGGTGGCTTTAAAGTGGGCTGGACAGAAACCGGTGAATGGATGTTGTACACCGTAAATATAACAGAGACGGGCAACTATGGGATGACCCTCCGTTATGGCAGTGGCGGTGATAATGGCCGTTTGCATATAGAACTGGATAATAATGTGGTCATCGGTAGTATGTTGATATTACCTGGTACAGGTGGTTATGCTACTTATAGAGATGTTACGGCTGCCGTACAGCTAACAGCAGGTAAACACCTGTTAAAGGTCTACTATGATTTCGCAAACTTTGATCTGCGCTTCCTCAAATTTGTACCTGTTAACCGGCCGATGCCTATTCCGGGAGTAATTACACTGGAAGACTATGATGCCGGCGGGGAAGGAGTCGGTTATCATGATAACGATGCCAATAATGCCGGTGGTAAATGGCGGCCATCTGAAGGGGTAGATATAGACTTCTCCCGTAATGAAGGTGGTGGCTACCAGGTGGGCTGGACAAACGATGGTGAGTGGATGAACTACACAGTAGACGTAAAGGAAACAGGGTTTTATACCGCGGCTACATTAATGGGATCACCTAATAATGATAAGAAATTCCATATAGAGTTTGACGGACAGAATGTATCCGGTATTGTAAATGTACCTAACACTTCAGATTATCATAGACGCCAGTATGCGACTGCTACGGTATACCTCACCAAAGGTATTCACATAATGCGCTTTTTTGAGGATACCGGTGGATACGATGTGAAGTCTGTCACCTTCAAACCACTGAATTAAAAAGAGACCCATGAAACTAAAAATAGCCATCTTATTATTCATCACAGGTATCGCCGCCTGCCGGAAATGGGCGCCGGATGACCTCGACTTCCTGAGTAAACGAGCCGTGTTCAATCAAAAAGTATTTACACCTACACTGGGCAGGACTACCCTCTATTCCCAGATCTTTAATACAGATAACTCCAGCACGCCTATTAAATTCCGGATGTTTAATGTGCGGTATAAAAGTAATGGACAGCCTTCAACGGACCTGGATAAACCATTGCAGGTATTAGTATGGAAAACGACTTATACCGGAACGGAAAAGTCTTTGGAAGAAATAGCTGCCAAACGGGTAATTGAAACACATCCTGCCTGGGAAATAAGGCCGGAATCCGGCGACTTTGTCCTGTGGGCAGAAGCGGATAGTTCTTTCTTCCGGCAACAACCGGATTCGGGTTATTTATTTGATGTGGAAGCGACTAACTCCGGTGGTACGAATGTCTACAAAGACATGGCTTTAATGCCGCTGCGGGAACAGCCTTATAATCCTTCTGAATATGATCCGATAACAGGTAAACAAAAGGCGCAGTATCCTAATCCCGCAGATTCTTCTTCTTTCATCTTACAATACAATCATCCTGGTATTAATAATATCACTAATGATGATAATAACCTTGATCTTAAATCGGATAGTGTAAGGGTATTGTTCCATAAGAAAGGAGATGGCAGCTCACTTACATTCAAATTTATGGATAAAGATTCCCTGCCTATAGATCCTGCAAAGTTCAACCTCACTCCCTGGGATTCTTTACTGCATGGGTTTGATAAAGTCATGACCAGCACAGAAGTATCCTATCAGGTCGCTTATCCTATTCCTTTGATGAAATACAAGACAAGGTATACTTACGGAGATGGTTCCCAGGCATATGTGAAATTCAGCTTCACCCGCATAGGCTATGGTAATTTCCGCGAGACAGGTACGATGGATCTCATCTTTAATATTTATAAAAAAGGAGATTGGGAGATCATCTTTTATTTCAGGAATAACCCCCGGTTCAGGGATGAGTAATCACTTTATAATATTCACACGTATGCAATCCGATAAAAAAATAAGTTCCCTGTTGCTATGCCTGTTCTTTGCCTTTGCCTTACATGCACAGGATAAAGTACTGGTAAAGGGGATCGTAAGAGATGCCCAGACTAATGAACCGCTGGTAGGTGTGAGCATTATGGCTGGTAGCCCGCCCAAAGCGGTAGGAGTCACCAACGCCAGTGGTGCGTTCTCCGTATCCATACTACCTGATGTTCCATTGCTATTCCGTTATATCGGTTTCTCGGATTATAAAATGAGACTGAAAGATAAACATGATCTCGTCATTCGCCTGGTCGTAACAGAGAATAAGCTGAATGAAACAGTGGTCATCGGTTATCAGAAGAAAACAAGGGAAGTAACGACCGGCTCTGCTGTGATCATCAGTGGAAAGGAGTTGCAGGATATTCCTGTATCTAATGTGGAACAACTGTTACAGGGACGTGTGGCTGGTCTCAATATCCAGAATAATACCGGTGCGCCGGGTGCAAGGGGGAGCGTGCAGATACGCGGACTATCAAACGTAAGCGTATCCGGTAATGGGAACAATGCTTTCCTGTCGCCTACTTCTCCATTGTATGTAATCGATGGGGTGCCCATAGAAGCAGATGCGAACTTTGAATACGGGTATCAGTCGGCCGGACCGGGTGTTAGTCCGCTATCACTGATCCCACCTGAAGATATAGAAAGCATTGAAGCGCTGAAAGATTCCCAGGCTACGGCCTTGTATGGCTCCCGTGGCGCTTATGGTGTGATGCTGATTACCACCCGCAGGGGCAGCTCTCCAATTCCCCTGGTGCGTTATACAGGTAACTTCTTCGTGAATACTCCGCCTAAGCTGCGTAACACCATTGGTGGTGTGGCTGAAAGGAGATTACGTATCGCCCAGATCTACAGTAGTGGTAATATGGACGATATCAATAAGATCTCTACCACACCTTTCCTGGCAGACAGTCTGAATCCTTATTATAATAATTCTACCAACTGGCAGAACGTTTTCTATCGCGCTACTTTTAACCAGTCGCACAATGTTAATATCAGTGGTGGCGATCCTAAGTTCAATTACAAGGTAGACCTCGGCTATTACAAAGAGAATGGGGTGATCCGTAATACAGGGTTCGACCGTTATTCCATCAACACCAATATGCAGTACCAGCCTAACCCTAAACTGAGGGTGATGACAACCTTGTCTACACAGGTAGGTAAAAGAAATAAGGGAGATGGGAATGGGCTGATACAAAGTGGTGTATCTTCCAATGCGGCGGCATCTTCTTTATTACCCGGGCCTTCATTTTACCAGAGTACTGCCGGTGTATTGTCTTCCCTGGAAACAAAGAACGATAATAAAACGGCTAACCTGCGTACCAGCCTGGACCTGAGTTATCAACTGATCAAAGGGTTTAACATCGGTTCCAGCATCAGCTACGACTATGCTTCCAACACGGAGGACAGGTTTACGCCTGCAGAGGCTCATAATGATTTCTCACAGGTATATGCCTATAACGATCGTAAATACACGTTATATAACCGCAACACGTTATCCTATTTCTATTCCATCAACAATAAACATAATTTCTTTATCTCGGCTTTCAACGAGTTCTATAACCAGGGTTTCCAGGCACAGGTGATACAACAGGAAAAAACGCCGAATAACCAGTACCAGGGTCCTCTGGGATATGATGGATATGCTTCTCTGGGCGGGGGATTATTAGATAACTATACCCGCCAGCATATTGCTTCTTTCGCCGGTACTTTCTCTTACAATTACAAACAGAAATACGTGCTGGATGCAAGTTATCGTATGGATGGTACATCCAGCAGCGGTTTTGAAGATCCCTATTCGAAGAATCCTGCTTTTGGTATTCGCTGGAACTTTAATAAAGAGAATTTCCTTAGTGAGAGCAAGTGGTTATCCTATGGATCGTTACGCGGTAGCTGGGGACAGAATATTGTACCTACAGGTGATATTTTTTCTATCTATGGTACTTATGATCCCCGTGGTACGTATAATGCTAATCCACGGCTGGGGATCAATTTCGGACAGCTTCCCAATACTTACCTGAAGCCTACTACCACTACGCAATACGATCTTGGATTTGAAGCAGGATTGTTCGATAGCCGGGTGGAAGTGATCTTCGATGCTTACTATAAAACAGTGAAGAACCTGTTACGTACAAAGGACGTATCCAACATGACAGGCTTCAATAACATCACTACAAATGAAACCTCTCTTATCAACTATGGATATGAGCTGACGCTTACTTTCCGGCCGCTGCCTAAAACCAGCGCTGTACAATGGACGCTTTCCCTGAATGCGGCTATCAACAAAGACGTATTAACAAGTTTGCCTAACGGGGCCAGACAATTGGTGCAATACGATTCACAGACCTCTCAGAATATTTTATACAGAGTAGGGCGTAACAGTCTTACCAACTACCTGTTAAAAACAGAAGGCGTATATGCCACTGATGCGGATGTTCCTGTGGACCCTGCTACCGGTCAGCGTTACCGCACCAGTAATGGTGTATACTTCAAAGCAGGAGATCCCATCTTTAAAGATGTAGATCATAACTATATCCTCGATGGGAACGATTACATAGCGGCAGGTAACTCGCAGCCATTGATCACAGGAGGTTTGCAATCTTATGTGAACTGGAAGAGCTTCTCCGTGAACTTCAGCGCTTCTTTTACACTGATCAGGGATATCCTGAATAATGCTTTTGCAGAACGCATGCAGTACCTGGGAGATCCTTACAGTACGAAGGCGGTAGTAGATTTTAGCGATGTTGATTACTGGAAAGGACCGGGTAGTGTAGCTAAATATCCCAATCCTTTTGATTACACCAGGTATAATGATATCAGGCCATACCGCTATGACCAGACACTGATACAGGAAGATGGTTCTTATTTCAAGATTAATACGGTAACGCTGGCTTATCTGCTTAACAGGAAAATGACGAACAGGTATGGAGTGAATTCTGTGCGATTGTATATGTCCTGCAATAACCTGATTACGTTCTCCCATTATAGTGGTCCTAACCCGGAGAATGTATCAGCGCTGGGACGTGACCAGTCCAGTGGTTACCCGATTCCACGCACATATAATTTTGGTGTGAACATCGAATTTTAATTCATTAAAAGTATCCGATTATGTTTCGCAGGATTATTTATATCACCGCACTCTTAGTATTTATCACTCAATCAGGGTGCAAGAAATTCCTGAACGTACAACCCCTGGATAAACTCTCCGGTAACGCTTTTTTCAAAAGCGCGAAAGACGTGGAAGACAATATGTGGGATATATACGGGTTATTCAGGGATGTTACCGGCTCCTGTCCGATGTTCGCTGTGGCAGGGGAGGTAAGGGCGGGAATGCTTCCGTCTTCCCCGCAAAAGAACGACGGTAACGACCGTTCCTTTGTAGACTATGCAGCAAAGAACGATTTACTCCCTCTTATATACACGCCTGCGGGAAAAGACTTCTGGAACATCTTTGCCTTATCTAATCTGGCAGACTGGAAACCATTCTACCGTGTTATCCAGGCTTGTAATATCCTGCAATATGAAATTGGCCGCCGCAATATTCCTGATCTCTCCGCAGATGCAGTGAAAGAATACCAGGCAGAAGCATCCTTCATGAGGGCTATGTCTTATTTCATGATGGTGCGCTTATGGGGGGATGTACCTTATTACACAGATGCTTATCACGAATCACCTTTACCAAGAGAAAAAATGGTAACCGTGATGAACAATTGCATAGCAGATCTGTCGGCAGCATTGGACGCATTACCCTGGACATTCACTGATCCGGCCTTTAGGGGCGCCCGTGCCAGCAAAGGGGCGGCCATTGCCCTGCTGATGGAAATGAACATGTGGAATGCAGGCTTTGATAAAGGCAATGCAAACAATCTCTATGCATCAACAGCCAAACTGGGAGATGACCTGATTAAAAGTGGCGCTTATCAGTTATTACCTATAGATCAGTCGTTCACCATCTTCAAAGGCCGCTCTATGGAAAGCCTGTTCGATATCGTTATCAGTTCTAACTATAACGAAACATTGTCGCAGAAGTGGAACGACTTATCCGAACTGGTAGTGCATTTTCCTTATAAACGTCCTGCCAATGGCCACCAGTACAGCTTTACTTATTTCCGGGCAGAATACCTGCGCAGGTTATATCCTTCCGGTGTTCCGGATGCCCGTACAGAAATGTGGTTCGATTCCCAGATGTTCGCCAACGACGGTACTTTCCTCTTTCTGAAATATAACAGCTTATACGAACAGGGGAATGATGATGTGAACGTGGATAATAACCTCATCATCCTCAGATACGCGGGTGCTATATTATTACGTGCAGAGGCATTGGCAGAATTAGGACAGGATGATGAAGCGATAAGGATGATGAACATGATCCGTGATCGTGCTAAGACCACATTGTACCAGGGACCTGGAGGTGTTGCCCTGAAAGAGGCCATTTTTACCGAACGTGCCAAAGAGCTGATGATGGAAGGACATTATTACTTCGATCTCGTGCGTACCGGCCGGGTAATGAACCAGCAATGGTGCTACTACCCGCTTACACAATCGCAGTTCGACAATGGTGCCTGGACATGGCCCATCAACACGGCTGCTTTGGATAACAACCCTTACATGCAGCTGAACAATTATTGGTTAAGATAAAATATTTTTTATGCAGCAGATTAGATGTGTACTGATAGGTATACTGCTTCTGGTAGCTTCCTGTAAAAAGGATAATTACTACAAAGATTCCGGCACGCATGATCCACACTTCAAAGGGAGTACCCTGGATTACCTCGATGCTACGCCTTTTTATTTCGATACCATAGCAGCAGTGGTTCGCCTGGCAGGAATGGAAGAAGTGTTTAAAAGTGATACCCTTACTTTTTTCGCACCTACGGATATAAGTGTTCTGAGGTTGATAAAAGACCTGAACTATAACCTCTATGCTCAGGGATATGATACCGTGAAAGTATTGTCCGACGTGCCTTCTGCCATATGGCAGAACTATCTGGAGATGTATATGTTCCATGGCGCTAACCAACTGAAAGATTATCCGCAGATCGATTATGGCCTGATAGCTATTTACCCGGGACAGGGATATTTGTCGTGGAATGGCACTCCTATGAATATAGGGGTTATCTACAATGATGATAATGGAGTGAAGTATGTGGGTTACCGCCAGTTAACGCTTGCCTACATTCCTGATCCTGCCCGTCCTCGTGATAACTGGTACATGGTACATGTGGCATCCGGTAATATCCTTACGGATAACGGCGTAGTACATACGCTGGACGTTAATCACCTGTTCTTCGGGTTCGACCAGAACAGGTTTGCTGCAGATATGAAAGCCGTAATGCAAAGCGGTGGTTGAAATTTTAAACTAATCAGATGAAAAAATTACTCTTCCTTTTACTCGTCTTCACTGCCTGTAAAAAAGACAATAAAGTATATGACGATCCTTATGCAGGAGGTAAGAAACCTTTAGGCGTAATCATGAGTACAGACTTACCCTCGCCTTCAGAAGCGGCGCCGGGAACAACCATTCTGTTTAAAGGCACTGGCTTGTTACAGCATAAAGACTCTATCCATTTTAATTTCAACGGTCAGCCGGGAACTATCCTGTCCGTAGACAGCAATGGTATACAGGTGAAAGTTCCCGATGATGCGAGTACAGGTGTGACATCTGTCACCATTGGCGACCAGATCTTCTTCGGTCCCGTATTCAAAGTGAAAGGCAACCTGGAAATCGATAATAATTTAAAAGTAGTGATAGGCACCAATAACGCGATATATGATGTACATCGCTTTTCTGATGGCCGCCTGTTGATGATAGGACAGTTCTCCGATTATGAACACAAAGGTGTAGTGAAACCTGTCAACCGTATTGTAATGACTTCCAAAGATGGAGAGATCGACCGTACCCTGCTTTCCGGTAAAGGTGCGGATGGCTCTCTGCTGGCTATGGACGCTTTGCCCAGCGGTAAACTGGTGGTAGGCGGTGCTTTTAGCTCTTACGATATTCACCTGGCAGAGATCCATAATATCACCGTGCTGAATAGTAACGGCTCTATAGATTCCATGACGGTCAATACCTTCCTGAAAAAAGATACAGTGCCTTCTTTTAATGGGGGGACCGACGGGGCTATCTACAAGGTATTCGTGCACGGGAACAAGATCACCGCTATCGGCAACTTCAACTATTACCTGCAATACATATACGGGCAATCAGACTTCCTGCATGAACGTGATTCACTGATCACGGACAGTACCGTAGTAAGACAACTGGCACGCTTCAACCCTGATGGTTCGCTGGACTCTTCCTTCCATTATAACCTGTCACTGCATAAAAGTTACGACGGTGCCAATGGCCCTGTTTACGATGCATATATGCAGGCCGATGGAAAGCTCATCATCGTAGGGCGTTTTACCCGTTATGACGGTCTTCCTGCTCCCTACATCGCGCGTATCAATACAGATGGCACCCTGGACCCCGGCTTCGGTGGGGCAGGGGCCGACAATAGCATCAGTAGTATCCGCTTCAACGAGACTACGCAAAAGTTTATACTGGCAGGTAACTTCACACAGTTTGATGGGGCTCCGCACTACGGGCTGGCAATGATAAAAGCAGATGGAACGTCTGATGAACATTTTGCGTCTTTGAAAATGGGTACGAATGAGAGTTTTAATTGTGCCCAGCAACTTAATAACGGGCTGATAATAGTCACGGGTAACTTTAAAAGCTATGGGGGCGTACATCGTAGTGGTCTGATGGTATTGGACAGTAAAGGAGTGCTTGCGGCAGGGTATAATAATACCGGCGATTTATCCGGTACCGTGCTGAAGATCTTTGAAACAATTAACAGCTCCGGACAAACGCAGGCATTATTACTGGGCGGATTTTACCGCTTCAACCAGATCGATATGGGCAACATTACCCGCTTGTTATTTAAATAAAATGAACAATGAACAAGAGTATATTTATAATAACAGCCGTTATCTTTTTTCTTTCCTGCAATAAAGGCTTTGACCGCCTGCTGGATAAAAATAATTATGAGGATACAACGGGGATAGTAGCTAAAACACCGAAGGTGTTATTCCTGGTGATGGATGGTGCCCGCGGGGAAGCGGTGCGTAAGGCGCAGGCTCCCAATTTACAGATGATGTCCGATCATGCTATCTATTCCTGGAACAGCATCAGCGATACCTTGTATCAGAATGCTACTGCCTGGGCCGACTTACTCACAGGTGTACATAAGGAAAAACATGGGGTCGTTTCCGGAGATTTCAGTAACAACCATCTCTCTGCATATCCTGTATTCTTTAAACATATCAAAGCAAGAATGCCTTCTTTCAGAATAGCGGCTTTTAGTGCTGCGGATTCTTTAGGTAATACTTTGATCACGGATGCCGATGTGAACCAGACTTTCAGTAACAACGATGCGGCGGTTGCGGATGCTGTAGTGAAAGAATTGAAAGTAGATTCTGTAGGGTTGATCTTTGCGCAGTTTGGAGAGGTAGGCGCTGCCGGAAAAGCATATGGTTATGATGCCAATATAGCTGAATACAGGGCTGCTATCTTACAGGCAGATACTTATATCGGCAACGTGCTGACAGCCATAAAACAACGCCCTGATTACGCGAAGGAAGACTGGCTGGTAGTGGTCACATCCGGTAATGGCGGTCCTTTTGTACTGGACCCCGGAGATGACGACGGCACTATCCTCAGCAATACAAAGTCAAATACCTTCACCTTCTTTTATTCTCCCCGTTATGCACCTGATTTTATAGACCGCCCCTATACCGGTAACCGCTATTCCGGTAAATCCGTACGGTTGTATGGGAATAATGCTGCTACAGCGGTATATGCTACCATAGACAGTGGTAAAACAGATTACAATCTGGGAAATAACAGTGAGGCAACGATAGAACTCAAGATCAAAAAGAATAAGACCTCTTACGGTGATTATTCTTACACTTATCCTTCAGTAATAGGCAATAATATGTCGCTCGACTGGTGGAATAATACCGGCTGGGCTATTTCCCTGGAATCAAATGGCTGGGGCTTACACTTCGGGCAGACAGGTGCAGGTTTTAACATGGCTACTGCCGGAAGTATCAGTGATGGTAAATGGCATGATATCGCCGCTGTATTCGTGAACAGGGATAATAAACGTTTCCTGCGGCTATTCACAGATGGCCTTTTTAACACGGAAGCAGACATCACCTCTTATGGAAGCTTCGATACTGATGCACCTTTAACATTAGGTTTTATGCCCGGCAATGTAACTGATAACAACCGCTGGCTGAATGCCTACATCACAGAAGTAAAGTTCTGGAAGGCTGCCCTGCCGGATACTGTTATCAGCCGGTATGTATGCGTCCCTGATCTGCCATCTTCTCACCCTTATAAAGACTACCTGGTAGGCTACTGGCCCTGTAAGGATGGCTTCGGTGGCTTATTCAGCGACCAGAGTGAGTGGGACCATGATTTCCAGATCCATGGAGCCTATCAATGGGATGATTTCAGTGACCTGATGTGCCCTGCTTCTGCTGGTAATTTATCACAACTGGTCCCTCAGCCTGTAGATGTAGCCCGTCAGATACTGAACTGGCTGCAGATCTCTGCTGATACCAGGTGGGATCTTGATGGCAGGGTATGGGTCACTTCTTATGTTACTATCACAAAATAATTCATATGCGTTACTTACTTCTTGTGTTACTCATTTGCTCCTGTAAGAAGGATAGTAAATTTAAAGATGAGCAACTGGGTGTTGTAAATGTATCTCTCAGCACTACACATACATTTACAAAAACTGCGGATAATATAACGGTGCCCGTAAACATTGTACTATCTTCCTCTGCGCCTAAGATCTTTACAGTCGGCATTGGGGTAAACAATGATACCATCAATGAACTGATCAGCAATCAATCTCTTGCAGGAACCATCTTACTTGATCCTGCTTATTACCAGCTACCTAAAACGGCGGAGATCCGTTTTGGCCTGGATACATTTGCCATCCCTTTGAAGGTAAGTATGCAGGCTATTGAAAAGTACTACGGCAATAAGCTGGCGCTGGCCGTTACATTGGATAATCCGGGTAAAGGGAATACGCTTGGCAGTAGAACGGCTATTGTTGTCATCAATACTACGGATATCATTTCGCAGGAAGATATTCACTATATCTCTTTTACAGATGCGGGTAAAGTGTTAGGAGAACCTTCCGGTACAGACCACATCTTAGGCACTACAGAGGTGATCCTGCCCGTAAGTGTTTCTTTAGGCGGTGTTGCAGGAAGTTCCTTTATTATCACGGTGAGTGCCGCGCCTGATACAGCGCAGGCATTAATAGATAATGGCACACTGGCTGGTTCTGTATTACTGAAAGAAGGAGAGGATTATACATTACCAGCTACCATGAATTTTCCCGGCAACAGTAATGTAGCTAAGTTTAATATCACGGTAAAGACAGCGTCTTTAAAAAAATACGAATTAAATAAACCTGCATTGGCGGTTACGCTCAGTGATCCTGCCAAACACCTGTTAGATTCAGCAAAGCGTACATTGGTGATGCTCCTTGATCCTTCAAAATTGATTGAAACGGATATTACCAATACAAATATTGCCTATACTACGCAATACGAAAATGGCAACGCAAATGAGAACTCCCCTAAACTGATTGACAACAACATCAACACTAAATTCCTGCTCGGTAATTTCACTTCTGCATGGTTCCAGCTGGAATTTGCCACACCGCAAATTACAGGGGCCTACACCATCACTTCCGCTAATGACGCCCCTGAGCGCGATCCTAAAAGCTGGAAAATGGAAGGCTCTAACAACGGGGTAGACTGGACCTTACTCGATACCCGTCTGGACCAGAGTTTCGGCTCCCGTTTCCTCACAGTAAGATATACTTTCTCCAACCAGGATGCGTATAAGTTTTACCGCTATACGGTTACTTCTGTTGTGAACAGTAACCTGTGGCAGCAAGCCGAATGGCGTCTGCTGAAACGCCCTTAACTGTTTACCCGCTCCCTCCGACATAACCCTTAAAGGTTAGGGCCAGCTGATATCAGGTGGCCCTTTTTCAACTTCATACTACAGATAATGCAAACGATCTAACATCGCAACTTCCTCCCTGCGTCTGTTCGCAGCTGCCTCCAGCTTACGCATAAATAATTCAGGATTCTTCCAGTGTTTTAAACTCATACTATCCCGTACTTTTCTAAGATCCGCAACAATATCATGATTTTTCACTTTTTTCATAGCTTATGGTATTTAAGATTAAACTTGGTGTCAAAATTTCAATAGTCTTATATCCCATCGATTCATTAACTGCATTATAAACCGGTATTTTTTCAACATTAACAATATGCTTAAAATTCCAGCTTGCCAGTATGTCGGCTTTATATATACTGGCTATTGCTATATGTATAGCATCATGGTAACTTTTATTCGTCAATGCTCCGGAACGAATATATTCCGCTGCTAATTCAAGCGCTTCCGTAGTGCATTGAACATCTATAACATACTTAGTTGGGATCTCCCTAATCTTCATTTTTATTTCACGTCGGGCCCGCGATAACTCAACCTGAGTCAGATCTGATAATATCATTTTAAAGAAGCCTGCTTTAAATACTTCGAAAAGCTCAAGGCTACTTTCTCTGAATTCAACGTCAAAACATCCCCTATGACACTGGTGTCAGCATATATTCTTTTCATATAAATGTACAGGAAAATTTATAGATTAACAAACGAATATCCTTTGCCACAAAGGGTTTAAGTGATATTGATAATAAATTATTGAGATTGTAATTATTGGGAACAGGCACTGAGAATGCCAGGTTAACAAACCTTAATCAGGTATAGAATAACTAGGCTATAATTACTCTGAAATTATCATCTTTTTCATTTTAATCATTGATAACCTGCCTGATAATTAAAGTCCGTTTGTAAATTGTTACTTCTGCTTTATCTCCCGGTTGGAAACCTGCATCGTTAAACCATTTGCCAGACAGGTGCAAAGAAGAACCATTATGATTATGCTCTACATCGAACATCTTTGTTTTTTTCAGGTTGTTCACGTCGTTGTTTTTTTGCGTTTTCATTTTTCTCAGTTTTAATTTTTGAAATAATCAATTTGTTTTTCAAAACGGTAATAACAACGGGTTCTCCTATTTGGAACCCTGCGTCCTGCACCCACTGTCCGGACAGGTTAATCCAGGGATACGTTTTATATTTAGTCCCACGATGCAAACCAGAATAATGTACCCTCGGCGAAGACTTATATTGCACCTTTCCCAATCTTAAATTTGATTCATTTTTCATAACGTTATTGTTTATACGAATATACTAAAAGTGTGTTAAAAAACAACATAATTAATGTGTTATTTATACTCTTTTGTGTCATGGAAGTGTCATTTGTAATGCTGAAACAGTGTAAAAAATAAGCCTGATACTGCACTTCGCATTAAATTGTAAATTCATTTTTCAAATAGTACAAAATGACAATAGCCGAAAAGATTGTTTTTCTGAGAAGTGAAAAAAACTGGAGTCAAAAAGAGCTGGGAGAATATATTGGTGTTTCCAGAGATGCAGTAGGAAAATATGAAAGGGGAGAAATGTTGCCACCTCTTGATATAGCATCAAAAATTGCAGTAGTATTTAATGTAACCTTAGATTACCTTGCAGGGCTTACGAAAGAAAATTCTGTACCTAATAAAGGAGCATTACCATGGGAGCTAGCAGTACTGTTAACAAAAATAGAAAAGTTGCCGAAATCAGACAGAAACCATATAGATGCTGTTATTGATGCATTCACTAAAGCGCAATTAAGCTCAACAAAATAAGGCCCTCTACCAAAAGAATCAGTACTGAAAGAAAATGGAGTATTGACTAAAGAGCAATATAATGCTGCCGCCCACGACTGGACCAACGGTCTCTGCTGCGGATAATCCCATTGCTACACCAGTAATACCACATATTGCCCCAAAGACAATTCCCCTAATTTACTTTAAAGCGGCCAAAGTTTTGGTACAAGCGGGGAATGATTTTAATAAGATAACAGATGGAGGTAAGAATATGTTTGGAGTTAAATCTTTGGTTGCTGCAACTAATCTAAATGCAGCTAAATCAGCATCTCAAATTGCACATGCCGTTGCCACAACTTCTAAAACTGTTGCTAAAGCCTCTATTGGCGCTCCTGGCACTGTAGTACGGACGGCCACACAAAACAGTATGGTTGATAAGATTAAAAACTTTTTCTCCTTTTAATAAATGAAAATGAATAGAATAAAATTGATTTTAACGTTTATTGTGATTGTTGGAATTATTGGTGGCCTTCTTTATTTGATTGCTATAAATGCAAATAAAGCAAAATCAGATAAAATAGAACATATAAATAAGAATTATGGATATGCTAAGGGAATTATTGTGAAGAAAAAATCTTACAAAGGTCATAGTATTGAAGTAAAGTATCAGATCGGAAATAAAGAGTATAAATATACTGGTGGATGGGATAACAATCCTAATAATCTTGGTGAGGGAGATTCTATAAAATTTAGGTATGCTATTGACAATCCTGAATTGATACTTACAGAGCTGAATAATGGGTATTAAGCATTTTTGCAATCTGAGAAATGAAGGAGCAAAATAGTAGGTTAGCTACTAAAATAATCCATTAAAAGAAACAACCAAAAATTTTAAACAATGACAGTAACGAAACCTTTAAATCCCCAAAAATGAGATTACTTATTTTATTATTATTATTATTATTATTTACCCCAGCTATCAGCTTTGCACAAACCTTTGAAGGGAAAATCAGTTATGCAAACAGCTATAAAAGCAATTCTCCTCAATTGAAAGATGAGCAACTGGGATTAATGATGGGCACTATACAGGACTACTATATAAAAGGAGGCGATTACAAATCTATCGTTAACGGATCGTTGGTTAAAATGCAATTATACAGAAGTGCCGAAAATAGAAGCTATACCCTTACAGGTAAATCTGACTTGTTGTATTGGGAAGATTACGGTAAAAATAAAGACGTAGCAACAAAGTTCGATATTGAAAGGGGAAAAGAAACTATTATGGGAGTGATTTGTGATGTACTAATTGTTTATACACCAAAGAGTAAAACTTTCTATTATTACAGTAATAAATATGGCGTAAATCCAGGCCTTTTTAAACAACATGCATATGGTAATTGGTACTATATCATATCAAAAACAAAGGCATTGCCATTAAAAATCGTCTATGAAGATAAGCAATTTACCTTAACGAGCATAGCTGTAAATATTAGTCCTATGAAGTTAGAAGCAAAGCTATTTGAGGTACCTGATAAAAGCAAAATTGTACCTGCAACATGGTAAAACCATATTCAGGAAGGATTAATAATTATGGCTACAGAATATTATAAAATTAGTCAAAGGGAAATAGATTCTGTACTTAGTGAGTCGCCAGAAAAACGATTTGAATATACTATTAAGCGAATTGCTGATTGGGAAACATTATGGACTATTGTAGGTGAAGCAGAAGCCTTAGGCATGTTAACTGATGAAGTTCAAAATGTCATATTTCCTATATGGCCTTTCAAAGAGTTTGCGCAATTATATTGTACCGGTAATTTTGCAAACTATACACCTATGGTTATTGAGCTTAGTGACTTTCTTGAGGAATATCTGCCTGATTATGAAAACAAGAATTTTAAGCTTTCACTTCTGCCATTGCCAACTAAAAAAGGAGAAGTCATGGATATTTCCATGTTTAGAGAAGCATTAAACAGTGAACTAGACAAAATCGAATAGTGAACAGAAAAAAGGTTAGTAATCTGGTTTGGGCAGGAACTTAGTTATGATTACAGCTTCGGCAATAAAGAGTTGAACGGAAACATTGCAGGGGCTAAATGGAAAAGCCGCTCAGATGGTATTCCCCGCGCTTTTGACTATGATTATGATAATGCCAACAGAATTACACAGGTGGCCTTAGAAAGCACGTAACAGGCAAATACTGAGGTGACTGGCTTATTACCTGAAATACGCGATATTAACAAAAAGGGCATCTGAAAAGATACCCTTTGTTTGCTAAAACATCCCCATTATTAACTATAATCACGGCACAAATTCTTTCAACCAATCCTTCACATCAAACGACGGACACGCCTTATGCACTCCTGCAAAATCCCTATGCCCCTGAACAACAGCTGCGGGATATTTCTCTCTCAGTAAGCAAACCATATAGTACAATGCGGTTTTCTGAGCCAGCGTCCGTGTATCCCGGGGATTATTATCCTCATCAACCCCTCCTATATAACTAACATGAATACACACATCATTATGCCCCCTAACGCCATTCGCAATTAACTCCTCATCCAGTAGCCGCTGAACAGTCCCATCTGCAGGTAAAATATAGTGGTATCCCGGATTCTTCCAGTGCAGCTGTGTCCTCCAATAGTTCTGAATAGCAGAAACGGGTGTTAAAGGTGGCGTCGCGGTACAATGAATAACAATAAATTTTATATTCCGCATAATCAGAATTTTATAAATAAGTACTGTAATGAGATACCTACAGAAGGAACAAACTTTTTCCCATCAAACCCTACACCCGCATAAGGCCCTATTCCGAAATGTTGCCTGTTCACCATCCTCAGCGCCGTAATGCCCGTTAAGTGAACGTTTGGATTCCGACTATAAGCATCTACGTAAGTTGTTTTATGCTGCTGATAAGCCGTGATAATAATCGAATCCGTAAACCGGTAATTAATAACCGGCTCTTTTCCTATTTCACCGCTAAGATCCAGCCAGCTGTCATGAAAGCGTAATTTGTATGCTTTAGTAGAATCTGAAAGATATACCGTATCTACCGTTGGATGCAACGACCCGGAAGCCGCAGTACCGATGGCTGTTACCTCCTGAACGTTGTTCTGCTTCGTTTGGCTCTTTACAGTGTTTAACAGCGCAGATGGCTGTTGGAGGCTGCCTGCCACTTTGCGAATGTGTTCTGTGTTGTATTTGTCTTTCCAGTATACTACGCTGTCCTGGGTAATATTGATATGTTCTTCTTTATGAAAACATGTTCTTAGTGTTAAAATAGTAATGAATATAAATAACAGAATAATGATAATATATTCTTTCATTTTCGTTTGTCTTTACTGTCAGGAGAAAAAGCGATCAGATTACACATCTGCCGTAACCGGCTCCGTAGACGGTTACCATAACGCGCTTCCAGTTCTTCCCCATTCATGTTTGTGGTCAAATAAGTCATCATGTGTTGTTCCATGAACAGATCATAACGATGAAACAGAATGTCCGCCATTACGTTCGTATTGTTGCCGAAATAGTTTACATCTGTTTCTAATCCCAGGTCATCAAAGCAACAGGGACGCGGTGTACTTGAATACAGATCAAAGCATTGTTTACTGTACCGGCTTATCACCATATAACCTTCTCTCATAAACTCCAGACTTACTTCCCTGCACGAACGGATAGGGAATCTTTTATGAGGGGGATAACAATGACCGCATTATACGCATAATAGCCGTTTTCCCACAACCAACAGGGCCATTGATGATTAACCCTTTGTACAGGTCTATACCCAGATGATCAGCCAGGTTTTCGTCCTGAAGGAAATATGTCATCAGTCTGAGGATGGGCGCACGATCGATATCATCGATATCATAAGCCGGATGAAACATCTCTTTTCCCTTATCTATCACGAGTTGTAAAATCGCATGATAGTCATAGGGGGTCTCAAAACTCACCTTCGTTGTTTGCGTCATGCTGAATATAGAATTTAGTATTTAAGTGTAAAAGCCAATTTGAAGCCGCTTCCTGCCAGTTCTTGAAGGGCGGATCATTCTCTGTCCAATCGTAGTAGGAATAGAATGAGAGGGCCGTTTCTCGGGTTACATGTCTTTTATTAAACCAGTTTAAAACTTCTTGCATGGTCGGACGTCCATCTGATACTACAGAACCGGTCCTGCCATCCGGAAAAAGATTCAACTGATTTCTCACGATCTCATGATCCGTTAACCTGATAACCGTTACTTTCGGATAGTGCCCTTTGTGCAGCGCCGGCTGATAGATGATGTAACCATATTCATGCAGCTGTCTGAGTGTTTTGGCCAACGTATTCTTACTACCGATATGGCTCCCGTTCATCAGCAGATTACGTGAGATCCTGAATACAGACGTAAAATGGTACTTATGCCAGGTATTGAACAGTGCGAAATACAATGTAATATGCCAGGGTTTCAGACGCTTATCCCTTTCTACGAGGTAGTAGAAATTTTGCAAGTGAAGAATGTAATTCATCGTTTCGATTTTTTGCTTTTAATAATTTGTTGATAGTTATGCCTCCGGGCTATTTTCCGGCTTAGCACGATTGGCTTTCCACGATAGGTGATAAAAAACTTCACCAGTTGTTGCTCTGTTTGAGTCATGGGAATCTTTGTTTGCATACTTTGAATGTTTTATGCAAATCAAAAGAAATAAAGCACACAAAAAGGGTACGCAGGGGTTTAAACCCCTGCGTACCACATTCATTATCAATAAATTGATGGGAAATTAAATTTTTAGATTTCTAAGATAGCGGATCATTTTTGTAAGAAATATGATTGCTTCGCCAATATCTGCAGGTGCAGGACTATAATAATTTTTCTTAAACGTTGTAATCGCTATGTCATCCGTTTTTTTGGAATTGAAATGCGCAACGATATAAGGTAGAATTTCTTCCTGAGATTTATTGGAGATATTCGGTGTTGACTTCACAAACGCTTTTGTAATAGCAGCCATCGCGCCTGAAGTAACATCCAGTTTTATTTTTTCTATAGATGGTAATTGCTGCCCTTCCCCCGATATTTTCAATGCCTGCGGGAAATGAGCGCGTACGAAATAAATAAGTACTCTTGTCTGGGTCAGGACTTCTTTCAGCAATAGTGCGTCGAAAGAATCTTCGTTTTCTTTTTTGGAAAGCGCCTCTTTCAACAGACTGGCGAGTGCTGTTAGTGTACGGTATTTATGTACAATAAACTGTCTGTATTCCTGTTCGTTAACAATAGCAAGGCTCTGTATAAAAATAGTTCTCTTGATAGTGTTGACCTGCGCTAAGAGCGCGACTATATATGCTTCGTATTGTTCTTTGTCAGTAAGGTTATCTTTTTCTACTTCGCAAAGTTCGTAAACAATACTGGTCAGCACGGTAACTGATGTCGACATTCTGATCTATTATTCGATTAAATATTACGGTTTCGGACCTGGTTGTTAAGGGCCTTGCGATATCTATCTTCATTTTTGTAAATTTTTATAACAGCTAATTTATGATATCTAATATTTTGACCAAATTTTTCTTTTGTCCAAATTAGCAAACATGCTGTCAAAAGTAACTAATACATCTTCGATATGTTTGCGGCAAAACATAATAGGCTCCGTTAGGAGCCCCGTGTTTGTAGGAAACAAATAGACAACAAAACACAGACTCCGTTAGGAGTCCCCTGGAACTGCTAATATCAGGGGACTCCTAACGGAGCCTTTTTTAGTGTTTACAAATACTTTTGAGACAGCCTGGGTTTTTAAACAGATTGTATGATTTCTTAGTAATTATAGCGGCGCTGAATAGTTTTTGTTGTTATTTGTGTGGAGCCGGTTATCATTTGTTTTTTTTCTTGTGGTGATCATCCATTTTTCGGCAGCGGCTTTCCAATCCTTTATCGGATGTTTTCCCATCATCCACCCATTGGCAGAATAATGAAAGAAAAAAGCGAGCGCATTTTCAGTTGTCGCGTTTTTCCCGGTAAACCAGGTAAGCACTTCTTCTTTGGAAGGAATTGATAAAAACTGATACTGCTGCGTGTGTGTAACACACTCATTGTTTTCATTGTTTATATTTTGTTTTACAATAGGTATCACTTTTGACGTAGATGCAGTATCATTTTTGACCTCGTTCTTCGTCAAATCTGATACAGCTCCAGTATCATTATTGATGTCCGTAGAAGTCAATAGTGATACACCGGGTAATTCGTTATCCTCGAAAGAAGCCATGGCTACTAGAGGAAGATCGCCAATATACCGGGACGGATAATACCTGATATATCCAAACGTATGTAACTCTCTCATCATTCTTGCAATTGTATTGGCAGAACCAATCCTGCTCGTCTGCATCAGCCTTGCACGGGTGATGTGAAATTTTCTGGGAAAATGATTGTAGTTCCAGCATTGGAACAATGCCATGTACAGGCTGATATGCAGCGCTTTAATCCGTGGGTCCTCATCTAACCGGCGATAAAAATTATTCAGGTGATGAATGTAATTCATAGTGTTTGTTTTTTAATTGTTTTACCATTGAGCAACAAGTCCCTGATATCGTTGTAATTGTACAATAGCAGTCCTCCCATCCGTGTAAAAGAGATTTTTCCTTTGTTGCGCATTGTCTGTAATGTGGATGCTGATACTCTTAGCATTTTCCGGACTTCCCTGCTTTTGATCATAGTATAATCCGTTGGCAACTGCTGCTGCTTTAATAGTTTTCGCATCTGAAGCATCTCCTGTTTTAAACGGGAGACTACCTTTTCAACGCGTTGTAATTCTTGTTTTGTAGCTGGAATGTTTGTTTGCATACGTTGTATAATTTTTATGCAAATCAAAGTAAATTGTACACACGAGAACAGGTGCACAGGGGTTTATACCCCTTCCATACAGACTCATTATTAATAACTTAGGAGAGAAAATATTTTTTGGGATATTCTAAAAAGAGATGCCTCCATATCGGAGGCATCTTCTTGCATTATTACGCTGCATCTACCTTCACTATTGTCAGGGCATTAAAATTGCCACTGTTTAACGGATAAAGGCTTCCGTTGAATTGCTGATAGAATTCAATTCCCAGCACCAGGAATAAGTGATCCTCACTGTTGGCAGGTAAATTCTGCGTAAGTGTTACTTCACCTTCTTCCTGCAAGCCGTAGGCTATTGATGCGGAGGCTGAACTTGCAGTGACGAACGTTTCATCTACGAAGTCAATTGCAGCAGCAGCTCCCAACACCTTAAAGTGAGTAGCACCATCCGGTGCCTTGATGGTTTTTACCGGAACGAAAGCAGGAATCGTAATGGTCATTGCTCCGGTTACACGATTAACGGCGGCAGAGAACTGTGCCAGCAATACAGCGCCTAGCGGACTTTTAATGTTGAAGTCGAATCTCTCCAGTAAAGTCGCGTCACCGGTGATAATACTGCGCTCTCCACGGACGCTGGTGGTATCTGATTTCTGAGCCACCATGATGGCCTGAAGTAATCTGGAAACTACCCTGTTATCGGCCACCTGTGATAGCAGGCTGCTGAAAGCAGCTCTTATCACTTTTCCTGTTTTACCGGCTCTTCCAAATTCACGGCCGTTTTCCCGTGTACGTGCATAAGCAGGATCAGTTGCAATACGGTCCGCACTTACTTCCGATTTTTGTTTCACCATTAAACCATCCTGGGATTTATAGAAGGTAAGATCCCCTATTGTTCCCTTAATTTTTCCTGTTGATAACTGTTTAGGCATGATATTTTTTGTTTAATTTTGATGTATAACGTTTACACTGGCACGTTATACTAGAGCCTCACCCTGTAAGCTTCCAATGTCTGCAGCAACTGTCGTTTACCAGGTTTGTTTAACAATATTACAAAGGGAGATCTTGCGGAAAAAATGTGTTGACCTATCCGGCCAAATATGACCACAAATGACCCAATAAGACCAGAAAGATCATTATGATAAACTCATTTCCACAAAGGGTAGTAATCTGTACAAAAGACGTAGAGAATATTACAGGTAAGAAATACAAAGCGGCAAGACGGCTCTTGCAAAAAGTGAGGGAGAAAGTCGGGAAGACTAACGAAGAACTCGTGACTGTACAGGATTTTTGTACAGCAACAGGCATCCCGGAAGAAACAGTTCGCCCCTTCCTTGTTTATTAATAAACACCGCTCTTCATAAAGCCGGTCGTAATTTTCCTGGCCTTTTTACATTTATTTTGGTACAGTTTGGTACAATTTTCCAGGTAATTTTTCGGATATGGTATCTTCCGGTTTGAGACCCCTCCTTCATACCTCCTTCATATCTCCTTCATGTCTCCTTCATACCTGATGCATGGTTTAAGCATGAACCCCGTATGAATGATGCATCCCTCATGTAACTGTTAGCTTTTTCCTGAGTATATCAGATTAATGCGCAAATAGATGGCGTAGTGCCATTTTAGTTTTTTAATCAGCAGTGAGCATAAACGGACAACATTATTTATATCTTTGCAAGTGCCGGTGATGCCGTTGGTAGTAATGTATCGGGACACCTGAAGCGAAAAATCATGCTGCAGAGTGGCTCGGCAACTAGATATAGTGTTTTCATATAACGTATCCCGTTAATCAAGATTTTCAGATGTTTATACTGTAATTCCTGTAGATATTATTAGAGGTTATTTCAGAATACTCTTTGAAAAATCAGAGAAAATATATCTCTTTACATTCGAAACTAAACCTTAAAAGCAGCATTGTTCCAAACACGGGTATAACCTATACTATCTCGTCGTTTTCCTGAAATATGTATGTTTGAGACATAGTAATTGTAGCATATTCACTATCTAATTACCATTCAATACTAATGGCTTACTAGAGCAAGTTAAACTCCGTGTGCCCTGTCAATTCGAAACAGGTAATAGACGCTCTGGAAAGCGCCAGTCCGCGTGGTAACAGGAGGAGTAGTGAGAGTGAGCCAGCCGGAACAAGGCAGGGCTATAGCAAATGAACGGGAAACTATCAGAAGGATGTTTGAAACAGAGCAGGGGGGCAGTTACCTGGTCGTTAAATCAGCGGTAGAAGCGGCTGCATGGGAATATGGGACTCATAAGGTGATTCAGGCTGGAGGTTTTATCTTTGTGAGTATGTCGAGCCGTGCAGCGGCAGTAGAGGCAGCCAGAGTGCTGGCAGAAGGTGGAAGTACTGAGGGTTTTAATCTTGCCAGAGCTGGAGTAACAAATACAGTTACAAAATCCGAATCAAGTTTAGGACACATTTTTAGAGATGCTACAGGACACGTCAACCCTTCTACTGTTGCTTCTCAAAACAGATACATAAGCTTATTTGAAGAGGTGGCCAATAATCCTGCAAATCTTAATTCTAATGTTTTGAATAGTTACCAAAGGACAGCAGGAGGATTTAAAGGGTATTCTAAAATATATAGAAATGGACAACAGGTATGGACACAAACGATTGATGGTACAATCTTTAATGCAGGTGTAAATATTATTCCTAAATAATAAAAATAAAATGGAAATAGGATTAATTAAAGAAATAAACAAGGATTATATAGAGGCAGTTAGATGCTACGAAAGTGAAATAAAGAATAATAAAGTCTCTATTTTACCTGACAACTATATCAATTTAGCATTTCTTTACTGGAGCTTTGCCTTTGAGTTATTTGAATTTAATATTCCAAATAATATTAAGGATGATTATAGTATTATAGGAGGTAATAGCTACCAAAATATTTTAGATTTAGGCTTAAGTAAGTATCCGAACAATACAGAGCTACATTTTTGGAAGGAATATTTTCAGCATATAATTTATGGTAAAGAATTTTCAGAAAATGATTGTAAACAGCTTATAGAAAAGTATGGAGATGATGAGAGTGATGTACCCTATTTCTTCCTCTACCTTTTTAATAAAGAAAAGTATGAAGAAAAAAGAAATAAGTTGATCGATGTTTGTAATAAACAGCCTACTGCAAAAAATATTTATATTAAATCTATAATTGCTTAAAAGCAATATTTCAGTAATTTTTCCCGCAGTGAAGCTGTGGGAAAAATTACTGAAATATTGTAAAATTATAACATGGCAGAAGTAAATATTAAAGCAAGAATAGAGCAAAATGGTTTTGATATCTATGCAGAAGATGCGTTCAGGGATGAAAACGCTGAGATTATAAAATATTTGAATAGTATAGGTAAAAAGGCACTGGTCGGTATTCAAAGAGAAGATGGTATATATACCATTGTTGGAGAAGAGTACGTTTATTATCTAACACTTTCGGGAACAACCGGCGAAATGTCATTGGATGCGTTTCGTAAAATTTTAAAAGCAGATGCAATGAGTTTAGGTAAAAAGGGCGATTTTCAATTTTTGAAGATAAATGAACAGGATACTGTTTGGCTAAAAAGTGTAGAAACTATGAACGCAATGTGGAATACAATTATGTATTTGGACGATATTAATAAAAGAAAGCGTAAGACTGAATAACATCAAATAACAAGGGGGCCTTTAGAATCCGAAGGATACATTTATTAGGTACTAAAAAATAGGCCTTTGAAAACAGTACTACTGGCATTATTATGCATTTCATTAACAACTACGGTCTGTTGTACAGGCCGTAAATTCAGTGCTGCTCTTATAGCTAAATGATGTGATATTGATTCGGTAAGCAAAGTGAGCTGGCCTTCAAAAGAATGAATAAGGATGGCTACTTTAAAACTGAGATCAGCGAGAATGATAGTCTGATAACAATCCAGCGGTTAGCAATGAATGGAAATATCAGGAATACAGGTGGAGCGTACGTGGAAATCTCAAAGGCAACATGTAAAGTGACAACGCTGAAGGCTTTTCAATAAGCGATTTTTGAATGAGTTTTGATAGGGAGTCTTTCTTTGGAAGGCTCCCTTTTATTTACTACAGTATACAGACAAGACAGCCGCAAGAAAAAGGGACAAATTATCGAAAGATGATTTGTCCCTTTTTCTTGCGGCTCTCCTTATACATGCTTTCCCTTGCTGCAGCATATTCCGGTTAAAATCCGTATCCTGTCTCAATTCCTTTCAAAATGCTTCAATTAATTGTGTAGAATCACGTTTGAATACGGCTATCTTTTTACCAGCAAGAGAAAATCCCACTCATTTTTCCTGATTTTATAAATCAATTTCCCGATTTCATAAACTAAAAAGCTGGTTATGGATCACCTTTGCATTCGCAAAATGTATTGTCATGAATAAAATATTACTCTTATTTTTCTTTTCTCTTTTATCAATAAGTGTAAAAGCAACCGAAGACGGTAACGGACGTATACGTGGTACCGTTATTTCTTCTGAAGGAGTACCTGTTGAAGGGATTCCTGTATTATTAACAAATACAAAGAAAACAGCCTGGACTAATCAGGATGGTGTTTTCGAAATAGATAATGTAAAAGCTGGTTTGCATATTGTAGCTATTTCCCTTCCCGGTTACGAAGTAACTACGCAGGAAGTGACTGTGGAAGCTAATAAGACAGCGAGTATTACTATTCGCCTGAAAGAGTCTGAGAAGCAGTTAAAAGAAGTGGTGATAACCGGTAATACAAACAGGTTTGCCCGCAAACAAACAGATTATGTAGCCAGGCTGCCTTTAAAAAACCTGGAAAATCCGCAGGTATATAGTGTGATCAGTAAAGAGCTGATGAAAGAACAGGTGATTACGGGTTTTGATGATGCGCTGAAGAATGCCCCGGGCGTTAATAAACTATGGAGTTCAACAGGCCGTAGTGGCGATGGTGCAGGGTATTATTCCATTCGTGGTTTTGCTGTGCAACCAAAGGTAGTGAATGGTATAGCGGGAGCCAGTAATGGTAGTCCTGATCCTGCAAATATTGAAAGGATAGAAGTGATCAAAGGCCCTTCCGGTACATTGTTTGGCAGCAGCGTGGTTTCTTTTGGTGGTTTGATTAACGTAGTAACCAAAAAACCTTTCCAGGGCTTTGCTGCGGAGGCTACCTATACCGGTGGTTCTTATGGTCTGAACCGTATTACAGCGGATATCAACACTCCGCTGGATTCAGCGAAGAAGGCACTTTTCCGTGTAAATGCAGCTTACCATTATGAGAATAGCTGGCAGGATGCAGGCTTTAAAAAGAGCGTATTCTTTGCGCCTTCGTTAACCTATAATGTAGACGATCGTTTATCATTCAATTTCAGCACAGAGTTTTATCAGTCGGAGGGTACCAATACAGAAATGCTGTTCCTGACCCGTACCGAGCCTTTGAAGATCTTCCGTCCGCAGGATATGGGAATTGATTTCAACCGCTCCTATACCAGTAATGATATTACTATTAAGAATCCTGTAGTGAATGTTAACGGGCAGATCAATTATAAATTATCTGATCAATGGGTATCCCAGACAAATGTGTCTATCAGTACCCGCAGATCAACAGGTTATTATTCCTATATCAGCGTATTGTCCGGAGATACTACGTTATCACGTTCTCTCAGCAATCAGAATTCCACTACTACCTTTACAGATATTCAGCAGAACTTTACCGGCGACTTCCATATTGGCCGTATGCGTAACCGTATAGTTATTGGCCTGGACTTCCTCAGCAACGTCACCAAAAACAACGACGGTACTTATTTCACTTTTGATGTGGTGAACATTAAGAAGGCTTCCCCTGCCATCAGCAGGGCTGCTGTAGATGCTGCAGGAGTGGCAGCAGGTGCTAGCAATAACATCGCAGTAACATCTTCCAATACTTACAGTGCATACGTATCTGATGTAATCGATGTAACGAACAGCCTTTCTGCGATGCTGAGTGTGCGTGTAGACCGCTTCGATAACCGTATCTCTGATTTCAGACAGAACGCTGTATCTCCTAAATTCGGACTGGTATACCAGGTAGTAAAAGATAAAGTCTCTTTATTCGCCAACTACATGAATGGATTCCAGAATGTAACCCCGGTGATACAGCCGGATAAAACAACCAGCAATTTCAAACCACAGCAGGCTAACCAGTTTGAGGCAGGTGTCAAAACAGAGTTACTGGGCGGTAAGCTGAATGCATCTGTTAGTTACTACGATATTCATGTAACCAACGTTACAAGACCAGATACAGCAGCCGGCCGGGAAAAGTATACTATCCAGGATGGTAATATCACCAGCAAAGGAGTAGAAGCAGACATTGTTGCTAATCCTTTACCCGGATTGAACATTGTATTAGGCTATAGCTACAACGATAGCAAAAACGAAAAAACTTCTGCTACCATTATAGGAAGGAGACCTGTAAGTGCAGGTCCTCGGCAACTGGCTAATGCCTGGATCAGCTACAAACTTGAAGCTGGCGCAGCGAAAGGCTTAGGACTGGGGATAGGGGGTAATTATGCCGGTGAGAACATAATCACTAACAATAGTGTTACCGGTCAGTTTACCTTACCAGCCTACACGGTGATAAACGCTTCTGTATTCTTCGAGCGTGCTGCTTACCGTATCGGTCTGAAGTTGGATAATCTCACTGATAAGAAATACTGGAGCGGTTGGACAACGGTGGAACCTCAGATGCCTCGCCGTGTGGTAGCTAGTTTCGGCATACATTTCTAAAAGACTTGTCATAAAAAAAGTCCCCGGTTATATTGACCGGGGACTTTTTTTATGACTAAATTTATAACTATGATACAACAACAATTTGCTTATAAAGTAACAAACATTGTTAAAACCGACAGTTCTCTTGTCGGGCTGGCTGTTGCAGGATCATGGCTCACCAATGAAATAGACGAGTTCTCAGATCTGGACCTTATCATAGTAACAAAGGAAAAGATCACCGGTAGTAAAGAGAATATGTTTGCTTATGCCAGTCAGTACGGAACGCTATTATCTGCATTCACAGGAGAACACGTGGGCGAACCCAGATTATTAATTTGTTTATACGACAGTCCACTCCTGCATGTAGACATTAAATTTGTCACCATAGATGAGTTCCGCTCCCGGATAGAAACACCTACTATCCTTGCAGATACAGAAAACCAGTTACAGCAGGTAATAGATCAGACCACCTCTGAATTTCCTTATCCGGATTATCAATGGATTGAAGACCGCTTCTGGGTATGGATTCACTATGCGTTATTAAAAATCGGACGGGGAGAATATTTCGAAGCAATGGATTTCTTTGGCTATTTACGTTTGGTGGTATTAGGCCCTCTCTTACATATAAAGAATGGTAATCTGCCAAGAGGCGTAAGAAGAGTAGAAAGCCAGTTACCTGTAAACGACTTGTCCGCATTAAAATTAACAATGGCTGAACATAACAAACTTTCTTTACTAACGGCAATCGAAAACACAATAACGCTATACCGAAGCCTGAGAGAAAATTTATTCGGTAAAGATGTTTTGTTACATACAGCAGCGGAAGAAAAGGTGCTTTTATTCCTGGAAGAAATAGAGAAACCGACTATTTAAACAAGACCAGGCTTACTTTTATTAATCAATTACCCAGGAATCGTCCTTTGAATCCCTCCAGGCACTTTGGCCTGGAGATAAATGATAGCGTTCATTAGATATCCGTTGTAAAGTACAGCAAAATAAATTTTAGGTCATGCCTCAGTTTGATTACATAATCTTTGCGCCAGGTGTTGTTGATCAATAAATACACCTTATCTGACGTGAATATTAGGTGAAGTTAAATTGAAAAACAAATCCTGAACCCATATTCCAAAGCTAAATCAGTGAACTAAACAGTCAGATGCAGTGTATTTATTGATCAACAACATCTGGCAATCAATATTCAAACTGAGGACCTTAAAATAAAAGTCGCTAAATTTAAATAACAATTCATGAACAAAAGAATAAAACTGATCCAGGGAGATATTACTCAAATGGCTGTAGACGCTATCGTTAACGCAGCTAATTCATCTTTGCTGGGTGGGGGTGGAGTGGATGGTGCTATCCATAGAGCAGGAGGGAAAACCATCCTGGAAGAATGTCAGTTGATCCGTGCGCGTCAGGGAGGATGTAAAACAGGAGAGGCGGTGATTACTACCGCAGGTAATTTGCCGGCCAGGTATGTTATTCATACGGTAGGGCCGGTATGGAATAAAGGAAATGCCGAAGAAGAGCGATTATTAAGTAATGCTTATGAGAACAGCTTACGATTGGCAGTAGAAAATAATGTGAGAACGATCGCTTTCCCAAATATCAGTACAGGGATTTATCATTTCCCAAAGAATAAAGCTGCTGCCATTGCTATTCAAACAGTTACCACATTTTTGGAGAAAAATGAAAGTATAAAGGAAGTAATATTCGTTTGTTTTGATACAGAGAATTATGAACTTTATAAGAGCCTTCTATAATTTATTGAGAAAATTAAGATATTTATATAAAACCCAACTTTAACCCACTGAGAAAACAAGATTATGAAAACTAAATCGTTGCATTGCCTGATCACGGCATGCTTCCTCCTCTTTATCCTTAACACAAAAGCCGGCCCTGTCAAAATTATCTGGGATACCTGGGGGGTACCTCATATTTATGCCAATAACGAAAAGGATTTATTCTATGGACAGGGCTGGGCCGAGATGCAGTCACACGCTAACCTGCTGTTGGAATTATACGGGCAATCCAGGGGGCGCGGAGCTGAATACTGGGGTATGGAACACCTGCAGGACGATAAGCTGATCAATGCCCTTGGATTCCCCGAAATGGCCAAAACCTGGAAACAACAACAGGACCCTGAACTCAAAGGATTGATAGCCGCTTTCGTTGCCGGTATGAACGACTACATAAAGGCGCATCCGGGTGTAGTGAAACCTGCCAATAAAGTAGTACTACCCGTCACTTATGATGATATTAACCAGCACGCTATGTACGTGTTCTTCACCCGCTTCGTAGGTGGCGGAGACCTGGGAAGAACGGCTCAGTGGAAAGATATGGGCTCCAACGGATACGCAATAGCTCCTAAAAGATCTGCTTCCGGTCACGCAATGCTGGTGCAGAACCCACACCTGCCCTGGCAGAAAGAATTCACCTGGTTCGAGGCGCAACTGAACACCGGCGATAAAAGCATCCACGGTGCTCATCTGCTGGGATTCCCCGGCTTCGGTATCGCTTTCAATAAAGACCTGGGCTGGACTCATACCAACAATACCCTCGATAACGCAGATACCTATGAACTCACTTTACAGGATAGCGGCTATGTGCTGGACAAACAAAGAAGGGACTTTAGCAAAAAGATAAAGACACTTAAAATAAAGAACAAAGATGGTTCTTTCTCAGAACAGCAGATAGAAATACTGGGCAGTGCATACGGCCCTGTCATCAGAAAAAGTGCACACAAAGCACTGGCTATCCACATGGCGGGAACAGATCATCCCAATGCACTGCTGCAGTGGTGGAGAATGGCAAACAGCCGCAATCTGAATGAATTTGAATCCGCTTTAAAGATGGCAGAGATCCCTTTCTGGAATGTGCTGTATGCGGATACACATGGAGATATCTTTTACATATTCAACGGCCTGGTGCCCAACCGCAGTTATGGCGACTGGTTCTACTGGAACAAAATCATCCCCAGTACAGCATCTAAAGACATCTGGAAAACGGCTTTGCCTTATGATAAACTCCCTAAAATAAAAGACCCCGTTACCGGATGGCTGCAAAATGCCAATGATCCACCTTGGACCTGCACCGTGCCGCAGGTATTACACCAGTCGGATTACCCGGTGTATATGTCGCCCGACTTCATGTCTATGCGTTCACAGCGTTCAGCTAACATGCTATTACACGACAGCTCCATCACTTTCGATGAACTGGTAAATTATAAATTATCCACCCACTCCGGACTGGCAGACCGCATATTAGACGATTTGTTAAAGGCGCCCGATACTTCTGCCATTGTGAAAGAAGCAAAAGAGGTACTGGCAAAATGGGACAGATCGGCCAATACAGACAGTAAAGGAATGGTACTGTTCTTTATATGGGCATCTAAATTCCAACCCGGCAATGAGGCTAACTACGTACATCACTGGGATACTAAAAACCCCACCACTACCCCTTACGGCCTCGCAGACCCTGCAAAGGCAATAGCATTATTAAAAGATGCAGCTACTGAAGTAAAAGCCACCTTCGGTACCTTAGACGTACCCTGGGGACAGTTTTACCGCCTGAAATGGCATGATATCAACCTGCCCGCCAATGGCGCTGATGGCTCCCTGGGTATATTTCGTGTAGCTTCTCCCGGCATTGCATTCGGCAAGGAACTGGCGGTAGGAGCAGGAGACTCCTGGGTAGGAGTGATAGAATTCGGTAAGAGAATCAATGCTAGGGTGCTATTGAGTTATGGTAATTCCTCAGAAACAGGTTCTCCTCACAATGGGGATCAGTTAAAATTATTCTCGGAAAAGAAACTCAGAGACCCCTGGTTTTATCCCGAAGAACTAAAGGAACACACCGAAAGAACAGAGATCTTGCAACGAAAAGACTAAAAAATGGATCAGGTGGGATGCATAAAATGCCTCCTTTAGGCAGAGCCTCAGCTTGATTACATCATCTTCGTGCCAGATGTTATTGATCAATAAATACACCTTATCTGACGTGAATATCAGGTGAAGTTAAATGGAAAAACAAATCCTGGACCCATATTCCAAAGCTAAATCAGAGAACTAAACAGTCAGATGCAGTGTATTTATGATCAATAACATCTGGCAATCTACGCTGTCATAACATTCAGGCCGCCTCTATTAATAAAAGCTGCATGCCTGCCAAACCATCAAATTTGTAATCTGCCAACATTTCAACCTGATCCTGAAAAATACTTAAAGCTCCCTCCTGGGAGCTTTTTTACTTTCCCCCCTTATCCACAGATTTTCCACAAAATCGACTAAAATAAAAATTATAATCACTTGATTAACAATATTTATTATGATTTTTTGTGTTTTATGGAAATAGGTGATTAAATTTGGAAGCCCAATACCGGTAAATAACCCTCATTTCTAAAGGGTTGATCTGGTATTAATTATCGAGGCAGCTATGAATTTTTAGTCCTGATATACCTATGAAAACTACGAAACCTAAGATGAAAACATCTCCTTCTCCTCTTGCCATCCCGGCAGCAGACTATCTCACTCATGCGCATCAACCAGCCATTCTTTATCCAGAAACCGTTTCCTTTTTAGCAAACCCGTTACAGGCGATCTTTTCACATTGAAAATATCACCGATTGATAATGATAAAAAATTGTTTCTGATTAAATTTTTTAAAATGATTTTGAAGTTTACCAAGTTACTATTCCTGTTTAGTTTATCTATTTTAAGTCTTACAGCTTACGCTCAAAAGTCCGTTAAAAAGAAAGGCACAACAACTACCACTACCCGTACTAAACAGAAGGCGGTGATGCCTCCTAAATCCAAACCCTCTGTATTTAAAGAGCCGGTAAAGAATTTCGTATGGCATGATGTAACTGTTTCTTCTTTTTACCTGAAGAAAGAACAGAAAGTGATCTTTTTTGAAGATACCATTAAAGGAATTGAATGCACAGCTTATCTGATGTCGGAAGTGGAAGTGGTGAATAAAGTAGGAACACCGAAAAGAATCCCCGGATTCAAAAGATGGACACAGGATAAACCCGCTATCTCAGTGAATAATTCCCTGTTCATGTCTAGTCTCAGCATCCGCAATGCCGGTAGCCTGATACCGGTATCTATCGCATATTTTAAGTTTTATGATGATGAATATATCATGATAAATATGCAGCTCTTTTCAGTAGTTGCCGGAGAATTCTGGAGCAACATTTTACTGAAAATGGATAAGAAACATAAGGTGATCAAGGAATATGTAATTGAATCCAACGAGAAGATGAACAGCAAAAAACTGGGGGATTACAATAATGACCATGACCTTGATTATTCCATATATAATAAAGAGATCAGTGATGACGGAAAGAGTATGAAACGTTCAATGGATATTTACTCTGTAGAAGGAGATAAAAAGATATTGTAATAATAATAGCTCCGTATCCACCCGGTACGGAGCTATTAAATTCCACTTTTAAAAGCTAACTTCCATATCGTACATAAACCATGTCAGATATGAGAATGTTCCCGTTATTATTCCTGTTATGCTTCACAACCCAACTCTCTGCACAAAAGTTTAATGGCCTTGATATGAACCTGGGCAATCTTTACCGGTTGTCCAATGCTCAGACACGTTCCGTCAGTCCGGAAAACCTGACCGGCGAAAAAGGGAAAGGAGGGATGGCCATCCCGCAAAAAGATGCTGCATTAAATACTGCCAATGCTTCCAATGCCGCCCGGGACCTGGGCCAGGGGTGGAAGGTAAATCCCTTTGTGATCATCAAACCCGGACAAACATTCACTATGGCAGAAATGAGCGGTCCTGGGGCTATCCAGCATATCTGGATGACTCCTACCGGTGTATGGCGCTACTCCATATTACGCATCTACTGGGATGATGAAAAAGAACCTTCCGTAGAATGCCCCGTTGGTGACTTCTTCGGTATGGCATGGAACGAATATGCCCCACTGAACTCTGCCGCTATCACCGTAAACCCCGGCAGCGCTTTTAACAGTTACTGGATGATGCCCTTCCGTAAAAAGTGCAGGGTTACCATGGAGAACATCAACACAGAACAAATGACCCTGTACTACCAGGTAGATTATACATTAACAGATGTGCCCGACGATGCTGCCTATTTCCATGCACAGTTCCGCCGGGCGAATCCCGACACGACCTCTGATTACGTACTGTTGGACAATGTAAAGGGCAAAGGGCAGTATGTGGGCACTTTCCTGGCATTGGGCGTAAATAATAACGGCTGGTGGGGAGAAGGAGAGATCAAATTCTTTATGGACGGCGATACTAAGTTCCCTACTATTTGCGGTACGGGAACAGAAGATTATTTCTGCGGCTCTTATAACTTTGACCGTGGAGGGAAATACACCGAATTCTGTACGCCCTATGCTGGCTTACACCAGGTGGTCCGGCCGGATGGAACATATAAATCCAGGCTGCGTTTTGGTATGTATCGCTGGCATATTATGGACCCGGTAAGATTTGATAAGGAACTGAAGGTAACGATACAGGATTTAGGATGGAGAGAAGGTGGGAAATACCTCAAACAAAAGTCAGATATGTCATCCGTAGTTTACTGGTATCAGACAGAACCACATCAGACTTTCCCCGCTATACCGGGAAAGGATGCACTGGAAGTATATTAGCCAGGATAAAGCATAAAAAACTATCTTATTTAAGATAATTCTATTCTATTGAAAGAATCCCCGCCAGTTGTTTGCATAGTTCGCCAAAACTGGAAGGTTTGGTAAGGAAATGGGCTGCGCCCATATTGGCTGTTTCTACGCTGTCTTTTTCCCGTTGGGAAGTAGTGAAGATGACAATGGGGATTTTACTCAGAACTTTATGCTGTTTGATTTCGGCAAGGAATTGCTTGCCATTCATCTTCGGCATATTAAGGTCGAGGAAGATGATATGGCAGCCCAGAAGATTATCTTCAAGCATGCTTAATCCTTCTTCTCCGTCAGATGCGAAATGACAAACAGCAGAACTATCGACAATTGCCATTGCCTCTTCGAAAAGCTCCTGATCATCTCTGTCATCATCTACCAAAAGTATAACCTTGTTTGCCATATGTGTCGCAAAATTATGAATATTATAATTACTAACGGTTCCGCAATTCACATTTAATTGATTCCGATAGCATAGGACAGTCAACTGATAGAATTTACGTAATTCGCAATACTTAAGTAATAGTAATTCCACATGAAAAATTTCCCCCTGAGAATAGGATTATTCGGTATTGGATTAGAGGCGTATTGGCCACAATTCGAAGGACTGGAATCCCGGTTAAAAGGATATCTTGGAGAAGTGGCTGACAAACTGGAAGCGCTCTCTCCCGGTGTCGTAAATCTCGGTCTTATAGACACCCCTGAAAAAGCACTGGAAGCAGGGCATCGTTTCCGGCAGGAAGATGTTGATATCATCTTTTTATACGTTACCACCTATGCCCTTTCATCAACGGTACTTCCGGTAGTAAAAAGAGCAAAAGTGCCGGTAATCATTCTCAATCTAACACCAGAACCTGCTATCAACTACAGTTGGTTCAACAAATTAAATGACCGTACCAAAATGACCGGAGAATGGCTGGCTTACTGTGCGGCCTGTCCCGTCCCTGAAATAGCCAGTGTCTTTAAACGTTCCGGTATTCCTTTTTACCAGGTTACCGGTATGCTGCATAACGATGATATTGCCTGGAAAGAGGTCCAGGAATGGGTGGCTGCTGCAAAAGTGGCGCATACCATGTACCACAACCGCCTGGGACTCATGGGCAACTATTATGGGGGGATGCTGGACATCTATTCCAACCTTACCCTGCATTGTGCCACTTTCGGTGGTCATATGGAGATCATTGAGGTGGATGAACTGTCCGCTATCTGCCAGACTATCTCAGATATAGCCATCGATACAAGGGTAGAGTACTTCCGCGAAGTATTTGATGTACAGGAAGACTGCTCCCTTTTTGAATTAAGAAGGGCGGCCCGTACTTCTCTGGCCCTTGACCGGCTGGTGGAGAAACATGACCTTGGCTCCCTGGCCTATTACCATAAGGGGACCGGCAACATGGCTAATGAAGAGGCTATGAGTTCCGTGATACTGGGTAATTCCCTGCTCACGGCCCGTAATATTCCCGTAGCAGGAGAATACGAGGTAAAGAACGCACAGGCGATGAAGATCATGGATAGCTTTGGGGTAGGTGGTTCATTCACAGAATATTACGCCATGGATTATAATGATGATGTGGTACTGATGGGACATGATGGCCCGGGACATATTGCTATTGCTGCCAGTAAAACCAAAGTGCGCCCGCTGGAAGTTTACCACGGTAAGGTTGGCAATGGGCTATCGGTAGAGATGAGTGTACAACATGGCCCTGTGACCCTTTTATCCGTAGTGGAAAAACAGGACGGCAGGCTAATGCTGCTGTTTGCAGAAGGCGAAAGTGTTAGCGGCCCCATTCTTGAGATCGGCAATACCAATAGCCGGTATAAATTTTCCATAGACGCCAGGAAGTTCGTGGAAGAGTGGAATAGCCATGGCCCGGCACATCATTGCGCTGTAGGAGTAAGTCATATTGCTGCCAGGCTGAAAAAGCTGGGTGCCTTACTGGAAATTGAAGTGGTTCAGGTCTGTTAAAATTCAATCCATCCATAGTATAACCAACGCTGCCTGATTTTTATCAGAGCAGCGTTTTATTTTCATTAACTTAGCGAAAGGGGGGATACTCCATCTAGTGAAGCGTTACACCATGAAAAGACCTCAAAATAAGAATGCTATAATTGACCTGTTTAAGGCAGGTACAGATGTATTGGAGGAAAGCGGGAAGCGGACTGTAGTAATTATCGTTAATGTAATGGCCATCATTCCATTACTGCTGGCATTTATCATGGGGCCTATCCTGTATGTGGTTACACACAAATGGGAAATGTGGGTATATCCGTGGATAGAGGTTGTGATATTGTCGATGGTGGTTGTCCTGAATAAAAAACACAAGTTCAATTCTGCTGGCTTACTTGTATTTTATACGCATAGTTGCGGGATGTTCTTCTTCGGGCTGCTGATTGGTCCGGCTGCATGTATTGAAGGTATCTCCATCTTCCTTGTAAGCCTTAGTTTCTTAATATTTTCCAGAAGGGTCTATCATATCTTCGGTATCATAGCTTTACTCGTCATCACCTTATCCCTGGAAATCAATTATTACTATGGTATTGTAGACCACGTGCCTTATTCTGCGGACCAGTCGAGGGTTATCTCTGCAATGATCTTTTTTGCTTTGATCATTCTCAATGTATTGGTCATGAATTTCTATAGTACTGACTTTCTTGAGTGGATCAGCAGGGTAGAGAAAAAGAATGATTCCAAGAGTGACTTCATCACCAAAACCAGTCACGATCTGCGGGGGTCCATCAACGTTATAGAAAGTATCCTGAATGAATGTTTTAATCCGGCGGCTAATAACCAGGGAGAAGTAATGGTGCAATACAAGCATCTGTCAAATATGTATTTTGCTTTACAGGATGCTAAACTGGTGATGAATGATGTGCTGAGCCTGAGGAAAATGGAATCAGGATTATATGACGAGATCACCAGATCACCTGTAGAAATAAGAGAATGGTTTGAGAAACGGGTTTCTGCATACCAGGTACTGGGGGATAGTAAAGGTGTTAAAATTGAGTGCAGGATTTCTGATGATATACCGGAATATATCATCACAGATGCCACTAAACTACACAGGATCATCATTAACCTGCTCACGAATGCCATCAAATTCACGCATGACAATACAACCGTAACAGTATATGCATATGCGGGGCCGGGTATGAGATTTATTGTAGATATAACGGATGAAGGAGAAGGCATTGAAGAGGGCAATATCGAGAATATTTTTAATCCATACGTTTCACAGGCCCATCAGAACACAGAAGCTACCGGCCTTGGACTTACCATTTCAAAACATTTTGCAGACATCCTGGGCGGTAGTATTACCGTGAAAAGTAAGCCTGGTACAGGTAGTACTTTCACGCTTTCCATCCCATTGGAAAAGGGCGCTTCCGTTGCTGCTGCTTCTGCAAGAATTATTGCACCTCCTGAGAAAGAGATAAATAAACTATTACCGATGAACGTACTGGTAATAGATGATGATCCGATGTGCCGGATGATAGCAGAAAGAATGTTGTTTAAAATGGTAGATGAAGTGATGGTGGCCGATACGTTGGATAAAGGATTATGGTTATCTGAAGAGAAACCGCCAAACATTATTCTGCTCGACTTAAACATGCCGGGAATCAGCGGAAAAGAAATGTTGCACAAGATAAAATCACATCCCTCGCTTTCCCATGTACCTGTGATTATCTGCTCCAGCGATGCCTATGAAGAAACGATCACAGAGATCAGATTGTTGGGGGCAGATGGTTATATTGTGAAGCCTATATCCTCATTCAGTCAGTTATATAATGAAATCATCAAGTTTAATCATCTTACATTAAGTTAATAAATTAGACGATATATTTATATATAATAACCCTCCCATGTTATAACCCAACTGCATTTATTTGGATGGCCTTTTTTCTATATTTCAAGTGATAATGATCTTTTTTAACCTTCAAAATCACTTGTCATGTATTATTCTTCTATCAGTATTCCGGCTTTGTATTGTCCTTTTAATTCTCAGATCAGTCCTTATGCCTCCGCAGTGGAGTCCCATACTTCCCAGTGGGTGGAAAAGTTCCGGATCAGGGATGATATCAGGGGATACACAGAATCAAGATTTGCTTATATGACCTCCCGGTTTTATCCTACAGCAGAATATTCAAGGCTATGCTTAGCCAATGACCTGCTTGTGCTATTATTTTTATTGGATGATGTTTTTGATAACAAAGATGAAGAGGCACAGAACCCGGACAATCTTAAAAAACTCCTGTATTCCTGTCTGGAAATATTAAAGAACGGCCGGACCTATACCTTACAATCCGGTGGTAATATCCTGGCGGCACTTTCAGATGTATGGAAGCGTATGAAAGAATGCACTTCCCTGGAATATCAGCAGACATTTGTACAGGATATGCTGAAATTATTCAGTGCGGTTGACTGGCAAAACAAAAACGTAAATGCTTCACGTATCCCTTCTGTAGCGGATTATATTGAAAGCCGTCCGCTGATTGGCGGTGCGCATATTGCTGCTACATTGATAGAACTTACAGAACAGGTACATCTTCCTGCCAACATCATCAATCACAAAAAACTCGCTACATTAACAATGCTTTGCGGGCATTTAGGCTGCTGGGCCAATGACCTCTATTCACTGGCGAAAGAGATAGAACACGGAGATACACACAACCTGGTATTGGTAATGCGGGAAGAGAAAAAACTGGACATTGAGAACGCGATCAACGAAACAGTAAGATTGCATAACCAGGAGATGATCCAGTTCGAAAGGATCTTTCATTCGCTGCCTTCATTTAATGATGAGATGGATGAAGAAGTATATAAATATGCTTTTTGTTTAGCGATGATCGTAAGAGGGAATATCGACTGGAGTTTACAGGATACGTCCAGGTATAATACCGCCGGCCTGGTCGGACAGGCATAAAATACCTTAAAAGAGGCTGCACCAGCCTTTGAAATGCTCCCTAAAAGTTAGACACTTTTAGGGGGCATTTCAAAGGCTGGTGCAGCCTCTTTAGCTTAAAATGTCCTTAAAAAGGGAAAAGGGAATTTATCATGTTGTAATTTCGCCGCCGGGCGCACCTTATATTCTATACTTACAACTACAAAATGGACTCACATCATCATCATTTCAAGCGGGTTACTTCCGCCGGACTACTTATTGCACTGGGGATTATATATGGTGATATTGGTACTTCCCCGCTCTATACCTTCCAGACTATCATGAACGACGGTGGCTTTATTGATGAACACCTGGTTTTTGGCGCTATCTCCTGTATTTTCTGGACACTTACACTGCAAACAACATTTAAATATGTGATTATCACCCTGAATGCCGATAATAAAGGCGAAGGAGGCGTGTTCTCATTATATGCGCTGGTCAGGAGATTTGGCCCTAAGCTGGTATTCCCTGCTATTATAGGCGCAGGTACCCTGCTGGCCGATGGGATCATTACTCCGCCTATTACGGTGACCTCTGCAATAGAAGGACTCAGTATGATGAAAGGGATGGAGCACCTGATAATACCGGGTAACAGCCTGGTGGTAGAAATCGTACTGGTGATTATCCTGCTCCTCTTTATTTTCCAGCGCTTTGGTACAAAGGTGGTTGGTGCTGCATTTGGTCCGATCATGTTTTTATGGTTCCTGATGCTGGGAGTGCTGGGTATAAGCCAGATTATTCAGTATCCGCATATTTTCCATGCACTCAATCCTAAATATGGCCTGGCATTGCTGACAGAGCATCCCAGGGGATTCTGGTTACTGGGTGCGGTGTTCCTGTGTACCACCGGAGCAGAGGCCCTGTATTCGGATCTTGGGCATTGCGGTAAAAAGAATATCCAGGTAAGCTGGATCTTTGTAAAAACGACCCTGATCCTTAATTATCTTGGTCAGGGTGCGTGGACACTTCTGCAGAATAAGAGTTCCCTGGGTGGTGCAAATCCTTTTTTCGCAATAGTACCACACTGGTTCCTGTTACCTTCCATTCTCATCGCTACCAGTGCCTCTATTATTGCCAGCCAGGCTTTGATCAGCGGATCTTTTACGCTTATCAGTGAGGCGATCAGTCTGAACTTCTGGCCAAAGGTGACCGTAAAATTCCCTACTAATATCCGTGGGCAGATCTATATACCAAGTATCAACTGGATCCTTTGTACAGGCTGTTTCCTGGTGGTATTATATTTCCGTACCAGTGAATCAATGACCGCTGCATATGGTTTTTCCATTACCATTGCCATGCTGATGACAACCATATTGATGTTCTATTTCCTGCGCTATGTAAAGCATTACCCCTTGTGGATCGTATCGATCATCATGCTATTGTTCATAGCGGTGGAATCTTCTTTCTTTGTAGCCAATGCGGTGAAGATTGTAAAAAGATTGTTCTTCCTTGTATTTGAAATTGGCCTGATCTCTACCATGTATATCTGGTTCAATGCCCGTAAGATCACTAACCGCTTCCTGAGCTTTATCAATTTAGATAAACATCTGGAGGAATTAACCGCGCTGAGTCATAACGAGGCTTTGCCAAAAGTAACCTCACATCTTATTTACCTGACGAAAGCCGATAATAGCCACCAGATCGAAAAACGGGTACTTACTTCTATTTATCAGCACTGTTCCAAACGGGCAGATATTTACTGGCTGATACATATTGAACGTACAGATGAGCCATTTACAATGGAATATGGCGTGGAGGAAATGAGTGAAAATGTGATCCGTATAGACTTTATGCTGGGTTTCCGTGTGCAACCCAGGATCGGATTGATGTTCCGTAACGTAATAAAAGACATGTTACATAATGAAGAACTGGATATTCTGAAGCGTTTCCCTGCTATGGCATTTGAAGAACTGAATAACTACAAGTTTGTCATCTTTGATAATGTGTTGTCATATGACAATGAATTCTCTGTTAGAGAAGGATTTATTCTCAATAGTTATTTTGCGATCAATAAGCTGGCAACCTCAGACAGTAAGGCATTTGGACTGGATAGCAGTCAGACGCTGGTAGAAAAGATCCCATTGGTGGTAGCGCCTAAATCCGGTGTTCATCTTAAACAGTCCTTTTACAAAAAGAAATAGCCGCTAAAATAAAAACTAAGTGACAGGGTGTATCATACGTTTGATACACCCTTGTTTTTTGTATATTACTCCCTAACATCCACACTTTTAGGTCATGAAGAATGTCGTATTACTTTACCTCGCACTATGTACAGGTCTCATTTCGCAGGTAAAAGCCCAGGATCGGGTTCATATTATACCGGAACCGGTAAGCATCCAGGAACAGCCGGGAGAATTCACACTGGACAACAACGTATCGTTGATAGTGAATTCAACTGATAAGCAGTTGGAAGGAACTGTCAAATGGTTCCTGGACAGGATTTCCGTATCTACCGGATTTTACCTGAAGCAGCAAAAAGAGAGCAGCGGAAAGGCTATCCGTATCGAATTAAAGAAAAGCGATGCCAATCAGGAAGGGTACACCTTATCGGTGACACCAACCGGTATCTCTTTATCTGCGGCTACTCCTGCCGGTATCTTTTACGGCTTACAGTCATTATTACAATTATTGCCAGCGGACATTGAAAGCGCTTCGCAGATCAACCGCACATGGACACTGCCCTGTGCAGAGATCGCCGATTATCCCCGTTTTGGATGGCGTGGCCTCATGCTCGATGTGAGCCGTCACTTCTTTACCAAAGAGGAAGTGAAACGTTACATCGATGAAATGTCTAAGTACAAGTACAACGTTTTCCATTGGCACCTGAGTGATGACAATGGCTGGCGTATTGAGATCAAGAGTCTGCCGGAACTCACCAAAGTAGGTGCCTGGCGCGTGGCGCGTACCGGCAGATGGGGTAAATTCGAAGCGCCTAAACCAGGAGAACCAACTCCCGACGGTGGTTTCTATACCCAGGATGATATCCGTGAGATCATCGATTACGCCCGGCAGCGTTATATTACCATCCTGCCGGAAATAGACGTACCTGCACATAGCCTGGCTATGATTGCGGCATACCCTAACCTGTCCTGTACGCAGAAACAGTACAGCGTAAATCCGGGTAGTGATTTCTATAGAAAAGATGACAATGCACTCTGTATAGGTAACGACTCCGTTTTCCTGGTACTTGATAAAGTCTTTACCGAGATGGCGGCGTTATTCCCCTGCAAATACATTCACATCGGTGGTGATGAGGCTTACAAAGGCTTCTGGGAGAAAGACCCTAAATGTATCGCGCGGATGAAGAAGGAACACCTGGCCAATGTAGACGAACTGCAAAGCTATTTCGTAAAGCGCATGGAAAAAATGTTACAGAGTAAAGGTAAAAAGCTGATTGGCTGGGATGAGATCCTTGAAGGCGGACTGGCGCCTGAAGCAACTGTAATGAGCTGGCGTGGTATGAAAGGCGGTATTCAGGCAGCTAAAATGAACCATCATGTAGTAATGAGCCCCTGGGCATTCTGCTACCTTGATCTCTACCAGGGAGATCCATCTGCAGAACCACCTACCTACGGCATGTGCCGCTTAAGCGATTCTTACAACTATGATCCCGTACCAGACAGCGTAGATGAAAAATACATCCTGGGTGGGCAGGGTAATCTCTGGACAGAGTCCGTGGCTAATTACCGCCATATCCAGTATATGACATGGCCCCGTGCCCTGGCACTCTCCGAAGTTTACTGGAGCCCTAAAAGCAAACGTAACTGGGATGATTTTATCAGCAGAATGGAATCTCAGTTCCCACGTTTCGATACCGCACGTGTTAAATATGCAAGAAGCGCATATAATGCTATTGTAAAACCGGCTGTCAATAACGGTGTATTATCTGTAAAGTTATCTACTGAAATAAAAGGACTCGATATCTATTATACTTTTGATAACACGAACCCCGATCCTTTTTATCCACGCTATAGCGGAGAGGCGTTAACGTTCCCTGCGGGTGCAGACAAATTGAATATCGTTACTTACAGGAACGGTAAGAAAATAGGAGAGCAGTTCACAGTTTCAAAAGAAGAATTGTCGAAACGAATGAAAGAAGACTAAATAATTATATGGGAAAAAGCCCGTTTCGAAAGAAACGGGCTTTTTTTATAACTACTCTTCTTTTTCCTGAAATATACTTTAAAGTTGTTTTTATTTAATAATTCATGTAATTTAGTGTTGTTAAAGTTGTTTTTTGTTTGTTAATGCCTGGCTCAATGACCATATGTAATACTGTTAGCCAATTTCTTAAAGATTTTAAATACAAACTGGAATTTTATGGAGCTATCTACTTAGATAACAGACTAAAGAATACTCAATCTTTATTTGAATTGGGTATTACATCAGCAAGAAGAACTGAAATACTGAGATCACTGGAAATATCAGATTATAGTGAAGGGCCTTTAGAAGAAACGATATATGGAGGTAGTGATATGTGGGTATTTGGTAAGCATGTAAACGATAATGAGGTGTATATAAAGATTACGATGGGTAAATTCAATCAGAATGTCCTTTGTATTTCTTTTCATATTGCTGAATTTGAGATGAAGTATCCCTTAAAAAAATAAACAAATGAAAAGTCCAATAACAGGCAGAGAAATGCCGGTAAAGAAAAGAAAAGAAAAATTCGAGTTCCGTAAGGAAACCTTCGAAATCACGTATCATTATTATTTGGATGAAGCATCCGGAGATCAATTTACAGATGATCATTTATCCGAAATAAATACCAATCAGTTATATAATGAATACCGTTCCAAATACGGTATACCTTATCCTGATGAAATAATTGCATTGAGGGAGAAGTATGGCCTTTCGGCAAATAAGATGAGTGAAGTATTAGGATTTGGTATCAATGTTTACCGGGCTTACGAGGCCGGAGAAGTACCAAGTGCTTCTAATGGTAAGTTTTTACAACAGATAAAAAAAACAGAATTCTTTTTATCTGTGCTTGAAAGCAGTAGTCAGTTTACTGCTGAGGAACTGGAAAAGATACATAAGAAAATAGAAACTGCCATTAATGGATGGCGTAAATCTGAAGAGGTGTATGAGTCATTTTTATGTGGGAATAAGATGCCAAATGAATATACCGGTTACAGGATACCTAGTCTGGACAAGATAGCCAACATGATTTTGTACTTCGCTCAAAAGGTGCAACCATACAAGACGAAGTTGAATAAGCTATTATTCTATGCTGATTTTTTGCATTTCAGAGATACCGTCTATTCAATAAGCGGGGCTACTTATAAAGCTATACAAATGGGTCCTGTACCAAAGAATTTTGGAGCATTATTCGACTATGCGATCGAAAGAAAATTTGTAGATATTGAATTGATACAATTTGAAGATTTTGTAGGAGAGAGATTTGTACCGGTTGCTGGTGTAGAATTTAATAAGGATTTATTTGAAGATAGTGAATTGCTGGTCCTGGAGATAGTTGCCCGGAAATTTGCAGATACTACAGTCAAAGAAATCGTGAATATCAGTCATAATGAAGCTGGCTGGAAAGATAACATTGGAGGTTTCAGTCCAATAACATATAAGTATAGTTTTGATCTGATAGAAATGTAGAAGAAGTATTCTCTGAACAATACAATCCAAACCCATAAATATATTAAAGGTTAAACTAAAAAGTAAATAGGTCCCGTTAATCCCCTTGATAACTTTAATTTCTCTCCTTATATTTTCCGGCAACGATTGCGTAAATAATTATTCCCATAATTAAATTATTCTGTAGCTTGAAAAAAATTAGTGTCAAGGGGACACCGATAGTAATAGATAATTCCACCGTTAAAAGGCCTTCTGCTGTAGCTTGGCATGTAATGACCGCGTTCCTTTTATGAAAAAAATTCACGTATGAAAAAGTATGAATTCCACCATGTTGTTGCTAATGATTTCCTTACCCGTTTTGTGAAATCCAAATTATAAAATCGTTGCAACACAATTACTAACATGCACACATCATGCATGTAGTGTATCCTTCATTTTACATGCCCTAAATCATTCAGGTAATGATTAAATTTTTATTCCCTCTGTGGGGATTGTTGTTATGGAATACGACTGTTAAAGGACAACAGGTCGCTTATCAAAAACCCAAGGCTGCCACAGACTCCCTGGTACCGGCAAAAGAAATTATACTCAAAGGAAAAGTATTTTCGGGGGATGAACGTACCGGTATGCCGGGCGTTACTGCCAGAGTAAAAGTAGGTAACAAAGGTACCACCACTTTGGTGGATGGTTCTTACTCCCTCAAAGTACATGAGAACTCTACCGTTATTTTTTCCCAGATGGGATACATCTCCCAACAGATACCTGTCAATGGACGTACATCAATGGATGTATACCTGGAGAAAGATGTAAAGTCACTCAATGAAACAGTGATCATCGGATATGGCACACAGAAAAGAGCAAACGTACTGGGTGCTGTAACTGCTGTCAACGCTGCGGATATTGAGGACCTGCCGGTAGCCAACCTCGGAACTGCCCTGCAGAATAAAGTGCCGGGAGTATCTATTGGGCAAACGTCCGGTAAGCCGGGAGCTACTACCTCACTCACTATCAGGAACCCCGTTACCTGGGCCTCTACCGGTTCTACTACAGATCCGCTGTTTGTGATAGATGGCTTCCAACTGACAAAGCAGGACTTCGATAACCTCGATGCTACACAGATAGAAAGTGTTACTTTTCTTAAAGATGCTGCTGCATCTATATATGGTGCAAGAGGTGCCAACGGTGTTATTCTCGTTAAAACGAAGATGGGAAAACCGGGGAAACCGCGTATCAGCTATGCTGGTTCCTATGGTATTTCCTCCGCTACCTATATCCCGGAAATGTTATCCGGATATGATCAGGCTATTCAACTGAATAATAAATACACCAGTCTGAAAGATGCGGATGCTAACAAATATTACACACCCGATGAGCTGGCATATCTCAAAACACATAATAACAACTGGATAGATGATGTGTGGAAAAGCTCTCACCTTACCAGACATACTATCAGCGTGAGTGGTGGTACAGACAGGATCACCTTTTTTGCCGGAGGAAATTATTATAAAGAGAACGGAAATGTGGGTGATCTATATGTAACAAAATACGGTTTGAGAATGGGGATCAATGCTAAGATCATTGATAACCTCACCACCAGTATTTCCTTTTCTACAGATAATGCGCTTACGAACAGACCAGCCCCTAAGACAGTGCAGTCTGGCTTAACAGAGCAGTCAGATCAGATGAGCGCTACGGTAAGTGCGTTACTGCTTACTCCAGGATGGGTGCCTATGTATATAGATGGCAGACCGGTATATTCTTCGGTACCAGGCTGGCATCCGCAGGAACTGATCAAAACAGGAAGTTACAGCAAACTGAAATCACAGGGGCAAACGATTAATGCCAGTCTGGATTATAAACTGCCCGCTGTTAAGGGATTGACTTTCCGTGTACAATATGGACGTAATACCCGTACCAACTTCGGTAAGGAATATTACCTGCCTTATTCCCTGTACAACTTTGTAAGGGAGGGTACACACAACACATCACAGAATGTGATCTTCACCAATCAACTGACGACTACCAACCCGAGTACGCTCATCAAGAATGGTAATTTAATGACGGAATCATATGGTGGTACTTCCAGTTACCAGTTGAATGAGTCCGTAAGTTATGACCGTACTTTCGGGAAACATGCAGTGAACCTGATATTAGTAGCTGAACAAAGCGAAAGTCAGACAGATAATTTTGATACGAGAAGAGAGACTGTCGTAATACCGGGTATTGATCAGTTATTTGCTTTTAGTCAGGATAAAACATTGTACGACAACTCCGGCTCTGCAGGGGAAGGTGGCCGGAAGAGCTACCTTGGTCGTGTGAATTACGCCTTCATGGATAAGTTCTTATTAGAGGCAACTTTCCGCGCAGATGCTTCCCCTAACTTCCCTAAAACATCCCAGTGGGGATATTTTCCTTCTGTAGCCATAGGCTGGAAGTTATCAGAAGAACCTTTCTTTAAAGAACATGTAAGGTTTGTGAATGACTTCAAGGTCCGTTTCCAGGTGGGACTGACAGGTAACGATGCGGTAAGGAATTATCAGTATAAAGAGAGATACACACAAACGACCGGGATGCTGTTTGGTAGTACCCTCACCAGTGGTCTTAACAATAATGATATTCCTAACCCCAGTATTACCTGGGAAAGAGCATTGTATAAAAACCTTGGTTTCGATGGAACATTCTTCAACCGTCGTTTCAACTTTGCGATCGATCTCTACCATCGTTATAATTATGATATGCTGATGCAGCCGACAAGTACAGTTCCTACTACTTTCGGCGGAGGTATCTCAGATCAGAATTATGGAAGGTTGAAATCATGGGGACTGGAAGCCATGTTAAACTATAACGGTTCCATTACAAATGACCTGAAATTCACAACAGCGATCAACTTTTCTATCAGTGATAATAAAGTCATCCGCAAATATTACGGTGCTGGTGATACTGCCTGGAAAAACCCTATCGGCCGCAGAACGGATAACGGACTGGAAGGCTATAAATCTACCGGCATATTGCGCTCACAGCAGGAGGTGGATGCTTTCATGGCAAAGAACCCGGGCTGGACTATAGACGGGCAGCCATTAGTGCCCGGATACATGAACTATGCGGATATCAACAAAGACGGTAAGATTGATGAAAATGATAAAACACGTATTGCGCCAAGGGGAGGAAGTCTGTTCGGGGTAGGATTTATTCTGGGCGCTTCCTGGAAAACGCTGAAGCTGAGTGCTAACATCGGTTTGCAGGTAGGTGGATATGAGGCGTATGATAAAACGGCCAGAACTCCTGCTACCGAAAATCAACGCTCATTAGCAATCTGGAAAGATTCATGGTCGCCGGATAATCCGAACGCAAAGTATCCGCTCATCAATTCTCCATTGATCAAAGAAGTATCAGATTTCTGGGTACGCAGCGGAACAACGATGCGTGTGAATAATATGATGTTATCATATGGATTGCCACAGGCATTATCTGCAAGATGGAAGATCCCTGATTTGCGGGTATTTGTTACCGGCACAAATTTATGGTCGATCATTAACAATCAGCCTTACAAAGATCCTGCTACCAACCTGGCAGTGGATTATCCTGCTCTCCGCACATATACGTTCGGTTTAAATCTGAGCCTGTAAAAAAGATCTCATGAAAAAGTTATTGATATTTATACTTTGCCTCACTTCCTGTTCGAAGATCCTTGATAAAACGGACCTGACAGGGATAGATGAACGTACCTGGGATACAGAGTCTACCGCTACACTTTTCCTGAACAGACTCTATGATGTATCAATGCCTACATGGCCTAATATGAGCAGCTCGGCTGCCTTGCCTACCGGTATTCATGATCTGGCCGACGATTATAACGGGGGAGAAGCGAAGATCTGGTACGGACAATTATCTGTAGATAATATAACAGATTTTTACGGAGGAAATGCTGCCAGTAATGCCTGGGCATACATCCGTAAAATTAATATCCTGCTTACACAGATAGAACAGGGTGCATTACCCTTGGATGTTAAAACCAAAATAAAAGCACAGGCCTATTTTTTAAGAGGATGGGTTTATTTCCAACTGGTAAAATTATACGGCGGAGTTCCGTACCTCAATCATCCGCAGGACTGGGTAACAGAAAACCTGCAGGTAAAACGTAATAAAACCTCTGAATGTATAGACTCTATTGTCCGCGATTTTGACATGGCGACTTCATTACCTGCTTCCTGGGGTAGTGCCGACCGTGGACGTATTACAAGAGGTGCAGCATTGGGCATAAAGGGCCGTATGCTGCTGTATTGGGCCAGTCCGCAATTCAATCCGGGCAATGATGCTGCACGTTGGGAAAGGGCTTATAAAGCCAACAGGGCGGCTTATGATACATTACTGATAGATGGGTATGCGCTGTTTTCCAATTTCGCCAATGTATGGTTGGATGAGGGTACTGGTAACAAGGAAGTGATCATGTTAAGATCATTTGACGGAGCCACCAAAGCCAGTACATTTGAGGATGTTGCCCGGCCTTATTCTGAGTCTAATGGTGGAGGCGGGTCTTATCAGCCTACACTGGAACTGGTGAATACTTTTCCGATGAAAAACGGGTTATCTGTAACAGATGCTGCTTCCGGTTATGACTCCGTGTATTACTGGAAAAACCGTGATCCCCGCTTTGATGCTACTATCGCTTATAATGGCTGTACCTGGCCGCTGAGTAATAAGACCAATCGTAAGCAATGGAATTATGCGGGTGTTACTGATGATAAGAATAAACCCTGTGTAACAGGTTTTTACTGTCGTAAACTGATCAATACGGCTACTATAAAGGATAATTCCAAACTGGGTAAAACCGACTGGATAGAATTACGCTTAGCAGAAGTGATGCTGAACCTTGCGGAATGTGCGAATGCTACCGGGCGTATGCAGGAAGCTTATGATATGCTGATCGCTATCCGTAAAAGAGCGGGTATTGATGCAGGCGTGGCAGGATTATATGGATTAAAGGCAGCGATGACACAAACAGAAATGTGGAATGCTATTTTATCAGAGCGCAGGATAGAGCTGGCTTTTGAAGGCAAGAGATATGATGATCTGCGCCGTAATAAATTATTTGATCAGTTGAACGGTACGAAAAGACATGTGCTTAAAATAGCTATCAAAGCGCCTTTCACTGTAAAAGACCTGGAGAAAACAGATGGAGAGGGTGTGATGCTGAGGGATCGTATAGATATTAATGGTCCGGATTATACTACTTATTTCAGTCCGTTTGTGGATGTACTTGACACACAGAATTCGATCAACTTTTTACCTAATTATTATTTCTATGCCATCCCAACGTCAAATATTCTCAGGAACCCTGCATTGGAACAAACAGCAGGATGGGGTAGCGGAACATTTAATCCGCTGGAATAGCTATCCAATCGCTGCATTCAGCTCCGTTAGGAGCTACGTGTTTGTAGCAGAAGATCATATTATTTATCAGACTCCGTAAGAATCCCCTGTTTTATAATGTTGTAATTTAATCAAGATGAAAATACCTTTTTTATTCGCTGCTCTTTTTATCATGCAGCATGCACAGGCTCAATATCCAAAAATTCCTAAAGATGTACAGGAAGTAAGTGACAAACTCCTTGACAGCGCCAAAAAACATGCTGATGAGGCATGGCAGAAAGCATTACCGATCGTTCAGAAAGAGGCAAAGAACGGAAGACCTTACATTCCCTTCGCTGCCCGCCCTACAGACCTCCCGCAGGCAGATATCCTGGCATTCCCGGGAGCAGAAGGCGGTGGTGCTTACACTTTCGGTGGCCGTGGTGGTAAAGTGTTTGTGGTTACCAGTCTGGAGGATAGCGGTCCGGGTACACTAAGAGAGGCTTGTGAAGCCGGTGGCGCACGTACCATTGTCTTTAACGTAGCGGGTATTATCCACCTGAAAACGCCTATAATGTTGCGGGCGCCTTATGTAACTATTGCGGGACAGACAGCTCCTGGCAGTGGTGTATGTATTGCTGGTGAGAGTTTCTGGATAGATACGCACGATGTTATCATCCGCTACTTACGCTTCCGCAGGGGCGAAACCAATGTCGGCCGCAGAGATGATGCGCTGGGAGGAAATCCTATCGGTAACCTGATCGTAGATCATTGCTCTGCCAGCTGGGGCCTGGATGAGAACATCTCTCTCTACAGGCATATGTATAACCCCGGAGAAGGTTATCCGGAAGAGAAATTACCTACTGTAAACATTACTGTACAGAACTGTATCTCTTCAGAAGCGCTGGATACTTACAATCATGCTTTTGGCAGTACGATGGGTGGGGAGAACTGCTCTTTTATCCGTAACCTCTGGGCTTGTAATGCGGGACGTAATCCTTCTGTAGGATGGTTCAGTGTATTCAACTTTGTGAATAATGTAGTGTTTAACTGGAAACACCGTACTGTGGATGGTGGTGATTACCGTTCCCAGTTCAATATCATCAATAACTATTTCAAGCCAGGCCCTGTTACACCGGTGGATGATCCTGTAGGACATCGTTTGCTGAAACCGGAATCTGGTCGTAGTAAATTGAAATATCAGCAGTTTGGAAGAGTATATGCCAGTGGGAATATTATGGAAGGGAATGATAAGGTGACAAAAGATAACTGGGATGGCGGTATACAGGTGGAAGAGCTACCGGATGCTGGTCAGTATAAAGAGGATATGCGTGCTGATAAGCCAATGCCAATGCCTCATTTCACGATCATGTCCGCTAAAGAGGCATACCAGTATGTATTGGATAATGCTGGTGCTACTTTACCGGTAAGAGATCCGGTGGATACGCGTATAGTGGAACAGGTGAGAACGGGTAAAATTCTTTACAAGGATAATACATCTTCTAAGATCGGACATGAATATATCACCCGCCGGTTAGGAGAAGATTCTTATAAACAAGGTATTATTTATGATATCAGTCAGGTGGGCGGCTATCCTGAATACAAAGGCAAGCCTTATAAAGATACTGATGGAGATGGTATGCCGGACGATTGGGAAACGCGTCATAACTTAAATCCTAAAGATCCTTCTGATGCGAATAAGATAGGTAACAGGGATGGTTATACCAATATTGAGAATTTCCTGAACGACATCAAACCTGAAAAGAAAAGTTACACAGTTGTAGTAACAGAACGTGCAGATAAAATAGTTGCTGCATTGGATATTAAAAATGTCAGTCAGTCCGCTACTGTAAGAGATATTATTGCACAACAATACATTGATATTAATAATACAGAGAAAGATACAGCAGCATTGCATCAGTTACATGTACGCTATCTTTCTAAATTATCTTCTGTATTAACTACAGAGCAGGTAACGAAAGTAAAAGACGGGATGACTTATGGCATCTTGCCTGTTACTTATCGTGCTTACCTGGAGATGCTGCCTCAATTGACTCCTCAGCAACAACAGCAGATTATGGCATGGCTGGTGGAAGCGAGGGAATATGCAATGGATGCAGGTACTTCTGAAAAGAAACATGCATGGTTTGGTAAATACAAAGGCAGGATAAATAATTATTTATCTGCTAATGGGATTGATATGAAAAAGGCGGAAGCCGACTGGAAGAAACGACAGAATGAAAAATAACTTACTTTTTATACTATTTGTCTGCTTTTCTGCTAACGTTGATGTACAAAAGAAATCTGCCCTGCCCGTAATGGTGGGGCAGGATAGTCATTTAATATATACGCCTGATTCGTTAGGTAACCGTATACCCGATTTCTCTTATTGCGGATATATGGGTGGGGATAAACCTATTCCTGATGTACCTGTACGTGTGCGGGTTCCTCTCATAAAAGGGGACGCTACGGCGCGTATTCAGGCCGCATTGGATTATGTGGCGGGCTTACCATTAAAAGGAACTTCTTTGGATGGATCACCCTTGAATGGGACAAGATCGTCTTTGGACGGAAAAGGAATGCCCTTGGAGGTAACAGGCTCACCTTTCCGTGGTGCTGTATTGCTGGACCCTGGTACATACGAAGTATCAGGTTCTTTGCATATTAATGCTTCGGGAGTAGTACTCAGAGGTAATAATACTTTGTTGCTGGCAACAGGTATTAGCCGGGAAACACTGATCACTATTGCAGGACAGGATAACAGGGTCTTCTCACCGGCTGTTAAGGTCATTGATCCATATGTGCCTGTGAATGCCTGTAAAATCAGGATAGCGGCACAAATGCATACAGGAGATAATATCCGTATTACACGCCCTTGTACAAAAGACTGGATCGGTTTATTGGGTACGGAACATTTCGGGGGTGGGATTACTTCTTTAGGCTGGAAACCGGGAGAAAGAGAGATTCACTGGGATAGAAAGATCACGGCTATCACCGGAGATACGATAACACTGGATGCTCCGCTCACAACAGCACTGGATACGGCTTATGGTGGCGGATATGTGCAGGTATACCGCTGGCCGGGTTGTATCTCCCGGTCGGGTGTAGAGAATTTGCGTTGCAGTTCTGTATTTGATACTACGAATATAAAAGATGAAGACCATCGCTGGATGGCCATCACTATTGAAAATACAACAGATGCCTGGGTAAGACAGGTAAGCTTTGAACATTTCGCCGGATCAGCAGTAGCTGTATTGGAAACTGCCCGGCGTATCACAGTTGAAGATTGTATTTCTCTGGCGCCTGTTTCCGAGATTGGTGGGCAAAGGAGAAATACTTTCTTTACTACCGGACAACAAACACTCTTCCAGCGCAACTACGCTGAATACGGCTATCATGATTTTGCTACCGGCTTCTGTGCCGCCGGCCCTAATGCATTTGTACAATGTGAATCCTATTTGCCATTCAGCTACAGCGGAGCTATTGATAGCTGGGCCTCCGGTTTGTTAATGGATATTGTGCAGGTTGATGGACAGGCATTAGGGTTCCCTAACCGCGGGCAGGATGGCCAGGGAGCAGGATGGAGTGCCGCTAACAGTATGTTATGGCAATGTACTGCTGCAAGGATAGATTGTTACCGTCCGCCAGGTGCAAATAACTGGGCCTTCGGCTCCTGGGCGCAATTTGCAGGAGATGGGTACTGGGATAGTTCCAATGAGTACGTCCAGCCCCGCAGTCTCTACTACGCCCAGTTATCTGACCGTACAGGGGACCAGACGAGAGCGCAGTTATTACCGGTAACATCTGAGGCTTCCAGTAGCCCTACCGTAGAACAAACGGCTGCACTCATCAAACAATCAGTGCAACCTGCATTGACCTTACGCGAGTGGATATTACAGGCAGGGCAAAGGAACCCCATTCCTGTTGATGGCACCGGGGCTATTGCTATAGGTAATAAAGGGCCTGCTGTTAATAAGCCGGCAGCTAACAGGTCATCAGGCCCTATGCAGGTTTCCAACGGCTGGTTAATCCGTAATGGTGCAGTTATCACCGGCGGACGCAGGGAAGTTGCCTGGTGGAGAGGCAGTCCTAAACCTTACGACCTTAAAGACGTTGGGCCGCATATCACCCGCTTTGTACCTGGGCGCACCGGCACAGGGCTTACAGATGACCTGGACACCGTTACCAACCAGATGGTGCGTAAGCATATCGCTGCTATAGAACATAACTATGGCTTATGGTATGATCGCCGTCGCGATGATCATGAACGTGTGATGCGCATTGACGGAGATGTATGGCCTCCATTCTATGAACTCCCTTTTGCACGCAGTGGCAAAGGTACTGCCTGGGATGGCCTCAGTAAATACGACCTTACAAAATATAACCACTGGTATTGGGATCGTTTAAAAGCATTTGCTACGCTGGCGGATAGCAAAGGACTGGTCCTCATCCACCAGCAATACTTCCAGCATAACATCATAGAAGCAGGGGCACACTATGCAGATTTTCCCTGGCGTCCGGCTAATAATATCAATGCGACAGGCTTCCCTGAACCACCACCATATGCAGGTGGTAAACGCATTTTTATGGCAGAGCAGTTCTACGATACTGCAAATGCGGTAAGGCGTAATCTGCACAAGGCTTACATCCGCCAGTGCCTGAATAACTTCGACGGTACCGGCAGTGTTATCCAGTTATTAGGTGCAGAGTTCACCGGGCCATTGCACTTCGTGCAGTTCTGGGCGGATGAAGTGGCTGCCTGGAAAAGAGAAACCGGCAAGCCGGCTGTCATCGGACTAAGCACTACCAAAGATGTACAGGATGCTATTTTGGAAGATAAAACGCGCTTGTCTGCCATAGACCTTATCGATATCCGTTACTGGTATTACCAGCAGAATGGAACTGCCTATGCGCCACAGGGTGGGCAGAACCTGGCCCCTCGCCAGCATGCAAGGTTGTTAAAGCCAAAGAAGACCAGTGCAGAGCAGGTATACAGGGCTGTAAGAGAGTACCGTAGTAAATACCCCGGTAAGGCAGTATTGTATTCCGCTGATGGGTATAATGCTTTTGGCTGGGCCGTATTCATGGCAGGTGGTTCATTGGCCAATATCCCTGTTATTGAGGCAGAAGGATTTTTATCAGCAGCGGCTTCTATGCAACCTGTAGATACAACAACTACACAGTCTGTAACATCAATCAGGACTTCTACTATTCAACCTGCAGCTACAACCGCCGGACAGTTTGTCTTACGCAATGAGCATGACGACTACATTATTTACGCTACTGAAACCATCCACTTAAACCTGAAAGGATCTTACAAAGCATACTGGATAGATCCCAGAGACGGCCATATATTAAAAACAGAAAAGAACATAAAGACCTTGAAAAACCCGGTAGAAGGTGCAGTCGTACTATGGCTGACCCGGATGTAATATAAACACGATCATATGCTGAACAGAATACTGACTATCCTCCTGTTATTTTTCTCTATTAATACTTACAGCCAGCATAAACTGCCTGAATTACGCGTTTCTAAAAACCACAGATACCTGCAAACCAAAGACGGCAAACCTTTCTTCTGGCTTGGTGACACCGGCTGGTTGTTATTTACAAAACTGAATAGCGAACAAACCGGGCTGTATTTCTCAGATCGTCAGCAAAAAGGATTTAACGTGATACAGGTAATGATATTACCTTCTCTGACTGCGACGAACGCCTGTGGGGACAGCGCTTTAATCAATAAGAACGTGGCACATCCTGCACTGTCAGGATATTGGGACCATATAGATTCCATGATTGATAAAGCCGCTGCAAAGGGCTTATACATGGCATTGGTACCCATATGGGGAAACAATGTGAAAGATGGGTCAGTGAGTATATCTGACGCCAGGACTTTCAGTTCTTTCCTCGCCGGAAGATATGCAGATAAACCCAACATCATCTGGTTGAACGGAGGAGATACGAAAGGGAATGATTCAACAAATACATGGAATGCGATCGGTAATACCCTGCATCAGCAAGACCCTCATCATCTGATAACCTTTCATCCCCGTGGCCGTCTGCAATCATCAGAATGGTTCCATAATGAATCCTGGTTAGACTTTAACATGTTCCAGTCAGGACACCAGAGTTATTCGCAGGATACTACAGGCAAAGCTTATGGAGAAGATAACTGGAAATATGTAGCAGCAGATTATCAGCGTACTCCGGCAAAACCTGTCATAGACGGAGAACCATCCTATGAAGCTATGCCACATGGATTACATGATCCCCGCGCTACCCGCTGGACGGCCGGCGATGTGCGCAGATATGCTTACTGGGCTGTATTTGCAGGGGCTTTTGGTCATACTTACGGACATAATGCTGTGATGCAGTTCCATCGCCCGCAGGACGGGGCCGGCGTTTATGGCGTAAAGGAATACTGGACAGATGCTGTCAATGCACCTGGCGCTGCACAGATGGTATATCTCAAAAAACTCATGCTCTCCCATGCTTATTATGACAGGGTCCCTGATCAGTCAATGATAGCAGGTGGAACAGGTGATAAATACCAGCGGTTGTCAGCTACAAGAGGGAAAGACTACGCTTTTATCTATACATATAACGGTCGTAATATCTCTGTAAACATGGGCCATACAAAAGGGAAAAATGTAAAAGCCAGTTGGTATAGCCCCAGAGATGGAAGTACGAAAGAGATAGGCACATATCCAAATAAAGGTGTGATGGTATTCGATCCTCCCGGTGATATACAGGATGGTAACGACTGGGTATTGGTAATCGAAAAGATCTGATGCATGAACAAACATCTTCTATATATCCTCTTATTATTCTCCTGCCGGCCGGCAAAGGAGGTATACATGTTCACTTCCTTCAGAGAGCCGGCCACGGACGGGCTTCACCTGCTATACAGCTATGATGGCATTAAATGGACCGACCTGAAAGGGGTAGTACTGAAGCCGGAAAACAGCATCCTCAGAGATCCTTCCATCGTAAAAGGCCCGGACAATAACTATCATTTAGTATGGACAAACAGCTGGAAAGGAAATACCGGTTTTGGCTACGCTGAATCAAATGACCTCATCCACTGGTCAAAACAAAAAACCATCAACGTCATGGAAGATGAACCCGGCACTGTCAACATATGGGCGCCGGAAATCTTTTATGATGAAGAACAGCAACAATATATCATCATCTGGGCATCTGCCATCCCACAACGATTCCCAAAAGGAATAGAAGCAGAAGATAACAATCACCGGATGTATTACACCACTACAAAAGATTTTACCACTTTCTCCAAAGAGAAACTATTCTACGATCCCGGATTCAGCATAATAGACGCCGTTATTGTGAAAATGGAGAAAGATAAATACGCCCTTGTATTGAAAGATAATACCAGACCGGAAAGAGACCTGAAAGTAGCATTTGCTACCAGACCCACAGGCCCTTACGCCAACTGCTCCGCAGCTATCACCGGGCATCTTACGGAAGGCCCTGCAACTGTTCGCATCGGTAATGAATGGTTGATTTATTACGATAACTACGGAGAGAAAAAATACAACGCATTAAAAACAACAGATTTCAAACAGTTCACAACACAGGAAATAGTTATCCCATCCGGACATAAGCATGGAACCATTTTTAAAACGTCCGGTAAAAACCTGCACAAACTAATGTTATGGTTAAAAGAACAACAACCATCCTCCTGACCCTATCCTGTTTCACTGCCTATGCACAGGATACAATGAAGGTCCGGGCCCTCAATGAAACCGTTGTAATCGGTTATGGCGTGGTAAAAAAGAGAGACCTCACAGGTGCTGTTTACTCCGTTAAACCTGATGTGATCATGCAGGCGCCCACGCATAACCCGCTGGAAGCATTGCAGGGAAGAGTACCCGGTATGGATATCACCCGCAGCTCCGGCAGACCCGGTGCTGATGCAAATGTACTGATCCGCGGAACAAGGTCTATCAGCGGCAGTAGCAAGCCGCTCTACATCATAGACGGTATGCAGGGGGGGAACATCAGCGATCTGAACCCTGCTGATATCGCCTCCATAGAAGTCCTGAAAGACGCTTCCGCTACCGCTATCTACGGCTCTCAGGGTGCTAATGGCGTAGTGATCGTTACCACTAAAAAAGGATCAGAGGGTAAAACGAAAGTCTCCTATAACGGCTACTATGGTATCAACGGATTTACACAATATCCTAAACCCAGACTGGGAGAAGATTATCTGAAACTCAGAAGAGAGGCTTACCGGGCGTCCTTAAACCCCGGAGATCCCATGCCTGATGACGCTACCATATTCGCCAATGCAGGAGAATATGACGCTATTCAGAAAGGGCAATGGGTGAACTGGCTGGACCTGCTTACCAGCAATGGTACTGAACAGCAACACAGTATCTCAGTAAGTGGGGGTACAGAGAAAACAAAGGCTTACTTCTCCGGTGGATATTTCAAAGAAGAAGGTGTACTGAAGAATGATAACATGACAAGATATACCGTAAGATTAAGTATCGATCAGAAAATCAATAACAGGATCAAAGCAGGTATACAAAGTCAACTGAATTATTACAAGTCCGATAGCCGGAAGGATGTGTTTCCCGTAGCACTCACCACCACTCCATTAGGTGTTCCTTACGATGCTAATGGTAATATAAGTTTATATCCCGTAGCTGGTAATACCACCACCATCACTCCGTTAACTGATGATCGCGGAGACTATATCTCCAAAGACCAGACCATCATAAATATCACTACACTCAATGGATATGCAGAAATAAAACTGGCAGAAGGATGGACGTTCCGTTCCAACTTTGGTACTACAATTACCTTCAACAGAGAGGGCAAATATTATGATGGCACCTCTCTGGAACGTAAAGATGTACGCACTTCTTTATCCAGTATCACCAACAAGAATAACAGGTTTTATAACTGGGATAATATCATGACTTACACCCGGCAGTTACAGGACCATTCATTCACTGTCACCCTGTTAACGAGCTATACGCACAAAGATTATGATGATGCATATGCAAGTGGATATAACCAGGCATTAGCCTCCCAGTTGTTCTATAACCTGGGCGCAACAGATGTAACCAGCAGGGGAATAACATCCTCATACATTGGCTCAAAAACCATGTCTTATGCGGCAAGAGTGAACTATAACTACAAAGGGAAATATTTACTGACCTTCTCAGAACGTATAGACGGGGCTTCGAGATTAGCCGCCGGACATAAGTACGCTGGTTTCCCCTCAGTAGCTGCGGGATGGCGCATCACAGATGCCGTGAAGTTAAGGGCCGGTTACGGTATAGCCGGTAATTCAGGGATCGATGAATATGGAACACAAACAGGCGTCTATGCTTATCCCTATATGTCATTTGGGAATGTAGCTGCTCCGGGATATATGTTCAATGACCTCGTTGGTAACAAAGAACTGGGATGGGAATTGTCTGCTACTACCAATGCAGGGGTAGATCTTGATTTCTTTAACGGCAGACTGAATGCTACCATCGATATATACAATACAAAAACAACAGATCTTTTACAGATAAGGACTTTACCACAATCCACTGGTGTTGTGAAAGTATACCAGAATATAGGAGCTACCAATAACAAAGGGATTGAGATCGGAGTAAACACAGTGAATATTCAGCAGAATAATTTCAAATGGACATCAACGCTTACATTTACCAGCAACCGCGAGAAGATTACTTCTCTGATTGATGGAAAGGATGTTATCGCTGCGTCCGGTCCTGAAACCAACTCTTTATTATTAAACCATCCTGTCAAATCGTTTTATACTTACAAAAAACTGGGTATCTGGCAAACATCAGAAGCTGCTACCGCTGCACAATACTCCTTCGGAGGTACACCGTTTAAACCCGGGGATATAAAACTACAGGACAAAAATGGGGATTTAAAGATTACTGCGGATGATGACAGAATGTACCTGGGGGCTGCTGTTCCCCGCTGGACAGCAGGGTTTCAGAATAATTTCAGCTATCGCGGACTCGATCTTGGTATCTTTTTATTTGCCCGCTGGGGACAAATGCTGAATGCACAATTCTTAGGGAGATATAATCCTTCCGGAGAAGGAGGTGGCCCCGCGATGATCAATTACTGGACACCTGAAAACCCAACCAACGATTTCCCCCGTCCGTTAAAAGGAGCCGGTATTAGTAAATATGCAGGTTTCCAGGCGCTTAATTTTGTAGATGGTTCTTATGTGAAGATTAAGAACATTACACTTGGTTATACCTTACCGGCACGATTAGCAGAACGCTTAACGATTCAGCGTTTACGGGTATATGCTACAGGCGCCAATATCTTCACTAAAGCCCGTAATCACCTGGTGAAATATTATGATCCTGAAAGGGGAGGAGAGGAATCTACTCCGCTGAACCGTCAGTTTGTATTTGGTGTAAACGTGGATTTTTAAACCGGTATGTTATGAAAAAGATATGTCTGATAATTTTACTGTTCTCCTGTAATATAGATGAATACAACCCTTCCGGCGCTACAGCAGATGCGGTGTGGTCAACACCTCAGGGATTTGTTACGCTGGTGAATGCTGCATATTCAGAACAACGGGCCTGGTATGGCAAAGAGGATGGGGTGTTTATGTCGGAAGCAGGGACCGATCTCTGGTTCAATTCCAATAAAGATAATTATGCGAATGAACTCACCCGTTATGAGAGCTTTACTCCTTCCACTGCTAATCCTAATAAAGCCGTGTGGAAGTCTTTGTATAAAGCTATCAACCTTTGTAATGCGGGGATCAACAGGATTGGTCAGGCCGGGTTTACAGACAGCGTCCAACGTAATAACAGGGAAGGGGAATTACGTTTCCTCAGGGCCTTTTGTTACTGGCATGTGGTGGAAACATATGGTGGCGTCATGTTGCTGACACAGGAAACATCCGGAGTGATGCTGACTGCTACCAGGAGCCCGGTAAAAGCTTTCTATCAGTTAATGGTGGAGGACCTTACCCTGGCAGTGAAGTATTTACCCGTTAGTTATGGCGCTGAATATAGTCGTGCTACAAAGAAATCTGCGCTGGGATTATTAGCCCGTGTATACCTCTCCGGCGCTTATTATTATACGGGCGCAGAAGCACAGCAATGGTTTAAAAAGGCACAGGAAACTGCGGATGAGGTGATTAACAGGAAAGTGGAATTTGGGGTAGATCTTTGGGCTGATTACGCCGATCTCTGGAAACCTCAGAATAATAAACAGAACAAAGAGGCTTTGTATACCATCAGTAATTCTACTAATACGGCGTTGAATTATGATGGTAACGCGAATCGTTTGCACCTTTGGTTTCTGACTACCTACAGCTCCAAACCCGGTATGCAGTTAAGCATGGAATATGGAAAGGATAACAGCCGGAGATTTATGCCTACCCGTGCATTGCTGGATTTTTATGATGAGAATAAAGACCACCGCTATGCAGGTGCTTTCCAGGAAGTATGGATCTGTAATAAGGCGTATACATGGACAGCGGCAGATGTGGCTACCTATAAAAAAGATCCTGCTATGATCGGAAAACAGATGATACCAGGGAAAGATACTGCGCTGTATGTTACCAAACAAAGTATCGCTGATAAGGCTACCCGTCCCTATTTAGTAATTGACAGGGATAGTACTTATCATACGAATGGTTCCATCTATGGGGCGAATGATTATGTGCAACTGAAGAAATATATGGACCCTCTTACACGTGCTGCTGCCAACTCCAATCCCGGTTACCTGGATATCCTGGTTATTCGCCTGGCAGAGATATACCTGGTGGCAGCGGAAGCGGCTTTTCAACAAGGGGATAATAATGCAGCCGCTGCGTATATCAATATATTGAGGACAAGGGCTGCTGTCAAAACACCTGTAAATCATACTACAGAGATGCAGATCACAGCAAATGATATCAGCCTGGATTTTATACTGGATGAAAGAGCACGTGAACTGGCCGGAGAACATTTACGCTGGTTCGATCTGAAACGTACAGGTAAACTTATAGACAGGATCCATCAGTATAACCCGGATATCACACAGGTACAACCTTTTCATATGCTGCGGCCGGTGCCGCAGGTTGAACTGGATGCATTAACTAATGGTCAGCAATTCGGACAAAATGAAGGGTATAATTAGTTTATTCTTATTACTGGCAACATCTGCTGCTGCACAGGTACATTATACAGGTAATACACTGGTAAATGTAGACTATCATCATGGGCAGTTACACCCTGTTGTGGGTGTGCGTAATATCCAGGTAATGCGGGCCGATAGGAATATTAACCACGGCTGGACTTACAACCATGCGCCCATGCTGGCATACTGGCGCAACAGGTTCTATCTTGAATACCTGAGTGATGAAGTAGGGGAAAGCGTGCCACCCGGACAAACATTATTACTTACTTCTCCGGATGGTGTTACCTGGTCTTCGCCTGATGTCATCTTCCCGCCTTACAAAATCCCCGATGGGCCTGTGAAAGATGGTATTGCTCATAATCTCTATGCGGTCATGCACCAGCGTATGGGATTCTATGTATCTAAGAATGATCATCTGCTGGCATTGGGATATTATGGTATCTGTTTAAATGCAAAGGATGATCCGAATGATGGGAAAGGTATCGGTCGGGTAGTAAGAGAAATTTTGCCAGACGGTAAATACGGCCCCATTTATTTTATACACTACAACAAGGCATGGAATGTAAGTAATACATCCTATCCCTTTTACACCAGCAGTAAGAATAAAGAATTTGTGGCTGCCTGTAATGAGTTATTAGCTACACCGCTGATGATGATGCAATGGAATGAAGAATCTGACAGAGATGATCCTTTGATCCCTTTACAGAAACAATACAAGGCATTTTGTTATTATCATTTGCCGGATGGTAAGGTAGTAGGATTATGGAAGAATGCGTTGACTGGTACAAGCAATGATGAAGGGAAAACATGGTCTGCTGTTGGGCGGGCTCCGGGGTTTGTAAATAGTAACGCAAAGATATGGGGACAGAGAACTTCAGATGGCCGCTTTGCTACAGTGTATAATCCTTCTGAATACAGATGGCCACTGGCATTGTCCGTAAGTAATGACGGACTTGAGTATACCAACTTATTACTGGTGAATGGAGAAGTACCCCCTATGCGTTATGGCGGGAATTATAAGTCTTACGGGCCACAATATGTAAGAGGGATAGAGGAAGGGAATGGTATACCAAAGGACAGCAATCTGTGGGTTACTTACAGTATGAATAAGGAAGATATATGGGTGGCGATGATACCTGTGCCTGTAAAGGATTATGGGGATGAATGGAATACGTATAGCCCGCTTTTGGCGCCTGTAACTATCACACCTGATAAAATTACTTTGGAAGATAAAGACCCTTATGATTACGCTAAAGCAGAAAGGATTATCCCTGCTGCAAAAAAACTACAGGTGGATTTTACTATCACTCCCAAACAGGATGACCACGGTCAGTTACAGATAGAATTGCAGGATGGGAAAGGCGCTCCTGGTCTCAGGCTTATCTTTGACGCAGATAGTATATTAAAAACAAAAGCAGGGGCCAGGTATAAAAACTTCTTCCATTATCAAGGAGATAGTACTTATGCTTTCCATATTACCTTAAACACGTTCACCCGTTTTTACACTATCAATATAAACGGGAAAGATATACTGACCAGTCTTCTCTATGCTCCTTTGGATGCCGTGGAAAGAGTGGTGTTCAGAACAGGGGAGACAAGACATTTCCCGGATGCAGATACACCTGCGGATCAGACTTATGATCTGCCGAAGGCTGATGTGCAAAAGGCTGTGTACGATATCCGTTCTTTTAAAACTGCTGCATTATGATGAGATACCTTCTTTTATTATTATTTGTGAGCAGCCCGGTATCTGTTGATCATCTCCGTTGTGAGATGTTAACAAACCCGGAAGGTATTGATGTCCTCACTCCCCGGCTTAGCTGGGAGATAAATGGGACTGGTAATAATATCAAACAAACGGCTTACCAGGTCATCGTTGCATCTTCCATAGAAAAACTAAATGAAGGTGATTTATGGAATTCAGGGAAAGTACTATCTGATCAGTCTATTCACATTACCTACGCAGGAAAACCTCTTAAAAGCGGTACGGATTGCTACTGGAAAGTAAAGGTCTGGACTACCGCAGGTGTCAGCGACTGGAGTGCACCTGCCCATTGGGGTATGGGGCTGTTTAACTGGCAGGCGCATTGGATAGGACTGGACAGTGTTTTTGCATGGGATAGTGCACAGAGTAAATTCTCACGCTTGTCTGCACGTTACTGCCGTAAATCATTTGATGTAAAATCTGGTATTAAAAAGGCCACTGTTTACATGGCCGGCCTGGGTCATTATGAATTATATATTAACGGGAAACAGCAGCGTGATGTTGTATTGGCGCAGGCGCCTACCGATTACTCCAAAAACATTTTATATAATACATATGATGTAACCAATATTATTAAACAAGGAAAAAACGTGATTGGTACCGTATTGGGTAACGGGCGTTTCTTCACGATGCGACAGGCATACAAACCTTATAAGATCAAAACCTTCGGTTATCCGAAGTTATTACTGCAACTGGATATTGAATATACTAACGGAGAGAAACAAAGTATTATCACGGATGATTCCTGGAAGATAACGACCGATGGCCCTATCCGTACAAATAATGAATATGACGGAGAAGAATATGATGCAACGAAAGAAATGCCTGGATGGGATAATATTGCTTTTAATGATGATCATTGGTTAAAAGCGGCACTGGTACAATCGCCGGGTGGACGTTTGGACGCACAGATGAATGAGCCGGTGAAAGTGATGGAGAAGATAAAGCCTGTCTCTATCCGTGCTGTTACTCCGGGTGTGTACATCATGGATATGGGGCAGAATATGGTGGGATGGTTGCGAATGAAAGTGACCGGACAACGCGGTCAGCAGGTTACTTTACGTTACGCGGAAACTTTAAAACCCAATGGCACACTGTACACGGAAAATCTGCGCGATGCTAAGGTAACAGACAGATATACCTTAAAAGGTGGTGGAAAAGAAATATGGGCGCCTTCTTTTGTATATCATGGTTTTCGTTATGTGGAAATTACCGGCTGCGTACCTGCATTGGATGATTTTGTAGGAGAGGTTGTATATGATGATCTTACAACAAATGGTCAGTTTGAAACGTCAGACCCTACTTTAAACCAGATTTATAAAAATGCTTACTGGGGGATAAGAGGGAACTACAAAGGCATGCCTGTAGATTGTCCTCAACGTAATGAACGTATGCCCTGGCTGGGCGACAGGGCAACAGGTGCTTATGGAGAAAGCTTTCTTTTTGATAACGCAAAACTGTACGCCAAATGGCTGGATGATATTGAATATGCACAAACGGCAGAAGGGGCTATTCCTGATGTGGCACCTGCCTATTGGAATTATTACTCCGATAACATGACCTGGCCGGGAACTTATCTGCTGATAGCAAATACTTTGTATGAGCAGTTCGGGGATGTACAGTCTATCCGTAAACATTATCCTTCTATGAAAAAATGGATGGAGTATATGCGGAGTAAATATCTTGTCAACAATATCATGACGAAAGATAAATACGGCGACTGGTGTGTACCTCCTGAATCTAAAGAGCTGATTCATGCAAAAGATTCTTCCCGGTTAACAAGTGGTACTTTGATCGCCACGGCTTATTATTATCATCTGCTTACTTTAATGCAGCATTTTGCGGGATTAGTGCAGGAGGATAAAGATGCAAAGACATTCGCCGATTTGTCTGTCAAAATAAAAACTGCTTTTAATCGACGGTTTTTGAACAACAAGCATAACGATAGTAGTACAGTTAAGTATTATGATAACAATACTGTAACCGCTAATCTCCTGCCTTTGTCTTTTAATATGGTGCCTGTTGCCGATCGTAAAGAAATATTTGAACAGATAGTACGCAAGTCTGATGGTCATATCAGCACAGGTATGATAGGTACACAATGGTTAATGCGTGGCCTTACAGATAATGGCAGAGCAGATCTTGCTTATCAGATAGCTGCCAGCCGGGATTATCCCGGCTGGGGATATATGGCAGCAAACGGTGCTACTACCATCTGGGAATTATGGAATGGTAATACGGCTAATCCCAGTATGAACTCTCATAACCATGTGATGTTATTAGGAGATCTACTGGTTTGGTTTTATGAGAACCTGGCGGGAATTAAAAGCCATGATGCTTTTAAAGATATCATCATGAAACCTGTTCTTGTAAATGGGCTGGATGAAGTAAATGCTTCGTTTCATTGTATGTATGGAGATATTCGTAGTCATTGGAAAAAGACGCCGGGAAGTTTTACGTGGGACATTTCTGTACCTGCCAATTCAACGGCTACAGTATATATCCTTGCTAAATCTGTTAAAGATGTAAAAGGTCACGGGACTTTTTTACGTATGGAACAAGACAGGGCCGTTTATAAAGTAGGCTCAGGGGACTATACATTTATTGCTGAGCAAACGAAGAAAAAAGCAGTGATTGTTGATGAGTTCATATTTGATAAGGCGCCTTTCCCCGAGAGCCATGCAGCCACTATTGCAGAAACACCGAAGGGGTTGATCACCGCCTGGTTCGGAGGTACGAAAGAAAGGAATCCGGATGTGGGGATATGGGTAAGCAGGCAGGTAAAGGATACAATAAATGGACAGAGTAATAAGGGTGTAAAGATAAAAGATAAAGCAAACAGTCAGGCAAGGCTTATCTGGACTACGCCTGTGGAAGTAGCCAATGGCATTGTTTCAGATAGTGTTCGGTACGCCTGCTGGAACCCGGTATTATACCAGGTACCCGGGGGCGACCTGCTGTTATTCTACAAAACAGGCCCCAATGTGGCAGGATGGAAAGGCTGGATGAAAACATCTGCTGATGGAGGGATGACATGGTCTGCTGCACAAGCTCTTCCGCAAGGCTTTTTAGGCCCGATAAAGAACAAACCGGTACTACTGGAGAGTACACTACTATGCCCTTCCAGCACAGAAGAAGGGGGCTGGAAAGTGCATTTCGAAGCTACTAAGGATAATGGCAAAACCTGGACTATGACAGGCCCAATTAACGATGGTAAAACCAGTAACGCTATCCAACCCAGTATACTCAGTTATGGTAATGGGAAATTACAGGTCCTTTGCAGAAGTAAAGAAAGAGTAATAGAGCAGTCCTGGTCTACGGATAATGGGCGTAGCTGGTCTCCGGTAACCGCTACTTCATTACCTAATAATAACTCTGGTACAGATGCAGTGACGTTGTCAGATGGGCGTCAGCTATTGGTATATAACCATGTTAAAACGCCTGAAGGTGCATCCAAAGGGGCGCGTACACCTTTAAATGTGGCAATATCCAAAGATGGAATTACCTGGTATGCAGCGCTGGTATTGGAAGATTCTCCTATAGGTCAGTATTCTTATCCTTCTGTAATACAGTCGGCCGATGGGTATGTACATATTGTATATACCTGGCGCAGACAGAAGATTAAATATGTGAAGATAGATCCGCGTCAGCTTACTTTAAAACTGATAAAAAACGAGCAATGGACAGACGTCAATTTATAGGCAAAGCTGCAATAGTTAGTACAGGATTGTTATTACCAATGCAATTACTGGCCACAGCGAAAGAACCCCGTTACAGAATAGCTGTCTGCGACTGGATGATCCTTAAAAGGCAGAAGCTGGGTGCTTTCCAGTTAACCAGGGATATAGGAGCAGATGGGGTAGAGGTAGATATGGGAGGATTGGGTAACCGTCCAACTTTTGATAACAAGTTAACAGATCCTGTTGTCCGTCAGCAGTTTCTCGATAAATCCAAAGAGTTAAATATTGCGATCAGTTCTGTTGCGATGTCTGGTTTTTATGCGCAGTCATTTGCAGAAAGACCGGAAGTAGATGCTATGATACAGGATTGTATCAATACCATGCTGCAATTAAACGTAAAAGTAGCCTTCCTGCCATTAGGCGTAGAAGGGGATCTGGTGAAACACCCGGAGCTGCGCCCTGCTATTGTCACCCGTTTAAAAGCGGCTGGCCTGCAAGCGGCAAAAGCAGACGTAGTCATCGGTATTGAAACAGCTTTATCCGCAGCAGAAGAGGTGAAGTTATTAGATGAGATCGACTCTCCTGCCATCAAAAGCTATTTCAATTTTTCCAATGCTATACAGGGAGGCAGGGATTTACAACAGGAGTTACGTACGCTGGGTAAACACCGCATTTGCCAGATCCATTGCACAGATACGGATGGGGTATGGTTACAAAACGATTCGCATATCAATATGCGCAAAGTGAAACACACGTTGGATAAGATGGGCTGGCGTGGCTGGCTGGTAATAGAGCGCTCCCGCGATGCCAATGATGCAAAGAATGTTAAAAGAAACTTCAGTGCCAATACCGCTTATCTGAAATCCATTTTCCAATAATCCAGGTCTCTTTCGTTATTATAAAAATCAGGGTCTCTTTCTTCGTCATGAAAAAACTTCTTTCCATAGCAATAATCCTTCTTTGTACAACACAGCTTGTTGGGCAATCCTTAGATTCTCTTTTTCTCCATCCACCGCCATCAGCCAGGCCATGGGTCTTCTGGTACTGGCTGAACGCTGCGGTATCCCGTGAAGGGATTAAAGCAGATTTACAGGCGATGAAAGACGCAGGAATTGGCGGAGCCTACCTGATGAGCATCAAAGGTAAAACTGATCCGCCTTTGGTAGATCCCCCCACAGAACAACTGACCCCTCAATGGTGGGATATGGTGCACTATGCAATGAAAGAAGCAGATAGTCTGGGGCTGCAAATGGGGATGCACGTAAGTGATGGCTTTGCCCTGGCCGGTGGTCCCTGGATCACACCGGAACTCTCTATGCAAAAAGTAGTATGGACAATATCTTCCCCAAAAGATACCTTGTCACAACCGGAAACAAATGAAGGATATTACAGGGATATTGCCGTACTGGCATATCCTTCTCCGTTATATGCAGATGCCAGACCTGTAGTGACCAGCAGCAATGGAGATGCCCATTACCTTGCCACTCCTGGTAACAAAGAAGCATTCAAAAGCACAACACCCTGCTGGATTCAATATGCATATGATAAACCCTTTACCTGCCGGTCGGTCATCATTCATACAAACGGGAACAATTACCAGGCACATAGATTAGGAATGGCTATCAGTGACGACGGAATAAACTTTCGTCCTGCTGGAAAAATGGAATCTCCCCGTCATGGCTGGCAGGATACAGATGCAGATGTAACGTATTCAATCCCTGCCACCACTGCCCGTTATTTTCGTTTTTTATATGATAACGACGGTTCTGAACCAGGTGCAGAAGATCTTGATGCAGCTAAATGGAAGCAAAGTTTAAAAGTCGCCGGGATCACTTTATCTCCCTTGCCCCGCATTCATCAGTACGAAGGGAAAACAGGGGTGGTATGGCGTATCAGTACACGAACTATATTACCGGATTCATTATGTATCCCCCTGGATAAAATCATCGATATCACGAATAAGATGGATGCCAACGGGTGTTTACACTGGAAAGCCCCTGCCGGTAACTGGACCGTTATCAGAATAGGACATACTTCTACCGGCCATACCAATGCTACCGGTGGCGCGGGCAAAGGACTGGAATGTGATAAGTTCAATCCTGTAGCTGTAAGGTTACAATTTGATCACTGGTACGGAGAAGCATTACGCAGATCTGATCCGGCACTAAAAATGTTCCATGTAGATAGCTGGGAATGTGGTAGTCAGAACTGGTCGCCCGTATTCAGAGATGCTTTTCATAAAAAACGCGGATATGATTTATTGAAATACCTGCCTGCTATGGCAGGCATTCCTGTGCAAAGTGCTGAAAGGTCAGAGCAATTCCTTCATGACATACGAGAGACCATCACAGAACTGGTACAACAGAACTTCTTTGATACACTGGCTGTTCTTGCGCATGCAAAAGGTTGCACCTTCAGTGCAGAAAGTGTAGCGCCTACTATGACCAGCGACGGTATGTTACATTACAGCGCTGTGGATATCCCTATGGGAGAATTCTGGTTACGCAGTCCGACTCACGACAAACCCAATGATATGCTGGATGCTATTTCCGGTGCACATATCTATGGTAAAAATATCATCCAGGCAGAAGCATTTACTTCATTACGTATCCGGTGGGATGAACACCCGGGTATGCTCAAAACCTTACAGGACAGGAACTATGCGCTGGGAATCAATCGCCTGGTATACCACGTATTCATGCACAACCCCTGGATGGACCGTCAACCCGGCATGACATTGAATGGTATCGGTCTTTATTTTCAAAGAGATCAGACATGGTGGAAGCCCGGCAGCGCCTGGGTTACCTATGCACAACGCTGTCAGGCTTTATTACAACAGGGCCGCCCTGTAGCAGATATAGCTGTATTTACGGGAACAGAGATTCCCAGACGTGCCGTACTGCCAGAGAAACTCGTGCCAGTATTACCGGGCATCTTCGGAGATAGTATTGTGAAGAAAGAACAGGCGCGTCTGGCTAATAAAGGGACACCCCTGAGAGAAATGCCTGCCGGCGTTACATCCGGTGCTAATATCACTGATCCGGCAGACTGGATAAATCCTCTGCATGGATATGCCTACGATTCTTTCAACCCGGATGCACTGATGCGGTTAGCAAAAGTACGCAACGGACGCATAGAGCTGCCAGGCGGGGCCTCTTATAAACTGCTGATCGTACCGGGCAATACTTTACCCGCAGAAATGACTACACGTTTATATCAACTGATTAAAGAAGGAGCAACAGTATTGATAAATGATACTACTTTAAAGACGCAAAAAATAGGTAAAGGTTATTTATTAACGGGCCCCTGGGAAAAACAGGATTTTAGTTCGGTCAATTTACATCCTGACTTAGAAGTCCCATCCGGTATTGCCTGGACTCACCGTACTGCCCCGGGCTTTGATCTCTACTTCATCTCTAACCAGGATAGCTGTGAACGTATCATCGATGCCTCTTTCCGTATCTCCGGCCGTATTCCTGAATTATGGGATCCCGTTAACGGGGAACAGCATGCCGCAGGTAACTGGTATATCGCTAACGGTCGTATTAAATTGCCTTTGCAGCTACCTGCCAATGGTTCCGTTTTTGTCATCTTCCGTAAACCAACTGCCGCAAAAGGAGCCAATGGTAACAACTGGCAAACGTTCACAACTGTACAGGAACTGAAAGGCCCCTGGAAAGTAGTTTTCAATAAAGACACTACCACCTTCGATAAACTGACCGACTGGAGTACAAACTCATCTGACAGTATCAAATACTTCTCCGGTACAGCGAATTATACACAAACCTTCTCCTGGCAGGGCAAAACACAAGTACAGCTATCTCTGGGAGAAGTCGCCAACCTTGCAGCGGTAAAAGTAAACAACATCCCCTGCGGGATAGTATGGACGGCTCCTTACAGCGTAGATATCACACATGCTTTAAAACAAGGGGAAAACAATATTGAAATAGCCGTTACCAACACCTGGGCCAATCACCTTTCAAAATCTTCGCTAAAAGCAGGATTACTAGGGCCTGTAGTACTAAAAACAAATCTCCCGGATAGCAATACCATGCAGGCTATTTATTCAAAAATAAAAACGCCTTATAAATACGGGTTAGTAATGACCCCGGAAGATAACTCCAAAAAGATGGACTGTCCCAGCATCTTCAGGAAAGACGGCAAATGGTACATGGTATACATTGTCTTCGACGGCAAAGGATACGAAACCTGGCTGGCAAAAAGCAACGACTTACTACACTGGAAAACACTAGGTAAAATGATGTCATTCTCAGACAGTACCCACTGGGATGCCACACAGAAAGCTGGTTATATCGCCCTGCAGGACTATCAATGGGGCGGTAGTTACAATTGGGAGGAATACAACGGACAACACTGGATGTCTTACATAGGAGGCGCAGAACATGGCTATGAACAGGGATTATTATCCATTGGTATTGCTCACACAAATAAAGGCATTACTACTCCGCATGAATGGCAACGTTTGGATAAGCCTGTATTAAAAGCTACAGATAAAGATGTAAGATGGTGGGAGAATAATACGATCTATAAAAGTTCTGTCATCCATGATAAAGATAAAATCACCGGATATCCTTTTGTGATGTACTACAACGCAAAAGGAGACAGCCTCAAACCTAAAAGAGGAAAGGAACGCATAGGGATGGCCGTGTCAAATGATATGGAACATTGGATCAGGTACGGTAAAGGACCCGTATCAGATCATTTCACCGGCATCACCGGCGATGCTGTCATCCAGAAAATAAACAACATATGGGTGATGTTCTACTTCGGTGCATTCTGGAAAAACAGGCCAAATGCTTTCAACCGTTTCGCCTGCTCGTATGATCTGGTCCACTGGCAGGACTGGCAGGGAGAAGATCTCATCAGCTCTTCAGAAAAGTATGATGAACGGTTTGCTCACAAATCTTTTGTAATTTACTACAAAGGAGTTGTTTATCATTTTTACTGTGCTGTTAACAATGCCGACCAGAGAGGCATTGCTGTCGCTACATCTAAAGACATGGGAAAAAGTAAAATTACATTCAGGAGGTTATGAGAATATTGATCATCTTTTTTTGTTGTATCATGAGTACTGCACACGCACAACGATATTTGTTTGATGAAAACTGGCGGTTCTACCGTGGCGCTGCACAGGGTGCAGAAGATATCAATTTCAATGATTCCGGATGGAGAACTATAAATCTTCCCCACGATTGGAGCATAGAAGACCTGCCGGGTACAACCTCTCCTTTTAATCCTGGTGCTTTGAGCCAGGTGAGTGGTGGATTTACCACAGGAGGCACCGGCTGGTACCGTAAACATTTCAAAACAGAGGAAGGGAAAAATACCATTCTTCAGTTTGATGGTGTATACATGAATGCAGAAGTATGGGTGAATGGAAAGAAGCTCGGCAAACATCCCTATGGATATACTTCTTTCTGGTATGATATATCTGCTCATGTCTTTTCATCCAAAGACAACGTGGTAGCCGTAAAAGTAAGGAATGAAGGAGAGAACAGCCGCTGGTACTCCGGTTCCGGTATCTACCGGCATGTATGGCTTCATTCACTGGACCCGCTGCATTTCGATCAATGGGGCGTTAGTATCACGACGCCAAAAATAACGGCTAACAGTGCTACTATCAACATCGAAACAAAACTACATACGAATTTTAAGCAGATAACAATGATCATCCGTATACTGGATGCAAACGGGAAACAGGTGGCGAAAAGAGAAGCTCCCGCAACCGAAAGCAGTACCCAGGAAATCGAGATCAAAAACCCGGTTTTATGGTCTGTTACCTCTCCGGTACTCTATACCGCAGAAACAACCGTCTTCGCTAATGGCAAGCCTACGGACAGCCTTACTACCACCTTCGGTATCCGTACTATCGCTTTTGATGCGGTAAAAGGTTTCCGGTTGAATGGACAGTCATTAAAGCTAAAAGGAGGCTGTGTACACCACGATAACGGCCCGCTGGGTGCGAAGGCTTACGACAGGGCAGAAGAGCGTAAAGTGGAGCTTTTAAAGGCCAGTGGGTACAATGCTGTCCGCTGCGCCCATAACCCGCCTTCTCCTGCCTTTCTGGATGCCTGCGACCGTCTGGGTATGTTAGTGATAGATGAAGCCTTTGATACCTGGCAGGATGGCAAGAACCCCGAAGATTATCACCTGTATTTTAAAGACTGGTGGCAGAGAGATCTTGAAAGCATGATTTACAGGGACCGTAACCACCCTTCCGTTATCATGTGGAGCATCGGTAATGAAATCCCTCATAGAGAGAAACCGGAAGTTGCTGCTATAGCAGTTACGCTGCGTGATTTTATAAAAGGTATAGATACCACCCGTCCTGTTACCTGTGGTGTAAACGGGATTGCAGAAGATAAAGATCCTTTCCTGGCAGCGCTTGATATAGCCGGATATAATTACGCGCCTGATAAATATGGAACAGATCATCAGCGTGTACCGCAAAGGATCATAATGGCCACAGAATCTTTTCCGCTGGATGCTTATAAATACTGGAAAGCAGTGGAAGATCATCCCTGGGTGATAGGAGACTTTGTATGGACGGCCTTCGACTATATCGGGGAAGCCAGTATAGGCTGGCTGGGTTACATGCAGAAACAGAGTTTCTATCCCTGGAACCTTGCTTACTGCGGGGATATTGATATCTGTGGATGGAAACGGCCACAATCCTGTTTCAGAGATGCTCTCTGGAAGGAAAAGCAGCTCTCGGTATTTGTACGTCCCCCTCAGCCTTCTTTTAAAACTAATCCGGATAAGATAGACTGGAGCCGCTGGGAGTGGCAGGATGTAACTGACAACTGGAACTGGAAAGGCTATGAAAATAAACCACTGAAAGTAGTGGTATATACTTCTGATAAACAGGTGGAGTTATTCCTGAACGGCCGGTCTTTAGGTAAGAAAAAGGCGGATAGTTGTACGGCTGAATGGGAAGTGCCCTATGAAGCAGGGACTTTAAAAGCTGTTAGCAGGAATAATACTGCTACGCTGAGTACTGCGGCTGAACCAACACAAATTACCCTTACAGCAGATAAAACAACAACAAAAGACCTGTCTTACATCACTGTACAGCTTACAGATGCCAGGGGCATCCGCAATCCTTTAGCAGAAAACCTGCTAAAGTTTGAGATAAGTGGCCCGGGTAGTATCGCTGGTGTAGGCAATGCTAACCCACGAAGCATAGAAAGTTACCAGTTGCCTCAACGCAAAGCATGGCAGGGGAGATGCCTGGTAATAATAAAAGCAGATGGGACCGGTCCTGTCACCCTCACCGCTAAAACAGACGGATTGCCTCCCGCAACAATAACAATCAATAGGTAAGCATAAGACAGTTAAACGTAGAAAATTATATAGCTTATTCGCAATTCTTTATCGATGACCAGAACTTGCCTTTCCACGTTATTCGTTCTGTTTACCTGTTATTGTACAGCCCAGGTGAAAGTAACGGACCTCTTATGTGAACATAAACCATCTCCTGATGGAGTAGATGCTAATGCTGCTTCATTCAGCTGGCAGATAAACGCCACACAAAGAAACTACCTGCAATCTGCTTACCAGGTCCAGATAACAGATGATAGTACAACACTACAAAAGCAGCCTGCCAACATCATCAAAAGCAATCTGTCTGTATACAAAGGAAAAAAACTACTCCCGGCACACCGCTATTACTGGCGTGTAAAAGTATGGGACCAGCATAATCAGCCTTCTGGTTGGAGTAACATCTCTACTTTTACCACAGGTATCACAGACTGGAGCAATGCTAAATGGATAGGTTACGAAGAACTCCCCGATTCCATGCTGCTGGTACCGGGAGTGCATTCAGGAGAAGAAAAGCCCAACAATAAAAACAAAGCAAAACAAAGGCCTGTCATCCCTTTATTCCGCAAAACATTCAATACTACACACGCAATAAAAAGAGCATTGGTATTTATCAGCGGACTAGGTCAGTATGAACTGAATATCAACGGGAAAAAAGTAGGGGATAACTTCCTCGCTCCCGGCTGGACATACTACGATAAACGTGTCTTATACAACAGCTACGATATTACCGGATTACTGAAAAATGGGGATAACGCTATCGGCGTAATTGTAGGTAACGGATTTTACAACATCAACAAAGAACGCTACCGTAAATTATCCATTGCTTTCGGTATGCCGAAGATGATCTGCAAACTATTTATTACTTATGATAATGGTACTACCAATACCATCGTTTCCGGTAGCGACTGGAAAACAGCGCCATCACCCATTACCTTCGCCAGTATATACGGAGGAGAAGATTACAACGCCAACCTGGAACAAAAAGACTGGGACCAACCTTCCTTCCATGATGAAACATGGAAGAATGCATTGCTGGTAAAACCACCTCAGGGATTACTGGAAGCAGAAAAAGACTATCCCGTAAAAGTAACAGATATCTTGCCCGTAAAATCAATCTCAAAACCCGTAGACAGTATCTACATGTATGACTTCGGACAGAATGCATCTGGTATCATTGAACTGAAAGTACAAGGGCATAAAGGACAAACTATCAAACTCATTCCCGCTGAACTGATCAATGATAAAAAATTAGCTAACCAGAAAGCTACCGGCAAACCCTATTATTACTCCTACACATTAAAGGGAGAGGGGATAGAAACCTGGCGCCCCCGTTTTACCTATTACGGTTTCCGTTACGTACAGGTAGAAGGTGCCATACCTGATACCGCCAAACAGAACGATCTTCCAAAGATAAAAGGACTCAGTTTTTTACATACCCGTAATTCAACCCCCTCATCAGGATCTTTTGAATGTTCAAATGCGTTATTTAACAAGATAAATACGCTCATCCTCTGGGCTATTAAAAGCAATATGCAAAGTGTGGTCACTGATTGCCCGCACAGGGAAAAACTCAGCTGGCTGGAACAGGATTACCTGATGGGTACATCTATTCAACACAATTTCGATATCTACCAGTTGTATAAAAAGCTGGTATACGATATGATGGACGCACAAACCAAAGAAGGATTAGTGCCAGACATTGCTCCGGAATTCGTTGTATTCAATGATGGTGGTGTTGGTTTTCGTGATTCTCCGGAATGGGGCAGTGCATCCGTCATACTCCCCTGGTTAATTTATAAATGGTATGGTGATAAGGATGTTATGCGGGCTGCTTACCCGATGATGAAAAGATATGTAGAATATCTGAAAAGCAGATCAGACAGCAACATCTTATCTTATGGATTAGGAGATTGGTTTGATTATGGTCCTGCGCGGCCAGGTGTTGCGCAACTCACCCCCAAAAGCCTTACGGCAACGGCTATTTATTATTACGATATCAGCCTCTTATCTGAAATGGCTACCTTACTGGGCAACAAAGACGTGGCTAAATGGACGCAACTGGCAGCTTCCGTAAAGCAGTCGTTTAATAAGAAATTCCTGCATGCACAGGTATATGCCACCGGTAGCCAGACAGCCATGGCTATGCCGCTTTGCACCGGACTGGTAAATGAAAAGGACAGGAAGCAGGTATTCAAAAACATGGTAGATTCCATAGTGCATGATGGCAAAAAGCTCACAGCCGGAGATATAGGTTTTCACTTTCTTGTACAGGCGCTACAGGAAGGTGGTGCTTCTCAATTGATTTACGATATGAACTACCGCAGTGATGTACCCGGTTATGGTTTTCAACTGGCAAAAGGAGCAACGGCACTCACTGAATCCTGGCCGGCACTGGCAGAAGTCTCTAACAATCACCTGATGCTGGGGCATATCATGGAATGGTTTTATAATGGGTTAGCGGGGATTAATCAATCGGAAAAATCGGTGGCTTATAAAGACATTATTATCCGTCCGGAAGTAGCAGGGGATATCTCTTATGTAAAAGGGGCTTATAATTCTCAGTACGGAACTATTCGCAGCGAATGGGAAAAAAAAGGAAGGGTATTTAATTTGTACGTACAGATTCCGGCTAATACTACTGCTACTATATACATTCCTGCCGCAAATACACAAATGATTAAAGAAGGCGGTAAGATGGTTATACCAATTGGATATGAAGATGACAGAGCAATTATCAAAACAGGCTCGGGGGAGTATCATTATGTAGTGAGATAAATTTTATAACTTGTCAGCAATCCTGAAAACTCTTTATTATGAAATACTTTTTATTATTCCTTCTGTTTATTACACAGATAGCCAGGGCAGAAGACCCCAAATACATTGTTGTTGCCAAAGATAATTCCGGTGATTTCCATACTATCCAGGAAGCGGTGAATGCTGTGCGCGACTTCTCCTATTTTCCCTGTAAGATCTTTATCAAAAAAGGAATTTATGAAGAGAAACTGGTGATCCCTTCCTGGAAAACAGGTATTACTTTAGAAGGGGAAAGCAGGGATAGTACTATTATCACTAATTCCGATTTCTCCGGAGGATTTGTACCAGGTGCCAGAAAAGATATGTTTGGTAAGGATAAGTTCAGCACGTTTAACTCTTACACTGTATTAATAGCGGGAGATGATGTTACTGTAACAAATCTCACCATTGAAAATACCGCAGGTAACGTTGGTCAGGCTGTAGCATTGCATGTGGAAGGAGATCGTTGTGTTGTCCGCAACTGCCGGTTGCTGGGTAATCAGGATACGTTGTATACCGGCAGGGCGGGCAGTCGTCAGTATTATCAGAATTGTTATATAGAAGGCACTACCGATTTTATCTTCGGCGCTGCTACTGCTATTTTCAATGATTGTACTATTCAAAGTAAGAAGAATTCATACATCACTGCTGCTTCAACAACGAAGGATCAGCAATACGGGCTTGTTTTCATGCACTGCAGGCTAACGGCTGATAAGATATTCACGAAGGTCTATCTGGGGCGGCCATGGCGCCCTTATGCCGCTACGCTGTTCATGTATTGTATCCTGGGTGCCCATATATTACCTGCAGGCTGGTATTATTGGGAAAAGGAGAAAAACGAACAGACTGCAAGATATACAGAGTATAAGAATACCGGTGCGGGTGCAGCTATTGACAAACGTGTGGCATGGTCACATCAGTTGACGGATAAAGACGCGAAATCTATCACGATTACTAAAGTATTTAGAGGATGGGATCCTTCAAAACAAAGTTACTAGCTTGTTTGCTGTTGTCTGTGAATGCCGTTGCTCAGCAATACATAGCACCGGCGTTAACTCCATATGCAATCCACAGGGGGACAGATACTACACTGTTTCGCTATGTTGAACGCTTCAACAGGCAGGACAGTGAATATATAAAGAACCTCATAGACAATAAGAATGCCTATAGCTGGTTGGCTGCGAACATCCCTGTGTTGCAATGCCCGGATTCAGTCATAGAACAAACTTATTACTATCGCTGGTGGACTTTCCGCAAACACCTCAAACAAACACCGGACGGCTACATCTTCACTGAATTCATCACACCTGTAAAACATGCGGGAAGATATAATGCTTTAAGCTGTGCCTTCGGACATCATGTATACGAAGGCCGCTGGTTAAGAGATACGCAGTATATCAATCAATACGTCCGTTACTGGTTTATCAAAGATGCACAACAACCCGCTCCCCGTTTTCATCAGTTCAGCAGTTGGGCAGAAGATGCGGTGTATAATCGTTTTCTGGTAGATGGGGACAGCAGCTTTATCATCAGCTTATTGCAAAACATGGATGCTGATTATCGCCTCTGGAAAAAGGAAAAGGGGGTAGGAGAAGGCTTCTGGCAGTTTGATGTAAAAGATGGAATGGAAGAATCTATCAGTGGTTCCAGGAAGGAAAAGAATATCCGCCCTACCATCAACAGTTACATGTATGGTAATGCCAGTGCGATAGCAAAGATTGCTGCAATGGCAGGTAATGATACCTTACAACAAAGGTATGAGAGAGAAGCAGACACATTGAAATCGTTCATATCCCGGCTTTGGGATGAGGATGCTCATTTTTACAAAGTAAGATTAGCAAAAGGCCCTTTATCTGATGCCCGGGAGGAGTTGGGTTTCATCCCCTGGTATTTCAATATACCAGCCGATAAAGCCACTTATGCTAAGGCATGGGAGCAACTTACCGATACATCAGGATTTAATGCTCCCTGGGGCATTACTACCGCAGAGAGAAGGCATCCTGCCTTCCGTTCTCATGGCAGCGGTGGCTGTGAGTGGGACGGGGCCATCTGGCCATTTGCGACTACCCAAACATTAAAAGGGCTGGCCAACCTGCTCACCAACTACAAGTATCATATAGAGCCTGCTGTCTACTACAAAGCTTTACATACTTACGCCAATTCCCAACAGAAAAACGGCATTCCCTACTTAGGCGAATACCAGGACGAACGTTCCGGCTACTGGCTGAAAGGGGATGATCCCCGCAGTAGTTACTACAACCACTCCGGTTTCTGCGATCTGGTCATCAGCGATCTGATAGGCCTTAAACCCGGTACCGGAAACACGATCGAACTAAACCCTCTGATCCCTTCCGGGAAATGGGATTGGTTCTTACTGGACAAAGTTCCTTATCACGGGCATCTGCTCAGCATCCGCTGGGATAAAACAGGCAGGAAATACAAGAAAGGAAAAGGGTTATACATTTTCGCTGATGATAAAGTGATCTATCACGGAGATCAGTTAAAACATGTCATCACGAAATTATAGGTAAGTCCATATTATCCTCAGCAGGATAATAATGATTCGATAAGAAAAAGCAATAGCTTCTTAAGTCTGGTTTTGTTTGATTACATAATCTTCGCACAGATGTTGTTGATCGATAAATACACCTTATCTGACGTGAATATCAGGTGAAGTTAAATTGAAAAACAAATCCTGAGTCCATATTCCAAAGCTAAATCAGAGAACTAAACAGTCAGATGCAGTGTATTTATCGATCAACAACATCTGGTAATCTAAGCTGTTATAGTATCGCATCAATTACTGGAAAGGGATTTTTATCCTTGTACAATATACGCAACATAGAAGGCAATACAATAAGCAACAAAGGAAGGGCTACTATAAAACCACCTATCACCGCTATGGCTAGTGGCTGGTGCAGTTGCGCTCCGGCGCCAATACCTAAAGCCAGTGGCATTAAAGCAATGATAGCGCCCAGGGCTGTCATGAGTTTGGGTCTTAGACGGGTAGAGATGGAGTATATAATAGCCTCATCCACATGATGTTTACAAAGCGAATCCTTAAACTGTAAAAATGTGAAAATAGCATTCTCTCCAATGATCCCCACGATCATAATTAAGCCTGTATAACTGCCCACATTCAAAGGCGTATTAGTAAGATATAATGCCAAATAACTACCAGAGATACCCAGTACTGCTAAGATAATAATGAGCAATGCAATTTTAAAATCACGGAATAAAAAGAGAATTACGATAAACACCAGCAGACTGGCAGTAATAAGAATGATCAACAACTCATTGAAAGATTGTTGCTGATCTGCATACGCTCCACCATACTCCACATGATATCCGGGAGGCACTTTGATTTTACGGATCTCATTCATCACCGTTCCCAGGTCACTGTTCTCCAGACGGGCAGTAACGACGCCCATCGTTTGGAGATTTTGCCGTTGAATCTCCGCATCTCCTGCATTCAGCCTGACTGTAGCCAGGGATGAAATAGGATGCAAACGTCCGTCAGGAGAGAATATCTCCAACTGCTGAAGGTCTGTAATGCTACGGCTGCGGGGATAGATCATCCTCACCGCGGACAACTGCTCTTTTTCTGGAATACTGCCAATGACATTGCCTTCCAGTGCATTCTGCAACTGCATCTGCAGGTTGGCAGGGGTGATCCCAAACTGTGCCATCCTGCTGTAATCCGGAACGATACTTACGGAAGGTCCGGCAATGACGATGCCATTAAAGACATCTGCCGTACCATGTATCTTAGATACCTGCTCTGCTACCCGTTTTGCAATTCTCTGTGGATTATCCCCGAATATTTTTATCTCTATTGGCTGAACGGAAGTCATCAGATCGCCCAGCATATCACCAACCACCTGCCCGAAATCTATGCGCAGCGCTGGTTGTGTAGACTCAATGCGTTGCCGGATATCACTGATCACTTCATTAGTACTCCTGTCACGTTGTTTTTTAAGTTGTATCAGATAGTCGCCGGTATTAGGTTCTGTGATAAAGAACCCCATCTGCGTCCCCGTTCTCCTCGAATAAGCCTGTACCTCCGGAACTGCCATGATCAGCTTTTCCGCTTCCCGTAACATCTTGTCTGTTTCTTCGAGAGAAGTGCCGGGCGGAGAACTGTAATCCAGCACTATACTGCCTTCATCCATCTCCGGTAAAAAACCGGTTTCCAGTTTAGGGAGGATGAGGTATATCAGCAAGCCCAGACAAATTACCATCACAAAGCTGATAACAGGGCGATGGATAAAAAATGATACCCAGCCTCGTTGCCGCACGGCATGTACCTTCACCGGTGTATCTTTTCTGGAAAACAAGAGATAAATGACCGGTAACCCGATCCATGTTACGAAGAAGGAACATACCAGCGTGATGATCATCGTATTGGTCAGTACTTTGAAATAAGCACCTGCCACACCCGTCATCAAAACGAAAGGAAGAAAGATGACTATTGTACTGATAGAAGATCCCAGCATGGCCGGGAACAGGTAACGGACCGCTTCCTGTAACAACGTAACGGTTGATTCATCAGGATGTTCTTCATGCGTACGGTGAATCTGTTCCACTACTACAATGGCATCATCTATAATTAAACCGGTTGCTGCCGCAAGCGCTCCTAAGGTCATGATGTTAAACGTGTACCCGATAGCGTATAAAACTAATAATGTTAAGCAGAGCGTAATCGGTATCGTGACTAATATCGTAGCACTGGCTTTTAAAGAACGAAGAAATATGATAGCTACTACAATGGCCAGTAATAACCCTATCCACAAGCTGTCTGTTACACTTCTCACCGCATCCTGTACAAAATCCGACTGGATATAATACGGTCTGATAGTTACGCCGGCTGGCAAAGTCAGTTGCTGTACCTTTTTCTCCATAGCAAGGGACATGTCTGTAAGGTTCGCATTGGGCTGCTTGATAATGGCTATCAGTATGCCTTCCCTGCCATTTGCGTTGATCTTGGTATATTCTATGGCTTCCTTTATGTCTACTGCACCAATATCCTGTAAACGCGTAATTCTTTTACCATCATTCCTGATGATGATTTTTTTCAGATCATCTACTGAATGTACAGTAGCATCTGTGACAGTAAGGTATAGGAATTTATAATCTGATAAATAACCATTCGATTTGATGAAGTTAGTCTGGGATAATACATTGCTTACCATATCCGGTGTTACGGACAACGTACTCATTTTATTGGCATCCAGTTGTAACCAGTATTCCTTGGTTTTGCCACCTATCACCCGCACTTCCGATACACCATCCACCTGAGATAAAAACGGTTTAATGGTATAATTGGCCAGCATCTTTAACTCAATCGGACTCTTGGTATGACTCTCAATAGTATACCCCATCACCGGCAGAATGGAAGGATTCATTTTCTCTACCGTAATCTGTACTTCCGGAGGTAACTGGTTCCTGATCTGATTGATCTTTGATTCTATACGCTGCTGGCTCAGATCTATATCCGCATTCCAGTCCATAAAAGCAGAGATCTCACAGCTCCCTTTACTGGTGCTGCTGCGTACCATATGCAGACTAGGCACCTGCTTTACCGCATTTTCCAGTGGTTTTGTTACCGTCACCATCATTTTGTCCACCGGCTGTAATCCTGCATCCGCAATGATCTTTATCTTGGGGAAAGTAATTTCCGGAAACAGCGATATCTGCATTTTACTGTACGCAAAAATACCTCCCGCTATGATAAGAAAGAGTATAGCAGCAATCGGATGTTTATGGGAGATAAAATAATTTTTCACGGGTTGATGATTTTAACTTTCGCTGTATCTTCCAATCCATAATTTCCCGTAATAAGGATTTTATCATTATCTGAGAATACCGGTGAGATGATCTCTATCCTGTCTTTTGTCTCAATACCTTTTTTTACCGGGACTTTAACAGCCGTACTGTCATTCATGAGTTTCATCACCCAGAATTCAGTTTGTGTCTCATCTGCCAGCACCGTTGATTTGGGTAAGGTGATAACATCGGTTTTGGAAATAGTAGGGATGTTTACTTTCACCACCAGGTTCTCAGGTATGGTCTTATTGCCATCCATGGTGATAATGATACTTTGCGTCTGTGCTGCGGAATCCACAGTAGGCATAGCCGCAGAGATAGTACCTGTGATCTTTTCCCCACCCGGCAGAACGATGTCGACAGTATGATGATTGATAACCGCATTATGCAGTTCGTAAGGCATGTTCATCAGGAATACGAAATTGTTACTGATCGTGGCCAGTTGTTCTCCATCCTGCACATAATCTCCCGGTTGGTGATCGAGTGAAGTAATATATCCGTCTACACTGGCTTTAATACTGTTGGTACCGGAGAATTTGAAGCTGCTGTCTAAGGCGTTCACTGCATTGCCGATACTCACGGCTTCTTTTGTTTTAACGGTAAAAAGTAATTGTCCGCGGTGCACCGGTTGTCCCAGGTGTATATTGGTAGATTGCAGATAACCGGTAGCATTGGCTTTGATATAACTCTTTAACAGGAATGTGGACGTTGCGTTCAGTTCAATATATTCCTGCATCGGTCCTCTGCTGATATTAATGACCGATACCGGTGTCTGTATCTCGGTAGTGGCATCTTCAGTCGCTGCCTGTTTACAGGACGTTATTAACAGCAATAATATCATTACCCGTTGTCTCATCTGTTCCAGTAGTTGATTTGATTAATGATCTGAAGACGGCTCACCGTATTTTGTGTGAGCAGGTTCCTGGCGTTTAAATAATTATTGAGCGCAATGATCAGGTCGGCTATACGTACATCACCGGTTACCAGTAATCTGGTGTTCACCTGTATCAGTCCTTCAGAATATTTTATCTGGTAATTGATCTGGTCTATCAGTTCCTGTGTACCTTTCAACTGTTGCATAAGCTGTAACACCTGCTGACTGTATTGTTTCGTAAAGAACTCCTTGTAATGCTGTCTTGTTTGCTCTGAGAGATCTAATTTCTGGTATTGCAGTTTACGTTGTCTGCCATCATAGATAGGAATATTAAGACTAAATCCAAAGCTGGTACCGAAATTTTTATATGGAGTATAAGCTAATGATGAATTATACCCGGCATCTGCAAAGGCGCTGACGGTAGGTTTATAGCTGTAATCCAGGTTAGCCCTGTCATTACGGAGTTTCAGGCTGTCTAAAGTATATTGATGAAAGAACACAGAGTTTTCGGGTTGGGGTAATGCCTGGATTTTTATATCAGGCTCTTCCAGTTCAACTGTGGTAGTATCAACGATGCCACTTAAATAATTCAGCGTAGCATAATCGTTCTGGAACTGGATCGTGTTTTGTTTAACGGTGAGTTCCTGTTGTTGTAAGGTCACCAGAAAAGTAAGGTAATCAGCCTGACGATATACATTACTTCCCGTCAGTTTTCTCAAAACAGTATCTTCTTTCGCCAATAATGAATGAATGGTTTTAGAGAAATTAAGTTGTTGCAGATCGCCGTAAGTTGTGATATATTGTGCTATCAGTGTTCTTTTGAGTTCCTGTACGGAAATCTTCGCTGTATTCTCTATCCCCTGGCTTAAAAGGTTCACGCCCTCAAACCGTGTCTGCAGGTTCTTCTGTCCCACAAACTTTTTATTCACCCCTACAAGGGCATTCACGCCAGCTCCGTTCGTAATCGCATTATCATACCCATAACCCTTTATAACAGGCGCGTAGGTATTAACGCTGGTCCCGGCTACCTGTGGTTTATACGTAGCCAGGATCTTTTCACTGTCTATTTTATTAGACAACACCTGGTTCTGATAATCCAGCAACAGCGGACTGTTACTCAGCGCCTGGTCAATAAAGTAATCCAGTGTTTTCTTTTGTGCTATGGCAGGACTCATCAACAGGAAAAGAAAAATACTGATCAGAAATTGTTTATACATGATATAATTGATGAGCAAACCTATCACGCAATTCTGAAGACTTTCTGTATGGAACTTAGTTTTCTGCGCTTTTCTTCATAGCACAAGTTTCATCATAATATCCGTTTGGTCCTCATCTCCAAACCGGAAGATATGTGAACTAAAGGCAATGAATCCGTTCTTAGCGTAAAATGAGATCGCTTTGGTATTCTTTTCCCAGACTCCCAGCCATACGTAAGCAGCATTCTTTTCCCGGCCCATCTGCAATGCTTTATCAAGCATTAGCTGACCCGCCTTCTGCCCCTGAAATTCTTTCAACACATAGATCCGTTCTATCTCTATCCCATCTTCTTCCCGTAATTCCGTTTGTGCCGCTCCGGTATTGATTTTTAAATACCCGATGATGTTATCCCCGGTTTTCGCAAAATAAAAAACCGAATGAGAGTTATTGATCTCCTTCAGGAGTCCTTCCTGCTGAAAAGCCTTATCCAGAAAGGCCTGCATGTTGGCAGGAGTATTTTCCGCGGCAAACGTTTCAAAGAAGGTTTGCCGGGAGAGCGTCTGTAAAGCTATGATATCAGAGGATGTTACTTTAATCAGTTCGATCATAATAAAGCAAATATCGGGGATTTGGTCCTGATTAGGAACATACTGATCCCTTCTGAAATCCTATATCCCTTCATCATGGAAAGTCCATTCCTTCGGCATTCTTTCATCATTCCTATATCGTTTGGATATAGGAATGCCGGTAGAATGCTATAGGAATGCTATAGGAGTGATAAAGGAATGATGATAGAATGCTGGTACCATTCTGTGTTTCAGGCTTGTTTAAGAGTGGTTTGTACAACCTTATCTGCATTGTTTTGTTATTATTTTGCATATAATTGCATCAATCCCACTAAATTTGTAGACTAATATTCAAAGAAGATGCAAAGAGTTCTAGGTATTATTTTGTTCCTGCTGGTTACCAGCCATTCCTTCTCTCAGAACAAGATTGTCGTGTTTCAGTCGGATTTCGGATTAAAAGACGGCGCCGTTTCGGCCATGAAGGGTGTGGCATCCGGCGTTTCCCCTGATCTTAAACTATACGACCTTACCCATGAGATCCCGGCTTATAACATCTGGGAAGCTGCTTACCGCTTACAGCAAACAGTTCCCTACTGGCCTGCCGGAACAGTATTCGTGTCCGTAGTAGACCCCGGAGTAGGTACTACCCGTAAATCGGTAGTGCTGAAAACAAACACCGGACAGTTCATCGTGACCCCTGATAATGGCACATTGACCCTGATAGCGGAATCCCTGGGCATAGCAGAAGTGCGGGAAATAGACGAAGCCGTGAACAGGCGTAAGGATTCCCGGAAGTCATATACTTTCCATGGGAGGGATGTATACGCTTATACCGGCGCAAGACTGGCCGCCGGGTCTATCACTTACGAGCAGGTTGGCCCTGTGCTGCCAAAAGAGGTGGTAAAAATCCCTTATCAGCAGGCTACCCTGGGATCAGGTAAGCTGAAGGGGAATATCTCTATTCTGGACGTCCAATACGGCAATATCTGGACTAACATCAACGGAGACCTGGTGAGCCAGCTGCATCCTCAGTACGGGGATATCTTGCATGTGTCCATCTTCCATAGCGGGAAAAAAGTATATGAAGGAGATGCTCCTTACAGCCAGACTTTCGGCGCTGTGGCAAAGGGTAAACCTCTCAGCTACCTGAATAGCCTGTTACAGTTGTCCTTTGCCTTAAACCAGGGAAGCTTCGCCAATACTTATCATATTGGGAGTGGCAGCGAATGGAGTGTAGATGTAACCCTGAAACCTAAAAAATAATCATCGATGATAAAATATTTAATCCCCGTCCTTTTACTGATAGCAGCTGCCGCGAATGCCCAGAAGATTACCGGTAAAGTGCTGGATACAAATAGCAAACCCATAGCAGGCGCCAGTATCATTGCATCCGGCAGCGGTACTACCACCAAAGAGGATGGATCGTTTGCCATTACGCTTACCAGTAAGGATAAACACTTTACCGTTAGCACTGTAGGATATGATACCTATACACAGGTGTTGACAGCGGAAAGTAATTACACTATTGTGCTTCAGTCATCCCTTCATAACCTGAATGAGGTTGTGCTGGTAGGGACGCGTAGCAGTGGCCGTACGAGGCTGAATACGGTGGCGCCGGTAGATGTGTTCAATATTTCAAAATTGCAGGCACAATCGCCTCAAAATGACCTTAATCAGCTATTGCAATATGTCTCTCCTTCATTCAACTCTAACCGGCAATCATCTTCCGATGGTAGTGAGCATATAGACCCGGCCAGTATCAGGGGCTTAGGCCCTGATCAGTTATTGGTACTGATCAATGGGAAACGCCGGCATACCACTTCGCTGGTCAATAACCAGGGTACAGTGGGTAACGGTTCTGTTGGTACTGATCTGAATGCCATTCCTGTATCTGCGATAGAAAGGATAGAAGTATTGAGGGATGGTGCTTCCGCACAATATGGCTCTGATGCGATTGCGGGTGTGGTGAATATCGTACTGAAACAAAACACCCATCAGTTATTCGCCTCTGCCACAGGGGGCGTTACTTCCCGCGGAGATGGCGGGCTGGGACAGCTCAACCTGAATTATGGTACTGGTCTGGGTAAGAACGGTGGATTTATCAATCTCACGGCAGAAGGTTCTTACCGCGATAAAACGACCAGGGCGCAGAATAATAACCTGATCATCTTCGATCAGTCTTCTCTGAATAACTATTTTGCCTATGATTTTACAGATGATCCGGCAGCTTCGAGGAAGTATGATGATGACATGTTAAAATCAAAAGGGTTGAAAAGGGATGATTTTAATTTCCAGATAGGAGATGCGAAAATCAAAAACGGCGGTGCTTTCTTTAACCTGTCCTTACCCTTTGGTAAAAGCGAAATTTATGCTTTTGGCGGATATAACTACCGGCGGGGACAAGGCTTCGGCTTTCGCCGTCTGCCCAGCGATCCCACTGTAAACGTATATAGTATTTATCCTGACGGCTTTCAGCCTGCAACAGATTCGAAGATTCAGGACAGGGCTGTAACGGTAGGAATAAGACATCAACTGGGTAACTGGCATGCAGATTTAAGCAATACCAAGGGCGATAACCGCTTCGATTATGAAGTAGACCATACCGTGAATGCTTCTTTGCAGAATGCTTCTCCTACCAGCTTTAAAGCGGGCGGCCATGAATTTTTACAGAGTACTACAAACTTTGATATAAGCCGTCGTTTCAGGAACTTAAACCTGGCTTTCGGGGCGGAATTCAGGATAGATGATTACCGTATCCGGGCAGGTGAAGAGGCTTCCTGGAAGAACTATGCACTGGTGACTAATCCCGATGGTACGGTATCAAATCCATCCGGACTGGCAGGTGGCTCGCAATCATTCCCTGGTTTTTCTCCTGATAATGCGATTCATAAAAGCAGGAATAACACAGGGGTATATGCAGATGCTGAATATGATGTAACGTCCAGATGGCTGCTCAGCGGGGCTGCCCGCCTGGAACACTACAGCGATTTCGGAACAGCTTTCAGCGGTAAGCTGGCTACCCGTTACAAACTCTCTTCCGTGTTCAATGTGAGAGGTGCTTTCAGTAATGGCTTCAGAGCGCCTTCCCTGCATCAGCAGTATTTCAGTTATATCAGTACGGATATATTGCCCGATAATACACTGGGACAATCCGGGTTCTTTAGGAATGAAAGCCCGGTTGCAAAAGCATTAGGTATCCCTGCACTGAAACAGGAAACGTCATTGAACTATAGTCTGGGTTTCACCGCACAGCCTGTCAGCAATTTTAATGTTTCTGTGGATGGATATTTAACAGATATTAAAAACAGGATCGTATTAACCGGTAGTTTCGGATTTGATCCTAACGGAGATGCGGTAGAGTCTATACAGAACATTATCAATCCGCTGGGTGCCAGTTCTGCCCGGTTCTTCAGTAATGGGGTAGATACAAGGACGATGGGAATAGATGTAGTAGCTGATTATACCTTGAAAGCATTTACTGCTTCACTGGGATTAAATATCAATAAGAACAAGATCACAGGTACTCATGTGCCAGCGTCGCTGAAAGGACAGGAACAGATCTTCTTTTCTCCGAACGACAGTACCCTGATTACAGAAGGAACACCCAGGGTAAAAGCAAATCTCTCCCTTACTTATACCTTCAAAAAATTCAGTGTATTACTGCGCAATGTATACTTCGGGGAAGTAGCACGTAACAGCTTCCCTTATGGAGAAGTACAGGTGCACAAAGGGAAAGTAGTGACCGACCTTTCTCTCAGCTATAATGTGAAACCATTTACATTCACCATTGGGGCCAATAACCTGCTGGATGTATTTCCTGATAAACAGGTATATGGCAACAGTTATTTTGGCGTGTTTAAATACGCTTCCGTACAGATGGGAACACTGGGCTCCTTTTACTTTGCCCGCGTAACCATGAATTTGCCCACGATGTAAGATAAAAGCTCCGGGGATTGCTCCCGGAGCTTTTTTGTATATTTACCCCACTTTAGTTTAAAAACCCGTTATGAAAAAGATACAACTCCTCAAAATATGCCTGCTCATTACCTGTAGTGCCGCAGCTCAACAAAGTAAAAACGCTTTTATCAGCAGTCTTATACAACGTATGACACTGGAAGAGAAGATAGGGCAACTGAACCTGCTGACCAGTGATATGGATATCACAGGGCCTTTTATGAAGGCCGGTTATAAGAAAGATATAGAAGCCGGACTATGTGGTACTATCTTCAATGCCTACACACCGGTATACACCCGTCAGCTACAGGAAATGGCGTTAAAAACCCGCTTAAAGATTCCTTTGCTGTTTGGATATGACGTGATACACGGGCATAAAACTATTTTCCCCATTCCTTTGGGAGAAGCCTGTACCTGGGATATGTCGCTGCTGGAAAAGAGCGCACGTATTGCCGCAATAGAAGCCAGTGCTGATGGTTTACAATGGACATTCTCCCCTATGGTGGATATTGCCCGTGATCCGCGCTGGGGCCGTGTGGCAGAAGGTGCAGGAGAGGATACCTGGTATGGTTCGCAGGTGGCGAAAGCGAAAGTAAAAGGATATCAGGGTAGTGATCTGTCTTCTCCCAACAGTATTCTTGCCTGTGTAAAACACTTCGCTTTGTATGGTGCAATAGAAGGAGGCCGTGATTATAATACGGTGGATATGAGCCGCCGCCAGATGTTCCAGTTTTATCTTCCTCCCTATAAAGCGGCCGTTGATGCTGGTGTAGCTACTGTGATGACATCCTTTAATGAAGTGGATGGTATCCCTTCTACAGGGAATAAATGGTTACTGACAGATCTGCTGCGTAAACAATGGGGCTTTAAAGGATTCATTGTAACGGATTATACTTCTATCAATGAAATGATTAACCATGGCATTGTAAAAGACGAGTACGAAGCGGGCGCCCTGGCGTTGAATGCCGGTGTGGATATGGATATGCAGGGAAGCATATTCTCTTCCCAGCTTAAAAAATTATTACAGGATAAAAAGATAACTATTGCGGAAATCAATGCGGCAGTATATCGTATTCTCTCTGCAAAGTATGATCTTGGATTATTTAAAGATCCTTTCCGTAACTGCGATACAGCATTAGCAACAAAAGAAATTATGTCTGCAGAACATCTCAGGGATGCGCAGATGATAGCAGAGCGTTCTATCGTTTTGCTGAAGAATGAACACCAGTTATTGCCGTTGAAGAAAGAAGCAAAAATTGCGCTGATAGGCCCGCTGGCAAACAGTCAGCGTGAATTGATCGGCAACTGGTCTGCCGCCGGGGATTATACGAAGGCAATAACACTGCTGGATGGTATTAAAAGTAAAACATCGAATGTAACTTATGCTCCCGGCGCTCATTATTCCAGTGATACGATGTTGTTGAAGAAGGCTTTGCAGAAACAGCGTTTAACAGTAGAAGATACTGCTAACAGTGCACAGATGCTGGCGGAAGCGGTGGCATTGGCGCGCCGGTCTGATGTGGTGGTAATGGCATTGGGAGAGTCTCAGGGGATGACAGGAGAAGCTGCCAGCAGGTCTGATATCAGGATTCCCGATAGCCAGAAAGAGTTGCTGAAGGCGGTATATGCTACCGGCAAACCGGTGGTATTAGTGCTGATGAATGGCCGGCCTTTAACGCTGGAGTGGGAAGATGCGAACATCCCTTCTATCCTGGAAACATGGTTCCTGGGAACGGAAGCGGGTAATGCCATTGCCGCTGTTCTCTTTGGGGATTATAACCCGGCAGGTAAGCTTACTATGACTTTCCCCCGTAATACTGGGCAGATCCCCATCTTTTACAACCATAAAAATACCGGTCGTCCGCTGGACGTGAATAACAAGTATACTTCCAAATACCTGGATGTAAGTAATGAACCGTTATATCCTTTTGGTTACGGTTTAAGTTATACGCAATTCACGTATGGCGCTGTCAGCGTAAGCAAACAACAGATCACTGCTGCTGATAAATTACAGGTGAGTATCCCTGTTACCAACAGCGGTAATTATAGCGGGGAAGAAGTGGTGCAACTGTATATCCGTGACAGGGTAGGCAGTGTAACCCGTCCTGTGAAGGAACTGAAGGGCTTTAAGAAGATCTTCCTGGAAAAAGGAGAAACCCGTATAGTCACGTTCGATATCACTATTGAAGACCTGAAATTCTACGATAAAGACATGCGCTGGACTGCCGAACCGGGAGATTTCACTGTTTTCGCCGGACCAAACAGCAGAGATGTACAATCAGCGTCCTTCTCTTTAAAGTGATTGAGTATTTCCAGAAAACGTATTTAAATCATTTATAATGAGTTGCGGGGTCCCGCCAGGGATTTGATTGCCTGCTCATTGAGTAGAACTATTTATTTTCCATGAAGAACCCATAAATTAGCTTTGATACAAGCTGATAACTAAGTCCCTATGCTCGTAAAATGACCTTAATTCTTGTTGTTGAGACAGTCTTTCATAAGTTTATGTAGTCCTGTTCCCTATGAAATCGATTCTCAAAATTATCCTGTTTGCAGGGATGTTGTTATCATACCTGCCATTGCCGGCAAATACACTTTTTCACTGGAACTTTGCATCCGGTAACTTCCTGCAAGAGCTGAGGCAATTTGCCGGAGCTGCTACTGTCAGTATTGGCGCACCTGTTGATGGTGCGGAAAGTATCAGTCCTGTCGATGGATCTTTTACCATTTCTCTTAGTAGTGCGGAAGCAGAAAATGTTACTGTTACCTGTTCCATATCCGGCACGGCTGCAAACGGAACAGATTTTACTGTGCCCGCAAATGTGGTGATCCCTGCCGGGGCAACAACCGGGCAGCTGCCAGTACATGTACTGGATGATATGATCCTGGAATCCAATGAAACGGTGACGGTTACCTTAACGGGAGCAACCACTGCTTCCGGAGGGACCCTCGCTGTATCAGGCAGTTCTTCGCTGATTATCACAGATGATGATTATACTCCCACGAATCGTACGCTGGTTTTTGTAGATGCCCTGACGGTGAATGGAGAAGAGGGGGGAGCAAGTGGTAGTATGACAATAGCCCTTCCGGCAGGATATATTGCGGGAGAGGATATCACAGTACATTATAGCCTTATGGGGGCCAGTACAGCAAGTGCATCAGACTATATTGCTTTCCCGTTAACAGCGGTGATTAAGGCAGGTACGAATAGAGTACCGGTATCTGTAAGTATTGTTGACGATACAGAAATAGAAAATGAAGAAACAATAAATGTAGAGTTGACCAGCGCCACCGGCTCGCTTGCTTATAACGTTGGTTCTACTTCCGGATATGGTAGTCTTGGTACTACTATAGCCATTATTGATAACGATAGCCAGCTTACTATTTCCAGTGTTACCAATGGTACAGAGGGTGGCGCTAATGCGGGTTTTTATATTAGTCTGCCTGCGGGCATCACCAGTACCGAAAATATTAGTGTTAACTATACACTTACCGGCGCTGCTACGAACGGAGTTGATTATACTACTTTAAGTGGAACAATCATAATACCTGCCGGGCAACCGGGAATATCGCTGGACGTGCTGGTAACGGATGATGAGGTGATAGAGACTACGGAAGATGTGATCCTCGGGCTGACCAGCGGTACCGGTACATCCAGTGGTATAGATTTTACAATCGTCTCGGCAGCAAATATTGCTACCATTACTGATAACGATAATACGGCAGCCAATCGGGTGCTGACTGTCACTTCCATTGTGAATGCTGCCGAGCCTAATGTAAACGGTAGCTTTGTGTTTAGTTTACCGGGCGGCTATACCTGCTCGGAAACAATGATCGTACGTTATACTATTTCCGGTTCGGCTACTGCCAATGTAGATTATACAAAGTTAACCGGTAATACGGTATTGGTAGCAGGACAGCATACCACTGCACCAATTCCGGTAAAAGTATTGGATGATCTGATCATTGAAGGAGATGAAACGGTGGTCATTACCGTTACATCCGGTACAGCATCTCCTTCGGGTGCCATATTTACTGCTGGTATTCCTGCCTTTAATACCGTGATCATTGCAGATAATGATAATGCGGATATGGGCATTAACGTCACTGCTACTACTCCTAATGCTGCAGAACCTGCTGTTAACGGGTTATTTACCATTGGGTTTTCGAATGGACTGACCGCCAGCGTACCTGTTACGGTTAACTACACCATTACGGGAACAGCTACTAACGGCACTGATTACACTACTATTCCACTGTCCGTGGTTATACCTGCGGGAAGTCCATCTGTACCTGTTTCTGTACCAGTGCTGGACGATAACCTGATAGAAGGAGATGAAACGGTGATCTTAACAATTACTAATGCTGTTTCAACGATTACAAGTCCTTCGGGATTTGTAGCCGGCACGAACAATGTTGCTACTGTTACCATTGCTGATGATGACAATACTGATATGAATGTACAGGTAACCGGCACTGACGGGGGAGAACCTGCTACTAACGGATCATTTACTTTCAGCGTGGCGCCTGGTAAAAAGACGGGCGTACCCGTTACTATTACATATACTATCTCAGGAACAGCAACTGATGGAACTGATTATACTACGCTGCCTTTAACAGCTATTATCCCTGCCAACAGTAATAGTTATACCATGACCGTACCGGTTATTGATGATAACATCATTGAAGGGACAGAGACAGTAGTGTTAACAGTTACTGGTGTCAGTTCATCTCCCGTCCTTACTCCTGTGCCTTTTACATTTGACGCAACTAAAACGACCAGTATCAACATCACTGATGATGATAATGCAGACATGAATGTAACGGTAGCTGTCAGTGATGCAACCGCGGCAGAACCTAATGATAATGGTGAGTTCACTTTCAGTGTAGCTCCGGGGAAAGTCACCAGCGTACCTGTTATAGTTAATTATAGCATCACCGGCACTGCTGCCAATGGAACGGACTATACTACCATACCATTAACAGCCACCATTCCTGCGGGAAGTAATAGTGTCAAAGTAGCGGTCCCTGTACTGGACGATAACCTGATAGAAGGCGATGAAACGGTGATCCTTACATTTACCGGTTTTAATACAACACTGCCGTATGTAGGCATTGCTAATACTGCTACAGTTACTATAAAAGATGATGATATTATTACAGTAGATATTAGTGACAATGATGGGGACCCTTCTAATGGTATCAATGGTGTAAATGCTGCGGAACCTTCCACGAACGGTAGTTTTACATTAAGTATAGGAACAGGTAAAACAACTACTCTTCCAATAATTATTACTTATACTATTACGGGAACAGCGGCCAACGGTACTGATTATACCTCGGTACCACTAACAGCTACCATCCCTGCTAACGGTAATAGTGTAACTGTTCCCGTTAATGTTATCGACGATGATCTGATAGAAGGAGATGAAACAGTTATACTAACAATCACTAACATTACCAGTACATTACCCATTACCATCGGCACACAGAGATCAGCCACTGTGATCATAAAAGATGATGATTCGGATATGAATGTAGGTATAGGTGATAATGATGGAGATCCTACCAATGGTATCAACGGTGTAAATGCAGCAGAACCTTCCACCAATGGCGGATTTACGGTGAGTGTCGCTCCTGGTAAGCGGACCAGTGTACCAATTACGGTGGCTTATACTATTGCGGGTACTGCTATCAACGGTACAGATTATGCTACTATTTCCGGAACAGTGACTATCCCTGCGGGTAGTAATGGGGTGAATATTCCTGTTAATGTGATTGATGATAACCTGATTGAAGGAGATGAAACCGTGACTATTACCATCACCAGTATCACCAGCACATTACCGTTTATAAAAAGCGCACAGGATAATGCAGGGATCATTATCGGAGATGATGATGACGATGATATGAATGTAGGAGTAGGAGATAATGACGGAGATCCTTCCAATGGTATCAATGGGATGAATGCAGCAGAACCATCTACGAATGGTGGATTTACCATTACCGTTGCTCCGGGTAAAGTCACCAGTGTGCCAATTACCATTACTTATACACTTTCCGGTACGGCTACAGGTGGAGATGATTATGAAATACCCACGTTGCAGGTGGTTATTCCTGCTGGTAGTAGCACTGCAAATATCCCCATTAATGTAATAGATGATAAGCTGATAGAAGGAACGGAAAACGTGATCATCACCATCACTGGTGTGAGCAGTACATTACCTTTTACAGGTGTGGGGAACACGGGTTCTCTGGATATTATAGATGATGATATACCGAAGGTAGACCTGGTGGTGACTAAAACCGTTGTTCAACCAGGGCCTTATAGTATCGGACAGGATATTACTTACCGTATAACAGTTACGAATAAAGGAAATATAGCAGCTACTGAAGTGGTAGTGACAGATTCTCTGCCGCTTACACTGGATATCAACCCTATTGCCACTACCGCAAAAGGTACGGTCTCTCAGAATGGCAGGATCGTATCCTGGGCTGTTGGGGATCTGGCTCTTGAGGAAACAGCCGAAATGCTGCTGGTATGTAAAGCCACAGATGGGGGGACCATTACCAATGCTGCCAGCGCTATCTCTAAAGAAACAAAGGATGATCCTACCGGCGGCAGGGGCACATCTACGATTACGGTAGATGGAGATGTGCTGATCATCCCTAATGTATTTACGCCTAACGGAGATGGGAAGAATGAAAAATTTGATATCGGCGGACTGGATAAATATCCTTCTTCCGCTTTGTATGTATATAACAGATGGGGGGCAATGGTGTATCAGTCTAAAGATTACAGGAACAACTGGGACGGCACGGGACTAAATGCCGGTAGTTACTTCTATACCCTGGAAGTACATAAAGCAGATGGCGTAAGGATATATAAAGGGTGGGTGGAAATATTAAGATAAATGAGCTTAAAATATGCAAGCATGCGCAAGGTGATCCTTCTCCTGTTCATGGCGGTGGGACAGGCACAAGCCCAGCAGACGGTACAATTCAGTCAGTATGTATTTAACGGGCTGAGTGTAAACCCTGCTTATGCGGGTTATAAAGAACAGATGTATGCGAGCGCCACTTACCGGCATCAGTGGACGGGCATTCCCGGTGCGCCACGTACCGGGGGGATCTCTGTTGATGGCCCTACGCGGGAGAACAGGGTAGGACTGGGGGTACAGCTGATGGCAGATTTCATGGGGCCGCAACAGGCGTATTCTTTATATGGCTCTTATGCGTACCGTATTCCTTTGGATGAAGAAGGTACGAAACGCTTATGCCTTGGTTTAGGCATTGGTGTTACACAATATTCCCTGGACGGGAAAGCATTGGTCCCAAGGGAGAATGATGACCCTACGGTACCTACGGGGAAGGTGAACACATTAGCACCTGATGCGCGGTTCGGGATTTATTATTATACATCCTCTTTTTATCTGGGTGTATCAGTAATGGACCTTTTTTCGTTATATACAGAGAAAGGATATTTCTGGAAAGGATATAATTTCGGAACCATACGAAAAACCCAGCATGTCTACCTCACTACGGGCTGCATGTTGTATTTGTCTGATCATCTCCGGTTAAAACCTTCCCTCCTGGTTAAAGAAGATTTTAAAGGCCCGACAGGAATAGATATCAATACTTTTTTGCAGATTGATAATCTGATCTGGATAGGAGGGTCTTACCGGATGAACCCGAGATTATGGAAGAGTAAGCTGCCGGATGATCTGCAGATAAGCAATGCGGCCAGTGCGATGGTAGAATACTATGCCTCTGAAAAATTAAGGATTGGTTATTCGTATGATTTAAATATTAACAAACTGGCAGGCTACCAGGGAGGCTCTCATGAGATCTCTATTGGTCTGTCTTTCCCATCAAAAAAATCACAGGTAATTAATCCCCGATACTTTTAAATATGAAGATGCGTTTTTCTGTTTTAGTGTTATGTGTAATGTTTTTATTTCCGCATATCGTACAAGCCCAGGAACAAAAGAGTACCCGGGAGCTTGCGGATGAGGCCTATGAATTTCAGCAATATCCAAGAGCTGTTAATCTCTATAATGATCTCGTTTCCAAATCTAAAAATCCTCCATTGGATATAATGGGCAAACTGGCGAATTCCTATCTCAAAATGGGAACTATTCCTGCAGCTACCTATTGGTATGAGAATATGCTGAAACGTCCTGAAAGTGGAGACAGCATCCGTCTTATCTTTATCGAAATGCTGAAACGCACAGAGGATTATAAGAAGGCAAAAGAGCAGATTGCGCTTTTATCAGATAAGAGGAAGGCGATATTGTTAGCTGGTTGCGACAGCGCTGTTGCCTGGAAATCATTGCCACCGGATTATGCACTGGAAAATATCAAAGACCTGTGTACGCAGAATGATGAATGGATCAGCGGAGTTACTAAACAGGGCTTGCTGATAGAAGGGAATGGTTATCGTAAAATGGGTATAAGCGGGAGAGCCGAATCGCATCCCAGCGTTGATGAGCGTATTGGTCAGCCTTATTTTAAATCGTATATGCTGAAACAATATATCCGTGGTAATGCCAATAATGTGCTGGATGAAGTAATTCCATCAGTGCTTGGAAGATTACCCTATAATATTGGCCCGGTGTGTTTTAATGCCAGGGAAGATACCGCTTATGTTACCATTAATCAGTTGGTGGAAACCCGTGGACAGAAGCAGACGTTTAATTTATTAATATTCCGTTCTGTAAAAGATAAAGATGGATATAAATGGAAGAAACTGGAGTTTATACGGGAGTTAAATTATAAAGGAAGTTCATCCAGTCACGTAGTGATCAACCGGGAAGGCAATGTGTTATACTTTGTTTCCGACAGGCCAGGTGGAGTAGGGAAAACAGATATCTGGTATAGTGAGCGCCAGGCGGACCATAGCTGGGGTAGCCCTAAGAACTGCGGACCAGTGATCAACACGCCTGAGGATGAGGCTTGTCCTACTATCAATGAAAATGGGTATTTATACTTTTCCAGTAATGGGCATCCGGGAATGGGAGGATATGATATTTTCCGGGTGGCGGGTAACCGGGCTACCTGGGATGGATTACAAAACTTACGTTCTCCGGTGAATTCCGGAGGGGATGATATGGGCTTTATTCTGAGGGGTAATGACTTTGAAGGTTTTTTCTCTTCTAACCGCCTTGGTGGGATGGGAGGAGATGATATCTACCATTTTATGGATGCACATCTGACAGAGAAGCTGAAACAACCGGATACCGCTAAACTGGCGGTTGTTACACCGGATACTACCGCTAAACCTGCTATCAAACCTGAAATCGTTGCTGTCAGGCCACCTGCGCCTGATACGCTTACCAACACAGATAAAACAGCTGTTGGCCGCCTGGAGAAGCTCCGCTTCCTCTACGACTACAACAGTGCAGTGCTGCTGGATGAGTCTAAAAGGGTGCTGGATAACGTAGCTGCTGTTTTGAAAGAGCGCCCCAACTGGAAGCTGATCATCAAATCTTATGCTGATAGCCGTGGTTCTGACAGTTATAACCTGAATCTTACGGCCCTGCGTTGTTATGCAGTCATCGCCTATCTGACCAATAAAGGCATTTCTCCTAAGCGTTTCTCCTACCAGAATATGGGAGAAAAAGACCCTATAAATCCTTGTAGTGATGGTGTTCCATGTACAGAAAGCCAGCACCAGGAGAATAGAAGGACGGAGCTGACGGTGGTGCATTAAAAGCTTTTATAATATTTAGTAACAAAAAATTTCCTTTTGTTTTTAAAAATAGTTATTACCTTCGCACCGTTATTCAAATTATGAACATAAACGTACATACACATCATCACCATCATTTCTTACCAAACAGGTAGGCTGGGATGATCGTATGTACTATACAGGATATTAGAACATCATCAGGGGCTTACCACACGGTAAGCCCCTTTTTTGTTTTTCACGGAACATTAGTAACAATATGAAACTGAGAATTGCCATTCAGAAATCAGGACGTTTGCACGAAGATTCTATCAAGCTCTTAAAGGAGTGTGGGATCGATATCAACAACGGTGTAAACAAGTTAAAGACAGAAGCCAGTAACTTTCCCCTGGAAGTGTTTTTCCTGCGCGACGATGATATTCCACAGTACGTTGAAGACGGCGTAGCGGACATTGGAATGGTAGGAGAGAATGTGGTGCTGGAAAAGAATCGTTCCGTAAAGGTGGCTACCAAACTGGGTTTTGGTAAATGCCGTTTGTCGCTGGCCGTACCAAGGTCTGTAGAATACAATGGTGTAAAGGATATGGACAAACTGCGTATTGCCACCAGTTATCCGGTGATCCTTGAAAAGTTCCTGAAAGAAAATGGTATCACCGCAGATATCCATGAGATCAGCGGGTCTGTGGAGATTGCTCCTGGTATCGGTCTGGCAGATGCTATCTGTGACCTCGTAAGCAGTGGTTCCACCCTGTTCATGAATGGTCTGAAAGAAGTAGAGGTGATCCTGAAATCAGAATCAGTGCTCATCACTAATAATAACCTGAACGCAGAACAGCAGCAATTACTTGAAAAGCTGTTATTCCGTATCCAGGCTGTGAAGAAAGCCAAGAATAATAAGTACGTATTGCTGAATGCGCCGAATGATAACCTGCAAAAGATCATCAGCCTGTTACCGGGTATGAAGAGCCCTACTGTATTGCCACTGGCAGAAGCAGGATGGAGTTCTGTGCATTCCGTTCTGAATGAAAATGATTTCTGGGATATCATCGAAAGCCTGAAAGCTGCCGGTGCACAAGGTATCCTGGTAGTTCCCATAGAAAAGATGATCATTTAATATGTTAGTATATAAATACCCTGAGAGAACTTCCTGGCCATCATTACTGCAACGTCCTGTAATGGACACGGCAGCGCTGGAAACAAATGTCGGGAATATCCTGGCCGATGTAAAGCAGAATGGTGATGCCGCTGTACGTAAATATGCACAGCAGTTTGATAAGGTACAACTGCAAATGCTGGAAGTAACATCCGCTGAATTTATACATGCTGCTGCTGTGCTGGATGCAGACCTGAAAAAAGCCATTTTACAGGCAAAACAGAACATAGAGCTCTTTCATAAAGCACAACAGGAAGCCGGTAAGATCATCGAAACCATGCCGGGGGTACAATGCTGGCGCAAGCCGGTTGCCATCGAAAAGGTGGGACTGTATATTCCCGGTGGTTCCGCTCCGCTCTTCTCTACGATATTAATGCTGGGTATACCGGCAATGATAGCGGGGTGTAAGGAGATCGTCCTTTGTACGCCTTCCAATGCTGCGGGTGAAGTGCATCCTGCTGTATTATTTGCTGCTGAACAGGTGGGATTGGACCGCGTATTCAAAATAGGCGGTGTGCAGGCGATTGCGGCGATGGCGTATGGAACGGAGAGCGTGCCTAAAGTACATAAGATATTTGGTCCGGGTAACCAGTACGTCACCTGTGCCAAACAGCTTGTAAATAAGAGCGGTGTGGCGATAGATATGCCTGCCGGTCCTTCTGAAGTAGCGGTACTGGCAGATGAGACCTGTATCCCTTCTTTTGTGGCGGCAGACTTGTTGTCTCAGGCGGAACATGGTCCTGATAGCCAGGTGTTATTAGTAACTACTGCCGGGGAGATAATTGAAGAAGTACAGAAAGAAGTAGCCGCGCAGCTGGCGTTGCTGCCGCGGAAGGATATTGCTGCGCAGGCATTGGAAAACAGTCGTATTATTTTAGTAAAGGATACGGAAGAGGCGATGGCGTTACTGAATGCATATGCACCTGAGCATCTGATCGTAGCTTGTAAAGATGATATCGGTATTGCCGATGCAGTGATCAATGCAGGTTCCGTGTTCCTCGGTAACTATTCTCCGGAAAGTGCAGGTGATTATGCTTCCGGTACTAACCATACATTGCCTACCAATGGATATGCGACTGCTTACAGTGGTGTATCTCTAGATAGCTTCGTAAAGAAGATCACTTTCCAGCGGCTGACGAAAGAAGGCCTGCAGCAGATAGGGGCTACTATCGAAACAATGGCCGCAGCAGAAGGATTGGATGCGCATAAGAATGCGGTGACGATCAGGTTAAAATACAAATAACAAAGTTATGTTCGATCTTAATAGCTTATTACGCGATAATATTAAAAGACTGGTACCTTACTCAACGGCAAGGGACGAATTCAAGGGGGAAGCAGCTATCTTTCTCGATGCAAATGAGAATAGTTATGGCTCTCCGTTACCGGTGAAATACAACCGTTATCCGGACCCGATGCAGTGGAAAGTAAAGTACAAACTGGCGGATATCAAAGGAGTACCTCCACAGAATATTTTCCTGGGAAATGGCAGTGATGAAGTAATTGATGTGTTGTACCGTTCTTTTTGCCGTCCGGGGATAGATAACGTGGTATTGTTCCCGCCTACTTACGGGATGTATGAAGTGAGTGCGAATATCAACGATGTGATCGTACGTAAAGTATCGTTAACCCCCGATACCTACCAGATAGATATGGCAGCGTTACAGCAGGCCGTGGATGAAAATACAAAGCTCATCTTTATCTGCTCTCCCAATAATCCCACAGGTAATTCTATCAATCGTACAGATATAGAAATGATCCTGAACAACTTTGATGGTATCGTTGTAATAGACGAAGCATATATCAACTTTGCCCGTCAGAAGACGTTTATCCCTGAGTTGACAGAATATCCTAATCTTGTTATCATGCAGACCTTGTCTAAAGCATGGGGACTGGCGGCATTGCGTGTGGGAATGGCTTTTGCAGGTGAAGAGATCATTAATGTCCTCAACAAGGTAAAACCTCCTTATAATATTAATCAGGCAGCGCAGGACCTTGTTTTGCAGGCACTGGATAATATTGGTCAGGTAAATGAATGGATCAGGGATACCGTGATTGAAAGAGATAAATTATCTGCCGCACTGGAATCATTACCACAGGTACTGGAAGTATATCCAAGTGATGCCAACTTCGTACTGGCGAAAACAACAGATGCAAAAGGTATTTATAACTACCTGGTAGAACAGGGGATCATTGTACGCGACCGCTCCAAAGTAGAGTTGTGCAATGGTAGTCTGCGTATTACTGTAGGTACGCCGGAAGAAAACATCACGGTGGTAAACGCGATTAAATCAGTTCAATTATGAAAAGAGTACTCTTCATAGACAGGGATGGCACTATTATCAAAGAAGTGCCTCCTACGTATCAGATCGATAGCCTGGACAAAGTGGAATTTTATCCGAAGGTATTTACTTACCTGGCTAAGATTGCTGCGGAACTTGATTTTGAACTGGTGATGGTGACTAATCAGGATGGCCTGGGTACACCCGGTTTTCCTGAAGCCGATTTCTGGCCTGCTCAGAACTTCATTACGCGCACTTTTGCTAATGAAGGTATCATCTTCAGGGAAGCATTCATAGACCGCTCTTTCCCGCATGAAAATGCGCCTACAAGGAAACCGGGTACAGGGATGCTTACCAGATTCTTCTCTGCTGATTACGACCTTGCTAATTCTTTTGTTATCGGCGACCGTATTACAGATGTGCAACTGGCAAAAAACCTTGGTTCTAAAGCGATTTTCTTAAACGAAGGTACTGGTTTGGGTAGTGCGGAAATCAGTGATGATCTCCAGGCATTGCAATCAACAATTGCCCTGGAATCTACAGACTGGGAGAAAATTTATGAGTTTTTAAAACTGGGCTTACGTACTGTTACACATAGACGTACTACCAAAGAAACGGATATCACCATCTCTCTTAACCTGGATGGTGCCGGTAAAGCAGACATCAGCACCGGCCTGGGGTTCTTCGATCACATGCTCGATCAGATAGCCCGTCATGGCAGCATAGACCTCACTGTTAAAGCCAAAGGCGACCTTCACATAGACGAACACCATACCATAGAAGACGTTGGTCTCGCACTTGGCGAAGCAATGGCAATGGGCCTTGCAGACAAGCGAGGCATAGAACGCTACGGCTTCTGCTTACCGATGGATGACTGCCTGGCGCAGGCCGCCATAGACTTCGGTGGTCGCAACTGGCTGGTGTGGGATGCGAAGTTTAACCGCGAGAAGATAGGAGAGATGCCAACGGAGATGTTCTTCCACTTCTTCAAATCATTCTCCGATGCTGCTAAATGTAACCTCAATATCAAAGCGGAAGGCGAAAACGAACATCACAAAATAGAAGCGATCTTCAAAGTATTTGCAAAAGCAATTAAGATGGCGGTAAAACGCAATCCTTCTAATATGCAGTTACCAAGTACAAAGGGCGTTTTATAATATTTTTTCAATAGTTTCTGAGAGCGGAATGTGTTATCACGTTCCGCTTTTTTATTCATAATGATAATCGCCATGACAGAAGTTCTCTAAATTTTTATTTAAATTTTGCTCGTTTTATTTTTTGAAATAATTTCGTTGGAATATGAAAAACGAAGGGATAAAATAATAAAGTTTGTTACTCCTTTTCAGTATTAATAAAACTGAATAAGAGCATTATAATTTCACTATAGATTTCGGACAAATGTATTTTTCACTTTACTGTTTACTATTTCAAAAATAGTACTGGTAAGGCTGTTATGGTAATGTCATTTTGATTTTACCTGTAGGGAAGTATTGTTCAGATAATCTATGATCTATGGCAGATAGAGAGCATTATAATGTTACGCCGGAAGTGAAAAAGAAACGAATAAATTTTTATTTTGAAAGTGTTGGTAAAGACAATTTTACAAAGGCAATAAAATATGCTCTTTTAAGTCTAAAACTTGAAGGGCGTTTTGTATACAATTTAGGATTTGGTGATTATGACGATGAAAAGGAGACATTAAGTGATACGGTAATTAATAATAATGGGGATGTCTATAAGGTTTTTAATACAGTATTAACTACTGTTCCATTATTTTTTGAGAAAAATCCGGATGCTATTCTTTGGGTGGAAGGTAGTGATAATGATCCTGCCTATTTAAATGCGTGTAAGCTTTCCTGTAAGAAAAAATGTACTGACAAATGCAGAAATGAAGGACGTAGGATAGCATTATACTGTCGTTTTGTGGATAGAAATTATTCTACTTTGAGTAAGGAGTATATTTTCGAGGGGGGATTTGAATATGAAGGAGAGATATTGATAGAAGCTTATGAAATAGGGAAGGCGTATAGTATGATTTTAGTTTATAAAAGGAATTAATTAACTTTATTACATGAAAAATTTAACTTTCATAACAAGATTTAAGAAAGAAGTAAAAGCTCGTAAAGAAGCAGCTTCCAGGAAAAGACTTCGGGCAATTGCTAAGAAATTAGGGGATAGAGAGCTTTTTCCTGAACGGGTGGCAAGAGCAAATGAATTGCTTAGAAGACTTGCTTTAACAGATAAAAGATTTACTGTAGCATAATATTGATTATAACCCTACCCCTCAAAAAACTTTAAAATTATAAAACAAAAATTTGCATTTTTTCAAAAAAGACCGGATATTTGTTCCGCAATGAATATAAACATGACATACAAACATTGGCGTTGGCATACTATCAGTTCCTGATAACGTGTTACAGTGCCATGTTTCGTAGTGAAATATAATTGGAAGGCTCGCTGTTACACAGCGGGCCTTCTTCGTTTTTGACGGTCACCCAATCAAATCAATTAACAAACCAATGGGTAGTATTCAAGTAAAATCAAGATCAAAGCAAATGCTGGCAGACATATTCACTCCTGTCGGCATCTACCTGCGGCTCCGCGACCGATTCCCCGGTTCCGTATTGCTGGAAAGTACTGATTATCGCGCCAGTGAAAACAGCTTTTCTTTTATTTGTATCAAGCCGATCGCCGGCATGGAAGTTACCAGTACCAAGGACTTCGAGTTCAAATACCCGAACCTTCCGCCTGAAAGGAAACAGCTGAAAAGTCCCCAGAATGTGCTGGACGAATTACAGAAATTCCTGAGTCACTTCAACTTTGTCAATAAGCCGGTACTGCCCGTTGTACAAAGCCTCTTTGGATACAGTACTTTCGATTCCGTACAGTTCTTCGAAACGATTGAATTTAATCAGAATAAACAAAATGGTAATACCATCCCGCTGATGCGTTACCGTTTCTATCAATACGTGATCGTTATCAATCACTTTAAAGATGAACTCTACCTCTGCGAAAACCAGGTAGAAGGCCTTGATAGCGAGTTTGAACTGATAGAATCCCTCATCCGGCAAAAAGATGTACCGGGCTATAGGTTCTCTGCCGAAGGAGAGGAACAAAGCAATATGACCAACGAACAATATATCGAAATGGTCGAAAAAGGAAAGCAGCACTGCTTCCGCGGAGATGTCTTCCAGGTAGTGTTATCAAGAGCTTTCCATCAGCAGTTTAAAGGTGATGAATTCAATGTATACCGTGCCCTCCGCTCCATCAATCCTTCTCCTTATCTTTTCTTCTTCGATTATGGCGATTACAAACTGATGGGTTCTTCCCCTGAAGCGCAGCTTATTATCAAAGAAGGAAAGGCCACCATCCACCCGATAGCAGGCACTTTCCGCCGTACCGGCAACGATGAACAGGACAGACAACTGGCGGCACAACTACTGGAAGATCCAAAGGAAAACGCAGAACACGTAATGCTGGTGGACCTCGCCAGGAACGATCTTAGCAGGCTGGCAACAGATGTGGAAGTGGAGTCTTACAGAAAGATACAGTACTACTCACATGTCATTCACCTGGTAAGTGAAGTAACAGGAAAAATACAACCGGGATTGAACCCATTCTCTCTATTGGCAGCCACTTTCCCTGCAGGAACATTATCCGGTGCACCAAAGTACAGGGCCATGCAGATCATCGATCAGTACGAACCTACTGCAAGAGGATTTTACGGCGGATGTATAGGCGCCGTAAGCTTCAACGGAGATTTCAATCATGCTATTATGATCCGCTCCATCCTGAGTAAATCAAATACGCTTTACTACCAGGCAGGTGCCGGAGTAGTGGCTAAATCAGTGGCCTCCTCAGAACTGGAAGAAGTGAACAATAAACTGAACGCATTAAAGCAAGCCATTGTGCTGGCACAAAATATCTGACATGAACATTCTGGTGTTTGATAATTACGACTCTTTTACCTATAACCTGGTACACCTGGTAGAAAAAATTATTCACGGAAAAGTGACAGTAGTCCGCAATGATGAAATTCCCCTGGAACAAATAAAGGCATATGATAAGATCATCCTTTCACCAGGGCCGGGTATTCCGGAAGAAGCAGGTTTATTACTGCCGCTGATAAAAGAATATGCTGCCACCAAATCTATATTCGGCGTATGTCTTGGTCAGCAGGCAATAGGCGAGGCATTCGGTGCAAGCCTTACAAATCTCAAAGATGTATACCATGGCGTAGCCACTAACGTAAATATAATCTCAAGAGAGGGGAGGATCTTTAACGGTTTGCCAGATCAGCTGGAAGTGGGCCGTTACCACTCATGGGTAGTTGATGAAAAAACATTACCGTCATCCCTGACCATCACGGCCAGAGATGATAACGGATATATCATGGCATTGCAGCATCAGCAATATGATGTGAGCGGTGTACAATTTCACCCGGAAAGCGTATTAACGCCGGAAGGAGAAAAGATCATGCGTAACTGGTTGAATGCATAAACTATGAAAAAGATACTGAACTACCTCTTCGAACATAAAACCTTTACCCGCAACGCGGCAAAAGATATACTGATCAGCATTTCCAAAGGAATGTACAACGACAGCGAACTCGCTGCTTTTATGACAGTATTCCTCATGCGCAGTATCACCGTGGATGAACTGCTGGGCTTCCGCGATGCCCTGCTGGAACTCTGCATACCGGTAAACCTGAATGGTTATGATGTGCTGGATATTGTTGGCACCGGCGGGGATGAAAAGAATACTTTCAATATTTCTACCCTGTCCTGCTTTATTGTAGCGGGCGCAGGCGGAAAAGTGGCCAAACATGGTAACTACGGCGTATCTTCCATCAGCGGAGCATCCAATCTGATGGAATCAGCAGGCTATAAGTTTAAAAACGACGATGCTAAACTGCGCCAGGAACTGGAAGAAGCAGGCGTTTGTTTCCTGCACGCTCCCCTGTTCCACCCCGCATTGAAAAATGTTGCAGGTATCCGCAGACAACTGGGTATCCGTACATTCTTCAACATGCTGGGCCCCTTAGTGAACCCGGCATTTGCACAACATCAGCTGATAGGCGTGTACAGCCTGGAACTGGCAAGAGTATACAACTACCTCTTCCAGCAGACCGATAAGAAATATGTGATCGTACACAGCCTGGATGGATATGATGAAATCTCCCTGACAGCAGACACCCGCGTGATCACCAACCAGGGCGAAAAAGACTGGACACCGGAACAACTGGGTAAACGTAAAGTATATCCTGAAGATATCTCCGGAGGCAACTCTGTAGAAGCCGCTTCTAAAATATTCGTGAAGATATTGAAAGGAGAAGGTACCTGGGCCCAGAACTCTGTGGTAATGGCAAATGCTGCGATGGGCTTGTATTGTATGGGAAAATATAGTAATTACGCAGATTGTTTCCAGGCGGCTGTCGCTTCCCTGGAATCAGGAGCAGCTTACAATTCTTTTAAGAAGTTGATAAGTTTGCAATAGTATCGGAAACAAGAACAAATGAAAAATATACTCACAGAAATTGTCGCTCATAAACACACGGAAGTGGCGGCCCGCAAACAACAACGGAGTGTGGCAGAACTGGAACAGGTCTCCTGGTTCAAACGTACACCCCTTTCGCTTGCCCACTTCCTGCAGGACCCGGGTAAAACAGGGATCATTGCAGAGTTTAAACGACGCTCTCCTTCTAAGGGTATCATCAACGGAGACGTAACAGTACAGGATGTAACCATGGCTTATACCCGCTATGGCGCTTCCGGCCTGTCCGTACTCACAGATGAAAAATTCTTCGGCGGCTCTTCCGATGATCTGCAACAGGCACGTGCCGTGAATAATAACACACCTATCCTCAGAAAGGATTTTATTATTGACGAATACCAGATCCTGGAAGCAAAAGCCATCGGTGCAGACGTTATCCTGCTGATAGCAGAATGCCTCACCAAAGAAGAAGTGAAACACCTGGCCGCTTTTGCGAATAACCTGGGACTGGAAGTCCTGCTGGAAGTTCATAGCGGTGATCAGCTCGATAAGGTCACAGATCATATTCAGCTGGTAGGGGTGAACAACAGGGACCTGACCACCTTCAAGGTGGATTTTAACCGCTCCTGCGAACTGGCTGCCCATATACCGGACGGCAAGTGTAAAGTAGCAGAAAGCGGTATCAGTAATACCGATGCCATCGTTACCTTAAAACAGGCCGGCTTCAACGGCTTCCTGATAGGGGAATTCTTTATGAAACAGGAAAATCCGCCCAGGGCATTTGAAAACTTTGTGACGGAACTGGCAGATAAACTAGCGAAATGAAAATAAAAGTATGCGGTATCACCAGGAGAGAAGACTTGCTCAGGCTGGTAGAATACCGGGTGGACTATGCCGGCTTTATCTTCTATGAGAAATCTCCCCGTTTCGCAGGTAGTAAACTGGACCCGCGTACCATACGGGAAACAAAAGAGATCAAAAAAGTAGGCGTGTTCGTAGATGCTCCGCTGGAACAGGTAAGACGTACCATCACAGACTATGGTCTGGATATGGTACAGTTACATGGTGATGAAACTCCCGGTTATTGCGCTGCCATAGATATTCCTGTAGTCAAAGCGTTCCGTGTAAGGACAAACATCAACTGGGACACTATACAGCCGTATATCGCCGTCACAGATTATTTCCTGTTTGATACCGATGCGGGTAATGCTTATGGTGGTACAGGGATAAAGTTCAACTGGGAATTACTGAACAGTTATCCTTACGGACATCCCTTTTTCCTGAGCGGGGGTATAGGACCGGAACAATTAACAGAACTGCTGGCATTCAAACATCCTGCTTTATTTGCAGTCGATGTAAACAGCAAATTCGAAACACATCCGGGTGTAAAAGACATGGAAAAGGTACAGCCCTTTACAGAACAGATTCAATCAACTTTTTTAAAATAGTCATAGCATGAAGATTGCGGAAAATACGTTCGGCTCTAAGTATCATGTAGATGAGAAAGGCTTTTATGGCAGGTTTGGCGGTGCTTACGTACCAGAGATGTTATATCCCAACGTAAAAGAACTGCAGGACAATTACCTGCAAATCCTCCGTGACCCTGCTTTTCAACAACAGTTCGATCAACTGCTGCGGGATTATGTAGGCCGCCCTTCTCCTTTGTACCTGGCAAAACGCCTGTCTGAGAAATATGGGGCCAGTATCTACCTGAAAAGGGAAGACCTGAACCATACCGGTGCGCATAAAGTGAATAACACCGTAGGACAAATCCTGCTGGCTCAGCGACTCGGCAAAAGCCGCATCATTGCAGAAACCGGCGCCGGACAGCATGGCGTAGCTACCGCTACCGTATGTGCCCTCATGAATATGGAATGTGTGATCTATATGGGTAGCATAGATATTCAGCGGCAGGCGCCAAACGTAGCACGTATGAAGATGCTGGGCGCTACCGTAGTAGCTGCTACCAGCGGTAGTCAGACCCTGAAGGACGCTACCAATGAAGCTATCCGCGACTGGATCAACAATCCGGTAGATACGCATTATATCCTGGGTACGGCAGCCGGGCCACATCCTTACCCGGATATGGTGGCCCGTTTCCAGTCAGTGATCAGTGAAGAGATTAAAGTGCAGTTATTGGAAAAAACAGGCAAGGCAAACCCTGATTACGTAATGGCCTGCATAGGGGGAGGCAGCAATGCCGCCGGTGCTTACTACCATTTCCTGAATGAGCCGGATGTAAAACTGGTGGCTGTAGAAGCTGGTGGTAAAGGGGTGAATTCCGGATTCTCCGCTGCAACGACGCAGTTGGGTAAACTGGGGATCATCCACGCCAGCAAAACATTGCTGATGCAAACAGAAGACGGGCAGATTACTGAACCGCACTCTATTTCAGCAGGACTGGATTATCCCGGTATCGGCCCTTTACACGCACATCTGTTTGAAACCGGTCGTGCTACTTTCCTGAACGCTACCGATGATGAAGCTTTACAGGCAGCTTACGAGCTGACACGCCTGGAAGGTATCATCCCGGCCCTGGAATCATCCCATGCACTGGCCAAGTTAAAAGACATGTCTTTTAACCCGGATGACGTAGTGGTACTGTGCCTCAGCGGCCGTGGAGATAAGGATATGGAAACATACATTCGTAATCTGCCCAATAAATTATCATGAGCAACCGTATAGATCAGTTATTTGCCACTAAGAAAACGGGCATCCTCAACATATACTGCACCGCAGGTTTTCCTGAACTCAATGATACCCTGCCGGTGATGACTGCCCTGCAGCAATATGGGGCAGACCTTATCGAATTAGGTATGCCTTTCTCTGATCCGCTGGCCGATGGCCCGGTGATCCAGGAGAGCAGCACCCGTGCTATCAAAAACGGAATGAGCATCCGTCAGTTGTTTGAACAACTGAAAGACTTCCGTAAAACCATACACCTACCCGTTATCCTGATGGGATATCTGAATCCCGTATTATTATACGGCATTGAGAACTTCTGTAAGAAATGTGCGGAAGTGGGCGTAGATGGTGTGATCCTGCCAGACCTGCCAATGGATGAGTACGAATCAGATTATAAAAGCATCTTTGAACAGTACGGTCTGCACTTGATCTTTTTGGTAACACCGGAAACAAGTGAAGAAAGAATAAGAAAGATCGATAGTCTGAGTAAAGGATTTGTATACGCCGTGTCTTCTTCTTCTACCACCGGTAAGGATAAAGATATGGGCAATCAGCAGGCTTACTTCGAAAAACTGAAGCAATTGCAGCTGAAGAACCCTGTGCTGATAGGCTTTGGTATCAAAGATAAAGCTACCTTTGAGGCTGCCTGTGCATATAGCAACGGAGCTATCATCGGTACTGCCTTTATCCGCGCTATTGAAAATACCACTAACCTCGACGCTGCTGTCAAGAGTTTTATAGCAGGTGTGAAATAAAAGTATATGAAAACAGTCATCATAAAATACAATGCCGGTAATATCCGCTCTGTATTATTTGCGCTGGAACGCCTCGGTGTGGAAGGGGTGGTTACAGATGATCCTGAAGAGATCCGCGCGGCAGATAAGGTGATCTTTCCCGGCGTAGGTGAGGCAAGCTCTGCCATGCGTTATCTGAAAGAAAGGAAACTGGATCAGTTGATTACCAGCCTGGAACAACCGGTACTGGGCATTTGCCTGGGCATGCAGCTGATGTGTAAATACTCTGAAGAAAACGATACCCCATGTATGGGTATTTTTGATGTGGATGTAAAAAAGTTTACTTCGCCGGTAGATAACCTGCTGAAAATTCCGCAGATCGGCTGGAACAATATTACAGGCTTGTATAGCACCATGTTCGAGCATGTACCGGAGAATTCCTACATGTACTTTGTACACAGTTATTATGCAGCGCTGGGCGCTGATACGGTCGCTACTGCCAATTATGTGATTAACTACAGTGCTGCTTTGCAGAAAGACAATTTTTATGCAGTGCAGTTTCACCCGGAAAAATCCGCAACAGAAGGAGCGAAAATCCTGGAAAATTTCCTGAAGTTATAAGTAATGAATATCAGAAGAATAGCTACGGAAGATACATTGGAATTACGCCGGGATGTGCTGTATCCGGGGGAAACACTGGAAGCGGTAAAAGTACCGGGAGATGAAGATGGATTACATTTCGGTTTGTTTGAGGAAGCGCAACTGGTAGGGGTCGTATCATTATTCCTGCGCCGTACGGATGCCCAGTTCCGCAAACTGGCAGTACATCCTGCATGTCAGGGTAAAGGGTACGGCCGTATGCTGATCCATCATCTGATTGAATTATGCCGTAAAGATCATGTGTCATTGTTATGGTGTCATGCACGCGATACTGCAGCTACTTTTTACACGCAGTTCGGCTTCACACAAGTAGGCGAATATTTTACAAAAGGGAATATTAGTTTTTGCAGAATGGAATTACAACTGAATAAAAATAATACAACAGGATTTTCAATCATTCCTGCGATAGATATCATAGATGGTAAATGTGTTCGCCTTACGCAGGGCGATTACGCCCAGAAAAAAGTATATAACGAACATCCGCTGGAAGTGGCGAAAGCCTTTGAAAGTATAGGGGTGACCCGCCTTCACCTGGTAGATCTGGACGGTGCTAAAAAAGGAGAAGTAGTGAATTGGAAAGTGCTGGAAGCAATTGCCGGGAAAACAAACCTGGTAGTTGATTTTGGCGGTGGTATCAAGAAAGAGGAGGACCTGAAGATTGTGTATGAGAATGGGGCCGCACTGGCTACTATCGGTAGCATTGCGGTGAAAGACCCTGAGTTGTTCTTCGGCTGGGTAAAGAAATACGGTGCAGAGAAGATTTTCTTAGGCGCAGATGTAAAAGAAGAAAAGATCGCCGTTGGCGGATGGCTGGAGACAACGGAACTGTCCGTGTTTGATTTCCTGGAATCCAATATTCAACAGGGCCTACAGCACGTCTTCTGTACAGATATCGCTAAGGACGGCCTGTTGCAGGGTCCCTCTATCCCTCTCTATAAAAAGATCCTGGAACGTTTTCCGCAGATCACATTTATAGCAAGCGGAGGCGTAAGCGAAATGGCAGATGTGCATGCACTGGAAGAAGCCGGATGTAGTGGTGTTATAGTAGGTAAGGCGATCTATGAAGACAAGATCACCATGAAAGAACTGGAAGCATACTTAAAAAAATAAGGATCATGTTAACAAAACGTATCATTCCATGCCTGGACATTAAAGATGGTCGTACGGTAAAGGGTGTGAACTTTGAAAATATACGCGATGCCGGTGATCCTATTGAATTAGGTGCCTTTTACGCAGAACAGGGAGCGGATGAACTGGTGTTCCTGGACATCACAGCTACCAATGAGCGGCGCAAAACATTATCAGAACTGGTGACCCGTATCGCCAGGAATGTAAACATCCCTTTTACCGTAGGTGGAGGCATTTCTTCTGTGGATGATGTAAGTGTGTTGTTAAACTCAGGAGCTGATAAGATCTCTGTGAACACGTCCGCTTTCAAAAGACCGGAACTGGTAGATGAACTGTCGCGGGAATTTGGAAGCCAGTGCGTAGTGCTGGCCATCGATACCCGTTTTGAGAATGGCGACTGGTACGTATACCTGAACGGTGGCCGGGTAAAGACGGAGATCAGGGCGTACGACTGGGCCAAAGAAGCTGTAGATCGTGGGGCAGGGGAGATCCTGCTTACTTCCATGAATAATGATGGTACCAAACAGGGCTTTGCCCTGGATATCACCGCTTTACTGTCCCGGAACCTCAATGTTCCGGTGATCGCCTCCGGCGGAGCCGGTACCATGGCACATTTCAAGGACGTATTTGAGATTGCCCAGGCAGATGCGGCATTGGCTGCCACCATCTTTCATTATAAAGAAATTGAAATTCAGGCATTAAAAACTTATTTATATCAGGAAGGGGTTAATATCCGGTTCTGATAAAACATTAATTTTGAACAAAATCTTTAAACCGCATGTACAATAACAAACAGGTAGACTTTCAGAAATCAGCAGACGGCCTGGTGCCTGCCATCGTACAGGATGCGGCTACTTTCAAGGTGCTGATGCTGGGGTATATGAACCAGGAATCCCTGGATAAAACACTGGCAGAGGGAAAAGTGACCTTTTTCAGCCGTTCTAAACAAAGACTGTGGACCAAAGGCGAAGAAAGTGGTAATTTTCTTCACTTACAGGATATCAGGGTGGATTGCGACAGCGATACACTGCTGATTAAAGTGAATCCGGCCGGAGTAGTATGCCATACCGGTGCCGATACCTGCTGGGAAGAAGCCAATGTGAGCAATGACTTCCTGTGCAAACTGGAAAGCATTATCAACGACCGTAAGAATAACCCTTCTGATAACTCATATACGTCAACACTTTTTACCAAAGGGATTAACAAAATAGCCCAGAAAGTAGGGGAAGAGGCCGTAGAACTGGTGATAGAGGCAAAAGATGATAATGAGGAACTGTTCCTCAATGAATCTGCCGACCTGCTTTTCCATTACCTCGTACTGCTGAGTGCCAAAGGCTATCAACTGGCCGATGTACTTGCCATACTACAGCAAAGGCACAATAAATAGGACTTATTTCTTATATTAGAGCTGTGAAACAACTTGCTTTATGCGCCATTGGTGCGCTTTTCTCATGGACGGTCTCTGCACAGCAGATGATATCAGGTACCCTCAAGGGTGCTGATGGTAAAACCCTGTTCCTGTACAGTGATGAAGACAATAACCCAAAGGATTCAACTGTCCTCAAAGATGGTAAGTTTTCCTTTACTGTAACGCCGGCTACTCCATCTATTCATGCGCTTATCCTGCAGGGGAAGGATTATCCTTACCTGTTCGTACCGGCTAAAGAGCCGATAAAGGTGGTGTTTAATGTGAGTGACTTCCCGGTAGCGGAATCTATCAAAGGCGGGGAGGAGAATGCCGCAATGCAGGCTTATCAGCAGGCTTTCCGTCCACTGATACAGCGTGCACAGGCATTGAATGCGGAAGCTGCCGGCATTGCTGAAGATGATGAAGCTGCTAAAACTGCTTTCAGGACGAAGGCAGGTGCTTTTAACCAGGATGTGTTAACTACGGGTAAACAATTCGTTAAAGTACACCCTAAGCAATTGGCCAGCATGTGGGTATTACTGAATGAGCTGCGCACCCGCCTGGACCAGGAAGAGTTTGCTCAGATCTATAATTCACTGGATAAATCGCTGAAAGAGACCAAATATGGTAAATCGGCAGCTAAATACCTGGCCAGTACACAGGGGGAAGAAGCCGGAGCATCGGCTGGTTTAGCGCCTGATTTCACACAGGAAGATGTAAACGGGGTAGCCGTGAAACTGTCTTCTTTCCGTGGAAAGTATGTACTGGTCGACTTCTGGGCCAGCTGGTGCGGTCCCTGTCGTGCAGAAAACCCGAATGTGGTGAAGGCTTTTGAACGTTTTAAAGACAAAAACTTTACGATCCTGGGTGTTTCCCTTGATAATAATAAAGAACGCTGGATAGGAGCGGTTAAACAGGACGGGCTTTCCTGGACACATGTATCTGACCTGAAAGGATGGAGCAACCAGGTAGCACAATTATATCGTGTTAATTCTATCCCTGCCAACTTCCTGATAGATCCGCAAGGCCGGATTATCGGTCGCAATTTACGCGGAGCGGCATTGGAAGCGAAACTGAAAGAAGTATTGAAGTAGATTTTTTCTGGAAATATATTAAATATTATTGCAGAAGGCCCTTTATAGGGCCTTTTGTTGTTAATGAATATTATGGTTTCCCCCGCCAAATCTGCTGAAATTATAGGTAAAAGTTACTAATAGATAGCGGCCCCTGGTCCTGGACCACGTATCCGTTACTGTTCCTGGTTCAATGCTCTTGTATGCACCTGATTGCTGGTTGAGGAGGTCATTAATGGAAAGATTGACCTGAGCTGCTTTACGCTTTAAAAAGCGGTAACCAATAAACGGTGCGATAATGGGATAGTCTGGCTGATAGCTGCCTGGCAGACTATTATTGAAGGTATAATAAGCCGATAATGCACTTTCCCAACTGTCCCTTGTATAACTTGCTTTGCCACCAAAGATTGCTATGAAATATTGGCTGGTCTGCCCCATACTTGTGTGCATGCTGTTATAGGCCGGCGTACTGCTAATGTTCAGATCAATTCCCTTATCAGTATGGAAGTTCCATGTAAAGGTGCTTGAAAAGTATAGTAAACTGCTTTTATTCCTGATCCCATTACTTAAAAGAGGATCTTTTGAATAAGTGGCATTGGCTGCAATATTAAACCCTGACTTCCTTTGTAGGGCGGGGATCGCATAATTCAGTATCAAGGAAAGATTTTGTGCCCCATTCAAGTTAACAGGTTTGCTTATCTGTGCTCCATTATCCATCAGCGAGACAGCATGCTGGATAGAATGCATGGTAATACTACCACTGAAAGAAGCAGAAAAAAATTGCTGCGTGCCGGGGCGCAAAACGCTGTAACCAAGGTTCAGAGAATGCGTATAAGGTTCCTGCAGATCGGGATTACCTTCCTGTATAAAAAGAGAATCGGCCGTAACGGATACAGGTTGTAGTTGTTGTACTATAATAACTACCGGCTTGCCGGTATAGCTGACCTGTAAGCCGGAACCCAGACCCAGGGTTACTGAGGGAAGCATGTTGATGAAATGTCTTGTTGTATGGGATTGGTTAGTCTTATTATCACCGGAAAGCCAGTCGGCCGCTATGCCAGTTCCAGCCGTCAGGGTTATTTTATTCCATTGTTTTCTTATACTCATTTGCATGGCAGCATTGTGATAACTGCTTTTAAAGTCATTGCTTTGTGTGGTATCCAGTTGATCAAAATGTTGAGTGCTTCCATTAAAACTATAAGTTCTTGTAGCGATGTCATCATGGGTATAGGAATAGTTGGCTCGTATATTTAATATATTTTGCTTTCCTATCGGCATCATGTAATTCATGGATGGAGATAAAACGAGTACATGGTCAGTATTGGTGTTATGCTGGTTTAGACTGCTGCTGCCGGAGAGATGAGTTGTTTGAGTAAAGTAGCTCCCGTTATAGTCCGTGTAATTGTTGAACATATTCAGTTCCAGGGAAAGCATTTGCCCCGGTTGCTGCCCGTTGTGTCTGTACTGGAGAGTGGAAGAGATCATTCTTCTATCTGTATTGCTGCTGTTATTACCAGAAGACTGATAAATGCGATCTCCTGAGCTTTCATAGTGTTGCGTGTTTTGTTGATCCTGTACCGTGTTTGTACGCTGTAACATTACGTTTTGCTGAAAAATAAAGGAATTAAAAGCATCCGGTTTATGTTCCAGGTTCAGGTTAAAGCGCTGTGTATTATTATGCGTGACCATGTTCAGGTTTTGGTCCAGCACGGTAGAAGAATTGCCTGGGAAGATATTCAGTACATGTATGCGTTGCGAATTTTCATTGCGTTGGTCGGAATTCATGTAGCTCCCGTTTATGCTGGTATGATCGTTACGGGAATCCCGATAATTAACTCCTCCGTTCAGATTGCGTGTAATCCCGCTGGCTCTGCTGAATAAGTCTGCGCGTGTATTTTCTCTGTCAATATTCCCGGCATCTCCGATGACAGATATCTGCTGGCCTCCGTTCATATGGTTCAGATCTCCGTTGCTGTTGAATGCTCCTCCGGTGCCGGCACCAACTGATAATTTGCCAAAATCACCTTTCCTTTTATCTGCTTTCAGGACAAGATTGATGGTCTTGTTACCGGGGAAGCCAGGGGGAGGGGGAACACCCGAAAGGTTGTTTTGAGTGGTGGTATATACTTGTATTTTTTTAATGATCTCCGCAGGTAAATGAGTGAGCGCTGTTTGAGGATCACCATTAAAAAAAGGTTTACCATCTACCATAATCTGGTCTATAGGCTGTCCGTTTATACTGATGTTACCATCATTTTTCAGCTGTAATCCCGGAAGTAATTTTAGGAGATCTGAAAGGGAGGCGTACTGGTTGGTCTGGAAACGCCCTGCATTATATTCTACTGTATCTTTTTTTATCAAAACGGCAGCTTCCTGTACAACAAGTGTATCCAGTTCCATTACACGTATGTGCATGTAGATGATGCCCATATCCAGTTGTTTTTGCTGATCGTTCAGTGTGAATTTTTTTTGCACTGGTTGCAGTCCCTGGATGGAGATGTGAATGAGATAATTACCATAGGGTAGACGATCGCAGCTAAAAGAGCCATTTTCCGTAGAAAAGAATCTTTTCTGGATAGAGTCGTCACTCACGCGGCTAACAGTTATAAAAGCATCCTTCAGCAACTGATGGTTGGTTGTATCTGAGAGTTGGCCCCATACCATCCCAGTCTGCTGCCCGACAGCCATATAGGATACGAGCAACAGCAGGATTAGCGGAAGAATGCTTTTATAGGATCTGTTCAATCGATGATAATACATCAAAGATTATTGGTAGTCATTTCCAATGTAATCAAAGCAGATGCCGTAGGTGTTGTAGTATATGTGTAAGCGCCTGCGGGAATGGGGGTGGTAACTGTTCCTCCAGATGGTATTGTTACGACGGAACCGTAGAAAAGTGTACCCCCGCAATGGAGGATTAGCTGGATTTTTGTACTGATGCCAGATGAATTGAGAATAGTTGCTGTGTAGCCAGATAGCACCTGTACTGTTACAGGTGTAATAATAGTGGGTGTGAGCCAGTAAGCGCCATAGGAAAAGATGCCAGAAGGGTTGGTATAATATCCACCTGGAGCAGTATTTGTCCAGGTGTTTACTACACCAGGAGATATAGTCTGTGAAGTGGTAATGCCAATATTAGTAGTCTGCATCACGACTGGAACCGACACCGAAGTGGCATATTGTACATAATAATATTTGTCCTGTGCATGGACGTTAATAGATAGCAAAGCGCAAAGAGAGACTAGCAGCGAAAAGATTAACTTTTTCATAATTGATTTATTGTTTTAAGTGATTAAAGGGCTTGCGAAGTCATTTCCAGCTTTAACGAGATTGAAATGTTTTCAGAAATAACAATAATTCTCCCTGTTCATGTAGTTGACATGTACGATAGTTGGATTAACTTTTATAGGAACATGACGCTTTACGTTGCTACAAAGAGCAATAATGGATGCATAAACATGGTGTTTAAGAAATGGAAAAATGGATTTTCACTTCAATGGGTTAGCGTTTAGAATTGAAGGGAAACGAGTTGTTATTTTACATAAGGATGTATGTGTTCGTAATGGTATGTAATATTTGGGTCACAATTAATTCCGTATAGGAAATCACACAAATAATTTGAAATTTTAACAGTCTTAAGAAAATGGTAATGTCTTATTTCGTAAAACTGATTTGAGTAATTTGGGCTACAAAATCAATAGTAATCTAATGATATAGATTTTATCTTTCGTATTATACTAGACTAATTATTATTTGCAATCTGTGGATTGGCAAAATTTATCTTTCAGGTCATATTCTTAGTCAGACTTCACCGTTTATCACAATCAGTTTGATTTTCCTCTCCGGATGTGGGATTTTTGTCGTTCAAATCAGAGTCAATGAAGTCAGTATTGATGATCGCGGCATTGTTCGGGCATGCGGTCTTGTTTGCGCAGGATAAGTCTTTTACAATACAGGGGTCCGTGGAGCAGCTTCAAAAGCCGGCGAAAGTATATATAAGTATGAGGAGCCACGGCTCTAATAAAATAGATAGTGCGGAGGTGAAAGAGGGTAAATTTGTGCTGAATGGAACAGTGGATGAGCCTACTATGGCCTACCTGATGCTGAAGGTACAGGACCCGGAAAATGGAGGACCGAAGAAACGTGACGTTCTGACCGTTTTTATAGAAAAAGGGACCTTAACCGTTACTACACAGGATTCTATCAGTAAAGCAACCGTAACAGGCTCTGCTGCCAATGATGACTATATAAAACTGAATGAACTTTTAAAGGATGTTACCAGCCAGTTAAATGAGTTGAAGCAGTTGAACCGTCAGTTATACATGGCTAAGGATGAAGAGGGGATCAGGAAGCTGGAACCGCGCTTTGATGAGCTGGAAGCCATCCGCAATAAGATCATGGGGGATTATCTTAGAAATAACACCGGTTCTCCTATCGCATTATTTGTATTAGGTCAGTATGCCGGCTATGATATTAATCCCGTCGAAATTGAACCTATTTATAACAAACTCAGTAAGAGCCTGCGTAATACCCCTACAGGAAAAGAATTTGCCAGTTGGCTGGCTGTTGCAAGGAAAACATCGGTGGGTAAACCGGTAATGGATTTTGTCCAGCCGGATGCGGAAGGTAAGAATGTGAGCCTGACGTCCTTTAATGGTAAATATGTGCTGGTAGATTTCTGGGCCAGTTGGTGCGGGCCTTGTCGTGCAGAGAACCCGAATGTGATCAGGGCATATAGTAAATTTAAAGATAAAGGGTTTGACGTTTTAGCTGTTTCTCTGGATGATAAAAAAGAGAAGTGGCTGGCAGCCGTACAGGCAGATAATCTTCCCTGGACCAACGTCTCTGATCTGAAAGGCTGGAAAAATGCGGCGGCTGAATTGTATGGTATCCGGGCAATTCCTCAGAACCTGCTGGTAGACCCGCAGGGGAAGATAATAGCCAGGAATTTACGGGGAGATGCACTGGAGAAGAAGCTGGAAGAGATGATTAAATAACCCGACTCCTAACTACGTTTATATATAGAAGGCTCCGAAAGGGGCCTTTCCTCCTTCATATCTCCTTCATATCTCCTTCATATCTCCTTCATATCTCCTTCATATCTCCTTCATATCTCCTTCATGTCTCCGTCATGTCTCCGTCATACCTCCTTCATGGTTTAAGCATGAACCCTATATGAATGATGCATGACCATGCATCCCCCTTATTTAATTGTTAAAAACCTAAAATAAATTTGTTTTACTACGAACTATTCGTAGATTTACGAAACAATCGTAATGAATATGGAAAAGCTTACACAGCAGGAAGAAATAGCAATGCTGGCCGTGTGGAAAACCGGGTCTGGTTTTGTGAAAGATTTTCTGGAAGCACATACCGCTCCGCAGCCGCCTTATACAACGCTGGCTTCTACCATCAAGAACCTGGAGAAGAAAGGATATCTGCAAAGCCGTAAAATGGGCAATGTATATGAGTATACACCTGTCATCGCGGAAAATGAGTACAAGCAGAAATTCATGAACGGGTTTGTAAAAGATTATTTCGACGATTCCTATAAAAGCCTGGTGACTTTCTTCGCTAAAGAGAAGAAGATCACTCCGGATGAATTAAAGGAAATATTAAAGATGATCGAAAAAAACTGATAGCCTTATGCTTATCTATCTGTTAAAAGCCAATATTGCGCTTACCTTATTCTATCTGGCATACCGTTTAGGGTTACGTCGCCTTACATTCTATATTCTGAACCGTTTTTTCCTGCTGGCAGGCATCGTATTTTCAGCGGTATTCCCACTCATTGTGATCAGTGAACAGAAGCCTGTCAATAACGTTGCATTGACCTATGTGCCGGACCTGGCAGCATTGAATGAGCGTCCTTCCACTCCTCTGATAAATATAGTGTTGTTGTATATTTTCTGGACGGGTGTTATTGTAATGGGAATACGTTTGATCATACAATTATCATCTCTCTGGAAACTGCACAGAAGCACTGTCAAAGAAGGGGATATAAGAGTATCTGCAAAAAAAATAACACCTTTCTCTTTCATCAATAATATCTATATAAACCCTTCCCTGCATACGCCTGTGGAGTTCCTGGCTATAGTACGTCATGAGAAAGTGCATGTAAAACAATGGCATACACTGGACGTTATGCTGGGAGAATTAAACAAGGTCTTTTACTGGTTTAATCCGGGTGCCTGGTTAATGAGTACGGCCATCCGTGAAAACCTGGAATTCATTACCGACAGGTGTATCCTGCAACAGGGAATGGATGCGAAAACATATCAATACAGTCTTATAAAAGTAAGTGGGATCCCATATGCGACGGCCATCGCAAACAATTTCAATTTCTCACATTTAAAAAAACGGATCATGATGATGAACAAAAAGAAATCATCTCAATATCATTTGCTGCGTTATTTAGTACTGGGGAGCCTGGTAGGTATTGCATTGCTTTCACTCAATATCAGCAGGGCGGGTAATAAGAGTAAATCAACAACTGATACAACAGGTGTTAATCCTGCAGGGGAACTGGTTCTCACAAGGGACACTATTAATTTTGTGTCCGCAAAAACTTCTGTAAAACATTCTGCAACATTTACTGCCAGAGCAGAAACGAGAGATACAGCGTATCCTTCATCTAAGAAGAAAGGAAAGAACGTTGTTCCTCCTGTACCACCACCACCGCCTCCTCCGGCAGGCGTAGTGCCACCGCCTCCGCCAGTACCATCATTACCACCGGCTCCTCCCGCACCACCGGCGCCACCGGCAAGAACAATTACGGTTGTTCCTGCTCCTGCACCAGCTCCTGCTCCGAAGCCGGGAACAATAATGGTGACAAGTTATAGGACCGCGGCTATCAGCGGCCCTCCGGCCCAGACAGGTATTACCTACAGACGCCCGGCTATGGACGCTAACGGTACTCCTGCCACTGGTACTCCGATATATTACGTTGATGGCGTATCCCATGGGCACAGTGACCCGGGTGTGAAGAGTGAGGATATTCAAAACATCACCGTGTTGAGTAATCCGGATGCGGCAACATATGGAGAGGATGGTAAAAATGGGGTAATTTTTATCGATACCAAAGAGTACATGGCTAAGAATAAGGTGCATCAGATAAATGTGGGTACGAATAGCGTTGTAGTTCCCAATGGCAATCCGCTATATGTTATTGATGGAAAAGTTGCCGGCAGTGGAGACCTCAAAAAGATTTCTGCCAGTGACATAGAAGCTATGTATGTTCTTAAAGATGATGCAGCCACCAGCAAATATGGTAAGGACGGCGCCAATGGCGTTATAGAAATAAAACTCAAAATAAAATAACCTGATATAAAAAATCCCGGGGTATTCCCCGGGATTTTTATTTAATACTTTTTACACAACGGAAACCTAAATTCTGCAATCCTGATTCTGCTGTTGTTTTCATCCTTGCCGTTACACGATATCCGGAACAATATTCATCTGTACACATATAAGATCCTCCCCTGATCACTCTTTTGGGAGAGGAGGGATCATCAGGGTCATAGCCCGTTTCCGGTCCCTGAGGATTATGGGCATCAGCAGACTGCGCGTAGTAAGTATTGTTGTACAGGTCTTCACACCATTCCCATACATTACCGGACATATCATAGAGCCCATATCCGTTAGGGGCAAAAGATTTTACAGGGGCAGCGCCTGAAAAGCCATCCGTTTTAGTATTCTGATAAGGGAAATGCCCGTTCCAGGTATTGGCTTTGATCTTACCTGTTGTAAGGGCTTCATTTCCCCAGGGAAAAGGCTGGTCTTTCAATCCGCCACGGGCGGCATATTCCCATTCTGCTTCTGTAGGCAGGCGTTTACCGGCCCATTTGGCATATGCCTGTGCATCCAGCCAGGAGATATGTACTACAGGATATTGTGATTTACCTTTCAGATCACTCCCCGGCCCGTCAGGATGCCGCCAGTTGGCTCCCTGTACAAAGGACCACCACTGAGACACATCATCCAGCGGTACGGCATGGTCGGGAGGAGTAAATACCAATGATCCGGGTAGTAACATGCTACTGTCAGGTTCAGGAGAACCGGGAGGCAATTGTTGCATCAACTCTTCTTTGGTGACAGGCTTTTCTGCCAGCGTAACGTAACCCGTAGAGGCCGTAAAAGCGGCAAATTCGGCGTTAGTCACCTCATGCTCGTCCATCTGAAAACTGTCTATTGTAACAGTATGCCTGGGCTGCTCATCTGCACGGGCTTCTTTATCATCTGCTCCCATTGTAAAAGTGCCGCCAGGTATGATTACCATGTGGCCCGGGGAATCAATATGATGCAGAGGATCTACGGCGCCTGCCGTTGGTTTACCGTTTTGCTGACATGCACCCAATAATAAGGCAAATAAGGTAATTGATATCTTATTCATACACTCATCTGATTAAATTGGTGGGAATTGCAGGTAAACAGGTCAGCAAGTTCGGAATTATTCGCAATTCTTAACAGGAAAATAATTAGCTATGCAATAAAAGTATTGTAAACTGCAGCCTGGATTTGTATATGGAACAATTCACAAAACAAGATTTTGGGGCTGATTTCTTATGGGGGGTTACCATTTCGGCCTTCCAGAATGAAGGCGCTTTTGAGCACGATGGTAAAGGGAGTTCTATATGGGACGTTTTCACTGCCCGTAAAGGCAAAGTGAAAGATGGCACTCATGCCCGTGTAGCTACGGATTTCTATAACCGTTACTACGATGACCTGCTGTTGACCAAACAAATGGGTTTCAAGGTATTCCGCTTCTCCATCGCCTGGGCCCGCATACTTCCAAAAGGAACAGGCGAAGTAAATCCTGCCGGCATCGCCTTTTATCACCGGGTGATAGACGCCTGCCTGGAATTGGGATTACAACCTTATGTCACATTGTATCACTGGGACCTTCCGCATGCCATTGAAATAAAGGGAGGCTGGACACACCGCGGTGTGATATTCGCCTTTGAAGAATATGTGCGTATCTGTATGCGGGAATACGGGCAGAAAGTGAAACACTGGATCGTGATGAATGAACCCTTTGGCTTTACTTCCCTGGGGTATATGCTGGGTGTACATGCCCCCGGCAAGTTCGGATTATCTTATTTCTTCCCGGCAGTACACCATACATTACTGGCACAGGCCTCTGCGGCCAAGGTGATCCGCCAGGAAGTGGAAGGCGCTGTGATAGGCACCGCATTGTCCTGCTCTCATATTATTCCCCATACGCAAAGCGAAGGAGATATACAGGCGGCCAAAAAGGCCGATGCGCTGTTTAACCGCCTCTTCCTTGAGCCCGTGTTAGGCTTAGGTTACCCTGTTGCCGATTTCCCCCTGCTGCGCAAAATTGAGCGTCGTTATGGCCTCTGGCGCGATTGGGACCAACTGGCTTTTGATTTCGACTTCATTGGTGTACAGAATTATTTCCCGCTGGTGATGAAAAGTAATTATTTCATGCCGGTAGTAGGTGTTTCGGAAGTAAAGGCAAGGGCGCGTAAAGTACCGGTGACTGCGCTGGGCTGGGAAATAAGTGGTACCGGAATGTACAACATACTGAAGCAGTTTGCAGCTTACGAAGGCGTAAAAAGACTGATCGTTACAGAGAACGGAGCGGCTTTTAACGATGTACTCACAGATGGACGAATACATGATACAGATCGCATTAAATATTTTGAAGAATATCTGGGAGCAATATTGAAGGCAAAGCGGGAAGGAGTGAAGGTAGATGGATTTTTTGCGTGGACACTGACCGATAACTTTGAATGGGCAGAGGGATACAGGGCTCGTTTTGGCTTAGTACATGTAGATATGGAAACGCAGCAAAGGACGATGAAAGACTCCGGACTATGGTTTGAGAAATTATTAAAGGAATAAAAAAGGAGGACTTCATGTCCTCCTTTTCATTAATATTATTCATACGTTCTGCGTATAAACCAGATATCTCTTAATGAGAAGTGGAATACACCATTCACGTAAGTTTCTTTGATTAATCCACCGCTGGTAGTACCACGTTGTCCTACTTCAACACCTATATAGTAACGAAGTGCGCCGCTGCGGCTGGGGATAGAGATACCAGCCGTTCCTGCCACATCCCTGATCTGGTTGTTTTTCACTACCAGGTTGGAATTGTAATAAGAGAAGCCAGCCTGTGCGATGATACCTTCTACCTGCTGGTTGTAGTAAGTACGTTTGAAGCTATACTCAAGACCCGTTGAATAACGGTCGGAGTTGACAAGATTATAGTTAGTGGTTTTATTACCTGCAGAACCCCATTTCTCTGTACGGTAATCAGCTAACCAGGTGATGGTCCCGTTACTCAGGGAGAAACCTCCACCGATCTGCTCAGGTAATTTGATCTTGGTCCTTGCAAGGTCATTATCGGTAAATAACACAGTAGAACTACTGTTCAGGATATACAGTTTGTTCTGGTAGTTCATGTTGGTTTTAAAGCGATAAGTACCGCCTAAACCTAACAGCCATTTCTTACCGATCTTGCCGCTATACTGAACACCTGTAGTGAAGTTCATGTTAAAGGCGTAACGTTCTGTCCTGGTAGATACGGTATCTCCACCTACGTTAGAGGTAGTGTTGATAGGGCCGAACAGGAAGTTACTGGATACGCCTACGGAAAAGTTCTTCGTTAATTTTACTGCATTGGAGATATATGCTTTATTGATACCGCCGGTACCTTCTGTAGTGGTAACCAGTGGAGATGTATCTATGAATGTAGTAGAAAGAAGTTTATAGTCAACAGTACTGTAAGGAGAGAAGCCTGCGCTGATACCCCAGCGGTTGCTGGCTTTGAAGCCTAATGCCAGTCTTTTGATAATCACATCTCCGGCCGTCTGGTTCAGGGAACCTGCATCTTTATAAGTAATGGATTGCGCCCTGAGGGACACATCAAACATAAAATGCTGTCTGGGTATCGCTGAGTATGAGGCTGGGTTCAGCTCGTTCAGGAAAAAGTCTGAACGGCGGGCAATACCTGTACTACCCACTCCAAAGTTACGGCTGTAATCATGTTGTTCCACGTCGCCAATACCATAAGCAGAGTAAAGGGAGTTGATCCCTTTTTGTGCCACAGCATCCTTTCCTGATAATAATATCAGGCCGCCTACGCATAAGCCAGTTGTATATTGTTTTATTCGCTTCATGTAATCTGGAACTTGATGGCAATTATTCATACTGCAGGTAATAGATCTTAATCTCAATGTTGTTAAACTTATTCTTTCTATCACCCAGTACAACACGGTCAAATCTCGTAAACCCTGTATTCCTCGGTTGTATCAATGCCAGTCCACGGATATTCGCATCTACAGCGGACATTTGTGCTATGCAATAATTGGTAATATCGTATGTATAATCGGTATTCAGATTGTATGCGTAATCAATCACCAGGTTACCGGTTTGTACGCCACCTGTGCTTGGAGAAATCAGTGTATCTGTAATAGAATTCGTGCTGTTTATTTCACAAAGAGTGAGTTTGGCAGGAAGATTATATGGATACTGATAGGTCTGTTTTTCAGGTCTTACTGTCAGGGTGGCACGCATTACTTTAAAGAACTTATGCAGTTGTGAAATGTTCTTCAGGTAAGGCATATCGATACGGCTGATCAGGTTTGTCAGCGGCTGTGCATATGTCCTGTTACCAGCACTGGTGGAAGCCAGTAGCTTGTTAGAGCTGGAAAGCGCTGTCAGCGGTGATCCGGAAGGACGGGTCACATCAATATGATTGAACTGTAATGCCGCGTTATATACCGGGAAATCGATGGTAGTAGTAAGCTTTTCACCAGAGTTCTGATGGTAATATAAACGCATGGTCAGAGAGTCATCTCCACGGAAAGAACTAACAAGTTTGCTGTTAGCGCCAGGTTGGATAGAGAGACCTTTCAGATAGTCTGCAAACTGGATCTGATCAGTAACAGTCTGGGATTTAGACTTACATTTCTGATAGAGGTCCGCTCCAAGTGCATCATCCAGTTTAATCCTGATGAGTGTATCGATGCTGGGTCTGATTTTGAACTGTTTGCTACCAAGTGGTGTTGTTTCAGTAGCAAATTTATCATAACTATATAAATAACCGTTTGTAATACGGGTGTCTATCTTTTCTGTTACACGGTATACCGATACATCCTGTACTGCCGCAGTATCACCATACATACCGGTTTTATTCGGACGCATGATCATCACCAGGGAATCATAAGATGCCAGGTCGGGGATGGTCGCTCCGTTGAAAGCCTTTACCCTCCAGTAAGAGGATGCGGATACCGTTCCGAATATAGGATCGGTGTGATTACCTACCAATGCCAGGCTCTGGTAAGATGTGGGAATAGAATCCAGGAATACTGTATTCATATTCATTGTTACGGAATCGACAACAATATATTGGGTCGCTCCATTATCAACGATATTATCGTAGGAGAAACCGGCTTTGTCACAGGCTTCAGCGCCTGTAATCAATAACGCACAAACCAGATATTTACAGGCCTCTTTGGCACGGATACTTTTATTCATGGAGCGCAATTTTAGACAGGATGCCTAGTTCCTGCTTATTTAATATGCCAATTGGCTTTTTTTATCGACGAATCACCTTCACTGCTCCTTATGCTACTGCCGGGGCAGTAACAGTGGTTGTAAGGCAAACAAACCGATTGGCAGATGAAAACCCGTCCTTTATCATGTAAATGTAGCATTGTATCTATTTTCTGATTGCACTACAATAAGGGCGGATAATTTTGGCAGCTATAAAAAAAGTAAAGAAATAACTTATGCGCTATTTAAAAGTATATTTTCTGGGATTAACAGTGTTTACGTTAGCGTCCTGTACATCCAACAGCGATACGACTAAGCTGGGTAACTGGATCAAACGGGCCGACTATCAGGGTGATGCCAGACGTGAAGCTGTTAGTTTTGTGATTGGGGATACAGCGTATGTAGGTACAGGCTTTGGTGGAACAGGCGACGGTGCCAAGTTGAACGACTTCTGGAAATACGATCCGGTAAAGGATGCATGGACTTCTATGGCAGCACTTGCTGACCCTGCTGATGCAACTCATGACCTTTCCCGTTTAGGTGCTACCGGCTTTGCCGTAGGTACAAAAGGGTATGTGACTACCGGTTACAATAACAACTACGAAATGTTGAAAGATACATGGGAATTCGACCCTGCTACCAATACCTGGCAGTCAAGAGCGGATTTCCCTGGTGCTGCACGTTATTATGCAGTTTCATTTGGCCTGGGTAACTACGGTTACGTTGGTACAGGAAGCTCCGGAACAAGCGGTAGCAACTTCAGTGATTTCTACAAATTTAATCCTTCCTCTAACTCATGGACAGAAGCTAATCCACTGAAAGACAAGAGAAAACAAGCTGTTGCTTTTGTTATCAAGGATAGTGCTTACGTAGTTACAGGTGTTAGCAATACAGAATCATCCACCCGTATGTATGTGTATGATGCTGCCAACGACCAGTGGAATGAAAGATGGCAGATCAAGAATGCTACCGATGGTTCATTCGATGATGATTACACCACTATCGCCCGTTACGGTGCTGTTGCTTTTGTTATCGACAACATCGCATACCTGGCAACTGGCTCACTCAGCAATACATGGGCATATAATCCAGTCTCAGGTTACTGGACAGAAAAGACTGCTTTCGATGCTGCTTCCCGTACAGGCGCAGTTGGCTTCAGCGTAAAAAACAGAGGTTATGTAGCACTGGGTCTGGCCAGCAGCACTCAGCTGGATGATTGTCATGAATTCAAGCCTCTTCAGGAAAACGATACTAATGACTAAGACGTCCTTTTATCTGTTGATAATCATAGCTCTAGCTACCTCTTGTCAGCAGAAACAACAGGCAAAAAATATAGAAATTACCGCAGTGCATGACAGCATTGCGGTAATTCCTTTTGAACTGGAAGGTGGAGGCTCCTGGGGCTTTAAGATTAACATCGGTCACAAAACCTTTATCTATCAGGATATTATACCTACCGTAGCAGGCAGACATTACTTCCAGACAAAGGAAGATGCCCGGAAGGTAGGAGATTTGATGGTAGCAAAAATGCGCAGCAACGGTAAAAGCTTTCCGGTGATCTCCAAACAGGAACTAATGGATATGAAAATCGCCGGCGTTGAGTAGCATATAGCAGTCTGAAGAGAACATATTAATTATTTATAATACTGGCCATAGTACTGTATCCGGCCACATGGGATATCTATTTTCTCCAAATTTTAACATTCCTTTTACCTTACTTAACAAATTTTAACACCCCCTTTAACGGAATTGAGTGTAAGTTTATCGCGCTTTTGGCCACATGATAAATTTAAAACTACTCTATAAAAGCCGGTTATTTAATGTTGGACTGCATATTGTAGTTTGGACCTGTTTCCTGTTTTTTCCTTTTTTCATCTACAGGATCAAAATCCAGCACCCTTGGTTCTTTGCCCGTGAAATAGTAGATAATCTCTTCCTGATAGGTGTTTTCTATCTCAACTTCTACATACTCATCCCAAGATATTTTACTTTAAAGAAGATCGTTTACTACCTGAGCTGTGTCATCTTCATGCTGGTTTTCATCATCATGCAGCAGGCGCTCACGGATTATCTCTTCTGGAAAACCTATGCGGCCCAGGAAACGGCAGCCAGCAGAGGCCAGGATATAGGGTTTACGCCTCCGCCACCTTTCAGTCGTTACCATGCCCCTGAGGATCAGGATATTATAAAGCAGAGCAGGAGTATCTATTTCAGGGAAAAGCCACCCATTGCCTTCGAAGAAGGCATTTTACACGATACCGCTGCTGCAGGCATGCCTCCCCAGCTACGGCTAAGGAGAGTACCTACTTTCCTGGACTATATCCTGTTCCCGGAAATACTGCGTAAATCGGTCTTTGCCGCGCTGCTCATGCTTTTCATGAGTGGATTTATCAAGATCGCCCAGGAATGGTTCAAGAGTGAACAACAGCGGGAAGCCCTGAAAGTAGAGAACCTGAATGCGGAATTAAAATTTTTAAAGTCTCAGATTAATCCTCACTTCCTTTTTAACTGTCTAAACACTATCTATTCACTTGCACATAAACATTCTGCACAAACGGAACATGCTATTGTAAAGCTGTCAACCATCATGCGGTACATGATTTATGAATCGAATGAAGACAAAGTGCAATTGCAACAGGAACTGCAATACCTGGAAGATTACATTGATATTCAACGTTTAAGGATGCCGGACGATATCGTGGTAGACTATGCGGTACAGGGGAACCCGATAGGGTTACGGATAGAACCCATGCTGTTGGTGCCATTCGTGGAGAATGCATTTAAGCACGGGATCAGCTACGCAGAGCCTTCCTTCATCGCCATCGCAGTGGCTATCGAGAAAAACCAGGTACGGCTGGTAGTAGAAAACAGTATGTTCCGGCAAAGGGTAGCAGAAAAAGGGGGGATAGGATTGCAGAATGTGCGCAAAAGACTGGAATTGCTCTACACCGAAGACCATGAATTAGAAATAACAGAAGCTGATAACCAATTTATTGTTGATCTTAAAATAGTGTTGAAAAATGATCAGGTGTATAGCGGTGGACGATGAGCCACTGGCATTGGAAATAATTACTGATTTTGCAAAGAAAGTCCCCTTTCTTCAGCTGGTAGGTACGTTTGAAAATGCGGCGGAGGCTTTGCGTTTCTTACAGGAAGAAAAGGTAGACCTCCTTTTCCTGGATATCAAGATGCCTGATATTACCGGTATTCAATTCATGAAATCGCTCAAATACCCTCCTATGGTGGTGTTTACTACTGCTTACGGTGAGTATGCGCTGGAAGGATTTGACCTGGAAGTAGTGGATTACCTGCTTAAACCTGTTCCCTTCGAACGTTTCCTCCGCGCAGCTACCAAAGCATTGGAACTGAGGACAATGTCCCAGCAGAAGAATGGCGATAGCAGCAATAATCATGTGAATGACTACATCTTTATTAAGACAGAATACAAGATCATCAAGATCAATCTGGAAGATATTCTCTTTATAGAGGCATTGAAAGATTATACCAAGATCTATACACCTTATCAGCCGGTATTGACACTGCGCAGCCTGAAATCATTTGAAACCAGACTACCGTCAGATAAATTTATCCGGGTACACAGGTCTTATGTTGTTTCCCTGAATAAGATTAATTCTGTGGAGAAGAATACGGTAATGATTGCTAATCAGTCTATTCCGATCAGTGATGGGTATAGAGAGAAGTTTTATGACGTGATCAACAGAAATTCATAAATAAGAAAAGGAGAAAGACGAACATCTTTCTCCTTTTGCTTTTAAGCCACCGGCATAAACCCGGCACTCCATATTATATAATATCCTTCAACTTAGTCACTACTTCATCCACTTCTTCTTTCGTATTATTCTTGCTGAAAGAGAACCTTACCGCTATATGGTTAGGGTTGCTGGAAATGGCGCGGATCACATGAGAACCCAGATCTGCGCCGGATGTACAGGCACTGCCCCCGGAGGCACAGATACCATTGATATCCAGGTTAAACAACAGCATCTCGCTCTTTTCTGTTTTAGGGAAAGACACGTTCAGCACTGTGTACAGGCTACGGCCATACAGATCGCCATTAAAACCGATACCCGGAATATGTTGCTGCAATTGTTCTGCCATGTACATACGCAGGTCGTTGATGTATTTGCTGTATTCTTCGTAATGAACAGTAGCCAGTTCCAGCGCTTTGGCAAAACCAACAATGCCGTACAGGTTCTCTGTACCGGCACGCATGTTGCGCTCCTGGGAACCACCCTGTATAAGAGGGGTGATCTTCACATTCTCATTTACATAGAGGATACCCACGCCTTTAGGACCATGGAACTTGTGTCCTGCTCCGTTAATGAAATGTACAGGTGTGTTGCGGAGGTCGAAAGGATAGTGCCCTACGGTTTGCACAGTATCGGAATGGAAGATAGCATCGAATTCTTTGCAAAGGTTACCTACAGCATGTATGTCCAGCAGATTGCCGATCTCATTGTTAGCATGCATGAGTGTTACCAGGCATCTCTCTTTGGAGCCGGCCAGTAGTTCACGCAGGTGAGCCGGGTCCACATGTCCGTCTGCCAGCAGGCGTACATTGCTGAGTTTCACGTTCTCCTTAGAGTGCAGGTGTTCTACAGTGTGCAGGGTAGCGTGGTGTTCTATCTCGGAAGAGATGATATGACGGCAACCCAGGTTATGGATGGCCGCAGCAATAGCAGTGTTGCTGCTTTCTGTGCCTCCGGAAGTGAAGAAGATCTCTCCGGGATTGGCGTTCAGGATCTTTGCGACTGACTTACGTGCCGTTTCAATGGCCAGACGTGTTTCGCGGCCATATGAATAAATAGAAGACGGGTTCCCGAACTTCTCGGTCATGTAAGGCAGCATCACATCCAGGACGTCTTTATCCAGCGGCGTGGTAGCTGCATTGTCAAAGTATATTCTTTTCAAGGTGGTTGGTGGTTTTTGATATAAAATAAATGCCCGTTGGCGGACACAAATGTCCAACTTTTTTTGAAAATAACGCTAAAACGTGTAGTGCCTCAGTTTGATTACATAATCTACGCTGGCATAACATTTAAAAACGAAATTGGCGGATACAAATGATGTATCCGCCAATTTGCCCATATATCTTTACTGATTATCAATGCATAAACTCACGGATATCCTGCATGATCCTCTTGGCGATATTATCTGCCGTGGTCTCATTCTGGCTTTCCGCATAGATCCTGATAATAGGTTCTGTATTGGATGTACGTAAGTGTACCCAATCTTTCTCAAACTCTATTTTCAGACCGTCTTCTGTGTTCAGCGGCTGATTTTTGTATTTGCCTTTGATCTTTTCAAAGATGTCTTTTACGTCCACACCTTTGTCGAGTTCTATTTTGTTCTTGGAAATGAAATAGTCGGGATAGCTGTTACGCAATGCTTTCAGGTTCTTTTTGCTTTGAGCCAGGTGACTCAGGAACAAACCAACACCGATGAGTGCATCACGGCCATAGTGCAGGTCCGGAACAATGATACCACCATTACCTTCTCCACCGATTACGGCATTTACTTCCTTCATTTTACGCACCACATTTACTTCCCCAACAGCAGAAGGATGGTATTCTCCGCCATTTTTGAGGGTAATGTCCTTCAGTGCCTGGGTGGAAGAGAGATTGGAAACGGTATTCCCTTTCCTGGTCTTTAATATATAATCAGCCACGGCTACCAGGGTATATTCTTCACCAAACATGCTGCCATCTTCACAAACAAAGCAAAGGCGGTCAACGTCAGGGTCTACTGCTATGCCCAGGTCGGCATTGGACTTATTCACTTCATTACTGAGGGCCGTCAGGTTCTCCGGTAACGGTTCCGGATTATGACTGAATTTGCCGTTCACCTCATCGAATAATACAGTTACATCCTCTACTCCCAGCGCTTTGAGCAGGGCAGGGATGAAGATGGCGCCGGTAGAGTTTACCGCATCCAGTACTACTTTGAAGTTACGGGCCTTGATAGCCGGCACATCCACCAGGGGGTAGTTAACTACCAGGTCTATGTGTTTCTGCAGATAACTGTCGTCTTTACGGTAAGTACCCAGTTTGGAGACGTCTGCAAAGACAAAGTCTTCCCGTGCGGCGATGTCCAGTAAGAGGGCTCCTTCTTCTCCGGAGATGAATTCTCCTTCGCTGTTCAGCAGTTTCAGGGCGTTCCATTCTTTAGGATTGTGACTGGCAGTGAGGATGATACCGCCAGCGGCGTTTTCCATCTTCACGGCTATTTCCACAGTCGGAGTGGTGGAGAGGTCCAGATCAACCACATCCAGGCCAAGGCCGTTGAGGGTTGCCACTACCAGTTGCTTCACCATTTCTCCGGAAATACGTCCGTCACGTCCGATAACTACTTTTTTATTGTCGGATTGCTGTGTCAGCCAGGTGCCGTAGGCAGCTGTAAATTTGACAACATCAAGCGGGGAGAGTCCCTCGCCGGGTTTGCCTCCAATAGTTCCGCGAATACCGGAAATTGATTTGATCAGTGCCACGATTTTTCAATTTTTAAAGGAAGGGCAAATATAAAGTGACTATTCCCAAAAGAAAAATTCCATATTTCCTACTGCGGTCCTATATACCCTCAAAGGCCCTGCCAGGTAAAATTCAATGGTATATATATGATTTTAAGTTGATTTTAAGTTCTTATACCCCCTTTGATAGAAGTGGAATTTGGTATATTTGCAGCCACGTTTAAATTTTTGTTATGTTTTTAAACGCATTTGATCTAAAACAGTTGCTCTTTACATGAAATACACTTGGAAGAATATACCACGGTATATTCGTTACGTTATTTTGCAGGCATCTTACCTATTCCTTTTTTCTGTAATATTCCGCCTGGTATTCTACTTCTTCTTTTTTAAGACTACCGTAACAGGCACATCACCTGTTCTGAAGGCCTGGTATCTTGGATTGAAGTTCGACTTGCGGCTTACCCTGATCCTGATGGTCCCGGTCCTGATTATTACACTGATATGGCGGAACGGGTTCTTTCACAAGACTTTCCTTCGCAGGATTGCCTTCTGGTACTTCTTTATCATATACTTCGTGCTTATATTATTATATGCCCTGGACCTGGGGCATTATGCCTACCTGGCCCTGCGTATAGATCCTAACATTTCCCGCTTCCTGTTAAGTGGTGAGAGAGCGGATACTGCCAGTATGTTGTGGCAGACCTACCCGGTGATACGTGCTTTCATCGGCCTGCTGCTGTTCCTGTTCCTTGTTAGCAGGTTGCTGATGACTACTTACCGCAGACTGGCCAACCAGCCGCCTAAGAAGATCACCAACTGGCGTTTTGCAGGATGGGCAACCAGTGTAGTGCTGCTTTTTGCCGCCGGCATCTATGGGAACTTTGCTTATTTCCCGCTGCGCTGGAGCCAGGCGATGTTCTCCCGCGATAACGGGATTACCAGTCTTGCACTCAATCCTATCTTATACCTCGTATCCAACCTGTCTGTAAGAAATGATACCTACGATCTGAAAATGACCAGGAAGTATTATCCCGTGATAGCGAAATACCTGGCCGTAGATAGTCCGGATGTAGATAAGCTGAACTTTGTAAGAACAATAGCGGCAGATCCGTCCAGGCGTAAAATGAACGTTGTACTGGTAATGCTGGAATCTACCGGTGCCTGTGTAACCAGTATGTACGGTAATCCTATGCAGGCTACACCACATATGAAGAGCATTGCAGACAGTGGCATCCTGTTCAAACATTTTTATGTGCCGGCTATCAGTACGGCAAGAACAGTGTACGGTGTAACAACCGGTTTACCGGATATCGCGATGGCCAATACTGCTTCCCGTCACCCGAAGATGGTGGACCAGCGGGTAGTGATGGACCAGTTCCATGGGTACGAAAAGTACTACCTGCTGGGTGGTAATACCAACTGGGCAAACATCCGTGCAATATTTACCAGCAATGTGGAAGGTGTGAAAATCTTTGAAGAAGGTTATTATAAAGCACCGAAAGCAGACGTATGGGGTGTATCTGATTACGACCTGGTTACAGAAGCAGATGAAATTTTCAGGGATGCCCATCAGCGTAATCAACCTTTCATTGCCTTCCTGCAACTGGCAGATAATCACCCTCCTTATACTACTACGGCCGGTTCGGGCGACTTTAAAAAAGTCACTGAAAAGGATATAGATATGGAGAAGTTCAAACAGGCAGGCTTCGTTTCCATAGATCAGTTTAATGCTTTACGTTATGAAGATTACAACGTAGGACACCTGATAGACCTGGCAAGGAAAGGCGGTTACCTGGAAAATACCGTATTCATTATGTTTGGGGATCATAACTGCGCGCTGAATCCTTACCACTTCATGCCGATACCGGAATATGAACTGGGCAGCGGCGGTGTACATACGACTTGCTTTATGTATAGTCCGGGTAATGTGCAGCCGGCAGTAGTGAACCAGACGACCAGCCTGGTGGATGTATACCCTACAATGGCCACCATAGTGGGTATGCCGGTTAAGAACTATACGCTTGGACAGAATATGCTCGATTCTTCCCGTGCAGGTCGCTATGCTTTTAGTACTTTTGTAAAGAATATGCAGACATATATTGCCATAATGGGCGACAGATACCAGTATGAGATTAATTATGCGACGCAGGAATCTGCTTTGTACGATCTTCAGGGAGACCCATTAAAGAATATAAAGCTGCAACAACCGGATACGGCAAAGGCGCTCGATAATTTAACGCGTGCATTTTACGAAAGCACCCGATATTTGATGTTTAATAATAAGAAATAGGGCGCATTTATTACAAAGCATGGAAGTTTATAAAGAGATTGACGTGGAAGTACAAAAACAATGGTTTAAAGACTGGTTTAATTCTCCTTATTATCACCTGTTATATAATAACCGGGATAGTCAGGAAGCAGCATCTTTCATAGATCATCTCCTGGAGTACCTGCACCCGGCTGCAGATGCCACCATGCTGGATGTGGCCTGTGGCCGCGGCCGTCATTCAAAATACCTGGCAGACAAAGGATATACTGTTACCGGTATAGACCTGTCTATACAAAGTATCAACATCGCCAAAAAGATGGAAAATGATCATCTGAGCTTTTTCCAGCACGATATGCGCCTTCCTTTCAGGGTCAATTACTTCGACTTTGTCTTTAACTTCTTTACCAGTTTCGGTTATTTTGATACGCAACGTGAGAACGAAAATGCCTTACGTACGCTGAAGAATGCCCTGAAACCCGGCGGTACCCTGGTACTGGATTACCTGAACAGCTCATATGTGGCTGCTCACCTGGTACCGGAAGAATCTAAGGAAAAGGAGAATGTATTATTTGATATCCAGCGGGAAGTAGCAGACCATAAATTCCTGAAACAGATTGATATCCTGGACCAGTCCAGGAAACAGCGGGCTTGCTTTACGGAAAGCGTAAACGCATATACGAGAGAGGATTTTGAAGAAATGTTTGCCCATCAGGGATTAGAGATAGTACAGATCTTTGGGGACTACCAATTTAATAACTACGATGAACAGGCTTCACCACGACTGATCATTATAGCTACAAAACCATAGCCATGCTGGAGAAACTGCTTCGTCTGGATCTTAAACTCTTTTTCCGGATCAATAATCAATGGCAGCATCCCTGGCTGGATGCTATCATTCCCTGGTTGAGGGAGCCTTTTGTATGGGCGCCTTTATACCTGTTCCTGGGCCTGTTCGTCACTATCAATTATAAATGGAGAGGATTCTGGTGGATCGCATTCTTCCTGATTACTTTCGGACTGGCAGACCAGTCAAGTTCTCACATCAAAGACTGGATAGGCCGTGTAAGACCCTGCCGTGATCCTTTATTACAGCATTATGTGAGGGTACTTGTGTCATATTGTCCGGGTAGTGGCAGCTTTACCTCTAATCATGCTGCCAACCATTTCGCATTAGGTACTTTTTGTTTTCTTACATTCAGGCATATTTCCAAATGGTATGCCTCTCTGTTCTTCCTCTGGGCTTTTATGATCAGCTATGCCCAGGTGTATGTGGGTGTGCATTATCCGCTGGATGTTGCCGGCGGTGCTGTACTCGGCATATTTATTGGGTTGTTGAGCGGCGGGTTCTTTCAGCGCCGTATCAGGCTGGAAGATGAATTAACACCATGAACTGGATCTTCTTAATAATTATATTTCTTGCAACCCTTGGTGGGGGCATTATTCCAATGGTAGTCAGGCGGATACATCCTAACCTGCCTCTTTATCTGCTGGGCTTTACCGGCGCCTGTCTTTTCGGGATCACTATCTTGCACCTGCTGCCGGAAGTATTCCATGAACTGGGACATAGTGCCGGCATTTACATTGTGATCGGTTTCTTTTTCCAGGTAGCTTTAGCACAGTTGTCACACGGTACGGAACACGGACATACACATGTGCCCCAGAACGATCATCATCATGTGGCCGTAGCTCCTTTGTTGCTGGGATTATCTATACACGCTTTCATGGAAGGTATCCCGCTGGGATTCCATTTTAATGACAGCGCGTCCATGTCTTCCCTGGTCATAGGTGTAGCCGCCCATAAACTGCCGGAAGCACTAACGCTGATGACAGTAATGCTTCATTCCCATCAGAAAGGAATGAAATTGTGGCGAATCTTACTTATCTTTTCGCTTGTAACACCACTGGCTGCAGTGCTTGCCGCTGAAGCAGGCAGCCATTCTGCACAGATGGAACATGTCCTTACATATGTGGTAGCGCTCGTCATCGGGGCCTTTCTGCATATATCAACCACCATATTTTATGAGAGCGGCACCAAACACCATGAATTGAGCTACCGCAAGGTATTGGCTATTTCAGCAGGACTGCTTTTAGCATTTCTTACCTTAATATTTGAATAATTCTTTATTTTAGCCTTTGTATCATGGAAGTCGTCGTCATTATCCTCGTCCTTATTTTATTAAATGGCTTGTTCTCAATGTCTGAGAGTGCCATGGAATCGGCCCGTAAAGCAAGGCTGGAATTCCTGGCCAACAAAGGCGATGAAAAGGCAAAAACAGCGCTCAAGCTGGCCAACAACCCTGACAGATTTTTATCCACTGTTCAGATAGGTATTACTCTCATTAGTATTTTAATAGGTATCTACTCCGGTGCAACCTGGAGAATGGAACTCATAGATATAGTGGCACGGATAGAATATCTGGCGCCTTACAGCCATGGCATTGCCACGGCTATCATCGTGCTGGTGATCACTTACTTCACCATCGTATTGGGTGAACTGGTGCCCAAACGCCTGGGTGTTGCCCGTCCGGAAGCTATTTCCAGACAACTGGCTGCGCCTATGCTCTGGTTATCCAGGATCACTTCACCTTTTATCTGGTTGCTCACCATCTCAACAAACCTGCTGGTAAGCTTGTTTAAGCTGCAACCTTCAGATAATAACAATGTGACGGAAGAAGAGATCAAAGCGATGATCAATGAAGGAACAAGTTCCGGCGCTATTGAAGAAACCGAGCAGGAGATCATTGAGCGTGTATTCCATCTTGGAGACCGTAACATCACCTCTCTCATGACCCACCGTACAGATATAGTATGGCTGGATATGACCGATCAGAAAGAAATTTTAAGAGATAAGATTTTTGAGAGCGTACACTCTGTTTACCCTGTATGCGATGGCCAGATAGATAAAATATTGGGTATCGTATCTATTAAGGACCTCTACCTGGCTGCTGCCAGCAACAATTACACCCTGGAACCAATCATAAAGAAACCCCTCTTTATCCCGGAGAACAACTCTGCTTACCAGGTACTGGAAAAATTCAAGGAAACGCAGAGTCATGCTGCATTTATCGTGGATGAATATGGTACGTTCCTGGGCATGATCACATTAAATGATATCCTGGAAGCCATTGTAGGCGATATGCCGGAAACCGGTCAGGATGATGATTATGAGATCGTAAGACGTGAAGACGGATCTTACCTGGTAGACGGGCAGATTCCTTTTTACGATTTCCTCAGCCGTTTCGATAAGGAAGACTGGATGGCCGAATTTGAGCAGGAGTTTGATACGATGGCAGGTTTTATTCTCCATCACCAGGAACATATACCCAAAATCGGAGAAAAGTTCGAATGGAGAGGATTTACTTTTGAAATAGTTGATATGGATGCCCACCGTATTGATAAAGTATTGGTGGAAGCTCCCGAACCAGGGGTCGAAGAAGGATAATACAACAACCGGTAGTGACTCAGTCTGATTTTTGGATGCAGGGCGAAGCCCCGCAAAATCCCCCTGAGGCGCTATCAAATAACCTATATTATGTTCTTAATTAGAATTTGCTAATTTTGAGGGCTTTTTCACATATTTAAATATTATAATTTAAAATAATGGTCGTTTTAGGAAGTAAGGTACTTTCACTGGAAGAAGTGTACCGGGTATTATTTGGGGGGGAAGAATTAAGTCTGGATGAAGCAGCCGTGCAACAGGTAGAGGAAAACTTCCTGTTTCTTCAGAAATTCTCAGCCAAAAAGCTGATCTACGGAATTAATACCGGGTTTGGACCAATGGCACAATACCGTATCAGTGAAGACGATACACACCAGTTACAATATAACCTGATCCGCAGTCATAGTTCCGGTGCAGGTAAATACTTACCTCCGGTCCTGACCAAAGCATTGATGATAGCCCGTTTGAGCAGCTTTATGCAGGCTCATTCAGGAGTACATGTGGAGGTAGTGACCTTACTCAAAGACCTTATCAATAAGAACGTATATCCCTGCGTTTATGAACACGGCGGTGTAGGCGCCAGCGGAGACCTGGTACAACTGGCGCATCTGGGATTAGTATTAATCGGTGAAGGAGAAGTAGTGTACGAGGATAAATTACAGCCCACCGCAGAAGTGTTTGCAAAGCTGGGGATCAAACCTATGAGCGTGCATGTGCGTGAAGGACTGGCGGTGATCAACGGTACTTCTGCCATGACAGGCATAGGACTGGTGAACATTATACAGGCAAAGAAACTGCTGGACTGGAGTTGCATCCTCTCTGCCATGATCAATGAAGTGGTAGAAGCATTTGACGATCATTTATCACATGAACTGAATGTGGTGAAACTGCACGAAGGACAGAATAAAGTGGCCGCAGCTATGCGCCATGTGCTGAAAGACAGTAAGATGGTCCGCCATCGTCCGGATCATTTCTACAAAGAACTGGAAGAAGAGATCTTTAAAGATAAAGTACAGGAATATTACTCTTTACGTTGTGTACCTCAGGTATTAGGCCCTGTATATGATACACTGGTACAGGCAGAAAAGATAGTGATACAGGAATTGAATTCAGTGAGCGATAACCCGGTAGTGGACCATCATCATCAAAATGTTTTTCATGGTGGTAACTTCCATGGTGATTATATCTCCCTGGAAATGGATAAAGTGAAGATCGCTATCACGAAGTTGTCCATGCTGTCCGAAAGACAACTCAACTACCTGATGAATGATAAGCTGAACCACAAGTTCCCGCCATTCATGAACCTGGGTAAACTGGGCTTCAACTTTGGTATGCAGGGTATACAGTTCACCGCTACTTCAACGGTAGCAGAGAACCAGACGCTGTCTTTCCCGATGTATGTACACAGTATTCCCAATAACAATGACAACCAGGATATTGTGAGCATGGGATGTAATGCAGCGCTGATGACACAGCGTGTTATTGACAATACATTTGAAGTACTGGCTATACAGGTGATGACGATGTTGCAGGCAGTAGATTACCTGAATTGCCAGGATAAGCTGTCCAGCTTCTCACACAGGATCTACAGTGAAGTAAGGGCTATTTTCCCTAAATTTATTGAGGATAGCCCTAAATATAAAGATGCTAAAAGGATTAAAGAATATCTGCAGACGCATGAACCGGAAATAGTATTTATATGAAATGTGCTTTAATAACAGGAGGCTCAAGAGGGATAGGCAGGGCGATATGTATAAAAATGGCGGAGCTGGGCTATTATGTACTCATCAATTATAAGGGCAATGAAGCAGCGGCCAACGAAACGCTGGAAGCTGTGCGTGCAAAAGGAAGTGATGGGGAGATCCTGAAATTTGATGTGGGAAATGAAGAGGAAGTACAGGCGGTGTTAGGTGGCTGGGTAGAGAATAATAAAGAGAAACAGGTAGAGGTGCTGGTGAATAATGCCGGTATCCGCGAAGATAACCTGCTGTTCTGGATGAACAGTACGCAGTGGAGAAATGTGTTGAACAGCAGTCTGGATGGATTCTTCTATGTAACCAAGCAGGTACTGAACAATATGCTGATGAAGCGTTACGGACGTATCATCAATATTGTGTCCTTATCCGGTATCAAAGGGATGCCAGGGCAAACGAATTACTCTGCGGCCAAAGCCGGTGTAATTGGGGCTACCAAAGCGCTGGCGCAGGAAGTGGCCAAACGCGGTGTAACGGTAAATGCAGTAGCACCCGGGTTTATCAGAACGGATATGACAGCAGACCTGAATGAGAAAGAGCTGGCGGCACAGGTGCCTATGAATCGCTTTGGTACACCTGAAGAAGTAGCTGAAGCAGTTGCGTTCTTTGCCTCAAAAGCTTCCGCTTATATTACGGGAGAAATATTATCAATTAACGGAGGACTATACACTTAATGATATGAAGAGAGTAGTGATCACTGGCTTGGGAATCTATTCCTGTATAGGCAAAAGCCTGGAGGACGTAAGGGATTCATTGTACAAAGGGAAATCTGGTATAATACTGGACCCGGCCAGGAAAGCTTATGGCTACCGGTCCGGTTTAACCGGTTTTGTAGACAGACCCGAACTGAAAGGACTGTTAGACCGTCGCGCCCGGATGATGATGCCGGAGCAGGCGGAATTTGCATATATGAGTACCCGCGATGCGATGGCACAGGCGGGTATCGACCCGGATTATATAGAGAAAACAGAAGTTGGTTTGCTGTTTGGGAATGACAGCTCTTCCAAACCGGTGATAGAGGCAACCGATATTATGCGGGAGAAGAAGGATACCATGATGGTGGGATCGGGTTCTGTATTCCAGACGATGAACTCTACCGTAAACATGAACCTGGCTACTATCTTTAAGCTGCGCGGGATTAACTTCAGCGTAAGTGCGGCCTGTGCAAGCGGTTCCCATGCCATTGGCCTGGGATATACCTTTATCCGTAACGGAATGCAGGATTGTGTGATTTGCGGAGGCGCCCAGGAAGTGAACGTTTACTCCATGGGCAACTTCGATGCGATTGCTGCATTCTCTGTAAGGGAATCTGATCCTGCAAAGGCCAGCCGTCCGTTTGACAGGGACCGTGACGGGCTTGTACCAAGTGGCGGTGCGGCAACGGTGATCCTGGAAAGCCTGGAATCTGCGCAGCGCAGAGGGGCAAAGATCCTGGGAGAGGTGATAGGTTACGGTTTTTCTTCTAACGGAGCGCATATCTCCAACCCTACTATAGATGGTCCGGTACGTTCCCTGCAGATTGCTTTGCAGGATTCCGGACTACAGGCACGTGATATCGGGTATATCAATGCGCATGCTACCAGTACCCAGGCGGGTGATGCCAGTGAGGCCGCTGCACTGGACCTGGTGTTTGGAGAGTCCAAACCTTATATCAGTTCCACCAAATCCATGACCGGCCACGAATGCTGGATGGCGGGTGCGAGTGAGATCGTGTACTCCATGCTGATGATGCAGAACGGGTTTATAGCCCCTAATATCAACCTGGAGAATCCTGATGGAGCTGCTGCGAGATTAAATATTACAAATTCTACTATTAATAAAGATTTTAATATATTTTTGTCTAACTCTTTTGGCTTTGGGGGTACTAATTCATCTCTCATCGTCCGTAAATGGGATAATAAATAATTAATTAACTGTCAACACTTTAGAGAATTATCGCCTCAACATGCAATCTGCAGGTCCATATTGTGCACTTAACTGCCGGGATATTTACTAACTTTGAGCGGGAATAATCATCATAACGTATTGACCAGGCGAACTATAGTTAAAGTTAAAGGATCATTTAAGGGGATACAGGGCGGGTAATGTCACAGCATTTTATAATTAATCAACCTGATTATTTTAACTAACAATTTTGTTTCAACCTATATCTCAGAGTTACACTTATTATGGAGAAGAACGAGATCATATTGACCACAAATGCATTCCTGGTAGAGGAATTTGAAGCTAATCCTGAGAATATCAAGCCGGAGGCCAACCTTAAGATAGTATTGGACCTGGATAGTCTTGATTATATAGACCTGGTAGTTGTTATTGAGAATAACTTCGGTTTCAAGGTTAACCCTGAAGATTTCCAGTCAATTATTACGTTCCAGGACTTCTACGACTATGTAGGCACTCGTGTAAAACAAAAAGAACTGGTATAATGTCTTCCTGGGAGGGGAAATCCAAAGGAAACAAGCTGGGGTACAGTATTTTCATTGGGATTTTGCGTTACGGAGGAGTAATGCCCGCATATGTATTGTTAAGATTTGTGGCGGGATACTACTTTTTGTTTTCTTATAGTTCTTCACGCCCCATTTTTCAATACTTTCATACAAAAGTCGGATACGGCTGGTGGAAATCCTTATACAGTGTATACAGGAATTACTACGTATTCGGACAAGTGCTGATAGACAAGGTTGTTGTCATGTCAGGCTTATCCAACAAATTCACTTTTGAATTTGAGGGGGAAGCCTATCTGCGTGAAATAACCGCTGCGGGTAAAGGCGGTATCATGCTCAGTGCTCACCTGGGTAACTGGGAAGTGGCCGGGCACTTGTTTCAGCGGCTGGAAACAAGGATTAACATCGTGATGTTCGACGGAGAACACGAACGTATTAAAAAATATTTGTCGTCTGTTACAGGAGAACGGAATGTGAATATTATTGTTATTAAGGATGATTTATCGCACATTTACGCCATTAATGATGCCCTGAGCAAACAGGAACTGGTGTGCATGCATGCGGATCGTTTCCTGGAAGGCAATAAAACGGTGACGATACCATTCCTGGGACAGGATGCTAAGTTCCCGGCAGGTCCTTTCCTGCTGGCTGCTACATTCCGTGTACCGGTATCACTGGTGTTTGCCTGTAAAGAATCAAATACGCATTACCATTTATATGCCACCAGGCCAAGGGAATACAACGGTCGTCGCAGGCAGGGGATAGAACTGGCTGCACAGGATTTTGTAGAAGAAATGGAAGCCATCGTGAAGAAGTATCCTGAGCAGTGGTTTAATTATTATGATTTCTGGGACTCGTCCAATCCAAAATAAACTGATTATGTTCATCCACACAGACAACATTACAGAGTATATTCCTCAACGCCCGCCTGTGGTGATGATCAGCGGCCTGCTGGAAGTTAAGGACAATATTACCCGTACCGGTCTGCAGATCGCAGCCGATAACCTGTTTGTTGAAGAAGGTAAACTGATGCCTCCCGGCTTGCTCGAAAATATGGCGCAGACAGCTGCTGCCAGAGTCGGTTATGTTGCCCAACAAGAAAATACACCCGTACCTATTGGCTTTATTGGAGCCGTGAAAGATTTTGAAGTATTTGAACTGCCGCCAGCCGGCTCATTCATCGAAACTATTACCGAAATCCAAAGCCAGGTGTTCAATGCCACTATGGTAGCGGCTAAGGTAATGCTGGATGGAAAACTGATGGCGCAATGCGAACTAAAGATTTTCATAAACCCATAAACCCCCGATTTTTATGATGTATTTTAAAAGACACATGTGGTGTTTCTTTTCATTGCTGTTATTAAGTCTGGCCACCCGGGCTCAAACCCTTAAAGAATTTTACAATAGTGACACCATTCCGCTCACTTATCTCGGCGTAGACTTTTCCCTGGCTAAAGTACAGGGAGAAACAGCTATCGCCAGCCAGATGCGTGACAAGTTCGAAGAGATCAATAACGTGGTCACCAACGAACCGAAGAAGTACGATATAGCCGGTTCTTTTAAAAGGACCCGTGTTATAAACGAACTGTCTGCGGTGAATAAGCTGAATGCTGCCAGGAACACAGAGACACTGAAAGTAGATGATGTGCCGGCAATGGAAAAGGATAGTGTTAAAATAGCTGATATCGCGAAACATGTGAAATCATATGAACTGAGCGGGAAGAAAGGCATTGGGCTGGTATTTATCATGGACGGCATGAGTAAAACCAATAAGGAAGCTGCTATGTATGTTACGCTCCTGAACCTTTCTAACAAAAAAGTATTGTTTACTGAACGTATGACGGGTAAAGCACAGGGATTCGGTTTCCGTAACTACTGGGCTTACACGGTATACAAAGTATTACATTCCATAGATAAGGATGATTACGCCGACTGGAAGAAAGAAGCATTGGCTGCTCCTGATGAAAAGGAAGAGGTGCTGGAAGTGCCTAAGAAAGCAGTAGATACGTTGAAAACAACGAAACCTCCCAAGGCTAAGAAAGTAGTGAAAAAGGGGTAGTAACTTAGTTTGATTTTGGGTGCAGGGCGAAGCCCCCCCTCAATTTTTTAGTGATGGAGCTTTGCTCCGTCACTAAAAAATTGCTCTCTGAGAATGTTCGCATATAAAATATAAACATGAGCCCTGTATTAACAGAGAGTGCCAATATACTGGTAAAGTTTAATGAAGCAGATCCGCTGGGGATAGTATGGCATGGCCACTATGTGCGTTATTTTGAAGACGGGAGAGAGGCTTTCGGCGAGAAATACGGCTTGCGTTACCTGGATATTTATAAGGAAGGATATACAGTGCCTGTTGTAAATGTACAATGCAGTTATAAACGCTCTTTACGTTATGGCGACCGTGTTATTGTAGAAACTAAATACATCAATACCGCAGCTGCAAAGATCAGTTTTGAATATACGCTCTTTAATGCGGCAACGGGAGAACTGGTGGCAGAAGGCAGCTCTTTACAGGTATTCCTGGACGCGGCTACATCTACCCTGCAACTGACCATCCCCCCGTTTTTTGAAACATGGAAAACAACGCATGGGCTTATACCTCCTCCAATTAATGTGAAAAGAAGATGAAAAGCGTGTATGTAGTTGCTGACAATATTTTATCTCCTTTAGGCAGAACTACCGAGGAGAATTTTTCTAATGTCTCCAGCGGGCAGAGTGGTATACAATTGCAGGATAACAAAGCATTGTATACACAACCTTTTTATGCGGCTATGCTGCAACCCGGGCAACTGGAAGCGTATTGGAACGAGGATAGCCCCGATAGCTATACGAAGTTTGAACAACTGCTGATCTTGTCTGTGCAGACCGCATTGGACAGAACAGAGATAGATATCACTGACGGACGTACGGCATTTATCGTGTCTACTACAAAAGGGAATATTGAACTGCTGGAACAGCATCCGTCTGATCCTCCCTTGCAGGAGATGGAACTATTTCATACAGCTAAAAAAGTAGCGGCTTATTTTGATTACGAACAGGACCCTATCGTAGTGAGTAACGCCTGTATTTCCGGACTGCTGGCCATATTAACGGCCCGCAGACTGATTTTGTCCGGGCGTTATGATCATGCAGTGGTAACAGGTGCGGATGTAGTCACTCAGTTCGTGTTATCAGGTTTCCAGTCGTTCCAGGCAGTAAGCAGTGAACCGTGCCGCCCGTTTGATGCTGCCAGGAAAGGGGTAACACTGGGAGAAGGGGCCGGCACCGTGATCTTAACATGCAAAGAAGAATACATACCCGCCAATGCCATCCTGGTAGGAGCAGGGGCGGTGAGTAATGATGCCAACCATATTTCCGGCCCTTCACGCACAGGTGCAGAACTGAGCCAGGCAATGGTAGCGGCCATGAAAAACAGTATGGTGAACAGTACTGATATAGGTTTTGTTTCAGCACATGGTACAGCTACACTGTATAACGATGAAATGGAATCTAAAGCATTACAACTGGCAGGTTTGCTGGACACTCCTGTAAACAGTCTGAAAAGCTATTACGGGCATACATTAGGAGCCGCAGGATTAATAGAGGCCATCATAGGCATGCATGCCTTGCAACAGAACGTAGTGGTCCCTACGCTGGGGTTTGAAACACTGGGTGTAAGTGAACCGGTGAAAGTGAGCAGTGAGATGCTGCATAAAGAGATGAAACATTTTTTGAAGACAGTGTCAGGATTTGGCGGATGTAACGCTGCAATGGTATTTTCCAAATAAACGGGTACTTGATAATTGTAATATGGAGCTTTTTACAAAAGAAACGAAGACAGCACTACAGGCACAGGAAGCCGCATTAAGACTGGCATTTGCGCCTATAGCATTCCAGGCTACCCGCGCATTACGCGATATGGGCATCCTCCAGGTGATCAGCGATAGCGGTACTAAAGGGCTGACTATCGAGGAAGTACTGGAAAAGGTAAAAGTAACCCGTTATGCTGCCCGTGTACTCATGGAAGCAGGGCTGGGCATGGAACTGCTGATCGTGAACAATAAGAGATATTCCCTTACCAAAACAGGCTATTTCATCCTGCATGATAAGCTGACCCGCATCAACATGGACTTTACCCAGGACATCTGCTACCGTGGGATGGACCATCTGCAGGAAAGCCTGATAGAAGGAAAACCTGCCGGGTTGAAAGAGCTGGGCCCCTGGGATACCATTTACCCCGGACTGCCACTGCTGCCGCCCAAAATCGGCAAAAGCTGGTACGACTTTGATCACTACTATTCCGATCTCGCTTTCCCGCAGGCATTACAGATCGTATTTGAAAATAAACCCCGTAAACTGCTGGACATTGGTGGTAACACCGGTAAATGGACACTGGCTTGTACCGCCCATGATAAAGAGGTACAGGTAACCATGTTCGATCTACCGGGTGAAATCGAAATTGCATCGCAAAGAGTGAAAGATGCCGGCGTTGCTGACCGCGTATCTTTTCATGAAGCCAACATCCTGGATGAAAGCTTACCTTTCCCTGCTGGTTTTGATGCTATCTGGATGAGCCAGTTCCTGGACTGCTTCTCTGAAGAGCAGATCGTATCCATTTTAAAACGTTGCGGAGATGCACTCACAGAAACCGGTACTATCTATATCCTGGAACCTTTCTGGGACAGACAGCCGTTTAAGTCAGCCGCTTTCTGCCTGCAACAGACATCCCTGTATTTTACCGCTATGGCCAATGGTAACAGCCAGATGTACCATACAGATGAATTTTTCCAGTGTATTGATCAGGCAGGATTAAAAATTGTTGATGAAAATAACCAGATGGGACTAAGTTACACATTGCTGCAATGCAAAAGAAAGTAGAAGCCACAACTATTACCACTAAACCCTACAATTTATGACTACAGAAAAAGTGGATGTATTAGTAATCGGTGCAGGTCCTGCCGGAACTGTAGCCGCATCCATTATTCATCAGGCAGGTTATACTGTTAGAATTGTCGAGAAACTAAAGTTCCCCCGCTTTGTTATCGGAGAAAGCCTGTTACCCCGCAGCATGGAAGCCCTGGAAGAAGCTAAATTCATTGATGCTATCAAAGAGAAAGGCTTCCAGGAAAAGTTCGGCGCCAAATTCGTAAAAGGCAATGCCGTATGCGACTTTACTTTCAAAGAACAACATACACAGGGCTGGACATGGACCTGGCAGGTTACCCGTGCAGACTTTGACAAAACCCTGGCAGATACCGTAGAGAAAATGGGTGTGCCCGTTTCTTACGAAACTACTGTGACAGACATCAAATTCAACGGATCTGATTCTGTGACAACTGTAGAAGATCTGCAAGGCAACAAACATGAAATAGCAGCTAAATTTATAGTGGATGGAAGTGGTTATGGCAGGGTAATTCCCCGCCTGTTCAACATGGAACGTACTTCTAATCTGCAACCCCGCAAGGCATTATTTGCCCATACGGCAGATGTCCGCCGCTCTATGGCCGATGAGCCTAACCGTATTACGGCCGTGGTGCATAAACCCGGTGTATGGATCTGGATCATTCCATTCTCCACAGGTGTTACCTCTGTAGGTTTTGTGGGCGATCCGTCGTTCTTCGCGGAATATCCGGGTACACCTGAAGAACAGTACCGTGCGATGCTGGAAGCTGAACCCTATACCCGCGAACGTTTCCGGGGTGTAGAAATGGTGTTTGAACCAAGAATACTGGAATCCTGGTCTGCTACCACTGATAAGTTCTACGGAGACGGATTTGTACTCACCGGTAATGTTACCGAATTTTTAGACCCTATCTTCTCTTCTGGTGTAACTTTGGCCTGTGTATCTGCACAAACAGCGGCAAAGCTGGTGATACGCAAATTAAAGGGAGAGCCTGTAGACTGGGAGAAAGAATATATGGAACCAACCATGCAGGGTGTGAACACATTCCGCTCTTATGTGATGGCCTGGTACGAAGGTACACTGGATACCATTTTCTTTTCTACAGATCAGGACCCTGCTATCAAGAATCAGATCTGCTCCGTATTGGCCGGTTATGTGTGGGATGAGACCAACCTGTATGTGAAAAATCACGATACAGCATTGAAGCGCCTGGCCCGTACTATTGAATTAACGCAAATATTAAAACAGGAATAAAAGGATTGGGAGAGGTATCTATCACAGCAAGTTGTATAATCCGGCAGCACCGGATCTACCGGAATGATGAGTTGCTATGGGAAGCATCGCAGGACCTGAATCTGCAGGATTTCCTGCGGGCGGCGTACGACCGCTTTTCCGGGCAGTATCCGAAGTTCCATAAAATGGACCATTTGTGCAAGCTGGGCTGGCTGGCCGCAGAAGTACTGCTAAAAGAGCCACTGGATTACCCGCCGGCAGAGGTGGGACTGATACTGGCTAATAAGAGTGCCAGTCTGGATACAGACCTGCGTTATTACGATACGGTAAAGGAGTTCCCGAGTCCTGCATTGTTCGTCTATACCTTGCCCAACATTGTAATGGGAGAGATCAGTATCCGTCATGGTTTCAAAGGAGAGAATGCCTTTTTCACTTCGGATCATTTTGATACAGAGTTGGTTATGTCTTATGTGCAGCAGCTGTTTGATGAAAATGCAATAGGGGCCGCACTTTGTGGATGGGTGGAAGTGATGAACGAGCAATATGAAGTAATTTTGCACCTGGTTGAAAAAGAAAATAAATTATAAACAGACATGGAAAAATTGATGGCGGCGCTGAAAGCCCAGATCGTAGAGCAACTGAACCTGCAGGAAGTGAAACCGGAAGAGATCGGAGACGATCAGCCTTTGTTTAAAGAAGGTCTGGGACTGGATTCCATTGATGCGCTGGAACTGATCGTATTGTTGCAGCAGAATTATAACATCCGTATTGCCAACCCGGAACAGGGTCCTGAAATATTCCGTTCTGTACGTACAATGGCAGAATTTATTACGGCCCACCAAACTAAACAATAATGGCCTGCGAAGTATGGATCGGCGGTGGTGGCGTTATTTGCGGGATAGGGGATAACCTGCCTGCATGCATAGAGGCCTTCAGGAACATGGCTACCGGTGCCGCTACGATGGAATACCTGTCGTCTGCTCACCGGGGTACTTATCCTGTAGTGGAAGTGAGAGCGGATAATGCGACGCTTGCTGCCCGTGCAGGTATGCCGGCCCATATCAGCAGAACGGCGCTACTGAGCAGGATTGCTGCACAGGAAGCCTGGGACAGTACCGGGCTGGGTGAGATCAGAAACTACCGTGTAGGATTCGTTTCGGCCAATACAGTGGGAGGGATGGATAAGACGGAAGAGTTCTTCGCAGATTATCTGAAAGACCCGCAGAGCGGTCAGCTTAGCCAGGTGGTGAACCATGAATGTGGCAGCATTACCGAACTGGTGGCCGATTCGCTGGGAATCCGTCATCACGTTACCACTATCAGTACAGCCTGTTCTTCCGGAGCCAATGCACTGATGTACGGGGCAAGGCTGATCAGGAATAACATGGTGGATGTGGTGATCGCAGGAGGTACGGACGCCCTCACACGTTTTACCCTCAATGGATTTAATACGTTGATGATACTGGACCAGGAATCCAGTCGCCCGTTCGACGATACCCGCAAAGGGCTGAACCTGGGTGAAGGGGCTGGTTATGTTGTACTTGTAAAGGATACGCTGAAAGAACTGATACGTACACCCTGGTGCAAACTGAGCGGCTTTGCGAATGCTAATGATGCGTATCACCAGACAGCCTCCTCTCCTGAAGGCATAGGTAATTACCTGGCCATGAAAGGAGCGCTGGAGATGAGCGGATTAAAACCGGAAGAGATTGATTATATCAACCTGCATGGTACCGGTACACAGAATAATGATTCATCGGAAGGACTGGCGATCGAACGCCTCTTTGCTCCTCATTATCCGCCGGTAAGCAGTACCAAATCATTTACCGGTCATACGCTGGGCGCCAGTGGTGGTATAGAGGCGGTGTTTTCCGCACTGGCAGTAAGAGAAGGATATCTTTATCCCAATGCCAACTTTGGCACAAGGATGAAGGAAGTTCCTTTTACGCCGGTAACAGCTTTTTCAGAAGGTAACAAGGTGCATCATGTGATGTCTAATTCATTTGGCTTTGGCGGTAATTGTTCCAGCCTTATATTTTCAATCGGCTAAGTATGAGTATCTATATACAAGGAACGGGTTGTGTGTCGCCGCTGGAAACAGCTGCTGAGGGGCTGTTCCCGGCTGTGGTTAATCCCGCTTACGATGGTGCACGCCTGAAAGTAAGTGATCCGGACTATAAACAATGGATAGACATTAAACAGATACGGCGTATGAGCCGTATCATTAAAATGGGCGTGGCTGCGGCTAAACTCAGCTTACAGGAAGCTGGTGTGGAGAAGCCGGATGCTATCATCACCGGTACTGCTTATGGCTGCCTGGATGATACCGGTGTATTTCTTACGAAGATGATCAATCAGCAGGAAGAAATGCTGACGCCTACTTCGTTTATACAATCTACGCATAATACCGTGGCCGGCCAGATAGCTTTGATGCTAAGCTGTCATGCCTACAATAATACATTTGTACATAAAGGATTTTCTTTTGAGAGTGCGTTGCTGGATAGTATCATGATACTGAAAGAAGGAAAATCCAAACATATCCTGATGGGTGGGATGGATGAACTTACCACACATAGTTTCAACATTATCTCCCGCTTTAACCGGTTTAAAAAAGAACCGATAACTCATACTGAGTTATTGCATAGTACTACTCCCGGTACTATTGCCGGTGAAGGTGCTGCCTGTTTTGTACTGGGTACTGAGAAAGGGGATAACAGTTATGCAAGATTGACCGGATTGACTACTTCTTATAAGCCGGGAAGTACAGCGGAAATTGCCGCAGATATCATTGCATTTCTTGCCGTACATGAAATAACACAGGAAGATATAGACCTCCTGATCACAGGACGTAACGGAGACAGTGAAGAGGATGTATGGTATGAACACGTGGAAAGTACATTGTTCCCCGGTCAGGCAGTAGGTTGTTTTAAACACCTGTGCGGGGAATATCCTACAGCATCCTCTTTTGGCATGTGGGTAGGATGTAAGGTATTGTCTTCCGGACAAGTGCCGGCAACTGTTTTGTTCAAAGGCAAAACACGGGAGAAAATAAAGAAGGTCCTGATTTATAATCATTATAAGGGAACACATCATTCCCTGATACTTTTAACCGGATGCTGACACATCGTAATATAAATATCATTTTGTTTGTAGTCCTGGCGGCTTTGCTGCTGGTAAACTATCTGTGGCATCCTGTGCCATGGTGGATATTCGTATTATTGTTTTTGCCTTATTCGGGAGCATTGGTATGGGGAGCTATGAATGTACGGTCCGGGTTTTTTATGCCGGTAGTATGTGAAGGGAATACTACAGAGAAAGTAGTTGCGATTACTTTTGATGATGGCCCTTTATTACAGCATACGCCGGAGATACTGGACATATTAAAGCAACAGAATGTGCCTGCTGCTTTTTTTTGCATAGGGAACCGTATAGCGGGGAATGAATCTTTATTAAAAAGGATAAATGATGAAGGCCATGTAGCGGGTAATCACAGCTACTCGCATCATTTCTGGTTTGATATGTTCGGTGCGGATAAAATGCTGGCAGAGTTACAACTGACAGATGATACGATTGAAAAGGCCATTGGTAAAAGACCCCGTTTCTTTCGTCCTCCTTATGGTGTAACGAACCCTAATTTAAAGAAGGCTGTAAAGAAAGGGAAATATACTTCGGTAGGATGGAACATCCGTTCCCTCGATACCGTAGTAAAACAACCGGAAGAACTGATGCAGCGTATTACACCTTTCATTAAACCAGGCGCTGTTATCTTATTACACGATTCTATGAATGTGACAGTACAGACATTACCTGCATTGATAGATCACATACATAAAGAAGGTTACCGGATAGAAAGAATTGATAAGTTATTAAATATACCCGCTTATGCGTAGATGGATTTTATTACTGGGTTGTATCGTTTGTGCGATACATACACAGGCACAGACTGCCGGTTATAAGGCAGTACAGGATGTGGCTACTTTTAAACAGCAGTTTGCAAAAGCATCACAGGCTACACAATCTATACAGTGCGATTTTGTGCAGGAGAAAAACCTGAGTATGCTGTCTGATAAAATTGTTTCTAAAGGAAAGTTCTGGTTCAGAAAAGATAATAAGGTGAAGATGGAATACCTGACGCCGTCTTATTATCTGCTGGTGATGAATGGCAAGGATATCAAAACAAAAGACGGACAGAAGGAAAGTCATGTTTCCACTAAAGGCAATAAACTGTTTGAACAGATCAATAAAATTACGGTGGATTGTGTGCAGGGAAATGTATTGGACAATACAGATTTCAAGACGACCATCCTGGAGAATGCACAGAATTATTTACTGGAACTTACACCGGTAAATAAAGCATTATCCCAGTATTTTAAATCTATTCATTTATTGGTAGATAAGAAGGATTACTCCGTATCCACTATACAGATGTATGAAACAGGAGGAGATGATACCAGCATCAACTTTTTACGTAAACAACTGAATGTAACTATTCCTGATGCGGTATTTGCTGTTAAGTAGCCTGTTACTGATAACGGGTTGCACATCTGTTTATAAAGGACTGCGGCCAGCAACAGGGGATGTACACTGTATAGAACAGTTCCGTCCTCAGTTTGCTAATACGTTGTACAGTACACAGGTAGATGTAATGAAACATCACCTCAGCGGATTGCTCTTTTTCAAGCAGATGCCTGACAGTAGTTTAAGAGTAGTGTTTGCGAATGAGATGGGATTTAAATTCTTTGATTTTGAGTTTACGAAAGAGGGTGGTTTTGTAAAACATTATGTGTTGCCTAAGATGGATAAGAAAGCAGTCGTGAAAACCTTACGGGGCGATTTTGAACTGGCCTTACTAAGACCGGATTTACAGCAGGCCACCATTAAGCGCGACAGTAACTACCAGTACATTGTAGTGCCTTCTGCTAAAGGGAATAATTATTATATCACAGATACGATGTGTACTCAGCTGATGCATATAGAAAAATCATCCCGTCGCAGGCCGGTGGTGAAAGCATGGCTAAGTAGTTATAAAGCAGGTGTACCGGATTCAATAGAGATCAGGCACCAGCAGTTTAAATTTAATATTTCACTACAACGCGTACAGAAGTAATGTTAATAGGAAAACTATATACACTGGAACAGGAAGAAACCGTTGAAGGCGGCGGTACTTTCAGAATTGTATGGAATGCACAGCATCCCGTATTTGAAGGGCATTTTCCCGGTCGGCCGGTAGTGCCCGGCGTTTGCATGATGCAAACCATTACAGAACTGCTGGAAAGATCATTACAGAAAAAGGTGATCATTAAGAAGGCTTCCAATATGAAGTTCCTGAACATGATAGACCCTGTGATAAATCCACAGACAGATATCACACTGCAATACAAAATACAGGAGAATGAATTAAAGGTGACTGCTACCCTTAAATTTGAAACCCTCACTTTTATGAAGTTCCAGGGAACATTTGCAGAGATATAACATGACGGACAATATCACACATAATGAACAGTTCACCGCTTTGAAAGTAGCGGTACTTATCCCAACCTACAACAATGCCAACACACTGGGGGCTGTATTGCAGGATGTATTGTCGTATACCTCTCATGTCATCGTCGTGAATGATGGCAGTACGGACCATACAGCTACTGTACTGGACAACTTCCCGCAAATACAGCGGGTAGATTATTCACCTAACCGTGGCAAAGGTATTGCGCTGCGCAGGGGCTTCCGTTATGCATTGGAGCAGGGCTATGACTACGTGATTACGATGGATGCGGACGGTCAGCATTTCGCTTCCGACCTGTTAGTGTTCATGGCGAAACTGCCTAAGCATAAAAGACATATCATTATAGGGGCGCGTAACCTGCAACAGGAAAACATGCCCGGCAAAAATACATTTGCCAATAAGTTCTCTAATTTCTGGTTCTATGTGGAAACAGGATTGAAGGGGCCTGATACACAATCAGGATATAGATTGTATCCTGTCTATGCCATGCAGGGGATGCATTTCATGTGTACAAAATATGAGTTCGAAATAGAGGTGCTGGTACGTTGTTCCTGGAAAGGAATAAAGATTAACTGGGTGCCGGTGAAGGTATACTATCCGCCTGCGGACGAACGTGTGTCACATTTTCGCCCTTTCAGGGATTTCTCCCGCATCAGTATATTAAATACAGTACTGGTATTAATCGCCTTCTTATACATCAAGCCCCGCAACTTTATCCGCTACCTGTTTAAGAAGGATAGCTGGTACAGCATGTGGCATGATCACTTCCTGAACAAGCATGAATCAAACGCAATGAAGGCGGTTTCTATAGGCGTAGGCATCTTTATGGGCATTGTTCCCATCTGGGGCTTACAACTGATCACCGCAGTGGCGGTAGCCGCTTATTTCAGGCTCAATAAGGCGTTAGTGCTGATTGCCTGTAATATCAGTATGCCTCCACTGATTCCGTTCTTTATCTATGGCAGTTTTGAAACGGGGAAGTTATTCGTGCCCGCAGATACTGCTATTACTATTACTGATAACCTTTCTATAGAAGGACTGAAAAAAATGCTTTCGCAAAACGGACTGCTGAACGCAGTACAATATTTTGCGGGTGGCACCATGCTGGCAATCGCAGGAGGCTTAATGGGCTTTACCATTACCTGGTTGTGTCTGAAGGTGTTCAGGCCGGCTGCTAATAATTAAATCTTGTATGGGGACATTCTTTGTAAGCATATATAATTTCTTTGCACGTCATAAAGGCTGGCTGTGGACATGTACCATTGCCAGCTTTTTACTGGCGGGCTTTTTCGCGTCCCGTATCAAGCTGGAAGAAGATATTACCAGGATCCTGCCACAGGATAAAACACTGGACAAACTACAACAGGTCTTCAACGATTCCCGGTTTGCCGACAAACTGGTCATCACCATCTCTCAGAAAGATACTTTACAGACGGCACAGCCGGATAGCCTTACTGCTTTTGCACATGAACTGTCTGACAGTGTGATAACCACCTTGTCGCCTTACGTCAAACAGATGCAGACGCAGGTGGAAGATGCAGCAGTACTGGACCTGATGCAGGTGATACAGGACCATTTACCGGTCTTCCTGGAAGAGAAAGACTACCATACCATTGATTCCCTGATAACGCCACAAAGGCTGCAACAGACACTGGAGAATAACTATCGCACGCTCATCTCTCCGGCAGGACTGGTAGTAAAGAAAGTCATCTCCACTGATCCGGTAGGTATGTCCTGGCTGGGGATCAAAAAACTGCAGCATCTGCAATATGACGAGCAGTTCGAGTTGTACGACGGGTTCATCATGACAAAGGACCATCAGCACCTGATGATGTTCATTACGCCTGCTTTCCCACCCAGTGCAACCGGTAAGAATGCTGTTTTCCTGAAGAAATTACAATCACAGATAGATTCCCTGCAAAAACGCTATCCGCAGATAGAGGCATCCTTCTTCGGCGGTACGGCTGTTTCTGCCGGTAATGCACAGCAGTTGCGCCAGGATACCATGTTAACACAGGGTATTACGGTCGTATTACTGGTAGTGCTGATTGCGTTATTTTTCCGTAAGAAACGTGCTCCGCTGCTGGTAATGTTACCGGTAGTATTTGGCGCATTGTTCTCTTTGGCCTGTGTGTATCTCATACAGGGAAGTATCTCTGTTATTGCACTGGGAGCGGGAGCCGTCGTGTTAGGTATTGCAGTGAATTATTCCCTGCATGTATTTAATCACTACAGACATTTACCGGATATCCGGGAAGTGATCAAAGACCTGGCTACACCAATGACGCTGGGCAGCTTCACTACTATTGGCGGGTTCTTATGTCTTGAACTGGTAAAGTCACCTATCTTACAGGACGTAGGGTTATTTGCGGCGCTCAGTTTAGTAGGGGCTGCGTTGTTCTCCCTCATCTTTCTGCCACACTGGATCGTACTGGGGAAACAACCCGGACATGCTCCTGCGCATTCTCATAACTGGCTGGATAAAGTAGCTGCTTACAAACCTGAGAAAAACAAATATTTAGTAGGCGTCATCCTGATACTTACAGTTGTATTCTTCTTTACTGCAAGGAAAGTAGGTTTTGAAAGTGATATGATGCGCATGAATTTCATGCGACCCGAATTAAAAGAAGCAGAGAGGAAGTTCAATACCGTAAATGCTTATACCGCACAATCTGTTTACCTCGTCACTGACGGTAATAATTTGGAAGAAGCGCTGCAACATAGTGAACAAATGTTGCCATTAGTACAGCAGTTACAACAACAGGGTATTGTTAAGAAGTCTGCCGGTGTAAATGCATTGCTGATATCTGAAAAAGAACAACAGATACGCATTGACAGATGGAAACAGTACTGGACTGCAGAGAAGCAACAACTACTGATAAACTATCTGCGTGAACATGGTCCGTCTGCTGGATATAAAGCTGCTGCTTTTGATCCTTTTGCCGCCTGGTTGCGCAAGGATTTTACGGTGGTGCCGGATGAAGCATTGCATACCTTACGTGCGGGGCCGTTAGGAGATTTCATCACAGAGAAAAGACATAAGGTATCAGTGGTTACTTTGCTGAAAGTAGACCCTAAGCAAAAATCAGCAGTATATGAGAAGCTGCAACACGATCCCAATACGACCGTACTGGATAAACAATATGTAGCGAACAGGCTGGTACAGGTGATGCAATCGGAGTTTAACAGCATTGCATGGATGACATCATTGCTGGTATTCTTTGCATTGCTATTGTCTTATGGGCGTATAGAACTGGCATTGATCACGTTTATACCTATGCTGGTAAGCTGGGTATGGATATTAGGTATCATGGGACTGTTTGGTATCCGCTTTAATATCGTGAACATCATCCTCAGCACTTTTATATTTGGTTTAGGAGATGATTACAGCATCTTTACCATGGATGGATTATTGCAGCAGTATAAGTCGGGCAAGGAAGAACATCTCTCTTCTTTCCGTTCTTCTATCTTCCTTTCTGCAATTACTACCATCCTTGGATTAGGTGTGATGATCTTTGCAAAACATCCATCCTTACAATCTATTGCACTGATCTCTATCATTGGTATCAGTTGTGTGGTATTGATATCTCAGGTATTAATTCCCTTCCTGTTCAACTGGCTGATAACAAACAGAACGACTAAAGGCAAAGCTCCCTGGACATTATCCGGTTTAATAAAATCCGTTTTTGCTTTCTCCTTTTTTGTGATGGGCAGCCTGTTATTAACTGTATTGGGTTTTGTGCTGATCAAATTAAACCCTTTTAATAAAGAGAAAGGCAAAGTAATATATCATACGCTCTTATCTGCTTATACGTGGGCCCAGATTTATATCATGGGTAATGTGAAAAAGCAGATCATCAATCCATTAAACGAACAACTGGATACACCTGCTGTCATCATCAGCAACCACCAGTCATTCCTCGATATTCTCGTATCTACCATGCTGCATCCGAAAGTGGTCCTGCTCACGAATAAGTGGGTATGGAACTCACCGGTATTTGGAGCGGTCGTCCGCCTGGCAGATTACTACCCGGTAGCAGAAGGCGCAGAAGGCAGCATAGAAAAGCTGAGAGACAGGGTAAAACAGGGTTATTCCATTGTAGTATATCCGGAAGGCACCCGTTCTCCTGATGCGGTCTTAAAACGTTTCCATAAGGGCGCATTTTACATAGCGGAACAACTGGGACTGGATATCCTCCCTATCCTGTTGCATGGTACTGCTTTTACCATGGAGAAAAATGATTTCCTGCTGAAAGATGGTACTATTACGGTAAAATATTTACCAAGGATAAAGGTGAATGATACCAGTTGGGGAGATAATTATTCAGCCCGTACCAAACAGATCAGCCGTTATTTCAAAGAGGAATATGAAGTATTGAGAGCAGCCACAGAAACGCCTGCTTATTTCCGTCAGCAACTGATCTATCAGTATATCTACAAAGGTCCTGTGCTGGAATGGTATATGCGGATCAAAACAAAGATGGAGAATAATTACGAACTGTTCCATCAACTGCTGCCGGAAAAAGGCCGTATTCTCGATATTGGTTGCGGATATGGTTTCCTGAGTTATATGTTACAGTTCATGTCCCCGGACAGGCAGATCGTGGGAATAGATTATGATGAAGATAAGATCAGCACGGCACAGCATAACTACATAAGAAGCGAAAGACTTAATTTTGAATGCGCAGATATTACAAACTATACGTTTGATAATTATGATGCGTTCGTAATTAGTGATGTACTGCATTATCTGCCATCAGAGGACCAGGAAAAAGTACTGGCGGAATGTATCCGCCATCTTAATCCCGGCGGAGTGATTGTAGTGCGTGACGGAGATCTGAACCTGGAAAGAAGGCATGAGAGGACCCGTTTAACAGAGTTCTTTTCTACTAAGCTGATCGGATTTAACAAAACACAGAATGAGTTGTCTTTCTTCTCTTCCACCCGCATGCGTGAAATAGTTACACGGTACGGCGCCACCATGGAACAGATAGACAACACGAAATATACATCCAACGTTATTTTCATCATTAAAAAAGCCCCATGAAACAATATGATGTAATCATTATCGGAAGTGGCCTTGGAAGCCTGGTATGCGGTGCCGTACTGGGCAAGAACGGGTATAGTGTCTGTATATATGAAAAGAACAGGCAGATTGGTGGTTGCATGCAAACTTATGCGCGCGACAAAACCATCATCGATTCCGGTGTGCATTACATTGGCAGTCTGGACGAAGAGCAGGCGCTCTGCAAGGTATTCCGTTACCTCGGTATTATGGATGCCATGAAACTGAAACGCCTGGACATGGACGGTTTTGACCATATCCATTTTAAAGACGAAGACAAAGTATACAAACATGCACAGGGATATGATAACTTCATTGAACAGCTGGCAAAGGAATTCCCTAAAGAAAAGGATGCCCTGCATGCTTACTGCGGGATGATGAAAGATGCCTGTAGTAAATTCCCCTTGTTCAACCTGCGCACAGGAGACTTCAGGGAAAAGGAAAAGATACTGGGGATAGATACCGCAGGCTATATCCGCAGTATTACAGACAATGAGCGTTTACGGCAGGTACTGGCAGGTAATAACCTGTTGTACGCCGGTGTAGAGAATAAAACACCTTTTTATGTGCATGCCCTGGTGCAGAACAGCTATATAGAAAGCGCCTGGAGATGCCTGGATGGGGGTTCGCAGATTTCCCGTGGATTGAACAGAGTGATAAGAGAACAGGGGGGAGATATCATCCGCAATGCAGAAGTAAAAAGCATAGTGGGGAAAGATGGTTTGGTAGAGTATATCAGACTGGCTGACGGACAGGAGATCAGCGGGAAATATTATATCTCCGGATTACATCCTTCACAGACCATCGCCATGACGGAAAGTGATAGCCTGCGTGGCGCTTACCGGTCAAGGATTGCCAACCTGGAGAATACTCCCGGTACCTTTATGATCAATGCGGTACTGAAACCGGGTAAATTCCCTTATCTCAATTACAACTATTATCACCACGCATCAGACAATGCCTGGGCGGGTGCTGATTATACAGCCGATACCTGGCCTCAGACCTTTGGGATGTTTGTCTCTGCGGGTGTAGGGAAAGATCAGTATGCAGACAACCTTTGCCTGATGACCTACATGCATTATGATGAAGTTGCGGCCTGGCATGATACCTTTAGCACAGATAGTTTTCCGGATACAAGGGGAGACGACTACCAGGCTTTTAAAAAGGAGAAAGCGGCAAAGCTGCTGGAAATGGCGGAAAAGCGTTTCCCCGGATTGAAAGACAGCATACACGCTTATTACGTGGCTACACCACTCACGTTCCGCGACTACCTGGCCATGCCGGAAGGAAGCATGTACGGGGTAGTGAAGGATTGTAATGATCCGTTAAAAGCATTTATTTCACCCTCTACCCGTTTACGTAATTTGTATCTTACAGGACAAAATATGAACTTACACGGGATACTCGGGGTTACTATGAGTTCCCTGGTTACCAGTGCAGAACTGGTGGGCATGGATAAACTGGTAAATGATATTATAGAAGCATAACAAACAGACTAAATAATGGGGACAAAAAGAAGTGGCTGGCGCAAACTTGGAAGAGTATTATTATATATCACAGGTAGTATTGTACTCCTGTTACTGATACTGATCATTTACGTGGTAAGTGTATCTCATATCAACCCTCCCGAGGTTGCAGATAAAAGCGCTCTGAAATGGGAACGTACACAAATCGATACCAGTTGCTATACACTTGGCAATAGCTGGTTCCGTAAAAGCAAAAGCGGATTGTACGAAATGTATGTAGAGGGTAAACCTTTTGAACGTGGGGTTGTGTATGGTAAATTGTCTGCCGAATTAGTAAAAAGACAGGAAGATCATTTCACCGATCAGATCAAAAAAATGATCCCTTCCCAATCTTATCTTAAATTCCTGAAATACTTTGTAGGGTTCTTTAACCGTAACCTGGCGGAGAATATCGCAGAAGAAAATAAAGAAGAGATTTACGGTATTTCTTTTTCTGCTTCTGATAAATATGATTTCATAGGTACTAATTACGAACGTATTCTCAACTACCATGCTGCTCACGATATCGGGCATGCTTTACAGAACATGGCGCTGGTGGGTTGTACTTCTTTTGGTACCTGGAATGATGCATCCGCAGACAGTAACCTGATCATAGGCCGTAACTTTGATTTTTATGTAGGAGATAAATTTGCAGAGGACAAGATAGTAGCATTTTATCATCCTGATAAAGGATATAATTTCATGATAGTGACCTGGGCAGGCTTCACCGGCGCTGCTTCGGGTATGAACGATAAAGGACTGACGGTAACGATCAACGCGGATAAAAGCGCCATCCCTACCGGTTCTGCTACGCCTGTGTCCTTAGTGGCAAGAGAGATCCTGCAATATGCAAAGAACATTGATGATGCCTGGGCAATTGCAAAGAAACATAAGATGTTCGTCTCTGAATCTTTCCTGATTGGCTCTGCGGAAGATAACCGTGCTGCTATCATCGAGAAAAGACCGGAAGGAATGGACCTGTATGATCCTAAAAAGAACTTCATCACCTGTACCAATCACTTCCAGGGAAGTATCTACGGTAATCAGGCAGAGAATATTAAACAACGTGATGAAACGGCTTCCGGCTATCGCTTTGAGCGCTTATCCGAGTTAATGCAGCAGAACGGTCAGAATACGGTACAGAAGACGGTAGATATTCTGAGAGACCGCTTTGGTTTACACGGGCAGAATATAGGAGTAGGTAACGAGAAGGCAGTGAACCAGTTCATTGCTCACCATGCCGTAGTATTCGAGCCAAAGAAGAAACTGGTATGGGTATCTACTTCACCCTGGCAGATGGGAGAGTTTGTAGCATACAATTTGGATTCTATCTTCAGTATGCATGGTTTAAAAACCAATCATGAGCTGAATGATACAACTAAGACTATTGCAGCAGATCCTTTCCTGAAAACAAAAGATTTCCAGTCGTTCGTTACTTACCGTGCTATGAGAGCCGCTATTATGAATGGGGAAGAAGTAGATGTAAAAGCAATGGTAGCGCTTGATCCTGAGTTTTATAACGTATATTTAATGGCCGGTGATTACGAATTCAAACGTAAGCACTTTGATAGTGCAAAGCAATACTATGAAACAGCATTGACGAAAGTAATGGCGAATAAAGGAGAAGAAATACATGCACGTAAACAAATAGAAAAATGCATTAAAAAATGATCTACGGATTAGGTACTGACATAGTAGAAGTAGACCGCATTGCCGCTAAAATTCAAAAGGGGCAGGGCTTCCGTGAGCTGGTATTTACACCGCATGAGATCAGTTACTGTGAAAAACAGGTGAATGCATATGAAAGTTATGCTGCCCGTTTTGCAGCAAAAGAAGCATTCCTGAAAGCATTGGGTACAGGGTGGGGGAATGGGGGTGTTGATTTCAATGAGATCGAAATTACAAATGATGAGGCAGGCAAACCCTCTCTGCGACTGATAGGGAAAGCGGCCGGCCGTTATACAAGATTACAGATCAGACAGATCCTTGTTTCATTATCTCATATCAAAACGACCGCTATTGCCACTGTGATAATAGAGGTCCGAAAATAGCTGACCATGTATATACCCAACATAGAACTGCAATCAAAAGCAGTGATCAGAAAATTCCAGGAAAAAGAGGTCCTTCACCTGCTGGGTTACCTGCGTGAATTCTCTCCCTTTTACAGGGAATGGTTTGTACAGCATGGCATTCAGCCATCGACTGTAAAATCTTTAAAGGACCTGTGGTTGATTCCTCCTGTTACCAAAGAACATTTGCAGGAACGTAACTGGGATTTTCTATGTGTTGATAAAAGCAAGATAGCTGAGTATACGACTACTTCGGGTACTTTGGGCAAACCTGTGATCATTCCCTTGACACAGAAAGACCTGGACCGTCTTACCTATAACGAATACATCTCTTTCTGCTGTGCCGATGGTACAGAGAATGATATCTTCCAGTTAATGTTAACGCTGGACCGTCAGTTCATGGCGGGTATGGCGTATTATAACGGTATCCGTAAACTGGGTGCCGGCATATTACGTGTAGGCCCCGGTGTTCCTTCTTTACAATGGGAGAATATAGATCGTATACAACCTACTACGATCGTAGCGGTGCCTTCCTTTATTGTGAAGTTAATCGCTCATGCAAAGGAACATAATATCGATATCAATGCTTCTTCTGTAAAGAAAGCAGTGTGTATAGGAGAGAATATCCGGAATGCAGATTTCTCTCTGAATGTACTGGGGACGAAGATTACAGAGCAGTGGGATATCAAACTGTATTCTACCTATGCTTCTACAGAAATGCAGACAGCCTTTACAGAGTGTAGTGCAGGTGTGGGAGGGCATCATCACCCTGAACTTTTATATATTGAATTACTGGATGATAATAATCAGCCGGTAGCTCCCGGTGAAGATGGAGAAGTAACCATTACCACACTTGGCGTTGAGGCGATGCCTTTACTGCGATATAAAACAGGGGATATCTGCAGATACTATGAGGAACCTTGTTCCTGCGGACGTCATACAATGCGCTTGTCACCTGTGATAGGCCGGCGTAAACAGATGATCAAATACAAGGGAACTACGCTGTATCCACCTGCATTATTCGACCTCCTGAATGATATGGAAGAGATAAGAGAGTTTGTGGTAGAGGTATTTTCCAATGAGATAGGAACAGATGAAATATTATTACACCTGTGGCCTGTATCAGAATCTGAGGATACGGACAGAAGGGTAAAGTCATACTTACAGGCGAAGCTGCGCGTAATACCGCAGGTACATTATATCTCCCAGGGAGAAATCATGAAAATGCAGATGCCGGAAGGGGCCAGGAAGCCTGTCAAATTTATGGATAACAGGAAACCGATGGTTTAGAATACGATATCTGCATTGGCGTTTGGATTATCCAGTTTCGTACTTTTACGTTCGTCATGGAGGATTACATGGATCATATTGATCTGGTTCGGATGTTCTGCATATAAAATGTCATCCTTTACATGTACCTGTTTAAAGGGTTTGATATTCTCCGCTTCCAGGAAGCACCAGGCTGCTTCTTCTTCGATCTTATAGCCTATGTAATGCAGTTTTACTGCTTTACCGTCTACGGTGATCACAAGATGTTTGCTTACATAAGCGGCTATCAGGCTGTCTGTCTGGGTGCGGTTGGCAGGATGAATAATATCCACCGCCCGCCGCGACTGCTTTTTCAGCACGTTTTCCAGGTCATCGGCAAAGATGCGGGAACTTATCTGTAATTCATTGGTGGCCGCATCATGCTTAATCTCCGTCACGCTTACGTAGAAGGGATGTAGTACAGTAAATAACCATTTAAATAATAATATTCCCACTTGCCTAAAAAATTTTAATTATTTGTCGCGCCGTTGTATAATTACCAAAATAAGAAGCAAATATAGGTAATGGCTGAATTTGTGATGTACTTTGAAATGGGATGGCAGCACATAGTGGCCTGGGACGGATATGATCATATATTGTTTATCATCGCCCTGTGTGCCATTTACGTGATGGAGGACTGGAAAAAAGTACTGGTGCTGGTAACGGCTTTCACAATAGGACATTCAGTTACACTGGCATTGAGTGTAACAAACATCCTCCATATACCGACGAAGACGATAGAGTTCCTGATACCGGTTACAATATTTATTACGGCCTTTTCTAATGTGGTAAGAAAACAGGCCATTCCGGAGAAGATACAGCTTAACTACTTTTTTGCATTGTTTTTCGGATTGATCCATGGACTCGGGTTTTCCAGTTATCTGAAAAGTTTACTGGGTACACAAACGAATATAGTGGCTCCTTTGCTGGCCTTTAACCTGGGATTGGAGTTCGGACAGATGCTGGTCGTAATGGGCATTTTACTGTTTACAGGCATTATTGTAAATATTACAGGTGTAAAACGCAGGGAATGGAATATCTTCCTTTCTGCGGCTATCTTCGGAATAGCAGTGATGCTATCCATAGAACGGTTAAAAGATCTGATATCTAAGTAGCTGGCTCAACCAACGGCTGTTTACCTTTTGAAATACAAATTTGTTTATGAGAAAAAGAAGCTTGAAACTGGCGCTTGGCCTTTGTTGTATCACAGCAATGGCGAATGCGCAAAACCCGGGATCTAATCATGGTAACCGCTTTGAACAGCTGGGTACTATGCTGGAAACCCCTAATATGTACCGTTCGGCCTCCGGCGCACCCGGACCAAAATACTGGCAGCAACGGGCCGATTACGATATCACCGCTACACTGGATGATGAAAAGCAGAAGCTCACCGGTGCGGAAACGATCACTTACTACAATAACTCACCGGACCCGCTCACTTACCTGTGGTTACAACTGGATGAGAATGAACACGATCCTAAAAGCGATAATAACAGTTTTGACGGCAGTGCTATGTCCGACAAAATGAATATGCGTAACCTTAGTGGTATCCTGGGACCAAGGACCGGTTTCGGTACCAATATCGTGAAACTGACGGATGAAAACGGGAAGGCATTGCCTTATACCATCAACCAGACGATGATGCGTATAGACCTGCCACAGACCCTGCAGCCAGGTCAGAAACTGCGCTTCAGGGTAGAGTGGTGGTACAACATCTCCGATCGTATGATTGAAGGTGGCCGTGGTGGTTATGAATACTTCCCGGAAGATAAGAACTACCTGTACACTATCACTCAATGGTATCCCCGCCTGGCGGTATATTCCGACTTCCAGGGATGGCAGAACAAGCAGTTCACCGGTCGTGGTGAGTTTGCACTGACTTTCGGCAATTTCCATGTGAGCATGAACGTACCTGCGGACCACATTCTGGGCGCTACCGGTGAATGTCAGAACTACAAAGATGTACTGACACCTGCGCAATTCCAGCGCTGGCAGCAGGCACAGACAGCTAAACAGCCTATAGAGATCGTAACCCTGGATGAAGCGAAAAAGTCGCTTGCAGGGCATGCTACCGCCCGTAAAACATGGGTGTATGAAGCGCAGAATGTACGCGACTTCGGTATGGTTGCTTCCCGCCGCCTGGTATGGGATGCAATGGCTGCCAATGTGGAAGGTAAAAAGGTGATGGCCATGTCTTACTACGGACCGGAAGCGTATCCTTTATACAACCGTTATTCTACCAAGGTAGTAGCGCATACGGTAAAATCTTACTCAAAGCATACGATCCCTTACCCTTATCCTGTCGCTATTTCTGTAGAAGCAGCGAATGGTATGGAATACCCGATGATCTGCTTTAACTATGGCCGTGCTGAAAAGGATGGTACTTATTCTGAAGCGACCAAAAACGGTATGATAGGCGTAATCATTCACGAAGTAGGGCATAACTTCTTCCCGATGATCGTGAACTCCGATGAACGTCAGTGGACATGGATGGATGAAGGGCTGAACACTTTCTGCCAGTTCCTGGCAGAGCAGGAGTGGGATAACAACTTCCCTTCCAACCGCGGACCTGCATACAAAATTGCAGACTACATGAAGATGCCGAAAGATCAGCTGGAGCCTATCATGACCAACTCTGAGAACATTTCACAGTTTGGGCCAAATGCATATGCTAAACCGGCTACAGCGCTGAATATCCTTCGCGAAACAGTCATGGGCCGCGATCTGTTCGACTTTGCTTTCCGTGAATATGCACGTCGCTGGGCATTCAAACACCCAACACCAGCGGATTTGTTCCGTACAATGGAAGATGCTTCTGCAGTGGACCTGGATTGGTTCTGGCGTGGCTGGTTCTATGGAACCGAACCGGTAGACATTGCTATCGACAGTGTGAAATGGTACCGTTTGGATACCAAGGACCCACAGGTAAGCAATCCGGAAGCAAAAGCGAAATATGACCGTAATGCAGATCATATCTCCCGTGCACGTAACCGTGCTGCCGGAGAGAAATTTGCGGTAGAGCAGGATACCAGCTTACAGGACTTCTACAGCAAATGGAACAGGTTCGATGTAACGGATGAAGACAAAACCGCTTATAACAATCTGTATGCTGGTCTGAGCCCTGAAGAGAAGAAGCTGTACGATAGCAAAAAGAACTTCTATGAAGTGTCTTTTACTAACTTAGGCGGTCTGGTAATGCCACTCATTATTGAATGGACATATGCAGATGGTACTAAGGAGACAGACCGTATCTCTGCTTATATCTGGCGCCACAATGAATCACAGGTAAAGAAAGTGTTTGCCAAGGATAAAGAGGTGGTAGCTATTAAATTAGATCCTTTACGTGAAACAGGAGATATTGATGAGGGGAATAACAGCTGGCCAAGAGTAGCAGCACCTACCCGCTTTGAACTGTTTAAACAGCAGCAGAGCGTACGTGGGGCATCTGTAGGAGGTAATCCTATGCAGAAGGCTAAGAAATAAGGTCCTGAATTAAAGAGGCAATAAATAATCAGGCGAAGGCCTGTAAATAAAAAGAGGGTGTACTATTACTGGTACACCCTCTTTTATGTCTGGAAACAGTAACAAAACAGTAATTGAACAGGATTATCCTCCGTTCAATTACTATTCAGAAGCCGTTCAAGAGCTATTCGGAAACTATTAAGAGTATATAAGTTCCTACTTCTTCTCAGGTTTGCCCTTATCTGGCGTTTTAACGGCCCTTCCGGCCTCTTTTAGTGCACGGTTGATTAACCATTCCATCTGGCCATTAACGCTCCTGAATTCGTCCGCAGCCCATTTTTCAATGGCTTCGAATGTGGGGGCATCAATCCTTACTACAAATGTTTTCTTCTCTGCCATAAGCCGTTTATAATTACTGGTGCAGCGTGCCGGTATTCACTACAGGAGTTACTTTGGAATCTCCGCAAAGTACTACCAGCAAATTGGATACCATTGCTGCCTTACGTTCTTCATCCAGTATAATGATCTGTTTTTCAGACAATCTGGCCAATGCCATTTCCACCATACCTACCGCACCTTCCACGATCTTGGAACGGGCGGCTACTATAGCTGTGGCCTGCTGGCGCTGTAGCATGGCGCCTGCAATCTCAGGCGCATAGGCCAGGTGACTGATCCTTGCTTCCAGTACGGAAATACCAGCCGGAGCAAGGCGTTCGTTCAGTTCTTTTTCCAGCATTTCATTTACCTTATCACCACCATCGCGCAGGGTGATATCGGCCGATTCATCTTCCATGATATCGTACGCATAACTTACTGCCAGGTGGCGCACTGCTGCTTCACTTTGTACATTTACGTACTGCTGGAAGTTGGATACCTCGAAAGAGGCTTTGTAGGTATCACTTACGCGCCATACAATTACAGCGGCTATTTCGATGGGGTTACCCAGTTTATCATTCACTTTTAACTGCTGTCCGTTCAGGTTCTGAGACCTTAATGAGAGGCTGGCAGAACTATACAGGGGATTTACCCATAACAGACCGTTTTCTTTCACAGAACCGGTGTATTTACCAAAGAAGGTGAGTACACGGGCATGGTTGGGATTTACTATTATGATCCCTTTCACTTCAAAAAAGAATACGATAAACAATAGTATGGCCGTCCAAAGGAACTTCAGGTCGCCTGTCACACTCATTAAGATAAACATGTAAACAGCTAAAGGCAGGGTAATAATGGCGACTACAAGTGCCAGGTAGCCGGAGAAGGGTTTAAGAATCTTTTCCATAAAGGTTTTAATTTGATATCAATATGATATCAAAAGTAATCAAATTAATTGAACCGGAAAACTTAGTTTTTGGGTGCAGGGAGAAGCCCTGCAAAACCCCTTCATTTTTTGGTGAGGGTGCGAAGCACCTTCACCAAAAAATCAAAACAGAAAAGCCGGACCTCGATAGGCCCGGCTTGTTATTTGCTGCTTTTTATAGCGGTATTGATGGCTATATAAAATCTTTGTTACTGCTTATCCCACCATACAGGTGTCATAAGGCTATTAGACCCCTGTCTTGAAATAGCTGACTGGTAATTGGTAGGATTAGATGCTGCTTCCGAAGAAGGGTACAGCATTCTGCGGGGTATCTGACCTCCCGTAGCATTCCCCACATAATTTACAGGTACCAGCGCCGGGTAACCGCTCCTGCGCCAGTTGGACCATGCTTCGTACCAGTCCAGCAGACAGGCGGCCCAATACTGGGTATTGATCTGGTTGTAACCGTCAGCGTCCACATAAGGGTGGGCTGTTAAATATGTTTGTATCGCTGCGCTGCTGATAGTAGCGCTGGCGTCGTATTGTACAAATTGTTCCATGGCAGCAGTTACACCGGCATTATAATGTGTCTGTGCATCTGCACCCACTGCCCATCCTCTCTTTGCCGCTTCTGCCAGTAACAGTTCTGTTTGCGCATAAGTAACCAGGAAAGTAGGTCCGTTCAGTTTCAGCAGGATATTTTTATTAAGGATAGAATACCTCTTCAGATCTCCCGGATAATCAGGTGCTTTGGATATATCTGTAGTGCTGCCGGAACCATTCTGGTCGTAGCCGTTTGGCATACCTAACTGGTCGGAAGGCAGTGTGCTGCCGGTAGCAGGAACGATGGCTGTAAATGCCAGACGGGGATCGTTGTTTGTTTGCAGGAAGTCTACAAATGTTTTACCCAGACTGGCCTGTCCTGGATCGGCGGTAGCATTCCATTCGCCGGAAAGAATGTTACTCACCCTGTTAACGGTAAGTCTTCCACCAGATGCATCGTGCAGGATATAAGCATTCTCTGCGTTGGATGATATCACGCCGCCGGTATAGGCTTTCTCTACCCATTTTTGTGCAGTACCGGCATCTATTTTGGTAAGGCGCATCGCAATACGCAACATCAGAGAGTAAGCCAGCTTTTTCCAGTTGTTTACGATTTGTGTAGCAGGTACTGAACCACCTTTGTTGTAGATGAGGTCTCCCTGACCAGGTACTGGTTTGAACGCATCCAGCGCTGCTGCCGCTTCATCCAGTTCTTTCAGCATATCCAGGATGATGGCCTGTTGTGCATCATATTTGGGAGTGGATATAGAACTGGCATAACCAAGACCCGCTTCTGAATAAGGGATATCCCCATAGATATCAGACAGGCGGTGGAAGATCATTACACGGGTTATACGACTGATGTGATAGAGGTTTGTCAGGTAAGGGTTACCATTGGTAACATGCAATACATCTGCGATGTATTTTATCTGATCAAGATATGCACGCTCAAAATAAGAACTGGCCCATCCATCATTCTGCATGTATTTGTCACCGGCATACCAGGTAATATTGGATAACTGCTGCATCATCATACCGCAGTAGATGATGTTTACACGCCATGTATCATAGCTGAAATCACTGTTACCGGTATATTCCAGCAATGCACGGGAAAAATTATATTCCGGTACGCCACTTTGTTCACTGGATTTATTTTTATCCGTATTAATATCATCAAAATTCTTTGTACAGGCCGGCATGATCATCATCACCGGAACAGACAACGCCATTATTATTTTATGAAGAGATTTCATGATGTTGGATTTAGGATGATCAGAATTTAACGTTCAGATTAAGACCAAAAGACTTGCTGGTAGGTAAACCTGCGTATTCAAGTCCCTGTGCATTTGCATTACTGTAATTGGATTCAGGATCAATGTTAGGCGTGGACTTCTTGATGTAGAAGAGATTACGGCCAACCAGGGAAACACTTAATCCATGCAGCTTGTTATGCAACATGCTGTTGTTGAAATCATAGGTAAGACTTACAGATCTGAACTTGATGAAATCTGTTTTGTATACATGCAGTGCAGAGATAGTAGCCAGTTGGGTGTAGTAAGTCTGTGCATCTATTGTATTGGTAACAGGTGTTCCTTCGTCTGTTACACCTGTTACTACTATACCACCTTCACGTCCCGGAAGGGTTTCTTTCTGTAATCCGTATTGGTAAGCTCTTGCATTGGTACCGGAATATATTTTGCCACCTGATTTGAAATCTATCAGGAAGGAGAGATGCAGATTTTTGTAGGAGATAATGTTATTCCATCCACCTGTTAAAGGGGCTACACCAGAACCTTTTGCCACAAGTGCATCCGTACGTTGGGGTAATCCGGATGAATTTACTACCAGGTTGCCTTTGGTATCACGCTTGAAATCATATACCATGATCTGTGCAAAAGGCAATCCTACTACCTGGTTGATATAAGCGCCTTCGGTACGCGACTCTCCGTCTGTTACCAGCATGGATGTCTGGCCTTCTGCTAACTGCAACACTTTGTTATTGTTGCTGGCAATATTGATGCTGGTAGTCCAGGTAATATCAGGTGTTTTCACCGGCATACCACCTATCAGTAATTCAATTCCTTTATTTTCCAGTTTACCTACGTTTACAATGGCACTGGAATAACCGGAACCGAGGGAAACGGTAGCAGAAACGATGTCGTTGGAGATTTGTTTATTGTACCAGCTAAAGTCTGCAAATAAGCGGTTGTTGAACATTTTCAGTTCGATACCTGTTTCTATTTCCTTTGCTTTTAAAGGTTTCAGCTTTTTATTGGGGATTTCACTGCTGATATCACCCAATGGTACACCATTGATTGTACTACCCAGTGTGGTGTAATACAGTTTGGTTTTATATTCATCGGCGTCACCTCCTACCTGTGCATAACCCGCTCTTATTTTACCGAAACTCAGCCAGTGTGCCCTCAGTGTTTCGGAGAAGATATAGGAGAGGTTGGCAGATGGATAGTTGTATGAATTATTCTGCAATGGTAAAGTAGAACTCCAGTCGTTACGGTCTGTTAAGTTCAGGTATATTGTGTTTTGCCATCCCAGTTCCAGTGAACCATATACAGAGTGGATTTCTCTTCTGCTGTCTGTGATCGTACTGTTTTTTGTGCTGGCCGTAGAAGGATTATATACAAAGGGGAAAGCAAATCCTGAAGCATTCACATCATTCGTCTTATCTGTTTTCTTTAACAGGTTGGCCCCTGCGTTAAAGTTCAGTTGTAAGGAACTGGTGAGGTCTTTTTCGATGCCTAGTAATACGTCTGCATTCATTTCATTGAACTGACGGTTACGTTCCATTTCCAGGCGACCGTTAGGGAGATAAGCCGTACCGGTAGGCGTGATGGAAGTAGCGTTAAAGCCAAAATAATCATTGGTAACACGGCCTTGAATATATAACCAGGAGAAAGGAGCATACTTCAGACTGGTAACGCCCAGTACGCGGTTTTTCTCTGTGTTGCTTATAAAACGGTTAGCTGCAAAGTAAGGGTTAGTGGTGAACAGGTCAGTACTGTACACTATTTCATTTCCCTGCGGATCAGCACCCGGAGCCAGGTAATCAGCCTTTACGTTTGCAGGAAGGAATGCAATACCATAGTTGCCATTACCAGGAGCATCGCTGAGGTTAGAGCGGTTGTTGGCGATCTCTTTTACATAGGTCACATTTGTTTGTCCACTCCATTTTTCAGATAATTTATAATTCAGGTCCAGGTTAATGTTGTCGCGGAAGTAACGGGTATTGGGATAAATACCGCTGCTGCGCAAATCGCCTGCAGCTACCCGGTAAGTGGTTTTGCCGTTACCGCCGGAAACAGACAGTGTATTACTGAAGGTGGCACCTGTTTTGTAAAAATCTTTGAGGTGATTACCCTGTTTGGAATAAGGGTGTAACTGGCCGTCGAATAATGTAGTCTGGGAGCCGTCGAGTTTCGAACCAAAGCTTTGTAATCCGCTGCTGAGTGCAGATGCTTTATCTGAAGGTTTGACGCCTTTCAGCCCCTGTCCGTATACTTCCTGAAAGTCCAGGAAATCGTTCACTTTATCTATTGAAATGTTACTGTTCAATTCTACGGCCATTTGACCCGACTTACCGGATTTAGTGGTGATCAGGATTACACCGTTAATACCACGCTGACCGTATAATGCAGATGCAGCACCACCTTTCAGTACGGTCATTTCTTCAATATCATCAGGATTGATGCTGGAGATGCCATCACCAAGGTCTGCACCGCCGTACTTCTTAGCGGAACCCAGGTTGTCATTATTCATCTGGATACCGTTCACTACATATAAGGGCTGGTTGTTACGGTTTAAAGAGGAGTTACCCCTGATAGTGATACGGGAAGAACCACCGGGGCCGGTAGAGGGAGGGGTACTGTTTACACCGGCAATGCGGCCTTCCAGTGAATTGGCCACGCTTATTTCGCGTGCTTTGGTAAGATCTGCACCCTGAATAGTGGATACAGCATAACCGTTACTACGGGCTTTTCTTCGTATGCCCAATGCAGTTACTACCAGTTCGTTCAGGCCCCTGATATCTCTTTCAAGTATCGTGCTGATAACGCCTTGTGTGTTTACAATAATTTCCTGGGGGATGTAACCAACATAGGTGAAAACTATTACGTCTCCGGCATCGGCAGGGATCAGGTAAAAACCGTTGTCATCAGTTTTTGTTCCCCTGTTACTGTTCTTGATAGCAACAGTAACGCCTGGGATGGGGTATCCTTTTACATCGCGGACCGTACCTGTAATGTCGCGCTGGGGCAACACCTTGTTCAATAACGGAGAAGTTCCGGCGGTGGCAACCTGTGTGCCACCTGCAAGCATCAGTAACAGCATGATACCTGCTGCACTGCACGCTTTTCTAACGTGTAATGTACGTTTCATAGATACTGCTTTAAATAGTTAGAGATTAAGTAGCCCATAGTAATAGCAGCTGGATATAGTTATACATCCATTCATTCCGGAGAAGCGTGTTTCCTTTTTTTTGATTGATATTATTACCTCGTGTTTACGCTATCTTGTCCCGCGTGTCTTAACAAGTGTTTTTTACTATGCGCATATTGAGATGTCGTGCTGAAATTAAAATAGTACCACGCTGAGAGAAAAAAAATTATGGTTTATTCCACCATAATCTGGTACCCCCGTTATCGGGTCCGTTTAATGAGAGTAATGCCCTGTTTACACCGGCAATATTAGTGGCATATTCGAATTGAATAAAAGGGATACGGCGGATAAAAGTTTCTGTTGCAATTTTCCCGCCGCTGTTGTTGATGACTACAGGAAATAATTTTGGATAACCGGTGCGACGGAATTCGGACCATGCTTCCTGTCCGTCCGGAAATACGGCAATCCACTTCTGGGTGATGATACGTTCCAGCTTTTTTTCTGTGCTGGCAAACGGGTCCCATTGAATGGTAATGGTACTCAGGTGGGGATCTCCTTTGTAGATATTGTTGGCCGCATTTTGCGGGTCGGCATAGGCTTTGGCCGTATAGGTGCTGTTATGGATGTAATTATTAAAGCCACTGGTAACATGGTATTGCTGGAAAGAAGTATAAACTCCGGTCTCATAATCGGTTTGTGCATCACCGGCGCCTTTCCAGCCATAGAGGGCTGCTTCTGCTTTCAGGAACCAGGCTTCCGAAGCCGTCAGCAACTGGATATAGGAAGGTAATAATGCCAGTCTGGAAAAGCCGGCGTAGGTATCTTTTCCTGTAATGGTGATACCGTTACGGATGCCTCTGTAAATAGAATCTTTTACGTCCATCGGTAAGAAGTAGTAAGGCAGGCGGGGATCATGATAACCGCATAAAAGGGATTCCATGGGAGCGCCCATGCGGATGTCGTTCCATGAATTACAGATGACGTTCAGCGGGTGTGTAACCGGACTGATATCAATATTGAAATTATCATCTTTGGTAGTGAGTATACCGTATGACTGGTTAAGCGCCGCTTCTCCTTCTGTTCTTGCTTTATCAGGATCAATTTTAGAGATGCGTATGGCCAGTCGCAGACGTAGTGTATTGGCTAATTTTACCCATTGGATATAATCACCGTCATAGGAAAGGTCGAAGTCGGTAAAGTGCCTTTTTGTAGCGTTTTTTGCGTAGTAGCTAAGGGTGTTGATCGCTGAATCAAGATCGCTGAAGAAGGCGTAGTATGCTGTCTGTTGTGAGTCGTAATCAATGCTGCGGTCCGGATTGATCACTGCGTAGTGTGTGTAGATGACCGGGCCATAAATATCGCTGATACGATGCATGGCCAATACTCTCAGCACCTGCGCCCAGGCGTAGAAATCGGGGTACTTGCCCCTGGAACGGTCCATCACGAATTTGCAGTTAGGCATTACGTTGCCGTAGGCGGTGATCCATGCATCATCGTTCCAGTTATCGAGCAGGTCGTAGGTCATGTTATTCCGGTTATCCTGAAAAGGATTGGGCGTCATCATATAACCGGAGTATACATCGCCCATGAGGTTCTGTTGCAACTGTGCAACAGATACATCATTCACGGAAAGGATATTCAGCATGGATTGCACCAGCGGATCTCCCAGTAATTTGAAATCCGGTTGTAACTCATCATCATAAAGATCGTACGGATTTGTATTGATATGTTCGAAGTTGCGCGTACAGCCAACCAGCATAGTAATACCAATGCATGTAATGATTATGTTACGCATAACAAGTGGTCTTTAAAATACTACTTTAACATTTGCTCCCATACTCCTTGTAGCCGATACGCCAAAAACATCTATCCCCTGCAATCCATTCCCGCTACTCATGGAAATTTCGGGATCAAAGGGAGCATTCAGTTTAAAGAAGCATAGATTTTTTGCGATCAGCCCTATCTGCATTTTACTGATAAACCTTGATTTTACCGGTAACTGACAGGTGAGGGATAATTCACGTAAACGGATATTGGTTGCATCATACATATACATTTCCCCGATACCGGCACGTCCGCCGATAGCGGTATAATATTTTCTTGCATCATATTTTCCCGTGAATGCAGTACCATCTTCATACACTGCATTGATATTTACGCCGCCATTGTCTCTTGCTTTTGCACTTGCTTCACTTACGCCGTAGTTGTCCAGCACAGAATTGGTAACACTCATCACTTCTCCGCCAAAACGGGCATCTACCAGGCAACTGAGGGAGAATTGTTTATAGCTGAGGGTATTATTCCAGCCCAGCATCAGCCTGGGATTGGGGTTGCCTACTTTTTTAAATACATTGCGGGTGATAAGGTTTCCCTGGTTATCCAGCACGTATTGTCCTTTCTCATTTTTATACAATTCTTTGTTGGTGTAGATATCTCCCCATGCACCGCCTTCTTTGATAAAAGAGCCGTACATGTTGGTAAGGAAATCTGTGAGTATGTAGTAGTTGTCGGGGCCTGCACCAGGGATATTACTACTGCTTAGTGTCACTACTTTATTGTGGTTGACAGTAGTATTGATGGCGGTAGTCCATCTGAGACGGGTGCTCTGTAAAGGTGTTCCGGAGAGGGAGAGTTCTATTCCCTTGTTCTGGATATTACCCAGGTTCAGATAGTAGTAAAGGAAGCCGGAGCCGGAAGGGGCGCGTACTTCCATGTATTGCTGGTAGTTATTGTTTTTGTACCAGGTAAAGTCTATGCTGATCCTGTCTTTTAATAAGCGCAGTTCTGCACCTGCTTCCAGGGATCGGTTATCTTCCGGTTTCAGGTAGATACCGGGATAAGGCGCTTTGGTATTGAAGTTGACCCGCGTAACACCCCCTGTTGTCTGCAGGATAAAACGGGCAGGTTTGGATACATAGGCTGCGATATCATTACCTGCACGGGCGTATGAAATACGTGCCTTGGCAAAATTGATGGCCGGAGGCATGGGTATTAAATCGCTGATGATGGCGCTGAGTCCTGTAGAGTAATAAAAGTACCCTTTGTTTTTGATGGGAGTGAAAGCGAAGGTGCTGGACCAGTCGTTCCTGCCGGTAAGGTCTAAGAATATTTTATTCTGCAGGCTTAACTGCGCACTGGCAAAGAGGGCCTGTAGCTGTTTACGTTCAACACTTTGCTGTGCATCCATTGCATTGCCTGCAATGTTCTCTACAGTGAATTTATTGCTGTATATCAGTCCTGTTGCAGCCGTAGGGTTCGTGCTGACAAGCGACCTGTCGTGTGCTTTTACATCGGTGATACTGGCGCCCAGCATAGCCTGTAAATGTAATTGTTCATTTAGTTTCCTGCATACGGTGAGCATCATATCACCGTACAACTGTGTATTGGTTTCTTTTTCCAGGGTATATCTTCCGTTGGGCGGGGAGAGTACCTGTTGTGTACCTGCATGTGCCTTTAGTTCGTACTGGTCGTAGCTCTTGTCAAAGTTCCCACGTAGCTGTAATGAGAGCCATTCGCGTAACTGGTATTTCAGGCCGAGAGAGGCCATTGCCCGATAGCGGCCTTCTACACGCTGATCGCGTTGTAATACCCAGTAAGGGTTTTGCTGATCATCCTGGCCGGTCCATCCCAGGTCACGATGGATGTTCCACCAGTTTTGGAGGGGCATGTTGCGTTCCGTATCGAAGTATTCGAAGTGTTTGTAGTTGTCAAAATCGAGTCCCCGGGGCAAAGTATAGAGCCCGGTGAGGGCATTATAATATAATCCTGAAGAAGGGCGGTTCAATGCATTCTGTGCCAGGAAGGAAATATTGGCATCTACTGATAGTTTATTATCCAGCAGGTTACCGGTAACACGGGCATTAAAGGTGTGTTTATCAAGTTTATTCACAGGTAATATGCCTTTGTTGGTCGTGTTGGAGTAGGAGAGGTAGAACTGTGTTTTATCTGCACCACCGCTGAATGAGAGGGCGTTGGTGAGGGTAGCGCCGGTATTGAAGAATGGTGTCACATGGTCCGGCGATGAAAGTTTTGTTCCCCAGCTGTCTGCTGATCCGGGTTGTAAGACATCTTTATCGTCTTTATAAGGCTGAACGGTTTGTCCGTAACGGTACTGTAGTTTAGGTAAGAGCAAAGGCTTTTCTATGGTGAAGTCCGAAGAGAAGTTGATATGTCCTTTGCCTATGTTGCCTTTTTTGGTGGTGATCATAATGACCCCGTTGGCAGCCTGACTGCCATACAATGCCGCCGCAGAGGCCCCTTTGAGGATGCTGATGCTGGCAATATCATCGGGGTTGATGTTAGAGATACCATCCCCTCCGTCCCTGCCGCCGCTGCCTACGATACCGGATGATTGTCCCCAGATGTCGGTAGGCTGTGAGGGCGTGAAGTTCGCCATGGGAACTCCGTCTATTACATAGAGGGGCTGGTTTTCGCGCGTAGATTTGTTACCTCTTAAGATCACGCGTGCAGAGCCGCCTATACCAGATGCGCTGCGGTTGATCATTACGCCTGCCACTTTACCAGAGAGGCTGTTAATGACATTCGCATCTTTAACGGTAGAGAAGTCTTCGCTGACCAGTTGTCCGGCAGAGTAGGAAAGTTCCCTGGTGCTTTTGGTAAATCCGAGCGCAGTCACTACCAGCTCACTTAAACCTTTGATATTTTCCTGGAGTATCACGTCGATGATATTGTCGCCACCGGCAACAACTTCTTTATTCAGGAAACCTACAGAGCGGAATACGAGCACTTCTCCTTCAGCAGTTCTGATGGTGAAATAGCCGTCATCATTACTTTGTACCCCTTTAGTGGTGTTTTTGATAAGGATAGTGACGCCGGGAATGGGTCTGCCCCCGGCATCCATTACCATGCCGGTGATGTCTCTGCGGATTGCCGGGCCGGTTTGGAGCAGTGAATCTTCTTCTTTGGTAGCAGGGGAGGATAGGCTGATGATGATCTTATCGTCCCGGAGGATAAAAATAAATCCTGTTTGGGCGGAGAGAAGATTGAGGACAGTGCTGACAGTTGTCTTATCACAATGCAGTGTTACCTTTTTCCTGACGTCAATAGCAGCTTTATCGTAGTGGAAGTTGAGATTGGTTTTGAAGGCTATTTCAGCCATCACGGCGGCAAGCACTTTGTTTCTGGCGTAGAGGGTGATATTGGTGTTGGATGGCGCTATGGTTTGGGCAAAAAGTCGCGTCTCACCTGTTAATGATGACATTATCAGGAAGCTGGCAGCAATACATACTTTACCGAAGTATGATTTTCCTTTCATATAGCCCCGGTATGTTTAGGTTTCAAAGCAGCAATAGTATTTACTTCTTATTCTTCAGAAGTATGGTATCGTTCTTCCTCGTATAAGACAGCGATTCGGTCAGGCAAATTGTTTCCATTACATTTTTCAAGCTCTCTTTTTTGAAATTGCCTGTATAAGTCCAATATTTTTTATCACTCTGGTTGATGATGGTCACACCATACATATTCTCTATTCCTGCACGTACTTCTTCAAAAGAGGCGTCTTTGAAGAACAGGGTACCCTGCTGCCAGCCAGTCACTTCATCCTGCCGGAAAGTAGTTTTTATGAGTTCCAGAGAGTGGCAGTCGTAGTTGGCCTGTTCGCTGGAAGACAATATGACGGGTGTTTGTCCCTGACGGGCGGTGACAACTTTCACTTTACCAGTCAGCAATGCTACAGTAATCTTTTGTTCGCTGCTATAGGCGCGGATATTAAAAGAAGTACCGAGGGCGGTGGTGCTGGTGTTGCCGGCATGTACGGTAAAGGTGCTGCCAGTTTCGGGAGCCACGTTAAAGAAGGCTTCCCCTTCTTCCAGGTAGATATCACGGTGACCGTCTGAAAAATGAACGGGATAACGGAGACGGCTGGCAGCGTTGAGAATAATGGTGCTGCCGTCTTCGAGGGTAATATGTCCGGTATCTCCTTTGGCGATGCTAACGATCATATAGCCGTTGGAGATGACGTTATTATTTTTCAGGGCAAGCGGTTGTTCCTGGGTCCCGGAATGGGTAGCAGGTTTGCTGCGGAGCTGGAGGAACCAGGCGCCGGCGGCAATCAGCATAGCAACTGCGGCCGCCATGTAATACCATGGGCGCAGGGTGCGTGTCTGAGAGCGTTGTATACGTTTGGTCAGTTGCTGTCCGATGATGTCCAGTTCTGTCTGTAATTCGCTTTCATCTATTTGTGTAGCGTGTTCGGGGTGAATGTCTTCAAACCACTGTTCTATTAAACGGGATTCTTCTGAAGTGCATTTTCCTTCGTTGTAACGCTCTAATATTTTCTTGATCTGTTCTAGCTCCACCGCTTTGCAATTTAGATGTTGTCCTAATGTTGATATTGTCCCTGTTAGATGTCGTCCCTCTTCCTTAGTAGTACTATCAGTTGGCAAAAAAAGTGTACATGCTGGCTGCGGTGAGCAGTAGCAGTACAATATCTGATTTAGCGTGGTTGGTGCGTAATATCTTTAATGCTTTGGTAATCTGGTTCTTTACGGTTTGCTGTGAGAGCCCCAGGCGCAGGGCTATCTGCTCTACTGTCTGGTGTTCTACGCGGCTGAGTATAAAGATTTCTTTCATACGTTCGGGCAGGTGGTTGATGGTATCAAACACGTCTTTGGTCCTGGCTTTGGTATCTACCAGTTCTGCGATACCGCCCGGTTGTACGTCGAAATGTTCTATAAGTTGTTGCAGGTATTTGCGGTAGGTACTGTTTTTACGGTATATATCGATGATTTTGTGTCTGGCAGATTGATAAAGGTAAGATTTGAGTGATTCGTGTACGCTGAGGGACTGTCTTCTTTCCCATAGGGAGGTGAAGAGGTCCTGTAGTACGTCTTTACTGGCTTCGCCCGCATCCATTTTGCTGAGAATGTACAGGTATAAAGGCTGACTGTAGCGGGCATAAATTACATTGAATGCCTTCACATTGTCCTGTTGCAGCAGCAATAGTAATTCTTGGTCGGTATAATTACTATACATGGATTACAGGGGATTATAAAAGATTTTGGTTGAAAAAAGGGTTTATTACCAACGGATAGTGTATCATCTGTTAGCTTTTGGTTAATGTTATGTTAACGAAAATTAATGCATTTTAATCAATTCCCAAACAATTTGCGGGGCTTACTTCACAAGCAGGGTCTTATGTGATGAAGATCAAAGCTTTGGTAGTGACTCAGTTTAATTTTGGGGTGCAGGGCCTTGCCCTGCAAAAACCTTTAATTTTTGTGGTGGAGCGAAGCCCCACCACAAAAAAATGTTCTTATGCTTCTTTGAGTCTGAGTTCGTTTTTATACTCTTTGGGTGTTTTACCGACTATCTCTTTAAAGAAGCGGTTGAAGTTAGAGAGGTTCTTGAATCCGCAGGAATAGGCTATTTCTGCGATGGACCAGTCTTCTTCGGTCAGGCGTTTGCAGGCATGGCCGATGCGTACTTCGTTGAGGAACTGTACGAAGGACTTCTTTGTACGGTTTTTAAAGAAGCGGCAGAAGGACTGTGGAGACAGGTTGGTGATGCTGGCTACGTCATGGAGGGAGATCTCTTTGGAGAAATTGCTCATCACGTATTTGAACACCTCGTCTATCTTGTGGTTGTCCTTAGCGTTAAAGGCGTGGGAATAACCTGTACTGGCCAGGTAATGCACGTCTTTGGTCTCTGTGAGTACTTTCAGGATGCCCAGCAGGGAGATGATGCGTTCCAGTCCTTCTTTTTTGGGAAGGGTAAGGATTTCATCTTTGAGCAGATCGTAGGTGGGGCCTTCGATCTTCATGCCGCGTTGAGCCCTGTGGAAAAGGTCTGTGAGTGCTTTTGTTTCGGGCAGGCCATAGAACTTATCCCCGAAGATGTCTTTCGGGAAGTAAATGACTACGGAGCGAGCCTTCAGCGCTTCATTGTTCTGATAGTAGCTTTCATCGTTATACCATACATGCGGGATGTGTGGGCCGAGGAAGACCATATCACCTACGTCAAAGCTCTCGATGCTGTCGCCAACAATTCGTTTACCGTTGCTTTCGGTCACAAAAACCAGTTCACATTCCGGATGGAAGTGGAACGGTGTATTAAAATAAGGATCACATCGCTCAATGATAGTGATCTGATTGTCGGCAAATGCCCCCACTTTAATAAGAATGGGTTTCATGTATTTATAAGTTTAAGCATCCTATTGCTCCGGCTGGTGGCTCTCGACGGCAGTATACAGCCATTCACGCATGACCCTGGCAGCTGACTGATTGCCGTCAAATATTGATTTTCCCCCCTAACGGAACTTTTCCAGTGAATGTGCCAAATTATCAAAAATCGGTTAAAAAAACATCATTTTTCAATAAATCTCATTTATAAATATGAAAATGGCAGTATTAATTTATTTGGCGCTTTGCTGTTAAGATTATAATTTTCTAATAAATCAAACCAAATCTAAATTTCGTGAAAGGAATATCCATTAAAGATATAGCCCAACAGGCGGGCGTTTCACCCACAACAGTTTCTTTTGTATTAAATGGTAAAGGGAAGGAAAAGAGGATCAGTGAACAGGTAAGCAAGCGTATAATGAAGATAGCTGCAAAGCTGAAATACAAGCCCAATCAGCTTGCGCGCGGTTTACGTACAGGTAAGACCAAAACAATCGGGCTAATTGTAGAAGATATAGCTAATAGTTTTTTTGCCAATGTGGCAAAGGTGGTAGAGGATGAGGCCGATAAATACGGTTATAAGGTGTTATTTGGGAGTACCGAGGATAATGAGGAAAAGGCCAAAGGTTTGCTGGAGGTATTGCGTTACAGGCAGGTGGACGGGTATATTATCACCCCTACGCTGAACCTGGACAAGGAGATTGCTTCTTTGCAAAAGCCGGTGGTACTGATGGACCGTTACTTTCCGAATGTGGAGGATTTCAACTATGTGGTAGTGGATAATTTCCAGGGAGCGTATACGGCGGTGAGTCATATGGTGGACCAGGGATATAAGAAGATAGCTATTATTACCACTTCCTCTACACAGATCCAGATGCAATTACGTTTGGATGGTTTCGTACAGGCGTTGAAGGAGCATGACCTTCCCGCAGGTAAGAACATGATCAAACGGTTGGCTTTTGATCTTGACCGGCCGGGATTTATACAGGAGATTACGAAGTACCTGCAGCATAACACAGACCTGGATGCTATCTTTTTTGCCACCAACTACCTGGGCATCTGTGGTATTGAGAGCATCCGCGGATTGAAGTTACAGATAGGGAAAGACCTGGGCATGGTAAGTTTTGATGATCATGATATCTTTAGATTGCATAGTCCATCTATTACCTGTGTAGCACAACCTGTAGAAGAAATAGGCCGCAGGTTAATTCAATTGCTGATAGAGGAACTTGATAATAATTCAGTGACAAGGGCGCATGTAGTACTACCATTGGAACTGCGCAAGAGAGAATCTACGATGATGAGAATGAAATAAGTTTTTTATCCCGTTATGAACATAGTGTTAATTCATGTTGTTGCGCACAATATATATTTGCGAAGTAAGATTTTTTTTTATAAGTTTGAGAAGAGCAGAGATTATTCTGCTTTTATGAAAACTGATGATAACCCGTACCTGCTATGCCTGAATAATGTGAATCATCTCTGATCTTTTATCTGCAAAAAACTTTCGAAGGAATACGAAGTATTATCTATAAGGATGCTGTGTTTAATCCGAACTCATCCATATAGCAAATAAAATTTAATATATAAAAAGAGTAGTGAAATGAGCTGATGCTTTATTGTTAAATTATAGTAGCATATTGTTAATATGCTAAATTTTATAGCTATTTAAAATCGCATAAAGCATTAATTATCAACATTTACAACGAAGATGTTATTGTATCATTAATTCCATTTAGCAATCATGAATTGTGTTAAAATTTTGTAAAAAAGATTTGCGAAGTAGAAAAACTTTATATAAGTTTGAAGCCACAATGAAGCTAAGGGACAAGGCTGTAGAGAAATAGTGAATGATTTCTTTTTTTTATAAGAGTATGCTAAAACGTAAAAGTATTGTAGGCTTAATGATAAGTAGCAGGAATACGGATAGCAGGATTGATAATTAAGCAGGGAACAATGAAAGGGTACTTTTTCGTAACGAACGTTATGCGAACATTAAGAGAATGTAGCATCAACCAAATGGACATTATTAAATACACTCAACTATAGAAGTAAACGTAACATAACACAATGACCATTAGTTCAAAATAACAATACTGGATTTCGGGATTCCTATGCTTATATGTGTCGAAATCACAGTTAAATAATAACTGGAATTTATTGTATGCTGCTTTTTAAGTGCTATCAAAAGATAGTGCATGGCTATTGCCTTGTGTCAACTATATAAAACAATACAACCTTGTATATAAAGTTTATCCTTAAACACACCACAGTTTCAATTTAAAAAAATAAAAATGAAGAGATCGCTTTTCTTATTTGCGGTTCTTTCTGTTTTGTGCATTCAGTTAGCCTGGGCGCAGCAGAAAATAACCATCACGGGCGTTGTAAAAGACTCGAAAGGCTCCGCTCTCCCAGGCGTGAGTGTTTCTGAGAAAGGAACCACCAGCGGTACTATGACCGATGGTGCAGGTAGCTTTAAATTAAGCGCCAGTTCTACAGGTACCCTTGTATTTTCATACATCGGATATCTGAAACAGGAAGTTGCTGTAGGCGGCAATACTAACCTGAATATATCACTTGCTGATGATCCAAAAGGATTACAGGAAGTAGTGGTGACAGCAATGGGTATTAAAAGAGAAACCCGTTCCCTGGGTTATTCAGTTAGTACTGTTACTTCCAAAGAACTTACACAAACTGGTAGCACCAACTTTGCATCTGCTTTATATGGTAAAGCTGCTGGTGTGAAGATCGTTTCTGCTCCGGGTGGTGCTTCTTCAGCAGTATCTGTACAGATCAGAGGTGTATCTTCTTACGGTAACAATACACAACCTTTATACGTAATTGATGGTGTGCCTTTGAGGAACTTTAATGATCTGACCAAACCTTCTTTCAACACTAAAGACAGTAGAATTGAAGGTAATGGTATATTGGATATCAACCCTGAAGACATCGAATCACTATCTGTACTGAAAGGTGCGAGTGCAAGTGCGCTGTATGGTTCTGAAGCAACCAATGGTGTAATTGTAATCACTACCAAAAAAGGCAGCAAAGGTGCTCATGGAATGGGTGTTGATGTAAACTACGTTATTAACCAAGAGAAGGTTGCTGCAAGTCCTGATTACCAGAACGAATATGGTCCTGGTTATGATGCTGTAACAAACATCGGCGTTGGTGGTACTTACGATGGTATGATCACTGATGCTAGTGGAAAAAAGCATCCGTTTTACAGAGCATATGGTCAGTTTGGTCCTAAGTTCGACGGAAGCGATGTACTTTATTGGGATGGTACTACCAGAAAATATTCTGCTAACAAGAATAACTACAAAGATTTCTACCAGACGGGTTATAACTCTGCTTTAAACGTAGCAATGTCTAATGCGAGTGAAAATGGAAGTTTCCGTTTTTCATATACCCGCACAGACAACAAGAGCATTATGCCAGGTGCTAATCTGTACAAAAATAACTTCAACTTCAATGGTACGCTGAACATTAGCAAGAGAATCACCATTGATCTGGTTTCTACTTATAACAATAGCTTCACGCACAATCGCGCTGGTACTACCGGTACTATCTTTGGTTCTTACAATGGTTTCTTCAGCCGTATGGATGATTTGAAAACCATGAAGGATAGGGCCATAACCAAAAATGGTTACAAATACGTAGTATATAACAACAATGACTATGATCAGGACGAGAAGTTTGCCCTGAACATGAGAGCTACACAGTTGTTGGATTATTTCTACACAAGTCTGCGTAACAGTTATGATGAAACGCAGAACCGTTTTATCAACAGCGTTACTTTGAATGTTAGTCTGCTTGACAATCTGCGTTTCAGAGCAAGAGTAGGCGGTGACTTCACTAACCTGGGTATTGAAGATAAGGAACATAACGAAAAACCTGCGGCACTCGCTACTACAGGAAGATACTGGATGCAGAGCCAGGTTAACAATGCTATCTACGGGGATGCGTTAGTGGTTTACTCTCCAAAGCTGACTAAAGACTTAGATCTGTCAGTAACTGGTGGTTTGACTGGTCGTAAACAGAATTATAACTATCAGTCTGCTACCACCTCAAATGGTCTGGTGAATGAAAATTGGTTCAGTTTGAGCAACTCTGCAGCTACTGTGTCTACTCAGGGTACACGTGCAGAGCAGCTAGACGTCGCAACATTTGGTATTTTGAATTTGAGCTATAAGGGCTTCCTATACCTGGAAGGTACTGGCCGTTACGAAGCAACTTCTACCCTGGCAAAAGGTAACAACAGTTATTTCTACCCATCGTTCAACGCAGGGTTTGTGTTCTCTGATGTAGTGAAACTGCCTAAGTTTGTAAATTTTGGTAAGTTAAGAGCTTCTTATGGTCTGGTGGGTAATCATCCTTCCATTTATCAGGCTAACGTAGCTTACAATCAGTATAACCTTGCTTATGGTGGTGGTAACCTGTTGTATCAACAGCCAAACGGTAATAAATTTGGTAATAATGGACTGAAGTCTGAACAGAAGAGAGAAACTGAAATTGGCCTGGAAGCAAGGTTTCTGGGAGGCAGACTCGGTTTGGATATGAGTTACTATAATAACAAAGTAAAACGTCAGATTCTGTACTCTACAACCAGCCCTTCTGTAGGAGCAGGATCAGCGTTGATCAATGCTGGTGACCTCGCTAACTATGGTTTTGAAGCAGCTATCAACGCTACTCCAATCGCAACTAAAGATTTCCGTTGGTCTACCCGTTTTAACTTTGCTGTAAACAGAAACAAACTGGCTGCATTAACAAATGGTCAGACAAGTTTAACAGAAGCTGTTGAGTCTGATTTCGTAATTGTACGTTCTCAGGTAGGAGACCCATTGGGTAATATTTATGTACACCCTCATACTACGGATGGCAAAGGTAACAACGTTATCGACGCTGGTACCGGTATGTACAAATATTCTTATGGTTCTGAAGATTACAAATACGTAGGTAATATTATGCCTAAGGTAGTTGGTGGATTCTCTAACACATTCTCTTACAAAGCCTTCGCGCTTGATATCTCTTTGGACTATCGTTATGGTGGTAAACTGATATCTACACCAACTTACTATCAGATCGGTACTGGTAACTTCAAGAGTACATTGCAGTACAGAGACGCTGCTCATGGTGGTATCTCTTACAACGTAGTAAACGAAGCAAAGGCTGAATATGTCGCTGCTGCTGGTGGCTCCCGTAATGATGGTCTGATCCTGAAAGGTGTTAAACCAGACGGAACTCCTAACGATAAAGTGATTTCTGCTGCTAACTACTACCTGACTAACTACTACTGGCATGATGGAGATTATACTGCAGCAGTATTTAACAACAGTTATATCAAAGTTCGTGAAGTAGCATTGACTTACAATATGCCTAAGAGCATCGTTCAGAAACTGCATTTCCAAGGTCTGCAATTATCTCTGATAGGACGTAACCTGTTCTACCTCTACAAATCTGTTCCTTACGGTATCGATCCGGAAGTTGCTACAGGTTCAAGATGGCTTGATCAGGGTGTTGATAACGGGACTGCAGGTCCAACAAGAAGCATGGGTGCGAGTCTGCGTGCACGCTTCTAGTTAATTCATTTCTTAACGAATTTTAAAAAGATAATAATGAAAAAACTTTTGATAAATACAGCTCTCCTCGTTTTACTTATAGGATCTTTTAGCTCCTGTAAGAAAAAACTGGAGGATGATTACCTGAACCCGGAATTAACTACTACCGGTTCTATTGGCAAGCTGTTCTCCGGTATGTTCATGAATAAAAGGATACATCCTTCTTACTGGGATTATTATACCTTCATAGCGCCTACTACAGCTGCATTCTCTCAGTTTACCACTATCTCTCCTGGTGCACAGATGTATACTCCTAATACTTCGTATACGGAAGGCCGCTGGGTTGATTTCTACAATGGTTCTGTAGGTGATGACTATAACTATAATGGTCCTGGTATCCTTAATTCTTATGTAGAAATGCAGACTAGCCTTGCTGCTCTTTCATCTTCTCAGCAAGACGAACAGCGGGTATTCCTGAAATGTGCACAGGTACTGGTATACGATCAGGCAGCACAGATGATTGACCTGTGGGGAGATATTCCTTTCTCTAAGGCAAGTTCTCTGAATACTTCAGGCCGTACTGTAATATTGGCTCCATATGATAATGCTGCTGCATTATACGATACGCTGATTGCTGGTCTGAAAACCGTTAATACATATTTAGATACTGTTCATTTAGTAAAAGCTACATCTGCAGAATTCACTAAGCAGGACATCCTGTTTAATGGAAATCTGTCTATGTGGCGTCGTTATGCCAACTCACTGCGTCTGCGTTTATTAATGCGTATATCTAATGTGAGTGAAGCATCTGCAAAAACAGAAGTTACAGCAATGCTTGCTGATGCAACTACTTATCCTTTAATCACTGATAACAGCCAGAATGCATTATTCAAGATGAGCCCAACTGCAGTGAGAAGTGATTTACATGATGTATTCGCAGATTTTGGTTTTGCTCCTGATTATCTGATGAACACACTGATGAGAGCTAATAGTGACCCGCGTACAGAGGTATATTGGGACCAAAATGATACTACTGGCTGGAGAGGTGTTCCTTTTGATGTAACAGCTGGTGATTATAATGCTGGTGGATACGCTACCTATGACTCCGCAACTTTCTTCTATAACGATGCTATTCCTGCTGTACTGTTTACAGCATCTGAAGTAAGTTTCTTAAAAGCCGAAGCTGATGAAAGATGGGGCATTTCCAGTGCACAGACAGATTACGAAGCTGGTATTAATCAGTCAGTAGGATTCTGGTTTGGCATTAACCAGTTAAGGACTCCAAGAAACGCAGGTAATCCAAGATCTTGGGCTACACTGGTTACTCCGGATGCGGCAACTATCAGTGCTTACGTAGCTAAACCAGCTATCGCTTATACTGGTACTACTGACGAAAAACTGGCGAAGATTTATACACAGAAATGGATGCACTTCTTCATTCTCCAGGCCGGTCAGGCATGGGCTGAATTAAGAAGAACGGATTATCCTGTTCTGCAGTTTGGAACGCTGAGTTCTGCTGTTGATAAGGCGCCTCCAACCCGTTTACTGTATCCTTCTTCCGAGAAGCTCTACAACACAGCTAACTATTCTGCTGTAGAAGCAAAAGATACAAAGACTACCAGGATTTTCTGGGACGCGAAGTAATTCACTTTCATAATAACTTTGGGATGGCCCGCCTTATGGCGGGCCATTTTTATGTAATAAAAAACAACTTGCTTTTCGGTAATCCGCAATATTATTATTCTATCCCCTGAAGAATATCGGATAGCTATGAGATTTCATTTACTGATCAGCAGTTAGCGCAGCGTATTTAGCTGATAGCGCTGCTACACCAGCAAAAGGAATTTACACAGATTCGCTATGGTCCTAATTTATAAAAGAAATACCATGATCAGATACTATTGTTTTTTTATAACTGTTTTATTACTTACCGCTTGTATAAACAAACGGGATAAGAGTGATTTTAGATCAAGTTTTAAGTCTTGTAATAATCTAACTACTGAGTTATATAGAGTTTATGGAGGTGGCGCATTAGGCGGAGACTTGTTGACAGCTTATCTGACTGATTCAACAAACTTCAGAATGTATCTCGGATTATTTGATGATGCAAAGGGTGGCTATTTCTGTGAATGCCGTGGAGACACTATTGTTGTTGAAGAAATTATGACAACTGATAATGGATACAGGAAAATCGTCGGAACAAGAAGGTTTAGTCTGAAAGAGTTGAAGAAACAGGGGAAATTTGAATAGCCATAACAGGTACTAAAACCATACAAGCTTTCAGGTACCAGAGAAAATGTTAATTGACTTTATGTACTTAATACTAAAACGGCCGTTCCTAACGGAATGGCCGTTTTTTTAACCAGCCATTTTGCTTAAATGGAACAGTGGAGTTAGGAGTCTTATATCTGCAGGTATGATTAATTCATCAACATTATTTTATCATAATAGAAAAACGTTGAGAAGCAGAGAACCTATACCCCATTAACCCCAAACCCCTCATTTCCTTACAAAAAGGTTTATTTTTCAATATATAAGAAAATTCATATTGTTAATCCGTACATTGTATTGAGCCACTTTCAACCAGAATTTAGTTATGATAAACGCATCGTTATGGCGAAACTATTGTTATTAGCGCTGTTCAGCGGACTGTTCCTGACTCAGTCGCTGAGCGCCCAGCTAATCGCCGGTGAGAAACTAGCGCCTGCCAACAGGCTGAAAGACTTTAACGGGAAAACGTTCCTGGTAAAACCCACGGGGAAGCCGGTGGCGTACATATTCCTGTCTACAGAGTGCCCTTTATGCAAGAACTATGCACCTGTATTACAGGCCATGCAGCAAAAGCACCCGGAAATACAGTTCTATGGTATCATCAGCGGTGTAACCTTCCTGAGAAGCGAAGTGGCTGCCTTTACCAGGGATTATGGTATCACATTCCCGGTGCTGATGGACCCTGCCAAACACATCGCCAGTTCACTGGATGCTACCGTTACGCCGGAAGTAATCCTGATAGGATATAATGGCAAAGAGTATTACAGGGGATTGATAGACGACTGGGTGGTAGGACTGGGGAAAACAAGGAAAGTAGCTACGAAAAAGTATCTTGAACAAGCCATCAGCAGTGTAGAAACAGGAGGAGAACCTCTGACCGCCACTACACCAGTTGGTTGTCTTATCAGCAATTATTGAAAATGAGAGGCATTATTGCTGTTGTACTATTATTTATTTCTATACCAACGAATGCACAACGTATCACCTGGTACCAGCATATCGCTCCACTTATACACAGTAACTGTTCTCCCTGTCACCGCGAGGGGGATGCTGCGCCGTTTCCATTAATTACCTATGAGGAAGTGGCCAAAAGAGCGTCCTTCATTAAAAAAGTGACAGAAAGCCGGTACATGCCGCCCTGGAAACCAGATACGCATTACACCGCCTTTTCCAATGAAAGGAAACTGACAGATGAACAGATAACCATGATCGCCGACTGGGCAGATCATAATATGCCTAAAGGCAAAGACACACAAGAAGCTATTACGCTTATAAAAGGTACCCATTATAGCCGCAAGCCGGATATGGTACTGACCATGAAAGCACCTTTTATTATCAAAGGGGATAACATGGAACGCTTTATCGTATATAAAATCCCTTTCGAACTGCCGGATTCCATGAACGTGGAAGCAATCGAGTTTACTTCCAGCAATAAGAAAGTGGTTCATCATGCTAACTATGAAATAGATGATGTACCCGACCTGGACCTTTACAATACGATCGATTACATCAACCTGACCGAAGGCTCCCGTCAGAGCTATGAACAGTACGTACCCTACCGGAAAAAAATGATCTACTACGGGGGATGGATACCCGGTACTTCCTATGAATCTTATCCTGCCGGCATAGGCTGGAAAATGCCTAAGCGGGGAGTGATGTTACTGACATTACATTATGCGCCATTAGGCAGGGAAGAAGAGAATATCAGCGGGGTACAGTTGTTTTTTACAAAGGCGCCGGTGAAAAGACAGATCATGGCCGTATCGTTTGGCTCGGGTGGAATAGGAGAGAAAGATATTGATCCGTATTTTTTCATACCAGCTGACGTAATAAAGAGTTTCAGGTTAAAGGTGACAGTGCCGGAAGACCAGTCAATATTATACGTATGGCCACATATGCACTACCTCGGAAAAATATTCAAAGCATATGGCGTATCTCCGGAAGGAGATACTATTCCGCTGGTATCAATAAAGGACTGGGATTTTAAATGGCAGGAACCTTACTGGTTCCCTACACTGAAAAAAATCCCCAAAGGGACGGTGATCAATGTGGAAGGGACATATGATAACACGATCAATAATCTTTCTAATCCAAACATTCCACCCCGACTTATTTACTCCAGCGGGGACATGAAAACGACAGACGAAATGCTGACACTGGTGATGGTATATATGCCATATGAAAAAGGAGATGAAAAGAGAGCTTTAAGATGATAGTTCGTGTGAAATACATCGTTGCAATATTATTGCTGTTCACGTATACTGCAAACGGACAGAAAATTACATGGTATCAGCATATAGCGCCGCTGATACATAGCAACTGCACACCCTGTCACAGGGAAGGAGAATCTGCGCCCTTTCCGCTTGTTACCTATGAAGATGTGGCAAAGAGGGCCGCGTTTATTAAAAAGGTGACGCAGAGCCATTACATGCCACCCTGGAAGGCTGATCCGCATTATTCTACCTTTGCCAATGAAAGGAAATTATCCGAAGAACAGATTACTATGATAGCCGACTGGGCGGATCATAAAATGCCTAAAGGTACTGCTACTGCCAAAGATGAAAATCCCTATGTAACAGGTACGCGTTATAAACGGAAACCGGACCTGGTACTCTCTATGAAAGAAAGTTTTCACCTGCCGGGAGATAATACGGAAAAGTTCATCGTGTATAAAATCCCCTTTGAATTACCCGATTCTATGAACGTGGAAGCGATTGAATTTACTTCCAATAACAGGAAGGTGATCCATCATGCAAATTATGAAGTAGATAATGTACCGGAACTGGATTTATATAACACCCCCGCCTATGTGAATAATACCGAATCCCACCTCGACTACTACGAACAATATGTAAAGTACCGGCAGAACATGGTCTACTTTGGAGGATGGATCCCGGGTAGTTCTTACGAGTCTTATCCTGCTAATATCGGATGGGTAATGCCTAAGCGTGGTGTTGTCCTTTTAACGGTGCATTATGCGCCTTTAGGTAAGGATGAAGACGTCATCAGCGGGGTACAGTTCTTCTTTACCAAAACGCCCGTTAAAAGGGTTATTAAAGCGGTTTCTTTGGGTTCCGGGGGGATAGGAGAGAAGCAGATCGATCCTTATTTTTATATACCGCCAAATGTAGTGAAGAGCTTTAAGGTAAGGGTAGCTACACCTACCGATCAGTCTTTGTTGTATGTATGGCCACATATGCATTACCTCGGTAAGATTTTTAAAGCATATGCAGTGACACCTGAAGGAGATACAATTAAACTGGTATCTATTCCCGACTGGAACTTTAACTGGCAGGAGATCTACTGGTTTCCCAAACTAATGAAGATACCGGCAGGAACGATCGTGAATATAGAAGGTACATATGATAATACAGCGGATAATCCCTCTAATCCTTCTTCCCCGCCGGCAATAGTGTATGGGGCGATGAAGACAAAAGATGAGATGATGACATTGGTGATGGTGTCTTTGCCTTATGAGAAAGGGGATGAGGAGATAAGTACTAAATAGAAAAAGCTCCGTATTTATAGCCAACGTCTTACATAATACAACACAGGAAGTGCCTAAACTCTCCTGTAAACGCTGTATAATTGGTAAGAGACTTCTATATAAGCTGTATATAAGCCCCCTCTAAATAAGGTGGGCTTATAGGGGGCTTATAGGGGGCTATGAGTGGGCTTATATAGGGCTTATACTACCTTATGAGTAGCATCAGATATCCATATAGGCTGAGTGTCAGTAGGTTGTAAGCAGTAATTACTGTTTCAATACGTTTTGATATTGATTATCAATGTATTAGGATGTATGGGAGATTATTATGGCAGGAAATGGGGAAAAATTCAATATCATACAGGCTCCATAGGAGGAACTCCTACGGAGCCTTTTTTATCAGATAAGATTTTTAATCTCACTTAGTTTTAGCAACGCTTCTACCGGAGTAAGGCGATTAATATCTACATTATCCAGCATCTCCCGGATTTGTTTAAACGTATCGCTGTGCGCATCGAAGATGCTTAATTGTACTTTACTGGCAGGACCTGCAATGTTCTTAACATGCTTTTCCAGCGGCGCATCAATGTGTTTTTCTTCCAGATGTGCAAGCACTTCATTGGCCCTTTGCAGCAATTGTGGCGGCATCCCGGCCATACGGGCCACATGGATACCAAAGCTATGCCGGCTGCCACCAGGAGCCAGCTTCCTCAGAAATATTATTTTATTCCCGGATTCTTTATTGGTGATATGGAAGTTCTTTACACGACCATGTTTGTTCTCCAATTCATTCAACTCGTGATAGTGCGTAGCAAACAGCGTTTTAGGCCTGTGCTCTGTCATATCGTGCAGGAACTCCACAATGCTCCAGGCGATGGAGATACCATCGTACGTGCTGGTGCCACGGCCTATTTCATCGAGAATAACGAGGCTGCGGGAAGTGATATTGTTGATGATACTGGCCGTTTCGTTCATTTCCACCATGAAGGTAGATTCTCCACCACTGAGGTTATCAGAGGCGCCCACACGGGTGAAGATCTTATCCGTTAAACCTATTTCAGCCGCCGCAGCAGGTACAAAACTACCCATATGCGCCATGAGCGTAATCAACGCCGTCTGACGCAGCAGGGCAGATTTACCACTCATATTCGGACCAGTAAGAATAATGATCTGCTGTTGTTCTTTATCAAGGATAATATCGTTGGCCACATAGGTATCTCCCGGTGGTAAACCACGCTCGATAACAGGATGACGGCCTTCACGTATATCAATATTGAAACCATCTGTAATAAGCGGACGACGGTATTTAAACTGGATCGCGTTCGTAGCAAAAGAGAGCAGGCAGTCTATATTTCCGAACATCTGCGCATTCTGCTGTATAGGCTGAATGTACGACTGTAAGGCAAGCAGCAGTTCGTCAAAGATTTTTATTTCCAGGGAAAGGATCTTTTCTTCTGCACCAATGATCTGCTCTTCGTATTCTTTCAGCTCCGGAGTAATATAACGCTCTGCACCTGTCAGTGTTTGCTTGCGGATCCAGGTCTCAGGAACTTTGTCTTTGTGCGCGTTCGTTACTTCCAGGTAATAGCCGAATACATTGTTGTAAGCTACTTTCAGGCTGGAAATACCGGTAATCTCCGCTTCTTTTTTCTGTATTTCCAGCAGGTAGGTTTTACCGTTGTTGGAGATATTGCGGAGTTTATCCAGTTCTTCGTCGATGCCTGGTTGTATCACACCGCCTTTGCTTACAAGAACAGGAGGTGTTTCCACGATCTGTTCCAGGATACGGCAGAGGATACCGGGGCAGGGGTCCATCTTCTGACTGAGCTCGCGCAGGTAATTATTGGGAGAGTTCTCCAACAGCTTCTTTACGCCTTCCACCTGTTGCAGGGCTTTGGCCAGTTGCATCACTTCCCTGGGATTTATTTTCCTTAGAGGGATTTTAGATACCACGCGTTCAAGGTCGCCGGTTTGTTTCAGGTGCTGATGTAAAGACCTGGAGAGATCTGTTTCTTTGATGAAGTACTCTACAACGTCCAGCCGCTCATTGATCTCGTTGATGTTGCGCAGGGGGAATACCAGCCAGCGTTTTAACAGGCGGGCGCCCATAGGGCTTACAGTAGTGTCCAGTGTACTGAGTAACGTATGACCGTTTTCCACGCCGCTGTTAAGCAATTCCAGGTTGCGGATAGTGAAGCGGTCCATCCACAGGAAGTCGTCCTGTTCTATACGCTGTATGTTGGTGATATGCTGCAGGTGCGGATGTTCTGTATCGCGCAGGTAATGCAGGGCTGCGCCGGCAGCGATAATAGCATCCGGCAGGCCATCTATACCAAAGCCTTTGAGGCTGTGAGTTTCAAATTGTTTTAATAAAGTTTCCTGCGCATAGGTAGTGGTGAAGATCCACTCCTCCATCGTATACACGTAGAAGCGGGTACCGAAATGCTGACGGAAGAGTTTCTGCTGCTGTTTGGCATACAATACTTCCGCGGGTCTGAAACTCTGCAGGAGTTTATCCGCATATTCAACATTCCCCTGTGCCACGAAAAATTCGCCTGTAGAGATATCCAGGAAGGCAAGTCCGATGTTGTCCGCACCGAAATGGACCGCTGCCAGGAAGTTATTACTGGCGTTTTCCAGTATTTTATCATTCACAGCCACACCAGGAGTTACCATTTCGGTAACACCGCGTTTCACGATGCCTTTTACTGTTTTCGGGTCTTCCAGCTGATCACAGACAGCCACGCGATGGCCTGCCTTCACCAGTTTATGGAGATAGGTATCCAGCGAATGATGCGGGAAGCCGGCAAGGTCTACATAAGTGGCAGCGCCATTTGCTCTTTTGGTGAGTACAATGCCTAATACTTTAGAGGCAATGACTGCATCTTCATTAAAAGTTTCATAAAAATCTCCCACACGAAACAACAGCACGGCATCCGGATAACGGGTTTTAATAGCCTTATGCTGTAGCATGAGTGGGGTTTCTTCCGATTTGCTTTTAGCCATGGCGCAAATATATAGAAATGTAGGGACGTGCAGTTGGGCTCACTAATTATCTTATTTTTGCAAAATGCGAAAACTGAGCATGGATGAACTGGGCCGTAAAACGGTGGAGCAGTTCAAAGCAGCGGATAAAACACCATTGGTGCTGGTACTGGATAATGTGCGCAGCATGCACAACGTAGGTTCTGTATTCCGTACAGCAGACGGATTCCTTTTACAGGGCATTGTATTATGCGGATATACGCCCGTACCTCCTCACCGGGATATTCAGAAAACAGCGTTAGGCGCTACCGAAACTGTTGAATGGCAATATTTTGCGACAACAGCGGAAGCTGTAACAGCTTTACAGGAAGCGGGTTATACGGTGATGGCCATAGAACAGGCAGAGCAGAGTATCATGCTGGACGCGTTTACACCGGAAGCGGGGAAACCGCTGGCATTGGTGTTTGGTAATGAAGTATCGGGAGTAGATGGAGAGGTGATGAAAATGGTGTCGGGTTGTATTGAGATCCCGCAATCTGGTGTAAAACACTCCCTTAATATATCTGTTAGCACAGGTATCGTGGTTTGGGATATCTTTGTAAAGTTGAAAAAAGAAAAAGCATTATGATCAGTACAGTTAATAAGTACCTGTCACTTGTAAAATTCAGTCATACGATTTTTGCTATGCCGTTCGCCCTGACCGGCTTCTTTATAGCTACGGTGAAAACCGGGCAGTCGTTCAGCTGGGAATTATTCCTGCTGGTAATATTATGTATGGTGTTTGCACGCAGTGCAGCGATGGCGTTCAACCGCTGGCTGGATGCGGACATTGACAGGAAGAACCCGCGTACGGCGCAGCGTGAGATTCCCCGTGGCGTGATTACAGAAAGCAATGCATTGCTGTTTGTAATTGTGAACTGTGTGTTGTTTATGGTAGTGACCTGGTTCATCAACCCGCTTTGTTTTTACCTGTCTCCCGTAGCTTTACTGGTGGTACTGGGATATAGTTATACCAAGCGTTTTACAGCGCTTTGTCATTTGATATTAGGACTGGGCCTGTCACTGGCGCCGGTAGGTGCCTATCTTGCCGTAACAGGACATTTTGCCCTGTTGCCGGTATTATTATCTGTACTGGTATTATGCTGGGTATCTGGTTTTGATATCATTTACTCTTTGCAGGACGAGGAGTTTGACCGCTCTTTATCGCTGAATTCCATTCCGGCCTGGCTGGGTAAGGCAGGTGCCCTGCATTTCTCTGAAGGGCTGCACCTGGTAGCGGGCATCCTGGTGATCATCATTGGTCTGCAGGGTCAGTTCCACTGGTTATATATCATTGGAGGAGCCGTATTTATCCTGATGCTGATCTCACAGCATCTGCTGGTAAAACCTAATGACCTCAGCAGGGTGAACATTGCATTTATGACTACAAACGGTATTGCAAGCGTGGTATACGCAGTATTTGCCATTGCAGATATGTTATTAATAGGATAGTATGGCACGTATAATGGCAATTGATTATGGTAAGAAGAGGACAGGCCTGGCAGTAACAGACCCTTTACAGTTGATAGCCAGTGGGTTAGTGACGGTATTGACGCATGAGCTGATCCCTTACCTGAAGAAATATATGGCAGCAGAGCCGGTAGAGCTGATGCTGATAGGGGAACCTAAGAACCTGGATGGCAGCAGCACAGATGCCACGGCCCTGGTGACGGAATGTATCCGTATCCTGGGAAAGAATTTCCCGGAGCTGCCTGTTAAGAAGATAGATGAGCGGTTTACGTCCAAGATGGCTTTCCAGACGATGATTGACAGCGGACTGAAAAAGCAGGACCGCCGGAATAAGGCGCTGGTAGATGAGATCAGTGCGACCATTATTCTGCAGGAATATCTGCGCAGCAGATAAACTGCTGCATTTAATTCGCTATTGATCTTTACCTTTGCACTTCTGAAAAATTGAAAACAGATATAAATGATTCTACCTATCGTTGCATACGGACACCCGGTTTTACGCAAAATGTGTGAAGATATAACGCCTGATTATCCAAAGTTGCAGGAACTTATCGCCAATATGTGGGAAACCATGTATAGCTCCAGTGGAGTGGGCATTGCTGCGCCGCAGGTAAACAGACCTGTCCGCCTGTTCGTAATAGATAGTGAGCAGATCATTGAGAGCCTGGAGGAAGAGGAAAAAGCAGAATACCCCGGAGACAATGGCGTGAAGGGAGTATTCATCAATGCACATATTGTAGAGGCAGCCGGCGAAGAGTGGGCGTATAACGAAGGTTGTCTGAGTATTCCAAAGGTAAGGGAAGACGTATATCGCCCTGAAACCATTACCCTGCGCTATGTAAACGAAAATTTTGAACCCCAGGAAAGAACTTTCTCCGGCGTAACTGCCCGTGTCATCTTCCACGAATATGATCATATTGATGGTAAATTATTCATTGATCACCTGAAGCCTCTCAAGCGCAGAATGATTAAAGGAAAATTGGAGGACATCACAAAAGGTAAGATCAGTGTGGATTACAAGATGATATTCCATAAATAAAATAGACAAAAATTTTGTAATGTTAAAAATCCCTGTTATTTTAGTGCCTGCAAACTAAGCAAATACATTGGGTACAGCACTAACATATACAGAAGCCGAACTTGTTCTTGGATTAAAATCCAGGAGTGAGAAACATTTCGGTTACTTATATGATCATTATTCACCGGCATTATTTGGGATCGCTTTAAAGGTGACCAATGATGAGAATATTGCCGGGGACGTGCTGCAGGAAATCTTTCTCAAAATCTGGCGGAGTATAGAACGTTATGATACAGATAAAGGCCGTTTATTCACCTGGATGGTGAATATTGCCCGTAACACCGCTATCGATACTTTACGTTCAAAAGCACATAAACAGGGACTGAAGGTACAGGAACTGAGCAGCAACTCCACAGGAACGGAGCAATTTGCTGTGCATCAGTCTGTGGACCAGATTGGATTGACGAAAGTAATTGAACAGTTGAACAAGGAACAGCGCATTATTATTGATCTGGCTTATTACAAAGGATGTACACAGGATGAGATTTCGAAAATCCTGGACATTCCTTTAGGAACTGTGAAGACCCGGATGCGTAATGCGATCATACAATTACGGACCATTCTAAAACAGTTGTAATTAAGTGGATGTTCAACGTTACATATCATCTGGCATTATAGAAAGCCACGTTGCGGGGCTGGTATCCGATTCGGAGGCCCGTGAAGTGGAAGCTGCTATCCAGCAGTATCCCGAAATAAAAGCGGCTGCTGATGCGGTGCGCCTGGATATGGAACGCTATGTACAGATGTGGGCGGTGAAACCTCCTGCGGGGCTGAAACAGCAACTGATGGCGCGTTTGAATGAAGTGGAGAAAGAAGAAGCAGAAGTGCCTGTTGCAGAAGATAAACAGGAAAAAGAAGAAGAAGAACCCCGTTTTGTAATGCCACAGATCCCCGTGCTGAAAATATGGCAATATGCAGCCGTAGCGGCTGGTGTATTACTGGTTGTGAGCGCAGGTATGAATGTTGTTTACATGGGTCGTGCAGATGCCTTAGGTGAAAAAATCGCAAAAGCGGAAGAAGAGCACGTAGCATTATCTGCGGAGAAAAGCGCTTTTGCAGACAGATATCAGCAAACACAGAAAGAACTGGACCTGTTAAAAGACCCTGCTTTCAAATGGATCAAGATGCAGGCTGTTGGTAAACATACTGACATTGTCGCTACTATTTGCTGGAACCCGGCTACGAAAGAAGCATATATAATCCCACAAACATTACCCGAACCCCCTGAAGATAAACAATACCAGCTATGGGCCATCGTCAATGGTAAACCAATTGACGCAGGTGTTTTCCAACTGGGCAATATGGCCAAAGCCTTACAAAAAATGAAAGAGGTGACAAGCGCACAGGTATTTGCAGTTACCCTGGAAAAAAAGGGCGGCAGTACAACGCCAAGCCTGGACCAGATGTTTGTTGCCGGTAAAGTAGCCGGCTGATCTTAGCCCGTACCATTCCTTTATCTCCTCATTATCAATTATTCCCTGATAATTGCTATATTTCCTTTATAATTGCATTCCCATTAACCGTTAGTTAAGACTTACTTTGAGAGTAAATATGCAGCTGTACCGGTAAACGGTTATCTTTTCTGTAACGTATACGGCTGACGTGACATTTTGCTTTAATCGTTTAGCAGTATCGAAACGTTATTTTTAACAAAATTTATTAATTGTTTTGGAATCCGCGTTCACATATACGGAATCTGAGTTGGTGCAAGGGCTTAAAGCTAAAGACCAGAAGGTATTCGGCTACCTGTATGACCGTTATTCACCTGCTTTATATGGAGTGGCTATGAAGGTGCTCAATGAAGAAAGCAATGCGGGTGATGTTCTGCAGGAAGTATTCCTTAAGATCTGGCGTAATATTGACCGGTACGATGAAAGCAAGGGACGTTTGTTTACCTGGATGCTTAATATTACCCGTAATACCGCCATTGATACGCTCCGCTCAAAGGCTCATAAGATGGATCAGAAAATCCAAGTGATCGGTGATGACGTACATTTATATACAACGAATCTAACCGTACACCCATCAGTTGACCATCTTGGCCTTTCAAAGGTTCTTGAAAAGCTGACCAAAGAACAACGAGTCATTATTGATCTTGCATACTACAAAGGATGCACCCAGGAAGAGATTTCCAAGGTGTTGGAGATTCCTTTGGGTACCGTAAAAACAAGAATGAGGAACGCGATTATTCAATTAAGGAACTTGTTAAAAATATAATAAGAAGTGGGCGCATCTCGTTACATATCGTCCGGATTGATTGAAGCTTATGTAAGCAGGCTGGCGACTCCACAAGAGGCGCAGGAGCTGGAAATAGCGATAAATCAATATCCGGAAGTAGCTACAGCAGTAGAAGACTGCCGGCTGGGTATGGAGCATTATATAATGTTGCAGTCTGTTACACCACCAACAGTTGTGAAGCAAAATCTGATCAGGATCATTGCTGATGAAGAAGCCGGAAAATTAACCGGAGAAGAAGCAGAAGAAACGCAAATTATAGAAGATACTCCTGGCAGGAAACTGTACGTAAGCAGTTCCTGGCGTTGGGCCGCAGTTGCAGCAATATTATTATTACTGGGCAGTCTGTTACTTAACTATATTTATTCCGCTCGTTACAGTGATTATCAGGTCAGGTACGACGCATTATTAACCAGCAACAATACACTGGCATCGGAACAGAACGTTTACCGGACGCGAATGGAACAATTGGAACATTCACTGGATATTGTGAAAGATCCTTCCATGCAGACGGTGAAGATGCCGGGTACTAAATCTTTCCCTTCATCACTCGCAACGGTCTATTGGAACAAGGCTTCGAAAGAGGTGTTCCTGATGGCCAATAATCTGCCCCAGCCTGCTGCCGGTAAACAATACCAGCTATGGGCCATCGTGGCCGGCAAACCCATGGATATGGGCGTGTTTGATATCAGTACGGACACAGCAGCTATCCTCCAAAAAATGAAATCTGTTGACAACGCTGACATGTTTGCTATCACATTGGAAAACAAAGGTGGTAGTCCCGCTCCAACAATGGACCAGATGTATGTGGCAGGAAAACCTAGCTAAAATTCATAATTTCGCAGTATGCGGAAACTTTGGATGTGCTTAGCAATATTATTCTTTTACAGTTATTCTCACGCACAGGATACTTCTGTTGTTTATAAAGGGATGACCGTCACCCTTGATGAAGTAACCGTACAGGCAAAACGTATAGGCTTTGATGTCAACAGCTTTATCAAAAGGGTAGAAGAGGATACTACCTTTTACCGTGCTTTCAAGAACCTTCGTTTGCTGGGTTATGTCTCTGATAATGATATCCGCATCTACGGTAAAAAAGGACAGATACAGGCATTCCTGAAAAGCCGGATCCAGCAGAATATGCAGGGTCGCTGCCATACAATGAAGGTATTGCAGGAAGAAACGGGGGGCGACTTTTACAACTCAAAAGGAGCATACAATTACTACACGGCGGAATTATACGCTAACCTGTTTTTTACAAAAGGAACCGTTTGTGCGGATGCCAGCGGAGAGGTCCCTGAAACTTCCGGCGGTAGTATGGCCAAACATAAGAACCAGTTAAAAAAGCTGATTTTTAATCCCGGACAACCCGTAAGAGGGGTGCCCATCGTAGGCGGTAAGGTTGCCATCTTTGATCCTGAAGTAAGACGGCTGTACGACTTCTCTATCCGTTCGGAAAATTACCAGGATATTACTCCCTGTTATGTGTTTACAGCAATTGCCAGGAAGGACTTAAATAGTATTGACAGGGGAGATATTGTTATCAATGAATTAATTACCTACTTCAATAAAGAAAACTTCGAAATTGTAGGACGGAAATATTCTCTCTCTTATAAAACCTTATTATTTGATTTTAATGTGCGGATGAATGTACAGATGACCAAACAACAGGGTTTACTGATTCCCTCTTTAGTAACTTATGATGGTACCTGGAATGTTCTTTTCAAGAAAAGGGAGACTTCCGTATTTATTGCCAAGTTTCATGATTTTACAGGATCTGTTCAGTAGGTGAACATAAAGAACAGGCTGTCAAAAGTAACTAATACCCCCTCTATATGTTTGCAGCAAAAAATAGAACAACAAACGCAGACTCCGTTAGGAGTCCCCTAAAATTGCTAATATCAGGGGACTCCTAACGGAGTCTATTATGTAGAAGATAAATTGTTTGCTACAAACACGGGGCTCCTAACGGAGCCTTTTTAGTGTCTACAAATACTTTTGACAGTCTGTTAACTATGTTTGAAGCTGTATTTAATAGATGATAGTGACTGATCCGTTCTTTTTTATCAGTTTACCTGTATCTCCGCTGACGTATTGCATGATCCAGATATAAGTACCTGTGGGTAAAGGAGTTCCTTGTTTTTTACCTGTCCACCCTATTTGGGGGTCTGTGGTATAGTAGACCCTTTCTCCCCATCTGTCATACACGCTGATCTCAAAATTGGAGATCATACCCCGGAACCGTGGCCGGAAGTAATCATTCAAACCATCTCCGTTCGGACTGAATGCCGTAGGCATGTATACCTGTGAGGAGCAATCCTGGAAGCGGACATCTACAGAATCTGTTGCCCGTCCGCAGGTGTTGGTACTGACCAGTGCATATGTTCCGGGCTCCGTAACATTAAAGATAGGAACAGAGGAGCTGTCCTGCCATTTATATTGAGCACCTGCGCCCATTGGATATAGTTTAAGTACTTCCCCGTTGCACATCAGGCTATCTGGTCCAAGGTGGATATGCAGTGTATCATCGAACATTACGTGAATGGTATCGGTTGATTCACAACGGCCTATTTGTGCGTGTACATAATAATAGCCGGGTTTCCTTACATAGAAGGTGGCCTGTTTGGAAGTATCCTGCCAGCGGTAGGTACCTGTTCCAAAGTCGGCTGTGAGTACCAGTGTTTCTCCTTTACAGATGGTGGTATCTCCCCCGAGATCTACATTCCTTAATGCATTGAACCGTACTTTGATGGTATCCAGCACTTCACAGACCCCGCCGATGCTGACGAATACCCAGAGGTCATACCGGCCATTAATGGTCGTCGTCGGGGTACGGGCGCCGTTGCTCCAGCGATAGGCGGTAGCACCGGGAGTGACAGCGGAAATCACAATGCTTTCACCAGGGCAGAGCAGGGTATCAGGCCCCAGGGAAAAGGGGTGCTGTGTACCTGCGAAGGTGATGTTGATGGTATCTCTGTAAGTACCACAGCCTTTGGCGTCGGCGATAACGATGTATTCGACGGTAGGACGAACGGTATCACTGTGTACGATGATATCCGGGGTGGTAGCGCCTGTACTCCATAAGAAGGTACAGTTCTGGGCAGTTGCATCCAGTTGCAGGGTTTCTCCTGCGCAAAGCGTCACATCGGGGCCCAGGTCTATTTCCGGGATGGGAGTGAAGAATACGTTTACGGAGTCTTGTACCAGGCATCCGTTGATTTTCACTTTATAGGTAGCCGAGGTATCGGCAACAATACTTTGATTGGTGGAGCTGTCCTGCCATTCATAGGTAGCACCGGCCACCGTAGGAGCGGTGAGGGTGATGCTGCCGCCATCGCAGAGCGTCTGGTCCTGTGGGCCAAAGTCGTAAGGCACGGGTGTTACGATGGTAATGGTTTGAGTGGTAAGGTCCTGCACACCGCTTCTGAATGCTATAAGGGTAACTGTATAGGTACCTGCGGTCACGTAAGTGTGTGCACCCTGCATGGAAGAGGACGTGTCTTTTACACCGGAGGCGAGGTCGCCATAATCCCATTTTAAGGAATCAATGCCTGCCTGGTCAGCTTTAGCAATGGTAAATTTCACAATATCGTTCAGGCAGGTAGTGTTATAAGTAAAGGGTGTGTCAGCTCTGGCCGTGGTGGAGCCGAGTGTAAATAGAATGACCACTATAAATAGATATAGGTTTCTCATGTGAGGACATGGGTAAGGCACTAAATTAAAAGATTTTTATGATATGTTTAATTTTTTTAATGGAATTAACAGAAAAGGCCGTTTGTTAACATTGGATTAGGATTAAAAACGAGAGAAAATTCATTTGTTAACATCGGGTTAGCATCCTCAACCATATGAATGTCTTACTTTTACACCTGAGAGAAGTAAAACAGCTGCGGCTGATTTCAGGCCCCCTGCTTGCAGGGGGCCTTTCCTTTTTAGTGAGTTATTCTTCCTGTAGTGGTCTTGCAGATACGTAAGTCCTCCACTTGTCCAGTACAGCGGTGAAGTCCGCAGGGAGCGGGCTTTCGAAGTGTATAGGCTGACGGGTACGGGGGTGGACAAAGCCCAGTGTCTGGGCATGAAGGGCATGCCGGGGCATGAGTTCGAAGCAGTTTTCTACAAACTGTTTGTATTTGGCGAAGATGGTACCTTTCCTGATACGGTCTCCACCATAAGTGCTGTCATTAAATAAGGAGTGACCAATATGCTGCATATGTACCCTGATCTGGTGGGTACGGCCGGTTTCCAGTCTGCACTCTATTAATGTTACATAATTAAAGCGTTCCAGTACTTTGTAGTGGGTGATGGCTTCCTTTCCATATTCTCCGTCCGGATAGGCATCCATAATTTTACGGAAGCGCTGATGGCGGCCTACATGGGCGACTACGGTACCTTCATCTTCTTCAAAATCTCCCCATACCAGGGCCAGGTAACGGCGTTGTACACTATGGTCGAAGAACTGTTTGGCCAGGTCGTTCATGGCTTTGTCCGACTTGGCGATAACCAGTAATCCGCTGGTATTCTTGTCGATACGATGTACCAGTCCGAAGCGTGGCAGGGCAGGTTCTGGGTTGGTATGGTCACCCAGGTACCAGGCAAGGCCGTTTACCAGTGTGCCGGTATAGTTACCACAGCCGGGATGTACTACCATACCCGGATGCTTGTTAATCAGCATGATATCTTCGTCTTCAAATACGATGTCCAGTGGCATCTCTTCAGGCACCACCTCCATATTTTCAGGGTTCTTGCTGGTAAAGACGATGATATGATCATGCGCTTTTACCTTATAATTGGACTTGACAGGTTTGTCGTTTACAACAACCAAACCGTCTTCGCAGGCCTGCTGGATTTTATTACGGGTGGCACCTTCCACTCTGTTCATCAGGAACTTATCTATCCTTAAAGGTTCCTGACCTTTATCGGCGATAATATTCACCCGTTCGTACAGCTCCTCGCTGCCTTCTTCATTTTCCAGCTCATCGTCCAATTCAATCAATTCTTCCGCCATGAGGATCTTAAATTTTTGCAAAGGTAACAATTGTTTACCGGTTGCCCTATGTATCGTAACTTTACCGTTGCATATGAACAAACAGATCCATATTACCGATTTGGGAATCATAGATTACCAGAAGGCCTGGGATTACCAGGAAGTCTTGCTGAAGGAGAATGTACAGGTGAAACTTGCGAAGGGGAAGGGTAGCCCGGCTACTGATATTCCGGTCGTTACAGAGGAAGAAACTACCAATTACCTGCTTTTCTGTGAGCATCCTCCTGTATATACATTAGGTAAAAGCGGGCATATCGAAAACCTGCTGATCAATGAGCAGCAGATGCAGGAGCAGGGGATCAGCTTTTTCCCTACTAACAGAGGAGGGGATATTACCTATCATGGCCCTGGGCAGGTAGTAGCATATCCTATCCTGGATCTTGAAAACTTCTTTACAGACATAGGAAAATACCTGCGTAACCTGGAAGAGATCGTGATCCGTACTTTAGCGGAGTATGGAATTATTGGTACCCGTTCTGCCGGTGAGACCGGCGTATGGCTGGACCCGGAAGATAAAACCCGTGCCCGTAAGATCTGCGCTATGGGAGTAAGGTGCAGCCGCTGGATAACAATGCATGGGCTTGCCCTGAATGTAAACACTGATCTTCAATACTTTAACAATATTATTCCCTGTGGGATCGCCGACAAAAAAGTAGCTTCCATACAGGAGGAATTAGGCCGGGAAGTATCCCTGGCAGAAGTAAAAGAAAGGATGCAAAGACACTTTGCCGATGTATTTGGCGCTGAAATGGTACTTAAAAATAATTAAGCTTTTGGGTGCAGGGCTTCGCCCTGCAATTTTTTATGGTACGAAGCACCATAAAAAAGATAGTATTAGTTCTTATAGTTCAAAGGAATGAACAAATTCCACTTCTCATAGGGCTTACCGCTTTCGTAAATCTCGAAGTTGAACCAGCCTGAGTGCAGGAAGATGGCCTTTTCCAGTATCAGGAAAGGTTCTTTCACCTCTTTGATCTCGAAAAGGAAAGATCCATCCGGTTCAAAGAATTTCACTTCGTATTTCTTACCTGCAGCATCCGGCAGCTTGATATTGATATTACCATCTGCAGTGGTATATACATAGTTGGAAGGATGCCATACTATCTTCTCTACCTTTTTCTCTGCTTCTTTGGTCTCTGCAACCGTAGGCGTAGCCCCGCCAGCACTCTGTTTGGCAGCAGCAGCCACCATCTGTTCCTTTACATCAGCCAGTTGTAACTTCTGACCGGCATCAATAGTGCTGTCCGGTACGGCCAGCATAATCTTAGTATACAAGTATCTGCCTGAATTGAACGTTACCAGTAAACGGTAATAGTTAGAACCCGGCAATGGCTTATTATCCGAATAACTGTTTCTGTAATCGTTAGGGTTGTTTACGTAACCTATTGTATAGAAATATTGTGCACTGTCCAGGGAACGCTGTACACCTATCTGTGCTACATCCCGGAAACCTGAGATGAAGTCCAGCTGTATCTTACCTGTCTTAATAAGGGCTGAGAACGCCGGGAGAACCGGAGGATTTGTATTCTGTGCCTGACCTGTAAATGCTGATGCTATAATAATAACTACCGCTACAATAAAAAAACGCGTCAACTGCTTCATATAAACTGATTCCTGATCCAAGGTTGTCAAAAGTACAACTACATCCAAATATAGTGAACGACTTTTTAAAAGTTGATATATCTGAGATAAGATTTCTCCTTAACGATTTAACGTTCAGATATATTTCTTATCAAAAGGTTAAAATACCGGGAGTTAGAGACAGATTACCCTGTAAACCGCCTGTGTGGATGAGGAGGATTTTGCTGCCCGGGGGGAAACGGGACTGACTAAACCCCCGGACCAGTTTACCGGTATACACTACATCCAGAGGGATTTTTGTTTCCCTGTAGAAGTTGTTGATGAAACTGATCAGTTCCGGAGATGTTTTAGCGTAGCCCCCGCCATGATGATCATGTACCAGTTGCCAGTTGGTGCCTTGTGTGAGTTGCGCTACCTGCTCTTTTAAATATTCCGCTCCTTTCAGTACTACATAACCCTGTACCTGCTGATGGGGCATAGCGCTGCTGATAAGTCCTGCCAGGGTAGTGCCTGTGCCCGTAGCACAGAGGATGTGGGTAAAGGAGCTGGTATCTGCCAATGACAGGATATCCCGGCAGCCCCTTGCCCCGGCTTCGTTATTTCCCCCTTCCGGGATGATATGGGCATCAGGATAATGTGTATGCCAGTTGGTAGTACCTTTTTGCCGGTAGGCTTCCCTGCTGATAAACTCCAGTTGCATGCCATCAGCGATAGCTTGTTGAAGCGTGTGACTGAGGTTTGCCGGTCTTTCCCCGCGGATGATACCTATGGCGGGCAAACCTGCCAGTTTACAGGCAGCGGCAGTAGCTGCAATATGATTGGAATAAGCCCCGCCGAAGGTGAGTATAGTACGTTTGCCGGCAGCCTCTAAATTGTACTTCAGCTTAAACCACTTGTTGCCGGAAACTTCCGGATGCAGCAGGTCTAAACGCAACATGGCTGCCTGGATATTGTCCGGCAGCCATGAAGGTGAAATATCTTGTAAAACAATATTACTGTAATTGAAATTCATCTTGGTTAAACAGGATCGGATTCAAATTTACTTTTTCTCCGTCTTTAAACATAAATACTTCTAACCATTTCAGATCTCCTGTATTAAAGTATAGCGTCTTTATCTTATGAAAACCTTTACGTAAAGGAATGAAAGCCGCTTTATCTGTTAATGCATGCGTACCATCATTATCAATCAGTACATTATCATCAATATATAAAACTGCCCCATCATCTGCGTTTACATGAAACTCATATAACCCATCAGTATCTATCTTTACATATCCTTCGAATGTTACACCGAAGTTTACCTTACCCTGGTTGATAAAAGACCTTATTTCTATGTTGGGCACAATACCTGTGCTGTCTGCTTTTGCAGGTATCTGTTTTGTTTGTGTTAACGAGATATTGTTACTAACGGCAAAGCGTACACCCTTTACAGCTGGATTTACATTTACGGCAGGCAGGTAATCCTTATTTACGTAAGTCGCACTGTACAGAGGGCTTTTACGACCGGCAGGAGTTACCACAATACATTGTAATTGTACTTCGCTGCTGGCAGGCACCTGCAATGCAACAGGCCGGGTATAAAGTTTGCTGTTAAGACCAGGCTTACTTCCATCAACAGTATAATAAACAGCCGCACCTTTTACCGGCGCTGTTAATTTGACAGTACTTAAACCAGTAGTGATTTTACTTTCCAATCCCACAGGTTCGGGTATACGGAAATTGACATGTTCTTTTTCCATTCTCTCTAACTCCGCAGGCATCTTCTTTAAAAACCTGCCTATGTTCTTTTTGGCAGCAGGAGACCATGCTGTTTCTGATAAAGCCATGGCGCGCGGCCATGTCATGTAATCCACCATTGCCTGATCGGGGATGAATTCTGTCCAGATATTTGCCTGTACCCCTTTAATATACCGCTGTTCTTCAGCAGTAAGAGAAGCCGGTAAAGGTTCGTAATTATAAACAGTAGATAAAGGCAGATAACCGCCAGCATTCAAGGGTTCCGTAGCAGGATGCCCCTGATAATAATCGAAGTAGAGGTAAGTATTAGGGCTCATGATCACATCATGTTTTTCTTTGGCAGCAGCAATACCACCTTCTTCTCCACGCCAGCTCATGACAGTAGCATTAGGCGCAAGGCCCCCCTCCAGGATCTCATCCCAGCCGATGATACTACGTCCTTTGCTGTTCACGAATTTCTCAATGCGTTGTATGAAATAACTCTGTAAAGCATGTTCATCTTTCAATCCTGATTTTTTTATCATCGCCTGTACCTGTGCAGATGCTTTCCACTGGTCTTTAGGGCATTCATCCCCACCTATATGAATATACTTGCTGGGGAAGAGCTCCATTACTTCAGTTAGTACATCTTCTAAAAAAGTATATACAGAATCATTGGCAGGATTGAGCACGTCTGTAGAAACACCCCATGTACCACGCACTGCATATGGTCCGCCGGTAACCCCAAAGCCGGGATAGGCCGCTAATACAGCCTGTGAGTGTCCTGGCATCTCTATTTCAGGAATGATAGTAATATTATGTACCGCTGCATATTTCACAATATCACGCACTTCATCCTGTGTATAATATCCACCATATGCCTGACCATCGTAGCCGCTACTGTAGCGATGATGCCCCACTATTGTTTCCTTGCGGACGGAAGCGATTTCCTGCAGGCGCGGATATTTTTTTATTTCTATACGCCATCCCTGATCTTCTGTTAAATGCCAGTGGAAGCGGTTGAACTTATATTGCGCCATTACATCAATGAACTGTTTAATGTAGGAAGGAGGGAAGAAATGACGGCCCACATCCAGCATCAGTCCACGGTAAGCGAAGCGGGGTTCATCTTCTATATGAACTCCGGGAACGTGAATGGTCGTATTTTTTTCTACGGGTAATAACTGATGTAATGTTTGTAATCCGTAAAATAAACCTGCCGCATCTCCTTTCAGGGAAAGAGTACCGGTATTGACTTCCATGACGTATGACTCAGGCTTGCCGGTAGTGGATTCTATGAGATTGATAACAGGATGTAATGGTTGTTTCGGTAAAGGCCCATCGCTGACTTCCAGTGTTAATTCGTAGTTACTTTTTAAAAAGGACTGCAGAAGTTCTGCCGTTGTTTTTCCTGCTTTGCCTTTATAATGAATGAGGGCATGGTCGTTTAACACAAAGCTTCCCGGAACGGCTTTTAGCAGTTTAGGTTCCGGAATAATAGTAATATCTCCCGTTTTTAATTGTGCGATTCCATGTAAAGATGACAACACAGCTATAATTGATAACAGTAATTTTCTCATAGATGTTATATTTACTTGGTACGGAGTTTGCAGCTTTGTAGCCCCGGGCTTCATATTACAGGCTCTTTTAATAAATCATTAAAAGGATCTCTGATAGCAAAAAGAAAGTGTGAAAATACTTTTAATCATTAAATTTAGCCCTTGGAATTTCTCTATCCAACATAATCACAATTAAAAAAATCTCATAAAGATGCAACCTACTTTATTGATTTTAGCGGCAGGTATGGCTAGCCGTTACGGTAGTTTGAAACAGATACAGCAGTTTGGCCCCAGCGGAGAAACCATTATCGACTACTCAATCTATGACGCGATCAGGGCTGGTTTTGGCAAGATCGTATTTATTATCCGTAAAGATTTCGAAGCAGAATTCCGGGAAATTTTCGAACCCAAGCTGAAAGGCAGGGTAGCAGTGGATTATGTTTACCAGGAGATGGACGCTTACCTGAACGGATATCCGGTACCTGCAGACCGTACTAAACCATGGGGTACCGCTCATGCCGTATTATGTGCGAAAGATGCTATCAATGAACCTTTTGCAGTAATTAACGGAGACGACTTCTATGGCCGTGATTCTTTTGAAAAGATGGCGGCTTTCCTCAATAGCGCATGTAAACCGGCAGTATATAGCGTTGTAGGGTATGAATTAGGTAAAACTATCAGCGAACACGGTTCTGTGTCCCGTGGGGTATGTGCGGCAGATGCAGCAGGTAACCTGGCAGCTATCAATGAAAGGACCAAGGTATATAAAGATGGTGATCAGATCGTATATGAAGATGCAGATGGCAGCAAACACCCATTGGATGCTAATACGCCTGTATCCATGAACTTCTGGGGTTTCCATCCGTCTGTATTTGAATTAAGCCAGCAGCTGTTCAGGGATTTTCTGGAGAAAGACGGGGATAAACCTAAGTCTGAATTCTTTATTCCGATCGTTGTAGACCATTTTATAAAGAACAAGCTGGGCGTGGTAAATGTGTTACCATGTGCGGCACAATGGTTCGGTGTAACCTATAAAGAGGATGCTCCGGGAGTACAAACGAGCCTTTCTGCGCTGGTAGAGAGCGGTGAATATCCAAACAATCTGTGGAAATAGGCTCGGATTATTTATAATAAATGTGCCAAAATCCATATTTAATCTAAAGAAACGCTCTTATATTTCAATATTTTCAAAAAGCGAACATTTGTTTGCGAATTGACGAAATCTTTTTCATTGTATTGTTTTTTACTTTAACGACCAATACTTTTGTAAAAGCAAAAACGAACACCTCCATGTGGGTAAATAAGAACAACAATAAGATCAGTCAAATCGTACCAGAGCTCAATTGGGCTATTACACTGGTCGTGATCGTCGTTGTCATTATTAGCCACCAATTTGGAGGATAGGGAACTGTGTACAATCACTAACGATAACAATCGCCTTCCTCCACAAAAGGAAGGCGATTTTTTTATGCCTGTATAAACACGATTTCTAATATCTGAATTATATGTATAGCTATTACAACGAGAACACCATTCTTTACATTGACGGAGAGTTCAAAAAAGCCACTGCGGCTACTACAGACCTGTATGGTCAGTCTTTACATTACGGTTATGCGGTATTTGAAGGCATACGTGCCTACAAAACAGCTAGTGGAGAGGTAAAGATCTTTAAGGCAAAGGAACATTTTGACAGATTCAAGCGTTCATGTGAATTGATCCACATCCCTTACCATTTTGATAATGAGGCGTTGATCGCAGCTTGTTACAAAGTACTGGAACTGAACAATCTCCAGGAAGCCTACATCCGTCCGCTTGCTTTTTGTCCGCCAAACATGACATTAAAAGCTGCCAGCGAAACGCATGTACTGATCTGTGCATGGGACTGGGGTGCTTACCTGGGTGAAAAGCTGCTGAATGTAATGACTTCTTCTTACGAGCGTCCGAACCCTAAAGCATTTAAGATAGAATCTAAATCTGCCGGTTTATACGTGAACTCTATCCTGGCTTCGCAGGAAGCTAAGGACAAAGGTTTCGATGAAGCATTGCTGCTGGACATGAATGGCTTTGTGGCCGAAGGTCCTGGTGCAAACATCTTCTTCGAAAAAGATGGTAAGATTTTCACTCCTCCTCCGGGAAACATCCTGCCTGGTATTACCCGTGCTACAGTGATTGAACTGTGTAAAGAACTGGGTATCCCACTGGAAGAGAAACTGTTCACTATTGAAGAATTGAAGAAGGCAGACGCTGCATTCTTCTGTGGTACTGCTGCTGAAGTGATTGGATTTGGTGCATTGGATGGTCAGGCATTTGGCAAACCATGGGCAGAGTCGCTGGGCAAAGTATTGCAACAGGCTTACAAAGCTAAAGTACTGGAAAAAGAATTTAAACGTGAGGAGGCCAAAGTAGCATAAGCTACTGGTGTTCAGTGCATAATGTTGCCATATTTTCCGGGTTTTACCCGGAACCGGGGCAGTATTGTATATAATTTAGATAAGAAGATACCCGTGGGTGGTCAGGCGACTACCAGTTGTCTGACCACTTTTCCGCGGGAATGAAATATTTGGAATTTGGATTTTTGGCATCACGTTATGCAGTACCAGTAAGGATTTGGACGTAAATGTGACAGATTTGAAGACCGGCTAACCGGTAATTGTTGGTTTGGAACTTGCCTCATTTCACCGCTATTTTGCATCCTACTTAATATGACTAACCATATCGGTTAACAGACAACCGGTATAAGGAAATTTTACAACAGATGGAACTCAACAAATACAGTAAAACGCTCACCCAGGACCCTACACAACCTGCCGCACAGGCACAGTTATACGGGATAGGTTTAACGGAAGAAGACCTGAAGAAAGCACAGGTAGGCGTTGCCAGCATGGGCTACGACGGTAATACCTGTAATATGCACCTCAATGACCTGGCTCAACAGGTTAAGAAAGGTGTATGGGCTAATGACCTGGTCGGACTTACATTCCATACTATTGGCGTAAGCGATGGTATGAGCAATGGTACACCCGGTATGCGCTATTCCCTGGTCAGCCGCGATTTGATTGCAGATTCCATCGAAACAGTCTGTGGCGCTCAATATTATGATGCGCTGATCACCGTTCCGGGTTGTGATAAGAACATGCCCGGTTCCCTGATGGCTATGGGCCGCTTAAACCGCCCTTCTATCATGGTATATGGTGGTACAATTGCCCCTGGCAAATACAAAGGACAAGACTTGAACATCATTTCAGCGTTTGAAGCACTGGGTCAGAAAATGGCCGGCAACCTGGATGATGAAGATTATAAAGGTATTATCATGCATTCCTGCCCTGGCGCTGGCGCCTGTGGTGGTATGTATACCGCTAATACCATGTCCTCTGCGATAGAAGCGCTGGGTATGAGCTTACCTTACAGTTCATCCAGCCCTGCTCTTAGCAAGGAAAAACAGAAAGAGTGTGAGGAAGCAGGTAAATATATACGCCTGCTGCTGGAAAGAGACATCAAGCCTTCCGATATCATGACGTATGAAGCATTTGAAAATGCAGCTACCGTGATCATCGCACTGGGTGGTAGTACTAATGCTGTATTGCATTTCATCGCTATCGCAAAGTCTGTAGGATTGAAATTCGGGTTAGAGGATTTTCAGCGTATCAGCGATAAAACACCTCTGATAGCCGATCTGAAACCAAGTGGTAAATACCTGATGGAAGACCTCCACAACATAGGTGGTGTTCCCCTGGTAATGAAATACCTGCTGAAAAAAGGCTTTTTACATGGTCACTGCCTGACAGTAACCGGTAAAACGATCGCAGAGAACCTGGAAAGCGTACCTGACCTGGAATTCGAAACACAGGACATTATCAGGGCGCTGGAAACACCGCTGAAAGAAACCGGTCACATTCAGATGCTGTACGGTAATATAGCTGAACTGGGTTCTGTAGCTAAGATCACCGGTAAGGAAGGAGAACGTTTCAAAGGACCTGCCCGTGTATTCGATGGTGAGTTTGAACTGATCGCAGGTATAACCAGCGGACGCGTGAAAGCAGGTGACGTAGTGGTGATCAGGCAGGTAGGTCCCAAGGGAGCGCCAGGTATGCCTGAAATGCTGAAACCAACATCTGCTATTATGGGTGTGGGTTTAGGTAAGAGTGTGGCGCTGATCACAGATGGCCGTTTCTCCGGTGGTACCCATGGTTTCGTGGTAGGGCATATTACGCCTGAAGCACAGGAAGGTGGTAACATCGCGCTGATACAGGACGACGATATTATAGAAATAGATGCAGTGAGTAATAAGATTAATGTGCACCTGAGCAATGAAGAGCTGGCAGCACGCAGGGCCAAATGGGTACAACCTGCGCTGAAAGCAACCAAAGGAACCCTATTTAAGTACGCAAAACTTGTAAAAAATGCAACAGAAGGATGTGTTACCGATGAAGACTAAGCCAACTGAAAAGTTCGAGCTGACTGCGGACACACTGAATATCTCAGGCTCCGAAGCCGTGATCCGCTCGCTGATTGCAGAAGGTGTCGAAACTATTTTCGGCTATCCCGGAGGCGCAATTATGCCTATTTACGATGCCCTGTACGATTTCCAGGACAAAGTACATCATATATTGGTCCGCCATGAACAGGGTGCTACACATGCTGCCCAGGGATATGCGCGTACTTCCGGTAAGGTAGGGGTGGTGTTCGCTACTTCCGGCCCCGGTGCTACCAACCTGGTAACAGGTCTGGCAGATGCTTATATGGATTCAACCCCAATGGTATGTATCACCGGTCAGGTAGCTGCTGCCCTGTTGGGTACAGATGCTTTCCAGGAAACGGATGTCATAGGTATCACCATGCCTATCACAAAATGGAACATACAGGTAACACGTCCGGAAGATATTCCGGGTGCTATCGCCAAAGCATTCTACATAGCTGCCAGCGGCCGTCCGGGCCCTGTGCTGGTAGATATCACCAAGAATGCGCAGGCTGCCAAATTTGACTACGAATACAGCAAATGTGATTATATCCGCAGTTACCGCCCGGTTCCCGTACTGGACCCTGCTGCGATAGACGCTGCGGCCGCACTTATCAACAGTGCAAAGAAACCGTATATCCTTTGTGGTCATGGAGTACTGATCTCCGGCGCTGAAAAGGAACTGATTGCTTTTGCTGAAAAAGCACAGATACCTATCGCTTCTACTTTATTAGGACTGTCCGCTGTTCCGGTAGATCATCCTTTATATGTAGGTTACCTGGGTATGCATGGTAACTATGCGCCTAACATCATGACAAATGAATGTGATGTGGTCATTGCTGTAGGGATGCGTTTTGACGATCGTATCACCGGTGATGTATCACATTATATCAAACAGGCGAAAGTGATCCACATTGAAATAGATGCTGCGGAGATCCATAAGATCATCAAAGCAGACGTTCCTGTACATGCAGATGCTAAAACAGCATTGAAAGCATTAACAGCGAAAGTAAATGTGGCAAAACACGACGAGTGGTTGCAGGAGTTTAAAGAAGCAGATAAGAAGGAACAGGAGAAGGTTATTCAGCCTGAATTATATCCTACAGGTGATCAGTTGAAGATGGCGGAAGTTATCCGCAGGATCTCTGAAAAAACAGGTGGCCATGCAGTACTGGTAACAGATGTGGGTCAGCACCAGATGATAGCTTCCCGTTACTATCGCTTTAAAGATCCGAACACCAATATCACTTCAGGTGGTATGGGTACAATGGGTTTTGCTTTACCGGCAGCGATGGGAGCCAAGGTAGGTGTACCTGAAAAAGAAGTGGTAGCGATCATCGGAGATGGTTGTTTCCAGATGACTTTACAGGAGCTGGGTACTATTTATCAATCTGAAATAGGTGTGAAAATAGTGATCCTCAACAACAACTTCCTGGGTATGGTGCGTCAGTGGCAACAGTTGTTCCATGATAAGCGTTATTCATCTACAGAGATGATCAATCCTGATTTTGTGCAGATAGCCAAAGGATTTTATATCCCTGGTAAGAAGGTCAGCACCCGTGGAGAAATTGATGCTGCTATTGACGAAATGCTGGCGCACAAAGGTGCGTACCTGCTGGAAGTAGTAGTAGAACAGGAAGGTAATGTATTCCCAATGGTCCCTGCGGGCGCCCCGATAGCTAATATCAGGCTCGATTAAACAAGAACACTATGGAAAAAGAATATACAGTAACGGTATATACGGAAGACAGGATCGGTATCACAAACCGTATCACCGTTATCTTTACACGCCGCCGTATCAACATCACCAGCCTTACTACGGCTGAAACTGAGATACCCGGAGTATACAAATTCATCATCACAGTATTATCCGAAAGGTCTAAGCTGGAAAAGATCGTTGGTCAGATTGAAAGACTGATCGAAATACACCGTGCTTTTGTACATGATGAAGATGAAGTAGTATACCAGGAACTGGCCCTCTATAAGATCTCTACAAAATCATTACAGAACGGGAATATCGAAAAGCTGATTCGTGAGAACCAGGCGAGGATCCTCACTATTACGGACGACTATTTTGTGATCGAAAAAACCGGTCATCAGCACGAACTGATTGCATTGCAGGAAAAGCTGGCGCCATATGGTTTAATAGAATATTCAAAGAGCGGCAGGGTGGCCATTGTGAAATGGAGCCGTCGTTTCCACGATCATCTGAAAGAGCTGGCCGGACTGCATACTGATAATCTGCCACCGGCCGATTACAGCAGCACTTCCACAGTAACAGCTGAACAAGAAAGTATCTGATCAAAAATAATTTAATAACAAAAGCCCGCGGCTAAAGGCTTGCGGCACAAAACAACAAAAACACTATCAAAACATGGCAACCATCAATTTTGGCGGGGTACTGGAAGACGTAGTAACCAGAGAAGAATTCCCCATGGAAAAGGCTAGAGAAGTGCTGAAGAATGAAGTGATAGCAGTAATTGGTTACGGCGTACAAGGCCCGGGCCAGGCATTGAACCTGAAAGACAATGGCTTTAACGTGATCGTAGGACAGCGTAAAGGATCTAAAACCTGGGATAAAGCCGTTGCTGATGGCTGGGTTCCTGGTCAGACACTATTCGAGATCGAAGAAGCTGCTAAGAAAGGTACTATCGTTCAGTTCCTGTTGAGCGACGCCGGCCAGATAGCTTTGTGGCCTACTTTAAAGCCACACCTGACTGCAGGTAAAGCCCTGTATTTCTCCCATGGTTTTGGTATTACTTATAAAGAACAAACTGGTATTATACCTCCTGCTGATGTGGACGTGATCCTGGTAGCTCCTAAAGGCTCCGGTACTTCCCTGCGCAGACTGTTCCTGGCTGGTCAGGGTCTGAACTCCAGCTTTGCTATCTTCCAGGATGCAACCGGCCGTGCCCGCGAACGTGCTATTGCTTTAGGCATTGGCGTTGGTTCCGGTTACCTGTTCGAAACAGACTTCCTGAAAGAAGTTACTTCCGACCTTACCGGCGAACGTGGTACCCTGATGGGTGCTATCCAGGGTATCTTCGCTGCTCAGTACGAAGTACTGCGCAAGAATGGTCACTCTCCTTCAGAAGCATTCAACGAAACGGTTGAAGAACTGACACAGTCCCTGATGCCACTGGTAGCAGAAAACGGTATGGACTGGATGTATGCTAACTGTTCCACTACTGCACAGCGCGGAGCGCTGGACTGGTGGAAGAAATTCAAAGCAGCCAGCCAACCGGTATTTGAAGAATTATACGCAAGCGTAAAGGCTGGTAAAGAAGCTGCCCGCTCTATCGCTTCAAACAGTACCCCTGACTATCGTGCTAAACTGGACGAAGAACTGAAGGAACTGCGCGAAAGCGAAATGTGGCAGGCAGGTGCGGCTGTAAGAAAGCTGCGTCCAAACGCATAATAAAATCATAACGATAATGATCAATTGCGGATGGAATCATTCTCCATCCGTAATTGATCATTTTTAATTTAACTATATGTCCCAGGTAATTACAAGTGTAAATCCTCTCAATATCCTCGATGCAGCGGTGAAGTTAAAGCCGGTGGTTAATCGTACCCCACTTTCCTATAGTGCTACCTTATCCCGCCGGTATAATGCAGATATTTATCTGAAAAGAGAAGATATGCAGATTGTACGCTCGTATAAATTGCGCGGGGCTTATAACATGATCAGCAGTCTGGATAAAGAAATACTGGCTAAAGGTGTTACCTGCGCCAGCGCCGGTAACCATGCACAGGGCTTTGCCTACGCATGCCGTCAGATGGATATACAGGGAGTGGTGTTTATGCCTATCGTTACTCCAAGGCAGAAAGTGACCCAGGTGACCATGTTCGGTGGTGATAATATTCAGATCAAACTGGTAGGAGATACTTTTGATGACTGCTCTGCAGAAGCCCAGGCGTTTACCAAATTGCATGGCATGACTTTCATCCCTCCTTTTGATGATGCAAAAATCATTGAAGGACAGGGTACCGTGGCTGTAGAAATACTGGAAGATCAGGCACAGATAGATTATTTATTTGTTCCCGTAGGTGGTGGTGGCCTTGCCGCCGGCGTAGGCACTTACTTTAAAACGTACAGTCCCAGGACAAAAATTATTGGTGTAGAGCCGGAAGGTGCGCCTTCCATGCTGAGGGCACTTGAGAATGGCGGACCAGTTACCCTCACCGAAATAGAAAGGTTTGTGGATGGTGCCGCTGTTAAAAGAGTAGGTAACCTTACCTACGAAATTTGCAAAGATGTACTGAGTAAGATGCACCTGGTACCGGAAGGAAGAGTGTGTTCCACTATATTAAGACTCTACAACGAAGATGCGATCGTAGTAGAGCCTGCCGGCGCTTTGTCTATGGCTGCGCTGGAAGATTTCGCAAAAGAAATTGAAGGCAAGACCGTTGTATGTGTGCTAAGCGGCAGCAACAATGATATCGATCGCATGCAGGAAATCAAAGAACGGTCATTGCTGTACGAAGGATTAAAACATTACTTTATTATCCGTTTCATACAACGCCCCGGTGCATTGAAAGAGTTTGTGAATGATGTATTAGGGCCTACGGATGACATTACACGATTTGAATTTATACAGAAACATAATAAGGAAATGGGGCCTGCGCTGATAGGCGTGGAGCTGAAGAACAGAGAGGATTATGATATCCTGATCGCCAACTTTAATAAATACAATATCCACTATACAGAACTCAATAAAGATGATGATCTGTTCGGATATCTTGTATAACGTCTTTAAACCGGCTTCTGAAAAGAGCCGGTTTTTTTTTGGTAGTGCCTGTGTTTGATTACGTGAATATCAGGTGAAGTTAAATTGAAAAACAACTCCTGAACCCATATTCCAAAGCTACATCAGAGAACTAAACAGTCAGATCCAGTATATTTATGAGCAACAACATCTGGCAATCTATATTGTCATAACATTCAAACTAAGTCACTACCTTTTTTATATCTCATCGTGTTATAAAAAAGTAAATACTTTAACTTCATTACAGCATATTACAATAAACCGTTACATTGAATAAAATATTGGATATGAGTAATTTTATGGAGGCAGCTGTGCTACCGGCTTTTGGGGCGGCAACAGTCTTCAGGATTGAAAAAGTGCCTGTGCCTTTACCGGCAGCAGGGCAGGTACTGGTGAAAGTAAGAGCCGCAGGATTAAACCCGGTGGATTATAAAACCCGCATGGGAAAAGGTGTTGCCGCAGCAAATATCACTTTGCCAGCCATACTGGGCTGGGATATTGCAGGAGAAGTAGTGAGCCTGGGCGATGGTGTAAGTAAATTCGAACGGGGCGACCGTATCTTCGGCCTCAGTAACTTTCCGCAACCGGGCAATGCCTATGCACAATATACCGTAGTAGACGAAAATGAGTTTGCCATCATTCCTAAAAATATCACGAATATAGAAGCAGGTGCTACACCACTGGCAGCATTAACTGCCTGGGAAGCCTTGTTTGATCAGGCTGGAATTGTAGCCGGACAAAGAGTATTGGTGCATGCCGCTTCCGGTGGAGTAGGTCATTTTGCCGTGCAACTGGCTAAATGTAAAGGTTGTTTTGTAGCGGGTACTGCTTCTGCCAGGAACCAGGAGTTTTTGCGATCGCTGGGCGTGGACGTGGCTATTGACTATCATACACAGGCTTTTGAAAGCACCATTGAACCGGTGGATGTAGTGATAGATGGAATAGGGGGAGAGACGGCCTTACGTTCTCTGGATATATTGAAACCGGGAGGGATACTGGTATCCTTGCCCAGCATGTACAAAGATGATCCCGCTGTTATTGCCAAAGCCCGTGAAAAGGACGTAAAGGTAAAATGGATGTCTGTAAGACCAGATGGAGATCGTATGGAAAAGATTGCCACCTTATTGTCTGCAGGACAGATCAAAGTAAAAATAGACAGCACCTTTCCTTTAAAAGAGGTTACTAAAGCCCATCAACTGCTGGAGTCTAATCACGTCACCGGAAAAGTAGTGTTAACCGTATAACTATGCTCAGTTTCTGGGAAAAACAAAGTCTTTTACAATATGATTATATCGTTGCCGGCAGCGGCATAGTAGGATTATCTGCGGCTATCAGTCTGAAAGAACAGACGCCTCATGCCCGGGTCCTTGTATTGGAGAAAGAGATCTTACCTACAGGAGCCAGCACTAAAAATGCAGGCTTTGCCTGTATTGGCAGCCTCACCGAATTACTGGCCGATTTAAAAACCATGCCGGCAGCAGAAGTAGTAGGCCTGTTACAAATGCGCCGCCGCGGGCTGAAATTATTAAGGCAACGTATAGGAGATGCCAATATGGACTACCGGGAACAGGGTAGTTATGAATTGATCAGCGCTGCTGAAGAACCGGCCCTGCAACAGTTGCAGCGGATGAATAACCTGCTGTTGCCGGTATTGGAAGGCGATGCCTTTACGATCGTGGAGAACAATTTTGGCTTTAATACCGGATTTGTAAAGGCACTGGTACAGAACAATTATGAAGGAGAGCTGCATACCGGCAAAATGATGCGTTGCCTGATCGATATTGCCATCAGTAAAGGTGTGGAGATTAAAACCGGCTGTGCCATCACGCATATGGAAGATACAGGAACAGGAGTGGATGTAACGGTGAAGGATATTACTTTTACCTGCAAAGGCCTGGCCATCTGTACCAATGCGTTTACCCGGCAACTGCTGCCGGAGCTGGACCTGCAACCCGGCAGGGGACAGGTACTGATCACCGGTGTGATCCCTGATCTGCCTTTCCGCGGGGTATTCCATATGGAAGAAGGTTATTATTATTTCCGCGAGCTGGAGGGCAGGGTATTATTCGGAGGAGGACGTAACCTCGATTTTGCCGGAGAAACCACTACTTCATTCGATCTTAACCAGGAAATACAGCAGCAATTGGAATACCGGCTGCGTGATATCATCTTACCTGGTCATTCTTTTACGATTGCAGACCGCTGGACCGGAATTATGGCTTTTGGGGCGAACAGAAAACCCCTGGTCCGGAAATATTCTGCTAATATTGCACTCGGCGTGCGTATGGGCGGTATGGGCGTGGCTATCGGTTCCACGGTAGGAGAACAACTGGCTAATTTACTACTACAATAAGGCCAAAAGTAATTAGCTATTCCACGGACTATATTATAATTTTAAATGTAAATTTTACGTTTATAAAAAATGTTACTATATTGATTGCTTATTAATTCCTTTTTACCACGTTGATTTTATGCAAAAGAGCTTACAATTCCTCGATTATGTTGTTTTTTTGGTGTATTTCGTGATTGTTGCCGGTTACGGTTTCTATATCTACCAGAAAAAAAAACGGAGCACAACTGATTCAAAAGACTTTTTCTTAGCGGAAGGTTCCCTTACCTGGTGGGCTATCGGAGCTTCATTGATTGCCTCTAATATTTCTGCGGAGCAATTCATTGGTATGTCTGGTTCCGGTTTCGCCATCGGTTTGGCTATTTCTACCTACGAATGGATGGCAGCGGCTACTTTGATAGTGGTGGCGGTGTTTTTTCTTCCCATCTATCTCAAGAACAAGATTTATACTATGCCGCAGTTCCTGCTGACGCGGTATAATAAAACGGTAAGTACGATCATGGCGGTGTTCTGGCTGTTATTGTATGTAATAGTGAACCTGACCTCTATCCTTTATCTTGGAGCACTGGCTATCAACACTATTTCCGGCATTAATTTCTATCTCTGTATGAGTTTACTGGCCATATTTGCCGTATTCATTACACTGGGAGGGATGAAAGTGATTGGTTATACAGATGTAATCCAGGTGTTCTTCCTGATCCTGGGTGGTTTGGCAACTACTTACCTGGCGCTGACTTTGGTTTCCGAACATTTTGGTGAAACCGGAGTTATTAAAGGGTTCCACCTGTTAACACAGCACGCCAATGATCATTTCCATATGATCTTAAAAAAGGATGACCCACATTATCTGGATTTGCCGGGGTTAACGATCCTGGTAGGTGGTATGTGGATTGTGAACCTGAACTATTGGGGGTGTAACCAGTATATCACACAACGCGCACTGGGAGCGGATCTTAAAACTGCACGCAGTGGTTTGCTGTTTGCCGGTTTCCTCAAACTCCTCATGCCTGTGATTGTAGTATTACCTGGTATTGCAGCTTATGTACTGCATCAACAGGGAATGTTCCAGACCGAAATGCTCAAAGAAGGAGTAGTGAACCAGGATAATGCTTATCCGGTGTTAATGAACCTGTTGCCAATAGGTATGAAGGGGCTGGCCTTTGCTGCATTAACTGCTGCGATCGTGGCTTCTCTGGCTGGTAAGGCAAACAGTATCTCTACAATCTTCTCTCTGGATATCTATAAGGAGATCTTCAACAGAAAAGCCAATGAAAAGGAAATTGTAAACGTAGGCCGCTGGGTGGTTGTTATCGCTATGATACTGGCCATCGTGATCTCTCCTTTCCTCGGTATAGAAAAAGGTGGATTCAAGTTTATTCAGGAATATACTGGTTTCGTTTCTCCGGGCATATTTGCCATGTTTGTACTGGGCTTCTTCTGGAAACGGGCTACACCATCTGCCGCATTATTTGCGATGATCGGCGGGGTAATTCTTTCTTTCGTGCTGAAGTTCCTGCCAGATGCGGTAGATCTTTCTGGCCTGAGCGGTATTGGATTTGCAGCACCTAATGCTGCAGGGGTATTTGAAATACCATTCCTCGACCGTATGGGTATTGTATTTGTCTTCTGTGTGATTGGTATGATATTGATTTCACTGATCTCCCCTAAACGTGTTGTTGCCGCAGGTGGACCTAAAGGACTGGAAGTGGACGCTTCCATGTTCAGAACATCCACTGCTTTTACGGTAATCGCTATTCTTATCTGCGGTATCCTGATCGCATTGTATGCAGCATACTGGTAGAATATAAATGGATTAATATATTGGTTATAAACAGGAAACTTCGTAAGGAGTTTCCTGTTTATAGATTTAACTAACCATGTGAGGCTTTGTAATATGAAATATACGATTGGTTATGATATAGGCTCTTCTTCAGTGAAGGCCGCTTTAATGGACATTGAAACAGGCAAATGCCTGGCAACAGCGGTGAGCCCGGCCCAGGAAATGCCCATGCAGGCGCCGAAAGCCGGATGGGCAGAACAGGACCCTGAACTGTGGTGGAAAGAAGTACAGAACGCTACGCACATGCTAAAGCAGCAACATGCTTTTGATGCAACGCTGGTGGCGGGTATAGGCATTGCCTACCAGATGCACGGACTGGTTTGTGTGGATAAAGACCAGCAGGTGCTGCGCCCTTCTATCATCTGGTGTGATAGTCGTGCAGTGGAAATAGGCAACGAAGCATTCGATAGCCTGGGTCATAACTGGAGCCTGCAGTATTTACTGAACTCTCCCGGTAACTTTACCGCATCAAAGCTGCGCTGGGTACAGCAGTACGAACCACAGACGTATGCCCGTATTCATAAGGTAATGCTGCCTGGCGATTTTATTGCGATGCGGCTGACTGGTGATGCGGCAACGACCATCTCCGGTTTATCGGAAGGTATTTTCTGGGATTTCACCAGCAGAGAACCGTCACAGGTATTACTCAAACATTATAATATCAATCAGAGCCTGTTGTCTGATATTGTTCCCACTTTTGGTTTGCAGGGAAAAGTGACGGCAGCGGCGGCGTCTTTATTAGGACTGGCAGCTGGTACACCGGTTACTTACCGTGCAGGCGATCAGCCAAACAATGCGTTTTCTCTGAACGTACTGAAACCCGGAGAAGCAGCTACTACTGCCGGTACGTCCGGTGTGGTGTATGCTGTGCATGACAGGATCGCTTTCGATAATGAAAGCAGGGTAAACACTTTTGTACACGTGAATGATACAGAGAAAGCGCCACGTAATGGTGTGCTGATGTGTCTGAACGGTACTGGCATTCTCAATAGCTGGTTGCGGCAGATGACCGGCAATATGAGTTATGATGAGATGAACGTATTAGCCGGGAAAGCACCTGCGGGTTCCCGTGGATTACAGATTTATCCTTTCGGAAATGGTGCAGAGCGCATCCTTGCCAACAAGGATACCGGTGCTGTTTTCAATAAACTGAACTTTAATATCCACAGTCGTGAGCACCTCCTGCGTGCTGGCCAGGAAGGCATTGTATTCGCCCTTAAATACGGGATGGATATCATGACAGACATGGGATTACAGATTCACCGCGTAAGGGCAGGGAAAACAAATATGTTCCTGAGCCCACTTTTCCGTGAGGTGTTTGCCAATACAGCGGACGTGGTAATCGAATTATATAATACAGACGGCGCTCAGGGAGCTGCCCGTGCTGCCGGTATAGGAGCCGGATGTTATAAAGAAGAAGATGCGTTCAAAGGCATGGAATGCCTCGCTACTGTAGAACCGGATGCCAAACTGCAAAAAGAATATGCAGAGATATACCAGCAATGGCTGGAAGGACTGACACACATTATACAATAGCTGACACACAGCTACACATACACATACACGTTGGAATCAAAAAACGAATTACAATGAGCATTACTTTAGGCAATCAGGAGTACTTCAAAGGCATTGGTAAGATCGCTTATGAAGGACCTCAGTCAGACAATCCATTTGCATACAAATGGTATGATGAGAACAGAAAAATCGGTGGTAAAACGATGAAGGAATTATTCCGTTTTGCGGTGTCTTACTGGCACACGTTCTGCGGGACCGGCGGAGATCCTTTTGGTCCGGGTACCAAGTCTTTCCCCTGGCTGGTAGCTCCCGATGCAGTTCAAAGTGCCAAGGACAAAATGGACGCTGCTTTTGAGTTTATCACTAAACTGGGCGTACCGTATTACTGTTTTCATGATATAGACCTTGTAGATGAAGGCGCTACTATCAAAGAATATGAAAGCCGTATGCAGCAGATCGTTGATTACGCAAAAGAAAAACAGAAAGCCAGTGGTGTAAAACTGCTGTGGGGAACTGCGAATGTATTCAGCAATCCGCGTTACATGAACGGAGCTTCTACCAATCCTGATTTTTCCGTATTGGCTTATGCCGGTACTCAGGTGAAAAATTCACTGGATGCAACTATCGCTTTAGGTGGTGAGAACTACGTATTCTGGGGCGGTCGTGAAGGGTATATGACACTGCTGAACACTAACATGAAACGTGAACAGGAACACCTGGCACGCTTCCTGACAGTGGCGCGTGATTACGCCCGCAAACAGGGCTTTAAAGGCACGTTCTTCATTGAGCCTAAGCCTTGCGAGCCTACCAAACACCAGTATGATTATGACAGCGCTACCGTAATTGGTTTCCTGCGTCATTTCGGTCTGGATAAAGATTTTAAACTGAACATCGAAGTGAACCACGCAACATTGGCCGGTCATACTTTCCAGCACGAGCTGCAGGTGGCTGCCGACAATGGTTTCCTGGGTAGTATTGATGCGAACCGTGGTGACCAGCAGAATGGCTGGGATACCGATCAGTTCCCGATGAACCTGAACGATATGGTAGAAGCAATGCTGGTAATCCTGGAAGCAGGTGGATTCAGCGGCGGTGGTGTAAACTTTGATGCAAAGACACGCCGTAATTCTACTGACCTGGAAGATATCTTCTACGCACATATCGGTGGTATTGATTCCTTCGCGCGTTCAGCGATCATCGCTGAGAAAATGCTGAATGAATCTCCTTACAAAAAATTCCGCACAGAACGTTACGCTTCATTCGACAGCGGTAAGGGTAAGGAATTTGAAGAAGGGAAACTGACACTGGAAGACCTGCGTAATTTTGCCATTGCTAATGGTGAGCCTAAGCAGATCAGCGGTAAGCAGGAGTGGTTGGAGAATATGATCAATCAGTACATTTAGCATTTGTTGAATTGAAAATAAAAGAAGGCTGCCCCAGGGCAGCCTTCTTTTATTTTAAGCCGTAGTAACGGACCGTTTCAGAAGATGATCTGGTTTGCAGATCAGCAATACTGGAATAAACAGCATTCCGGCCATTGGTAATATTCTGTAGTGTAATAAAACTTCGTAGGCATATCCTGAAATAACATCTCTTCCGATGATAGGCGTGAAACTTACTACTGCTATCCCCAGCAATATCCACAGGAAGATATTCATCCTTTCTTTAACAACAGTCCAGTTGACTATAAAATAGTAACTCAGGTAGATGAATACAGGGGCTGTATACAAAAATGCATATTGTTGCTGATGCGGATAGAGTAATGGGATCACTAAAAAGAGGTAGCACATTTCCCAGTACTGGCGTATACCGGTTTCTATTTTTCTAAATGGCAGTGTTCTTAAGAATGCAAAGAAAAGTAGTACTACTGCCAACCGGACGATATTCAATATCATCATTACCTGCTCAAACGGAAGATTGACAAAGTTCCTTTTAAAAGGCATAGTACCCTGTGTCTCCATCAGGTAAACGGGTATCAGGGCTACGAGGCTGCTTGGGCCGTCTTCCACTTCTGCCGTCCATTCTTTGTTTAACGGATTTATGATAGCAAACCATTGATGTACCAGGTCCAGGTTCCCCTGCCATCCAAGGTAGAATGCAGGGAGGAAAAGATAGACCAGGTAAAATACACCTATAAAGAGTACGGCTTTGAATTCCTTACGGTAAATGAGATACGCTACAAATGGCAGCGGCAGCAGTTTGATATTTATAACAAAGGCAAGCAATGCTGCCCCGAGGATATAGTGATGACGTCTGATAAGTCTTATGCTCTCCAATGTAGCCCAGAGCATCAGTGTGGTCATCTGCACATATCCGATATCAATTAATATGAAACGGAGGGCAAAGAATGCGGACAATATCAGCCACAACCGCATTTGCTTCGGACTAAGTACAGATACATCAAAATATTCCTTTGACAGGTTCCAGATCCTGTATAAAAGAAAATAGGATAAGGTGATCCATAATAATTGCGGAACAATTGTAAGAAAATAGGAAAAGGGAGACAATAGCAATGCAAACAGCGGACTATAGTAGTATTGCAGATTCTGTACAAATGGAGGGGTGTAAATATTCTGTCCCTTCAGGATCTTACCACCGGCATATACAAACACTTCAAAGTCGTGACCCTCAGATGCAGAACGGATGGCATAGAATACAGCAATAATCAGTAAGGCAAAATTCAAATACTTATTGTATTTCATAGCAATATAATAGGCGGGTAAATATACTTTAAAAGTCATTATTGTCGGGTGAAAAATATATTAATCTTTACCAGATAAGGATTACACCTGATTTTTTGTGTTGTATCCTGCTATATCCTGCACCCTCCGTTTTTTTTGTATTTTACATACATGTTTTCCATTCATACTTTTAATCAGGCGGGCTTTGAGATCATTGCTCTTACCGACGAAAAGACCGGTACACAGGTAGAGATCATTCCTGCTCACGGGGCGTTACTGCATGCTTTCAAAATCCCGCACAATTCGGGGTTACTGAATATTATTGACAGCTACAGCAGTTTGCAGGACTATCGGACCAATCAGCCTGAATATTTCAAAAGTGCGAAACTGAGTCCGTTTGCCTGCAGGATCCCTATAGGTAAATACTCCTGGAAAGAACAGGAATACACGATCTCAAAAACAGTGTCTCCGGGCAGTGCTATTCATGGATTACTGTATGATGCAGCTTTTACCGTAACCGGGCAGCATGCAGATAAGAATGGGGCCGTGTTAACGTTGTCTTATGAGTATAAGGGGCAGGATGCGGGTTATCCTTTTCCATACAATTGCGAGGTGCAATACAGTCTTCAACCCGGTTCACAGTTAAGTATCAATACGATCATCAGTAATTTATCAGGTAAAGAGATTCCGTTGATGGATGGCTGGCATCCGTATTTCTCCACCGGCACCCCGGTAGATGAACTGGAATTGCAGTTTGCATCAACCCAGATAGTGGAATTTAATGCGCAACTGGTACCTACAGGTAAAGTGTTGCCATTCAATAAGTTTGCGTCACTGACCAGCTTGTCTGACCAGTTCCTGGATAACTCATTTATGCTGGATTTTACGCAACACGCACCCCTGTGCCTGCTTCGCGACCCACATAAGCAGGTGGATATTACCTTTTACCCGGGTACCTGTTATCCCATTTTACAGATATATATCCCACCCCTCCGCAACAGTATTGCAATAGAGAACCTTACAGGAGCGCCCAATGCATTTAACAATGGAATGGGACTGATAACCTTGCCGGCAGGGGAAAGCAGGGAGTTCAGCACAGCTATTATAGCTACTGCGTGGTAAATACAGGTGGCCGTTGGCACAGTCTTTGGAACTTTAAGGGTATACTATTAGTTCACCCAAAAAAGTTATTTTATGGATACCTTACAAATCAAAGGAACCTGGAACGAGTTAAAAGGAAAGATCAAGCAACAATATGCAGATCTTACTGATGATGATCTGTTATATGAAGAAGGTCAGGAAGATCGTCTTATTGGTAAGATCCAGCAGAAATTGGGTAAGTCCAGAGACGAAGTGATTAAATTAATTAAATCTGCATAAAATGGGAAATCTTCTCTATCTCATTGCAGTAATACTTATCATTGGATGGCTATTGGGTGTATTTGTGTACTCGGCCGGCAGTTTAATACATGTGCTGCTGGTAATAGCGATCATAGCTATTATTTTACAGATTATCAGATCGTCCAGATAAGTAACAAATGAGATAAATTATGGTAATAATTTGCGAATCCTTCCGGTACCCGGGAGGATTTTTTTGTAAACCGACGGGCATTTTCTACCTTAACCCAATATTGAACAATGTGAGGAAGGCGGTGTTGAACAATCACAAGAATCAAGGACCAAATTATGAATACAAAAGGGATCGTGACATTTCTCCTCGTTAGCTGTTGCAGCATGCTTATGCTGGCAGTACGGGTACAGGCACAGGTTACTGTAACAGGTAGTATCGTTGATAAAGACAACAGACTGGTACTGCCTTATGCAAGCATTTTCAACAAAAGCACTGGTAAAAGGACCTATTCTGATAAAGGGGGCTTTTATAAGATTGCTGCCAATGCACGGGATATCATTGTATTCTCTTTTATAGGGTATAAGTCTGATAGTATTACTGTTTCCCAGGTAACAGGTACGGAAACCCGGGAGATCGCCCTGGTAATAGAGGCGAAGCAGCTGCATGGTGTGGAGGTGAATTCGCGGTATACGCCTTATCAGGCGGATTCCCTGGAGAGGAGAGAGAAGTTCGGGTATATCCTGGATTTGCCTAACCATAAGCTGGCAGGGGATAATACACCACAGGGAGCGGGCATTGTATTCAGTCCGTTTACCCGTTATTCCCGCAAGGAAAAGCAGAAAAGGGAGTTTAAGAAGATTTATGCCAAAGCAGAGATGCAGAAATACATTGATTCCCGGTTCACACCATTATTCGTGAGTCGTGTAACGAGTCTGAAAGGGGATTCACTGACGCATTTTATGCAGGATAACTATCCGGATTATAATATGTTACGTGAGTTGAACCAGGAAGATTTTATTTACTGGATTACGGATAAATACAAGGCGTGGGCGAAGAAGAAATAAGTTATATACCCATATATAAACAACGGCCACCCTGTTTCCAGCGTGGCCGTTAGCATGCAGAGGCCAATAGAAAAAAATATATTAGTTATATACCTTCACCAGGTATACGAAATCTTCCATTTTCCTGATCTGTTCCGCACGGGTTAAACCTTCCATGCGGCTCTTGTGATTCCATTCCTTTTTAGGCAGTTTATCTTTCATTTCTTCCAGCAAACGTTTCAGGTTAGCTGTTTTTACTGCGAAAGCAATACCGTCTGAGGTAGTTTGTTTGCCGGTAACGATACCTACAACATCCCCTTTATTATCCATCAAAGGAGCGCCGCTGTTACCCGGGTTTACAGGAATAGATACCTGGTAAGCGGTGGTGTCACCGTTAAAACCGGTTTGTGCGCTGATATAACCTTCTCCGTACACTACTTCATCGCGTGGGAAACCTAAGGTGTATACGTATTCACCGCGGGGAACGCCCTGTGGCTTTAATGTATAAGGTACGGGTTGTCCGCGGAAAGAGCTGTCGGTGATCTTCAGGATAGCGAGATCGCTGGAGATATCTTCAAATACACTGGTAGCTTTATATACTTCACCTTTGGTACTCTGGATGTAAATGGAGTCTGCGCCGGCCACTACATGGTAGTTGGTAACGAGATAACCATTATTGGAGATGGCGAAGCCGGTCCCGCCGTAAGTACCAGGATTGGCAGGCGCTTTCTTTTTGCTGTTGAAGTCATTGATCAGCGCATTCTGAGAGCGCTGTATATTATTAAGTACGCGACGTACGTCTTCGTATTGAGCGGTCGTTTTCTGCCTGGTAGCTTTCTGCATCAGGGCGATGGTAGACAGGGACGTGATGAGTGCGATACAGGCAGCAGCAGCCAGGTTGGTCAGCATTCTTCTGCTGATGGATATTACCTTCGGAGAGGCCTTCATGGTGTCCATATCAAGGGAAGCATGAATATGGTTCAGTTTCTCTTTCAGTGCTACACGGCGGCCATAACCTTCCAGCTGTTGGATCAACTGCTGGTGGGCAAGTACCTGCTCGTTTATTAACGGATTAGACTGGCGTAACGCATCGAATGCAGCTTTTTCCTGCATACTCATATCGCCTTCCAGGTAGCGCTCTATATCACGTATTAATGTCATGTCATTCATCGCCTGTAACCTACTTTTAAAGAACTGATTGCTCAGGTCTTAAGATTTATATTGATCAAAAAATAGTTTCTTTAAACGCATGAGGCACTTGTACTTCTGATTCTTGGCGTTTTCTGCATTGGTATACCCGAATTTTTCAGAGATGTCTTGCATGGACATTTTCCTGATGTAATAATCCTCGAGTATCGTCTTGCAGGGTTCTCCCATACCAGACATGGCCTGTTCCATGATCCTGAACTGTTCGTCCTTTTTCACGTGCTCGTCGATAGTATCTTCAACGGGCAGCACTTCTTCCAGTTCATCCGGTAAAGCAAGCGACATATTACCTGTCTGCAGCTTTTTAAGCCACAGGTGCCGGCAGATGGAGTACAGAAAGGTTTTCAACTTACTGTAGAGATCAAACTCTCCCTGTTGCACTTTCTCAAACAATATGATCATTGCTTCCTGGAAAAGATCTTTCGCATCATCTTCACTACCTCTGTACTGCAAAACCATTCTTAATACGGAGGGAAAGTTCTCCTTATAAATGGTAGACAGTGCTTTATCATCATTACGGGCTAATCCCAGCAATAACTCCCTATCCCTTTCTATATTCGGATTGTGCTTCACTTATTAATACTATTATTTGGCTTTGGTAACCCAAAGTAGCAGAAAATAATTCCAAATCCCAAATCAATATCCCTGAAATCATCTATATGATTACGGCGGCCTCAGTCATTTTATCGCAATAAGGGGTGGAGCTGACTAAAAACGTAATGAAAACCCTGTGATTAAGATCAGCATCCTATATCCTTTCATCATGGAAAGCCCATTCCTTCGGCATTCTTTCATCATTCCTATATCGTTTGGATATAGGAATGCCAGTGGAATGATATAGGAGTGATGAAGGAATGAGCCTTCAGCAGGACTTTTCAATGGTGTTTTGTTGCTGATATAAGTTTATTAAGGGAGTGGTTGTAAAGAGAATGCCTTAAAAATGAAGGGTTTAAAAATTTTTTTTAAAATCTTGGGTTACCTTTTCCAAAACAGGGTATAAAGAATAAACATTATTTCAAAACCTAAAAAAATAATTAAAATGAAGAATTTCCTGAAAATTGGTTTCTTAGCTCTGGCTCTGGGTGTATTTGTAGCTTCTTGCGGTGGTAATGGTTCTAGCGAAGGTACTGATTCAACTGCAAATGCTGCAACTGAAGCAATCGATTCATCTAAAGCAGTTGCTGATTCTACAGTTAGTGCTGTAGTTGATTCTGCTAAAGCAACCGTTGATAGCGTTGCTAAAGCTGCTGCTGACACTACCAAGAAGAAATAATTTTACTGGTAAGCAAATTAACGGCTTTTATATACCGTCCCGGACTTGGTCTTGGGACGGTTTTTTTTGTTTAAGCTAGTTTGGACGAGTGTTTTTGAATAAATGATCGAATTTAAGGTGATTTATTAGATAGAATATAATTTTTTACATAGGTGCTTGGACAATTCAAATCCCGGCGTATTTTTGTCGGGCAATTAAGCTAACATGATACAGCAAACGACCTTTGGTTACTTTTATGGTTTCTACTTTTTCTGGTACCAGAAATAGGAGGTCGTTTTGTAAGTACTTAACAATATAAAGAAACTAGCAAAAGGCCTCCTGAATAAGGAGGTCTTTTTTGTTTATACATTATTCGAAGCATATGTTACACCGTTTCAGCCTTTCTTACTTTTATTTTTTCTTTTACTTCTTTTACGTCGTAAAGGCCGGGACTCTTTTGTAATAACTGCAGAAATGAAATAGTTGCAAATTAAAAGGGTCCCGGCTCCACCGGGGCCCTTTTTCAATTTAATTAGTAGTTGCTGTAGCAACTAACAAATTCAAAATCAAACAAATTAAAAATGCGCGTCGCGATCCAGGGTTTTGAGGGATGTTTTCATCAGATAGCTGCTCAGGGGTACTTTGGCAAGAACATAGAAATTGAATGCTGTGCTTCTTTTCCAGAACTGGTGAAAAAAACGAAACAACAGCAGGTTGCTGATGCAGGTGTAATGGCGATAGAAAACTCCATCGCAGGAAGTATTCTTCCGAATTACAGTCTGCTGAAGAACTCCGGCCTTAACGTAATTGGTGAAGTATATCTTCAGATCAAACAACACCTGATGGTATTGCCTGGTCAGAAACTGGAAGATATCCGGGAAGTACACTCACATTACATGGCATTGCTGCAATGCTCCGATTTCCTGGAGAAGTACCCGAACATGAAATTGGTGGAAACAGAAGATACTGCCCTCAGCGCGAAACATGTACAGCAGAAAAAGCTGAAGAGTACCGCCGCTATCGCTGGTAAACTGGCCGCAGAGATCTACGGATTAGAGATCATTGCTCCCAACATTCACACCATCAAAAATAATTATACCCGCTTCCTGGTGATCACCCCTAACAAGGTAGAACTAGAGGAAGATGCCAATAAAGCGTCCGTTTATTTTCAGACAACGCACGAAAGAGGTAGCCTGGCCAAAGTATTGACACAGGTGGCTGCAGCAGGTATCAACCTGAGCAAACTGCAATCATTCCCAATGCCTACAAAGGAATGGAACTACTACTTCCACGCAGATTTTGAATTTGACGACCTGCAACATTTTCAAAGTGCAGTGAATAAAATTGAATCACTGACAGAACATTTGAAAGTACTGGGTATTTATAAGAAAGGTAACACACACTAATATGAACTTACAGGTAGCAAAACGGTTGCAGCAAACGGAAGAATATTACTTCTCCAAAAAACTCAGGGAGATAGATGAGATGAACAAGGCAGGTGCTAAGGTGATTAACCTCGGTATAGGCAGCCCTGATCTTCCTCCTCATCCCTCTGTGATAGCAGCATTAAATGAGCAGGCACAGAAACCGGATACCCACGCCTACCAGGGCTATAAAGGAATTCCGGCACTTCGTCAGGCAATTGCATCGTTCTACAAACGCTACTATCGTGTTGAACTGGACCCTGAAAAGGAAGTACTGCCGCTGATCGGTTCCAAAGAAGGGATCATGCATATCTGCATGACCTACCTGCAGGAAGGAGATGAGGCGCTGGTGCCTAATCCGGGATATCCTACCTACCGTTCTGCCGTAAACCTGAGTGGTGCTACCGTTGTGGATTACGATCTGGAAGAAAAGAATGGCTGGCTGCCCGACCTGGACGCACTGGCTAAAAAAGACCTGAGCAAGGTAAAACTGATGTGGGTAAACTATCCGCATATGCCTACCGGCGCCCGCTTCAATGCTGCATTTGCAGAAAAACTGGTACAGTTTGCCCAGCAGCATAATATCTTAATTTGCCACGATAATCCTTATAGCTTTATCCTGAACAAACAGCCACAAAGCCTGCTGGAAACACCTGGTGCTAAAGAAGTGGTACTGGAACTGAACTCGCTCAGTAAATCTTCCAACATGGCCGGATGGCGCGTAGGTATGTTGGTGGGTAAGCAGGAATGGATCAGCGAAGTACTGCGTTTCAAAAGCAATATGGACTCCGGTATGTTCCAGCCATTACAGATGGCTGCAGTAAAAGCAATGGAACTAGGCCCTGAATGGTATGCCGACCTGAATAAAATATATGAAGGCCGCCGTAATAAAGTATTTCAGTTATTAGAATTGCTGAACTGCACTTTTGATAAGGACCAGGTAGGATTATTCGTATGGGCAAAGATCCCTGCTACCGCAAAAGATGGTTTTTCCCTTACAGATGAGATCCTGCAGAAAACACAGGTGTTCATCACGCCGGGCGGTATCTTCGGCAGTAACGGTAACGGTTATATAAGAGTAAGCCTCTGTAAGGATGAAAAGGTGTTTGATGAAGTGCTGGAGAGGATTCAATCAAAATTTAAGTCATGATTGCAACGATAGTAGGAACAGGTTTAATAGGAGGCTCTCTGGCTATCAGCCTGAAAGAAAAGGGCATAGCTAACTGGATCATCGGCGTGGATCAGAATGAAAGCAATCTGCAGAAGGCAAAAGAATTGCAGATCATTGATGAAGGCGCTTCTCTGGAAGATGCGATGCAACGTTCCGAACTGATCATCCTGGCGATACCGGTAGATGCATTGCTGAAAGTAATGCCCTCCATACTGGATAGTGCGGCGTCTAACCATGTAATCATGGATGTAGGCTCCACAAAAGAAAAAATATTGCAACTCGTTGCCGGTCATCCAAAGAGAGGGCGCTTTGTGGCGGCCCATCCCATGGCCGGCACGGAGTATTCCGGTCCGGAAGCAGCTATACGGAATCTCTTCGCGCAGAAAACAATGGTGCTGTGTGATGTAAAGAACAGTGACGAAGATGCGCTGGAAGTGATAGAAAATATGGTAGACAAATTACAGATGCGTCTCGTATATATGAATGCAGTGGAGCATGATCTGCACACGGCCTATGTATCACACATCTCCCATATTACTTCTTTTGCACTGGCGCTGACGGTACTGGAAAAGGAGAAGGAGCAGGGACGCATCTTTGAACTGGCAAGTGGTGGTTTTGAATCTACGGTGCGTCTGGCAAAGAGCTCTCCTGATATGTGGGTGCCTATCTTCAAGCATAACCGTAACAATGTGCTGGACGTGCTGGAAGAACATATTCACCAGTTGCAGCAAATGAAACAGCTGCTGGAAGATGAAGATTACGATACTTTTTATAAGCTCATTCAGAAATCAAATAAGATAAAAAAAATCCTGAAATAAGTTCATATGGAACAGATACTTGCAAAAACAAAATTCTCCGATCCGACTTCAGATAAGAAGCCGTTGATCATTTCCGGTCCATGCAGCGCAGAAACCGAAGAACAGGTACTTGAAACAGCACAGCGCCTGGCTAAAACCGGTAAAGTGGACATCCTCCGCGCCGGCATCTGGAAACCCCGTACCCGCCCCGGTTCTTTCGAAGGTATCGGTGTGAAAGGTTTACCCTGGTTACAGAAAGCAAAAGCCCTGACAGGTTTACCCCTGGCGGTGGAAGTAGCGACTGCCAAACAGGTGGAAGAAGCACTGGAACATGGTGTTGATATCCTCTGGATTGGCGCCCGTACTACTGTAAATCCTTTCTCTGTACAGGAAGTGGCTGATGCACTGAAAGGTGTGGATACGACTGTATTGATCAAGAACCCGATCAACCCTGATCTGGAACTGTGGATCGGCGCTGTGGAACGTGTACGTAACTCCGGTATCACCAAAATAGGATTGATCCACCGTGGTTTCTCCAGCTATGGTAATACTGAATACCGTAATGCTCCAATGTGGCACCTGCCTATCGAAATGAAACGCCGTATGCCTGAGTTGCCTATGATCTGTGATCCTAGTCATATCAGCGGTCGTCGTGACATTCTGCAGGAAGTTTCCCAGGAAGCTATTGACCTGGATTACGATGGTCTGATGATAGAATCTCATATCGATCCGGATAACGCATGGAGCGATGCAAAACAACAGATCACACCGGAAAGACTGGCAGAATTGCTGGATGGTCTTGTATGGCGTCATGAACGCACAGACAAGAAAGAATTCAACTCTGCGCTGGACAAACTCCGTGGTCAGATCAACCAGATAGATGATGAGATCCTGCTGTTACTCGGTAACCGTATGAAGATTGCTGAAAAGATCGGTATATACAAGAAGGAGAACAATGTTACCATCTTACAGACCAATCGCTGGAACGAGATCCTGGAACGTGGTATTGCCAAAGGTGAGAAACTGGGCCTGACAAAAGATTTCATCCTGAAATACTTCGATGCGGTTCACCTGGAATCTATCAACAGACAGAATAGAGTGATGAACGAAGACAAATAGACCTAACAAAATATGAGAACGTTATCTTACCAGTTCCAGCATAGTAATACGAAATATTATCTGGGAGAAAGCCTGCTACAGCTGGGCAATTATGCAGATCCTGCCAGGTCGGTCCTGGTACTGGATGAGAATGTGGACAAACACCATGGGCATAAATTGTCGGGATGGAAAAAGCTGGTGATCCCGGATGGGGAAGAAAATAAAAGCGAAGATGTGCTGGAGCAGATCATCAACGGGTTGATAGAACTGGAAGCAGACCGCAAAACAATGCTCATTGGCATTGGTGGCGGTATGACCACAGATCTCACCGGTTATGCATCCAGTATTTATATGCGCGGTATGCCTGTAGGATTTGTACCTACAACTTTGCTGGCACAGGTAGATGCGTCCATAGGAGGAAAGAACGGTATCAACCATGGTAAACATAAGAACCTGCTGGGTACCATCCGTCAACCGGAGTTCATTCTTTTTGATTATTCCTTACCGTTAACAATGCCTGATGATGAATGGCATAACGGCTTTGCGGAGATCATCAAGTATGCCTGTATCATGGATGCCACACTGTTCACCTACCTGGAAGAAAACCGGGAGAAAGCGATGCAACGCGATGTGGCCATACTGGAATACCTGGTAGAACGTTCTGTGGAACTGAAGACCAAAGTAGTACTGGAAGATGAGTTTGAGAACGGCTCCCGCCGCTGGCTCAACTTCGGTCACACGCTGGGGCATGCTGTAGAGAAACTGGAAAATATTGCACATGGTAAAGCCGTGGCTATTGGTATGGTGGCAGCAGCCAAAATATCAGAGAAGCTGAAAGGCTTACCGGTAGAGCAAACCAACCGGCTGATCCGCCTCATTAATGACTACCAGTTGCCCGTAACGCTTACATCCAATAAAGAAGAAGTGTATAACATCTTCAGAATGGATAAGAAGAGGGAAGGAGATGCTATTCATTTTGTATTGCTGGAAGAAATAGGAAAAGCATTAACACAGGCTGTACCTATTTCAGAATTAAAGCAACTGCTGGACGAACTATAAAAAAGAAAAAATGCAAGTAACAATATTACCCGGCACTATAAACGGCACTGTTACCGCCAACCCATCCAAAAGCGCTATGCAGCGTGCGGTGGCAGCTGCGTTGCTGAGCAATGGCAAAAGTATTATCCGTAATCCCGGCCTTAGCGATGACTGCCTGGCAGCATTGGATGTAGCAGAGAAACTGGGCGCTGTAGTGATAAGAACAGAAGAGCATATTGAAATAACAGGCAGTGGTGTTCATCCGCGTTCCAATGAAATCAATTGCGGAGAATCAGGACTGGGCATTCGTATGTTCACCCCGATCGCTTCACTGTCTGCACAGGCGATAACGATTAATGGTCATGGTAGTTTAACTACCCGTCCTATGAATTTCTTTGAAGAAGTATTACCTCAGCTGGATGTAAAATGCAGCACTTTTGAAGGTAAGCTGCCGTTGAAGATACAGGGACCATTGAAAGCAAAAAATATTACGATAGATGGTTCTCTCAGTTCACAGTTCCTTACCGGTCTGCTGATGGCCTATGGTGCTGTGGCAGAAGAGGTGACTATCACTGTAAAAGACCTGAAAAGCAAACCATACATTGCATTAACACTGCAACTGATGGAGCAGTTCGGTGTGAAAGTAACAGAAGAGAGATTTGAGAAATTCCATTTTGGTAAAAAGCAGGCGTATAAAGCAGGCGAGTATACCGTGGAAGGTGACTGGAGCGGTGCTGCTTTCCTGTTGGTAGCTGCGGCTGTAGCTGGTAAAGCGGAAGTACATCATCTGAATACACATTCTGCACAATCGGATAAAGCGATCCTGGAAGCATTGGAGAAAGCAGGTGCAGGCCTGTTACCTGGTATGTTTACAATGATCGTGGAGAAACATCAATTGAATGCATTTGATTTTGATGCCACTGACTGTCCTGATTTATTCCCTCCTTTAGTAGCACTGGCAGCTAATTGTCATGGTACTTCCAAGATCTTAGGTGTAAGCAGACTGGCGCATAAAGAGAGTGACCGTGGTAAAACACTGCAGGAAGAATTTGGTAAACTGGGTATCACGATAGACCTTCATGGAGATGAAATGCTGGTACATGGTGGTACAGGGATCAAAGGCGGACTGGTACATTCACATGCAGATCATCGCATTGCCATGGCTTGTGCAGTAGCAGCATTAACGGCAGACGGTCCTGTGATCATAGAAAAAGCAGAAGCCATCAACAAGTCTTATCCAGAGTTTTATGATCATCTGCAGAAGATAGGTGGTGTGGTGAAAGCAGGAGAACCGCAGGGTATATAATATTTAACAAAAAGTAATATTCCGCATGAACAGTTTTGGTAGATTATTCCGGGTGAATGTTTTTGGTGAATCTCATGGTGAAAGTGTGGGCGTTAATATAGACGGCATTCCTGCCGGTATCCCGCTTACACAGGAAGACTTTCTGCCCGATCTCAGCCGTCGTAAGGCTGGTGCAAAAGGTACTACTCCCCGCAAGGAAGATGATCTGCCGCATATAAAATCCGGTGTGTTTAATGATCATACCACCGGTGCACCCATCACGATATTATTCGAGAACAATAATACCCGCAGTACGGATTATGAAAAGCTGCGTGAATTTCCCCGCCCTGGTCATGCCGACTTTGTAGCTACCGCTAAATACGGCGGCTTTGAGGATTACCGCGGCGGCGGACATTTCAGCGGAAGGCTTACCCTTAACCTGGTGGCTGCCGGTGTGATCGCTAAAAAGATCCTGGGAGAAAATATTACTGTCCGCGCTAGGCTGACAGAAGTAGCCGGATTACCGGATGCGGAAAAAGGACTGGAAGCTGCGATTGCAGCCAAAGATTCTGTGGGCGGGATTGTAGAATGTGTGGTAGAAGGATTGCCTGTTGGATTAGGAGAACCTTTCTTCGACTCTGTAGAGTCTACCATTGCACATGCCGTATTTGCGATCCCTGCTATCAAAGGGATAGAGTTTGGCTCCGGCTTTGCCGCTGCCCGTATGAAAGGGGTGGAACATAATGATGCTATTCTTGATGCTACCGGCAAAACTGCCACCAATCATGCAGGTGGAGTAGTAGGTGGTATTACCAATGGAAATCCGCTGGTATTCCGTGTAGCGGTGAAACCTACATCCAGCACGCCTAAAGAACAGCATACTTTAAATGTAAAGAGCGGTGAAGTGGAGGCTTTTAGTGTGAAAGGGCGTCATGACTTATGTATTGCGCTGAGGGTACCTGTTGTATTGGAAGCTGTTGCCGCGATGGCATTGGCGGATTTTATGCTTATAGAGCAGAGAAGTGGAAGAATCTGGAAATGAATAATTTCGGGGTCTGGGGCCAAGCCCCGGAAAAGATCCTAACAAAAAAAGGATGACCGCAGGTCATCCTTTTTTTGTTCAATATCCCCGAGGGGGATAAAACTATTTCTCAATAGCCAGTAATTCAACTTCAAACACCAGCGCACTACCAGGACCAATCTTCGGACCTGCCTGACGATCGCCATAAGCTAATTCAGAAGGAATGAATAATTTCCATTTAGAACCAACCGGCATTAACTGTAAAGCCTCTGTCCAGCCTTTGATCACACCACTCACAGGGAAGGAGATCGGTTCACCTCTTTCTACAGAGCTATCAAACACGGTACCGTCGATTAACGTACCATGATAATGTGTTTTTACTTTGTCGTTGATGGTTGGTTTAGGACCGTCTCCCGCTTTCAGGATCACGTATTGTAAACCGCTGGGTAGGGTAACTACACCAGGTTTTGTTTTATTCTCAGCGAGGAACTGCTCACCTACAACCTTATTCTTTGACATCTTTTCTGCTTTTAATTTTTGTAGATAATCACTTATGCTCATATTGCATTGATCTTTAGTTAATAATGGGGTTGTGCCTTTTGCAGCATCCTTTATAGCTTTAATCAGCAAATCATAATTCAGGCTGTCCATTCCCTGTGCTTTCAGCGTACTGCCGATATCCTGGCCGATGCCATAACTCACAGTGTCTATTTTTGTTTTGATCAGGGGATTCACCTTTACAGTGCTTCCTTTGGCTTTAACAGCGGTTTTTTTCTGTGCAAACCCGGGAAGGGATAAGAGGCTTAATGCTCCCAGTAACAGGGCGTTTTTATTCATAAAACAGTTCATTATCAGTTGTAATGGTATAATTTGACAGGTTGCAAGTTAGTAACTATTTAATTACCGGCAATTCAATTAGGGATGGATGCTGCGCATCATGATAAATATGGACCGTCGCTTTCCGGAAATCCTTATCATCACAATGGTAGATATCCGTGAATACCTGTGGGTTCCGGTCAACCAATGGGAACCAGCTGCTCTGCACCTGTATCATCACTTTATGCCCTTTTTTGAAGGTATGCGCAATGTCAGGGATGCTGAAAGATACATCTGTTGGCTGATCGGGTACGAAGGCAACAGGCTTTTCGAAGCTGTTGCGGTACTTCCCACGCATGATCTCGCCACGTACCAGCATCTGGTAACCTCCCATCGGATAAGTAGCAGAAGGCATCCTGCGGTGTTCGCTGGCATCATCTGCGCCATATTTGAAATCATCCGGGAATACGTCTACGAGTTTCACGATGAAGTCGGCATCAGTCCCGCTGGTGCTTACTATCAGTTTTGCCAGCAGGGGACCTGCCAGGGTAAGATCTTCCTTCAGTACGGCGGTTTCAAATACAGCCACATCCGGGCGGCGTGAAGCAAAACGCTGGTCGTCAGTCATATAGCTGATGGTGCGGGTAAAATGTACATCTTCTGTATAAGGAACCGGTTTGGCAGGATCGCTCACATATTCGCTGAAGCTGTTGGCCGCAATAGGTTTCGTGAAATCCAGTTTGCCGTCGGGCTGCAGGTAGACAGGCGTAGGCTGCATACCGGCAGGAGGCCATTGAGGCAGTTGTTTCCATTGATTTTCCCCGGTAAAGAAAACGGTGGCTTCTGCGATATCCGGCGCAGGACCTTTACCATTCAGGTAATATTCAAAGAAGGGAATTTCTACGTGTTGCTCGTACCATTCAGCCGTGTTGCTGTCGAAATGAACGTTGCCGAGATGGGTGCCGTCTTTAGACGCCCATTGCCCATGGTACCAGGGGCCCATTACCAGGCGGTTATTAGCCTGCGGACTTTGTTTCTCTATCGATTTATACACATTCCAGGCGCCGAAGCAGTCTTCCGCATCGAAGAGTCCGCCCACTTCCAGCATAGCTGGCTGTACATTCTTTAAGAAAGGACGTACGTTGCGGGCTTTCCACCAGTTGTCCAGGTCGGGATGATTGCAGAGGTCTTTCCAGAAAGCGATACTATCTCCCATTAATTTAGAGAAGTTCCTGATAGCGCCTGTTTTCAGGTACCAGGCGTAGCTGTCTTTAGAATCGAACTCGAAGTCTTTAGGCCCTACGGTAGTAGGCTGGGGGCGGGGTTGTCCGAAGCTGGTATAAAAAGAGAAAGCATCATCAATAAAAAATGCCCCGTTGTGGTGAAAATCATCACCCATAAACCAGTCTGTAACCGGCGCCTGCGGGCTTACGGCCTTTAATGCAGGATGACCGCTCAGTGCCGCCATGGTAGAGTAAAAGCCGGGGTATGAGATACCGAATACACCTATGTTGCCGTTATTGTTAGCCAGGTTTTTCACAAGCCAGTCTATGGTATCATAGGTATCACTGGCTTCATCGATATCCTGTTTGGTTTTTTTATTGGGATTAAAGGGGCGTACATCTACAAAAGTTCCTTCACTCATCCATCTTCCTCTTACATCCTGTAGTATCATGATATAACCTTTTTGAAGGTAGTTATTCAGATAGGTATTGTAGTAAGGGCGGAATGCATTATCACCATATGGCGCACAGGAATAAGGAGTGCGGGTCATCAGCATGGGATGTTTTTCAGCGTTGTCTTTTGGAAGATAGATGGAGGTGAAGAGTTTAACACCGTCCCGCATAGGTATGTACACTTCTTTTTTGGTGTAGTGTTCATACATCCATAGTGAATCTTTGTTCACTGCCCTGGAGCATGCCGTATGCATAAACATACCCACTATGAGCAGGCATAGCAATTTTCTCATAAGCTTTTACTGAGTTTGATGGTTATTATGATAGCAGGCTTTCCCTGTCTTTCTTTGGCAATGATTTTACAACAAGGTCATATGAATCCCTGATCCATTGAAGCAGGAGTTTGTTGGGTATGTTGGAATGTACATCTACTGTATTCCAGTGTTTTTTATTCATGTGATATCCGGGAGTAACGCCATCATAACGTTCGCGTAATTCAACCGCGTTTTCGGGATCGCACTTCAGGTTAACCGATTGAAAGTTGTCAATGTTGGTGAGTACGAAGATCTTTCCTTTTACTTTATATACAAGAATTTCTTCCCCGAATGGGAACTCTTCTGTTACACCTGGCAGTGAAATGCAATATTCCTGGAGTTGTTCAATATTCATAGCCCTTCAAAGTTAAGGATCATTTGCTAAAAAAGAGCCGGGGCCAGCCTCAGCAAACAGCTGAAGGAATAGCCCCGGTCAAATATTGAAAGTTGTTTACTTTGCTACGATGCAGATGATATGGTTGGTTTTTTCTGAATCTTATACTTTACTGATGGAAAGGATCACACGTGAATGACGGCCGTAAACAATCTCTACTTCCTGCCCTGCCCGGAAATCGTTCAGGCGTCCGCGCATCCAGTAGAAGAGCCGTTGTTTCTTTTTCAGTCCTTCCTTTTTTACGATAAAGCTGGTTTGCATATCGTTGTTACCCTGGTACACTGTTTCAAGTGGCACCTGTATCTGTCCTTTCTGTAAAGTAGTAAGGTCTTTTTTGATAGTGTAGTAGCGAACATCTGTTACTTTGATGAGTGCGAATATCAGCACTAAAACGAAAGTCAGCAGCCATGTCCAGAACCAGGCATTCTTGTAAGAGAATAATGACTGATCTACTTCTTCCTGAGTAAGACGGCTTTTTAGAAATAGTTGTGGCACAAAGGCTGCAATCAGCACTAGTGTCAGGCCGATCAACATAAATTTGGTGATCTGCCTTTTGTTCTTTTTCAACGCATCCTGTAGGAGAAAGATTTCCTCAGTGGTCATAAAAGAGTAATCCTGCATAGTTATAATGGTTTTTCTGAATACCAATATATATAATTTAGTGTTAAATCGTTTTATTTATAATATGTTTTTGGAAATAATTTTGTATATGCGGGGTAATAGATTGATAGTCATACTATCTTTTTTTAAATAAAAAACCCCGGACAGACTGTCCGGGGTGTAAAATATCAGGAAATTCCTTTTTTAAGCTTCCGCTTCCGCATAAGCACTCACTGGTTCGCAGGTGCAGATCAGGTTACGGTCACCATAAGTGTTATTCACACGGCTGATAGATGGCCAGAATTTATTCAGTTTAACGTAATCCAGCGGATAAGCAGCTATCTGACGGCTGTAAGGGCGTGTCCATTCATCAGCCGTAATTACAAACTGTGTATGGGGCGCGTGTTTCAGCACGTTCTGTGCTTTATCTGCTCTTCCTTCTTCAATAGCGCTGATCTCTTCACGGATAGACAGTAACGCATCGCAGAAGCGGTCCAGTTCTCCCAGGTCCTCACTTTCTGTAGGCTCGATCATCACAGTACCTGGTACCGGGAAGCTGAGGGTAGGAGCGTGGAAGCCGTAATCCATTAAACGTTTTGCAACGTCTTCCGCTTCAACACCTGCTGTATTTTTAAACGGACGGAGGTCTACGATGAACTCGTGTGCGCAGGTACCGTTAACACCGTTGTAAAGGATATCATATGCTTTTTCCAGTCTTGCCTTCATGTAGTTGGCATTCAGGATAGCGAATTCAGAAGCGTTTTTAAGCCCTTCTGCTCCCAGTAAACGGATATAAGCATAAGAGATGAGCAGGATACTGGCAGAACCGTACGGTGCGGCTGAAACTGCCTTCGTCTGTGCTTTGTGTTCCAGGTTAACGTGCCCCGGAAGGAAAGGAGCGAGGTGTTTCGCTACACAGATAGGGCCCATACCGGGACCACCACCACCGTGAGGGATAGCGAATGTTTTGTGCAGGTTGAGGTGACATACGTCAGCGCCGATCAGGCCGGGAGCGGTTAAGCCCACCTGCGCATTCATGTTGGCGCCATCCATGTATACCTGTCCGCCATACTGGTGTACGGTGTTGCAGATATCTTTCACGCTCTCTTCGTATACACCATAGGTAGAAGGATAGGTGATCATGATACCGGCCAGGTCAGCCGCGTGGGCTGCCGCTTTGGCTTTCAGATCTTCCACATCGATATACCCGTTTTCCAGTGCTTTTACTACCACTACCTTAAAGCCGGCCATTACTGCAGAAGCAGGGTTGGTACCGTGCGCTGAGATAGGGATCAGCATTACATTACGTTTGCCTTCTCCTCTGCTTTCGTGGAAAGCGCGGATGACCAGCAAGCCGGTATATTCGCCCTGGGCGCCACTATTAGGTTGCAGGCTACATGCATCAAAGGCAGTGATCTGGCAGAGATAGTCACTCAGTTCGTCTACTATCTGCTGATAACCGCCTGTCTGCGTTTTGGGTGCAAACGGGTGCATCTTGCTCCAGTGGCTCCAGCTCAAAGGAATCATTTCTGTTGCAGCGTTCAGCTTCATGGTACAGCTACCGAGAGATATCATGGAAGTATTCAGCGACAGATCTTTATTTTCCAGCATCTTCATGTAACGCATCATCTTCGACTCACTGTGATAGCTGTTGAACACGGGGTGCAACAGGTAAGGAGAAGTACGTTCCAGGGCAGACGGAATGCTGGTAGCTTTGATGTTTTTAGAGATAGCATCTGCGTCAAAAACTGCCAGTACATCATTCACATCCTGGATGGTAGCCGTTTCATCAAGAGAGATGACTACCAGTCCTTCTGAAGGATAGAAGAAGTTGATTCCTTTAGCTTCTGCTTTTGTTCTGATGGCAGCCGTATCTTTTACAGATACGGTCACTGTATCGAAGAAGTTATTTGCTTTCAGCGCAAATCCTTTAGCACTCAGTTTTTCAGCAAGGGCGCTGGCAAGGATAGCTACGCGGGTAGCGATATTTTTCAGTCCTTCCGGTCCGTGGTACACAGCATACATTGCAGCCATATTAGCCAGTAATGCCTGTGCCGTACAGATGTTGGAAGTAGCTTTTTCGCGTTTGATATGTTGTTCGCGGGTTTGCAGGGCCATACGTAAAGCACGTTTGCCTTCAGCATCGATACTTACACCGATGATACGACCCGGAATAGAACGTTTGAAGTCGTCTTTTACTGCAAAGAAAGCAGCGTGCGGACCACCAAAACCTAATGGAACACCGAAGCGCTGTGCGGAACCTAAAGCTGCGTCAGCACCCAGCTCGCCGGGAGAAGTGAGCAGTGTTAATGCCAGCAGGTCTGTTGCCATCGCTACGTAAGCACCGGCCGCATGGACCTTATCGATGAAGCTGCGGTAATCTTCCACAGCACCCTGTGCATTTGGATATTGCACCAGTGCACCAAACCAGGAAGCATCAGGGGTAGCAGCAGCGAAATCGCCAACTACTACATTAATGTTCAGTGGTGTAGCGCGGGTATATATTACGTCTCTTGTTTGCGGGAATACATTGCTGTCTACAAAGAATGTAGGACGGCTCAGATGATCGTGATCTTTATTGAGAGCGCTGAAGAACATGGCCATGGCTTCTGCCGCAGCGGTTGCTTCATCTAACAGGGAAGCGTTTGCAATAGGCAGGCCTGTCAGGTCGCTTACCATTGTCTGGAAGTTAAGCAGGCTTTCCAGGCGACCCTGGGAAATCTCTGCCTGATAAGGAGTGTACTGCGTATACCATCCCGGATTCTCAAACACATTACGCAGGATTACACTCGGCGTGATAGTATCATAATACCCCTGCCCGATGTAATTGCGGAATACGTCATTTTTCAATGATATTTCTTTGAGCATACGCAGATAATCACTTTCACTGATCGCCGCAGGCACTGCCAGTGGCTTTTGCATACGAATAGCACCAGGAACGGTCTTATTTACAAGCTCTTCGAGTGAGGATACCCCAATGGTACCCAGCATGTGGTTGGTTTCAGTTTCGGTAGGCCCTATATGACGACCCACGAACTCATTTTGTTGTATATCAAAAAGATTCATGATGTGAAGAACTATGATGAAATGAATGCGCAAAGCTATAATGTTTTTCAGCAATGGCCAAAAACGGGCGGTCGTTGTGGAAAGTGTGGTGATAAACCCGGATAATAAAATCAGGTTATTGTCATAATACTGTCTATGTACTATTACCTATCTTTGTATCCTGATGGATGACATACTTACAAACTGGAAAGAAAAGGCTATTGAGCAGCAGAAAGCGAACAAACAGTTTTTGCAGAAGCTGCAGACAAAAAAAGGCAGAGGTGTGGAAAAGAAACTGCCGGATCTCCATGATGAGGCATTCAGTCATATCGACTGCCTGCAGTGTGCGGGTTGCTGCAAAACGATCAGTCCCCGGTTCAAAGCGCCGGATATCAAACGTGCGGCTAAGTATGTGGGTATGAAGGAAACGGCTTTTATTGATACCTATCTGAGGATGGACGAAGATGGCGATTATGTGGTAACAACGGCTCCCTGCCCGTTTCTGGATGCAGAGAATTATTGCAGTATTTACGATGCGCGTCCGGGGGATTGTCAGAATTACCCTTACACGGATAGTTATGATTTTGTGAAGCGGCCGAATATTACTTTTTTGAATAGTACGATTTGTCCGGCCGTATTTTATGTGCTGGAAAAACTGAAAGATATTGTAAAGTAAAAAGGCTCCGTAAGGAGCCTTTTTTATGCTTTTAAATCCAGCTTTCGCATAGCCGGAGAAATGATATAAGTTGTAATTACGACGCCCAGTGTCACACATCCGCCAAAGACTACAGAGGGGACCAGTCCCATCAGGCGTGCGGCAGATCCGCTTTCAAACGCTCCCAGTTCATTCGACGATCCTATAAACATGGAACTCACCGCAGATACACGCCCCCGCATATCATCCGGTGTTTTCAGTTGCAGGATGGTCTGACGGATAATCACGCTGATACCGTCCAGCATCCCGCTGACCAGTAATGCGAGTAAGGACAGGTAGAAGTTTGTAGACAGGCCAAAGACAATGATACACAAGCCGAAGCCAAACACTGCAAACAACAGTTTGATACCGGGTCTGTAGACCAGCGGCTTGTATGCCAGGATGAACATTGTGATGATAGAGCCTACGGCTACCGCCGCACGTAAAAAGCCAAATTCCAGCGAGCCTACATGAAGTATATCCGTTGCAAATGCTGGCAGTAGTGCAACTGCGCCTCCAAACAATACGGCAAACATGTCCAATGCCATCGCGTTCAATACCACCTTGGTATTCCACACGAATTTCATCCCTTTGGTAAGGCCTTCAAAAAAACTTTCTCCCTGTGATTTATACAGTATAGGCTTGGGTTTGATCATGATCATACTGTACAGCGGAGCAAAGAAAATACATACAACCAGCAGCATAGCCCAATGCACGCCTAATAAGTGTATTAACAGGCCTCCCAGTGCAGGACCAGCCATAGCGCCTATCTGCCAGGAACTGCTGCTCCAGGTAGAGGCGTTGGCGTATAAAGGTCTTGGTACGATCAGCGCCATCAGCGAGAAGTTGGACGGGCTTACAAAAGCCCTCACGATACCTCCGCAAAACACCAGTATGTAAATGCAATTCAGTACCCGGTTAGTGGAAATGCCTGCCACCGCCTTGTCCCAGGTGAGCAGGAACAGTCCCAGCCCGAGGATGATATAAGCCACCATGCATAACAGCATGATTTTCCGCTTCTCCAGCTTATCTACCAGGTGTCCGGCAAACGGTGCCAGCAACACGGCAGGGATCACCTCTGCCAGTCCTATGAGCCCCAGTGAAAAGGGATCATGTGCCAGCTGGTATACTTTCCATTCAATAATGGTAAACTGCATGGTGAGCGCGAAAACAATGGCGAAGCGGATGACGAGGTAGTAGTTAAACTCTGGTAAACGTAACGAAGCGTAAGGATCATTCTTTGAAGCGACAGGATTATCCACGGATCAGGTTTTTTAATACTCAGGCAAAAGTAAAACATTTGAGGCACTATATCTGATGAACGGTATCGTTATATACCATAAGATCCGTATTTTTATAGGTAATAAGGGACCATAATAAGTTGGTCTGGTTTTAGCAGCAAATCTATGTGAATGTAGCAACCCTTAATCTGCTGCCTTTATGAGTACTATGCTAAATTACCCTGGTTCTAATCTTTTGTTAAAGAAAGCTGCCCTTTAAGTACAATGGGGGTTTTTGTGCTATATTTGATGATGTTCAATTTTGGATTTCTATGAGAAGAATGAAAGTGATTATACCGGTATTGCTGATAACCATTTCGATGGGGGGATTAGCCTTCAGCAAACTACACAAAGAAGACCCTCCTGGCAGGCATGAGATAATCATGGGACTGGTTGGGCAAATTCTGAAAGAGGGGCACTATCAGCCAAAGAATATTGATGATGCTTTTTCCAAAGAAGTGTTTACGAAATTTCTGAAAACGCTGGACAGCGAGAAGAAGTTTTTCCTGAAAAGTGATATTGATAAACTCAAGCCTTTATCTACACATGTAGATGATGAAATGCAGGGCGCTCCCCTGGATTGTTTTGATACTGTAAATGTATTGATCAAACAGCGTGTTGCAGAAGCCGCTGCTATCTACCCCGAAATACTGGCACATCCTTTCGACTTTACCAAAGAAGAAAAGGTAGTCCTTGATCCTGATAAGATCGACTATCCTGAGGATGCCGCTGCCCGTGTGGAAGCATGGCGCAAGGTGCTGAAATACCGTACACTGGAAAAACTGGTGGAACTACAGGAGGCACGCGATAAGTCAAAGACCGAAAAGCCTAAGACGGACGCGGAACTCGAAGCAGAGGCACGCGCTAAAGTGAAAGTAGTATACGACCGTTATTTCGACCGTCTTAAAAACAAGCAGGACGATAACGAACGTTTCAGCTTATACGTGAATGCGATCACCTCTACGATGGACCCGCACACCGACTTCTTCCCGCCTGATGAAAAGAGGGCTTTCGAAGAGCAGATGGCTGGTAAGTTTTATGGTATTGGCGCACAACTCCGCGAAGAAGATGGTAAGATCAGGATCGTTAGCATCGTTACCGGAAGCCCCAGCTGGAAAGAAGGTAACCTGAAAGCAAACGACGTGATCCAGAAAGTAGCACAGGGGGATAAAGAACCCGTAGACATCACCGGTTATGCGGTGGAAGATGCAGTGAAACTGATCCGGGGCAGCAAAGGCTCTATTGTGAAACTGACAGTGAAAAGTGCAAACGGTACTATCAAAGTAATCTCTATCACCCGCGATGAGGTAATACTGGATGATACTTTTGCAAAATCAGCGATCATTAATGGTCAGCATAAATTAGGGTACATCTATCTTCCTGAATTCTATGCAGACTTCCAGGACCGTAACGGTGCCCGTTGCTCTGAAGATGTGGCTAAGGAAATCACCAAGCTGAAAGCGGAAAACGTTGAAGGTATCATACTGGACCTCCGCTTTAACGGTGGTGGTTCTTTACAGGACGTGGTACAGATGGCCGGTCTGTTTATACCGGAAGGTCCTGTTGTACAGGTAAAATCACGTACCGGCGATCCAATGGTATTGCGCGACCGTGACAAGAATGTACAGTACGACGGCCCGCTGGCTATCATGGTAAATGAATACAGCGCTTCCGCTTCTGAAATCATGGCAGCAGCGATGCAGGATTATAAACGTGCCGTGATCATCGGTAGTTCTTCTACTTATGGTAAGGGGACCGTTCAGCGGATGTTTAACCTGGATGAATTCTACTCTACCAAAGATACCGGTCCGTTAGGCGCTATTAAACTCACCCAGCAGAAGTTCTACCGTGCAAATGGGGGTTCTACACAGCTGAAAGGTGTATCATCTGATATCGTGTTGCCTGATCCTTATTATGAGGTAGCAGAGCGCAAAGATAAAGATGCACTGGCCTGGGATGAAATTCCGAAAGCGACCTACAATACATGGGTAGACCCTGTTCCTGTAGAAGCATTGAAAAAGAACAGCGACAAACGTATGGCAAGCAGTGAAGCGTTTAAGATGGTGAATGATAATATCAGCACGATCAAGAACATGGAGAAGCAGGAGACTTACTCTCTGAACATCCAGGCTTACAAATCAGAGCAGAAAACTAATACTGCTGCGCTGAAACGTTTTGATGCCGCAAATGATAAAGTAAAAGAACTGAATATAGAAAGTCTGAGAGTAGACCTTGACAAAATTGGTAAGGACACTTCCAAACTGGCCCGTAACAAAGACTGGCTGAAATTCAGACAAAAAGATATTTACCTGGATGAAGCAGTGAACGTGATGAATGATCTGATCGTACTGTCTTATCCTAAGATGCAGGGAAAAACTGCAAAGAAGTAATAACTTACTACAAATAGAAAAGCCGCGAATTTAATTCGCGGCTTTTTTTATTTGGCTCCTGCGGAGCTTTATTCGTTTAATAACTTAATCAGGTCTCTCAGTTCTTCCTGTTTATAAGCTTCCTTATCATCCTGAAAGCATTTCAGCAATTCTCCCAGCAGGAATTGGATCACCTTTTTATTGGACTGAGGGTTGAAGTAAGAAGGGACCGGCTGAATAGACATCCTCTTTAAATACCCTTCCACATCCTGATGTGTGTATATCTGTCCCTGTATAGGATCTATAAAGAACAGGATACGTACATCATCCGGCCTTGGTGGCTCGGTAAAGTCATAAAAGCTATCAAAATAGGCCAGTATGAACTGACGGGGGATATTCACTGCATACACAGGAAGGTCCAGCATCGCACAAAGGCTCTGATAAACAATACCATTTGTAAGAGGGTTCCCTTTCTTGGATTCTATTACCTGGTTGATAAAGAACTGGTTCTTACGAACGTAAGCCACTTCTTCCCCCTTTAACCCGAAGTAATTGTAGATCATGCTGTTTAAGACATTGATCTGTTCCAGCGGGGTAAGGTAGTTATTCAGTTCCAGCCATATATTACGTTTGATCCGCTCTATTTCTGTCAATACACTGTTCGGCTGCATGTCCGGGTACTGGTAGCGGGCCACCAGTATAGCGCCCTGCAGCAGGTCCGGGGCCTCTGCGCTGCTCCATTGCAGGAGTGCTGTTTGCAAATCCTTGTAATGCACGCGGTGGATCACCTGTTCGATTCTTTCCTGTATGGACTCATCTATCGTGTTCTCCCATAAATGCTCGAGGTTAGGTATGATCTCCTTGCCAAACAATAATATCTTGCTGGCAACGGTATCATACACCTCCTGGTCCGGATCATCCAGCAGGTGAAACAGGGCATTTATTTCTTTGGTTTCGTGCATAGTTTATTCCATTATTCCGCTTTCTTTTTCCTCGGGGGTGCTTTTTTCTTAGGAGGATTAGCCTTTACATCTTCTATAATAGCCTTCGCCTCTTCCACTGTAAGATCCGCAGCGGTATCAATCTTTTCCTTGGGAATTTTGAAGTTCCTCAGTCCCTGCTTTATATACGGACCATAAGGGCCTTTCAGTATCTGGATCTTCTCTTTTTCAAAGATTTTTATCGTCCTTTCATCTTTGGCTGTACGTTTTTCCGCAATTAACGGAGCCACTTCGTCCAGTTCGATGGTATAAGGGTCCATTTCTTTTTTAAGAGAGTAGAACTTCTTATCATGTGCAGCATAAGGACCAAAACGACCGATGTTCACCGTAACATCCTCATTTTCAAATTTACCCAGGTTACGGGGCAGTTTGAACAACTCCATTGCTTCGTCCAGGGTGATGGTTTCAATACTCTGAGTAGCCTTCAGTTTCGCAAAACGTGGCTTCTCTTCATCTTCCACTTTACCTATCTGGATCATCGGGCCATAACGTCCCATACGTGCCACGATAGGTTTACCGGTTGCTTCATCTGTACCCAGCGGACGTTCGCCTTTTACACGTTCAGCATTTTCCAGGGTGTTCTCCACATCTTTATGGAAAGGGGTATAGAACTCATTTAACATGTTGTTCCATATCTTCTTGCCATGTGCGATCTCATCAAACTCCCCTTCAATCCTGGCGGTGAAACCGTAGTCCATTACTGAGTTAAAGTACTGGTTCAGGAAGTCGGTTACGATCATACCAAGGTCTGTCGGGAACAGTTTGTTCTTTTCAGCGCCGGTATTTTCGGTATCGGTTACTTTCTCGATCTTATCGTCTTTCAGGGTAAGAATACGGAAATCCCTTTTAATACCTTCTTTCTCACGCTTTTCAACATAACCACGTTTTTGTACGGTGGTAATGGTAGGAGCGTAGGTAGACGGGCGTCCTATGCCCAGCTCTTCCAGTTTCTTTACCAGACTTGCTTCCGTATAACGCGGAGCAGGGCGGCTGAAACGTTCTGTAGCTTTCATTTCTTTGAGGGGCAGGGCCTGTTTCACCTGTAATGGTGGCAATGAGCCATCATCTGCATCTTCCTCATCACTTACATCCTCATCATCCTTTCCTTCCATGTATACTTTCAGGAAACCGTCGAATTTCAGTACTTCCCCGCTGGCTGTCAGTTCCTCTTTATTGGTAGAGATATCAATTTTAGCCGTGGTCTTTTCCAGTTCAGCATCACTCATCTGGCTGGCGATGGTACGTTTCCAGATCAGTTCATACAGTTTCTTGGTATCGCTGTCATCTACAGTGGAGTTCTCCATGTAAGACGGGCGGATGGCCTCATGCGCTTCCTGGGCAGACTCGTTCTTGTTTTTGAACTTGCGGTGCTGGTGGTACCTTTCTCCGTAGTTGGTGGTGATCGCCTTCTGGATCTCGCCCAGGGCAGTATCAGACAGGTTTACGGAGTCCGTACGCATGTAGGTGATGTTACCACTTTCATACAGTTTCTGCGCCAGCAGCATCGTTTTAGATACGCTGTAGCCCAGCTTGCGGCTGGCTTCCTGTTGTAAGGTGGAAGTGGTAAAAGGTGCGGCGGGCGACTTCTTGCCCGGTTTTACCTGAATATCTTTAACGCTGTAGGCGGCCCCTACACACTGCTGCAAGAACTTTTCAGCATCCTCAGCGGTCTTGAAACGGGTAGGCCCTTCAGCTTTAAATGTAATGTTCTTGCCTGCAATGTCTTTAGCTGTAAAAAATGCTTCTACCTTAAAGGTGCTTACAGAGTTGAAGGTATTGATCTCTCTTTCCCTTTCCACTATCAGCCTTACCGCTACAGATTGTACGCGGCCGGCAGATAATGAGTTCCGCATACTCATCTTCCTCCATAATACGGGGGAGAGTTCGAAACCTACTATCCTGTCCAGTATACGCCTTGCCTGCTGGGCGTGTACCAGGTCCATGTTCAGTAAACGGGGATTTAAGACGGCTTTTTCGATGGCTGGCTTTGTAATTTCATGGAAAACAATGCGTTTGGTCACGTCAGGATCAAGGCCGAGTACTTCGCAAAGGTGCCATGATATGGCTTCCCCTTCACGGTCCTCATCCGTTGCTAACCAAACCTCATCGGTTTCCTTCGCCAGCTTCTTCAATTCCTTTACTATCTTTTCCTTATCTTCTGGGATTTTGTACTTAGGTTTAAAGTTATTGGGGATATCGATACCCATATCATCCTTCTCGAGATCACGTATGTGCCCAAAGCAGGATTTTACCTCGAAGTCTTTGCCAAGTATCTTTTCTATCGTCTTCGCTTTCGCCGGAGACTCAACTATTACTAGATTTTTTGCCATGAATGCCTTCTTTATATGCTACTAGATACGTAAAATTCCGTATAAAATTGCAAATCCGATTTTTGCAAGTGTACAAAAGTAGGCTGAGAATAAAAAATAAGCCTCTTTCGATGTATTGAATGTAAATGTAATATTTTTGATAAAATCATTTAAAATGAATGATTAAGAGTTTAATGGTTAAATTGCTGGGTAACAACGTTTTTAATAGGAAGGGTAGCTTTACCATATAAGTATATGATGCAAATTTCCTGATTTTTTACCTTTTACTGGTACATACACCATAATATATATGTAACCTTTACTTAGAATGGATATAGTTATTATTGGCGCGGGTAATGTTGCGCATTGTTTCGGTCAACTGCTTAAAATTAACGGACACCAGATCTCACAAGTGATTAGTCGTACGAAAGAGCATGCTGATGAATTAAAGGAAGTTATACATGCTGGGGCAGCTACGGACGACCTGAGGGATATCAATATGGAGGCAGATGTGTACCTGATCGCGGTAAGCGATGGGGCTATTCCGCTGTTAAATGACCAGCTGAGACTGGGCAAACGTATTGTGGCCCATACGGCAGGTGCCGTACCACTGGACGCAATCAGTAAAATTTCTTCGAATACCGGGGTATTATACCCCTTACAATCTCTCCGCAAGGGCGTGAAGAGTTTCCCGCCTATCCCATTATTGCTGGAAGCAGCCAATGATGAGACGATGCGCAGGCTGCAACCTATTGCACAAAGCGTTTCTTCCAGGGTGGAAGTGATGAACTCTGAACAGCGGCTGCAACTGAACCTGGCAGCAGTATTGTGTAATAACTTTACTAACCACCTGATTACCAGGGCTAAAAACTATTGTGAGAAAGACGGGCTGGATTTCTCCCTGCTGGAGCCTATCATCAAAGAAACCTTTGAGCGACTGGATAAATTCCCTCCGGAATCAGTACAGACTGGCCCTGCCTTGCGCAATGACCAGGCTACCATGGCCAAACATCTGGGACTGCTGCAGGACCAAAAGTACCTTCAACTGATCTACAGAGTAATGTCTGACAGTATTAACGATTTTCACAAATGAACATTTTAGCGCTTTTTAAGCCCGTTACTACCTTCGTATTTGATGTAGATGGTGTGCTGACAGACGGGACCGTACAATTGCTACCTAACGGGGAACAGTCCCGTAAAATGAGCATCAGAGATGGTTATGCCCTTCAGCTGGCCATTAAAAAGGGATATAGGATCGTCATTATTTCCGGCGGAAAGTCTGAAAGTGTAGTGAGCCGCCTGCAAGGTTTGGGAATTAAGGATATCTATACCGGGATCACTGATAAACAGGAAAAACTACAGGATTATGTATTTGAACATGATCTTCGCTGGGATGAGGTGATTTTTATGGGGGATGATATTCCGGATTACCGGGCCATGCAACTGGTAGGGTTGCCTGTTTGTCCGGCAGATGCCGCTCCGGAAATAAAAAGTATCTGCCGCTATATTTCTCCCATCAACGGTGGTATGGGATGTGTAAGGGAAATTATAGAAAAGGTATTAAAGCTGAATGATCACTGGACGATAGACGAAGAAATTGCCAGTCGCTAGTCATTTCTTATTTTTACCGCAATTATAATATTATGAAATTGCTGACTGCATTTTTCAAGTTGATACGTTATCCGAACCTTATCTATATTGGGTTAACACAATTTTTACTGCAATACTGCGTGGTAGCGCCATTACTGCAGTATAACGGGGAATCGCCATCGCTTTCCCCGTTATCCTTTTTCTTACTTTCCTTATCTACAGTACTTATCGCAGCAGCTGGTTATATCATCAATGATTATTTTGATATCAATATTGATATCATCAACAAGCCGGATAAAATGGTGCTCGACAAGATCATCAACCGTCGCTGGGCAATGGCCTGGCACACCATATTTAATATGGCGGGAGTATCTATCGGTTTTATCGTAGCCTGGCGCATAGGGCAAATCTATCTCGGGTTTACCCAGGTATTCTGCTCCTTACTGCTCTGGTTTTATTCTACTTCTTTTAAGAGACAGGTACTGATCGGAAATGTAATGATCTCTTTCTTAACAGCGCTTGCCGTTGTGGTGGTAGGGTTCTACGAGAAGAAGATCTATGAAAGTTTTGAAGCGATTATGTCTCCCGTAGGGCGCAGACTCATTCAGATCATTGGAGTATACGCTTTGTTTGCTTTCATGATTTCCCTGGTAAGGGAGATTGTAAAAGATCTGGAAGATATGATAGGTGACAGTAAGGATGGCTGCCGCACTATTCCCATTGTATGGGGAGTAACGCCCGCCAAACGCCTGTGTTACGGATTGCTGGCAGGTTTACAGGTACTGATCCTGCTTGTTGAAATAAGGATTGCTTTTTTAGGATGGTATATAGCTATCATTTACCTGGTACTGTTTGTACAGGCGCCATGTGTATATATTTATCTGCAACTGAAAAAAGCGCATCTGCCGGAACATTACCATAAAGTAAGTTCTATGGTGAAGCTGATCATGCTCACCGGTATCTTATCTATGATCTTCTTTAAAATAATGCTTTGATGTATACCGGTAAACGTGTAATACTGGCATCGCAGTCTCCCCGGCGTAAACAATTGCTGGAACAGGCAGGGATCCCTTTTGAAGTGAAAGTTGTGGATACGGCAGAGACCTTTCCCGCAGATATGCATATTCCGGATATTCCTGTACACATTGCGCGTCAGAAGTCTGCCGCAGTGGCTGCATTATGCACTAATGAAGATATCATCATCACCGCAGATACAGTAGTGGTGCTGGATGATAAGATCATTGGCAAACCTAAAGACAGGGAAGATGCTATTAAAATTCTTTCTGCATTAAGTGGCCGTACGCATCGTGTAATCACAGGCGTAGTAATTACATATAATGGAGGAGAACAGTCTTTCTCAAAAGAAACAGAAGTACATTTCAAACCACTTACCTACGCACAGATCACTTATTATATAGATGAGTACAAACCTTATGATAAGGCCGGTGCTTATGCTATACAGGAATGGATCGGTGCAGTGGGAATAGAAAGTATTAACGGATGTTTTTATAATGTAATGGGACTTCCTATCAGTAATGTGGTGGAAGCCTTACAGAAAATATAACGGCGCAAAAAATTGCGCCGTTTTTACTTTTAAATGGTTGGTTACGCTTCTTAGCGTAATAAGCTACTCCTCCAGTACCAGCAGGTTCACATTTTTATTCTTCAGCCACTGTGCTTCTTTCAGTTTTTCTAAGTTGATGGTACCTACTATATAGCGGTAGGTAACAGACTCATATTTCTCTGAAATATTGAAGAAGTCTGCCAGATGTACCTGATCCGGTGCGCTGTAGCGCAGATATACTTTCAGTTGTACATCATTACTGAATGCAGGCTGGTTGGATTGTTTAATCTTTTTATACTCGTAACGGTAATTGTATAACAGGGCAGAGATATCTGATAATACGGCACTACCTGTGGCAGTACCACCGGCTCCTTTGCCCACAAAGAATTGTTTGTCTGTAAATGCACTCTCTAACAGGATACCGTTGTATTCATTGTATACATCGTACAGCAGGTTATGTTCTTTTACCAGGTGAGGTAATACGTATGCATTCACGCTACCGTTCTTCCTGCGGCAGGTACCTATCAGTTTAATGGTACAATTGCGTTGTTTGGCAAACTGTATATCAAAATCATTCAGATGATGAATACCGAAGTTGAATACTTCTTCCGGTTTTACAAATGTTCCGAAAGCGTGTAACAGCAGTATAACTATTTTGAATTTAGGATCATACCCTTCTATATCGAGGGTAGGATCGGTTTCCGCAAAACCAAGTTCCTGCGCTTTTTGGAGTGCTGTTTCAAAGCTCTGGTTCTCTTCGAATATTTTTGTGAGGATATAGTTCGTAGAACCGTTACAGATACCTTCCACAGCATTCAGTAAGTCGTTGTCATAGTATTCTTCCAGGTTGCGGATAATGGGAATACTTGCACAACTGGATGCCTCATAGAGGAAAGGTACTTTGTTCTCTATCTGCAACTGGTATAATGCAGGCAGGTTTTCTGCGATCATTCTTTTGCTTGCACTCACTACTGCTTTACCATTGCGCAAGGCAGTGCTTACGATGTGGAAGGCGGCATCTGTTTCGTTGATCAGCTCTACTACCACATCGATGGTGGGATCGTTCAGGATCTCGTTAGGATCTGTAGTAAAGTAACTGGCATCTATAGGGCGTTGTTTGTTGGGGTCTTTAATACATATTTTTTTAATGCGGGCATTAATACCTTTCGTTCTGTTCAGAACTTCGTATAACCCTTGTCCCACGCAACCAAATCCGAAAATTCCTAAATTGATGATCTTTTTTTCCATTTTCTTTTTTGTGCTTAATGAGTAACGTATTGCTACGTTCCGCTTTATTGTAAAACTGTTATTTGTTTGCCTGCAGGCAGGTTGAGCTTGTCCAGCGCCTGCTTCAGGTCATTGATAAGGTCTTCTGCATCTTCGATACCTACAGAGAGGCGGATGCAGGAATCTTGTAGTCCCGTTTTTTTACGAAAATCTTCAGGTATAAGGCGATGTGTCATGGTTGCCGGATGATCGAGCATGCTTTTTACGCCGCCAAAACTTTCCGCCAGCTTAAACAGCTTGGTCGCATTTACTACACGTATGGCGCTTTTAATGTTGTCTGTTTTTAAAGAAAAACTGACAAGGCCTCCGTATTGTTTCTGTTGTTTTCGTGCAATATGGTGGTTCTTATGTGTAGCTAATCCAGGATAATATACTTTGTCAACAGCCGGATGAGAGGTAAGCCAGGTGGCTATTGCCATGGCATTGCTGCATTGTTTTTCCAGGCGCAGGCAAAGGGTTTCAATGCCGCGTATGGTCAGCCATGCTTCAAACGGACTGAGTATACTTCCTGAAATATTCTGATTGAAACGTATCTGGTCTGCCAGTATTTTGTTGTTCACGACTACCAGTCCGGCTATAACATCTGTATGCCCTGCCAGGTATTTGGTAGCGCTGTGGATCACGATATCGGCGCCCAGCGGAATAGGTTGTTGCAGCAGTGGGGTACAGAGTGTATTGTCTACTACCAGCAGAACGTTATGCTGCTTCGCTATTTTGCTGATGGATTTGATATCGGATACGCGTAATGTAGGATTGGTAGGCGATTCCAGCCAGATCATTTTTGTCTGCGGAGTCATAGCTGCCAGCACTTTATCAATGCTGCTGGTATCTACAAAGTTTGCTTTAATACCAAAGCGTTCAAACATATGCTGGAACATCTGGAAAATACCGCCATAAGTATCTTCCACTGCCATGATCTCATCACCTGTTTTTAATAGCTTCATCACCGCATCTATCGCTGCCATGCCGCTGGCAAAACCGAAGCCGGCGTGACCTTCTTCCAGGCTGCAGATAATATTTTCCAGCACCTTTCGTGTAGGATTGTTGGCACGGGAGAATTCAAATCCCTTATTGATACCGGGCGATTCCTGCACAAAAGTGGAGGTTTGATAAATTGGAACAGAAATGGCGCCTGTCAATTCATCAACCGGTATGCTATGAAGTAATTGTGTTGCTATTTTCATTTTACGCTTAAAGCTTGCCGCTTAAGCAGAAAAGGGGAGTGCAGGGCATAAAAAAAGCCCCTCCGTGGTTGGAAGAGGCATCTCAGTATTTTATTACATTGAATATCTATCTCTGCCAACTTATCTTCCCTCGATTATAATTATAACCGGGGCCGGAATTAGCACCTTTATCCTGTCGTTAAACATGATTGGTTGCTAAGGCATCGCAGGGCCAAGTCCCTCCGCCTTTCTGGATAAGTGATTTTTAAAGAACTGGGTGCAAAGGTAATGTTACTTGTTCCAATTTTCCAAAAATTTGGAAGATTGGAATAAATTGCTAACTTTATTAGCATAATTTCCCTCAGATGAATACTGTTGTTAATGTTAGCCCGCTCCTTACAGAGGAGCTATTCCAGCATATATGGCAACTTCGTTTATTTACGCAATCGGGGTTGACCACACTGGATGGGGAGCCTTTGCAGATTTTATATCCGGGCATGTATAACAGTCACGCAGGTCCGGACTTTACTGCTGCACGTATCCGTATAGGACAAACACTATGGGCGGGTAATGTGGAGCTGCATCTCAGAGCGTCCGACTGGTACCGGCACGGTCATCAGCAGAATCCTGAATACGAAAAGGCGATTCTGCATGTAGTGTTCGAAAATGATGTGGAAGAACTGACTACCAGCGGCATTCCCTGTATAGAATTACAGCAGTACATTCCCAAGATGTTAATTGACCGCTTTGCAAGGTTACGGGAGTCCGCAGCTTTTGTGCCTTGCGGAAAGAATGCCGGTAAGGTGCCTTACCTTATCTGGGAGAACTGGAAAGAACGGTTGTTGATAGAAAGGCTGGAACGGAAGGCAGACCGTTTGCAAAGCTGGTTGTTGTGCAACCACTACAACTGGGAAGAGGTTTGTTACTGGGCTATTGCCGAAAGCGCGGGTCTGCCTGCGAACAGGGAAGCATTCCTGCAACTGGTGCAGTCGTTACCTTTTCAGGTGTTCCTGAAACATCAGCATAGTCTTTTCCACCTGGAAGCATTGCTGTTTGGTCAGGCTGGTATGCTGGACGCAGATTTTAAAGATGAATATCCTTTGCGCCTGCAACAGGAGTATAATTTTATGAAGCACAAGTACCGGCTGCAGCCTTTACCGGGGCATCTCTTTAAGTGGTTACGTATGCGGCCATCCTCTTTTCCTACCATACGGATTGCCTGCCTGGCGGCATTGTTACAGAAGGGTAGCCATCTGTTTTCACGGATACTGGAAACGGATACGCTGGCGGGGTTTGAAGAACTGGTTACGACCAGGCCATCTGTTTACTGGCTGCAGCATTACCGTTTTGATATCCCTGTTGAGAAAGCACAGCTGCCGGGGCAAACGGCTATCCATAACATTCTCATCAATACCGTATTCCCATTGTTGTACCTGTATGGCCGCGAGAAGCTGAAATACTGTTTCCAGGCGAAGGCAGTGGACATGATGAATAAATTACCTGCGGAAGAGAATAATGTAACGAACGGATGGAAAGACCTGGGAATTAAGGCCGGAACGGCACATGATTCGCAGGCGTTATTACAGTTAAAGCATTATTACTGTGATGAGAAGCGGTGCCTGCAATGTGCAATAGGAGTGAAGCTGCTGAAGGAAGAGATAGAAGATGGTATTAACTGGCCCCGGGCGGAGGCCAGTTAATAAAATATTTACCAGTTAAATGTAACGCTCTGTAATAGATCAGGATGTACACTCTTTGCTACCGGGCAGGTAAGTGCCGCACGTTCCAGGATCGTCTTTTCTTTTTCTCCCAGTCCGCTATCCCCTGGAAAATCAAATACCACCTTTACCTCTACGATACGGCGTGGGTCAGTACCCATGATTTTCTCTATGCTAACCTTGGTGCCTTCTATATTCCAGCCGTTTTTCGCCGCATTGATCCCCATAATGGTAAGCATACACGATCCCAGGGCAGTTGCTACCAGATCGGTAGGTGAAAAGCTTTCCCCTTTACCATTATTATCTACAGGAGCATCGGTCTGTATTACAGTACCGCTTTGCAGGTGAGTGGCAGTAGTTCTCAGCTGGCCATTATATAAAATTGAAGACGTGAGCATATTGTCAGTTATTTCCTGTAAAAATAGGAAGAAGAAAGAAAAGGAAAAATTCTATGAGATAAAGACGTGTAACCATTTTACACATAATACGTTATACCTGTTATACACGCCGCTATGCGGGGGAAAACAAATTTACGCATGAAAGAAAAAACGTGTAGGTTTGTAATGATTAGCATACCAATATAACAAGCCAGACGTTTATAATAAACAAAACAAATCTATACAGGTGAAAAAACTACACTTATTCGTGCTCTTACTACTGGTAGTGGGCGGCTTGCAGGCTCAGGACAACAGCTCAACAGAGAAGTCCGCGAAAGAAGAGCGGGAGCAGAAAAAGTTGAAACGTATTTCATTATTTAAGCAGCTGGAAGAAGGGGAGAACTTATACCAGAGAGAATTCTCCGGAGGTGCCCGTATCAATACGGATGGCTGGAGCGGTTTCCTTGAAATGGGCCGTCGCAAATCCAGGGAAAAAGTAACCTACTATCAGTTTGAGTTTGCAGAGAAGAAAAATCCTAAAGAAGATAAAAAGCCAGGTTCCATAAAAGATATTGACCAGTATGGTTTTGTGTATTCTGAAAAACCGTACATCTACGGAAAGAAGAATAACTTTTACCAGGCAAAACTGGGTATCGGGCAGCAACGCCTGATCGGGGGAAAAGGCAATAAGAACGGGGTGCTGGTAAATGCTATCTTTTATGGCGGTTTGTCCGTTGGCCTCTTAAAACCTTATTACCTGAATATAGTAGATCCTAACACCGGTAATGCAGTACAGGCTAAATACGGCGAAAATGCCGCATATGACCAGGCATTTACGGACAGGTCTGCTATTATCGGTGGTGCCGGCTTCGGTAAAGGCTGGGGGGAACTGACCATCGTACCTGGTGCACATGCTAAAACAGGGTTACGGTTCGACTGGGCCCGGTTCAATGAAGTAGTCAGCGCCCTGGAAGTAGGGGTAAATGCAGAATATTATACCAAAGACATTCCATTGATGGTATTTCAGCCTGATAAGAAGTTCTTTTTTAATGCATATTTGGCCTTACAGTTCGGAAAGCGCTGGGACAAGAAGAAATAACCAGATAAGTAGTAAATTTGTAGCCTAAAGAAAGGATCAGAGATGGAAGAAACACTCATAACTACTTCAACACCATGCAGTACGGTAGCTGCGACAACGGATGTTCCAAGGGTTAAAAAACCGGACTGGCTTCGTGTTAAGCTGCCAATAGGAGAAAGCTATAAACAGGTTCGTAACCTGGTTGATACACATAAATTACACACCATTTGCGAAAGCGGTAACTGTCCTAATATGGGAGAGTGCTGGGGAGCCGGTACTGCTACCTTCATGATATTAGGTAATATCTGCACACGTAGCTGCGGTTTTTGCGCTGTTGCTACCGGCAGACCAGAGGCTGTTGATTATGACGAACCTCAGCGTGTAGCCGAAGCTATTTACCTGATGAAGGTAAAACATGCGGTGATCACTTCTGTAGACAGGGACGAACTGAAAGATGGCGGTTCCATTATATGGGCCAATACTATCAAGGCTATCCGGGCATTAAACGCGGATACCACCCTGGAAACCCTCATCCCGGACTTCCGCGGACAATGGGAAAACCTTCAACGCATCATCGATGTGGCCCCTGAAGTGGTGTCTCATAACCTTGAAACAGTAGAAAGACTTACCAAACAGGTACGTATCCAGGCCAAATACCACCGTAGCCTGGAAGTGATCCGCCGGCTGAAAGATGGTGGTATGCGCACCAAAAGCGGTATCATGCTGGGATTAGGCGAAAACAAAGAAGAAGTAGTTCAGGCCATGCAGGACCTTTACGACAACGGTTGTGACGTAATAACCCTGGGACAATACCTGCAACCCACCCCCAAACATTTACCGGTAGTACGTTTTGTACACCCTGATGAATTCGCGGAATTGCGTGAAATAGGCTATAACATGGGCCTCGATTATGTTGAATCGGGACCACTGGTAAGGTCTTCCTATCATGCAGAGAAGCATATTCATAGTGGACGTACACTTAATAAATAATAAACTGATTAAAAAAATCCATCAACGGTGATGGATTTTTTTATTTGTGGTATATCTTCGCATCTCAGTTACCTGCAGATTAACCAGGTAAAACCCTGTTAAAACAGATCATTAAGCTAAACCTACCTGATTGCCTTTTTAGTGCAAAAATTTGTATATATCAAATATTTAAGAACAATCATGTTTTTATTATTGTTCTTACGATTGGTCTAAAGAAGAATCTGATTGTCAAAACCTTTTATGAAAAGAGTATTTTACCTGACCGCTGTCTTGGGAGTGTGGCTGTGCAATGCTAACGCATTCGCACAACAGGTCCCCGATTCACTATTGTCTCAAGCAACCCTGCAGAACTGTATTCAGTATGCATTGTCTCATCAGCCTGTTGTGAAACAGTCCAGAATTGATGAAGAAATCACGGAATATAGTATTAAAAGTAAGCTGGCAGACTGGTATCCCCAGATTGGGCTCGACTTTAATCTGCAGCATTACCTGAAATTGCCAACCAGTTATTTTAATGGTAGTGCAATCACTACCGGAGTGGCAAACTCCTCCGCAGCAGCCTTCTCGCTGAACCAGAACATCTTTACCCGCGATCTCCTGCTGGCAGGAAGAACGGCCAAAGATGTACGTACACAAGCGAAACAGAACACGCAGAGCAACCAGATTGATGTAGTAAGCAATGTAAGCAAAGCATATTATGATATGCTGCTCACACAGAAACAAGTGGAAGTACTGAATGAAGATATCGTTCGCCTGGAACGCAGCCTGAAAGATGCTTATAATCAATATCAGGGCGGTGTTGTAGATAAGACAGACTATAAGCGGGCTACCATTTCACTCAATAATACCAAAGCACAGAAGAAAACCGGGGAAGAAACCCTGGTGGCCAAATATGCTTACCTGAAGCAGTTAATGGGATATCCTGTTAACGGACAACTGAACCTGGTATACGATACCATGAAGATGACCCAGGAAGTACAACTGGATACAAACGTAAGTGTAGCCTACGAAACAAGGATAGAATACCAGTTGCTGCAAACACAACGTAGCCTGCTGGCAGCAGAACTGAAATATAATAAGTGGAGTTTCTTACCAACTGTATCGGCCTTCGCTAATTATAACTTCGCGTACCTGCATCCGGAGTTCTCAAAGCTGTACAGTCATGATTATCCCAACTCACTGGTGGGCCTTCAGTTATCACTGCCCATCTTCCAGGGATCTAAAAGACTGCATAACATCAAACAGGCGGAACTACAGTTAAAACGTAGCGACTGGGATGTGGAAGCATTAAAGAACCAGATCAATACAGAATATACACAGGCCATGTCTGCCTACAAAAGTAACTTAAACGAGTACCTCGTATTAAAGGAGAACATGGATCTGGCAAAGGAAGTATATGATCTGATAGAATTGCAGTACAGGGAAGGTATCAAAGCTTACCTGGAAGTGATCACCGCCCAGACGGATCTCCGTGCCGCACAACTGAACTATTATAATGCCATGTACACTGTACTGTCGAGCAAAATAGATCTGGAACGTGCATTAGGTACAATAACAACTAACTAATTAAAGGTAACTGGCCGTAAGGTCATTGAAAGGACAAATATATAGAGATGAAAACAAAGCAACACATTCTCCTCATTGGCGCTACAGGTGTATTTTTCCTGGCTTCATGCAAAGGCCCGGGCCAGAAAGCAGCCATGGTAATGCCTCCAACACCGGTAAATGTTGCAACTGCAACACAGGGTTCTGCTATTTATTACGATAAATACCCTGCTACAGTGGTATCACTGAGCCAGGTAGAACTGCGTGCCCAGGTGGCTGGTTATATTACCGGTATCTTCTTCAAAGAAGGAGAAGTAGTGCAGAAGGGTAAACCCCTCTATGAAATAGACCGTCGTAAATATGAAGCTGCTTACGCACAGGCAGAAGCAAACATCGCCAGTGCCAAAGCAAACTTCAACAAAGCACAGAAAGATGCGGACCGTTATCACCGTCTGGCAGAACAGGATGCAATTGCCCGCCAGACTTTAGATAACGCTGACGCTGCGCTGGAAACGAACCGCAGCCAGGTAGCTGCTGCCAATGCACAGTTGCTGGCCGCTAAAACAGACTTAGACTACTCCTATATAAGAGCGCCTTTCACAGGTCGTATAGGTATCTCCCAGGTGAAACTGGGAGCCCAGGTTAGTCCGGGTACTACACTGCTGAATACCATGTCCAGCGAGAATCCGATTGCTGTTGACTTCGTGGTGAGTGAAACGGATATTCACCGTTTTGCATCCCTGCAAGGTAAAACGATCAACCCGGCAGAAGATTCCACTTTCCGTCTGCAGTTACCTGATGGTACTGCTTACGCAGAACGTGGTAAGATCATTGTGATAGACCGTGGTGTAGATAATCAAACTGCTACTATCAAAGTACGTATTGAGTTCAACAATCCTAAAGACGAACTGAAAGATGGTATGAGCTGCGTATTACGCGTACTGAACGATCAGTCAGGAGAACATGTGATCATCCCTTACAAAGCCGTAGTGGAACAAATGGGTGAATACTTTGTGTTTATCTCAAAAGATACTACAGCAGAACAGCGTAAGATCCACCTGGGGCCACGTCTGAGAGATCAGATCGTAGTACTGGACGGAGTGAATGCAGGAGAAAAGGTGATCACAGAGGGCTTCCAGCGTTTACGTGATGGTGGTAAAATAGATACAGCGGCAAAACAACAACCGCCGGCTGCTAAGAAATAGTTTTTAGAATCAATAGAAGAAGATCATGATTGCAAATACTTTTATACGCAGACCCGTAACAGCGATAGTGATATCTCTCGTGCTGGTGCTGGTAGGGCTGCTGGCCATGATGAATCTGCCCATTGGGCAGTATCCTGAGATCTCTCCGCCAACGGTGCAGGTAACAGGTACGTATACCGGTGCGGATGCCCAGACTGTAGAGCAAACCGTAGCTACACCCGTAGAAGTACAGGTGAATGGTACGCCCGGTATGACTTACATGTCCAGTAACAGTACCAACAGTGGAGCCATGACGCTCACGGTTAACTTTGAAGTAGGTACGGACATTAACATTGCTGCTCTGGACGTTCAGAACCGTGTGGGTATCGCACAGCCTACGCTTCCGCAGGAAGTACAGCGTTTGGGCCTTACCGTAAGAAAGCGTAATCCCAGTATCCTGTTACTGGTGGCGCTGTTCTCACCTAAAGGATCACACGACATTACATTTCTCGATAACTACACGAACGTATTTATAAAGGATGCGTTACTGCGTGCAAAAGGGGTGGGTGATATCTTCACCCGTGCGGACGACTTCAGTATGCGTCTGTGGCTGAAACCTGATAAGCTGGCCCAGATGGGTGTAACAGCTGATGAGGTGAAGGCGGCTATCACTGAACAGAATGCGCAGATCGCAGCAGGTTCCGTAGGTGCGCCTCCACAAAAGACCGGGCAAACATACGAATACACCATCTTTGTGAAAGGCCGTTTAACCACAGCCGAAGAATTTGGTAACATCATTATCAAATCCCGTCCTTCCGATGGATCACTGGTATACCTGAAAGATGTAGCCCGCGTGGAACTGGGTAAATTCAACTACAGCGGTAACTCTTTCGTAGATGGTAAAAGAGCTTCTTACCTGCTGGTTTACCAGGCGCCGGGTAGTAACGCTATTGAAACAGCAGATGCCGTATACGCTACAATGGCAGAACTGAAAAAGTCTTTCCCCGCCGACGTGGATTATGTAGTTCCTTTCGAGTCCGTATCCGTGGTACAGGTGTCTATCCATGAAGTGGTAGAAACACTGCTGGAAGCACTCGGTCTGGTGGTACTGGTGGTATTCCTCTTCCTGCAAAGCTGGAGAGCGACTATCATCCCTGTATTAGCTATTCCGGTATCCATTATCGCTACTTTCATCTTCTTCATACCTCTGGGCTTTACCATCAACACATTGACCCTGTTCGGTTTCGTACTGGCCATCGGTATAGTGGTGGATGATGCCATCGTGGTGGTGGAGGCGGTCCAGCATAATATGGACCACGAGAAGATGTCGCCAAAAGATGCTACCTACCAGGCCATGAAAGATATCTCCGGACCCGTAATCGCCATTGCCCTGATCCTGGCAGCGGTGTTTATCCCGGTAGGGTTCATTCCTGGTATCGTAGGACGTTTGTATCAGCAGTTTGCGATCACTATCGCCATCTCTGTACTGATCTCTGCGTTCATCGCGCTTTCCTTAACACCGGCATTATGTACGCTGATCTTAAGGCCAAGTAACTTAGGTGCGCATTCCAAAGGACTGAACAAATTCTTCTATAAGTTCAACATATGGTTCTCTCACGTTACCAGCCGTTATTCACTGGGTGTGAAAAAGAGTATCCGTCTGGGCCGTTATGTAGCAATCATTTTGTTATGTATCATGGTAGGTACACTGTTACTGTTCAGAAATAAACCAACAGGATTTATTCCTATAGAAGATGATGGCCGCTTGTACATCACCTTCGATCTTCCGGAATCATCTTCTACAGAACGTACCGTAACGGTGTTACGCGAAATGATGCATAAGCTGGATAGTGTAAAAGGTATTGCGCACTACGCTGCATTAGGAGGTTTGAACGTTGTGAGTTTTGCTACAAAATCCAACAGTGCTACTATTTTCTGTCAGCTGAAACCATGGGATAAGAGAAAATCCAAAGCGTTACAGATTGGCGCTATTGCAGCAGAAATACAGGGTAAACTGGCACACTGGAAAGAAGCCAGTTCTGTAGTGATCCAGCCACCGGCTATTCCTGGTTTGGGTAGTACAGCGGGATTCTCTTTTATCCTGGAACAGAAAAGCGGTAACTCCGATATCAAAGCTTTCGAAGCAGTACTGCAGAAGTTCGTAGGCGCTGTCAATCAACGTCCTGAAATAGGACGTGCCTTCTCTTTCTTTACGGCCCGTACACCCGGTTATCAACTGGAAATAGACCGTGAAAAAGCCAAGAAGATGGGGGTACAGATTTCCTCTATTGCTACTGCATTACAGACTTACCTGGGTAGCTCTTATGTGAATGACTTCACCATCTACGGGCGTAACTTCCGCGTGTTAACACAGGCAGATTCTACTTACCGTGGTGATATCAAAGACCTGGGACAATACTTCGTACGTAATACTAACGGAGATATGGTGCCGCTGAACGTCCTTACCTCTTATAAGGTGATAGAAAGTGCGCCGGTAGTATCGCATTATAACCTGTTCCGTTCTGCGGAAATAAATGGTAGTCCTGCTCCTGGTTACAGTAGTGGTGACGCTATCAACGCCCTGAAGGAAGTCGCCGCAGAAGTATTACCGGAAGGATATGGATATGAGTTCTCCGGGTTAAGCCGTGAGGAGTTATTATCCGGTTCCAAAACGATTTACATCTTCGCCTTATCCATCATCTTCGTGTTCCTGTTCCTGGCCGCATTGTACGAGAGCTGGTCTGTGCCATTCTCTGTATTGCTGGCAGTACCATTGGGCGCATTTGGTGCGATAGTAACACTTACCTTCCTGCCTAATCTGAATAATAACGTATACGCACAGATTGGTTTGATTACGCTGATAGGATTGTCGGCAAAGAATGCGATCCTGATCGTGGAGTATGCGAAGGAACGTGTAGACAGGGGAATGGAACTGGTAACAGCCACCGTGGAAGCAGCCAAGCTGCGTTTACGTCCTATCATCATGACTTCCCTCGCCTTCCTGCTCGGTATCTTACCGCTGGTACTGGCAACAGGTGCAGGTGCTGAATCCCGTAAAACAATGGGCTGGACAGTATTAGGTGGTATGTTTACTGCTACCTTCCTGGCTATCTTCGTTGTACCGGTATTGTATGTACTGGTTACCCGCCTGGCTTACGGTAAAGATAAACTGAAAGCTATGCAGGAGAATTACAAAGTAATGCAGCATACAGACGTGTAAAAATATATAACCAACAAAAAAGGCCTCATAACACACGTTATGAGGCCTTTTTTAATACTTATTTTTCATTCTATTTTTGCATGGCTGCCAGGTAGAAAACAATAGCTGCCAACACAGAGAGGGCAATCATGGATAACAATGCGATTAAGACTATTTTCCAGCCAATATGTACAGACATATTGTAATTACTGGAAGGGGCTGTAACGGTATTGTATTTTATGTTATAAGAGTAAGTTTGTTCATCCACACTTTCCGCTGCAATCTGCTGCATCAGTGCCGATTTAATATGCGCTGGTGGTAACGCTGCATCTTTAAACGCAGCTCTTTCTATGCGCCGCTCTACCGCATCCATTTCTGTTTGCAGCTCAGGGAAAATACTCAGGTGTATTTCCAACTCCCTTTTCTCTTCGGGAGTCGCAAATCCTAAGAAGTACTTTTCGAGGATTCCATCTGATATATAACGCTCGTATTCCATATATTCCTATAAGGCAATTTCTCAAGTTAACACACCCATTACACCGGGTGGAGAATAAGCAGAGTTGTAAAGTTGCTGAAAAACTTAGACAATTAATTATCCAAAGTAGTTTTATTGAAGCTTATTAACAAAAAAAATACGGATTATAAATATATGTTTAAACATCATATTCATAATCCGTATTCTTCTTATAATGAAGGCTTAGTGCCTGGTTGTATCAGTAGTGTTCTTTTTCTTAAAGAGATTACCTAATGTACTTTTTACTGCCTGTCCGGCTTGTTTTCCTGCATCCTGCAATGGTTGGGATTTGGTAGTATTGCTATCTTTTTTGCCAGTCAGTTGTTTGGTCAGTTCATCCTTAACAGATGCAATGGCCTGATTCTTTACATGTTGTATCGTATCTTTTAATGCGGCTTTTACAGTATCTACTTTATTCTTTACAAGCGTGGCTGCCTGGTCTTTCAGATTGTTCATTGCTGCGCCGGCCGTTTCCTGTAAATCTGTTTTATAAGTGGGTTTAGTGATATTGCCACCTAATAATACATTCAGGTGAACACTATCACTCACATTTACAGGGATGCCTTTATTGGTAGCTGCTGTAGCCAGGCTGTTTACCAGCGCATCTCCCTGTTTGCCGATAATGCTGCGGGGCAGTGTCATCTGCATTACATAATCCAGCGACTGATCAAACCCATGAGAACCACCTACCAGCATATTGATACCTCCCGCTTTCAGATTGAATGGTTTTACTTTTACACGACCATCTTCAAAAGAGAAATAGGTTTTGATATCTTTTAAGGAGATATTCTTTAACTGGTTTACATTCAGTGTGCTGGCCAGTTGCTCTACCGGTGCGAATTTCTGCAATACACCTTCTATCAGCAACAGGTTACCATCACCGGTAAGACTGCTCATTACCGGCATCATATCCTTACCCAGTTTGCCTTTCAGACTTAACTGCGAAGTGATCTTGCCAGAGAGGAACTGTCCAACCGGCATTAATTTCTGTACAGTATTAAAGGCATTGAATGTTTCTTTTACGTCTACATTCTGCACATTATAAGCCATCGTGATATCAGGAGTAAGCGGCGTGTTTTTAGTACTGTAGCTACCGTTTACTTCCATGTTGCCCTGCAATGCATTGGCTTTGATCTGCTGCATGGTTACCGTCTGATCTTTCAGCAATAATGAACCGGAAACATTATTCATATCCAGTTTGTCGTAATGCACTTTATCTACCTGTGCCTGTACGGTGAAATCCAGGTTGGCAGGAACTACAAATGGCGCACTGGTATCCGGTGCAGCAGTAGTAGTGGTTGTGGTAGTACCCATCCATTTATCCAGGTTCACCTGATCTGCTTTTACTGCCAGTTTACCATCCAGCGGAGCGTTCTTGAATACATATGCCAGCATATTATTCACTTCCCCGTTTGCCTGGAAGTTAGTGCCCATATACTGACCGTCAAATTTCTGTACGGTTACATTCTTAGGGTTGAATACCATAGAAAGGTTGTTCACCTTGACGCCATCGGGATAGTCTTTGCTGCGGTATAACAGATTGCTTACGATCAGTGTTCCTGCTGCATAGAAACGGTCGTATTCCTGTTTCTCTATAGCGCTCATATTACCTTTGGCGTTCACGTCAGCATCCAGTATACCACTTAATGCAGTACCTTCTTCCAGCTTCACGAACTGCGTTACTTTGGAGAGGTCCAGTTTACCTTTCACAGCACCATCCACATACATATCGGATATAGGTGTTTTCACCAGTAAACGCATATCGATAGGGGTGTTATCCATTTCCAGGTGAGCGGAAGGCATATCCACAATCGTATGATCAGGCACACCGTCCGCATTCTTTATATTCAGGGCGATCTGTATATTCTTTACAGGCTTAGGCAGATCAGGATACTGGAAGAACCCGTTCTTTACATCCAGGTGTAAACCAAAGGCCGGCATCTGGGTAGCGCTGTAGGTTCCTTTCACAAAGCCATCGAAGGCAGTGGTACCATCTGTTTTTATCTTATCAAAATCCTTCATGAAAATGGCGGGTACCAGGGACAGGATATCCTTGAATTTTGTAGAAGGAGCTTTCATGGTAAGGTCCATGCCGTAAGTGCTGTCATTCACCATCTTAAAGAAACCCTGTACAGCCAGTTGCAGATTGTTAAGGGTAACATCGCCTTTCTGCAGGGTGTAGGTGCTTGTTTTGTTATCTACCTGTACATCTGCTTCCATTTTGGTATGGGTACGCAGGAGATAGGGGATAAGGCCGTAATGGAAGGTAACGGCAGCGGCTTCGGTGCTGGTTTGTAAAGTGAACAGGTCTTGTGTGAAATCACCTTTACCCTGGTGGTCCAGGTCTTCTATCAGTAATCCCATACCACCCTGTTCATCTTCATAACTGATCATCGCATCTTCGATCTTATACTGTTGCAGGCTGAGTGCAAAAGAGGCTGTATCGGTTGTTGCGGTGGTCGTTACGGTATCCGGCTTGGTAATGTTCCAGTTAGCCTCTCCGTTCTTATGAACGATAGCATGGATACGTGGAGCCGTTACTGATACGTTATAAATATCCATTTTACCGCCTTTGATCACACTCATGAGATTCAGGGCCAGATCGATCTTTTTTACAGAGATAAGGGTATCACCTTCAAAAGGTGCCCTGTTGATAACCTGTAAGTCTTCAATAGCTACAGCAAGCCTGGGGAAATGCCGGATAAGACTGATATCTACATCCTTAAAATCCACATTGGCATTCAGTTGTTTGTTCAGCTCTGTTTTTGCAATGGACATGATTTTTCCCTTGAAAAAATAAGGGATGGCTATTGCAGCTGCTATGAGTACTACGAAAATGATCCCTACTACTTTGAGGATTTTCTTGAACATATGTTGAATAAAGGTTTTTTGTTATGTATGAAGGTAATAAGGAAAAGCGGTATTTTAAGTTATTTTTGCCCCTGTAAATTTATATATTATTGATTATGACACCGGAACGTAGAGAAAGGTTGCTATCCGTATTAAACAAACGACAATCCGGACTGACAGTGGTCCTGGAAAACGTACAGGACCCACATAACATTTCTGCTGTGATGCGTACCTGCGATGCTGTAGGTATCCAGGAAATCTATGTGCTGAACAACAAGATCCCCAAACATAAGAAATGGGGGGCTAAAAGTTCCAGCAGTGCGGCCAGATGGCTTACTATCCATCAGTTTTCCGATGTGGATGAATGTGTGGCCGCTTTAAGACAAAAATATGAGAAGATTTATACGACCCATTTGTCATCAGATGCGGTAGGATTATATGAGATAGATTTCACAGGTTCTGTAGCCCTGGTATTTGGTAATGAACATGGTGGGGTTAGTGATGAAATAAGGGCATTGGCAGATGGGAATTTTATCATCCCGCAGGTAGGCATTATCCAGTCTTTAAACATCTCTGTGGCCTGTGCAGTGAGTATTTATGAGGCATTAAGACAACGGACCCTGGCAGGGCTTTATAATCAGAAAAACCTGCCACCCGAGCAATATGATAGTTTACTGGAACAATGGGGATTTTTTGGAGAAGATTTACCATAAAAAAAGCCGGTTCGATGTTTCGGACCGGCTTTTTTTATAAGAATAATATTCATCATGCACTGCAGGTTACACAACCTTCTTCCATGGTACAAACTGCACCTTCAATAAATTCAACTTCATCCAGGGATGGGTCAACTTTCTTTGCGGTAGCTGTAGCAACGGTAGCTGCTGTTGCAGTAGCAGTAGCTGATTCTGCGGCAGCTGCTGTTTTAGCGACCATAGGCTCCATATTCTGTCCACCTTGTTTTTCAACAGTGAACTGTACGGCCTGTGTAGCAGCCTGTGTACGCAGATAGTACATACCGGTTTTCAAACCTTTCTTCCAGCCATAGAAGTGCATAGAAGTTAATTTGGAGGCAGACGGTGTGTCTACGAACAGGTTCAGTGATTGCGACTGGCATACATAAGCGCCACGATCAGCAGCCATGTCTATGATGGTACGTTGTTTGATTTCCCAAACAGTTTTGTACAGTTCTTTTATCGGAGCAGGTATTTCTGCGATGTTCTGGATAGATCCGTTTGCAGCAATGATCCTGTTCTTCATATCTCCGTCCCACAGTCCCAGTTCTACCAGGTCTTTCAGCAGGTGTTTGTTCACGATCACAAACTCACCACTTAATACACGGCGTGTATAAATGTTGGAAGTGTATGGTTCAAAACACTCGTTGTTACCGAGGATCTGTGAAGTGGATGCGGTAGGCATCGGAGCTACCAGCAGTGAGTTGCGGATACCATGTTCTATGATCTCGGCTTTCAGTGCTTTCCAGTCCCAGCGTGTGGAAGGTGTAACACCCCACATATCAAACTGCAGGATACCTTTTGATGCAGGTGAACCAGGGAAGGTTTCATAAGCACCGTCTTTCTTAGCCAGATCTCTTGATGCTGATAATGCAGCATAATAGATGGTTTCGAAGATATCTTTATTCAGTTGTTTTGCTTCTTCGCTTTCGAACGGATAACGCATCAGGATGAACGCATCTGCCAGACCCTGCACACCTAATCCGATAGGACGGTGACGCATGTTGCTGTTACGCGCTTCCTCAACAGGATAAAAGTTATTATCGATGATGCGGTTCAGGTTCAGCGTAGCCTGATAAGTTACTTCATATAATTTATCATGATTGAATTTACCGTTAGTGATATAACTAGGCAGCGCAAGGGAAGCCAGGTTACATACAGCTATTTCGTTAGCGTCTGTATATTCAATGATCTCGGTACACAGGTTGGAACTCTTGATGGTACCCAGGTTCTGCTGATTTGATTTGCGGTTGGCAGCATCTTTATACAGCAGGTAAGGGTTACCTGTTTCAATCTGCGCATCCAGGATAGCAAACCAGAGGTCCTGTGCTTTTACCACTTTACGGGCGCGGTTTTCTGATTCGTACTGTGCATACAGTGCTTCGAACTTCTCGCCCCAGCACTCATGTAATCCTGGTGCTTCGTGAGGACAGAACAAACTCCAGTCACCATTTTCCTCAACACGTTTCATAAACAGATCGGGCATCCACAATGCGTAGAAAAGATCTCTCGCACGCATTTCTTCTTTACCATGGTTCTTACGCAGGTCTAAGAATTCAAAGATATCTGCATGCCATGGTTCCAGGTAAATAGCAAAAGCACCTTTACGTTTTCCTCCGCCCTGGTCCACATAACGTGCAGTGTCGTTAAACACACGCAGCATTGGGATGATACCGTTGGAAGTACCGTTAGTGCCGCTGATATAAGAGCCCGTAGCGCGGATATTATGGATGCTGAGACCAATACCACCGGCACTCTGGGATATCTTAGCCGTTTGTTTCAGTGTATCGTAGATACCTTCGATGCTATCGTCCTGCATAGTTAACAGGAAGCAGCTGGACATCTGTGGTTTAGGCGTACCTGCATTGAACAGGGTAGGCGTACCATGTGTGAACCAGCGCTCACTCATCAGGTTGTACGTTTTCAGTACAGAGTCGATATCTTCCTTGTGGATACCAACAGACACGCGCATAAACATATGCTGCGGACGTTCAGCCACTTTACCATCCAGTTTCAGCAGGTAAGAACGTTCCAGTGTTTTAAAACCGAAATAGTCAAATGAGAAATCGCGGTCGTATATAATATTGGAGTCCAGGATATCCGCATTCTTCTTAATGATCTCCCACACATCATCTGCCAGTAATGGGGCAGGCTTTCCTACTTTCGGATCAACATATTCGAACAGTTTCTTCATCGTTTTGGAAAACGACTTCACTGTGTTTTTATGTAAATTACTTACTGCTATGCGTGATGCAAGCAATGCGTAATCAGGATGTTTAGTAGTAAGCGACGCTGCTGTTTCAGCAGCGAGGTTATCCAGTTCAGTAGTAGTAACGCCATCATATAATCCGAGGATTACTTTCTTGGCCACATCAACAGCATCTACGTATTCTGCATTCAACCCATAACACAGCTTCTCTACGCGGGCAGTGATCTTGTCAAACTTTACCGCTTCTTTGCGGCCGTCGCGTTTTATTACAAACATGGTTAAATGAATTTAAAGAGGTTAGTGTTTAAAAAAGTTGGCATAATCTCGCAGTTCTATGCAATTATTATGCCTTAGATATATATCGGTTAAAAATCTTCATCAAGACTGAAAGCCTGATTATCTTTTCCTGAAGACATGACGCCTGACTTCTGATAATCACCTACACGTTTCTCGAAGAAATTGGTTTTACCCTGCAGAGAAATCATCTCCATGAAATCAAAAGGATTCGCTGTATTGTATACTTTGGAATATCCCAGTTCTGATAACCAACGGTCTGCTACAAACTCAATATACTCAGACATCAGTGTACTGTTCATTCCGATCAGTCCTACAGGCAGGGCTTCTGTGATAAATTCCTTTTCAATTTTTACAGCGTCCAGGATAATGTTCTGTACTGCTTCCTCAGATAATCTGTTTTCCAGCATCTTATACAGCAGACAGGCAAATTCACAATGCAATCCTTCATCGCGGCTGATCAGTTCATTGGAGAAAGTAAGACCCGGCATCAGACCTCTTTTCTTTAACCAGAAGATCGAACAAAAACTACCACTGAAGAAAATTCCTTCTACGGCAGCAAATGCTACCAGACGTTCTGCAAAGTTTCCGTTATCAATCCAGCGCAATGCCCATTCTGCTTTTTTCTTAACAGCAGGAACAGTTTCGATGGCATGAAATAAACGATCTTTTTCAGAAGGGTCCTTTACGTAGGTATCTATTAATAAGGCGTAAGTTTCAGAATGAATGTTTTCCATCATGATCTGGAAACCGTAAAAACAACGGGCTTCCGGAATCTGCACCTCGCTCATGAAATTCACGGCAAGATTCTCATTCACAATACCATCACTGGCAGCAAAAAAAGCAAGTACATGTGTAATGAAATGACGCTCTCCGTCATTCAGGTTTCCCCAGTCCTTAAGGTCCGAACTCAGGTCAATTTCTTCAGCCGTCCAGAAACTGGCTTCATGCTGCTTATATTTTTCCCACACTTTTGGATAGTTGATTGGGAGAAGTACAAATCGATCTTTATTTTCTCTTAATAGCAACTCATTCTCATGATTCATCACTCAATATGTTTTTATATGGTTAACGGTTATAGATAGAATGGACGTAACGAAAGAAATTAAATTCCTGCGTTGATTGCCTGGACCCCTTACGTTATTACCCTTTTTTTAAAATATTCCCTAAAGATGACTTTTGGCTGGTCTTGGGATCGGGATTTTTGTCATCCCCCGATAAATCACACAACCGTGTCAGGAACTGTACAAATGTACACACGAATGTGCCTGCAAGATTTTTAAGTTTTTAACAGAATGTGGAAAAAGAAGAATGGGATTTAGAAGATATAGCATGGCGGCTCTTTCATGGGAGAGAGGGGTATGAATAAAACTTTAAACGCACACAAAACGCACATAACAGCTTAAAATTTATTTAAATATTTCCAATGATTTTCGTACATAAATTACCCCTTTCGTAGTAAGACAAATTTTTGTTAAAACCCCTGCTGAGAGCTGAATAACAATTATTTATTGCACATATTTACAAATAAATACATCCGTTTATGCAATCTGCTGTACTCACCTTAAAAGATATTACCAAGGCTTATCACGATACGGTCATTCTGGACATTCCGGAATTGCAGTTACAGCATAATATTTACTGGCTGCTGGGTGGCAACGGCGCAGGTAAAACTACCAGTATGAAGGTGATGGCGGGATTGATACCTTTTAAGGGAGATATACAACTGGAGAATAATATTAGTTGCCGAAAGCAACCAGTTCAGTACCGCCGGTTTGTGAATTATGCAGAGGCTGAACCGGTATACCCCGGCTTCCTCACTGGTAATGACTTAGTTAGCCTTTATTTAAAAACAAAAGGAAACGGATACCAGGATATTAAGGAACTGATTGAACTTTTAAGTATCCACACATTTATCCACAGACCTGTTAGTACCTATTCCAGCGGCATGCTTAAAAAGTTATCCCTGCTGCTGGCTTTTACCGGTACTCCCAAAGTGATCTTATTGGATGAACCATTAATAACACTTGATAAACAGACTGTTCCATTACTGTACGACATGGTAGAATCTTTTTACACAAAACATGGGGTTACTTTCTGCATTACCTCTCACCAGCCTGTCAGCGCGGTGTCTATTCAATTACAGGTACAGGAAAGAAACATTGTAAAAATTTAACTACCATGGCGTTATCAAAAGTATTCACCGCCAGGTATTACTCCCGTAATACCGGCTTCTTTTTACTGGTATTCTATTTCTTCTTCGGCATAGTACCTGGTAATCAGCTCTTATCCTATCATTATGCCCTGATAATGGGTTTTCTAACCAGCACAGGTATGTTGCTGATAACATTACTCATCTGGTTATTATACAACCTGAAATGCATGGCCTATGTGCAAAAGACATTGTCTGCCAGAGAAAACACTTTTTTATACGCTACCCTCGGCATCCTGGAAGGACCCCGTAAATGGCGTACGCTTTACTGGCTCCATTTTACTCTCTATGCTCCTGTCCTGGTATACAGTATTGCCGCCATCCTGATAGCGGTTAAAATACATGCGTACCTGCCGGCAATCATCATTTTAGTTTTTAACATCATCATGACTATCATGCCTATGCGCAGTTATGACCATAAAATAAAACATCCGGGTACTACACCCTTCTTTTCCGATTGGGTGCAATGGCTGAACCGCCGTTTCCGCAAACCTCTCTGGATGTTCTATATATATGAACTGCTCAATGGTAATGTAAAAGCATTGGCGCTTACAAAGTTCGCCGGTGCATTGGTCCTGTTAATGGCCTGCTCTTTCATTGGGGACCAGCCAGATAAACGTGTTGTATTGGTAGGACTCCTGCTCAATCTGCTGGCACATGGCGTATTAATATTCAATCACCGCCGCTTCGACGATCTTTATCTGTCCATGCTTCCCCAGTTACCTGTTCCTTTGTGGAAAAGATATATGCAGACAGGTACTACCTACCTGTTAATAATGCTACCGGAATTTATCCTGCTGCTCTTTAAAACAGGCCCTGCCGATTTACTGTTGTATATTACTTTTGGTCTCAGCATATTAATGCTGTTGCGCAGCCTGTTATATTTCCCGCAACTGGATCAGGATAAATATTTCCGCTGGGTATTCCTTGTTATAGTAGCCGGACTGTTCCTCTCTCTGGCATATTACTACTGGTATGCGGTAGTATTGTTCCAACTCACGGCGTTCGTTATATTTTATTTCAGATACTATCGTTACGAAGCTCCTTTACAGGAGGTGCAATAATCCCGGTAAAAGTTTACTTTTATGCATTCACCAATCTACCCTCTTAAAAAACAATGGGACTATTATCTCGATTATTTGGCAGGAGCAAAAAAACGGCTAAAGAAGATGAGCAGCTGGCCGTTGTCAATGTTGCCAATGACGATATACGCATGAACTGGGCTATTGAAAAAGCAAGGGCGACCCTGCATTATTTTCAGAACAGCCTGATTGCACCTGAGCCTGATCAGCAATATTTTTCTGTGAAAGTATTGATAGAAGATGGCACCAATAATGAACACCTGTGGTTAACAACACCCAGCTTCGATGAGGAAGGCAACCTGTTTGGTGTAGTAGGTAATAAACCAGTATATATTACTTCCGTTCATGAAGATCAGCGTATAGGAATTGATTCGCAGTTTATTTCTGACTGGATGATCATTGAAGACGGAAGATTGATAGGAGGGTACACTATCCGCGCTATCAGGGATCAATTGCCGGAGGCGGAAAGATTTGATTTTGATAGAATGACAGGCCTTTATATTGATGATGGCGTTGATTATTTCATACATGATTTCTCAACACCGGAAGGAGCTATTCTTTGCCTGGAAGATGCATATGATGAACAGGATATTGAAAAAGCAATTGCCTGTAAAAACTTCCTGGAAGAAGCCCGTTTATTATTGCATAATATGAATAATAGTACAGGTAATGAGGATATACTGGGATCAACTGCAGATGTATTGAGATTATCATTTATTAAAAACCTTATGCAGGAAGGTTTTCCGGTATTTAAAGATCTCAGCCGTGCATATCCGCAAAGAGAAAAGATTACAGATAACCTGTACCTCATCACAGAAATCTGCACATTCCCTGATGGAGGAAGAAGCACTCAGAAGATTTATACTTTTAAGGAAGATGATGAATGGAAAGTATTAAATATTCAATGATAAATATCCATAGATGAAAAAGTTATTATGTTACGGTCTCTTATTACTATCTGCTCTTACAGCAGCGGCACAACAGCCATTAAAAGTGGGTGTGGCAGGATTGAGCCATGATCATGTTCACCTGCTGATGCACCAGTACAAAAAAGGACAGGTAGTCATCACTGGTATTGCAGAAGCAGATGCTCAACTGATAGCCCGTTATAAAAAGAGCTACCAGCTGCCGGATTCTTTGTTTTATCCTACATTGGCGGCTATGCTGGCAAAAACACATCCGGACGCTGTGCTGGGATATAATCCTGTTGCAGAACATATTGATGTGGTAGAAGCCTGCGCCCCCAAAGGCATCCCTGTAATGGTGGAGAAACCACTGGCTACTACTGTGGCACAGGCAGAACGCATGGCTGCGCTGGCAAACAAATATCATATCCAGTTACTCACCAATTACGAAACTACCTGGTATGATAGTAACCAGCAGTTGTATACATTGGTGAAATCGCAGAATGCCGTTGGTCCTGTTCGTAAAATGGTAGTGCATGACGGGCATGAAGGCCCTAAAGAAATAGGTTGCAGTAAAGACTTCCTCAATTGGTTAACAGACCCTGTAAAAAACGGAGGAGGTGCGATTGTAGACTTTGGATGTTATGGCGCTAACCTGATGACCTGGATGATGGATGGTAAAGCTCCGATAGCTGTTACCGCTGTCACCCGTCATATCAAACCGGATGTATATCCTAAGGTAGATGATGATGCTACCATTCTTTTGGAATACCCCGAAGCAACCGGTATCATTGAAGCTTCCTGGAACTGGCCTTTCAGTATTAAAGACTGGGAAGTGTTTGGTAAATCAGGTTATTTGCATGCACTGAACAGTAATACATTACAGCAAAGACAGAAAGATACATATCAGCCATTGACTGTACCCGCAGCTGTTTACCAGGATAATATCACTTATCTCACAGCGGTATTGAACGGTACTATTCATCCGGTAAATGATCTTTCCTCTCTTAGTAATAACCTGATCGTAGTGAAGATTTTAGAGGCTGCAAGAAAATCTGCAAAGGAAGGGAAACGTATTGTGCTATAAAGATAACATATAACCGGCCCCGTTAGAGGCCGGTTATTTTTTTAATTATCCTGGATAGTTATATCATCAATATATGTTTTGAAAGTTCCCGTATCCTGTGTGTGGTCATAAGCAATCACAATCCTGTCTATTGTTTTCCCACTCACCCAATTCCCGATATTACTGAGTACCTGCTGCCATGTATTCACAGTGCCATGGCCGGCCCCTGGATGCATAGATACTCCATTGATATCATTGGCTGCTGTATTCCGTAAAGAACTGCCATCCGTAAAAATGAGATCAACAGAAACATATCTTGAAAGCGTATTAACAGGATATGTCCAGAAGCTGAGTTTTGTAGTGGCAGTAACCGGAATATTTACATCAAAAGTTTTGAAGTAATAATAAGAACCTGCTATGCCAGAATTATCCTGTCCGGCTACACGGATGGAATAAGTACCGCTATGACTGGTTTCTCCTGATACTGTTCCACAGATAGGTGTGGTTATGTTAGTGGGTACAGAAGTAGGCTCTGCGCTGTCTGTCCAGGTAAGGGCGGCATCATATCCTGCTTCAAGACTGGTACGCAACCACACAGGTGCAGTTGCATACGGAATAGTAACATTAGGAGTAAGAGTCGCCGTGCCTTTTAATACTTTCGCTGCCTGTCCTGCAAGACGTAAATAAAAATCCGAAGAGATATAAGTACCATCGGCGCTGCTGGTTAAAAAATATTGATTGCCGGGTATCGAAAGATAACTGTCTGCTATTTTTGCAATTGCTGTTCCTTCATCATATTCATCGAACATGGCGATATAAGCGGTATTCATTCCCAGGTTCTTCACATTATATAACTGATGCCAGAAGAACTCTCCTTTATTGCGCGGGATCTGGTTTTTCGCACCACCGTTCCAGTTACTCCAGGAGAAGCCCGGAAAGAGTACGGGTTGATAATCGATACCATTGGCGTTGCAATAAGCAAGATCTGGAACGAGATGGTTGGTACTGAAATTATCAGCGCCCGTATTGTCTGAAAACCGCCCTACAGACCAGGGAGAGAGCATGTTAAAGGCTTTGTACACATCTGCATATCCGCTGAAAGAATCATCAGTGCCGTTAAGCCAGTTGGTGGGCACACCACCTATCACATAATAACCTTTCTTTTTCAGCCAGTTGATAATAGCCAGGCTTTGCACAGGTGCATTGGGCCGGCCGGTAAAACCAAATCCCCAGAGGCAGATGACCGGCTTACCGTTTTGATGTGCGTAATACGGAGATCCAAGTACATTCAGGTCGTTCTCAATATGTGACCAGTCGGTTTTAAAGTAGGTCGTATCATCAGCGCTTAAATCGTACATGATGTAGAAGATGCGCTGGTACTTTTCTGCTACGCGACGCATGCGTACGGTAACACTGTCGCGGTGTGCTTTAAACACTCCGTCTTTGGTTTCTCCGAGGAAACGTTGCAGGCCTACACCATCAATGCCATTCTGCTGCATCCATTTAAAGTGCAGGTCTAATGTTTCCTGCGGATAGGAAGAGAAAAGTCTGGAAGAAGCGCCACTACTTAAATTAGCAAGGTCCGTCTGAAAGAGCTGGGAAGCAGGGTATTCGCTTACATCAGGATAAGCCTCAAAGGTGAGGCTGCCGGGAGCTGGAGCGCCTGCATTGGACTGGTAAACACCGCCCGACCAGTGTCTCCATCTTGCAATCGGAGAGCCATCCCCATAACAGGTGAACCATCCCTGGTAGCCTGCTATTACTTTTCCGGTTACTGACTGTGCTTCAGGGGCTACCTGCGCCCGCAAGGCGCTGGTTAATAATGTGGTAGCAATCAAAAAGGACATAGGTAGTTTCAACATGAATTTGGATTTGGGTTATTTTGAGATATAGTTCTATCCCAAATATAAGCTTAAACCAGTGGAGATTCGCTCATCCTTCGTTTATCCGGAATAGGGTAGTGACTCAGTTTGGTTACATAATCTTTGCGGGAGGTGTTGTTGATCATAAATACACCTTATCTGACGTGAATATTAGGTGAAGTTAAATTGAAAAACAACTCCTGAATCCATATTCCAAAGCTAAATCAGAGAACTAAACAGTCAGATGCAGTGTATTTATGATCAACAACATCTGGCAATCTACACTGTCATAATATTCAAACTGAGACACTACCCGGAATAGTATCACTTTGAAAAATATAAAGTAGTTTGTACTTTTGAAGAGCCGTATTTTATGTAAATTACTGTTTAATCCCAAATAGCAAGACCCCGGTTTATTACATCAGATTTATATTTACCTAAATTCGAAAACTCATGAGTTCATATAAAGTTGGCGACGGAATGCAACAGATAAAAATGGCTGTTGATATCTCTACCTTTGGGCTGGCAGCATCCCGTGCAATAGCGCTCAAACCAGGTACCGGTGATCCGTTAAAGGCCGTTGCACATTCAGAGAATGCTTCAGGAGATATTCCGCAACAGGGGATAGGTCCTGCCATTGCCTTAGCCGAATATACCATCACTGTAATGACTAAAATAGATTTGCTGGGTGATGATGCTGCCAGGAAAAGGGCCAGCACACAGGTGAGTGCCAGATATATTTTTGATGATGGTGCAGAAGGTCACAAAGAGTTTTCCGATCCTATCATAGAAATAAGTGATGATTGCAGAACCGTAATACTATACAAAGACATAGAACTGAAATCCTGATATGAGATACTCAATTTTACCATTACTACTCATCTTATTCTGTATTAATTTATCTGCACAATCGCTGGATGGTACCGTTAAATTAAAGGAGCTGGCAGTGCCCAATGCGCCTGTATTTATCCTGACTGATATAGCCCCTACATTAACACAAACAAGTAATACCCCTAAAGAATTTGTACTGGGTGTTGCACAATCGTTTCAATCATCCGGGAACAGCTTTCCGCAAAACTATTCAACAGAGTTTACTCCTTACTGGTGGGTGAAACCAAAGTCCAGGGATGTATATAGTTTTGTAGGTTTGAAAACGATGACGGATGTACGTACGGGTAAAAGTATGGTAGTGGGAGAAAACATTTTCTCCGGATTGAAATTTACCAGTTTCTCCCTTGCATTTTTAAATAAAGATATGATCCCCGATTCTGCTGCAACATCGCAGAAAATCTTTGCGTTAGGACTTAAAACAACCGTTATTAAAGTGCACCTGAGATCATACAGTGAAAAGATGGATAAACTGCTCAATAAATGGCATGATGCTGCACAGGAAGAACTGAATGATGGAATTGAAGCGATTGCAAAGGAACCTGACCTGGTAAAGAAAAAACAGCTGCTCAGAGAGTTTACGAATCTGCGGCCTAAACGAACAGATGATATCGTACAGGAGATCAATGATATGATCAATGAAAAACCTATCTTTTCCTGGGATGTAGCTGCTGCTTATGCTACTTACGGCATAGGGGATTCTTCCTGGCAAACAGGAAGGAAAGGCGCCTGGACTACCCTGGCCTCCTATATTCCGTTATCAAAAGGAGAAACAGCCACAAAAAGTTACCTGGCAGTGAACATTGCGGGCCGTTATCTGTATGATAGTTATTACAAAAATGAACTGGGAATTGTAGAGAAAGCGAATAGTGTTGATTTTGGTGGCAGGGCCGGACTGGAATTCGACAGGATCTCTTTTGGCTGCGAGTCTTTATACCGGTATTATAACGGAAAAAGTGGCAGCGCTAACAGAACAGTAGGGTACATCAATTACAGAATAAGCGATAACCTCTATATCAACGGTGCATTTGGTAAAAGTTTTGAATCAACTAATAAGCTCGTAGCATTATTTGGTATTAACTGGGGCTTTGGGCGTGAGTCCGTAGGTCTTCCAACGAACTAAAAAAGATTGATTGCTAGTCTACCGCAATATATACCGGGTCTGATTACATGATCGTAACAGGTTCAAAACAGGAATATCTTACGTTAAAAGACGCAAGATATTCCTGTTTTATTACTTCTTAAATGCGTTTTTCCTTCTTCACGAACTTACGGTGAATGACACTCTGCACCGGTATCCCTTCAATCTTGCTTTCCAGCCAGGAAATAATGTCCAGATAGAGGAATGATCTTCTTTCATAAGGATTCTGTGATAGCTGCACCAGCTTTTCCTTCAGATCGGCAAATGCGCTACGCAAAGCTTTAGGATTTGCATAGATGTTCTTACGTAAGAATTTCAGGATCTCTTCCATCATCTGTCCTAAGTCTTTATTCTTGGCAATGAAGTGGTATACAGACTTGATCAGGTATTCCACCAGGCTGTAATTCTCCAGTTCATAGTGGGCAATCAGGTGAAGTATGCGTGTAAAACACTGTATATCAGCACGAAGATTGCCAATACGCAGATGAATGATTTTATTCAGATAAACGATCGCCTTGTTATTGTCTCCGCTACCGAAGTACAGGCAGGCGATCTTGTAATAAAACAGCAGGATACGGTGCTGATCTATTTTGAGCTGGTATTCAGCTATTTCGGCTTCGAGCTGTGGCACCAGGGACAACCCTTCGCTGAAAGTTCCTTCCAGGAAATAGCGGTTGATCCGTGCGGTGTACAGGTATACGAAGGCTGATATACGCGTATTTTCGTTGAAAGACTCCTGGTTTTCGGTATTGAAGGTTTCGAGCTGTTCCAGCACCCGCATGAACTTGTCGTGGTTCATGGTGTAAAAGTGTGCTGTCAGCAGGTTATGCAATGCTTTGATATAGAGTTCCATATCAGTGCGTTGCAGGGAAGGGTATTCGCTGAACAGATCTACCCATTTCTGGGTATAACGGTAAAACATGACGAAATCCTGCAGAATATAGTAATACCAGCTATATGCCTGGTAAAGGTGTATCTTTTCATAAAAACTCATGTCCTGGTTGCAGTTGGGAGGCAGCTCTTTTTCAAAGAACAGCTTCACCATTTCGGCATCCCTGGCATCCCGGGCATGGCCCAGTTTCAGGTACAGGCCATACATACGCAGGGAGAGGGTAGACAACTTGCTTACATTACTGAGGCGAAGCTCTATCAGTTTGGATTCTGCGCTCAGTTCATCAGCCCGGTTTTCCAGGCTGCGGGTAATATGCCGGCTTTCTATCAGCTTTTCGAATTCTATAATTTCATAACTTAACATGACCTCTTCCTGTTCCATAGCCATTGACTTGGCACGGGAAAGGATCTTCAGACTTTGGCTGTATAATCCCTTACTGTACAATACGCGGGCATAATCCAGCTGTTCCCGCAAATCTATCAATGGATCTTTCTGCTTATACAGCAGGCGAAGGCTGGTAAGGAGTTGTTTGTACAGGTGGGCCTTTACATTACTAAGCTGTTGTTTTTTTATAGCGGGGATCTTTTTGAGGATTAACTCCTCATCATACTCCTTTAATTTATCTAATGTGTTGAATAACTGAATGAATAAAACGTCTTCTTTTGTATTGTTTTTATTGAAAGCAAGTTGAAAATTCCGTTTTTCTGCCTTTGTAAGCGTTTTTATTAGTATGAACAGGGCATCGTGATGGTTGTTGGACATCGTTAATAATGTGTTATAATGATCTGATAATCAATTAGATGATTATCATGAGGTGTATTTACATATCGTAATTAAGTCAAATTTAGCTATGTACTAATAACCATAGCAAACTAGCTTTGAAGGTACAAACAAAGGAAGGAAGCGTAAAACGCAATTTGCGTCAAATTTTAAAAAGTAATTACGGATGGGAAAAACATTATTCGATAAACTCTGGGATAGCCACGTGGTATTAAGCAAACCCGGTTTTCCGGATGCGGTATATATCAACACTCATTTTATTCATGAGGTGACGAGTCCGCAGGCTTTTGACGGCTTGCGTAAGAGGGGCATCCCGGTATTCCGTACCGCCAAAACAAGGGCAACGGCCGATCATAACGTTCCTACCGTCGATCAGCACCTGCCGATTAAAGAAGCATTGAGCCGTAAACAGGTGGAAATGCTGACTACCAATACCAAAGAATTTGGCGTGGAGGTGTATGGCCTCGGCCACCCTTTCCAGGGGATCGTTCACGTCATAGGCCCCGAACTGGGTATTACCCTGCCGGGTATGACAATCGTTTGCGGAGACAGCCATACCAGCACACATGGTGCTTTTGGCGCTATCGCTTTTGGTATCGGTACTTCCGAGGTAGAACAGGTACTGGCTACCCAGTGTATCCTGCAATACCGTCCAAAACGCATGAAGATCGAAGTAAATGGTCAGCTGAAGAAAGGGGTATTGTCCAAAGATATCATCCTGTACATTATCTCTAAGATCTCTGCATCCGGCGCTACCGGCTACTTTGTGGAATATGCAGGTGAGGCTATCCGTGCCCTCAGCATGGAAGCCCGTATGACTATCTGCAACATGAGTATAGAGATGGGCGCCCGTGGCGGACTGATCGCTCCGGACGAAACAACTTTCGAATATATTAAAGGGCGTGAGTTTGCACCTAAGGGAGCAGACTGGGACAAGGCATTAGCTTACTGGAAAACCCTTTATTCTGATAAAGACGCTGAATTTGACGTAACACTCACTTTCGATGCCGCAGATATAGAACCACAGATCACCTACGGTACCAACCCGGGTATGGGCATGGGTGTTACCCAGCATATTCCTACCCTGGAAGAAACAGACGATAAGGAGAAAGCCTCTTTCAAAAAATCGCTGGAATACATGGGCCTGGAACCTGGAAGTGAACTGCTGGGCAAAAAAGTGGACTATGTATTCATCGGTAGCTGTACCAACTCCCGTATAGAAGATTTGCGCCTGGTGGCAGATTTTGTGAAAGGAAAGAAAAAAGCGGAGGGAGTGGTAGCATGGATCGTACCTGGTTCAAAACAGGTAGAGGCACAGGCTAAGAGAGAAGGAATAGATAAGATATTTGAAGCGGCTGGCTTCCATCTGCGCGAACCTGGCTGCTCTGCCTGCCTGGGTATGAACGAAGACAAGATCCCTGCCGGTATGTATTGCATCTCTACTTCCAACAGGAACTTTGAAGGTCGTCAGGGTCCCAATGCCCGTACCTTCCTGGCCAGCCCGTTGTCTGCTGCTGCCGCAGCTATTACCGGAAAAGTTACTGACGTAAGAGAATTAGTATAATTATGGCCTGGAACGCGGATTTATATAAAGAAAAGCATGCTTTTGTATTCCAGTACGGGAATAGTGTAGTGGAATGGCTGGAGCCTAAAGAAGGAGAGAAGATCCTGGACCTGGGCTGTGGTACCGGTGAACTGACAGCACAGATTGCTGCCAGCGGTGCACAGGTAACGGGAATAGACAGTTCTGTTTCCATGATCGCCAACGCAAAACAACATTTCCCGGATATCAGATTTGTAGTGGCAGACGCTACTTCATTTACACTACCCGGGAAATTTGATGCCGTATTTTCCAATGCTACCCTGCACTGGATCCGTCAGAAAGAAAAAGTACTGGACCGTATCCATCAGCACCTGGTGCCGGGCGGGCGACTGGTACTGGAAATGGGCGGAAAAGGCAATGTGGACGATATCATGGGAGCGCTGGAAAAAGCAATGAAAAACCATGGTTACACTTTCAAGCCGTTCTGGTACTTCCCTTCCGTAGGTGAATATACTTCCCTGCTGGAAGAATACGATTTTCGTGTAAACCAGGTTCAATACTTCGACCGCGAAACCGAACTGGCTGATCCTGAAAATGGTATCGTGGAATGGTTAAGGATGTTTGGTGACAACCTCATGGAGGAGGTTCCCACAACAGAACTGGACACCATCCTGCACGAAGCACAGGAATTGTTGCGTGCCACTAATTTCCGTAATGGAAAATGGTTCACCAAATACGTACGGTTACGTGTTAAGGCGCAACGGATCGAGCCTGTAGTAACAGATCTCTGAATAATAAATTTTAAAGACCTCTTCATAAAGATGAGCAAGAACTTTCGACATTTAGTTTCCACTGCAGTACCTATTGCAATAGAAAATATAGATACAGACCAGATCATTCCGGCCCGTTTCCTGAAAGCAACTACCAGAGATGGTTTTGGAGAAAATCTTTTCCGCGACTGGCGCTATGATGCCAACAATCAGCCAAAGGCTGATTTTGTGCTGAATGACCCTACCTATAAAGGAGAGATCCTGGTAGGAGGTAAGAACTTTGGTTGCGGCTCTTCCCGCGAACATGCTGCCTGGGCTATCGGCGACGCTGGCTTTAAAGTAGTGGTTAGCAGTTTCTTTGCAGATATCTTCAAGAATAATGCACTGAACAACTTCATCTTACCCGTACAGGTAACAGATGAATTCCTGGAGAAGATCTTCAGCGCTATCAAGGCAGATCCTTTAACACAGCTGGAAGTAGATATGGAAAAACAATCTATCCGTATCTTATCTACCGGTGATGAAGCAAAGTTTGATATCAACCCTTACAAGAAAGAGTGCCTGATAAATGGCTATGACGATATTGATTACCTGTTAAATCTTCGTAAGGAAATTGAAACCTACGAAGCAGGCAGGGAGTTTAATTTTTAAAAAAACAACATCAAACTAAATGGGCGTAGACAAAAAGATACTGGTAATTCCTGGTGACGGTATTGGTCAGGAAGTAACTGCCTGGGGCCAGAAAGTATTAGTAACAATTGCCGAAAACTACAAACACAATTTTGTTTTTGAAGAAGGCATTATGGGCCATGTTGCCATAGAAGCTACCGGTAATCCGTTACCGGACGAAACACTGGAGAAAGCCCGTAGAAGCGATGCTATCCTGTTCGGCGCTATCGGCCATGCCAAATACGACAACGACCCTTCCCTGAAAGTAAGACCTGAACAGGGATTACTGAAGATCCGTAAGGAACTGGGTTTATATGCCAATCTGCGGCCTATCAAACTGTTTGATGAATTGCTGGAAGCATCCAGCATAAAACCGGAGATCCTGAGAGGATCAGATATCCTGTTCTTCCGTGAACTGACCGGTGATGTCTACTTCGGTGAAAAGAATCGTACAGAAAATATGGCTTCTGATCTGATGATCTATCACCGCTATGAAGTAGAACGCATTGCACGTAAAGCATATGAAGCAGCACGTACCCGCCGTAAAAAGCTGTGTTCTGTGGACAAGGCAAACGTACTGGAAGCAAGCCGTCTGTGGCGCGAAGTAGTACAGGGAATTGCAAAGGAATATCCTGATGTTGAAACAGAACATATGTTCATCGACAATGCCGCTATGCAGCTGATCAAAGATCCTAAACGTTTCGATGTAGTCGTAACAGGCAACCTGTTTGGTGATATCTTAACGGATGAAGCCTCACAGATAGCAGGTTCTATGGGTATGCTGGCATCTGCTTCCATTGGGGACAGCGTAGGTTTCTACGAACCTATTCATGGATCTGCACACGATATCGCTGGTAAAGGTATTGCCAATCCTTTAGCGTCTATCTTGTCTGCCGCACTGATGCTGGATATTTCATTCGGTCTGAAGAACGAATCACAGCGTGTGATCAAAGCCGTAGAAGCTACCCTGAAACAGGGTTACCGTACCATGGATATTGCCAACAAGCATACAGACAATCACCTGGTAATGGGAACCGATGCAATGGGTGCAAAGGTGTTAGAGAACCTGAATTAACTTAATTAAATTAACTAATGATGAGCGATAAAAATCGTGTATACGTCTTCGATACTACTCTTCGTGATGGTGAACAGGTGCCGGGATGCCAGTTAACTACTGTTGAGAAAATTACGGTAGCAAAAGAGCTGGAAGCCCTTGGCGTAGATGTAATTGAAGCCGGTTTCCCTATCTCTAGTCCCGGCGATTTCCAGAGCGTAGTTGAAATATCCAAAGCAGTAAGTGAGCCGGTAATCTGCGCTTTAACACGTGCTAATACAAAAGACATTGATGCTGCTGCAGAAGCATTACGTTTTGCAAAACGTAAGCGTATCCACACCGGTATCGGTGCTTCTGATATGCACATTAAATACAAATTCAACAGTACCCGCGAAGAAATTCTGCAACGTGCAGTAGATGCCGTGAAATATGCCCGCAGGTATGTGGACGATATCGAGTTCTACGCAGAAGATGCAGGCCGTGCAGATAATGAATACCTCGCACAGATGATACAGGCGGTGATTGCTGCCGGTGCTACTGTTGTGAATATTCCGGATACCAATGGTTACTGCTTACCTGAACAGTATGGCGCTAAGATCAAATACCTGATGGATCATGTATCCAATATTGATAAAGCGATCATTTCTGTACACTGTCATAACGACCTAGGACTGGCTACTGCCAATACAATGGCCGGTGTGTTCAATGGTGCGCGCCAGGTAGAATGTACGATCAACGGTATCGGTGAACGTGCAGGTAATACATCCCTGGAAGAAGTGGCTATGATCATGCAAACGCATCATGCGCTGGGTTATCATACAGGCATCAATTCCAAACGTATTTATGGTATCAGCAACCTGGTAGAGACCATGATGCGTATGCCGGTACAGGCAAATAAAGCGATCATCGGCCGTAATGCTTTTGCGCATAGCTCCGGTATTCACCAGGATGGTGTACTGAAGCACCGCGAAAATTACGAGATCCTGAACCCTGAAGATGTAGGTATTCCTTCCAACTCTATCATCCTCACAGCACGTAGTGGCCGTCATGCCCTGAAACATCACCTGGAACGCCTGGGTTATAACATTGATAAAGTGAACCTGGACGAGGTGTATCACCGCTTCCTGGTGGTCGCTGATCAGAAGAAAGAGATCAGCGATGCAGATCTGATGGAACTGATGGGTGATGGTGATGCTACCAACTACGATGATAAAGCGATCAAGGTAACTTTGCTACAGGTAGTATGCGGAGATCCGCTGCGCCCTATGGCAACAGTAAAACTGAGAATCAACGGAGAGGAAAAGGAAGCCAGTGCAGCGGGTAATGGTCCTGTTGATGCAGCTATTAATGCTATCCATGAAATCATCAAAGATGATATCCACATTGATGAATTTAATATTCAGTCGATGCGTGGTGGCAGTAAAGATGTGAGCAAAGTAAATATGCGTGTAAAACACAATGGTCAGTCTTATTATGGCTACGGTTATTCTACCGATATTGTGAACGCCTCTATCCATGCTTACATAGATACGCTGAATAAGATTTACTAGTCATTGGACCCCGTCAGGAGTCCCGTATTTATAGCAAAATAAATTTAATCTCCATAATAGACTCCGTTAGGAATCCCCTGGTTATAACATATAATTGGGGGGCTCCTAACGGAGTCTGTTTTCTTTGTATAACAGGATGCTACAAACATGGGACTCCTAACGGACTCTTACCATCTTTTAGCTTATTTTTCACAGATTTTGCCGGAAAATTGGAAAATATGGCAAGAAAGTACAAGCTAAGGTTAAAAAAAGATAGATTTCCCCTTGTTAAAAGGGCTATTTTAGAACCCTTAAATTGAGCATATTATGAACCTGTTTAGACTAGATGGTAAAGTGGCCGTAATTACGGGTGGTGGTAGTGGGATCGGACAAGCCATTGCAAAGGTATTTGCTGCACAGGGTGCTGCTGTCCACGTTATTGAACTGAATGAAGAAGGTGGCCGTCAGACTGCCGCGGATATTATCGCAGCAGGAGGCAAGGCGACCGTACATGGCTGTAATGTGGCACAGCAGGCTACAGTGGTGCAGACCATGGAAAACATTATCAAAACCGAAGGGAAACTTGATATCCTGGTAAACTGTGCAGGAATTGCACATGTCGGTAAACTGGAAACTACTTCCGAAGAAGACCTGGACAGGGTGTACAGCGTAAATGTAAAAGGTACTTACAACTGCATGTTTGCAGCCATCAAACAGATGAAGCAGCAGAAAAGCGGGGTGATCCTTAACGTAGCCTCTATCGCGTCCAGCGTAGGTATACCAGACAGATTTGCTTATTCCATGAGTAAAGGAGCGGTGCTGACAATGACCTTGTCCGTTGCCAAAGATTATATCCAGGACGGTATCCGTTGCAACTGTATTTCTCCGGCACGTGTACACACGCCTTTCGTAGATGGATTTATCAGTAAAAATTATCCCGGTAAGGAACAGGAAATGTTTGAAAAGCTGTCTAAAACGCAGCCTATAGGCCGTATGGCGAAACCAGATGAAGTGGGCACCCTGGCCTTATATCTGTGCAGTGAGGAAGCTGGTTTCATCACAGGAACAGATTATCCCCTGGACGGAGGATTTATACGACTGAACAATTAAGTTATATTCGCAATAAATCACTCAATTCCCATGAAAAATTTCGCACTATTACTGCTTATCCCTGTTTTTTTTGCCTGTAATGAATCCGGTAAACAACCGGAACAATCCACGGAAGCGTCTGCCGCAGACAATTTTACACCTGCAACACCCGCCGGTACCGTAGCAGTAGGATTCCCTGCTGGTGATACCGGACAGGTAAAAATCACTTTTGCACTGAACGGACAGGCAAAGGAAAAAACTTTCGATCTGCCACTGGCAGATGATGCAAAGGAATCCGATATGTTCCGTACCGTATGGGACAAGCCTAACAGCTGTTATATCGGTGTACTGATGAAAAAACGTAATACCCGTTATTATCATGCAAGCCTGGATGGTACAGACCTGAAAATTAACCAGGTGGGCACTCCTCCGGCAGCAATATGGCAATATGCAGAACAGAAACTGGGTTTGGGTAAACTGGACCTGACAACCACCGTTACAAAAAATTACAGGAAGAACCTGACATCAGGTAAGATCATTGCAGACTTTATCGTTAAAATCCAACCTGCCGTTACAACTACAGATTCTGTATATGTATATGCCGAATTTGCCGGTGCTAATAAAACGCTGCACCTGGCAGTACCAGATGGATACAGCGGCGGGATTATCTCTGCAAAAGCACATCCGGAAAACTGCACCATAATATTTGCGAAGGGATCCAGGATTAAAAGCATAGCGGATGTAAGCGTGAATGACGGGCATCTGCAGATTACAAACATGTAAATAACAAGGAAAATATATGAAACTGATACGATTTGGCGTTCCGGGAGCAGAAAAGCCGGGCATTGCAACAGCTACAGGAAACTTTGATGTAAGTGCATTCGGAGAAGATTTCGGAGAAAAGTTTTTTGAAACGGATGGATTAACACGCCTGGCACAATGGTGGGAAAAACATGCTAAAGACTGCCCGGCAGTACCTGCAGGAACCCGCCTTGGATCTGCTGTGGCGCGTCCTTCCAAAATAATCTGTATTGGACTGAACTATGCAGATCATGCAAAGGAGACCAATGCCCCGATCCCTAAAGAACCAATCGTATTTTTCAAAAGTACTTCTGCATTGGTAGGCCCTAACGACGATCTGATCATTCCGCGCGGCAGTCAGAAAACAGACTGGGAAGTGGAACTGGTTGTAGTAATTGGTAAGAAGGCCAGCTATGTGGAAGAGAAAGATGCTATGGATTATATCGCCGGTTACTGCCTGCACAACGATTACAGCGAACGCGAATTTCAGCTGGAACGTAATGGACAATGGGTAAAAGGTAAGAGCAACGATACCTTTGCGCCACTTGGCCCATGGATGGCGACCAAAGACGAAATAAAAGACGTGCATAACCTGCGTTTATGGCTCACTGTAAACGGTAAGAAAATGCAGGACGGTACTACCGCTAACCTGATCTTCAGCTTACCTTTTCTCGTTTCTTATCTCAGCCAGTTCATGACATTGCTTCCGGGTGATGTGATCTCTACAGGTACGCCAGCCGGTGTGGGATTAGGCATGAATCCGCCCGTTTACCTGAAACCCGGAGATGTGATAGAACTGGGTATAGATGGTCTGGGATCGTCCAAACAAACAGCAGTAGCTTACAAGGCAAATAATTCATAACTTATGGAAAGATATTGCCTGGCTTTAGATCTGAAAAATGATCCTGTTTTAATCGCGGAATATGAAGCATATCACCGCGAAATATGGCCCGAAATAAGAAAGAGTATCACAGACAGTGGTATCGTGAATATGGAGATATATCGTATCATGAACAGGTTATTCATGATCATGGAAGTGAACGATAGTTTTTCCGGAGAAAAAAAGGATGCAGCCGATGCCGCTAATCCAAAAGTACAGGAATGGGAAGCCCTGATGTGGAAGTATCAGCAGGCCTTACCGGTTGCCAAACCCGGTGAGAAATGGATAAAGATGGATAAGATCTTTTCCCTGTAGTACGATTTTAACGTTATGAAATAATGATAATAGACGCACACCAGCATTTTTGGAATTATAATCCTGTAAAGGACGCCTGGATCACTGACAATATGAAAGTGATCCAGGACGATTTCCTGCCTCATCATCTGCTCCCTGTTTTAACAGAGAATAATGTAGACGGTTGTGTGGCAGTACAGGCAGATCAGTCGGAAGATGAAACTGCATTCCTGCTGGAACTGGCATCAAAACATGATTTTATAAAAGGAGTAGTGGGATGGACAAACCTGTGTGCAGATAATCTCCCCGAACGGCTCGCATATTACAATCAATTCAGCAAGTTAAAAGGATTCAGACATATCGTACAGGGAGAACCCGATCCGGCATTCCTGTTACGTGAAGATTTTTGCCGTGGTATACATGCCCTGGCAAAATATCATTTTACTTACGATATCCTGGTGTATCCGAAACAATTGCCTGCTGTGGAGGCTTTCGTAAAGAAGTTCCCGCAACAACGCCTGGTGATAGATCATATGGCTAAACCCGATTTTAAATCCGGCGATATACAGGAATGGGAGAAGCATATGCGTGCGATCGCAAAAGAACCGCATGTATACTGCAAATTAAGCGGACTGGTGACTGAGGCCGACTGGCAACGCTGGCAGCCTGCACATTTCACACCTTTCCTGGACATAACGCTGGATGCATTCGGGACTGACAGGTTACTGTTCGGGTCCGACTGGCCCGTTTGTAAACTGGCTGGTTCTTATGCACAGGTGAAACAACTGATCACGGATTATATCAGCCGTTTATCGGCAACGGAACAGGCTAATATCATGGGCGCTAATGCGGTGAGGTTCTACAATCTTTAAAACAAATTAAACCATTCACATGGATCTGGGATTAAAGGATAAAGTATTTATAGTTACAGGTGGTGCTAAAGGAATAGGAGAAGCTATATCCAAAGTAGTTGGGGCAGAAGGCGGCATCGTAGTCATTGCCGGAAGAAGTGCAGAAGATAATGACAAAGCAGTAGCAGCTATCATTGCTGCAGGCGGAAAAGCGGCTGGTGTAACGGCAGAACTGGGAGAAGTGGCCGACTGTAAAAAGGTGATCGATTTCACCATAAAACAATATGGCCGTATCGATGGCCTGGTGAATAATGCTGGTGTAAACGATGGCTGTGGCCTGGAAAGCGGCAGTCCTGAAAAGTTCATGGCTTCATTACAAAAGAACTTATCGCATTATTATAACCTGGCACATTATGCATTACCGCATCTGAAAGCCACAAAGGGTACTATCCTGAATATCGGTTCCAAAGTAGCGGATACAGGACAGGGCAACACTTCCGGTTATGCAGCTTCCAAAGGTGGCATCAATGCTTTAACCCGCGAATGGGCAGTAGAGCTGTTACCTTATGGTATTCGTGTAAACACGGTAATTCCTGCGGAAGTATGGACACCGCTGTATGAAACCTGGATCAACTCTCTGCCAAATCCGGAAGAAAAACTGGCGTCTATCGTATCAAAGATCCCATTGGGAAAACGTATGACAACTTCCACTGAAATTGCCAACATGACAGCGGTATTGTTATCAAATGTATCCTCTCATACAACAGGTCAGATCGTGTATGTAGATGGGGGATATACGCACCTGGACAGATCGATCAGTTAGCTTATCAGATGGCAGGCCTGCGGGTCTGCCTATATTTTTATCACATAAATTTCCTATCATGGCAGGAGCTGCAATTCCAAATTCCACCGTTAAAGCAAACATTGATACAAATAAAAGTTATCTCTTTCCTCTCATCCTGGTTACAAGTCTGTTCTTTCTCTGGGGCCTTGCCTATGGCCTGCTTGATGTATTGAACAAACATTTCCAGGAAGTACTGCACGTTACCAAATCCCGTTCTACCTTATTGCAGTTATCTTATTTTGGCGCGTACTTTTTAATGGCATTACCGGCTGGTCTTTTCATGAATAAATACGGTTACAAACGGGGGATTATCATGGGTTTGCTGCTGTATGCGACAGGCGCTTTCTTATTTTATCCTGCTGCCAGCCATCTTAATTTTGAAGGATTCTTAATAGCTCTTTTTATCCTCGCCTGTGGCCTGGCCTGCCTGGAAACAGCAGCCAATCCTTATGTGACCGTATTGGGTAGCAGGGAAACATCAGAACAACGTTTAAACCTTTCACAGTGTTTCAACGGACTGGGTTCTTTCCTGGGACCTATAATAGGAGGTATGCTGTTTTTTGAGGACAAGGGTAACCCGGCCAGTGTGAAAGACCTTTCTTCCGTACAGCTTACTTATATTATTATCGGCATACTGGTACTGGTGATCGCCCTCTTTTTTTACCGTACGCCTTTACCTGAAATTAAGGAAGAGGAACAAACAGGGAATGAAAGCCTGGCTGCTGCAAAACCTTTATTCGCCCATTCTCATTTCGTATGGGGTGTTATCACACAGTTCTTTTATGTGGCTGCGCAGGTAGGAGTAGGGGCATTGTTCCTGAACTATGCTACAGAGTATTGGCATGGTACCAGCAGCAAGGAAGCCTCTTTCTTACTTTCTATCGGGATGGCTTTGTTCCTGGCTGGCCGGTTTATCGGTACTGCTATTATGAGAAAGGTAGCTGCCAATAAATTACTCATGCTGTATGCCACTATCAATGTAGTATTATGCGCTGCCGTAATGGCTGGCAGTGGTGCATTATCAGTATATGCGCTGATCGCTATTTTCTTCTTTATGTCTATCATGTTCCCTACGATCTTTGCCCTGGGGGTAAAGGATCTGGGTATTCATACCAAACGCGGCGCTTCTTTCCAGATCATGTCTATTGTAGGAGGGGCGATTGTTCCCTTTGTAATGGGATTGGTTGCAGATAAGCAGTCTACTGCTTTGGCATATGGTGTGCCACTGATTTGCTTTTTAGTAGTGTTCTACTATGGCGGATGGGGTTATAAAAGGAAATAATCCGTATAAAGCTCCATTAGGAACTCCGTGTTTGCAGAAAATGATTAAACAACAGAACCCAGGGGGTGACTTCTAAAAAGGTCACCCTCTCTTCATATTAGCCCTGCCATTTCCTGCCAGAATAATTTTCTTTATACTTTAATATATTGATAATCAGTAGTAAAAAAGCATAGAAATATTAGTCTGTACTGATAACTTACTGAGATTCAGTGCTTATGGTGATATAAGCCCTATATAAGCCCTATATAACCCGTATATAACCCGTATATAAGCCGTACTTATATAGATAGGGCTTATATACCTGTTATATAGAAGTCCGGTAAGAGTTATAAAGAATTTACATGAGAATTTACGCTCTTCCTGAGTTGTTTAAAACATTTACTACATACACGGAGTTTTAATCATTCCCATATTTCCTTTACTTTCATCTTATGAGATATTGCCTGTTGCTTATTAGTCTGTTTGTTCTAAAAGGAGCGAAGGCCCAAACCCTTCAGCTAAACCTTAACCATACAGTGAACGGTGTGCCTATGGCACTGGGGAATACCACCTACCTGAATGCGGCAGGAGATACTTTTAACATCACCGTATTCAGATATTACCTCAGTAATTTCTCTGTCACAGACATCGCCGGAAATACGATAAAAGCAGCTCCGGAATGTTTTCTGGTAAGTGAGGATAGTCTCAATTCAAAAAGAATCACTTTAAAGCTGCCTGAGGGCCGGTATAAGGGTCTTTCTTTTATGATAGGCATAGATAGCTTACTGAACTGTACAGGGGCTCAAAGCGGCGCATTAGACCCTATTTATGGAATGTTCTGGACCTGGAACAGCGGTTATATTATGGCAAAACTGGAAGGAACATCTCCCTCTTCACATTTACCCGGGCATATAATAGAATTTCATATAGGAGGATACAGGGCGCCGCATATCACACAGCGCATAGTAAACTTAACTTTGCCACAAACACTGGTCTTAAAATCATCTGCTAAGATTAATTTAACAGCAGATGCCTATACCTGGTTTAATGGAATCAGCTTCAGACAAGTAGCAGGATTTATGACACCAGGAACAGCCGCAGATAGAATCGCCGATAATTACCAACACATGTTCTCTGTAAAAAATTAAAATGATCCGTAAAGCGGTATACCTGCTCTCTCTCTTTTGCCTGTGGTTACTCATCATGGGTAAAGCCGGTGAACCCGGTCCGGAGTACTATACCCTTAAACTGCCAGACAGCCTGCCTAAACCTGTCTACGACTTCTCAAAGAACCCGCTTACCAAACAAGGCATAGCCCTTGGCCGTTATCTCTTCTACGATCCTAAACTTTCTAAGGACAGCTCTGTTTCCTGCGGCTTCTGCCACCAGCAGTTCGCGGCCTTCGGCCACTTCGACCATGCTCTCAGCCATGGTATCATGGGCAGGGTTACCAGCCGCTCCGTACCTACACTGTTCAACTTAATCTGGCAAAAGGACTTCATGTGGGATGGAGGAGTAAATCATCTGGAAGTACAACCAATATCACCCATCACAAATGAAGATGAAATGGGGATGGACTTAAAAGAGCTGATCACCCGTCTTCAGGGAAATAAGACATACAAAAGGATGTTTAAAGATGCCTTCGGAACGGAAGAAGTCAACAGTCAGAGAATGCTGAAAGCATTATCCCAGTTCATGGCTATCATGATCTCCTTTGAATCCAGATACGATAGTGTGATGAGAAAAGAACCGGGGGTAACATTCACCCCGGAAGAACAGGGCGGCTACAGGACCTTTCAGCAGAAATGTGCAGCCTGTCACAAAGAACCATTCTTCACCGATTTCAGTATGCGTAACAACGGATTGCCCTACCTGCCTTCCATGAATGACATCGGCAGAATGAAGATCACTAATAACACAGCAGACTATCTCAAATTTAAAGTCCCTTCTTTACGCAATGTACTGGTAAGCTCACCCTACATGCACGACGGACGTTTCTTTGATATTTTCCAGGTATTTGCCATGTATGATCATGGGCAGGAGAAAGGAAATACAATAGATCCTTTGTTGAAAAATGGTATCCCTTTAAGTGAAAAGGAACAAAGACAGTTGTACATGTTCCTTAACACTTTAACGGATAAAAAATTTATCAATAATAAAGATCTGAAAGAGATAATGATCGAAGATTAAAAATACTACAGGTGCCATTCATTAATTAACGCACTCACGCTTTCCTTATAAGATTTCAGGTCAGCAATTGTCTGCTGAATAAAACTGTTACTTTCCAGTTTTCCCGTTACTACATCCATCTCCGCACTGTTCTCATATGTCATCTTACGGAAAGGGTTCTGGTAATCCTTTTCACGGGAGCGGTAAATATTATCCGTAATCAGTTCCTGTGTAGCAACAGAAGATAGCAGCGATTCTTTTAAATAAGCAGGGGTAAAATCTTTTCTCTCCTGTATAAATAAAACAGCGCCAATAGCGTGTTGTAATTTATCAACAGGATATTGTTCTCCTATCTGCCGGTAGTTTTCATGCAGCTGGTCCCAGCTATTGATTTTGCCACTACGGATATTATCTTTCAATAATTGCAGTGTGGACGATTTCATTAGTTGTCCGCCTACATTACACCATGGGCCACGTTCTGCAGTATTGGCAATAGTTTGCAGAGATGCAAAAGAAGTATCAGGATGTGTTTTAAGATAACTGAAGATATTACGCACCGCATATAAATTGATCAGCTCCCGGAACAAAGGATAACTCCTGTGTACTTTGAGTAATTCTGTTTTGCGGCTGCTGTTCTCTACCTTCTCTGCGTATATTTTCAGATGACTTACTTCTTCAATATTATTCAGCAATAAATCCCTTCCTTTCTGACGATAATCAGAACCGGTTTCCTTGTCAGCATACCACGCTTTACCCACAGCTACTTCCATCAGTTCCATTGCATGAATCATTTCTTCCACACTATCCGGGGCTAAATAATCATACTCTATCAACTGTGTTTTATCCGTACGTTTATCACGGTCCATATGTTTCCAGGAATTACGGGCCAGTGCATACATGTTATGCAAAAACCAGTAGCCTGTCATAATCTTCAGACTATTATGCTGTTCATCATTCAGGATTAAACTGAACGGAAAAGGAATATCCATCTCCGACATATAATTGCCTTTGGCAATCAGCGTAAAACTGGCGAACCTGGAATTATGTTTTAAGCTCACACATAAGCCTGGCCAGAAGCCCCGTCCTGCAATAATCTCACCATCTGCTCCACGGGAATTATGGTTAGACCCGATAGTAGCACCGGCAGCCATATTGCTCTGCCCCATGATCAACGCGGCACATAAAAAAGAATTATTATGATGTTGTTCGTGAGCCGGAAATATAAGAGAATTCAATACTTCACAACAGGAGATCGTTGAATTATTCCCAAGATAAGAGTTGATCAGACGCGCACCATATTTCAGCTGCGAATGAGAGGCCATAATAAAACGTACCGCCTTCACACCATAAAACACGCGGCATCCATAACCCACTACACCATTCACTAACTCACAACCTTCACCTATCTGTGTAGTCGCATCCGCAGAGCTATTGATCGTTACATTCTTTATCTTATTCGCCCCTTTCAGATAAGCATCTGTGCCGATAGTAACATCTTTAATGATCTTCACGTTCTTGATCACACAGCGGTCGCCCACCATGCCATAATATCCGCGTTTTTTATCGAATTGTTTTTCTGTGAATGCTTTAAACTTCGATTGAAGTGTTTCATCATCCCTGTTACGCGTCCACAGCCATGCATCGCCGGGCAGCATACCATCAAAAGGCATTACGCTACGCCCCCCGTTTTCATTGCACAGCTCCAGCCAGATACGCACATTTTCCGGTTCACCTTCTTTCACAATACCATTCCCGAATTTAGCATGATCTGTCGTAGCCATTTCATTTACGTTACAGATCATCACCTCGTTACCAATGATATAATGAGAGAGGAAATGTACGTTGTGAACAACTACGTTATCGCCAAAGTCGCAGGAAGAAATAGTGCTGTTATATAAGCCTACAGGCTGCCGCAGGTTATGGAACTCCAAATAATAAGGTTCCAGTTTCCCGATACGTACCATCCCAAAGAAATGGCAGTGTTTTACAAGTTGAGGATTGAATGCATCGGCAACAAAGATATTATTCCAGTCGTCGGAAGTATTATCATTTCTTACCAGTGTCTCTATTTCCATCGCAGACAGCTGCCGGTATACAATCTCATTGCCCGACTGCTTATTACGCAGGTAATATTCATCTTTCCCGTCAGGCAGGTAAGAGGCTGCTACAAAATTATAGCCTAACTCTTTGAGCGGCTTTTTCTGTATCAGGTTCATTTGCTTTGGTGTTAAAAGGATGTAAAACTATTCTACTGTTACAGACTTTGCCAGGTTCCTTGGTTTATCCACGTCAAAACCTTTCAGTACGCCGATATGATAAGCCAGCAACTGCATCGGAATAACAGAGAGCATCGGTGCTACCAGTTCATCTGCTTCCGGCACTTCGATAATATCATCTGCCATACCCGGAATTACCTGGTCGCCTTCTGTAATAACGGCTATCACCTTGCCTTTACGGGCCCTGATTTCCTGGATATTGGAAACTACCTTTTCATAGTAGCTATCGTGGGTGGCCACAAACACTACAGGCAGGTTCTCATCTACCAGGGCAATAGGACCATGTTTCATTTCAGCGGCAGGATAGCCTTCAGCATGTATGTAGGAGATCTCTTTCAGTTTCAGGGCGCCTTCCAGGGCCACCGGGAAGTTATAGCCACGTCCCAGGTAGAGGAAATCGCGGGCATCTTTATATTTGGCCGCTATCTCTTTGATCCTGCCATTAAGTTTAAGGACAGTCGCCACTTTCTCAGGGATATTATCCAGTTCATCTAAAAGATGCTGGAAACGTTGCTTGGTGATACTACCTTTTACGATGGCCACTTTAAGACCTATCAGGCAAAGTACGGCCAGCTGTGCGGTAAATGCTTTGGTACTGGCAACGCCAATCTCCGGACCGGCATGCGTATACGCACCGGCATCAGACAAACGTGCAATAGAAGAGCCCACCACGTTACAAACGCCCAGGATGATAGCGCCCTTTTCTTTGGCGCTTTCTATTGCCACTAATGTATCGGCAGTTTCTCCGGATTGTGACACGGCAATGATCACATCACCGGGCCCAACTACCGGGTTGCGGTAGCGGAACTCAGAAGCGTATTCCACTTCTACCGGTATGCGGCACAGCTCTTCAATCATATACTCTGCAACAAGCCCGGCATGCCAGGATGTACCACAGGCCACGATGATAATGCGTTTGGCCTTACTGAGCATTTCTGCATGTTCCCGGATACCACCAATGGTAAGCGTACCATTTTTAGCGTCCAGTCTGCCGCGTAAGCTGTCGAAGATGGTTTGGGGCTGCTCAAAGATCTCTTTGAGCATAAAGTGATCGTATCCGCCTTTCTCAATCGCCGCCAGTTCAATGTCCAGCTTTTGTATATAAGGTGTTTGTCTTTCGTTGGAGATATTCTTCAGTATCAGTTCATCTGCCTTGATAATCGCTATCTCGTAATCATTCACATACACCACTTCTTTGGTGTATTCCACGATAGGGGAAGCATCTGACGCCAGGAAGTGTTCTCCTTTGCCTACGCCTATTACCAGCGGACTGCCTTTGCGGGCAGCGATCAGTGTATCCGGGTTATCTTCATCTATGATAACAATTACATAAGCGCCTACCACTCTTTTTAAGGCAATACGTAAAGCCTCTTCGAGCGTACAGTGATTACTTTTCTGAATCTCTTCAATGAAGTGAATCAGTACTTCTGTATCGGTATCACTTTTGAAAATATGGCCCTGGTTCAGCAGTTCCTGTTTCAGCTGTGCATAGTTTTCTATGATCCCGTTATGGATCATAGACAGTTTGCCATTGCCGGAAACGTGTGGGTGAGAGTTACGGTCACTTGGTTCTCCGTGGGTAGCCCAGCGGGTATGACCGATGGCGATATGACCGCGCATATCTTTACCACTTACGTGGTTCTCCAGTTCTGCCACCTTACCTTTTTTCTTGTATACCTGTAGTCCGTTATTGATCAGGGCAACACCTGCGCTGTCATAACCACGGTATTCTAACCGTTTTAATCCTTTAAGAACGATGGGGTAGGCTTCTCGCTGGCCTATATAAGCGACTATTCCGCACATATATGTTTTTCAGTTTTTACATGGATCAGCGTGCAATATGGCTAAAAAATGTGAATTCTGTATAAACAATAGGGAAAATAGTCTTATAATAACAAAATGAGAGTCATGTGATTAACGTCATTACCCGGCAAATTATAAAATTCGTAATTTGTTGCAATATTGAACCAGCGAATCCTATGAGGTATTGTATAATCTTGCTATTATCATGTTGCATGGCCTGTGAACAGCGGGTTCCGGAAAAGGAACCTGTACCCCTTGCAGAAGACAGTACCTTCCTTACCGGCACCTTTTTCCTGATACGGCATGCAGAACAATTACCGGGTTACGATTCCTCTTTAACTGAAACAGGGTTCCGCCGCGCTGGCGATTTATACCGTTTCCTGAAAGATTCGGGTATACAGAAGATCTATATCACTCCTTTTATACGCAGCCTTCAAACAGCAGATTCCCTGCGGGGGTATAAAAATGTGGATACGGCTTCTTATAACCCTGATTCTACCGGGGAAGGACTGATTTATGAGATTACCCGTCATGACGACTGGGGCAAGCGTCTGCTCATCATAGGGCAGGGCAACACGGTAGCATCCGTGATGCGTTCATTAAAGGCAAAGCCCCCGGCAGACACCGTCAGTTATTCAGATATGTTTTTAATAAGGAAATACAGGGATAGCGTGAAGAGTAAGAGAATCAGCTACAGCAGTATCCCTTCCATCAAAGCAAAAGCTACGGAGAAGTAAATCAGAAGCCCTGTTACGTCCACCAGTGTAGCCACAAAAGGAGCCGAAGACGTGGCGGGGTCAGCCCCCAGACGTTTCAGGATCAACGGCAGCATAGAGCCCGAAAGGGTGCCCCATAATACCACTCCAATGAGTGACAGTCCTACGGTAATGCCTATCAATACAGAATGGGCGCCATAGGTATGAAAGAAGGAGTTCCAGAGAAGGATACGGATAAAGCCGATCAGTCCCAGTACACTACCCAGCATTAATCCGGAAAGGATTTCCCGGCGCATAACGCGCCACCAGTCTTCAATGGTGATCTCACCCAGGGCCATGGCCTGTATGATCAGGGTAGATGCCTGGGAGCCGCTGTTACCACCGCTGGAGATAATGAGTGGTACGAACAGGGCCAGTACTACAGCTTTGGCAATTTCATCCTCAAAGAAGCCCATGGCGGTAGCAGTAAGCATTTCTCCTATAAAGAGGATCACCAGCCAGCCTATTCGTTTCTTCACCAGCTTCATGAGGGGAATATCGAGGTAAGGTTCGTCCAATGCTTCGGTACCACCTATCTTCTGGATATCTTCCGTATGTTCTTCATTGGCAATCCACAACATGTCATCGATGGTCACGATACCCAGCAGGATACCTTCATCATCCACAACCGGCAGGGCCACACGGTTTTCCATACGGAATACCTGGATGGCCTCTTCCTGTTCATCGTTCACATGGAGGGCTACAAAGCGGTCATCCATCAGGGTATGAACGACGGTGTTGGTAGCCACCAGCAGGAATTCCCTGATACGGAAGTCATCTATCAGTTTGCCTTTTTCATCCACTACATAGATCACGTCTATGGTTTCACTGTCCTTTCCGTATTCACGGATATAATCAAGCACCTGCTTAACCGTCCATTCCTCCCGGACAGCGATATAGTCCGGGTTCATGATACGCCCTACGCTGGTTTCATGGTATCCCAGCAGGCTGAGTGTAATTTTCCGTTCTTCGGGGTCCAGTAGTTTGATCAGCTCTTTCACCACATCACTGTGCAGCTCTCCGAGGAAAGCGGTACGGTCATCCGCAGGCAGTTCATTCAGCAGTTCGGCCACTTTCGCAGCCGGCAGCTCATGGATCACATCTTCCTGTGCATGGAACTCCAGTATCCTGAAGGCAGCAGCAGCACGCCCCAGGGAGAGGTTGTTGATGATAATACCAGCCTGCTCCGGTAACTCATGAATGAGTTCGGCCACATCCGTAATGAGCTGATCGTCCAGGTAAACCTTTAATTCCTGGTAGTTGTGCTCATCGACAAGCGTTTCGAATTTTTCCTGTAAAGCTTCATTTTCCATATTCCAAAAGGCTGTCAGTGAGCGAAATTAAACAAAGTTGAGGTGCTACATTACAATATCTCTGCCACATGTTTGCGTATGTTGGCTGAAATGGTGTCTGTAGGAAGGTCGTTGGCATCAAAACCAAAAGGGTCCTCGATTTCTTCTGCGATCAGCTCAAGACTGGCCAATACATAAAAAACGAATACGACTACGGGTATGATCAGGTAACCGACAGTGAACACATAACCAAGGGGCAGGGTCATCACATAAAAGAAAATGAATTTCTTAATGAAAACGCTGTACGAAAACGGGATAGGGGTGTTCCTGATACGTTCACAGGCGCCACATATATCGGTAAAGGCTTGTAATTCATGGTTGACGGAGAGCAGTTGTTCTCCGGAGATCTGTTGCTGGCGGTACAGTTCGTGTATATGTGCCAGTATATGTGCCGCAATCTGGTTAGGCACATGTTTGGTGGTATCTACTGTAAAACCGGGTACCGTTTCCAGTTCACCGCCAATAAAGTTCATCCGCAGATGGTTCTTCAGGGCAAATGCATAATTAGGGACCATTAACCTGAAGTATTCTCTGGAGGTGGTGTTGGCAGGTAGCATAGCGCTTAACTTGATGGCCAGGTTACGGCTGTTGTTCACGAGGGCGCCCCAATGTTTGCGCCCTTCCCACCAGCGGTCATAGGCGGTATTGGTACGGAATACGAGCAGCATTGATATAACAAAACCCAGCAGAGTGTGTACTATCACTATGTTTTTCAGTTCACTGTCGGCCTTCAGCTTAAAGAAATCCATCTCTATATACGCTACAGCAGCGGAATAGATAGAGAGGCCCAGGAACATGGGAGATAGCTTGCGCACGGTATCTCCTTTGTGAAACCGGAAGATGAAAGTAAACCAGGCTTTTGGGTTATAATCGATCATATTTCGTAATTACATTTCCGCAAACCTAAAATTTTTATGCCTGATTTTGATAACTTCCTGCTTTACCTTTATTTTACGCTTTGTATTATAAAATTATGATCAAACCATATTTATACGTAGATCACACAAAAGGCAAGGGCCGGGGGGTATTCACAAGAGAAAACATTCCTGCAGGTACCCGCATAGAAACCTCACCTGTACTGGTTCTATCTTACGATGACACACAAACGGTGGATACGACCAAGTTGCACAACTACATCTTCCTTTGGGGTGTACGCGAAACACGCTCCTGTATCGCACTCGGTTTTTGTTCCATCTACAACCATGCTTACGATCCTAATTGCGAGTATGAAATGGACTTTGATGAAGAAACCATGAGTATCATTACCCGTAAAGAAATTAAAAAGGGAGAGGAACTCAGTATCAACTACAACGGCGAAGTCACAGACACATCCCCCGTTTGGTTCGACGTCCGTAAAAAATAAACCAAAAATTGAAGGAATTGAGAAATTCCTTATTATTGTATTAAATTATGTAAGTGCTTATATAATTTAATACCCTGCGTTATGAGTTTTTATTCTTCCCTGGGATACCTGGTATTTGGCAGCCGGTTAAGGCGGTTAAGTGAATACTTCCTGATGGAAGTAAATAAAGTCTATGAGCAATCAGGTATTGCCTTTGATGCCAGCTGGTTCCCTGTATTCTATATCCTGTCCAGACAACAGAACATCCCCTTAACTGATATCGCCGAACAACTGGAAGTATCGCATTCTGCGGTCAGTCAGCTGGTAACCGGCCTTAAAAAGAAAGGACTGGTAGAAACAGCTCCCTGCCCCGATGATGGACGCCGGCAGCTGGTAATGCTTACCGGCAAAGGAGAGTCGTTATTACAGGAAGTACAGCCTGTATGGGAGGCCATCACCCTGGCCATGACAGCACTTACAGAAACACAGCGTCAGAGCAAACAGTTGCTGGAAGCCATCACACAGGTGGAGAAAGCCGTTCAGCAGCAGCCATTGTCCACACGTATTCTTTCTTCAATGAAAAACTGATTGTATAATGATACACCAATTCAATTACGGCATTGATCAGCTCACAGTAGTCAAAGCGCTTGATATTGCCGCGGGCCGCTTACGTGGGGTCATCATCCCCGAAGTGGCAGCACGTATTGCTGCCAGCCGTGCCTATGTACAGGAGATCGTCGCTAAGCATAGCACGGTATACGGTATCAACACCGGCTTTGGCCCTTTGTGCGATACCAAGATCTCCGAAGAAGACACCCGCACCCTGCAATACAACATCCTGCAGAGCCATAGCGTAGGCGTGGGAAATCCTATCCCGCTAACAGTAGCCCGCGTAATGCTGATCACTAAAGTGCATGCACTGGCTCAAGGGTATTCCGGTGTGGCGCCTGCTACGGTAGACCGTATCATCTGGCATATAGAACATAACATTACACCGGTAGTGCCGGAGAAAGGCTCTGTGGGGGCGTCCGGCGACCTGGCGCCCTTATCACACCTGTTCCTGCCATTGATAGGATTAGGAGAGGTGTGGTACAAAGGACAACGTGTGCATACTTCTGCTATGATGCAGGCAGAGGGTATTGTACCGGTTATACTCGGCCCTAAAGAAGGACTGGCACTCATCAATGGTACGCAGTTTATTCTTTCCTTTGCAGTAACAGCATTGCAACGTTTTCATAACCTGCTGGAAGCTGCAGATATTATAGGGGCTTTATCATTAGAAGGATTAATGGGTACTGCCCGTCCTTTCGATCCGCGCTTACACGCTATACGCCCTTATCCCGGTAGTCAGCTGGTGGCTCACCGCCTTAAAACAATGCTGGAGAATTCAGGTATCATGGCTGCGCATGCTGACTGTGACCGTGTACAGGACCCTTACTCTTTACGCTGTATGCCACAGGTGCATGGCGCTTCCCGTACGGCCTGGTTACACCTGCATGAACTCACTACCATTGAACTGAACGCTGTTACTGATAACCCTATTATCTTCAGCGCTGAGGATACTATCAGTGGTGGTAATTTCCACGGCCAGCCGCTGGCTATTCCACTCGATTACGCTACTGTGGCGGCTGCAGAACTGGGTAATATCTCAGACAGGCGTTGTTATATGATGATTGAAGGGCGGTATGGCCTGCCCAAACTGCTCATAGAAAACGCAGGGCTCAACTCCGGTTTTATGATTCCACAATACACCACAGCGGCATTGGTGACCGAAAATAAAACCTTGTGTTTCCCCGCCAGTGCAGACAGCATTCCTACTTCTCTGGGGCAGGAAGACCATGTCTCTATGGGATCTATCAGTGGTCGTAAACTGCACCAGGTGATAGACAACCTGGAATATATTCTTGCGATAGAACTGCTGTATGCTGCTCAGGCTGTGGATTTTCGCCGTCCGCTTACATCCGGTCCTGTGCTGGAAACCGTGCATAGCTTTGTGCGCGAAACAGTTTCCTTCGCTACAAAAGACAGGATCTTCGCGTACGATATTCAACACCTGCATACACTCATCACCAATCAGTCTTTAGTTAATGTAGCCAATAACGCGGCTACCGACAATCACTTATCACTAAACGGTATTTATCATGACCAGTTCGGACTTTATTAAAACATATGCGGCACACCCGCATTACAAAGCTCCCCGTGGCCCGCAATTACATGCCCGCTCATGGCAGACGGAAGCCCCCCTGCGTATGCTCCTGAATAACCTGGACGATGAAGTGGCGGAGAACCCGGATGAACTGGTCGTATATGGTGGTATTGGCCAGGCAGCCCGTAACAGGGAAGCATTACAAAAGATCATAGAAATATTGCTGGAACTGGATGAAGATCATTCCTTACTGGTACAGTCGGGCAAGCCGGTAGGCGTTGTCCGTACACATCCGCAGGCGCCACGTGTAATGCTGGCCAATAGTAACCTGGTGCCTAAATGGGCCACCTGGGAACACTTCAATGAGTTACGTGCAAAGGGCCTGATGATGTACGGACAGATGACAGCAGGCAGCTGGATTTACATAGGTACACAAGGTATCTTACAAGGCACTTACGAAACCTTTGTGGAATGCGGTAATCAGCACTTCGGAGGAAATCTTAATGGTCGTTTGTTAGTCACTGCCGGTTTAGGCGGTATGGGGGGCGCACAGCCATTAGCGGCTACCATGGCAGGCGCTGTGTTCCTCGGTGCAGACGTGGATGAAACCCGTATCCGGAAAAGACTGGCTACCCGCTACATAGATCGCATGACGCATTCCTATGAGGAAGCGATCACCTGGGCAATGGACGCCAAAGCTAAAGGACAGGCGCTTTCCATAGGATTAGTGAGTGATGCGGGAGATTTATTAAAAAGATTACTGGAAGATAATATCATCCCTGATATACTAACAGACCAGACATCCGCACATGATCCTCTCAACGGATACATCCCTAACGGACTGTCCTTAGAGGAAGCAGCTGCGCTTCGTAAATCAGATGCAGATGCTTACAAACAATTATCATTAAAAAGCATGGCCCGTCATGTAGGCTATATGCTGGCATTACAACTGAAAGGAGCTGTTACTTTTGATTATGGCAATAACCTGCGGGAATTCGCTAAACAAGGGGGAGAGGCAAACGCTTTCAATTTCCCCGGCTTCACACCTGCATATATCCGCCCTTTATTCTGCGAAGGAAAAGGCCCTTTCCGCTGGGTAGCGCTCTCCGGAGATCCACAGGATATCTATACCACAGATCAGGCGTTAATGGACGCTTTCCCGGAGAACAAACCACTTATCAACTGGTTACAGAAAGCACAGAAACAGGTGGCCTTCCAGGGGCTGCCGGCACGTATCTGCTGGCTGGGTATGGGAGAGCGTGAAAAAGCAGGGCTCATCTTTAATGAACTCGTAAGAACGGGCAAAGTAAAAGCACCTATTGTTATAGGTCGTGATCACCTGGACTGTGGCTCTGTCGCTTCTCCCAATCGGGAAACAGAGGCGATGAAGGATGGCTCTGACGCCGTATCCGACTGGCCTTTACTCAACCTTATGGCTAATACCGGTGGTGGAGCTACCTGGGTATCTTTTCACCACGGCGGCGGCGTAGGGATGGGATATTCCCAGCATGCAGGAATGGTAGTACTGGCAGATGGTACAGACCGCGCGGCAGCTTGTTTACAAAGAGTATTATACAATGATCCTGCTTTAGGGATTTTCCGTCATGCAGATGCAGGATATGAGAAAGCACAGGATGTAGCAAAGCAATTTAATTTAGACCTATGAACCTGACTGGCCCGTTTTCCCAGATATTACCTCTCTCAGGATTACCTGTAAAAGGGGCGCTGCGCGATGAACAATTACCGGTAATAACGAATGGCGGTATAGTTACAGACAATGGTAAAATCATTACCATAGCAGATTTTAATACCCTGCAACAACAATACCCGCAAAGTAATATCACACATATTAACACTCCGGCAGTACTATTGCCGGGGTTCATAGACTGCCATACACATATCTGCTTTGACGGAAACCGCAGCCGTGATTATGCGATGCGCATCGCCGGCAAAAGTTATTTGGAAATCGCCCGTGCAGGTGGTGGCATATGGGACTCTGTTACCAAAACACGTACCGCCACTATCGATACCCTTACTAAAAACACGGTAGCAAGAGCTAACCGTCATTTACAGGAAGGCGTAACCACCATAGAAGTAAAAAGTGGTTACGGATTAAACCTCGAAGATGAGCTGAAAATGTTACAGGCTATCAGACTGGCAGGGTTACAAACGAAGGCTACATTGATACCTACCTGCCTGGCCGCACATATGCTTCCTAAGGATTTTGAAGGTACAGAAGAAACATATCTCAACTGGATCATCAACGTCTTATTGCCGGAAGTAAAAGATCTTACGCAACGTGTAGATATCTTCATAGAGGAAACTGCCTTCTCTGCTGCACAAGCCTTACCTTTTTTACTACAGGCAAAAGCATTGGGTTTTGCAGCTACTGTACATGCAGATCAGTTCACCTGTGGTGGGGCCATAGTAGCTATAGAAGCAGGCGCTGTATCTGCTGATCACCTGGAAGCCAGTGATATCAACTCTGTAGCAGGATTGGCAGCTGCAGACATTGCGGCTGTAGTACTGCCAGGTGCTTCCTTGGGCTTAGGCATGCCTTATGCACCTGCCCGCAGGTTGTTGGATGCAGGGGCATGCGTGGCTATCGCCAGCGACTGGAATCCAGGTTCTGCGCCTATGGGAGACTTATTATTACAAGCCGCAGTAATGAGTGCCGCAGAAAAGTTATCTGCTGCAGAAGTATTTGCGGGTCTTACATTCCGTGCTGCGAAAGCGCTGCAACTGACGCATACCGGTCAGCTGGCACCAGGCTTTGACGCTGATATGCAGATGTATCCATGTGATGATTACAGGGACATCTTATACTACCAGGGTAAGATGAAACCATCAGCAGTGTGGAAGAATGGAGAGAAGATATAGAAGATTGCAGTTAACTTTACAGTTATCCTAACATACATTAATGAGTACAACGAATTTTTATAAATCACCTGAGGCATGGACGGGGCGGGTAGATGGAACCGATGAGGAAACACTTCGCTGGCATCAGCACATAATACCCGTAAATGTATTAGCAGGGGAGAAGTTCCCGGTCTTACACCCTGGTCAGAAGGGGTTCGTTTTTTTAGGCTTTGCATCTGACGAAGGCGTGAGGCGTAACAAAGGACGTACAGGTGCAGCTACCGGACCTGCAGCATTAAGGAATGCCTGTTCAAACTTTCCTGTTCATTTTGATATTAAGCAATTAGTATTGATAGATGCGGGAGATGTAGTTTGTTATGAGCAGGCATTAGAACCTGCACATGAACTATTATGCGGAGTTGTGCTGGCCATAAAAAAGGCGGGCTATCTGCCTATACTGTTAGGTGGTGGGCATGAGATCACATATGGGCATGCACAGGCATTATATGCACATCTGCATATCAACAAATCAGTTGAAAAATTAGGCTTGCTAAATATAGATGCACATTTCGATTTAAGAATTCCCGGAGAGGAAGGAAGTACTTCCGGTACAGGCTTCTGGCAGCTTGCAGAATACTGCAAAGAGCTGGAGCGCCCTTTCCATTATCTCGCATTAGGTATCCAGACAAACAGCAACACACAACAACTCTTCCGTATCGCCGGAGAACTGGATGCACAGTACGTAGATGCAGACGCTTTCCACTTACAGGACCGTACTTTACTACAAGCAGCTATCTCACAATTCATCAAAGAAGCAGATCAGATCTACCTCACCATAGACCTCGACGTTTTCGCTGCTGCATTTGCTCCTGGTGTCAGTGCTACTGCTTATAACGGTATCAGACCCGATGGCCTTTTCCTGGAATGTTACCGCACGCTGTTACAAAGCGGAAAGCTCGCAGGGCTCGATATCGCAGAACTGAATCCTGAATTTGATATCGATAACCGTACCGCGAAACTTGGAGCCGCGCTGTTATTCGAAGTTGTAAACTAAATACCATCCTCAGATAATGATCTGTTACTTACAGTCAAAAAGATTGTAAATAACGGATCATTATCTAAGCACTAAAGGGTCTCTACTTCTTCAACAGAAAGATCTGTTACTTTAGAAATTAATGCTAACTCAAGTCCTAATGTTTTCATCTTGCTGGCGATCTGCTTCTGTTGCTCAACCTTTCCAATAGCTATTCCTCTAACTTCTCCTCTAACTTCTCCTATCCTAAAATACGGATCTATTTCCGGGTGTTCGTCGTTATCGATAATAAATGCGTCCGTGAATATCATTTTGTTTAAATTTAGCTTAACATTTAGATTATGTAATTTCGCTAAGACCCGTAGCTGATTAAAATAAAGCCCCCTTTCTAAAGGCCCGCCAACAGACATTTCTACCTCCTCTACAATATTTTTCACTGCTACTTCTTCATCATCTTTTCCGAAGTTAGCTAAAATTGAAAATACTTTTATTGCAGGACTATCTGATTTTAGGAAAAATTTATAATCAACATCTTTTAATGCTATAATGTGATATCTGTATTTGAAATTTTTATAGTTAATAGTTCTGGACATGGTGACACCACCTCTACCTATAAAAATAACATATTGCTCTACAGGCATACGGTATTTACGTTGTATCATCAACGCATATTCTGCCATACGATATACCATGTCCTTCTCATTCTGAGACTGCCATTCCAGATGCAGCACAAACGTCCGATTATTCCGGTCTGTTACTTTCTTCAATACATCCGGTTTTCTTTCTTTCGTATGCTGCAGATCATCCGGAATTTCTTCACTGGATGTAATATCTAATTCCAACACATCTTTAATAATGACGGGTAACACGGATTCCATATTCTCCTTGACTATCCTGTCATACCTGTTCCCCTGCTTTTGATCAATAGCTTCTACTTCCATTTATTCAGATAAATGATTAATAAATAAACGTCTTAAGCTTAGGGGAGAAAATGATAACTGGGTAACAAAAGCAGCCCTGAATATAACTTACTGTGGCTACTCTAATATTTTAGCATAGCGAATGTAAGAAAATAGTAAATTCAATTATGCAGGGTTATAAAATTTTTCTTCAGTACCGTTGCGTAGTTTCCGCAAATCTTTACAAATATGCACGGAATATGGATCTGATAGTTATATTTGTCAAATAAACTATATATCATGAGATTAATCCTCAAATCTGCTGTAGCACTTACAATCGCAGCATGTATGTCTGTCACTGCAGACGCACAAAAAGTTAGGTTAATAGAGGGCGATGTAGCAGCTCTCAAGGGACAAACAGAAATTAACACCGTATTTGAGTATGATCATGTTGCCGTGGGTAAATTTGCCAACGAACAGGATTATATCGACAAAAAGAAAGCAGAGTACAACAAAAAAGAACCAGGAAAAGGCGATGCCTGGGAGAAAGCCTGGAAAGCTGACCGTAAAGAAAGGTTTGAACCACAGTTTAATACACTGTTTACAGAGAACAGTGGCGATATTAAATCCGGTGATTTCCCTACGGCCAAATACACCCTGATATTTAAAACCAAATTCGTAGAACCAGGTTACAATATCGTGATTTCCCGTAAAAATGCCTCTATTGATGGCGAAGCATGGATCATCGATTCAGCTACTAAAGCAGTAATAGCTAAACTGACCGTAGATGATTGTCCTGGCAGAACTTTCGGCGGTTATGATTACGATACCGGCGTTCGTATCAGAGAGTCTTACGCAACAGCAGGTAAAGGCCTGGGTAAGTTTATCAGAAAGAAAAACGACTAAATATAAAAGCCTGATGTTGATCAACATCAGGCTTTCTTTTTAAAATACGATTGTCTTATTACCATGAACGATCACTCTATCCTCAATATGCGCTACTACCGCCCTTGTTAATACCTGGCGTTCAATATCCCTTCCCAGCATTACCAGATCACTCACCGCATGTTTATGGCTCACACGTGCCACATCCTGATCGATGATCGGTCCTTCGTCCAGATCATTCGTTACATAATGCGCTGTGGCACCAATCAGTTTCACCCCGCGTGTATAGGCATTCTTGTAAGGATTCGCGCCTGCAAAAGCAGGTAAGAAAGAATGATGTATGTTGATGATCTTCTGTGGAAAAACACTTACAAAAGCAGGAGAGAGGATCTGCATGTAACGCGCCAGTACAATGAAATCAGCATTAACATTTTTAATTAACCGGATCGCTTCCTGTTCGCGCTCAGCTTTGTTACCCGCATCTACCGGTAAATAATGAAAAGGAATACCGAAATCTTCTGTCAGTTGCTGTAATTCTTTATGATTGGAAATCACTAAAGGAATATCCACCGGTAATTCCCCGCTTCTCCATCTTAACAACAATTCCATCAGGCAATGATCATATTTTGATACCATGATGGCCATCTGTTTCCTATGGTCCGTATAATCGATATGCCAGTCCATTTTCAATGGTCCTGCTACTTTCTCCTGGAAATCTTTTTCCAGCTGCTCACGGGTGATGTCTGCTTTTTCCAGCTGAAATACCATGCGCATAAAGAACAGCCCTTCGCGGGGATCAGTACTATGCTGACTGGCATCCAGAATATTTGCACCGCAGTTATAAAGGAACTGGGATACACCGGCAACAATACCCGGCCGGTCGGGACAGCAGATCAATAACCTGCCGGTAATATCAGTTTGCATAAAACAGGGATATATTCGTTTGTAAAATAACTAAATGTAGGCAGCTTTTTATTATTTTACATTTGGTTATATATTGCAATATGAAGAAGATTGGATTGATGTCGGACACGCATAGTTATCTGCATCCGCAGGTATTTAAATATTTTGATAAAGTGGACGAGGTATGGCATGCAGGGGATATAGGGAACATAGAGCTGGCAGACCAGCTCGAAGCATTCAAGCCTTTCAGGGCGGTATTCGGTAATATAGATGGAGCAGATCTGCGGGTACGCTATCCGGAGCATTTATCTTTTAATGTAGAAGGAGTGGGAGTGTTTATCACGCATATCGGCGGGTATCCGGGCAAATATGCTCCCGGCATCCGGGAAATGTTGTTGAAGAATACCCCCAAACTGTTTATTTGCGGGCATTCCCATATTCTGAAAGTAATGCCGGACCCTGCACTAAAGTTATTACATATGAATCCGGGGGCATGTGGCCAGCAGGGCTGGCATAAAGTAAAAACACTGTTACGTTTTGAGTTGTCTGAGGGGAATATCAGCCATCTGGAAGTCATTGAATTGCCTAAATAATAACGGGTCAGGCTATCCGCACATTATTTGCATATTACTTATCTACAACTGTTGCACATGAGGGAATGGCTCACTTTATTGTCGGGATGCCTGTGTCTATACTTTTCAGCTTTGGGTCAGGTGCAGGATATATCCCTGCCGGAAAATACTCACCCTGCTGTAGAGAAAGCCATCAGATGGTTCCAGACAGATAACGATTCCAGCTACATAGAAGATCATACAAAGGATATCACCTTCCGGATTTTCGGTAGCCGGAAATATAACTATTACGATATCGTGGACCATAAGAGGAACCAGGAGGTATTATACCGCCCTAATACCCCTTTTAACATTGGTTTTGGCGTCAATTATAAGTTTTTGGGTATTAACATTGCCTTTAACCTGCCCTTCATTAATAAGGAGGATAAGTATGGTAAAACGAGAGGACTGGATCTGCAGAGCCATTTTTATGCACGTAAAATGGTGATAGATTTTTACGGACAGTTTTACAACGGATATTATATCTCCAGCTCCAAAGGATTATTGAATGGATTAAATGCGCTTACACCAGAGACCAAAGTACCTGTGAGGCCGGATATCCATAATCTCACACTGGGACTGGGGGTACAATATATATTTAACGACAGTAAGTTCTCTTACCGGGCAGCTTACCTGCAAAATGATTACCAGAAGAAAAGTGCCGGTTCACTCCTCATCGGAGCAGAGTTGTTTGGTGTAAGGATGAGGGGAGATTCGTCTATTATCCCCGGTAAACTTGCCAAAGACGATTTCTTTAATAACCAGCGTTTTGACCGCACAGGTATTGTTAGCCTGGCTGCCAGTGCTGGATATGCATATACATTTGTATATAAAAGACACTTCTTTCTTACGCTGTCTCTTACCGGCAGTATAGGGACTAATTACAGCAGCCTGAGCTTAACCCGCACAGATAACAAGATTGGTAAATTCGGATTACAACTGAATAATACGGAACGTATTTCAATAGGATATAACTCCAAACGCTACTTCGCGGGCATTCACTATATGAACTTTACTACACGCAGTAACTCCCCTGTACCTGATACTTATCAGAGGATAGGAGCAGGGGACTTAAGGATCAGTGTAGCAAGAAGATTTAAACTGAAGAAGAAATTATTCTAAATACCATCCAATCGGTTTCTGTATAAATTCCATGTTATAGCAAAACATGACAGGTGTTTGTAGAAAAAAAAATCCCGTCCCGGGGTAAACCAGGACGGGGTACTATAAAAATCAATTCAGACTAAGCTTTCTTATTCTTCGCAGCTTCAGCACGGATCACATTCAGCGCACCACCTGCTTTGAACCACTGTATCTGCTGTTCATTGTAAGTATGGTTTACCGGAATCTCATCCTTGCTACCGTCTTTGTGATTTGCAATAACGGTAAGACCTACACCAGGAGTGAAAGAAGTCAGACCTACGATATCCAGAGTATCATCTTCCTGTATCTTATCGTAATCATCCTTGTTGGCAAAGGTAAGACCCAGCATACCTTGTTTCTTCAGGTTGGTTTCGTGGATACGTGCAAAAGATTTAACGAGGATCGCGCGAACACCTAAGTGACGTGGTTCCATCGCAGCATGTTCGCGGCTGGAGCCTTCACCATAGTTCTCATCACCTATTACAACAGAACCTGCACCAGCAGCTTTGTATGCACGGGCAGTAGCTGGTACGGCACCATATTCACCGGTGATTTCGTTCTTAACTGTATCAGTTTTATCGTTGAACGCATTGATAGCGCCAATCAGCATGTTGTTGGAAATGTTATCCAGGTGACCACGGTATTTCAACCATGGACCTGCCATAGAGATATGGTCAGTAGTACATTTACCTTTCGCTTTGATCAGCAGTTTCAACCCTTTCAGATCAGTACCTTCCCATGCCGGGAACGGAGCCAGCAGTTGTAAACGGTCGCTGGTAGGAGATACCAGTACCTCAACGCCTTTACCATCTTCTGCAGGTGCCTGGTAACCAGGATCATCTACAGAGAAACCTTTTATTGGCAGTTCATAACCGGATGGTTCATCCAGCATAACTTCCTTACCGTCTTTGTTTTTCAGTTTGTCCGTCAACGGGTTGAAGGTAAGATCACCGGCAATAGCCAGCGCCGTTACGATCTCCGGAGAAGCTACGAAAGCATGTGTAGCAGCCAGACCATCATTTCTCTTGGCAAAGTTACGGTTGAAAGAGGTGATGATAGAGTTCTTACGGTTAGGGTCGTCTATATGACGTGCCCATTGACCGATACATGGACCGCAGGCATTAGCCAGTACCACACCGCCGATCTGTTCAAATGTATTCAGGAATCCGTCTCTTTCGATGGTAAAACGGACCAGCTCAGAACCCGGAGTGATAGTGTATTCAGCTTTTACAGGCAGATTCTTGTCGACAGCCTGTTTTGCCAGGGATGCTGCACGGGAGATATCTTCGTAAGAAGAGTTGGTGCAGGACCCGATCAGGGCTACGTCCAGCTTCTCAGGCCAGTTATTTTCCTTTACAGCCTGTGCAAATTTAGAGATAGGCCATGCTAAATCCGGCGTGAACGGACCATTTACATGTGGTTCCAGCTCGTTCAGGTCGATTTCGATAACCTGGTCGTAATATTTGGTAGGATCTGCATATACTTCAGCGTCCGGACGCAGGTGTTCTCTCACACCATCAGCCAGGGAAGCTATTTCAGCACGTTCAGTAGCCTTCAGATAATCAGCAATTTTGCTGTCGTAACCGAATACAGAACAGGTAGCACCTATTTCCGCACCCATGTTACAGATGGTTCCTTTACCGGTAGCACTCAGGCTATCAGCACCTTCACCAAAATATTCAACAATGCAACCGGTACCGCCCTTAACGGTCAGTACGCCGGCTACTTTCAGAATTACATCTTTAGGAGAAACCCAGCCACTCAGTTTACCAGTCAGCTTTACACCTATCAGTTTGGGCATTTTCAGTTCCCAGGCTAATCCTGCCATTACGTCCACAGCGTCAGCACCGCCAACACCGATTGCCAGCATACCTAAACCGCCTGCATTTGGAGTGTGAGAGTCAGTACCAATCATCATACCACCAGGGAAAGCATAGTTTTCCAATACTACCTGGTGAATGATACCAGCACCTGGTTTCCAGAAACCGATACCATATTTATTAGAGATAGAAGACAGGAAGTCGTATACTTCCCTGTTGGTGTCTATTGCCGTTGCCAGGTCTTCAGTAGCGCCTGTCTTGGCTTGAATGAGGTGATCACAGTGTACGGTAGAAGGAACAGCTACCTGGTCGCGTCCGCATGTCATGAACTGTAACAGAGCCATCTGCGCAGTCGCATCCTGCATCGCTACGCGATCCGGTGCAAACTCCACATAAGACTTTCCGCGCTCGAAAGCCGTAGTAGTGGCCGAAAATAAGTGAGCATATAAGATCTTCTCAGACAGTGTCAGCGGGCGTCCCAGCATTTTACGGGTAGCTTCCACCTTACCCGGCAGAGCCGCATACACTTTTTTAATCATTTCAATATCAAACACCATGAAAATTAATTTAAGACCGGTTAGAAAATGCACCGCAAAATTAATTAAAAACAACAAGTTTTTAAAAGATATGTAGGCGGTTGTCAATAAACACTAAACCGGCAGCTTTCCACAAGTCTCATACCATGCACAACAAATAGTTGTTTTTGACATCATATTGCGATAAATTTGACATATGAACAGACTGAAAGATTTCGTGGAATGGCAGGCCTTTGGGGTTTGTACGGCTATCGGCAATAAGCTGGGAGTTGCAACTTCCCGTATCCGTCTGTTTTTTATTTATACTTCATTCCTCACAATGGGTTCACCCATAATAGTTTATATGATTATGGCCTTTTGGGTGAATATGAAGAATTACATCCTCAATGCACGCAGGAACCCACTCCGATACTTGTAATACCCAATTATATAAAAGAGCAAGCCATCAGCAATACAATATCGCTGATGGCTTTTTTCTTTAAAATGAGTCCTTTTTGCCTATTCCAGGTGAAAATTGGTCATTTCATGATAATGATTTTGTAACTGATTAACTGTGATAGACTCCTTAATCTCACGATGTTCATCCCGGTAGTCCAGACGGGTTGCTGGCTGACCATTTCCCAATTCGTACAGTTTAACAGAAAAGGGGCCACGTACGTATATGCGTCCGTTACCATTCTCAGTACCTTCTTTCTTGAATTTCAGCTTAAGCAATTGATCCTCATTTAGTGGGATAGCATAAAGCGCGTCCAGATCATACCAGAATTCCTGTTCACCGGTTTGTACACAAACCTGTTTGTCCTCACGATTCACTTCCAGCACCTGGCCTTCAACTGTATTGCCTTCGTAATCCACCAGAACGGTGTCTCCTGCTTTTACATCATGTAAGTTGATCATGGAATTATATTTTTGGGTGTCAGTTATGAATTTACGAAAAACTAACACCCAAAAATCAAACCATCATGATTCTGATTTTATTTCCTTACCGCCTCACGTATCCTCACCAGGTCTTCCAGTAATCCTTCCAGCAGGTCCAGGTGCAGCATATTGGCGCCATCAGATTTTGCACAGGAAGGGTCCGGATGTGTTTCAATGAATAACCCGTCTGCTCCGGTAGCTATGGCGGCTTTGGCGATAGTACCGATCATTTTGGGATTACCACCGGTTACACCGCTGGACTGGTTAGGCTGCTGCAGTGAGTGCGTGCAGTCCATGATTACAGGCACTTTATGCTCCTGCATGATAGGAATATTGCGGTAATCAACTACCAGGTCCTGATAGCCGAAAGTAGTACCACGCTCAGTTAATAATATCTTCTCGTTACCGGATTGTCTGATCTTTTCCACAGCAAACTTCATCGCTTCTCCACTCAGGAACTGCCCTTTCTTCACATTCACAAACTTGCCGGTTTCTCCTGCTGCCAGCAACAGGTCTGTCTGCCTGCACAGGAAGGCAGGGATCTGCAGGATATCTACATACGCTGCTGCCATGGCAGCTTCCGCAGCAGAGTGAATATCAGAAGTAGTAGGCAGGTTAAATACCTTTCCTGTTTTCTGTACCAGGTCCAGTCCTTCCACATCACCTACACCACTGAAAGAGTGTATGCTTGTACGGTTGGCCTTACGGTAAGATGCTTTGAATATATAGGGAATATTTAAACGCTTGCAGATGCCGGATACTTTTTCAGCCACGTGAAAAAGCAATGCTTCATCTTCTACCACACACGGACCAGCGATCAGGAAAAAATTATCAGGATTGTATTGCTCTTTAAATAGTGACTTCAAATTTTCTATTGACGACATGATTTTTGTATTTGAGAATGCAAAGTTATACTATTCAAATTGTATTAGCGTATGCCTGCACCTTTATCGTGCTTTTGTCATAATATTGTAATTCAGAAAGATGTAGTGCCTGCTGGGCCACTGTTGGTAATATCGCATTACGCAGGATTGTTAGTGTTTTGTCATCCGCCGGAAGGGTTTGTTCATATTCTGCCAGAAGCAGTTAATATTACGTTCTGAAATCCTGAAGAAAAGCATGAAGAAAGATAAGATACTGGTTATTGGAGCCTGTGGGCAGATTGGTGTTGAGCTGACACTGGCATTGAGAAAAATATATGGAGATGCCAACGTACTTGCTTCCGACCTTAGAGAAGAACATGATCTGCTGAAAGGTACCGGACCTTATGTTACCCTGGACGTAATGAATAAGGAACAACTGCATGTGCTGGTCATCCGTCATAATATTACCCAGATTTATCTGCTGGCTGCCATCCTTTCTGCTACCGGTGAAAAGAACCCGCTCCTGGCCTGGCATATCAACATGCAAAGCCTGCTGAACGTCCTGGACATCGCCAAGGAAGAGAGCATAGATAAAATCTACTGGCCCAGCTCCATTGCCGTATTCGGCCCCAATTCCCCTAAAGAAACAACACCTCAGCACACCATCATCGAGCCTACTACTATCTACGGTATCAGCAAGTATGCAGGTGAACGCTGGTGCGAATATTATAATCACCGCTATGGTCTGGATGTACGCAGCCTGCGCTACCCCGGCCTTATCAGCTATAAATCTGCTCCCGGCGGCGGTACTACGGACTACGCTATTGAAATCTTCCACGAAGCACTGGAAGAGAAAACATACAACTGCTTCCTGAAAGAAAGCACGTACCTGCCTATGATGTACATGCCCGATGCTATCCGCGCTACCATAGAACTAATGGAAGCGGATAAATCACGCATCACCGTACGTTCATCCTATAACCTCGGTGGTATGAGCTTTTCTCCAAAAGAAATTGCAGCTGAAATCAAAAAACATATTCCTGAATTTACTATCAGCTATGAACCGGACTACCGTCAGCAGATCGCCGACAGCTGGCCACAGAGTATAGACGATACACTGGCCCGTAACGACTGGGGCTGGAAACCGGAATTTTACCTTGAAAAAATGACGGCGGATATGCTGAAAAACTTACCAGCGACACTACAGAAATAATTGTCCTGAAAATTAACGTTCTGATCTAAACAAAAAACCCCGGCCATGCATGACCGGGGTTTATATTTTTTACAGGAATACTATTCTACAAATCCTACTGCTACAGTTGCATTGCTGAACTCATCTACCAGTATGAACGCGCCATTCGCCGGGTTCAGGTGATAAGAATCCGCAAATATCGGCTGTGCTGTTTTCAACGTAATCTTCCCGATATCATTCAGTCCAAGTTCCTTTTTATCTTCTACTATCTTGTTGTTAGTCACATCGATCACATGATTGATCTGCTGTACTTTCGCTTTCACACGGTTAATTCCATGCTGCAGTAAATACGCTTTGCCAGGCACCAGCTTTTGCTGGTCCATCCAGCATACCTGTGCCGTGATTTCCTTCAGCAGGGGAGGAACGTTATCCGTTTTAGACAACATGCTGCCACGGCTGGTATCAATCTCATCTTCCAGGGTAATTACCACACTCTCACGTGCACGGGCAGTAGATAACTGTGCTTCAAACTGCTCTATAGTTTTGATCTTGCTCTTTTGCTGTGAAGGCAGGGAGATGATCTCATCACCTACATTAAAATGACCACTGGCCACTTTACCGGCAAAGCCTCGGAAGTCATGAAACTCCCTGGTCATCGGACGGATCACGGATTGTACCGGGAAACGGGCGGGATGCGTACTGTCTGCATGATCAAAAGTGATCTGCTCCAGGTATTCCAGTAAGGATTCACCCTGGTACCAGTTGATCTTTTCAGATCTGCCGGCCACATTCTCTCCATATAAAGAAGAAATAGGGATGAACTTGATAGAAGGGGCCTGGAAAGACGCGCTGGCCACCATTTGCTGGAAATCTTCCACTATCTGGTTAAAACGTGCTTCGTTGTATTCCACAAGGTCCATTTTATTCACACACACTACCAGGTAAGGAATACGCAGCAGGGCAGCAATAAAGAAGTGCCTGTAGGTTTGTTCCACAATGCCTTTACGTGCATCTATCAGTATCAGGGATACCTGTGCGGTAGACGCACCGGTTACCATGTTACGGGTGTATTCTATATGTCCCGGGGTATCGGCAATAATGTATTTACGGTTAGGGGTAGAGAAGTAGATATGCGCTACGTCAATGGTAATACCCTGTTCACGTTCTGCTACCAGGCCATCTGTTAACAGGGACAGATCGGTAAAATCCAGTCCTTTACGTTTGCTGGCGGCATGTAATGCGTCCATTTTATCCTGGGGAATAGATTGCGTATCGTAGAGTAACCTGCCAATCAGGGTACTTTTACCATCATCTACACTGCCCGAAGTGGTTATATGTAAAACCTCCATGTTTAATTATTTGAATTAGTTTAAAAATAACCAGCCTGTTTTCTCTTTTCCATGGCGGCTTCGGAGCGTTTATCATCGATACGTGCTCCTCTTTCAGAAATCTTGGCTTCCATTATTTCAGCAATAATATCTTCCAGTTTATCTGCTTCAGACGCTACAGCAGCGGTACAGGTCATATCACCCACCGTACGGAAACGTACTTTATGAAGGAAGGGTTTTTCGTCCTCAGAAGTATTCAGAAAAGGGGAGGTAGGCCAGTACATACCATCTCTTTCTATAATCTCTCTTTCATGAGAGAAATAGATAGAGGGGATACGGAGGTTTTCCCTGCGGATATAATTCCATACATCCAGTTCTGTCCAGTTCGAAATAGGGAATACCCTCACATTTTCACCCAGATGGATCTTACCATTCAACATATCAAACAACTCGGGACGTTGCATTTTTGCATTCCACTGACCAAATTCATCTCTTACAGAGAAGATCCTTTCCTTGGCACGTGCCTTTTCTTCATCCCTGCGGGCTCCGCCCATACAGGCATCATACTTCAGCTCTTCGATACTATCTAATAAGGTAACTGTTTGCAGTGCATTACGACTGGCATACTTACCTGTTTCTTCCTGTACTTTCCCCTGGTTAATACTGTCCTGTACGTTTCTTACGATCAGTTCGAGTCCCAGTTTCTCCACCAGCCAGTCGCGAAACTCAATTGTTTCCGGGAAGTTATGCCCGGTATCGATATGCAACAGCGGAAAGGGTACTTTACCAGGATAAAAAGCCTTCTGCGCCAGGCGTACCAGTGTGATAGAGTCTTTTCCACCTGAAAACAGGATGGCAGGTTTTTCAAACTGTGCCGCCGTTTCACGCAAAATATAGATGGCCTCATCTTCCAATGCCTGCGGAAACTCCCACTGTATTTTATTGGTCATATATCTTAATTTAAATGGCCATTGTTCACAGACCATCTTGAAAAATAATTAAATAATATTAGCCGTGCAACCCACATTCCTTCTTGGATAATTCCCACCACCATCTGCCGGCACGTGGATGTTCCCCAGGTTCAACCGCACGGGTACAGGGTGCACATCCTATACTGATGAAACCTTTGTCATGCAGTTTGTTGTAAGGAACTTTATGCACCTTAATGTATTCCATCATATCGTCGTAAGTCCAGTGGATAAGCGGATTGTACTTGTATAGCTGCCTGGACTCGTCCCATTCAAGGGCTTCCAGTCCCTGCCGGTTTTCCGATTGCTCGGCACGCAGACCGGTAATCCATACTTTTACCCCCTGCAGGGCACGGTTCAGCGGTACTACTTTACGGATATGACAACATTCTTTTCTGTTCTCTACCGATTCATAGAAACTATTAGGGCCCTTTTCCAGCAACAGTTTTTCAACTGAAGCCGTTTCGGGAAAATATACTTCAAATGGTTTTTTGTAACGGGCGCGGGTAAGGTCCATCAGGTCATAAGTTTCCTGGAACAACCGGCCGGTATCCAGCGTAAATACCCGGATGGGTAAATCTGCCCGCCATATCATGTCCGCTACTACCTGATCTTCCTGCCCGAAAGAGGTGGAGAATGCCACGGCACCTGGAAATTGCTCTGCCAGGTATCGCATGGCGGCCGCTGCGTCAAGGCCTTCCAATGCTGCTTTAATGTTTTCCATGTAAACTTCCTTAGCTTATAACAGTCGTGACGCATTACCACTCATGCTTCCGCTGTAGAAACAAAATTACATAAAACCTATAAAAAAGATAGACTGTTTTGAAAAAAAATACAAATGATCCCCTTTATGGGGTAGTAAAGAGGGCAGGGGAAATGCTTAATCTCTAGTCAGAATATCCTTTAATGTTTTGGTTTCCAGTATTTTAAGTGAAGCGTCACGGACCTTGCCCATCACGTCATTTAATCCGCAAACGGCCTCGTCCCGACAATTTTCACAACGTTCGTAGTAGTTCAGACTTACGCATGGTAACAGGGCAATGGCGCCGTCCAGTAAACGGATGATCTTAGCCAGGGGGATCTCTTTAGGTGGCTTCAGCAGGTAATAACCGCCTCCTTTTCCTTTTTTGCTACCCAGAATACCTGCATTCTTTAACTCCAGCAGAATATTCTCCAGGAATTTGATGGAGATACTTTTTTCCTGAGCTATTTCAGAAATTAAAATTGGTCCCTTATCTGCATTTTCGGCTAGGTGTATGAGCGCGTGAAAAGCGTATTGTGTTTTTTTAGACAACATATCGAATGATTTGCATCCCTCCCTGAAGTTTGTGAATACGGTGAAGATTACGCAAAGATAACTGCTTTTTACGTCATTCCTGTTTTACAGGCTCAGTACGTCTTTCATGCTGAAAATCCCTTTCTTGTCTTTTAACCATTCTGCAGCTACTACGGCGCCTGAAGCAAAACCTTCCCGGGAGTGTGCTGTATGAGAAATAGTAATATCATCAATATCAGATGTATATGTAATAATATGGGTGCCAGGGGCCGGATCTATTCTTTTGGAAATAATAGACAGTTCATCCGGTTGCTCAGTCGCTTCATTTACCCATATTTTTTTACGGATTACCTTATCCATCACCTGTTCTGCCAGTGTAATAGCGGTACCGCTTGGCGCATCTTTTTTCTGTGTATGATGAATTTCTTCCATCACCACATTGTATTGGGGTTGTCCACTCATCAGTTCCGCCAGGCGTTTATTGACCTCAAAGAAGATGTTTACGCCTATGCTGAAGTTGCTGGCATATAAGAACGCCTGATGTTTTTCAAGGCATACAGCTTTCACTGCAGGTAAAGCGTCGAGCCAGCCTGTGCTGCCACAAACTACCGGTACATTTGCGGCAAAACACTTTAATATATTATGGTAAGCAGTTTCTGGTCCTGTGAATTCAATCGCTACATCTGCCTGCTGCAGCTGTTCCTTTTCCAAAGGTTGCTGACTGTTAGTCCGGAGTACAATCTCATGGCCTTTGGCAATAGCTATCTTTTCTATTGCTTTCCCCATTTTCCCATAACCGATAAGCGCTATCTTCATAATATATAGAGTGTTGTGATTTGCAGAGTGAGGTGATTAATGGCCTATGGCCATTGCATTGTTGAACTTCTTCTTTCCGCCTATACTTACGCGTAAACTCAGGCCAATGGATCTGTTATCGATAATTGCAGGTACGATCTTCATACTAAGATCGTCAGACATGTCGAAAGTACGAAGGTGGGCAAATACCGTAGCATCTGCGATGTTCAGCCCGTAGGCTATTACAAATACGAGTACGGAATAATCCACGTACTCCCGGTATCCGTCACGTAAATATTTCAGGGAAGCATCACTGTATAGCCCTTCATATGCATCATGGGTATCCGCATTACCGTCCATCCTGATACGGTAGGCATTGCGGTAAGTCCTGTATTCCCTCATATTAATGATAAAAGTACCGGTGGTGATACCAAGTGCAGCATAAACAAGAGGAAGTTTCCAGTATTCACGGTTATATATCTGTCCCAGACCTGGTAACACGGCAGAATAAAGTGCGGCCTTGCGTGGGCTATGTACAGGTTGTACAACAATGCGGGCAGTACTGTCTTTTTTAATAAAGAGCTTGCTGCTGTCTTTCCGGCTGTCCGGTTGTTGTTTCCGCAGGTAGGCTGCTTTGGTACTGTCCTGTGCCAGCAATGTAGACTGGACCAGGCATAACATGGGCATAGCTAAGAAACAAATGCGCAATAAAGTAAAGAGTATATTCCCGGACCTTTTAGCCACCGTATAAATCTATTTTTTCTAATATGCTATCCAGTTCCTCATCGGAATAAAACTCGATCATCACACTTCCTTTACCATTCTTACCTCTGTCCAGTTTTACTTTAGTCGCAAAGTGAGTCGCCAGGTGATCTTCTATTTTCTGATAAGCTGGTGGTAACACACTCTTCACAGGCTTCTTTACGTTGCCTTTGTCTATATGGCTGGTTTTACGCACCAGTTCTTCCGCCTGACGAACGGAAAGACCATTTTGAATGATCTCGTTAAATATAAATAGTTGTTTCTCAATATTTTCCACTGCAATCAATGCCCTGGCATGACCCATGCTGATTTGCCCGTTACGCACAGCCACCTGTACATCTGGTGGTAACTTTAAAAGACGGATATAGTTGGTAACTGTACTTCTTTCTTTACCCATCCTGTCTGCCACCTGTTCCTGCGTAAATACGCATTCATCCATCAGTCTCTTATAAGAAAGACCAATTTCTATGGCATTCAGATTTTCACGTTGCAGGTTTTCCAGCAATGCCAGCTCCAGGAGTTCCTGGTCATTGGCCTGACGGATATAAGCCGGAATGTCTTTCAGACCGGCCATTCTGCTGGCGCGTAAACGCCTTTCACCTGCTATGAGCTGGTACTTTTTGGGGCCTACCCTGCTTACTGTAATAGGTTGTATTACATCATGCAGTGAAATAGACATGCTCAATTCCTGTAAAGCCTTCTCATCAAAGTCCCGGCGCGGCTGCTTTGGATTCACATCTACCTGGTCCAGCGGGATACGTTCAATGCCCGTAGCCTGTGCCACTACCTGTTCGCCCAGGGCGCTGGTAGTCTGCTTCAGATCAGTATCAATGTTTTGCAGCAGCGAGCGGATACCTTTCCCCAGCGCCTCTTTTTTATTAGGATTGCCCTTACTCGGATTGCTCATCGTTAATTGCTAATATTTTATCGTCCTGGTTAATACGTGTAAAATTATTGTTCTGCAGTATTTCCTTAGCCAGGTTCAGGTAGTTAATAGCTCCTGTACTGGCGGCATCATACATAATCACGGATTTACCAAAGCTGGGGGCTTCTCCCAGTTTGGTATTACGGTGGATGATGGTATTAAATACACTTTCCTCGAAATGCTGCTTCACCTCATCTACTACCTGGTTGCTCAGGCGTAAACGGCCATCGTACATTGTCATCAGAATGCCTTCTATTTCCAGATGGGTATTCAAACGGCTTTGTACGATTTTTATTGTATTCAGTAACTTACCCAAACCTTCCAGTGCGAAGAATTCACATTGTACCGGGATGATCACCGAATCAGATGCCACCAGGGCATTTACCGTGATCAGACCCAGGGAAGGAGAGCAGTCAACTATAACAAAATCATAGTCATGCTTAACGGCATCTATCACCTGCTTCATCACCTGTTCCCTGTTCGGGTGGTTGATAAGCTCCAGTTCAGCGCCTACAAGGTCAATATGAGAAGGTAATACTTTCAAATTCGGGGTATCTGATTCTAATACCACATCTTTTGCAAGCACATCATTCACCATACAATCATATAAGCTCTGCTGTATATGACGCAGGTCAAAACCCAAACCGGTAGTGCTGTTAGCCTGTGGGTCGGCATCTACCAGTAAAGTTTTATATTCCAGCACAGCCAGACTGCTTGCCAGGTTAATAGCACTGGTAGTTTTCCCTACCCCCCCTTTCTGATTAGCGATTGCGATTACTCTTGCCATTTGTGATTAGGTATTTCTTAGGTTTACTATAGGATAATAAAAAGGCCATGGAACAATCCATGTAATATATACTTTTCTTACAAATCGATACTGCTTCCAATTGCCGGTAACAATAACTCTAAGCCTGCTTTGGCAAATTGTTTTGTCACTTTCTCTTTATCTATCTTAATATAACCAAATGTATCGTAATGAACTCCTATAATGCGCTTACACTGAATAAATTCTGCTGCTACAATGGCATCATCTGCCCCCATTGTAAAATTATCTCCTATCGGTAATACTGCAAAGTCCAGTTTTGCAAACCGGGGAATCAACTGCATGTCCAGCGTAAGGGCCGTATCTCCTGCAAAGTAGAAATTGCCTTCTGCTGTCGTAAACAGGAATCCCATGGGATTACCACCATATGAACCATCCGGTAAACCACTGGAATGATGAGCAACCACACACTTCACTGTTCCAAAATCAAACGCCCACTTTCCTCCCGTATTCATAGGATGTACTTTCTCCAACCCCTGTTTCCCCAACCAGGTTATAATTTCAAAAGACCCAACAACCGTGGCATTGGTACGTCTGGCCAGGACAATGAGATCCGCAATATGATCATCATGGCCATGAGAAATGAAAATATAATCGGCCTCTATCTTATTGATATCTATAGACTTGGCCAGTTCGTTATGGGTAATGAACGGATCAAAAACTATCTTCTTACCCTTAATTTCTACTGCAAAGCTGGAATGACCGTAAAAAGTAAATTTCATATATCAGTATCTTTACCAAGTCAGACAAAAGTACAACGATTAGGTAAAATTAAGGTGTAGGGGTATATTTATTTATTCACAACAACTGAAGTACGCAATTGTTAATTTGTTAATAATTAATTAGTTAACCATATTTCTCCCTTAAAACGAAAAATTGTCGCACAAAGGTACAATATTGGTTATCATAAATCGTCATCAGATAATGCCGACTTTAGCGCAAATCAATTGGCTCAAATAAAAAATCATGCGGGGATTTAATACGATTATACTGGTAGTAATATTGCTTTTACTCGATATTTACGTTTTCATGGCCGTAAGAGGTATCCTCAGCGGTTCATCGGGACGTACACGGTCAATAGTTTTCAGTATCTACTGGGCTTTATCTGCCCTGGTATTGCTGACTATCCTGTTATTACCTTATCTCAACTGGCAGGACTGGCCCGTTAATACCCGCTCCTTCGTACTTACCGTCATCTTCGGGCTCGTATTCGCCAAATTGCTGGTTGCCGTATTCCTGCTGCTGGATGATTTAAGAAGAGGGGTACAATGGATATTCAAAAAGTTCTCATCAGCCTCAACCACTTCTTCCGATATCAGCAATATCACCCGCTCCCGCTTTTTGACACAGGTCGCCCTGCTGATGGGTGGTGGATTATTCGCTACCATACTATATGGTATCACCAACCGCTACAATTACCGGGTACATAAAATCAAACTGACCTTTAAAAACCTGCCACCGGCATTTAAAGGACTGAGGATCGTGCAAATATCTGATATTCACTCCGGTAGCTTAAATAACAAAGAAGCCGTTGCCAAAGGCATTGCCCTCATCGAAGCCCAAAAGGCAGATATCATTTTCTTTACCGGCGACCTGGTAAACGACCGCGCACTGGAAATGGATAATCACATGGACCTCTTTAGCCAGATAAAAGCGCCTATGGGCGTGTATTCCACTCTCGGTAACCACGACTATGGCGATTATTATGCCTGGCCAGACAGAGACGCCAACGGTTATAGCGTACAACGCACCGAAAACCTCGAAAAAGTAAAAGGCCTTCACGGAGAACTGGGCTGGCGCTTACTGATGAACGAACACGTCACCCTGGACAGGGGAGGAGAGCAGATCGCACTGCTGGGAATAGAAAACTGGAGCGCCATGACCCGTTTCCCTAAATATGGGGATATGAAGAAAGCATATGCCGGTGCAGCTCACCTGCCCTTTAAAATATTATTATCTCACGATCCTACCCATTGGGATGCTCAGGTAAGAACTGAATACCCTGATATCGATCTTACCCTGGCTGGTCATACCCATGGTATGCAGTTCGGCGTTGAAATTCCCGGAATCAGATGGAGTCCTGCCCAATACATCTATAAAGAATGGGCAGGCCTTTACAAAGAGGGCAACCAGCACCTGTACGTAAACAGGGGTTTTGGATTCCTGGGGTATCCGGGACGCGTAGGGATTTTACCCGAAATAACGGTAATCGACCTCGTATAATTAAAACCTTCAAACTTTTCTCTTATCTTGCGGGCAAGTAAAATGCTTCGTGCATGCGCCGCTGCCTTTGTTTCGTCTTATTTCTGTTGTGTAGTCAGGCTGTTATGAGCCAGTCCCTTGCCGAACTTGAAAAGCAACTGGATTCCCTATTGAGTAAACGGGAGAAAAGTGAATTCATGATCGGGATAGGCTATGGTAATAACCCTGCCTATGGGAGTAAAGTTGTTGCCAGCAACGAAGACCGCCCCATTGTGATGAAGACTTTCGTCACACCTACCCTTGGATACTACCATAAAAAAGGGTTCTACGCTACTGCCAGTGCCTACTACCTTTTTGATGCCATCGGCGATCCCTGGTTTGAATGGGATTTCTCAGCAGGGTACGACTATACCAAAAACAGGAATTTCCTTACAGGGATCTCCTATACCAAATATATCTTCTCCGATTCTTCTGACGTTCCCGCTACACCTATTAATAATGAACTCTTTGCATACTTCTATTACCGCAACTGGTGGGTACAGCCAGGTATTAGCCTGGACCTTGGCTGGGGTAGCAAAGAAGAAAAAATAGGACCGGTTACCCGTAACGTTTCAGGGAAAGACTGGAATATAGTCGCCGCCATCAGACATCCCTTTGTATTTATGGATGTCATAAAACCGGATGATGCCTTCCTGATTACGCCTTCCCTTGGCCTTACCATGGGAACGGCACATTATTATAGTAACCTCAAAGCATTCCAGTATATATCCCGCTCTCCCAAACTGAAATGGGAGGGTAAAGAAGACCGTCCCGAGGCGCTGAGGAATGCACTTCAACTCTCCAGTAGTAACAAAACCGGCTTCGAAGTACGGGCCCTCGACTTCACCCTTAATGTTTCTTACGTAGTAGGGAAATTTACCATAGCTCCTTCTTATACCGTCTTCAGACCCTTTCAGGGAACGGATAAGAGCCTGATGGGATACTTCACGGCAAGGGTCGGATTTTCAATAAAGTAATATATAAATAAACTTAGCATAGAATTTGATATAATATGTAGCATATAAAAAACGCTATATGAAAAAACTGTTTTTCGCAATGGCAGTACTCAGTGTAACTGCATTTTCTACTGTTAGTGCCCAAAGCAAATTTTTAAGATTCGGTTTAAAAGGAGGTGCAAACCTGGGTAAACTGGATGGTAAAGGTTACAAGGATGGATTTAACCTGGGATATCACCTGGGTGGTTTTGCACAGATAAACCTCACAAAAGGGTTTGGCGTTCAGGGAGAACTGATCTTCTCATCTACCCAAACTAAAACAACCAGCGATTTCGGTCAGATTTACAACCCGGACAATCTGAACGACCCTTCAAATGAAAATAAAAAGATTACACTGAACTATCTCAGTATTCCCCTGCTGGCTAACTTCTCCCTGGGTACTCCACGCATCAAACTGCAGGTTGGACCTCAGTTCAGTGCATTGGTCAGCAACAGGAATGTATTCAAAGGAGCCAATGACGCATTCAATGGCGGAGATATTTCCGGTGTTGCCGGCTTATGGATCCAGTTGCCAATCGTAAACATCAGCGCCCGTTACATTGTTGGTTTTACCGACGTAAGAAGCGTACAGGACGTGTCTAACACCGGTAACTGGAAAAACCAGGCTATCCAGTTAGGGGTGGGTGTAACATTATAACACTTATCATATAAATCATAAAAAGCGTCCCGGCAATTTGCCGGGACGCTTTTTATATTAGACCTATAGTTATTACCTATATACAAATGGCATTAAACTTGACAATATACCTGTGCTTATAAATAAAAGGAAAAGCTGGGCCATAGGCTGACAAATTGGCCACTTTCTGAATCAAACTATGCAGATGAACAGATTTTATTTAAATAATTCTGAAGAAGAGATGGAATTCATGCCTATTATCCCCCTAAATGAAGATGGGGATGGGCAGGAAGACGATAAAATACCTGATGAACTGGCACTCTTACCTTTAAGAAATACTGTACTTTTTCCCGGCGTTGTATTACCTATCACCGTTGGCAGGGACAAATCAATTAAGGCTGTCAATGACGCTTACAGAAGCGACAAACTGATAGGCGTAGTAGCACAGAAAGACAGTACAATAGAGGACCCTAATGTAGTTGATCTGGCAGATGTAGGTACGGTTGCCCGTATCGTGAAACTGATCAAAATGCCGGATGGTGGTACCACCATCATCATACAGGGACGCAAAAGATTTAAGATCAGTGAAATAGCTTCCGAAGATCCCTATTTCAAAGCGCGTATAGAAATACTGAACGATGAAATAGTGACAGATGATCCGGAATTCGATGCGTACATCTCGTCTATCAAAGACCTGGCAGGACAAATCATTCAACTCTCTCCAAACCTGCCATCAGAAGCAAGCATCATCCTCAAGAATATTGAGAACGCTTCCTTCCTGGTGCATTTCGTTTCCTCCAACCTTAACTGCGACCTGAAGGAAAAACAACAACTGCTGGAAATCAATAACCTGCGCACCCGTGCAGAACTGTTATTAAAACTCCTGCAGGTGGAATTACAACTGGCGGAGTTAAAAAACAAGATCACCAATAAAACCAAAGCAGACCTGGATAAACAGCAGCGGGAATACTTCCTGCAACAACAACTGAAATCCATTAAGGAAGAACTGGGTGGTGATTCCAACGATCGTGAAGTAAAAGAACTGCAGCGCAAAGCAGAAAAGAAAGTATGGACAGAAGCCGCTGCAGAACTGTTCCGCAAAGGAATCGAGAAACTGGAACGCATGCATCCGAGTACCCCCGATTACTCCGTGGTATATAATCACTTGGACCTGATGCTGGACCTGCCGTGGCAGGATTATACCCAGGACAGCTACGATCTTAAAAAAGCCAAAAAGATCCTTGACAATGATCATTATGGCATGGATAAGATTAAAGAAAGGATACTGGAATACCTGGCCGTGCTGAAACTGAAAGGGGATATGAAATCTCCTATCCTTTGTTTCGTAGGCCCTCCGGGTATTGGTAAAACCTCTCTGGGACGCTCCATCGCCAGCGCTATCGGTCGTAAATATGTACGTCTGAGCCTTGGTGGTCTGCACGATGAAAGCGAAATCCGCGGACACCGTAAAACATATATCGGCGCTATGCCAGGCCGTATCCTGCAATCCATCCGTAAGGTAAAAACCTCTAACCCGGTGATGATCCTGGATGAGATAGACAAGATAGGCAGCGACCAGCGCGGAGATCCAAGTTCTGCCATGCTGGAAGTACTGGACCCCGAACAAAACGGGACCTTCTACGATAACTACCTGGAGCTTGAATATGATCTCAGTAAAGTATTATTCATCGCTACAGCCAATAATATCAATGCTATCAATCCGGCCCTGCGCGACCGCCTGGAAATCATTGATCTCAGTGGTTATTCCATAGAAGAAAAGGCGGAAATCGCCAAACGCCACCTCGTTCCAAAACAGAAGGATGCACACGGTCTGAAATCACTCAAAATGAAGATCAGCACCGGTGTAATGGACAGGATCATCCAGGACTATACCCGCGAAAGCGGTGTACGTGAACTGGACCGCCAACTGGCTTCCATTATGCGCTCCCTTGCAAAAGACGTTGCGCTGGAAGAAGAGGTGCCGGATAGCCTTACAGAAGAACATGTAGAGAAAATACTGGGTAAGCCCCGCTATTCCAACGAAATATACAAGGTGGGTAACCCCGCCGGTGTAGCCGTTGGCCTGGCCTGGACATATGTAGGAGGAGATATCCTCTTTATAGAAAGCAGCCTGAGTGAAGGAAAAGGGGAATTGAAACTGACAGGTAACCTCGGTAACGTGATGAAGGAGTCTGCAACCACAGCCCTCAGTTACTTACAGGCGAATGCTGCCCAGTTCAATATCGATCCTAAAATCATGTACCAGCGAAGCGTGCATGTGCACGTACCGGAAGGAGCTGTACCTAAAGATGGCCCCAGCGCAGGTATCACCATGCTCACCGCCCTTACTTCCGTGTTTACCGGAAGAAAGGTAAAGTCTTACCTGGCAATGACAGGGGAAATCACCCTGCGCGGACAGGTATTACCGGTAGGTGGGATCAAGGAAAAGATACTGGCTGCCAAAAGGGCGGGTATTCGGGAAATTATCCTTTGCTGGCAGAATGAAAAAGATATCAAGGAATTAAATCCTGAGCATATAAAGGGATTAAAGTTCCATTTTGTAAAAGAAATGAACCAAGTGATCGATATAGCGTTATTAAAGAAGTAACACACTTCATGCAGGTTGTTACAGTTGTAACCTGCATCGTATGTTTATGTTGATTGTTTTAAGGGTTTAAATAAAGCCATTCTTCCTTCGGGCAGAGTGGCTTTATTTTGTAGGCTAATGCATAGCTCCTTCATGTCTCCTTCATGTCTCCTTCATACCTGAAGCATGGTTGAAGCATGAACCCTATATCAACCATGCATGACCATGCATTCTCATGTAATTTTCCTCTGGCTCATTAATATTATTTATTATTAATTAGTTTTATGTCAGCATGTGGAAAATCACCCTCTTAATTTTATTCCTATATCTACAGCCCTGTACAGCACAGGTACTGGGAGGAAAGAGCGTATTTTCTTTCCTGGATCTTCCCGTAGCCCCTCAACTGGCCGCCCTGGGAAATGTAAATGTCAGTCAGCAGAATAATGATATCGCCTTGTCCGCATTAAACCCGGCTTTACTGAGAGAAAGCATGCACCAGCACCTGGAAATGAACTACACCAACTACTTCGCAGATGTGCAGTATGCACATTGCCTGTTTGGTTATCATTCCAATCGTTTACAAACAACATTTGCAGCAGGTATTCAATATATTAACTACGGTACTGTTACCCAAACAGATGCATCCGGTAATATCCAGGGAGCCTTCAAACCCCGGGATATGTCTGTACAACTCACCATGTCCCGGCAATACCTGGAAAGATGGCATTATGGTGTCACTTTACAATTTATACAATCAAATTACCAGCAATATCATTCTACCGGTTTAGGCGTAAATGTGGGGCTCACCTACCAGGATACCACCCATAAATGGCAGGCAGGATTTGTGGCAAAGAACATGGGCGTACAACTAAGTACCTATGTGGCAGGTTCACAGGAACCCTTACCATTCGATTTACAGGTAGGGATCTCTAAAAAGCTGGAACATATTCCTTTACAATTATCAGCCACCTTGCATCACGTTTATCAGTTCGACGTTCGTTATGCAGATCCCGGTTTTGAGGAAGGCACCATCATTACAAACGGGGATACTACGAAAGCCGGTAATAAAACAGCTGATAAGATCTTCCGGCATTTTGTGCTGGCCGCACAGTGGGAGATAGGCCGTTATGTAGAGCTTACAGCAGGGTACAATCATTTAAGGCGTCAGGAGTTGGCAACACCTCAACAAAAAGGGTTAAGCGGCTTTTCCGCAGGTGTAGGCATCATCACGCGCAAACTGCAACTGCGCTATACCCGTTCATGGTACCAGCGCAGTGCAGCGCTTAATCAGTTAGGCGTGAATGTGCCGCTAAGAGAGTGGGGCGTATTCTAGTCTGTCAGTTCCCTTTTATACAACTGTATCGTATTCTCCAGCCCCAAATAAATCGCATCACATACCAGCGCATGGCCAATAGATACTTCCTTCAACTGTGGAATATGGAGCTTAAAGAAACGTAAATTCTCCAGGCTCAGATCATGCCCTGCATTCAGATCCAATCCAATAGCAGTAGCTGCTTTCGCTGTATTCTTGTAATCGTTGAATAACTGGAAATTCTGTGGTTGTGTACGCGCCTTTGCATATTCTTCTGCATAAGGACCGGTATATAATTCTATACGGTCGGCTCCCGCAGTCTTAGCTGCTTCCACTTTACTCACATCGGCGTTTAAAAAGATAGACACCCTGATTCCTGCAGCCTTCAAAGTACCGATTACGTCTTTCAGAAAAGACTGATACTGGATAGTATCCCAGCCGGTATTGGAAGTGATCGCATCAGGCGGATCGGGCACCAGTGTACACTGATCTGGCTTTATTGCCAGTACCAGGTCCATGAAACCCTTAGAAGGGTATCCCTCGATATTAAATTCTGTAGTTACCAGTGGTTTCAGGTCTATCACATCCTGGTAGCGTATATGGCGTTCATCCGGCCGGGGATGTACGGTAATGCCATCTGCGCCAAATCGTTCACAATCCTGTGCTACTTTGAGTATGTCCGGCATATTGCCGCCCCGTGCATTACGGAGGGTAGCAAACTTGTTGATATTTACACTAAGCTTGGTCATGCTGCAAAAATAAAGAAAAAAAGGGTGTTCTCTTTTTAGCAGAACACCCTTTCCTATATGTTTTTGATACGACTAGTACCTGTAGTAATCAGGTTTGTAAGGACCTGCAACCGGAATGTTCAGGTAAGCAGACTGGGTGGGAGTTAACTCATCCAGTTCTACGCCTATCTTTTTCAGGTGCAGACGGGCTACCTTCTCATCCAGATGTTTAGGCAGTACGTATACTTTGTTCTCGTATTTGTCTGTGTGCAGCCACAGCTCCAGTTGAGCCATTACCTGGTTTGTAAATGAGTTGCTCATTACAAAGGAAGGGTGACCATTGGCACAACCCAGGTTTACCAGGCGGCCTTCAGCCAGCAGGATGATATCTTTACCATCGATGGTATATTTATCTACCTGTGGTTTGATTTCCACTTTAGTATTACCGTAGTTCTTGTTCAGCCATGCAACATCGATTTCGATATCGAAGTGACCGATATTAGATACGATACATTTATCCTTCATCAGTTTGAAGTGATCTCCGTTGATGATATCGCGGCAACCGGTAGTTGTTACGATAATATCAGCTTCTTTCACCGCATCAGACATTTTCTTCACTTCATAACCTTCCATAGCAGCCTGTAGCGCACAGATAGGATCTATTTCAGTAACGATTACACGGGCGCCTGCACCTCTCAGGGATTCTGCAGAGCCTTTACCAACATCACCAAAACCAGCAACAACTGCAACCTTACCGGCAATCATTACGTCGGTAGCACGACGGATCGCATCTACGCAGGATTCACGGCAACCGTACTTGTTATCAAATTTGGATTTGGTAACAGAGTCATTGATGTTGATAGCAGGGATAGGTAAAGTACCATGCTGCATACGCTCGTATAAACGGTGCACACCGGTGGTAGTTTCTTCACTCAAACCCTTAACGTGCTGGATCAGCTCAGGATATCTGTCAAATACCATGTTTGTCAGGTCACCACCATCATCCAGGATCATGTTCAATGGACGGTCTGCCGCACCAAAGAACAGGGTCTGTTCAATACACCAGTCAAAATCTTTCTCGCTTAAACCTTTCCAGGCAAATACAGGAACACCTGCAGCAGCTACAGCAGCAGCAGCATGGTCCTGAGTAGAGAAGATATTGCAGGAACTCCAGCGCACTTCTGCTCCCAGATGTACCAGTGTTTCTATTAATACAGCAGTCTGGATGGTCATATGTAAGCAACCGGCAACGCGGGCACCCTGTAATGGCTTGGTATCACCATATTCCGTTCTCAGGGACATTAAACCCGGCATTTCAGCTTCTGCCAGCTCAATTTCTTTGCGTCCCCACTCGGCCAGAGACATGTCCTTTACCTTATATGCAAGGTTAAAGTCAATGTTAGAATTAGCTATTGTCGACATTTTTACTTGTTTTGTGCAAATCTACCTTTATTTTATGGCTTCTGACTATGCATTTGTTCTTTTTTTCTATACCCAAACAGAACATTTGATTAATTCGCTCCATTCTTATTTACTCGCTGTCAGTATAGCTCAGTTTGCTAATCTTATGTTATAACATGATTTTAGCTGGAATATTAACATCATATGTGCAAAAAAAATCATCTCATAACAGGTTGGTAAATAGGAAATAATAAAAGTTATCCCCATTTCGGGGATAGACATATTAACAAAACATATAAAATATTTTGACTGGGTGTCAAATATTCGATATGTTTGTATTTCAATATATATGTGTTGTTATTGAGTTTTCAGAGCAATACAAAATTTGATGGTTTTGTCAGCTGCTTAATGTGATTGGTACGAATCGGACTAACCATCAAGGAATCAGTTCTATGTGTTTTATTTTATCAGCAGGCACAGAGCTTTTTATTGCATTTAAAAGATTTCGTAACCATATCCTCATTATTGGTTAATCGTGAACAGAATCAGATGGATAATAGAAATTTACACGCTTTACTATGCTCAAGCTTCCCAATCCTATGACACGCAATCTCCGTATTGCACACCGTAAAGTATATCGTGTACTTTACAGGACCGTGCTCCCGGTGCTATTGCTACTTATGTGCGGTCAGGTAAACGCGCAGACTGTTAAAGCTGTGATTAATCCTACCGGTGGTACAAGTACCGCTGATGGTATTAAAATCGAAATATACAGCGACGGTGGTATCAAAGTAACACGTAACGGACTCACAGAAAGTTACTCGCATACCGATAGTACAACCGGTCTGAGAGCTTTCTTCGACTTTAAAAGTACCTCGCACCTGCTCGATGGGGCTAACCTTAAAAGCCCCTCTATCTGTTATATCTCGCCTGTGTCAGGAACAGGTACAAATGCAGACCCCTATAAAGTACATATCATAGGAACAATACAGGATAAATACTACGGCGGGGCAGGACAGACAGGTACTGTTACCTGCATCGTGTCTTATATACAGAATAGTAATTACTTTTTCATGGACTTTATAATGCACATGCCCAACACCAGTTTTGGGACATCTGCATTATTTTACTTGTCAGAACAGTCATTAATGGGTGCGGCTTCTTCTGCAGATCCCGATGAAGTAAGCAAATGTGGGTATGGTTTCGTAAGTGCAGATGGTAAATCAGTAGGTATATTAAGGGATGTAGCCTGTGCCGGTGCCCCCGACGCGCCCCGCTCACACGTATACAGAACATATAATCAATTTGATTCCTGGGAAGCTTCCATCCCGGACAACCGCTTTTATGTAAATGACAATGGTTACTTCCCCGGCAATGTAGTTGCTACCGGAGTAGATGGAAGGGGGAGATCTCTCGGCGTAATGCGTTCGCTGGGAGCTATTTACAGCGATGCTTACAGCCCCGATCCACCGAATATCAAAACCTTCCGCATATTATCGGGTTATGGTACAACTGCTACAGAGTTTGATGGTCTTACAACAGTAAAGGATTCATTCCCGGTAACAGGATTCTCAGCTACCCCCATAAAAGTACAGTTCACCAGTGCCTCTTTATCAGGTAACGAAGGAAATACAGTTGATGGTGAACAGGTTGCACAGGGGTTAACACTTAATGTATCCGGTGGTAAACTGGGTGCGCCTACTTATGTACTGGTACAGTATGACCCTTCCGCTACTTTTGCTCACCCTGCGGCGGTAAACACCGACTTTAAACTGGTGGAGGAAGCCGTATTAGTTCCTGCGGGAGATTATACCACGGCTAAAAATGTCCCTATTTCAAACCTGCATGTAATTGGTAACGACCAGTTACAATACAGCCGTTCATTACACCTTAAACTGATAGCTACCTGTGCGTCCCTGATCAACATCAACGGTACGTCCGAATGTGATTACACCATTGTAGATGATGAACCGCGCACCATGGTACTGTCCATGGACAGTACACAGATACTCGAAGGAAATACAACTAAAGCAAGGGTCAAATTATCCTCAGGGGTAACTTGTCCGGAAGATATCAATGTTACTTTCTCCAGGCTGGCTACTTCAACAGCCGGTGATACAGACTTCATCGTGCCTGCATCTGTACTGATTCCTGCAAATGCCTCCGGCAGCAGCGATTTCATTATTCAGGCAAAATCAGATAAAGCCCTGGAGGGTACAGAAAAACTGACGCTTAAATTCCAGGGTACTATATTAGGTATCACGGTGACAGGCCAGTCAGACCTGCTCATACAGGATAGTACCTATTATAATCCTGCTTATGCACAGATACAGGGAGATTTCTCTCCCGCTGCTTCAAGGCCGGTTCCTGAAGGTTACACCGGAAACCTGATGCTGCACCTGCCTGCAGGAGTAACTACTGAAGTGCCCATCTCCATTCAGAGCATTACAGAAGATAACGCTTCTACAGCAGAGGATGGATTAGATTACAGCCTGGACATCTTTAGCGGTGTGAATTACAGCATCCCTGCGGGAAGTACTTCCGTACTGGTGCCTTTCAGCGCGCTTGCAGATAAATTAATTGAAGGGCCAACGCCTGAATTCGTAAGATTGGCAGTTATTTCTCTTGATAATGTTGGTACTAAACGTTCTTATCCTTACACAGGAGCGGATATCCCTATCACAGATATGGATTACAGTACCGGCATGAAAGTAGTGATTGCTCCAACTACCATAAAAGAAGGTGATGCAGGTGCTACTATTACCGTATCGTTACCAGGGGGTATTGCTACTTCATATCCTATTGCAGTAGCACTTTCAAGAGGATTGGGTTCAAAAGCTCAAACATCAGATCTGACGAATCCTGCTTATTTCCCTACTTCTGTAACAATTGGCTTAAATAAAAAATCTGCAAATGTTCCAGCCAAGCTGCTGGCGAAATTGGATAACATACTGGAGAACGATGAGATCCTTTATATCGTTACCAAACCAACAGGGTTTACAACAGACTCCTCTGTCGTTACCATTGTAGATTCAACAGGATTGATCCCTGGTAATAAAGATATGAACCTGCAACTGGTCACTTCCACATTAAGTGAAGGTGCCAGCTCTGATATTAAGATCAGCCTTGTCAATCCGGCTATCACAGCAGAAGATCCTATCACTGTAATGCTGACTCCTGATGCTGCATCAGTAGCTTCCAGTACAGATTTCAACCCTGCTGCATCCGTAACGTTGCCTGCTCTTACCAACAGCTATACTGCAACGAACGCATTAACCGCGGTTACAGATAATATTCTGGAGGCAGATGAAGCGTTCACATTACTGGGTAGCTCAACCAGCATACCCGGACTTAACATCCCATCCTTCGGTGGTTTGATCCAGGATGTTACAGGTACGAATCCGGCTAATAAAATAATAACAATAACTCCCAGTGTTACCGCTATGGACGAAGGTGGTGCCGGGTACGGCTTTACCTTCAGCTTACCTGCAGGTATCACAACAGAAGTACCTATTGTTATAACACCTGCACTGATGGCCGCTTCTACCGCGTCATCCGCAGATTATACACTGGATTCAACTACATTAACATTAGATAAAACACATAATCACAGTACCTGGTCAGGTGTTGCCATCACAGATGATAACACAAATGAAGGGGATGAAACCCTGATCCTGGGTGGTTCTGCTGCTTCAACAGCTATTACCGGTTTACAGGTAAATCAGGCCGCTACTGTTACTATAAAAGATAAGGCCGTTGTAGTTGGCAACCTGGTTATCACCTCTGACATTACAACAATCACAGAAGGTGGCGCGGGTGCCAACATTACCATCAAGTTGCCTGGTAGTGCCACTACTTCAGTGCCTATCTCAATTACAGCGTCCAGAGGACTTAGCTCACAGGCTACTTCCGGCTATACAGGATTACCACAAACAGTTGCACTGGTAGGTAGTTCCATCGTGCTGTCTCCTGTTTCTGCTTCTGTTGATAATATTGTAGGTGATGATGAAACACTGGTAGTATATATAGATGCTGCAGGATATCCTAAAGATTCTGTCGTATTACAGATAAAAGATGCTACTGCCGCTTCTAACCGTAAAATTACTTTCACAGCGCAGCCTGCCTCTCAGGGCACTCATGTGCTGGAAGGCAATACATACACAGTAAGGGCCAGCTTCCCTGCAGGTATACTGCCTTATAAAGCAGTGTCTCTCTCCGTTGGTGCAAGTGTGAATGCTACTGCGGCGTCTACCGACTATACCGGTGTACCAACAGTAGTGACAATCGATCCTACAAAAGGTTACCAGGACTTCACCCTTACTGCCAGCACAGATAACATCCTGGAAAGCACAGAGCTGTTAAGGATCATAGGGACGGTAACCAATATGTCGGGCGTAACTACAGATAGCCTGGATGTATTTATAGACGATGCTACCAGTCAGGACCCAACCAAAGCAAAACTGAAGATCACTTTCGATTCTACTTCTATTCATAAAGGTAGTTTCACTAAAGTGACGGTAGGTTATGCAGATCCTTCAGTTACTTCAACACAAAGCCTGACCGTCAATGTTGCTCCTGATCCTTCTTCTACTGCGGATATCGCTAATTACAACGGTCTCCCTACAGTAGTAACCATACCTAAAGACAGCAACTTTGTTACTTTCTTCCTCAACGTACCGGACAACTTTAAAATAGAAGGGACCACTATCTTACAATTCGCTGCAAGCGCTACCGGTTATACCGTAGCAACTGTTCCGCCATTGTATATCTTTGATAAGAATGGTGCAGCTATAAGGCTCATCAAAATTTCTGATGCAGGCGAACCTTCTACCAATGGTGCATTCGCAGTGAAATTACCAACTGTATCTGTTTCAGACGTAACTGTTACATTAAGCACTACTTATAGCAGCACTAACATACAGCCAATTCCTACTTCGGTAGTAATTCCTGCCGGTATAGACAGCGTAGTAGTACCAGTGTATATCCAGGATGACAATATCATCCAGGGCGATCAGACGCTGTCGGTTATACTTACCAAAGCACTGGCCGGAGCTACATTCCTGGTCGTTGATGCTACACCTGCTCTTATTAATGTAACAGATGATGAAAGCGTAGCAACTGGTCCTAAAGCAGTTGCCCGTCAGATACTGATAGAAAAAACCGCAGATGCTACACAGCCGAATATTGAAGGAGGCTTCATGGTACGCTTTAGCGATACCACAGTAATAGCAGCGAAAGATGTGTCCGTAAATTATAATATAGGAGGTACTGCTACCGCAGGAACAGACTATGTAGGTATCTCAGGTAACGTAATCATCCCTGCCGGATCATATGGTGCACTGATTAAGATCGTTCCTTCAGGAATAACATCAGCAGGTGCAAATCAAACGGTACAGTTACAGCTTAAAAATGCCAGCTCCAGCATACCTGCTGTAGTGTGGAGCTTTGTAGCTATCCCGCAGGCAACAGTAACGATCTACAATAATAATATCGATACACCGCAGGTAAATATCTTCGCCGCTACCAGTTCCATCACTGAAGGAGACGATGTACAGATTATCGTGAGAACGACCAAAACCACTAAAACAGACATGCCGATCACTATCGTTGCTACAAACGATATATATAGAACGCTGACACTGAGTGGTGGAGTTGTGAAGGGAGATACCATTATCGTAACAATGTTAGCAGGGCAGAAAGAGAAGTACATCAATGTGCATATAGATGATAATAATGTAAATGATGATGACGGATTCCTGCAGGTAAGTGCCAAACCATATGTTCCGGGCAGCGGAACACCTGCCTACACATTGGGACTGGCGAGCGATCTGAGAAATACCGTAACAGATAACGATTCACTCAGAATATCATTTACATCCAGTCGCTACACAGCTAAAGTAGCTTTTGATACAGTCGGACAGCCATTACCATTCACACTCAGATTGAACCGTACCAGCTCCCGTATTGTAACAGTGTACTATGAATTCTTCACACCGGCAGCAGGAGAATTACCGGCACGTACGAGTGCAGCAGTAGGAGGTAAGGACTATGACAACACTGTTACTCCGTTGTTAATATTACCGGCACAGGCGAGTGCAGAAATTCAGGTACTGGTGAATGGTGTTGAAAAAGATAAGATGTTTGGTATGAGATTGCTGAGAGCAACAGTAGCGACCAACCAGCACACACCTGCAATAGACTCTATAGTATCCGCAAGCGGTATCATCGCAATATGTACAGATTGTGATGTGGACGGTGATGGAGTTCCTGATTACATCGAACGTTTTATTACAGATGGAAGATGGCAGGATGATAACAATGGCAATATACGAGTACATCCTGCTCTTTCTCCAAATAACGATGGCCTGGGTAATGATGCCATGTATATCGAGAACATAGATAAATATCCTGATAATGATGTAACCGTGTTTAACCGTTGGGGTGGTACTGTATTCACAACAAAAGGATACAACAACTTCACCAACAATTTCAATGGTAAAGCAAACACCGGCAGCGGAAAGAATCAGGAAGTACTGGATGGCTCTTACTTCTTTATCATACACTATACAGATGGCAGTGGTAAGAAGATACGTTACACCGGTTACCTGGTAATAAAAAGATGATGATGACTGATAAGAAGATATTCCTGATAAACCTGCTTATCGCAATTGCGTTCTGTCTGCCGGCAAAGGCACAGCAGGAACCGATCTATTCCCAGTACATGTTTAATGGACTGGTAATAAATCCCGGGTATGCAAGTGTGGATGAATCTGCCAGTCTAACAGTGGTAGGACGTAACCAGTGGGTAGGATTAGATGGTGCTCCTAAAACAGCGTCCCTGTCTTTTTTCACTCCTTTTAAGCAAACTAAAACCAGCCTCGGATTCTCCGCAATGAAAGAAACGATCACGGTAGATTCCAGAACAGACTTTAATGCAATTGCTTCTCAGAAAGTAGCATTGAACGATGAATGGAACGTATCCCTGGGTTTGCAGGTTGGTATCTCTCAATACAAAGAAAATAACAGTCAGCTCTCAACAACAGACCCTGCTTTTGCAGAAAACCAGAGTTACATGAAAACGAATGTAGGCTTTGGTTTTACCTTATTCAGGGAAGACTTTTACGTGGGATTATCTTCTCCCCTCTTCAAAAGTTTTGACATGGGTAAAAAAGGAGTAAGCAGGATTATTACCAAACCGCATTATTACTTTACCGCAGGTTATGCATATAGGGTGAATGATGATGTTTTGCTGAAACCTTCTATATTATTGAGAGAAGTAAAGGGAAATGGCATGCAATATGATATAAATGCCAGTATACTGTTAAGAGAACTGGTATGGCTGGGCGCTTCATGGCGTTCAGAAAAGACAGTGACCGGACTGGTGCAGGTACGTATTACGCCACAGTTTGAATTAGGTTACTCTTATGATACACCTACCAATTCTAATCTGAAAGGAGCACAGTCTGTTTCTCATGAAGTAATGCTTAACTTCCGCTTCGGATGGAGCAGCGACCACGAAATAACACCAAGAGTTTTCTAAATATTACCGAATACACGTACCTGAAAAAAATCCCGCATTACTTTATGCGGGATTTTTTATTATATACCTGACTATTAATTAGTTATTATATAGTATATATCTTTTTCGATAAAAATGGTCTTTTGTTAAAACCGTGTTTAAACATTTATCGTAAGTTATAATACAGAAGGAGAAATGATCATCGATCACCTTCTAATATAATTAGAAAAGTTGTGTCTTTTAATGGTTAACTTGGGAAACAGCCTGGTATTTCTACCAGGCTGGATTTTTTATAATACTTTCCTCATCTCATAGTCATTCATAAAATAACCATTTCCGATATCAGTATCTTTCTCTTTATAAATAGTAAAACCCTGCTTCTCATAAAAGAACCTTGCCTTATTATACCTGTTCACATCCAGTTCAAGTATCTCCCCATTCAACGCTTTCACAGCATCAATAACCGCGTTGATAAATAATTTTCCTACGCCTTTTCCCTGATAATTACCGTGCACATATATCTTATGCAGTTTATAAATACCTGCTGTATCTGTAGATGCATAAGAGGCATAACCGATAGGAGAGACATCATCATACAGGAGCAGGAAATGCTGCCCCTGCGCAAATTGTTTGGTCAGTGTTGCTGTACTATACATCAGCTCTATCATATACTCAATCTGTTCCTGGTCCAGAATGGTTTGATAGGTAGGCCGCCATATCTGTTCCACCAGTTCCTGTATAACCGGTATCTCTGCCGCAGTGACTGCTTTTATCTGAAACATATTTATTCTTCGTCTTTAATAATTTCTTTGATTGTTTCCTGTATGCGTTCCAACGGCGTAAATCCACGGGCTATCAGGTATAGTTGTTCTCCGTTGTCCAGTATCGCTGCGGGAAAGCCTGTAATACCCCATTGTTGCACCATGTTGAACTCCTGGTGAGTCGCATACTTATTCTCATCTTCCTGCATCTTACTCAGAAACTCACCGGCAGGTATTTTATATTTCTCCAGTAGTTCCGTATAGGTCTGATCATCATTCAGGCTCTTCCCGTAATAGTTAAGAGCCAGCTGCATATCATGTGCGAAGCTGATGGCATTCTCCGGCTGATATTGTTTAAACACAGTTAATGCAACTGCGGGTTTCTCTGAATCCATGATATCATCTGTCTGAAGGTATTCGTCCAGGAAAGCAGGCCCAAACTTAATCCCTGTTGTCGCTTCCACTCTTTTATGAGCATCCTGTATATAGGTGTACATAGCAGATGCAGGTCTGTGGTTCGCACTCAGCATCATTCCGCCCGAAAGTATCTCTAACTCCATTTCTGCTCCGAATTGCGCCTGTAATTGCTGTATTACGGGCGTAAAGCCATAACACCATCCACAGATTGCGTCATAGATATAGATCAGTTTCATATTGCTTATTTTCTCTTGTTCTTAAGATAAGCATCCAGTTCTGTAATTCCAAAGCTGCTGAGATTTTGTGCGGCGGTAAGACCGCCTTTACGGGCTGCCAGCGTACCATAATGGATGTCCTTGTACCCGGCAGTGCTGTGGGAATCGGGGTCAATGGAGAGCAGTACCTTCTTCTCTGTGGCATAAGGTATCCATTGCCAGTCTATATCTAATCTGCGTGGGTGTGCATTCAGTTCTACTACTACATTATTCGCCGCACAGGCATCAATGATCTGCTGATGATTAACAGGGTAACCGTTACGGCTGAGTAACAGTCTGCCTGTCATATGCCCCAGTATAGTCGTATACGGGTTCTCAATAGCTTTCAGTAAGCGGGCCATCGCTTTTTCCTCACTCATCTTTAAATTGGAGTGTACAGAGGCAATCACCATATCAAAGGTTGCCAGCACTTCATCCGGGTAATCCAGACTGCCATCATTCAATATATCAGCTTCCACGCTTTTGAAAATGCGGAAGGGCGCTAACTTTTTATTCAGCTCATCTATCTCTGCATGTTGTGCCTGTATTCTTTCAATAGAAAGTCCGTTGGCGTAAAATGCGGAGCGGGAGTGATCACTGATCACTAAGTATTCGAATCCCTGTTCTTTTGCGGCCAGGGCCATTGCTTCCAGGGTATGCTCACCATCGCTCCAGGTACTATGTGCATGAATGATGCCTTTGATATCAGAAGGTCTGATTAAGTCCGGCAGCTGTTGATTACGTGCTAATTCTATCACCTTGCTGCTGTTACGAAGGCAGGGTTCTATATAATCCATTCCTGTATACTGGAAAATAGCGGTTTCTGAAATACCGGCAGGAAGGGATGCCAGTCCGCCGTTTTCGCTGAAATGTTCCAGGAAACTGGTATCTGCGGTAGTAGAGAATAATGTTTTCCCGAAATCATCTGCGGTAGCAGGGTAGATCTTTATTTTTACTTTTTGTTCGTTTTGCCATAGCAGGGCAGAAGGCGTTTCTTCTACAAAAGTAAGCGAAGGCACTGCCGCCAGTTTTTGCTGTATCTCTGCAGCCGGAGCAGCTATCACCAGTTCAATCTCATCTATAATTATTTCGTTCCGCCGTATATGTCCGGTGAGGGATACTTCAGCGGGAGCGAACAGTTTTTGCAATTCTTTTTCGAGAGAGGTAGCTGCGGATTCTACTTCTGCATACAGGAAGCGGTCCCTGTTACTGAAATAAAACTCTATGCTTTGTTTAACGGAGTCCTGTGTTTTCTGTCCAAAGCCTTTCAGTAGCATGAGGCGGTTCTCATTGCAGGCATAAAGAAGTTCTCCTAAAGATTCTACTTCCAGTTCTTTCCAGATGGTAGCTATTTTTTTAGGTCCCAGTCCTTTTATCTTCAGCATTTCGAGAATACCCGGAGGTGTTTTCTCTATATATGTTTCCAGTTGGGTGAACTTTCCGGATTGCAACATTTCCTGGATGCCTTTACCGGTAGAATCCCCTATACCTTTTATTTTGGAGATCTCTTCGGCAGGAGTATCCTGTAATTGTACGGGCAGCTTTTCAACTGTAAAAGCAGCAGTCGCGTAGGATTTAGCTTTAAAACTGTTTTCTCCGTGAATATCCATCAGTTTGGATAACAGGGCGAAATTATCGGCTATAGTATAGTTGTCGAGCATGTTCGTATCAATTGAACTGCGAATTTCGTTTTTTTGGGAGAAAGTAAGGAGGGAGTTTTTGGAGAGGGGTGTATACAAAATAAAAGGTCCTGGCAACTGCCAGGACCCTTATGTTACAGTGTGTAAATTCTTAGACTACATTTCAGTTGGCTGAGAATCAGTAGGTACTACTGGAGTAACGACTGGTTTCTTCTTCGCAACTTTCTTTTTAGGAGCAGCTTTCTTAGCAGCGGCTTTTTTAGGAGCAGCTTTCTTAGCAGCAGCCTTTTTAGGAGCGGCTTTCTTAGCAGCGGCCTTTTTAGGAGCAGCTTTCTTAGCAGCAGCCTTTTTAGGAGCAGCTTTCTTAGCAGCTACTTTCTTTTTAGGAGCAGCTTTCTTAGCAGCAGCCTTTTTAGGAGCAGCTTTCTTAGCAGCAGCTTTTTTAGGAGCTACTTTCTTAGCAGCAGCTTTCTTTTTAGGAGCAGCCTTCTTAGCAGCAGCTTTTTTAGGAGCAGCCTTCTTAGCGGCGGCTTTCTTTGGTGCAGCTTTCTTAGCAGCGGCCTTTTTAGGCGCAGCTTTTTTTGCAGCTTTTTTAATTGTTGCCATTGTTTTTTGAATTTTGGGTTAGTAATTAAAATTGGGTATTAAAAAAAAACTTTATGGCAAACACTACCCGGGCTTACGCCTGAGCAGTGGTGTCAAATGATTTTACGGAAACGATGGTCCTGTTTTCACGTCCTTTTCTGAACTCAACCACACCGTCAGCTACTGCAAAGATTGTAAAATCTTTACCAATGCCTACATTCTGTCCAGGATGATATACGGTACCGCGCTGGCGAATAATGATATTCCCAGATGCAGCCGCCTGACCACCAAATATTTTTACTCCGAGCCTTTTGCTCTGAGAGTCACGGCCGTTTTTTACACTACCTTCACCTTTTTTATGTGCCATTTCTAATGCAAGGTTTTAAACTTTATCTAATAATAATTAAGCAATCTCATTGATCCGGATCTGCGTAAAGTGCGTACGGTGACCAATCTTTTTCCTGAAGCCCTTACGGCGCTTCATTTTAAAAGCAATCACTTTATCACCCTGAACATGTCTCAGGATCTCTGCTTTAACCACTGATTTTACATCAGTACCAACGGTCAGCTGGCCGCCATTATCTGTTAACAACACGTCAGAGAACTGCACTTTATCTCCAATATTTCCCTGTAATTGTTGTACAAAGATTTCCTGGTCTTTTTGTACTTTGAATTGCTGACCTGCGATTTTTACAACTGCAAACATAGTTATCCAAAAATAATTTCCTGCAAAAGTAGGATTTGTTTTCAAATTGACAAAGTTTTCTCTTTATTTAAATATCTGTACTGATTTGGTACAGGTACTTTTTAGAGAGAAAACACTTAACCTTTTCAAAGATACGTACTTTATTTTAATATAGTTTGTTACAATATGCTGAATTCCTTATCTGGTGTAAGCTGCAAAGGGATGGCAGCGCGCAGGTATTCTCCCCGTAAGCCTTGTAACATAGGGCTTTCATAACAATTTTTATTTTATACATTTGTCCCTTCACATATTCTAAAATAATGGGCATGAAGCTTAAATCACTGCTTGCCAAACCATTTGCTTCCATAGTAGCGAACAAAATACGGAAGGAAATGCAACGGGCAGTAGAAGACCAGGAAGCAATTCTGGAGGAGTTGATAAAAACGGGCCGGAAAACGGAATTCGGGAAAGACCATCATTTTGATAATATCCATTCTTATAATGACTATAAACAGGCTGTTCCCATCCGCGACTATGAGCAGTTTAAGCCTTATATTAATAAGATCAAGGACGGAAAACAGAATGTACTCTGGAAAGGATTACCCATCTATCTGGCCAAAACATCCGGAACAACAAGTGGTGTAAAATATATTCCCATCACCAAAGATTCTATTTCCAATCATATGGATACGGCCCGCAATGCGCTGCTGAACTATATGTCAGAAACAGGGCACACAGACTTTGCTGATGGCAAACTCATATTTTTATCCGGTTCTCCTGTGCTGGAACGCGTGGGTGGTATTCCTTACGGTCGCCTCAGCGGGATTGTCAATCATCACATCCCCCGTTACCTGCGCACCAACCAGTTGCCTACTTACGAAACGAACTGTATCGAAGACTGGGAAACCAAGCTGGATAAGATCGTAGATGAAACGATCGACCAGGATATGACCCTCATCAGTGGTATACCACCATGGATGCAGATGTACTTCGACAGGCTCATTGAAAGAAGTGGAAAACCGGTAGGAGAGCTGTTTAAGAACCTGGATGTACTCGTATATGGTGGTGTGAATTTCGAACCTTACAGGGCTAAATTACTGGCGTCTATTGGTCGTCCTATCAATACTGTAGAGACTTTCCCGGCATCAGAAGGTTTCTTTGCCTTCCAGGACACGCAGGAACATAAAGGATTGCTGCTGAATACCAACTCAGGTATTTTCTATGAATTTATTCCTGCACAGGAAATCTTCAATGAGAATCCTACCCGTTTATCTCTCAGAGATGTGGAAGTTGGCGTAAATTATGCACTGGTGGTAAGTACCAATGCGGGACTATGGAGTTATAACATCGGGGATACGGTGAAGTTCGTATCTGTGAACCCTTACCGTTTGGTGGTAACAGGTCGGATCAAACATTTTATCTCTGCATTCGGTGAACACGTGATAGGAGAGGAAGTGGAATACAGTCTGATGAAAGCCGCTAAGGAAGAAGGATTGCAGATTACAGAGTTTACCGTAGCGCCTATGGTAAATGCTCCGGGAGAACTTCCTTTCCACGAATGGTTCGTGGAATTCGAGAATTCTCCTGCCGACCTGGTTGCCTTTGCAAAGAAAGTAGATGAAAATTTACAGCAGAAGAATATTTATTACTTCGATCTTCTAAAGGGAAATATTCTGCAACCCCTTAAAATCAGACAGGTACGTAAGAACGGATTTATAGATTATATGAAATCAGTGGGTAAACTCGGCGGACAAAATAAAGTGCCACGCCTGAGTAACGACAGAGCGCTGGCAGATGAGCTGGCGAATCACCTGCTGTAAACGGGTACTGACATTCAATTGCGGCTTAAGAATGGGTGTTTTTTTAATAAAGCATTCATACTTAACACTTATTTCGCATTTGTAATTCTCACTTTTCCCTTATTATTGCAACAATGAGTAAGAAAAATATTGCCATATTAGGCTCAACAGGATCCATAGGAATACAGGCGCTGGAGGTTATCGCAGCGCATTCTGACAAGTTCAGCGTGGAAGTGCTCACTGCCGGACAGAACGCAGACCTGCTCATTGAGCAGGCCCTGTTATTCCGTCCTAATGCGGTAGTGATAGCGGACGAAACAAAATACGAAAAGGTAAAAGAAGTCTTGTTTGATAAAGGGATCAAAGTGTTTGCCGGTGCAAAAGCAATGGTGGAAGTAGCGGCATGGGACACTATTGATATGGTACTGGCCGCTGTAATGGGTTTTGCCGGACTGGCGCCTACACTGGCTGCCATAGAGCAGGGCACACCTGTCGCATTGGCTAACAAGGAAACCCTGGTAGTGGCCGGCGATATCGTGATGGCAGCGGCTGCCAGGAAAAATGTACCGATAATCCCGGTGGATTCCGAGCATTCCGCCATTTTTCAGTGCCTGATGGGAGAATCCCTGAGCAAAGTGGAAAAGGTGATACTCACTGCTTCCGGTGGACCATTCCTGGGCAAAAAGCCTAACTTCCTTATCAACGTTAAGAAAGATCATGCCCTCCAGCATCCTAACTGGAGAATGGGGGCTAAAATAACGATCGACTGTGCTACCCTGATGAATAAAGGGTTGGAAATGATTGAGGCACGCTGGTTATTTAACCTGGCGCCGGAGAAAATTGAGGTGGTAGTCCATCCTCAGTCTATTATTCATTCCATGGTACAGTTTGTAGACGGATCTATGAAAGCACAGATGGGCGTACCGGACATGAAGGTGCCTATCCAGTTTGCCTTAGGATATCCCGAACGTCTCTCTAACGACTTCGCCCGGTTTTCTTTCAGGAATAACCCCAGCCTTACCTTTGAACAGCCGGACACTAAAACGTTCCGTAACCTGGCTATTGCCATTGAGGCAATGCATAAAGGAGGGAATGCCGCCTGTGTGATGAATGCTGCCAACGAAGAGGTGGTACATGCTTTTCTGAAGAACAGGATAGGCTTCCTGCAAATGACTGAAGTAATCGAGGAAATTATGGTGAAGGTTCCCTTCATTGAAAAACCTACCTTGCACAACTATTATGAAAGTGATCAGGCAGCAAGAGAATATGCCAATGCTATGATCAATGCAATTGTAATTTAGGGTCCATAGATGCAGTGTCGCAGTTAATGCGGCTATATTTGTAAGCCTTTTATGGATTATGAACAATATATATTTACTGTCAGATAAATTTACATGACCACACAAGAAATATTGGTAAAGGCCGGGCAGTTGGTACTGTCACTATCTATACTGGTAGTATTACATGAGCTTGGGCACTTTATCCCTGCCAAGCTTTTCGGGGCCAGGGTTGAAAAATTCTATCTTTTCTTTGATCCATGGTTCTCCCTGTTTAAAAAGAAAAAGGGGGATACTGAATACGGCATTGGCTGGCTGCCATTAGGAGGATACGTAAAGATCTCCGGTATGGTAGACGAAAGTATGGACCGCGAGCAGCTGGCAAAACCTCCGGAACCCCATGAATTCCGTTCCAAACCAGCCTGGCAGCGTCTGATCATCATGATAGGAGGGGTAACTGTTAACCTGTTGTTAGGGTTCCTGATCTATGCGATGATGTTATGGCACTGGGGCGAAAGTTATCTGCCTACTCAAAACGTAAAATACGGTGTAGCCGTTGATTCACTGGCCGGAAGTATCGGTCTGAAAGACGGTGATATGATCCTTTCCGTAAACAACAAGCCTGTTGAGAACTTCAGGGCTATCCCAGCAGAGATCCTGTTGCGTGAAGCCAGCAGCATCCAGGTAAGCCGTGACGGTCAGCATCTTGATATCCCTATTCCTGATGGCTTCAAACGTGAAATGATCAAGGAAAAGGGTACACTGCTCAATATCCGTCTTCCTTTTCTGGTAGATTCCGTAGTAAAAGCTTCTGAGGCAGACAAGGCCGGTTTCCGCAAAGGAGACCAGGTACTGACCCTGAATGGACAGCCTGCTTACTACCTGCACGAGTTTAGAAAGGCGATGATCGCTAACAAGAACAAACAGGTACCTGTAGAGATCCTGCGCGATGGAGATACTATCCGGTTAATCGCAAATGTACCAGCATCCGCAACTTTAGGTATGTTTAGTGTGGCTCCTGACAAGGTGTTTACGTTTGTTACCAAGGAATACGGTTTCCTGGAAGCGATACCTGCGGGTTTCAGCAAGTGTATCAATACGCTGGTAAAGTATGTGCAGCAGTTGCGTCTGATCTTCGTTTCCAAAGAAGTAAAGGCGAGTGAATCATTGGGAGGTTTCCTGAGTATTGGTAATTTATTCCCTGGTGAGTGGGACTGGATGTCTTTCTGGGAGATGACGGCTTTATTATCCATCATCCTCGCATTCATGAATATTCTGCCTATTCCTGCCCTCGATGGTGGTCATGTACTGTTCTTATTATATGAGATCATTACGGGCCGTAAACCAAGCGAGAAGTTCCTTGAATACGCACAGATCGTAGGGATGGTCCTCTTATTCGGATTATTGCTCTATGCAAATGGTCTGGATATCTGGAGGAACATTTTCCATAAGTAGTTTCTTAACTTATTATACCAGGAAGGGGTCTTACAAAGGCTCCTTCCTTTTTTTATGTTAAATAATACCGTATCTTTGCAGACTGCTGTGAAGCAATTGGGGCCGCCCGGTTTTGACAGCATAGATCTTTGAGAGTGTAAGCATGTCGTGCGTTGTGTAATTAGCACGTAAATCTGAATACACAAACTTCAAAAGGCGAGTCTAACTACGCTATGGCTGCTTAATCATAGATTAAGCCCCATTATGGCCGCTTGAGTTGCTGTCTGCTGTGACTCATTCCGCTGAATCAAACCAATAGCAGAATAGGTATTCATGGTTTCCGTGAGTGAATACTGAAACAACAACGGATAAGGACTAGGTTGGTTAGTTACGCCCCTTGCCATGTCTCGAAAACACAATGCGTAAATAAGCATGTAGAAAGCTTTCGGCGGATATGTTTGGACGAGGGTTCGACTCCCTCCGGCTCCACTTAAAAGGGATATTACAGTAAAATGTATATCCCTTTTTTATTTTCGTTTGTATCTCACCCAGCGTTTAAACGTATTTATGATTAGGTGATTGATTAATGAAAAACAAGGCAGATGCTCCTTGCCCTGAGCGGAACAAATCTAAATAAGATAAACTATACCGCTGTTTTCGTCTCATTATTAATCCCTTACTCCTGTCTATTAAAAAATTGCCTATACTTGCTGTTAGTTGCCATTTGAACTTCTTTATTAAATAAGGTATCCTATTATAATGAATCAATCTGTTCATAACAAACTTGTTTCTTTTATCTGGAGTGTGGCGGACGATTGCCTCCGTGATGTCTATAACCGCGGCAAATATCGGGATGTGATCTTGCCGATGGTGGTATTACGACGTTTAGATGCCCTGTTAGAGCCTACTAAACAGGATGTGTGGGATGAAATGTCTTTTCAACGCGATGAAGCCGGTTTTACGGAATGGGATGAGGCTGGGTTGAGAGAGGCCTCTGGTTATGTATTTTACAATACCAGTGAATGGACGTTACAGCGATTAAAAGATACGGCCACCAATAGCCAGCAATTATTAATCGGCAATTTTGAAGACTACCTCAATGGCTTTAGTCAGAATGTAAAGGAGATTATTGATAATTTTAAGTTGCGTGCGCAAATTCGTCACATGGCTGTTAAGGACGTATTGCTGGATGTACTGGAAAAATTCACATCTCCCTACATTAACCTTACACCATTTGAAAAACAGGACCCCGATGGCCGGAAGTTACCGGCTCTTTCCAACCTGGGTATGGGATACGTGTTCGAAGAGTTGATTCGTAAGTTCAATGAAGAAAATAACGAAGAAGCCGGAGAACACTTTACGCCAAGGGAAGTAATTGACCTTATGACGCACCTTGTTTTTGAACCTATCAAAGATAAGCTGCCTCCTGTAATGACTATCTACGACCCTGCCTGCGGTAGTGGTGGAATGCTTACTGAATCACAGAACTTTATTAAAGATGAGGAAGGAATAATCAGGGCCAGCGGCGATGTACACTTATATGGCAAAGAAATCAACGATGAAACCTACGCCATCTGCAAAAGTGATATGATGATTAAAGGTAACGACCCGCAAAACATACGCCTGGGTAGTACCTTAAGCACCGATGAATTTGCAGGTATTCATTTCAATTTCATGCTCAGTAACCCACCTTACGGTAAAAGCTGGGCCAGTGAACAGAAATATATTAAGGACGGAAAAGAGGTGATAGATGGGCGGTTCAAAATAAAGCTAACTGACTACTGGGGTGAAGTAGAAGATGCTGATGCCACTCCTCGCTCGTCTGATGGGCAGCTACTATTTCTCATGGAAATGGTCAGCAAAATGAAGTCGCTGAAACAGAGTCCCATCGGAAGCCGTATAGCCAGTGTGCACAACGGGAGTAGCCTGTTTACCGGTGATGCGGGTGGTGGAGAGAGCAACATTCGCAGATACATCGTTGAAAATGATTGGCTCGAAGCCATCATTCAACTACCTAATAACCTCTTCTATAACACAGGCATCACCACTTATATATGGTTGTTAAGTAATAACAAGCCTGCCCAGCGTAAAGGCAAGGTACAGTTGATAGATGCCAGCCAGCGTTTTCGTAAACTGCGCAAAAACCTGGGTAATAAAAACTGTGAATTTGCACCAGAGCATATACGGGAGATAGTAGACGCATATGAGCAAATGCTTAGTGTGGAACGTAAGGCAGAAGATGATCTTGCCAGCCAGGTATTTGACAATGCGGATCTTGGTTATTATAAGGTAACTATTGAAAGGCCTAAAAGACTGAAAGCACAATTTACTGCTGATAACATTGCGACGCTACGCTTCGATAAGAGCTTACGGGAACCAATGGAGTGGGCTTATGAACAGTTTGGAGAGGAGGTATATACTAACCTTACCAAGCATGAAAAAGCTATTATTGACTGGTGCGAAAAACAGGAACTGAACCTAAGCACTAAATTACAAAAAGCCTTGGTCAGCCCTGCCCTCTGGCAAAAAGGCCTGGACCTGATAGCAATAGCTACACGGTTAATGACCGTAATTGGTACTGATGAATACAACGATTTTAATGCCTTTACTGCTCGCGTAGATCAGGTGTTAAAAGGTGAACAACTTAAATTATCAGCGTCTGAAAAGAACGCCATTTTAAGTGCGGTAAGTTGGTATCATCCTGAAGCGGAGAAGGTTGTAAAAAGTACTCTAAAGCTAAATGCAGAAAGCCAGAAACAACTGCTCAACCGGTTGGGTTGCCGTAAAGAAGATCTTCCGCATTATGGCTGGTATCCGTCCGGTAAATCCGGGGAATATATACAATACGAAACAGAAGGAGATTTGAGAGATACAGAGAACGTGCCTTTAAAGGATAATATTTACAGCTATTTTCAGAAGGAGGTACTGCCCCATGTGCCCGAAGCCTGGATAAACCTGGAGGCTACCAAAATAGGCTACGAGATCAGCTTTAATAAATATTTTTATCGTCACAAGCCTTTGCGTAGTCTGGAAGAGATCACTGCGGATATATTGGCGTTGGAAAAAGAAAGCGATGGCCTGATACAGGAAATTCTTAATTTCTCTCATTGACCTTTATGGAACTACAAAACCACCTTTTTAATACTATTGCCCAAGTTATCAGCAACGCCAGGCAGACAGCCTACAGGAACGTTAACAGCATTATGCTGCGCATGTACTGGGAAATTGGCAGGCTGATAGTGGAAGATGAGCAGCAGGGCAGTTATAAGGCGCAATACGGAAAGGCATCTCTTAAAAATCTTGCCGGGCAATTAGGATTGGAGTTTGGAAAAGGGTTTGATGAAAGAAACCTGAATAATATGCGGGCCTATTACCGTTCTTTCCCAATTTGGAACGCAGTGCGTACCGAATTGAGTTGGACCCATTACCGGCTGATCAGCCGGGTAGAAGAAGAACAGCAGCGCCTGCAATATATGCTGTTATGTATAGACAATCAATGGGATACACGTACACTACAGAGGAATATTCAAACTCAATACCTGAACCGTACTCTGGCGCCGACGAGTACGCATCCCGCACCTCCTCAGTTTATTAAAGATCCTTATATTTTTGAGTTCCTGAATTTACCATCGGATACCCGCCATACAGAAGGTTCTATAGAATCGGCGCTCATTAACCACCTCCGGGAGTTTTTAATGGAAATGGGCAAAGGCTTCGCTTTTGTTGCCCGGCAGCAACATATTGTAACAGATACAGCAGACTTTTATATAGACCTAGTTTTTTATAATTACTACCTGAAATGCTTTGTGCTGGTAGATTTAAAAACAGGAAAACTAGGCCATGCGGATATTGGCCAGATGGATATGTATGTACGCATGTACAACGATTTAAAAAAGCAGGAAGATGACAACCCGACTATCGGTATTATCCTTTGCACCGAAAAAGATGAAACGATTGTAAAATATTCGGTATTGGCCGAAAACGAATACCTCTTTGCAAGTAAGTATAGATTGTATCTGCCAAAAGAGGAAGAATTGGTACAATTAATAGAACAAGACCGCATAAAGTTTGAATTGGATCATGAAGAAGACTGAATTGAAAAGATATGATACGTATAAGCCGAGTGGTCTGGAATGGCTGGGTGAGATTCCCGCGCATTGGGAGATAAGAAAGATTAAATTTCTTTTTAAAGAAATAAATGAGCGTAGCTTTAATGGAGAGGAGGATCTACTTTCCGTCTCACAATATACAGGAGTCACCAAAAAATCTGAAGAGGTTAATGAAGGAGATTTCATCACAAATGCAAATACATTAGAAGGATATAAGAAAGTATCGATAAATGACCTGGTAAGTAACATAATGCTTGCATGGAATGGAAGTTTAGGCTTTTCTAACTACAATGGAATTACAAGTCCAGCATATTCGGTTTATAGATTAAATAGTTCCAATAAGGTTGGATATTTCCATTATTTATTAAGAACTGACCTATATAAGGCTGAGTTTAAGAGAAATTCGTCCGGAGTAGTTGAAAGTAGGCTTCGTCTTTATACGGAAAATTTTTTTAGTATTTCTGCAATTCTCCCCCCCGTTTCCGAACAAACCGCCATTGCCCAATTTTTAGACTCCAAAACCGCATTAATAGACAAAGCAATTGAGCTAAAAGAAAAGCAGATTGCTTTGTTGAAGGAACGTCGTCAGGCAACCATTCACCAGGCAGTAACCAAAGGGCTGAATCCTGATGTGCCGATGAAAGATAGTGGGATTGAATGGATTGGGGAAATACCGACACATTGGGTGGTAAAGAAGTTGAAATATATAAGCACAACTCAAAATGGCATCAGCAAATCCGCACAACATTTTGGTTTTGGATTTCCCTTTGTAAACTACGGAGATGTGTATAAAAATACAGTTATTCCTTTACACGTTGAGGGCTTGGTAAATTCCTCAGTAACAGATAGGCACTTGTTCTCAGTAAGTGAAGGAGATATCTTTTTTACTAGAACATCGGAATCTGTTGAGGAAATCGGTTTAAGTTCCATATGTATGCATACTATTTCAGATGCGACGTTTGCTGGGTTTCTTATTAGAGTTAGACCTACCCAAGGTTCTATTAGGAAAAATTTTTCCAAATATTATTTTAGGAGTTTCACTCACAGAAGTTTTTTTATAAAAGAAATAAATCTAGTAACAAGGGCCTCCTTAAGTCAAGAACGACTAAAACAATTACCCGTGTTAATTCCTCCAATTGAGGAACAAGATAGAATTGCGTTGGCTTTAGATGAAATTACTAAGAAAATGGATAATGCGATAAATATTAAACAACAAGAAATTCAAAAACTAAAAGAATATAAAGCGAACCTGATCAACAGTGCAGTAACCGGCAAAATCAAAGTCGCTTGAATAAATTGAAATAAACTATACAAACCACCCCTAATTTATATCGCATGCCCAGCCAAACGAATGAACAAGCCCTGGAGGAAGCCATTGAGAAACGCTTAACTGGCAGCGTTACCAGAAAAAGCAATGCCAATGAAGTGGCTGAAGATGCCGTTCCTTACCATAGTGGTCATGGCTTTTACATCGGCTATCCTCATGAGTTTGATGCCCGGTACGCGGTAGACAAGGCCCGGCTGTGGCATTTCCTGGAAAACACGCAGCATGAGGAACTGGCCAAGCTCCAAAAACAGGGCGATTGGCAATTAAAGATATTAGAGCGGATAGACCGGTTGATTAAGAAATACGGTGTTCTGCGTTTGTTACGTAAAGGATTAGATGTAGATGATGCGCATTTCACCCTTTTTTATGTGGCACCCTTAGCCAGTAGCAGCCAAACCCTGAAAGATAATTTTGAACATAATGAGTTCAGCGTTACGCGACAATTACGTTACTCTGTCAACAGCCCGGCAGAGGAAATAGATATGGTGCTATTTGTAAACGGGCTACCCTTAATTACGATGGAGCTGAAAAACCAGTGGACCGGCCAAACCGCAAAATCGCATGGGCAATATCAATACCGTTATAAACGGGATAATACGCAACCCTTATTACAATTTGGACGTTGCATTGTGCATTTTACAGCAGATACTGATGAAGTGTACATGGCAACCCGGTTAGCTGGGGCGGATACATTTTTCCTGCCTTTTAACAAAGGCCATAATTATGGCAAGGGTAATCCCCCTAATCCTTCTGGGCACCGAACAGCTTATTTATGGGAAGAAGTGCTTTCCCGCTACAGCCTGGCAAACATTATACAGCATTTTGTACGCATAGATGGTAAAGACAGCGATCCGCTTGCTAAAAAGAATCTGTATTTTCCACGTTATCATCAACTGGACGTAGTGCGTAAGCTCGTAAACGACGCTTCAGTTAAGGGGGTGGGGCAGACATACCTGATACAACATTCTGCAGGCTCCGGTAAGAGTAACTCTATCACCTGGGCTGCTTACCAGTTAATAGAAACCTATCCTGCCGGTCAGCATACTCCAGGTGGGAAAGGCACTAGCCAGCCGTTGTTCGATTCGGTGATTGTGGTAACCGACCGCCGCCTGCTCGACAAACAGCTAAGAGAAAATATCCGTGAGTTTTCTGAAGTAAAGAATATTGTAGCACCGGCGTATTCATCCAAAGAATTGAAGGAAAACCTGGAAAGTGGTAAACGTATTATCATTACCACTATTCAAAAATTTCCTTTCATTATTGATGGTATAGCCGATTTAAGTACCCGGAACTTTGCTGTTATTATTGACGAAGCCCATAGTTCACAAAGTGGCCTGGCTGCCGATAACATGAACCGGGTGATGGGCAATGCAACAGATAATGAAGAGGAGGACCAGGACGATTCACAGGACAAAGTATTAAAAGCAATGAATAGCCGCAAAATGAGAGGTAATGCCTCTTACTTTGCCTTTACGGCTACACCTAAAAATGCTACCCTGGAAAAATTTGGCAGCTTACAGGACGACGGCAAGTTTAAGCCGTTTCACTTGTATTCTATGAAACAGGCTATTGAAGAAGGTTTTATATTGGATGTGCTGGCCAATTACACTACTTACAGAAGTTATTATGAGATAGAAAAGTCCATAGAAGATAATCCGCTTTTTGAAACAGCCAAAGCGCAAAAAAAGCTAAAAGCGTTTGTGGAGCGTAACCCTCAAACAATAGCAACTAAGGCCGAAATTATGCTGGATCACTTTATTACCAAAGTAGTTACGCCAAAAAAGTTAAAAGGAAAGGCAAAAGCAATGGTGGCAACACAAAGCATTGAAAGCGCTATCCGGTATTATTTCGCTCTGCAAAAATTATTAGAACAGAAAGGTAACCCCTTTCGTATCGCCATTGCTTTCTCAGGTAAAAAAACGATGGCAGGCATTGAGTATACAGAAGATAGTATCAACCATTTCCCTGCACACCTGGACACCGCGAAGCCTACAGATCCTGGTTATATTAGTGATACCATAGCCCGTTATTTCAATATGGATGAATATCGCATACTGGTGGTGGCTAACAAATATCTCACAGGTTTTGATCAGCCTAAGTTAAGCACCATGTATGTTGACAAAAAGCTGCAGGATGTGCTGGCAGTGCAGGCACTATCACGGTTAAACCGCTCAGCAGACAAACTGGGTAAAAAAACAGAAGATTTGTTTGTCCTGGATTTTTTCAATTCTACTGAAGAGATTAAGGCATCCTTTGACCCTTTTTATACCGCTACCTCGTTAAGCAAGGCTACAGACGTCAATGTATTGCACGAGCTGAAAGCGCACCTGGATGATGTAGGTGTGTATGAATGGAGTGAGGTAGAAGATTTTACTACCCTGTATTTTAATAAAGAAGATGCTGATACGGTATTAAGTCCTATTATTCAATTGGGAGAAGAACGGTTTAATTATCAGCTAGATCTGGAGGAAAGCGCCAAAGCAGATTTTAAAATCAAGGCCAAACAGTTTGTAAAAATCTATGGCCAGATGGCTGCCATTATTCCATTTGAAGTACGCAAATGGGAATTGCTATTCTGGTACCTGAAATTTTTGATACCCAAATTGATCATAGTGGATAGGGAGGCTGATGCATTGGATGAATTATTAAATGCTGTGGATTTGTCGACCTACGGGTTGGAACGGGTAAAATTAAATGTATCAATCGGTCTGGATCAAAGTGAAACCGAACTGGATCCGCAAAATGCAAATCCCAGAGGAGCGCACAATACAGGAGGAGAAGAAGATCCTTTAGATGTAATTATTCGCAGCTTTAACGAGCGGCATTTTCAAGGATGGGAAGCTACTCCCGAAGAGCAGCGGGTAAAATTTGTAACCCTTGCCCAAAAGCTGCAAGACCATCCGGATTTTCAGACCAAGGTGGTGAATAACCCGGATATACAAACGCAGGAGTTGGCTTTCAGGAAGCTTTTAGAAGAGGTAATTGCAGAGCAGCGAAAGAAAGAATTAGATTTATACCGCTTGTATTCAAAGGACGAAGCTTTTAAGCAGGCATTCATAGATACTATGCGGCGTTTATCTATGAATAACGGTGGCAACTGGCTTCGGCAATGATTCAACTCTCATAAAAATCCAGCAGTTGAGGATCGCTTTTGTTAAGGTAATGAAGAACTGACAAGGTCTATTTTAAAAGAGATACAATGAACAGAGGTATTACTATCACTAATTACCTGGTAAACGGGAACCCGGAAGGTATTAGCATGTCGTATGTTTCTAATTGGACGGGGCAAGCAATTAAGATTCCCCGTAATGCTTTCCTGGATACAAAAAACTTTCCTGAGCTTAACAGGCCGGGAATATATTATCTTATCGGATCTAAGGATGAGAATCCTGATGAAAAACTGATTTATGTAGGAGAAGCAAACCATCTGTTTGAAAGGATTACTACACATATGCGTGATGAGGCGAAATCATTCTTTGAACTGATTATTGTGTTTAGCTCCAAGGATGATAATATGACGGTATCGCATACCAAATACCTGGAAGCAAAAATTCTTTCTGAGATATTTGAGAAATCTGGTTTTACCCTTATTAACAGGAAAGATGGCAATAAGGTAAGCTTGCCTCCAATGGTGAGGGACGAGATGGATACCTATATGGATAATATGAAAATATTATTACCAACTATGGGGTTTGATTTATTTAAGCCGGTATTGAAAGACGAAAAACAGTCATTTATGCCTAAGGATGAGAACCTGATATTAGAAGTGGGGGACATAAAGGCACAAGCTAAACTTATACCCAATGGTATGCTGGTGCTTCAGGGGAGTGCAATGAAACCTATTGCCACTCCTGCATTAGCGCCTACTTATTTGAAAATAAGAAATGACCTGATTGAAAAAGGATATGTTAAACAAACAGATAAGGGAATGTTGTTTTTGCAGGACTATGAATTTACAAGTCCTTCGCAGGCAGGGGCTGTTGTTTTGGGATATTCAGTAAATGGCAGAATATTCTGGAAAAATAGTATTGGAAAAAACCTGAAGGACCTGGAAGAAGAAAAAATAAGTTTAAGTATGGGGAAGGACTAAATTAATTTACACTATAATCAGTTGCTATGCTCCATAGTGAAGCAGTTTGAACTATAAGGCAGAATAATATTGGTATTTCTTGACTGATCTCCAGTGAGGAAGCTTTTTCGATTAATCCGGTGATCTTTGAGGAGAAATCCGTTTGTGTCGCTATTGTCGGTATGGCATCATACTTAATTTTAATGATCCCGTTTATTGAACTATAAATAACAATCTCGGTATTGGCATCATTGTAATAATCACAAAAAGCGTCTGATTTAAAGAGGTTGAACAACCGGAAATAAGATATTATATTTTTAAATTTCAGCAAAAGTTTTTCATCCGTTGTTCCATATACTGTAAACGGATTTTCTTTATCAGATGGCGAGTATTTTATAATGGTTCCTTTGGTGGAAAGGAGCAGGAGGGGTTGAAAAATATCCGCTGAACGGACTTCACTTTCTATTTTCATGCCTACTAGTTTTCCCGCATAGGTTTCAAAGCCGCCCAGAATATAAATCCAGCTAACAGATTTAATGTAAAAATGTCGTATTTTTTCTTTATTATAGTATTGACAATCAATGAATAAGTTTAAACCTTTGGAGAGTAAGATCAGCGAGCGGATTTCCCGCAAGAAGTCTAACGTATTATTACGTGAGGACTTCGTTGATCTTGGTGGATATGACCAGGTAGCGCGGGTTTTACAATCATTGATAAAAAAAGGGAAACTTATTAAAATCGGGTACGGCCTTTATGCCAAAGCGAAGGTATCCTCTTTAACAGGAACTACTGTCCCAGCAGAGCCATTACCTTCTTTAGCGAAACAAGCCTTAAACCGGCTTGGAGTTCGTACAAACCCTACGAGGGCAGAAGTTGAATATCAGGAAGGGCGTTCCACTCAAATACCTACGGGCAGGTTGATTGGCGTCGGAACGCGCGTGAGCCGTAAAATAGGCTTTAAAGGAGCGAATATTAATTATGAATACACCAGACAAAAACCTAATAGAGGAAGTCGCCCTCATTAAAGGGATCAGTGAAGCATTTGTAGAAAAGGATTGGTATGTTACCCAGGTGATCCGAAAAATTTCGAAAATTCGTTATGAGGATTTTCAAGTCATTTTTACAGGCGGGACTGCGCTTTCAAAAGCGCATCGCCTCACTCAACGCTTTTCTGAAGATATTGATTTCAGAGTCATAACATCCAGTCTCGCACAAAAGAGCCGGAGTGAACAAAAACGGCTCCTTTCAGCGTTTAAACATTCAGTCATAGCAGAGTTAAAAACTGCCTTCCAGATGGATGAAGCGTATATAATGGCAAGAAACGAAAATCGTTTCTTCTCTGTTGAGATCAATTACCCTACTTCTTTCGATCCCTCGATAGCACTGAGACCTCACATTTTAGTGGAATTTACAATAACAGACCTGGCATTACCGCCTATTCACTTACCTGTCTCTTCATTTATCAATGAACTATCCTCGCAACCACCAGAGGTCGAATCAATAGGCTGCACGGATCCTGTTGAGAATGCCTCTGATAAGCTGAGTGCTATCGTCTGGCGCATTCCTGAAAGAGCGCGTGGGCAATCTGATGATGACCCAGATGTGGTCAGGCATATTCATGACCTTTCTATTTTAAGTGATCAAAGATGCTACTATTCCTTTTAAATTTAATGATCAAAGAGTAAAGAAGGAGCCTTATTCCAATCCTTCTGAAACATTTCTGATCACAAGTTTAAAAGCGTGCATAACCGCACAAAATCCTCCCCAAACCACTTCGACATACTCCCGCTCTTTTCGACTTACTAGGAAAGGCTTTGAGAGGAAACTCTTCAAAGACTTTTTCTTTTACTACAACATATCGCACCCACGTCTGCAAAAGTCCTCTTCAGGATGATTTGCCAATGACCTGCTGCCGGTGTTTTTCACCCCAGTTTTTAAGCTCGATCACCAATCTTTCTACTGATTCTCCATGAGGAGTGGCGGAGTATACTACAGTTGGCGGAAAGCTATTGTGAACGGTCCTTGTAATCAACTGATTTAATTCCAGTTCTTTCAGTTCTCTGGCCAGTACTTTATCCGAGATGCCGGATACAGCTTTGGATATTTCTGTAAAACGTTTAGCGCCAAAAAACAGCGAAATCAATATTGGCAATCTCCACCTGCCTCTTAGTGCATCGAGGGAATCAAAAACAGGCATCATGATCGAAGCCTGAGTCTCTTCAAAAGTGCAACCGCTTTTATGTTGTGTTTCCATTTTACAATGCTAACCTAAAGGAAAGAACTTACCACCAGGTAAGCTACAGTTATAAGAATGCTAATATACATAGGTTTGCCCGATTATTAATTACACCGTTATTTTATGAATTTAGAAACACAAAACTGGAACACTTTCAAAGTAATAAACAGGAGCCGTAGAGCAATTAAAGATTTTGAAGATGTCCAAATTCCCGATCAGGACGTTCAGGATATATTGGAAGAAGCTTTACTGGCTCCGTCAAGTGCAAATTCTCAGCCCTATGAAATACACTGGATCAAAACCCCCGAAATAAAAGTGAAGGTTGCCAAAGCTTGTAACAGTCAGCGCGCTGCGGTACAAGCAGGCAGTCTGTTTGTATTCGTATCTGGAACGCATATCATAAAACAAACGTTGAAAAGTTATGCTGCTCACACGGAGCATTCCACCGTGCTGTCAGAGAAGTCAAAAGCGTACCATCATAGCATTGTTAAAAAAATGAGCCTCTTTCTAAAATTTGCTCCGCTTGTAATCTGGACACCGATACTTGGATTTTTTTCCTGGTTTTTACCGGCGATTTCCACACTGCCTTTCGGCGCTATGGGGATAAGGCACTGGGCAACAAAAAATTCAATTTTTGCCGCACAAAATCTTTTACTGGCAGCGGTGGCCAAAGGTTATGACGCTTGCCCAATGGAAGGTTTTAACGCCCAAAAAATCGCATCTCTTTTAAATTTACCGTATGGTTCTGTTATTCCGGTTATTATCGCTTTTGGCAAAAAAAGTGATGATGCACATCTTGAACCACAATGGCGCAGAGCTTTCGGCGATGTTGTAAAAGTTTATTGATCAATAATATGGCTACTGCACTGCAACGATGGGTCATGAAATACAATAATTTGACAAATAGGTTGCAATGTCTTTACTCATTCAACGAAACTATTTTAAGCGTTACTAATAAAGTATGAAAGAATGGCAGATTTGTTCAAAATCCTTCAACCACTTCGACATACTCCCGCTCTTTTCCACACCCCAGATTTACCCATGTGGGAAAAATTGGAAAAACAATTGAAAGGTCATCTTGCAAAAGAATGGCCTTTTTAATTACTTCTAATTGATTGATTCGTGTATACATCCGATAAATTCCTCCGTTCATTCTTTCGGCAAAAAAATGATGCTTTTTACGAATTTTTAGTACAAGGTGAGGGGAGTCGAACCTCTATTTTGATATTCGTTATGTACTTATAAAACGCAGCATTGAGAATATATTATTTTATAATAAGATTCTTAATGCATCCTGATAATATCTGAATAAATTCCATTGTATCCCTGAGTTCCTTTACTGTTATTTTTTCAGGAAGAAGTCTTCTTAGCATATCACAGTTCCCGGAACTGACACTTCGTTGTTCTTCCCCTCTTGTTAAAGCCGGCTTCCTGGAAGGAAGGTTAGTGAAAGCGAAAGACCCTTTAAAAGCGGTATCCTGTTTATACAGAATATTCATAGCGTTATTCAGGCGAGTACTATGGATAGTAGTTCCGTCGGACATGAGATAGTCTTTGAAAATTAGTGAAGTCAACGTCTGTTTTGTTTGAATATCTCCTTCGTCGTAAACCTGATGAAGCCTTGAAAACAGCATAATCCCGGTGTTTACATCTTTACCAGGCTGTCTGCTCTTTATCTGCTGCATAGAAAGTTTTTCCCCCAGAATGTTGATATCTGTTTCGCAATCCGTCTTGATTTTTTGCAGTTCTTCGGATAGCAGTTTATGCGTACTATCTGCTCGGAGGTGACATCCACAAAATGAACGGCAATGATAGTAATAATACTTTTTACTACGCCCCTGTGAACCGCTACCAGTCATTAAAGTATAAAAGCTATAACAAGAGCAGGGCTTAAACCTATTACAATAATTATATTTCCTGAATATTTCAATAGCTATTGGCGCATATTTCCAGTCAATTTGTTGGGCGAATTACCGAAGTGTTTCTTAAATGCGAAGCAAAAATGTGACAGATCTTCAAAACCCAGATCCACAAATATTTCTGTTGGCTTTTTTCCTTCCTTGTCCATCAAAAACCGGGCTTCTGCTAACCGTTTCTTTAATAGCCAGCGATGTGGGGTATCATTATAGGTTTGTTTAAAATCCCGTTTAAAGGATGAAAGACTTCTCCCCGTTAAAAAAGCAAAGCGGTCGAGGTTTACATTAAACCTGTAATTTCGATTCATAAACTGTTCCAGATCGATTTTTCCGGGAATGCCATAATCAAAAAAAAGGCCCGAAAGTTCAGGTCTGGATTGCAGCAATATCAGCAACAGTTCCTCGCGTTTCAAATCAAAGAAGCTTTTGCCAATTCGCCCATCGCCATCATAATAAGGGTTTAACGATGAAATGAACGTTGATAGCAGTTCATTGCCGGCTATCTTTACAAAAGCATCCGTAAACAAATGTGATTTAATTGACCCCTTGTACTTTTCCTGAAAGCCCTCAGAAATGTTTGATCAAATACAAACATAATTTTGGTTGCTCTTATGGCTTCATGAACGTTTAAGTATTGAAAAGCTCAAATGCACTATGCAAATAAGTCCACAAGGATGTTATGATAACTAAAGACCCATTCGGCTATCTTCTTCGTTAACTATATAATGAATCCTTAATAGCTTCGTGAGAAATTAACCAAATAAAAAACCGCCTCATAATTACTTATGAAGACGGCCTCTTTTGATTTAAACCAGGTTTGGTTAACTACCAACCTATTTCAGGTTGCCCTATTAAGCTTCCTGGATCGTACTGCCACCATCAACAACAATAGAAGTCCCGGTTATGAAGCTGGAGTCATCTGATGCAAGAAATAACGCGGTTGCGGCAATCTCATCCGGTTTACCCAACCTGCCCAGTGATGCTCCGTCGATGTAAGTTTGTAACTGCTCCTTACTCATTCCCTGGGATAGTGGGGTATCAATTGCACCCGGATGAATAACATTTACCCGGATACCCTTTGCTTTAAGGTCCGAAACCCAGCCTTTTGCGTAAGCATCCAATGCGGCTTTACTGGCTGCATACACACTCAGGTAAGGCATGCCCTTTTGTGCTGCAACAGAACCGGTCATGATGATCGAACCATTGTCTATAAACAAAGGAAGTGCCTTCTGGACCGTAAATAAGGTTCCCCGTGCATTCACATTAAATTGTTTGTCAAAATGTTCTTCGGTAATATCGCCGATTGGTGCGCCATCTACTGCACCTGCATTCGCATACAGTATGTCAATATTGCCTTTTACAGATTTCACTACATCAAATAGTTTGTCCAGATCGGAAAGATTCCCTGAGTCAGCAACCACGCCGGTCACATTGCGTCCTAACTTTTTTACTGCTTCGTCTATCTCATTTTGCCTGCGCCCCGTGATGAATACATAAGCACCTTCTTCCACAAATAGTTTGGCAGTTGCGAAGCCAATGCCTGAGGTTGCACCGGTTATTACGGCTACTTTATTTTTTAATTTTCCCATGATTGTAATTTTAGCCAAAGGTACCGGTGCCTGCTCGTACGACTTGTGCCATAAAGTGTTTTAATTTTAACCATTCGTATCGATTGTTGCCAAATGCTTATTTTGCGTAAAACCCGATACTGATGGACGCATTAAGTTCAATTTTAGAAGTTACTAAACTCAAAGGCCTTGTTTGTGACAGGCTCGTTGTGTCTGGTCCATGGGGGCTGGAAGTGGTGCAAACGGAAAATGCGCAGTTTTGGCGATTGATCAAAGGCTCCTGTATCGTCAGCCTTTACGATAGCCAGCCGGTTTCAATGCAGGAAGGTGATATAGTCATTATCCCGCACGGGGCTTCTCACTGGGTTGCGGATCATGTATCCAGTCGTCGGGTGACACCTGCCGAATACATTAACGGAAATATTGACGGATCACCTTTTTTCAAAGGCCCCGGCGAAGAGACTATTGTAATCGGCGGTCACTTCAGTTTTGATCAAAATCAAACGCACCCTTTTATAAAAGATTTGCCGCCAGTCATTCGCATCTCCCAATTCGGTACTCGATACGGAAAGTTACTGGAACATACGGCGGGGTTGATGATGACAGAACTGGACGGAGAACACAAGGGTAGTACCATAATGCGCAGGAACCTGGCAGAAATTTTATTTGTAACGGTTATCCGGGCCTATTTGGAGCAATCGTCTCAGCATACGGGTTTTCTATCGGCACTTGGGGATTCACAGATCAGCAATGCCCTTAAATTGATGCATGATATGCCTGAACAGAACTGGACGCTTGAATCTTTGGCAAAAAGCGTTGCCATGTCGAGATCGGTTTTCGCAGGACGTTTCAAAAAGCTTGTCGGCGAAACGCCTCTATCTTATTTGACAAACTGGCGGATAAACCGGGCCCGTGACCTATTAACTACCGAAAAACTTAGTATGGATGAGATAGCTTTCAAAATCGGATACCACTCCGAACAGGCATTTAACCGGGTATTTAAAGCGAAAACAGGTAAAACACCAGCTATATATCGAAAAAGCAGGATGTAAATCTGTTATAAACAGGTGATAATTCGGGCGTTGTTTGTTTGCGTTGCAAAATTACACGGCCTACCCTTAAAAAATGGGTTAAGCGATTAAGGAATTGGGGAATGATGAAATTGACATATTTTATCAATTGACATGACGCTAATTTAACGAACCAATTATTTTTTTTCGGTGTTCCTTCCCCCATGCGCCCATTATATGGATGACAGGAACGAGGGTTTTACCATATTCCGATAGTTCATAGCAGACAGTAATTGGCTTAGTAGCATGTTGTTGTCTCGTAACTATTCCATTTACTTCAAGTTCCTGTAGCTCTTTAGAAAGCATCCTGGGTGATATACCTATTACATCACGTTTAAGTTCCATGAAAAATCTTTTACTGAAAGTAAGACTGCAAATGATTTCAATCTTCCATTTTCCGCTTAATAACTCAACTGTGTCGTGAACAGGAATCAGATGACTTCTGTATAAGGGTGTCTCCGGTTTATTGGTTCTTTTTTTCATCTTCACAAGGTAGTTATTAAAAGGTAACTACTTACTATCAGGTAACCAATAGCGCACTTAAAAAAGCCTCATCTAACTTTGTTAAATAAAATTATAAAAAGATGGAACTAAATTTAGAAAACAAAACCGCTATCGTTACCGGCGGTTCCAAAGGAATAGGCGCAGCCATTGCAAAAGCATTAGCTGCAGAGGGAGTTGCTATTGCTGTAAATTACGTGAGTAATAAAGAAAATGCGGATAAAGTGGTAAAGGAAATTTTGGACGCAGGGGGTAAGGCCATGGCTGTTCAAGGTGATGCAAGTAATGAAAATGACGTGAAGAAGATTTTCGCCATGACAAAAGATCATTTTGGCTCTCTGAACATAGTTGTTAATAACGCAGGTATATATCAGTTTAATCCGATTGAAGCTTTTGAAGTAGCGAAATTTCAACAGTTCTTTAATACAAATGTCCTTAGCGTTTTCCTCACTACAAAGGAAGCTTTGAATTACTTTCCGGACACTGGGGGTAACATCGTCAATATTGGCGCCGTACTTAGCCATAACCCGAATATTAATGGCAGTTTATATGGTGCTACAAAGGCAGCTGTTGATACTTTAACAATGGCCTTTGCGAAAGAACTTGCTGCTCGTCATATCAGGGTAAACACGGTTGCTCCCGGACCAACGATTACGGAAGGTTCAAAAGAAATGACCAGGAATCAAAGCAACGGCTCTATGGATATCACGAAAATGATTCCTCTCGGCAGATTAGGAACTCCCGAGGATATAGCCAAGGTTGTCGTTTTTTTGACTTCAGATGCATCTGGCTGGATAACTGGAGAAAGAATAAACGCATCCGGTGGTATGCGATAATTGACCTATAATCGGAAAAATAAACAATTATCATATTGCTCTCACCTAAATAACGGAGGGTTTCATTTACCACTCTCCGTTATTTATATTAATTACTACACTAAATTGCTGATAGTCTCTAACCTAATCCATCATTATGAAAAACACGAATCACAAACTATTAAAAACAAAGAACTCACCAAAAAGAAGTTAATATTGGCTGTTTCGATCAGGGCAAGTAACGGCTGGTACCAGTCTTTCACGCAGGATATAGAAGATAACACCACTTATGGCATGTTGGAAATGCCGGTCTTAGGCATCGGTGGAAACATCGGCGGTAAAACACTGAAAATGTCATTGCCTCAAAAAGCGAAAAACGCAAAGGTCGTTGAATTGGCTGACTGCGGACACTTTGTACTGGAAGAAAAACCTGAGGAAGTTTTAGACCTGATGGTTGATTTCTTAGGAAACGGCCTATGTACGCAACCAGCCTATGGTGAAAACCTATGACGGTAAAAGCAACCAGAAGATATCAGTAATGATCAATTGATCGAAGTGTTTCACCTCAAATAAAAACCTTTATGACTTCAGAAAACAATAATATACCCCTGACCGGGAAACTCATCCTTTCATTTATGGGATTATTCACAACGGTTTCTCCGTACCTGGCAGATTGGAACATTACCCATATCTATAACCCGACCTGGCCGCCTCATGCTAAATTCCACAATGCACAAACCATGGTACTCGGGGCCCTGCTCGGTTTACTTACGCTGTATGTCCTTTGGATCAGAAAAGAGGTAAATGCTATACAGCGGCTGCATGAGGCAGTGATAATCGTATCACTCTATTGGGTCGCACAGTTACCAGCTATTCTTTTTCCGGGAACCAAACTGGTAGATCCAGGCATCAACCATGTTCAAATGCCGGTCATACTTGGCGTTCAGTTCAACCAATTGATAATGGACATCGTTATTGTACTTCCATTGATCCTTTTAGGCTGGTATATCAGCTATAGAAAATTAAAACAAACAACACAACTATGAAGAATTTCGTTTTAGTCGCAGGTGGGTGCAGGAATTATTAAATCACTGATCGGAAAAGGCGCAGCAGTGCATGCCTTGGTTCGTTCAGACAGTGATAAAAAAAATAGGTTTTATTACTTAAGGCCGCAGTGAAAGCCGGCGTGCCGCGATTCATACCTTCTGACTTTACTAAATTGCAAGAAGGCGAAAACCGCAATTTCGACCTGAGACGCGAGTTTCACACTCACCTGGACAAGGCGGGCATCAAAGGGACATCCATACTGATCGGCGCTTTCGCATAGTGGAATTTCTTAATTATTTGGCCAAATGTGAGGGGAGTCGAACACTCATATCATGAATGGATAATGTTTTAAAGATCAAATTTTGTCACTATAAATATGTCGGTTTATTCTTATTGAGAAGCTCCCATCTGGGACGTCTATCATTTAAGTAGGTATTCGGTAATAATTTTTGCTAGCATTGTGATAAATGTAACAGCTTCCTTTTCTTCATTTGTTGTCATCGTATGCTGTTGAAATAGCACTATTCTTAAAGGGCGTTTACGGCTCCAGTTAGGGGAAGTAGTATGAAAACACATTCCGTCAGATACAAGATACTCAGGGAAGATTAGCCTAATCAATTCTCGTTTGGTATCAACGTCTTCTTCTTCATATACCTGATGTAGTTTAGAAAATAATGATAACCAACAAGATAAAAGGGTTATTTTATTGAGCAGCCAGCTCCCTTTAGGACAGATTCAACATCCGTATATCGTACAAAATCCAAGTTATTGAGTGTTATAAATGTATACCGTTATTAAAGCTCGCTAATAATGACGGGCCTCCCTATTGATAAAAAGTTTGAGACTGTTTTAGGCATGCTAAACAATGAACGGGAGTACTTAGGTGAATACGACCGTTTTGTAAAAGGTATGTCTTATGCGCCGGATAGTGTAGCTACTTCTTTCGCGGAGGCACTTGAAAAACTTCGCTTAGTCATAAAGCATATTCGTTAGTAATACAGACATCCTCTTCTATGTAAATTGAAGATTTATCCCATGTAAATTGAAGATATTTCCTGAATTAGTATGGAAATTAAGCAAAATGAGCGCATTTATTCCAAGACAGTTAACACCAATCATTGCTTTTAAATAGTACTTCCAATCGATAAGACACTTTAACAGGTACTCAGATTCTAAGAAGTATTGTTAAAAAAAGGGATTGAACAGGTATTGATAAGGTTCATCCTACGTTCATCCTTCGTTGCGAACGTAGGATAAACGTAGGATGAACCTTATCAATACCTGTTCAATTCTACTTTACATAGGGTTTTATTGTAATCTGTGAAGGTGTATCATACTGTTCACGTCGGTCGCAGATTGTAAAAGGCACAAACTCAGCAAATTTCCGGTATACTACAGATGATTATTTCTAAAAGACTTCCCAAAATTCGGGCTTAGGCTAAAAACGGCAGGAGTAGGGGTATCAGGACTGAAATTCTACAAAAAAGCAATAGATTTGTTACATAATTCATTGAATTATATAAACATATGGAAACGATAACGTCGCCTGCTCATCCTTTGGTATCGGTAATAATTCCATGTTACAACCACGGCAGGTATTTAATACAAGCGGTGGAAAGCGTTTGGTTACAGCATTATCCAAATGTTGAAATAATTGTTGTTGATGACGGTTCTACAGACAACACACAGGATATTTTAAAAGGGATCCCCGGAGTAAAAAATATCTATCAAAGAAACAAAGGATTATCGGCGGCCAGAAATACGGGTATTCAGCAAAGTAGCGGGGATGTTCTGATTTTTTTAGACGCTGATGACTGGTTGTTGGATCATGCTATTGAAACTAACTTAAGTTATTTGCAGTGGGATAAAAATCTGGCCTTTGTATCAGGCGCCCATGAAAAATTTTATGTGGACAGTAATGAAAGAATAGTGGTTGAACAACAAGTTAACGCAGATCATTACCTTCATCTGCTTCATGGTAATTACATTGGGATGCATGCCACTGTGATGTTTAGAAGATGGGTATTTGATAAATATTTATACGATGAATCGTTAAAAGCGTGTGAGGACTATGACCTTTATCTAAGAATTACCCGAAGTTTCCCCGTTTTTCATCACTCCAATAAAATAGCGGCATACAGAATCCATCAAAAAAACATGTCAGGAAACACCCGGTTAATGCTTTCGTCGGTATTAAAGACCTTAAAACAACAACAAAAAGTACTTAAAACAGCAGAAGAAAAACAAGCATATCGATCCGGGTATGATACATTTAAGAAATATTACTGTTCGTTGCTCCACAAAGAATTATTATCAGGGAAAAAGCCATTGAGATCACTCCGGATATTGGCATTGTTAAGATATCAACCGATGTGGATGTTAAAACTTATAAAAATCCGATATTTAAATGTTGAAAAAAACGTTGAAAAGGATCCTTCCTGAATTTGTTAAAAAACGGTTAAATAAAGCAGGCTTCTACGCTTCCTATAACCCTAAGGTGGGCCATGTAAATTTGGGGGACCTGGGTCGGTTATATCCATTTAGTACTGATTTTGGCTATGATCGTGGTGGGCCTGTTGACCGTTATTACATCGGGAATTTTTTATTGAAAAATGCGGCATATATCAAAGGACGTTGTTTAGAGATCGGCGATAATGAATACACGCTTTTGTATGGGCAACACAACGTATTAAATAGTGATATACTGCATGTAGACGACTCAAACACAAAAGCTACTTTTATTGGCGATCTGAGTAATGCACCGCAAATACCCGATAATATATTTGATTGTATCGTATTAACCCAAACACTACATCTGATATATGATTTTAAGGCTGCCTTGGCTACCTGTCATCGCGTACTAAAACCCGGGGGCGTATTGCTTCTTACTTCGCCCGGTATTACACCAATTGATCATGGCGGATGGAAAAGCACATGGTATTGGTCATTTACAGATAAGGCTTTATTTAAATTAGGCGAAGAAACTTTTCCAGGTGGTGAGATAAATGTTGAAACCTTTGGTAACGTGTTCATTGCTGCTGCTTTTTTGTATGGTATGGGGCTTCCTGAGATCACTGCAGAAAAAATTGAATATCAGGACCCACATTACCAGGTGATCATAGGCGTAAGGATTATAAAAGCAAAACCGTAGATGCTTAAGTTAAATGGTCTTTTCAAAAAAAGTACAGGCCCGCACGTGGTGATCCTGATGTATCATCGGATAGCGCAACCTATATCAGACGTTTGGGATACCGCTGTGAGCCCACAGAATTTTGAGCAGCATTTACAGCATTTACAAAAATTGGGAAATGTTGTTCCGTTATCATTGATAACAGATTCGATATATGCCGGGCAACTTAATGGAAACAATATTGCAATAACGTTTGATGACGGCTACACAGATAATTTTACTATAGCCAGGCCACTGCTTGAACAGTATGGATTACCTGCCACTTTTTTCATTACTGCCGGCAATCATAAAAATATAAAGGAATACTGGTGGGACGATCTTGAACGTACTATATTATTTACTGAGCGATTACCGCAAAGGTTTTTAATGTCAATATCAAATGAAGAAGTAGATTTTGATATTAAAAACGAAGTTGATCTGACCCCGAAAATAAGAGCCCGCCATTGTGGTTGGCACGCCTCTGTACAACCTCCGCCTACTCAAAGAGCATTATTATATTATCATTTGTGGAGTAAATTAAAGCTGTTATCTTATGATGAACAGTACCTGATTTTAAATAAAATAAAAAAATGGGCAAAGGTTGATATTGAAAAAAACAATGAAAATAAGATAATGTCTGTTGATGAGTTAAAACAACTCTCAGAAAATAATTTATTTACTATTGGGGCGCATACAGCTACACATGCGGCTCTTGGACATCACGGACCGGATCTTCAAAAAAGCGAATTAACAGAGAACATTGATTTTTTACAACAAATAACAGACTACAAGATAGACCTGGTTGCTTATCCATATGGCAGTTATAATGGTAATACGTTAATGTTGGCCTATGAACTTGGTTTGCTTGGTGGATTTACAACAGAGGCAGAACCAATCCAACAAAGTATTTCTCCATTCAAAATAGGCAGGTTCCAGGTGAAAGACATGAATGGTTCCCGGTTTCAACGTCAACTTGCAAGTTGGAGGCATTAGAAATTGATAAAATAAATTAAAAGTATGCTCCATTGATCAATACTTTTAAAAAGCATCTTTAAGGTTACTACAGGGTTTCTCTGTATAGAATAAAACTCCGGAGTTCTCTGTTAAAAATTTAACAGAGAACTCTAACGGAGTCGATTGTAGGTAGGACATAGGTGGCATTAAACAGCGTACTCTAACCGGGCAATTGGTAGTGTGGATACATGCCCACCAGATAATCAATTGGTATTACTTTAATAACCACATTAGTTTGTTGATTTCATCATATCCTTCATACTGCCGGTTAAGCGCCTCTACCAAATGTTCCCTGTTATAATTCGTCTCAGATGCAGGATACAACCAACGCATCGGAATACCGCTTTTATTGTTAACATTAAGACTGCTCTCCGGATTTACAGGAAACAGCGGGTAGTTATTGCGGCGGTATTCAAAATAGCTGGTTTCTGCATCCTGCATAAAATTTAGTAAATAGCGCTGCATCCATATCTGCTGCAACTGCTCCTGCATGCTGGTTTTGAAAGCAGCTTCACCTGTAAAATACCCGTTAACGTAAGACTGATCAATGGTCATGCCATGCGCATACGAAGATGTGACACTCATAAAAGCAGCCAGGGCATCACTTACACCTTGTTCGTAATAGCTTTGTGCTGTACTGGTTGTTATCCAGCCACGTACACGGGCTTCTGCCAGAATCAATTGCTGTTCTGCATAGGTAAGTAAACGCCTTGGCTCCGTCGCTACTTCTTCCAGATAACGTTTGTTAATGACAGAATACTCATTTCTGCTATGACCAGCGTTCATGGTATCGTACGCTACTGATACATCAAGACCAACATATGCAGACGGATCATTTGCGGTTTTGCCGGCACCTGTCTGTTTCAGGGAAGGTTCGGAAATATAATACATACGCCGGTCATTGAATTTCTTCAGATTGTCTATAGTCAGGGAACTGAGTAGTGTTCTGCTGGTAAACATATCATTGGTACTGGACAATGGATGTTTATTTTGTACGGAATATTGCAGCCCCCAGTAGCCGGTACCGCTTTCCAGCAAATATCCTTTATTAACAATAGCAACAAACCTGTTTTTGATATCCAGCGCATTATCGTCCACTTTATTGCTAAGGCTCATAAGCACTTTCAATGCAAATGCATTCGTCGCACGACGCCATTTGGCCGGATCTCCGTTATATGGGGTAGGATCACCTGTGAAGGTTTGTCCATTTGCAAAATATCCATCAGCGGCATTCAATTCATCCAGTACAGCTTTGAATACATCTTCCTGCTTATCATATTGTGGTCTGTAAGATCCTGCGGCAGCCTTATCAGCATCACTATAGGGTATATCTCCCATTTCCATGCTCAGTTTATAAAATGTAAACGCACGGGCAAAACTGGCTAAACCTTTATAAGAGTTTTCCATTGTGCTGCCAGCTGCATATTCCAGCATTTTATCAATATTGGGAAGAATAGTCATCAACCCAAAGCTGCCATTCCCAAGATTGTTGTACTGGGCATCCAGTTGTCCTTCATTGGCATATCCTACATATTTAGGCAGGGCATTTTCCGAAATAAATGACTTACTGTCGCTTCCTCCAAATTTGGCTATTTGCAGTACTACATTCGTACATATCAGAGATGCACTTACCTGTGTGGTGGTATTGGGATTGACATTAATATCATCAAACTTGCTGCAGCCCGTAAGCAATGTCAGTATAAATAATGCAGCAATGCCTAATGAGTTCGTTTTATTTTTCATGACCTTTTTTTTAAAATAATTCTAATGAATGACGCTTCCTGTTTTTTACACTTTTAGAAATCAACTTTCAAGTTCATTCCCACATAACGCAAAGAAGGATCGCTGAAGTTATCTACGCCACCATCCGGATCAGAATATTTGAATTTTTTGGACCAGAGGAATATATTTTGTCCTGTAGCTGATATGGAAATTTTCCTGGCATTGATTCTGTTGCATATAGCAGCAGGCAGGTTATAGGTTAATGCTACTTCTCTGATTTTAAAAAAAGTGGTGCTGTATACATCTACCGGAGATGCAGAACCACCCCAGGCTGTACCTTTATGCTGATTGTTCAGATAGGTATTGTAAGAAACCGGTGCATCATTCGCTGTATAAATACGGTTATCGGATAAAATGTTACCATAGGTATCATACGTTGCCGCACCCGAAACTACTTTTACACCTTTACCAACATAACTGGCGGTACCTTGTGCATACTCTTTATATCGCTCTGGTATAATGGATTTAGGATGTGAGCCTGCACGCCACATGTACATTTCGGTAGTTGTTTGCGCCAAACCACCTACACGGCCGTCTGCGGAAATATAGAACTGCCAGTTTTTATAACGCAGAGTTGCGTTAGCTCCCCATATCCAATCAGGATCGGAAAACCCAAACCGGGAAGCATAAGCAGAGTATAAAGGCAGGCCATTGCTGTGAATAATATTCCCAGCATGGTCCTTCTGATAATCGTTCAATACATAAGCATCTGCACGTTCTCCTACTTTTACCCAGGGCTTGTCTTCAGAAAACTGTTTATCCAGCTTGGTGTAATAACGCGCGTAAGTAGACCAGTTCAATCCGAGATCCAGTTTCAGATCCTTTTTGGCAATCGCCGTTACATTACCAGCTATCTCGTAACCGCGGCGGGTAATTTCTTCACCAATATTTACATAATTGCTGGTATAACCTGAAGCAGGACTGATACCTGTAGAACGCAGGAAGTTGTACATACGTTTGCTATAGTAAGTAGCATCCAGTGATACCCTGTTGTTAAACAGACTAACAGCAGTACCTGCTTCAAATGTAGCAGCTGATTCCGGGTTTACATCTGCTCCGCGTATGCTACCAGGTAAAGCGGCAGCACTAAGATTGCCCCATGCATTATTGGTAATGGTATAAACGGAATTGATGTCATATACTCCTGCTGGTGTTTTGGAGCTGGTCCATGAGCTACGTACTTTCCAGAAGGAGAGCCAGTCTATTTTAGGCATCACTTCGGTAGGCAGGAAGCTGGCTGAGAACGACGGATATATGTAAGAGCGTGTAGTCGTAGGCAGTGTAGAACTCCAGTCATTACGAAGGGTAGCTTCTACAAAAGCCATTCCTTTCCAGGAAGCACCGAACCGGCCAAACAGACTGTTCACCTGCTGACGGTTTAAGGATGAATTCACCACCGCATTATTTACAGACCCTTTCAGCGAATAAAACCCGGGAATGGAAAGACCGCCTTTTGTAAAGGCTTCCATACCTTCATCCCTGCGATAAAAAATTGTTCCACCCACAAAACCATCCAGATGAAAACTACCTATCTGACCGTTCGCATTCAGCAAAAGGTCGTTGTTGAGACTATATCCTCTCCCTAATCCCTGGTTGAATGAGCCATTGCCAGACTCTCCCCATATCTGTGTGCCATTTAATATTACTGTGGCAACACCGGCGCTTACCAGCGATCCCTTAGAAACACGTACTTCCTGAGCATTACTGTATGTATCAAACCCCGAACGGAAAATACCCTTTAACCAGGGGGTAAATTCGTAGTTCAGTGCCAGAGATCCGTTGAAGATGTCTTTATTGAGGCTATGGGTGCGTTCATACCGGTCGAAATAAGGGTTATTATTGGTCCCCGTATAACTATTGTTCTGGCTCTCATTTTTAACCAGCCAGTAGTTTTTATAATCCCTTACATCCCAATCCGGTGCTGACCATACCAGCATAGTATACATAGGGTCGTATGCGGTATAACCATTGAACCCTATATTAGGCGAGAATTGCTTATTATAAGACATGGTAGACGTCAGTTCAAACCCTTTGATTTTGATGTTACCGCCCATGCTGTAGGTAACTTTATCAAACATAGAGTTCGGATACTGGCCCTTGTTTTTTATCCAGGATGCGGAGGCCCGGAAACTACCCAGTTCCCCCTGTTGTATTACACTGATGTTGTTATTGAGAATATAACCCTGATCCAGGAAGTTCTTGAAGTTGTTTTTTCCTCGTGCTATGAATGGCATAGACTTCATGGTTTTGGAAGCAGGATCCCATTGAATGACATCCTGTCCTTCCAGAGGAGCTCCCCATGAACTGCTGCTGGACCTGTTATAGGTATTGTTGGCGGAATTAATCGAACGCCCATAGGTAGATTGCATTTCCGGAATGGCCAGAAAACCAGCTGTGAACATGGTACCGCTGTTAACAGAAACACTGAGGCCTTTACGACGACTGCTTTTTTTGGTGGTAACCATAATGGCTCCGCTGGCGCCGCGATAACCATACAAGGCTGCTGCTGTAGCTCCTTTTAATACGTTGATGCTTTCAACATCGTCCGGTGAAATATCACGCAGCGTCATATTGCCATAAGGAACACCGTCAACAACCAGCAGGGGACTCTCTCCCCGTATCTGCACATCGGGAGCTTCTGCAAATTCAGTACTATTCTTTACCATTAATCCGGCAATTTTACCTGTAAGTGATGTACCAAGGTCTACCCCTTTAACAGTTTGCAGTTTTTCACCGGTAATCGACTGGGTAGCATACCCCAGTGCTTTTTCTTCTCTTTTCATACCAAAAGCGGTAACCACAATAGCTTGTAATGCGCTGGACGAATCAGCCATTATAATATTGTAGTTGATCTGCCCTGGTCTTATAATTACGGTTTGTGTTCTTTTTCCTACATAAGAAAAGCGGAGTATAGCGCCATTGATAGTTGTAATAGCATAGTTACCTGCCTGGTCAGTGTTCGTTCCCCGGCCAGTTCCCTCAATCACTACACTTACATTATTGATAGGAGCATCGGATTCATTTTTTACCTGTCCACTTATTTTCACTTGCTGAGCAGTTACCCTTCCCATCAGTGCGGTCATAAAAAATAGCGTTCCTAACGAACACGTTCGTTTTATAACCGTTTGGAAATTCTTTGTTTTTGCATTCATGATTTGATATTTAATTTAAAATATTAATAGTCCAGAATTAGTTTGTAAGCCTTAATCAAGGCGCAGAGGGAGGATGCAAAGATATCCCCGGCCTCAGGCCAGGAGAAATTCTACGCCCCTACAATAACCCTACAGAAATAATTTATCTATTGATAATCAATCATTTAATGCATAACAAATTGATAACACAGCCTATGTACTGCTTTTTGAATCTTTTACGCAGTTTTGTCGGGTTGTTCAAATGATGAGTGTTCCATTCTTTCTTTACAGATATCTGCTTACCTTTTTATTCTTATTTCCCGTATGGGCTGTCGGTCAAAACACAATTGGTTTGGCCGAGATAAAGAACTATACACGTGAAATAACTCACGGAAAGGCACAGACCTGGAATATTCAGGAGGACCGGTTTGGTAATCTTTATTTTGCCAATAATGCAGGTTTGATGTGTTTTAATGGTCATGAGTGGAAGAAATATTCATTACCTAATAAAACCTTCTTACGTTCCCTGGCAATAGCCCGCGATGACAGAATTTATGTAGGTGGGCAGGATGCGCTGGGTTATTTTTTCCCTGATGAGAATGGGCTTCTGGTATACCATTCCCTTGCAGCGTTAATTTCACCTGCAGATAGGGCCTTCGCGGACGTATGGAATATTGTTACCTATGACAACGCCGTCTTTTTCAGGTCTTTACATAAAATCTTCAGATACGATCCCCTAAAGGGAAAAATGGCGGTATATAATATAGGAGAAGGCTCACGGTGGATTTATATGGCTGTTTATGACCAGCATTTGTATGCACAGGACGAAACTACCCTGAAGCTGTTTCAATACACACATGGACAGTGGAAACCTGCTATGATACAACCAGGGCATTCCATCATGGCTATGTATCATTATAATAGTGACACTATATTAATTGCATCCTGGAAAGATGGACTGTTTTTGATGAACAGGCAAAAGCAGATCCCACTTGTTATAGATGCCGCTATCTTAAAAGATCAGCTTTATTGTATTGGTAGGATAAACGCTCAGACTTACGCGCTGGGAACTGTTTCCAATGGCATCTATTTCATTGACAGAAAAGGTCGTACCATTCGTCATTTATCTATGCATGAGGGAATGCAGGATAATAATATCAGAACCCTTTTTACAGATCATGAGTCCAATCTCTGGTCAGGACTGGACGAAGGCATTGACATGATCTATTCATCATCTGCTATACAGAAGATAAAATCTGATAAGCTGCCGTCAACATCTGCTTATACCATTCGTATCCTGAATAATTCTTTATATATAGGTTCTGCGGAAGGTTTACATTATACGCAACTGAGTCTGCCTGCATCAGAAGATATTTCTCTTTCACGCGGAACATTTTCTTTAGTACCTCATTCGGAAGGACAAACATGGGATATCGATACAATCAATGGAATGGTGCTGATGGGGCATCATGACGGGGCTTGGAGCATACAGCAGCATGGTGCCAGCTTTATCAATGATAATCAAAAAGGAGTATGGCAATTCAGACGGTTACCCAAACCTGGTTACCTGGTTGCAGGAACTTATGAAGGACTGCAATTGTTTCAACAAAAAAAAGGAAAACTGGAATCCGTTCCGCTTTCTCACAATTCCCTCAATGAGCCTTTACGCTTTATAGAAATAGATGATGAGAATAATATTGTCTGGGCTTCACATCCTTACCGGGGTATTTACCAGATAAAGCTTTCGCCTCAATTTGATTCCGTAATATCTATCAGGCTGTTTACAAATGCAGAGGGCTTACCTGGTACGCTGGGCAATTATGTTTTTAAAATAAACAACCACATCGTGTTTGCAACCAGTAAAGGTATTTACGAATTTGATAAGGCTGGTCAGACTTTTAAAGCGTCTGTAAAATACGCTCCCGTATTCGGGAAAATGCCTGTCCAGTACATGGTATCAGATGCTACCGGGAAGATATGGTTTGCTACAGGGGATAAGTTAGGGGTGGCAGAAAAAAATACCATCAGATATTTTCCTGAACTACAGGGACAGTTGGTGGGAGGTTTTGAGAAAATCTATCCTTATAATGATAACAACATACTTATTGCTGCTTACAGAGGCATTATTCATCTCAATTATAATAAATATAAGGAACCAGATAGCAATCTGTCTGCCCGGCTCACCAAAGTAATCACCCATTATAAAAGAGATTCACTACTTTTTAGTGATTATTTTGTGTATAAAGGCCAGCTTTCGGAAAAACAGTATCCTGCTAATGTACATAGTCTGGCCGCCGGTTTCAGTGCTTTTCATTTTGAATTTGCTTCTAACCAGCTGAGGGAAGCTGCTAAAGTTTTGTATAGCTACCGTCTGTCAGGACTTGATGAGGACTGGTCTGCCTGGTCAACACAAAACTTTAAGGACTATATCAATCTCTCTTACGGTAACTATCGTTTTGAAGTAAGGGTGAAAGACAACCGGGACAATATATCGTCTCCGGTTGTCTATTCATTTGAAATATTGCCTTTATGGTACCAGACCAGATGGGCCTTGCTGATTTATAGCATATTGTTTATTACACTCATACTTTTTTTAAACAGGTTGCATCATAACAGACTCCGTATACAAAAAGAAAAGTTTGAAAAAGAAGAAGCCCAGTTAAAATACCTGCATGAGCTGGAGATCAAAAGCAATGAACAGGAAATCATTCATCTGAAAAATGAACGGCTGGAAACAGAAGTTATCTATAAAAATAAAGAACTTGCTGCTACTACTATGCATCTCTATAAAAGAGGCCGCTTGCTGGGTAAAATCAAAGATGAACTTTCCGTTGCTACACAAAAACTGTCAGATAAAGAAAGCCGCACTGAGTTTAAAAAAGTGCTTAAGCTGATTAGTGAAGAAGAAAAACGTGAAAATGACTGGGAACAGTTTGCCATTCATTTTGACCAGGTACATAACCAGTTTCTCAGCAAAATGAAAATAGCTTATCCGGATCTTTCCTCAACCGACCTAAAAACCTGTGCTTATCTGAAAATGGGACTTTCTTCTAAAGAAATGGCACAGTTTCTCAACATCAGTTTAAAAGGAGTTGAAATTGCGCGCTACCGGCTGCGAAAAAAACTGGGCTTATCTCCCGGTGTACATCTTACTGACTTTATTAATCAGGAGGCTACTAAATAGCACGAAGGATATATTTTCTCCTCACAGGTTTAAATGTGTGATAACCGCACAAGAATCCTCTACAAACCACTTCAACATATCCCTGTTCTTTTCCTCGAGCATAAAAAACCTGCAAACCATTTATTTGCAAGTTTTTTTATACCCTTAATTGCTTTTTGCAAAATCCGGATATCTGTTCAATAGAAAGGTTTTCAGCGCTACTAATTTATTGGTATTAATTAAGTCAACGCCACAACTTAATAACTCTTTCCAAACGATTGCATTTTCAGGGGAAGCCCACAGCCGCACTATTTTACCATTTTGATGGGCTATTTGTACATATCTGCAAAGAGTTTGTTTTTCTTCTTTTGATAATGGTTCTTCACCATTCCGGCTCAGGATCCGGCCATACCGGCAACTGGCAATAGGGAACAAATTTGCCGGGTTCTTTTCTTTTGCCATCTGTATTAAGTCTTCATCGATAAAAACATATCGGCAATCCAGGCTTTTTATAGTTCGAACAGGCTTGTTTCCAGTTACAACAATAGTAACAGCACGTTTGTGCAACGTGCCATTTTCATAATAGGATAACAGGGATTCGTAACGGTGTAAGAGGAGAGCTAATGCCTGGTAGGTTTTTTCAGGTTCGCTTTTTATATCTATCATTAAAGTAATTGGTGGAGAAGCTATCCCCATACTATCATTATTAAAGTGATTAGATAGAGGATTAAGATATAATTTATCGAGTGTCCTGGAAGGCTGTAATACAGGCAGCATATGTGCTACCACCAGTTGTCCTTTTCTGAGGTATACATCTGCCTCTACATAAGTAAATCCATTGTCGAGCGCATCAAACAACGGTCGTTTATGCCAATAATCATTATGAGCGTAAGCATTTGGGAGAAATGTTATGTTTTGCGACAGTGATGTATGCGGGAAAAATAGCAGTATCCAAATCGACAATAGACAGAATGGACTCCTGTTCGTTTTGAAGGCAGTCATTGTAGGTTGTAGGTTTATTTACAGCAAACATAACCTTCGAATTGATATATATAATTTATAGCCCATGAAATAATAGTTATGAAAATCTTAACTTAATGTTAGCACCTTCAGGAGCAATACATTGATCACTCTTCTACCCTTACAAATGTAAATGGTGATCTTACCGGTAATTCGGAGATGGATACTTATGTTGGCAGAACCGGTTTTAGTGCAACTCAGGTTTCTTAAGAAGTCTTTCTTTCAATGAGGAGATCGGGGATAATGTGACTAATTTTAACAGTGGTAGGTTAATTGCAGATTTTTGAAACATGATGCCTGCAAAATTATCAAAAAAAGAGATCACTGCATGTGGTCTCTTTTTTGTTTAAGTCTTACTGGTAAAGGTTTAATGACTAACTCTGACCCTCTCTTTTCCGCTCCGCCATCCGCCGCCTTACATCATGCCACCCGCTGGTTGGTAATTGCTCGTTACGCTGTTCCGGTAAAGAATTGATAAATTCTTTTACAAGGCCATCGCAACGGATTTCGCTGACATTTCAAGTCCTTTCTTCAGATCTTCTGCATTCATAACAGGAGAAAATTCAACTTTGGCATTCAAGCTGAAAAAAAACGGTTCTGCAATAGAAGGGATCTCGGACGGGTCATGAAGATCAAAAACCATTATACAGGCTCTGCACCCATCAATGGTCGTAAAATAGGAGGCTTCAGGATGGACCCTTTCCATAGTGGAATTCATAATCTCGCTGAGGGTACCATCTTTGATTGCTTTGTTTGACGCAATTACATCCATCGTCACTCTTAACATTGTACGCATGTTCTTGTGGTTTTGATTTTTAAATAAATGTTATATAGAAATTAACCAAGCCTTTATGTTATAAATTTGGCCGTAATGATATTGTGCAGCAAAATTTGTCCCCCCTTGTCATTGATAACAAGTAGCTATTATTCCCCCAATGACTTTAAAGCTTCTGTCAACCGGATTGCATAAGAAGCCTTATTAGTATACAAGTTGGTAAATCCTTTTGTTTTTAAAAGAAAGTGAATTTTTGTGTTCTGATATTAAATTCCCGGAGATTAAGACTTTTAGCCTGTATGTCCACCTAATTCTTACTATGGGTTACCACCCTGATGATAATATATATGCTGTTGATCCCGCTTGGAAATAGCCGCATAAATCGTAAGGAAAAGTGAAGTCAATCTAAACCAATAATTCCTTCGGGAAATTATGCGTGCGTAAACTATATTGGAAAAGGTATTCCGGTGGGATGAAATATAATATTACGGAAGAAGATTATTAAAATTATATTTGTTTAGCTATGCTTTTTGATAATACCTCTATCGGCGGACTTATCCGAAGTGTAGCATACTCTATCGTTAATCCCCTCTAAAAGATCCCATATGATTCTTATAATACTAGGCTTATTTTTATTGATTGCTGCAGGAGCTATTACCAGAAGCGATGAAAGATTAAAACGCTTCAGGGGCCCGATTCGTGGAATAGGGATGCTGATCCTGCTGATAGGTATAATGGTGTCCGGTATCCAGCAGATTGATGCGGGAGAAGTCGGCGTTAAAAAATTATTCGGAAAGGTACAGAAGGAGGTGCTGGGAAGTGGGCTGCACTTTATCAATCCTTTACTTCAGATAGAAAAACTCGATGTCAAAACCCGGAATTATACCATGAGCGGAGTACATAATGAAGGAGCAAAATCCGGGGATGATGCAATTAAAGTATTGACGGCCGACGGGTTGGAAGTAACGATCGACCTTTCTGTTTTATACCGGGTGATCATCAACGATGCGCCCATGTTATTACAGGAAACGGGTGCTGATTATGAGGATAAGATTGTTCGCCCGATCACCAGAACAAGAATACGCGATAATGCCGTATACTATGATGCGGTGGCATTGTATTCCACCAAGCGCGATGAATTCCAGCAACGAATATTTAAAAGCATAGAAGCAGATTTTAAGAAACGCGGACTTTTGCTGGAGAATCTACTGGTGCGGAATATTACACTACCACAATCCGTGCGGGCCACCATTGAACAAAAGATTAATGCAGAACAGGACGCACAGAAAATGCAGTTTGTTTTACAGAAAGAAAGACAGGAAGCGGAAAGAAAACGGGTGGAAGCACAAGGTATCGCAGACTATCAGCGCATCATCAGCGAAAGCTTAACAGACAGACAACTGCAATATGAAAGCATCAAGGCTCAGTTGGAAATAGCGAAATCCGCCAATACAAAAGTAATCATCATGGGAAAAGGTAGTTCGCCGGTAATACTGGACAGTAAAACACAATAGGGCCTTTTTTTCTTTAAACTTGCTTATTAAAGCAGGTCAAAAATATTCCCCTTAAAGAAGTGTAAACCTATATCACGACGAGACATGTTGAGGGAGTGTTCGGGGAGTCTCTGAGAGTAGAACATACTTTGACCATACTTTGAACATAGGTTGAACATACTTGGGTCGGGTCCAAAGCATCAAAGTATGTTCAACCTATATTCAAAGTATGGTCAATTCAATAACTCTCCCCGATGGTAAATGAGTCATTCCAACAAAAGGTAGCGACTCACTTTGATTACATAATCTTCGCTCCAGATGTAGTTGATCGATAAATACACCTCATCTGACGTGAATATTAGGTGAAGTTAAATTGAAAAACAAATCCTGAGCCCATATTCCAAAGCTAAATCAGAGAACTAAACAGTCAGATGCAGTGTATTTATGATCAACTACATCTGGTAATCTACGATGTCCTCACATTTAAACTGAGCCCCTGTACATTGCTCAAACCGGATTATTTTTATAGATTTATCACCGAAATGCAATACCACTCCATTTTACGACCGTATGGATCAGGACAGCTTTGAACAACTTTACCGGAAATACTATCAGTCACTTTGCTTCTTCGCGAGAAAGTTGCTGAAGGATACGGATATAGCCAAAGAGCTGGTACAGGACGTCTTTCTGAAAAGCTGGCAAAAAAAGGAGTCATTGGAGAACAATCCCGACAGAGTACGGGCTTTCCTGTACCAGTCCGTAAAAAATGCATCTCTCAACTACCTGCGCGGTACTACACGCCGTACTTCCCTGGAAACGCAATGGGCCGGCACACAGGAGGAAATGGCCCCGGATATAAGCAATGCAATAATAGAAGCAGAAGTCTATCGCGATATACTGCACGCCATGGGCCGGCTACCGGATGAATGCCGGAAAGTAATAGAACTGAGTATGAGCAGCAGCAGAACCTCCGAAGAAATCGCGGAGCTGCTGGGTATAAGCGCCAGTACCGTACGTAATCAGAAGCGGCGGGGGCTGCAATTGATGCGTCAATTCCTTAATTTTCAAACCTTCCTCGTTTTTCTTTCTATGTTTAAACAACACCCTTAAAAAAATAATTTGCCTTTGTTTAGACAAAAGCAAAACGACGGTGTATTATTTATAAGAGCGAGGCTGAAAAAGCTGTTAATGATGAACGACGAACACCTTCCTTTTCATATTGGAAACCTTATCAGCAAGGAGCTGGCCGGTGAAATCACCGAAGCTGAACGAGCAGAACTGCAGTCCTGGATCACTGCGCGTACAGCCAATGCGGAATTGTTCGACAGGGTTAAAACCGTACTTGAAGAGCCGGAAAATCATCCTTTCGGGGAGTTTGATCCGGAAGAAGGATGGCAGGACCTTATGAAAAAGAGGAGGAAACCACTCAGGACCATCATAGTACGAATAGCCGTAGCAGCATCGCTGCTGGGGGCCGTAGTATGGCTGGCAACACGTCAGAACGGGAGCAAACTGCCACAACAGGTCATTGCAGACAAGAAAAAAGGGATCGTTCTGACGGGCCCGCAGGGACAAGAGGTCGTAATCAATAACAACGCAGACACCACATTCAGGATCAGCAACGGTAATGCGAACGTTCTACCAGGTATGCTCAGCTTTGGAGATAACACTAAAGATGCCCCTATAGAACAATTTACCCTGCATGTCCCTGTGGAAAAACGCTATCAGTTACGCCTTCCGGATGGCTCGCAGCTCTGGCTCAATGCCGGTTCTACAGTGCGTTTCCCTAACCGCTTCGCAGCAAATGAACGACGGATATCCATTCAGGGGGAGGCCTACCTTGAAGTAGCACAGGAATCCGCTCATCCTTTTGTAGTAGAGACGGCAGGTATGAACGTAACTGTTTTGGGTACCGCATTTAACATTCGTGCCTATGGGGATGTTAGTACCAAAAAGGTAACACTGGTGTCCGGAAGTGTAAAAGTCTCTACAGATGAAAAACAGGTAATACTTAAACCAGGACAGGAAGCTGGTAGTACATTGCTGGTGGCCACCGCAGATATGGAAGCAACGCTTGCCTGGAAAGACGGCCTGTTCATTTTCAGGAGTGAAAGTCTGTCCGCTATTATGGAAGACATCGCTCACTGGTATGGTGTGAAAGTTCTTTATCAGGGCCAACTGCCGGCCGATAACAGGCTCAGCGTAAAAACAGAAAGGAATATCCCTTTGAATCAACTGTTATCTATGCTATCAGCCACAGGCAGCGCAAGTTTTAAAGTAGAAGGAGATAACGTAATAGTTCTGCCCTATAATGGGCAATAGTTTAATTAATCAACCAATTATCGCTTAATGATGAAAAATGTTTCAGGCTCCGGTATAAGGAGCAGGGGGAGGTCATGTCTATTATTTGTATTGTTTACATTAATGCATCTTCCCGCCAGTGCAAGGCAGGGAGGAATTACGCTTGATCTGCGTAACACCGCTATTACAAAAGTCTTTTCAGCAATCGAAAAACAATCCGGCTACGGATTTATTTACAATGAAGGAGCGGTTCGTGCTATTACTGTTGATATACAGGTAAAAAACGCACCACTCACGACGGTGATGGAAACCGTATTAAACAACCAGCCATTCAGCTATTATATTTCGGGGAAAAATATTGTAATAACACCTCGCCCTAACAACAATAACACACCGCAGGCAGACAGTCTAATAGATATCAGCGGTATGGTAATGTCTGCGGATGGCGGAACCCTGGCCGGCGCTTCTATCAAAGTGAAAAACAGCACGCTGGCTACGTATACCAACTCAAAAGGTAGTTTCATATTATCGGGGGTGTCACACAACGCTGTGATGATAATATCTTTTCTGGGTTTTGCAGAACAACAGCATAAGGTGGCTGCTAAAATGGTCATCCTGTTACAGCCGGTAACATCAGAGTTAAAAGGCGTAACTATCAATAAAGGATATTATACTGAGCAGCGCCAGTTATCCACTGGTGCAGTATCCTCTATCTCTTCTAAAGAGATAGAGAAACAACCGGTAGGGAATGTAATGCAGGCGCTTGAAGGCCGTATTCCGGGGATGGTAGTTAGCCAGACTTCCGGTGTTCCCGGTGCGCGTCTGAACATCCAGGTTCGCGGTCGTACTAACTTCGATAAGGATATTACTTCTGATCAGGCACTTGTCATTGTGGACGGTGTGCCTATGGCGGGGGCTAATGATCGTATGAATAATATCAGCGGCCCATTCGGTGTGGTAACCGGAGAAGGACTTAGCGCATTGGCAGGAATAAATACTGCCGATATCGAAAGCATAGACGTGTTAAAAGATGCGGATGCTACTGCTATCTATGGTTCCCGTGGCGCAAACGGTGTGGTGCTGATTACAACAAAAAAAGGAAAGGCAGGGCAGATGAAGATAGATGCTAACGTGTACGCTGGTGTAAGCCGCGTTACCCGTATGGCAACCATGCTGAATACTGAACAATACCTGGCCATGAGGAAGGAGGCATTTGCAAACGACAACATCACTAAAACAAACGCGAATGCTGCTGACTTACTGCTATTTGATCAAACCCGTTACACCGATTTTGGTAAGATGTTCGCGGGTGATGCTGCTGCTGCAACAGATGCACAGGTAAATGTTTCGGGGGGCAATATGGCCACACAATACCGGATGGGTGCAGGATATCATAAAGAAGGTACTGTATGGCCCGGAGATTTTTCCAGCGACCGCCTCTCCCTCAACTTTAATACCTATACAACATCTGCCAACAAGAAATTTTCAGCTGGTTTATCTGGTATGTATTCCATGAGTAAGAGTAATCTCTTGGCGGTAGATTTAGCCAGCGCTATTCTTCTTCCTCCAAATTTTCAAATTTACGATACGGCAGGAAATCTTGCCTGGAACGAAGGAGGCTACAATAATGGACGTGATAATCCAATGTCACAACTGAAACAAAAATACCTTGCCAACATGAACAATCTCAACGTGAACCTCCTGTTGAATTATAATGTTCTGAATGGTTTGGTCCTCCGTAGCAGCATTGGATATAACTATACGGCTACAGACGATAAACGTATGACACCGATGTCTGCGCAAAACCCTTCAAAGTCTAACCTGGCAGGTGCTGCTGTTTTTGGTTCCGGCAATTTCAAAACCTGGATCATAGAACCACAGGCAGAATATACCAGACCAATATGGAAAGGTAAATTGACAGCCTTGGCTGGCGCTACTTTCAACAAAACAGAGAAGAACAGGTTAACGGTTACGGGTAATGGTTATTCAAATGATGATCTTATTGGCTCTCTGACCGGAGCTGCGACCTTTAGCGGGACCAATGACTTTGAGCAATATAACTATCAGGCCTTTTTCGGACGTCTTAACTATAACGTAGCTAATAAATATATCGTCAACTTTACCGGTCGGCGTGATGGCTCCAGCCGTTTTGGCCCTGAATACAGGTTCTCAAACTTTGGTGCAATAGGTGCTGCATGGTTATTCAGTAATGAAAAATGGGCCGCAAATATACCTTCCCTTAGTTATGGTAAACTACGTGGCAGCTATGGTGTGACAGGCAATGACCAGATAGGGGAATATATGTATCTCGACACCTGGGGAGCAGGTACATCATACGGAGATTCTACCACCCTGCTGCCTACTAAACTTTTTAATCCGGACCTGCACTGGGAGAAAAGTAAGAAAAAAGAAATCGCGCTGGAACTGGGTTTCTTCAAAGACAGGCTGATGCTTACTACCTCATTTTATTATAACCTGTCTTCCGAGCCACTCGTAAGTTATCCTTTAGCTCGTTCTACCGGCTTTTCCTCTATTTTTTCCAATCTCGCAGGTGTGGAAGTGGTGAACAAAGGATGGGAGATTACGCTGACATCACGCAACCTGGACGGCAAATTCAAATGGACAACAGATTTTAATATTACTATTCCAAAGAATTACCTGAAGAAATATCCCAACCTGGCAACCTCCAGTTACGCTACCAAATATTCTATTGGCCGTTCTCTGAACCAGGTAATGGCCATGCAATTCCTTGGTGTAGATCCAACTACCGGTCTGTATGCTGCTAAAGACCGGAATAATGACGGCGTCGGAGGAACACCCGACTTTGTTCCTGGAAGGAACACCGATCCCCGTTATTATGGGGGAATCAATAATACCTTCAGCTACAAAGGATTTGATCTCAGCTTCTTTTTCCAGTTTACCAAGCAACTGGGGACCAGCTGGAAGGGAAATAACGTCTATAATCCACCGGGTATGGCTTATAACGTACCGGTACTGGCATTGGACAGATGGCAGAAGCCGGGAGATGTAACTGATGTGCAGAAATTTACAACCTCAGCGGGTCAGATTAACGGTTTACAAGGTTTCTATGCTTTCCGCTTCTCGGATGGTATACTTACAGACGCATCGTTCCTGCGTTTGAAAAACGTGAATCTCTCCTACAGTCTGCCAGCTTCATGGCTTAATGCAGTGCATGTCCGTTCCTCCCGCCTGTATATGTCGGCACAGAACCTGTTCGTAATTACACCATATAAAGGGGGAGATCCCGAGATCCAGAACTATACAAGAATGGCGCCGCTGCGCACAATCACTGGTGGTTTACAAATTTCACTCTAATTACTCAACTATGTTTAAGAATCGATATAAAAAAACATTACTGATCATATGCCTTCTGGCAAGTGGTTGTACGAAATTTGTAGCCGTAGACGAACCGATTGATACCATTACCGCGGAAGCAGCTTTCGCTACCGAGACTAAAGCAGCTTCTGTAGTACGCGGATTGTATAACAATATGGTGAAGACCTCCAACTACGCTTTTGGTGGTGCGGTGTCGGCTGGTCTGGGCGCCAGTGCAGATGAACTGATAGTATCTTCTACTACGGCTGCCTATGCCGACCTTTACAACAATAACATCAATAGCTCCAACACAGCGATTACGAATTATTACTGGGGCGCTTTTTATAACCTGATTTATGTGGCTAACCAGGTGATTGAAAACGTGCCAAAATCAGCCGGTATCTCAGCAGGAGCCAAAATACAATTCCTGGCGGAAGCACGTTTTATAAGGGCAGTGAATTACTTCTACCTTATAAACCTGTATGGAGATGTGCCTTTGATCCTAGGGACTGATTATATAACCAATAATAAGATACCCCGTACTCCTATGGTACAGGTGTACAAACAGATTGAGGAAGACCTTCAATATGCACGTACCAACCTGGGCGAAAGTTATATGGGCACACAGCGCATCCGTGCCAACAGGTTTGTTGCTTCTGCTTTTCTTGCAAGAGTATATCTCTATCAAAAGAACTGGACGGATGCTGAGTTGATGGCTACAGAAGTTATTGAAGCCCAAGCGGACGGTACACCGTTGTATCGCCTGGAAACCACATTGAACAATGTTTTCCTGCTTACCAGTAAAGAGGTGGTACTGCAACTGATGAATCCCGGAACAGCTGTACCTACATGGGATGGATCTGCTTTTGTTCCCGGAACAGCGACTTCAGTTCCCAATTATCCGATCACTCCCGCGTTGTACAGCGCTTTCTCCGCTGATGATCTCCGTCTTAGTAACTGGATCAAGAGCGTGAATATCACTACAGCAGGTGTTACAAAAACGTACAGTTATCCATATAAATATAAAGTGATCAGCGGTACTGCTACTGTTAAAACAGAAGCGCTGGTTTTCCTGCGCCTTGCTGAGATATATCTCATCCGTGCGGAAGCAAGGGCCGAAAATAATGATCTGGGCAACGCTATCAGCGATCTTGATGCTATCAGAAGTCGGGCCGGGTTGTTAACACCTACAGATCCGGCAATTACACAATCAGACCTCCTGGACGCTATTGCCCGGGAGAGAAGGCTGGAGATGTTTTCAGAACTCGGCCATCGCTGGCTGGACCTGAAACGTACAGACAAGGCCAACATCATACTAAAAGACAAACCTAACTGGACTACCAGCGACCAGCTATACCCAATTCCATTTGCTGACATACTGGCGAACCCGTCGATTAAACAGAATGATGGATACGACTTATAAAACCTGATTATTATGAAACGATATTTATTATTAGCTGGAAATATGCTTGCTATAGCGCTGCACTCCAATGCCCAGGACAGCATGGCCTTTACCATTCATGGAAAAATGAATCCTTCCCGAAACAACGCAGACGTCATGATCGTAACAGGGAGTTACAGAAAACCAGTCAACACAACGGTGAAAGATGGAGAGTTCTCTGTTTCCGGATCATTAAAAGAACCCGGATTTGCAATGATCCGGGTGGGTGATGGAATACCTGCAGATTATATCCAGGTATATATTGCCGGTGGAAAAACAATAGAGCTTATTGCCGGCGATTCCATCAAGTACGCAAAAGTTAAAGGCAATGAAAAAGCCGTAGAATACCATGACCTATATGCTAAACTGATCCCTGTGCAGAGCGAAGAGACCAGTCTGAGAAACCGCTGGATGCCTATTCCTGAGGCTTCCCGCAGGGATGAAGAAGCACGTAAAATTACTGCAAGACGCAGAGAACTGTTGCAGAAACAAAAGGACCTGACGTATGCCTTCATCGATAAGCATCCAAAGTCCACGCTCTCCTTTTACCTGTTGAAGATGACTGCGGGTACGTTCATCAATTACAGCGAAGTGATGCCGCATTTCCAGAAACTTGATCTGACACTGAGAACATCTGCTGAGGGAATAGATTTCGAAAAGAAGATCAATGGGTCAAGAAATATGCAGGTTGGTACTCCGGTGAAGAATTTCGAATCCACCACGCCGGAAGGAACAAAACTGTCTCTCCGGGAAGTAATGGATAAAGGTACCTATACCCTGGTCGACTTCTGGGCCAGCTGGTGTACGCCTTGCCGCGCAGAAAACCCTACAGTTGTAAAGGCATACGGGCAATTTCATCCAAAAGGACTGAACATTATAAGTGTATCGCTGGATGATAATGCAGATAAATGGAAAGCAGCGATTCGGAAAGACGGGATGCCATGGTATCATGTGTCTTCACTGGTTGCCGGATTTAAAGATCCTATAGCGCAGATGTATGGTATCAATGCTATTCCTCAGAATGCATTGGTGAACTCCAAAGGTGTGATCGTAGCTGTGAACTTACGTGGAGATGCACTGCTGGATAAACTGGAACAACTATTTGCCCAATAACCATAACCTATCCAATACCAACCATCGCTAGTAGGCTGGAATGGATGCCTACTTAAACAAAAGCCTCCTGGTTTAAACCAGGGGGCTTTTTGTTTAAGATTGATTCATCAGTTCATACACCGGCAGCCTGTCTAAAGATACTATCTGCTCTATAGTCGCCGGTCCTTTTATAATTTCACCCTTATCACTTCAACCGGTTGTCCTGTTTTTCAAGGCAAGAGTCAGGCATTTTCCTGAATTTTTTTAAGATAAAATTTGAAATCTGCCGCTTATAATATCCTGCTTTCAATACCGCTCATCTTTTTATAAATTTAGTTTAAACCATCTGTAGCCATATGCGCAAACTATCTTTCCTTGTCCCTGCCCTGTTAGGTGCTGTTGTTACATCATATGCCCAGGAACAGCCTGTCATTGATTTTGAAAAGTATAATCCTCCCTCTTCGCTGGTAGTGCCGGAACATAAACTGACAAGGGCAAAGTTTCCTTTCATTGATGTACATAACCATCAGGATGGCCTGGCATCCGGTAACCTGAAGGATTTGTTGCAGGATATGGATGCACTGAATATGAAAGTAATGGTGAACCTTAGCGGGGGCAATGGCCGTCGCCTGAAGGCTCAGGTAGACAATATAAAGAGTAAGGCGCCTGCACGGTTTATCATATTCGCAAATATTGATTTTAATGGAATAGGAGAGGATGGCTGGACGGAAAAAGCTGTGCTGCAGTTAAAGGAAGATGTGAAGAATGGTGCCAATGGTCTGAAAGTGTTTAAGAATTTAGGACTTAGTGTAAATGATAATACCGGCAAACGGGTAGCCATTGATGATCCGCGACTGGATGCTATCTGGGACCAGTGTGGCAGAATGAAGATCCCGGTGCTTATTCATGCTGCTGACCCCAGACAGTTCTGGCAATCTGCAGATTATAATAACGAACGCTGGTTAGAGTTGATTACCCATCCCGGTCGTAAACGCAGTAATACGAATCCGGCACCCTGGGAACAGATCATTGAAGAAGAACATCGTATGTTCAGGAAACATCCCAACACGACATTTATTAATGCCCACTTTGGCTGGTACGCAAATAATCTGTCGCAATTATCTCAGCTGATGGACCAGATACCTAACATGTATGTGGAATTTGGAGCAGTGATAGCAGAGCTGGGAAGACAACCTAAAATGGCGCGACAATTCTTTGAGAAGTATCAGGACAGAATCTTGTTCGGTAAAGATTCCTGGCAACCGGATGAATACACGACTTATTTCCGCGTGCTGGAAACAGCAGACGAATACTTCCCCTATCATAAGAAATACCACGCTTTCTGGCGAATGTACGGCATGGAATTACCCGATGAAATATTGAAAAAAGTGTACTACAAAAATGCTTTGAGAATTATTCCGGGGATCGATAAAAGTCAGTTTGAATAGGATTGACTGGCTGATCGATTTTAACCTTACCAATCTATAAACTTACTCAGCAGGGAACAGACACCGAAGAGGGAAAATCGAAAACCATTCTTTTTTTTCCAGTGCCTTGTTCCCTTTTGAGTAAATAAAACAGGCTGTTAAAAAAGTAAACCAGTATCAAAAGTACAGGTACCCTTTTTATAGGTATTCATAGGTATAGGTACATTTTATAAATGCAGGTCTTGAAAACCTACCTCTCAGCATTTCTTCATCGGTAAAAAAAACAGGACCTTTTGCTGGCGTATTCACTATGATAAATGGCATCTTCTCTTTTTCATGACAATATTTCATCTGTCTCTCCAAAATATTTGCAGCAAGGTGCTATTGTGTAGTAATGAGATTTAAAAGTAGAAAGAATTAACGATACACCAACAACAGTGGAAGACTGTGTTCAAAGCCGTTTTTCGTATTTACATATCAGGTCTGGGATTCGTAAGGCAAGTGCAGAAAGGCTTTAAGGGAATTCTCTTCAATAGATAAAATTGTTGATCAAGGCGTTTTTTTTGACATATATCAAAAACTTTTAATTCTGTTAGAGGCGTTTATTTGCCATGTAAAGGTTATTTTAATCTTTTCCGTGTGGAAGTTTTGGCCCGTACCCTGCTTAATGTTTCAATGGTTATACCCAAAAAAGAGGCTACATGGGTAAGCTGTACCCGGTTGGCAAGATGGGAATATGATTCCAGGAAAAGTGCGTATTTTTTTTTCGCGTCGTGCAGCCGGGTAATATATGCCCTGATATCGGCGGATGTATAATGAAACTCTGTTATTTTTCGGCCGATAATATTAAACGAAGGATACTTCTGGTACATTTTATTCAAATCGGAAAAATCAATAGCCAGCAGTTCACAATCTTCAGCAGCCTGAATATTTTCTATAGTGGCTATCTGCAATAAAAAGCTGCGGATGGCCGCTGCCATTTCATTTTCTACAGCAAACCATGTGGTGATCTCTTTATTGTTTTCCTTAATAAAACCCCTTAGCAACCCTTTTTTGATAAAATAAAGGGAGTGGCATATTTCCCCATCCTGCAACAAATACCTGCCCTTTGGAACATTACGGAAATAAACCTTTTTTAACAAATGCTGCTTAACACCCTGGCCCACAGGATGAAATGTGTCTAACATCTGGAGTAATGGGATTAACTCCTCTTTGGCAGGCCGTGGTTTCATATTCATTAAATCTAAAATAAGACTTTTGGGGCATGTTTCTTACAGGCTGTCAAAAGTAACTAATATCCCCCCGATACGTTTGGGGCAACACATAAAAGGCTCCGTTAGCCCCGTCTTTGTAGTAACAACCTGGAAAGCAATAAAACAAGAGATTGCACAATGCATTATCCCTGCCGTGTGATGGGGTTTTCTTCCATAATTTTCTGATAAGCCTCCATACCGTGCGCATGTGAATGCCTTGTGCTGATTTTATAAATAGTGCAAATCAAATATTCTCCCAATTGGCCAGACTTAACAACATAACGCAAAATAAAGATTTTGCGGGCTGAAGCATAGTTGTTAAATTTAATTGTATATTTTACAATTAATAATCACTGATCGCAGTGCTGTATTGAAATTTTTTCTCGTTTGATAACCCGCAGATTGGTTGATGCAGGCATAAAATATCACCCATGTAACATCCTGATATTTATAATTAAATAATCCACGTATGAAAACAACAATTCCACTTCTTAGCATTGCAATGCTCTTTTTTGCCTGTAAAAAAGACATACATGAAAGTCTTGAAAAAGACTCCTCTTCAAATGCAATAGCATTAGCCGCAGCGCTGACATCTGTAGATTTCAAAGGTGTTAACTGGGCAGACAGCCGGGACAATTTTGCTGATGATAAGCTTGTCTTGTCCGGCACTACGGCTACCGACAGCTACGCTACTATTCAAACTAAAGCAGACAACATATTAACCGGGTTTCAGGCTGCCGGTGTAAATACAGTACGCTTGCCTGTCAATCCTGCAACCGTGTTGGATACCTGGTGGCAATCCTACAAAGGGAGCATTAACAAAGCATCTTCTAAAAATATGAAAGTATTATTAGGGTACTGGGAAGGCGCTTCTTCCAGAGATGGCCTGATTGATAACAGTACTACTTTCTGGCAGATGTGGGATACAATAGTCGCTAATTACAGATCAAATGCGTTAATCTATTTCGAAGTATTTAATGAACCTCATGGTTATAATTCTACCGATTTAAAAAATTTGTATAATCAGTTTGTGACCAGATATCCTGGTGTACCCAAAAACAGATTTGTGCTGGATGGCGTGGGATATTCTTCGGATGTAAATACAATAGGGGCTGATAGCCGCTTTGATAGCTGTATGCTTTCGTTTCATGATTATACCTGGTTTGAAACAAGTAAAACAACAACGGCCGATTGGGAACGGCCGGTAAAATCCCTTACCTACCCTGCAAGAACAATTGTGACAGAATTCGGTACTGTTATGACAGACGGTACGAACTATTCCGGTGCACCAGGCTCCAATGTAAATAATACTTACCTGCAAGGCATGACCAATTCTTTACATGATCTGGGCGTAGGAAGTATTTATTGGCCAGGGTTGAGGACAGGAGATACTTATAGTATGTTTACACTGAGTGGCACAACGCTTTCGACAAATAATGCGTCCGGACTAACCAGGTTAAAATATGCATGGGGTACAGGCACCGTAACCACTCCTTATGCATCATTTACTACAGGAAGCTATTATAAAGTTTTAAATAGGAATAGTGGGAAATCATTAGAGGTAAATGGACAGTCAACAGCAAATGGCGCCAGCATTGATCAATGGGATTACTGGGCAGGAGCTAATCAGCAATGGACGTTTAATGCATTAGGAAGTAACTATACGGCCGTTATCAACAGAAATAGTAGTAAGGGGTTGGATGTTAACGGACAGTCTACCACTGCGGGAGCTGCAGTAATACAATGGGATTATTCCGGGGGGACCAATCAGCAATGGCAGATAATAGACATAGGCTTTGGATATTACAAGATATTGAATAGAAACAGTGGTTTTTCATTGGATGTAAATGGACAGTCAACCGCTAACGGCGGTAGTGTTATTCAGTGGAACTGGAATAGCGGTGCTAACCAGCAGTGGCAGATAACTGCATTGTAGGGTAACTGATTAATGCCTTGAAGCCATTCGAACGGTTTCAAGGTATTAAAATACCCGGTATTCCGTACTTGCCCCGACTTTATTACTTTTGTTATATGTTTGATTCCTGTACCTCTCGCCGGTATCGTTATGCCGCACGTTTTATCCTCGTTTTCATACTGTTAGCCCTGCTGGTACCAGCAACCGTTTTACGCGCCCAGAATGACAACAGGTCTCATTACCAGTTGCTCTGGCGTATTAATGGTCCGGGAATGGCTTCACCTTCCTACTTATTTGGTACCATGCACCTCACAGATAACAGAGTATTCGAGTTCAGTGACTCTGTACTCATTGCACTGCGGAACGCTAACGCTTTTGCCATGGAGGTGGACCTTGATTCGATAATGGCATATATGTTATCGCCCGGAGGACCATTGCTTGATACCGTTAATCATATGCGCCGTCTGCTGACAGCAGATGAGTACCATTATGTAGACAGTCTGATCATCGAAAAAACCGGCGCCCCCCTGGCACATCTTAATCTGAAACGTATGTGGTTTGTGGAAAAGCTGCTTCTCGATGAAGAGGAGGCGCTTGGCAGGAACGCAGGTCCTGATCAGAAAGGGGAAAATATATTCCTGGATGGCTGGCTGCACCAGAAAGCCACAGGCCTTCATAAACCGGTGTATAGCCTGGAAAGGTTACAGAACCAGCTGCATATTATGAGTGCAGATGTCTCGGAGATGCAGAAAGAGGTATTCCTGTGGACCCTTGGTTACCATGATGCCGGAAGCGGTGATGCGAAAGAAAAAACAGAACGTTTCAATTCACGGGTAAACTACCTGGATTCACTCGTTAACATGTATTACAAGGCTGATCTGGAAAAGATATCAGCGTTCGTGAACAGCGATGGATCTGAAGATAGTGATGAAGGTCCCGGACTGATCGTACGTAATCTCGAGATGGCAGACAACCTGGCTTTATTGATAAATAAGGGCAGTGTGTTCGCTGCTGTTGGTGTGGCTCATTTACCCGGGGAGAAAGGTATCATATCCTTGCTTCGTGCAAAAGGATATACCGTTACCTCCGTAAAAGCTACTTTTACAGGTGGCGCAAAACGTGATCGTCAGCGGCTGGACAGTATAAAAGGATATTCGCTGAACAAAATAGCAGACGGTTACAGCGTTATGCTTCCCGGTATTCCGCTTAGTTATCCGATTCCCAACATGAACCGGAAAATGTACATAGGCAACAACGGTAGTGATGTCGGGTTTGCTTTTTCCATGGATATTCCTCAGTTGGGAATGGATAAGCGGGAGTTGGTAAATACGATGATCGCTAATATGGCAAAGCAGGGTAATGCCAGACTGCAAAGGTCTTATCCCATAACCTACCGCAATATTCCCGGTACAGAGGCCTTGCTGAAGCAAGGAGATACACCGCTCTATGTACGTTTGTTCATCCGCAATAACAGGGCTTTTGTATTTATGTACTCCAGTGAAAATGACAGCAGTTCCAGGAAAGACTTTTTCAAATCTGTACGTTTTTATGATATTGCGCGGCCTGTGACGATATATGATATGCTGAACCGCCCGCAGTTGGGCTTCTCTGCAATGCTGCCTTTGGACGTAAACCATATACAATCATCCGGTAACAAGGATGGTGTACGTCCTGTAGAAGCATATTCCGGTCTGGATGATGCCAATAAGATCTCATATATATTGAGGATCGAAAAAATGCAAAGGGGCTATTATAATATCAATGATAACCAGGTACTGGAAGGCGTTCGTACAATGCTACTCCAGGAAGACAGCACTTTACAGCTGATTGATTCGACTGTCACCGAACGTGAAGGCCTGCCGTTATATCAGCTGGTCTATCGTCATACCAATGGTTTTATATCACGTTTGCACTTCATACCAAGGGGTAACCTTGCATACTTCCTGCTTTGTGTATATGATGGCGCACATACAGACAGTAGTTACTGGCAACACTTCCTCAATGGCTTTCATGTATCTCCTTTGAAAGCACAGGCACCGGTGATTCCCTTTGTACCAGCAGATAGCAGTTTTGCTATAATGGGCCCGGAACGATTTACAGGCGGGTCTATTGGCCATTACAACAGGTCATCGCATGTTCATGTTTATTTGTACAGGGCCATGGACAGTACATCTCACTCCATGTATGTAGCAGAAGTGGACAAATATGACCGTTACTACCATAACAAACCAGACAGCCTCCTGAAAGAGTTTGTGCGTTCCGAAGACACTACTTTTATTATTACCGGCCACAAACAATCTGTCTGGGAAGGGCTGCCTGTATATGAAACAGAGATGAAGGGGCGTCATACCGGTCTGCATTGGTATCGAAGAGCTGTAGTAGCTGGTCATAACATTTACCGCTTATCTGTTATTATGCCGGAAGAAGTGATCCAAACGGGTTATGAACAACAGTTTTTTGCTTCCTTTCATCCCGGTATACGGGAGAAGGCCGATACTTTACGGTTACAGCAAAATAAACTGTCTATGCTCTTGAAGGACCTGCAAAGCACCGATACAACAATATTTAACAGAGCCAATGCTTACCTGGATAATCTGGAACCTGACAGTGCTGATAAAGGGCTTATTATAGAGGCACTGGTAAAGCCATTTCCTGCGGATACCGGTGATAATAATGCAAAAGTGCAGTTGCTGTTATCGCTGAAAACCCTGGCTGATGACCATATTGTTCATGCGGCTGAGACGCTTTTCGCCAGTACGACCGATACCAGGGATAAAGAAAGGGTCCTGCGCTTCCTCTCCGGACTAACGTCGGATTCTGCTATCCGCACATTTCTGCGCCTGGCACCCGAAATGCCGGAAAACACTATTACCGGCAGCAATATTTTCTCCTACTCTTTCAAAGATGATAGTCTGTACCAAAAATACATGCCTGCCATGATCACCACTGCAGAACGGTCCGTGAGTTTTCTGCAGGCTTTTACCACCTATACCTGCAATGATTCATTATGGCTTTCCCCACAGTTTGGCCGGTATGGTCTTGAACGCCTGTTGCCTGGCATCATGCAACAGTTTGAACATCGGTTAACAGAATGGAAAAACAGGGAAACGGATGAAGATAACGACTGGAAGCTGCAGAGCGGACTACTGAGCATTGGCAGGATACTCGCGTTACCTGGTATGCCTGCTTCCTCGGCAACAGGCTTCAGACAACTATTGGCGGATACCGTGATGATGTTGCGTACCCTCGGGGCACGTGGGTTAATGAACAAAGGCATCAATGTTGATGATAAAACACTCAACAGTATTCTTGCAGATAATGACGTAGCATACACATTTATCCAGGCGGTACAAAATGCCGGACAGCTGTCTCAGATCCGTCACCTGCTTACCCAGGAACTGCTGGGACGCAGCTATGTATCTTATTACATGTCCGAAGATTACACCATCACTGACGTTGAACAGGTAACCCGCGTAAAGGTGCAGCAGGGAAAACGACCCGCCGAATGGCTCATATTGTACCGCTATAAAAGCGATGAAAGTGAGAGTGAAGACTGGGAATATGTATTGAACGGCCCTCATCCGCAGGATCCCGCAAAACTCAATACTGAACCGGCGCTGATTCATGTGATCAGTGAAATAAGTACCGTGACAGACAAGAAGAAACTCTCTGCTGAGGCCATGAAAGCCTATAAAGATTACCTGGAAGAAGAGCGTGCAGAGACAAATTGATACCTGTGGATATATTTTAGCACAGCCATGTAAAATATACCCACTTTAACTTAATTTCATCCTCTATAAAAACCTCATATATGGGACTTTTTGACAAACTCCGGAACGAATTCATTGATATTATAGAGTGGGTGGATACATCCAACGACACCATTGTCTGGAAATTTCCGCGCTACCAGAATGAAATTAAGATGAACGCCAAACTTACGGTGCGTGAATCGCAGTTAGCTGTATTCATGAATGAAGGGGTGATAGCGGATGTTTTTAAACCAGGAATGTATACGCTGACCACAGAAAATATGCCTATCCTCACCACGCTGAAAGGCTGGAAATATGGATTTAACAGTCCTTATAAGGCAGATGTATTTTTTGTAAGTACCCGTCAGTTTGTGAACCAGAAATGGGGGACCCGTAATCCGGTAATGTTACGTGATGCAGAATTCGGCCCGGTACGTCTTCGTGCTTTCGGTAGCTTTGCCTTCCGCGTGCAGGATGCCGGTAAATTTATAAAAGAAGTAGCGGCTACTAACCCTGAATTTACGGTAGAAGGGGTGAACGAGCAATTACGCAACGTCGCTATTACCCGTGGTATGGATGCCATTGCGCAGGCGAAAATTCCTGTACTTGATCTGGCAGCCAATTACGACGAAGTTTCTGCACTTATTACCACTAAGATACAACCTGAATTTAATGAGCTGGGGCTGGAACTTACCAAGTTCCTGATTGAGAATATCTCTCTGCCGCCGGAAGTAGAAGCCGTAATGGACAAACGCAGCAGCATGGGCATTGTTGGCAATCTGGGCGCTTATGCACAGTTTCAGGCGGCCAATGCGATGGAACAGGCAGCCAGCAACCCGAATGGGGGAGGCCTTGCAGGCGCTGGCCTGGGCGCCGGTGTGGGGATGGCCATAGGTGGCCAGTTAGGCAATATATTCCAGCCTAATACGGTACAACAGCAACAAGCTAATGACGGCCCGCCACCATTACCCGGAGCAGTCCAGTTCTTCGCCGCAGTGAATGGTCAGCAGGCAGGTCCTTATACCATGGAACAGTTATCACAACTGGTAGCTGCCGGCACTATCAATCAGCAAAGTCAGGTATGGAAAAAAGGAATGGCCGCATGGGCTGTTGCCAGCACTGTCCCTGAACTGGCAGATTTATTTAACAATGTACCACCACCTTTACCCAGCGTATAAACTATGCCTCAGGCCGAACAAACCGCCATCCTTAATACCTCGCTTCAATGCAGTAACTGCGGTGCCACCTTGCATTTTGCACCTGGTACCCATCAGCTACAATGTACTTATTGCGGTACTACAAATGAAATTGCCGGTACGGACAATAGTCCCATTGTTTCTTTTGATTATCAGACCTTTATTGACAACAATAAGGGCAATGTGGACCAACAAACGGAAAAAGTGGTTTCCTGCAAAAACTGTGGGGCTGCAACCACTTTGCCGCCCGAGGTCAACTCAGATAACTGTGTCTTTTGTACCAGTCCGCTGGTGCTCAGTGAGGCAGAGAACAAACAACTGGTAAAGCCACATTACGTATTACCGTTTTTAGTCCCGCAGCAACAGGCCTCAGAGAGCTTCCGTAAATGGCTGAGCAAATTATGGTTTGCCCCTTCGGACCTGTCTAAAATGGTTACCAGCGATGCACGCCAGTTCAAAGGTGTATATATCCCGCACTGGAGTTATGATGCTAATACAACTACCGATTATGAAGGTCGTCGTGGCGACTACTATTACGAAACGGAAACCTATACGGAAACTGTTGACGGCAAAGATGTTACCCGTACCCGGCAGGTACGTCATACCTCCTGGAGTTATGCCAGTGGTACAGTGATGAATACGTTCAATGACATACTTATTTCCGCCAGTAATTCACTGCCGCAGAAAGTAGCTAATCGTCTGGAACCGTGGCGTATGGAAGCGCTTGTGCATTATAACGAGCAATATGTAAGCGGTTTTCGTTCAGAACTTTACCAGATAAAGCCGGAAGAAGGACTGGAAGAGGCTAAAAACCGTATGGACCCTGACATCCGGGATACTATCTGTAATGATATAGGAGGGGATGAGCAAACCATCAGTAATTACGATGTAACTTATCATGACCTTGCACTCAAATACCTGCTTTTACCCGCCTGGATCAGTGCTTATAAATACAATAATAAACTATATCATTTCACTATCAATGCCTGTACCGGGGAAGTAGTAGGAGAACGTCCTTATAGTGCCGTTAAAATTACACTCACTGTAATAGCAGCGCTGTTGCTTATCATTATTCTTATCTATTGCTTTAAACAATAAACGCATAAAATTTTTTTAAGAGGTTTCAAAAATAAATAAAGGGCCTGAGGATCGTCTAAATGACCATAAGTCTCCATCAGGTATCCAAATGAAAAGAGGTTGTATCATACTGAAATGCCCCCAAAAGCGTCTGACTTTTGGGGGCATTTCAGTATGATACAACCTCTTTTTTATTTATAGAGATCACTACGCAAATACACTACGTACCGCCTTCATACCTTTGCCATGATTTAAATCCCTGGCTACTTATTAACCCTGTTATTGTTAACCTTTTAATTTGAAAAAAAATGAAATTTGTTTGTTTACGCTCATGCTTGGTTTATCTCATGTTTGTTTTGGGTCTATTCGCCTGTAAAAGGGATAATGTTCCTGATCCTGGTCATTTACCGCTAATCAATGAAACTACCGCCTTGCGTGTTGCTTCCGGAAATGATGCTGCTGTTGCTGTTTCATGGTACCAGCTGCAACTGAAACTGATAAAGGAAACCGGAGGATTTACGCCGCCGGTGGCTGCAAGAGCTATTGCTTATACTGGTATTACCTTGTATGAAGCAGTTGTATGGGGTGCAGATGGTGCCTCATTAAAAGGACAGCTGAACGGGCTCCAGTATGTTCCTGTTCCTGAAAAAGGGAAAAAGTATAACTGGACAATTGCCGCCAACAGCGCTATGGCTGTTATTACCAGGAACCTGTTCCCTAATGCCAGTGCTGCAAACCTTGCACTGATAACACAGCTTGAGATCGATAACCTGGAAGCGTTTTCTGATAGCTGTGCGCAGGGGGAAATAATCCGTTCTGTTAATTACGGAAGGCAGGTGGCAGGAAGTATCTATCAGTGGTCTACATCTGATGGTGGGAAAGATGGTTATTTAAACACGTTTCCGTCAGACTATGTACCACCGGTAGGTGCAGGGTTATGGGTCCCAACACCGCCGCTTTTTCAACCGGCTATGCTGCCTTACTGGGGAAATAATCGCCCGATCGTCAAACCTGCTACACCCGATCAGGCAGGCATACTTCCACCGGTATATTCAACAGATACTACATCTGTATTTTACAATGAGGCATTCCTTGTATATCATACAGGTATAACGCTGACACCTGAGAAGAACCTTATTGCAAAATACTGGGCCGACGGAGGAGGGACTTTTACTCCTCCCGGCCATCTGATCGCCATTACAGCTCAATTAATAAGTGAGCAGCATTTGAGTCTTTCATCTGCTGCAAAGCTTTTTGCTCAGGTAGGAATAGGTTTGAATGATGCAGGCATCCTTTGCTGGAAATATAAATACAGGTACAACCTGCTGCGCCCTGTTACGTATATCCGGTCAAACATAGATAGCAGCTGGTCGCCGTTGATCGGTACGCCACCTTTCCCTTCTTACATCTCCGGTCATGCGACATTTACCAGCGCGGCTGGTCATATACTGGCAGCTTATTTTGGTGATGGTTTCTCATTTACGGATGAACAGAAAGTCCCCGAAGGATTTGCACCACGCTTTTTTAACAGCTTTACCGATATGACAGACGAAGCAGCTGTTTCAAGAGTATATGGAGGTATCCATTACCAGTTCGATAGTGAAGTAGGAAAGCAGGTAGGTGAAAATATTGCAGAAAGAGTATTGGGATTAAGGTATTAATACTATGGAGGTCTGCTTAAAGCAGACCTCCATTAATTTGCATTCAGTTGTTTTATTTGCGTTTTATATTTCACAGGTAAAAGCATATCCCTCAACCAGCTTTGTAATTTTATTATACGGCTTAGTTTATACAAATAAAGTACCGGTAACCATATAGTTGCATCATGCAGGGACAATAATTCTTTAACCCGCTTCGGTGTTATTAATGCCTGTACTTTTCTTAATAACCAATACCGGATGCCCCCAAGATGTTCACGGTATTTTTTAAACAGGTCATCCGTGAAATCACTATGTTGCAAATCTTCTTTTAAATGGATGTCGCGTACAATTGCCCAGGTATGATAATTAGTTGGGAGGTCTTTCAGTTGCATACGCATACCAACTGTATAAAACACATTAAAAACATCTTCTTTTTCTGCTGATGTAAGTTTGCGTTCCAGTAGTTCATATGCGCGGATGGAATAATCAATCAACATGAATAATACATCCCTGTATGCCCAGTCTGGTATTTGTGCAGCACGGGAAATTTCCACCTGCTTATGAATAGAGGTAATCTGATCAATGGCAGCATATGCAGCCTCATTTGTTGAAAAGATGATCCGCTGGGAATAAGCAACAGTAGAAAATAATCTGCCTAAAGGGTCTGCAGGTAATCTGCCGGTGAAGTAAAGCCAGTCTACTGCTTTATTTAATGCGAATTCAGCGGCGGCGCCTGCAAAAATAAACAATACCGTATCTGCCTTCCCCCAGATTTTCCGTACGATAGAATCTTCATTTACGAAGTGTTTCATGTTGTAAGCGGTTAATATCTCTATAGCAAATCTTCCGGAAAAATAGTGTTATGATCAACCAGCCATTCAAGTTCCGTCTGTAGCGGAAAGGCGGTAAGTCCGCTTATCGCCAGTCCGGTTATCATCATCAGGATACATAATTTAATACGTAACATCAGCTTGCTTTTTGCTGCTCAATTGTTGTAGCGTGAAATAAATGATACCGAACATGGTACCAAATAAAAGAGTGAATGCCCACAACCTGAGATATTCAAATGGTTGAAAAATATGATGAGCAGAAGCAGAAATGATCATTACCGGATTTATTACTATGTCCCAGCTGTTAAACCGCAGGAACCGGCCTATATAAACGCCATAACCACACAACCCAAAACTTATAATAACGATCGTTTTTACCCATATCATCTTCATATGCCTGGATAAAAACTGCTCTACCTGCATAAGGGATACAATCCCCAATAACAACCCATTCCAGGCCGCTGTTATGACTAATAGCAGATCATACCATTGCGGCACAGGAGGTTCTTTAACATAATGAAAAAGATCTGTGATCATATAAGGCGCATTAGGGAAAAACAGCAGCCAGCAGGCAATTAATACAATTGCTTTCAAATTGCATTTGTCCAGCTTAAAAAGGGCACGGCTGAATAATAAAGGAAGTACCGCTAAAAATGTATTCCAGGTATAAAAGCCATATGTTAATTCTTTCGTAAAATAAACCCGCACCAATAGCAATAGCATATTGAAAAGAATGGATACCAGCAGCATCCTTTCCAAAGGAGAGATATTCTTTATCATACAAATAAAGAGTTATTTTAATTAGATAAAAGCACTTTGAGGTACAAAGTAATAGAAAAAGTTTTATACTAACTAAATTATTTTAATCTGGTAGTACCTCCGTTTGATTACATCATCTTCGCGGCAGATGTTGCTGATCGATAAATACACCTTATCTGACGTGAATATCAGGTGAAGTTAAATTGAAAAACAAATGCTGCACCCATATTCCAAAGCTAAATAAGAGAACTAAACAGTCAGATGCAGTGTATTTATGATCAACAACATCTGTCATAATATTCAAGCACTACCTTTAATCTGGTCACAACAGCAATAAAAAGAGAAGGTTTACAGCGGTGAGGGTTTCCCGAAATTAACAGTAACCGTTGTAGTCCTGCCCACTTGAGAATCTACTTTTAATTCAATCGCATGATAATCCGCGATACTTTTTACAATAGCCAGGCCCAGCCCATAACCTTCGCCTTCTATGGTATTTTTCTTCCTGAAACGATTAAATATCGTATCAATATCTGTGGCTTCAATGCCTATTCCTAAATCTTTTATAAAGATCATATAAGAACCGTCTGAAGTAACACCATCGCTGATGTAGATGCTTCCATTGTCTTTATTATACCTGATAGCATTATTGATGAGATTATAGAATAACTGAAATATCAGATCATGGTTTAGCTGATGCAGTACAATATGATGTTGGAAAGAAACAAACATCCTGATATTCCTGTCTTCGATGCGATGTTGTAATTCTTCTATGATCTCATTTATCATTTTATCAGGCTGAATACTATCCTGCCTGGCATACTGATCATTTTCTATTCTTGATATTAATAAGAGGGAATGAACGATTTTCTTTAGCCGGTTAAGGGTTTTCATCATCTCCATGATCTTTTCCAATACAGGCTCTTCAAGATCATTTACCAGCATCAGGTTTTCCATTTTTGTTTGCAGGATACCAATAGGTGTCATCAGCTCGTGAGAAGCATTGGAAGTAAACTCTCTTTCCCTGTCAAAATCTTCTTTTATCCGATTCATCAACGCAATAAGAGAGGCATCGAGATATTTGAAATCGACTGTTGTTGTATGAATGGGAAGAGGGGCTTCCTTGAATGGAAAAACAGGGTTTATTAATTTAGTCCGGATGATTGTTTGCAATGGTCTAAGCAGGATGCGTGTAAAGGAGAGTTCTATCAGCAGGGTCAGTATGATCAATATCCCCAGTACGTATAAAGCGATTTTCTGCAATGGACTGTTATACTGACTGATAGAGGCAATCGTTCTCCCTATTTCCAGTTCATACAATTGATTATTGTATTCGAATGCCTGGTTCAGCACGCGGTACATAACTGTATCTCCCTCTATAATACGTTGTGCTGTCTGAATCGTATCTTCAGTATAAATGTTTCGGGCTCTCTCCAGGGAAATGTATTCTTCTTTAAGCAGGGTATAGCTTCCATAAGTAGAATCTCCCTGCAGATAATAATCGATACCGTTATTACGGATATTGTTCATTACCTTTTTAGCCTGTTGCTTTAACAGCCCATTCGTGCTCTGGAAAGCCACCCTGTTAATAAGAAAAGGCAGCAATACGATGAACAGGATCACCGTTGCGATCTTGGAAAGTGTAGAGGTAAGTGTAAGTTTAGTAAGCAGCTTCACGATTACAGTTTAATTTTATATCCAATCCCCCTGATGGTTTGTAACCAGTCTGCCGGTCCGTATTCTGTCATTTTCTTACGGATATTTTTTATGTGTACATCGATGTAATTAGAATCATAATCATCATCTGTAAAGCTGCCCCATATATGTTCACTCAGTTGCATGCGCGTAAGAGGGCGGTTTTTATTCAGCACCATATAACTCAGCAGATCGAACTCTTTTTTTGACAACCCTACATCTGTAGCTTCAAACAAAGCAATTCTGTTACTGAAGTTGATCGTAAAGTCCCCTAATGATACCAGGTTATCTTTTAATCCTGATTTTCTTCTGCTGATCGCCTGCATACGCGATTGTAATTCCAGTAATGAGAATGGTTTAGGAAGATAATCATCTGCTCCCAGGTCCAACCCTTTTATTCTGTCTTCTAATTTACCACGCGCCGTTAGAATAATGTAAGATGCTTCGTGGCATATTTTCTTAGCTTCTTCCAATACCTGCAATCCATCTTTATCAGGTAATCCGAGATCGAGTAATATAAAATCATAAGGGCCTTCTTCCATGAACAGTCTTGCCTGCTTTGCCGTAAAGGCAAGATCACAAAGGTATCCTGCCTTTATAAGAAAGTCTTCCATTTCCAGGGCCATTCCCCTTTCATCTTCAATAATTAATACTTTCATATCTTTTAGAACTGGTAGTAAAAGCTTGCAGTAAAAAATGAATTGAGTTTTCCCGGATCTGCCTGTGCTTTTTGTCCCAGGAGTGAAAGCTGGCAGGCAACCTCTACGAGGTAGCTGGCCCTGTTATATGCTAAAGGTAATTTAAGATTGTAGGATAAAATATCGAAGCTGGTATAAGCCTGGCTGCTGGTAGTGGAAGTACTGCTTCCTGGTGTATTCCCTCCCAGAATGGGAGGAATAAGCATGCCAAGCAGACTATCCCTGATATTTTTCTCTGTGATATAGTATTTATAAAATCTTTGTGTACCACCTGTTACATCTATTAACGGCGTGAGTGTGATGATATCTTTTGCACCCAGACTAAACAGATTGATTTGTTTACTTATACCAAGGGTAGTAAAGAAGTCATTTGTTTCTCCGAAAGCATAGTCCACTCCAAGGCTGGTTGTAAGCCAACTGGTATGACTGATACTTAAACCGGCCGTATGTGGATTAGCCGCTTGCAGGAAAGGGGAGAGCTTAGGATAAAAAGTATAACTGTAACTGAGATCAACAGACAGGCGTTTGCTGAGTTTAAAGCCATAACCCGCGCCCAGTGTGTAGGCGGAAACAAAATGAGCACTGTCGTTCAGCAGCTTGTAAGCTAAACCGTTCAGGGAGAAGCCGGAGCGGTGATGGTAAGACCCTACCGTTGCTACATAGGCCATTTTTTCCTGAGATTTCATACCATAATAATTGGCATTATTGGCATAACTGACACCCAGTGTAAGGGTAGATTTTTCGGTTGGCACACTGTCTTTCTGTAATGTACTATCCGTCTGAGCCTGACATACAACACTGAAAAATAATATTGGCAGTAGATAGAATATCTGTTTCATGGTCTTTGATTTAAGTGCTGTGTTAAGGAATACGGACACCTATTCTCTTGATCACTATTTTAGGTTTTACGATAGGAGTTTTTACTGGAAGCACCGCCGGAGGTACTGCTATAGGTTTTAACTGTTTTTTGGCTTTGGGAACTTCTTTGATGACGGCATCTGTCACCGGCTGCTCCTGCTTTTGTTCTGCTTCAACAGGTTTATTGGCAGGTGGTATGGTATCCTGAAGCGACAGGCATGCGGAAGCAGCCTTGCGATTAAGTTGGGGTAGTGTTACACTACCCCAACTCTTCAGGGAAACGATTAAGAGGATAATAATTATTCCTGCATACCGGTAGAAAGCCCCTTTGTTCATATTAAAAACAGTATTTAAATTTTATTACCTGATCCCCACTTTTACATTTGTCTTCACATTTGCAGCCGTTTTTACATGTGGGGTTTTAATGCTGCTGTTTGCTTTTATTGCAGGTGAAGTAGCCACTTTTGCATTTGTTTTTACACTTGCATCAGTTTTTGCAGCCTTTACATCTGTTTTTACAGCGCCTGTGGTCTGTTTTACTTCATTATCAGTAGCCACTGCTGTGCTGTGTGTTGTCTTAACAACAGCTCCGGTTGTCTGTTTTGCTTCACTACCGGTAGCTACTGCAGCACTATTTGTAGCTTTAACAGAACTGTTTACAGCACTTGTCTGGCTTTTTGAAGACGCCGTAATATCGTTTTTAGCATCGATAGCTGTTTTACCACTTACTTTTGCAGAACCGCTGGTTTGTGAAGCAGCCTGTACAGAGTTAGTCCCATTCACAGCTGCACTGGTGGATTGTTTTGCTTTAATCTCCTGAGCTGATACAATACCAGTAAATAAAGAAGCGGCGATGATAAAAAGTGTTGTTTTCATAAATTTTTCAATTGATAAGTTAATAATAATTTGCTTGTCGGTACAAACTTAGATCCCCAACATGAAGGAAAAATGAAAAAACATTTATCTGTGTTTGGGCTTATAAAGCGTACCTTTTGCTGTTGCCGGTTATACTACCGGCAGATAAATTACTATTATGTCAAATATAACACAGGTTGTTAACACTGATAAGAACCTGAAAACATTAAAGAAAGGTGTGCATTCTTCGGATCTCGACCAGTTATTAAGCAGTACCGGTCCTTTTACGCTTTTTGCTCCTTCCGATATTGCTTTTGAAAAACTGGAAAAGGGACTCATGGACGATCTCCTGGAGCCACAAAATAAGCTGAAACTGACCGATTTGATGAATAATCATATAGTGAGCGGAATAGTACCTTTCAAGAATCTGAAAGACGGGGATAGTCTGACGACAATAAACGGTAATCAGCTAATAGTGGAAATAAAGAATGGTAAAGTAAATGTGGGCGGAGCCGGTATCCTTTTGCGGGATGCTAAAATATCCAATGGGATAATGTATGCTACAGATATTGTGTTTGTAAAATAACAACGCTGTTTTTAAAACTATAAGCCTGTAAACTATTTGTTTACGGGCTTTGTTTTGTCCCCCTGAGTCATTACCAATCCCCGGGTATCCCATATCAACTTGCCTGTTTCTGGTAATTAAATTACATTTAACTATGGCCACAATAATTATAATAACCTTATTGGTAATATCAGGAGCATATTTCACGCTTCGGAAAAAAAGCGGGAATAAACCCGCAGGAGATGCTTACAGAATAATCCTCAACGAGCATATTGAATATTATCAGAAACTGGATGATACAGGTAAAGCAAGATTTGAGAAATGGGTAACGGAGTTTCTGAAAGCTACCCGTATTGAAGGGGTAGGAACAGAAATAACTGATGTGGACAGGGTAATGGTCGCTTCCGGGGCAGTCATCCCCATTTTTGGCTTCCCCAGCTGGAAATATAGAAACCTGACGAATGTGATACTGTATCCTGATACATTCGATCATGAATATCAGTTTGAAGGGGGGGACAGGAATATCCTGGGTATGGTGGGCGCTGGTTATATGAACGGACAAATGCTTTTATCAAGGGCTGCATTGATAAAAGGCTTTTCCAAATCATCAGGTGCTGCGAACACCGCCATCCATGAATTCGTTCACTTACTGGATATGTCGGACGGCGCAACAGATGGTATACCGGAAAACCTGATGAAACATGAATACACCATTCCCTGGCTTAAAATGATACACCATGAAATGCAACGCATAGAAGCCGGGCATTCGGATATCAATCCTTATGCTGTGACCAGTGAAGCAGAATTCCTGGCCGTAGCTTCTGAATACTTCTTTCAGAAACCGGAAGAATTAAAACAGCATCACCCTGAAATTTATGAGCAACTCAGCCTGATATTCGGGCAAACACCTGAATGATAAAATTCTTTAAAGTGTCAGATGAACAATAAATGCGTTCAGAAAAATACAAATACAATGGTATCTTAGTACAATAGTAACTTAATCTTAAGAAGCAGGTGTACAGACTATTTATTCTACTATTTTTTACAGGAACATTGGCGAATGCCCAGGATCTCACTCACTATGTGCAACCAATGGCCGGAACGGCCGCGGCTACTACTAAATCGGCATTGAAGCACGGAACAGGCGGTGAATTGTTTGCCAATACTATCCCGGCCGTTACAATGCCCTTCGGTATGACGCAATGGACTCCGCAAACCCAGATGGGTGAAAAAAAGTGTAGGACACCTTACTATTACAGAGATACGTTATTCAATGGCATAAGGGGCTCCCACTGGCTGAGCGGTTCCTGCACACAGGACTATGGCAGCGTTACCGTAATGCCGGTAACAGGTGTGCTTAAAACTGCTGATTATAGCGTGCGCTTTAAACATACGGATGAGAAATCGACCCCATACGGATACCGTATCAATCTGAGGGAGGAACAGGTAGAGGTCGCTGTTACATCAACACCACGCTGCGGCCTTATGCAGTTTAAAATGGATAAAGCCGATAGCTTGTACCTGCTGATAACACCTAACAGTGATTACCATGAAGGCTTTATTAAAATAGATGCTGAGAAGGGGGAGATATATGGTTATAACCCCGTTCACCGTATTTACCAGGGCTGGGGTAAACAGGCTGGCTTTAGCGGTTACTTTGTGATCCGGTTTGAAAAAAGGATCGATAGCAAAGGTACTTTTGCCATGAGTGAAATATTCAGCGCAGATAGTATCAGTAATCAACCTGGCATAGGCGCTTATGTGGGATTTAAAATGGATAAAGGAGAACATCTCAGCATCCGCATAGGTACTTCATTCACAGGTATAGAAGGGGCCAGGAAAAACCTTACAGCAGAAACAGGAACGACAGACTTTGTGACGGCATTAGCTAATTGTAAAACCATCTGGCAAAAGACATTGAGCCAGATTAAGGTGGAGACAGATAATGAGCGGGACAAGGAAATCTTTTATACCTCTTACTACCACGCCATGCAGCAGCCACGCTTATTCAATGATGTGGACGGGCTGTATCCGATGTTCTCTTCGGATTATCAGAATGCTACGCTGACCCAGGGTAATTATTATGATGATTTCTCTATGTGGGATATATACCGGGCACAGATACCGTTGTTCGAAATACTGAATCCGCCGTTTATTAATAATCTGGTACAATCACTTATTCTGAAAGGTAAACAAGGCGGCTGGATGCCCATATTCCCCTGCTGGAACAGTTATACTTCAGAGATGATAGGAGATCACCCTGCTTCAGTGATCAGCTCTGCTTACCTGAAAGGAATACGTAATTATAATGTGAATGAAGCATATGAGATATTAAGACGTAATGCTTTTAGTACGCCTGCCAGTAAAGCAGATTACATAGAAGGGAAGGGCAGGAGAGCGCTGGAGAGTTACCTTAAATACCACTATATTCCGCTGGAAGACAGCGTGAAGGATGCCTTTCACAAGCAGGAACAGGTAAGCCGTACACTGGAATACGCTTATGATGATTATGCGCTGGCACAGTTTGCGCAAGTGATGGAGAAAACGACCGACTATCAACTGCTGATCAAAAGGGCGGGTTATTACGCGAATGTATTTGATAAGAAAACGGGTATGGTGAGAGGGCGTCATGCAGATGGCAGCTGGATAACCCCCTATCACCCTGATGAAAGGGAAAGTTATATTACGGAGGGAACAGCCAGGCAATACACCTTTTACGTACCACATGACGTAAGTGGATTGAGCCAGTTAATGGGTGGCAGCCGGAAGCTGGAAGCTTCACTGGATAGTTTGTTTATTAAAAAGGAATACTGGCATGGTAATGAGCCAGGGCATCAGATATCTTTCATGTACAACTACACCGCATCTCCCTGGAAAACACAGGAACAGGTGCGTAAGATCTTATCAGAAGAATATAGCAATGGGCCAGGGGGATTAGGTGGTAATGATGATGCCGGACAGATGTCTGCCTGGTATATGTTTGCCTCGATGGGTTTTTATCCCGTGAATCCTGTAGCGGGCGAATATCTGCTGAGTGCTCCTGTATTTACGCATGTATCCGTTAGTTTACCAAGAGATAGAACTTTTGAGATTATTTGTCATAAGACCAGCAAAACGGCTAAATATATTCATCAGGCTAAGTGGAACGGAGTATTACAGGCAAATAATTTTATTACTTACAGCAACATTATGCATGGTGGTAAACTGGAGTTATATTTACAGGATACTCCTGATAAAATATGGGGAAGCAACCCTGTCAATCAACCAAAAGGGATGACCAAATAATATGAGAATGTTTAAGTATCTGCTGCTGATTTTTTTGTGTAATACTGCTGTATCGCAGGTAAAGAAGCCATCTGTTTTTAATATTGCAGATTATGGCGCTGTCAATGATAGTCATACAGATAATGCCATCGCTATTCAAAAAGCCATTGATGCATGCAATGCTGCCGGTGGGGGAAAAGTAGTAGTGCCATCAGGCGTATTTCTGACCGGGCCATTTGAATTAAAATCATATATCACATTGGAGGTGGAAAACGGGGCTAAATTATTAGCGAGCCCGGATGAACATCTATACACCAAAAGTGCTTTCAAGGAAAACAAAGGAGAGGGTACTTTATGGATCAGCGGACAAAACCTGGAGAACGTCACCATCTGTGGCGCGGGTACTATCGATGGTAATGGTATCTCGTTTATGGGTAAGGAACTGGATGATTCCTATGAACTGAAACCGTTTAATATCATTGATCCACGCCCGCACTTACTGACTATCACCGGAGGAAAAAACATCCGTATCCGTGATCTCAACATCAGTAACTCCGCTTACTGGACCGTTCATTTAATAGGCTGCAATGATGTGGCTATTGATAACCTTACTTTATTAAACAGCCTGAAAGTACGGAACAGCGACGGTATTGATGTTGATCATAGCAAAAATGTACGCATCAGCAATAGTTATATAGAATCAGGAGATGATTGTATCTGCCTGAAGAACCGCAGGGAGTTTGAGGAATATGGTATCTGTGAGAACATAACCGTGAGCAACTGCACGATGACTTCACGTTCATGTGCCATCAAGATAGGATCGGAGAATATGGACAGTATACGCCATGTAGTATTTAACAACTGCATTATCACTAAGGCCAACCGGGGCATTGGTATCCAGAACAGGGACGAGGGTACGGTAACCGATGTGATCTTCTCCAACATCATTGTTGATTCGCATTTATTTTCGGATGTCTGGTGGGGTAAGGCAGAACCCATTTATATAACGGCATATCGCCGTGCTACGGCTAACAATAAGGATGCTGGCTGGCGTTTACCCAAAGGTGTAAAAGAAGGTAAGGTGGGCAGGGTAAGCAATATCTACTTTAACAATATAGAATGCCGCAGCGAGAATGGTATTTACATAAGCGGTGAATCAGCGGATAAAATAAGTAACATTCATTTTAATAATATTGATGTTAATGTTGCTAAAACTACTACCATACCAGGTGGTAGTTACGACAGACGTCCAAGCAACGCTTCACCTTTTGTAGAAGGCAGCACGGCTGCTTTTTACCTGGATCAGGCAACTGATATCAGCATTCATGATTGTTCGGTAAAATGGGGCAGCCATCCACCTGCTTACTATACACATGTGCTGGAAGCCTACAAGGTAGGAGGTCTGAAAATTAACCAGCTGGACGGGCATTCTGCTTTCCCCGGAAAGGTAAAGGATCAGGTGACAGAAGATGTCAGGCAGGATAAATAGGCATGATAACCTGTATCCCGTTCTCTCCGGCAATAATGGCTTTCGCCGCCATCCTGTAAAACAAAGAATGATCAACTACTCCCGGTATCATTTTAATATGTGTATTCAAACCGGCAAGAGCAGGCAGCTTTGTAAAGGTAACGTCTAATAAAAAGTTGCCATGATCAGAAATCACAGGACCATCCTTCTGATTACTCATCCGCAATACCAGCGACGCATCCGGGAAATCTACCGACAGGCGTTCCCGTACAACCTGCAACGCCTGTGGTAAGATCTCTATCACTAACGGATAATTTAATTGAGGAACAAATTTCCCGGCATCACCTAATAAGATAAACTGATCAGCCATAGAAGCCAGTATCTTCTCCTTAGTATGAATACCACCGCCGCTCTTCAACGCATTCAGTTCAGCATCGAACTGATCACAGCCATCAAAATAAATATCTATTTTCTTCAAAGATGATGGTGACAACACTGTTAAGCCATGCTCTCTTAGCAGGTTAATCGTATTAAAAGATGAAGATGTAAACTTACAATCCTTCCCGATCAACTTCACCAGATGCGCAATTGTAGTGCCGGCACCTAAACCGATCGTCTGGCCATTGGCAATTATTTTCGACGCTGCAATAGCGGCTTCCATTTTATAATCGGTCATATCTTTATGTTTTAATAAAAGTTTATCCCTATTCCACCGGGTAAGGCCCCTCTGCAAATGTTTCCGGATGATATCCCTTGGAACCTACCAACAGGGAAAGCGGACTGCGCAGCCCATTATCAAGCACATACCTGAAATCATAAAGAGGTGTCCAGCCAAGATCCACACGGGCACGTTCATTCACATATACCCTGTCCATGACAGGGAACATCCGCCAGCCTTTACGGGCATAGATCGCTTCATAGCCGGGGAAAAGTCTGCGTAATACGGCCGGCGTATCAACCCGTAATGCTGCCATGTCGTTTAAGGTAAACGGGGTAGTGGCGCTGATAATATACTTGCCAAAACCAATAGCAGCAGCACGTTCTGCTGCCAGTATATGAGCATTCACCACATCCTGTATCTCCACCCGCCGGGAAAGGTATTCATTTGTTTTTAAGTTTTCGTCCGCATAAGTGTCCCGCGCACTTTTATGATCATCTTCCTCAGGGAAAAACCTTGATGTGCGTAATACAATACACGGCAGCCCCTGGTTGCGGTGGAACAACTGGCAAAGGTCTTCAGCAGCGGCTTTGGTTACGCCATAGATGTTCTTCGGGACAGGTGTTACGTCCTCTGTGATCCAGGCAGCAGGGGAACCTGCAGGCGGAATAAGGGCATCGCCAAATACACTGGTCGTACTGGTAAAGATGAACGATTCCACACCGGCAGCCACCGCTTCTTCCAGTAAATTAAGCGTACCGGTAATGTTCGTATCTATGAACTGCTGACGGCTATGCGTGCCTACATGCGGTTTGTGCAGGGTAGCAGTATGATACACTGTTTTCACCCCTGCCAGGCAACGCTTAACAAAAGCCCTGTCGGTAACAGATCCCTGATGAGTAGTAAAGGGTGAGGCCGTAATGTCCATGCCTGTCACATTCCCTTTTAACGTGCGAATCAGCGCCTCTCCAAGATGACCGGCGCTTCCTGTAACTAAAACTTTCATACTGCAAATGTAACCGGAGTTTATTAACTTCCCGGGACATTTGTCCGGAACATGATCAGAACAAATTTACAACTGCTTCATATTATAGAAAGCCTGTCGGAAAAGACGGAAGCTATTACACTACGCAATTATGGTGTTGGACAACGTATTATACAACAGGGACAGGAAGGGAAAAGCGTATATATTATAAAATCAGGCATTGCCAAATGCTTTATTACAGAAGATAACGATAAAGATTATATCCTTGAGTTTTTGGGAGAAGGGGAATTATTGGGGGAGATAGAGGCCATCAGGAAAGAGGTGGCTATCTGTAGTATAGAACCTGTTACACCTGTCAGCCTCTATACCATGAGTAACATAGAATTCATGCAGCTGTTAAAAACAAGACAGGATTTTAATGCGACGGTCATATCGCTCATGGCTACGCGGATATCCAATTCATCCATAAAAAGCGCAAGGCAACAGCTATATACCTTATCCCAGATATTACCGCAGTTGTTATCCGCACTAAACGCCCAGCAGATCACCTTTACAAAACAGGACCTGTCGGAATACCTGGGGATATCAGTCAGGAGCCTCAACCGTTTACTGAAAACTACTTGAGCAAAGGACGTGGATCAAACACCACTTTCAGCAACTTTACTTTCCCATCTTCCACAGTATACCATCCACAACCAAATATGATCGTACCGGACATATCAAGATCATACAGCAGGCAGACATCATTGCCTTCCACAAAGACCTTCTTAACATCATATTTCAGCCTCATCTTCTCCATGTCGAGGAAGTAGGCCTCTGCACCTTCCCGGGTGCCTAAAACACCTTCAAATCGCATGTCAGGCATAACATATGTCCTCGCCAGCTGGAAATCTTCTTTATTGATGGCATCGATCAAAGCAAGCACAACTTCTTTAGCTGCTCCTACAGAATAGATCGTCATATAGCATTGTTTTAACGATAATGGTTAAAAAATCATGCCAGCCCAATAATCTTCCCATCCCTCATCTCAATGATCCTGTCGCTCTTCTCCGCAAAATCATTATCATGTGTCACTGTAATAATGGTCTTATTATGCTCCCGGGCCAGCTGCTGAAAGATTTCAAATACAACGGCCGTGTTTTTACTGTCAAGGTTGCCGGTTGGTTCATCTCCCATGAGGATAGCGGGTTCATTGATCAGCGCTCTCGCTATGGCAACACGTTGCTGCTGCCCGCCCGATATTTTGGATGCTGGCTTTAATGCCTGTTCTCCTACACCCAGCATCTTTAACTTTTCATGCGCATTATACTCAATCTCATCCTGCTTTAATTTCCCCAGTCTCATCGCAGGGATCATCACATTTTTAAGACAGGAGAAATCCGGTAATAAATAATGAAACTGAAATACAAATCCCAGGTGCTGATTCCGGAATGCAGCAAGACTGTTTTGTTTATTACCGGTTATCTTTTGATCATTCAGCATTAAGGTGCCGGTATAATCCGTATCCATTGTTGAAAGGACGTACAACAAGGTAGATTTGCCGGAACCCGACTTTCCCGTGATAGACACAAATTCTCCTTTATTTATTTCAAAACTCACATCAGAAAGTGCCTGGAACTTGTCTGGTACCAGGAAGAACTTATTTATATTTTCAGCCTTTAATGCAATACTCATAATTGATATTTTATCCGCGAATAATCTGAACAGGGTCTACTTTAGAGGCTCTTATTGCCGGAATATACCCTGCAAGGAAGGAGGTGATAACACCAAACACCGCTCCCTGTATATAATGTCTGGGTTCAAACGCTATTGGCAGGTAAGTAACATTGCCTAAGCCTATATACATTTTAGAGACACTGTAAGAAATCCCCCAGCCCACTATCATCCCCAGGATGGAGCCAATAATACCTATGAACAACGCTTGCAATACAAAGATGCTGATCACATGCCTTCCCTGGAAACCAACTGCTTTCAGGATAGCGATCTCTTTTATCTTTTCATAAATGACCATGTTGAGGATGTTGTATATACCAAAACCGGCTACTATCAGTATGGTGATCACAACAGAATTGGCAATAACATCCCGGATCTTTTTTCCTGCCAGCGACTGCTCATTACTGCTCTGCCATGTTTCCACCGTATAACCGGTTTCCTGCTGAATACTTTCCGCAGTCGCAGGTGCATTGTAATAGTTTTTTATATTAATGTAGATGTCCGTAATATAACTCCTGTCTTTTTGTAACAGCTGCTGTACAACAGGGATGTTACAATAGGTCTTTGTATTATCTACTGTTTTAATAGTGGTCTTAAATATGCCTGTTACTTCCAGTGTTCTCGATGCTGTAGTACTGGTAACCGTAATATTGTCGCCTTTCTTAAGATTTAACCTCTCTGCCAGTCCAACGCCAATGATGATGCCATTGGGTTTGTTTATCAGTGATCTTACATCTCCCGTAATCATAGAAGAAGTAATGTCAAACATCTTATCCTGCTCCAGGATATTCACACCGAAAATATTACCGTTCTCCTCTACATTACTATTGCTGTAAATAATATTGGTGCTTACCTGCTTGCTCATGGAAATGATCTCTTTCCTCTTTTGCAGTTGCTGTAACACCACATCCGGATTGATGATCTTATTATCATCAGGTACAAGCTGGGGGTTACTGATCAGGTTAATGGTCTTATTGCCCATATACCTGTCCAGCATCACATGATCACTGATCCTGTTATCATTGTATAACCTGATATGTGGCGTAGCGCTGAGCATTGTTTTTTCTGTGTATTCATTTGTTCCTGTAATCAGTGAATTCAGGAAGATGAACATGCTGATACCAAATGTTACGCCAAGGGCGGCTACGATTGTTTGTTTACGGCGTCCTACCATGTAAGTAAATGCGACTTCCGTATTGATACCTGATTTCATCGCCTTAATATGTTTTAATCAGCTTGTCAGAGATAGTTACACCCTTTATCACCTCTACCCAGTCAGTGGAAACTATGCCCGTCTGAATGCTAATGGTGTCGGTCTTTTTTTTATTTTTCACCAGCACTTTTCCATCAGCGCTGAGACAACTACGTGGTATAAGCAGGGCTTTATCCTTTTTTGCAACAATGATATTCGCCTGTAGTAAAGTACCATTGATCAATGGTGGATTATTCCCTTCGAAACCGGCATCCACTTTATATGCCTGGCTTTGGGTATCAAACAGGGGATATATTTTTGTTACGGAGGCATAATATGTTTTACCCTTCTCCGTGTTTAATTCCACCAGCACTTTCTGCCCTAACTGTATTTTGGCAATACTGGCTTCATCAACAGACAGTGAAATGACCAGCGTTTTACTATTCCCCAGGATGGCCAGTGCATCACCCTTTCTTACCAGGTCGCCTTTTCGTTTCAGCAGCGTATACACTGTATAGTTGCCGGGAGATTTTAAACTATAATAACCACTGTTGATAGCAGCCGTCTGTTGCTGGCTTCTGCTGTTGATAACAGATTGTTCCAGGGTCAGCTTTGTAGCTGAAATATTTTGCTGAATAGCAGACACATTGTTGTCAGAACTCTTATAGGTTAATGCTGCATTATCCAGATCTATCTTTGCGACAGAGTTGGTAGCATACAGCCTTTGCATTCTTTCCAGTTGTACTTTATCTGTAGACTGTTTTTCAAGCGCTGTATTTAATTGTTCCTGCAGCTGTTGTAATACGGCCGAATTGGATGCCGCATTTTTATTGGCAATAACCAGGTTCTCCGTGGCTGCCTGTTGCTGTACAGCGGCAGCGGCATTGTCCTGTTTAAAGATCAGCTGACCGGCAGTGACAGTATCACCTTCTTCTACCGGTACGTCTGTAATATAACCATCGTTTAAAGCCGTTAATGTAAACTGACCAGATGATTCAATATGTCCGGAAGCAAAGACGGCTTCTGTAACAGGTGCAATAACCGGAGAGACTGTTTCTCCTGATTTACTTTTGCAGGACGAAAGAAAAAAGACTGCTGATGTTAGTATAATGAGAATCTGCCTCATGTTATTTAAAATTTATTTGTCTGATCTGCAGACGATATTGTTGTATAAAGAAGTCGCTCATGCTCTGAAGATATTCCTGCTGGTTAGTGACCAGGTCATCATAGTATTTCAATCTTTCATCCAGCGGAATGATCCCTTCATTTGCCCGCATGCCGGCATGGAAATCATTTTTCTGGTATAATGACAGGATGTTTTTTGAGTTTTCAAAGGCATGGAAGGCCGTATTATACTGGATCACCACGCTTTGGTTATTGATAGCTGATTGTAATCTTGCGGCTTCGAATTGCTGCTGTTTTAAAGTCAGGTCAACTTTCGCTTTCTGTACCTGGTAATTCCTTGTATTGCCGGAGAACAGGGGGATAGACAGGCGTAATCCTACATACTCCTGCGGCTGACTGTTACTATTCCCGAATTTCAGGAATTCATCTCCCGAGATTTGTGCATTATACTGATAAATGGCCGAAAGGGTTGGTGCAAAAGCGGCCTTGCTGGACTTCCATTCATTTTTGGATAACAGCAGTTGTACCTCTGCCAGCTGTACTGCCGGATCATCTGCAAATGTTGCCGTATCTGCTATTATCACGGCTGTTTTTTCCGCAATCGCGATACTGTCAGGAATGTTTAACAATAACTTCAACCCATTTAATTGTACCCGTTTGTTCTGGGTCGCCATTTCCAGGTTTTTTGCAGCTTTCTCTTTGTTGATGGTGGCGGTATTTAATGTTATTTCACTTACCTGCCCGTCATTGAATTTGTTTTGTACGATTGTATAAATGCCGGTAGCCGTTTTTACATTCTCTGCAGACAGTTTTTCTGCTTCGTTCAGCAATGCAAGTGTATAATATGCATTGGCCAGTTGTTCATAGAGGTCTTTTTTAGTGACCTCTATGTTCAGTGCTGCAATTTCATCATTATACTTAGCGGATTTAATGTTGAACCAGTCCTGGGTATTGATCAGGTCCATCTGGGCCGCGATATTGCCATTGTAAATGTACTGCCTGCCGAATGTGGCCTCTGTGTAAGTCCCGGCAGGTATGGACGGATTGAATAAATTGGCAGGGATAAGGGTAGACTGGATTTTGAGGTTATCAGTAAAAGCGCCATTGGCCGAAATGGTTGGATATAGACTGCCATATGCCTGCTTTACCTGTTTGCCTGTAATCAGTTTATTAGCTGCTGCCGTTTGAATCTGGATGTTATGCTTATCTGCATAGTCCCACACCTGTTGTAAGCTGGAAAAGCTCACCTGGGCAGTAGCGGATTGCGTGGATAAGCATAGCAGGACTATCAGTCCATAAATCTTGTTTGGCATTTTCGATAATTAATGACGCAAATTTCAGCCTGTTAAGGGTAACCGGTCGTATGGAAGTAAGCGAAACGGGCATTTAGATGAGTGAAGCGGGCAGGCGTTTTAAAGCCATTGATAATTTATACAACAGAATCATTTATCGGATAGCTGTATAATGGTTAAATTTGTCTAAATTAAAGGCAGAACGGACTAATTACCATTAAATTATGAAACAAGTAAAAGCCTACCCCGCAGCTATCACTATCTTCGGGGCCAAAGGGGACCTGACGAAACGTAAGCTCATTCCTGCATTGTACAATCTCTTTACAGATCATCATCTCCCGCCAGCATTCAATATCTATTGTGTTGATTTTCTGGCAGTTGATGAAAATGAGTTCAGGAAAGACATGTTGGCTGGTATCAATGAATTCAGCCGTAGCGGAACCGCCGATGAAGTGACGTGGAATGAGTTTGCCGAAAGACTATTTTATATACAGGGAGACTTCCTCAAAAAGGAGACTTATACCTCCCTGTGTGAAAAAATAAAGGCCTTCGAAAAGCAAAACGAACAGAACAGCTCCCGTATCTTTTACTTCGCTACTGCTCCCCGCTTTATCGAGATTATTTCAGAAGCATTATATAAGCATAACCTTTGCAACCGGGATGGACTGGATCGCATCGTGATAGAAAAACCATTCGGTACCGATCTGGATTCTGCCAAAAAACTCAACCGTTTCTTAGCTAAACGTTTCTCGGAAAAACAGATTTACAGGATAGATCATTACCTGGGCAAGGAAGCCGTCCAGAATATTATGGCCTTCCGTTTTGCCAACTATGTATTTGAGCCTTTATGGAACAGAAAATACATAGATCATATCCAGATCAGTGTAACAGAACAGGTGGGCGTGGGTAAACGCGGTGGTTACTACGATAGCAGCGGCGCTTTACGCGATATGATCCAGAATCACCTCTTACAGTTATTATGTATAGTAGGGATGGAATGCCCGAAAGCATATAAATCCGAAGTGATAAGGGATGCCAAAACGAAGGTGATGAAGAGCGTAAAAGCTTACACTACCCCACAGGTGTTCAAGAACGTAGTGCGCGGGCAGTATACTGCCGGTAGCATTAACAATATGCCAAGACCCGCATACCGTAAAGAAGAGCAGGTGCAGTCCGGCTCCAATACAGAAACCTTTGTGGCGGCTAAATTATTTATAGATAATGAGCGCTGGAAAGGGGTACCTTTCTTCATGCGTACCGGCAAATCCCTGCCTGCACAATCTTCAGTGATCGTGGTACAGTTTAAGGATACGCCTCATAAGATCTTTAAGGACGATATCGTACCTAACCGCCTTATTATCAGTATACAACCTGAACTGGAAATCAGTTTACTGTTTGAAAGTAAGGTTCCCGGATTACAGATGAAGCTGAAACCGGTAGAGATGGACTTTACCTATAAAGAATCTTATACAGAAACGATCCCTGAAGCATATGAAGCCCTGTTACTGGATGTGCTGCATGGTGATGCTACCCTGTTCATGCGTGCGGATCAGATAGAGGCTGCCTGGAAGGTGGTAATGCCTATCATAGAAGCATGGGAGAAATACCCTGAAAAGGACCTGCATATGTACAAGGCAGGTAGTTGCGGGCCTACGGCTTCCGGTAATTTGCTGAAACCTTTTGCAAAAGAATGGTACGAATTACCGTTTAGTAAAACGGAGAAAGCGATTCCAGATCTGAAGAGCGTACAATAATCAGAAAGCCGGTTTAAATGACCGGCTTTTTTTATGGTTAGTCATTTGAATATACTCCCCCAAAAATCAACTCAACACATCAAAGAAAGGATTAATCTGACCCTTGGATTGCTAAAATAAGAACAAGTTTAGCGGATATCAGAAGAGTCCCAGCTATTGCTTTATCATAGCCTAATCAGGAGTATAACCCATATATAAGCCATATATAACCCATATATGAAGCATATATAAGCCATACTTCTAGAGATATGCTTTATATATAGCTTGATTATCCTTTACAAATATATTATTTAAACTTCAGTTACCTGACTAGCACCTTTTTCCACCGGTGTTGAATACCATGTGAATTTCTTTAGAGTAGCCAAATCTTAGATTATACTTACTTTTATGCGGGAAGAAATTTCAGAGGATGCTACCTGAAAACCGGGAAAAAGAGAAGTCCCGCAGAACCCACCAGCGCTACAATTTCCGGTAAGTGGGAATTATTGATCATGTACCGTTTATCCCTTCAGGAAAATTCCTGTTATAACAGCTATTATTGCATCACATGCATACTATAAATGATGTTCATCAGCAATTTGCTGAATATTTCGATATACCGGTGTTAAAGCCTTACGCCTATCTGCTGTCTAAAAAGATCAGCGAAGGGCATATCTGTCTGCACCTGGATAAACTGACCGAATTACCGCCCTATTGCGGGGATATGGTACCAGGCAGCGGACCTTTACAGGCCGTTGCTCTTGTTGCCCGTAATGGCAACGATCAGCAGCCTTTTGTACTCTATCAGGACCGCCTCTATCTGCAACGTTATTTCCGCTACGAAACAACGTTCTTAAAGCGTATCCATCGGTTCCTGGCAACAGAGAAAGAACAGTTAATACAACGGTTAAAAGTACTGGAAACACACCGGGAACTTGTTACCAGCCTGTTTGCATCAGATGATCCTATAGACGAAAATACACCTGCCGACTGGCAACTGGCAGCAGCCATTACCGGTGTGCTGAATAACTTCACCATTATCACAGGAGGGCCCGGTACCGGTAAAACGACCACCGTTGCCAAAATCCTGGCCATTCTGTATAACATAGCGCCTTCGCTGAGAGTAGCACTGGCCGCTCCTACAGGGAAAGCCGCTGCACGTATGGCGGAAAGTCTGCGCAACACTAAACTGCCCGTAGCGCCTTCTTTAACAGAGAAGCTGCAAAGCCTTAGCCCGAGTACTATCCACCGCCTGCTGAAATCTAAAAAGGATAGTCCCTATTTCCATCATAACGCGGAGAACCCGCTTAATTATGATGTGGTGATAGTAGATGAATCTTCGATGATAGATATCGCGCTGTTTGCAAAATTATTAGATGCCATAGGGCCGGATACAAGATTGATTTTATTGGGAGATAAAGACCAGCTGGCATCTGTGGAAGCAGGTAGTTTGTTCGGGGATCTCTGCCAGGCACAGGAAACGCTGAACCTGTTTTCTGCCGGCAGATTAACACTTATCAATTCGTTCATCACAGATAAAAGAAAGCATATTCCGGATAGCCATATCAGTGAGGACCATCATCCTTTATTCCAGCACCTGGTAGAATTGCGCCGTAGTCACCGTTTTAAAGGGCATAAAGGAATAGGTAAATTCAGTAAGGCAATTATCAGGAATGATCAGCCTGCATTAAAAGAATTCCTGCATGCAAATAATGATGAACAGGTAGTGATTGATCCTTCTTATTCCAAAGAGCTGTTCGAACAGTTTGTATCAGGTTATGAAGCGTTTATCAAGGAGAACAATAAACAGGAAGCCTTGCATAAAATGAATGCCTTACGGGTATTGTGTGCGGTGAGAGAAGGGGAGCAGGGATTGTATGCCATCAATAAAATGATTGAAAAATATCTGCATGATAAAAAACTGATTAAGATAAATGCTGAGTTTTACGAGAACAGGCCCATCATTCTTACCCGTAACTACTATGAACATAATCTGTTCAATGGGGATACCGGTATCATCCGCCCCGATGAGAACGGGGTACTGATGGCCTGGTTCGAAGATGGTACCGGCGATTTAAGAGCAGTACTCCCTGGTTATTTAACGGAAGCAGAAACCGTATTTGCCATGACCATTCATAAAAGTCAGGGTTCTGAATTTAATAAAGTACTGGTTGTGCTGCCCGCGATCACCAATGTGGCATTACTGACACGCGAACTGTTGTATACAGCCGTAACCAGGGCGAGGACGATGGTATACGTACAATCGTCCGAAGAGGTGTTATTACAGGCCGTGGAGCATTCTGTAGAAAGAGCTTCCGGTATCGCTAATCGTTTTGTAGAAGACTGATATATCCATTATGGCATTATTTTTAAAGGTTTCGAATTCACTGGAAAGTTTGTCGCAGGGCTTATCATTAAGCCTGCACGAATCGCAGAACAGCGTATTCGAACCGCACCTGATAGTGACACAAACAGAAGGGATGAACAACTGGCTGAAGCTACAGATAGCTTCACACCTGGGCATTGCCGCCAATTGCCGTTTCCTCAAACCGAATGATCTCATCCACCAGCTGTATTACCTGCTGGGTGGACGTTATACGGAAATACTCTCTGCACAGAACCTTACCTGGCTGTTGTTTAAACTGCTGGGAGAAAGTGATTTTACCGGCAGGTTCCCTGACATTGCTGATTACTATCTGAATAATCAATCCGATAAAGACCTGAAGAGAATGGGTCTTGCAAAAAAGGCAGCGGATTTGTTTGACCAGTACCAGGTATACCGTCCGGAAATGATCCGTGAATGGAATACGAAAACATTAAAAGAAGTAGGCAAAGACGACTGGCAGGAATACCTGTGGATAAAAGCTAAAATTGTTTCTGATAATAGTCTGCCTGATAAAACAATTATTGGTCAGCATATCCTGGAAGCACTAAAAAATCCTGATCAGCGGGATGCTTTATCCGACAGGATCAAAGCTATTCATCTCTTCGGTATATCCATCATCACTGCTTATCACGTAAAGATCCTCTACGATCTTTCAGATTATGTGGACGTTTATTTTCATATCATCAATCCTTCTCCTGCTACTTTCTGGTTCGAGGACAGGAGTGAAAAACAAATGGCCCGCTGGAGACAAAAAGGCAAAGACATTGAGGCACAGGTAACGGGTAATCCACTGGTAGCAGGTTGGGGAAGAGTAGTACAGGATACTTTCGGCCTGTTCTTCAAACACGACGAATTTATCAATGCCTATGATGATAGTGAACTGGTACCTCCTGAAGCAGATACCCTGTTGCACAAGATCCAGAACGATGTATTTAACAGCGCTACCACTAACCGTAACAAGATCAGTGCAGCCGACCTCAGCGATGGTTCCGTTACTATCAATGCCTGTTATACCGTAGCCAGGGAAGTAGAAGTATTATACAACTACCTCGTATACCTGATCGATAAAAAGAAAGAACATCTTTCTCCGCGCGATATAGTGGTAATGGTAAGTGATATTGATGCTTATGCGCCTTACATCAAAGCGGTATTTAATAACGCTCCTTATAAATTCCGTTATACCATAGCAGATGAAAGTTATGCAGACAGTGATAACCTGTTCAATGCACTGCATGCTGTCCTGCATATGAATGAAGATAATTTCAAGGCAGAAGAGGTATTACAACTACTTGACTTTTCATATATCCGGGAACGTTTTAGCATCAATGATGTTCCGCTGATACGCAGCGTTGTAGATGCTGCCAATATCCGCTTTGGTATGGAAGGAAATAAAGAAGATGAAACCTTCCTGGTAAGCTGGAAATATGGTATCAAACGCATCATGTACGGTATCTGTATGAGTGGGGGAGAAGAGTATGGAGAGGGGGCAGACAGCTTCTTTCCGCTGGATATTCTGGAAGGCAGTGCTGGTCAGGAAGTGATACGTTTCTGTCACTTTGTGCAGATGCTGATGCAGGTGGTGGAAGAACAAAAGCGGGAACGCTCCATCGCAGAGTGGGTGACTTACATCGAAGGCGTACTGCACAACATGGTATACGAGCCGGAAGAAGATACGGACGAAGATTATAATATACTGATGCAGCAGTTGTCTGATTACAACCTGCTGAATGAATATATGAGCGATACCGTTGGCTTTGATGTATTCGGGCATAGCTTCCTGGATACGCTGACAGGAAATACACGTTCCGGCTTATTTGTAAATGGAGGCATCACTTTTTGCTCTCTTATCCCCATGCGTAGTATTCCGTTTAAGGTGGTAGCTATGCTGGGACTGAACTATGATAAATTCCCGCGCAGGGAACATCCCACAGGGTTCAACCTGATGGAAAGGGATAAACAAAGAGGGGACAGGAATGTAAAAGAGAATGATAAACACCTTTTCCTGGAAACGATTCTGTCTGCCAGGGAATACCTGTACATCAGTTATGTAGGTCAGAGTGCCAGGGATAATACCGGTATACCGCCATCCGCACTGGTAGATGAACTGATAGATTATATAGAGTCCGGTACGGATGATCCTGAAAGTGTGCGACAGAAGTTAGTGACGTTACATCCTTTGCAGGGATTCAGTATGAAATACAGTAAGGGTAATGCACACCTTTATAACTACCTGAATACCTCCATCGCCGAAGGAAAGAAGGTAACGCAGAAAGGAAAAGTAATTGAGCCTTTTGGATTTGAAGAAATAGTACTGGACGATCTGCCCCGTTTTTTCAGAAATCCTTTTAAAACATATTACAACAAGGTGCTGGGGATTTATTACAATGATGCCCAGGTATTATTAAGGGATACCGAAATATTCGACCTTGACAACCTGCAGCAATGGGCGTTGAAAAACCGCCTGCTGCCCATGAACCCCGAAGATATCAGGGATTTGAAAACAAAGCTGCTTAAAACCGGCAATCTGCCCCTGAAAAATATGGCAGACGTGTCACTGACCTTGGTAGAAGAAGTGATAGAACCTGTGCGGGACCTTTACGAAAGTGCCGTACAAGGTGCGGAAGAACAGATCGTTCCCATAGAGCTGACAATAGACGGGAGCGTGATAAAGGGAGTGATCAGTTCCGTGTTTAATGATAAGCTCGTACAGGTTTCCTGGTCAAAATCAGAGACAAAATACCTGATAGAGGCGTATATTCGTTATCTGGCAGGCGTAGCCGCCGGGGTTGTGAAAGGAATGTTCTTTATCTCCGCAAGCAAAAAGGAAGCTGTTTTTGAAGCAAAGGCACTGACACAGGCCACTGCAACAGAACGGCTCACACAGATCGTTAAAACATATAAAGCCGGTATGGAAAGGATCGCACCTTTTTACCCCGACTTTGATATCGTTCCGGCTAAAGTGGCAGAGCTGGATTTTGAGAAGTTTACCAAAACAGTGGAAGATAAGCTTAAGGCAAAACCAGACCCATACATCACGCTGGAATATAAAAACGGGTTCTTCGCCCATGAATCCGTGCTGGATGCATACAAGGCCATTTGTGAATTAGTGATAGTGCCGCTGGAAGAATTACTGTCAGGTTATTATGATTAAAAAGAATTAATGACGGAAAAGAATAAATACCGCGAGTTTAATGCTGCTACGGTGGAACTGCAAAGCAGTAACCTCATCGAAGCCAGCGCCGGTACGGGTAAAACCTATTCCATCGCTATTCTTTTACTACGGCTGATACTGGAAAAAAAGCTGTCTGTAAAGGAAATTCTGATGGTGACTTTTACCAAAGCTGCCGTAGCGGAATTACAGGAACGTATCCGTCTCTTTATCCGTAATGCGTATAAAGCCAGTGTTGGGAAAGAGATCAGGGATGATAATATTAAAAAACTGGTACAACAGGCTGTTGATAACAGTGATAAGGCTACCGTACGTCAGCAACTGAAAGATGCGGTATTATTGTTGGATGAAGCTGCTGTATTAACTATTCATAGCTTTTGCCAGCAGACCCTCAATGAGTTCGCTTTTGAAACCAATCAGCTGTTCGGGGCGGAAATGATCCAGGACATAAAGCCCCTGGTACGGGAAGAAGTTCAGAAGTTCTGGAGAAAACATGTAACTACCATTCATACAAAGCTGCTGAAGAAACTCTGGGAACAAGGCTTGCGCATGGAGAAGATGAGTGAGGCGCTGGATGTTCACTTAAGTGGTAAGAAATACCTGGGGTATGATGATAATATCTCCTATACCATGACGGCCACCGAGCAGGCGAAATGGGAACAGGAGCTGGACGCATTGGAACAGAAGGAAGCGGCAATGAAGGCCGCCATGGTGCGGTATGTAACAGATAATGCCGCTGAAATTACGGCGTATAGCCAGAGGAATAAACACGCACTTACAAAGGCAGTACCATTATTGGTCACACCTCAGAAATTCATCAATTTCATAGCTGAAAAAAGAGATACGAAATTTGTTGCTGATGTGTATAAAGATCTCCTGGAAAGATTAGATGAAATAGAACAGGTGGCAGAAGAAAGCAGGAAAGTGACAGAAGTGATTAACCGCCGTCTGCACTGCCTCGCGATAAAAGAAGTATCTGCGGGGGTGAACGATTTTAAGAAACGTAATAACCTGCTGAGTTACGACGATATGATCGTGAACCTGCACGCTGCATTGGTAAAAAAAGATAATCCCGCATTATCTGCTGCTTTACAGCATAAATACAAAGCTGTTTTCGTGGATGAGTTCCAGGATACAGACCGCTTACAATACGAGATCTTTGAGAAAGCTTTTGGGGAAAGCACGATCCTGTTTTACATCGGCGATCCCAAACAGAGTATTTACGCCTGGCGTAAAGCAGATATCTTCACTTATTTCAAGGCAAGAAAAAAAGTAGAACATGTATATAGCATGAATAAGAACTACCGTTCTTCTTCTTCCTTCATCGGCGCTATGAACAGGTTCTTTTTGCCCAGTGAAGGCTTCGATACTTTTCATTTTGGGGGCGAACAGAATGCCATTGATTATATTCATGTAGAAAGTCCGGAGAGCAATAGCAAAGGATTTCTTTTTAAGGATAATGAGGCAGATGTGCCCATCTCCATCTTCCAGTTCTCCAATAACAAAACGCTGAGTAAAGGCATTGCTTTACAGATAGCAGATCTTTTACAAAACAACGCTTACAGTATTGGTGAGAAACCCGGACAAAGAAAGGTTTCTCCTGCTGATATTGGTATACTGGTACGTACAGGACAACAGGGCAGGGACGTAAAAGCACAGTTATCCTTATTAGGTATCCCTGCTGTAACGATTGACGATTCCAAAGTATTACAATCAGAACAGGCCAGACAATTGCTGTACCTCATGGAAGCAATGGCTGCGCCTGACCGCTCTTCTATCAATCGTGCCATGCTTTCTTCCTTAACAGGATTAAACATGGAATCCATCCTGATACTGGATGATGAAGCTACTCTGCAACTCTTTACCAATTATAAAAACCGCTGGCAGAAGGACGGGATCTACACTGCACTGATGGACTTTGTTGCGGACTTTGGTATCAGGAATGTTTTATCACAGGCGCATACAGAAAACGGAGAACGCATCATCTCTAACTTCTTCCAGCTGATAGAACTGGTACACCAGGTGCAGAGCCGGAAGAACTTCTCCATGGCAGAACTCATTTCCTGGGTAAAACGTGGTATCGATGGTATGGCCACGGAAGGAGATGAATACGAGCAACGTGTGGAAAGTGATGAAGAGTCCGTAAAGATCGTGACCATCCATAAAAGCAAAGGACTGGAATATAATATCGTAATGGCGCCTTATCTCGACTTCGTCGAGAATACCGCGATAGAATTCATCAGCTTCCGGGATCCCGATACCGGTGATTACCTGGGCGCTGAAAGAATACGCTTATCGGAAGAACAGATGGTAGTACAGCGGCAACAAACGGAACAGGAGAACCGCCGTTTATTGTACGTGGCTATCACCCGTGCCGTATACAAATGTTATATCTTCAAAAATACGTCGGGTTATAACAAAGCATCTACGCTCTCTACTTTCTTAGGAGCAATGAATAGCACAGAACCCGGACTGATAAAGATAGAAGAGGAACCACCTGTGGCGGCTCCGGAAGGATTTAAAAGAGAGAAGATCCCTGCGATGGTAGCGCCTGCCCCTGTAAACTTTACCTTGTTACAGGCCAACTGGCGCAAGATGAGTTATACCATGCTGGCAGCAAAACACGATAGGCTGCCTTTAGGGCGTGCTACACAGCAGGAGGATGCCTACGATACCTTTATCTTCTATACGCTTAAACGCGGGGCTAAAACGGGTAATCTGCTGCATTATATCTTCGAGACTATCAGCTTCTCTGATGATACCCGTTGGGATAAAGTGTTGAATGAGGCGATCAGGCGTTTTCTGCCAGGTCAGCAGGAGCAGTATTTACCTATGCTGCGGCAGTTATTACGACATGTATTTAACACCACTATACAGGTGAACGGAGATGAATTCCCTTTATCAGCAGTAGCCTGGTATAAGTGTATTGCGGAGTTTGAATTTGATTTCCCTATAGGGTTGTTTTCTCCTGATGTATTGAATAGCTTGTCGGATGCAGATATGGACATCGCTGCCAGGAGATTTAGTGAGAATGAACTGGAAGGGATCATGAACGGGAAAATGGACTTGTTCTTTGAACACAAGGGGAAGTATTATATCCTCGACTGGAAATCCAACTACCTGGGTAATACATTACCCGAATATGCACCGGAAGTATTGACAGCGGCAATGAATGAAAGCAATTATCATCTGCAATATCTTATCTACACAGTAGCTGCGAAGAAATACCTGCAAACACGTTTACCTAACTTCAATTACGAAAAACAATTCGGTGGGGTCATCTATCTTTTTGTAAGAGGCATGCGCAACGATAGTGATACAGGGATCTTTACCTGCAAACCTCCTCTCTCTAAAATACGACACTTGGAAAATATCCTGTCTGATCTGGATTGAGCACTAAAACACGAGACGCTGTCAGGAGCCCCGTGTTTTAGTGTAATAATCTCTACACAATAGACTCCGTCAGGAGTCCCCTGTTTACTATTTCTTTTTCCAATGGAACAGCGTCACCTACCATAGGCCCGTTCGGAGCCAGCTCACTTCCTTCTTTCCTGGATTTAAAGATAGGCCAGAGGAACTGAGCATACCACTCTTCCTGTTTGTAATGTTTGATGCCATATCCGCTGGGATATTGACGGGTAATGATACCTGTCCCGAAAATAACATCCCATAAGAAAAACATGTTACCAAAGTTACCTTTGTAATGTCCTACGCCATCATCATCACTATCCGCATGATGCGCATGATGAGTAGCAGGGGTAGAAATAAATCTTTCCAGTACCCATCCGGCCGGCTTTAACCACTTATTTGTATAAAAAGGCTTATCCCATTTAATACTGGAATGCGCCCCGGTTGTGATCAGTGCTTTTATACCTGTCACGAATAATACCGGATAACCCAAACCCAGATATACCAATGTAGTGGTTAAATAAATCTGGGAGAAGAAGATCGTATAGATGATGTTCTGCCTGCTGGCCATTGCCATACCCATGTAAGGAGCAGAGTGATGGGTACGGTGGAAACGCCACAGCCAGGGTAACTGGTGATGTAAGCGGTGATACCAGTATTGCGTAAGATCATCGCCTACGGCAATGATGGCAAAGCCCCACCAGAAAGGTACCCATGCAAAAATATTTTTAGCATTGGGTAAGAGGGTAGGTAACAGCAGTAATCCTACATATGCAATAAATGGCTTTACCACAATTTTAGGAACGACAAAACAAACGATATCCAGTATCCGTTCATTTTTCGTCCAGTGGTTCTCATACAGGCCGAATGCAAATTCTGTGATGCCTATAAGCAGCATGATGACCGGTAATCCCCAGCCATTGAGATGCGTGAAAATCTGTTCAATATACTGTAGCATATAATCAGGTTTAGACGTTTTTATTTACGGTTGTAGCAGTGATTTTTTTCCAGGGCCGTTGTCCTGTTATTTTAAAAGACAGCAGCATTAATATTACAGGCAGCGCGTATAATACTAAACTGATCAGGACATCCCTGATAATCTTTTGTTGAGTCACTTTATCTGTTTTCATACAAAAGGTTTTTATTGTAAAAAGAACTTTTGGACCAGCCACAATGCTCCGCCGATAACAAATAGCGGAACAAGGAAAATGATAATGCCGATGAGGACTTTTCTTATCAGCAATAGAATATCCTGTAGTATCATGATCAGTATCATTTAGGTCTTAAGAGAAGCAATGATTTCCGGGAATTGATCGTTCGTCCTTTAAATACATCTTCCCAGTCGATGAAAGGATAGATGTTATATTTCTTCGCATCATCCTCGAATAATTGTTTTAATTCCGCCAGTTTTTCCGGGTATTTCTTCGCCAGGTTTACACGTTCATTAAAGTCTTCATTCAGGTTGTAGAGTTCCCAGTCGTCTTTATCGTAATCCCTTGTAACAGCAGGTCTGGTATTGGCAGAGTCTGCGAAGTCGTTCAGGTCAAAATAATCCGGATGATGGGCAGCGCCTGCTTTCCAGCCATCTTTATAAATAGCTCTTGAACCGAAAATGTAGTAGTACTGTTGTGTATGACGGGAAGGAGCGCTGGCATTATCAAAAGCATATACCAGCGAGGTACCCTGTAAGCTATCCTGTTTGATCCCTTTGATCGTTTCCGGGAATGGAATGCCGATAAATTCCAAAGTAGTAGGCAGGAGGTCGATAACGTGGCCGTATTGGTTACGGATACCACCTTTATCTTTAATCCCTTTAGGATAGAAAACGATTAAAGGATTGTGTGTACCGCCTTCGGAGTTAGCATCCTGTTTCCAGTATTTGAATGGTGTGTTGGCAGCCTGTGCCCAACCCACGGGATAGTTGGCATCGGAAGCCGGTGTACCTATTTCTTCCAGGTGTTCTTCATTGTATTTCTCTGCCTGGGCACGGGTAAGTGTTTTATTCCTTCTGGGGGAATATTTATACTCTACCACACCTTCCTGAGAACCTTCTTTGCTGGCGCCATTATCACCAATAACTACAAAGATCAGGGTATTATCCAGCTGGTTAATTTCTTTCAGGTGATTCACCACCCTGCTCACCTGGTAATCGGTGTAAGTCAGGTAGGCGGCATATACCTCAAAGAAACGGGCGTATAACTTCTTCTGACCGGGAGTAAGTGTATTCCAGGCGGCTATATTAGGATTACGTTCCGGCAGTTTTGCATAGGCAGGAATGATGCCCAGCTTCTTCTGATTGGCAAATACTTTCTCTCTGAAGGCGTCCCATCCATAATCGAATTGCCCTTTGTAGAGGTCTTTCCATTCAGCAGGTACCTGGTGAGGAGCATGTGTAGCGCCGGGTGCATAATAGAGGAAGAAAGGTTTATCGGGAGCCGCCTTTTTTTGTCTGTCTATATAACTGATGGCTTTGTCTGTAATTTGTTCACTCAGGTGTCTGCCGTCAGGTTTAACGTGTGCGTTATCCTCAACCAGGGCAGGTCTGTACTGATCTGTTTCAGAGCCCAGGAACCCGAAGAAATGTTCGAATCCTTTACCGGAAGGCCAGCGGTCGAACGGACCGGCATCTGTGCTGTCCTCATCCGGAGTAACACCGTATTTACCCACTGCAAAGGTGTTGTAGCCATCTTCTTTCAGGATCTCTGCAATGGTGCCTTTACTGGCAGGTATGCGTCCATCATAGCCAGGAAAACCCGCAGAGGAGAAGTCGTGCGCAAAACCACCCATATGCACGGAGTGATGATTTCTTCCGGTCAGCAACGCTGCCCGGGTAGGCGCGCAGATGGCGGTCGTGTGGAAATTGGTGAAGCGGAGACCATTGTTAGCCAGGCTATCGAAGGTTGGCGTAGGAATGATACCACCAAAAGTACTGCTGGCGCCAAAGCCTACATCATCTATTAAGATCCAGATGACATTGGGCGCGTTTTTAGGTGGCGCAGGAGGCGCCGGCCACCATTCTCTGGACTCGGCAAAGGTCCTGCCAACCTTGCCCTGGTAAGGCTCTTGTGCGTATGTGGCGATGCTGCCCGCTAATAGCATAAATATAAAAATCGAACGTTTCATTAGAGTGTTTTATATAAATGATGAGAATTATTTACCAGCCTGGATTTTGTGTGAGTTCACTATTGATATCCCTTTCGGACTGAGGGATAGGGAACAGGGTATCTTTCACAGCAGCTCCTGTTTTATCAGGGAACTTTTTCAACGCATCATATAAGTAAGTACCACCTCTGCGTGCTAAATCAAACCAGCGCATCCCTTCCTGTATAAACTCTTTCCTTCTTTCCAGGAATACGGAGTCGCGGAAATCTGCCTGGTTTAAACCTGTTGTCAGGTCTGCAATGCCAGCGCGGCTTCTTACCCTGTTAATAGCAGCATAAGCGTCTGCTGTAGGAGCGCCATTGATTTCATTCAGCACTTCTGCATCCAGTAATAAAATATCAGCATACCTTATTACAGGGAAGTTGATACCGCTTTGTGCCTGGTTGGTAAGCGGTGAAATGGAGTAATCAATAAATTTGGCAAATCGTGCAGGTGTAAACGTTACATATTTCCCGGTAGCTGCATTATAGAGACTTGTAAAGAAGGTGACATTCCTGCGGGTATCATTCGCTGCAAACAACTGGTACAGGGTAGAATCGGCCGGTTGATCTCCGGGATATACCGCAGTATTAAAAGAAGAGAAATCGCCACTGCTTAAATTCTGTGTGCTGTTCTTGGCACCGAGGTTAGTACCAAACTGTACGGAGAAAATATGTTCTTTCCCGTTTTTGGTAGCCTGCTGAAAAGCATCTAAATAATTACTGAACAGGTCATAGCCATATCCGCCATTGATCACCGTGTTTAGTTCTGTCAATGCCTTCGCCCACTCTCTTCTTGTTACATATACCTTTGCCAGTAACGCATGTGCAGCACCACTGGTAGCCCTGCCTGTATTCGCACCGGAATAGGTAGCTGGTAATAAGGTAGCATCGGTAAGGTCAGCAATGATCTGAGCATAGATGCTGTCTTTGGGTGCTCTTGTTACTTTCTGTTTACTTACATCAATACTGGTAGGGTCATGTAAGATTAAAGGAGCCTCTCCCCAGAAACGTACAATATTGAAATACAGTAATGCCCTTATGAATTTAGATTCACGTATCAGGCGACTGCGAAGCGTTGTATCAAAATTGATATTCGGGATATTGTCTATCGCCACATTCGCCCTGCTGATACCGAAGTAGTGCTGTTGCCAGTTCTTCTTGATCCTGTCATTTGCAGGTACATAGGTAGCTGTACCCAACGCTCTTACGTCCGTATTGGTATTCGAAGGACTGAATATCTGATCATCGCTGCCATTGCCGGTCATCAGATTCAGGTTTCTGCCGTACATGGGAAAATCCCCGGCAGCATCTGTATTCAGTGTACTGTAAATAGCTGATACCGCAGAAATAGCATCAGATTGTGTTTTATAGAACTGGGATACTGTAATGATAGCATCAGGATTCTCGTCCAGCTTATTGCAGGATACGAACAGTAATAATAATATTGATAATTTTTTCATCGTACTAAGTTTTAGAAAGTGATGTTTAAGCCAGCCAGGAGGGTTTTAGTGCTTGGATAAGCGCCATAGTCTATACCCTGTTTGGTATTATCACTGTCAAAGAAATTCACTTCAGGATCTAAGCCTGTGTATTTCGTCCAGGTAAGGATATTCTGTGCCGTTACATATAAGCGCAGTTGTTTGATATGTATTTTTTCAAGCGCAGCTCTGGAGAATGTATAACCCAGCGAAAGGTTCTTCAGTTTTACATAAGAGCCATCTTCTATATACCTGTCTGTTACCTGAGCAACAGGAGCATTGGTCGCCTTTGCTACTGTACCATTGGGATTGGTCGCGCTGTACCTGTCTAACAAAGTAGCGGAAGCATTCAGAGAAAGGGTAGGGATTTCCAGTTTCTGTTGCAGGAAGTTGAATATTTTGTTCCCGTAAGAACCCTGGAAGAGGAAAGTAAGGTCGAAGCCTTTATAGTTGATAGTGTTGGACAAACCGAAGGTAAATTTAGGTTGTGCAGTACCGAGGTTGTGTTTGTCTGCAGTGGAGATAACGCCATCTCCGTTGGTATCCACATATTTCGTATCTCCTACCTGTTGGGATACACCGGTTAAGGTAGGTACGCCTTTGGAAACATCTGTGCTGGTGAGTAATCCGTTGGTATTATATCCCCAGAAACTTCCAACAGGCAATCCTACTTTTACTATCACAGGAGATACATAGCCGGTAGGCGCTAATGGGAAGTAATAATCTGTACCTGCACCAAGGCTCAGGATTTTATTCCTGTTAGCTGCGAAAGTGAGTGTAGTCTTCCAGGTGAGTTGATCATTTTTGATATTATCCGAAGTGATGCTCAGTTCAATCCCTTTATTTTCTACGCTGCCCACATTCTGTAATACACTGGAATAACCGGTGTAAAGAGGGAAAGGTACATTGAGGAGCAGGTCTGTTGTCTTTTTATAATAAGCATCAAATGTTACATTGATACGACTGCTCAGCAAACCGAAATCCACCCCTGCATTATATTGCGTAGTAGTTTCCCATTTCAGGTCGGGGTTAGCGATCTGAGTAGGAGCAATACCTGTTACCAGTGTATTGTTGAAATAATAGTTGGTAGGAGACAGGGCCGCTAATGAACTGTAAGGAGGTACTTCCGAATTACCTGTTCTGCCAGCAGATAATCTTACTTTAAGATCGGTCAGTGTAGGGCCCCATTGTTTGGCAAAGTCTTCTTTACCTGCATTCCAGGATACACCCAGGGAAGGGAAATAGCCCCAGCGGTTGTTGGCGCCCAGTTTGGAAGAACCATCCGCACGTACTGATAATGTAACGTTGTATTTATGCAGATAGGAATAATTCGCCCTTGCCAGGTAAGAATTTAATGAAGACTGATGCGCGTCTGAAACAGATAATACCGCTGTGCCTGCATAATTCAGATTATTGAAAGAGGTAAGGTCGTTAGGGAATTTCTGTGCACTGGCCACTGCAGACTCATCTTTCTGGTGTTGCATGGTATAACCAGCCAGCAGGTTTAAAAAATGTTTATTCTCAAACGTATGATCATAAGTAAGTGTATTCTCATTGATCCATGTTGTAGCTGTCAGATTACCCACTGATGCATATCCACCTGAGGAATAACCGGTACCGCTGCCGCCGGGAGAACCTGCATAACTGGGAGAATAATAGTTCTGTTTTGTATTGATCAGGTCTGCCCCGCCGGTTACTTTTAAAGTAAGGTCTTTGAGCAGTTTATACTCCAGAGAAGCATTACCCAGTATCCTTCTTAAATAGGTACGGTTGATGGTAGAAACGATATCCTGTATAGGATTGGTAGGATTGGCAGAATAGGGGCTGGTAGTATTATAGCTACCATCCGCATTTTTTATTTTAGCCACCGGAGACACCTGTAACAGGTTGGCGAAAGCTGTATTCTGGAAGTTGATACTGTTGTAGGAATTACCGTAAAGTTTATCTTCTATAGACTGACTGCCAAAAACGTTTGTGGAGATTTTTAAGCGTTCGGAAACACTTCTCTCATAATTGACCCTGGCCGAATATCTTTTGAAACCGGTGTTTAAAATAATCCCGTCCTGGTTGAAGTAGTTACCGGAAACGAGGTATCTGGATTTCTCATCACCCCCTGAAAAAGATAATTCATGGTTTTGTACCGCTGCTTTGCGGATAGCCGCGTTTTGCCAGTCGGACCCTTCACCCAGTGCCGCCAGTGCAGAATCGCTGTATGTTTTGGCGCTACCTGTACTGGTATTGATATCGTTGATGAGAGAACCCCACTGGGTAGCATTGAGTAATTTAAGTGTTTTGCTCACCTGCTGAGTACCCGCATACATGCTGTAGCTCACCTCATCATGTCCTCTTCTGCCTCTTTTGGTGGTGATAATGATGACCCCGTTTGCTCCCCTGGAGCCATAAATGGCAGTCGCAGAAGCGTCTTTTAATACCTCTATAGACTCTATATCGCTTGGGTTGATGGTAGAGAGCGCATTTACACCACCCCCGTTGGAAGCGCCTGTATTTGCATAATCGTTGTTATTGTAGATAATAAAGCCATCTATCACGTACAACGGCGCATTTCCGAAGCTGATAGAGTTGCCGCCGCGCACCCTGATAGTAGCGGTACTGCCGGGCTGTCCGGAGCTTTGCGTCACTGCTATCCCGGGCACAGTGCCTTGCAGCAGGTTATCAAAAGAAGCAGCAGGCTGTGCCAGTAAGGTTTTTGGGATACTGGCCACAGAGCCGGTGATGTCGCTTTTACGCTGGGTACCATATCCTACCACTACTACTTCATTCAGCTGACTTTCATTTTCCACCAGGGATATCTGGAGGGGAGAGCTGGTAGCTTCTATTTCCTGTTTCTTATATCCTATGTAAACAGCTTCGAGTATATAGGGTAATTTCTGGCCTGTTTTGAAAAAGAATTTGCCTTTTGTATCTGTAAGTACCTGGTTGGTTGTCCCTTTAATTCTCACCAGGGCCCCTATGAGCGGGGTTTGTGTTTTGCTGTCAATGACTGTACCGGTAAGTGTTGAATTGATTACAGGATCTGAAACGGATTGTGCCAAAAGCGTTGCCGGTGCTATCCCTGATAACCAGGAGACCAGCAAGAGAACTTTTTTCATTAAATTTGTAATTAGTGATTAGACAATAAGATGCCCTTCGGCGATTTGTTTCGCTGATCCGGCATTTCCAAGCTTGTTTTAGTCCGGCCGGAACTGTTCCCGCAGCTCCGGCCATCTTTTTTTTGCACTCTCTGATTGTTTAGGGAGCGCCGCGATTATTCACATTTCTTTTTTCTGATAACATACGTTTGGTTTATCAATAATATATTGAAAACAATTTGCTGATTTAAGTCTTGATGTGGAAGATGGAATGGAACATTCCGGGAAAAGCGTCAGTATTAACAGCAACAACAACTGTCTGCTGTAGCATTACAGCCGTATTGTTTCTGATTAATGGTTGATACTTTTTCAGTCATTTGATCTGTTATTACAGGGGATGATAAGTTGACGATCTCTATCTGGGTCAAAAATAGAAACTATTTATTAGTCCACCAAATTAATGTACTAATAAATAGTAAAAAATTAAATCCTGCTGTTTTACGCTTAGAGGAACATTGTATAAGCTACCAGGGTAGCGGCCATGAAGGAAACAACTGCTGCGATGTATGTCAGCCTGAATTGTTTTTGAACAATGGGGGTTTCAGTTGATGAGGGTTTGGGCCATGCCATATTATTGATATTTGATAGAACAAGTTTACAGAATCAAATTCTTTCATTAGTTAATGACTAGTTAACAAAATCAATTTCCCACGTTTGTGGTATTTTTGATATTCGCTGATTTATCCGAATCTGCTGATTTTTAATTATATTCACTGCATGTCAAAATATAAAGATGTAGTTGTTACCCTTTCGAAAAAACATCCTGAGACCAGTGAGCCGGTTCAGCCCGGTCACACTTATGTTGTTGGTGCGCTAGGCGGTAAAAAACGCTGGTACGAAGTAGAGACGGAACAACTCAACAATCTCAAAAACGAAGATTTGCAAAAGGAGCTGTACAAATTGCTTCATCCCCAGACGCACCACTGAGCCGGATAAGCATATCCTTCACCTCTTCACCCCAAGGAGAAATCGTAAGATTTCCCCTTTTTTATTTTTTAGGGACCAGGATATTACTGTCGGTCATCCAGTTTTTCAACAGTTCCGGCCACGCTTTTATCGACTGTAAATTGGATCTGTATCCCATATTAAATGCGTGATTCCCGTTCGCAAAAATGTGTGCTTCCACAGGTACTTTCGCTTGTCTGTATCTTTGCAACAGATTAACAATAGGAACAGAACAACATTCATCATCATTTGCCGCAATTAAAAATGCTTTTGGCGCATCTGAAGGGACTACTTCCGGTACACCTAACGGACCGGGATACACCAGTATCTGGAAGTTGGGCCTGCCATTCAGTCTGTCTACCGGATCTTTTGCTTTAGGGTCTCCCGCACCGGATGCATACGCTACCTGCGATACTACTTCTCCACCTGCAGAGAAGCCCCATATACCTACCCGGTTTGTGTCTATACCCCATTCTGCCGCACGACTGCGAACAAAACGAATGGCTCTGTATCCATCCTGTCTTACTTCTTTTTCAAGGCTGTAGGTAGAGTCTTCCCGGAACAATCTGTATTTGAGTATAATAGCAGCAACGCCTATACTATTTAAAAAACGCGCCGGTTCCACACCCTCCGAATTATAAACGAGTAGCCGGAAACCGCCGCCAGGACAGATGATTACAGCGGCCCCGGTCGCTTTCTCTTTTGGCGGAAGATATACCGTGACGGAAGGGTTGTGTATGTTTTTTACATAATAATCTTTTGCTATCTCAGGCTCGTCTTTACGTTTTTCATACCCGGGCGCGCCGTTCGGCCATAGGTGGTATACTGTTGGGGAATCCTGTGCCATGGCCTGTATGAACGGTAATGACAGGAAAGCAAAAAGAAGAAATCTGCATTGCATATAGGAACTGTTTTAAGTTTGCTTAATATAAATTACTGCTGAAACGATATAAAGAATATCTATCGGGAAAAGATGTAAAACGTTGTCTAAAGTAGCAATTGTAGTTGTGAAATACTAGTGTCATGCATTGATAAATAATAAATTATGTGGCTAAAGACGTGTTTGTACCGACAATAATTGTGTTATAACGCTTAACATTTTTATTGTTGTTTTAAAAAAAATCAGATCGATTTTCTAAGCATTTATCATACATTCGAGCTTTATTAAATTGTCCCCCCCAAATTAACCATTAACAGACCTTGCTTATATTGGCGAGGTCTTATTTTTTTACTGAGTAATTCCCCAGGATGTACTGCATTCAATTCATTCGGATCAAACAGTTCAAACTCTCCCGACAGTTTTTTTCACTTCCTGCATAAATATCTTTTGTGAGTATTTCTTTGACGGCATCACGAATCTGTTCCGGGGTAGGCGTTTCCGTATATAAATTTAAAGGTATTCCTTTGTTATAAAAACGCAGGCAACGATTATCTTCCCCAATTTGTTACAAGCTGTGGTGGCATATGTTTTGCAACCCAATAGTATAATTCCTCACATCATGCAAAACGGTACAATGATCCAATATTTTCACTGGTATACACCGGCTGATGGCAGCTTGTGGAAAACAGTGAAAGATGAAGCCCGGCACCTGGCAGAGGTAGGTGTGAATGCGGTATGGCTTCCGCCCGCATACAAGGGAGCCGACGGAGCAAACAGTCATGGGTATGATGTATATGACATGTACGACCTGGGAGAGTTTGATCAAAAAGCATCTGTAAGAACACGTTTCGGGACCAGGCAGGAATATATAGATGCGATCAATGCTATTCATGACGCAGGCATGCAGGTATATGTGGATGTTGTAGCGAATCATCTGACAGGCGCTGATGAAACAGAAAAGATCAAAGTGAGGAAAGTAGACCCTGAAAACCGTAATAAATTCATCTCTGAGCCCATGGAAATAGAGGCGTTCACGAAATTTACTTTCCCCGGACGCAATGGGCAGTATTCCAATTTTGTATGGGATCACCAGTGTTTCTCCGGGATAGATTATGATAACCTCACAAAGGAAACGGCTGTTTTCTCTATCTTAAATGAATACGGGGAAGGATGGGAAGAAGTGATTGATACCGAAAATGGTAACTTCGATTACCTGATGGGAGCAGATGTGGAATTCCGTAATCCTGCGGTGAGAGAGGAGTTCAGAAGATGGGGAGAGTGGTATTATAATGCCGTGCATTTTGATGGTTTCCGATTGGATGCTGTGAAACATATTACCCCGGAATTCTTCAACACCTGGTTGGACCAGATGCGTGGATATGCGCAAAAAGAATTATTTGCGGTAGGGGAGTACTGGGCACCCGGTCGGCTCGACCTTCTTGTACGCTATATAGAGGCTACTAATGGCAAGATGTCTTTGTTCGACGCTCCCCTGCAGCATAATTTCCATGAGGCCTCAAAAGCCGGGAAAGATTACGATTTAAGGACCATCTTCCATGATACCCTTGTTGCAGTGAAACCTTTACTGGCAGTAACTGTGGTAGATAACCATGATACACAGCCGTTAGAGGCGCTGGAAGCCCCGGTGGAACCCTGGTTCAAGCCATTGGCATATGCGTTGGTCCTGTTGCGTGAACAAGGTTATCCCTGTATCTTTTACCCGGATATGTATGGCGCCAAATATACCGGCAAGGAGGGGGAAGGGAATGACCGGGAGATATACCTGCCAGGTGTGGAGAACATTGATAAGCTCATTTCTGCCCGCGACAGGTTTGCGTATGGTCAGCAACGCGATTACTTTGATCATGCTAATTGCATTGGCTGGACCCGTGAAGGGGATGGAGAACATCCTGGTTGTGCGGTGGTATTGTCAAATGGAGAGGATGGCTCCAAACATATGGAGATCGGCAGGCAGTATGCAGGCAAAAAGTTTGTGGACCATTACGGGAAACATGATGCGGAAATAGTAATAGAGGAAGAGGGATGGGCTACGTTTCTTTGCCGTGCCGGTTCGGTATCTGTATGGGTGATGGCGGGATAAATAAATCAATATACAAGAAAAGCTGGCTATGATCTATCATTGCCGGCTTTTTTTTGTGTATTATATTTACAACCTTAACCATTTATATGATCATAAAGTTTTTGCTTCCGTTAGTCCTGTTAAGCGGGGTGCTATCAGCCCAGGCTCCTTTTAAGAACGAACAACCGGTTTCTCCGGGCCGTGTACTGGCGCTGGATTCTGCTATTGTTACCCATCACGAAGTAACGATAAAAGGGGTGCGTGTACCCTATACTGCCACTGCCGGCAGCATTCCTTTATGGGATGAAGACGGCAAAGCGCTGGCGGGTGTGTTCTATACTTATTATGAAAGAGAAGATATAAAAGAGAAATCCGGTCGTCCGCTGGTGATCTCTTTTAATGGTGGCCCTGGTACACCTTCCGTATGGATGGAAATAGGGTATACCGGTCCGAGATTGCTGAATATTGATGATGAAGGATATCCGGTGCAACCTTTTGGGATGAGAGATAATCCTAATTCCATTCTGGACGTAGCGGACATTGTGTACGTAGATCCGGTGAATACTGGTTTTTCGCGCCCGGTAAGCAAGGACGTACCTGCTTCTAAATTCTATGGGGTAAATGCGGATATTAAATACCTGGCGGAATGGATCAATACTTTTGTTACACGTAAAGGTCGCTGGGCTTCGCCTAAATTCCTGATTGGCGAAAGTTATGGAACTACCCGTGTTTCGGGGTTAGCGCTTGAATTGCAGGATGCACAGTGGATGTATCTCAACGGTGTGATCCTCGTATCACCCACCGAATTGGGTATTGATCGCAACGGTCCGCTGGATGCAGCGTTAAAACTACCTTACTTTACAGCTACTGCGTGGTACCATAAAAAGTTACCTGCTGATCTGCAGCAGAAAGATCTCAACGATGTATTACCTGAAGTAGAGAACTTCACTATCAATGAGCTGATCCCTGCCCTGTCTAAAGGCGGTGCACTGGATGATGCGCAGCGCAAGAGCATTGCCGTGAAGATTGCCCGTTACAGTGGTATTACGGAGCAGGTCGTACAGGAGAACAACCTGGACGTGTCCTTCAATCTTTTCTGGAAACAATTGTTACGTGATCAGGGATTTACTGTTGGTCGCCTTGATTCCCGTTACAAAGGAATTGATAAAAGGATTGCAGGTGAGAGTCCTGATTATAATGCGGAGCTGACAGCCTGGTTACAGGCATTCACACCTGCTATCAACATTTATCTCCGGGAAGAGTTGAAATACAAAACGGATCTTAAATATAATATGTTTGGTCAGGTCTGGCCATGGGATAATACCAATAACAAGACAGGTGAAAATCTGCGACAGGCCATCTCTCAGAACCCTTTTTTACACCTGTTGGTGCAATCCGGTTATTATGATGGCGCCTGTGATTATTTCAATGCCAAATACAGCATGTGGCAGTTAGACCCCGGTGGCAAGCTTAAAAACCGCCTGAAATGGGAAGGTTACAGGAGCGGGCATATGATGTATTTACGTAAGGATGACCTGGCTACAGCTACAGAGAATCTCAGGACCTTTATCCGGGAGTCTGTACCTGCAAAAGGGCAGCCTGCAAAATATTAAATCCCCTAAGTGAAAAGTCCGTTCATTAACGGATTTTTCACTTCTTTTGCTGATGCAACGCCTCTTAGATCACATACAGAAATTTGTAGTGTTAAGTGAAGAAGAACAGGAAATCCTTCTTTCTTACATCACCTGCCAGGAAGTAAACAAGAAAGATTATTTGTTACGTCAGGGGCAGATCTGTTCTGCTAATTATTTCATTTTGCAGGGGTGTTTTCGTTTATACTATGTGAATGATAACGGCACCGAACAAATCCTTCACTTTGGTATTGATAACTGGTGGATCGCGGATTATGAGAGTTTGGAAAAACAAACACCTTCAGAGTTTTATATACAGGCTGTCGAAACAACGGAGATAGCGGTGCTTAAAAAATCCATACAGGAAGAGTTGTTTAGTAAAGTACCAAAGATGGAGCGTTATTTCAGGCTGGTGTTCCAGAAAGCCTATACAGCTTCGCAGATGAGGATTAAATACATTTATACTTTTACGGGGGAAGAGAGATATCGTCACTTTAATAAATCCTTTCCTGGTTTTGTACAGCGGATACCACAGTATATGCTGGCTTCTTATCTGGGGTTTACACCTGAGTTTCTGAGTAAGTTAAGAGGAAAGAAAGAGAAATAATACTTTAGGTCAGATAGGACGTAATTAGTTGTTGTATAGTTATCCGGTTGAGATGTTTTGCCCAGTCAAGAGCCGTTGAATTATAGATATAATCTCTTAACTGCAGATCAGGATTAGCTGATAAAGCCAGCGCTGCAAGCGCCATATCATTTCGCTCTGCTGCTAAGTGGAGTAGTGTGGCATGTCTTTCTCCGTATTGAAAATTTACGAGTGCAGGATCATTTTTCAATAATGCTGTTGCGCGTTCTTTCCAGCCAAGGTCCCAGGCATCCAGTACTGTACAGGCAACACCATGTTTCATCAGCCATTCCGCAGAAGCAGGTTGATGGCAGTGCACAGCCAGTTGCATGAGTGTCATGCCGTTGGTTAAAGGCTGATTGAGTAATGCAGTATCTGTATGAGCAATAAGATTACCAGTACCGATTGCTTCTGCTATCGCTACCTGTGCCGCTGAAGGCGGATTATTAACAAGATTGGATCCTTTTAACCACCATGTCCATCCATCTCCCATCCATTCAAAACCTGCTTTTTGATACATACGCCGGCCTGTAGCATTCAATACTGCGTAATGATATCCTTTCTCTTTTGCGAAGGCACAGGCAGCCAGGACAATTGCTTTACCAATACCCTGGTCCCTTTCATCAGGAACTACGCCAACGTTATAAATACCGGCAACACCAGCAGCCAGTAATACGGCACTCTGCGCTACTATCCGTCCGTTAAGAACAGCAATAAACCGTTGTGTACGATCAGGAAAGGCCTGCAACACAGCATAGTTTACGCCGCTATCTTTCAGGCTGGCATAAGGGAGCTCTTTCACCTGGTAAATAGGTGTATGGCTATCTGCTTTTATCTCCAGGTACCTGGGAACAGGATAATCCGTTGCTATATTTGCCAGGTCCAGTGACATCCATTGAGGGCGCCATCCCGGCTGAAAGCCGCGTGCCAGTAGTTTTACGCCCAGATCTGCAGGTTGCGCGGGGTCTAACGACCAGCAGCCTACACCTTTGGGAGGATGGTTGAGATAATAGCCGATGATCTTATCCAGTGTTGTTCCTGCATTCTCTGCAGTAAGTTCCGGGAATGCGATCATAGATTCGCTACGCGAACCAGCATGTGTCCAGCTGACACCATTAACTGTATATACCTCACCTGCCACGACTTTCGCATTCATGCAAAATAATTCGCGGTGGTTCAATGCCGTAGCATTCAGCAGTTGCCCGTGGGTAGCATGCTGCAGTGAGTTATTTTCAGAAGATGGGATCGTACTCATAATAAAGTAAATGCGGTCTAAAGATAGGAAAATAGACCTATCGCATTTACGTTACACTGGCTTCTGTTGCTGTATGATATTTCTGATCACGAACTCTGTAAGTGCATTCCGGCCCGCGACGCCCAGTTTTCCGGCAATTCTGTAACGGTGATTTTCGATGGTTCGGATGCTTACATTTAGTTCTTCAGCCATTTGCTTGGTGCTTTTACCTTCAGCAATCATTTTGATGATCCGGTTTTCAGCTTTACCAAGTCTGTGATATAATGCCTGTTGTGCAGTATTGGGATCAGACAGTGATACAGAACTAACAGCATCAGGAGGACGTACATGATTAAATTTAGCAAAACGGCCAAGGCGCGAACGGATGCTCAGTAAGAGGTCCCGCTTCCTGAAGGGCCTCGCGAGGTAATCATCTGCGCCGAGATTCATTGCCATTCTCATTTCCTGTTTATTATCCTTCGTAGTGATAAAGATCAGTGGAATATGATCAAAGCTGGGCTCGTTTCTAAGTGCCATAATAAAGTGATGACCACCGGTTCCTCTGAGGTGAGCGCCACAAATGATCAGATCTGGTTGATATTGCTGGCAGATAATCATTCCCTCTTCTTCTGAGGACGCAGTATAGGTTTCATATGTTTGTGAAACCAATAGCTGCCTGGTTTGTCTTACAAATACCTGGTCCTCATCTACAAGCAATATTTTATAGACTACAGTATTCATCAAGAATGTGTTTGCACGTTGAGATACAGGATAAAAAGTCAGCACTAGGAATTAACGGATCCTGATCGTCTATACTTTGCTTGAAATCTGTTTGGGGCAAGCATTTGGAGAGCATAACAAAAGTTGCCTGAGAATAAGAAAATTGTTTTGTACATCTTTAATTGGTTAATATTAAGTTACTTACTGTCTGTAAGCCTCAAACGCATGACCTGAAATGGTTTTCAGACCAACGCCTGGCTCCCATTAGCTGTTATAGTCAGGTCTTTCAACTTAGATATGGCGAGAATGGTTTTCTTATGGCGTAAATATGTATGAAATAACGGGTGTGACTGCATCCTAAACTAGTCGCTATCTATAAAATAAGCGTTAGTACTCAAAAACAGGTGTGCATATACTCATTTTAGTAAGGACGGATATGAAAACGGTAGTTCTAACCAGCCTGATTTATCAACTTGCACTTTCAAAATAACAGATTCCTATATCCTAAAATCAATTCCGCACAGCCTGGTATGTTCTTGATATATGCGGGGCCAAAGAGAAAACTGCTGTTCTTCGTGATTTGTTGTCATAGTGGTTTGGATTTCAGTTGTCATTAATAACCAGTTACTTACCGGTCGTCTTACAAATAATTAGTTAAATAATGTAATCCTGTATATACCAGTCTCAACTCATTACTAATCATTGCTTATGTGTATCAGTTGGGCTATATGCTACTATAGGGCTTGCAATAATTATATTAGTAAAAATAGTTATTTATTCAATCCGACAAAGAAATACCTATACCGTTAACAAACAATTTTTACATGGAGAAAACTCTACCCACCAGAGGATATAAGCTGATTATATCCCTGCTCTTGCTACTATTAGCCTTTAAACCCCCTGGAATGGCCACCCCCGAGTGTCCTATCATTACAGGGACATTCCCCTTCGCAAACGGAACAACGGTCAGTACCGCCTACGATGGCTGGTACCTGGACGCTTCCAAAGTCGTCAGCCCCGGTTATTTCGCTGTGAAATCCAACAGGATCATGGCCGAGAACCTGGGAGGGGAAGGTGTCTGGTATTCAAACGTATTCTCTGTTGCTGGTTACACAGACTTCCAGGCTGCCGTGAAGATCACGGCGGAAGGAAATCAGAACAGCTCTGAATATGTAAAGATTTATTACAAAATAAACGGTGGTGCCGAAACACTGCTGGATCAAAGAACGGGTAACTTTGGTACGATTGATTTTACATCACCGGTGCTGACGGGTAATACCATACAGCTGGTGGTAAGGATTTATGATTATAATAACGGGAGTTCACAGACTTCCAAATACTACATCGAACAATACAGGGTGTTCAGAGAGAAAGGCCCCTGTGGAAGTGCTATCTCAGTAACGGCTGCTGCCGGTAACAGTGGTATACTTACCTGCGCAAATGCTTCTCTTACTTTATCCGCCAGTTCTACTGCTACAGGTGTTACCTATAGCTGGACTGGCCCCAACAGTTTTACTTCTACTGCACAGAACCCTGTTATTTCAACCGCCGGTACGTACACCGTAGTGGGTACAAGTACTGCCGGTTCAGGTTCCGCTACTGTAGTAGTGACAGAGAATAAAACAGCGCCGGATATTTCTGCTACAGGCGGTTCTCTTGCCTGCTTTACCAGTGTAACACTGAATGCCAATACATCAGTGGCGAATGCTACTTACAGCTGGACAGGCCCCGGTAGTTTTACCAGTACCACGAAGAATCCTGTTGTTACAACAGCGGGTACATATACCGTGACTGTTAAGAATCCCGTAAACGGATGTACCGCTTCACAATCTGTCACTGTAGCTTCGGGAACAGCTTCACAAACAGATTTCTGGGTGGAAGACTTTACATTATCAGATGGTGTTACTACTGATAATGGTACTACCAGCTGGACGTCTACCAAACCAACTTCCTCTTCACTTTTTTCTGTACTGAGTAATTCATTCAGAACAAGTGGTACTGGTCTTGCGGATGGAGTCTGGTCTTCCGCAGTAGTTAATATCGCCGGTAAGACAAACGTAAAAGTATCTGCAGATTGCAGAAGCGCCGTTTTGAATAGCTCTGTAGTGATGAATAGTTCAGGTGATCTGATGGATTACCTGCGTTTTTATTATAAACTGAATGGTGGTGCAGAAGTATTATTTGCAGAGAAAGACGGGACTATTAACAATCATAGTACTACTTATACCAATGTCTCGTTAAGTGGACTGAGCGGCAACACGCTACAGATCATAGTGAGAGGAAGGGCTACGGGTACAGATGAATTTTATTATTTCGATAACGTGAAGATGGCAGGTGTTGATCCTGCTGTTACACTGACAACTGCTGTCAGCAGAACTGTCACCTGTGCAAATTCTGCACAGATCACTGTTACGCCTAGTGGTACTGTATCTTCTTATGCATGGACGGGTCCTAACGGATTTACTTCTACTGCGCAGAACCCTACTGTTACAGCCGGTGGACAATATGTGGTAACGGCTACTTTACCAAGTGGTTGTACAGTGTCTGCTTCTGTAACGGTTGCAGAAGATAAAGCCGCGCCTGATCTTTCGGCAAGTGGTGGTTCTTTTGGATGTTTAACGAGTATTGTGATCAATGCCAGTAGTTCCATCGCGAATCCCCAATACAGCTGGACGGGCCCCAACGGTTTTACCAGTACATTAAAAAATCCTACTGTAAGTACAGCGGGAACATATACCGTTACTGTTACTAATCCTGCCAATGGATGTACTGCTACACAATCAGTACAGGTGGCGGCAGGTGTTGGTACTCCTTCTGCTTTCTGGTGGGAAGATTTCACCCTGGCCAATGGAACTGTTGTTGACAACGGCGCTACCAGCTGGTCGGTCGTTAATACAGCTTCCGGTACTTACTCTGTACAGAATAATGAGTTTAAGGTAAGCTATAGCGATGTGGGAGTAGGTGTGTGGAACTCTGCTGTAATAGATATCTCCGGGAAAAAAAATGTTATTATCTCTGTAGATCTCAGAAGTGAAGTCACCTCTGGTAAGTCGTTTGAAACAGATGATTATATACGGGTGTATTATAAACTGGATGGCGGAGCTGAAACACTGGTATATGAGGATCTTGCAGGAATAGGAAACACTACTACAGGTATTGCTTCTATCTCCATCAATTCTGCGGCATTGAATGGCAGCACATTACAGGTGGTGATAAAAACAGCTAATTCTGATGTATCAGAAATATACTACTTTGACAATGTAAAGCTCACAGGTACAGATATTGCCAATGTAAATGCCACTGCTACCGTGAGTGGCCCGTTGACCTGTAGTACCACTTCCGTTACACTGGCAGGTAGTTCTACTGTGCCTGGTGTTACGTATAGCTGGACAGGCCCCAACAGTTTTACTTCTGCTTTACAGAATCCTGTTGTCACTGCTGCAGGTGCCTATACTTTAAAAGTAACTGCTCCAGGTTCAGGTTGTACAGCTAATGCCACTGCTACAGTTATACAAAATATAACCGTACCTAACCTCAGCATCACAAAGCCGGATACTTTAACCTGTACCAAAACTGCTGTTAACCTGGTGGCTGCTTCTACTACCACCAGTGCAATTGTTACCTGGACTGGCTTCGCTGCCAGACAGAAAACAGTAAGTGCAGGTGCACCGGGTAAATATTATGTAACGGCCACAGATACTATCAGCGGTTGTACAAAACTGGATAGTGTAACTGTAATACAGAATGTCACCGTTCCTAACCTGACAAAAACCACACCTGCTGCTCTTAGCTGTACTACTACCAGTGTTAACTTAACAGCGGCTTCTACTACCACAGGTGCTACTATCACCTGGACAGGCTTCCCTGCTGGTCAGAACCCTGTTAGTGTAACCGCTGCCGGTAAATACTATGTTACGGCCAGCACCACTAACGGTTGTAGCAAAAAGGATAGTGTAACTGTCACACAGGATATTACCGTTCCCAACCTGACAATCACAGCTCCTGCTGCATTATCATGTACGGTGACTTCGGTAAACCTGACAGCAGCTTCTGCTACCACAGGTGCTACTATCACGTGGACAGGCTTTGCTGCTGGTCAGAACCCGGTAAGTGTAACGGCTCCTGGTAAATATTATGTTACAGCAACTTCTGCCAACGGTTGTACAAAGAAGGATAGTGTAACAGTAACACAGAATGTTACTTTACCTAACCTCACTAAAACAACACCGGCTGCATTAGGATGTACCACTACCAGTGTTAGCTTAACAGCGGCTTCTACCACCACCGGCGCTACCATCACCTGGACAGGCTTCCCTGCTGGTCAGAACCCGGTGAGCGTAAGCACTCCTGGTAAATACTATGTTACGGCTGGTACAGCTAATGGTTGTACAGCAAAAGATAGTGTGACTGTTACACAGGATCTCACGAAACCTAATCTTTCCATAGTTACGCCGGGTACATTTAGCTGTAATACTGCATCTGTATCATTAACGGCAAATACGAGTACAGCTAATACTACTATTACCTGGACTGGCTTTACTACTGGTCAGAATTCAGTAACAGTGTATGCTCCGGGCAAATATTATGTAACTGCCCGTAATACAGTGACAGGTTGTATAAGTACGGACAGCGTAACGCTCGTACAGGAAAATATCACGCCCAACCTGACCTTGTCTCCTACATCAGGTACACTTAACTGTAATGTGCCTTATCTGTATTTAACGGCCAGTACTACTACACCAAATGCTACCATCACCTGGTCTGGTTTTTCTCCTGGTCAGACTACCATTATGATATTTGATCCGGGTACTTATTACGTAACAGTAAGAACAGCCTCTGGTTGCGTCAATACTGACAGCGTTAAAGTAATACAGGACTATGGTAGAGGTAATATGAAGGTGCAACCTCCTGGTATTATAAGTTGTGTGTCTCCTTTTGCCAGCCTGAATGTAACCGGTACCGATCCTGGTGCTGTTATTACCTGGGCAGGCTTCCAGTCTGGTCTGAACCCGGTAGCGGTGAACGATCCCGGAACATACTATGTTACTGTAAGAGGTGCAAACGGATGTTTAACAACAGACAGTGTAAAAGTATTGCAGGATGTTAGCAAACCATTGATCACTATCACACAGGCAGGTGCGCTTAGCTGCTCCAGCATTTCTGTTAATCTGACAGCTACTTCTGCTGCAGATGCTTCTACTATTACATGGGCGGGTAACGCTGCTGGTCAGAATACCATCACAGTATATGATCCCGGTACTTACTATGTAACCGTAAGAGGTGGAAATGGATGTATCAATACGGATAGTACAAAGGTTATTCCTGATACGATTAAACCAACACTGACCGTAACATTACCTGATACGCTCAGTTGCTCTAAATTCACTGCTAACTTAACTGCAGCTACTACTACGCCGGGTGCGGTTATTACATGGGGAGGTTTTGCTGCTGGTCAGAATCCTGTAACAATAAGTACACCTGGTACTTACTATGTTTCAGTGAGAGGAACGAACGGCTGTCTGAAAACGGATAGTGTGAAAGTGGTCCAGAACCTTAAAGGACCGGATTTATCTATTGCACAACCAGACATACTTACCTGCTCCAAAGTAACTGTTACTTTGTCTGCAACTACTGCAACTACTGGCGCTACTATTACCTGGGCAGGTTTTGCCGCAGGTCAGAACGTTGTGACGGTAAGCGCTCCGGGCAAGTATTATGTAACTGTAAGAACAAATACAGGTTGTACCACATTGGATAGTGTAACTGTTATTCAGGATATCACTAAACCTAATCTTACAACAACCAAACCTGCTAATTTAACCTGCGCAACTACCAGCGTTAATTTAACCGCAGCTTCTACTACCACAGGTGCAATCATTACCTGGACCGGCTTTACAACGGGCCAGAACCCGGTAAGTGTAAGTGCTCCTGGTAAATATTATGTGACTGCCCGCAGTGCTACAGGTTGTACTACTATTGACAGTGTGACTGTTATTCAGGATCTCGTTAAACCGAACCTGACAACAACAACACCTGCGATCTTAACCTGTGGAACTACCAGTGTTAATTTAACAGCAGCTTCTACAACCACAGGTGCTATCATTACCTGGACAGGCTTCCCTGCAGGTCAGAACCCTGTTAGTGTAAGCGCACCAGGCAAGTATTATGTAACCGCAAGAAGCACGACAGGTTGTTCTGCTATGGATAGCGTAACAGTTACACAGGATATCACTAAACCGAACCTGACCACAACTGCCCCAGCTACCTTAACATGTGCAACAACAAGCGTTAGCTTAAATGCGACATCTGCTACTGCAGGCACTACCATCACCTGGACAGGCTTTGCTGCCGGACAAAACCCGGTAAGCGTAAGTGCACCAGGTAAATACTATGTAACCGCAAGAAGCACTACCGGTTGTTCTACTATAGATAGCGTAACAGTTACACAGGATATCACTAAACCGAACCTGACCACAACTGCTCCTGCTACTTTAACTTGTACTACTGTATCAGTTAATTTAACAGCCGCTTCTACCACTACGGGTGCTATCATTACCTGGACAGGCTTTGCGGCCGGACAGAATCCGGTAAGTGTAAGCGCACCGGGTAAATACTATGTAACCGCAAGAAGCACTACCGGTTGTTCTACTATAGATAGCGTAACAGTTACACAGGATATCACTAAACCGAACCTGACCACAACTGCTCCTGCTACCTTAACATGTGCAACAACAAGCGTTAGCTTAAATGCGACATCTGCTACTACAGGTACTACCATTACCTGGACAGGCTTCGCTGCGGGACAAAATCCGGTAAGTGTAAGCGCGCCAGGTAAATACTATGTAACCGCAAGAAGCACTACAGGATGTAGTACAATAGATAGCGTAACAGTTACGCAGGATATCATTAAACCGAACCTGACAACAACTGCTCCCGCTACTTTAACCTGTTCTACTGTATCAGTTAATTTAACAGCCGCTTCTACCACTACGGGTGCTATCATTACCTGGACAGGCTTTGCAGCCGGACAGAATCCGGTAAGTGTAAGTGCACCAGGTAAATACTATGTAACGGCAAGAAGCACTACAGGATGTAGTACAATAGATAGCGTAACAGTTACGCAGGATATCACTAAACCGAACCTGACAACAACTGCTCCTGCTACTTTAACCTGTTCTACTGTATCAGTTAATTTAACAGCCGCTTCTACCACTGCAGGAGCTACTATCACCTGGACAGGCTTTGCTGCCGGACAGAATCCGGTAAGCGTAAGTGCACCAGGTAAATATTATGTAACCGCAAGAAGCACTACAGGATGTAGTAAAATAGACAGTGTAACAGTTACGCAGGATATCACTAAACCGAACCTGACAACAACTGCTCCTGCTACCTTAACCTGTGCGACAACCAGTGTTAATTTAACAGCCGCTTCTACCACTACGAGTGCTACGATCACCTGGACAGGCTTTGCAGCCGGACAGAATCCGGTAAGTGTAAGCGCGCCAGGTAAATACTATGTAACCGCAAGAAGCACTACAGGATGTAGTACAATAGATAGCGTAACAGTTACGCAGGATATCATTAAACCGAACCTGACAACAACTGCTCCCGCTACTTTAACCTGTTCTACTGTATCAGTTAATTTAACAGCCGCTTCTACCACTACGGGTGCTATCATTACCTGGACAGGCTTTGCGGCCGGACAGAATCCGGTAAGTGTAAGTGCACCAGGTAAATACTATGTAACGGCAAGAAGCACTACAGGATGTAGTACAATAGATAGCGTAACAGTTACGCAGGATATCACTAAACCGAACCTGACAACAACTGCTCCCGCTACTTTAACCTGTTCTACTGTATCAGTTAATTTAACAGCCGCTTCTACCACTACCGGTGCTATCATTACCTGGACAGGCTTTGCAGCCGGACAGAATCCGGTAAGTGTAAGTGCACCAGGTAAATACTATGTAACGGCAAGAAGCACTACAGGATGTAGTACAATAGATAGCGTAACAGTTACGCAGGATATCACTAAACCGAACCTGACAACAACTGCTCCCGCTACTTTAACCTGTTCTACTGTATCAGTTAATTTAACAGCCGCTTCTACCACTACCGGTGCTATCATTACCTGGACAGGCTTTGCAGCCGGACAGAATCCGGTAAGCGTAAGTGCGCCAGGTAAATACTATGTAACCGCAAGAAGCACTACAGGATGTAGTACAATAGATAGCGTAACAGTTACGCAGGACATCACTAAACCGAACCTGACAACAACTGCTCCTGCTACTTTAACCTGTTCTACTGTATCAGTTAATTTAACAGCCGCTTCTTCCACTACAGGAGCTACTATCACCTGGACAGGCTTTGCAGCCGGACAGAATCCGGTAAGCGTAAGTGCGCCAGGTAAATACTATGTAACCGCAAGAAGCACTACAGGATGTAGTACAATAGATAGCGTAACAGTTACACAGGATATCACTAAACCGAACCTGACCACAACTGCTCCCGCTACTTTAACCTGTTCTACTGTATCAGTTAATTTAACAGCCGCTTCTACCACTACGGGTGCTATCATTACCTGGACAGGCTTTGCTGCCGGACAGAATCCGGTAAGCGTAAGTGCACCAGGCAAATATTATGTAACCGCAAGAAGCACTACAGGATGTAGTACAATAGATAGCGTAACAGTTACGCAGGACATCACTAAACCGAACCTGACAACAACTGCTCCTGCTACCTTAACATGTGCTACAGTATCAGTTAATTTAACAGCCGCTTCTGCAACGACGGGTGCTACTATCACCTGGACAGGCTTTGCTGCCGGACAAAATCCGGTAAGCATAAGTGCACCAGGCAAATATTATGTAACCGCAAGAAGCACTACAGGATGTAGTACAATAGATAGCGTAACAGTTACGCAGGACATCACTAAACCGAACCTGACAACAACTGCTCCTGCTACTTTAACCTGTTCTACTGTATCAGTTAATTTAACAGCCGCTTCTTCCACTACAGGAGCTACTATCACCTGGACAGGCTTCGCCGCCGGACAGAATCCGGTAAGCGTAAGTGCACCAGGTAAATACTATGTAACCGCAAGAAGCACTACAGGGTGTAGTACAATAGATAGTGTAACAGTTACGCAGGATATCACTAAACCGAACCTGACAACAACTGCTCCTGCTACCTTAACATGTGCGACAACCAGCGTTAATTTAACAGCCGCTTCTACCACTACAGGAGCTACTATTACCTGGACAGGCTTTGCAGCCGGACTCAATCCGGTAAGCGTAAGTGCGCCAGGTAAATACTATGTAACCGCAAGAAGCACTACAGGATGCAGCACAATTGACAGCGTAACAGTATCTCAAAACGTAGCTGTACCTGATCTCTCTATAACAGCACCTGTAATGCTTACCTGCCAGGTAAGCCAGGTAAACCTCAACGCCACATCAGCTACTCCAAACGTTACATTCACCTGGACAGGCTTCACTGCAGGACAAAACCCTGTAATTGCCTCCACACCAACTGAATACTATGTAACAGTAAAGAGTAACGTCAATGGCTGTACAAAAATCGATTCAGTAGCAGTAACTCGTAACATTACGGCTCCTGCCGGAGTAACCGCCGGTAATGGTGGTGCTATTACATGTACAAAAACAAGCACTACTATCACCGCTTCCAGCAGTACTTCCGGAGTAAGTTATGCCTGGACAGGCCCAGGTAGCTTTACTTCAACAAGTGCAACAGCAACAGTTACCACCGCAGGTACTTATAGTCTGGTAGTTGTGAATACCGCTAACGGATGTTCCGTAAGCGCTAACACTGCCGTTGCTAAAAACATCACACCGCCGGTGACTGTAATAAATCCGCCAACAGCTACACTCTCTCCATTATCATTTGACATATTAACAGCACGCAGTGTTACCGGTGCCAGCTACAAATGGACATTAACATCCGATGATGTTAACTGGACCATCGCCGCTGGAGCAACCAGTACCACGCTTACGTATATGTCAGGAGAAGAAGGTTCTACCGGGACCTTTAAGCTGAAAGTGACGGATAATACAAATGGCTGCAGCGATTCCACTCAACTGGCATTAACAGTGCCGGTAAGTACAACAATGGCAATTGCAACACCTGCAATCGCTGAAGCCCGCGTCAGCAGCATTGAGCCTGTCATTGAATACAACGCTTATCCGAATCCGTTTACAGACAAAGCCTATATCACATTTAAATCACCGGTAACAACAAAGGTGACAGTGGAAGTATTTGGCTACAGCGGATCTCCGGAAAGAGTATTGTTTAATGATCAGGCCAGGGCAGGAGAGTCTTATAAGCTGGTCTTTAATCCGGCTGACCTGCCTTCAGGGATCCATTATTGTGTGATCAGAACAAACGGTAAAGTGTATACGACACGTTTGCTCCTGGTGAGATAATAATATAGGGTGTGGAAAACCCTTTTACTTAAAATAATATTAAGGGCCGGTTATGGGGAAACCTGTAACCGGCCCTTTACTTATATAAGTAATCATAAGAAAATCCGTTACTTACATTTACAGGAAAATTATCTATACAGTCTGTCTTTTATTAAAAAAGGTTAAAATAATATTAGTAGAGGAGAAGTGAATACCACCCTTCCAACCCCTTCCATGAAAAAGTTATTAACACTGTAATGTGAGCTACTGATGCTAAAATGTGGATAAAGTGGGGTCGTTGAGGCTCAGACAGATGAGTGAATCTGTTGCTTCACAACGCAGAAATTTTGAGAAAATTGTATAAGATGACAACGTTTTACAATTAGCCTCAATCCTTTAACAGAATTGAAAATCAGGCCGTCTCACAAGTAATAAATATCATATATAAACGGGGCTGAAAAATCACTGGAAATCGTTAAAATTATTACCGTTTTTTTTTAGTATGTAGAGATGATGAATTTGTAATAGTTTGATTTATAGTAGACAAGCAATCGAGATTACTTCCTCATTTATTTTTTAAAAAATATTGTTTTATCAATAAATATGGATATTTTTATATTCGAATTTACTATATACTTGAAAATCGGGTATTTATAAATCAAATCTCTAACCAATGAATAATGCTGCCTTACAGGATATGTGGACCGCTATATTGGCGTTACTGCATATACCAGATTATCGACACCGGGAGAGCCGGTTGTATATATATAATTACCAGTCCGGTAATTTCAATATGTTAATGAAGATAAAGGGGCAACACATTTGTTAGACAAGCATTCAACTTACCTCTGTTACAGTAATCCTATGCCTATGCGCACAATTAGTTACAATTCCACCCGTTTAACCCTGCTAAATTTTATGCAGCGGCGGGAGGCTCTGGTACATGGCACTAAAACGTTGATACTGCTTTTATTGGCAGGTCTTTCCTGGCAGCCAGCAGCGGCAAATGCTGCGACCAGGACTCGTGGTGGTACCTCTCCAGCTTCTGTTAAAGCTAACAGACCTTTGAATTTCGCTTATACCGCGTGGACAACTGTTGACTACAGTGGTGCTACAGGTTATAACAACACCGTGAAAAGTGGCAATACAATAGCATATACTGTGCACGTGCATAATACCGGGACTGATCCGATTACTGCACTGACTATCATGTCTAATGTTCCTGCTAATACCACCTTTTACGGAGCTGCGCCAGGTTATATTCTCAGTGGTACTCAGTTAACATACACGCCTGTGCTGCCATTAGCCGCCGGAGACTCTACATTCTTTTCTTTCACTGTGACAGTTAGTGGTTCACTTGCAGGTATCGGCTATATAAATAATAACAGCTACGTTGATTTTAGCGATGGTAATGGTTACCAGACTGCTGCTTTTTACAATGGCGGTCCAATACCCTCCGCTACTGAATATGGCACGCAGGTCCCGGTAGATAACGGTATGAATGCTGTAGCCTGGAAAACACAGGTATATACGCCTCACGGTACAGGTGGTTATATAGCGCCGGGAGACGTTATTCACTATGTTATCTGGGTACGTAATATGGGTACCCTTGCATTGTCTAATATTAAGGTAACTGACTTTATACCGTCTTATACCTTCTGGAGATATACTTCCAATGGAACTGGTGCGGCACCAAATAATGGATTGGTGACAATGACGATTCCATCGCTGGCACCCGGCGCCCAGGATACTGTATCATTTGATGTAATAGTAGCTCAGGACCTTACAGGAGCAACCGCCATTGAAAATACAGCCACTGTAGATATTAATAATTTTAAGCCTGCTTTCAACACAGTGCCTGTGGATGCTTCGGGTAACAATCCTTCTGCTATTCCTACAACAGAACCATCTACCAGTATTCCGGTTAAAAGTATCACCTCTTTTGAAACCTGGAAAATCTGGCTGAATGACAATGATAACTCGGTAAGAACTGTATCGCCCGGTGAAGAGGTTACTTTCTATATATATGTACACAATACAGGTAACGTGGCCATTTCTACACTAACGGTAAACGACGTGGTTCCTTTTGGTATGACCTTCAAGAGTATCAAAGATGGAGGATCGTATAACCAGACTGCCAATACCGTATATTGGGGCATTGATAACGTTGCTGCCGGCGCTACAGCTACAGTACGTTTTACAGTAACAATAGATGCACATCTGGAAGGTATAAGAACCATCACCAATACCGCAAAGGTCGAATCAAAAGATACTGCATTATATACAATTGGTTGTGATCCTAATGATGCTAAGTGTGATGGTAAAGTAGGAACAGTTCTTCCTGTAGCAGGCGGAAAGAAGGACCTCTTTGTATCCACCGTAGTAACTCCTAACGGGGATGGCAAAAACGATTTCTTCTATGTAAGAGGTATAGAAAAGTTTCCCAACAGCGCTTTATTCATCTTTAACAGATGGGGGAATACTGTATACCAATCCCAAAACTACCAGAACAACTGGAGTGCCAACGGATTGAGTGAGGGTACCTACTATTATCAATTCGATCTGAGGAATACGGATGGAACTATAAAGACATACAAGGGATGGGTAATGATAATAAGATAATGATGAACTGTGATCCTAAAAGTGCAACTAATATGTACACAAAAAAGAAATGGCTTACTGTAGCATTATCACTCTGCCTTGCGGCAGGCGCCCACGCACAACAAAGCGTACAGTTCAGTCAGTATATTTTTAACGGGATAAGTGTAAATCCCGCTTACGCAGGTTACAAAGATGTATTGAACCTGAATGCCATGTACCGCCAGCAATGGAGCGGTTTCCCCGGGGCACCAACCACCGGTGGAGTATCTCTGGACGGTCCGTTGAAAAGACCTAACAGGGAAACAAATGTGGGCCTTGGTGTACAGGCCATGATGGATAATCTTGGTCCGCAAAAAGCAATATCTCTCTACGGATCTTATTCCTACCGTATAAGACTGGATGAAGAAGATACCCGTCGCTTTTGCCTGGGTATCGGTATCGGAGCTACGCAATATAGTCTGAATGGCAGCGACCTGGAATATCTTGACACGGGTGACCGTATCATTCCTGATGGTTCTGCAAAAGCTACCACTCCGGACGCACGCTTCGGTATCTATTATTATACTCCCCGTTTCTACTTCGGGCTCTCTGTACTGGACCTGTTTTCCAAATACACCAGCACCGGTTACAAATGGAGAGGATATACCTACGAAAGTATCCGCAGAAAACAACACCTGTATGTAACTGCCGGATATATGTTCAAAGTGACAGATGAAATCTCTATCAAGCCTTCCTTTATGCTGAAAGATGATTTTGCCGGACCTACCGCGGTAGACCTGAGCCTTATGCTGCACATGGACGAATTACTCTGGATTGGCGGATCATACAGAACAAGCGTTCCTTTATGGAAAAAGAATTCGCTGCCAACCACACTTGACAAAGCAAATGCTGCAAGCGCGATCGTGGAATATTATATCACTCCAAAGTATCGTATCGGCTATTCCTATGACATGAGCATGAATAAAATGCCAGGATCGCATGAAATATCAATAGGCATCTTATTTAATTCCAAGCAATACACTACTTCCAATCCCAGGTATTTTTAATTTAACAAGAGTATGCTACGTTGTTACGCGATAATATTATGCACCACGATGTTGTTTCCGGTGTTGCTGTTTGGCCAGGAGCAGAAAAGCGTTCGGGTGATGGCTGATGAAGCTTTTGAGAGACAGGAATATGCTGCTGCAGGAGCTTTATACAGTAAAGTGGCTGAAAAAGCTAAAGGAAAACATGCTGCTGAAGTACTGGTGAAAGTGGCTGAATGTTATAGCCGGATCGGACAATACGATGATGCCCAGACATGGTATCAGCGTTTGGAAGCAAGACCGGACTGCCCTTCATCTGTACATCTGTTGTATGGTGAAATCCTGAAAAGCACCGGCAAATATGTAGAGGCAAAAGAACAGATCAGCAAATTCAGAAGTGGAAAAGCTGATAGTATGCGCCTCAAAAATATTATGCTGGCTGGCTGCGACAGCGCTATAGCATGGAAATCTGAAAAGGTGGACATGGCTATGGAAAACATCAAGGAACTTAGCTCCTCCGGCGCTGACTGGGTGAGCGGGGTAACAAGACAAGGACTCCTGCTGGTATCCAACGGGTATCGCAAAATGTCAATGAACTCTACTCCGGAACATAATCCATCTATCGACGCACGTACCAACCAACCATACTTCAAAGCTTACCTCTTTAAACAATACGCACAGGGTGTAGCAAATACCTACGTAGAAGAAGTTTTACCGGAAGTACTGGGTAAAGTACCTTATCACGTTGGACCTATCTGCTTCAATCCAAGAGAAGATACTTTATATGTTACGCTGAATTCCTGGCAGCAGGATATCGCTAACCGCAGAAAACGCGGTCCGGTAAACGGAGAACGTGTCATGATGATTTTCTGGTCTGTAAAATCAGGTGATGAATGGCGCCCCCTGGAACCACTGAAAGAAATCAATTCTTCAGGAAGTTCTACCGGACAGGTTGCACTGAGCCGCGATGGACAAACCATGTATTTTGCCTCCAACAGGAATGGCGGACAAGGTAAAATGGATATCTGGTATAGCGAAAAACAAAAGAATGGCAGATGGGGTAAACCTAAAAACTGCGGACCATTCATCAACACTCCTTTCGACGAAGCCTTCCCTACTTATAATGAAAAAGGAATACTCTATTTTTCAAGTAAAGGACACCCTGGTATGGGCGGATTTGATATCTTCCGCGCTACCGGTGAAGAAGCCGACTGGACTAAACTGCAAAATCTCCGCTCACCTTTCAATTCCGGTGGTGATGATCTGGGCTTTATCATGAAAGCTAACATGTACGAAGGGTACTTCGCTTCTAACCGCCCGGGTGGTGGTGGTAGTGATGATATCTATCGCTTCATGGATACTCACTTCGCTGAAAGATTTAATGGTGATGGCGGCATTCAGCCTTATACAGATCCTTCTCCTGTTCCTGATAAACCAGATGTGATCCTGGCAGAGAAAACAACCAAACCTGCTCAGATCATCCCTGACAAACCAGAACCGGAAAAACCTGTTAAAGAATCTGTTATCGTTGCTACCAAACCACCTGTCGTGGTACCTGTGGCTGCTCCGGTGGTGGCTCCTCCTGTAGTTGTTGCAGCAGCTCCTGCTCCGGCCCCAACTTCAGATGCTCCTGCAAGAGGCAGGAGGAAAAAAGCATCCGTTTTAACCGGTGCTACTACACCTGCTCCAGATCCGGCACCAAGCGAACCGGTAGTCACCTCTCCGTTCAAAACACCGGCAGCAGCACCAATAGCTGCGCCTGTAAACGAACTGCCGGTAATGACTTCAAAACGTCAGACTTCATTGCCTGCGCCGCCTCCGGTTGATAGTCCTGCAGCAGTGGCCGTAACAAAACCAGTAACAAAACCGGTTGCAAAACCTGTAGTAAAACAAGAAGAGAAACAGCCTTTATCCGACATGGATAATGCTATCCTTAATAAAATGGAACACCTGCAGTTCTACTACGACTTTAACAGTGCTATCCTGACCACCGCGTCAAGAGAAATGCTGGATAGGGTAGCGGTTGTACTGTCTCAGTACCCAACATGGAAACTGATGGTACGTTCCTACACAGATGCCCGCGGTTCTGATGCTTACAATAAGGACCTCTCTGCACTGCGTTGTTATGCTGTAATTGATTACCTGATCAAGAAAGGCATCCCTTCCAACAAGCTTTACTATGAAAACATAGGTAAAGATCCGGAAGATCCTTGCGGAAAAGGAGTTCCTTGTACAGAGCGTCAATACCAGGCTGCAAGACGTACTACACTGAAAATCACACCTCAATGATGTAGAGAAATAATATAAAAGAAGCCCTCCCGGATTTCTCCGGGAGGGCTTTTTGCATTATCGGGAAAAAAATAAGTTTTGAGATGGTACCATATAATATTACACACGACATCTTTATTGTGAGAGCCTGATAACGTGTTGAGAAGACCTGATACATTTTTAACCATATAGCCATTTAATTCTATGAAACCCGGTCCTGTCATCTGCACGCATCCTATGCGCGGAACAGTCTGAAAAGCCTTGAAACCCGGCTGATCCCTTATCTGCAGTGATAATCCGTTAGAGAAAGAGCAATGTAGTTCCATATCGTCTAAACAAAACCAGTGATAATGAAAGTAAATGTTACTCTTCGTAATGCTTTGCCGTATGCCTATGTAAAGCATTTTTTCCTTCTTCTTTTATCCCTGTGTGGTTATGGGGCATTGTATGCCCAGGTAAGCCCGACCGTTCCGGCTACTACCAAAAACCATAAGAAACAGGTGATTGGGTACATCACCCAATGGGATGCCTGGAAGGACGTTGCCGGTATTGTACCAAAAGGGGGGTACAACCAGTTGAACGTGGATTATTCCCAGTACACCATCCTCAATTTCTCTTTCTTTGGGGTGGCTAAAGACGGTTCACTGCATAGTGGAGACTTCCGTAATAAGAACATCTACCAGGTAGGTGCTGTACAGGAACCTGCTGCTCTTGTAAATGAAGACATTTACAGCAGCTGGGACATGTTCCTTTTATACGGGGAGCTGGATGCTCCGCTGTATTATATTACTGATGGCAGTTATGCCTATTCACTGGGTTACCGTAACTCCGGCAGTGGCTGGAGCAACGTGAATACCGGCGCTACCGGTGCTTTCCCTTTATCCGTTCCAAAACAGGGCGGTGCTCCGGGCGTAATTGACCTGGCTCACCAGAAAGGTGTGAAAGTAATGGCTTCTATCGGTGGCTGGAGTATGTGTAAACACTACCCTGAAATGGCTGCTGATGCTACCAAACGCGCCAACTTTGTTGCCGGTTGTAAAAAACTGATGACAATGGGTTTTGATGGTATCGACTTTGACTGGGAATATCCAGGTAATCCCGGTATGAACATCGAACATTACAGCGCTGCAGATTACACCAACTTTGCTATCCTGGTAGAAGCAGTAAGAGCTGCTATCGGTGCAGACAAACTGATCACTGCCGCTTTCTCAGCTGTTCCTTCCAAGCTCTCCGGCTTCGACTGGCCACGTCTGAACAATTCAATGAACTACTTTAATATGATGACCTACGACTATAACGGTGGCTGGTCAAATAAAGCAGGTCATAATGCTCCATTATACGACTATCCTGGTGCTGAATATTCAGGTTTCTCTATCGATGCTACTGTAAAAGGTCTGAGAACATTAAATGTGAACATGGCTAAGGTGAACATTGGTGCGCCTTTCTATGGTCGCGGTGTCGTTACAAGCAGTGCTGCTGCATTAAATGGAGCTACTGTAAAAACTTCTGTAACATTACAGCCTGATGGCCCTGTATCTACCTCTGCCGACTTCACCAACTGGGCTTTAAACCTGTGGGATGGTACACCAAACTACAGTGCGATAATGGCTTCTTCCGGCTGGACTGAATACTGGGATGATGTGGCAAAGGTGCCTTACAGAACCAAAGGCAACTATTTCCTCAGCTATGACAACGAACGTTCAATAGGTGAGAAAGCAAAATATATTAAAGACAATTCCCTGGCAGGTGTGATCGTATGGCAGGTATTTGGTGATATGCTGAACATGACCAGCAACACCGTTGCCAAAGGCAAACTGATCTACTGTCCTTCTACTACTTCTCCGCTGGTAAATAAACTGAATGCTGTATTTGCAGATGGCAGTACTTCTACCAACGTTGCTCCTGTAGTAAATCTGACAGCTCCGGCTGCAAATGCATCTTACACTGCTCCGGGCAGCATCAATATCACTGCTTCTGCTACAGACAGCGATGGTACAATTGCTAAAGTGGAGTTCTATAATGGCACTACTTTATTAGGTACATCCACTACTTCTCCTTATTCTTATACATGGAGTAATGTAGCAGCGGGTACTTACGCTATTAAAGCAATTGCTACTGATAACAGTGGTGCTTCTACCACTTCTTCAAGTGTTTCTGTAACCGTTACTACCGGTACAACCAATCCTTCTACCGGTAAGGTATTAGTAGGTTACTGGCAGAACTGGAATCTTTCTTCATCTCCATACATCCGTCTGAAAGATGTAGATTCAAGATACAATGTAATTGAAGTTGCTTTTGCCGTAACAACAGCCAGCGACTACGCTACTCTCAGCTTTACACCTGATCAGAATACTGCTGCGGAAATCAAGGCAGATATCGCTACCCTGCAATCTCAGGGAAGAAAGGTCTTAATATCTATCGGTGGAGAAAGCGGTACGCTGGTACTGGATAACGATACCAAGAAACAAGCCTTTATCACCAGTCTGGAAGGTATACTGGATACTTACAATTTCGATGGTTTCGACCTCGATATTGAAGGTGGTACTTCTTTACAGTTAAACAATGGTGATAACAACTTCACTGCTCCAACCACACCTAAGGTAATTAACCTGATAGCTGGTGCTAAACAGGTAATCAGTTACCGTACCGGACAGGGTAAGACCTGCTGGCTGACAATGGCACCGGAAACTTACTATGTACAAACGGCCTATGGTGCTACTTACTCTCCACTGGTAGGCGCTTACCTGCCAATCATCTATGGTCTGCGTAACGAACTGACCTGGATCCAGCCTCAGTTATACAATACAGGTTCCGTAAACGGACTTGATAATAAAGTATACAGTTCTTCTACTGCAGACTTCATCGTATCTATGACAGAAATGTTGTTACAGGGCTTCCCTGTGGCTGGTACAAGTCAGACTTTCCCTGCATTACGCGAAGACCAGGTAGCATTTGGCTTACCTGCTTCTGCTTCTGCTGCGGGCAGTGGATATACTTCTCCAACCGAAGTGAAGAAAGCACTGAATTACCTGACTAAAGGTACTTCTTACGGTGGTACTTATGTACTGCGCAAAGCTGCCGGTTATCCCGGTCTGCGTGGTATCATGACCTGGTCCATCAACTGGGACAAGGTAAATAACAGCGAATTTGCAAGCAACTATTATCCCTATTTCTTTGGTACCACAGGTGGTAACCAGGCGCCGGTAGTAAGCATTACTTCTCCTGCAGCAAATGCTACATTTAATGCACCTGCTTCTGTTTCTATTACTGCTTCAGCTTCTGATGCAGATGGTACAGTCGCAAAAGTGGAGTTCTATAATGGTACTACTTTATTAGGTACATCTACGTCCAGTCCCTATACCTATTCCTGGACAAACGTAGCGGCAGGTAGCTATAGCCTTACAGCTAAAGCAACAGACAATGCCGGTGCTGTTACAACATCTTCAACTGTTGCCATCGTAGTGAATGGTACAACCGGTGGTAACTGTGCTGGTATCGCTGCCTGGTCAGCTTCTGCTGTTTACACAAACGGTATGCAGGTTGTTTACAACAGCAAATTATATACTGCTAAATGGTGGACACAGAACGAACAACCGGATACACATACCGGCGATGGTCAGGTATGGAGTTATGTAGCTGATTGCGGTGGTGGAACTAATCCGGGTAACGTATCTCCTGTAGTAAGTATCACTTCTCCTGCAGCAAGTGCATCCTTCACAGCACCGGCTTCTGTTACTATCACGGCTTCTGCTACAGATGCAGATGGTACGATCGCTAAAGTTGATTTCTATAGCGCCAGCGCTAAAATCGGTACAGCTACTGCTTCTCCATATTCTTACACATGGACTGGCGTTGCTGCAGGTACTTATTCTCTGACTGCTATCGCTACAGATAATGCCGGTGCAACTACTACAAGTGGTGCTGTTAGTATTACTGTAACAAGCAACACAGGTAATACAGGCAACTGTGCCGGTGTGCCAACTTATGCGGTATATCCTGCTATCTACAACGTAGGTGATAAAGTAGTGTACAATGGCTACCTCTATCAGAGCCTTGCCAATTCACTGTACAATGTTACTCCTGGTACCGCTGACTGGTGGTGGCAGCCACTGGGCGCATGCTCAAGTGCAAGAGTAGCAAGTACCGCTGATAACCTCGTTGATCAGTCTACTGCTATTCAGACACTGGTTGTATATCCTAACCCTGTTACAGGTTCAAACCTGCAGGTACAGGTTACTGCAGCTGCTGCTGAAAAGATCTATGTGGAAATCTGGAGCGTAAACGGTAATAGTCCTGTATTACACAAGGAATATATTGCCGGTGCAAAAGGGCAGCAATTGATCAGTCTTGATATCAGTCGCGTACCACAGGGTACCTTCATTATCAAAACTACCAATGCTACCGGCACACGCAAAGGAAGTGCGAAAATGATACGCATGTAACAACAATATAGAGATCAAATGCGGACTATTCCTGGTCCGCATTTGATTTTTAACAACCATTCTATCCCTCAAACGAAAGCACAATGACAACAAAAAAATGGATAAGAGCAGGTGTATTATCCTGTGCCTTTCTTATCTCTTCCTTACTATCATCCGCACAATTTAAAGTAGTAGGGTATATGCCTTCCTGGGCAGGAGATGTAAATGCTGTACAATACAGTAAACTTACCCATATCAATTACGCGTTTTTATTGCCTAATACAGACGGTAGCCTGCAGGCTATTGACAACTCTTCCAAGCTGTCAAACCTTGTATCTGCTGCACATGCAAATGGCGTAAAGGTGATGATCTCTGTAGGTGGATGGAATGATGGTAATGATAACGGTTTCGAAACACTGGCAGGTAACACTACCTACCGCACTAATTTCGTTAACAATATCTCCAGCTTCGTGAGCCAGTATAACCTGGATGGCGCTGATATCGATTGGGAATATCCTGATGCAGGTACTTCTGCCAATAATTACGTATCACTGATGACTCAGTTAGCTACTAAACTGCACGGACAGGGTAAACTGTTAACAGCAGCGGTAGTAGGTACTGGTGGAGAAAGTATTCTCAGTTCAGTGTTTGCGCAGGTAGACTTTTTAAACCTGATGGCATATGATTATAACAACTATGATCATTCTACTTATGCTTATGCATCGCAATCGATTACTTACTGGAAGGGGAGAGGTTTACCAGCTAATAAAACAGTACTGGGTGTGCCTTTCTATGGCCGTCCAAGCTGGGAGTCTTATGCTGCGCTGATAGCAAGAGGAGCAAGTCCTTATGCTGATACGTATAGCGGTGTAGGTTACAATGGTATCACTACTATCAAAAGTAAGACCGACCTGGCCTACGATCAGGCAGGTGGTATTATGATGTGGGAATTATCTCAGGATGCGGTGGGTACTTATTCTCTCTTGTCTGCTATTCATGATGAAGTAATAGTAAAAGGCGGTGGTAATAATCCTGGTAATCAATCTCCGGTAGTAAGCATTACTTCCCCTGCCGCAAATGCATCGTTCTCTGCACCAGCGTCAATAACAATTAATGCGAATGCTTCTGATGCAGATGGCAGTATTACAAAAGTTGAGTTCTACAATGGAAGCACCAAACTGGGCGAGGATGCTTCCAGTCCCTATACCTATTCCTGGACAAATGTAGCAGCGGGCAGCTATAGCCTTATTGCCAAGGCTACTGATAACGGTGGAGCTGTGACAACGTCAGCAACAATCGCTATCGTAGTGACTGGCACAGGCGGCGGTAACTGTAATGGTATCGCTGCCTGGCAGGCTGCCTCTGTATATACAAACGGTATGCAGGTTGTATACAACAGCAAATTATATACTGCTAAATGGTGGACACAGAATGAACAGCCGGATACACATACCGGCGATGGTCAGGTATGGAACTATGTAGCGGATTGCGGTGGTGGAACTACCAATCCGGGTAACGTATCTCCTGTAGTAAGTATCTCTTCTCCTGCAGGTGGTGCCTCTTTCACAGCGCCTGCTTCAGTAACGATCACTGCTGCTGCTTCAGACGCAGATGGCTCTGTTGCTAAAGTAGACTTCTACAATGGCAGCACTAAACTGGGTACGGCTACTGCTTCTCCCTACTCTTATACATGGGGTAGTGTTGCAGCAGGTACTTATTCCCTGACAGCTATCGCTACTGATAATGCCGGTGCAACTACTACAAGTGGCGCAGTTAGTATTACTGTTACAGGCAACACAGGTAATACAGGTAACTGTGCAGGTGTGCCAGCTTATGCAGTATATCCTGCTATCTATAACATTGGTGATAAAGTGGTGTACAATGGTTATCTCTACCAGAGTCTTGCCAATTCACTGTACAATGTTACGCCGGGTACTGCTGACTGGTGGTGGCAGCCACTGGGCGCATGCTCAAGTGCAAGAGTAGCAAGTACTGCCAACAATCTCGTTGATCAGTCTACTGCTGTTCAGACACTGGTGGCATATCCTAACCCTGTTACAGGTTCAACCCTGCAGCTTCAGGTAGGCGCAGCAGCTGCTGAAAAAGTATACATCGAGATCTGGAGCGTAAACGGTACCAGCCCTGTATTACACAAAGAATACACAGCCGGTGCAAAAGGTCAGCAATTGATCAGTCTTGATATCAGTCGTGTACCACAGGGTACCTTCATTATCAAAACTACCAATGCTGCCGGCACACGCAAAGGAAGTGCGAAAATCGTTCGCATGTAATCAGGCATATTAAGGATTAGGGCAACTAAACAGAATCAATTGCGGACTACGGGTTAGAGCGGAAAATCGCTTCAATACGTAGTTCGCATTTGGTCTTTTATCAGACAATAACTTTTTACTCCTGTTGGGTACAATACCCGGCAGATTTTCTCTCAGAATAACCATCACCGGTAAAATGTAACTATGATTAGAACTTTACTTCCCTCTTTTTTACTGCACAACAACCAAACAGATGCCGCATCCACGCCGGTATCAGATCTTTTTCACGTTATAAAAAAGTAAAACAATGAACACAGGAAAACAACTCTTCGTAAGACTATTGTTTCTTTTTGTTTTTGCCGCGATCAGCACCCATACCCTGCAGGCTCAGTCAGGTGTTTACGGTGGAGGCCCCATTTACAAGAACAGAAGCTATTCCATCAATGAACTAAGAAATTCCGGCTTTACTTATGTAGTGGTATGGACCATACATATTGATGCCAGTGGTAACTTTAATTTTAATGCGGAATTCCCCCTTATTCAGAATGGCGCTTATATTGGTGCCAGCAGTTATCCCAACTTTGCAAATGACATTGCATTGCTGAAGTCTGCCCCCTCTACTATTAACAGGGTAGAGTTTTGTTTAAGTGCCTGGGGCGGCAGCACATTTGCGAATGTAAAGAACCTGATCGCTGCGCAGGGAACGGGCAGTACCAGTACGCTGTATAAAAACTTCCAGGCGCTTAAAAACACATTCCCTTCTGTAGATGCGATTGCTTTTGATGATGAACTGACTTATGACGCTGGTTCCGCTACATCACTGGCGGTGATGCTGGGCAACCTGGGCTTTAAGGTATCCCTGGTACCTTATACCAATAAAACTTTCTGGACCACCGTAGCCACTAATACCAACAACCAGCGGGCAGGTACGGTAGACCGTGTAGACCTGCAATGTTATTCCGGTGGCAGTGGTAATGCTCCCTGTAACTGGAGCTTCGGTACCGTACCCGTTTATGCCGGTTTGTGGGATGCAGAAAAAACAACCGCACAGGTACAGAGCCAGTTGACTACCTGGAAGAATTCATGCAGCAGTATTATAAAAGGTGGGTTCATGTGGCTGTATGATGATTTTGATAATACTTCCGGTACGGCTAATTATGCGACTGCTATCAGGAATGTTTTTGGCGGAGGTACGCTCAGTACTCCTGCTGTCACTTTCTATAAGGATTGCAACTACACAGGATTAGGGATCAGTTTACCATTGGGTGATTACACACTTACAAAACTCAGGTCTTATGGTATTCTGAATGATGATATCTCTTCTGTGAAAGTTAACAGCGGATATAAAACACTGGTATATTCCGATGATAATTTTGCAGGCAGCTCATTAACCATTACAGCAGATAATTCATGCCTGGTAAGTCAAAGCTGGAATGATATTATCAGCTCACTGAAAGTGCAGACTGCCAGCGCAGCCCTTGCCAGCGCTAAGATAGCCACACCGGACCTTGCCATCTATCCTAATCCTGCAACGAATGAAATAAGGGTCCATACCAACTTTGAACTGAACGGAGGCATTATACAGGTATATGATATTGCAGGTCGTCCTGTGCGGGCATTTAAAGTAGTATCTGACAGGATAGATGTATCCGGATTAGCCGCTGGTATTTATACACTGGTATATACAAAGAACGGGAAAACCATTACCAAAAGATTTGTAAAGAATTAATCAGTATCCGTCTTACTCTTCATACAAAAAGTAAGACGGGTTTTTTTATAACCCGGATTTTAGAGAAAACCATATTTTTTTTTAACCATTTAAACAAAACCCTTTATGATGCGATCATTAAAATTACCTCTATTGTTAACCGGCCTGCTGGCACTCACCGGCAGTGCAGCCTCGGCGCAAAACTGGCAGCTTGTCTGGCAGGACGAGTTTACCAGCTCTATCGGACCCGACTGGGTATTTGAAACCGGTGCCGGCGGCTGGGGCAATAATGAACTGGAATACTATCGCCAGGAAAATGCCACAATAGAAAACGGACAGCTGGTACTGAATGCCAAACACGAAAGTTTTGGTGGTGCTAACTATACCTCTGTGAGAATGAAAACACAGGGGAGGAAATCATGGACGTACGGCAGAATTGAAGCCCGTATAGCAGCACCTGCATTCTCGGGTTCGTGGCCTGCTTTCTGGATGTTGGGAAGTAATATCGGCACTGTAGGCTGGCCTGCATGCGGAGAACTCGACATTTTTGAGCATGTGAATAACAATGCCGATGTAAACGGTACTGCACACTGGGTAGGTACTAATGGCGGACAGGCTGATTATGGTCTTACCACACCTGTTAATGTTACCGGTTATCATGTGTATGCTATTGAATGGACCCCTACTTATATCAGGTGGTTTGTAGATGCTACCATGTACACTGAAATCAATATTGCAAATAACGCAGGTGGAACAGAAGAATTCCAGAAGGATTTCTTCATCCTGCTGAACTTCGCTATTGGTGGTAACTGGCCTGGTTTTAACATCGATAACAACGCATTCCCTGCTAAAATGTATGTGGACTATGTAAGAGTGTACCAGGATGGTGGTGGCACCAACCCCGGTTTTACCAAACAGGTAGAAGCGGAGTCTTACGGCTCTATGTCTGGTGTACAAACAGAAGGTACTACTGATGCAGGTGGCGGATTGAATGTTGGTTATATCGATACCGGCGACTGGATGGCTTACAACGCTATCACTATTCCTACTACCGGTACTTACAAAATTGAATACCGTGTAGCTAGTTTGAATGGCGGTGGCAGATTATCGCTGGACCTGAACGCCGGTTCTACTATCCTGGGTTACCTGGATATTCCTTCAACCGGCGGCTGGCAGAACTGGACAACTGTTTCTCATACAGTAACCATCAATGCAGGTACCTATAACTTCGGTATCTATGCCCAGGCAGGTGGCTGGAATCTTAACTGGTTCAAGATCACCAAACTCTAATACTAACCATTAAACAGTTTACCCTATGAACACAATGCTAAAATATATATCAGGTACTGCCTTTTTATTAATGGCTGCTGCCATCACACATGGCCAGCAGAAAGCACCCTACCGTTTAGGTTCAACCGCCGGCATTTTGCAGGATCTCAGATCACAGTCCAAAGCTATTAACGCCCGACTGGTAAGCGCTGCTGAACTGAAAGTGGATGCAGGTACTGTACTGACCGGAAAAGTGAATGCCCGCCGTACAGATGGTAAAGGCGAAGAGTTAGTAGCTGGTGAAATAGAAAACGTACCTGGTTCTTCTTTCGTGCTGGATATCAAAAATGGTGTGCTGACCGGTAACATCGTATTGCGTAAAACAAAGAAGGCATACAAATATTATACGGATAATACCGGTACCGCCTATGTGAAAGAAGTACCTGTAGATTCTATCCTGTGTGTGGATTATACACCAGCTCCCCCTGTAACAGCAAGAACAGCGTCTACTGCTGCTGTGGTGGCTCAGGCGGTAACTGATCTGCAAAGTTATCCTGGTGGTAACGGCGTGGTACTGCTGGACTTTGACGGTCAGTATGTAACCAGTGCTTACTGGAATAATGGGAATCCTATTAATGCCGCTGCTTCTACGCTTACAGATGCAGAAAAACAGGAAGTTTGGGAACTGGTAAGTGAAGACTACCGTCCATTCCTGTTAAACATCACTACCAGCGAAGCAGTATACAACACTTATCCTGCCAACAGGAGAATGCGTTGCATCTTTACTCCAACAAATACGGCTGCACCAGGATCTGGTGGTGTTGCTTATCTTGGATCTTTCAACTGGGGTAATGAAACACCTTGCTGGGTATTTAATGGTGGTGTAAAGGGTGCTGGTGACGCTGCTTCTCATGAAGTGGGGCATACTTTCGGCCTGTCTCATGATGGCCGTATCAGCCCTGCTGAAGGCTACTATCTGGGTAATGGCCTCTGGGCCCCTATTATGGGTGCCGGTTATTATGTACCTGTTGTACATTGGAGCAAAGGTGAATATGCCAGTGCCAACAATACAGAAGACGACCTGGCTAAAATAGCCAGTTCTACTTATGGTGTTGGTTACAGGACAGACGACTATGGTGGTACCATTGGTGCTGCAGCTACACTGGCTGTAACCGCTTCAGGTGCTGTGAACAGCACAGGGGTGATTGAACGTACCGGTGATGTGGACATCTTTAAGTTCACTACCGGTGGTGGCAGCATTTCCCTGAATTTTGCCACACCTACCCGTCAGCCTAACCTGGACATTCTGGCTACCCTGTACAACAGCAGTGGCGGAGTAGTGACCAGCGCTAATCCTTCAGGATTGCCCGCTTCTCTCAGCGCTACACTGGCAGCCGGTACTTACTACATCGCTGTAACCGGTACCGGTTATGGAGACCCTGCTACCAATGGTTATTCTAATTATGGATCATTGGGTAGTTACGCAATTACAGGTACTGTTCCTGCGCCAACTGCAACAGCAGCCACCGTTTACAAAGATTGTAACTATGGTGGATATGCTGTTAGCCTGCCAGTTGGCAGCTATACGCTTGCACAACTGAACGCTCTTGGTGTATTAAATGATGATGTTTCTTCCATCAAAATACCAAGTGGTTTAGAAGTAGTTCTTTATCAGGATTATAACTTCACAGGTGCGGCGTACATATTCCCTGCTTCAGATTTCTCCTGCCTGGTGACCGTGGGTCTGGGCGATGGCACAACTGTTAACCTGAACGACTGGGCCTCTTCCATAGTGGTACGCGCAGCTGGATCAGCCCGTAAGGCAAGCGCAGTAGGAACTGTAGAGAAAGTTGCGACTGCTGAGGAAGACAGTAAATTACAGTCTGCACTGGCTGTATCACCAAATCCTTTTGTAAATGAAGTAGTTGTAAAAGCTACCAGCACTGCTAAGGATGGTTCCCTGTACGTAAGCGTGTACTCTATGGATGGTAAAACCGTATTGCCGCTGAAACGCATCGTTAGCGGAGATAAGTTGAGCCTGTCTAACCTGGGTACCGGTATGTATTTAATCAAGATATTTAACGGAACGACTACAGAGACGAAGAAAATAGTGAAATATTAATCGTTAGATGACGGATTATATGAAGGAGGTCATCCCGGGTTTCGACCTGGGATGACTTTCCTGTTTTTGAGCCAATATTGCCAAGGGCAATATATCAGCATTAAATACATTCTAAATAGTCTTAATTTAATTTTTTATTATAAAATAATGAACAATAAAAAGAAATGTTACTATTTTATCTGTCGGAATGATGGAGCTTTTGTTTGGATACCCAGACCCATTAAACTGCAATATAATTTGTATTATAAAAATACAATTTATATAAATGTCGTGATATGAATACACAAGATGCCGAGTTAGTCGTTAGGTTACAACAAGGTGAAGTAAACGCTTTTGATACACTGTATTGGAAATACCACCAGGCGGTGTACCGGAATATTTTCAAGTTTGTAAAGGAACAGATTGTAACAGAAGACATTCTCCAGGAGGTATTTGCCAAACTGTGGGAAAAGCGGAAGGAGATCAATCCCAGCCAGTCAGTGGCCGGGTGGCTCTTTGTGATCAGTTTTAACCTCTCAGTTGATTATGTGCGTAAAAAACTGCGGGAGCAGACCATCCACAAGGAACTCCTGAACCTTGATTTTGATGATGATTACTCGCTGGACCGTAAGAATGTATATGAAGATCAATACCAACTATTAGAAAAAGCCATTGCGCAACTTTCTCCCAAAAAACGGAAAATAGTAACTCTCTGTAAACTGGAAGGTAAGACCTACGATGAGGTAGCCGAAGAACTCAACATATCCCGTAATACTGTAAAGGAACATCTGTCCATCGCAATGGTCAAATTAAATGACTACATCCAAAAAAACAAAGAGCACAATAAATATATTGTCTTATTCCTCCTCTTCCTGAATTATCACGATTAGGACCAGTGACGAAATGTGTTCGGTACTTTAATGCAATACGTCCGTCAGGTCTGTCTTCTCACGTCTTTTAATATTACGTTTAAAAATATGTCAATATTTCTTCTATTACACCCCCCCACTTTCTGTATACCCCCGTATTTAGTTTAAATAATCAATCAAAATAGTGCAGAACAGAAAGGAATATCTCAAACATCTGTTGCATGAAAGAAACTGGAAACAAGAGGAGAGAGATTGGCTGCTGCAATATTTGAATGAAAATGATCTTACAACATTAAAGGAGATAGCAGGTGATGCTTACAATGCAGACCTGTTTACGGAAGAACCGCTTCTGGAAAGAGAAGTGTCGGAGCGGCTCCTTCAGCGTATACATGAGCGCATTGCCAGCCGCCAGTTATCCGTGGTGAAAACCGGTAACAAATGGCTACGCCCTTGGAAGGTGGCAGCGGCAGCAGCTGTTATCCTGCTGTCAGCAGGCATAGGATACCTGAACGTGATGAAGAAACCCGTGAAGCAGCTGGTATTCGTTGCAGAGAGACAGCGGAAAACATTAAAGTTGCCGGATGGGTCCCTGGTATACCTGGAGCCCGGATCAACACTGAGGTATACCGGTAATTTTGGAAAAGAAGAAAGAACGGTGGCATTGACAGGTGAGGCTTTCTTTGAAGTACAGCCTAATGCGGTATATCCCTTTATAGTGGCATCTTCCCTGATCAATACCACCGTACTGGGTACTTCCTTTAATATGGAAGCAAGGAACGGAGGAGAAGCCAGAGTAGTGGTTTTAACAGGAATGGTGCAGGTACATGCCAACGACAGTAAGAATAACAAAGCACAGGAAGTAATCCTGACCGCCAATAAAAGAGTGATATATAACACAACCACACATCAGTTACAAATGTCTGATGCACCCGATGATGCAAGATTTTATGCACAAAAGCAGCAAGGCAGATTTATATATGATGGAGCTGAGTTAATAAAAGTAGTAAACGACCTGCAGAGGTATTATAATATTAATGTTACAGTAGAAGAAAAATTACAACACTGTGCTTTTTACGGAGATGTTAATACCGTGGATGATCTGGAGAAAGCACTCACACTGATCGCTGTATCATTGAACGCCAAAATCAGTAAGGACAGTAGTGGAACAGGATATTTAATTAGTGGTGGAAACTGTCGTTAAGTAAAGAAAGATCCAGCAGTAAACCTGGAAAAAGTTAACCGAATTTGATAGCCTTATGAGATGTACTGAATCGCTACGGATAGTGTGATGATTTTATAATCCACTCACTGCCTCAGCTGGTTAACCAATCGCTGTAAACTCAATATTGCACAACAACCAAACTAAATCGAAATGATGATGTATTCTGGACCAATGCCCTCTGGTTAACCAATTCCTATTAGGTTAATCCAATAAAAAACTATGCCCCGCACCGCGGTAGGTGCGCTATTGCCCTGGTTTCGAAAAAACCGGGAACGGATATCTATTTCCTGAAATGTACAAAACAATTCAAAACCTCATGCATAAAAAGGTGACCCTATTCCTTAAACTGATAATGCTACTGCTGATCACAACAAAAATGCAGGCAGCCGGAACAGGCATACAGGATGCACTTGACAGAAAGATTTCGCTGGAATTAAAAGATGTATTATTAAAAGAAGCATTGGATAAGATCGGTAATCTCGCTGACGTGTCATTTATATATGCAGGTAATTCAGTAGTTGCGGTAAACAAGGTGAACGTGAATGCACACAATGAAAAAGTAGGTGATTTATTAAACAAGTTATTAAAACCCTATTCTCTTTCCTATACTGTATTGTACGATCGTATTGTAATCCGGCAGAGCGACAAAAAAATAAGTGCCATGCTTTCTCCACAGGGAAACAGAGGCATAGCCATGCGTTTTCAGGATGTAAGAGGGGTGGTTTCTTCTGAGAAAAAAGAATTGCTGCCCGGTGTTGCCATCATGATAAAAGGCACTACCAGAGGAACTACTACAGATGGTAATGGTTTGTTCGAGTTTAAAAATATTCCCGCTGATGCTGTACTTATTATCAGCCTTACCGGTTATGAACAACAGGAAGTAAGCCTGGCCAGTTATAAAGGCGGACTGGTGAAAATACAACTGAAAGAGAAACTCACTAAACTCCAGGAAGTTGTAGTGACAGGTTTTCAGAATATTGATAAGAATAAATTCTCCGGGGCTGCTACCCGCATAAAAGCAGAAGATGCGAAAATAGACGGGATGCCGGATGTAAGCCGTATGCTGGAAGGACGCGTGGCCGGTGTTGCTATTCAGAACGTTTCAAGTACGTTTGGTACAGCTCCTAAAATCCGCGTACGTGGTGCTACTTCCATCAACGGTGATAACAAACCTTTATGGGTGATCGATGGTGTTGTGCTGGAAGATGTAGTGAACATCTCCAACGATCAGCTGTCAAGTGGTGACCCTACTACGCTGATGGGTTCTGCCGTAGCAGGGTTGAATGCGAACGATATTGAGAGTTTTGATATCCTGAAAGATGCTGCTGCTACTGCTTTGTATGGCGCCCGCGCGATGAACGGCGTAGTGGTGATCACTACAAAGAAAGGCCGCGCTGGTACTAAACCTATGGTTGCTTACAGTGGTAACTTCAGCACCCAGCTGAAGCCTACTTATGATAATTACAACATCATGAATTCTGCCCAGCAGATGTCCGTACTGGCAGAGCTGGAAAGAAAAGGAAGCCTTACTTCCGATATCCTTTCCCGTAGTGATATAGGTGTGTATGGCAAAATGTATGAAAAGCTGAATGCGGACGAGAATGGGAACTTTCCTTTGCAGAATACGCCGGAAGCTAAACGCCAGTTCCTGTTAAGATATGCATCTGCTAATACGGACTGGTTCAACATACTTTTCAAAACCAGTTTCATCCAGGAACATTCCCTCAGCATTTCTTCGGGTACTGAAAAATCACAGTCTTATTTCTCTACCAGCTTTTATCATGATAATGGCTGGACGATCGCTGACCGTGTAAGCCGTTATACTTTAAACTTCCGCAACAACTACAAACTCTCCGACAAAGTAAATGCCGGATTTTCTGTATTGGGTTCTGTTCGTCAGCAAAGAGCGCCGGGTGCACTTACGCGTACCAGCAATCCTGTAGAAGGACAGTATGACCGTGACTTTGATATCAATCCATTCAGTTACTCCTTAAATACCAGTCGTACGCTCACTGCATATGATCAGAATGGTAAGCTGGAATATTTCAGAAGGAATTTTGCACCGTTCAACATCATCAATGAACTGCAGAATAATTACCTGGATTTGAACATGATGGATTTACGCCTGCAGGGAGATTTCTCCTGGAAGCTGGCAAAGAATCTCCGTTATGAATTTGTAGGTGCATTACGTTATGTAAAGTCTTCCCGCGAACACCAGATCACAGAGAACAGCAATATGGCAAATGCTTACCGCGCTGCGGATAATGCGACCATCGCTGAAAACAATAAATTCCTTTACAGAGACCCGGATAATCCGAATGCGTTGCCGCAGGTCGTATTACCATACGGTGGATTCTATAACCGCACAGAAGACCAGCTGATCAACTACGATTTCCGTAACAGCCTTAACTACACCAATAACTTCGGTGTTGGCGAAAAACACAGTTTGAATGCCATGATAGGTCAGCAGGTGAAGTATGCCGACAGACAGAACGCGGCGAACACCGGTTATGGTTATCAGTATGATAACGGAGGTGTACCATTCACCGATTACCGCATTCTGAAACAAACAATAGAAAGCAATTTCCCTTACTATGGTATGAGCAGGGATTACGACCGTTTTGCTGCTTTTTATGCCACGGCCACTTATGCTTATAACAACAAATATAACTTTAGCGCTACTACCCGCTACGATGGTTCCAACCGTCTGGGACGTTCTGCTAATGCGCGCTGGCTGCCTACCTGGAGCTTATCAGGTTCCTGGAACATGGACAGGGAGCCATTCATCCAAAAGCTGTCCTGGGTAGATTACCTGGCGCTGAGGGCCAGTTATGGTTTAACAGCCAGTATGGGCCCTGCTACCAACTCCAACATTGTATACAAAACTGTAAATACCAACAGGCCGCATCTGTCTGAAGTGGAATCTGTAATTAAGATAGCACACCTTCAAAACGACGACCTGACATGGGAGAAATTATATACTACCAATGTTGGTATGGATGCGACTTTATTCAACAGGCGTTTGAACGTGGCCCTGGACCTTTACACCAGGAAGAGCTTTGATCTGATCAGTATTATAAAAACTTCCGGTATAGGCGGTGAAACATACAAAGCGGCCAACTATGCGGATATGGATTCCAAAGGAATAGAGGTGATGCTGGGCGGAGATGTGATAAAACGCAAAGACTGGGGATGGAAAACCAATTTCACTTTCGGTTACAATACCAATAAGATCACCAATGCCAAGAACATCCCGGCCATATTTGACCTGGTGGTTGCAGAAGGTGGTAACAAAGAAGGTTACCCTGTAAGAGGACTATTTTCTCTGCAATACAAAGGTCTGGACCCTAAAAACGGTGCGCCGCAATTCGTTAACCAGCATGGAGATGTGAGCAAGGATGTATACCTGCAGGACCTGAATACGGCAAACCTGGTGTACGAAGGACCGGTAGATCCTCCGGTAACAGGTGGTTTCTCCAATACATTCCATTATAAGGCACTATCACTGAATGTGTTCCTTACTTACCAGTGGGGCAATAAGATCAGGATGTATCCTGCCTTTAAAACATCGTATTCCGATATGGACGCAATGCCTAAGGAATTCTATGACCGCTGGATGATGCCCGGTGATGAGAAGGCGACACAAACACCCTCCATACTCGACGGACTGGAACAAACACTGTTAGGAGGGGCATATCCTTACAATAACTATAACTATTCAACAGCAAGGGTGGCTAAAGGAGATCTGATACGTTTGAAAACGATATCGCTCACTTACCTGTTACCCGGTTCCGTACTCAATAGAACGGCATTTAACAGCATCGCCATAACTGCTGCAGCTATTAATCCCTGGTTGATCTATTCTGATAAAAGACTGAGAGGTCAGGACCCGGAATTCTTCAATACAGGAGGTGTTGCGCAGCCGATTCAAAAGCAATTTACTCTCTCATTAAAAGTAGGTATCTAAAAGAAGATGGTTATGATGAATTTTTTTACAAAGGCATCGGTCATTAGTATAAGTGTTTTAACCCTTTCAGGGTGTACGAAATATCTTGATAAATCTCCAGACAGTAGCTGGACAGAACTGGATACTCCGGAAAAGGTGACCCAGTTGCTGGGTACTGCTTATCCGCAGGGAAACTATATTGTTTTTTGTGAGGCGATGTCCGATAACGTAGCTGATAAAGCTGCCGGCGTTCTCGAAAGGACCAACCTGGACCCTTTTAGTTTCAATGATGTACAAAGTACACAACAAGACTCTCCGGAGTTTTACTGGCAGGCTTGTTACACAGCTATTGCCGCTGCCAACAATGCATTGAAGGCCTGCAATGCTGCTGCCGATACATCCCTTTACCAGGCACAGAAAGGAGAAGCACTGGTGGCAAGGGCATATGCTCATTTTATGCTGGTGACCTTCTTCTCCAAATTTTATGATGAAACAACTGCCGCCAATGACGCTGGTATTCCTTATGTGACAGAACCGGAAACTGTGGTAATGAAACAATACGAGCGTAAAACAGTGGCTTATGTATATGATATGATTGAGAAAGATCTGTTGCAGGGATTGCCACTGATCAATGATGGGAATTATAAAGTACCGCATTATCATTTTAATAAATCTGCCGCATATGCTTTTGCTACCAGGTTCTATCTCTTTAAGAAGAACTATCAGAAGGTAGTAGAATATGCAAACCTGGCATTTCCTAATAATGATGTTGCCGGTAACATGCGTCCATGGAATACTACTTACAGCACAATGACACCTGCTGAATTATTTGCTATTTACGCAAATGCTTCTCAGAGTGCAAACCTGTTGCTGGTAGAAACGCCTTCCCTGTATGGCCGTTATGTGGCACAATACAGATACGGACTTGATTATTCACATGAAACTGCGATACTGGAAAGTAATGTTACAGGTGGAAAGTTTGTGTATCCCGTGTATTACTATAATTCAGCAGATTACTTCGTGCCAAAACTGACAGAATACTTTGTAAAGTCTTCTGTGAATGCCACCATCGGAGACCCTTATGTAATGGTGCCTCTTTTCACTACAGAAGAAGTATTATTCAACAGGGCAGAAGCAAATATTTATCTCGGGAATAATGATGCGGTGCTGGCAGACCTGAACCTCTTCGCCAGTAAAAGGATCAAGAATTATAACGCTGGTACGCATAAGATTACAACTACTTCTATCAAAAACTATTATGGTATTACATCTGTAGCAAACGGTTTGTTACAGACGGTGATGGATTTTAAACGTGCAGAATATGTGCAGGAAGGATCCCGCTGGTTCGATCTTCAGCGGTATAAAATACCGGTAACGCATTACACCGTATTCGGTGAAACGTTTACACTGGCTGCGGATGATAAACGCCGGGTATTACAGATCCCTGCGTCTGCGTTAACATCCGGTATAGCGCTTAATCCCCGTTGATCTTAATTAAAAAATAACCAAGGATATGAAACTTATAAAAGCATTCTTTTTTCTGACAGTAGTAGCTGTACTGGGCGCCTGTTCCAGTAAAAAAGATGATCTCAGTGGTGTGCAGAATATCCCGGGCCTGGGCGGCGATACCTGGGTCCCGGGGTCTTTGGATGCCTGGTTGTACGACACTATCACAGTGCCTTATAATATAGAAGTAAAATATAAATGGGACCAGTTCGAATTTGATGTAACAAAAACACTGGTGCCGCCTAAAGAAGAAGTGGTAATACCTGCTATGCGGGCCATTAAGAAAGTGTGGATAGATAACTATATCAACGAAGCAGGGTCTTCTTTTTTCAAGAAATACAGCCCTAAGTTTTTCATTCTCTCCGGCAGTGCCAGCTGGAATAATAACGGTACCATCACGCTGGGTACGGCAGAAGGCGGACGCAAAGTAGTAATGTACCTGCTGAATGAATTCCGCACAAAACAAATGGACGGGTATAGACTGGGTGATACCGCGAATGTGAAACAGATCTTTCATGTGATAGAACATGAATTCGGGCATATCCTTCATCAGACTATCATGTATCCTGTAGAGTTCAAAAAGATCTGCGCAGGTTATTATACAGGTAACTGGAACAACATCTCTGATCAGACGGCGCACTGGGATGGTTTTGTAACACCCTATGCCATGTCCAGTGAAAATGAAGATTTCGTGGAGATGATCGCTACCATGCTGATAGAAGGTAAAGGCGGATTTGATAAACTGGTAAACAGTGTGCCGGCAGGTACAAGTGAAGACGGTGTTACACAGGCCCAGGCGATGGACCGGTTAAGACAAAAGGAAGCCATGGTAGTAAGCTATTTCAAATCGGCATATAACATCGACTTCTATAGTCTGCAGAAGAATACAAGGAAATCTATTGACGGTCTTTTTTATTAAAATAAACAGATGAATACCCGGGAGGGAAGCAAAACAATCCTTATGACAAAAAATCTATTCTTATATATATTACTGATCACGGCTACACTTTCTTCCTGCAGGAAAAAAGATGATTTTGTGTTTGATCAGTCTCCGGATGAGAGGATCAATAAAACACTGGCAGAATATAGTTCCGCTTTAACAGGTTCTGAGTACGGCTGGAAAGGATTTGTTTACCCTTCAGGTCTTCCGGGTACCCCCTTTGGGTTTTATTTCAAATTTGATACGGCAAACCGGGTACAGATGTTCTCGGATTTTGACTCACTCTCTGCTGTAACGGTAAAGGAAAGCAGCTATCGCCTGAAAGCCCTGCAGCAGCCTTCACTATTGTTTGATACCTATTCTTACATACACGTACTATGTGATCCCGACGCAAGTGTTAACGGCGGTACATATGGTGCAGGATTATTCTCTGATTTTGAATTTGCCATAGATGGTGTTTATGGCGATACCATAAAACTTACAGGACGTTTGCATGGCAGTAAAGCCGTGCTCGTCAAAGCTACCTCACAGGAGGCACAGGATTATTACGAGAAAAAACGGAACTGGGAGTTCAATAATATTTCCCGGTTCCTTACTTACTTTAAACAGTTAACGGCAGGTGGAAGCAAGTACGATATCTACGTTGATAAATTATACCGTCAGATACAGTTTGTATGGACTACGGCCGAAGGGGCAAAATCTTTTAGCACACCGTATTACTATACCAGTAATGGTATCGCGCTGACATCCCCGCTCAATGACGGCAAACAAAGCATCAGCGCTTTTGAAAACGTGACCTGGGATGCTGGGGGACAAATAATGAAGTTTAAAGTAAATGGCGCAGATGCCACTATTACGGCCGTTATTAAACCATTGGTGGTAGATACCGGCGCCGGTAGCCGTTGGTGGAATGCTGCGGCCAATGCGGGCGCTTACTGGGTATCTACAAATGGTTTCCATGTGGACGGTGTGGATGATGCCTATGGAATAAAGCGTATTTCCGGCTTTCAGTTTATGTTTTACTATCCCAACTTTAATTCGGGATATGATGCAGGCGCCATATTTACAACCGCTACTTTCGGCCCTGCATTAAAACCTAAGTTTAATACAAATGGCACCGTTGTTTTTTCTGCTGCCGGTACTTTCGGCACAGCTCCCGCAGATGGCGCTACACCTATGGCAAACATAACAACCAAATTCTCTGAAACCGCAGGGTTCTATTTCGTGCAAACAGGCAATTACACCTATGATATGGTGAACGTCAAAGATGCGCGTAGCTGGATCACCTGGCAAAACTGATGTACATCCATTTTTGAACCCTTAGTATAAATAAGACCCATATGAGAACTAAGCCCTTTTCTGTACTGAAAACCACCCTGTACCTGCTCTTCATGCTCTTGTCGGCATTGAGGTCGTACGGACAAACAGATGTTACCATCGGTTCCGGGACCGGTTCAAACGGCGGTACTACCTATCCGGCTCCTTTGCAGGATTACTGGGAAGGTAACCGTGCGCAATACCTTTACAAGGCAAGCGAATTAATAGCCAAAGGCATAGGCCCCGGTTTTATTAACGCTGTTAAGTTTAATGTCACAGACGTAAATGGCTGTGGTACGATTGAACAGTATACAGTAAAAATATCGGCTACGTCCACAGCTTCGTTGAGTGATGTAACCTGGGAACCTTCCGGAACAGTGATCTATGGTCCGGTTGATTACCAGCCGGTGGCTGGTTTGAACAGCTTCCCCTGTACCCCGGCATTTTTCTGGAATGGTGTGGATAATATACTGATAGAAGTTTGCTCCGGGGACCCTAATAACCCTACAGGACCTATACAATATACCAGTAACGCAGTGGTGGCATGGACAGAGGGCTTATCTTTCAATGGGTCCAGTACCTACAAAAATGATAATGAAGGGAGTCTGTGCAGTACGATCGAACCTGATAATAGCGGGAATATGGATACCCGCCCTGATATCGTTTTCAACTGGACCCCGGCTCTTGCCTGTACAGGTACACCTAATGCGGGAACAGCTGTCACCAGCGTTTCCAGTGTGTGTTTGAATGAGAACTTTACCCTGAGCCTTACCGGTGTTACCGTGGCTTCAGGGCTTAAATATCAATGGCAGTCTTCTCCGAATAATACTACATGGACAAATATCCTGAACGATACAACGGCGGCACTGACCACCACACAGCTGGCAAGTACTTACTACCGCTGCGTGGTAACATGTAGTGCAAGCGGTGCTACGGCTACATCTACTGCCGTACAGGTAACCAGTCCTACACTGGTATCAGGAACGTTCACTATCAATAAAGCATTACCTACAGGCAGTGGCAACTTTGCTTCATTTAATGATGCCTATAACTATATCAAATGCGGTATCAACGGACCAGTAGTATTCAATGTCGTTGCAGGCTCCGGCCCATACAACGAACAACTGAACATAACCCCTGTTCCGGGTGCTTCCGCAACAAACACTGTTACGTTTAATGGTAATGCAGATACACTTGCTTACTTATCGACCAACAGTAATGAACGTGAAGTAATCAAACTGAATGGTGCTGATTATATCCGTTTTGTAAACCTTGTGATCAATGCGAAGGGTAGTGCAGGAACTGAATATGGTTTTGCCGTACAACTGATAAATGATGCAGACTTTAATAGCTTCACCAACTGTACCATCCTCAGTAATACAACTTCTACTTCTACCAACTTTGCAGGTATTGTGATCAGCAGCAGCGCCAGTTCTGCTACCTCAACCGGTGCTCCCAGCTGTGATAACAACATCTTTACGGGTAATACCATTATCGGCGGTTACTATGGAATGACCATAGTTGCCAGTTCAACTGCATCAAATGCAAATAACCTGATTTCCAATAATAAATTCCGTGATTTTTATAATTACGGAATGTACATACAGGGAGCCTTTAATACCAATATTCAGAACAATACGTTCAGCAGACCTGCCCGTACTTCTGTGAGTGATTTCTATGGTATTTATATGACAGGACTCAGTACGAAGGTGAATATGAATGCTAACCGTTTTACTGATCCGTTTGGAGGGGCTTTAACCAGTACGAATACTTTCTATGGGATTTATTTAACAAGTGTGGACGCGTTGTCGCAACTGGAAAACGTGGTAAGCAATAACCTGATGTATAACCTGTCCGGAAACGGAAGTGTATATGGAATTTATAATTCCAGTTCGGATAATGTATGGTATTATCATAACACGCTTTCACTGGATGGTGCTACTACTGCATCTACTTATGTGACCAGGGGTTTTTACCAGACTTCCTCTGCTGCAGGTATCAATTTCATTGATAATCTTATCACGATCACCCGTGGCGGACCAGGCACTAAACACGCGATCTATTTTGCCAGTACCAGCAGTGTGATCGTTTCAAATTATAATGATCTCTTTATCAGCCCTACAGTAACAAATGCCTTTACAGGATATAACGGAAGCAATCAGGCTACAATGGCCAACTGGAGAACTGCTGCGTTGCAGGATGCTAACTCCATTGCTACCAATCCTATCTATGCAGATATTACTACCGGCAATTATGCTCCTACCAGTGCTGCGGTGAATGACAGGGGGACACCCATGGGTATCCTGGCAGACATAAATAATGCCACCCGTAGTACCACTACGCCGGATATGGGTGCGTATGAATTTACGCCTGCAGTATGTACGGCTCCTCCGGTAGCAGGTGCTGCCGCGGTTAACATCACACCTGTATGTGCGGATGTACCGGTATCACTGAATCTCAACGGTAACTCAATGGGACTTACGCAAACCTATCAGTGGCAATATTCAACAACTGCTACCGGTACGTATACCAATCTGGGTCTTCCGATTAATTTCCCTGATACGACTATCAAAGCAACCTCCACATTATACTACCGTGCAGCAGTGACCTGCGGTACCAGTACCACCTATTCTGATCCGGTGCTGTTAACCGTAAATCCTGCCCTGCCTGGTAATACATATACAATTGATAAAAATGCGCCGGCAAGTGCACTTAACTTCGTAAGCTTCAATGCTGCGAAAGCTGCCATGGAATGTGGTATCAGCGGACCGGTGATATTTAATGTTGTTGCGGGCCGTACTACTTATGAAGAACAGCTTTCGCTGGATTCAATAAGAGGGGTTTCTGCGATCAACACAATTACCTTCCTGGGTAATGGTAATACCATCCATTTCAGCTCATCGAATACGGATGAACGTGCGGTAATCAAGCTGAAACATTCGGACTATATTACTTTCGATAGTCTGACTATTGATGCCAGAGGTACAGGCTCATACGGATATGGTGTTCAACTGATCAATTATGCAGACAGTAATACCTTCCGCAGATGTAATATCATCACCAGCACAACCTCTACTTCTGATGCTTACGCAGGTATTGTGATGAATGCTTCTGATAATGGTGCTGATTTTACCGGTAGCACCCGTTGTACCGGTAATACTTTCAGTAATAATACTGTTACCGGTGGTTACTATGGTGTAACAGTGGTGGGTGGTGATAGTGACCCGATCATCGGCAACCGCTTTACCGGCAATACTGTTAAAGATTTTTATATCTATGGGTTCTACCTGGAGTATCCTTATAATACGCAGGTTCGTGGTAACCTGATTACCCGTTCTACGCGTACCAGTGTATCTACCTTTGACGGAATTTATGTAACTGGTCAGAGTGGATTACTGAATATCTCCGAAAACAGGATTACCAATCCTTTTGGTGGCATTCCTACCAGTACCAATGCCTTCTATGGTATCGCCTTTAGCTACTCAGATGCTCCAACAGGAGCTACTAATATTGTATCTAACAATGTTATCTACAATGTCAATGGTCAGGGTTCTTCTTATGGTATCTACAATGGTTCTTCTGCCAATGCTTACTATTATCATAATACTATCTCTATAGATAATAATAATGGCAGTTCTACCTTCAACACTTTAACAGGATTTTATCAGAGTGGTACTACCAGTGAACTGAAGTTCATCAATAATATCATTACCGTCACGGCTCCGGCTCTCAGTGCGAAATATGCGATGTACCTGGGATCAACTGGTACAGAGATCGTGGCCAACAATAATGACTATTATGTGAAGGGTGGTGGTGCCGCTAATACTAATTACACAGGTTATTTTGGCGCTAATTATGCAACCCTGGCAGATTGGAAGATAGCTACCAGTCAGGATGCTGCTTCTATAAGCATGGATCCTGTCTATGCAGATTTGCCGAATGGTAATCTTGCTCCGGTAATTGTACCACTGGATAATACCGGTGTGCCTGTAGGTATCACCAATGATATCCTGGGTGTAACAAGAAGTACGACCAAACCTGATATCGGTGCTTATGAAATAGATATACATCTGTGTCAGACACCACTCAATCCTGGTACAGCTGTAGTTACGCCTACTTCGGGTATTTGTCTGGGCAAACCAATTACACTGGACCTGACAGGCAATACACCTGGTGGAAGACTGACCTACCAGTGGCAGTCTGGTTTTACCACAAATGGTCCATGGATCAATATCACTGATACAATGTATGTATCCCTGTTCAAAACAGAACTGGGCATGAATAATTACTTCCGTTGCCGCATCGTATGTAGTGGTACGGATACCGCCTATTCAACAGTTGCATATGTGAATATGAATGCACCGTTGATCAAAGGCGTTTACACGATCGATCCTGCAGGGTCCGGTTCCAGGAACTTCACTTCATTTACAGCAGCAGTGCAGGCCATGGAATGTGGTATAGCTGGTGAAGTGATTTTTGAAGCAGTACCTGGTACATACACAGAACAGGTCCGTATGCATAAAGTAGGAGGGGCTTCAGATACAAGTCGTATCACCTTCCGCAGTCAGAACGGTGACCCTGCTTCTGTTATACTTACTTATCCGACAACGGCCGCACTCAACTATGTATTAAAACTGGATAGTGCCAGTTATGTAACCTATAAAAACCTGACGATTACAGCGGCAGGTACTACTAGCGCAAGAGTAGTAGAACTGGCAGGTACAGCAGCTTATGACAGCCTGTTGTATAATAAGATAAACATGCCGGCCACTACTGCTAACAATACAAATATAGTTGGGGTATATGCTAATACCTTCCCTGGTAAGAATATCACCATCGCAGGAAATACCTTTACCAATGGCGCCAGCGGTATCTGGTTCTCAGGTCCGTCAAATACATTGTTAGCTCCTTCACTTGTGATAGACAGCAACACTGTGAACGGCGCTTACGTGAATGGTATTTATGCCCTGAATACGACCAGTATATCTGTTACCAGGAATACAGTTAACAGAACTGCCCCACTGGCAGGTACTTCTTATGGCATTGCTTTAAGCTATGGAGACTCTGCTTACCGTGTTACACAAAACAAAGTGAACATCAGTACTACTACTACTACGGTATATGGTATTTACATGGAGTATTGTGATGCTACACTGGGTATGCAGGGACTGGTAGCAGCCAATAAGATATATGCAACAACAGGCAATACCGGTTCGCTGTATGGTCTGGATCTTTATTATTCCAGCAATAATACAACTGTCAATAACGTAGTGGGTATAGCTACCTCCGGTAGCAGCTCTTATGCTTTGTACAGTTATCTGAACAACAATGTCAATTACTACAATAATACCTTCCAGAGCAGCGCTACTTCATCAAACAACAATGTAGCCGGATACTTATACCATACAGGCGCCACCTATAGTAATATCAGGCTGCGTAATAATATCTTCTCTCATTTGGGTGGAGGGTATGCTTTACTGGTGTATTCACCTGATTTCATCAACAGTGATTACAATACACTGTATACTTCCGGTGCTACGCTTGTAAGAAGATCATCTACAGCTACTAATTTTGCTACTTTAGCCGACTGGAGAACTGCATCCGACCTGGATATCAGCTCTATCGTATACAAACCGGCATTTATAAGCAATACAAATCTGGCACCTGATGTCAACAATCCGGATGTATGGGCTATACATGGCCGTGGTGTGCAGGTAACAGGTAATGATCATGATATCAATAATCAATATCGTCCTGTTACACTGGCAGAAGGTGTACCTGATATGGGAGCCTATGAGTTCCTGCCAGCGGTTGAACCTTCATTGTTACAACCTGTACCGTTAGCGCCTGCTGCAGGTACTACACAACGGTTTATGTTTGGTACAGATACCGTGGCGAAGATCACCTGGTCTCCATCTGCAGCCGTACCAACAGATATCGCACTGAAGAGATATTCCGGTATCAGGCCGCCTAAACTGGCAGCGGGCAGAGAGTTCATGTACTTCTATACGGATATGGATGCGAACGGACCTGGTGGATACAATTTTGATCTGCAACAATTCTATGTGGGTTCATGGCAGGGTACTATGGATAAGGAAACGAGTATCCGCCTGGGAAGAACTGATACAGATTCTGTATGGCAGGTGAATGATAGCAGTACAGTGGATATTACAGCGAATATCATCGCAGATACTTCATTGAAATATATCGACAGATTTACCGGTCTGAAAGGAAATCTTCCTGATAAACCTACTCTGCCGGCTATGCCAGACAGTTCCAACAGAGGCACCCGCTTCTGGGTGGGTTACGGTCATCACCAGTTCTTTGGTACTGATAACAGTCAGAGTATGGTGTTGTACCTGAGTGCCGATCAGCTGTCGCACGTAACAGTAAAAGTAAACGGTACCTCATGGAAGAAAGAATACACGGTAGCTGCCAGAAATGTACTGGTGACGGATCTTATACCGAAGAATGGTTTAAGTGATGCGCGTCTGCTGGTGGAAGGTCTTTCCGATAAAGGTATCAGTATAGAAAGTGATGCACCGATAGTAGCTTATGCACATATTTATGGAAGTGCATCTTCCGGTGCAACCATGTTATTACCGGTTGGGACTTATGGATATGAGTACTATGCACTGATGTCCCGCCAGAGCTATGGCAGTAATGACAATACTTACTCATGGTTCTATGTAGTAGCGGACAATGATAATACAATGGTAGAGATCACTCCTTCAACGCCAACGTTGAATGGCCGTCCTGCGGGAGTACCGTTTACGATTACACTGAACAAGGGAGAAGTTTACCAGGTACTGGGTGCTATCAAGTCAAGTGCAGAAGGATATGACCTGTCTGGTAGTAAGATCCGTTCGATCTCTAATGCAAATGGTAAGTGTTATCCTGTAGGTGTATTTTCCGGTAACAGCCGTACTTCATTAAGTTGTGATGGTATGTCTGGTACCTCCGGTGATAACAATATCCAGCAGAACTTCCCTTCACAGGCATGGGGTCAGCATTATCTTACCGCACCTACTTCCAACAGTGAAGATGCTACACTGTTAGCCACAAACATTTATCGTGTAATGGTGAAGGATACTTCAACTGCAGTATTCCTGAATGGAAGAAGAATGAGAGGTCTGATAAATGCCCGTTACTATCAATATGAGAGTGGGACAGCGGATTATGTGGAAGCTGATAAACCTGTTACCGTGGCACAGTACCTGTCTTCTGAGGGGGCTTGTCCTAATACAGACGGAGACGGAGATCCGGAGATATTCTATCTCAGTCCGATTGAACAGGGTATTAACAGTGTGGGATTATATCGTAACAACGTAGAGTCCATCAATGTAAATTACCTGACATTGATCACGCCAACATCAGCATTGCCTTCTCTGATGATTGATGGTTCCAATACATACGATTATTCATATGCTCATCCAAACAAGAGTGGTTATACAGTAGTGGTAAAACGTTGGTTGGCCGCCAAGGCACAATGTATCGTAACCAGTGATTCAGCCTTTACCGCTATCACTTACGGATTAGGTAGTGTAGAAAGTTATGGTTACAACGCCGGTACGCTGGTAAGGGACCTGAACATGAAAACGACCTTCAGTAATACTTACGATTCAAGTGGTACTCCAAGCAAGTATACATGTGCTAAGACACCATTCCGCTTTACTGCTATGCTGCCTATCAAACCTACTTTACTCAAATGGGAGTTAAGCCAGGTAAATAACCTGATACCAGGAGCAGATGTTACACAGACTAACCCTGTACCAGTGGATTCGCTGGAAGCAAACGGAAAGAAATACTACAAATACAATCTCATCAGTGATTACATGTTCACTACTCCGGGTACTTACTACATACCATTGCAGATGAGTCATCCGGATATAGAAAGCTGTAATAATACTTCTGAAGTGATACTGGAAATAAAAGTGATCAGCGCACCTCTGGTAGACTTCAGTATAGATTACTCCGGTTGTATCAGTGATGAAGCCATACTGGATGGCCAGGTTGTTACAGAGAACAATGCCGCCATCAATATCTGGAAATGGAATTTTGCAGACGGTACCAATGCGTATACACCACATGTCACCAGGAAATATCCTGCCGCAGGTACCTATGTGGAAGAGCTGCATATTATTACCATTGCCGGTTGTATCGGTGATACTTCAAAACAAGTGGTAGTAAATGATCCGGGTAGTGCGAAAATGGTGAAGGATACCATCACGGTTTGTTATGGAGCGAGTGTCACCTTCAGCGTACAGAACCCTGATCCGGCACTGACATACAACTGGTATAATGCCGCTGTCAATGGTGCACTGCTGGGGACCGGTACAAGTTTCACTGTACCATCTGTTGTCAGCAAAGCCATCTATTATGTAGAAACTGTAATGGGAGGTTGCCCTGGTAGCAAACGTACGCCGGCTACAGTGCTGGTACTACCAGTGATTGTTAGTCCTGTGGTGACAGTTGATTCAGTCGGCGTGAACGCTGTCCGTTTCAAATGGGATGCTGTTAACGGTGCAACAGGTTATGAAGTATCTACAGATAATGGTGTTACCTGGACAACGCCTTCTTCCGGACCTCTCGGACTGGAACATATAGTTACCGGATTAAGACCAGTACAAACTGTTACACTGATCGTTAAAGCGAAAGGTTGTAATGATAAAATATCTGATCCGGCATCTGCTGTAACCCTCACCGATGGTATTTATATCCCTAATGCCTTCTCACCAAATGGCGACGGCTTGAATGATGTATTGCAGGTGTATGGTGCTATCATAAAAGAAGTACACTTTATGATCTTCAACCAGTGGGGTGAGAAAGTATTCGAAACCAATAACCAGTCAGTAGGATGGGATGGCTATTACAAACGTAAAGCACAACCTTCCGGTGTATACATCTATGTATGTAAACTGAAACTGCTGGATGGTACTGAGGTAGACAGGAAAGGTTCCGTTAACCTGATTCGGTAAGCTTAAAATTTGCAGATCATGGAAAATCCTTTAAAAAATACATTTGCTTGCTTGTGCTCTCCGCCTTATGGCGGGGGCACTGGTAGCAAATCCCTCTTAATAACTTTATTATTACTGATAACCGGTATTTCAACATTTGCACAGGACCTGTCTAACAAAGGGAAGGATTTCTGGGTAAGTTATGGTCACCATGAATTCATGGAGCCGGGGCAGAATAACAGTCAGGAAATGATCCTTTATCTGAGTGCAGAACAAGCGGCTCAGGTAACGGTAACGATCGACGGAACTACATGGACCAGGAGTTACAGTATTCCTGCGAATACAGTAATCCCAACAGAATTCATTCCTAAGGCAGGTGCTTTTGATGCACGCCTGTATTCTGTACCTCCTGCTTTTGGTGGTACAGGTGGTGAAGGTCTTTTTACAAGAAAAGGGATTCATATTACAAGTGATGTACCTATCGTAGCCTATGCACATATTTTTGGTAGTGCCTCTTCCGGCGCCACAACGCTGATGCCGGTAGAAACATGGGGATATTATTATGTGTCACTGAACAGTGAGCAGAATTATGCAAGTGACTGCTTCTCCTGGATGTATGTAGTAGCTGATCACGATAATACACAGATAGAAATAACGCCTGCAAAATTGACCCGTAACTCGCGTCCGGCGGGAGTACCCTTTACAGTCACATTGAACAGGGGAGAGGTATACCAGCTGGTAGGTGCTTCCAGTGGCAGCGCAGGAAATGAGCTGACAGGAACGACTGTCCGCTCTATTGCCAATAGTGCAGATACCTGTTATCCTGTAGCGGTATTTTCCGGCAGCAGCCGTACTGCTATCGGTTGTGTGCCAGGGACGGGTGGTAGTGGTGATAATAATATGCAGCAGGTCTTTCCTTCACAGGCATGGGGTAAACGTTATTTAACAGCGCCTACTTCAAATGATGTTGCTGCCAATAATCTGATGACCAATATTTACAAAGTAGTGGTGAAAGATCCGACTACTATAGTAAAAAGGAATGGGGTACAATTACCATTGAGCAGCCTGATAGGAAATTCCTATTATCGTTTTGTAAGTGGTACTGCTGATTATATTGAATCAGATAAACCTGTCCTGGTAGCACAGTTCATGTCTTCCGAAGGGGCCTGTCCCAATACCAATGGCTTAGGAGACCCGGAAATGGTGTATCTGAGTCCTGTGGAACAGGCTATTAAAAGAATAGGTTTTTATCGCAATACCAGGGAATCTATCAACGTGAACTATCTCACTATGATTATTCCTACAGGCGGGCTTCCCTCTCTTCGTATTGATGGGGTGGCGAATGCCTATACTTACAGTTATCCGCATCCTAATCTTCCTGGTTATTCTGTGGCCGTGAAAAGATGGGTTGCTTCACAGGCACAGTGTATCGTGTATAGTGATTCCGCCTTTACAGCAGTGACTTATGGTCTGGGTAGTGTGGAAAGCTACGGTTACAATGCAGGTACGCTGATTAACAATCTGAATGCACTGGGTGCTATACATAATGAACAGGATACTTCTTCTACCAAGAATGCTTTTACATGTACAAAAACACCGGTAGAATTATCTGTGCTGCTGGCTTATCAGCCTACTAAAATGGTATGGGTGATCAACCCGCTGGGAACTGCTATTACTCCTAATGCAGATGTTACAGTGAATGCACCGGTAAGCACCGGACAGGAACTTGTGAAGGGCGTACCCTACTATAAATACACATTGCCAGGTACCTATCAGTTTAGTAATACCGGAACTTATGATATCACGATTATAAACACGCATCCCAGTATTGAAAAATGTGACCATACAGAATCGGTGAAGATCACAGTGGCGGTGCAAACCAAACCACAGGCAAATTTTACATTTACACATACCGGTTGCGCATTGGATACGGTATATTTTACAGGTAACCCAAGTGGTAACGGATATAATATTGATCGCTGGAAATGGAGCTTCCCCGGTGCTGTATTGGATAGCGGACAAAATGTAAAAAGGAAGTTTGCTGCGGGATCGCAGAACATACAACTGAAAGTAATTTCCAAAGAAGGATGTGTCGCAGACACGATCATTCCTATTACAGTGTTTGCTCCTCCGGTTGCCGATTTTACTACCTCAGTAAATTCATTGTGTGAGGGTGGCGAAGTAACAGTTACGGACCAGTCTACTTTTGCCGGTACTGCTCCGGTGAATGCCTGGTACTGGGATTATAATAATGGTACTACATTGAATGCTGCTTCTGCTGCTGCACAAAAGACAAATTACAATAGCTATGGTACTTACAATGTAAAACACGTTGTAAAGGTGAGCAGCTTATGTGTCAGTGATACGGTAAGCAAAGCCGTAACAGTGTATGCCAATCCAAGATTAGGATTTACTTATCCCAATGATTGCCTGGCCGTAGATGGTATAGTACAGTTTAACAGTACAACAACAGTACCGGATGCACAGACATTAAGTACCTATGCATGGGACTTCGGGGATGCCGCGGCAACACCTGCGAACCCTAATACTTCAACACTGGAAGATCCGCAACATACTTATACTTCATTCGGCACTTACAGTATTAAATATAAAGTGACAACAGATAAAAGCTGTTCAAAAGATACGACTGTATCCGCTACGTTTAAACTGAAACCAAGACTTACTTATACGGCATTATCTCCTGTATGTGTAAATGATAACAGTATCCTTACCGTTGCGAAGGCCAGTGTTACAAATGGCGTTACAGGTAACGGTATATACAAGGGACCAGGTACCAGTGCCGGCGGAACATTCAATCCTGCTGCTGCAGGTGTAGGTACACATACTTTGTGGTATGTATTTACATCAGGAACAGGATGTATAGATTCGGTATCTTCTACTATTACTGTAAATCCTAAACCTGCTGCCAGTTTCACAGCCACTGATAATGTGTGCCTGGGGCAACAGGTAGCTATTGCGGACCAGTCAACTGTTTCCGCGGGTAGTATTACTTCCTGGAAATGGTTGCTGGGTGATGGTACAAATGAAGTACACACCGATAATTCAGCGTTTAATAAAACCTATACTGCATGGAATACCTACACTGTTAAACTGGTAGCGGTCAGTGATAAGAGTTGTGTAAGCGATACCGCTACCAGAACAGTGTCCGTGCATCCATTGCCTGTGCCTGACTTCGCATTGCCCACCGCTATATGTATGCCGGAAGGGAAAGCTGTTTTCACCAATGCAAGTACTGTTCCGGATCATTCAACATTATCTTATGTATGGGATTTCGGAGATAACACGGCTACAGGTATCATTGCTTCTCCTACTCATATCTATAAGAGTACGGGTCCGTTTACAGTTAAACTGACAACCACTTCACAGTATGGTTGTGCAGGCAGTAAATCGCAGGTGCTGGATGCATTCTTTACTCAGCCGGTAGCTGGCTTCACGGTATACCCTGATACTTTATGCGAAGGCACTGATAATACGTTCACTGACCAGAGTACAGATGCTGATAATAATATCAAAACATGGGCATGGCAGTTCGGTGATGGCTCCGTAGCTACCGATCCAAACCCTGTGAAAAGATATAGCGTTCCCGGTAACTATGATGTACAGCTGACAGTGACCAACGGTGCAGGATGTATATCCGATCCGTTTACAGGAAAAGTGATCGTGTACTTACAGCCGGTGATAGATGCAGGACCTTCCTTCATCGTTCCGCAAGGCACACAGGTACTGTTCAACCCAACGGCCAACGATTCTACAGTACTTACTTTCCAGTGGTCACCTCCGGATGGGCTTTCCAATGCCGGTATATTAAGACCGGTACTGTCAGCGATGGAAGACCAGGTGTATGTACTTACAGCTACCGGTCTGGGACACTGTACGGCAAGCGATGAACTCTCTGTAAAAGTATTCAAACCGGTAAAAGTGCCGAATGTGTTTTCTCCTAATGGCGATGGAATCAACGACCGCTGGGAGATCCCTAACCTGGCAGATTATCCCGGTTGTACAGTAGAGATCTTCAACCGTTACGGACAAAGAGTATTCGGTTCTACAGGGTATGCTACTCCATGGGACGGTACCTCTAACGGCAAGATGCTGCCATTGGCTACTTACTATTATATCATCAAGCTGAAGAATGGATTTCCTCCATTATCAGGCGCAGTTACCATACTACAATAATCCATGTAAATATTTACCGCAATGAGAACTACCATCATTATCATCCTGCTCTGGCCACTGTTGCTTACCACAGGTAATACAGCAAACGCACAGGCCGACCCGCACTTCTCCCAGTATTACGTGTACCCCTCCTGGTTAAATCCGGCCCTTACCGGTGCGTTCGACGGCAATTACCGCCTGGCGGCTATTTACCGTACCCAATGGGGAAATATCAGCAGCCCCTTTTCAACCTATGGTGTTGCTGCCGATTTCACTACCAACAAGCAATTCAACTTCGGTGTCAGCGCATTGAACCAGAGTGCCGGAGATGGTGGATATAACTATACTACCGCTTATGGTAGCGCTTCATATACAGGTGTACGCTTTGGTGCCAATGAAACACACCGGTTGGTATTCGGTTTACAGTTTGGATTGATTCAACGCCGGTTCGATGCTTCCAAACTCACCTTTGGTGACCAGTGGAATCCTGTTACCGGTTATAATCCGGGTACACCAAGCGCAGATGGCTTCAGCAGAACTTCTGCTTCTTCATTTGATGCCGGTGCAGGTGTATTGTATTATGATGCAGAACCGGGAAAGAAATATAATGTCTTCGGTGGTTTTGCGGTATCGCATCTTACCCGTCCTACTGACCAGTTCAGCGCTAACGGAGATGCCCGTTTCCCTATGCGTTTTACAGGACATGCCGGTGTTAAGATCGCATTGAATGAGGTTTTCAGTGTAACACCTAACCTGTTGTATATGCGCCAGGGAAACGCAGAAGAAAAGATGCTGGGTGCATATGGACAAATGTATGTTACACCTACTACTGATTTCTTACTGGGCCTTAACTACAGGATCAAGGATGCTATCACTACCCATGCGGGGTTTACCTATAGGAACTTTACACTGGGTGCCAGCTACGATATAAATACTTCACAACTGAGTAAAATGGTCAGAGGCTCTAACAGTTTTGAGATCTCTCTCATTTACATCGGAAAGAAAATATTTAAAACGCCGGAAGTAGAATTTGTTTGCCCAAGACTGTAAAAACATCAACCAATCAAATGAGCATCATGAAAAATATCTTTCTTACAATAGTATTGTTTTCACTGGTAGCAATAGGCAAAGGTCAGTTTGCTTATGATTACCTCAAAGCAGCGGACTATTATTACAAGAAGGCCGACTATAATTCTGCGGCACAGTATTATGAAAAATACCTCGCAGGTAACAGGTCCATTGTTAGTCATGCAGTATATAAACCCTATACAACACAGCCTTCTACAAAGAAAACACAGGCAATGGTGAGTAACGAACAGCAGGCTATTTATAAACTGGCTGAGAGTTACAGATTATTGAACGACTATGGTAAAGCAGTACCCTGGTACGCAGAAGCACTGGAATTTGACAAGACCCAGTTCCCGCTGGCTCCTTACCATTATGCAGTTGCTTTGAGAGCGCTGGCCAGGTATGATCTTGCCGTAAAAGCATTTGAATATTTCCTGGATACATATACCACACAGGACGCTTACCGTGAATCTGCTACAAGAGAATTGCAGAACCTGCGGTTCATTGTGCAGGAGTTACGCCGTCCTGACCTCTCCACATACACTGTTGAAAAAGGGCCTTCTTCCCTGAACCCGCAGGGTGCAAACTATGCGCCTGTATGGTTAGGCGATAGCCTGTTGTTGTTTACCTCTACAAGACCGGATAACAGCGGTGCAAAGAACCATTTATTTACCAACCGTATTTATGGTGCAGCGTATGCTAATGGTCAGCCCGATACTATTACCCGTATCGCAGTACCTCAGCCTAAAGATGCAGAACAGGGTGTCATTGCTGTTAGTCCGGATGGTAATATACTGTACCTGACACGCTGGGTAACAAAAGATGGGAAGAAGAAATCTGCTATCTATATCAGCAGAAAAAGCGGCAATACATGGAGCGAACCTGCTATCATGGATACAGTGGTAAATACGCCGGGTTACAGTGCGCAGCAGCCCTTTGTAATGCCCGATGGTAAACGCCTGTTATTTGCCAGTGATAAACCCGGAGGACAGGGAGGATTTGACCTGTGGTCTGCTGAACTGAATGCGGATGGTACTCCTTTCTCTGTAAAGAATATGGGACCTGTACTGAATACATCCTGGAATGAACAGGCTCCTTATTATCACGCTGCTTCCGGCGAACTGGTATTCTCTACTGATGGCAGAGTAGGTATGGGGGGATATGATTTCTTCTATACTAAAGACAGTGCCGGTAGCTGGCAGGAACCTGTCAATTTCGGATATCCTGTTAATTCCGTGAAAGATGATATTTATTTCAACAGCAAAGGAAATAATATCCTGGAAACAGTATGGTTATCATCCGATCGTGATGCCAGTTGCTGCCTGGAATTATTCTCCCTGAAGAAAACGATTCCACCACCACCTCCTCCTCCAAAACCAGAACCACCGGTAGTAGTAACATTAGCTCCTCCTCCGGCAGAAGTACCAACTGTACTGGATAACGTGTACTACGATTTTAGTCAGTCTTACCTGCAACCTGCTTCTTATCCTGCATTAGACAGGCTGGCGGCAATGCTGCAGCAACATCCTGATTTAGTGATCGAATTAAGCGCACATACAGATAGTAAAGGTGCTGATAAACTCAACCAGACATTATCAGAGGCCCGTGCAAAAAGTTGTGTAGACTACCTGGTGAGCAAAGGAATAGATCCATCCCGTTTGCAATACAAAGGATATGCGGCTAGTCGTCCTATCGCTCCTAATACGAATGCAGACGGATCTGATAATCCTGAAGGCAGGGCAAGGAACCGTAGAACAGAGTTTAAGGTTGTCGGCAAACAGTAAAAATATGCTTATGAAAAGAACATACCTGCTTTTGTTGCTGCTGCTGATCATAGCAGAAGGGACCCGTGCGCAGCAACAACCGCATTATACGCAATACATCCTCAATACTTTCATCATTAATCCTGCAGTAGCAGGTATTGAGAACTATTGGGATGTAAAGGCCAGCCACCGTCATCAGTGGGCGGGGTTGAACGGGGCGCCTGTTACTTCTTATCTGACCATTCATGGTCCGCTGAGGAAAAGTGATTATCCTTCTGCCAGTATAACAGGCTTAACTCCACCGGGAGAAAATCCCAGGGGCAAGGCTTACTGGCAGCAGTATGAAACTCCTCCTTCTCATGCGGGGGCAGGACTAACTATCCTTAACGATAAAACCGGACCGCTGAACCGTTTTTCCATTACGGCCACTTATGCGCATCATATCGCACTCTCCCCCCGTACCAGTATCAGTGCCGGTGTTTCGTTCGGCGCGCAGTCCGTTTCTGTTGATGCGTCTGCGCTGGAATTCCAGCAGCCAGGAGATCCTGTGGTGGCGTCCAGTCAGCTGCTGAATAAATGGAAGCCGGAATTGAATGCAGGCCTGATGTTATACAGTGCAGACTTTTATATAGGCGCATCTGCACAGAATATCATCCCGCAGCAACTGAGTTTTGACGAGGGTAAAGTAGTAGGCGATTCTTTGTACAGGGGAAAGCTGGTACCGCATCTGTTCTTCTCAGCAGGCTACCGTACATGGATAAATGAAGATGTAAGTGTGCTGCCTTCTGTGATGGTGAGAATGGTAACTGCAGCACCTGTAAGTTTTGATGTGAATGCCAAGTTCCTGTATCGCGACAGAATGTGGGTGGGTGGTTCTTACCGTATCCAGGATGGCTTTGCAGCCATGCTGGGGGTGAACATCAGTTCCACTATCAACATAGGGTATTCATATGATTATACTACATCGTCTTTGAATGTTGTAAGTCATGGTACACATGAAATATTAATAGGTTTTCTGATCGGTAATCGCTTTGGCGACCTATGCCCAAGAAACAATTTTTAAACTTTAACCCCTCTTTCGTAATAAGCGGAGAGGACATTTTTTAACTCAATCCAAAATTTTATTTATGAAAAAACTTTCAGGTTACTTTTTCGTTGCATGTATGTTGTCTGTTGTGCTGGGTACCACTTCCTGTTCTAAAAAAGGAGATGCAGGACCAGCGGGTGCTACTGGAGCAACGGGTGCCAAAGGTGATAAAGGCGACAAAGGCGATCAGGGAGATGCAGGAAGTGCAAGTGTGATTTATTCCGACTGGATGGATGCATCCTATATGTATGACTCAACTTCCGAGGTCTATTTCTTCGACATCACTGCTGCTAAAGTGACTACTGATATATTAAATAGTGGTGTAGTAAAAGTGTACATGAACTTTGGTACGCCATCCACCCCTGCTGTTTCTTCTTTGCCTTACAGCGATGAAGTAGGTACTTATATCAGAGAATATTCACTGTTAGGTGTTATTGAACTGTTAAGTAATGGAAATCCAAGTACTGTTACAGATGCTAATGGTGCCAAAAGAAGGCAGGTAAGATATGTGATCATCCCGGGTGGCGAAGCGGCGCGTTCTGCTAAAGCAATCGACTGGAATGATTATGCAAAGGTAAAAGCCTACATGGGCTGGAAGAACTAGTTTACTAATGACCATCTCCATCAAAACCACAAGTTACAGGGCTGCTTTATCGAAAGCAGCCAGTTTTTACCACTTGCCGGGGATTCTTAAAAAAACAATGCTATGAAAAGATATTGTGAACTGACAGATGAAGAATTAATAAAATTATACAGATCGGGGAATGACAGTGCTTTCTCCGTATTAGTCTCTCGCCATAAGACCAGAATCTTTACTACTATCATGTTGCTGGTGAAAGACCGGTACCTGGCAGAAGATATTTTTCAGGATGTGTTTATAAAAATAATCAATGCTTTTAACGAAGGTCATTATCTCGATAACAGCCGGTTTATTGCATGGGCTGTGAGAATTGCCCATAACTGTTGTATCAGTCATTTCAGGAAGATGAATGCATGGCCTGCTTTCTCCGTTGTATATAAAGATGATATTTCAAACAGTATTCATCAGAAGGAAGAAAGCCAGGAACAACGCATTATCATTAAAGAAACACATGCAGCAGTACAGGCATTGCTGGACCAGCTACCCGAGGCCCAGCGCGAGGCATTGATCCTTCGGTATTATGCAGATCTCAGCTTTAAAGAAATTGCACAAACTGTAAATGTTGGTATCAATACCGCATTGGGGAGAGTGCGTTATGCTATTATGAATATGCGGAAGATCATGGAAAGAGAAGAAGCATTGGAAGCAGTATGAATACTACGCGTTCACAGGAACAACTTCTGTTACAGGTAAACATGGCAGCTCTATATAAAAGATGGTTTCTTTTCCCGGTTCACTTTCGAACCACAATTTACCCTTGTGGATCTCTACAATCTTACGTGAAATAGATAATCCCAGGCCAAAAGATTTCTCACCGGCGGTACCCGTTCTGCCCGCCTCTGTATGCATTTCAAATACCTTGTCTTTCAGGTTGTCCGGGATGCCGATGCCTTTATCTTTTACCATGATGGTATAGGTATCGGAATCTCTTTTGGTATGTATACTGATCACGGATTTATCCGGGCTGAATTTGATGGCATTGTCTATGAGGTTCGTAAACAACTGCCATATTTTGTCCCGGTCAAGCATAGCTATCCCCGGTGGGAATTTCCCTACTTTAATGCGCTGTTTCTTTTTTAATGCCTTAAACTGAAGGAGATCTATACATTCCGTCAGTAACTCCGGTATATCTGTAAGTTCTGTTCTCAGATCTTTCAGCTCTCCTTTGTTTTTACTTTCCAGTAACTGGTTGATAATTTCAAATGCCTGCCCGGAAGCTGTCTGTATCATCCGGTACATACTCTTATCCAGCGGCGCTGCATTTTTATCTTCCAGTAATAGTCCTGCTATAGCACTGATATTGCCCACAGGATTTTTGAGATCATGTACGATCACTTTCAGGAGTGCTGCATTTTCCTGGTCTCTGTCTTCTACTGCACGAAGTGCAACAGTAAGACGTTCATTTTGCACAGCTACCAGTTGCAGGTTCTGTTTGGAACGGTTCCAGTTTTTCCAGATCAGGAATGCGATGGTAATAACAGATGCTAAGAATAAAGAGAAGATCACAAGTAAAATGGACTTCAGATGATCATCACTTTTTAATGCGATGATTTCATGTTGCCTCGCTACGTTCTCCAGTTCATTATTCACGTCCACTTCATGTGCGGCCTGATTCTTTGTATCAAGAGAGTCTTTTATATTGGTATATGCTTTCAGGTATTTATAGGCGCTGTCCGGCTTATTTAATTTATCGTAATACCGCTCCTGCATCTTCAGTAATCGTAATCGCAGATCTCTGTCGGGTTGCAGGTGCGAGTTGGTGAAAGACTTTACCTGTTCCAATATCTCCCTGCATTCATCCAAACGGTTCATTTTTATGTAAAGAGTGGCCAGTCTCAGTTGCATGAACTGGGCATCTGTATTTTCATAACCGGGTTGTATATTGATACTGATACTTTCTTTCAGTAATGCTTCTGCTGTAGTGTAATCTTCCTGTCTGTAATGCGCATAGGCCAGGTTGCCGTAGACGACCCCTTTAGCGGTGCCTATATAGCGTCTGTTGCTGGAATCGTTGCTGAAATTGCTTTCGTTGTTCCTGATATAAGCTAATGCCAGGCTATAGTAACGAAACGCGCTGTCGTACATATTAGCCCGGTCATAACTCAGCGCAATGTTATCTGTATTGCTCTGAACGGAAGCAAAAATGCTAAAGTCCCTGTTATCTGCATTGCGCAGAATGTGAACGCATTTTTTGAAATAGGAGGCTGCTTCCAGATATTTTTTCTCTTTATAACACACCATGCCCAGTTGTCCCAGGTAATCACTTACGAAAAGGGAATCTCCGCTTTTTTCACAGATCTGTTTAGCCTGGTAGTAATACTGGAATGCTTCGGGATATCTTTTCTCTGCCTGCAGAATATCTCCCTTTTTCAGGATGGCATTTTCATAGAGTTTTTTATATGCTTTTTCCTTGGAGTGCTTTTTCAGGATCAACAGCACACTATCTACATATACCATGGCTATTGCATAGTCCTTATCATAGAAATAGTTCCTTTTAAAGTCGTATTTCTTGTACAGATCACCAATTCCCGCATTGGGATAATTGTTATATACTGAATCAATAAATTTTATTGGACTTCCTTTTTCGGCATGAAGTGATAAGCTGTCAGCATGTTTGAGGATAGGATCAAAATAATCGGGGTGATCAATAGTTCCTCCTACTTGCTGGCAGGCAAATATCATTATTGTTATATATAGAAAAAATACACACTCTAAAAGTTGTCTGTAAAATTTATTCTTTTTTGTAAGAATAACCATCAATTAAAAAACGTTAAGTTGCTCATGCACTTTAGGTATAATGTTAACACACGACAATGCATGTAACGTAAGTTAAGCGTTTTTCTTACTTTTTACCCTATAAAATGCATAATTATATTAATATACGGAATTGCTGTATATTAAGTTTACGACAGCGCTGTTAAATCTTCCACAAAACTTGCTGCTGCGGCCCTTATGCAGTAGTATCTTTTTGATCGGATTCTCCCTAAAAAAAACTAATTTCATTATAAGAGCAGCCTATTGCTGCAGGATACATATGCCCATTACAGGAGACCCGAAACTGAAATTGTTGTTACCCTTTAACCCGTAATTAGCCCGAGTATCCCGTTTCGCTGATTGTATGAATTCCATTTTTATTCTTTATGAAGAGGATATGCCTGCTTGTTTGTTTTTTCCTTGGCCTTCGTCATTTGTCGGCACAAACCTTTACTGTTACCGGCTTAATAAAAGACACCACTGGCCAGGAGATTATTGCCGCTAATGTATGGTTAACAGCAGGCAAAGACTCTCTGCATGCTGCCAGTAATGAAACCGGAAGATTCACATTTTCCGGAGTAAACCAGCCTGCTTTTTCTTTGCGTGTAAGTGTGCTGGGATATGAAACCTGGTCAAAATCATATGACTTCCACAATGCTGGCAGCCAGATTGATGTGCCGGTTATTACACTGGTAATGAAAACCAGTACTTTACAGGAAGTGATCATAAAAGGAAAACAGGCCCCGGTTGTTATAAAAGAAGATACCATAGAATACCGGGCAAGTCAATACCATTTAAGAGAGAATTCAGTGGCGGAAGATCTGCTAAGAAGACTGCCCGGAGTAGATGTTGATAAAGATGGTAATGTGACGATGATGGGCAAAAAGATTACCAAACTAAGGATCAATGGGAAAGATTACCTGGTAGATGATATTAAAACGCTGACGCGCATATTACCGGTAGATATGATAGAAAAAATACAACTGGTTGATGATTACGGGGATATGGCGAGAGTGACAGGACGAAAGTCCGGGGAACCTCAGCAGGTACTCAATATCCAGACTAAATCCGAACTGAATAAAGGTGTTCAGATGCAGACTATCGTAGGGGCAGGTAATGATGGAAGATATAATGCAGCGTTATTGGCCAACTATTTTAGCGGTAGTCACCAGTTGTCTGTTTCAGGCAATACCAATAATACAAGCGCCCTGGCGGGAACCGCAACCAACAGTAATGCAACCGTTAACTACCGGGACCAGCCAACTAAAACCCTATCCCTCAATGCTAGTCTGATGGGCGGGCATACTGCCAGTAATATACAATCATTAAGTAATGTGACGACCGTTACAAATGAAGGGACCCTCTATATCGCCAACAATACCAGTAGTTACAGCAACAATGATAATTATGCTTTTTATGGTGGGGCAGAGTATAAACCTGCTAATGGTGATATGCTGAATTTTAACATGAATATGAGCCTGAATACAGCGCAGAATGTGAATATTGTCTCTGCCTTGCAGACAGGTTATCAGAAAAAAGACCAGCTCACAAAAAATATCATCAGCAGCAGGATACCCGTGATAGGGGCCGGGCTGTTTGGCAGTCACCGGTTTAACACAAAAGGCCGGGTATTATCCCTCAGCCTGTATATGAGTTATACAGGTAACCATAATGACCAGGACGGTACTAATGATATCCTGTATTATAATGCAGACAGTACCCTGGCCAAAGATTCCCTGTTGCATCAGTTACTGAATAAGCAGAATAATGATTTTATCACCTCTGCCCAGGTTTCCTGGATTGAACCTGTTGATTCTACTTCCAGCATAGAATTGCGTTACCTGATCAATTATACCAGGTCTGATAATACACAGGTGACAGACTGGCTGGATACAGAAGGGAAACAACAGCGTATAGATGCGCTTAGTAATGAATTTAAATATAACCTGTCCCAGCAGCAACTGGAACTCAATTTCCGGAAGAATCTGAGGAAGTTCGACTATACCCTGGGTGTTCGTCTGATGCCCTCCGGGCTATCTGGCCGCGGTACGAACGGGGAAGCTCCTGCAAAGCTGCATAGCACCCCACTGGCACCTGTATTGCGTATTCAGTATAAGCTGCCACGATCTCAGTTTATCTCTCTTTTTTATAACGGGGTCGTTATTTTTCCGGGTTATCAGCAGCTACAACCAGCCCCTGATCTTACTAACACAGAATTCCCAATAATAGGGAACCCTTTGTTAAAAGCGGGGTTCACCCATTCTGTATTCCTTAACTACCGTAGTTTAAACACGGCCAATACACATACCCTGTTCGTGCATCTGGCGGCTAATTATACGAAGAACAAGGTCGTTACCAATACAGTAACCGTAAAGGACAGCTTCAATACCGTAAAACAGGAAACACATTATCTGAATACAGATGGGGATTATAACTATCGCTTTGTATATGGCTGGTCCAAACGTATACAGGACGGGAAATACAATTTTTACCTGGATGGAACAGCGTCTTATAATAACAATGTACTATATGTGCAGGACGTGAAGAATTATGCAAGGAACCTGGCAATGTCACAGTCTGCGAGAAGTAACATGCTTTTGTCCTGGATAGAATTAATGGGAGGGGTAACTTATCTGTATAACAGGAACGTTTATATTCCCGGGGATAACAATACCACTAACATCACTACATGGACTTTCAATCTGGTGGGAAAGGTATATTTCCTGAAAACCTTTGCATTTGGGTTTGATGCCAATAAGCAGCTGAATAGCGGATATAGTGGCTCTTTGAGTAGTAATCCGCTGATGGCCAATGTATTCCTGGAAAAAATGTTCTTTAAGAAGAGACTCACCGCCAGGGCACAGGTATTTAACCTGCTGGATGAAAATGCCCGTTTATCCCAGGCTATCAATGGCAATTCAGTTACCGAAAGCCGGGATAACCTCTTAAGCCGTTATTTTATGTTCACTTTACAGCTGGATTTGAAGAAGTTCAAAGGCAGTAAATAAGGCCATACCTCCTTCATACCTCCGTCATGTCTCCTTCATGTCTCCTTCATACCTGATGCATGGTTTAAGCATGAACCCTGTATGGATGATGCATAAGCATGCATCATCATGCATAAAACAAAAAAAGGCCCCCAATAAGGAGGCCTTTTCGTTAAGAGGGAATATAGTTATTTCCTTTCCAGTAACTTAAAGAACTGGTCGAGCTGAGGTAAAATCACGATACGTGTGCGGCGGTTAGCTGCGCGTCCTTCCGGCGTATCATTGCCTGATACCGGAATATATTCACTACGTCCTGCTGCGGTGATACGTGCAGGAGCGATAGCATAATCATTCTGTAAGATACGTGTAACAGCAGTAGCTCTCTTCACACTCAGGTCCCAGTTGTCCAGTAACACACCTTTCCTGTATGGGTTAGAGTCTGTATGACCTTCTACCAGGAATTCAATTTCAGGCTGGTTGTTCAGTACTTTGGCTACTTTACCCAGTACTTCTTTTGCACGGGCAGTTACATCATAGCTACCACTTTCAAACAACAGTTTATCGGATATATCAATATACACAACACCTTTTTCTACCTTAATGTTGATATCCTTGTCATCCAGGTTGCCAATAGCACCTTTCAGGTTCATTACCAGGGCCATATTCAGAGAGTCCTTTCTGGCAATAGCAGACTGAAGGTCCTGAATGTAAGCATCTTTTGCACCTATATTATCCAGTGATTTCTTGATGCTTTCTGCCTGTGATCCGGTGATTACGGAAAGATCTTTCAACTGGTTCAGTAATACACTGTTATTCTGTTTCAGTCCTTCTACACGTTCCTCATTTACAGTACTTCTGCGGTTGTACGCCTCCGTAGAGTCGCGCATGGTACGCTGGCAGTCCTGTAGTTTACTCTGCAAATCAGCATATTGACTGGATAAAGCAGAGTATTTAGCTTCCGAAGCTTTAAATTTCCTGGTGGGTACGCAGGAAAATAAGATAACCGGAAGGGATAACGCTAATAAGATGTCTCTAAGTTTCATATGTATTGTATTTATATAATAATTCGCTTGTTTGACTGTACTACACCTCAGTTTAATCCAAAACCAAGCCATTCTATAGCGGATTGTGCTGTAATATTGTTAAAGTCGCTGACTAATAAGAAATTCGCATTTATTTATAGTGTATTCGCAACACTGGTATCCCAGCAATGTTTCATTTATTTTAGTCCATTAGATTACTTTTTTTCACCACGTACTTAGGTCTCATAACACATGAAGAAAATTTCATTACACATTCTGTTAGCTACGCTTTTGCTAACTCCTGCCTTAATGAACGCGCAGGTAAAGCAGGCGGCTACGCCGTTGGCAACCTTACAGCAGCAATTCGTTGATCTGCGTTTTGGTATGTTCATTCACTTTAACATCCCAACTTTTGCAAATCAGGACTGGCCTGATCCGGAAGCGCCGGCATCTTTATTCAATCCTACCAAACTGGATTGTAATCAATGGGCGGCAACCGCCAAGGCAGCTAATATGTCTTATGGTTGTCTGACCACCAAACATCACAGCGGCTTTTGTATCTGGGATACAAAAACAACTGATTACAATGTGATGAACAGCCCTCTTAAAAGAGATGTGGTAAAAGAATACACCACTGCATTCAGGGCGAAAGGTCTGAAAGTGATGTTGTATTACTCCATCCTGGACACACATCACAAACTGCGTCCAAACCAGATCACGCACAAGCACATCGAAATGGTAAAGGCGCAGCTCACAGAACTGCTGACTAACTATGGAGAGATCACTGCGCTGATCATAGACGGATGGGACGCTCCATGGTCCAGGATCTCTTATGATGATGTTCCTTTTGAAGAGATTTACCGCCTGATCAAAACTCTGCAGCCTAACTGCCTGGTGATGGACCTGAATGCGGCCAAATATCCGACAGAAGCATTGTTCTACACAGATATCAAGTCTTACGAACAGGGTGCCGGTCAGCACATTTCAAAAGAAAGCAACAAACTGCCTGCATTATCCTGTCTGCCAATTAATTCAGCCTGGTTCTGGAAAACGAATTTCCCGGCTACACCTGTAAAAGATCCTGTGAAACTGGTGAACAACAACCTGGTAGAGTTAAACAAGGTATGGTGTAACTTCATTCTGAATGTAGCGCCTAACCGTGAAGGTCTGATTGATGATAATGCAGTAGCTGCGTTAAAAGAAATAGGTAAAATGTGGAAACCGGAAGGGCCTTTGCCTGCACTGGCTCCTGCAGAATCGCCTATCATCTCTTCCAACATTGCCAAACATCAACCGGCAAATTCCAGCTGGAGCGATGATATGAACATCATGGACTTTGCGAATGATGATGATTTCAGAAGCAGCTGGCAGTCTAACCCAACAGTGAAACAGCCATGGTATGAAATAGATTTCGATAAGGATAAGAGCTTTAATATGGTGACCATTGTAGAAGATGGTAATAATATTAAGAAGTATCGCTTAGAGTACAATGAGAATGGTGTTTGGAAACCTTTGCCTGCAAGCAAGACAGAAGGTCGTGTGAAAATACACCGTTTTGACAGGGTATGGGGTGGCCGTGTGCGTATCCTCATAGATGAAGCAAGCGCAGCTCCTGCTATAGCAGAAGTAGGCGTGTATGATGAAAGAAGATAGATAGACTTGCTCTTTATAGCATACAACCCGGCTTCTGAAGAAGCCGGGTTTTTTATTTTATAATAATAGTTAAAACATCAGAAACATGGAAGGCGATGGATGATAAAGGGCAGGCTTTAACCGGTATGAGTGTACAGATTGAAGGTGCATCAAAAGAAGCAGCCGATGATAGTTTTCATATAGCCGTTCCTTATAACGATGCTGTACTGGTATTTGTACAAATGAGAACAATAAGGAAATGATTTTTTATGTTCAGTTCCAATTGTGCCAGCTTTCACAATCACTTAGTACTGGTAGAGCCGGGGAATATCTCCGGCTTTGTTTATTTCTTTTCCAGCAGCAGGCTGCCAATACAAATCATAGCTACGTCTTCTACCAATCCTGCCACAGGATCTGGACTGCCGGTTCTTTTACCGAACTGTTTTCTTGCATAGTAGGTGATGTAGGCGCCGGTAACAGCCGCTGCTGCGCCTATTAAGGCGCCTAGCCAGGGATTTCTGCGTCTTCGGTGGCTTACTACTGCTCCTGTAATAGCGCCCGAAACACTGCGGCCTATCAGTCCTTCTTTTGCGATACGGTCACCAATACCGGGTAATTTGTCAACATAAAGTTCTCCGGCAGCCATCAACGTAAATACACTGTTATTGGGGAACAGCAAAGCAGGCGTGAGTGCTGCCCTTGCACCAGCAATGGCGCTTACTCCGGCAATGATGGCTAAGTCTTTCTGGGAATCTGTCATTTTTGTGCAGTTTATGCAGATAAGGCTCACAAAATCGTACCAGTTTTAAGAATCAGACTTTAATTCTCCGCGCCGGCTCCAAAAGTAAATGGCCAGCAGTGACGTTATCACTGGCAGTACTACGCCAAACTCATCATAAAAATATTTAGTCTTACCGGTATCAACAGTTAACGGCGTAAAGAAGGTCTGGATGAACAGGTTATGACTGGCATGCAGTAACACGCCTGTCCATAGGCTCCCTGATTTCAGGCGGAACCAGGTGAATATAAAACTCGAACTTATCACCATCACTGCAAAACAACTTAAACCATACCATGCGGGAGTGCCGCTGTTATAATCCGCAAAAAGAAGGATAGGAACATGCCATAAGGCCCAGATAAAACCTGTAATCAGTGATGTCTGGGTATAACCGGTGATCTTGTATAATTCCGGTACCAGAAATCCCCGCCATCCTATTTCTTCACCTGTTGCAGTAGCCATACTTCTTACCATCCCAAAAAAACTATAAAGGATGAAATAGAGCAGGATGACCACTGGACCAGGTAAATGTTCTGCCCCGAATGACTCGGCAATTTGTTTAACGAACTCTTTATTATAAAACCCGCCCCAGCCTGTCAGCCATATGATAAGGTACGCAAGAGTAGTATAAAGAAGAGGAGTGAGATAACTCCATAACTGGTAGGTGGGATTTCCCCATTTCCAGGCCAGATCAGATATTTTTCTTTTTAAGAGGAGGGAAGTGATAAATGCAGAAAGAGCAGGGCTCCACATCAAACCTGTCACAAATAGTCCTTTCGCGCTGCCTACCTTGCCCGTATGAATGATCTCTGCATAAAATATGGAACTGATGGCAAAAGTAAAAAACAGGAACAGGAAGATAGCTTTACGTGTCTGGTTAACAGGTTGATTCATGGTAGTGAAATTTAGTATAAACAAGATATGAAAATTACTATATTTATCGCATGCTGACCGGACAAGGGTAGTGCCTCAGTTTGATTACATGATCTTCGCGCCAGGTGTTGTTGGTCCATAAATACACCTTATCTGACGTGAATATTAGGTGAAGTTAAATTGAAAAACAAATCCTGAACCCATATTCCAAAGTTAAATCAGAGAACTAAACAGTCAGATGCAGTGTATTTATGGACCAACAACATCTGGCAATCCAGGCTGTAATAACATTCGACCTGAGTCACTACCTGGTGGAGGTTAATAATAGATCAGATCAGGCAGTACTGAGATTTCCTCTTTTTTTCCCGATATTTGATTCAGATAGCCGGTACAACGAATTTTCCCTTCCGTTTATGAAAGAACATGGATAATACATTATTGGATAAAGTGATTGCAGGTGATGAAAGGGCTTTCCGGGTGCTGTTTGATACACACCGCGATAAACTTTATGCGTATATGTTACGCTTATCCAATGAACGTACACTAGCAGAAGATATCGTACAGGAAGTCTTTTTAAAAATATGGATAGGGCGGGAGCAGTTGGCAGATATCAGAAACTTCGATGCCTACCTGTTCACTATCGCCAGGAACCATGCTTTTAACCTCTCCAAACAGATTGTCTATCGTAAAGCATTACTGTTCCAGATTACTTCAACACAGCCCCAATCCGATGAATGCACCGAAAAGGAGGTAGATTTTAAAAACTTACAGTCATTATTAGCCAGGGAGTTAGGTAAACTTCCCCCGCAACAAAAGAAGATTTTCACACTCAGTCGTTTCGAAGGGCTTTCCAATGAGGATATCGCCCGTCAGCAGTCAATTTCAATAGGAACAGTGAAGAAACACCTAAGTCTGGCTACACAGACCTTAAAAGCCGCTTTAAAGGATAAAGCAGACATTGTAATGATCGTAGGCATTATCGTAAAGTTTTTTTAAATCCGACTACTCCTTTCTTCTCAGCAGTTTGTCATAATAGTAAGATGTCACTAAAAAAGCTTCTGGAAAAGCATTTTAATGGAACCGCAACACCCGGGGAAATTACGGAGTTGCAGGAATTACTTGCAAAGTCAGCAAATGATGCTGACCTGGATGCGTCATTGCAGGAACTCTGGGAAAATTTTACCCCCGATACTGCGCTGTCAGATAAAAAGGCAGATGAAATATTCGCTGCTATCACCGAACACCGGCAAAGACGTCTCTGGTGGCCGGCAGCAGCTGTGATCATTATACTGTTAATGGCAGGCGGCGCTAAACTGATATTCCACAAATCTGTACAGCATACGGCCACACTGGCTTTTAAAAACGATGTAGCACCAGGTGGTAATCACGCCATCCTCACCCTGGGCGATGGTAAGCAGATCAGCCTGGACAGCGCCGGAAACGGGGCGTTGGGGAAACAGGGAGCAACCACGATATTGAAATTGAACAACGGGCAACTGGCTTACGAGGCAAAAGGTATAATCCCGCAGCAGGTATCATATAATAAAATCACCACTCCCCGGGGCGGACAATTCCAGATCGTATTACCGGATGGGACCAAAGTATGGATGAACGCCGCTTCTTCTCTGCGCTTCCCTACCGCATTCTCAGGAAACGACCGCCAGGTGGAACTGACCGGCGAAGCCTATTTCGAAGTAGCAAAGGACCAGGCCAAACCGTTTATCGTCAACGTAAACAGGATGAAAGTAGAGGTGCTGGGTACCCACTTTAATGTAATGAGCTACCCGGATGAAAAGAGCATTCAGACAACCTTGCTGGAAGGTGCCGTAAACGTATCCGGAAACGGACATTCCCAAAAACTCCAGCCTGGACAACAGGCGGAATTATCAATCAATGGTAATCTGCAACTGGTAGCAGACCCCGATATAGAAAGCGCACTTGCATGGAAAAATGGCTATTTCCAGTTTAATAAAGCCGATCTGCAAAGTGTAATGCGCCAGCTGTCCCGTTGGTATGATATTGAAGTAGTGTATAAAGATCAGGTACCTGATTTCATGTTTGTCGGGCAGTTAGATAAGAACGCGAATCTGTCAGTAATCCTGAAGATACTGGAGCGCAGTCAGGTACATTTTACCGTAGAGGGTAGAAAGATCACAGTAAAAGAATAAACCAAAATCTGACAATACATGAACAAAATCTACTTAACAGGTTAAGTCCCCTTACTTATACCTATCCACACCATCATGAAGACAATTTTATTAACCAAAAACTCATCAAGGTATGAATATGCCCATGCGCGGTAAAACCAGGCCTGGATACCGTTTCTTTACTGTACTCTTACTGCTTGTTTTTAGCCTGCAGATCAATGCAAATGGCTACTCGCAGAACATTACCTATACCGGTAAACATGTACCTCTGGAAAAAATATTCGCAGTAATTAAACAACAAACTGGTTACCTCTTCTGGTACGATTATAAACTGCTTAAAAATGCCCCTCCCGTTGACATCTCCGTAAAAGATGCAACAATAGCCCAGGTCATGAGCCTGTGCTTAAAAGATCAGTCACTCACATATACTATAGAAGATAAAACCATCATCGTAAGTCATAAACCGGTAACAGAACCTGTACAGGTAACAATGGCAACCCCACAGGAAAAAGTAACCGGTGTGGTACGTGATGAAAAAGGGAATGCATTACCTGGCGTTTCTGTACGTGTAAAAGGATCTACTACAGGTACTTCCACTGCTGCTGACGGTTCCTTTTCACTGGATGTTACTCCTGGCGCTATCCTGGTGTTCTCTTTCGTAGGGATGGAAGCTAAAGAAGTAGCGGCGAATGGCAATGGCCAGATGAAGATTCAGCTGCAATCCAAAGCGGGTGCATTATCTGAAATAGTAGTAACCGGTTTCGGTGAAAGCCGTAAAACGAGAAGCCTGGGATATGCTGTTACTCAGGTATCCGGTGAAGATATCAAACGTGCAAACCCTATCAACCCTATTGCTGCATTACAAGGCATGGTGGCAGGTTTGCAGGTGCAGTCCGGCGTGGGTGGCCCACAGGCAAGCACCCGCTTCCTGATAAGAGGTAGTTCTTCTCTGGACCCTTACGGTAACCAGCCACTGATCGTACTGGACGATATCGTGATGGACCAGAACGTGGTGACGCCAAACAAAGCCAGCGATCAGGACTTTGGTAATATCCTGAAAGATATCAACCCCGATGATATTGAATCTATCAGTATCTTAAAAGGTGGTGCAGTAACCGCATTGTATGGTAGTCGTGCATCCAATGGCGTTATCCTGATCAAAACAAAAAAAGGATACAGCCAGAAAGGACTCGGTGTTTCTTTCTCCGCAGATGTACTATATGCAACTCCTTACAAGACGGTAGATCTGCAGAATAAGTATGGTGGTGGGTTTGGATTGAATGACTTTTTAAAAGATGCAGACGGTAATCTGTCTATCAATCCGGCTAACTACTTCTATAATTTTGGTCCTGAAATGACAGGCCAGCCGGTAACCGATATCACAGGCAAGAAAATCCTGAATAACCCTCGTCCTCACAACGCATTGGATGCATTCCGTACCGGTGTTACACGTAACTATAATGTGGGTGTGTCCGGTGCTACGGAAAGAGGTACTTACCGTTTGGCTTATTCGAACCTTTACTCTGAAGGCGTTACTCCCAATAACGACCTGAAAAGGAATAACCTCACGTTCAGGGCTACACAGAGACTGGCAGGTGTACTGCTGGTAGATGCAAATGCTACTTATGTACAAAGCAACGGAAGGAACCCTGCTAACGTGGGAAGCAATGGTACACTGCGTAACTTCGTATATGGTGGTTCAAGGAACTACGATACCAAGTACTGGATGTCTCATTATATAGATGAAGAAAATGGTGGTGTAAATGCGAACGATCCAACCGGATTAACATACGTTTTCTACAGCCTGTTCCAGAACAGCAATACACAGGTAGAAAATAACTTCCGTGGTAGTGTTGACCTGAAAGCTACCCTGTTAAAGGGATTAGACTGGCAGGGTAACGTGAGTGTGAATTACATCGGTATCAATGGTGAAAATAAAAGAAGAGGACAGGATGTTGGTTTTGGAAGCCCTGCTTATGAAACCACTACTTCCAATACAAGAGTAGAACGTTACAGATCTAACTTAAACTACAACACTACGGTTAACAGGGACTTTACCATGTTACTGCAGGCGGGTGGTGAAATAGTGAAATCTACTTCAAAAAGCATGTATGCTTCTATGAACGGGTACGTACTTCCTGATATCTATCGTTTATCCAATTCCAATGGGAAAGCGAATGTGACAGAGTATGCTCCTAATCAGCAGCAAACTACTTCAGCGTTTGGTCAGGGTAGCTTAACTTACCGCGATTACCTTACGTTGAACCTGTATGCGAGGAATGACTGGAACTCTACCCTGGTATACAATGACGGTCATGGTAACTATTCTTACTTCTATCCCGGTGTGGATGTGGCGTGGGTATTCACCGATGCCTTTAAAATGCCAAAAGCATTTGATTATGGTAAACTGCGTTTGTCTTATGCCAGCGTAGGTGGTGGTACAAATACTTATACTGCCAATACAGGTGCTTATTCGGCTAACAGTCCTTATAACAGTGCAAACGGTGCATCTGTTGTAAACTATAAATTCAGCTCTAACACATTGCCTAACCAGTCTCTTTCCCCAACCCGTTCTACCAAACTGGAAGCTGGTCTGGAAGCAAAGTTCTTCAAAAACCGCTTAGGTGCTGATATCACTTATTATTCCCAGGATAGCAAAAGTCAGATCATCAGCTTCTCTGCACCTATAGAATCAGGTGTATCTGCTACGCTGATCAATGGTGGTAAAGTGCGCAACCAGGGATGGGAAATCCGTTTGAATGCAACACCCGTTCAAACGAAGAACTTTACCTGGGATACTTACTTCAATTACACCCGTAACAGAAACAAAGTGTTAACACTTCCTTATAACCTTGATTATGTATCACTGGGTTATGGTGATGGTTACCAGGTAATTGCCAAAAAGGGCGGCGACTATGGAACTGTTATCGCTGGTTATGGATATGCATACTATAAGGACTCAGATGGTTCCCATGCAGCATCTAATGGCAAGCGCGTACTGAATATGACCAATTCCAAAGGTTCTTCCGTTTATGTAAGAGCACAGAACTACACACAGGGCGCTTCACAGCAACCCGTAGTAGGCCATATCACACCAGACTTCCTGGGTAACTGGCGCAATAATTTCAATTACAAGAACTGGCAGTTAGGTTTTGTAATGGACAGCAAAATTGGTGGTACTATCTATTCGACAACGCATGATCTGGGTTCATGGTTAGGTAGCATCGAGAGCACCCTGCCTTACAGAACAAAGGCAACTGGTGGACTGGCTTTCACCAATGCCGCTGGTACTGCACTGGAAAATGGTGTGATCCTGGACGGTGTGTACAAACAAGGTACAGTGCTGGTAGGACTTGATGGTGCTTCGCACGATCTCTCCGGTGTAAGTATGAAAGAAGCATATGATAAAGGTTGGGTAAATCCTACCGCCGCTACCTCCTTATATCAGAATACCCACAGCTGGGCGAATGGTATCAGGGAAGCATCTATGTTTACTTCTTCATGGATCTCCCTGCAGCAGGTAAGTCTTACTTACGATATGCCATCTAAGCTGGTTAACAGACTTAAACTAAATGGTTTAAGGGTAACAGTAATGGGTAATAACCTGATGTACCTGTACAACAGTGCAAAGGATCATATCAATCCTGAGAACCTGAACAGTACCGGATCTGATGCGATGACGGAAGGGTCTGCAATGCCTTATATCCGCAGCTTTGGATTTTCTATTAATGGCAGTTTCTAAAAATTTAAAATTATGCGCTTAAAACATATAACGATCATCCTGCTGCTGGGTGTGTTTTTCACTTCATGTAGCCGTGATAAATTCGCAGAGATGAATACTAATCCGGATGACGTACTTGTTATCCGTCCGGAGTATGAGTTTACTGCTGCTTTGTTAAACATCAATAGCAATGACTTCGAGTATTATTACGATTACAACAGGGCCATGTATTACTGGACACAGAGCTTCGTTACACGTACAGGTAATGCCGGTACTGTTTATAACGGTTCAGGAAACCTCAACCAGCGTTATGGCAACTTCTACAACAATGTAGGAAGCAAACTGGTAGATGTAATGCACCTGATAGATGCATTGCCGGATGTGGAAAAACAGAAATACGTTTACCTGCGTGCTATCACAGGTATCCCTCTGGCTTATTATGCATTCTATGTGTCAGATGTTCAGGGTAGCATTGCTTATACCGAAGCATTCAAAGCAAGGTATACCGGCTTACTGACACCCACTTACAATTCGCAATCTGCTTTGTACGATACACTGGAAAATCAGTTGGCTGCCAGTATAGCTATATTGAAAACAACACCAGCTGCTACCCAGACAGACATCACTAACTACGACCTGTATTATGCAGGGAAAGTAGCGAGCTGGATCAAAGCGGCTAACAGTCTCCGTTTAAGGATCGCTATGAGATTATCAAAAAGAGATCCTGCGAAGATGAAAACTTTGGTGGCAAAGATCCTGGCCGATGATGGTGGCCTGATCAGCAGCACTGCTGAAGACTGGAAGTTTGTAGGTGGTACCGACTTCTCATCAGGAGGTAACTACAATCCTCAGAGTAACAGTGACGTTTCCGGTGCAAAGAACCTGGTGGACTTTATGTGGAATACTGCTGATCCCCGTATCCGTACATTATTCCAGAAAGCTCCGCTTACCAAAGATATGTTCGACTCTGCCAAAGCGCAAGGTGTACTGCCTGCTACACTGGCCTGGGACGGACAACTTTACCGCGGACAATTTGCCAATCCGGGCGCTAATACAGATGTTAACTATGGCTATTATTTTAAAGATCTGGTATTCAGTTATCAGGGAGCTTCAACAACTGTAAGGTATTCTTCTTTCATCCAGCCTAACCTGTATTACAATTCTACCAGCAAGAATAAAATCGTATTTCCTATCATCACGTATGCGGATGTATGTTTTATGCGTGCAGAGTTAGCGGTAACAGGAGCAACCACAGAAGATGCACAAACATGGTATTACAACGGTATCGATGCTTCCCTTGCTATCTATGATGATATGGGGTCAAAAGCAGCAGTAGTAAATTATACACCATTAACAGGCGCTGAAGTAACAAACTACAAGGCACAACCTGGTGTAGTATATGACCCGGCTCATGCCCTGGAACAGATCAGTGTACAGGAATATCTCAACTGTTACAAGAACCAGAATGAAGCATGGGCTACTATCAAAAGGACCGGCTTCCCTTCAATAACAGGTACTATCCTGAAACTGGAAACAGTTACTCAGGATAATACGGCATTGCCAATGCCTCGTCGTTTTGTTGTAACATATCCTTCTATTACAAGTTTAAATTATCAGAATGCACTGGATGCCATTAAAGATATGTTGAAAGATCCGGGGTTCTCAACACCCGATGACATCACCGGCAGAGTATGGTGGGATGTTCAATAATTTAATTATATTATATTGCAGAAAGCTCCGGAAGGGGCTTTCTGCTTATTACGCTATGTACCACAAAACTATGCTGTCCATATTGATGATGCTCTTATACCTGCAGCTACATGCACAGGACAGGAAGATCAATACGATTCAACTGGAGAATATTTCGGGGGAGAAGGACTTTTTATTAAAACAGGTATCTACTAAAATGCTGGTGATAGTATGGTTGTCGCCGGAATGCCCATTATGCCAGAACTACACACTTACCCTCAATCAACTCTCTCAAAAATACCATGATGTAGTAACGATTGTAGGTGTTTTCCCGGGAAACGCATATACAAAGGAAGAGTATATTGCCTTTCGGAAAAAGTACGCGATCAGTTTTACTTTATTAACGGATAAAAAGAAATTACTCGCGACTACCATCCATGCTACAGTAACCCCTGAAGTTTTTTTATATGATGAAAAACGTAGTTTAAAATATAGTGGAGCGATAGATAACTGGGTAGTAGGATTAGGGAAGAATACAAAAAAGGCAACGGTCAGTTATCTGGATGATGCGATCGTGCATACTTTGGATGGCGTGCCTGCCAATCCTGCTTATACACAACCAATCGGATGTTTTATCAACGATAACTAATATGAGGATATTCCTTTTACTGATAACTTTAATTGGCATCAGCCATATCACTTTTGGCCAGATGAACGCGCAGGAAATTATCACGGCTAAATGTACTAACTGTCACCGCAGTGGTGGAGATGCGCCGTTTTCTCTCGAAACGTATGAAAGCATCAAAAAGCGTACATCCTTTATCAAACATGTTGTTGAAACCAATTACATGCCACCCTGGAGAGCAGATGCACACTACAGGGATTTTGGCAATAACAGGTCACTGACAGCAGAGGAGAAAACAACGATCCTTAACTGGATTGCAGACAACGCACCTGATAAAAAAAAGAAAGCAGCAACGAATAATAATGAAGTACTGAACCGTGCACCCGATCTGCTTTTAAAAATAGATTCCACGTTTTTAGTGAGGGGTACAAATGAGGAGAAGTTCGTAGTATTTAAAGTCCCTTTTGAATTAGCAGATACACAGAATATAGAAGGAGTAGAGTTGTATGCCAATAATAAGAAGATCATCCATCATCTTAATTATGGTTTTTATGCAGTGCCGGATAAGGATATTCATGATGGTCCCTGGATGATTGATACAGATACCGATACTGCCGGTATAGAGAATAAGAAATACGTGCCATTGGAAAAGTCGATGGTATATTATTCAGGCTGGATACCTGGAACTTCCAATGAGTTTTACCCTAAGCAGTTCGGATGGGTACTACCCAAAAGAGGGGTACTGATTTTAACCGTGCATTATTCTGCTATTGCGGCTAGTGAGGAATCAATGTTAGGTGTAAAGCTGTTCTTTAAAAAGCAACCTGTTGAAAGGAATGTACGTATTATCAGTTTAGGTTCCGGAGGAATTGCAGAGCGGGATATCAAGCCTAAATTTGTGCTGTTTGCCAAACAGGTAAGTACATTTACATTAAAAGTAAAGACACAGGAAACGCAGTCTGTCATGTATGTGTGGCCGCATATGCATTATCTGGGCAAAGAGTTTTATGCCTATGCAGTGACGCCGGAGAATGATACAATTAACCTGGTACATATACCCGATTGGGATTTCAGATGGCAGGAGCTATACCGGATGAAGAAACTGATAAAGATCCCGGCAGGTTCAGTAATCAATATGATTGGTGTATATGATAATACTGCCGGTAACCCTTTCAATCCTAATAATCCACCCAAGATTGTTTTCTCTACCGGTAATATGAGAGCCTCGGATGAGATGTTTACTTTACTGATGATTTATGTGCCTTATAAAGAAGGGGATGAGAATATCACACTATAGACGCAAAAAAACGCAGGGTTAAATGAAATCAGGGGCTAAATGAGTGTAAGGTCAGTTTCTCTTAGGGAGGTTAAGAGATGCCTGTCTGAAAGGAACCCATTCTTCAATTCTTTCGATACAGTCTTCAATTATTTCTAACCGGCCGTCAATAACACTTAATTTTGTATTGACAGCCATGAAATTCATTTCTACAGTTTCAAACCTTCTTTCAATGTTTTGTTCCATAGAATCGAATCGTTTGTCCATAATATCAAATCTTTGACCCATGCCATCAAATTTTTGATCTATACCATCAAATTTTTTGTCGATATGATCAAACTTTTTGTCGATACCATCAAATTTTTTGTCGATATGATCAAATTTTTTGTCCATCAGATCAAACCGTCGATCGATAGAATCAAATTTCTGATCGATAGAATCGAACTTTTCTAAAATTTGTCTTAACTCATTTCCCATAAAAAATCATTTGTTTCATCGAATGTATAAGTTTTTTAAATAACTGAGAAATATAAATTAAATCAAAAATAAGCTCCATTAAGTATTTTAAGCCGACTTATTAAATCGATAACCAGCCTATCTTTAAAAGGGATTTAGTGATATGGTAATATTGAAATTTCAGTTAATATTCGAACTCGTTTTAAAGAGATAATCTTACAGATCTTTTACTGTTCATTCGGCTTTACGGGTATTGCCTCAGTTTGATTACATCATCTTCGCGCCAGATGTTGTTGATCGATAAATACACCTTATCTGACGTGAATATTAGGTGAAGTTAAATTGAAAAACAAATCCAGAACCTATATTCCCAAGCTACATCAGAGAACTAAACAGTCAGATGCAGTGTATTTATGATTAACAACATCTGTCATAATATTCAAATTGAAGAGGCTCATGAAGTGATCTACCATGTATGATCTCAGGAAGATAATTGCATGATAATGTGTATTTTTTTATATTTTTAAGACACTTGCGGGATTCAATTAGAACAATTACCATTTATAGCATAAAAGATCAGAGGGGGACAGGCAGTTGTCGCAGGCCAGGACCTGGACAACTGCCATTATACTCAGAAGTAGACACACTTGCAATAAAACAAAACGATTGAATGAAACAAAGACTTTTATCTCTAGACTTTTTTCGTGGTCTTACCGTAGCCGGTATGATCCTGGTGAACAACCCCGGAGACTGGGGCCACGTATATGCACCACTGGAACATTCCAAATGGAACGGATGTACACCCACAGACCTGGTATTCCCCTTTTTCCTTTTTATGGTAGGGGTGTCCGTCGCCTTTGCAATGAGTAACAGGATCCTGGATACCGCCGGACATGGTAAACTGATCATGCATATTATCAAAAGAGCGATCACCATCTTTGTGATAGGTATGCTGTTCCGGCTCATCCCTCACTTCGATTTCTATAATATGAGGATTCCCGGCGTATTACCCCGTATTGCGGTGGTATACCTGGTCATCTCCCTGTTATACCTTAAAACAAGCGCTAAAACGCGTATATGGTTATGTATATCCTTCCTGATAGGCTATTATTTACTGATGACCTTCGTACCTGTTCCCGGAATAGGTCCCGCCAACCTGGAACCGGAGACTAACCTGGGGGCCTGGCTGGACCGTACCATCCTCACAGAACATCACCTCTGGGCACAATCAAAAACATGGGACCCTGAAGGTATTTTAAGTACCCTGCCGGCCTTCTCCACAGGATTGCTGGGTATTATGGTGGGCGACTGGGTCCGCCGCAAAGACAAGCAGGATGCCGAGAAGGTAACCTGGATGTTTGTATTCGGGTTCGGCTCAGTATTACTCGGACTCATATGGGATAGTTTCTTCCCTATTAATAAGTCCCTCTGGACCAGCTCCTTTGTATTATACACCGCAGGCCTCGCCTGTATGGGACTGGCAACCAGCTACTGGCTGATAGATGTACAGGGATATAAGAAGATCACACCTCCTTTTGTGGCTTTTGGCCGGAACGCCATTACAGCCTATGTATTATCCGGCGTGATCCCCCAGGTGTTTGGTGGTATCCCGTCATCCTGGTTCATGCCTTTCCTTTCACCATATAACGCATCACTGGCAGCTGCCATCATGCTGGTATTGCTGTTGCTGATCCCGGTGTGGATCATGTATAAAAGGAATATTATTGTCAAAATCTAGCGTCTGTCCTCCCTGTACCACCTCGCAGTGAAAAGCAGCAACATTTTTTAGGTGGTCATAATCATGGGTAGTTCTGAATGCAGTTATTAATGAGACGCCGGGTTATCCCGGCGTCTCACATTTTAGTAAAATAGCCCCCATACTGTCTGCTCCCCCAAAAATGTTACTTAGAACAAGTAATTTTTTCGTATTATTAGCCATCGTCTTCCAAAATTTAATTGCCAATGCAATCCGAGAGTCACGTGTTATGGTGGAATGCGTTTAAACAGGGAGATTGGGATGCGTTTACAGCGCTCTATGGTGAATTCTACGAACTGTTGAACAATTATGGCCGCAAGTTTACAAGAGATGCCGATCTGATCCAGGATGTTGTGCATGATCTCTTTGTAAGGTTGTGGACTACCCGCTCCAGACTAGGTAACCCGGTATCAGTAAAAAATTACCTGTATAAAGCATTGCGTTCTACGCTTTTCAGGAAGATACAGTCATTATCCAAATTTGTTGAATTAGACGGAGAGGCCGGAGAAAGCGGCTTTGAAGTAAACTTTATACCTGATGCCTCCTTCAGGCAGGAAGAACAGGAGTTACGTAAACAGGTGATCGCACTGGTAAACACTTTACCGGCACGCCAGCAGGAGATTATCTTTCTCCGCTTCTATGAAGGAATGTCCTATGAAGAGATCGCGGTTATTATGGACATCAATATGAGTTCTACTTATAAATTACTCTATAAAGCCCTCGACAATCTGCAAAAAGTATCAGATAAACGCTTTTTGACCATATTCTTCTGCCTTTTCCTCCTCTGTAAAACTTTACCAAAAAATAATTTGGTTTTGGAGGGATAATTTTAAGCATGTCATGTATAATAAGAATAAATAGGGGACAAGGTGATGAACAATGACAAATATTCACAATACTCGCTGCAGGATTTCCTGGATGATGATGCCTTCATAAAATGGGTGTCCGGGAAGGAACAGGATGCCGCTGCCGCGCAATTCTGGAGTAACTTCTCATTGTTATATCCTTCTGCAGCAAAGAACTTTGATTTTGCGGTAAACGTAATCCGCACTTATCGCTCACAGGAAATTTGGGAAAACAAGAATAATAAGGCACATCTTCTGGAGAGGATCACTGCTACAATAGAAGCACAACCAGTGGTCCGTGTCCGCTGGTTAAATACCTGGATGAAAGCAGCCGCTGTTGTATTACTGATTTCAGTAGGTGGTTATTACCTGGTAAATCAGGTTACAAAATCTTCACAGGAAATAGTAGCGACCGGTTATGGTGAGAAGAGAACAATTACATTACCGGACCATTCCGTGGTTACATTAAATGCGTCTTCTTCCATTACCTATAATAAGGTATGGAACGAAAAACAACCAAGAGAGATATGGATAGAAGGAGAGGCGTTGTTTGATGTAAAACACCTGAATAAAATATCAGCAGAACAACGATTTATAGTACATACGAACGGGATCACTGTAGAAGTATTAGGTACTACATTTAATATCAAGAGCCGCCATGGCAAAACGAATGTAGGACTGATTACAGGTAAGATTAAAGTAGGATATCAGAAAGGCGCTGTTGTAATGCAGCCGGGAGATTATATAGAGTACGCAGACAACCAGCTGGTACTTGCGAAAAAATTAGACAAGCCAGAGAAAATCAAACGCTGGACACAGACGCAGCTCACATTCACAGATGCTACGCTGGGCGAGATCATAGAAACATTGCAGGACAACTATGGATATGTTGTTAAAGTAAAGGAAGCATCACTTAAAAAGCTAAAGATAGAAGGTGATATTAACGTAACCAATGTAGAGGAACTATTGACCGTAATTACCACGACGCTTAACGTAAAAATCAATCAGCCATCAGATAAAGAGTTAGTCATCTCTTCAGTTAAGTAGCGGCAGAAAAAGCGGTAACGCTGAAAAACTAGGACACGTAAAAAAAAACTATGAACATTTTGAACCAAAATCTCGTTTTGGGGCTGCTTTCCTGTGCCCTGATCCCCGGTATTATGCCGGTCAGCGCCCAGACGCCCGTAATGTATGCCATGCGGCAATCAGAAACGATCCCTGTAAAACATGTGAATGCTACTATTGCATTAAAGGATGCATTGGTAAGACTTAAAAAATTTCAGAACATCCGTATTGCTTATAAAGAAGGCTTACTGGATGGTAAAGTTGTTGCTACTTCTCAACTTGACAAGGCAGAGAACATGGATGCTGAAGCGGCTTTAAAACTGCTGCTGTCAGATGTAGGCCTGGCTTATATGCGTATCAACAAAACACAATACTCCATATATAATGCACAGATCAATACTGGCTTGAGCAACAGTATACTGGCTGATAAGCTGAAAGGTAAAGTAACAGGTCCGGATGGTAATCCCGTTCCAGGTGCTACCATTATGCTGAAAGGCAATTCTTCTGTTGCTACTGTTGCCAATGGTGAAGGTGTATTTGAATTAAATATAAAAGATGCTGTTGCGCCGGTGGTACTGGTGATCTCTTCTGTAGGATTTGAAAAACAGGAAATCACCGTGAGCGATCTTTCTGCTCCGATAAGCATCAGCCTGAAAGAATCTAACAAAGATCTATCCGAAGTGGTGGTAACGGCATTAGGTATCAAGAAGGAAAAGAAAGCCCTGGTATATAGTGTAACAGAAATAAAAGGAAGTGATTTTACCCAGGCGCGTGAAGTGAATGTTGCGAACTCTCTGAGCGGTAAAATTGCCGGTGTGAATGCTACCAGTCTGGCCAGCGGCCCTGGTGGTTCCAGCCGTGTGATCATCCGTGGTAATACTTCCCTGGCAGGTGATAACCAGCCGCTGTACGTAGTGAACGGTATGCCTATCGATAATACTACGCCGGGTGGAAGCCCTACTACCGGTGGTGGTGGTCAGAACGTAGACAGAGGTGATGGTATCGGCGGTATCAATCCGGACGATATCGAAACCCTCACTGTACTGAAAGGCGGTACTGCTGCTGCTCTGTACGGTTCCCGCGCTTCCAACGGTGTAATCGTGATCACTACCAAGAAAGGTCGTGCACGCAAAGGTGTTGGGATTGATTACAACACTACTTTCACGGCTGAAACACCTGCTGTATATCCGGACTATCAATACGTTTACGGACAAGGTGACGGTGGTGTAAAACCAGCATCACAGAGCCAGGCTGTATCATGGGGCCGCCGTTCATTCGGCGCCAAAATGGATGGCCTGCCTTACATTCAGTTTGATGGTAAGGAACATCCTTACTCTCCCCAGAAAAATAATATCAAAAACTTCTATCGTACAGGTTCTACCTATACCAACACCGTAGCTTTTAACGGTGGAAGTGAAGCACTGAATTTCCGCTTCTCGTTGTCTAATGTCAGCAGCAAAAGCATCGTTCCTAATTCCGATTTCAACAAAAAGATCGGTAACCTGAACCTGAATGCCAAACTGGGTAAAAGAACAACAATAGAAGCTATAGCGCAATACAATGTTGAGAATGCAAACAACCGCTCCAGTTCAGGGGATGCCACTGGCAACCCCAACTGGGGCGTTTACATGGTTGCCAACACCGTTGATATCCGTTCACTGAATCCCGGTTATGATGCTACGGGTCGTGAAACACAATGGAATGAAACACCATACGCTTCCAACCCTTATTTCGTAATAAACAAGTTCCAGAATAACGATGGTAAAAACCGCTTTATCGGTCAGGCCAGCGTGAAGTACGATCTGTTAAAGAACCTCTATGTAAAAGGAACCGTGAGCCGTGATTTCTTTAACTACGATTATGTAGGTATCATTCCTACTGGTACTGTATATACAAACGGTGCTTCCGGTGAATATACTTCCATCAAAACGTATGTAGCAGAAACCAACTCCATGATCACTGCTAACTACAACACCAAACTATTTACCAACATCGGTTTGAATGTATTGGGTGGTATGAATGCCCGCAGGTACAAATCAAACGCGACCACTGTTACAGGTACACAGTTTATCATACCATTCTTCTATAGCATGACAAACCTGACCACCAGCAATACAGCGGTTGCCAGGAACAACGTGGCGAACAACTCTGCTTTCGGATCAGTAGACCTGGATTATAAATCTATCGTATTCCTGACCCTTACCGGTCGCCAGGAATGGTTCTCTACACTGAGCCCTAAGAACAACAGTATCTTCTACCCTGCAATAGGTACCAGCGTAATCCTGTCAGATGCATTCAAACTACCATCTGCAGTCACCTTCGCCAAACTGCGTGCTTCATGGGCACAGGTAGGTGGTGCTACTCCTGACCCTTATATCCTTAACCAGACTTACAGCATTGTACAGGGTGGTAACCAGGGTACGGCATTACAGGAAATTACAAAGAATAACGGGGAGAATCTGGTAACCAATTCGAGCCTGAAACCACTTACAGCTACTACTTCAGAAGTTGGACTGGAAGCACAGTTCTTCAATAACCGCTTAGGCTTTGATGTTACTTTATACAGCAAACAAACAACAGACGATATCCTCAAAACAACTATCTCTACCGCTTCCGGTTATAACAAAGCATTGTTGAACATCGGTAAAGTATCTAATAAAGGGATAGAAGTATTGTTAACAGGTACTCCTGTAAAATCTAAAAACTTCACCTGGAACGTTAGCTACAATGTTGCGTACAATAAGAGTGAGATCATACAATTAGTACCTGGACTGAATACCCTGGAAATGGCAGTAAGCGTAGGTAGCTGGGCATTCATCCACAACGCGGTAGGAGAATCTTATGGTACTATCAAAGGTTATACTGCTGTAAAGAATGCGAAAGGGGAGAGTGTATATAACTCAACTACCAAATATGAACTGAAGAGTGGTCTGATGAACCTCGGTAACGGTGTGCCTCCGTTAACAATGGGCCTTACAAATACTTTTAACTACAAACGCTTCTCACTGGACGTACTGGTAGATGGTAAGTTTGGTAATAAAGTGTTCTCTGGTTCTGATGTATATGCTACACGTTTTGGTTTGCATAAGAAAACACTGAAAGGAAGAGAAACAGGGATCGTGTTGAATGGTGTGGATGAAACAGGTGCTGCATTTAACAGAACAGTACCGGTGAGTGAATTGCGTCTGTACTGGGATAATACCAAGAACTACACTGATCAGTTTTTGTTTGATGGGAGTTTCGTGAAATTACGCCAGGTCGTATTAGGCTATAATATTCCTGTAAAGGGTCAGACAGTGGTACAGAGTGCGTCTATCTCTTTTGTAGCACGTAACCTGCTTACACTGTACAAGAAGACAGACAACTTTGATCCTGAATCAAGCTACACAAATGGTAATGCACAGGGTTTTGAAGCATTCGGTATCCCACGTACAAGAAGCTTCGGTGCAAACCTGATGGTGAAATTCTAATTGTTCATGCTTACACACTTTTATTATGAAAATGCGATTTAATTATCTGATATATATGGCTGTTACAGCAACACTTGCTTTTCAGTCATGCGACAAGGGGTTTGAGCAGATGAATATCAATCCGGATGCTTCTGCCGTTGCCCAGCCGGAATTTCTCTTCAGTAAGGCATTACTGGATGTCTGGGGTAACAGCTACTTCTCTACGGATGCGCTGTTTGCCGGTGGCTCTATGCAGCATTTTGCTACCTACAAGGATGTACCGGGTATAGGTGATAAATATTATTTCCAGCAGGGTACTTACCCTTATGATTATTTCACTACAGGATATCCTACCGCCGCTGTTGAAATGGCGACTGTGATTACTGCCGTAGATAGTTCTGTAAATAAGAAATCCATCGCCCGTATCATGCGTGCCTACATTATGCACCGCATGACGGACCTGTACGGCGATATTCCTTATTCTGAAGCAGTAAAAGGATATACCGGCAATATCTTTACGCCTAAATATGATGCACAGGCTGATATCTATGCAGATCTGCTGAAAGAACTGGACGAATCTGCACAGGCACTGGATGCCAGTCAGCCTACCTTCGGTGCAGGCGACTACATCTACAGCGGTGATGTAACAAAATGGAAAAAGTTTGCTTATTCTATGATGCTGCGCATAGGTATGCGCCTGACTAAAGTAGACGAAACCCTTGCACAGACATGGGTAACGAAAGCAATTTCCGGTGGTGTGATCACGAGTGATGCAGATGTTGCCACTATGAAATATACAGGTACCAGCACTACCAACAGAAACCCTGTTGCTGCCAGCTTATTGTCCAATGATTATGGTGCTGCAAACGGTACTGGTAATACAGAAGGTGGAAAGTATGCCAAAACATTTATTGATGTACTGAAAAGCACGAATGACCCACGTATGGGTGCGATGGCCGTAGTATGGACAGGCGGTAAAACAGACACTACTTCTTCCCTGCAACAGGGCATGCCTAATGGCCTGCTGTTAAAACCGGATAACTTTGGCTCCTTATCAGAACCTAATCCGGCTACTATTTTGCAATACACTGCGCCTTTCATCGTGATGAGCGCTGCTGAAACAAAACTGTTACTGGCTGAAGCAGCAGTAAGAGGCTGGTACGCCGGTGATGCCGCTACTACCTTCTCTGAAGCCATCGCGTCTTCCATGCATAACTGGTCATTGTTCGGCGCTGCGGGAGTGATCACCAGTGACAGGGTTGCTACCTATCAGGCAGCAAATCCGCTGACCGGTACTACCGATCAGAAACTGGCACAGATAGGTACGCAGATGTGGATCGCTATGTTCCTGGACGAGCAGGAAATACATGCCAACTGGCGTCGTACCGGGTATCCAGTACTGACCCCGGTAAATATTCCGGGTAATGCTACAGGTGGTACTATTCCACGCCGTCTGCTGTATCCTCCTTCCGAGGAAAGCGTAAACAGCGTGAGCCTCCAGGCTGCTGTAACAAGACAGGGTCCAAATGCTATGACTACGCACGTATGGTGGGATAGTAAATAAACATTGCTGCAAACAGGACGCTCCTGGTGGAGCCGGTCAGACAGATCTTCCACCAGGAGCGTCCTGTTTATAAACAAAAAATGGTATATTACATATAAGCTCCACCAGCAACGTCTGTATAACAACAATACCATACTGCACAGGTTCCGTTAGCAAGGTCCATATAACAATATACTACACTACGCATAGGCTCCGTCAGGAGCCCCGTATTTGTAGCAAAATGTACGCTCCGTTAAATCTTTAACCCATAATTATAAATTTACTCAATCATGCAAAACCAAAGAAGATCCGTACTTAAAAAAATGATAGCTGCCGTAGCAGGTATCACAGGTATCAACGCAGTTGCAAAAGCAGCAGGTATCCCGGAAACAACAGTAAAAGGGAATGTGATATACGAACAGGACGTACCATTGTTTTCCAGTTTTAAGGTCCATGGTAACATGGTATTTATAGCCGGTATCGGTGCGCACGTGGAAGGGGATATAAAATCGCATACAGAAATTGTACTGAAAGAAATGGAAGTACAATTGAAGAAGGCCGGATCTTCGATGGAGAAAGTGCTGAAAGTAAGTGTATTCCTGCACGATCTGAATGATTATAAAGGAATGAATGAAGTATATAAAGGCCGTTTCGGTAGTAACCCTCCTGTACGTACAACTGTTGCCGTATATGGTGGTGTGCCGGGTAACTCACTCGTGGAAATGGACTGTATCGCCGCCTTATAAAGACAACATCTCTTTTACGCTTTACTCTTTTATTTTATGAACCGCAGAGACTTATTAAAGAATATGTCCGCATTCCCCGTACTGGGTGCATTTGCAGGCACGGCTAAACTATTGCCTTTTACCGGCGAACCTGTAAAAGCACCACTGACAGGGAAAGATTACTTTAAAGACCTGGGCATCCGCACATTTATCAATGCTGCCGGTACCTATACCTTTATGACTGGTTCATTGATGCGTCCGGAAGTATTAAGCGCTATTCAGTATGCTTCCAAAGAATATGTGATGCTGGATGAATTACATGATAAAGTAGGTCAGCGTATCGCTGATCTGTTACATTGCGAATATGCCACGGTTACTTCCGGCGCTGCATCTGCCATTACATTGGCATCTGCGGGTATCCTTACGGGCATGGATGAAAAGAAAGTACCACTGCTGCCTTTCCTGGAAGCGAATGGTATGAAAACGGAAGCGATCATGCAGAACGCTCACCGGATCGACTACGCGCATGCTATCCAGAATACCGGTCTTAAAATAATATACATCGATACAAAGGAAGAACTGGAAAATGCGATCAGTGAAAAAACAGCGCTGATGTATTTCCTGAATGCCAATAACTTCGACGGAAAAATACAGGTAGAAGAATTCCAGCAGATAGCAAAAAAACATAACATCCCCACTATTATAGATTGTGCGGCAGATGTACCTCCGGTAGACAACCTGTTCAGGTATACGAAGATGGGTTATGATATCGTATGTTTTTCTGGTGGAAAGGGACTGCGTGGACCACAAAGCGCAGGGTTGATGCTGGGCAATAAAAAAATCATTCAGGCTGCGAGATTAAGTACGCCACCACGGGGCAATACCATCGGCAGAGGTTATAAGGTAAACAAGGAAGAAGTATTGGGTATGCTGGTAGCATTGGAAACTTACCTGAATACCGATCACGATAAAGAATGGAAATTATGGGAATCACAGATTAAACTGATAGGAGATGCGGCAGAAACAGTAAGTGGGGTTGTTACGGAAGTAAAGGTTCCTGCCATCGCCAATCACATTCCTACTTTGCATGTGTCCTGGGACCCTAAGAAAATCCCTGCCACAGCAGCAGATATAAAAGAAAAATTACGCAGCGGAACTCCCTCCATAGAAGTGGCAGGTGGTACCGGGGACCATGCTATCAGTATTACCACATGGATGCTGATACCCGGACAGGAAAAGATCGTGGCCGCACAATTGAAAAAGGTCCTATCGAATGGTTGATACATGGTGTGTTTAGTCACAACCAGCGGGAATTAACAGGGCTGGTGGTGGGATGAAGCCGTCAGTCCTGTCCTGTCAATTTACTTACAACATCCGGCTCTCTGCTTCCACCAGCAAACGAAGACGCTCTATTCTGTGAGTCTTTCGTATCCCGCCTGCTGGCGGGAGCGGAAGGCGGATATTTTATTTTCAGGTCTCAATAAAATGATAGTAATGAGAAAGCTTCTCCAATGTCTCTTATTTCTCATAGCATGTACACATCTTGCAAGTGCACAGGAATATACTTTACTGATAAAAGGCGGACATGTAATAGATCCGAAGAATAATATAGATGCGGTAATGGATGTTGCAGTGAAAGGGGATAGTATTGCAAAGGTAGCCGAAAATATAAATCCTGCTACTGCTGCAAAAGTGATCAATGCAAAGGGGATGTATGTTACACCCGGACTGATAGACATTCACACACATAATTTCATGGGCACCATTCCTAACCGTTATCTGAACAACAGTTTTGATGCAGTAGCACCGGATGGTTTTACCTTCCGTTGTGGTGTCACTACAGTCGTAGATGCGGGAAGCTCCGGCTGGAAAAACTTTGAAACGTTCAATGAACAAACGATCAAACATTCTAAAACAAGAGTGTTGGCATTCATCAATATAGTTGGCGGTGGTATGCGTGGTGGTCCGTACGAACAGGATCTCTCTGATATGGATACCAAGATGACAGCGCTGACCATCAAACAATACAGGAACCTGATCGTGGGCATCAAAGTAGCGCATTATGAAGGCGCTGAGTGGGCACCGGTAGACAGAGCCGTGGCAGCCGGTGTATTGACGGATAAGCCGGTGATGATAGACTTTGGCGGCAGTAATCCGCCATTATCGCTGGAAGAACTCTTCAGAGATCATCTCCGCCCTGGTGATATTTATACGCATGCCTATGCACAGGTAAGAGGCCGCATGAGTATTGTAGACAGTACCGGTAAATTACGGCCATTTGTACTGGAAGCCCGTAAAAAAGGGATTTTCTTTGATGTAGGTCATGGTGGTATCAGCTTTTGTTATTCGCAGGCCATACCGGCTTTAAAAGCAGGGTTCTTTCCCAGTACGATCAGCACGGACATCCATGCCGGCAGTATGAACGGTGCAATGAAAGACCAGCTGAACGTAATGGACAAATTTCTGAATATGGGCATGACTATGCCCGCATTGATCAAAGCAGTTACTTCAGAAGCGGCATTGGCAATTAAACATGAAGAACTGGGTAACCTGTCAGAAAAAAGTGTGGCAGATATTGCCATTCTGAGTATTGAAAAAGGTAAATTCGGTTTCACGGATGGTATGGGTAACAGACAGGAAGGTACGCAAAGACTGGTATGTGAACTAACGGTCCGTGCAGGTAAAGTGGTCTACGATCTGAATGCTTTAGCCAATGTAATTAACGAGGGAAAGCAATGAGTCTCCTGTTTCCGGCAATTCTTCTATCTACATAAATCTACTGTATGAAATTTTTGTATTTACTTCCTTTAATACTGATGTTGTCCGCGAAACTGCGGGCGCAAACAATACCAAAGGAAGAACTGATCTTCCTTACCTCCGAATGGAAAGGAGAACGTTTCCCGGACGGAAGACCTAAAGTTCCCGATGCCCTGATAGAACAGGCCAGAGAAGTAAACATCGATGATGTATGGACTATCCTCGAAGGAGAAGGCTATCATTGTCAGTTCGAAGGTGGCTGGAAAATGATCCATCCTGATAAACCCATCGTAGGTCGCGCGGTAACGGCCATGTTCATGCCTGCAAGACCGGATGTGGAACAACACATCAAAGAACGCGGTGCAGAGAAAGGCTTTAAAGGCAATACCAATTCATGGCCTATTCAGCAATTAAGCAAAGGAGATGTATATGTAGCAGATGGCTTCGGGAAAATCTCCGAAGGCACATTGATAGGTTCTAATTTAGGGAATGCGATCTATGCCCGTACCGGTACAGGCGTAGTATTCGACGCTTCCGCAAGAGATGTGGACGGTCTGGAAGAAATAGCTGGTTTCAACGCTTTTGTACGCGACTGGGACCCTTCTTATTTAAAGAACGTCATGCTCACCGGACTAAACACACCTATCCGTATTGGCCGCGCTATCGTCCTTCCCGGAGACCTGGTCCTTACTTCCAGGGAAGGGGTCGTATTCATCCCTGCTCATCTTGCAGAAAAGGTCATTAAGATCGCGGCCTTTATCATTGTGAAAGATCAGTTTGGTTTTGAAATGCTGAAATCGGGTCGTTATACACCTGGAGAAATAGACAACAACTGGACAGACGCTATCAGAAATGCATTCATAGAATGGCAACACAAACAGGCCGGGAAAGCACCTATGACCCGGCAGGAACTGGACAAAATGCTCGAAAAGAGAACATGGTAAACTGAATAAATTCCAACGTTATATGAATGCAATATTGCCCTCGGCGGGTCCCTTTATCATAGCTTTCTGGATTATCCTGGCTATTATATTCTCAAGGAAAGAACAAACACGTGGTTTCGTATACACGTTAATGATCTTCGCAGCCGTTACTACTTCTTTATACTATCCGCAATATTTCACACACGTCGGTGACTGGGAGTCTTCAAAACTGATCACTCCCTTATTACAGATCATCATGTTTGGAATGGGAACAGCCATGAGCTTACATGATTTCTATGGCGTAATAAAAATGCCCTTGGGCGTATTCACTGGTGTGATCTGTCATTTTACCATTATGCCTTTCATTGGCTGGGGACTGGCGCATCTCTTCAACTTCCCTCCGGAAATAGCCGCAGGCGTGGTATTGATAGGAACAGTACCCTGTGGTATGGCATCTAACGTAATCTCTTATTTAGCCAAAGCCAACCTGGCGCTGTCTGTAACGTTAACGGCTGTATCCACTATGCTGGCGCCGTTCGTTACTCCGTTCCTCATGCGCTGGCTGGCCGGTAGCTATGTAGATATCAGCGTTACTACCATGATGTGGGATATCACCAAAATGGTAATACTCCCCGTTGCTGCCGGACTGCTTTTCAACCATTTCCTGAAAGGCCGTATGAAATGGCTGGACAATATCATGCCTAAAGTATCCATGACTGCTATCGCTTTCATTATCGTGATCATCACCGCTCATGGACGTGATAGCCTGTTACAGGTAGGTATGTTACTCATCCTCTCTTCCCTTATCCATAATCTGTCCGGGTACGGATTAGGTTACTGGTTATGTAAACTGATAAAAATGAAGGAGCAGGACTGCCGTACCATTGCTATTGAAGTGGGTATGCAGAACGGCGGACTGGCATCTGCCATCGCCAAAAGTATGGGAAAGATTGCTACCGTAGGACTGGCACCTGCTGTATTCGGTCCTTTGATGAACGTGACCGGTTCTCTGCTGGCTTCCTGGTGGCATCGCCATCCTCCCAAAGACTGATTCCCGCTATCCTTCGAATAATACCTTAAAGCCGTACCGGACAAATTTCCGGCGCGGCTTTTTCTTATCTTTGCAGGGCAAACCGCGTTATAATTAACCCAAAAACATACACCAATCATGGAGCGTAATTACAATACTATCAGCCCTTCAGCAATGTCATTGCTGCTGATGAAGGGAATGACCCCTATCCCTTATGCACGGCAGGCCGCAGAGCTGATGTCCTATCCCGAACAATACATTCCGGATTACGACCGTAAAGAATTCATTTTCTGGGCAAGACTGGCACATTTCGAAAACCGTTACGCCAGTATCGATCAGTTGCTGGAAGACATCCCTGCAAAGAACATCCTGGAATTATCTTCCGGCTTTTCATTCCGTGGCCTCGATGCCGTAAAAAAACGCGACGTCTACTATATTGATACTGATCTGCCAGATCTCATCAGCACAAAAATCAACTTTGTAACTACCCTGCAACAGGGCGATTTTGAAACCAAAGGGACCCTGGAAACATTGCCGCTGAATGCACTGGATGAAGAACAGTTTACCAGTATCGTAAACCGCTTTCCTCCCGGTGAGCTCGTCATCGTGAATGAAGGGTTACTGATGTACCTGGGTGATGAAGAAAAGAAAAAACTGCTGGGGATCATTCATAAAGTGCTGAAAGAACGTGGTGGTTACTGGATTACCGCAGATATTTATCTGAAAGGGAAATTGAAAATAAAGCTGGATGATAAGTTACAGCAGTTCTTCGATCAGCATCGTATTGAAGACAATAAGTTCGACAGCTTCGAGGCTGCAGAAGCATTCTTCAACGAAGCGGGTTTTGTAATTGATAAAGTAGCAGAACCCGACCCCACCAAAACGACCGCACTGGAATATCTTTTAAAAACAGCCACTCCGGAACAACTGGCAGAAGGACGTAAAATAGGGAAGATAAGTGCCACCTGGCGCTTGAAAGTTAAGTAGAAAAGCCGTACCGGACGAGTCCTGGTACGGCTTTAGTTATCACATATGATGGTACTTACGTACATCAGGTGGAATTATAAAATAAAGACAAACGGGAATAAGAGCTTATAAGATAGAAAGAAAATGTGAAAAAACTACGCTTTTGGGATAATTTTTTACATTTCCCCCTGATCAGTGTGCCGTATTTGCGCTATAAATTGTATTTTGTTATCATTCCGCACCTAAAAAACCACGTATATGAACAATCCAAAGCACCGCAGGGATTTCCTGAGACAAATGGCGTTATACACAATGGGGGCCGGCATGTTGCCTTCTGTATTGGCTGCCTGTAACGGTGGTTCTTCCGAAAAAACGGCTAAAGACAGTACTACTACAGCCACATTACCCGGTGCCTCAGAAACAAAGCCTCTCTTTTTTAAGATTTCCCTGGCAGAATGGTCCTTCCACCAGGCGCTGTTTTCCAATAAAATGTCTCACCTGGATTTTCCGCTGAAGGCTAAAAAAGACTTTGGTATTGAAGCCGTGGAGTATGTGAATCAGTTCTTTAAAGATAAAGCAAACGATAGAGCCTACCTGGCAGACCTCAAAAAACGTTGTAGCGATAACGGCGTCCACAGCGTATTGATCATGTGCGACGGTGAAGGTGATATGGGAGATCAGGACCCTAAAAAGAGACTAAAAGCTGTAGAGAACCATTATAAATGGGTAGAAGCAGCGGAATACCTGGGATGTCACGCTATCCGTGTAAATGCTGCAGGAGAAGGAAAAGCAGAGGATGTGGCGAAAGCAGTAGTGGAATCCCTGGGTAAACTGGCGGAATTTGGTAATGCGCACAATATCAATGTAATAGTGGAAAACCACGGGGGCAATTCTTCCAATGGTAAATGGTTGTCCAGCGTGATGAAAGCAGTGAACAGACCCAACTGTGGTACTTTGCCAGACTTTGGTAACTTCTGCCTCAACCGTACCAAACCAGAGGACAACACGCCGGAAGCATGGGCCAAAACAAAATGCCTGGAAGAATACGACCGTTACGAGGGCGTAACAGAACTCATGCCTTTTGCAAAAGGTGTAAGCGCTAAAACCCACGACTTTGACATCAACGGTAACTGCATTGAAACAGATTATCACAAGATGATGAAGATCGTGAAAGACGCAGGATATACCGGTCATGTGGGCATAGAATACGAAGGTGCACAGTTATCAGAAGATGAAGGGGTACGCAAAACGCTGGCATTACTGAAGAAGGTGGGAGCAGAATTAAGCTGAGTATAAAAACAAACGATATACAAAGAGATCCTGTCAAAGGCAATGTCGTTTTATTAGCGACATGTTTGTAGCAAACAAATGAAGTAAAAGTCCTATCAGATGCTAGTCCGGTAGGGCTTTTACTTTTAGTAACGTTTTTAGTTGAACTTCGCGAAGAAATACATATGTAATTTGTGGATAAAGCTCCCCTTGAAGTCAAAAAATGAAAAGCTGCCTCATAAATAAATGAGGCAGCTTTTCATTTTTAGTTTAATTTTTTAGTGTTTCACAACTTTCATCGTCTTGCTTTGAGCGCCTTGCCTGATATTGATATAATAAATGCCGGGTTTCAGATCCTGGCCAAGCTGGTAGTAGGTGCCGGCATTTATTCTTGTAGAATAAATTATGCTGCCGGCGTTATTAACAATGATAAGTACTGCTGACGCTTTCGAGGAAGAAGTCAATTTTACATTAAACACATTATTGGAAGGATTGGGATATATTTCCGTTGTAAAATCCAGGTTACCATGGGTGTTTAATTTGTTGCTTACTTCTGCGATCATGTTTTGGTTTGCAGTCACACTTTGCAGGGTGTCCCCGGGGGGTAAGGTGCGCACTTCAACAGCCGCTATCGAGCCGCTATAAGGATCATACAATCCTTTTTTAGGGAAAAAAATCACCTGTATCAAACCTGCGTTGTCTGTTTTTGCTCTGATGGTTTTAATAACAGCGGTGTTCAATTTGTTGCCTGCGGCCTGGTATATATTAAAGTCTATAAGGCTGTCGAGACCATTGGAGGCTTTTATGCTGAATATCCTGTTATTCTTCTGTGTATCTTGTGGCTCAACGAAGTGCAGACGGATAGCGTACACGGTATTAGGAGTGAGCCCACGCAGGTAATAACGCATCTGGCTGATATTGTCTTTGAATATGCGTATATACTCATATACCTGCGGAGGAGCCGGATCAGTTACCTGAGACACGTCTACAGGGGAATTCACTCTTTGTATCCAGGTATACCCAGCATGCCATAGCTTATCGGTACCAGTAGGTCCTTCCGGAACATATTGAGCAAAGGTAGTATTGGCATACGGACTAGCAGGAGCGGGCGCAGTACCCGCGTTTATGCCGTAAACAGCCGATTTATTTGTCTTTAAAACTTCTATACAATAATCATCCACCCATACCGTGCCGGGTCCCACCTTAGACACCCAATAAGTAAGCCCTGTTGCACTGTCAGGCACATTGATCGTATCTCTTATCTGAGCCCAGTTTTCCTGGTATGCGACCACATTGTATACCGGTTTTGAATAAACGGCACCCGTAGCAGCGCCCTGATTATCTACAAACCCAACGCCATATCCTGCCCACCAGGGATAACCACTGGCCCCTTTTTCTACTTTGACCCATTGGGTAAATATGATGACGCTACCGCCTCTCACTGGTATGGAATCTTGTATGTTCAAAGCGGTGTTTGCTGTAGTAGAACCCAGTGTGGCGGCTTTGTCGCCGGAATGGCCTTTCCCGCTAACGGTGTACACCGCGCCCACCGTAGGGACTTTTTCGTTATAAGCTACCCAGTTGATAAGGTCACTTTCGAAACCATAATTGGGTATGCCTCCACATGAATCATATGGCACTACTGTTACTGGCAAAGTAGTTGAAACGCCTGAGCCGTCCTGGGTATTGACGGTGATAGTCAGAGCGCCTTGTTTAATAGCAGTGACAAGGCCTGTGCTGTCAACCGTAGCTAAGGTTACATTGGAACTACTCCAGGTTACTTTTTTAATAGTGGTATTAGCCGGCAGGAAGGTAACTTTTACCTGCAACGTATCCCTTTCCCCGATAATGGCGGTGGATGGTTGCAACGTAAGACCGGTGGCCAGTACATTGGCTACATGAATATTGGCCTGTGCAGCAATAGCCGGATTGTCTGCCGCGGTAGCTGTTATTATTACATCGCCTTGTTTGATACCGCTGATAAGGCCGTTGTTGCTTACTTTGGCTACGGTTGTATCTGAGGATGTCCATACTACCTCTTTATTGCTGGCTTTTGCCGGGTTGATGGTAGCGTTCAGCTGGAAGGATGATCCTGCAAATACATTGGCCGAAGTGCTATCCAGCGTTAAGGAGGTAACAGGTACATAGATTACCGTATAGGTTTTGGCAGCCGTAAAACTGCCTACTACAGATGTAGCGGTGATAGTAACTGTGCCCGCAGCTTTTCCTGTTACTACCCCATTCAGGTCTACGGTAGCGATGGCGTCATTGGAAGATCTGTACACCAGGTTCCGGTTGGTGGCATTTGCCGGTGTAGTGGTCAGTTTCAGCGTGTCTTTATAGCTCACATAGAGATTACTGCTGTCTGAATGGATGCTGATTCCCTGGAGCGGGATGATGGAAAGATCGAGGGCGGCTATAGAAGCGCTGTAAGGATCGTTGGTACCAACCTTAGGAATGAATTGCACAGTTATTACACCAGCGTTGTCAGCTTTTGCTTCAAGAGTGCGTGTAATCACGGTATTCAGCTTATTGCCTGCAGCCTCGTAAATGTTGAAGTTAATGAGGCTGTCTCTGCTGGTCTTCACATTAAACACCCGTTTGGCTTTGTCAACATCACTGGGCTCAACAAAGTGCAGGCGCAGTGAATAGTTGGCATTGGGAATCAGGTTGCGGAAAAAATAACGCAATTGAGCTGTATTATTTTTGCCGATGCGCATATACTCATATGCCTGGCGGGGCGCAGGCGTTGTTACCTGGCTCAGGTCCATCGTTGCCGCATTACGGACGCTCCAGGTATACCCTGCATGCCATAGTTGATCGGTTCCGTTAGGCCCTTCAGGTATATATTGGCCGAAGGCTGTATTCTGATACGGCGTTGAAGGGCTTCCCGTAGTTGCCGTTGTACCTGCATTGATGGCTGTCACAATGGTGTTCACGATCAACTGCATGGTTTTAGTGGAGCCTCCGTCTGCTGTGGAAATGGTGAGGGTGGTAGTGCCCTGCTTTAAGCCGGTAACCACGCCGTTGACATCCAGGCTTGCAATGGTACTATCTGCCACCGACCAGTTCAGGGTTTTATTAGTGGTATTTGATGGCGTAATAGTAGCGACAATCTGCTTAGGCGTATTCATGGTACCATACAAGACACTGTCTATCGTAATACCTGTGGATACGACCGGAGGAATGACAACGACCTGCCTTGTACTTGTTTTTCCTCCATCGACCGATGTAACGGTAATAATGGCGGTACCCGCATTTATGCCGCTTACCGTCCCGAAGGGGTCCACTTTAGCTATAGCGGTATCCGAGGAGCTCCAGGTAACGGACGGATTGGTGGGATAGGTGGGGGTGAGCTTTACATTCAGCTTAACAGAGAACCCTTTTACCAGGGTATCTGATGAGGGATTGACTATTTCTACCGACTGAAGAGGACCAGCTACAGGAGAGCCAAAATAGATGCCATTCCCACTGATGGAAATAAACATTCTTCCCTTGTTGTCTGCCGTAATATTCTGCACCACGCCTGGCAACCGGTCTAAGATGGTCGTCCAGGTACGACCGGTATCATCTGAGCGGAAGGCGGCGTAAGTAATGCCGTTGATGGAAAGGTCCTGGCTGGTGGCGTACAAAGCCAGGTGCGCATTAGCAGTGGTGTCGGACATAGCAGCAGCTATCCATTTGGGCTTAAAATCTACTCCACCTGCCTTACTGAATGTTTTACCAGTGTCTGAGGTATGAAAAAGGCCGCTGTATTGAGCGTCATTGTAAAATGCTATCCATACATCCCCTGTTTTCCCCGGCGTTACTTCAACGTTGGAGGTGGTGGCATAAGAAGAGCCATCGGGATTGCTGCCGTTGTTTGCAGTAAGACCAGTGGCGGTTGTTTTCTGGAATGATTTTCCGCCATTGGTGCTTACATAAAACGAACCGCGGTCCCAGATATAAAAGTAATCGCCGTTCACCTTGTCCGCTACGAGATGGTTTTGCCCGGGGTACAGGTTAAACTGTGGGCCTGCGGGTAAGATTCCCGAAGGAGCACCGGTGGATTTTGTCCAGGTGGTTCCAAGGTCTTCCGACCAGTAAACGTTACCCGGACTATTAACATCTATTTGGGTGAGCCAGAGGATATTCCTGCGATTAGCCGATACGGCTACACGCCCACGCAGGCCGGGCGATTTTGGAAAAAGGGTATAGGTATCGCCACCATCGGTGGAGTAACCCGCACGCGATGCGCTGAGTTGATTAGCTGCCGGGCCGTCGCAGCCTACACGAACAACAAAATTGGGATCTGTATACTGAAAAGCTACTCCCTGCATATTAAACGCAGAAGAGATGCCGTAGTGCAGTGCGGTGCGGGAAAGGGCACCCTGGGTCAACGGCTCCGTAAGGGAACGATGGTGGCCACCTCCGACATCTGCGGTAGAGGTGAGCAACAGGTTCTTACCACTGGGAGGAGCTACCATAGGGCCTGTTACCACGATCTCTTCCAGGCCTGCTACGCGGATTTTCCAGTTGGAAATGGGCGCAAAGATATTATCGGTGCTCAGCACGTCCAGCATATCGTTGATCCATACCCTGTCCGGGTAAAAAGGGTCCCAGGTAAAAGCAGCAGCATTATGCCCCGGTGAATTGTAAGGTACCCCGTCATTTTCCGAGTGTGGCGCTTCTGAATTATCGCGGGTGATCTTTCCCTGTGTATAGGAGCCGGGGGCTCCGCCCTGCCTTGAAATATAATAAGGATCTTTTTGCCAGGTGCCCCTGGTGCTTACAACGATATCATTTGAATTGGCTGGGTTCACCGCCACTTTAGCGAAGAATTGGTCAGGATTATCTAAAAAAACAGGAGAGATGTCCTGCCAGCTGCCGGCCTTGTATTTGAATACACCCTTTTTAACGCTGCTGGAGCCGGCAGACACGTACAGGGTCCCATCTGCGTGAATCGTAGCCCGGCCTGGAGACAGGGGACTGTTGCTCATCAGTGTGAAAGAAACACCGCCATCTTCTGATACCCATATGCCTGTAGACCGGCCGATGTAAATCCGCCTGGTAACATTCTGACCATTTACAGCAAGGGTGCCGGAGCTTTTATCGAAAAGAATAAAGGCACAGGCACTCTGTGTATTGATAGCGCTTACCTGCGACCAGCTGGTGCCGGCATCTCCCGTTTTCCAGGCGCCATTCTGGTCTGTAACAACCCATACATTATTACTATTGGAGGGATCTACTTGTATACGGTCCCCGTAATACTGCGTGCTGTTGGGATGCACAACAATGGGAACATGCAGGTCAGTCCAGGATTCACCCCTGTCAGTACTCTTCATGATAGTACCTACCCCGCTGGAGCCTTTGCCTGGCGCCGGACCGGCGCCGTTTTCCACAGTAGCATACAGAATATTACCGGTAGTATCACTGGGATCTACCCCCAGGCTGCCGCAACGCTGGTTAACTTCCCAATTCCAATAGTTGACCGGTATCTTTTTAAATAACATTAAATGCTCCCACTTCTGCAGGTTCTTATTCCATCGGTAAGGAGTACCTACATCTGTGGTAATAAAATAAAGATCGGGTACCATAGGGTGCGCTACAAAAGAGGGCAGCGAACCAGACCCACCTATCCGGACCTGGTTCCAGGTGTACGCTTGCGCGTATACACCCTGCGAAGCAGTCAGATAAAAAATTGTAAGCAGTAACGTGTAGTAAACTTTTTTCATCTTCATAACAGTGGAATTATTAAGGTTTGATTTAGATGATCTTCGTTTATGCTTTTCGTTGTTATGGACGTCCGTAACAACGTATAGGAGCATCCGTAGTAAACAAATATTTCCCCTCCCCGATATTTTTTGACGGGTAAGCCCCCAAAGGGATCATGCTTTGAGTCAATTGATTATTTAGCTATACTACATTTCCTGGCGGTGGTTAATCCTTCCCAATGGGCGGTTCTGAAAGAAGTGCAGGTAAGCCTTCCATCAGCCGGTGCGGGTTATTGTTCGACACCGCCGGCAGGAGGCTTATCTTTCTGATAAGGGTATTAATTCCAGCCATTTCGAATGTCTTTGGCGACGTTAGGATTATAATTTTTCTCTACATCGGGAATAGGGAACAGCACGTGTTTATCCTGGAAAGGTTGTGTGCCGGTTCCTGGTTCCGCAGCTTTTTCCGCGTTGATAGTTTGTTTGATAATTCCCCATCTCAGCAGGTCGAAATACCGGCATTGCTCTCCGCATAATTCCAGTTGGCGTTCGCGCATCAATATTTTCATGGCATTGTCTTTATCCCCCAACGTAGTATACAAAAAGGCATGAGAGCGGGAGCGTATGCTGTCGATCATCGCCAGTGGAGGATTGCCTGTATTACCTTGCTGGATATAGGCTTCGGCCAGCATCAGCATCACGTCAGCCAGGCGGATTACCTGTCCGTTGATGGGACTTTTAGGATCACCATATTTTTCCACGAGATTGTAATATTCATATTTCTTCCAGCGATAGTCGCCCTGTGGATCGGCAGCATCAAAAGGAAACGCTTTTGCTCCCGTAGTGCATTGCTGGCAGTACATGGTATCTCCCCCGGAAGCAGCGGTACCATAGAAGGTGGATCTGGCACGGGGATCAGTATACGGCTGGCCAGTTGCGGGATTTGGATAGGAGAATGCGTTCACAGCGGCATTGCTGATGTATACGTTTTTCCAATCGTTCCAGCCATATTCCATAGCGCGACCGGTATGCGTTTGTTTACCTACCTGTTCTGCACCATTGCCAAACATATAGTAAGGGGAGCCAATACCCCAGTCGGTCCACTGCTGATCCATGATCTGGAAGATGTTTTCCGGCGTGTTCTGATTGGTAGTGCTGAAAACATTATCAAATGAGGGGTCGAGTTTGTAGGTGTACGGCGCGCCCATCAGTTTTTCGAAGGAAGTTTGTGCAAGCCCCCATTTTTTCTGGTACAGGTAAACCTTTCCGAGCAGGGCTATCACTGCGCCTTTGGTTACCCTGCCCAATTCTGCGGCAGGATATACAGTAGGTAATTCCGTGGTTGCTTCGGCTTCTGTCAGGTCTTTTTCTATCTGATTCCATACGTCAGATGCAGGGCTGCGGGATAAATAGTTGTTTTGAAGCGTGGTTTGATAGTCGGTATACAGTGGCACATCTCCCCATAAGGTTACTAAATGGAAATACGCATATGCCCGGAGGAACTTTACCTCTGCGAGATATTGATTCAGTTTGGCGCGATCTGAGGTGGATGTAGGGTTCCAGGCCGCCGCCCGGTCTATCACCAGGTTGGTCCGGAAGATCATCCGGTAGAGGGAACTCCATAAGGCACTCTGATCTGCGTTGTTGGTACCAAAACTGTAATCGCCCAGTTCCTGTTCCGGCCCCAGCAAAAAGCTGGCGCGCTTGGCTTCATTTCCCATCAGGTCAAAAATATAATAATACTCCCGGGCCCACAATCCGGGATGCAACAGTGTAGCGTAACTGGCAATAGTAGCCTGGTTCAGCGCTCCTATATTAGTGAAATAGGTATCGTACGCGTAGGCGCTCTGGTCCACCAGGTCGAGGCGCGACTTTTTACATTCGGGGAAAATCGTAATCAGCCCGGCTATCAGTAATAATTGATGTATATACTTCTTCATAAAATCACGTTTAGAAATTAAAAACCTAATTGAATACCTGCGAGGAAAGTTCTTGGCTGTGGTACTTGTCCCTGATCAATACCGCGTGCAAACAGGTAGTCTCCTGCCACTTCCGGATCGTATCCGGTGTATTTGGTGAGAGTAACTAAGTTTTGTGCTGCTATGTAAATGCGGAGTGATTTAACGGCGCCCCTGGTGACATTGGTTAACATTGACACCGGGGCATTGTATCCAATAGTAATGTTCCGTAAGCGCAGGTAGCTGCCATCTTCCAGCCACCAGTCGGATGGACGGAGGTTACCGTTGCCGGTTACATTCTGGCCTATCCTGGGTAAAGCGGCTACATCGCCGGGTTTACGCCACCTGTTAAGTATATCGGTGCTGGCGTTGTGCCCTGTAGACATGAAGCTTGTATTTAATTTTAAGCCATTTAGGAGTTTTGTTCCGCTGATACCTGACAATACCAGGTTCAGGTCAAAGTTTTTATATGTGATACCGGCATTGATCCCGTAAATATATTTTGGGATGGCATTGCCTAATATCTCCTGGTCCTTTGCCGTAACCACTCCATCGCCGTCAATATCTTTATAAATAAAATCACCCGGCAACAAACCATCCTGGTATTTCGCATCTGGTTTGCCTGTTTTTTTTGCTGCTTCCTGGTTGAGGGCAGCTATTTCGCTGGCATCTCTGGCCACATGATCCAGCCGGTAGCCATAGAAGGAGCCGATAGCATTGCCTGCAGCGGTATAAGTGGTGGCGGGTACCGGCGTAAAGGCGCCGGCCTGGATAGGCGCAGAAAACTGATCGCCTAATGATAACACTTCGTTATGGTTAATAGATCCGTTGACGCTTACATTGAAGCTGAGGTTGTTGTTGATCTTATCCTTATACCCGATGGTCAACTCAAAACCTTTATTCCGGGCGTCGGCTGCATTTACTGTTTTGCGAGGCTGCGTACCGGTAAGACTTACGCCAATACTGGCAGGTAGCAGGGTGGTTACGAGCAAACCGGTACTTTTACGATCATACCAATCGGCTTCGACGGTGAGGCGGTTATTTAAGAAGGCCAGGTCGATGCCTATATCGGTTTGATTAGTTTGTTCCCATTTTAAATCAGGGTTGCTTACCGTCGTCAACGTAGTACCGGATATAAATGTTTCCGTGCTGCCCAGGGAGTATACCAGTGCGCCGCCTGGTGTGCCCTGGTACGTTTTTGCGGTATTCAGGAAGTTGGGAATATTGTTGTTGCCGGTTTGTCCCCAGCTGGCGCTCAGCTTTCCATCCGACAGTACCGGGAATATTTTTTTAATAAATGCTTCTTCTGAAAAGCGCCAGGATAAACCTACGGCAGCGAAATTACCGTAACGGTTGTTAGGGCCAAAGTTGGAAGCGCCATCCCTGCGATAACTGGTGGTCAGTATGTACTTATCATCATAAGTATAGTTCAACCTGCCGTAGTAAGAGATCACAGAAGGACGTGCATAGTTGGAATAGGCATTGGTAACGGATTGAGAAGAAGCCACCCCCACATTGGTGATATTATCATTGGGTTGCCCGGTACCCCTGATGGAAGAGCCATTCGTGATTCCCGGATCAATATAGCTTTGCCCGGCGATCAAAGAGAACTGGTGTTTGCCAAGTAGTTTTTCGTACGACAGATAGTTTTCCAGCATGTAGTAGGAGTTTTCCGTAAAAGTCAGCATCGACTGGCGGGCCTGGTTCAGGAAATTGGACGCCTGGTACTGTTGCTGATAACTGTTACTTCGGCTGGAGTTCACTTCTGCTGCGAACTGTGAACGGAATTTTAATCCATCTATGATACGCACTTCCCCCGATAGTTGTGGAAAGAAAGCCAGTGATCTGGAAGTTTGACTTTTCATGGCAATCTCCTGTATTGGATTAGCGGCATTGCTGAAGTCATCGATGTTGGAGAGGATAGAATATCCGCCCTGGATAGTTGGGTCCAGGACAGGTTTATAGGGAGCATATTGTATGGCATTGATGATATTGGCATTGTTGCCTTTGCCTGCATATTGCCGGACGATGATGTTTTGTGTAAACCTGAACCGGCCCAGCGTTTCTTCGAGACTTACACGTGCCTGGAATCTCTTGTTGGTAGCATTGGTTAAGATCGCCTGCTGATTGATATAAGTGGCAGATACACTATAGTTTACTTTTTCGCCACCGCCGCTGATGTTCAGATCATTTTCTGATACCATGGCATCACGGAAGATGGCATCCTGCCAGTCGGTACTGTCCTGTAAAACTGCCGTTGTGTTGAATTTTGCCGGCAGTACGGTATTCTTAGTAACGGCGAGATCTTTCAGCGCGTCCACATATTGTGCTGTATTGAGCAGGTGCAGTTGTTTCCAGGCCCTGGCGATGCCCCATTGAGAGGTAAAGCTGACGCGGGGAGGACCGGTCTTTCCTTTTTTGGTGGTGATGATCACCACGCCATTGGCGGCAGCGGAGCCATAGATAGCTGTGGAAGATGCATCTTTCAGGATGGTGATACTTTCTATATCCTGAGGATTGAGCGTATTAAAAAGGTTTTTGGTGCCCTGGATGCCATCCACTACATACAGAGGATTGATATCGGTGAAGCTACCGGTACCCCTGATGATAATCTGGGCATCTGCGCCGGCGCCACCGCTGCTTTGCAGTACCTGTACGCCGGCTGCTTTACCGATAAGTAGCTGCGAGGGATTGGTGGCATTTACCGCACCGGCTTCTTTCACCGTTACTACGTTGTAGGCGCCCGCCACATCTTTCTTTCTGGCAGTACCATAACCGATAACAACGATGTCGTTCAGTGCAGACACGGTTTTGACGAGACGTATAGAAAAAGTGAGAGTGGCGCCTGATTTCAGGGATACGTTGTTCAGCCGCTGAGTTTCAAAACCCATGTAAGAAACGCTGAAAGAGTATTTTCCTTCAGGGGGTAATCCGGAGAAACGAAATATGCCATTGCTGTCAGTTACCACACCGGCGGTATACTTTGTTTTTTCATTGAGCGTCACAACAGAGGCATTGGGGAGAAGGTCTCCCTGATCTGTGCGCACGGTGCCGGTCACCTGCAGGCGACCTTGCGCCTGGGTGGTCATTGAAACGCCTGATATCAACATGACTAGTAGCAGAAACAGACACCATTTTGGTCGATAGAACATCTTCATAACTGGAACGTGTTTTTTAAGTGCAGGGCATAGTAAGCCCTGGGGCGCTATAAGCGCCCACTTGTGGAATAGAACTATATAGGTGAATTATTTTCTCTTAATTATAAATCCGCTATCATTCCGGATCAGCTTCAGATTATTGGGACGCGTTAAATCAGTCAGGATAGTCTCCAGCGAGTCTGTTTTTTCAAATTTACCATCGAAATAAATCTCTATTACGTCTGAAGGATAATAGTAGATCGCTATTCCATAGTAATTACTCAGTTGATCCAATACCTGCGACATAGGTTGATTATTGAATTTATACCAGTCCGGTTTCGTATCACCTGTGCCGTTACTTCCGGCTCTTACTAATATGTCCTTGCCCCTGGTATTGAAGTCAAACACAAAAGCTTTTCCTGTTTTACGGTAGTAGTTGAGTTCTTTGCCAGGAGTAAGTACTACATCGTTGATGACTTTCCTTTTATTGACAGATCCTTGTACCAACACTTTCCCGCTGTTCAGTCTTACGCTGATCATATTTTCTCCGGGAATGGCTTTTACATGAAAAAAGGTGCCCAATACGGTCGTATATAGTTCGCCGCTATACACTACGAAAGGATGTAATTCATCGGCGGCTACAGTAAAATCGGCTTCTCCTGTCAGGTAAATGTTCCTGTTTTCCCTGAATTGTTTGTTATATACCATGGTGGCTGCCGGCAGCAGCCGTACTACAGAACCATCTGGTAATACGATGGCCATGGTTTTATGGCTGGTGTTGGTGGTCTGTTGCTGTTGTTCGGAAGGAATCGTTACTGTCATTCCCGGGTTAACAACAACTATTTTTTGATGGTCACGGCGGAGCAGTAACATGGTTCCGCCAACTAATACACCAGCTGATACTGCCGCGATGGCCAGTCGTTTAATCCATTTCTTCCGGTTATCAGCCGATACTGTTTGTTGATGAATATTTTTCAGCCACTGCTGGGAAACGGTTTCCGGGAAGTGGCCGCCTTCCTGTAATTGCAGGAATTCCCCTTCCGGCAGGTATTTCTCCAGCATATCAGAATGCTCCTGCAGGTAATTGGCTATCCTGCGGGTTTCTTCCGGTGTGCATTGATTGCTGAAGAACCGCTTCAGTAATTCATCATTTATCATATTATATACGGCTGATAGATAAGTAATACGTTTGTAACGCGCGAACTACGTAGTCTGATTCAAAAATATTTTAAAACCGGCTAAACCAGGCCAGGAGAGATACCATGAACCCGAGATAATGTTTTATCTGTTTGATAGCCTGGAAAATATGTGTTTCCACAGTTCTGGATGATAAGGAAAGTTCGTGTGCAATCTGCTGGTAGCTCATACCTTTAAAACGACTCATTTCGAATACCTTACGACGCATCGGAGGCATTTCTTTCAATGCATTTGCCAGCTTCACCTGGAGTTCTTTTTCCGCCAGCTTCCCCCAGAGGTCATCTACCGGCAGGGTATACTTGTCTATTACATGGATTACCTTTTCCTTGTAAACGGTTTCCTTGCGGAGAAAGTCGATCAGGGTGGTGCGGGCAATGCGGAACAGCTGTAACTGTATATCGAGGTCATCGGCGAGATTTTCCCGGTAGTTCCAGCATTTGATGAATGTAAGCTGCGTCACCTCTTCTGCAATGAAGGATGACCTGGTTTTTTGGAGAACAAAATAGTAGACCCTTTTGTGCCAGGAATAAAAGACTTCATTAAACACCAAGAGGTTACCTTGTTTCAAAGCAGCTATAGTATTCAAAACGTGGCAATTTACCACAGCAATTTAAATAAATAAATGTGGAAATTCCTATAGATGCGGGTCGGCAGTTCTGCAGGTGGCCTGATAAATGCCAGATCTCTTATATATATTCGTTATGTTGATCAGGCGTTTCGACCGGATTTTCAACATCCTGCTTAAGATGCTTCAAAACATATCGAACATAGCCTGTTGTTGTTATAGTGCCTCTTTTATTTTAAAAAGTAATATTCACTTTCTCATTACTAATCTTATAAGTAAACTTAGTCTGCTTACGCAAATTATCCAGCACCTGACTAAGTGTAGCATGATCAAAGCTGGCAGTAACAGGGGCTACTTCCGCAGTGTTCCCGTCTACATAAATTTCTGTACCGTACCAGTCTTCCAGTTTATGCATTACGTTCATAAACGGTTCTTTCTCGAAAGACATTTTCTCATCCAGCCATTCCTTCATTTCCAGTGGTACATAAGTTTCCTTTTCCATCAGGTCAATCTCCTTATTGGCCAGGATCATATTGCCATTTCCCAGAATCTCCGGTTGATTGTCTGTAGTGGAAAGGTAGGATTTGGTCACCTGCAGCTTACCACTGACCAGGTATGCCGTAGCGCCCTGCTGTAATTCAAAACACCGGATTTTGAAAGCAGCAGCAGGCTGGGTAGTCAGGATCAGGATGTTTGTTTTTACGATCAACGGCCCGGGCGCATCAAAATAAGCTTCTCCGTCCAGCAGTACCGCATGCTGCCGCATAAAGCTGTCCGGTACCATTAACCGGGTATTCCCGTTTAAAATGACAGTGGTATTGTCAGGCAGGGTGATTTTCCTGCGTTCTCCTGCTGTGCCGGTATAAGTAGTGTAACCCTGTTGTTTATCACGCAGCTGGTGTAATACAGGCTTATTATGCCCCTGGCGGTAGTACCAGGCAGCGATAGTGGTGGCAGAAAGTATTACTACAACTACCAGGTACAGCCATTTACTCTGGAAGATTTTGCTTGGTGTATTAGAATTAGGCACTGGGAATACTGATTTTGTTGAAGGTATAAAAATAAAGAAAAGTCTGTAACGGATTTAAATAAACGCTTTTTTATTAATATTTTAATTAATGAAAGATAGGCTTGGTTTGATATTATCTAATTTTTGCGGATAGGGAGAGGGGTATTAACTTTGCGGCCCATGGATAAGCAGCTATCATTATCATTTGAGAATACAGCCATTGCCTTTGAATCAAAATCAGACCGCGCTTTAAAGAAAGCTGATTTCCTGTTTAGCAGCATGGGGAAACCCTGGCTGGTAAAGCTGGGAGGCGCCTTAACACCACTGGCCTTTAAACTGCATCTACCTGTAAAAGGACTGATCAAAAACACTATTTTCAGCCAGTTTTGTGGGGGCGAAAGCCTGGAAGAAGCGGCGCGTACTGCCGAAGGATTAGGTAAATATCATGTGGGTGTGGCGTTGGATTATGGGGTAGAGGCCATGGAAGGAGAGGAGAATTATGATAAGGCTTTACCGGAATTTATCCGGGCTATCCAATATGCTGCCGGTAAACCCAGTATCCCCTTCATCGCTATTAAGGTAACCGGTTTTGCACGTTTTTCGCTGCTGGAAAAACTGCATGAAGGAAGCCCGCTCAGTCCACAGGAAGTGGAAGAGTACTCCCGCGTAAAAGGCCGCATACTGGCCATTGCAGAAGCTGCGGCCAAACATAAAATAGGTTTGCTCATAGATGCAGAGGAATCCTGGATACAACAACCGGTAGACGACCTCGCGGACGACCTGATGGCCCGCTTCAACAAAGAAAACGTTATCATCTACAATACTTTCCAGTTATACCGTCACGACAGGCTGCTTTACCTGCAAAAGTCTTTCGACAAGGCCCGGCAGGGTGGTTACCTGCTAGGCGCTAAACTGGTACGTGGCGCTTATATGGAAAAGGAACGCAAACGTGCCCTGGAAATGGGTTACCCTTCTCCCATACAACCTGATAAGGAATCTACCGACCGCGACTATGATGCTGCTGTACGTTTCTGTATGGAACGTCTGGACAGATTGGGTGTATTTATCGGCACGCACAACGAAGACAGCTCCATGCTGGCCGCCAGCCTGATGGACAAGCAAAAATTACCACACCAGCATCCACATGTCAACTTCTCCCAGTTATTAGGGATGAGCGATAATATTACTTTCAACCTGGCACACGCCGGCTATCATGTGTCCAAATACCTGCCTTATGGCCCGGTAAAAGACGTAATGCCATACCTGCTCCGCCGCGCTCAGGAAAACACGTCTATCTCCGGACAGGTAGGCCGCGAGCTGGGACTGATCCGCCGCGAACTGAAGAGAAGAGCGCTGTAACCTTACCCGTTTCAATATAGATCCAAACGTATACTGTACGGCCACCAGGGGCCCTCTGATATTTTTTTCGTTACTTTGCCTCATGGAACAATACCTTCATCTGCTACAACATATACTGGATCAGGGAGCTGTGAAAACTGACCGGACAGGCACAGGCACTACAAGTTGTTTTGGTTACCAAATGAGATTCAATCTTCAGGATGGACTTCCGCTGGTCACTACCAAAAAACTGCACCTGAAATCCATTATTTATGAGTTGCTGTGGTTCCTGAATGGTGATACGAACGTTAAATACCTGCAGGACCATGGAGTAAAAATATGGGATGAGTGGGCCGATGAAAACGGCGACCTCGGACCCGTATACGGTAAGCAATGGCGCAGTTGGGAATCTAAAGATGGGACCGTCATCGATCAGATCAGCGAAGCCGTAAAAACGATCAAAAACAATCCGGACTCCCGCCGTATTATCGTTAATGCCTGGAACGTGGGAGACCTGCCTAAAATGGCATTAAGTCCCTGTCATTGCCTGTTCCAGTTTTATGTGGCCAACGGCCGTCTTAGCTGTCAGTTATACCAGCGCAGCGCAGACGTATTCCTGGGCGTTCCTTTTAACATCGCTTCTTATGCCATCCTCACTATGATGATGGCACAGGTATGTGGCCTGGAACCTGGCGATTTCATTCATACTTTCGGAGATGTACACTTATACAGTAACCATATAGAGCAGGCGAAACTGCAACTCAGCCGTCAGCCTTTTGAACTGCCGGTACTGAAAATAAACCCGGATGTAAAAGACATATTCGGCTTTAAATATGAAGATTTTGAACTGACAAACTACCAGTTCCATCCGCATATTAAAGCGCCGGTAGCCGTTTAACCATCATTTACCAATCAATACTTTACATGCTCTCTATAATTGTTGCTGCTTCAGAAAATAACGTTATCGGTATACATAATCATCTGCCCTGGCACCTGCCGGTAGATATGAGATATTTCAGGACCACCACCATCGGCAAGCCAATCGTAATGGGCCGTAAATCATTCGATGAACTGGGACGTGTACTGCCGGGCAGACCAAACATCGTGATCACCCGTCAGAAAGATTTTCATAGTGAAGGATTGATCGTAGTATCTTCTCTGGAAGAAGGTATTGAAAAAGCTAAGACTTTCGGTACAGAAGAGATCTTCATCACCGGCGGTGGTGAAATATTCAAACTGGCATTAGATATTGTAGACAAAGTATACATCACGCGTGTACATGCAACCGTACACGGAGATACTTATTTCCCGGAATTCAAACCTGAAGAAAAACCGGAAGAATGGAAGCTGATTAAAGATGAGCGCCATGAAAAGGATGAAAAGCACGCATATGCGTTAACGTTCCAGGTATGGGAAAGGATTACCGGAAAATAACGGTACCCAATCCCTGTGTAAGTTCTGTTTCCAGTTGTTTCAGGTGTTTGTGCATCTCGATACATCTCACCTGCTCTTCATAAACAGCAGATCTTTCCATTTCCTGCTGATTCTCCGTCATCATCTTTCTTATCTTCCGCAGTATGAGGTAGTTGGTGGTGGAGATAGTATCCTGCAGATAAGCGTTATCCCCAAATATGGTATCAATCTCGTAACGGTCTTTCCAGTTCGAACTTAACTCTGCCTCTTTATCTTCCATCAGATGCACGACAACGGCCGCTACTTCAGGATCTGAATGATAGAGGAACCACCTCTTATCCGGCAGGTTATCATCATCATACATCTTCTTGTATTCCCTTAAAATCCTTTTCACGATCTCACTGTCTGTAAGAGATTCAAAATCATAGGGCAGATGAAAAATATAATCCGCCACCGTATTTTTATCTTCTTCACTGAAAGGGCGATCTCCAAAACGTAATAAGATCTTTACCAGCTCTTTCTCCTGTTTCTCATCCGGGTTAAAGAAGTTGACAGTACCACTATCACCGCCTTCCATGGCTTCCATGGCGGCAATTGCTTCGGGCGACAAATCATCATCAGGTGCCGGGGAGTTTGCATGGTCCCTGGCCTGTTGTTTTTCATTCTTCTGAAAACGCTCCCGGATGAATTTGTTCACCAGGTTGATCAGGCCCTGTTCATCTATCTTCAATACCTGGCTGCACTGGCGTATATAATCCTGCTGCCGGGTAAAATCTTCCGTTTTATCGATCTTGGAAATAGTTTCCGCAATCTCATTTACCAGTTGCGACTTACGGGTAGTATCATTACCCGCATCCTGTAAGGTAATCTGTAATTTAAACAGGATGAAGTCCTGTTTGTTGGCCGCTATAAATTCCCGGAAGGCGGCAGCGCCGATCTTTTGCACGTAGCTGTCCGGGTCTTCCTTATCGGGGATCAGTACCAGCTTCACATTCAGCCCTTCCTCAATGGCCATGTCCAGCCCGCGTAATGCAGCCTTTACACCGGCATTGTCACCATCAAATAAGATAGTGAGGTTGTTCGTGTATTTCTTTATCAGGCGTAGCTGATGCTGGGTAAGAGAAGTACCACTGGACGCCACCACGTTCTCTATCCCTGCCTGGTGCAGGGAAATTACGTCGGTATATCCTTCTACCAGCAGGCACTCATTCAGCTTGTCAATAGCATGACGCGCAAAATAAGTACCATACAGTACCCTGTTCTTTACATAGATCTCATTTTCGGGAGAGTTGATATACTTGGGGGCACGATCGTTCTTTACGAGAATACGTGCACCAAATCCCAGTACTTTACCGCTTTGATTATGAATAGGGAAGATCACCCTGCCACGGTAGTTATCTCCCGGTTGTTCATTGCGGACGGTTACCAGTCCTGTCTTCTGTAAATAATCAAGATTATATCCTTTGGCCAGGGCGGCTTTGGTGAAGGCATCCCAAACGTTCATGCTGTACCCGAGCTGGAACTTACGGATAGTTTCCTGGGTAAATCCTCTCTCTTCAAAATAACTAAGCCCTACATTCTGTCCTTCTTCGGTATTCAGCAGGGTATCTGCAAAATATTCACGGGCAAAGTTGTTGATAATATACAGGCTGTCGGCCAGTTGTTGCTGTTGCTTAACTTCTGCGCTTACCTCTGTTTCCTCTACGGTAACGTCATATTTCTGTGCCAGCCAGCGAAGTGCTTCCACATAGGAGTACTTCTCATGCTCCATGATGAATTTGATGGCATTGCCGCTGACGCCGCATCCAAAACACTTATAAATCTCCTTGCTGGGCGTAACCGTGAAAGAGGGGGATTTCTCGTTGTGAAAAGGGCACAAACCAAGGTAATTGGCCCCTCTTTTCTTCAATTTCACGAAATCACCTACAATCTCCACAATATCAATGCGGGCAAGGATCTGCTGTATAGTCTGTTGAGAAATCAATGTTATTCTGCTGGTCTAAATGCAAACTTAGTCAATTTCTGCCTAAGGGCATTTGCCTGGCAGGAATATCCCGTTATGGCACACAGAAAGTACTCCAATAAATATGAAAACCCATTTATTACACTTTATGATTTAATGTATTATATTTGTTCCCTCGAAAGTAACAATCAGCAACCTGCATCCGTTTAATATTCACTAACATACACTACATGAAGAAACTTCTACCTATTTTCTGTACTATCATCTTTTTAGCAAACTTATCTTACGGGCAGCGTTCCCGCTACCCCAAAGAAGGACAATTCCCAAGAAAACCAGGGATAATGGTATCAACGAACGTATTAAGCCTGTTCGACCTGGAAGGGGGGCCTACCCTGGGACTGGAATACCGTATTGCATTAAATTGGGCCGTAGCTGTAGATGCTACCGCCATATTGTACACTTTACCTGAAGTATATAGTGCTGACGAAGGCGCCCACACGGGTTACCGTATCCAGCCACAGATCAAATATTATTTCGGAGGCCGCCGTCGCAGCTTCAGGGGATATATCAGTTTAATGGCGATGTACAAAGACGTGCATTACGATAAAACAACAAGTGGCGGACAATATTACAATGGTACGGAGTATATAAACATTGAGCCGGTACCTTATACCGAACATAAAAAAATAATAGCCGGCTCTTTTAACATCGGGATGCAGAAGTTTTTAGATGATGAACGCCACATTTTTATCGAACCTTACGGAGGCGTTGGGTTAAGACATAAAGAACGTACCGGCAGACCATATGTTGAAGGTGCTTATGATAATAGTTACAATAATGATGATGGTGTTTTTGATCTGAAAGATGGGATGTACCCGCATCTCACCTGGGGATTGAAATTCGGTGTCCGTTTCTAGGAATGGGTTGTATATATTTTGAAAGAGGTTGTTTTAGGACAACCTCTTTTTTTATATTATTCCTGAACAGGAAAACATCTGCAAGCTATGGAACAGAATGATATCAGGGTCTTATTTTCCATAGCCCAATACTCTTGTCTGTTTGACTTATTTTCAATATTTTGTATTCTTTGTCAAAGTGGTTACGTTATAAAAGTTATAGTTTCTTTTTTCTTTGGCAGATGTATGATCTTTATTATTCCGTCGCTTCTACTGCGTTTCCCAAACTTTTTTCCATTCCTTAAACGCTGATGGTCTAACCCGGTAACGTGCAAAGTTCCCTTCGTGTAAAGAGAGCAGTTCTGTTTCTACTATTTCAATAAATTTGGACTGATCACCGGCTGGTAAAGTATTAGCTTTATAAGCAATTACATTCATAGCTTCACTATGTGACATTGCATTGGATATGATTTCAGTAATTATTTCCCGCATTATATCCCTGTATTTTAACCGGAACGGATCTGGTTCCCCTAAAGACTGACGCAATGCAGCGTATCGCTGGGCAGAGCGCTCATAAGCCCATATAAATACATCTTTGAACAATTCAACACGATTAAGTTCATAAATGCCCATGATGCCTTGAATATAAATATCGTTAGGTACATCTACAAATGTCAATGGCGAAAGATTCCGTCTGTTCAAAGGAATATTGGCGGCCAGGCGTGATACCCGCTTGTTTACGTCATCGAAAGGTTGCAAATAGGGTAATTGAACCATCACGAAAAATGTTTGTTCAAACGGGTCTTCAATTTGTTCAGCCTTTTGCAACAGCAATTCAAACATTTCTTCGATCTGCTGCGGTATACCAAGCGGTGTAAACACAGAATGGGTGATGCCAACGCCGAAGCTACGCAACCTGCCTGATGCAGCGGGATCAGGTAACAGGTTATTGGATAGCAAAGCGTGCAAGTTCGTAAGTGTATAACGGTTAAATCCGATCTCTTCAGCATCTTGCACGATAAATTCAATGGCGTCTTTGTGGTTAAGTATCATTTGTGCTTCTGCTGCTGATTTATTATCAGCGACATGGCCTTGAGAGATAAGACGCTGTGTATCGAGCAGGCTATAAGTATTTCCTTCAAGACGGCTTGAGTTCCAGGACAGATCTATTAGCAGTCTTTGCAGAATTTCTTTCGCATAGGTCCCTGCAGGTTGATTAAGGCTTACTGTTTTGCCTAATGCTGCGAGTTTCTTTTTTTCAGATGGTGTTAAGTAACTATCTATATTGGGACGATAGCTATGCAGGAAATCAATATTATAACCAACAGGATGGCGTTTTCCGATGGGTTGGGAAACTATCGCTTTGATGTCTTGTCCTTCAGCGGATAAAGGAATGATGTCGTCATTTACTGCAATTGGTGCTATTATCGGCGTCTCCTGAACGAGATAATAAAGAGTAGAACGACCCTGACCGGAAGTTCGTATACGACCTTGTTCCTGTAGCTTTTCCAATCGCCGTTGCAGGGTGCGCAGTTCTATATTTACCTGAGCCCGAATTTCTTCAATAGAGAGCCCCTGCTTAAAATGAGAGAGGGTGCTTTCAATACTTTTTAATTCTTGGTTTATAAGTCGTTGACTTGAGCTCATTTTGACCTGTTTTGCGACAAATAATGTTTTTCGCGACACTTTCGCGACAAATATACCTCATTTTTGTCGCGTAAGTGAAGATTGCGACACTTTTTTGTCGCGAAAACGATTGCTTTGTCGCTTAAATTTCATCAAATCACTTAATGTTGCAATACGTTTTTAGCTAATTTGGATCAGAAAAATGTTCATTTTTAAGCCTTGTTCACTGCAAATGAACAAGGCTTAAAAATGAACCAATCACTAAAATTGCTTTGGAAAACTGAAGAAGAACCGTTGATCAGTGGCAATAGCTTAAACATCATATCCCAATTCTATTGGATTATTCTGATCAGTAGCCTTTTATGAAACCCATATGAGGTAAATTATATACTGGTGCTATATAGCGGCACAATTCAACAAGTACAATATTGTTCAAACGAACCCTCATGTATCATCGCATTCTTTTTCTCATTGCTTTAATGAGCTGGTCTTGCATTGCCCATGTACACGCGATTCCGGCAAGAGGTAGCACTGCAAAGTCATTTACACTATAAATATTTGGCCTGACTGTATTTTTAATTGCGCAGATAGGCCGCGTACTTTTCGTTTAGGTTTGCATCAAGATAAATTCCTTACCTGAATAAATGACTATCATGTAAAATTAATCTGCGCAAAATCCTATTGTTATGTTGTAATGGAGATTTAGTATGAACTGTATTCAATTTTAAAGGGACAAAATAAAGTAAATCAATCTACATGCGTTATCGTATTCTCTATCTCATTGTAGCAATGAGCTGTTTGTGTATTACCCTTGCTGGTGGGCGCTTAGCCCATGGCAGGACTGCCCGGCAGGTAACCCGATTATCTGACAGGTATCTGGACCAGGTCAGTGCAATCAAATTAAGAATGGGATATAATTTTTAACATATAAAGCACGAATTATGGCGTTAAGCATGGTTGTTAGGTGGAAGAATTAACCCTATATCTGATAGAACAGCAAAAGCAAATAGATCAATTAAAAGCTTCAAAGAAATAGAGATGAAAAAATATTTATACTTAGTACTGTTACTAATAGCCAGTCCCCGGCTATGGGCGCAGGTCCCCAATATGAATGTAGAGCTGTCGCGTATTGAATTTAAAGCTAAACAGGTGATACCACCAGCGCCGGAAGCGGCTGAACTGGGAAGGTATGGTAATATGCCTGTCAGCTTATTTACAGGTACAACCAATGTGAGTATTCCGTTGTATGAGTTGAAAGGGCAGTTTTTGTCCCTGCCGGTTTCTCTCAGCTATAATGCCGGCGGCTTTAAGCCGGAAGATCCTGCTACCTGGGTGGGCCTGAACTGGTCATTGAATGCAGGAGGTGTAGTCTCCCGTTCTGTATCAGGCAATCCTGATAATGAGACAAACTACTTTGGTACAAATAACCTGACCTTCCCTTCTTCAGGTAACTTTTTTGTGGAGAAGGATTTTATACATGATCTGAAGGTAGGACTTAAAGAAGCTGATCCGGATTTTTATACGTATAATTTTACAGGCAATGCAGGTAAATTTTTTCTGCTGCCCGATTATTCTGTGCTGAAAAAAGACCGGAATAACCTGGATATCACCCACTGTATAAACTGTACCAACAGCTATATGCAAATCAGGGATGAGCAGGGCAGTACTTATACGTTTGCCGATGTTGAAAGTACCAGGTTGATCCTGGGGGATGATGAAGGAACAGATCCTCCTGCCATTACGGGTTATAGTTATCCATCCAGCTGGTATCTTAGTCAGATAACATCTGTCAATGGCCGCGAAAAACTATTGTTTGAATATTATACTACGGGAGAGCATTTGCTGACACAGAATACTCAAACTAATAAATCAGTTACGTATTCTAAGAAAGCAGCCCAGACTACATATAACGCGATAAGCTTCGACAGCTATGTGTATACCAATCAGCCGCCTGCAACTTATACCAGGCGAAAGTTCCTTAAACGTATAACATTGTTGCGGGATGGGCGTATTATATCATATGTGGATTTCCAATCTGTAGCAAATGTAAGGCAGGATACCGATTTCCCGGAGATCAGGTTACTACAGGGCATCAAAGTTTACAGTATGCTTAATAACAACAGCAAACTGGTAAAAAACGACAGCCTTTACTATAGCTATTTTACCAACAATAGTAACACATTTACGAAAAAGCGTCTACGCCTGGATTCTTTGCAGGAATTGCCAGTTGCATCAGGAACTGCGTTAAAGCCTCCTTATCGTTTTGAATACAATACAAACGGGACAATGCCCGAGCGCTTTCCCAATTCTCTTGATCATTGGGGATTTTATAATGCCGCTACTGCTAATCAAAGTCTTGTTCCCAATGTTGACTTTAATGGAAGTACTTATGGAGACGGAGCTAACAGGGAACCCAGCTTGGAAGGCTCTTCCTACGCAATCCTCAATAAAATGAGTTATCCAACCGGTGGCTATACGATTTTTGACTATGAACTTAATGAGGGTGTGTATACCAATTACTCCCGTAAAGTCGGAGGGCTCAGAATTAAGCAAATAACAGACTATGCTGCGGGTGGGCAGAAAGCAACGGCGAAAATCTTTGAATACAAACTGGAGAATGATTCAACAAGCGGTAAATCTGATGCCGGATATCCAAAGTATTTGACAGAAAGCCGTTTTTATCATCTTGGGGTTAATCCATTAAACCCTGATTATACTATATGGAAAAAGACCGTTTCCGCGAATTCTATTTTTGGACTAGGCACCTTTCACGGAAGCCATATCGGGTATACACGGGTTACCGAGTCGCTGATCGATGTATTCACGGGAACCAGGATGGGGAAAACAGTGTATGAATATAACACGGCTCCATTTAACCCTTACGACGAAGATATCAGGAACGGCGATCTGCTTAAACAAACTGTTTTTGATAACAACGGAAAAGTGCTTGAGGAGCAGACCACCAATTATACCTATACTGATGTAGGGGGAATCAATATGGCCAAAGTCAGGATGCTCTATTCCCAGAATGAGGATTATTATTGGTGCAGACAGGGTGATGCCTATACCGCTTATGGTGCAGGTTCAAGTGTCGATCCACCTTCTCCATGTGACGAACAGCGTACCTATTATTATAATATGCTACTGGACAAATTTGTCCTCAATGCGCAACAAAGACAACAGGTTCAGCAGATCGTAAAGAAATATGATCAGGTAACGGACAGTTTAATAGTGAGTACCAGAAAGTATACATATGGAAGTACGGTACATACCTATCCCACATTGATCGAAGATTATACAACAGGAAATGAAGAAGTGATAACGCGGAAAAAGTATGCAGGGGATTATACAATGCCAGGAGGGTCCATCCTGTTAGATAATACGGCCAAAGGCATCAGCGTGTTGAATAGTAACAATATGCTGACAACAGAAATCGAAAGTGTGCAGTACCGTCAGAACCTCGATGGCAGCAACCGACGGTTTATCAATGGGCAGGTGACGAACTACGGCACTTTTTATCCTTTTCCGGTAAGTACTTACCGGTTGGAAACAGCTGCCCCGATCAGCACTTTAACTGAGTCCACCGTTAACAGCAGCGGCGCTTTTGTAAGTGACAGTCATTATAAACCATTGGGCGTATTTGGTTATGATGGATTGGGCAATCTTACAGAACAGGCCAAGGCTAATGATGCGATACAATCCTTTGTGTGGGATTATGATGACAGCTACATCGTAGCGGCCATTCAAAATGCGAACCAAAGCAATGTGGTATTCAGCAGTTTTGAAACAGATACTGTCCGTTCTGGTGGTGGTTGGACAAAAGATAATGTTACCGTGATTTCAACCTATGCAATGACAGGGAAGCGCTCCTGTAATCTTGGATCTGGAAGGGTATACAAATTGTTTGTTACCGCAGTGAACAAACCCATGATCGTAGCTTATTGGTCCCGCAGCGGGGCTGTTACTGTAATGCAAAACAATACAACGACTATTGCCGCTACGACGACCGGTTCTACTGTCAATGGATGGACCTATTATGAACATCTGTTACCTGCTTCTACCTCACAGGTGGCCGTATCTGGTGCTAATGCCATCATAGATGAGTTGCGGTTATACCCATCCGATGCACAGATGACCACGTTTACTTATGACCCTTTGATTGGTGTGACCAGTCAGACCAGTTCCAAAGGATTACCTGTGAGTTATGAATATGACGGTTTGAACCGTCTCGTCAATGTGAAGGATGAAAAAGGAGCTATCCGGCAGAACATGAAATATAACTATGGGGCGGGTAGTGCATTAGCGGCTTCAGCGCCCTCTTTGTTTTACAACCGGGATACTTCAGTTAGTGTAGTTAAAACGGGTTGTACTGCCGGAGAGCCGGAAACAGTTACCTACAAGGTGCCTGCGGGTAAATATATTTCAGCGGTAAGTCAGGCAGATGTAAATGCAAAAGCCGGGCTGGATCTTGCTACAAACGGACAGGCTTACGCGAATACAACCGGTAATTGCTTCTTTTATAACAAAGCAGATTCGGTTAGAAAAGTGAAAAATGATTGTGCAGCGGAAAACGGTTTAGGCTCCTTCGTTACATACAAAGTAAATGCCCGCAAATGGCGTTCTCCTGTAAGTCAGGCAGAAGCCGATACATTGGCGGCACACGATCTTCGCGACAATGCGCAGGCGTATGCCAATGCGAATGGTCATTGTGCCTGTGAAGGAGCAGGGAAAAAGCTGATTAATGGGGTCTGTACAACCGGTACCCGTGTGAATATCGGCTCCTGGCAGCAGTCTGATGGGCAATGGAAATGTGTATATATCTATCATTTCAGTGACAATACAGATAGTGAAGAATATACCGAGTATAATACCAGTGCCTGTCCTGTTCTATAATCCCTAAATGAATCTCAACATGAAAAAGTTATTACGATATATATTACCTGTATTGCTTGTTCCCTTATGGACATTCGGACAGGCCAGTACGGACAGGAACTACGTCCTACGTCGATTGCGACCCAGCCTGATATGGTATCAGCGATTTTAAATGCCTTTAGTGGTTCAGGGATTAGTGACGGAATTCACGGGGCCTTTGGTATTGGATCAGCTATCAGCACCGGTCTTACTCCTGGTGTATTCAATAGCTTGAAACAGATTGATACTTCGCAGAATCTTTCCACTAAACCCAAAGCATACCTTAACTTCGCCCTCTTTGATGACCAGTTCGCCCTTGTGAATGAGAATAGTGGGGTTCGCCAGGTTCAAGGTAGTGCTAATGTTCTGCAGGCTCTGTCTGTAGGAAAGATGGCGATAACGTTTTTTCCAATTGTAAAAAGTGGCCGCCGATATCTGAAAAGCAGTGGTAAAATCCTTCACACTAACGTTACCTGCCTGAGTAAATTGTTCAAGAGCTGAAACGATCTCCTGCTCACTGAAATGATTGCGACCGGCTACGGAAGATTTTTTTTGTTTCATGTTTGCTATTCTTTCGAACGCAAAGTTAGTATCTGATCAATGTTGTTGATGAATGCTCCGCGTCGAATGCTTACCTAGGAGGGGAGTGGTATTGATTTTTACAATCAATAAGATCTCTCTATTCAAACGTGCTTTCAGTAAAATATATTGATGTTAAACGAGCTATTTTTGTAAATTATATATCACATTAGTATGAAGATTATAGTCTCGATTTTATATTTGTCTGATTTTTACAAGCTATGATATCATTCTTTGCAAACAAGAACAAATATCCCAGTTATGAAAAGCTTGCGAAAGAGGTGGGACATAGCTTTATGCTGAAATGATTTATGCCTGTTTAAGATCTTTCTGAAAGAAGAGTTTATGGGTAAAAGGAGTGCTTTGTTGAGTTACGATCATTACAAGGCTTTTTGCAATTCTGTTGTCGGAAGTTTTGAAAGATATTTCTCTAAATTGTATTCTTTCTGAAGGACTTCCAATACCGCTTACCTGTCTTTGCCATGACCATGAAGTGGGCATAGTAAAGTTTGGAGGAGTGAATCGTTTACTTGTACGCCTGAATGCGACAAGTTTATAATTATATTGGTTTAGTACAGCGTTGATGCTTTTCTTCATGCTACGTTTTGTTGCAGAAAAAAAAATGAGAGCCAGCGGCATGAAAAAGAAGATGCCCATAATAATGAAAGGAAAATACATAAATATTGGATAGGTTAAAAAATGCGCTGGAAATTTCCAGGGCATTTTCATTATATAAGGTAATTATGATTTGTTCGTAGTATTCATGAAAGTATCCAGGGTTGTGGTTATAAGCGTACAGACCTGCATCAGTCAGTTTCTGTGCCTGGGTTTCAGTAAGCATACCCCGGGGTACAGCAAACTTCCATCCCCATTTCGTTTATACCTTTACCATGTCCAGTACATGATCGAAGCCGCGGTTATCGCATAGTTCCCTCCAGGCAGCGCCCATACAGAAGCGGGTAGAACTTGTTTCGCGGGCTTTGTGCGTATGCTACTGCGTCTTTCTGCAGAAGGCTGTGAACGTTGATGTCTGTATTATAACGGGCTGCCTGTGAGTAGCTGGAGCAATCTTTCTCTTATTTCTTCAATGGGCCAGTGATGGACCTGCACATCTTGCATAATAATCTAATTTGAATAGCGAACTTACAAAAAAAATTAATGTTCAAAAGCCCCGGCCAGGTATTCTTACCAGGGCATCAGGATGTATCATGTATCTGATTGCCAGTTCTTTGTATGTTATAGGTAATGGTTATTACAGATATTGATTTAATCAGACCGAAACCACATGATATGTATGATATGATTCCCCAATATGACGTAATGTCTGATGGCAATGCGGTAATTGATTATAGAACTAAGCCTACTCCTAGTATAGGTAGCTTAGAATAAACATTAAATCAGTTAACTGATTTGACAAGAACAAGTGGGAATCAAGGTGTGATAAAGAATTATTATCTTCTTAAGTTTGGTAATCAAATGAGTAATATTATGATTAAGAATATAGCAGTAGCTATTGTACTCTTATTTATGTTTGGCTATTTATTTTATAAAATTGGTAAAAGACAGCTAACCGGATATTTGTTTAAACGCGAGGGTTTACATACCAGGTGCCTGATCCTGCACGCACACAAGCCATTAAGCAAAAATTTTGAATTATCTACTTAAATAGGTTAAAAATGTTAATAGTTCATTTTCTCAAAAGTATGTACAGGTTATATTATGTCAATAAAATAATCAGTACCGATATATTGAAGATTGACGGAGTATTTTATAATAAAGACTCGAGTTCAAAGCAAAATGATGGGTTTATTGGTTTTTTTGACTGGCTTAGGGCAGATGAACAAATAATCGTCGGAATAAGGATTTGTTATTTTGAAAATCTGCCATACAATAAGTTGTTGATGTCTTTACCATATATGCGTCCAACTTTTGAAAGTAAGTGCGTAGAATTGTTATTTGGAGAGAGTGCCTATCCTCCAGATATCAGTGGTGATCAGGATTTTACTAACAACTATGTATTCAAATCGGAGGGAGATGAATATTTATTTACTTTTGGGCTGGATCACCTGACAGATAAAGAATTGAATTGCTTGTTAAAATATTGCACAGTTCTACCCGGAGAGAGCTTAATGACCTCTTGGGATGATAGTAATTTGTAAATAATGGAATCCGCAGGCATTGCCTGCGGATTTTTCATGTGTGATTATAAGTTGCTTTATTTTAAAAGTCCAGAATCATCATATTAATATGGTTGAGGATATATACCCTGGACTCCTAGGGCAGGGTGTTAATATAGCCTTATTCAGGACGAGGTTAGTTTTACCTACAAGGTAATCAATCGAAACCGCCAGGATATCTGCAGTAAGGCCTTATCTAAATCGTAAGGGCTTTATTATTTATAACATTAAATAGAGCATACTATGGTAAAAAACATATGGATTTTTAATGGTTCTAATAGCCGTTTTGCAAGTGGTGTTTTTGAAGATATAGAAGAAGCCGAAAAATGGATAGATAAATATAAGCTGACAGGCGTTCTGACTAGTTATCCAATAAATATAAGCGTTTATGATTGGGCTATTGGGAATGGTTTTTTCACTCCAAAGAGGGAAGAGCATCGTAGCTCTGAATTCATAGGCAAGTTTAGTTCTGCAAGTCTGGAACATTTTCATTACGAAGATGGTAAAAGAGACTAATAGAAAGTATAAAGGAAAGTCGGCTCATAAATCGATGAGCCGGCTTTCCTTTATGCCCGATCCTAAGCAGGAGCGCCTGGTTGTTCTGAGCATCAAAATTATCTGATAAATACTCCAGGGGAAGAAGTCAAAAGGAAAATAAATTTGATATCCTCACAGATATACAGAAGCCAGATCTGTTTTAGCAAGCGCAAAGACGATCAATGCTAATACCAAGACGGCTACGGGAGCGGCTATATCTGGAGTTGCAGGTATTGTAAGTGAGAAGGTATCCGATAGAAATGGTAACGCATCACAGATTAAGTTTAATCTTCCTCAACCGACTCAAACAAGAGATAATACTAATATTATAAGAACATCAAAAAGGTAAATGAAAAATAAATTAATATATCTGATTCCCGCCGTAGCATTTCTGCTGCTATTAATACCCGTGAGTATTTCCTTCAAAAAAGATTATGATGTATATATGAATGGCAATTTTGTAACAGTGAAAATTATAAAATTGCCGGGGACATACTTTACAAAAAATGAGTTTATGTATTTTGAATTGAATGGTAATACATACCATAAATCAATAAATAAAAATACAAGAGATTTACTCCAGGTTGGAGAAGAAATTAAATTGAAATGTCTGGTAGGAGAGAGGGATCGCTTTTTATTTCCTGAGGAAAATCCTCTTTATTGGGGATTTTTCACGATAGGTCTTTTTGTTTTATTTTCAATGGCTGGTTTCTATTACGCATTTAAGAAATAAAATTGTATTAGTATACTTAAAAAAAACGGAGGTACAATTTTTCCTGCAGCTTTTGTTATGAATATAAGAATGGTTTTTAACATGGTATATAATAAGTAGTCACGGAGTTACTAATTCTCCATCCAAATAAACCATTTATCTTATGAATACGAAATCCGCATATGGTTATGCATATTTAATAGCTTTTTTGTATGTTGGCCTGGGAACGTTATCCGTGTTGTCAATGTATCCGGATAATTTATTTTACAGAGAATGGGTGGTATGGGTATTGCTAATTACGGTGCCTGTCAACTTTATAAGCTGGGGTATATTGTATGCGGATCCTACACAACAACTTCTTGTAATATTTATTCAATTTCTTATTTTTATATTAATAGGGCAACTAATATTTGCATTCTTTTTTAAAAAACAAGTTTCTAGGTAAGTTAGGCTATTGTAATTGATAAAGCAGCAGGAATTGCCTGTTGCTTTATCAATTACAATAATCATTGGACTCCATTTTAGTGATAAAAGTTATAAATGATTCTCAAAAGGTTTATGCGATATTTGAAGATGTAGATACAGCTTTTATCTATTAGATCTGCGCTGGTCGCCAGTGCTGGGATATTGGATAAAGACGAATCTAATACAACTCAAACTGATGTTCCAGGTACTACCATAAAGAAATATGGACCATGTGGTAATGTTCAAAAAGAATATAATCATGATACCAGGGAGAGGGAGTTCTTCAGGATGAACAGTCAGATCATATATATGACTATAAACCTAATCCTCATAATCCCACTGGTAGAGGAGATCGGCAACCAGGAAGAAGTAAGAGCTGTAGTAGATTATATCGAAGGAACTTCAAGAAGGAATAAATATTTAAGCATGAAAAGTAAAGTCCAAATACTTATCTCACTCTTTAATTTGAATACAATTTCTTTTCATCTCATAATATTATTACTCTGTAGTTGTAATAATAGGAATGACAAAAGCACTAAAGTTATTAATAAAGGAGATTCATTATTAAAAAAAATAACAATGAATTCAGCCTCTCAACTGAAGACAAATAGGATAGATACTGCCAGTTTTACAAGCAATTTTGAAAAAGGGGTTAGTCCATTCGCTCTGGACGACCACAGAAATATAGAGTTAAATGACAAACGAATTAGTGTTAGCCTAAATGAAAATAAGAAGGGTTCATATGATTTGGCCATTAAGACCGATAGCACTTTAATCTTTGGGAAAAAGAATATTGATGGAATATCAAAAATATTTTATGATGGGACTTTTCTTTTGTTCAGTATGTATACTTTCTATAATGAAGATGGCGCGAATGAAGGGGTTGCGGTTGTTATACAGATGAATGGCTTAAGAATTAGACAGTATCATGAGAAATTATCCAATACTTGTAATCCTGTAGTATTTAATAACAAATTTTACTTTGTTAGTGATCTAAATCTTATTGAAGCAGATTCAAGTCTGAATTTCAGCAAATCATTGTCTATCAAATATCAGGGGGCAAATGAAAGCGATGAATATTTAGATACTTATCAGATTTGTGGCTTGTCTGTTACCAAACAGAATTCTAAACTGGCAATCGAATTTACTCCCAATAAATCTGATTTTAATTGTCATTTTTATGTGGGAGCGTTACGAATGAAGGATAGTTTGATTTTACTGAAAAAATAAAAGGTATTCCTTTATTACTAGAGTAGAAGAAAAAATGAATATTTAATGAAACAAAATTTGGTTGGATTTGACTTGTTAATATTGGAAATGGGTCCGGTAAATTAGTCTATAGTTATTTTGAATGAAAAAATAAAGAATAGAATATGGAAAACATCAAACTAGCGAAAGCTATATGGACAGAGGAGGACTTTGATGCAATGGGATGGCATGATAGCTATATCTATTCAATTTCATTTGGTATTAATTATGAGCTTATACTTGATATTGACTATACTTTTGAATTAGTTCAACCAACAGAAGCCAATGGATATTTTAAGTTTTGGGTTTCTCCGTGCACATTGGTTTTTGAAAATGTGAATGACTTAAAGCTTGATGTTGAAATTTCAGCGCCTTTTGAACTTCAAATTTCAGATATAACCAGAAGCAATCCACGGCGTCCAATTAATACAGAGTATATAAAACGAGAAACGGAGTATCATTGGACGATTGCAACTCAGCAAGGTGATATAGCATTAAAATCTGTAGGGTATAAACAATACGTAAGACAGCAACCAGTATTGCAGGATAGTCCGCTAATTGGTTTTATTGAAAGAGGCAAAACTTCATTTGATAGAGCTACTTCACTGATTGTTTAACGTGTGGATTGATTGAATTATATTAGCCGCAGGCAACCCCTGCGGCATTATTATTTATTCGAAAGTCCCTGCTTGAGTCTAAACTTTATTTTTCCTTCTGATAATTACGGTATAAATTCCTTTAGCCAATCCTTCACATTAAAAGACGGACATGCTTTGTGCACACCGGGGAAATCCCTGTGCCCCTGAATAACAGCCGCGGGATACTTTTCTCTCAGCACACAAACCATATAGTACATAGCAGCTTTCTGGCTTAGTGTTCGCGTATCCTGAGGATTGTTATCCCCGTCGACACCGCCGATATAGCTAACATGAATGCAGACATTGTTGTAACCTGCAACGCCATTTGCAACCAGCTCTTCATCAAGCAATTGCTGTATAGTACCATCTGCAGGTAAGATGTAGTGATACCCGGGATTCTTCCAGTGAAGCTGTGTTCTCCAATAGTTCTGTATGGCGGCAACCGGCGTTAAAGGCGGCGTTGCCGTACAGTGGATAACGATATATTTTATGTTTCGCATAATCAGAACTTTATAAATGAATATTGTAACGAGATCCCTACAGAAGGTGTAAACGCTTTTCCATTCCATCCGTAACCGGCATATGGGCCGATTGAAAAATGTTGCCTGTTTATCATCCTCAGCGCAGTAATACCTGTTAAGTGAACATTTGGATTCAGACTATAAGCATCTACGTAAGTTTTTTTATGCCGCTGATAAGCGGTGATGATAATCGAATCCGTGAACCGGTAATTAATAACCGGCTCTTCTCCTATTTCGCCTGTAAGGTGCAGCCAGCGGTTATGGAAGCGTAATTTGTATATTGTAGTAGAATCCGGCAGATAGACGGTGTCTACCGCTGGATGCAGGAAGCCCGAAGCCGTGGTGCCGATGGCGGTTGCTTCCCGGACGTCCTTCTGCTTCGTCTGGTTCTTTACAGCGTTTAAAAAAACGGACGGTACTTTTATGTTGCCGGCCATTTTGCTGATATGTTCCGTATTGTATTTGTCCTTCCAGTATACTGCACTGTCCTGTGTAACGTTGATATATTCCTGTTTGTGAAAACATGTTCTTAGTGTTATAATAGTGATGAATATGAATAACAGAATAATGATGATGTGTTCCTTCATTTCTTAGCGTCTTTTGTCTTTACTGTCCGGGGAAAAAGCGATCAGGTTGCACATTTGCCGTAAGCGGCTGCGAAGCCGGAGTCCGTAACGTTTTTCCAGTTCTTCCCCATCCATGTTTGTGGTGAGATAAGTGATCATGTGTGCTTCCATGAACAGGTCGTAACGATGGAAGAGGATGTCTGCCATTACGTTCATGCTGTTACCGAAATAGTTTACGTCTGTTTCCTGTCCCAGGTCATCAAAACAACTGGGGCGCGGAGCACCTGATTGGATATCAAAGCATTGTTTGCTGTAACGACTTATCACCATATAACCCTCTCTCATAAATTCCAGGCTTACTTCTCTGCAGGAACGGATGAGAAATCTTTCACGAGGTGATACCAGTGCCCGCATGATGCGCATGATAGCCGTCTTTCCACATCCGACAGGGCCATTGATGATCAGCCCTTTGTACAGGTCTATTCCCAGATGATCGGCCAGGTTTTCATCCTGAAGGAAGTAGGTCATCAGTTTCAGGATGGGCGCGCGATCAATATCATCGATATCGTAATCCGGATGGAACATCTCCTTTCCCTTTGCTATTATGAGTTGTAAGATCTCATGATAGTCATAGGGGGTTTGAATAGTTTTTGTTATTCTTTGTGTGGAGAGGATTTGGTCGCTCATTGCCGAATGATTTTTTTGTTGTTAAAAGCCATTTTGAGGCCGCTGCCTGCCATTTTCTGATGGGTTGCTTACCCATCATCCAGCCGTTGGCTGAATAGTGGTAAAAAAAGGCGAGGGCCGTTTCTGCGTTTGCATGTTCTTTATCAAACCAGGCTAAAGTTTCCTGCATGGATGGATACTTTGGCGCGTGTGTCTCACACTCATTTGTTTTGCATTGTTTATAAGATTGTTTTTTATTGTGTACCACTTTTGGTACTACTTCGGTACCAGAAGTGGTACCTGTTTTGTCCAGATCTGGTACTATCCCTGTACCAGATGTGGTACTACCCCCGGTATCAGAAGTGGTACTACTCTCCGGGAAGAGATTCAACTGATTTTTCATAATCTCATGATCAGTTAACCGGATAACTGTTACTTTGGGGTAATGCCCTTTGTGCAGCTCCGGCTGATAGATAATGTAGCCGTATTCGTGCAGTTGTTTAAGCGTTTGGGCAAACGTATTCTTGTTGCCTATACGACTGCTGTTCATCAGCAGGTCACGTGAGATCCTGAATACAGGCGTAAAATGGTACTTGTTCCAGATATTGAACAGTGCGATGTACAAGGTAATGTGACAGGGTCTCAGACGTTTATCCCTATCTACCAGGTAGTAGAAATTTTGCATATGAAGAATGTAATTCATCGTTTAGTTTTTTTGCGTTTAAGAATTTGCTGATAGTTCTGTGGCCGCAGTATTCTACGGTTTGGCAGGTTTGTCTTTTTGAGAGGGGAGATAAATTTCCTTACTTGTTGTTGCTCTTTTTGAGCCAGGGGGATGTTTGTTTGCATATGTGGATGTTTTTATGCAAATCAAAAAAAATAATCAATACAAGAACAGGTGCAGGGGGGTTCGCACCCCCTTGCACCTTATTGATTATCAATAAATTGTAGAAAAATAAATATTTATAGTTTTCTGAGATGGCTGATCATCCGGGTAAGAAACCCGATTGCATCGTCAATGGCGGCCCGTTCAGGATGACGGTAATTCTTCTTAAACGTTGTAATTGCCAGATCATCCGTTTGTTTGGAAGTAAAATTCTCAACTACAAAGGGTATAAGTTCCTCCTGAGCTTTCCTGGAGATATGTGGCGTTGATTTTACAAATGCTTTTGTAAGAACTGCCATTCCTGCTGCAGAGATATCCAGTTTCATTTTTTCTACAGCAGTAAAGTTCCGGACAGAAGCTGAGGAGCCTTCCTTTCGAACATTTGATGTCTGCGAAAAATGATACCGTACGAAGTAATTAAGTACTCCGGTGTGAGATAAGACTTCTTTCAGCAATTGTGTGGTGAAAGAAAATTTGTTTCCTTTTTGGGAAATTGCCTCTTCTAACAAACTTTCAAGTAATGTTAGTATACGATATTTATGTTTGATAAACTGCTGGTGCTCCTCTTCGTTAACAATCGAAGCGGCATTTATAACAATGGCTTCCCTGATAGTGTGGATTTCCGCTAAGAGCGCGGCTTTCTGAGCTTCGTATTGTTTCTTGTCTCTAAGGTTATCTTCTTTTACATTGCAAAGGTGGTAAACAATACTGGTCAGAGTAATAACTGACGTCGACATAATGATCATTTGTACGATTAAAAATTCCTGTTTCAGACCTGGTTGTTACTGACCTTGCGATATCTATTTTCATTTTAGTAAATTTTTATGACAGCTAATTTATGCTTTCTAATATTCTGGCAAAATTTTTCTTTTGTCCATTTTAGCAAAAAAGTTGTCTTAAAAGTAACTAATGCTTTCCTGATATATTTGCGACAAAATGAAAAGGGGGTGTATCAGTTATTTTTGACACACCCCCTGACTGTTAATCTACATCAACAGCGATGATTGTAAGGGCATTGAAACTACCTGATTTTAACTGGTATAGAATACCGTTAAACTCCTGATAAAATTCAACTCCCAGCACCAGAAATATTGGGTCTATGCTGTTCGCCGGCAGATTATGCGTGAGCGTTAGCAGGGCTTCCTGCTGCATACCATAGACTATTCCAGCACTACTTGCGAATACTGACTGATAAGTTTCACTTAAGAAATTTATTACCGCAGCGGCACTTATCAGTTTAACGTGAGTAGTCCCTTCAGGTGCTTTAATAGCATCCAGCGGAATGTAAGCCGGAATAGAAACCGATGCCACTCCCGTTGCACGGTTGATCGTGGTCGTATACTGTTCTGATATGACAGTACTGAGCGGGCTATTAATGTTGAAGTTAAATCCCTTCAGGAGCTTGGCATTTCCACTCCAGACATTACGCTCTCCACGCGCACTTGTGGCATCCGATTTCTGCACGTTCATAATAGCCTGCAACAAACGGCTGATTACTCTGCCATCGGCACTTTTGGATAAAAGTTTGTTAAAGGCAGACCTTACCAGCTTACCAGCTTTACCGGCCCTTCCAAACTCCTGCGCATTTTCCCTTACACGGGCGAATGCCGGATCCGATAAACGATTGGCACTTACGCTTAGTTTTTGTCGTGCCATCATCCCGTCCTTGGATTTATAGAAGGTAATATCTCCTATTGTTCCCTCTAATTTTGTTATTCCTAATTGTCTGGCCATGGTTAAAATTTTGTAAATTTGTGTATAACGTTTACGTAGGTACGTTATACTTAAACCCCGGTTCCTGCAGTAACCTTTTACAATAATACGCCTGATGATAACACTAAAAAAATGTGCCGATCGTCCATATTATATTTAATCACTTTTGATCAATTTTAACAGTATGATACCACCTATTCCATATAGAGCCGTAGTTTATGTGAAAGACGTGAAAAACATTACCGGCAAGGAAGACCAGGCCGCGCGGCGGCTCTTAAAACAAATAAAAAAACAACTGGGGAAAGCACCACAGGAATTTGTGACAATGCAGGATTTTTGTCTGGTGACGGGGATACCCGAAGAAGTAGTATTGCCGTTTCTGAAGTACTAAGACAAAGCAATGCTTAAGGTAGTATAAGCCCCATATAAGCCCCCTCATAGCCCCCTCATAGTCCCCTATAAGCCCACCTTATTTAAGGGGGGCTTATAGGGAACTTATACTTGTCTTACCAGGAGATTTTAAGTAAATTGTAGTATACATTACACAGCATATGGCCCGACTTAGAGAAGGTATCGATTTCACCGGAAAAATCGGAGGTTTGTCTGCCTACAAAAGAAAAGATATGGATGGTACTTTTGTCCGAAGGGCAGAAGGAGTATCCAAAAATAAAATCAAAACAGCTAAAAGTTTTGAAAGAACACGGGAGAATAATCTCGAGTGGAAAGGTTGCGGCAGGGCAGCCGCCAGAATCAGATGGGCATTGCTGTTTGTAAGACATCTTGCAGACCACAATATCGCCGCTGAATTTTCCAGATTATGCAAAGTAATGCAGTTGCAGGATACCGCAAATCCGAGAGGACAACGGTCTATTCTGCTTTCGAAGCACAGGGACCTCCTGGAGGGATTCCGCATTACGCAAAAGAATCCTTTTGATGGCGTGGTAAGACATCCGTTGAAATGTGAAATTATAAGAGAAACCGGTAGTGCATGGGTAGAGTTGCCTAACCTGATGCCGGAAATAAACCTGTTCATTCCCTGGCAGTATCCGTTATTCCGGTTTGTAATTTCACTGCAGGCTGTTACAGACCTGCATTATAACTATCCTGCTTTTACAAAAAATGACACCGATGCTGCACCAGCGGCTTATACAGCGTGGCAGCCAGCAGGACAGAATTATACTGGAGAACGTATCGAATTACAATTAGAAGGAGGACAGAAACCGGATGATTCCTGGACTTTTATACTGTCTGTGGGATTGGAAATGGGTACGCCCATCAGCAACAATGTTGTAAACACGGTGAAATATGCAGGCTGTGCCAGGATATTGATAGTAGGGTAACTGTCATCCTAAACTTTGAGCGCCTGTATTTAAGATCGCCTCTTTTCAATTCGTACGAATGATATCACATTGCATACCGGAAAAGCCATTAAATCTATTAAAAGCACTTCGGTATGGGTTTAAACCCAAAATTCCCTCACTCCCTAAAAAAAATTTGCTTAAAATAAAATAAGTGGTAATTTGACACTTATTATCCACGTGCCATACTACTAAATTGCAAACATTTAAGATCACCGAGCTTTGGGACTGCATGCGGTCGGGAGATGTGAATGCATTAAAAGAGTTGTATAATTCATTTTATAACAACCTCTTTTCTGCAAACTTCTCTATTTGTACAAATCGGGATATGGTAAAAGACAGTATTCACGAAGCTTTCATTAGTATCTGGGTTAATCGCGACAAACTTCCGCCTGTAACCTCTGTTGGGGGATATATCAGCACCTGTGTACGTAGAAAGGTGATTGATGCTTTAAAGAAAGAATCTCAGCTTGAAACCGCCTTTTTAAGAATGGATGACGAACATGAACTTTCATACGAGGAAGTCATTATTGCTTTTCAGGAGCAGGAAGCCATCCGTAAAACCCTTAAAGAAGCGCTTTCCTATTTAACCAATAAACAAAAAGAGGTAATACGTTTACGTTTTTTCGAGAATAAAAACTACGAAGAAATTGCGCAACTGGTTGGTTGTGAGCAACGTACGATTTATAATTGCATCTATGAGGCAGTTAAACGCCTCAGGCATCACTTCGCCTCTAAACATATTTCTTAAAATTTTCCGGTAAAAAATGAAGGTTCCTCCGTCATACTATTAAGTAAACCACGGAATGAAGGACTATTTATCGTACCACGTTGTGGATTTCATCACAGATGAGTCGTATCTACGTTATTATTATAAGGAAAATGAAGAGGATATTAAATTCTGGACAGAATGGATAATACTCCATCCTGAAAAACTGGACATTGTCATATCAGCCAACAATTATATTGACGCCTTCTCCGTGCGGATTTCTGAATCTGAATTTCAGAAAGAACAACAACGTTTTGCCTATACATTAAATGCTCTTTCATTGGATAGCGATTTATGCCACAATGAAAGACCTAAACCGCGAAGACTCGGAAGAAAACTGGCCCTGACCTTTATAGCACTGGGTGCTATTGTGTATCTGGCCTTGCAAAAATCCGCTCCTCTTCAACCGGAAAAGGTGACGATAATAGAAAAATACGTCCCCAAAGGCCAGCTCGCAAAAATTACGCTTCCGGATAGTTCAGTAGTAGAACTGAATGCTGATAGTAAGTTAACGTATCCGTCGAAATTTACCGGCTCCTCAAGGGAAGTGCAGCTAACTGGCGAAGCGTTCTTCAACGTACAGCAGGATCCGCAGCACCCTTTTCATGTAATCACCAATAACCTCACTGTCACTGTACTCGGCACTTCTTTCAATTTGAAATGTTACCCGGATAAAGGCCAGACAAAAGTGGCACTGGTTACGGGTAGGGTTGAATTAAAGAAAGCAGACGAAACAATAGCATTAACACCTTCCGAAATGGGCGTTTTAAATATGTCAGATTTATCGCTCAGGAAAACGAAGTTCGATATAAACGAAGAAATAGGATGGCGACAGGGCATCGTTGTATTTAAGAATGCAGATTTTAAGGAAATAGCCGACCGCTTTGATAAGATGTACAATATCCGGTTAATAAATCTAAGCCATAAAACGGCATTCAGATTTAATGGATCATTTACCAAAATTTCACCAGAAGAACTAGTAAAGAGCATTTGCCTGTCAAAACAACTTTCATTTACAACCAATGGAAATGTAATAACGATTCATTAAATATTCCTAACACTAAATGAACAATGCCATGAGTAGACTAGCTATACTCAAAGGGAAAGTATTGCATGTACTTTTCCTAATGATAGCGATTTCCCTGTATCAGAATGCAAAAGCCGGACCTGTTGAGAGAGATCAGGATTATATCGGTTCTATTATTAAATTGAACAAAAAGAAGTTTTCATTAGTTGAACTGTTTACTATTGCGGAAACACAGACCGGTGTGAGGTTTGCTTATGATGCGCTGGAATTGAACGTGAATGAGCCCGTAGAAGTATCGGCTAAGAAACTCAGGTTAAAAGAACTCCTTTCCGAAATAAATAAACAATCAGGCGCCTCTTTTGAATGGTCGAAAAATATAGTTACAGTAATACCGCCTCAAAAGAATCAGAGGAATATCACAGCAGATCAAACCCGGACGGACGTGAGCGGAAAAGTGGTGGACAAAAACGGACATCCTGTTTTTAAGGCAGTGGTTTTAGTAAAAGGGTCCACAACAGGTACAATGACGGATGAAAATGGCAAATTCAAAATTAATGCGAAGCCGGGCGATGTACTGGAAATCAGGTATGTGGGTTACCAATCCATTGAAGTAAAGGTGACGAATACCTCCGACATCACAGTAGTGCTGGAGGAAACCAATGTAATATTGAACGATGTAGTGGTGGTTGGTTATGGTACGCAAAAGAAAACGAACTTAACAGGCGCTGTTGGAGTAGTTAAAATGGAAGATATGGAAACCCGGCCATTAACGAATGCCGGTATGGCTTTGCAGGGTACCGTTGCTGGTGTATATGCGCTGCAAAGTTCAGGGAAACCGGGAGATGATGGTGCTGTAATTGATATACGTGGGGTAGGTACATTTGGTGATAATTCTCCACTGGTATTAATAGATGGCGTTCCGGGCAATATAAACGATGTCAGTGCAAACGACATCCAGTCCATATCTGTGTTGAAAGATGCTGCTTCATCTTCCATTTATGGTAGCAGGGCTGCTAATGGAGTGATCCTGGTTACCACTAAAAAAGGCACTGCCGGAAAAATAAAGGTTAATTACAACGCGTATATCGGCACGCAAAGCCCCACCAGGCTACCTCATGTCCTAAACTCCGTTGACTATACAACACTTTATAATGAGGCTTCTTTAAATTCAGGTGGCGCTATCGTATATCCCGATGCTACCATCCAGAAATATGCGGCACATAATGATCCGATGTTCCCGGACATCGATTATTTTAAGGTATACTATGGAGATGCGTCCACCCGGAATCACCGCCTGAGCCTTTCTGGCGGAGCTGATAATATTAACTACGCATTCATGGTTGGTCAATTGAACCAGGATGGTGTGCTTGTTGGGACCAATTATAAGAAGACGGACTTCCGGTCGAATATTGATGGCTATTTCCTAAAAGATAAAAAGTTAAGAATTTCAGCAAAATTAGCCGGTAATCTGGGTGTTAAAAATGAACCTACTGATCTGTGGAGTGCGGAGTGGTACGCGACCCTTGCACCTATTCATCCTCTAAAAAATGCGGATGGAAAATGGGTGTCTGTGAACGGGGAAAGGAATTTCTATGGTGAAATTAAAGAAGGGAGTACCGCGCAGTCAAAACGTTACAATTTCAGCGGACAAATGGAAGGCGAATATAAGATCCTGAATGGTTTAAGCGCTCAGGTTACCTATGGGTATAACGTGACCTCCTCCAAGGCGAATGCGTTTCATGCAAATGTAACATTGTATAATGAAAGTGGCTCTACCACTGATTTGGCTTCAAATTTAACCGTTACCAATGAAACAGATGTTCAGACATTGCTGACTTCACTCTTAAAGTATAACAAGGCTATCGGGAAACATGAGGTGACTGTTCTCGGAGGTTATTCCGAAGAGGAATTCACTTACGATTGGGAAAGCGGCTACCGTGCCAACTTTGTTAATAACACACAGCGGGTGCTTAGCCTGGGAGACGCTTCTACGCAAACCAATAATGCAGGGAGCTACGATCTTGGATTGCGTTCCTATTTTGGTCGCATCAATTATAATTTCGACGGGAAATATCTCTTTGAAGCAAATATCAGAAGAGACGGTTCGTCCCGGTTCGCGCAGGGAAATCAATGGGGTACATTCCCTTCTTTTTCCGGAGGCTGGGTAATGTCAAAGGAAAGATTTATGGAAAAGCTGGACTGGCTGAGCCATCTTAAACTGCGTGCTTCATGGGGTAGATTGGGTAACCAGAATATAAACACCTATTACAACGGAAGCGATATTTTATCTTCAGGACGGAACTATTCTCTTGGTGGTACCTTATATTCAGGAGTAGCTGTTACTGCTATGACCAATAAACAACTGACCTGGGAAACTGCACAGCAGCTCGACTTTGGTGTAGACCTGGTTTTGAAGAATAACTTTGAATTTACTGCCGACTATTTCGACAAGAGAACAAAGAACTTATTGCTGATCCAACCTATACCGCTTACAATGGCATTGTCTGCGCCATATGCAAATGCCGGAGAAGTACAGAACAAGGGTATCGAAGCCTCCCTGACCTACAGAAAGGAATTCTCGAATGGCCTTAAATTGAGAGGAACGATCAATGCCTCTCATATAGTGAATAAAATAACCAGTATGAATGTAGCTGAGCAGCTCACTTCTCCTAAAGCCATTAAAGTAGGTGCAGCTATCAACTCATTCTATGGATATAAAATGGACGGAATTTACCAGATCTCAGATTTTACCTGGCAAAATAACAGCGATCCGACAGTAGCCTACGCCGATCGTACTTACACGCTGAAACCAGGAGTAGTGAAGGTATCTAACTATACAGCACAACCAGGTGATATCAAGTATAAAGACCTGAATAAGGATAACGTAGTTGATATGAATAATGACAGGGAAATAATTGGAAGCCAGTTCCCTGATCTCACCTATGCCTTCAATTTCAATGCGGAATGGAAAGGATTTGATTTGGGATTCTTCTTACAAGGAGTGAAGGGTGTTCAGGGCTATACTTATTATGAGATAGCTACTCCATTCAGCGGTTTTGCAAATATGGGCTCGTGGTGGCTGAACAGATGGACACCACAGAATCCATCCAACACTTTACCACGACTGACACTGGACGGTGTCCGGAATAACATTCATTCGTCTTTTTACATGGAAAATGCTTCGTATTTACGTCTGAAAAATGTTGAACTGGGCTACTCCATAAGTCCGAGAATTCTTTCTCGTGCAGGTATCAAATCGCTCAGACTTTACGGAAATGTGCAAAATGCCTTTACCATTACAAAATTCAAAGGTTTTGATCCGGAGCAGACAGTTAGTCAGACCAGAGCTCAGGCGTTCCCACAGGTTCGCGTAATGACGATGGGTGTAAATGTTAATTTTTAATTGAACAGTTATGAAGAACATACATAAAATCACTCTTTTCATTTCTATATTGATTTTTACAGGTTGCTCAAAGGACCTTCTGAATAAAACGCCAAAAGACCAGTTGTCGCCTGCTACATTCTTTAAGAATGAGACACAGTGCAAAATGGCCCTGATAGGAATTTATAACGCTATTCAGCCCAATGCCACACCTGCACATTTTTATCAGTTCGACTTTATGTCAGATAATGGTTATTGCCAGGATTCATGGCAGGGATCGAAAGAAGTGGGAGAGTGGCTTACCAACTCCTCAAGTTGGGCGCCCTACGCTAAATGGACACAGGATTATAACATTATATCAAGGGCCAACGAATTCCTTCAGGATATCGCCAGTGCAACCGTGAGTGATGATGTAAAATCGGCCATGTCTGCGGAAGCTAAATTTTTGCGGGGTTATGCTTATACCGACCTTATCGCTTATTTCGGGGACGTTCCGCTTATTACGAAAGTGTTGGGATTATCGGATGCTTATGTGTCAAGAACTGCCAAAGCCGATGTGCTTACTCAGATTCTTTCAGACTTTAATGAGGCTGCAGCGGCTCTTCCAACTTCCTATTCCGGAACAGATGTAGGCCGCGCTACGAAAGGCGCTGCGCTTGCCTATAAAGCAAGAGTGTTGCTTGCAAACCAAAAATGGGCCGATGCTGCACAGGCAGCCCTGGACGTGATGAATCTGACAAAGTACGATTTATACCCCGACTATGCAGCTACGTTCACCGAAGCTCACGAAAATAACATAGAGGTTATTTTTGATATTCAATATATCCCTACAACGCAGGCCCAGCCATGGCCATCGGCAGCCTTGTCGCTTACCAGCTGGCCCACAGCAAATGTTACCGCCGACCTGATTAATTCTTATTACATGCAGAATGGATTGCCCATCACGAATGCAGCCTCAGGCTATGATGCGCAAAATCCTTTTGTGAATCGTGATCCACGATTGGCGGCATCAGTGGTATTACCAGGTTCGCTATTCGGTACAGGTACATTTATACCATCCCTCGATCAGGTTCCTTGTGGTGCAAGGCCACGTAAGAATGCCAGTATTGGTATTGCAGATGTTAATAATTGTTCGCTCAACACGATCTTAATGCGTTATGCTGATATATACCTGATGCGGGCGGAAGCACTGATCGAATCCGGAAGTACGGATCAGGAAATTTATACATTGATCGATAAAGTCAGGGCCAGGGTAAATATGCCAACAGTGGAAGCTGTTGAAGGGACCGGATTGAACCAGACTCAGTTAAGGGCTATCGTACGACACGAAAGAAGAGTGGAATTCTATAATGAAGGAACACGCTATGCTGATATGTTAAGATGGCAGGATGCTTCCCTGGTGCACGATGTATATGGTTACGATAAATCCTTACTATCAGACCCTTCATCCCCGGCAACATGGACATTTAAACAGGTTAAAATGGAAACGAGGACTTTCGATGCAACTAAAGCATGGTTGTGGCCCGTTCCTCAGGGCGATATTGATATCAATAAAAATTTGCTTCCCAACAACCCCGGTTATTAATTTTTGAGTGCGGGGCGAAGCCCTGCAAAACCCCTTCAATTTTTTGTGATGGTGCAACGCACCATCACAAAAAATTGCTCTTGATCAAAATAAATCAAACTGAGTTACTCCGTATTCTATGTATTAGTTATTCCACACATAAATACAATCCACATGAAAAACAACATCTTTGTTCTGTTAATTTTTTTACTGGCAGTTTTGGCCGGTTGTTCAAAGAAAGAAGCGGTTTTACAAAAGCCACTTTCTTCTTCTGTTGCAGTAGCCGGTACGGCTACCGTAAATACAAATGGTTTCCGGGGGATAAACTGGGCAGACCCTAACGGGAACGAGGCCCCCTCGAGAGTAGTCACCCCCAGTGGCCTGACATCTACAATATCCGCAACAAATGCGGCCATTGTTGCGAAGCGGATCTCTGATTCTTTAAAGGCAAGCGGCGGTACAACAATCCGAATGCCAATTACTCCTTTAACGGCCAGCAACTCTACTTACTGGCCGGTATATCAGGCGGCCATTAATGCAATTGTAGCGAACGGCTGCAATGTGGTGCTTTGTTATTGGCCGGACGGAGTGCATCATGTACCCGACACTACACAATGGTACACGATGTGGAAGCAGGTAGATACTGTTTATAAAAACAATGGGTCTGTGTATTATGAACCCATCAATGAACCCGTAGATTATTCAGGTACTGATTTATGTAATCTGTATGCCAATTTTCTAAATACGCTTCATCCCGTTTCCTGGAAATGTATATTAGATGGTACGGGATATGCGGGAGAAGTGATCACGGTAGGGAATGATAGCCGGTTAACCAGCCACTATCTTGGGCTTCATTGCTATTGGTGGTTTTATGGATCATATAATGTATGGTCAAGTTACTATAATATAGTATCAGGTAAAGTGGGTTCATATGCAGCAAGGACTGTGATTACGGAAATTGGTGTTGAAACATACCGTAATGTTAGTTTCTGGTGGCAATGGGATACGGGCGTATATGAAGATCAGGCATTCTTAACAGGAGGTTTGGCATATTCAAAGGACAATCAGATGGGGACTATCGCCTGGTCGGGTGTAAATGATATTGACACATATCGCTGGTATGTATCAAACACGAATCCTGTGGAGGTTAATCCGGGTTGCGCTAATATGTTCAGATGGGCATGGGGGCTTTCTACCGCACCGAAATGGCAGGGACCCATTGCTGATGGAAGAATTAAACTGAAGAACCGGGCCAGCGGCCTTATGCTTGATAATCTGGGCAGTACAACGGACGGTGCAACGGTAGCGCAATGGGCTGATGGCACCAGCGCCAATCAGCAATGGAATGTGAGCTATACTGCCGGCTATTATACATTAAGTTGTGCTACCGGAAAAAACTGTCTAGACGTAGGCAGCAATACTACTGATGGTTCTGTTGTGCAACAGAAAGCCTTAAGCTTTAGTAACAACAGCCAGCGTTGGTCGCTTGTTTCTGTTGGGGGTGGTTACTATAAAGTAGTTAACCTCGCTACCGGTAAATGTCTTGATACGGGTGGTCAGACTACTAATGGTTCCTCTATGCAACAATGGTATAGCGGTTCAAGTTATAACCAACAGTGGTCAATAGTGCAGCTATAACAAGGATAATCCTGATGGTCAACACCCCCTTGTTTTTGCAAGGGGGTGTTGTTTTATAGGGTATAAATGAAATTTTCCAGACAGCAATTATATATATATGAAACACTTCAATTGTTCACTTTAAAGCCTTGTTCATTTGTAGTGAACAGTGTTTAAAAGTGAACAAAATCACTTAAATCGCTTTGTAAATAGGAAAATGTTCATTAATTTACATTGTTCACTGTAAATGAACGGTGTAAAAAAATGAACAAAGGAGAAATTATTCAAATAGCACTTAACCAGCTTAAGGAGAAAGCCGGGATACATGGCACTTATGATCCACATAACAATGAGGGTACAGATGGTCAGCTGGTTATACACCTGAAAAATCAGGATTTACATTTGAATATCCTGATTAAGAGTGAATTACGGCCATATAATCTGCCAGAACAGCTTGGCAATAAACTAATTGATCTGCTAGTAGTAGACAAGTTGTATCCGGTAATAAAAAATGAACTGAGAAATAAACATATAGGTTACCTGGACACAGTGGGTAACCTATATATAGAGAATGGTGACACCGTGATCTGGTTGGAGGGCAATAAACCAGCGATTGAACACAAGAAGAGTGCAAACAGAGCCTTTACAAAAACAGGTTTAAAAGCGGTTTTTTACTTTCTTTGGAAGAAGGAGGCCATCAATTACCCTTATCGCAAAATCGCTGCTGATACGAAGATCTCACTTGGTAATATTCCACAAATTATTGAAGGCCTGAAAGAAGGAGGTTATATATTGGAAATAGATGAAAAGCGGTTGTACATAAAGAATCAGCGGGCCTTACTTGATAGATGGATTGAAGGCTACCGGGAAGTACTTAAGCCGACATTACATATAGGTGATTATCGTATAAAAAATGATGATCTCAACATGTTAGAAGCTACATTGTTTCCTTATAAGGAAACAATGGTAATAGGGGGAGAAGCGGCAGCGGAGCATCTTACAAAATACCTTCAGGCGGAAATTGTAACCCTGTATACAACCATGCCCAAAATGGAATTGATGTATACACTGAGACTGATACCGGAAAAAGAAGGCCGGCTGCAGATTTTCGAGAAATTCTGGCACGATGATACTAACATAGATGACCTTTTTGCTCCTACATTATTGGTATATGCAGATCTTGTCATTACTGATGAACCGAGATGTTTGGAAACAGCAGCCATTATTTACGATAAATATCTTAAAAATGAGTTTGGAGAATATTAGGGAGATTAAGGAAGGTGACTTAAAGGAAATATTTGATGCATTGGAGGAAGCCTTTGTGGCTTTGGAAATAGATTTCTATTTAATAGGTGCAATTGCAAGGGACGTGTGGTTTTCAAGAGCAAACAAAGCATTCAGAAAATCAAAGGATGTAGATTTTGCCATATTAGTAGGTAGCCACGAAGAATATGATGCGCTAAGAGCATATCTGAAAAAATATAAAGATTTTCAGGATACGAAAGACAACTCGTTTGTAATGTTAACACCAACTGGTATCCAGATTGATATTCTCCCTTTTGGAGGTATCGAGATAGATAGTGATGTTAAGTTGGATGGAGTTGGATTTACAAGCATCAGGGTAAATGGTTTTTCAGAAGTACATAAGGCGGGAACCGCAGATGTTACAATGCAGACGGGACATGCGTTCAAGGTTGCAACACTACCGGCGATTGTTTTATTAAAGTTAATTGCTTTTGATGATAGACCTGAAAAAAGGCATAAAGATCCGGGCGATATTTCAAATATCATCGCGCACTATTTTGAAATGCAGTCTGATCTAATATACAATGAGCATAATGATCTGTTCATTACAGGGCAACTTGACAAAAGCCTGGAACAGATAGCGGGTATTGTCATAGGAAGAGAAATAAAGAAGATCATTGCAGAAAATGGAGAATTAACCCAAAGGGTTAGTAACATACTCACCCGGCATAGTAAAGAAGAAGAAAAAAGTGTTTTTATCAGGCAAATGGTAGCGGAAACAGGGACGACTGTTAGGGAAATGGTTGTCTGGATAAAAGCAATATCATCAGGCTTAATGGAATAAAATAAGTTGAATAAGATATTTTTGTAATAGAGAAGACGCTTCGAATAATAAAATGAAAAAGAGGAGGCTGTCAAAAGTATGAATAGCCTCTTTTCCTTTATATTTGAAGTATACCAACTCAATCTTACAAAAAGTCTCACGGATGAAAGAAGTATTTATAGTTTCAGCAGTACGCACGCCCATTGGCTCTTTTAACGGCGGACTGGCCGCCTTGCCCGCTACACAATTAGGGGCTATCGTCATCAAAAATGCACTGGAAAGGGCAGGAGTAGCAGCCTCAGAAGTCAACGAAATTTACATGGGCAATGTGCTCAGTGCAAACCTGGGGCAGGCGCCGGCCAATCAGGCCAGCATTTACGCAGGTGTGCCTGTAAACGTTCCCTGTACGACCGTTAATAAAGTATGTGCCTCCGGGATGAAAGCAATCATGCTGGCCGCTCAGAGCATCATGCTGGGGGATAACGACCTGGTAGTGGCAGGTGGCATGGAAAGCATGAGTAACGTTCCCTATTACCTGGATAAGGCCCGTAATGGTTATCGCCTGGGACATGGCGCCGTTACCGACGGTATTATCCGCGATGGCCTCTGGGACCCTTACAAGGACTTCCACATGGGTAACGCCGCAGAACTCTGCGCCACAGAATACAAGATCTCCCGCCAGGACCAGGACGAATACGCGATTCAAAGCTATCGCCGGGCAGCTACCGCCACAGAAAGCGGTTACTTTAAAAATGAGATCATTCCGGTAGAAGTACCAGGCAAACAGGTTGTGACCGTTGCCGAAGATGAAGATTACAAAAAGGTCAACTTCGATAAGATCCCAACGCTTAAACCTACTTTCCAGAAAGACGGTACCATTACCGCAGCTAATGCTTCCAACCTGAACGATGGGGCAGCAGCAGTGGTACTGGTAAGCGGTGAAAAGCTGAAGGAACTGGGATTAAGGCCACTGGCAAAGATCATCAGTTTTGCCGATGCCTCCCAGGCGCCGGAATGGTTTACCACCACACCCGTAAAGGCCATCAATAAAGCATTGGCGAAAGCCAAACTGACAGTAGCCGATATGGATTTTGCAGAGATCAACGAAGCATTTTCCTGTGTACCTATCGCCAATGAACGCGATTTAGGTATGGAACCAGGCAAAGTGAACGTATGGGGCGGGGCAGTAGCAATGGGGCATCCTATAGGCTGCAGTGGCGCCCGTATCGTAGTGACACTCAACTCTATATTACATCACAACAAGGCCCGTTATGGCGTTGCCGGTATCTGTAATGGCGGAGGTGGTGCCAGCGCTATCATTATTGAAAGAATATAAATAATTACTGATGCAGGCTGATGACGGTATCAATCTTGTTCCCCAGTCTGCCTGCATCTTCCATTGCCCTGAATTGCATCCGGACACTGTCCTTACTGGTTTTCTCCATTTTAAGTCCGCGGATGCCATAAGGCACATCAAACCGGGTATTTTTTTCAAATAACCAGTATTTATCTTCAACCAGGCTATAATCAGGTTCCCTGTTTAAAATCTCTACTGTTTTAGCCTGCAAGGCATAATCATCATCTATTTTATAAGATTCCAGATGACCATCGGCCAGCAGCCCCAGTCCCATTACCACGGTAAAAAGCCGCAGTGGTGGCAGCAGTAACCCAAATATCAGCAGGAAAGGAAAACCGAAGAAGCAGGCGAGATAGGCAAACTTACCGGAAGTATCCTGTGGCGTTAGTCCGTACAGCACAATCCCCGAACCCGCATAGAAAGTAAAGAATACCCGTTCCGTATAACTGCCCTTGAACCCATATCCGCTGACCAGCAGCAACAGGCATAAAGCGGCAAAAAAGAGGAATACAAAATGGAAATACCAGAGTAAACCGGTGATCATAGGTACTTTCACCTTTTTTATCTTGCAGGAAATGGCTGCCAGGAAACAACCCGATAGGACGGTAACGGTAAACATAGGACAGGATATTACTGCTAATATATATAATATTTTAAATATACAATATTATAAGCGCAAATTATTGCCCGAAACATTTAATAATGGGGATTGTAATCACTATGGTAACTTTTCCTTTGCTTTTTCACCAACAAACGATAATTTTGCCCCTGCCTTTATAGAAAGGTGTTTTTAAACTTTCAAACTTTAAGAGTAACAGCATGCGTCAGATAGCTTTCAGACAAGCATTACGAGAAGCCCTGCAGGAAGAAATGCGCCGTGACGAGCGGGTTTTCCTGATGGGAGAGGAAGTAGCCGAATACAATGGGGCCTATAAAGTTAGCCAGGGAATGCTGGACGAATTTGGGGCAAAGAGAGTAATAGACACACCTATTGCCGAGCTGGGATTCACTGCTATCGGCGTTGGTGCCGCACAGAACGGTCTTCGCCCGGTACTGGAATTCATGACCTGGAACTTTGCGGTATTAGCGCTGGACCAGATCCTGAATACAGCCTCTAAAATGCTGGCAATGAGTGGTGGACAGGTAGGTTGCCCTATCGTTTTCCGCGGACCGAACGGTTCTGCCGGTCAGTTGGGTGCACAGCACTCTACCGCTTTTGAAAGCTATTATGCTAATATCCCTGGTTTAAAAGTAATATCAGTTTCTAACCCATACGACGCTAAAGGTTTGCTGAAATCAGCTATCCGCGATAACGACCCGGTTGTTTTCATGGAAAGCGAGCAGATGTACGGTGAATTAGGCGATGTACCTGAAGAAGAATACCTTATCCCTATCGGTAAGGCTGATATCAAACGTGCCGGTAAAGACGTAACCATCGTTTCTTTCAACAAAATGATGAAAGTAGCTTTGGGTGCAGCAGAAGAACTGGCTAAGGAAGGTATTGAAGCAGAAGTAATTGACTTACGTACTATCCGCCCGCTGGACTGGTTCACTATCCTGGAATCAGTAAAGAAAACCAACCGCCTGGTGATCGTGGAAGAACAATGGCCTTTCGCCAGTATCTCTTCCGAGATCTCTTACCGTATCCAGAAAGAAGGTTTCGACTACCTGGATGCTCCGATCCGTCGTATCACTGCTGTAGATGCTCCTATGCACTACGCACCTAACCTGGTGAAACTGTACCTGCCCGATGTTGAGCGTACCGTGAAACTGGTAAAGGAAGTGATGTACATGAAGAAATAAGTGTAACATAACGTATAAAGAGGAAAGGCCCGCTGATATCAGCGGGCCTTTCCTCTTTATACGTTAATGCATGCCTGAAGCATGGATGAGCCATATTAACCGCGTACTTTGATCATCCAAACAGGTCAGAAGATAGGTAGCGGTCGCCCCGGTCGCAGATAATGCAAACAATGATCCCCTTATCCAGCTCTTTGGATATCCTTTGAGCTGCTGATACAGAACCTCCACTGCTCATCCCGCAGAACACGCCTTCCTCACGCGCCAGACGCCGTGTCATATTACGTGCTTCTTCCTCAGATATATCCATCGTCCTGTCTACCCTCGATTTATCAAAGATTTTAGGAAGATAGGCTTCCGGCCATTTCCTGATCCCGGGGATCTTAGACCCCTCAGTAGGCTGACAACCAACGATCTGCACTTTATCACTCTGCTCTTTCAGGAATTTGGACACGCCCATGATCGTACCGGTAGTACCCATCGCACTCACAAAATGGGTAATAGTACCCTGTGTATCCCGCCATATCTCAGGACCGGTGGTCTTATAGTGCATATTGTAGTTATCCGGATTGGCAAACTGGTTCAGCATCAGGTAACCACCCTTTGCCACCTGCGCATTGGCATAATCAATAGACCCTTCCATCGAAGCCTCTTTAGGGGTCAGTATCACTTTAGCGCCAAAAGCTTCCATCGTCACCACCCGCTCGCGGGTAGCATCTTCGGGCATCACCAGTTCTATCTCTACGCCAAACAGACTGGCAATCATAGCCAGCGCAATGCCTGTATTCCCGCTGGTAGCCTCTATTAGCTTAATCCCCGGCGTAATCTCTCCACGGTCCAGCGCTCCTTTGATCATGCCATAGGCGGCCCTGTCCTTCACACTGCCACCGGGGTTGTTTCCTTCTAATTTAGCGTAAATCGTTACGTTGGGGTTTGCGCTGATATGTTTCAGTTCCACCATGGGCGTATTGCCCACAAGATCTAATATTGTAGCCATCACAAATTAATAACTGTTTTCAATGAAATTCATACTGCCATCCGCCTTGTAATACACACGGCTGAACGGGGCAGTGCTTTTAATTAACCACACATTACCGCCTATCACACTGTGATGACCTACTATGGTATCTCCGCCCAGGATAGTAGCCCCGGCATAAATCACTACATGGTCCTCTATGGTAGGATGCCGTTTACTGCGTGCCATATCCTTGTCCACACTCAGCGCCCCCAGGGTAACGCCCTGGTAAATCTTCACATGGGACCCGATAATGGTGGTTTCGCCTATCACGATACCCGTACCATGGTCCATGCAGAAATAAGGCGCTATCACTGCCGCCGGATGGATATCAATGCCGGTGCGGCTATGCGCCTGCTCGGTAATCATACGGGGCAGTAACGGAATGTGCAGCTTGTGCAGGGTATGTGCTATACGGTAAAAGGCAATGGCCGCAAAACCGGGATAAGCGCGTATTACCTCATAAAGGCAGGTCGCAGCAGGGTCTCCCTGGTAAAGGGCTTCCGCATCTTTGGTAAGGGCATCATAAATAGCAGGAGCGTGAGACATGAATTCCTTACTTAGTTGTACGGCATCAGCAGGCAATTGTGACTGCATCGGCTCCAGCAGGTGTTGCAGTTCTATCTGCAGCATATGCGCATATTCCTCTACCAATACAATATCGGGCATCACTTTGCCCATATATTCGGGAAATAACCAGTTAATGAAATTGTTCGCAAATTCGTTCACCGCCGCCGTAGGAGGATATGCAGTCGCCATGGCAAGCAGATGCCTCCTCTTTAATTCTTCTAAAAGTTGTTGCATATGCAAGAAATTACAGGATATCTTCTTTCAGATATTGAAATTACGGATTAACCGTGATAAAGTAGCTTTAGTTCATCGGTTTAATGGAATAATCGATGTGAAACTAATCAACTAAATCTCCTAAATTTGCCTGTTGCTTACTAAAATAATGATATGGCCAACATTCTGATAATTGATGATGAAAAAAGTATCCGTAAAACTTTATCCGAGATCCTTAGCTACGAAGGCTATAAGGTAGATGAGGCTGCGGATGGTGCAGAAGGATTTAAGATGTTTAAGGAAAAGCAGTATGATGCTATTCTGTGCGATATCAAGATGCCTAAAATGGACGGGCTTGAATTCCTCGAAAAAGCAAAGGATACAAACCCGGATATTCCCATCATCATGGTATCCGGCCATGGTAACATTGATACCGCTGTTGATGCTGTAAAGAAGGGGGCGTACGATTATATCTCCAAACCCCCGGACCTGAACCGCCTGCTCATCACATTGCGTAATGCAATGGATAAGAGCACGTTGGTGACAGAAACCAAAACACTGCGCCGTAAGGTGAACAAAACGCAGGAAATGATAGGTGTCTCTGCGCCTATCGTCAAAATAAAAGAAACCATCGAAAAGGTGGCGCCTACCGATGCCCGTGTACTGGTAACCGGTGAGAACGGGGTAGGTAAGGAGCTGGTGGCCCGCTGGTTGCACGAACGCAGCAACCGGGCCAGTGGTCCGATCATCGAGGTGAACTGCGCGGCTATTCCAAGTGAACTGATTGAAAGCGAACTGTTTGGCCATGAGAAAGGGTCCTTCACATCTGCCGTAAAACAACGTATCGGTAAATTCGAACAGGCCAGCGGTGGTACACTGTTCCTGGACGAGATCGGCGATATGAGCCTTAGTGCCCAGGCTAAAGTACTCAGGGCTTTACAGGAAGGTAAGATCACCCGCGTGGGTGGAGATAAGGAGATCAGCGTGGATGTACGCGTAGTGGCTGCAACCAACAAAGACCTGTTGAAAGAGGTAGATGAAAAGAACTTCCGCCTCGACTTATACCATCGCCTCAGTGTAATATTGATCCATGTTCCTTCCCTGAACGAGCGTCGTGACGATATTCCCCTGCTGGTAGAACATTTCCTGGAAAGCTGCTGCCAGGAATACGGTATGGCACGCAAAACCATCGAGAAAGATGCTATGAAAGGGCTGCAACAGCATAACTGGTCGGGTAACATCCGCGAACTGGGGAACGTAGTAGCACGACTGGTAATCCTGTCCGGCAAAACGATTACGGCGGAAGATGTATACGATTATGTGGTTCCGGTAAGAGATAAGAAAGGGGTAAATGCATAAGCACATTTACCTCATCAGTGGGATGGGGTCGGATGAACGCATTTTCAGATACCTGCGTTTCCCGGAAGGGTACACCGTACACCATCTCCACTGGTTGCCTACCATTCCCGGCGAATCTGTTGCAGATTATGCCACCCGGATGGCAGCAGGTATTGAACACGATAATCCATCCCTGCTGGGCGTCTCCTTCGGGGGCATGATAAGCCTCGAAATTGCCCGCCAGCGGCCGGTAGAGAAAGTGATTATCGTCAGCAGTATCAAACATACCAGCGAAAAACCCGGTTACTTTGGCTGGGTAAGGCGACTGGGCCTGCTGGCTCTCCTCAAACTACCCGATACACTTCTTTTCAGACGCCGGACCTTCATCGTGAAACGCTTCCTGAATATAGAAACAGCGGAAGACCGGCAGTTGATCAACGACTATATGCAAAAAACGTCGTACGACTATCTCCGTTGGGCTATTCCCGCTGTCATCCACTGGAAAAACGACTTCATTCCATCCTCTCTCATTCATATCCACGGTAATAAGGACATACCTTTCCCCGTCCGTAATGTAAAACCTACCTATACCATTGCCGGAGGCGGCCATTTCATGGTCCATAACCGTGCAGCCCAGATCAATGAAATCCTGAGTAAAGAATTGCTCCCCTGATTATCAGAATGATAATCATATTAATAATTACCATATATCTTACTGATTAGTCTTAATTTAGTTGTCGCATTGTTAACCATTAAAACCTATACGATGAGAGTAATTCGCCTCAAGCTGGGGAACATAGGCGTTTCTATAAGGAAAAGCAGTAAAGATCTGGTCATCGCTCAACTGAAGAATGATCAGATACCATTTATAGTGAAAGAAGGTGTGGCAGAACCACTATCAGTACCGCCTACCCTGGATAATCAGTTGCTCATGCACCTCAAATGGGCTATTACTCATTATTTCGGATGCAAAAAAAATGACTAAATCAATATAATCCGCTTATTTTAGCAAAACTTTTGCAAGGCAGTAATGTGCTTGTAGACAGTAGAATATTATATTTGTTCTTTTAAAATATCTTAAATAAATCTTAATGAACCTGGCTTTTTGGAAGAGAAACAAAGAGGGTCAGCCAAAGAAGAAGAAATCTGCCGTAAGAGAGTGGTTTGATGCTGCTATATTCGCAATCATCGCTGCTACCTTGATACGCACTTTTATTTTTGAGGCGTACACAATTCCTACCCCATCTATGGAAAAAACTTTGCTGGTGAACGATTTCCTGTTCGTTAGCAAGATCAGTTACGGACCCCGCGTTCCGATGACACCACTGGCAGTTCCTTTTACACACCATACTCTGCCCTTCACCAAATATTCAAAAGCCTATTCAGAAGCGGTTAAATGGAAATACCGCCGTTTACCCGGGTTTTCAGATGTACAACGCTATGATGTAGTGGTGTTCAACTTCCCCGAAGGCGATACGGTAGCCCTGGAACAACAGGAACAGAGCTACTACCAGTTGATCCGTTACCAGACCCGGGAAACCGTTTGGGAACAGAATCATGTGGTATCCCGTCCCGTAGATAAAAGAGAAAACTATATAAAACGTTGTATGGCTGTTGCCGGAGATACCATCAGCATCAGAGAAGGTGTCGTATTTATCGATGGGAAACAGGCGCCTATCCCTCCGGGAAGCGAGCGTAAATACTGGGTAAGGACCAATGGAGACGAGTTAAACTCTTCCAGGCTGGATGAACTGGATATAGATCCCTCTCCGGAAGGACGCTACGATTCAAGTAAGTTCAAATACAATCTTACAGCAGAAGCAGCGGCTACCCTTAAATCATGGCCGGTTGTTACAGAACTCAGACCTTATGTAAATCAGGCTTCTCAGCTGGTGGACGTATTTCCGCACGATACTGCCCGTTACAAATGGACAGAACACAACTTCGGCCCTCTCTGGATCCCTAAAAAAGGGGTTACCATAAAAATAGACAGCAACAATATTGCTATCTATGACCGCATTATCCGTGTATACGAAGGCAATACAATGGAAACCAAAAATGGTCAGATCTACATCAACAACAAACCGGCAGATTCATATACTTTCAAAATGAATTACTACTGGATGATGGGGGATAACCGCGATAACTCCCTGGATTCCCGTTACTGGGGCTTTGTTCCTGAAGATCACGTAGTTGGTAAAGCCTGGCTGATCTGGATGAGCTACGGTAAAGGCAGCATCCGCTGGAGCCGCCTCTTCAAAGCAATTAAATAACTGCACAAATAGTACGTACGGATTACAAATGATAAATTACATCATTTGTAATCCGTATTTTTATTTTATGGACCCACGCAAATACTCATCATTCGAATACCTCTCTTATCCGGACAGCTCGGCCCTTTCTTCGGAAGACCTGCATTTATTACAGGAAGCAAGGGAGGTAACCGCACAGGCATATGCACCCTATTCAAAGTTTAATGTAGGTGCCGTGATCAGGCTTTCTAATGGTTTACTCGTACGTGGTACCAACCAGGAAAATGCCTCTTTTCCCGCCGGTATCTGCGCCGAACGCGTAGCCTTGTCTGCCGCTTCTTCCCTTCAGCCGGGAGTAGCCGTAGATACCATCGCTATCAGCTACCATAACCTGAACGGTAGCAGCGATACCCCCATTTCACCTTGTGGTATCTGCCGCCAATCACTCTCCGAACAGGAAAACAGACAGCATCAGCCCATTCGCCTGATCATGGGCGGTCAGACCGGACCCGTATATATCATCCAGACAACCAGACATTTACTGCCCTTCGGGTTTTCCTCAGAAGATATGAAATGATATATAATATAAAATTTAACTACATTGTGCTGTCTCGATAACCCGCTATGCTAAAAGTCCCTATTTTGTGTCTGATATTCCAGGCATTTTTTATTACGCCATCTGCTATTGTCTCTCCTGGCAATAAAGTTAAAGCACTATATAAAGAGGGGATGCTTTGCATCAAATCCGGCCGTCTCAGTGCAGCACAACAATGCTTCAGCGCTGCTATCCGGAAGGACAGTGGGTTTACAGCTGCTTATCTGCAACTGGGTAACGTATACGTATTAATGCACGATTTACCCGCCGCCAAACAACAGTTCCGGCAGGTGCTGCAACGGGAACCCACACAGCAGGAGGCCCTCAGCTCACTGGCAAACATCTTTTTCGAACAACAGGACTATGAAGATGCGCTCAACTATGCAGACCAGGCCTGCCAGGCAGGCGCCTCGCAGATGACACGCCTGAAAGCATTGTGTTATTACAAACAGGGGCAACAGAAGAAAGCGATCTCCCTATTGCTGGAAGCTCAAAAAGAAACACCTGCCGATGCAGGTATCACCTACACACTGGCAGGCTTTTATTTCAACACTAAAAACTTCCCTGCAGCGGTAACCGCCTTTGAACTGGCTGCTACCAAAGGGTATCCTGCCAATGCAGATTTTCACCTGAACACAGGTACATCCTACTTACAAATCAAACAAACAGAGATAGGTATCCGTCACCTGGAGGCATGCCTTTCCCTGCGCCCCGATGATGCACAGGCCTTACAGGCCCTCGCACATAATTATTATAGCAGCAGCAACTACGGTAAAGCTATCACTTACTGGAACAGGTTACTGTCATTACAACCAGCCAACGCATTCGTACGCTTCATGCTGGGAAAATCATATATCGGCAACGGTGAACCCGCCAAAGGGGAAGTGCTTTGCGACAACGCATTTGATTAACACTAAACTGGAATAACTGCTGATCATTATCGGCAAAACGTATGACCGCCATCATTATATAATAGACAGACTACAATTAAATTTAACAGAGCAGGATGCCGGATCGGATAACCACTGGTTAAAAATGACTCAAAGGTTTAATAAATGCGGATCTTGATTATAGAAGATGAGCTGGATGCATTTCAGCAGTTGAAAAAGCTGCTGAAAGAACTTGCGCCGGAAAAAAAAATAATTGGACATTGCTGCAGTATTAAGGAAACAATGAAATGGCTGCAGCATAATCTGGCGCCAGATCTTATATTCTCTGTAGTACAGCTTCCCGATGGTCTGAGTTTTGAGATCTTCAGGAAACTTAAAAACAATATCCCTGTTATTTTTACCTGCAAATATGAGAAACATGCAATAGAGGCTTTTAAAGCCAATGGCATTTATTATATCCTGAAACCCGTAAAAAAAAGAGAACTGGAGGACGCTCTTACAAGATATAAGGACTTTTTCTCCCCTTCCCGCAATCAATATAAAAAAAGTCAGCTACAGCCGCAATCCCACTACCAGGAAAGATTTATGGTACCCACCGGTGCACAAATGAAATTGCTGAAGACAGAAGAAATCGCATATTTCTACACTGAAAACAAAGTTGTCTACCTTGTTACTTTTGAAGGAACGAAATATGTTATGGACTATACCCTTGAGCGATTGCAGCTATTGCTGGACCCCCGGTTTTTCTTTCGTATCAACAGACAATTTGTTATAAACATATCCGCCATCGTACAGATAGCTCCTGCCAGTAAATCAAGGCTGCAACTAACCCTCCGGCCGGTAACAGACCATAATACCATTACAAGTTTCGAACGTACCGACAACTTCCGCAAATGGGTACTGGGTGGTCTCTAAATCCATATTAAAACGCGGCTTTCTACTATCTGGCGTTATATTATTGCTATTCGGAAATGATCTTCTACCGTTCGGTAACTAATAGCAGTCATAAGAAAATATCTTCTTCAAAAAAAAGTTTAATGGATAGCATCAGATTTACTGTTCTGCTTAAAGCCATATATTGTGAAACTTACCTTAGTAGCACTGATTACAGCCATCATTCTGTGGGCTATCGCCTGTAAACATGAAATACCTCTTACCACGCCGGATACCGGGGGAGGCGGCAATGTTGATTCTCTCCCGACAGGCGGTACCTGCAGCCCTGATACTGTATATTTTGTAAACAGCATCTTACCCGCGCTCAGCTCCGGTTGTGCGCTTAGCGGTTGTCATGACCAGGCTACTCATCAGGAGGAGCTGGTTTTGAGCAATTATAACGGCATTATGCGTATCGTGACGCCGGGAAATGCTATAGAAAGTAAACTTTATAGGGTAATTACCGCTGGTAATGAAGATATCATGCCGCCACCACCCCATGCCCCGTTCTCATCTGCGATGATAGCATCTATCCGGAAATGGATCGATCAGGGGGCTCGGAATAATCAGTGCATAAGCGCATGCGATACTTCCCTGTTCACTTACTCAGGAGCTGTAGCTCCTATTATCAGTATTAACTGTAAAGGATGTCACAACCCCGCTTCATTGGGCGGTGGTGTGGATCTAAGCACCTATAACGGAGTAAAAGTAGTTGCGCTGAACGGAAGGTTAACCGGCAGCATTAACCACGCTTCGGGTTATATCGCTATGCCACAGGGAAGCAACAAACTGCAAACCTGTCAGATAAGACAGATTGAGAAATGGGTACAGGCCGGTGCAAACAATAACTAATTGAATGAAGAAAAACATGAAGACAATACAAACAAACATGGGGCGTCTATTGCAAGCGCTGTTCTTCTTTATGTTAATAACCACGCTTATTGCGGGATGTTATTACGATAATGAAGCACTGCTTTACCCAAGCAATACTGCTGACTGTAGTAAAGTATCCGGTACGTTCACTAATGTTAAATCCATAGTGTCCGGAAAATGCGCTACAGCCGGTTGTCATAACGCTGCCGGAGCGGCCGGGAATACCGTACTGGAGACATATGACCAGATCAGGTCTGCTGCAACCAGGATCAACCAGCGGGCAATCGTTGAAAAGACGATGCCACCGGCAGCCCCGCTTTCAGCAACCGACATTGCTGTATTGAAATGCTGGATTAGTTCCGGTACACCTAATAATTGAAAATGACTTATGCATATGTGGAAAAAGACCATAACTATTTTAGTAATACTGGTAATTGCAGGAGGGGCATATGGGTGGTACCTGTATAACAAAAAACCTGCTGACATAAGGAAGCAAACCAATTGTATTGAGCTCAAAGCGACAGCCCTGGCAGAGGCCTTCAATCAGGATGAAGCAGTAGCCAACCGGTTATATGTTGAAAAGGTATTGATCGTTTCGGGGAAAGTATCCAATGTACAGGTAGATAATGCGGGACATGCAACGGTCTTCCTGGAAACCGGCGACCCTCTGTCTTCCATTACCTGTGGCTTTTATGATGATGAAACAGGCTCAGTGAAAAAGATGGTCCCGGGAACAATAGTACGTGTTAAAGGTAATTGTACCGGCAAATTAGTAGACGTCATCTTAAATAAATGCAGCCTGGCTGAATAGTATATTTCCAAAATCCAATAATATGAAACAATATATTTTGCTGAGCGCAATACTCCTTTTAGCAGTTACTGCTTTTTCCCAGGAAAGGTATTTTACAAAAAATGGTCATCTTTCTTTTGAGGCAGGCACTGACCTGGAAGATATCAATGCAGTCAACAATGCTGCTACCAGCGTATTTGATGCGGGTACGGGTCAAATTGAATGCGCCGTTCTGATAAAGGGTTTTGAATTCAAAAGAGCCCTGATGCAGGAGCATTTTAACGAAAATTACATGGAGAGTGATAAATACCCTAAAGCCATTTTTAAAGGGAAGATCATCAACATTGATAAAGTAAACTTCCGGAAGGATGGTTCCTATCCTCTTACAATAAAAGGATTGCTTGAAATACACGGCGCAAAGAAAGAAATAGAAACCAACGGAACAATGATTATTGCCGGTCAGGCCGTCAGTGCTCACGCTGAATTCACCGTATTATTGGCTGATTATAATATCTCTGTCCCTGGCGTGGTGAAAGACAAAATTTCCAAAACGGCTACCGTTAAAATAAACTGTATCTACAGTGTATTGAAGTAAAATAGTAAAGCATGAAAAAATTAATATCAGCGCTTTTATTGCTTTTAATTGTCTCAAACAAATTACTGGCACAGGATAATCTCCTTTCGCTTATTGAGAAAGATAGCGTAGCGCAGAAAGAACACATTAAAAATGCGTTCAAATCAACAAGAGTAATTAATGGGCAATCGATGGAGTTACTTGGCAGAGGTGTTCTTGATGTACGTATCCTCCACCGTTTCGGAGAGGTGAGTTCCGGCGCTAATAATCTGTTTGGCCTTGATCAGGCCAACATGCGTTTTGGTTTCGATTACGGCATCCTTAACAGTCTTTCTGCCGGCATCGGCAGAAGCAATGTTGGCAAGGAATGGGACGGTTTCCTGAAATTTCGTCCTGTGTGGCAATCTAAAGGCCCGGGGGCTTTTCCGTTCTCCATTATCTTAGTAAGCGGGATAACGGTAAGCTCTCAACCCTGGAGTGATACTACACGGAAAAACTATTTCAGCAGCCGTATGGGATTTTATAGTGAGATCATTATCGGTCGTAAATTCAGCGAAGAATTCAGCTTACAACTTTCCCCCATTTTTGTGCACCGGAACATAGTTCCCCTGGTTACCGATAAAAACGACGTATATGCTCTGGGTATAGGTACAAGGCTGAAATTATCTAAACGGGTGGCCTTTGTGGCAGACTACCATTATATTATCCAGGGACTGGATAAAACAATCTATAAAGACCCTTTGTCGCTGGGTTTTGATATTGAAACCGGAGGCCATGTATTTCAGCTCCACTTTTCAAATGCTACCGGTATGAACGAAAAAGCCTTTATCACAGGTACTACGGGAAGCTGGGCTAAAGGTGAGATTCGCTTTGGGTTCAACTTGTCAAGAGTATTCACTATCAGTAACCGGAATAAACTTTAAATTGACAGACAGCTTTTCTATAGCTGATAGTTACAAAAAGGCTGACCTTTTTGGTCAGCCCTAAATCTCTTACATCTTCTCCGGAACATCGATCCCCAGCAACTTCATACTCCGCTCGATCGTCCTCGCGGTCAACATTGCCAGTTGCGTACGTAACTTCTGTTTCTCAGGAGATTCCGCTTCACGTATAGAATAAGTATACTTCCCTTCTACCTTCTCTGCATAAAAAGAATTGAACTGCTGCGCTAACTGAAAGGCATAACTCGCAATCACCGACGGACTCATTTCTTTCTCTGCATCTTCCAGTACGGTATCAAACTGCTCTGTTAAAACAATCAGCGCCTTCTCCAATGGCAGCAGACTGCCCTTATGACAGAAGCCTTCCAATTTATCCGTATTCAGGTCCACCTCACGCAATATCGATTTGATACGTGCATGCGCATACTGTACAAACGTACTGGTAAAACCATGCAGATCTATAGACTCTTTCGGGTCAAATACCATCTTCTTTTTAGGGTCCACCCTCAATAAGAAAAACTTCATCGCCCCTATACCGATCATTTCGTACAACCCCTGGAGTTCATCCTCGCTAAAGTCTTTGGCTTTCCCGGCAGCCAGTGTCTGCTGCTCGGAAGCTGAGATCATTTCATCTATCAGGTCATCCGCATCAACAACGGTCCCTTCACGGCTCTTCATACGTCCATGTGGTAATTCCACCATACCATAAGACAGGTGGAAGATACCATCAGCACTAGGCTCCTGTAGTTTCTTCATGATCAGTTGCAACACTTTAAAGTGATGATTCTGTTCATCCGCTACCACATAAATACTCTGATCCATTTTATAATCATCGTATTTAAGGCGTGCAGTACCCAGGTCCTGGGTCATATATACAGAAGTTCCGTCGCCGCGAAGCAGTAATTTCTCATCCAACCCTTCCGCTGTCAGATCAATCCACACGGAGTTATCTTCTTTCTTAAATAATACGCCTTTACGTAATCCTTCTTCTACCAGGTCTTTCCCAAGCAGGTAGGTACTGCTTTCATAATACATTTTGTCGAAGGTGATGCCCAGGCGTTTATAGGTTTGTTCAAAACCTTCATATACCCAACTGTTCATCGTATTCCACAAAGCCCTTACTTCCGGATTACCGGCTTCCCACTGCTGCAACATGATCTTCGCCTGCTGCATGATCTCCGTATTCTTACGCGCCAGTTCTTTGATATCATCCAGCAGCTTGGCGCTCTTTTCCTTATCCTGTTGTACTTCTGGTTTATGGAACGCATTCACCAGTTTCTCCACCTTCAACAGATCGGTTCCTTCAATATCTTTAAAGTCGTTTTTAAGAATGCGTGCTACGATAGGTTCCGCCTGTTCTTTCAGGATGCCTTCGAATTTCACGTAATAATCACCTACCAGGTGATCTCCTTTAATGCCACTTGATTTTGGCGTATCTCCATGAGCAAACAACTGCCAGGCCAGCATGGACTTACAGATATGGATACCCCTGTCATTCACCAGGTTCGCTTTGATCACCTCATAACCATTGGCTTTGAGGATCTCTGCAATCGCAGAACCCAGGAAATTATTACGCAGGTGACCCAGGTGCAATGGTTTATTAGTATTGGGAGAGGAGTACTCTACCATTATCTTTTTACCATTAGCTGGCTTCTTACCAATATTGCGGTTATTAAAATGCTGTTGTAAATATTGAGCCCAGTACTGTTCACGGATTTCCAGGTTAAGAAAACCTTTGATCACGTTAAACCCCGCTACCAGGTCGGGGTAATGGGTCGTAAGATAAGTACCCAACTGTTCTCCGGTTTCCTCGGGTTTCAGTTTGCTGAATTTGGTGAAAGGAAATACCAGGATGGTATATTCACCTGCAAATTCGGGTTTTGTGGTATTGATCGCAATGTCCTTTGCCGGGATTGCCTGTTCGTAAAGAGCCTTGATGGCTGCGGCTGCAGCCGTTCTGATGTTTTGTACAACACTCATGCTGAATAACTGTTAATGCGAAAAGTAACAGCAAAGGTATACAAAAAGGCCGACTAAAAAGTCATACTGTCACTCAAAACGGTGATCACACTGCTTTTTAGTCAGCCTGTTAAATTATTTATGATGTTTCTTTGCCGGCTTGTGACTGAAAGCCTTACCAAAATTATAGAACACCCCTATCTGTGCAACAGAGTTCTTGGCATTAGTACCATTAAAGGTTCCGCTATTATCTTTATATGTATTAGTCAGGCCAAACATATACCGGGCGCCAATGCCTAATCCAATAGGGAACTGGTAGCCTACACCAAAACCAAGACCAAAATCCGCTGAGCTGGTCTGATCTTTTACATCTAGCGTTACGTTACCCATTTTTGTTTTTGAAGCCACAAGGAGACCCAGCTGGCCACCTGCTTCCAGGTAAAACTCGGGAACGATACGGTACTGCATCATCACTGGCAGATTAATATAATTCACTTTATCAGTGACTGTAACGTTATTTACATCATACTTATCACCTTGTCCTGAATACAGTAATTCAGGCTGGATAGATAAATATTCATTAAATGCAATGTTTACCAGACCTCCGATATATACAGAAGGACGAACTTTAGAATGATCAACGTTGGTCAGCTTTGCAATGTTCAAACCACCTTTTACACCAAATGATACATCTTGTGCTTTAGCGGTAAATAATGCGCCGGAGGCGATAGCTACAGTAAGTAAGATTTTCTTCATGATAGGGTAATGATTTTTTTCCAGTATTATCAAATTTCATACCAGGTATTATGTAATTTAATTATGTGATAATCCATCTCCATCTACCAGGATGAAAGAGGTTGTATCGTATTTATGATACAACCTCTGCTTATCTATGTGGCAATCAATTCAGGATTGTCTCTATTGCTTTTGTCTGTCAATCAATACAACGTAAACTCTACCCGTCTGTTCTTCTGACGGCCGGCAGCTGTTTTATTACTGGCTATAGGCTGATTCGCTCCATAACCTACGGCCTCTATCCTGGACGGATTAGCGCCCTGTGTTACCAGGTACTGCTTCACCGATTCCGCCCTGTCTTTTGATAAGATCATATTCTTTTCAGCGCTGCCTATATTATCTGTATGACCCCCTAATTTCAAACTGAATCCCTTGGTAACAAGTAATTTAGCGACCCTGTCAAGCGAAGGGAAGGAGGTGGGTTTGATACTCGCCTTCCCAAATTCAAATTCAAGATTTTGTATCGCCTCCCGCACCAGCCTTCTGTCGGCTTCTGTAATATTGGTAACCTTTGTAATCAGTTGTCTGGGTGTAGTATCTCTGGGCAAATCACAACCGGAACCATCTACTTTCATGCCTGGCGCGGTATTGGGGCACTTGTCAAAGTAGTCGGAAACCCCATCTCCGTCAGCATCTTTCAGCAGTTTGTCTACATCAGCGCTTAGCCTCGTATTGTTGGCATTCACTGTTTCCAGTTCCTGCATCACCTTTGCCTTCTGCTCTACCATATCGTCATACATCACCTTAGCGGGGTTCTGCCAGGCAAGCTGGGACTTGTTGCTACTACCCAGACTGAATTCCAGTCCGGCATAGCCATACGAGTATTTGTCCTTATTAGGGCCATAGTTATAACCATCCAGGTTATCCCCGTCCACATAATACATAGTATAACCAAGATCAAGGTTTATGACCGGAGATATCTTAAACTTGAGGCCCGCGCCTACCGGGATAAAAAACTCCTGTATATTCTTCCCGCCAGCCTTATAGTCAGTGGTAGTCCCGCTTTTATCCGTAATCCTGGGAGAATAACCTGTTAAGCCACCACCGGCAGATAAATAGATCTGCACATAATTGTGACGGTACAGCCAGTTGATAGTCGCTACATTCACTACCGCACTCAGGCTTGCAGCATACTTCAACTTGGTTTCAAAGGAATTAAGGCCCCGGTTGGGAACACTCCCGTCCCCCAGTTTGCGGTCATTATTGCCTGCCAGCTTGCCACCTGTATAGTCGGCACGAATGCCTAATGCATGCAGTAACTGCCACTTTATGTAAGCGCCATAACCGGCAGAAGCCTTCCATTTGGTAAAATCATTACTGCCGCCTGTGGCCGCGACTGGTGCCAGAACACCACCATTAACGCCTATTGACCATCTGCGGTAACCAGGGCCATCCGTGAAAATGCCCGTTTGGGCCTTGCTTAACAAGGGTATGAAGAGAGTAAGCACAAGGGCAACGTGAAAAATGGAATACTTTTTCATTATAAATCAGGGTTAGTTTACATTACTAGTGCATGTATAACCCCGATAGCCGGCCATTTGTTCGAATTGTCAGACGTAACTGACATATTTGCATAACTACCCCGTTGGCATAATCATTGACATTTGGTCACAGGAAGACAAATCTATCTACAACTACAATCGAGAATATTAATCATTATGGGAAAAATAATAGGCATTGACTTAGGAACTACCAACTCATGCGTATCCGTTATGGAGGGCAATGAACCAGTAGTAATTGCAAATGACGAAGGCCGTAGAACTACGCCTTCCGTAGTGGCGTTCTTAAAGAACGGGGAAAGAAAAGTAGGTGATCCTGCTAAAAGGCAGGCGATCACTAACCCGGTGAACACCATTCAGTCCGTGAAACGTTTCATGGGTCGTCACTTCGACGAAGTTGCCGGTGAAATAAGCCACGTTAGCTATAAAGTAGTTCGTGGTGATAACAATACTACACGTATTGATATCGATGGCAGGTTTTATACACCGCAGGAAATTTCTGCGATGATCCTGCAGAAAATGAAAAAAACAGCTGAAGATTACCTGGGCCAGGAAGTTACCGAAGCAGTTATCACTGTTCCGGCTTATTTCAATGACGCTCAGCGTCAGGCTACTAAAGAAGCGGGTGAAATCGCAGGTCTTACAGTACGTCGTATAATCAATGAGCCAACTGCAGCAGCACTGGCTTATGGACTGGATAAAAAACATCATGACAGTAAAATAGCTGTATTCGACTTAGGTGGTGGTACATTCGATATCTCCATCCTGGAACTCGGAGAAGGCGTATTTGAAGTAAAATCTACCAACGGTGATACTCACTTAGGTGGTGATGACTTCGATAAAGTGATCATGGACTGGTTAGCAGATGAGTTTAAGAAAGATGAAGCGGTAGACCTGCACAAAGACCCAATGTCATGGCAGCGTTTAAAAGAAGCATCTGAAAAAGCAAAAGTTGAGCTGTCTTCTTCTCAGGAAACAGAGATCAACCTGCCTTACATCACTGCTGTTGACGGTGTTCCTAAACACTTAGTGAAAAAATTAACCCGTGCTAAATTCGAACAACTGAGCGATGTGCTGGTTGAAAGAACCCTGGAGCCTTGTAAAAAAGCGCTGAAGGATGCCGGTTTAAATACTTCTGATATCGACGAAGTAATATTGGTAGGTGGTTCTACCCGTATTCCTAAGATCCAGGAAGTTGTTGAAAAGTTCTTTGGTAAAAAAGCCAACAGAAGCGTAAATCCTGATGAAGTAGTTGCCGTTGGTGCTGCCATTCAGGGTGGTGTACTGACAGGTGAAGTAAAAGACGTACTGTTACTGGACGTTACTCCACTGTCTCTCGGTATCGAAACAATGGGCGGTGTATTCACCAAACTGATCGAATCCAACACTACTATTCCAAGCAAGAAGTCTGAAACATTCTCTACTGCTGCTGATAGCCAGCCTAGCGTTGAAATTCACGTACTGCAGGGCGAACGTCCTTTAGCTTCTCAGAACCGTACACTCGGTCGCTTCATTCTGAATGATATCCCGCCGGCACCACGTGGTGTACCGCAGATCGAAGTAATCTTCGATATCGATGCCAATGGTATCCTGCACGTAACTGCAAAGGATAAAGGCACTGGAAAAACTCAGAATATCCGTATCGAAGCAGGTAGCGGTCTTAGCAAGGACGAAATCGAAAAGATGAAAGCCGAAGCTAAAGCAAACGAATCTGCAGATAAGGCACAACGTGAGCAGATCGAAAAAATGAACCAGGCTGACAGCCTTATCTTCCAGACTGAAAAACAGTTAAAGGAATATGGCGATAAGATCCCTGCTGATAAAAAAGCACCAATCGAAGCCGCACTGGAAAAGTTGAGAAATGCGCATAAAGCAGGAGATGGCGCTCAGGTAGATGCTGCTATGACAGAAATGAACACCGCATGGACCGCTGCTTCTGAAGAGCTGTACAAAGCTACTCAGGACGGTCAGGCAAACGGTGGCGCTGGCCAGCAGGAACAACCACAGGGTAATACCGGTGGAAGTGAAGGTGTAACCGACGCTGAGTTTGAAGAAGTGAAATAGTATACACAAAGTATAAAGCAAAATGCCGCGAATGACCTTCGCGGCATTTTTGCGTTATACAATCCCGCTTTTCTTCTTATTTTGTAATATGCAACTGACATTACATCCATTTGAATTAAAGTTTAAACATACTTTTACCATCTCCCGTAAATCCAAAGATGTACAACCCTTACTCGTTGTTGCACTGGAACAGGATGGTCTCACAGGATTAGGTGAAACCGCAGATAACTCCTATTATAACATGACCGTGCCGCGCCTGATGGACGATATCAACGCTCACCGCTCATTCATCGAAAGCCTCCCTTTAACGACCCCGGAAGAATTCTGGGAATTCCTATACCCGCTCTTCAAAGATAACATGTTCGCACTGTGTGCCTTAGACCTTGCTGCACACGATCTGTACGCAAAGCTGCTGAACAAAAAACTATACGAGGTATGGGGCCTGGATATCTCTCATAACCCCTTAACAGACTACACTATCGGGATAGATACCATAGAAAATATGGTCAGTAAACTAAAAGAATTCCCATGGCCCATTTATAAAATTAAACTCGGCACAAAGGACGATATTGCCATTATAAAAGAACTGCGCCGGCATACAGATGCTATATTCCGTGTAGATGCCAACTGTGCCTGGGGAGTAGATGAAACATTACGTAATGCAGCGGCATTCGTATCTCTGGGAGTGGAGTTCATTGAACAGCCTATGCCTGCTGCCGATCTGGATGGTATGAAAAAAGTATTCGAGGAATCTGCCCTTCCGCTGATCGCAGACGAAAGCTGTATCATAGAATCAGATGTGAAGAAGTGTAAAGGCTACTTTCACGGTATCAACATAAAACTCACCAAATGCGGTGGTATCACACCTGCCCGCAGGATGATCACCCAGGCGAAACAATTGGGTATGCAGGTAATGACCGGCAGCATGAATGAAAGTACAGTAGGTACTTCAGCTGTTGCACACTTACTTCCTTACCTGGATTATGTAGATATGGACGGCCCTTTATTATTAGCAGAAGATATCGCAGATGGTGTAAAGATCATTGATGGAAAGATCCTCTATGCAGACAGGCCCGGTACCGGAGCAATCCTGATAAAATAAACCCGTTATAACCCGTTATGAGAAAACTCACTTTGTTATTAACCTGTTGCCTGGCAGCACATGTACTGCCTGCACAAACAATTGCCCGTTTTGTTGTTGAATCCGGCAAATACAGCCGTACAAACATTCCTGTAAACTGCGACGTTACTTTCTCAGAAAGTGATATCCTGCAATTACAAGAGGTAAAAGGTACCCGGCGTATACCCGTAGCTTTTCAATCAGGCCCGCACCAGATCTCCTGGTTACTGGACGGCATTAATAAACCCGGCTCTCAACGCATCTTCGAACTGATAAAGATCGATCCCCGGAAACTGGCAGCAGTACAGCAGGTAAGAATCCCACCGGCCATGCTGGCGATAGACAGCTCCGGATCTCTGATACTACAAGACCATAACCACCACTTACTCCAATACAACTATGCTGTCGTAAATCCACCTGCGGGTGTAGACACCATCTATAGAAGAAGCGGCTTTATCCACCCTCTCTGGTCTCCCAACGGGCAGGTGCTCACCAACATACATCCAAAGGACCACTGGCACCACGTTGGTATCTGGAATCCCTGGACGCATACCGAATTCGAAGGCAGGGAAACCGACTTCTGGAACCTGCAAAAGAAAGAAGGGACTGTTCGCTTCATCAGTTTCCTCAGCCAGACGCAGGGTGATATCTGGTGTGGCTTCAAAGCCCTGCAAGACCACATTGCCACAGTGAAAGGTGATGCTGCCAAAGAGAAAACCGCCTTACACGAAATCTGGGATGTCCGTGCTTATAACTGTGGCGCTGATACGACCCGTCGCATATGGGACTTCACCTCTACGCTCTCCTGTGCTTCCAGTCCAATAGAGTTCTTGCAATACCGTTACGGCGGAGGCTTCGGATTCAGAGCTACTGCCGAATGGAATGCAACCAACAGCAAAGTCCTCACCTCAGAAGGGAAGACCCGTATCAACGCGGACAGTACCCGTGCCCGCTGGATAAAGATCACCGGCAACACAAAAGCCGGTATCCTGGTGTTATGTGCGCCGGATAACTACGACTTCCCGCAGCCTTTACGTGTATGGCCGGAGAATACTGAAAGAGGAGAGATCATGCTGAACTATAGTCCCACAAAGATGAAACCCTGGAACCTGGAATACGGGAAAGAATACAGACAGCGTTATCGCATTATGGTTTACGAAAACGATATCACCGCAGCAGAAGCAGAAAATGCCTGGCAGGCATTTGCCTATCCGCCGGTAGTAAGAGTAACAGCTTTGAGATAAACGTTACTGTTGTCTTCTGATAGCTCTTATATGATAAATCGTATAATAAAGCCCTGCAATGGCCATTAAGATAAATGCAGTAACAAGGCCTGATGGACCAACAGCCCGGTAGATATACAGCTCTATACGTGTAATACGGGGAGTAAATCCGTTATCTCCTTTCTCAAAGAACTGGGTATAACGGACAATGGCAAATCCAACACCCATCATGATAACGCCAATACTCATGATTACGGAGAGCCATGTTGATTTTTCTTTTTCAGCCATAAATCAATATACAAAAAAAAAGTCACCCGGAACAGGGTGACTCAGTTATATGATCATGGTTAATTAAATGGCAATTCTGTGTGCTTCTTCCTGACTGGCCTCATATACCGCAGAAAGCAGTTCTCTTTCAGGCAGCCCTTTTTCAAACCATGCGTCCGTAATAGCATAAGTAATTTTCAAAGAAGGCGTTATTACATATATGGCAGGAATCGCAACATCTTCTTCAATACCAGCTACCCTGTCCCAGATAGGATCTGTAGAAGAATAAATACCCGCTTTCTTTGCAATATGATTATGCTGATCAAAGATCGTTGCAAATGGTAACTGCAATTCCTGTGTGGTATAGTCAAAAGTGGTCTTGTCTTCTGCAGTAGCTACCAGCAGATTACCACCCATTACACGGATATCGGCATAGATATCCCTTAACGCTTCCAGGCGACGCTGACCATATCCATTCCAATGTACAGAATGGAAAGCGATTACCAACGGACGCTCCAGCAACTGTGCAATTGGTAATGAGCCATTTACGGTTTTTAAGATATCCGCACGGGAAATAATGTTTTTCTTGTGTATATGAAAAGAAGGGAGAGTATCTCCTGCAACTAATGGCTTGATCGGTGTTTTTTCGTGGGGAGCCCTGCGTACTATGTCCAGTTCGAATTCAGGTAAAAGGTCCGCATATCTGTTGTTGTTCAGCATAAAATTAAGTTTAAATGAGAATGGTTGTATTGATTTTTAAGAAACGGTTATCAACAACAACAACAGCCATGGACGGCATATGAAGTAATGAGCTTATTATTCAGTGTTTGAGTTGTACGGTTAGGCATATTAAATTAATTTTGTTAGTTGCCTCTTATTAACACATCAAAGATAGGGATAATTATTTAATACCCTACAAGTTTTGTAGGGTATTTATCAGATGATTGATTATTAGGTACATATAAACGAGGAAATAGAAAAAATCTAAAAATGACGGGAAAAAAGTTAGTTACATTGATCTTACTGTCTGCCAGCATTGCTGCCTGTAATTCTTCCGGTAAAAAAGGAACGCAACAAGGCATAGACAGTACAAAGGAAGTTACTGCTATCAGGGACAATGAGTTATACCCATTTATGCTGGCCGGAGTATATTTCTTCCACGGTTATGGCGGCGCAGACAATGTATTTAACAGCATGATCAGACCGGTAGCGCAGGGGACACCCGGTACTGCTGTATTTACCAAAAGCATCCAGAAAGCCTACAGTCAATACTTTATCTTCCCTTTCAAACCACAGGATGATCCCGGAGGTGCAGATGCAAAGAGTACATTGTCCAAATACTGGGAAGTAAACAGTAAAGCCGATCTGGAAACAGATCTCAACTGGTTACTGGATGAAGGTCACCAGACACAATATGCCTTCCTGCGCAAAATACTGGATGAAAACGGCGGCGCTAATGCCGATGTAGAAAAGATCGATCTTAAGAAGTACGATCTCGATAAAGCATCTGTGCTCGGACTTGCATTCATCAAAGCGAATTACAGCGACTTTAGCAAAGCTGGTATCAAAGCATGGGACTATGCCCGTTATGTAAACAATATCTGCATAGGCTACCAGGCAGGTTACCTTACAAGGGACGAAGCCACTGCATGGCTGAAAAAAGTAAGCCTCGCTGCACAGCAGAATTATACCAGCTGGCAGGCATATTATAAAGACTTCTTACTGGGTCGTGCATTCTGGGGTGGGGGAGAAACCGATACGCCGCAATACGCGAAAGATGTAGCGGATATGATGACAGGAGATTACAGTATCTATAAATATATGTCTATCAACTAAAGCAATTTTTTAGTGATGGTGCTTTGCACCATCACTAAAAAATTGCTCTTATCTGTAAAGATGTTTATCGCTGCTTGTTACCTCATGCGTCTTTAAATATTCTATCATTTTAAACTGCGTATCAAACTCTTCTTTCGATATAGGATGATCAATATGTTTATTCGGATCATTCGTATCCAGCCCAAGGTCATTGGTCAGGATGACATCCACTACATCCAGCGGAAAATACGCACAGGCTACAATGAACTCATAATTTTGCTCTTCAATATATACCAGCGCACTCTCCAGGCATTCCATTACTTTCATGATACCGGTATCATTGGTTTCTTCCAGTTCAAAATCATCGATATCTATCGTATGCAGATTATCAATGTGCGAATCCACAACCGATTCATCAATAGCAGAAGGATTATCTACCACTGTCCACAGATACGACAGTGCATCGGTTAATACGGCATATCCTTCAACATCGTCCTTCTCTTTCAGATATTTTGCATATTTGGAATACAGGTACTGGCTGCACCAGGTGCCAAAGAACAATAACTTTTCAAATGGAAGCTGTTTGAAATCTTCCGTGATTGTTTTGTCAAACGAGGTATAAGTTAATTGCATTGCTGTTTTATTATTATCTGAAAATATTTTTATCTGCGCTTGTTACGTTATGATCTTTTAAATAAGTAAGCAATTTGTGTTGTGTGTCCAGTTCTTCCTTAAAATACGGATCATCAACACCACTTTTCATCGGAGTCGTATAAGGATCAAGTTTACTGTTTTTAAATGCATTCAGTACATCCAATGGATAATAAGCGCAGGCCAGCACATCTTCCGGATTCTTTTTCTTCAGATAGTTCAGCATACGCTCAATACCTTCCATTAACTTTAACACACCACAATCCTTTGGTTTAGCAAAATCAAACTCATAATCCATATCCATATTCAACAACATCCTCAGCTGTTTTTTTACAGCTGCTTCATCAATCACTGCGTTACTGTCAATGATGTTCCAGAGAAATGATATAGTATTTGTCATCAAGGTATGTTCTTTCACAAATCCCAGTTCATCCAGGTAACTGCCATATTTATTATCAAGATGCTCGCAGCACCAGGTACCAAAGAAAAGTAATTTCTCAAATGAAAGCGCTGTTAAATCATTCTTTACTGCCTTCGTATATGTTACATAAGGTAATGCCATACTATTATTTTATAAAACACGCTGTATATAATATCTACGAAGCACATTTCACATGAGGTTTACAATTGTCACAAGCCGCATTCTTCTGATTAGGCCCCCATGAAATTCCCCATTTCTTGAACTTGGTCCCTTCCGGTGCATTCCTGATAATGACCCTTTCTGCATGGTTATTGAGATTATAGGCCTTCCGTACAGATTTTAATTTACTGGTGGGTCTTGGTTGCTCCATTTTGGCTACCCCACTATAAATATTCTCCGCAGGAATACCATGATCTATCAATATCTGTCTCTGCTTCGGTGTCAGCTTTGCTCCATTGCCGGAAGCAAACAACTGTTTCTCTCCACTGGGTAATGTACCCTCTCCAATAGATACAGTGGACTGGTTAAAACCTATTTCAGGTTTATCAGGTATATTACGTTTAAGTGCATTATGCGCTTCCCTGGCTATTTTAGCTAAATCTTCATCAAAAACCGGATGCAGACCTAAGAAATCAAAATCTGCATTGGGATCATTTACATAACTGTAGGCCCTGCTGCCACCATCCAGTCCTATCGGGTCTTTGCTGATATAACTTCCTTCATCCGGACTATAATACCTGAACCTGTTATAATACAGCCCGGTTTCAACATCTTCATACTGCCCCTGGTACCTGAAAGGGATGAATCCTTTTGACCCTGCTAACTTACGTACCTTTCCATAAATATCCAATTCGCAGGACCAGATGTTTTCTCCTGCTTCATCATAGGCCTGACAGGGAGTACCTAAATAATCAGAGATAATAGAGTATTGCTTTCCGTTGATGATCCTGGCAACAGGAATATGAGAATCCCCTTCAAATACCCAGGTGATCAGTGTTTCCTCAGGTACCGGCTCTGGTGATACCGTGATATTGCCCAGTTCATCTATCACTGTCTGAGGTCTTTCATCTGCTGTATATACCCACTCATGCAATGGCGTATCATTATCCCACACCCAACGGGTAATCTTTTGCTGGAATATCTTCGCCGTTCTTCTCCCCAATGCATCATACTCAAACGTCACCGTTTTATTATCCGGCCTTGTTACCTTCGTCAGCTTTCCCTTGGCAGACCATTCATACAACCACACCTTATGGTCGGCCATGATCTTCTTCACCAGAAATCCCTCTGCATCATATTCAAAGCGGGCTTCAGGTGTTTCTTTCACCTGTCCGCCAGTACCGTATTTACGGTCTTTATGCGTAGCTGCACGATACAGGTTGCCCGTCTTATCCGGCTGGCGGTAATCAAACTGCCCATCTTCATATTGCGCCCACGCAAGGTTCCCAAAGTCGTCATGCCCGAATTTAGCCGTACTCTTATTCAGCGCATTCACCATCTGTTTCAACCGCTGATTCACATCCCAGCGATAATAACATTTGCGGGTAGTACGTGTTTTATTATTCACCGTATGTGATGCCGGCATACCCGCCTGGTCGTAGGTCATACTGCTTGTAACACCACCGGTTAAGATCCTTTCTGTTTCAAGTCCCAGCAGGTTATATTGTATCTCTACAGACCATGCATCTTTTAATCCGGCGGCATATGCTTTCATAGTGGTTACATCGCCCATGTTATTGCGATGCAATTGTATCCTGGCACCAAGAGAACTTTGCAGGGAACTACGTTTACCATTTACATCATAACTGCTCTTTACAATATGCCCGTTTTGCCATTCTTCTACTACCCGTCCTAATGCGTCCCGCTTAAACTGTACCGTAGTATTTTCATTTACGGCTTCGATCAGCTGCCCGTTGCGGTCATAGTTGAAAGTAGACCAGCTGCCGTCATGCTGCTCACTGCGCACCAGCATACCAGCATAATCATATTCATACAGTGTACTCTTTCCATCCGGCCGCTCTGTCTTCACAACCTTACCGGTAGTATCGCGTATGAAACGATGTGTAATGCCATCAAATCCTGTTTCCTGTATGATCTCTCCGCGTGCATTACGTACAAAGCGATACGTTTCTCCGTGCTCATTTACAATGGTATGAAGCTGATCTTCTGTATCATAAACGTAGTGTGTTTTAGCACCATGTTCTTCTCTTGTTCTCACACTGCCCAATGGTGTATAAGTAAAACGTACATCATGATGTTTATCACTGGCACGTAACACCTGGTCATAGGCATCATATTCCAGTTGCGTATAATTCCCATCGGGTGTTTCCATTGAGGTAACACGTCCCAGGTTATCATAACGGTAGGTTTGTTTTTGATTCAATGGATTACTGCTGCTGGTGCATTGTCCCCATACATCATGGGTCCAGCGTGCAATACCTCCATCCGGTAACACCATGGAGACGAGATTAAAGTCCTCATCATATTCCATCAGCGTAGCGTTGTCATTGAGGTCTTCCACACGCGATAACAACTGTTGTTGATTGTAACGGAACACCTGTATAGTACCATCAGGTTTAGTCACCGTATGCAGCAAACCATTAGACGGATAATAGATATAAGAACTGCTGTTCCCTTCAGGGTCTACGCCCAGTATCATATTACCATCCTCATTATAAGAGAATGAATAAGCATTGCCATCAGGTTGTACTACAGAAGCGAGATTACCTCTTTCATCATAAGTATAACCGGAGAGAGTACCTTCTTCATCAATCTCCTGGTATATCTCAAAATCTGGTGTATAGTTGGTAAAAGTAGAATTGCCTGAAGCATCTTTTACCTGGTGAACAACAAAGTCAGGTGTATAATAATAAGTAGATGTTTGTCCCAGTGAATTAGTAACAAGATTATATCCTTCCTGCGGATAATATTCAATGAAGCCTTCCAGTAATCCACCATCGCCCCATGTATGCACACAACGTTTCTTTGCATCATATTCCCAGTAAAAACGCTGACCGGTGCGGTCTTGTTTCTCTATCATCAGATGCTTATGAAAAACGATATGATTGGATTGTTCCAGTGCGTCCGTAATAGTGATCAGATCTCCTTCTTCATTATAAGCATAAGATACCATCAGCTGTTCTTCTCCGCGATGACGCGCAGTTACACTGGTAATACGTCCTGCTTTATCATTCTCAATATGTAAATGTCTGCCAACACTATCCGTTACGCGCAGCAGATGGCCTTTACTGTTATAATGCAGGGTAATAATAAAGCCTGCTTTGTTATGTATGGAAGAAAGCCGGTAGTGTTTTTCTGCGGGATGTGTTTTACGGAAGGTATAATACCGTTGTTCTTCATGATTGTACAACTGGTATTCATCGATATCACTTCTTGTTAATGTCAGTTTTTCATGACGATTATATTCATTGTCACCGCTAAAAGGAAGCAGATCGAACATCGCACTGCGTCCGTCTTCTAATAATACCGCTGTAGCCCCTTCTGCTGCAAATTCATGCACCCGCATATCATAAGACAGATGCGTGCCATGCCCCAGTAATCCTTCATGAGAGCTGTCACTGTTCCAGGAACGTTTCCATATTAAGGTAATAGGCCCTGGCAATTCAAAATCAAGACCATCATATATCACAATGCCCTGCACCAGGTCTACCGGCTCAAAGCCCTTTTTACACAGGAACTTACTCAGTTTATTGCTGCCTAATTTTCCCTTCAGTGCATGATTGAATTTAGTTGTCAGCTTACGCCCGATTTTACCTAAGCCTTTCATCAGTGCACCGAAACCAAAGGACATCACAAGGTTCATTAATACGCCTGCCCAGTCGGGCACAAAAGGACCACCTACCATTACCGGTTTACCAAAGGAGAGGGGGATAGAGAAGGAGGTAGGCAGGTACATACTTGGAATAGGTTTCAGCTTCTTACCTGGTTTTAAGGAAAGCGGAAGACCGATATCATTACAGGTCATGAGCATATGTCCGGAAGGGCTCATCATTCTTCCTTCCACCATTACTTTTTTGCTGCCAAAGAAGTTCACGGAATCATGGCCTATCATAGGAGCCAGCAACCAGGGCCCACCCATGGGAATATGAAAGAGAATGACGATGATACCACTGGTATCACTCACCCCTCTGGGTACATGATTCACTTTGGTAGTAGCGCCTAAAAATGGAATATAATCCATGGGGTCCAGCACAAATCCAATATAAGGATGTGGCAGCGGAATGGGGAAGCCGAATAATATAACAATATGTATATCCAGCCCTATGACGGGAATAAAGTGTTTATTGCTAACCAGCATACGCGTTTTTTTAAAGGTTCTCCATTTCCAGAGGCAGGTTCATAGGCATCCGGTTTTTCCGGATGGTATCGACATCAGTTTTCCAGTCGGCCCCAAATAAACGGCCCATCTTTTCATCGATGCCATTGATCACGTCGGTCATTTTGTTAGCGTGCGCATGATCGTAATAGTCACGTAACAGATAGATGTATATAGAGGCGCTTACTTCTTCATCAGATAGTGGTAATCCGGCCAGATAACCTTTTTCGAGGATATCATAATAACGGCCGGCGTCTTTGCGACGGCATAACTCAGCTGCCTGGTACCAGGCATTTAAAGCCTGTTGGGAGAAGTTATGCAGTTGTGCCATCTCTGCCTGTTGTATAAACCAGTTAATGGCTTCTGTAAAGCGCCTGCGTATCTGTGCATAGGCGCCCTGGTAACCATAAAACTGCACCAGCAAGGGTAAACAGGCTGTATCACCCTGTTGTACCCCCTGTTTGGATATACGCTGTCCGCGTTCCAGTAACAACGGTATCTGTGGATCTCTTTTAAAATGGAACAGCATACCTGCATACATAATATGCGCAGTAGCGAACAATCCCTTGTTACCGCTTTTTTGTGTGCAGTCCAGCGCCGCTTGTCCCCAGCGGTGCAGACGTTTAACATCTTTATCTTTGAGCGCTTCCCCCATTTCAAATACGCACTTGCGCATCATGATCTCCGGGTTGTTAGGATCGCCGCTGCCGCCTAGTTTACGAATGGCTGCATGCAGGTCCATAGACACGTGAATGGTACATAACATGTCCGGGAATTGCCGGTCGTGCATCGCAAACTGTTCGTTATTCAGATGGTCCAGTACCAGCAATTTCACACCTGATGGAATACCTTTTTTGAGGATGGTCGTCAGCCAGTTCTTCATGTCCCGGGTATTGCTGACCTGTCTGGGTAAGAGCACCAGTACCAGTTGTTGTTTCGCGGGCAAAGCACGTTGAAAGGAGGCCAGCATCAGCAATAAATCCTCATCACTTTTTCCCTGTGCAAAAGGCTTCGGGTCCCATGTAAAACCAGCATTACGCTGCTCCATCTCCTGTAACAGCGCAGTACTGTTATTGTAAGTTTCCAGCCAGTCTTTTATGAGTGCTGCACTGTAAGTATCTTCATCTTCGAAATCAGTAAGGTGGGTAACGAATACTTCCGGTAAGCTGCCATGAGCAGAAGATTCCAGTTTCACGAAACCTTCATATACACGCGATTCTTCCGGCTTTATCACCATTCTCACCAGCTTCAATGCCGGTTTGCCGCTTGTCTTTTCCAGCCAGGTACGTTGTATATTATTGACCAGTTGGGCTATGGGATTATGTTCATTCATAATACAGCTTAACAGTTAATGTTCACCATTCCACCTACTATATCAGTAGTGGTATTACCGTTCATTTTAATACTCAGACTGCTGATATCTACTTTGGTTTTTCCTATTACCTCATAGTGTTCTGCATTCAGCTTCATATTAGCAGTACTGATCATTTCATGCAGGGTATCTGCTGTTGTAGTGACTTTATCTGCTGCCGTATCTATTTTATTCGCTTTATTATCTACAGTAATCTGTGCAGGTCCTTCTCCGATCACCACTTTTTCAGACCCTTTAATATGAATTTCTTTGGAGATAAATTCTATCTTATTAGGCGCATCCACTATAATATGATCATCTGTTTTCACGGTCACCAGTGTCTGTGAATTGATAGTGATATTACCGGCGCCATCCATCGCCATGGAGCTGCCGTTTTTATCAGTAACAGTTACACTACCTGCAGCATCATTCAGCACGATCATATTACCACTGCGCGTTTTGAGCGCTTTCACATCATTGCCTGCATTGCCGTAACTGCTTTTGGCTTTACCATTATAGGTACTGCCTATTACAAAGGGTTGTTCTGCATTACCGCCTTCAAACTCTGCTATAATTTCTTCTCCTACTTCAGGCATAATAAATAACCCTTTATCTCCACCACCGGAAGAAGATACAACCCTTATCCAGGGTGTTTGCCCCTGCTGCATCCAGCGGAACTTCACCTTGATACGGCCTAATCCTTTAGGGTCATTATTCTCTACAACGGTAGCAGATTGAGGCTCACAATAGGGGATGTTACTGAGGTCTACATGTGGGGTAGCAACGTCTGCGGGTATACCTTCAAATATGTTATGATAGCTGCCGTTGGCACTACAGTAATGGCGTATACCGGTAACCATAAATTCCCCGTGATGCTGTTCCTGAGAGAAAGCAGATTCATTGATACTGACAGTATCGCCGATACGGAAAGAAGGATTGGTACTGCTGCCTTTTAATGTAACCATCTTAGCGAGTTGCCCTTTCTTCTTCAGCATGGTCATTTTATCTATCTGTGATTTGGCGCTGCTGTTGAAGGCATAGTTCATTTTATATAAGCCTTCGCGACTGTATAACTTCGTGCTTATTTCATGCGCATGTTGTGAATAGGCATTCATCTTACCTACTTCTTTCGCCTGCGTATTATCTTCCACTACAGTATCCTGGCGATAGTCGTATCCGTTGAGACGTGCATTATTCGGCCGTACTGATAATTCAATGTTAAAATCAAGTAGATCTACCTGGTGGGTAAGTACCGTTTTCTGTGGCGTATATTTACCAAATACCTGTTGCTGTCCGTCATAGAAAAACCACTCCCCATATCTTTCAGATAATCTTTTAATAAAGGAATAAGATGTTTCTTTATACTGAACAATATACTTCTGTGTTTCTTTTGTCTCAGGACTGATAGTCGTTCTGAGTACATTGGGAGGATAGCTTTTCACCGTAGCAGAAACAATATCCGATAATGATTTATTTTCGAATGCCGCAATGTGCGGATCATCTTCCAGTAGTATGCTTGGGCTTTGTCCTTTGATGATGCAATGACCATGTGTGCCATCGCCCTGTTTACCAGTGGTAATGTTCATCACAATTCCTTTGAAGATCAGGTTTTTTACACCAGAGAGTTGCTCTGCCGGTGCTACATTGATCTCTACTTCTTCTCCGAGGAATTTGGTAGCGGCACCTGAAATACCTCCACCCAGTTTTTCAAACCAGTCATAGCTGACATATATCTCAAAATCGTGATGACCGTTAATATATTGTCGCAGTTCTATCGTATGAAACGTTTCGAACTGTTGTCCGGCAATGGAAAAAGAAGTTTTTGTATTAAGCGCCATGATGTTAATATTTTATTTCTTTTCTTTCAGAATAAGAGGCTTGCTGAGAAGGCCTTCCTTTTGTTGGGGATGCAGTACAACGTCTGCTCCATTGAATGTTACAGTAAAGCCAGAGAAAGTGATCACTCCCTGTTTATTGGATGTTAACTGAAAAGTACTGCCTGATGTGATGGTCCAGGCATTATATCCCGGTAACCCGCTCAGGTTCCCGTTTGCATTGGTCTGCATGTTATTATATAACAGCTTACCGTTTTCATCGTATACGTCGAACCGTTTGCCTCTGAAATAGTAAGCCAGATAGTTATTGGTATGCATCCATAAAGGAGTGCCGGCCTTTTCTTTTGGTACTTTCTCAAACTGTACAGAATCTGTTCTTCCCTCTTTGTTAGCAATACCCAGCCACAGATCTTTTTTATCATTATGACTGATTAATGTAAAAGAGGCATCTTCAAACAAAGAAGATTGTCCGCCATTAAAGATGGGTCTGTCCAGCTGCCATACCTTCCTGTCGGGCAATACTTTTTCCTTACTGACATGTACAGGAAAATATTCCGCACCATATGTATAGATGCTGACATTATCAGAGAGGATACGCAGAGAAGAAATAGGGCTGAGGTATTTTGAAAAGTCTACGGATTTCCAGAAGGAATCTTCCGGGGGATGTTGTTTGCGGGCATCCAGGTAACTTTTAGGCATCCATATTGCGTTGTCTACTGTTATAGTTTGTGCAATAGCAGAAGTCGCGAATGCCAGTAAAAGGGTTATATACAAAATGGATCTTTTCATAGACTTTAATTTACTTCCCAGAACCAGATCTGTTTCACACGATTATCATTCGTATAATCTCCGGTGGCTGTCTGTATCTGAGCGTTTACGTGATATAACAGATCTATATGATCTCCTGAATTATTTGTCCCGTAAAAGTCCTTAAAGAAGATAATGCCGTTCTTAGACCAATACTGATTACTGATGAAATCGTTTTTCTGTGCAGCACTATTACAATCAATGATCACTGGTTTACCGTAATTACGCCATATCCATGTAGCCAGGCTTTCAGCGCCCCTTGCATAACCGTGTGTACATTTCGGGTCTGTATAATTGGCCAGGCTTACTCCTGATTTAATAAGACAGTATGACATCCTGATAGCGCACTGGTTTTCGTACTGATACATTCCATTGCGGTCTTTCTCATCGCACGGCATTGCGTGGCTGCTGCCGGGAGGAGCATCTCTGTCGTGCGGATAGCTACTCCATAATGTATTAAAAGACGGAAATTTCTTAAGTCCCATAAACACTGATTAAGCCTGAGGCCAGGGGTTCTGAAACGTGGAGCTGCCCAGTTGTACTTCTCTTGCTGAGAGTACCAGTTTTATCTGCATAGGAATTTCACCACTTGCATGAAAATGCTCAAAGTATTCCACGCAATAGGCATCCGTAAATTTCAGTTCTTTCATTTTAGACATCGCATCACGGCGAAAGAAAACAATGCTGCCGCTTTTAGTCTGTGTATTGGATATCATCCAGTCGAACAATGACGTATTACCATCTGATTCAAGTAATACTGTAAGTGAGCCTCCTGTGGGTCGGGCAGCCGGTTTTCCGTTATGATCTGTATGCTGCGAAAAAGAAAATTGGCAATCCAGTACATTGATTTCTTCTCCGTCTAATCGCATTACTGCTTTGAATGACATACCTGTGAGGTTTTTGGATTAACTATAATTACAAATAAAGATAAATGGTCAATACGAAAATAAATTATTCTGCCAGATAATCAGCATCATTTGGAAAAAATTAACTGATAACAGGGAGTAATTTATAACGGTATAATATGTTACTTTTATTTAAAATTATCATTAATTGATATTTGTTTTAAATTGTTGATCCGGATGAAGATGATTGATTGAGAATTGCTTAACTGTAATTGACACAGCAGTGTATAAAAGTGATTGCACGAACACTGCTATATTTGCAGTAGTCATATAAGCCCCTATAGCGCATTTCAACAGCGTAATAAATAATTCATATACATTTTAGCTGTATCTTTATCCCTGTTAATAATGCCCATATAATCGTAACCCTTTTTAAATAATAAACGGAAAAACCTATAAGTTAACTAATGACCCTGGCTACTTATAATATATATGCTCCGGAAGTGCAGGCGACTATCCGCATTGCACAAGCTCTCGCAAAAGAACATCATCATGTGCATTATACTCCTGCACACCTGTTACTCGCATGTTTACATAGAGAAATAAATTTATCTGCTTCTTTACAGGCCATGGATATTGATATCTATTACCTGGAAGAATGGGCAGAAGTACGACTGGATAGTTTACCTAAAGCAACAAGACCATCAGAGGAGCCTGAACCGGATGAACACGCTGCGAACGTATTACAGGAAGCGGATGCAGTAAGACTGGAGTATGATCTTGATGCAGCGGATGCATGGTGCGTACTGGTAGCATTAAGTACACCCGGAGTAGGATTTTCATATGAGCAGTTGAAGACTTTCCCGTTGCAACGTGAACAGTTGCTTACTCATTTCAGTAAGACTGCGATACAACCGGCAGTGAAGTCTAACGGTACCGGTAAAACGACCGCACTCAGGTATATATACCGCCTTACTGATCCGCAACGTCTGCAATCAGAACATGCACTCGCAGGCCGGGATGCAGAAGTGCGTACCATGATTGAAATCCTGACCCGTAAAGGACGTTCCAGCATCCTGCTGACAGGAGAGGGGGGCATTGGCAAAACATCCATGGCTATTGCACTGGCGCGTGCCATCATCAATAAACAGGCGCCATCACAATTACATAATACCGATGTATACGTGCTGGACTATGGTTCGTTCATCGCCGGGGCCGCTTATAAAAACGAACTGGAAGACCGCCTGCAACAAATCATTCAGCAATTACAAACTGCGGGCAGGCATATACTATTTATAGACAATCTGCATACCTTACTGGATAAGCAGCCCAATACTGCCGGCGGTATCGCCAACGTATTAAAAGCTGCGCTTGGCAAAGGCGATATCACTGTTGTAGGTACCAGCACCCCGGAAGGTTTCCGCAAACTGATAGAACCGGACAGCCTGTTGCGGCACTGCTTTGAAACAATCACTTTATCAGAACCTGATGAAGCGCTCGCAGCCCGTATGATACAGGCAGTAGTCCCTGATTACGAAAGCTACTACGGACTAACTGCTGATCCTGAAGTGATCTCAGATGCCATCCGTCTCGCCCGTCGTTATCTCAAAGAACGCAGTCTGCCGGACAGTGCCATTAATTTAATGGACCGTACCCTGGCAGCTGTGCGCACTACACAGGATACCGGTGAACAAATACTTGCCGACCTGAAAGTCAAACTGGAAGTTGCCGGGGATAGCCACCCGGAATTACTCTGGTGGTATCAGCAGTTAAGGCAGCGTTTAAGCGCTTTACTGATCACAAGGCTACAGATAGACCAGGAGATCTCTAAAATCGAAGATAAGGGCACTTTAAAGGCCATTCTGTCCAATCTGATTGAACAGTTGGAACCTATGGTGCAAAATAAGGCCACCGCCGTTACAACGACAGACCTGGCCACCACGATTGCAGAAAGCACCGGTATTCCACTGGGTAAGATCCAATCCGGGGAAAGGGAGCGGCTGGTGAACATGGACAAAGAGCTGCAAAAACGCGTAGTAGGGCAGGACCATGCACTTAAAACAGTGGCCGAGGCTATCCTGGAATCCCGCTCCGGATTGAGCCGGCCGGGACAGCCAATAGGCTCGTTCTTTTTCCTGGGGCCTACGGGTACCGGTAAGACCGAACTGGCCAAATCTTTGGCAGACTTCTTGTTTCAGGATGAAAGGTCCATGATCCGGTTTGATATGTCCGAGTTTAAGGAAGAGCATTCTGCCGCTCTTCTGTATGGTGCGCCCCCGGGTTATGTAGGTTATGAGGAGGGAGGTTTACTGGTAAACAAGATCCGGCAACAACCCTATGCCGTTGTATTGTTCGATGAGATTGAAAAAGCACACCCTTCTGTATTCGATATTTTTCTGCAGATAATGGATGAAGGTAAATTACACGACCGTCTTGGTAAAACAGGTGATTTTTCCAATGCCCTTATTCTGTTCACTTCCAATATTGGTAGCGATGTGATCGCACAGTCATTCCGCCAGGGTGTTATCCCACCTTCGCAACAGTTAATGGAACTAATGACGCGTCACTTCAGACCCGAATTCCTGGGCCGTTTAACAGAGATTGTTCCGTTTGGCCCGATTCAGCAGGAAAATGTGGTGAAGATATTCGACATTCATCTGCAACACTTACTGCAATTGCTAAAACAGCAGCAGATCTCTTTGGAGGTTTCGCTGGCAGCAAGACAGCAACTGGCCGCAGAAGGTTATTCCCCGTTATACGGGGCAAGACCTTTAAAAGAAGTAATACGCAGCCGCCTGCGAAAACCATTGTCAAGGATGATCATTGAAGGTAGCCTGCAACCCCATACGACAGTTAAACTGGATATAGATAGGAACGGGGAGCTGCAATGGGACATAGTAGCATCAGAATTGTAAGAAACCATAGCGCATTTATTGTTGTAAAAACCACTTAATATGAATGATAATTACGGAATTGGCGGTAACGAAGTAAGACTCGACGCTAATGAGGCCATTATTGAAATCTCTCATAACCGGACATTGTTTGCTGAAAAGTTAACCAGGCAGACACCTGTTAAACCGGAAATCGTACAGGGATTAACAACTGTAGAGGATGTGTTTGAAAACTACAAACCTTCCGTTAACATGCTTTTTCATGATGCAGAAGGCCGTACAGTGCCCGAAAATCTGGAGTTCCATAACCTTGGTGACTTCGGTGTAAAAGGTATCACTGCCCAAAGCAATTTCCTGAATAACCTGGCAACAGAAAAGGAACAATATCTCAAAATCATGAAACACCTTAAAACAAATAAGGTGTTGAAAAGCGCACTGGCAGATCCTGCAGCAAGACAGGCATTACTAACTTCTGTAAAGTCATTGCTGGCTGATCTGAACAACAACAAATAACCCATAATTCATTATCATATGGCAGAATTACAAAAACAACCGGAGTCACAGGAACAGCTCCAGGTCACTCCCGGTCAGCAATCTGCATCCCTTGATCAAAGTTTGGATACATTGGCCAAATACGGCGGGTTCGATCTGCTGGAAGGTACCATCGAAGGCATACAGAATATCAACCCGGAACGTAAAGCGCGTCGTAATATATTTTTAACGGAAAGCTCCAAAAAGAGTGAAAGGGAAAAGCTGAGGAAAACCCTGGAACTGTGGGAGAAAGTGCTGACAGAAGCTCAGGACCTGCCCGATATGGTCAGCTACTGTACAGAACATTCCGAACAGGCAGACAGGGTCCTCACCAACAACCTGTCTGAGGCAGTGGAAAGCACCCGCGACCTGGAACAATCCTATCGCAACGTGGCCCTGTTCTTCAAAAACACAGAGTCTGATAAAGTAAAGAACATTGCCTTCATCAACGCAGACCCCGACCAGTTAAAAGACCTGGACAATACACGTTTCATTGATGCCGTGCAACAGGAACTGGTAGCGAACTTCGATCGCCTGGACCTGCGTGGTAACTACAGCCTGCTGGTAATACCCGGTTACCTGGGTTCCAATAAGGTACTGGAAAAATGGGCCAAGATCGCTTATGAAAATAAGACAATGCTGGTAACGGATTTCTCTCACCTGGATGCACCGGACGATGTGATGGAAATGTTTGAGCTCGCCAACCTTACCGGTGGTGAAGTGCATCGTTCCAATGTGATCATGTCCTGTAACTGGCTGGTGGGGCGTGGCAAGTTTGATGAAATCCATGAAGAGGATAATCTCTACATTCCACCTTCAGGTGCACTGGCAGGTAAGATCTATAAAACACTGATGTCTCAGGTAACTGCCGGTAAGAAATTCGGTGGTATCAATGAGGTAGATGGTGTGAAATTCGAACTGAAGAAAAGTGAAATTGCCAGCCTGGAAAAAATGGGATTGATCCCTATGGTAAAAGAATATGGCAAGGTAATGGCCTTCAGTGCGAAAACATTATTCAATGGAGACAACCTTGGTTTACAGACCTACTCCGTAGTACGTGTATTTGATTACGTTACAAAAGTACTGATGGACTTCCTCAACCGCCGTGCTTTCGAAAACTTCAATGCCAATACCCGTAAAGACCTGATGAAGCAGATCATCCGCTTCCTGGACAGTATTACCGGTCCGGAAAAACTGATCGAGGATTTCAATATCCGCCGCTTTGAACAGGATACTATTCAAAAAGACTTGATCCACCTGGATATTCACCTCAAACCATATTTCCCTGCAAAGAACTTCCTGATCAAAATGGAAGGACATAAAGGAGAAGATATGAACAATGAGTGGGATACTGAATATGAACAGGATAAATCATGATTTCAGGTAGCAGGCACCATCAGAAGGTTAGGGCTTGTGAAAAATGTCTATTCATCAGGCTCCGTCAGGAGCCCCGTGTTTGTAGAAATATGGCACACTAAGTAAAACAGACTCCGTAGGAGTTCCCTGTTAAAGTATTAAAAGGGGCTCCTATGGAGTCTAAATTAAATATCAGAATTTATTTGCTACAAATACGAAGCTCCTGACGGAGCTTTGATTGCAAATCATCTTGTAGTTAAATAGAATGGAAAAGAATTATCAGATGAAGCATGCGTTAACAGTCTTCTGCTGTTTATTGTTTTGGAATAGCGTGCTTGGACAAAAACAGACAGATAGCATTATTACAACTAAAGGCGCTGTCACCCTTATTACCTGTGGAGCTGCGATTAGTACATTTCAAATTGGAGATGGTAAAAATTCAGATTATGATTACCGGATTGTAGATGGAACGATCGTTTTCATAAGACCCATCGTTGCCAACCCGCGAACAACGAACCTGGTCATTCGTGAAGGAGAGAACATCCACTACATGATCCTCGCATTCAGGGATAAGGCAGACCTTTCCCGCTTAAAGTATACGCTGTCTCCTGCAAAAGGTGGTGCGGCAAAAGGTACGGAACAACAGCCGCAACCTGCAACACCGGAAGAGGAAGAAGAACCTGCAGTTACGTCCAATATCGATACTGTAACTGTAAGTCGTATCGCCAGTGATTTTATGCGGCAGAAGAGAGTCAGCCACCAGTACGAAACAACGGCCGATGGCATCACCCTCAGTTTCTCGCAGGTAATGACGCTGGATAGTCTGGTATACTTCTGTTTCCATATTAAAAACCGTACAAACGATCCTTACATTATTGGCAAAACAACGCTGATGCATAAAACAGTAAAAGATTCTGCTGTACTTGATCCCATGCCCATACTTTATAGAAAAGTTAATACTACATTGGCCGGCAGGGGAGAACAACAACTGGTGTATGTAACAGGCGCCACATCTTTTAAAAGGAATGATGAAGTGATCATGGTGATTTATAATGGACTGAATAAAGATCAGGTAGTACTATACACACCGGTAGGCGCTTTCCCTAAGTATATGATCAGTAAATAAAATATGCGTTATTCCATCCGTCATATATTGTTTGTGATCTGCTGCTTTGCAGTAGTGACAGTCAGTGCCCGGCAGGTAAATTTCTGCGGAGAATCTGTTCCTCTGGAAAAAGAGTTTGTCTCTTACCGTTTGATGGATGTAATAAAAGGCAACTTACGTCACCGCAACTTCCTGCCTTTCCTGAAAGCAAAAACGGATATATACTTCCCCCTCATTATTCCCATTTTACAACAATACAATATACCTGAAGATTTTAAATACCTGCCCGTGGTAGAAAGTGGCTTTACAAATGCTACTTCTCCTGTGGGCGCCCAGGGGGTATGGCAGTTCATGCCGGCTACAGCTGCTGCATTAGGGTTAGAGGTAAGTTATAATAATGATGAACGCAATCACTTACTCAAATCTACCCATGCTGCCTGCCGTTATTTACAACAGTTACATGAGCAGTTACATTCCTGGACGCTGGCGGCCGCTGCGTACAATGCAGGTGCAGGGAATATTTCCCGTAATGTAAAAAGACAGGGAAGTAAGGATTATTATCAACTGATGCTGAATAGTGAAACAGCGCAATACCTTTACAAGATCATTGCCATCAAACAACTCTTCGAAAGCCCTGAACTATATATGCCTGGTTTCGGATATAATGTATTTGATAAGAGTACAGTCAATGGATCTGTATTCTCTTCAGCTCCGGCAGCTTCGAATAGTGATTTCAAAAGCATCCGTATCAACATGGGCAAACAAAGCAGCAGCAAAACCGGTTACGTTGCATATGCTGCACGTCTGCAAAGTAATATGGGTTTCCAGGATGGACAACTGGTCAGTATTTTACTATTGGACGATTTACAATCAAACGGAGTGTACATCAGGAAGAATACAAAGTTATCAGGGAGAGGGTGGCTGGTCAGCAACCGTATTTATGTAGACCTGGGTTTTGGGAATACCATTGTCCTTTGTGATAAAGTGGGGAACAAAGGAGTACCGCCTGACATTCTCAAATCAGGCGGCGATGTCCGTTTAAAGCAAATATAATCTACATCAGCACTTCATTCATAAATATCCTGTAAGGATAATTATTTGCAGAATGTTCCTGCAACTGTGTTAACAGCTCGTCTTTCAGATACGCAAGATTTCCCGCAGCATAATGTTCAGCAGGCTTTGACAGCAGGATCTTAATATCCATTGTTCTGCTATAACCTTCCGTAGAACCCTGCTTCACTGTCACACCTTTTGAAATAGCTACTTCGCGTACTTCTTTACCTAAGACATACCTGCACAATGCTTTGATATCTTCCGGTGTCACCACCCGGTTACGACTTAATAAATGATACCGGTACAGATTGATCTTCTCATCTATATTCAGCCTGTCTTTCCCACCTTGTGTGTTAGACAACAGGGTGATAGTGCCTGGCCTTACCTGTATGCTTCCATATTCCTGCAAATGACTGCCCATGCGGATGTTATTCGCAATACTGCCATTGGTCGTATAAAACTCTAAGAACAGATAGTCTGCATTCTCCCGTGGTTTGATCATCAGGTAAGGAATGTTTCCCCGGTTGGTACCCGGTTGTAACTGTTCTTCCAGAGATGCAATCAACTGGTGTAATTCCCGCATTCTGCCGGCTACATAATCATTCCGCACTTCTTCAAACATTGCGCTCTCATCTCTGATGACCTCTATCAGGTAAGCAATGATCTCTTTGGCTTCCCTGGAATCAAACCGGCCTATACCACTGCTGCGGATCACCAGTTCTCCTTCCTGCATTTCTCCGGCCGTAGTAAAGTTTCTTACATGATAGTCGAATCCGCTGGTGTCATACACCCGCTTTACATCGAAATAAATGTCCGCAGTATGCAGTGGCATAATGTTGAGGTACTTATTTAATCGCTGCGACTGCTCATTCACTTTTTTGTTAATCACCGGAAAGCAGTTGATCGAACAAAATAAGTCTTCTAAAAGTGAATGACGGATAGTCTCCGGAAACTCCACTCTTACCCAGCAGATCTCATTATTATAAGCGGCAAAGTTATTCCCGAATATCTGCTGCAAGGTAGCCGGTGCCGGTTGCTGAGGTGGTAATGGCATACTGCTGGTCACCGTTAGAAAGTGCCGGCGGAAACGCTGCAATACCTGCTGACTATACTTACTGTTTGTATCAAAAGCAGGCTGCATGATCGCATCCAGGTCTTCTTCCGCAGAAGCACGGCTATGACTATAACCGCTTTTGAAAGTCAGTTCGGTATTACCTATAAAAAGGCGCGACAAAGGCAGATAATAATAAAACATCTCCTGCTGATGCACATTCCTCAGGTCAAAAAACAAAGACAGCCCATCCAGGGAAGAAGGGGCGCCTTCCATATTCAATCCCAGCCACAGATGGTTCGGCGGGGTATCTGTTTGCAATGTACCCTGCAACACCTGTTCCTTAAACCACTGGTCTTTGCTCTCATAGAGTTTATTCCCTATTGCCATATATTTCACCTGCCCGCGGAACAACTTATGTTGCGCTACCGGCATGAAAAACAAATCCTGACTATTAAACCCGTTCCGCAGGGTATAAAAAAACTGGTGATCAGGCGTAAGTGTGGTCGTTGTTTCATTACTGCTGGCATGCAGAATGCCATAAGCAGGCTGACTGCTGGTAATCGGTTCCGGCATCATGATCTGCGCAAGCCTTTCCACCAGTCGGGCATGCGATACGTCCACTTCCCCGGAAATCTTTTCCAGTTCACTCGCACAAGCCTCTAACAACAGTTGAACGATGGGGTCAAAAGAGGTCTCTACTTCAGCATCCGGGTATCCCCATAGTCTGGCAGCAGTTTTCAGCATCCGGTCTTTTATTCTTTCTTTTTGTTCTTTCGCCATGACAATGAGTTTAATCGTAAGACAAAGGGCTTACATAAAAGAAACTATTATAGTGAAAAGGGGTCTTATTGCGTGCCAGTACACCCGTTACGGTTACTTTTATTTTCTTTTTCACTTTACGGGCAGTAGCCGAAGGGAATTCTTCCTGGCTTACCATGGCCACCACCCTGATCTGGGATATTCTTTTCTCATACCGCATAATAGAGGCTTTGATAGCCAGCTCTACGGACTCTTTCACTTCATTATTGGAAGCACGGATATCAAAATCAGAATCCCATAGCTGGCAGCCATATTGCGGATCATCTTTATTCTCACCCAGTACGGTAGTAATGAGCAATTGTATATGCTGTGCCACAGACTCCTCCAGGTTACAATCAGGAAGGTCTTTCTTTTGCAGTATGCGGGAAAAGTCCAATGGCAGTTTATAATATGCTTTCATGATCGTTAGAATATACCCAGGAATTTCTTATCATATCTGATACGGATCTCTTTCACACAACCATTCTGATCTTTGATCAGGTTCACCAGTTCTATCTTAAAGCGTTTCTTACCACGGATGCGGGAGCAGAAATGAGAGAACGAGTCGGTATCCTTATCATTCAGTAATACATTTGCGTTAAGGTTATTACAGAGGAAAGGAGAGAAGTCGCCCGCACTCTTCTGCTTATCTATTACCTGGGTCAGCATAAACTTAAACTCATCATCCGAAATAGACGGTGTTTTAGGCTTTTCCGGCACCGGTTGAGCCGCGGCCGCATTATCTGCCGGTTTCGGCTCTTCAGGGAAAGGCATGGGCTCAAAACGCTCATTACGGTGTGCTGGCTGTGAGACAAACACCTGTATATGTTTTGTTACCATCTTGCTGGTATCGCCGTTCACGATCAGGGTTAAAATGCGTTCACCCGGCGAAGCGAATGTATACACAACTGATTTTCCGTTATGCGTTTCTGCACCATTCTGCAACAAGCGCCATTGCCATTTGGTAGCATTGGAAGAATTGTTGGTAAAGGTCACCGCGCGGCCTGCAAGTGCCTCAGAAGGGCCTTCTATTACAGGGAACAGGTCGGATGACGGAGGCGGCGCGTTGTCCTGAATAGCATTCACTACTACCACTTCCTGGTGCCAGTTGCACTTTCCCCCCTGCACTGTTACCGTATAACTCCCTGCTTTATTAAAAGCGTGGTATACCATCAAACCCTGTGCCTGGCCGGTAGAATCACCGAAATCCCAGGAAATGTCTGTACGGGTTTTACCGGTATTGTCTGCTTTGAAAGTAATCACCTCACCGGTGGTAAAAGAATTGTGTTTTTTTGCATCCTGCTGGCTGGACAGTAATATGCTGGCCTTGCTGCAATCTTCCCTGCCTGAAACCTGAAAGGCCAGTATGACGATACTGATAGCCAGTAAAGAAAGGAACGTATACAGTACCATTGGGTCGATATGGCTTGTGATCTTACGAAATGGCGTGTACGTACTTACTTTTCGCTCGTTTGTTGACTTGCGTGGGGTCATGGGTCTATGGGTTTTTCGTATTTATGCAATTTTAAATATTTTTTTAGATAAATTGCTAAACAACCTACATTCGCTATTGAAATTTTAACATTTGAAAAGCTGATGTGACCCGGAACCCAAAGAGAGGAAAACCTAAATTAACCAGTTGATGTTAAATAATGCCCAAAAAGCCAATGTGCTCGAAGAAGTGATAGACCATATCAGGCGCCTGCATTACGATGTACGCGCAGAAGTAGTTGTAGGTGAACTGCTCGATAATCATGTGCAGGAAGACGAAGTGGCGGTACAAATGCAGAACGTTTTTACACGTGCTTTCAATAAAGATATTTTAGATGCACAATTGGATGATTCACAACCCTATCATCCCTTTATTACATTGACATTATCCCGTGATGGGATCTATGACCGCCTTCCTGAAGGACTTTTCCATGAGTTTACACCGCAGAAACAACAGCGTGCTGTCAGCGACATGGTAGCCAATTACAAAAAACAGCAGAAGGAACAACAGGAAGCACGCAAATTTTTCCGCCCCATAGAACATGAGTTTTTTTTACAACGCGTATTCCTCGAACAACGTGAAAAACATTTGCTGTTCGATGCTTTCGGAAAAGATGCAGACCAGTTATTCCTGTCCTTTTGGGGCATACCCACCGGCTTGCCCTCAACAGGTGTGAACCGGCTCGTAAAGTTGTTACCGTATATTCATCGTATAGCAGGCAATCTGCCTCTTGTGCAATTATACTTACAGGCTATTCTGGATGAACCCGTTCGTATCACCGCAGAAAACGGGGCCAGCGCTGTTCCGGCCGGTATACAGGCCGGACTGGGGGAATGCCGTCTTGGAATAGATACCATGACCGGCAACCTTTTCTACACTGATATGCCCCGGGTAAAAGTAACAGTAGGTCCCCTGCAACAGCGGCGTATATACGATTTCCTGCCCTGGAAACCCTATGGTAAATTACTGGAAGTATGCCAGGGCTTTTTGTTGCCCGCAGATGTGGAAGTGGAAACAGTGCTGGAACCCCATCCTGATGAGAAAAAAATTGTTGTGGCTGATAACCAGCTTAAAGAAGGGATAATGGGCTACAATTTTTATCTATAGGTATTAAATGGAACTATTTTTGCATTTGATTATACTTAACCATACTTAACCCTACTTTGAATAACTATGATGATCAGAGGTAAAATCTACTTTGTACTGGCGCTAGTGATCGCTATCGGCGCATTGATAGTGGGACTGCTGGGACGTTATATTAAGAACTTTGCGTTATATAAGAAAAAGGCATTGTGGTATCTCGCAGGTATGACCCTTGCATATGCAGTGATCAGTTCTATTCCTTTTCTTTTTACGCACCAGAACCTGATGAACCAATACTTGTTTTACCAGATATGGTTCCTGGGCCTGGGAGTAGTGCATTGTCACATCATGTACACCCGTTTCTGGGCAAATGAAAACACCCTTGGTTCTGAACTGGCCTTTATCATCGCTATCTGGTTATTTGGTGGGATCGGCTTCCTGCTGGTGCAATACCTCTTCACGCAGGGAGATTTTCTCTATTACCCCATGCTCACCTGCCTGCTTGTTTTTGCATTGCCCACATTTGTATACAAAACTTTCGAGAAGATGATGGCCATACCGGTGAAGCTCCACAAATGGTGGCAATATCCTGCTTACCAGGACCAGCCGGAAGTGAATGAAGATGATATGAGAGATATCATTGTAGTAGGTTTTGAACTTGAAAAGAAAAGCGCTGATGAAGACCGTACTTATTTCAGGGCACGTACCCCTATCAAGATGGACCTGGGCGATCTGTTCTATCATTTCGTAGCAGACTACAACGACAAATACCCGAATACGCCTATCGATATCATGGATGCCAGCGGACAGCCCTATGGCTGGGTATTCCACCTCAAATCGAGATGGCTGGGCATAGCCAGTACGCTGGACCCTGAAAAGCCGGTATTCATGAATGGCATGAGGGAGAACAGCGTCATCATATGCAGCAGAGTAGTAATCAATTAAATATTTAAAAATGGCAGAGCCGCTTAAACATTTTCCCGTTAACTGGGTAGATGGCATGAAAATTAAAAAGCAACATTTTATCGATACAGAAAATGCAATGCTGGATCAGATAAGAGATGCTATTTCCGGCGGGTTGCATGCACAGAACTATGGACTGTTACCGGCAAAGGCAGAAAGCAAAGAATCTTTGCGTTGCTGGTTCATCGCAGATAATCAGCAGCAATGGCGTATCAAATTAACGGAATGCCGAGCGGTAACGCCCGGTGGCGCTCGTATAGAAATACCCGAGCATACCGTTCATTCATTGAAATATGCGACCACTTTCCCCGAAGCAGTATACAACTGGGACCCTCAGCATACAGAAAATGTATATTATATCCTGATACAGGTAAACCCCTTTGACAGGCAACCCAGCGGAGAACCTTTATTAACCGAAGATCCGCCAAGATTGCCATATGCCACGCCGGAATATAATTTATACGTAGCACCTGTATCGCAGTTGCCAAACGGACAACTGGGCAGTTACCAGATGGTGCTGGGACGCATCTCCATTACAGACGGCCGTCCGCAGCTGGATGATGATTATATCCCGCCCTGCTCCATGGTCTCTTCACATCCTGCATTAACAGACCTGCACCAGGAACTGGACCAGTTCCTGGGACAACTGGAATTGTATGGCGTGAATATCGTGCAGAAAATATATGCACGTAATCAGAACAACGACCTTGCACAGGTGGTGTTATACATTACAGAAAGAATTACGCAGTACCTCAGTACACGCATTTCACAGTTCCGCTGGCTGGGGCTTTATCAGTCGCCCGCTGCTATGCTGGAAGTAGTGGCCGGACTGGCACGCACCATGAAGAATGCTATCGATCAGAGAGCCAGTGCCGGTAAAGAAGAACTGCTGAATTATTTATCAGAATGGTGTGAACTGAGACAGGGAGAACTGGAAACACTGATGGTAAACTGCGCCAATATCCGCTATAAACATATTGATGTGAGAGAATGCCTGCAACCTATGATACCGTTTGTACGTGCAATGAATAAGCTGTTTGAAAGCCTGAGCAGACTGGATTACATCGGTCGTAAGATGGATAGCGGAATATTTGTAAAAGAAGAATCTGCAGAAGATGCTGAATATATACGCAAGCATAAAACCAAACGCTGGTTCTTCACAGATTAACTCAATATATTAATTTAACAACACGATAAATACATGCGCGTACTTAATAAACGTGAACGGACCTCTGCATTCTTATGGTTCTTATTGTTTTTTATTATCACGGTTGGCCTCTTCATACTGGCTATCTTTTTTAATTTCCAGGTGCCTGCCAGGGAGAATGCAGAACTACGCAAACAGTTAAGCACATTCCGTCAGGAACAGGCTTTTCAGGCTGATTTTCTGCAAAAGCTGGAGAAGGTAAGGAACAATCTGGATTCTATAAATTTGCCTAATCAGAATGCGAATTACATAGATCAGGTGATCGCACAGGACCTTGTAAACATGCGTAATTCTATCCCTAAAGATGTGGTAAGCCATTATGGACTATATGCAAACATCATTCAGAATTGTCTGTTGTTGCAACAAAGCAAACAGCAGTTGCGTGGTTTGCAGAATGCACAGCAAACTATTGCAGAGCTGAAGGAAAAAATCAACGATATTAATAAAGAATTAGAGAATGCGAGAAACGAACTTGACTATAACAGACAACTCATGCGATCTCGCTAAAGATGAATTACTTAAGAGAGCCAATGGCTGCAACCCCGGCTGCTGGCTCTTATTCATATTATGAAATAAACGAATTATATTAATGTGCATGTGTTAAAGTATGCTTCTGCACAGTTGTTAACCTTGTCTATACAGGATATTTATTTTATTTTTGAAGCATATAAATAAATAGATAAATAAATACTCGTTAACTATTATTTTTTATTGTAAACCTTAAACATTTAACCCATGTCTTTCAAATCAGTGTTTGAAGTAGCTGGCAAAAAATTAAACGTTAAACATTGCAGCTACGACCTCACCCAGGAAGTTGATGCTACAGGCCGTCCATCTGCCATAACCCGTGGAGGCCGCATCCGTTTAGTTGTCGAATCAACTGGTGAAACTGATCTTTTTGAGTGGATGGTGAACAGCTTTGAACGCAAAGATGGCACCGTTACTTTCTACAAAAGGGACACAGATGCAGTATCGAAAAAACTTTCTTTTAAAGAAGGTTATCTGGTAAAGTTTGAAGAGTCTTTTGACGCTGATAACCAGAATCCGATGACTGTTGCTTTCACCATTTCTGCCCGCGAGTTAAGTATGGGCAATGCAACCCATGTTAATGAATGGGTTAAGTAATGGTATGATTTGTTAATCAAAATTATGCCTGAAAAACCCGGACGCTTTGTCCGGGTTTTTATATTTTCTGAATTAATATTGAGTTATTGTACTGGTACAGATACTTCCAGTTTTATCACATCATCCACTTTTCCTCCCGGGCTGCCAATGCCAAAGTCAGTGCGGTTTACATCAAACTTACTACTAAACGTACCACCGTTCCCGTTCTTCACAAATGTAAATGGGATACTGAATTCTTTTTTCACACCATGCATTTCCAGTTCTCCTTTCGCTGTATAACCACTACCGGATTTTAGAATCTCTTTGGATACAAATTTAATCTCAGGATATTTCTTTGCATCAAACCAGTTACCACCTTTTGCATGTGTATTCTTCAAACCATTTCCTGTATTGATAGAAGTAACATCAATGGTAACATTAAACTTTGAGGCAGCAAGATTTTTTTCATCAAAGGAAATATCTCCTTTTAATGTTCTGAATATTCCGGATGCTCCGGATGCAGAAAATTTAACAGAATAGCCATCAGCTATTTTATAATCCTGTGGAGGAAGAACAGTAAATGCTGATGCAATGACAATCAATAACGCCGCTATCGGATAAAGGGCTTTTTTCATGAGTACTCTTTTTAGATTCAAAACAAATGTATCTGTTATACGTCTTGACTGCAAAAATGATACCTATAAATAAATGTTAATACGGAAACTAACATATGTTAGTCGGGGTAATACGTATAATCCGGACCTTTACGTAAACAAAAATACAATGGCATTCTTATCCGGGTTATTATCAATAAGTCTGTTACTGCTCCTAACAGGCTTCCTTTTTCACCTGCCTTACCTGTTACATTTTCCGCATGATGCGGGTATTGCGGCAGCCTGTATGTTTATTATGATAGGATGTATGCATATACTAAGCCCCCGGAAACTCACATATATGATTGAGGCCTGGTTACCCTATGCATTACAACTCGTTATCCTTAGCGGGATAGGGGAGATCATTCTTGGTGCCGGTTTATTATTTCCTGCCATGCAGTGGTATGCCGCCTGGGGATTAACGATCCTGCTGATACTCATGTTCCCCGCAAATATTTATGTAGCGGTAAAGCAGTTACCTGCACCGGGGGGATTACCCGCAAAACCATGGTATACATGGAGCAGACTCGCATTTCAGCCAGTGTATATTGTATGGATCTGGTACAGTATCTCTTAAATAGTTATTTCTTCAGATTTTTTCTTATCCTGCTCAGGCTCTCCGGTTTAATACCCAGAAAAGAAGCCACATATTTCACAGGGATCTGTTGTATTATCCGGGGATGTTCTTCCAGCAACTGTAAATACCTTTCCTGTGCAGAATACTGAAGAAAGGATAATTCGCGCTGGTATTTTCTTAAATACTGATACTCCGCCAATAACCTGCCGGTGCGTTCTGCCACATGGCTTTGATGATATAATGCCTGCAAGGCATCGTAATAAAAAACAAAGCCGTTTACAGGCGTTATAGCCTCTATATTGACCGCAGAAGGAGTTTGTGTAATGAAAGATGCATAAGCCGTGGAAAACATTCCGGGAAAGGCAAAATCAAGGGATACATCTTCTGTACATACTCTTACGATCCCGTCGGAAATAAAATAAATAGCTGTTGATATTCTCCCGGCACGTGCAAGGTATTCACCGGTATTGAAATGTACTTCCTGCAGTAAAGGTTCAAATAAATGCCAGCTGTCGCCAGCATCCGGATTCAGTTGCAGTAAAGCGTTTTTCACAACAGTGATATCGGGCATCAGGTTTTTCTCAGTTTGAGTGACTGAACAAAGTGATGACTTCCTTTTTCAAGGATCAGGCTTGCCCTGAAGCGTGTAGGCATAATATTTAATTCAAGATTAGGCTTATTGATCTCATTCCAGATGCCTCTTGCAAAAAACTCGGATTCTTCATCAGAAAGATGTGCATAACGGTGGAAATATGAATCAGGACTCTGGAAGGCGGTGCGGCGTAAAGATTTAAAACGTTCTACATACCACTCCTGCAAATCCTTTTCTTCTGCATCTACATAAATGGAGAAGTCGAAGAAATCGGATACGAAGATAGCAGGCTCTCTTTGTGCCTGTGGGTGACGGGGTCTCACCTGCAATACGTTCACACCCTCTACAATCACGATATCAGGCGATTCTATCGTCTGTAATTCATTGGGAAGTATATCATACTCAAGATGACTGTAAACAGGTGCTGTTACCTTCCCTTTGCCCGATTTCACACTGGCCAGGAACTGGATTAAGCGGCGGATATCGTAACTCTCAGGAAAACCTTTGCGGTTCATGATGCCTTTCTGTTCCAGCACCCGGTTCGGATAAAGGAACCCGTCTGTAGTCACCAGGGCTATCCGTGGATGATTGGGCCAGGCGGACAGCAACCGTTGCAATACACGGGCAGTGGTACTTTTGCCTACGGCCACACTGCCGGCAATACCAATGATATAAGGTACTTTATGTATCTGGCTACCCAGAAAACTGTTGGTAGCGGTATGTAAACCCTGTGCCGCTGTTACATAGAGGTTTAACAACCGCGACAGCGGAACGTAGATCTGTGTAATTTCTTCTGTCGTCAGCGGCTCATTTAATCCATGTAACGCATCTATATCCTTTAACAGATGTAACATTGGATCATCGCTTCTCTTAGCCCATTCTTCCCGTGTAATAGTAATATAGGGAGCGTAATTATTCCTGGTCATGCCGATTTTGTTGCCGTTTGCGATAAATACAGGTGCAAGCTATATAAACCCTTCAAACATTCAAAAATTGATATGCGATCTCTGGATAGCCGGTAATTAAGCTATATAAACCGTTTTCACATTCAAAAACTCATGTGTACCCTCTACTGACAACTCTCTTCCGTAACCGGATTGTTTAACGCCTCCAAACGGTAAACGCGCATCAGACCGTACCATCGCATTGATAAACACATTCCCGCTCTCGATCTGGGTAGCCAGCTTCCTCGCCTTATCAAGGTCGGTTGTCCATAACGCAGATCCCAGCCCGAAAGGCGTCTGGTTGGCCAGTTGAATAGCATGCTGCTCATCATTTGCGCTGATAATCACGGCCAGCGGCCCGAAAGTCTCCTCGTCGAAAGCGGTCATACGGGGTTGTACGCCCGTCAGCAGGGTGGGCTGGAAGTTCGCTGAATCCTGTTTGCCTCCCAATACAAGGGAAGCCCCCTGGGTGATCGTTTTACGCATCTGAAGGGATAACCCGGTCGCCAGGTCCGGTCTTGCCATAGGGCCCATATCCGTATCTGCGTGGAAAGGGTCTCCCTGTTTCATCTGTCCCAGTAAGGTACTCACCCTGTCTGTGAAATCGCCTAATACGGACTGCTCCACTATCCAGCGTTTGGCCGCAATACAGGACTGTCCCGCATTCTGCATACGGGCCTTCACTGCGATCTTCGCGGCCTCTTCAATATTGGCATCTTTCAGTACGATAAAAGGGTCGCTTCCACCCAGTTCCAGCACCGTCTTTTTAATGTATTTCCCGGCTAATGCAGCCACGCTCATGCCCGCACCCGTACTGCCCGTAAGTGTTACGCCCTGTACACGTGTATCCGCTATCAGCGGCTCAATATTCTTAGCGTTAATTAACACCGCCTGGAAAGACCCTTCCGGGAAACCCGCTTCCAGGAACAGCTTTTCTATAGCGAGGGCACAGCCACTTACATTACTGGCGTGTTTCAGTAAACCGGTATTGCCTGCTAATATATTGGGAATGGCAAAACGGAATACCTGCCAGTAAGGGAAATTCCAGGGCATAATGGCTAGTACGATACCCTTGGGTTCATAGGCAACATAACTCTGCCGCCCATCGGAACTCACCGGTTTATATTGCAGCATCCCTGCGATATGTTGTGCATAATATTCCGCAGAGGCGGCACATTTCAACACTTCCGCTTTTGCCTCTTTCAGGGTTTTTCCCATCTCCCGGGTAATGATCGCGGCATGTTCATCTACCTGTTCTTTTAAGAGAGCGGCCAGTTTCAGCATCTGGTCACAGCGTTGCTGTAAAGGGATTTGTCTTGTCTGGCGGAATGTCTGGTGGCCCCATGCCAGCAGTTGTTCTATCTCTGCTTCTGTATGAGCGGCATACTCAGCGATGGTTTCCTGTGTGTATGGATTAACACTCTTGAAAGTACTCATAAAACCGGTTTTATTTTTTACGGCAACATACATGCCGCTACGTGGAGTGTAAATGTAAGACATCTGAACATTTCAGACTCTTGCGTTGTTGAACCTACGGAAAATGTTTATATTTAGACATAACCCAATCCACCATTTTATGAGGTCAACCAGAAGCCTAAGTCTGATAGCTGTGCTATTATTTTTCTTTTCAATGTCTTATGCCCAGAAGTTAAAGATTACGGGTAAAGTCACGGATGCCACCACAGGTGTTCCGCTGGAAGGTATTACTGTAAGGGTTAAATTAACCAGTACAGGAACGCTCACCGGCAAAGAAGGTACTTTTTCTATTGAAGCAAAAAGTGATGATGTACTGGAAATAAGTGCTATCGGTTTCATCGCACAGTCGCTGCCGGTGAATGGCCGTACAAACATCAATATCCAGCTTATATCCAACGTGTCTGAACTGAACCAGGTAGTACTGGTAGGTACCCGTGGGGGTGGCAGGGCGAAAACGGAAACGCCTGTACCCGTAGATATCATCAACCTCTCACAGTCCTCTTTGCCTACCGCAAAAATGGACCTCACCGCCGTATTGAATATGGCTGCTCCCTCTTTCAACTATAACAAACAAAGTGGCAGTGATGGTGCCGACCAGATAGATCTGGCTACACTCAGAGGTCTTGGCCCCGATCAGACACTGGTATTGGTAAATGGCAAGAGGAGACACCAGACAGCCTTCGTGGCCGTATTTGGTACCCGTGGCCGTGGTAACTCAGGAACCGACCTGAATGCCATCCCGGAAGCAGCGATAGACCGTGTTGAAATATTACGTGATGGTGCTTCTGCTCAATATGGTTCTGACGCCATTGCCGGGGTTATCAATCTGATCCTCAAAAAAGATGTCAATCATCTTTATATCAATGCCGGTTATGCCGGTTATTATGATCATAAGTATAATACTTATTTTGGCCGTGATCAGCATCAGTATAAATACAGCAACCCTATAGATGGTAATGCCGGTACATTCGGTATCAGTTATGGTGTTCCTTTAGGTAAACAGGGCGGTTTCCTGAACTTCTCAGGTAACTTCCTTGTACAGGGTAAAACATACCGTCAGGCACTGGATACCAACGTGGCGAATAAAAACGGCCTGCCTGTGAATGCGGTGAGAAGGTCCAATGGAGATGCTTCCAAAACTACTGGTGGCGGAATGATCAACATGGAAGTTCCTTTTGCAAATGGCCGCACCACATTTTATGCTTTTGGCGGATATAATTATAAATCCTCTGATGCATATGCTTACACCAGAACACTACATGGATATAATCCTTTTGCAAGCGCGCACCCCGATCGTTTCCCTACAGACGCGAATGGTAACGTGATCTTCAATAAGGATATCATGTATGCGGTACCTACTCCGGGTGGCGGACCATTAGACACCGTATACGATCCGCATATTCAGACGCATATCAGTGATGCATCCGGAGCGGTAGGTATCAAAGGTGAACTGGGTAACAACTGGAACTGGGACCTGAGTAATACACTTGGTAAAAACAACTTTCATTTCTATGGAGATAAAACATTTAACGCCTCTCTGGGACCCAACCAGACACATTTTGATGATGGCGGTTTCTCCTTCTTACAAAATACGGCCAACCTTACTTTCGATAAATCTATTCCAACAGTAGGAGCAGGGTTAAACCTGGCTTTTGGTGCGGAATACCGTTATGAGAATTATAAGATTTATGCAGGAGAGGCAGCGTCATACACTAACTACGATCCTACCTTTTTCAAAGCCACCGGTTCTCAGGGATTCCCCGGTTACAGACCTACGGACGTAGTGAGTGCAGACCGTTCCAACATTGCCGGTTTTGTTGATGCAGAACTGGATGTTACCAAAAAGTGGTTAATAGGCGCTGCTATACGAGCAGAGAACTACAGTGATTTTGGATTTACCAGCACTTACAAACTGGCTTCCCGTTATAAGCTAACACATAACTTCAATATCAGAGGTTCCGTAAGTACCGGTTATCGCGCACCATCCTTGCAACAGATCAATTACAGCTCTCAGTTTACGAACGTACAGGGCGGTACTATTTCTGAAGTAAAGATTGCCCCTAACTATGACCCTATTACCAAAGCAGCCGGTATTCCTGATCTGAAACAGGAAAAATCCGTGAATGCCAGTCTGGGTTTCTCCTGGAAACCACTGAGCGAATTAACGGTTACTATAGATGGTTATCTCGTGAAAGTAAAGGACAGGATCGTTTTATCCGGACAATTTAATAAAGGAGACACGACTTTATCACCTGCATTCTATAATGCTTTAAACAATTTGCATATTGATAATGCACAGTTCTTTGCCAATGCAGTGAATACGACCAACACAGGTGTAGATATCGTGGTGGATTATAATAAACGTTGGGGAAATCAGCATTTCAGGGGATTATTTACGGGTAATATTCAGCACATGAATATCGATAAAGTGAATGTACCAGGTTCTCTGAACGACAGTCCGCTGCATCAGAAAGAGTTCTTCAGCGATCGTGAGGAGAAGTTTGTATTAGCATCTGCACCGCCGGTGAAACTGGGTATAAACCTGGAATATGGCGTAAACAAACTGAGTGTTGGTACTCACCTCACTTACTTTGGTAAGATAGAACTGCTGGGTTATGGCTTTGCAGGAGACCTGGCTGGTACGGGTATCAATCCACAGGTTGAAAGTGATGCTGACGGTACCCTGTTACCTGAGAAATTCAATTACAAGGGCAAGATGGTGACAGACCTTTACGCCAGTTATAAATTCTCTTCCCATATCAGTTGGTTCATCGGTGCAGATAATGTCTTCAATGTACATCCTGATCTGGGAGTGGTACCTGCTGCTAAAAACTCTGCTTTTGATGGTGAAGCCGGCGGCGCCTGGGACCCTGTTCAGATGGGTTTCAATGGTATCCGTTTATTTACAAGAGTAGTTCTCAACTTTTGATTTTCGGGTGTATTGCAAAACCCTTCAATTTCTTTGATCAAAAAAAAGCCTTCCCGGACAGGAAGGCTTTTTTTATATATAATAACATCAATTACTCAGTCACCTTTGTAATCTTGATAGTATTAGTTGGCAGGTGCAGTTTAACCGGTGTGCTACCAGTATTAACAACCACGTCATCAACTTTCAGGAAACCTCTTTCTTTCAGGATACCGATCTGGTCAGCAATGATATTATCAAGGCTTTCTTCTTCTCCATAATAGAAAGCGCGTACACCCCAGCTAAGGCTGAGCTGATTTACCAGGGATTTCTCTTTGGTAAATACATACAGCGGAGAGCGTGGACGGTAGCTGCTCAGCATAAAGCCGGTATAGCCGCTCTGTGTCATACCGATCAGGGCATCAGCATCCAGGTCTTCTGCCATTTTGCAGGCATTGTAACACAGTGCATCGCTCAGGAAGGAAGGAGAGTGACGGTGAGGGATCAGGTTACGGTTGTAAACGATGTCTTCTTTTTCTACTTCGTCAATGATTTTCTTCATAGTCTGGATAACCAGCTCAGGGAATTGACCGGTAGCAGTTTCACCGCTCAGCATCACGGCATCAGCACCTTCCAGAACAGCGTTCGCTACGTCAGTGATTTCGCTACGGTTTGGACGGGTACGGTCGATCATGCTTTCCATCATCTGGGTAGCAACGATCACCGGTTTCGCACGGTGAATACATTTACGGATGATATCTTTCTGGATCATTGGGATCTGCTCAACCGGCAGTTCCACACCCAGGTCACCACGGGCGATCATTACGCCATCACTTTCCCAGATAATTTCTTTCAGGTTAGCGATAGCTTCTGGCTTCTCGATCTTAGAGATCACCTTTATTTTAGAATCACGTTCTTTCAGGCGTTTGCGGAGCAACAGCAGGTCATCTACGTGTCTCACGAAAGACAGGGCAACCCAGTCGCATTCATGATCGATGATGAACTGTAAGTCAACTTCGTCTTTTTCTGTCAGTGCAGGCAGGGAAACCTGGGTATCCGGCAGGTTGAAACCTTTTTTGGAAGAAAGTACTCCCGGGAAAGATACTACTGCTTTGATTTCGCCGGCAGCAGTTACTTCTTTTACGATCGTTTCTATCTTACCATCATCCAGCAGGATTTTCTGACCAGGTTTGATATCCTTGTGGAGGTCAGGGTAAGAAACATATATTTTTGTTGCATTACCTACCACTTTTTCGTTCACGAACGTGAGGATCTGTCCAGGAACCAGTGGCAGTGCATTATTTTCAATTTCACCAACGCGCAGTTTAGGACCTTGTAAATCGGCCAGGATGGCAACGTTATAAGGTTCTGTAGCGTTGATTTGGCGGATCAGCTTTATAATACGCAGCTTATCCTCGTGAGAGCCATGTGAAAAATTCAGACGGAACACATTAACGCCAGCTCTTACCAGTGCCAGTAATCCTTCGTAGGTATCGCATGCTGGCCCAACGGTAGCAACGATTTTTGTTTTGTGTTGAGAATGTGCTCTGGAAGCCTTATGGTCCATCTGTTTGTTTACGTATTTCGATAAATCGTTTGTACTCATAGCTCTATTTTTTAACTCGCAAGTATTTTAGTGATCTTTAACCATTCAGGATCAATGTGTTCTTTTGCCTTAATGGCCTGTTCCAGCGGAGTATAGTGAATTTTGTTGTTTACGATACCTACCATCACATTGGATGTACCTTCCAGCAATGCCTCTACCGCTGCGTAACCCATACGGCTGGCCAGGATGCGGTCCTGGCAGGTGGGGGAACCACCACGCTGTATATGACCTAAGATGGTCACACGGGTATCCAGCTGAAGACATTGTGCCTTGATCTGCCTGGCCACTTCCTCAGCACCACCGGCAGTAGAACCTTCTGCTACTACGATGATGTTCACCATTTTGCGGCGGCGTTCGTTCGCCTGCAGGTCTTCAATGATATCCTGTACGTCAATCAGGTGTTCCGGGGTCATAATATGTTCTGCACCAGTAGAAATACCACTGTGCAGGGCGATATAACCGGCGTCACGGCCCATTACCTCTATTATAAATAAACGGTCGTGCGCATCAGCTGTATCACGGATCTTGTCGATCGCATCTACAGCAGTGTTCACAGCCGTGTCAAAACCAATAGTAAAATCTGTTCCTGCAATGTCCTTATCAATAGTACCGGGTAAACCTATGCACGGGATATCGAACTCCTGGCTCAGCTTGTATGCTCCGTTGAAGGAACCGTCCCCGCCAATCACTACCAGGCCGTCAATATTGTGTTTCTTTAAATTTTCGTAGGCTTTTTTACGTCCCTCGTACTCATGGAACTCTTTACAGCGGGCTGTTTTGAGAATAGTGCCGCCTCTTTGAATAATGTTGGCTACAGACTTGGACTCCAAAGGGATAATCTCATTTTTCAGCATTCCCCTGTAACCATACATAACACCATACACATTCAGCTGATGGTAAATTCCCGTCCTCACAACGGCACGAACAGCAGCATTCATGCCTGGCGCATCTCCGCCCGAAGTTAGGACTGCAATGTTATTAACTTTTTTCATAGTTATGTTTATTTCCCTCTCTACGTTTTTGTCTATGGATTCAGGGAACCCCTACCTTGATTTGAACCTGTTTTACCCCGATATCCCCCGAACGTGTCATGAAACGCATTCATCATTCACACTTTCCAAATTTTACCCATCCGCTCGTTTTTTCCTGAGAATCACGCTGCTAATGCATAAATTGCCAAAAAATATCAAACGGGCGCACAAAAATAACATTTTGCCTTTTGTTTCTAATAGTATTCTGATGAATTACACAAAAATTTCAAATTTAGTTAACCAACGGGCTTAATTTTTTTAAAAATACACATATGTATAATTTAAATACAGAAAGAAAATTAAAAAGTCTATTCTTCTTTTCTATTTTATACTTTTTTACAACAACCGGAACAGTAATGGCTCAACAATCAGGCATCAGCTATCCACAAACCCGTAAAACGGATGTGACGGATAATTATCACGGTACTACTATAGCGGACCCATACCGCTGGCTCGAAGATGATAACAGTGCCGAAACAAAGGCCTGGGTACAGGAAGAGAACGCAGTTACACAGTCTTATCTTACAAAGATACCCTTTCGGGACGCGATTAAGAAACGTCTTGAAGTGCTCTGGAATTATCCACGCTTAGGTGCTCCCTTCAAAAAAGGAGATTATTATTACTTCTATAAGAATGATGGCCTGCAGAACCAGGCTATATTATACCGCCACAAAACCCTGGATGCTACGCCGGAGGTCTTTATAGATCCCAATAAACTCTCTGAGAGCGGAACGGTAGCCCTCGGCACTGTCTCCTTTTCAAAAGATGGGAAATATGCGGCTTACCTGCTGGCAAAGGCAGGGTCCGACTGGCAACAGGCGTTCATTATGGACGTGGAGTCCAAAACATTACTGGCAGATACCCTCGACTGGATCAAGTTCAGCAGTATCTCCTGGCGTGGTCATGGCTTCTATTACAGCCGTTACGATAAGCCCGATGAATCCAGCAAGCTCTCCAAAAAGAACGAGTTCCATAAAGTTTATTATCATATAATAGGTACTACTCAGGATAAGGACGAACTGATCTACCAGGATAAAGAACATCCCCTGCGTAATGCCGGACTGGGAGTGACGGAAGACGAACGCTTCCTGATATTACATATCTCAGAAGGGACTTCCGGTAGAGAACTCTGGTACCGGGATATGAAAGATACTGCCCGGACAGCATTCAAACCACTGGTAAAAGGCTTTGATTATGAACCTTCTGTTATAGATAATGATGGAGATAAACTGCTGATGCACACCAACCAGGATGCGCCTAATTATAAGGTAGTACTGGTAGACCCCAAACATCCTGAAAAGGAAAACTGGAAAGAGATCATTCCTGAGAGGAAGGAAGTCCTGCAGGGGGTAGGTACTGCCGGTGGCTGGTTATTCCCCAGTTATCTGAAAGATGCCGCTACCAAAGTATACCAGTACAGCTATGCCGGTAAACAGGAGCGGGAGATCATCCTGCCGGGTATAGGCACCGCTTCGGGCTTCGGTGGTGAAAAGGAGGATAAGGAGTTTTTCTACAGCTTTACTTCCTATGTATCTCCGGGTATGATATATAAATATGATATCAAAACCGGTAAATCTGATTTCTTCAGTAAACCGGAAGTGAAGTTCAATCCGGATGACTACGAAACCAAACAGGTATTTTTTAATAGTAAAGATGGTACCCGTGTACCTATCTTCCTGTCTTATAAAAAGGGAATAAAGAATACGGGAGATAATCCTGTATTGCTGTATGGTTATGGTGGATTTAATATCCCGCAGACACCGGCCTTCGGGGTATCCAACCTGTTCTTCATGGAACAGGGAGGGATCCTGGCAGTGGTTTGCCTCCGTGGTGGCAGTGAATATGGAGAAGCCTGGCATAAGGCGGGGATGATGGAACGTAAACAGAATGTGTTCGACGACTTTACCGGTGCGGCAGAATACCTGATCAAAGAGAAATACACCAATTCCGCGCATCTGGCTATCCGGGGTGGTTCTAACGGCGGTCTGCTGGTAGGCGCCTGCATGACGCAACGCCCGGAACTCTTCAAAGTGGCCCTGCCGGCAGTAGGAGTGATGGACATGCTGCGCTTCCAGTTATTCACTATTGGCTGGGCATGGGTAGCGGAATATGGCAGCAGCGAGAAAGCAGATCAGTTCCCGTATCTGCTTAAATACTCCCCGCTGCATAACCTGAAACCAGGTACAACGTATCCCGCTACGCTGGTTACCACTGCCGATCATGACGACCGTGTAGTGCCTGCGCACTCCTTTAAGTTCGCAGCTGCTTTACAGGCTTGCAACGCCGGCCCCAACCCAACGCTTATACGTATCGATACACAAGCCGGCCATGGTGCAGGGAAACCTACTTCCAAGCTGATTGATGAAGCCACCGATATCTGGGCTTTTACCATGTATAATTTAGGGATGACCGTGAAGTAGCGAATTGAGTAATTTTTGTGATGGTGCGAAGCACCATCACAAAAAAATTGTTCTTTGATCAAAATAAATCAAACTGAGTCACTACCCCTTTTTCTTTGTGATTGATAAAATCAGTAATTTACTGTTATGAAGGTATTAATAACAGGAAGCAATGGATTACTGGGCCAACACCTGATACCGGTTTTTTTACAGGACAGCCGGTATACAGTCATCGCAACCGGAAGAGGCCCCAACCGCCTGCCAGTTCAGGATGGATACACTTACGAAGCTACTAACCTGAGGGACGCAACAAGTGTCCAGCACCTGCTGGAAAAACACAAGCCCGATGTATTGATCCATGCTGCGGCGATGACGCAGGTAGATGATTGTGAGCGGAACAAAGATGCCTGCTGGGATATCAATGTCAGTGCTACACGTTACCTCATACAGGCTGCTGAAAAGACGAATACCTTTTTCGTGTTCTTATCTACGGACTTTGTATTTGATGGGCTGCAGGGCCCTTATGCGGAAGAAGATGCGGTAAACCCGCTCAGTTATTACGGAGCCAGTAAAGTGGCGGCAGAACGCCTGGTAAGGAATAGCAAACTGGCCTGGGCTATCGTTCGTACAGTACTCGTATACGGCGTAGCCGCAGATCCTAAACGCAGTAACATTATCACCTGGGTAAAGAATAACCTGGAACAGGGTAAGAAGCTGAAAGTAGTGACTGACCAGTGGCGTACTCCTACGCTGGTACAGGACCTGGCAGCAGGATGTAAACTGGTAGCCGATAAGAGAGCCACCGGTATCTATCATATCTCAGGAAGTGAAACACTCACTCCTTACGAAATGGCGGTGCAAACAGCAGGATATTTCAAATTAAATCCCCAGATGCTGGAACAGGTAGACGCAAAAACCTTTACCCAGCCTGCGAAACGCCCTGCTAAAACAGGCTTTGTGATAGATAAAGCAGTAAAGGAATTAGGTTACAAGCCCCACAGCTTTGAAGAAGGACTGGATATCGTAGCCAGAGAAATCTAATTCTCGCAGGCTTTTAAAATCTAACCCCTTAAAATTTCAGACTTACTTTTTGAACGATCAAATTTCTGATTGAATCTTTCATTTTTGTAGTATCAGCCGGAACACTGCGGAGTGGTATTACTATCTCCCAAAGAGAAGAATCAGAGGAAGTATATTGTAACTGATAAGTTATTCTGGATCCATTCTTCTTGCGTGTGGCATACTTTCTTTCTGCGAGCGCCTTGTCTTTGAAAGTCTCCACCACGGCATAATACGCTATGGTATCAGACACAGGGGGCGCTGGCGGCAATGTATCTGCCTGTTTCACTTCTTCCTTCATCTTCATGGTATCCACCGCTGTGCTGGCTACTTCTGCTGCTTTATTGGCATTGGCATCCTGGCGTTCCGCCAGCCACCAGATGAGCCAGGCAAACAGTAAAGTCCCTACAGGCGCTGCTATCCACCACCAGCGGAAGCGGGAACCACTCTCCGGAAAATCCGGGTATTCTGTAGTAGAAGAGGTATGATCAGGGGAAGCTGTTAAGTGGTTCATCACCGTAGTGCCCACCATTTCAGTATTACCCACCGTTATCTTATGACTCACATCCGTGCGTATCACGGGTTTCACATGCAGGGTCTCCATGGTGATAGGCATCGCTTCCGGTTCAAAGGAAATAATGCCTATGGTATTCGCCTGTAGTTGTCCCACGCCAGGTATTACCACCGGTCTGCCCGTTTGCAGGGTAGCCTTCAGCTCATCAATGTATTTGTCCATCTTCAGCCGCGCAATAGGCAGCACCAGGTTTTCCCGCTGGGCTATCCATTCAGCGCATCTGCCATCGTCCGTCCAGTTCTCTTCGAACACGATCTTCTCGCCTGGTGGCTCAATGGTATTATCTGTTACGTCGAAACGTGCAGACGTATGCTGAAGCGTAAACGTTCCGATTTTTGGGAGACTGCAACTGTGCTGTCTATATAAAACTTCCTGTATGTATTGTTCTAGTACCAAGTATAGTAAATATTCCTATTATGAAATGACTCAAACGTATAAATGGCTAATTGGGTTATCTAATATACCCAATTAGCCATTCAGAGCGCAATTTTACGACTTTAAAATTTACTTTAAAACTTAATCATCACTCCGCCTACCACATTCAACCCATAAGATTGATATCCATTCCACCTTTGATAGTGCGAATTAAAGAGATTATTTGCATTTATCCAGAGGTTAATATTCTTTCCTATATCGTAATTAGCCCCCGCATTCAGGTCCCAGGCGCTCTTGTTCTTAGCAAAGTCCTTATTCGGTAACTGGTAGTAGCTGCTACCCAGGAAATACAGGTTGGCATTGAGATGCAGCTTCTTTGCAATAGAGTATTGTGCGAAGGCATCTGTCCGGAAAGGTACCAGTCCCCATGGCTTCACTTCCGTTTTCTGTTTGGTATAATTGAACCAGTCAAGACTCACACGTACCTGGAATTTCTCCTCCTGGATATAACCAACCTCAGCATGCAAATTAAATGCTTTCAGCTCTTCTTCATTTTTTGTATAAAAAGTTTTACCATCCAGACTGTCATTCACGAATAACGGCATATTGTAATAAGTGACGGCGGCAAACTTGGTGTTATAATTAAAGTGACTGCCCAGCGTTCCTTTGATACCGGTGTATTTCTCTTCTACACGGGTATTGAGGATACCGGAACCATAAGAGGCCAGGAACGGATTCTGGTTCACCAGGTTGCGATAGCTGTTCTTATTGATGTAGGAGGTCCATCCGCTGCTCAGGATAACCTTCTTATAGATGATATGCGACTCGTTCACGATATCCGGCAACAGGTAGAACTTCTTGTTGGTCCAGGTAGGATTTACGCCTGCATGTAATACGAACCTGGGTTTGATGATCTCCAGGGCAGGATGTATGGCTACTACATTGTTATTGAACTGAGGCTGGTCATCCTGTTTATAGGAAGAAAGGTCGAACATACCTTCAGCGCGGATATAGATGTCCTCAAACAGCTGTTTGCTCACCGGTACTTTAATGATCACGGTAGGCTCCTTGCGTTTGTAGGAGTCGGAGAAGTAAATGAATTTGGCAGATGGCTCAAACTTGAAGGCCCAGTCGTTCAAAGGACGGTTTTTCACACCCGCCTGTGCCGTGAACTGGCTGAAAGCCTGTTTCACATCACCTTTACTGAAAGTATACAGACTATGATCGTATCCATAATAATGTACTTCGTTACGGTCAAAACCGATAGCGCCGTTTACTTCCAGGATAGGGGTGAAGTAGGTACCGGAGGCCAGTACGTTCAGCGCACTGTAGTCCTGGTTTTTGATATCTCCCTTAGAACCGGTATAACTACCATAGATCCCGAAGTTGTATTTATCATTCCTGCCACTGCCAAAACCTGCCTGTATCAGCGGTGTGCTAAGATTACCAAAGCCCGCTTTTATAAAGTTGTTCTGTAATTTATCCAGAGAATCCTTCCCCAGTGCCAGCGGTTTCAGGGGAACCGGCTGGTACATAAAGTACAGGTTCAGTGCAGGCACCTGGTACTGCAACTTGGGACGGGTAGTATCAAAACCCGGCAGGGAAGCCGTCAGGTTCAGTTTAGCCGCATCCCGCAGTTTGGGCCTGTAATTGGAAATGATGTCGATGGTTTCCTGCTTGAGCGTTTCCTGGGCATGTGCCTGTTGTTGCAGGAAAACACACCCTGCCACTGTCAAAAAACGGTTTATATGTTTGATATACACGTTCATGCTGATCGTAATTCGGTAAATTATTTATTGGATTTCATTTTAGATGCTGATTTTTCGTCAGCTTCTGCTTTGGCCAGTTTATCTTTTGCTTCCTGTTTCAACGCAGGGATGGTGCAATTCTCAGCAATACTCTGATAAGTGGCTTTCGCATTGAAATAGTCCTTTTGCTGTGCATAGATGTCTCCTAACAGAATATAGGATTTAGCTACCCACTGCTCATAACCCGGTGTATTCTTGATCACATCAAAACCGGCTTTCTCGGCGTTGGTCAGATCATTTTTCTGGAACAGGCACCAGGCAATATTATAACGGGCTTCGGCGCCAATCTCGGATTTGGTCATACCGGCAGCCACTTTGTATTCTTTAATCGCGTCATCATACTGACTCTGTTCCTGTTCTGCACGGCCCAGGTAAAAATGGCCGGTAATCTGGTCATCTGTACTGATGTTGGAGCTGGACAACAGGATCTCAGCATAATTGCTCACCTCATCCCAGTGTTTCAGCTGGTAGTTACTGCGCAGCAGGCCACGGGTAGCGGTGAAGGTGTTCTCCTTGGTAGTGGAAAGGTCCTGTAACTGCAGGTAGTAAGCACGGGCCTTTTCATAGTTCTTCTGCTGGAAGAAGTTGATGTTGGCGGCCTGTAAGGCGGAACGTTCTGCATACAGACTGTTATTCTTTGATAACACGAACTCATAACCCGGTAAGGCATTCGTGTAATCCTTATTGTTATAGGCGCATTCTGATTTATAGAACTGGGCCGGTAACACAAACTGTCCGTTAGGATATTTCTGTAAGTAGTTATTGAAGGCAACGGTAGCGCCTGCGCAGTCATTGCTCATGAACTTACTTTCAGCCGTGGCATACGTAAGGGAGTCCTCTACGGAGGTACTTACCGTTCTGCCGGTAGATTTCAGTAAAGCCACATAAGCATCTGTTTTACCCTGTCCTACATAAATATCTTTCACACTGCTCAGGGCTTCATTTGCTTCGGGAGAGTTAGGGAACTTCTCTACCACCTGGCGGTAATAGGTCAGTGCTTTATCTTCATTGTCTTTGTTGAAATAGCATAATCCCAGTTTCAGTAAGGCTCTTGGTGCATTCGGACCGTTAGGTTGTTTCTGCAATACATTATCCAGATAAGGGATCGCTTCTGTATATTTTTCCTGGGCAAGATAAGTATTGGCAATTTCCAGGTCTGCATCATTGCTGAAGTTAGACGTTGGGAATTTATCCCCCAGTTGTTTCAGCATGCTCAGTTTCTCTGTCTGCTTACCCTGTATACCGAGGATGATACTTTTCTGATAGGTAGCATAATCGGAACCCGGCAGGTTACCGTTGATGATCTTGTCGTACAATGCTGTCGCCTTTGGATAGTCTTTCAGCATATAGTAACAGTCAGCGCTGCGGATGATGGCATCATTGGTGATACGGGCCGCATTCGGACCGGTAGTCCTTTGTGCAGCTTCGAAATGCTGTAACGCCCTTGTATAGTCTTCTTTCTTCAGCAGGTTATAACCCATGTTATAACTGGCCGTTTGTGCATTGGCTTCTCCGGAAGCAGGAACAGCACCGGTAAGGTAGGTGTTCAGGTGGGAGATCGCAGCATCTGTATTATTCTGACGCATAGCAATTTCTGCTTTCCAGAAATGTGCCAGTTGTGTTACATTATTATCGTAAGGATTTTTGAGAGCGATATCCAGCAGGCGGTCCGCTTCTGCCAGTTGCTGGTCGTTGATCAGCTCTGTAGCGCGTCCGTAGGCCACTTTCTGGTAGGCTTTCTGCACGGTAGGTGTCTTGTCGGGGATGTTCTCGATGATAGACAGGGCATCCTTATAGTTGTTGGTATTTACCAGCAGGCTAACGAGTATCTCGCGGGCTTCCTTATTATAGGCCGACTGCGGATAGGAGCCTACAAAGCTGGTCAGTTCCGTGATAGCAGCATCCTGGTAGCCCAGTTCATAAGAGAGTTTACCGTAGTTGAAGCGGGAAATCTCCTGTTGCTGTGCGTTGGCGCTGTTACGGGCGCAGAAGGCGAAGGCGTTACGCGCATTGGCTTTCTGACCGGTACGCAGGTAGCAATCACCCAGCAGGTACATGGAGTTTTGCCCCAGGGAGTCTTTCTCGCTGCTCAGTTGTTTGAACCCGCTGATCGCTTTGGCGAAGTTGCCGGTCTGGTAGTAGCTATAAGACAGTTGATAAATATCTTCTTTCCTTACTGATTCTGCATTATCCTGGTATTCCTGGAGATAGTTCAGTGCTTTCTGGTACTCTTTTCTTTCGAAATAAGCCTGTCCCAGCAGTTGTTTCATTTCAGCTTCGTAATACAGGCCGCCTTTTTTCACGAGAGGTTCTGCATAGCTGATTAACTGATCGCGTTTACCCTGGAAGTAATAGATTTCGGCAATATAATAAGGAACGATATTGCTGTATTTAGGTTCATTCACCACGCGCTGGAAGCTGGTCAATGCATCTATGTACTGGTGATTATAGTAGGCGATGAAACCGTAGTAGTAATTGGCCGGTATATAATATTTACCGGGAATTTCCTTGATAGACCCGAAGAGAGGTTGTGCTTTCTGAAAGTCTTTCACGTTGAAATAGCAGTAGGCCAGTTCGAATTTGGCTTCTGCGATTTCGTTGTTGGAAAGATTTTCGATGTTGGCCTTTTCATACAGGGGAATGGCTTCTTTCAGCTTATTCTGGTGGAAATAGTATTTAGCCAGTTGATAACTAACGAGTTGTTCCCGGGCATTGTTATTATAAAGGGCCAGGAAGTCGAGCGCCAGTTTTTCAGCATTAGGTTGTCCCAGTTTCAAGGCACAAACGGTATAATAATATACAGCGTCTGTTTTCACCAGGCTACGGCTGGTTTCCTGAAAGTACCCGATATTATCGATGGTTTGCTTAAACAGTTGCAGGGCAACTGCATACTTCTCCTGTTGGAATAGCTGCTGGGCATCTTTAAATACTTTATCAGGATCTGTGTAGATCCTTGTTTGCTGGGCTTTTGCCGCAGGTACAGTCAGTATACCCAGGGTAATCATGAATAAAAACAAATGTCCTGGAACAAGAAACTTTCTTATTAATTGCATGCTTTTAACCTGTTATAAACTTAAATATGCGTTTTAAACGAATCCTGAACGGATTTATTTTCCATTCAGAATCAATACGTAATGCCTTCAGGGTAACATAAACAGGAGCAAATATAGCTATTGCTATGAATTATGCTTTACAAGTTCGTCACTAAAAGTGACTGGCCGTAAGGAATTATGGGAGATAATCCGTGATATTCAGGTCCCCATATTAATATGAAAACCAATGGTTGGAGCAAGAATCAAACCAAACCTTGAAAGGAGCTGATAATTAAAGTAGAATTTATGAAAAGTAGTTTTATGTAGTAGTCCTCTCAATGTCCTGAGGTACCATTAATGGTAATATTATTTTTCCGAACAAATCATTCTTACCTCGTTCTCTTAATAACCCTCTTGAATTATGATATGAAATATTTACGAGAAAGTTATCTAATTCTTTGTCAATGAATGGCTTATCTCCCTCATAAATAATGTATTTTGTCCAGTCATCGTCTGCCAGTAAGAAAGTATTAACTATGTTAACCGTACCAACTGAACTTAATCTGAGATCTTCTGCAATGTTCAGTAACATATCAATATTAACAATGATACTGATTGTTTTTTTATCTGTTTCTATAAGGGCTTTAACTCGTACATTCACCTTGCCACTATAATCATCTTTTGTCGTTGTAGGGTTATATGCCTTATATTCCAATACATCCAGTTGAATAATCTGTACGTTATACTGCATTTTATAGTATTGCCGTTTTTACAGGTATTTCTATAGTGTTATTCAGGTAGCTTGTTTTAAAAGATGCAGGTTTATATTTATCCCATTTCTCAAATTGATCTTTGGTATCCTCTGAGGCCAAACGCTCTTTTTGATAATTATTGGGCGTATCTATTATCTTCTCTTCAAGGGCAATTTCTATTTTTACAATTGTGTCAATAGTAAAATTGTGATCTCCCTTCATCCATTTGCTAACTTCAGACTCAGATTTTCCCAGTTTATCAGCAAGTTGCTTTTGGGTTATTCTTTTTTTCTCCAGAATGTCAAGAATTTGATCGCTTATATCAAATGATTTGGAAACCCGCTGTTTTAATTCAGGGGAAAGCCTGTCACTAACTTTTTTAAAACGTTCACTCATAGTTTAAAATTTACTCACAGTTACCAAATTCAAAATAGAGGGCATTGTTGACAACCTCAATTAATTTATTAGCACTATCCCAGCGAAGTTCATTCTCCATAATTTTCCTTTGAAACTCTTTTGCAAATGATACCATAAAGAGCCTGTATGGTTCGCAATCCGGACTATCTTGTGATTTTTGGGAAGTCTTTACGCCACCACTGCCAAAGACAACCATATTTTTATTCATCCTCACGCAATAAAACCTTAAAGCAGAACCTCCTGTTGGAATAGCATGTACCGCACCTTCCGGGCGAAATCTACCTTCTCTGGCGCCGCGTTTTAAGAACTCATTTATCATGGCCGTAATCAGATCTATATCTTCCGCGAATACTGAATCCTCATATTTCAGATAAAAATTCTCTGCTTCACATTCTTCCTCTCCTTCCAGTAAGATTGAATAAGCTGTCATAACGTCTCCTTCAATCCACTTAACTAGTTTTCCTTTGTAGCACTTCACTTTAAAGTTAAGATTAAAATTAGTTAATCTATAAAATGTCAATAAAAAATTAACAAGACGCTATCTAATTATAAACAAATATTTGATAATCAATGCTATTTTTATTAAATACATCTGATAGACGATAATTGTAAAATATAACATTGCACTTATAGGACTTTAACAACATGACAACTTTATTTTTTCTCCACCTACCCAACCTTTAGCTTTTTACTACCAGTTTATATAGGTAAATCATAATTCTATGAAGAAAATGCTTTGTTTTTTATTAGTTATTACGGCAGCAATGGCTTATCTCACATCCTGTAAAAAGGAAAGTTCTATCAATCCAACTTTAAATGCTTTAGGTCTGAGAGATACCTTAACAGATAGCGTACCTCATCATCCAACTGATTCATTACCAAATGATTCTCTGCCATGCCATCACCATGATTCCATTCCTGGTCATCCGCATGACACGATTCCGCATTTCCCGCATGATACAGTGCCCTTCCCTCCACACGATACATTGCCTCACTATCCGGTTGATACAACATATTATCCACCAGTAGATAGTATCCCTCCACACGATTCATTATCTGTAAGGCATGGGTAATGTAACTATTGGGAAGATTTTCCGTTTTAGATCTGATTAAATTGGGTCAGTATTTTTATGTAAGCATTTAAATATTGCCGGTCACTTTTGTGACCGGTTTAAGTGCTTGAAACCTTGTTCTGTACGCATATATGTAAGGTATCAGTTGGAAGACATTCAGGAATTGATTCATAAGTGTTTGATTAATGATCGTGGAGGTCAGGAAAAACTTTATCGTAAGTTTTACCCGGCCCTGTACCTGTTATGCAAAAAATTCTTTAAAGATGAAAATGATGCGCTGGAAGCTTTGAATGATGGAATGTTGAAAGTTTTTAAGAATATTGGACAGTACAATGAAAATAAAGGGGCATTTTTTAACTGGGTATATACAATTGTGCGGAATGCCGCCTGTGATAAACTGAAAAGGGACAATACCCATACTTTTACTTCTTCAGATATAACAGATTTTGTTATTGCCGGTTCTGACAATCCTCTTTCAGACCTGGAATGGAAGGATATCTATCAGTTATTACAGGTACTGCCACTGGGTACAAGGGCCGTATGCGTATTATATTATTTAGAGGGCTTTTCGATTAATGAGATTTGCGGACAATTACAATTAAGTGCAGGAACAGTGAAATGGCATCTGAGTGAGACCAGGATGAAAATGAAACCCGTGTTGCTGAAATATCATTCTAAAAAATAATTCCGGTATAAGTGGATGAACATTATTTAAATAAAGAAATGTCGGAGGGGGCCAAGCCGCCTATCCCGATCCCGTCAGCGGATCGGGCCTGGGCGGACATGGCACAATTGCTGGATGCTGAGTTACCGGTGACATCTGTGAGATATGGCTGGCTGCTGAGGTTTATGGTGGTTGTGATGCTGGTAGTGATGTTTTCTTTGAAAGGGGGGAATGTTTCAAAGGTTTCTTTGAAAGGAAAGAATGGTGTTTCTCAAAATGTAAATAATGAGCCGGATATAGTTATCAATAATAAGCGGGAGCCTTCTTTCATTAATACTGATACTATATCAGAAATCAATAAAAATCATCTGTCAGATAAAAGTAAAGCAGAGATACTAAAGAGAGATAACAAGAATGAAAAAGAGATAATATCAGATAGAGATAATGAGAATAAAAAAGGGGTAACAAGTATAAAAGTTGAAAGCATAGAGAATAGGAATAAAAAGGAGGAGTTAACAGGTATGAAAAATAAAAGGGAGATATCTGGTAGGGGGAATAAAAGTGAAAAAGGCATAACTGAAAGAATAGATAAAAGCAATAAAAAGGAATTAACAGGTACAAATAATAATAAGCATAAGAGAAAGAAACAGAAAGAAGATTTTACTACAGATGCTAATCAGCATTCATTTGCGGGAAGTCCTTCTTTATCTCCCGGAAGCCCCTGGATATATGGTTCTTCCGCCGGATTTTCTCCTGCAGTATTAAGCTTATTCACTCTTCCTTTATCTAAAGAAGATCCAAAGAGATTAATGCATAAAGATATGCAGATATCACTTTTGCAAACACCTGCAAAAAAGGATCTTCCAAAGTTAAAAACCTGGAGTTTCTGGGTACAGTTAAATACGCCTGTACCATTATCTAACAGTAAATATTATTTCTCTGACCCTAAAGGCAATAACCGGTTTTACAGGAATTTAATCCCTTCCATACGTATAGAAAAGGCGATAGGGAAATCAACGATATCCGCAGATCTGCAACCTTTCAGCAGCCGGTTATTACCGTTCTCTTTCTCTTCTTCCAAACCAGATAGCCTGGGGCAGGGTGATACACTGGGGCTCCATACCAACAAAGCGATGGTGAAACAATTCGGAGCAGGTGTCACCTTACAATATCATTATCTGTTATACAAAAACTGGGATATCAGCGCCGGTGTAGGTGCCAACTGGTGGTATAAAGGAAGTTTCCTTAAAGAGGACACGATATCTATCGCCACAACGGACAACTGGAAAAAATACCCTCATCTTGCTTTAACAGGTGTTGTGGAACTCAACTATAACCTTAATAAATGGCAGGCAGGCTTGCGTACAGCCATTCCATTCAATAAATACACGACTGATCCTGTACAATATGTAAGAAAGCCGATACAGCTGGAATTCCTGATCCGCAGAAAAATCAGGTAATCCGTTTTTTCATAATTAGTTCTATTTTTGGCCCTGAACCGGGGTAGATGATCAATCTGCCCGGATTTTAAAACAAACCATCATTAGGCTTTATTATGAGAAAACTATTTTCCACAGGCTACACAAACGGATCTGTCAACCTATCACTGTTCCTGCTCCGCGTAGTATTCGGCGGACTGATTTTCTTCCAGCATGGATATGAAAAGCTGATAAAATACTCGACCTTAAGATATGGTTTCCCTGATCCTTTTAAGATAGGTTCAACAATGTCTTTCTCTCTGGTAGCCTTCGCAGAAGGTATCTGCTCTATCTTATTAGTATTAGGATTGCTGACCCGGCTGGCAGCTATTCCTCTGGTAATTGCCATGGGGGTAGTTGTTTTCATGATAAAACAACATGCCTCAATAGGGGATAGGGAATTACCTGCAATGTACCTCTGTGCGTTCTTAGTCATCCTCTTCGCAGGACCAGGAAAAGCCAGCGTAGATAAATTACTTGGCAAATAAGATCTTACTGTATCTGGTCAAATATTGAGTGCGCCGTAGTAAATGAGAACATTCGAATGAAATTCATTTTATCCCTTTCCTTTATCCTGTTACAGATAAACCTGTCTTTTGCAAATCAGAAACAGGAACCATATACCATACATCATTTTACAGACCAGGACGGATTACCACAGAATAGTGTAAAATACATTATGCCGGATAAAGATGGGTTTATATGGATGGCTACTGAAAATGGGCTGGTAAGATTTGACGGGAGCCGTTTTTTGAATTTCAGCACCAGCAATACTGCCATACAAAGCAGCCGTATACATTATATTTATCCCAATGCAAAGAAAAATGGTATCCTGGCAAGGACAATAAGGAATGAGGTGATGGCTGTTCACAATGGAAGGGCTGATTTACTTGTTACTGCTCCGGGAGATTTTGATTACCTGTGGTTCAATGATGTATCAAATATTTATCCTGTTAATGGTTTGCCCAACGTGTTTTTAAATGAGGCTCGTGCAGCCAGTTATCTGATACCTGCAGAATCTGATGCATATTTTGATATCAGGGGGGATACCATCAGGTTTATGAAGGGAGGGATGGAACGTTACAAAATGAGATACCCACATCCCTATCCTGGTCGCTCATTTACGCTGAAGGATCAGCTTTGTTATTTTGAAAAAAACGGGCAATTTATCCTGCTTAAACGGGAAGGAGCTTATAAGCTCAACCTCACAGGAGATCTGTTACAGCATCCCGGATGGCACTCTCTTAAAAAACAACCGGAAATATACTGGAATTTTGGGGCCGGACAATTGTTCCTTTATTTAGATGAGTCCTTTTACAGATTGGAATTGTCTGACTCATCTACTATACGGTCCACATTGGTCATGAAAGGATTGGATTTTAAGAAGAACAGGATTTTAGCTGTTTATCATGATGAAATGCATCACAGGGTTTTCCTGGGTAGTGTTACCAGGGGATTGTATATATGCAGCCAGCAGCAGTTCCGGTGCTTAAAGGCCGGAAGAGAAGAAGATGAAGTATATTATGCACAGGCTCCCTTCGGTGAGCATAGTATTGTAACACCACTTGGGATGGTATTGGACCCCATCACCGGGAAAAAGACCCTGGCGCCACGACTGAGTAAAGTAGAGTTCCCTGACAGATATAGTATCACGCGGGATTTTAACGGGAACTACTGGTACAAAAATCATAAAGAATTATTGGAGTTTAACGGCGATTTTACGACTGTGTTATGGAAACAAAAAATAGATGATGATGAAATTAACCAGTTATATATAGCTAAGAATGGCCGTTTGTGGGTAGGAATGAGAAAGGGGGGATTGTATTTTCTGGAAACAGCGGCTGCCAGTCCACAACTGCAATTATACACTGCAGCCGTGAAAGATATTACTTATATCGTCCGGGGTGATCAGCATATATTATGGGCCGCTACTTTAAAGGGGTTGTCACGTATTGATTTATCAACGCGTAAGGTTGATACTGTGCCAGGACTTAACAATCTTTATATACGAAGCCTTTATGCACCTTCAGATAAGGAAGTATGGATCACAACTTATGATCACGGGGTTTTTCTGTATAAAGATGGACGTCTTGTAAATCTTCCGAAGGATCAGAAAAAATATATGGAAACGGCCCATTGTATAGTGAAGGATGATCAGGGGTATCTCTGGATCACTACCAATAACGGGCTCTTTCAGACAAACTACCAGGATGCACTGGATTTTGCAGCAGGGAGGATGAAGGACTTATTCTATCTTTATTATGGAAAAGAACAGGGTTTTAATACAAATGAATTCAACGGTGGTTGTCAGCCCTGTGCCCTGCAATTGCAGAACGGAGATATCTCTTTGCCCTCCCTGGATGGTCTGGTATATTTCACCCCTGCTAAAATATCCACAGAGCTGCCGGAGAAGGAAATATTTATAGACCAGGTAGAGTTGGATGCGAAAATAATTGATGCGAAGGAAGCTATTTCCCTGCCCAACAATTTCCGGAATGTAAGGCTTTCTATCAGCACGCCGTATTTCGGGGACCCTCAGAATTTACATCTCCATTATTCGCTGGAAGAAGAAGGAAAGGATGAGAAGGAACTATGGTTAGAGATGAGTAATAACAGGATCATAGAATTCTCATCTATGCATTCGGGGAAATATATTCTCCGGATCCGCAAATTGAATGGTTTTGGCAAAAATAATATAACGGAAAAAGTATTTACCATTCTGGTGGGGAAAGCATTCTACGAAACCATCTGGTTCAGGATACTGATAGGGATTGCGATCCTGCTGGCGGGGTTTGCATTATCCTGGCTACGGGTGAGGAGAGTGGAAAGTAAAAACCAGATGCTGGCATTGCGGGTAACGGAGCGTACCCGCGAATTAAAAGAAACGTTAGACAATCTACAGCTCTCTGAACAGCAATTACGCAGACAGGGATTTATCCAGCAACGGTTAATCGCGGCTATTTCGCACGATCTGAAAACACCGTTGAAATACATGATGCAGGTAATTGGCAACGGAAATGAACAGAGAAATGGGATCGGAAAAGATGAACGGAATATTATTTATGAAAGCCTGTACAGCATGTTCCATCTTGTAGAGAACCTGATCCAGTATCTGAAGTCACAGTTCATGGACGACGTTTCATCTCTGGAAATGGTAGATCTCGGACAGTTGCTGGAAAAGAAAGCAAACATTTTCCGTGTAGTTTCCCGGGCCAAGGAAATTACTATCATCAATAATACAGCACCTCATACGGTTGTGCTGGTTAACAGGCAACTGCTGGCGATAGTCATACATAATCTCCTTGATAATGCTGTAAAATATACCAGGAAAGGGGTTATACAATTAGAAACATACTGTAATGAAGAAGAGATCCTTATCCGGTTTATTGATACCGGAATAGGGATGTCTCCGGCCGTAATCAACTGGATCGATCAATATAGAACAGGAGTACCCATTATGGAAGCGAAGCCGGCTTCCCATGATGGTATTGGATTAATAATGGTGATGGAGCTTTTACAGCTAATCAATGGCAATATAATGGTAAGCCCGAATAACGGGCATGGAACTGTTGTAAATATCACACTGACTGTTATCAGATAGAAATATTATAAAATCTGATTTTTTCCAGCAATTCTATGATAGAGCTGATTTCCAGTTTTGCAAAAATGCGCGTTTTATAGGTACTCACAGTAGAGATCTGTAAATGCAGCATTTCTGCTATTTTAAATAACGGAATACCTTTTGTCAGGAGGCTCATCACTTCAACTTCCCGTATCGAGAGCGTTTCAAAAGGATTTGTCTGTGAATCTTTCTGCTGGTCCAGTTTGTTAAGTATCATCCGACGGGTGGATGGGCTCATGTACTTTTCCCGGTTTAAAAGGGTTTGGATAGCCAGTTTCGTTTCTTCCTCAGTAGAGTTTTTACTAAGATAGCCGTCTGCCCCGGCCTGCAGGTAATCAATAGCATATATTTTCTCATCGTAGGCAGAAAAAATAAGCACCATTGTATGAGGTTGCTGAAGCTTCACAGCATCCAACATTTGAATACTGTTACCTCCCGGAAGATTGATATCTAGTATCAGTAAGTCAAATGACTGTTTTGCCATCGTAACAATTACATCATCAAATGCTTCAACGGTTGTTACTGTGGCAGATACCGGGAGGTTGGCAATTATCTTCTTAAGGCCATAACGGACAATTGAATGGTCATCGGCAACTAAGATATTGATCATCAGGTATTCTGGCATAATGCGTTGCAAATATAGATAGTATTCCTTATACCCAGCCATTTAAACGTAGTATTATTACTACACCTGTAGTAGGGTCTTACTACAGATGTATAATTGGTTCGAATCTACCTTTGCACCGTTGAATATAATATAGTTTGTTTACGAACTCCTTTAAAGGGCAATGTACTGTTAAAAAATTAAACGATACCCTTATTGATGATCCTATTACTGCTGTTTAACCAAGCAGGACTGAATACCTATGTAAAATAGTTAATAAAATATATCTCAGTATTGGAACAAGATAAAAACTATCCTGTGAAAATCCCTTTAATACCATGCAATTGCCTGGTTGATCTATTTCAAAAATTACTTGATATCTATGAACAAATTTTACAAAACAGCTTTAACACTGTTATGTCTATTCGCATGTCTTAACAGTTATGCAGATGGCTCAAAGGACCTTTATCCCAGTGGTGCAACAGGGGACAGGGCTTTCTTAATGAGTTCTACCAATGCTATTTCCGCTGGCTGGCCTTTTACATCATTAGGCACACATTATGTATTTGTTAATCCCGGTGAAACGGTGGCAGCTGCTTCCAGTGCGCAGGGTATAGGCCAGGGACAGATCAGGTTTACAGCGCCGGATGGTACGGTCTATACTTCTACTATTGGATCTGCTACCGGCCAGATTGCTGATCGTGCAGCGGAACTCCTGGGGCCAGTAGCAGGGTATACACCTTTTACACAAGTAGCGGGTAGTAGCCAGGGTGGTTTATGGAAAGTAGAATTACTGCCTTCCGGAGATCTCACCCAGAACACTTCCAATGGAGCCACCGTTGCAGCCAATGCGAACTGGACGCAAAACAGCACAAATGCTATTGCAGCCTGGGATATTTCGGTAATAAGTGCTGCCAGTGCGCTTATTCCGGGTCGCGTGTATGCTACGGTAATGAATATGTATGTAACCAATGGAAGTTATTACGGTAAATTATTTGTACAAACAAGCGATGGTTATACGTATAAAGTGAACAATAACGGGCAGGCCGGTATCGGTTTTGTCTTTTTTGTAAACAACAAGGGGATTACCACCGGTACAGGTGATGCAGCTCCTCCATCTTATAAAAGTTTAAATGCTACCGCCAGCATTCCCACCAAAGACCCGAGAACTATGGATGGTGCCCAGAGCATTACCCAGAAGATCTTTTATACAACACCGGCTGCTGATCTGCCACAATCGGCTTCATTACCAGGGGGAAGCAGTACCTGGCTCAAAGTGCCTAAAGTAATACCTACTGTAAGCAGTATCAGTATTGATGGGGTGGAAGGAACTACCGGACAGGTGAGCAGCAAGGGTGCTTATATTAAGTTTGATGCCAACCAGGCGGGTACCTTCCGGGTCACTTTAACAGGTTCCGGCAGTTTTGTAACGCGGACGATCGTCGGATCGGCAGTGGCAGGTAGCAATTCCCTTTTCTGGGATGGTAAGGACGGTGCAGGAACGGCTCCTTCTCTGGGTACTGCATCTGTTACCGCAAACATACAACTGCAGGGAGCAGAGGTACATTTCCCGTTTATTGACGTGGAGTATAATCCCAATGGTACTATCCTTGAACAGTTGAATGATGACGGGTCTGTAAAAAGTGATGTTGTTTACTGGGATGACAGTGGTTTTGCAGGAGGTACAGGTGCATCCTCTCCACAGTTTAATGGTAATAGCGGTAGTGGGATTTCCAGCAACACTAACGGACATAAATGGAGTAATAATTACGGGAATAACAGGACCATGGATACCTGGACCTACATCCTGGGAGATATGGTCAGCAAGAGTACTACGCTTAGCATCAGGCGATCAGACCTGGCAGTGCAGAGCATCGCGCCTTCCGCTTCCGCAACAACAGTGGCGGCAGGACAACCAATTTCTTATACAGTTTCAGTTATTAATAACGGACCCAGTGATGCAAGTGGTGCACCATTTGTATTTAAAGTACCTGCAGGCTTTATTATCTCAAATGTAACTTTCACTACCAGTTGTGGTACTGTGAACAGTCCGGCGATAGATGGTTCAGGTAATTATACCGCATTGCTGGATTTGCCAAATGGTTGTGTTATTACCTTTACTGTTACTGGTAAAGCTGGTGCAGCGCTGGGTGGAAGTACTATAAATATGGAAGCCAGTATCATGCGGCCAAATGATGTAACAGATCCTGATGCTACCAACCCTGATGCATCTGTTCCCCCAACAGATCCTCACGTAGAATGTTTGAATGGTACCAGCACAGAGTCTTGTAATAATATTAAATACAATAATTCAGTTACAGTAACTCCCAGTGCAGATATAGTTACGGTGAAAAGTCTGAAGAATGGTAGTCAGACAAGTTTCGCTCCCGGCGATGCGGTGGTTTATACAATTGTTGTAACTAACAATGGCCCCAGTGATGCAACAAATGTAAACATTACAGATGTGGCTCCCACCGGGACTACCATCAGCTCCTGGACGGCCAGTGTCACTACTGGAACAGTAACGCTTCCAAACACCAGTGGTACCGGCAACCTGAATGAAATAATTGCAGCCTTGCCAGATGGTGCGGTTGTCACTTATATAATAACAGTACAGACGCCGTCTTCGTTCAGCGGCAGCTTAAGCAATACAGCTGCTGTAACGAGCAGTACTCCTGATCCTGATCCGTCTTGTGCTGCATGTATTGCACCATCTATTACAGCGGTTCCTGTAACACCACCTGTAGCAACAGATGATGCAACAACGCTCAACGCAGATAACAATGTAACCATTCCAGTGCTGAACAATGATAATGCCGGAACAAATCCGATAGTGCCTTCAACACTGACGATAGTAACGCAGCCTGCACATGGAACGGTAACGGTGAACGCAGATGGCACAGTAGTGTATACTCCTGCTGCGGGTTATTCCGGGCCAGATGCATTTACCTATAAGGTGCAGGATGGTGCAGGTAACTGGAGTAACGTAGCAACGGTAAATGTAACTGTAAGCGCCACCCCACCTGTAGCAACAGATGATGCAACAACGCTTACTGCAAATAGTAATGTAACCATTCCAGTGCTGAACAATGACAATGCAGGAACAAATCCGATAGTGCCGTCAACACTGGCAATAGTAACGCAGCCTGCACATGGAACAGTAACGGTGAACGCAGATGGAACAGTCGTGTATACACCTGCTGCGGGTTATTCCGGGCCCGATGCATTTACCTATAAGGTGCAGGATGGTGCAGGTAACTGGAGTAATGTGGCAACGGTAAATGTAACCGTAACCGCTCCGGCAGCCACGCCGCCGGTAACCACGGACGATGGAACAACTCTCAATGCAAATAGTAATATTACTATTCCGGTACTGAACAATGACAATGCAGGAACAAATCCGATAGTGCCTTCAACACTGACAATAGTAACGCAGCCTGCACATGGAACAGTAACAGTGAACGCAGATGGAACAGTCGTGTACACACCTGCCGCGGGTTATTCCGGGCCGGATGCATTTACCTATAAGGTGCAGGATGGTGCAGGTAACTGGAGTAATGTGGCAACGGTAAATGTAACCGTAACCGCTCCAGCAGCCACGCCGCCAGTAGTAACAGGTGATGTAACGACACTCAAAGCGGGTGAGAATGTTACAATACCGGTACTTAACAATGATACACCAGGTGAGGGCGCAAGTCCGATAGTGCCTTCTACACTGGAAATAGTAGATCAGCCTGCACATGGAACCGTAACAGTGAATGCGGATGGAACAGTTGTATATACACCTGCTGCAGGTTATTCCGGACCAGATACATTTACCTACAGGGTGAAGGATGAGTTGGGTAACTGGAGCAATGTGGCTGCTGTAACGGTAACGGTAGTACCAAATAACCTGGACGTTCCTAATGTAATTACGCCTAACGGTGATGGTAATAATGATAAATTGGTGATTAAAGGATTGGAAAAATATTCCCAGAATGAGATCATCATTTTCAATCGTTGGAATAATGTACTCTACAAGAGCAGAAATTACCAGGGAGATTGGGATGGACAGGGTCTGAATGCAGGTACGTATTACTATACCCTGAAGGTGCAGGAATCTAATGGGCAATGGCATACGATAAATGGTTATGTGATGCTGATGCGATAAAACTTAACTGTTAAGACTGCCGGTGTATAAGCCGGCAGTCTTACCTAAAAGGCCCTTTAACAGAAAAAAAGAGATCATGAATAAAAGCTTTACGAAAATTATTCTCCTGCTAATATGTGCACTATCATACTTTCCTGCGTATAGTCAGCAGGATGTACAGTTTAGCCAGTATATGTTCAATGGATTATATATCAACCCTGCTTATGCAGGTTACCGGGAACAGTGGAATGTAAATGTATTTTACCGCACACAGTGGGCCGGATTACCTGGCGCGCCCAAAACCTTTTCTGCAGCAGCAGATGGGACTGTGAATAGTAACCGTGTGGGATTAGGCCTGCAGGTGATGAACGACCAGTTAGGGGCGCAGAAAAACACCGTTTTATACGGAAGTTATGCTTACCGTATTCCTGTGGATGTAACCGGGGAGAAAACCCTGGCAATTGGTATAGGCGCAGGGTTTATGCAGCAGCGTCTGAATATAGAAGCATTGAATCCAGCTTCCCAGACAGACGCTGTATTAATGAATGCGAAGAAAACGGCTTCCATGCCCGATCTACGTGTGGGTGTTTTTTATAACAGTGAGCGGTTCTATGCTGGATTATCGGGGGATAACCTGATAACAGGTTCATTTCAGAAATCCGGTGGATTGAAGAATTATGTACCGTTAAAACCACACCTGTATTTTACAGTGGGAGGATTATTAGCATTGTCTGATCAGGTGTTAATGAAACCTTCCATCCTGGTGAAAGAAGATTTTGCGGGCCCTACCAGTATGGATTTAAATGCCTTTTTCCTATTGGATCAGAAACTATGGATAGGTGCTGGTTACCGCACTGCTTTATTCAATAGAAACAATATAGATAAGTCAGTTACTAAAGCGGGAGCTGCTGTGGGGATGATTGAAATGTTCGTCAACAGCAAACTGAGAATAGGTTATGCTTATGATCAGACCTTAAATGGAACGGGAGCAACCAGCTATACTACTCATGAACTCTCTCTGAGCTATTTCTTCGCAGGTCCGAAGGCAAGAATGTTGTCTCCGAGATATTTTTAACAGAAAACAATTCGGTTTTTATAAAATACAGAAGTCATTATGGATAAACGAAACTATAATCTTCCCGCATTGTTAAGCATAATGGTGGCAATGCTACTGTTTAAAACAACACAGGGACAATATATAAAAAAACAGGCTGACGACCAGGCCAGGTTGTATAACTATGCGGAGGCCATACCGTTGTATGAAAAAGCATATAGGAAAAAAGCAACATCGGCTGCGGCACGTGGAATGGCGGATAGTTACCGCCTGATGAGTGCTTATACTCTTGCTGAACCCTGGTATGCGAAATTGGCGACAATGCCGGACCATACTGCTGCGGATGAAATACATTATGCCGGAATATTGATGAACAACAGTAAATATGCAGCAGCAAAAGAGATGCTGGATAGTTACTTAAATAAAAAGAACGGTGATAAAACAGCAGAGAATATGCGTAGCGGTTGTGACAGCGCAGCTAAGTGGCTGTCGGCACCTGCTAAAGGGACGCTGGACAATTTAAAGGCATTGAACAGTCAGTGGTCCGATTGGGGTACAGCGTTTAACAAGGGCGTAATTATTTTTGCCTCTGATCGCCCATATGATTCCCTGCAACATAACCCTTTTTTTAGCACAACTAACATCAGGCAAAAATACTATGGCTGGACGGGCAACAGTTATCTGCATCTGTATGAAAGTAACGGGCAGGATAGCACTAGTACCAAGTTACTTGCACGCAATATCAATGGAGATTATCATAGCGCAAATGCCAGTTATACGGCCGATGGCAGTAAGCTTTATTACGCAGTAACCGATCTGAAAAAGAAGGGACGTACCCTGTTGGGAAAGGATGAACCTTATACATTGAATGTGGAGGTGATGGAACAGCAATGGGATTCGGCCACGGGTAGATGGCGACAGTCTTCTCCATTTCCTTATAATGGCATCTTTAATTATCCGGTGGGCGATCCTTTTATAAGCCCGGATGGTCAGGAGCTTTATTTTGTGGCTGACTATGGAGATAAGGGATATGGTGGCACAGATATCTATTATAGTCATGCAGATGAAAATGGCAAATGGCAGACGCCGGTAAATATGGGGCCGGAAATCAATACGCAGGGTAATGAACGTACACCTGTATTTGATAAAGCCGGTACATTTTATTTTGCTTCCGATGGACAGCCCGGAATTGGTGGACTGGATATTTATAAAGCCATCAAAACAAGTGGTCATTGGGTAACAAAGAATATGGGAATCCCGGTAAATAGCCCCCAGGATGATTTTGCACCGGCTTTAGACAGTACCACTATATATTTCTCTTCTAACAGGCCAGGTGGGAAAGGGAGTGATGATATTTACCGTTTTATTCCTGCAAGAATACTGCTGTTTAGTTTGTCCGGTCATATACTGGACAAAAAAACGAATAAACCATTATCCAATGCAGAGGTAATAATCAACAACAAAGAAACAGGCATACCACTGAAAGTTGTTACAGATGAAGAAGGGAATTATCATGTTAAGCTGGATAGTATATCATCGTATGAATTAAGTGTGGCAAAAACGGACTATAATTCAGTAACAGGGGCAGTAGTAACAACAAAGGGATTGTCAGCATCACGTGATCTGCGCTATGATGCCATGCTGGAGGCTCCCGAAAAGGTCACGGAAAAGAAACCTGAGCCTCAGCCAGCTCCTAATAAAACATATAAACTTGAAAACGTTTATTTTGATGTAGCTAAAGCAGATATCAAACCAGGTACAGCGACAGAATTGGATAAGCTGGTAAAATTGCTACAGGATAATCCCACCTGGAAGGTGGAAATAGCTACACATACAGACTCCAGAGCGAGTGACAGCTATAACCTGAAGTTATCCCAACGCCGCGCAGAATCAATTGTAGTATACCTGATCGGAAAAGGGATTGCCAGTGATCGTCTGGTGGCAAAGGGATATGGAGAAACCCGGCTATTGAATCGTTGCGCCAATGGAGTACGTTGTTCAGAAGAAGAACATCTGGCCAATCGCAGAACAGAATTTACAATATTAAATATGTAGTGGCAAGCTGCAATCAGGGGGCGACCTGGGAATTCAGTTAGGCGCTCCCTGTTTATTGTCATCGTATATATATTTTCCTCCTGTTTGTAAAAAATACACGGTTAACCCACTACCCCCAATCCTCTATATTCTAGAAATAGAGTACGCTGTGAAGACAATATTTCCGCTTTCTTTTGCCTGTTGATATTTTTTCTATACTTTTCCATTCTATAATTTTATGCATCTAAAAATTTATGTTTATATCAACAACGGACATCCGTGTGCGCTACGGAGAGACAGATCAGATGGGATACCTGTATTATGGTAATTACGCGCTGTATTACGAAGTAGGAAGGGCAGAAGCAATCCGTACACTGGGTTTCACTTACGCAGAGCTGGAAAAACAGGGTATTATAATGCCAGTGGCAGAGTTAAACGTTAAATACCTGAGACCTGCTTATTACGATGATCTGATAACAGTAAAGACTATACTCAAAGAGTTACCTGTTAGTCATAAGATACAGTTCCACTCAGAATTGTACAATGAAAAAGGAGAATTGCTGAATATAGGGGTCACTACCCTGGTGTTCATGCATGCAGACACGAAAATGAAATATGGGATGCCTCCGGTAATGATGGAGCGACTGGCTCCCTTTTTTGAAAAATAACAGCATTGATTATGGAAGAGGAACTGGCAAAGGTAACTGTCAGCATTATTACGATAGGTGATGAGCTGCTGATCGGACAAACAATAGATACCAACTCTGCCTGGATGGCCCAGCAGTTAAATGCAATGGGAATCTGGGTACACCGTCGCGTAGCTATCGGGGATGTAAAGGAAGCCATTCTGGAAGCACTGGACAAAGAAGGCGCGGTATCAGATATAGTATTGATTACAGGTGGATTAGGCCCTACGGCCGATGATATCACCAAACCGGTATTAACGGAATACTTCGGTGGAAAGCTGGTAAGGGATGAGATCACCTACCGGCAGGTGATGGAGTTCTTCGAAAGCAGGGGATTACCTACGCTGCAAAGGAACGTGGACCAGTCCCTGGTTCCGGATGTCTGCACCGTACTGCACAACACCCGTGGCACTGCTCCGGGTATGTGGTTCGAGAAGAATGGCAGGATCTATGTCTCTATGCCCGGTGTGCCCCATGAAATGAAAGGACTGATGGAGGACCATGTGCTGCCAAAGTTGCGGGATTACTTCAATACGCCGGCGGTAGTACATCAGACACTGATCACTTCCGGTATGGGCGAGTCTTTCGTTGCTGAAAGACTGATAGACTTTGAAGCAGGTTTACCTCCTCATATCAAACTGGCTTACCTGCCTGCCTATGGACTGCTCAAACTCCGTCTTACCGCGCAGGGGGCCGATAAAGTCTCTACCGCTGCTGCGTTATCCATCTTTTTCCACCAGATGAAGGCCATCCTGGCCGATATCGCAGTGGCAGACCAGGATATCCCTATGGCGGAAGTGATAGGCCGGGCCTTAATAGCGTCTCATAAAACGGTAGGTACCGCAGAAAGCTGTACCGGCGGGTACATTTCCCACAGTATGACCCTCATCCCGGGCAGCTCTGCCTGGTATTCCGGTAGTATCGTGAGTTACTCCAATGAGATGAAGATGCAGTTGCTGGGGGTACAGCCGGCCACCCTCAATACCTATGGCGCGGTCAGCGAACAGGTGGTACTGGAAATGGCAGCGGGGGCCTTACAAAGATTAAAAACAGATTATATAATAGCAGTCTCCGGTATCATGGGCCCCGATGGAGGTACCCCTGAAAAGCCCGTTGGGACTGTATGGATAGCGGCTGGTAGTGTGGGGAACCTGGTAGCGGTAAAGTTCCAGCTCCGGTACGATCGCTACAGTAATATTCAACTGACAGCGGCCTATGCGATGAATGAATTGAGGAAGTTGATAGTTTAACTTACTTTTGTTTCCATACCAAAAAGCAAAACAACAATCTTATGGCCATTGTAGAACTGGTAATGCCCAAAATGGGGGAAAGTATTATGGAAGCCACCATATTACGTTGGCATAAAAAGCCGGGGGATCAGGTAAAAGTTGAGGAAACCCTGCTGGAAATTGCTACCGATAAGGTGGACAGTGAAGTACCTTCTATCGCAGATGGGGAAATTACCGAACTACTTTATGCAGAAAATGACGTAGTACCTGTAGGTGCTGTCATTGCACGTATTAATACCAGCGCAGAGGAACCTGCTGCTGAGCCGGAACCTGAGACTACTGAACCGGTGGAAGAAACGCCTGAAGAGGAAGCTCCGCAGGCAGTTGAACACACCGAACCACAGTTCGTGACCGGCGGTGCCCGTTTCTATTCCCCGCTTGTGCTGACGATCGCACAGCAGGAAGGGATCAACTTTGCAGAACTGGAAAAAATTGCAGGCACCGGCAATGAAGGCCGTGTGACTAAAAAAGACATTCTGCAGTATGTTGAGAACAAGGGTAAGGGTGCGGTTACTGCTCCTGTTGCTCCTGCAACCACTCCGCATGTGGCTCCGCCTAAACCGGCAGAAGTCCCTGTGGCGCATACTATTACCCCATCTGTAACGGTACAGCATCCGGTAAGCAGTAATGGCAGCAGCCATAACTACGGCGGGAATGTAGAGATCATAGAGATGGACCGTATGCGTAAAATGATCGCAGATCATATGGTGCGCAGCAAGCATGTCAGTCCGCATGTAACCAGCTTTGCTGAAGCAGACGTGACCAATATGGTCCGTTGGCGCGACCATGTAAAGAAAGACTTTGAAAAGAGGGAAGGGGAGAAGATCACCTTTACTCCGTTGTTTATAGAAGCACTGGTAAAATGTATTAAAAAGTTTCCGCTGGTGAACAGCTCTCTGGATGGCGATAAGATCATTATCAAGAAGGATATCAATGTGGGTATGGCTACGGCATTACCGACAGGTAACCTCATCGTTCCGGTGATCCGTAATGCAGACATGCTGAACCTGGTGGGCCTTACCAAACAGGTGAACAACCTGGCTGCTGCTGCCCGTCAGAACCGCCTGAAACCGGATGCTACGCAGAATGGTACTATCACCTTAACCAATGTAGGCACCTTCGGTAGCCTGGCAGGAACACCTATTATCAATCAGCCGCAGGTAGCTATCCTGGCGGTGGGTGCTATCAAGAAACGTCCTGTTGTAATAGAAACAGAACATGGTGATACGATTGCGATCCGTCATATGATGTATCTCTCTCTTTCTTATGATCACCGTATTGTAGATGGCGCATTAGGTTCTACCTTCCTGAGCGCTATCGCGTATGAGCTGGAACATTTCGATTTTCACAGAGAATATTAATAAAACGCTTTTTTTTAGCCCGGCTTCTGTGTAAGGAGTCGGGCTTTTTTGTGGGGTAAATATTGGCTCCGTCAGAGCCCCGTATTTGTAGCTAACAATTTAGGCAACAAAACACAGACTCCGCAGGAGTCCCCAGCTATTCGCGATTTGGCAGACTACGGAGTCAATTGAAGAGTATATAAACATTTGCTCAAATACAGCGCTTCTGGTGGAGCTTTAATTGGCTGCAAATGCTACATCTGTTTTGTTGTATATCATACTTTCTTACGAACACGTAACTCTTACAACGCAATCAGGTCATTGCGCATCATGATTTAGTATAAACATGTAAGTTATAAGGCTCCGGCAAGAGCCTTGTTTGTAGCTTATCAGAAGATTCAGGGGTAAGAATCTCCTCTATCATAACATAGCATGTTATTGACAGGAACAAACATTGAAGACTAACAAAACAATTCATTATTAAAAAAGCCCCGAAGCAAAATGCCCGGGGCTTTCCTAATAAATTTCTTGACCGAATGAGCTTTGGTCAACAGAATTAATAACGACCACGACCGCCGCCGCCGCCGTATCCACCGCCGCCGCCACGGTTACCACCAAATCCACCACCTCTAGAGTTATTATTCGGTTGTTTAGGTCTTGCTTCGTTTACCATCAGCTGTTTGCCTTCAATTTCAGTTCCGTTCAAACTGTCCATAGCCTTGCTACCTTCTTCCTGGTTGGCCATCTCGACGAAACCGAAACCGCGTGAACGGCCTGTTTCATGGTCCTTGATAATTTTAGCGGAAGTCACTTCGCCAAATTCGCTGAATATCTGGTGAAGGTCCTCATCGTTCAACCTGTAGTGCAGGTTGGCTACGTAAATGTTCATGACTAAAAAATTAAAAAAATGAAAAATAATATTGAAGATAAAGAAATAAGTTCAATAAATACATAGCACGTAGAAATAATTTAACAATGCACTCAAACAAGTCGTTTTTACAGTGCCAATACCCCATATAGCAAGACTTTTACCCTCTTTTTAAGTTTTCTTTAACCCCAAATTAGCACGTATGTTATATAGATAATTGCATCATTTTTCGTAAATTAATACAAACGATCCATTAAATTTTATTACTATGAGTAGTCTGAGTGAAACCTGGTTTGCAGACGGTTATATAGACTTTGAGCAGAAAAAATATGCCTTACTGGCCTACCTGCAACAAATTAACCGTCATTTCAATGAAAATAAGTTGTACCCTCAGCTGGCAGACGTTGTTTTCCATTATAACAATCTCGTGGCCTTCAAAGAGAACAAACAATTCCTGCAGCAACAGTTCCCTAAACGGCTGACAGCTATCAACATGGAACGCTTGCAACTCCTCTATGAACAGATGATCGCAGATGACGAACTGATGCAGGAACTGGAAAGTATTATTCAGTTTGCTATCCATAAACTGAACTTCACGATCAAAGAAGGTGCAGAGATCTATGAATTCGTGGAAGACAGCCTTAATATCTCTCCTGTAGGTCTCATTCCCCTGGATACCCAGGAAGGATACCTCTTTCTGTGCGATGGCAGCCACCGCCAGACGCTGGTGTATGAATACCGCCTGAGCATCTTTGAACGCCATGACGAGAAGTACAGGGGCATCCACACGCAATACATCGATACCTACATCAAGGACCTGGTGCATTCCTGCGAACATATCAAAACCAGCCTGATCCGGCAGCGTAAGAAACTGCCCAATCCTGCAGTGTACCGTGTAGATACAAAACTGGTGTTCCCGGTAGAAGAAACATTATTGCCGATCGCCAAGCGCTGCCTGGTGAAATACATCGCCAAAAATGCGGCTTAAACGGTCTTATTTCAGTGTTTTACTGGCGCTGTTATCAAAGGTGATCTCCAGCTGATGATCGGCGAGAAATGGCTGGTAATATTGCGTAATTATCTTAGCGATCTTGTCCTTCGACTGGGTGAGGTATAGTTGATTGTTTTCCAGTTGCTCCCTGGAAGTCTGGTATAGTTTCTTTTGTACGTCTGTATAGGTTTCATCATCCTGGAACAAAAGCCATCCCTTGCGGTTGGCAGTCTCCATCTTGTCTACTTTCAGCTCATAACTCAGCAGGTGAGGCGCTGGCAGCTTTACCAGGATCTTTTTATCAGACAACGTGATGTGGAAATTCTTTTCACTCACATCCACTCCATATTTGGCCTCATAAGGTACGGATACCCAGATGGTATTCTCCAGGAAAGCCTTTTTCATGTTGCTTGTCCAGGAACCATCTTCCTCAATATTACTGCGTTTGATATTAGCTACCCCCTGCACATCCAGGCTGGCCAGTTCCGCTATTTCTTTAACGATCAGACTATTGGACAGTATGCTTTGATTGACGCTCTTGCTGCCGTATTGTTTACCCAGCCAGAAGATCAGTATTACGAGTAAAGTAAAAAAAATGAAACGAAAAAATCTTTTCATAACGGAAAACTAAGGAAAATGATGAATGCCCTGCAATGACTGCAAAATATTAAAAATAGCTGAAGTTATTCTTCCCTTGTAAGTTGTTGGATCAGTTCTGCATGTTGGGGATAGGTCTCCAGCAAGGTTTTACGGCTGCCCATCTCAAAGTCGGCGAAGTCGAATCCCGGTGCCACGGTGCATCCTGTCAGGGTGAAGCCCTGTTCTCCTGCTACACGCGAAGCAAACCAGTTACCGGCAGTAATGACCAGCTGGGGATATTCTCCCAGGTGAATATTCAGTCCCAGTTTATGGATGGTCAGGTTCCCGGAAGGGTCTATCTCATAGATATGTAACGGGTTTCCGTCATAAAAATGCCACATCTCATCAGAGGTTAAACGATGAAAGGCAGAGAACACATGGTCCTCCAGTAAAAAGTAAATACCGGTAGAGGCGTTCCTGTTACCCGACATCGCACGGGAACGGTAAGTTTCCCTGAACGCGCCCCCTTCAACATGGGGCTGTAACTGCAGATGTTCGCGCCAATAGGCAGCGTTAGAAGAAGTGGACATATCCCGAAGATAAATAAAAAAGCAGTCTGCTATACAGCAGACTGCTTAATAATATGTTTATAAGATGCTCAGGCAACAGCCATAGGACGCATTTGCGCAATAATCGGCATGTTTTCCGTTACAGGTGTTTCCCCTTTAAAGAACTGGAAATCCTGAATGAACTGCGCATGATTGTAATAATCATTGGTAGTAATGAATGACTGCCATTGTTCCACATTCATTTTCTGCATGTTACGCATAGCATCTCTGAAGCGGAGCATACGTGCATACAGTTGTGGGGTAATGCCGATCACTTCCATGAACTTCCTTTCCAGGGTAGGACGGGAAGTCTTGAATTTCCTCGTTAACCGGTCCATATTGATATAACCCTGGTGGCGTACCATGTAATCGGCCACTTCGTCTACCTGCTTCAGGGAATGACCGTTCTCTGCGATCATAGTAGTGAAAGCGTTGTTCAGTGTAATATCCAGACTGATAGGATCAGCAGTAGCTGCCAGGTCCTGCGTCAGCTGATGCCAGCCGGCATGATTATGTTTCTGCAGATCGCGGTAGTAGTTGTTGAAGGCAGACATGTCCAGACCCGCCAGCTTATAACAGCCATAGGCGTTCAGTTGCACCACCGTCATTTTTACCGGGCCTTTCACCCTTATCTGGTGATGGCAGGTAAAATGTCCGACTACTGAAGCAGCAGGTAAGGTAAAGGAAGCATGCTGGCTTGGTTGAAATGTCACTTCTCCTTCCTGCAGGAATACCATGTACAGGTCTCCAAGAGAAAAAAGGTTCTGAGGCAGATTAATCAAACCACTTTGCGCATTCTGCAAATGGTAATAATGCTTTACATAGGGTACCAGCGTAGCGGCTGGGTGATAGATACGGAAGTTCATAGGATCTGAATATGCTGTATTACGAGATATCCACACGGGCACTTAGGGCCACCAAATTATCAATACAAACATAACAGAATGTAAGTATATAAAAAAATATAATTTGATCGTATTGAAAGACAGTTTGTTGCGTTATGAAAATGTTAAAAACCGGCCATGAACGGGTAGTTACAAGCGTTCTTGGCCGGTTTGTTTTTTGTTTTTTTGCGTAGTGAACTGCTGCTCATTGTGTTGTGTTCTTTGCGTTTTTTCTAAGCGGTTGCAGTTCATAGCGTTAGCATTTTACCATCCCCAGTTTTTCCCTTTTTCCGTAGCAGGTACGCCTGTTTCCATCCATTCGGGTGCTGGTGCATCCTTTAAAAAATGATCAAAGAATTGTTGTTCACGACGTTGTATATCTTTTCTGTTCTGTCTTAGTATCAGGTTATGTGCTTCGTTGTTATAATTGAGCAGCCAGACGGGTTTGCCCAGTCTTCTCAATCCTGTAAACAGTTCTATGCCCTGGTACCAGGGTACAGCACCATCTGCATCATTACTCATAATAGCAACAGGTGTGTTTACATTGGGCAGATGAAAAAGAGGAGAGTTCTCAATATACAATTCCGGTTTATCCCATAATGTAGCGCCGATCCTGCTTTGAGAACGTTCATACTGGAACTGCCTGTTCATGCCTGTTTCCCATCGGATACCACCGTAGGCGCTGGTCATGTTGGCTACGGGAGCGCCTGCCCAGGCGGCTTTGAACAGGTTCGTTTGTGTAATGAGATAAGCTACCTGGTAACCACCCCAGCTTTGTCCCTGTATACCCATATGTAAGCTGTCTGCCCAGGAGTTTTTAGCTAATGCCCTTGCGCCGCTTACGATATAGTTATACGCACTTTTTCCCGGATGCCCGTTCTCATACGTGATATCAGGAGCCAGTACCAAATAACCTCTGCTCACAAAAAAAGAGATATTCAATCTTGATGGAGTAGGGGCAGGAGGTACGTAGGCATACATTTCTTCTGTGAGTTTTTCGTAGAAGTAAAGTATTACCGGGTATTTCTTTGTACTGTCAAAATCTTCCGGTTTGTATAAAATCCCTTCAGCCTGTTTACCATCGTATGCTGTCCATTTGAAGAGTTCAACGGTGCCCCAGTTGTATTGTTGCTGCTGGGGATTGATATGACTGAGTTGTATTTCTTTTTTGAAATTATTATTCAGATAGATATCCGGTGATAATAAATAACTTCCTTTTGTATAGATGTATACATCTGCGTTTTTCGCTTTCACGGGGGCATTGATGGTGAATGGTCCCATCATTATTTTCTTTTTGTTCAGGTATAATCCATTCTCCTTTGTTACCTCATTAAACGCTTCCAGTAACAATGGCTGACCAGACAGTATATAGCGTTCTTCTTTATCCGGAGAAATATACCTGAAACGTAACCTGTTTTTACGTCCTTCTGTGATAGTTGCCGGCGCGCTTTTACCTGCCGGATCTATCTTCCATATATCATAACGGTCATAGATATACACAAACTTATCTTTGGCTTCCCATGCAGCTACGCCATAAGGGCCTGGGGCATCCGGATGATCATCATCTTCTTCATACATGGCTGTTGGTATCAATGCACTGATATTACGTGTAATACCTGTAGCATTTTCATAAGTGAACCAATGCTTTTGCTGCACATCATACCAGAGAATATATTTACCCTCAGGAGAGATAACGCTGGTACTATCCAGGTGTTCTTTTACAGGTTTACGGGTACCATCATTTAAATTTATGAGATAAGATGTTTTCAATGTATGCCCTGTCCATTGCATGGATACACGTTCTCCCTTATCAGTATATCCCAGTGCATAGTAGCTGTTCCCTTCATCTGCAGGTATCACATTTTCCATGTCTTTATCTGCCAGCTGAATGAATTTGTCTTTAGCAGGATAATAAACCGCCAGATAATTTCTCTTTAATTCCTTATCTGCATTTTTCAGCTGCATAGGTTGCAGGTAATCATCCTTATAATTCCAGATATCCACCTTTGCTACTTCGAAATCCACGATGTTGGTATCTTTGGGTGCAGTTGCCGGTGCTGTACCGAAAAACAACCGTTCTCCGTTCCTGCTGAACCATACTTTCCCATCAGGACTTACATCCTTTTTTACAATGATCTTTCCTGTATCCTGCGCGTAATAGTACAATTGTTTAATACTATCCCGTGTGCTATACCAGGCGGCTTGCCTGCCTTCCTCATCAAAAGCAAATTGTTTACGTGTAGCTGTACCACGACTGATTGTATCTGCTTTATGTGCGGCTACATCCCATAACTGTACGTCAGTCTTTGTTGCTATCAGCAGTTTGTTACCCGGCTTACTGAAAATGTAGTCCTGCACATCTTTCACGGTATCTGCTGCGTTCGGGTACATGATCACGAGTGTTCCGCTGGTACTGTCATACTGTGGTTTCTCCTCCAGATAAGCAATCACCCCACTGCCCTTCTCCGGCGTTTTAAAGGACCTTACAGCGGCTGTTTTCCATATAGCCTCACTGGACAGCGTAATAATGCCTAAAGAGTCTTTAGGCATCTCTGCGGCCTTTTTCTTCCTGATCTTCGCCTGTCTTGTAACAGCAAACGGTGGTTTAATCGCAAAGACAAGATACTGGTTGTCTTTTGTGATCACCGGGTTGTAACCTCTGGGTATCGCCAGTTGTGTTTTACTGTTATAGACAATGAGGGTAGCATCACCTTCCTGCGGGGTGATGGTATAGGCTACCCATTGACCATTATTGCTGATGATCTTACTGCCTGTATTCTGCCAGCTATCGTACACGGAATGGTCCAGTGGTTTCTTCTGGGCGTAGGTATACAGGGAGAAGAACAGCATGATACACGTCGTAATCCTTTTCATCCGCCCAATGTAAAAAAAATAGGATTACGGGGTAACGGATTTATAGACAAACGGTCATATAGGAATTTCTTTATAAGTTTCATTGCCGGGCAGGTCTTCTGCCATGGCCTCTGTTTTTCCGCCTTTTAGAGTTGTATTTTTCTTTGTAGCGGAGCAGGTCCGGTCGATGCTGTTTCTGTCCATAACGGCATTGCCTTTTTCCAGCAATGGTTCCAAACGCTTTCTGACACTAGTATTCTTTCATCATTCCTTTATCACACCTATAGCATTCCTATAGCATTCTACTGGCATTCCTATATCCAAACGATATAGGAATGCTGAAAGAATGCCGAAGGAATGGACTTTCAGTGATGAAGGGATATAGGATTTGGAATATTTTCAACTACGCACATAGACTGCGCATGTAAGATCTAGCTTTGAAACATGTTTATGGAAAACAAGGCTACGTGCATCTATATACTGAAAGGTTGATTATATTTAATATGATCGCCGCGTTAAATTATTGGGATTTAATAATTTATACCATGAATGTGTGATGATTTTTACATGACAAGATTGATATATTTGCTTTTCAAATATTGTATGATATTTGACTATATGTAATCGCCGTATGCAGCTAACATAGCATTTATTTTATTGAGGCATTGTGAATCCATAGATATCTTATTTCCTATATATGTGAGTTTGAAAGTGTTTGTTTTATACCAGTTTTCTTATACCAATAATCAATCATTTTATGATTTGTAAATAACCAGCAGGACCAGGGGGCTGTTCTGTAAACGACATTCAGGGACAATTTTCTGTTTTAAAAAAATCAGTATGGGACGATATTTTATATACGCGTTCCTGTTAGTTTCATGCCATCAACTGAAGGCGCAGTCTCCTTTGCGCATGTTGAAAGATTCTGTGAAAATAACAGGCGTAGAAATGGTCATTCGTAATGCTACGAAAGACGTAAAAAGCTATTTATTTAACAATGAAAACGGAACGACCAGTTTCAAAAAGATTGGGAAGGCCATACAATTCTCTGTAGGCACTTCGGGTTTTCCGGTTGCCGGAGACTCTCTCTATTCAAGTAGTGATCTGATAAAAACGAATGTTAAGATCTGGCGTAATGGCCTGCTGCAAAGCATTAACGCAGCCAGTACAGATTCATTGACCGGGAAAGTAATTTTTCGTCCGGCACTTATCCAGGCAGAAAGGATCTATATAGAAGCCTTCAATAGTATCGATCTCTGATCTGCTGGCATCATCCGTCTTTTGAAATAAATTATTAGTCATGTGTATGTGTAAGAAGTTTCTGTTTATCCCTTTACTGCTTTTTTGTGCAATAACAATGGCGCAATCATCCTTTAAGGTAGATGCTGATTCAGTAAAGTTTTTGAATGCTGAATTAGTGTTGAGAAATAAAACAAAAGATATAGCGGGTTACCTGTATAACACGGGTGATGGGAAAACCGTATTCAAAAAGATCGGGAAAGGAATACAGTTTCGTGTAGGCGCAGCAGATGCACCTGCCGCCGGGGATACCGTGTATCTGAATGCCGGGCTGGCAAATTATTATGTAAAAGTATTGCGGAACGGATTGTTACAATACCGGGATACTACACAGGGTGTGAAAGTAGATGATAATACCGGCAGGATAGTGTTTTACCCTGCGCTGCAAAATAATGATCAGATCTATATTGAGGCGCTTAGCGGTATGGACCTTTCACTGAACGGAGCATCTGCCAGCAGCTCACTACCCGCCAGTGCAGTATTCCGTCTTAACTCAGGGGTCGTAGATAATGGTAACAAAACATTTACGTTAAGATGGGTTACAAATGCCAAAACATTATATATCAGTCCCAAAGTGGTAGGGATCGGCTCTTCCACTTTAGCAGGGTATAACCTCACGGCTCCCGACCGGTTAGGCGATAAGATATCTGCCTGGTTAGCGAACAATACTTACGGTGCAGTATGGACAAACCTGGCTGTTGCGGGGTATTCTACCACAGATGTTTTACCTGTTCAGAACGGGGGTGTGTTAGGGCATAATATAGAAACAGCCCTGAGTCTGAATCCGGATTTTATATTCGTTTCGTTACCTACCAACGACCCTGCGGTAAATATCTCTGTTAACCAGAGTATTATTAACCTGAAAAAAGTGGACTCGCTGGCACTCACCAAAGGTGTACCTGTGTTTTTTGAAACAACGCAACCCCGTACCAGTTTTAATGCTACCCAACAGGGGATGCTGAAAGATCTGGCAGACAGTATAAGGCGTATATGGCCTACCCGGTATGTGGAAGGATTTAAGGATGTGGCAGACCCGGCTACAACCGCTGCTATCCTGCCGCAATACAATAATGGGGATGGGGTGCATCTGAACAGTGCGGGTAACCAGTTTATTGCGAATAGTCTTTTTGACAGATGGCTGAATTATTTCCAGGCCATCAGGAATGTAAAACGGTATATATTGGATTCTTCTGTCAATAATATAAGCTGGTCGCAGTTTGTGGTAGAGACAGAACCTAATATTGTAAAGAATGTGTATCCCCGCTTTAATCAGGGCAAACAATACTTTCGTGTGAAAGCGGAATTAAAGGACGGGACTTATTCCGATTATTCAAACATAGCCATACTGGATGAAATAATAAACCCTACGCTACCCGGAGTGAATGATTATACTTACAGGTTACTGGTGGATTTAGGTGGAGATGGTGTGAACACGCTGAATGGCTCTAATGCGCCGGATGGTAAACCTACCCCTTCTCCGGATGCTGCAGGTAAGTACTGGAACAACTGGTATGGGATAGGAGGGGTAACAGGTTTTGCTGATAAATCTGCTATTAGCCAGATAAAGACAACAACGAATGAGGCGACTAATATGAGTCTCCAGATCATTGGATTACCCCAGGGTACTTTTGGTACTTCTGATACGAAATCTATCAACTATAGTGGTTTTACGGTTGCCTCGGGAGATTATCCTTACCAGGCATTATATGATAACATGTTCATTCATTCTTCTGTAAATCCTGATGGAATTACAATGAGGATAAAAGGACTTACCAAAACCAATACCTATTATATCAAATTATGGGGTGCAAGGTTAGATGATGCTGCTACTCCGCGTACTTTACAGGCTAAACTGAGTACAGAAACCTGGACAACAGCACAATCTGTAGAGACGAAGTATGCGACTACGGATGCCCCCGATTATAATCGCGCTGTAACGTTCAATTATGTGACCGGCCTGGATTCTGTGGATATTAATCTTCGCGTGGGTGGTACCAGCACTTTTGCTCATGTGAGCCTGGTAGATATCGGTGTAGTCGGTGCTTTGCCCTTACTTCCCCAGCTGAAATTAAGAGATACCACTACCACATTAAGCACCATGCAATTAACAGCTAATCCTGTCAATGGTGCCAGCATCGCTTCTTATCAGTGGACGCAGCTGTCCGGCCCTAATACGGCTACTATCAGCGCCAGCAACGGAACTGCGAGTATCTCCGGACTTACCAATGGTACATTCGTATTCAGGGCTGCCGGAACAGGTACAGATGGGAAGGTGCTGAATGCAGATGCTACTGTAAAAGTGTATCCTGATAATGGTGGTAAGAAAACACTGAGGGTGCACTTTAGTAAGACTATCGTAACAGGTATCCCGGGATGGTTTAACGTATACGGTTCTCCCGGTGGGGCGCATATTGCGATGACGGATACCATTACTAACTGGACAGTAGACAATGTGAGCGGGGATGCGACTTACTGGTCTCCTTATGCAGGTAACAGCTCTTCCAATACGGATGGTTCTACAACCGGTAATAACAGTGGTATTGTTCCTGATATCGTATTGCAGGGTATCTGGTATAACTACAGTCTGAAATATGCGGTTAATATGGACAACCTGTTAGTGAAAGGCTTGAACCCGGCGAAGACCTATACGATCAAACTGTATGCTTCACGTAACAATACTGCAACAGCGCCAAGATATGGATGCTGGAGAGTGAACGGAGGTAGTGAATTGTTACAGAATGCATTGAGTAATACAACCCTGGAAACTGTGGTGACCAGCGTTACGCCTGATGCCAGTGGTAATATCAAATTGTCCGTACATGCGCCAACCAGTACATCTAACGGAAGTTTTTCTTACATCAATGCTTTAGTGGTTCAGGAGAACTGATTAATGAATTAACCCTATACTATGTATAAGAATTGTAAAGCGGCCGGCTTGCTATTGTTTTGCCTGCTGTCCATTATGAGTGCCTATGCTATCACGACCGATAGCCTGCCTGTACCATTGAAAAATGCGGTGATGGATTCGCTGAATAAAAAATACGCGAACGTCCCGGGGCAATGGTTACCCGATTCGCTGCCTTTCAACCGTTTTGGGTTGAATGGGATGCAACAGGGGGCCCGTCAGGAATTTATGCAGTATATGCATGCGGGTAACAGCGCTGCCGGTATCGCAAAGATGCAGACCATGTTTCATGGATTGCAGGACAGCGCGAGAGGCGCCCGCTTCATTGATAACAAACTGAGAGGTTTTTACGCCCTTAAACCACAGGGCTCTTTAACATTACCCGGTTTACCGGAGAACAAGTTAAGAGGTATCTCCTGGCAAACCATTTACAGTGATACTACTGCTATGATGTCCGGCTGGTGGAATGAAGGGGTGGTCCAGGACCAGTTAACTGTTGGGAGTATCCCTGTACAACTGAATTATTCCACCTTATCAGGTTATAATTCAGGGTTAAAGGATGCACACTTCCTTAAACTGGCTTTTGATAAGGATGCCTATATGCAGAAGGTCAACCAGCAGTTGCAAAAGACCTATAACCTCAATAAATACTTCCTGGATGATATTGATATCAAAAGCAGTATCAAATCCTATGCGACTTCTCAGTTAGCCGCCATGGACAGTGTGAAAGGGAAGGTCTCTGCAGATCAGCTGATCTACCTGGATAGCACTCAGTTGCGCAATGCAATGAAGGATGCACCGGCAGATTACAACGAAAAAGTAATGTCGCTGAAACAGCAACTTGGAGGGGTGAAAGAGATGAATCAATTGTTGGGTGCGCAGAAAGATGCGCAGCATAATATTCAGTCGCTGGCAAGTCAGCCGGAGAATACGAGCCGTATGGCCGGCAATCTCCTTCACCTGAGTGCGCTGCAAAGTTTAATGATGAATATAAAGGAGTTGAAAGTAGGAAGCATTGGAGCGAACGCCAGTAAGGGAACAGTATCTGATTTATTCATGACAGGTGCTGCGGGCTCTTATCTGAAGAGTAACAAATTCATTATGCTGGCCATGGGTAAAAGCAATGAGCTAGGTGTGCAGGATGTAGGAATGCAATCTACAACACCCTCATACAGCATGCAGTTCCTGCGTTTAGGCCGTGGAGATATCGGTAGTGGTCAGACACATTTCTCTACCCTGAATGCAAATGCAAAACCTCAGACCAATAATGGTTTCAATACAGCAGCTCTCAGTAAAAACATTTTTGTAGGATCTGTATCACAACAATGCAGCCTGGGAAGTTTAGGCACGATTGATATCGAATTGTCTAAATCCAGCGGGCAATACAGTAATGAGGCTGCGGCAGTCTCTAAATCTGCTGCCTCGCATTTCATGGATGATATCTGGGCAACGGCTTCCGTGGGACTCGCATACAATGGTGATATTAAAAAATACGGCTTAACCCAAAAGGTATACATGAACTACTCCGGACTAGGATATACCAACCCGGGCAGCCCATTCGGCAGCAGGGGTAGTTTACAATATGGTTTCATGGTAAAGCGCAGCTGGCTGCGTAACAAAGCGGTGGTAAGTCTGCGTACGGATATGAGGAACCTGGCAGTATCCCCGCTGACAGACAATAAGAGAAAAAGCCTGCAGTTTTCACTGGACGGCCGTTACCGCCTTACACGTAAGCTCAGCTTCAGTATGAATATGCTGCAGAATACATTGCGTGAAAATGGTAATACGGCTTTCCTCAACAGGAAGATATCCTTCATGTCACAGGCAAACGGGAAGATGTATGGTCTGCCCTTCAGCAATAATTCTACGATAGGTATCCAGCAGTTAAACTATGTGGACCTGCACAGCTTATTTGTGAACATAGGCAGCATGCACACTTTTATGGCAGGACCAGGAATGGTTGTGTTAAATGCCTTCTATAACCGGGATATTAAAAATGCAGCTGTTTACAACAACATGCTGAATGTTGATGGTGGATACCAGTACACTTTATGGAAAGTGTTATCCTGTGGCAGTTCACTCATCTATATGGATAGTAAAGACGTAGTGACACAGATAGGCTTACGCCAGCAGGTATCGGCGCAGTTCCTCAAACGCTGGAGCCTTGCTATTTCTGCTGATGGCCGGAAAAACCTGAAGAATACAGCTGCCAACTATTACTATGGCAGATTTAACACCGCAATGTCTTTGCATTACCAGATAAACTAAGTGCATTATGAGAATATTATTAACAGGGCTGTTCCTGTGTTTGTTCGCCCAGCTGAAAGCACAGTATACCTTTTCCTTTATGCCGGAAATACAGGGCCGTACAATGGACGGCATTTATAAAGTACGCATAGGGAACAACGGAGCCCGGCAGAATGTGAGCCTTACTATTATAATTACTGAAGCAAAGTCGGGTGCTGTAGTAACGATGAAAACTCCCGCTTTTGAATTGCTGCCGGGAATGAATGTTATACCGCCAACAGCAGCATATAATGCAGTGGTAGCATTTGGTGGCAGTAAGCTGGCAACCATCGTAAGGCAAAGCAGCTTTTTCCCCGAAGGAGATTATGATTATTGTTTTGAATTATATGACGGTACCACGCATAGCAGCAATCTTTTGGCAGAACAGTGTTTCAGCTATAACCTGCAACCGTTCAGTACCATGCAACTGATCCAGCCTTATGAGGGGGATAAGATCTGCGACAAACGGCCTACTTTCTCCTGGCAGCCATTAATACCGGCTATTAACGGAGTGATGTACCGCATGTTATTAGTAGAAGTGAAAGAAGGGCAGCAACGGGCTGAAGCGATCCGTATGAACCTCGCTATTATTAATCAGCAACAGATCCCTCTGCCTGTGTTATTATATCCTTCTCTTGCCAATGAATTGCAGGAAGGGAAGCAATATGCCTGGCAGGTATCAGCTTATAGGAATGACCTGTTACTTGTGGAGTCTGAAATATGGGATTTTAAGGTGGATTGTGAGAAGGATTCCGTCAAGTTGCCAGCCGAAGCCTTCAGAAGCCTGGAAGATCTCTCTAAGGGCAATTTCTACATTGCCAGAGGGCAGATATTGTTTGCCTTCAACAACACCTATGAGGCGGCTACTTTACAGTACAGTATCAGGTGTCTGACCAAAACCGAACAGGAAGTTAAAAAACTGCCGAAGATAAAAGTGGGAAGAGGCTTGAACCAGGTAGTAATTGACTTGTCTGAGAACAAAAGTTTAACGGATGGTTATTTCTACATCATGGATGTAAAACTACCCGATGGTCAGCAGAAACAATTAAGGTTCATATATAAATTGCCGGAATGATGAAAAGATATCTGCCCATAGCTGTTTTACTGGCATTGTTTGCCTGTAAAACAGACCTCAGAAAAGCTGTAAAAGATAGTGGCCTTGTACAGGAAAAAACAGTGAATGGATTTGTGATGACAATGCAATACATGCCATCGGCGGATGTTAACCTGCTGCACTTTGTACTCAACGTGAAAGAAAGCAATGGCGCTTCGATGAAAGCAGCAGATGGTAATAAGTTCAGTTACGGACTGGATTCATTATTTGGCCTGATAAACGTAACAGACACTATTCATCCTGTGGATGTAGTAAGAGTAGCCAATGGCAACATTGGTGGTGTACAGTACATGATACTGTTCGACAAACCGAATGCTTTCTCCAGGGCAAATCTGGCGTTGTATTTCAAAGACGAATTGTTTACCCAGCAGATAATCACCTTCCCTTTAAAAGGAAGTGCGATCAACCACATTGACTCTTTAAGATTGAAAGATGATAATTAAAAGAACTTCAACCCGAAAAGGAATTGCCTGTTTTTTCCTGACCCTGCTCATTGTTCAGGGATTAACGCCTTCAGTGGCATGGGCGCTTACTTCCGGTCCGTCCCAACCGGAAACAAAACAGTTTGCACAGGCAGGTACCAGTGATATGGTAGACCTGGCAACCGGCAATTTCAAATACAATATACCATTGCTGGATGTGGATGGATATCCTGTTAACCTTAGTTATCAGTCAGGCACTGGTGTTGATGATGAAGCCAGTTGGGTGGGCCTGGGATGGAACCTGAATGCAGGGGCTATCAACAGGCAACTGAGAGGTATTGCAGATGATAGCTACGGAGATGAACTCACTACAGAGAGTTATATGAAACCTAAAATCACCGCTGGTGGTAGTGCTACGGTAAGAGGAGAAGTGTTTGGCTCCGGTATTACCGGTTCCGTATCAGTTGGTATCTTCAGTGATAACTACACCGGTATAGGAGCAGAGGTGGGTGTGAACGCAGGTCTGTCACTGACAAAAGCTAATTCCGGAGGATTGACCCCGGGGGTTAACATTGGTCTCAGTTCTAACACTTCCAGTGGCGTATCGGTAACGCCTTCTATTTCTTTATCGATGAATAATACCATGGATGGTAGCGGAGCTTCCATGGTGGGGATGTCTGCCAGTCTGGGATATAATAGCCGCGAGGGTTTAAAGAGCCTCAGCTTTGGGCGTTCATTAAACCTGGGCTTTAATGCGGATTTTACACAGACCATTGACTATAATACACCGCCGTTTTATCCCAAAACAAATATCCCTTTCAAATCATCCAACTTCACGTTCCGCGCAGACCTGGGAGGTGCGGCTGTGGGTATTTTCGGTGCGATCGGCGCCACCGGTTATAAAACCAAAAGAGAAGTAAAGGACCCCATACAGCGTAACAGGACTTATGGTTTCATGTATGCAGAAAAAGGCAAAGGGGTGTCTGATGCGATGATGGACTTTATGCGGGAGAAGGATAATCCTATTATACCTGAACTGCATAACCTGGCTATGCCTGTCATTACACCGGATTTATTTTCCTATACCAGTCAGGCAGGTAGCGGTCAGTTGCGGCTTTACCGGAATGGTACCGGTGTGATCTTCGACAACGAAACGAACGATGTGTCGGATAATACTTCTGCAAGTGTAGAATATGGTGGTGGTTATTATTTCCACGCAGGTGTTTCCATCTTTAATCAGGATATAAAAACCACGAATGGCAAATGGAAATCCAATAATGCTTTTTTAGGCAGGGGCGATTATGCTCCTACCACTGCTGTAGAGGAAGAAGATGCCTATTTTAAAGAGACCGGCGAAAAGAATACAGAAGATCAGACTTATAATAATCTGATCCAGGGAGAAGAGGCGGTACGTGTTCCTCTGGATGGGAAGAGTACATTGGGACAGTTACAAACTGCGTCCGGAACTACCACATCAACAACTCCTGATTTCAAAAAAACAGGCAGGCAGGTGAAGCGTTCCCCGGTATTAATGCTGACGGCCGAAAAAGCAAGAATAGCAGGATTGGATAGGAAAATTAAGAATTATCCTTTTCTTGATTCCAGTTTTGCGCCTGCCGGCTGTAATCAAACAGGTATTCTGCCGGAAGACCGGGTAAGTAGTGCGAGAAAGAAAAACCATATCTCTGAAATGACAATTACAGGAGACGATGGAAAGAGAATGGTGTATGGATTGCCTGTATATAATATCAGTCAGGACGAATATTCCTTTGCTGTTGATGGCAGCAACGCTGATAAAGTAAAGAATCTGGTGAAGTTCCCAATGAATGCGGATGGTACGATTAACCACAAGCCTTTGAATGCCAAAGGGAAATCTACCACAGATGAATACTATCATAAAGAATCACAGCCTGCTTATGCATCCTCTTTTCTTTTGACAGGTATCTTATCTCCTGATTATGTAGATGTAGGTAATGATGGTATCACAGAAGATGACAGGGGGACCGCTATCAAATTTAATTACTCAAAACTTGCATCCAACTTCCGGTGGCGTGCTCCTTACGGGTTGGATACTGCCACTTATAACCGTGGGTTAAATGCAGACCCTGATGATGATAAAGCTTCTTTTGTATGTGGTGAAAAAGAACTCTGGTATCTGCAGTCCATAGAATCGAGAACAAAGATCGCTTACTTTATCACAGAGGACCGCAATGATGCCTTTGGGTATGACTGGTTAGGTAACAAGATTACTAATGTAAAGCAAAAACGCCTTAAAGAAATACGCCTGTACTCGAAAAATGATCTAAGTCAGCCTATAAAAACGGTAGTACTGGATTATTCTTATGAGTTATGTAAGAAGATTCCCAACAGTAATATTAACCAGGGAAAGCTCACATTGAAGAGTGTATACTTTAAGTATGCCAGTTCTACCAGGGGATCGCATAATCCATATGTATTTGATTATAGTAAAAATGATGACTACGCTTATGTTTCTTCCGATCGCTGGGGGACTTATAAGCCAATAACGAATAATGGGAATGATGGATTCCCGGGTTTAACGAATGATGAATTTCCCTATGCTACAAGAAATGCGGTTACCGCTGCACAGGATGTAACAACGTGGCAGTTAACGACTATTACATTACCTACAGGAGGGGTGATCGATATTAAGTATGAACCGGATGATTATGCTTATGTGCAGAACCGGCGGGCCATGCAAATGGTCAAATTCACCGGTATGCTTGATGGGAACGATGTGGCGACTACCAGTCTGCGCGATGCAAAGAAGTTTAAAGTCGCGATAACAGATGCACCACCTTCGGGCACTGATCCAACAGAATGGTTCAAACAAAAATACCTGAATGGAGAGTCTTATATGTATGCCAGATTCTTTGTCAATGTTTCTGATGAACCTACTGCTACGGATGCATCCAAATATGATTTTGTACCTGGTTATGGTGCTGTTGATAAAGTAGTGGTACAGAATAATGAAGCTATTATCACTTTTAAAGTAGATAAAGACGGCGGGGTCAATGTCAATCCATTTATCAGTGTGGCATGGCAGCGAATGCGATTTGATTATCCGCGTTATGCCTATCCCGGTTATAAGAATAAAATTGATGATGACCGTCCTGTAACAGCAATTGTTACAGCGCTTGCGAATTCTATTAAGAACATCTCGGAGCTCTGGGAGAATTTCAATAAACGGGCTTATCGTAAGAACTTTGCGGCCGGTGTAAATATGGATAAGAGCTTTGGCCGTATTGTGAAGAAAGACGGTATTAAACTGGGTGGTGGCTTACGTGTGAAGAAAATTACAATGTCAGATAACTGGAGCGGAATGACCGGTGATCAGTCAACCGCTGCATACGGACAGGAATATGAATACACGACTATCCAGGATGGGCAGACCATTAGTAGTGGGGTGGCTTCGTATGAACCTTCTTTAGGTGGGGATGAGAACCCTATGCGTTTACCGGTGAATTATACACAGGATGTGAAGTGGGGATTGAACAACTATTTCTATCTCGAGGAACCGATGGGAGAATCATTGTTCCCATCACCGGAGGTTGTTTACAGGGAAGTGAAGGTACGTAACCTGGCTTCCGGCGCAACAGATCCTGCTAATAAAACAGGCTGGAATACGTATGAGTTTTATACGGCCAAAGAGTTTCCGGTCCTCATAAAACAAACTGCCATTGATTCCAGGGAAAATCATCCTAAATCCTGGTCATCTTTCTTCGGAGGTAAGGCGCTCTATGAACTTACGATAAGCCAGGGATATGCTATTACACTGAATGATATGCATGGTAAGCCCAAGGCGGAAAGAGTATTTAACCAGTCGGGCCAGGAAATATCCTCTGCGGAATATTTTTACAATGCGACGGAAGAGGGAGGTATTCAGCGCCTGAGAAATGTAGTGGACGTAGTAGATAGTAAGGGTAATATTACCAAAGATCAGGTGATTGGCAGGGATATAGAAATGTTTGCAGATATGCGCCAGTCTGAAACAAGTAATGTGGGTAAATCCATCAATATTGGTCTGGATATAATCCCGGTTATTATCTGGGCCATTCCTGTACCGCATTTTCCATGGTCAAGGAATGATGATTACCGCCTGTTCCGTTCAGCTTCTGTACTGAAGACGATCCAGTACTATGGAGTAGTGTCTAAGGTGGTGAAAAAAGTAAATGGTTCCAGTGTAACGGCGTCCAATCTTTTATATGATCAGCTGACGGGAGAACCTATATTGACGCAGTCGAATAATGAATTTGATGATCCGGTGTATAGTATTAACGTACCTGCTTACTGGATGTATAAACAAATGGGCCCTGCTTATCAGAACCTCGGTTTGGTACTGAGCGGGTTCCGGGCAACAGAGGGTGTCATTCAGGGTAGCTATGCGTCCCTGCTGACCGCAGGAGATGAGCTGATCAATCCGATGACCGGCGCCAGAAGATGGGTGGTTAATTCTGCTAAGAATGGCACAGGTACTCCTGCATTACGTCTGATAGATGGATCGGGAAGGGTAACATCTGAAAACGGGACCACCCTGAAAGTGATCCGTTCCGGGTACCGTAATCTGCTCACCGCAGGCGCTACGGCAATTACGAGTATGAAAAGCCCTGTTGTAGATAATGTGCTGAGAGTATTTAAAGATGAGGAACTGGCCACATTCAGGATACTGAATGCATCTGCCATCCAATATAATGATGCATGGGGACAACCAGCGGATTGTAACCTGAAGAGCTGTCCTACCGGTTACCAGGAAAGTGCGGACGGCCGTTGTTATCTGCCACCTATTCCTGCACAGACAGACCACTTCGATATTATTGCCGGGGATAAAGACCCTAAATATTCTGACCAGGGCGCCTGGTTTTTCACGGAAACACAAAGCGATATATCTGACAGAAGAAGCACGAAACCCTTCTGGATGGGAGGCTGCGAGCCGGGTTGCGGACGTTTGGCAGAATCGGGCATATGGATGAAAGGGAATGTAAATGGCCATTGGTGGGGTATAGAGAAATGTATCAATATTCCGGCAGACGGCGTGTATAATATTGGTTATGCTTCCGACAACCTCATGGGAATTTATATTGATGGTAAATTATTCTATGACTTCCATGATCCTACTAATCAAACCTGGTTTAAATCCTGGCGTATACGTGAAAAAGCACTGACCGCAGGTAAACATATTATCCAGATAGATGCGGTGAATGCTGAGACAAAAAGAGCGATGGCCGTGGAGATTTATTCACTGGATGCGGCTACACTGATGCAAGGTGATGCAACAACGATTACTAATCATACCATCTTTTCTACCGCCAGCCTGTTAGAAGATAATACGGCACTGGTATTTGATGCTGACAGCTATGGTAATAAGTTTGACCAAAGCCTCACATGCAGTGCAGGACAAACACTTGAGATGTGTGATGGTACGCCTAACTGTGGCTATAAACCTAAAGGTTCCTGCCCGGATGGATATACGTCAAGTGCAGACGGACAGGCATGTGTGCCTATTGGTGGAGGAGAGAATGCGGATCCTTTGCTGGCAATTGCCCGGGGTAGTCAACTGAGTGTGTATTCACAGCAGGGAGCAATATTTCATGATGCTAATGGGGTAGAGGGAATGAGGATTGCTGATCCTTTCTGGGGAATGACCAATTGTACTACTTCACAGAGTCGTTTAAGTGCGAAAGCAGTTACTACGTCTTCGGTTAGCGTAACGGATGCATCATCTATATCATCAGATAGCGGTACTACCGTTGCCAGTGCAAGATCATTATCAGTAGCATCCTCGTCCTCCGGCTTTTGCGGAAGACTTAATAATACAAGCTTTTGGTTACAGGGAGCATTTGACAACCAGTGGATAGGAGTAAATACCTGTCTGAACGTACCTAGCGGAGATACCTATTATGTTGGATTCGGAGCAGATAACCAGATACGCATTTATATTGATGGTAATCTTTTCAGACAGCAATTAATGAAGAATTCATCAGATGTAGAGCCATATGTTGACTGGAAAGTACATCCTGTATATCTCTCTCCGGGTAAGCATATGCTTACAATAGAAGCGCTGAATGCAGGCGGTGATCACGCCGCAGGTGTGGAAGTGTACAGGGGGACGCTGGCTGAGGTGCAAAACCGTGTCTTTGCTCCGATTTATTCTACGGCCAATTTACTGGACGGAAGAGCGTATGATACATATGTGAAAGATGCTGGCGGCAATATTATTGAACAGCGTTTCTCCTGTCCTTCTGCAAAAGTGAATGTGTGCAGCGATACACTGGGATGCCCTGCTATTCCTAATGGTACTGTGCTGAACCCTTATACAACAGGCTACCTGGGTAACTGGCTGCCATGGAAGCAGATGACATGGCTTTCTGACCGTTCCGGCCAGTTATTACCATACAGCGCTACCAGCATTCCTGATATCAGGCATAATGGTCACTATGCAACCTTCCATGCTTTCTGGGTTTATAATAATGGCTGGAGTATCACGACAAATACTGATTGGGTAACGTCAACGACTACCTCTCTCTATGACCAGTTCTCACAGGAATTGGAAACCAAAGATGCCCTGAACAGGTATAGCAGCGCACGTTACGGTTATAAATCCACCCTGCCGGTGGCAGTAGGCGCCAATATGCGTCAGCGTGAGATCTTCTATGACGGGTTCGATGATTATAAGTTCAATAATCTGTGTATGGATTCATTGCCTTGTCAGCCGGATGAGTTCAATATCTATAAAACACTGGGCAGTAATTATGCGGCCCGTCTGGATACGAACTATTCCCACAGTGGTAATTACAGTCTGAAGCTGAATGGGAATGATATCCCACTTAAAACTTACGTATTCGATAGTGAACATGCACCGGGTATTTATCTCGCCAACAATACGTTTGGTGAATACTACCGCAGACCAGATGCATGGCTGGGTTTAAGAGGGTTCTGTCCGGTTACGAACAGACGGTACATATTCTCTGCATGGGTAAGAGATGGGGCTGCATCGTCTACGAGTGCTGGTATTACACTCAAACTCAATGGTGAAATTGTCACCCTCACCAAAAAAGCAGCAGTCGAGGACTGGAAACTGGTAGAAGGTGTATTGGAAATACCAACGAAGGTGGGCACCGGGGATATGGCAGTTGTGAATGTTGTGCTAAACGGAGCCAGCGGAGTGTATATAGATGATGTCAGGATCTTCCCTTACGACGGACAACTGAAGACATTCTCTTATGACGATAAAACGTTAAGACTGATGGCAGAAATGGATGAAAACAACTATGCCACGTTCTATGAGTATGATGATGAAGGATCACTGATCCGTGTGAAGAAGGAAACAGAAAGAGGCATCATGACGATTAAAGAGAACCGTTCCACTTACCGTAAAAAGAATTAAGCCATGAGATTAAGTACAAAAATCATTATACCCGCATTCATAATATTGATAGGAGCAGGCGCTTATGCATCATTGCATAAAGCACCTGTTCCGTCCCCTGCGGCTGCGGTCCCGGCTGTGGACAAAGAAGAACAGGAAACCCTGAAAGAATTATCTACCCTGTTGCACCGCATGGATACCTTGACCGTACTAACGATTACAGGTAGCATTCACGCAACCGACCTGGCAGACAGCAGTAATACCATGCAATCGGATTTCTGTTATTCCAGGCAGGGAAATATTGCTTATTACCGGTTGGGACAAACAGAGATGATCTCTTTAGGGGATGCTTATATAGCTATAGCACATGATGCGAAGAAGATCTTTTTGTCTCCCCCCAAGGAAGTGGTAAACCCGGTAAAGATGCCAACCAGCGAAGAAGTTGACTTCCTTAGTAAAGAAGGATATAAAGTATCCCGCGTGGAGAAAGATAACCTGTTGCGGATATCACTGATCAGCAATACACATGTTGCCTGTCGTGAATACAGGGTGTCATTTGACAGTACAGGGTTCGTCCGTCAGTCATTCATGCGCATGACAGATCCCTATGAGCCTAAAGATAAAACCCGTGATAAGCTGATGTATTTAACCATCAGAAGCTGGGAGTTGGGCAAAGTACGTACGGACCTGTTGCGAATGGACCGTTACATCCGTGTTGTTGATGGAGAGCCTGTACCGGCTCCCTCCCTGAAAGCCTATGAATTGATCAGGGAACAATAATAATGTTAACCTCTAATGAAGAAAAGTATGCGTCGTTTTAATATAATTATCATCTGGCTGTTAGGCTTTGTATTGCATGCAAACGCATTCAATGCAATAGAGTCTTATCAGAACCAGTTGCAGGGGAGGATCAAAAAAGGAGATACGCTTATCGTCAAAGATGAGAAGTTTCAGAATAGTGCTTTCGACTGGACAAAGATCCATAACCAGACGGTGAACAACATCATCACCTTTGGCTTATTCAGGGATTCGGGTTATGTGTTTACAAAGTCTTTTAAATGCCAGGTGGAGCTGAAGATAGAATACTGGTCTCAACCGGACCAGGCAGATCCTGTGATCGTAGATCATGTGAAGCTGGATATAGGTTATGACTCTACAGCCGGAGCAGCCTACCAGGCTGCTGCTACCTATCGTTTCATGAACGGTTACCGGGTGAAGATTACGGTGAATGATATCAGCAGTGCCGAACTGGGATCAACATTGCCGGCAGCATTCAGTTTAGCCGGACAGGTAGTGATTGAACGTTCTTATGACATAGCAACGGATAATACGATCGTGCCCCAGGTAACACTTGTGGGTGCCACAAATGCCAACGCACCTGCTGCGCCTACTGGTACGCCTAATGATGTATCACTCACCTGGACCAAGATCACCGGTGCAGAGGAGTATGACCTGGAGTGGACATTTATAGATGAAGAATCAAAGAATGGAGGAATTCTTGCGCAGGCAGGAGCAGGGGTAACGACTACCACACTGGAGCGTATGTTCCGGAACAATGCTACCAGGGTAACTATTCCCCATGAGTATTATGATATCTCACTGGTGAATTTTTCCAAATACCTGTTGATAAGAATCCGTACCGTGCAATACACTGCGGATGGTTTCCGGCAGACAGGCGCCTGGAATTATGATCTTGATCAGGGAGGTACTTCCGGTCCGGGTGTTATCACCCTGGACGAAACAGCCGCATGGCATTTGCCTGGACTGAACTGGCAATATAGTGCGGTATATGCAGAGGAAGGGAAGAAGAAAGAGATCGTCAGTTATTTCGATGGTACCCTGCGTAACAGGCAGACCGTGACGGTGAATAACTCAGATAATAAAGCGATTGTACAGGAGTCTTTGTATGATGAATTCGGTCGTCCGCTGGTAAGTATTTTACCGGCACCTTTAACAGATAATAAACTCACCTATTATCCTGGTTTGCATCTTACCTCATCAGGCACCGGCACTTATAATTTCAGTAATGTATATGGTGCCAATACGAATTGTATCAATACACCACAGCCGTTAGGAACTACGGCCGGTGCGGGAAAATATTATTCCCCTAATAATGATTTTCTTAGTGACGAGCAGAATAAATATATCCCGGATGCGGGAGGTTATCCTTTTGCGGTAACAGTCTATACGGCAGATAATACAAACCGTCCCAAGGTACAGGGTGGAGTAGGTGCATTATTCCAGCCCGGACCGGACCCTGTTAACAGTAAGGCTACCCGTTATTATTATGATAAACCCCAGCAGTGGGAACTGGACAGGATGTTCGGGAATGACGCCGGTTATGCCAGTCATTATTTGAAGAACATGGTCATAGACGGTAATGGACAGATAAGTGTAAGTTATCAGAATGCTTCTGGCAAAACGGTGGCTACGGCGCTGGCAGGTGGAACACCTGCGAATACAGATGCGTTAGCATCTAAACCAGCTGCTACCACTGAAACATTCCTGGTGCTGCAACCAGATGATTTCACTTTTGATAATGCAAAGCTAAAACTGAGTGCCACTACGACTTATACTACTGCCGTACCAGGAAATGTCAGTCTTGTGTATACTGCGGATCAACTGATAAAAACATATTCGCAGAATGGCGTAACCATTTGTAGTAATTGTTACTATCAATTGAAAATACGTATCACGGATGATTGTAACCGTGTTATATATAATACGGCTACTCCTGTTACTGTGGGCAGTCTTGCCAGCGATTGTAATAATACTATAGCAGCAACAGATAGTATCAAAGTGAATTTTGACAAGATAGGAGAGTATTATATCTCTTTTGAATTAGGGCTTACGGATGAAGCTATTCAGCATTACACGGATGATTTTGTGAAGAGGAATACGAATCTCAGCACACAATGGCAATATATCCAGCATGCTTTATGGGGTAGTGATTTCTCTTCCTGTTTCAGTGAGTGTACAACCTGTAAAGCTTCTTTAGGGGAGAGGGTAGATTTTATTGCACGTGTAAAAGCGCGTCTGGCAGACCATGATGTGGATATTGTAGCTAATGCGACTGCTATTAACAGTTGGGCAGATAGTCTGTATACTAACCTTTCCGCGCAATGTCTTGCGGCGCGGGCTTCCTGTGCTCCTTCCCCGTGCGCGGACCTCGAAAATCAGATGAAGCTGGATGTGAGCCCGGGTGGACAGTATGCTTTGTTCGATGCAGCAAATGACCCGCTGGAACAGGGCATTAATGTACTCTATCTGCACTGGCGGGATGTGTTCCCGGTGAAAGCATCTTCAGATCCGGATTATATCAGTGAACAGTTTGAAGATCAGGAGGGTGTATTGATTTCTCCATATGATGAGAATTTCACATTGGAAGATCTGGTGAAATACTGGAAAAGTGAATGGGCTTCGAAGTTTGTTCCCCATCATCCTGAATATTGTGCTTTACTGTTCTGTAATGCCAATAGCAGCTATTTACAGTGGGACGATAACCTGGTGAATTTAGCGGAAACGGTATCTGATATTCCTGCCCTGGCAAGCGGTGTTACTTATAGTAACACGAATGCGGCGTGGTTAGTAGCAGGAGATCCATTCTTTGCTTCTACCGCCGGTGCAACTTACAAAACTGCTTTTACAGCGGCATTAAATAATTATTCAAACAGTGTATTAAGTATTACGCAGGCAGGTACTAAGAGTTTATCTGCTTATGTAGATTACTCATTGTATTGTTCGGATAAGACCGGATCTACGAACAGTTCTGCTGATTCGGATAACTGGACAAATTGCACACCTGTAGCTTCCTGTCGTATTCCTGATCTGGAGTGGAAGATGTACAGAGATAAATACATGGAGCTGAAGAATAAGTATTACCAGTTGCTTCGTGATAATTCCTATTGTGGTAGTTCATGTCCGGTAGGCAATAGCTTATCTTATGATACATCCAGTTGTCCGTCGGCATTAAGTTTTAATATTCAGCCGGATGGTACGAATTGCGGTACAGGTACACAAAGAGTGAAGATTACATATACAGGAGCTTCCCCTTTAACAAAATCTCTGACTGTAACATTGTATTATCCTGAAGAGCTGGACTTATTGACTAAGGACAATAGTGTTGTTTTTTCGGCAGGACAAACAGATGCTTATGCATGTATGGATGGTACGATCAATCTTAGTTCGGTCCATATTGCAGATGTTAGTTGTGCGGGTAGTAGTGCTGGTGGCAGGGCCTCAGCAAGCTTCTGTACGCTGGCAGCGAAAACTTCAAATTTCCAGATGTCGCATAATCATACATGGAATGGTACTGATGATATAGGTAATGTCTGGACTTTTACATTGACTTATATTGGAACGACTGCTATTCCTGTTGGAGCTACGCTTGCGGTACATGTATGGTTTGAAAATTCGTCTGCTGGTCCAGGGGAGTTCTATAGACATTTTTATTTTGATCATGATAACAGCTCGTATACTATCACATTGAGCGGAGTAGCGAACACGCAGTATACGTATACAATAGAGCCGGAGGTTTCCTGCTCTGTACCTGCCACAACCTGTGATCCGGCATACAAGTACAAGGAATCTCGTATTGATAAGATATCCTACACTACGCCGGCTGTTTCTACCGATACTACCGTAATAAAGGCATATGCGAATGCACAGATTGCAGCGCAGATAGGTGCAAACTGTGAAGCGCAGGCAGATACATGGATACAACAGCTGGATGGCTGTTTATTAGCAACAGATCCTGACTATGCAACGAAAAGGGCGTTGTTGCGTACGAGGTTAATTGAGGTGTGTAAATTGGGTGGGGATGTGAATCATCCTAATGGCGCCAGTACAACTCCGAATGCTCAGTTAACGGCTTCTGGTTATAGTTCATTCAAAGATGTGATTAAAGCAACACTTGGTGCTGCATCTTTTAGTATGATCTGTAATCCATGGTTGGTAGATGCCCCTTATCCTTATGATGTAAAAGAGCAGGCTGCCAGTCATATTATAGACAAGACCAGTACTGATGTATGTGCTAAACTGACAGCTATTACCCAGGAGTATACTTCCTCTGGCAGTACGCTTACGCTGTATCAGTATCTTACCAGTAAATATGGTACGGCGATGAACCTGTCTGCAGATGAGTTTACCACGTTACAGAATGGGTGTACTAACTGTCGTTATTTATTAGCCCAACCTATACAGGTACCGGTATTTTTAGATGGTACGGCAAAGGGTTGTATTACTGCTGCTGAGTTCCAGGCAGGTTTGACTGCGATGGCGCAGGAGAGCTGGATGAACAGTGCCAGTCCGGATTATGAAGGTATTTATTCAACCTATCTGAATCAGCGTTGGGGCTTTACGCTTTCTTACAGTGATTATAAGGCTTATGTTGATGCATTGGCTACCACTCCGACGGCTGTATTATGCAATCATCCTGCTTACAGTACTGTGAAACCAGACCCTTATGAGTGCATGATGCAGGTGATGGATAATGCGGTGGCTACGGCTGTGTTCTTATATAAAGAATATATAGCGGAAGTCCGCCGTCAGTTCCGCAAGGATTACATTGCTTATTGTTCGGCAGAGAAGGTGAAGTTACAGATGACTGCTTCTCAGCAGTATTATCATTTTACGCTGTACTATTATGATCAGGCAGGTAACCTGGTGCGAACTGTACCTCCGGAAGGGGTGCATTTGCTGGATGCTGCCTTACAGGAGCAGATCAGGGCTGTTCGTGCGAATGAGAATGTAAGCTGTGATTACGATGATGCGGTGGTTAATAAAGACAAACCGACAGCGTTGCAGCAGTTGACGACCATGTTACAGACGGGTACTAACAGTGCGATGGAGATGTGGTTGTATAATGGGACTGCGGGTACCAGTCAGGTGTTGATGACAACAGGTAATAACAAGTACCTGATGAATACTTGTCTGGATGGGCGTTATCTACATCTGGATACTTATACGCTGGTTCCTTCTTCGGACAATACGGCAGTTGATCTTACACAGTCTACGCATACTATCGCAGATTTGCAGGCAATTCTTCCATTGAAACAATGGACGCATATTGTGATGCAGGGCGCGAATCTCAATAGTAATAATCTTACTGTATATGTAAATGGGGTTGCTTGTCCTGCGGTGGCGATTGCACCTAACGGAAGCTGTGGATTTGAGATAATATCGACTTCTACGGGTATTGTGTATCCGGAAAGTATTACTACGCTGAAGCATCTGCGTTTGTATAACAGGTTGCTGACACCGGCGGAAATTGCTGCGAATGCGGGCGTGTCTTGTTTGTCTCTGAGTCCTGCCTATGCGACAGCGCTGAATAGTAATTTACAGTACTGGGGTAGGTTTAACATCCCTGCAGCGGGTTCTGTGACGACAATCGGCAGTGGTAGTACAACGGAAACGCAGTATTCAGCGGTATTCCCTTCGCATACACTGCCTACTTCATATGCTTATCATTCTCTGAATGGCGTAGAAAATTCCTTCGCCCCTGATAATACAGGTAACAGTCGTTTCTGGTATGACAGGTTGGGACGTGTAGTTTACTCTCATAACTGGGAGCAGTTTTCACCTGCAAATGGAGGTGTTGCGAATCGTTACAGTTATACGAATTATGATGCGCAGGGACGTATAATTGAAGTGGGAGAGAAGTCCGGCACTACTACGCTGGCCGCTACACCCTTCCTGACTGATACGCAGGTAAATACGATGAATACTACGGGTACTAATACGCAGATCACCCGTACTTATTATGATGAGCCTTATGCGGCTGCCGGTCTTGCTCAGGATAATTTGCGGAAACGTGTATCTGCGGTTACTTATCAGGATGTTGCAACTGGTGGACCTCAACAAGCAACTTATTACAGTTACGACCAGATAGGTAATGTGAAGACGTTGTGGCAACAGATACAAGACCTGGGTACTAAACGAATTGATTATCAATACGACCTTGTTAGTGGTAAAGTGAACAAAGTGCGTTACCAGCAGGGAGCTGCCGACCGTTTCTTCTACAACTACGAGTACGACGCTGAAAACCGGTTAACCAAAGCCCGTACTGGTATTAATAGTACGTCTGGGGATGCCTGGGAGATTGAGAATCCAAAGACAGATGCGGCTTATCGTTACTATTTACATGGCCCACTGGCTCGTATGGAGCTTGGTAACACTGCATTGGTGCAGGGACTGGACTATGCTTATACCTTACAAGGGTGGTTAAAGGGGGTAAATGGCAACTATCTATCCGCAGCTAATGATATGGGTAAGGACGGTGTTGTGGGCAGTACAAGGGCCGTTGTTGGCCGGGATGCGTATGCTTATACTCTTGATTACTTTAAAGGTGACTATCTGCCTATTGGTACAGGTCAAACTGCGATTACTTTAAACTGGGGGGCTAAGTCAGGAGATGTAATGGGTCGTAACCTGTATAATGGCAATATCAGCCGTAGTACACTTGCATTGTCTAACATCAATTCTGGTGCTTCTGTTGGTTACACTTACCGTTATGATCAACTGAACCGTCTAACCGCTATGCGTCAGCATGGGTTGACAGTAGGAGATACGACCTGGAGCACAACATCTATTGGATTCCCTTTCAAAGAGGATGTTAAGTATGATGGCAACGGTAACATCTTAAGCTATGTCCGTTATGGTAGTGGTGTTAGTGGCAAAACCTTACCAATGGACAGTATGAATTATGTTTATACTAAGGATGCCTCAGGTTACCTGAAAAATAACCGGCTGACCCAGGTATTAGACCGTGTAAGTGGAGATCCATATACAAACGATATTTCAAATCAGGCGGCAAATAATTATCTTTATGACAACATCGGTAATTTGATTAAAGATGTGGAAGGTGGTGTTAGTAACATCCAATGGACGGTGTATGGGAAGATCAAGAGCATTACCAAGTCCGATGGCAGTTCTTTGGAATATCGTTATGATGCTGGTGGTAACAGGATTTACAAAGCTTATGCTCATAGTGGCGTAACTGATAAAACCTGGTATGTACGTGATGCGCAGGGTAATACACTGGCTATCTATGGTAATAAAGATGGCGGTTCTACCCTGTACTGGAAAGAACAGCAACTCTATGGTTCCAGTCGTTTAGGTATCTGGACACCCGATGTTGCTGTAGGTACTGATGTAAGTAGTATGTGGGATAACCTGGGTATTAAGCGTTATGAGCTAAGCAATCACCTCGGTAACGTATTAGCTACGATTAGTGACAAACCTGTTTGGGAAGTTGATCATTATAAAGCAGAGTTACTCAGCGCGCAGGATTACTATCCATTTGGTATGTTGCAGCCTGATAGGAGTTATTCGCTTGGTAGTTATCGTTATGGGTTCAATGGGAAGGAGAATGACAATGAGGTGAAGGGTGAAGGGAATCAGCAGGATTACGGGATGAGGATATCAGATCCGAGGATAGGAAGGTTTTTAAGTGTGGATCCGTTGACGAAATCATACCCCGAGTTGACTCCGTATCAGTTTGCTAGTAACAGGCCGATTGATGGAGTTGATAGAGATGGTGAGGAATGGGAACTATCTAGTACATCAAGTAAGTTAATTAGGCATGTTGAGATTACAAAAGCTGTAACTAGTTACCAATTGAATTTGAGATTGGCTAATCAACCTATGTTCAGACAATCGGATCCTTGTGTGTCTTGTGCTGAGGAAAGGCGGAGGTCAATTGAGAATGTGCAACGCATAGATAAATTAAGAACTATTATGGGACCTGTGGGCGGTGAGTATGGTTCAGGGGCTGTGGAGAGTCCTGTTATAAAAGGTGTTGCTGTCGGAATATTAACGGCTCCATTATCAGGAAGTGGCGCCCGCATGTCAGGGGCTTTTACTTCTTTTAGTTCATTTGGAAGGTCATTAATTGGGTTTAATACATTTAGAGCAGGATTAGGAAGTGCAGCAGCTGATTTTACAATCCAAACAGCATTTCAAATTGGTCAGAATGGGAAAATTTCAATTGGCGATTATAATGTTGGAAGTTTAACAGCAAATGCTATTTTTAGTCATCCGTTTACTACAGCTTCTTTAGGTTCTGCGCTTCAGGTGAATTTATCAATGGAGCCTTTTAAGAATTCAGTTTTTCAAGATAAATCAATGATACAATTTGGAGTGGAGACAAGTGTAGGTACATTATTTAATATTGCAGCAGGTAAAGGCGCAAGTGCCCTTACATCCCATTTTGGTGAAACAAGTGCTAATTACCTAAACTATTTGTTTGGTAATCAAATATCAACTACTGGAACTTATATCTTTAGTGAACAACAAAAAAAGAAGGAAAATGAAAATACGCATTAGTAGGAAAATAATTATAGCGACTTGTATTATTTTTCTTTTTGGATATTTGATCTATTTGCAGTTTAATACTCGTTATAAATTATGCAATTATGGATTTTGGACCACAGGGATTCTTGTTAAAGAAGAAAGAGGTTATAAAGGGAATTTAAAGTTTGTATATGAATTTTATATTGGAAATAATAAATATAGAGGAGATGCATCTGGTATAGCATTATTAAATAGCGCAGGAAGAGACTTTGTAGGAAAATCTTTCCCGATAGTTTATTATTCCAAAGATCCAAATATAAGCAAGATATTAATTGTTCCAAGTGATTTTAAATACTGCAATAGAGAATATCCCGATAGTCTTAATTGGGTATTGGAGTATTTAAAATGATTTTTAGATAATAGGTGTTCTATTTATGACTTTTTTAAAGATAAAAGCCCCTGTCTAATCATTCAGCTATCTGAAAAATGTAGTAAAAGATAAAATAGTTACTAATTTAATAGAAGTGATGAGTATGACAGCTAATAAAGTAATCAAAGAATTAATTATGATCTTGATTTTACAGTTAAAAAAGATAAAATTAATTTAGCGGACAGATTAGATATTTGGCTATTTATGCGTTATGATCCAAAAGAAGATTGAATGGATTGGGTAAAAAACGGATAATGAAGCATAACAGCTAATGGCTAGCCCAACATATTTTTATTAATCGTGCATTGAACACCTCGGATCGACTTGTCTGATTCTATTATTTGCAAGTAATAAATATTGTAATACGATTAAAAGGATAAGAGTTGAATTATAATTAAAGTAATAAACCCGGTCAGCGACCGGGTTTATTACTTTATGTGCACCCGGCATGGACGTATACTCTAGGGTGTAAGTCCCTGAACGCGCCTTGATAGTAGGAAGCGTTAACTTAAGGCAAGGGTGTCCTTCGTGAGAAGGAATCTGAAGGAGGCCGGCGGTAAATCTCTGGCCTGACGAACAGGAAGCAGATTAGGCAAAGATGTGTGGGTGAGTTTGCATAACAAAACAAAGCCCGAAACTATCCGAAACACATTGTTGTAGATCTGACAGGTATATGAAGGATCTTTAAAAATATTACTATTGGCGGCTTCCCCCAATAAATACGCTACAGTAATATCGAATGCTAAGTCGAGGGTTTTTAGCCACTTCAAGAGAAGGGTTTATCTCGTCCCGTTCATATTTGCCTACAACAATATAAGAAGTATTCGTCTGCTTTGCTAACTCTTGCAGGGAAAGGTTTTTTATCTTCCCTGCATTTTCTTACTCTTTTACCGAAAGTAGTCATTGTTTGAAGACAGCAAGGCTGAATGGTGTTAAGCTGGTGCCTAAACTATAATGGACCCCGAAAAAAGGGCCGGCAGTTAAGATAAAAACTTTAGTCTTAAATTGCCTAAAGAATGACAAAGAAGAACAGACGTAAGTTTAGTGGGGACTTCAAAGCGAAAGTCGTATTAGAAGCCCTTAAGGAGCGCAGCACCATGGAAGAACTAGCGCGTAAGTATGAGTTGCATCCTACTCAAATCAATACCTGGAAGAGAGAAGCCGCAGGGAATTGGCCAGCGCATTTGAGACAGATAGCGGGGGGCCTAATACAGAACAACAGGAAGACCAACTGGAAAAGCTGTATGCGCAAATCGGTCAATTAAAGGTAGAGAATGATTTTTTGAAAAAAAAGTTGCGTTGAAATCGGTCTCTTCACGTAGAGATATGATCGAGTTAGGGCATGCTGGGTTAAGCATGCGTCAACAGAAACGCAGTATTCAGCGGTATTCCCTTCTCATACATTGCCTACTTCATATGCTTATCAATCCCTGAATGGGGTAGAAAATTCCTTCGCGCCGGATAATACTGGTAACAGCCGTTTCTGGTATGACAGGTTGGGACGTGTGGTTTTCTCTCATAACTGGGAGCAGTTTTCACCTGCAAATGGAGGTGTGGCGAATCGTTACAGTTATACGAATTATGATGCGCAGGGACGTATTATAGAAGTGGGAGAGAAGTCAGGCACTACTACGCTGGCCGCTACTCCCTTCCTGACTGATACGCAGGTAAATACGATGAATACTACGGGTACTAATACACAGATCACCCGTACTTATTATGACGAGCCTTATGCTGCGGCCGGTCTTACCCAGGATAATTTGCGGAAACGTGTATCTGCGGTTACTTATCAGGATGCTGCTACTGGAGGACCTCAGCAGGCTACTTATTACAGTTATGACCAGATAGGTAACGTGAAGACGTTGTGGCAACAGATACAAGACCTGGGTACTAAACGAGTTGATTATCAATACGACCTTGTTAGTGGTAAAGTGAACAAAGTGCGTTACCAGCAGGGAGCTGCCGACCGTTTCTTCTACAACTACGAGTATGACGCTGAAAACCGGTTAACCAAAGCCCGTACTGGTATTAATAGTACGTCTGGGGATGCCTGGGAGATTGAGAATCCAAAGACAGATGCGGCTTATCGTTACTATTTACATGGCCCACTGGCTCGTATAGAGCTTGGCAACACTGCATTGGTGCAGGGACTCGATTATGCTTATACCTTACAAGGGTGGTTAAAGGGGGTAAATGGCAACTATCTATCCGCAGCTAATGACATGGGTAAGGACGGTGTTGTGGGCAGTACAAGGGTCGTTGTTGGCCGTGATGCGTATGCTTATACTCTCGATTACTTTAGTGGGGACTATCAGCCTATTGGTACAGGTCAAACTGCGATTACTTTAAACTGGGGGTCTCAGTCAGGAGATGTAATGGGTCGTAACCTGTATAATGGTAATATCAGCCGTAGTACACTTGCATTGTCTAATATCAATTCCGGTGCTTCGGTAGGCTACACTTACCGTTATGACCAGTTGAACCGTCTAACAGCTATGCGTCAGCATGGGTTGACAGTAGGAGATACGACCTGGAACACAACATCTATTGGATTCCCTTTCAAAGAGGATGTTAAGTATGATGGCAACGGTAACATCTTAAGCTATGTCCGTTATGGTAGTGGTGCCAGTGGTAAAACCTTACCAATGGACAGTATGAATTATGTTTATACTAAGGATGCCTTAGGCTACCTGAAAAATAACCGGTTGACCCAGGTATTAGACCGTGTAAGTGGAGATCCTTATACAAACGATATTTCAAATCAGGCGGCAAATAATTATCTTTATGACAACATCGGTAATTTGATTAAAGATGTGGAAGGAGGTGTTAGTAATATCCAGTGGACAGTGTATGGGAAGATCAAGAGCATTACCAAGGCCGATGGGAGTTCTTTGGAATATCGTTATGATGCTGGTGGTAACAGGATCTACAAAGCTTATACTCATGGTGGTGTAACTGATAAATCTTGGTATGTACGGGATGCGCAGGGTAATACACTGGCTATCTATGGTAACAAAGACGGAGGCTCTACCCTGTACTGGAAAGAACAGGAATTATATGGTTCCAGCCGTTTAGGCATCTGGACGCCTGATGTTGCAGTAGGTACTGATGTAAGTAGTATCTGGGATAATCTAGGCATCAAGCATTATGAGCTAAGCAATCACCTTGGCAATGTGTTAGCTACAATTAGTGACAAACCTGTTTTGGAAGGCGATCATTATAAGGCAGAGTTGCTCAGTGCACAGGATTATTATCCATTTGGCATGTTGCAGCCGGATAGGAGTTATTCGCTTGGAAGTTATCGTTATGGGTTTAATGGTAAGGAGAATGATAATGAGGTGAAAGGAGAGGGGAATCAGCAGGATTATGGAATGAGGGTGTATGATCCGAGGATTGGAAGGTTTTTGAGTGTGGATCCGTTAACTCAGAAATATCCAGAACTTACACCATATCAATTTGCAAGTAATACTCCAATTTGGGCAATAGATATAGATGGAGCAGAAGGTGGTATTCCTATTAGCTATGGAGGTGGTCAATCGACTAATGAAATAGTAAGTAGAACTAACATAGTTAAGGATTTTGGAAAATGGCTTGATGCTCCTGCTCATAAGGGCATGGCATATTCATATAATCTCGCGTCTAATTTACCCAAAGGAACTGTTGAAACGAATAGGGATTTATTGAACGCCATGTTTCAAACAGGAGCGCAGTATATGATGCACCGTTTCGGCAATAGTAAAATTGTTGCACGGGTAAACGCTAGCAATCTTGCTCCTCAAACACCTGGAGTCGAGGTGGCTATAAAAACGACTCAACCCGCAATGAAGTTATCTTCTGAGCCTATAAATGTCGGAGAAGAAGATGGGTATGCTATTGTAAGAGATCCAGCAAATTCTAAGGTAGTAGGAAAAGGGTGGTTGACTGAAGGAGCATTAAGTTTATATATCAAAACAAAGGGTACTACATTAGATGGCCGCGGAGGAGATGTTTTGAAAGGAATCTTTAACTATATTAATACAGAATTCGATGAAATACGATCTATTCGAGGTATTTGGCGGGCAGGTGATTTAAGTGATAACCTTGATGCCTTTAATAAATCTTTAAAAAAATATGGTGGAGATGAAACTGCAGCACAGAAGGCCGTAATGGAAACCTTTACAGGGGAAATGGCAAAGAGATTGGGATATACTGGTACCCCTAAAGTTTCCTTAGGGACAGAGAAGGATGAAGATGGAAACTATAAATCTGTAGATGTAATATTTACTAAACCTAAATAGTAAAAATGATAGAGGAAAAGGATTTAGAATACTTGGGATTTGTTGGCTTTGAACATTTATCCAAAGATAAAAGGGATGGTAAACGAAGGTTGACTTGGGTAGGCGTTTTGAACGACGACCTTTTAACTTTGCTAATTGTGAGAATTGAGGACAGATGGGAGATTGAGTTATTGAAAGTTGAGTCAGATGATGTTCGAAGAAAATTTTTCAGTCTTAACCCGACATTAGATGAAGTATTGCAAGTTATTAAAGATCATGGTCAATTATCATGTTCAGATTAACAATATGTAAGTAATTAAGACCTACTAGTAAATGAAAAAAGTAGAGTCGTTATCGGCTATGACTTTTCTTTGGAATATCGTTATGATGCAGGTGGTAACAGGATCTACGAAGCTTATACTCATAGTGGCGTAACTGATAAAACCTGGTATGTACGGGATGCGCAGGGTAATACACTTGCTATTTACGGTAACAAAGACGGGGGCTCTACCCTGTACTGGAAGGAACAGGAATTGTATGGTTCCAGCCGTTTAGGTATCTGGACGCCCGATGTTGCGGTAGATACTGATATAAGTAGTATCTGGGATAATTTAGGTATTAAGCGTTATGAGCTAAGTAATCATTTGGGTAACGTACTGGCTACAATTAGTGACAAACCTGTTCAGGAAGGTGATCATTACAAGGCAGAGTTACTCAGTGCACAGGATTACTATCCATTTGGTATGTTACAACCGGATAGACGTTATTCTCTTGGCACTTATCGTTATGGGTTTAACGGGCAGGAGAAGTCTGACGAGATAAATGGAGATGGAAATAGTTATACAGCACAATTCTGGGAGTATGATTCAAGAATAGGAAGAAGATGGAATGTGGATCCTGTGCAACAAATTGACAAAAGTGATTACTCCGTATTCTATAATAATCCTATCTTAAATACTGATCCTAATGGAGCTTATTCAAGATTAGGTGCAGCTTGGAGAGCTATAGTCTGGGGAGGATCTACTACATACTCAGAATCACGTCATTCCTACGGCGTTACTTATGCTGGTAAGCAGTGGGATGAAAATATGTATAATGTAGTTACTGCCTTCCATGGAAGCAGGCAATCATTTGGTACCGAAGTAAAAGATGAGTATTTAAATAATTTAGAATTCAAAGAATTCTGGCAACGTGAACTTGATTCAAAGCGTGTAAAAATCACTGATAGCAGAGTAATAGCGGCAGGTAGTTGGGCTATTTTGGCTCTCCCAGGAGGTAAGTTACTCGGCCCGGTAGATCAAGCAGTGTTGTATGCTGAAGGAGGAACAGGAGTTGCTGCTAGTGAAGCTAAAAGTGTAGTTGTTGAAAAAGTTGTTGAGAAGGTGCTTCTTTTTGGAAAAAATGCGAAAGGACATTTAATAAAACATGCTGATGTATTAGGGCTCGGAGGCCATACTCCTCAAGAACTTCAAAAGCTTGTACCTAAGCTTGAACAGTTAGCTTCTGATTTACTAAAAGCATCAGATCCTGCATTAACAAGGATTGGGGCGTGGAATGAAACTCCAAATGCATTATTCTATATAAGCGATGGAAAAATGATAGTTACAGAAGCGAATGGTACATTAATTACTTTGATTAATAAAACCTCAAATAATTGGTATCAACTTGCCAAACCATTAGTAAAGCCTTAATATAATTAAAATGGATATTAGCACATTATTAAAAAAAGAAATAAGTAGAGTGTTTATTATTCTTTGGCCTCCTTTGGGGGAGGAAAAGAGAATAAATGTAGATATTTCAATTGGAATTACTTTAAGCGGATTTGAAGGATTATTTGTAATAACTACAGACAAGGGGGACAATTGGACTCCTATAGTTATTAAGCAAAAAATACCTGATAAATACTTTTCTTATGATATTTTTGAAAGTCGTGTTACCAAGTGGCAGACTTGTGAAATTGATGAAATTATTGACAATGAATATTATGACTTTACTAATTCTGCAGAATTTAATGACATTGTAGGGCATAAGATATTAGATATTGAATGGATAATGATTAAGGGTAAAAGTCCATTCGGGTTAAAGTTATATTTCGATGTTGAATATTTAATCTCAACACCTATTTCAGATGGGAATACTATAGAAACAAAAAAATTTAATTGTCTAAATAACATAACTACTTATCAACAGCTTGGTGAAATTGTTTTTGAAAGTGTACAAAAAATCATTTAAGATTATCTGAATTGTGTGCAAACTGATTTTTATTATAACGAAAAATAAGGTAGGCAAAATGTACGACAAAGGTAAGTACCGAATATTCGCATACTTTTATAACTCAAGTTAACACGACTAGATATTGCACGACTTAACGTGTTAGCTACGATTAGTGACAAACCCATCCAGTAAGGCGATCATTATAGGGCAGAGTTACTCAGTGCACAGGATTACTATCCATTTGGTATGTTACAGCCAGATAGGAGTTATTCGCTTGGTAGTTTGAGGTGTTTGATTTTCCCGGACAGTGTATTCTCTTAGTTAAGAAATAGATTTTACAAATATAGTAAACCCAATTACATTTATTGTCGATTCAAAGCAGAATCGGCTCTGCTGGGAAGCACCCGTGTAGGAATAGAATCGTCCGACAAATAGTCCGGTTGTCTACTCCGCATAAGTAGTAAGGAGCTCATGGAATAAATTAAGCCATGAACTTTTTTATTTCCTTTCAATAGACTATTTGGCGGATTGATGCCTATAAAATCCCGCCGGGGTCTGGGGGCGCGTAGCCCCCAGGACATGATGCTTATGGGCGTTAGCCCATGCCATTTTTGACTTTCTGATATCATGCTGCTGTCTGGTTTAACTCAAAATTATTAGGTGATAAATAACCCAGGGAAGAATGTAATCTTTTCGGATTATAATACATTTCTATAAATTCAAAAATCTCGGTTCGGGAATCCTCAGCGTTATCAAATGCGCCGCCTTCCATCAATTCAGCCTTAAAGCGGCTAAAATAGGACTCCATATGCGCGTTGTCGTAAGGATTGTCTGCATCGCTCATACTCTGCGTTAGCCTACGTTTATCAATAAGCTTGCGAAACTTTTTACTCGCATACTGACCACCCCGATCAGAATGAATGACCATCTTCTCCTGGGGTTTACGATTAGCCAACGCTTTCTTAAAAGAGGTTATTACCAGTGATTCCTTCATGTGATCCTGTAAATCCATCCCACAATTTTGCGCGAATATAAATCCATCCATACAGACAAATAGCGGAATGTTCCATCTGCCATAGGGATGTAAGTAATATCGCCTACCCATGTTGCATTCATACCGGATGGAAACCCCTGTTTCTTCAGCACATTAGGACTTATGGTGTAAGGATGCCTACTATCCGTTGTTTTAGGTACAAAAGACCTGGGCTGAATAGCTTTTAATCCATTCCGATCAAGGTGGATATTACGGTTAAAGCTTACCACTATTTCAGGTCATAGTGTACCACAATTAAAGACTTGTAGTAGCTGATGTAATTTAACTGTTTTTATTCTTCCGTAAGGATTCTCCTTTCAGCTCTATTTT